>NZ_CP199742.1:1640000-6649164 GCF_052658035.1 Rhodopseudomonas sp. RCAM05734 | reverse complement strand
TGATTTTACTTGATCGTCATGCATCGCTGGCGGCGAACGAACTGTCGGCGCCACCGCCGGCCCGACTAACACGCCAACATTATTATTACGACCATGCCGCCCGGCATCCGCCGGCGTGGCGCTTGCGCATGGAGAACCGAACAGATGTTTGACCTTCACGGCATTTCCCGTGCCGCCTTCGATCTGATCGTCGCCTGCGAGGTGACCAGCCAGGCGGTCTATGAGCGGCGCTACCGGCATCCGGAATGGCCGGGCGAGCAGTCCGGCGTCACCGGCGGCATCGGCTATGACTTCGGCCAGCAGAGCAGGGCGCAGATCGTGGCCGACTGGACCGGCAAAATCCCCGCCGCCATGGTCAAGGCGCTGGCGAAGTGCGCTGGCGTCACCGGGCCTGCCGCGAAGCCGCTGGCGGCCAGTCTGCGCAGCGTGGTCGATATCCCCTGGGATGTCGCCCTCGACGTATTCAGCAACCGCGACGTGCCGCGCTACCTGGCCATCTGCGAGCGCGCGCTGCCGGAATTCGACGAGCTGGTGCCGGACTGCCGCGGTGCCATCCTATCCATCGTCTTCAACCGCGGCGCATCGTTCGGCAAGCCGGAGCCGCGCTATGCCGAAATGCGTGGCATCAAGGCAGCGATGAAGTCGGGCGATCTTGCCAAAATCCCCGGCCAGATCCGATCGATGAAGCGGCTGTGGCCGGTCGGCTCCGGCCTGCGGCCGCGGCGCGATGCCGAGGCCGCGTTGTTCGAGAAGGGCCTGGCGGCGTCGCATCCGCAACTGCTCGAGGAAGTCGACGCCGCGCCGCCGCTGCCGGATCCGGATGTCGTCGCCGGCGTGCAGAGCCGGCTGCGCGAGCTAGGTTACTACGGCGTCGGCAAGGTCGACGGCAGTCTGGATCCGCAGGGCAAGACCGAGGACGCTATTCTCGCGTTCCGCAACCGCAACGGCCTGCCGCTGTCGCCAGAAATCGATGACGACTTCCTGGCCGCGCTTGCGAAGGCGGCGCCGCTCGAGGTGGCCGAGGAACGCGCGACGGCCACCACGGACGATCTGCGCGCGCAGCAGTCGGAAACCATTGGCTTCACCGATCGGGTGAAGGGCTGGGCCGGGAAGCTGTTCGGCGGCGGCGCGGGCCTCGGCGGCATGTTCTCGCTGGCGGCCGTCACCGATCGCGTCACCCAGGTCAATCAGGCCAAGGAAGCGGTCGGCGGCCTCGGCCTGACGCCGCAGGCCATCGCCCTGATCGGTGTCGGCGTCGTGGCGCCGCTGGCGATTGCCGCCGTCGCGCTACTGCTGTGGCACGTCGCCGACAAGATCGAGCACAAGCGCCTGGCCGACTACCGCGTCGGGAAGAACCCATGAGCGCCGCGGTCGGGATCGTCATCCGGCTGCTGGGTCTGTTCGGCGTCTCGCTGTCGCCGTTCGCCGCCGGCGCCATCGTCGCCGGGCTGATCGCGGTCGGCTTCGCGGGCTATTCCGGCTTTCTGGTCCACAAGGGCTACGCCTGGGCCGAAGCCGAATGTGACGCCGAGCGGCTCAGCGTCGAGAACGCACGGCTCGCAGCCACGCTGAAGGAAAAGGATCGCCAGCCGGCGATCGTCAATGCCGTGCAGGCGCGCGACGCCGCGCGCGCGAAGGCCGCGGAGGATGCACTCCGGGTCAACCAGGAGGGTATCGATGCGACACCGGCGAATTCTGCCAGGTCTCTTGCTCGCGATGCTGTTGGCCGGGTGCGCGCGGTCCGATAGGACGCTGGAGGCGCCAGCGCCGCCGCCGCCGAACCTGCCGGCGGTGCCGGCCGACGTGCTGGCCTGCCCGCGCGACGCGACCGATCCGCCGGACCGCGATCTCGACGCCGGCGAGGTCGAACGGCTGTGGAAGACCGATCGCGCCGCGCTGGCCAAGGTCAGCGGCTGTCTGCGTCGCCTGATCTGCCAGGATCTCGAAACCCGCCGCGAGCTGGGCAAGGTCGACGAAAAGGTCTGCACTCCGGCGGCAGCGAAGAAACCGGCGCGACGGCTATTCCGCAGCAAGCTGGGCAGGGAGCGGTAGACGATGGGCCCGATAGACCAGCGCTACAGAGGTCTCACGCCGGCGCAGGAAGCCGTGCTGGTGGCGCTCACCGACCAGCGCTGCGCCAACCTGCTGGCGGCGGCGGATTTCGTCGCCGACCTTCCGGTGCACGCCAAGGACTTTCTGCGCGATGCCAAGCCGGAGACCCTCGATTTCCTCCGCGACGCGCGCCCTGAGGAGATCACCAATCTCAAGGAAGGCATCCAGCTTGTCGTCGCAGCGCAGTTGCTCGGCCGCGTCGGGCGATGGGTCGTCATCACGATCTTCGGAATGATCGTCGGCTCGCTGCTGATCTGGGACCGCCTAGTCTCGCACTGGTTCAAGACCGCCAGAAACTGAATCACCCAACAAGAGAGCATCACCATGATCCGAACCGTTCTCGCGGCCGCCTTGCTGTGCGCGCTCGCCGTCACCTCCGCCGAAGCCCGCCAGCGTCACAAGCCGGCGCCGCGGTTCGCGCCGGAGTGTTTCACTATCATGCCGTGCGCCGGCGCCGTGCGGCCGTCCGGCGGCTTCCTGGACGGCGTGCGGTCGATCCGGGTGACGATGAAGCGGGAGCGTGTAGCGCGCCACCAGGCGCCGCCGGCCGGGCTGCTGGCGGTAATGCAGAGCGGCGCCGGGCGCATCGCGCGGCCGGGCCGCTACATCGCCGGCCGGCTGATCTGCGCCGTCAACGTCAATGCCGCTTTGGCGGAACGCGGCATCCGCGGCACCGGCTCGGCGCTGGCGCTGTCCTATCTCGGCTGGGGTCGGGCCTCGGCACCGGTGCCGGGCGCCGTCGCTGTCTCGGCGCGCCGTGGCGGCGGCCATGTGGCGATCGTCAGCCGGGTTGAGGGCGGCCAGGTCTATGTCTGGAATCCCTCGCCGCGCGGCCGTGGCTGGCGGGAGCAGCCTTACCGCCATCGCGCCATCAGCTACCGGGTGGCGTCGCTATGAACCTCACCGATCCTCCCACCAGCCTGTTGATGGGTTCACTGGTGAGGCTGGAGAGGGGGTACTGGCCGAAAAGGCCACTCGAAGTGGGCTCCTTCGGACCAGTCCCCTAAATGGGAAGTTCAATGAAAACTTCACGTTTTGCTAACCATGAACTCGATGAGTTCGGTGGAAACGACCAGTGGTTAGTTGACCAGAACCAAATATTAGCGGTTGCAAACGACACTCGGCTGGCGTGTCGGGGGGGGCGGGGGTTCTATTGTGTCAAAGTCCGATTATCAAAACAGCCTTCATTTTGGGGACAATCTCGAAGTGTTGCGTAAGATGCCACCAGCCTCCGTTGATCTGATCTATCTGGATCCGCCGTTTAATTCCAACGCGAACTATAACGTGCTCTATGGCACCAAGAGGGGTGGCGCGTCGCAAGCGCAGTCTCACGCATTTCAGGATACCTGGGAGTGGGGCAAGGACGCTCAGCGCGCCTTAAACGAGACAGCGGCGCGGCACTTAGAGGCCGGGGCGCTCTTGGAGGCGTTCCAAAAGGTATTCGCTGGTAGCGATATGATGGCTTATTTGGCCATGATGGCTGTTCGGCTAATTGAAATGCGCCGGGTGTTAAAAAATACCGGGTCCGTCTACCTTCACTGTGACCCGACGGCCAGCCACTATTTGAAGGTCTTGCTCGACGCGATCTTTGGTCCTGTTCGTTTCGTCAACGAGATCGTTTGGAAGCGATACGGAGCACACAATGATTCATCGACGTATGGCCGCATCCATGACGTTCTACTTTTTTATAGTCGCTCGGAAGAGATGGTTTTCAATAAGCAGCATGAGCCGTACTCAGCCGAGTATATTGAAGAGCGTTTTCGATTTAGCGACCCTGACGGACGGAGATGGGCCGAACAAAATCTAGCGAGCCCGAATCCTCGCCCAAATCTCACTTATAAATTCAAAGCAAAAAACGGGATTACATACGACCCGCCGTCGAACGGGTGGAAATACACACCAGACAGAATGTCGGCGCTTGATGCATCTGGCGGACTCCATTACCCGGCCCGTCCGGGCGGGCGCCTGAGAATGAAAAACTATCTTGACGAGCGACTGGGCGTTCCGGTTCAAGACGTCTGGACAGATATTACCCTGATAGGCGGCACGAGTCCCGAGCGCCTGAAATATCCGACGCAAAAGCCGCTGACTTTGCTTGAACGGATTATTTCCGCATCTTCAAATGAAGGCGACGTCGTACTTGATCCCTTTTGCGGTTGTGGCACCGCCATCGAGGCTGCGCAGAAATTAGGTCGTCGTTGGATCGGTATCGACGTGACCTATCTGGCAATCCACGTCATAGAGTCCAGATTGGTCAAAAGCTTCGGCGAAAATATCAAGGATGAATACAAGCTTTTCGGTCAACCGCAGGACGCCAACGACGCCAATGCGCTTGCCGCGCGAGATTGGCTGGAATTTCAAAAGTGGGCGGTCATGAAATTAGGTGGCCTGCCAAAGGATCGCCCCGGCGCTGACGGCGGTATAGACGGCATAATTCGTTATCACCGCGTCGGCATTGAGCAACCAAATCGCGCCGTTGTCTCGGTTAAAGGTGGGTTGAATGTCGGGGTCGACGATGTTCATAAGCTAAAATCTGTTATCAAGCGGGAGGGCGCGGAAGTCGGCGTTTTAGTTTGCTTAAACCCTCCGGGTGCCGCGATGCGCAAGGAAGCAGCATCTGAGGATGAGGTTGGGCCGCCATCGCGGCGCGTCCAAAGAATACAAATAGTCACCATCGAAGATCTGTTCAAAAAACACCCCGTAGACTTGCCGGGTATGCTTGATCCCCCAGAAGTGGTGTCGCCTTCGCCTGCATTTCAACCGAAGCGCGGTCGAAAGAAAATGGAAGGGCAAACCGAGATGCTATTATCGGTCGAGGGTGACAACAAGGCACCCAAGCGAAAGGCAAATAGGCCCATCCGTGTGGTCGAAATGGAAGTAACGAGAGCGGGACCACATCGAAAAGTAAAGTAAGCGGTGGGCGCTAGTTACGTCCGCCCTCAATTACAGTGAAATTCCTCCGCCGAGCTGGATTTCAAATCAGGCACCGTTGATAAATGGCAGACTGTTCACGGATGGCTGTTGAGTGGTCGGCGGGTGGTAGACTAGAGGCCGCCAACTGACGCGGCCCGGTGGCCCGGCGCGACAACTTGGAAGGGGCGCGCCGGGCCAGGCCGAGCAGGTAAATGGGGATAACCCACAAGGCCTAATCGAATAGAGCATCCGCGAAATGCCCTCGCGGCCAACCTCTAAACGAGTGAATTTCTTAACCGACGATAAGCAAATGCATGTGACGGTTCTGTAAATAGGCGTGTGGCAGTTCACCGCACAAACAAAAAATGCGTTAGTGCAATTCGTCAACGGGGAATGGCAAGTGCAGCGCGGCCTCCCGTTCTTTGCGTTCTTTCTTCCGGAACTCGGTTTCCCGTCGTTCGAACTCTGACATCTGTTCTTGAGCAAGCTGCATAAAGCGCTCTCGCGGCGTCATCGCAATTTTAGTGTGGTCCGTCATGGCCAACCCCCTACTGTCCGTTGCCCAGATTACATTCATAGGGGGTAATGCGTAAGGGTTCACTGAGCCTGATCAAACTAGGCCACTCCCGTTTTGAAACTAGGCCACTATGTCCGGAAACAGGCCAGTACCTCTTAGAGCTTCTGAACAAGTCGAAGCCGCAATAAAAGAGGCCGCCAACTGAGGCGGTCTTACTGCCCCTTTTCCGGGGCGCAAAATTTTGCTTCCTCCTCGGCTTTGAGCTTCAACAATATTTCGTGCTCAGCAGCAGTATGAGGTTCTGCGAGGCGCTTTTTGAAAAGCGCTAAGTTTTCTTGTTGGATGAACCGATCCATAAGAGCGCTCCGCTGGGGGAGGGGGCTGGAGCAAATGCGCTCTCAGGCACCGATGACTACCGAGGATAGATCGATGATATTTTACAACGGGCTTGCTTATGCTCGGTTCCAAACAAATCAAATCAGGCCACTCCCATTTTCAAACTAGGCCACTAGGGGTCGAAACAGGCCAGCACCAAAGGATGGAGCGAACAGCCGCAGAACGGGCAACGAATTGGCAATGAAATGGGTGTTTTGAGCGTGAACAAAGCGTGTCAGATCGAAGGGCGGGACGAATAAATTCAATAGCTTACGATAGATACCCCGCGTTCGGGACGCAGGGGTCGCAGGTTCAAATCCTGCCACTCCGACCATGCCATCCCGGGGCCTGATGCTCCCGAGCCCGAATAGGGCCTTTGGCTGCGCCCCGTGCGCCTGTTCCCAACAAGCCGGCCGTCCATCGTCACGGCCTGATCGATATTCGATCCTCATCCATGCACCAACCTGTTCGCCTTCAGCGGCCCCGCTGCTGGCGCCGCCGCTGCACGCCGATGATGTCGTGCGCCTTCACCGGCCATTCGCGAAAGCGTGGGTTCACTTTTCTGCGCATATCACGCAAGTTAGATTGTAAATTGCGCAATATGAGCATTTTATATCCAAGAGAAGCTCCTATTTCTAGAATGATGCGCGATGTAATCAATCGTGCAGGGACGGAAGGACATAAGATGCAGATTCCAATCAAGCGCGCGATCGAGAAGGTGCCGGGCGGCATGATGACGGTGCCGCTGTTGCTCGGCGCGCTGATCGCGGCGTTCTTTCCGGGAACGCCGAAGTTCTTCGGTTCGTTCACCGGTGCGCTGTTCTCCGGCGGCGCCCTGACCATCCTCGCCGTGTTCTACGTCTGCATGGGCGCCAGCATCGACTTCAAGGCGACGCCCTACATCGTCAAGAAGGGCGGCACGCTGCTGATCGTGAAGGTCGGCGTGGCCATGATCCTCGGCCTGATCTTCGGCCGCTTCCTCGGCGAAGCACCGATCACGGCCGGCATCTTTGCCGGCGTCTCGACGCTGGCCATCGTCGCCGCCATGAACGACACCAATGGCGGGCTCTACATGGCGCTGATGGGGCAATATGGCCGTCCGCGCGACGTCGGCGCCTATACCATCATGACGCTGGAAAGCGGCCCGTTCCTGACCATGATCACGCTCGGCGTCGCCGGCCTGTCGTCGTTCCAGTGGCAGGCGCTGGTGGGCGCCATCCTGCCGCTGGTGATCGGCATGATCATCGGCAATCTCGACCGTGAGATGCGCGCCTTTCTTAGCAAGGCCGTGCCGGTGATGATTCCGTTCTTCGCCTTCGCGCTCGGGACCGGATTGAATCTGTCGCAGGTCTGGAAGGCCGGCCTGCTCGGTTTGGGCATGGGCGTCGCCGTCGTCATCGTGACCGGCATTCCGCTGTTCTTCGCGGATCGCTTGACCGGCGGTAATGGCGTCGCGGGTGTCGCAGCAGCGTCCACCGCGGGCAATGCCGCGGCCGTGCCGGCCATCGTCGCAGCAGCCAATCCGGCCTATGCGGATGCCGCCGGTCCCGCGACCATCCTGATTGCCGCTTGCGTGGTAGTGACCGCGATCCTGACGCCGATCCTCACTTCGTGGGTCGCCAGCAAGGTCGGCCGCGATGTCGAACCGGTCGAGAAAGATGCGGAGGTTTCCGCCATGATGAAGCCCGCGGCGAACGTGGCGGGCGACTGAGCATGGCAAATGACTGGCTGATCCTCGCGGACGATCTCACCGGTGCTGCAGACTGCGCCATCGCCTTCGGCAGACGAGGGCGGGCGGCGGCGGTGATGTGGGACGATGTGGCCGACGCGTCGGATCGCCAGTTGCCGGTGCTGGCCTACGATGCCGCGAGCCGGGCGCTGTCGGCCGAGGCCGCAGGCCGCCGCCATGCCGATGTGCTGGCGCGGTTGTCCGAGCCGGGGCGTATCCTGTTCAAGAAGATCGACTCGACGCTGCGGGGACAGCCGGCGGCGGAAATCGTCTCCGCATTGAAGCATCTCACGTCGCAGTCGGGTCCGGCCTTCGGCGTGTTCGCGCCGGCCTTTCCGGCCACCGGCCGGACCACCATCGACGGACGCATCCGCGTCAAGGGGCGCGCGCTCGAGACGGCCGAGGTCTGGGTGCGCGAACACACCTATCCCACCGCCGATCTGGTCGACGTGCTCGCCTCGGCGGGCATTCGCGGCGAGAAAGTCAGCCTCGCCATGGTGCGCGGCGGCGAGTTGAAATCCACGTTTGCCCGCATGGCGGCCGAAGGCGACATGGTCGCCGCCTGCGATGCCGAAACCGATCACGACCTGCATCTGATCGCCGAGGCCAGCCTGCACGCCTCGGCCTCGACCTTCTTCATCGGTAGCGCCGGTCTCGCGCACGCGCTGGCCGGCCTCGATGCCGACACCGACGCCGAGCCGCTGCGCATTCCGACCAGTGCACTCGGCACGCTGATTGTCGTCGGCTCGCTGGCCGGCGCATCCCGCGACGCGGCGCGCCAACTGGCAGCGACCGGCACCGTCGAACATTTCCCGGTGTCGCCTGACACGTTGCTCGGCGAAGGCGCCGACCGCGCGAGATTGGCGGCGGCGGTGAAGATGCGTCTGTTGACCGGCGGCGATGCGCTGGTCGAGATCACGATGAATGAAAAGCCGGACATGTCGCTGGGAGCGCAACTGTCGCAGGGCCTCGCCGACGTGCTGGCAACTGTGGCGCCGGCGATCGGCGCCTTCGCGGCGACCGGCGGCGAGACCGCCGCGGCGCTGCTGTCGCGCTTCGGCGTCAATGGCATCCGCCTCGCCGACGAGATCGAGCCGGGCGTATCGCTCGGCCTCACCCTGGGTGCATTGTCTGTGCCGATCGCGACCAAGGCCGGCGCTTTCGGCGACGACCAGAGCCTGATCCGTATTGCCGAACGGCTGCGTGCCGTTCGAACCAAAGGAAGTTTTGCATGACCCGTCCCACCATTGCGATCACCATGGGCGATCCGGCCGGCATCGGCCCCGAAGTCATCATGAAGGCGCTGGCGCAGCCCTACGCCAACGAGATCTGCAACCCGCTGGTGATTGGCGATGCCGCGCGCCTGCGCAAGGCGGCGGCGATGGTGGGCGTGAAGCGCGACGTCGATTCGCTGGTCAACGCCGAGGATGCCGACTTCGCCGCCAAGGCCGTGCAATGCGTCGACCTGAAGAACGTGCCGGACGATCTGCCGTTCGGCCAGGTGTCGCCGATCGCGGGCGAGGCCGCCTATCGCTATATCGAGAAGGCGGTCCAGGTGGTGCAGTCGGGCGCTGCGCAGGCCATCTGCACGGCGCCGCTCTCCAAGGAGGCGCTGCATGCCGCCGGCCACAAATATCCCGGCCACACCGAGCTGCTGGCGCATCTGACCGGCACCAAGGAAGTGTCGATGATGCTGGTCACGCCAAAACTGCGTGTCATCCACGTCACCACCCATATCGGCCTGATCGATGCCATCCGGAAGATCGAGCCGGGTCTGGTGGAGCGCGTCATCACGCGCGGCCATGACGTGCTGATCAAGGCGGGGATCGCCAATCCGAAGATCGGCGTCTGCGCCATCAATCCCCATGCGGGCGAGAACGGCCTGTTCGGTCAGGGCGAGGAAGCCGAGAAGATCACGCCGGCCGTCGAGGCCTGCAAGGCCAAGGGCTGGGATGTGCAAGGCCCGTTGCCGGCCGACACGCTGTTCTTCCTGGCCGGCCGCGGCGACTACGACATGGTCGTCGCCATGTATCACGATCAGGGCCATGGCCCGGTCAAGGTGCTCGGCCTGGAATCCGGCGTCAATATCACGGTCGGCCTGCCGGTGATCCGCACCTCGGTCGATCACGGCACGGCCTTCGACATTGCCGGCAAGGGCATCGCCGACGAGCGCAGCCTGATCGAGGCATTGCGGCAGGCCGCGGAGCTGGCGCCGAAGAGCAGCAAGGCGGCGTAAGCGGTCGTTGCGATCGTAGGGTGGGCAAAGGCGCTCTTGCGCCGTGCCCACCATTGATGTTCTGGATCGGGTGTGGTGGGCACGCAAGTGCTTTGCCCACCCTACAACACACTCAACGTGAGTCCGAGAATCCATGTCGATGCGCAGCAAAGAACGTCACGCCCGTCTGCTGGACGCGTTGAACGGCGGCGAGATCGATGTCGACGATCTCGCCCGGCGTTTCGACGTGTCGGCCTCCACCGTGCGGCGCGATCTGCAGCATCTGTCCCGGACCAACGCCGTGCGACGCACCTATGGCGGCGCCATTCTCACCGGTCCGGCGGCCGAGACGACGCTGGAGCAGCGCCTGGCGGTGAACGGCAGCGAGAAGCAGGCCATTGCACGGGCGGCGCTCGACCTGATCGAGGACGGCGACACCCTGGTGCTCGATGCCGGCTCGACGGTGGCCGCCTTCGGCCGTCTGCTGCTGCAACGGCGCCTGCGCATCATCACCAACAATCTCGCTCTGCTGCCCTTTCTCGCCAAGGCGCCTGCCATCGAGCTGATCGTGCTGGGCGGCGTGTTGCGCAGCACCAGCATGAGCACCATGGGGCCGCTCGCCAGCGAGGCGCTGCGCCGCATGACCGCCGACCGCGCCATCATGAGCGCGGATGGCGTGGTCGGTGGCCGCGGGTTGTGCGAGGCGGATCTCGAGCAGGTCGCCCTGAAATCGCTGATGATGGAGCAGTCCAGGGAGGCCATCGTTCTGGCCGACGCCAGCAAGCTTGGCCGTGCCGAGCAGATCGCCTGGGCGCCGCTGCCGTCGCGGTGGACCCTGGTGACCGATGCCGGTGCGTCCGAGGAGCAGCGCAGGCGTCTTGCCGAAAGCGGCGCGCGGGTCATCGTTGCCACCCCGCGCTGAAGCGATGCGTGTCATATAAGTATTTGATTCACCTAAATTATGCCTGGCAGATCGGTGCCGGGCCACGAAACTGCTCGCCTGACGCCAGAAACATTCTTCGCAGCCGCAGCATATGGCATAAGGGCGGCCGAAACTCCTTCCATTCCAGGTTCTGAGCCATGATTCGCCTAGACAACATTTCCAAGCAGAACGGCCACCAGATCCTGTTCATCGAGGCCTCGGCCGCGCTCAACAGGGGCGAGAAGATCGGCCTGGTCGGCCCCAACGGCTCCGGCAAGACAACGTTGTTCCGCATGATCACCGGCCAGGAACCGCCTGACGAAGGCCAGGTCTCTGCCGATCGCGGCATCACCATCGGCTATTTCAGCCAGGACGTCGGCGAAATGTTCGGCCGCAGCGCGGTGGTCGAGGTGATGGACGGCGCCGGCCCGGTCAGCGTGGTGGCCGCCGAGCTGAAGGAACTCGAACACGCGCTGGGCGATCCCGATCAGGCGGACCAGATGGAGCAGATCCTCGAACGCTACGGCGAGGTGCAGGCGCGCTTCGAGGAACTCGAAGGCTACGCGCTGGAAGGCCGGGCCCGTGAAGTGCTGTCCGGCCTCAGCTTCAGCCAGGAGATGATGGATGGCGACGTCGGCGCGCTGTCCGGCGGCTGGAAGATGCGCGTGGCGCTGGCCCGCATTCTTCTGATGCGTCCGGACGTGATGCTACTCGACGAACCCTCCAACCATCTCGATCTGGAAAGCCTGATCTGGCTGGAAGCCTTCCTCAAGGGCTATGATGGCGCGCTGCTGATGACCTCGCATGACCGCGAGTTCATGAACCGCATCATCACCAAGGTGGTGGAGATCGACGGTGGCTCGCTGACTACCTATGGCGGCGACTACGAATTCTACGAGGCGCAGCGCGCGCTCAGCGAGAAGCAGCAGCAGGCGCAGTTCGAGCGCCAGCAGGCCATGCTGTCGAAAGAGATCAAATTCATTGAGCGCTTCAAGGCGCGCGCCTCGCATGCCGCGCAGGTGCAGAGCCGGGTGAAGAAGCTCGACAAGATCGAACGCGTCGAGCCGCCGAAGCGGCGCCAGGCGGTGTCGTTCGACTTCCTGCCGGCGCCGCGCTCGGGCGACGACGTGGTCAGCCTGAAGGGTGTCGACAAGGGCTATGGCAGCCGGACGATCTATCAGGGCCTCGATTTCATGGTCGCGCGAAAAGAGCGCTGGGCGGTGATGGGCATCAACGGCGCCGGCAAGTCGACCTTGCTGAAGCTGGTTACCGGCTCCACGAAGCCCGACAACGGTACGGTGGCGCTCGGCGGCAGCGTCAAGATGGGCTACTTCGCGCAGCACGCTATGGACCTGCTCGACGGCGAGCGCACCGTGTTCCAGAATCTCGAAGATTCCTTCCCGCAGGCCGGGCAGGGGTCCTTGCGGGCGCTGGCCGGCTGCTTCGGATTTTCCGGCGACGACGTCGAGAAGCGCTGCCGTGTGCTGTCGGGCGGCGAGAAGGCGCGGCTGGTGATGGCCAAGATGCTGTTCGATCCGCCGAATTTCCTGGTGCTCGACGAGCCGACCAACCATCTGGATATGGCGACCAAGGAAATGCTGATCGCCGCGCTGTCGCAATATGAAGGCACCATGCTGTTCGTGTCGCATGACCGGCATTTTCTCGCCGCGCTGTCGAACCGGGTGCTGGAGCTGACGCCCGACGGCATCCATCAATATGGCGGCGGCTACACTGAATATGTCGCCCGCACCGGCCAGGAAGCGCCCGGCCTGCGCAGCCGAGCCGGACGGACCGGTTGCCGGCTTGATCGCGGACGGGATTTCTCCCTAAAAGGGGTTGCGCCGAACCCGCATGGATCAACTTGCGCGGTTCCGACAGGCCGTCCCGATCCGGGATCTGCCGCGGATGGAAACGTCAACGATCATGCGCTTCAGCTTCATTCACGCCGCCGACCTGCACATCGACAGTCCGCTGGCCGGCCTCGGCCTCAAGGACAGAGCGGTGGCCGAGCGCTTCGCCCATGCCGGCCGCCGGGCGGTGGAAGCGCTGGTCAGCGAAGCCATCGACAGCAAGGCGGCGTTCCTGATCATCGCCGGCGACGTGTTCGACGGCGACTGGCGCGACGTCAGCACCGGGTTGTTCTTTGTCCGCGCCATCGGTGCACTGCACCGCGCCGGCATCCCGACTGTCATCGTCAAGGGCAACCACGATTTCGAAAGCGGCATGTCGCGCTCGCTGCCCTATCCCGACTCCGTAAAATTCTTCTCGTCGCGCAAGGCGGAGACCATCGCGCTCGATGCTCACCGCGTCGCCTTGCATGGCCGCAGCTTTCCCACCCGGCTTGTGCTGGACAATTTCGTCGACTCCTATCCGGCTCGCCGCGAGGGCTGGCTCAATATCGGCGTGCTGCACACTTCGTTGGACGGAACGCGCGGCCATGACGGTTACGCGCCGTGCACCGTCGATGACCTGCGCCGGTTCGGCTATGACTACTGGGCGCTGGGCCATGTCCATGCCGCGGAGATCGTGAGCAGGGATCCCTGGGTTGTCTATCCCGGCAACCTGCAGGGCCGCAGCATTCGCGAGACCGGCCCGAAAGGCGCGATGCGTGTCACCGTCGAGGACGGCCGCATCGTCGCCGTGGAGCCGCTGGTGTTCGACGGCGCGCGCTGGGCGCATGAATCCATCGATGTGTCCGGTCTCGCGCAGGAAAGCGACGTCACCGACCGCATCGGCGCGATGCTCGGCGAGCTGCACGGTCGCAGCGAAGGGCGCCCGCTGGCCGTGCGGCTCACGCTGGCGGGCATCACGACGATGCACAACCAGCTGGTGGCGCGGCGCGAGTTCCTGCTCGACGAGGCGCGTGCCATCGGTTTCCGCATTGCCGGGGATTGCTGGGTCGAGCAGGTCAAGCTGGCGACGTCGATGCCGCCCCGCATGGCGACGCCGTTGTCGGCGGCAGACAGTCTCGGCGTCGAGGATCTCCTGAGCGCCGCAGCCGACGATCCGGAATTTGCTGCGGCGCTGGCCGAGTTGATGAAGACGGTCTCCGACAAGCTGCCGCGCGACCTGCGCGACGACCCGGCAAATCAATCCGAACTGCTGCAAAAGCTCGCGGCCGATGCGCGGGCCTACCTCACGGGGGAACTGGCGTCGTGAGGATCGAACGGCTCACTCTGGAACGCTACGGCGCCTTAACCGATCGCGCGCTGGCATTTCGTCCGGATGCATCGCTCCATGTGGTGCTCGGCGCCAACGAGGCCGGCAAGACGTCGGCGCTGTCGGCAATCACCGATCTACTGTTCGGCTTTGGCGGCCGGACGGACTACGATTTCAGGCACGACAGCAAGACGCTGCGGATCGGGGGCGACTTGCGCCATTCCGACGGGCGGACCCTGTCGGTGCGTCGCCGCAAGGGTAACAAGAACACGCTGGTGGACGGCAACGACCAGCCGCTGCCGGACGATTGCCTGGCGCCATTTCTCGACGGAGTGCTGCGTGACACGTTCAGCCGCGAGTTTGGCCTGACCGCGCTGGCGTTGCGTCAGGGCGGTCACGATCTGCTCGCCGCCGGCGGCAGCCTGGCCGAGACGCTGGCCGCCGGATCGGCCGGCATGACCGCGCTGTCGCGGTTGCGCGAGCGGCTGAAGACGGAGGCCGACGAGCTGTTCACGCCGCGCAAGTCGGCGAGCAAGCCGTTCTATCTCGCGGCCGATCGTCTCGACGCTGCCGATAAGGCGTTGCGCGACGCCGTCGTCACCCGCGAGGCGCTGGAAGCCGCCGAGGCCGCGGTGCAGGAGGCACGGCAGTACCTTGCCGCGCTCACCGCCGATCATGCCGCAACCGGCCGTAACCTGGCGCGCCTGCAGCGAACGCAGCGCGTGCGCTCGAAACTGGCGCGGCTGCAGGCGCTCGGCGACGCGCTCACCGAACTTGCAGACTTGCCGATCGTGCCGGCAACGAAAGTGGAGTCGTGGCGCGCAGCGCTGACGGCGGATGCCGCGGTTGCCGGCGAGGTCGCAGCGCTCGATGCCGCCGCCGCCACGGATGCGAATACGATCGCGACGATGGCGGTGGATGACGGCCTGCTGTCGGCCGGCGCGGCGATCGACGCCCTGCGCGAACGGCTTGGCGCCGTGCGCAAGGCGATGGAGGACCTGCCGCGACGACGCGAGGCGCACCGCGCCGCGCAGGAAACGCTGAATGCTGCCGCGCATCGGCTTGGCCTGCCATCGCACACCGAGTTGCTGCACCGCCTGCCGACGGATGCCGCGCTGGCACTGGTGCGCGACCTGATCGACCGCCTCCAGGGCGCCGAGCGATCGCAGCGCGACGCCGAAGAAAAGCGCGCACGAGCGCTGCACGAACTGCAAAGTTTCACGTCGGATGATGCAGTCGCGCATAAGGTTACGGATCCGGAGCCGCTGCGGCAACGGCTTGAGGCGCTGGCGGATATCCCGACCCACGCCGACCGGCTGCACCGCGCCGCCGCCGCGTTGCAGATTGAACGCAAGAATGTCGCGACCGCCCATGCGGCGCTCGATCCGCCGGCTGGCGATCTCGACGGACTTGCTGCGCTGCCGATACCCGACCCCGCAGTGATCGCTGCTCATGCGCAAGCCGCGGAGCTGGGCGACAAGGAGATCGGGCGCCTTGCCGATCTGGTCGACAGTACGACTGATGTGATCGAGGCTGCGGAGATCGACCTGGCGCGGTTGTCGAACGATGGCGCGGTATCCACCCGCGCCGATCTGCAAGACGCGCGGCAGGACCGCGATGTCCGGCTGCAGCACTTGCGTGGTGCGCTCGATGGCGAAGCCGCCGTGCGCAACGCTCGGTTGGCGGACCTCGAATCCGCGACGAAGGCCATCGACATCATTACCGACCGGCTGCTGACCGACACCGAACGCGCTGCGCGCCGCGAAGCGCTGCAGGAGCGATTGGAGCAGAGCCGCCGCGAGCATGATCGCATCAAAGCCGCACGCGACGGTCTGAGGGCGCGCCGCATCGAGGCCGAAGCCGCGTGGCGGAGTATCTGGACGGCGTCGGGCATTATCCCGCGCTCCCCGGCGGACATGGCGCGCTGGCAAGAGCGAGTCAGCGAGATCGTGCGTCGGCAGACTGCGCTGGATGTGCAGCAGGCGGATTTCGATGCGTTATCCGAGAGCCAGGCGGCCAAAAAGGCCGGTGTGATGGTATTGCTGGAAAGCATGGGGCGCACGCCACAGCATGCGCTTCCCGCGGAGATCCTGTTTCGCGAGGCAAAAAGCCGGCTTGATGAATTGCAGAAGGGCTGGGCCGACGCCCGGGAGCGTGCCGTCGCGAGGCAGCGTGCTGAGCGTGATCTCGCCGAGGCAGACGCAGCGCTTGCGCGGGCGACGCAGGCGCGTGGCGAACTGGCTGGGCTCTGGCCGGCGGCGCTGAAGCCGATCGGCGGCCTCGCGGCGTCAGCCTCGCCCGCCGAAGCGGAAGCGGCACTCATCGTCTGGCAGTCGGTGGCCGTGCCGAAGTTGAACTGGGAGAGTGAAGGTCACCGTGTCGCGAGCATCGAGGCCGACCTTGCGGCGTTCGATCGCGACGTCGCGGATGTGATGCGGCGGGTGGCGCCAGACCTGAACGGGGCAGATCCGCAGCAGGTCCTTGCCGGTCTCGCGGACCGCCTGTCGAAGATGCGCATGGCCGCCGATGCCTGCCAGCGGCTGCGCGACGCCGGCGTGAAGCGCGGCGACAGCCGCGCCGCACTGCTGCTGAAACGCAGCTCCATCGAGACCGTGCTGCGCGACGCCTGTACGGCGCTCGGCGCGGCCGACGCGGCGATGCTCGTCGTGCCGCTCGACCGTCTGACGATGCGCCATGCGCTGGAGACGGAGCGTGAGGCGCTGCGACGAGATCTGCTGGAGGTCGCCGATGGCCTCGATGAAGACGCGCTGCGCGCCGAGCAGGCCGGGCTCGATGTCGATCTTCTGCCTGGCGACATCGACCGCGAAACCATGCGGCTGGAGCAATTGCTCGACCAGATGAAGGCCGTCTCGGCGCAACTGCATCAGCGCGAACGCGAGACCGAGGTGTTGATCAGGGGCCGAGACGCCGCTTCGGCCGCCGCCGAGCGGGCCGAAGCCGGCGCCGAGCTTGTGGCGATCTCCGAACGCTGGCTGCTGCGCAGCGCGGCGGCGCGGCTGGCGGCAATCGCCATCGAGCGGCACCGGGCATTGGTGCAGGATCCGCTGATCGCGCGGGCGAGCGAGTTGTTCGCGCTGGCGACCGGCGCGATGTTCGCGGGTCTTGGCGTCGACTACGGCAATGACGACCAACCTGTCCTCGTCGCCGCCAGAACGGACAACGAGCGTGTGCCGGTCGCGGGTCTCAGCGAAGGCACGCGCGATCAGCCGTTCCTGGCGCTGCGCCTGGCCCTGCTGGAACGCCGGGCGGGCGAGGCCCTGCCGTTCATCGGAGACGACTTGCTCACCAGCTTCGACGAGACGCGGACCGCGGCGTCTTTGCAGCTACTGGCGAGCGTCGGCCGGCAGCGTCAGGTGATCATCTTCACACATCACCGGCACGTGGTCGAACTCGCCGAAGGGATGCCGGATCATCTGGTCGATGTCGTGAGATTGGAGCAGATCGCCGGTTAGCTGACCGGCACCGGCTTTGGCTTGGCGGGAGCCGGCCTTGGTGCGGCGCGCCGTGGCGGCGGCGCCGGCGGCGCGATCGGCTGCAGCGTGACGATGACCGGGTTCGGCTTGTGATCCTGGGCGGCGCCGGTCGCGGCGTCGACGCCCATGCCGATGATGCCGCCGGCCAGAATATTGCCGGCAAAGCCCGCAGCGCCGCTGCCGGGCACTTCCTTGGTCAGCGGGATGATCTGTGGCTCGAAGCCTTGCTTGCTCACCGTTACGGTGATGTCGGCATTGCGATTGGCCTGAACCACGCAGGGCGTGACGCAGGAGGTCGGGATATCGAGCCCCGCCACGTCGGCCTGCGCGCCGGATGGCGTCGTCGAGATCGAAATGTTTTCGGTCGTTCCGCGCGTGACGGACGCGCAGCCCGCCAGCAGCAAGGCGGCGGCAGCCGCGATCCCCAGATTTCGCATTTGCGCCTTTCCCGGTCCCGGCGGCACCGAAGCGCAACCGCTGAGACGGATCAAGCTGCGCGGGGGCCCGTGAGACGGACGGTCAAGCGATAATGATCCGGCCAAAGGGGTGGGACCGTCGACGCGCAAAAAAACGACGGTCCCGTGCCGTGCAATTAAAATCGGGGTGGAAAGCGACTTCGCACCCGTTCTGCCCGACAGCCGAACCGTATCGGTTCGGTCACCCGCTGCAACGCAAACCGCCGCTTAACCTAACCAATCAACCTTACCGTGCACGGCGACCGTTCAGCGGCAAGCCCGGGCGTCAGCGTAATGTGCGTGCCAGATCGTTGATGGTGTCGGCATTGTTGCAATAGGATTCGTAGTGGTCGGCGACCGCGTTGGCGGCGAGGTCCTTGCCGCAAGCGATCTTGTGCTGACACAGCGAACACGCCCGTTCCATTTCCTGACGCTGCGGGGGCTGGATTTTCGCGATGGATTCCTCGGTAAAGCCAAGTGCACGCAGCATTTTCGGCATCTCGTCGGCGGCGTGCGGGCCGCGGTGGACCAGCGCGTCGAGCTCGCGCGGCGCCAGGCCGAGCTCGCTGGCGATGCGGGCGAACTCGGCGGCGTCGAGCTGGCTCATCTCGCCGATGCCGCGGCGACGTTGCAGCCAATCGGTCAGGCGCTCGATCAGGGTTCGGGACACCGGGGGCTGGACGTGCGCGGTCATGGCATTCTCCAAGGGTGAATTTTCCGCCAGCATCCGCTCGGGTACAGCCCCAGGCATTGCGGTGGATCAATCAGCCGAATGCGCCGTTAACGCTCCAAGGGATTTACGGCGTCCCGGCGCATCGCCGGGGGGCGCCCCGGGCTGGCACTGCCGACGTCGCTGCCTACATTTGAGAAGCGAGTAGTTCCGTCGCCGGCCGGCGTCAGGAGGCGTGTGATGAGTGCGAAGCGTCTGATTTCTGGAGTTCTGGTTGCGGCGTCGCTCGGCGCGTTGTTGCTCGGCGGTAGCGCCGTGCGCGCTGACAATTACCGTCCCGATGAGTTCTTCCGCCTCGACCTCAATCGCGCCGCGCTGTCGCCGAAGCCGCTCGGGCCGCCGGCGCAGTTCGAGGCGGTACCGGTGGAAGCCAGGGCCGATCCGGCCCCTGTGGCCGCCGCGGCCACTCCCGCAACGCAGGCGGCCCGCGCGCCTGTGGCGAAGCCACAGGTCGGCCCGCGCCGTAAACTGGCCCGGTCGCGCGGCAATCCGCTCGACGCCCAGGCCTCGGACACCCGCATCCAGGTATGGCCGTGTCGCTCCGGCGGCATCTGCAACTGGTCGAAGCCGACGCGCTAAAGCCGCGCCGCCGCGTCAGGCGCGGTTCAGTGCCGCCTGATCCTGCAGCGAGAAGACCGGTCCATCGTAGAGGAACGAGCACTGGTGAATGACGATATGTCCGTCATCCACCGTCACGTGGGCGTAGTCCGGCGGCTCGTGCGATCCCGGGATGTGATTGGCGGTCTCCAGATCGAATGCGACCTGATGCGCCAGAGCGCGCTGGATATGAAACGGGATGCCGCGCCAGACTCCTGCGATCGGCCGGTGCAGGTGGCCCATGAACAGGTAGTCTGGCTTGCGGGTGCGCGCGATGACGTCCCATTCAGCCTCGGGATTGGCCAGCCGGATCGTGTCCATGTAACGCAGGCCGCTGTCGAACGGCGGATGGTGCTGGAACAGCAGCAACGGCCGGTCCTCCGGCGCGGACGCCAGCGCATTTTCAAGAAACGCCAGCCGCGCCTCGCACAGCAGGCCCTCATGGTTGGGTGCCGCCTCGTTCAGGGTGTCGAGCGTGACCACCGTCGCGGCGTCGAACACCTGCATGGATTGCACGAAGCCGTCGGCATCGCGGGCCACGCCCGGGAAGTGACGGCCGAAGGCATCGCGCTTGTCGTGATTGCCCATCAGCAGGATGGTCGGCGCCACCAGATGGCTGAGCTCTGCGGCGAGATTTTCATAGGCTGGATCCTCGCCCCAATGGGCGAGGTCGCCGGTGACGATGACGAAGGCGATATCCGGATGATCGCGGTTGATCCGCTCGATCGCCGCGGCGAGCCGCTCGGCCGGATCAAGCCCATAGATATTGCGGCCACGCGCGACGAAATGGGTGTCGGTCAGAATAACGAATTTCATCGCAGCATGGTCCCTTGAAGGCTGTTCGCGGAGCGCTCGTGGCGTTCCGCTGTTTGACGAACGGATGGTTGAGAGATTGCCGAGGTCAGCGCGCCTGCGCGGACGTCCTCGGCAGCAGCTTCTGCACATCGGCGGCCATGTCGACGAGCACCGCTTCCGGCTCCTTGGCACGTGCGCCGGAGACGATAGTGTTGAGGTGGTCCTTGATCACATCGGTGATCTTGAGACCGTTGTCGCCGGGGAACGCGTACCACTTGGTGAGCAGCGGAAGCTGGCTGACCGCGGTGAAGTTGTTCGGATTTTTGACGTAGAAATCCTTCAGATAGACGTCGTTGGCGATCTTGTTGGGCGGCATGTAACCGGTGGTCTCGGCCATGATCGCCGCGCCCCTCGGGCCGGTCCAGAACTTCACGACTTCCCAGGCCGCGTCGCGCTTGGCCTTGTCCTTGGCCAGGATCATCACGACGTTGCCGCCGGCCGGCAGTCGGCCAGCGGGAGATACCACATCGGGGAAGATGTGCGTCTTCAGCTCGAACTTGCCGCCGATCATCTGCGTGGTCTTGTTGAGATCAGAGGTCGAGGTGATGTGGATGCCGGTCTTGCCGGCGGCGAAGGTGGCTCGCATCGACGGCTGGTCGAGGTTGGGCATGCCGCCTTCGGTCACCAGACGCGCCAGCGTCTTGATTGCGAACTTACCTTCCGGACCGTCGAACGCCACCTTGGTTTCGTCGGCGTTCAGCATCGTGCCGCCGCGCGCGAACACCGGCGCCTGCCACAGCCAGTTTCCAGTGATGTCCCAGGCATAGGTGATGCCGTTGATGTCGGGACCGAGCGCCTTGATCTTCGCGGCAAGCTTGATCAGTTCGTCCCAGGTCTTCGGCAGATTGGCGGGATCGCCGCCGGCCTGCTTCACCAGATCCATGTTGAGGTAGACGATGGGCAGCGAGATCGCGAAGGGCAGCGCGTAGACCTTGCCGCTGGCGGTGCCGATGTCATACATCGCCTGATGGAAGCCCTGCTTGTCGAAATCCTTTTCGGCGGCAATGTAGCCATCCATTTCCGCCGGGATGTTCTTGTCGACCAGAACGCGAACGCGGTTGAGCCCCTGGAACGAAACGTCGGGCATCTGTTTGGTCACCGCCTCGCGCAGCACCTTCTGCGTGGCGTCTTCATAGGATTCATAGGGCGCCCGCATGACGATCTTGATGTCCGGGCGGATCTTGGCGAATTCCTCGGCGATGCGCTTGTGGGTTTCGGTGAACAGTTCCGGATAGGGATACTGGATCGTGATTTCGGTCTGGGTTTGCGCCTGCGCGGCGCCGGCAGCGAACACGATCGCGGCCGCGGCAATCCATTTTCTGAGCATTGTCGTCTCCTGGGTGTGGGGTGTGGTGACTTACTTGATGCCGGTCATGGTGATGCCTTCGATGAAGCGGCGCTGCGCGAGCAGGAAGGCGATGACGAGCGGGGTGATGATGACGAGGGCGGCGGCCATCAGCGGTCCGAAATCCGTGCCGGCCTCGTTGTTGCGAAAGTTGGCGACGGCGAGTGGCGGGGTCCGCAACTGCTCGCTGTTGATGACGATCAGTGGCCAGAAATAGTCGTTCCAGTGCGCCACCACCGAGAAGATTCCGAAGGCCGTCACCGCGGGAATGGCGGTTGGCAGCATCACTCGCCAGACGATCGCGAATTC
The DNA here is from genome assembly GCF_052658035.1 of Rhodopseudomonas sp. RCAM05734. Lineage (NCBI taxonomy): Bacteria > Pseudomonadati > Pseudomonadota > Alphaproteobacteria > Hyphomicrobiales > Nitrobacteraceae > Rhodopseudomonas > Rhodopseudomonas sp. RCAM05734. The sequence goes on along the minus strand of NZ_CP199742.1, from coordinate 6,627,437 downwards.
GGACAGGCCGTCCATTCGCGCCGCGTCGATCAGGTCATCGGGCACGGTCTTGAAGAACTGCCGCATCAGGAAGATGCCGAACACCGAAATCGTGAACGGGAGGATCAGTGCCGCATAGCTGTCCAGCAGGCCGAGCTGATGCAGCAGCAGGAACAGCGGGATCGCGGTCGCCTGCGGCGGGATCAGGATGCAGAACACCACCAGCGCGAACAACGTGTCGCGTCCGAGGAAACGCAGCTTGGCAAGCGCATAGGCGGCCGGCAGCGCCACCAGAATCTGGAGAACGAAGATCGATACCGTGACGATCAGTCCGTTGAGCAGGATGCGCCACAGGTCGGCCTTGACGAAGGCGGTGCGCAGATTGTCCCACAGCGCGAAGGTCTGCGGAATCAGGTGCACGCTGCTGGAGAAGATCTCGGTCTGCGGTTTCGATGCGGTGGAGATCATCCAGATGAAGGGCATCAGGATGACGAGCGCGCCGCCCAGCAGCACCGCGTGGCGGGCGAGGGCCCAGGGTGAAAATCGGGGATGCGGCTTCATGCGTCGTGCGCTCCGCGGTCGGCGAGGAAAGACTTCACCAGCGTCAGCAGCAGGACGAAGATCAGGAACACGACCGTGAGCGCCGCGCCGTAGCCGGAACGGAAGAATTCGAAGCTCTCGGTGTACATGGTGTAGATCAGCACCTCGGACGATTTCGACGGTCCGCCCTTGGTCAGGACCTGCACCGTATCGAAGACCTGAAACGAGCGGATGCCGCTGATCACCACGACGAAGGCAGTCACGGGACCGAGCATCGGCCATGTCACCAGCCGGAACCGCGACCACGCGCTGGCCGCGCCGTCGATCTCGGCGGCGTCATAGAGTTGCCTGGGGATCGACACGATGCCGGCGAGAAACAGCACCATGTTGAAGCCGACGGCCTGCCAGATACCGATCGCGCAGAGCGAATACAGCGCCGTATGGCGATCCTGCAGCCAGCTGTAGCCTTGGATGCCGATGCCGCGCAAAGCGCCGTTCACCAGTCCGAATTGCGGATGCAGCATGAACTCCCAGACGATGGCCATGGCGATCAGGGTGGCCATCACCGGCAGAAAATAGATGGTGCGGTACCGGCTGCGCAGGCTGGTCCCGCTTTGGATCAGCAGCGCGATGCCGAGCCCGAGTGCTACCGAGCCCGGAACCACGATCGCGACGTAGGTCAGGGTATTGCGCAGCGATATCCAGAACACCTTGTCGGCCATCATCTCCTGGTAGTTGGCCATGCCGATCCAGGAGAAGGACGGGGCACCGAGCTGGTAGTCGGTAAAGGACAATGCCAGCACGCTGGCCAGCGGGCCAAGCAGCACGATGGCTATCAGCACTGCCGCGGGCGCGACCAGCAGCAGCGCGGTCCGCGATGCGCCCGTCCGGCGCATGCCGATGCGTGCTATCGACATCGTGCGGTCGGCCGTGCTTCCGGCCAGTGTCAGTGCGGCGTCAGACAAGGGCGATCTCCCGCACCCGCTCGAGCCTCGCCTGGCCGACGGCGTCGATGCGTTTGCCGCCGGAGTCGAACGCGCGCACGGCGTCGGGGGCGAAGCCGCAGGCAATCGAACTGCCGATCTCGGGCAAGTGCCGGGGATCATTGATCCGGGCGACGAGCGGAGCGTCCATGCCGTCGATACCGATGTGGACGAACGCCTCGGAGCCCATGTTTTCGAGATGCACGACATGGCCGGCGAACGGGCCTGTGCCGAGTTCGATCCGCTCCGGACGCACGCAGATCCTGCATACGCCGGCGGCCCCCGCTGTCGACAAAGCGAGGCTGCGGCCGAAGACTTCAAGGCCGCCATCGGTACGGATGGCGCCCGGCAGAACATTGATCTTCGGGCTGCCGACAAACTCCGCGACGCGGATGTCGCGCGGATTCTCGTAGACGTCCGTGGGCGTGCCGACCTGCACGAGTTCGCCCGCGATCATCACCGCGATCCGTCCGGACATGGTCATGGCCTCGGCCTGGTCGTGGGTGACATAGATGAAGGTGGTTTTCAGCCGGCGATGCGGCTGGGCGATTTCGGCGCGCATGTGGACGCGGAGCTTGGCGTCGAGGTTCGACAATGGCTCGTCGAACAGGAACGCCACCGGCTGGCGCACGATGGCGCGGCCGACCGCCACGCGCTGGCGTTGTCCGCCGGACAGCTGGCCCGGCTTGCGGTGCAGCAGCGGCGAGATTTCGAGCTGCGCGGCGACCTTCTCCACGTCCGCGCTGATGCCGCGTTCGGTGTGACGCCGCCCCGGGATGAGTCGTCCGAGCAGCGGCAGCCGCTGAAAGGCCGACAGGCGCTTCATGCGCAGTGGAACGGCGATGTTTTCGAACACACTGAGATGCGGGTAGAGCGCGTAGGACTGGAACACCATCGCCAGGTTGCGGGCGCTCGGGCGTATTCCATCCACCTGGGCGCCATCGATGCGCACCTCGCCGGAGGTTTGTGATTCCAGCCCGGCGATGATGCGCAACAGCGTGGACTTGCCGCAGCCGGAGGGGCCGACCAGCGAGATGAACTCGCCGTCCTCGATCGAAAGCTCGACGCCCTTCAGGACGTCCGTCGATTCGAACGATTTGCGGATCGCGCTGAGTTCTATTCTGGCCATCGTCCGTACCCCGATTGCAATGCAGCAACGGGCGATGGTTAAGAGGCGGAGTTGACAGTCACATAACAGTCAAAGGAGTTTCCTATGTTGAATCCAACGGTCTCCTTTGTTGGTTTCCGCCATACCGCTGTTGTCAGGCAGAAGGCGCAAAATCGTGGCTTTGACGTCGGCGCGCATGCGCGCCGTGAATGCCGTGTTCGAAACCGGCAATTTTTCGTCCGCAGCAAGACGTCTCGGTGTTTCGCAGCCTTCGATCGCCCAGCTGGTCCGCGACCTTGAGGCCGACTTCGGCGTGAAGCTGTTCGACCGCCACGGCCATCATCTGATGGCGACCCCGCTGTGTCGCCAGCTGTACGCCACGACCAGCCGGCTGGCGGCGATGGAAGCCGATGCGATCGGCATTCTCGAACAGCGCGAGGAACTTGCCGGAGGTGAGTTGCGCGTCGGGTTGGGCAATTCGATGCCGGGAATGGCGCTCATTTCGGCCTTCAAGGCACTTTACCCGAAGATCCAGGTCCGCATCGAAATCGGCAACTGGTCGGAAATCATGGCTGCGGTGACCGACCAGCGCGTCGATGTCGCCGTGCTCCCCGAGGTGCCGCAGGATCGCCGGTTCCGCTGCGAGGTCTGCCTCAGTCAGCGGGTGGTCGCGATATGCCATCCCGAACATCCGCTCAATGTGCAAGGGCAGATGTCCATCACCGGCCTGATGCAATATCCGCTGGTGTTTCGCACGCGCAATTCGTCGACCCAGCGCATCGTCGACAAGGCATTCCGCGCATCAGGGTTGCGGCCGGAACCGGCCATTGTCGTCAACAGCCGGGAAGGCATGCTGGAGGCGGTCGCCAACCGGCTCGGCGTCGGCTTCCTGTGGGAGCACGGCTCGAGCCGGACGGACCGCATCGCGAAAGTCGTGGTGTCGGAGATGGACATCGCGCTGCCCGAATATATTTTTGCGCTGTTCGGCACCAAGGGGGCGCTGGTGGAGCTGTTCTTCAACGCGCGCCACGCGATGCCGGGCGCTTAGCCGGCATCGCGCTACGGCCGTCAGCACTCCGGCGCCTTCACCACCACGACGCCATCCGCGGCGCGAACGCCATTGCCTTTCGCTCCCACGAACAGCGGGTTGATCTCCGCCTCCAGAAGATGGTCGCCGATGGTGCCGACCATATCCGAGAAAGCCATCAACGCATCCAGCAAGGCATCAATATCCGCCTCGGGACGGCCGCGATAGCCTTTCAAAAGCGGAGCAGACTTCAACTCGTCGATCATCTCGCGCGCGTCATTTCGCGTGATCGGCGCCAGCCGCAGTGACGTATCCTTGTACAGTTCGGCGGCGACTCCGCCCATCCCGAGCAGGATGCAATGGCCGAGCTGTTCATCTGCCTTGAAGCCGATAATCAGCTCGACGCCCTTGGCCAGCTCCTGCACCAGGAAGCCCTCCGGCGCCAGGCCGGTTGCCGCCGTGAATGCGCCGGCCATGCGCTTGCAGGCTGCGGTGACGTCGGCCGTGGCAATGTTCACGGCCACGCCGCCGACGTCAGACTTGTGGAGGACATCACGCGAAAGAACCTTGACCACGACGTTGCCGTCAAAACGGCCGGCGCATGCCTGTGCTTCCACGGGGGTCTGGGCACAGAATTCGCGCGCGATTGGCATTCCGAACTTTGCGAACAACGCCTTGCTCTCATATTCATTGAGCGGGCCGGGCCGCAGCATCGCCAGGATGCCGGCGTCGGACGGTTTTTTCTCCGCAACGATGGTCGGTGCCGGGGCAGGAGCATTCTGCCAGCGCCACAACGCCGACAGGGCTGCGGCGCACGATTCCGGTGCTGCAAAAGTCGGAATGCCCGCCAGATTGAAATGCCGCACGGCGTCCGGCGCGTGCGGGCTGGCGAAGGCGATGATCGGCTTGTCGAACCGGGCAAAGCATTCGCGCAATGGCTCGCCGACAATCTCGGGCTGGGTCATCGAGGACGATCCGAGGATGACTGCGACCGCATCGTAGGACGCGCTTTCCAGAACGGCCTCAATGACTCCGCGAAAGTATTGCGGCGTGACCCCGGCAAGGGTCACATCGATCGGATTGCGGTCGAGCACCGCGTCGGGGATGGCAAGGGCGTTCAGGCGTTGGGCAGTTGCCGGCTCGGGAGCCGGCACGTCGAAACCCGCGAGACCGGCGGCATCCGCCACCAGGCTGGCTGCGCCCCCCGTGGAGGTGATCACGGCCAGACGCCGCCCCGCCAGATGACGGCCGCCACCGAGGACCAGCGGAAAGTCGAGCAGGTCCGAGAACCGCTCAGCCCTGATGATGCCGAGCTGTTTGAATAATGCGTCGTAGGCTGCATCGGAGCCCGCCAGGGCGCCGGTGTGGGAGACCGCCGACTGAGCGCCTGCGGACGACCGCCCGACCTTGAATGCGACGATCGGCTTGCCCGCTTTCGCCGCTCGGAGCGCGGCGTCGCGAAACTGCTGGGGCTTGCGCAGGCCTTCGAGATACAGCGCCAGCACTTTTGTCGCGGGGTCGTCGATCAGATACTCTATCAGATCCGACACATCGACATCCGCCTCGTTACCGGTAGCGATCAGCTTCGAAAATCCGATGCCGAGCGCATCGGTGCGCGAGAGCAGGGAGCCGAGGATGCCGCCGCTCTGCGATACCAGCGCGGTAGAACCGGGAAGCAGTGCGTTGACCCCAAGCGCGGCACTTGCAGACAGCACAACGCCGTCGGTGACATTGACCAGCCCGATCGTGTTGGGCCCGAGGATGCGCATGGTGCCCGCGGCCTCCTTGAGCATTTGCTGCCGCTGCACACCTTCCGGACCGCTCTCTCCGAAGCCGCCGGCTAGCACGATGGCGGCGCCGGTTCCGATCGCGGCGAGATCGCGGACGATATTGACGACGCGGCTTGAACCTACCAGCACAATCGCCACGTCAGGCGCGTGCGGAAGCGCCTTAACGTCCGCGAAGCAGGGATGGCGACCGATCGACGAGACGCGCGGATTGACCGGCAGAATTTCGTGGGCGTAGCCGTACTTCTCGAGGAAGGCGAGCGGCCGGCCGGTCAGCTTGCCGGCGTCGGTCGACGCGCCGATGATGGCGACGCTGCGGGGGCTGATCAGGCGATCCAGCGACTTCATGTCAACGCTCCCGACGCTTTGACTTGTCGAGAAATGCGGCTACGGAGTCGTGATGCTGGGCGGTGGTGTAGCAGATCGCCTGGGCCTCACGCCCGAGGGCAAACACCTGCTCCTCGGCGGTTTCGAAGGTGCGGTCCAGAATGGCTTTCGACAACGCGATCGCCGCGCTGGAGCCGCGCCCGAGCTCGCGTCCCCACGCTGCAGCATCGCTCACAAGCGTGGCGGCGGGGCTGACGCGGTCTGCCAGACCGATATCGAGCGCCTCCGTCGGCGCGACCGAGCGCCCCGTGAAGATGAGCTCCTTGGCGCGGGACAGTCCGACGCGGCGGGGAAGAAAATACATGCCGCCGCCGTCGGAAACGAGCCCCCTCTTGATGAAACTCATCATGAAGACGGCCTCTTCGGATGCGACGATGAAATCGCAGGCCAGTGCCATATCGCAGCCGAGCCCCGCGGCAGCGCCGTTGACTGCGGCGATGGTCGGCTTGCCGAGGCCGTGCAACGCCGCCACGCCTTTGTGTGTTCGCTGCTGCCGACGCCAGCCATTGAAGGCGACGTCTCCGGCCGGGACCGCAAGCCGCTCTTTCATCCCGCCGACGTCGCCGCCGGAGCAGAACGACTGGCCGCTGCCAGTCAAGACGACCGCGCGAACGGCGTTGTCATTCCCGACCTGCTCGATGATGGATATCAGCTCGGCCCGCATCTCGTCATTGATCGCATTGCGGACTTCGGGCCGATGCAGCGTGATGATCGCAACGCCGTCATCGATCGATAGTTGGACAAGACCGGTCATATGTTTCTCTTTCATCGTCGTTTGTAGAAATCGTCGCGGGACAAATCGCAGGCGATCCGCAGGGATTGCCGGTCGGAAATTATTCGGCCTTGATGTTGGCGTCCTTGATCAGCTTGGCCCAGCGGATCTCCTCGCTGTGCACATACGCGTCCAGTTCCGCGGGTGAGCTGCCCACCATGATGAGCCCCTCATTGGTTTCGAGGCGCTTGAATGCGCCGGCGCTGACCGCATCTCTGGTCGCCTTGTTCAGGCGGTCGATGATCGGTGCCGGTGTTTTCGCAGGTGCGTACAGGCCGTACCACGACTCCGCCGCATAACCCGGGACGCCGGATTCCGCCACGGTCGGAATATTGGGGTAGGCCGGCGAGCGCTCCGGTGAGGTCACCGCAATGGCGCGCAGCTGTCCGGACTCGACGAGCGCCCCGGCGCTCGCCACTGTTGTGAACATCACTTGAATCTGCCCGCCGAGCAGATCGCTGATCGCAGGTGCGGCGCCCTTGTAGGCCACCGTGGTCATTTTCACATTGGCCATGACGTTGAACAGCTCGCCGGCGAGATGAGCCGATGTTCCGATACCGAACGTGCCGTAGTTCATCTTGTCCGGATTTTTCCTGGCTTCAGCTATCAGGTCGGCAATCGACTTGATGTTCGACGAGGGGCTGACCACCACGATATTGAACGACCTTGCGATCAATGAAACCGGCGCGAAGTCCTTGTGCGGATCGAACGGGAGCTTGGCATTCAGGCTTGGATTGACGGCATGGGCAAAGGTGGCCATCAGCAGCGTGTAGCCGTCCGGATCGCTAGTCGCGACGGCCTGGGTGCCGAGGATTGTGCCCGCGCCTGGCCGATTCTCGACGATCATCGACTTCTTCAAGTCGGTCGAGACTGCCTGCGCCAGCGTCCGGGAAACGATGTCGGTCCCGCCGCCGGCTGCGAAGGGAACCACGAGCTTGATGATCTTCTCGGGGTATTCGGCGCGAGCAGGCACCGATCCCGCGACCATCAAGGCACCCATTAGCGCGGACGCGATCATGTGGTGAAGCGGGAGTTTTGGCCGATGTGGCGAAGCCTGGGCTACGGAACCGGTCGCGGGTCGTTGCGTCGTGCGCGTCCTGGACATGCTTACCTCCAATGGGTTTAACCGCGGCATCTCAGTCGTGCCGCTCTCGGAGGTAGGCCAAGGCCGCCTCACCCAAGCCACTAGCAGAACCGGGACCGGCCGCCGCCCCATCATTTCCAACTGGTGGAATTGGAGGGATTGTTCTATTGAACGGCTAGGAACCCGGATTGGATCGCCAGCATGGACGCGGCACGCTTTGTTCCACGGAAGGCGCCGGCCAATCGTTCGCTCGAACGGGGCGTGGCGTTGCTCAGGGCGTTCAGGCCGGGAGCCGAGCTGCTCGGCAACGGCGAGCTGTCGGAACGAACGGGACTGTCTCCGGCGACCGTCAGCAGGCTGACGCAAACTCTTGTTCGGGTCGGTTATCTCGAACATGACCCGGTGCAGCGGGCCTACCGGCTTGGCGCCGCGGTGCTCAGCCTCGGTCATGCCATACGCACGGGATCGTCCGTTGTGCGCGTCACCACGCCGCTCATGAAGGCGCTGGCTCGGCGCATGCGCATCAATGTCGGTCTCGCAGTGCGAGATGGCGACGAGATGGTGTACCTGGAGTCCGTGCGCTTCAATAGCCGGGCGTCCCAGCGTGCCGTGGTCTCCGGACATCGGGTGCCCATCGAGCTCACGGCTTTAGGTCGGGCGTTTCTGGCCGTCGCCAAGGAGCCCGAGAAGTCGGCGCTGCTGGCCGAATTGAAAGCCAAGGGACGCAAACGATGGCCGCTGATCGAGCAGGAAATTGCCGGCGCCGCCAGCAGTATTCAAAGACGGCAATATTGCTTTGCGACCTGGCAGCCGGGAGTGACTGCGCTCGCCACGCCGGTCGTCCTGGAGGGCCGCCCCATTTACGTCGTCAATGTCAGCGTGACCTCGGAGCGGTCATCCGCCGAGGTGGTCGAAAGCCTGTGGGGTCCGCTGCTGGATCTCGCCGCGCAGATCAAGGCCGCCATTACAGAACTGGACTATCCTCCATCCTGACCGGCCGCCGATGCGCGGCCGGTCGCTGAGCTGGCTCAGGCCTGGATGGACTCGACGCCGCACCATTCGGCGATGAACAGCGCCAGTGCCGTCGTGGTCTTCTTCAGCGACGGCAGATTGACGCCTTCGTCGAAGCCGTGGACGCCGCGCGAGATGCAGCCGTAGTTCAGCGTCGGGATGTCATCGAACAGCGCGTAAACCCGGCTGTCGAGATAGGCCAGCGAGATTTCGCGCTTCGGCTCCTGGCCGAACACCGTCTCATGCGCCGCGGCCAGCGTGGCTTCGGCGTCGGAGCCGGGCTTCAGCTCGTAGCCTTCGGCCTGGAAGCCATTGAAGGTAACGGTCGGCGGGATGTTCGACAGGAACGCGTCGCCACGCGTGAAGGCCGCCACGCATTCCGTGATCTCCTTCTTCGCGGCTTCCGCGGTCTTGCCGGGCAGCAGCGAGATCCGCATGTCGACCTTGCACCAGGCCGGTACCGAGGACGCCCAGTCGCCGCCGACGATCTTGCCGATGTTGAGATTGACCGGCTTGTCGATGTTCTTGAAATGCTCCATCGTATCCTTGGTCGCGTTCCACTTCGCTTCCAGCTTGCGCAGCTCGCCGATCACGCGGTAGGCGGCGTCGATCGCATTGGCGCCGGTCCCCATCCGTTGCACGTGGACCGGCACGCCGCGGACTTCAAGCTGGAACCAGACCACGCCGATATTGGCGCGGGTGATGGTCTCGTGGGAAGGCTCCGACACCACCACGGCGTCTGCCTTGTAGCCGCGCAGATGGGTCATCAGCGCGCCGTCGCCGGTGGACTCTTCTTCCACGACGGATTGCAGATAGACGGTGGCCGCCGGCTGCAGGCCGAGGCTTTTCAGCGCGTCGAGCGCAAAGATGTTGGAGGCGCAGCCGGCCTTCATGTCGCCGGCGCCGCGGCCCTGCATCCAATCGCCCTGAATCACCGGGTCGAACGGTGCGGTGGCCCACATGTCGTGGGGGCCAGCCGGCACCACGTCGACGTGGCCCTGCATGATCAGCGAGCGGCCCTTGTCGTCGCGTGGATAATGCGTGCCGACGACGATCGGTGCGGTCGAGTGCAACTCGTCCCAGGCCCCGGCGCCCGGATGGGCGGCCAGCGCCGCGCGGTCCATCTCGAAGCGCTCCATCTTGTAGCCGCGTTCCTTCATGGCGCGGAACATGAAGTCCTGCATGGTGTGTTCGTTGCCGCGCGTCGAGACGTGGCGAACCATATCCTGAGTGAACTTGATTTGGGCGTCGAAGTTCTTTTCGACCGCGGCAATGATCTTGTCGCGCAGTTGGGGATCGAGTGTCATGGGGAGTCCTTGGATTGGTAGTTTGAAAAAAATCGTGACAGCGGCACTCGATCACCTCTCCCCGATGGGGAGAGGTGAAGAAGCTACGCCGAGATCGGCGTCGAGTGGCCGCTGCCGATCATCATCGCGCGGCTTCGAAACCGCCGAGGGTGGCGGTGAGATTGGCACCGAGAATGTCGGACAGATAGCCGCCTTCCTGGACCAGCACGGTGGGCAGGCCGAGTCGGGCAATGGCAGCGCCGATGCGGCCGAAGCCGGCGGTGGTGACCTTCAGCGCGGCGAGCGGATCGTGCTCGGACGCGTCGAGGCCCAGCGCCACCACCAGCGCGGTGGGGGCGAACGACGCGATGGTCTTCTCGGCGATGGCCATCGCTTCGATGTAACCATCGTCGCCGGTCCCCATCGGCAGGGGAATGTTGAGATTGGCGCCAAGGCCGTTGCCTTCGCCGCGCTCATGGGCGTAGCCCCACACGAACGGATAGTAACCGACGGGGTCGGCGTGGATCGATACTGTCAGCACGTCGGGCCGTTCGTAGAAAATGCCCTGGGTGCCGTTGCCGTGGTGCACGTCGACATCAAGGATGACCACGCGCTCGTGCTTGAGCCGCAGATGCTCGGCGGCGATGGCCGAATTGTTCATGAAGCAAAAGCCGCCGGCCATGTCGCGATAGGCGTGATGGCCGGGCGGACGGCACAGCGCATAGACGGCGTCTTCGCCATCCAGCACCATCTGCGCCGCGGTCACGGCGACGTCGGTGGAGGCGCAGGCGCCGGCCCAGGTGCCGACGCCGATCGGGCAGGCGGTGTCCGCCGTATGCCAGCCGAGTTTGCCGATGATGTGGGTCGGGTAGTTGCCGGGCACGCGGTTCGGATGGAAGTTGGCGATCATTTCCGGGCCGTAATCCGGCAGTTGCGTCCACTCGTCCCAGGCGCCTTCGAGAAAGCGCAGATATTCCGGACTGTGCACCCGCGCCCGCGGGCCCTGGCCGAATTCGGTAGGCGCGACCAGCGTGTGGTTGCCGTCCTTCAGGCCTTTCAGCAGGCGATCGGCACGCTCGGGCTGTTCGGTGGTGCGCCGGACCTGGCCGCGCACCAGGAAGAATTGCGGATCGTGGCTGCGATGCTTGTCGGTATAGACGGCCTTCACGTGGAGGCTCCATTGGTTGGGGTTGGAATTTCGCGGACCATTTTTGCGACTTCGCGCCAGGCGGCGCCGATGTGATAGTCGATGCGGGCGACGATGATGTCTGGATGGCCCTGTTCGATGACGTCGAGCAGCACCTGATGGGTCTCGGCGATGCGGCGCGGATCGTCGTAGAGCCGGCCGATCAGGCCGATCACCATGCGCAGCTCTGAGGCGAGATCGTCGAACAGCCTCAGCAGACGCTTGCTGCCGGCGATCTCGCAGATCAGGCGATGGAATTTGTAGTCCTCCTCGACCTGGCGCGCGGGGTCGTCGAGATCGGCCGTCTCGTTGAGGACGTCGATCTGGCGGCGCAAGGCGTCGCGCGAGTCCGGGGTCAGGTTCCTGGCGGCGAGCACCGCGGCGTGCGACTCCACGCAGATCCGCAGGTCGTAGATCTCGTCGATATCGGTGGGCTCCAGCTTGCGGACGAAGAAGCCGCGGCGCGGATGCGCCACCAGCAGCCCCTGTCGCTCCAGCAGTCGCGCGGCCTCGCGCACCGGTGCGCGGCTGATACCGAGTTCGCGGGCAATGCCGGCCTCCACCACCTTGGCGCCGGGCCGCAATTGACCGGAGATGATGGCCTGCGTCAAAATTCGCGCGAGCTGCCCGACGAGGTCAGTATCGGCGAGGGCAGTGAGCCCGACAGGAGGGGTGAGAAGGCGCATGCGAGAACCCGTTCGATCCTCGTGTACAAGATTTAAGCGCCGACTGTCGACAGTTTAATCTTGAAACATGTCGAGCCTTTGTGTTTGCTGGACGTGATCGCAAAGGGAACACGCACGTGAACATCCATGCAAGCATCACGCCGACGGACGAAGCCACGCAGCAGGTTCGCGTCGATCTGGCCGCGGCCTATCGCCTGATTCACCGGCTCGGCCTCGACGACAGCATCTACACCCACATCTCGGTGCGCTTGCCCGGCAGCCATGATCGCTTCCTGATCAATCCCTACGGCATGCGGTTCGAGGAAGTGACGGCATCGAACCTGGTCACCGTCGATGTCGACGGCAAGGTGGTCGACGATCCCCTGGGCCTCGGCATCAATCCCGCAGGCTTCACCATCCACAGCGCGATCCATGCGGCGCGCCATGATGTGCTGTGCGTGCTGCACACCCACACCGTCGCCGGTGTCGCGGTGTCGTGCCAGAAAGACGGCTTGCAGCCGCTCAATCAATGGTCGATGCAGTTCACCGACCGGATCGCCTATCATGACTTCGAGGGCATCGCGCTCGACCTTTCCGAGCGCGAACGGCTGGTTCGCGACCTCGGCGCGAAGATGGTGCTGATCCTGCGCAACCATGGCCTCCTGACCTGCGGCCGTTCGGTCGGCGAGGCCTTCAAGCTGATGCACAACATGGAGCGCTCATGCCGCGCCCAGCTGGCGTTGCAGTCGTCTGGCGTCGAAATCATCAGGCCGTCGCTGGCCATCGCGCAGCACACCGCCGGCCAGTATGACCGCGGTTACGCCAAGATCGAGGTCGAAGGTCAGAAGGACGGCGAGTGGGCGGCATTCAAGCGCATGCTGGAGCGGACCGACGCCGACTATATCAACTAGGCCATTTTGACGCGGCGAATTAACGCGCCGTTGGGCGCCTGTGGGGGATTACATGCTGAAGCAATTGATGTTGGGCCTTGCCTTGACTTGCAGCGTCAGCGCCTTGGCGCTTGCGCAGGAACCCAAAATGGGCGGCACCATCAACGCAGTGATCCAGCCGGAGCCGCCCGGACTGACCACCGCGCTGATCCAGAACGGCCCGACCCAGATGGTGTCGGGCAACATCTTCGAGGGCTTGCTGCGCTACGACAAGAAGCTGGTGCCGCAGCCCGGCCTTGCCGATAGCTGGAGCGTCAGCGAGGACGCCAAGACCTACACGTTCAAGCTTCATCCTGGCGTGACCTGGCATGACGGCAAGCCGTTCACCTCGGCCGACGTGCTGTTCTCCATCGACATGCTGAAGCAGACTCATGCGCGCGCCCGCAACAACCTGGTGCAGCTCGACAAGGTCGAGGCGCCGGATCCGCTGACCGTCGTGTTCACGCTGAAGCAGCCGTTCGGTCCGTTCCTGGGGATCTTCGAGGTCGGCTCGCTGCCGATGATGCCGAAGCATCTCTATGAAGGCACCGACTACAAGACCAATCCCAACAACAACGCGCCGATCGGCACCGGCCCGTTCATGTTCAAGGAATGGCAGAAGGGCTCGTTCATCAAGCTGGTGAAGAACCCGAACTATCACATCAAGGGCAAGCCCTATCTCGACGAGATCTACTGGCAGATCATCCCCGACGCTGCGGCGCGTTCGGTGGCCTATGAGACCGGCAAGGTCGATGTGCTGCCCGGCGGCTCGGTGGAGAACTTCGACGTCCCGCGCATCAGCAAGCTGAAGAATACCTGCGTCACCGGCGAAGGCTGGGAATTCTTCAGTCCGTTGGCGTGGCTGTGGCTCAACAACCGCTCCGGCCCGACCGCCAACAAGTTGGTCCGCCAGGCGATCATGTATGCGGTCGACCGCAACTTCGCCAAGGATGTGATCTGGAACGGGCTCGGCAAGGTCGCCACCGGTCCGTCGGCATCCTCGATCAAGTTCTACACCGACGACGTGAAGAAATATCCGTACGATCCAGCCAAGGCCAAGGCGCTGCTCAAGGAAGCCGGCTACAAGGGCGAGAAGATCCGCCTGATGCCGTTGCCCTACGGCGAAACCTGGCAGCGCTGGGGCGAAGCTGTGAAGCAGAACCTGATGGATGTCGGCTTCAATATCGAGACCATCGCTACCGACGTGCCCGGCTCCAACCAGAAGATTGGCGACTGGGACTACGACATCGCCTTCACTTACCTCTACCAGTACGGCGATCCTGCGCTCGGCGTCGGCCGCAACTACGTCTCCAGCGCGATTGCCAAGGGTCAGCAGTTCAACAACGTCGAGGGCTATTCCAATCCCGAGATCGACAAATTGTTCGACGAAGGCGCGGTCGCGACCCCGGATTCCAAGCGCAAGGAGATCTACGAAAAGGCGCAGAAGATCCTGGTCGAGGACGTTCCGGTGGCGTGGATGCTCGAACTGCAGTTTCCGACCATCACCAACTGCAAGGTGAAGAACCTGATCACCACCGGCATCGGCGTCAACGATGGCTTCCGCGACGCCTGGATTGACAAGTAAGTCTATCGGCGGCACTTCACCGACTAGGTCGATGCCCCGCGACAGGCCGGGCATCGACGCGATACTTCTCTCCTGATCCGACTGTCATGGACCTCTGATGCTGTCATTCGTTGCCCAGAGGATTGTGAAAGGCGTCATCGTCCTGTTCGCGATCATCGTGCTGAACTTCTTCCTGATCCGGCTTGCGCCCGGCGATCCCGCCGTGGTGATGGCGGGCGAGGCCGGCGCCAGCGATCCGTTGTTCGTGGCGCAGCTGCGCGAAAAATTCGCGCTCGACCGGCCGCTGCCGGAGCAGCTGTTCAAATACGTCAAGGGCGTCGCCTCCCTCGATCTCGGCTTCTCGTTTCGCCAGCAGGAGCCGGTGGCCAAGCTGATCGCCGAGCGGCTGCCGGCGACGCTGCTGCTGACACTCACGGCCTTCGCCATCTCGCTGGCGCTGGGCATCCTGTTCGGTACGCTGGCGGCGCGCTTTGCCGGCACCTGGGCCGACAGCGCCATCACCGTCGCTGCGCTGCTGTTCTACGCCACACCGATTTTCTGGATCGCACTGATGGCGATCCTGCTGTTCTCGGTCACGCTCGGCTGGTTGCCGAGTTTCGGCTACGACACGGTCGGCGGCAACTACAAGGGTCTCGCTTATGTCGCCGATGTCGCCGCCCATCTGGTAATGCCGGCAATGACCATCGGCCTGTTCTTCATGGCGACCTATACCCGCATGACCCGCGCCTCGATGCTCGAAGTGAAGCGGCTCGATTTCGTCAAGACCGCGCGCTCCAAGGGGCTGCGTGACAACGTGATCCAGCGCCGCCACGTGCTGCGCAACGCGTTGCTGCCGGTGGTGACGCTGGCCGGGGTGCATTCCGGCACGCTGATCGGCGGCGCTGTGATCACCGAGACGGTGTTCGCCTGGCCGGGTATCGGCCGGCTGATGTATGAGGCGCTGCTGCAGCGCGACTACAACCTGCTGCTCGGCGTGTTCGTGGTGTGTTCGGCGATGGTGCTGATCTTCAACCTGGTCACCGACCTCGTCTACCGGCTGGTCGATCCGCGCATCGAGTTCGCATCATGAAGCAATTCTGGAAGCAGATGCTGCGCAATCCCGGCGGCATGATCGGGCTGGTCATTCTGTCCATCGCGATCCTGATCGCGCTGATCGGCCCGTCGATCTTTCCCAACTCGCCCTGGCGCATGGTGCAGCGGCCGTTCCTGCCGCCGTTCACGCTGTCCACCGTGCCGCTCGGCACCGATGCGCTCGGCCGCGACGTGTTCGCCGGCGTGATCTACGGCGCGCGGGTCTCGCTACTGGTCGGCCTCGTCTCCACCCTTGTCGCGTTGATCGTCGGCGTGCCGCTCGGCGCCCTCGCCGGCTATTTCGGTGGCAGGATCGACGACGCCCTGATGCGCTTCACCGAATTCTTCCAGACCATTCCGAGCTTCGCGCTGGCGATCGTGCTGGTGGCGATCCTGCAGCCCTCGATCTATTCCATCGTGGCGGCGATCGGCATCGTCAGCTGGCCGCCGGTGGCGCGGCTGGTGCGCGCCGAGGTGCTGTCGTTGCGGACGCGTGAATATGTTCAGGCGGCCGTCGTCACCGGGCAGAGTCATTCCTGGATCATCTGGCGCGAGATCCTGCCCAACGCGCTGTCGCCGGTGATCGTGCTGGCGTCGCTGATGGTCGCCACCGCGATCCTGCTGGAATCCTCGCTGTCGTTCCTCGGCCTCGGCGATCCCAACCTGATCTCGTGGGGCTACATGGTTGGCGCCGGCCGTACCGTGATCCGCCAGGCGTGGTGGATCACGGTGTTTCCCGGCATCGCCATCCTGCTTTCGGTGCTCGCCATGAACCTGGTGGGCGAGGGCCTCAACGACGCGCTCAATCCGCGCCTCGCCAAGGACGGCCGCTGATATGACCGCGACCCCCGCCGTTTCCATCAAGGACCTGAAGATCGCGTTGCCGGAAGGCGCCGAGCGTCCCTATGCCGTCAACGGCATCTCGATCGACCTGATCCCCGGCGAAATCGTCTGCGTGGTCGGCGAGTCCGGCTCCGGCAAGTCCATGTGCGCCCATGCGCTGATGGGCCTGTTGCCCGACAGCGTCAGAACCGAGACCGGTGCGATCCTGCTCGAGGGCAAAGACTTGCTGAAGCTCGACGAGGACGGCTGGCGCGACGTGCGCGGTCGCCGCATCGCCATGGTGTTTCAGGAGCCGATGACCGCCCTCAATCCGTTGATGCGCATCGGCGAACAGATGATGGAAATGTTCGAGGCCCATGGCCTGCTGACGCCGAAGGCGCGTCGCGCCAAGGCGTTGGGTCTTGCGCGCGAAGTGGGTCTGCCCGATCCCGAACGCATCGTTCGCGCCTATCCGCATCAATTGTCCGGCGGCCAGCGCCAGCGCGCCATGATCGCCATGGCGCTGGCGCTGGAGCCCGCGGTGCTGGTGGCCGACGAGCCGACCACCGCGCTCGACGTCACAACGCAGGCGCAGATTTTGAAGCTGATCCGCGACCTGCAGCGTCGTCGCAACATGGCGGTGATGTTCATCACCCACGATTTCGGTGTGGTCGCCGATATCGCCGACCGAGTCGTCGTGCTGCGGCATGGCCAGGTCGTGGAGGAGGGCAGCGCCGCGGAGGTGCTGACCCGGCCGCAGCACGCCTACACCAAGGCGCTGCTCGCCGCGGTGCCGTCGATGCATCCGCCGGTGCGCGCGCCGCTCGATGGTCGCGACAAGGCGGTGGAGGTGATCGGCCTCGACAAGACCTATGTCACCTCCGGCGGCTGGTTCAGGCCCGACCGCAAGGTGCAGGCCGCCAATGAAGTCAGTTTCGCGATCCTCAAGGGCGAGACTCTCGGCCTGGTCGGCGAGTCCGGCTCCGGCAAGTCATCGGTGGCGCGGCTGGTGATGCGGCTGATCGAAGCCGACCGGGGGACCGTGCGGATCGGCGATGTCGATCTGACGAAACTCGAGGGCAAGGCGCTGCGCGAGCAGCGCCACCGCATCCAGATGATTTTTCAGGACCCGTTTGCCTCGCTCAATCCGCGGCGAAAAGTCGGCAACATCATCAGCGACGGACCGATCGCCCATGGCACCGAGCCGAAGGCGGCGATGCAGCGCGCCCGCGACCTGCTCGGCATGGTCGGCCTCGATGCCGGCGCCATGGAGCGCTATCCGCATGAATTCTCGGGCGGGCAGCGCCAGCGCATCGGCATTGCCCGCGCGCTGGCGCTCGATCCGGAAATCATCGTCGCCGATGAAGCGGTGTCCGCGCTCGACGTCTCGGTTCAGGCGCAAGTGCTGGCGCTGCTGGAAGATCTCAAGGCGCGACTGGGCCTGTCGATGCTATTCATCACCCACGATTTGCGCGTGGCCGCGCAGATTTGCGATCGCATCGCGGTGATGCAGCGTGGCGTCATCGTCGAATTGAAGCCGACGGCGCAATTGTTTGCCGCGCCCGAACATCCCTATACGCGCGAATTGCTGGCCGCCGTTCCCGGCCAGAGCGCGCCACCGCAGGCTGCCTGATCTCATGCATTGCGTATTGCTGAGCAGGACCCTGAACCTGCGCAAACACCTCGCCTCGGAGATTGCTCGTCTCGACGGCCGTATCAGCTTCATCGATCACCTCGACGGCAACGCCGAGGAAGTCACGCTGGCCGTGGCCTGGAATCCGCCCGACGACGCGTTCGACCATTATCCGAACCTCAAGGCGGTGTGTTCGATCGCCGCCGGCGCCGACAGCATTGTGATGAATCCGAGTCTGCGCGACGGCATCGAGGTGGTTCGGGTTGTAGAGCCGGCGCAGGCCGAGATGATGTCCGGCTTCGTGATCTGGCATGTCATCTGGCATCAGCGGCGTTTCGCCACCTATCTGGCGCAGCAGCGCGACCGGACCTGGAAACGCCTCGGCGCACGCACCGCGCGGCAGGTGCCGGTCGGCATTCTCGGCTACGGCGCGATCGGCGCGCGCGTCGCGCGCGATCTGGCTGCGCTCGGTTTTCCGGTCAACGTCTGGAGCCGTAGCGCCAGGGCGACGCTGCCGGGCATCGCCGGTTTTCACGGTCCCGACGGTCTGGCGGCGTTGCTCGCCGGCAGCGAAATTCTGGTCAACCTGCTGCCCCTGACATCGGAGACGCGCGGCATTCTCAACGCCGCGACCTTCGGCCGAATGCCGCGCGGCGGCTACCTGATCCAGGTCGGCCGCGGCGAGCATCTGGTGGAAGCCGATCTATTCGCCGCGCTCGACAGCGGCCAACTGTCCGGTGCCTCGCTTGATGTGTTTCTCGCTGAGCCATTACCGGCTGACCACGCCTTCTGGAGTCATCCCGGCATCGTGCTGACACCCCATGACGCCTGCGACGTGACGCTGCCCGCGGTAGGCCAGACCATCCTCGCCACTGCCGAAGCCTTGCAGGCCGGCGTCAGGCCGAAGGACGCAGTGGACCGCGCGCGGGGCTATTGAGCGACGCTGCGCCTAGGAGGCCGACAGCATCAGGCCGCCGACCAGCAGCACGGCCAACAGCGTAATGACGCCGAGAACGGCTGCGCTGATCGCCAGCAGTCCATGCGAATCCAGCCATGCACGCAACGCTTTCTCCATGACGACGTTAGCCTCCGGCTGATTTGAATTCACTTGCGGCGCAGCGTATCAAACCGGCAGGACGCCGTCTGCCCGCGTTTGGCATCAATCGGAGATCATTATGGACAATTTGCAGACTCAGGGCATCAGCCTGCCGCGACTCGGCCTCGGCACCTTCCGCCTCAAGGACGATGCCTGCACCGCCGCCGTGGAAGGCGCGCTCGGGCTGGGCTATCGCCACATCGATACCGCCGAGATGTACGGCAACGAGGCGGCCATCGGGGTCGGCATCAAGGCTGCCGGCATCGCCCGCAACAACCTCCACGTCACCACCAAGGTCTGGCACGAAAACCTGGCGCCCGACGCGATCCGCCGGGCGTTCGACGCCAGCCTGGCGAAGCTCGGGCTCGACTACGTCGATCTCTATCTGGTCCACTGGCCATCGAAGGGCATGGATCTGCCGGCGATGTTCGAGACCTTGATGAAGCTGAAGGACGAGGGCCGCACCCGCGCCATCGGCGTCGCGAATTTCACGCTGCCGCTGCTGAAGCGGGTGGTCGAGGACATTGGCGCGCCGATCGCCTGCAACCAGGTTGAGTACCATGTCTTTCTCGATCAGACCAAGGTGCTCGGCTATCTCCGCAGCAAATCGATTCCGCTGGTGGCCTATTGCCCCCTGGCGCAGGGGAAGGTCGCCGACGATGTTGTGCTGCAAAAGATCGCGGCGAAGAACCATGCCAGCGCCGCGCAGGTGGCGCTGAAATGGCTGCTCGACCAGGATGGCGTCGCTGCGATCCCCAAGGCATCGCGCGCCGAGAGTCAGCAGGCCAATCTCGATGCGTTGAAGCTCTCCCTCGACGAGGATGATCGCAAGGCGATCGCGGCATTGCCAAAGAATCAGCGGCTGGTGAACCCCGGCTTTGCGCCGGAATGGGATTGATCTTTTTCCCCTCTCCCCCGGCGCCGCGCAGCGGCGTTGGTGGGAGAGGGGAAGAAAGACCCGCCACTCACTTGTGCGAATGCGGCTCCTTCTTCACGTCGTCCTTCCGCGTAGCGGTCGGCATCATCACCACCCGGCCATATTTGACGCCGCGCTCGGCGATGACGTGGTCGGCAAAGTGCTGCACCTCTGGACCGGAGCCGCGCAGCGCCGTGACCTCCATGCAGTGATCGTTGTCGAGATGCACGTGCAGCGTCGCCAGCGCGAGCTCGTGGTGGTGATGATAATTGTCTACCAGCCGCCGCGACAGGTCGCGCGCGGCATGGTCGTAGACATAGACCAGCGCGGCGACACATTCTCCGGCCTTGCCCTTGTCTTGCGTCGCCTGCTGCATGCCGGCGCGGGCGAAATCGCGGATCGCCTCGGAGCGGTTCTGGTAGCCGTGCTCGGCGATCATGGCGTCGAGCTCGTCCATCAGCTCGTCGTCGAGTGTGATCGTGATGCGCTGCATAGAGTCTCCCGTCGTTTTCAGAAGTATGATGATTTGTTGACATTGTCATACTTGTCATGGCAGTTTTGATTGTGTTCTGCGGTCCAGCATAGCCTGCCCGGTGCCACAGGGGACATCTTCATCACGCGCGTAACCGCTGGGGGCGCGATGCATCAGCGTTTTGCAGCCGCGTTCGCCGGACTGTTCTTGATCGCCGCTTTAGCTGTGGCGTCGGAGGTGGCGGCCCAGACGGTGCCGTCTACCGCGCTTCCGCCCGTGGAGATCGAGGCCCCGCAACGCCGCGCGGCGCAGCCTAGTCGGGCGCGGGCGGGAGCGCGAGGCGATCACCGGGCCGCGCGCCGGGGGGCGCCGACGCCTGCCATGGCGGGTAACGGCAGTAAACCCGGCACCAGCACAGCCGCGGCGGCGCCGACTCCGGTGGCCGCCAGCGAAAAGACCGTCAGTGGCGCTGACGTCAATGCGCGGCCGTTTTCACGACCGGCGGAGGCGCTGGAAGTGGTTCCCGGCCTGATCGTCACCCAGCACTCCGGCGACGGCAAGGCGAACCAGTACTTTCTGCGCGGTGTGAATCTCGACCATGGCACCGATCTGGCTGTTACGATCGACGGCATGCCGGTCAACATGCGCACTCACGGCCACGGCCAGGGCTATGCCGATCTCAATTTCCTGATCCCCGAACTGATCAGCACCGTCAACATCCGCAAGGGGCCGTATTTCGCGGACGAGGGCGACTTCTCCTCGGTCGGCTCGGTGCATGTCGGCCTGCTCGACAGCGTGGTCCGGACCATGGCCTCGATCTCGGCGGGCAGTTTCGGCTATCGCCGCGGCTTCGGCGTCACCTCGATGAAGCTCGGCGAGGGCACGCTGCTGGTGGCCGGCGAAGCGCAGACCTATAATGGCCCGTGGGAAAATCCCGACGAGTTGCGGAAACTCAACGGCGTGATGCGCTACAGCCAGGGCACCGCGACTGACGGCTTCACGCTCACCGCGATGGCCTATGCCAACAAATGGAATTCCACCGACCAGGTGCCGTTGCGCGCCATCGCCTCGGGTGAGATCGGCCGCTTTGGCGCGCTCGATCCGACCGATGGCGGCAATGCCAGCCGCTTTTCGCTGTCCGGCAACTGGGCGCGCAGCGATGACGCCGGTTCCTCGAAGGCGAATTTCTACGTCATCAGGAGTTCGCTGAATCTCTGGAATGACTTCACTTATTACCTGTCGAATCCCGTCGATGGCGATCAATTCCACCAGCATGACGATCGCGTGCTCGGCGGCTTCAGTGCGTCGCATACGTTCAATCACCAGTTCGCCGGCCTGCGGATGGAGACCGAAGTCGGCGTGCAGAGTCGCTATGACAACGTCCAGGTCGATCTGAATAATAGCGTGCGGCGCCAGTTCGCCTCCGCGATCCGCTCGGATGCGGTGAAGGAGGGCAGTGTCGGCGTGTTCGCGCAGAATACGGTGTTCTGGACCGACTGGCTGCGCACCACGGCCGGCTGGCGCGGCGATTATTACGACACCTCTGTCGTTTCGGCTTTCGCGCCGGCCAATTCCGGCACGGCCAACGCATTCATCGGCAGCCCGAAAGTCGGCCTCGTGCTCGGCCCGTTTGCCAAGACCGAACTGTTCCTCAATGCCGGCGAAGGTTTCCACAGCAACGACGCCCGCGGCGTCACCATCACGGAATCGCCGAGCGATGGCGCGGCGGTCTCGCGTTCGCCCTTCCTGGTCAAGACCAAGGGCGCCGAAGTCGGATTACGCAGCGTGCTCATTCCCGGCCTTACCAGCTCGGTCGCCCTGTTCATGCTGGACTCCGCCTCCGAAATCCTGTTCTCGGGGGATGCCGGCGATACCGAAGCCAGCTGTCCCAGCCGCCGGGTCGGCGTCGAGTGGACCAACGACTATCGCCCGCTGCCCTGGCTGACACTGGAGGGTGACATCGCCGTCACCCGCGCGCGCTTCCGCGGCGACAACGCCGATCAGGCCGCGGCCTATCAGGACCTCGCCGGCTACCCGGCATCGCAGCTCGGCAATGCACCCGGCAATCACATTCCCGGCGCGCCGGAGATGATTGCCACCACCGGCATCCGGCTCGGCCATAACACCGGCTGGTTCGGCGCGCTGCGCTACCGTTACTTCGGTCCGCGTCCGCTCACCGAGGACGGCGCCTTTGTTTCGCCCGCCGCCGGCCTGTTGAACGGCCAGCTGGGCTACCGCTTTGCCAATGGCTGGCGCATCCAGCTCGACGGCTTCAACCTGCTCGACAACAAGACTGACCAGATCACCTACGCCTATGGCTCGCTGCTGAAGACCGATTCGCTGTTTGCGATGTGTTTCCCGTCCGCGGGCGCGCCGACGGCGCCCCGCGCCGTGTGCCAGACCGGTATCATGGACCGCGTCCTGCATCCGGTCGAGCCGCTGGCGTTGCGTATCACTGTGGCTGGCGCGTTCTGATCAGCCGCTGCGCCCTGCGACATTTCCTGCGGATTTCGCCCCTTGCCCGTGTCGGCAGCGCCGTTACAGTGCGCCGCGACGAACCCCTGACTGGCCGGGCATGCACGATCTTATCCGCGACATCACCTTGTGTATCCTGTTTGCGTGGGGCGTCGGGCTGGCCGCGCATTTCTTCAAGCAGCCGCTGATCCTGGCCTACCTGATTGCCGGCTTCGTCATCGGGCCCTTCGGCATCGGCTGGGTCAAGTCCGAGGAATCGATCAGCACCATCTCGGAACTCGGCCTGATCTTCATGCTGTTCATGATCGGGCTGGAAATCGATCTCAAGAAGATCGTGCGCGCCGGTCGCGTCATCCTGTTTGCCGCCGGCGGCCAGCTGATCGGGGGCTGCCTGCTCGGCGCGCTGTTCTTCATGGCGATCGGCCTGCCGCTTGGCGGCGGTCATTTCGACGCGCTGTATCTCTGCGTCGCCTGCGCACTGTCGTCGACGGTGGTCATCGTCAAGGTGCTGTACGAGAAGCGCGAGCTCGATACCCTGCCGGGTCGTATTACGCTCGGCATCCTGGTCCTGCAGGACATCTTCGCCATCCTGTTTCTGGCGGTGCAACCCAGCCTCGCCGACCTGCAGGTCGGCGTTATCCTTCTGTCTATCGGCAGGGTCGGCGTGCTCGTCGCCACCGCGCTGGTGCTGAGCCGCTACGTTCTGCCCCACCTGTTCCATCAGATCGCCCGACGACCGGAACTGGTTTTGCTCGGCGCACTGGCCTGGTGCTTTCTGATCGGCGAGATCGCCGAGCGGCTGCACCTGTCGCGCGAAATGGGCTCGCTGGTCGCCGGCGTGTCGCTGTCGACTTTCCCCTATGCGCTGGACGTCACCGCCAAGGTAACGACGCTGCGCGACTTCTTCATCACTTTGTTCTTCGTCGCGTTGGGCATGACCATCCCGATCCCTAACCTGTCGGTGATCGGCCTGGCACTGATCATCGCCGCCTTCACCGTGGTCAGCCGCGTCATCACCACCTTCACGCCGCTGTACCTGATGAAGCAGGGACTGCGCGCGAGCCTGCTGCCGGCGCTTAACCTGGCGCAGATCAGCGAGTTCTCGCTGGTGGTGATCCAGACCGGCATCGCTGCCGGTCATATCAGGACCCAGACATCGAGCGCGGTATCCTTCGCCTTCGTTCTCCTCGCGGTGCTATCTACCTTCGCGATGGTGCGTAGCGACCGGATCACCCGGCTTCTGATCGGGCCGCTGAAGCGGATCGGCATTCGCGACCTCGATCACGGCCAGGCGCAGGACGCGGACGCCGCGGTCGGCCATGGCGATGCCCGCCGCATCGTCATCCTCGGCTTCTTTCGCGCAGCCTCCGCGCTGCTCAGCGAGATCGAGCGCCAGAATGCTTCGCTGCTCGAGCAGATCAGCGTGGTCGATTTCAATCCCAACGTGTTCAAGGTCCTGGCCGAGCGCGGCCAGCACGTGATCTATGGCGACATCAGCAATGTCGACACGCTGGTCCATGCCGGCGTCGGCCATGCCGAGATCATCATTCTCAGCGTCCCGGATTCGCTGCTGAAGGGTGCCAATAATGAGAAGCTGGTGCGCCACGTCCGGTCGATCAACCCGACCGCGAAGATCATCTCCACCGCCGACCTGCTGGCCGACGTGCCGGACATTTACGCCGCCGGCGCCGATTACGTCACGGTCACCCGGCTGAGCGACGCCCACGAGCTCTACGAAGCGATCAATGCCGCCGACCAGGGCCTGCTGAAGGACAAGCGCGCCGAAATGGACGCCCAACTGGCGGAACGCAGGGAAGTGTTAGCGTAGCCTTCTTCCCCTCTCCCGCCCAGCGAAGCTTCGCTTCGCCGGTGGGAGAGGGGAAGAAAGAGACCGGCGTCTGCCGAAAACAGGACGAAATCTCCCTCCATTCCGCATAGCGAACCCGCATGGCCCTACGCGCGGCCGCGGGTTGCGTCCCCACCCGCTCTGCGCCATATGGTTCCCACACGTCATCTGAGTGCACGCCATGGCCCATTCGATTCCGGAAGTTCTGCAGGCTTTTGCCCATGGCGAGATCGTCGTGGTCACCGACGACGACGACCGCGAGGGCGAGGGCGACCTGATCGTCGCGGCGACGCTATGCACCGCCGAGAAGATGGCCTTCATCATCCGCCATACCTCCGGCATCGTCTGCGCCCCGATTACCATCGACGATGCGCGCCGGCTGCGGCTCGATCCGATGGTGGCCAATAACGATTCCAACCACACAACGGCCTTCACCGTGTCGGTCGACTACAAGCCCGACAACGGCACCGGCATCTCGGCAGACGAACGCGCTTCCTGCTGCCGTGCGCTGGCCAATCCCAATGCCGGCGCCAACGATTTTGCCCGGCCGGGCCACGTGTTTCCGCTGATCGCCCGCGAAGGCGGCGTGTTGATGCGCTCCGGCCATACCGAGGCCGCGGTGGATCTGTGCAAGCTGGCGAATCTGCCGCCGGTCGGCGTCATCAGTGAGTTGATGAACGACGACGGCACAGTGATGAAGGGCGAGCAGGTCGCGGCCTTCGCGGCGAAGCACAACCTCAAGCACGTCACCATCGCCGACATGATCTCGTACCGGCAGGCACGCGAGAAACTGATCGAGCGCGTCTCGACTTTCACCACCGAAAGCCCGATCGGCCGGCTGCAGGGCTATGCCTACCGGTCGCCGTTCGACTCCATCGCCCACGCGGCCTTTGTCTACAACGGCATCGGCGATGGCAGGAATGTGCTGACGCGGTTTCACAAGCCCAACATCGTCAAGGATATCTTCGCCGGCCCGGCGCGCATGCAGGCCGTGCTGGAACGTTTCAAGCAGGCTGGCAGCGGCGTGCTGGTATACCTGCGCGACGGCGCCGCCGGAGTTCCCGTAGAGCCGCTGGATGCGCCGAAATCGGCGGAAGCCGACCGCAACAGGCAGTGGCGCGAGATCGGCGTTGGCGCGCAGATCCTGCGCGATCTTGGCGTCACCTCGATCCGGCACCTGACCTCTTCGGCGCATGACTACAAAGGCCTCTCGGGCTTCGGTATCGAGATCGTCTGCAATGAACAGCTTGATGGTGATAAGCCAAGGACTTAATGTGCGCGCCGGCGTGAGACCGCCAGCGGCCTGATGTGAAAAAGGATATTTCGATGAGCGTGCGCCCCCAGTCGAAGGACAAGCCGGCCCCGACGAATTTTCAGTGGGACGACGCGTTCCTGCTCGACGACCAGCTCACCGAAGACGAGCGCATGATCCGCGACACCGCCCGCGCCTACGCTCAGGACAAGCTGCTGCCGCGCGTCACCGATGCCTATCTCAACGAACATACCGACCGCGAGATCTTCAACGAGATGGGCGAGCTCGGCCTGATCGGCATCACGCTGCCGGAAGAATATGGCTGCGCCAATGCCAGCTATGTCGCCTACGGCCTGGTGGCGCGCGAGATCGAGCGCGTCGATTCCGGCTATCGCTCGATGAACTCGGTGCAGTCCTCGCTGGTGATGTATCCGATCTACGCCTATGGCGACGACGCCCAGCGCAAGAAGTATCTGCCGAAGCTCGCCTCCGGCGAGTGGGTCGGCTGCTTCGGCCTCACCGAGCCCGATGCCGGTTCCGATCCCGGCGGCATGAAGACCCGGGCCGAGAAGTGCGCCGACGGCTACCGCATCACCGGTTCCAAGATGTGGATCTCCAACGCGCCGATCGCCGACGTGTTCGTGGTGTGGGCGAAGTCCGCCGAGCACAACAACCAGATCCGTGGCTTCATTCTCGAGAAGGGCATGAAGGGCCTGTCGGCACCGAAGATCGGCGGCAAGCTCTCCTTGCGCGCCTCGATCACCGGCGAGATCGTGATGGACGGCGTGGTGGTGCCCGAGAGCGCGATGCTGCCTAACGTGTCCGGCCTGAAGGGCCCGTTCGGCTGTCTCAACCGCGCGCGCTACGGCATCTCCTGGGGCGTGCTCGGCGCCGCCGAGGACTGCATGGCGCGCGCCCGCCAATACACGCTGGACCGCAAGCAGTTCAACCGTCCGCTCGCCGCCACCCGGCTGGTGCAGAAGAAGCTTGCCGACATGCTGACCGAAATCTCGCTCGGCCTGCAGGGCTCGCTCCGCGTCGGCCGTCTGATGGATGAAGGCAATTTCCACCCGGACATGATCTCGCTGGTGAAGCGCAACAATTGCGGCAAGTCGCTGGACATCGCCCGCATGGCCCGCGACATGCACGGCGGCAACGGCATCCAGATCGAATACCACGTGATGCGCCACGCCCAGAACCTCGAGACCGTGAACACCTACGAGGGCACGCATGACGTCCACGCGCTGATCCTCGGCCGCGCCATCACCGGTATCCAGGCGTTCGGCTAGCCGCTCCCGCCATCCGTATTTCGAAATGCCCGGCCTCGTGCCGGGCATTTTGTTTTGAGGGCTTAAAAAGCCATGCGGCTTGACGGTCGCTCTTTCATGTATCATCATAAGTTACATGAGACGAGACAACCGCCTGTCTGCCACGTTGCACGCGTTGCTGCACATGGCCGAGCAAAACCGGCCGATGACCTCGGCCGAGCTGGCGATGTGCATGGCCACCAATGCCGTGGTGGTCCGTCGCACCATGGCCGGACTGCGCAAGGCTGGCCTGGTGCGCTCCGAAAAGGGCCATGGCGGCGGCTGGCAGATCGCGCGCGATCTTTCGGCGGTGACGCTGAAGGACATCTATGACGCGCTGGGCAAGCCCGGCCTGATGGCCATGGGCATTCATCTCGAAAGCCCGTCCTGTCTCGTCGAGCAGGCGGTCAACCGCGCGCTCACCTCGGCCTTTGCCGATGCAGAGGCCGTCCTGATCGGCCGGCTCGGTGACGTCACGCTGGCGCAGCTCGCGGCGGATTTTCACGCACGCGCGGTCGGCCATCGCAACAAGATGCAGGAGAAGAAGAAATGACCTTTGACGCCATTGTCGTCGGCGGCAGTTATGCCGGCCTGTCCGCGGCGCTGCAGTTGGCGCGCGCCCGCCGCCGCGTGCTGGTGATGGATTCCGGCCAGCGCCGGAACCGCTTCGCCGCCCATGCCCATGGGTTTCTCGGCCACGACGGCCGGCCCCCCGGCGACATTGCCGCCGATGCCCGCGCGCAACTATTGGCCTATCCGACTGTGGAATGGGCGGATACGAAGGCGACCTCCGGCGAGGGCGCGACCGGTAGCTTCTCGATCGGCACCGCGACCGGTGCACGCTATTACGGTCGGCGCGTCATCCTCGCCGTGGGCGTCGCCGATACGCTGCCGGCGCTTCCCGGCCTTGCGGAGCGCTGGGGCAAGACCGTGTTCCATTGCCCGTATTGCGACGGCTATGAACTCGATCAGGGCCGCATCGGTGTGCTGGCGTCGTCGGAGATGTCGATGCATCACGCTTTGATGCTGCCGGACTGGGGATCGACGACGCTGTTTCTCAACGACGCCTTCGCGCCGGACGCCGGGCAGCTTGCCCAACTGCAGGCGCGCAACGTCGCCATCGAGCGCGCGCCGATCGTTCGGCTCTCCGGCGCCTCCCTCGATGTCGAACTCGTGGACGGTCGCACCATTGCGCTCGACGGCATGTTCACGCTGACGCGCACGGGTCCATCGTCGCCGCTCGGCGCGCAGCTTGGCTGCGTCACGGAGGACGGCCCGATGGGGCCGTTCCTGCAGACCGATGCCTTCAAGGAAACCTCCGTTCCCGGCATTTTTGCCTGCGGCGACGTGGCGCGTCCGATGGGTTCGGTGGCTTTCGCGGTGGCAGACGGCGCGATGGCGGGCGTCGGCGTCCACCGCTCGCTGATCTTCAGCCCGGATCGCGTGGCCGGCGCATAGCTGCAGCGAGTTGCGGCTGTTTGATTTCCCGCCAAGGGTTGCTAGTCATCGGAGGCGTCCGGTGACCAGCCCGGACACAGGCGCGGAAGGACCGACCATGAGCGACAACGACGACGTCCCGTTCAACCGCGACTATCCGCTGGCCCCGGGCGTGGTCGATCATGTCCGCCCCGGCGTGCGGCGAGTCCTGTGCAACAACCCGTCGCCGTTCACCTTCACCGGCACCAACAGCTACATTATCGGCGAGGGCAAGGTCGCGATCATCGATCCCGGCCCACGCAACGATGCCCATATTCAGGCGCTGCTCGATGCGGTGAAGGGCGAGACCGTCACCCACATCATCGTCACCCATACCCACAGCGACCACTCGCCGAACACCGCAGCACTCAAGGCGGCGACCGGCGCCACGGTCTATGCCGAGGGCGCGCATCGCGCCTCGCGCCCGCGCTACGAGAGCGAAATGCATTCGCCGGAATCCGGCGCCGACCGCGATTTTCGACCCGACGTTCTGGTCGAAGACGGCGAGACGATCGAGGGCGACGGCTGGGCGCTGGAAGGCGTGGCGACGCCGGGCCACACCGCCAACCACATGGCCGTCGCCTGGCGCGAGCGCGGTTATCTGTTCGTGGCCGATCACGTGATGGGCTGGTCGACGTCGATCGTGGCGCCGCCAGATGGGTCGATGGTCGACTACATGGCTTCGCTGGACAAGCTGGCGGCGCGCCCGGAGGACCTG
The DNA here is from genome assembly GCF_052658035.1 of Rhodopseudomonas sp. RCAM05734. Taxonomy (NCBI): domain Bacteria; kingdom Pseudomonadati; phylum Pseudomonadota; class Alphaproteobacteria; order Hyphomicrobiales; family Nitrobacteraceae; genus Rhodopseudomonas; species Rhodopseudomonas sp. RCAM05734. The sequence goes on along the minus strand of NZ_CP199742.1, from coordinate 6,598,024 downwards.
TATTTCTCCGGCCACGGCCCGGAAATTCCCGACGCGCGAAAGTACGTCCGCTTCCTGATCCGCCATCGCAGGGCCCGCGAAGCCTCGATCCTGCATCGCCTGGCCAAGGGTGAAGCCGATATCCCGACCCTGGTGCGTGCGATCTATATCGGCATCGACCCGCGCCTCACCGGCGCTGCCGGCTATTCGGTGCTGGCGCACCTGGAAGATCTGGTCGCGCGCGGTGTGGTGGTGACATCAGGCGATCCGGTGATCGGTGGCAGCTACCGGATGGCGTGATCGACACGCCTCCAAACTCTCAACTGTCATCGCCCGGCCTGGCGCGCAATTGCGCGCCGGGACCGGGCGACCCAGTCAACACCGGCGCCTGTGATGAAGCCGCAAGGTCTGCGTGGACTGGGTCACCCGCTTTCGCGGGTGACGACAAGCTGAGCGCTTGGCGTCTTCGCTCTACTTCTTCGCCACACCCTTCGCCGGCGCCTTCGGTGCCGTCGGCTTCTTCGGCGCCGGTGTGTTTTCCGCCGCCGTGTTGATATCCTCGATCAGCTTTGTGACCCGCGCCGCATTGCTGCCGAGGTCGCTTTCGAAATAGCGCGACGAAGAGCGGATATCGACCCGCGAGCCCTCGCCGTCCGGGGTCACGCGAATGGTGACGTCCTCGCGAAAGCCCATGATCGGGGTGCGCGCCACGGCCTCGATACGGCCGATGCGCCGCGGCGGCTGCGGCGCGCGCTCGTCGATGATCAGCCATTTGCGTTTGTTGACCACAGCAAGCGCCACCTCATAAGCGCGCTGCACGGGGACATCGAGATCGACCGGCTCGATGTCCGGCCAGGCGGCGCGCTGCAACTCGGCGGAATACAGCCCGGCATAGACCGCGGTATTGGTGCCGTCGCCGGTGCGCAGCCGGGCCAGCGCCTCGAAGCGCGGCGGATCGATCGGGTCGGTGGTGATGTCGTGGATCGCTGGTAGCTTGCGGTATTGCAAAGCGAGGTAAGCGGGGTAGGCGAGGATGACGACGTCGAGCGCCAGCGCCAGCAGGATCCGGCTCATGCCGCGCGTGCCGTTGCGCCAGATCGCCACGAAGCCGGCCAGCGCCACCAGGATGGACAGGCAGGCAAAACCCAGCGCGCCAAAGAACGTCGCCAGCGCCGGCTTCACTTCGAGGAACCCGAAGCGGACGATGGCGATGGAGACCACCGCGGCCACTGCCGCAAATACCGCCAGCCGCCGCGCCCACGCGGCCAGGCTGGACACCGGCTCCATCTGGTAGGGCGCGGAAAACCTGCGGGCCATGTTTCGAATTTCTGTCGGTTGGGGCGGGCGACCGCGTGCGGCCAGGCTGCAAATCTGTTCGCTTGAGACCACGGTGGACGCGGAAGTTCAAGGGTGGAGTGTGCCGTGCGAGCGGTCGGGCGGCCCGCCGCAGGCACGGGGTTATTCCATCAGATTATGCAATAGTGGCTTTCATTTTTTATCCATTAATCCTGAAATCGAGGATGTTTATGTTGCCTTCACCGATGCGGCGCCCCTCGCTAGCCGCGAAGGGCAAAATTCAGGAGAGATGTCATGACCGTTCACGTCACCCCTTCCGCCGTTCCGATGGTCCATCTGCCTAACGTCCAGGTTGACGGCATCGAGATGTTCTATCGCGAGGCCGGCAACCCCGCCCACCCGACGTTGCTGCTGCTTCACGGGTTCCCGACCTCGTCGCATATGTTTCGCAACCTCATTCCGATGCTGGCGGATCGCTTCCATGTCGTCGCTCCGGACTTGCCGGGTTTCGGCTTCACGGTCGTCCCGGCGGCGGCGAACTTCACCTACAGTTTCGGCAATCTAGCCCGGACGGTGGAGGGCTTCGTCGATGCGCTCGGCCTCAAGCGTTACGCGATCTATGTTTTCGACTACGGCGCGCCGACCGGCTATCGGCTTGCACTGGCGCGGCCCCAGCAGGTCACCGCGATCATCTCGCAAAACGGCAATGCTTATGAGGATGGCCTCAGCACCGGATGGAATCCGATACAGACCTACTGGCGCGAACCTGTCGCTGCCAACCGCGCCGCGCTTCGCGCCATGCTGACCCCTGAAACCACCAAGTGGCAATATGTGCACGGGGTGTCGGACGAAAAGCTCGTCGCGCCGGAATCTTATACGCTCGATTCAGCGCTGCTGGCGCGGCCGGGCAATGACGAGATCCAACTCGACCTGTTCCTCGACTATGCCAGCAATGTCGCTCTCTATCCGGCGTTTCAGAAATACTTCGCTACGGCGAAGCCGCCGCTGCTGGCGGTATGGGGCAAGCACGATCCGTTCTTTCTGCCGCCCGGAGCAGAGGCGTATCGCCGCGACATTCCGGATGCCGAAGTGCACCTGCTCGATACCGGCCACTTCGCACTGGAAACCCATGCAGCCGAGATTGCCGAGAAAATCGCGGATTTTCTGGGCCGCAAGGTTGTGGCTTGAGTTCATCGACCGTCCTCTCCCCGCGAAGTGCGGGGGGAGGACGGTCGGAGAGTTGCTTACGCCGCTGCGGTCGGCAGGCTGTAGGTTTTGAACTGGTCGCGCAGCGCGGTCTTCAGGATCTTGCCCGTCGCCGTGTGCGGGATCGCCTCCACGAACACCACGTCGTCGGGCAGCCACCATTTGGCGATCTTGCCGTCCATGTACGCCAGTAGTTCCTCGCGGGTCGCGGTCTCGCCGGCCTTGAGCTGCACGATCAGCAGGGGGCGCTCGTCCCATTTGGGATGATAGACGCCGATCACCGCGGCCTCTGCCACCTTGGGATGGCCGACCGCGAGGTTCTCCAGGTCGATCGACGAGATCCACTCACCGCCGGACTTGATCACGTCCTTGGAGCGGTCGGTGATGCGCATGTAGCCGTGCTTGTCGATGGTCGCGACGTCGCCGGTGTCGAAGTAGCCTTCCTCGTCGAGGATGTTGGTGTCGACACGGAAGTAGGCGGCGGACACCGAGGGGCCACGGACCTTGAGCCGGCCGAAGGTCTTGCCGTCCCACGGCAGCTTGTTACCGGCATCGTCGGTGATCTTCATCTCGACGCCGAACGGCGGATAGCCCTGAGTCTGCAGCACGTCGAGCCGCTCGTCGCCCTCGAGCTTGTCGAATGGCGGCTTCAGAGCCGCAAGCGTGCCGATCGGGCTCATCTCGGTCATGCCCCAGGCATGGCGCGCGCCGATGCCCATGTCGATGAAGGCCTTGATCATCGAGCGCGGCATCGCCGAGCCGCCGCACACCACCATGCGCAGGTCGGGCAGCTTGAGATTGTTGGCCGCCATGTGGTTGAGCAACATCAGCCACACCGTCGGCACGCCGGCGGTGTGCGTCACCTTCTCGGTGGCCAGCAGCTCATAGATCGAGGCGCCGTCCATCTTGGCGCCGGGGAACACCAGCTTGGTGCCCATCGACGGCGCCGAGAATGCGATGCCCCAGCTGTTCGCGTGGAACAAGGGCACCACCGGCAGCATGGTGTCGGCGGCATTGGCGCCGAGCGAGATCGCCGGTATTGGCCATCAGCGCGTGCAGCACGTTGGAGCGGTGCGAATACAGCACGCCCTTGGGATCGCCCGTGGTGCCCGAGGTGTAGCACATGGCGGCGGCGGTGTTTTCGTCGAACATCTTCCAGGCGAAGTCGCCATCGGCTTCGGCGATCCAGTCCTCATAGGCGACCGCGTTCTTCAGCGTGGTCTGCGGCATGTGCGCCTTGTCGGTCAGCACGATGTAGCGCTCGACTGATGGCAGCCGGTCGGCGATCTTTTCGAGGATCGGGATGAAGGTGAGGTCGACCATCACGATGCGATCCTGCGCATGGTTGATGATCCAGGCGATCTGGTCTGGGAACAGGCGTGGATTGACGGTGTGGCAGATGGCGCCGAGACCCATGATGCCGTACCACGTCTCCAGGTGGCGCCAGGTATTCCAGGCGATGGTGGCGACGCGGTCGCCCATCCGGATGCCGTCGCGATCGAGGCGTTGGGCGACCTTCAGGGCACGGGCGCGAATTTGGGCGTAGTTAGTACGATGGATGGGGCCTTCGACCGACCGGGTGACGACTTCGCGTTCGCCATGGACCAGCGCGGCATGATCGATAATCCGATGACACAGCATAGGCCAGTCTTGCATCAACCCGAGCATTCGAACGTTCCTCCGCGATTTGACTTGTCTTGTCGGGCCTCCTCTCGGGAGTTCTTAGCCGACAAGGACTTGGGATGAACTTTAGCGTGCGGAACCGGTTGCGGGAATGGTCTTGTGGGAGATCTGGATGCGACCAAAGGCCTAACGCCGTGGCCGCCTTGCTGGTGTTGCTGCTCTGCGCTGCACCGGCGCAGGCCTACCTGACCGGCCACAGCGTGCCGCTGCCGAAGCCGCGGCCGGCCGAGGCCCCGGTGACCGACCTGCAGACGCCCGCAGAGGCCGACAAGGGCGACAAGCCGGCCGAGGCCGCGGCGCCGGTCGCCGAAAAGCGACCGGCCGAACCGCCGCCGCCATCGGCCTGCCGGGTGGCGCTCGATGACAGTATCGCCATTGCGCCCAGCGTTCCCGACATCAAGGGGCCGGGCGCCTGTGGCGGCCCGGACATGGTCCATCTCGAGGCGGTGATCCTGCCCGACAGGACGCGCGTGCCGCTGAAGCCGGGCGGCACCATGCGCTGCACCATGGCGGCGGCCATTGCCGACTGGATTCGAACGGACATGGCGCCGCTGGCGGCCGGTCTCGGCAGCAAGCTCAGCGAGCTCGACAATTTCGATTCCTTCGATTGCCGCGGTCGCAATCGCGTGGTCGGCGCCAAGATGTCGGAGCACGGCCGCGCCAATGCGCTCGATGTGCGCGGACTGAAACTCGCCAACGGCCAGAGCATCGCCCTCACCGATCGCGCGACCCCGCGTGAGCAGCGCGAAAAGGTGCTGCTGACGATGTGCACGCGCTTTTCCACCGTTCTGGGGCCGGGCTCTGACGGCTACCACGAGGACCACATCCATCTCGATCTCGCCGAGCGCCGCAACAACTACAAAATCTGCCAGTGGGATGTCTGGGACCCGCTGCCGCAGGTGGCGCCGCTGATGCCGGCGATACGTCCCGACGATGCGCCGCCGCGCGAGGTCGCCGACAAAAGTGATGGCAAGGGCGATGGCAAGGCTGAAGCGGCGCCGGCACCCGCCGTGGCGGAGCAGAGCAGTGCGGCCGAACCCGCGGCCGATGAAGCGGAGCCCGAGCCCGATCGTCCCGTCAAACCAAAGCCCAAGCCGCGCAAGCGCCGCACTGCACCGTCGACGTCGCCGTTCAGCTTTTTGCGGTGAGCTCCAGCCTCCCGGGAGCTGCGAGCGCTCCGTCGGGGATCGCCCGTATCGCCCATAAAAAAAGCGTCGGAAAAACCGGCGCTTTTTTGAGTTCCTGAAGCTGGTGGATGCCTAGTTGGGCGAGCCACCGGTGCCCTGCAGCGCCAGCTTGGAATTGAACGGCGAGTCGCCGTGGTTCGGCTCCAGCACGACGACGACACTGCCCGGCTTGACCCGGCTGTAGAGGTCGATGACGTCCTCGTTGGTCATGCGGATGCAGCCGGAGGAGATCGAGGCTCCGATATATTCCGGCTGGTTGGTGCCGTGAATTCGGAACAGGGTGTCCTTGTTGCCCTGATAGAGATACAGCGCCCGGGCGCCGAGGGGATTGTCGACGCCGCCGGGCACCTGGGCAGGCAGGCCCTCGATGCGGGCGTGGATGTCTTTGGTCGGCGTCCACTTCGGCCATTCGGCCATGTTGCCGACACGGGCCACGCCGGAGAATGCCAGGGCTTCCTCGCCGACGGTGACGCCATAGCGGATCGCCTTGCCGCCATCCATCACGTAATAAAGGTAGTGATTGTCGGAATCGACCACGATGGAACCGGGCAGTTCCTTGCGGTGATAGTCGACGATGGCGCGGCGAAACGGCGCGGCGACCGGGGTATTGACGTAGCGCGCCTTGGCCAGCTGGGCCTTGTCCTGCGGCTTGAGGCTGGCTTCCGGTGCAGGCTGATAGGTGGTCGAGGTCGCCTGCATGCAGCCCGACATCATCAGGCCGGCGGCAACCAGAAGTCCCAGTCTAACGATGCGAGACGTCATAAAATCATTCCAACTGTAAAGCGGCGCCCATGGCACGCCGATCTTGCGTCGATTCAATTGAGATTGAGTATCATCGAAATCGGTAGAATTCACAGTGCTTCCACGCGCATTCGATCACGCCGCGCACAAAGTGTGTCCGATTTGTCGCAGATTTGGCGCCGTGTATCATGCGCGCAGCGCCTTTTCACAAAAAGAAGGCGCCGGTTGCGACCGACGCCTTCTTCAATTCTAAAATTCTGCCGCAGGCGATCAGAACGATGCCGCGCCGCCCTGGAGCGCCAGCTTCGAATTCACCGGCGAGTCGCCCTGCTTGGGCTCGAGCACCACGACAACGGCGCCGACCTTGACGCGGTTGTAGAGGTCGATGACGTCCTCGTTGGTCATGCGGATGCAGCCCGAGGAGATCGAGGCGCCGATATATTCCGGCTGGTTGGTGCCGTGAATCCGGAACAGCGTGTCCTTGCCGCCGGAATACAGATACATCGCGCGCGAGCCCATCGGATTGTCCGGACCGGGCGGCACGAACTTCGGCACGCCGAGACGGGAGATCTCCGAAGCAGTCGGGTGCCACGGCGGCCACTCGGTCATGCTGCCGACCTTGGCGACGCCGGACCACGCCATGGCTTCCTCGCCGACGGTGATGCCGTAGCGGATCGCCTTGCCGCCGTCCTGGACGTAATAGAGATAATGGTTGTCGGAATCGACCACGATCGAGCCCGGCAGTTCCTTGCGGTGGAACTCGACGATGGCGCGGCGGAACGGCTCGGCGACCGGTGTCTTCACATAGGATACCTTGGCCAGCAATTCCTTGTCGCGCGGCTTCAGGTTCTTTTCCGAGGAGGCCTCGTAGGTAGTGGCCTGCATGCAACCCGACAGCATCAGGCCGGCGGTCAGCACAAGTCCCAACCTAAGCTTCAGAGACGACATTTGATTGTTCCAATACGCCAGCGCTGCGAAAAGGCGCTGCGAAATCGCGATTCCGTGGAAATGATTATCGCCGAAACCGGCCGTATTTCCAGCGCTTCCGCGACGCGCGACGCAGGTCGCGGGTCACCTGTGTCCAAATTGTCGCAGGCAGCCGCGGGCCCGGCTATTTCTTGGGCAGGGCGCTCGCTCCCGGTCGCGTGCAGTGCGCTTCGGGTCACTCCTCCGTGAAATCGGTACCCGGGGACGGGGGTTGGCGCGCTGCTCGAAGGCTGTCATGACCGCGATCGGTCCGATCGGTCATGGTGGTCTCCCGATTCGGTCGTCCGCTTCGCTCCATCTTCCCAGTTCCGGAGTTGCCCATGCTCGCCGTCTTTACCCCTGCCGATTCCGCCCTGAAGCGCTCCGAACCCACCGATCTTGCGGCGCTGCCGGACAACTCGGTGTGGATCGACATGGTCAAGCCGTCGCCGGATGAGGACCACGCGGTGGAGCGGCTGGCCGGGATCGAGATCCCCACCCGGGAGGACATGCAGGAGATCGAGATTTCCAGCCGGCTCTATATCGAGAACGGCGCCCGCTACATGACCGCCAGCCTGATGTGCGCGGCCGATACCGACTCGCCGCGCATCACACCCGTGACCTTCATCCTGACCCGGCATCGTCTGGTGACGGTGCGCTACGATGCGCCAAAACCCTTCGCGCTGGTGGAGATGAAGCTGGCCCGGCTGGCGCCGCCCACCGCCAACGGCGAGACGGTGCTGCTGGAACTGCTCGATGCCGTGATCGACCGGTGCGCCGACATTCTCGAACGCGCGGGCGCCGACGTGGACCAGGTCAGCCACGACATTTTCGAGCCTGACGAATCCATGCGCACCGGCCACGCCAAGCGCTATTCGGAAATCCTGATCGCCATCGGCCGCAAGGGCGACCTCACCTCGAAGGTGCGGGAAAGCCTGGTGTCGATCGGTCGCGTGGTCACCTTCGTCACGGCCGAAGCCGACGGCGTCAAATGGTCCAAGGAGATGCGCGCGCAGCTCAAGACCATGCAGCGCGACGTGGCCTCATTGACCGATCACGCCTCGTATCTGTCGAATAAGATCACCTTCGTGCTCGATGCCATGCTGGGCGTGGTCAACCTCGAACAGAACAACATCATCAAGCTGTTCTCGGTGATGGCCGTGGTGCTGATGCCGCCGACCCTGATCGCTTCGGTCTACGGCATGAACTTCAAGATGATGCCGGAACTGGAATGGACGCACGGCTACCCGATGGCGCTGATCATGATGCTGCTCGCCGGCGCGCTGCCTTACGTGTTTTTCAAGTGGAAGCGGTGGCTGTAGCTTTTGCTGCGCCGCTACTGCCGCAATGTAAAAACCCGCCGGGATCAACCGGCGGGTTTTTGCTGACGGGCGCCGCCCGGCCGCAAGAACGCTACCCCTGCCGGAAGCCGATGCGGAAGGCACCCCAGTGGCGGCCGCCCACCATGATCGGCGACGACAGGTCCTTCATCAGAACGAAGTTGCCGCCGCCCATGTCGCGCCGGTAGGTCTGCAGCAGGAACGGCCTGGTATTGGCGGCGACCTTGCGCACCGCGCGGTCGCTGAACAGCCGGCGGTTGCGGCAGTTCGCATTGTTCCACACTGGATCCGGACCTTGCGGAAGCCGGTAGTTCGGATTGTGAGTCGGCAGATAGCCGCCCTTCGCCCAGGCCACGGAGAAGGCAATGCGCGGGTCCATGGTCTGCACCGGGTCCTGGATCGGCGGCAGGATGCGGTCGGTGAACGCCACATAGTCGGTGAGGTACTGTTTCGGATCGGTGCCGGGAATTTCGCGATAGTTCTCGTCAAACAATTGATGGAGGCTGATGTCGTCGCGCGCGACGCCGGCTTCGAAGGCGGCAGCGATCTGCTGCGCGGTCTGCACGACGATGCGGATCAGCGGCGCGTCGGAGGTTTCCACGCCGCTGTTGGCGATCAGTGCGATCAGTTCCTCGGACATGTCGAGCAAGGCGGCGACGCGGTCGTCGGCGCGCTTCAATTCGGTGGAGGACAGCTCGACGCCGCCAGCGAGGTCGCTGAGGTTGTCGATGACAGCATCGCAATGCGACAGATTGGACGTCGCTGCATTGGCCACGCTGTCGATCTCGCGACCGACCGCGGTAAAGCCGTCCTGCACGCGCGCCATGATGTCCTGGATCTGCCGCGCGCCGTCGCCGGCATCGTTGGCGCGCTGCGAGGCGTCGCTGGTTTCGCCGATCAGGCTGCCGATCTGGCCGTCGAGATCGCGTACCGTCTCACCGATCTGCTGCGTTGCCTGCCGCGTCGCTTCGGCAAGGTTCTTCACCTCGCTGGCGACCACGGCAAAACCCTTGCCGGCGTCGCCGGCGCGCGCCGCCTCGATGGTGGCGTTGAGCGAGAGCAGGTTGGTCTGCTTGGCGATGGCGGCGATCGAACTTGATACCTTGCCGACCTGGGTCAGCGCGCTGCCGACGGCGCCGAGCCGCTCCTCGATGCGGCCGACTGCCTTGATCAACTCGGCGATGTGCTGCACGGCTGTCTCGACCACGCTGCGGGAATCGCTGATGTCACCGACCGCCGCCGCCGTCGCCGATTGCACGGTATGCGATGCGCTTGCGATTGCGCGGTTGGCGGCGACCATGGTCTCCGCCGTACTTTGCAAATGACTGAAGCGTTCGGACTGGCCTAATACGCGGCCGGCGACTTCCTGCAGGTTGCCGGCGACATCAGCCAGTTCGACGCCGAGTTCGCCGATACGGTTGGATAGCTGGTCGATCAGCCGCTCGCTGTCAGATGAAACCGCTGCGGCACTTTCCAGCTTTGTCATCTGCATCACCGACATTGCGGAATCTCCACGAATCCATGGGTGAGTGTGCGACATTTCGCTCGCGATGGTAAATAGCGGATTATTCTACAGCCATGAATTGGTACCGACTTGCTGCGCTGATGCGGCATTTGAGGTGCTGCAACGCAATGCATGCGAAGCGCGACCCGCATATTCATCGATGTTGCACTGCCCCCGCGGGGCGGCCGGGAGATCCCGCCGCCTGAATCTCAACGGTAAAATTTGAGCGTTCCGCTGAACAATTGGCAGAGAGGTTGCTGCGATAAGTCTCGCAGACAGATGAGGACGCCATGGTTGAAAAAGACGCAAACGCCGCCCGCAACGTTATCGACTTCCTGGGCTATCAGCAGGGCCGCAAGGCAACGGCGCTGTCGTCGCGCTGCTGCAAGCATTGCGGCGCCGCGCTGCTCGACGGCGAATCCGAAGACGATTGCTCCAGTGCCGGAGTGAGCGTCCCGGTCGCTAAGGCGCGCAAGTTTCGCGCGGAGTAACAACGCCGCCATCCTCAGCTACGCCCATTCGCGTGGCCGAGGATGATGCATTGCTCGCGCCCTCGAGCGCGACAATTGCGCGCCGGAGGATGATAACTCAGCGGCTAAACGTGTTGCCCGCCGTTGATGTGGATCTCCGCGCCGTTCACGTAGGAACTGGTTTCCGTGCACAGCACATAGATGATCTTCGCTACCTCGTCAGGTGTGCCGAGGCGATGCAGTGGGATCTGTTCGGCGACAATCTTGTCGGTGCCCGGCGACAGGATCGACGTATCGATCTCGCCCGGCGCGATGGCGTTGACGCGGACGCCGAGACGTCCGAAATCCGACGCCATCTCGCGGGTCAGTGACGCCAGCGCCGCCTTGGAGGTGGCATAGGCCGCGCCGGCAAACGGATGCACGCGCGAACCGGCGATCGAGGTGACGTTGACCACCGAGCCTTTCGCCGCCTTCAATTCCTCGATCAGGCCGCGCGCCATCATGATCGGCGCGAAGAAGTTGACACGGAATACGTGGCTCCATGTGTCTACATCGGTATCGATCGATCCCATCCGCTTGCCGCCTTCGGCCTTCGGCGAGATCGCGGCGTTGTTCACCAGCGCATGCAGCATCCCGCCTTCGAGCCGCTCCTTGATCTCGGCGATGGCACGCGTGGTGTCGGCGTGATCGGCGAGGTCGACCTGAACGTGGTCCTCGGGGCCGGCATCCCAGGGGCACTCCTCGGGAAACGGATGCCGCGAGCAGGTCAGCACCCGCCAGCCGGCGCTGGAAAACCGCATCACCGTGGCGTGGCCGATGCCGCGGCTGGCGCCGGTCAGCAACAAGGTGCGCTTGGGGGCATTGGAGGTCGCGCTATTGGGCATGCCAGTCGGTCTCGTTCTGCTGTCGGAGCTCACGGGTAGAGCCTCACTTTGGTCCACGCGCTGTCGGTCGCATCGGCGCCGTCGCGGCGGAATTCGATGCGGTCATGCAGTCGGAAAGGGCGGTCGTGCCAGAATTCGAAGCGCTGGGGGGTGATCCGCCAGCCGGTCCAGCCGGGCGGCCGCGGCACGCTGCCGATCAGATGCTTCGCGGCTTCCCTGGCAATGGCCTGCTCGAAGGCGAAACGGCTTTCCAGCGGCTGCGACTGCTTGCTGGCCCAGGCGCCGATCTGCGCCTGTTTCGGCCGGGAGGCGAAATAGGCGTCGGCCTCCTCGGCGGTCACCGGCGTGACCGGGCCGCGGATCCGCACCTGGCGGCGCAGCGACTTCCAGTGAAACAGTAGCGCGGCCTTGGGGTTGGCAGCGAGCTCCTGGCCCTTCTGGCTGGCGATGTGGCTGTAGAACACGAAGCCGTCGGCGTCGTAGCCCTTCATCAGCACCATGCGGACGTCGGGCAGGCCGTCGGGATCGACAGTCGCCAGCGCCATGGCGTTGGGATCGTTGGGCTCCCCGGTCACCGCCTCGGCAAACCATTCGGCGAACAGGGAAAACGGCTCCTCTGCCGCCGTAAAATCACCGGACGTTAACTGGCTTGGGTGTTTGATGGTTGTGTCGGTCATGTCCGGAGTTCCGATTTGCGTCCGCGTGCGTACCAGAGCGTGTTGCGCTCCCTGAATAGGTCCGACCTATATAGGGTACGGCAACGCATTGGCCTACCGGCGATCGGTTCGCTCGGCGTGGCACTGACAGCAATTCTAATCGGCTTCGGCCTCGGCGGTTGCAGCATTGGCCGCAACGACTCCGCCTTCGCCCGGATGGAGGGCGGCGACGTCACCGGCTCGGTCACGCCGCTGAAGCCGACCTCCGGGACCGAACCCACCGATGCCGACCTGGCCTTTGCCCGCACGGCCGCCTCCGACGTGCTGACCAAGGGCGGCAAGGATTCCAGCCAGCCGTGGGAGAATCCCTCCACCGGCGCCCGCGGCTCGGTGACCCCGCTGGCCAGCCCCTATACCGCCGAAGGCCGCACCTGCCGGGATTTTCTCGCCAGCTACGTCAACGGCACCTCGGAAAGCTGGCTGCAGGGCGCCGCCTGCCGCGCCGAGCGTGGCCGCTGGGACGTCCACACCCTGAAGCCATGGAAGCGGAGCTGATTTCGCAGCGCCGCCCTTGCGCCCCCCGTTGCAAAAATGCCACGAAGATACCAGATGACACCCCGGCAGGCCGTTGGCCTGTCGAAAGAGGTGCGGGCCGGTTGCCCGCCTTCTGTTTTTTATCCTGAAGGAGTTGAGACGGATGCGCGACCCCTATGAGGTCTTGGGGGTGCAGCGGGGCGCCAGCGCTGCGGCGATCAAGAGCGCCTACCGCAAGCTTGCCAAGAAGCATCACCCTGACAACAACCAGAAAGATCCGAAGGCCGCAGAGCGCTTTTCGGAAGTGAACTCGGCAAACGAGATCATCGGCGACGAGGACAAGCGCAAGCAGTTCGACCGCGGCGAGATCGATGCCGACGGCAAGCCGCGCTTCCAGGGTTTTCCCGGCGGCGGCGCTGCCGGCGGTCGTAGTCAGCCGCGCGGATTCCAGCAGGGTTTTGGCGGCGGACCGGGCGCGCAGGGCTTTCCCGGCGGCGGTGGCGGCGGCTTCGAGGACATCCTCAACAGCATGTTCGGCGGCGCTCAGGCACGCGGCGCCCGCGGCGGCCCGCAGGGCTTCGAATACGATACCGGCGGCTTTGTCGCGCCCGACCTCGACCTCAACGTCACCATGTCGGTGACGCTGGAAGAGTCGGTCCAGGGCGCCGAGAAGCGCGTCCGGCTGTCCACCGGCAAGGAGCTCAACGTCAAGATCCCGGCCGGCGTCACCGCCGGCCAGCAGATCCGGCTGAAGGGGCAGGGTGACACCGCGCCGAACCATCGGCCCGGCGACCTACTGATCACCATCAGCATCGCGCCGCATGCCTTCTTCAAGGTGGACGGCAGCGACCTGCGCGTCGAGCTGCCGATCACGCTGTATGAAGCCGTGCTCGGCGCCAAGGTGCGCGTGCCGACGCTGTCGGGCGCGGTGGAGTTGTCGATCCCGAAGAACACCTCGAGCGGCCGCAATTTTCGGCTCAAGGGCAAAGGCATGCCGAAGCCGGGCGGCAGCGCCGGCGACCTCTACTACACCACCCGCGTGATGCTACCGGATGGCCACGACGCCGAGCTAGAAGCGCTGATGGAAAAATGGCGCGATAACAAGCCGTACAATCCGCGCAGCGATCTCGAGCGATAGCGGCGGAATTTCTGACGCTCTCCTTACAAATCACCCAAAAGAGAATCCCAAACGCAACAAAGCCGCGGAAGAGCCGCGGCTTTGTTGCAGAATTCAAGACCTGCAAAACGAACCGGCCCGGATTGACAGGCGCTTTCGCATTCCTCACGGGCGACGACGTATCGCGGAATTTGCGCGAAGTTCCTCAGCCTCACGCTTAAACTTGCGAGGCGTCGACGTTGCCGCCGCAGCAGATCCAGCCGCGCGCGCAATCTCCGTAACCGACGCTGCCTTCCTGCATCACGGCGATCGTATCCTCCAGCTTGATGAAGCCGCTCGTGGGATGGTGCATCGTCGTTTCGACCGAGAGCACCATGCCGGCTTCCAGCGGCAGATCGGCGTCGGACGCGGGATAGGGGATCGGTCCGCTGGCGGTGAGGCGGGGCGCTTCGTGGCTTGACCAGCCCCATGCCATGGGCCACAAACGTCAGCGATGCACCCGACGGTGAAGCGCGCATCGCCGCCTGGCCGGCGGCAAACACATCGCCGCCGCGAATGCCCACCTTGGCCGCGGATCGTGCTATGTCCTGGATCGCGCGGACCTCCGCGAGAAGATCCTCCAACTGACTGTCGGGCTCGCCGAGAATAGCCATGCGACAGAGATCGCCGATGTATCCGTCCAGATTGCCGCCGGAATCCATCGACATGATCTGTCCGGCGTCCCAGGCGTCGTTGGTCGGCGCACGGTTCAAATGGGTCCCCACCGTCAGCAGGCCGTATTCGAAGACAAGGCCGCGTTCGACTTCCGCCAGCCGCAAGGCTTCAACGATCTCGCGCTTGCGCACGCCGGGCCGCTGCCCCTGCGCCACCGAAATCATTGCGTCGACGACGAGATCGGAGGCCCGCTCGAGCAGCGCCAGCTCGGCAGGCGTCTTTACCGCGCGGAGCCGTTCTAGCGGTCGCAATGCATCCACCAGCGCCGTATTGGGAAACGCCTGCTGCAGGCTCGATGCGGCGTCCCAAGGCAGGAATGCCGCTTCGATGCCGATGCGCGCAGGTGTGATGCCGAGCGCGCGGATATGCTGGACGGCAAGTGCCATCGCGTCGAGCGTACCCGACGCGGCGGCCTGAACTTTGGGCACCCAAAGGCCGTGACCCTCCTGGCGGCGAGCCGCAATCTGGTCCTTCTCGTTGCGGTTTCCGAAGTAGGCGGCGTTTTCCCAGCCGCCTTTTGGGTACACCAGGATCGGCAGGTAGCGGCTGACGCCGATGGCGTCGGTGTAGTCGAAGAAGTGATGATGATGGCCGCCGAGCAGGTAGCGCACATTGTGTTTCGAGGTGACGATCAACAGGTCGAGGTCGGCATCATCCAGATATTTGTCCAGCTTCTCGGTAAAGCGCGGACGATCCGTTGACGTTGCGTGCGAAGCCTCGTCTGTCGAACTGATGGACATGTCACGCCGCTTCCGTCGTCAGGTCTACATAATCCAGGGCAAATATCTGGTCGAAGCGCAGCGTATCCGCGCCGAGGCCGCTGGCGACACCGTTGAGGATGCCCAGTGCGGCGTCCAGGCTGGCATCATCCAGAGCCTCGACAACCAGCAGGGCCTCGAACGATCGGTCGTCGCGGCGGATCGACTTTTCCTTGGTCGCGATCAGCGTGTCGCCTTGCTCGACTTCCAGCAGCCGTGCCGAGACGATGCGATCGCACGCCCGCACCGCCGGCAACACCGTTCGGACGGACTCGAGGTCGGCTGCGCCACAGATCACCGGGACGATCATGGCGCCGTTTCCCGTGCTCTGTTCCATGGTAATGGTCCCGCCGCCGCGCACGAAATTCTGCAGGATCGGCATGATGCGTTGTGACCAAGGCGTCGGCGCATTGAGACGTTCGAGATAGGGCGCGCTGCCGACGACCGCCGCATCCAGCAAGCGGTAAAGGATGAAATACCTGCAGAGCGACGGTGACCTGGCGCGAAAGATCCGGACACCGAGAAAGCCGGGAATGCCGACGCGCTCCGCGGCATGTTCGCGGGTCAGCCAATGCAGGTAGTCGGTCTCCTGATCGGGAAGAACGTCGCTCCAGATCGCCAGAAAACCTGATCCTTTCACGCTCATTGAGGTTGCCTTCCCTGATCGAAACCCAGATACGCCCGAGTTTTTTGCTGCAGGCGGATGCGGGTCTAATTTATCTCATGCAATTTTACAATCGTATGGTGTAATGATTGTCGACGAGACGACCGCCTTTATATCGCGTGCGTCGGTAGCTAACGGGAATTTGCCTGATGTTTGCTCAACAGATTGCCGAAACCGAAACGGTCGGCGACGCTCTCTACAGGCAGTTGAAAAACGACATCATCTTTGCCCGGCTCGCGCCTGGCCAGAAACTGCGCCTGGACTCGGTGGGGCAGACCTATGGCGTCAGCGCCAGCACGCTGCGCGAGATCCTCAATCGCCTGTGTTCAGACGGTTTTGTCGCTGCGGAAGGGCAACGCGGCTTTGAAGTCGCGTCAGTTTCTTCGACCGGCTTTCGTGAGGTCGCAGCGATGCGGCTGCTGCTCGAATGCGCGGCTCTGGAGGCGTCGTTTGCAGCCGGAGACCTCGAATGGGAAGGCGGCGTTGTTGCGGCGCACCACAAGCTTGCGCGTCTCGAAGACGAAGTCGCCGCGGGCGATCGTACGGCCGCCGAGCGCTGGAAAAACTACGATCGCGAATTTCATCAATCGCTTGTTTCCGCCTGCGGATCGGAGGTGCTGCTGGAGACCCACGCGTCCATTTACGACAAGTACCTCCGCTACCAGATGGTGTTTGAGATCTACCGTGGCGGCATTGCGGCGCGTGAGCATCGGACGCTGCTCGATTGCGCCCTGAAACGCGACGTCGGGCGGGCGAAGTCCGTGCTCGTTCAGCATGTCGAAGGCTGTGTTGAAGCCGCCGTAGCGCGAGGTGATCTGCCCGGCGTCGGCATGTCGCTGCCTGCAGGGCGGCCGTTGTCAAGCCGGAGCAGGGCGGTGAAACCGGAACGCAATGTTCCGAAATCGGCGGAGGCCCAGCGCGTGTCCCGCAACCGATCAGCCGTCCCGCGAAGAAGGCCAGCCAAATGACCGCTTCCTCCGCAATCGCAACAGCCGGCGAGGTCGCCTACAAGCGCATCCGCGGTGACATTCTGTTCGGCAAGCTAGCCCCTGGCCGGAAGCTCAAGCTGGATTTGCTGCGCGCGGAATACCAAACCAGCGTCAGCACGCTTCGGGAAATTCTGAGCAGGCTTTCATCCGAAAAGCTGGTTGTTGCCGAAGGCCAGCGGGGGTTCGAAGTCGCGCCGATTTCGGCGCAGAACCTGAAGGAGGTCGCAGCGCTGCGGCAGCTTCTCGAGAAGCACGCCCTCGAACAGTCGTTCGCCCAGGGCGATATCGATTGGGAGGCGCGCGTCGTTGCGGCTCACCACAAGCTAGCGATGATGGAGGACCGGATGCAATCCGGCGAACTCGGCGTGACCGAGATCTGGAAGCAATATGACTGGCAATTTCACCAGGCGCTGGTTTCGGCGTGTGGCTCTGGCCTGTTGATGCAAACTCACGCTGCCGTCTTTGAGAAGTACTTGCGCTACCAGATGATCTCGCTCGGCTTTCGCGGGGACGTTGCCGTCGACGAGCATCGCCGCCTGCTCGACTGCGCGTTGCAGCGGGATGCCAGATCCGCCCAGGCGATTCTCGATACCCATGTCGAGGGCGGTCTCCGGCATGCTCTGGCCGCCAATGAGCTTCCTTAGCCTGTCATATGTTTTAAGAATTATCTTATATTTTTCAATTAATCGTTGCATCCGGATTTTGTTTGGGCATTATTCATCCCAATGGCCGCAAGGGCCGATCAATTGGGGAGGATAACGATGGCTCGGGAGATGACGCGGCGACGCGCACTTGTGACAGGCGCATCCGCCTTGCTCTTGGCGTCGTCAGGCGCGAGGGCGCAGTCCAAAAAGAAGCTGCGGTTCAGTTCCGCTTTCACCGAACAGGACTTGCGCGGCGCAGCCTACAAGGCTTTTGGCGTCGCCATTAAAGACGATTTCGACTTTGAACCATTCTGGGGCAATACGCTGTTCAAGCAGGGCACCGAACTTGTCGCTATGCAGCGTGGCAATCTCGAAATGTGCAACCTCGCGCCGGCGGACATTTCAAAGCAGATCCCGGCCTGGTCGCTGATGACATCGGCCTATCTGTTCCGCGACGCCGACCATGTCAAAAAGACTTTCAAGAGCGATGTCGGCAAGGAATTCATCAAGCTGGCACGCGACCAACTTGGCATCGAAGTTCTGATGCCGGTGTATTTTGGCGCGCGACACGTCAATCTGAAGCCCGACAAGGTGATCAAAGGGCCGTCCGACCTTTCGGGAATCAAGCTGCGGATGCCGCCCGGCGAGTTCTGGCAGTTTCTTGGCGAATCGATTGGCGCCAGCCCGACCCCAGTCGCCTATGCCGAGGTGTATACCTCGTTGCAGACCGGCACGATCGACGGCCAGGACAACCCGCTGGTGGCCAGCAAGCTGATGAAGTTCGACGAAGTCACCTCGCAGTTCGTGCTGACCGGGCATGTGATGGGCTACGACGTCATGTGCATCTCGACCAAGGTCTGGGATGCCATGCCGGCCGATCAGCAGGCCAAGTTCCGCGCCGCCGCCGAGAAGGCGATCGACGACTGCACGGCCAAGACGATTGCCCAGGAAACGGCAGCAGTCGAGGCCTTCAAGGCGGAAGGCAAGAAGGTCTATGTGCCGGACCTCAACGCATTCCGTGCCTTTGCGCAAAAGAAGTATCTCGACAAGTACGGCAACGATTGGCCGAAGGGCGCGCTCGAGAAGATCAACGCCATCGCGTAACCGACGGGCGGGGCTGGCCCTTGAGGTTACTTTGGGGCCAGCCGGGACGGCGACTATATTTCATAAGTGTGAGCAGGGTTGGCGCGTGGACCAGGGCAATTTGATAAGAACGCTGCACTGGTTGCGCGGCCGTGCAGAGAATGTCGCGGTGCTGCTTCTGTTCCTGATGTTCGTCAGCTTCCTGGTCCAGATTTTTTCCCGATACATCCTGAATGCGCCGGTGGGCTGGACAGATGAAGTCAGCATTCTGTGCTGGATCTGGACCGTGCTGTGGGGCGCGGCGTTCCTGATTTCCGAAAAGGAAGAAGTTCGCTTCGATATTTTCTACAGCGCAGTCTCGGAGAAGGTGCGCCGCATCTTCACCATCGTGTCCGGCCTGATCCTCATCGCGCTCTATGGCATCTCACTTCCTGCGGCCTACAAATACGTGGCCTTCATGAAGGTGGAGCGGTCGGCCTACCTGAAGATTCCGATGAACTATCTGTATGCGATCTACGTGATTTTCGCGGTCGCCTGCCTGTGCCGCTATGTCTGGCTGGTCTGGAATGCAATTCGTGGCGGCCCGTCGCCTTCGACCGATCCTGCCCAATTGAGCGATTGATCTGATGACGACTCCGTTTTCCATGTGCGTTTTGATGATCGTCGGCCTCGGCGTGCTTGGCCTGCCGATCGGTCACTCCATGATCGTCGCCTCGGTCTTTTATCTGCTGCTGGCCGGCCTCGATCTCGGCACCGCCGCCGAACAGATCCTCAACGGCTTGTTCAACAGCTACGTGCTGCTGGCGGTGCCGCTGTTCATCCTCGCTGCCGACCTGATGAATGTCGGCACGCTCACCGATCGCCTGCTGCAGTTCTGTCTCGTGCTGGTCGGCCGGTTTCGCGGCGGCCTTGGACACGTCAATGTCGTGTCGAACGTGATTTTCGCCGGCATGTCCGGATCGGCTATCGCCGATGCCGTCGGGATCGGCCGCATCATCATCGGCATGATGACCAAAGGGGGCAAGTACCCGATCGCCTACGCCGGCGCCATCACTGCCTCCGCGGCGATTATTGGCCCGATCATTCCGCCGTCGATTCCGATGGTGCTGTATGCCTTAGTGTCGGACGCCTCGATCGGCTTCCTGTTTCTGGGCGGCGTTGTCCCCGGGCTGCTGCTCGGCCTGGCTTTCATGATCATGAATACTATGATTTCGTATCGCCGCGATTTCCCGGTCGAGCCGCCGGTGCCGATGCGGGAGATCCCGCGCATCACCGTCAAGGCGTTTCCCGCCCTGATGCTGCCGGTGATCCTGCTGTTCGGAATCTATGGCGGCGTCATGACACCCACAGAGGGGGCGGCCGCGGCTGCGCTCTACGCCTTGCTGGTGTCGAGCCTTTTGTATCGCTCGCTGTCGCTGCGGCAGCTTTATGACGCGATCCTGTCGAGTTCCAAGGCCACGACGTCGGTCGGCATCCTGATCGCCGGTGCGCTGGTCTTCAACTACGTGGTCACGATCGAGAACATCCCGAATTCGCTTCAGGTGTTCATGAGCGGCTTCCATCTCAGCCCCATGGGCTTCCTGCTGCTCGTCAACATCGTGCTGCTGATCCTCGGCTGTCTGCTCGAAGGCAGCACCATCCTGTTGGTGATCGTGCCGATCTTCATCCCGACCGCCAAGGCGCTCGGCGTCGACCTTGTTCAGTTCGGCGTGGTCGTTGTGGTCAACATCATGATAGGACTGCTGACGCCGCCTTACGGTCTGCTGCTGTTCATCATCGCCAACATGACCAAACAACCGTTGGGCGCCATCGTACGTGAAGCGATCCCGTTCATCCTGGCGGCCCTGGCGGTGCTGATGCTGATCACTTTCGTCCCTGAGACGGTCCTGTGGCTGCCCAGGCAGCTTGGCTACAAGGGGTGACCATTGTACGAAATCGTCGCGAGGGTGCTGCCATGACCAAGCCGATCTATGTCCTCAACGGGCCAAATCTCAATCGTCTCGGCAAGCGCGAACCGGCAATCTACGGCACCACGACTCTGGTTGAAGTCGAGGAGATGTGTCGCCAGGCCGTGCCCGGCCAGCCCGTCGCATTTCGTCAATCGAATAGGGAGTTCGAACTGATCGATTGGATTCACGAGGCCATCGACGACGAGGCGGCCGGGATCGTCATCAATCCGGCTGCCTTCACCTTCACGTCGATGGCGATCATGGACGCGCTGAAAATGTTTCCCGGCCCGATTATCGAGCTTCACATTTCGAATATTCACAGGCGCGAACCGATATATCACAAGTCTCTCATGTCGTCGGTCGTCACCGCGGTCGTAGCGGGTCTGGGGACCAAGGGCTATGTCGCCGCCGTGCGGGCGATCGCGGAGATGGGGCAGGAGGCCTAGCCTGGGCCGTCGTCCTTCAGGTGCTGCGCGCAGAGCTCCGTGATGACCAATCGTTCATGGGATTTGACGGTCGATCTGCTGGTGGTCGGAGCCGGCGCTGCAGGAATGACCGCTGCTCTTGTCGCGAGCCTTGAAGGGCTCGACGTGCTGCTCTGCGAGAAATCGAATATGGTGGGTGGCGTCGCATCGACGTCCGCAGGCACGGTTTGGATTCCGGGCAGCCGACAGAGCGCCTGGGCCGGCGTTCCAGATTCAGTCGAGGCCGCGCGCACCTACTTGAACTCCGTCATTCGCGGGAATGAAGGAGTAGAGTTACGGGAGGCCTTTTTGCAGAGCGGCCCGGCCGTTCTCGACTATCTCGAGGAAAATACCGACGTCGCCTTCGCCGCGGCCACCGCCCATCCCGATTATCTCGGCAATCGTCCCGGCGCGGCCTTTGGCGGGCGTGCCCTTGGCACGTTGCCGTTTGACGGTCGTTCGCTTGGCGATGATTTCATCCGCGTACGTCCGCCGCGTTCGGAATTCATGGCATTTGGCGGGATGATGGTCGGAAAGGCGGATTTGCCGCTCCTACTCAAGCCGTTCGGCTCCATGCGGGCCTTTCTGCATGTCGCCCGCATGGTCGCGCGCTACATGAAGGATCTCATCCGCTATCGCCGCGGCACCAGGCTTATTATGGGAAATGCGTTGGTCGCGCGGCTGCTGATGAGCCTGAAACGTTTGGATGTACCTATACGTTATGACGCGCCGATGCGCGAACTCATCGCGGTCGACGGGGCGGTTGTGGGTGCCGTCATCGCCGATGCGAAGGGAGACATTCGCGTTCGTGCAAGGCGAGGCGTGGTTCTGGCAACAGGCGGAATAGGCTGGAGCCGTCATTTGCGCGAAGAGATGTTTCCCAATCCGGTGCCTGCGTTGTCGCTTGCTTCGCCGGAGATCGCGGGAGACGGCATCGATGCCGCCTGCGGGATTGGGGCGATACTCGATGACGCAACGGAAAGCGCCGGCCTCTGGATGCCTTGCTCTGTCCTGACAAAGCCGGATGGCACCACATCTGTCTATCCGCACATTGTGCTCGATCGCGCAAAGCCCGGATTGATAGCCGTTAACAGCGCGGGCAGGCGCTTCGTGAACGAGGCCAATTCCTATCATGACTTCTGCGTGGGCATGCTCAAGTCAAATGAGACGGTTCCTTCGGTCCCGTCTTTCCTGGTGTGCGACCGACGGTTCATTCACGACTACGGCATTGGCCTGGTTTTGCCGGGAACGACGAAGCTGAAACGCTTCATCGAGGCCGGGTATCTCATCGAAGCCGAGACTATTGCTGCGTTGGCAATACAGCCGAAGATTGACCCTGGCGAACTCGGGCAATCCGTCGGGCGGTACAACCGCCACGCCGCCGCCGGCGTCGACGAAGATTTCGGGCGAGGATCGACGGACCTAAACAGGATCAACGGAGATCCGGCAAACGGGCCAAATCCGTGCCTGCGAGAGATAGGCCCGGGGCCGTTCTACGCGGTTGCTGTCTACCCCGCAGATCTTGCAAGCAGTGCAGGGATCGCAACGGACGAGAATGGTCGCGTGATCGCGCAGAGTGGCGGCCCGGTGCCTGGCCTGTATGCATGTGGCAACGACTCGGTCTCTGTCTTTCGTGGCACGTATCCAGGCCCTGGGGCTACGCTCGGGCCTGCGCTGGTCTTTGGCTGGCGAGTGGCCATGCATGCCGCGAGACACGAATACGGAAGCGGATGAGATGGCTTTCAATCGGATGCGAGCTGAAAGCCTCATTGCCTGCCCGTGCAGCATCTCTGCGTTCGCTTCTGACGCGGAGCGGACTTTGCTTTGCCGCGCCAGTTCGAACGCCCGGCGGCGCGCTCGAGTCTCTCCCTTGAAAAGGGAGGGTGAAGAAAGCAAGCGCTGTTCGCCCTATCCCCCGCTCTTCTCGGTCTGGTCATAGACCAGCCGCGCCACCTGGTTCAGTCGGTCCTTGTCGGTTGGGCCGCTGACTACGTAGCCGACTCCCTTTTCCGCCCAGAACAATGCACCGTCCTTGTCCTGCGCGGCGTAGCGCATCTGCGTGGCGTCGGTGGTGGCGCGCGAGGTGTACAGAGTGTAGCGCTCGCCGCTCTGGCTCTCATACATGAAGAAGGCCGCCGGGGCTTCCGGGCCGGGCAGCAACCGGCCGCCCACCAGCTTCAGCCCGCTGCCTTCGAGCTCCGGCGCCTTGATCTCGTAGCCGACGCGCTTCGACAGCCACTGTTGCAGATGCGCGCGTTCGGAGCCTGCGACCTCGACGGGATGGCGAACCTCGACCACGTAGAGGCGATGGGCGTCCAGCGCATCGACGGTGAAATGCCGGAACGCCGAGGGCGAAGCGGTGGCGCCGCGCGCTAGCCAGCCGGTGCTGCCGCCCGCGACGAAGGCCACCAGCGTGGCGGCGATGGCGCCGTAGACCCAGCGGCGCGGTTGCTGCACCAGCCGGTCGATCTCCAGCCGCTTCGGCACGGCTTCGTCGGCGACGGAATCGTAGCGCGCATGCAGCGTCTCGGCCATCGCCCGCCATGACTGCACCCGCGCGGCCTCGTCGGGATGCGCGGCGAGCCACGCCTCGACATCGCCCCCCGCTCCGCCGGCAACTCGTTGTCGACGTAAGCGTGCAGTTCGTCTTCGGTGACGGGCATGTTGGGTTCGGTCATCGGCGTGGTCTCGTGTGCAAAATGATAGTGGCACGGCTTCTTTTTCCCCTCTCCCCCGGGCGCAGCGAAGCTGCGTCTGGCGGGAGAGGGTGGCCGCGCGCAGCGCGGACGGGAGAGGGGGCAAGCCCAGCGCTCTGTCGCTCCCCCTCTCCCGGCTCGAATGCGCTTCGCGCCTTCGATCCACCCTCTCCCGCCCAACGCGGCTTGGCCGCGTTCGGAGGAGAGGGGAAGCAAGAAAGCAGGACGTGTTGCATGACCATCCCCATCACTTCACACTCCGCAGCGCAGGGCGGGCGCCTTCGAGATAGGCTTTCACATGGGCGCGGGCGCGGGCGAGGCGGCTCATGACGGTGCCGATCGGCACGCCCTGGATGTCGGCGACCTCGCGGTAGCTCAGCCCTTCCAGCATCACCAGCAACAGCACCGAGCGCTGGTCCTCGACCAGCGACGCCAGCGCGCGGGCGATGTCGCGGCCCTCGGCCTCCGTGCCGGACGCGTCGGCATTGTTGTCATACAGCTCGGTCATCACAGGCCGCCGCGCCAGCGAGCGGCGCCGGTTGCGGTTGAGATTGGTCAGGATGGTGTAGAGCCAGCTCCTGAGGTCGCCGCCGATGAACAGTCTTTCCGAGCGCAGCGCCCGCACCAGGGTGTCCTGCACCAGGTCGTCGGCGATGTCGGCATCGCGCGCCAGCGCTCGCGCATAGCGGCGCAGGGCCGGGATCATGCTTTCCACGCTCTCGCGAAACGCGCTCATGGCTGTGATGTCATGGGCAGACGGGCCAAGGGGTGATCCTGCAGCGGCGGTCCGGAAATGGCGCTCATGCCAGTCATAACACCTTGGCCGCTCATCTATTCCGGCATTGACGCGGAACGGTAAACGGGGGGCTGCCCGGCGCATTTGGGCTGTACCGGGCAGGGCCGCTGGTGTACCCCGAAAGGCTGAATTTCAAGCGGACAGGACACCACATGGTTGAACCCACAGGCCTGATGAAGGGCAAACGCGGCGTTATTCTCGGCCTGGCCAACAACCGGTCGATCGCCTGGGGCATTGCCAAATCGTGCCACGCCCAGGGCGCGGAGATCGCATTTACCTACCAGGGCGACGCGCTGAAAAAGCGGGTCGAGCCGCTGGCTTTGGAACTCGGCGGCCTGGTGCTCGGCCATTGCGACGTCACCGACCCCGCCAGCATGGATGCGGTCTTCGCTGTGCTGAAGGAGAAGTGGGGCAAGATCGACTTCGTGGTCCACGCCATCGCCTTTTCCGACAAGGACGGGCTCGACGGCCGCTATGTGGAGACGACTGCGGAGAATTTCTCCAAGACCATGCTGATCTCCTGCTACTCGCTGACGGCCATCGCGCAACGCGCCGAGAAGCTGATGACCGAGGGCGGCTCGATCATCACCCTGACCTACTACGGCGCCGAGAAATGGATGCCGCATTACAACGTGATGGGCGTCGCCAAGGCGGCGCTGGAGGCCAGCGTGCGCTATCTCGCCGCCGATCTCGGCGAGCAGAACATCCGCGTCAACGCCATTTCGGCCGGCCCGATCAAGACGCTGGCCGCCTCGGGCATCGGCGACTTCCGCTATATCCTGAAATGGAACGAGTACAATTCGCCGCTGCGCCGTACCGTGACCATCGACGAGGTCGGCGACAGCGCGCTGTACCTGCTGTCCGACATGTCGCGCGGCGTCACCGGCGAGGTGCACCACGTCGATTCCGGCTACCATGTGGTCGGCATGAAGCGCCCGGACGCGCCGGATATTTCGCTCAATAAAGACTAGCACCACCGTCATCCTGAAGCGCGCGCCGTCTTCGGCACGCCTCGACGGATGCTGTTCATCGCCGTCGCCCTTCGAGACGCGGCTGCGCCGCTCCTCTCGCCTGAATGCAATGGCGTTCAGGCTCGGGTGACGTTTACGAATTGCAGAGCTCTTCCATGCCCATGCCTGTCATCTACTACATCCGCCACGGCCAGACCGCGTGGAATGCCGCGGGCCGTTTCCAGGGCTCGCAGGACATTCCGCTCAACGATCTCGGCCGCGTGCAGGCCGCCCATGCCGGCGGCATTCTGAAAGATCTAATGACGCGGCACGGCCACACACCGGGCGACTTCGGTTTCGTGTCCAGCCCGCTCGGCCGGGCCCGCTCGACCATGGAATTCGTGCGCGGCCAGCTCGGTCTGCCGGCGGAGGATTATGCGCTCGACGACCGGTTGCGCGAGATCGGCTTCGGCCATTGGGAAGGCACCACGCTGCAGCAGCAGGAAGCGTCGCATCCCGAACTGTTCGCGGCGCGCCTGCTCGACAAATGGGAACTGCCCGCGCCCGGCGGCGAGAGCTACGCCGAGGTGACGCTGCGGATGCGCGACTGGGTCGACAGCCTGACCGGCGACACCGTCGCGGTGGCTCATGGCGGTACTGCGCGGGCCCTGATGGTGGCGCTCGGCGTCGAGACCATCGCCGGCGCCGCCGAGATGCCGATCGAGCAGGGCGCGGTGTATGTGTTCAGCGAGAATGGATTGGCGAAGTATAGCTGAGGCGTCTTCTTCTTTCCCCTCTCCCCCAAGCAGCGAAGCTGCGCAGGTGGGAGAGGGTGGACGCGCGCCAGCGCGGCCGGGAGAGGGGGAGTGCGGCATTCTCCGGCGTTGGTGGCCGCCCCCTCTCCCGTCGCGGACTTCGTCCGCGCCACCCTCTCCCGCCTGCGCGCGGCGTTGCCGCGCTTGTGGGAGAGGGAAGAGTCCCCGCTGCGGCGGCGTTTGACCCCTCGGACCACCCGCGTTACCAGATGTCTGGTTGCAGATTTGGCAACCCACGAAGCCACACCTGACCCCGGGCGAATTTCCCCATGTCCTTCAATACCTTCGGTCACATGTTCCGGGTTACCACCTTCGGCGAGAGCCATGGGCCGGCGATCGGCTGCGTGGTCGATGGCTGCCCGCCGCTGCTGCCGCTCGCGGTGGAAGACATCCAGGCCGATCTCGACCGCCGCAAACCCGGCCAGTCGCGCTTCACGACGCAGCGCCAGGAAGCCGACATCGTCAAAATTCTCTCGGGGGTGATGGCGCATCCGGAGACCGGCGTACAGGTGACCACGGGCACGCCGATCGCGCTGATGATCGAGAACACCGACCAGCGCTCCAAGGACTATTCCGACATCAAGGACAAGTTTCGTCCGGGTCACGCCGACTTCACCTATGAGGCCAAATACGGGTTGCGCGACTATCGCGGCGGCGGCCGTTCCTCGGCGCGGGAAACTGCGACCCGCGTCGCCGCCGGCGCCATCGCGCGCAAGATCGTGCCGGGCACGGTCGTGCGCGGCGCGCTGGTGCAGATGGGCCCGCACAAGATCAACCGCGACAACTGGGACTGGGACGAGATCGGCAACAACCCGTTCTTTTGCCCCGACAAGGACAAGGCCGCCTTCTTCGCCGACTATCTCGATGGTATCAGAAAATCCGGGTCGTCGATCGGCGCAGTGATCGAAGTGATCGCCGAGGGCGTGCCGGCCGGGCTAGGCGCGCCGATCTACGCCAAGCTCGATGGCGAACTGGCGGCGGCGCTGATGAGCATCAATGCCGTCAAGGGCGTCGAGATCGGCGACGGCTTTGGCGCGGCTGAACTGTCGGGCGAGGACAATGCCGACGAGATGCGCATGACCAATCACGGGGCCTCGTTTCTCTCCAATCATGCCGGCGGCATCCTGGGCGGCATCTCCACCGGCCAGCCGGTGGTGGCGCGCTTTGCGGTCAAGCCGACCTCGTCGATCCTGTCGCCGCGCAAGACCGTCGACCGCTCCGGCGCCGACACCGACATCCTGACCAAGGGCCGCCACGATCCCTGCGTCGGCATCCGTGCCGTGCCGGTCGGCGAGGCGATGATGGCCTGTGTCCTGGCCGATCACTTTTTGCGCCATCGCGGGCAGGTGGGCTAGGCTCCCTCGTTCCCCGGACGCGACGCAGCACGAAGTGCTGCTTCGCAGATCCAGGAAACGAGCCCGAGCTTGAGGTTGTAGCATTGACCACCACCATCTCGGATATCACCGACTGGCTGACCGACGGCGCGCGATCGACGCCGAGGCCTGCCGACATGATGGGAGAGTGCTGCAACCGGCTGGTTGCCGCTGGCCTGCCGCTGTGGCGCGTCGGCGTGTTCATTCGCACGCTGCACCCCGAGATCTTCGGCCGCAATTTCATCTGGCGCTCCGGCGAGGAGGTGACTATCGGGTCGGTGGATTTCGATATCCAGGAATCGCCGGAGTTCAAGCGGAGCCCGCTGGCGGTCGTATTCCACGAGGGCGTCGAGGTGCGTTGCCGGCTCGACAATCCCGGCAACAACAGTTTTTCGTTCTTCGATGACATGCGCGCCGAGGGCGTCACCGAATACATCGCGCTGCCGCTGCTGTTCGTCGATGGCATGGTGCATGCGTCGAGCTGGACCACCAAACAGCCGGGCGGCTTCACCGAGGAGCAACTGGCCGATCTCAAGCGGCTGGTGCCGCCGCTGACCCGGCTGATTGAAGTGATCGGCCTGCGCCGCACCGCGTCCACACTCCTCGATACCTATGTTGGCCCCCGCGCCGGCGAGCGCATTCTCGCCGGGCAGATCCGCCGCGGCCATACCGAGACCATGGAGGCGGCGATCTGGCTGTCCGATCTGCGCGGCTTCACTGCGCTGTCGGACCGGCTGCCGGCCGAGCAGGTGGTCGAGATTCTCAATCTGTATTTCGATTGCCAGGTCGCCGCGATCCTGAAGCATGGCGGTGAGGTGCTGAAGTTCATGGGTGACGGCTTGCTCGCCGTATTTCCCATTGCCGGTGACGGCGATGCGAAGGCCGTGTGCGGACATGTTCTCGACGCGGCGAACGAGGCGCGCGCGGCCGTCGATGCCATGGAGTTCCTGACCGGCGAGACCCGCGAGCGCTTTCGCTTCGGCGTCGCGCTGCATGTCGGCAGGCTTCTTTACGGCAATATCGGCGGCGGCAACCGGCTCGACTTCACCTGCATCGGCCCGGCGGTCAATCTCGCGGCGCGGCTGGAAAAGCTTGCCGGACAGCTCCACCGCACCATTGTCGCCTCATCGGCCTTCGCGAGCATCTGCAGCGACGGCTGGCACGAACTCGGCGAATTCCCCATCGCCGGCTTTGCGGAAGCCCAGCATGTCTACGGCCGCGAGGATGAGACACCGTTCTCTTGACCTTGCCGCGCCCTCATCTGCGGGATGAGCCCTCAGCGTTTCGCGGCTGACGGCTTTTCGGTCTCCTTGGGCATCATCAGCTTGAGGTCGATCGCCTGTCCCATCGCCAGATAGCCGGTTCGGTTCGGATGCAGCTTGTCGCCGGGGCCGCCGGTGGTGCTTTCGGGCACGAACTCCGCCTTGAGGCCGCCGCTTTGCGGATCGGTCACGACCTTGTCGAAATCGATCACGCCGTCGAACAGTTTCGAGCTGCGAATGAAATCGTTCAGCGCCTTGCGCTTGTCATCCTGCTCCGTCGATCCGTGCGCGGCACTCGAACTGCCGAGCGCGCTGACCACGGTGGCTCCGAGAATGCGCAGGTCCGGGCGAGCCTTGCGCAGATGCGCGATGCTGCGCCGGTAGGCGTCCATCACCTGATCGGCCGAGGCGTTGCCGTTCTTGCTGAAGTCGTTGATGCCCTCGAGCCAAATCATGGCGGACACGCCAGACAGGCCGAGCACGTCGCGATCGAGCCGCTGCTCGGCGGCGGGGCCGCCCGCGAACGGCTTCAGCGGTCCATATTCCGACGGCCCGGCGACCTGATTGCCGCCGATACCGGCATTGACCACGGCAACCCGGTTGCCATGCTGCATGGCCAGCCGGCGCGCCAGCACGTCGGGCCAGCGATCGTCGCCGTTCATGCTCGATGCCGTGCCGTCGGTGATCGAATCGCCGAAGGCCACGATCGCAAAGCTGTCGGCCGGCATCTTCATCTCCACCGCGTCCATTAAGAACCAGGACGCCGTGGCAAAGGGAAACGCCGCCTCGCTTTCGTCATGGCCCCTGGCGCCGGCGCCGGGCGTCGTGACGTAGGAAGTGGTCAGGGCTTTGGCGTGCCAGGTCATCGGACCGCTGTCGCCGGCGACATGAAAGCTCACCGCAAGCTTGCGTCCAGCGAGGTCGGCGGCATCCGGATCGCGAACGAATGTGAGAGCGACCGGATCGCTCCAGATCGATTGGCCCGGCGGCACGGTGACCGCCGTCTTGCCGGCGAAGGTGACCGGCCGGTTGGTCCCCTTGGCGATCGCTGCGCTGCCGAGCTGCAATCCGGCGAACACGCCGTCGACGCTCAGCGGCTGGGTTCCGAACACGTTGGTGAGGCGAATCCTGGCCTGCCGTCCCCACACCGAGGGCCGCACGATCAGGCGGAACGTCTGGTCGCGCGCACCGGCGGCAGGAGAGGGAAACGCGAATTTCAGGTCGGGCTGCGCCGAGGGATTGCCGACCGGATACGGCCCCTGGGCCGAGCCGGCCCAGCTCACGACCCATTTTGTCGCGCTCTCGGCTGCCGCCAGTTGCGGCGCAAGGAGCAGCAGCGTTGAAAGTGTCGCGATCCGCTTCAGCATGGCATTTCCCCGTGGTTTCTTTTTATCGCGTTGCAGCCTAGTGCAGCCGCTCGCGGTTTGCCAAATCATGTTGCGCCGATGAAGCCCTCGGCCGAGCCGTTCCGCATCGCCGCGAAAGCTTCCGGGCGCGCTCTACTCTTCAGGCTCTGTCGTGAATAGGAGTGGGTAGCCCTTGGCGCGGCCGGCGTCGGTGGCACGGGTGGCCTTGGTCTCGGCAATGTCCCTGGTGAACACCGCCACCACGCAGACGCCGAGCCGGTGCGCGGTGATCATCACCTTGTGGGCCTGGTCCTCGGTCATCCTGAATTCGCCCTGCAGCACGCGCACCACGAATTCGCGTGGCGTGAAGTCGTCATTGACCAGGATGACCTTGTAGAGCTTCGGCCGTTCGACCTTGGGCTTGGCCTTGCTGCGTGGTTTGACAACGGTCTCGGGCATTGCGGCGGCAACTCCAATATGCGGAGCGGGTCCGGCGCGCATTATAATCGCACCGTTGCCGGGCTGTCGATCCGAGGCGACCGCCAAGGCAATCATGCATCCCTGACTTGAAATGTGATAGCAGGCGCTGGTTCCCGCTTTGCGGGCGGTCATTTGCGTGTCACGATCCGACTCTCGACGGGAGGACCGCTATGCGCTGGTGTGTCTCGATTGGAGCCGTGCTTGTCGCCGGAGTAATAGCCGGAGGCGACGTCGCCAGCTTTGCCGCGCCGAAACCGCAGCCGGTGCAGGGCCGGCCGGACCCCACCGTCGATGTCGAACTGGTGCTCGCCGTTGACGTGTCCTACTCGATGGACATGGAGGAACTGGCGATCCAGCGCGAGGGCTATGCCCAGGCCATCATCTCCAAGGAATTTCTCTCGGCGCTGATGACCGGGCCCAACGGCCGCATCGCCGTGACCTATTTTGAATGGGCTGCATCGAGCGACCAGAAGATCATCATCCCCTGGCGCGTGATCGAAGGTCCGGAATCCGCCGATGCCGTGGCCGCCGAGATCATGAAGACGCCGATCCGGCGCGCGTCGCGGACCTCGATTTCCGGCGCCATCAATTTCGCCATGCCGCTGTTCGACGAGAATTCCTGGCACGGCCTGCGCCGGGTCATCGATATTTCCGGCGACGGCCCCAACAACAACGGCGCGCCGGTGACCATCGCGCGCGACGAGGCTCTCGCCAAGGGCATCGTGATCAACGGGCTGCCGATCATGGTGAAGGAGCCGTCGTTCTCGACCATGGATATCGATAATCTCGATCTGTACTACGAGGATTGCGTCGTCGGCGGCCCCGGCTCGTTCGTGATCACCATCAAGGACCGCGACAAGTTCAAGGAAGCCATCCGCACCAAGCTGGTGATGGAAGTCGCCGGCCGCACACCAGAACGTCGCGTCGTGCCGGTGGCCGATGCCAGCAAGGCGCCGCGGGTCAACTGTCTGATCGGCGAGAAGATCTGGCAGGACCGGTGGGGAAGGTAGGGGAGCTTGCTTTCTTTCCCCTCTCCCCCAAGCGCAGCGAAGCTGCGCGCAGGTGGGAGAGGGTGGATTGAACACGCGTAGCGTGTTCAAGACGGGAGAGGGGGCTCTTTAAGACCGGGCGTGTGGCAAAACCCTCTCCCGCCTTCGCTGCGCCACAGCCGATGCGTTGCATCGGCGTTTATGTTTTGGAACGGCGGCCGCAGGCCGCCTATGCACCCTCTCCCGCGGCGCGCAGCTTCGCTGCGCTGGAGGAGAGGGGAAGCAAGGGGCCGCTCTACCTCCTGAACCTCGCCACCAGCTCCACATGCGGCGTGTGGCGGAACTGGTCCACCGGGGTCACGCTCTCCATCTTGTAACCGCCGTCGATCAGGATTTTGGCATCGCGCACAAAACTCTGCACGTTGCATGACACCGCGACCACGGTCGCGATCTTGCTGGCCGCGAGTTTCTCCGCCTGGGCCTGCGCACCCTGGCGCGGCGGATCGAACACGACGCAATCGAAGTCGCGCAATTCCTGCGGCACCAGCGGTCGCCGGAACAGGTCGCGGGCCTCGGCCTTGATCGGCTTCAGGCCCGAGGTGTCCTTTGCCGCCTGCTGCAGCGACAGGATGGCGCCTTCGTCGGAATCATACGCCGAGACGCGCGACTTCGCCGCGAGCCGCAGCGCGAACGGGCCGACGCCGCAGAACAGGTCGGCGATGATTTTCGATCCCTTGCAATAGCCCAGCACCAGCGCGGCCAGGGCGTCCTCGCCGGCGCGGGTGGCCTGCAGGAACGAGCCGGGCGGCAGCACCACCTGCGCCGTCCCCATGGTGATCACCGGCGGCGCACGCATCAGCACCAGCTCGCCGTGGCGGGTCAGGCGCGTCAGTCGGTGTTCTTCAGCGATCCTCGACAGCTTGGCGATCAGCGGCGTCGGCAACGGTCCGGAGCCGCGCACGTCGACGTCGAGGCCGTTATTGGCGGCGGTAACCTGGATGTCGAGCGGCTTGCCGTTGGCGAGCCCCAGCGGCTCGGCCAGCGCCCAGGCGGCGTTGAGGGCGCCCTCGAGGCCCGGATCGAGGATCGGGCAATGGTCGATCGGGACGATGTCGTGGGAGCCGGCGGCGGTGAAGCCGACCTTGAGCACGTCATGGGTGCCCTTGCGGGCGTGCACGGTCATGCGGCGGCGGCCGGCGCCGTGCGCATCGATCAGGGGCGCGACTTCGCAGGCGATCTTCGCATGGGCCAGGGTGTCGACCACGATCTGGCGCTTCCACGCCTGATAGGGCGCGGCCTGCCAGTGCTGGATGGCGCAGCCGCCGCAGGCGCCGAAATGCGGGCAGAACGGTTCAATTCGCTCGGGGCTCGCGCTATCGACGCGGATCAGGGTACGGCGGTCGGGATGGCCGTGGACCGGCCCGGCCTCGACGGTCTCGCCACCGAGCGTGTAAGGCACGAACACGGTGTTGCCGCCGGCATAGGCGACGCCGTCGCCGCGCTGGCCGACGTGATCGATAGTCAGGTGTTCATCCACGGCGTGCTCCGATAAAGAATTCGACATTGCCGTCGCCGCCGGTGATGGAGGAAGGGAAGACGTCGATATCGACGCAGCCGAGTGACGTTGCGAACGCCACGATGTCGTCGCACACTTCCTGATGAACCGCTGCATCCTTGATGATGCCGCGCTTGCCGTGTTTGCCCTGCGCCTCGAACTGCGGCTTGATCAGCGCCAGCAGGTGCATCGGCGACGCCGCCAGCGACAACGCCACCGGCAGCACGGCCTTCAGCGAGATGAAGCTGACATCGATCACCACCACGTCGGGCCGCGCCGGCAGTCGCTTGTTCTCGTAGCCGCGGATGTCGGTCTCTTCCATGGAGACGATCTTCGGGTGGCCGTGCAGCGAAGGGTGCAACTGGCCGCGGCCGACATCGATGGCGAACACCATGCTGGCGCCGTTGGCCAGCAGCACTTCGGTGAAGCCGCCGGTGGAGGCGCCGACGTCGAGGCAGACGTGATCATCGATCTCGATGGGGTAGCGCTCCAGCGCACCGGACAGCTTGACGCCGCCGCGCGAGACGAACGGATGCGCGGGCTCTGCCTGGATCGCGGCATCCTCGGCAATGCTCTCCGAGGCTTTCGCGACCAGTTTGTCGTCGGCGGTGACGAGGCCCGCCTCGATCGCCGCCTGCGCGCGGGCGCGGCTCTCGAACAGGCCGCGCTCGACCAGCAGCAGGTCGGCGCGTTTTCGCGGGGTCGGGGTGTTGATGCTGCGCTTGGCCATGTCAGCGCAACGAACGCGCGGCAAGCTGCACGCAGGCCTCGAACGCAGTGAGGTCGTGCCAGAGGTCGTCAGGGCGGACCTGCGGCACCACCAGCGGCGCGCCGTGCAACTCCAGCGCATGGATCATCATCAGATTGTCGGTATGGCCGAAATCTTCCACGGTCAGCCCGTCGGCATCGACAAGGCGGCCGTCCTGCGCCGTCACCGCGCTTATCCGGCTGACGCGGTCGACATACAGCGCGGGATCGTTGGAATAGGCAAAACAGCGCTTGCCGCGCCCGGCCATGTAGCCGAGCTCATAGACCGTGCCGGCATCGGCGCCGGGGCCGCGAAACGGCGTCAGATTTGCAATGATCGCACAGGCCTCGTTCATCATGGCCTCGTTGCCGCGGAAGATGTTTAGCGACGCATCGCGAGCGGAGAGATCGACGAGGTTGTCGAGCGGATAGAGGCCGGTGAGACCGGCGCGGGCGCAAACCTCGACCTTGCGACGCCCCATATCAACGGCGTCCGGCAGAAACACGTCGGGGCCTGCGAGGTAGATCTTCATGTGTCTCGCCGCCGGGCTCGTATGTCGTCACCCGGCTTGACCGGGTGACCCAGTATACACCGCGCTATCCGAGTTTACTGGATCGCCCGGCCCTGGCGCGCAATCGCGTGCAGGCCGGGCGATGACAACGGAGTATGCGTCGTACTCTTTTAAGCCAGCTTCACCGTCTCGGCCTTGAAGTCCTTGCCGAGGGCGTCGAACACTTTCTTCACGATGCCTTTGGCGTCGAGACCGGCATAGGCATACATGGCAGCCGGCGAATCGTGATCCTGGAATTCGTCCGGCAGCACCAGCGAGCGCATCCGCAGGCCGCCGTCGAGCATGCCGTGTTCGGCCAGCAACTGCATCACATGCGAACCGAAGCCGCCGATCGAGCCTTCCTCGATGGTCAGCAGCACTTCGTGGTCGCGCGCCAGCTTGAGGATCATGTCCTCGTCGAGCGGCTTCATGAAGCGCGCATCGGCGACGGTCGTGGACAGCCCCAAGGTCGCCAGTTCATCGGCGGCCTTCTCGCATTCGGCGAGGCGGGTGCCGAACGACAGCAGCGCGATCTTGCTGCCCTCGCGGACGATGCGACCCTTGCCGATTTCCAGGGGAATGCCGACTTCCGGCATATCGACGCCGCGGCCTTCGCCGCGCGGGTAGCGCAACGCGCTCGGGCGGTCGTTGATGGCGACCTGGGTGGCGACCATGTGCACCAGTTCGGCCTCGTCGGACGCCGCCATGATGACGAAGTTGGGCAGGCAGCCGAGATAGGCGTTGTCGAACGATCCGGCATGGGTGGCGCCGTCGGCGCCGACCAGGCCGGCACGGTCGATGGCGAAGCGCACCGGCAGGTTCTGGATCGCCACGTCGTGGACGATCTGGTCATAGCCGCGCTGCAGGAAGGTCGAGTAGATCGCGACGAACGGCTTGAAGCCCTCGGTCGCAAGGCCGGCGGCGAAGGTCACCGCATGCTGCTCGGCAATGCCGACGTCGTAGGTGCGCTTGGGGAATGCCTTGTTGAAGATGTCGACACCGGTGCCCGACGGCATCGCCGCGGTGATGGCGACGATCTTCTCGTCCTTCTCGGCTTCCTTCACCAGGCTCTGGCCGAACACGTTCTGATAGGCCGGCGCATTGGGTTTGGATTTAGCCTGGGTCCCGGTGGCCACGTCGAACTTGACCACCGCGTGGTATTTGTCGGCGGCGGCTTCGGCCGGACCGTAGCCCTTGCCCTTTTGCGTCACCACGTGGACCAGGATCGGGCCGGTCTGCATGTCGCGGACGTTCTGCAGCACCGGCAGCAGGTGGTCGAGATTGTGACCGTCGATCGGGCCGACGTAATAGAAGCCGAGTTCCTCGAACAGGGTGCCGCCGCCGGCCATGAAGGCGCGGGAATACTCTTCGACGCGTTCGGCG
Source organism: Rhodopseudomonas sp. RCAM05734 (assembly GCF_052658035.1). Lineage (NCBI taxonomy): Bacteria > Pseudomonadati > Pseudomonadota > Alphaproteobacteria > Hyphomicrobiales > Nitrobacteraceae > Rhodopseudomonas > Rhodopseudomonas sp. RCAM05734. Next base: position 6,562,253 of record NZ_CP199742.1, on the reverse strand, counting down.
CGGTCGGCGATCACCTTCGGCAGGTGCTTGCCGAGCTGCTTGGCGGCTTCGCGCAGCGAGCGGTAGGTCTTGCCGGAATACATGCGCGACAGGTAGGCCGACATGGCGCCGACCGGTGGCGCGATCGACATGTCGTTGTCGTTGAGGATGACGATCAGGCGGGAATTCATCGCGCCGGCATTGTTCATGGCTTCATAGGCCATGCCGGCCGACATCGCGCCGTCACCGATCACGGCGATAACGTTGTTCTTGCCGCCCGACAGGTCACGGGCCACCGCCATGCCGAGGCCGGCGGAAATCGAGGTCGAGGAATGCGCGGCGCCAAACGGATCGTAGTCGCTCTCGGTGCGCTTGGTGAAGCCGGACAGGCCGCCGGGGGTGCGCAGGGTGCGGATGCGGTCGCGGCGCCCGGTCAGGATCTTGTGCGGATAGGCCTGATGGCCGACATCCCAGATCAGCCGGTCGCGCGGCGTATCGAAGACGTAGTGCAGGGCGGTCGTCAGTTCGACGACGCCGAGGCCGGCGCCGAAATGGCCGCCGGTCACCGACACCGCGTCGATGGTCTCCTGACGCAGTTCGTCGGCAACCTGGCGGATCTGTTCGACCTTCAGCTTGCGCAGGTCTTCCGGAGTCCGGATGGTGTCGAGAAGCGGCGTCTTACTAAAATCGGTCACGGCGTTATTCCAATTTTACATGTCTTGGGCGGCGTCTGGCGTCGGTTGAGTCTGCCACGCGGCAAATCCATCCGGACATTCGCTGCCCCTGAACTGGGAACATGATCTCGAAGCATTACAATGTGCTCCGGGGGATCAATGTGATAACTATCACTCTTAGCAGCTTCGTCTTTCGAACGTTTTCGTTTGATGGTTGAAGCGCTTATCAACGTTAACGGCCGGCGGCTTCGCCAGACCTTCAGCGCATAGTCCCTCTCGCTTTACACCAAAGTGGCTGCCAAAGCCAACCGTCGTGCCCAACCGTTCGGCACGGTCAAGGTTGCAGGGACTGCCGGATTAGCCGATCCTGCGGATGGACGGTTCCGGCGTCGCGGAACCGGAGATACCGGGGCTTTCCGAGCCCAAATTCAGCCGATTCCAGGCCTGACTGCGCGTTTCGCCATCTCCAGTGACCAGTTTCAGGGCCGCCGTTGGGTTGTCCATCCGTTCTCTCAAGGGAACCGGGCCGCAGACGATCATGAAAAAATCGTAGGCATGGGGTCGCTCATTGGCCATGACGAACTGGAAATGCACCCGGAAGAACTTCCAGCGGAAGCGGTTGTAATGTTCCGGCCTGATGACTTCACGAAACCGAACCGGGACGATGACCGGATTGCGCCGGTTCGGGCCGGCGTCGATGCCCTGGCCGGCAATCGGGTCGAAGGGGAAGAAATTCATGACGTCCTTGCGCGACTGGCAATCGATCCAGTCGATCGACGGCTCGACGGCGAGCTGGCGCAGCCGTTCGCGAAACCCCGTCGCCGCCTTGTGGAAGCCGACGATCGGCATGTTGCCGCCCAGCGTCAGCAGCACGATCCGCGGGCCGTGGCGGCCAAGCTCGGGATCGAGCCGCAGCGCGCGGGCCAGGATCGCCGCCCCCAAGAACGAACCGGAGCTGTGGCCCACAAGCACGATTTCTTCGGCGTCGCTGCTGCTGGCGACCTTGACGAGGTGCTGCGCGAAACGGTCGATCCGCGCATCCCAGTCCGGGCGGTTGCCGTGCGAGAACTGCCAAGTGAAGATGGTGTCCGACATCAGATAGAGCAGATAGGTGTAATTTTCCGTGGTCTTGAGCAGCGTTCCGAGCACGGCGACGAATACGCCAGCGGCGCCCGCGGCGGCCAGGAAGCCGTGTATGCCGAGCGCCTGCAGACCCCATCCGAATGCCCATGCGATCCCGGCCGACCAGATCGCCTCGTTCAGCAGCAGGACGTGCGGGTAACTGATGAAAGTGGCGAAGCGCCAGTGCGCCGACCAGAACCGGCCCATGGTGCCGGAGAACACCAGCCGCCAGTAGATGGCGATCGCATAGGCCAGCGTGCGCCAGACCGGCCAGGCGAGGTCGCGCTGGATCAGGTCTTCCCAGCGCAGGAAATCGTAATCGGTGCGGGTGTGCCAGCCGGCGCCGGTGGTTTCGATGCTCCAGGACGCGGTCTCGCCTTCCGGCGGCCCCTTGGGCCGGCTGACGGTGGTGGCGAGGTCATAGAGTCGGCCGAATTTGCGCAGTTCCGTGCGAAACATGCGGTAATATTGTGCCAGGCCGCGCGGATCGTAGCCCTGCACGTAGATGATGTGGCGGTGCTGTACGCGCACGCTGTTGTCCCAGGTCCGAAGTTCGCTTGACGCGCCGCCGCCAGCGAGGGTCGCCGGAGTGACACCGACTATAACAGCCCGCGCCGCGCGCCATATCCCCAATTGTGCTGCAGCCGTCGTCCCGCAGTGCCGAAATCGGCTTATTTCTCAGGGTGATGCGTTTATGCCGCGGCGCCGACGCAGGCGGCCCTACTGGACATCGAGCGGTTCGGTGCCGGTCGCCTGGCCATTGGCGTCGGTGGTGATCTTGTCGACCCGGGCCTCGGCCTGCCGCAGCAGTTCGTCGCAGCGCCGCTTCAGGGCCTCGCCGCGCTCGTAGATCGCCACCGATTCCTCGAGCGGCACCTTGCCGTCCTCGAGCCGTTTGACGATCGTTTCCAGCTCTTCGATGGCCCGCTCGAAGCTCAGCTTCTTGACGTCCGCATGGGTGTTCTCGGCCATTCGCATTCCCGGAAGCGCGTTCGTGTTCGCGCGAAGTCAAAGACAGGTTTGAGGGCGTATTGTGGCGGGGAAGTCAGGCGCCCATCAGCGCGATGACGTGCTCACCCACCGATTCCTTGAGGCCCTGCAGATCATAGCCACCCTCGAGCACCGAGACAATGCGGCCGCCGGCCGTGGCGTCGGCGACATCCATCAGCTTGCGGGTCACCCAGCCGAAATCGGTGGCATCGAGATTGAGGGTCGCCAGCGGATCGCGGCGGTGCGCGTCGAAGCCGGCGGAGATGATGATCAGTTCCGGAGCGAATTTGCGCAACTGCGGCAGGATCAGGTTATCGAACGCGGCGCGAAACTTGAGGCCGCCGTCTTCGGAGGCGAGTGGCGCATTGACCACGGTGTCGTGCTCGCCGCGTTCGCCTGAGGCGCCGGTGCCGGGAAACAGCGGCATCTGGTGCGTCGAGCAATACATCACCGTGGAATCGGCCCAGAAGATATCCTGCGTGCCGTTGCCGTGGTGGACGTCGAAATCCACCACCGCCGCGCGGGCGATGCCATATTTGCGCTGCGCGTAGCGCGCTGCGATCGCCGCATTGTCGAAGAAGCAGAAGCCCATGGACTTGTTGATTTCGGCGTGGTGGCCGGGCGGCCTTGTGGCGACAAAGGCGTTGGCGGTCTCGCCCTTCATCACCGCGTCGGTGGCCGCGACCGCGCCGCCGACGCCGCGCATCACCGCTTCCCAGGTGCCCGGCGACATCGCGGTATCGCCGTCGATATAGGCCATGCCGGTGGTCGGCGCGATGTGACGCAACTCGTCGATGTAGTGGTTGTCGTGGCACAGCGCGACCGTGTCGAGATCGCCCTCCGGCGCTTCGCCGCGCGTCAATGCGCTGAAGCGATCCTCGGCCATCGTCAGGGCAACCGCACGCATCCGGTCCGGGCGTTCGGGATGGCCGGGCGGGGTGAGGTGGTTGAGCGATGCCGGATTCGACAACAAAAGCGTGGTCATTCGGATGATCCTGGCAGGACGAATGCGCAGTGGCGATTGAACGGTAATCTAGTGGCTCACGGTCTGTTCGGAAAGGGCCGTGTCGCGGCCGTCGCAATGGCGTCGCGTAGCCATGTACCGCGTTGCCGCGCGTGTGACGGAACAGCAGTCATGGTGTGGCAGACAAGGGCGCGGATGGTGCGATGCACGTAATTTTGCTCTCGCCTTTTACTTCAAATTGACGTCGCTTCGTTTTGCCGTGCTGGGTCTCGATTGATTCAGAGGGCGTAAAGCGGCAATTGATATCGCTATGGTGAAGTTCCGCGCATCTGTTTGCAGCCTTGATGCGAGCACGCGACTGTGCAGGACCGGAGGCGCCGTTTGGCGATGTTGCGGTCAGTGAAAGCGATCAGTGAAAAGTCGGAGTGCCACGTTCCATCTGCTGCGTTCGGTCTGGCCCTTCGTGGCTATCGTCCTGCTACAGGCGGTGCTCGCTGCCGTGAGCATGGAAACGTTGTCGTCAGTCAGGGCCTACGTCGCCGGCGAAAGCCTCTGGTCAAAGGGCCAGAAGGGAGCGGTGTACGCGCTGAGCCTCTACTCGGAAACCGGCGATGAAAAATACTACCGGCAGTATCTGGCGACAATTGCCGTGCCGCTGGGCGACCGGATGGCACGCCGGGCGCTGGAACAGAGGCCGCCGGATCTGGACGCCGCCTATGAAGGCTTCCGGCAGGGCGGCAACCACCCGGAAGATATCGGTGGCCTGATTTGGTTGTTTCGCTATTTCAGCGATGTCAGCCATCTCGCCAAGGCTGTCGACAGATGGCGGGATACCGACCCTGTCCTTCAGGAACTGGTCAATATCGGCGCTGAAATTCATCTGGAGATCGTCAGCGGAGACATTCCGGCCGGTCGCGTCGAAGTCTTCAAGAGCCAGATCTTCGAGCTCAACGATCGCCTCACGCCGCTGGCGATGGCGTTTTCCGAAAGCCTCGGGCAGGGGTCGCGGTTCATCAAGCGCCTTCTGGCTGTTGTCAACATCTTCACCGCCGCCCTGCTGATCGTGCTCGGCGTGTGGTGGACCCGCCATGCGCTCGTGCAGCGGCAAAAACTCTCGGACGAGCTGCAGGCGGAACGCGGACGGCTGGCGTTCCAGGCCACCCACGATGCCCTAACCAGCCTGGCGAACCGTCGCGAGTTCGAGCGCCGGCTGGCGCAGGCGCTGACGCAGGTCGGCGTCGGCGACCGTCGGCAGGCCGTGATGTTCCTCGATCTCGACCAGTTCAAAGTCGTCAACGACACGTGCGGCCATGCCGCCGGCGACGAACTGCTGCGTCAGTTGTCCTGCCTGCTGCAGGATGAGCTGCGCGCCGATGACCTGCTGGCGCGCCTCGGCGGCGATGAGTTCGCGATCCTGCTGGAGGATTGCGAATCGGAATTCGCCGTCGCTGCCGCCGAGCGTCTTCGTGAAGCGGTCCAGCAGCTGCGTTTCGTCTGGAGCGGGCGTGGGTTCAACGTCACCGTCAGTATCGGCCTAGTGTGCATCTCGGAGCCCGGCGCAACGGTCGGAGAGACGCTCAAGGCCGCCGATGTCGCCTGCTACATGGCCAAGGAGAACGGACGCAACCGCCTGGAGATCTATTCGCCAAGCGATACCGAACTGATGCAGCGCGTTGGCGAGATGGGCTGGGTGCAGCGGATTCGCGAGGCGCTGGAGAGCAACAGTTTCTGCCTGTATGCCCAGAATATTGTCCCGCTCGCCGCAGGCAGCAGGGAAGGGCTTCACGTCGAGCTGCTGCTGCGCCTGCGCGGCGAAGTGGGACAGCTGATCGCGCCCGGCAGCTTCATTCCTGCTGCCGAACGCTACGGCCTGATGACGCTGATCGACCGATGGGTGATCCGCAATGCCTTTGCGATTCTGGCGCAGCGCATGGCGATGCCCTGCCGATCGCGACCTGCGCCATCAATCTGTCGGGTGCCTCGTTCCGCGACGACGGCTTTCTGGAATACATCCGCACGGAGCTGCGCCTGCATGGAATTCCCGCCACGCTCATCTGCTTTGAGATCACCGAAACCAACGCCATCGCCAACCTGCCCGACGCCAGGCGGTTTATCGACACGCTGCAGCAGGTCGGCTGCCGCTTCTCGCTCGACGATTTCGGCAGCGGCATGTCGTCGTTTTCCTACCTCAAGCAGTTGCCGGTCAACTACCTCAAGATCGACGGCAGCTTCGTCAAGGACATGCTGGTCGACCCCATCGATCGTGCGATGGTCGAGATGATCGTGCGCATCGGCAAGGTGATGGGGAAACGGACGGTGGCCGAATTCGTCGAGAGCGACGACGTCCGCCGTGCCCTGCAAAAGATCGGCGCGGACTACGCACAGGGTTACGCGATCGGCCGGCCGGAGCCGTTCGACAGCTTCAGCAACTTCGTCGACCTCGGCGAAACCAGCAAGTGCGACGTGGCATAGCGTCGTCGGATCGACGGCGCGGCAGGCCTGCTGCGTCGCTCAGTCCAGCCGTTTGATGCGATCCGCCGCGGCCGGCGACACCGGGCTGTTGGCCTTGAAGTAGGCATACAGCGCATCGACATCGTAGACCCCTGTCTGTTGCGCGGCGCCGTCCTTCAGCGCGGTGAAGCCGTCGCCGCCGGCGGCGAGGTAGTCGTTGAAGGTGACGCGATAGGTCTTGTCCGCTTCGATGCGCTGGCCGTTGAGCATCATGCTCTCCGCCGCGACCCGGCTGCCGAACGGTTTGCTGCCGTCCCAGGCGTAGCTGAATCCTTTCGAGACCTGCAGGATGCGCGGCCGCTTGGGATCCAGCCATTGCTGCTCCAGCGCCGTCTTGATCTGCGCGCCGGTCAGCGACCGCGTCACCATCAGGTTGCGGAACGGTTGCGCGGCAAACACGTCGCCGTAGCTGATCGCGCCGTCGGCGCTCATGGCGATGTCGTTGCGGATGCCGCCGGGATTGGTGATCGCCAGCACCGCGCCGCCGTCTTTCTCCGCGGCGGTGGCGGCCAGTTGCGCGTCGGCGATGATGTCGCCGAGCGGGCTTTCGCCGGCCGCGTTGGGCACGCGCGTCAACGTCGCGGTGACGGCGCCGGCCGGCCGCGCGGCGATGGGACCGGCGACCTTGTCATAGGCCGCGAGCAGCGCGGTCTGCGCGGGATCGGCCGCGTAGTCCCTGGTCCGGACGATGACATTGCCGGCCGTGGCGCTGACGATGTCGCGGCTGGCGCGCTCGAGCTTGAGGTCGATGGCGGTGACGATGGTGCCGTATTTGTCGCCGGAGGTGACGAGGCGCCCGTCGATCTGGCAGGTATAGGCGCGGTGGGTGTGGCCGCTCACCACCACGTCGACCGCTTTGTCGAACTTCCTGACGATATCGACGATCGGGCCGCTGATCCCCGGACATTCGTTGTAGTCGCCGGTGGGAAAGCCGCCTTCATGGATCAGCACCACGATGGCCTCGACGCCCTTGGCCTTCAACTCGGGCACCAGCGCGTTGACGGTGTCGGCCTCGTCGCGGAATTCCAGCCCGGCGATGCCGGCCGGCGACACGATGTTCGCGGTGCCCTTCAATGTCAGTCCAATGAAGGCCACCGGAATGCCGTCGAACTGCTTGATGGCATAGGGTGGAAACACCGGCCGGCCGGTCGCGGTCTCGACGGTGGAGGCCGCGAGATAATTGAAGGTCGCACCCATGAACGGATGCGGCCCCCGGCAGCCGTCGACAGGATGGCAGCCGCCGTTCTGCATGCGTTGCAACTCGCGCAGGCCCTCGTCGAATTCGTGGTTGCCCACGGACGCGACATCAAGCCCCATCATCGACAGGGATTCGATGGTCGGCTCGTCATGGAACATCGCCGACAAAAACGGGCTGGCGCCGATCAGGTCGCCGGCGGCGACGAAGATGCTGTTGGCGCGGCCGGCGCGCAGCTGCCTGACCAGCGTCGCCATATGCTCGGCGCCGCCCGCCGCCACCATGATCTTCTTGGTTTTGTCCGCGGGGGCGTCGATGGCAATGCCGCCCGGCGGCGGCCGCAGATTGCCGTGAAAGTCGTTGATGGCGAGGATGCGGACATCGACGGTCGGGGACTGGGCGAAAGCGGGGGCGCAGGTCGCCAGCGACATGGCGAACGCGGCAACCGCGAGGCGCGCGATCTTCACCTCTCCCCGTCCTTTACGGGGAGAGGTCGACCGGCGCAGCGCAGCGGAGCTGGTCGGGTGAGGGGCGGGGCACGCGGCCAGCTGCAGGGAAGATATTTCGGATCGCACTGCAGGCCTCATGCTGTTGGTGTCGTCAGTTTCTTCGCAATCGACGCAGGAACGATGGCCACAAGCCCCGTGCCTCGCCCCTCACCCGGAGCCCTCGCTGCGCTCAGGCTCCGACCTCTCCCCGCAAGTGCGGGGAGAGGTCGGAGCGTCAGCCCTTCTTGCGCGAGAAGAATGCCTTGAATGCGGCGACGGCTTCCTTGGATTTCATCCGTTCGCCGAACAGATGGCTTTCCTGGTCGATGCGGCGGGTCAGGTCCTCGGGCGGCAGCTTGATCAGCTTGCGCGAGATCGCCACCGCCTCCGCCGGCAGCGCGCAGATCTCGCGTGCCACCTTGCGCGCCTCGACCTCGGTATGGCCGGGCGCCACCACCTCGTTGACGAAGCCGGCCTCGCGCGCATCGGCGGCGCTGACGGTGCGGCCCATCACCAGCATGGAAAAGGCGCGCTGGTGCCCCATGGTGCGCGGAAACAGCAGGCTGGAGGCGCCTTCCGGCACCAGGCCGAGATGGATGAACGGCGTCGAGAAGGTCGCGGTGGTCGAGGCCAGCACATAGTCGCAGTGGAACAGCAGCGTGGTGCCGATGCCGATGGCGATGCCGTCCACCGCGGCGATGATCGGCTTGGTGTTCTGCGCCAGCGAATACAGGAACTTGATGGCATTGGAGGCGCGCGGCGTGGCCGCGGCCTCGGTGCCGTCCTTCAGGAAGTCCTGCAGGTCGTTGCCGGCGGTGAACACGCCGGAGCCGCCGGTGATGATCATGCAGCGGATCTTCGGATTGTTCTGCGCGGTGTCGATCGCCTCGGACATCAGGCGATACATGTCCTGGGTGATGGCGTTCTTCTTCTCCGGGCGGCGCAGCGTGATGACGCGCGTCGAGTCTTCGTCGGTGACAATCAGGTGGCCGGTCATGTCGTGTCCTTGTGCCAGTTGCAGCGGGTCGCGTCGGGCTCGATTGTAGCCCGGATGACGTCGGCGCGCCGCTTGCGGGCCGACAAAATCCGGGGCGGAGTTTCAACGGAACGACGGCCCCGGATTTCGCGCCCGTCGTCGCTCTGCGAGCGCCGGCGTCCGCTTCATGCGGGCTACGATCGCATCATGCCAGCAGCACCGCGTCCGCCGAGGTCACCGAATCCGCGCTGTCGATCACGGTGCGCTCCAGCGCGCCGGCCTGCACCGCGATGTTCTCGGCGAAGAACCGCGCCAGGGTGACGTAGCGGGCGGGATCGCCGGCGCTGCCGCCGTCGCGCGCTGCCAGCGCCTCGTTGGCCAGCATGCAGCCGCCGAGCGTGGAGCCGAACAGCCGCAGATAGGGCGTGGCCCCGGCCAGCGCATCGTTCGGGGCTGACGCCGGCTGCGCCAGCAGCCACCTGCTGGTGCGCTCCAGCGCGCCCAGCGCGTCGCGCAATTTTGTCCCGGTGGTGCCGAAGGCCGGATCGTTGGAGGCCTCGACCCGCGACACCACCCCGCTGAGTTCCTCCAGCAGCGTCCACACCGCGGCGCCGCCATGGGCCGCAAGCTTGCGCGTCACCAGATCGATGGACTGGATGCCGTTGGTGCCCTCGTAGATCGCGGTGATGCGGGCGTCGCGATAATGCTGCGCGGCGCCGGTTTCCTCGATAAAACCCATGCCGCCGTGGATCTGCACGCCCAGCGACGTCACCTCGTTGCCGATATCCGTGGAAAACGCCTTGGCGATCGGCGTCAGCAGCGCGCCGCGCGCCGCGGCGTGGGCGCGGACCTTGGGGTCGGTGGCGCGGGCGGCGATGTCCAGCGCCACCGCAGTGGCGTAGCAGATGGTGCGCGAGGCCGCGGTCAGCGCCCGCATCTGCATCAGCATGCGCTTGACGTCGGGATGCACGATGATGGCGTCCATGCCGGCGCTTTTGCTGCCGGCGGCGCGGCCCTGCTTGCGCTCCTGCGCGAAGGCCAGCGCCTGCTGATAGGCGCGGTCGGCGATGCCCACGCCTTCGAGGCCGACGCCGAGCCGCGCCTGGTTCATCATGGTGAACATGCATAGCATGCCGCGATTCTCTTCGCCGATCAGGTAGCCCACCGCGCCGCCGTGGTCGCCCATGGTCATGGTGCAGGTCGGCGAGGCGTGCATGCCGAGCTTGTGCTCGACGCCGCTGGGATAGATGTCGTTGCGTTCGCCCAGCGAGCCGTCGCCGTTGACCAGGAATTTCGGGATCAGGAACAGCGAGATGCCCTTGGTGCCGGCGGGCGCATCGGGCAATCGCGCGAGCACGAAATGCACGATGTTGTCGGTCATGTCGTGGTCGCCATAGGTGATGAAGATCTTGGTGCCGAACACCCGGTAGCTGCCGTCCGCGGCGCGCTCGGCGCGCGAGCGGAGCGCGCCGACATCGGAGCCGGCCTGCGGCTCGGTCAGCTGCATGGTGCCGGTCCAGGCCCCGGTCACCAGCTTCTCCAGATAGATGGTCTTCAGCTCGTCGCTGCCATGGGCGTCGAGCGCCTCGATGGCCGACAGGGTCAAGAGCGGGCACAGCCCGAAGGCGATGTTCGAGGCGCTCCAGATCTCGGTGCAGGCGGCGTTGACCGCCAGCGGCAGGCCCTGGCCGCCGAACGCTTCCGGCCCGGACACCGCGTTCCAGCCGGCCTCGGTCCAGCGCCGGTAGGCGTCGGGCCAACCCGGCGCGGTGGTCACCTTGCCGGCGTCCAGCCTGATGCCCGCCTTGTCGCCGACCCGGTTGAGCGGCGCCAGCACGTCGCTGGCGAAGCGGCCGGCCTCGTCCAGCACGGTCTTGGTGAGGTCGGCGTCGAACTCGCCATAATGCCCGGCGTCGAGCGCCGCCTGCAGCCCGGCACCAAAGTTGAGGGCCAGCAGCATGTCGTCGATGGGCGCACGATAGGTCATGAACGTCTCTCCGCGGGATTCTTGGGGCTTTGACCGGGGTTTCCCACGAAACGCCGGCGCCCTCAACAGCGCCGGGCGGGAATTGGAGCCTCCGGTACCCGGCGGCCCGTTCCCCGGACGCCCGGATTCAGCGCCATCCGATCGTTCCCCGGCCGCAGTGCCCGGTGGACCGTTCCCCGGAGTCGGTCCCCTGCGCGGCCCCCGACGCCGCTCCCTCGTGCCCCGGACGCGGTGCAGCGCGCCGCCTGTTGCGGCGTGGTGCGCCGCAGATCCGGCCCAGCTTCCCCCGGCAGACAAGCCGAACATCCCGACGCCGCCTCCCGCGCAGTGGCCCGTCCACGCGAAGCGTCGCTTCGCCCGGCCGCCTTGCGTCCGCGACACCCGCGCGCCCCGCCATCCCCATGGGATCGCCCTGCGGGCGGTTGAAATGCGGGGAGTCTCCCTATAGACCCACGGAGCCGCGGGTCACCGCGCCGGACCGGTCCGGCCGCGGCCGGCATTGGGGCGTAGCCAAGTGGTAAGGCAGGGGATTTTGATTCCCCCATTCGGAGGTTCGATCCCTCCCGCCCCAGCCAGCTCGCCTGCCAAGCCTGAAATTGCTCACAAAACCGGCCTAGCTGGGGCGCTGATGCACAGCGCTGCGACACATCACTGCTGCACAGGGTGTCGCCTGCAATGGCTGTCCACATCTTTCGCCGTGGGGCTACCTACTATTGGAGGCGGCGAACGCCCATCGCCCTTGCCAACGTTCTCGGTCGTCCGCATGTTTTTATGAGCCTGAGAACGACAAAACTTTCTGTCGCTCGCAGGCTCGCCAACAAGCTGGATGCGATATTCGAAGACGCCGCAATGCTCGCAGAAGAGGCCAAATTTGACCTGACGCAGGCCCAGCTCGACGGGATGTTGCGGTCTGTCGTGACCACACATCTCGGCAAGCTCGAGCGGATTGCCGCGACTGCCAAAAGCTTTGAAGGGTTCGACCCTGACAGGGCCATAGCAGACGACAAACGCGTGCTATGGGTCTATCGGCTCCTCGATGCCCAAGGTTCGTTCGCAGTCGTCCGCCCCGCCGATCGCGCGATCATGCTCGCCGACGGCATGAGTGCAGGCGATGTCGAAGCCGTGGTCGACCATCTGGCAATGCTTCGCGTCAACGAATTGGTGCCGACAAAGACGCATATTCTTCGGCGCCTGCTGGATCAGGTCGATGCACAGCCGAACGCCATGAACTTGTCGCAGACTCAGTCGGTCTATTTCAGGGGCATGAAGCTAGCGCTCGCTGCGGTCGAACGTCGCTATGGCGGAGAGCGACCGGAGGACCAGAGCTTCGTTAATCGGCTGGTGACATCGCCGATTGTAGCCTCATTCGAGGCGAGACCTATCCAGAACGAGCCTGCCGCCGAAGAGACGCTACCGCAATCGCTACATGTGAAAGAGCTCTTGAAGTTCGTCGAGGGCATCGTTGCAGGTAAGGCTAAAGATGATTTGTGGGATGAAAAAACCCAGCGACAGGTGAGGAGCATAGCCGATTTGCTGGTCAAATTTCTTCTGCAAGACCAGAGGATCGACGATCTCAATCTGGTTCGCCAAGAAAATATGGCCCGGTTTGTCGATTTCCTGCGTCACGATGTCTACACGCATTATGGTCGCTCCTCGCGGGACAAGCACCGCACCATCGCAGAGCTCAGAGAAGTTGCCGCAGAAAAAGGTCAGAACAAGCGAGGTATCGAGCGCGATACTCTGAATCGCCATCTTGGATTTTTGGGCCAGATCTTTGGTTACGCTTCCGTTCGTGGCGCGAACGCGCTCGACAAAATCGATCTGTCAAAATTACGCGTAAAAGGAAAAAGTAAGCGGGCGCGAAACGCCCGTCCGAAGCTCGAAATCGACAAACTGAAAGCAGTTTTTGCGACGCCGCCCTTCAATAACCGCGCTGGATGGGATCGGCTGACCGAGCCCGGGATCGAGAATGTCTCGGTCATATTCCACTGCGCTCTCTATTTTGTCCCCATCTTAATCTACTACACGGGCTGCCGACGCGAAGAGCTTTGCGGCTTGATGGTCGACGAAGTCATCGTCGACAACGGTAATATTCCGTATCTTCACATCGCCAAGAATGCGCGCAGACGGATTAAAAACGACCAGTCCCAGCGCAACATTCCCTTGCATACTGAAGTCCTTCGGCTCAACTTTCTCCAATATGTCGATGCCATCAAATCGCTCGGCTACGATCTACTCTTCCCGGATCTGTTTTCGCCATCCAGTCGCTCGCCCCTCGGCGATCGATTTTACAAAGAGTTCAAGCCTATATTGATGACTGCTGGCGTCACCGAGGAAGGTTTGGGCGCACATGCAGTTCGACATCTATTCGGTGCGCAGCCGAAGAAGAAATTGGTCACTGAGGAAGAACGCGCAGATTTGCTCGGTCATGGTGGGGAATCTGAGACGAGCGAGCGCTATTGCGAACCCCATGAGATCACGACCCTCATGCAATTTGTGCTAAAATTGCCGGTGATCACGGCAAATTTAGAGCCTCAGAAAATTCGTCTAATTTCGTGGGTGGCCGAACGGAAGACAGCGCCTTTCTCTCAACCATCGCGTTCGAAGAAAAGCGGCGGTGCTGCTATTTTTTCTCATCGTTGACTGCCCGAAGGATTTTAAGTCCTCTCATCGAGCTTTAAGTGACTTGTTACTTGACTTTCTCGCATGTGGTTTGTGCTTTTGCTAAAAAAATCGTGCTGAAAAGCCACCGCTGGGCGCGCACAGGCCCGAATCACGAGGCCTAAAAGCAATACTGTTGAGCCTTCTAAGCTCCGTAATAGAACCTCATCGGATTTGTGGCGCCTCTGGCGGTAGGGCACGATCACAGTTCAGCTTGGGTGCCTTCTCGGAGGTGAGGCGAAGGACCCAGAGGGCTTCCGATACTATTGCTTCGTCGCGGCTCTGCGCTTTCGGCGAACCGATGTACTTCTCTTCGTGGAAGAGATTGTTGCGGACCTGAGAAACGCCCCCGCTGGAACAGATACACCACGTCCTCGATCGGCGCCGGAACATCGGGCTTCCAAGTCAGCTCTGACATCAATCGCCGGGGTGGCTCCTGCACGAGTGTGGGCGCCTTGTTCGATTGGCGGACTTCCTCAAAGAACTCCGGTCTAAGAGCTTCTGCAAAGGCCCCAGTCAGCTTCCGCCCGCTGTTTCTTTACGGTATGTTGACCTCCATCATCAGGAGTCAGGTGAATGTTGGAAGACAAGAAATTTGATGTCGAGCATGCGCTGAGCTTGTACGCCGACAGTTTTTCGCTCTTTCCGGCTCGCTCTATCTACGACGAAGAGGCACTTAAGCCCTTCATGTCAGTGATTGAACGCTGCCACATCTATCTTATCGGTACAGTACCCAAGATGGATTTCGTAAGCGTAAGGCAGTCAGAACAGATGCTCTTCGTCTCAATGAAAGTGCTTGGCAAAATTTATGACGTCAGCTGGCCTCTTCCCGATGGCATGAAGCTGAAGGTCGAGGACGAGTTTTGGTATCTCCTCGACGAACAGGGAGCGCGAAGGGGTTTGCCTTCGGACGAAATATTCCGAAAGATGGCGCTAACCTATGATTGCCTGCGGTTTGACGTTCAATATATCGGCCAAGCATATGGCGCGGATGGCTCACGGAACGCCTTGGATCGACTTAAAAAGCACGAGACGTTGCAAAAGATCGCGGTACAAGGCGTTCCGGAGGGATATCGTCTCGAATTGATTTTGCTCCAGGTGGTGCCTGGGACGCGAGTGATTACCGTTTTCAATCCGAAGGCAGAAGAAAAGTCCACGGGCGGGCAGCGGATTAAGGCGGGGCTAGACAAACTCTTTGGCACCGACGAGAAGGAAAGAGTGAGCCTCTTTGAGGCGGCATTTATTCGCTACTTCAGGCCACCGTTCAATGAGAAGTTCAAAGACAGCTTCCCGTCAACAAACATGAAAGTTCTGCAGGACTGCTACGACAAAGACTTCTCGGCAGTAATAGCTGAAATCGGCTTCGACGCGGATGCGTTGCCTTACAAGCTCTTCTCTGGCCAGGTAGAACCCAAGGATCACCACACCGCCAGCTACAACTTGAGCAAAGATGAGGATCGTGCGGTTTTCTTCTCACCGATACGAAAATCGGGAGCGCATTTGCGGAATTTAGTAGATGAGATGTCAAATCTCACGGTTAATGAGGCTGCCGACCTGTCCAAGTTGATGCGAGAGAAATGGAGGATTCCGCACGGCTGAAGGCTTTCACAGAGTGAGATTGCGTCACCGATAGAGGGTCGAGACCGTATGAAGGCAGGCTGATGCGATATTCTCAACGAGGATGTTGTAGCTACCGGCGTTCAACGCTGGTACTTCCCATACGATGTTATGGCCAAAAGTGTTGCGGAGTTGGTTCGTGATCTCGATTGTTTGCTGCATGGCCATGTTTGAGGTGGCTGCTCTAATCTTTCTGTCAATGTCAGTAGAGGATTGGTCTATCGATGCAGCAACGATTCCAAGCTCGTTTTCGTAGAGCCGCAGCATCCTACTGAGAACGGGCAGGCCAGATGTTGTTCGCCTGCCGTTTTCCTTTAGTAGGCTCTCGAAAAGCAGGCATCCGCGAAACATATGCAAGAAAAATGGCTCGCGAGAGCCGTTCTCTACTAAGCCGATCTGTCGGGCTCGATACTTCCATTCTGCTATGAAGGAAATGAAAGCGGTGATGAGGGAGCGCTTGTGGGCATCGGGTGATGCAATTAACGGCTTGAGAAAGTGAGTCCGTACTTCGTCGAGAGTTATGGGGACATGGCCAGGCCGAGCGCAATAATTTCCGATGAGGTGCTGCACCACCTGGATGATGTCGAGAATAATCTTCGAAGCTAAAACCTGCTGATCTTTATCCTCCAGTCGCATGAACAATAGGGCTGGCTTGTCTGCTCCAACTCCGAACTCGCGAATATCCTCAGCTACGGCGGCGTCAAAAAACAAACTGGCAGACGGATAGTCATGGGAGGCATACGCGGCATATCCCAAAGCATACATGGGGCTTCCCTTGTGCTCCGTGGAGTACGTGTCAGGATCTGCCGCGCGGTAGCTCTCTAACAGTTCGAGGCCGCGATCAATTGCGACTGAATACTGGTTTGCGTCGATAGCTTTCCGGTACGAGCGCCAGACATTGTCGAAATAACCCGGCATACCTGGACGCCATGAGCTTTCAGGATCTGTTGGCGAATTCATTTTTGCTTACCCTTGGTCTGAGAGCCATATGATGACTGACCACGCAGTTTCGACGACGACAGAAAACCTGTCAACGATCTCGACGCGGATCACTATTCTGCTGTCAACCTTTGCACGGGAGTGGCTATGAGACGCAACAGAGCATGACTGACGCGCGCGGGCCAGGTCCCCCTACGCGGCTTTGCACGCGCTCGGTAGCCCAAAGCTGAAACCGGATGAGATCCAGCGGCTAACCCGCATGATGACCATGGACGAGAATTCCGACATTCGCGAGGCTGCATTCCGCCGCCAGGGGCACTCGCATGAAGGGCTGCCCGTTCCGGCATCGCCATCACTGCCCGTGCCAGACGGAGACCATGTTAGCACCCCGAGCGCGCAGCAAAGACTTGCATATTTGCTACAATAGATGGAAAGCTCCTTTGATTCTTCCAAATTTATAGAGGCTTCTTGCCGAAAACGCCCCTTAAACCAGCCGCGATTACTCGGGCAGCTTTTGAGTATCAAGATCTCATAGGCATTGAGGTCTTGATCGCCTTTTATCGTGATCCGGGGCGCTACGAATGGGTCGAACTGGAATCAGAGGATCGGTCCGCTGGTTATCTGGACGACGTTGTCGCACTCCGAACGGATGGAAAGTTTGAATATACGCAAGTTAAGTTCACGGTTGATCCAGACCAATATCCGCTCAGTTGGGATTGGCTGCTTGAGCGAAAGAAGAATGGCACATCCCGACTGAAAAAGTGGGCCACTTCAATCCAAAAGCACGGGAAGTCGGGTGTCTTGGGACAAGCGCAGCTTAGGACAAACCGCGTGCCCGATGCCGAATTCGACCGATCGCTTAAGGGGCATCTAGTCAAGCTCGCGAATCTCTCGCCTTCTCGACGTGCAGAAATCGAAAAGGAACTTGGTGGCGCTGCGCAGGCGCGTGGCTTCTTCAAGATTTTCCAATTCAATCATTCTGAGCTCGCTGATGTCCAAGGGCTGGAGCAACGGCTCAAGGGGTCCGTTGTGCCGACCGACACGACCACGGACGGTTGGCTATTTCTCCGTCAACAAGTTCGGAGATGGGCAACGGAGAAAAGGCAGCCAGAACCGGATGGCAAAATCCGTCATGACCATCTCGTTCAGGCCATTTCCAAGAAGCGGCCAAGGCCAATACCGCAGAACTTTCTAGTGCCGGATGTCTACGCGGTTCCCAGCCTAGATTTCCATGATAGCTTTCTCAGACGCGTTACGTCCGGACGATCCGCTCTCTCCGTTCTTTGGGGGACGCCGGGTCGCGGAAAAAGCACTTATCTCAGCTTCCTGGTCAACGAACTAAGCAAGAAGAAGCTGCCGTGCATTCGCCACCACTATTTCCTCTCGCTCGACGACACGACGACGGACCGCATCTCGTTCGCGGATATTGCGGGGTCGATGATGGAGCAGATGGCGGTCCGGTATCCCGAAGCCGTGGAGGACCGGAACTTGGAGGAAGCGCCGAACACTCTGCGCAAGTGGCTAGAAGCGTGCGGGGAATATTTCGCGGCTCAGAATAAAAAGTTTTACGTCGTGGTCGACGGCCTTGATCACGTCTGGCGGGAACGCATGAACATCGACCAGATGGATCATCTGTTCAGCTATCTACTCCCCTGTCCCAAGAATGTCGTGTTGATCTTTGGGACGCAGCGCGTCGCCGATTTACAGTTGCCCGCGAAACTGTTGGCAAGGGCCGGTCCCTCGGCCTGGATCGAAATCCCGCCGATGGACGAGCGAGCGGTTGATGACTGGATTAGAGGTCAAGACAAGGCAAAGCGGTTAAGGCTTCATGATTTCGCGCGCAGAAAAGAACAACGGAACGAGACCCTCGATGAAATTAGCCGTGCCTTCTTCAAAATATCTCGTGGGCATCCGCTTCACCTGATCTATTCCTTTGAGACCCTTGTGCGGAGAGGAACGATCGTCACTTCTGACGAAGTAAAGACCCTCCCTCGCTGCCCTGACGGGGATATTCGGACCTACTATAGGAGCCTTTGGCGGCGGCTGAGCCCTCAGGGCAAGCAAGTATTACATCTCGTCGCCGGCTCGGAGTTTCGTTGGCCCGCGGACGGCCTTAGGCGCTGCGGCGGAAACCTCGACCAGGTAGATCATTTGCTGGAGCATCGCCGAACGGGGGTCATGCCATTTCACGGCAGTATCGTCGCTTACGCGCGTGAGCAGAGTGACCACGAGAGTACCTACCGTGCGCTTCTGCCGAAGGTGATCAGGTGGCTTGAACGCGACGCGCCGCCATTTTGGCGTTGGGGATGGTTGTGGATCGCGAAGGCTAGGGTCGGTAAGGACAATGATCTCCTCACGAAGACGACCCGCGAATGGGTGATTAATTCTCTCGCCCTTGGCTGGCCCGATAGTCAACTCATCGCCATTCTTCGAGAAGCAGAAACTGCGGCCTTCTCCAAAGGCGACTATTGCCGCTGCATCGAAGCCCGGAGCCTGAAAGTTCGTCTTCAGAACGGGCCGCAATTCCAGATGCACCGGTACCCGGAACTGCTAGAGGCGATGCTGCGCTCCTCGGAAAATCGCCAGCAGGTTCTCAATATGGCCGATGAGATCGGCTCACTCCCGGACGCGCAAATCATTACGCTGCTGCGCTCGCTTCCGGACGACCTTTCGAATGAAATCAGCGCGGAGTGCGAAGCCGAATTGCGGCGACGCGTGAACCTTTGGCTCGTACTTCGCAATCGACGCCGTGAAGAGTTTCAAACATTGGTTCGGAACGCCTTCGAAGCGTTGACTCGGATGCCAGATATCAGCGTCAAGAAGATACTGACCTTCGTTGAGGGGGGCTCCTCCAATGATTCAATGTTTCATGCATTGCTCGATTGCCTGACTCGCGGATTGCAACTCGACGCCCTCGTAGACCTCGTCGGACTACTGAAGGGCGAGAAGTACAAGGCTTGGCGAGTATTGGCTGGCGATGCGTTGCTCCGCGCGTGCTCCATCGCTGGGGCCGATCTCAAAACGCGTATGGACGTGCGGCCTGCAAGGGCGTCGCCTCTTGTGGGGTGCTATCTCGTTCTGCAAGGGGAGCCTTGCCCCATCCTGAATTTCGAGTTCGACCCTGGCTTTCTTGAGCTGGAAAGGTACGAATACACTCCGGGTCCTAATCCCGGCTTGCAGAGATTTTTTCACGGGCTGTTCTTTTCTGTGCTTGCGACATGCCGGAGCGCCGTTGGGAACTTCTCGCTTGTGTTTCCCGGCGTAGACGAAACAAGAATGGGATGGATGAAGTCCGCTGTGGACGTCCTTCGTGATCTCGCTCTCAGCATTGGGAATGGGAGCGCGGAACCCAGTTTTTCGATTGTATTTGAGCGATCGAACAACGTCGCTCAGGTGGTCGGTCGACGAACGACCGAGGCCGAATACGCGCAATACTGGTCTTTCAAAGGCGCACTTCGGCAAATCGCCCTTGATCTGCATCTCATCACAGCCCCTCCCGGCGAACTCATCCCGGCTGCTCAGTTCGCGGCGGCGAGGGATACGCGACACTGGTTGGACGAAGCATGGCTCAACGACAATTTGGAAAATCGCTTCATCTTGGTGGAAAAACCTGGTGCGCAAATTCTTTTAGATGCCCTGCGTGAAAAGGAAAGCCGATCCGTAACGACCTTCAACGAGAGGGCTGAACGCTGGACGGAACTCGCCCTGTTCGCACTCCTCTATGGGTTGCCCGACGCCACGGGGTACGTGAAACGCGCGGCAGATTGCCTTATCGGCTATGCCTTCCATAAGGACGTTTACATTTACGACGTGCTTGGCTCAATCGAACTGCTTCAAAAAGCAAAGTCGCCCAAATCGCTCGGCTTGCTGAAGAAAGTCGCGCCTGTCGTCGATCAAATAATGGATATGACAGATGGTGACGAGGTTCGAGGATCTCGCTCCGAGCTTATTAAATTGATCGCGGAGCTGTGTCCGGACAAGCTTCCGGATTGCTACGCCCACCATATTCAGGCGGAGCGGCTTTACTTGGCCGAAGAAGTGCTCGAAGCCCACTGCAAGCGGCTAAGTTTCGACAACGATGTTGAGAAGGCGTTGGCGCGTACGTTCCTGGAACGCCGAGATGTTCTAATTCTCTCTGACATGAAGGCTGCTGGAGTTTCAGGAGCAGGCTTCGCCTTTGCCGAGCAGGAGCGTTTTCTTGGTGGCATCGCTCCCAGTCGGGAATTCGATCGAAGTAGTTCGGACGATATCGGACGCAGAGGTAAGCCACCGGACGTTCGAAAGTTCAAGCCCGCACAATTTGCACAGCTTGTTGCCCGCGTTGGAAATGACAATCTCGGCTATGATCACCGCGACGAAGCACTCAGGCAATGGATCGCTTATTGGCATGAGAAGAAGAAAGGCCGGGAAGCTCTAAGAGCTGTTGAAGCGTTTTTTCGGGACGAAGAAAGGACCTACTCAACGGAGAGAATTCTAGATAGCGCGTTTCTCGTGAGCTTGGCCGTCCAAGGAAAAAGAGATGCCTACAAATGGCTAGTTAAGGCGCATGCGGTACGGCGCGGCTGGCAGAGCTATTGGAGTTCAAGTGAGGAAGTCATTAAACGGCTGGAATGGGCCGCGAAGTATTATAAGGATCGTTGGAAGGAATTTATTCGAGACACTTCGAAGCCCGAGGCGTACTGGGAAAAACGCGACTACGGCTTTAGCATAGGACTCAGGTATCTCGTCCGCTTCCTGATCCTGGTCGGCCAGACCGAACTTGCGGAGCGCTACACGGCCACTCTCGTCGCGATCCTAGTTGAGGAAACTGCGGACCAACCTTTGCCGGAGATTCCATGGCTTCGGTAGCATCTTCCTTGGATTCTACTCTTCGGATTCTGCTGGAGCGGCTCAATTGGCCTGTCCGGATGGTGCGCATGGTCACGGCGCGTGAGTATGCGAAGCTGCTTTCTTCCTCCGTGCATGGAAAGGCAGCCACCAAAGGATTTCTGCACTGGCTCTCGATACGAAGGTTTGAGAGCGAAATTGCGACAGGTCTTGCGGTGCTCCTATGTACTCCTGACAAAGACTTGCCTCCGTTCAAGGATGTTTGTGAGGCGATCCATCAGCCTTCGATCATCGTAGATATGCTGCTGCAACACATTTATGGGATTGGGCATCGGCAGGACAAATGGCGTACCGCACATTCCGGCTTGGCCCCGGACGATTTTGTGCCATCGAAGTACTTCGAAGACCATAAGACCCAGAATGTTCCCTTTCTCTTCAGCAACCAGATTAAGCGACTTGAGAGCCGACATTGGTTTCCATTCTCGCGCCAATGGGCCTTTGAGTGGCAAAAATTAATGGATCGAGGCGGAATTCCCCATTCGGACTTTCCGCACCATTTCGTCGGAAACCTTGCGCGAAGTGGAATCGTCGGACAGTTCGAGCTGGCTCAGAGCGACGTGATGCGGTCGGCCTATCTTCGGATGCTGGCCTGTGCAGTCGCCGAAGGAGCCATGACGGCGCAACAGACCGGTTTCTACGCCATGGATTGTCTGCCGATCAATCGCAGCTTGTTTCGCATCATGCCGCTCGATCGCCCTGCATGGTTGGCGGATATCCCAGAAGAGTGTTGTGCCGAAGGAGCTTCGCTCGAGGCAAGCGCGCGGAAGCTCATCGCGGCGAACGCTAATGGTTCAGAAATGCGGTTCGTGAGCTTGTTAACCCCGATCAATGCGAGCCTATATGAATTTGGCGACCTGACCGTTTCTGCGGTCCTCGCTGCTGATGACTTTGTGCCGCCTGATATGAAGGAACCGTACTTTTCCCCCGGGGCGGGATGGCCGTTGCCGGATTCAATTACGGTGGAGGGAAAGTTAGACGAGGAGGATACTGAACGCTACGCCGTCTACGGAAAGGTAGGACGTTGCTTGCCTACTTGTCTGGATATGTTCCCTATGCCGTATGGCTACTGGTTATCTGACTATCTTGTCGCAGGGTACGCGCTGCCTGCTTCCTATCTCTTCCCCACGCCTCCTGACGTCGCTTGCGACGAAGCTGGAATTTCGGTGTACGCGGATGGTTCGATTGTGGCGAAGCTATCCATTTGGCACGACCAGTGGACGCCTCTCTACGCTCAAGACGGCGGCAACACACGCTGCGGAGTGCTGACAGAGATGGATAAATCCGCTTTGGAGCAAGCTTCTGAGCGTCATGGCTTGCGCCTTGGGTGGGTTGCTCAATTGCGCCTCTGGAGCCGCAAGACGGATTACGGTGAGTATGAACTATCGATGCGGCGAGAGTTCTTCTTTGACTAACCATCATGGGTGTCGCCTTTGAACGATGACGAGCAAGACCTGGGGGAGCTAATGCGCGCCATTGCGGCGAGCGTCGGTGCTGTGCCCGTTGCGACGGTCATTGAAGAGCATCGTGAGGCTCTTGCGTGTATGGCTGATTTTGATCCCCTTCGGCTTGCTGCGACCTTCGCCGGGCTTTTAACAGTCCCAGAACTTCAATCGAACTGCATTCGTTTAGAAGCCCTGGTGCATATTTCGCTGGCAGTTGGGCTGGGTCGCCGCAAGCCGGTCGATAAAGTCGTCGCGCGATTGTTCCATGAAATCGGAACAGAAAGGTTGGGCCGCCAGGAAGATCCTGCAGAAGATGTATTCGTTTCCTTGATACGCTCGCCGCGTGGGAATTTTCGCATCTTAGAAGGTACGTGGGAGTCGGCAGGATTTGACCTCCAACGCGTGCTTAATGCGCTTGAGCGGACACCCGCGCGACCACAGTTCAACCATTTGCGCGACACTGTCTACGCCTTGTTGCAGCTTTCCGAAGCCGTCTGTGCCCGCGCTAAGCTGGAGCGCTATCAACTAGGAAATGAGATTCCGCAGGAGTCGCTTTCAAGCAAGATTATCGGTTCGTTGGGTAGCCTGCGGCGGATTGTGAGGTTTAGCGATAATGACCTCGCCGCTCTTGGCATTTCGATGGACATGCTTGCCGAATTCGGATTTGACCCAAGCAGGCGCGCAGAGCTCGCCAACGAGCGTGTCGGAAACTCGTTCCTGGAGAGGTTCCCCGTTGCGTACAGAAACGGAGAGTGCGTTCTTCTGTTACCTACGGCGGTAAGTGTCGCTATACGCCGTTTTCTAGTGGAAGAAATGAGCCGCAAAGGCCTCACGTCCGTTTTCGCTGCAACGTTGGCATATGAGCACGCGCAACTGTTTGCCGAGACGCCCTTATTGGGAATGGCATTAGGCGCTCCCATCGAATTCAGGCAGGGGGATGATGGCCTACTTGCGGGTGCGATGACGACCGCTGATCGGGGACTCTACATTGTTCGTCGTCAGGCACTTTGAGACTGATCAGGCGCTTCGAGAAGAGAGGCTCTGGCTCATCAGGGTTAGAGTTTAAGCGGCCTGCAGTCGATGCTGCAAGCGACGGTTTGCGATGGTGGCGAGTTTGATGCGTCTGCGTTCTGCGAGGATCGTCTGTGCTCTGCCGAAGTAAACGTCGGCAGGTGTGACGTTTTCGATGCTCTCATGATAGCGGACGTGATTGTAGTGCTCGACAAAGGCTCCAATCTGTCGGTCAAGATCTCCAGGTAAATAGTAGTTTTCCAGCAGAATGCGGTTCTTCAAGGTCTGGTGCCAGCGCTCGATCTTGCCCTGGGTCTGCGGATGATAAGGTGCTCCCCGCACATGACGCATGCCCTTGTCTTCGAGCCAGTCGGCGAGATCGCCTGCAACATAAGACGCGCCGTTGTCGCTGAGCAGTCTCGGCCGGTGCACGACCGTGGCGCTGTCAAGGCCCGATGCCGCCAGCGCCTGGTCCAACGTAGCCGTGACGTCGGAAGCGCACATAGTGGGGCCGAGCCGCCACGCCACGATGTAGCGCGAGAAGTCGTCCAACACCGTCGACAGATAATACCAGCCCCAGCCGGTGATCTTGAGGTAGGTGAAGTCGGTCTGCCAGAGCTGGTTGATCGCGGTGGTCTTTTCTTTGAACTCGTTCGCCGCCTTGATCACCACATAGGCCGGGCTGGTGATCAGGTCATGCGCCTTCAACAGCCGATAGACCGACGCCTCGGAGACGAAGTACTTTTTCTCGTCGGTGAAGCGCACTGCCAGCTCCCTCGGTGACAGTTCGGGAGCCTGCAACGCCAGATCGATGATCTGCCCGCGGACGTCGTCCGGGATGCGATTCCAGACGCGATCCGGTCGGGAGCGATGGTCCGCCAACGCCTCCAGCCCGCCCTCACGGTAACGGTCATACCAGCGATAGAACGTGGCGCGCGGGATGCCGAGCTTGTCCAGCGTGCGCTTGGCGGGCAGATGCGATTGCTCCACCAGCTCGATAATTTCGGCCTTCTCGGATGCGGGATACCTCATGCCTCGTCCTCCCCATCCTCGCTCATATTTTTTTTGAGCAGACGGTTCTCCAGGGTGAGATCGGCAACAACTTCTTTCAGAGCTGTAGCCTCGCGACGAAGATCCTTCACCTCGCCAGGTGTTGCAGCTCGCGCAGTGTCACCGGCCAATCGACGCTTGCCGGCCTCCAGGAACTCCTTGGACCAGCCGTAATACATCGAGGCGGCGATGCCTTCCCGGCGGCAAAGCTCCGAGATGTTCTCCTCACCACGCAGCCCCTCCAGGACGATGCGGATTTTCTCCTCGGCCGAATAATGCCGACGCGTCTGGCGCCGGATGTCCTTCAGCACTTGTTCTGCGGGCGCTTTGCCCGGTCCGGATTTCTGTTTCATCTTCGCTCCTTACGGCTACGATGAACCAGAAATCCTCCCTTCGTGAAGTCCCTCAATTTGTCTCAAGGGTGCTGACGGTGAACAAATCCGAGATTTCATCCGGCATTAGTTTTTGCCGATATCGACTGTGACCGCGTGCCGGTCCACTTCCGCTATTGGCACCATACGGACCAACCGGACCGGTCCGTTGATGTCCGTTGGCACAGGGAGGACCGGAAGTCGCGTGTTGGGGTCTTCAGGACGAGTGTTGACCCGATTCGGACATCCCGGGGGAACCATTTTGGGTCGAAAACCAGTGATGGTTGCAGATCAAGTGTTTCCGAAAAAAGCTTTTCTTTAAAAATTACAGAACCGACGGAACTTTTCGCCCCGGCGCGAATATGCATTGGCCCGGATAGCGCTCGGAGCGGCGTGATCCCCGGGAAGAAGAGCTTCGATATCCGCGGTTCTCGCGTAATCGATCAGCTAAGTGCGGGAGTCACTGGGGAGATACCGTGTTCAATAGAAACGACGAGACGGCGCGGGTTGGCGCGCTGCAGAGCGCGATCTTCAACAGTGCGAACTTCTCCAGCATCGCTACCGACGCCAAGGGCGTCATTCAGATCTTCAACGTCGGCGCCGAGCGCATGCTCGGTTATACGGCCGCCGACGTGATGAACAAGATCACGCCGGCCGACATTTCTGATCCGCAGGAACTGATCGCACGCGCCAAGGCGCTCAGCGTCGAGCTCGCAACCCCGATCACGCCGGGCTTCGAGGCCCTGGTGTTCAAGGCCTCGCGCGGGATCGAGGACATCTACGAATTGACCTATATCCGCAAGGATGGAAGCCGATTCCCGGCCGTGGTGTCGGTCACGGCACTGCGCGACGCGCAGGACGTTATCATCGGCTATCTGCTCATTGGCACCGACAACACCGCACGTAAACTTGCGGAAGAAGCGCTGCTCCAGGCGGGAGCCCTGCAGAGCGCGATCTTCAACAGTGCGAACTTCTCCAGCATCGCTACCGACGCCAAGGGCGTCATTCAGATCTTCAACGTCGGCGCCGAGCGGATGCTCGGCTATGCCGCCGCCGAGGTGATGAACAAGATCACGCCGGCCGACATTTCTGATCCGCAGGAACTGATCGCCCGCGCCAAAGCGCTGAGCGTCGAACTCGGAACCCCGATCACGCCGGGCTTCGAGGCCCTGGTGTTCAAGGCCTCGCGCGGGATCGAGGACATCTACGAGCTGACCTACATCCGCAAGGATGGCAGCCGATTCCCGGCGGTGGTGTCTGTTACAGCGCTGCGCGACGCCAAGGAGGTCATCATCGGCTACCTCTTGATCGGCACCGAACTCAAGGCGGGCGCCCTGCAGAGCGCAATCTTCAACAGCGCCAACTTCTCCAGCATCGCCACCGACGCCAAGGGCGTCATTCAGATCTTCAACGTCGGCGCCGAGCGCATGCTCGGCTATGCCGCCGCCGACGTGATGAACAAGATCACGCCGGCCGACATTTCTGATCCGCAGGAACTGATCGCACGCGCCAAGGCGCTCAGCGTCGAGCTCGCAACCCCGATCACGCCGGGCTTCGAGGCCCTGGTGTTCAAGGCCTCGCGCGGGATCGAGGACATCTACGAATTGACCTATATCCGCAAGGATGGAAGCCGATTCCCGGCCGTGGTGTCGGTCACGGCACTGCGCGACGCGCAGGACGTTATCATCGGCTATCTGCTCATTGGCACCGACAACACCGCACGCAAGCTGGTCGAAGAAGAGCAAAAGAAGTCCGATCAACGCCTGCGTGACCAGCAATTCTACACCCGCTCGCTGATCGAATCCAACATCGACGCGATCATGACCACCGATCCGGCGGGCATCATCACCGACGTCAACAAGCAGATGGAGGCGTTGACCGGCTGTACGCGCGACGAGTTGATTGGCGCGCCGTTCAAGGGTTATTTCACCGATCCGGAGCGAGCCGAGGCTGCGATCAAGCGCGTACTGAGTGAAAAGTCGGTCACCGACTACGAGCTGACGGCGCGGGCTCGTGATGGCAAGCAGACGGTGGTGTCCTACAATGCGACCACCTTTTACGACCGGAATCGGACGCTGCAGGGCGTCTTCGCCGCGGCGCGCGACGTCACCGAGCGCAAGCGGGTGGAGGCGGAATTGCAGCAGGCCAAGGCCGCCGCCGAGAGCGCGAGCCGGACCAAATCGGATTTTCTGGCGAGCATGAGCCATGAGATCCGAACGCCGATGAATGCGATCATGGGAATCTCGGACCTGCTGGCGAAGACCGCTCTCTCGCCGGAGCAGGACAAATATGTACAAATCTTTCGCCGCGCCGGCGACAATTTGCTGAATCTCATCAACGACATCCTAGATCTCTCCAAGGTCGAAGCCTCGCAGCTCGAGCTGGAGCGGACCGGCTTCTCCTTGAACGATCTTCTGGAGAAGGTGACGGAGATGGTGGCGGTCCGGGCCAGTGAAAAGGGATTGGCCATGGTGTACGAGATCGCGCCTGGCGTGCCCAACGACCTGGTCGGCGACCCAACACGGCTTCGCCAGGTGCTGCTTAATTTGCTTGGCAACGCGATCAAGTTCACCCAATCGGGCGAAGTAACCTTGCAGGTTACACCGGATGCAGATCCTTCCGTCCCGACTGCATTGCGGTTCACGGTCTCCGACACCGGCATCGGCATTCCCAGCGAGAAATTGGGCCAGGTGTTTGAACGCTTCACACAAGCCGATTCGTCGACCACGCGCAGGTTCGGTGGCTCGGGGCTGGGGCTAACGATTTCGAGACGCCTGGCGGAACTGATGGGCGGACGCATCTGGGTCGAAAGCGAAGTCGGGAAAGGCAGCGTGTTTGCTTTCGTCGTACCATTCGAGATTTGGGCTACAGTCAATCGGCCAGCGGCTGTTCCAGTCGGTATGGATCCTGAGCTGCCGCTACCGGCGCTACGAATTCTTCTGGCGGAGGACTCTCCCGACAACTGCATCATCACGATGGCTTATCTGGAGGATACGCCGTACCGGGTTGAAATTGCCGAGACCGGGGCCATCGCCTGTAAAATGTTTGAGCTCGGACACTACGACCTAATTTTGATGGACCGACAAATGCCGGTCATGGATGGCTTGACCGCAACTCGGACGATCCGGGCGTGGGAGCAGGGGAACCATCGGCCGCCCACGCCGATCATTGCACTGACGGCCTCTGCCCTGAAGGGCGATCGGGAAATGTGTTTGGCGGCGGGATGCACTGCTTTTTTGACGAAGCCCATCAAACAAGAAGTGCTGCTGCAGGCGATCAGGGAGCACTCCCTGATCGCATATTCGTCGTCGAAAGACGAAAGCAACCGGATGGACCTGATCCGTTTGAGTGCAAAATCCAAATCCGCAATCCGTATCCCCGCGTATCTGCAGAACTGCAAGCAGAATGTCATCGTGATGTTGGATGCCCTGGATCGAGTTGACTTCGAGACCGTAACGATTCTGGGACACCAGATGATGGGCTCGGGAGGCATGTTTGGATTTCAGGCCATTACTGACATAGGCAGATCCATTGAACTGGCCGCCGAGAGCGCCGATTCCGGTGCGTCGCGCAAGTGGGTGGGCGAATTGTCCATCTATCTGGATGGTGTCGAGACCATTTGCAACTAGCCTGCACTCAATCCAAAAACCATATCTGGCCTATACAAACAATTGAGAAATAAATACCGATATTGGATCGAAAGCAGTATTTCGACTTACACGATTCCGCTCGTGCCGCTTCGTCTGATGCCGGCCTCTCATGTTGTCCAGAGTGTGCGACCGGCCTGAGGTTTGGTTACTTCCGTTGTTGGCACAAAGCGTCGGTTGCTGCGGTGCAGCGGCATTTCCGGAGTCGAGGGTAGACTGGAAGTGATGGCGCACAGCCAGAGTGACGCGAATGACCCGAAGCAGACATTGCCAGGCGTCGGGTTGATTTGGGTCAAGAACGTGCAGTAGTCGATGGACTAAAAAGTCTGGCGATCCGGAAAACGTTTGCGGATATCACCTCATGTCTAACTGGCAGCGATTATTGAGCGTCATGGGCATTCTGCTCATCGCAACCATCGGAGGCGTGGCTGCGCAAGGTACGCCTCCGACGCAGGCTCTTGCCTCGACTGCACAGGCAACCACCAAGCCCAACGTAAAGGTGGACAGCGAGAACTCAATGACAAAGGCCAGCCATCATCGTCGCAGTGTGAATAAACGAGTACTGAACGGCGATTACGTCTATGGAAAGGTTCATTACAGATCGAAAAGCGCGAAATGAAAGGCTGCTATAGTTTAGGGATTGCGTAAGGCACTTTCTCAGCGTGGTCTGGAGAAAATGAAACATTTTCCATAGCCGCTCTTCATATGACATTCCCCTCTGGCCAGCACCGCATCGTACGGTCCCACATCATGTTGGAATAAGGTTTGCAATGGCGAAAAATGACATCCCGAGTCACGTCGGTTTCATTCCTGATGGAAATCGCCGCTGGGCCATGGATCATGGCCTGCCCAAGGAAGCCGGATATGCTCATGGGATCAACCCGGGATTGCTGCTGTACGAGAAATGTAAAGAATGCGGGATCAAGGAAGCTTCCATCTTCTGCTTTACCCAGGACAACACCAAGCGGCCTTCCATTCAGAAACAGGCATTCAGCGAGGCCAGCGTTGCATTCGCTTTCGAGATTGCACGCCGAGGAGCGGCTCTGCTTGTTGTTGGCGATGAGACCTCGACGCAATTCCCCAAGGCGTTGAAAGAATTCCGGCAACGTCAGGGTGTCGGAATGAAGGTGAATCTACTCGTCAACTACGGTTGGGAATGGGATCTGGCCGGTCTTAAAAACGGCGGCCTGCGTTCAGAAGAAGTTTCACGTCTGGATTTGATTGTACGCTGGGGAGGAGGACGCCGATTGAGCGGTTTTCTTCCGGTGCAATCGGTTTATGCGGATTTGTATTACAGGGATGAATATTGGCCAGATTTTGATCCGCAGCATTTTGAGCACGCACTCGCCTGGTTCAAAAACCAGGACCAGACACTCGGCGGGTAATGCACCGTTCTGATCTGGGTTTTAGACAACGGATAAGCCACGGGCGGCTTCCTCGCGGAACCAACAGAATTTGAATTGGTCGGAATGTCTGAGATTGGCACAAAGCGTCGGTTACTGCGGTGAAGCGGCATGTCCGTAGTTGAGGGTAGACTGGAAGTGATCGGCGTACAGCGAGAGTGACGCGATTGACCCGAAGGCGACATAATCGGTTGGCTCAGCTACCCATAGTGAAGGTCCTCTGCCCGCAGGAGCCAAGAATGCGTCGCGTTGTTTTATTGTCTGCTTTCTATTTCTTCCTTGAACTGACAGTGGCGAACGCGGCGGGGGTCAGAAATTTTGACATTCCTGCTGACGGGGAGGGACCGGGGATCAGGCTGCTCGTTTGGACACCTTGTGCGGAGACCCCGCGAGAAATGGATGCCCGCGGTGCCATTTTCTTTGCAGTCCCCGGATGCGCAGTGACAGGCGAAAAGCTTCCGCTCATCGTGATATCGCACGGCAGACGAGGATGGTTCGGCGGCCACCATGACACTGCGGCGGCCTTGGCCGACGCGGGCTTTGTCGTCGCTGCACTCAATCATCCCGGTGACACTTGGCGCGACACTAGCCGTACCGATAGCCTTTCGGTGCTGGTGGAGCGCCCTGCGGATATTAAGCGGCTGATCGACTACATGCTCGATGGCTGGCCCGACGCGGCGCGCATCGACGCTCGGCGTATTGGTCTCTACGGATTTTCGTTTGGCGGCTATACGGGTCTTGCTGTTATCGGTGGTAATCCCGATTTGCGAAAGGGCCTGCCCAATTGCGCGACGTCCAGCCTGTTGGCCTGTAAGCAGCTTGAAAACGGTGAGGCACTCAGTCAGCCAGTCACGTCCGATCCGCGCGTGAGGGCCGCGGTCATCGTTGATCCATATCCGGCATTTGTGTTCCCCGAGAAGAACCTGAAGGAAGTAGCGGTTCCGGTGCAGTTGTGGAGTTCCGATCCTGCACAGAACGCTGACGGCCTGTCAGGATGCTGTGCGGCAGCGATCAAACAAGGGCTTCCAACACCGGATTATCACTTCGTGACAAACGCCAAACACTTCTCTTTCCTTGCAACCTGCACCCCGAAGGAAGCGCAGGGTACCCCGTCGGCTTGCACCGATGCGCCGGGCTTCGACCGTAACGATTTTCATCAACACCTTCACGCTGAGATGATCGGGTTTTTCCGTAAGCATCTCGCTGGAAGCCAGTAACATCTGGCATGGCTGCGCGACCCTGCCAATGTCGCTGATTGGCACAAAGCGTCGGTTGCTGCGGTGCAGCGGCATTTCCGGAGTCGAGGGTAGACTGGAAGTGATGGCGCACAGCCAGAGTGACGCGAATGACCCAATTCGGTCATCGGCAACCTCCAAAGATATTTGGTTGGATCGTGCCCTTCGTCTTCCCTGTGTCGAGTGTAGGCAGCTACACTGCCGCACTAGCTCAACCGGCCGCAGCGCGACGGATCGATGGCGTTTGTGCGCTCGCCCGATCTGCATTCGATCGAGCTGTTGCAGAAGGGCCAGCCGAAACCGCCCGCAGAGCCGTGGACGTCGATGCCCAACACCGGACATTGGTGAGAGGTTTTCGACTCCGCGTACTGGAACCAATCATTACCTTTTGCGTTCTCCATGCATAAGAAATCATGGAGGCTGACATGGGACGAGGGGTTCTGCTTTGGCTGCTGGGCGTGCCGATACCGGTGATCATTCTGTTGTGGCTGTTCTTTGGCCGCTCATAGTGATCGTTATTATAGTCCCTTTGTTGAGGGGATGAAGCAAGCAAGGAGAGAAACACATGAACAAAGATCGAATCGAAGGCTCCGTGGAGCAGGCCAAGGGCAAGGTGAAGGAGGTCGCGGGCAAAGTGACCGGTGACGCCAAGCTCGAAACCGAAGGCAAGACGCAGCAAGTCGCGGGCAAGATTCAGAATGCGGTCGGCGGCTTCAAGGACGCGGTCAAGAAAGCCGTCAACGATTAACGGTGACCACCTTCACATTTGTGAGGCCGCCTCAGTTGGCGGCCTCTTGCATTTCAAGACACAGATGCGATGTCGCCTATTGGCACGAACCGGACCAGACGGGCGTGACCGACGATGTCCGTTCATCGGGGTGGACCGGAAGTGACCACCAAAGGGTCAAACCGACGCGATTGACCCAAATGTATCGGACATGGCCAAATTCGACCAGAACGTGCTTGCTTGTGACTTCTCACAACTTTCGTCGTTTTCTCGGCACCTGCCATAGATACCGCTGCAGCGTTATTGCGGAGGTGCGTAAACGGCCGACGTCGCCCGTTCCCAACGAATGCGTCGATTTGAAGCAGGTGAACCGCAGGAACGTTTCATCGCGCTCTTCGTTCTGGTTTGTGAACTCAAACTTTGGAGAAGTCTCATGGTTACGGAAGTAAGCGAGCAAGGCAATCTTATCGGCAGCGACAAGGTTGAGGGAACCGCCGTCTATGGCGCGGACCGCAACAAGATTGGCTCGATCGAGCGCGTGATGATCGACAAGCAGAGCGGCAAGGTGTCTTACGCAGTGCTCTCATTCGGCGGTTTTCTAGGCATCGGCGACGATCACTATCCGCTGCCCTGGCAATCGCTGAAGTACGACACCACGCTCGGCGGGTACGTTACCGGCGTAACCGAAGCCCAGCTCAAGAGCGCGCCGAAATATGGCAACGACAATGCATGGAACTGGGGCGATGCAACCCGCACACGCGCCGTCAACGACTATTATGGCACTGCGTCGTTCTGATCAGGGCGCAGTCATGGACCAAAGGCCCGCCTTCCGGCGGGCCTTTTTGTTTGATTATCCGTTACAGCCTGAACGCCCGGAGCGGGGCCGTTCCAGAGATATGGAACGTTAAGCCGACCAGCGGTCTTCTTCACGCCGGACCGCCACCCTCCCGCCAGGAACAGCAAGAAATGATCGCCGCGATTGATGCCAACGACATCCAGCCGATCATCGACTCAACATTCCCGCTGGATCAGATCGAGGCTGCGTTTAGGCATCAGATTTCGCAAAGACACTTCGGGAAGATCTGCCTTGCATTGTGATAAGCGACATCCGGCAGAAGATTAGGCGCCGCGCGGACGCAGTGTCACGTAATGAGGCGCTGACAACGTCGTTGCCAACTCATCCCGCGTTAGACGCGAATGACCGTTATGGGCGATCTATAGCCAGCGCGCCACATTCCGAATCTACCGCTGGCTCACCATCCCACCCGCGCTGACGAGGTGATCGAATAGAATGTAATTTGCTGCCGTGCATGAGTCTCTTGTTGGCACTTAGCGTCATTCCGCTGCTTTGCTGCAACACGTCGGCTATCTGGGCAAAGCGGACTCTGGCGCGGCGTCAGCCCGGCAGATTTATGGGTTCACGCTTGGAATTCGGTTTTCCGTCAATGCAAGTATTTACCTATTAGGAGTTTCGCAAAAATCCCTACTATGATGCTGCTCAGCGTGAAGTTGCGCCAATAGCGAGCGGTGTCAATTCTTCTAGAAGACTTCCCAATGTTGAAGAGCAATCGTGGAAAAAATAGTTTGCGGCCTCCCACGATCAAAAAAATACAGAAAACGTCAGGTAGCCAAATGCTGTTTTTGCTTCCTCCTTTATATCGGGGCCAAACAAAGCGTTTATAACGAGAATCGCGATGGCAACAGCGATTGCAAAGGCAATAAGACCGTAGACTAGCTGAAGGATATAGCTATCTCTCGGATAGAGGCGCGAGTACCATATTCAAAACGTTAGTGCCGTTTCCGGAATCACTGATGTTCCTCGCTGATTTTGATTCCCCCATTCGGAGGTTCGATCCCTCCCGCCCCAGCCAATAGTTACATTTAATCAATAGGTTGTCAGTTCTTCATTCCGAAAATCGATTCCCATGCCTTTCGGAAGAATCGTCTTTCCCACTTTCGCGAGAGTAAGACTTTCGGCCGCTTCTACCCGGTCTCTGCGCCGGATAATCGGGGAAATAGCGGGATGCGAATAACTCCCCTCTTAAGACATGGATTAAGTGATGAGCGCTTGAACGAAAGTTCAACTTCATTGGCGCGCTATCTCGTTCCGAAATATGCGCTAACTTCATTCTTGATGGCGCAACAGAAACGGGCCGCTCGAAGGCGGCCCGCTGCAGTGTCGGCTTGTTCCGGCAAAGGGTGCCCGCAAGGGCTACTTCGCGGGCATGAAGGAAAATGCGGCGACCGGCTTGAATGCGGCGGCGGTATCTCCCGCCAGGATGGGGGCGCCGGACAGGTCGAGCTTCAGCGTCGGCGCGCCGGCCTTGAAGTCGATCTTGTCCATCGCGACCCAGAACACGTTCGGCCTCTCAGTGTCCTCGAAGTAATAGACCATGTTCTTCTGGTCCGATACCGTGCGCCAGAGGGTCGGAGCGACATTCGGAGCCCCGGCCTTTGTCACGCCCATCGGGACGGAGGCGTTACGCATGATGGAAAACATGGAGGCGATGGATTGAACCGGCTTCGCCGTCTGCGGCGATTGGCCGAGGTAATAGCTCGCGCGCACGAAGCGATCCGCCGGGCGGTCGGTGCCCGGCAACATCGCGGCGCCGCCAATATCCTGCCAATAGGCATTGAGGGCGAGCTGCTGATCGTAAGCGGGCTCGTTGGTCATCACCTGAAACTGACGTCCGTGATGGACGACGATCTTGCCGTCGATGCTCTCAAAAATCGCGGAATCCCCGCTCTGATCCGAGATTGATAAATGCATGGTGGGGTTAAAGCCGCCGGGAAGTGCGGGCCCAGAGAGCTGGAATGGATTCTTTTCCAATGCGGCGACCGCGTCGGCAACCGTCGCGAAATTGTCGAGCGCGTACTGCGCCCATCCCGCAACGGAGAGGCCGGGCCGGGACGGATCGCGCGGACCATATTCCGTGCCCGACAGATAGAGCAGGTTGGCGACCAGCCCTTTTTCGTTCATGCCGTCAGCGGTGGCAGAATCGTAGGCCGCAGAGATCACGCTGCCATATTTCGAGGTCCAGCTGATGGAGTTCGCACCCGCAGCGCCATTGCGCTTCAGTCCTGCGGGGAAAGCCCAGAGATTGGTGTGCAGCGGCACCATCCAATCCATGGAGCGACCGGTGACGACGGTATTTTCCGGACCTAAATACGTCACACGCGTGCAAGCATCCGCGACAGGTGCCGTTGCCAACAGTGCGACCAGCGACGTCAGCGTAATGAGTCGAATTTGATGCAACCGTTTCTCCGATTCAAATGAATTCTATCCCCATAGATAAAATTAGCACACCGATCAGGTGGGCTTCAACATGGTCGGCTTCATAGCCAGTGGATTGATGCCGACATATGAGTCCCGATTGGGATTCCCCTGTTGGGTAGGCTGTGCGAGTCTGCGGGATGCGTACTGGCGTCACCGTCCATCTGAGCCCGACCGATCGTAAGCATCTTGTGGACAATTGTGGCGATCATCGATGATCGCAACAGCCCCCAGAAGCATGTCTGGCGCGGCTTCAGGAGTTTGAGAAGCAACAGCATTTCGTCTCAATCCGGGATGAAGATGATCAGCCCCTCCAGAGATATGGATGAAGTGATGAGCGCCTGAAGGAAAGTTCGACTTCATCGGCGTGCTATCTCGTTCCGAAATAAGCGCTAACCTCTTGAATTCATTCGGGGCGGATTCTCTCATTTTTTCGGAATGCGCGTTGATTTTGTTAGTGTACCGCGCTGATTTTGATTCCCCCATGCGGAGGTTCGAATCCTCCCGCCCCAGCCAAATACATTCTTTGAATCAATAACTTACATATTCTTTCATTCTGAAAAGGGATTCCCCTGGCCATTCGGAAAAAATGTCGCGCTCCGGTTGAACTTTCTGCTCGTTTGACCTGGTCGCGAATGGTCTGGAACGGGCTTTAGCGCTACCCTTTGTCGGAACGAGTTGGCCATGCACTGGTGGCGACCATATCGTAGTACGAAGCTCGCTGATGTTTCCAGTATGGGTTGTTCGATGACCGAACTAACGCTGACAAGTCATTCACGCGCTGATATCGCTGTGGCCTCAGCCCAAAGCCGGAATGCTGGTCTCGATGCATTGCGCTCGACACTTACATTGCTCGTCGTATTCCATCACGCCGCAATCACCTATGGCGCGATCGGAGGGTGGTTTTATCGGGAGGTTCCGACCGACGGAAGGTTTGAAACCAAACTTCTGATATTCTTTTGCACTCTGAATCAAGCCTACTTCATGGGCTTATTCTTTCTTCTCGCCGGGTACTTCACGCCCGGTTCTGTCGATAAAAATGGTCCTATGACCTTTGTTCGAGAGAGACTGCTGCGACTCGCTGTTCCGCTGATTGTTTTTGGCCTCCTTATAGGGCCTGCAACGATCGCCTTAGCGCAAACGTCAAACGGGCAGCCCTTCTTATCTACCCTTCTGCGGCTATGGGGTCGTGGCACGTTCGAAAATGGTCCGCTTTGGTTCGCGCAGGCGTTGCTGATCTTTTCGATGGGGTATGTCGCTTGGCTGGGAATCGCGTCGCGTTTTCATTCTACAAGCCTATCTGCAATAACGTTCCCGTCCAATTTCGCGATTGCTCTTGCCGCGCTGTCCGTCGGTGCAGCAGCATTTGCACTTCGGCTCGTTTGGCCGGTTGGCACACAGGTGTGGGGTTTGCAGGTTGGATATTTTGCCAGCTACGTGGTGCTGTTCGTTGCCGGATGCGTTGGATCATCAGGAAAATGGTTAGAGCATGTGCCTGACAATTCAAAATGGGTGTGGTCGGCAATCGCTGGAATTGCGGTGCCGATCTTGCCAATCGTCGTGCTGTCGGCCTCGTTTTTTCCCGAGCTAAAGGGTGACACCTCCGGCGGATGGAATGTCCAGGCGGTCGTCTATTCGTTCTGGGAGCCGCTTGTTGCTTGGGGACTAATATTGGTCCTACTTTCGAGTTTCCATCGAATTTTCGGCAGCTTGAATTCAGTCTGGGCGGCGCTCTCGCGTCGAGCTTACACAATCTTCATCATCCACCCGCCTGTCCTTGTTGCAATTGCGCTCGCTTGGCGAAACGTGCAAGCATCACACCTTGTCAAGTTCGCAGTCACGGGCACCCTAACGTCTTTGACCTGCTTTTTGATCGCGGGCGTCCTGCTACGCTTACCCCTGATCAAGAGGATTGTCTGAATAGTCGAGCATAGCGGACCTGGCAGGTAGTCTGTCCGGTATGGGCGGTCGATGCGTTCGCAAACACGCGCTTGGCTGGCTGCTCCGCCTCGCGCTGAGCTGTCCCGCTGAGGACAAGGCGCTCTGCATTCCGGAACGTCTACTAACCTCTTGAATCCATTTGGGACGAAATCCCTAGTTCTTCCGGAATGCGCGTTGATTTATATAGCGATCCGCGCTGATTTTGATTCCCCCATGCGGAGGTTCGAATCCTCCCGCCCCAGCCAGCACCTAATCACTGCGGCTCAGACACTTTTTGTACATACCTGAAACGCTGCTAAGCTAGCCGCAGTCTGTTTCGCTCCCGCTGGAGCAGTGGAGGGTTCTCACCGCATCAAGCATGACCATGTTCATCAGCCCAGGCAACGTCACGAACTGGTCGCCGGGCAATGCGGGAGGCGATTCTTGGGATAGGCTGGGGTCTGAGGTCGCCCGAGGCGCCACCTGCGTTGTCGCCGTCACTTTGCCGGCGTCGGCCGTCGCGCCGACAGCGATGATGGCGGGGCTCAGGAATCACGAGCGGGACCGGGCTGCGCGCCTGCGCGTCCCCGATGACCGCCATCTCTATATCATCGCTCACTATCTGCTGGCCAGCAGCGTCGAGGTGGTTGCGGCGTGCGGTCCCGCGTCCTGGAGCTTTGTGCCGAACGGTAACGACGGCAAGCCGCGTCTCATGGTCGCGAACCAGACCCTTCATGCCAGTCTGTCGCATACGCGCGGCACGGTGGCGGTGGCGATCAGCCGAGTGGCCGATGTCGGCGTCGATGTCGAGGCGATTACTCCCATGACCGAGTTGGAACTCGTCGTTAAGGATGTCTTGAGCGATCGCGAGCGACAGGCTGTGTTCGCGGACGCCCAGCCGATCCACATGTTCACGCGGCTGTGGACCCGCAAGGAAGCCGTCGTCAAGGCGTTCGGCGTCGGGCTTGGCGTGCCGTTGACCAGCATCGATGTGCTCGATCCGACCAACGTGCTGCGGCCGCCGGAACTGTCAGGTGCGGTCTGCGTCAGCGACCTGCCGTGCGCGCGTTCATGCCGGCTCTCGGTTGCCCTGCTCAGCCCCGCGATCGATCCGGTGTCGCTGGAGATTCCATTTGATTTGTTGCTCGAACAGGCGGTCAGTCCTTCGATTGACGGGGCCAGGTGAGGTCGATGCAGGCGGTGTTAGCCATGTCAGGTAACTGGACGATCGATGGCGACGAATTTGTCGTTCTCCTCAATGGGGACGGACAATATTCGATCTGGCCGTCCGTCGCGCCCATCCCATCCGGGTGGAGCAGCGTCGGCCCGATCGGTTCGAAGGCGGAGTGTCTGGCCTTTGTCGAGACGGCCTGGACCGACATGCGTCCCGTGCCGCTTCGGAGTCGGACGGACCGTCGTTGACAAGAACGCCCTGCCCAGACACCGTCACAGCCGCGCATCCACGGTGCGGCGCGGTGCTGGTTGACAACCGCGCGATCCGCGCGCTGAAACCGGATGCGGAGTGCCAATGACCTCGGAGTGCGTTCCGCTGTTGAGCGGCCAGCGCGATATCTGGTTCGGGAATCTGCTCGACACATCCGGCTGCGCCTACAATACCGGCCTCTATACGGAGATAGCCGGCGACCTCGATCCGGTG
This sequence comes from Rhodopseudomonas sp. RCAM05734, assembly GCF_052658035.1. NCBI lineage: Bacteria > Pseudomonadati > Pseudomonadota > Alphaproteobacteria > Hyphomicrobiales > Nitrobacteraceae > Rhodopseudomonas > Rhodopseudomonas sp. RCAM05734. Next base: position 6,523,526 of record NZ_CP199742.1, on the reverse strand, counting down.
CTCCTGAACGAGGCCGCCGCACAAGTTGTCGCCACCACGGAAGCGCTTCGCCTCAGGTTTCATGCGGCGGATGAAGCGCTCTGGCAGCGGGTTCTGGAGGCCGGTGCCTATCTGCTGCCGGTGTTCGACGTCAGCGGCGCGGCCGACCCACGCGCCGTGGCCATCGGCCTGATCCAGCAACAACTGCGCACTGGCTTCCAACTCGACGCCGAGCCGCCATTTCGCTGGCTCGCGATCAAGATCGGTCCGGCGCGCTGGCTGTGGGGACAGATCTATCACCACATCGCGCTCGATGGTCAGTCAGCCTGGATCGTCAGTAACCGCGTCGCCGAAACCTATTCAGCACTCCGCGAGGGCAGGGCTCCCCCGGACTATCCCGCGGGCGGCATTGCCACGCTGACGCGCGAGGAGAGATCCTATCGCGCATCGTCACGGTTTCTCGACGACCGCCGCTACTGGGAGACGGTTGTCGGCGACAGCGAACGGATGACGAGCTGGTCGTGCCAGGCGCGGCGCCCTTCGGCGGGCGACGGTGTCGGGCGCGAGTCCTGTTATCTGCCAGCCGGTCTGCTGGAACGGTTGCGTGACAGGGCAGCGGGCGCCGGGCTGAGGCCCGAACATTTCCTGATGGCGGCAGCGGCGGTGCTGCAATCGGCCTATCAGGGACAACAGCAGGTCCTCCTCGGCTCGCAATTGCTCGGCCGTCTCGGCAGCTCGGCGATGGCTTTCCCGGCCATGGTGTCGAATGAATGCCATATCCGACTCGTGGTCGCTCCCGCGCTCACCATCGAGCGGCTGGCGAAAGACATCTCCCGACAGTTGCGGCTCGCGCTGCGTCACCAATCCTACCGCTACGAGGATCTGCGCAATTACGCAGGTCTTCTTGCGGCCGAGCCGGACTATTTCAGCCTGTCCGTGAATATCATGTCGGTTGACGCTGACCTGCCGTTTTCCGGCCTGCGGTCGTCGTCGCACTATCTCTCGTTCGGCCCGGTGCGCGATCTGTCGCTGACGCTGTTTCACAACAAGGCGCAGGGGCAGTTGCGCCTTGACCTCGACGGCAATGGCGCGCTGTACCAGCCCGCCGATCTGCACAGGCATCTGTCGCGAATCGTGTTCCTCGTCGAGCAGCTTACGATGGCCTCGCTTCCGATCGGTGCGCTCGCCTTGTTCAGCGACAAGGAATTCCGGCAGCGTGGCACGGCGGACGTCACGCCGTCGTCCGTTTTCGATCAGACCCTGCCGGAGCTGTTCGCAGCCATGGCCACGGCGCGTGCCGGCGAAATCGCGGTCGCCTGCGGCGACCGGACGTTGACTTATGACGAGCTCGACAGGCGCTCGAACCGGCTCGCGCGCGCACTAATCCACCGCGGCGTTGCAGGGGAGTCAGTGGTAGCCGTCGCGCTGCCGCGCAGTCCGGACCTGGTGGTGGCCGTGCTTGCGGTGCTGAAGGCGGGCGCTGTCTGCCTGCCGCTGGATCTGCAATATCCCGCCGACCGGCTGAACTCCATGATCGTGGATAGCGGCGCAGGCGTGGTTGTCACCGAGCGCGGCGGTGCCGACATGTTCGACGAGCAAGCTGCCGCAGTCCTGCTGGTCGGAGAAGGCAGCCTCGAGGATGTGATCGCCGGATTCGAGGCGGGGCCTCTGGCTCAGCAGGATCGGGTCGCGCCGCTGAACGTGGCATTTCTCCTCTATACGTCCGGATCGACCGGGCAGCCGAAAGGTGTCGGCCTGACGCATCAAAGCCTGGTCAACAAGCTGCACGACCAGCGTTACCTGTGGGCGGTCGATTCTCACGCGCGATTCGCGTTCTGCAGTTCGATCAATTTCGATCCCAGCATCCATCAGATGTTGTTGCCGCTGACGGCCGGCGGCACTTGCATCGTGCTGCCGCCGGAAGATGTCAGCGATCCGGATCGGTTCATGCAGGCCATGGCGAGATCGGCGGTGACGCACCTCGATGTGGTGCCGGCCTTCGCCGCGGTCCTGGCCGACCATGCGGCACTCCACTTGCCGGACCTCGCCGTATTCATCCTCGGCGGCGAAGTCCTGCCGACGCCATTGGTGAACCGGCTTCGCCGGCGGCTGCCGCATTGCCGGTTCTTCAATATGTACGGGCCCACGGAGACCTGCATCGATGCGACCGCCTTCGAGGTCCCCGCCGACTGGGATGGTCCAATCCCGATCGGCCGTGCGCTGGCCAATTACGAGGTCTACATTCTCGATGCGTGTCTGCGGCCTTTGCCACCGGGCGTCGTCGGCGAGATCTACATTTCCGGCGTTGGCGTGGCCCGCGGCTACTGGCGCCGGCCGCGCCTGACGGCCGAGCGCTTTCTGGCCTGTCCGTTTGGTGCGCCGGGCCAGCGCATGTACCGCACCGGCGACCGCGGATATCTCGACGACCACGGCAACATCGTCTTTTCTGGCCGCGATGACGAGCAGGTGAAGCTGCGCGGCGTCCGCATCGAACCCGCCGAAATCGAAGCCGCTCTATTGCGGCAGTCCGGCGTCGGACACGCCGTGGTCGTTTTGAATGGTATCGGCGCCGATGCGCAGCTTCTGGCCTATGTCGCGCCGGCCGCCGGCGCCGCGCTCAGCGGACCGGATTTGCGCACGGCGCTGGCGCGCGGGCTGCCTGACTTCATGATTCCGTCTGTCATCGCGGTCCTGCCGTCGATGCCGTGGCTGGCCAATGGAAAGCTGGATCGCCGGTCATTGCCGGCGCTCGCGCAGGACGATGGCGCCGGCCATGTCGAGCCGAGCACCGATCTGGAGATACGTATCTGCGCGCTGTTCGGCACGCTGACGGGGGCGGCGCGGGTCTCGGTACTGGACGATTTCTTTGCGCTGGGCGGCCACTCGCTGATGGTTATGCGGTTGGTGTCGCGCTTGCGCAGCGACCACGGCCATCACGTGCCGATCGAACTGGTCTTCACGCACCCGACACCGAGGGCGCTGGCTGAAGCGATGATGGCGCGCGGGTCCGCCGCTTCGGCATATCGGCCGATCCTCTGCCTGCGTGACCGCGGCACCTTGCCACCATTATTCTGTATCCACCCGGCAGCCGGGCTGGCGCGGGTGTATGGCCGGATGCTGGGCAGCATGGACGCGCGGATTCCCGTCTACGGCCTGCAGGCCCGCGGCATCGAGGACGAGATACCGCCACATGCGTCGGTCGCTGATATGGCCCGGGCCTATGTCGATGCCGTGCGCCGCGTACAGCCCGCCGGGCCGTATTACCTGATGGGGTGGTCGTTCGGCGGGGTCGTGGCGCAGGCGATGGCGGGGCTGCTGGAAGCGGAAGGCGAAGAGGTGCGCCGGCTGTTTCTGCTCGATACCTATTTTTCCAATGTCGATGCCGACGTCATGGATCCCCGCCGCGCGGCGGCGTCGATGATGGATGGGGCTGGCGCAGCGCTGCAGCCTGGTCCAGACAGCGCGGGCGAGCCGTTGCTCGACCGGATTTCGGCGGCCTTCACCCGCAGCGCCCGGCTGCTGGCCGACCACACGCCGCAACAGATTCGCGGATCGGTAGTGTTTCTCCGCGCCGCCGACAATGTCGACGCCGATCTGCCATCGTCGCTCGCGGCGATCTCCAGCGGGGCGATCGAGATCGAGAACGCCGATGCCGGCCACTATGCGCTGTTCGATCCGGCCCCGGCGGCAAGCATCGGCGCCTCGCTCAACCGTCATTTGATCGGCGCGTTCGCGCAGGATGCAGGTCAGGCCTGATAGGCCACCGGCGTGAAGTCTACATCCAGCGCCTTGATGCCCGCGATGAAATTTGAACGCAGCAGCTTTGGCGGCGAAGCGGCGCGGATATCCGGCAGGACCTGAAGCAGTTCCTCAAACAGAACGGTGATCTGCATCTCGGCATAGCGCCAGCCCAGGCAATGATTGATGCCGGACCCGAAGGCGATATGGGCCGGTGCGTCGCTGCTGCGATAGCGATCGACGCGAAACTGCATGGCGTCCGGCCAGCGTCGCTCGTCGCGATTCGCGGACTTGTACCAGATGACGACCTTGTCGCCTTCCTTTATGGCCTGCCCTGCCAAAACCGTGTCGCGCGTCGCGGTCCGTCGCGAATGGATCAGGGGCGTCGCCCAGCGGACAAACTCCTTGGCGGCGAAAGGCATCAGGGTGAGGTCGGCCCGCAGCTTGGCCCGCTCGGCCGGGAAGTCGGTCAAAGCAACGATCGACCTCGAAATGGTGTGGCGGACGGTCTCGTTGGTCGCCACGATGAAGGACGCGAAATTCTCGCACAGGCCTTCGAAGTCTAGCGGCGCGTTCTCGATGGTCATTCGCGTAAACACGGTCAGAACGTCGTTCCGGCCGGATCCCGTCCGCTCCTTGAGAAGACCCGCTACATACTGGTCCAGCGAACGCACGCATCCAATGCGATACTCGACCGATGGCGAATAGTCATCGTCGTCATCGCCGATAAAGGCGTTGGACCATTTCATCAGGTTGACGCCGTCGGCTTCCGGGAGTTCTAGCAGGTCGGTGAGCAATCCGGCCGCCACCGGACTGGCGATTTCCGAGACGAATTCGGCATGGCCTTTGTCCGCGACGCCGGCAATCAGGCGTCGGACCCGCCTGCGAATGCCGTCCCGGAACAGGGCGACCGCTTCGGCAGTGAACTGCGGCTGCAGCGCCTTCCTGAAACTGGTATGATCCGGCGGATCGGTCGTAAAAATGTCCGGACGGGGATTCGACGTCACATCCTTGACGTCGAAAATGCGCATCCCGCCCCTCTTGTAGTCGCTCGAAAAGGTGGCACGGTCGCGGGTGACGGCTTCGACATCGTCAAAACGCGTTACGGCCCAGAAGCCGGATCCTCCGACGTCGCCATTCCAGAACACGGGATCGTTGTCGCGCAGATCCTTGAAGCGATCGTACTGATCTGCCCGGCCATGAAAATCCGGGTCCTTCAGGTCAATCGGGCGCCCCGCGTCGCCGATCGATCTGCGGAAACCGGGATTGGGCATCGAGGCATCGAAGAGTGCGTGCGTCATGGCTGCCTGTCCGTTCGGTCCTGTTTGAAGTAATCGCTGACAAAACTGATCGTGCCGTTCCGGATGTGCAGAACGGTGACGCCCTCATTGTGGAATGGTTCGCCGGTCTTCAGCCATCCGTCGTTCTTCCAGACGACGCAGAGCTTATCGTCCTGCTCGACGAAGTCGATCGCTTCGAACTGCAACGACGTGAATTGCGACATGATGCGCTTCAGCAGCACGACGGTCTTGCCGCGGCCGGTGATGGCGCTGATTCCCGGATATTCGAATCGAATGTCGTCGCAGAACAGCTCCCGCAGCGGCGACAGGTTTCCGCCGCCCAGAATGCTCAGGAAGCTCTTTGCCAGCTCGACGTGCGAAGACACGCCTAGCTCTTTTTGGCCAGCGTGACCGCCATGTATTTGTAGAGATCATCCACGGTATTGACCGCGTCGAACACATCGTCCGACAGTTCGACGTCGAATTTCGTCTCGAGCACACTCAAGAGCTCGATGAAGTCGAGACTATCCAGGCCGAAATCCTTGTCGAGCTTCATCTGCGGCTCGATGATAATGGCTTCTGCTGCTGGCTTCGAGGATGTTCCGGAAACTTGTACAACGTCAAGTATGACGTTGTCGACGATAGTTCTGATTTCCTGAGCATCGAGCATTTGTGTTCCTGCCGTTGTCACGTCGCGTTTGAAAGCGATGCGCCTTTTTAGTTTCAATGGCTAACGCTGCGACCCACGCCGGTCGGGGCACTCGTCTCTCGCACACTGGTGAACCCAGCTCGTGGCGGGCCGTGCCTTGCTCCGAAGAGCGGGGCACGCAATGCGAACGCATCTGTATGTCCGGCGCGCGCCGACGTGACGGCTTCGTTGAACTGATCCCCGTATAGAAGCGGCCGACAGACCTCGCAAGCAAGTTCGCGTGCCACGAATCCTTTTGCGATCGCCGGTTTGGTCATTGGCCAACTGCTTATTTGGTGTTACAGCCACAATACATCCGGGGAGTTAGCACATTATGGTTTCCGCCACGCATCTCGATGAGACCCTTGTTGCTGATGTCCCGCTTTCGGACATCGGCGTTGAAGACGCCAGGCTCGATCGTGTCGGCGAAATCGTGTCGTCAGCGGTAAAGTGGTCGGCAGCAGCCGGTCTTGTCCCCTTTCCCGTTCTCGACCTCGTCGCTTTGGGCGCCGTTCAGACGCGCATGCTGATGGATCTCAGCGCGGTGTTCGACAAGCCGTTCGGCAAGGAAGCCGCGAATTCCATTGTCTCCGTGCTGCTGGGGACCCTGATACCCGGTGCCGCTGCGGGCGCGGTGGTCGGATCGGCGTTGAAGACCGCGCCGATGGTCGGTACATTGGCTGGCATGGCATCGATGGCGGCGTTCGGCGCGGCTGCGACCTATGCCGTCGGCAAGGTATTTGCCCGTCACCTCGCAGGCGGCGGCAGGCCCGGCGACTTCAGCGCCGCGGCGATCGCGGATGATTTGAAAGCCGAGTTCAAGCGCGCCAAGCGCCAGCCCGCTACCTAAGCAAACCGATGGCCCTGCTTTTCCTGGTCTATCTGATCTGCTGCCTGCTCGTTGCCTATCTGGCGCGGGATCGGGTCGTCGGCTTTATCGGGTTTTTCGTGCTGTCGCTGATTTTCACGCCGTTGATCATGTTCTTCGTGTTTCTTCTCGGAACGCCACGCAGCAACGTCTCCTAGTTGGAATTCAGAAATGAGCGGGCCCGAGTCGTCCACGTCCAGTGAAGGCTCGAGTCTGGGCAGGCGGCTGATCGACTTTCTGTTGAAGAGCCGGAATGTGCGGCTGGCGATCCCCAGCCGATTTCCCGGGATCGCGCTGGCGTCGCCGGTCGATCTGCTGCTGATGGCCATCCTGTCAGCGGTCTCCGGGACCATGGTCGTCATGGTGATCACCGCGGGAGTCAACGAGGACAGCGACGGCCTGGCCTCGCTCAAGCTTGGCCTCGCCTTTGTCTGCCTGCTTCTGCTCTATCGCTATACCCAGTCGCTACTGCTCCGGAAGAGTGCCGCGGCGATCGAAGACGCGCTGCATGAGCAGCGCGTCCGTGTTGCCGTCAAGGTGCTGCGGCTCGATCTCGGCGATATCCAGCAGATGAGTCGTTCGGCGTTGCTGGATGGCATGGCGCGCCACTACGAGGCGGTTTCGCAGGCGGTCATGCCGCTGCTCAGCGGATTCCAGAACGCCATCCTGCTGGCGCTCATCATCGTCTACCTGTTCTGGCAGTCGCTGATCGCCGGCGTCCTGACCGTGATCTTCGTTGGCCTCATTATTCAGTATTATCTCAACCGCGAGGGTGAGCTGAAGGAGCAACTGATCGGCGCCGCCCGTGCCGATGCCGCGTTGCGCGCCAGCGCTGAAGACCTCGTCGACGGCTTCAAGGAGCTTCGTCTCAGCCGGCCGAAGCAGGAGGCGATCTATCGGGACATTTCGGCGCTCTCGGCCCACGTCGCGCGGTGCCGCACCAGCGGCGCCGCGGTGATCAGCGATCTGGTCATTCTGGCCGGCTCCACCTCCTACATGCTGGGCGCGACGGTCGTCTTTATCCTGCCGCTGATCTCCGACGTGATGGGGACGGAACTGTCCAAAATCGTGACCACCGAGCTGTTCCTGCTCGGCCCGCTGGGCGCTTTCGTGCGCGCGGCCGAGCCGTTGTCGATCGCGCGGTTCGCGCTGGCCGGCATCGACGCGTTTGAACGCTCGCTCGACGACCGCGCAAAGCCTGCGCAGATCGCTTCGCCACAACAGTTCGCATTCCAGCGTGTGCATATGGGGGGCGTCTCTTATGTCCACCATCACAACCTCGACGAACAGGGATTTGCCATCCGCGACATCACGCTGGATGCGGCTCCCGGCGAGCTGATCTTCGTGACCGGCAACAACGGCTCCGGCAAGACGACGATGCTGCGGGTGCTGACCGGACTCTACGAGGCGCAGGCCGGCACCATCACGGTCAACGACACGGTGGTGTCCGAGCTCGGCATGGAAAACTATCGCAACCTGTTCTCGACGGTTTTTTCGGACTTCCACACATTTCGCAAGCCGTACGGGCTGGACGAAGCTGGACTGGCGACGTTCATGCAGAACGCCGAGCAGCTCGGCATTGCCGACAAGCTGCCGGCCGATATCGAGACGGGCTACGACGCCGGCGCGTTTTCCACCGGGCAGCGCAAGCGGCTGGCGCTGGCCTTGGCGCTTGCGGAGTCGCGGCCCATCCTGGTGCTGGACGAGTGGGCTGCGGACCAGGATCCCGGATATCGCGAACGTTTTTATCGGACGATGCTTCCGCGTATCAAGGCGACTGGCAAGGCGATCATCGCCGTGACCCATGACGAGCGATATTTTGACCTCGCCGACCGCCGCTATCACATGGAGGACGGTCAGCTGAAGTTGGTGAGCTCCACATGAATGTTCAACGCACGCTTCGTCGACTGTCGACGGGCATCGTCTTCACGCTGCTGATCGCGCTGTTCGTGGTGTTCATGCTGTGGCGTCATATGGTGATCACGGTGCCGGCGGGGCATGCCGGGGTGATGTGGTGGCGCTTCTTCGGCGGTACCGACGTCGTTGCCGCTGCCAAGGATGAAGGCGTGCACCTGATTTTCCCGTGGGACAAGCTGATCACCTACGACAGCCGATTGCAGGAACACACGCAGGTTTTCGATGTCGTTGCCAATAACGGGCTCAATCTGCAGGTGACCGCCAGCGTCCGCTGGCGTCCGCGCAGGGCACGGCTGGGCGAGTTGCATCGCTCGGTCGGGCCCGATTATCTGAATCGTCTGCTGTTGCCCGAAGTGGGTTCGGTCCTCCGCGAGACGATTTCCAGATACAAGGCGGAAGACCTTTACGCCAACGACCGTCATGCCATTCAGGAGGCGATCTACAACACCGTGCTGGCCGCCAGCGACAACGGCATCGGAGGCAAAAACGATCAATCGGGTTCTGCCAACATGATCTCGCTGGTGGACGTTCTGATCTCGGAAGTGCAACTCCCCGAATCGCTGCAGGCGGCCGTCGAACGGAAATTCACCCAGGCCGAGCTGGTCGAGGAATTCCGATTCCGGGTCCAGCGCGAGGAGCTGGAGAGCAAGCGCAAGGAAGTCGAAGCCAAGGGAATTCGCAATTTCCAGGAGATCGTGGCGCCGACTATTTCGGACGCCTACCTGCGCTGGACCGGCATCGAGGCCACGCTGAAACTGGCGCAGTCGCCCAACAGCAAGGTTGTCATCCTCGGCAACGGTCCGGGCGGGCTGCCGGTCATCCTGAACGGTTTCGAGGGTGAAAAGCCGGCGGCGGTCACGCCAGGCCCGGCCAATGATCCGGCCAGCAAGCCTGTAACGGCGCCGGCCGCGCCCATGGAGCTTTTGCATCAGCCCTCCCCACCGCTGGCCACCGCGCCGTTGGCCGTCGACCACAGCGACAGCCCCCTGCCTGCCGCCGCTGCGGCCAAGAAGCGGTCGTCGGTGCGCCAGCGAGCGGCTTCGCCCACCACTCCGTAGCGAACGATCTATATTGCCCGCGCCGAGATGGGCAGGGCTCTTTGACCGGCCTTGCCCAGTTGTCAGACTATGAACCGGCGTGGCGCCCCCCATCGGAGCCCAAGGTTGACCCCACCCGAGGCAGCATAAGCGCTGCGAATTACCGCGGATTTTGACATGGTGCGGGGGGCAATGTTGGATGCTGATTGGAGTGGGCCCCTCGGGGCGGACAGGTTCAGGCCACTGGATTGACCGTCTGCCGGGCGTGTTGCTTCTCAAATTGCGCGGGGCTGATATAGCCGAGAGCGGAGTGTAGCCTTCGGGTATTGTAGACGTAATCAATGAATTTTGGAAGATTCTCGGAAACATCGGCGTAGGTCTCGAAAGCCATTGGATAGACACCCTCAACCTTGAGCGTCTTCATGAAGCTTTCGGCCTTGGCATTGTCGTACGGATTTCCTCGCCGACCCATGGATCCTTTGATGTAGTGCTCGGCAAGGTAGTCGCGGTAGATCTTAGCAGCGTATTGGGATCCGCGATCAGAATGATGGACGCAGCCAGGCGGCGGCTTTCGCTTCTCGATCGCGACTGACAAGGCGGCGAGCGTCAATCGCGCGTCGATGGAGCGGCTGATGGCATGACCCACGACCCGCCGGGACCAGGCATCCAGAATGACAGCGACATAAACGAAGCCACCAACGATGGTGACGTAGGTGATATCGGCGACCCAAAGTTGGTCGGGGCCGTCAAGCGCCACGGTTTTGGCAAGGTTGGGAAAGATCGGCTGGTCGTGGTCGCTATCCGTCGTTGTCGTGAAGCGGCGGCGCATTCTGGGTTGGAGGTCATGCTCGCGCATGAGACGGCGGACCTTCTTGTGATTGACGACCATGCCTTGCTGCCTGAGGGCAGCTTGGACCCGACGCCAGCCATAGTGCTCGAACTCGTCGCAGATTGCAGCCATCGCCGCGACGATGGTTGTGTCATCGGCCGCACGGATCGGTTCGTCATAGAAAGTAGAACGGGCCATTCCCATCAGCCTGCATCCCTGGGCAACGCTGATGCCGCGGGGTCTACAATTGCGGACGTAGTCTCGCTTTTCAGCCGAGGTCGTGGCCGAAGAGCCCCCTTTAGAAACTCCAACTCGAGAGCCTGCTTGCCGACCAGGCGCTCAAGTGCAGCAATGCGCGCTTCATAGGTCTCGAGCAGACCGGCTGAAGCGACGTCCTCGTCGAGCGCGCCTGCCTGATACTTTTCGATCCAGATGCGGATCAAGTTACGGGAGACATTATGCCGCTTCGCGAGGCCGTGCAGCGTCTCGCCGCCCAGATACTCCTGCGACACCTGACGTTTAAACTCGACGCTGTGGGTTCGGTGCTTTCTCATGGCCTTCATCCTCTGAAAGGCCGGCCGTCCGGTCAATTACTGAAAGCCAATCTGTCCACCTTGGAGGGCCCACTCCAGATAAGGGGCAATCTTGGAAGCCGAAACACAGCATTGCCAAAAAAGTCTGCCGCTGCCTGCACAATGTCAGCCTGCGCGGCAACGTGTTCGATCCTGTCGCTGCTGGTCCTCGTGAGTCCGTTCAGCCAATCCTTCGCCTCGTCCTTTTACATCACCGGGGGAAGAGCAATCTCGTTGGAGGGGAGACGCACCAGCACAGGCAACAAGCCGCGTTGAAGGAGGTCGACCATGCGGTGTTCTGGCTGGATCCCCTTAATCGTCTGAACGATTACGAACGATTCTTACTCCGCGGTCTGGCTGTGCCGGGCCATGAAGACCGCGACAGGAGAGACGGATGCGAGTGCTGGGACAGTTTCCGGGATATGGCCTGCTCACTGCGAAGGGCATCAGTCACCCCGTTTGATGTCTGCAGACTCAACCGCCGAAATCGCTGTCAAACACACCCATGCCGGGCTTCTAGCCAACCATCCTTATTCTGAAACGCCCTCTAACGTATTGATGCGACTAGGGGCAGATTCCCTGCAGCATTCAGAATATGCATTGAAATCGCTTAGGGTCCGGGCGGATTTTGATTCCCCCATTCGGAGGTTCGATCCCTCCCGCCCCAGCCAGTACTTAGCCCTGCGGCTCAGGCACTTTTCGCATTTTGATGTTTTCTATTCTGAATAGCGGTTTCCCCCGCGTGCACCTGGGATACCTCGTTCGGTGAGTGCTGCCGCTAAGTCCGCTGCGGTGTTTAACCCGTCCTCCCGCAATCGCATTAAAAGCGGCGCGAGGTCGGCTGCTCTATTTTCAGCCCTTTTGGACTGGACCGCACGGCCGGCTGCCTTAGCGCCATGGGACAGCGGCGCGCCCCGATTTCCTCCGAGTTTTTTGCCGCGAGCTTTCGCGGCGGCGAGTGCGGCCCTTGGCTATCCGCCGGACCTTCAGGATGCGGCGGTGCAGACCGTGCTGCGGCAGGCGGAGGCGCTGTCGGCAAGTTGGGCGGCGTAAACTGCTGGGCGCCAGCTCACGACTTGGGAAAAAGCACAGTGTGGCGCAGGAAAGCCTCATGAATTACTCGTTCAGACGGCAAAGACGATCGATAACCTTTTTTCTCGGAAGCAAAAAACGGCCGGTCTGACGTTCAATAACGCTGATTATCGAAAGTCAGACACAGTTTTTTTTCTGACCGCGGGACACGACCTGAGGCGCTCTATCCGCTTCGCGCGTTTGACCGCGGAGGAGCAGCGCATGCTGGTGCGGCTGCTGAAGAAAATCACTTAGGATGATCGGCGGCCGTTGCTGATGCCGGGCACTGCGTCCCTGCTATGCATTCGACGCAATTGGCGAAGGCATCGCCAGATCCAGTTCGTTCGCCTCCGGGGCCAGCGCGCCGGACGCAGATTCGCCGGCGTCGAGTTCGCCGCGCAGCGCGCGTTCGAGCTTGTCGCGGTCGAGGCAGCCTTCCCAGGCGGCGACGACGAGGGCGCCGACCGCATTGCCGATCGTGTTGGTGACGGAGCGCGCTTCGGCCATGAAGCGATCCACGCCGAGTAACAGCACGAGGCCGGCAACCGGCACCTTGTCCATTGCCGCCAGCGTCGCCGCGAGCGTCACGAAGCCGGCGCCCGCGACGCCCGCCGAGCCCTTTGATGTCAGCATCAGCACGCCGAGGATGGTGAGTTGTTCGAAGATCGAGAGCGGCGTGTTGGTGGCCTGTGCGATGAACATCGCGCCGATGGTGAAATAGATCGCGCTGCCGTCGGCGTTGAAGGTTAGGCCGCCGGGGATCACCAAGCCGACCACCGACTTCGGCACGCCGGCCGCTTCCATCTTTTGCATCAGTTGGGGGAGCACCGACTCCGACGAGCAGGTGCCGGCGACGGTGAAAATCTCTTCCTTGATGTATTTCAGGAAGCGCCACAGCGGAAAGCCGCTGACGCGCGCAGCGGCGCCAAAGATCAGCGTCACGAACAGCGCGCAGGTGACATAGACGCAGAGCAGCACCTGGCCGAGCGAAAACAGGCTGCCGATGCCGTAGCGGCCGACGGTGAATGCCATCGCGCCGAGCGCGCCGAGGGGCGCAAATCTCATCACCATCCGCACGATGCCGAACACGGCGTTCAGGAAACTGTCCATGAACTGGATGACCGGCGTGGCGGCGCGGCCGCCCTGCGACAGCGCAATGCCGAGCAGCACGCCGAAGAACAGGATCTGCAGGATGTCGCTCTGCGCGAAACTCTCGGTCACGCTGACCGGAATCATGTGGACGAAGAAATCGATCACGCCGTCTTGCTTTTTGGCGGCGGCAGTGAAGGTGGCGATCGCCTTGGTGTCGAGCGTCGCGGGATCAACGTTCATGCCGACGCCGGGGCGCACGACATTGACGACCAGAAGCCCGATTAACAGGGCAAGCGTCGAGGCGACTTCGAAGTAGATGACAGACTTCAGGCCGACGCGGCCCAGTTCCTTCATGTTCTCCATCTTGGCGATGCCGAGCACCACGGTGCAGAAGATCACCGGCGCCAGCACCATGCGGATCAGCCGGATGAAGACGTCGCTGAAGACTTTCAGTTCGACGGCAAAGGCCGGCGATGCGAGCCCAACGATGACGCCGACAACGATGGCCAGCAGCACCTGCACGTAAAGTTTTCTGAAGATCACTTCGCCCCCCTGCAGGCCGCGCCGCAGTGGCGCTGGTCTGTTCTATCCATCAGCATTCGCTGCGATTGTGCGGCAGGTTAGGTGCCGGGCGACGCACCCGGAATGGTCAAAAAGCGGATCAATGGATGCAAAGCTTGCATCACCGTCCGGGTCGGCCGTCGCTATTTTGGCTCCCGACAATGCACACGTGAACCAGCCGGCGCCCCATGCGACCGGCCGGGCACAGTTCGCAGGGAGGCTTTGACATGGCTGGCGCAAGGACGCTCTACGACAAACTCGTCGACGGTCATACCGTGCGGCGGCTCGATGAGGCAGGGCAGCAACTTCTGCTCTATGTCGATCGCACCGTGCTGAACGAATATACCAGCCCGCAGGCCTTCACCGCGCTGCGCGAGGCCAACCGTCCGGTGTGGCGGCCGGGCGCTGCGCTCGGTACGGTCGACCACGTCAATCCCACCGCGGCGCGGCGGACCGCGACGATGCCGGACGACGGCGCCGCGCGACAGGCCGCGTATTTTGCCGAAAATTGCCTCAACTTCGGCATTGAATTGTTCGACGTGCTGCATCCGATGCAGGGCATCGAGCATGTCGTGATGCCGGAGATGGGCCTTGTGCTGCCGGGCATGGTGATCGCCGCGGGAGACAGCCACACCACCACTTACGGCGCCTTCGGCACGCTGGGCTTCGGCATCGGCACGTCCGATATCGAACATTATCTCGCCACACAGACCCTGACGTACGGACGCCTCAAGACGATGCGCGTCACGGTCGACGGCGCGCTCGGGCGCGGCGTGCGCGCCAAGGACATCGTCATGGCGCTGATCCGCACCATCGGTGCGTCGGGGGCGACTGGCTATGCGATCGAGTTTGCGGGTTCCGGCATTGCGGCGCTAAGCGTCGAGGGGCGCATGACGATCTGCAACATGGCGGTCGAATGCGGCGCACGCGGCGCGATCATGGCGCCGGACGACAAGGTGTTCGCCTATATCGCCGGCCGCCCGCGCGCGCCGACGGGCGAACTGTGGACGAGGGCCGTTGCGCAGTGGCGCGAACTGGCGAGTGATCCAGACGCGGTATTCGACCGCGAGGTAACGCTCGAGGCAAGCGCGATCGAGCCGATGGTGACCTGGGGCACCAGCCCCGACCAGGCTGCGCCGATCGGCTCGTTCGTTCCGGATCCGGCACGCGAGCCCGATCCGGCAAGGCGCCGCGACATCGAGCGTGCGCTGTCCTACATGGACCTGCAGCCGGGAACGTCGCTGTCCGATATCGCGATTCAGCGTGCCTTCATCGGTTCCTGCACCAATGCCCGCATCGAGGACCTGCGCGACGCCGCCGCCGTGCTGCGCGGCCGCCGCATCGCGGCCGGCGTGCAGGCAATGGTCGTTCCCGGTTCGAGCAGCGTGCGCCGGCAGGCGGAAGCCGAAGGGCTCGACCAGATCTTTCTCGATGCCGGCTTCGAGTGGCGGCAATCCGGCTGCTCCATGTGTCTTGCCATGAACGACGACATGCTTAGCCCCGGCGAGCGTTGCGCCTCAAGTACCAACCGCAATTTCGAGGGTCGCCAGGGGGCGGCGGGCCGCACCCATCTGATGAGCCCCGCGATGGTTGCGGCGGCGGCCGTCGACGGTCGGCTGACCGACGCGCGGCGCTACATGGGAGCCGAGTGATGCAGCCGCTTTCCAAGGTGACGGGCGTAGCGGCGGCGCTGCCCGCGGCCAATGTCGATACTGACGTGATCATGCCCAAGCAGTTTCTCAAGGGCGTCGACCGCAGCGGCCTCGACTTCGGCGTCTTCCATGACCTGCGCTTCGACAGCCACGGCGCCGAGCGCGCGGCCTTCGTGCTGAACCGGCCGCCGTGGCGGCAGGCCAGCTTTCTTGTAGTCGGTCCGAACTTCGGCTGCGGCTCCAGCCGCGAGCACGCCGTTTGGGGGCTCGGCCAGTTCGGCATCCGCGCCCTGATCGGCACTAGCTTCGCCGGCATTTTCTTCGACAACTGCGCGCGCAACGGACTGCTCGGCATCGCGCTGGACGAAGCCAGCGTGCGCCGGATCAGCGATCTTGCCTCGGATCCGTCTACTTGTAAGTTGACGGTCGATCTGCCGGAGCAGCGCATCAAGCTTGCGGACGGATCGTCCGTCGGCTTCGACATCGAGGCTGGCCGTAAACAGGCGCTGGTGCTCGGCCTAGACGCGGTCGGCGCGACGCTGCAGGACAGCGCTGCCATCACATCGTTTCAACAATCCTATCTGGCGGAAAACCCATGGCTGGCTTGACCCTTCCCGACACTGGCGCGACGTTTGCCGAGCGCGGCCCGTCGCCGTTCCTCGCGGGCTTCCGCCTGCTCGACGTGAGCTTGTCGGACGGCGTCAGGATTCGCGCCGCGGTAGGCGGCGAGGGGCCGCCTCTGCTGCTGCTGCACGGCCATCCCCAGACCCACGTCACCTGGCGCAAGGTGGTTGGCGCGCTGATGCAGCGCTTCACCATCGTCGCGACCGACCTGCGCGGCTATGGCGACAGCAGCAAGCCGGAGAGCGGCGCCGATCATGCGGCCTACTCGAAGCGCAGCATGGCGCGCGACCAGGTCGCTGTAATGCGGGCGCTTGGTCATGACCGGTTCGCCGTGGTCGGCCACGATCGCGGCGCCCGCGTCGCCCATCGCATGGCGCTCGACTTTCCCGAGGCCGTGTCGCGCGTCGCGTTGATCGATATCGCGCCCACCGCCACCATGTATGCGCGAACCGACAAGGCATTCGCGTCGCGTTACTTCTGGTGGTTCTTCCTGATCCAGCCGGCGCCGTTGCCGGAGCGGATGATCGGCGCGGATCCGGAGTTCTTCTTGCGCACGCATATCGAAGGCCAGGTCAAGACGCCCGGCGCCACCGAACCCGCTGCCTTCGCGGAGTATCTGCGCTGCTACAACGATCCGGCGACGCGCCACGCGATCTGCGAGGACTATCGTGCGGCGGCGACCATCGATCTCGAGCATGACAAGGCCGACGCCGATCAGCGCGTCACCGCCCCGCTGCTGGCGATCTGGGGGGGCAAGGGTACGGTCGGCGCGCTGTACGACGTGCTCGAGACCTGGCGGGAGAAGGCGCTGGAAGTCTCCGGCCGTGCTTTCGATTGCGGCCATACTCTGCAGGAAGAACGTCCGGAGGAGACCATCGAAGAACTAACCGCGTTCTTCGCCTGAGGTGGACGCCAGCCCGGCGGCCAGCAGCCAAAGCGCCTCGGCGCCGGGGCTCTGGCGGGCTTTCGGACGAAACAGCCGGATCTCCATCGGCACTTCATCTGCCGCGCCACCGGCGCGGACCAGCCGGCCTGTCGCGAGATCCTCCGCCACCAGGCAGAGCGGCGACCACGCTACGCCGCGTCCGTCACGCGCCATGGTGGCCAGAACGCTGGCGAGATGCGAGGCGAACACCGGCTCGGCCGGCGCCCGCGTGCCGCTGGCAACCCAGGCCGCGGCGAGAATGCGCCCCATGCCGGATTCCGACGTATAGGCGAGGAACGGCGCTGCCGCGACATCGCGCGGCTGCAGCGACGGCGCCATGACCGGCAACAGGATGTCCTGCCCGAGATGAATTGAACGGAAGGCGTCGTTGGTCAGCCGTGAGGCTGCTTCGCGATGGTGATGGCACAGCAGGAACTGGGCCCGGCCTTCCACCATCAGCCGTTCGCAGGCGACCATATTGTCGGCGGTTAGCTGAACCGTGGACTCGATCGGTGCGGCGGCTTCGAGCTTGCGCAGCCACAGTGGAAAAAACGTCAGCGACAGCGCATGGGTGGCAGCGAAACGAAGCGTTCCGGAGGCGGCCTGCGCCGCGCCGAAGGCTTCCTCGCGTCCGATCTCCAAGCGGCGCAGCGTCTCCTCAGCAACCAGGCGAAAACGATCGCCAGCGGCGGTGAGCCTTACTGAATGGGTGTTGCGGTCGAACAGAGCGGCGCCGACCCATTGCTCCAGCGAGCGGATCCGACGGCTGAGCGCGGGCTGGCTGACGGCGCGCCGCTCCGCCGCCCGGGAGAAACCGCCCTCGTCCAGAACCGCGAGAAAATCCTCGAGCCATGCTATTTCCATGCGCGCTGCTTACAACATGGAGGCGGGGCAGGGCTAGCCGGCGGTATCCGCTGGTTGGCTGCCGCGGGCCAGGAGCTAGTTTCGCAGCAGAGCCTTGATCGTCTGCGGCAACACCGGCAGTTGAGTGTCGCGCCGGCATACGCAGCGCGTCGTCGATCGCGGCAGCAAATGTCGCGTTGAAGGCGTTGGAGCCGCCTTCGCCGGCGCCCTTGACGCCCATCGGATTGAGCGGGCTCGGTGCGTCCTCGGAGACGATCACATCCACTTGCGGCACTTCTCGCGCCGTTGGCATCAGTTAGTCCGCAAAGGTCACGGCTAGCGGCTCGCCGCGATCGTTATAGATAAACTCCCCGTACAGCGCGTCGCCGATACCCTGCGCCACGCCGCCGACGATCAGGCCCTTGACCAGCATCGGTTGATGGCCCTACCGACGTCGTAGGTCACCAGGTAGCGCTCGATCGTGATGCCGCTGGTGGCGCGGGCGAGGCTGAGGTTGAAGCCTAGCAGGATCGTCGTCTTTGAACGTGATGTCTGCCGACCCGACCGCCGAGATCGCCGTAAGTACGCCCTTGCCCGGCGTCCAGCCAACTCGGCGCATTCTGAAAGGCGCTCTAACCTATTGATGCGATTAGGGGCGGATTCCCCGCATAATTCAGAATATTCGTTGATATTGCTTAAGGTCCGGGCGGATTTTGATTCCCCCATTCGGAGGTTCGATCCCTCCCGCCCCAGCCAATGATATCAATAACTTGCTCAAACCGGTAAGTTCTCCCTATTGTGAAAGTCGACCCCGAATCGACCCCCAAAAGGGAATTGCAAGTTGCTGTCGATTGATGTGGCGGATCTAATCCAGCTATTATGCGGCCTTCGGACTGAGAAGTCCGCCCATGAGCGCCGTATCGCACTTATGACGTTCAGTGCCTGGATCTATTGGCCTTTCAGCCCGACAATGGTGCGGGAGGCACGTACGACAGCCGCCGCTCAAGTCGTTCGAGGTCTGCTAAGTGGCAAGTTAGAGCCAATCACATCAATAGACGCTGACATCGGCCAGGTACAAAACGCTTTTCTGAGCCCTGTTGATGTAGCGGACGCTCTATTAGATAAAGAGTATCAACAAGCTCCTTTCTGGATCCAGTATGAAATTCTAGAACCTCGGCTCGTGGTCGCTGCGTCACAAGCTGAATTTCTGATACGATCGTGCAGCACCGCGTCCCAGTATTCCCGCGGCATGTCGTCGGCCGGGCCGGGCGTCGGGCTTACCGGCGTCGCCGGCCGGTCTGGCTGCGATGCCAGCTTTTCCATCTGTTTTTCTGTCGGCATGCGCCAGCTCGCGGGTCTGTCACTCATGCCGCGAATTAGAACACAAAGAGAACAAAAGTCGAGTCCACGCAGTTGGCTATTCCTTGCCAGATCGCAGTTCCAGACCCATCTCGTTGCAAACGCGCGTGAAATTATTACGGCCTGGAGGATGACGGCGTCGGCCCTCGTGAGCGGGAAATGGCGACGACGTTGGACGAGGGCCATTCTATGCCGCCGGATTGGTCACCGGCTTCGGGCAATCCGAGCTGAGCCCGAATGACACCTTCGAGAGGTTCAGCGCTAGGATGCGACAGCATGGCAGCAAGCAGGTCCTCCGCGCCATCATCGCGAAGCGACAAGTCATGGTCCTGCTTCGCCGCCGCGCGTCGCTTCGGGTCAATGACGATCGCGAGCATGATGGCTGTCACGATCCCCAGAACGATGAGCAATTCGATCATGCAATGTCTCGCAGTTCATCGGAACACTCGAACCGGGCTATGTCGGCCTAGCGGGCTGAAATCCAACGAGCTTATGCCAGGCCACCATGATGATAATCACTGAGATCACGGTGATCGCAACACCTATCCATTTGCGGCGGACCTCACGCATCGTGGGTTGCGGGTGTCCGCAGTGGGGACAGATCGACGCGCCGGCTGGCAGATCCTTCTCACAGAAGGTGCAGGTGGATTGCATGGTTGAGCCCGAGGAAACTGAATGAAGCGATCTGTAAGTCCAGGGTCAAATCCGAGGCCGCCAACGACCAAATGAAACCGGCTGCTCTAAAGAGGATGCCGGTGTCCGAGGGACCGCTATTGGCGCAAAGCTGACCTAGCTCCGAGCAAGAGCGGTGCAGAATCTCTTCCTCGCCCGGTGAGGCAGGCTGGCTTTAACCTTCTGTCGCCTTCATCTTCTCGATCAGCCGCTCCGCGACCAGCCGCGTCGATGGCGAGGCAGTGCGGGCGGCGAGTTGCACCAGCGTGACCTGGGTAGCTTCGAGCCGTCTGTCGTGCAGCGGCACCGCGACCAGCGCGCCGGCCTGGATCGACGGCATCGCCGTGTCGCGTGGCAGAAACGTCGCCAGCTCGGTGCGCGCCACGATTGTCTGCGCAAAGGCCAGCGAGTTGGTCTCGTTGCAGACCTCGAGGTGCACATGGGCCTGGGCGCAGGCCTTGTCGAGCTCTTGCCGGATACCGAACGACGGATCGGGCACCACGACGCGCAACCCGGCAAGGTCCTTCATGGTGCAGGACGCCCGGCCCGCCAGCGGATGATCGGGCGCTACGATCAGGTGCACCGACTGCCGCATCCGCGCCAGTTCGATCAGATCTCGCCGCGGCGCGCGGCCGAACACCAGGCCGAGATCGACGTCGTTCTGGCCGACCATCTCCGCGACGTCGCGCGAGCCGACCGCGGTGACGCTCATCGATATACCCGGATAGTCGCGCGACAGATCGACGAAGAAGTCCGGCAGGAAGCTCGCCAGCATGCCCTCGACGGTGGCGATCTTGACCTGGCCGCGGCGCAGCGAGTCGAATTCCTCGACACGGCTGCGCAGCCCGTCGAGCTGGGTGCGGTTCTCGATGGCGTAGCGGTACAGCACGTGGCCGGCGTCGGTCAGGTTCATTCCGCGCGCGCCGCGCTCGAAGAGCTTGACCGCCAGCTCTTCCTCCAGCCCCTGCACCTGCCGGCTGATCGCTGACGGCGCGATCCGCAGTGAAGCTGCGGCCTGTTTGATCGAGCCGCATTCGGTGACCATCCGGAAGTAGCGCACGGCGGTGGATTCGATCATCAGGTGCTTTCAATGACTGCTCAAGGTTCCGGCAGCGGCTGATTAGCGTTCTGATTTTCAGATCGTTTGCGTCTAAATTCAATGCTTTTATGCGAAACGTGGATTTGCAATGCTTGCGTTACAGACGCCTCCCGTCCTGATGGAGAATATGGATGTATCGCTCCCCGCTCGCTTGCATCTCAGGCTCGGTCCTGCTGGCGATCGCCAGCCTGTCCGCCTCCATCGCGTCCGCCGAGGATGTCATCCGGTTCGGCGCGCCGTTGCCAATCACCGGGCCGCTGGCGCCGGAGGCCGTGAAGCAGCAGATGGGCTACAATTTGTGGGCCGAAGAGGCCAACAAGGCCGGCGGCATCAATGTCGGCGGCAAGAAATATAAGGTCGAGATCGTCTACGGCGACTACCAGTCCAACACGCCGCGCTCGGTGCAGACGACCGAGCAGATGATTACCCAGGACAATGTGAACTTCATGTTCGGGCCGTTCGGCTCCGGCGCCGCCAAGGCAGCGAGCACGATCTCCGAGAAGTACAAGGTGCCGACAATCGCGGCCTCGGCCTCGTCTTCGCAGGTCTATGACCAGAATTACAAATATCTGTTCGGCACCTTCACGCCGAACGACACGCTGACCACGCCGCTGACCCAGATCATCAAGGCCAAGGCGCCTGAGGTGAAGAAGGTCGCGATCCTGGCGCGCAACGACCTGTTCCCGCTGGCGATCGCGCAGGAGATGGACAAGTCGGCGAAGGCGAACGGCTTCGAAGTGGTGTATTTCGAGAAATACGCCATCAACACGCTCGACCATTCCGCGACGCTGTCGCAGATCAAGTCGCTGGCGCCGCAGTGGATCTTCATCACCGGCTACACCAACGACTTGCTCTTGATCCGCAAGCAGATGGCCGACCAGCAGATGAAGGCGCCGGTGGTGACAATGATCGCAGGCCCCGCCTACCAGGACTTCATCGAGACCGCAGGCCAGAGTGCGGAAAACATTTCCAGTGCGTCGTGGTGGCACCCGGCCGAGCAGTACGATGGCAAGGACATTTTTGGCAAGACCTCGAACTTCGTCAAACTGTTCAAGGCCAAATACAATTCCGAACCCGACTACGGCCAGGCCTCGGCGGCGGTCAGCGGCGCGCTGTTCCAGCTGGCGATCGAGAAGGCCGGCTCGCTGGACCGCGACAAGGTCCGCGATGCGCTGGCCAGCATGGATGTCATGACGTTCTGGGGACCGGTAAAGTTCGGCGCCAACGGCCAGATCAATTCGCTGGAGCCGCCGGTCTTCCAGATCCAGAACGCCAAGCCGGTGGTGCTGTATCCGGAAGCGATCAAGCAGGGCGAGTTCAAGCTCGGCGTGAACTGAGCGGGGCGGTTGGCGGGGGCTTCACATGCTGGCCGTTCAGGTCCTGATCAATGCGCTGGTGCTGGGCTGCCTCTATGCTTGTATCGCGATCGGTTTCTCGCTGGTGTGGGGCGTGCTCAACGTCATCAACCTGATCCACGGCTCGTTCATCGTGCTCGGCGCCTATCTGGCGTGGGGCGCCTATCAATGGGCACACGTCTCGCCGTGGTACGCGCTGCTGATTGCCGCGCCCTTGTTCTTCGCCTTCGGCTACCTGCTGCAGCGGCTGCTGCTCAACCGGGTGATCTCAGCCCCGGTGCTGGTGACGCTGACGCTGACCTTCGGCCTCGACCTGATCCTCAACAATGCGATGATCTATTATTTCAAGGCCGACTATCGCAAGCTGACGCTGAGCCCGCCGACCGGTTCGGTCTCGCTGTTCGACGTAGTAGTCCCGGTCGACCGCCTGATCGCCACGGCGGCGGCACTGGCGCTGACCGGGCTGCTGTATCTGTTGCTGCGTCGCTCCAAGGTCGGCCGCGCCATCGTCGCCGTCCGGCTCGACCGTGATGCCGCGGTGCTGATGGGTGTCGACGTCAAATCGATCTATGCCATCGCCTTCGGGCTGGGTGCCGCACTGGCCGGCTGCGCCGGCGTGCTGATGGCACTGATCTTCCCGATCTCGCCTCTGACCTCGTCGGCCTATCTCGGCAAGGCCTTTGTCGTCTGCGTACTCGGCGGTCTCGGCAGCGTCTCCGGCGCATTGGCCGGCGGGGTGCTGCTGGCGCTGGTGGAAGGCATCGGCTCGGTCTATCTCGGCCCGGCGCACGCGACCACGCTGTCCTTCGTTCTGCTCATCATCTTCCTCGTCGTTCGCCCGCAGGGCCTGGTCGGCCGGAAGGGTTTTGAATGACCCGGGCCCATCTCGCACTGCTGGTTCTGATTGCGGTCGTCGCGTCGTTGCCGCTGTTCGGCGGCGCCTATGCGCTGCGCGTCGGCACCATGGCCTGCATGTACGCGATCTTCGCGCTGTCGTGGAACGTGGTCGGCGGCTTCGCCGGCTATCCATCCTTCGCCACCGCGGCGTTCTTCGGGCTAGGCGCCTATGCCACCGGCATCCTGCTCAGCAAGGGCGTGTCGCTGTCGGTCGCTTTGGCCGGCACGCTGATGGCGTCGTTCCTGCTCGCCGCGGCGCTCGGTGCCGTGCTGCTACGGCTGCGCGGGCACTATTTTGCCATCGCCAGCCTGTCGCTGGTGGAGGTGTTTCGCGAACTCGTCAACAACGCCACCGACCTGACCGGCGGCGGCATGGGCCTGAACATTCCGCTCGCCTCGGGGTCCGGCATCCTCGCCGACGCGACGTTCTTTTTCTACGCGATGTGGGGCCTGCTGGTGCTCACCGCGCTGGTGGTCATCGCCGTCTCCGTCTCCAAGCTCGGCTTTGGCCTCAACTGCATCCGGCAGAACGAGACCGCGGCCAACATGGTCGGCCTCAATGCCACGCTCTACAAGAGCATCGCCTTCGGCCTGTCGGCCTGCTTCGTCGGCAGCGCCGGCGGCATTTATGCGGCCTGGGTGCACTACATCGATCCGTCCGACGTATTCGACATCCTGTATTCGGTGAAGCCGATCGTGATGGCGCTGGTGGGCGGGCTCGGCTCGCCGCTCGGCGTGGTGTGCGGCGCATTCCTCTACCTCGGCCTCGAGGAAGTCGTCTGGCGTAATTACATCCAGATCCATTCCGGCGTGCTCGGCGTGCTGATCATCATCCTGCTGCTGTTCTTGCCGCACGGCCTGATCTCGCTGCGCTGGGCGATGTTCTGGCGGAAGGTCAAGCATGTCTGAGTTGCCGCACGAAATCCTCCACCTCAGTAACGTCTCGCGCAATTTCAGCGGGCTGAAGGCGCTGAGCGACGTCTCGATCTCCGTCAACAAAGGCGAAGTGCTCGGGCTGATCGGCCCCAACGGCGCCGGCAAGACGACTTTGGTCAACACCATCTGCGGCGTCACGCCGGCCAGCGCCGGAATCGTCACCTTCGACGGCCGCGACATCACGCGGGTGAAGACCTACCAGGCGGCACGGCTCGGGCTGTCGCGCACCTTCCAGATCGTGCAGCCGTTCGCCGAATTCAGCGCGCTCGACAACGTCGCCTCCGCGGCGCTGTTCTCGCAGCCCGGCGAGAGCCTGAAATCGGCGCGCGCGGAAGCCCTTGCTCATCTGGCTTTCGTCGGCCTGGAGGCACAGGCCGACCAGTCGGCGGCGACGCTGACGCTGGCAATGCGCAAGCGGCTGGAACTGGCCAAGGCGCTGGCGATGAAGCCGAAGCTGCTGTTCCTCGACGAGGTCAATGCCGGCCTCAACAGTGCCGAGGTCGAACGCGCCACCAAACTCATTCATCAACTAGCGGCGCAGGGCATCACCATCGTGATGATCGAGCACCTGATGAAGGTGGTGCTCAACGTCTGCACCCGCATCGCCGTGCTGCATAACGGCCGGTTGATCGCCGACGGCGCGCCGCGCGACGTCATCAAGAATCCGGCGGTGGTGGATGCCTATCTCGGCCAGCAATATGCGCAACGGAACGCCGCCCGTGGATAGGCCCCTGATCCTCGAACTGCAGCAGCTCTGCGCCGGCTACGGCGAGATCCAGGTGCTGTGGGGCATCGACATGGCGGTGCGATCCGGCGAGATCACCGCGCTGATCGGCTCCAACGGTGCCGGCAAGACGACCCTGATGCGCGCACTGTCTGGCCTTATCCCGATCCAGTCCGGCAAATACGTCTCCGACGGCGAGGACCTGTCGAACGTCACGGCGGCGCGAATCCTGGCGCATGGCATCGTCCATGTGCCGGAAGGCCGCCGGCTGTTCGGCGCCATGAGCATCGAGGACAACCTGCTGATGGGCGCCTATTCGCGCTCCATCACCCGCGCCGAGATCACCCGCGATCTCGACCGCGTCTACACCACGTTTCCCAAGCTGCGCGAGCGCCGCAACCAGGCCGCCGCCACTCTCTCCGGCGGCGAGCAGCAGATGTGCGCGATCGGCCGCGGGCTGATGTGCGCGCCGCGGCTGTTGATGATCGACGAACTTTCGCTCGGCCTGTCGCCGCTGCTGGTCGAGCAACTGGTCGCGGCGCTGCGCGCGCTAAACGCCGAGGGCATGTCGATCCTGCTGGTCGAGCAGGACGTCACCACCGCACTCGACCTCTGCCATTCTGCCTACATTATGGACATGGGCCGCATCGTGCGCACCGGGCAGGGCGCCGAACTGCTCGCCGATCCCATCATTCGCGACGCCTATCTCGGCGTCCTCGAAGATTAATCCCTATCCCCCAACGAGGCCTTTCATGATCGCAACCGTCGAAGCAGCCAACAGCGGCTACCGTTTCATGCCCGGCGTCAGCCAATATTCCTGCGGCGTGGGCGCGCTGCCGGGCTTCACGCTGGAGCGCGTGCGGTTCTCGAAGGTCGTGCCGCTGAAGCAGGGCTTTGCGATAATCGCCGACATCATCCAGAAGGCCGGCCGGCCGCTGACGTCGTTCGCGGCCTGCGAGTTGCGCTCGCCGGCGCCGTTCACCGAGCAGGGCTTCAAGGACTTCAACGAGATCTATATCAAGACCCTGATCGAATGGGGCGTGATGAAAGACGGCGTCAATCCGGTCGCGCGCAGCAACGTCTGTCCGAAGATCGATCCGCCGTCGGAGCCGGGCTTCCACGCCTTCACTTATGCGACGGTCGCGGCTGACGCGCCGGCCTCCTTCGTCGTCGCCGGCAGCGGCGAATCCGCCGAGGGCAAGGGCGACTATCGCGACAACACCGTACGTCTTGGCGATGTCAGCCCGTCGGCGATGCTGGAGAAGGCCAAGTGGGTGCTTGACGAGATGGAACGCCGCATGAGCGCGTTCTCCGGCACCTGGGAACAGACCACCGGCGTGCAGCTCTACACCGTGCAGGATGTCTATGGCTTGCTGGAGAGCGAGCTCGGCGGCCGCGGCGCGTTCCGCAACGGCGTGACCTGGCATTTCAATCGCCCGCCGGTGGTCGACCTGGAATACGAAATGGATTGTCGCCGCGTGCATGTCGAGCGCGTCGTCGAGATCTGAGCCGCATCTAAATAGACGTGCGTTCAAGCCGTCACGAACCGGAGTGCAAGCCCATGACGCAGGATTTCCCCACGGGTAGCTACCGCTATATCCCGGCCGTATTTCAGTACTCGAGCGGCGTGGCCGCGCTGCCCGATTACGAGATCGAGCGGGTTCGCTTCGATACGCTGGTGCCGCTGGCAGAGGGCTTTGCGCGTATCGCAGACTACATCCGCGCGGCGGGTCGGCCGCTGACCGCGTTTTGCGCCTGTGAACTGCGGTCGCCTGCCGTCGTCGACGAGGCGGGCTTTCGCCGGTTCAACGAGCATTACGTCAAGACGCTCGCCGAATGGGGGCTGTTCGACGGCACCAATAATCCGGTCGCCCGCAGCAACGTGTGCCCCGACGTCGCGCCACCGGCCGAGCCGTCGTTTTACGCCTTTTCCTTTACCCGCCCGAAGCCCGATTCAACGCCGACCTTCGTCATCGCGGGCGGCGCAGAAGCGCGCGACGGCGCGGGCAGCTATCCGGAACGCATCGCCCGCTATCGTGAGGTCGGTCCCGAAGCCATTCGCGACAAGGCGAAAGCGACCGTCGGCTCGATGGAGCGGCGGCTCGCCGCCTTCGGTCACACGTGGCAGGACACGACCGTGGCGCAGATCTATTCGGTCTGTGACTTCTATCCCGCTGTGACGGACGAACTCGTGAAGCGCGGTGCCGCTCGTTCCGGCCTGACCTGGCATTTCGCCCGGCCGCCGGTGGTCGATCTCGATTTCGAGATGGATTGCCGTCGTGTGGCGCGTGAGATCGTGATCTAGATCTGGGCCGGTTGCATTCGCGGTGGAGAATGCCAAGCAGGGGGCGGCGTCACGCGTCGACAGATAATCCGGTCGCAGAGCCGACGATACTAGGGTCCGGACTCACTACAGCCACCAGATGACGGCTGCGGCGAGGCTGATGGTACTCATGAAGTTTCGGACGTTGCGGTCGAATCGGGTGGCGATGCGTCGCCAGTCTTTGAAGCGGCAGAACATACGCTCGATGACGTTGCGCTGCTTGTAGATGGCGCGGTCGTAATCGTATTGGATCTTGCGGTTCTTGCGCGGGGGAATGACGGGCTCGGTGCCACGCTCGACCAACCACTCGCGCAGCGCCTGACTGTCGTATCCCTTGTCCGCGACGAGTTCGGCCGACGGTGGCATCGCCTCGATGCAGAGCTGCGCAACCCTGCAATCGTGAACGTTTCCGGGCGTCAGGAGCAGGACGCAGGGGCGCCCCTTTTCACCGCAGACCGCATGGAGCTTGGTGTTTCGTCCGCCTTTCGTGCGGCCGATACCATGAGCCAAGGCCCCCCTTTTCCACCGCCTGCGCAGCGGTGAACCTTGATGCAGCCGCTGTCGATGAACAGCCGGTCCGGCGCATCGCCTGCTCCCGCCAGCTCACTGAAAATGCCTTGCCAGATGCCGCGTTCGGACCAGCGGACGAACCGGTTATAAAGCGTCTTCTTTGGCCCATAGACGTCGGCGCAGTCGGCCCAACGGCCGCCACAGCGCAGGGCATGGACGATCCCGCTTAGCACACGACGATCATCTACCCGGGGCTTGCCGCGCACGCCGGTCGGAAGCAGCGGCTCAATTCGAGCCCACTGCGCATCGGAAAACCAAAAGAAATCACCCATCTCACCGCCTCCTCGATGAGGCAGTGAATCACGATCAGGCTGCCAGGGGAATCCGGTTATTGGGTCCGGACCCTAGTCGAAAGCTGCGATGGCATCGATCTCCACCATCAATTCAAGCAGGCCCCTGTTCCAAGGTTGATGAGTTCCAGCGACAAGACGTGCAGACATGTGGAGGCCTCCGCCGCCCCGCCCACCACATCGCTCACCGCGAGCAAGTCAATCCAATCCGACTTTTCAGTTTGGTCCGATTGAACTGATCTATGACTGACCGCCGCTGGCGCAAAGCAGCCGTCTGACCTCTCCACGATGGTGATCGACGGTAGTGCCCGGCAGTAGCCGGCGATAAATCCATTCGGCGCGCCGGTCTGGATCTGTGAAGCATCGAGTTGCGCCGGCAACAGTTGCGTAATGTACTTTCCTTCCTCGAGGAAGCTGCGCACGAAGCCGCTGGCCATCGCGCAGCCCAATGCGCTGCGCAACTCGAGTTGTACGCGTGCGATGTGGCCCTGCGCCGCGTGCGCACAGGCAAGCAGTATCTCGCATCGCGTACCTGATGGCAGTGGCCTTGGCTTTGGGAAGTCACGCGCTCGGTTAAACCAACGAGATCGTTCCGGCGTTATATACTTCGTGCTGGCGCTGCTGGTGCTGGCCTATCTCGGCCTATCTCGGCCTACGCAGCCGACCAGGCGGCATACTGCGATAATCCGACCGACTCCGCCGACGCGGAGGCCCTATAGGGCAAATAAGCTCGGAGTTTAGCTCCCCTCTCCCCGGCCGCGCTTCGCGTTTCCCCCCTCTCCCACAGGGAGGGCGGGAAGCAAGCTGCAGCCCCGGAATGGCAGCCCCCTAATTCGCCTTCTCGATCAACCCCTCCAGCAGCCGCTTCAGATCCGCTGTGGCCTTGTTGCCGTAATTCTCGGCGATATGAGCCTCCTGGCTCAGCGCCAGCGCATTGAGCCGTTGCGTCAATGCCTTGCCGCGGTCGGAGGAGAACATCAGCACCTTGCGCCGGTCGTCGGCGTCCTGCACGCGGTACACCAGCGAGTCCGATACCATGCGATCGACCATCTTGGTCAGCGTCGGATGGTTCAGCAGCACGGCGTCGGCGAGGTCGCCCATCGAATGGCCCTTGCCGTCGGACAGCACTTTCAGGATCCGCCACTGTTCCACCGGCACGCCTTCCTTGCGGAACCGGGCATCGAGCTGCCGGTTGATCTCGCGATTGGCCTGCGCCAGCAGGTAAGCGAGATGTTCGGTGATCGGTCGGCTCGGGGTCAGCGGTTTGGCCACGGTGCATGCTTCGGGTTGGGAGTGGATGAATATTGGGCGGCTTTGCTTGTTCTATATGCATGCGAATCCTTGAACATTCAATCTTTTCCGATGGCTTGTTTTCGGTTGCCGCTGATTGTACCGGCGCGCTAGGCTAGCCGGGTGACGGACCCCTGACTGTCGAAAGGAGAGTGCTGTGCTCTCATCCCTGCTGCGCGACAGAGCCGGTTCGCCCACGCCGCTTCCGCCGTGGTCGGATCCGGAGGCGTTCGGTCGCCGTGGCGACCGCCGCAAGTTGCGCATCGCCAATTTCGTCACGCTGTCCGGCCCTGCCGGCCTGTGGGGGCCGGCTGCCACCAACAGCACGCTGCTGGCGGCTTCCGAAATCAACAAGCGTGGCGGCATTCTCGGCCGTGAGGTCGAGCTGTCATTTTACGATGCTGGCGGTGATATCGACGACGTGGTGCGTACGGCGCAGGATGTCGTCGCCGCCGAAGATGCCGACATCATCGTCGGGTCGCATATCAGCGCGGTGCGGGTGGAGCTGCGAAAGGTCATCGCCGGCCATGTTCCCTACATCTACACGCCGGTCTACGAAGGCGGTGAACGCACGCCCGGCGTGATGGCGATCGGCGAGATTCCGCGGCAGCAGTCGCGTCCGGCCATCCAGTGGCTGGCCGATGCCAAGCGCGCCACGCGGTTTTACCTGATCGGCAGCGACTATGTTTGGCCGTGGCTCGCGCACAAGGCGACCAAGCGCTACATCGCCGACGCCGGCGGCCGCGTGGTCGGCGAGGAATTCGTGCCGCTCGGCGCGCAGGACCACAGCGCGCAGCCGGCGCGGATCCGCGCCGCCAAACCGGACGTGGTGCTGATCTCGCTGATCGGGACTGACGCCATCCTGTTCAACCGCGCTTTCGGCAAACAGGGCCTCGGCGCCAAGATGCTGCGGCTCGGCGGCGCCATGGACGAAACCGTGCTGCTCGGCATCGGCGCCGCCAACACCGAGAACCTGTTTTGCGCCTCCGGCTATTTCGTCGACATGACGTCCCATGACAACGACGCGTTCCGCTGCCGCTACGAAACCGCCTTCGGCCGCCATGCGCCGCCACCGGGGTCCGTCGCGCAATCGAATTACGAAGGCCTGTGCTTCCTCGAAACCATCGCCGCGCGAACCGGTTCGCTGGCGGCAAAACCGCTGCTGGCGACGGCCGCCAACATCGACTACCGGGGCGCGCGCGGCAACGTCCGCATCCGACGGGGTGACGCGCAGATGCCGATCCATCTTGCCGAAGCTGACGGGCTGGACTTTCGATTGATCAGAACGTTCTGACGTATCAATTGCGCCGATAGAAGAGGCCTAAAATAATACTTGAAAAGGAAAACATTTCCGTTTCTAGTGACGAGGTCACCTTCATGCGACTGCGCGCGCCGTTAGACTTGCGCGCGACGCCGCTTCAACAGCGAACCGATCCGGAGATGCCTCTTGACCGTCAGCCTTCCCACGCCCGACCAGGTGCGCGATCTCGCCGACCAGTGCGGCCTGTCCCTCAGTGATGAAGATGTCGTCTCGTTCCGCGGCCTGATGCAGGGCTCGGTGGATGCCTACAACGTCGTCGGCGCCATGCCAGACGAGGTGCCGGTGGTGAAATATCCGCGCACGCCCGGCTATCGTCCGGCGCCCGAGGACAACACGCGCAACGCCTGGTATCGCAAGTCGAGCGTGAAGGGCGCGGGCAGCGGCAAGCTGAAGGGCAAGGTCGTCGCGCTGAAGGATAACATCATGCTGGCCGGCGTGCCGATGATGAACGGCTCCTCGACGCTGGAAGGCTTTGTGCCGGATTTCGACGCCATCATCGTCACCCGCATGCTCGACGCCGGCGCGGAGATCGCCGGCAAGGTGCATTGCGAATCGTTCTGCATGTCCGGCGGCAGCCACACCAATTCCACCGGCCCCGTACACAATCCGCACAAGGTGGGCTATTCCGCCGGCGGCTCGTCGTCGGGCAGCGCCGTCGTGGTGGCGCTCGGCGAGGTCGACATGGCGATCGGCGGCGACCAGGGCGGTTCGATCCGCATGCCGGCGTCGTTCAGCGGCGTCTATGGCATGAAGCCGACATGGGGCCTGGTGCCCTATACCGGGGTGATGCCGATCGAGATCTTCATCGACCACACCGGCCCGATGACCGCCAATGTCGCGGACAACGCGCTCCTTCTTGAAGTGCTGGCGGGCGACGACGGTTACGACCCGCGCATCAAGTCGCCGGTGGTGCCGGACTATACCAAGTCGCTCGGCCTCGGCGTCAAGGGCATGAAGATCGGCGTGCTCAAGGAAGGTTTCGAGCAACTCGGCGCCGAAGCCGCTGTCAATGAAAGCGTGCGCGAGGCCACCAAGCGGCTTGCCAGTATCGGCGCGATCGTCGAGGAGATCTCGATCCCCATGCACATGGTGGCACCCGCGATCTGGACGCCGATCGGCACCGAGGGCATGACCCAGACCATGATGATGGGCGACGGCTACGGCCTCAGCCGCTCCGACCTGTATTCGACCGCGCTGATGGACGCGCATCGTGGCTGGCGCGGCCAGGCCGACGCGCTGTCCGAGACCACCAAGCTGCTGCTGATGTTCGGTACCTACGTTAACAACATCTATGGCCCGCGTTATTACGGCAAGGCAGTCAACGTTTCGCGGCGGCTCAAGGCGGCCTACGACAAGGCGCTGGAGAGCTATGACCTGCTCTTGATGCCGACCACGCCTATGAAGGCTCAGCCGCTGCCGGCGGCAAACGCCAGCCGCGAGGAAAATGTGGGGCGGGCGTTCGAGATGCTGGCCAACACCTCGCCGTTCGACGTCTCCCATCACCCCGCCATGTCGCTGCCGTGCGGCATGGTGGACGGGCTGCCGGTCGGGCTGATGCTGGTCGGCCGCCACTTCGACGAATCGACCATCTACCGCGCCGCGCATGCCTTCGAGCAGTCGGCGGACTGGAAGACAATGTGAGCATGATGCGCAAACACCGTCGGTCATGCCCGCATGGATAATCTGTTCATCGCGCTGTTCGAGATCCTGAGCTTCGGCGCGATCGTGGTGCTGGTGGTGCTGGGACTCGGCATCATCGCCAGCATGATGGGCATCTTCAATTTCGCACAGGGCGAGTTCGTGCTGCTCGGCGCCTACATCACCTATGTGGTGCACAGTGCCGGCGCACCTGTCTGGCTCGGCATGGTCGCCGCGCCGTTCGCGGTCGGCGCGCTGGGCTTCGTGCTGGAACGGCTGGTGGTGCGGCGATTCTATGCCGCGCCTATCATCGCCATGCTCGGCACCTATGCGCTCGGCCTGATCATCCGCGAGGTCGTGCGCGGGCTGATCGGCGGTCTCTACATCTCGGTGCCGGAACCGATCGGCGGCTCGGTCAATTTGGGCGCCATGCATTTTTCGTCATGGCGGCTGGTGATCATCGTCATCACGGTGCTGGTGATGGGCGGCAGCTATCTGCTGCTGGCGCGCACCGCCTTCGGCCTGCGGATCCGCGCGTCGCTGGAGAACCCGGCGCTGGCGCGCGCCTCGGGGATCTCCACCAATGCGATCTACGGCGCCACCTTTGCCTTCGGCGCGGCGCTGGCGGGCCTCGCCGGCGCGCTGATCGTGCCGGTGTTCTCGCTGTTCGCCGATCTCGGGCTGCGCTTCCTGATCCAGGGCTTTGTCGCGGTGATGGTCGGCGGCATCGGCTCGTTCGCGGGGCCGGTAGCCGGCGCAGGCCTGATCGGCACGCTGTCGGCGGCGCTGCCCTGGGTGATCTCGCCCGTGATCGCCGACGTCCTCGTCTTCGTGCTTGCCAT
Source organism: Rhodopseudomonas sp. RCAM05734 (assembly GCF_052658035.1). Classification (NCBI taxonomy): domain Bacteria; kingdom Pseudomonadati; phylum Pseudomonadota; class Alphaproteobacteria; order Hyphomicrobiales; family Nitrobacteraceae; genus Rhodopseudomonas; species Rhodopseudomonas sp. RCAM05734. Next base: position 6,490,534 of record NZ_CP199742.1, on the reverse strand, counting down.
CATCTTCATCAAGTTTCGGCCGCAGGGCCTGATATCCGGAAAAGGGGTCTGATCATGAATCGCGACAACAGCCAACTCAGCCGTCGCCGCTTCCTCTCCAATTTCGCCTTCGCCACCACGGCCATCTCGACCGGCGTTGGCAGCTGGGTGATCCCTGCGGACTGGGCCAACGCTGCCGCGGGCCCGATCAAGGTCGGCATCGCCACCGATCTCACGGGACCGATGGGCTATGCCGGCAATGCCGACGCCAATGTCGCGAAAATGGTGATCAAGGAGATCAACGATGCCGGCGGGCTGCTCGGCCGGCCGCTCGAACTGTATATCGAGGATACCGCATCGAACGAAGCCGTCGCCGTAGGCAACGTGCGCAAGCTGATCCAGCGCGACAAGGTCGACCTCACGCTTGGCGGCATCACCAGCTCGATGCGCAACGCCATCAAGGACGTCATCGTGTCGCGCGGGAAGACGCTGTATATCTATCCGCAGCTCTACGAGGGCAAGGAATGCACGCCCTACTTGTTCTGCACCGGGCCGACCCCGGCGCAGCAGTGCGACGAGTTCATTCCCTGGCTAGTCAAGAATGGCGGCAAGCGCTTCGCGCTGCCGAGTTCCAACTATGTCTGGCCGCACACGCTGAACGTCTACGCGCGCAAGGTGATCGAGGCCAATGGCGGCGAGGTGGTGCTGGAAGAATACTACCCGCTCGACCAGATCGACTTTTCTTCGACCGTCAACCGCATCATTTCCAACAAGGTCGACGTCGTCTTCAACACCGTGATCCCGCCGGGCGTAGGGCCGATGTTCAAGCAGCTCTACGAGGCTGGCTTCCTGAAAAATGGTGGGCGTCTCGCCTGCGTGTACTACGACGAGAATACGCTGGGCATCAACCAGCCCAACGAGATAGAAGGCCTCGCCAGTCTGTCTCGACTATTTCAAAGCGCTGACGCCGGAGGACCCGGTCAGCGCCAAGATCCAGGCTGCTTACGAGAAGCAGTTTCCCGGCACTTTCCTGTTCGCGGCAGGCAGTGCGGCGACCGGGACCTACCGCGGGTTGAAGCTGTGGGAAGCCGCGGTCAAGGAAGCCGGCAGCGTGGAGCGCGACGCGGTGGCCAAGGCGCTCGATCACGCCAGAATCGCGGAAGGCCCGGGCGGGCCAGCCGAGATGGTACCGGGTCAGCGCCATTGCAAGATGAAGATGTACACAGCGGTCGCCAAGGGCGGCAAATACGAAGTCGTTGCCCGCAGCGCAGGTCTGGTCGATCCCAAGGAATGTTGAGCGGATGCTGATTGGAATGAAGGATAGCTCCGCATTCAATGTGTCGTCCCCGCTTTCGCGGGGACGACATACTGCGCCTGGGGCAACGCGATGACCAAAACCACACACGCCGCCGCTGCGTTGTCGCCGCCGCGCTTCGGCTGGCGCGCGCAGCGGCTGCCGATAGTGGAACTCGTCGTGCTGGCGATCGGCGTGTTGCTGCCACTGGTGCTGCAGGACTATCTCACGGTCTATGCCACCCGTGTGCTGATCCTGTGCCTGTTTGCGCTGTCGTTCGATCTGGTGTGGGGCTATGCCGGCATCATGAGCTTCGGGCAGGCGCTGTTCTTCGGTTCCGCCGGCTACAGCGTGGCGCTGCTGGCGCGCGACCTCGGCATCACCTCCATGGCGCTGGTGCTGCCAGCCGGCCTGCTGATCGGGCTGACCTTCGCTCTATTGCTCGGTGGCTTCCTGCTGCTGGGGCGTCATCCCTCCAGCGTGATCTTCGTTGCTTTGGGCACGCTAACCGGTTCCTACGCCGCCGACCGGCTGGCGCGTGGCTGGTACTACCTTGGCGGCCAGAACGGCATTCCCTCGATCCCGCCGATGACGCTTGGATCCTACGAATTCACCGAGGGGCCGGCGTTCTATTATCTCGCCCTCGGCATTCTGCTGGCCGTCTATCTCGGCTGCCGCTTCCTGGTGCGCTCGCAGTTCGGCCTGGCACTTGCCGGCCTACGCGAGAACGAGCAGCGCATCGCCTTCTTCGGCTACAAGGTGCAGCACCTCAAGGCGATCATCTTCTCGTTCAGCGGCGCCGTGGCCGGCCTCGCTGGCAGCCTGTACGCCTTCCACGAGGGTTTTGTGTGGCCCAACATGCTGGGCGTGGTGATGTCGACGCAGGTCGTGCTGTATGTCCTGTTCGGCGGCGCGGGCACGCTGATCGGCGCGGTGATCGGCACCGTCGTCATCGAGGCCGTCAGCTTCTGGCTGTCGAACTCCTATCAGGACATCTGGCCGATCATTCTCGGCACGCTGCTGCTGCTGGTGATCCTGTTCCGCCCGGCCGGCCTCGTCAGCCTGATTTTCAGCGAACGCGAGCGGGTCGGGAATTTCGGCCGCGCATCGAAGCGGGGACATCATGGCCCTTCTTGAAGCGCGCGGACTGGTGAAGATTTTCGGCAAGCTGACGGCGCTGAACGGCGCCGACCTGACCATCGAAGACAATGAATTTCACGGCCTGATCGGTCCCAATGGTTCCGGCAAGAGCACGCTGATGAAATGCATCGCCGGTGCCGAGATCCCGACGAGGGGCGCGGTGTCGTTCGGCGGTCGCGACATCACCAACTTCTCGCCGGCGGAGCGCGCCCGAGCCGGCATGAGTTTGAAATTCCAGATCACCAGCGTGCTGCCGGCGTTGACGCTGTATGACAACGTCCTGCTGGCGCTGCAGGCACAGACGTCTCTCGCGAGTCTCGTTTTATCGCGCAGTCGCGGCATCCTGCATGACAAGGTGATGGCGATGCTCGAGCAGTTTCGCCTCGCCGACCGCGCGTCGGACCCAGCCTCGGCGCTGTCGCACGGCCAACAGCAATGGCTGGAGATCGCCATGGCGCTGGCGCCGGAGCCGAAACTTCTGTTGCTCGACGAGCCGACCGGCGGCATGAGCCTCGAGGAGCGCCGCGTCACCGGCGAATTGCTGGCGCCGATCAAGGCGCGCTGCTCGCTGGTGATCGTCGAGCACGATCTCGATTTCATCCGCGACATTTGCGACCGGCTCACCGTGCTCGATCAGGGCGCGGTGCTTAACAGCGGCTCCGTGGCGCAGATCCAGTCGTGCCCCCGCGTCCAGGAGGTCTATCTCCGCCGTGCCTGAAGACAAATTCCTCGACATCCAGAATCTCGACGCCGGTTACGGCCGCAGCCAGGTGCTGTTCGGTGTCACGCTCAGCGTGCCGTGGCGCGGCGGCGTTGCGATCCTCGGACGCAATGGCGCCGGCAAGACCACGCTGATGAAGGCGATCGTCGGCGAACTGCCGGTGCTGGGTGGCTCCGTCAGTCTGGACGGCCGCGACGTCAGCCGGTTGCCGACCGAGCAGCGTATCCGCGCCGGCGTCGGCTATGTGCCGCAGGAGCATGCGGTGTTCGCGAGACTCTCGGTTCGCGACAATCTTGCGGTCGGCGCGCTGACCAACCGCGACAGCGGCGCGGTGAATCGCGTGCTGGAGATCTTTCCGAAACTGGGCCAGCGCCTCGACCAGGCCGCAGGCACGCTATCGGGCGGCGAAAGAAAAATGTTGGCAATCGGCCGCGCGCTGTTGTCGGAACCGCGTATCCTGCTGCTCGATGAGCCGACCGAAGGCGTCTGGATCGGCGTCATCGAGGAGATTACGGAGCGGCTGATCCTGCTGGCGAAGGACATCGCTGTGGTCATCGTCGAGCAGCACCTGGACCTGGCGCTGCGCGTGGCCAGCACCGCCTACGTGCTGGATCGCGGCCGTGTCGCGCTGGCGGGCCCCGCGGATCAGGTGCGCAGTGATCCAAAACTCGTGCAGTTTCTCGCGCCTTGAGTTGAACCGCAACGTTCCAGACTTCCATACTGAATGACGGCATCGTCGCCGAGCAGAGTGAGCGTCATTTGACCGTGGCTCCTCTCGGCACCGGAAGAATGAGTTCGAATGAAACAATCAATGGCAAGTCCCCGTCAAACGCCCCACCACATAGCCTGGTAGACGGCAGCTTCTGGCGCAAAGCAATCGTATGCGTCGAGCTGGAATGGGAAATACCGTTGCTCGCCGTCGAGGAAGATGGTGATACCTAACCCATCAAAACACTTAGCGTAATTGCCTGACGACGAACGATCGCTCGCCGCGCCGTTTTCAGGGCCAAGCAGCCAAACTCGGCGCGGGCATCAGTCCATTCGGCGGCAGTCCGATCTCGTGCCGGCCATCTCGACCACTCCCGAGCGAGCCAAACCGCTACATCAGGCGTTCTTGGCTTACAGCAGAGGCCGCAATGCGCGCGTCGAGCGGCGCGCGACGAGCAGCGGAGGCGTGACCACGCGAGGCGCGTCGGTACGGACGCCTTCAATAAGATCGAGCAGCAGTTTGCCGGTTTCTTCGCCCATCTCGCGGTGACTTATGCGTACCGTGGACAGCGGCGGCTCTACGAGATCCACCAGCGGCATGTCATTGTGTCCGATCACCGACAGGTCGTCCGGGCATCGTCGTCCGATGTCGCGCAATGCCTCATACACGCCTAGCGCGAGGAGGTCATTCGCAGCGACGATCGCGGTGGCTTGCGGCCGTCTCGCCAGCAGCCTTCGTGCCGCGATGCGTCCTGCCTCGCGCGTAAATGCCTCGGCTTGTTCAACGTCAGCCTCGATCGGCGCAAGGCCGGCCGCAGTCATGGCGTCAATGAAGCCACGACGACGCAAGGAGCCTGTCGAGACCGTCTGGGGGCCGGCAAGGTGCACAATTTGGCGATGTCCCAGGTCGAGCAGATGGGTGACAGCCAGTCGCATGCCGGCCACGTCGTCAGGCACCACCGACGGCACGCGCGCTTCCGTTTCCGCGCGATTGACGAGCACGACAGGAAGCCGCCAGTCCACGCAACGCGCGACTGTCTCGTCTTCGAGCGCGACATTGGCGAGTACAAGACCATCCACGCGGCGCGACACCAACCGTTGAATGATGTCGCCGTCACCCGATCCGCGCGGCTGCGGGTCGGCGACGATCAATGCATAGCCGCGCGCCGACAGCACGCTTTCGAGGCCGCTGATGATCGGCGAGAACACTGGATTGGCGATATCCGGAACAATGATCGCGACCATGTTCGAGCGCCCGCCACGCAGGCTTGCGGCCACCGTGTCCGGGCGGTAGCCAAGTCGGACAGCAGCCTCGAGGATGCGGCGCACCACCGGCTCGCCGATCCGTTCGCGTCGGAGAGGGTCCAAGGCACGGGATACCGTCGAAGGGTGAACCCCCACTTCGCGCGCAAGGTCTTTGATCGTCGTCAGTTTACCCACGCTCCGAACATTATGCAGTTTTATTGACATGCGCAATCGATTGCATTATTTGTGCAATCGATTGCGCATTGAAGACAACGAGAAACTGCCGGTCGGGGGAGTGGTTATGATCATCTCAAAACAGGAAGATGTTACCGGCGTCGTGATTGGCGCGATGAGTGGGGCGCCTAACGATCGATTGCGAACGGTCATGGCGTCCTTTGTTCGTCATGTTCATGCGTTTGCGCGCGAAGTTCGGCTGACCGAGGCTGAATTCGAATTTGCCATCGATTTCCTTAACCGCATTGGCCAGGCCACCAACGACGCTCATAACGAGGCTGTGCTGTTCAGCGACGCGATCGGGCTATCGACTCTCGTGTGCCTCCTCAACAACGGGCAGGACGGCGCCAGCGAGACCGCGGCGGCGTTGCTCGGTCCGTTCTGGCGCGCCAACGCGCCGCAAATGGAAAATGGCGCGTCGATCCTGCGCTCGCCGACGCCGGGAGCGCCGCTGTTCGTGGATTGCAACATTCGCGACGGGCAGGGACGACCGATGTCCAACGTGCGGGTCGATGTCTGGCAGGCCTCACCATCTGGAATGTATGAAAACCAGGATGCCGGCCAGGCCGACATGAATCTGCGCGGCGTCTTCATCTCCGATGAAAATGGCCGTTTCAGCTTCCGCTCCGTCAAACCGGCGGGCTATCCGGTGCCGACCGATGGGCCGACCGGCGAGATGCTGGCGGCGCAGAAGCGGCATCCGTATCGCCCCGCACATCTGCATGTTCTCGCCTACAAGCCCGGTTTCAAAACGCTGATCACCCAGGTCTTCGTCGATGACGACCAGCACCTGGAGAGCGACGTCGTGTTCGGCGTGACGCGCGCGCTGATCGGCGATTTCCGCAAGGGCCAGGGCACGCCGCCCGCCCCCGACGTCGATGGTGACTGGTTCAGCCTGAACTACACGTTCGTGATGGAGCCCGGCGAAGCCGTGCTACCTCATCCCCCTATCAAGTGAGCTGTCGATGACGAATTCTCTCTCTGGCAAGGTTGCGGTGGTGATTGGCGGTTCCGGCGGCATCGGTGCCGCGGCCGCGCGGATGCTTGCGGCCGAAGGCGCAACGGTCGTCGTGACCTGGCGTTCGGACGAAGCTGCCGCGACCACATTGCTTGCGGGGCTGCCGGGGCAGGGGCATTTCGCGCGACGCGCCGTGGTCGAGGAAACCGCGACGCTGACCGCTCTGGCCGCGGAGGTCGCAACGGAACTCGGTCGCTGCGATATCCTCGTCAACAGCGCCGGCTACACTAGGCCGATTCCTATCGCCGATCTCGACGCGCTTACCGATGACTGCATCGACGATATGTTCAAGGTCAACTGGCGCGGGCAGTTTGCCGCCATCCGCGCCTTCGCGCCGCTTCTCAAAGCGTCAGGCGATGGGCTGATCGTGAGTGTCTCGTCGATCGCCGGCCTCAGCGGCGTCGGCTCCAATCTCGCTTATGCCGCCATCAAGGCCGGCATCGATACCATGACCAAGTCGCTGGCGCGCGCGCTGGCGCCGGCGGTGCGCGTGATGTCGGTGTCGCCCGGCGTGGTCGCCACCGATTTCGTGCCGGGCCGCGATGCGGCTGCGCTGGAAAAGGTCGCGCTGACCATCCCGCTCAGGCGTGTCGCGACGGCCGAGGATGTCGGCCGCGCCATCGCCGCCTGCGCAACGCACTTGACCTATTCCACCGGCTCGCTGATCGTCGTCGATGGCGGCCGGGCGTTGTAAGGAGAGACCGATGCGCCCGATCCTCGGCAAGATTGTTATCACCTGCGCCGTCACCGGCAATCTGACACGGCCGGACCAGACGCCGCATCTGCCGATCACGCCGGAAGAAATTGCCGATGCGTGTCTCGGCGCCGCGGATGCGGGCGCCGCGGTCGCGCACATCCATGTGCGCGAACCGGGCAGCGGCGCGCCGTCGATGAAGCTCGAATACTATCAGGACGTCGTGGCCCGCATCCGTGCCCGCAACCGCGACCTGATCCTCAACATCACCACAGGTCCCGGTGGCCGCTTTGTGCCGTCGCAGGACGATCCGAAGGTTGCCGCGGCCGGCACCACGCTGATGAATCCGGAAGAGCGCGTCGCGCATATCACCGCGCTGAAGCCGGATATCTGCACGCTCGATCTCAACACCATGAATTCCGGCGGGCAGGTGGTGATCAACACGCCCGCCAATGTGCGGCGGATGGCGAAGGTGATCCGCGCGGCCGGCGTCAAGCCGGAGATCGAACTGTTCGATTCCGGCGACATTGCGCTGCTGCATGATCTTCTGGCTGACGGCACGCTGGGCGGCGGCCCGGCGCTGACCTCTTTCGTGATGGGCGTCAAATACGGTCTCCAGCCGTCGCCGGAGACCGTGCTCTACGCGCGCGGTCTGCTGCCGGCGGATGCGCATTTCACCGCGATCGGCATCGGTCGCGCGACTTTCCCGATGGTTGCGCAGTCGGTGCTGGCAGGCGGTCATGCCCGTACCGGTCTGGAAGATGCGGTAATGCTCGGTCGTGGCGTGCTGGCCCCGTCCAATGCGGCGATGGTGGAGAAGGCGCGGCGGATCATCGAGGAACTCGGCGTGCAGATTGCGACGCCCGCAGAGGCCCGTGCGCTGTTCGACCTGCCGGGCAACTGATCGAATCCGACGCGCCGCATGACATCATATAGAGGATCGGAATGACGACATTCGCCAACGTGACTGCCACCTGTCTGCGGGTCGCCGCCAAGGCCGAGCGCATCGAGAGCGTTATACTCGGCATCGAGCGGCGTGCGCTCGCCTGTGCAAGCCCGAGCGATGCGCTGGTCGAGATCAAGGCGGCTGCAATCAATCCGTCGGACGCCAAGGCGACGCTCGGATTGATGCCGCATGCCGTATTTCCACGGACGCCGGGCCGCGATTTTGCCGGCGTCGTCATCGACGGGCCGGCCGAACTGATCGGCAAGGAGGTGTTCGGCTCGTCCGGCGAACTCGGCATCCGGCGCGACGGCACCCATGCCACGCATCTGGTGGTCGAGGCGTCGGCGCTGGTGGAAAAGCCCGCGAATATCAGCCTGGCGGAAGCCGCGGGCATCGGTGTGCCCTTCGTCACCGCACAGGAGGGCTTCCGCCGGACCGGCATGCCGAAGCCGGGCGAGACCGTTCTGATCCTCGGTCTCAACGGCAAGGTCGGCCAGGCCGCCACCCAGATCGCGTCATGGCAGGGCGCCCGCGTGATCGGCGTCGTGCGCAAGGACGAGCCATATGTGGGCGATGCCCATGGCGAAGTCACTGTCATCAATTCCAGCCGCGATGACGTCGCAACCAAGGTGCGCGAACTCACCGGCGGCAAGGGCGTCGATATCGTCTACAACACCGTCGGCGAAGCCTATTACGAAGCAGGCACCAAATCCCTCGCGCATCTCGGTCGCCAGATCTTCATCGCGTCCAACAAAACGACCGTACCGTTCGATATCTTCGCCTTCTATCGCGGCAAGCACACGTTTTTCGGTGTCGACTCGCTGTCGCTGTCGTCGCCGGAGGCTGCTGAAATTCTGCGCGATCTGGTGCCCGGCTTCGCGAGCGGCGCTCTGAAGCCGTATCCGATCAAGCCGGATGCGATCTATCCGCTGGCGCACGCGGCAGAGGCCTATGTCGCCGTGCTCGGCTCGTCGCGCGATCGTCTCATCTTCCAACCCAACGAGTAAACGTCATGCATGTCGTCCGTCTCGATGATGCCCCTCGCTACGAGGCTCCCGGCCATACGGACATGCGGATGCTCCGTCTCCAGGGCCGCGATGCCGGCCCGAGCGATGTGATGTGGCTCGGCATGAGCCAGATCCTGCCGGGCGGCGGCATCACGCCATCCGCCTCGCCGGAAGAGAAATTCTACGTCGTGCTCGATGGCGAAGTGACGTTCGAGACGCCGGAGGGCAAAGCGACGCTCGGTCAATGGGATTCCTGTCGCATCGCGCCCAACGAGACGCGCGCCTTGCGCAATGAGACGAAACGACCGGCTGTGGTGTTGCTTGCAATGCCACTGCCCAACTCCGCCAGAGGCTGAAAGCCCGGCACTTCAACACAGGGAGGATATAATGGACCGCCGACAATTCATGATCGGTGCCGGCCTTGCCGCGACGACGGCTATTACCGGCAGCTCCGCTCTTGCGCAGGCTTATCCCAATCAGCTCGTTCGCATCGTTGTGCCGTTTTCCGGCGGCAGCCTTACCGACATTCTCGCAAGGGCCGTGGCCGAGCGACTGACGGCAAAATGGAAGCAGCAGGTCATCGTTGAGAACAGGCCGGGCATCGCCGGCGTCAGCAGCATCGCCAAGGGGCCGGCGGATGGCTCCCAGATCATGCTGACCTCGAACGGCCATAGCGTAGTTGGCGTAATCAACAAGAACCTCGGCTTCGACCCGATCAAGGATTTCGCAACCATCAGCCGTGTCGGCTCGACCCCCGCGATCCTGATCGTGCCGCCCGATGCGCCCTACAAGACGCTGACCGAACTGATCACAGCAGCCAAGGCCAAGCCGGATTCACTGAGCTACAGCTCGGCCGGTGTCGGCAGTGCGACCGGCATTGCCGCCGAACTGTTCAAGCATCTCACGGGGACGAAGATGGTGCTGGTGCCGCATCGCGGCCTGCCGGAATCGTCGATGAGCATCATGCGTGGCGACACCAATCTCGCCTTCACCTATTTCGGTGTCAGTGGGGATTCCATCCAGGCCGGCAAGCTGCGCGCGCTGGCAGTCACCGGCAAGAGCCGAATGCCGCAATTGCCGGATGTGCCGACCTTCGCCGAGGCCGGTCTGCCGGAGTTTGTCTACGATAGCTGGTTTGGTATGCTCGCCGCCGCCACAGTGCCAAAATCCATCGTCAGCCAGATCGCGCGCGACGTTGCCGAAGCGCTGGCCGATCCCGCGTTGAGCAAGCAGTTCGCCGTGCAGGCCGTTGAGATCGCCAGTTCGACGCCGGAGCTATTCGAGGCGGAGTTGCGCAGCGATGCCGAGCGCTACGGCAAACTCGTCGCGGTGTCGGCGGAGTTGCCGCCCAAATAGCGACGGGCCGGCATCGAGCCGGCCCGTCGGTCGCATGACAAATCCGGAGGCCGGACGCTTATTTCGTCATATAGGCGTCGGGCGCGGGGCAGGTCCGGTCCTTGTAGGGAATGAGCCAGGGCGCGTAGTTCGCCTTGGTGATGATGGCGCCGGGAATGGTGATCTGCTTCGGCGCGCTCTTGCCGCGGATCGCATTCAGTCCAACTGCGGTGGCGACGCAGCCGATCTTGAAGCCGTCGAATTCAGCGATCGCCAGCAGGGTGCCCGCCTTCACCGCTTCGACCGCTTCCGGCACGCCGTTGATGGAAACCACGGCGACATTCTTGCGGCCGGCGGCGTTGAGTGCCTCGATGGCGCCCAGCGCGGAGGCATCGGCGGCGGAGATCACGCCATCGATATTGCTGAACTGCTGAATCAGGTTTTCCATCGTCTGCATGCCGAGCAGGCGCTGGAAATTTGCCGGCTGCGAGGCCAGCACCTTGATGTTCGGATAATCCTTCACGGCCGCGTCGAAGCCACGCTTGCGTTCGTCACCGGTGGTCGAACCCTTGACGCCTTCGAGAATAACCACATTGCCCTTGCCGCCGAGATGATCGAACAGGGTCTTTGCGATTTCATAGCCGAGCTTGTAGTCGTCCTGGCCGACATAGGAGAGATACGGAGCATCACCGCCGCGGTCGTTATAGTTGATAATCGGCAGGCCGGACTCGATCAGACGCTTGATGGTCGGCAATTGCGCCTTGGCGTCGATCGGCATGAACAGCATCAGGTTCGGCTTTGTGACGCCGACATCCTCAAGCTGCGACATGCCCTCGGTGATGTTGTTGGGCTTGGTCGGCGTGTAGTTCTTGACCGTCGCATTCATCTTGGCCGCCATTTGTGCGACGCCGGCCCGCACGCCTTCAAAATGTGGGTCCACCTGGTTCTTGGTGAATGCCGCAATTGTTTCGCCGTCGGCCAGGGCGGCCGAGTGGGACAGGGTGCCGCAGATCAGCGCGGCGACAACGCATCGAAGTGGTCTTGTGGTTCGCATGATGGCCCCTTTTGGTTTGTGGATGGCGAAAAGTGACGTGGTCGATTCAGGTGCCTCCGGAGCGGCGCCTGCTGATGGCGAGGTCCGCGAGGATGGCGATCAGCACGACGGCGCCGTTGACCAGCGGATGCCAGGTCGCGGCGACGTTGAGCAGATTGAGGCCGTTGACAATGATGGTCAGCAGGATCGCGCCGAGCACTGTGCCGACGATGTTGCCGCTGCCGCCGAACAGCGAGGTGCCACCGACCAGCACGGCCGCAATGGCCGGCAGCAGTAGCGGCTCGCCGATGCCGGGCTCGGCAGCGTTCAGCCGTGCGAGGTACACCAGCGCCGCGACGCCGGCGGTCAGGCCGCTCAGCACGTAGAGCAGGAGCCGGCGTCGCTCGACGGGAACGCCGGACAGGAATGCCGCGGTCTGGTTTGCCCCCATGAAGTAGGCTTCCCGTCCGAAGGTGGTGCGACGCAGAAGCACGCTGCAGGCGACACAGATCACAAGCGTGATCCACATCGGCAGCGGCACGCCAAGCAAGAATCCGGTGCCGAAATAGCGAAATGACATCGGCATGCCGTAGATGGTCTGCCCGGCCATGAACCAGTAAGCCATGCCTTGGGCGACCCACAGCATGCCGAAAGTGGCGAGAAAAGGCGGCAGCCGCAGCCGGTTGATCATCAGCCCGTTGGCAAAGCCGATCAGCGTTCCCGTGCTGATGGCGACAATGACGCCGTACCATGGATTGCCCGTGGACTTGATTGCGGCGGCTGCGAGACAGGCCGACAGCGTCAGATTGGCGCCCACCGACAGATCGAGGCCGCCGCCAATGATCACCAGGGTGAGGCCGGAGGCAACGAGGAACAGCAGGCTCGCCTGTCGGAGCAAGTTGAGCAGGTTGCTGACCGACGCGAAGCCGGGATCGACAGCGCTGAGCGCGCCGGCGATCAGCACGATCAGGAACACACGACCAAGCAGGGCAGCCGCGTCTGGTGAAAGTCGTGCAGGCCGGACGTGGGGCGTTGCGGAGATTGTCATGTCGGCTGCCTCAGCCATTGTTTGCGCGCCTGGTCGATCAGCAAAGCGAGGATCAGCAGGATGCCGATGCACACCACCTGCAGCGACGAGTCGATGGAGAGGATGTTGAGGCCATTGCGCAGCACCGTGATGGCGAGTGCGCCGAGCACCGCGCCGAACAGCCAGCCCTGTCCCTTCTCGAACGAAGTGCCGCCAAGGACCACCGCGGCAATCGCCTCGAATTCCATGCCGATGCCGACGGTCGGGTGAGCCGAATTGGTGCGTCCGATCAACAGCACCGCGGATAGTCCGATGATCGCGCTGCCGAGCATATAGACGCCGAGATGGACGAGATTGGCGCTAATCCCTGCCAGACGCAGCGCATCCTTGTTGCCGCCGATGGCGATCACATAGTTGCCGAGCCGTGTTCGGTATAACAGCAGCCAGAGCGCGGCATAGAGGATCACGGCGATGGCAATTGGCGTCGGAACAACCCCGAGCTGCGATCGATAGAACGTCTCGATGGTGGGCGTGAAGCCGCCAACCGGATCGCCATTGGTGATGACCAGCGCGATGCCCTGCATCAGGCCCATCGTGCCCAGCGTGACGACGAAGGCGGGCAGCGCGAGATAGGCTATCATCACGCCGTTGAGGGCACCGAACGCGATGCTGACCGCGAGCGCAAGCGCGCAGGCTGCAGTTATTCCCCAGCCGGCGAGCAGCGCCTCGGCGACGATGACGCCGCTAAGCCCGAGCAAGGCTCCCGCAGACAGATCAAGGCCTTCGGTAAGGATGATCAGCGTCATCGGTAGCGCGATCATCAGCAGGAGCGACGTCTGCAGGCCGACATTGACGAGATTAGTCTGCGACAGGAATCGCGGATTGGCGAGCGTAAACAGCACGAACATCAGCACCAGCAGAATACCCGCGCCGGGCACCGCGCCGAGGCGTTGCATGAGGCTCGGCCCGCGCGCGGGCTCCGTCAGGACATTCATTGATGCACCGCTAGTTCGAGGATGGCCCGTTCCGTCATCGCGTCGCCCACGAGATGGCCGACGATGCGATTGTCGCGCATCACGTAGGCCCGGTCGCACAGTTGTACGAGCTCAGGCAATTCCGAGCTGATGACGACGACGCTGGCGCCGCCATCGACCAGTTGGTCGATAAGGCGATAAATCTCGACCTTGGCACCGATATCGACGCCGCGGGTGGGCTCGTCGAGCAAAAACAGCTTGGCGCCGGCGGCGAGCCACTTCGCCAGAACGACCTTCTGTTGGTTGCCGCCACTGAGGGTGCGAACGGTCTGGCGCGTGCCATGGGCGGCGATGGCCAGCTGCTCGATCAGCTTGCGGGTGTCGCGCTCCGCGACGGCCGGTGAGAACCAGCTGGCGGTGAAGCTGCGCCACAGCGAGGCAATGGTCGCGTTGTCGCGGATGTCGAGGGCCAATGCGAGGCCCTCCTGCTTGCGGTCTTCGGGCAGCAACGCCATGCCGGCGCGCACCCGCGCATCCAGCGTGCCGGGCGCGGGCGCTCCCAGCCACGCGATCTCGCCGCTGGTGATGGGATCTGCGCCGAATAGCGCGCGGACGACTTCGGTGCGCCCGGATCCGACGAGTCCCGCGAGACCCACCACTTCGCCGGCGCGGATCTCGATAGAGATATCCGATAGTTTTGCGGTGCTGATGCCCGCGGCGAACAGGACCGGGTCCCCTGGTGCGCGAGGTGTACGCGCCAGCTGGGATCCGGAAGCGCGGCCGATCATCGCGCCAACCATCTCGGTTTGGCTCATGGCACCGCGCAGCAGGCTTGTCACCACGGCTCCATCACGCAGGATGGTGATGCGATCGCCGAGCATCTGCACTTCTTTCATGCGATGGGAAATGTAGACGATGGCGACGCCGCGTTCGGTCAAGCGGGCGATGGTCTGGAACAGCCGCTCGGATTCGCGCTCCGAGATCGCGGCGGTCGGCTCGTCCATCACCAGTACGCGTGCATTTTGCGACAGCGCTTTGGCGATCTCCACCATCTGCTGCTGCGCCACGCCAAGCTCGGCGGCATAGGACCGGGTATCGTAGTCGAGCCCGAGATCGTCGAGGATGATGCGGGCCGCGGCATGCATGGCGGCGGCATCGACAAGACCGAAACGACTGAACTTCGCTTCGCGGCCGAGAAAGATGTTCTGCGCGATGTCCAGATAGGGAACCAGCGAGAATTCCTGGAAGATCACCGCGATGCCGAGCGCGGCGGCATCGGCGGGGCGGGCAATCGTGACCGGTCGCCCCTCGATGGCGATCTGGCCGCGCTCCGCGGCATAGGCGCCGTACAGCACCTTGATCAGCGTCGACTTCCCGGCGCCGTTCTGGCCGAGAATGACATGCACTTCGCCAGCATGAATATCGAGAGAGACGTTCTTCAGCGCGTGGACGCCCGGAAACGACTTGTCGATTCCGCTGAGGCACAACAGCGGCACGGCCGCTGCGCCCGCAGTGGCATGCCCGGCGTGATTTTCTCGGCTGTCCTGAACGTCGGTGCCATGCATCATCTGTCGGCCTCGTTCGACCCTGGACCCGGGGCCGGCGGGAGGTCCTGGCGTCTACTTGCGCGGGGGAATCGCGGCAATCACGTCTAGCTCGACGCGGGCGCCCTGAGTCGACAGCCTGGTTGATGCAGATGGTCGTGCTGGCGGGCGTCCAATCCCCGAAATATTCCTTCATCACCTTCACCATGCCGTCCTGGTCGCGGATATCGGTGAGATACTTCGTCACCTTGACGATATCCGTCCAGGCCAAGCCTTCGTGCTCCAGGATCGACTGGATCGTCATCATGGCGCGGTGGGTCTGATCCTCGATCGAATTCGGGTGGTTGTGCTCGTCCAGCACGTGCGGATGCTTGTGATAGAGCGGCGAAGGCGTCGCGCCCGAGATGTACAGCATGCCGCACGGAACCTCGACCCGGATCGCCGGCGCATAGGGCATGTCGCGCTTCCGCTCCGGCTGGGTCTGGATTTCCTTGATATGCGGATTGGTCGGCGAAGTTGCAAAGGCCGGGTTGGCGGTCATGTTCGTTTCCTTGGGGACGTCGCACGCGTTACCGTCAATATGGAACTGACGAGTTGCCCAAGCGTGGGACCAAACTATCTTTGAGTCAAGATAAAATAGGTCGGTGGTAAGATAAATGAAATTGCATATTATTGTGCCTTTCTGCCTGTATGCTCAGCAGCATGAGCAATGATTCGATTGATGAGATTATTAGTGGTTGGCGCCGTCGCCGGCCGGATCTCGACGCTGGCCACCTTGATGTCGTCGGCAGGATTATTCGCCTGTCCGTTCACATGCGCAGCGCCATCGAGCCGGCGCTGCAGGAACAGGGCTTCAATTGGGAATTGTTCGATCTGCTTTTGACGATTTACCGCCGCGAGGCCGACGGTACGTTGGGCGTTCGCCCCACCGATCTCTACGCGGAATGCCTGCTGTCGTCGGGCGGACTTACCGCGAGACTGCGCCGTGCCGAGCAGGATGGATTCATCGTCAGGCGCCAGGATCCTGACGATGGACGTGGCGCGAGGATTACGCTGTCGGCGAAGGGGCGAAACGCGGTCGATAAAGCGATTGCCCAGCACTTTGAGCTGTCGCGTTCGGTCGACCAGACTCTCACGGCCAGCGAGCGCCAGACGCTGACCCGGTTGCTGCGGAAGCTGCTGGTTTCGGTCGAGCAGGTCAGTTCTTAGGAATGGATTGAGCGCTAATCCCGTCAGGCATTCCAGGTATTAGAAAGTAGTCCGCACGAATCTGTTTCTAGTGGACGCTTCGTATTACCTCGGCCCAAGTCACCCGATCGCGTCAATGAACTTGCGAATACGCATTCCCTTACAGTGGGAGGGCGTGTTGCATTGTGCATGTTCATCGAGCGCGGGCCTGACTGCTCGATGCCGAACGGCGCTTGTTTCGCAAAAGGCGGACAAGCCGAGCGAGATAGCTTTACACAAAGATAAAATATCTTGACTCGAAGATACTTTGGCGGCAGCCTTGTGAGCAAGATAGCGATTGAATTTGGTGTGTTTTAAAATTTTCAAGATGGAGCGCCCGATGAAGCGGATACGTGTAGCCTATACTCTTGTTGCGCTCACACTTAGCGGTCTGAGCGCCTATGATCTCTCCCTGCCTGCTTATGGAGCCGATGACCAGAAGTCCATGTCAGGCGCGGCGATCAAACTTGGATTTTCTGCCGAACGGCTTCAACGTCTTTCTACGGGACTGGACCGCAAGATCGCCGAAAAAGCCTGGCCCGGCTCGGTAACCTTGATTGCCCGCGATGGTCGTCTCGTCCATTTCGAGGCTCATGGGACCCTGGATCAGGCCGGCAAGACTCCGATGCCTACCAATGCGATCTTCCGGATCATGTCCATGACAAAGCCGGTTGTGAACGTGACCGCCATGGCGCTTTGGGAGCAGGGTCTGTTCAATCTCGACGATCCTGTCGACAAGCTTCTTCCTGAACTCAAGGTGTTGAAGGTTGTCGATCCCAAGTCGGGCGAAACCGTGCCTTTGGTCAGGTCCATCACGATCTATGACCTGCTCCGTCACGTGTCCGGCTTCACGTATGCTTTCGCGGCTCAAGACCCTTCTCGACCTGAGCACGTGAAGACGATTGCGAAGGAATACACGAAAGTCGGAATTCAGACGAACATCACGCCGGAAGAGTTTTTGAACCGGCTTGCCGCTATCCCACTCATACAGCAACCGAACACTGCGTTTGAGTACGGAGTGTCGACCGATGTCTTGGGCGTGCTGCTTGAGCGCATGACAGGTAAGCGGTTAGATCGCCTGGTGAAGGAAATCGTGCTCGATCCGCTCCGCATGCAAGACAGCGGATTTGAAGTGCCGGCATCGAAGCTGACCAGGCTGGCCGACGCATATGATGCCGACCGGATGAAGTCGGGACTGTGGAGTGCGGTGGAGCCCACGCGAACTGACAAAGCTTACAGCAAGGCCAGCAATGGTATGTTCTCGACGGCCAGCGACTATTTCCGCTTCGCGCAGATGTTGATGAATGAAGGCGAACTGGACGGAGTGAGAATTCTGTCGCCCAAGACCATCAGATTTATGACGTCTGACCACATTCAAGGCTTGGGAGGCTCAACCGCGTCGGTTGCCGGTCCCGGATATGGCTTTGGGTTGGGATTTGCCGTTCGCCGCCAAGCCGGGATGGCCGTTGTTCCAGGCAATCCGGGAGATTTCAACTGGCCTGGGATCGCCGGCACCTCTTTCACCGTCGATCCCAAAGACCGCATTGTTGCTGTCATGATGGTTCAGGCACCCTCCAACCGCATCCAGGCCCGTCACTTCTTTAAAGACATGTTGTACTCAAGCATTGTGCGCGACTAAGTAAGCGCGATTGGAGGAAAAATCCGATGACTAATTTTCCCCATAGCGGCTTAGCCGGTGGTTGCGGTTGTTGCACGCCGGCGGGGGTCTCCCGCCGCCAATTCCTGTGCACGGGCGCTGCCGCAGCTGTTGCCGCGCCTGTTGCTGCTGCAGCCATGGTCAGTCCGGCGCGAGCCCAGCAGTCCGCGCGGACGCCCCCCTTGGGTCGGCCGATCCTGATCAAGAACGCTTGCGTCATTTCGCTCGACAAGGCGGTCGGCGATTTCGAAAGCGCCGACGTGCTGGTGCGAGGCAGCAAGATTGCGCAGATTGCCCCGAATATCAGCATCGACGATGCCGAGATCATCGACGCCTCAAACACC
Organism: Rhodopseudomonas sp. RCAM05734; assembly: GCF_052658035.1. Taxonomy (NCBI): domain Bacteria; kingdom Pseudomonadati; phylum Pseudomonadota; class Alphaproteobacteria; order Hyphomicrobiales; family Nitrobacteraceae; genus Rhodopseudomonas; species Rhodopseudomonas sp. RCAM05734. The sequence goes on along the minus strand of NZ_CP199742.1, from coordinate 6,472,407 downwards.
ATCGTGATGCCCGGCTTTGTCGATACGCATCGTCATATGTGGGAAGGCATTCTGCGCAACATCATTCCCGATGCTTCGTTGCCTGACTACTTCCGCATCATCCAGCGCGTTCTCGGACCGGTTTACACGCCCGACGATTGCTATGCGGCCAACCTTCTAAGCGCGCTCGGCGCCATCGATTCCGGTGTCACGACAGTTCTCGACTGGTCGCACATCCAGAATACCCCCGAACATACCGACGCTTGCATCAAGGCCCTGGCGGATTCCGGAATACGCGCTGTGTTCGCCTATGGCTCACCGTCGAACGCGTCGCCGGATTACCGCCAGGATCCGAAACAGAAATATCCGGATGACATTCGCCGGTTACGCAAACAATACTTCTCCAGCGATGACCAGCTTCTCACGCTGTTTCTGGCGAGTCTCTCGGCACCGCCAGAGCGGATCGCGGAGACGTGGGCTGTCGCGCGCGATGTCGGTGCGCCTATTTCGATCCATGTCGGCGTCGGCAACTTCATCAACGGTACGGTGCAGAAGCTCGGCGAGATGGGCGTTCTCAAACCCGATACGACCTACATTCATTGCTGCACGTTGAACGATACCGAGTGGAAGATGTTGGTCGATAGCGGCGGCACGGTATCGATGGCAGGTTACGTGGAAATGATGATGGGGCACGGTACGCCGCCAATTCAGAAAGCGCTGGATCTCGGCTTGCGGCCATCGCTCAGCATCGACGTCGAAACCTCGGTTCCCGGCGACCTTTTCACGCAAATGCGGACGGTCTTCGCGCTCCAGCGCAACGACGTCTTCCAGCGCGGGATCAAGGGCGAGAAGAACTTGCCGAAGCTCCTGACCTCACGCGATGTGCTGGAATTCGCGACCATTGAGGGAGCTCGCGCCAACAAGCTCGATCGGAAGGTCGGCACGCTGACGCCGGGTAAGGAGGCCGATCTGATCCTGCTCCGCACGGACCGTCCAAACGTCGCGCCGGTCAACAATGCGGTCGGCGCTGTGGTGGCGAACATGCACCCCGGCAACGTCGACACCGTGATGGTGAGCGGCAAAATACTCAAGCGCAACGGTCAGCTGGTGGGCGTCGATTTCGGCACGGTGAACAAGCTTGCGATCGCGGCGCGCGACCGCACGGTCGCGGCGAGTAAATATGAACGTGCTCGCTTCTAGAAGCGGTAAGTGAATTTATCTCGTGATCGGTTGCGGTTGTCCGTTCACCGTTGCGGTGGTGGTTCGATTCGGGGGGGGGGCCCCAAACCCGCTAAGCAGAGTTCGTGCGGAATGTGACTCTCACGTCCGAACATAGCCTGCCATCGCCCGCGCTGTGTCCGGCGGCGGCAATCTGAGACTGTTCGGGCGTTGCCGCACTCAATATGCTACGACTTATCATCGAGGAGCGTCTTGTCGAAGTCTCCCCTCGCTTTCCGGAAGCGGTCAGCATTTTCGACGATCCAGGTCCACAGCGGGACCATGCGAACCAGCATTTCCATCCCGGTGTCGGACAGTCCATATTCTACCCTCGGGGGCACCTCCCTAAAATCATGACGAAGAACCAGCCCATCACGCTCCAGCTGCCGAAGCGTACGCGTCAACATCCGTTGAGTGACACCATGCATTCGTCTGCCGATTTCCGCGTGACGTAGCTGGCCATACACCCCGAGCGTATGAACGACGCCGAGCGACCAGCGGTTGCCGGCATGGGCGAGAACTTCCCGGCGCAAACCGTCATCATCGTTCCTCAGGCCATCGCAGACCGTCTGGGAGTAGCTGAGAATGGCGTCTTGGTCCAACGTTCTGACCGGGGTATCATCCATGTGCCTTCTTCCCTTCTTGGCGATGCGCCGCCATGTTACGGCGACAACGAATTTCCGAACAGGCTAAAGTCATGAACGCATCAATGTCCGCCGTTAAGTCCCGGAATATCCTCGTATTGGGAGCCGGGGAACTCGGTCTTCCGGTCCTGAAGAATTTGGCGCGTCGTGCCAAGGACGTGAAAGGGGCCAAGATCAGCGTGCTACTGCGCGGCAGTGCGGTCGAGTCCGATGCGCCGGCCAAGCAACGGGATATCGCCGACATCCGCAGCCTGGGAATTGAGATTGTCATAGGCGATTTAGTGAAGAGCTCGGTCGATGAGCTCGCATCGGTGTTTGCAAAGTATGACACTGTGATCGGCTGTGCCGGCTATGCCGCCGGCATCGACACACCCATGAAACTGGCGAAGGCCGCACTGCAATCGGGCATTCCCCGCTATTTCCCATGGCAGTTCGGTGTCGATTTCGACTTGATCGGCCGCGGCGGTCCGCAGGATATTTTCGACGCACAGTTGGACGTGCGTGAACTGCTGCGTGCCCAGACGGATACCGAGTGGGTCATCATCTCGACCGGCATGTTTATGAGCTATTTGTTCGAGCCGGAGTTTGGCGTGGTTGACCTGGCAAAAAGCCAGGTTCATGCGCTGGGCAACCTCGAGACCGCCGTTACACTGACCACTCCTGAAGATATCGGAGCACTGACCGCTGCAATCGTATTCGCCGAACCCACCATCCGAAACGAGATTGTGTTTTTGGCCGGCGATACCGTGACCTACGGAGAGGTCGCCGACAAGCTTGAAGCGGCCCTGCATCGCCCATTCAGCCGTTCGGAATGGACCGTGTCGTTTCTGATGGAGGAACTTGCACGCGACCCGCAGAACATGATGCGAAAGTATCGCGCCGCTTTTGCCCAAGGGCGTGGCGTGGCCTGGAACAAGGACGGGACGTTCAACCAGCGCCACGCCATTCCTGTCACCGATGTGTCCGCGTGGATCGACGCCAATCTTGCGCCAGGTGGTGGCGGGTAATTGTAAAGCCTGCCAAATCCATGAAGCGTCGGCCAGTTCTCAACCAAGGCTCCACCACGGCAAGCTTTACGTCCAACGTCGGTAGTTATGCGGATCGGACTCCGCAAAGCTGGCAACGCCATCAGCGACACCAGCGCCCTGACTGTACCAGGGGGCATTAGCCAGCACGGTCGACGCGGCGTTGAAGGACTATCGCGCGGCCAATCCGGATTTCGAACGGACAGCAACGAAAGTCCGTCATTTCTCTCTGATTAAAGCGCAATCGGCTATTTCGCGTTTGACCATCTCGCGAGATAGCCGGTTCACAAAGACGGCTATTGGCGCATCAGCCATAGAACGTAAGGTAGATTCTTCAAACTCGGTGGTTGATAAACGTGCGGACCATTGTTCAGCCGCTCTATGCACAACGAAGAGGCTACCTTAGAATGCGCTGCAGTGACGCTGCACTCAGGCTCGATTGGTGAGCAGGTGACCCCACCACCTCGAATTCGATCAAACTGGGAATAGGCGAGCTGCGGATGCAGATATGCTACAAGCGTTGCGGGCCTCGGGCGACAGATAGATGTTCTCTTGCAGGAAGTTGATCAAGGCGGCGATCCTCGATGGCTGGGGTGATCGCTTCGGAAAGACCGCCCAAATCGCCTGATCCGCGGGGCGTTCTTCGGCAAGCAGTTCCACCAGCGTTCCGTCGCGTAAATGATCCTGCACGTAGAAATCGGGGAGCTGGCATAGCCCCAGGCCTTGAATTGCGGCGTCCAGCACTGCAAAGCCGCTATTGCAACGCCACCGTCCCTGTGGGGCGATATAATTGTCCTGCCCTGCGGTCTTGAATTGCCAACGTTGGGCGGTTCCGAGCAGGCATGCATGGGCATCTATATCCGATGAGCTTGTGGGAGCGCCGTGACGTTCCACGTAGGCAGGAGATGCACACACGTGGAGCGACCTTGACCCAAGTTGAACTCGACCAAGACGAGTGTCGGTGACTTCACCGATCCTCACTGCGAGATCCATGCCGTCCGCGACCAAGTCGAGCACGCGGTTGGTGAGTTCCATGTCAACGCTTATTTCGGGGTGCTCGGCCACGAATCGCCCGATAATCGGAGCGATTGTCCGCTCGCCGTAAGATATGGCGCAAGTCAAGCGGATCAGTCCCTTGATCGCGTCTTTGCCGGACGTGACGGAGTCGAATGCCGCTTCACGGTCATCGATCAGTTGACGGCAGCGTTGCTCAAACAGCCGCCCGATTTCCGTCAGCGCAACACGTCTGGTATTGCGCACCAAAAGTTTACTACCGAGGCGCTCCTCAAGCCGGGTTATTTCCCGGCTGACCTGTGAGATCGAGACACCAAGGCGGCTGGCGGCACGGGTGAAGTTGCCAGCTTCGGCGACCGCTACGAGCGCATCGAGACCTTCCCAGCTTTGCATTCAGATCCTCATCTTTGCGGGTTGGAAAAACTGTTTTCAGAAAAACCTGGATTATCACCATCCCGCGAAGCGTTTAGCTTCTCGATGATCGGGAGAAAAAAATCATGAAATCGCGCGCTGCCGTCTCGTTCGAAGCCAAGAAGCCACTTGAAATTGTCGAAGTCGACCTCGATGGACCGAGGGCCGGTGAAGTTCTGGTGGAGATCATGGCAACAGGGATTTGCCATACGGATGCGTACACGCTCGATGGCTTCGATAGCGAAGGTATCTTTCCTTGCATCCTGGGGCATGAGGGCGCGGGAATTGTCCGAGAGATCGGTCCAGGAGTGATTTCGGTCAAGCCGGGCGACCATGTGATCCCGCTTTACACGCCCGAATGCCGTCAGTGCAAGTCGTGCCTGTCGGGCAAAACCAATCTCTGTACCGCTATCCGTGCCACGCAGGGCAAGGGGCTGATGCCCGATGGCACGTCGCGCTTCAGCTACAAGGGGCAGCCCATCTTCCATTACATGGGGTGCTCGACGTTCTCGAACTTTACGGTATTGCCGGAAATAGCCGTGGCAAAAATCCGCGAAGATGCTCCCTTCGACAAGAGTTGCTACATCGGCTGCGGCGTGACGACTGGCGTCGGCGCGGTGGTCAACACGGCCAGGGTCACCCCGGGCGCCAACGTAGTCGTGTTCGGGCTTGGCGGCATTGGGCTAAACGTCATTCAGGCCGCCAGGATGGTGGGCGCCGACAAGATCATCGGGGTCGACATCAACGGTGACAAGCAGGAGTGGGGCCGTCGTTTCGGTATGACCCATTTCGTCAACCCGTCCCAGATCGGCGATATTGTTGCTCACTTAGTCGCGCTCACAGACGGTGGCGCCGACTACACCTTCGATTGCACTGGCAATACCACCGTGATGCGCCAGGCGCTCGAGGCCTGCCATCGCGGCTGGGGTGTCTCCGTGGTGATCGGGGTGGCGGAATCCGGAAAGGAAATTGCCACGCGACCGTTCCAGCTTGTGACCGGCCGGGTCTGGAAAGGCTCAGCATTTGGTGGTGCACGCGGCCGCACCGATGTGCCGAAAATCGTCGACTGGTACATGAACGGAAAGATCGAAATCGACCCGATGATCACCCACGTTCTCAAGCTGGAAGAGATCAACAAGGGCTTCGAACTGATGCACCAAGGCAAATCGATCCGTTCGGTCGTGGTGTTCTAGTCCAAAACGTCAAACAAGTAGGGAATGCCCATGACTGTACACATTCACCCATCGATCGACACCGGCGTAAAGAAGGGTTCCGGTAACTTTCCCGGCGGGACGCTGGTCTGTAAATGCAAGGACAAACCGGTCAAGGTCGGCATCAAAGGCGATGTCGCCCATAACCACGCATGCGGTTGCACCAAATGCTGGAAACCCGAAGGTGCGACTTTCTCGGTCGTCGCCGTGGTGCCGCGCGAGAGCGTCACGGTGCTTGAGAACGGAGAGAAGTTGCAGATTGTCGATGCGTCCGCGGCGATCCAGCGACACGCCTGCAAGGTCTGCGGCACTCACATGTATGGCCGCATCGAGAACAAGGCCCATCCTTTCTATGGCCTCGACTTTATCCACCCCGAACTGTTCGATGAAACCGGCTCTGCGGCCCCGGGATTTGCGGCGTTTGTGTCGTCGGTCATCGAATCTGGCGTCGCCCCATCGGAGATGCCGGGCATTCGATCGCGTCTCAAGGAACTCGGGCTCGAGCCTTATGATTGTTTGTCCCCGGCGCTGATGGATGCGATCGCCACCCACGTCGCAAAATCGAAGGCGGCCTGAAACATCAGGGAAAGCGGCGCAGCTTCCGGTGACGGAAGCTGCGCCTATTTTTGTTTAACATATCTCTCCGGGGCTGTGCTGTAGACATCGGCCGCGAACGTGAAGTTCTCGCGTTGGAGATCGGCAAGTGCTGACTTCCACTGATTGCGCGCATCTAGTCAGCCTTTGCCGCAAACGCTGCGATGGCTGCCCGTGGCGGCCCGGGCTAACAAAGCGTGCAGCTCATCGTTCTTGCTGGCCCTTCTGAAGCGGGGTCATGCCGCGAGACGATTGTTGTTCATCCCGTTGCTGAAACGCAAGAATATCGGCCAGGCGTTTTCTCGCTGGAGCGCCCATCGACCGCGCAACTTCCGCGATAATCAGCTCAGTCAGGGCGAAGGCACCCACAAGTGAGTCGAAGGGGTCGAGACCCTTGGTGCTGCACGTCAACAGCGATGTCGCATGCTGAGCAAGAGGCGACAGATACTGATCGGTGAAAAGAATAAGGTGAGCCCCGCGCTTCGTCGCCTCAATGCCCCAACTTACGGTGGTCTCTTGATAATGCCGGTAGTCGAAAAGAACGACCACGCTCTTCGGATCTAAATCGAGCATACAAGAGTTTCGGCCGAAACCATCCGAGGGAATCTGCGTGACGTTTCGGCGCAACTGGGACAGGTAAGTTGCAACGTGCGAGGCAAAAATAGAACTTACCCGACCTCCCATCAGGTAAATAGGTCGCTTGGGATCTGACAAAGCAGATACGGCCGACTTTAGCTCGGCAGCATCGACATGAGTAAATGTTGACCGAAGACATTCCTGGTAGGCAGCGAGGGCCTTTGCTGCGGGTGTCGATCCGTTGCCGCCGCGCTTGGACGAGGGATAGGCATCAACCGGAGAGAAGATCCGCTCTTGAATTTCGGCTCTGAGCGCAGCGTGAAACTCGGCATACCCATCGAAGCCAAGCTTGCTGACCAGACGAAGTACGGTCGGGCCACTTACATGAGCCTCAGCGGCTATCTGGGCGATCGGAACGAGCCCGCTCGTCGGATATCCTTCGATAATCGCGTTAGCGACGGCGAGCTCCGAGGGCGAGAGATGGTTGCGCACGACACGAATTCTCTCCGCAACCGTGCCGAGGGAAGGAATGGGGATAGTCATGAAGGCTCTAATCCAGAATCTATGCAGGTATCTACAGGTAGCACAATCGATGTGGCGAAAAAAGCGCCACTGTGCCGACGGTATTCGCAGGCGAGGCGACAATAGTATGCAGTCGCCATCCTGGATAGAGCTTCGGCCGCACGGACCGCGCCGAGCGATGACGATGGATAAATGACCTGCAGCAGCAGTGTTTTTCGTGCTGGGTGACTTGCTTCGCAGTTTGAGCAGATGGGTCTGCCGCTTGGTCGCTCAGCCATCGTGAATTACAAAAAAACCTATTGAAATAAAAACGTAATATTCATAACGTGTGGTCGGTTGGTGAATTTGATCGTAGGCTATTGCTAGGTTGACGCGGACCCGAGATCCAGCGGACCGCGCGATCCGGGGGCGAGGGCGGGTGGATACAACAATATTTCTGTTCCTGCTTCAGGACGGTATCATCAACGGCGCGGTATATGCGCTGGTGGCGATTGCGCTGGTGCTGGTCTTCGCCGTCACGCGGGTGATCTGCGTGCCGCAAGGTGAATTTGTCGCCTTCGCTGCACTTACCGTTGCCGCACTGGAGAATGGTCAAATGCCATCGACGCCGTGGCTGCTGCTGGCGCTGGGCGTCATGGCTGCGGTGACCGAAGTGGCGTGGCATTTCCGCGAGATCAACTTGCGCCGCCTGATCCGGATCGCGCTGCTCGATCTGGCTCTGCCGGTCGCCCTGCTTTTGCTGACGCAAGCGCTCGCGCCGCTCAAGCTCGGCCAGACGGTCGACATCCTGCTCGCGATCTCGCTGATCACGCCGATGGGGCCGATGCTCTATCGCATCGCATTCGAGCCTCTGGCGCAATCCAGTCCGCTCGTGCTGCTGATGGCTGCGTTCGGCGTGCATTTCTCCTTGATGGGCCTCGGCCTGCTGTTTTTCGGTCCGGAGGGGAGCGGGACCAAGCCGCTGTACGATGCATCATTCTCGCTCGGCAGTCTTGTCGTAACTGGCCAGAGCGTCGCAGTGCTGATCATCACCGCCGTGCTGCTGGTCTTGTTCGCGCTGTTCTTCGGTCGCACCTTGCTCGGCAAGGCGCTGCGCGCCTGTTCGTCGAACCGCGTTGGTGCGCGGCTGGTGGGGATACCGACGTCGATCGCCGGACAATTCTCGTTCGCCATCGCAGCCCTGCTCGGCGCGGTGTCGGGCGTGCTGATCGGCCCGCTGATGACGGTGTTCTATGACAGTGGATTCCTCATCGGTTTGAAGGGATTTGTCGCCGCGATCATCGGGGGGCTCGTGAGTTATCCGCTTACGGTGATTGCGGCGCTTGGCGTAGGCGTCTCCGAAGCGCTGTTTTCGTTCTGGGCCAGCAATTTCAAGGAGGTTCTGGTCTTCACCCTGATCATTCCCGTGTTGGCCTGGCGCTCGATTTACGCACCGCACGTGGAGGACCGGGAATGAAGCCGACACGGGGGCGAGCCATCGCGATTGTTTTCGCGATCCTAATTCTGATTGCGCCGTTCTCCGGCTTCCTGCCGGATTATTGGATCACGCTGTTCAATTATATCGGTATCTCCAGCCTCGTTGCCATCGGCCTCGTACTGCTAACCGGCGTCGGCGGCATGACCTCGTTCGGGCAATCCGCATTTGTCGGATTTGGCGCGTACACCACCGCCGTTCTGACGTTGTACTTTGGTATTTCGCCGTGGCTCACGTTACCAGCGGCGTTGATCGTCACCATGATCGTCGCCGCCGGCATCGGCGCGGTGACGGTGAGATTGTCCGGCCACTACCTGCCGCTCGCCACCCTTGCCTGGGGCATCGCGTTCTTTTATCTGTTCGGCAATGTGAGCTGGCTCGGCGCGCACGATGGTTTGCTCGGCATTCCCGCGCTGAAAATTGGCGCGCATCAACTCACCGATCCGAAGGAATTCTTCATCATCGTTTGGGTCGCGGTGGTGCTGGCGGTGGTCGCAACACAAAATCTGCTTGGCGGCCGCGTCGGTCGGGGTATCCGCGCACTCCGCCGAAGCACGCGCGCGGCGGAAGCCTTTGGCGTGGATACCGCCGCTGCAAAACTGATGGTGTTCGTTTACGCGGCCATGCTCGCGGGATTGGCTGGCTGGCTTTACGCGCATTTCCAGCGTTCTGTATCGCCTAGCCCGTTTGGCATCGATGCCGGCACCGAATATCTGCTGATGGCGGTGCTCGGCGGGGCGGGCCGCGTCTACGGCGCCATTCTCGGTGCGGCAGGCATAACCGTGCTGCGCGATCAATTGCAGAACCTGCTACCATGGTTGTTCGGCCAGACCGGAAATTTCGACGCCATCGCTTACGGCGCGGTGTTGGTGCTGGTCTTGCAGACCGCGTCCAATGGTTTGTGGCCGATCCTGTTCGGCCCACCGCCGCCGCCGAAAGTGCCGGAGCCACGCGATGGCAAGAAGCTGTCTTCCCGCGACCTGCCGGCACTCGGAACGCGGCTTCTGCAGGTGATGGATGCACGCAAGGAATTTGGTGGCCTCACTGCGGTGAACGACGTGAGCTTCCACGTCGAGAGTGGCCGCATCATCGGGCTGATCGGTCCGAACGGCGCCGGCAAGAGCACAACATTCAACCTGATCACCGGCGTGATTCCGTTGACTTCGGGCGGCATCCAGTTCGAAGGTCATCCTCTGCAGGCGCAGACACCGCAACGCGCCGCACGGCTCGGGCTCGGCCGAACCTTTCAGCACGTCGAGATCGTTCCCGACATGAGCGTGATCGAAAACGTAGCATTGGGTGCACATCTGCTTGGCCGCGCAGGCGTGTTGCGCTCGATCATGCAGCTCGATCGCGCCGAAGAAGCCATGTTGTTCGCTGCCGCGAAGCGTGAGCTTCAGCGGGTCGGTCTCGCCGACGTCGCGTTCAATCCGGCGGGAACACTGGCGCTTGGACAACTGCGCCTCGTCGAAGTGGCGCGCGCGCTCTGCCTCAACCCGGCGCTGCTACTGCTCGACGAGCCCGCAGCGGGACTCCGCGTCGGTGAAAAGAAGGCTTTGGCAAAATTGCTTCGCGAGGTTCGCGCTGAGGGCATGAGCGTTCTGCTGGTCGAGCACGACATGGATTTCGTCATGAGCCTGGCCAACAAGCTCGTGGTGCTGGATTTCGGCACAAAAATTGCCGAAGGGTTACCCGCGGATATCAGGCAGAACCCGGCTGTACTGGAAGCCTATCTCGGAGGCTTGGAATGACGATGCCGCTGCTCGATGTACGCGATCTCTGCGTGTCCTACGGACGGGCGCAGGCGCTTCATAATGTTTCGATCGTTGTGACGCCCGGCTCATTGGTTACCGTCATCGGATCGAACGGGGCTGGCAAAACAACACTGTTGAATGCTGCAATGGGCCTACTCAACGCGCGTGGTGCCATTATTTTCAAAGATAAACCGGCGATATCGATTCCGCTGGAAGCGCGGGTGAAGGCAGGGATGTGCCTGGTGCCGGAGCGTCGCGAACTGTTTAGCGACATGCCGGTCGAGGATAATCTGCGACTCGGTGGTATTCGGCGCTCGCGCGGTGAACGCAGTGAATCACTCGAGCAGATATTCACTCGATTTCCGAGATTGAAGGAACGGCGCCAGCAACTTGCAGGAACGCTCTCCGGCGGCGAGCGACAGATGCTGGCGATAGGCCGCGCGCTGATGGCGCGTCCGACACTGCTGATGCTCGACGAGCCAAGCCTTGGGCTCGCACCCCGCATTGTGCGCGACATCTTCCACATCCTGACCGAATTGCGTGCGAGCGGCGTATCCATCCTGCTGGTCGAGCAAAATGCGCGTGCTGCGCTGCAGGTCGCCGACTACGCATACGTGATGGAGTTGGGGGAGATCACCACGCAAGGTCTGCCATCCGCGATCGCGCAGGACCCGAGACTGATCGAAAGTTATCTCGGCCTCGGCAGCAACGAGTACTAACATCAGGACAATCAAGGGGGAGGACTTCATGTTGCGACGTAAATTCTGGATGACCGTGCTGGCAACCGCGTTGCTGGGCGCCAGCAGCGCACAAGCACAAATCAAAGTGGGAATCACGATGAGCGCGTCAGGCCCTGGCGCCGCGCTCGGACAACCGCAAAGCAAGACGGTTGCCGCGCTGCCGAAGGAGATCGCGGGGCAGAAAGTCACCTATGTCGCGCTCGATGATCAATCTGACCCGACCAAGGCGTCGCAGAATGCGCGCAAGATGATCGCGGAAGACAAGGTCGACATCTTGATCGGTTCGTCGCTAACACCGGTGTCGCTGCCGATGATCGACGTCGCCGCCGAGGCCAAGACGCCTCTGCTGACACTCGCCGCGGGTGGTGTGCTCGTTCAGCCGATGGACGACAAGAAGAAGTGGGTGTTCAAGGTCGTGCCCAACGACGATATCATGACCACCGCAATCCTTAGATACATGGTCAAGATCGGCGTCAAGAAACTCGGCTACATCGGCTTCGCTGACGGCTATGGCGAAGGCTACTACAATGTGCTGGAGGAAAAAGCGCCGCAAGCCGGTATCCAGCTGACGACGCACGAGGTATATGCGCGCAGCGACGCCAGCGTCACAGGCCAGATCCTGAAGATCATCGCCTCTAAACCCGATGCAGTATTCGTCGCTGGGGCAGGCACACCGGCTGTGCTGCCACAGAGGGCGTTGCGCGAGCGCGGCTACAAGGGGCCGATCTACACGACGGACGGCGTCGCAAACAACGACTTCATCCGACTCGGCGGCAAGGATATCGAAGGCTCGATCTTCGCTGGCGAAGCTTTCACCATCGTTGATGACATGGCGAAAGATGACCCGTTCCGCGCGCCTTCAGAGAAGTATATCGCCGCCTACCAAGCGGTCTATAATGAAACCCCGTCCGCTTTCGGCGCCAATCTGTGGGACTCAATGGTTCTCGTCGAAAACGCTATCCCGGCGGCACTCAAGGCAGGCAAGCCCGGTACGGCAGAATTTCGTGCGGCATTGCGCGATGCGATCGAGGTTGGCAAAGAGATTTATCTTTGTAACGGCCTGTCGAACATGAGCCCGACTAACCATAACGGCTACGATGAGCGCTCGGCATTCCTCATTCAGGTCAAGGGAGGAAAGTTCCGTCTCGTCAAATAAGTTCGCCGATTGTTCTTGATCGAGACGCAGTGCCCGGCTTCACGCCGGGCATTTTGCGTTTGAGGCTGACGCCGGATCAGAATTGAGAGGTTCAGGACGTTGTCCGGAATCTCGCGTCGATTAAGTCAAGAACTATTTGTAACAGGCCAGCGCCTGAAGCAGGCGCTCCCTGGTAAGCATTACGCCGGCCACAACGGCACTGTTGCTGTCGGGACGTCTGATCGTCACCACACCAGCCTCATCTCAAAATCCGAGAGCGAGGCCATCCCTGCGGTGGTCAGAGGCGCCGAGCAGAATGCCGCGCGCATGATCGATCTGGATTGCCTGGGAGGCGCCGATCGGCTCCACGGGGTAGCGTACGTCGTGGCCGCGCTTGCGCAGTTCGTCCTGGATCGCTGCTGGAATTGTCGTCTCGACCTCCAACACGCCGTCGAAGCCAAATGAGCGCGGCGCTTCGGACGCAGCCTGGATATCCATCTTCATATCAAAGATGTTCGAGATCAAATTGGCGTGACCGGCTGCCTGGTAGTTGCCGCCCATCACGCCGAATGACAGCACGGTTCTGCCGTTCCGACGTAGGAGGCCTGGGATGATTGTGTGCATCGGACGCTTGCGCTGCCCGAGGGAGTTGGGATGCCCTGGCATAGAGCGAAAGCATGATCCGCGATTCTGCAGTAGGATGCCTGATTTGGGGGCGTAGATGCCGCTACCGAAGGGCGTAAACAGCGAATTGATCAGCGACACGGTGTTGAGGTCGCGGTCGACCACGGTCACGTAGACGGTGTCGCGGTGCTCAACATCGTCCCACGTATCCGGTTCGGACGCGCGGTTCATGTCAATCCGGGCGCGAATGCGTTCGATATAACTCTCAGCAAGGAACGAGGCCGGATCGATGGCGCTGGTTGCCGGGTCGCAGAAGAAGGCGTCGCGCGCGCGGTAAGCTGCCTTCGTCGCCTCCGCGAGCAGATGGATGCGGTCCGTTTGAGACAACGCGCCGACGTCGAAGCCTGCCAATGTGCGCAGGATCATAAGCGCGGCAAGCCCTTGTCCGTTGGGAGGACACTCCACGACTTCGTGATCGTGGTACATCGCCGAAATTGGATCCACAACGTCCGTCGTCTGCGCATCGAAATCATCCAGTGTGTGGGCACCTCCCATCGCGCGGAGGATACCGACCATTTCTTCGGCAGATTCGCTACCGTAGAAGGCTTCTCGTCCATGTTTTGCGATCTTGCGCAAGGTGCTACCCAGCGCCGGTTGCGCGCGAATGTCGCCGACCGTGGGTGCTACACCATTAGGGAGAAACTGGGCCGCCGCATTTGGGTCAATCTCGATCCGGTCGCGGAATTTGCGCCAGTCCTCTGCAACGCGCGGGGTAACGCAAAAGCCCTGTTCGGCGGCATTGACTGCTGGTTGAAAGATTTCCTCCAGCGACCTGCTGCCGTGATCGGCCACGAGCCGGCACCAAGCGTCGACCGCACCTGGGATGGTCACTGCTTCAGGCGACGTTTGCGGAATGCCCCGCCGCGAGCCGTCAGCATATTTGCCGACATCGGTGAAAAGAGGCGAGCGACCCGAGCCATTCAGCGCAATTGGATCGCCTCCCTTGGGCGAATAGAGCACGAAGCAATCGCCGCCTATGCCGGTCATCGCCGGTTCGACGACGCCCTGCAAGGCGATCGCCGCAACGGCTGCGTCGACTGCATTACCACCGGCTCTGAGTATGTCGAGGGCGGCCAGCGTCGCCTGCGGATGCGACGTTGCGGCCATACCTCTCTCCGCCACCGCCACCGAGCGACCAAGAGCCATGAAATCACGCATGTTGTATCCCCAATTTATAAACCACCGTCCGCGCCAATAGCATCGAAGCAGGCGGGAAGTCAGGCGGAGTACCTGCAGTTAAGCTGGACACCAATTGCGATGGAAGTGCGTTGCCGCCCGACCGCGCGGCATGAATTCCGGGCACGTTATGAATATTACGAATGTCTTGCAATAGGTGGTTTTTGTAATGTACAGTCGTTGGACGATCAAACGATTTACCGACGCTCTTCAAACAGCAGAGCGAGTGCATTCAGGGTATCTGACGATGAGTGTCCATCACTTTGGCGAAACTTCCGTGGTGCGTGTAACGGAACAGTGCGGAATAAGCTTCACCCCCGAGGAGCTGTTTCCGCAGTGGGATCGCGCGCTGCTGGAGCAGCATCGCGGGTTGATGATTCCCACGTGCTTTGACGAGGCTCATGGTCGCTTCATCAACAGTGTTCATACTTGGGTTTTGAAGACTCCGAAGCATGTGATCTTGATCGACAGCTGCGGCGGAAACCATAAGAACCGGCCCGGCATGCCGCAGTTTCATGAACAAAACCTGCCGTTCCTCGATCGGCTTGCGGAGGCTGGTGTTACGCCGGAGCAGGTCGATTACGTGTGCTGTACGCACCTGCACGTCGACCATTGCGGGTGGAACACGATGCTGCGCGACGGCCGCTGGGTGCCGACATTTCCGAATGCCAGGTATATATTCTCCAAGGCTGAACATGATCACTGGTCGGGCCCGGGCCGAACCGGCATTTTTGCCACCATCTACGAGGATAGTGTGTTGCCGGTCGTGGCAAGCGGTCAGGCTGACATCGTTGACGGCGATGGCCCAGTGGATAACGGCCTCATCTTGCATGCAACTCCGGGCCACAGTCCTGGCCACGTAGCAGTCGAATTCGTCGATCAGGGGCGGCGCGGGCTGTTCGGTGGCGATATTATGCATCAGCCGCTGCAGGTGTTCCGGCCAGAATGGAATAGCGTCTTCTGCGAAGATCAGGTCAAGGCGCGGGCGTCCCGACGTTGGTTCCTGGAGTACGCCGCCGAGCAGCGAGCAACGGTGTTCACCGCTCATTTTGCTGGAAGTTCTGCTGGTCTTGTTGGCCGGCAAGGCGATTTGTTCGACTGGCGTTTTGTCTAAGCAGACTGGCGAAGGTTGGAGGTATGAGGCGTTGTTCGCTTGTGTATATCTGCCGTGCAGCGTCGTGCTCTGCAACGAAATCTCTGATGCAGCCGGCGAGTCTGGCAAGTGTGCGTCGGTGATCGCGACACCGCAGAGCAGCCGCGCTTGGCACGGGGCCTGACAGCAATGATCGCCAAGATAGGTGTCAGATCGATTGTCCCAAGCCCTCGGTGGTGTGTGTACTCTGGCTGGAACGTTGTAGCGACGTCTGTCACTGGGGTGACGAGCTTGGCGGCGAGGTCGCGAGAGATATTCGAGAAGAGTTAGAGGACGTGCTGCAACTCTTACGGTCAACTCGTGCAGAGGTGAGCAGACAAACGCAGGATGGCGATCGTCCTTGAGACGACCTAGTGAGATCCCATGAAGCGCCCTGATCACCAGGGGGCCGGCGGTTAAAAACCCCGAAAAAATCCAGAGCGGAGAAGTCCATGTTTAAGAGAACCAATCCCGGCACAATTGCTCCCCCTGTTGGCGCATATAGTCATAGCATGGAAATTCCTGCCAATGCTCGATGGCTCTCGATTGCCGGGCAGGCGGGTATTCGTCCGGATGGCAGCTTGCCGGAGAGCTTTGAAGACCAGCACGACCAAGTCTGGTTGAACACTCTGGCCATTCTAAGTGCCGCGGGGATGGGACCCGAGAACATTGTCCACTTGAACGTCTACTCGACGGATCCCGCTGGTATCAAATACCTCGCCATTCACCGGAAGAAATATCTGCCGGAAGGCTATCTGCCGACATCGACGTGGGTCGTGGTGTCCGCTCTGGCCAATCCCAAATGGGTGGTCGAGATGGAAGCGTTGGCTGCAAAAGCAGATTGACATGAGAATGCAGTGGGCGGGCGCCGGCGTCGGTCGCGCTCGCCGGCTGTTTCGGTTGCCTTTCAAATCGGCATGCTCCTTCTGAAGTTCGGGCGCGTTTATGTCGTCGTTATCGATGCACGAAGTCCGCCAACGGCATATTACGCGCGCCCTTGTCGGTTTTGAATCGAACGAACTTGCGAATGGGCGGCGCCATGTTCACGTCGCATCACTTCAAGGATAGTCGAATGAATCTAGATCTTGCCGATCCGATCCGCCAACTCGGTCTGATTTGTGGACTTGCCTACATCCCTCATAGCCTCGCCAAATTCACGGCACGTGACAGTGTGTTCGGATTTTTTCAAGCTGCCGGGTTTCGTCCGGTCGCACTGTTTGTCTACACGTCGCTTCTCGTTGAGATAACCGTTACTGTTTGCATGACGTTCGGGATATTCATGACGTTCGCCGGCTGGATATCGGCGATATTTATGCTGACCGCCGCAGCTTCCGTGCTGAAGGTTTCTGGCGGCGAATGGAGCTGGAATCTCGGCGGTTGCGAATACCACGTGTTTTGGGCGCTGTGCTCGTTGGTCGTCGCGCTTCACGCGACAACCTAATCCCAGTGCTCTTGGATCGCGCTCGGCTGGTCGTGCGTCTCAGGCGTCTTAAGACGACGTGTCGCTTTTACTGGAGCTTATTGACGTCGATGCCGTGGGTGAAGCTAAGCAGAATGGGACAACTTAGCGGCCCCCACTTGTGAGAACAGAAAACTCGAACGTTTCCAACATGCTCAAGCGTTAAGGTGTGCCTCATAGTTTAATCCATTGACGGCGAGCGATCGTTAATCCTACATTTATGCGGGTATATCGAGATCGGCTAGAGATGCGTCTCTTTCGGACTTTTACCTTCGCCGACACGCACGGTCTGCTGACCTTGCCGACTTGCCAAGTGCGGTTTTCCACCGAAAACTGCGGCTGGTCCTCGTTGTTCGTTTCATATCAGAGTGAAGCGCCTTTTCATGCCGACCTTCACCCCTTGGATCATCATCTCATCGTCTTGCATTTGACTGGCCCGGTGCGCATAGACGGAAATGTCGATGACAATCCCAGCAGTAAAGTCGTTTCTCCTGGCTGCATAGGTTTCTGGCCGGCTGGTCGCAAGTTTAGCATTACCTTGCGAGATCAGTTGGAAACAATCCACCTGTATTTGAGCTCAACCGTCATGCGAAAGGCTGCGGACCAGCTAGGGTATGTGTCTGGCAAAATAAGCTACCGGCCATTGTTCGCTATAAAAGATGAGTTGCTGGAGCAGCTGATCATGGAAGCATGGCGAGTTGCGGCTAAGCGTTCCGATCGATCAAATCTTTATGCAGATCAGGTAGCATTGTCGATTGCAACTCGGCTCGTCTGGATAAATGCTCAAGCCATCCAGGAACCGGAGTGCGACAAAGGGCTGACCAGCGCGCAGTTGGAAAAAATTAGGAACCACATTGACCAAAATCTAGACAGCCATTTACGGTTGCAGGACCTGAGCGATCTGATCGGTCATAGCGCGTCATATTTTTCCCGCCAATTCAAAAATGCCACGAGCAAATCACCTCATCAGTTTATCGTGGTGCAACGCGTAGAGCGCGCCAAGCGCCTTCTTCGACATACAACAAATTCGATAGCAGAAATTGCGCTTGACTGCGGATTTTCGCACCAAGAGCACCTGACCCATGTTTTCCGAAGGATCGCAGGCGTTACTCCTGGCAGCTATCGGAAAGCGTCCCACGATTCTGTTGCGTAGGCCTTGGCAAGGGTCTCCCAGAATGCGCCACTACACTGCTCCCGGCATGCAAGTTTGGCGAGGGTCAATCAATCGCTCAGATGCTGAGAGCGATATCTCGCGCAGGGCCGTCAGCAAGAAGTTTGCGTGCAGACATATGCACGGCGGGAGCATTCAGAGTCTCGACTGCCGTGACGAGCCCATTCCGTGACCGCACCACGACCTGCCCGCCTTTTTCGGTTTGTGTCAGACGTGCCGTGTCGTCGGGGGCGGCTAAGCCCGCAATTTGTAGTTTGTACTTGCCCTGATCGCTCCAAAACCACGGCAGTGCCGCGTAAGGAGCAGGGCGGCCCACAATCACCTCGGCAAGGCATCGTCCGTGATCGACTGCTGCCTGTACCGATTCAAGACGAATGAGTGTAGGGCCGAATGGATCGGGAAAAGCCGCACAGTCTCCGACGGCGTGAATCGTTGGATCCGCGGTCGTCAGATAGCGGTCTGTTACGATACCGTTGCGGACACTCAATCCGGCCGCCTCTGCAAGCTCGGTATTCGGAATAACCCCGGTCGCCAAGATTACGCAGTCGGCGGGCAGGAAACATCCGTCGCTCAGCGACACCCCGCACACCCGACCATCCGACTGCGCATCCACAGATGCAGCGAATCTGTTCAGGAATATCGAAACCCCATGCTCGCAGTGAATCTGTTGCACGATTGTCGACATCTGAGGTGAGATGGCCCGTGCCATCAATCGTCCTGCACTCTCGACAATACTGACTTCGATACCCGCCTCGCGCGCGACCGCGGCGAACTCCAACCCAATGAAGCCCCCTCCGATCACGACGGCGCGCCGCATCGTGGCCATTTCGCTACGCAGGCGCCGCGCATCTTCAATGGATCGCAAGGCATGGACGCCCGGTAGACTAACCCCCTTGATCGGTGGTGAGGCGATCCGAGTACCGGTGGCCAAAACCAGAATATCCCAATCAAGATGTCGCCCGTCATCCAGTGTAATGCGTTTTTCTCGACGATCCAATGCCGTGACGCGCCGTTCGCGCAAGAGGGAGATCCGATTCTCGTGATAGAAAGACAGATTGCGTAAGTACAGTCTCTCTTCGTTACCCTCTTTCAGGTAGGCCTTCGAAAGAGGCGGGCGCTGATAGGGAGGGGAGGCGTCATCACCTACCAATGTAATGTCGCCCGCAAAACCCTTTTGTCGCAAGCTTGCGGCAAGTTGGAAGCCTGCTTGGCCGGTGCCGACCACCAATACGCGCTCGGTCATCAAAAGTGGCTTTCGGGTAGGTGCATAATCATTCCATCCATTTCGGGCCGCATAATGAGTTAGCAGTCTGGGCGATAATTGTTGCGCAATTCAGAGGCTTCGACGGCTAGCAACTCCTCTGCAGTCTTGCCACGCATAGGACACCAGTTAATAGATTGCGGTGCCACATAAACGTGGCTGATCCCGCAACTCGTCGATACGCCGCAGTTTGCGGAGGTTCCTGTGATGCCGTTATCCAATGCAATACGCATCAATGTCTCGCCCGCGGTTGCAGTAACAGTCGTCGCGTCTCCCAATTCGATGCTAAGGATAAGTGTTTCCATGACGACATCCTCGACGTCTTAGACGTGAACCTGACGGCTTGTCTCGTGCGTCAGTCAAACTCAACCTCTACTTCGAGTAATTCGTAGGCGCGCACAACGTTATTCATCAGCCGTTTTTCATTTCGGATGTGGAAGCGCCGTACGCGGCTCAGCAAGGCCGTTAAGAGGGATACGATTTCCAGGCGAGCAAGGTTCATGCCCAAGCATTGATGTGTACCGAAACCGAAGGCGAGATGCATGTTCGCGTTGTGCCGGGTAACGTCGAAGCGGTCTGGGTTCTCGAATTGTCGCGGGTCCCGGTTTGCCGCACCATAGAAACAGATCACACGGCTGTCTTTGGGAATAGTGACTCCATCGATCTGAACGTCATTGGCAACATATCGGCTAAAACCCTGCAGCGGAGCTTCGAGTCGCAATACCTCGTTTACTGCATTGCGCACCAACGCATTGTCATTGCGCACCTTGTCCCATTGATCGGGCGATCGTGCGAAGTGCCATACAGCCGAGACAATGCCAGAGATGGTGGTGTCAAGACTTGGTACAAGATAGTCGCCCATTAGAACTGAGACGGCTTCTTTGGGAACGGCGCCACTGTCGGCCGCATCGAGGATGGCATCGGCCCAGCTCCCCTTGCGAAGCTTGCCACGCACCGCCTGGCTGCTAGCGTATTCCACCATCTCCCCCAATACCGGAAGCGACCGCAACGTGCGCTCGTTCGCCGGACCGAAACAATTGAAGGCGGCTTCTGACCATTCCAGCATCCGTTCGCGCCCCTCTTCGGCAACGCCAACCGCGTTCGACACGATCTTCAGCGGCAAATATTGAGCAAGGTCCTTGACCGCGTCGAACCGTCCGCCCCGATCGCCCAGCAACCGGTCGACGAGCCCCTCGCTCTCCATGCGGATCTCGTCCTGCAGACCCTTGAGGGCACCTGGTGTCATGGGAGCAGCCGTAATTTTACGAAGGCGGGTGTGCATATCGCCATCGCTGCAGAGTGTGTTGCCGACCAGAAGAGTGTTTAGTTGATCGTTCATCATCACGCCTCGTCCAGACACGAAATTTGCGTCATCGCTGAGCGCCTGCCTGACAGGCGAATAGCGCGTCAAGGCATACATCTCGTATTTTGTTAGCCAGACAACCGGACCCATGTCGCGCAGCATGTCATAGCCCGGAAAAGGATGGGGCAACGCGCCGTCGTGATAGGGATCGTAATCAGATTGGGGAATTCGATTATTCGTGTCGAGCATTGGTATTCCTCCTCTGTGGTCGCGGCTTGGTGTTGACTGCTCTTGCCTTGGCGCAGGTTACGTTTCTTAATCCAATTTAATATGCTTCTTCCCGCCGCGAGTCGGATCGAGCATCGATCCTCGGCCAGCCGCGGCTCACGTAAGCACTCAACGGCATCTGGAGATCTTTCCCGATCTCCTCCGGAAACCGATTCTGCTTGACGATGCCTCGAACCATCGCCAAATGCCGGCGGTTCACGTAGTCAATCAAGACGATTCCGGCGTAAAAGCCGGTATGATATAAGGCTTTCGAGACTTGTCTCCGTCGCGCAAATTGACTTCAGCGACCTGGTTTCCGCTAGCAGTGACCCAGGTTAGATGGCGCTGCCAGAGAACTGGATCGTGACCGGGAATAATGCGATTTGTCTCGTTTTTCAAAAATTCGCGCATTTGCAGAAACGTTTTGATTTGGTTGAATGAGTTGCCTTGATTGTACCCTGGCGGCCACATCTTCTCGACATTCGAGTACCAATAGACGGCGTCTCCAGCGACCGCGAATGGTCCATTATGCGTCCGGATCATAAAGAATTGAGTGCCAAACGTGTGTGAATCTTTAGCGAGATGAGCCGTGATGCCCGGCAGAATTTCTTCCTCTCCACGAACAAAGCAGAGCCGACCCGTGGCCAATCCCTCCGCGGCGTGAACAAGATCTTCTGGGTCAAACGACGAAAGTATCCAGGCTCTCTCTTCGTCAGAGTTCATGTTCTGGTGGGCGCTACATACTGCTTCCGACCACCCGAGATATTCGTCGAGCTGGATATACAGTTTGGCGTTTGGGAACGCGCGAAAATTTCCAATATGATCGAAATGCATGTGGGTGACCAAAATGACGTCCACGTCCTCCGGTGAGAAGCCCACCCTTTCCAGAACGTCCTTTGGCTCCTCCCAGCCCGAGAAGGAATAACGCTTCAGCCATTCGCCCTTCTGGAAGCCGCAATCAACAAGAGCCACATGCTGTTTGCCGCCGACTTCGCCGCCGACGACCAGTGTGTAGATCATCGGAACCGTGACGATGCCCTTGTTGCTGTAAAGACCCGAGCCCCCAAAGAAGTCGTACGGCATATGCGACTGACAGTAAGCGAGAGGCCAAATCGAATAGTCTGTGTCACGAGCCGGATGAACGTCTAAAAGAGGGGGCAGCTTCATGTCATGTCTCCCGTTGCGGAATACGCCAGTCACGAAACTGACATCATCAAGACTGGGTATCCTGCAAATTCATGATGCCTTCTGCCGAATCCTGCCATGCGCCTGGCTTTATGAGAAACGCGCGTTTCACGTTGTGGACCCGCGTCAGCAGGGTACTCTGCAGAGACCTCCCAGCAGCGGATCCGGGCGTGCCTCTCCTCATCAAGGTCTCATGCGACGGAAAGTCCGACGATCGATGCTCGCAAGCCGCCATAGGCGTCCGTCAACGGGCAGCCCGGCTGTCGTGCCGGCGTCCTGTTCGACTTGCGGCTAACTCCGACAGCGCGCCGGAACGCGCCGAACATGTTCCAACAACGCTGGAGTTTCAGGAAGATCGCTGAATCCGCCGTAGAGTAAAAAAAGAGCGGGAGGTTCGCCCCGAGGCAAGCCATCCCGCTCAGTTCGGCTACGGCGAATCTAGCACGAGCAAAGATCAGAACTTCACTGTAATGCCAGTATAGACCGTGGATTGCGTGCAGCTCTTAGTACTCTGGCCGGATGCGGCGACCGTGCAGACGCCGGGCGTTGCGTTATGGTCAAGACCGTGCACGTTTTGCCAATAGGAGTAGGCCACCCAAAGATCGACAGCGTGCGCATGCTTCGGACCCATGAAGGCTTTACCGGCATCGAACGTCAAGCGGATCGGCTCGCTGTTAAACTCCGTTTTGCTCGCGGTACTGAAACGTCCAACACCGGAGAGCGCCGGGAGCCCATTCGAGTCGCCCTTCGGTCCGATCCAGCTCGCGCGGCCACTGATGGAGAAAAACTGCATATTCTCCGGGAGGAAGCCCAAGTCCATGTACCAATTCGTCTCGATTGCCCATGTGGTTTTGAATTCGATGTTGCCGTCGGCCTGGCAGCTCACGCCGGGAACGCCTGGACCAAACAGACCGCACTGAGTGAAAGCGATGTGATTGAATTCTTTGTATGCCAGGGGCGCCACATTGAAGAAGCCCTTGTAAGGGAGATCGAACGCGAATTGCAAACCGGCGACGAATTGGCGATCGGCGGGAGCGAGAAAGGTATTCGTCGTTTCACCGAAAGCCCCAACTTCCAACGAAATATTGCGCAGAGGTCCTAGGCTGAAGGCCTTGGTGTCAAAGATTTCATTGAGGCCGAAAGTGCTGCGCAGAAGACCGAAGAATTCCGTGGCGCCCGCACAATCTGCCACAGCCCCGGTAATGGTGACCCCAGGTGCTACACAGGGACTGGCCGCATCGTTGTGACCCGACTTGAGCATCGAGAAGGTCAGGAAGTTGGTACCGTATTGCCACGCATCGAAGTGGGTGAACGAATAGACGCTCTTCGGCGTCGTGCCGTTGATTGAGCCGTCCGGTCGAGCACTGAACATGCCCGGATCGACACCTTTGGGCATCCAGGAATATGTGACCCGATTGTCGACGATAAGAAAGAATGGCAGATCGGCAGGCTTCGAAGGCGCCTTAAACGATTTGCTTAGCGCTGGCGCATCTTGATCAGCTGCGGCAGCAAATTGAATTGTCCCAGCCGTTATTGCTATTAAGCAAGCCGTGATCGCTATTGTCCGATTAAAGTAATGCATCAAAGTCCCCCAATTTGAAACGAACGGCCCAAGAAGCGGCTATCATTCGATGGAGGATCATCGTCTGTGAGAACCCGTAGCTCAAGATGATGAGATGTCTTGGTGTCGCATTTAGTATGCTCGTCATAATAATACGACAGTGATATCAATTATGAGAAGAATAATAGCTGGAATGATATATTTTATATCTCCTTGAGTAATGATCGATCGATCATGCTGCTTCGATCAATTTCTCAAAGTGCGCGGATCACATCAGAAACGATACTGCCTCGTTGAATGCTCGCTATGATGCGTTGGGTTGCGGTCGGCCTCCTCATTCATTCCTCGTATCCCAGCCTCTCCTCACGGCGCCCTCGATGCTGGCGAAGGCGTTGCTGGCTATATCAGCGTGTCGATATCGACCGCAACGCCATGCCTGCGCCGTCGCATCGAAACGAGCAGCGAGCTCGCCGCCGCGCTGCTCCATGCGTTACCGGTCCGCGCAACAATCGATGAGCGAGGCAGAGCCATGCAAGGTGATGGCAGCGTGATCGCGACCTCGTTCATGGATCTCGTCGCCACTGAAATCCGGATCACGAATGAGCGTAGTAGCGGCGATGGTCGCCGTTCAATCTATCCACATGCTGGTCAGAGAAACGTCCCGGATGTGCCGTCGGGACACGCGGTAGAGAAGTGATCGACCAGTCAAAGTGAACCTTCCCGATTCGTGAGCTGAACTCCATAATTCGGACCATCGATGAAGTGGATGCCAGCGCATTTCAGCGCATCGCAGACCTTCACGACAGTGCCGTAGTGGGCTTCAATGAATCCTTCGGAGGCCTCAAGACGCCGAATGGTCGATATAGACACTCCAGCCCGTTTACATAACTCGAATTGACCCCATCCCAGCAACGCCCGCGCCGCCTTGATCTGGTTGGTAACCGTCAGCATGCCAAGTCCTGTAAATACGCGTTGGCAAAAACAGTCATGTATTACGGCCTATCGTTGCTCAGTCCGGGGTAAATCCCCTTGCACCGGATTGTTTGCCGAAACGGTAACTGCCGTGAGTGTAGCGAACTCGCCTAAACCGCATCGAACGAGGCTGCCGCGGCAAAATCCAATACGAAGTCTATAAGCGCCGTGACACGCGAAATGATCATTCCCGTCACTATTGAACCTGCGTCGCACGCCGCCCCTCCGCCTCTGGCATCAATTCGTCAGAGCGGCTTCGTTGGTTACCTCTGTCGCTCCGCGATCGAGCCAACCCGGGTCGATGCGCGGCAGGGGGATCGCATCTATGAGAAGCTTGGTGTAGGGATCCGTCGGATTCGCGAAAATGTCGTCACATCGACCGTGCTCGACAACTAGTCCATGGCGCATAACGTATACACGGTCGCATACTGATCGGATCACCGAGAGATCATGACTGATAAAAGCCATTGCGAGCCCCATCTCGCGGGTCAGAGATTTCAATAGGTTCAAGGTCTGGGCCTGCGTCGAGACGTCCAGGCCGGAGACGATCTCGTCTGCCAAGACAAAATCTGGCTCAAGCAAAGCTGCACGCGCGATTCCAACCCGTTGTCGTTGCCCGCCTGACAACTCTTGCGGCGAACGATCAAGACAGCTGATGGGTAGGCCGACACGATCGAAAAAAAATCGCACGCGTCTCTCTGCGTCGGCGCTATTCTTCGCCACGAGATGAAACAAAAGAGGCTCCGTCAATATTTGGCGTATGCTCCGCCGAGGATTGAGCGAGCTCATCGGATCCTGAAAGATCATCTGCATGCGCCGCCGCATTGGCCTGATCTGCCGCTCCGGCATATGTGTTATGTCCGTCCCGTCGAAGGAAATGCTGCCCTCGGTAACCTCAGTCAGTCTCAGCAGCGCTCGGCCAAGGGTCGACTTTCCGGAACCCGACTCGCCGACGATCCCTACGGTCTCGTGACGATCGATGTAAATATCGATGCCGTGCAGCACCTTGTGCTCACCGGCGTTGCTTTGGGAGCGGCGGTGTCTGCCGTAGACGACCTCAATACCGGTCGCAGAGATCAAGGGCTCAGACATAGCTCCCTCCGTCATAGGCGACGATATCTGCTCGCAGAGTTTTGATGATGTCTTCGGGCACAGGCGCGAGCCCCACGCCAGGCTGGTCGTAGCGTGGGCCGGCGGCAATTAGTGCCTTGGTGTAAGGGTGCGTCGGCGTTTCCAGTACTTCCGCCGTCTTTCCGGCTTCGATCACCGTGCCAGCGAATAGCAGCGTAACGCGGTCGCAGATCTGTGCCACGACGCCGAGGTCGTGTGTGACGAAAACAACCGCGGTGCGGTGCGCCTCCTGAAGACCGCGAATCAGCCGCAGGATCTGTTTTTGCACGGTAACGTCGAGCGCGGTGGTCGGCTCGTCGGCAATGATCAGCTTAGGCTCAAGCGCAAAGGCAGCTGCAATCAGAACGCGCTGTCGCATACCGCCAGAGAGCTCATGTGGATAGGATCGCATCACACGCTCGGTATCGGAGATGTGGACCTCGTCGAGCAGCTTGATCGCGCGTTCGCGCGCCTGGCGCCAAGACATACCGCGCCGCATGCGCAAGCCGTCGGTGAGCTGCAACTCGATCCGCCGGCCGGGATTGAGCGCCGTCAGGGGGTCCTGCGGGATGAGCGCGATGACATCGCCGAATATCTGGCGCAACGCGTGCGGCGGCAGTGTGCGCAGGTTATGGCCGTCGAAGACGATCTCGCCTTGCGTGATTCGCACGGTGTGCGGCAGCACGCCGAGCAGCGCCTTGGCAATAGTAGACTTGCCGGCCCCGCTTTCGCCGACCAGGCCAAGCGTCTCGCCCGGCGCGACCTCAAGGTTGACTCGGCGTAGAATTGGCGTGCCGCTGTCGAGGTCCGAGACGGCGCTGAGATTACGAATTCGGAGAATGGGTTCGGTCATCGGCGGAGCACCGGATCGAGAGCGCGGCGAAGCCCTTCGCCAAGCTGGTTGAACGCGAGGACGGTTGCAAACAGTAGGACCAACGGAGCCGCCAGCACCCACCAGCTCTGGTAGATGGATTGACGGCCCGCTGCGATCATACCTCCCCAGGTCGGGATATCGGAGGAGACCGACAGGCCGACAAAGGAGAGGATGGCCTCAACGACGATAGCAATCCCCATTTCCAGGCTTATCAAAGCCAACAACGCCGGTACGATATTGGGCAGGATCTCGCGCGTCAGGATGCGATGGCCAGGAAAGCCGACGGCGCGGGCGGCCGTGACATATTCGCTTTGGGCCTGCGCCATTGTCTCGGCTCGGACGACGCGACAGAAGCGGGTCCAGTCGATGATCGCGATTGCGGTAACGACCGAACGCAGTCCGGCGCCGAACATGGCGACGAGCAGGATCGAGAGCAGCACCGGTGGGAAAGCCATCCATATGTCGACCAGCCGCGAGATCGCGACATCGGCCCAACCACGATACCAGCCGGCAAGGAGACCGAGCGTAGTCCCGAGCAACGCGGCTAGGCCCGCGGCTACGAAGGCCACGGTCATCGCCACTCGGGTTCCGAAGATGAGCCGCGATAGCACGTCACGACCGAGAGTGTCGGTACCGAGAAAATAGCCTGGCTCGTTACCGTCAAATCCAACCGGTGGCAGGGACGCGAGCATCAGGTCTTGATCGAGCGGGTTCTTCGGCGCGATCGATGGCGCAAAAACGGCGATCAAGATCAGCAGCAGGATGAAACCGCCACCAATCGTCACCTTGGGCTCGCGCAAGATCGTCGGTAGACATCGTTTTGAACTGCTCGGGTCTGCGTTAATGACGGCTTCACGGGTCATTGCACTAGCCCCTACGGAGCTTTGGATTGAAAACGACGGCGAGCAGATCGACAGTAATATTGATAGCAATGAAAATAACGGCAAACATCAGAACAAGCCCTTGGATGAGCGGAAGGTCTCGGTTGATCATCGCATCGATCGCCATATTGCCGATTCCCGGATAGGCAAAAATGCGTTCCACGATCACGGTGCCGCCGATCAGAAATGTGAATTGCACACCGGTGAGTGCCAGCGTGGGTCCGATGGCGTTTCGCAGCGCTTCCTGCAGGACCAGCCGCAGCTTTGACATTCCCTTGAGCCTGGCGAGCAGAATGTAATCCTGGGCCATGGCCTCGTTCAGCGAGCCCTTGAGCACCCGGGCGATCACAGCCGCCAGTGGCAGCCCAAGTGCTAGAATTGGCATCACGAGATGCCTGGAGACGTCCGCCAATACGTCGAACCGGAGCCGCAATATACTCTCTGCAAAATAGAATGGCGTCGCCATCCCTGAACTCACGCTAGGATCGATCCTTCCAGTTAGCGGCAGGATCGGAAGAAAGACGCCGAACGCGAGCACCAGTGCCAGGGCCCAGACGAAGTCGGGAATCGCTAAAAACAAACCGTTGAGGGCATCGATCGTCGACTCCAGCGCGGTTCGTCGCGCCATGGTCCCGACGATGGCGACAGTTCCGCCCAAGATGACCGCAAATTCGAGTGCGGCGATCGCGAGTTCCATCGTGGCCGGAAGTCGTTCTCCAAGCAGTTGCAGAACGTCGCGGCGCAGCGAGATCGAGACACCGAAGTCACCGCGTAGTGCAGCCGAAATCCAGATGACGAATTGTTTAAACATACTTCCGTCAAGTCCGTATTGGACACGCAGTGCCGCGATATCGGCTTGGCTGGCGCCTGGCGAAATCATCATTGAGACCGGATCGCCGGGGACGACGCGCAGCAACAGGAAAACGACGACGGCAACGCCGAAGAGCGTACCAATTGCCATGATCAATCGCTTGAGGAGAGTGATGGGGCTCATCTATCAATCATCGTCTTTATGTCGATGTTTCGGAGGTCGCTACGTACGGAGTGTCCACCTCCGTAGCGAAAGTCACCGCGGAGGTGGATCGAAGCCTGTACTCGGGCCTATGCGTTGGCAACCAATACGGGCTGTAGAGCGCCAGACGTATTCGGCGTTACCTTCAGTGAGGACTTATAGACGATCGGCTGGACATACTGCAGAAGAGGGATCACGTAGCCCTGTTCCTCGATGTACCGGTTAACGGCCTTCCAGCCATCGATCCGCTTCTTTTCGTCCTTCTCCGCCCAAAGCGGCCCCATTTTCGCGTCGAGATCATCCGATTTCCAGGCGGAGTGTGGCGAGGGGCCGAACATCGCGTAGCCCGTCGAGCAGGTCGGATCGCCGATCGCGTCTCCCCAGTTGTAGAAGGCAGCGGGCGCCAATTTATGGGTGGTGCGCAGCTCGAAGTGCTTGGCGATCTCGTACACTTCAATCTCCGCCTCGATGCCGACCTTACGCCACATGCCGACGATCGCCTGGATCATCTCGTAGTCTTTCGGCTTGAACCCGCGCGTCGACTGGATCGTGAACTTGACCGGCTTCTCTGGGGAGTAGCCTGACGCCTTGAGTAGTTCGGCCGCCTTCTTCGGGTCGTAGGACGTCTTGATAGAGGGATCGAAGGCCGAATATTCCGGCGCCTCTAGCGTATCGATCGGCACGCCGTAGCCGTGCAGCAGACGACTGACGATCGCCTTCTTGTCGATCGCATGGATCGCCGCCAGTCGGACGTTCTTGTCGAGCATCACGTTCTTGTTGGTGATGAAGATCATGGCGACGTCTGAGATCGGCGCTGCCACGCCGGCAAGGCCCTTCTTGGCGATCAGCCGATCGTATTCCTCGTACGGTACCTCCAGCGTGACGTCTGACGATCCGGACTCAATCTCGGCCACGCGCGTGGTGGCATCGGGTACGAACTTGAAGATCACGGTCTGGAATGTTGGCTTCCGGCCCCAATAATTCGGGCTGGCTTTCAGGCGCAGGAACGCATTGCCGGAATATTCGTCGACCATATAGGGGCCGGTGCCAATTGGCTTTTTCTCGAAGCCTTCCGCGCCCACTTTCTCGTAATAGGCCTTCGGCAAAACGTATGCGGTGAGAAAAGCCATCCACATGAAAAATGTCGGCTCGAAGCGCAGTACGTCGCCGGTGATGCGATTCCCATCGATTTTGTAGTTTCCGGCGGTCGCCCAGATAAAGTATGCCGGGTTCCCGCCATCTTTTTTCGCGGCGCGCTCCAGCGACCAGACCACGTCTTCCGGCGTGAATGGCGCGCCGTCATGCCATTTCACATCCTTGCGAACGTCCATCCAGACCTTGGTCTTGTCCTCATTCCAACCCCAGGCCGTGAGCAGCCCTGGCTCAAACGTGAGGTCGGGCTTCTGACCGACGTACTGGTCGAAAATCGAGCGATAGATGGCCTGGGTCGTCGGATTTACCGACTGTTGTCCGACGGTTGGATCGAAGGCTTGCAAATTGACGTTGAAAGCAATGGTCAGTGTATCCGATCCGGCGGCAACCGCTCGCGAGTTTGCGAAAAGCATTTCTTGCAAAAGTGCACCCGCACCAAGTGCGAGCGACTGGCGTCTTGTCAGCAGCATAGTCGTCTCCCCTCATATACATCAAAAATAAAGTACCAAAACGTCAGATTTTCGCACTCCATCTAGACCCGCACGCGAGCACGCCCGTCCGATGTTTGGCAGCCCTTAGTCGAGGCTGCGAAGTACGAAATCCGCACAACGTTCGCCGATTAGCGTTGAAATGGCGTTGGTATTGCCGCTCACCAATTTCGGGATGACGGAAGCGTCGGCCACCCTCAGCCCAGACAAGCCGTTAACACGGAGCTGCACGTCGACAACGGCTCGCGTATCAGCCCCCATACGACAGGTACCCGCAACATGACTGACCGCGCGGGTATACTTCCTGACGAAGCCCTCGGGATTACCGGCGTCCTCCTCGCCCTCAGGCGATGAATAGATCTCGCCGTTGGCGAGTCGGGCCAATGACGGCGCCTTTATAATCCGCCTCGCGACCTCGATGCCGCGTACGATGGTATCGACGTCATCCTGATGCGCCAGCGCTCCCGCATCGAAAACCACGGGGTCGTCGGGTGCGGCACTCTTCAGTCTCACGGATCCGCGCGATTTGGGCCGCAGCAGCTGCACGCAGATCGAGACGCCATGGCCGGGAGGTGCAGGCCATTCCGGCGAACCGAACAAAGAGGGGATCAGGTAGAGCTGAACGTCCGGCCGGCCAGCTCCCTGGGTATCGATGAACGCGCCGGCCTCGCAGATGCTGGAGGCTAACAGACCGCTTCGAAACAGCGCGTACTGCAAACCATGTTTAAGTGCAGCAAAGCCTTTGTCTTGGCCAAACAGGCTGATTGGATCCTTCAACCTGCAATGTAACGGCACCTCGACGTGGTTTTGAAAATTCTCACCGACCTCGGGGGCATCGTAAACGACATCGATACCCTTGTCCTTGAGCAGCGGCGCGGGTCCAATTCCGGAAAGTTGCAGGATCTTCGGCGAAGCCAGCGCGCCCGCTGCCAGTATGACCTCTCTCGCGGCGCGCTCTTCATGCGTTAAACCATCTTTCCCACGATAAACAACGCCGGTTACCCGCGTCCCCTCGATGACGAGCTTCAGCACCTTGCAGTTCGTCCGCACCGTCAGCTTTGGGTGAAGATTTCGCGGCGATAAATAGCTCACCGCAGAGCTGCTGCGACGCCCCTTGAAGCAAGTCGACTGATAGAAACCGACGCCCTCTTGTCGCTGACCGTTGAAATCGTGATTGTACGGGAGTCCAATCTCTTGGCCAGCCTTGATGAAGGCGAGATTGGTCGGGATTCCGTGCCAGGCGTTGCTGACTTTAACGGGCCCATCGACTCCGTGATACGGCTCGGAAAGCGTATCGTTGCATTCTGACTTCTTGAAAAACGGCAAGACGTCATCCCAGCCCCAGCCGGTGCATCCTAGATCTCGCCATTCGTTGTAATCTTCCGCCGAGCCGCGGATATAGATCATGGCGTTGACCGAACTTCCGCCCCCCAACGTGTTTGCCTGCGGGATAAAGAAGGTTCGGGAATCGGCATTGTTCTGTGGCGTCGTTTGATAAGCCACCACTCGATCGCTTGTAAACAAGCGGACGAAACCGCCTGGCATGTGAATGAACGAGGTATTGTCATCGCGGCCACCCTCAAGCAGCAAGACCGAACGGCCTGCCTGGGCTAACCGGCCGGCAATGACGCTACCGGAAGTTCCACCACCGACGACGATGAATTCGTAACTCTGATCTGAGCGTGAATTGGCCATTTACAACTGCTCTTTATAAATCGCTTCAACGACGGCCTGACGTTCCGGCTCGCCGAGTGAAGTGCGATCATGATTGATCTCACCGATGCTAGGAAAACTAGACCGCTTGACGCGCGCCTCGTCTGACCAGAGCTTGGACCGCATTGCGGCCTTGCCGCAGTGGAAGTAAGTTTCTTCCACTTCTATACGGAGAACCGCTCTAGGCTCCTTGCCGAATTCGATCATCCGATTCAGGAGCTCTGGTTCAGCGGTGACGACGCCCCTGCCATTGATCCGGAGCACTTCATCGATGCCCGGCACGAAGAAGAGCAGATGGACAGAGCCGCTTCCTTCGATAATGTTTCTGAGACTGTCGAGCCTATTGTTGCCGGCCCGATCCGGCATCAACAGCAGGTTGGGGCCTTCGACATGAACGAAGCCGGGATTTCCGCCGCGCGGTGATGCATCGGCGCTTCCGTCTGCACCCGTCGTAGCGATCACGCAGAATGGCGACATAGCGATGAACCGCTGAGCATGACCATCGATCGAAGGACACGCTTTCGCGAGCACACGCGAATTCGGCCTGGGATAGATTGCGTCGAGGTCACTTGCAGCAAGATCGGTCAAGGCAATTCTCTCGCACGAGGTAAATTGTCATGAGGCCCGAGTTTTGAGCTTCCAGTATTACGATGTTATGAATTGTACATAATTCTGGCAAGCGGTAATTTTCATACCCAGCTGCCTATTCACGTGGCAGTATTCTTCTCCAACCGCCACCTAACGACGGTGCACCACAAGCTGCGCGTAGTGGTCAAAGGCCATTTATTCCCGCCCTTAACGGATCAAGCTCCGAGACGCTTCTTATTGTCCTGCTGAAAGGCGGGAAGATCGGTGAGGCGCTTTTAGCTGGAGCGCTCATCGCGTGAGCGCCCTCTAGGACGACAAATTCGGTTAGAGCTGCGGCACCGACGAGAGAATCGAATAGACGGGGGCGCCTGTTGCTGGACATGAGTAGAGACGTCACATGCTAAGCAAGCGGAGATAAGTACTGGTCCGTTAATAGGACGACATGGGCCTTGCGCGCCTCAGCCCCCGGTTGCCCATTTTCTCCTGATAGTGCCGGTTCTGGAAAAGAACGACAACGCTCTTTGGCCCCAAGTCGGCCCTCACGGGCTCGCGTCCGTCCGGCCAGACCGAGAGCTCACCGGCGCAATGCTCAGAACGGCCCCTGAAATGAACCCGCTCGCCTCATCAGCCGCGGCCTGTGGATGTCCCGTGGCGATTGCTCCGCGTCCTGCGCGCTAACATCGACGTCATAGAGCGGGGCTCCAGGTTTTTGAGATCAGCGGCTTCCGATATCAAGAGGAGGTGGGGGAAGCTCGGTGATCGTCGGTAGATCGAATGCTGTCACCGGTGGCGCGACCATGCATTTTTCGATTTCGACAAGCACGGTCTGCGCAATTGAGCCCTGTGCCAACTGCGAAGTGCCCCTGTCGTCGGTCACGACGTTCGGATTGCCGTGTTTTTCGAGAGAGCCGACCTTCCCCGGTTCAGAGGGATCGTACCACGCACCGGTCGCCATCTGGGCAACCCCTGGGCGTAGGCTGTCCACGATCTTTACCGCGGCTATGAATGCACCTCGATCATTATAGACGCGCACAAGATCACCCTCGGTCAGGCCGCGGGCGCTTGCGTCCTCGTAGCTCAGACTGATGGGCTCTCGGCCGTTGAGCTTAGAGGCCCGGCTCACCGGAGACATATCCAACTGGCTGTGCAAGCGGACGGACGGCTGATGAGAGAGAAGATGGATGGGATATTTATCGGCCTTGCCACTTCCGAGCCACTCCGCCGGCTCGATCCAGGTCGCATGAGCCGGGCAATCGTCATAGTTGAAACTCTCGATGAGCGCGGAGGTGAGCTCGATTTTGCCGGACTGGGTGTCAAGCCGGTTCGCTTCGGGATCCGAACGGAATGCACCCAAGAATGTCTCGTCCTGTTGAAGCGACGGGAATTCGTAAGATCCTTCGGCCCAGAATGTATCGAACGGAGGGGGCGAGTAGCCGCGTTCCTGCGCGATTATCCGGGCTTCCTCATACATGTGGCGCAGCCAGCCCATCTCGTTGCGACCGCACGTGTAAGCGTCATGAAAACCCAGACGCGCCGACAATTCAGCAAAAACGTCAAAATCGTTTCTGCTCTGGCCGACCGGCTCTATCACCTTATGCATGGCGATATAGAAGCTGGTGCGCTCCGTGGCGAGGATATCGTTCCGTTCCATCGTGGTCGTCGCGGGCAACACGATGTCGGCAAACCGGGCTGGCGGCGTCCACCACGGCTCATGGACGATGATTGTATCCGGCCGCTGCCACGCCTCGACAAAGCGATTGAGGTTGGCATTGTGGTGAAACGGGTTGCCTCCCACTGAATAGATCAGTTTGATGTCGGGGAGTTTGAGAGCCTTGCCGTTGTATTGCAGCTCAGTGCCAGGATTAAGCAACATTTCCGCGACACGCCCGACAGGCACGTGCGTGCGGATGGGATTGGGCCCGAGCGGAAGCTTCGGTCGCGGGATGTCCAGACACGTCATTCCAATGCTGTTGGTCGCCCCCAAGCCCAGACTGAACCCGCCTCCTGGAAGCCCGATTTTCCCGAGGATCGCCGCCAATGTAACGGTCATCCACACCGGTTGTTCGCCATGATCCGCTCTTTGCACCGACCAGCTTGTGTTGATCAATGTGCGTGTCTCCGCCATGCGACGCGCAAGGTCGGCGATGGTCGAAGCTGAAATCCCCGTGAGCGCAGCCGCCCATGACGCATCTTTTGGCACACCGTCCGTGCGTCCCAGCAAGTAGTTTTCGAAGCGCTCAAACCCGACGCAATAGCGCGCAAGAAACGCGCGGTCGTGGCGATCCTCAGCCACGATGGTATGCGCCAAGCCGAGCATAAAGGCCGTGTCGGTATTTGGCCGGATGGGCAGCCACTCTGCGCCCAGCGATGCAGCAGCATCATCTCGAGACGGGCTGATGTTGACAAAGCGAATGCCACGAGCCTTCGCCGCTGCAAAGCAAGCGTCCACCGTGTGCAGCACCGTACCGCCCGCATCAATCTGGGAGTTTTTGAGAGCGGTTCCACCGAACATAATGAAGAGCTTTGTGTGCTCGATCATCTCGGAAAAAGGGACCGACTGAGATGGAACATCTCGGTCGCCTATGACGTAAGGCATGATATGAGCCGCGGCGCCGAAGCTATGATTCCCGGCCTTATCGACGTACCCGCCATGCAGCCCAAGAAAGCGTTTCAAGACGCTGGGGGAGTGGTGGAGACGACCTGCGCTGGCCCAGCCATAGGACCCCCCATAGATGGCCTCATTACCGTAGCGGTCCTTGACGCGGCGGAGCTCATCTTCAATCAAATCAAGCGCGACTTCCCATGAAACCGGAACGAAGGCTTCGCCACCTCGGTTGCGCGGGGCTTTCTCGCGATGGCGAAGGTAGCTTTCCCGCACGTGGGGGCGTTCGATCCTCAGCTCATGCCGAACGGTTTCAGGCAGAGAGCCGACATAGCTGGCTGGTCGCGGATCCCTCGAAAAAGGCGTGGTGCCGAGAATTTCGCCATTGGCAGTTTCGACGTTGAATACGCCCCAATGCGACGCGGTCTGGGTCATCTTTTTCATGCTGCTGCTCTCGCTCGCAAATTCGGCATTAAAATTGCTTTTTAGGGCGGGGTCTCGAATCTCGATGGCCAGATCGCTTGCTCAGCTTATCGGGGCTTTTGTTGACGTTATAAATATTACCGCTTTATTTCAAAGAGTATTTTTTGTAATATTACGGATGGGCAAGGATTGCCCCGTGCTGCGACGGCCAGCTTCGAGAGCACATCCGGGAATTTGACGTTATGTCTTAATGATTTAGGCGAGAACTCGGCGTGTACCCTGTAAAGAGATTCGGGAGATCAAAATGAGTGCAGCGAATTCCGGACCGGCAGCCGACAGCGGCGCGATTGAGGGATTGTCAGGTATTCCGCATCTGGACGTCGATCCGTTCTCAACCGAGTTTTTTTCCGATCCCTATCCGACCCATGATCTTTTGCGGGAGGCCGGGCCGGTCGTTTATCTCGACAAATGGAACGTCTATGCGGTGGCGCGTTATGCCGAAGTGCACGCCGTGCTCAACGATCCGCTCACTTTTTGTTCGGGTCGCGGTGTGGGCCTTAGCGATTTCGCTAAGGAGAAGCCGTGGCGTCCGCAGAGTATTATTCTCGAAGCCGATCCGCCGGCGCATGCAAGAACGCGCGCGGTGCTGAATCAGGTGCTGTCGGCAAGCGTGGTGAAGCGGTTGCGCGAGGGCTTCGCCGCCGCCGCTGCCGCAAAGGTTGACGAATTGCTGAAAGTGAAAAGTTTTGATGCGATCGCCGACCTGGCGGAAGCCTTCCCGATGTCCGTCTTCCCCGATGCATTGGGGCTAAAACAGGAAGGGCGCGAACATCTGCTGCCCTATGCGGTCGTTGGCTTCAATGCATTCGGTCCGCCGAATGAGCTGCGCCAAAAGGCGCTCGAACGCTCGGCGCCGCATCAGGCCTACGTCCAGGAGCAATGCCAGCGCGAAAACGTGGCGCCGGAGGGATTTGCCGGCTGTATCCACGCGCGGGCCGATACCGGCGATATTACCGGAGCGGAGGCGTCGCTCCTCGTGCGAGCGTTGCTCTCGGCCGGCATCGATACGACCGTCAACGGAATTGGGGCCGCCGTCTATTGTCTCGCGCGATTCCCCGAACAGTTTGCGCTGCTGCGCCAGGATCCGACGCTGGCGCGCAGCGCGTTCGAGGAGGCGGTCCGCTTCGAAAGCCCGGTCCAGACCTTCTTCCGGACGACCACGCGTGAAGTCGAGATATCCGGCCATCGCATAGGCGAAGGCGAGAAGGTCCTGATGTTCCTCGGGGCCGCTAACCGCGATCCGCGGCGCTGGGACGCGCCTGACAGCTACGACATCACCCGCCGCACCTCCGGTCATGTTGGCTTCGGCTCCGGCATCCACATGTGTGTCGGGCAACTTGTCGCCCGCCTCGAAGGTGAGGTCATGCTGACCGCGCTTGCGCAGCGGATTGCCAAGATCGAGATAACGGGCGAGCCGAAACGCCGTTTCAACAACACGCTGCGTGGACTCGATAGCCTGCCAGTCACCGTTACCCCGGCTTGAGGAGAAATATTATGCCCGCCATCATTTTCATCCATCCCGACGGCAAGTCCGACCGTGTCGAGATCAGCGACGGCGACAGCGCGATGCAGGCCGCGACCCGCCACGGGCTCAAAGGCATTCTGGCCGAATGCGGCGGCAACGCGATGTGCGCGACCTGCCATGTCTATGTCGACGAGAGCTGGCTCGCGCGCCTGCCTGACGTCAGCGACGACGAGGATGCGCTGCTCGAGGGCATTGCGACCGAACGGCTGCCGACTAGCCGATTGTCCTGCCAGATCCATGTTACGTCCGCGCTCGACGGTATCGTGCTGAGACTGCCGGAGCGGCAGGTGTGATTCTCCCGATGCGCTGGCGCCGGCCGAAGCGGCACCTTATGCAAGGCAGAATAATGGGATATCTGAAGTCGACGCTCGCACTGGCTGCTAGTCCAATAGGTGGCGCGGCAAACACTTGGATATCCGACCTGCCGCGTAGTTCTCGCATGATTTTGCAAATTTCGGGTACGACGTAGGGGAGCGACTTGTGAAGCTGGTCCGTGGCAGGTCGTGATGCTCATTCACTGAGCATCAATTAGATTCGCGCGGTACAGCAGAGGTTTGCGCGTGCCCCCATCTGAACAGCGCGAGAATTTACATCCGCTCCGATTGACGCTTGACCAGTTTTTTTGTCACTGGCGTTGCCATCACTCGCAATGTGCGGCGATCTCCGCCGCTCAGTACCCAAATCTTTGATCGTAACGATAGGAATATGCTATGAATAAGTCCCCTCTCAACTTCGTTGTCATGCTCGGGAGCCTTCGTAAAGGCTCCTTTCATGCAGCCTTCGCGAAGGCCTTGCCTTCTCTCGCGCCAGCCAACGTGAAGATCACATTTTTGCAGTCCGTCGGCCAGTTTCCAATCTACGATGCAGATGCCCATGCACACGGCTTCCCGGCGCCCGTGGTCGCAATGGGGGAGGCTATCAAGTCCGCCGACGGCGTCATCGTTGTGTCTCCCGAGTACAACTACTCAATTCCAGGCGGATTGAAGAACGCGCTCGATTGGCTGTCGCGTCTCCCGGATGCGCCATTTTCAGGTAAGCCTGTCTCGATCATGTCCGGATCTCCGGGGCCGATTGCCGGCGCCAGGATGCAGTATCATCTCCGTCAGGTCCTGGTCTTCCTGGACGCAATCGCCTTTACGAAGCCCGAAGTCATGATCGGCGGCATCAATGGCAAGGTCGATGTGGAAGCGGGAAAGATCACCGACGAAACGACAGTCAACTTTGTAAAAGCACACCTGGAAGCGTTCGCTACCTTCGCGGAACGACTCAAATAGGCAGACTCAAAGGCCGGTGCGCCTGCCAGGCAGGCGTACCGGTTCGATTGGAGAAAAGCGCGCTCGCTGCGGCGTATGTCGCGTTGCTGAGAATCTGAGGGTGGCAGAATCATGGAAAACTTTATTTATCAGGCTGCGCCCATGCGCGTGCTGTTTGGCGCCGGGCGCCTCGCCGATCTCAACGCCGAACTCGATCGCCTCGGCATCCGGCGCGCTCTTGTTCTCACGACGCCACATCGGCTGGAGCAGGGCAACTCGATCTCCGCCATGATCGGGGATCGCGCGGCCGGGATCTATTCCGGCGCGGCCATGCACACGCCGGTGGAAATCACAGAACAGGCCATGCAGCAGGTAAAGCTGCTGTCGGCGGATGGCGTCGTGGCAGTCGGCGGTGGGTCAACGATCGGCCTCGGCAAGGCGATCGCCTTCCGGACCGATTTGCCGCAGATCGTCGTACCGACAAGCTATGCCGGATCGGAAATGACGCCGATTCTCGGCGAGACCCAAGACGGATTGAAAACGACGCGGTCCGATCTCAGGATCCTTCCCGAGACAGTGATCTATGATGTGGAATTGACGCGCACGCTGCCGGCGGCATTCGCTGTCACATCCGGGATCAATGCAATCGCCCATGCCGTCGAGGCGCTCTATGCCCGGGATGGAAATCCCGTGATCTCGCTGATGGCTGAGGAGGGGATCAGGCTGCTGGCCAGTGCGCTGCCGCGGCTTGTCAATGGCGATAATGCCGATGCGCGCGACGATGCGCTGCGCGGTGCGTGGCTGTGCGGCACCTGTCTGGGCGCCGTCGGCATGAGTCTGCACCACAAGCTGTGCCACACGCTCGGTGGCACCTTCGATCTCCCGCATGCCGAGACCCACACGATCGTGCTGCCGCATGCCATGGCCTACAATGCGCCTGCCGTGCCGGTCGCCGCGTCGCGCGTCGCGCGGGCGCTCGGCGCCAGCGACGCTGGGCAGGGACTGTTCGATCTCGCGAAGGGTCTCGGCGCGAAGCTCGCTTTGCGCGACATCGGCATGCCGAGCGACGGAATCGAGCGTGCGGCCGATATTGCCGTTCAGAATGCCTATTGGAATCCGCGGCCTTTGGAGCGCGACGCCATTCGCGACCTGATTGCGCGCGCGTGGGACGGCGAGCGTCCAAAAGCGGCGGGCTGACATGCTGATCGGGCGCGATCGGATCGTCGAGGTCCGGAGGAGCCCGCCGCGCAGGCGCACAAAATCGACGGATCTCTCGTTGCCCAAAGCGATGGAGAGGTCGGTTTCATTGTCACGATCCGATGCGTCGAACGCCTGTCAGGCCTCGGCCAGCCGAAGCTAGAGTGAGGTCGTCATGCGAAATTTCAACGAAAACACCATTACAGATGCTGTCCTCGCGCGCGTTGCGGAGGCAAAGTTGCCGCGGACCCGGCAGGTCAGCGAGGCGCTGATCCGCCATCT
This sequence comes from Rhodopseudomonas sp. RCAM05734, assembly GCF_052658035.1. Lineage (NCBI taxonomy): Bacteria > Pseudomonadati > Pseudomonadota > Alphaproteobacteria > Hyphomicrobiales > Nitrobacteraceae > Rhodopseudomonas > Rhodopseudomonas sp. RCAM05734. The sequence continues at coordinate 6,432,779 of NZ_CP199742.1, read as the reverse complement.
TCATGCATTCGTCCGCGAGATCCGCCCCACGCAGGCTGAATGGGAGCAGGGGATCGCTTTCCTGACGCGCACGGGGCAGATGTGCGACGACAAGCGGCAGGAGTTCATCCTGCTGTCCGATGCACTCGGTGTGTCGATGCTCGTCGATGCCATCAACCACGGCGCCGAGGTCGGGGTGACCGATACGACCGTGCTCGGGCCCTTTTTCGTGCAGGCGGCTCCGGAAAAGCAACTGGGCGACAATATCTCGGGCGGTATGGAAGGCGAGCCGATGGTCGTGACCGGCAGCGTGTCGACGCCGGACGGCAAGCCGATTGCCGATGCGACAATCGACGTCTGGCATTCCGACGACGACGGGTACTACGACGTCCAGCAACTCGACAAGATCGGCGATCTGGCGATGCGCGCCCGTTTTCACGCGGACGGGCAGGGTCGCTTTCGGTTCTGGTCGATCAAGCCTGCCGCCTATCCCATCCCGCATGACGGTCCGGTGGGAGACATGCTGGAGGCGCAAGGGCGTCATCCGTGGCGGCCTGCGCACGTCCACTTCATGATCTCGGCACCCGGCTTCGAGCAACTCGTGACGCATGTATTCGTGGCCGGCGACCAGTATCTGGACTCCGATGTGGTGTTTGGAGTCAAGGATACGCTGATCAGGGAATTCGTCCGCAAGGATGCCGGAACGGCTCCAGACGGAAGCCTTCAGGATCGACCTTACTATCATCTCCATTACGATTTCGGACTGAAACCGGCCCTGCCAAAGGTCGCGTAGCACGTCGCTCGACATGCGCGTTGTTTGCAGGCCAACGCCGAATAAATCTGCAGGACTTAACGGGTAGCGTTGCGACTGATTGCTCGCTCCGCTTCACAAAACAGCGAAAGGTGTGATTACGATGCTTAAGAATCTGAAGAACATGGTGTTGAACGTTGGCGTACTTTTCTTGATCTCGGGAGCGACCGCTGCGCAGGCCGAAAACACGTTTTCCAATCCGCCGGCCATCGCGAAGGGGCCCGGCTACACGCATGTCGTGGAAGTCTCCGGTCCGCATCGCCTGATCTTTATTGCGGGCCAGTTGGGCGTGAAGCCCGATGGTAAATTTGCCGGCGAACCGGGCGATTTCAAAGCGCAGGCGACACAGGCCTACCAAAACCTGAAGGCCGCACTGGACTCCGTCGGCGCAAGCTTCAAGGACGTCATCAAGGTCAATCACTATATGACGGATATCCGGGCGCAGCTTCCGGTCCTGCGTGAAGTCCGCGATACATTTGTCAATACGGCCGCTCCGCCGGCGAGCACGACCGTCGAAGTGTCCCGTCTGGCTGCAGACGCCGCCTTGTTCGAAGTGGAAGCGGTCGTCGCATTGCCGCCGCGCTAACGACTGGGCGGAAAGCGGGTCAGAGTTCAGACAGAAGAACGACACCGCCCCTCGCTCTATGCATCAAAGCAAAGCGCGGGACGACGCTCGCACGATGAGATCGGAAGGCAGGACAAGCTTGGTCCTGGCGATCGCTTTGCCTTCGATCAGACCGATGAGCAGATCGGCCGCTTTCCGGCCGAGGTCGTGCGACGGCGTCCGCATGGTGGTCAGCGGCGGATTGACGGCGTCCATAAACAGCATGTCGTTCATACCCACCAGCGAGATGTCGTCGGGACATCTGATGGTGCGGCTGTTCAGCGCGCTCAGGCAACCGATCGCCAGCATGTCATTGCCGGCGACGATCGCGGTGACGCTCGGATGCCGTTCCAGCAACGTGTCGCAGGCGGCGCGGCCGTCCTCGACCGTAAAGGCCTTGCCGAACGTTGCGATCAAGCTGCGGCCGGCGCCGAATGAGGCCCGGTGCGCGCGCACAAAACCGCGGTAGCGGTTGCGACCGGTGGAGACGTTTTGGGGACCGCCGACATGGGCGATATGCCGGTGCCCCAGACCGACCAGATGCCGCACCGCCTGCGCCATCGCGCCGCCGTCATCAACGCGGACGCTGGGGATTTCTGGCCGCTGCGGATCGCGGAACACGGCCACGGTCGGCACGCCGGCCTGCAGGCACTTGTCGACCAGCGGATCCTTCAGCTTGAAGGTCGCCACGATCAGCCCGTCGACGCCCTGGGCGATGAAGCGATCGATCAATGCCGCCTCGCGTTCGGAATCGTTGTCGGTGTTACCGACGAATGCGACGTAGCCGATCTCGCCGAAGCGATCCTCGATGGCGCGCACGATGGGCGGATGGATGGGGTCACCGAGATTCGACACGATCACGCCGATGGTGCGGGTCTTCTGGGTGCGCAGCGCCGACGCCATGGCGTTCTGCCGATAGCCGAGTTGTTCGACGCAGGCGGAAATCCGCTCGATCATTTCCGCCGAGATCAGGTGCCGCTTTGCCGGATTGAGCGCGCGCGACACTGTCGACCAGTGCACGCCGGCGCGTTCCGCGACGTCGATGATCGTCGCCCGCGCGATCCGCGGCGGTGTCTTGCCATCCTTCTTTTTCGCGCGGTCCATTGCTGCTTCCGGTTTTGTGCCGAACGGGTCGACGACCGGTTGTAGCCGAACTGCATCGCGAGGGCGACAGCTCCTGATGTTGCAGAGCAGCATCGCACGCTGCGTCAAAATAGGCTGCAACGGACCGTTGACAAACGTGTGCATAGAATCGAGATTGGCGCCGGGAATGAAACGCAGCCACCGGACTTAGGTCACGGAGGCGGCGATGCAATGGCCACGAAGATGGTCGCGCGGAGGAGCGTCGCGGTGAGGCAACTCATTGATCACAGCAGCATGACGTGGGCGACCCATCGGTCGGACGCAGACGCGCGGGTTGCGGGCATGCGCCGATGACGCGCGTCCTGATCAAGGCGGCCACGCTCATCACCATGGATGACACGCTGGGCGATCTCGCCGGCGCCGATCTTCTGGTTGAGAACGGCCGCATCGCCGCCGTCGGTACGAATATCGAGGCCGACGGCGCGGAGATCGTCGACGGCAGCGGACGCATCGTGATCCCCGGGCTGATCAATGCGCACATGCACACTTGGCAGACCGCGCTGCGCGGCTACGCGTCGAACTGGACGCTGCCAGAATATTTCGGAAAGATGCATTCCGGCCTGGCCACCGTGTTCCGGCCCGATGACATCCATATCGCTACGCTGGTCGGCGCGCTCAACCAGATCGACTGCGGCACCACCACGCTGGTGGACTGGTGCCACAACAATCCGACGCCGGAACATACCGACGCGGCGGTGGCCGCCTTGACCGAGAGCGGCATTCGTGCGGCGTTCTTCCATGGCTCGCCGAAGCCGGATCCAAAGCCCGGCCAGCCGCATTTTTCCGAAGTGCCGCATCCGCGCCGCGAGGTCGAGCGACTGCTGGCCGGGCCGTTTGCCGACAGCAGCGGCCTGATGACGCTGGGTCTCGCCGTGCTCGGGCCGCACTATGCGATCCTCGACGTGGCGCGGCAGGATTTTTCGCTGGCCCGCGAATTCGGCCTCGTCGCATCGATGCATCAGGGGGCGGCGCGGCGCGCACGCCCGAGGGCTGGGGCATTCTCGTCGCCGAGGGGCTGGTCGGGCCTGATATCAACATCGTGCACGGCAACAATCTGACCGACGACGAATTGCGCCTCTTCGTCGATCTCGGCGTGTCGTTCTCGGTGACGCCGGAGAACGAGCTGATCCAGGGCCATGGCTTTCCGATCACCGGCCGGCTGCGGCAGCTCGGTGCTGCGCCGTCCCTCGGCGTCGATCTGGAGTCGGTGATATCAGGCGACATGTTCGCGGTGGCGCGGATGGCGCTGACCACGCAGCGCGCTCTGGACAACAGCGTGGAGCGGCGCGCGCGCGACGCGATTCCGTCGACCACCACGGTCCCGGTGCGCGAGGCGCTGCGTTGGGTGACCATGGAAGGCGCCCGCATGCTCGGCCTCGAGAACCGCATCGGCTCGCTGACCCCCGGCAAGCAGGCCGACCTGGTGATCCTCAATGCCACCGCCATGAACCTGTGGCCGGTGCACGATCCGGTCTCGACGGTGGTGATGCAGGCGGGTCCGGCCAATGTCGAGGCCGTGATGATCGCCGGCGCCTGGAAGAAGCGCGACGGCAACATGCGGATCGCCGACCGGCAACAGAAGCTTGATGCGCTGGCGGCGTCCGGCCGCCGCATCATCGATGACATGAACCAGATCAACAAGGCGGCATGACGTGAGCAAGACAGCAAGCATCGGTTGGATCGGCGTCGGCAAGATGGGCTTGCCCATGGCTGTGCTGGCCCGCAAGGCAGGGTTCGATGTGACGGCCTATGACCGCGGCGCCGAGCGGCTGGCGCTGGCATCGGGCGAGGGGGTGGTTTCGGCCACCAGCGCTGCGGCGGCTGTCGTCGGCAAGGATGTGGTCATTGCTTCCCTGCCGGATGACAAGGCCTTGCGCGGCGCCATGCTCGGGCCGGACGGCGTGGTCGCGGCGATGTCGCCCGGCGCGGTTCTCGTGGAGACCAGCACCGTCAGTGCCGAGATCTCCGCCGAGTTGGGTGCGGCGGCGGAGGCCGCGGGAATTCATTATCTGCGCGCGCCGGTGTCCGGCAACGCCAGCATCGCCCATACCGGTGCGCTGACCTGTTTCGTGTCCGGGCCGAAAGCGGCCTTTGACGGTGTGCGCCCGGTGCTTGCGAGTTTCACGCGGGCGCAGACGTATCTCGGTGGCGCCGAGGAGGCGCGCTACGCCAAGCTCGCCGTTAACCTGATGATCGCGGTGTCCGCCGGCATGATGGCGGAGAGCCTGGCGCTGGCGCGCAAGGGCGGCATCGCGTGGCAGGACATTCTCAACGTGCTCGACGACAGCGCGATCGCCTCGCCGATGGTCAAGTACAAGACGGCACCACTGCGCCATCGCAATTTTGACTCGACATTTTCCTGCCGTCAGATGGCCAAGGACCTCGACCTCATTCTCGGCGCCGGCCACCATGTTGACGTACCGCTGCCGCTCGCTGCGCATATGCGCGAAGTCTACGGATCCCTAATCGCCCAAGGAGAGGGCGAGGTCGATTTCATCGCCCCGGTGCGCCTGGCCGAGCGTCTGTCGGGCCTCGGCGAACCCGATGGGGGCGGTGCAGCGTGACGAGGGCTTTGGAAAGCAGCATCATGGCTGCGGCGACGTCGGCCCGAAACTAACGACAACCAGTCCGGCGGGGCGCCGTTCTGTCTGAACGAGGTGCGAGAACACGAGGTGCGCGAGTCCGATTAACGGGCCGGCACAGGGGTGGAAACGATGGGTGTCATGGATCACGTGGCGAGCGTTGCCGATAGCCTGACCGCGATGTTCGGATCGCGCGTCACGACGGCGGCCGGGACGCTGGCCGGTCACGGCGGTAGCGAGGCCTATCATGCCGCTGCGCCGCCCGACGTGGTGGTATTCCCGCAATCGACCGACGACGTTCGCCGTATCGTCGAGATCTGCGCGCGCATGAACATGCCCATGGTGGCCTTTGGCGCCGGCACCTCGCTGGAAGGGAATACCGCGGCGATCCATGGCGGCGTCTGTCTGGATTTCTCGCAGATGGACCGTATTGTCGCCGTCCACGGCGACGATCTCGACGTGGTGGTGCAGCCCGGCATCACCCGTAAGCAGCTCAATGCGCAATTGCGTGACACCGGGCTGTTCTTCCCCATCGATCCCGGCGCCGACGCCTCCATCGGCGGCATGTCGTCGACGCGGGCGTCGGGCACCATGGCGGTGCGCTATGGCACCATGAAGGACAATGTACTGGCGCTCGAAGTCGTACTCGCCGACGGAAGGGTGATTCGCACCAGCAAACGCGCGCGCAAATCGGCCGCCGGCTACGACCTGACGCGGCTGTTCGTCGGCGCCGAGGGCACGCTCGGGATCATTACCGAAGTGACATTGAAGTTGCATCCCATTCCGCAGGCGATTTCATCGGCGGTGTGCAGCTTCGACACGCTCGACGACGCGGTGGCGACGGCGATTGCCGTGATCCAGTGCGGCGTGCCGGTGGCGCGCATGGAGCTGCTCGACGACGTCATGATGCGCGGCATCAACGCTTATGGGAAATTGTCCTACCGCGAGGCGCCGACGCTGTTCTTCGAATTCCATGGCACCGACGCCTGGGTGAAGGAGCAGGCCGACATCGCCGAGGAGATCGCCGCCGATCATCGCGGGCAGGGCTTCCAGTGGGCGACCGCGACAGAGGATCGCTCACGGTTGTGGCACGCCCGCGACAACACGCTGTATGCCGGCCTCGGCCTGCGGCCCGGTGCGCGGGCGATGATCACTGATGTCTGCGTGCCGGTGTCGCGGCTCGCCGAATGCCTGCTGGAGACGAAGAGGGATCTGGACGTTGCCCGCCTGATCGCGCCGATCGTCGGCCACGTCGGCGACGGCAATTTCCACGTACTGATCCTGGTCAATCCCGGCGACCAGGATGAAATGGTGCGCGCCAAGGACGTGCACCGGCGCATGGTCGAGCGCGCCATCGCCTTCGACGGCACCTGCACCGGCGAGCACGGCATCGGCATCGGCAAGATCGACTTTCTCGAACAGGAGCTGGGCGACGCTGTCGACGTGATGCGGATGCTGAAGAATGCACTCGATCCCGCCAACCTGATGAACCCCGGCAAGATCTTCAGATCCCGCCCGGCAGCAGCCGGAGTCTCGGAATGAACGCCTCCGCTCCGATGCCGTCCACCGACGCGGCGGCGCCGCTGTTCGAGCTGCGCGGCATTTCGAAATCGTTTCCGGGCGTCAAGGCGCTCGAGGACGTCTCGTTCGCGATCTGGCCCGGCGAAGTCCACATGCTGCTCGGCGAGAACGGCGCCGGCAAATCCAGCCTGATGAAGGTGCTGTGCGGCGCCTACACCGCCGACGGCGGCGAGTTCTTTCTCAATGGCCGCAAGGTCGAGATGTCCTCCGCGGCCGATGCGCGCCAGCTTGGCATCGCGGTGATCTTCCAGGAATTCTCGCTGGTGCCGTATATCGACATTGCGCAGAACATCTATCTCGGCCGTGAGCCGAAGGGCTGGCTGCCTGGAACCATCGACCGCGGCAAGATCCTGCGCGACGCCAAGGCCTTGCTGGCAACGATCGGATTCGATATCGACCCGTCGACGCCGGTGCACAAGCTCGGCGTCGCCCAGCAGCAGATGGTCGAGATCGCCAAGGCGCTGAGCCAGGATGCCCGCATCCTGGTGATGGACGAGCCGACGGCGGCGCTGTCCGATCGCGAGACCGAACTGCTATTCGCCATGATCGCCAAGCTGAAGGCGAAGGGCGTGGCCATCGTCTACATCTCGCATCGCATGGCCGAGGTTTTCGCGCTTGGCGATCGCATCACCGTGCTGCGCGACGGCAAGAAGGTCGCCGAAGCGATGCCCGGCCAATCCTCGCCGAACGAGTTGATCCGGCTGATGGTGGGCCGCAACGTCGACACCAGCTATCCACGCAATTTCGCAGCCGAGCCCGGTCCCATCGTGCTCGAGGTGTGCAACGTATCGGCTGCCAGCGGCATCGAGGATATCAATCTGGTGGTGCGGGCCGGTGAGATCGTTGGGCTGTGCGGCCTTGTCGGCTCCGGGCGGACCGAAGTCGCGCGTGCCATTTTCGGCGCCGACCGAAACAGCGCCGGCGAGATCCGACTCAACGGCCGGCTGCGCAGCGGCGGACCCGACAAGGCGTCGCGCATGGGCCTCGCGCTGATCCCCGAGAGCCGCAAGGCCGAGGGCCTCGCGCTGATCCGATCGGTCGGCGACAACCTGGTGGTCTCCGCGCTGCAAAAACTTTTTCCGCTCGGCTTGTTCGTGCCACAGCGCGCGCGCGAGGAGAGCGGTGGCCTGGTGCGCCAGTTGCGTGTGGCGACGCCGTCGACCAAGCAGCCGGTCGGTCTGTTGTCCGGCGGCAACCAGCAGAAGGTGGTGATCGGCAAGTGGTTGGCCGCGGGCGCCAAGGTGTTCATCTTCGACGAGCCCACCCGTGGCATCGATGTCGGCGCCAAGTCCGAAATTTTTGCGCTGATCGACGACCTCGTCGCCAAGGGCGCGGCGGTGCTGATGATCTCGTCGGAGCAGGCGGAGATCGTCCATGTCTGCGACCGCGCCTATGTGATGCGCGACGGCGGCATCGTCGGCGAACTGGCGCGTCACGAATTGTCCGAAGAAAACATCGTCCGGATGGGGATGCATCATGCATGATGTCGCAATGAACTCGCCGGTGGGCCGCTTGCGCAGCATCCCCGGCGTCGCCGTGATGCTGATCGTCCTGGTGGCCGCCTTTGCCGTCACCAGTCCCGGCTTCCTGACGGTGCCGAACCTGTCCAACGTGCTGGTGCAGTCTACCGTGCTGCTGCTGCTGGCGCTGCCGATGACGCTGATCATCATGACTGAAGGGCTCGATCTGTCGATGGGCGCCGTGCTCACGCTGGCGTCGCTGGTGGTCGCGCTCGTCACTCTGTCCACCGGCTCGGTGCTGCTCGGTATGCTTGCGGCCTGCGCGGTCGGCAGCGTGTTCGGCGTGGTGAACGGCTGGCTGGTTGCGATCCTGGGCATCCCGCCCTTCGTCGCCACATTGGGCACGCTCGGCATGGCGCAGGGCCTGTCGCTGATCGTCAGCGACGGCCAGAGCGTGGTCGGCATGCCCGTCGCCATCCAGAAGATCTATTCGGGCACCGTCGCGGCGCTGCCGGTGCCGATCGTGATGGCCATTGTCGCCTATGCGGCGTTTTACCTGCTGCTGTATCACACCCGGCTCGGCACTTTCGTGTTTGCGCTCGGCGGCAACCGCGACGCCTTGCGCTTCGCCGGCGTCAAGGTCGAGCGCATGCTGATCGTGGTCTATGCCATCGGCGGCGCCATGGCAGGGCTCGCCGGCGTGCTGATGACGGCGCGCATGAATGCCGGCCATCCCACCGCCGGCCTCGGATTGGAGTTCGACGCCATCGCCGCAGTCGCGGTCGGCGGAACCTCGTTCGAGCGCGGCAATGGCTGGCTGCTCGGCACGCTGCTCGGCGTGCTCACCGTCGGCGTGCTGCGCAACGGCCTCAACCTGCTGGCGATCCCGTCCTCGGTGCAGGTGTCCTGCGTCGGCGTGCTGGTGATCCTGGCCTTGTTCTTAGACGGATTGCGGAGCCGGACATGACCGATACCACCAAGATCATGCCGGGACGGACCGGGTTTCATATCTCCGGCGACGTGCTGCAGCTGTCGTATCGCCTGCTGGCGGCGTTGCTGATCTGCGTCCTGCTGTCGTTGCTCACCGACTCCTTCCTGTCGCTCAACAACATTCTCAACGTGCTGCGCCAGGCCAGCCTGATGTTCTTCGTCGCCGCCGGCCTGACGCTAGTGGTGCTGACCGCCGGGCTTGATCTTTCGATCGGCGCCAATGTCGGCCTGACCGCGTGCCTCGCCGGCACCGTGATCCATGTCACCGGCTCGCCGACGCTGGGCGTGCTGGTGGGCATCGGCGTCGGCGCGGCCATCGGGCTGGCCAACGGCATCATGGTCACCGCGCTGCGGATTCCCTCCTTCATCGCCACCTATGGCATGCTGTGGATCCTGCAGGGCGTCGCCTACTGGTATATGGCCGGCGAAACCATCCATGGCTTTCCGCCGTCGTTCCGCCAGCTCGGCAGCGGCTATTTCCTCGGCCTGCCGATTCCGGTCTACTTGCTGGTGATCTTTCTCGCGGTCGGCACCATCCTCGCGCAGCGCACCACCTGGGGTCAGGAGATCTATGCCATCGGCGCCAATCCGGTCGCCGCGCGGCTGTCGGGCATTCCGGTCGCGGCGCGCCTGCTGCTGGTTTACACGGTGTCCGGCACCATGGCCGGCCTTGCCTCGATCATCTTCCTGGCCCGGCTGAATTCGGCCGAGGCGGATATCGGGGAATCGCTGACCCTGCCGGCCATCGCTTCGGTGCTGATCGGCGGCACCTCCCTGTTCGGCGGCGTCGGCACCGTGTTCGGCACCTTCATCGGTGCGCTGATCCTGACGCTGGTCCTCAACGGCATGAACCTGCTGCAGATCAGCGCCAGCCGGCAGCCGCTGGTCACTGGCGCCATCGTCATTCTCGCCGTCTGGCTCGACCGCATGACAAGGCGGCGGGCATTCTAACCACCCCAACAATCAAAAAACACCACGGAGGACCACCATGAAAATGCTGACTTCAGTTCTGGCGCTCGGGCTTGCCGGCGTCACCTCGATTTCCGCGGCGCGCGCCGACGGCGAGACCATCGCGGTCTTCACCAAGAACCAGACCAATCCATATTTCCAGACAGTGCGCGTTGGCGCCGACGTTGCGGCGAAATCGATGAACGCAAAAGTCCTGCACTATATTCCCACCAAGCCCGACAGCATCCCCGAGCAGCTCAGCCAGATCGAGGACGTGATCGTCAAGAAGCCGTCGGCCATCGTCTTCATCCCGGTCGACTACAAGGCGATGGTACCGGGTGCAGAGAAGATCAATGCGGCCGGCATTCCCATGGTCAACGTCACCGACCGCTCGGCCGGCGGCAAGTTCAGCAGCTTCGTCGGCGCCGACGATTACAGTCTGGGCCTGGAGACGGCGCGCTATCTGCTCAAGAGCCTCGGCGGCAAGGGCAAGATCGTGATCATCGAGGGCGTCAAGGGCTCGCTGACCAACGTTGACCGCGTCCGCGGCTTCAACGATGCGCTGAAGGAGAACGCCGGCGCCAAGCTGGTGGCCTCGCAGCCCGCGAACTATCAGCGCCTGGCAGCGCTGCAGGTGATGGAAAACCTGATGCAGTCGAACTCCGAGATCGACGGCGTGCTGGCCGCCAACGACGCGATGGCCGTCGGCGCGATCGAAGCACTGGACGGCGCCAACCGCAAGGCGCTGGTGGTCGGCATCAACGGCACGAAGGAAGCCGTCGACGCCATCAAGAGCGGCAAGATGCTGGCCAGCGGCGACTACAACGGCTTTTTGCAGGGTTGCCTCGGCACGATGATCGCGATCCGCGACCTCCGCAAGCAGCCGATCGTGCCTGAGATCGTGCTCGCCCCCACCGTCATCACCAAGGACAATTACAAACCCTATGATGTGGCTCTCGAAACCCGCGCCTGCCCGAGCTGGGAAGAGGGTTCGAAAATGGGTATGAAGAAATAGCTGAAGCCGGGCGGGGGCCGCCGCCGCAGAGCGACGGCTCCCCTCCCGACAACGCAACTGCAAAGGATATGATGTGCTGTTTGCTCTCCACGCGATTGACCGTCGCGGCGCGCTGCCAAAACGGCTCGCCAACTACGATGCCCACAAGGCGTTCCTGTCCGACACCAGCCCTTATGGGGTCAGCATCGCGATGTCCGGCCCGCTGACCGCGGATGACGGCACCACCATGATCGGCAGCCTGTTCCTGATCGAGGCACCCGATCGCGCGGCTGTCGAGCGCTTCAACGCGGCCGATCCGTTTTACGCGGCGGACATCTGGGAGACCGTCAGCATCACAGGCTTTATCCGGCGACAGGGCTGACCGACATGTTTCCAGAACGACAGGCGACCTGACGCCCGCGATGGATGTCGACGCTGCCGTCTGCCGTCGATCAGTCTGTTTTGCAACGAGTTGGCCTGCGGGCGTTCATTTCCCGACGCAGGATTATCGGCAACATTCCGCCAGCCCTGAGCGTCTCGACTTCCAGCGAGGTCTCGATAGCCGCCGCGGTCTCAAAGGTGGCGCAGTGTCGAACCGTCGAACGGCAAGCTGACGATGACTGAGGGGACGGTGAATGTCGGGAGCCCTGTGTGCATCATATTCCTGACGGTGGCATGATCGGAGTGGCCGTGATAACGGCGCGGCGGCCGCTCGAGAAGTGACGTTAAATTCGCTCCCAGCATCTTCTTGTTCAGCAGAGCATCCGACTTTGGACGTGATCGGCGGGTCTGCATCTGTAGTCGCGCTGACTCGAATAGCAGACTTAGCGGCTCCGCCTCTTCTCGCTGCGATGCCGCAGGCCTGATCGTGCGAAAAGATAGCGTTCATCGACTTACTGGGTGCGGGCGGGCGCATGTTCGGAGCGGCAACTGACCATTATTGCACGGAGCGGCAGCCAGAATACTGAGCGGCTTTCCTCGACCGACCGCTCCTGGCGCGAAGCGGACATATTTTCGCCTATTCACCTTTTTGAGCTTGGTCAGTTAGCGACTTGACGAGAGAAGCTCGCACCCCGGATACGTGTTCGCGCATCAGGATTTCGGCGCGGTAGGGCTCCCGCGCCAGGATGGCCTCGAAGATGCGGTGGTGATCGTCATGGCGGCGGCGGACGTCGCGGTGTTCGAAGGCGACGATGTTGCGGCTCGACGACATCGGCACGTGGTGGCAGATCCGGATCATCTCGGCGAGCATGCGGTTGCGCGCTGCCCCCAGCAGCGTGTCATGAAAATCGCCATTGATGCCGCGGTAGACGGTGATGGCGCCGGCCTCGAAGTGGCCCGGCGCCAGCAACGCATCGCCGGCTATCAGGCTCCGTTCGATGACGGCGCGCTCTTCAGCGGACAAACCACGCTCGGCGGCAAAGCGCGCGGCGACGCCTTCCAGCGAGGCGCGGATCTCATAGGCGTCGACGATGGCATCGAGCGGGAATTCGCGCACCGTGAAACCCCGGTTGGGCGCGTAGTCGAGCAGGCCTTCGCCGGCCAGCGCCTGCAACGCCGCCCGCACCGGGGTGCGCGACACCGCCAGCGTCTTGCTGAAGCGGACCTCGTTGATGCGCTCGCCGGCGCTGACCGCCCCGTCGAGGATCGCCTCACGGATCTGCTCTGTCACCGACAATGATCGGTTGCCGGATCGGGCCACAGCGAGGGGGTGGAGATCGATCGGTTCAGGCTCTATGACCATCCGGCGCTCCCAAGTGAATACACTTACGAAGTGTGCGGCCAAGCGTCGCTGACATCAACAAAATAGTTGGCTAATTCGCTCGATATTCCGGCCGCTCATTAATGCGGCAAGGCGCGGAAATGATATGCAGATGAACAAGTGTATGTAATTGTCGTTGACTCACGGCGCTGTTGGAGGATGATACGGCCGTCAATGACGACGAAGGTGATCCATGGCGGCAGCGAAACCAATCAGCGAAAACGCCATCGAGGAGATCACCTCGGATCGCGGCCCGCACTACGAGCCGTTCGGTTGGCATCACTGGCCTGAGCATCCCTGGCTCGCCTATCAGTTCCGTCGCGGCCTCGGTGAGACCCAGGAAGGCGGCGGCGCCGTCAGCGAGGTGCTGCTGGCCGGATCGCGCATGATCCCGGGCGATCTCGAAAGCTGGCACGCGGAGTGGATGGTGATTGCCGACAGCAACTGGCAGCGCGGTCTGGCCGAGGAAAAGCTCGGCCATATCCGGACCGCCATGAACTGCTTCCTCCGGGCTGCGGACTACTATCGCCAGGCCGAATTCCACCTCGAACCGGACGATGCCCGCCGGCTGCCGACCTTCGAGAAGATGGAAGCCTGCTCGCACAAGTTCATCTCCTATCTCAATCCGCCCGGTGAAGTCGTCGATATCCCCTACGAGGATGGCAAGCCGATCTGCGGCTATTTCATCCGCGCCCCGTTCCCTGGCAAGAAGCTGCCGGTGTTGATCTGCATGGGCGGGCTGGATTCCATCAAGGACGAGATGTGGTTCATGCAGGCGCACGGCTGCCTGCAGCGCGGCATCTCGGTACTGATGGTGGATCTGCCCGGCCAGGGCGGCACGCTGCGCCGCCATGGCCTTGCCACGCGCGTCGATTCCGAAGTTCCGGTCGGCAAGTGCATCGACTGGCTGGAGCAGCGCGACGACGTCGACGCTTCGAAGATCGGCGTCTGCGGCTCCAGCATGGGCGGCTTCTACGCCGCGCGCGCCGGTTGTTACGAGCATCGCCTGGCGGCCGTGATTTCGCACGGCGCGGTGTGGTCGGTGCACGACATGTGGGGCCAGAAGGGCGACGATTTCGGGCTCGCGATGCACATCCGCTGGGTGTTTGGCGCCAAGACCATGAAGGAAGCCCACGTGCTGATGAAGCCGTTCACGCTGGAAGGGCATCTCGAACACATGAAGGCGCCGTATCTGGTGCTGCATGGCGGCCACGACGTGCTGACCGTCACTGCGGCACGCTCGACCTATGACCATGCGATCGCCAGCGGAGTCGATGCGACGCTCCGCGTGCTGCAGCCCGACGAGACCGGCGCCGAGCATTGCCAGCACGACAACCCGACCATCGGCCAGGAAGTGCTGGCCGACTGGCTCGCCGACAAGTTCGGTATCGATCAGCGTGCGTTGCTGAAGACCTCCTTCAACCCGCTGGTGTAACGATGAATCTCGGCGTCGACACCATCAAGGCCGCTGTCGTTGCGATCGACCTGCATCGCGGCCATCTCGACATGACCGTCGCCACCATGCCGACCACACCGGACGTGGCGACGCGGATCATTGCCGCCAACAAGCGGTTGTTCGACTGGTGCCGGAGTGTCGGCATCCCTGTGATCCATCAGGTCACGTCGTACCGCGACGAAGCGGAGATCCGCGCCAACCCATTCTGGCGCACCCGCGCGGAAGATCCCAATGCGACCCGCAAGAACGTGATGCGGCACAACATCATCGGCGGCCCCGGCTGCACGGTGATGCCCGATCTACTGGATCCGCGGGACTTCATCGTCTCCACCAAGAAGCGCTACGACTGCTTCCTCGGCTCCGACCTCGATTTCCTGCTGAAATCGCACGGTATCAACACGCTGCTGATTACCGGCGTGAACACCAATTCCTGCGTGCTAGCGACCACGACCTCTGCCAATGTCCGAGATTATTCGGTGATCGTCGTCGAGGACTGCGTCGACAGCATGGACGGCCCAGCGATGCACGAAGCGGGCCTCGCCTGCATCCGCACCGCCTTTGGCTTCGTGATGGACACCGACGCGGTGATTAAGCTTGACGGGCTTGCCGCATGAAACTTCACCGCATTCACAACCTGAAAGGCCAGCCATGACCGGTCCCATGCAGCCGCGCGAGCGCTCCGACTATTCGGCGATCGTCGACCGACCGAAGATGAAGCTGCCCGGTGGCGCCAAGATCGTCATCTGGACCATCGTCAATCTCGAGGTCTGGGACATTTCCAAGCCGATGGCGCGCCAGGTCATTCCGGCGCCCACCGGCGCCGTGCTGCTGCCCGACGTCGCCAACTGGAGCTGGCACGAATACGGCATGCGGGTCGGCGTCTGGCGCTTTTTCGATCTCTACAAGAAGCAGGGCATCAAGCCGACGCTGTCGATCAACGCCCGCGTCTGCGAGGATTATCCTCGCGTCGCGCAGGAAGCCAAGGACGCCGGCTGGGAATTCATGGGCCACGCCTATGAGCAGGGACCGATCCACAAGGAGCCGGACCAGCAGGCGATGATTGCGCGTTCGATGGACGTCATCGAGAAGTTCACCGGCAAGCGCCCGGTCGGCTGGCTCGGGCCCGGCCTGACGCAGACGCTCGACACCCCGGAATACCTCGCAGAGGCCGGCGTCAAATATATCGGCGACTGGGTCTATGACGACGAGCCGACCACCATCAATACCGCCAAGGGGCCGCTGGTGACGCTGCCCTACACGGTGGAGCTGAACGACATTCCGATGATGATGGTGCAGCACCACGAGAACGATCACTTCAAGAAGCGGGCGATCGACATGTTTGACCGACTGTACCAGGAGAGCGAGGACCGCCCGAAGGTCGTGTCGCTGGCGATTCATCCCTACATTTCCGGCCAGCCGTTCCGCATCAAATATCTCGAAGAACTGTACGACTATTTCAACGGCCACGAAGGCGTCGTGCACTGGAACGGCGAGCAGATCCTCGACTGGTACAATGGCCAGAAGGCCGAGATGGACAAGAACAAGTGAACGCCACCCTCCCCCGCATGCCGTCTTCTATCCCGGTCACCGCAGTCCCGGTGGTCGGCGGCGGCATGTTCCCGGTGCGGCGTGTCTATTGCGTCGGCCGCAACTATCTCGACCACATCCGCGAGATGGGCGAAGCCGACGAGCGCGATCCGCCGTTCTTCTTCCAGAAGCCGCGCGATGCTGTCGTTCATGACGGCGCGCGCGTGCCCTATCCGCCGTTCACCGACGATCTGCAATTCGAGGTCGAGCTGGTGATCGCGATCGGAAGCAGCGGCAAGAACATCCCGGTCAAGCAGGCGCTCGATCACATCTGGGGCTACGCCGTCGGCATCGACCTGACCCGCCGCGACCGCCAGTATGAATCGCGCGACCGCAAATGGCCGTGGGAAATGGGCAAGAGCTTCGACGCCTCCGCGCCGTGCGGGCCGATCGTGCCGGCGCGCGATGCCCGCTATTTCAAAGGTTGCGCCATCATTTTGTCGGTCAACGGCGTCGAGAAGCAGCGCGGCGACATCGGCCAGATGATCTGGAGCGTTCCGGAGATCGTGGCGCAGCTGTCGCAGCAGATGACCTTGCATCCGGGCGACCTGATCTACACCGGCACGCCCGCCGGCGTGGGCCCCGTTGTGCCTGGCGACGTCATCGACGCCCGCATCGAGGGCCTGCCGTCGCTGACCATCAGCATCACCGAGCGGGAAGCCTGACATGCTGCCGACCGAACGCATTACCTATTCGCCGATCGTGACCCGCCCGCCGATCAAGCTGCCGGACGGCAAGCGCATGGCGGTGTGGGTGATCGTCAATGTCGAGGAATGGGACATCAACCAGACCATGCCGCGCACGGTGCTGACGCCGCCCGCCGGCGGCTCGCCGATGCCCGACATTCCAAACTGGGCCTGGCACGAATACGGCAACCGCGTCGGCTTCTGGCGCATGCTGAAAGTGTTCGACGACTATAAAATCCCGGCGGCGCTGGCGATCAACGGCGCGGCCATTGCGGCTTATCCTGAGATTGCGGACGCCGCAAAGGAGCGCAACTGGGAATTCATTGGCCACGGCTTTACCCAGCGCAACATGCAGAAGGTGGAGAACGAGCAGGACGACATCCGCAAGACCGCCGATGTCATCGAAGCCGCCACCGGCAGGCGCCCGCGTGGCTGGCTCGGACCCGGCCTCACCGAAAGCTGGAACACGCCGGACCTGCTGAAGCAGGAAGGTTACGAGTATGTCTGCGACTGGGTGCTGGACGACCAGCCGGTGTGGCTGGAGACGACAACGACCCCGATCGTCAACGTGCCCTACACCCAGGAATGCAACGACGTCGCCATGATGCTGATTCAGCATCACAAGGCGTCGGAATATTACGACCGGGCAATCGACCAGTTCGAGCAGATTTATGACGATTCGGCCGACTCCGCCCGGATCATGGCACTGGTTGTGCATCCCTACATCATGGGGGCGCCACATCGCCTGAAACACTTTCGTCGCATCTTCGAGACCATCCAGCAGAAGCCGGATGTGGCGTTCATGACCGGCGAGCAAATTCTCGACTGGTATCTTGAGGTCGGACCCAAAGCACCTACCGGGGCGCCATAGACAGTGAGCATCTTTCAAATCCTCAGCGGCCTGACCTTTGCTGCGTTGCTGTTCGTGGTGGCGAGCGGCTTTACGCTGATCTTCGGGCTGTTGCGGATCGTCAACCTGGCGCACGGCGCACTGTATCTGTTCGGCGGTTATGTCGGCTTTACAGTGGCGACGAAGACCGGCAGCTTCGTGCTCGGCGGCGTCGGTGCTATGGCGGCGATCGCTGCGATCGGATTGGTCCTCGACCAGGGCCTGCTGCGCTTTGTCCGCGGCAACGAGTTGCGGCAGGTGCTGCTGACGCTCGGCGTCGCGTTCTTCCTCAATGATCTGTCGCTGGTGATCTGGGGCGGCGACAGCTTTACGGTGCCGATCCCCGCCATCTTGCGCGGTGGCACCAAGGTGTTCGGCACATACTATCCGATCTATCGGCTGTTCGTGCTCGGCATGGGCATCTTCGTGTTTGCCGGCCTGTGGCTACTGCTCAACCGCACAAGGCTCGGCGCGCTGATCTCGCGCCGGCGTCGACGATGCCGAGATGGTGGAGGCCTCCGGCGTCAACATCCAGCGCGTCTTCCTGTTCACCTTTCTGTTCGGCTCCGCTTTGGCCGGCCTCGGCGGCTTGATGGGCGGCGCCTTCCTGTCGCTGTATCCTTCGGCGGATGCGGAAATTCTCACCTTCAGCCTCGCGGTGGTGATCATCGGCGGTCGCGGCAGCCTGGTCGGCGTCGCCGTTGGCAGCCTCCTGGTCGGCCTGCTCAACACGCTCGGCCAGGTGATGTTTCCCGAGCTCGCTTACTTCGTCATCTTCGGGCCGATGGCGATACTGCTCGCCTTCCGTCCGCTCGGCCTGTTCGGACGTGCCACATGACCATGACTCCTATCGTTTCCGAACCCTCGCGCATCGCCGGCATGAGCGGCCGCGCCGCCATCGTTGCCGGTCTGGTCATGGTGGTTGCGGCCTGTCTGCCGCTGCCGCTGTCAAATTATCAGGTTGGCCTCGCCACCGAAGTGCTGATCTTCGGCATGCTCGCGATGTCGATCGACATTCTCGCCGGTTTCGCCGGCCGCACCTCGCTGGGACACGGCGCTATCTTCGGCGTGTCTACTTATGTCGTCGTCTATAGCACAGCCAAGCTGGGACTGTCGCCTGCGGCGGCCTTTGCGTGCGGCGTGCTGGCGGCCACCGCGGTCGCTTCGGTGTTCGCGCTGCTCGCGGTGCGAACCTCCGGCGTCTACTTTCTGCTGCTGACTTTGGCGCTGGGCATGATCGTGTGGGGCGTCTGCGTGCGCTGGACACCGGTGACCGGAGGCGAAAACGGCATGCGCGCTGACGTCCGCCCGGCCATGCTGCTGAGCCACAATGCGTTTTACTGGGCGGTGCTGGCCGGTGCGGCCATCGTGTCGTTCGCCATGTGGCGGTTCGTGCACTCGCCGTTCGGCCTCACCCTGCGCGGCATCCGCGACAGCGAAAGCCGGATGCGCAGCCTCGGCTATAACGTGCCGCTGCACCTGTTCATCGGCTTCACGGTGTCGGGCTTCTTCGCCGGCGTGGCCGGGGCGCTGTACGCGATGTTCAACAATTTCGTCAGCCCGTCGACGGTTGCGCTGGCGCAGTCCGTCGAAGGCGTGCTGATGATGATCGCCGGCGGCGTCGGCACCTTGTTCGGCGCCTTCGTCGGCGCCGCAGCCATCATCGCATTGGAAAACGTCGTCAGCGCCTATACCGAGCGCTGGCAGATGGTGCTCGGCATCACCTTCGTCCTCATCATGATCTTCGCCCCCGAGGGCATCACAGGCAAGCTGCGCGGCATGCTGTCGCGCAAGGTGCGCTAGTCAATGTTGTCACGAAAGGACATCGAGATGGACCGCAGGCAATTTCTGAAGACCACCACCGCTGTGCTCGCGGCGACCGGCGTCGGCGCCGCACCCTGGCGCTCAGCCTCGGCCCAGGCGGCGCCGATCAAGATCGGCCTGCTGGCGCCGCTAACCGGTGTCGTTGCATCCGGCGGCAAGGAGATGGTCGAAGGCGTGCAGTTCTATCTCGAGCAGGTCAAGAACGAGATGGGCGGCCGCAAGGTCGAATTGATCATCGAAGATGATGCGTCGAATCCCGATACCGCCTTGCAGAAGGCCCGCCGTTTGGTCGAGCAGGCCAAATGCGACATGCTGATCGGCGACCTTCTCGCCAATACCGGCCTTGCAGTGGCCAACTACGTTAAGGGCACCGGTACGCCGTACTTCATTCCGATCATCGCCGCCGATGACCTGACCCAGCGCGCCCGCATCAAGAACGTGATCCGCGTCGCCGGCTACACCGCCAGCGCCTTCACCCATCCGTTCGGCGACTGGTGCCTGAAGCAGGGCTACAAGCGGATCGCCACCATAAGCCAGGACTACACCTTCGGTCACGAACAGTGCGGCGGCCTTGCCCAGGTGTTTACCGAAGGCGGCGGCGAAATCGTGCAGCAGTTCTGGCATCCGCTGAATACCGCGGACTTCAGCCCGTATCTCGGTCAGCTCGCCGAGCTCAAGGTGGATGCCATCTTCGCCATGGAGACCGGTGCTGACTCCACCCGCCTGATCAAGCAGTACGCTTCGTTCGGTCTGAAAGAGAAGACGCCGCTGCTGATGTCTATGAACGGCACGGACCAGTCGGTGATCCGCACCATGGGCGAAGAATGCGAAGGCATCATCTCGGCGGCGCAGTTCGCCGAGGGTTCGGACAACCCGGTGACGGTTAAATTCGAGAAGGAATACGAAGCGAAGTACGGCAAGATTCCGTCGCTGTACGGGTTCTCGATGTATTCCGGCATGATGTGGATCGACGCCGCGCTGAAGAAGATCGGCGGCAAGGTCGAGGACCGCGACATGTTCATCGATACTGTGCTGAAGACCCAGCTCGACGATTCGCCCCTGGGCAAGACGGTCAAGTTCGACGCTTACGGCAACCCGATCTACGACGTCTACATCCGCAAGGTCGTCAAGCGCGCCGACGGAAAATTCTGGAATGTGCCGATCCAGACCTATCCGGCGGTCGGCCAGTTCTGGAAGTACGATCCGGAGACCTACATGAAGCAGCCGCCCTATTCGCGCACCTTCCAGGGCATCAAGAAGGCTTGATGGCTTCTTCACCCCTCCCGTTGGGGAGAGGTCGAATCGCGCAGCGATCCGGGTGAGGGGGCTTGGCGCGTACAGAGTTTGTGGCGCACCCTCACCCCATCCCTCTCCCCGGTGGGGGGAGGGGGCCTACGACGTTCGTTGTTGAGTTTGAGTGTGCCACTGACTACCAACATCAACTGGAATCCTCCTTGTCCGAACCGATCCTCACCCTGACCGATGTGGTCGTCGCCTTCGACGCTTTGCGCGCGGTCGATGGCGTCAGCCTGACCGTGCCGCGCGGCCAGCGCCGCGCCATCATCGGGCCGAACGGCGCCGGCAAGACTACCCTGTTCAATGCCATCGCCGGCGCGGTGCCGCCGACGTCGGGAAAAATCATGTTCGACGGTCATGCGGTGACAAGGCTGCCGCCGCATCGCCGCGCCCGGCTCGGAATCTCCCGCACCTTCCAGATTACCAACCTGTTTCCGACCCTCACCGTGCGCGACAACATGGTTCTGGCGCTGCGTGGCCTGTCACCGCGAAAATTTGCGCTGTTCGGCAAGCCGGACACCGACGCTGCGGAAGCGCAGCGGATCGACACCGCCTTGCATGCGGCGCGGATCGGCGCGCGCGCCGATGTCATCGTAAAAGAAATGTCCTACGGCGAGCAGCGCCAGCTCGAGATCGCCATCGCGCTGGTCACCACGCCGATGCTGCTGCTGCTCGACGAGCCGGCCGCCGGGCTGTCGCCGTCGGAGCGCTCCATGGTTGCCGAGATCATCCGCGGTCTGGATCGCGACATTACCGTGGTGCTGATCGAACACGACATGGACCTCGCGCTGGGTCTCGTCGACCACGTCACCTGCATGTTCGAGGGCCGCGTCCTGGTCGAGGAAGCGCCCGACGGCATCCGCCGCAACAAGCAGGTACAGGAAGTCTATCTCGGGAAGCCGCGTCATGCTTGAGGTCAGGGATCTGCACAGCGGCTATGGCGAGGCGGTTGTGGTGCGCGGCGTCTCGCTCGACGTCAAGGCCGGCGAGATCGTCGCATTGCTCGGCCGCAACGGCATGGGCAAGACCACGTTGATCCGCTCGATCATGGGGCTGGTGCCGCCGCAAATCCGTTCCGGCTCGATCACATGGCGCGGCGACAGTCTGGTCGGCCTCAAGCCGCATGACATTGCGTCGCGAAAAATCGCCATCGTGCCGCAGGGGCGCCGGCTGTTTCCGTCGCTAACGGTCACCGAACATCTCACCATGCTGAAGAGTGCCCGGGCAAAGGACGGCTGGACCGTCGACCGGGTGTTCGGAATCTTTCCGCGGCTGGCCGAGCGCCGCCATCACCGCGGCGGGCAATTGTCCGGCGGCGAGCGCGGCATGCTCGCGGTCGGCCGCGCGCTGATGATCGATCCTGAACTGATCCTGATGGACGAGCCGTCGGAAGGCCTGGCGCCAGTGATGGTGCAGCATCTCGAGGAGATCATTCTCGATCTTAAGCGCGAGGGACTGTCGATCCTGCTGGTCGAACAGAACCTCTACAGCGCGCTGGCGGTGGCCGACCGCGTCTACATTCTTGAAACCGGCCAGGTGGTGCATCAGGGCGATGCCAAAGACCTGAGCCAGCAAACCGACCTGCTGTTCCAGCGGCTCGGCGTGCAGTGAGGACATTATGAGCGAAGACCTGTTGCGGCAAGTGGCCGCCGACCTGAATTTTGCAGTGGATGCGGCGACGCGCGTGCCGCGCATCGCCGCTTTGGTAAAGGATACCAACCGCCGCGTCGCCGACGTCGCGTTGCCGTTCGGTTCGTCGCCCTATGCGATGCCGCTATGGCTTTCCGCAACGGACAAGGCCTGATGTCCCACGCGATTGCCGAACTCGATCTCTGCGCGCTGTCCCACGCCCTTGCCAAGGGCGATATCACCTCGGTGGCCGCCACCACGGTGGCGCTGGACCGGCTCGACACCGTCGGCCGCAAGCTCAACGCCGTGGTTCGCCTCGACAGCGCCCGTGCGCTCGAAGCCGCCGAAGCCGCCGACAAATTGCGCGCCACGGGCGTCGTGCTGCTGCCGCCGCTGCACGGCGTGCCATTGGCGCACAAGGACCTGTTCTACCGCGCCGGCGATCTGTCCGCCGGCGGCTCCAAGATCCGCGCCGGTTTTCGTGCCGATGTCACGGCGACGGTGATCGATCGCCTCGATGCCTCCGGCGCGCTTGATCTCGGCCGGCTGCAACTCGCCGAATTCGCCATGAGCCCGACCGGCTACAACGAACACAACGGCCACGCGCTCAATCCGTGGAATCCGGACCACGTGCCCGGCGGCTCGTCGTCGGGCTCCGGCGTGGCGGTCGCCGCGCGCCTGGTCACCGGCTCGCTCGGCACCGACACCGGCGGCTCTCTGCGCCATCCCGGCGCCATGTGCGGTCTGGTCGGATTGAAGCCGACCTGGGGCCTGGTGCCCACCGACGGCGTGATGCCGCTGTCGGCATCGTTGGATTGCACGGGACCGCTGACCCGCACCGCGCGCGATTCGGCGCGGCTGTTGTCGGTGATATCAGGCCGCGACTATGAATCGCATTTCAGCGGCGACATCTGCGGCATGACCATCGCGATTCCCGGTGGCTACTACCGCGAACTGCTCGATCCGGTGATCGCCGTGCGGCTGGAGCAGGCGGTCGTGACGCTGCGAGAACTCGGCGCCACCACCATCGAGACCGCGCCGCCGGATATGGCGCTGGTCAATGCGCTGATGCAGGTGTTGATGAGCGTCGAGGCTGCGACGATCCATCGCCGCTGGCTGATCGAGCGGCCGCAGGATTATGCCGATCAGGTCCGCGCCCGCATCGAGCCGGGGTTGCTGTATCCCGCCACGCGCTATGTCGAGGCGCTGTCGCTGCGCGCGCAGATCACGCAAGGTTGGATCGCCTCGTGCATCGGCGCAGCCGATCTGGCGCTGCTGCCGGCGATCTCGATTCCGGTGCCGAGCATTGCCGCGACCACCGAGGGCGACCCCGCCGACGTGGCGCGGGTGATCGGCCAGCTCACGCATTGCACCCGCGGCATCAACTATCTCGGCCTGCCGGCCGCCTCTGTGCCCTGCGGCTTCGATCCTATCGGGCTGCCTATCGCCTTCCAACTTGTCGGCCGCCCTTATAGCGAGGCCGCGTTGCTACGCGCCGCGCACGCCTATCAAGGCCAAACCGATTGGCATCAACGGATGCCGGCCGCAGCCGAACTTAACTAGAAGAGACGTTTCATGCCCATCATCGACATGCATACACACGCCCTCAGCAAGCGCGTCGAGCCGCTCGTGGCCGGAAAATACGATCCGATGGACAATCCCTATCGCCGCGACATGTCGCCGGCGAGCCGCGAGACCGATGCGGAGCAGGGCAAGATCCTGCCGGGCCTGATGCTAGATATCACCAAGCGCCGCGAGATGATGGCGAAAATGGGCGTCGATATTCAGGTGATTGCGCCGGCGCCAGCACAGCAAAACTACTGGGCTGATGAGGAACTGCTGGTCGCGCTGTCACGCGTGCAGAACGAGGACATCGCCGCGCTGGTGGCTCAGGATCCCGCGCATTTCGTCGGCATGGGCACACTGCCGATGCGCTTTCCGGAGCGCGCGATCGCGGAAGCAGTCCATGCTGTCGAAACGCTCGGTCTGCGCGGGTTCCAGATCGATACCCGTGTCGAGGATATCGAGCTTTCAGATGCGGCGCTGGATCCACTTTATGCACGTCTCGTCAAGCTGCGCGTGCCGTTATTCATTCATCCGCTTGGCTTCTCCCAGGGTCAGCGCCTCAGCCACTTCTTCATGGTCAACAGCGTTGGCCAGCCAGTGGAAGAGACGATCGCTATCGCACATCTCATCATGGGCGGCGTCATGGACCGGCATCCCGACCTCGACGTCGTGATCGCCCATGGCGGCGGCTATTTTCCCTTCTACAGCGCGCGCATGGACCATGCCTGGAAGGTCCGCCCCGAAGTCCGCAAGCTCACCGCCGACGCGCCGTCGACCTATCTGAAGCGGCTGTGGTTCGACACCTGCGTGTTCTCGCCGAGCTTGATCGATCAGCTCATTGCCACGGTCGGCGTTGATCGGGTCATGATGGGATCGGACTATCCGTTCGACATGGGCGACCAAGATCCGGTCCGCCTCGTGCGGGAAGCGAATCTGTCAGATGCGGACCGTGAGAAAGTTCTGTTCGGCAATGCGAGCAGGCTGTTTCGCATCAAGTGAATTGAGCGCGCCCAGTCGAGACCGTTCGCGTGGAAGGATAACGCATGATGAATGATGGCAAGCCCTATGGGCTCTATATCGGCGGAAAGTTTCGATCGGCCTCCACGGGACGCGTCATTCGTGTCGAGAATCCGAAGGACGGAAGCCATCTGGCGGATGTCGCGGAAGGCGATGAGGCGGATATCGATCGGGCAATAGACGCCGCAGAAGAGGCAGCGAAGATCTGGGCGGCAACGCCCGGCGCCGTACGTGGCGATATCATGCATCGTGCCGGCGAATTGCTGGCGGCGAAGCTGCCGGAACTGGTCACCATCGAGGTGGATCAGATCGGTCGCGCTCGGCGCGAGATGAGCGCGCAGCTCGGCCGTTTGCCGGAGTGGTTTCGCTATTTCGGCGCACTCGCGCGCACGCACGAGGACACGGTGCCGCCATTCGGCGGGAAATTCTTGAACTATACGCGCCGTGTCCCGCTCGGCGTGGTCGGCCATGTGACGCCGTGGAATCACCCATTGCTGATCCTGACCAAGAAGATCGCGCCGTCCATGGCGGCAGGAAATACGATGGTCGTAAAGCCAAGCGAGCTGGCGCCGATCACGCCGCTCCTGCTCGGCGACATCTTCAAGGAAGCTGGCGTGCCCGATGGCGTCTACAATGTAGTCCCGGGGTATGGCGCGACCGCAGGCAAGGCGTTGACCACCAGCAAGCGCATCAGGAAAATTGATCTTACCGGCGGCACCGAGACCGGAAAGATGGTCGCATCGCTCGCCGGTGCCAATTTAACAAAAGTGTCGGCCGAGCTTGGCGGCAAGGCTGCGGTGATCTTGTTCGACGATACACCGATCGAACGCGGCGTTGCCGCGGCATTGTTCGCGTCCTTTATCGCCAGCGGCCAGACCTGCGTGCAAGGCGCGCGTCTTCTCGTGCAGCGTTCGGTGCATGATGCAGTGGTGGCCGAGTTGGTGAAGCGCACCAATGCGATCCATATCGGCGATCCGCAGGACATGGCGACCCAGATGGGGCCGCTCGTGTCCGCCCGGCAGCGCGATCTCACCGAGCGTTATGTGAAGATCGGCCTGGAGGAAGGCGCCACGCTCGCGGCCGGCGGCAAGCGGCCGGAAGGTAGGCCATTCAAAAATGGCTATTTTCACCAGCCGACGATCTTTACCCATGTGACGCCGAACATGCGCATCGCTCAGGAGGAGATTTTTGGTCCGGTGGTGTGTGTCATCCCGTTTGATACCGAGGACGAAGCCATCACGATTGCGAATGGCACCGAATTCGGCCTCGCCACCTCGATCTGGACGCGCGATGTCACCCGTGCTCACCGGGTTGCGCACCAGCTTCAGAGCGGCATTGTCTGGATCAACGATCACCACCGTATCGATCCGTGCTCGCCTTGGGGCGGCTTCAAGATGAGCGGCATCGGACGCGAGAACGGCATTGTCGCTTATGAGGAATACACCCAGATCCAGAACGTCATCGTCAACCTATCGGATGAGCCGTTCGACTGGTACGCCGAAGACGGCAAAGAGAAGCGCTACAGCTAGAAGTATTGCGAGAAGGGAAATCGGACATGCTAGTTCGTAAGTCTGCGCTTCGATGCTGGTTATTCAATTATTTCTGGGATGTATCATCGCTTACCAATGCTATCTGATAATCTATTTCAGCGAAATCGACTTGGGATAAATTTTCCTGAGGGTGCATCGAGAATTCCGGGCCTTTGCGTTGCAGCGATTGGTTGAACCCGCCGCGCAAAGCAGCCATCGCCAATATAGAAGCCCTGCTGCTTCAACCTGGCGGCAATGGCACGAACGACGATGGCGATCCTTACGATGAAGCCGCTGTCCGGCCGATGAATTTCTGGAGAAGCGACCGCACGTCAGGGCGGACGAGGCGACGTCACGGTCCGTACCTCGAGCCCGGGAGATCAAGGTCCGTCGAAGTATCGGCAAACACCGACGTTCCGGCCGACTTTCGGAGCCGTGTCTTTCTGCTTCTGGATGCCCGCTAAGCTAGACGCGTAGGCTGCAAGGCTCAACGCCGAACGTCGCAATCGCGTTATCCTCTGAGCCGCGCAGGACGGCCTTCATCTGACCGATAGCGCCCTCAAGGAGCCGCCCTCGAAGCGATAGACATTGTTCTCGCCGCGGCCCCGCATGCTCAGCCTGCTGGTGTCGGAGCCATACAGCGTGCGGATGCCGGGGTCGAAGTTGTGACGTTTCCCGGTGATCACGGCGGAGACCTCGCCGTCCGCCCTTTCCTGATAGGTGCCGGTGTGCGCGAACGCGGAATTGCCGCCCAGCATCTTGCCGTCGGCGCAATACATCACGCTGCGACTGAACACGTCGCCCACGCCGTACTCACACTTGTAGAAACCGTCGAACAACGCTCGCCCCCCATGGCCCTTCCCGGGCCGCGCCCCGTTATAGCCTAACACGCACCGCCGCATGGGCCGCAACAGCATTGCGGCGCAATGCGGTCTGGCCCGCGATGAATTCACGCCGGTCGCCCAAAACGCACTTGAATGTGGAGCCGGCTGCGCGGCTTTTCGGCGGCTTTGCCGTCGACCATCAGGCGCCCCAATCAGCCCTGCTCTCTCGTCAAACGTCGGGGGGGCTGCCAACAGCGCATGCGGTCCGTCTCGCACGGAGAACGACAGGTCAATGTCCACGCCGCCCCATCCCACACGAAAAAGGCCCTGCCGATCCCTCGGCAAGGCCCATCTCATCCGCCATCAACCTGCGCCTCAGAACGCCTTGATGCCCGCGTTCCTCACCACCTTGCCCCAGCGATCGTAGTCCGCCCGGATTGTCGCCGCGAAGGCGTCGGGGGTCGAGGTGGTGACGCTGAGGCCCTGCGCTTCCAGCCGGGCGCGGACGTCGGGCAGGGCGCCGATGCGGACCACTTCGGCGTTGAGGCGTGCCACGATCTCCGGCGGCGTGCCCTTCGGCGCGACCAGGCCGAACCAGGAATCGATGACGTAGTCGGCGACGCCGGCCTCGGCGGCGGTCGGCACGTCCGGCAGCTGCGGCGAACGCTCGCGGCTGGTCACCAGAAGGCCCTTGACCTTACCGTCGCGGATCTGCGGCGCCAGCACGGTGACCGTGTCGAAGGACAGGTTGACCACGTTGCCCAGGAGCGCGTTGACCGCCTGCGCGCTACCCTTGAACGGCACGTGCAAGAGCTCGGTGCCGGTCTGGCCCTCGAACAGCTCGCCGCTGAGGTGGCACAAGGTGCCCGGGCCGCACGACGAATAGGTGAATTTGCCCGGCGCGGTTCGCGCGGCGGCGATCAGCTCGCGGGCGCTCGCGAACGGCGCGTCGGGGCTCGCCGCCAGCACATAGGCCACGGCCGCCAGATTCGACACCGGCACGAAGCTGGTGAACGGATCGTAGGTAATCTCCTTGTTGATATGCGGCAGGATGGCGAGCTGGCCCGTCGGCGCCAGCGACAAAGTGTAGCCGTCGGGCTCGGCATGGGCGACGTAGTCGGCGGCGATGGCGGTGCCGGCGCCGGGCTTGTTCTCGATCACCACGGTCTGCTGCAGCGCCTCGCCGAGCTTGTCGGCATAGATGCGCGCGGTCGCGTCCGCCGCGCCGCCCGGCGGAAACGGCACGATCAGCTTGATGGTGCGGCTCGGCCATGCCGCGGCGAAGGCGCCGCCAGTGCTCAGCAGAAGGGAGGCCGCGGTGACGGCGGCGGCGGCGAAACGAAGCAACGGGGCAGGGCGCACGGCAGCAATCCTTTGTGACATCGCGTCGTCGGCTGCGCGCTTCATATTGAGAGATGCGGCGCTCGCCGACGCTGCGGGGAGACACAGATAGATGCGATCTGCGCCGGTTTTCGGCAATGGAACCGGATTGCAAAGGTGAGAACCGGCGTGGTGGATTGCTACTGCCGTGCTGGCGGCTGCGAGCAAAAGCATCTATTGGCCGTCCGAAGCGATGCCGCCGCGTCCGCCGCCCCGGTTTTGCGGATGGTGTATTGACAATAATCCTATTTAGGGCTATGGGCTATTCGTCTTGTTCGCGAGGGGGCGCTGTCATGAGGCGTCTTGGTAGCGGAGCAGGATGCGGTGTCCCGCGCGCGCGCCTCGCAAGTGCGCCCCGGGAGGCTGGACGTCACCGTCCGGGCCCACTACGGGGCTCTGCCGCAATCTGTCGGCTGGACGCGGACAGGGGAAGGCGGGGAAATCCCGTTGGAAGCTGTCCCGGAAGCACGGTCCCCCAGCCTTAAATCCCGCGGTGGCGCGTCCACAGGCGCCGCGATTCCATCGCGAGATGGATCGCGTCCCAACCACCACCCCCGCGCCTGTGGGCGCGCCGCCTCCCCTCATGGGTTCGAGGGGAGAACTGCTCACACCTCGGACGCATCATGCGCCGCGAGAATGCGCAAGCGTGGCTGTTTGACATTCGCATCGCGCGCGTGCGCTCAGCCTGATGTCAGGCCAGCAGCGATCGCAACACGAGGCTGTCTCGCGCGGCCTGTCGTTGCAATGCCCGGTCGTCGAGGCCGAAGACGTCGCCAGCGTTGCACTCGATCAACTACACACCCGCGCCGGCCTGGCGCATCATTCAAGTTGGCGGGAAATTGTCCCGCATGCTGCGGGACATGATCCCGAACCAAAAATCACGATGCCTGTGCTGCATCGAAACTGACGACATGCGAGTCCATGTGATGTCGTACGGTCGATATCGGCATTGTCGCATTCGGCGCGCGGCATTTGTGTCTGCTTTCTCCTCCGCATGTCGCAATCGGTATTCGATTGACCCGACGATTTTCTTTCGCATACGATATCGGCAGATCCGCTAGAGATCATTTGGGAGGAATATTAATGGCTCGTTTGCGACGCCCCGATTCTGTGCGTGGTCATTCCTCCGAAACCCTTTGTCTTTCTTCACTGGCGCGTGTGGCGTCGATCACGCTGGCGCTCAGCCTCACGGTTTCTGCCGGCACTGCATTTGCCCAGAGCGCAGCAAAGGGCTCTGCCGATCACATCAAGGCGGTGACCTCCGCGGTCGATGGTGCGTCGATCAAGGCTAACACGGCGACCTCGCAGGATTGGCCGACCATCGGTCTGGACTATGCGGAAACGCGTTTCAGCAAGCTCAACCAGATCAACGTCGATAACGTCAAGAAGCTGGGGCTGGTCTGGAGCTACAGTCTGGGATCGTCGCGCGGCGTCGAGGCGACTCCCGTGGTGGTCGACGGCATCATGTATCAGACCGCGTCATGGAGCGTGGTGCACGCCATCGATGCGCGCACCGGCAAGAATATCTGGACGTTCGATCCCGGCGTGGATCGCGAGAAGGGCTACAAGGGTTGCTGCGACGTCGTCAACCGCGGCGTCGCCCTTTACAAGGGCAAGGTGTTAGTCGCCGCCTATGACGGGCGGCTGATCGCGCTCGATGCGGTCACCGGGCAGAAGGTGTGGGAAAAGGACACGCTGATCGATCACGATCATTCCTACACCATCACTGGCGCGCCGCGCGTGTTCAACGGCAAGGTCATCATCGGCCAGGGCGGCGCGGAATACGGCGCGCGCGGCTATGTCACGGCTTACGATGCCGAGACGGGCAGCCAGGCGTGGCGCTGGTTCACCGTTCCCGGCGATCCGGCCAAGCCGTTCGAAGACGAGTCGATGGCCGCGGCGGCCAAGACCTGGGATCCGGCCGGCAAGTACTGGCTCAATGGCGGCGGCGGCACGCCGTGGGACACCATGACTTACGATCCCGAGCTCAATCTGGTCTATATCGGCACCGGCAACGGCTCGCCCTGGAACAGGAACGTGCGCAGCCCCGACGGCGGCGACAACCTGTATCTCGCCTCGCTGGTGGCGCTGAATGCCGACACCGGAAAATACGTCTGGCACTATCAGGAAACGCCGGGCGACAACTGGGACTACACCTCGACCCAGCCGATGATTCTCGCCGATATCACCATCGACGGCGCGCCCCGCAAGGTCATCCTGCATGCGCCCAAGAACGGTTTCTTCTTCGTCGTCGACCGGACCAACGGCAAGTTCATCTCGGCCAAAAACTTCGTCGATGTGAACTGGGCCACCGGCTACGATGCCAACGGCCGGCCGATCGAGGTTGCGGCGGCGCGCGGCGATGCGCCCTATGACGCTGTTCCCGGCCCCTACGGTGCGCATAACTGGCATCCCATGTCGTTCAATCCGCAGACCGGGCTGGTCTATCTGCCGGCGCAGAACGTGCCGGTGAACCTCACGCCAGAAAAGACCTTTGCCCAGAATGCGCCGACGCCCGGCAAGTTCGGCGGCACCACCGGCTGGAATGTCGGCTTCATGCTCAATGCCACGCCGCCCAAGGCTCCGGCTTTCGGGCGCCTCATCGCGTGGGATCCGGTGAAGCAGAAGGAGGCGTGGCGCGCCGAATATGTGGCGCCGTGGAACGGCGGCACGCTCACCACCGCCGGCAACCTGGTGTTTCAGGGCACCGCCGACGGCCGCTTCATCGCCTATAATGCCGCTAACGGCGACAAGCTATGGGAGTCGCCGACCGGCACCGGCGTCGTCGCCGCGGCATCGACCTATCTGATCGACGGCAAGCAATATGTGTCCATCGCAGTCGGCTGGGGCGGCGTGTTCGGGATCTCGCAACGCGCCACCGAGTTGCAGAGCCCGGGCACCGTCTACACCTTTGCCGTCGACGGCAAAGCACCGCTGCCGGCCTTCGTGAAGTACCAGACCGAGGGACTGCTCAAGGGCGTGAAATATGACCCCGCCGACGTCGCCGAAGGCACCGCGATCTATGTCGCAGCCTGCGCCACCTGCCACGGCGTCCCGGGCGTCGACAAAGGCGGCAACGTTCCGAACCTGGGCTATTTGCCGACTGAAACCATTGCCAACCTGAAGGGCATTGTTTTCAAGGGCCCGTTCCGCGACAGGGGCATGCCGGATTTCACCGGCAAGCTGACCGACAAGGATGTGGTGAAGATCCAGGCCTTCATCCAGGGCACCGCCGACGCCATCCGGCCCAAGTAGTCGTCACGCCGGGGAGGGGGCATTCTTGAGGAGCCGCCTCGACGAAATCGCGAAAGTTGAGAATTATCCGGACCGGATTGACTAGCTTCGGTCCAGACAGGTTCTCTTCACGATCGGGCGTCACCCCACACTCGTTCGCGCCCGCAATCGCGACGCGGATTGGCCGCACATGCGGCGCAACGCCGCTGGTCATTTGCCGGCCGGAATTATGTCCGGCAGCAGAACGCGTGAGCCGGCAATGAAGCCCCTGACGGCATCATGGACGATATCGTCGAGCCGTCCGGGGGTCGGGGTGCCGTACACGAACCGCCGGATGGCCATGTAGAAGATCCGGCCGTGCAATCCCCAGTACATCTCGACTTCGCGCTCCGACAGCGGAATAGTTGAACTACCGGGCAGCCGCAGTTCGCTTCGCAGCTCGTGGCAGGCTGGTTCGATGATCTCCTTGCGGACGATCTCAAGATAGCGCCCGGTGATATCGAACGACTTCAAGCCCGAGAACACGAAAATTCTCACCCAGTCGTACTCGAAAACGCGTTCGACATATTCGAGATAGAACTGCGTCAGGCGCTGCTCGACGGACATGCTGCGGTTCTTGATCAGTGCACCCCACGAAGTGTCCCACCGGCTAAGATAGACCTCTTCATAGACCCGTTCGATCAGCGCCTCCTTGCTCGGGAAGTGGCGGTAGATCGCCGAGTGCGTGATGCCCATCCGTTTGGCGAGTTCGCGCGTCTGTCCTTCGAAGCCGTGTTCCGCAAAAAAGCGGATAGCTTCGTCGACAATTAATCGCTCGCGGTCTGCGGCCCGCATGTTGCGCCGCGGTGCCTTTGTTTTTGCGGCTTTTTTCGCCATCGACGTCCTGCATTGCTCCGCTGTTCCCCTACGTTGATAGCGTAGCGCTAGAAAATGACCAAATGGTCGCAACCCGTTGACTCCGGTTTCGACGCGTGATCTAGATTTCAGACCAGTTGGTTACAAATCTGGGTGAGTGGGACGGCCCTGGAGAATTTATCTTGAAGGCTCGAGCGTTCAGCTACGCGCGTCCCGCCACGGTGGCGGAGGCGCTGGAGACATTCGCGACGTCCGGCGCGGATGCGAGCTATATCGCTGGTGGCCAGAGTCTGGTGCCCGCGCTGGCGTTGCGGCTGCAGGCGCCGGAATTGCTGATCGACGTCGCCCATATCGAATCCATGCGTGGCGTCGAGCTTCAAGGCGATTGGCTTCGCATGGGCGCGCTGACCCGGCATTGCGAGGCGCTGACCGATCCCCTGATCGCCCGGCATGCGCCGCTGCTGCGCGAGGCCGCGCCGTTCGTGGCGCATCCGGCGATCCGCAACAAGGGCACGCTCGGCGGCAGCGTTGCGCTGGCGGATCCTGCGTCGGAATTTCCCGCGATGATGCTGGCGATGGGCGCCGAACTTGAAATCGCCGGCCGCGACGGCAATCGCCGCGTGGCGGCCGATGATTTCTTCATCGACCTGTTCCAGACCGCCATCGAGCCGGGCGAACTGCT
Organism: Rhodopseudomonas sp. RCAM05734; assembly: GCF_052658035.1. NCBI lineage: Bacteria > Pseudomonadati > Pseudomonadota > Alphaproteobacteria > Hyphomicrobiales > Nitrobacteraceae > Rhodopseudomonas > Rhodopseudomonas sp. RCAM05734. The sequence goes on along the minus strand of NZ_CP199742.1, from coordinate 6,399,471 downwards.
GGTCGCCATTCACGTTCCCGTTGTCGGTCCCCGCCATCGCTGGGCGTTCGATGAACTCGCGCGTCGCCGCGGCGATTACGCCATCGTCGGATCAGGACTGCTCGCCGAGTTCAGCGGACCTCGCGTCGAGTCGATGAGGGTTGCGTTTTTCTCGGTGGGCAACACGCCGATGCGGGCAGCAAAGGTCGAAGGCCTTTTGACCGGCCGCGACCTCGACCAGACGGGTATCGTCGAAGCCCAGGCCGCGCTCGCCGGCGACCTGTCGCCGCCCGACGACGAACACACGCCGGCAGCTGCCCGGTTGCATCTGGCGCGCGTGCTGCTCGGGCGGTTGCTCGGAAGACTGATGGTGGCGTCATGACCGATCTCGCCGCGATCAAGATGACGGTGAACGGCGAGGCCGTTTCGTGCGGCGTCGCGCCGCGCGAGACGCTGGCCGATTTTCTGCGCCAGGGGCTCGAACTCACCGGCACGCACACCGGCTGCGAGATGGGCGCATGCGGCGCCTGCCTTGTGCTGGTGGACGGTCGCGTGGTGCATTCCTGCCTGATGTTTGCGGTACAGGCCGATGGCTCGGCCATCGAGACCATCGAGGGATTGAGCGATCGCTCGGTAATTGCCGACTTGCAGGAAGCCTTTCATGAACGCAACGCCCTGCAGTGCGGGTTCTGTACCTCCGGCATCCTGATGACTGCGCACGGCCTGCTGTCGCTGCCCGGCGTGCCGTCGCGCGACGCGATCCGCGATGCGCTGTCGGGCAATTACTGTCGCTGCACCGGCTATGAAGCGATCGTCGACGCGATCGAAGTCGTGGCGCTGCGCCGCGCCGAAAGCCGGCAGACCGAGGAGGCTGGCGCATGAATGCTCCGTTGAGCCCGCTTGATCGCCCGAACTCCTATATCGGCCGCTCGGTCCCTCGTCCCAATGCCAAGCGGCTGCTCGCCGGCCGCGGTCGCTACGTCACGGACATCGTGCTACCGCGCATGCTGCATGCGGCGTTCGTGCGCAGCCCCTACGCTCATGCCCGTGTTGTTTCCATCGACACCGAAGCTGCCAAAGCGATGCCCGGCGTGCGGCTGATTGCTACGGGCGAGGATCTCGCGCGGCTTTGCACGCCCTGGGTCGGCACGCTCGATCATTTCAAGGGCATGAAGTCGCCACCGCAACTGCCGCTCCCGATCGACAAGGTGGTGTGGTCCGGCCAGGCCGTGGTTGCCATCGTCGCCGATACGCGCGCGCTGGCCGAGGATGCCGCAGAAGTGGTCTCCATCGAATTCGAGGAGCTAGAGGCGATCGTCGATCTCGATGCGGCGCGGGCTCCTGGATCGCCGGTGATCTCGCCGGAGCTTGGCGACAACGTCTGCTTTCATGCCACCATCGATACCGGCGGCGTGGACGAGATTTTCGCCAGCGCTGCGCACGTCGTCGAGGGTGAGTTCCATTTCGGACGCCACACCGCGGTGACGATGGAGCCGCGCGCCATCATCGCTGACTACGATGCCAGCGAGCCGCGACTGACGGTGCACCACGCGACGCAAACGCCGTACCAGTTCCAGGACCTCTACGCGCGCCATTACGGCATTCCGGAAGCCTGCGTACGGGTGATCGCGCCGGATATCGGCGGTTCGTTCGGCATGAAGCTGCACGTCTATCACGAGGACATGGCGGTGGTCGGCATCAGCATCATGCTGGGCCGTCCCGTAAAATATGTCGCCGACCGCATGGAATCCTTCGTATCGGATATTCACGCCCGCGACCACCGCGTCCGCGCCCGTATGGCGGCGGATGCCGATGGCATGATTGTGGCGATGGATGTCGAGGATGTGACCGGCATCGGCGCGTTTTCGGCCTATCCGCGCACCAGCGTCGTGGAAGGCAATCAGGTTTTTCGCCTGATGGGTGCGCCTTACGGCTTCCAGAACTATCGTGCCGATCTACAGGTGGTGTTCCAAAACAAGGTGCAGATGAGTCAGTACCGGGCGGTCGGTCATCCCATCGCCTGCACGGTCACCGAGCGGCTGGTGGATTTGGTCGCAGCCAGGACATCGCGGGACGTGTTCGACGTCCGTGCCCAAAACCTTATTCCGGACGATGCCTATCCCTGCGCGTCGCCGACCGGCTACAAGTTCGAGGCGCTGTCGCATCACGCCTGTCTCGCGAAGCTGCGATCGCTGATGGATTACGACAGGCTGCGCGCCGAACAGGTCGAGTTGCGGGCGCGTGGGATTCATCGCGGCATCGGCATCGCGAGCTTCGTCGAGATCACCAACCCGGGTCCGGCGTTTTACGGCGTCGGTGGTGCGCGGATTTCCGCCCAGGACGGCGCGTTTCTGAAGATCACGCCGTCGGGAGACGTGCATTGCGCGATCTCTGTCACCGAGCTGGGGCAGGGCACCGAAACGATCATCGGCCAGATCGTCGCCGAGCATCTCGGCGTCGACCGCGCGCGCGTCAAGGTGATCACCGGCGATACCGAGACGACGCCGCACGGCGGTGCGACCTGGGCCTGCCGCGGCGCCGGCATCGGTGGCGAAACCGCGTTGCGGACGGCCCGGAAGCTGAAGGAAAATGTGCTGTCGGTTGCCGCCGTCATCCTGCAGGAGCAGCCGGAGCGGCTCGACCTGCAGAACGGCTGGGTGGTCGATGCGGCAACGGCGCAGCCGCGTATCGAGCTCGCGGAGCTCGCCCGCATCGCCTATTTCCGTTCCGATACGCTGCCGCCCGGCACCCAGGCGCAGCTTTCGGTCGCGCATCATTACGCGCCCGAGGGCTATCCGTTCGCCTTCACCAATGGCATTCAAGGCTGCCTCGTCGAGCTCGATGCGGAGACCGGTTTCGTCAGGATCCTCAAACACTGGGTGGTCGAGGATTGCGGCCGCGTCATCAACCCGATGCTGGTGGACGAGCAGATCCGCGGCGGCGTCGTCCAGGGTCTTGGCGCCGCCTTTTTCGAGGAATGTCTCTATGGCGACAGCGGCCAGCCGATCAACGGCTCGCTGGCGGACTATCTGGTGCCGATGGCGGTGGAAATGCCGGACATCGTCATCGATCACGTCGAGACGTTGACCATGGACACGCAACTCGGTGCCAAGGGCGTTGGCGAAGCGGGAACCGCTGCCGCATCGGCGGCGGCACTGAACGCGGTGAACGACGCACTGGCGCCGTTCGGCGGGTCGCTCGCGCAAGTGCCCATGACGCCCGTACGAATCCTGAAGGCACTCGGTCATATCTAACAAAGCCAACAAAAACGCATACGGAGGGAAGTCATGAGAGACGTCATTCGGAATATCTCGCAGCAGAAAATTTCACGGCGTCGTGCGCTGGCTGGGCTGGGCGCAGGTGCAAGCTTTCTTGCAATGCCATGGGTCGCACGCGCCGCGGACGACACCGTCCGCATCGGCTTTCCGACGCCGCTGACTGGACCCTTCGCAGCCGAAGCCAAGGATCAGGTCAAAAGCGCCGAGCTTGCCGTCAGGCAGTTCAACGAGAAGGGCGGCATCAATGGCCGCAAGATTGAACTTCTGGTGCGCGACGACAAGCTCAACGGCGGCGAAGCCGCGACGCGGACGCTCGAGCTGATCGAAAAGGACAAGGTCCACGCCATCGTCGGCTCACTGTCGAGCGCCGTGCAGCTCGCGGTCAACGAAGTGACCCGTGCGCGCGGCGTGATCTACGTCTCGATCAGCCAGTCCGACACCATTAACGAGCTCAAGGACGCCAGCAAGTTCACCTTCCATGAAGCGCTCAATCCGCACATGACGGCGGGCGCCGTGGCGCGGCACACGTTCAAGAAGGGCACCAAGGTCGCCTATCTCTCGGCCGACTATGCCTATGGCCACGAGATGGTGCGCGGCTTCAAGCGCGCGCAGGCCGCGATCGGCGCGGAGAATGTCGGCGAGATCCTGCATCCGTTCGGCGCGGCGGACTATTCGACGCTGATGCCGCGTCTGCGCTCGATGCGGCCTGACATCCTGTGCATCAGCAATTTCGGCCGCGACCAGGCCAATTCCATCAAGCAGGCGGTCGATTTCGGCCTCAAGCAGCAGATGAAGATCGTGGTGCCCGTCCTGTTGCACAACCAGCGGCTGGCGGTTGGACCCGAGGTGTTCGAAGGTGTGGTCGGCGGCGCCAACTACTATTGGGGTCTGGAAAGCGAGATCCCGTCGGCAAAAGCGTTTAACGATGCCTATCGCGCGGCCAATGGCGGCGCGATCCCGACCGACTACGGCGCCTATGGTTATACCGGATTGTCGTCGCTGCTGCTGGCTATGCAGGCCGCGGGCGGCACCGAGACCGACAAGGTGATCGCGGCGCTGGAAGACCTCAAATACAACGTCGCCAAGGGGCCGCAGTACTATCGCAAGTGCGACCATCAGTCGATCCAGTCGGTGCTGGTGCTCGAATCGAAGAAGAAGGCTGACATGAAGAGCGACATGGATCTGTTCCAGGTCGTCGCCAACGAACCGGCTTCGGAAGAGGTTCTGCGGAGCTGCACCGAACTCGGTTTCCCCGCCTGACAGGAAATCGAACCCGACCATGGACGCAGAACTCATCCTGATGCAGCTCTTTTCCGGAGTTGCCCTCGGCGCGATCCTCGTCATCGCTGCGCTTGGCCTGTCGATCATCTTCGGCATGCTGGGCGTGGTGAATTTTGCGCATGGCGCGCTGTTCATGGTCGGCGCCTATGCCGGATTGTGGGTGGCGTCGGTCACCGGAAGCTTCTGGTGGGGCTTGGTCGCGGCGCCGATCATGGTCGGCCTGTTCGGCATGGTGATCGAATTCGTCCTCGTGCGGCCGTTGTACGGCCGCTCCATCGACGATCCGCTGCTGCTGACCTTCGGTCTGGGCTATGTGCTGGTTGAAGCTGTCAGGATCGTCTTCGGCAGCGACGGCATTCCGTTCCCGACGCCGCCGCAGCTCACCGGCGTGCTCGACCTCGGCGTCGGTTTCTTCCCGATCTATCGCCTGTTCGTAGTCGGCGTCGTCATCGCTGTGCTCGTCCTGCTGTGGCTTGGTCTGGAGAAGACCAGGTTCGGACTGATCGTCCGCGCCGGCGCGCGCGACCCGACCATCATGAAGGTGCTCGGTGTCGACATCAGCAAGGTGTGGCTGCTGGTGTTCGGTCTCGGCGCCGCCCTGGCCGCGCTCGGCGGCGTGCTGGCCGGGCCGATGCGGTCGGTAAATCCTGAAATGGGATCGCTGGTGCTCGCCGAAGCCTTCGTGGTGACGGTGATCGGCGGCCTCGGCTCGCTGCTGGGATCGATCATCGCCGGCGTCCTGGTCGGCGTTGCCGTCAGCATGACCGCATTGTTCGCGCCGGAAATGGCCACCATCGTGATGTTCGCGCTGATGGCGATCGTCCTCCTGATCCGGCCCGAAGGCCTGTTCGGCAAACTCGCGTAACGGAACAAAACCATGTCAACTCCGGCGCTCGCCGCACCGATCCCTTCCAGCACGGCCGCCCCCTCCGCGCTCGCCGGCACCCTAACGACGTACCGCGTGCCGCTGTCGATTGTGGCGCTGTGCCTGCTGCCGTGGCTGCTGCCGTCGCAGGCGCTTGCCGTCAACGTGCTGATCTACGGCGTGCTGGCGGTGGGCTACAATCTGCTGTTTGGCTACACGGGCATGCTGTCGTTCGGTCACGCGGCGTTCTTCGGCGCCGGCGCTTACATCACCGGCATTGCCATCGGCCGGTTCGGCATTCCGTGGTTTGCGGCGGTGCCGCTCGGCGTGCTCTGCGGCGGCGTGCTGGCCTTCATCATCGGAATGCTCTCGACGCGTACGCGGGGGATCTACTTCTCGATGGTGACGCTGGCGCTGGCGCAGCCGATCTACTACGCCGCGCTGCAGGCATCGTCCTGGACCGGTGGCGAGAACGGTCTGCGCGGCTTCACCGTGGAGAGCATCAACCTGGTCGGATGGAAGATCAATTTCCTCGATCCGGTGAACAAGTACTACATCCTGCTGGCATTCGCGGCGCTGGCACTGTGGGCGGTCTCGCGCATCCTGAATTCGCCGTTCGGCGCGGCCATCGAGGCGATCCGCGAGAATGAGCGTCGCGCGCGGACCTGCGGCTTCGATATCGAACTGACCAAGCTGCTGGCCTTCACCTTGTCGGGCCTGATCTGCGCGCTGGCCGGCACCATGACGGCGCTTCACCTCGCCTTCGTGCCGCTGGACCTTCTGCACTATCAGACCTCGGGCATGATCGTGATGATGACCCTGTTGGGCGGCGCACGCAGCTTTTTTGGCCCGTTCGTCGGCGCGCTGGTGTTCCTGCTGATGGAGGATGTGTTCTCGCTGTGGACGTCGCACTGGCAGATCATCGTTGGATCGATCTTCGTTCTTTTCGTCCTGTTCCTGCCCAAAGGTATCTGGGGCACCTTCTTGGCAAAGGTCATTCGATGAACGCGCCGCTTCTTGCCGTTAACAACATCGGATGCAGGTTTGGCGGCTTCGTCGCGCTGGAGGGCGTCACCACCACGTTCCTGCCGGGCAAGGTGACGTCGATCATCGGACCGAACGGCGCCGGCAAGAGCACCTTCTTCAACCTGCTGTCGGGGGTGCTGACGCCGTCGAGCGGATTGATCCGGTTCAAGGGCAAGGATCTGTCGGGAACGCCCCAGCATCAGTTCGTGCATCTCGGAATCGCGCGGTCATACCAGATCACCAACATCTTTCCCGACCTCAGCGTGCACGAGAATGTCCGCGTCGCGGCCCAGGCGACCGCGGGGGGCCGTTCGCGCTACAATATCTGGACCAACCGAAACAGTTTTTCCGAACTCGGTGCAAAGGCCGACGCCGCACTCGAGTCGGTTGGGCTGATCGGCCGGCGCAATGACATCGCGAAATATTTGGCCCATGGCCAGCAGCGCGCCCTCGAAGTGGCCATCTCGGTGGTTTCCGATCCCGAAGTTCTGCTGCTGGACGAGCCGACCGCGGGCATGGGACCGGAGGAGACCAAGGAGATGGTGGCGCTGCTGGAGAAGCTGGCGGCGCAGCGGACCATACTCCTCGTTGAGCACAAAATGAAGATGATCCTCGGCCTCAGCGATCGCATCCTCGTGCTGCATCACGGTCGCCTGATCGCCGATGGCTCGCCGCACGACATCCAGACGGACCCCGAGGTCCGTCGCGTCTATCTGGGACAGAACGATGGCTATGCTTGAAACCACGGACCTGCACGCTTGGTACGGCTCGAGTCATACCCTGCACGGCGTGTCGATCTCGGTTGCCCAGGGCGAGGTCGTTGCGTTGGTCGGCCGCAACGGCGCGGGCAAGACCACCACGATCCGTTCGGTTATGGGATTGATGCCGAAGACCACCGGCGCGATGCGCTTCGCCGGCACGGATCTGTCGCCGCTGCGCGCCCACCAGCGCTTCAAGCTCGGCCTCGCTTATGTTCCGGAAGAGCGTCGCATCGTGCCCGGGCTAACGGTGCGGGAGAACCTGCAGCTTGGTCTGGTCGCCAGCGACGCCAAGATCAACGAGCGCGTCGCGATCGACGAGATCGCTGAAAGCTTCCCGCGCCTGAAAGAGCGCCTCGATCAGGAGGCGGTGACCATGTCGGGCGGCGAACAGCAGATGCTGGCAATAGCGCGAGCGATGATCGCCAAGCCGAAGATGATCCTGCTCGACGAACCCTCCGAAGGCATCATGCCGGTGCTGGTCGAGGAGATGGGCGTGTTGTTTCGTCGCCTACGCGATGAGGGCGTCACGCTGCTGCTAGTGGAGCAGAATGTCGAATGGGCGCTGCGGCTCGCCGATCGCGCAATCATCATCGACCAGGGTGAGGTGGTCTATGAGAGCAGTGCCGCGGCCCTGCTCGCCGACAAGGAAATCCAGGAGCGCTACTGCGCGGTCTGAAGCGCCGTCGTCAGGACGGCGCCGAGAATCCGCCGGCCAGCCGTTCGCGCAGGAACGACACCAGCGCCTCCACGGTGCGCGGCACCTGCGGCGCATAGGGGCGGATGGCGAACAATTGCTCGCCGAACGCGCCGACCACGCGCCAATCGGCCAGCACCGGATGCAGCCGGCCGGCGGCGATCTCCTGCTGGGCGCTGAAGTCCGGCACCAAGGCGATGCCGAGCCCGGCAAGTGCCGCCTCACGCAACACCTCGCTGTTGTTGGCGGCGAACACACCGGAAATCTTCACGATGATCCGCCCGCTCTTGCCCTTGCGCGGCTCGAACGCCCAAGTCGGCGCCACGCTGTCGCGCAGATAGTGCAGGCAATCATGGGCGCCGAGATCCTCCGGTCGGGCCGGCGTGCCGCGGCGCTTCAGATAGCTGCGGCTGGCGACCAGCACTGACTGGGTATCGCAGAGTTTCCACGCCACATGGGTATCCGGCACCGTGGCGACGTGGCGGACCGCAAGGTCGAATCCTTCTTTCGCCAGCGAGCTCAGGCGATCCGACAGTTCGAGCTCGATGCGGACCTCCGGATACAGCCGGAGAAAGTCGGGGATCAGCGGCACGATGCGCTGCCGTCCCAGCGCCACCGGCACGGTGACGCGCAGCACCCCCGCGGCGCGCCGGCGAGATCCTTCACCCCCGCGAAATTGCGCTCGATCTCGGCAAAGGACGCGCGCGTGGAGTCGACCAGATGCTGCCCGGCCTCGGACAGCCGCACGCTGCGCGTGGTGCGCCGGACCAGCGGCACGCCGATCGCCTGCTCGAGCTCGCTGACACGGTGGCTCATGGCCGCCTTGCTGACGCCGAGCCGGCCGGCGGCGGCCGTGAAGCTGCCGGTCTCGGCCAGCACGCCGAGCCAATGCAGATGCGACCACAGCGATTCCACCTTCTTGGTTTTCATCGGTCTATTGTTCAATATCTTGAACAGTCAGTCCAATCATTTGATCTGTGGTCGCGGGAGCGCGGCCGCTAAATACACCGGACGTTTCAACCGAGGACCGATCATGAGCACGCCAGCCTATTCAGCCACCCAGGACGTCGGAAACTTCATCGACGGCGCGCCGTCCGCGCTTGCGGCAAACCGAAGGCAGGCGGTCTACAACCCGGCGACCGGTGCCGTGGCGCGACAGGTGGTGTTGTCCTCCGTCGAGGAGGTGAACGACGCGGTCAAGAGCGCGCGTCGCGCCTTCCCGGCCTGGGCCGATATGCCGCCGATCCGCCGCGCCCGCATCATGAACAAGTTCCTAGCGCTGATGAACGAGCACACCGACACGCTGGCGGCGATGATCACCGCCGAGCACGGCAAGGTATTCTCCGATGCCCAGGGCGAGGTCGCGCGCGGCATCGACATCATTGAATTCGCCTGCGGCATTCCGCAGCTCCTGAAGGGCGACTACACCGACCAGGTCTCCACCGGCATCGACAACTGGACCATGCGCCAGCCGCTCGGCGTGGTCGCTGGCATCACCCCGTTCAACTTCCCGGTGATGGTGCCGTGCTGGATGTTCCCGGTGGCGATTGCCGCCGGCAACTGCTTCATCCTGAAGCCGAGCGAACGCGATCCCTCGCCGTCGTTGTTCATGGCGGACCTGCTGATGCAGGCGGGGCTGCCAAAGGGCGTGTTCAACGTGGTGCAGGGCGACAAGGTCGTCGTCGACGCGCTGCTGCAGCATCAGGGCGTCTCCGCCGTCAGCTTCGTCGGCTCGACGCCGATCGCCCACTATGTGCACCAGCAGGGCGCGCAATACGGCAAGCGCGTGCAGGCGCTCGGCGGCGCAAAGAACCACATGGTTGTCATGCCCGACGCCGACCTTAACCAGGCCGTGGATGCGCTGATCGGTGCCGGCTTCGGCTCGGCTGGGGAGCGCTGCATGGCGATCTCGGTCGCCGTGCTGGTCGGCGATGTCGGCGACAAGATCGTCCCGCTGCTTGCCGAGCGGGTCAAGCAGCCGAAGATCCTCAACGGCATGGAAGCAGCGGCGGAAATGGGCCCGGTCGTGACGAAGCAGGCGCTGGAGCGCATCGAAGGCTATATCGGCCTCGGTGTCGAGGAAGGTGCCAAGCTGGTCGTCGACGGTCGCGGCATCAAAGTCGCCGGTCACGAGAACGGCTTCTTCACCGGCGGCACGCTGTTCGACAACGTCACGCCGGAGATGAAGATCTACAAGGAAGAGATTTTTGGGCCGGTGCTGTCCTGCGTCCGCGTCGCCGATTTCGCCGAAGCGTTGCAGCTGATCAACGACCACGAGTTCGGCAACGGCGTGTCCTGCTACACCCGCGACGGCAATGTCGCCCGCGAGTTTTCGCGCCGCGTCCAGGTCGGCATGGTCGGCATCAACGTGCCGATCCCGGTGCCGATGGCCTGGCATGGCTTCGGCGGCTGGAAGCGCAGCCTGTTCGGCGACATGCATGCCTACGGCGAGGAAGGCGTGCGCTTCTACACCAAGCAGAAGTCGATCATGCAGCGCTGGCCGGAAAGCACGGCGCACGGCGCCGAATTCGCGATGCCGACGGCAAAATAGGTCTGCCGATTGATCCGGTGCGAGGCAATTATTCTCGCACCGGATCAAACCGGGACAAAAAGGCTGCCGAGTGGAATCGACGGCTACCGATGCCTAGATGGCGCCACATGGCCGCCAACGTAGGAGCGTGCTCGGCCCGTATAGCCCGCGTCGCGCGGCCAACAACATCTTCGCCGGGGACGGGACGCGCCACCGCATGACCACGCTGGAGTTAGCTCAGCTCTGAGCGCCCGTTTAGCATAGGGCATGGGGTGTATCATTCTATACACTACGGCCCGGCAGGCGATCCAGTTCCAGAGCCGCTCATCCATCGTCTCGCGTTAGCGTTCGCAACGATTTCCTTCAATTGACTGGAAGCAAGTGACGGCATTTCCTTCGCATCCGATTCAACACTTTGAAACAGCGATTCAAAGACGTGCAAGTGCGTTGCAAAGTTCGGTAAACCTGATTCATATCGACATAATTCCGATTCAGATCCCATGATTTCCGTTACTTTGATTATGTAGGGTGACTACCCCCTTCCGATCTTGGCGGCGGACGGCGATTTCCGAACATGTGCCGCGCCACCAGCCATTGGTTCAGCAATTGGACGCCATCTCGCTCTGTCGGCAGCCTTTTCCAATTCCCAGACACATCGAAATCAGTTGCCGCGTACGCGATCGCAGTTGCGCATTTACGATTCAAACTCAGAGAATGACGATTCAAAACTCGAAATCTTCGTTTCATCGTTCAATAGCCGCGCTGCAGACATGGCAAAATCCACGCAAGTGAGCTCCGCATTTTGAAACATCTGATTCAAAGCCCGATATTTACGTTGCAAAGTTCGATATCGATGATTCGAGATCAGACAGCGCCGATTCAATGTTAAGTATATGCGTTGCATTCCTTGAATGACGCTTACGCTATTGATCTGTAACGGGGCGACCGCAAGATTTCGCCATGCGCAAGCTCACATACGTTCCCGGAGACTGCTTAGTCAGGCTTTCCCCCGTGTTTGATGTTCGGGGCAACCCGGGGCAAGTTGCGCAAACAGCAACTAAAGTTGCACCAGACGCAGAAGCAGTTGCGCATTTTTGATTCAAAGTTCGAAAATGGCGATTCAAAGCCAGATATCTTCGTTGCAATCCTCGAGTTTTGCGTTGCGGAGTCCGAAATTTCCGATTCAGAATGTGATGTGGGCGAGGCGCCGCGGGAGCGGCGTTCACGCGTTGCCGGGGGACTAGTCGCTTTCTTCCATCGATTGCGATCTCAGAGACGCGACACGGGTTCGCCAAAACGCCCGGCCTCCGATCGTCTTTTCCGCCTGGTCAAACGCTCGTAACGACCCCGGTCCTTCCGACGGTCCGTCCGATTTCTCGAAGGTCGCTCGATATCACCTGATTTTCCGCATTCAGCCAAGGGTTTGATTTCGATCAGCATCGAGGCCTGGTCGAAGGAAAGAATCTCTGCCGGCGCAGATTTGTCGCTTGCTCCGACCAGACGCATACTGGAATGGCTGGAACGTGTGTGCCGCGGGGGCCAGCGTAATGAACATTTTCCGGAGGATTGCTGATGCGTAGACCGATCACGCAACGCCGCGCTGAGCAAGCGGAGCAGCAGCGGGCGTATCGCTTGCAGCAGACTGCGTTGCGCAAACCGTCGCGTGACGATGTGGCGAGGGTGGCGCTCCACCTGATGATCACTGAAGCTCTGCGCACCCCGGATGCTAAATTCGGGTCGTGGTGTGATCACCTCGTTTTGCTCCTGGCAGCCCAGGGTTTCGACCGTGATGCTGCATATCGCCGAATTGACCAACTGGTGGAGCGCTACGCTGACGGCTGGCTAGCACAGCGCAAGCCTCATCTGGCACGGCCGGGCGCGGGTTGACGCCCAGCAGTTGGTGTATTCCCCCCGTTACTTCACCCAACGGCGTTGACGTCTGAATCGCCTTCCAGACTGCCGCTCGCAAGGTGCCTGGACTGTTTTCGGGCGGGCCGTGACGCACCTTCCGGAAGCACTTCCCCAGCCGCCGGCTTCATTCGGCCAGTATATCGAGTGGCTGTCGGATCTCCGGCCAGGCGTTGGATGCCGCAATGGGACGCTGGCTGGATGGTTGACCAGATGAGGCCAGCGAGCGGGCGGTCCACAAAATAGGATCTAGATCCTAGACAACCCTTTGGGATCCTGCCAGGTTCGCCCCAGGCAAAGGAGCGCACATGTCACCGTCCAGGTTTCCCCCGAAATATATCGAACGCATCATCGCTCTGCGGCCGGCCCTGCGCCGCCAGGCCACGTTTCTGATCGGTAGACGGACCCAGATCGGTGCCCCTGACGATTACGTACAGGACACGATGATCACTGCGCTGATGAGCGCGGATCGGTATGCCGAGGACAATCTGTCCGGCTGGTTGATGTCCATTCTGAACAGCCACATCCGGAATGCGCGCCGCCGCGCTCACGTCCGCACCTCGGTGCCACTGTCGCCGGTGACTACGGATGACGGCGATGCAGTAACGATCGACCTGCCGGTCGCCGCGCCCCAGGAACTCAGGCTTGACGTCGCCGATGCGTTGGCAGCGCTTTCTACGTTGCGGGTGGTCGATCAAGAGATCATCTATCTCGCGCGGATCGAAGAACTGTCGCATGACGAGATCGCGGCACGGCTCGGATTGCCGATCGGCACCCTGCATGCGCGGTTGTCCCGCGCAACCGCGCGGTTGCGCGCTGCATATGACGCAGAACCGGGCGGGCCGGAGACGCTGGGTTGCGCTCGTTCTCGTCGTGCCGCGTGAGAATGCCATCATGACCATGCAGATTTATCTGGTCGCCGGTCTCAACGGCGGCGGCGGCCGCAGCCTGACCGCTGCGCTGCTCGCGTACGGACTGCACTTACAGGATAGACCGACGATCCTGGTGCGACAGACCTACCATGGCCTTCTCTCGACGATTGAGCCGCTCGAGGCAACGCTACCGGTAACGTGCTGCGAGCTGATGCTGCCAGCCCCCTATGCGCTTCCGTCGGACCTCAGCGCCGGACTGGCGACCATGATCCACAGCGCCGACGCTCGCTTTGTGACCGCGTTGCGCGAGATGGCCATGGCCGAGGTCGGCAAAGACGGACATGTCGTAGTGGATCTATGCTGCAACGAGCGCGCCGCGAATGCCGCCACTATGCGCGATGCGTCAATGGTGCTGATACCGGCGCGCGCGTCGGTTCTAGAAATCGATTGGGCGGTGCGCACCTTCGCGCGGGCCCGCGACGTCCAGCGTTATCGTGATATCGCCGTGCCGACGCTCATCGCAACCATTGTTCCGGACAGCGGGCGTACCCACCAGATAGATGTGCTGGGTCGCATGCTGCGCGACTGCGATCCGCATCGCGAACTCCTGCCGGGTGAGCCGCGGGAGGTGGCAATCGAGGTCCCGTTCCTCGACGAGAGTACCCTGATGACGCTCTTCGACGAACGCTCGATCTGGCAGGATCCGCTTTTGAGCGCTCAATGCCGCGCCTTCGCGACAGCAGCGGCGGTTCGGGCCGATGCGTTCATGCTCATGCTGGCTGAAGATGACGGTGATCTTTGACGTTCAAGCGAACTCCGTCAGCCGCCCGTGGTCTCAACAGCATTGCTTGCCGGATGGGCGTGCCAAGGCAGGCAGCCTTGGTGCCTCCCCCCGGTTGACCCGTTCTGACCAACGAAAGACTTCCATGCTGACCAAAATGTTTCCATTTCTCGATCCAGTCCACATCACGCGCGCATTATCAGACCGGCTACAAGCGTTGGCCAAGGATTGCCTCATGCTCGAACATGACCTCACGTTCGTGACGGCGCGTTTGCGCACCGCACCAATGCTCGATTCCTATGTCCCCGTGCTCTCTCCGCTCGGCCTGCATCTCGTCGGCCAGGTCACGCAGCATCCGCTACTAGGATCGCCAGAATCGTCACTTCACAGGTCTGGGTTGCCGATCCGGAAGGACACTGGGCTCGAACTTTATCACGATTCTACCGGCTGGGACGCCCCGCCGATCCCGACGATTGCGATCGCATCCTCGCAACCTCGCCGTTTACGTTCGACGGCTGCGACGAAGCCGGCTGGTCCGGAGACGTCAATTGAACCACGACGACGACGACGGCAATGATGCCTTGAGCCCCCGTGAAGTCGATCCGGACACTGTCGCAAACGGCGCTGCGGCAGATTCAGCCGATAGCGAGTTGGAGCGTCTCAAAGGCCTGCCAAGAATTTTGCGATACGCTATGCTGTCCAAGGAAAACCGCGACGAAGTCGTCGCACAACGCCTAGTTGCGGAGATCGATGAACTCTGCCCAAATCTCCCGCAAAACGTCGTCTGGGCTGCCACCCAGGACGCCGAAAGCGGTCGCGCTCTCGCTGCCGAACTCGACCGCCTCGCTGTGATAGCGGACCTGCCGCTTTTGCGCAGCCTGAGTGACTGCGTTCGATTGCTGTCGCTGTCCGTGCCACACGATTTCGAAAGCTTCACAGCCTACCGGCGCGTCACGCGCGCCATGATCCACGCCCTGCATCAGGTTGCCGCACATCTCGAGGATCAGCAGTGCGCGGACCTCGAAGAATTAGTCTACGGTTTTGCCGCGCTGCCCGCCGCGAAAGGGTTGACCGATGGTACTCGCCATTGGCCGGCGATAAGCAGCGCGGTGTACCTGGGCGACCGGTCGGCGCGCCATCGCATCCGCGCCGCAGTCGTCAATGCGACGAACTATATCCGCCGTGACATGGAGACAAATCAGGCGGTCAGGCCATCGCATCAACCGGCCGCAGATTCCACAATGCGCGATCAGCTAACGATCGAGCCGATTGCTGAGCACCATGTGACCGTCGGGCGCATGTCTGAGACCGAGATGAAGGCCCTTAAACTTACAGAGCCGCTGAAACACGTTCTGCGAACTTCGTTGCCGCTCATCCATACACCTCCCCTCGACCGCGTCCGCGCGGCATTGTTCGCCGAATTTCCCTATGCCATCGATGTCATCGATTTCACACTTACAGACCTCGTCAGCCGTCCCACTGTGCGGTTGCGACCGCTGCTGCTCGTCGGCGAACCGGGCAGTGGAAAATCCCGATTCGCCCGCCGGCTAGGCGAGGTTTTGGGCTTGACTATCTGGCGCAATGACGCTGCACAATCAGACGGTAACACCTTTGCCGGCACCGATCGGCGATGGAACACGGCCCAACCATGCCATGCCTTCCTCGCGATTGCCCGGGGCAAAACCGCCAATCCTTTTGTATTGATCGACGAGATCGAAAAGACCAGCACGCGCAATGATTACGGTCGGTTGTGGGATTGTCTGCTTGGCCTGTTGGAGTCCGAAACAAGCGCTTGTTATCCGGATCCTGCATTGCAGATCCCGCTCGATCTAAGCCACGTGAACTACATTGCGACCGCCAACACAATTGATCCACTTCCCCTTCCGCTCCTCGACCGCTTCAGGATCATTGCGTTTCCAAAACCGACAATCCGGGATCTTGATGCGCTGTTGCCTGTGATGATCAGAGGTCTTGCCGCCGATCGCGGCATTGATAACCGCTGGATCACTCCGCTCGATGCCCATGAACTCGCCAGCGTCACTGCCGCGTGGCCCGGTGGATCCGTGCGTCATCTGCGACGTATTCTTGAGATTATCATTCAGACCCGCGATCGAATGGCGTCCAAGCATTGAAGTCTATTTCGCAACACGTCGACAAGAACTCTGGCCCGAAGCTGCCACCCAGGGAATTGCCATCCTGGTTAGATACTCGAGATGTTGCATTATCCGATCCGGAGCGCTGCAAACCGTCACGGCTCTTCAAAAACGCTTCAAGGAACGGACTTCGCTTCAGTGGATGAGCAGCAAGACGGCAGACGCAGGGCCTTCGATCTAGCTAGAAAGCAACAACAAATCATCCATGGCAGTGCCCCCCACACCGCCATTGAATCAATCACCCAACCATCGCGCAACAAATTTAATGGGTCCTGAGCCTGGCCGGTGACCGGCTGGCCCGATCTAGTGAACGCGAACTCGGACACTTGAAAAGCCGCGCAGCACGTTATTGATGGCGGGAACGGTCGCGCCGATCTCGAATCGCTCGACCTTTGGTACCAGCGCTGCCAGCACCGAGTGAATTTCCAGCCGCGCCAGATGCATGCCCGCGCAGGTGTGGACACCGTGGCCGTAGCCCACGTGGTCGTTGACCTTGCGGCGGACATCGAACGCTTCCGGGGCCTCCCATTTACGTTCGTCGCGATTGGCGGAGGCATAGAACAGCGCGACGCGCGACCCCGCCGGAATGCGGACGTCCTCAATGTCGTGATCGGCGGTCAACTGGCGTGTAAAGCCGCGGATCGGCGACTCCAGGCGCACGGCCTCATTGAGAGCGTTAGGAATCAGAGCCGGGTCGGCGCGGACCAGATCCCATTGTTCCGGAAACCTGCCGAACAGCCAGATGATGTTCGCCATGGCGAAGATGGTCGTGTCGAGGGCGGGACCGAGGTAATCGCGCATCAGCACCGGACAGCGTGACTCCGGAAAAAGACCGCGGTCGCTGGCATCGTAGATTTTGGAAATCCAGCTCCCCGGGCGAATCTTGTCGCGGGTTGCCTCGTTGATCACGTAGCTGCGCATTTCGCGGATGCTGTCCTGCGCAGCGGCACAACGATCGTTCGCGGCGCCGAGCATGTCGAAGGTCGCGGCAGCCCATTTCAGCATGTTCTGGCGGCCCTGCTCGGGCAGGCCGACGAGCTCGGATACGATATTGACCGGGATATGCTGGGCCAGATCGGTGACCGCATCGAAGTCTCGTTGCGCCACCAGCCGCTCGACCAGCGCGCCGGCCATTTCCTCGATCCGCGGGCGGATCAGCGCCAGCCGGCTTGGCAGCATCGGCGCGCCGATCACCTGCCGCATCGCGGTGTGGTCGGGTGGATCGCTGGCGATTGTGGTGCCCTTCGAGCCCTGGTTGGCCGCCTCGTTGGCGGCAACGCCTTCGGCAGAGGAGAACACCTTATGGGCGCGCAGGGATTCTCGCACGTCCTTGTAGCGCGCGATGGCATAGAGGTCGTTGCGGGGCAGCCAGACCACGGGACCGGCGTCCCGCAGCGCCTTGTAATGCGGGTAGGGCTCGGCCAGCACCTCATCGCTGTATAGATCGACGTCATAAGACGGAATCGCAGCGCCCATCGCGTCTTCTCCTCCCGGCATTATTCTTGATTTTGGCGCGGCATAGGGATCGATGCCGCGCCGTTTGTTATTCGGCAATCACGGGGTTACGCAGCACGCCGATCCCGGAGACTTCGACCTCGACGGTGTCGCCCGGCTTCATGAAAAGCGGTGGATTGCGCTTGAGGCCGACGCCTCCTGGCGTGCCGGTGACGATGACGTCACCCGGAAGCAGCGGCAGCATCGTCGAACAATAGGCAATCAGTTCGGGAATGCTGGTGATCAGCTTGTCTGTCGTCGTGCTCTGCACGGTCTGACCGTTCAGCCGGGTTTCCAGCGTCAGCGTGGTCGGGTCGGGGATTTCGTCCGACGTAACCAGCCAGGGACCGAAGGCGCCGGTGCCAGCGAAGGTCTTTCCCGCCAGGAACTGGGTGGTGTGGCGCTGCCAGTCGCGGATGCTACCTTCATTGTAGCAGGAATAGCCCGCGATATGGCTGAGCGCGTCGGCTTCCGAGATGTGCCGGCCGGCCTTGCCGATCACCACGGCGACCTCGCCCTCATAGTCGAACTGTTCGGAGACGGTCGGCTTGACCATGGGTTGCAAATGCCCGACCTGGCTGCCGGCGAAGCGCGCGAACAGCGACGGCTTCTCCGTCACGGCCCTGCCGACTTCGGCTACGTGATCGCGATAGTTCATCCCAACGCAGATGATCTTGTCGGGGTCCGGGATGACAGGCGCAAGCTGGATTTTTTCGAGCGAAAAATCCGCCTGCTCGGATGCGGCAAGCCTGGCGGCGTCCGCGAGTGCGTTGCCGGCCAGCAGTTGACGCAGCGTCGCGAAGCCGCGTTCGCTCAGTCGCCGGCCGAGGTCGACGACGCCTTTTTCCTTCACGACGCCGTAGGAGGAGCGGCCGTTTTCGACGAACGAGACGAGCTTCATGGGACTTCCTTTTGATATTCCGTTTCGAGGTGGAGAGTTGCCAAGAGCCGCAACTAGGACACCGGGCAGGGGGCGGAAACGAGTGCTCCCAGCAGTGTCGGGAGGTCGGCTTGATCGCGGACAAATCCGAGCACGTAGCGATCTGGTCGCACCAGAACGAGTCCGGCGTTGTTCTGCGACAGCCAGTCTTGCAGCGCCGGTACGGCATCGTCGACGAGGACGATGTCGGCATCGGCAATCTGGCGTCGCACATCGTCCGACAGCGCGGCGGAAACGGCGGGAGTTGCCAGCAGCGCAAACCGGTAGCCGATGCGCGCATCCAGTCGCGTGCCGTCGGCGAGTACGGGTTGCGGAGCAAGCTGTCCGGTCATCTCGCTTCGGCCTGCGCTCAGGCCGGCGCCCAGAAACGGCTTTGTCGATTCCATCCGCGGTGCGCCGTCGGCGTTGCGTTGGCCATTGGGCAACCCGGCCTCGATGGCCTTGGTGTTGATGACGCCGCCCAGCCTGATCGCCAGCTCGATATACTCTTGCACGTGCGGCGCGCGCTCGCTCTGATAGCTGTCGAGCAGCGCGTCGTTATCATCGCCCTTGACCACGCGTGCCAGCTTCCAGGCGAGGTTCGCCGCGTCGCGAATGCCGGCGCACATGCCCTGGCCGAGAAAGGGCGGCGTCTGATGTGCGGAGTCGCCGGCCAGCAGCAGGCGTCCTCCGCGCCAGCGCTCGGCGATCACCGAATGGAATGTGTAGACCGCCGCGCGCTCAAGCTCGGCATCGTCCGGCGTGATCCATTTCTGCAGCAGGTCCCACACCCGGGCCGGCGTGGTCATGGCCTGAGAATCCTCGTTGTCCCGCAGGGTGATTTCCCATCGACGGCGATTGCCGGTGCCACGCACATAGGTGGCCGGCCGCGCCGGATCGCAATGTTGCAGGCTGTAGTCGCCGAGATCGGGGCGCGGTCGCGTCAGCAGTGCGTCGATCACCAGCCATCGCTCGTGGAAGCCCAGGTCGAGCATGCCGGACCCGATCAGCCGGCGCACCAGCGAGCGTGCACCATCGCAGCCGACCACATACTTGGCGCGACAGCGCGACAGGCGCCCGTTGGCGAGGTCCTCGAAGCGGACCGTGACGCCGTCCGCGTCGCAATCCAGCGCGAAGACGTCGCAGCGGCTGCGGACGGTCACGCTCGGCCACCTGGCCAGGCCGGCGCGCAACACCCGCTCCAGGTCGGGTTGGTGGAAGCGATAACTCGGGTGCCAGCCCATTGCCGAGATGTGGGCGGGGCGCGACCAGTCGAGGATCATTTTGCCGTTTGCATCGACGAAATGCATGCCGGGCGACAGAATGACGTCGCGGGCGATCTGGTCGCTGAGACCGATCGTCTCGAACACCCGCATGACCTCGTCGTCGAAGTGGACCGCGCGGGGCAGGTGGTAGGCGTCGGCCTCGCGCTCGAGGACAAGCGTGCGGATGCCGCAAAGGCCGAGCAGGTTTGCCAGCGTCGAACCGACCGGGCCCAGCCCGACGATGACGATGACGATGTCGGTGTTGGCGTCAGATGCTGCAGGATTGTTGTGTACCATGCGTCATCTGTTTCGCAGCTACCGCGGCCGTTCAACCCCATCGCCACATTTGTCCGCGCAGCGGACAGCGTGATCGGCCGACTGCTCGTCATGCTCGATGCGGCGATGGGTGTCGTGCTGCAAGCCCCGGCGGAGCCGACAGGGGCTGGCCGAGCGCAGAGCTCGGCAAGAGTCCGCCACGCGGACAAACTACGCAATTGGTTATTTTTATCGAGGGTTGTCGTTTAGCGGTAGCAGTGGAAACGCCGAGCACAGGCGCAAAACACAACGCTTCGAGGAGGACTCCGTGACGTCTCATTTCGACAGGTTTTCGTTTGTGATGGCGCTTGGGCTCGTGATCTGCCCGATCGGTGCAAAAGCCGACGTCAACATCGGCGTGCTGGTGTCGTCGACCGGCCCCGCTGCCACGATAGGCAATGCGGAAAAGAATGGCGCAGGTTTTGGTCCCGCCGAAATCGCCGGGCAGAAGGTCAATTACATCGCAGTCGATGAAGCCTCGGATACGACGGCGGCCGTGACCGGGATGCGCAAGCTGATCCAGGAATCCAATATCGACATTTTGATCGGGCCGACCACCACTCCGGGCTCGTTTGCGATCATCGATACGGCGGCCGAAGCCAAGGTCCCGATGATCACTCTGGCGCCGACCAATGCGTTGGTGTCTCCCGTCGACGCGAAGCGGCGCTGGGTGTTCAAGACCACGCCGAACGATGAGCACGAAGCCACGCCGCTGTTCGAGAATATGAAGAAGTCCGGCGTCAAGCGCCTTGCGGTGATCGGCTTTGCGGATCCGTATGGCGAAGCCTGGAGCAAGGTTGCTGCCGAGCTTTCCAAGAACGCCGGCATCGAGATCGTGGCTGATGAAAAATATGCCCGTACCGATACCAGCGTGGTCGGCCAGGTCCTGAAGATCGTCGCGGCCAAGCCGGACGCCGTATTGATCGCGGCGTCTGCAGCGCCTGCGGCATTGCCGGTGCTGCAATTGCGCGAGAAGGGCTATCGCGGCGCGCTATACGGCACGCTGGGGGCGACCTTCGGCGATTTCCGCAAGCTGACGGGGACAAAGAGCGAAGGCATCTTCGTGCCGCTGAGCCCGACCATAGGTGCGGAATCGTTCCCCGACAGCTATCCCGCCAAGAAGGCGGCCCTGGAGTTCATCGCCAAATACGAAGGCAAGTATGGCGTCGACACCCGGAATATCTTTGCCGGGTCGGCCTATGACGCGGTGATCCTGGTCGAGCGGGCCGTTCCCGCCGCGATCAAGGCCGGCAAGCCCGGCACCGCGGAATTCCGCGAGGGATTGCGGACAGCGATCGAAAACCTGAAGGGCGTCATGGGATCGCGCGGCGAATACAACATGAGCCCGACCTATCATACCGGGCTCGAGCAGAGCTCGCTGCTGCTCGGCAAACTCGATAAGGGCAAGTGGGTGCTGGTCCAGTAACCGTCATTACGTTCTCCACGACACCGCCTCCGGCATCGGCCGATGGCGGTGTCGTGCCTGCCGCGGCTTCGCCCCGCCGCTGATGACCAATTGTGAATCGCATCGCCCATGAATTTCGACATTGCCCTGATGCTCGCCCAGGACGGGATCGTGAACGGTGCGATCTATGCCTTGCTGGCAATGTCAACCGTGCTCGTGTTCCAGATCACGCGGGTGATTTTCATTCCGTCCGGAACATTCGTGGCGTTCGCCGCGCTGACGCTGGCTGCACTGCAGGCTGGCAAATGCCCGGCGACGGTCTGGCTGCTGGTCGGAGGCGGCCTTGCCGTTGCCGCGCTCGATATCTATCAGCGGCAGTGGCGCACGTGCGGCGATCTCGCTGCCATCCTGTTCTGGAATGTCGGATATCCGCTCGCGCTGGCGGCGCTGCTGCAGGTGGTGAAGACCGACGACTGGCCGGTCCTGGCGCAGGGTGCCTTGTGTTGCCTGATCCTGGTGCCGCTGGGACCGGTGATGTATCGCCTTGTCTACGCGCCGGTCGCAGCCGCCAGCGTTCTCGTGCTGCTGATCGTCTCCATCGCCGTTGACGTTGCGCTGGTCAGCTTCGGCCTGCTGGTGTTCGGGTCGGACGGCATGCGGGCGCCGTCGATGATCGACGTTGACTTTGCGCTCGGACCGTTGACCATCACCGGCCAGTCGCTGGTCATTCTCGGAACCTCCGTCGCGCTGATCGCAGGTCTCTACGTCTTCTTCGAACATACGCTCGAGGGCAAGGCGCTGCGCGCCACCGCCGTCAACCGCGTCGGCGCCCGGCTGATGGGCATCGCCACCGGGAAATCCGGCAAGCGCGCCTTTGCACTGGCGGTGTTCATCGCGGTCTGCGCCGGGCTGCTCGCCGCGCCGACCACGACGATCTATTACGACACCGGATTTCTGATCGGACTGCGCGGCCTGGTTGGCGCCATTTTCGGCGGGCTCGCGAGCTATCCGCTGGCGGCCTTGGGCGCGATCCTCCTTGGCCTGATCGAGTCCGTGTCCGCTTTCGAGGCATCCTCCTTCAAGGAGGTCATCGTCTTCTCGCTGCTGATTCCGGTGCTGCTCGCCCGAACGCTGCTGACCGATGATCCGGGGCACGAAGAAGAATGATTCATCCGCGCATCCTGGTCCTCGTTTTCGTTGCCGTTGTGGGCGTCGCCCCCTTCGTGCTGTCGCCATTCTCGGTGACGATCCTCAACTATATCGGTCTGTATTCGCTGGCGACGCTCGGCCTTGTGCTGCTCACCGGCGTCGGCGGCCTCACTTCGTTCGGCCAGGCGGCGTTTGCAGGCCTCGGTGCCTACTCCACGGCTTGGTTGACCGCCGCCTATGGCCTGTCGCCGTGGCTGACCCTGGTGATCGGCCTGCTGTTCACGCTTGGCGTCGGTTCGATCATCGGCTTCGCGACGCTGAAACTATCCGGGCATTATCTGCCGCTCGCGACCATCGCCTGGGCGGTCAGCCTGTATTTCATGTTCGGAAATCTGCAGACGCTGGGTGGCCACACCGGCATGGGCGGTTTGCCTCCCGTCACCATCGGGACATTCGCACTGAGCGACAATTCGGCGTTCTACTATCTGATCTGGGTCGCGGTGCTGGGCGCGCTGTGGCTGTCGAGCAACCTGCTGGATTCCCGCCCGGGCCGCGCCATGCGCGCGCTCAAGGGCGGCATCGATGTGGCCGAGGCGATGGGCGTCAACACCCAGCGCAGCAAGCTGATCGCGTTCCTGATTGCAGCCGGTCTCGCCAGCGTGTCGGGCTGGCTCTATGCCCACATGCAGCGCTTCGTGAATCCGACGCCGTTCGGCCTGCAGATCGGAATCGAATACCTGTTCATGGCCGTGCTCGGCGGCGCCGGCCATATCTGGGGCGCGGTGCTGGGTGCTGGCGTCGTCACCTTGCTCAAGCAAAAACTGCAGGACGTGCTGCCGCACCTCGCCGGCAGCCAGGGCAATCTCGAGGGCATCGCCTTCGGGCTGATTATGGTGCTGGTGCTGCAGCGCGCCAAGGATGGCCTGTGGCCGTGGATCGCCCGCGTCGCGGTCAAGCGGCAACCCCGCGCAATCGATGCGACCGCGGCCGACCTGCCGACGCGCGAGAAGGTCGATACGCGCGCGCCGCTGCTGCAGGTCGACGGCGTCAGCAAGCGCTTCGGCGGCCTGACCGCCGTTCGCGACATGAGTCTCGATATCTCCCGCGGCGAGATCCTTGGCCTGCTCGGTCCGAACGGCGCCGGCAAGAGCACGATGTTCAATCTGATTGCCGGCAGCCTGGGCATCAGCGGCGGCACCGTGACCTTCAACGGAGAACGGATCGACGGACTGCGGCCGCCGGCCATCGCCCGGCGCGGCATCAGCCGGACGTTCCAGCATGTTCGGCTGCTGCCGGACATGACCGTGCTCGACAACGTTGCCCTCGGCGCGCATCTGCGCGCATCGCAAGGCGTGCTGGTGTCGGCGCTGCACGCCGAACGGGGACGCGAAGAGATGCTGATGAAGGAGGCGGCACGCCAGATCGCGCGCGTCGGCCTCGGCGCGCATATCAACGATCTCGCCGGTTCGCTGTCGCTCGGTCAGCAGCGCATTCTCGAAATCGCCCGTGCGCTCGCCGCCGATCCGCTGCTGCTGCTGCTCGATGAGCCGGCCGCCGGCCTGCGGCTGAAGGAGAAGGAGGCGCTGTCCGATCTGCTCAAGAGCCTGCGCAGCGAAGGCCTCGCCATCCTGCTGGTCGAGCACGACATGGATTTCGTGATGAACCTCGTGGACCGCCTCGTGGTCATGAGTTTTGGCGAGAAGATCGCCGCGGGGACGCCTGTGGAGGTGCAGCAGAACGAGCGCGTCATCGAAGCCTATCTCGGGAGTGTCGCATGAACGTCCCCCTCCTGCAGGTCCGCGATCTCAGCGTATCCTACGGCCAGATCGAGGCCGTGCGCGCGGTCTCGCTCAGCGTGGATGCCGGCGCCATTGTCACGGTGATCGGGCCGAACGGCGCGGGGAAGACGACGCTGCTGTCCACCATCATGGGTCTGCTGCCGCGCCAGTCCGGCCAGATCAGCTTCCGCGGCCAGCCGGATGCCGGCGAACATGTGGAGTGGCTGGTCGCCGAGGGTATGTCGCTGGTGCCGGAAACCCGGCAGTTGTTCACCACCATGAGCGTGCAGGACAATCTGCTGCTCGGGCATTATCCGCGGCGGGCCGCGCGCGGCGATCTCGCCGCCTCGTTCGATCGGGTCTATGGCATCTTTCCCCGGCTCAAGGAACGCCGGTCGCAATTGGCAAAGACGCTATCGGGCGGCGAACGCCAGATGCTGGCGCTCGGCCGCGCGCTGATGTCGCAACCCAAACTGCTGCTGCTGGACGAGCCCAGCCTTGGCCTGGCGCCGCTGATCGTGCGCGAGATTTTCCGTGTCATCGCCGACCTCAGACGCACCGGCGTCGGCATCCTGCTGGTGGAGCAGAACGCACGCGCGGCGCTCCAGGTCGCGGACTACGGATACGTCATGGAGACCGGCGAAATTTCCTTCGAGGGGCCGGCCGCGGCGCTGGCCGACAATCCGCGCATCGTCGCATCCTATCTGGGCGCCGGCCGTGCCGTTGCGCCCAAGACCGCTTGATTTTCGTCGGTCATCCGAACAATGCCGGCTGCTTCTCGGAAGCCGCGAGAGGACTCTCTTCGTTGCACGGGGTGCTAGATGCTGACCGGAATGGCGGCGGCCGTCTCCTGCATCGGCTGCGCGAACTGCGCTATGGCTTCCTCCAGCTTGAGGGCGGCGCTGATCCAGATCACGGAAATGCAGCCGAGCACCAGGTCGTCGCGGACGATCGGCACCGCGATGCTTGAGGTCTTGATGTTGAATTCGCCTTCGCTGCGCACTGCGTAACCGCGCTCCGCCGTCTCCGCCATCATGCGTTCGAAACGTCCTGGCTCCAGATAGGGGCCGTCGGCGGGATCGTCGATCCGCCGCAGGTGCTTGACGATCACGTCACGCTCGGACCCGGGACATGACGCCAGGTAGGCGCGGCCGGCGGAGGTGCGCAGCATCGGCAGCCGCCGCCCGATCATGGCCCGATCGATCGAGAGCGGACTGCGCGCATGGGTCGTCTCCTGGATCACCATCGCCGCATTCTCATAAGTCGACAGGTCCATCGGCCAGATCAGCCGCTTGCTGAGGTCGCTGATGAAGGGCGCCGCCGCCTGGCAAATGACCACGCTGGGGTCGTAGCCGTCGCCCAGGTTGCTGGCGCGGCGGGTCACCCGGAACCGTTCGTCGGACGAACTGCGGGCGATGTAGCCGAGCTCTTCCAGCGTCTCCAGCAGCCGATAGACGGTCGGTCGCGCCAGTTGAAGCCGCTGAGCGACTTCGCCGGCACGAATGCCGCCGGAGCGATTGACCTCCTGCAGCACGTCGAGCCCGCGCTTGAAGGCGCGAACGCCTTCCGTTCTTCTGGCTTTCTGGTCAGGCATCATCATCTCTGCTTAGGGCGGCGCGCCGCGTCATCGCAGCTCGAATCCGCAACATTAGCCGGAATCTGCGATAAAATATCGGAGTGAGCATGCCAGCGGCAATCGCATCGTCCGCTTACCGGACACATTGCGCGAGCCGATTGCCGGGCGTCGTCCGTCCCGTATTCTGCAAACAGGCGCGATGCGCTTTCGCGCCGCAACAACAGATCGCCGATTACGGAGGCTCCGATGGAACTCAAATCCCTGGGATATATCGGAATTCAATCTGCCAAACTTGACGACTGGAGCAATCTGGCGACGCGGCTGCTGGGTATGCAGGAAGTCGACCGCGGCGGTAAGTTGCGTGCGTTCCGCATGGACGACCGCAAGCAGCGTCTCGTGGTGGATGGCGATCACGACAACGGTCTCGGTTTCCTTGGTTGGGAAGTCGACCACAAATCCGATCTGCAATCGATCGCGGCGCGTTTCGAGTCCCACGGCACAGCGGTGACCGCGGGCAGCCGCGCGCTGGCCGACGCGCGCCACGTCGCCGAGCTGATCTCCTTCGCCGATCCCGGCGGCAACCGGATCGAGATCTTCTGGAAGCCCGAACTCGCCAGCGAACCGTTCGTCCCCGGACGCCCGATCAGCGGATTTCGGACCGGGCCGCTCGGCATGGGCCATGCGGTGCTCAATGTCGACGATATCGAGCCGATGCTCGCCTTCTACCGCGATCTGCTCGGATTCCATGTCAGCGATTACGGGCTGACACCGTACAAGCTGTATTTCTTCCATCTCAACGGACGCCACCACAGCTTTGCCATGGTGGAATCCGGCAAGCGCAGCATGCATCATTTCATGGTCGAACTCGGCAGCCTGGATGACGTCGGCCAAGGCTACGATCTCGCCCAGCCGGACGAGGGCCGCGTTGCCTACACGCTTGGACGCCACACCAACGACCACGTCACCTCGTTCTATTCCCACACGCCGTCCGGCTTTTTCATCGAATACGGCTGGGGCGGACGGGTGATCGATCCGGAGACGTGGCAACCCCACGAAACCTTCGACGGCCCGAGCCTCTGGGGCCACGAGCGACTTTATATGCCGGAGGATATGCGTGGCAGGTTGCGCAACATGCGACTCGACGCTGCCGCCCGAGGCGTCCAAGTGCCGGATCCGTCGGTGCCGCCGCTCAATTGTCCCTGGCTGGATTCGGTGATCGCGCGCGAGTGATCGCGGCGCCGTCGGGTTGCCCGATCGCGCGTTGCAAGACCGTCCGGTTTCGACTGAACATCCGCAGGACGGATGAACGTGGCTGCGTGCGGTCGCCCGAACCCCCGCGATAAGTCCAGCCGGAGGCGATTTTCACCCAAATCTGGTCAGGGGTAGCAGAAATCACTCCTTGAGCGCTGTCGTCGGCAACTTCCTTCTTAATTCCCGCGCTCTATGGACCGCCCCCCGGCGGCGGCATAAGTCTGTGTCGATATTGATGAATTTGGATCGGCCGGGGAATTTGCATGCTCGATATATCGGTTTCTGCCGGATTTGTGATGGGCATTGCCTTCGGTGTGATCGGCCTGTTGAGCGGTTTTTGCCTCTCCAGCGGTCTGCGTGACTGGTGGAACGCGAATGACGGCCGCAAAATTCGCAGCTATGCCGTCGCTTTGGCCGTGGCGATTGCCGGCGCGCAGGTCCTTGCGGCAGCGGGTGTCGTGGAGATCGGCAAGTCGCTGTATCTGCAGCCGTCGTTTTCGCCGCCGTTGATTTTCGTAGGCGGGCTGCTGTTCGGCCTCGGCATGATCCTGTCGAACGGATGCGCGTCGCGTGCGCTGGTGTTGCTGGGCAACGGCAATCTGCGGTCGCTGGTGGTTCTGGTGATCATCGGGATCGCGGCCCAGATGACGCTGAAAGGCCTGCTCGCGCCGTCGCGCCTTGCGATCATGCAATGGACCCAGATTTCGCCAGCGACCGTGTCGGCACCGGCCTTGCTGGCGTCGATCGGGATTGGCGATACCGCAGCCCGTATCGTTGCGACGCTGATCGGCAGCGGAGCGCTTCTGGCGTTTGCATTTTCCGACCGGCAGTTCCGTCGTTCGCGCGCGCAGATCGCGACGGGGCTTGCCATCGGTCTGCTGGTGACGGCGGGATGGCTGACCACAGGCTGGCTCGGCGCTGACGAGTTCAACCCGATCCCCGTGACCTCGCTGACCTTCATCGCCCCCGTTGCCGACACGTTGCAGTATGCGATGCTGTCGACCGGGCTCTCGCTGAACTTCGGCATTGCCGTCGTACTCGGCGTCCTGACCGGCAGCGTCGCGACCTCGCTGCTCACCGGACGCTTTCGCGTCGAGGGATATGCCTCGGCCGATCACATGATGCGCTCGATGTCGGGTGCGGCGCTGATGGGGATCGGCGGCGCCATGGCCTATGGCTGTTCGGTGGGGCAGGGCCTGACCGGCCTCTCGACGCTGTCGATCTCGTCGGCCATCGCAGTTGCTGGAATCCTGACCGGTGCGGCAGTGGGCCTGCGACGCCGCGCGGTGGCGCCGGCGCTGGTCGCCCAATAGCGTTCAGCGCAACAGCCTGACCGCGACTGCGCGATGGTCTGACAGCGCAGAATGGGTTAGACCATCATGGCCGGTTCGGAAGAAGCCAGGCGATGAGGGGCGAGCCCAGATGATGCGACGACTTTTGCTGACGGCACTCCTGGCAATTGCCGTCGGACCTGCGATGGTGATGCCCGCGGCCTCGCAGAGCAGGCCCGCGACCGCGGTGCCATCCGAAGACAAGCCTTTCGCCGAACATTTTCTCGCGCTGCAGCTCTCGGAATCCGATTCCAGGAAGGAGCGGCTGGTGCTCAGCGTTGCGAGCAATATCCTGAAGTTTTATGGCCCCGACAAGGTGGCCGTCGAGGTGGTGACCTTCGGCCCCGGGATCGATCTCCTGAAAACCGGCAACGAGCACCGGCAGCTCGTGGACAGCCTGGCGAGCCAGGGCGTCCGCTTCTCGGTGTGCGGAAACACCCTGGATACGATCGAACGCGAGACGGGCAAGCGGCCGGAGATCAATCCGCACGCGAAGGAAGTCGAAGCCGGCGTCGCCGAATTACAGAAGCTGAGCGAAAGCGGCTATACGATTGTCCGCCCCTGATGGAGAGTTGAGATGAAGTTGTTGTGCAGTGCAGTTGTCGCCATCGGCTTGCTGGTCGCGAGCGCCGTCGCCGGAACCGCTGCCGAGCCGAAGCAACATCGCGTGGCAATCCAGGTCGACCAGAACGATCCCGACGTTATGAATCTGGCGCTGAACAACGCGACCAACATCATGGAGCAGTACAAGTCGAAGGGTGAGACGGTTCAGGTCGAGATCGTGACCTACGGCCCGGGCTTGCACATGTTGCGCGCCGATACCTCGCCGGTGAAGGACCGCATCAAGCAGATCGTGGACGGCAGCTTCCCGTCCGAAATCAAGCTGTCAGCCTGCAACAATACCAAAGAGGGCATGGAGAAGCGGGAAGGACATGCGATCAGCATCATCGCGCAGGCCCAGCTGGTGCCCTCCGGCGCCGTTCGTCTGATCGAGCTTCAGGAAGACGGCTGGAGCTATTTGCGGCCGTAAGGCTGCGGCTGCTACTTCGACGGATGGGTTTTTCCGAGCAGGCTGGCCCAGCCGCGTGACAGCAGCCGGCGTGGCGTGGTGTCGATCAGCGTGGCGATCCCCAGCCGCGCGCCGATCATCATGCCGCCCACGGCGAACGGCCATGACAGCGACAGCATGGATCCGGCGGTGATGCCCTGGCCGATGGTGCAGCCGCCGGCCAGAATGCCGCCAATGCCCATCAATGCCGCTCCGCCGAGATGGCGGCGCATCTCGCGATCATCGTCGAAGGCCTCCCATTGCAGCTCGTCGCTGCGCCATGCCGCCAGGAATGCGCCGGCGATCACGCCGAACACCGAACCGACGCCGAAATCCGCAAAGCCGGGCGTACTCAGCAGGGCCGCATAGAAGGCCTTTCCCACGGTGGAGACGAAGGTCAGGCTCTGCGGACGCATCGGGCCGGAAAATTCGTCGCCGATCCAGGACGTGGCGATCCAGCCAGCGACCGTCAGCAGACCCAATGCCACACCTGCGGACAGCAGGCGTGGCGAACGGCGGAGTCTCGGGTGGCTGAAGGCGAGCAGGCAGAGGCCGCCGCCTGCGATCGCAGCGATGAGCGCGCGGACGTCATAACCCAGCGTCCGCGCCGACAGGGATGCCAGGTCGGAGCGGATATCATCCGGCATGGCGATGGAAAGGCCTTCAAGAACAACGATGCGGAAGTTGGCGAAGACGCCGCGCAAGGTCGCATAGGCGGTGGCGCCGAGCACGATCAGCACGATCAGGCTGCGCAGGTCGCCGGCCCCCAGCCGCACCAGCGAACCGAAACCGCAGGTGCCGACCAATGCCATTCCGACCCCGAACATGACGCTGCCGATGATAATCGCAACGATGGGAATGGCGGCCGGCGTATAGGTCGTCTGCGCCGGATCAAGAAGACCGCCGATGACCAGTGCCTGGGTTCCGACGATCGCAATACCCAAGGCCAGCCCGAAAATTCTCAGGCGGCGACTATCGCCACCCATCAGCGCGTCTTCGATCGCACCGAACGAACATAGTTTGGCGTGACGTACGGCAAATCCTGCAGCCGCGCCGATGGCAAAGCCAACCAGCGCGAGCATCCAGGCAGACAGGCTCTGCATGGCGTCACTCCCGAATTCTGCGCGGGCTTGTGTCGCACGCCTGTGGGGCGCGCGGTTGCCCGTTGGCAGATCTATGTTTTGGTTGTCGGCACCGGCGGTGCGCAGAAGATGTCGTAAATGACTGAAATGACGCGACGTACGTCGTCATTGGCGAGACTGTAGTAGATCGTCTTGCCGTCGCGCCGAGTGTCGACCATGCCGTCATAGCGCAGACGCGCCAGCTGCTGGGAAACGGCGGACTGCCGCAAGGACAGGATGTTCTCCAGTTCCGAAACCGACCGTTCGCGCTCGGCGAGCAGGCACAGCAGCAACAGCCGGTTCTCATGGGAGACGGCCTTCAGAAAGTTGCTGGCCTTGCGCGCCTTGCGCATCAGCTGGTCGAGCTCGGGCGAATATTCCGCGCCGTCGCGAAGTTCGGTCTCGATATCGCTTGAAATGATGGATGTCATGGCGTCTGCGTGCCGTTCGACCTGTCGAAGGATGATTGGCCCGGCTGCGAGTGCTCGGTCAGGCGACGGGATTGCAGCCGGGGCACGAATGTGCCGAGCAATCCCCAGAAGGCATCGTCGTTGATGTAACCGGTGATGCGGCCGATTTCGCGACCCTCATCGACGACTACGAAGGTCGGAGTAAAGCGCACGGCCGATGCGAGCGTGACGCCAGCAGTCGACTGCTTGTCGATGTCGATGCGCCGCAGCGGAAGCAGCTTGGCTTCGTCGGTCTTGTCGAAGATCGGCCCGACGTCGCGATTCCAGCGCTGGCAATACACGCATCCGTCGCGCTCGAACATCAGCAATTCTGAAGCTCGCGACGTAACGGGCGCAAGAAACAGAACCACAAGAGACAGCTGAATGAGCCACGATTTAAGAAGCAATTTGCCGACCATATGATACATATACACGAATTCGCATGTATCTACCAGAGCTGGTAATGCCGTGATTTCGAATATTTCCCTGTTTGGCGCGTTGGGGGCGGGACTGCTTTCATTCCTCTCGCCGTGCATCCTGCCCTTGGTGCCGCCCTATCTGTGCTTTCTCGCCGGGGTCAGCCTCGACGAACTGACAAGCCCGGAGCAGGGGAGAGCGGCGCGGCCGAATTGGCATGTGGTGGCGATGTCGGTCGCCTTCGTGCTCGGCTTTGCCACCGTGTTCGTGGCGCTCGGCGCGTCCGCCTCGCTGATCGGCAAGGCCGTGACGCAGTATTTCGACACGCTTGGACTCATTGCCGGCGCGGTGATCCTGATTCTTGGCCTGCACTTTCTCGGCGTGTTCCGGATCGGCCTGCTGTTTCGCGAGGCGCGTTTTCAAGCGGTGCGCAAACCGGCAGGCTATCTAGGGAGCTACGTTGTCGGCCTGGCGTTCGCCTTCGGCTGGACGCCCTGCGTGGGGCCGGTGCTGGCGGCGATCCTGATGGTCGCCGGTGTCGAGGGATCGGCCGGCCGCGGCGCTCTGCTGCTCGGTGTCTACGCGTTCGGGATTGGTATTCCGTTTCTGCTCGCCGCGCTTTTTGCCGGTCGCTTCGTCCGGCTGATGGCGCGGCTGCGCGGTCATATGAACCTTGTCGAGAAGGTGATCGGCTCGGCCCTTGTGCTGACCGGCGTTCTGTTTTTGACTGGCGCGATGCCGCACATTGCCGGTTGGCTGCTGCAGGCATTTCCCGCGTTTTCGTCGATCGGTTGAGCCGGGAAACAAGGAGGAGACGCCGGTGCTGAAACCTGCAGGCCTGTTAACACGAAGGGATGTCGTTGTCGGCCTTGGTCTCGGCTTCGGCGCGATGGCCTTCGGATCGTCGCCTGCGAAGGCCGCTGCGAAGCTGGGCGACGACGGCCTGTACCAGATGGACTGGTATCTGGAGAGTTTTCTCGATCTCTCCGAGGACCTCGCCGGCGCCACCGCGAAGGGCAAGCGTTTGGCGATCATGTGGGGCCTCCGGGGATGTCCGGCATGCAAGCGGATGCATGAGGTCCATATGATGGATCCGAAGATCGAGAACTATATCCGCGACAATTTCGAAGTGCTGCACCTCAATCATATCGGCTCGCGCGCCGTGACCGATTTCGACGGCCGCAAGCTGGCCGAAAAGGCGCTCGGCGAGGCCTATGGCGTTCGCTTCACCCCGACGATCCAGTTTCTTGCGGAGAAGGTCGATGGTCTCGCCGGCAAGAGCGGCCAGGCGCGCGAGGTTGCCCGCATGCCCGGCCTGCTGGAGCCGTCGGAATTTCTCGCCATGTTCCGCTACGTGCGCGAAAACGGCTACGACACCATGTCGTTTCCCGACTGGCTGAGAAAGCAGGCCTGACGCGACGTGTTAAGGCGCGTCAGAAATCCAGCCTGTCCTTGATCGCCTCGATGCCGGCCTTGGCGCAGGCTTCGTCGGCCTCGCCGCCGGGCGCGCCGGAGACGCCGATTGCGCCCACCAGTACACCGCCCGCTTCGACAACCACGCCACCGCCAATGATCACGGTGCCGGGCAGATTGCGGATGCCGGCTTGTGGCATGCCGGGAAGGCTCATGGATTGCAGATCGCCCGTACTCGTCTTGAACGACGCGGCGGTCCAAGCCTTGCCGGTGGCGGTGGCCGGCGTATGAGCGCCGGCGAAGCGGTCGCGCAGCATGACCTGGGTCACGCCGGAGCGGTCGACCACCGCCACCGCGACCTGGTAGCCGCGCTTGCGGCATTCGGTGAGTGCCGCGCGGGCGGAATCCAGCGCGAGTTCCGGACTCAATGACTTGTAGGTGACAAGCGCGTCCTGCGCCTGACCTGACAGGGTGGACAGCGCGATCAGCGCAGATGCCGCGAGCAGGGTTCGGATCGCCATGGTGGATTCTCTCCTTGCGCGCGGCATGCCCGCTTCAGTCTGATGCGGCTACTTGTTGACCGGCGAAGCCGGGTCGAACAGGAAGGCAACGAGATCCTTGATCTGCTTCTCCGTCAGGAACTTGTTGGCGCCGAAGCGCGGCATGTTCGAACACGCCAGCACAGCCTGCGAATCGTAGATCTTGGTGTAGGCCTGCTTGATGTCGTCCGGGCTGTATTTGCGGTCCTTGCCATAGGAGGTGAGGCTCGGTCCCAGCGTGCCGTAGCTGACTTCGTCACGCTCCATCTGATGGCAGGCGTAGCAGTTGCCGCCGCTGACGGTCTTGTCGTCATCGGAAAACTGCCCGCCGCGGCCGTTATTGGCGATCTTCGCGCCCTCCTTCCAGTCGCCGAGCAGCTTCCCGTCGGCCGGAAACACGACCTTTGCGAGTTCGCGCTTGACGATCTTGTCGGCTTCGGCGGACGGCACGTCGTTGCGGTAGAGATTGCAGGTCTTCAGCGTTTCATCGGGTTCGATGCGCGCCTGCCATTCGGGCGGCGCCTTGCCGAATGTCGACTTGAGATAGGCATCGACAAGGGCGGGGGCGACGGTTGCGGAGGCCGCCTTTGCCGGGCTGGTCTGCGCGAAAGCC
Source organism: Rhodopseudomonas sp. RCAM05734 (assembly GCF_052658035.1). NCBI lineage: Bacteria > Pseudomonadati > Pseudomonadota > Alphaproteobacteria > Hyphomicrobiales > Nitrobacteraceae > Rhodopseudomonas > Rhodopseudomonas sp. RCAM05734. The sequence continues at coordinate 6,365,260 of NZ_CP199742.1, read as the reverse complement.
GCGGGCGAAAGCGTCGTGATGCCGGCGGCGAGGACGAGCGCAACTTGCAGAATGTTCTTCATCTTATGCCCCTCAGCGCTTGATCGACGGGACGGTGATGTTACCGCCATCCGCCTGCTTGTTCAGGAACATGGTCAGGGCGGTGATGCTGTCGGAGCCGTATTCGGGGACCGGCCAGCGCTGCTGTCGGTAGCAGTCCCACAGCCGATGCTGCATCGTCCGTAGCGCGCCTTGCGAGACGCGGTAGGTCGGCCATGAGCCCATGGTGTCCTGTGCTTCCTTGCCGGGCTTCGAGAAGTTCGGCAGGCCTTGCAGCCGGATCCGCTTTCCCTCGTCGGCATGGCAAGTGGCGCATGCAAAATCCATCACCCCGCCGCGCCGGTAGAACAGCGCCTCGCCGACGGCTGCCATCTCCTGCTCCTTGGGATGGCCAAGCTGTATTTCGATTTTCATGTCGCTGGACTTGTTGGCGATATAGGCCACCAGGTCCTCCATGTCGGAAGCGCGGCCCGGGCCTGAAAACCGGCGCGCGACGACGTCCTTGGTGTCGAGGCCCTGGACATTCTGCATGCACCACAGCAGCCGCTGTTCAAGATCCATGACCTTGTCGGCGTCCTTGAAATAGCGCGGAAGCTTAGCATAAGCGCCTTCCAGTTTGCCCGCGCCGAGTCCGAGGTCGCACTGCTCGAGCGACACATTCTTGGTGCCGCGTTTTTCGCTCCAGAGAATTTCGCCGCGGTCGACTGCAAGAAATCCGGGATTGGACATCGGATCGGAAATCATCGCGCGGTAGCGCTCGATCTCTTTCTCACTCGCATCCTGCGCGGATGCTCCAAAGGATATTGTGCAAAGCACCATCGTGGCCAGTGCAGAACCGATTACGGTTCGGATCATTCCTCATCCTCCCATCAAGACCGTGTTGGCCCTGCGCCCGAATTGTCTCGGGCATCTTTACATTCAAGAAAAACAATATAATGATATTTGCAGATCATGATAGATCAAATTTGGAATCGTCAAGCGATTCCATCGTCTAGGGATACGCCAAGTGATCCCGCTGGAGGATGCCCATATGGTTTGGACTTCGGTTGAAAAAAATCGTCGGGAGACGCTTGCTCTCGCTTCGATCATGGGGTTCGCAGCTTTGCTGGCCCCGAAGATGTCATTTGCTGACGAGCAGGCAGTTGCCGCCGAAATCAAGAAGCTCTACGGCGACAAGAAGTTCGAGAGCGGCAAGATCAAGCTCGATGTGCCCGAGATTGCCGAGAACGGCCTGGTCGTTCCCGTCAATGTCGATATCGAGAGCCCGATGACCGACGCGGATTATGTCAAGTCTGTGCATGTCTACGCCGACGGCAATCCGCTTCCGGAAGTGGTGAGTTACAAGTTCACGCCCGCCTGCGGCAAGGCCTCCGCCTCGACGCGGATGCGGCTTGCGCAGACCCAGAACATCATCTGCATCGCGGAAATGTCGAACGGCAACCTGCATATGGCGAAGGCCAATGTGAAGGTGACCATCGGCGGCTGCGGCGGCTGATCGTCTTATCCCGGAAGCTGAATCGAATTCAAAGCGAGGACTCCCAATGGCTACGCAACCGACACCGCGTGTTCGCGTTCCCGCCCAGGCCAAGCCCGGCGAAATCATCGAAATCAAGACGCTGATCTCGCACGAGATGGAATCCGGGCAGCGCAAGGACGCCGCCGGCAAGATCGTGCCGCGCAAGATCATCAACACCTTCGTCGCCGAGTTCAACGGCAAGATGGTGTTCGAGGCGGGCTGGAATCCGGCGATTTCCGCTAATCCCTATCAGTCGTTCTTCTACAAGGCGGCTGAGAGCGGTGAGTTCACCTTCACCTGGAAGGACGACGACGGCTCGAACTATGTTTCAAAGAACAAGCTGACCGTCGCAGCATGATCCGCAGGCGCGATGCAACGCGCGCCGGCGGTCGTTGAGGAGGCCGCGAAGGGCCTCCTCGGAAATCATCTGGCCAAAGCCAGGTTAGCAAGGGTGGGACAATGATATCGAGGCGGGAATTCCTGCAGGCGACTGCGGCTGCGTCGGCATTGCTGGTTGGCAGCGGGCTTGGCGATCTCGGGCGCGTTGCGGCCCAGCAGCGCCTGTCGCAGGCCGACATCACCCGCTTCGATCCGCTCGGGACGGTCACGATCCTGCACGTCACCGATATCCATGCCCAGTTGATGCCGCTGCATTTCCGCGAGCCGTCGGTCAATCTGGGCGTCGGTGAAGTCAAGGGATTGCCGCCGCACATCACCGACGGCGAGTTCCGGAAGTACTTCAATATCGCGACCGGCTCTGCCGATGCCTTCGCCTTGACCTCCGACGATTTCGTGTCGCTCGCGCGCAACTACGGGCGCATGGGCGGCATGGACCGCATCGCTGCGCTGATCGGCGCGGTGCGGGCCGAGCGAGGCGCGGACAAGGTGCTATTGCTCGACGGCGGCGACAGCCGGCAGGGTAGCTGGACCTCGCTGCAGACCAAGGCCCAGGACATGGTCGACGTCATGTCGGCGCTCAAGGTCGACGCGATGGTCGGTCATTGGGAGTTCACCTACGGCGCGGATCGCGTCAAGGAGATCGCTGACAAGGCGCCGTTTGCATTCCTGGCGCAGAATATCCGCGACAATGAGTGGCAGGAGCCTGTGTTCGAGGGCCGCAAGATGTTCGAGCGGGGCGGTGCGAAAATTGCCGTCATCGGTCAGGCGCTGCCGCGCACCGCTGTCGCCAATCCGCGCTGGATGTTTCCGAAGTGGGAATTCGGCATTCGCGAAGAGGATATGCAGAAGCAGGTCGACGACGCCCGTGCCGACGGCGCGTCGATCGTTGTCCTGCTCTCGCACAACGGCTTCGACGTCGACCGCAAGCTCGCCGGCCGCGTCAAGGGGATCGACGTCATCCTCACCGCGCACACCCACGATGCCATGCCCGGCCTTGTCCGCGTCGGCGACACGGTTCTGGTGGCCTCGGGCTCGCACGGCAAATTCGTCTCGCGCCTCGACATCGAGGTGAAGGACAAGAAGGTCGCGGGCGTGCGGTTCAAGCTGATGCCGGTCTTTGCCGACGCCATCACGCCGGATCCGGCGATGACCGCGCTGGTCGAGAAGGTGAGGGCGCCCTTCGCCAAGGATCTGGCGCGCACGATCGGCAAAACCGATTCCCTGCTGTACCGGCGCGGCAACTTCAACGGCACGTTCGACGACCTGATCTGCAACGCCATGATTGCGGAGCGCGACGTCGAGATCGCGCTGTCGCCCGGCTTCCGCTGGGGAGGCACGCTGCTTCCGGGCGACGACATCACCTGGGAGCATGTCACCAACGCGACCGCGATCACCTATCCGAACTGCTATCGCAACCAGATGACCGGCGCCCAGCTCAAGGATGTCCTCGAAGATATCGCCGACAACATCTTCCATCCCGATCCCTACTTCCAGGGCGGCGGCGACATGGTGCGGATCGGCGGCATGGGCTACGCGATCGATATAGCCAAGCCCGTCGGCTCGCGCATTTCGAAACTGACTCACCTGAAATCAGGCAGTCCGATCGAAGCGTCGAAGACCTACAGCGTGTCCGGCTGGGCCAGCATCAATGAAAACACGCAGGGGCCGCCGATATGGGATGTCGTTGCCGCGCATATCTCGAAGGCCGGTTCGGTGAAGATCGCGCCGAACACCGCGGTCAACGTCACGGGCATCTGAACTATCGAGCGTCGCGCATTCTTGCGTCCGACATATTCACGTATCGGGATAATTGGAAAGAAAGCATGCCGCATGAGTGACAAGCCTTCAGCGGATTTTCTCAATCGCCGTCGCTTTCTGGGAGCCGCAGGGCTCGCGGGCGCAGGCGTCGCGCTGTCGTCCGTTCCGGGCGCGGCCGGTGAGGCTGGCAAGCCGGATCCATTGATTACGCACGTGCAGGACTGGAATCGCTATCTTGGCGATGGCGTGCAGTCGCGGCCCTATGGCTCGCCATCGAAGTTCGAAAAGGATGTGGTGCGCCGCGACGTCTCCTGGCTGACGGCATCGCCAGAATCCTCGGTCAACTTCACGCCGCTGCATCAACTGGACGGCATCATCACGCCGTCCGGCGTTTGCTTCGAGCGCCATCACGGCGGCGTCGCCGAGATCAATCCGGCCGACCACCGGCTGATGATCAATGGCCTTGTGGACAAGCCGCTCGTCTTCACCATGGAAGATATCAAGCGCATGCCGCGCGTCAACAAGGTCTACTTTCTCGAATGCGCGGCGAATTCGGGCATGGAGTGGCGCGGCGCGCAGCTCAATGGCTGCCAGTTCACCCACGGCATGATCCACAATCTCATGTACACCGGCGTGCCGCTCAAGGTGCTGCTGGACGAGGCCGGACTGAAGCCGAACGCCAAATGGCTGATGCTCGAGGGCGCCGACGCCTCCGGCATGAATCGCTCGCTGCCGATCGAGAAGGCGTTGAACGACGTGCTGATCGCTTTTGCGATGAACGGCGAAGCGCTTCGTCCGGAGCAGGGCTATCCGCTGCGTGCGGTCATTCCGGGCTGGCAGGGCAATCTCTGGGTCAAATGGCTGCGTCGGATCGAGGCTGGCGACCAGCCGTGGCAGACCCGCGAGGAGACATCGAAGTACACCGACCTGATGCCCGACGGGCGGTCGCGCAAACATACATTCGTGATGGATGCCAAGTCGGTGGTCACCAACCCCTCGCCGCAGGCGCCGCTCAAGCACAAGGGCCGCAACGTTCTCAGCGGTATCGCCTGGTCCGGGCGCGGAACGATCAAGCGGGTCGATGTGACCCTCGATGGTGGCCGCAACTGGCAGGCCGCTCGCCTCGACGGGCCGGTGCTCGACAAGTCGATGACGCGTTTCTATGTCGATCTCGACTGGAACGGGCAGGAGATGATGATCCAGTCGCGCGCCATGGATTCGACCGGTTACGTGCAGCCGACCAAGGACGAGTTGCGCAAGGTCCGGGGCGTCAACTCGATCTATCATAACAACGGCATTCAGACGTGGCTGGTGCGCGCAGGCGGGGAGACGGAAAATGTCGAGATCGGTTAGGTTGCTCGCCATCGCCCTGCTCGGCGGCGGTCTCGTCACTGCGGCGATCGATGCAGGCCGCGCGCAGCAGGTGGCGTCGGCGACGTCCGGCAAGCTCGGCCTCGGGCGTCCGGCGTTGCCCGAGGAGATCAAGGCCTGGGATACCGATGTGCGACCGGACGGGAAGGGGCTTCCGGTCGGCAAAGGCACTGCGAAAATCGGCGATGCCATTTTCCAGGAGAAATGCGCGTCCTGCCATGGCGAGTTCGGCCAGGGCGTCGGCCGCTATCCCGTGATTGCGGGTGGGATCGGAACGCTGAAGGCCGACCGGCCGGACAAGACCGTCGGATCGTTCTGGCCGGATGCGTCGACTTTGTTCGATTACATCAGGCGGGCGATGCCATTCGGCAATGCGCAGTCGCTGACCGCCGACGAAGCCTATGCCTTGACCGCTTACGTTCTCAGCATGAGCGACATCATCAAGGACGAGAATTTCGAGCTCAACGAGAAGACCTTCACATCGATCAAGATGCCGAATGCGTCGGCCTTCTATGAAGATGACCGGGACACGAGCGAGAAACACTTCTGGAAGAAGGATCCTTGCATGAAGGATTGCCGTCCTTCCCCGAAGGTGACCGGCCGCGCCATGTCGGTCGATGTCACGCCCGACAGCAAGGCGGGTCCGAAAGTGGACTGACGGAGCGACGGTGCCGCCGGACGGCGCGTTCGCTATTTGCCTGCACGGATGCGCGGACATCGATGCCGAAGTCGATGACCGGCGCAGCGGCGGCCATCAGGCGATCATGACGGCCGTCCTGAGCGGCGGTGCGGATGATGCCGTCGCCCTGCTCACGGACACCATAATCAGACGGCCGAAGTCATTCTCCAGGACGAGCAGATACGTCCCGAAATGCCGAATGCAACTCATTTTCCGTAGTCGTTCGTAAACCTCAACACTGTCCGTCGAGAACGGCAAGGATCGTGGGGGGCCTGCGCTCTAAATCTCTGTGCTCCACCGATAGACCGCTTGAGGTCGGAGCGATCGCGTGCGTCAGCCGAGCGATCCATCATCCGACTGAACGAATCGCCGACGTTAGAGAGGTGTCCGATGGAGGCGCCATGAGGGCGCAGACTGCGCCGTGTTCTTCGGAGAACGGGCCGGCTGGTCTCGATCTTCTAACGCAATATGTGTGGCGTTATGAGCGGGTGCGGTGCCGCGACAGAATAACCCTCCTGAGACAGCATTCGGTCTCGACGCGACAGCCCTCGGCAACTGATGGATGCACGTGACGCGCTGAACAGCTATCGTCACGATCTTCGCCGGCCGCGAGCCAACCAGGAGTTGTTGCGGTGTTGCAATCATGATCGTGGTGCTGACGGACATTGCGGCTGACGTGTACGACGTGGCGTTCGAGCTATGCGCAATCGCGAGGCAAGCGTTGCGCCGATGGCCGGCGCGCGTTTCTCGTGAGGATGGCGCAAAATTCAGCGGTGCGCTTATGCGCCTCTCTCGCTTCGCTGCAAAGGTGAAGCGCAGGTTCGCAGAACTTCCGGGCTGCAAGGGCCAAGCAAGTTAATGGCGCAGCCAATTTCTCCGCTCGTACGCGATGGCATGGAAATTGCTGAACTGTTGTTCAGCTGTACAGCTCACTCAGTTCGCGGCTCGGAGATCAAGCAATGTTTCAGGGAGCCGAAGTTCGGCTTGCCGTTGATATCGGCGGCACTTTCACTGATATCGTGCTCGATGTGGGCCCGGATCGCAGGACGCGCAAGCTGCTGACGACGCCGTCGCGGCCCGAGGAGGCGGTGCTGGACGGGATGCGTCTCATTCTGGCTGACGCGCGCGCGCACATCAGTGACATCGACGTTTTCATTCATGGAACGACGCTCGCGACCAATGCCATTATCGAGCGTCGTGGCGCCAAGACGGCGCTCGTCGCGACGCAGGGTTTCCGCGACGTGCTCGATATCGGCACCGAGAGCCGTTACGATCAGTACGATCTTTCCATCGACAAGCCGAAACCGCTGGCGCCGCGGTCGCTGCGCTTTACGGTGCCGGAGCGCATAGACGCGTACGGTGCGGTCCGGTTGCCGCTCGACGAGGCCGCGGTGCGCGCACTCGCCCCAGCCCTGCGCGCGCTGAATGTGGAAAGCGTCGCCTTCGCCTTTCTGCATTCTTATGCCAATCCCGAGCATGAGCGGCGTGCCGCGGCGATCCTGAAAGAAGAATTGCCGCACGTGTGGATGACCCTGTCGTCGGCGGTGTGTCCAGAAATCCGCGAATACGAACGCACCTCGACCGCCGTGGCCAATGCCTATGTTCAGCCGCTGATCGACGGCTATCTGACGCGGATGGCCGAGGCGCTGCAGGTCGAGCAGTTTCGCGGCGCCATCTATCTGGTGACCTCGGGCGGGGGCGTCACCTCGATCGAGACGGCGCAGCGCTTTCCTGTGCGGCTGGTGGAATCCGGCCCCGCCGGCGGCGCGATCTTTGCGTCGCAGATTGCGGCGCGTCTTGGCGAAGCCAAAGTCCTGTCGTTCGATATGGGCGGTACCACGGCAAAAATTTGCCTGATCGAGAAATTCCAACCAGAGACCTCGCGGGTGTTCGAAGTTGATCGCGCGGCGCGCTTCCTGAAAGGCTCCGGTCTGCCGCTGCGTATTCCGGTCATCGAGATGGTGGAAATCGGCGCAGGCGGCGGCTCGATCGCCCGGGTGGATGCGTTGAAACGCGTTACCGTCGGACCCGAAAGTGCGTCGTCCGAACCGGGACCCGCCTGCTATGGCCGCGGCGGTTTGCAGCCTGCGGTGACCGATGCCGATGTGGCGCTCGGCAAGATCGATCCTGATGCCTTTGCCGGCGGTACGATCAAACTTGATCCTGAGCTTTCGAAGCAAGCCCTGCTGCGCGCCATCGGCGAACCGCTGGGGCTGACGGCGGAAACCGCCGCTTACGCCGTGCATGAGGTCGTGTGCGAGAATATGGCGAGTGCGGCGCGCGTGCATGCGGTGGAGCGGGGCGTCGTGGTCGGCCAGCACACCCTGATCGCCTTCGGTGGCGCTGCGCCGCTGCATGCGGCGCGCGTTGCCGAGAAGATAGGCATCTCGCGCGTCATCGTGCCCTCGAACGCTGGCGTGGGTTCGGCGGTGGGATTCCTCGCGGCGCCGATCGCTTATGAACTGGTGCGAAGCCGTCCCGCGCGCCTCGACGACTTCGATGCCGAGGCGATTTCCGATCTTCTGCAGGAGATGGCGACGGAGGCGCGCGCTTTGGTGGAGCCCGGCGCGGCTGGCGCAGCGGTGCTAGAACGGCGCGCGGCCTTCATGCGCTATGTCGGTCAAGGCCACGAGATCGTCGCCAAGCTGCCCAACCGGCGACTGACTGTGGCGGATTTCGCCGAGCTGCGTCTGACGTTCGAATCGAATTATGCGGCATTGTTCGAGCGCGCCATTCCGGGCGCCGCGATCGAGGTGTTGACCTGGTCGGTGCTGGCCACCACCGAACCACGCAATCCGCCGCGGGTCGCCGATGTCGCGCGCAAGCCGGCCGGCATCGCCGTGGGCAGCCGAAAGTTCTTCGACGGGCGGGTGGGACAGGTCATCGACATCCCGCTGTACAACCGCAACCAGATGGATCCCGGCGCCACCATCGCGGGACCGGCCGTCATCGCGGAGGATGAAACCTCGACATTCGTGTCGACGAGCTTCAACGCCCATATCGACGGCGCCGGCAGCATCGTTATGGAACGGAAGGCAGCGTAACATGAGCGAAGTCCAGGGCACGAAGCTGATCAACCTGCAGATCATGTGGCACCGGCTGATCGCGGTGGTCGAGGAACAGGCGCAGGTGCTGCTGCGAACCGCCTTTAGTCCGATCGTGCGCGAATGCGGCGACCTTTCAGCGGGGGTGTTCGACGTCAAGGGCCGGATGCTGGCGCAGGCCGTTACCGGCACGCCAGGCCACGTCAATTCCATGGCCGAGTCGGTCAAGCATTTCATCGCCCACTTCCCGATCGAGACGATGAAGGAAGGCGATGCCTACATTACCAACGACCCGTGGATGGGGACCGGCCATCTCAACGATTTCGTCGTCACCACGCCGTGCTTCAAGGACGGCAGACCGGTGGCGCTGTTCTCCTGCACCAGTCACCTGATGGACATCGGCGGCATCGGCTTCGGACCCGACGCCACCGACGTTTTCATGGAGGGGCTCTATATCCCCATGCTGAAACTGGTCGATCAGGGTGTGGTCAATGAGACGCTGATGGCGATGATCCGCAGCAACACACGGTTGCCCATCGACACCGAGGGCGACACCTATTCGCTCGCCGGCTGTAACGACGTCGGCTGTCAGCGCCTTGTCGAGATGATGCGCGAATTCGAGATCGACGCGCTCGATGAACTGGGCGATTATATCTGTGACCGCTCGCGCGAAGCGGTTCTTGCCGAGGTTGCCAAACTGCCGAAGGGCACCTGGCATAACAGCATGGTCGTCGACGGCTATGATGAGCCGGTGACGCTGGCGGCCACGCTGACGATTTCGCATGAAGGCATTCACGTCGACTTTTCCGGTACATCGCCGGCATCGAAGTTCGGCATCAACGTGCCGCTGTCCTACACCACGGCCTATACGGTGTTCGGCCTCGGCTGCGTCGTGGCATCGCAAATTCCGAACAATGCCGGCTCGTTGCTGCCACTCACCGTGGCGGCGCCTGCCGGCTCGATCCTGAACGCCCCAAAACCCGCCCCGGTGGCATCGCGTCATGTCATCGGCCAGATGCTGCCCGACGTGGTGTTCGGCTGCCTGAAGCAGATCATTCCCGAGCGGGTGCCGGCCGAAGGCACGTCGTGCCTGTGGAATCTCAATGTGCGCGGCCAGACGCGCAGCGGCGCTGGCGGCAACTACGGATTCTCCATGGCAGTGACCAGCAACGGCGGCACCGGCGCGCGGTTCGCCAAAGACGGGCTGTCGGCCACCGCCTATCCCAGCGGCGTGCGCGGCACGCCGGTCGAGATTGCGGAGACCCAGACGCCGCTGATCTTTTGGCGCAAGGAGCTGCGCCCGGATTCCGGCGGCGCAGGACGCACGCGTGGCGGCCTTGGCCAGATCATCGAAGTGGGCAGCGGCGTCGATGCGCCGTTCGACATTCTCGCCGCGTTCGACCGCATCGATCATCCGCCGCGCGGCCGCGACGGAGGCCATGACGGCCAGGCCGGTTATGTCGGATTGAAGTCCGGGCAGAAGCTGCGCGGCAAGGGTTTTCAAACCGTGCCTCCCGAGGATCGGCTGGTGGTGCTGACACCTGGCGGCGCCGGGATCGGCGCCCCCAGCGAGCGGGCGTCCGCCGCTGTGCGTGCCGATGTCGAAAGTGGCCTGGTGTCGCGCGAGAATGCAGATGCGATCTACGGTTCTGCGGGATGAACCCTGCCGGCCTTGCGCTTCATTTCGAGAAACGGAGATGACGACATGATTACACGGCGGACCTTCACGACGGGAGCGGTGACGATGCTCGCCGCCGGCCACCTCTCAACGCGCGCGATGGCGGCGCCGACGAACTGGGACATGTCGACGGTATGGCCCGATTCCAATTTTCATACCCAGAATGCGATGGCGTTCGCCGAAGAGGTCAAAAAGCAGACAAACGGCGCCGTCAACATCACCGTGAAGGCCGGCGGTCAGCTCGGCTTCAAGGGGCCCGAACATTTGCGCGCCGTGCGCGACGGTCTCGTCCCGCTCGCTGACGTGCTCAATATCCAGCAGGTCGGTGATGAGCCCTTCATGGGCGTGGAAAGCATTCCGTTTCTCGTCGGCAACGTCGACGAATTGAAGATCCTGCATAAGTATGTTCGGCCGGAATACGACAGCATCGCCGCCCGCAACAATCAGAAGATCCTCTATATCGTGCCGTGGCCGACGCAGTATCTTCACCTCAAGGTCAAGGTGGCGGGTGTCGATGGATTGAAGAACATCAAGATCCGCGCGCCGGACAAGAACGGCGTCGACATGCTGAATGCGCTCGGCATGGGCGCGGTCATGATTCCCTGGGGCGAGACGATTCCCGCGCTTGCGTCGGGGGCGGTCGCCGGGGTTTCGACTTCGGCAGTTTCGGGCGTCGACGGCAAGTTTTGGGAGTTCCTGAAATACGTCTATCCGACCAACCATGTCTGGTCGTCGCAGATGCTGACCGTCAATCTCGAATCCTGGAAGGCTCTCAGCCCGGATCAGCAGAAGCTGGTCGCTGATATCGCGGCGAAGATGGAGGCGGGGTTCTGGGCGAATTCGCTAAAGGCCGACATCGACAGCCTCAAACGCCTCAAGGATGGCGGTATGGAGGAAGTGCCGGTGTCTGCCTCGATGATGACGGACGTACGAGCGCGAACCGCGCCACTGCTCGACGCGTTTCTGAAGCGCGTGCCTGCGGCAGACAAGCCGGTACGGGCCTATCTCGCCGAATTGAAACGCTAGGAGCATGGCCGTGGCGACTGTCTTACCGGCTGCTCCGGACAGCCTCAACGCAGCGGCGCCAGCGCCGTTGCGGATCCTGCTCGACGGGATCGATCGGCTCGGCCGGCTCGATGGCTGGATCGGCGGCGGCTGCCTGGTAATGCTCACGCTGCTCATGCTGGCCGAGGTCGCGACACGCTTCCTGTCGAATTTCCTGCCGTTCTTCCCGCCGACGATCTCGATTGCCTGGGAGTATTCCTCCTACCTAATGGCCGCATCTTTCACGTTCGGCGCCGCAATGACGCTCCGTGTCGGCGGCCATATTCGCGTGGTAATCCTGCTGAAGAACGCACCGGCGCCGATCCGCCGCGCGCTCGAGGTTCTTTCGGCGCTCGCGGGTTTTGCCTTCATGGCATTTATGACATGGGCGATGGTCAAGTTCGCCTGGGGTGCCTTCACGCGCGGGCAGTTGTCGACGTCAAGCGATACGCCGTTGTGGTTTCCCCAAGCCGTCGTCACCTTCGGGATGCTGCTGCTGACGCTGCAGTTCCTGGCGCGGGCCATCCAGGCGACGCTCGGTCTGCCACTCGAAGATCACAGCATGAAGGCCACGCCCGTTGAATGAACGGGCAGGCAATCACTGCCAGCACCACTCCCGCTCCGGAAGACAATTTCCATGACAATCGAAGTCGTCAGCCTGTTCGCCATCCTGTTCGCGCTACTGGCGGGGGGGCTGTGGATCGGGCTTACGCTTGCTCTCACTGCGACCTTGTTGCTGGCGATGTTTCGCTCGATCCCGCTCGACAAGCTGCTTCCGCAATATGCCTGGAACATCCTGACCACGCAGGAGCTCCTGGCGCTGCCGCTGTTCATCCTGATGGGCGAACTGCTGTTTCGCACCCGGCTGTCGCGATCGCTCTTTCAGGGGCTGGCACCGTGGGCGGGACTGCTGCCGGGACGGCTGCTGCATGTCAACGTGATCGGCTGCACGATCTTTGCTGCGATTTCCGGCTCGTCAGCCGCGACCACACAGGTGATCGGCCGGATGTCGCTCAACGAACTGCTGCGCCGGGGCTATTCGAGGGATATTGCGATCGGCTCGCTCGCCGGGGCGGGCACGCTGGGCTTTCTGATTCCCCCGTCGAACATCATGATCATCTATGGCGTACTCGGCGACGTCTCGATCCTGAAACTGTTTACCGCCGGCGTGTTGCCGGGCCTGCTGCTGGCGGCGACCTTCATGGGCTGGGTGATGCTGCACACCACCCTCGACAAGACCCTGGTGCCGGAGTCCGAGGCGATGCTGTCGCAAGTGCCCTGGCGCGAACGTTTCGCCGCCCTCAAGGATCTGGCGCCGGCGCTGTTCCTGATCGCCTGCGTGCTCGGTTCGATGTATGGCGGCCTTGCGACGCCGTCGGAAGCGGCTGCGGTCGGCGTACTCGGCGCGGCCCTCGTCGCCTGGGCGCAGGGATCGATGACGCAGCAGGTGATGCGCGACGTGATCATCGGTTCAGTGGTCACCTGCTCGATGATCGCGTTGATCGTGCTCGGCGCCTCGATCCTCGGCAATGCCGCCGCCTTCCTCGGCATTCCGCAATCGGTGGCCGCGTTCGTCAAGGGTCTCGGCCTGTCACCGTTCATGCTGATCGTCGTGCTGATTATCTTCTACCTGGTGCTCGGCTGCTTCCTCGATGGCTTCTCGATGATCGTGATGACGCTGCCGATCGTGCTGCCGATCGTGAAGGGCGCCGGCTTCGATGAGATCTGGTTCGGCATTTTCCTGGTGATCGCGGTGGAGATGGCGCAGATTACCCCGCCTGTCGGCTTCAACCTGTTCGTCATCCAGGGTCTCACCGATGACGGACTGTCCTACATCGCCCGCGTGACGATGCCCTATCTGCTCATCATGATCGGCTTCGTGCTGTTGTTGACGCTGTTTCCGGGGATCGTCACCATCCTGCCGAGAATGCTCTACGGATAGGGATCGGCGAGCGCGCCTGCCGGTCGGTGACTGAGACCCTGTTCAACCCAGCGTCGGCGTCGCCGGCTCTGCGGTCGCGCCGATCCGGTCATAGCCCTTCAGCCAGTAAATCGTCGCCGACAGAATCCAGGCGCCGATGAAAACGCCGACGATGACAAAGCCGAAATCGGCGAGGTCGCGATTGATTGCGCTGATTCGGTCAAACAGTCCGCCGCTCAGTTCAAGCTTTTCGGATATCACCGAGAGGGCCTCGATGCTGCCGATCAGCAGCGCGACTGCGACGGACACGGCGGTGATCGTCAGGTTGTACCACAGCTTGCGGATCGGCTTGACGAATGCCCAGCCGTAGGCGCCCACCATCAGCGCGCTGTCCGCGGTGTCGACCAGCGCCATGCCGGCGGTAAACAGCGCCGGAAAAACCAGCATATGCCACGGCGACACGCCGTTGACGGCCTCCGTGCCGGCAAAGCTCAGCAGGCCGATCTCCGTGGCGGTGTCGAAGCCGAGGCCGAACAGCAACCCGATGCCGTACATGTGCCAGCTCTTGGTCACCACCCGGAATAGCGGACGAAAAATCCGGCCGATGATGCCGGTCGGGAGCGCTGTATCGTCGTCGGCAGCGGCGATCGTTCCGTTGCGCGCGGCGCGGAACGCGCGCCAGACCGAGCGCAGAATGAACAGGTTGAAGATGGCGATCAGCAGCAGGAAGATCGCCGAGACGGAAATCCCGATCGCGCCGCTGTAGCTCCGGAACGTGGCGAGGTCGTCTTTCATCGCGGCGGCCGTTGCGACCAGCAGCACCACGGCGGCGAACACCACGGTGGAATGTCCGAGCGAGAAGAACAGCCCGACCGTGACCGGGCGTTTGCCCTGCTGCATCAGCTTGCGCACGACGTTATCGATCGCGGCAATGTGGTCGGCATCCACGGCATGGCGCAGTCCGAACACCCAGGCCAGCAATGCCGTGCCCAGCAGGGCGGGACGGTCCCGAAAAATCGCCAGCGCCCACAGCCATGCGGCGATGTTCGCCGCGATCAGCACAGCAAACAGGAGGATTACCGGACCGGATGCCCTCCGGGCAAAGCGGGTTGCAAGCGGGAGAGTTGATGTCGACGGCGTCAGCGCGGCGGACGTCGTCGTGGACCTTGTCGCCATCGCGCATTCCATACCAGAAGGTATGACGAATATATCGAGAACTCATACTGCGGGTCAACAGCCGCCGTCGTGGATCAGCCGCCGCGCGATTGCGGGGGCGTCGCGAGTCCATTCATGAGCAGGTCGAAATTGGCCGCGACGAATGCTGCGAAATCGATCTTGCGGCGCTCTTGAAACAGCAGCGACCATACGTTGAGCAGCAGCGCCGGGCTCAGGATCAGCTCAATAAACCTGGTTGCCGGCGAGTTTCGAAATTGGCCGGCTGCGACGCCCGCTTCGATCAGCGCTTGGCATTGCAAGATCACCGGCCGCATGAACTCGTCATAGTGGCGGTCGACGAGGTCCGGGAACCGCGCTCCTTCGGAAATCAGGAAGCGCAGCGTCTCGCGTGCGATGCGATCCTCGCCGATTCGTCCATATACGAAGGCGAGCAGCGCGCGCAGGCGTTCGGCATACGAACCGTCGAGCTGCTCCACAAAACTGTCGAGTTGCGGAAACAGCGAGCCGGAGACGTGGCGGATCATCTCGTCGAACACGCGCTCCTTGGTTTCGAAATAGAAATAGATCGTGCCCTTGGTCACCCCGGCGCGCTTAGCGACATCCTCGAGTCGCGCGGCGGCGTAGCCATGTTCGACGAATTCCTCGAAGGCGGCGTCGAGGATTTCGGCGGGGCGTTCCGCCTTGCGGCGGGCTCGCGGCTTGACGGGTGAATTCATGTCTTTGACCATTATTATGGCGCCCTGTTTATTATTGACTTTCGCGTAAGTCAATAATAAACAGGGCGCTCCTTTAAGGCAACTTGGCGAACCTTATGTCCCACCTGTCACATGCCGTATGCCTGCTTGTTGCTGCCGGCAGTCTCGCCGGATGCAACGATCGGGCTGCACCGCCGCGTCCGGCGACCTTCGTTAAGACCGAGGTCGTGCAGATGCAGGCGCGGCAGGTGTCGATCGCGCTGACCGGCGACATCCAGGCCCGGGTTCGCGCCGAACTGTCGTTCCGCGTCAGCGGGCGCGTCACCGACCGACTGGTCGATGTCGGCATGCATGTGAATGCTGGCGACGTGTTGGCGCGGATCGACCCGGTCGAACAGCAAGCCGACCTCGACGGCGCCACTGCCGCAGTCGCCTCGGCCGAGTCCCAGCTGCGCGTCGCCACGGCGACCTACGAGCGGCAACAGACGCTGCTGGCCGGCGGCTTCACCACGCGGGCCTCGTTCGACCAGGCGCAGCAGGGGCTGCGGACCGCGGAAGGCTCGCTCGAGAGCGCCAAGGCGCAGCTTGGTACCTCCAAGGAGGCCCTGACCTATACCGAGTTGCGGGCAAGCGCCGGGGGCATCATCACCGCGCGCAATCTCGAAGTCGGTCAGGTTGCGCAGGCGGCACAGTCGGCCTTCACGCTGGCGCAGGACGGTCCGCGCGACGCGGTGTTCGACGTCTACGAGTCCGTGCTGTTCCGGCAACCCGAAACCAATGTCGTCAATCTGAGTCTGGTGGCCGATCCGACCGTCAAGGCGATCGGCCGTGTGCGCGAAGTGGCGCCGACCGTCGATCCCAAGACTGCTACGGTGCGCGTCAAGGTCGCCATCGAGAACACGCCGCCGGCGATGACGCTGGGTAGCGTTGTGACTGGAGAGGGAAGCTGGAGCCCGGTGCAGCGTATCGTGTTGCCTTTTGGCGCGATGACCGTGTTGGCCGAGGCGCCCGCTGTCTGGGTGGTCGATCCTGCCAGCAAGACGGTGTCGCTCAGAGCCGTGGTTTTGGACAGCTACGAGAAGGAAGTCTTCGTCATCCGCAGTGGCCTGAAGCCGGGCGAGCGAGTTGTGACCGACGGCAGCAAGATGCTGCGGCCCGGCCAGACCGTGACCTATGACGGCGGAGGAGCCTGATCGTGTCGATACCCATGCGCCTGATTGCTGCCGCTGCGTTTTGCGTGTTGCTTGCCGGATGCAAGGAAGAGGCCGCCGCGCCGGTTCCGGTTCGCCCGGTCCTGTCGGCAATCGTCTCATCCGCCGCGACCGGCGATGTGGTCATCGTCGGTACCATCGAGCCGAAGATCAAGACCGACTTCAGCTTCCGGACGCTCGGACGATTGATCGCCCGGCCGGTCAACATTGGCGACACCGTCGAGCGGGGGCAGATACTCGCGGCCATCGATCCGGCAGCCCTTGAGCTCGCGGTGCGGATGGCGACGGCGGAACTGTCCAACAGTCAGGCCCAGTTCGCCAACGCCGCCGGCAGCGAAGAGCGTCAGCGCACGCTGCTCGAGAAAAACGTCACCAGCCAGGCCAGCTTCGATACGATCGAACAGGCGCGGCAGGCCGCGCAATCGGCGGTGGTGCGGGCCCAGGCCAATCTCACCAAGGCGCGCGAGCAGCTTGGCTACGCGCAGCTTAAGGCCGATTTCGGCGGCGTGGTCACGCTGATCGGCGCCGAGGTCGGGCAGGTCGTGTCGCCCGGCCAGACCGTGGTTACCATCGCGCGTCCGGACATTCGCGAAGCGATCATCGACGTCTCCGACGATCTGGCCAACGGGTTGAAGATCGGCATGCCATTCACGGTGGCGCTGCAGCTCGATCCCTCGATCAGCGCGCAGGGCAAGGTGCGCGAGATCGCGCCGCAGGCCGATCCGGTGACGCGCAGCCGGCGCATCCGCATCACGCTGGAGAATTCGCCGGAGGCATTCCGGCTCGGCACCACGGTGACGACGACGATCCCCGGCACACCGGAGCGCGGCCCGCGGGTGCCAGCTTCGGCGATACTCGCGAAGGACGGCAAGACACGGATCTGGCTGGTCGACACTGCCGCAGGCACCGTGTCGTCGCGCGAGGTTCAGTCCAGGCCCGACGGCGACGGCTGGGTCCGCGTGACCGCGGGCCTCGCCGCCGGCGCGCGGGTGGTTACCGCGGGTGTCCATCATCTGGCCGAAGGCCAGAAGGTCCGCATTGGTCAGGAAGGCGCACTGTGAAGTCGTTCAATCTGTCTGACTGGGCCCTCGAGCACCGCTCGCTGGTCTGGTACTTCATGATCGCCTTCATGGCGGCTGGTTTCTTCTCGTATCTCAAGCTGGGGCGTGAAGAAGATCCGGCATTCACCATCAAGACCATGGTGATTCAGGCGAAGTGGCCGGGCGCATCGGCGCAGGAAATGACCCTGCAGGTCACCGAGCGGATCGAGAAGAAGCTCGAGGAACTGGAATCGCTGGATTTCACCCGCAGCCTCACCGTCGCCGGCCAGACCACCATCTTCGTCAATCTGCTTGCCACCACCAAGGCCCGTGACGTCGAGCCGACCTGGGTGCGGGTGCGCAACATGATCGCCGACATCAAAGGCGATTTCCCGCAGGGCGTGGTCGGTCCCGCCTTCAACGACCGCTTCGGCGACGTCTACGGCAACATCTACGCCTTCACCAGCGACGGTCTGAGCCAGCGGCAATTGCGAGACCGCGTCGAGGAAGCCCGTGCCAAGGTGCTGACGGTGCCGAATGTCGGCCGCGTCGATATCACCGGCGCACAGGACGAGGTCATCTACCTCGAATTCTCCACGCGCAAGGTCGCGGCCCTTGGCCTGGACACGCGCTCGATCCTGGCATCGTTGCAGGCACAGAATGCGATTGCGCCGTCGGGCGTGCTGCAGGCCGGTCCGGAGCGCATTGCGGTTCGCGTAAGTGGCCAGTTCACCTCCGAGGAAAGCCTCAAGACCATCAACCTGCGCGTTAACGATCGTTTCTTTCCGCTCACCGACGTTGCCACGATTAGCCGCGGCTATGCCGATCCGCCGACCTCGCTGTTTCGCTACAACGGCGAGCCGGCGATCGGCCTGACCATTGGCATGAAGGCCGGCGCCAACCTGCTGGAATTCGGCGAAGCCCTGAAAGCGCAGATGACCCGCATCGTCGCCGATATGCCGATCGGTGTCGGCGTCCATCTGGTGTCGGACCAGCCGCTCGTGGTCGATCACGCGGTGTCGGGCTTCACGCGCGCATTGTTCGAGGCCGTCGTCATCGTGCTGGCGATCAGCTTCCTCAGTCTCGGCATGCGTGCAGGCCTGGTTGTGGCGATCTCGATCCCGCTGGTGCTGGCAATCACCTTCCTGGTGATGGCCTATTCGGGGATCTCCCTGCAGCGGATTTCGCTGGGCGCGTTGATCATCGCCCTCGGTCTGCTGGTCGACGATGCGATGATCGCCGTGGAAATGATGGTGGCGCGTCTGGAGGTCGGCGACACCCTGCACAAGGCCGCCACCTATGTGTACACCTCGACGGCGTTCCCGATGCTGACCGGGACGCTGGTCACGGTGGCCGGCTTCATACCGATCGGGCTCAACAACTCCGCCGCGGGCGAGTTCACTTTCACGTTGTTCGTGGTGATCGCAGTGTCGCTGGTGGTGTCGTGGGTGGTTGCCGTGCTGTTCACGCCGCTGCTCGGCGTCACCCTGCTGCCGGACAAGCTGCCCAACCATCACGCCGAGAAGGGGCGCTTTGCGCGGGCGTTTTCCCGCCTGCTGGCCTTCAGCATGCGCTGGCGCTGGGTGACTATCGCCATCACCGTTGCTGTGTTCGCCCTGTCGGTGGGCGGCATGGGGCTGGTGCAGCAGCAATTCTTTCCCTCGTCGGACCGCGACGAACTGATCGTCGACTGGAATTTGCCGCAGAATGCCTCGATTGCCGAGACTAACGCGCAGATGGCGCAGTTCGAGCAGGAAGCGCTGAAGGGCAACGCCGACATCGATCACTGGTCGACCTATGTCGGCGCCGGAGCGCCGCGCTTCGTGCTGTCGTTCGACGTGCAGCCGGCGGACATCTCGTTCGGCCAAGTGATCATCGTTACCAAGGGTCTCGAAGTCCGCGATCGCCTGCGCGTTCAGTTGCAGGCCTATCTCAAGAAGACGTTTCCCGGCACCGACGCCTATGTGAAGCTGCTCGACATCGGACCGCCGGTCGGCCGGCCGGTGCAGTATCGGGTGAGCGGGCCGGAGGTCGTCAAGGTGCGCGAGTTCGCCCAGCAACTGGCGAGCGTACTCGGCGCCAACAAGCATCTCGGCGACGTGGTTTTCGACTGGATGGAACCGGAGCGTGTCGTCAAGGTCGACGTGCTGCAGGACAAGGCGCGCCAGCTTGGCGTCACCTCTCAGGACATCGCTTCGACACTGAACGGCGTGGTCGACGGCACCTCCGTGACCCAGGTGCGCGACGACATCTATCTGGTGAAGGTGCTGGCGCGCGCCAACGCTTCCGAACGCGGCTCGGTGGAAACGCTGCGCAACCTGCAACTGCCGGGAACGAACGGGTCATCCGTACCATTGGCAGCGGTGGCCACGTTCCGGTACGAACTGGAGCAGCCGACGATCTGGCGGCGCTCGCGCCAGCCGACCATCACCATGAAGGCCGGCATCCTCGATGCCGTACAGCCGGCCACAGTGGTGGAGGAGATGAAGCCGCAGCTCGCCGCATTCACGGCGAAGTTGCCGG
Source organism: Rhodopseudomonas sp. RCAM05734 (assembly GCF_052658035.1). Lineage (NCBI taxonomy): Bacteria > Pseudomonadati > Pseudomonadota > Alphaproteobacteria > Hyphomicrobiales > Nitrobacteraceae > Rhodopseudomonas > Rhodopseudomonas sp. RCAM05734. Next base: position 6,345,166 of record NZ_CP199742.1, on the reverse strand, counting down.
TCGGCTATGCTGTCGCGACCGGCGGCGCCGTCGAAGAGAGCGCCAAAAGCCAGGCGCCGATCGTCGCCGTCGTGCCGATCATGCTGTTCGCCATGGCCACCATCCTAATGCTGCAGTTGCAGAGTTTCCACCGCCTGTTCCTGGTGTTTGCGGTGGCGCCGCTGGCGCTGATCGGCGTGGTGGCGGCGCTGCTGCTGAGCGGCGCGCCGCTCGGCTTCGTCGCCATTCTCGGCGTGCTGGCGCTGATCGGCATCCTGATCCGCAACTCGGTGATCCTGATTGTGCAGATAGAACATTTGCGCGAGGAGGGCCGTCCTCCTTGGGAGGCGGTGATGGAGGCGACAGAGCATCGCATGCGCCCGATCATGCTGACCGCGGCGGCGGCAACGCTGGCGCTGATACCCATTGCCCGCGAAGTGTTTTGGGGGCCGATGGCCTACGCCATGATGGGTGGAATCGTCGTCGGTACCGTCCTCACTTTGCTGTTCCTACCCGCGCTTTATGTGGCCTGGTTTCGCATCAAGAGGCCTGAAGAAGAAACGCCGCCGAACGGCCACTGAGCTTCGCCCCCGTCCCGTCCCCCAGAGCATTCGCATGCCGATCACAGGAGCAATCCCTTGAAAACGATATCAACTCTTCAGTTCGCGACGGTCGCCTTTTTTGTCGTGTCCACCGGTTGTCAGGCGCTCGCGCAGTCTGCTCCCTTCGCGGGCATGGCGGGGTCTTGGACAGGTGCAGGGACGATTTCGCTGTCCGATGGTTCGAAGGAGCGGGTGCGTTGCAAGGCGACCTATCAGGTCGGTCGCGCAGACGCCCGTCTGCAACAGAGCCTTCGCTGCGCCAGCGACAGCTATCGCTTCGAACTGAACAGCGACCTTGTTAGCGAGCAGGGACAGATTGCGGGCTCCTGGAGCGAACTGAGCCGCGGCATCAATGGCAGTCTCGTCGGGCGTGAAAGCGGCGGCACCATTTCTGCCGTGGCTGACGCTCCGGGCTTCTCGGCAACCCTGTCGGTTTCGACGAAGGGCAACCGGCAGAATTTTTCCATCGCGTCGGAAGGCGATATCCGCAACGTCAGCATCGTCATGAGCCGGAACTAGGCTGCGTTCCGGCCGGGGCGGAAGACGCGGGCGCATTGTGCGTTCGCTGCAAGCCGCCTACTCTTGACGCATCGGGCGCGATCCGACAAAGCGCTGGTTTTGCGGCAGGAGACGGCTTCACCTCATGATGACGCTACGCCAGATCGAGGTCGTGCGGGCCGTGATGGTCGCCGGGACCATTGGGGGGGCGGCGAAGCTGTTGAATGTCTCCGCACCCGGCATCAGCCGGCTGGTGAAATATACCGAGAAGTCGCTGGGCATTCGCTTCTTCCAGCGTCAGAACGGCCGCTATTTCCCGACCCCGGAAGCGCACAATATCTTCGAGCAGATCAACGGCGTCTATCAGAAGGTCGACGATCTCACCGAGATCATCTCCAAGATCGGGCAGGGCGCGCTGTCCGAACTGCGCATCGGCTCGGTGCCCAGCATCTCCCAGGTGATGGTGCCGCGCGCCATCGAGCGGGTGCGCCGGCGGTTTTCAGAGCTGCGCATCGACATCAATATCCTGAAGATCGAGGAGGCGGTCGATTACCTCCTGCTCGGCCGCGGCGACTGCGTCGCCATGAGCTATCGCCTCGATCACCCCGGTCTGGATTTCCTGCCGCTGGCGTCGGGCGAATTGTTCTGCATCGTGCCCGAAGGCCACGCACTGGCCGGCCGCAAGCACGTGTCGGCAAAGGAGATCACGCACTATCCCCTGATCGGCATCGATCCCAACGACCCCTATGGTCGCATCATGGCCGAGATCTTCGCGCGCTATCGGCTCAAATACGACATCACCATCCGGGCGCGCTTCGGCACGACCGTCTGTGCGCTGGTGAGGTCGGGCCTCGGCATCGCCGTGATCGACCAGTTCACCGTCGCCCATGGCGGCTACCCCGGAGTGGTCGTGCTGCCCATCGTCGAGCCGACCCGTTTCGACACCTACGTCGCCGTGAAGCGCGGCGCACCGTTGTCGATGCATATCGAGCACTTCATCGACTGCCTGCGCTCTGAAATGCGCGCCGTCGGGCCGAAGCAGGTCGCGAAAGCCCCGCCGGCCAAGCCACGTAAAAAGATAACATGATGTTATGTTTGTGGCATAACAGGGTAATTGTGTTCAATCGCCCCGGCGCTATCCTCGCGCCGTTCGCCGACGAATTGCCCGCTCTGCAGCACTGGCTCTGATCCCATGACCACGTCCACGCAAAACCTGCCCGCTTCCGGCCGCCGTTTTCTCACCGGCCTGCTCGGCGCGCCGATCGCGCAGTCGGCGTCGCCGGCGATGCACGAAGCGGCTGCAGACGCGCTGGGTGCGCGCTGCCACTACCAGTTGATAGAGGTCGCCGGCGCCGGCCGCGACGAATTGAAGCTGCTGCTCGATGGCGTTCGCCGGCTCGGCTTCTCCGGCATCAACGTCACGTTCCCCTACAAGGAAGCGGTGCTGGATCTGCTCGACGCGCTGTCGCCCGGCGCCCGAGCGATTGGCGCGGTCAATACGGTGGTCGTGCGCGACGGTCGCCTGACCGGGCATAACACCGACACCACCGGCTTTGCCCGCGCGGTGAAGGCGCTGGTCGAAGGCTCCGGCCGCGGTCCGGTGGCGGTGATCGGCACCGGCGGCGTCGGCAAGGCCATTGCCTTTGCGCTGGCCGACCTCGGTGTCAGCGAGATCCGGATCTTCGATACCGACCGCGCCAAGGTCGAGCAACTCGCAGCGCAGTTGGGTGGCAGGCTGACGGTCCGCGTTGCCGCCAGCGTCGCAGACGCGCTGACGGGGGCGGTGGGCGTGGTCAACGGTACGCCTGTGGGCATGACGCCGAGCAAGGGCACGCCGGTTCCGGACAATCTGCTGCATGCCGGGTTGTGGGTCGCCGATGCGGTCTATTCGCCGCTGTGGACGCCGCTGCTGATGGCTGCCAGGGACGTCGGCGCCAAGGTCATGACCGGACGGGATCTCGCGATCTATCAGGCGGCCGATGCGTTCGAACTGTTCACCGGTCTGGCACCTTCTACCACCGAAATGGGAATTGCATTCGACGCCGTAATGGCCAAGAGGTACCCCGCCAACGCAGCCTGACGACGTAGTCGGCCATAAGGCCTGCTCGCAATGAAAAGACGATCACAACCAAGGGAGGATTTGATATGAAAACACGTATTCTGGCGGGCGCACTGCTCGCGACCATGCTGACCGGCGCGGCCTTCGCGCAGTCCGGGCCGATCAAGCTGGCGGACGTCGCCGAGTTTTCCGGCGGCGGCGCCACCGTCGGCACCAACTGGAAGAACGGCATCGATCTGGCGATCGAGGAAGTCAATTCCAAGGGCGGCGTGCTCGGCCGCAAGCTCGAAGTCACTCACGCGGACTCGCAGTCCAATCCCGGCGTCGCGCGCGCGCAGGTCCAGAAGGCGCTCGACACCGAGCCCTACGTGCTGCTCGGGCCCGGCTATTCCGGTTCGGTCAAGGTCACCGCGCCGCTGGCCGCCGAAGCCGGCATCACGCAGATCATGGGCGGCGAAGCCGCCGAACTCACCCAGGCCGGCAACAAGTTCCTGTTCCGGACCTCGTTTGGCCAGCAGTCCACGATGCCCAAGGTCGCCAAGTACATCAACGACGAGCTGAAGGCCAAGTCGGTCGCCATCGTCTGGGTCAACAACGACTTCGGCAAGGGCGGTCGTGATTCCATCGTCAAGGAATTCGCCAAGTACAACATCAAGGTCGCCGCCGATCTCTCCACCGAAGCCGGCCAGGCCGACTTCGCCGCCGACGTCAGCAAGATCAAGTCGGCAGCCCCCGACGTGGTCTTCGTCTACGTCAACGAAGAAGAGAGCGCACGCGTCCTCAAGGAAATCAAGCGTCAGGGCATCACCGCGCCGTTGATGGGCGAGACCACCCTGGTCGGGCAGAAGGTGATCGAGCTTGCCGGCGATGCCGCCAATGGCGCCCGTGCCCATGTCGGTCTCACCACCGACGCGCCGGTCGAACTGGTCAAGGCGTTCCGCGAAAAGTTCGTCAAGAAGTACAACTACGTGCCGGACCACAACGGCATGAAGGGCTGGCTGGCGATCTACATGATCAAGGCTGCCACCGAGAAAATGGGCAAGGTCGATCCCAAGGGGCTTGCCGACGCCCTGCACGGCCTGACCATCACCGCGGCCAAGGAGCCGGGCATCCTGATGGATGTCACCTTCGACGCCAATGGAGATATCGACCGTCAGGGGTTTCTGGCGGAAGTGGTTGACGGCAAGCAGGTCATCAAGGCCGTGCTGCCGAAGCTGAATAACTGACGCGCTTGTTTTAACCTCTCCCCGCTTGCGGGGAGAGGTCGACTTGCACGCGCGAAGCGCGTGAAAGTCGGGTGAGGGGGACTCTCCATGCGCTCCGAACTTGCGGAGGGTCCCCCTCATCCGTCTCGAACCCGCTCCGCGGGTTCGAGACACCTTCTCCCCGCAAGCGGGGCGAAGGCAAGGACGCCGCCGCCGCTATTGGAGCCACCACATGTCCAACCTTCTCGATCTTCTCGTCGCTGGCCTCGCCACCGGGGCGATCTATGCGATCGCCGCGGTGGGCTTCACGCTGCTGTGGCAGACCTCGCAGACCATCAATTTCGCGCAGGGCGAATTCGTCATGCTGCCGGCCTTCCTGATGCTGGCGGTGATGCATGCCGGCGCACCGTTCTGGCTGGCGATCCTGGTCGGCATCCTGCTGTCGATGCTGCTGCTCGGCCTCGGCTTCAAGCTGCTGCTGGTCGATCCGATGCTGCGCCATGGCGTGCTGCCGCTGGCGATCGCCACCATGGCGCTGGCGATCGGCATCAAGGAAGCGGTCAAGCAGTTCTGGAGCGCCGAGGCGTCGCCGTTTCCGTCGATTGTCCCGTTGGGTGACGTCTCGGTGTTCGGTCGCCCGGTGGCGCTGCAGAGCATCGGCGTGCTGGCGCTGGCCATCGTGGCGGTGATCGCGCTGACCGCGCTGCTGAACCGCACCTCGATCGGCCACCAGATGCAGGCTGCCGCGCAAAATCCCACGGTGGCGCGCATCGTCGGCGTCCCCGTGGAGCGCATGATCATGTACACCTTCCTGATCAATGCCTTCCTGGTGGCGCTGGCGTCGCTGCTGATCACCCCGATCTATCTCGCAAAGTTTTCCAGCGGCGAAGTGCTCGGCCAGGCGGCGTTCATCGCGGCCATCGTCGGCGGCTTCAACCAGGTGCGCGGCGCTATCGCCGGCGGGCTGCTGATCGGTGTCGTCGACAACCTCGCCGCGGCCTACGTCTCGACCCAGTATCGTGCGGCGGTGCCATTGGTGCTGCTGATCGTGATCATCCTGTTCCGCCCGCAGGGCATTCTTGGCCGGCCCGAGGAGCGCACCGTATGACCCTCAACAGCAAATATTGGCAGATCGGGCTCGGTCTCGTGGTCATCGCTGCGCTGATCATCGTGCCGATGAATTTCCAGCGCTACGGCCTGTTCATCCTGAGCCAGTGGGCAGTGATGACCATCGCCGCCATGGGCCTCAACCTGACGCTGGGCTATGCCGGCCAGGTGTCGCTGGCGCAGGGCGCGTTCGTCGGCATCGGCGCTTACGCCGCGGCCATCATGACGTCGAACGGCTTGCCGCTGATCGCCGCACTCGGCGTGGCCATCGTACTGTGCTTCGCGGTCGGCTGGATCCTCGGCTATCCCGCGCTGCGCGTGCAGCATCATTATCTGGCCTTCGTCACGCTGGCCTTTTCGACGCTGGCCTTCCTCGTGTTTCGCAACGAGGACTGGCTCACCAAGGGCATCTATGGCATCAGCAACATCCCGCGGCCGGAAGTGTTCGGCTTCCCGACGCGGCGGCCGCTGCCATTTTACTATCTCTGTCTCGGCTCGCTCGGAATCGTCTCGCTGATGGTGTGGTGGCTGATCCGCTCGCCATGGGGCCGCGCCTTCGTGGCGCTGCGCGAAAACCCGGTGCGGGCGCTGTCGCTGGGCATCGACACCCGTCGCTACACGCTGATGGCCTTTGCCATCGGCTCGGCGCTCGGCGGCGTTGCCGGCACGCTGTACGCGCCGCTGACGCAGTATGTCGATCCGGTGCCGTTCAGCCTGTCGCTGTCGCTGGATCTCTTGATGATGGTGATCGTCGGCGGCTCCGGGTTCTTCTTCGGGCCGTTCCTCGGCGCGATGATCGCAGTGCTGCTGCCGGAGTGGCTGCGCTTCACCCAGGGCTACTACCTGATGATCTACGCCGTCGCGGTGATCGGTCTGCTGATCTATTCGCCCACCGGCATCCTCGGCATTCTCGACCGCGCCATATCCGAGCGCCGCACCAAGATCGCTTCGGCCATGCGCGCTGTCGCCAAATCGAAACTGGAAACGGCACCATGACCGCGGTCCTCGAAGTCAGCGACATCAGCAAGAGCTTTGGCGGCATCGCGGCGGTCAACGGCGTGTCCTTCGACGTCCATGAAGGCGAGATCCTCGGCCTGATCGGCCCCAACGGCTGCGGCAAGTCGACCTTGTTCAACTGTATCCTCGGCCAGCTCACGCCGTCAGGCGGCGAGGTCAAGGTCGACGGCAAGGTCGTCACCGGCATGCGGCCGTCGGAGCTGAACGGCCTCGGCGTCAGCCGTACCTTCCAGTTGCTGCAGGTGTTTCCCAAACTGTCGGTGCGCGAAAACCTGATCCTCGCCGGTCAGGAGCATCAGGGCAGCATGCTGTCGCGGCTGTTCGGCCCCTCCGATGCCGGCTTGACCGACGCCGCCAATCAGATGATCGGCTTCTTCAAACTCGACCACCTCGCGGATGAGCCGGCCGGTGGCCTGTCCTACGGCCAGCAGAAGCTGCTCGACGCCGCCATGGCCTTCATGGGCGGACCGCGGCTGGTGCTGCTCGACGAACCCGCTGGCGGCGTCAACCTGACCATGCTGGCCGACCTCAAGGACCGGTTGACGGCGATCAACCGCGAAAAGGGCGCGACCTTCGTGGTGATCGAGCACAACATGGATTTCGTGATGTCGCTGTGCACCCGCGTGATCGTGATGGCCGAAGGCAAGGTGTTGGCCATGGGCAAGCCCAGCGAAGTCCGCGCCAATCCCGCCGTGATCGAAGCCTATCTCGGACATTGAGGACGAAACCATGAGCGATGCGATCCTGGACGTTCAGAATCTGGTCGGCGGCTACGGCAAGATGACCATCCTTAACGGCACCACCTTCTCGGTGCCGGCGGGGTCGATCACCACGGTGATCGGTCCGAACGGTGCCGGCAAGTCCACCGTGTTCAAGGCAATCTTCGGGCTCTTGAAGCTGCGCGAGGGCAAGGTGATCTTTCGGGGGCGCGACGTCACTGGCCTCAGCCAGCGCGAATTGCTCACCGCCGGCATCTGCTACGTGCCGCAGGGCCGCAACATCTTTCCGGAACTGTCGGTGCGCCACAACATCGAACTCGGCGCGGTGGCGGCCGGGCGCGACATCACCGACCTGCCGGCGCGTATCGAGGCCGCGCTCGACAAGTTTCCGGTGCTGCGCAAGAAGGCCACGCAGCAGGCCTCGACCCTGTCCGGGGGCGAGCAGAAGCAGCTCGAAATCGCCCGCGGCCTGCTGCTCAATCCGCAGCTGGTGCTGATCGACGAGCCGTCCATTGGTCTCTCGCCGCTGATGGTGCTGCAGACTTTCAACATCCTCAAGGAGCTGCGCGACAAGGGCGTCTCGATCTTGATGATCGAGCAGAACGCCCGCTCGGCGCTGGAGATTTCCGACTTCGGCATTGTGCTGGAGCTCGGCCAGACCCGGATCTTCGACAAGGCCGAAAAGGTGCTCAACGATCCCCGCATCGGCGCGCTGTTCCTTGGCGGCGCCATGGCGGACAGCGCGGCGTGAGCAGCCGAAAGCGGATCGGCGTGATGGGCGCCGGCCTGATCGGCCGCAAGCACCTCGATTTGATCGCAGCGTCGTCGGAATGTGAAGTGGCGGGGATCGCCGACCCGTCGGACGCCGCGAAAGCATTTGCCCAGCAGCGCGGCCTGTCGTGGTATTTCGACCACCGCGAACTGCTGGATCAGGAAAAACCCGACGGCGCGATCATCGCCTCGCCGAACGCGCTGCATCTGGCAATGGTGTTGGACTGCGTCGAACGGGGCGTCCCGACGCTGGTAGAAAAGCCGGTGACCGATACCGTCATCGCGGCGCAGGAGCTGGCAGCGGCGGTCCGGCGCTCCGGTGTGCCGGTGCTGGTCGGTCATCATCGCCGGCACAATCCCGGTATCAAGGCGGTGCGCGATGCGGTCGCCGGCGGGAGGCTTGGCCAACTGACGGCGGTGGTCGGACTCTGGCTGCTGCAGAAACCCGATGATTATTTCGACGTCTCCTGGCGCCGCGAGCAGGGCGGCGGCCCGATCCTGATCAACCTCGTCCACGACATCGACAATCTGCGCTTCATCTGCGGCGAGATCGTCGAGGTGCAGGCGCTGACCTCGAACAAGGTGCGCGGCTTCGCGGTGGAGGACACTGCGGCGCTGCTGCTGCGCTTTGCCAATGGCGCGATCGGCACCGTGACATTGTCGGACGCCACGCCATCGCCGTGGAGCTGGGAGCTGTCGTCCGGCGAGAACGCCGCCTATCCGCGGCAGGACCAGCCCTGTTACATCTTCGCCGGCACCAAAGGTTCACTGTCGGTGCCGACCATGGACCTGTGGTCCTATCCGGGCGACAAGGGGTGGTGGGCGCCGCTGGCGCGGGCGGATCTTGCGTCGGAGCGGGCCGATCCGCTGGTCGAGCAGCTCAGGCATTTTTGTGCGGTGATCGATCGCCGCGAGGCGCCGCTGATTTCCGTGGACGACGCCATGGCAACTTTGGCCGTGGTCGAAGCGGTGCAACTGGCGGCGCGAACCGGCGCGCGGGTTTCGCCGGGCAGCATTCTGGAGCAGACCGCATGACCAAACTATCCATCGCTACCGTCTCTCTCAGCGGTGCACTCGACGAAAAGCTGCGCGCCATCGCTGCCGCCGGATACCACGAAGTCGAGATTTTCGAAGCCGATCTGCTGTCGTACAGCGGCAGCCCGCGCGAGATCGGCCAGATGTGCCGCGATCTCGGCCTGACCATCTGCGCCTTCCAGCCGTTTCGCGATTTCGAGGGTATGCCGGAGCCGCAGCGCAGCCGCAACTTCTACCGTGCCGAACGCAAGTTCGAACTGATGAAGGAGCTGCAGACCGACCTGATGCTGATCTGCAGCAACGTGTCGCCGCTGGGGCTCGGCGGCATCGATCGCGCTGCGGCCGATTTCCGCGAACTCGGCGACCTCGCGGCCAGACACGGCATGCGGGTCGGCTTCGAGGCGTTGGCATGGGGCCGGCACGTCCGCGACTATCGCGACGCCTGGGAAATCGTGCGCCGCGCCGACCACAAATCCATCGGCGTCATCCTCGACAGCTTTCATGCGCTGGCGCCGGCCTTTCCGGTGACCGCGATCGCGTCGATCCCCGCCGACAAGATTTTCCTGGTGCAACTCGCCGACGCGCCGAAGCTCGGGCTCGATGTCCTGCCGTGGAGCCGGCATTTCCGCTGTTTCCCCGGGCAGGGCGACCTGCCGGTCACAGGCTTCATGGAAGCGGTGATGGCCACCGGCTATAGCGGCCCGTGGTCGCTGGAAATTTTCAACGACCAGTTCCGTGCCGGCTCCGCCGCGCGCACCGCCACCGATGGCCTGCGCTCGTTGATCCTGCTGAAAGACCAGCTGGCCGAACCGACCGCCAAGCTGGCGCCGCCGGCGCGCAGCCTTGGCGTTGGCTTCATCGAATTTGCTGTCAACGAAGTGAGCGCGGCGGGTCTCGCGACCCTGTTCGGTCAACTCGGCTTCCGCAAGACCGGCGCCCATCGCAGCAAGGCAGTGGAGCGCTGGTCGCAAGGCGCCATCGAACTCGTCATCAACCACGAGCAGGGCGGCTTTGCGCATTCGCACTACGTCACCCACGGCCCAGGGGTCTGCGCCATCGCCCTCGACGTCGACGATGCATCGAAAACCATGGCGCGCGCCGAGGCGCTGAAGGCGAAGACCTTCTATCAGCCCGTCGGCCCCGGCGAACTGGAAATTCCGGCGATCCACGGCGTCGGCGGCAGCCTGCTGTATTTCCTCGATGGGACCGGCAACAACTGGGACACCGATTTCGCGGCGCTCGCCAGCGATCCCGGCGCCGATCGCCTGACGGCCGTCGACCATATCTCGCAGTCGATGCCTTACGAGGAAATGCCGTCGTGGCTGTTGTTCTACGTCGGCATTCTCGATCTGCAGCGGCTGCCGCAGATGGAAATCGCCGATCTCGTCGGCCTGGTGCAGAGCCAGGCCTTGATCAACGCTAGCCAGACGCTGCGTGTGGTGCTGAACGGATCGTCGGCGACGCGCACGCTGTCGAACCGCTTCATCTCCGAGTTCTTCGGCTCGGGCGTTCAGCATATTGCCTTCTCATGCGAGGATATCTTTGCGGCGGTCGCGGAGATGCGGGCGCGCGGCGCCAGCTTTCTGAAGATTCCGGAGAACTACTATGCCGATATCGAGGCCAAATACGGTCTCGACACGGCCACCATGACTCTGCTCCGCGACAACCAGATCCTCTATGAACGCGAAGGCGACGGCGAGTTCTTCCAGATCTACACCCACGCCTTCGACGAGCGCTTCTTTTTCGAGATCGTCGAACGGCGCAACTATGCGGGATTTGGCGCGACCAATGCCGCCATCAGGCTGGCGGCGCAGACCCGCGAGGCGCGCCCGGTCAGCATGCCCCGCCTCTGAACGGCCGGGCGGGACGGCGCTGCGGTCCTATTTGGAGATACGCAGGTTGGTCAGCGCCGTTCCGATGGTGTTGAAGGTCGAGATGACCTGGCTTGCCGTGGTGAGCTGAAAGAAGTTGCCGCTGCCGCTGGCGCAATATTGGAGCACCGCGGAGGTCGGGTCGCCGCCGGTATTGACCTGGATTGTATAGATGGTGACGTTGGCGGCCTTGATGTTATCGCATAGCGGCTGCTGGCGCGCGTCGACCTGCGACGAGGGCGTGCTGCCGTCGCCGTACCAGCGATCCATGGTGTTGAGGCCGTCCGACAGCAGAATGATCGCCTTCTTGTAGGTGTAATTGCTGTCTTCGGCCGGCGCGTTGAAAGGCGCGGTTTGCTGCAGCGTCTGCCATGCCCACACCAGGCCGATCGGCTGGTTGGTGCCGCCGCTCGGCGTCATGGTCGCTACCGACGCCTTCAGTGCCGTCCAATTATAGCTCAGGGGAGTGATCACGGTCGGGCAATAGGACGACTGGTCGGCCGGATAATAGGTGGCGGCGGTAGTCGGTGCCGTGATCTGAACGTCGTAGTTCTGCGTCCGATCGATCACGCAGCCGTTCCAGCTATTGATGTTGTTGCTGGACGAGCCGCATCGCATGGTCCGGTACCACGAATTGTAGCTCGAGCCGCAGGTCCAGCCCTCCTCGATGCTGCCCACGGTCGACCAGTTGCTCCAGTCGATATAGCCGCTGTTCTTGTATCCGGTGCCGAGATTGACCACGTTGGCGAACGGGACCAGGGAGATGTAGACGTCGCCATTGGTCTGAGCGGAGGCACTGAGCTGGTTGATGAGGTTGGTGGTGGCAGTTTGCAGCGCAGACATCTTGCCGTCGTCTTTCATGGATCCGGTGTTGTCGAGCGCCATGGCGACACGGAGCTTGGTCATGCCCCAACTCGCCGTGGACGATGAGGACAGGGTCAGGGTAGGAAACCCGACCACCTTCATGAAGGACGTGTTGATAGTCCCGGAGCCGGACAGCACCACAGATGATCCTGTGGTGGCACTGTTCGAATAGGTCGCCGTCAGGGTGACGCTCGGTACATCGGTATTTGTATATAGTGCGGTGAAGTAGGCGTTGGCCTTGGTGTTCAGCTGGGCCCTGGTCATGTCGCCCGCCGCATCGTCCTTGGCGACCATCAATGCGGCGGAGTCCAGGGCCGCATGCATCGCCGAACGCGCGGCATTGGCGCGGCTGTAGTCGACCGCAGCGCCGATGAAGCCGATCGTGGGCACCATCACGATCGCAAAGATTACGGCGATGTTGCCATCCTGCGACCGGCAGAAGCGCCGTAACGGTGGCAGGATACGGGACGCGATGACGGTATGCAGCATGGGTCGATCCGGATTTTAATTTCGAATCGACCATGGCGGCTGAGCTGTGAAAGGCTAGCAAAAGACTGCTGCGGAATCCTGTTGCATTATGTTTTCAAACGCGACCTGGATAGCGCGGTGGTACTGCGCATCACTCGCTTTGTGAGGAAATATCCCGGAAACAATGCGCTGCGGTCATGTCGACCCGAAAGAAGAAGCTCCGGCCGAGCTCGACAACCAGTGCCAGAAGCTCGCGCTGAGGCTGCGCGCGACGATGACGTCTATCGCAGGTGACTCGTCGATCTTGCACAGCGTGACGCCGACATGGGCGATCTGCGTGACGGCGACGCTGCCGGCCGGAAAGGCCTTGGCATCGAGATCAATCGCCACGCCCTTCGCCAGCGTCTCGATCAGCGCGGGGCCGCTCAGCCGTAATACACCGCAGGCGCCGGACTGATCGACCACCGAGGCAACGCCCTCGAGTTGTTGCGCGAGGTTGGCGACGAAACGCGCCGGCGGCGCGCTGTGAATTGCCAGCCATCGTCCGGGTCCGGTACCGAGCAAAGCGAGGGCGTCGCTGCCGCGCCAGTGCGGGCCGCTGGGCAGATCGATGTCGTACTGTTCCTTAATGGATGCCGCGAGCGCATCGATCTTGCCCTTGCGCGCCATCAGCGTCGCGATGCCGAGGCCTGCTCGTTCGTGGACGGTGAGGCCGCGGCCGACGATAGGCAGCGGCAAATCGACGAAGGCGGAGATGGAGGTGAGGTCAGCCACGCAGCCGCGCTCCTTCTGCGTCGACGAAGACCGGCGACACCACTTCGAGATCGAGATCGGCGGACCGGATCGGGTCCCAGGCCCGGATGATCTCACCGATCCGTTCGGGGCCATCGGCTAGCAGGCCGAGGCCGATCCAGTGGCCGCAGGAGGGGCTGAAGGCCGACGAGGTGATGTAGCCGGCCTCGTTATCGGGAGAGGGCGTCACTCCGCGGGCAAAGAGCAACGCGCCGTTGCGCAGCCGCTGGCCGCGATCGACGGGCTGCAATCCGACCAGCGTCGGGCGGGTCGGATCGACCAGCGCCGGGCGGTCGGCCATGGCGCGGCCGATGTAATCCTTCGTCTGCGACATCATCCTTCCCAGCCCGAGATCGCGCGCCACGGTCTGGCCGTTGAGTTCGGAGCCGGCGACATGGCCCTTCTCGATGCGCATCACGCTGAGTGCCTCGGTGCCGTATAGCGAGACGCCGAAGGTTGCGCCGGCCTGCATCAGTGCGCGCAACAGCGCCTCGCCGCGATCCGCGGGGGCGGCGATCTCGTAGGCCAGTTCGCCGGAGAACGAGACGCGGAACAGCCGCAGCGGAATGTCGCCGAAATCGAATTCGACGCAGCCCATATAGGGAAAGGCATCGTTGGACAGATCGATGGCGGCGCCGAGCATGGCCTGCAGCAGTTCGCGCGAACGCGGACCCGCCACCGCATATTGCGCCCATTGTTCGGTGACCGAAACCATCTGCACGTCGAGCTCCGGCCATAGCACCTGGTGGTAGTATTCCAGATGCTGCATGACCTTGCCGGCATTCACCGTGGTGGTGGTCAACACGTAATGCTCGGGCGCCAGCCGCGCGACGGTGCCGTCGTCCATGACGAACCCATCCTCGCGCAGCATCGCGCCATAGCGCACGCGGCCGACGGGGAGTGTCGAGAAGGTGTTGATATAGATGCGGTCGAGGAAGGCGCCGACATCGCTGCCGCACAGCGCGATCTTGCCGAGCGTCGAGACATCGCAGATGCCGACCCGCTCGCGCACTGCCCTCACCTCACGCGTCACGCTGGTGAGCCAGTCGGTCTCGCCGCGCGCATTGAACCACTGCGCGCGCAACCATTGTCCGGCCTCGACGAAGGTCGCGTTGGCCGCCTCGGAAAAGGCAAGGCTCGCGGTCAGCCGGGTCGGCTTGAAATGCTTGCCCTTGTGGATGCCCGCGAAGGCGGCGATGGCCACCGGCACATGCGGCGGTCGGGCGCGGGTGGCGCCGGTCTCGGCGATGGTCTTCCTGATTTCGCCGGCAAGGATGGCGAGGCCGTTGACGTTCGACGTCTTGCCCTGGTCGGTGGCCATGCCCAGCGTGGTGTAGCGCTTGAGATGCTCGACCGAGCGAAAGCCTTCCTGCGCTGCCAGCGCGATGTCGGTGGCGGTGACGTCGTTCTGCAGGTCGACGAAGGCCTTGGCGCGCGATCCCGCAAACAGCCATACGGGGGAAACGCCGGCGGCTTCGTCGCTGGTGCGATAGGTTGGTATCGCTGTCGTCGCATGGCCTGCACGCGTTGCTGCCTCCGCGCCGGCGCGCGCGCCGTGCTGCAAGGCGTCGCCCAGCGTCCATTGGCCGGCGGCGGCGCCCGCGATCTGCATGGTCTTCGGCGGCGCGGCGCACAGGAAAGCGGCGGCGGCGTCCGACCAGTCGCCCTTGCCGCCGAGATGGGTGGCGATGCCGATCGACGAATTCCAGCCGCCGGATACTGCGAGCGTATCGGCTTCGATAGTCGTTGCCCTGCCTTCGCTATCGACGATGGCGATGGAGCTGAGGCGGCGATAGCCGGAAGTGTCGGTGACATGGGCGCCAAGGTACTGCGGAGCGTTGCCGGCGAGGCCGCGCACGGCGGGCGATATGTCACGTCGCGCATCGACAATGCCGGCGAGCGTCACGCCGGCCTTGCGCAGGTCGGCGGCCGTGCGCCAGCCGTCATCCGACGTGGTGAAGATCGCGACACGCTGGCCGGGGCTGACGCCGAATCGGTTGAGATAGGTCCGCACCGCCGAGGCCAGCATGATGCCCGGCCGGTCGTTGCCCGGAAATACCAGCGGCCGTTCCTGCGCGCCCGCAGCGAGGATGCATTGGGTGGCGACGATCTTCCACAGCCGCTGCCGTGGCATGAATGGCGCGGGTTCGATGAGGTGATCGGAGACGCGCTCCAGCGCGCCGTATTCGCCGTCATAGGCGCCGAACACGGCGGTGCGCCGGAGGATGCGCACGTTTGCAAATGTGCCGAGTTCGGCTTCTGCCTGCACTGCCCATGACGTCGCGCTCACGCCGTCGATGGTGTCGTTCTCCGCCAGCAACCGGCCGCCGAGCACAAAATCTTCTTCGGCGAGGATAACCCGCGCACCGGCGCGACCGGCTGCCAATGCCGCGGCAAGGCCGGCCGGGCCAGCGCCAATCACCAGCAGGTCGCAGAACGCGTGCGCCTTCTCGTAAGTGTCGGGATCGTCCTGTCCGCTCAGCGTGCCCAATCCGGCGGAGGCGCGGATCGCCGGCTCGTAGAAGTTTTCCCAGAACGAAGCGGGCCACATGAAGGTCTTGTAGTAGAATCCGGCATTCAGCAGCGGCCCGGCCAGCTGATGCACGGCGCGCAAATCGAAGCGCGGCGATGGCCAGCAATTCTGGCTCGACGCCTCCAGCCCGTCATACAGTTCGACGGTGGTCGCCTTGGTGTTTGGTTCGGCCCGCGCGCCGGAGCGCAGGGTCACCAGCGCATTGGGCTCCTCCGGCCCGGCGGAGAATATGCCGCGGGGCCGGTGATATTTGAACGAGCGGCCGACCAGCATGATGTCGTTGGCGAGCAGCGCCGAGGCCAGCGTGTCGCCGGCGAAGCCGCGGAATGGCTTGCCGTCGAAGCGAAACGACAGCGCTTTGCCGCGGTCGATCAGTCCGCCCGATGCGATGCGGCTCATGGTGTTGCTCCGTGGGCCAGCGCCGCGTCGACGATCTCGTGCGTGGTGATGTTGCGCGTCACCACCAGCCAAGCGTGGCAGCCTGCCTGGTGATACCAGTGCTCTTTATGCAAGCCGGCCGGATTGTCGCGCTGATAGACGTAGTCATACATCGCATCGGCATCGTGGGTCGTCGGACGCGTCAGCGTGGCGTCGCCGTGATAGGCGAATTCGTTGATGTCGCGGGAGCCGCAGAAGGGGCAGGGGATGCGCATGATGCTCAGTGCAGGTTGGGTTGGGCGCCCTGGCCCTTTTCGTCGAGGATGGCGCCGCTGCGAAAGCGGTCGAGCCGCAGCGCGGTGGCGGCGGGATGCGGTTCGTCTTTCGCCAGCAGATGCGCGAACACCAGGCCGGAGCCCGGCGTCGCCTTGAAGCCGCCATAGCACCAGCCGGCATTGAGATAGAGCCCGTCGATATGGGTGCGGTCGATGATCGGCGAGCCATCCATGGACATGTCGACGAGGCCGCCCCAGTTGCGCAGCATCCGCGCGCGGCCGATCGCCGGCATCAAGGCCATGCCACCCTCGCAGACGTCCTCCGCGACAGGCAGATTGCCGCGCTGGGCATAGGAGTTGTAGCCGTCGATGTCGCCGCCGAACACCAGCCCGCCCTTGTCGGACTGGCTGATATAAAAGTGTCCGGCGCCGAAGGTGATGACGCCGGGAATCACCGGCTTCAGTCCTTCGGAAACAAACGCCTGCAGCACATGGCTCTCGATCGGCAGCCGCATCCCGGCCATGGCGGCCACCCGTGAGCTGGAGCCGGCCACGGCGACGCCGACCTTCTTCGCCCTGATCTTGCCGCGCGTCGTGGTGACGCCCGTCACCCGGCCGCCCTCGATGTCGAAGCCGGTGACCTCGCAGTTCTGGATCACGTCGACGCCGCGGTCCGAGGCACCGCGCGCATAACCCCAGGCCACGGCGTCATGGCGCACAGTGCCACCGCGCTTCTGCAGCAACCCGCCCTGGATCGGAAACCGCGCGGCATCGAAGTTCAGGAACGGATACAGCTTCCTCACGCCGTCGCGATCCAGCAGCTCCGCGTCGGCGCCGTTCAGGATCATCATGTTGCCGCGTCGCGCATAGGCGTCGCGCTGGCCGTCGGAATGGAACAGGTTCAGCACGCCGCGCTGGCTGACCATGGCGTTGTAATTGAAATCCTGTTCGAGACCTTCCCACAGCTTCAGCGACAGCTCGTAGAGCGGGATATTGCCCGACAGCAGATAGTTGGAGCGGATGATGGTGGTGTTGCGGCCGACATTGCCTGACCCGATCCAGCTCTTCTCCAGCACGGCGATGTTCTTGAGGCCATATTCCTTCGCCAGATAATAGGCCGTGGCGAGGCCATGGCCGCCGCCGCCGACAATGACGATGTCGTATTCGGGTTTGGGCGCGGCGTCGCGCCATTGCGGGGTCCAGCCGCTGTGGCCGGACAGCGTCTGCTTGATCAGCGATGTCAGCGAATAGCGCATGTCAGGCCATGGTTCAGGTGCGGCGGGGATAGACGATGACCGAGAGATAGGTCATCGGTGCCTTGATCAGTTCTTCAGGCCCGTGCCGCGCCGCGGCGTCGAAGAACAGCGCGTCGCCCGGCTCCATCAGATAGGTCTGGTCGGCGTGGCGATAGCGCACCTTGCCGGACAGCATGTAGATCAGCTCGACACCGGCGTGGCGGAAATTGGTGTAGGGCTCGGCGTCTTCCTTCAGTGTGATCAGATAGGGCTCGACGCCCAGTTCGCCGTGAATGGAATGGCCCAGCAGATTGTACTGGTGGCCGGCCTTGGTGCCGCGGCGCTCTATGTTGACGCCGGCTCCGGCCTTGACGAAGGAGCAGTCGCGGCGCTCCTCGGTCTCGCGGAAGAACCGGCTGATCGGCACGTTGAGCGCTGTGGACAGCGCGTTCAGCGTACCCAGCGAAGCCGAGATGCTGCCGGTCTCGATCTTCGACAGCATGCCGGTGGAAATCCCGGCCGAGGCCGACAGCTCCGCCACGGTCAGTTCGAGCTCCTTGCGCAGCTTGCGCACCTCGTTGCCGATCTGCGATTCCAGCGTGCTGGCCACTTCAGCCGGCGCGTTGGAGCCGGTCAGCAGCTCGCCGGCTTTGGCGGGCACAGCCTTCGCTGCCGTCTTCCTGGCGGCGGGCTTGGCAGATTTCGGTTTGGCCTTCACGGACGGCATGCTGTTTCCCGGGTCATCGCCTGCGCGATTTCATTGACAACTGTCATATCACGGAATACCTGTAAAGAAAGTAAGTTTCTTGAGGCGAAAATGTGTGGAATTGCCGGACTGTTCCTGAAGAACAAGGCGCTGGAGCCGCAGCTCGGCGCCATGCTGCACCGCATGCTGGAAACCCTGTCGGACCGCGGGCCTGATAGCGCCGGCTTTGCGGTGTTCGGCGGCGGCGAGGCCGGGCGCGTCAAGTCGACGCTGCGGATCGCGGAAGGCGCCGACGCCAATGCCGTGATCGCGCAGCTGGAAAGCCGGCTCGGCGCGCTCGCCCCGGTGGTCCGCTCCAATCACGTCATCATCTCCGTCCCGTCCGACAGGCACGATCAGCTGCACGCCGCGATTGCCGCGCTGGCGCCCGCCGTCGAACTGGTCGGCTCCGGCGCCCGCATGGAATTGTACAAGGAGGTCGGGTTGCCCGGCGATGTGGCGAAACGTTTCGCGCTGTCGTCGATGTCTGGCACCCACGCCATCGGTCACACCCGCATGGCCACCGAATCTGCCGTCACCACCAATGGCGCGCATCCGTTTTCCACCGGCCTCGACCAGTGCCTTGTGCATAACGGCTCGCTGTCGAACCACAACGCCGTGCGTCGCACCTTGAAGGGCGAGGGCCTCAGCTTCGCCACCGACAATGACAGCGAGGTCGCGGCCGGCTACCTGACCTGGCGGATGCGTGAGGGTGCAAGCCTGGAGCAGGCGCTGACCCAAAGCCTCGATGATCTCGATGGCTTCTATACCTTCGTGGTCGGCACAGAGTCAGGCTTCGCGGTGCTGCGCGATCCCATCGCCTGCAAGCCTGCCGTGATGGCTGAGACCGACGACTACGTCGCCTTCGGTTCGGAGTATCGCGCGCTCGATGGCCTGCCGGGCATCGACAAGGCCCGCGTGTTCGAGCCCGAGCCGGCGCGGGTCTATGCCTGGGAACGTGCCTGATGACATCCGCTGACCTCGCCTCGATCACGCTGCGTGAGCTGAATGCCACCCTGCACGCATTGCCCGCCGACACCAACGAGACCCATTGGCTGGTCGCCAATCCCGGCGGCAAGCACGCCATCGCCTGCGGCCTGACCCTGCCCATCACCGTCGAGATCGACGGTCACGTCGGCTACTACTGTGCCGGCATGAACAGCGAAGCCACCGTATTGGTGAAGGGCAATGCCGGCGTCGGCATAGCCGAGAACATGATGTCAGGCGAGGTGCGGGTCCAGGGCGATGCCAGCCAGGCCGCCGGCGCCACCGGCAATGGCGGGCTGCTCGTCATCGAAGGCAATGCCTCGGCGCGCTGCGGCATCTCCATGAAGGGCATCGACATTGTGGTGAAGGGCTCGATCGGGCCGATGAGCGCCTTCATGGCGCAGGCCGGCAATCTTGTGGTGCTCGGCGATGCCGGCGAGGCGCTCGGCGATTCGATCTACGAGGCGCGGCTGTTCGTGCGCGGCGCGGTGAAGAGCCTCGGCTCCGACTGCGAGGAAAAGCCAATGACATCAGACGATCGCAGCGTGCTCGATGCGGTGCTGGCGAAGGCCGGGATCGCGGACGTCGATGCCGGAGCCTTCCGGCTCTACGGTTCCGCGCGAAAGCTTTATCATTTTCATGTCGACAACGTCGACGCGTATTGATCGGACGTTTCATGGCCGGGCACGACCAACCCACCCATCGCACGCTGCCGCGCTTTTCGGCGACTTTCGACCCGCACACCATCGTCGAGATCCAGCGCGCTGCCGCCACCGGCATCTATGACATCCGCGGCGGCGGCGCCAAGCGCAAGCTGCCGCATTTCGACGACCTGTTGTTCCTGGGCGCGTCGATCTCGCGCTATCCGCTGGAAGGCTACCGCGAGAAGTGCGGCACCAACGTGCTGCTCGGCACGCGCTTTGCGAAGAAGCCGATCGAGCTGAAGATCCCCATCACCATCGCCGGCATGAGCTTCGGCGCGCTGTCGGGACCTGCCAAGGAGGCGCTCGGCCGCGGCGCCTCCGCCATGGGCACGTCGACGACGACCGGCGACGGCGGCATGACGCCGGAAGAGCGCGGCCATTCCTCGCTGCTGGTCTATCAGGTGCTGCCGTCGCGCTACGGCATGAACCCGGTCGACCTGCGCCGCGCCGATGCCATCGAAGTGGTGATCGGGCAGGGCGCCAAGCCCGGCGGCGGCGGCATGCTGCTCGGCCAGAAGATCACCAAGCGCGTCGCCGATATGCGTCGGCTGCCGGAAGGCATCGACCAGCGCTCGGCCTGCCGCCATCCGGACTGGACCGGTCCTGACGATCTCGAGATCAAGATCGAGGAATTGCGCGAGATCACCGACTGGCAGAAGCCGATCTTCGTCAAGGTCGGCGCCTCAAGGCCCTATTACGACACCGCGCTGGCGGTGAAGTCCGGCGCCGACGTGGTGGTGCTCGACGGCATGCAGGGCGGCACGGCCGCCACGCAGGACGTGTTCATCGAGAATGTCGGTCTGCCGATCCTCGCCGCCATCCGGCCGGCCGTGCAGGCGCTGCAGGACCTCGGCCTGCATCGCAAGGTGCAACTGATTGTGTCGGGCGGCATCCGCACCGGCGCCGATGTCGCAAAGGCGCTGGCGCTCGGCGCCGACGCGGTGTCGATCGGCACTGCGGCGCTGATCGCGCTCGGCGATAACGATCCGCGGCTGGAGGATGAATACCGCGCGCTCGGCACCACCGCCGGCGCCTATGACGACTGGCACGAGGGCCGCGATCCCGCCGGCATCACCACGCAGGATCCGCAGCTGGCCGCACGGCTCGATCCGGTGCTGGCCGGCCGCCGCCTTGCCAACTATCTCGCGGTGCTGACGCTGGAGTGCCAGACCATCGCGCGCGCCTGCGGCAAGAGCCACGTCCACAATCTCGAACCGGAAGATCTGGTGGCGCTGACGGTGGAGGCTGCCGCGATGGCTGGCGTGCCGCTTGCAGGCACCGACTGGATACCGGGGAAGACTTACTGAGTTTCATCATCGTGCGGGGGCGACATGACGGATCTGGCGGCGACAGCTAAAGAACGCGGCATCAAGAATTTCCTGATCGCCTATACCGACCTGTTCGGGACACTGCGCGCCAAGCTGGTCCCCGCCAGCGCCATCAACGGCATGATGAAAAACGGCGCGGGCTTTGCCGGCTTCGCCACCTGGCTCGACATGACGCCGGCCGATCCCGACGTGCTGGCGATGCCGGATATCTCGAGCATGATCCAGTTGCCGTGGAAGCCGGAAGTGGCGTGGCTCGCCGCCGATCCGTGGATGAGCGGCAAGCCCGTCGAGCAGGCGCCGCGCAATACCCTGAAACGACTGATCGCCAAGGCCGGACCGGGGATGCAGTTGAAGAGCGGCGTCGAATGCGAGTTCTTCCTGATCTCGCCCGACGGCCGCGGCATCGACGATACCGCCGATCGTCAGGCCAAACCCTGTTACGACCAGTCCGCCCTGATGCGCCGCTACGAGGTCATCAGCGAGATCAGCGACTGCATGCAGGAGCTCGGCTGGGGTCCGTACCAGAGCGACCATGAGGATGCCAACGGTCAGTTCGAGATGAACTGGGGCTATGACGACGCTTTGGTCACCGCCGACCGCCACGTGTTTTTCAAATACATGGCCAAGTCGATCGCCGAGAAGCACGGCATGCGCGCCACCTTCATGCCCAAGCCGTTCAGCCATCTCACCGGCAACGGCTGCCACGTCCACGTCTCCCTGTGGGATGGCGACCGCAACCTGTTCGAGGACGACAAGGGCGAGCTTGGCGTCTCCGCGCTGGGCTATCATTTCATCGGCGGCATCATCCATTCCGCCGATGCCATGGCGGCGATCCTCAATCCCACGGTGAATTCCTACAAGCGCATCAACGCGCCGCGCACCCTGTCCGGCGCCACCTGGTCGCCCAACACGGTGACCTATACCGGCAACAACCGCACCCACATGATCCGCATTCCCGAGGCCGGCCGCTTCGAGCTGCGGCTGCCGGACGGCGCCGCCAACCCCTATGCCATGCAGGCCGCGATCATCGCCGCCGGCCTCGACGGGATCGCCAGCAAGCGCGATCCGGGCAAGCGCCTCGACATCAACATGTACACCGACGGCCACACCGTCGGCGACGTCAAGCGGCTGCCCCTCAACCTGCTCGACGCCATCCGCGCACTGGAGCAGTCCGAGCTGCTGCAGCAGAGCCTGGGGCCGCTGGTGCCGGCCTATCTCAAGCTGAAGAAGCAGGAATGGGACGACTACGCCCGTCATCTTACGGAGTGGGAGCGCGATACTACGCTGGACTGCTAGGGCGCGAATGGTGCCGGTTTGCGGCGAAATCCGGCGATTCGCCCCGACAAAAACGCCCTGAGGCCTTGTTTTGAAGGGTTGATCGAAAATAAATGGCGAAAACACCGTGAAAAACTGTGAAATTCGCATTGAGTGCGAGTTTTTCCTGCGGTTTCCCCATAGTGTTTGACGACCGAATCACCCCCAAAGGAGCCTCACATGGCCGACCAAATGACCAAGTCCCAGCTGATCGAGAAGATCAACGAGTCCCACACCGAGCTGACCAAGAAGGACGTCAAGGGCGTTCTCGAGACGCTCGCCACCATCGGCTACAAGGAACTGAAGAAGAACGGCGTTTTCCTCGTTCCCGGTTTCGCGAAATTCGTGGTCATCAAGAAGCCCGCCACCAAGGCGCGCAAGGGCACCAATCCCTTCACTGGCGAACCGATGACCTTCAAGGCCAAGCCGGCCCGCAAGATCGTGCGCGCCCGTCCGGTCAAGGCCGCCAAGGACGCGGTCTGATCCGACCCGCGATTGCCGCCCGGTAATCGCATCAGGCTTTGAGTCTGATCGCGGCGTCCTGCACCAGCAGGGCGCCGCGATTGCGTTTGCGATGAAGTGTGTCCTGCTTTGCGTAGGACAATGGAACGGCCCCTCATCCTGAGGAGCGGTCGTTTTCGACCGCGTCTCGAAGGATTGGGCCCACATTCTCATGGTTCGAGACGCGCGCAAGGGCGCGCTCCTCACCATGAGGACGGTGGTGTCCGACACGTGAACAGTTATCCCAGCAGCCGCTTCTTGTAGGCCACCGCATCCATGTCGCGGATGTCGACGCTGAGGCTTTTGGTCTGGGGCAGCAGCCGAACCATGGCCGCGCGCAGGGCCTCGCTGAGCGCCACCTTCTGAGCCGGCGTGCGGCCTTCCAGCAGGGACAGCGTCACGTGGCAGAAGCCGTCGCGCTTCCCGGCTACCAGATAGGTCGCATAGGACATCGCGCGGATCTTGAGATCCTCCGCCTGCACCACGCCGGTGGCCGCCGCCGCCTCGTGCAGCGCCTGCATCAGCGTCGTTGCGTCGAAGGAGGCGTGGCCGTCGGTGGAATGTTCGATGACGATATGCGGCATGGAATCTCCATTGGTTGAATGACACGCCGCCTTTCACCTCTCCCCGCCCAGCGAAGCTTCGCTTCGCGCGGCGGGGAGAGGTAAAGTGCGCTCTTCCAGACCTACAGCAGCATCGACTTCACCGACTCCGCGCCCTCGCGCAGCAGCGGCAGGAAGCGGTCGATCATTTCGCCGGTGGAGACGCGGTCGACATGGGCGCCCATGTTGATGGCCGCGGCGATGGTGCCGTCATAGCGCAGCACCGGCACGGCGATCGAGCGGAAGCCCGGCTCGGCCTCGCGGTCGACCAGCGAATAGCCCTTTTCGCGGTCGGTGATGATGGTGGCCTTCAGCAGGTCCTTGTCGGTGACGGTGTGCGGCGTCAGCGGCGCCAGCTCCATCGCGTCGATGGTTTCGGCCAGCGCGCTGTTGGAGAGTTGGCCGAGCAGGACGCGCCCGACCGAGCTGCAGAAGGCAGGCAGCCGGTAGCCGAGATCGATGCCGGCGGAGAACACCCGCGCCGGGCTGCTGCGCGCCACGAAGATCACCTCGTTGCCGTCGAGAATCGCCAGCGAGGAGATTTCCTGCGCCGCGCTCGACACCCGGTCGAGCACCGGCTGCAGGATCGTCACCACCTGGTTGGAGGTGAGATAGGAGGACGCCAACGACAGCACGCGCGGCGTCAGCGTGAACAGCTTGCCGTCGCTGGCGACATAGCCCGCGCGTTCCAGCGTGAACAGGATGCGCCGCGCAGTGGCACGCGGCAGGTCGGCAGCCTTGGCGAGATCGCTCAGCGTCATCGGGCGCGGGTGGGCGCCGAACAGCTCGAACACCCGCAGTCCGCGGTCGAGGCTTTCGATGAAGTCGGTGCCGCGCGCATCGTCGGGATCGCGTTTCAGTTTCGGCATCGCATCCTCGCGCGCGTCAACCGACGGCTTCCAGTTTCTTCAGGTCGAAGGCGAGGTCGGCAGCCTGTTCCGGGGTCGGCGACTGCGATGCGGCAATCAGCCGGCGCGCGATCATCTGGTCGCCCGGCCGGTTGATGCTGTCCACCGCGGTCAGGGTGGTGCCGCGATAGTAGAACACCGAGAACTTGCCTTGCTCGATGGCGCCGCGGATCACCGCAACATCGCTGGGTGCCGACAGGCCGACGATCTGCAGCTTGGCGTCGTACTGGTCGGACCAGAATCGCGGCACGCTGTCATTGGGCTCGGACTTGCCGGCAATGGCGGCGCCGACAGCCTTGCCCTGGTCGGTGGCGTTCTGCACGGATTCCAGCCGCACCCGCCGGCCGACAAGCCGGTTGTAGTGGTTGCTGCAATCGCCGGCCGCATAGATCCCTGGCACATCGGTGCGGCCGCAGTCGTCGACGTCGATGCCGTTGCTGCAATGGATGCCCGCTTGCGAGGCCAGTTCGTCGTTGGCGATGCCGCCGATGCCGGCGACGATGAGATTGCCATGCACGCTGCTGCCATCGCCGCACACCACGTCATGGGCGCTGTCCGGGCCGTCGTCGATGCGCACCGCGGTCTCGTTGAAGCGGATATCGACGCCGTGACCCTGATGCAGGTCGCGCAGGTAGTTGGAGATCAGCGGCGATACCGCGCGCTCCAGCAAGCGCGAGGCCGCCTCGATCAGCGTCACCGTCTTGCCGGCCTTGGCGGCGGTGGCCGCCACTTCGAGTCCGATGAAGCCGCCGCCGACGATCACCACCGAGCGGGCCGCGTCGAGGCGCCGCTTCAGGTCGACCGCGTCGTCGAGGGTGCGCAGATAGGAAATGCCGTCGCGGTCATGGCCGGGAATGGCAAGTTTGCGCGCGCGGGAGCCGGTGGCGATCAGCAGCGTGTCATAGGTGAGGCGCTCGCCGCCTTGCAGCTCGACGCAGCGGGCGTCGCGATCGATCCGTATGGCGCGGTGGCCGAGCGTCATATCGATGCGCTGGGCGGCAAAAAAATCGGCGCCGCGCAGGATCAGGTTGCTGTGCGCCACGCTGCCGGACAGAAAGCCCTTGGACAGCGGCGGCCGCTGATAGGGCAGGTCGGCCTCGTCGGCGACGATGCGGATCGGCGCCTGGTAGCCGGCTTCGCGCGCGCTGATGGCCGCCTGGACGCCGGCATAGGATGCGCCAATGATCAGCAGGCCGCTCATAGCGGGTGTCCCGGCGTGCAGAAGCTGGAGATGGAGAGGGTTCGGGGCACGGCGGACTCCTTGCGATGTGGCGTATATCGAACAAGCGTTCGCCGGGTGCAAGCCAATGCTGCGGGCAGCCTTGCCCAGCATCGCGGCAACCGCTGCCACAACAATCCTCTTGCTTGGAATTCATCTAGATATAAAATCGCCCATAAGTTCAATAGACGAACAAATATGTTTGGCCGCTGGCGGAGAATTCCGCGCGATATCGTTCAATTCGAGGGCCCTCACCATGATGAGCCAAGAGCAAAATGATCTGATCACCCGGGTCGGGCCGAAGGCGCCGGCCGGCAAGCTGATGCGCAATTACTGGCAGCCGGCGGCGCTGGTGGATGAACTTGACGGCCCGCGCCCGATCAAGCCGGTCCGGCTGCTCGGCGAGGATTTTGTCATCTTCCGCGATGAAGCGGGGCGCTACGGCCTGCTCGACCGCGACTGCCCGCATCGCGGCGCCGATCTCGCCTTCGGCCGGCTCGAAGGCGGCGGCGTGCGCTGCGCCTTTCACGGCTGGCTGTTCGACGTCAACGGCAAGTGCCTGGAGACGCCGGCCGAACCCGCGACCTCCAAGCTGTGCGCCGGCATCAAGCAGCGCGCTTATCCGGTGATGGAAAAGGGTGGCATCCTCTGGGCCTATCTCGGCGAAGGCGAGCCGCCGGCATTTCCCGAACTCGACTGTTTCGCAGCCCCCGGCGCCTACACTTTTGCCTTCAAGGGCCTGTTCGAATGCAACTGGCTGCAGGCGCTGGAGGTCGGCATCGATCCCGCGCATGCCTCGTTCCTGCATCGCTTCTTCGAGGACGAGGACACGTCGGCGGCCTATGGCAAGCAGTTCCGCGGCGCTTCCGCCGGAAGCGAGCTGCCGATGACCAAGATCCTGCGCGAATACGATCGTCCGATCATCAACGTGGAAAGCACCGAATACGGGTTGCGGCTGATTGCGCTGCGCCAGCTCGACGACGAGCGCACCCATGTGCGCGTCACCAACCAGGTGTTCCCCCACGGTTTTGTCATTCCCATGAGCACCGAGATGACCATTTCGCAGTGGCACGTGCCGGTGGATGACGAGAACTGCTACTGGTATGCGATCTTCACCAGCTACACCAAGCCGGTCGACAAGGTGAAGATGCGCGCGCAGAGGCTCGAGCTCTACGAATTGCCGGATTACAAGTCGCGAAAAAACCGCAGCAACGATTACGGTTTCGATCCGCACGAGCAGGCGACCGAGACCTATACCGGCATGGGCGCCGACATCAACGTCCACGACCAGTGGGCGGTGGAATCCATGGGCAAGATCCAGGACCGCACCCGCGAGCATCTCGGCAGTTCCGACAAGGCGATCATCGCCTACAGAAAACTGCTGCGCGCCGAGATCGAGAAGGTCGCCGGCGGCCAGAAGCCGATGATGGTCCTCGACGCCAGCAATGCGCGCAGCATCCAGGGGCCGGGCACCATGGACGGCATCGGCCCGACCAGGGGCTGGGAAACCTACTGGATGGAAGTTGACGTCGCCCGCCGCCGCGGCGCACCTTGGGCCGCACCGGTGCCGAACGAGACGCCGGCCACCGTGACCCGCATGACGGCGGCGGAGTAACCACTTAACCTCGCCCCGCTTTTGCGGGGAGAGGTCGAACCCTCGCGTGAGCGAGGCTTCGGGTGAGGGGCTGCCCGTGTTTCGCTCAAGAGGCCCTCACCCGACGCGAATGACCTGCGGTCTTTCGCGCCACCCTCTCCCGCCTGGCGAAGCTTTGCTTCGCTGGGCGGGGGGAAGATGCCCGCGCTTGTTTGATCGAATGAGGAGATCGCGTTGAGTTTCGTCGAACGTCACGGGTTGTGGTCCGCAGAACAGAAGGATGCTGCCGTCCGGCTGCGCCGCATCGTTGAGGAGCAGAAGCTGGAAGTGATCCGGCTGTCGTTCCCGGACCAGCACGGCATCCTGCGCGGCAAGACGCTGATCGCCAGCGAGGCACTGCGCTGCCTGGAAAACGGCTGCAGCATCACCACCACCATGTTCGCCAAGGACACCTCGCACAAGTCGGTGTTTCCGGTGTTCACCGCCGGCGGCGGCTTCGGCATTCCCGAAATGCAGGGCGCCGCCGACGCGCTGATGATTCCCGATCCGCTGACCTTCCGCGTGCTGCCGTGGGTCGAGGCCACCGGCTGGCTGCTGTGCGACGTGCATTTCGCCGATGGCCGTCCGGTGCCGTTCGCCACCCGCAATCTCTACAAGGGCGTGCTCGCCGATCTCAACAAGCGCGGTTACGATTTCGTCGCCGGCCTCGAGGTCGAGTGCCACATCTTCAAGTCCGAGGAGATGCGGATGGCGCCGGAGGATGCCGGCCAGCCCGGTCGTCCGCCGGAGGTGAGCCTGCTGTCGCTCGGCTACCAGTATCTCACCGAGCAGCGCTACGACCAGATGGAGCCGGTGCTGGAATTCATCCGCCGCGACGTGCTGGCGCTCGGCCTGCCGTTGCGTTCGATCGAAGTGGAATACGGCCCGAGCCAGTGCGAATTCACCTTCGCGCCGACCGTGGGCATGGCGCCGGCGGACAGCATGGTGCTGTTCCGCTCAGCGGTGAAACAGATCTGCCATCGCCGCGGCTATCACGCCACCTTCATGTGCCGGCCGAAGATTCCCAACGTGGTCTCGTCCGGCTGGCATCTGCACCAGTCGATCGTGGCGCGCGATGGCGGCACCAACGCCTTCATGTCCACGGAGGAGAACGTGCCGCTGTCGCCGTTCGGCCGCGGCTGGCTCGCCGGCCTGCTGGCCCACGCCCGCGCCGCCACCGTGTTCACCACGCCGACCATCAACGGCTACAAGCGCTACCGCTCCTATTCGCTGGCGCCGGACCGCGCGATCTGGGGCCGCGACAACCGCGGCGCCATGATCCGCGTGCTCGGCGGTCCCAACGATTCCGCGACGCGGCTGGAAAACCGCGTCGGCGAGCCCGCCGCCAATCCCTATCTCTACATGTCGTCGCAGATCCTCGCCGGGCTCGACGGCGTCGACCGCGCGCTCGATCCCGGTCCGTCGGCGGATACGCCTTATGAGAGCGACGCGCCGCTGCTGCCGAAGTCGCTGCGCGAGGCGGTGTTTGCGCTGAAGGATGATCCGTTCTTCCGCGATGCCATGGGCGCAACGATGGTGGATTATTACACCCACATCAAACTCGCCGAGGTCGAGCGTTTCCAGGCGGAGGTTTCCGACTGGGAGCAGCGCGAATATTTCGAGATGTTTTGACGCGCCTGCTCTGGCGCATTACGGCACATCTATTGAATACACGTTTGTCGAAACTTCGTGACCAACACCGGGGACCAATGATGATCAGACACCGCCAATCGATTCTTGCATTCGCCTTCCTGGGCCTGATGACCGGCGCGGCCTCGGCCGACGTGATCAAGGTCGGCGTCATCGGGACCATGTCCGGTCCCTACGCGCTGTTCGGCCAGAACTTCAAGATGGGCATCGATGCCTGGGTCGCCGAACACGGCAACAAGGTCGGCAGCCATGAGGTCGAGTTCGTCTACAAGGACGAGGAGAGCCCGAACCCCGCCAAGTCGAAGGCGCTGGCCCAGGAACTGATCGTCAAGGACAAGGTGCAGTATCTCGCCGGCGTCTATTTCACCCCGAACGCCATGGCCATTGCACCGCTGCTGGAGGAGTCCAAGACCCCGCTGGTGGTGATGAATGCCGCCACCTCGGCCATCGTCGAAAAAAGCCCCTATATCGTGCGCACCTCGTTCACCATGTGGCAGAACACCGTGCCGGCCGCCAACGTCGCCTTCAAGAACGGCGCCAAGAAGGTGGCGATCGCGGTCAGCGATTACGGCCCGGGCATCGACGCCGAGGCGGCGTTCAAGAAGACCTTCGAGACCGCCGGTGGCGCCGTGGTCGAGGCGATCCGCATTCCGCTCGCCACCACCGACTTCAGCCCGATCATGCAGCGCATCAAGAATTCCGGCGCCGACACCATCTTCACCTTCCTGCCGTCGGGGCCGCCGACCCTCGGCTTCGTCAAGGCCTATATCGACAACGGCCTGAAGGCGGGCGGCGTCAAGCTGATGTCCACCGGCGACGTGGTCACCGAGCCCGATCTGCCGACCATCGGCGATTCCGGTATCGGCATTTTGTCGACCTATCACTATTCGGTGTCGCATGACTCGCCGGAGAACAGGGCGTTCCTCGCCTCGATCCAGAAGGGTGGCGGCAAGCTCGATGACGTCACCATGACATCGGTCGCCGCCTATGACGGTGCCCGCCTAATCTACAAGATGATCGAGGCCACCGACGGCAAGCGCGATCCGGAAAAGGCCCTGGCCGCCGTCAAGGGCATGAAGTGGGTCAGCCCGCGCGGCCCGGTCTCCATCGATCCCGCCACCCGCCACATCCGCCAGAACGTCTATCTGCGCTCGGTGGAGAAGGTCGACGGCAAGCTGATCAACAAGGAAAGCCAGACCTTTGACGCCCAGCCGGACTGGGCGCTGAGCAAGGAGTAGGAATCTGTGGCTGACTGGCTGATGGTGGTACGCACCCCTTTTCAGCCAGTCGTCCCCGCGAAGGCGGGGACCCATAGACACCGCGCTCTCGGATAAAATGCTTCAGGCCGTCGCGGTTCTGCTTTCGACGACGGTGGTTATGGGTCCCCGCCTTCGCGGGGACGACCGTGGAGAGAGCCAGCATCCTCTCGTTCAGAATGTTTGCGGCAACCGCCGTTTCTGCGAATAAAGTACCCCATGCGCCTTGCCCTCAGCATACTCACCGACGCCCTGGCCTATGGCATGGTGCTGTTCATCATCTCCATCGGTCTGTCGATCATGATGGGGTTGATGCGCGTGGTGAATCTGGCGCATGGCGCTTTCGCCATGATCGGCGGCTATCTCGCGTCCTATGCGATCCGCGACCTGCACGTGCATTACAGCGTCGCGATCATGCTCGCCGTGGTCGGCACCATTATCGTTTCGATCCCGTTCGAGCTGCTGCTGTATCGACGGATCTATCGCAAGTCCGATCCGCTGATCCAGGTGCTGATGACCATCGGCATCACCTTCTTCATCATCGGCGTCGTCAATTTCATCTTCGGCCCGACGCTGAAGTCCATCCCGCTGCCGGCCACCCTGAGCGGCCCGCTGGATATCGGCTTCCGTTCGATCCCGACGCATCGGCTGTTCGTCATTGCCTGCGGCCTCGTGACGGCGCTTCTGTTGTGGCTGCTGATCGAAAAGACCGAATTCGGCATCAAGCTGCGCGCCTCGGTCGATCACAGCGGCATGGCCGACGCGCTGGGCATCCGCACCGAGATCATCTATGCGGCGACCTTCGCGCTGGCCATCGGCCTCGGCGCGTTCGGCGGCGTGGTCGGCGCCGAGATCCTGCCGATCGAGCCGTTCTACGCGCTGCGCTACATGGTGACGTTCCTGGTGGTGGTCTCCGTCGGCGGCGCCGGCTCGATCACCGGCGCGCTGTCGGCGTCCCTGCTGCTCGGCCTTGCCGACACCACCGGCAAGTACCTGGCGCCGGAATTCGGCGAGTTCTTCTTCTATCTCACCGTGATCGTCATCGTGTTCCTGTTTCCGCACGGTCTGTTCGGCAGGAAGCACACATGAGTGAGATTGCCGTGAGCCAAGTTCCGCATCGACGGATGATTCCCTTCGCGCAGGAAGCCGGCGGCGCGCTGGCCATTGCCTTGCTCGGTACCATCGGCTGGTTCCTGTTTCCCGACGATCTGGCCTTCCTGACGCGGCTGATCGGCATTTCGTTTCTGGTGCTGTCACTGGATCTCGTCACCGGCTATTGCGGCATCGCCACGCTCGGCCATGCCGCGCAGTTTGGCGTCGCCGCCTATGCCGCCGGCATTGCCTGCGTGCGCGGCGTCACCGATCCGCTGGCGTTGCTCGGTGTCGGCCTCGTTGCCGGCACGCTGATGGGCCTGATCTCCGGCGCGCTGATCGCGCGCTTTCGCGGCCTGCCGCAATTGGTGCTGTCCATCGCCGTCGGGCAACTGGTGGCGGCGCTCGCCAACAAGCTGCAATGGCTCACCGGCGGCAGCGACGGCCTCTCAGGCATCGAGCCGTCAAAGGTGTTCGGCATCTACGGTTTCGACATGTACAGCCGCACCGCTTTCCTGTTTTCGCTGGCAGTCTTGATCGTCGTGTTCGTCGTGCTGTCGCGCTTCGTGCGCTCGCCGTTCGGGCTGATGTGCCGGGCCATCAAGGATGACGACCTGCGCGCCAAGATGATCGGCGTGGGCGTCTATCCGCGGCTCGTCATCATGTACGGCGTCTCCGGCGCGGTGGCCGGCATCGGCGGCGCGCTGACCGCCATGAGCACCGGCGTGGTCGGGCTCGACAGCGTCAGCTTCGAGCGCTCCGCGGAAGTGCTGGTGATGCTGGTGCTGGGCGGCGCCGGGCATCTGTGGGGGGCGCTGGCCGGCGCTGTGCTGTTCCAGATCTTCGAGCACATCGTCGCCGCCGCCAACCCGTTTCACTGGATGACACTGGTCGGCCTGCTGCTGATCGGCATCGTGGTGTTCGCGCCGCGGGGGTTGATCGAGCCCGTGCTGGCGCTGGCGCAGCGCCTGCGCCATGGGAGGGCATCATGACCGCCCTGCTCGAAGCCCGCGGCATCTCGCGCGCCTTTGGCGGCTTGCACGTGACCAACAATGTCAGCTTTGCGCTGCAGCCCGGCGACCGCGTGGCGCTGATCGGTCCCAACGGCGCCGGCAAGACCACTTTGGTCAACCTCATCACCGGCGACATCGCGCCGAGCGTCGGGGCGTTCCTGATGTCGGGCGACGACATCACCGCCGAGAGCATTCCCGCTCGCGTGCAGCGCGGCCTGGTGCGCACGTTCCAGACCACCCGGCTGTTCCAGACCCTCACCGTGGCTGACAATGTGGCCCTGGCCATCATGCAGCGCCGCGGCATCGCCCGACGGTTCTTTTCGCGCGCCACCGAACGGCCCGATGTGCGCGCCGAATGGAGCGACATCCTGGCTCGTGTCGGCCTCGATGCGCTGGCCTACCGCAAGGTCTCCGAACTGGCCTACGGCCAGCAGCGATTGATTGAGCTGGCGATAGGCATTGCGCTGAAGCCCAAGGTGCTGCTGCTCGATGAGCCCGCCGCCGGCGTGCCCCATGACGAGGCGCCGCGGATTCTCGACGTCATCAACGCGCTGCCATCCGACATCGCGGTGCTGATGATCGAGCACGACATGGATCTGGTGTTCAAGTTCGCCAGCCGCGTGCTGGTGCTGGCGGCAGGAAGGCTGATCTTCGAAGGCTCGCCGAAAGACGTCACCGCCGATCACGAAGTCCGCCGTGCCTATCTGGGGAGCTATGCCGATGCCCGCCGCGCCCCTTGAGATCAGCGGCCTGTGCGCCGGCTATGGTCCGACCCGGATCATCGAGGACATTTCGTTTGCGGTGAAGGCCGGCGGTCGTCTTGCGGTGCTCGGCCGCAACGGCATGGGCAAGACCACGCTGCTCGCCACCCTGATGGGCCTGACCACGCGCCATGGCGGCCGGATCGGCATCGGCGACGAGGACATCACATCCCGGCGCACCTCGGCGCGCGCGGAGCGCGGCATCGGCTATGTGCCGCAGACCCGCGACATCTTTCCGTCGCTGACCGTCGAGGAGAATCTGCGCACCGGGTTGAAGGAGCGCCCGCCATCGGCGCTGGACGAGGCCTATGCCATGTTCCCGCGGCTGCGCGAGCGGCGCGGCAATTACGGCAAGCAGTCTGTCCGGCGGCGAGCAGCAGATGCTGTCGATGGCCCGCACGCTGCTCGGCAAGCCGTCCATCCTGCTGCTCGACGAGCCGCTCGAGGGCCTCGCGCCGGTGATCTGCGACGAGCTGATGGCGCTGCTGACCCGGCTCGCCGCCGGCGGCGAGGTCACCATCATCCTGGTCGAGCAGCAGATCGAACGCGCGCTGGATTTTGCCGACAGTGTGATGGTGATGGAACGCGGCCGCATCGGCTGGACCGGCGCACCTGACGCGCTGCGATCCGACCGCGCGCTGGTCGACCGGCTGGTCGGGGTGGGGATTCATTAATTGAGTTCTTCACCTCTCCCCGCCGCGCGAAGCAAAGCTTCGCTAGGCGGGGAGGGGTCGACCGGCGGAGCGCAGCGACGTCGGTCGGGTGAGGGGGCTATCGTGTAAAACTCCGGCTCCCCCTCACCCGAAGCCTCGCTGTCGCTCGGCTTAGACCTCTCCCCGCAAGCGGGGAGAGGTTAGCAAGGCGCCGTGAATTCTACCCGCCCCTCGACTCCACCACCTTGCGGCAGGAGTCGGACAGTTTCGTCTTGTTGGCGCGCAGGCAGGCATTCATCTCCGGCGGCTTGCCTATGTGCTCGGCGCAGAATCGGCCGGCATCGGAGCGGCAGGCGAGCTGCTCTTCGCGGCTCGGCCCGGATTGCGACAGCGCTGACGATGCGGCTGCCACCGTCACGATGGCGATGCCGATGGAATTCCTGATGATGGACCAGATCATGGAGCGACCTTTCGGTTGTTGCTGAGCTGACTCGCGTTTCGACCGCTTCACCATGGCGGGGCAGGCGAGACCGACCAATGCCATATTCGTGGCATGGATGATCGCGCAATCGCAGGGACGATCGCGCAATGCGCGATCGTTCTCCCATTTTCATGGGATTTTCCATCGCACGCCGCCGTCGCAAGGATCACCCCGCGTCGGCTGCAGCGACCGACCAGTCCCGCGCAGCGCCGGACGTCCAACAGGGAGAGATGACATGCTGAGCAAGACAGGATGGGTGCGCGCCGGACTGATCACGACGGCGCCCACGATCTCGCTGGGCGCCGGACAGGCCCAGGCGGTGGTGGTGTGCAAGACCGCCGGCGTGCCGCAGGGCTGCGTGGCGCGCGTCGGCGCGCCGGTCGTTGCGGCGACGCGGGTGGCCGGCGTCGGGGTCGGTGCGCGCGGCGTCGGCGTCCGCCCGGGTACGCCGTGGAATCGCGGCGGTCCGGTCAACCGCGTCGGCCGCCGCTGACGCTCGGCGGATCAGCCGGCGGCGTCGCCGTCGGGAAAGCGGCGCGGCAGCACGAGCTTCACCCTCGTGCCGCCGGCGTCGGAGGCGAGCTCCAGCGTCGCGCCGCAGCGCGCGGCGCGGCTTTTCATGTTGCGCAGGCCGCGCGCCGAGCTCGCGCCGGCAGCCGCGGCGCCGTCCGGCGCCAGCGCGAAGCCGTTGCCGTCATCCGCGATGGTGATGCAGCCATAGTCGCCTTGCGCCGGGTCGGTCAGCGTCTCGATCGTCACCGTGATCCGTCGTGCGCCGGCATGCTTGATGGCGTTGGTCAGGGCCTCATCGAGCAGCCGCACGATCTGGATGACGTGCCAGGGCCTGAGCTCGGGGTGCACCGGCAGGCCCTGCGGCGTCAGCGTCTGCCAGTGCAGAGTCATGTCATGCGGACGCAGTTGCGCCGTGGCACGCTCGCGCCACGATCCCAAAGCCAGCATCAGGTCGCCGCCGATATCGTCCATGGCGTCGATCACGAGGCGGAGGTCCTTCAGCGCGGCGCGCGCGGCCTCGCCGATCGGGGCACCGGCATTGTCGCGTTCGCTGAGTGCGACGATGCTGACGAGTTGCCCGCCGAGTCCGTCGTGGAGGTCGCGCATCAGCCGGGTGCGCTCCAGCGCCAGCGCCGCGGCGCGGGCGCGCTGTTCCTCGCGCGCGAAGCTGGCCTTCAGCTTGTCCTCGGCCTCGCGCACCAGCGTCACCATGTTGCTGGCGAAGCTGTCGACCTCGTTGAGCGCGCGTGCGAAGCGCCAGGTGAGCCCGGCGCCGATCGCCACCAGCAGCGCCGAATAGGACAGGCGAGACACGAAAATCCGGCCGTTGTCGATCACCTGCAGAACCCCGAGGATGTCGCTCACCCAGCAGGTCAGCGCAATGGTGGCGGCGCAACCCAGCATCAGGCTCGCAATGTCCTGTCGCCGGAGCACGGCGCGTGCCACGACGATAGCCATGGCCGACAGGCAGAGTCCGACGGTTGGCACGCCGACCCAGACGAACATGCTGCGCACCAGCGGCTGGCCGCCGAACAGCCCGACGACGACCACCAGCAGGCCCGGCGCAAAGATCAGCCAACCGTAGCGTGGCCAGGTCCCCTCGAAGAACAGAATGGCAAATGTCAGAAACAGCGCGCCCTCGATCGGCGCCGAGGCAATCAGCGTCGCGTTGAGCCGGGAGAACGCAGACGGCTCCATCGGCGTCGGCAGGAATGCCTGCACGGCGCCGATCGCCATGGCGGCGGCGAGCACGCCGTAAGCCCGCTCGTGGCGCCGCATCAGCCACATGATGGTGAGGATCACCGCGAGGATCGCCTGCCACGCGGAGAACACCACCGGCAGAGTGATGAACCGGCGGATGCGCTTGTCGTAGACCCGACGCAGCACCTCGTCGGGTCCGAGATAGACGGGATCGAGATAGCCGGTCAACGGTCCCCAGACGAACAGCCGGATCGACAGCACATTGTCGCCCTTGTGCAGCAGCGAGGCGGGGATCACCGCGATCTCCGGTGTGTTTCGGTCGGGCCGGTTGGCGGCGGGGTCGCGGCGGCTGTCGAGGATCGCCACGCCATTGACCGCGACTTCGACGCCGTTGGTGAAACGCGGCAGCAACACCGACCATGCGCGCGGGTCGTCCGGTTCGCTGAAGCGCGTGGTGTAGACTGGCGGATCGTGCATCGCGAAACGCGAAGCGGTGAAGTGCGGCAGCGTGACGGCGCGCTCGCTGCCGCTTTCCCTGAGATCGAACGCGGTCAACCGCAAGGATGCCGGCGGCTCCGGCTGCGGCTGGCGCAGCAGCAGCACGAACACGATTGCGATCAGCGCCTGCAGCGCCAGATATGGCGCCAGCCGCAGTTTGGGCGCGTACCAGCCCCAGGCCCGGGGTGCGAACGCAAACGGTTTGTCCGCGGTTTCCGTCACAGCTTGATCAGGCCCTGTTGTACCGCCTCGAACACCGCCTCGCCGCGGGTGTGAACCTCGAGCTTGCGGTAGATGTTCTTGATATGGCCGGGCACGGTCTGCTTGGACAGGCCGAGATGGCCGGCGATCTCGGCGTAGCTGAAGCCCTTGGCGATACCCCACAGGATATCGATCTCCCGCGGCGTCAGCCGGATGGTGTTGAGCGCCGGCAAGGCCGCGGGTTCGGCCTGGGTCTGGGTGCGGCGCACGATGAAACGCGCGATCGACGCCGAGATCGGCGAATGCCCGGCGACCAGCTCGTGCACGGTGGCGGCGATGTCGGTCGGAAAGGCGTCCTTGAGCAGATAGCCGGTGGCGCCGACGGTGATCGCGGAGATCACGCTCTCCTCGTCGCCGAGGATCGAGATCACCATGATCTCGGTATCGGGAAAACGCTGCCGCGTCTCGCGGATCAGCGCGCTGCCATGGCCGTCGGGCAGTTGGAGGTCGGTCAGCAGCACGCGCGGTGCTTTCTGGGAAAGCGCACTGCGCGCCTCGGCCAGCGTCGCGGCTGCCGTGACCTGGAATCCGGCCTGCGTCAGCGCATCCTGCAGCCGCCACAGCGTCGGCGCATCGTCCTCCACGAGCAACACCGTGATCGCCTGCGCAAGGCGCTCGTCACCTGGCAGCGTCATGCCATCGTCCCCGACTGCTATTCCGGTCGCACAGAGAAGATTAGCCCCGCCGGTGCGCGTTGCGACAGCCATATTTATGGGGGCGGGTCTTACTTAACCTCTCCCCGCCTGCGGGGAGAGGTTAGACCCGTGCGCGCGGTGGCGCGATGCCCGTCAGCAGCACGGCATGTCGAGATAGTACTTGGTCACGCCCGGCTGCAGCGCCGCCAGTGCCTGGATCATCCCGGCATTGGCGGCCATGCCGGCGCGCATCTTGTCCAGCACTTCGGCGCGCACCGCCGGCAGGTCGACGCCGAGCACGCGGCCGTCCGTCACGATGCTGCGTCCGCCGACTATCAGCTCGCGGATGTGCGCGCGGGTGGCGCGGGAATACAGCACATGGAGCGGGTCGAGGTCGTCGCGGAGGCCGTCATTGTCGAGCGCCGCCCAGTCGAGCAGCAGCAGGTCGGCGGCGGCGCCCGGCTCGATGCGGCCGCCGTCGTTGACATTGGTGACCGCGAAGCGGCCGTTGCCGACCGCCTGTTGCAGCGCCTGCAGCCGCGTGGTCTGCAGGTCGAAGCCGGTGCCGGCGTGCAGCAGATAGGACAGCCGCAACTCGCGCAGCGCATCGTCGTCATCGTCCAGCGCCTTGCTGTCGATGCCCATGGCAACCTTGCAGATCGACTTGTGCATCTGCGGCACCGGCGCCACGCCGGAATGCAGATGCAGGTTGGAGCTGGTATTGACCGTGATGGTGACGTCGCGCTCGGCCAGCAGGTCGAGCTCATACTGGTTGGCCCAGGTGCAATGCGCCAGCGTCAGCCGTGGCGACAGCAGGCCGATATTGTCGAGCATGCGCACCACGCCGTGCGGATAGGTCTCGTCGGCCCAGGCGCGCTGGTATTTGGTTTCCAGCAGGTGCATGTGGACGCGGCGGCCGGTGCGCTCCGAGGCTTTGGCGATGGCCTGCAGCAGTTCGTCGCTGCACCACTGCACGCCGTTGGGGCCGTATTGCACGTTGAAATGCGGGCTGTCGGCAGCGGCGGCGACGTCGTCCACCAGCTTGATGTAGTCCTGCGGCGACAGCGGCGGCTTCAGCAGCCGCGCCTCGATCTCGCGCCGCGCTTCGGCCGGCAGCGCCGCCAGCAACGGCCCGGCATCGCCGTAAACCAGCGGGTTGCGGTCCTTCATCGACACCGCAAATCCGGCGCGGATGCCGACGTCGCGCGCGGCGCGCGCCACCTCGGCGACTTCCGTGGGCAGGTCGGTGAGGCCCTGAGCGCGGGTGTAGTGGTTCATCACCGTGCCGGCGCCGCCGAGCGCGCTGTTGGCATAGGACATCGCTGCGGCCAGATAGGGATCCACCGCGGGAAACAGCCCGATATAGTTGATCCAGATCTCCAGCGGCATGGCGTCAGCGCCGATCGAACTGGTGCGCACCGCGCGACCGTGATCGTGGGCATTGACCAGTGCCGGCATCGCCAGCAGCTTTTCAGCCGCGGCGCTTTTCGACGGCGTGACCGCAGCGATCGCGTCGCCCTTGATGGCAATCGTCTGCGCGCCGAGCGATCCTGTGGGGCCGATCACATGGGTGCAATCGATGGTGCGGGTGGGGTCGGTCATACCGTGATCTCCGAACGTTTCAGCGAGTCGTCCCCGCCCGGCGCGCCTTTGGCGCGCGCAGGGCGTGGACCCATACGCCGTGCAGATATGAGTCATGGGGCGGGTGCCGGTCTGCGACCACGGGCCCGGAGGTTATGGGTCCCCGCTTTCGCGGGGACGACATGTAGAGTCTGGGTGCCTTACACCGGCACAGTGCCGCGTCGTGCTTTAGTTCGCAACCGTCGGCGGCACGCGATCGGCCTTGGCGGGGAGGAACCCGCGATCGAACACATCGCCTGATGCTGGCACCTTCGGCAGTTCGAACGACGCGGCGACGGTGGCGATGGCCGAGGTCAGACGCTTGTCGCCGACGTCGCCGAGGCCCAGCTCGCGGGCTTCCGGCGTGTCGATCAGGGTCTTGTAGACATAGAGCAGGCGGCGCTTCTCGATGTCCTTCTTGATCAGCGACTCCTCGGCGGCCAGCAGGTCGATGGCGGCGTCGGGATTTTGCACCGTCTCCTTCAGCGCGCGGTTGATCGCGCGCAACAGGCCCTTGACCGCCTCGGGCTTCTCCTTCGCCAGCTTCGGCGACACCATGATGCCGTTGGAATACAGGTCCAGCCCATAGTCCGAATAATACATCCAGCGGAAATCCTTGTCCGGATCGAGCTTGAGCGACACCAGGTTCATGTAGCTGGTAGCGGTGAACACGGCCACGGATTCCACCTGGCCCTGCAGCAGCATCTGCTCCTGCAGCGCCGGCGATACCGTGGTGAGGTTGATCTTGCCGTAGTCGACGCCGTTCTGCTTGGCCAGCAGCGGCAGCAGCTTGACGGAGGCGCCGCCGGCCGGTGCGCCGAGCTTGGAGCCGGCGAGATCCTTCAGCGTCTTGATCGGGCTGTCGGCCTTGGTCAGCAGCGCGAACGGCGCCTTGCTGTAGATCATGTAGACCATCACGGGTGCTTCGCCGGGCTTGGTCGCGGCATTCTGGATGATGGCGTTGATGTCGCCGAAGCCGGCGTCATAGGCGCCGGACATCACGCGGGTCACCGTGGCGGCCGAGCCCTCGCCCTGGTCGATGGTGACGTCGAGGTTCTCGTCCTTGAAGTAGCCCTTCGCCTTGGCCCAGTAGTACGGCGCGTGCACGCCCTGGATCTTCCAGTCCAACGTGAACTTGATCTTGGTCGGATCTGCTGCCGCAGCACCTGACGCGAAGGGCACGGCGAGACTGCCGGCGATGAGAAGGGACGTCAGGATACAGCGCATGTCAGGTCTCCGGTGAGGGCGGGGTGGTGATTGTTGAAGCAGAACGCTGGGGGCGGCGGCGTTCACCTCTCCCCGCACAGCGAAGCGAAGCTTCGCCAGGCGGGGAGAGGTCTGATTGCGGCGATGCGCAGCATCGCGCGATCCGGGTGAGGGGGACTATCGCGTGAAACACCGGCTCCCCCTCACCCGACCGACTTCGCTGCGCTCGCCGGTCGACCTCTCCCCGCAAGCGGGGAGAGGTGAAGAGCGCCGTCGTTGCTTTGTGGATTGCTACCTAAAGCCATTTCGGCACGTCGGTTTTCTGGAAGTGCCGCAACTTGTCGAGCAGCGCCGCCGGCTCCGGATCAACGCAGATCGAGTGGCGGTGCGCAGCCGGCAGGAATTTCGTCACCACCATATGATCGATGAAAGCGAGGAACGGCGCGAAGAAGCCGGCGATGTCTAGCAGGCCGACCGGCTTGTCGATCTCCGAGAGCTGGTTCATGGTCCAGACCTCCATCATCTCTTCCATGGTGCCGATGCCGCCCGGCAGCGCGATGAAGGCATCCGCCAGCTCGGTCATCCGTTCCTTGCGGTTGCGTAGCGTGCCGACCGTCTCGCTGCGGGTCAGCGCGGCGTGCGAGTGGCCGCGCGCAAGCAGGCGCTCGGTGATCACGCCATGGGCGCTGCCGCCGGCCTTGAGCACGGCATCGGCGACCACGCCCATCAGCCCTTTGGTGGTGCCGCCATAGACCAGCGTGATGCCGGCCGCGGCGACGGCGGCGCCGAGCTTCGCCGCGCCCTCCGCATAGACATCGGACTCGCCGAAGTTGGAGCCGCAGAACACGGCCACGCTGTTGATCGCACGCGCGGCCATCAGCGCTTGGCCTGTTCGAGCAGCGCGAAGGGCATCATCACATGGATGCCCTTGCTGCGGTTGACCAGCTGCGTGACATGCATGTCGGCGGCGAG
This sequence comes from Rhodopseudomonas sp. RCAM05734, assembly GCF_052658035.1. NCBI lineage: Bacteria > Pseudomonadati > Pseudomonadota > Alphaproteobacteria > Hyphomicrobiales > Nitrobacteraceae > Rhodopseudomonas > Rhodopseudomonas sp. RCAM05734. The sequence continues at coordinate 6,304,006 of NZ_CP199742.1, read as the reverse complement.
GCTGCAGAGCATGTAGGCGTCGTCGGCGGTCAGCGTGGTCCTTGCCACCACCAGCGCGATCATCCGCCGCAGCGCGACGCGGGCTGCCTCGTTGAGATCCTCGTCGAAGGCCATCGAGATCAGATGGGTTTTTGTCTCGGCGTAGGGTGCCTCGAGATTGGCGCCTTTCACCAGATCGATCCTGAAGGTGCCGGTCAGGCCAGTCTCCACCGCAGTGAGGCAGACCTCGCCGTCGCCCTGCGCGGCATGGCCGTCGCCGCACGAGAACAGCCCGCCTTCCACCGCCACCGGCAGGTACAGCACCGCGCCGGCGCCGAGTTCCTTGTTGTCGATGTTGCCGCCGAATGTCGACGGCATCACCGAACTGACACGGCCGACGGCGGGCGCGGGGGCTGCGCCCATCACGCCGAAGAACGGCTGCGCCGGCAGCGCCATGCCCCATGATGTGTGCACCACGCCCTTGGCGCGATCGATGCCGTGATGGACGCGGCGCGCATGGGGGAAATCGTCCGGCAGCGTGCCGAAGCCGGGCTTGAACAGGTTAAAACCCCAGTCGTCGGCGAGCTGCACGTCGAGGATTTCGACGCGCAGCGCGTCGCCGGGCATCGCGCCCGTAATCGCCACCGGGCCGGTGAGCAGATGCGGCCCGACCTCCGGCTTCACCGCGGCGTGGATCGCGGTCAGTTCCGGCCGCACATTCATGCCGGGCTGCGCCGGCAGGTCGTCGGGGGCGCCGCTGACGCTGTTGATGACGATGGTGTCGCCGGGGTTGATGGTCGCGACCGGCTTCAGCGCCGCGTCGAAATGGCCCCAGTGAACGGTGGAAGGCGTGGGAAGAAGGGTCTGTGTCATCTGTTGTCCTCAGCCACCGGCGGCAAATGTATCGCTGCGCACGGCCCAGCCGGTCACCCGTGCTTCGATCAGCGAGAAGATGACATACAGTCCGACGCCGAGCGCGGCGAGAATAAACAGCCCGGCGAACACCAGCGGCACGTCGAAGGAGGAGGAGGCGATCATCATCAGGTTGCCGATGCCGCGGTTGGAGGCCACCGTTTCCGAGATCACCGTGCCGACGAAGGCGAGCGTCGCCGCCACCTTCAGCGAGGCGAAGAAATACGGCATGGTGCGCGGCAGGCCGACATTCCACAGGATCTCCATCCGGGTCGCGCGGAGCGTCTTCATGACGTCCTGCAATTCCGGCTCGGTGGCGGCAAGGCCGGTGGCGACGTTCACCACGATGGGGAAGATGCACATGATCATGGCGGTGAGGATCGCTGGCACGGTGCCGGCGCCGAACCACAGCACGAAGATCGGCACCACGGCGACTTTCGGGATCGACGAGAACCCGACCAGCATCGGATAGGCCACGTCATAAGCGAGCTTCGACGAGCCGATCAGCGCGCCGAGCAGAATGCCGATGACGATGCCGAGGGCGAAGCCGACCATGGTGGTGTACAGCGTCTGCACCGCGTGCGGCATGATCGCCGGAAACCGCGTCCACAGCGTGATAAGCACCTGGCTCGGCCGCGGCAGCACGATGTCCGAGACGTGGAACATCAGGCACAGCAATTCCCAGGCAACGAAGAAGCCGATGATGCAGGCGGTGGAGAGAATGCGGCGGCGCGTGGTCTCGCTCATGACGTGGCCTCCTGCACGGCGCGGGCGGCGACGATGCGCTCGCGCAGGCGCTGGGTCAGCGTGACGAATTCCGGTTCGAACGACACCTCGATGGTGCGCGGCCGCGCGAACGGCACCACGCTGTCGTCGACGATGCGGCCGGGGCGCGCCTGCATGACGCAGATCCGCGATGCCAGGTAAGCGGCTTCCTTGAGGTCGTGGGTCACCAGCAGCACGGTCGGCTTCTTCTCGATCCACAGGTTCTGCATGATCTCCCACAACTCCTCGCGGGTGAATTGATCCAGCGCGCCGAAGGGCTCGTCGAGCAGCAGCAAAGTGGGATCGTGGATCAGCGCGCGGCACAAGGACGCCCGCTGCTGCATGCCGCCGGACAGCCGCCAGGGAAACTTGTCGCCGAAGCCGCCGAGCCCGACCTGCTTCAGCGAGGCCTCGACGCGGTCGCGATACTCGGTCTTGCGCTTGGCGCCGAACTCCGCTTTGAACGGCGGCACGATCTTCAGCGGCAGCATGACGTTGTCGCGGATGTTCAGCCACGGCAGCAATGTCGGGTTCTGGAACGCCATACCAATCCGCGCGGCGCCCGCGCCAATCTCGCGGCCGGCGACGAACACATGGCCCTGCGAGGCACTCAGCGTCCCCGCCACCAGCTTGAGGATGGTCGATTTGCCGCAGCCCGATGGCCCGACCAGAGCGACGAACTCGCCGTGGTCGATGCGCAGCGAGGTTTCCTCCAGCGCGGTGACAGCATGTTTGGAATCGCCGAAGGTGACCCGGACCTTCTCCAGCTCGATCACATTGTCCGCAGCGCGGGGTTTTTGAACTGCGACCGGAGCGTTCATCGGATCAGGCTTTCTGCGCGGTGATGGCGGCCATGGTGCTGTCAGTGTTTCGCGGCTCCGGCACCGGCATCTGCTGGATCGCATGCACCGAACGGCCGGTGCCGCGCGCATCCTCCTGCAAGATTCGGTCCTTCATCGCGAAACGGCCGCGCACGATGGTGTGGATCGGCAGCGCGCTGGCGGCGCGGCCGTGCCACGGCGAGATCTTCGACGTCGACTGGATCGCGGCATCGTCCACCGTCCACTTGCGGTTGAGATCGACGATGGCGATGTCGGCGTCGGAGCCGACCGTCAGCGTGCCCTTGCGCGGATACAGGCCCCAGACCTTGGCCGGCGCCTCGGCGCTCCAGCGCACATAGTCCTGCAGCGTGGCGCGGCCCTTGTTGATCTCCGTCAGCATCAGCGGCATCTGGGTCTCGACGCCCGGGAAGCCGCAGTCCACCGTCCAGATGTCGGCCCGTGTCTTTTCCTCGGGCGCATGCGGCGCGTGGTCGGTGGCGATCATGTCCACAGTGCCGTCCATCAGTGCGTCCCAGATCGGCTGCTGGTTGGGCCTCTCGCGCACCGGCGGATTGACGCGCACCACGCCGCCGAACTTGTCGTAGTCGGTCTCGTCGAGCAGCAGATATTGCGGGCAGGTCTCGCCGGTAATGTCGACGCCGCGCGCCTTGGCCTCGGCAAGTGGACGCAACTCGGCCGCCGACGAAATATGCAGCACGTGGATGCGGGCGCCGGTCCATTCCGCCAGCGTCGCGGCGCGCTCGACTGCTTCCACCGCGACCACCGCAGGCCGCGCCGCCAGATGCGCGATCGGCTCGGTGCGGCCTGCGGCGCGTAATCGCGCCTCGCGGCGCTCCATGATCGAATTGGTCTCGGCATGCAGCGAGATGCGCTTGCCGGTGGGCGCCACCACCTCGAAGGCTTCCAGCATCGCGCCGGTCGACGGCGAGGGGATGCGGCCGAAGGTGTTGCCCATGTACAGCTTGAAGCCGATCACGCCGCCGTCGATCAGCGCCGGTACATGCGCGATGCTGTCCTCGCCGAGCACGGCGTAGAGCCCGTAATCCACATAGGCCTTGGCCGAGGCGATGGCGTGCTTGTCGGCCAGCGATTGCGCATTGTTGATGGTCGGCAGCGTGTTGGGCATGTCGAACACGCAGGTGATGCCGCCGAATGCCGCCGCGGCGGTGCCGCTGGCAAAGTCTTCCTTCTGCGGATAGCCGGGATCCCTGAAATGCACGTGGACGTCGATGGCCCCCGGCAGGATGTGCAGCCCGCTGGCGTCCAGCGTCTCTTTTGCCGGCGGCATCGCATCCGCCGCGCCGATGGCGAGAATCCTGCCGTCCTTGATGGCGATGCTGGCGGAGTAGGTGGCATCCGGCGACACGATAGTGCCGCCGTTGATGACGAGGTCTGCGATCATGGTCATGTCTCCGCTCACAGCATGGCCCAGCCGCCATCGACCGGCAGGTCGACGCCGGTGATCTGGCGCGACACGTCGCTGGCCAGAAACAGGCAGGCATTGGCGACGTCCTGGTCGACGGTGACGCGCTTCAGTGCATAGTCGGCGGCATGGCGCTCGGCGGCTTCTTCCTCGGAGATGCCGAGCTTCAGCGCCATGTCGCGACAGACCTTGTCGCGGAAGCGCGGGCCGTCGACCATGCCGGGCGCCACGCAGTTGACGTTGATGTTGTGCTGGCCGACCTCGAGCGCAAAGCTCTTGGTGATGCCGCGCAGGCCCCATTTGGACGCCGAGTAGGCGACACGGCCTGCACGCCCGCGCATGCCAAAAGTGCCGCCGACATTGACCACCTTGCCGTAGCGCTGCGCGATCATGCTGGGCAGTGCCGCGCGCATGGCGTGGAAGCAGCCGTTCATGTTGAGGGTGACGATCTCGTCGAATTCCTCCGGCGTGGTCTGCACGCCGGTCTTGCCGATCGGCCCGGAACCACCGGCGACGTTGACGAGGATGTCGATGCGCCCGCCGAACGCCTGCTTGGCGGTCTCCACCGCGGCGTCGCATTGCTCGGCCCTGGTCAGGTCGCAGGCGATCACGACGGCCTGGCCGCCTTTGGCCTTCACTTCGTCGGCTACCGGCTGAATCGCGGCGGTGTCGCGGCCCATCAGCGCCAGCTTGCAGCCTTCGGCAGCGAAAGCGAGGCTGATCGCGGCGCCCATGCCCTTGGCGGGGCCGGTGATCAGCACGACGCGGTTGTCGAGGGAGAGGTTCATGGAAATGACTTTCTGCGGTTTCACTCAGCCCTCATCCTGAGGAGCGCGCACTTGCGCGCGTCTCGAAGGATGAGCGCCACAATCCCTCATGGTTCGAGACACGCGCCCAGGGGCGCGCTCCTCACCATGAGGGGTCTCGTTCTCACATCGCCGCCTTGATCGCCGTCGGCCGTTCGCTGAGCGGCGGCATGAAGCTGCGATCAAAGATCTCGTTCACCTTCGGCGTGCGCGGCAGTTCCTTGGCGCTGACCAGGATGTCGATGGCCTTGGCCATTCTGATATCGCTGATGTCGCCGTGGCCGATCTTGGCGATCTCCGGGGCATTCATCTCGTCGGCGAAGGTGGCGTTGAGGCGCGCCAGTTCGACGTCCTGCTTGATCAGCGATTCCCGCTTGGCGACGGCGTCGACGGCCGCCTTGGGATCGGCCATGGCGTCCTTGATGCCGTGGTTGAGCGCCTTGAGGAAGCCCTTCACCGCGGCCGGATTCTCCTTGGCGAATTTGCGCGAGACGATGATGGCGTTGGAATACAGGTCCATGCCGTAGTCGCCGAACTTGATGAAGCGCAACTCCTTGTCGGGATCGACGCCGATCAGCTTGGCGCTGAAGCGGATGGTGGTGATGTAGCCGAACACGCCGTCGACCTGGTCCTTCATCAGCATCTGCTCGCGCAGGTTCGGCTGCATGTTGGTGATCTCGACCTTGGCGCAGTCGATCTTGGCGGTGGCGCACAGCGCCGGGAACAGTTTCAGCGCGCCGTCATTGGCGGCGCCGCCGAGCTTCTTGCCGATGAAGTCGGCCGGCGTCTTGATGGCGCTGCCGGCCTTCACCGCCACGGTGAAGGGCGGCCGGTTGTACATCTGGTAGACGCCGATCGGCGCCTCGTCGGGCTTCTTGGCGGCCAGTTCGATCAGCGCGTTGATGTCGCCGAAGCCCATGTCATAGGCGCCGTTGGCGACCTGCGGCACCGCGGCGCCGGAACCGTTGCCCTGGTCGAAAGTGACGTCGAGGCCTTCCGCTTTGAAGTAGCCACGGTCGTCCGCGAGGAACAACATGCCCTGCGGCCCCTCGTACTTCCAGTTCAGGATCATCTTGATCCTGGTCTGTGCCTGGGCGGTGGCGAAAGGGCCTGCGGTTACCGCCAGCGCGAGCGCAAGCGTCCGCAGTCCACGAAATCCATGGTGTCCGATCATCGCTGTTGTCCTGTTGAAGCCTGCCATCCCTGGCCGTGCTGGCTTCAGCGCGGCCGCTCCTCGGACAAGTAAAGCCTGTTCCAGTGAGCTTATCTGCTGCTATGTTTCTGACGGAGCGGTGCCGAAAAGGCATCACTCGGAATTCGTCCGGAGACGCCATGCGGCACCTGAAACTGCTGACCCATGTGGTGGAGGTAGCGCGGTCGGGCTCGATCCGCCGCGCCGCTGAGCTGTTGAACCTGACGCCGTCGGCGATGAACCGGCGCATCCAGGATCTCGAGGCCGAGGTCGGCACGCCGTTGTTCGAGCGCCGGCCGCGCGGAGTGAAACTCACCACCGCCGGCGAGATGTTCGTGCGCTATGCGCGCAGCCAGATCGCCGATGCCGAGCGTATGAAGTCGCAGGTCGAGGATCTCAGGGGCCTGCGCCGCGGCCCGGTGCAGATCGCCTGCAGCCAGGCGCTGGCCCATGATTTCCTCGCGGCGCGCATCGCCACCTTTCGCGAAAAACATCCGAAGGTGGTGTTCGATCTCAAGGTGATGGACCACGAGCGGGCGCTGGCGGCGCTCGCCGCCTACGACGTCGATCTGGCGCTGGTCTATCGGCCGGCGATGTGGCCGTCGCTGCGGGTCATCGCGCATATCCCACAGCGGCTGGCAGTGATCTGCCGCGCCGATCATCCACTGGCGGCGAAGAAGATGCTGCGGCTGTCGGATTGCGCCGACTATCCCGCGGCGCTGCCGGACCGTACCTTGAGCGGTCGCCAGGTGCTCGACGAGGTCACCGCGCGGCGCGACCTGCGGCTCAACATGCTCGCCGAATCCAATTCGTTCGAAATGCTGCGCGGACTGGTGTTCCGCTGCAACATGATCTCGTTCCAGATCGAGATCGGCGCACCGACCGGCGATCTCGGACTCGGGCTGGTCAGCCGCCCGGTCGACGTCCGCGACGTGCCGACCGCCGACCTCGTGCTGTGCCGGCTGCGCGGCCGCACCCTGCCGGTTGCCGCGGCGACGTTTGCCGAGATTTTGGCGAAGAGCCTGAACGAGATGAAGGCGGGGTAGGCGCGCTGTCGCCCTTCGTTTCCCGGGCGCGCGACCGCGTCGTTCGTGTCCCGGTCGCACTGTTGCTCTTCGTGTCCCGGGCGCGCTGCAGCACAGGCGATGCGCAGCATCGCCGACGGTGCTGCTGCGCAGACCCGGGACCCAGCTTGCTTGATGTCAACAAGCTGGGCCCCTGGATCTGCGGCGCACCACGCCGCAAGCGCGGCGCAGTGCACCGCGTCCGGGGTACGGAACGGCAGCGACAGGCGCGCAGAGAAAATATTCCGAAATTCCTCTTGACGGTTTCCCATCTAAGATTATAATCCCTCGCATCCCGCCCCACCGAGAGGGGCGTATCGCGATCGTCAGGTTCGCGGGGCGGGGTGCGGTGGACGCAGCAGCGTCAGGCGCGGAATTCGGTTCAGGGCTCGCCAGAATGGCCAGTGAGAACCGGAGGAAGCGCAGACGACAGCGCTGCGCGGACGGCGAAGGCGTGTGGTCCTGGTGCCCCGCGTGAGCACCAAGCCCGGTGGAGAGTCCGCGGCAACCCGTCCGCGGAACACCCTCAACCGGAGGCGACGGCGACGAGAAACCGTGTCGGCCGCCGGGGAGAGCACGCAATAAGCCGTTAACACCATCGCGCGCGGAACGCCGGATCAGTCCGGTGTGACCGTGGCAAGCCTTGTGCGCTTACTACACTTTGCGCACAAGCCCATGGGTGCATCGGGCACCCGGCGTTCCGCGCGCCCTCTCGATTTCGAGGGGGCAAGGGAATGCAGCACACCCCGGGCGCGCAAGCGTCGCGGGATTGTTGTTGCTTGGCTGTTTGACAGTTGAATCGGATGTTCAGGCAAGGCGCCTGAAGAATCCCTCCCCCGGAGCGCGGCGCAGCCGCGCGAGGCGGGGAGGGTCGGCCGAACAAAGGCGATGCGCAGCATCGGCGAAGTGGAGGCCGGGGTGGGGGCGCGCCACGCGCTGCAGTGTTTGCTGCGCGTCCCCCACCCGACCGCGCTGCGCGCGGCCACCCTCCCCACCGCGAAGACGCGGGGGGAGGGGAAAAGGAAGAGCGCACTACCAGATCAGCTCGGCCGCTACGCCCGGAAGATGGTGAACCCCAGGATCAGCAGCACCACGAAGATGATCACGAAGATATAGAACAGCACCCGCGCCACGTCGGCCGAGGCCGCCGAGACGCCGGTGAAGCCGAGAATGCCGGCCACGATCGACACGACAAAGAAGATCAGGGCCCACTTCAGAATGCTCATCGCTTGACTCCGTTGCTGCGGGACAAAACGCCACATGCCGGTGAAAGTTCCGGCGGCGGAACGCGCGGCGGGAGGGGAGCGCCGCTGCCGGCAGGGGCAGCCGCAGCGCCGCTCTAAACCCCATATTAACCAAGGGATCGGTAAATGAAGATGCGCGAACAGCGCGTTAGCCATCGTGACGCCCGGTCGGCAAGAGCTTTCGGAACTGCGGTTCCGGTATCCGGCAAGGGGGCGGCGGCGACGGTTGACGATCGCGGCGCGCGATGCGCTATTTGGTCGGTCGCGAGGGCATCCTGCCGGATTAACGTAAGCGCCAAAATTCGTTTGTGCCGCCTTGCTGTTGATCTATGAGATTCGGCGGGTTCGGCGTTGGCCGGGCCGGCAAGAGGTACGAGATGCGCGTCGCGATTGTACATGACTGGCTGTATGTCGTCGGCGGCGCCGAGCAGGTCCTGCGTGAGATCCTGCACTGCTATCCCGATGCCGACGTGTTCACCCTGTTCGATGTGCTGACGCCGGAAGATCGCGCCAAGATCGGCATCAGGCAGACGCACACCAGCTTCCTGCAGAAGATGCCGTTCATCGCCAGCCGCCATCGCTCCTATCTGCCGCTGATGCCGCTGGCCATCGAGCAGTTCGATTTCTCCGACTACGATCTGGTGATCTCGTCGAGCTATGCGGTGGCCAAAGGAATCCTGACCGGGCCGAACCAGGTCCACGTCGCCTATGTACATTCGCCGATGCGCTATGCCTGGGATCTGCAGCACGCTTATCTCAAGGAAAGCGGCTATGCGCGCGGGCTGAAGGGCATGATCGCGCGGCTGATCCTGCACAACATCCGGATGTGGGACGCGCGCACCGCGCACGGTCCGGACGTGATGATCGCCAATTCGAGATTCGTGGCGCGCCGGATTCTGAAGATCTACGGCCGCGTCGCCCAGGTGGTGTATCCGCCGGTGACCCTGTCGGCGCTATCAGTAGAACTGCCGGTCGGCCGGCATTTTCTCGCCGCCAGCCGGCTGGTGCCCTACAAGAAGATCGAAGCGGTGGTGCGCGCCTTCGCGGACCTGCCGGACGAACAGTTGATCGTGGCCGGCGACGGCCCGGAGGCGGCGCGCCTCAAGGCGCTGGCAACGCCGAATGTCAGCTTCGCCGGCTTTGTCAGCGACGCCGAGCTGCGCCGGCTGATGGCGACGGCACGCGCCTTCGTGTTCGCGGCGGAGGAAGACTTCGGCATCATCGTGGTCGAGGTGCAGTCCGAGGGCACGCCGGTGCTGGCGCTGGGACGCGGCGGCGCGCGCGAGACGGTGTCGACCGCGCTCGGCCGCCGCACCGGCATGCTGTTCGACACGGCGGAGCCTGCAGCGATCGCCGAGTGCGTGCGCGCCTTCGTGGCGCAGGAACAACTCTTCTCGCGCGACGACTGCCGGGCGCAGGCCAGCCAGTTCTCTGCCGAGCGGTTTCGTGCTGAGTTCATGGCGGTGGTCGAAGGCGCCATGGAGCAGAGCCGCTCCGGTCTCGACGTCAAATCCGGCCGTCCACTGCCATCCCGTGTCTCAGCCTGATGGCCGCAATGACTGATAGGCACCCAACCACAATGGACGCGACTGACAGCAACGAAACCCGGGAGCCGGGTCTGGTGCAGCGGATCTGGCAGCGCCGCGGCCTAGTCGCCGCAGTGCTTGGCGGCGTGCTGGTGCTGACGGTCATCGCACTTCTGGTGCTGCCGGTGCGCTACCTCGCCACCGGCTCGGTGATCGTCGCCGAGCAGGAGCTTGGCAACAACTCGACCTCCGCGGCCTGGGCACAGAAGATCGGCGATCCCGCCGACCTCGAGAGCCAGTTGCTGGTGATCCGCTCGCCGCGGGTGATGCGACTGGCGATGGCGCTGCCCGGCGTGCTCGATGCCGCGGTCGCAGATTGTCGTGCCGCCCGCGGCGGAAGCATCTGCGATCGGATGCAGACCGACAGCGCAGACTTCGTCGACTACGTGCAGAACCGCTACGCCATCGGTGCCGTCGGCCGCTCGCGGGTCATCAATATTTCCTACCAGTCGTCGATCCCCGAGGTCGCGCAGACCATGGCCAATGCGCTGACCAACGCCTTCCTCGAGGACCAGCGCGCCGCCGGATCGAACAGCCGCGAGGTCGCGGCTTCGTGGTTGCGCAAGGAACTGGCCCAGCTCGACACCCAGTTGCGCGACGCCGATGCCAAGATCCAGGCATTCCGGCGCAACAAGGGCCTGGCCCGCGGCGCCACCGCGCCGATCAGCTCGGAGCGCCTGACCAGCATCAGCCAGCAACTGTCGGTGGCCGAGGCGGCGCGCGCCGACGCCGCGGCGCGGCTGCAGGAAATCAAGGCCAACCAGTCGCGCGGCGCCAGCGACGCGCCGTCAGTGCTGTCGAGCCGTGCGGTGGCGGATCTGAAGCAGCAGCTCACGGTGGTGAGTGCACAGCCGGCGAGCCAATCCAACGTGCTGGGCCCGCGGCATCCGGCGCTGCGCGCGCTGGAGCGCGAACGCGACCTGGTGCAGCAACGGCTGACTGCCGAGATCGCCAGCATCGCGGCGAGCGCGCAAAAGACCTATGACGCCAATGACGCGCTGGTGACCTCGCTGCGCAAGCAGGTCGATGCCGTGAAGGCGGAGGTCGGGTCGGCCACCACCGACGAGGCCTCGATCGAGAGCATGGTGCGCGACACCGAAATCAAGCGCCAGCAATATGCCGAGCTCTACAAGCGCACCAGCGAGCTGGAGACCGAGCGCCGGGTATTGCTCGGCAGCACCCGGCTGGTCAGCCTCGCGGAGTTACCGAACAAACCGTTCTTCCCGAAAAAGATCCCGTTCCTCGCGGCCGGCGGGACCATCGGCCTGCTGCTGGCCCTTGCTGCCGTGCTGTTCGGGGATCGGCTGAAGCCCGCCGCCGCCTGGCTGCCCACACGCCCGGCCTTGCCGCGCAAGGCCGCGCCGGTGGCTGCGACACCGGCCGTCGCTGTCGCTCCGCCTGCGGCCGCTTCTGCGATCGCCGCGCCGGCAAAGCCGGCCGCGCCATTGCCGGCAATTCCGGCGCCGGCTGCTGCTCCGCCGCTGTCACCGGCAGCGGCGCCGACGCCGCCACCGGTCACGGCCGCCGTTGCGAAACCGGTCGCGACACCGGTTGAGCGCGCCACTGAACTTTCCGTCGTGACCGGCGCGTCGATCCTGGCGCGGCTGCCGGTGATCGCCAATGACGTGCCGGAGTCGCCGATCAGTGCCATCCTTGCCGGGCAATCCGGCCTGTCGCTGGTCCGCTCGCTCTCGGTGGCGCAGCAGGACCCCGCCTATCAGGCGGCGCTGCGCGATCTCGCCGCTGGCCTGGCGGTTGGGGCCAAAGCCGGGGCCTGCCAGAAGATCCTGATGACCGCGCCTGGCGCGGGCGAGGGCAAGACATTCCTGACGCTGGCGCTGGCGCAGCATCTCGCCATCGCCGGGCGCAAAGTGCTGGCCGTGGAATGCGACTTGCGCACGCCGCGCTTCGAGGCGGCGCTGGCGCTTGCCGGAGGACGCGGACTGCAGGCCGTGCTGCTCGGCGACGCCCAACCGGGCGACGTGGTGGTCCGCACTTCGATTCCGAATCTGGACGTGATCGCCGCCGGCCCGGCCTCCAGCCAGTTCGATCTGCTGCGCCGCAGGCAGATGTCCGACCTGCTGCTGTGGAGCCAGAGTTACGAAGTCGTGCTGGTCGACGGTCCGATTCCGGCCGTGCTGATGGATGTCGGCGTGCTGGCGCGGCAGGTCGACGGCGTGCTGCTCAGCATGCGGGCCGGCAGTTTCTCCATCGGCGAGGCGGTGGCGACCACCAGCGCCATCAAGGCGGCCGGCGGCAAGGTGCTCGGCATCGCCATGACCATGATGAAGCCGGATGCGTCCGCCCGTCCGGCCGAGCCGGCGGTCGATGCCTATCTCAGGGCGACGTGATGCCTGCGCCGCGGGTGATGTTCGTCAGTCACACCGGACAGGTCTCGGGCGCCGAACTGGTGCTGCTCGACGTGGTGCAGCCCTGGGTGGGCGCGTCGGCCTTTCTGTTCGAGGACGGTCCGCTGCGCCAGGCGCTGGCAAGCCGGGAACTCGACGTCACCGTCTCGCGCTGGGGCCAGGGCCTCGGCGGCGTGCGACGCGACAGCTCGATCCTCAGGGTGGTGCCGCTGGTCGGTCGGCTCTGCGCCATCGTTCTTGAAGTCGCCCGCGCCGCGCGCAGTCGCGATATCGTCTACGCCAATTCGCAGAAGGCCTTTGTGCTCTCCGCTATCGCCGCCACCCTGGCGCGGCGCCCGCTGGTCTGGCACCTGCACGACATCATCAGCGGCGTCCACTTCGGCGCCATGCAGCGCCGCGTTCAGGTGTTGCTCGCCAATTCTTGCGCATCGAAGGTGATCGTGCCGTCGCAGGCCGCGGCGGCCGCCTTCGTCGCCGAAGGCGGCCGCCAGGATCTGGTCGAGGTCATTGCCAACGGCCTCGACGTCACGCCGGAAAGCCAGTCGCCGGCCGAGATCAGGCAGCAACTGGGATTGCCCACCGGCCCGCTGATCGGTGTGTTCAGCCGGCTGGCGCCGTGGAAGGGACAGCACGTGGTGCTACAGGCGCTGGCGCAGCTGCCCGGCGTGAGCTGCATCATTGCCGGCGACGCGCTGTTCGGCGAACAGGCCTATGCGACGCGTCTCAGCAAGCTCGTGGATGAACTTGGTCTTGCCGACCGCGTCCACTTTCTCGGCCAGCGCAGCGATGTGCCGCGGCTGATGAGCGCCGTCGATGCGGTGATCCATCCCTCGATCGATCCCGAACCGTTCGGCCGCACCCTGGTCGAGGCGATGCTCGCCGGCGTGCCGGTGATCGCCACCGATGCCGGGGCGGCGTCGGACATTCTGGAAGCCGGCAAGGCCGGCACGCTGGTGCCGCCCGACGATTCCGAGTCGCTGGCGCGCGCGGTGAAGCGGGTGCTGTCGCGGCCCGCCGACCTCAACGGACAGGTCGCTTACGCAGTCGCCCGTGCGCGTTCGCATTACGGCATGGCGCAGATGCTGCAATCCATCTCCGGCGTGATCGGTCGGTTGGGCGCGGGAGCCGCGGCATGAGCGTGGGAGCAGTTCCCGCGTTCCGTATCGGCATCTGGCCGCTGCCCGGCTGGCTGGCCGCAGCGGCGCTGATCGTCGGAACGGCTGTGCTCGGCGGCGCGCTGGGCGGCCTCGCCAAGCCGCTGTTCGTGCTCGGCTGTGCCGCGCTCGGCTGGTACGCATGGCAGCAAGGTGCGGCCTCGCATCTGCAATCCATGCTGGTGCTGTTTGCCTTCGCGCCGTTCGTGCGCCGGGTTGTCGACCTGTCCGCTGGCTTCGATCAGTCCGGCCTGCTGCTGATCGGTCCGATGCTGGCCATCCTGGCGCCGGCGCCAGGACTGCTGCGATTGCTGAATTCGTCGCGCGGGCCGAGCCCGGTGATGGTGCCGCTTCTGGTGGTCGGCGGCTGCGTCGCCTATGCCACCGCGCTGTCGATCATGCAGGCCGACTGGATGAGCGCCGCCTCAGGGGCGTTGAAATGGACCGCACCGCTGATCTATGCGGCGGCGCTGATCGCACATGCCGACCGCGACGAAATGGTGCAGGCGGCAGCCCCGGCGTTTCTCATCATCCTGCCGATCATCGGCATCTACGGCATCTTCCAGTATGTCGACCCGCCGAGCTGGGATATTTACTGGATGCAGCTCGCATCGATTCCCTCGGTCGGCCAGCCGGTGCCCTACGGTGTTCGTACCTTCAGCACGATGAACGGGCCGGCGAGTTTCGCGACCTTCACCGCGATCGGCCTGATCGTGGTGTGCTTCTCCCGGCTGCGCTGGGAATTGCTGCTGCTGGTGTGCCCCGCCGCCTTCGCTCTGCTGCTGTCGTCCTACCGCACGGCGTGGATCTCGCTGGCGGTCGGCATCCTGTTCTGCCTGCTGTTCAACACCACGCGCCGCAAAGCCGGCTTCATCCTGGTGGGGACCGTGGCGGTGGTCGTTCTGGCAGCGACGCTGACGCCGTTCGGCGACATGATCAGCGATCGCTTTGCCTCGCTGGGCGAGGGCGCAAAGGACGGCAGCGCGCAGGAGCGGATGGATGAATTCGTCACGCTGTGGAACATGCCGGACAGCTCGCTGATCGGCTCAGGCTTCACCACCACCGATGTCGGCAGCGCGGGAGCGATGCCGGTCGACGGCATGATCGTGGCTTGCTGGCTCATGATGGGCATTGTGGTCGGCCTGGTTTGCCTGACCGCATTGGTCTGGGCGGCGCTGACAACGCTGTGGGTGGCGTGGCAGGACGGCGGAGCGGAGGCGATCGTCATCGGCGCGCTCGGCTGCGGCGCGCTGGTGCGGCTGCCGCTGGCCAATATCACGTCCGGTGAGAATGGCTTCTTCTTCTGGACCTTTGCGGTGCTGCTGTCGTCGGCGCCGCGCTTCCTTCACGGCGGGGATGCAGAGACGATTTCTTAACAATGAACGGAATTTCGAGTGGCCGTCACCATTTGGCGCCGGTGATGCGAATGTCGCGATTAACCTTCTCGTCGATATCTGCCGAATGCGGCGCTTCGGACATTTTGTCGCTCGGCCTCGACGCGGCGGCGCGTGATAGGATGCTGCTCGCCGGGGTTGTTTGAATTGATCGTTTGTATTCGGGATAGGCAGCCGGTTTCGGCTCGGGAAGCTCGTCAATGAAGCAGATATTGTCAGCGATGGCGAAACGGATGGCGGCCTCCGAGACATTGGTCCGGCCGATCACGATGGCTGCCGACCTTTTCACCGGCACGCGTGGCTGCCTGATGACGTTTCATCGTGCCGCGCCTTCAAAGGTTTGGGAGACCCTGCCGAACCGCGATTTCTATCTCGATCTCGATTTTCTCGACACCTTCCTCTCATATCTGACGGAGCGCGGCTGGGATGTGGTGACGATGGAGGAGGCGCTGCGTCGCGCCCAGCTCGGCAAGCCGAATGACCGTTTCGTCAATTTCTCGGTGGATGACTGCTACCGCGATACGTTCGAGGAGGTGGTCCCGCTGTTTCGCCGCCATGGCGTTCCGGTGACCCTGTTTGTTACTACCGGCATTCCCGACGCAACGCTGGCGCTGTGGGCCGCCGGACTCGAGGATGTGCTGCTGCGGCACGATCGGGTGGCGCTGGAGGACGGTGATATCGACGTCAGCACGCCGGAGCGCAAGCAGGCGGCCTTTCACCGCATCGCGGCGGCATGGGACGGTCCGCAGGCCGCTGGAGAATATGCAACGTTCTGCAAACGCAACGATATCGACATCGAGGCGATGCACTGGAAGCACGCGATTTCCTGGGAGATGCTGGAAGCGCTGCGCGACGATCCGCTGGTCGAGATCGGCGCACACACCGTCAGCCACGCCCGGATTTCGTCGCTGGCGCCAGCGGATGCGCTGGCCGAATTGCAGGGCAGCCGCGAACGGTTGATCGAGCGGCTCGGCGTCGCGGCCCGACACTTTGCATTTCCCTATGGCCGCGCCTTTGATTGCGGGCCGCGCGATTTCGACATCGCCCGCCGGGCCGGATTTGCCAGCGCGGCAACGACGCGCAAGGGGCTGGTACGCAGCGGACAGCAACCGTTCGAGCTGCCGCGCAACACGATCAATGGCGGCCATCGCAGTCTGGCGACGATGGAGCTTCATCTGACGGGCGTGACCGGCGCCGCGGCGCGGATGACCGGGCGTGTCTAGACAAGCTCGTCTGAAAATTCTGTCGATCGCCCATCCGGCGGTGAGTAGCGAAGGCGGTCGCCTGCGCTACCATTCGCTGGCGGCGCGCGACGATGTCGACGTCCATCTTGTGGTGCCCGCCGTCTGGAAGGAGTTTGGCCGCAGCTTCGTCGGTACGCCGTCCGACGATCCCGCGCTGAAGATTCATGTGCTACCGATCCGGCTGCCGCGGGCCGGCCCGATGGGGTGGTATCTGCATTTCTATCCTGGCCTGCGCCGGCTGATCCGCGAAATCGATCCGGATGTGGTGCATCTGTGGGAGGAGCCGTGGAGCGTCGTGGCGCTGCAGGCGCGCGTGCTGAAGGGGCGCGCCGCGCTGGTGATGGAGGTCGACCAGAACATCCTCAAGCGCCTGCCGCCGCCGTTCGAGGCTATCCGCAAGCAGGTGCTGCAGCATACCGATCACGTGCTGTCCCGCAGTCCGGACGCCACGGCGGTGGTGCGCGCCCGCGGCTATCGCGGTCCGGTCACTCCGATCGGCTACGGCGTCGACCTGACCAGCTTCTTCCCCGCACCGGATATGCCGGTTGCAGAATCCATGCGATCCGGCCTGCGCATCGGCTATGTCGGTCGGCTGATCGAGGAAAAGGGCCTCGACGATGCGCTCGATGCGATGGCGCGCGCGGCGGTCCCGGTCTCGTTGGCGATCATGGGGGAAGGCCCGCATGAGGACCGGCTGCGGCAGCGCGTGACGGAACTCGGCCTCGGCGAGCGTGTCAGCTTCCAGGGCTGGGGAACGCCCGCCGAGGTCGCGTCATTCATGCGCAGCCTCGACATCATGGTACTCCTCACGCGGACAACCAAATCCGTACGCGAGCAATTCGGCCGGGTCATCGTCGAGGCGCAGGCCTGCGGCATTCCGGTGATCGGCTCGGAATGCGGCGCCATTCCCAGCGTGGTCGGAGATGGCGGCTGGATCGTGCCCGAGCGCGATCCCGGGGCACTGGCGAAGCTGCTCGAACAGGTCGCCGACGATCCCGCGCTGCGTAGCGCTCGGGGGACCGCGGCGCGGCACAATGTCGAGGCCCGGTTCACCTACGAGGCGGTATCGCATGTCCTGGCGTCGGCCTGCCTCGCCGCCGCCGGCAGGGGGCAGTCATAGCGGCGCCGGCAGCCTTGGGTTCGGCTGCCGACCGCAACCGCGGTCGCGACAGGATTTGGTTTGGCAGCATGCACCTGCTTCAGCAGTTCGATGTACTGCGCGCCGATGTGGTCCCAGCCGTAATTCAGCGATGTGGCGCGCGCACCGTCGCGCATGCGCTCCATCAACGCGGCGTCGGAAAATGCGCGACCGATCTTGCCGGCAATGTCATCGGCATTCCTGGCAATCCGATAGCCATTCACGCCGTCGACGAGATAGTCCTCGATGCCGCCGACCGGAGTGGCGAACACCGGCACCGAACAGGCCATCGCCTCCATGCAGACCAGCGAGAAGGTCTCATAGGCGGTGGGCAGCAACAGCGCGTCGGCTGCGGCATACAGCGCCGGCATGTCGCACCGTGGGCCGGCAAACACAAGGCGACTGCCGGCGGTGGGGGCGAGCTTGCGATAGGGAGCGGGGTTGTCCGAACCGACCACAAGCAGCCAGACATCGGAACCGAGACGCTCCAGCGCGCCGATCGCATGGGCCAGCCCCTTGCGTCGAAATTCATGTCCGGCGAACAGCAGCAGCCTGGCGTCGGCGGGAATGCCGAACTCCCTGCGAATGGACAGCCGGGCATCCGGGTCCAGCCTGAAGCGGCCTATATCGATGCCGTTGGGAATGATGCGGATGCGCGACAGCGGCACCGAATAGAGAGATTGCAGTTCGGTGGATACGCGGGGCGACACAGCCACGAACATCCGGTAGCGCAGGCCACCGATCATCCACCGCTCGCGCAGGCCGATCCACAGATGCATGGGATTGAGCAACCACCACCAGATGTTGGCGTTGCGCTTTTCGGCAAGGCTTTGGGCGTTGACGGCATGGACCACCAGCACGTCGCCCTTCAGGCTGTCACCATGGCTGAGGACTACCGCGTTGGGATGTCTGGCGATGGCGCGGGTGGCCAGGATGGTGAAGATAGGTACGACGAACAGGCGACCGAGGTGTCGCAATACGCCACGGGTGGGAATGTGCGACAACCAGGGCGCGATCCGCTCGATGGTGGTGCCGCTGGCGACCGGACCGTCCACTGCGCTGGCCAGCACGGTATTCGGGATCTTGGCACGGCCGAAAGCGCGCGCCAATTCGAAGGCTACGGTTTCGACGCCGCCGACCGTACTCAACTCCTGCACAATTTGGACGATCTCGAATGTCATGGTCCGTAGCCTAAGAGGGAAAATGTCTCAGCTTCGAGAAAATCCGGTCGCCGTCGCAATTGTTCTCGCCGCGCTTTTGATGGGCTCGCAGGCTTTCGCAGTCGACGCAACCGCGCAGAATTCAACGCTGCGTGATCGCGTCGGGGGCGGAAACATCGTGACACATTTGACCGGTGCTCCGACGGCGCAAATGTACCAGGCGCTCCGCGGCGTCGGCGCCAAGCTTGGACGGGTGAACTCATATGGCTGGCGGGATCTCGATCGCAAGCCGACTCCTCGCAATTTCGATGCCGCGATGCGTGAAGCCCACCGACACGGCATCACCCCGATTATTCTGCTCGAATATGATGGCAGCTACCAATTCCTGGAGCGGCCGCAACCGATCGGATCGTACGACGACTGGTTCGCCGCCGGACAGGTTCTTTCGCGACGTTTTCGTCCGAATGGTGAATGGGCCCGTGAAAACGGTATATACGGATGGGGTGCGACGGTGTTTACCGCGATCAACGAGCCGGACGTGCTGGCCAATATTCCGCGTGATGACTACCGGGATGCGCTGGCCGGCTTCGCCGACGGCGTGCACAGCATCGATGCCACGTTGCGCGTGGTGCCGGGGGGCTTCGCAACCTGCAATTCGGCTGCCGATGCGACGCTGCGTGGCTATGGTCCGGCGATCGCCGGCCTGCTTGAGGACGGGCGCCTCGATGGCATCGATCTGCACACCTATTACAACGCGAAGTGGTACCCGCTGACCCGGGGCCGCGAATTCTCCGCGCAGACGTGCTTCGATCGCGTCAAGGCGGCGATGGCGCTGAAGCGTGATATCAATTTCTACGCGACCGAATTCAATGTTTCGCGCGATGGCGCATGGGAAGATCCGAATCTTGCCGCGCGCCTGTTCCTGACCGCGTTCTGGGACGAGGTGGGTGTTGTCGGTTCCGACGGGAAACGGTCGGCGACAGTGCTGGCGTTGCCGTGGAATCTGGGCGACACTGGCAGGTTCGAAGGGCCCGGCTATGCGATGGCGGCTTCGGAAGCCCCGTGGAAGCCGGATTCACGTGCCAAGACGTTGCGCACGGTCCTTGCTCTCGCCGGTGACATGACGTTCACCGCACTGGACGTCCGTGCCGGTCGGTTCACGCTCGAAAACGACAGCGCGCAACTCATGGTCTGGCAGGACCTGCCGGGATGGACCGAGACGCCAGGCACGGTATGGGAGGTGCAACTGCCCGAATGGGCCGAGCGCGCCGAACTCTGGGGCTGGGACGGCAAGCGCCGCGATATCCGCGTCAGCGCCGGCAAGGCGGTGATCAGCGGCCTCGCCGGCAACGAGACTTACATGCTGCGCCTGCCGAAGCCGCGTCGATAGTTTTTCGACTGCGCATCAGAACGTCACTGCGATATAGGCTTTGGTGACGTCACGCGTCGCGGCCTCCAGATGGCCGCGCAATTTGATCTGTGCCGCGCGTGGCGTCCGAAACGCCGGGGCGACAATGGACAGCGCAGCCACGATGCCGTTCGCATCCTTGATGCCATCCGCCACCGCATAGACATGCGAGCTGATCTCGGCATGCGACTCCGACCACCCGCGTTCCCGGATCACCGCGAGCTCGTTCACCAGCGCCTTGCGGTGCGGACCGAAACCGGGATCGCGGGAAACCACTTCATCCAGCACCGTATCGCGTTCGGCTGGCGACAGATGCGCGAGCAGTAATTTGGGCGCCGCGCCGCGATGCAGCGGCAGGGCTGTGCCGACGTCGAAGGTCAGACGAATGCGCGACGACGACTCGACCCGCTCGATGCAGACGGCGCGGTCGCCGGACCGGCGCACCAGGATCACGGTCTCACCGGTCTCCTGCGATAATCGTTTCATGTGCGGGCGAGCCACTGACGCGAGGTCGGTGCCTGCGCGCGCCGCCTGCGCGAGGCCGATCACGCGCGGCGCCAGCACGAAGGATCCGCGTCCGTCTTCATCGATCAGTTCGGCCTCGCGCAGGATGGCCAGATAGCGATAGGTCGACGACAGTGGCAGGCCGATCTGTTCGGCGAGGCTTTCCGCGGAATGTCGGGGTCTTTCGACGGAGAATGCCAGCAATGCGCGCAGGATCTTTCGTGAACTGCCGTCTGCGGCTGCAGCGGGCCGAGCCCGGCGCCCGGCCTTCGGAGCCGTTCGTATGGTTGGCACCAAGTCCTCGGTCGAATCCGGGTCGCCGGTGATCCCCACGGGACTGTCCTCCATGCCGTCGGGCACTGATATCTCGTCATGCTTCTAGTCCAAGACGGCATTCCCAGCAATTGAGAAGCCGCCAGGGATCGCCGGCTGTCTGCCTTGCGTTAACGCGCAATGAACGAGATGCCCGATTTTTGTGACGCCGGTGCAGTCCGATACCCGGACTATGCCGGCGGCGCGTAAGCGGCGGGATCAACGCCGGAGGGGCGCCCGTCGAGGGCCAGACGGCCGATCCGGGCCGGCGTTTCTGCTATGACGCGGCCGCGGCGGACCACGGCGAGGCGCGTGGCCTTGAGGCGGATCGCCTCGATGGGATCGCGGGCCTGCAGCAGCACCAGATCGCCGTTACAGCCGACATCGAGGCCGTAGCCTTCGATGCCCATGATCTTCGCCGGATTGGTGGTGATGGTCTCGAAGCAGTAACGCATCGCCTCGCGGCTGGTCATCTGCGCCACGTGCAGTCCCATATGGGCGACCTCCAGCATGTCGGCGGAGCCCAGGGAATACCACGGATCCATGCAGCAATCCTGGCCGAACGCGACGTTGATGCCCATGGGCCGCATCTCCGGCACCCGCGTCATGCCGCGGCGCTTCGGATAGGAGTCGTGGCGGCCCTGCAGCACGATGTTGATCAGCGGATTGGCAATCGCAGCAACCCCCCTTCGGCCATCAATGGCAGCAACTTCGAGACGTAGTAATTGTCCATCGAATGCATTGAGGTCAGGTGCGAGCCGGCGACGCGGCCGTGCAGGCCGAGCCGCTGCGTCTCATAGGCCAACGCCTCGATATGCCGCGACAGCGGGTCGTCGCTTTCATCGCAATGCATGTCGACGCGCAGGCCTCGCTTTGCTGCAATCTCGCACAGCGCCTTCACCGAGGCGGCGCCGTCGGCCATCGTGCGTTCGAAATGCGGGATGCCCCCGACCACGGATACGCCCTTGTCGAGGGCGCGGGCGAGATTGGCCGCCGCGGTCGGCGAACGGAAATAGCCATCCTGCGGAAACGCCACAAGTTCGAGATCGAGATACGGTGCGACCTGGCGCTTGACGTCGAGCAGCGCATCGACGGCGAGCAGGCTGTCGTCGCAGATGTCGACATGGCTGCGCACGGCGAGCAGGCCTTGGGTAACCGCAAGGTCGCAATAGCGTAGCGCGCGTTCGACCAGAGCCTCATAGGTGAGCAGCGGCTTCAACTCGCCCCACAGCGCAATGCCTTCCAGCAAGGTGCCGGAGACGTTCAGCCGGGGCAGGCCTAGCGACAATGTTGCGTCCATGTGAAAGTGGACGTCGATGAACGGGGGAGACACCAGGTAGCCGGCGGCGTCGATCACGCGTGTGGCGCCGCCGACGATGGCCGGCTGCACGGCCAGGATGCGACCGCCACCGATGGCAATGTCCTGATCCGTCCGGCCGTCGGGGAGGTTGGCGTGGCGGATCAGAAGATCGAATGTCATGCGCGATACCAGACCGTTGCAAGAAGCAGTGTGCGGAACTATCGCCGCAGCACAGCATCATTGCAAGTCGCCGGTGTTGTCAGTGTATCGACTTCTCGGCCTCGCGCAGCAGGTCGATCGGGCTCCACGGCTTGGCCATGAAGGTGGTGCCGTCGGGCAGTTCGCGGGCGCGTGGCGCCCCGGACGTGACCACGATGCGCACATCAGGAAATTGCGTGTGCGCGACATGCGCCAGTTCGATGCCATCCATGAGTCCGGCGAGTTCCACGTCGGTGAACACCAGCGAGACGCTGTCACCTGCGGAGGCAAGCACCAGCATTGCTGCCTCGCCGCTTTCACACTGGATGACCTCCATCTCGCTCTCTTCCAGCAGCACGCTGACAAGCATGCGCTGCATTTCATCGTTCTCGACGACAAGCGCGGTACCGCGATGATGACCCATGGTTTTCTCCGTGGTTGTTCACGGAGGCAATGCCCGAGCACTTCAGCGGTTCAGAAAAAAAGTCAGGTTCCGCACTTAAAAATGGGCGCCTGGCGAGGAAACCTGCCGCATGCTCTGCGGCAATACAAACGGTAGCCCCTCTGTGGTGCGCTCTACGGTAACGTCGATTTCAAAGGCGCGCCTGACGATTGCGCTGCTGATCGTCTCAACGGGGGTGCCTTCAGCCGCCACCTTGCCGCCGTGGAGCACGAGGATGCGGTTGGCGAATCGCACGGCGAGATTGAGATCGTGCAGCACGGCCACGACCGCCGTGCCGTTGCGCGCGCGGCGTCGCGCGATCTCGACCAGCGCAATCTGGTGGCGCAGGTCGAGGCTCGATGTGGGCTCGTCGAGCAGCAGGATGCCCGGTCCATGGACGCGCTCGCCGCAGGCCAGTTGCACCAGCACCCGGGCGAGATGGGCGCGCTGCTGTTCGCCGCCCGACAGGGTCGGCAGTTCGCGGTTGCGCAGCGCGTCCAGCCCGACCTCGTCGATGGCCGCATCCACCAGCGCCTGCACCGCTGCACCCGGCCTGTTGCTGCAGCCCATGGCGACGATTTCGCGCACCGTGAAGGGAAAGCTCACCGTGACGTGTTGCGACAGCATCGCGCGCCGCAACGCCAGTTCGGCAGGCGCGTAAGAGGAGAGTGCGCGGCCTTGCAGCCGGACGGCGCCGGCGTTGGGCACCAGATCCGCCGACAGCAGGCGCAGCAAGGTCGATTTGCCGGCGCCGTTGGGACCGACGATGGCCAGCGTCTCGCCGCCGCGGATGCACAGATCGACGCGGTCGAGCAATGTGGCACGGCCGACGGCCATCGACAGTTGCGATGTCTCGAGCGCGGCGCTCACAGCCCGACCAGCCCGCGCTGGCGCAGCAGGATCAGCAGGAATATCGGCGCGCCCACCGCGGCGGTGAGAATGCCGATCGGCATCTCCGCCGGCGCGACGATGCTGCGGGCCATGGTATCCGCGCCGATCATCAGGGTCGCGCCGAGCCCGACCGAGGCCGGCAGCAGCAGGCGATGGCCGGGGCCAATCACCAGCCGCAACAGATGCGGCACCACGATTCCGACGAAGCCGACCACGCCGCACACCGACACTGCGGCGCCGGTCATTGCGGAGACCAGCACGATGCAGATCCGTTTCAGCCGTTCGACATCGACGCCGGAATGAAAGGCTTCGGATTCGCCGAGGATCAGGATGTCGAGGCCGCGATGGATGAATGTCATCGCCACCAGCGCGACGGCCATGATCGGCGCCAGCGTGGCTGCCTTGGTCCAGGTGGCGCCGCTGAGCGAACCGAGAAGCCAGAAGGTGATGTCGCGCAACTGGCGGTCGTCGGCGACGAACACCAGGAGGCCGATGCCGGCATTGGCGATGGCGGCGATGGCAAGGCCCGCGAGCAGGAAGATGGCGATCGAGGTCCGTCCGCTGCGGCTGGCGATGCGGTACAACACGATCGTCGTCGCGAGTGACCCGATGAAGGCAGCCATGGGCAACAGCACCGGTTGCAGCACCGCAAGGTGGCTGGCGAAACGGCCGTCGCTGACGACGATGGCGGCAGCGGCAGCGAAAGCGCCGCCACTGGAGACGCCGACCAGCGCCGGATCGGCCAGCGGATTGCGGAACAGCCCCTGCATGATCGTGCCGGCGGAGCCGAGCAGACCACCGATCATTGCCGCGATGGCGATCCGCGGTAGCCGGATCGACCACAGGATCAGTTGATCCCGTGCCGCCAAGGCGTCACCGGGCGATGCGCTGACAAGGCCGAGCGCGGCGGGCAGCCGCGCCAGCGGAATGCCGGCGGCGCCGATCGCTGCGGCGAGCAGCATCGCCAGCAGCAGCGCCAACAGCAGCACGCCGAGCACCGGCAGCGCGCGTGGCCGGTGCGCGCGCCGGGCCAGCGTCACCGCAGCCATCCGTTGGGCGTCGGCCATTGTCATGTCACTGGCGGCAATTGATGGTCAGCGATGCCGGCTTGAAGCGGGCCGCCTCCGCCGCCAATGCCGGATCGAGCCTGGCGGCAAGATCGCGCGCCGCCGCGGCCGTGCGCGGGCCGAATCCCAGCAGGTAGAGGCCGTCCATAGCGACGAAGCTTCTGGCGCGCGCCGCCGGTGTTAGGGCGAAGGCCGGATTGGCGAACACCGCTTCGGCCTTGAGCTGTTCCTTGCCGCGCTCCATCGCCAGCACATGGTCCGGGCGCGCCGCGACGATCGCCTCTTCATTGATGATCTTGTAGCCGTCGAAGTCGTCGATCGCATTGACGCCGCCGGCAAGCGTGATGATCTCGTTGGCGGCCGTATGCCGCCCGGCCGCCATGGCGCGGCCGTCGAGCAGCGACATCACGAACATCACGCGTGGCGGCGTCGTCACCTTGGCGCGCAACCGGCGCAGCCAGCCGAGATCCTGCGCGACCGCGTCGGCAAGGCATTCGCCCCGCGCCTCGACGCCGGCGACGCGCGCCACCATGCGGATCTTCTGCAGCATGCCGTCTTCGCTGAACGTTTCGGGGACGACGATCAGCGGTACCTTGGCGGCATCGATGACGTCGATGGTCTCCTTCGGCCCGGAGCCGGCGATCGCCAGCACGAGTTGCGGGTGCAGTCCGAGGATGCCCTCGGCGGAGAGCTGGCGCATGTAGCCGACATTGGGCTTGTCGGCCATCGCCTGCGGCGGGTAGAGGCTGGTGCTGTCGATAGCGACGATGCGATCCTCGACCCCCAGCGCATAGAGGATCTCGGTGAGGGCGCCACCGACGGCGACGATGCGGGTCGGATGGCCAATGGTCACATCGTGGCCGCGCGCATCGTGCACGATGACGTCTTCGGCGCTGGCGGACGCGATCGACATCAGGCAGGTCGCCGCGGTGAGCAGCGTCATCAGGCGGAAGCGGCTGCGGCGGGATGTCATGAGGGCATCACTTGGTGAGGATGAGCTTGTTCTGCGACGTCAGCCGCAGACGATAGGTCTCGTGGCCATGAGCAATCGTGATTTCACGGCCGGTCTCGAACAGGTCGCCGCTATCGATCCGGTTGGCCTGTACGGAAATGTGGCGTTCGGCGCCGCTGGTCGCCGCCGGAGCTTGGGGGCCGTCGTGGGTTTCGTCGCGAGGGGCTGTCGTCATTCGGTCGAACTATCCTTTGTGCCTCCGACTTATAGTTTTTATTGGCCGGCTTCGCCAAGCGAGGCAATCTACAATTGATATAAACAGCCGCGCGATTGCTTGACCGGTTTGTTCCCTCTACGTAATTGAAAATGGCAGTACGATGGCAAATGCCGTCGGATGTCTTTTCGAAAGCCAGCAAGCCCCTGCGTTTCCGCAGCGCCAGCCAGCCATGCCTGTTGAACTTTGCGCTGGGGGAATTAGGATGGTTTTCGGGGCCAGGATGACGCGCGGCTTGTTGCTGGGTGCGTCGATCGTTTCATTGGGGTTGCTGGTGTCGCAGCCAGGCTTGGCACAGGAGCCACCGCATGGGGCAGTCCAGCCGCAGAGGCCGAAACCTGCCAAGAAGAAGCGCGCTGCGCAGGCGGCGCCTGCCGCTGTCCAACAGCTTCGCGATGCCCGCGCGCAGGTTGCAGGCAACAGTCAATCGCTGGATGAAATCACCGTATCGGCATCGAAGACGCAGGAACGCGCTATCGATGCGCTGGCCCCGGTGAGCGTCGTGACGCTGGAGCAGATCCAACTGCAGCAGCCGAAGCGGCTCAGCGACCTGTTCTACAACATGCCCGGCGTCTGGATGCAGGATCGCGGAGACGATGCTTCCACCGCCATCAACATTCGCGGTCTGCAGGACTTCGGTCGCGTGGCAGTGCTGGTCGACGGCGCCCGCCAGAATTATCAGCGATCGGGGCACAACGCCAACGGCTCGTTCTTTCTCGACCCCGAACTGGTCGGCGGCGTGGACGTGACGCGTGGCCCTACCGCCAACGTTTACGGCTCCGGCGCAATCGGCGGCGTCGCCTCGTTCCGCACCAAGGACATCCAGGACGTGTTGCGGCCCAATGAGCGATGGGGCGTCGACATGAGCGGATCCTACGGCTCCAACAACAATCGCGGGCTCGGCTCGGTGTTCGGCGGTGTGCGCGTGGATCCGACGGTCGATGTGTTCGGCGGCGCGGTGTACCGCAGCCAGGGCAACTACACTGATGGTGCCGGCACGGAGATCGGCAACACCGGTAACGACATCGCTGCCGGATTGATGAAGGTAACCGTGCGGCCCGCCGACGGCCACGAGGTCAAGTTCGGCGGCGTGTTCCAGGACTATCAGTATACGGTCGGCCAGATGAACCGCGGCCCCACCAACACCACGGCGCTGGCTGCGCTCAACCAGGGCTCGTCGGTCTATGGGTCCACCGCCAAGAACTACACGGGCACCGTGAGCTGGAAGTATTCGCGGCCGGACGACATGCTGTTCGACTTCAACGTGTCGCTGTATGGCAACCGCGTCGATAACGACCAGACCAAGACCTACCACTATTCGACCTCGGGCGCTGCGCTGTGCGGCGCCGGAAATTTCGGCAACAATATCTCGGGCTGCGTCGGCGACAGGCGCAGCTATTTGCTCGACACCATCGGCATCGACGTCAACAATACCTCGCGGTTCAATTTCGGCGACTGGCGCAACGCTGTAACCTACGGCTTCGACGCCTTTAACGACAAGGTCACGACCTTCGATTCGCGCGGCAACTCCAACATCACCACACCGAGCGGCGAGCGCACCGTGTCAGGCGGCTTCGTTCAGCCGAAAAACAACTACTCCACCTGGCTCGAAGTCATCAGCGCGCTGCGCTATGATCACTACGAGCTGAATTCTGCCGGCCTGACCGGCGGCAGTACCTCGTCCAGCGGTGACCGGTTGTCGCCAAAGATAACGGTCGGCGTCACCCCGGTGACGGGCTTCACGCCCTATGTCAGCTATGCCGAAGGCTATCGCGCTCCGTCGATCACCGAAACCCTGATTGCCGGCGCCCATGCGACGGGCGGCGGCCCGGCGTTCTTCACCTGCGCCGACGGCACCGCCGGCCTGTTCTGCTTCCTGCCGAACCCCAACCTGCGGGCCGAGGTCGGCAAGAACAAGGAAATCGGCGTGAACCTGAAGTACAACGACATTTTTACGACTGGTGACAGCGTCCGCGCCAAGTTCAACTTCTTCCGCAACGATGTCGACGATTACATCGATCTGGTTGCCTCGGCGCCGGAGCGCACCAACTTCGGTCCGTTCAGCCGCAACTACCAGTACCAGAACATCGCCAATGCCAGGATCGAAGGCTTCGAGGCGGAAACCGCTTACGATGCCGGCCTGTGGTTCGTCGGCGTCGGCGCCACCGTGCAGCGTGGCAAGAACACCCAGACCAATGTCGGTCTGGCCACCATCCAGCCGCGCAAGGTCACCACGTCGGGCGGCGTCCGATTGCTGGATCGCAAGCTGACCATCTCAGCGCAATGGGCTTCGGTGGCCGCCAATACCGACATTCCCGTCGGCTACCAGCCCTCTACAGCATATGACCTGGTCAACCTTTACGTGGCTTACCAGCCGACCCAGGACATCACGCTGAACTTCTCGGTCGATAACTTGCTCAACCAGTATTATCGCCCCTATGCCATTCCCGGCAATTCGGTGGATGGCACGACCCAGAACGATGCGCTGTGGACCAGTGCGGGCCCTGGCATCGTCTACAAGGGCGGCCTGAAGATCCATTTCGGCGGCGCATGATCGCGTCACGGAACAACCACGTGTGAGAAAATCGCGCTCATGTTCGGGCGCGATTTTCAGTATGATGACTGCCAGCAATCAGAAGGAGATATTCCATGTTCATCGCCATGAACCGCTTCCAGGTTAAAACCGGCTCCGAACAGGCGTTCGAAACCGTCTGGGCGACGCGTGAGTCCTATCTCGGCGAACTGCCGGGCTTCGTTGAATTTCATCTGCTGAAGGGGCCCGTCGCCGAGGATCACACGCTGTACTCGTCGCACACCACCTGGGCCAGCAAGGCGGATTTCGAGGCCTGGACCAAGTCCGAGCAATTCCGCAAGGCGCATGCCCGCGCCGACAACAAGACTGGCGAGAGCCTGTATCTCGGCCATCCGAAGTTCGAGGGTTTTGAAGTGATCCAGTCCGAACGCAAGACCAGCGCCGCGGCTTAAAGGTCTGTAGCCCGGATGCCATTCCGGGGCCGACCCACCGACGACGAAAACTGTCCCGGATTGCGTCGTCCCGCGCTGCGCGCGGGCCAACTTCATCCGGGCTACACGCTGTTGCAGACCTTGAGGACCTAATCATGACCGCCGCCATGCTCGATGATCTCTCCACCTACATGCGCGAGAACCCGGGTGCGGTGATCGAGGACGTGGCGCGTGACCGCAAGGTCACGGCGCGCGCCGTGATCGAGGCCTTGCCGGCGGAGATGGTGAGGATCGGCGGCGGCGCCGACGCCTTCGTGACGGCGATGCAGGACATCGCCACC
This sequence comes from Rhodopseudomonas sp. RCAM05734, assembly GCF_052658035.1. NCBI lineage: Bacteria > Pseudomonadati > Pseudomonadota > Alphaproteobacteria > Hyphomicrobiales > Nitrobacteraceae > Rhodopseudomonas > Rhodopseudomonas sp. RCAM05734. The sequence continues at coordinate 6,275,081 of NZ_CP199742.1, read as the reverse complement.
TGGGGTATCGTGACCCTGATCGTCCATACCGGCGACGGGATTTTCGAGGTCACCGATCCCGTCGCGCCTGGCGCAGTCGGCCGCGGCTACTTCAATCTGAGCCATCCCACCGGCCTGCACGGCCATTTGCGCCATGAGCGCTGCGCCGGCATCGCCTTCGTCGAGCGGCCGTTCATGGGCAAGGCATCGGCCTTCGTCGCCTTCCTCAATGTCGATGGCGGGGTGATGTTCAAGGTGTTCGTCGGCCGTGACGAGAGCAGGGCGCTCAGGCCGGACCAGTTGGAGCGGTTCAGGGAGTTGTCGGCCACGATCTGCGGCGTCGCGGTCGCCTGACGTTCCGTCGCCCCGAAAAGCCGCGGTGTCTTGCCCGCTGCGGCAATTGACGAAGGGATGATTTCTCCTATGGTGCCGCCGATCGGACGGCGGCAATGGACCATCCGAGTGAAGGATGGGTCATGACCAAGAAGATCATTATCGCGACGTCCAAGGCGCCGGCGGCTGCCGGGCCCTATTCGCAGGCCGTGCGCACAGGCAACCTGGTGTTCTGTGCCGGACAGCTGCCGATGGATCTGGCAGGCGTACTGCCCGCGACAATCGAAGAACAGACTCACCTGTCCCTGAAGAATGTCGCGGCCGTGCTCGAGGCCGGCGGCGCCAGCCTGGCATCGGCGGTGAAGACCACCGTGTTCCTGAAGGACATGAACGATTTCGCCGCGATGAACGCGGTCTACGCGACCTATTTCCCGGAAAATCCCCCGGCGCGCTCGACCGTCGAGGTCGCACGGCTGCCGAAGGATGCGCTGGTCGAGATCGAGGCGATCGCCATCAGCGAAGGCTGATCGAAGCTGTCAGTCCGGGGCGCGAGACAGCGGCGAAGCCGCTGGACCGCGAACCCGAAATGACAACCTGTTCTACCCACGAAAGTCGATCGCCCGCAGAATAATGCCTGGCGGCCGGCCTTCGAGTTCGACTGCGATGAATTTGCGCGAGGCGCATTCGCCGATCCTGTCGCGCAAGCGCAGGAATTGCTGCTCGCGCTGGCTTGCGGCCGTGCGTTTCACGCCCTCGATCTGGTCCATTGCGTCGGTGCTGATGGCGCAGGGCACGCTGGTCGTGTTGTCCATCATCGTGAACAGCACGACCGAGCGGTCGATATCGTATTCGGTGAAGCCAGCGTCCGTCAGCGCCATGATCCGTGCTCCTTCAGCGGCAGTCACTACTTGCGCTTGGCCGGCGGATTGAGCTCGGTGAGCTTGGTCGCGCAGGCGGCTTCGGTCGCGATCGGACCCGTGACGAACGTGCCGCTGATCTTGGTGATATACCAGCCGGATTCGACACCGAGACGAAGCGACTCTGCGGCCTGAACATGCCGCGACGTGAGGATTTCCATGAATTTTCCCTGAGGTTGAATGTCAGGGTGCGCCCTTTCAGGGCGAATAGCCATGGCCAATCGGAAACATCTGTCGGGAATCGCACGCCGACGTCGCGTCCGGCTGCGGTCTTGCCCTATCGGCAACGCGCGAAAGGGTGGTCTCCGACGTCAGGCGCCGGCGGTCATCGTCTTGCGATACAGCGCGCTGTAGCTGGCCGCCGAGATGGTCCAGCTGAAGGATTTCGACATGGCGCTGCGGCGCATCGAGTTCAGCCGGTCCTTGGAGCCGAAGGTGGCGAAGGCGCGCAGGATGCCACCGAGCAGGGATTCCGTGGACGGCTTGGTGAACAGGAAGCCGGTCTCACCATCGACGATGGTTTCGGCGAGGCCGCCGGTCTGGTGACCGATCGGCAAGGAGCCGAAGCGCTGGGCATACATCTGGCTCAGGCCGCAGGGCTCGAAGCGGGACGGCATCAGCGTGAAATCGCTGCCGGCGAAGATGCGACGGGCTTCGCGGTCGTTGAAGCCGATGGCCACGCCGATGGCATCGGGCCGTCGGCGATGCGCATCCATCAGCGCGCGCTCGATCTCGGGTTCGCCGGTGCCGGTCACGACGATCTGGCCGCCGGCGGAGACGATGGCATCGGCGGCGGACAGCACGAGGTCGACGCCCTTCTGGTGCACCAGGCGGGCGACCAGACCGAAAATAGGCCCGCGCGACAGCGCGAGCCCGAATTGCTGGCGGACGCCGTCGGCATTGGCGCGTTTGGCCTCCCAGTCGCCGGCGCCGAACGGGCGCATCAGCTCGGCGCAGACCCGGGGGTCCCAGCTCTCGTCAATGCCGTTGAGGATGCCGGTGAGCTGCGCGGCGTTGGAGCGCTTGCGCAAGAGGCCTTCCAGCCCGCAGCCCAGCTCTGGCGTGGTGATCTCGCGGGCGTAGGTCTCGCTCACGGTCGTGAGGTGCGATGAATAGATCAGGCCGCCCTTGAGGAACGACAGCTTGTCGTAGAATTCGAGGCCATCGATGTGGAAGGAGTCCGCCGGTGCGCCGATGCGACGCAGCGTCTCCTTGGGAAACAGGCCCTGATAAGCGAGGTTGTGAATGGTCAGGATGGTCGGGATCTTGATCTGGTTCCAGGCCAGATAGGCCGGCACCAGCGCCGATGGCCAGTCATTGGCGTGCACCAGATCCGCCGACCAGTTCGGGTCGAGCTTGCCGGCCGCCAGCAGCGCGGCAGCCGAGGCGAAGCGGCCAAAGCGGATATCGTTGTCTGGCCAGTCCTGGCCGCCGGCGTCCCCATAAGGATTGCCGGTGCGGTCGTAGAGCTGCGGGCAGAGCAAGATATAGACGGGCATCCCGTCCTTGGTCGCCGCCAGGCCGAGCTGGCAGGCGGGCATCTCCGCCAGCGCAGGGCATTCGCCGACCACCTCGATGCTTTCGAACTGGGCGACCACGGCGCGGTAGCCGGGCAGGATGACGCGGACATCGGTCCACAGCCGTAAAGCCCTTGGCAGGGCGGCAGAAACAGCCGCGAGGCCTCCCACCCGAATGAAGTCGTCAATCTCAGGAGTGACGAACAGAACCCTCAAGACGTGCCCTCGTGCCAGCAGCACCTGCTACTATGCAAATCCCGGTCCAGCGTTTCCTCGGCTTTGGAACTCACGGAACCAAGTTTGTTAGTTGGCAGTGCGATAAGTCTCTCTGCAGTGCAGTATAGCACGTGACTTAATACGCTATTGCGAAATTCCCACACTAGCGTGAGATTCTTTTACGATCACCCCAGGGGTGTCGACTTTACCGCGACGCGCAGCAGGCTCATCACGCAGCCGACGGCGGCAAAGCCAGCACCCAGTGCCAATGCCAGTGTGGCGCCCTCGTGGCCAATGAGGCCAAAACAAAAGGCAGCCAACGCCGCGCCCGTGGTCTGGCCGGTGAGCCGGGCGGTGGCGACGATGCCGCTGGCGCCGCCGCTGCGGCCTGGCGGCGCGCTGGACATCAATGCCTTCATGTTCGGGGTCTGGAAAAATCCAAACCCGGCGCCGCACAGGACCGTCCGCCAGACGATGTTGGCGACGCTGGGTTCCGGCGGCAGCGTGGCCAGCAGCACCATGCCGATGCCGAGCATGGCCAGGCCGAGGCCGCAGAGAAGGCCGGCGGAGTAGCGATCGGACAGCCGGCCGGCGATCGGCGCCATGATCGCCACCACCAGCGGCCACGGGGTCATGAAGAAGCCGGTCTCGACCTGCGAGCGGTGCAGGATCTCCTCGAAATAGAAGGGCAGCGACACGAAGGCGAGGCCCTGGACCGCAAAGGAACAGATGGCGGTGGCTGCCGACAGGGCGAAGACAGGAAGGCGGAACAGGTCGATGGGCAGCATGGGGGCGGGATGGCCGGCCTGCCTGCGCAGCAACAGCCAGCCGAACAGCAGTCCGGCGACGATCTCGCCGACCACGATGCCTGTGGTGGCGTGATGTGCCGCACTGCCGATGCCGAGGATCAGCAGGCCGAGGCAGCCGGCCGCCAGCACGGCGCCCGGAAAGTCGAAGGTGTGGCTGGCCCGCATGGTTTTCGGCAGCGTCTTCATGCCGATCAGCATGGCGATCACCCCGAACGGCAGGTTGACGGCGAACAGCCACGGCCAGGTCGCCACCGACAGGATGCCGGAAGCGATGGTCGGCCCGAGGGTGAAGGAGGTGGCGACCACGAGGGCGTTATGGCCGAAGCCGCGGCCCAGCATGCGTTGCGGATAGACGAAGCGGATCAGCGCCGTGTTGACGCTCATGATGCCGGCGCCGCCCAGGCCCTGCAGGACCCGGGCGATCAGCAGAGTGGGCAGCGACCATGCCAGCGCGCAGGCGACCGAGGCGATGGTGAACAGCAGCAGCCCGGCCAGATAGACGCGCTGGTGGCCGATGATTTCCCCCAGCGCGGCCAGCGGCAGCAACGTCGCCACCATGGCGATCTGGTAGACGTTGACTACCCAGATCACGTCGGCGGGAGTGGCGCTGAGGTTGCTGGCGATGGCGGGCAGCGCGATGTTGGCAATCGCAGTGTCGAGCGACGCCATTGAGATCGCGGTGAAGATCGCGGCGGCGGCCCAGCGGCGCTGCTCCGGCGGCAGTCCGTCGGTCGGCAACGGCGCCGCAATTCCTTGAGCCATGAGGGATAGGTTCCTGAAGCGGCGGCCGGAACGATCGCCAGAGCGCGCTATCTAGTACGGAAAGCCGCGATCCTGCAGACGGCGATCTGCATATGGCATATGCGCGTCCGGCTGCAACGGTCAGCTCGGGGTCAGGGGCGCGGGAGCCGCGGCCTGAACCAGGCTGCCGGAGGCCACCGCGATGGCGATGGTGCTGCCATAGATTACCAGCGCCACGGTGAGCGCGACGAACAGCCAGGTCAGCGACCCCGTCAGCCGCAGCACCAGCCAGCCGCCACCGATGGAGATGACCAGGCGCGCCAGGCCCGCCACCAGCGGCCAGATCATCCGGCCGGCGCCCTGCGAGGCAAAATACAGCGACAGGCCGAGGCCGAAGAAGCCATAGGCCGGGCCGACGATGCGCAGATAGGTGCTCCCGGTGGCGATCATCTGCGGGTCGTTGCCGAACAGGCCGAGCCAGGCCGCCGGCCAGATTGCCGCGACGAGGCCCACGGTTTCGGTGATGACGAACACCATGGCGCCGCCGATCAGCGCGCCGCGCAGGGCCCGGTCGTTCTGACCGGCGCCGATATTGGTGCCGACCAGCGCCACCAGCGGGCCGCCAAAGCCGAACGCCAGCGGGATCATCAGATATTCCAGCCGGGCACCGGTACCATAGCCGGCCACGGCGTCGCCGCCGCCGGCCGCACCGACCAGGCCGGTGGTCAACAGCACCGTCAGGCTGGTCTGCAGCGACACCACCGCGGCGATGGCGCCGACGCGCAAAATGTCCGCCGACAGATCCCAGCGCGGCCGCGCCGGCTTGAATTGTACCATGCAGCGGCCGGACAGGATGTAGCCGGCGAGCACGGCGGTGACGATGGCGGTGGTCACCACCACCGCCCAGCCGCCGCCGGCGATGCCCAGCGCGGGAACCGGGCCGTAGCCGAAGATCAGCAGGGGTGACAACGGCACCAGCAAGACCACGCCGACGCACACGGCCAGCGACGGCACCAGCATGTTGCCGGTGCCGCGGATGATGCTGGCCAGCGCATTCATCAGCCAGACCAGCACGCTGCCGCCGAACACGACGTTGGAATATTGCATGGCGGCGTCCAGCGCCGCGCCGTCGGCCCCCATGGCGTGGTACAGCGGCCGGCCCCAGATCAGGAAGATCGCGGCGCCGACCAGGCCGATGATGACGTTGATGCCTACCGCATGCATGACCAGCGCCTCGGCGTCGTGGTGGCGGCGGGCGCCGAGCGCGCGGGCGATGGCCGAGGAGATGCCGCCGCCCATGGCACCGGCGGACAGCATCTGCATCATCATGAAGCCAGGAAACACCACGGCCATGCCGGTCAGCGCATCGCTACCGAGCTTCGATACCCACCAGGTCTCGATCAGTCCGGTGGAGGCCTGCGCCAGCATCACCAGCAGGTTCGGCCACGCCATGCGCAGCAGCGTCGGCACGATCGGCGCATGCAGGAGTATCTTGGTGCGCGGATTCATTTCGTGCGTGGCAGCTGCGGCGACGATGGCCTGGGGCGGATCGAGCTTCATCGGGGCGTGTCCTGGGGGGTGCGGTGGACTTGCGGCCGAGCCGCTTCTGCACCTGCGGTCCCGCTGCGGGGCCGGCGGCGTTGCGATGGGTGGCGTCGGTGATCGGCTTGCCGGTATTGCGGTCCACCAGGATCGGGTCGGCGGGCAGGCCGGTCGCGCTGTCGACCAACTGCACGCTGGCGCCCTCCGGCGCGAAATGCCGGTTGCCCCAAGCCTGCAGCGACAGCAGCACCGGGCGGAAATCGCGGCCGCGCGGGGTCAGGATGTATTCGTCGCGCGGCGGATGCTCGCAATAGCGCCGTCGCTCCAGCAACCCGGCGTCCACCAGGGCATTGAGCCGGCGGGTCAGCATGTTGGGCGCAATATTGAGGTTCTTCTGAAACTGGTCGAACCGTGTCATTCCATAAATGGCGTCGCGCAGGATCAGGATGCTCCACCATTCGCCGACGCGCTCAAGGCTGCGGGCGACCGGGCATTCCATGTTTCCAAAGTTCTTGCGCTGCATCCATTCATTATGGTCGTGTGACTATCATCATGCAAGTCACAGATTGGAGAGCGGCCGTTCGGTGTCGTGGAGAGGGTTTTCGTTGTCTGAGCCGTCACCCTGAGGAGCGAGCCCTTGCGAGCCTCGAAGGGCGACGGCGGGCGGCCATCCTTCGCGGCTCGCCGAAGTCGGCGAGCGCCTCCAGCCGAAACGCAATTGCGTTTCGGCTGAGATGACGGCTAAGTGTGCGGCGGCGATGCGTTGCGAAGCGGTCGTGCGGGCTATCCCACCATGCGTTCGCGGCCGACCCAGAAGCTGGCACGGAGCGACTTCTTGTCGATCTTGCCGACGCCGGTGAGCGGCAGTTCGCTGACGAACTTGATGTGCTTGGGCGCGTGCGCCGAGCCCTTGCGGGTCTTCACCAGGTTGATCAGTTCCTCTGCCGAGGGGCGCGCCCCATCGCGGGCGACGATGATGGCGGTGACCGCCTCGCCCCATTTGTCGTCGGGCACGCCCACCACCGCGCACATCGCCACATCCGGGTGCTGGGTCAGCACATCTTCGACCTCGCGCGGAAAGATGTTGAAGCCGCCGGACACGATCATGTCCTTCTTGCGGTCGAGGATGAACATGTAGCCGCGCTCGTCGGCGCGGGCGATGTCGCCGGTATGCAGCCAGCCGTTCTTGAGGGTCTCGGCGGTCTGCTCCGGCCGTTGCCAGTATTCCGCCATGACGTGCGGTGCACGGACGCAGATCTCGCCGGCCTCGCCGGGGGCGACTTCCTGATCGTCGTCGTCGAGAATCCTGACATCGCAAGCCGAGATCGGAAAGCCGCAGGACAGGAACAGATCCGGCCGGCTGGCGTCGTGATCGGTCTTGCGCAGCACCGACACCGGATAGCATTCGGTCTGGCCGTAAAGCTGGGAGAACACCGGCCCGATCCGCTCCATGCCTTCCAGCAGCCGGCTCGGCGACATCGGCGACGCGCCATACAGCAACAGTTCGAGCGACGTGAGGTCAGTCTTCGGTAAGGCCGGATGGTCGAGCAGCATGTAGATCATGGTAGGCACGAACAGCGTAAAATTGATGCGCTCGCGCTCGATCGTTCTGAATACGGCCTCGGGATCGAAGCCTTTGAGCATGTGCACCGTTCCGCCGCGGATCAGCGCCGGCAGCACCTTGGTGCCGGCGACATGGCTGATCGGTGCGACGGTCAGATAGCGCGGCGTGTCGGGAATCTCGAAGTCGGCGAGGATGGCGCTGGCAAAGCCTGCGACCTGGCGGTGCTGGCGCAGCGCGCCCTTGGATTTGCCGGTAGTGCCGCCGGTGTAGTTCAGCACCGCGTCGTCGTCGGGCCCGGCGAAGTCCCGGGGCGTGGCGCTGCCGGCGGCGTCGGCCGCTAGCAGCAGGTCGATGCCGTAGTCGGCGCGGCCCAGCGTGAAGACATGGCGCAGGCCCTGCGCGCGTGCCGCCAACTCGCCGCCGCGCAGCAGGAAGGTGTCGGCATCGATCACCAGGATCTCCGAGCCGGCATCCTCGATCTGGTCGATCTGGTCCTGCAGCGAGCCGAGCGGATGCAGCCAGGAGATGGCGAAGCGCGACGGCTGTGCGGCGACGCCGGCGCACCAGGTGTCAGCGCGGTTGGCAGTGAGCAGCGCCACGCGGGTGCCGGGCTGCGCGCCGAGGCTCATAAACACCTTCTGAAATTGTCCGATCAGGTCGGCGGTGCCGCGATAGCTGATCGATCCGCCCGGCCAGCTGAAGGCAATGCGCTCGGGATAGCGCGCCAGCGCCCGCAAGGTCTGGCTGCCGACCGTCGGAAATGTATTGAGCCAATCGCCCATGTGATCCTCCCCGCTGGTTTTGCATTGGCCTTCGTTCGTGCCAATATTTGCGCAAAGGCTAACAACGAATGCGTCGCGGGGAAACACAAACCCGCGGCAAGCGAGGAAACATCTTGCAAGCTCCCGATCGCCTGGCGCGCTTTCGCGATCGCCTCAGCCTGCCGCTGATCGCCGCGCCGATGTTTCTGGTCTCCGGCGTCGAGTTGGTGGTGGCCGCCTGCAGCAACGGCGTGATCGGCTCGTTTCCATCAGCCAATTGCCGTACGGCGGAACAACTCGATGGCTGGCTCGGCGAAATCAGCGAGCGTCTGCGCTCGCATGCCGACGCGACGGGGCAGGCTGCGGCGCCGGTGTGCCCCAACCTAATCGTACACCGCTCCAACCTCCGTCTCGCCGACGACCTCGCGGTGGTGCTGCGCCACGCGCCCGAACTGGTGATCACCTCGGTGGGTTCGCCTGCGCCGGTGCTTGCGCAGCTCCACGACGTCGGGGCATTGGTGTTCGCCGATGTCGCCAGCATTCGCCATGCCGAGCGCGCGGTCGTAGCCGGCGCCGACGGACTGGTGCTGCTGACCGCGGGGGCAGGGGGCCAGACCGGCTGGCTCAACCCGTTCGTATTCGTCCGCGCTGTCCGACAGTTCTTCGACGGGCCAGTGGTGCTGGCCGGTGGCATCTGCGACGGACACGCGCTGCGTGCGGCGCAGGCACTGGGTTGCGATCTCGCTTACATGGGCACCAGGTTCATCGCCACCCACGAGAGCATGGCGGACACTCGCTACAAGGAGATGCTGGTCGTCAGCAGCGCCGACGATATCTTGCTGACCACGGCGTTTACCGGATTGCAGACCAACATGCTGCGGCCATCCATCGTCGCAGCCGGCCTCGATCCCGAGGCGCTGCCGGCGCGCGGCGCCATCGACATCGCGGAGGATATCGACGTCGGCGCCCGCGACGGCCGTCCGGCGCGCTGGCGCGACATCTGGAGTGCGGGCCAGTCCACGTCGGGCGTGAACTCAATCGTGTCGGTCGCGGAACTGGTCGGCCACACAGCCATTGAGTATCGCGGCTGATTGTTGCCTGCCGTTCATCGCGTTATGCTACAGCCTGCTCACGGCGGACCCAGCCAAAGGTTTTCAGGAGAATTTGATGCGTAAATTTTTGAACGTGCTGGCGGCGCTTGCCATGCTGAGCCTGACCAATTGCGGTTACAACGCGATCCAGACCAATGACGAGCAGGTCAAATCGGCATGGTCCGAGGTGGTCAATCAGTATCAGCGGCGCGCCGATTTGGTGCCCAACCTGGTCAATTCGGTGAAGGGGTTCGCGCAGCAGGAAAAGGACGTGCTGCTCGGCGTTACCAACGCCCGCGCCAAGGTGGGCAGCATCCAGGCGACTCCCGAGGTACTGAATGATCCCGCCGCCTTCCAGAAATTCCAGGCAGCGCAGGGTGAGTTGTCCGGCGCACTGTCGCGGCTGCTGGTGGTCACCGAGAATTATCCGCAGCTCAAGTCCGACGCGCTGTTCCAGAATCTGATGACGCAGCTGGAGGGCACCGAGAACCGCATCACCGTGGCGCGCAACCGCTACATCAAGACGGTGCAGGACTATAACGTCGGCGTGCGCACCTTTCCGAACAACCTGACGGCGATGATCTTCGGCTACAAGGAAAAGCCGAATTTCTCGGTCGCCAACGAGAACGAGATCTCCACCGCGCCCAAGGTCGATTTCAACCCGGCACCGGCGCCCGCGGCGCCGGCGAAGTAAAACGCCGGTCGGCGCCGCCATGACCATGATCAAGGCTGCGCTGCTGGCGCTGCTGCTGTGCTGGGGCGGTGCCGCCGCGGCCGATGTCGCCGTGCCGGCGCTGAGCGGTCGGGTGGTCGATCGCACCATGACGCTGACGCAGGCGCAGCGCGAGGGCCTCGACCAGACGCTGCGCGAATTCGAGGCCCGCAAGGGCAGCCAGGTCGCAGTGCTGATCGTGCCGACCACGGCGCCGGAGAGCATCGAACTGTTCTCGATCCGCGTCGCAGAAGCCTGGAAGATCGGCCGCAAGAAGGTCGACGACGGCGCCATCCTGGTGATCGCCAAGGATGACCGCACGCTCCGCATCGAGGTCGGCTATGGCCTGGAAGGCGCACTCACAGATCTCACGTCGAAACGCATCATCGACGAAGTCATCGTGCCGAAATTCAAGGCCGGCGATTTCGCTGGCGGCATCATCGACGGCGTGGACCGCATCCTCAAGGTGATCGACGGCGAGCCGCTGCCGGTGCCGGACGAGCCGCTGGTGAGCGCCAAGGTTTTCGACGCGATCGGGGAATACGCGCCGCTGCTGCTGGTCGGCGTGCTCGTTTTCGGCGGCATGCTGCGCCGGCTGTTCGGTCGGCTGTTCGGCTCGCTCATCACTGGCGGCCTGGTGGCGGTGGTCGTCTGGTTCGTCGTTGGCACCGCGCTGGTCTCGGCGGCTCTGGGCATCATCGCTTTTTTCTTCACCCTGATCGGTGATGCCTTGATTTCAGGCGGTGGGGGCGGCAGTCGCGGCTCGTGGTCATCGGGCAGTTCGTCGAGCAGCAGCGGTGGCGGGTTCGGCGGCGGCGGCGGCAGTTTCGGTGGCGGCGGCGCCTCGGGAAAGTGGTGATCATGTCGATTGGGCGGATCAGCAGGCATCTCGTTGCCAACCGCTCGCGGGTTCGCAAGGCGTTTCCGCCGCATGCGCTGGCGGCGATCGAGCAGGCCATCAAGGCCTCCGAGCAAGGCCACGCAGGCCAGATCCGCTTTGTCGTTGAAGGCGCGCTCGACGGCGCGCCATTGTTCCGCAATCAATCGGCGCGGGCGCGCGCGCTCGACGTGTTTTCAAATCTGCGGATCTGGGACACCGAACACAATAATGGCGTGCTGATCTATTTGCTGCTCGCCGACCGTGATGTGGAAATCGTTGCCGATCGCGGCGTCCACGCGCACGTCGGCGCCGACGGCTGGGAGGCCATCTGCCGTGCGATGGAGGCCGACTTCCGCGCCGGCCATTTCGAGCGCGGTGTGCTCGCCGGTATCCACGCTGTCACGCAGCATCTGGTGCGGCATTTTCCGAAGCGGGGCCGCGGCGACAACGAACTGCCGGATGCGCCGGTGGTGCTTTAGTCGTTGTATTTGTAGTTGGGACGCGATCACGCCGGCTGTCATCACCCGCGCATGCGGGTGATCCAGCAATCGCTGTCGACATTTTGATCACAGGTTGTTGCGTTTACTGGATTGCCCGGTCCCAAGCGCGCAATTGCGCGCCAGGCCGGGCGATGACAGCAGGGGACGTCCTCGAACCGTGAAGTTCAAGCCTCTACCGACTTTCTCTCGCCCACGCGTGCGAACCACGCCGCGATACTCGAATTCGCTGGATCCATGGGCTGGCCGACCTTGCCGCCGAAATCGAGCCAGCAATAGAGCACGATGTCCGCCATCGTGAAGCGTGGTCCGCACAGAAAATCCTTGCCGGCGATCTGGCCGTCGAGCCAGCGCAGCCGGTCGGCGACAATGCGCTTGAGGCCGGGCGCCGCTTCTGGGACGCAGACGATGCGGCTCTCGAATCGCTTCAAGCCCTCGGCGAAGCGATAGCCATTGGCCAAGTGCTGGCAGATGTTGAGGTCGATGCGCTGCCGCCACATCCGGCATTCTGCGCGTTCCGCAGCGGTGGCCCCAATCAGCGGCGGAGCCGGGTGGATCTCCTCGATATATTCGCAGATCGCCACGGTCTCCGAGATGTAACTGCCGTCGTCGAGTTCCAGTGTCGGCATCTGGCCGTGGGGATTGCGCGCCAGATGCGGTGGCTGGCGGTTTTCGCCGGCGGCGAGGTCGACGGTCTCGGCGGGAATGGTCAGGCCCTTTTCGGCGAGAAACATCCGTACCACGCGAGGGTTTGGCCCGATTGAATCGTAAAGTCGCATGCCGTGTTTCTCCTGACGTCCGTGACGTTCATTTCAAATGGGTTTGACGGGATTGTCGGACTTCCTGTCAAGCCGTTCATCCGCCGGAACAACAGGTGAAATTTCCGTAACCAGCGTCGGCGGTAAGGATTTGGCAAGCAATGAAAGTTACCAAAAGGTCAACCCATTCCGGAGAATTGCGCCCGTGAGCGAGCACCCCACCAACCACAACAGCGCCAGCGACGCTGAAATCAAGGCCTCGACCGGCGAAACCGCCACCGATGCCGTCACCGTCGAGTCTCCCAAGCTGGCGCCGGAGCATGGCGATGGCGCCAAGTCTGAAGTCGTCAAGCCGGATGTCGCCAGGATCGGGGCGTCGCGCGCCGAGGCGTCGCGCGGTCCCGGCAAGATCATGATCATGTCGCCGCAGCGCGAACGCTCGTGGGAAGACTATGTGGATGCCGAGGCGCAGGCCGAGCACGAACAGCGTCCCGAGGGGACCGGCAAGCGACGGATGTCCGCGGTCACCGCGGTCGTCCTGCTGGCGGCGCTGACCGGCGCGACCGGGGGATCGCTGGCCACCGCCGGGTTCGGACATCTGTTCGGTAATGACGACAGCAAGAGCGCCGTCGCCCAGACCCGCGCCCTCGAGGAGACCGTCGCGCGTCTGGACGCCGATGTCGCCGCGCTGAAGATCGGTGCCGAGCGGACCAGCCGACAGGCCACCAGCGCGTTCAGCAAGACCGGCGACCGTCTCGACAAGATCGAGAAGGCGCAGGCCGAGCCCGCCGCCAAGCTGGCGAAACTCGGCGATAGCGTCGCCAAGCTCGGCGAGGCCGTCGAAAAGCTGCAGAAGCCGCCCGCGCCGGTGGCGGCGCCCGTTGCATCCGTGCAGCCCAAGGAAGTGACCGGCTCAATCGCGCCGCCGGCTCCCGCGCCGAAGCCGGAACTGGCGCGCCTGCCCACCGTCGATGGCTGGGTGTTGCATGACGTGTCCGACGGCGGCGCGACCATCGAAGGCCGCCAGGGCATCTTCGAGGTCTATGCCGGCGATCCGGTCCCAGGCCTCGGCCGCATCGACGCCATCCGCAAGCAGGATGGCCGTTGGGTTGTCGTCACCAGCAAGGGCCTGATCGTCGCGCGCTGATGCGGCGCGGCTGATTTTCGGCTAGGTTTTCCGGTGTTATGCGGGCCGCGGTCCGAAGCCACCGGGAACACGCCGTGCCAATCCGTCTTGCGCTGATCGTCCTGCTCGGCAGCCTTGTCCTGCCGTGCTTCGCTCGTGCCGAGCCGCCGAAACCGCTGGCGATCACCGATCCCGTGGCGCTGCGCCAGCTCGACGCCGGCGACGCCGCGCATCCCGGCTTCGGCATCGGCCGCATGCTTGATCCCGCCGCTGCGGGCGCCGCTCCCATTGCCAACGACGCATTATTCGCACGGCCGGCCATGGCCGGCATGCGCACTGCTCTCGATACCGAATTCGCACGCTTCGTCGCCGGGTACCGAGCCGACGAGATCGGCGTCGGCCCTGGCCATGCCGTGCAACTGTTCGATCGCGCGGCGCTCGACTCCGGCGCGATGCGTTTTGTCCTGTCGGGAATCGTCAGCCGGATGGACCGCGCTTTTATCGCGCCTGAAACGTGTGGCGAGGTTCGGCTGCTGTACCGCCTGATGCGGTTGGATAGCGCGGCGGGGCCGGCGCGGCTGCCGATGACGCTGAACCTTGTGCTCAATGGCCGGAGCGCTGCCGACACGGCGATCGACTGCGCCGAGATCGCGCGGCGCTGGCTTGCGGTCGTCGACCTGCCGAACGGCGGTGCCGACCTCGCGGCACGGCTGACGGCGCCGGACGGCGCGCTGGCGCTGGTGACGCCGGACCACATCGATCGCATCGAGATCAACCTGCAGATCGCGCACACGCCCAAATCGGAGTTGCGCGATTTCCGAACGCACTATCTGCAAAAGGTCTTCCGCCTTGATGCGCAGACCGGCAAGTTCGAACAGGCGCCGCTGGAAAACCAGATCGACCGTGACCGCATTCTTGCCGACGACGGCCTGCGCCGCGCCCTTCGGGAATGGCTGCTCGACCCGCGGCATTTTGCTGAGCTTGATCGCGGCACGCTGCTGATCCCCCGCCAATTCCTTGCCACGGCTTCGGTCGCCGCAACGCCGGTCGGTTTCGTGCGCTCCAGCCTGCAGCCGGCATTTGGCCTGATGGCCTCGGACGAAGCCAGCACGTCGGCGGTATTCACCGCGAGCGATGTTGTCGCCGCCTTGCAGGCCGCCGCGGCGCAGGGCATCGCATTGCAGAACATCCGCTCGCCCGCCGGCTTCGAACGCCGTCTCAACGATATCAGTTGCGGCGGCTGCCATCAGATCCGCGGGATCGGGGGCTTCCACTTTCCCGGCGTAGACACGTCGAGGGCACACCCCAACGCGGCCAACGTGCCAGCGTCGCCTCATTTCGTCGGCGATCAGCCACGCCGCCGCGATATCGCGATGGCGATGCGCGCGGGCAGGGCGCCGGACTTTTCGCGCGGCTTCTCCGACCGCCCGCAGGAGCACCGCAGTGCGATGCTGGCCGGCAGCGAACATCTCGACGGCTGGGGCGCGACCTGTTTGCGGCCCGGCGCTACAGCCGCAGATATGGACATAAGCTTTGCGTCATGGACCTGCGCAAAAGGTCTGTCGTGCCAGCCGACCGGCGAGGCGGGGTCGTCGCGGCTGGGAATGTGTTTCGTCGGAACCAAGTAGCCGAGCGAACGTTCACCGGATAGCGCGTCAGTTCTATCGGCGGGAGCCACGTGATGAACGAGGCGGAAAAGACCACGAAGCAACGCGACCGTGCCATTGCCGAGAATGAGAGCGCGCAGCAAACCACGGGTGATATTCGTGTCAGTGTCTGGGCAGTTGGGGTCGCCGCGCTGATCGGCGTGGTGGCGTTCGGATGGGTGCTGATGCGGTAGATCTCGATTTGTCGTCGTTCGGGGCCCGAACGGCGAAAGCGTGAGTGAACCCGGAATGACGACTATGCCACTGCGCCGGCCGCCCGCAGCGCCGCAATTGCTTCGTCGTCGAAGCCGGCGTCGCGCAGGATCTCGTCGCTGTGCTGGCCGATGCCGGGTGGCAGTCGCGGCTTCTTCTTCCGGGTGCCGTCGATCCAGATCGGGCTGTTGATGGTCATGATGTCGGAGTCCTCGAACGGCACCAGCACATCATTGTCGATCATCTGCCGGTCGTTCGGGATGTCGTCGAGAATTCCGACAAAGCCGAACACCAGTCCCTTGCCGTCGAGTAAGGTGCGCCATTCGGCCAGATCCCGCTGCGCGAAGGCGTCGTCGAGGATCGCGATCAGTTCGAGCGAGCGCGCATGGCGGCCGGCCTTGGCGGCGAAGCGCGCGTCATCAGCCAGTTCCTCGCGTCCGATGCACCGGGCGAGGATCGGCCATTGCCGGTCCTCGGCGAGCAGCGACAGCATGATCCAGCGGCCGTCGCGGCAGCGGTAGTGATTGGCAAGCGCGTTCAGCGCGCGCTCGCGCGGCCGTCGCTTCTCGAAGGTGGCACCGACCAGCTTGGCCTGCGCCAGCACGCTGGAGGCCCACACGCCGTTGGCCATCAGGTTGGATTTCACCTGGCTTCCCTTGCCGGTCCGCTCGCGCTTGTACAGCGCGGTGACGATGGCGCCGTACAGCGCCATGGCGCAGGGATGGTCGCCCATGCCGGCCACCGAGCGCGCCGGCGTTGTGTCGTCGTCGGCGCGCACCAGGTCCATCATCCCCGAGCGCGCCCACCATGCGGTGGAATCGAAGCCCGGCTTGTCGGCCTCGGCGCCGCGGTCGCCATAGCCGGTGAAGCAGGCATAGATCAGGCGGTCGTTGAGCGGCGCCAGATCGTTGTAAGCCATCTTCAGCCGCGCGCGCACCGGCGGCGGAAAGTTGGTGATGAACACGTCGGATTCTGCGACGAGCCTGTATAGCACCGCCTGACCTTCCGGCTTGGCGAGATCGAGCGCGAGGCTCTTCTTGTTGCGGCTCTCCATCATCCAGGCGTAGTTGTGTTCGCTGCGGGGATAGCCCGGCAGGTTGGGCAGGTTGCGATAGGGATCGCCGGCGCCCGGAGGCTCGATCTTGATGACGTCGGCGCCGAAATCGGACAGCACGGTGGCGGCGGCCGGTGCGGCGATGAAGCTCGCGCAATCGAGAACCTTGAGGCCCTTGAAGATGCCATCTTCCATGTAACGTCGCTCCCGTGGATTCCGTTGTTCTTGTTCGCGTGACGGAATTGAGGGCAGGGCAACGAATTCCGATGCTGCATTTGACCCGGCTTGGCGCGGCGATGCAACCGCCGCAGCGTGCATGACCGCATGTGCAAGAAAAAGCCCTCCGCGCGGCTGCGCGAAGGGATGTTGATCGGCGGTAGCCTTGCCGCGCTGTGGAATGCCGGCGCCTATCCGCCGACGTCGGCGCTGATGACGTCGCCGAACAGCTCCCACTTCTCGCCCTTGAATCGCATCGGCTGCAACTGGCTGACCGGTGCGAAGTCGGTCGCGGAGGTGTTGATCTTGATGCCGGGCAGCAGCACCTCGGTGCGGAAGTCCTTGAGGCTGGCGGCCTGTTTCATCACGTTTTCTCGGGTCAGGTTGTCGCCGCATTGCTTGAGGATCTGCACCAACGTCTGCGCGACGCCGTAGCCGACGACGGTGCCGCCGTCGAGCACGTTGCCCTCCGGGAAATCCTTCTTCATGAAGGCATAGAACGCCTTCATGCCCGCATCGTCGTTCCACTGCGGATCGGATGCGTCCTTGAGATAGGCCGCCGAGATGATGTCCTGGGAGGCCTCGTAGCCGGCGGGCTTGATGACGCTGCCGACGGAGGCGGAGACGTTGTTGAGGAAGTGGGTGGTCTTCCAGCCGATCTCGGCGATCTTCTTGATCGCCTGCGCGGCGAATTTCGGCGTCGTGATGTTCACGAACACGTCGGCATTGGTCGCTTTCAGCTTGACGATGTGGTTGTCGATGGTCGGCTCGGAGGTTTCATAGCTTTCCTCCATCACGATCATCGAGGCGGCCTTGGCGCCGAGGCCGTCCTTCAGCCCCTTCAGATAGTCCTTGCCGTAATCGTCGTTCTGGAAGAGCACGGCGATCTTGGCGCCCGGCTTTTCCTTCAACAGGTACTTGGCGTAGATCTGGGTTTCGCTCTGGTAGCTGGGCTGCCAGCCCATCGTCCAGGGAAAGTCCTTGGGGTCGTTCCATTTTGTGGCGCCGGTGGCCACGAACAGTTGCGGCACTTTCTTGCTGTTCATGTATTTCTGGATCGCCGAGTTCGACGGCGTGCCGAGCGAATTGAAGATGAGCAGGACTTCGTCGCTCTCCACCAGCTTGCGCGCCTGTTCGACGGTCTTCGGCGGGCTGTAGGCGTCGTCGTAGCTGATGAAGTTGACCTTGCGGCCGTTGATGCCGCCTTCGGCGTTGATCTTCTTGAAGTAGGCTTCCTCGGTCTTGCCGATCACGCCATAGGCGGACGCAGGTCCGCTGTAGGGCATGATGTTGCCGATCTTGATTTCGGTATCGGTCGCGCCGGTGTCGTATTTTTTCTGCGCCATCGCGCCCGTCGTGGTGACGGCGAGCAGAAGCAGGGCAGCCGGAAGCGCGGCCGCGCGCAAGCTTGACTTGGGCATTCGTTTTCTCCCTGGGAAAATGATGTGTCGTGTCTGTTTTTTCACGGAGCTCGTGCCGGCTCCTGCAGGGATTGAACATGATTTGAGACAGCCATTCAACACAAAGGCCCTCCGCATGATGCGAAGGGCCTTTGGTTTCCAAGTGACGGTATCGGAGGGTGTCAGTTCGTCGTCATATCGGCGTTGATGACGTCGCCGAACAGGTCCCACTTGCCGTTGTTGAAGCGCATCATGCGCAACTGCTGGATGGGCGCATAGTCGGTGGCCGAGGTGGTGATCTTGACGCCGGGCAGCAGGGTGTCGACCTCGAAGTCCTTGAGGCTGGCGGCCTGCTTCATGACGTTGGCGCGGGTCAGATCGTCACCGCACATCTGCAGCACCTTGACCATGGTCTGGGCGGCGCCATAGCCGTACAGCAGGCTGTTGTCGGAGCGGTCGGCGCCGGGCATGTACTTGTC
Source organism: Rhodopseudomonas sp. RCAM05734 (assembly GCF_052658035.1). Taxonomy (NCBI): domain Bacteria; kingdom Pseudomonadati; phylum Pseudomonadota; class Alphaproteobacteria; order Hyphomicrobiales; family Nitrobacteraceae; genus Rhodopseudomonas; species Rhodopseudomonas sp. RCAM05734. The sequence continues at coordinate 6,256,630 of NZ_CP199742.1, read as the reverse complement.
GACGAAGGCCGACCATTTCTTCATGCCGGGATCGTCCTTCCACTGCGGATCGGCGCCGTCCTTGCGATAGTCTGCGGACAGCACGCCCTGGGCCGCCTCGAAGCCGGCGGGCTGCATCACCGCGCCGACGGAGACGCTGACATTGGTGACGAGCTGCAGCGGCTTCCAGCCGAGCTCGGCAATCTTCTTGATGGTCTGCGCGGCAAACTTCGGCGTGGTGAAGCTGATCACGACGTCGGGGTTGAGAGACTTCATCTTGACGATGTGGGAATCCACCGTCGGCTCGGAGATCTCGTAGCTCTCCTCGGTGACGATCATCGAGGCCTTGCTGCCGAGCGCCTCGCGGAAGCCTTTCTGGTAATCCTTGCCGAAATCGTCGTTCTGGTAGAGCACGGCGATCTTGGCGTCCGGCTTTTCCTTCATCAGATATTTGGCGTAGATCTGCGCCTCGACCTGGTAGCTAGGCTGCCAGCCCATGGTCCACGGAAAGTTCTTCGCATCGTTCCACTTGCTGGCGCCGGTCGCCACGAACAGCTGCGGGACCTTCTTGGTGTTCATATACTTCTGGAACGCGGTGTTCGACGGAGTTCCCAGCGAATTGAAGACCAGCAGAACCTCGTCGCTCTCCACCAGCTTGCGCACCTGCTCGACCGCCTTGGGCGGGCTGTAGCCGTCGTCATAGCTGATGAAGTTGATCTTGCGGCCGTTGATGCCGCCCTGGTCGTTGATCATCTTGAAATAGGCGTCTTCGGTCTTGCCGATCAGCCCGTAGGACGAGGCCGGACCACTATAGGGCATGATGTTGCCGATCTTGATCTCGGTGTCGGTCGCGCCGGTGTCGTATTTCTTCTGCGCGAAGGCATGGCCGCTCGCGACGATGCTGAGGGCTGCGGCAATCGATAGCGAAATTGCGCGCGACGGAATAGCAGGCATTTCAGAACTCCCGAATTTTTTGACGGCTTTTTGGCGGCCTTGTGGCCTGCCGGATTGAACACCGTTTGCGGCGTCGCATCAACAAAAAGCCCCTGCGGCATGTCCGCAGGGGCTGTTTTCGATATGCTACTTAAGAAGGGCTCCGGCCTCAGTCGGCGCTCCCACCGCCGTCGATGACCGGGCCGAACGTGGTCCACTGGCTGCCCTCGAACCGCATCATCTGCAACTGCTCGATCGGGAAGAAGTCCGTCGCCGATGTATTGATCGTCACCCCCGGCAGTACGGTGTCGGGCGTGAAGTTCCGCAGGCTGGCTGCCTGCTTCATCAGGTTGGCGCGGGTCAGGTTGTCGCCGGCCTGCCGCAGCACCTGTACCATGGCCTGCGCGGCCCCGTAGCCATAGACCACCGAGATGTCGCTGCGGCTGGCGGTCGGCGCATAGCGAGCGAGAAAGGCGGTGAAGCGCTTCATGCCCTCGTCCTCGTCCCATTGCGGATCGGCGCCGTCCTTGGCGTAATAGGCCGACAGGATGCCCTGCGCATTGTCGAAACCGGCGGGCTTCATCACCGAGTTGACCGAGGCGCTGGCATAGCTCTGGATATACAGCGGCTTCCAGCCGAGTTCGGCGACCTTGCGGATGCTCTGCACGGCGGATTTCGGCGTGGTGACGCTGAGCACCGTGTCCGCGCCGCTCGCCTTCAGGTTCAGGATATGCGAATCGATGGTCGGTTCGGCAATCTCGTAGCTCTCCTCGCGCACGATCATCGAGAGGCGTGCGCCCAGACCTTCCTTCAGGCCTTTCAGCACCTCCTTGCCGAGATCGTCGTTCTGGTACAGCACCGCGATCCGCGCTTCAGGCTTCTGCGCCAGCAGATAGCGCGCATAGATCCGGCCCTCGCTGCGGTAGGGGGGCTGCCATCCCATGGTCCACGGAAAGGACGACGGATTGCCGAAATTCTCCGAACCGGCGCCGACGAACAATTGCGGCACGTGCCGGGCATTGAGATATTTCTGGATCGCGGTGTTGGAGGGCGTGCCGAGCGGGTTGAAGATCGCCAGCACCTCGTCGCTCTCGACAAGCCGGCGCGCCTGCTCGACCGCCTTGGCGGGATTGTAGGCGTCGTCATAGCTGATGAAATTGATCTTGCGGCCGTTGATGCCGCCCTGGTCGTTGATCATCTGGAAGTAGGCGGCTTCAATGGTCCCGGCCACAGCATAGGCCGAAGCAGGGCCGCTGTAGGGCATGATGTTGCCGATCTTGATTTCGGTGTCGCTGGCGCCCGGATCGTAGCGCGTTTCGGCATTTGCGCAGGTGGCGGCGGCGAGCAGCAGGAGTGCGGCTGCTGGCGATGTGGCGACAGGGAAACGCAGGGCGATCATCGGTGTGTCCTCGACAGTAACGGCAGGCGGTGGCGGCATTTTTGGCCAGCAGAGCCGCGGACAGAACACCTTTCCGGCCGGCGCATCAAGACAAAGGCCCCGCGCGATCGAGTCGCACGGGGCCTCGTTGCGTTCAGCGTGTTCAGAAGGTCAGCCGCCGAGATTGCCGGCGATCACCGGGCCGAACAGCTCCCACTTCTCGCCGGTGAAGCGCTGCATGCGCAGCCGATCAATCGGGTAGAAGTCTGTCTCGCTGGTGGAGATGGTGACACCGGGCAGCAGGGTGTCCGGTGCGAATTGCTTGAGGCTCGCAGCCTGCTTCATGATGTTGGCGCGGGTCAGGTCGTCGCCGGCCTGCTTGAGCACCTGCACGATGGTCTGGGCCTCGCCATATCCATAGGCCACCGAGGCGTCGTTGCGGTCGAGGCCGGGGGCGTATTTGGCGAGGAAGGCGTAGAATTTCTTCATGCCCTCGTCATTGTCCCAGGCGGTATCCGCGCCGTCCTTGGCGTAGTGCGCGGTCAGGATGCCCTGGCCGTTCTCGTAGCCCGCGGGCTTCATCACGCTGCCGACGGACGCGCCGACATTGGCCTGGAAGTACATTGGCTTCCAGCCGAGTTCGGCGGCCTTCTTGATCGCCTGCGCGGCGAATTTCGGCGTGGTTATGCTGAAGAACGTGTCGGCGTTGGTCGACTTCAGCTTGACGATGTGGGACTCGATGGTCGGCTCCGACACTTCGTAGCTTTCCTCGGCGACGATCATCGTTGCCGCCTTGGCGCCGAGACCGTCCTTCAGGCCCTTCAGCATGTCCTTGCCGAAGTCGTCGTTCTGGAACATCACCGCGATCTTGGCGTCGGGCTTTTCCTTGAGCAGGTGCGCAGCATAGATGCGGCCTTCGCTCTGGTAGGCCGGCTGCCAGCCCATGGTCCAGGGGAAGGTCTTGTGCTCGCCGAACTTGGTCGCGCCGGTGGCGACGAACAGCTGCGGCACCTTCTTGGAATTCATGTACTTCTGGATCGCCGAATTCGACGCGGTGCCGAGCGGGCTGGCGATGAACAGAACTTCGTCGCTCTCCACCAGCTTGCGGGCTTGCTCAACGGCCTTGGGCGGGCTGTAGCTGTCGTCGTAGCTGATGTAGGTGATCTTGCGGCCGTTGATGCCGCCCTGTTCGTTGATCATCTTGAAGTAGGCTTCTTCCATCTTGCCGATCACGCCATAGGCCGAAGCCGGGCCGCTGTAGGGCATGATGTTGCCGATCTTGATCTCGGTGTCCGAGGCGCCGGTGTCGTATTTTTTCTGGGCGAAGGCGCTGCCGTTGATGGCAATGCTAAGAACCGCGGCAGCGGATAAAGCGGCTGCACGCGAACGTGTCGAAGGCATTTCAGAACTCCCGAATGGATGGACGTCTTGTTGTCGGACCGGTCTTTGATCCCGGCCGTTGATTACGTTCTTCCGCGACAGTGATCAAGAAAAAGCCCCTCGCGATATGATCGCAAGGGGCTGATTTATTGAGCATCGTGAACGTTGGCAGCGGTGCGAAAAAGTTCCGCCTGCCTGTTGTGCGGTCAGTTTCTGCGCAGTTTCCCGATCAGGCTTTGCGCCCCATAGGCGAGCTGTCGCGCGCCGTGTGGAACCACGAAGATGATGATGATCAGGATCACGCCGAACACCGCGCCCGACAGTCCCTTGGAGATGCCTTCGGCGATGTTGGGAACGAAGACGATGAAGGCCGACCCAGCGAGCGATCCGGGCAGCCAGCCAACTCCGCCGACCACCATGCCGAGGAACAGCGCGATCGCCAGCTGGATGGTGTAGCCATCGGGTGCGACGAACTGCACGGCGATGGCGCCGAGGCCGCCGGCGACGCCGGTGATCCCCGCACTGACGCCGAACGCCAGCGTCTTGTACAGCGAGACGTCGACGCCCATGGCCGAGGCCGCGATCTCGTTGTCGCGGATCGCCATCATGGCGCGGCCGGACCGCGACTTCAGCAGGTTGACCGAGAAGACGTAGATCATGATCGAGACGAACAGCGTGAAGTAATACAGCCACATGTCCTGCGACACCTTGAGGCCGAGCGAGGCGAGAATCTCCGGCGCGTCGGGCTTGGTGACGACGAGACCCTGCACGCCGCCGGTCCAGTGCTCGAACACGCCGAGCTTCAGCAGTTGCGGCATGGCGGTGGCCAGCGCGAAGGTCGCCAGCGCCAGGTAAATACCGGACAGCCGCAGCGCGGGCAGGCCGAACAGGAAGCCTGCGGCAAAGCAGATGATGCCGGCCACCGGCAGCGTCAGCACGTAGTTGATGTTGCCGTGCTCCATCAGGATTGCCGAGGTGTAGGCGCCGAGCGCGTAGAAGGCGCTTTGCCCGAGCGAAAACTGGCCGCTTGCGCCGGTCAGGATGTTCAGCGCCAGTACCGCGATGGCATAGATCAGCCACATGGTCATCTGGAAAATGATGAAGTTCTTGACGAACAGCGGCGTGATGAGCAGCAGCGCAAGGATCACGAGCGATGCCATCGGCCCGAGCGCCATGGCTTTTTTCGGAATCGCGTCTTCGATCACCGGGGCTTCCGAAACGGCTTCTTGAACGGCGCTCATGCTCAAACTCGCTTCACGATGGCACGGCCGAACAGGCCATTGGGTTTGACGACCAGCACTGTAATGATCAGCGCGAGCGCGATCGGCAACTTCAGCTCGTTGCCGACGCCGGGAATATAGGTGCCGACGAGGTTCTCGAAGATGCCGACCAGGAAGCCGCCGACCACCGCGCCGAGCGGGCTGGAGAGCCCGCCGACGACGGCCGCGGCAAAGCCGTAGATCAGCACGCCGCCCATCATGTTGGGCTCAAGGAACACCACCGGCGCGATCAGCATGCCGGCGATCGAGCCGATCGCCGCGGCCATGCCCCAGCCCAGAGCGATCATCCAGCCGGTGTTGATGCCGACCAGCCGCGCCGATTCAGGCATCGAGGCGGCTGCGCGCATGGCGAGGCCGACCCGGGTGTAGCGGAAAAAGCCGAACAGCAGCGCCAGCAACACCAGGGTGACCGCGATCATGCCGGCCTGATGGGTCGAGATCAGCTGGCTGCCGAGGAACGGCGAGGAGCCGAATGGCGTCGGGAACTGCTTGATGGTGAAGTCCCACACCAGGCCGGCGACACTGTTGATGATGGCGAATAGCGCGATGAAGCCGGCGACGTGGGTCAGGATCGGTGCCTTGGCGAGCGGCTTGAACAACAGCCGCTCGATGACGATGCCGCCGGCGAAGGAAAACACCAGCGTCAGCACAAAGGCGACCCAGTAGGGCAGGCCCCACTGCATCGGCTGCCAGGCAACGAAGGTCGAGAACATCGCCATTTCGCCCTGGGCGAAATTGAGATGGTCGATCGCCTGATAGATCATCACCACGGCGAGCGCCATGCAGGCGTAGATCGCGCCGGTGGCGATGCCAGCCAGGACTTGATTGGTAAAAAGCTCCATGGCTATTTCCTCAATATCCCAGATATGACTTGCGGACGTCTTCGTTGTTCGCGATCTCGTCGGCGGAGCCGGACATCACGATGCGTCCTGTTTCGATGACATAGGCCTTGTCGGCGAGTTCCAGCGCCGGCTGCGCATTCTGCTCGACCACCAGGATGGACACCTTGTCCTCCTTGTTGATCTTGCCGAGAATCCGGAACAGGTCACGTACGATCAGCGGCGCCAGGCCGAACGACGGTTCGTCGAGCAGCATGAGCTTGGGACGCAGCATCAATGCGCGGGCCACGGCGAGCATCTGCTGCTCACCGCCGGACAAGGTGCCGGCCTGCTGCAGATGGCGCTGCTTCAGCACCGGGAAGTGATCGTACATCCGCTCGATATCGGAACTGATCGCCTTGCTGTCCTTGCGGGTGATGGCGCCGAGCTGCAGGTTTTCCTCGACCGTCATAGTCGTGAAGGTGCCGCGGCCCTGCGGCACGTGGGCGATGCCCAGCCGCACGATGTTCTCTGTCGAGGCGTTGTCGAGCTTCTTGCCTTCGAACTCGATCGAGCCGGTGGAGCGGATCATGTTGCAGATTGCACGCAGCGTCGTGGTCTTGCCCGCGCCGTTGGCGCCGAGCAGGGTGGTCATGCTGCCTTCGTTGAGCGCGAATTCTAGACCATGCAGCGCCTGGACCTGGCCGTAATAGGCGCGCAGGTCCTTCACATTCAGCATCGCCGTCATGTGTCCTTGCTCCCCAGATAGGCCTTGATGACGTCCGGGTCTTTCTGGACCTGCGCGGGCGTGCCCTCGGCAAGCTTCTTGCCGAAATTCAGCGCCACCACATGGTCGGCGATCGACATCACCAGGCCCATGTGATGTTCGACCAGCAGTACGGTGACGCCGCGGTCGTCCCGGATGCGCCGGATCAGGTCGCCGAGAATGTAGACTTCCTCGTGGTTGAGGCCGCCGGCGGGCTCATCCAGCAGCAGGATCTTCGGCTTCGCGGCGAGCGCACGCGCGAGTTCGACGCGTTTCTGGGTGCCGAAGGGCAAGCCGGCGACGACGATGCCGGCGACGCTCTGCAAATCGAGGTAGTCGAGAATCTCATCGACGCGCTTGTTGAGCGCGGCTTCGCCACGGCGCACCCAGGGCAATTGCAGGGAATCGCTTACGATATCGCTGTTGGTCGAGGCGTGGGTGCCGACGCGAACGTTGTCGCGCACCGAGAGGTTGGGAAACAGCGCAACGTTCTGGAACGTGCGGCCGATGCCGATTTCGGAAATCTTGTGCGCGGGACGCTTCAGGATGCTGTCGCCCTCGAGCAGGATGTCGCCTTTGCTCGGCTGGTACAGTCGGCTGAGGCAGTTGAACAAGGTGGTCTTGCCGGCGCCGTTGGGGCCGATCAGGCCGAGGATCTGGCCTTTCTGCATGTCGAACGATACGCCGTTCAATGCGACGATGCCGCCGAACACGACGCTGACGTCGCGAACTGTGAGCAGCGGCATCGCCGAAGCGATGGGCGCCTGTTGCGCGAGCTGTGCCTGCATCATCTGCAATCGCCCTCGGTGGCACGGATCGGCGCGTTCAGCCGGATGCCATGACGACGAGAGCAGCGATGACGAAGGTTATCGAATCCCCTCAACCAAACGAGCAACTTTCCCTCCTGATTTAATTTTTTCTGAACTTGTTTTTTTCGTACGGCTGCGCAGTTCCGCCCAGCGCCGTTTCGATCTTCCTTACCATCGCCAACAGACGAGGTCCAATGTCGTCGCGCAGACGCTCTTCCGTGAAGCGGAATGCCGGCGCGCCGCAGTTGAAGGCATACGGACCAGTGCCGTCGTTGAGCGTTAGCGCGACACCGGCGGCATGAATATCGTCGTGCCACTCGCCGGCCGAGATCGCGAAGCCGTGCTTGGCGACCATCTCGCCGGAGCGCTCGAGTCCGTCACGCACCTTCGCCCAACGCTGGCCGTAATGTTCGCGCAGTTCGCGCAACAGCACGCTGCGTTCTTCCGCGGGCAACGCCCAGAAGTAGGCGCGGCCCATGGCCGTCGTGGCGATCGGCACGCGCGATCCGACGTCGAGCTGCACGCCGACCGTCAATTCGCTGCGGCTTTGTCCGAAATAGATCATGCTCAGGCGATCGGGCGCGCCGATGGCGCAGGCGCCGCCGGTCTGCCGCATCAATTCGTTGCGATAGGATTCCGACAGATGCCGCACGCCCAGGTTCGCAAGTGCGGCATACCCCAGGGCCATGGCTGCCGGTGCGAGCTGATACTTCTCGAAGCGCGGCACCTGTGTAAGGTAACCGAGTTTCGTGAGCGTATAGGTCAGCCGCGAGATGGTCGGCTTCGGCAATTTCGTGCGGGCTGCGATCTCCTGATTGCCGAGCAGCCCGTCATTGGGATGAAAGGCGCGCAATACGTCGAGGCCGCGGGCGAGCGCCACGACGAAACTGCGATCTGTCGCGACTGTCTTGCCTGGACGTTTCATGGATGGAAGAGCAACCCTCGTTGACAACGGACGCTCTTCAAAATAACCCTCGCTGTCAAGATGTGGAATTAAATTTCGCAGTGCGAAATCAACAAGAACAGTATCCAATATCCAAGGAGAGCCGCGTGAACGAAGTGGTCAAGCTCGAACGTCATGATGTGATTGCCGTGATCACGGTGGACAGCCCGCCGGTGAACGCGCTGAGTGCGGCTGTTCGCCGCGGCATCTTCGACAGCGTCAAGGCCGCCGCCGCCGATCCGCAGGTGCAGGCGATCGTGCTGACCTGCGCCGGCCGCACCTTCATCGCCGGCGCCGACATCACCGAGTTCGGCAAGCCGCCGCAGTCGCCCGGCCTCAACGAGGTGATTGCGGAGATCGAGAATTGCGGCAAGCCGGTGATCGCCGCGATCCACGGCACGGCACTCGGCGGCGGTCTCGAGATCACGCTCGGCTGTCATTTCCGCGTCGCCACCAAGGATGCCAAGCTCGGCCTGCCGGAAGTGAAGCTCGGCCTGCTGCCGGGCGCCGGCGGAACCCAGCGGCTGCCGCGCGCGGTCGGTCCCGAACTCGGTGTCAAGATGATCGTCACCGGCGAGCCGATCGGCGCCGAAGCGGCGCTGAAGAACGGGTTGATCGAGGAAATCGTCGAAGGCCCGGCGTCGGGCGGTGAAGCCTTCGCGCGCAAGGTGCTCGCCGAGAAGCGGCCGCTGCACATCCTGCGCAACGACGATTCCAAGCTCGCGGCGGCCAAGGCCGATCGTTCGATCTTCACCAAGGCGGCAGCCGAAGCCAACAAGAAGAACCGCGGCCTCGATGCGCCGCTGGCCTGCGCCGAGGCGGTGAGCTGGACGCTGGACCTGCCCTTCGATGAGGCGCTTAAGAAGGAACGCGAGAGCTTCCTGCGCCTGGTCGCAGGCGACCAGTCGAAGGCGCAACGTTACGCGTTCTTCTCCGAGCGCGAAGCCGCCAAGGTCCAGAACATTCCCGAAGGCACCAAGCCGCGCCAGATCGCGCGCGTTGCGGTGATCGGCGCCGGCACCATGGGCGGCGGCATCGCCATGTCGTTCGTCAATGCCGGTATTCCCGTCACGCTGATCGAGACCGGCGAGGAGCAGCTGAAGCGCGGCATGGGCATCATGCAGAAGAACTACGAGGCCACCGCGGCGCGGGGCGGCATTCCAGCCGATGCGCCGGCCAAGCGCATGGCGCTGATCACCGGCGTGGTCGGGTTGGAGAACGTCAAGGACGCCGATCTGATCATCGAGGCGGTGTTCGAGACCATGGCGATCAAGAAGGAAGTGTTCACTGCGCTCGACGCCTATGCCAAGCCCGGTGCCGTGCTAGCTTCCAACACCTCCTACCTCAACATCGATGAGATCGCGAAAGTCACCAAGCGTCCGCAAGACGTGCTGGGCATGCACTTCTTCTCACCGGCTAATGTCATGAAGCTGTGTGAGATCGTCCGCGCCGACAAGACCGCGCCGGACGCCCTGATGACCGCTGTGGCCATCGCGCGAAAAATCGCCAAGGTGCCGGCGGTGGTTGGGGTGTCCGACGGCTTCGTCGGCAACCGCATGCTGGCGGCCCGCTCCAAGCAGTCGGAGAAACTGCTGTTCGAAGGCGCGCTGCCGCAGCAGGTCGATGCCGTCGTGACAAAATTCGGCATGCCGATGGGGCCGTTCGCCATGGGGGACCTCGCCGGCCTCGACATCGGCTGGCGTTCGCGCCAGGACCGCGGCATCAAGTCGCCGATTGCCGACGCGCTGTACGAAGCCGGGCGCCACGGCCAGAAGACCGGCAAGGGCTACTACAAGTACGAAGCCGGCTCGCGCGCGGCGATTCCGGATCCGGAAGTCGAGAAGCTGATCGACGACACCTGCAGGAGCCTCGGCCTGACCCGCCGTGTCGTCAGCGACGAGGAGATCCTCGAGCGCATGATGTATCCGATGATCAACGAGGGTGCCCGCATCCTCGAGGAGAAGGTGGCGTCGAAGCCGAGCGATGTCGACGTGATCTGGCTGTACGGCTACGGCTGGCCGATCTATCGCGGCGGCCCGATGTTCTACGCCGACCAGGTTGGTCTCAAGCACATCGCCGAGCGGCTGTCGTTCTACGCCAAGCAGACCAACGATCCGTCGCTGGAGCCGTCGGCACTGCTCAAGCGCCTCGCCGACGAAGGCAAGACATTTGCGTCGCTGGCGAAGTCTGCGTGATGGCAATGGCCTCGCTGCACTCGTCTCTTAACCTCTCCCCGCTTGCGGGGAGAGGTCGGAGCCTGAGCGAAGCGAGGGCTTCGGGTGAGGGGGAACCGGTGTTTTACGCGCTGGCTCCCCCTCACCCGACTCGAACGCGCTTCGCGCCTTCGAGCCACCCTCTCCCCGCAAGCGGGGCGAGGGAAACGTGCTTCGCAGCGAATATCGATCAATCCGTGCAGGCGCACCACGCATGACCCATCCCGGCGAACAATTCTATCCGCCCGGCGTGCGCTGGGACGCGCCGATCGCGCGCGGTACGCTGCCTGATCTTCTGAAGAAGGCCGCCGCTGATTTCGGTGATCGCACGGCGATCGAATTCCGCGACCGGCCGCTGGGTTTCAATGCGCTCGAAGCGAAAGCCGAGATGGCAGCCGCAGCCTTCCTGCGCGTGGGCTGTGGCAAGGGGGCCTCGATCGGGCTGTTCCTCGGCAACACCCCGGATCATCCGGTGAATTTCTTTGGCGCGCTGAAGGCCGGCGCGCGGCTGGTGCATCTGTCGCCGCTCGACGGCGAGCGCGCGCTGTCGCACAAGCTCAGCGATTCCGCCGCGCGGGTGCTGGTCACCAGCAACGTCGCCACGCTGCTGCCGATGGCGCTGAAGTTTCTCGACAAGGGCCTGCTCGATCGATTGATCGTCTGCGAGGACGACGACTGGGGCGCTGTCGGCAATCCGCAACTGCCGCTGCCCAGCGATCCGCGCGTCGTCACATTTAGGACATTCGTCAGTGGCGCGACACCGCCCGCGCAGTGGCCTGCGATCTCTCCCGATGACGTGGCGCTGTTGCAATATACCGGCGGTACCACCGGCCTGCCCAAGGGCGCCATGCTCAGCCACGGCAACCTGACCTCGGCGGTGGCGATCTATAGCGCCTGGGGGGCGCCGGCGCGCGCCGAGCGCAACCAGATCGAGCGCGTGATCTGCGTGCTGCCGCTGTTCCACATCTACGCGCTGACGGTAATCCTGCTCAGCCGCCTGAGCCTTGGCGACACCATCTCGTTGCATCAGCGGTTTGCGGTGGACAGCGTGCTCGACGACATCGAGCGAAAGCGCGCCACCGTATTTCCGGGAGTGCCGACCATGTGGATCGCCATCGCCGGCGATCCGTCGCTGGAGACCCGCGACCTGTCCTCGCTGGTGTCGGCCGGCTCCGGCGGCGCGCCGCTGCCGGTGGAAGTGGCGCGGATCTTCGAGAGCAAGACCGGTCTCAAGCTGAAGAGCGGCTGGGGCATGACCGAAACCTGCTCGCCGGGCACCGCGCATCCGCTCGCCGGGCCGGACAAGCCCGGCTCGATCGGGCTGATGATGCCCGGTGTCGAACTCGATGTGGTCAGTGCCGACGATCCGACGCGGGTGTTGCCGGTCGGTGAGACCGGCGAGATCTCGCATCAAGGGTCCCAATGTGACCCGAGGCTACTGGAATCGCGAGAAGGAAACCGCAGACTCCTTCGTCGGCGACCGCTTCCTCACCGGCGATATCGGTTACATGGATTCAGACGGCTATTTCTTCCTGGTCGACCGCAAGAAGGACATGATCATCTCCGGCGGCTTCAACGTCTATCCGCAGATGATCGAGCAGGCGATCTATGAGCATCCGGGGGTGCACGAGGTGATCGTGATCGGAGTTGCCGACCCCTACCGCGGCGAGGCGGCGAAGGCTTTCGTCAAGCTCAAGCACGGCGCCCATGCCTTCAGCCTTGAGGAACTGCGCGTGTTCCTCGCCGGCAAGCTCGGCAAGCATGAGCTCCCGGCGGCACTGGATTTCGTCGACGACCTGCCGCGCACCACGGTCGGAAAACTATCGCGACACGCGCTACGCAACCTGCAACAATCGTCCATCAACCAACAACAAACAGCAACAGGAGGTCACCCATGACCGAGGCCGTCATCGTTTCCACCGCGCGTACGCCGATCGGCAAGGCCTATCGCGGCGCGCTCAACGCCACCGGGGGTGCGACGCTGCTCGGCCACGCCATCGAGCACGCCGTCAAGCGCGCCGGGCTCGACCCGAAGGAAATCGAGGACGTCGTGATGGGCGCCGCGCTGCAGCAGGGCTCAACCGGCGGCAACATTGCCCGCAAGGCATTGCTGCGCGCCGGCCTGCCGGTCTCGGTGGCCGGCACCACCATCGACCGCCAATGCGCCTCGGGCCTGCAGGCGATTGCGTTGGCAGCGCGCTCGGTCTTGTTCGACGGCGTCGAGATCGCGGTCGGTGGCGGCGGCGAGTCGATCAGCCTGGTGCAGAACGACAAGATGAACACGTTCCACGCGGTCGATCCCGAATTGATGAAGATCAAGTCGGATGTCTACATGCCGATGCTCGATACCGCCGAGACTGTCGCCAAGCGTTATGGCATCTCGCGCGAGCGCCAGGACGAGTATTCGCTGGAAAGCCAGCGCCGCACCGCCGCAGCCCAGCAGGGCGGCAAGTTCAACGACGAGATCGCCGCCATCACCACCAAGATGGGCGTCGTCGACAAGGCGACCGGCGAAATCAGCTTCAAGGACATCACGCTGTCCAAGGATGAAGGTCCGCGCCCGGAAACCACCGCCGAGGGTCTCGCCGGCCTCAAGGCCGTGCGCGGCGACGGCTATTCGATCACCGCCGGCAACGCCTCGCAACTGTCCGACGGCGCCAGCGCCACGGTGATCATGACCGACAAGATGGCAGCGTCGAAGGGCCTCAAGCCGCTCGGCATTTTCCGCGGTTTCGTCTCCGCCGGTTGTGAGCCGGACGAGATGGGCATCGGTCCGGTCTTTGCCGTCCCGCGCCTCCTGAAGCGCCATGGCCTGAAGGTCGAGGACATCGATCTGTGGGAGCTCAACGAGGCCTTCGCCGTGCAGGTGCTGTATTGCCGCGACAAGCTCGGCATCGATCCCGACAAGCTCAACGTCAACGGCGGCGCCATCTCGGTCGGCCATCCCTATGGCATGTCGGGTGCGCGCCTCACCGGCCACGCACTGATCGAGGGCCGTCGCCGCAAGGCCAAGTATGCGGTCGTCACCATGTGTGTCGGCGGCGGCATGGGCTCCGCCGGCCTGTTCGAGATCGTGCACTGATTCTTCACCTCTCCCCTTTGGGGAGAGGTCGGATCGCTCTTGCGATCCGGGTGAGGGGGCCGGGCACAGTCGATGGGCCGGCGCCCCCTCTCCCCATCCCTCTCCCCAACGGGGAGAGGGGGCGCGCGGTCCGAGTTTCGACTTCAAAGTAATTTTACGCTCACAGGAGGGTCCGATGGATCTCAAGTTCAGCAAGGAAGAAGTGGCGTTCCGCGACGAAGTGCGGGCGTTCTTCAAGGAGAAGGTGCCGGCGGCGACGCGGCTGAAAATGCAGGAGGGGCGTCACCTCGGCAAGGACGAGATGGTCGCCTGGTGGCGTATCCTCAACGACAAGGGCTGGGGCGTGACGCACTGGCCGGAGGAATATGGCGGCACCGGCTGGAGCTCCGTGCAGCACTACATCTTCAACGAGGAACTGCGGCTGGCGCCGGCGCCGGCACCGCTCGCCTTCGGCGTCAGCATGGTCGGCCCGGTGATCTACACCTTCGGCAACGAGGCGCAAAAGAAGCGCTTCCTGCCGCGCATTGCCAGCGTCGAGGATTTCTGGTGCCAGGGATTCTCCGAGCCCGGCTCCGGTTCGGATCTCGCATCCTTGAAGACCAAGGCCGAGCGCAAGGGCGACAAGTGGATCATCAACGGCCAGAAGACCTGGACCACGCTGGCGCAATATGCCGACTGGATCTTCTGCCTGTGCCGCACCGACCCCGCCGCCAAGAAGCAGTCGGGCATCTCCTTCATCCTGGTCGACATGAAGTCGCCGGGCATCACCGTGCGCCCGATCGTCACCATCGACGGCGGTCGCGAAGTCAACGAAGTGTTCTTCGATGACGTCGAGGTGCCCTACGAGAATCTCGTCGGCGAGGAGAACAAGGGCTGGGATTACGCAAAATTCCTGCTCGGCAACGAGCGCACCGGCATCGCCCGCGTCGGAGTGTCCAAGGAGCGCATCCGCCGCATCAAGGAGCTCGCGGCCAAGGTGGAGTCCGGCGGCAAGCCGATCATCGAGGACCAGAAGTTCCGCGAGAAGCTGGCGCTGGTGGAGATCGAGCTGAAGGCGCTCGAACTGACCCAGCTCCGTGTCGTCGCCGACGAGGGCAAGCACGGCAAGGGCAAGCCCAATCCGGCGTCGTCGGTGCTGAAGATCAAGGGCTCGGAAATCCAGCAAGCGACCACCGAACTCCTGATGGAAGTGATCGGCCCGTTCGCCGCGCCCTATGACGAGCATGGCGACGACGGCAGCAACGAGACCATGGACTGGACCGCGCAGATCGCACCGAGCTATTTCAACAACCGCAAGGTTTCGATCTACGGCGGCTCCAACGAGATTCAGCGCAACATCATCACCAAGGCCGTGCTGGGACTTTGACATCGTCGTTCCGGGGCGCGTGCGCCCCGGACTCCGGAGATGAAATGGAAACTTCGTAGGATGGGTAGAGCGAAGCGAAACCCATCGCATGCCCCGGATCGCAGCAGTGGTTTCGCTGCGCTCTACCCATCCTGCGGACGCAACATCTGCTTCAAGCGCGCATGACGCGCGATCCAAGGAAGAAACAACATGGATTTTGATTTGTCGGAGGAGCAGCGTCTGCTCAAGGACAGCGTCGATGGCCTGCTGAAGGCCTCGTATGATTTCGATAGCCGCAAGAAGTACCGCGCCGAAAAGGGCGGCTGGAGCCGGACAATCTGGAGCAAGCTGGCGGAGCAGGGGCTGCTCGGCCTGCCGTTCGCCGAGGAGGACGGCGGTTTCGGCGCCGGCGCGCTGGAAACCATGATCGTGATGGAAGCGCTCGGCAAGGCGCTGGTGGTCGAGCCCTATCTCGCCACTGTGGTGCTCGGCGGCGGCTTTCTGCGCCGCGGCGGTTCGGCCGAACAGAAGGCGGCCTATATTCCCGCCATTATCGACGGATCGAAGACACTGGCCTTCGCGCAGCTCGAGAAGAACTCACGCTACGACCTCAGCGACGTCACGACCTCCGCCAAGAAAACGGCCAATGGCTGGACCATCGACGGCGAGAAGTTCGTGGTGCTCAACGGCGACAGCGCCGACACGCTGATCGTCAGTGCGCGCACGGCGGGCGGCCAGCGCGACCGGGGCGGCATCGGCCTGTTCCTGGTGCCGGCCAATGCCAAGGGCGTCAGCATCAAGGGCTATCCGACCCAGGATGGCCTGCATGCCGCCGACATCAGCTTCACCGCGGTGGAGGTCGGCGCGGACGCGGCGATCGGCGATCCCGCGAATGCCCTGTCGCTGATCGAGACCGTGGTCGACGACGCCCGCATCGCCCTGTGCGCCGAAGCGGTCGGCGAGATGGACGAGTCGCTGAATCGCACCGTGGAATATCTCAAGACCCGCAAGCAGTTCGGCGTCGCCATCGGCAGCTTCCAGGTTCTGCAGCACCGCGCGGCCGACATGTTCGTCGCGGTGGAGCAGGCGAGGTCGATGGCGATGTTCGCCACCATGGCCAGCGACTTCGACGATGCCGGCGAACGCGCCAACGCGGTGTCCGCAGCCAAGGTGCAGATCGGCAAGTCGCTGAAGTTCGTTGGCGAGCAGTCGATTCAGCTTCACGGCGGCATCGGCATGACCATGGAAGCCAGCATCGGCCACTACTTCAAGCGCCTGACCATGATCGAGAACACCTTTGGCGACGTCGACTTCCATCTCCGGCGCGTCTCCGAAGCCGGCGGGCTGAACAGCTAGTCGCTTCTTCACCTCTCCCCGCCCTTCGCGGGGAGAGGTCGCCGTTCGCGAAGCGAAGGGCGGGTGAGGGGCGGTTGGTGCTTTGCTCGCAAGCGCCCCTCACCCCAGCCCTCTCCCCGCAAAAGCGGGGCGAGGAAGCGCACAGCCGGCGCGCTGATAACAATAATCGAACGCCAGGGAGCGCTCCGTGCAAAACCCCTTCGATCTCACCGGCCGCGTAGCGGTCGTCACCGGCTCCAGCCGCGGCATTGGCCGCGCTTCGGCCGAATTGCTGGCAAAACTCGGCGCCAAAGTGGTGATCTCCAGCCGCAAGGCAGACGCCTGCGAGGAGGTTGCCGCGGGCATTCGTGCGGAGGGCGGCGACGCCCATGTGATTCCCTGCAACATCTCGCGCAAGGACGAGATCGCGGCCCTGATCGCCGGCACCGTCAAGCACTATGGCGCCCCCGATATCCTTGTCTGCAACGCCGCAGTGAATCCGTATTACGGCCCGCTGCTCGATATTTCCGATGAAGCCTTCGACAAGATCATGGGCTCCAATGTGCGCAGCAACATCTGGCTGTGCGCCCAGGCGATGCCGCTGATGGCTGCGCGCGGCAAGGGATCGGTGATCATCGTCTCGTCGATCGGCGGCCTGCGCGGTTCCACGGTGATCGGCGCCTACGGCATCTCCAAGGCCGCGGACTTCTCCCTGTGCCGCAGCCTCGCCGGCGAATGGGGGCCGAAGGGCGTGCGCGTCAACTGCATCGCGCCGGGCCTGGTGAAGACCGACTTCGCCCGGACGCTGTGGGAAGACCCCGAGAACCTCAAGCGCCGCACCGCCACCACGCCGTTGGGTCGCATTGGCGAACCGCATGAAATCGCCGGCGCGGTGGCCTATCTCGGCTCCGATGCTGCCACCTTCATGACCGGCCAGACCATCGTGATCGACGGCGGCGTCACCACCGCAGCGGTGTAAGTCCCTCTTTTTCCCTGTCCCCCGCGCGACGGGAAACGAAGCGTGCGACGCCGGCTGCGCGCCCGCGTCTTTATGGGATTCCTATAAGTTCGCCCACCCCGCCGTCTCGAAAACCTATGCGCCGGGTGGCACTTGATCACCATGCCAATGGATCGCCGCGGGATCGAATTCGCCCGCAGGTTGATGTGGCGCAAGGTCTTCAACTCGCGGGCTGTGATGATGCCCCCGAAACATCTCGCAACAGGAGCAACTCATGCTGGACATTTTGATGCTGGCGCTCGGTCTGGGCTTCTTCGTCCTGACGGTCGGCTACGCCTACGCCTGCGAACGGCTCTGAGGAGAACGACCATGATGTTCGACTACACACTCGCCGGCCTCGTCTCGGCAGGACTGCTGTTTTACCTCACTTACGCTTTGCTGCGTCCCGAGCGGTTCTGAAGGGAACACGACCATGACATTCGTTGGCTGGATTCAGATCATTTTATTCTGTGCGATCGTGGTCGCACTGGTGACGCCGCTGGGCTGGTACATGACAGCAGTCTTCAACGGCGAGCGCACCTTTCTGTCACCGGTGCTGCGGCCGGTCGAGGCCGGTCTGTACTGGATGGGCGGCGTCGATGAGAAACGCGAGCAGCACTGGCTGACCTATACGGTGGCCATGTTGCTGTTCCACGTCGGGGGCTTCCTGGTGCTCTATGCCGTGCTGCGGCTGCAGGCATTCCTGCCGCTCAATCCGGCGGATCAGTCGGCGGTGGCGCCGGATCTGTCGTTCAACACCGCGATCTCCTTCATCACCAACACCAACTGGCAGAACTACGGCGGAGAAAGCACGCTGTCCTATCTGACCCAGATGATCGGCCTGACGCACCAGAACTTCCTGTCGGCAGCCACCGGCATCGCGCTCGCGGTGGCATTGATCCGCGGCTTCTCGCGCTCGTCGATGCGCACCATCGGCAATTTCTGGGTCGATGTGACCCGTTGCACGCTCTATGTGCTGCTGCCGATCTGCGTCGTCTACACGCTGTTCCTGGTATGGCAGGGTATCCCGCAGACGCTGGGTGCCTATGTCGATGCGACCACTCTTGAAGGTGCCAAGCAGACCATCGCAGTCGGCCCGGTGGCCTCGCAGGTGGCGATCAAGATGCTCGGCACCAATGGCGGCGGCTTCTTCAATGCCAACGCGTCGCATCCGTTCGAGAACCCGACGGCGTTGTCCAACTTCATCCAGATGATCTCGATCTTTGCGCTGGGTGCCGGCCTGACTAACGTGTTCGGTCGCATGGTCGGCAACCAGAAGCAGGGCTGGGCGATCCTCGCCGTGATGGGCGTGCTGTTCATCGCCGGCGTCGCCATCACCTACGGCGCCGAAGCCTCCGGCACCAGCATGATGGCCGATCTCGGCCTGACCGGCGGCAACATGGAGGGCAAGGAAGTCCGCTTCGGCATCGTGGCCTCCAGCCTGTTCGCAGTGATCACCACGGCCGCGTCGTGCGGCGCGGTCAATGCCATGCACGACTCCTTCACCGCCATCGGCGGCATGATCCCGCTGATCAACATGCAGCTCGGCGAGATCATCATCGGCGGCGTCGGCGCCGGCCTCTACGGCATGCTGCTGTTCGTGGTGCTGGCGATCTTCGTCGCCGGCCTGATGGTCGGCCGCACGCCGGAATATGTCGGCAAGAAGATCGAGTCGCGTGAGGTCAAGATGGCCATGCTGGCGATCCTGGTGCTGCCGCTGATGTATCTCGGCTGGACCGCGGTGGCGGTGGTGCTGCCCTCGGCAGTGGCTTCGATGGCCAATGCTGGTCCACATGGCTTCTCCGAGGTGCTCTATGCCTTCACCTCGGCGACCGGCAACAACGGTTCGGCGTTTGGCGGTCTCACCGGCAACACTTTCTTCTACAACCTGACGCTCGCCAGCTCGATGTTCGTCGGCCGCTTCTTCATGATCGTTCCGGCCATGGCGCTGGCGGGCTCGCTGGCGGCAAAGAAGTCGATCCCGGCTTCGGCGGGCACCCTGCCCACCACCGGCGGATTGTTCGTCGGCCTGGTGGTCGGCGTCATCCTGATCATCGGCGGCCTCACCTTCTTCCCGGCGCTCGCGCTCGGACCGATCGTCGAGCACCTCGCGATGTCCGCCCACACCCTGTTCTGATCGATGACCCGGAGTACTCCCATGGAAACGTTGAAACTGCAGAAGCGGGTGCCGATGTCGGCGATGCTCGATGCGAAAATCGTGGTGCCGGCGATCGGGTCGGCCTTCGCAAAGCTCGATCCGCGGCTGATGATCAAGAACCCCGTGATGTTCGTCGTCGAGGTCGTCGCGGCGCTGACCACGGTGATCTTCGTCAAGAACCTGTTCACCGGAGGCGCCGATCTGGGCTTTGCGTTCCAGATCATCCTGTGGCTGTGGTTCACGGTGCTGTTCGCCAACTTCGCCGAAGCCGTTGCCGAAGGTCGCGGCAAGGCGCAGGCGGAATCGCTGAAGAAGACCCGCACCGAGAGCCAGGCCAAGCTGCTGACCGGCAGTGCTGGCGACAGGTCCTACCGCATGGTCTCGGGTATCAGCCTGAAGGTCGGCGATGTGGTGCTGGTGGAAGCCGGCGACAACATCCCGTCCGACGGCGAGGTGATCGAGGGCGTCGCTTCGGTCAACGAGGCGGCCATCACCGGTGAATCCGCGCCGGTGATCCGCGAATCCGGGGGTGACCGCTCCGCGGTGACCGGCGGCACGCAGGTGCTGTCCGACTGGATCCGCGTCAGGATCACGGCGGCGCAGGGTTCTACCTTCATCGACCGCATGATCAAGCTGGTGGAAGGCGCCGAGCGGCAGAAGACGCCGAACGAAATCGCGCTTAACATCCTGCTGGTCGGCCTCACCATCATCTTCGTGTTCGCCACGGTGACGATCCCGAGCTATGCCGCTTACGCCGGCGGCTCGATCTCCGTTGTCGTGCTGGTGGCGCTGTTCGTGACGCTGATCCCCACCACCATCGGCGCGCTGCTGTCGGCCATCGGCATTGCCGGCATGGACCGGCTGGTACGCTTCAACGTGCTGGCGATGTCCGGCCGTGCGGTAGAAGCCGCCGGCGATGTCGACACGCTGCTGCTCGACAAGACCGGCACCATCACGCTGGGTAACCGTCAGGCGACCGCCTTCCGCCCCGTGCGCGGCGTCACCGAGCAGGAACTGGCCGATGCGGCACAGCCGGCGTCATTGGCAGACGAGACGCCGGAAGGCCGATCGATCGTCGTGCTCGCCAAGGAGAAGTACAACATCCGCGGCCGCGACATGGCCGAACTCGGCGCCACCTTCGTGCCGTTCACGGCGCAGACCCGCATGAGCGGCGTCGACACCGGCACCTCGTCGGTGCGCAAGGGTGCGGTGGATTCGATCCTCGCTTACGTCAACGGCGGCAGCACCTATGCCGTGACGTCGGGCAACGCCGCGCGGGCCATGCAGCCCGCCGCCATGAGCGACACGGCGCGGGAGATCCAGGCGATTTCCGACGAGATCGCCAAGGGCGGCGGCACGCCGCTGGCGGTGGCCCGCGACGGCAAGCTGCTCGGCGTCATCCACCTCAAGGACATCGTCAAGGGCGGCATCCGCGAACGCTTCGCCGAGCTGCGCCGCATGGGCATCCGCACCGTGATGATCACCGGCGACAATCCGATGACGGCTGCGGCCATCGCCGCCGAAGCCGGGGTCGATGACTTCCTGGCGCAGGCGACGCCGGAGGACAAGCTGCAACTGATCCGCGACGAGCAGGCCAAGGGTAAGCTGGTGGCCATGTGCGGTGACGGCACCAACGATGCTCCGGCGCTCGCGCAGGCCGATGTCGGCGTCGCCATGAACACGGGCACCCAGGCGGCACGCGAGGCCGGCAACATGGTCGACCTCGATTCCAACCCGACCAAGCTGATCGAGGTGGTGGAAATCGGCAAGCAGCTCCTGATGACCCGCGGCGCGCTGACCACGTTCTCGATCGCCAACGACGTTGCCAAGTATTTCGCCATCATCCCGGCGATCTTCCTGGCGTTCTATCCGCAGCTCGAGACGCTCAACATCATGCGGCTGCACAGCCCGCAGAGCGCCATCCTGTCGGCCATCATCTTCAACGCGGTGATCATCATCGCGCTGATCCCCCTGGCGCTGAAGGGCGTCGCCTATCGTCCGATCGGCGCCGGCGCGCTGCTGAGCCGCAACCTGCTGATCTACGGCCTTGGCGGCATCATCGTTCCGTTCATCGGCATCAAGGCGATCGACCTCGTGGTCACTGCCCTTCATCTGGTTTGAGGAGAAAGTCATGTTGAAAGAAATTCGCCCGGCCATCGTCATCCTGCTGGCGCTCACCGTCATCACCGGCGCCGCCTATCCGCTAGCCATGACCGGGATCGCCGAAGCCGTATTCCCGAATCAGGCCCAGGGCAGCCTGATCGAGCGCGACGGCAAGGTCGTCGGCTCCAGGCTGATCGGCCAGGAGTTCAAGGACGACGGCTATTTCCACGGCCGTCCGTCGGCTACCACCATGGCCGATCCGCAGGACGCCACCAAGACCGTGCCGGCGCCTTATAACGCCGTCAATTCCATGGGCTCCAACCTCGGCCCGACCAGCCAGGCGCTCAACGACCGCATCAAGGACGATGTGGCAAAGCTCAAGGCGGAGAACCGCGCGATGCCGGTGCCGGTGGATCTGGTCACCACGTCGGGCTCGGGCCTCGACCCGAACATCTCGCCGGAGGGCGCGCTGTTTCAGGTGCCGCGCGTCGCCAAGGCGCGAAAACTGCCGGAGGACAACGTCCGCGCGCTGGTGACGGCGCAGACCGAAAGCCGCTTCGGCGGCCTGCTCGGCGAGCCCCGCGTCAACGTGCTGGCGCTGAACCTGGCGCTGGATGCGGCGGCGAAATAAAGCAACCTTGCGTCACCTCTCCCCGCGGAAGAGCGGGGAGAGGTGACGGTAGCCCGGAGACCACGCGGAGACTATAAAGCCGTATGGCAAATCAGCGCCGCGACAGTGAACATCGCCCCTCGCCGGAAGCGCTCCTGGAAGCCGCCCGGCGGGAAGACAATGGGGCAGGCCGGCTGAAGATCTTCGTCGGTGCTGCGCCCGGCGTCGGCAAGACCTACGAGATGCTGCAGAGCGCCCATGCCAAGCGCAGGGCCGGTGTCGATGTGGTGGTCGGCGTGGTGGAGACCCACGGCCGCGCCGAGACCGAGGCGCTGCTGGACGGGCTGGAAGTGATCCCGCGCCGCCGCTTCGACCATAAGGGGCAGCAGCTCGAGGAGATGGACCTCGACGCGCTGATCGCCCGGCATCCTCAAATCGCTTTGGTCGACGAACTCGCCCATACCAATGCGCCGGGCAGCCGGCATCCCAAGCGCTACCTCGACGTCCAGGAGCTGTTGAGCCACGGCATCGACGTCTATACCGCCGTCAATATCCAGCACATCGAGAGCCTCAACGACGTCGTCGCGCAGATCACCCATGTGCGGGTGCGCGAGACTGTGCCGGACTCGGTGTTCGACGGTGCCGACGCCATCGAGCTGATCGACCTCACCCCGGACGACCTGATCCAGCGCCTGAAGGAAGGCAAGGTCTATGTGCCCCGGCAGGCCGAGCGCGCGCTGGAGCACTATTTCTCGCCCGGCAACCTGACCGCCCTGCGCGAACTGGCGCTGCGCCGCACCGCGGAGCGGGTCGACGAGCAGTTGCTCACCCACATGCAGGCCAATGCCATTGCGGGCCCCTGGGCTGCCGGCGAACGCATCCTGGTCTGCGTCAGCGAGGATCCGCGCGCTGCAGGCCTCGTTCGCTATACCAAGCGGTTGGCGGATCGGTTGCATGCTCCGTGGACCGCGATTTCCATCGAGACCCGACGCAGCCTGCAACTCAGCGAGGAGCAGCGCGACCGGCTGGCCGACACGCTGCGGCTGGCGGAGGCGCTGGGCGCCGAAGCGCTGACCGTCCCCGGCGCCGGGCGGCGCATTGCCGACGACGTGCTGGGCTTCGCGCGAGCCAACAACGTCACGCAGATCGTCACTGGAAAGGCGTCGCGGTCGTGGATGTTCGAGCTGCTGCGTGGCTCCGTGGTGCACGACCTGGTACGGCGCGCCGGAAACATCAGCGTGCATGTCATCGCCGGCGATGACGCCACCGGCGCCGTGGCGAAGAAGTCTGTGCAGGCGGCCGAGCGTAGCGAGCCGTTCGATCCCAAACCCTATCTCGCCGCGTTGGCCGTGGTTGCGGTGGCGCTTGGCGTCGCCAAGCTGATCCAGCCGATGTTCGGCATCGAGAATGTCGATCTGGTGTTCCTCACCGCCGTGGTCAGCGTGGCCGTACGCTACGGGCTGTGGCCGTCGCTGCTGGCCAGCGTGGTGGCATCCCTGTGCTACAATTTCTTCTTTCTGCCGCCGGTCTACACCTTCACCATCACCGACCCGACCAATGTCGCGGCATTCTTCTTCTTCATGCTGATCGCGCTGCTGGTCTCCAATCTCGCCGCACGCGTGCGCAGCCAGGCGGTGGCGGCGATGGGCCGGGTGCGCACCACGGAATCGCTCTACGCCTTCAGCCGCAAGCTGGCCGGTACCGCCGCGCTGGACGATGTGCTGTGGGCCACCGCGTACCAGACCGCTCTGATGCTCAAGGTGCGCGTGGTGCTGCTGCTGCCGGAGCAGGGCGTCATCACCGTGAAGGCCGGCTATCCGCCGGAGGATGAGCTCGACAAGGCGGATCTCGCGGCCGCCAACTGGGCCTGGGCCAACGATCGCCCAGCGGGGCGGGGCTCGGACACCTTGCCGGGCGCCAAGCGACTGTTCCTGCCGATGCGGACCGGTCGCGGGTCGATCGGCGTGATCGGTATCGATGACGACCGCACCGGACCGTTGCTGACACCGGACCAGCGCCGGCTGCTCGACGCGCTGGTCGACCAGGGCGCGCTGGCCATCGAACGCGTGCAATTGGTGGAGGACATGGACCGCGCCCAGCGCAGCATCGAATCCGACCGGCTGCGCCAGGCGCTGCTGACCTCGATCTCGCACGACCTCAAGACGCCGCTTGCCTCGGTGCTGGGTGCCGCGACGACCATGCGGGATCTGCTGCCGAAGCTGTCCGACAGCGAGCGCGCCGACCTGCTCGGCACGATCATCGACGAATCCGAGCGGCTGAATCGCTTCATCGCCAACCTGCTCGACATGACCAAGCTGGAGGCTGGAGCCATCGTGCCGAACAGCGCGCTGCACGATCTCGGCGATATCATCGGCAGCGCGTTGCGCCGCGCCATTAAGATCCTCGGCGACCACAAAGTTGTGCTCGACCTGGCAACCGATCCGCCAATGCTGGAGCTGGATGCCGTGCTGTTCGAGCAGGTGCTGTTCAACCTGCTCGATAATGCCGCCAAATACGCGCCGGCGGGCACCGCCATCACCATTCGGGCGCAGCGCGACAAGGACTCCGTGGTGCTGCAGATCCTCGACGAGGGCGCCGGCATTCCCCCCGCGGATCTCGAGCGCGTGTTCGACAAGTTCTACCGGGTGCAGAAGGGCGATCACGTCCGCGCCGGCACCGGGCTTGGGCTCGCGATCTCGCGCGGCTTCATCGAAGCCATGCATGGTACCATTTCCGCCACCAACCGCACCGACCGCAGCGGTGCCGCCATGATCATCCGGCTGCCGATACCGCCGGCCACCGAAGCCCTGGACACCGCCGCATGAATGCCGCCGCCATCAAGGTCCTGGTCATCGACGACGAACCGCCGATCCGCAAGCTGCTGCGCATGGGGTTGAGCACCCAGGGCTACGAAATTCTCGAAGCGTCCAATGGCACGCTGGCGCTCGAATTGCTGGCGCAGGATCCGGCGCTGATCATCCTCGACCTCGGCCTGCCGGACATCCAGGGCCACGACCTGCTGCGCATGATCCGCGCCCGCAACGACAGCGTGCCCATCGTGGTGCTGTCGAGCAGGGGCGATGAGGCCGGCAAGGTGCAGGCACTGGATCTCGGCGCCGACGACTACCTGACAAAACCGTTCGGCATGGACGAATTGCTGGCGCGGATGCGCGCCGCGCTGCGCCACCAGTTGCAGGTGCATGGCGAACGGCCGGTGTTCAAGTCGGGCGAGTTGTCGGTCGATCTGGTGCGTCGGCTGGTCAAGGTCGGCGATCGCGATGTGAAACTGTCGCCCAAGGAATATGAACTGCTGCGCGTGCTGGTGCAGCACGCCGGCAAAGTACTGACCCACCGCTTCCTCCTCAAGGAATTGTGGGACGAACTCACAGACGCGCAATACCTGCGCGTCTATGTCCGTCAGCTCAGGCAGAAGATCGAACCCGATCCCGAACGCCCGCAATATGTGCTGACCGAAACCGGGATCGGCTACCGGTTGAAGGCGGCGGATTAGCAAGATACACAGCCGCCGTTATCCTCGCCTGAACGCAATTGCGTTCAGGCTGGAGGCGCTCGCCTCTTGGCGAGCCTCGAAGGATGCGGCCACAGACGCTTGCTGCCCATCCTTCGAGGCCGTCGCAAGTGCGACGGCGCCTCAGGATGACGGTGGAGTCCGGTCAACTCAGGAACCATCAATCGCCGCGGATATTATTTCCGGCCACAGGAGATCAGATCATGGCTCGAAAATATTCCACGGCGGCATCGTCGGATGTCGAACGTGCAGTCAAGAAGCAGAAGGCTGGCAAGCTGAAAAGCGGCCGCTCCGGCAAGAAGGTCACCAGCCGCAAGCAGGCCATTGCCATCGGACTGTCGGAGGCGCGCGCCGAAGGCAAGAAGGTGCCGAAGAAGAAGACGGCCAAAAAGACCGCAAAGAAAGCCGCCAAGAAGTCGGTGAAGAAGACCGCCAGGAAGACGGCGAAGAAAAAGTCCGCCAAGAAGAGCAAGCGGAAATCCAGCAAACGATAATCGCGCTATTTGGTCTGCAGGGTGGCCTTCAACAGGTGCGCCTTGCATTCCTCGCTCTTGCCCTGCGCCAGCGCCTCATTGGCAGCGCCGATTTCCTCGGACGCAGTTGCCTTCTGCTTGCTGTCCTTCATCTTGCCGATGGTTTCCGCGGTGGCGGCGATGTTGGCAGCGGTGCAGTCCCGCGTTTGCAGGGTCGTCTGGGCGCCCGCGGCCCCGATCGACAGCGCCATCGCGATGAGCAGGAAGGAAGTCAACCACAATCCGTACATCAGCTCGCCTTGCGCTGGCGAGCCGTGGATCGGTGCGCCTTCTTGGCGGGACGCGACCTTGCGGCGCGCGACGTTGCGGCAGAGGCGCGCTTGGCGGGCGCCGCCTTTCCGCCCTTCAGGCTCTGCTGCAGCGCGTCCATCAGGCTTATGACATTGTCGGGCTTCTCGGACTTTTCGACGGTCTTGATCGACTTGCCGGCGGCCTTGCGCTTGACCAGCGCCTTCAGCGCGTTCTCGTATTCGTCCTTGAATTTCGACGGATCGAAGTGCGACGCCTTGCTGTCCAGGATATGCACGGCGAGGTCGATCATGTCCTTGGAGATTTTCGGGCTCTTGATGTCCTCGAAATAGTCGTTCTCGTCGCGCACCTCATAGGGATAGCGCAGAGTGGTCCCAAGCAGGCCCTTGCCGAGCGGTTCGATGGCGATGATGTGTTCGCGGTTGGTCAGCACGATGCGCGCCAAGGCGACGCGGTCCTTGTCCTTCATGGCGTCGCGGATCACGGCGAAGGCGTCGATGCCGGCCTTGCCGTCCGGGGCGATGTAATACGGATGGTTGAGGAAACGCTTGTCGATCTCGTCGCGCGGCACGAAGTTGTCGATGTCGATGGTGTGGTTGCTCTCGATCTGCACGGCTTCCAGTTCGTCCTTCTCGATCGGGACGAACTCACCCTTGCTGATCTCGTAGCCGCGGCCCTTCTGGTCTTTCTCCACCACGTCGCCGGTCTCGGCGTCGACCATCTGCTGCTTCAGCCGGTTGCCGGTCTCGGTGTTGATCATGTGAAAGCGGGTTTTTTCGACCGTGGTGGAGGCCGGATACAGCACCACCGGGCAGGAGACGAGGGAGAGCTTCAGGGAGCCCTTCCAATAGGCACGCGGCGGGGCCATCAAATTCTCCTGCGGTACGCATGTTGCCTTTCCCGGTCGCAATTCACGCAACGCACGGGCTTTCGGGAACTTCAACGACAATTGCCGGTTTTGGTTCCGGGGCCGGATGAGCGGCATTTGCAAGTGAGTGGGGTTCGCCGTGGTCGACAAACAACTGTCTGTCTATCGCAAGAAACGCGATTTCGAGCAGACCAGCGAGCCATCGGGCGAGACCGCCATCGCTCCGTCGAACCGGCGGCGCTTCGTGATCCAGAAACATGACGCCACCCGGCTGCACTATGACCTGCGGCTGGAATGGGGTGGCGTGTTCAAGTCCTGGGCCGTGACGCGGGGCCCGTCGCTGGACCCGGCCGACAAGCGCCTTGCCGTGGAGGTCGAGGACCATCCGCTGGACTATGGCGACTTCGAAGGCACCATTCCCAAGGGGCAGTATGGCGGCGGCACGGTGCAGCTGTGGGACCGCGGCTACTGGGAGTGCGAAGATCCGGAGCGCGGATTCAAGAAAGGCGATCTCAAGTTCACGCTGGAAGGCGAGAAGCTGCATGGCGGCTGGGTACTGGTGCGGATGCGCCATGATCGCAATGGCGGCAAGCGGACCAACTGGCTGCTGATCAAGCATCGCGATGAATACGCCAAAGAGGGCAAGGCCAACACGGTGCTCGACGCGGATGCGTCGGTGGCCTCCGGCCGCGCCATGGCCGATATCGCCGCCGGCAAGGGGCGATCGCCAAAGCCTTTCATGACCGGCAAGTCGGCGAAGACCAAGGCCGATGCGGTGTGGGATTCGAACAAGGGTCTGGCGGCGGATGAACGCGCAGGCAAGATAGGGAAGACCAACGCAGATGTCACCCAGGCGAAGCAGACGCCGGCGAAGAAGAAAGCCAGGAAAACTGCAAAAAAGACGGCGGTGAAATCCGCAAAGCCTTCGAAGACTGCGGCGATGCCTGATTTCGTCGCGCCGGAGCTGTGCACCTCAGTGGACCGGCCGCCGGGTGGCGCCGGCTGGGCGCATGAGATCAAGTTCGACGGCTACCGCGTCCAGCTGCGCGTCGAGGACGGCGCGGCGACGCTGAAGACCCGCAAGGGGCTGGACTGGACCGCCAAGTTTCAGGCCATTGCCGATGAGGCCGCAGCACTGCCGGATGCAATGATCGACGGCGAGATCGTGGCGCTGGACAAGCACGGCGCCCCGGATTTTGCTGCGCTGCAGGCGGCGCTGTCCGATGGCGACAGCCATGCGCTGATCTTCTTTGCCTTTGACCTGTTGTTCGCCGACGGCGAGGACTTGCGAAAACTGCCGCTGGCGGACCGCAAGGCGCGGCTGAAAGAACTGCTGCTGGCCGCGCGCGGCAAGCGCAAGGAAGGCCTGATCCGCTATGTCGAGCATTTCGAGACCGGCGGCGACGCCATCCTGCAATCCGCCTGCAAGCTGTCGCTGGAGGGCATCGTCTCCAAAAAACTGGATTCGCCCTATCGCTCCGGTCGTTCCGAGAGCTGGACCAAGGCCAAATGCCGCGCCGGCCATGAGGTCGTGATCGGCGGCTGGAAGAGCAATGCCGGCAAATTCCGCTCGCTTCTGGTCGGCGTCAATCGCGGCGATCATCTGGCCTATGTCGGCGTGGTCGGCACCGGCTACGGCCAGGACAAGGTCAAGGCACTGATGCCGGCGCTGAAGGCGGCGGCGGCGAAACAGAGCCCGTTCGGCGGCAAGGAGACCCCGCCGGGCGGCCGCGACGTGCACTGGCTGAAGCCGGAGCTGGTGGCGGAGATCGAGTTTGCCGGCTTCACCGGTGCCGGCATGGTGCGCCAAGCGGCGTTCAAGGGATTGCGTCAGGACAAGCCGGCCGATGAAGTCGAGGCCGAGGTTCCGAAGAAGACTGCGCTGGCCGAGCCGAAGCCGAAGCGCGGTGCGAAGAAGGCCGCGAAAGCCAAACCTGCCGCGAACGCATCGGCCGGCGTATCCGACGTCATGGGCGTAGTGATCTCCAAGCCCGACAAGGAGCTGTGGCCCGACGCGGGTGATGGCGAGCCGGTGACCAAGCTCGATCTCGCCCGCTATTTCGAAGCCGTGGGCGGCTGGATGATCGGCCATATCAAAGGCCGTCCATGCTCCATCGTACGCGCGCCCGATGGCATCAAGGGCAACCAGATATTCTTCCAGCGCCATGCCATGCCGGGCACCTCAAACCTGCTGGAACTGGTGAAAGTGTCGGGCGACCGAAAACCCTATCTGCAGGTCGACCGCGTCGAAGGGCTGGCGGCGGTGGCGCAGATCGGCGGGCTCGAACTGCATCCGTGGAATTGCGCGCCCGATCAGCCGGAAGTGCCCGGCCGGCTGATCTTCGATCTTGATCCTGCGCCGGATGTGGAATTCTCCGCGGTAATGGACGCTGCGCGCGAGATGCGCGAGCGGCTGACGGCGCTTGGGCTGGAAAGCTTCTGCAAGACCACCGGCGGCAAGGGCCTGCATGTGGTGGCGCCGCTGCGGCATGGCGCGAAGGACAAGGTCGACTGGAAGACCGCCAAGGCATTTGCGCAGGGCGTGTGCCAGCAGATGACCGATGACGATCCGGAGCGCTACCTGATCAACATGTCGAAGAAGCTGCGCGCCGGAAAGATCTTCCTCGATTACTTGCGCAACGACAGGATGTCGACCGCGGTGGCGGTGCTGTCGCCGCGGGCGCGCGACGGCGCCACCGTGTCGATGCCGCTGACCTGGACGCAGCCGCGCAGCGATCTCGATCCGAAGAAGTTCACGGTCCGAACGGTCCCGGCGCTGCTGGCGCGCTCGAAGGCATGGGCGGACTACGATGAGGCGGCGGCTTCGTTGAAGCCCGCGATCAGAAAGCGGGGTTCGTAGATAACACAACGAAACATGTCATCGCCCGGCTTGCCCGGGCGACCCAGTAAACGCGGTCGTTCATGATTGAAATCAGCTTCTGCATTTACTGGATCGCCCGCTTTCGCGGGCGATGACAATCGAGAAAGACACAAGAAAGCGCGCGATCCATTGCTGGATCGCGCGCTCAGTTTCGGGAGCTGTTACAGCTTGCCGAGCAGCAGAAGGATCAGCAGGATCACGACAATCAAGCCGAGGCCGCCGCCGCCGTAGTAGCCGGTGCCGTAGAACGGGCCGCCGCCGATGCCGCTGAAACCGCCGAGCAGAGCGATCACGAGAATGATAAGAATGATTGTTCCGATTGACATGTATTTCTCCTCAGCCCGGCAGGCGGGACATATCGCCGCTGCCTTCATGCCGGGAAAAACGTGCCGCAACTCATTAAGTTCCCTCCGATGAAACCCGATTTCTGCTCTTTCTTTTTGCGCGCGCCGTCCCACATGAAGTTGAACACAAAGGATTTTCAGTCATGGCCGCGCCGCTCGTCGTCTCCATTCCGCATCGTCTTGGTCGGGACGAGGCCGTGCGCCGTTTGAGAACAGGACTGAGCCGCGCGGCGTCCAGCGTGCCGGTGCTGAAGGTCGACGAGGAGCGGTGGGACGGCGACCGGATGATCTTTCGGGTCCGCGCGCTCGGGCAGGCGGCCAGCGGCCATGTTGATGTCGATGAAGATCATGTGCGCGTCGAGGTGATGCTGCCCTGGTTGTTGCAGCGCTTTGCTCAAGCGGCGCAGGCGGCGATCAAGGCGCGCGGCAACCTGCTGCTGACCAAGAAGAGCTGACGATTGCGCAGTTCTGCTGCAATGCACTAAGCGAATTGGTGCTGTGCTGCAGCATAGAAAACGTCGATGGAACCCCACCGCCCTACACAGAATTTTCGTCAACGCATGATCAATAATTGTGTGGCCAGATAACGTGGTGCGGAGAAGGGAACCGAACATGATTCGAGTCGGCACGACTACCGCCAGGCCGTCCGGCCGTCGATCCCGGACGGCCTTTCCATATCTACTGAAAGTTCTATTGCAGGCACGTTGACCGCAGCCGAATCGGCGCGGAGCGCGCTTTCAGCAGGGCCACGGGCAGCGTGCTGAACAGGCCGGCTACCGGCAGTTCGAGCACGCCTTTGCGCGAAGTCACGCCCTCCACCGCATAACCCGGCGCGACGATGGTCGCGTCGAATGCATCTGCTGCCGGCCAGGCACGGCCGCCATCGGTCAGCGCCGCCATGGATCGCCCCACGGCAACGATCGCCGCATCGCGGTTGTGTCGTCGCGCAAAGGCGATGACATGATCGCTGTGCCGCCCCGTAACTTCCAGCGCCTGGTAATCGCCGTGCGCGAACAGGTCGGCGAGGTCGGTACGGGCCTTGATCAGCTCCCGCGTCCAGGCCAGTTTGACGTGGCCGTTTTCCCAGTGCCGGGCGAGGCTCGCCCAGTCCGGCTGCTGCAATGCGGCGAGCGCCTTCGCGCGCTCGGCGAAGTCCACCGGGCGCCGGTTGTCCGGATCGACCAGCGAGCAATCCCAGAACTCGGTGCCCTGATAGAAGTCGGGAACGCCCGGCATGGTGGCTTTGAGCGTGGTCTGGCTCAACGAGTTCAGCGCGCCGAGCAGCGAGGTGCGCTTGGCGAACAGTTCGAGCGATGCGAGGAATTCGCCGGCCTGCGCGGGATCGAGAATTCGTTCGAGAAACTGGTGCACGCCGTTCTCGTAGGCGGCATTGGGATTGAGCCAGCTGGTCTCCTGCTTGCCTTCGCGCGACGCTTTCAGCGCATAGGCCTGCATGCGCTCGAGGAACGACGCATCGCGCGCGCCGAGCGGCCAGGCGCCAAGCAGTGCCTGGTACAATGCATATTCGAACGCCGCGGATGGCGCCCGCATCTCGCCGTCCACGACCAGATGCGGCGCGTTCAGGACCTTCCAGCGGCTGACCGCGGTGGCCCATTCGCCGGGCATCTCGGCGAGCGCGAGCAGCCGGGCCCGCGCATCCTCGCCCCGCTTGGTGTCGTGGGTGGCCGTAGCCGTCATGCCGTGCGGCCAGTCCTTGGCGCGGGCCGTCATCATCTGGTGGAAGTGATAGCGTGGCAGCGCCTTGGCAGCGGGATCGCCGCCGACCTCGTTGAGCGCCAGCAGTCGGTGGTAGCGATAGAAAGCGGTATCCTCCAGCGACTTGGCCATGGTCGGCCCGGTGAATTGCTGCACCTTGAGGGCGAAGCGGCGCACCCGCGGCTTGCTGTGCGCGGGGCGGCCGGGTTTCAGGAGATCCAGTGTGAGTGCATCGCGCAGGAAGTCGAACAGTCCTTCATCGGCGCCGAACCAGTCGGCGCGGGCCTTCTCGATGGTGGTTGCGATCAGCTTGCGGTCCAGCGCCGAGGGACCCGTTCCGGTGAGATAGGTGCGATAGACCGGGAAATGCAGCACATAGAGCTCGAACGCCTGGCGCAGCGTGTCGGCCGAGAAATCGCGGGTCGAATAGTGCCCGTTGGCGATCCGCGCCAGCAGGCGCGTCAGCACGGTGAACTCGCTGAGCAGCAGAGTCTCCAGCACGCGGCGCTTGGCCGCCTTCAGCACCGGGTCGAATTTCGGCGAGGTATTGCTGACCTGGCGCCAGATCTCGTCGAGCGGCTCGAGGCCGGTGTCCGCCACCAGCACCTGGGTGATGGTGTTGAGCCATTCGTAGCCGGTGGTGCCATGCACGCCGGCCAGTTTCACCAGCTTCTCGTCTTCGCCGAGGATTTTTTCGATCACCACGTAGAACGGCTTTGACTTCTTTCCCTGGGCGTCGCCGATCAGCCGGCGCAGCCGCTGAAAATATTGTGCGGGATCGCGCAGCCCGTCGATATGGTCGAGCCGCAGGCCCTGCAGCTTGTCTTCGGCGATCAGCCGCTTCACCAGCGTGTGGATGGCATCGAATGTGCCGGCATCCTCGACGCGCAGGCCCGCCAGTGTGTTGACGTCGAAGAAGCGGCGATAGTTGATTTCGCTGGAGGCAAGGCGCCACTGGCCGAGCTTGTAGTGCTGGCGTTCCAGCAGGTTGTGCAGGGTCTGGATCTGCGCCGGCCGGTCCGGCCCGGCGCGATAGGCCGTGAGCCCGCGGGCGATCAGTTCGGCGCCGCCGGCGACGGCCGCGAGCTCCTTCTTGAAGCCGGGTGCCTCTTCGAGGTTCGGATGACGCAGGCCCTTGTAGCGCGAGGCGAGGTCGAGGATCTGCTTGCCGGCTGCCGTGGTTGCCGCATCGGCTTCCTTGACGACGGTGCGCAAGATCTCGCTGTAACGCTCCGGCGCGATCGGCAGCCGGTGTTCGAAATACCAGGCCGAAAAGCTGCCTTCGGCGGCGTCGAACTTCAGCTCGATCTCACCGCCGTCCAACGCCTGGCCATAGGAGGTACCGATGATCGGCAGCAGCACGCCGCCGCGGGCGCGGTAAGGCAGGGTATCCCAGTCGATATCGAACGACACTGCATGCGGCGACGCCGGTCCCCATTCCAGCACGCTCAGCCACCACGGATTGTCGGCGAAATGCACGCCCACATGGTTTGGCACGAAATCCAGGATCAGGCCGATGTCGTTGGCCTTCAGCGCGGCGCTCAGGCGTTCAAACCCGTCTTCGCCGCCGAGCTCCGGATTGAGCTTCGTGTGATCGACGATGTCGTAGCCGTGGGTGCTGCCGGCCCGCGACTTCATGAAGGGCGACGCATAGAGGTGGGTGATGCCGAGCGACTTCAGGTAAGGCACGATCGCCGCGGCATGATCGAAGGTGAACTCGCCGGTCAGCTGGACGCGGTAGGTGGCAACGGGAATCACTGGTGGCATCATTCGTCTCCGAGACGGACGTGCACCGACCATGGCGCGACCACTCCGGTCGCATTGCCGCCCCAGATCGTAACGCCGCCGGACGGCAGAGGTTCGCGGACAATCGGATTGTCCGACAGATTGGCTTCGAGATGCAGCCTCGCGCCGTCGCCCATCTGCCAGTGCGCCGTGAGCAGGCCGTTGTCGTCCGCCGCAGCGTGGCCGAACCGCGCGCCAGCGAGCCGGGGCACGATGTGCTGCTTCCGCAGGCCCAGTAGCTCGCGTACCAGCGTCAGCCGCTGCTGGCCGGATGTGCTGTCGCGATTTTTCCAGTCGAGCACCGCCAACTCGAACGTGGATTCATCCAGCGGATCGGGAATCTCGTCGCCGAACTTCTCGTAGGCGCAGGCGAACTCCTTGCGGCGGCCGTTGCGCACGGCTTCCGCGAGGTCGCCCTTGAAATCGCAGAAGAACGGAAACGGCGCTTTGGAGCCCCATTCGTCGCCCATGAACAGCATCGGCACCATCGGCGCGAGCAAAGTGATCGCCAGCGCCGCCTCGATCGCCTTGGGATAAGCGAGGCTTTCAAGCCGGTCGCCCAGCGCGCGGTTGCCGATCTGGTCGTGGTTCTGCAGGAAATTGACGAACGCAGCGGGCGGCAGCTTGCCGCTCGGCTCGCCCCGCAATGCGCCGTCGCGATGTGGCGACGGCTCGCCTTGATAGGCAAAACCCGATGCCAGCGCGCGCACGATGTGATCGATCGGCTTCGGCGCATAGTCGCTGTAATAGCCGGTGTGCTCGCCGGTCAGCAGCACGTGCCAGGCGTGGTGATAGTCGTCGTTCCATTGCGCGCGGTACTGGCCGCGATGCGGATCGGTCTTGGGATCGAGCAGTGCGGCGCGGTTGTCGTCGTTTTCCAGCACCAGGTGGATATGGCGGTGGGTGTCCGCGGCCAGCTTGCCGACTTCGCGGCTCAGCTCGTGCAGCATCGGGATTTCGCCCTGTTCGGGTATGGCGTGGACGGCATCCAGCCGCAGCCCGTCGAAGCGATACTCGCGCAGCCAGTACAGCGCATTCTCGATGGCGAAGGCGCGAACCTGCGGAATGCGGTAGTTGATCGCGCTGCCCCACGGCGTATGCGCGTCGGAGAAGAAGTCGGGAGCATACTGCCCGAGGTAATTCCCTTCCGGGCCGAAGTGGTTGTAGACGACGTCGAGAAACACCATCAGCCCGCGCAAATGCGCCTCGTCGATCAGCGCCTTGAGATCTTCCGGACGACCATAGGCGGCATCCGGCGCATACCACAGCACGCCGTCATAGCCCCAGTTGTGACGGCCGGCGAAATCCGCCAGCGGCATCAATTCCAGCGCGGTGATGCCGGTGTCGACGAGATGGTCGAGGCGCTCGATCATGGCGCGGTAGGTGCCCTCCGGCGTGAAGCTGCCGACATGGGTCTCGATCAGCACGGTGTCTTCCCACGGCCGGCCGCGCCAATCTGTGGCGCGCCAGGCATAGGCGGCGTGATCGATCACCTCGCTGGGGCCGGCGATGTCCTGGGGCTGGAAGGCCGAGGCCGGGTCGGGCACGTTGTTGGCGCCGTCGATGTGAAAGCGATAGGTGGCGCCGGCCTTCACGCCGGCAATCTCGGCAGAGAACCAGCCGTCCTTGCCGCGGGTCAGGGGATGAAGGCGGTCGAGCATCACATCGACGCGGTTGGCAGCGGGCGCCCACAGCCGGAACAGCGCGCCGGCCGGGGTCAGCCGCGCGCCAAAGCTTCGGTCAGTCATGAGGCGGATCCTGCGAAGGCGAGGACGGAACGGGGCGGCGCCTGCAACTCGCTGCCGGACGGCAGCACGTCGATGGACAGCGCGCCATCGGCGGTGTTGAGCACCTGCCGCCAGTGCTTGTATTCCGGCAGTTTCGGCAGTGTGAAGGCGATGCCCGCCGGCGCCGAGTTGAGCACGATGAAGATCGGGTTGTCGTTGTTCTCGCAGGGGCCGAGCACATAGGCCAGGAAGCGGCCATCCGGAAACGCCCAGTCTTGCTCGGTCATTTCCTCGGCAGCCGGGGTCAGCCACAGCACGCCATAGGTCCCATCGGCGCGGCGGCCGTCGAGCCAGCCTTGGGCGCGGATCTGCGGGAAGCGCTGCCGCAGCTGCGTCATCTCGCCGATGAAGTCGGTGAGATCGTCGTCCTTGTGGCCGAGATTTTGCCAGCCGACCCAGCCGATCTCGTTGTCCTGGCAATAGGCATTGTTGTTGCCGTGCTGGGTGTTGCCGACCTCATCTCCGGCAAGGATCAGCGGAACGCCCTGCGCCAGCAACAGGCAGGCCAGCTGGTTCTTGCGCGGCTGCCGCCGCAGCGCCAGCAGCTCCGGATCGGTGGTCGGTCCCTCGACGCCGAAATTGTTGCTGAGATTGTCGCTGGAGCCGTCGCGATTGTCCTCGCCATTGGCCTCGTTGTGCTTCTCGTTGTAGCTGAACAGGTCGGCGAGCGTGAAACCGTCATGCACGGTGACGTGGTTGATGCCGGCGCGCAGCTTGCGGCCGCTGTGGTTGAACACATCCGACGAGCCGGTCATGCGGCCGGAGACCTCGCCGATCAGGCTGCCTTCGCCGCTCCAGTAGCGCCGCATCGCGCTGCGGTACTTGTCGTTCCATTCCGACCATTGCGAGGGGAAGGCACCGACCTGATAACCGCCCATGCCGAGATCCCATGGCTCGGCAATCATCTTGACCGAGGCCAGCACCGGATCCTGCCGCGCCGCCATCAGGAAGCCGTGGTTGCGGTCGTAGCCGTTGGCGCCGCGCGCCAGGGTGGTCGCCAGATCGAAGCGGAAGCCGTCGACGTGGCAGACCTCCACCCAGTAACGCAAGCTATCCATCACCATCTGCAGCACGCGCGGATGGGTGAGGTTGACTGAGCTACCGCAGCCGGTGAAGTCGTCGTAGTAGCGCGGGTTGTCCGGCATCAGCCAGTAGTAGGAAGCGTTGTCGATGCCGCGATAGGACAGCGTCGGGCCGAGATGGTTGCCCTCGGCGGTGTGGTTGTAGACAACGTCGAGGATCACCTCGATGCCGGCGTCATGCAGCCGCGCCACGGTGGTGCGGAAGGAATCCAGCGGATTGTCGATGCCGTAGCGGGCCTCCGGCGCGAAGAAGCTCAGCGTGTTGTAGCCCCAGTAATTCGCCAGCTTCAGCTCGACCAGGCGGCGATCGTCGACGAAGCCGTGCACCGGCAGCAGTTCGACGGTGGTGACCCCGAGCCGCTTCAGATGATCGATCATCGCCGGCGACGACAGGCCGCGATAGGTGCCGCGCAGGCCGGGCGGCACGTCCTTGCGCATCTGGGTCAGGCCCTTGACGTGGGCTTCGTAGATAATGGTGTCTTCCCACGGAATGCTCGGCCGGGATTCCTTGCGGCCCCAGTTGAAGGTCTCGTCGACCACCACGGCCTTCGGCATGCCGCGCGCATTGTCGCGGCGGTCGAACGACAGGTCCTCGCGCGACGAGCCGGTGCGATAGCCGAAATGCGCATCGCTCCACACCAGCCGGCCCGAGATCCGCTTGGCGTAGGGATCAAGCAGCAGCTTGTGGGCGTTGAAGCGATGACCGTGTTCGGGCTCGTAGGGCCCGTGAACGCGGTAGCCGTAAAGCTGGCCGGGCGAAACGTCGGCCAGGTAGCCGTGCCAGACGTCCTCGTTACGCTCAGGCAACGTGATGCGTTCCAGCTCGCGGCGGCCCTGGCTGTCGAACAGGCAGAGTTCGACCTTCTCGGCATTGGCTGAAAACAGGGCGAAGTTGGTCCCCCTGCCGTCCCAGCTTGCACCGAGGCGAAAGTTCGTTCCGGCGGTAACGCGCATGTCTAGAATTCCGGGATCAGAAAGATGGCGGCCAGCGGCGGCAGGGTCAGCGTCAGTTCCGGCACCAGGCCGACGGTCTGCACCTCGCCGGCATTGCCGACATTGCTGCCACCATAATGTGCGGCGTCGGAATTCAGCACCTCGCGCCACTTGCCGGGGAACGGCACCCGCACCTTGTAGTCGCGGTAGACGTTGGGCGAGAAGTTCACCACCACAAGGCACTGCGCGCGCGGGTTGGCGCCCTTGCGCAGCCAGGCGAACACGTTGCTGGCGGCGTCTTCGGTGATCACCCATTCGAACCCGGCCGGCTCGCAATCCAGCTCGTGCAGCGCCGGCTGGTTGCGATAGAGCTCGTTGAGGTCGCGGACCAGCGAATGGATGCCGGCATATTTCGGCTGTTCCAGCAGATGCCAATCAAGTGAACGATCGTGATTCCACTCGCGCTCCTGGGCGAATTCGCAGCCCATGAACATCAGCTTCTTGCCGGGATGGCCGAACATGAAGGCGTAGTAGGCCCGCAGGTTGGCGAAGCGTTGCCAGTCGTCGCCCGGCATGCGGCCGATCAGC
This sequence comes from Rhodopseudomonas sp. RCAM05734, assembly GCF_052658035.1. Taxonomy (NCBI): domain Bacteria; kingdom Pseudomonadati; phylum Pseudomonadota; class Alphaproteobacteria; order Hyphomicrobiales; family Nitrobacteraceae; genus Rhodopseudomonas; species Rhodopseudomonas sp. RCAM05734. Next base: position 6,218,206 of record NZ_CP199742.1, on the reverse strand, counting down.
GATTTCTTGCCGTGCACCACCTCGTCATGGGACAGCGGCAGCACGAAGTTCTCCGAGAACGCATATTGCAGCCCGAACAGGATGCTGCCGTGATGGTATTTGCGGTAGATCGGATCCTGACTGATGTAGTTCAGCGTGTCGTGCATCCAGCCCATATTCCACTTGTAGCCGAAGCCGAGTCCACCGAATTCCACCGGCCGCGACACCTGCGGCCATGCGGTGGATTCCTCCGCCGCGGTGGTGGCGTTGGGGAATTTCGCATAGACCTCGGTGTTGAAGCGGCGCAGGAAGGCAATGGCCTCGAGATTTTCGCGGCCGCCGTACTTGTTGGGAATCCACGCGCCGGCGTCGCGGCTGTAGTCCAGATAAAGCATTGAGGCCACGGCATCGACGCGCAACCCGTCGACGCCATAGCGCTCCAGCCAGAACAGCGCGTTCGACACCAGGAAGTTGACCACTTCGGTGCGGCCGTAATTGTAGATCAGCGTGCCCCAATCCATGTGCCGGCCCTGCAGCGGGTTGGCGTGCTCGTACAGCGCGGTACCGTCGAACATGCCGAGACCGTGCGGATCGTCCGGAAAATGGCCGGGCACCCAGTCGAGCAGAACGCCGAGGCCTTCGACGTGGCAGGCCTCCACCAGTGCACAGAAATCTTCCGGCGTGCCGAAGCGGCTGGTCGGCGCATACATGCCGGTGGGCTGATAGCCCCACGAACCATCGAACGGATGCTCGTTGACCGGCAGGAATTCCACATGGGTGAAGCCGAGGTCCCGGGCATAGCGTGGCAGGACGTCCGCGAGATCGCGATAGGTCAGCCACTCATTGCCGTTCTTGCGCCGCCATGAGCCGAGATGGACCTCGTAGACCGACATCGGCTTGTTGAGCGCATTGACGTTGGCCGGTGCGGGGCGCGGATGGGGCAACTTGCTCTCGTCGAGGACGATCGAAGCGGTGCTGGGGCGTAACTCGGCGGCGAAGGCCATGGGATCGGACTTCAGCGGCAGTTGCTGGCCCTGCGGGCCGATGATGTCGAACTTGTAGTGATCGCCCGCGGTGGCGCGGGGCACGAACAGCTCCCAGTAGCCGTTGCCGCGCACGCGCATCGGGTGCCGTCGCGGATCCCAGAAATTGAAGTCGCCGACCAAACTGACGCGCCGCGCATTCGGCGCGAATACCACGAAGCCCACTCCGGCCACACCTTCCAGCGTCATCGGATGGGCGCCGAGCTTGTCGTAGAGCCGCTGGTGGGTGCCTTCGCCCAGCAGATAGAGATCGAATTCGCTCAGGATCGGCGGAAAGCGATAGGGGTCTTCGAGATCCACCGTGTTGTCGCCGTAACGCGCGCGCAGCCGATAGCGGTTCGAGCCGTTGGCCAGCGTGCCGACAAACAGACCGGCATCGTGCACGCGCTCCAGGGCGGCGGCGCTGCCGTCCTGATCGATGGCGTCGACCTTGGAGGCTTCGGGCAGGAACGCGCGCACCACCGTGTGGTCGTTCTCCTTGTGGGGACCGAGATAGTGGAACGGATCGGCGTGTCGTCCTTCGACGATCGCATAGGCTTCCGCGGTTAACTTGGTCATGAGACCTCCGGGTACTGGGACAGAATGCGAAGCGTGCCGGCCAGCGGGACTCTTAACCAGTCCGGCCGATGCGCCAGTTCGTATTCGATCTCGTAAAATGCCTTCTCAAGCAGGAAGAAGTTGAGCATGTCGTCGGCGGCTTTGGGGTCGGCGGGCCACAGCCGTGCGTCGGTCATGTATTCCTTGTAGGCGGCGAGGAAGGCCGTGGTGGCGCGTTCGCGCCAGCTGTCCAGCGCCGCCGCGAGCTTGCCGGTCTCGTCGGGGGCGACCTTGAGCGCGCGTTCCAGCGCGGCAGTCGCCGAATAGTCGATCGAGCGGATCAGCCCGGCAACGTCGCGCGCGGCGGGCGCCCTGCGTCGGCGCTCCTCCAGCGAACGGCGCGGCTCGCCCTCGAAGTCGATGATGAAGATGTCATCCTTGACGATCAGCATCTGGCCGAGATGGAAGTCGCCGTGATGGCGGATCTTTGCGGTATCGATATCGGCAGGCAGCAGCGCGAGCAGGCGGCCGCGCAGCGCATCGCTCTGCGCCAGCAGCCGATCGATCAGCGTCCGGTCGGATTCTTTCGCTGCCGTGCGGGCCTGCTGCAGGCTGTCGAACACATGGTCGGCGCGTTTCAGGATCTCACCGGTCCATAGCCGGGTGTCGTCCGGCGTGGTCGGCTCCGGCTTGAAGTCCGGGATCTCGTCGTGTGCGGCGAGCGCGACATGCATCTCGGCCACGCGGCGGCCGGTCTGCGACATGTAGCGCAGGTACGGCACCTGCTCTTCGCTCTCTGCCGTCTCGGTGCCGTTGGCGAGCAACTTCTGCTCGTCGACAAAACGGTCGAGATAGGCCGCGGTCACCGTCCAGGCGTCGCCCTGGTTCTGCACGAAGGCATGGACGATTCCGATCGCGCTCTGCTGGTCGCCCTCGATCAGCTCGACGCTGCCGAGTAGCGCCGGCGTATTGGCGAAGCCCGCGACGTCCGTCAGGAAGCGGCCGAGTTCGATCTCCGGATTGATGCCGGACTGCAGCTTGCGATAGATCTTCACCACATAGTCGCTGTCGACCAGCGACGTGCTGTTGGACTGCTCGGTTTCCACCGCGCGGATGTGCTGCAGCGGCTTGACCGGCATGTCCAGCAAGCGGGCGGTCGGACGGAAGTCGAGGCGCCCGCCCTGCGAGCCGTCTTCATTCTCGACGGTCAATTCCTTGCGCAGGTTGTAGAGCAACAGCTCGATGAAGATCTGGTCGGTGGCGACGTCGAGCAACGTGCCCTCGCGGGCACCCTGGCGCACGGCGGCAAAGGCGCGTTGATTGTAGCGCTCGCGGTCGAAGCGCACCCACTCGATCCGCATCGGCAGCACGTAGCGCGTCGTCCGTCGCGCTGCGTGGTTTCGAAGAAGGCCAGCCAGGGGCGGTTGTCGCCGATGTCGCAGAACGGCACCGCCGAGGTCAGGCGCGGCTGGATCGCCTTGGCGGAGCGTTCCGGATACCAGCGCGTGCGCGACAGATAGGCCGGCAGCACGTCGCGCTCGAACACGCCGCGGGTGCGGCCGAGCGACAACCAGGAGGAGCCGAGCGGCACCACCAGAGTCTCGAATTCCGGCACCGCTGTCGGCAGCACATGCTCGGAGACGTCGCGCTCTTCCAGCCGGAACCAGTAGAAGCCATAGGGTGCCAGCGTGATCATGTAGGGCAATTCGCCGATCGGCGGGAATTTGGTGCGGCCGAGCATCTCGAGCGGCACGCGCTCCTTCCAAGGCGACAGGTCGAGCTCGGTGGCCTGCGCCGAGCGCGACAGGTTGGCGACGCAGAGGATTACCTCGTCGCCAAGTTGCCGGATGTAGCACAGCACCGAGCGGTTGCTCGGGCGGATGAACAGCATGGTGCCGCGGCCGAAGGCCAGCGTCGACTTGCGCACCGACATCAGCCGCTTGGTGGCCGAGAGCTGCGACGACAGCGAGCGCGACTGCGCCTCCACGTTGACCGACTCGTAGCCGTAGACGGGATCCATGATGGTGGGGGCATAGAGCCGTGCGGGGTCGGCGCGGGAGAAGCCGCCGTTGCGGTCCGGCGTCCACTGCATCGGCGTGCGCACGCCGTTGCGGTCGCCGAGATAGATGTTGTCGCCCATGCCGATCTCGTCGCCGTAATAGATGATCGGCGTGCCGGGGAACGACATCAGCATCGAGTTCATCAGCTCGATCTTGCGCCGGTCATTGTCCATCAGCGGCGCCAGGCGGCGCCGGATGCCGACATTGATGCGCGCGCGCGGGTCGTTGGCGTAGGTCGACCACAGGTAGTCGCGCTCGACATCGGTGACCATTTCTAGCGTCAATTCGTCATGGTTGCGCAGGAACATGGCCCACTGGCAGTCCTGCGGGATGTCCGGGGTCTGGCGCATGATGTCGGTGATCGGGAAACGGTCTTCCTGGGCGATCGCCATGTACATGCGCGGCATCAGCGGGAAGTGATACGCCATGTGGCATTCATCGCTGTCGCCGAAATATTGCTGCACGTCTTCGGGCCACTGGTTGGCCTCGGCCAGCAACAGTTTTCCGGGAGCATAGGCGTCGAGTTCGGCACGCAGGTGCTTGATGATCTTGTGGGTCTCCGGCAGGTTCTCGTTGTTGGTGCCGTCGCGCTCCACGAGATAGGGGATCGCGTCGAGACGGAATCCGTCGACGCCGGCGTCGAGCCAGCGCTTCATCACCTGCACCACCGCCGACACCACGCGCGGATTGTCGAAATTCAGATCCGGCTGGTGCGAGAAGAAACGATGCCAGTAATAGGCCTTGGCCTCGGTATCCCAGGTCCAGTTCGACTTCTCCGTGTCGGTGAAGATGATCCGGGTGCCGTCGTACTTTTGGTCGGTATCGCTCCACACATACCAGTCGCGGGCGCTGGATCCGGCCGGGCTGCGGCGGGCGCGCTTGAACCAGTCGTGCTGGTCGGACGTGTGGTTGATCACCAGCTCGGTGATGACACGCAGGCCGCGCCGCTTCGCTTCGTGAATGAAGCGGCGGAAATCCTTCATGGTGCCGAAATCGGGATGGATCGAGCCGTAGTCGGCAATGTCGTAGCCGTCGTCGCGACCGGGCGACGGATAGAACGGCATCAGCCAGATCGCGGTCACGCCGAGATCCTGCAGGTAGTCGAGCTTCTCCGTCAGCCCGGCAAAGTCGCCGATGCCGTCATTATTGCTGTCGGCGAACGCCTTGACGTGCAACTGGTAGATGATCGCGTCCTTGTACCACAGGTAATCGTCTTTCTCTGCGCCCGGCGAGACAGTCGCGTCGATGGCTGGCATGACATTCATAACTCAGTGCTTTCAGGCGAGGCAGCGGAAGAACACGGCAGGATCGCGCATCGGGTCGATGCGGACGCGGAGTCCGCCCCATTCCACGGGATGGCGCTCCCCTGTGATCAGGTTCTCCACCGCGGCGATGTCGCGGCGTTCGCCGTCAACCATCACCTGCGAATTGATCGGCAACCAGAACTCGTGGACGTCGCGCGACAGAGAGATCGCCCCCGCCACGGTATTGTGCTGGTCGACGGATTCCTTGACGAAGCCGATGACGTTGCCGTCGTCGACCGGCAGGAAACGCAGGTTGCTGGTCTGCTGCAGTGCCGCGTTGGCGCGGCGGGCATTGTTGATGTCGCGGATGTACGGCTTGATGTTGCCCGGCTGGTCCCAGTCGCGCACCTTGATCTCGTACTTCTCGGAGTTGAGGTACTCTTCCTTTCCGGGAATCGGGTCGTGTTCGAGCAGTTCGAAGCCGTTGTAGATGCCATAGGTCGATGACATAGCCGCCGCGAGCGCAAGCCGCGCCTTGAACATCCAGGCCTCGCCGCTCTGCAGATGGAAGGGCAGGATATCAGGTGTATTGACGAAGAAGTTGGGCCGGTAGAACTCGCGCTCGGGATAGCCGGTGAGTTCGACGAGATACTGCTCGATCTCCCACTTCTGGATGCGCCAGGTAAAATAGGTGTAGGACTGCGAGAAGCCGAGCTTGGCGAGGCCCTTCATCAGCTTGGGGCGGGTAAAGGCCTCGGCCAGGAACAGCACGTCGGGGTGATTGAGCTGGACCTCGTGGATCGTCCATTCCCAGAACCGCAGCGGTTTGGTGTGCGGATTGTCGATGCGGAAGATCTTCACGCCGTGGTCGACCCAGAACAGGATCACGTCGCGCAGCGCGTTCCACAGCGAGCCGGCATCCTCGCAGCTGAAATCGGGATTGACGATATCCTCGTATTTCTTCGGCGGATTCTCGGCATATTTCATGGTGCCGTCGGGACGGCGCCTGAACCAGTCAGGGTGTTCCGTCAGCCAGGGATGGTCGAGCGAACACTGCACGGCGATGTCCAGCGCCACTTCCATATTCAGCGTCTTGCAGGCTTCCACGAAGGCATGGAAGTCTTCCATGGTTCCGAGTTCGGGATGGATGGCGTCGTGACCGCCTTCCTTGCCGCCGATGGCATAGGGGCTGCCGACATCGCCGGGCTCCGCTGTCAGCGAATTGTTGCGCCCTTTGCGGTTCTTCACCCCGATCGGATGGATTGGCGTGAAATACACCACGTCAAAACCCATCGCCGCCACGTCCGGCAGCCGGGCGATGCAATCGCGGAACGTGCCGTGCTGGCCGGGCACCGTGCTCTGGCTGCGCGGCACCATTTCGTACCAGGCGCCGTCGCGGGCCCGGACGCGGTCGATGGTCAGCGGCAGCAGTGGCGAACGGGTCAGGTCCGGGCGCAACTGGCTCTCCGCCATGGCCGCCTGCAGCTCGGGCGCAAGCAGCGGCTCGGTGTCGCCGCTCTGCAAATAGTCTTCGCAATGGCGCACGATGATCGCCGAGGCGTCGGGGCCGCCGGCCTGTGCCTTGGTCATCATGCCCGCGCCTTCCAGCGCGTCCAGCGTGACGTCCTGGCCGGCCTTCAGCTTCAGTTCGAAACCGTGGCGCCAGGTGGCGAATTCGTCGGTCCACGCCTCGATGGCAAAGACGTAGCGTCCCGGCGCGTCGGGGGTGAAGGAGCCACCCCAGCGATCGTTGACGTCGAAGGTCATCGGCGCCCGCTTCCAGGCGCGCTCCGTCTCCAGCCGCCACACCAGCGCCGCGGCGATGATTTCGTGCCCGTCGCGATAGATGTCGGCCCAAACCTCGATCGGCTCGCCGACGATCCGTTTCACGGGAAAGCGACCGCCATCAACGAGCGGATAAATATTTTCGATCTGGAAAGCTCCGCTGGTGGCGACGCTTTCCACAATTTGCGTGGTTTTGTTCACAGGGGTGCCATCAACTATGAGTGTCGTCCCAATTCGGTTGCGGAAGAGAGACGGTCCGATCATATACAAAGCCTTGTGACGGGCGTTAGTTCCAACGGGAACTCAGCTTAAGCACGTGCGTTGAAAACGGCTATCCTCTTCGTAAAATTCATCTTTTCGCAGCGTTGACAGCGTGTTGCGATGCAAACGGCGTGCCTTATGGACCTTTTCAGCAAAGCCGCAGAACTCGGAATCCAGACCGGATTTCACGACGGACAGGGGCATTGGCATACCACCGATGCCGCAGCCCTGAAGATCATCCTGGATGCCATGCCAGTGCGCGCGCCGCACCGGTTTCTCGACGGGACGGTGGTGGTGCGGGCAGGGCGGGCCGAGCGGTCCTATCTCACCGAGGCAACGAGCCTGCCGCTGAAATGGGAGATCCTGGATGGCGCCAACGTCATCGCCGAGGGCGAGACCGGCGATCGCAGCATCCTGTGGCCGCTCGACCTGCCAGTCGGCGTCTGGCGTCTGCGCCTCACCGACGCCTCGCTGTTCTCCGAGGAGGCGCCTGTCATCGTGGCGCCCGCCAAGGCGTTTCGCGGCGAATTCGACCGCTCCTGGATTCTGGCGGCACAGCTTTATGGCCTGCGCTCGGAGCGCAACTGGGGCATCGGCGATTTCACGGACCTGAACCGGCTGCTCGAACTGGCGGCAAGTCTTGGCGCCGAAGGCGTCGGCCTCAATCCGCTGCACGTGTTGTTCGATGACCGTCCGACCGATTGCAGCCCGTATTCCCCGAACAGCCGGCTGTTTCTCAATCCGCTCTATATCGACGTCGAAAAGATCGCGGAATTCTCGGCCGACATGATCGCCGGCGACGCCGAAACGCTGGCCCGGCTGCGCCAGGCGCCGGTGGTGGACTATTCGGCTGTCGCCGAGCTCAAATGGCGTGCGTTGCGTTCGACCTTCGCGGCCTTCAAGAGCCGGCCGGACGCCAAGCGAAGCCAGGCGTTCGCCAAGTTTCGGGCCGAGCACGGCGTCACGTTGTCGCGCTTCGCATGTTTCGAAGTGCTGCGCCACAGATTCAACTGCGCCTGGTGGGACTGGCCGGCCGAATGGCAGCAGCCGGATGATGCCAAGATGGCGGAGCTCCATTCCGGGCCCGACGCTTCGGAAATCGAGTTCGTCAAATTCGTGCAATGGTGCGCCGATCAGCAGCCGCAGGCCTCCCGCGATCACGGCCATGCGCTGGGGTTGAAGGTCGGGCTTTATCTCGACGTCGCCGTCGGCGTGCAGAGCGGCGGCTTCGATGCCTGGAACGAACAGATTGCGGTGTCCCGCCATCTGTCGATCGGCGCGCCGCCCGATGCGCTGCAGCCGGCCGGACAGAACTGGGGTCTCGCCGGCTTCAACGGCGGCGGGCTCGAGGTGCAATCCTTCGCGCCTTTCAAGGACATGCTGCGGGCCTCGATGCGTTACGCAGGCGCGATCAGGCTCGATCACGTGCTCGGCCTGAACCGCCTCTATGTGGTGCCGCACGGCTACGCCGCCGACAACGGCGCCTATGTGAAGATGCCGCTGCAGGCATTGCTCGCGGTCACCGCCCAGGAAAGCGTGGCAAACCGCTGCGTGGTCATCGGCGAGGATCTCGGCACCGTGCCGGATGGCTTTCGCGAAGAGCTGCGCGACTGGGGGATCTGGTCGTATATGGTGATGATGTTCGAGCGCGACGACCGCGGCGCGTTCCGCGGTATCGATCACTATGCGCACGACGCGCTCGTGACGTTCAACACCCACGACCTGCCGACCTTTGCCGGCTGGCGCAGCTATGCCGACCTGGTGATGAAGCGCGGCCTGGGCATTGATCCCGGCGAGAGCGACGATGCCCGCAGCTATGCGCTGTCGATGCTCGGCGACGCACTGCGTCAACAGGGTATTTCCAACGAGGGCCTGTATGCGGTTGCGCAGTTCCTGGCACGGACCCGGACGCGATTGCTGGCGATTGCGCTGGAGGATCTGTTGGGGGTGATCGACCAGCCCAACATTCCCGGCACCATCGATGAGCACCCGAACTGGCGGCAGCGGCTGCCGGTGGCGATCGATGATATCGTGGCTGCGATCGACCTCTCGGCACTGCGGACGGCGGTCGCCGATCGCTCCGCGCAGGCGGCCTGAACCGTTGCCGGGCCTTATCGAGGATTACGCGCTGATCGGCGACTGCGAGACCGCGGCGCTGGTCGACCGCAACGGCTCGATCGACTGGCTGTGCTGGCCGGCCTTCGATTCCGATGCCTGTTTCTGCGCGCTGCTCGGCGACGAGAGCAATGGCCGCTGGCAGATCGCGCCGGCGGCGGAGGTGATCCGTTGCTCGCGCCGCTATCGCGGCGACACGCTGGTCCTGGAGACGCGCTTCGAGACTGCCGACGGCGTTGTCACCCTGATCGACTTCATGCCGCCGCGCGGCGTCGCTTCCGACGTCGTGCGGCTGGTACGCTGCGAGCGCGGCAGCGTCGCCATGCGCATGGATCTGGTGATCCGCTTCGGCTTCGGCATCGCCATTCCATGGGTCAAGCGGACGGACGACGGCGCGCTGCTTGCGATCTGCGGGCCGGACATGGCCGTGCTGCATACGCCGATCGAGACCCACGGCGAGAACATGACCACGGTGGCGGAGTTCACCGTCACTGCCGGCGAGACCGTGCCGTTCGTGCTGACCTACGGGCCATCGCACCTGAAGGTGCCGGCAGAGATCAATCCCTTCGCCGCCTTGAAGGACACCGAGGACTTCTGGTCGGAATGGTCGAGCCGCTGCAACCATGAGGGCGCCCTTCGCGACCTCGTCATGCGCTCGCTGATCACGCTGAAGGCCCTGACCTATGCGCCGTCCGGCGGCATCGTTGCAGCGCCCACGACATCGTTGCCCGAGAAGCTTGGCGGCGACAGGAACTGGGACTACCGTTTCTGCTGGCTGCGCGACGCCACCTTCACGCTGCTGGCGCTGATGAACAGCGGCTACACTGATGAAGCTGTGGCCTGGCACAACTGGTTGCTGCGCGCCGCCGCCGGCGCGCCGGCCAACATGCAGATCATGTACGGCATCATGGGCCAGCGCCGGCTGCTGGAATGGGAGGCCGACTGGCTACCGGGCTATGAGGGTGCGCGGCCGGTGCGGGTCGGCAACGCCGCCCACGCCCAGCTGCAGCTCGACGTCTACGGCGAACTGATCGACGCTTTCCATCAGTCGCGTGCGGCGAAGCTGAAGCTTGACGACGGCACCTGGGCGGTGGAGCGCGAGGTGCTGGAGCATCTGGCCTCGGTCTGGAGCCAGCCGGACCACGGCGTCTGGGAGCGCCGTGGCGACGGCCAACACTACGTGTCGTCGAAAGTGATGTGCTGGGTGGCGTTTGATCGCGGCATCCGCAGCGCCGAGATGTTCGGCCTGCAGGCGCCGCTGTCGAAGTGGCGGGCGATCCGCGCCGCCATCCATCACGATGTCTGCGAGAAGGGCTTTGACGCCGAGCAGAACAGTTTTGTGCAGTCCTATGGTTCACGGGTGCTGGATGCCAGCATCCTGCTGCTGCCTGCAGTCGGATTCCTGCCGCCGTCGGACCCGCGCGTGCTCGGCACGTTGGCGGCCTTCGAAAAATACATGATGCCCGACGGCTTTGTGCTGCGCCACGACCCGCGCGAGGTGACGACGGAAGTGCAGCCGATCGAGGGCGCCTTCCTCGCCTGCAGCCTGTGGCTCGCCGATGCCTATGTGCTCACCGGCGAGATCGCCAAGGCGGAAGCGCTGTTCGACCGCGTGCTCGGCATCGCCAACGACGTCGGTCTGCTGGCGGAGGAATACGATACGGTTGCCAAACGCCAGACCGGCAATTTTCCGCAGGCGCTGACCCATATCGCCGTGATCAACACTGCGCACAACCTCAGCAATGCCAAACGCGAGGCCGACAAGCCGGTAATGCAAAGGTCGAAGTAATTAACCTCTCCCCGCCTAGCGAAGCTTCGCTTCGCCGGGCGGGGAGAGGGAAAAGCAAGCTCAGCTCACCCCTTGCTCTTCTTCAGGATCAGATCCACCGCGCCGGCAAAGCCCTCGTCCTCGTTCGAAGTGGTGACATCGGTCGCCCGCGCCTTGACCTCGTCGGTCGCGTTGCCCATGGCGACGGACAGGCCTGACACCTTGAACATCGGCAGATCGTTCTGCATGTCGCCGATGGTGGCGATGGCTGAGGTGTCGATGCCGAGGCGCCTCGCCATGGCCTGCACGAAAGTGCCCTTGTCCTGGCCGGGCGGCGTGACGTCGAGATAATAGTTCTGCGAACGCACCGCGACGGCCGTCTGGCCGAGCGACTTCTGAATCGCCGCCTCGCAACGTGCCAGCAGATCGAAGTCAGCGCTGGCGCCGACGATCTTGCAGGCGCCGTCCAGGTAGGGCGCGAATTCGTCCACGACCACCGGATCGTGCTGGATGGTGTCGCGTTCGTGCGGCACGTATTTGCCGTCGTCGCGGCGGATCATCCAGGCGTCGTTGGTGAACAGCCAGATGTCGACGCCGAATTCGTTGAGCACGTCGAGGCTGGTCTGCACCGCGGGTGCCGGGATCAGATGCTGTTCGAGCGGTTGCAGCTCGGGGGTGACGATCGAGCTGCCGTTGAACGCGCCGATTGGCAGCGCGAGGCCGAGCGGCGCGACGAGAAACCGCATGCCGACGGTGGGCCGGCTCGAGGTGATGGTGAAGCCGATCCCGGCGTCGCGGAGCCGCCGCACTGCCGCTCTGGCGTTGTCGGTCAGGCGCTTGTCCTTGGTCACCAGGGTGCCGTCGACATCCGAGACGACCAGTGCGATGCGGGTCATGGGTTCTTCCTGTTAGGCGCGCCGGCCGTGCCGAGCTGCAACTGGGCAATGATAGCATCGACGATCGCCTCAACGGAGGCATCGATCGAGACTTGGATCGGGTTTTCGTCGGGACCCGGCGGCTGCAGCGTCGCGAACTGGCTGTCGAGCAGGCCCGGCGGCATGAAGTGGCCTTTTCGCGCGCCCAGGCGCTGCGCAATCAGCGCGCGGCTGCCGTCGAGATAGACGAAACGGACATCGTCGCGGCCGGCGAGCAGCACGTCGCGATAGGCGCGCTTGAGCGCCGAGCAGGCGACAACGAGATGGCCGCCGCTCCCGCACATCCGGCCGATCTCCGCGGCGATGGCCCGCAGCCATGGCCAGCGGTCGTCGTCGGTCAGGGGATGGCCGGCGCTCATCTTCGCCACGTTGCTGGCCGGGTGGAACCGGTCGGCGTCCTCATAGGTCCAGCCGAGGCGCGCGGCGAGGGATTCGCCAATGGTGCTCTTGCCCGATCCCGCCACGCCCATCACGATCAGCGCGCAGGGCGCCTGGCGATCATCCATGAAAATTCTCCGGCAGTGCCGCGCTGTCGCAGAGCCAGATGGTCTCGCCGTCCGTCGCCCGCGCGCGGTTGGCGGGAAGGTCCTCGCCGGCGAGGATGCGCGTCAGGATCGGGCGCTTGTCGGCGCCGCTCAACTCGAACAGCATCTCGCGACACGATGCCAGCGTCGGCAGCGTCAGGCTGACCCGCGGCACGAATGGCGCCACGTGCGCCTCCGGCACGCCGACCACCCAGCGATCTGTGACGTCGACGGCAGGATAGCCGGGAAACAGCGAGGCGACATGGCCGTCCGGCCCGACGCCGAGCAGCACCAGGTCGAATAGCGGCTTGGCCGGATCGAGGGCGTCGGCGCCATAAAAGCCTTTCAGCTTTTCCTCATACAGCCGCGCGGCTTCGTCGGGGCTCGCCGACTCCGTCGTGATCGGATGGATGTTAGTCGCGGGCGCGCAGCGATCGAGAAAGATCTGCCGCGCCATGTTCATGTTGTTGAGCGGATCGTCGGCTTTGACAAAACGGTCGTCGCCGATGAACCAGTGCACGCGATCCCACGGGATCTGGGCTCGGTAAGGCTCCTTGCCCAATAGCTCATAAAGCTGCTTCGGGCTGGAGCCACCTGTGAGGCAGATGGCGATCCGGTCCGGATTGTCGTCGATGCGGGCGATGACGCGTTCCGCTGCCGCGGCAGCGAGTGCGGCCGCATCGCTCACTTCGATGGTGTGGCGTACGCGTGCGACCATCAGCTCAGCTTGCGCCAGGCGCGGCCGTCGCGCTTCATCAGCTCATCGGCTTCGCGCGGTCCCTCGCTGCCAGCCTTGTAGCTCTTCAGGCCGTCGGAGCCGGCGTTCGCCCACGCATCCAGGAACGGCTGCACCGCGCGCCAGCCGGCCTCGACGCTGTCGGCGCGCTGGAACAGGATGTTGTCGCCGATCATGCAGTCGTAGATCAGCGTCTCGTAGCCGGTGGATGGCTCGGCCTTGAAGTAGTCCTTGTAGCGGAACTTCATCTCGACGCCGTCGATCCGCACCGCGGGGCCGGGGATCTTGGTGTTGAACTGCAGCGCGATGCCCTCGGTCGGCTCGACGCCGATCACCAGATAGTTCTGTGCCAACGCCTCCACCGGCGTGCCCTGGAACATGGCGAACGGCGCCTGCTTGAACTTGATGGCCACCTCTGTGCGCTTGATGCCGAGCGCCTTGCCGGTGCGCAGATAGAACGGCACGCCGGCCCAGCGCCAGTTGTCGATGACCAGCTTGAGCGCCGCATAGGTCTCGGTGGTGCTGCCGTTGGCGACGTCCTTGGTCTTGTGATAGTCCTCGATCACGGTGTCGCCGATGGTGCCGCCGAGATATTGCCCGCGCACGGAGTTGTGCAGCGCCTCGGTCTCGCTTTCGAGCTGGATGGCCGCCAGTACATCGGCCTTGGCGGCGCGAACGGAATGGGCGTCGAAGCGGGTCGGCGGCTCCATCGCCACCAGCGACAGCAACTGGAACAGATGGTTCGGCACCATGTCGCGCAGCGCGCCAGTGGCGTCGTAGAAGCTGCCGCGGTGGCCGACGCCGAGCTTCTCGTCGACGGTGATCTGGACGTGATCGATGTGGTTGCGATTCCAGATCGGTTCGAACATGCCGTTGGCAAAGCGCAGCACCAGGATGTTCTGCACCGTCTCCTTGCCGAGATAATGATCGATCCGGTAGATCTGGTGCTCGGTGAGAATCTCCAGCAGTTCGGCATTCAACTTCTTGGCCGACTCCAGGTCGGTGCCGAACGGCTTTTCCACCACCAGCCGCCGCCATGCGCCGTTCTCCTGCAGCATGCCGGTGCGGCCGAGCTGGCGGGCGATTGGCGCGAAACCATCGGGCGGCGTCGCCAGATAGAACAGCCGGTTGCCCGCGGTCTCGCGCCGCTTCTCGAGCGCATCGAGCTCGTCGCGCATCTTGTCGAACGACGCCGGGTCCTGCGGATCGGCCTCGATGCTGGTGACGCATTCCAGCAGCCGCTCGGCGATGGCGTCGTCCACGGGACGTGTGGCGAATTTCTTCAGGCCGGCGAGCAGGCCCTCGCGCAGCTCATCGGCGGACATCGCCTTGCGTGCGATGCCGACCACGCAGAACTTGTCCGGCAGCAGGTTCGATGCGGCGAGATTGTACAGCGCCGGCATCACCAGCCGGTGGGCGAGGTCGCCGGTGACGCCGAAAATCACGAAGGAGCAGGGGTCCGGTTTGGTGGTGTCGGTCTTTGCGTCTGTCACGTCTAATCTGCCTTCGGCTTGACGATGTCGGGCGCGTTCTGGCGCACGGGGTGCGGATGCTGCTCCGGCTCCTTGTGGCCGCCAAAGCCGGCGCGCATCGCCGACAGGATCTTTTCGGCGAAGGTATGCTCCTTGCGCGAGCGGAAACGGGCGAACAACGCGGCGGTCAGCACCTCGGCCGGCACGGATCTCGTCGATCGCCGCATTGACGGTCCAGCGCCCTTCCCCGGAATCTTCGACATAGCCGGAATAGGTATCGAGAGTTTCGTTCTTGGCCAGTGCCGAGGAGGTGAGGTCGAGCAGCCAGGACGGGATCACGCTGCCGCGGCGCCACACTTCGGCAATGTCCGGCAGGTTGAGCGTGAAGCGATGCGCCTCCGGCAACACGTCGAGATCGGCATTCTTCAGGATATCAAAACCTTCGGCATATGCCTGCATCAGCCCGTATTCGATGCCGTTATGGACCATCTTGACGAAGTGGCCGGCGCCGACCGGGCCGGCGTGGATGTAGCCATTCTCCACGCGCGGGTCGCTGTTGTCGCGGCCCGGCGTGCGCGGGATGTCGCCGATTCCCGGCGCCAGCGTGGCGAAGATCGGGTCGAGCCGGTCGACGACCTGCTTGTCGCCGCCGATCATCATGCAGTAGCCGCGCTCGAAGCCCCACACGCCGCCGGAGGTGCCGACGTCAATGTAATGGATGCCCTTTTCCTTCAGCGCCTTGCCGCGGCGGACGTCGTCCTGCCAGAACGTATTGCCGCCGTCGATGATGACGTCGTCGGGCTCCAGCAGTTTGGTCAGTTCTTCAATGGTTGTCTCGGTGATCTTGCCCGCTGGCAGCATCACCCACACCGTGCGGGGCTTGCCGAGCTTGCCGACAAACTCCGCCAGCGACGCGCCGCCGACCGAGCCTTCTGTCGTCAGTGCCGCCACCGCCTTCGGGTCCCGGTCGTAGACCACGCTGGTGTGGCCGTTCTTCATCAGGCGGCGGACGATATTGCCGCCCATCCGGCCGAGGCCGATCATGCCGAGCTGCATCTGACTATCCTTGTTATTAATTGAGTGCGGCGGCGATCGCCTTGTCGAGCATCGCCAGCCCGGCATTGACGTCGCCCTTGAGATGGATGCGCAAGGCGCGACGGCCGCGCTCGGTCAGCACGTCGAAATCGCCGCGCGCCTGCGCCGCCTTAATGATTCCGAAGCTGGCCTTCTGACCGGGCACCGCAAGGTCGGCGGCGTTTTCCGCGGTGATCTGCAGGAACACGCCGCTGTCCGGTCCACCCTTGTAGGCCTGGCCGGTGGAATGCAGGAAGCGCGGGCCGAATTCGGCGACGGTGGCGACATGCCGGCTGTCGCGCACCGCCATGCGCATATGCTCCAGCGTCTCCCGGTGCGCGGCGTCGCGGTCCACATAGGCCAGCAGCGCCACGTAATCGCCGGTGCCGGCACGGGCCAGTTGGGCCTTCAGCCATGAGCCGAGATCGCCGTTGGCGCCGGTCTTGCGCAGCGCGGCGGCGTTTTTTTCGTCGGTGTAGAGGTCGACTTGCGGCGTCGAGATCACCGGCGTCTCAGGCGGCAAAGTGCCGGTCTTCTCGAACGATGCCGTGAGATCGCGGGTCTTGATCTTGGCGGCCTCGACGTCGGGCTGGTTGAACGGGTTGATGCCGAGCAGCGAGCCCGCCACCGCGGTGGCGATCTCGAAGCGGAAGAACTCCTGGCCGATGTGGTCGATCGACTTCATGACGATGCGCGCCACGGGATGGCCGGCCTTCTCCAGTGCGGCGAGCTTATTGTCGTGTGCCGCATCGGTCTCGCCGGCGGTGCGCAGGTCGATGAAGAAGCGATCCTGGCCGTAGACATCAGGCGCGCCCAGCGTCTCGCCATCGATCGGCACCAGGCCCTTGCCGTCCTTGCCGGTGGATTCGGCGATCAGCTGCTCCGCCCAGGCACCGAAATCGGCAATGGCGGGCGACGACAGGATCGTCACCTTGTCGCGGCCCTCCAGGCCGGCGCTGCCCAGCGCGAGGCCAAGCTGCACGCCGGGATTTTCCGACGGCGGCACGTCCGGTCCGCACGAGCGCACCATGGATGATGCGAGGTCGAGCAGTTTCCTGAGATCGATGCCGGCTGCGGCGGCCGGCACCATGCCGAACGGCGATAGCACCGAATAGCGGCCGCCGATGGAGGGATCGCCGTGGAAGATGCGGGCGAAGCCCTGCGCCTTGGCGGCCTTCTCCAGCGCTGAGCCGGGGTCGGTGACGGCGACGAAGTGCGAGCCTGCCTTTTCGGTGCCGACCGCCTTGGTCACTTCCGCGAAGAAGTAGTCCTTCATCACATTGGGTTCGGTGGTGCCGCCGGATTTGCTGGAGACGATGAACAGCGTCTTCTCCAGCTTCACCGCGGCAGCCATGGCGCGGACCTGCGCCGGATCGGTGGAGTCGAGCACATGAAGCCGGGGAAAGCCCGTGATCTTGCCGAAGGTCTGCGCCAACACTTCCGGCCCGAGGCTCGATCCGCCCATGCCGAGCACGACTGCGTCGCTGAAGCCCTGCGCCTTCACCCAGCCGGCAAAGCCGTCATAGTCGGCAAGCTTTGATGTCTCGGCGGCGACGCTATGCAGCCAGCCCAGCCACTTGTCCTCGTCGCTGCCGGTCCAGACCGATCTGTCCTTCTGCCAGAGACGGCGGATCTTGGCCGACTTGCGCCATTCCTCGGTCGAGGCCGCGACCGACTTGCCGATGCCGTCGCCGAGCGACAGTTTCTGCGCATCGATGGCGTCGGCCATCGAGGCGGCGCGCTTGTGCGCCACCGCGCCATAGAGCTTGTCGGCGGCGTCGGCGAACTGCTTGACGCCGTCGGTCACCAGATCGGTGGTGATCTTGTCCAGCGAGATCCCGGTCTTTTCGAGATCGGCGAGAATCTGCCGGGCCTCGCCGACATTCTCCTCGAGGCTGTCGCGGATCAGGCCGTGGTCGCGGAAGGCGTCGAGCGTTGCCGGCGGCACGGTGTTGACCGTGTTCGGCCCGATCAGCTCCTCGACATAGAGCGTGTCGCGATAGTCCTTGCTCTTGACGCCGGTGGAGGCCCACAGCAGCCGCTGCGGCTTTGCCCCCTTGGCGGCGAGCTTGTCCCAGCGAGCCCCGGAAAACAGTTTCTTGTAGTCCTGATAGGCCAGCTTGGCGTTGGCGATCGCAACCTTGCCCTTCAGCGCGGCGAGCCGCGCCTTCTCCGAGGGATCGTTGGCCTTGGCGATTTTCTCGTCGAGTTGCTTGTCGACCTGCGCATCGATGCGGCTGACGAAGAAGCTGGCGACGCTGGCGATGCGGCTGGGATCGCCGCCGCCGGCCACATGGGCTTCGAGCCCGGCGAGATAGGCTTCGGCGACATTGCGGTAGGACTGCTGCGCGAACAGCAGCGTGACGTTGATGCTGACGCCTTCGCGGATCAGGTGCTTGATCGCCGGCACGCCTTCGGTGGTCGCCGGCACCTTGACCATCAGATTGGGGCGGGCCACGTCCTTCCACAGCCGTTCGGCCTCGACAATGGTGCCCTTGGTATCCAGCGCCAGATAGGGCGACACTTCGAGGCTGACGAAACCATCGGCGCCATCGAGGCGGTCATAGACCGGGCGCAGCACGTCGGCCGCGTGCTGGATGTCTTCCACGGCCAGGCGCTCGAACAGGTCGGCCACGGGCAGGTCGCCGGATTGCAGCGCCTTGGCGATCGGCGCGTCATATTCGTCCGAGCTGCCGATCGCCTTTTCGAAGATCGAGGGGTTGGACGTCACGCCTTTGACGGCGTCGCTGTCGATCAGCTTCTTGAGGTCGCCCTTGGCGACGAAGCCGCGGGCCAGAAAGTCGAGCCAGATAGCTTGACCATGCGATTCAAGTGCTTTGACAGGGTTCATGATGCCTTGTTCTGTTCGATCTGATGGTCGGCTGCGTCCATCGGGGAGGGGACGCCGCGGACCATGACGGCGCAAGTACCGCCAGTCCGTACCTGATGATCGCCCCAAAACATGACGTCTTGCAAGCCAAAGGGTTCCATCCCGGCAGGGATCACAATATCGCGTTTGCGTGTGCGCCGGATGACGTCGGAAATGCGCACAAAATTGGCAGCCGGGTCGCGCCCGAAATGCCGATGACCGGCACTACGGCCGCAGATAGAGATAGCCCTGCGCCTGCAGTTCGGCGATGCGCACCACGCCGCCGGAATCGGCCGTGACGAAGCCGGGCTGCAACTGCGGCAGCGTCACATTCTGCGCCTTCATCGTGTTGCCGCAGGCGGCCATGTCGAGCCCGGCTTTGGAAAGATGTCCAAGACGCGCGGTGAGGTCGGGATTGGCGGAGGCCAGGTGGAAGGCGCGCAGCGCCGGGCCGTGCACCACCAGCGCCAGGGTGACGTTCGCCGGCCCGCCCACGCCATCATAATGGTTCTGGATATTGCCCAGCACGAAATTGACGCGGTCGAGATCGTTGAGGTGGTAGACCACCTTGAGCTTCCTCGCGGGCGTCGCATCCGTCGTCGCCGCGCTGGCGCGGGTCGCAAGGCCGGCGCCGATGGCCGATATCGCCGCCCACAGCATGCCGCGCCGGTTCATGATCCGCTCCGCTATTTCTGCCGCATCGCGGCGCGCTCGTCGGCATCTTCGACCAATGATTCGCATCCCTTCAGCGCGGTGCGCTGCAGCCGGAACATCCTGTCGTCGCTGCCGCCTTCCAGTTGCTGGCTTGTTTCGTCGTCGGGCTTGGCGTTCTGCCAGATCCGCACGCGTTCGACCCGCACCAGCGCGCCGTCGCCGTCTTTGGGCAGGCCGACGCTGATGCCGCCGCCGTCGCATTCGACGCTGCAGGTCATCCGCAGCTCGCCGTCGGTATATTCGTTCTGGGCACGGTTGCAGTAACCGCTGGAATCCCAGTCGCCCTTGCGGTCGCGATATTTGAAACCGAGCTTGAAGGAGTAGGGCTCGCGGTTCTCGGCCGAAGGTCTTCGCGCGATGACCAGCAGCTTCATGGCGCTGACCTTCTGCCGGCCATGCTGCGCCAGATGCGCGGTATCGTAGCGCCGCTCGAAGCAGGCATAGGTCATGTCCGCGTCCATCGTGCCTGCGAACAGCTTTGCGTCGAAGGCCGCGCTTGCCGCGGTATCGATCTGTTTCGGCTCGTCCTCGGCGCGGGCGGCGCTGCTGCCGATAACGGCCATCAGCAACGCGGCAGTGAGCAGCTTGAGGCAGGAGCGTGGCATGATGCGATCCGCAGGATGGATGCCTCGTGGGGCAGGTCTCACCTTGGTCGCGGCGATGCCGGAAAGCGTTCAATCGTCGCAAAATCTCGTGTCCCGGGCGCGGTGCACTGCTATCGCGCAGCGATAGTGGTGCGCCGCAGACCCGGGACCCACTCTGTCTTTGCTGGGCGTATGGGTCCCGGATCTGCGAAGCAGCGCAAGCGCGCTGCATCGCGTCCGGGACAAGTGCCCGGTGCGTCAGAGATCCGCCTTCGCCAGATCCCACATCAGCCGGTACGTCCCGCTGGAAATCAGCGTCGCGCCGGTCGCGGCAATGACCGCATTGAAGCGGCCCGCCATCAGCCAGGCCACGACATCCGGATCGGTGCCGTCGATCAGCACATACCAGTCGCGCGCCGCCGGGTTGGGCGCGGCGGGATCGTCGGTGAGCGGCTTCGACAGCGCCGGGTCGCTCTCCATCAGATGCATCGAAATGATGCCATGGATCATGCCGGGGTCGAGCAGGGCGGCGATGCCGTCGCGCAGCGCATAGATCTCGCGCTCCGGCGGGCGGATCCGCACCAGTCCGAGCGCCGCGCCGCGGCCGGTGCCGCGGCTCACGGTAATCCGCGCCACCGAGCGCAGCATGTTGCGGAAGCGGCCGATATTGGTCTTCGACCAGGCGGTCTGGTTGGCCAGCGCCGTGCGATAGGCATCGCTGTTCAAGACGTCGAAAGTCGCGGTCGAATACAGGCCGAGATATTTCGGCGCCGCGTCGACGGCGACATAGCGCCGGGCCTCGAGAAAGCCGGGGATCGCGACGCGCTCGGCAAGATGTTCGCGGTCGTACCACTGGTTGAATTCGGCCTCATGGGCCGGGTCGATATCCATCGACGTCATCAGCATTCCCAGTCCGGCCATCGGCATCGTGCGGTCTTTCAGTAGGGCGGAACAGCAAAGCGTATTCCGCCGCAATAGCGGTTAGGGCTGGCGGATTAATATGATTTCAGTTGCGACGCGATATCCGCCACGGCCTTCATCACCGCGTCGCGCACCCCGGGGTCGTACAATGTGTGGCCGGCGCCCTCAACCATCCGCACCTGCGCATCCGTCCACACCGCGGCGAGGGCATGCGAGGTCGACGGCGGACACAGGAAGTCGAAGCGGCCCTGCACGATCAGGCCGGGGATGCCCGCGAGCCTTCCGGCCTCGGCCAGCAACTGGCCGGGCCGCATGAAGCAGCCGTGCTGGAAGTAATGTGCCTCCATGATCGGCGTCGACGGCAATGGCCGGGCGGAATTCGTGAGCGCCGGCAGGTCGAGCCGGGTGCGCGCCGGCGCGTGTTCCGACAGGATGCTCTCGGTGCCGTGCCAGGCGCGGGCCGCAGGCGTGTGGATGGCCGGATCGGCGTCGAGGATGCGGCGATAATAATTCGGCAACGGCGCGGCGCGCTCGTCCGGTGGCAGCACGCTGAGAAAATCCTCGTACAGGCCGGGATAATGCCGCGGCAGCACGTCGAGGAACGCACCGTCCAGCTCTTGCGCCGTGCCGAGGAAGGTGGCGCGCAGCACGATGCCGCTGATGCGGTCGGGATGCGCTTGCGCATAGGCCAGCGCCAGCGTCGCGCCCCAGGAGCCGCCGACCACCAGCCATTTTGCGAAGCCGAAGCGTTCGCGGATCGTCTCCATGTCGGCGATCAGGTGCGCTGTCGTGTTGGCCTCGCGCAGGCCTTTCGGGCGGCTGCGCCCGGCGCCGCGCTGGTCGAACAGCACGGTGTGGAAACGCTGTGGATCGAACAGCCGGCGATGATCCGGCTGGCAGCCCGAGCCGGGGCCGCCATGCAGATAGACCGCGGGGATGCCGTCGCCGCGGCCGACGCTCTCCACATAGATCTCGTGGCCGTCGCCGACCGCGAGATGCTGCGTGGTGAGGGGAGCAAAGGGATCGTCGGCGAGGCTGGCTGCTTTGCGCGGGTCGGCGTCAGGCGCCATGGTCGTCGTCCGTCTCCAGCGTGCCGCCGGCAAAATTGCGATACAGAAAGCGCGTGTTGTCGGCGGCGGATTCGGTCTCGGCCATCTTGAAGATCTGTGCATGCATCGGCGACAGCGTGCAGGCCGGGTCGGTATTGCCGGCATCGCCGGTCAGCGCAAAGGCCTGACAGCGGCAGCCGCCGAAGTCGATCTCTTTGAACGCGCAGCCGGCGCAGGGCTCGGGCATCCAGCCGGTGCCGCGATAGCGGTTGAAGGCCTCGGAATTCTGCCAGATCCAGGCGATCGAATGATTGGAGCGCACCGATTCGAAGTCGAGTCCGGTGATGGTCTCGGCGGCATGACACGGCAGCACCTTGCCGGTCGGCGAGATGTTGAAGAACTGCCGGCCCCAGCCCCCCATGCATTTCTTCGGCCGCAACGCGTAGTAATCCGGGACCACATAGTCGATATCGAGAATGCCCTTCAGCCTGACCACGGCGTCGTCGACGATGCGGCTGGTCTCCTCGATCTGCGCGAGCGTCGGCATCAGGGCGGCGCGGTTCTTCAGCGCCCAGCCGTAATATTGCACATTGGCGACTTCCAGCCGGTCGGCGTCGAGGTCCACCGCCATCTGGATGATGTCGGCGAGCTGATGCAGGTTCTGCCGGTGCATGACCGCATTCACCGTGAGCGGCAGGTCGAGCTCGCGGGTCCATTTCGCGACCTCGAGCTTCTTCTCGTGGGCGTTCTTCAGCCCGGCGACGCGGTTGGCGACGATCGGCTCGTTGCCCTGGAAGCTGATCTGCACATGGCACAGCCCGGCATCGGCCAGCGCCGTGAGTTTCTCGCGCGTCAGCAAAACTGCCGATGTGATCAGGTTGGAATACAGCCCGACGTCGGTGGCGTGCTGCACCAGTTCGACGATGTCTTTTCGCGCGGTAGGTTCGCCGCCGGAAAAATGGATCTGCAGCACGCCGATCTCGGCGAGCTCCGTCAGAACCTTCTTCCATTCGTCCGTGGTCAGTTCGTTGCTGGAGCGCTCCAGCTCCACCGGATTGGAGCAATAGGGGCATTGCAGCGGGCAGCGATGGGTGATCTCGGCCAGCACCGCCAGCGGAATGCCGAACGTTTCCGCGGTGGAGCGGCTCCTCTCCATGATCGCCAGCCCGTCGGTCGGGTCTGCGAAAACAGGACTGGCATCGGTGAGAGTCGGGCTCATGCCGTCTTCTCCTTCGCTTGCGTCAAAAATCCCTTGTCGGCGAGGTCCTGCAGCATGGCGATCACGTCGTTGCCGATGTCTTCGCGCGGCGCCGCATATTTCGCCGCCAGCAGGTCGATCATGTCGGCCACGCTGCGGGCGCCGTCGCACAATTGCAGGACTTCCACCGCGATGTCGTCCGGCGCCAGCACGCGTTCCGGTGCCAGGATTACCCAGCGCTGCCTGGTATCGTCGAACTTCAGCCTGGCATGGCGCGGCAGCACGGGCCGGCTGGCCTCGTCAACTTGCATGCGGCGGCTGCGCGGTTCGGTCATGGCGTCTCTTTAGCTGGCCGCGGGCACGAAGGCGCCCGGCGGCACGTGGCCGTTGACATAGGCATGATGCAGCGCATCGAGCTGCACCCAGAGCACGTTGGTCTTGAAGATCAGCGCGTTGCACACCGCCTCGCGTTCGGCCGGCGTCCTGGCGTGCTGCTTGACATAGTCCAGTGCGAAATTGGCGTCGCGCGGCGCCTGGGTCAGCCGGCGCTTGAAATAGCTCATGATCTCCGGATTGACGAAGTCATAATGCTTCAGCATGCCGGCGATACGTTCTTCGTGCAGGTTCGGCGCGAACAGTTCGGTCAGCGAGGAGGCGATCGCCTCCAGCGGGCTCTTGTCGCGGACGAAATGCACATAGGCATCCACTGCAAATCGCGTCGCTGGCAGGATGCCCTCGGCGGATTCCACATAGGCGCGGTCGAGGCCGAGTCCTTCGGTCAGCTTCAGCCAGCGCTCGATGCCGCCTTCGCTGTCGGCATCGCCGTCATGGTCCTCGATGCGGTGCCGCCATTCGATCCTTGTGGCGCGGTCGCGGAAGCGCGAGATCACCACGGCGTCCTTGATGGGAATGCTGCTCTGGTAATAATAGCGGTTGAGCGCCCAGGCCTGCACCTGGCTCTTGTTGAGTTTGCCGCCATGCAGCAATCCGTGAAACGGATGCAGGTTATGATAGCGGGTTGCGCCGATCTGTCGCAGCGTCGCTTCGAGATCCTCGGCGCTGTTGAGCCGGGTGGAGGTGTCCAGTGAAAAGGCGGTGGTTGCGTTCACAGCGTGATCTCCATCCCGTCTGCAGGAATTTGCCAACCGGCGCCCTCGGCCACCGCGCGTTCGACGGAATCGGGACGAAGCGCCGGATTCGAATTGTTGATGTGCAGGAAAATCTTTCTTTCGACATTGACTTGGGCCAATGCGGCGATGGCGCCATCGTCGCCGGACATCGCGATGTGCCCCATGTTCTGCCCGGTCTTGTGGCCGAGGCCCTGCGCGATCAGTTCGTCGTCGCGCCAGACCGTGCCGTCGAAGAACACCAGCGGCGCACCGTCCAACCGTGCCGCGAGTTCCGGCGAGACCCGCGCGCAGGCGGCGATGAAGTACAGATGGCGCCCGCTGCTCTTGTCGGCGATGCGCAGGCCGAGCGTGTCGCCGGCGTCGTCGCCGCCGGTCGGATGCGCCTTGCCTTCGAGATACCAGGCGCCCTTGCCGGGCACCGCGAACGGCAGCACTTCGAGGCCGGAGGCCGAGCCATCGACCAAAGTCGGCTCGAACGCCTCGTCGATGCGGATCGGCTTGCGGCGCACGTTGGTCTCGCTGAGCACGTTGAAAATGCTGTTGTCCTTGAGGATCGCCAGCACGCGATCATGTGCGTAGACGGTAAATGGCGAGCCTTCGCGCATCGACAAGAGGCCGGCGACAGCATCGACCTCGCTATTGGTCAGGATCACGCCGGCAATCGGGCTATGACGCAGATGGCCCGGTCTCGGATGCAGCTGCGGCGTCGCGGTGATCTGCTGGCGCAGATCCGGCGAAGCGTTGATGAGGAACCAGTTCTGATTGTCGGCGCTGACCGCGATGGACGCCTGGGTGCGGCGCAATGCGTTGTGCAATTCATTGTGATTGCGATGGTCGCCACGCGCCGCGACACAATTGGCGCATCCGCAATTCCATTGCGGAACCCCGCCGCCCGCTGCGGCCCCGAGAACGACAACATTCAACATAACATCGCTCCGGGGCCTCAGCGACAGGACGTCTTCAGGTCGTGAAGGCGTCTGTTCCGCGCAGTCTGACTTACTTGCGCGCTGCGCAGGCGTACATGTTGATTTCCATGCCGACTTGCACTTCAACGATCTTAGGTGCTTTCCAGGCCATCATTATCTCCCACATGTTCTGCAGCCATACGCTGCAGACCATAACTCTAATACCCGGCCGGTAGTTCGTCACCTGTTTCATCACAAATTCGGTCACGCTGCGTCGCACAATAAGCGCGCCTTGCCGTTGCCTTATTGCAAATATTCTTGCACCGCACATATGGCGGAAGCGCGCCCCCAACCAGCAAAGTCCCGTGCCCATGCCCCGTTATTTCTTCAATACCCGTCTCGGCGACGATCTGGTCCCCGACACCGAAGGCGAATTGTTGCGCGATCCCGATCAGGCCTGGAAGGTCGCGCGCGCCATGATCCGGGAGTTGCTGCAGACCGAGGCCACCGACGCCAAGCTTTTGAGTGCCGCGCTGGAGGTGACCGATGAGCACGGCGAGATCGTGCTTGAGTTTCCATTCAGCGAAGCCCTGCTGGATCTTCCGCAGCAGACGCGCCACTGACGTCATGCCGCGGCGCTGCGGGCGCACCGCGCCGCAATATATTTTTCGGCTGTGCGTCGGCGTCGGAATATCGGAAAGTCCCTCCGCCCCCGGGGTCGGCATGCGTGCCGTCTCAAGCAATGGGCACCTTGATGGGAGGAACCGATGTCAATTCACGCGACCGCGCGTCTGGCTCTGCTTGCCAGCGCCTTCATCAGCCTGTTTGCGCTCGGCGCCGCGGCGCAGCAGCCGGCCAATGTGCCAGCCGCGCCCGCGGCGCTGCCGCCGGGATCGCCGTTGATCGGCCGTCCCGCCGACAGCCCGGCCGCCGCAAAACTGGCGCCGGTGGCGCCGCCGCCGATTGCCTCCGCCGCCGACAAGCTGCCCACCGCCAAACTGAAGCTGCCGCCGGGCTTCAATATCGAGGTCTACGCCGCCGGCATGGCCAATGCGCGCACCCTGCGTGAAGGCGATAAGGGCACAGTGTTCGTGGGCTCCCGGCTCGTCGACAAGGTCTATGCGGTCATCAACAAGGACGGCAAACGGTCGGTCAAGGTGCTGGCCTCGGGCCTGTACCGGCCTAACGGTCTCGCCTTCAAGGACGGCACGCTGTACATTGCCGAACTGTCGAAGATCTCGAAGATCGACAAGGTCGAGGACGTCCTCGAGAATCCGCCGAAGCCGAGCGTGATCTACGACGACCTGCCGAAGGACGAGGCCCATGGCTGGAAGTTCATCGGCATCGGCCCGGACAACAAGCTCTATGTCCCGGTCGGCCAGCCCGGCAACAACGTGCTGCATGACGACGCCCACGGCCAGATCCGCCGCATCAACCTCGACGGCTCCGGCGCCGAAGTGGTGGTGCGCGGCATGCGCAACAGCGTCGGCTTCGACTGGAATCCCGAAACCAAGCAGATGTACTTCACCGATAACGGTCGCGACTGGGTGTCGGAAACCGTGCCGGAGGACGAACTCAATCGCGACAGCAAGGACGGCGAGAATTTCGGCGCGCCCTATTGCCTGCAGGGCAATATCCTCGATCCGGAATTCGGCTGGGGCAAGTCCTGCGCCGACTACACCGCGCCGGTGGCGCTGCTCGGTGCCCACACCGCGGCGCTCGGCATGCGATTCTACACCGGCAAGATGTTTCCCGCCGCCTACAAGAACGCGATCTTCATCGCGCGCCACGGCTCCTGGAACAAGTCGCAGAAGCTCGGCGGCGACGTGGTCGTGGCGAAGCTGAACAAGGACGGCACGGTAAAATCCGTCGAGCCGTTCCTCACCGGCTTCCTCGACAACAACAACTATCTCGGCCGTCCGGTCGACGTGCTGCCGCTGAAGGACGGCTCGCTGCTGGTGTCCGACGACTGGAACGGCGCGATCTATCGCATCACCTACGGCAAGCCGAAGGTGGCGGGGCAGTAGGGCTCCTTCACCTCTCCCCGCCTGCGGGGAGAGGGAGCGCACCGCCGGTGCACCCGCTTGGCCAGCCGAAAGTTCAATCGATGCGTCTGCTATTTGCGTTCGTCCTGTCCTTCATCTCAACATCGTCCCTCCACGCCGCAACCATCGCCGAACGTGCCGCGCCGTGCCTCGCCTGCCACGGCGACAGCGGCACGTCGCCAACCGAAAACATCCCCTCGCTCGGCGCGCAGCAGCCGGCCTACACGCTGATCCAGCTCTATATGTTTCGCGAACGGCTGCGCCTTGCCGATCCCATGAACGACATGGCCAAGGCGCTCACCGACGACGACCTGCGGTTGTTCTCGGATTTCATTGCCACGCTGCCGAAGCCGCAGCCGCCGGCCGAGGCCGGCGAGCCGGCACGGATGCAGCGCGCGAAAGCACTGACCGTGCAGTTTCACTGCGACTCCTGCCACAACGCCGACTTTGCCGGCCGCGACAACATTCCGCGCATCGCCAATCAGCGCGAGGACTATCTCAACAAAACGCTGCGCGCCTACAAGGACAACAGCCGCCACGGCTACGATGCCACCATGGCCGACGTGATGCAGTCGGTCTCTGAGGTGCAGATCGATGATCTCGCGTATTTTCTGGCAAGGGTGAAGTAGACGTCGCCACTTCGTCCGCGCTCAGTCTGTCGTCCCCGCGAAAGCGGGGACCCAGTAAACACAGGCGCCAGCGATCCAAGCTCACGCACCTGTGTTGACTGGGGCGCCCGGTCCTGGCGCGCAATTGCGCCAGGCCGGGCGATGACATCGCGTCTGGTGGCGGCTACCCACTCAAAAAATCTCTTGATATAAATCCTATTTAGGACTATTAGTTTCTCGTCCTGCTCAACGAGGGGCGCTGTCATGAGGCGTCTTGAGGGTGGAGCAGGATGCGGTGTCCCGCGCGTGTGCCTCGCAAGCACACCCCGGGAGGCTGGAGGTCACCGTCCGGGCCCTACTACGGGGGCTCTGCCGCTCTGTGTCGGCTGGACGTGGACAGTGACAAGGCGGGGAAAGCCCGCTGAAAACTGTCCCGGAAGAACGGTCCCTCAGCCATAAACCCCGCGGTGGCGCGCCCGCAGGCGCCGCGATCCGCAGTAATGCGGCTCGCGTCCCAACCACCACAACCGCGCCTGCCGGCGCCCCGCTCCCCTCATGTCCCGAGGGGAGGACTGCTCATACCTCGGACGCATCATGCGCCGCGAGAATGCGGGAGCTTGGCCGATTGGCCTTCTCGCCCCGGCTGCGATAACAACCCATCGAGCAAGGAGCACTGCATGAACGATCTCTGGCGTCTGTCGGCCACCGACCTGGCCGCGCTGATTCGCAACCGCAAGGTCTCGGCAAAGGAAGCGACGATCGCGGGCCTGGCGCGGCTCGACGCGGTCAATCCGGCGATCAACGCCGTGGTCGAGCATCGCCCGGACGAGGTGATGGCGCGGGCCGAGGCGATCGACGCGGCGATCGCGCGTGGCGACGATGTCGGGCCGCTCGGCGGCGTGCCGGTGACCGTGAAGGTCAATATCGATTATGCCGGCTACGCCACCACCAATGGCGTCAACATCCAGCGCGGCATCCTGCCGACCGCCAACAGTCCGGTGATCGACAATCTGCACAAGGCCGGCGCGGTGATCCTCGGCCGCACCAATTGCCCGGCCTTCTCCTATCGCTGGTTCACCACCAACCAGATTTACGGCGATACCAAAAATCCGCGCGATCCCTCGCTGACGCCGGGCGGTTCGTCCGGTGGCGCAGGTGCCGCGGTTGCCGCCGGCATCGGGCATATCGCCCACGGCACCGACATCGCCGGTTCGATCCGCTATCCCGCCTATGCCTGCGGCGTGCATGGCTTGCGGCCGACGCTCGGCCGCATCGCCGCCTACAACGCCGCGCTGCCGGAGCGCATCATCTCCGGGCAGATCACCGCGGTGTCCGGGCCGCTGGCGCGCACCATCAACGATGTCAGGCTCGGCCTGGCGGCGATGGCGCAGCCGGACGTGCGCGATCCCTGGTGGGTGCCGGCGCCGCTTGTCGGCCCCGCACGCGACAAGCGCGCGGCCCTGTGCCTGCGGCCCGACGGACTCGAAATATCAGCCGAGGTCGAAGCCGCCGTGCGCGACGCCGGCCAGCGGCTGCAGGCGGCCGGCTGGATCGTCGAGGAGGTCGGCAATACGCCGGCGCTGCGCGAGGCCGCCGACCTGCAGACCCAGATCTGGTTCGGCGACGGCTACCAGGGCATGGTCGATGCTGCCGAGCGCGAGGGCGATCCCGGCGCGATCGCCTGCCTGCGCGGCCAGAAGCGCAAGCTGGAGGGTTTCGAGAATGGCGGGTTGTCGCGGGCGCTGGTGCGCCGCTCCACCTTCGTGCGCGACTGGGAACTGTTCCTGCAGACCTATGCGGTGGTGCTGATGCCGGTGTCCGGCGAGTTGCCGTTCCCCGACGGGCTCGACCTGCAGGGCGACGCGGCGTTCGAGCGGGTGTGGCGGGCGCAGATGCCGCAGATCGGCATTCCCTTCATGGGCCTGCCGGCGCTGGCGGTGTCCACCGGCATGGTCGGGCCCGTGCCGGTCGGCGTGCAGGTGGTGGCCGGCCGCTACCGCGAGGATCTCTGCCTCGCGGCCGGCGAGGCGATCGAGGCGGGTGGACCTGCCGTGTCGGTGGCCGATCCGGTCCTGGCGTGAGCGACAGGAGCGCGGCGATGGCGAGCATCTACGATTTTTCGGCCCGCAGCCTGGCCGGTCAGGACGTCTCGCTCAGGGCCTATGAGGGCAGGGTGCTCTTGATCGTCAACACCGCCAGCGCCTGCGGGTTCACGCCGCAATATCGCGGCCTCCAGGCGCTGCAGGAAAGCCTTGCGCCGCGCGGCTTTTCGGTGCTGGGCTTCCCGTGCAACCAGTTCGGCGGCCAGGAGCCGGGCGAAGCGAGCGCGATCGGGGAGTTCTGCGCCGGCACCTACGGCGTTACCTTTCCCATGTTCGATAAAATCGAGGTGAATGGCGGCAACGCGCATCCATTGTATAATTTCCTGAAATCTGAAAAGCCGGGATTGCTGGGCGCGGCGATCAAGTGGAATTTCACCAAATTCCTGGTCGACCGTTCCGGCAAGGTGATCGCGCGTTATGCGCCGACCACCAAACCTGAATCGCTAAAAGAAGAAATCGAGGCGCTGCTATGACCGAGAACAACGAAGCCGTTACCGTCGAATTGCCCGACCGCCTCTCCACCGATCCGCGCAGCCCGTTCTACAACGCCGAGGTACTGCAGCGCGATGTGGGCATTCGTTTCAAGGGCGTCGAGCGCACCAATGTCGAGGAATATTGCGTCAGCGAAGGCTGGGTCCGCGTTCCCGCCGGCGCCGCCAAGGACCGCTACGGCAATCCGCTGATGATCAAGCTCAGCGGCCCGGTGGAGCCATATTTCCGCGACGAGGCCTGAGCGGCCAAACTGTCAGTCCGGGGCGCGACGGCGTGAGCCGGTCGCGAGCCCGGAACGACAGAAGCGACCGTTGGCTAGCAAAAAGGCGGCTCCCGCATAAATTTGAAGCTTAAAGCAATGGCGGTTTCCCGCTATGCTGCGGCGGCAGACGGGATGGACTCGCCCGAGCCGTCATGGTTGCAATGCGTTCATGACCAATGAAGGACCGGGAATGAAGGTGGTGACGCTGCGTTCGGATGTTCAGGCCGGGTCGGATCCGTTGGTCGGTCGCGCCGCGGCGCCGGCGATGATCGACATCGATCACGTCTCGCAGACCTTCCAGACCTCCGGCCGGCAAAGCCATCTGGCGCTGTCGGACATCAACCTCAGCATCGAGGACGGCGCCTTCGTTTCCATCCTCGGGCCATCGGGCTGCGGCAAGTCGACCTTGCTCTACATCGTCGGCGGCTTCGTGCAGCCCTCCGAAGGCGTCGCCCGCGTCAAGGGCAAGGCGATCACCGGACCTGGTCCCGATCGCGGTCCGGTGTTTCAGGAATTCGCGCTGTTTCCCTGGAAGAACGTGCTCGGCAATGTGATGTACGGGCTGTGCCAGCAGGGCGTGAAGCGCGCCGAAGCCGAGACGCAGAGCCGCCGCCTGCTCGAAATGGTCGGCCTCAAGGGCTACGAGAACTTTTATCCGAAAGAACTTTCCGGCGGCATGAAGCAGCGCGTGGCCATCGCGCGCACGCTTGCCTATCATCCCGAAGTGCTGCTGATGGACGAGCCGTTCGGTGCGCTCGATGCGCATACCCGCACGCGCTTGCAGAACGACCTGCTCAACATCTGGGAGCGCGACCGCAAGACCGTGCTGTTCGTCACCCACTCGGTCGAGGAAGCCGTCTTCCTGTCCGACAAGGTGGTGGTGATGACGCGCTCGCCAGGCCGCATCAAGGTGGTCGTCGACATCGACCTGCCGCGTCCTCGCAAGCGCGCCGAACTGCTGCTCGACCCGCGCTATCAGAAATACGTCGTCGACATCGAGAAGATGATCGACGACACCGGCGACGACGGGTTGCACGCATGATCACGCCGCGCGCGCTGCTCGCGAAGTCCGCGCCGCTGCTGGCCTGCATCGGCCTGCTGTGCCTCTGGCAGGTGGCCTCGATGAGGCTTGAGACCGAGAGCTTCCCGACAGCCTGGGAATCCCTGCGCGCGGTGCCGTCGATTCTCGGCGACAAGGAATCGCTGGTGAACATCGGCGCCTCATTGCGCCGCATGGCCATCGGCTTCAGTCTCGCGGTGCTGTTCTCGATTCCGCTGGGGCTCCTGATGGGTCGCCTGAAGAGCGTGGCGTCGTTCTTCAATCCGCTGCTGATGATCGTCTATCCGGTGCCGAAAGCCGCGCTGATGCCGATCATTATGCTGTGGATGGGCGTCGGCGAATTCTCCAAGATCTTGGTGATCTTTCTCGGCGTCAGCCTGCCGATCATCTATCACTCCTTCCAGGGCGGCAAAGCCGTCGAAGAGAAAATGCTGTGGTCCGGCGCGGCCATGGGCCTGTCCGCGGCGCAGCGCATGTTCCGCATCGTGCTGCCGGCGGCGCTGCCGGAAATCCTCACCGGCTGCCGCACCGGGCTGGTGCTGGCGCTGATCACCATGGTGACCTCCGAGATGATCGCGCGGCAGTCCGGTGCCGGCAACATCCTGTTCAACGCCCTCGACATGGCGCAGTACGACACCGTATTCGCGATGATCATCGTGATTGGCGCCATGGGCATCATTCTCGATGCCGCCTTCGAGAAGCTGCGCTTTGCGTTGGTGAAATGGTCGCAGCCGCGCCACGACATGCCGTTGAGCTTCACATGAGCGCGGGCATCAACAAGGCGCTGCTGGGCGTCACGCCGATCGTGCTGTTCCTTGCGCTGTGGCAGTCGCTGGTGTCGTTCGGCTATGCGCCGGTGACCTTGCTGCCGGCGCCGGGCTCGGTGTTCCTGCGGCTCGGCCAGCAGTTGCTGACCAGCGATTTCTTGCACGGGATCGCCGCCACCTTGTTCCGGCTGTTCGCCGGCTTCGGCATCGCCGTGGTGCTCGGCGTCTCCATCGGCCTTGCCGCCGCGGTCAGCCCGGCAATTAATGCAGTGGTCAAGCCGCTGGTGCGCGTGCTGGCGCCGATCCCGAAGGTCGCGCTGTATCCGGCGCTGCTGCTGATCCTCGGTTTCGGCCATGCGTCCAAGATCACGCTGGTGACGGCCGATGCGCTGTTCCCGATCCTGCTGTCGACCTATTACGGCGCCTCGATGGTCGAGCAGAAGCTGATCTGGTCGGCGATGGCCGCGGGCACGTCGCGTTGGCAGATCCTGTTCAAGGTCGTGCTGCCGGCGGCGATGCCCTCGATCCTCACCGGCTGCCGCATCGGCCTCGTCATCTCCTGCATCGTGGTATTTCTGGCCGAGATGATCACCTCGACGGATGGCCTCGGCCATATGCTGGTGCAGGCGGCGCGCACCTTCCAGACCGTCGACATGTTCGTGCCGCTGATCACCATCTCGATGCTCGGGCTGATCCTGAACGGCCTGCTTCACGGCCTGCGGACGTATCTGCTCAGGGGATTTTCGGAGGTGTGACCCTCATCCTGAGGAGCATCGCGTAGCGATGCGTCTCGAAGGATGAGAACACTACTATCCCAGCCGCATATCAAGCAGCCGTCGGCCGCCTTCGGTCTTCAGCATCTTCTTCACCGCGCTGGACGCAGCGATCTCGTAATGGTCGGCATAGGCCTCGTGGTTCTTCTCGATATCGTCGAGGCGATAGAGATAGTTGACCATCAGCCCGGCGGATTCGCGCAGGCCCTTGTCGGAGACGTCGCCGAGCCAGTCGACGCGCTCCAGCCGCGCGCCGTTGCCGAGATGGAAGCGGGCCACGGAATCCACCGGCGCGCCGCGCGGCATCTTGGCCTTCAGGAAGTAGTGCGCGGCCAGCGGCTCGATCACTGTGCGCAGTTGCGCGGCGAGCGGCGCGTCCTCGATCCACTCCCGCGTATCGAGGTGGACCAGCAATGCGCGCTCTTCCTCGGTGACCGGCAGGTCGGGCGCACGCTTCAGCCATTTCATGAAGCCGGGCACCGGCGACAGGGTAACGAAGTTTTCCAGCTTCGGCAGTTCGCGACGCAGTTCCTCGACCACCTGCTTGATCAGAAAGTTGCCGAAGGAAATGCCGGCGAGGCCACGCTGGCAGTTGGAGATCGAATAGAACACCGCCGTTCGCGCGCGCGCGACGGCGACCGGCTCGCGGTCCTCGGCCAAAAGCGGCGCGATGGCGCCGGGAATGGTCTCGGTCAGCGCGACCTCGACGAAGATCAGCGGCTCGTCGACCAGGGCGGGATGGAAGAATGCGTAGCAGCGGCGGTCGGCGGGATCGATGCGGCGGCGAAGGTCGGCCCAGTCGTGGATTTCGTGCACTGCCTCGTACTTGATCACCTTTTCGAGAATAATGGCCGGCGTCGACCAATCGATCCTGCGCAGCACGAGAAACCCCCTGTTGAACCAGGATGCCAGGAGATGGACGAGATCGCGGTCGACGGCGCCGAGATCCTTCTGGCTGTCTTTGAGGTCGAGCAGATCGGCGCGCATCGCCACCAATTCGCTGGTGGCGCCGGGCGCACGGTTCAGCCGGCGAAACAGCTCCTGCCGCTGCGGCTCGGAGGCGAAATGCAGATCGCCCGGGTCCATATCGTCGGGCGTTGCTTGCCACGCCGCGATGGCTCTATCGAGCTTGTCGCGGTCGGGGCCGTAATGATGGGCGAGGGCTTCGAAGAATCCGAGCCGGCCGGCGGCATCGAGGCTGTGATAGCGATCGAGCACGCCGCGTGCGATCACCGTGCCTGACGCTTCGCCGCGCCCTGACAATAATTCGCCGCACAGCTCGATCAGGTCGGAGGCATTCTGCGGATCGATCGAGGCAGGGCCGAGCCGCAGCAGGGTGCGGCCGCGTTCCGAGATCGAAGCGAGAAGGTCGGAGAAGAAGTCGTTCGGCATGGCAGATCAATTCCCGGCTGGCAGCCCACGGCCAGTTGCGTGGAATATAACAGGTTGTCGCGCGTAATGCGCGGTGATTTGAAACGTGAACGGCTGCACATAATCGTGTCTGTCGGGCGCCCTCTTGGCAAGAGGTGATGGGAGCCCAAATGACGCGACCGCTTGGAGCACGGTCGGGCGATCGCCTTGATAGCGGGCACACGATCCACGGTCGGTCTTTTACGATTCCGCAACCGTTCCGGTTCCATAGAAGTACGATTGTTTTTTCATTTTGAAGGTTGAACATGCCATTTGAAGCGCGTCGACGGGCAAGCCGCGTAAGATGCCTCGCAGCCGTCTGTGCGCTCGCGCTCGGCTCCGCCAGTCTGGCCGGGTCCGTTGGGGCACTTGCGCACGAGCAGGTGTCCACTTCGATCGGCTCCTACCGCACGTGTCCGACCGCCGGCCCGCTGTCTTCGAAGTCGCGGGCAGCTTTGACGGCACCGTTCAACGAGATTGAAAGTTTCCGTGTGTTGCAGGGCACGACCGTCTGGAAGACCGTCGCGTCGCAGCTCCTGGTCAACCGCGACAAGCAGAAGCCATGCTACGGATTCAGCGACACGCCCGAATGGACCAAGGTCGTGTCGAGAATCCCGACCAACGTGCTCGCCGTGCAGACCAATACCGATCGGACGGCTGCACTCATCTATGTCAGCGGTCTGCCGGGGTATCTCATCGAGACGCCCAAGGTGTTCGCCAGCTTCAAGCCCGGCGATACCTACGGCATCTTCCGGGTCGCGACCGCGCCCACCGTCGATACCCGGCCCACGCACGACTTCGCCGACAAGGGGGCGATCGGGATTTTCGTCAATGGCGTGAGCATGTTCAATTATACGGACACCTTCGCCTATGCCAACAAGGGTGTCTGGTCATACGATGCCAATGTCGCCGAAGCCCTGATCGTCAATTCCGATATTTCGCATGCGACACCGAGCAATCTTCCGCAGTTTCCGAAGAGCCGTGGCATCTTCCACAACCACCAGATGTCAATCCGGCTGTTGAACGAGCTGAAGGACCCGTATTTTTCTGGTCGCCTGGCGCATTCGAAGCTGGTTGGGTTTGTGATCGACAGCTATCCGATCTACGGACCGCTCGGCTATTCCTCGAAGGACGTCTCGTCGGGGCTGAAGACGCTGAAAAGTAGCTACCTCAAGCGGACCTGGACGACGACGTCGATGCGGGGAAGCAATCATCGCAGTTCGGTTCCGGCGTGGGCCGTGGTGGGCTGGGACAACAGCAATGCGACCGGCACGACCCTGCTGAATCTGTTCAAGAAGCCGAAGTCGGACCTGTTGTATGCCGATGGCAAGACGGACGGGCCTGTCGTGTATGAGGGCAAGGACGAGCGGCTCTCCGGCGAGATCAAGCTGCTGGCCGGTTCGGTCGGTCTCAAGCGCGACCCGCAAGGGTATGTCTATTGGGAAAGCCCCGTCTCCCTTCCTGGTGGATCGAAGGTGGCCACGAAGAACTACCTCCTGAAGAGCTCCGATCTGTGGGGACCGGACATCGACGAGGCGATCCTTCCTGCGAGCTATCAGGCCGCCGACAAGGACAAGTTCTATTTCAAGGCCAAAATCGGCGCCTTCGCCGAGGATTACGAATTCGTCGCTGGCTATGGCGACCTCGACTTCTACAACGGCATCGACAGTTTAGTGCCGGAACACGGCACGAGCATCTATCATTACGTCGCGACCTTTTCCGGAAAGGTCCGTGACAAAGCCCGTCTGTCGTCGGCCAGCTTTCCTTACTTCGTCGGCATCCAGTACAAGGGCGTGCCGGACCCGTTCAATGCCAGGATCGACAACAGCGCGCGCACCGCCTACTTTTTGAATGGTGCGAACGCATCAACGACGATTTTTGACGTTGGCGTGACGGGAAAGGACGATCAGGGGAAGCCGGTGCGCGGCGCGGTGCCTGAGGCCTGGCAAAAGAAATTGAGCGAGGATTAGGTTAGGTCGCCTCGGCTCGCTTTTGGGCGAACCGGGGCCGATGCGATCGACAGGCGTTCGTGACCGTAGGTGAAACGGCGCTACGGATGCTGCTTGTGCCGGCCTGACACGCCGGTGTCGATCAACAGATCCAGCGCATATTTGATGGTCGCGCGCTGCTCGTCGGTGAATTGGCTGAGCAGTTCGGTCTCGTGTTTCACGGCCGCGGCGAGCGCGGGCTTGATGCGGGCGCGGCCTTTGGCGGTGAGGTGCAGGGTGACGCGCCGGCGGTCGTCGGCGGTGCCCTTGCGCTGGACGAGGTCGTCGGCCTCCATGCGGTCGAGCACTTTCGTGAGGCCCGGCTGCTTCATCAGCGCCATCGTCGCCAGTTCGCCCACCGACAGGCCTTCGACATCGATCAGGCAGGCCAGCACGCGCCACTCGGGGACGGTGAGGTCCCAGTTCTTCAACTCGGCGTGGAATTCGCTGGAGACGATGAAGCTCGCCCGCGCCAACAGATAAGCGAGGTAGTTGCGCGCAAAGCTGTTGCTGGGCAGCGACGGCGGCCGACGGAGCGTGTTGTCGATGCGACGCAGCTCGCCGGAATGAAACACCAGCGGATCGTGCTGGCGCTCGACGAAGCGCACGACCTCGCCGACCAGGATGGTGTGGTCGCCGCCGGGATAGCGTGCCCAGGTCTTGCATTCGAAGATCGGCGCGAGGCCATCGATCAGCGGCGCGCCTGTGATGCCGGGCTCATGTTTGACGCCGGCGAACTTGTCCGAGCCGCGCTTGCCGAACCGCAATGCCAGCTCGCCGTGATCGGCGCCGAGGAAATGCACCGCAAAGGCATCGGCCTGCACGAACGGATCGTGACTCGGCGACGATTTCGCCACGCTCCACAGCACCAGCGGCGGATCGAGCGACACCGAGGAGAACGAATTGGCCGTCATGCCGACCGGGTGACCGCCATGGCTTGCGGTGACGACGGTGACGCCGGTGGGAAACTGGCCGAGCGCTTGGCGAAACGATACCGGGCTGAGCGCGCCTTGCGCAGCATCCGCGACCACCCTGTCGTCCGTCATGGAATTCGCCCGCTACAGGGGAGGCCGGGAGCTTTTGCAAGCCGCGCCGGACGCTCCTTTAATGCTAAAAATATTCCTTTTCATGTAACATGGCCGCGCCTATCATCCAACGATAATCGCTTTAAAATACGGAGAAACGGCATGCTGGCGGATCGCATCGAGGCAAAATGGATCGACGCGTTCTGCGAGATTTTTGCGCGTTGCGCGGTCAAGCCGGGCGACACCGCGGCCATCCTTTCCGAGACGCAATCGCGCGCACTGAATGTCCGCTTGGCGGAGCTGGCCCTGCTGCGCATGGGTGCAAAACCGTTCCATGTCATCGTGCCGACGCCGCGCAATACGCAGGTGGTGCCGATCCGTTCCACCGGCGCATCCGAGGCGATCGGGCAACTCGGCCCGGTGGTGTCGGCGTTGCGGCAAGCCGGCTTCGTGGTGGACTGCACCATCGAAGGCCTGATGCACGCCAAGGAAACACCGGAAATCCTGAAGTCCGGAGCGCGCATCCTGGTGATTTCCAACGAACATCCGGAAGCGCTGGAGCGCATGGTGCCGGACTCGGCGCTGGAGAAGCGCGTGCGGGCGGCAGCGAAGATGCTGCGCGGCACGAAGCACATGAAAGTGACCTCGGCGGCGGGCAGCGATCTCGACGTCAACATGGAGGGCGCGGCCACGGTCGGCGTATGGGGCTGGACCGACAAGCCCGGCACGCTGGCGCACTGGCCGGGCGGCATCGTGGTGAGCTTCCCGAAGAGCGGCACCATCAACGGCACGCTGGTGATGGCGCCCGGGGATATCAACCTGACCTTCAAGCGCTATCTGACCTCGCCGATCCGCCTCACCCTGAAGGATGACTACGTCACCGACCTCAAAGGCGAGGGCGCCGATGCCGAGATGATGCGGCGCTATCTGGCCGCGTGGGGCGACAAGGAAGCCTATGCGGTGTCGCATGTGGGCTGGGGCATGAATCCCGGCGCGCGCTACGAGGCGCTGACCATGTACGACCAGCGCGATACCAATGGTACCGAACTGCGCGCGGTGGCCGGCAATTTCCTGTTCTCCACCGGCGCCAACGAATTCGCCGGCCGCTACACCGCCGGGCATTTCGACCTGCCGATGTTCGGCACCACCATCGAACTCGACGGCGTTGCGGTGATCAAGGCCGGCGTGCTGCAGGATGTGTTCGGGTAAGCTCTGTCGCTTCTTCCCTCGCCCCGCCCGGCGAAGCGAAGCTTCGCTAGGCGGGGAGAGGGTGGCTCGAAGGCGCGAAGCGCGTTCGAGTCGGGTGAGGGGCTCCGGAGTTTCAACTACTAACTCCCCCTCACCGGGAGCCTCGCTGACGCCAGGCTCCGACCTCTCCCCGCAAGCGGGGAGAGGTGAAGATCAAAGCACCGGCGGCTTCGATAATCCAAAATGCTTCAGCAGGTCCACGAACGCGGCCAGCCGTTGTTCGCGGTAGGCGTCGACGTCCATGCCGGTGTAGTCGAGGAAGCCCTGGCCGGTACGCAGGCCGACTTTTCCTTCGGCCATGTTGCGGCCGATGATCTCCGGCGCGGCATAGCGGTCATGTCCGAGCGCGCCGGTCAGATACTTGCTGGCGTAGTGCAGAATATCGCCGCCGCCCCAGTCGATGAACTCCAGGAGACCGAGCACGGCAAAGCGAAAGCCGAAGCCGTATTTGATGGCCTTGTCGATGTCTTCGGCAGAGGCGACGCCTTCCTCGACCATGCGCGCGGCCTCGTTCATGGCCAGCACCTGGATGCGCGGCACGATATAGCCGGGCGTGGCGGCGCAGACCACAGGCACCTTGCCGATGCCTTCGAGCAGGGCTTTCACGCGGGCGGTGACGGCGGGGTCGGTGGCGACGCCCGGCGACAGTTCGACCAGAGGCACCAGATAGGCGGGGTTGAGCCAGTGCGCGTTGAGGAAGCGCTCCGGATGTTCGACCGCACCGGAGATATCGTCGACCAGGATGGTCGAGGTGGTCGAGGCGATGATCGGCGTGGGGCCGGCGAGTTGGGAGCAGCGCGCCAGCGCCTCGCGCTTGAGGTCGAGCACCTCGGGGACGCCTTCGAAGATGATGGCGGCAGCGGACAGCGCGGCGCCTGCTTCGGCTTCCGGCACGATGCGAACGCGGGTCATCAGCGTATCGATGTCATCAGGCTTGAGCAGGCCGAACAGCGCCATCGACGCGAAGGTCTTCTTGATCTCACCCAGCGCTTCGGCTTCCAGCGCCGCGAACTTGTCAGCGGCGCGCGCCTTGAAGTCGACGATGGCGACGCAGTGTCCGGCATAGGCGAAGGCGACGGCAATGCCGCGGCCCATGCGTCCGGCGCCGAGGCAGGCGATTTCGGAAAATGCGGTCATGCGGCGAATCCGTCGCGCAGCAGGGCGAGCAATGCCTCGCGATCGAGGTTGCCGAGGCCGAGGCTCTTCAGGGTCCGGCCGTCGGTCAGGAAGTTCTGACCGCAGATGGCGCCGCCGATGGCCAGGAAGGCTTCCGCCAGCGGCGTATCGGCGCCGACCAGTCGGCCGCAGGAGACGATGAAGGACAGGCCGAGGCGCAGATCCTCGCGCATGTAGCGGTGCTCGGTCAGCACGATGTGTTCGCGCCAGTCGCCGCTATCGGTGAGCCGGTCATGGGAGCCGCGGCCGTACATCCATTCCTCGCCCTCGCTGGCGTAGTGATGCGCCAGCGGAAAATGCGCGCCGCCATAGCCGAAGGCTTCGCGCACTGCGATGCGCTCGGCGTCGAGCGCATCGGTGACGCGGCGGATCGCCGGCTGGGTGCCTTCCTTGTGGATGTCCCAGCGTTCGAAATGCTCCAGCGCGCCGGCGTTCATCACGATCAGCGGCGGATGGATGATCGGCCCGGCATTCATCAGCGCGCCGGACAGCGCGTCGCCGCACGGTTCGACCACGCCCGGGAATGCCTTGTCGATCACCGCGATGGCGTGGGCGGCATTCCTCAGCGGGAAGACGCCGGTGGGCAGCCGCTTGGCACGGATGGTGATGGCGACCTCGAACGGGCCGTGCTTGCGCGCCAGCCACGGCAGCGTGCCGGTTTCCGCGAATGAGACGTCGGCGCGGTTGCCGGCCTCGTGGGCGGCCTGCGCAAAGATCATCGAGCCGAAGGTCGCCGGCGGCAGGAACACCACCTGGCCGTCGGCGAGATGCGGCGCCAGCAGGCGTGCGATGTCGTGCTGGGCGAAGGCCGGCGCCGGGCAGAGGATCAGCTCGACGCCGCGGATCGCGTCGGCGATGTCTGATGTCACCAGCGCCAGCGGCACGTCGTGGGTGCCGTTGGCGTTCCTGACGGTGATGCGCGAACCGGCATCCCGATGCGCTGCCACGGCCGCGGCGTCACGACGCCACAGCCGGACCTCGTGGCCCTCAAGGGCGAAATCGCCGGCGGCAGCGAACGAGCCGTTGCCGCCGCCCAGAACTGCTATTTTCATTCGCTGACCTTCTTTGTTGTCATCATCTCACACCCCGTCCTCATCCCCGCCGGAACGCAATTGCGTTTCGGCTGAAGGAGCGCACTTGCGCGCGTCTCGAAGGATGCGTGGGGTGATTACGTCGGTTGCGGCCCATGGTTCGAGACGGCGCCGAGAGGCGCCTCCTCGCCATGAGGGGATGAATGGGCGGCATCACTTCGAAGCGTCCGTGGCTTGCTTCAACTTGAAATGCTGCACCTTGCCGAGCGCGGTGCGCGGCAGGTCGGTGACGAAGACGATGTCGCGCGGCACCTTGAAGCGGGCGAGCTGGCCCAGCACATGGGCCTTGAGCAGCTCGGCGGTGATGCCGCAACCGGGGCGCAGCAGCACATAGGCCACCGGCACCTCCTGCCATTTCGGATCGGGATGACCGACCACGCCGACCTCCATGACATCGGGATGCTCCAGCAGCACCCGCTCGATCTCGGCGGGATAGATGTTCTCGCCGCCGGAGATGATCATGTTCTTCTTGCGGTCATGGACCCAGAAATAGCCGTCGGCATCGCGCGTGCCGATGT
Organism: Rhodopseudomonas sp. RCAM05734; assembly: GCF_052658035.1. Classification (NCBI taxonomy): domain Bacteria; kingdom Pseudomonadati; phylum Pseudomonadota; class Alphaproteobacteria; order Hyphomicrobiales; family Nitrobacteraceae; genus Rhodopseudomonas; species Rhodopseudomonas sp. RCAM05734. Next base: position 6,176,738 of record NZ_CP199742.1, on the reverse strand, counting down.
CGCCGGTGCGGTACCAGCCGTCATGCAGCGCTTCCGACGTTGCCGCCTCGTTGCCCCAGTATTCGAAGAACACATTGGGGCCGCGGATGGCGATCTCGCCGGCACTGCCCGGCGGCAGTTCGGTGCCGGCGTCGTCGACGATGGCGGCTTCGCAGCACAGGCCTGGCAGTCCGGTGGAGCCGGTTCGCGTCAAATCGCCACCAAGCCTCGTGTAGATGGAGATCGGGCAGGTCTCGGTGGAGCCATAGACCTGCAGCACCGGAATGCCGCGCGCGGGCAGGCGGGCGATCAGGTGCGGCGGCACGATCTGCGAGCCGGTCGAGACGGCCTTGAGGCAGGTGACGTCGGCTGCGGCCCACGCCGGATGGTCGGTCATCGCCTGGATGATCGCCGGCACCCACACGGTCAGCGTCGGCCGGGCCTCGGCGATCGCTGCCAGCGTCGCGTCCGGCGTGAAGCGCGCATGGATGGTGACGGTGCCGCCATGATGCAGCGCCGGCGTGGTCTGGATGTTGAGCCCGCCGACATGGAAGAACGGCAGCACCGTCAGCACGTGATCGTCGGAGGTCAGGCCATGCATGTGCTGGCTCATGACGCCATTCCACAGCAGCGCCTCCTGGCGCAGCACGGCGCCCTTGGGGCGGCCGGTGGTGCCGGAAGTATAGACGATCAGCAGCGGGCAGGTGAGGTCGGTGTGCGGGTTGCGGCCGTCGCCGGAGCCGCACGCCAGCAGCGCGTCAAGGCTCTGGCCGGGCGCCGGCGGGGCGAAGTCGAGTGCGACCACGCGGGTGTCGGGCAGCTCCGCCGCGAGCGGGGGCAGCACGGCCGCAAAGGCCTGTTCGAGCACCAGCACCTTCACCGAGGCATCGGAGATAATGAACAATTGCTCAGCCACTGCCAGCCGCCAGTTCAGCGGCACCAGCAGCGCGCCGAGCCGGGCGCAGGCATAGAGCAGCACCAGATAGTCCGGCCGGTTGAGGCTGAGGATAGCGACGCGGTCGCCGCGGCCGACGCCGCATTCGGACTTCAGGGCTTTCGCGGTCGCCTCGATCCGCGTGTTGAAGGCGGCATAGCTGAGCGTGGCACCCTCGAAATGAATCGCGGGCTTGTCCGGCGAAAACGCCGCGTTGCGGGCGATGAGATGCGAGAGATCCAAGGTGGTGTATCCGGGTTGGAGTTGATCTCGATTACGCCGCAGCAACCTCCGCCGTCATCCTGAGGTGCCGTCGCTCTTGCGACGGCCTCGAAGGATGCGCTGCAAGCGCCGTCGCCTGCCGCCGCCTCCTTCGCGGCTCGCCGAAGTCGGCGAGCGCCTCAGGATGACGATGACTGAGCTTACTCGTCCTTTTCGCCCTGCTCATACAATGCCTCGCGGCCGATACGGTCGAGGCAGAGTTCGGCGGTCCAGGGCAGCATCAGCGCGCCGCAGCGGCTGTCGCGATAGATGCGCTCCAGCGGCAGCGTCTTCAGCATCGACTGGCCGCCGCAGGTGCGGATCGCCAATGCCGCGAGCTCGTTGGCGCCTTCCATCACCGAATACTGCGCGGCGTAGGCGCGCAGTACCTGCTCCTTGGTCGGATTGGCGCAGGCCTCGGTGACCGCCTGGAACCAGATCGACTTGATCTGCTCCAGCTTGATCTGCATCTGCGCCACCGCGATCTGCTTGGTCGGATACATCCGGCGCTTCACCGGCGGCATGCCCGGCACCTCACCGCGCAGATATCGGATGGTGAAGTCATAGGCGGCCTGGGCGAGGCCGACATAGGTCGGCGACAGCGTCAGGAACATGTGCGGCCAGCGCATCGCGGCCTGGAAGTAGACGCCGCGTGGCATCAGCGCCGCATCGTGCGGCACGAAAACGTCCTTGAAGATCAGCGTACGCGACACGGTGCCGCGCATACCCAGCGGATCCCAGTCGCCGACGACGGTGATGCCGGTGGACGTCGCCGGCAGCGCGAGATAGAGGGTGTTGCGGCGCGAGGCCTTTTCGCCCTCGACGGTCTCGGTGCACAGCACGCCGTAGTAATCGGCAAAGCCGGCCAGCGACGCAAAGATCTTCTTGCCGTTGACGATCCAGCCGCCTTCGACGGGCCTCGCTTCGGTGCCGAAGGCGACGCCGCCCGCGGCCGCTGCGCCGCCCTCCGAGAACGGCTGCGAATAGATCGCGCCGTCATCGACGATGCGTTTGTAGTGGATGGCGCGGCGCGCCTCATGCGCGGCGCGCGTCTCGGCATCCATGTCGAGATCGTCGGCCAGCGGTCCGGACCACAGGGTCGAGCAGACGTGCATGTTCCAGGTCAGCGCGGTGGCGCCGCAATAGCGGCCGATTTCGGCCGCGGCCAGCGAATAGGTCTGGTAGCCGGCGCCCGAACCGCCATTGGCCTTCGGAATCGAGATGCCGAGCAGTCCGGCCTTGTGCAGGTCCTTGTAGTTCTCCATCGGGAACGTGGCTTCGCGATCCCACTTGTCGGCGCGGCCCGCAAAGCGCGATTGCGCCAGTTCGCGTGCCCTGGCAATCAATCCGGCCTGCTCGTCATCGAGCCGGTAGGCCTTGGGATCGAACATCGGTCGGTCGAGCACGATGCCGTCGAGGTCGAGTTTTGCAGCAGGCATGTTCATGAGGATGACCCCGAAAGGTTGTGGCTGGTGGACAGGAAATCGGCGAGCACTTCGTTGAATTCATGGGGCCGCTCGAAACTGGCGAGATGGCCGACGCCTTCGAGCTCGACATAGGTCGAACCTTTCACGACACCGGCCATCTTCGCCATCGTCTTAGCCGGTGCGTTGTTGTCCTTCGAGCCCGCCAGCAGCAGCGTCGGCACCTCGATGTCGGCGAGGTTCTTGCGCAGGTCGAAGCCGATCATCGCCTTCATCGAGGAGCGATAGGTTTCGGGCTTGACCGAGGCCATGCAGTCGCGGGCCAGCGCAATGCCCGCAGGATCGGCGTCGTCGCCGATCAGGCCCTGCACCAGCGTCGGGGCCATCGACACCATGGTCTCGCCGCGGTCGAGCGGACCGAGCCGGGCGTCGAGGAAATTCTTCTGCCATTCGCCGTCGGAGCTGCCGAAGGCCGACGTGGTCTGCGCCAGCACGACGGCGCCGGCGAGGTCGGGATATGTCACCAGGAACTGCTGGACGATCATGCCGCCGATCGAATGCCCGACCAGCACCGGTTTGACGGCGCCGACCTGCTGCAGGAAATCGCGCAGGGCGTCGGCGAGCGTCGGCATGTTGGCGGCGGTGGGCAACGGTGCGGAGCCGCCATAGCCGGGCATGTCCCAGCCGATGGCGTGATAGCGGTCGCCGAAGGCCTCGATCTGGCTGCACCAGCCGCGCCCCGCGCCGCCGATGCCGTGCAGGAAAACCAGGGGCGGCAATGATGCATCGCCGGCCGCCTGATAGCCGAAGCGGCCGTCCTTCGTCGTCATCGCTGCAGAGTCAGGCACGGCGGTCTCCCAGAGCTGTGGCAACGCATCGATCCTAGCAGGATGAATTTACATGAAAAGCGATAGTTTTAGACTTAAAAGGCTAGTCGTTGCCTAGCGCCTAGGCATGCTGCGGCGCACGAACGCGAGCCTTCGTCGTTGGAAAATGCGCGATGCCCTTGTCGAAAATCATTTTAGGTTTAAAACAATTGGACAATGAACGCGGGAAATCCAACCATGTCCGATCAATCGTTTTTGTCGTGGCCTTTTTTTGACGATCATCACCGCAAGCTGTCTGCGGAGTTGTCGCAATGGGCTGTCGCCAATGTGCCGGCCCTCGTCGATCACCACGACGTCGATAGCTCGTGCAGGCGGCTGGTGCGCGCCATGGGCGACGCCGGCTGGCTGCGCGTCGCCGTACCGGCCAGCCATGGCGGGCTCTATCCGAGCTTCGACGTGCGCGCGCTGTGCCTGGTGCGCGAGACCCTGGCCTATGTCAGCGGGCTCGCCGACTTCTCCTTTGCGATGCAGGGGCTCGGCACCGGGCCGATCAGCCTGTTCGGTTCGGACGAGACGAAGGCGCGCTATCTGCCGCGCGTCGCCAGGGGCGAGTCGATTGCCGCCTTCGCGCTCTCGGAAACCGATGCCGGCTCCGACGTGGCGGCGATGACGACCTCGGCGGTGCCCGACGGTAACGACCACGTCCGCATCAACGGCGCCAAGACCTGGATTTCCAACGGCGGCATCGCCGACCATTATGTGGTGTTCGTGCGCACCGGCGAGGCCGGCAGCCGCGGCATCTCGGCCTTTGTCGTCGACGCGGATACGCCCGGCCTGACCATTGCCGAGCGCATCGACGTGATCGCGCCGCATCCGCTGGCGACCCTGAAGTTCGAGGATTGCCGGGTGCCGCTGGCCAACCGCATCGGTAAAGATGGCGAAGGCTTCAAGGTCGCGATGGCGACGCTCGATGTGTTTCGCTCCACCGTTGGCGCGGCGGCGCTGGGACTGGGCCGTCGCGCACTCGACGAAGCGATCCATCGCTCGGCGACGCGAAAAATGTTCGGTCACACGCTCGGCGACCTGCAACTCACGCAGGCTGGTCTTGCCGATATGGCGACCGATATCGACGCCTCCGCATTGCTGATCTATCGCTCCGCCTGGACCAAGGACCAGGGCGCGCCGCGCATCACCCGCGAAGCCGCCATGGCCAAGATGTATGCCACCGAAGCGGCGCAGCGCGTGATCGACCGCGCCGTGCAGGTGTTCGGCGGCATGGGCGTGCAGTCGGGCGTCAAGGTCGAGGAGCTGTACCGCGAGATCCGCGCGCTGCGGATCTATGAGGGCGCGACGGAAGTGCAGAAAGTCATCATCGGCCGCGACCTGATCAAGTCCGCGCAGGCATAGGCAGCGCAGTAAGCCTGCGCGGCGATCAGGCGCCCGCGGCCTCCGCGGTGTAGCCGGGCGCCGAGGCCAGATAGCGCGCAAAGGCGTCGGCGTCGGGCGGTGAGAACTTTTCCGCCAGGGCGCCGCGCCGGTTGCGCGTGGCGCCCATGTCGGCGAGCAGTTCGTCGAGGTGCTTGAAGTGATAGGGGGCGACGCAAAGGCCGCCATAGATGCCTGCGGCGGGGCGTTCGACGCGCTTGAACTGAAGCATCATGTCCATGTTCTCGTACATCTCGGCCTTCGTCGGCTGCCGGGCGAGCTGCCCGTCCGCGTAACGCACCAGCCAGTTTGCGGCGATCTCTGCCGTCAGCACCGAACAGAAGCTGGAGTTGAAACCGACAAATCCCATGTCGGGCAGATCCGGATTGGCTATCACGCGGTACAGCCGGTACTGGCCGTCGGGCTGGATCAGCCTGTCGCGATATTCCTGCGGCAAGAAGGGCACGCCGAGCTTGAAGCCGATGGCCAGCACCGCGACATCGGCGTCGACGCGTTGGCCACCCGACATCACGATGGTCTTGCCGTCGTAGTGATCGAAGGTGCCGCGGATCGCCTTGATGCGTCCGTCGGCGACCATCGGGAAAAAGCCCGGCGTGGCAATCGGGACCGAGCAGTTGACGCCGTCCTCGATCCGCCCCTCCGGCACCATGTCGCATTTCTTGAGTTTCAGCTGCGCCTTCAGCAGCGCTTCCAGCCCGCGCCAATTAGCCCAGATGAACGGCTTGGCGATGGCATGGTTGATCCGCGACAGCGCGCTCAATCCCCAGCCGCGGAACATCTCCTCCTGCGCGCGGATATAGAGGATGCGCTTGAAGTTGATCAGGCCGCCGATGAAATAAGGAATGCGCCAGACCGGCTCGCGATAGACGAAGGTGACGGCGCTGGCGCCGGCATGGACCGACTGTACGGCGATATCGGTGGCCGATTTCGAGCCGCCGAGCACGACGATCTTCCTGCCTTTGACGATCGACGGATCGGTATGTTCCGCCGAATGCAGGATGACGCCGCCACCGGCCTTGAATGCGTCTTCGCCGGGATGGTGCAGTTCCTTGCGCTCGTTGAACTGTCCAGTGCAGACCGCCACAAAATCGAAGGTTTCGTGCGTGGCGTTGCAGGCTGCATCGCGGATCTCCAGCCTCCAGCCGGGCTGGCCATCGTCGCGGCGGTTCATGCTGACGACGGTTGTCCTGAAACGCATCAGCGGGATCAGATTGTAGTCGCGTGCGTAGTCGGTCAGATAGGCGTGGACCTGCGGCCCCTTGGGCCATTCCGGATAGCTCGCCGGCATCGGCTTGTCGGTGAAGCGATAGAGCTCCTTGGGGCTCTGCGTCTGCACGCCGGGATATGAGCGGGCCGGCTCCCAGACGCCGCCGAGGTCGCCGCTCCGTTCCAGCACGGTCACCTTGTGTCCGCTTGCTCCGAAGGATTTGGCGGCGGCGAGGCCGGCGATCCCGGCGCCGATGACGCAAACGTTCTTCTGTCTGACCATGGCTCGTCTCCTGTTGATGCGGCGGCTGATCGAAGGCGTGCGGTCTCACGCACGCAGCCGCAAGCTGCGCGCCGTCCGCATCATGTGAAAGCGAGGTGCGGGCTGCTGAGCCCTAGTCGTTGGCTTCGGGTGGCAGGAAGTTCACTTCATGCTCGGCCGAGACGCGCACGATGGCTTCGATGTCGCTCATGTTGTGCGGCTGCTTGAACAGCGCTTCGAGCTTCTGTGTCGGCGAGACCCAGAACAAGGCGCGGGCGGGCTTGTCCGACTTGTTGAAGTAACCGTGCGGAATGCCGCGCGGCAGCCGCACCAGATCGCCCGCGGAGGCGCGGACCCACTCGCCGTCGAGCTTGAGGTCGAGCACGCCTTCCTGCACCAGGATGAATTCTTCCTGGGTGGGATGGATATGCACCGGCACGAACTGGCCGGGATCGCTGTTGGTCTCGAAGGCAAAGGTGGAGTCGGTCACGGCCTTCGGGAAATAGACCTGCCCGAGAATATTCCACGTGGTGCCGCCATATCCTGTGCCGTTCAGGGTGATGCCTTTTTCGAGTGCCGCCATGATCTGCTCCCTTTTGATGCCTGCCGCGATGCTGCGTAACTTGGGCACCGGTTTCAAGCCACTGAACGAATCCGCGATCCGCACGACGAAATAATTACAGGCATAGGCGAGGGGGCAGGCGTGCTGCGCTGCACACCCGATTTGCAGGCAGAGACTGCGCATTCGTTGTGCGGCACGGCAATTTTTTCGGCGGCGCGCCGGCTATGCGGCGTGACACGACATGGCTAGGCTGGTCGCCAAGTACACGGGATCGGATAATGGTGTTGGACGCAGCCATATCGAGCACTACCCGACCGACCCGCGCCGCGAGGCTTGCGGCCTTCTCCCGCGTTTTTACCTCGGACGTCGATGAGGCCGCGGAGTCCATTGGACGCATCTTCTGTCCCCATGCGCTGGACCCGTTGCAGCGCTCATGGCCGGATTTTCACGCGCAGCACAATTGCGCGGCGTTCAATGGCTTCTCGGTGAACTACGTGTCCTACGGCGGTTCCGTTGCGATCGATCCGGGCTGCCTCGATCGCTTCTTTTTGTTGCAGATCCCGCTGCAGGGTGCCGCGCGGATCGATACGGGCGGACGGACGATCGAGGTGTCGGCAGGGCAATCCGGGTCGTTGCTGTCGCCGACCATGCCGACACAGATGGTCTGGCACGACGATTGCGCCAAGCTGATCCTGCTGGTCGAGCGACGGCTGGTCGAGGAGCGCGCGGCAGCGCTGGCGGAAAAGCCAGGGATCGCCATCGAATTCGATCCCCAGGTCGATCTGAATACGCCGTTCGGCGCCGCGCTCTGCTCCCAGATCGAATATCTCGTCGATCTCGCCGAGCACTGCGGGCCGGGGCGTCAGCTCCCGCCGACGATCACGGCGACACTGCGCGACTCCCTCATTGGATTGCTGCTCACCGGCCAGCGAAATACACTCACCGATCATATCGACCGCATCCCGGTGCGCGTCGGCCCGCTGCCGTCGGTGCTGAGAAAGGCCCGGGACTATCTCGAGGCCCATGCGACCGAGCCGCTCGACCTCGACCGGCTGGCGCGTGCCGCAGGCATCGGCATACGGTCGCTGCAGATCGGTTTTCAAAAGCACTTCGGCGTGTCGATTTCGGATGCGCTGCGCGATATCCGGCTGAGCCTGTTAAACGCCCGCTTATTGCGCGCCGCGCCGGGCGAGCGCGTGATCGACATGGCCTTTGAACTCGGCTTCACCCATCCAAGCCGGATGGCCGAGGTCTACCGTTCCCGTTACGGCGAGAGCCCGTCGGAGACGCTGCGCCGCAGCCGCTAGCATCAGGCCGATCCGGCGCTTTCTTGCAAAAGCTTGAAGTTTAAAATAATATCCGGACAGGCTCATGGCGGGCCTGCGGAAGGTCTCGCATGTCTGGATTGTCTCGCTCCTCCCACGCGCTGGTCACCGGCGGCGGTCGCGGCATCGGTCGCGCTATCGCAGCGTCGCTGGTGAATGCGGGTGCCACGGTGACGGTCATGGGCCGCAACCGCGCCGTGCTCGACGAGGTCGTCGCCGCCGGCGATGCACATTTCGCCGCGGTTGCCGACGTGTCGGACCAGGCGGCGATCAGTGCGGCGCTGGCATTGGTGGCGGCGCGTCAGCCCATCGACATCCTGGTGGCCAATGCCGGTGCGGCCGAGTCCGCGCCCTTTCTGAAATCCGATGCCGCGCTGTTCCAGCGCATGATGGACGTCAACTTCATGGGGGTGGTCCATGCCGCCCATGCCGTCCTGCCGGGCATGCGCGAGCGCGGGCATGGCCGCATCGTCGCGGTGGCCTCGACCGCCGGCCTCAAGGGCTACGCCTATGTCAGCGCCTACAGCGCCGCCAAGCACGCCGTCGTCGGCCTGGTGCGCTCACTGGCGCTGGAAGTGGCGAAGAACGGCGTCACCGTGAACGCGGTTTGCCCGGGCTTCACCGAGACCGATCTGCTCGCCGGCAGCATCGACAACATCATGAGCAAGACCGGCCGCACCCGCGAGCAGGCAGTGGCGGAACTTGCAAAACACAACCCGCAGGGCCGCCTCGTCACCCCGCAGGAAGTTGCCGACGCGGTGCTGTGGTTGTGCGGCCCCGGCGCCGGTTCGATCACCGGGCAGGCCATCGCGGTGGCCGGCGGCGAAATCTGATCCATCAACAAGAAGCATCGCAGGGAGCCCTCATGCAAAAGTTCGCCAATCCGGTCACGCTGCCGCTGATCGACTATACGCCGCAACATTTTCTGCTCGCGGTGGTCGACGGCATCGCCACGGTGACGCTGAACCGGCCGGAGCGGAAGAACCCGCTGACCTTCCAGAGCTACCGTGAACTGACCGATTTCTTCCGCGCCTGCGCCATGGACGACAGCGTCAAGTGCATCGTGGTCACCGGCGCCGGCGGCAATTTCTCGTCGGGCGGCGACGTGTTCGAGATCATCGGCCCGCTGGTACAGATGAACACCAAGGACCTCACCGCCTTCACCCGGATGACCGGCGATCTGGTCAAGGCGATGCGTGGCTGCCCGCAGCCGGTGATCGCCGCGGTGGAGGGCATCTGCGCCGGCGCCGGCGCCATCATGGCGATGGCCTCCGACCTGCGACTCGCCGCAACCGGCGCCAAGGTCGGCTTCCTGTTCAACAAGGTCGGGCTTGCGGGCTGCGACATGGGCGCCTGCGCGATCCTGCCGCGCATCATCGGTCAGTCCCGGGCCTCGGAGCTGCTTTATACCGGTCGCTTCATGACGGCCGAGGAGGGCGAGCGCTGGGGCTTCTTCAGCCGCATCGTGTCGCCGGAGCAGGTGCTCGGCCAGGCGCAGCTGCTCGCAAGACAGATCTCCGAAGGCCCGACCTTCGCCAACACCATGACCAAGCGCATGCTGGCGATGGAATGGGCGATGTCGGTGGAGGAGGCGATCGAAGCCGAGGCGGTGGCGCAGGCGTTGTGCATGACCACCGAGGACTTCGCCCGCGCCTTCGAGGCGTTTTCCAACAAGGTGAAGCCGCAGTTTCAAGGCAATTGACGCACTTGTCCCGGACGCGGCGCGGCACCCTTGTGCCGCTCCGCGTCCGGGACCGTACCAAGCGCCGGCGTTTCGGACGGCCCCGGCTCTGCGGAGCACTACGCTGCCTTCGGCAGCGCATTGCGCCGCATCCGGGGCAGAAACATTCCGCCGGCAGGGGCCGCGATTTGATCTGGGTCAAAAGGCGCCGGCTGCCGCGCAAACGGGCTTGCGCCTAATTACTTTAAGGTTAAAGTATCTCGTCTGAAGCTCAGGACGCGGAGATTGTTATGAAGATCGCAATCATTGGCGGCGGCCCGGCGGGCCTCTACGCAGGCATCCTGCTGAAGAAGCAGCGGCCGCAGGCCGACATCACCATTTACGAGCGCAACCGTCCCGACGATACCTTCGGCTTCGGCGTGGTGTTCTCCGATGCGACCCTCGACAACTTTGAAAAATACGACCTGCCGAGCTACCAGCGCATCACCCAGGAGTTCGCCTACTGGGACGATATCGCCGTGCATTTCCGCGGTACCGTGCACCGCGTCGGCGGTAACGGCTTCTGCGGCTGCTCCCGCCGCACCCTGCTTATGATCCTGCAGGAGCGCGCCCGCGAGCTCGGCTGCAAGCTGCTGTTCGAGATCGATATCACCGACGAGAGCCGGTTCGCCGACGCCGACCTGATCGTGCTGTCGGACGGCATCAACAGCCACTTCCGCAACAAGTACATCGAGCACTTCCAGCCCGAGGTGGATCTGCGCTCCAACAAGTTCACCTGGATGGGGTCGACCCGGCCGCTCGACGCCTTCACCTTCCTGTTCGAGGAGACCGAATGGGGTCCGTTCATCGCCCATGCCTATCAATACGAGGCGGGCCGCTCGACCTGGATCTTCGAGACCGATCCCGAGACCTTCAAACGCGCCGGCCTCGAAGGGCTGAGCGAGCAGCAATCGGCCGAGCGCATGGAGCAGATCTTCGCGGGCTTCCTCGAGGGCCACAGACTGCTGATCAACCGCTCGATGTGGCGCAATTTCCCGATGATCCGCAACAAGCGCTGGGTCAAGGACAACATGGTGCTGCTCGGCGATGCCAAGGCGACCGCGCATTTCTCCATCGGCTCCGGCACCAAGCTGGCGATGGAGGACGCCATCGCACTCTATGAATCGATGGGCCGTGCGCCGACGGTGGAAGCCGCGCTCGACGATTACGAGCACGGCCGCCGCGAGGAGACCGAGAAGATCCAGCACTCCGCCGACGTCTCGCTGGTCTGGTTCGAGCATGTCGACCGCTTCTGGGATTTCGACCCTGTGCAGTTTGCCTTCGGCGTGATGACGCGGTCCAAGGCGATCACCTACGACAACCTCACTTTGCGCGCTCCGGGCTTCGTCAAGCAGGTCGACAAGGCTTTTGCGGAGCAGGTCCGCGCCAGCGGTTTTGACGTCGACGTGAAGAAGCCGGCGGCGCCAATGTTCCAGCCGCTCAGGCTGCGCGAGATGGTGCTGGCCAACCGCGCCGTGGTCTCGCCGATGTGCATGTACTCGGCGAAGGAAGGCGTGCCCGGCGATTTCCATCTGGTGCACTACGGTTCGCGCGCCATCGGCGGCGCCGGCCTGGTCTTCACCGAAATGACCTGCGTCGGCCGCGACGCGCGGATTACGCCCGGTTGCGCGGGACTGTGGAACGACGAACAGCAGGCGGCGTGGACCCGCATTGTCGATTTCGTGCACGCCAATTCGGCGACGAAGATCTGCCTGCAGTTGGGCCATGCCGGACGCAAGGGCGCGACCAAACTGATGTGGGACGGCATGGACCGTCCGCTGGCCGAGGGCGCGTGGGACATCGTATCGGCGTCGCCGATCCCGTATTTTCCCGACAGCCAGGTGCCGCGCGAGATCGACCGCGCCGCCATGGATGCGGTGAAGGCGGAGTTCGTGGCCGCAGCCGAGCGCGGCGACGCCTGCGGCTTCGACATGCTCGAAATGCACGCGGCCCACGGTTATCTGCTGGCCAGCTTCATCTCTCCGCTGACCAATCGGCGCACCGATGACTACGGCGGCTCGCTGGACAATCGCCTGCGCTTCCCGCTGGAAGTATTCGCAGCCATGCGTGCCGCGTGGCCGGCGCACAAGCCGATGTCGGTGCGCATCTCCGCCACCGACTGGGCCGAAGGCGGCATCACCGGCGACGATGCGGTGCTGATCGCGCGTGCTTTCGCCGAAGCCGGCGTCGATCTGGTGGACATTTCCACCGGCCAGACAGTGCGCGAGGCGCAGCCGATCTATGGCCGCATGTTCCAGACGCCGTTCTCCGAACAGGTTCGCAACGAGGGCCGTGTCGCCACCATGTGCGTCGGCAACATCACGACCGCGGACCAGGTCAATACCATCGTCGCGGCCGGCCGCGCCGATCTGGTGGCGCTCGGCCGTCCGCATCTGGTCGACCCGTCATTCACCATAAAGGCCGCCGCCTGGTATGGCGCTAAGGATGCCTATTGCCCGCCGCAATACATGCCCGGCAAGGAGCAGATCTTCCGCAACAGCGTCCGCGACAAGCTGGATTTTGAGGACCTGAAAATTAAGGCTAAGCCGAAGACCCGCGCCGAGCTGCGCGCCGAAGCCGCCAAGCCGCTTGCAGCGGAATAAGCGGTCATGCGACGCTGACGGAAATGGAGCGCGCGGACACCTCTCCCCACCGGGGAGAGGTCGCCTGGCGAAGCCGGGCGGGTGAGGGGGCGCAGAACTCTCGATGGCGCGTTGCCCCCTCACCCGGCTTCCACATGCTTTGCATGTGAAAGCCTTCACCTCTCCCCGATGGGGAGAGGTGGAGGCAGGCCGGTGTTTCGTACGCTAGTAACCAAGTGGAGCAGGGCTGATGAAGGCAATCATCGTTGGCGGCGGCGTAGGCGGTCTCACCACGGCGCTGATGCTGCGGGCGCGCGGCATCGATTGCGAATTGTACGAGCAGGCGGACTCGATCCGCGAACTCGGCGTCGGCATCAACACGCTGCCGCATGCGATCCGCGAACTCGCCGGCCTCGGCCTGCTCGATGCGCTCGACGCGGTCGCCATCCGCACTGACGAGCTGCACTACCTCAACCGCCACGGCCAGGAAGTCTGGCGCGAGGGCCGCGGCCATGGTGCCGGCCACGACGTGCCGCAGTTCTCGATCCATCGTGGCCGCCTGCAGAGCGTGATCCACAAGGCGGTCGAGCAGCGCCTCGGGACGCAGGCGATCCATACCGGACGCCGGCTCGGCTCGTTCACCCAGGACGAAGGCGGTGTCACCGCCTATTTCTTCGACCGCACTGGCGCCCATGTGGAAACCGCGCGCGGCGATATCCTGATCGGCGCTGACGGCATTCATTCCAAGGTGCGCAGCACGCTGTTTCCCGACGAGGGCGGACCGGTCTGGAACGGGCTGATGCTGTGGCGCGGCGCGCGCGACTGGCCGGCGTTCCTCACCGGCAATTCGATGATCGTCGCCGGCGGGCTGCATGCCAAGGTGGTGGTCTATCCGATCGCCGAGGGCTCGAGCCCGTCGACCCGGCTCACCAACTGGGCGGTGCTGGTCAAGATCGGCGAGGGCGGCTCGCTGCCGCCGCGCCGCGAAGACTGGTCGCGGGTCGGCAAGCGCGACGAATTGATGCCGCATGTGGCACGCTTCAACGTACCGCATGTCGACGTGCCGGCGCTGATTACGGCTACGCCGGAATTCTGGGAATATCCGTGCTGCGACCGCGATCCGCTGCCGTACTGGTCGAGCGGCCGCGTCACTTTGCTCGGTGACGCCGCTCATCCGATGTATCCGGTCGGCTCCAACGGCGCCTCGCAGGCGATCCTCGATGCCCGCGCGCTGGCGGATTCCCTGGCCCATGCCGAGCATCCGCGTCAGGCGCTGATGGCCTATGAGCGCAAGCGGCTGCCGATGACCGCGGAGATCGTCCGCGCCAACCGCCGCGGCGGCCCCGAGGGCGTCATCGACGCCGTCGAACAGATCGCGCCGGATGGTTTTGATCACATCGACAACGTGCTCAGCTATTCGCAGCGCGAGGCCATCGTGCGCGGCTACGCCAGCAAGGCGGGCTTTGCAGCGCTTCCTGGCTTGTCGGTGGTGGGCGGGTAGGCTGCAGCGGCGAGCGTAAGCGGCGCCGACTGCTCTTCCTTCCCCTCTCCCACGGGCGCCGCGCAGCGGCGTCTGGCGGGAGAGGGTGGATCGAACCGCGAAGCGGTTCGAGACGGGGGCTCTTACTCGCGTCGGAGCCTGCGGCCTTTCCCTCTCCCGCCCTCACTTCGTTCGGGCCCCTCTCCCGCGGCGCGCAGCTTTGCTGCGCTGGGGGAGAGGGGAAGTGCTCACGCCCCCGGAGGCGGCGGCAGGAAGTGGATGTTGTATTCCGCGGCCAGCGCCACCACGTCCGCCGGGTTCTGCTCCTTCATGTTGTGGATCGCCCAGAACAGGTCGTAGAGCCGCCGGCTCGGCGACACCCAGAACAGCACCTTGGCCGACTGGCTGGTCTTGTTGAAGATGCCGTGCGGGATGCCGCGCGGCAGTCGCACCAGGTCGCCCGGCGTGGCCTGGGTCTCGCCGTCGCCCAGCATGAAGTCGAGCTTGCCCTCGAGGATGTAGAGATACTCGTCCTGGTCGGGATGGATGTGCGGCGGCACGAAGGTGCCGACCGGGAAGGTGGCGTGCCACGAGAACGAGTCCTCTGTGCAGTTCTTCGGCACGTAGGTCTGGCCGAGAATGCTCCAGGAGATGCCCTGCATGCCCTCGTTGGCCCGGGTGATGCCGGCGATTTCAGTTTTCATGTTGCTTCCTTCCCTTGGATACGACGCCCCGCGAGGCGCATTGTTAAACGTGCAGGAACCGATCCTTGACGGTAGGATCGTCCTTCAACTCGGCCGAGGTGCCGGTCCACACCACGCGGCCCTTCTCGATGATGACGTGGCGATCCGCGAAGGCGGCCAGCGCGTCGACGTTCTTGTCGATCACCAGGATCGATTGGTGCTCGGCCTTGAGTTTCTTCAGGCAATTCCAGATCTCGATGCGGATCAAGGGCGCTAGCCCTTCGGTGGCCTCGTCGAGGATCAGCAGCTTCGGATTGGTCATCAGCGCGCGGCCGACAGCCAGCATCTGCTGCTCGCCGCCGGACAGTTGCGTGCCCATGTTGCCGCGGCGTTCCTTGAGCCGGGGAAACAGCTCGTAGATCCGCTCCAGCGTCCAGCGTGCCGGCGGTTCGCGCACGGCGGCGGTTGCCAGCAGGTTTTCCTCCACCGTCAGCGTCGGGAAGATCTGCCGTCCCTCCGGCACCAGTCCGATGCCGGCCTGCGCGATCTTGTAGGGTGGCAGGCCGGTCAGCGGCTTGTCATCGAAGGTCACGCTGCCGCCGGTCGACGGCAGCAGGCCCATGATGGTGTTGATGGTGGTGGTCTTGCCCATGCCGTTGCGGCCGAGCAGGGTGACCACCTCGCCGGCGCCGATGCGCAGCGAGATATCGAACAGCACCTTGGCGGCGCCGTAGGCGGCCTGCAGGTTGGCGACGTCGAGCATCAGGCCTCCTCGCCGAGATAGGCAGCGCGCACGTCCGCATTGTCGCGCACGCTCTGCGGCGGACCGGAGGCGATGATGCGGCCGTAGACCAGCACCGAGACGCGGTCCGCCAGCGCGAACACCGCATCCATGTCGTGTTCGATCAGCACGATCGGCAGTTCGCGCCGCAGCTCCTGCAGCGTGGCGATCAGCCGCTGCGACTCGTCGTGGCTGGTGCCGGCGAGCGGTTCGTCGAGCAGCAGCAGCTTCGGCTTCGCGGCAAGCGCGATGGCAATCTCCAGCCGGCGTTTTTCGCCGTGCGACATCTGCCCGGCCGGGACCAGGGCGCGGGCGGCCAGGCCGAAGCGCGTCAGCAGCCCCATGGCGATGTCGTTGAGATCGGCCTCGGCGGCGGCATTGCCGAAGAAGCGGAAGCTCGAGCCGTGCTGCGCCTGCGCGGCAATGGCGACATTCTCCAGCGCCGAGAAGCGCGGCAGGATCGAGGTGATCTGGAACGAGCGCACCAGTCCGAGTTTGGCGCGCTCGGCCATCGGCAGCCGCGTGACGTCGTGACCGTGGAAGATGATGCTGCCGGAATTCGGCGAGGCGAGGCCGGAGATCTGGTGGATCAAGGTGGTCTTGCCGGCGCCGTTGGGACCGATGATGGCGTGCAGCTCGCCGGCCGCGACCTCCAGCGAGACGTCGTCGGTCACGCGCAGCGCGCCGTAGCTCTTGTACAGGTTCTTCAGCTGCAGCGGTGCTGTGCTCATGGCTTGCTCCCCAGCCACCCGCCGATGCCGCCGCGCGCGTACAGCACGACGAGGATCAGGATGGGCCCGAAGATCAGCGCCCAGTGCTCGGTGTAATGCGACAGCAATTCCGCCAGCAGGCTGAACACCGCGGCGCCGATGATGGCGCCGTGCAGCGAGCCGATGCCGCCGAGCACGATGACGAAGATCAGGTCGCCGGAGCGCTGCCAAGCGGTGTAAGCGGGGCTGACGAATTCGGTCTGGTTGGCGAGCAGGCAGCCGGCCACGCCGGCGATCATCCCGGCAATCACATAGGCCGTGAGCTGGTAGCGATAGGGCGCAAAGCCGATCGCCTCCATGCGCACCGGATTTTCGCGGATGCCGCGCAGCACGCGTCCGAAGCGCGACGCCACGATCGCCCGCAGCAGCAGATATGCACCGAGCAGCAGGGCGAAGCAGAGGTAGTACAGCGCCTTGTCGTTCTTCAGGATGTTCGATCCGAACAGCAGGCTGCGCGACGCCACGCTGAGGCCGTCGTCGCCGCCATAGGCGGCGAGCGACGTCGCGAGGAAGAACAGCATCTGGCCGAACGCCAGCGTGATCATGATGAAATAGACGCCCTTGGTGCGCAGCGAGATGGCGCCGGTGATCAGCGCGAACAGGAACGACACCAGAAGCGCCGTGCCGAGCTGGACAAAGCCGTCATTGATGCCGTGGCTGGACAGGATCGCCACGCTGTAGGCGCCGATGCCGATAAAGGCGGCGTGGCCGAACGAGATCATGGCTCCAAAGCCGATCAGCAGGTCCAGCGACATGGCGGCCAGCGCCAGGATCATGATCCGCGACGCCAGCGCCAGGATGAACGACTGCGGCCCGTAGACGGCCGCCAGCGGCAGCAGCGCGAACAGCGCGAACACGACCGCCGGCAGCACGAAGGCGCGGCTGCGGCGCGCGGGTGCAGGGACGGTCTCGAGATCGATGAGCTTGCTCACGTGTTGTCCCGTCATGATTTGGTCGGGAACAGGCCGGACGGCCGGAAGAACAGCACCGCGGCCATCAGGATGTAGATCAGCATCGGCGCAATGGCGCGGCCGATCTGGCTCGCCGCCGCCGGATCGAGCAGCATCTTCAGCAGCGTCGGCGCCATGAAGCGGCCGAGCGTATCGACGAGGCCGATCAGCAGCGCCGCAATGAACGCGCCGCGGATCGAGCCGATGCCGCCGATCACGATGACCACGAAGGCGAGGATCAGCACATTGTCGCCCATGCCCGGCTCCACCGACAGGATCGGCGCCACCATGGCGCCGGCGAAGCCCGCGAGCATGGCGCCGACGCCGAACACGATGGTGAACAGCAGGCGGATGTTGACGCCGAGCGCGGAGACCATCGCCGCATTGCTGGCACCGGCGCGCACCAGCATGCCGAGCTTGGTCCGGTTGACGATGAGATACAGGGCCAGTCCGACCGCGAGGCCGACGGCGATGATGACCAGGCGATACACCGGATACAGCATGCCGTCGGCGATCTCGACGGCGCCGCTCAGCG
Organism: Rhodopseudomonas sp. RCAM05734; assembly: GCF_052658035.1. Classification (NCBI taxonomy): domain Bacteria; kingdom Pseudomonadati; phylum Pseudomonadota; class Alphaproteobacteria; order Hyphomicrobiales; family Nitrobacteraceae; genus Rhodopseudomonas; species Rhodopseudomonas sp. RCAM05734. The sequence goes on along the minus strand of NZ_CP199742.1, from coordinate 6,159,011 downwards.
CATCGGGGATCGGCACGCTCAGCGGGGCCGCACCCCAGATGAACTTCACCGCCTGATTGAGGAAGATGATGACGCCGAAGGTGGCCAGCACCTGGTCGAGATGGTCGCGGTCATAGAGGTGACGGAAGATCAGCAGCTCCAGCAGCAGGCCGAAGATCAGTGCCGTGGGCAGCGCCAGCGCCAGGCCGGCGAGGAAGCTTCCGGTCATGGCCGTGAACGCCGCCACCAGATAGGCGCCGACCATGTATTGAACGCCATGGGCGAGATTGATGAAGTCCATAACGCCGAACACCAGCGTCAGGCCGGCGGCGATCAGGAACAGGATCAGCCCGAACTGCAGGCCGTTGAGGATCTGGACAAGAGCAAGGGTGAGCGTCATGCGGCCTGGTTACCAATTGCGCCAGCGAACCTGTTCGCGTGGCTGAAATCCGTCGCCGCGTCCGGGCTTAGTAACCTCTCCCCGCACTTGCGGGGAGAGGTCGGATGTCGCGCGCAGCGCGATATCCGGGTGAGGGGCCGGGCACGCGCTCAACTCAACTGCGGTCTTCGCGGATCGGAAGAGCCCCTCACCCCGACCCTCTCCCCGTGAAGGACGGGGAGAGGGAGAAGCGGCGGCTCCGCAATCGTGCTTGCTTACTGCGCGACGCAATCCTTGGCGTACTTGTCGGCGTAGTTCGTGAATACCTTTTCCACGATCTCGGTCTGGAACTTGCCATCGGCGCGCTTGGCGACCTTGGTCAGGTAGAAGTCCTGGATCGGATAGCCGTTGCCGCTGAACTTGAAACCGCCGCGCAGCGAGGTGAAGTCGGCCTTCTTCATGGCCGCGCTCACCTTGGCCTTGTCCGACAGGTCACCCTTGACGGCGACGACGGCGCTGTTGATCAGCATCGCCGCGTCGTAGGACTGGAATGCGTAGGTGGCGGGCACGCTGTTGTAGGCCTTCTCGTATTCCGCGACGAACTTCTTGTTGGCGGCGGTGTCGAGGTTGGGCGCCCAGTTCGAACCGCCAAACATGCCGACCGCTGCGTCCTGCTGCGCCGGCAGCGTGGATTCATCCACGGTGAAGGCCGACAGGAACGGAATGCGGTCGGACAGGCCGGCCTGCTTGTACTGCTTGACCAGATTGACGCCCATGCCGCCGGGCATGAAGGTGAACACGGCGTCGGGCTTCATCGATGCGATCTTGGACAGTTCGGCCTGGAAGTCGAGGTTGCCCAGCGGAATGTAGGATTCCTCGACGATCTCGCCCTTAAAGTCCATCTTGAAGCCGGCGACCGAGTCCTTGCCGGCCTGATAGTTCGGCACCATCAGATAGACCTTCTTGTAGCCGCGGTCCTGCGCGACCTTGCCGAGGATCTGGTGGATCTGGTCGTTCTGGTACGAGGTGACGTAGAAGAACGGGCTGCATTCCTTGCCGGCGAAGCTCGATGGACCGGCATTCGGGCTGATCAGGAAGGTCTTGTTCTCGATCACCGGCTTGTGGATGGCGCCGAGGATGTTGGAGAAGATCGGGCCGACCACGAAGTCGACCTTGTCGCGCTCCAGCAGGGCCTTGACCTTGGTGACGGCGACGTCGGGCTTCAGCTCGTCGTCGACGACGATGACTTCGACGTCCTTGCCGCCCATCTTGCCGCCGAGATCCTTGACCGCGAGGTTGAAGCCGTCGCGGGCCTGCTGGCCGAGCACGGCGCCGGCGCCCGACAGCGACACGATCACGCCGACCTTGATCTTCTCCTGCGCCATCGCCTGTCCGGCGATCACGCTTGCCAGGACGGCAAGTCCGGCGAGTTTCACATGCTGCTTCATGACTTCTCCTCTGCTCGGCCGCGCATTGCGCCGAAATTCCGCCAACCCAAATTCAGCCTTCGACGGCAGCTTATTCCGATGATGGCTGCCGCCGCAAGCAAACCAAAGGCGGGCAGCCCGACCGGAAACCCCATGCAAGCGGCGCGCCAATTTCTTTGAACCTTAAAGAAGTTTGCCGGGGAGGCCAGTCGGGTGGCTGCGGCGTTTTGACTTGCGGACGTCCGGGAATTCCTTGAAGGTCAAAAGGATCGGCTGGCGCATGCGCGGCGAGTTGTGGATTGCTGCGCTCCGTTGCTGCCGCGAAGGTTCTCGGGAGGTAACATCGCATCATGGATCTCGATTCCGAAACCAAGGCCTCCGAGCATTCCGAAGATCACGGCGACGAGTTGCGGCTGTGGCTGCGGCTTCTGACCTGCACGACCCTCATCGAGGGCGAAGTGCGCAGCCGCCTGCGCGAGCGCTTCGACGTGACGCTGCCGCGCTTCGACCTGATGGCGCAGCTCGACAAGGTGCCGGACGGCATGACGCTGTCGGATGTCTCCAAGCGCATGATGGTCTCCAACGGCAATGTCACCGGCCTGGTCGAACGGCTGGTGGAGTCCGGCCATATCGATCGTCGCACCTCGGAGGCCGATCGCCGCGTGCAGGTGATCCGCCTGACCAAGAGCGGCCGCGCCGAGTTTCGCAAGATGGCGGAAGAACACGAGACGTGGATCGCTGAAATCTTCGGCGACCTGGCGCCGAAGGATGTCCGCGAGTTGATGCGGCTTCTGGCCAAGACCAAGGCGTCGGCGCAGAAGGCGGCGCAGAAGCCGGCAACCGGCAAGGGCTCGTGAACGTGGCGATCGATTACGAGGTCGAATACAATAACCGCGCGCGGGTGCCGGAAAATCCGGCGCTGATCGCCGGCTGGGCGCGTGACGCCAAGGCCTATCGCGAGGCGCGGACAGGGCGCTGGCACGTTATTCCCTATGGTGCCGGCGCGCGCCACAGCATCGATTTCTTTGCCGCCGAGGGGCAGGGGCCGATCGCCGTGTTCATCCATGGCGGCTACTGGCAGGCGCTGGACAGCTCGTTCTTCAGCCATCTGGCCGGCGGCCTCAATGCCCACGGCATCAGCGTTGCCGTCCCGAATTACGATCTCTGCCCGACGGTCACCGTCGACGACATCATCGATCAGACCCGGCTGGCGATGCGCGAACTCGCAAAGCTCGGCCAGCCCTTGGTGGTCAGCGGTCACTCGGCCGGCGGACACCTTGCGGCCTGCATGCTGGCGACCGACTGGCGCGCCATCGATCCGGCGTTGCCGGACAATCTGATCGCCGCCGCCTATGCCATATCCGGCCTGTTCGATCTGGTGCCGCTGGTCGGCACCAGCATCAACACAGCCTTGCATCTGGATGATGCTGCGGCGCGGCGCGCGAGCCCGCTGCTGTGGCCGAAGCCCGTGCGCGGCAGCCTCGACGCGGCGGTCGGCGCTCTGGAGAGCGCGGAGTATTTCCGCCAGAGCGAGAGCATCGTCGCTGCGTGGGGTGGTGCTATCGCGACGCGGTTTGAGGTGATTCCCGACGCCAACCATTTTACCGCGATCGCGCCGCTGGCCGATCCGCAATCGCCGATGACGCTGCGTATCAGGCAATTGGCGCGCCGTTAGGCGGGGTTTGCCTAAACATCTCGCGCCGCCAGGGCAAAAAATCGCGACCCGGCGGCTGGTGCCAGTTGCACGAATTTGTTTTAGGTTTAAAATGATATTCAGATGACGCTGCCGGGCGTCTTGACGTGACAGGAGCATGCAATGGCCGTCGCCGAAGCTCGACTCACCAAGGCCTACACTGCCCATATCGATACGTTCGCGCGCGACAACATGCCGCCGCCCGAACAGCTGCCGGACTTTCTGTTCACCCGGCCGGAGTTTCAATATCCCGCGCGCATCAACTGCGTGGTGCCGTTTCTCGACCGCTGGGTCGATGAGGGCCACGGCGATGCGCCGTGCATGTTCGGTCTCACCGACAGCTATACTTATCGCGAGCTGCAGGCGCTGGTGAACCGGATCTGCAACGTGCTGGTCGGCAAGCTCGGGCTGGTGCCGGGCGGCCGTGTGATGCTGCGCTCCGCCAACAATCCGATGATGGTCGCCACCTATCTCGCGGTCATCAAGGCCGGCGGCGTCTGCGTCGCCACCATGCCGCTGCTGCGCGCCAAGGAACTGACCTATCCGATCCAGAAGGCGAAGATCGCGCTGGCGCTGTGCGACGGCAAGCTGTCCGACGAAATGGAAAAGGCGAAAGCCGCCGCACCCGAGCTGAAGCGCGTCGTCTACTGGGGCACCGGCAAGCCGGAGTCGCTGGAGGCATTGATCGCCGACGCCAGCCCGGACTTCACCGCGGTCGATACCGCCTCCGACGATATCTGCCTGATCGCCTTTACCTCGGGCACCACCGGCGAGCCGAAGGGCACCATGCATTTTCACCGCGACATGCTCGCGGTGTGCGACGGCTTTGCCCGCAACGTGCTACGCGCCGAGCCGTCCGACCGCTTCATCGGCTCGGCGCCGCTGGCCTTCACCTTCGGCTTCGGCGGCGTGCTGTTCCCGCTGCATATCGGCGCGTCCTTCGTGGTGCTGGAAAAGGCCGGGCCGGACGAGTTGCCGCCGGCGATCGAGAAGTTCAAGGTCACGGTGTGCTTCACCGCGCCGACCTCCTATCGCGCCATGCTCGCCAAGATGGGCACCCACGACATCTCCAGCCTGCGCAAATGCGTGTCGGCCGGCGAGACCTTGCCGATCGGTACCTACGACGCCTGGCTGAAGGCCACCGGCATCAAGCTGATGGACGGCATCGGCGGCACCGAGATGCTGCACATCTTCATCTGCGCCACCGAGGACGAAATTCGCCCGGGCTCCACCGGCAGACCGGTGCCCGGCTATGAGGCCAAGATCATCGACGAGGAGGGCCGCGACGTGCTGCCCGGCACCCTGGGACGGCTCGCCGTGCGCGGCCCCACCGGTTGCAAGTATCTCGCCGATCCCAGGCAGCCGAAATTCGTGCAGAACGGCTGGAACCTGACCGGCGACACCTTCATCATGGATGAGGATGGCTACTTCTGGTACAAGTCGCGCTCCGACGACATGATCGTCTCGGCCGGCTACAACATCGCCGGCCCCGACGTCGAAGCCGCTCTGCTGACCCATCCCGCGGTGGCGGAATGCGGCGTGGTCGGTTCGCCCGACGAGGCGCGCGGCATGCTGGTGAAAGCCTATGTCGTGCTGGCGCCGGGCTTTACCGGAGACGATGCGCTGACCCTCGAGTTGCAGAACCACGTCAAGCGCGAGATCGCCCCCTACAAATATCCGCGCGCCATCGCGTTTGTGGAGCAACTGCCGAAGACCGAGACCGGAAAGCTGAAGCGCTTTGCGCTGCGCCAGATGGCGACGGCTGCTGAATGAAATGAGACATCTATGTCCGAAGGAGATTTGCCGGTGACCGCGCCAAAGAGCCCCACGCTGACCGTGGTTCCGAGTTCGAAGGTCGATGCGCATCTGTCGGCGCCGCGTGTGCTGCAGCCCTCAGGCTGGCCGGCGCCGAAGGGCTATGCCAACGGCATGAGCGCCGACGGCCGCATTGTGGTGACCGGCGGCGTGATCGGCTGGGATACCGCCGGCCATCTGCCGGCCGACTTCACCGCCCAGGTGCATCAGGCGCTGAGCAACATCGCCGCGATCCTGAGCGAGGGCGGCGCCAAGCCCGAGCATCTGGTCCGCCTGACCTGGTATGTCGTCGACATGGAAGAATATCTCGGCAACCTGAAAGCGCTCGGCAAGATCTATCGCGAGATCTTTGGCGCGCATTATCCGGCCATGGCGCTGGTGCAGGTGGTGCGGCTGGTCGAGCTCGCCGCCCGCGTCGAAATCGAAGCCACTGCGGTGGTGCCGCGCTAGGTGCGCGGCGCGCGCGTGGCGATGCCACGCCTCAGCGGCTGACCACCAGGCGCAGCCGCGGCCTCGCGGGAGTCGTGCAGGCGGCGGTCCGGGCCGCCTCAAGCTCCGCCGCCAGCGTCAGCACCCGGCCGTCCGTCGAATTGAGCGCACAGGTCGAGAACTGGTCCACCGAGCGGGCCAGCGCCTGGGTCTCCGCGTCGGTCTTGGTGATCTTTGCCAGTCGCAGCACCATGCCGCCGAGACTCACCAGCAGCTCGTCGAGAGCCTTGTCGATTTTCGCGATCTCGTCCTTCATGCGTCAGCTCCATTTCCATGGTCGCCGGGATAATGGGCGCGACGAAGGCACGTTCCTGCGGCCGGGCCGTGATGGTTAACGCGCAGTTAACGGGTTACGCGAGCGCGACCAACGCCAGCACCAGCAGCAACGCGAGCATGAGCGCCGCGACCAGCCGCCAGTTCCGCGGGTCGGGGGCGAGCATCCGGCGCCGGGTGATGAGGTCGTGGAGCATGCGACGTCCTCGTGGAAATGACCGACACGATCTGGGCCCACAGGGGCATACGCCGGGAACGGGTTAGATTGCGACGCGTACCGATGCGTTGCTGTCGCGACGAGAAGCCGGCAAAATCGCCGCGTCCAACATCCCCGTTATGGCCGGCTGTCACCCGGCGTATGCGCCTGACAATGACGGGCGGGGCATTTGGTTGCAGCGGGGCGTGAATAAGACCCGCATGGTATTCAGCGAGCGCGCCTGCTTTGCCGGGCATGACGCATCGCACGCAAGCTGCATGGACATGATGCATGCGGCGCGCAATTGAACCCCGCGAAGCGCCACGCGACCAATCCGCATGCAGAACACATCCGCCATCAAAGGCCGTATGGGCCGGGCCCGCTACTGGATCTGGAGCGGCCTTTGCGCACTGGCCGCGATGGTCGGGCTGGTTCTGGTCGTCGGCACGGTCAACCAGACCAGTCAGAGCCCGGTGAATGTCCCGGCCACCATCGCGGCGATTGCAGGCGCTTTCATGTTCGTTGCGGCGTGCGTGGCGCTGGTCGTGATCGGCGTCTGGCGGCTGCATGACCGCGGCAAGTCCGGCTTCTGGATCGTCCTGTATTACGGTGCGCCGTCGGTTCTGGCGCTGATGGCCGTCGGCCCGCAAACGGACGGCATATTGCAGAACGGGCTTGCTCTGGCGATTCTGGGTTGGGCGATGATCGACCTTGGAGCTCTGGAGGCCGCCGAGCCGCTCGCGGCGTAGCAGATGGCCGATCCCGCCTGTCGTTTCGCCGATGCGGTTACGCGCGGTCGCTCACGCACTCTTCTTCAGCTTGCGGGCACGGCGCAGGTCAGCGTTGAGCTGGGCCTGCCAGCCCTTGCCGAGCGCGCGATAGGTTTCCAGCACGTCGGCATCGAGCCGCAGCGTCACCGAGCCCTTCGGCTTGTCGCCGAGCGGCGGTCGCCCGCGCCGGATGACCTTGGCGCCCTGGGTGATCTCGCCGGTCCGGAAGAACTCATCGAGCACTTCCGGCGCATCATCGGGGTCATCAGTCAGCGGCTCGCCGAAAGAGCGCGAGCCAACGAGCTTCTTCCTTGGCATGGCAGTATCTCATTGAAATGACGTGGCGGGCGTCGCCACGCGGGGTCCAGACGATCAACACCATCCTCGACCGGACGCGGCCGGCAGCGATGTAGCGCACCTCGCCATAGTCGAAACGGTCATCGACCTTTGTCACCACGTCCCCCCGGAACGCTTCGTCGGCGTCGGCGTCGGCTTCCAGATCCAGCCCGCGCTCGCGCAACGTCACCGCGCGCTTGCGCGATCGCAAGTGATGTGGTGACGGCGCGGATCGTACGCGATCATCCGATTTATGTAGTGGCAAAATTGCGCGGTGTCGAGGATTATGTCATGACATAATGCGGCGATACTCAGTAGATGGCGTAGCCCGGATGGGCGAAGCGATATCCGGGTTTCGATTGTTGCCGCTGATACCGCATGGCGCTCCGCTCGTGCGGACGACGCGCCGAGCTAGTTCCAGTCGGGACCTGCGCGATGTCGATGACATGTCGATCGGCGCCGGCCGTGATGAGCATTGACGGCACAGGTGATCTCCCGATTGTGCGATTGGCGTCGGCGAAACGGTTCCTGAGTTCGGTTCCCGACACAAAAAACCCCTGCGGCACTGGGGGAACCTAAATTTCTTCGCCGCATTTAAGGAGTGTATTTCGCGGAGGAGCCCGACCATGGACGATCTCAAAAAGACCGGTCAGCAGGATCGCAGCAAGATCAATATGCACGAAGATCACGAGGTCAAGTACTGGACGAAACAGCTCGGCGTTTCAAAGGACGAACTACAGAAGGCCGTCGATAAAGTCGGCAACGGCGCCGCCGCCGTTCGCAAGCAGCTCGGCCAATGAAACCGATCGTGAAGAGCTGGACAGAGCAGGAGCTGGTTCGGCTGAGGCAGATGGTGCTGTCGGGGGCATCTGTGGCCAGATGCTCGGCCGCCTTCAATCGCCCCAGCAACTCGGTCAGGAATCAGGCCCGCAGAATGGGCATCCCGTTTGTCGGAGCGCGGATTGTCAAAGCCGCGCAGAGGGCGAAGATCGCCTCTGCCGAAAGCAAGTTGCCGCCGGGCAGCTGGCGATACGATGGCACCCGAGTCTGATCTCATTCTGCAATTGAGAGCGGAACGACTGGCGGCGGTGACGTGCTTCTCGATGTCACGGCGCACCGAATGTAGTTCAGATCTGGCCCGCGTTCGACGCGTGGATCGGTACCTGGTATCCGCAGCGTGGGCAACATATTGAGTTGTCCATAGCGCCCATCACGTTGGGCGGCCCAACGGCAATGCCGGTGAGAAGTTCCCGGCGGCTGTATGTCGGATAGGCGACAAACGATTTAAGTCGCTTCTCGAACATAGACGGGTGTATGGTTCGGTATCGGCGGTCTTCCTGGCATTCGCTGACAGAGAGTTCGGTCATGCTCCCGCCTGGCGAGGGAGCTATGTCAGAAGCCGAACTCGTTTCGATTTCCAAACATCGCTACAGCGCCACGGAATTGGCCGATCTTCGGCGGGCCTCCATCCTGCTCGCAAGGGGTCTGCCCGTGGGCGCCGACCGCAACCAGCATCGCCAGATCGCCGTCTCGCTCCGAGCGCTTTTCAGCAGCGAGAAGTGGCTCGAAGCAAATGGCCTCGCCACCCCAACGGAGAGAATTCCATGAAGCGTCCGATCAACGGCCCCGACATGCACGACTGGCAGACACGCGCAGATGACGCCCTGGAATTGGCGCGAGCGATGCCCCCGGGCGCGGAGCGTATCGATGCGTTCAAGAAGGCCGGGATGCTCCGTAACGCCGCCGAGGCCAAAGCTATTTTCGTGCCGTCCATGTTTGCGAACACAACTCCGAAATCTGACAACTCATAATTGCGGGAGCCGTTATGTGGACCAGAATCACGCAATGGATGGAGACAACGAACGGCTTGGCGATCGGGGCCGTGCTCGACGGCACGCTGGCCGTCGCATTGGCGGCAATCGCGACCGCGAGCCTGCGGCTGCTGTTCGAATTGCTGTGAGCCTTGTCGCTGAGGTGGAAGCGCCGATGCGGCGCCGCGAGCATGCCCAGCCTCTCGACGTCGCCGGAAGTCGCTGTTGAGTGAACGGACGTGGCGACGCAGCGCGTAGGGCGGGTTAGCGCGCAGCGCGTAACCCGCCGGCTCCGGATTGCGGCTCACGATGGTGGGTTACGGCGCAAGGGCGCCTAACCCGCGCTGCGCTTGCTAACGTGACGAGTAGGGACAAGCATGATTCAATGCGTTGTATACTTCAAAGCATTTAAGAGGGCGGTTTCACCGCGATGCTCGATATGCGAGGTGCAGCTTGATCAAGCCGAAGAGGGAAATCAGCGATAGGATTTCACCGAACGCGAAAATGCTATGAAACAGGAAAGGATCTTCGGCCAGCGATACGTCGCGAGACAGTCCGATGGAATCCCATCCAACAGTCATCACGCCCTTGCTGTAATGGGCATATGGCAAGACAACGATGCCAAGGACGACGCAGAACACGAGAAACGCCCGCTTCCAATTTGACCAGGTCGCATAGTCGGCGACGAGTGCCTCAAAGCGTTCCCGCCCTTTTGCGCGGTCGTAAACAATAAGCTGTTTCCACATGCCTATCCTCCTCATGCCGAGCGCAGTGTATCCCTGCCATCTCTGGCTGAAGGCCAGGAAGATGCTCCGCAAGAACAAAAAGCACATGGACACGGTGAGAGGCGTCTGCCCGGACTGCAATTGGGAGGGCCTGCTGTTTCGCCGGTCCGATTACTCGCTTCTAATGAACGTCAAGCCGCCGGTCCGGATGATGCCAGAGGAGCGTCGGCCGCGCCAGCGCGTAACCCGCCGGCTCCGGATCGCGGCTCACGATGGTGGGTTACGGCGCAAGGGCGCCTAACCGACCCTACGCTTGCTGCCAATGATTGCGCCATCTGTGACCTAAGCAAATCCTGGCTTCGCCCAGTCCTGGCGGACAGAGGTGGTGACAGCCGGTCAATGGTGGAATGGTGGGCGCACAAGGGATCGAACCTTGGACCTCTCCCGTGTGAACCACAATCTGTAGACCCTAGCCAACCAGCCCTAGCCATAGTAAATTTGTAGAAGCGACTGATAATTCTGGCATTTTTGTCATGTGCGGCCACTATAGACCATAGTGGTCCATAGCCCATTTTGTGTGCCCCTGTTGTGCCCTCCGCGAATTTTCCCTTGGGACACAAAGTCGAGGGAAGGTCTGAGGCCCGGTTCTTGCGGGTCCGATCATTCCCGCGCGGGCACAAAACGAAAAGGGCAGGGACCATGGGAGAGCCGATCAACTATCTGACGCTGACCGACACGGTCATCCGCGACGCGACAATGCCACCGGGCAAGGCGCAGCATTACCTCCACGACGACAAGCTGCCTGGTCTCGCGCTGCGCATGCGCGCGACCGGCGGCCGGACCTGGGTCTACCTGTTCACCAAGCCGGGAGTGAGGGGCACTCAGCGCAAGACCCTCGGGGCCTGGCCAAGGTTCAATGAGCGGGCGGCTCGTAAGGCCGCCACTATCGCCGCTGGTGAGGTGGTCACAGGGGTCGATCCGAACGACGCCAAGCGCGAAGCCAAGCGCCAGCAACTGGCCGAGATGCAGTGCACTACGCTGGTGGCCCTGATACGTGAAGACGGCCCCTATCAGACATCCCTGACCGGACGCCAATTCCTGAACTGGAAGCCAGCGATGTCCGCGCTGCGGCGCGGTCTCAAGGATCATCTGGATGTCGCCATCGGCGAATTGACGCGCCGGCAAATCATGGCGGCGGTGGATAAGATCACCAAGGCCGGTAAGCGCGGTGCGGCAAGGGACTTGCGCAAGCACGCCCACACATTCCTCGAATGGTGTGTCGGCGAAGGTTACGTCGAGGACAACGTGCTTGCCGGCTATCGCGCGCCCAAGGAAACTCGTGCGCAGAGGGGCGGGCGCCGAACCAAGGGCCGCGCGCTGATGGATGAGGAGATCATCAAGGTCTGGCACGCGGCCGGCAAGCTCGGGGCTTTTGGACAATTAGTACGCATGTGCCTGCTCGGCGGTCCACGCCGCAGCGAGCCAACCATCATTGAGTGGCGAAAGCACATCATGGATGACCGCATCACCTTCGATGCGGCGTGGACCAAGATGGGCCTGCATCACGACGTGCCGCGCACTCATCTCGTTGATGAGGTTGTAGCTGGGGCTGGTTCCTCGTTACAGATCGGGATAGACCCGAAGTATCATGCACCTGCCTTCACGAGACCCCACACTACACATTGTAGCACGGATTCCGAATCGAATCTATCTAGGCCAGATCATCTCACTCAGCGGCAACTGTCGGACTGGCAGATTTCACGATATAGCGTCCTCCAACGGGAGCGATCGTGAAGGCCGGCAAACAACTAGATTTCTGCGATCCCAGCGATCGAGCTCTTCCAGCGGATAGAGAATGGCTTTGCCGATCTTGATGAAAGATGGTCCGACCCTAATCGAACGCCAGTTGCGAAGGGTTCCCTCGTTGACCTGTCCGCGGTAACGCTCAACACCTCCTCAAGGGTGAGAAACACCAGACCTGCCGGAGGTACGAAGGAGCGGCTGATGACAAGACTATGCAATGAGCTGTTGCGTGTTCCAATTTACGTGAGGCTAGGATCGATGGTCATCGAGTAAACTCCGGTAAGTGCAGAAGACGGTCTGCAATCAAACATTGACTGATTGCAGTTTTGGAGAACGCCGTAAGCGGATTGCGACCGTTCCGATACACCAGTCTGAATGTCTGCGCTTCTCCGGTCACAGAACGCGCGTCGGCACCGAGCCGAAGCAAGCTCATGCACGAAACGCGGAATAAGCCGTTCTTGAATGGTAGCTTGTGGTGGATACGGTTGAAAAAGTCGAAAATCGATCGACCTAAAACTCTTCGCGAAGACCCGGGTTCGGTCTAATCGCCCCCTGCACGCGGCTTTAGCCGATCTTAGCTGACCCGTGATCGATTTTGCGAGATGCAACATGGTCCCTCACGTCAATATGCGCAAGGCTCACCAGTGAGACTAGAAAAATCCGAACCGGGGCCGACCACGACGTTTTCAACGCTATCGGCGCGAAGCGGTCATTGAGGTGTGGATGGTAGATTTCACTGGCTCGCGCTGGCATGATCGCCGGCGCTTGGTATCAGCATTTTTAACGGGTAGCGCCCATATGGTGCGCGCCATCTTGTGCCCAGCGCCACTGCCGACACCGGACAGAGGCGGAGCGTCATCAGGGAAGACCAAAGCGGGTAACCGCATCCATTGTGGTCAAGGTTTGGGGCCAGACCGCTGGCTCCCGCTGGTTTTCATCCAGTCTTCGAGCCAAGAGGTACTGACGTTGCCGGCCCGGACATCCGGATCGTCGGCCAGCATCACGTGCAACGGAGCGGTCGTGTGGATCCCCTCGATCCGCAGATCCGCCAGCGCCCGTTTCAGCCGTTCGATGGCCTCGGCGCGATCCGCTCCCGAGACGATCAGCTTTCCGATCAGGGAATCATAAAACGGAACCACCCGGTAGCCTTCATAGAGCAAAGTGTCGAAACGAACACACTCTCCCTCAGGGGCCTGATACCCTGTCACCAGACCAGGCGACGGCATGAACATCCTTGCCGCATTTTCTGCATTGATCCGCACCTCGATGGCATGACCCGTCTGGCGGATGTCGTCCTGCGTCAGCCACAGCGTTTCGCCGCCGGCGATGCGCAATTGCGCCTGAACCAGATCGATGCCGGTGATCATTTCGGTGACCGGATGCTCGACCTGGATGCGGGTATTCATCTCGATGAAGAAGAACTCGCCGGTCAGATCGTCGTAGAGATATTCGAGCGTGCCGGCCCCCTTGTAGCCGACCCGACGGGCCAGCGCGGCTGCGGATTCGCAGAGCGCCTGCCGCGTTGCGAGCGGCAGCATCGTCGCCGGCGCCTCTTCCCAGATTTTCTGGCGCTTGCGCTGCAGCGAGCATTCGCGCTCGAACAGATGCACGACGTCAGTACCATCGCCGAGTATCTGCACTTCGATATGCCGCGCCCGGCGGATATAGCGCTCCATGTAGAGACCGTCGTCACCGAAAGCCGCCCGGGCTTCTGCCATCGCCTGCGGCACCAGTTTTTCGAGAGAAGCCTCGTCCTCGACGACTCGGATGCCGCGCCCACCGCCGCCGGCGCTAGCTTTGATCATTACCGGGTAGCCGATATCACGGGCGACACGGCGAGCATCGTCAAGATCGCCGATGCGGCCGTTGCTGCCGGGAACCACCGGGACGCCGGCTGCCATCGCCTCGTCGCGTGCCATCGCCTTGTCGCCCATCGTGCGGATCGTTTCCGCACCCGGTCCGACGAATGTCACGCCGGCCGCCTCGATCGCCTCGACGAAGAGTGGATTTTCGGAGAGAAAACCGTATCCGGGATGAACCGCATCGGCGCCGCTGTCCTTGACCGCCTTCACCACAGCGTCGATGTCGAGATAGGACTTGCCCGCCTGCGCGGCACCGATCACCACCACCTCGTCGGCCATCCGGCATGCCAGCATCTCGGTGTCGGCTTCGCTGGCTGCCTGGACCGTCCGGATGCCGAGCGCCCTGGCAGCCCGGATGATACGCACGGCGATCTCGCCGCGGTTGGCTATGAAAAGTTTGCTGATAGTCATCGGTTACTCGATCTCGGCGATCGCATCGTCAGCGTCGACGGGCGTGCCATCCTCGACGAGAAAGCGCACGAGCGTGCCGCCGGTTTCCGCCTCGACCGGAAAGAACGACTTCATCGCCTCCACCAGTCCCACCGTGTCCCCGGCCGCCACCGTATCGCCGGCTTCCTTGAAGACCGCCTCGTCGGGCGACGGACGCCGAAAGAAGACGCCGGGAAGCGGGGCGCGAAGGGTCTGTTTTGCCATGATGGTGATCCTCGATCTCTGGAAATTATACGGTGGTCAGGCTGGCGGGCACGCAGAGCGCCGTCATCCGGGCCGCCAGCGCCTGCGCTTCGTCGACGCTCACCAGCTTGAAATGAAAACGTTCGCCGGGCTTTGCCTGGCCGAGCTTCCAGAACGCTGCCGACGGCACCGTGTAGGGATTGATGAAGCCGCCCATCGATGGACCGTCGTTGACGAGGATGATCGGCGTCTGGCCGGCCAGGTTGATCGCCCCCATGGGGTAACCATGGTCGATGATGTTGGAGGGCAGCGAACCGTGTTCCCTGGGCTTGTTCGTTGCCTTTTCGGCGAATGTCCATTCCGGCCCATCGAGCCGGAAACCCGTGCGGTCGGACTTGGCCGAGAGCACCCAGGGGGATGACAGGAACCGTTCCTGGCCGGCCGCATCGATCCAGTCGTCATTGGGACCGGCACAGACCTCAATGTCCCATTCCTTATCGGAACGGATCGCCGGACGATGCTCCGGCGGCACGCTCAGGCCCGCCGTTCCGCCGCCTTCTCCGAGCGGCAGGTGCTGCCCCGGCTTGACCGAATGGCCTCCAATGCCGCCGACGCCCGCCTTGGTGAAGGTGGAGCGCGAACCGAGCTTCGCGTCATTGGCGAAGCCGCCCGAGACCGCGATATAGCCGCGGGCACCGAGGCGCGCGGCACCGAGGGCCAGCGTCTGGCCCGCCTTGACCGCGACCGATTGCCAGAAAGGCAGCGCCTCGCCGTCAAGCGTCGGGCGCATGTCCGCGCCGGTCACGGCAATGGTGCGGCTGTCCGAGAACCTCAGTGTTGGCCCGAGGAACTGGCATTCCAGACCGGCAGTTCCGGGCGCATTGCCGACCAGAAGATTGGCCATGCGGAACGACCAGCCGTCCATCGGCCCGGAGGGCGGAAAACCCTGGTTCCAGTATCCTATGCGGCCTGGATAATCCTGGATCGACGTTTCAAGCCCGGCTTTCACGACCTCGATCATGACTGCGCTCCCTGCGTTGCGCCGCCGCCAACTTTGGCGGTCCAGGTCTTATAATTTTTGACCACGAACTTCTGGTACTCGACGACGGTGTACTGGTAACGGTTCTCGTTTACCGCGGCCTCTGCCGCGTCGTATTCCTCGCGCGTGACCGGCACGAACCTGATCCGGTCGCCGGGGCGGAACAGGCAGAGCCCGCCCTCGAAGCCGTCCCGCTTGCCGGTGGAATCCCAGATGGGTACCGGCGTTCGGCCGAAGATCTGATAGCCGCCGGGCGTGGCGACCGGATAGATCGAATTGGCGGCACCGCCAAGACCGATCGCCCCTTGTGGCGTGTGGGTTCGCGGCGGATTGTATTTCGGCGCGGTCAGCCGTGCTCTCGGATCGAGCGCCATCAGGAAGGGAAGCCCCGGCCAGAAGCCAAGTGCCGCAACCCAGTATTCCGACGAGGAATGCAGCCGTACCAGATGATCGACGTCCTGAAGGCCGTTTTCCTGTATTATCAGTTCTGGGTCCGGCACTTTCCGGGCGATTTTGGCGCAGTAATCTTCGACGCACTCCTTGGTCCAGGGATCGAGATAGAGCGCAGGCAGATAGAACAGCCGGCTCTCCAGTTCGATATCGTCCGACGATCCGAGCGAGGAAACCAAGACCGACAGTTCCCGCACGACGTCGGAGTAAGTGATCCGGGCGGGCTCGTAATGCACCAGCAGCGAGGCAAAGCAGGGCGCCGTTTCGATCACGCCGTCAATACCGGCGGAGGCCACCGCGGAGGCCAGCCCCTGCGCCATGAAGTTGAGATCGAGGTTCATCTCGTTGCCGAATTCGATCAGTATGTAGCGGTCGCCCGCGGGCAAGAATTTCGGCTGGTCGTAGATCACAATCGTCTTCCCTTCTCTGTACCGCCAGGTGTCAGTTCAGGCCTTCCGCCTTCACCCAGCCGGCCGTCTGGTCGAGCGTCTTGACGAAGCGCCGGAAGAGTTCGTCCACCTGCTCTTCGGTGATGATCATCGGCGGGCACAGCGCCAACGTATCGCCGATTGCGCGTACAATCAGGCCGTGTTCGTGACCGGCGCCAAAGGCATAGGCGCCGACCTTACCGGGCGTCCTGAACGGCCGGCGGGTGGCCTTGTCGGCGACCATCTCCACGCCGGCGATCAGGCCGGCGCCACGCACCTCGCCGATCAGCGGATGGTCCGACAACGCGGAAAGCTTTGCTTGGAGAATAGCGCCCATACGGGCGGCGTTGCCCATCAGGTCGCGCTCCTCGATGATCTTCAGGTTTTCCAGCCCCACCGCCGTGGCGACCGGATGGCCGGAGGCAGTAAAGCCGTGGCCGAATGTACCAATCTTCGCCGTGTTGTCGGCGATGGCGTCATAGACGGCTTCCGAAAACAACACGGCGGCCAGCGGCAGGTAGGATGAGGTCAGTTGCTTCGAGACGATCATGATATCCGGCTTGAAGCCGTAATGGACGGCGCCGAAGGAACTGCCGAGCCGGCCGAAACCGTTGATGACCTCGTCGGCAACCAGCAGGATGTCGTATTTGCGGCAGAGCGCCTCGATCCCTTGCCAGTAGCCCGCAGGCGGCGGCATGACCCCGCCGGCGGCCATCAGAGGTTCGCCGATGAAGGCTGCGATTGTGTCAGCGCCTTCCTCAAGGATTACCGCCTCGGCTTCGGCAACGAGCCGTGCCGTGAAGGCGGCCTCGCTCTCCCCTTCCGCGCCAAAGCGGTAGAAGTGCGGGCAGGTCAGATGCCGGACCGGTATCGCCGGAAGGTCGAAATCTCGGTGATTGTTAGGCAAGCCCGTGAGACTGCCGGAAGCGACGGTGATGCCGTGGTAACCCTTGGTGCGGGCGAGAAACTTCTTCTTCCGCGGCCGGCCCAGTGCATTGTTCATGTACCATACCATCTTCACCATCGTGTCGTTGGCCTCGGAGCCAGAGCTGGTGAAGAAGACGCGGGTGATTTGCTCGGGCGTTATTTCGACCAGCTTTTCGGAGAGCCGGATGGAGGGTTCGTGCGCCTTGTCGCTGAAGGTGTGGTAGTAGGGCAGCTTCGCCATCTGCGCTGATGCCGCCGCGACCAGGCGCGGCTCGTCAAAGCCGACGCCGACCGACCAGAGACCGGCCAGGCCCTCGATATATTCGCGCCCCGCATCGTCGTAGACATAGATGCCCTTGCCACGTTCGATAACGATAGGTCCCTTTTTCTCATGCGCCCGCGCATCGGTGTAGGGATGCAGCGTGGTGGTGATGTCTGCATGATGGAGAGAGTTTGAAAGCGTATTCATGACGATGTCCTTGCGTGTCAGGCGGCGATGGTCGGCGAAATCAGAATGTACTTCTGTTCGAGATATTCATCGATGCCGTACCGCGACCCTTCGCGACCCAGTCCGCTCTCCTTGATGCCGCCGAAGGGAGCCACTTCGTTGGAGATCAGTCCTTCATTGACGCCGACCATCCCCGTTTCGATCGCATCAGTCACCCGCCACATCCGATCGAGGTCCCGGGTGAAAATATAGGCCGCCAGACCGTAGTCGGTCGCATTGGCGAGCGTAACCGCCTCGCTTTCGCTGGAAAACCGGAAGAGTGGCGCCACGGGACCGAAGGTCTCGTCCTGCGACAGCTCCATGCGGTCGTTGGCGCCTGCGATGACGGTCGGCTGGAAGAAGGTGCCGCCCTTTTCGTGCCGCGCCCCTCCGTGAACGATGGTGCCGCCATGCGCCATCGCATCGGCAATATGCCGCTCGACCTTGACGACTGCGGCCATGTTGATCAGTGGTCCGATCGTGACGTCGTTCTCGATCCCGGAACCTACCTTCAGCTTCGACACGGCCTCGACCAGTGCCATGCTGAAAGCATCGTAGATACCATCCTGCACATAGATGCGGTTGGCGCAGACGCAGGTCTGGCCGGAATTGCGGAACTTGGAATTCATGCAGGCCTGGATGGCGGTCGGGATATCGGCGTCGTCGAAGACGATCAGCGGTGCATTGCCGCCGAGCTCCATCGAAGTCTTCTTGACCGTTTTTGCCGCCTGCTCCAGCAGCAGCTTGCCGACCCGCGTCGAGCCGGTGAAGCTCAGCTTGCGGACCGCGCGGCTGCCCGTCAGGGATTTGCCTATATTGGCGGGATCGCCGGTGACGACGTTCAGCACACCGTCCGGAATGCCGGCCCGGTGGGCAAGTTCGGCCAGCGCCAGGGCGCTGAATGGCGTAAACTCTGACGGCTTGACGATCACCGTGCAGCCGGCGGCCAGCGCCGGCGCGCATTTGCGGTTGAAAAGCGCGGAGGGGAAGTTCCAAGGAATGATCGCGGCCGCGACCCCGATCGCCTGTTTCTGAACGATGATGCGGCTGCCGGCCTTCGGTGCCGGGATCGTATCGCCGTAGACCCGTTTTGCCTCCTCGGCATACCATTCGATGAAGGTGGCGCCATAAGCGATCTCGCCGCGCGCCTCGGCGATCGGCTTGCCCTGTTCAAAGGTCAGGAGTTGCGCCAGCGCTTCCTGGTTTTCCAGGACGAGGTCATGCCAGCGGCGCAGATACCGGCTCCGCTCCTTCGCAGCCAGCCCCCGCCATGCCGGCAGGGCAGCTTCGGCAGCGGCGATGGCTTTTTCCGTCTCGGCGGCGCCCATGTTCGGCACCCGGCCGACGAGGCTGCCATCGGCCGGATTGACGACGTCGATGGTACTGCCGCCGTCGGCATCGGTCCATTTGCCGTCGATGAAGCCCTTTTCGAACTTGAGGGCTGCCGCGGATGAAGGGAGGGAGAGCATGACTAGTATCCTGTTATTCTGAATAGGTAAGACAAGCGATTGCGTCAGCGCCTGGCAGCATTGGCAGCGCGGTAGCGATCGAGAACGACGGCGCCGACCAGAACGATACCGAGCACGATCATCTGATAGTTCGAGCCGATCCGCATCAGGTCCATACCGTTGGCCAGCACGGTGATGAACACGACGCCCATGAAGACGCCCG
This sequence comes from Rhodopseudomonas sp. RCAM05734, assembly GCF_052658035.1. NCBI lineage: Bacteria > Pseudomonadati > Pseudomonadota > Alphaproteobacteria > Hyphomicrobiales > Nitrobacteraceae > Rhodopseudomonas > Rhodopseudomonas sp. RCAM05734. The sequence goes on along the minus strand of NZ_CP199742.1, from coordinate 6,139,818 downwards.
CGACCGAGCCTTCGCCGCCGCGTAGCGAGCAGCCTCCGATCACGGCCGCAGCGATCGAGTTGAGCGGAAACTCGCCGCCGAGCAGCGGTTCGCCCGAGGAAACCCGAGCCGTCAGCAGCCAGCCGGAAAAGGCGGTCATGGTGGCGCACAGCACGTAGCTGGCGATCAGATACCAATTGATGTTGACGCCAGCGACGATGGCCGAACGGATGTTGGAGCCGATCGCATAGACGTATCGGCCGAATTTCATGTGATGAACGAGCAGATAGACAAGGACGAGGGCCGGCGTCGCGATGATCGCGGACACCGGAATGCCGTGGAAGAAGCCGGAGCCGATGCCGTAGACGAAATCCCTCGGCAGGCCGCTCACTTGCTGGCCCTGCGAGATCACCAGCGTGACGCCGCGAAAAATCGAGGCGGTTGCCAGCGTCACGATGAAGGCATTGACCTTCAGGATCGCCACGCCGAAGCCGTTGACCAGCCCGGCGACAGCGCCCGTCAGAATCATTGCCAGAAACCCTGCGCCGACTGACATCCACGCGGCATCCGGAAAGGCGAGCGCCACGGCGACCATGACCTTTGCCGCGATGACGGAGGTCAGCGCCACCACGGCGCCCACCGACAGGTCGAAGCCGCCAGCCAGCAGCACCAGCATCTGGCCGAAGGCGATGAGCATCAGGAAAACGCCCTGTTGCACCATGTTGAGCGTATTGGCGGAACTGAGAAAACGCGGATTACCCAGTTGGAATACGACGATGCAGATCAGGAGAATGATCGGCAGGGCGCCGAAGCGCAGCACTTTCGCGGCGATGTTGGTGGTGGCCGAGGGTATGGTGCCGGCGCTGGAGCGAAGTTCGGTCATTGCAGGGGTCCTTTCGGCTTCTCACCAAAAGCATAGGCGACGACGACATCCTCGGTGATGTTCTTGCGGCCAAGGTCTGCCACGCAGACCCCCTCATGCATCACGTAGGCGCGATGCGAGAGATGCACCAACTCCTGGAGATCGGAGCTGACGAGAAGAATGGCCGCGCCGTCGCGGCATAGCTGTTGAAGTTGATGGTAGAAATCGAGCCGCGCACCGACGTCGATGCCGGCGGTCGGTTCGTCGAAAATGTAGATCTTGCGGGAACGACTGAGTGCCCGGCCGAGAACGACCTTCTGCTGGTTGCCGCCCGATAGTTCCTGCACCTTCTTCTGCGGTTCGGCCGGTTGTACCTTGAGACGCGCAAGAAGATCGCTCACCAGCGCCGACAGTACGCCGGTCTGCACGAAGCCGCAGCGCGTCGAACCCGGCGCTCCGAGAACTTCCAGAACGACGTTATCGGCGATCGACCGGTTGAGCGCCAGGGCTTCGCCACGCCGGTCCTGCGGCAGATAGATGAGGCCGCGATTGAGCATGCTCTTCGGCGTCGGGGCCGTGACAGACTGGCCTTCGACCAGGATCTCGCCGCCGTCGATAGGCATCAGCCCGAAGACGACGCGGGCAAGTTCGGCCTTGCCGCAGCCGACGAGACCGCCGAGCCCGACGATCTCGCCGAAGCGCACGGTGATCGAGGCGTCCTTGAGCTTGCCGCCGGACGACAGCCCTCTGACCTCCAGCGCCATGCCCGCCGGCGCATGCGCGATGTCCGGATAGAAGCTCGACATTTCGCGGCCGACCATCTCGGCGATCATCTGATCGTTCGTGACGTCGGCCAGACGATGGAATCCCGTCTGCCGGCCGTCGCGCAGGATGGTGACGACATCGCCGAGCCGGCGGATCTCCTCCATGCGATGGCTGATATAGAGAATGGCCCAGCCGTCCTGCTTTAGGGCGGCAATGGCCGAAAACAGATGTTCGGATTCGTCGTGGCTAAGCGTTGCCGTTGGCTCGTCGAGGATGAGCGCGCCGGGCTTGCCGCCAAGTGCCCGCAGGATTTCCAGTAATTGCTGTTCGGCCCGCGTCAACGTATCCACGCGCACATCGGGGTCCAACTGGACGCCGAGTGTGCGCATGGCATCCAGCACGTCGTTGCGCATCGCGGATTTGTCGAGAAACCCGCTTCGGGTCCGCTCGCGTCCGAGCGCATAGTTTTCGGCAACCGTCAGCGTCGGGGCCAAAGCGAAGTCCTGCAACACGGCATTGATACCGGCCTCGCGTGCTTCGAGCGGCGTTAGCGTCGCGCAGGGCTTTCCCCGCACCATCCGTTCACCGGCATCCATCATGTTGCTGCCGGTCAGAAGGCTGACAAGCGTCGATTTGCCGGCGCCGTTTTCGCCCAACAACATATGCACCTCGCCGCATCGGAGCGTCAGGCTGACGTCCTTCAACGCGGCATAGCTGCCATAGAACTTGGATGCACCGGAGAGTGAGGCGAAGGCCTCACCCTCCACGCGGTCAGGGGAGCCGCTCATTTTTTCGTGGCTTTGATTGCGAACTCGACGCTGTATCCCTTCGGCGCAAACATGTCGGTCATGTTGTACGCCTTGATCGTTTCCGCAGTGACCATGGCAGGTTTCGGGCCTGCGCGCTTGGCAGCCAGCGTCTGGCCTTCGAGGAGCCGCAGGGCCATATCGACGGCCAGGCGGCCCTGAAGCGAGGTGAAGTCGGTCGGCGAGGCCTTGGTCGCGCCGGCCGCGATGTCCTCATAGACCGGCGGGATGATATCGAACGCCGCGACATTGACCTTGGCGCCGAGATTGGCGTTGCGAACCGCGACGGCCGCGGCCTGTGCCGCAACGTCGACACCGACGATCCAGGTCATGTTTTCGTAGGTCTGAAGCGCATTGTTAATGAGATCGAGCTGCACGTTGAGGCCGGTGTCACCGCGGCGCGTGACGGCCACTTCGACCTTCGACCCCTTGATCGCATCGTTGAAACCGCGCACCGCGTCGTCCGACCAGCCAGCACCCTGCGGCCCCGGGAAGAAGCCAACGACCAGAGGCCCGCCCTTCGACTGCTCGACGATGTACTTGCCGGTGGTGAAGGCGAGATCGTAGAAGCTCACCAGCGCATGGCCGGAAACGCTCGGTTCTTTGACACCATTGACGAAATCGATCACCGGAATACCCGCGTCGGTCGCCTTCTTGACCAGCGGGCCGACGCCGTCGGCACTGATGGCCCCAAGAATGATGCCGTCAAATTTCTGGGCGATGCAGTTGTCCATCTGGCTGAGCTGCGTCGAAAGATTGGTGTAGCCGCCGGCTTCATAAAGCGTCATCGCCGTACCGGTCCGGTGGATTTCGTCGGCGATGCCGTAGTTCGCCGCAACCCAGTAGCTGTCTTTCAAATGCGGGAATAGCACGCAGATGTTCCACGGCTTGGTAATCTCGTTGGCCTTAATCAGCTTCCAGTCGGCATCCGTCTTCTTGTCACCGTTGACGAGTTCGACCGGAAAACTTTCGAGCGCATCAGCCGCTCGGGCGATGCCAGCGCTCAGCATGGTGCCAGCGACAAGAGCCAGTGCGGTCGTCATCAGAAATTGTTTCGTCATGTTCCGTTCCTCTGTTGGTTCTTCAACGTCCGTGGTTTCGAGGTCTTTTGCCCCCGAGCAATGTCACCGGGACGAGTCGAGGACGCTGCGAACCGCGGCTGCCACATCGCGGGCGTTCGGTGGATCCGAATGAATGCAGACCGTGCCGAAGGAGATCGGCAGCATGGTGCCGTCTATCGCTGCGACCTGCTTGTCCAGAAGGGCGGTTTCCAGGCGCGCGGAAGCCTTTGAGAGGTCGATGGCCGAATGGCTGCGCGGAATGATCAGCCGCCCGTCCGGGCTATAGGAAAGATCGGCGAAGAACTCCCCAATAAAAGGCACGCCGACCGTGCGCGCCGCCTCTTCGTGGCAGGTCCCGCTCATGCCGAAGAGTGGCACATCGAAAACCTTGACGGCCTCGGCAATGGCAAGGGCCGTTTCCATCTCGCGAGCGGCCATGCCGTATACGATGCCATGCGGCTTGACGTGGCTGAGCGTCGTGCCGGCAGCGCGCACGAAACCCGAAAGAGCGCCGATCTGATAGACGAAGGCAGCCCGCAACTCGTCCGGCGTCAGCCGCATCTCGCGTCGGCCGAAGCCTTCCTTGTCGGGCAGCGAGGGATGCGCGCCGATAGCCTTGCCGTGCGAGACGGCCAGATCGACGGTCTTTCGCATTGTGAGAGGATCTGCGGCATGAAAGCCGCAGGCGATGTTGGCGCAGTCGATGAATGGCATGATGCCCTCATCGTCACCGAACCGCCACGGCCCGAAGCTCTCTCCCATGTCGCAGTTCAGCGTGACCATGATCGTTTTCTCGTTCAGTGTTATAACGCTCGACGGAAAGCAATCTGCAGCCCATTCTTTTTCCTGTCAACAGAAGATGTTTAGTGTTATAACACTTTATCAAGTAAGAATGGACCAAGGATGACGAATTTCGACGATCAGGTGCCATCCGGCGTTCTGCCGACCGATGCGCTGGACTTGCCACCGGTCCTGCGCGAGATGTTGCACGAGCAGATTTTTACGCTCCTGAAGCGCAATCTGATGATGGGGCGGTTTGCACCCGGTCAGAAGCTGCCGCTGAGGAGCCTTGCCGCCAGCCTGGGCACGAGCCTCATGCCCGTCCGCGATGCGTTGCAGCGGCTGGAAAGCATCGGCTGCGTGATCTCGACGGCAAACCGCACGATGATGGTTCCTTCCTTCTCGATAAAGGAACTGCAGGATATTCGCACGCTACGCATGCTTCTCGAGGGAACGGCGGCCGAACGCGCCGCCATCGAGCGGACCGATGCGGAACTGGCGGACCTGCGTAGGTATTGCACGGACATCGAAACCGCTGCCGACACCCACAATCTCGATCTCTTCCTCGAGGCGAACTACAATTTCCATATGGCGATCGCCGATATGAGTAGGATCTCCTTCGTCAGCAATTTGCTAGAACCGCTGTGGATGCGCATCGGCCCTGTCGTGCGCCAGTCCAAACCGGATCAGGCCCATATCCGCAAGGCGGTGAAGTATCACCTGAAAGCCTGTTCGGCTATCGCGGAGCGTGATCCGGTGGCCGCAGCCGCAGCCATTCGCGAGGATATCATGGAATGCAATGAGTATTGAGCTGCAAAGCATGCTTATACGGCCGTAGGCGATGCCGGATGGATTTGAGAAAGTCCTTGAATTCGACGGAGAGGCACATGCTGCCGCTCCACTGGAGGATATCTACCGACCTGCACTTCTGAGATCAGCCGCAACCGCATTTGATGAAACGATAATGAAATTGGTCTCCTTTCGCTTCGACACAACCGACAGTCGGTGAAGGAAAGTGAACTGGCAGGAGCAATGTACCGGTGTCCGTCGCGCCGGGCAAACTGCAATAGAACGTTCTGAACGCGGCAGACCTCCGCGACTGCCGAGCCATCTTCCGCCTGCTTCAAAACGAATACGATCTGCGCTTCTGAAAACTTCGATGCCTTCATGGAACTCTCCTCTCCCTGTCAGGGGATCATAAATGGAAAATTCCAGATCAAACTGGCCTAATTTGGTGGGGGCACGTCAATGCGGCCAATGTGGGCGCATGGCCGCTGTCTTGAAATCGTAGCAATCTCCCTTTACCTCTCGTTCCTTGTCGGTCCCCTGGAGACCTAATCCGTCTGGCCTTCAGGCCGTTGAGCTTAGTGCGTGTCTGAAGCTGGGATTAATGTCTGAATGGCATGAGCGGGCTTCGAACATGCGTGGCAGAACCGAGTGTGAGCCTGGCCGGGGAGCATGTGTTGATTGCCTACATCGTCTGTTCGGCGACCTCTCTGCGCTTGTGATTGCAGCATCGCTGGTTCTCGTTCCACAAGGAACGGCAAGTGCGCAGGCCCCCAAATCGTCGGGTCAGCTTCAGTTCGATATCCCTTCGCAATCGCTCGCCGCGTCGCTCAAGGTCTACAGGGCCGTCACAAATCACGATCTCTATTACGAAAGCAGCCTGATCGAGGCCCATAGATCGTCGGCTGTGGTTGGTGCATTCTTGCCGGACGTAGCGCTGAGGCGGCTTCTGAAAGGGACCGGCTTGTCTGTGGCATCCTTTGAGCCGGGGACCCTTACAATTTTGCCCGGCCGGCCCGTGGCACCGGAGCGCGATCTGCCCGCTCTCAGGAGCAAGGCGGCTGAATTTTCTTCTTACTTCACACGTATCCAGGCAAGCCTACGCGCTGCATTCTGTCGAACGCCTGAAATCCAGCTCGTTCCGTCAGAACTCATCGTCCGGCTTTGGATCTCGCAGTCAGGAGCGGTCGCGCGCGCGGAGCTCCTGCAGCCGACGGGATCCGAAGAAAGAGATTTGGCCTACGCAACGGCGATGCGCAGGCTCGTGATCGACCAGGCGCCCCCTACGGCAATGCCGCAACCGGTTACGCTGATGGTCTTGCCGCGGACGTCGCGAATAGCGGCGGAATGTCCGCAATCCGACGGCAACGCCCCATGAGCGATGCAGTGCAGGCCGCGACGTTGCGTGAGGCGCTCGTCAGTCAATACGACGAGATGAAGAAAGTGCTGACGCGCCGGCTTGGTTCGGAGGATCTGGCCGGGGAAGCGTTGCAGGAAACCTACCTGCGGCTCGAGCGGCCGGCGCAGATCGGTATCATCGCTGCTCCAAAACAGTATCTTCTGGCAATCGCGACCAACATCGCCAGGATGCGCCTTCGCCGCGAACGGCGATCGACCAGCATCCTGGACCTTGACGCCACTCTCGGTATTGTCGATGAATTGCCAGGTCCGCTGCAAACGCTCGAGGCGCGCCAGCAAATCGAGGCGCTGCAACAGGCATATGACGGATTGACGCCGCGACGCCGCCAAATTGTTTTCTCTGCGCGCGTGGTCGGGATGCGACTCGCTGATATTGCTGAACAGTTGGGGGTTTCGCAACGGCTTGTTGAGAAAGAGCTGAAGGTTGCGCTGCTTCAATGTGGGGCGTGTCTGAACCGGGATGTCGTCCAGCGTTTCGGTCCCGGGGCCTCCCAAACATCTAAGGAACGAGGGACGCCGATTGCGGCGCCTGAAACGTACGATGACGAAGCGCGATGAGTTCGAGCCGATGATCCCCATAACGGCAGACGAGGACGTTGCAGCGTTCGCCGGCGTCGATCCGATTCAGCGCGAGGCCTATGAATGGATCGTCCGCTTCATGGGCGGCGACATGGCTTCGGCAGAGGTCGAGGCGATGAAGGTGTGGTACGCGCGAAGCCCCGCCCATGCTGCGGCCTATGCAAATGCGCGGCGTGTCTGGGGCGCACTCGGTCCGGTCGCAAGCACGCGAGCAGGTGGGAATGTCACCGGCGAACCGGTGGGAAGGCTTGTGCCCCCCGCGTCGATGGGGCGTCGCGCATTTATTGGAGGGGCGCTGGCTGCTTCGGTGGCCTATGCCGTGGTCAAGCCGCCCATGAGTCTCTGGCCGTCCTATTCCGAGTTGACGGCGGATTACCGGACCGGCGCGGGCGAGCTTCGGCAAGTGACGCTTGCCGACAACACGTCGCTCGATCTCAATACCAAAACGAGTGTTGCGGTCCGGTCGCAAACGGCCGATACCACACTGGTGGAGCTGGTTTCCGGGGAAGCGGCGTTCTCCACCGGCGCTGCGTCGTCCAGCTTGACCGTGCTCGCCGCATCCGGGCGGATCGTCGCGACGCGCTCGAACTTCAATGTTCGGTGCGACGGCTCACAGGTCTCTATCACTTGCCTGAACGGCAACCTGACCATCGAGCGGGCCGGTATCGCCACGCGGCTCGATGCCACGCAGCAGGCCAGCTATGGAGATGAGGTCATCAGCGCCGTCACCGCAGTGGATCCTGGACAGGTAACTGCATGGCGGCATGGCGCCCTGATCTTCGACGGCATGCCGGTCGCGCAGGTCATTGCCGAGGTCAATCGCTATCGTCCGGGCCGGATCGTGCTCATGAACGAAAGTATCGGCCGCCGGCTGCTGACCGCGCAGTTGCCGACGACTGAAACCGACAAGATCATTGTCCAGATCGTGCATATTTTCGGCGCAAAAGCGCGGACTTTGCCTGGCGGCATCATTGTTCTGAGCTGACCGGCAACCGCTCGAGACGTCAGAACCCGGCCACATTAATTTTTTTCGCAAGGAATCGTTCGGTCGAAGGCGTCCTCATGCATCTTACCAGCAGCGACCGCCTGCCATGGCGCGTCACCTGTTGATGTTGATGCCGGAACCGAATGCCATGACCCGCTCCGACGCTCACTCGAAATCGCCAATCCTCGGGCGGGCTCCTCGTCCCGCCTGGCTGTTCGCAGGCGTCAGCGCGGTCGCGTTGTTGATCGCCATGCCGGACGCCGGTGCCCGACCGCTCGCAGGGGGACCATCGCCATCGCCGTCGCAGGCCGCGATCGATGCGTCGCAGGCTGTGGCGGCCGGGGCCGCGCAAGCCGCGCGGAAGGCGCAGGACGCGTTGAGCCGCGCCACCGGTGCGATCCTGGCATTGCAGCAGATGCAGGCCGCGGCGCGCGATGCGGCAGCAGCGTCGCTCGCCAGCGCGCCGAGCGGGATTGTAAATGGCTTGCGAGCCGGCGGTTTGGACCGGGCGACTGGCGCCGATGCGGTCTGGATCGGTGCCGGTGCGCCGACCGATGCGGTGCAGGGCGATCGCATCAAGGTTGATATCGTCCAGACGCAGAAGAATGCGGTGCTGACTTGGCGCACGTTTAACATCGGTGAGAAGACCGACCTCAGCTACAACCAGCAGGGCAACCGCGATTGGGTGGCGCTGAACCGGGTGATCGACCCGGCGCTGGCGCCGAGCCGCATCCTCGGGACCATCAAGGCCGACGGCACGGTCCTGGTGATCAATCCGAACGGCATCATCTTCGGCGCAGGCAGCCAGATCAACGTCGGCAGCCTGATCGCCAGCACGCTCGATGTCGGACCGTCGGCGATCTACACCACTGTCAACGGCGCTCAAAAAGCGAAGGTGACGGACATCGCCTGGCGTAACCAGAACTTTCTTCAGAACGGGCTGCTGGGCTACGACGCCTCCACAGGCCCGAACAACTTTAACGGCGACTTCTCGACCTTCGCGCAATTCTCGGCGTTCAGCGTCCTCAACACCAAGCCCGGTATCAACTATCCGACGAGCGTCGTTCCGACCACCGGGACGATCAGCGTGGGGCAGGGTGCCTCGATCGTCGCCGCCCCAAACGGCGGTCTCGTTCTTCTCACCGCCCCGCAAATCAGCAATGCCGGCCGGATTGTCGCGCCTGCGGGACAGGTATTGCTGGCTGCGACCGGCTCCGCTCTGCTGCTGACGCCATCGACCGGCGCGGCCGGAGACGCGGTGCCGCTGTATGGCGCCAGGCCCGACCCGAATGTTCGCGGCCTGGTGCCATTCGTGCAGGGCGGGACCAACGCTGCGGGCTATTTCGTCTGGAACCAGGCCGGCGGCCTGATCGAGACGGATCGGGGAAACATTACGCTCGTCAGTCCGAACCGGAACACTTATTTCCCGGTCGGCGGGGCCAGCTACAACGATGGAACCCTGTCCGCGACGACCAGCGTCTCGCGCAATGGTTCGATTGCCATCGACGGCAGCGACGTTCGCCTCGGGAGCGGGTCGCTTCTTTCGATCCTGCCCGACCGTGGGGGAGAAACGATTCCGCAGGACCCGACATCGCTGTCTGCCTTCAAGCCCTCGGCGATCAAGGTCGGCGACAATGCCAACAATATCGAAATGCAGTCGGGGGCCTTCCTGTTCGCGCCGGGCGCGAATGTGCAGTTCGGCGCAAGTGCGGTTCGCGGCTCAAGCAGCGAGCCGCTTAACCAGACCATCGTCATCAACGCCGGCGCCGAAATCAACGTTGCCGGTCTGACCGACGTGCAGGTGCCGATCAATCAGGTCCAGATCGTGATCGATCCGGCCAAGAAGAACGAGTTGCGCGACAGCCCGCTGTATCGCGACGGCTTCCTCAATGGCGCCACCATCTATCTCGACCCGCGCCGATCCGGCGTACGTGCCGACGGCGTGGCCTGGATCGGCTCGCCGCTGATCGATGCCACGGCCTATTACCAGCTTGTCGGCCTCAGCGCCGACCGGCTGATGACCAAGGGCGGCAATGTTGCCTTCGGTCCGTCGGCACCCGGAACGCCGGGGCGGCTGCAAACCTTCAACACACCCAACCTCTATCTCAGGGCCGGGTCGGTCATTAACGCCTCAGGCGGCTGGGCGAGCTTTGCGGCCGGCACCATCCGCACCACCAGGCTGCTCGATCAATTCGGACGGAGCGTCGATATAGGCGATGCCGATCCGAGCGTGGTCTATGTCGGGATCGCCAACGGCGGCTTTACCCGAAATCACGCGCATTGGGGCTTCAGCGAGACCTGGGCCGATACGCTGAGGCTGAACGGCCAGTTCATTCCAGCCTTTACCGAAGGCCGCGATGCCGGAGTCCTGACGGCAACCGCAGCGGCACTCATCATCGACTCCGCGATTTCCACTCAGGTCTATGCGGGGAAGCGCCAGCTTGCCGATTCGAAGACCGGCTCCGGTACGTCGAGCGTGGCGGGCGATCTGCGCGCCGTGCAATCGTCCAACGGTCAATTGCCCGCGGGCGGCGCGCTGATCGTCAACGGCATCTCCGATGCAACGATTACCCACGCTGCACCCGCCGTGCCGGATAGCGCCTTCGACGGGTGGACGCGCGGCACGATCGACGGCAACACTGGAACATACGTCGCGCCGACGCCGGTCACCGGGCCGGTGATTCCTGCCAGCCGGGCCAGTTCGATAGTCCTGACCGACGGTCAGCTGTCGAATTCCGGTCTCAGCCAGGTCTCACTGTCCACCCTTGGAAAAATCACGGTCGAGTCCGGTACCAGCGTCACGCTTAATGCCGGTGGCTTGTTCCAGTTGGCCGCAGGACGTCGCATTTCAGTGAACGGCGATGTCACGGTACCTTCAGGACGGATTTCGCTGGAGACCGCCTATATTCTCGGAAGCGGAACGCTGCTCGGTCCGAACGCCGGCAAGCTTGCTGCGGTAGGCGATTTTGACATTTCCATTGCCGGCGATCTGTCGGTCGCCGGCCAATGGGTCAATGAATACACCGCGCCGCTCGATTACATCCAGAACAAGGCCTGGCTCAACGGCGGAGCGATCTCGATCAAGACGGCGGCCAATATTCTGCAGAAGCTCGACGACAGAGGGCTCGCCTTCGCAGTCACCAACCTGCCCGTCGACACCGCGGCTTACTCCGACATTGATATCGCCAAGGTGCGGGATATCTCCGGCAGCATTCTGGTCGGCGCCGGGTCCACCCTCAACCTGTCGGGCGGGGGACGGGTTGATCGCAAGGGGAATGTTGATCTCGCGGCAAGGGGCGGCAACCTGTCGCTGTCGATGGATGTCAGCTACTATCAGACGGATCCTGACAACCATTTCCCGGGCTTCCAGGTCGACGCGTTCATCGGCCCCAATCAATTCGAAGGAACCTCGATCAACCCGGATCGCATCAATGCGCATCTGGTACTCGACCCCACGGCCATTCTTGCCCACGGACTCGGCGGCGGCGGCACCTTCACGCTGGTTACACCTGAATTTGCATTGGGAACCCAGCCGGCTTCGGTGGGGGCGGTGCTGCCGTTCGATTTCTTTTCAACCGCTGGCTTTGCCAAATACAACATCACCTCGACCAAGACGGAGCTGACACCCAATACCTTCAATAATGGAATCGTCGGCAACAACGCGCTGCTGGCGGTGCAGACGATCACCATCGGCGCGGGCCAGACGCTCGCGCTGCAGCAGTCGATGCTGCCGAACATGTTCAGCGCCGACCAGAGCCAGGCGTTACTCGCCATGGACAGCGGCGGCGACGTCAACAGCTTGCTGACGGCATCGGTGGCCGTCAGTCCGTGGGATCAGCGCGCGGTCAGCCTGGTGCTGGGCGGGGCGCTGGAGCTTCGGGTCGCGCAAGGCGGTAGCGTCACCGGTGCGGCCGGCAGTTCGCTGACGGTCGGCGCCCTGTTGAACGAGGGCTCGATCCGGATCGCCGGCGGCTCGATCACCCAGCAAATGGTGCTGCCGCGGATCTACGCGTTGGCCGCAACGTCCTCCACCAGCGGATCGTTCGGCATCCACGCCCTGTCCGACATTTTCACGATCCGGCCTGACGGAAAAATCTATCTCAACGATGCCAGCCAGTTGAGTGGGATCACCAACCTCACTTTGGCCGCCAATCGCCCCATCTACAAAGTTGGGGTTCTCGACCAGGGCCAGGGCATGGTGCTTGCCACGGGCAGCGTCACCGATCTGTCCGGTTCGGTGATCCTCAATCAGCGCGCCGTCGATCGTTTCGGCCACGCGTTTGCGGCCGGCGCCGTGGTCGGCGGCGGCTCGCTGGCGGTCATGCCGACGGTGACGACCGATAGTACCTCGATCACCTCGCCAATCCGTGTTGGCGGCGCTCTCATTGCGCGTCCCGGCGCACTGCTGGATCTGTCCGGCGCCGCCGGCGCCTTCGATGTTCTGACCGCGAGTGCCGCCTTCCAGCGCGCCAGCTATGTCAGCACACCGGTCTGGAGCGATGCCGGTACCCTGTCTGCCGGAGCAGGGGGGACGCTGACCGGGGCGATCATCCGGGCCCAGGGCGGCAGCGCCGCCGCGCAGGGTGGAACGCTGCAATTTTCCACCCCGATCTTCACCCAGCACGATCCTTCCACGCCCATGGCGAACGTCATCTCGGCCGACATGATCGCGCAGGCCGGGTTCGATACCTTCGTTGCGATGGGCAACATCACGTCGCGCGGCGACGCACGCGTGGTGCTCGACCGTGCGTTTTTCCTGCTGCCCAAGCCTCTCAGCGGGCTCGAGTCCCGCAAGGCCGCGAGCTTCACGCCGGTGATTTCCACGGACGGCGCGCTGGCGATCGAAGCGCCCTATATAGCGCTGCAGAACCAGGTCGATCAGGCCGCGCTGGTCACCACCGGAACGGCGGCCGGCGGCAGCGTCACCTTCCGCGCCAGCCAGATCGACATCGCCGGCACCGTGCTGTTCGATAAATCGGTCACTAATGCGAGCTTCAATGCGAGCGGCGATATCCGCCTGACCGGTGTGGTGCCGTGGCAAGTGACCTATTCGGGCGTCACCGCCAGCACGCCGTCGCTCAGAGGAATGATCGCGATCAATGGCGATCTGGCGCTGGTCGCCGGGCAGATCTACCCAACCACCGGCACCAGCTTCGCCATCACCTCGGCGGCGGCCAACGGCACCATCGCCATCGGCCGCAGTGGCACGGACACACCCGCGGCACCCTATTCGGCGGGCGGCAATCTGCTGATCCAGGCGGCGAATATCATCCAGGGCGGCGTCGTCCGGGTGCCGTTCGGCACCCTGACGCTTGGCAGCAATGCAGTCGCCACCGCGACCACTACCGACTTCACCACCACCTATGCGCCGGCAACAAAAAGCGTCGTCCTCGCCGCCGGCAGCGTCACCTCGGTCTCCGCCAACGGTCTGTCGATTCCCTACGGCACCACTACCGATACGATGGAGTGGTACTTCGCGCCGACCGTGAAGGATGCGCTGACCGCGCCGCCCACCAAGGTGCTTAGCCTGAACGCCGGCAGCATTACCCTGGGAGCCGGCGCCACCATCGATCTCACCGGCGGCGGCGACGTCTATGCCTATGAATTCGTTCCCGGCACCGGCGGCTCGCGCGATGTTCTCAGCCAGTTCAACTCCGATCAGTACAGCGCCAACAAGATCAACGGCGTGGGCTATCAATATCCCGACGGCCGGCAGGTCTATGCCATCGTGCCGGGCGTCTCGAATGCGCCGGTCGCAGCCTACGATCCGATCTATTCGGCCAATTACGCCAGCCTGACGGCTGCTTCCGAAGTTGGGAAGCGGGTCTATCTGTCCGGCGGCAACGGAGTAGCCGCGGGCTGGTACACATTGTTGCCGGCGCAATATGCCATGCTGCCGGGCGGCATGCGGGTGGTCGAGCAGACCGGCGCGAAGAACGTCATGGCGGGTCTCTCGGTGGCCCAGGCCGACGGCTCGCTGCTGACCTCCGGCTACTATGGCGACGCCCTCTCGGGCGGGTCGCAATCCCAGCTCCGGCTGTTCAGCGTCCAGTCGCAGGACACGATCAGGTCCTATTCCAAAATCGTGCTGACCTCCGGCAACAATTTTGCGATCGCCAAGGCGACGAGCAACGGCACCGTCGTCCCGCGCACCGGCCTCGACGCCGGCCGGCTCGTGCTCAATCCAATCACGGCCTTGAGCATCGATGCGACCGTGATGGCTGCTGCGGCGCCCGGCGGGCGCGGCGCGCAGGTCGATATCAGCGGCAGCAACATCGATATCGTGTCGTCGCTCGCCGGTGCGCCGAACGACGGCGCCATCCACCTCACCGCCGCCGGCCTGAACAGGCTCAATGCCGAAAGCCTGCTGATCGGCGGCATCCGTACCGACAATGCCGACGGCACCACCAGCCTTGCGCTCACCGCCCGCACCATCCTGGTCGCGAACGATGCGGCCAATCCTCTGGTGGGACCGGAAATCCTGTTCGCGGTCGATGACGGCCCGAGCGGCAGTATCGCATCGAGCCTCACTCTGAATGATGGCGCCACGATCGTCGCCACCGGCGCGTTGAGCGACCAGCGCGCCGGCGCTTATGTCATCGACGGCACCCTTACTGCGACGCAGGATAGCGGCGGCTCGAACATGTTCGTGAACCCAAAGCAGATCGCGATCGGTGCATTGGTTCGGGTCGCGAATGGTCCGCAGCGCGTGGTGCAGCGGCTGCGCACGCCGGTATCCGCCACCAATCCCGGCAGCCCGGCAGGGCTCGCCGCCAATCTCAATGTCGGCAACGCGACCCTGCAGGGCAATGCGATCGGCCTCGACACCTCGCACAATGCCTCGATCGCCAGCGGCGCGCAGTTGCGCGGCCAGGACATTGCCTTCGGCGCCGGCGCGCTGGCCTTTACTTCCGGCAGCGTCACCGCCGGCACGCTGGCGATCACCCCGCAATTGCTGGCGGTGCTGTCGCAGGGCAGTTCGCTGACGCTGCGCTCGCAGGGTTCGATCGGCTTCGACGACGGCAGCTATTCGTTCGGCGCCATGACCTTCGACGCAGCGACGCTGGAGTCGCGGCAGGGCGGCGCTGTTGCGATCAATGCCACGCGCCTGCAATTGGCCAATTCCGGCGCTCCGGGCGCACCGGTCGCCGGCACCGGCGCGCTCTCGATCGCCGCGACCGAAATCTGGATCGGCAGCGGCACGCTCGCTACAGCCAATTTCGCGAGCGTCAGCCTTGCCGCGGCGAACGGCATGTTCTCGACCGCCAGCAATGGCGTGATCGATGTGGGTTCAGCTAACCTGGCCCTGATCGCGCCCTATATCGGCGACCGCGCCGTGGCCGGCACGACCGCGAAGTCGGCGACCGCGATGACGCTGCGAACGACCGGCGCGGTGAACGTCAGCAATGCCGGCACAACCGCCATCGACGTCGCCAACCTTCCGGGCATTCCCGGTTCATCGCTGACCATCGCAGGCAATGGAATCTCGATCGCCGGAACGCGTCTGCGTGCCACCGCCGGTTCGCTCACCGTGGCGGCGAGCGGCAACCTCGTGCTGTCGAACGGCGCGGTGCTGGAAGCGCCGGGCTACAGCAAAACCTTCGGCGACGCCGCCGATCCGCAGACCGTGGCAGCCCCCGGCGGCACGTTGGCGCTCACCGCGCTCGGCAGCACAGGCATTACGCTCGGCGATGCGCTTCTGTCGGTCGGCGGCGGTAGCGGCAATGGCGGCAATCTCAAGCTCGCGACCCCGAATGGTGCGGTCGACTGGGGCACGGCGGTCCTTAACGGCAAGGGTGGTGTGGGCGGGCTGGGCGGCAGATTCTCGCTCGACAGCAATGGCGGCATCGATCTCGTCGCCATGAACGACCGCGTCGTCGCCAACGGCTTCACTGGCGGCTTCGACGTGCGCACCCGCACCGGCGACATCAAGCTCACCGCTGGGCAGGTTCTCAAATCGGGCTCGGTCAAGCTGACCGCCGACGGCGGCTTAGTCAAAATCGCCGGCACCATCGACACGTCAGGCGTCAATGGCGGCGACATTGAACTCTACGGTGTCAACGGCGTCACACTGGAACGCACCGCGCGACTCGATACCCATGCCAGCGGCTATGCCGCCGACGATACCCGGCAGGCCAAGGCCGGCAACATCACCCTCGGCACCGACTTCCTGACCGGGCACGGCGTCATTCAGGCAGACGGCAGCGTCAAGGGCACCGTTGCCGACAGCGGCAGCATCCAGATCGATGCGGGCGCGGCGGTCGACGCCTCGGCCAGCCGCCCTGGCAACCGCCTTGTGCGTATCATGCGCAACGGCACCGTGAACTATCAGTATGTCCAGGGCGACCAGGGCGGCATCGTCAGTTTCCGCGCGCCGGTGGTCACCGACGGAAATGGCAAGAACACGGTGAACGTCAGCGTCGCCTCGGCCGGCAGCATCAAGGGCGCACGCGCCATCGATCTCGAAGGTTTCAAGCGCTGGGATCTTGCGGCTGTCGCCGCCAGCGGTCTCTACAGCGGAGTCACCCGCGCCGCCGCGACCAACGCGATCACGCTCGATCTGACGGCCGGCCTCGACACCGCCAATGCCGACGGCACGCTCGCCACCGTCGCCGGACTCAACTTCCTCGGCGACAACGGCGCCGGCACCGTGGTCGAATTCGTCCGGGGTTTTGACGTCTCGGCGGCCTATGGAAATCTTGGCGGGCTCGACGCGCAGGCCAATTTCAATGCGCGGCCCGGCGTCGAGTTGAAACACGACGGCAACATCACTCTGGCCTCGAACTGGAATCTCGGCGCCGGCACGGTCAATGTGACGGCCGCCAAGGCCGCGGGCGCGATGGCGACCGATTCGTTCAGCGGGCAGGATTATGTCGTCGCCGGCCGCGAGGCCGACCTGCTGGCAAACTACACCACCATGACCTATCGCGTCGGCGGCAAAGCGACCGGCGCAGCACCCCTGATCTCGCTACGCGCCGGCGGCGATCTGCATCTTCAGGGCAGCCTCACTGATGGCTTCTTCCAGTTCCGCGATCAATATGACGCGACGTATCAATCCTATCTGTACGCCAAGCGCGGAACTGGCTCAGGCACAGTCCTGAACCTTGACGCCTGGCAGTTGAAGAACGGCGGAAGCTATGTGAGCTGGCAAACCTATCTGAACGATCCGATTGGTAACTTCGATCCGAATGGCGCCGGCACAGGAAATATCTTCGATACGCATTGGTATGATGGGATCCAGTATATCGATCAGCTTACTCAAAGTGTAACCAGTGGCGCGCTGCTGCCGAAGCCGATCATGCCTTTCAGCGTGGTCGGGAATTCGCCGGCGGCCCAGGGCGCCGGGGCTGGCGGCGCAGGCGATCCGCTCGCCAGCGCCGTGGTCATGCCGTTGCTGCCGAATGGCAAAATCGTTGCGTCATCCGACTATCGGCTGACGGCGGGAGCCGCGATGTCTAGCGCCGATCCGCTGCGCATCGCCGCGGCCTCGGCTGGCAATCTCATCGTCGATGGCCCCAAACCTTCAACGATGAGCGTTTCGGCGGTCGTCGTTGGTGGTGGCAGCAGTTTCTCGGTCAAGATGATCGATGCGCTCAACTTTAGCGGATCGTTCGGGTCTGTGTTCAAGACTGGCTCGACCAGTTTCTTAACCTATTTGCAGACTCTGATCCCCGGCCTTTCGGCCGATGCCGCGATCACTCTGCAATACGCATCGACAGTGCCGACTGACTTCGCCACCTTCATCAACCAGACTCTCGCCGCAGATCCGAATGCGCACGTGAAGGTCTGGACCGGTACCGACCCAAACTACAGTGACCATCAGGTCACGATCTCCGTTGCCCTGTTCTCGCAGTTTCTGCAACAATTTCCTGGCGGTATCCCGGGCGGCGGCGGCTCCATCACCATCCCGCTGCTTCCCCAGACCGTGGTGCGGACCGGCACCGGCAGCATCCGCATGGCCGCTGCCGGCAATGTCGACCTGACCGGCGGCAGCACCATTCAATACATTAAGCCCGACGGCAGCGCCGACACCACGCCCGATATCAGCAAAGGGCAGTTGGGCGGCGCGGTGGTCTATACGGCCGGCCATCCCGTCGCTTCGATCTCCGAGGTGCTGCCCGACCCGGCGACGGGTGCCGCGGTGCAGATCACCGCTTTGGCATCGGCGACCTCGATCTTCAGCGCGCCGCCGGTGTTCACCTATGGTCTGACGGCCGCCGACGGGAGAAGGGACATCGCCAGCGTGGTGATCGCCGACACGATGCAACTCGTTGGCGGCGGCGATATCGGCGTGACTGCCCAGGGCGACGTGCTCGGCCGCCGCGACCTGTCGTTCAGCATCCTTGCTAACAATCGGAACGCCAGCTGGCCGCTATCGCCGTGGATCGGGAAGGTGACCTTCCTGAACGGATCGCTGCCTGCTCTCGCTTACGATCAGCCTTGGCGGATCGGCAGCGTGACGCAGGACGCCACGACGGCGTCCATCAATCCGCAACTGTTCCGCGCCGGCATCGGCGCGCTGGGTGGCGGCAATATCCGCATTGATGCGGGCGGCAAGGCGTCGGACATCCTCGCGGTTGCCGATACGTCGCTCGTCACCGGCGTGGCGACGCCGGCGAACGGCAGCGCCACCAAAGTGTTGCTCACCATGGGCGGCGGCAACGTCGCGATCCGTGCCGGGTCCGACATTCTGGGGGCGCGGATCGATGCGCCGAGCGGCGCGGTACGGCTTTCGGCAGGCGGGACCATCGGCGACCTTCCCGTTGTGACCGGACAGAACACGGTCGCCTATTCGGATCCATCCAACCATTGGCATTGGCCAGTTGTCCCGATCGTGCTGAACAGCGAAACCCACTTCCGGATCGATGACGCCACTGTCGATCTGGCGGCGGGCGGCCGCATCAGCGTCATGGGCATCGGCCAGCTCGACGGCTTCTATTCGGATCGCAGTGCGTTGAACATGGTGGCCAACGGAGCCATCACCGTCACCAACACCGGCATGGTGGCGCCTGCTCTGACAGGTTACCGCACCGGCGCCTATGCGATCTATCCCGGTACGCTGACGCTGGCCTCGCTGCTGGGCGATGTGAATCTGCGCACGCTCGCGACACCTGTCGGCTTTGTTGGCGACGCGAACAAAGCACTGCCGGAATACAATTACGATGCGCCGAGCGCGATCCTACTGACACCGAGCACGGTCGGACAACTCGGCGTCTTCGCCGGCGGCAACATCGCGCCGACGCAGATCGCCATGCTCGACAGCGACCCCTATTATCTGCCGGGGCTTTTCACCCTCGGCGCGAATATCGTGACCGTTGTGCCCACCACACGTCTAGCCAATATCTACTACCAGTTCGATTTTCCGCAGGTGATTGCCAGCAAGAGCGAGGCGCAGCTCGAACGGCTGCATAACGCCGCGACGACCCACGCCGGCGACGCCACGCCGGTCACCATCTACGCGGACGGCGATATCGGCACGGCGGTCAAGGGCGTGACGCTGTCGGTGCCCAAGCAGGCGCGGATCGAAGCCGGGCGCGACATTGTCAACATGGTGTTCTTCGGCCAGAATCTCAGCCCGACCGATGTGACGCGCATCGTCGCCGGCCGCGACCTGATCGCCACCACGACGCTCGCCGCAGCGAAAACCTTCACCCGCGCCGCCAACGGCGATGTCTCTTTCGTGACGGGGCCGGCCAAGCCCGCGGTGCAGGGCAACACCTTCATCCTCGGCGGGCCGGGCGACCTGATGGTCGAGGCCGGACGCAACATGGGACCGTTCCTGAACTCCGCCGAGATCAAGGACTGGAACTTCTCGGGGACTGGAAACGGCGATTTTCCGAGAGCCCTGGGATCGACGCTACGCTTCGGCGAGGGGATCATCACGGTGGGCAACGACTGGAATCCCTATCTGCCGGCGGCGGGCGCCAACATCACCGTGCAATTCGGCACCGCCAAGGGCGCGAATTATGACGGGTTGCGTGACGCCTATGTGGCGCCGGGCACCGCGGCGAATGCGCTCGGCGACTACGGTAAGAAGCTCGTCGACTGGATGAAGAGCCATGCCGCGGATGTGTTGAAGGTCAAGTTCGGCACCGGCGACGTGACCGAACAGCAGGCCTATCAGGCCTTCCTGACCCTCCCGGAACTGCGCCAGCGGCTGTTCCTGATCAACGAGGTCTATTTCGACGAGCTGCGGGCGCCGTCGATCAAGGGCGGGCCGTCGTACCTGAAATATTCACGCGGTTACGCCGCGGTGAATACGCTGTTCCCGGCCTCGCTCGGCTATACCGCCAACGGCCTGGAAGGCGGCGCGAATGACGGCGCCATCGTCCATACCGGCGATCTCGATCTGCGGCTGGCCGCCATCGAGACCATCAATGGCGGCAATATCAACATCCTCGGCCCCGGCGGGCGCGTGCTGGCCGGCTCGGTCGTCAGCACCGCGCAGCAGGCGGCGCGGCGCAACTATGCGGCCTACGGCCTGCAGAGCCCGCAATATCATTCCACCGGCACCAACACCGCAGCGAACATATCGTCCATCGAGGCGATCCCGCCAGGCTATGAAGGTGTTCTGACCCAGCGCGGTGGATCCATCAACACGTTCACCGACGGCGACTTCCTGCTCAACCAGAGCCGGCTGTTCACGGTGAAGGGTGGCGACATCACCATGTGGTCGTCGAATGCCGATCTCAACGCCGGGCAGGGCGCCAAGACTACGCCGAACTTCCCGCCGGTGCAGATCCGTATCGGCGAGAATCTCTATGCCGAGCCCGACCAGGCCGGCTCGACATCGGGTGCCGGCATCGCCGCGCTGCCGCCCGACGTCGGTACCGCTGCGCCCAACGTCTATCTGCTGGCGCCGCGCGGTGCCGTCGATGCCGGCGATGCCGGCGTGCGCTCCGCCGGCAATCTCTCGGTCGCTGCCCTACGCATCGTCAATGCCGACAACTTCAAGGTCAGCGGCGCCACCACCGGCCTGCCGACCGTCCAGGCGCCCAACATCACCGGGCTGACCGAGGCGTCGAACACCGCCGGTGCCGCCGCCAAGCAGGCAGAGACACCGAGCCAGGGCAGCGGTTCCGCCGGTCCATCGGTCATCATCGTCGAGGTGTTGGGCTATGGCGGTGGCACCGGAGAGACGCCGAATGACGGCGATGCGGATCGTCGTCGCAAGAATCCTGGCCAGCAAAGCTACGACGCAAGCAGCCCGTACCAGGTGCTCGGCGTCGGTGAATTGACTGACGAACAGGTGGCGGGTCTCGCTGCCGAAAAGCGGGCGTCTGCCGGGATTCAGTGAGTAAATAGTCGCGGTCGATGCCGCGGGCATCGATCGGTCAGTTGGGAGTTGGGGCAAATCGTCCGCCTGCGGTTGGGCTGCCGCGGGTGGAGTAGTCGCGCCGTGCTCTTGCGACGCTAATTACAACCTCGAGCTGAGCCGATTTCCGCCGTCGTCAAACCGTTATAATCCACGACCTAGACGTTACGTTGTATATTTCAGTTCAGCGGAACGGTTGCTGTCTGTCGAAGCGACGATGTTTCAGCATGTCAGCCGCGAAGCGTTTGGAAATAAGTGTGCGTCAACGGCAAAGGATGCATCAGGCGCAGAGATTGCCGACCCGATGCGTTAAGCTCGTGGCCGCGCGCGTGTCTGTGTCGCTGGGTCTGATAGTCTGAATTGCCGATGCTGTCGCGCAATCGCCGCGAACCATGGTGGACGACCAGCCGAGATCCTTTGAAATCCCGGCAAGACCGTTGTCCGAAGCGCTGGAAGCGTTCAGCAGCATCAGTGGATATCAAATCCTTCTGTCAGACGAAGAGTCTGCCAGCGTCGTTTCAAGATCGGTCAACGGCGTTTTCGCGCCGCGCGCGGCGTTGGACGAAATAATCGACGGATCGGGCTTGGTCGCCCGGTACACGTCGCAGCAGGCCGCTATCCTCGTTCGCGATGTTGCACGCGGCGCGCCTCCGGTTCGGTCGGAGCAGCAGCTATACGATGCAAGGCTGCAAAGCGAGATCCTGAACGCCTTGTGCCGGAATGCCTCACCAGGCCCGGGCAATTTCGCCTGGCAATGGACGTCTGGGTCGCTTCCTCTGAGCGTCTGGACCGGGTCGAGCTGTTGAGTTCGACCGGGGACGCAGATCGTGACCGGGCGATTGTGGCGGTCCTCATCGCGATGCGCTCGCCGCGACCACCGTTGGGCCTCGAGGAGAGATCCTGCAGGACGACCAGATCGCGGCCGATGTCTTCCGGCACTTCCCCGCTGCAGTACGGCTTGAGAGACTGTACGAACCTTGTTCTTGCGGCCGGATCGGACGACGAAATTGGACGCGCAGGCTTCCGTCCATTCGGCCTGCAACGCCGGGAGGTCGAGGCTGGCGGCCTTGAGGTTGTATTGCGTGGAGAGTCGCGCGACATCGTCACGAGAGGGCTTGCGCAGATATTCTTGTTGCACTCGGTAAGCGCGTTGGTAATCCGCCTGCCTAGCGCGGTGTCTCGTGATCGGTTTGGTCATCTCTACTCCTGTGGATAAATGAGGTTGCGGCGGCGGCACCTACGCGGAACGCAGGTTTTGGCCATCCAAGTCTGAGCTCCATCGAAGCAAGCCAAAAATTTGCGCCGGCGAAGAATTTTCAGCCAGAGAGAAAATCAAAGTGCTTGGCTGACCAGAGTGAGGGGGTCCAGATTTTCCGCTGTTACGTGGACGGGCGTCGCGCATGTCACAACTATCGACGTCGTGCCGGCGCTCGAAAAGGCAGAAAGAAAATCGAGGGTCGTCTGCCGTCTGGTGAAAGCCCTGTTATGAGCAGCGGACCTCACAGTTGAGCGGCAAGCTGCCGTCTTTAAAGGTGGCGCTCTGTAGTCGTTCCGCCAACGTTCCGCTGCTTTCAGCCTGAATCGGAATTCCTGAACTTAGCAACGTTGATATTGAAGATTGCAACGATGATTGCGGGTCTTGAAGCGGTGTTTTCGAACTTTGAATCAAAATTGCGCAACTGCATTTGTGTCGCCGGTAACTCTATTCAAAAATAGTAAAACTTGCACCGAGTTGCAGCGAACGTGAAGCAAGCGCGAATGCCAACTTATGCAATATGCTGGAAACGTTGCGCGCGGTGTTCAAATGTTGGAATCGCGATATCGCGCGGATCCGACCGAAAGCCTCACGCTGTTAAAAAATGTAACGTAAATCCTGACCAGTAAATCACAACTTTCGCGTTTTGAATCGCTTTTATTGCACTATTGAACGCGGGGAGCTGGATCGCGCCGGTGATCCTGGATGGCAGCCTCATTGGGGAAGATGCCGACCGCCTCGGTGCGGCGCTTGATCTCGCCGCTCAGGCGCTCGATCGGATTGGTGGAGTGCAGCTTGGCTCGATGCGTCGCCGGAAAGCTCATGAAGGCCAGCACGGCGGGCTTGGCCGCGTGCATCAGCCTGGCCAGCTTCGGGATCGTGAGCTGCAATTGATAGGCGACCTTGCGCCACTGCACCCTCGCGCAGGACTGTCACGAATAGTTCATATTTTCGCGCGACTGAACGGTCAGCTAGACAATCAAGACTGCGGGTTTGTCTGTGCTTGCCGCAGCGCCACCGTGCGGATATGAACGCCCTGTTGGTCGTTCTCGGCGTGGAAGCGCGACAACGCGCTGACGTTCGAATTCCGTGAGACAAGTTGGTCAAGTGCGCATCAGCGGGCGGTACGAGAGAGCAGACTGGCGGCTGCGGCTTGGCCCCGCAGGGGCAGGGCCGACCTCGTTGCTCGGGCGCCTGCGGTGGTGCATGCTTGGCGCCGTTATTGCGGCCATGGCGACTGGGGCCATGGTCCCGGCGATCGTTGCTGCCGAAGAGCGGCAATATCTGGCAGCGTTGAACTTCGACATTCCGAGTCAGCCGCTGGCGTCGGCTCTGCAAGCCTACAGCAAGATCACCGGCGTGCAATTGCTCTATGAGAGCAGCAATAGTATCGGCCGTATGTCGACCAAGGTCGTTGGCCAACTGTCGCGCGACGCGGCGCTACGCGAACTGCTTGCCGACACCGATTTGACGATTCACTATACACGCGCCAATGCGATCACACTGGCGCCGGCATCGGCCGACCTGGACGGCCCGCCATCGGCCGTTTTCGCGAAGGCCGATCTGTCGCTCGACACGTTGCGGGTGCGTCCGTCGGCCGAACGCAGCGATCCGTCCGAGCTTCGCGCCTATGCCGGCGTCATTCAGAGCGATATTCAGCAGGCACTGAAGAAGGACGCCAAGACCCGCAACGGCAGCTACAGCGCTGGCATCAAGTTGTGGATCGACGGTCCCCGCACGGTGCGGCGAACCGAATTGTTCCGGTCGTCGGGCGACCAGGACAGGGACGTCGTGATTTCCCGTCTGCTTGACGGGCTGCAGATCAGCCAGGCGCCCCCCGCCAATACGCCGCAACCGGTCATGGTGATGATTACCGTGAGATCGATGTGATTGGCGTGACGCGTGGTCTGTGGAAGGGGATCCGAAGGGGCCAGCCGGAGGTCGCGAGCGAGCCTCATGGCGAGACGGCGGACTGGTCCGGCCCGTGGCGCTGGCTGATCGGCAGTATCGTCCTGGTGCCGATGTTGCTCGCGGCGGGCGTTTACTGGCTGCACCAGCAGCCGGCGGGCATCACCGGGCGCAGCAACGAGTCCACCATCCATGTCGAACTGATCCCGACGCCGGGGCCGACGGCTGAGCTCAAGCAGGCCTCTGTTCAATCCACGCCGCCGATCGCCGACTTTCGGACTCCGCCGACCTTGGCCGAGCCGGCACAGCCGCCGGTCGAGCCGGAAATGCCGCAGCGGCAGCAAGCCGTTCCGGCGCGCGCCGCGCCGTCTGCCAAACAGGAGCCAGCCAACACCGGTCAGGCGCAGCCGGCGCCCGGCGGCGCGGCGTTTCGCTTTCAGCGCCAGTTGCTTGCCCATATCGAGCGCTTTCGGCGCTACCCCGACGCAGCACGGCGCGACGGGCTGCAGGGCACAGTGCTCGTGATGTTTGCGATGCGCCGCGACGGCAGTCTCGTGCAGGTCGGTGTCAAGTCGAGTTCGGGGCGGCAGGTGCTCGATCGCGAGGCACTTGAGACCCTGCGACGGGCGCAGCCGCTGCCGCCAATCCCGGCCGACATGCCCGAGCAGCTCACGGTCTTGCTGCCAGTGGCGTTCGATGCGCGATCGGTGAGATAGTCCGAAGCTGCGGCGCGAGCGCGTAATCAATTTGTCATGTGCGGTCGTTAACTACCGGTGGGTGTTTCTGGGTTTGTCTGTGCGCGTACTGGGGCAGTCGCCGTTGACCGGGGTTAATCGTACAACGTTGCGCACTGTGCTGGCTGCTGATTACGGCGGCCTTTTCAGGCGTTTGACGCGGCGATTGGGCTCTGCCGATCTTGCCGGCGATGCGTTGCAGGAGACGTTCCTGCGGGTTGAGCGCGTGACGGACGACGTGCCGGTGCATAGCCCCAAGGAATTCCTATTCCGTATCGCGCTCAATGTCGCGACCGACCATCGGCGGATCGATAGGCGCCTTCTTAGCGGGAACGCCGTCGACGCCTTGCTCGATATTCCCGACGATTCCCCCGATGCGGCAGCGATCCTCGAAAGCCGCCAGGATATCGAAGCGCTCGACCGCGCGCTGGCAGAGTTACCCACGCGGGCACGCCAGGTCTTCATGGCGGCAGTGGTCAGGAAGCTGCCGGACCATGAAATCGCGACGCTGCTCGGCGTCAGCGTCCGCACGGTCGAAATCGATCTGAAGAATGCCCTGAAACACTGTGCAGAGCGGCTTGGCCGCAGGTTGGTCCGCCGTGCCGGCGGTCCCCGACCGCGTTCATGACGGCTGCCCACTGCACCGGTTTTGGGAGCTGCGGCGACACGCGCGCCACGTATTTTCAATTATTTTTGACCGGGATTGCGGGATAGCCTTGCTTCAACCGTCTAGAACTCTAGAGGTGTTGTTTTCCTGCGCCTTTTAACCACGTCCGAATCCTTGTCCCACCCATGATGTACGATCTGCGATATGCCCGGGTTTTCGTTCGCGTTGAGGTGCGCGAATGCTCGGTCGCGGCCGTGCAGCAAGCGGTGGTCTCGTGACAGAACCGGCCGACGAAGCCGCGATGCGGGACCAGGCGATGGACTGGGTCGTTCTGCTGCGTTCCGGGAGTGCGACAACCGACGACGCGGCGGCGCTGCAGCAATGGCGGCAACAGAGCCTGCAGCACGAAGAGGCGTTCACGCAAGCCGTACGATTGTTTCGGGATCTTGGTGCCTTGGGCGCGCAACTCGAGCGGCGCAACGCGCGTTCACTTCCGGTGCAGCTTTCGCCATCGGCGCGGCCTGTGTTTGGCCGTCGCGCACTGCTCGGCGGCGCGATCGCCGCATCTGCCGCTGGCTATATGCTGCTGAATCCGCCAATGGCGATGTGGCCCTCGCTTCAGGAGTTGTCCGCCGACTATCGCACGGCGAAGGGCGAACAGCGGGACGTTTCGATTGCGGACAATGTCGCCATCAAGCTCAGCACGCAGACGAGCATGTCGATCCGCGGCGACGGAAGCGCGTCGCGCATCGAGCTGATCAGCGGCGAAGCGGCCGTCAATGCCAGGCGTGCGTCGTCGGAGCCGCTGATACTAGTTGCCGGCAATGGCCGGATTGCCTCCGCCACGGCCGAGTTCAATATCCGTTGCATCGACGGTGTTGTGCTGGCGACATGTCTGGACGGCTCAGTGACGGTGACGCAGGGGGATCGCAGCGTGCAGCTTGGCCGCGGCGAACAGGTGTCCTACTCGACGGCCGATCTGCTGGGCGCGCCGCAGCCCGTCGCCGATCCCGGGCAAGCGGTCGCATGGCGCGATAACCTGTTGATTTTCCGGGATAAGCCGCTTGGCGCCGTGGTCAACGAAGTCAATCGCTATCGTCCCGGCAAGATCGTTGTGATGAATTCCGAGCTCGGACGGCGCCTCGTTAACGGCACCTTCCAGACCGACAAGCTCGATGACTTTGTAGCTCAGGTCCGGCAACTGTTCGGTGCGGATGTTCGGTCGTTGCCCGGCGGCATCGTTCTGCTGAGCTGATTGCTTCACTTCCGCAACGATCATGCGGTGCGGGCGATTGTATTGCGTCGCTCCAGGCGCCGTTGCGCAGTCGCGCGTTTCGGATGCGCGCGATTCGGTTTGCAGAATTTTCTTAATTTTCTTTTGCGGGTTAGGGCGCTCCAAGACGTCTTCAGGACATAGGGACCTGACCGCGGGCGGATTGCACGCGGACAGTCGGGCCTTCTGTGGGTTTGAAAGATGCTTCTTGGAATTCGTCACGACGTCAGCGCGGGCTTGTCGAAGCTGCGATTTTTGCAATGTTCTGCGCCGGAAGCATTGATGTTGATGAGCGTTGGCGCGTTCGGTTGCGTGCCGGCTGTCGCTTATGCCAAGGGTGCCGATGCCAAAGCTGGAGAGCAGGTTGCGGCCAAGCAGGCAACGCAGGCCAAACAAGCGGCGGGTAACCCGCCCGCGGAATCGAAGCCCGCGCCGGCCGCGCCTTTGCAGCGCTTCGATATTTTCGATTTCGCCGTGCAGGGCGCGGAGACCCTGCCGCAGATCCAGGTCGAGGAAGCGATCTATCCGTTCCTCGGGCACAACCGCACCGCCAACGATGTCGAAAAGGCCCGCGCTGCGCTCGAAAAGGCCTATCACGACAAGGGCTTTCAGACTGTCAGCGTGTCCGTTCCGCAGCAGAATGCGCTCACCGGCTCGGTGATCCTCAAGGTCTCGGAATTGAAGGTCGGGCAGTTGCGGGTGAAGAACTCGCGCTACTTCGATCTGGAAAAAATCAAGGAGCGTGCGGGCTCGCTGAAGCAGGGCACCGTGCCGAACTTCAACGACGTGACACGCGACATCGTCGGCCTGAACCAATGGCCCGATCGTCGCATCACGCCGGCGTTGCGCGCAGGCGTCACGCCCGGGACGGTCGACGTCGATCTCAACGTCGAGGACAAGGTGCCGCTGCATGCCAGCCTCGAGGTCAACAATCGCCAGTCACCCAACACGTCGGCCACGCGCCTGCTCGGTACGGTGCGCTACGACAACCTGTGGCAGCTCGGACATTCGTTCAGCTTCAGCTACCAGGTTGCGCCGGAGAACAAGAGCGATGCCGAGGTGTTCTCGGGCTCATACATGGCGCGTGTTCCTGACGTCGATTGGCTGTCGCTGTTGTTCTACGGCGTCAAGTCGAGCAGCGACGTCGCGACCATTGGCGGGATGAACGTCATCGGCCCCGGTGAGATCATCGGCGGACGCGCCGTGGTGACCCTGCCGGCACGTGAGAATTTCTTCCACACGATCTCGTTTGGCCTCGACTACAAGCACTTCGATCAGACCGTACGAAGCAGCGTTGCGGGCTTCTCGACCCCGGTTACCTATTATCCGTTCGTCGCCAGCTACGGCGCGACGTTCCAGACCGAGAAGTCGAGCACCCAGCTCAATGCCGGGTTTACCTACAACATGCGGACGCCCAGCAGCGATTGGGTCGCATTCGACAACAAGCGTGCCTACGCCTCCGCCAGCTTCTCGCATCTGAACCTCGATCTGTCCCATACCCACGAGTTGCCGGAAGGGTTCCAGTTCTACGGCAAGGTTCAGGGACAGCTTGCCGATGGCCCGCTGGTGTCCAGCGAGCAGTTCAGCGTCGGCGGCCTTGATACCGTGCGCGGCTATCTGGAATCCGAAGTGCTCGGCGACGATGGCATCGCAGGGAATCTCGAACTGCGGACTCCCGATGTCGGAGCGATGCTGCAGAAGGAAATGAAGGACGAGACCGGGCAGGGCGCGCCGCGCTTCGCGACGTTCAATGAATGGCGGTTCTTCGGCTTCGCCGACGCCGGCCATGTCAACGTCCGCCGTCCGCTGCCCGAGCAGCAATCCAAATTCGACGTCTGGAGCTACGGCGCGGGAACGCGGTTCAAGATGTTCGACGGTTTCAACGGCATGATCGCCTATTCCGTGCCGATGGTCAGCCAAGCTTACACGCATGCCGGTTCGGCGCGCGTCAACTTTCGACTTTGGGGTGAATTCTGATGGCTATGGGGTGGAATCACATGAGCGGCAGCGGCCATTCGGCTTTGCGGCGAAGGGCGGCCAATACGGTCGCAGCACTCGTACTGGGCATCACCGCGGCAATATCGCTGCTCCCATCCTCCGCTCAGGCGTGGTGGAACGACGAGTGGCGGCTGCGCAAGAAGATCAACATCGATGCCAGCGCGACCGGTGCCAACATCACCGATCCGATCGGCACGGTGCCGACGCTGGTGCGTCTGCATGTCGGCAATTTCCGCTTCAGCCTAGCCAAGGATGACGGCAGCGACTTGCGCTTCGTCGCCGGCGACGACAAGACGCCGCTCAAGCATCATGTCGAGAAGTATGACTCGCTGCTCGGCGAGGCGCTTGTCTGGGTGGCGCTCCCCAACGTGCAGTCCGGTGCCAAGTCGGAGTTCTGGCTGTATTACGGCAACAAGAAAGCCGTGGCGACCAACGACGCCAAGGGCACTTACGATCCGGATACCGCGCTCGTCTATCACTTCACCGAGCGCGGAACCCCGGCGATCGACTCCACGGTCTGGGCGAGCAATGCGCAGAGCGTTGGCCAGCCTGCCGACGGCTCGCTGATCGGTACCGGCCTTCGTCTCGACGGTCGTCTGCCGCTGACCCTGCCGGCTTCGCCATCCCTGACGATGGCGGATGGCGCGCCGTTCACCTGGTCGGCCTGGATCAAGCCGGCAGCCCTGCAGCCCAATGCCGCACTCTATAGCCGTCGCGATGGCGCGAACGGCGTTGTTATCGGTCTCGACAACGGTGCCCCGTTTGTCGAGGTCAGCAATGCGGCCGGCGTCCAGCGCAGCGGCGCTGGTGCGCCGGTCGCTGCGAACAGCTGGCGGCATCTGGCCGTCGCCGCCGCAAGCGGCGTCGTCACGGTGTATCTCGATGGCAAGCCCTATGCGACTCTGAACGCGACACTCCCGGCGCTGAACGGCATCGCCCGTCTCGGCGGCGACGTTGCGCCCGCCGCTGCGGCGGCACCGGCCGTTCCTGCCGCCGATGCTGCAGCACCTGCAGCCGACGGAACGGCTGCCCCGGCAGTGGAGGCCGCGCCCGCAGCGGTCGCCATGGTCGGCTTCGCCGGTGACATCGACGAGCTGCAGATTTCGAAGGTCGCGCGAGGAGCGGGCTTCATCAAATATGCCGCGATCGAACAGGGCAGCGAGCCTGCCAAATTGATCGCCTTCGGTGCCGACGAAGAGACCGCGAGCTGGTTGACCGGCTATTTTGCGATCATCTTGAAGTCGGTCACGGTCGATGGCTGGGTCGTCATCGGACTGCTGATCATCATGGCGATTGCCAGCTGGATCGTGACCATCGACCGCGTCAGCTACCTCAACAGGCAGGCCAAGGCCAACGACCGCTTCATGAGAAGCTTCCGCAAGCTTGCCACCAACCTGACAGCCCTCGATCGTGGCAATGCTGACGACGCAGCCGTGCTGGGCAGCCACTTCGACGAAGAAGAAGGACAGACGGTCCGGGCGTCGTCGCTGTACCGGATCTATCACGCCGGTGCCGAGCAGATCAGCCAGCGCTTCGGCGATGGTGACAAGGTGGTGCGGCTCTCGGGTCCGGCGATCTCGGCGATCCGTGCCGCGTTGGACAGCGTCTATGTCAAGGAGACCCAGCGTCTCAACAAGCTGATGGTCGTGCTCACCATCGCCATCTCCGGCGGCCCGTTCCTCGGCCTTCTGGGAACCGTGGTCGGCGTCATGATCACCTTCGCCGCGATCGCCGAGAGCGGTGACGTCAACGTCAATGCCATCGCGCCGGGCATCGCCGCGGCGCTGGTTGCGACCGTTGCCGGCCTCGTCGTCGCGATCCCCGCGCTGTTTGCCTACAATTACCTGGTGACGCGGATCGGCGAACTCACCAGCGACATGCAGGTCTTCATCGACGAGTTCGTCACCAGGATGGCCGAATCGTATTCCTCGGATCTGCCGGTCGAACACCGGCAGGCGGCGGAGTAACGGGCATGCAGGTCCAGAGCAAGTCCAAGCCTTACGATGACATCAACATCACGCCGATGCTGGACCTGGCTTACGTGCTGCTCATCATCTTCATTGTGATGACTACCGCGACGGTGCAGGGGCAGAAGGTCAATCTGCCCAAGGCATCCGCGGCTCCGAGCCTGGCGACGCAGACGACTAAGGCGATCACCGTCGCCAATGACGGCAAGCTGTTCCTCGACACCATACCGGTGACACTGCCGGAGCTCGAGCAGCGTTTGATTCAGCAAAAGGCGTTGACGCCGGAATTCCCGGTGGTTCTGCGCGGCGATGCGCAGACCCAGTACCAGAGCGTGATGGACGTGCTCGACATGCTCGGCCGCATCGGCCTGTCGCAGGTCGGCCTCGCGACGAAACCACTTGTGAAGTAACGCCGATGAACACCGCCGGTCATTTTCACGACAATACCAGCAAGGCGTTCAGGACGCTGTGGTCCTGGCTGCGCGGGATAGGAGCGCGTGTGCTTTCCAACGGCGCGAACCCGACAACGCCCGAGGCGGTCGCAACGGTTCAGGCGTTGCCGCCGGTGGCGGGAAAGCTGCTTCCGTTTCCGATTCGTGGAGAGGCGCTGCTGGTCAAACTGGCGCATCAGCTTCGCCGTCGCGTCGATGAATTGGCGCCGATGTCGAACCAACTCTCGCTCACGCTCTCACATCAGCCGTATCTGCGGCTTGTGATCGACAGCGATTCCTATGTGGAATTCGACACGACGTCGTCGCAATTCGAACTCGTGATGGAGGCGCCGGGCGGTACCCGTCTGATCCTGCAGACGCTCGACTTCGACGCGGTGGTC
Organism: Rhodopseudomonas sp. RCAM05734; assembly: GCF_052658035.1. NCBI lineage: Bacteria > Pseudomonadati > Pseudomonadota > Alphaproteobacteria > Hyphomicrobiales > Nitrobacteraceae > Rhodopseudomonas > Rhodopseudomonas sp. RCAM05734. The sequence continues at coordinate 6,107,907 of NZ_CP199742.1, read as the reverse complement.
AAATTCGTGTTGGAGTATGTGTCCGAGCGCCTCGCAGACAACGTGCGTCTCGAGGTCGCGTCGTGAAGCGGTTCTCTGCCAAACCTGAGATTTCCGAACAGGCCGGCGAACGCAAGTCGCTGTTGCGCTATGGGGCTGCGCTTGCCGTTATCGCGCTGCTGGTGGGCGGGGTCGTGGCCTTCCTGGGGCAGGGCAACGATGCACCGCCTCCCAAGCAGGTGCGCGAGCTGACGGTGGTCAACATCCTCCCGCCGCCGCCGCCACCTCCGCCGATGATCGAGCAGCCGAAAGTGATCGATCAGCCGAAGATGGTCGAGCAGGAGATGCTCGAAGACAAGCCGGTCGAGAAACCCGTCGACGATCCGGTGAAGGACGCGAAGAACGAGGAACCTCCTGGTCCGCTCGCGCTCGATGCCAAGGCCGTCGGTCCGGCCGATCTGTTCAATCTTGGCAGCAAGGTTGGCGGCAGCCCCTATGGCGGCCGTGGCGGCGGTGGCAGCCGCTGGGGGTGGTATGCCTCGATCGTGCAGACCCAGATCGAAGCAGCGCTGCGCGGCAACGACAAGACCAAGCACGCGGTGATGCGGCTGCAGGTGCGGCTATGGGCCGACGCCACCGGACGCATCAGTCGCGTCGAGCTGGTGTCATCGACCGGCAATGCCGAGCTGGATGCCACCATTCGCAATGACGTGCTCGGGCGGCTGACGCTGCGCGAGCCGCCACCCAACGACATGCCGATGCCGATGGTGACGCGAGTCACCGCACGCAAGCCGACCTAGCCCGGCGCATCACCGACAACAACACGCATAGCGATCGACCAGTAGGGGACTTGATACCGATGTTTCACAAAAAAAACGATGCAGCCCGGCGTTCCGCGCCGCTCGTCGTGTCGATGTGCGCACTCGTTTGCAGCATGCCCGCTCTCGCGCAGGATGCCGGCGATCGCGCCAATACAACATCGGCCAAGCGGCCGGCAGTGTCGCGCGCCAAGCCGACGTCGCCGAATGCGACCATCAATCTCGTCAACATGCTGGTGAAGCAGGGAGTGCTGAAGGAAGATCAGGCGCAGGCGCTGATCAAGCAGGCCGACGATGAAGCCTATGTGGCGCGCGAAGCCGCCAAGGGCGCATCGTTGCGCGCGGAAGAAGCGGCCAAGACGGCCACCGCCGCCGCGGCTGTCGCGTCGCCGCCGGGCACCAAGCACGTCACTTACGTGCCCGAGATCGTCAAGCGTCAGCTGCGCGAAGAGATCAAGCGCGATGTTATGGCGAAGGCTCAGAGCGAAAACTGGGCGTCGCCCGGCAAGTATCCGGAATGGGCCCAGCGCATCCGTTTCTACGGCGATCTGCGTGCGCGCTATGAGGGCCAGTTCTTCCCGACCGGCAACGATCCCCGGCTCGTCAACTTCAATGCGATCAACACGGGATCGCCTTACGAACTGTCGCAGAATAATCCCTATTTTGCGCCGACACTGAATAGCAGCCAGGATCGTGAGCGCGCGCGCTTCCGATTGCGGGTCGGCGCCGATATCGACATCGCCGACAACTTCATGGGCGGATTCCGCTTCGCCAGCGGCGATAGCAACTCGCCAGTGTCGCTGAACCAGACGCTGGGAGGGAATGGCGGAAACTTCTCGAAATATTCGCTCTGGATCGATCGGGCCTATCTGCGCTATCAGCCCTCGGACGATCTGTCCTTCTCGGTGGGTCGTTTCGACAATCCGTTCTGGTCGCCGACCGACCTGGTCTGGTATCGCGACATCGGATTCGATGGCTTCGCTGCCCAGGTCAGGCACGAGGTGGCGCCTGGTGTCACGCCGTTCCTGGTGGCCGGTGCGTTCCCGACTTTCAACTCGGATCTGAATGTCGGTTACAACATCGATCAAAAGAATCTTTTGAACGGTCTTCCCGGAAAGTATGCGAGCAACGACAAGTGGATGTTCGGCGTTCAGGCGGGCGTTGGCGTGAAGTTCGATCCGCAGTCGAGTTTCCGGCTGGGCGTCGCTTATTACGACTTCACGAACACGCAGGGCCGGGTTTCGTCGCCATGCTTCGCCGTCGGACCGGCCGACGTTTGCGACACGGATCAGACACGTCCATCCTTCGCGCAGAAGGGCAATACGTATATGACGCTGCGTAACATCCTTGCGGATACCTCGCTGGCGTCGCCCGCCAGCCAGCCGTATTATCAGTACCTCGGGCTGGCCAGTCAGTTCCGTCCTGTCGTTGTCAGCGGTCAGGTCGATCTGGGTGATTTCCATCCGGTCCACGTCGTCATCGACGGCGAATACGTCAACAACATCGCCTTCGATCGCAATTCCATTCTTGCTCGCCCGGTCAATGACCCCAGGGGTGGCAGCATTGCCAATAACACCGCCCCGACACCCGACGGTTCGGCTGGCCCTTTCAACGGTGGCAACCAGGGTTGGATGGGCCGTGTCACCGTCGGTCACAAACAGGTCACGCATCTGTGGGATTGGAATGTCCATGCGGGCTACAAGTATCTTGAATCCGACGCGATCATCGATGCCTTCGCCGATTCCGATTTCGGTCTCGGTGGCACCAACCTGAAGGGCTACTTCATCGGCGGCAATCTGGGGCTTTCGGACAACGTCTGGGCCTCGCTGCGCTGGATGAGCGCCAACAATATCTCCGGTGGGCCCTATGCCGTCGATGTCGTGCAAGTCGACCTGAATGCGAAGTTCTGATCATGAAGATACGTATTATCAGCTCAGCGTTGCTGCTGGCCGCGCTGGCCGGTTGCGAGGCGCACGCCGACACCGAAACCGACCGTCTGCGTGAGGCGCTGCGTAGCGCCACAGCGCAGACCCGGGCGCTGGAGGATCAGCGCACCGCCCTGCAGGCCAAGATCGCCGATGCGGAGCGCGAGAAGTCGGCCATGACGGCGCAGGTTGCCGCCGCCAAGGCCCAGGTCAAGGAAATCGAAAAGACCCACCGCGAGGCGGTGGACGAATTCAACCAGCGTCTGGAAGATCGCAACCAGACGCTGGAGAAATGGAAGAGCGCCTACGAGGAAGCTGCCACAGTGGCGCGCACCAAGGACGCCGAGCGCGCCAAGTTCGAGGGCGAGGCGACGGCGTACAAGGCGAGCACCAAGAGCTGCGTCGCAAAGAACAAGCTCTTGACCAAGGTTGGTCGCGAGCTGCTGCACCGCTATGAAGGCATTTCGTTTGGCGACATGGTGGTCATCAACGAACCGTTGATCGGCGAGCGGCGGGTGCAGATCCAGAATCTACTGCAGGACTACGACGATAAATTGCTTGAGCAAAAGGTGACCCCATGACGCGTCTTCGCCCTTCTTCGGCACTCACGATGGCTGGCGGCGTCGTCGTCATCTCGGTTCTGCTGCTGTCATCCGCCTCGGCCCAGACCTCGCTGCAGCCGGCTCACCCGGCAGCGCCGCGCGTTGCCCCGGCCAAGCCGAAGGCTGCACCGGCTGTAGCGGCCGCGGTCGCTCAGGCACCGACCGTTGCAACGGCACCGGCACGTGCGTCCGATGAGGTCGTCGCGCGGGTCGGCAACAACGATGTCAGCGCCGACGACATGCGCTCCTATATCGCTGCGCTGGGCCCGCGCGAGCAGGCCGCGCTTGCACAGGATCCGGCTCAGCCGAGCCAGGTGGTGCGCTTGCTGCTGTCCAACCGCCTGGTGCTTCAGGAGCTGTCGTCCAAGAAGTGGGATCAGCAGCCGGCAGTTGCTGCCCAGCTCGAAGGGGTACGCGAGAGCGCCATGGTCGAGCTGTACCTGCAGTCGGTATCGACGCCTCCCGCCAGCTTCCCCAGCGACGACGAGGTGCAGAAGGTCTATGACGCCAATCGCGCCTCCTTGCTGGTGCCGCGCCAGTATCAGCTCGCGCAGATCTTCGTGCCGTTGGCCAAAGATGCCGACAAGGCAACGGCGGATGCGGCAAAGAAGAAGGTCGAAGAGGTCCAGAAGAAGCTGAAGACGGCAGGCGCGGATTTCGCTGCCATTGCCCGTTCGGATAGTGCCGCCTCGGACAGTGCCGAACGTGGTGGCGATCTCGGCCTCTTGCCGGAGGACCAGATTCGTCCGGAGATCCGCAGCCAGGTTGTCGGTCTCGCCAAGGGCGCCGTCTCCGAGCCGATCCAGCTTGACGACGGCTACCACGTCATCCGTCTGGTCGATACCAAGGTGTCCTATACCCGCACGCTTCCCGAGGTGCGCGATCAGTTGGTCCGGCAGATCAGGACCGAACGCGCGGCCGCTTTGCGCCGGGCCTATCTCACCGAACTGCTGAAGCAGCAGCCTCCGATCATCAACGAACTCGCGCTCGCCAAGCTGTTCGACAACAAATCTCGTAACTGAGGATACCTGCCATGACCGCCATCACCGAGAGCGCCATCACCAGCGTCACCGCGGAGTCGCTGCGCGACATCCTGCAAAGCGCAGGTTACCGCGTCGAGCTCGTCACCGATGCCAATAGCGACATCGCTATTCTGCGCTCGTCGACGGCCGGCTTCGCATTCGATATCCGCCCCGGCAATCGCCTCGCCGAGCGCAAGGATCAATTCGTCGATTTCACCTTCAGTGCCTGGCTCAACATCGAAGGCGAACTGCCGCTCGACGTGGTCAACCGCTGGAATGCGCTGCGCCGCTTCGGCCGGCTGCAGGTCGTTCCGGGCTTTCTCGCGCTTGTCATGGACGTCTCGATGATCGGCGGCGTGATGCCGAATTTCATCAAGGCGCAATTGGAGATATGGGATCATCTGGTGCAGGCGCTGGTGCCGTATTTGCGCGACGAATTGCAGAAACTCGGATCGGCGGTACCGCAGGCGACCGCGGAAACGCCGGCGGACGATGCGCCAGCCCCCGAAGCACGCGTCGCTTGACCCGATCGGATTGATTGTGGTGAACGCACGGCCGATCAGCAACGACGCTAGACGCACGGGCGCCGCCAGGCGGCGCGCGTGTGCATCGGCGTGGCTGATCGGCCTGGCGTCATGCCTTGCTTTGGTCGTCGCGCCTGCGCTTGCCGAGCCGGATCCCGCATCGCTCCAGCAACCGGGCAAGGCGCCTGCCGAAACCTCCGCTACAACCAATGATGCGCCGCCGGCCGACAAGCGAACGGCGGCGCTGGTCGCGTTGCCCAAGCCGCCGGTTGTCGGAAATTACCGGGCGCTGTATCGCTCCATCATCGAGCGTGAAGTGCGCAGCACCAGCCTGCCGGCCGATGTGGCAGAGGCGGTGATGGGTGTGGAAAGCGGCTATGATCCGACGCGGATCGGGGCCGACGGCGAGATCGGCCTGATGCAGGTGATGCCGGCCACGGCGCGGATGCTGGGCTTTTCGGGCAGCATGGCGGAATTCGCCGTGCCCGAGATCAATATCCGCTACGGCATCCTGTATCTCTCGCAGGCCTGGAACAGGGCAGGCGGCGATCTCTGCACCGCGCTGATGAAATATCGTGCCGGCCATGGCGAGACGCGCTTCTCGCATCTGTCGGTCGAATATTGCCTGCGCGCTCGCGCCCGGCTCGTGGCGAAGGGATATCAGGTGACCGGCATCGTGCCGACCGCCACGTTCGGCTCGCCGATGGCCTCCATGGCGCGCTGCCGTGGACGCTGCCTTACGTTGGGTGGCGCCGGCCGAGTCGATTTCGCCGCGCTGAACAACCGGCTGACGCAGATGGTCATGCAGGTCGGCGCGAAGCCGATGGCAAGGTAGCCGAGCATGAAATCAGGACTCATCGCGTTGACGCTCTTGTTTCAAGTGATTCCGGTCGCGGCTCAGCAGCTGCCCGAACCGCCCAAGCCGGAGAAGCCGGAGATCATCATCGGCGGGCAGCCGCCGCCGCGGCCGATGGTCCAGGAGCGCTGCGTCGATGTCGAAATCGGCGGCTCGCGCAGCTTTGGCTGTCTCAACCAGACGATGAAACGCGATGTCGAGAAGGTCAATCCCAGTCTCAACCTTCCGCCAATCGACGCCCGCTCGGGCGACACCAAGATCGGCGTGGTCAATCTGCCCGGCGTACAGCAGCAGTACGGGCAGAATTACGGTCGCTCCGTGGTTCCGTTCCGCCTGCCGCCGCCGGCTTTTTCCTCGCCGACCAACCGCCGCTAGGTGTATCGCGTGAGGGTGTTTTGCATCAATGCGAAGGAGCGGGGGCTTCGCTACCGCTGCTGGCTGTCCGTCGCCGTTACGATAGTCATCTCGTTCCTGCTGATGTGCGGCGCTCCTGCGCAATCGCAGCCGCTGCTGCCGACGCGCGGCGAGGCACCGCCGAATGCGTCGCCGAAGCCGTTAACGCGCACCGCGCTCCCTGCGACCGATCGTGGCGAGCGCGCCGGCACCGGATTCTATGTGGATGACATCGGCCACATGCTGACGGCGCGACACGTGGTCCAGGATTGCAGCCGTATCATGGTTCAGAAAGAGGGGCGCACGAGCTCGGCGCGCATCGTTGCCGTGTCGACGCCCTACGATATTGCATTGTTGCACACCGCGAAGACCCGCGGTTTGGCGGCGGTGTTTCCCCGCAGCATTGTGACATCGACCAATGACATCGTGTTCGCGGCCGACTATGCGAGCCTGCCGACGATGCTCGCGCGCGGCGGCGTGCTCGCCAATGCATCGGTCAGTCCGGCCACCGGCAGCGGCGAGTCCGGGCATATCGCGTTGCAGTCGACGCTGACCTTCGGCAGCAGCGGCGCACCCGTCCTGGATTCGCGGGGCCTGATCGAGGGCGTCGTCAGTCGGCGCACGGCGATCAATCGCGTGCTTGCCGTCGGCTCGACCGCCGCCAAGGCGTTCCTGGCTGCGAGCGATATACGTTTCCAGCAGGACGACCGGCCGCAGATCAGTGGATCTGCATCACGCGCCCACCGTGCCGCCAGCATCTCGGCGCGCGTCATTTGCGTCAATTGAGGAGTTTTTTCATGGCTTTGTTTCGCGGTCCATCGGCGTCGCGGCGTTCGCGATTTGCACGGATCTACGCTTTGCTCGCATCAATCGGACTGCTGTCCGTCCCCGCATCAAGCCCGGTTGCCCAGGGCCTGGACTACCGCAGCCCGGATACGGCACCGCCGGCCTGGGGGCAGTTCGCGAAGCTGGTCAAATATCGCTTTGAGGAATGGATCTCCGCCGACGACGCAGTCGCCAACCGGTTTCGTGCATGGCTGAAGGAAACCAACGGAAAGCAGGATGGACCGCCAACGTCGCTGGTCGTGAAGGCTTGGCTCAATCCGGATGGATCGGTCGAACGGGTGTCGTTTGCCGCCTTCAAGGACGAGCGCGCCAATACCGATCTGCGTGCGGTGCTGACGCGCGGCAATATAGGCGAAGCGCCACCGCCTGAAATGCTGCAGCCGATCAATCTGCGTTTCTCGCTCAATATTGCGAACTGATCCATGGCGGAAACGGCCAGGTTGCCCCCGCGCCTGGCCAATGAGTGCGACATCAAATTGTCGGACCATTGTCTACCCTAAAGCAACATGTTCCGTCAGCGCTCTTGAGACCAATTGATTGAAGGAGTTCACGCCGAGAAGAGTTCCGGTTCATCGTGGCCGTAAGCAGCGAAGATATGGACCGGATTGCTGCCAGGCTTGTCTATCGAGCCGGAAGCAGTCCAGTTGCTTTCCATTCTTGACACAAGACTGTCAGCAAGAGGCATTAAGCGTGCGTTCTTCGCTGTGAAGCGCTTTGGAGAAGATGCTGTTGACGTGTCGTTATTGTATTCGGCATGGAACCTTACGACCGAATGCGATTATCGAGAGAATCCTCGGTGTTCTGTCACTGCTTCTGGCTGCATGCGGAAGCTTGTCTGGCCCTGCAGTGGCAGCGCAGTCTCGGGAGACGTCGATGGTGCCGAACGGGCCCATTACTTTTGAAATTCCCGCCCAAAAGCTGGAATCCGCGATCGAAGCCTATAGCGTGATGTCGGGATGGCAAGTGATCTACGACGCCGGTCTTGCAGTCAGTCGCCGATCCACCGCGGTGAGGGGGCGCCTTCCGCCTGCCGCCGCGCTCAGCCAATTGCTCTCGGGTACCGGCTTGACGGCGGAGTTTATGACCGCAGATGGTGTGATGCTGGTTCCAGAGCGGTCTGCGCAGAATGTCTCGCAGTTCGAAGCGAAATCGCCGGCGGGCGACTATTACGGACGCATTCAGGCTGGCCTTCGACGTGAATTCTGTGCGGATGAGCTCATCCGGTCAAATGGCAACCGGATCGCGCTCGGATTTTGGATCGGCGGATCGGGGACGGTTACGCGCGTGACGCCGCTTGGCTCGACGGGGGACGCGGCAACAGATGCGGCCTTCAGCAGCGTTGTGGCGCGACTTGCGGTGGGCGAGGCGCCGCCTCCCGGTTTCAAGCAGCCTGTCGTCATCCTCGTCACGCCTGATCTGATCGCCCAATGCAGCGTTCCCGGCGCAGTACCGGCGAGGACGGCGCAATGACGGAGGTCGGTTGGGCTGCCCTTCAGCGACATATGCTGACCCGCTACACCGATCTCAGGAAGCGGTTGACGCGCTATCTGGGGTCCGCTGATCTCGCCAATGATGCCCTTCACGACACGTGGCTTCGGCTGCAACGCGGCGGCGAATTGACATCGGTGCGTAGTGCCGACAGCTATCTTTACAGTATCGCGATCAATATCGCGTCCAACAACCGGCGCTCCGAAAGCCGCCGGCTGGCGGCATCCGAAATCGAAGAATTACTAGAAGTTGCTGACGACTCGCCGGATTCCGAGCGCGTGCTGGATGCGCGCAACGAACTCGATGAGGTGGTGAAGATCATCGCGGAGCTGCCGGTTCGGCAGCAAGCCATCTTTTTGGCCGCGCGACTTGAAGGCACGCCGCGAAGGGACATTGCCAGGCGCTTCGGCGTGTCCGAACGCTTTGTGCAGCGGGAGCTTCAGGCGGCGCATGACTACTGTGCGGCGCGGCTGGAAAAAATGAAGCCCGACCGGTTCAGATCGAAGCCGCGAGAAATGTCTTCTGTTCAGGAGGCGTTTGGATTGGATCACAAGGCGCCGATGCGGCGGAAGCCGGCAAATCGATGAACAACGACGCGAACGAAGAGGTCGATCTGTTGAAGCGGGATGCGCGGCGCTGGGTCAGGCAGCTCGTTTCGGGCGACGCCACGACTGTGGATGCCGAGGCGTTGAAGCGTTGGCGAATGCAGAGCAGGGCGCACGATGCGGCCTTTGCCGAGGCGGTCCGTGTATGGCGGCAGCTCGGCGTCGGGGGGCGAGCATTTGTCGACTTGCATGGCGCGCCGGTCTGGTCGCGCCGGGCTGCTGGCATCACCACGCGTCGCGCACTTCTGGTCGGCGGCAGTGCGCTCGCGGCATCGATTGCAGCAACTGCCGTCGTCAAGCCGCCACTCGATCTTTGGCCGTCACTGGAGGAGCTGCGGGCCGACTATCGTACGGCCACCGGCGAGCAGCGGCTGGTGAGCGTCACGGATATATCGGTGCGGCTGAACACGCAGACCGCCATTGCGGTCACTGCAGATCCATCGGCCGGTCCCGGTATTCGATTGATCTCCGGTCAGGCCTCTTTCACGATGCCGAAGCATTCTTCGCAGGCGCTAACCGTGCTTGCTGGACATGGCCGGATCGTCGCGGATCGAGCCCGCTTCGATGTACTGTGTCTCGCGGAGAAGACGTCCGTCACCTGCGTCGCGGGAGATGTCGAAGTGACGGTGGGCGAGCGCTCGGCAACGGTCAGTCAGGGACAGCAGGTTGTCTACGACGGCGATGGCCTTCGCGTTGCCGCCACCGCCGATCTGCAGGAAGCGACATCCTGGCAAGACGGCTACATCGTGTTCCGAGGTACGGCGCTTTCAGACGCCGTCGCGGAGATCAATCGTTATCGGCCTGGGCGCGTGATGGTTCTCAACGCAACTCTCGGCCAGAAGACGATTAGCGGTCGTTTCCGCACGGAGCGCATGGACGAAATCCTGGGCTGGATCGAACGGGCAACGGGCGCGAACGCGCGCACGCTTCCGGGAGGCGTGATCCTGTTGAGCTGAAATTTCGCCAGAGCGGGTTGATACAAAACTGTCATCAAGATTTTGGTTCAGATTCGATTTTCGACCGGTGTCAAACAAGATGAGGCATCTGTTTGCTCCTCCGCGGGAGGGGCGCCGATGCGTTAGGACTTGTCCGCCTGCCGAGAGAGAATTCGATGCTGAACCGCAGCCCTGACTTTCGCGCCGCTTTTTCCGGTCGCCAGAACCGCCATGTCAGATTGCTGGCGGGGGTTTGCTCCGCAGCGCTGTTGGCCGTCGCGCCAAAGGCAGTCCTTGCGCGCGCTTTGAACGGTGGCAACCCATCCCTCTCGGCTCCGAACTTTGCGGCCGATGCAGCGTCGATGGCGGCGCAGCAGGCGGTATCGGCGGCGAAACAGAGCCAGGATGCGCTGAGCCGCTCGGTGCAGGCGATGCAGGCGGTGCAGGCCGCCGCGCGGGCGGCGGCGCAGGCGCGCGAATTGTCCACCACGGCGCCGCTCGGCATCGCCAACGGTCTCGCGCCCGGCGGCCTGGTGCCCGATTCCGGCCTGGCCCGCAACGGCGTCGCCAATGCGGTGACGACATGGCAAGGCGCCAATACGCCGACACAATCGGTCGATGCCTCCGGCCAGACCCAGGTCGGCATCCGCCAGACGACGCAGCAGGCGATCCTGAACTGGCAGTCGTTCAACGTCGGCGCGCGCACCACGCTGACCTTCGACCAGCAGGGGCAGGCGAATTGGGTCGCGCTCAACCGCGTCAACAACGTGATCGCGCCGAGTCAGATCCTGGGCACCATCAAGGCCGATGGCCAGGTCTATGTCATCAATCAGAGCGGCATCATTTTCGGCGGCAGCGCGCAGGTCAATGTCGGCTCGCTGATTGCGTCGTCGGCCGATATCACCGACGCGCAATTCCTCGGCAACGGCATTTACAGCACCCAGACCGGCAACGGCCGCTACGCGCCAAGCTTCACCGCTGCCGGCGGCAAGGTCGTTGTGGAATCCGGCGCCGAGATCTCGACGCATGCGCCATTGAAGGTGAAGTCGGGCGGCGGCACTGTGCTGATGATCGGCAGCGAGGTCGAGAATGCCGGCAGCATCTCGACGCCGAAGGGGCAGACGCTGCTCGCGGCCGGCGACAGCTTTATCTTGCGCCCCGGCTTCGGCACCGAAGGCAACGCGACATCGACGACGCGCGGCATCGAGATATCCACCACCATCAATGCCGGAAGCGCCAACGGCAGCGTCCGCAACAGCGGCCTGATCCTCGTCCCGGAGGGCGATATCACGCTGGCCGGCCGGACACTGACGCAGAGCGGGGTTCTTCGCGCCAGCAGCTCGGCCAATACCCGGGGCACCATCCACCTGGCCAATTCGGCCGCTGACGGCGCCGGCAGCGTCACGCTTGCCGCGGGCAGCGTGACGGCCATCGAGCCCGAACTCGACAGCAGCGAGCCTGCGCTCGACAGCCAGCGCGATGCGTTGATTGCCGCCTCGGCGGCGGCCAATCTGCTGCGCGCCGGCAGCGCCGTGGGTGCGTTCGACAATCTGTCGGTTCTTGCCGACCGACAGGATCAATCGCGTGTCGAGATCGTCACCGGCGGCACGGTCAATTTCCAGAACCAGTCGCAGACCATGGCGCAAGGCGGCCAGGTTGCCGTGAGTGCCGGCAAGCGCGTCTTTGCAGAAACCGGTTCCAGCATCGACGTCTCCGGCGTGCGGGGCGCGGTGCTGCCGATGTCGGCCAACCAGGTGCTGGTCAACGTCCAGGGCAACGAGCTCAGGGATTCGCCGGTCAACCGCGACAGCGGCGCGCTGATCAACAAGAATGTCTGGATCGACATCCGCGATCTCGTGCTGGTGCCGGCCGGAACCGGCGGCTATGCCGGCGATCGCTACTATACTAGGGGTGGTCTGCTCGAACTCGGCGGCTACCTGTCCAACACTGCGCATAAGATCGGCGAATGGACCGCACTCGGCGGCACCATTACGCTGGCGGCGCCGGACGTGATCGCGCAGCGGGGCGCAACATTCGACATCTCCGGCGGTTCGGTGCGCTATGACGGCGGCAGGATCTATTCGACCAAACTGATCGGCACCGACGGCCGGATCTATAGCTTCGACAACGCGCCGGCCGATATGAAGTTTATCGCGGCTGCCGGCGGCTTCGTCCGCACGCACAACATTCAGGGCAAGGTCGCGGACTCGCTCACCGAGATCTGGAGCAGCGTCTTCGACCGCTCGTCGTCGTGGCGCTATGAGGCCGGCTACACCGTGGGCCGCGATGCCGGCCGGCTCAACCTGTCGACGCCGACCGCGATGTTCGAGGCGCAGATTATTGCCGATGTCATCAAGGGCGAGCGCCAGTCCAGCGCGCGCGCAGCGGCCGTCACCGACGGCTACAAGCAGGTGCAGAATGCGGCGCCGCTGGCCGGCACGCTGGGGATCGGGCAATACACCGCGCTCGGTCAGCCCAATCTCTACAATAGCGATGTCCGGATCGGGGATATCCCGGTTGTGACGACGGGGCTCGGTGCTGCGGATGCTCTGCCGGCAGGCCGCGCCAATACCGTATGGCTCGATGCTCGGCATCTTTCCGAGCAAAGGCTCGGCGGTCTGCAGATCGGCACCCGCGGGGCCATTACCATCGATGGCGATCTCACGCTGGCGAATGGCGGCACGCTCGGCCTCATTGCGCCGATCGTCGAGATCAAGGCCGATATCACGGCCCATGGCGGCGCGATCGACGCCACCAATGTGTTCACCTCCGCGGTCCTGGGCACTGTCAACCTTGATACGAACGGGGTGTCGCGGATCGCGGTACGGGCGGGCGCGGTGCTCGATGTCAGCGGCGTCGAAAGCCTCGACTCCCGAGGTCTCGATCCGGATGTGCTCGCTCACCTCGACGGCGGCTCGGTTTCGCTGCGATCCACCCGCGACGTGGTGCTGGAGGACCGTGCGCTGATCGACGTGTCGTCGGGCGCTGCAATCCTCGGCACGGGCAAGATCCAGGGCGGGCGGGGCGGCTCCGTTACGCTCAGGGCCAATCTCAACGGCGTCGGTTCGACCGGTGACCTGACTCTTGCCGGCGACGTGCGCGGCTATGGCATGAACGGCGGCGGCACGTTGACCCTGCAGACCGATCGCGTCGCGATCGGCGCTGCCACCGACATCACCGCCGGCATGCTTACGCTGGCCGGGGATTTCTTTTCCAGGGGATTCGGCTCTTACGCGATCATCGGCAATCGCGGCGTGACGGTGGCCGATGGCGCCGTCGTGGATGTCACGATGCCCGCCTATCGTCCGGCATCGGATCAGACGACAGCGGGCCTCGAAGTGTGGATGCCGCCGGTTTACACCGCCAACAGCCTGACAGGCGTGTTGACCCAGCGCGGCGGCGCCAGCCTGACGCTGCAGGCGGGCAACAGCCGGCTGCTGGCGAGCGACCTGCCGTCGGTCGGTCTAACCATCGGCAAGAATGCCGTCATCACCGTCGATCCCGGCAAGTCGATCGCCCTGAGCAGTGTCGGTCAGTTGACGGTCGACGGCACGCTGCATGCCGCGGGCGGCAATATATCGCTCAGGACCATTGATCTCGCGGGACCGCAGGTCGATCAGGTTGCGGCGACGACCAACAACCGCTCGATCTGGATCGGCGAAAGCGCGCGTCTCGACGTGGCGGCGCAGGCCGCCACCGCGCTCGATGCAAAAGGCCGGCGCTACGGGCTGGTCGTCAACGGCGGCAGCATCGTCATCGGCGGCGAGATCGATAGCGCGCTGGGGCAGGCGACGAGTTCGAACAGCTTCATCGTGGTGCGTCCCGGCGCGGTGCTCAACGCCTCCGGCACTGCGGCGACGCTCGATGTCGCCGGCCTCGGCGCGGTCGATGTCGCCAGCAATGGCGGCAGCATCTCGCTGGTCTCCAACAACGGGTTGTTCCTCGACGGCACGATGATGGCCCGCGCCGGCGGCGCCGGCGCCGCGGGCGGCAGCCTGAATGTGGCGCTGCAGATGCTGGAATATCGCATCACCAGCGGTGACCTGGTGAATCTTCCGCTGGCCGATCCGGCCTATCGGGCGTTGCGTCAGATCGTGCTCGTCGATCGGCAGGGTGACTCGGTGCTGAATGCCGGGCTGCAGGCCGGCGCGGCCGATCCGGCCCTGGCCTATGGTTATGGGCGACTCGGTGCCGATACCGTGGCGCGTGGTGGCTTCGACAATCTGTCGGTGATGAGCAGTGCCATCGGCTTCGACGGCAATGTTACCCTGCGGGTCGGGCAGAACCTGAACCTCTACAGCGACATGATGATGCCGGTGAGCGGCAGTGCGCAGGACGCCCGGATCTCGCTGGCCGCCGCCTATGCGCGGCTGGGCCAGATCAACTACGTCTATAAGGAACCGGACCAGCAGAAATCCCGCACGCCGGTCTTCACTGCCGACCCGACCCGTTACGACGTGCAACTCGATGTCGCCGCGCAACTGATCGACATTCGCGACACCGTCAATCTGACCTTCGGCAAGACCCGTCTGCACAGCGACGGCGATCTGCGCTTCGTGCAGGGCGTGCGGCCCATGGTCGGTCTGATCAGCACGTCGCTATTTAGCCCCGGCAGCGTCACCTTGCGCGCAGCGCAGGTCTATCCGACGACCGGCACGGTCGCGCAGGTCCAGGTCGGCCTTGGCAATCGCAACGGGGTCATCGGCTACGATCCCGCGCAGACACTGCGCATCGAGGCGAACTCGGCCGAGATACCGAGCGTACCGTACTCGGTGTTCGGCGACCTGACCCTGGCCGCGGCCGTGGTCGAGCAGGCCGGCGTCGTTCGTGCGCCATTGGGCAAGCTGACGATCGGAACCGGCGGCTATAACAACAGCAAATCCACGCGCGTCACCCTGCTGGCGGGCAGCCTGACCTCGGTCAGCGGTCGCGGACTGGTGATGCCCTATGGCGGCACCATCGACGGTCTGAGCTACAGCTACAACGGCAAGAATGTGATGCTGATCGGCGCCGGCGGTGCGAGCTTCGTGGGCGGCAGCGGCGTACCGACAGTCGGTATCGCTTTGGGCGGGCAGAGCGCGGTGGTCGAATCCGGCGCGGTGCTGGATCTGTCCGGCGGCGGTGATCTCACCGGCGCGGGCTTCATCAGTGGCCGCGGTGGCTCGGTGGATATTCGGACGACGGCGTTCGCCAACGCCAATCCCGGCAACAGATTCAGCGCGCCCGGCAATACGGTCTATGCGATCGTGCCGGGCTTCAAGGGCAACTACGCCCCGGTGGGGTCCGAAAATGCCGCGAACGATCCGGTTGTCGGGCGCCAGATCACCCTGGACGGCAGCGTGCCAGGGCTGCCGGCCGGCACCTATACGCTGATGCCCGCGACTTATGCGCTGTTGCCCGGTGCGTTCCGCATCGAGATCGGCGCGCAGCCATCGCGCGCCGTCGTCGCCGGGGCCAATGCGGTCGGCAACGGCTCCTATATGGCCTTGGGCCAACTCGGCATTGCCAATACGACCATCAAAGACAGTCTCCCCAGCCAGATCGTGGTGACGCCGGGCGCCGCGCTGCGCACCTATTCGACCTACAACGAAACCAGCTTCGCCGATTATGTGGTCGCCGATGCGGTGAAGCTTGGCGTGCCGCGGGCGATGTTGCCGGTCGATGCGCGCAGTCTGGTTCTGAACCTCAATCCCGGCGCCGGGATCGACGCGCTGCGCTTCAACGGCACGGCGCGGTTCGATGCGGCCAGGGGCGGCCATGGCGGCGCCGTGATGGTCGCGACAAATTCCGGCGGCGGCTCCGATATCGAGATCGTGGCGGCAGGCAGCACCGCAACGGCCGGCTTTGCCGGATTGTCGATCGATTCATCGATGCTCAATTCGCTCGGTGCGTCGCGCATCGTGGTCGGCGGCATTCAGTATGTCACTTACGGGCAGGGCGGCCGGCTCGTCGATAGCGCCGACTCCACACAATTTATTTATCTGCGTTCGGGTTCGCTGCTGTCGGCACCCGAAGTCTTCCTGATGGCCAACAGCGGCAGCACCCTAACTGGAAGCGGCATCGTCATCGAGCGGGGCGCCCATATCAACACCATCGGCAAGGGCGCGGCGGCCTACGATTCGCGGGACGGCTATGTCTATGCCGCGACCGGCAACCAGGTGATGGTCTCCAACGGCATGCTCGATCTGGTGCCGAACACGGCGGCGGCGAATGCGATCCTGGCCAGCGGCGTGCGCATCGGCGTCTGTGACAGCGGCAATTGCAGCGGCCAGACCGAAATCTACTCGGAAGGCACCATCGCGCTGGTGACGCCGAACCAGTTCCAGCTCGACGACGCCGTGCGTTACGGCACCCGCAATCTCACGCTCTCGGTCAGCCGGATCAATCTCGGCGACAGCGCGGTGTTGATTGACGCAGCAGCGCGAAATATCCTGCCGAGCGGGCTGTCGATGAACCAGGCGCTGCTCGATCGCCTGCTGCGCGGCGATACCCGCTACGGCGCGCCGGGGCTCGAGACGCTGACGCTGTCGGCGTCCAATGCCGTCAACATTTTCGGCACCGTGACGCTGGACACCGTCGATCCCGCCACCGGCAAATCGACGCTGGCCAATCTGGTGCTCGGCACCCCGGCGATCTACGGCGTCGGCAATGCCGGCGACGTCGCCACCATCCGCACCGGCAACTTCATCTGGCGCGGATCGACGCTGGCGCCGGGCGAACTGGTCGCGGGTGGCGCGGGCACCGGCAGCGGCACGCTGAACATCGATGCAGAGCGTATCGTGTTCGGCTACGGCGCCCATTCGCGCCCGACCGGAAATGATGTCGACGGCCGGCTGGCGCTCGGCTTCGCCAATGTCAATCTGTCGGCGACCGACCGCGTCAGCGCCAACCAGCAGGGCAACCTGTCAGTCTATCAGTCGCGCGGCGCCTATGTCGCCGGCCAGGGCTACAGCTACAGCGGCGGCAACCTCACCATCGCGTCGCCCTTGGTGACCGGCGAGGGCGGCTCGGTCAACAGCATCACCGCCGGCGGCGCATTGCGGCTGCTTGGCGCGGGTACGCCCGGCGCGGTCGCCACCGACACGCTCGGCGCGCAACTCACCTTGAGCGGCGACAGCATCGCGCTCGACACCACGATCGTGCTGCCGAGCGGCAAGCTGACGCTGAAGGCCAGCAACGACATTACCCTGACCGGGGCATCGCGGATCGACGTCGCCGGCCGTGAGGTCGTGTTCAACGATGTCAGGAAATACAGCTGGGGCGGCGACGTCACGCTCGACAGCAGCAAGGGCAACATCCGCCAGGTGGCGGGTTCGGTGATCGATCTGTCGGCGCGTTTCAACAATGCCGGCAGCCTCACCGCGATCGCACTCGATGCCGTGGCCGGAACCGTCGATCTGCAGGGCGCAATTCTTGGCAGCAGCTTCGGTCGCTACGATGCCGGCGGCACGCTGGTGCCGTATCGCGCCGGCAGCATTAGCGTTCGTGCGCAGAATCTCGGCGATTTCGCCGCGCTCAATGCGCGGCTCAATGCCGGCGGCGTCTATGGCGCGCGCAGCTTCCAGATCAAGCAGGGCGATCTCACCATCGGCAACGAGCTGAAGGCCAGAGAGATCAATGTCTCGCTCGACAACGGTGCGCTCACAGTGGCCGGCACCATCGACGCCAGCGGCGAGAGCGTCGGCACCATCCGCCTCGCCGCCAAGAACGGCCTGACCCTGACGGGATCGGCGGTGCTCGATGCTCATGGCACGGTGCTCCGCGTCGACAGCTACGGCAAGATCATCGACAGCCCGAACCGCGCTATCGTCGAACTGACGTCGCGCGATGGCCAGCTCACCCTGGCGTCGGGTGCGCGGATCGATCTGCGCCATGGCACCGATGCAAAGACGGGAAGTGCTGCTTACCAGAATGACGGCCTGCCGCGCGGTACGCTTGAGCTCAACGCCGGGCGCACCGGCGAGACCAGTGGCGACGTCCGTATCGATGCCAGTGGCGCGCTGGATATTCGCGGCGCGCGCTCGATCGCCGTCAACGCGACCTGGACCTACAGCGACGCGAAGTCCATCACCGGTCCCGCGGCCAGCGGACGTCCCTATCAGGAGATCACGCAGGACTATCTCGATATCAAGGATGGTCAAAGTGTGCTGTTCATGAAGGCCGCGCTCGCTAACGGCAACCTGATGAACAACAAGCTCGCCGGTCTGCGCGCTTATTCCGACGCCTTCCATCTGCGTCCCGGCGTGGAAATCGTCAGCGCGACTCCGGATGGCGATCTGGTCGTGACAGGCGATCTCGATCTGTCCAAATATCGTTATGCCAGCGTCAACCCCAACAGCCAGGTGCAGCCC
Organism: Rhodopseudomonas sp. RCAM05734; assembly: GCF_052658035.1. NCBI lineage: Bacteria > Pseudomonadati > Pseudomonadota > Alphaproteobacteria > Hyphomicrobiales > Nitrobacteraceae > Rhodopseudomonas > Rhodopseudomonas sp. RCAM05734. The sequence continues at coordinate 6,089,563 of NZ_CP199742.1, read as the reverse complement.
GGCATCTACGGTTCGGGCGAACCCGGCGCGCTGGTGATCCGTGCCGGCGGCGACCTCAATATCTATGGCAGCATCAGCGACGGGTTCACCACGCCGCCAGGGACGCAGGATGACACTGGCTGGCTGTTGCTGCCCGGCAAGGAGTTCACCGGCGCCGATATCACCATCCCGCGCACCGGCGTGGTGCTCGCGACCGGCACCACATTCATCAGCGGCAAGGCACTGAATTTCGATCTGCCGATGCAAGCGGCGACTTTCGGTGCGGGCACGGTGATCCCGACGGCGAGTTCATTGAGCACGCTGATGAATCTGGCCGCAGGAACCGTGCTGAGTGCCAATGTGCGCGATGCGTCCGGCAACCTGCTGTTTGCGGCAGGCTCGATCGTCAGCGCGCCCGTCACGCTGCCGGCCGGCACGCAGTTCGACGCCGGCATGAAGCTGCCGGACTCCGCGTCGCTGGCGGCGCTGATCTGGCCGAAGGGTGTCGCGCTGCCGATACCGGGCCTGCTGAACGGCGATCTCGCGCTGCCGCTGGGCGCGATCTTGCCCGCGGGCACCAATGTCCTGCTGCCGGGTGGCGTGACGTCTGTGGATCTACGGCCCGGCGCTGCCGGTAAATTATACGGCGTAGCGGCGATGCTGCCGGAAGGGTCGCAGTCGTGGTCGATGCGGCTGGTCGCCGGCGCCGATACCAAGGCGGCCGACAGTCGCCTGACCGATCCGCATGCGACGTATGGCGATCTGCGATTGGCCGACAATCACTACGGCCTCTACGGCAAGCCTACCCCGGAAAGTTTCGTCCTGTCCCAATATGGCTGGGATAACTACATCGCTGACGGCGATCCGGCCGACTTTGTCGGCAGGCCGATCACTGATCCTGATCTGGTCAAATTGCTCGGATCAACCATTTGTTCGGACGATGCGCTTGCGTGCGGATTGTCCGCCAATCCTACGTTCGACTTTCTGCCCGGAAGCACGCGCTTCAGCGTGGTTCGCACCGGCGCCGCCGATCTCGACCTGCTCTCGGCGGGCAACCTGCAGATGAATTCGCTGTACGGCGTCTATACCGCCGGCTCGTCCTCGTCCTCGTCCTCGACCCCGACCAGCACCAGCGACCCCTACAATCTGCCGCGGGCCAAGACCGCGTCGGGCACGGTGCTCGGCGACCTCAACAAGGGCTATGAGAAACTCGTCGACGGCGGGACGGACAGCCTGGCGCGCGCCTGGTATCCGACCGGTGGCGGCAACCTGACCATCAAGGCGGCTGGTGACCTCACCGGCAATCTGATGACCCTGCCGGTCTTCACGAGCGGGGTCGGTCGTCCGAACGCGCGAGATATCGGCTATAACAGCGCGCCGATCGGCAACTGGTTGTGGCGCCAGGGCACCGGCTCCACGCTCGGCGGCGGCGCCGACCAAGCCACCGCCTGGTCAATCAATTTCGGCAGCTACGTCGCCCCGTCGATCCTTGGCGTCACCCGGGCCGACACGTTGGTCGGCTTCACCGGCTTCGGCACGCTGGGCGGCGGCGATCTCCGCGTCGATGTCGGCGGCAATGCCGGCATCGTCACACTGATGGGCAGGAACGTCGTTTCACCGGATGGCGTAAGCGCGCAGGATCAGTACAGCAACCAGCGCACCCAGGGTCTCGTGCTGGCCGTGGGCAGCACCGGCCGCGTCGGCGCCGATGGCAGCCTGACGCTGACCGGCGGCGGCGACCTCGATCTGCGCGTCGGCGGCAAGCTCAACCCGGCCTCGCTGTACAAGGACGCCAGCTTCAACGGCACCGTCACCAACCTGCGCGGCGACACCGGCATCGCCGCAGCCTCCCTGGGCATGGTCAGCCCGACCTACGGCGTGCAGCCGATCGATCAGTCGCCGCGCGAAAGCCGGGCCTTTGATGTGTTCAATGCGTCGCGGGCACTGGCCTTCGGCGGTCTGCTCCTCGCGCCCGGCGATTCCACCTTCACGCTGAGCACCGGCAGCGATCTGGTGCTGTCCGGCGCCAGCGATCCCGGCCGCGTCACCACCGTGATCGATTCACCCTATGGTCCAGCCTATGCACGCGACGGCGCGGCCGGCGGCAAAACCTGGTTCTCGCTGTGGACCGACCACAGCGCCATCAACCTGTTCTCTGCAGGCGGCGACCTGGTGCCGATCAGCCTCGGGACCCAGCTGCCCTCCACCGACTCGGCGATCATGTATCCGTCGATCCTCACCGCCGTCGCGGCAGGCGGCAGCTTCTACTATGGCAATGCGATCTCCAATCGAAACGACCCCATCGCGACCGTCTATTCGCCGCTGCTGCTGGCGCCCTCGGCCAACAGCAAGCTCGAATTCCTGGCGTCGGGATCGATCTATGTGGGCGGCTACACCGTGGCCCGGACCAGTGCATCGGCAGGGTCGCTGGCGACCCCGTTCCATCCGGCTTTCACCGTCATCGATCCGACAACCGGCACAAGGACATTCAGCAATCTCTCGGCCGCGGGCAACGTGGCTTTGGAGAGCCAGGGCATCGATCCGCTGTTCGCCTTCGGGCCCAACACCGCCAGCGCGGAATGGGGTAACCTCGATCCGGCGCGGTTCTACGCCGTCAATGGCGATCTGGTCGGCGTCAGCAGCGGCCGCATCCTGACCTTCACCAAAAACGATCCGACGCGGGCCGGGCAGGTCTGGTATCAGGGCGCAGGTCCGGTGCGCATGATGGCCGGCCGCGACATCGTCGGCAGCGGCACCGCGCTCGGGACCACCGAGGATGTGGCGGACACCAATCTCCAAACCTACTTCTCCTCGACCGGCAACCTGTTCGTGCACAATGTCGAGACCGATCTGTCGCTGGTGCAGGCCGGGCACGACATCATCTTCAGCAGCTTCAATGTCGTCGGCCCCGGCGCACTGCAGATCACCGCGGGCCGCAACATCCAGATGGACAACAAGGCCGGCGTGGTCTCGGTCGGCCAGGTGAGCGCCGGCGACAGCCGTCCCGGCGCCAGCATCTCGATGTTGGCTGGCGCCGGCGCGGCAGAGCCGGACTATCAGGCGCTGTTGCGCTATCTCGATCCGGCCAATCTGCTGCCGGCCGGAACGCCGCTCGACGGCTCCGGCAAGGTGGCCAAAACCTACGAGAAGGAACTCGCCGACTGGCTGACGCAGCGCTATGGCTTCAAAGGCAACGATGCGGCGGCCCGCGCGGCGTTCGGCGCGCTGGCTCCGGAGCAACAGCAGATATTCCTGCGCTCCGTCTACTTCGCCGAACTGAAAGCGGGTGGCCGTGAATATAACGACGCCAACAGCCCCCGCCATGGCAGCTATCTGCGCGGCCGTGCGGCGATTGCAGCGCTGTTCCCGAATGCGGCGGCAGGGGCGGGCGACATCACCATGTTCGGCGGCGCCGGCGTGCAGACCCTGTTCGGCGGCGACATCCAGTTGCTGGCGCCATCGGGCAAGATGGTGGTCGGCGTAGAAGGCGTCGCGCCGCCTTCTACGGCCGGCCTGGTGACGCAGGGCACCGGCAATATCCAGATCTACAGCCAGGGCAGCGTGCTGCTGGGCCTGTCGCGCATCATGACCACGTTCGGCGGCAACGTCATCGCTTGGGTGGCGAACGGCGACATCAACGCCGGCCGCGGTTCCAAGACCACGGTGCTCTACACGCCGCCGAAGCGCGTCTATGACATCTACGGCAACGTCACGCTGGCGCCGCAGGTGCCCTCCGCCGGCGCCGGTATCGCCACGCTCAACCCTATCCCCGAAGTGAAGGCCGGCGACATCGACCTGATCGCGCCGCGGGGCACCATCGATGCCGGCGAAGCCGGCATCCGCGTCTCCGGCAACATCAATCTGGCCGCGCTGCAGATCGTCAATGCCGCCAATATCCAGGTGCAGGGCTCGTCATCGGGCATCCCAACGGTGCAGGCGCCAAGCATCGGCGCTGCACTGTCGACATCCAACGCAACGGCGGCGACACAGCAGACGACGACCCCTGCGCCGGCGGCCAACAACAGTCCCTCGGTGATCATCGTCGAAGTGCTCGGCTATGGCGGGGGGGCTGGCGGCCCTGGCGGAGCCGAAGGCGCGGCTCCGGGTGACCAGCGACGACGGCGCAGCAGCGAAGATCAATACGATCCCAACAGCGCCATACATATGCTCGGCAATGGCCCGGTGAGCGATGAACAGCGGAGGCGATTGACCAAGGAAGAGCGCGACAGGCTGGATGCGCTGGTCGTTCAACGAAATTAAAGGTGTCTATCTGGATTGTATCGAAGCGCCATCATTTCGCGCGGTCGGCGCAAGCCGGCCGCTCGTCCGTTGAGGAAATGGGAAGACTGAGCGACCTTGCTCTCGTCGCAGTGGATGGATGATCATATTGTCGGGCGGTTGCATGATTGGTGGGACGACAAGACTGCGCAGTTCGCGGGAAGGGGGCGGAGCCTCGGCGTGGATGAACTGATGCCGACCTTGGCCGATGTTCCGGAGATGGAGCCGGTCATTCTGCTTGCCCATTGCCAGATATCATGCCGCGGGTGCCCGTGCCGGTCGCGCTGGTATTGAGCGGTCACACCATGGTGGACAGTTCCGGTTTTTAGTTGGTCCCCCGTGGTGCCGTCTCGTTGTCGCAACCGCTAGGCTTACGGACACGTGCGCGAGCAGTACGATCTGATCGTATCCGGCGGGTTGGGATGCATTATCGCCGCTATTCGCGTTGGCGTGCCGCCGGAGCTCGCAGATCGGTAGATCGAGCGGGTTCGATTGTTTGACACTCGATTGTCATTCTATTGTCATCAAGAGCTATCAACGGTCCCGTGTAGCTCGAGCGAACAATCGCGACCTGATCGAGCGGCATTTGTACCGAGAGATTTGGCGTGAGATATCGAACTGCTATGCTTGGGGCGGCTCCGCTGATGTCGCTCTCGCTCGTGGCTCTCACCGTACCAGCCCTCGCCGGGGATCTACAAACCAGCCGATTCGATCTGCCCTCGCAGTCTCTCAGCTCCGCGCTTGAATCCTTCTGTAACAACACGGGGATGTTTGCCGCCTATGATGGCAAGCTCGTCGATGGTCGTGTGTCGTCTCCGGTTACGGGGGAGATGACACCGAAAGCTGCACTCGGGAGGCTCCTGGAGGGAACCGGGCTGACCGTCGAATACACCTCCAGCAATGCGTTCGTCGTCATGACGCCCCCCCGAACTGGGCAAGTTCGGCGCGATCCCGCTGAAATAGGGCGAGCTGCGCTATCGTCATTGGACGAATCCGAGCGCCGATATTCGGCGCTGTTGCAACGATCGGTGGAAACTGCGCTTTGCGCCGACAGTAGGACGAAACTGGGAGATTATCGAGCGGCCGTGCGTTTCCGGATCGATCCGGGTGGCGCGTTGACCGGCGTGAGGCTTTTGGGCTCCACCGGAAATCCGGATCGCGACGCGGCGATCGTCGCGGTCGCGGCTCAAGTGTCGCTCAAAGCGCCGCCACCGGCTCGAATGCAACAGCCGTTTGCGATGGTCGTGCTGCCGTATTCTCCGGGGGGCAGCCCGAGTTGTCCCTGGCGCGATGGGGGGCGAGGGTGATCAAGCACGCGAAATTCGGAGCTCCGGCACCTGGCGTGGAAACGCCTGGCCCGTCCCGCGACTCATCGACGCTGCGCGAACTGCTAGTCGATCGTTACGGCGATCTCAAAAAAAGCCTGACACGCCGTCTTGGCTCCGGTGATTGGGCCGACGAGGCGCTGCAGGATACGTTCCTCACGCTCGACCGCGAAAATGCGAACGAGACGATCCGCAATCCCATGGCGTATCTGCTGCGGGCTGCGATCAACACGGCACTCAATCAGCGGCGGGCCGAGAGCCGAAGGCTGTCCGATGCAGAGATCGACGGCATTCTCGAAATTCCGGATGAGAATCCGGATTCGCTCCGTATAATTGAAGGACGGTCGGACATTGCGCGCTTCAAGGCGATCCTGATGGGGTTGTCACCGCGAGCAAGAGAGATCCTCATCGCGGTCCGTCTCGACGGTCGAACTCAGTCTGAGATCGCCGCGCATCTCGGGATTTCCCTCAGTCTGGTCGAGAAAGAGCTTCGGTCAGCGCACGAGTATTGTCTGAGACGCTTCAAGGCGGGCCGGGCAAAATGAACCGAATCCTTGAGAAAAACATGCGGGATCACCGCGTCAGAGGTGTCTATATCATTGATATGACGACTATTGAAAGTTCGCCGGCGAGTGGCGACGACGCAGTTCAGGGGCACGTGACCCACAATGTCTGATGGCCGCTCCGATATGGACTGCGTCACTCCATTGGAGTTGGAGGCGCATGCCTGGGTTCGCCGTATTGTTTCGCGGGAAGCAACTGCGGCGGATGCGCGACGATTGCGCCAATGGTGCGCACAGAGCGCGGCGCATGAGACAGCCTTTCGGGACGCCCGGCAGCTCTGGAAAACCTTCGGCGCCGCGGCACTGCAAGTGCGCGAGGACGAGGTGCGCGCGGCGAAGCATCGCAGCGCGCGCCATTATGTTTCCCGCCGGATGGTGCTGGGGGGCGCTCTCGCTGCATCGGTCGCCGGCGTCGCGATCGTTCGCCCGCCTTTGCGTCTGTGGCCATCACTTGCCGAACTGGAAGCCGATTTTCGGACCGGAACGGGCGAACAGCGGCAGATTGCCATTGCCGATGTCGCATCGGTTCAGATGAACACCAAGACAAGCCTGGTCATGAAGGGTGGCGACCACGACCGATCGGTCGAGCTGGTGGCCGGGGAGGCCTCGTTTCGTGTCACGGCGGACGCGTCGTCGTTCAACGTGCTCGCTGCCGACGGTCGGACCCACGGAGCCGGCGGACGTTTCGATGTGCGACTCGATGACGCATCAGTCTGCGTGACATGTTTCTCCGATCAGATCGAAGTGACGCGGAACGCGAAAACCGTTCGGCTCAAGCAAAGCGAGCGCGTGATCTACGACAGTCGTGGCCTCGGCGAGGTGGCCGCGGTCGACCCGGCCATCGCGGGGGCCTGGCAGGACGGGTTGATCATCTGCCGAAATACGCCGCTGTCGGACTTTGTGAATGAACTGAATCGCTACCGTCCTGGTCGGATCGTGTTGTTCCGTTCGGACATCGGACGCTTGTCGGTCAGCGGGCGTTTCAACATCGTTGAGCCCGATCAGGCACTTACCCAGATTCAGAAAGCCTTCAGCCTGCGCGTCCGGAATCTGCCCGGCGGCCTTGCGTTGGTCGGCTAGCTGGTTCGCGAGATCCGTTAGAAAAAATCCTTGAGGGGTTCGGCGTCGAGAGGTGTCTCCTTAATAAGGGGCTGACGGGTTGTCGGACAGCTCATGCCTTCTGGAGCCAGCATGCCAGCTAAGTCCCGTCGTGACCGCAAGTCGCAAACCTCTGTTCGGGAGGCTGTCGCGTTGATTTGGCATATACGGTCCATGTCTGATGGACTTCTTCGTCACAGCGCGGTGCTGATGGTTGGCGCCAGCGCACTTGCAATGCTGGCGGCGTCGCCAGAGGTTCATGCTCGCGCCCTGAATGGCGGAGGCAGCGCCGGCGCGGTCTCGGCTCCGAACCTCGCATCGGGCGCGGCGGCACAAGCGGCGCAGCAGGCCGCGGCGGCGGTGCAGCAGACGCGGGATTCGCTGGCACGCGCGGCGCGCGCAGTACAGGACATGCAGGGTATCCAGGCCGCCGCACGGTCGGCGGCGGCCGCGCAGCAGACGTCGCTGATCGCGCCTGTCGCGGTGCCGAACGGCGTCGGCGCCGGTGGCCTGTTGCCGAACAATCTCGCGACCTGGTCAGGCGCCAATGCGCCGACCCAGGGCATCGATGGTGCGGGGCAGACCCAGGTCAATATCCGGCAAACGACGCAGCAGGCGATCCTGAACTGGACGTCCTTCAATGTCGGCGCCCGCACCACGCTGACCTTCGACCAGCAGGGCAACGGCAACTGGGTCGCGCTCAACCGCGTCGACGCATCGACCGGCCCGAGCCAGATCCTCGGCAGCATCAAGGCCGACGGCCAAGTCTACGTCATCAACCAGAGCGGCATCATCTTCGGCGGCAACAGCCAGGTCAATGTCGGCTCATTGATCGCCTCGACCGCCGATCTCAGCAATACCCAGTTCCGCAACAGCGGCATCTATTCGACGCAAACCGACAACATTTACGCGCCGAGCTTCACGGCGGCCGGCGGCAAGGTCGTGGTCGAGGCCGGCGCCTCGATCGCCACGTCGGCGCCCGCTTCGGTGACGTCGGGCGGCGGCTACGTCTTGCTGATCGGCAGCGAGGTCAGCAATGCCGGCGGTATCACCACGCCGAAGGGGCAGGCCATCCTGGCGGCTGGCGATAATTTCATTCTGCGCAAGGGCTTCGGCACCGACGCCAACCAGTTCTCGACCACCAATGGCAGCGAGATCGCGCCGGCGATCCGGCCTGGCAGTTCCGCCGGCCGCGTGACCAATACGGGCATCGTGCTGTCGCAGCAGGGCGACATCACGTTGGCCGGCCGGGGCGTGACGCAGGACGGCGTGCTGCTCTCCACGACGTCGGTCAACCAGCGCGGCACCATCCATCTGTTGAACGCAGCCAGCGATGCCGGCGGCAGCGTGACGATGACCGGCAAGAGTCTCAGCTGGATCGTGCCGGAACTGGAATCCAAGGATGCCGCGCTCAATGCGCAGCGCGATGGGCTAATCGCCGCCTCGGGACCGAACGATCGGCGCGACCAGTCGCGCGTCGAGATCGTCACCGGGGGGCTGGTCAACTTCCAGAACGGCTCGCTCACCATGGCGCAAGGCGGTCAGGTCGCCGTCAGCGCCGGCACGCGCATCTTCGCCGGAGCCGGTTCGATCGTCGATGTCTCCGGCGTGCAGGGCGTGGTGCGGCCGATGTCGGACAACCAGGTGCTGGTCAACGTCCAGGGCAATGAACTCCGTGACTCGCCAGTCAATCGCGACAGCGGCGCCCTGGTCAACAAGAATGTCTGGATCGACGTCCGCGATCTCACTTTCGTGCCCGCGGGCACCGGCGGCTATACCGGTGAACGCTACTACACCAAAGGCGGATTGCTCGAAGTCGGCGGCTATCTCGCCAACACCGCCCACACCATCGGCGAATGGGCGGCGCTCGGCGGCACCGTCACGCTGGCAGCGCCGGAAGTCATCGCGCAGCAGGGCGCAAAGTTCAACATTGCCGGCGGATCGGTCAGCTATGACGGCGGTCGCATCTATTCGACCAGGCTGATCGGCAGCGACGGTCGCCTATACAGTTTCGATAATGCGCCGGCCAGCATGAAGTTCATCGCCGCCGCCGGCGGTTTCGTGCGCACCCACAACATCCAGGGCAAGGTCTCGGATCAACTCACCGAAATCTGGACCTCGATCTTCGACCGTTCGTCGTCATGGCGCTGGGAGGAGGGCTACACCGTCGGCCGCGATGCCGGCCGTCTCAACCTGTCGACGCCGACCGCGATCATGGAAGCGGAGATCATTGCCGATGTCGTCAAGGGCGCACGCCAGTCGAGCGCGCGCGCCGCGGGCCTCTCTGACGGCTATAAGCAGGCGCAGAATGCCGCGCCGTTGCAAGGTACGCTCGGCCTCGCCCGCTATGACGCGACGCCAAATCAGGTTGCCGCCTACGGCTCGGATGTCCGCTTCACCGATGTGGCTGATATCAGCGCCGGCCTGTCCGCCTCCGACCTGCTGCCGTCGGTCCGCGCCAACACCGCCTGGTTCGACGCCGACCGCATCAATGCAGCCCATCTCGGCGGGCTCGATATCGGCACCTCCGGCAGCATCACCATCGATCGCCCGATCACGCTCGTCGATGGCGGCAAGATCAACCTCAACGCGGCGGTGGTCGACATCAAGGCCGATGTCACCGCGCGCGGCGGCTCGCTGGTGATCGACAATGTGTTGGCGGGCGCCGCTGCCGGCGGCCGCGGCGCCTATGCGGCGCTGCTGAAGAATGGCCTGTCTTCCATCACCCTCGAAGCCGGCGCGACGCTCGATCTGCGCGGCCTGTGGGTCAACGCCGGGCTCGATTCTGAGGACGAACCGAAGCAGGCCTTCATCAACGGCGGGTCGGTCACGCTGCGTTCGACCCATGACGTGACGTTGCAGGCGGGTAGCGTCATCGACGTCTCGTCGGGCGCGGCGATCCTCGCCAACGGCAAGACCAAGGGCGGCCGCGGCGGCGATGTGACGCTGATCGCCGACCAGCAGAATTCCGTGGTGACGGCCAACGGCCTGCTGACCCTCGATGGCACGATCCGCGCCTATGGCGTCAGCGGCGGCGGCACGCTCAAGATCGAATCCGGCACGGCGATCGCCATCGGCGGCAAGGTGCTGGCGACCAATGGCGTGCTTGGCGCCGGCGAGACGGCGCCGGCCGATCTGGTGCTGGCCAAAGACTATCTGGTCAAGGCCGGCGAGGTGCTGCCGGCGAGTTACTCCTATCAGGCCACCTGGTTCATGCCCGGCGATACATTGACCGGCGGTGCGCGCATCCAATACGTGACGCTGGCAGCGGACTGGACGCCACCGGCGCCAAATTTAAGCATGTACAGTTACACAATCAAAACGGGCGCGAACCAAAATGGCCCATCTTACAACATCTACAGTAACACGGTCGTGACTCTCCCGGCGGGGACGGTCGTCAGCATCGCTGCAAACAATATGCGCTATTTGGCGGGCTACACCTTGCCGGCTGCGGCGTTCCCGAATGGCCTGCCGTCGGTTACCCCCTTCACCCGGACAGCGGCGGCCGGGACGCTGGCGCCGTCGGACGGCACGATCGCGGCCGGAACGCTGATCGCGGCGGGCACGGTGCTCCAGCGCGCAGGGGCCGTCAAAGAAATCCTGCAGATCGACGCGTCGCTGTTGCAGTCGGGGTTCTCCAGTTACGACATCAATGGCCGGCAGGGTGTCGTGGTCGCGGCCGGCGCCCGGCTCGATGTGGTGATGCCGGTCTATCGCTTGACGGACGCGGCCTTCTCGGTCGCCACCGGCGAGGATCCCTCGCTCGCCCTGAGCGTCTGGACTCCGCCCGAATGGATCGAAGACGCCGGCAAAAGCAGCCTGACCCAGCGCGGCGGCGCCAGCCTGACCTTGCGCTCCAATGTCGGCGAGGGGACCCTGACGACGGCGAGCGGCCCGATCACCATTCAGACCGGCGCTGTGATCCGCGTCGATGCCGGCCAGTCGATCAGCCTGCAAGGCGCCAACTTCACCATCGACGGCGCGCTGACCGCGCCGGGCGGCACCATCAGCCTGACCCAGGCTGCGGCGAGCCTCAATCAGGGGACCGGCGACAACAAAGCCGGCCTGTTCTGGATCGGCGAACACGCCGTGCTCGATGTCGCGGCCCGCGCGGTCACGGCGACCAACGCGCGCGGCGAGCGCTATGGCGTGGTCGGCAATGGCGGCTCGATCCTGATCGGCGGCGCGGTGGACTGGGAGGCGACCGGAGAATCCTTCACGCCGAATGCCTTCGTGGTGATCCGGCCCGGCGCGCGGCTCGATGCCTCCGGCGCCAGCGCGGTGCTCGACATTGCCGGATCAGGGCTGCCGAGAGCCAGCACGCCGCTCGCGGTTGCCAGCAACGGCGGCAGCATCGTCATCAAGTCCAGCAACGGCCTCTATCTCGACGGCGCGCTGCGAGCCGCGGCCGGCGGCGCGAACGCCGCCGGCGGCACGCTGGCGCTGGCGCTTGAGGCGGCGAAATATTTGAGCTTATCGACATCCGGCGATGTGCTGCGGCATCGTGAATTGGTCATCGCCGACGTTCAGGGCGACAGCGCCATCGCCGGCGCCGGCTCGATGGCTGAGGCCAAAGCCGGCCTGGTGACCGGCACTGCGCGGCTCGGCGTCGACCGCATCAAAGCCGGCGGCTTCGGCACGCTGTCGCTGCTGTCGGACGGCCTGATTTCGTTCGACGGCGACGTGACGCTCGCCATGAACCAGAGCCTGAGCCTCTATGCCGGCGCCTTCGCGCTCGGCGCCGATGCCGGCGCGGATTCAAGGGTCTCGCTGGCGGCGCCCACTGTGCGGCTGGCCGGCGTGACGCGCATTGGCAAAGATATGTACACGCTGCCCGCGGTGCGGTGGGACGAGGGCTATGGCGCGCCGTCGCAACAGTCGAGCAGCGCGGTCTTCTCCGTCGCCGCCGATCTCATCGATATCCGCGACCGCGTGGTGTTCGGCGTCAACAAGATCATCAACACCCAGGCCGAGAGCTACACCCTCGATCGCCGCGGCTTCGCGCTGGTCGATCTTCTGAGCCGAGGCGATGTCCGCATGCTCGCGGGAGCCCAGACGCGGGGCGCCCTGCTGCAGACGCCGGGCAATATCACCGTGACGGCCGCCCAGATCTATCCGGCGAGCCGGGCAACCGGGACGATCACCGCCGGCTACATCGCCGGCAGCGACGCCAAGCTTCTCGTCGGCAGCGTGCTGAATATTCTGCGCTACGGCGACACCGATCCCGACGTGCCCTATTCCGCCTTCGGCCTCCTCACTTTGGCCGCCGATACGATCAACCAGGGCGGCGTGGTGCGCGCGCCGTTCGGTCGAATCGTGCTCGGCGGCGTCTCGAGCGGGAGCGTTCCGCAGACGGATACGATCCATCTGCTGCCGGGCAGCATCACCTCGGTCAGCGGCGTCGGGCTGGTGATGCCCTATGGCGGCACGGTCGACGGCGTCAGCTACACCTATAATGGCGCGACGGTCGCGGCTTCCGGTCCGGCCATCACCCTCAACGGCCTGCATATCGACGCCGATTCCGGTTCGCTGATCGACCTGTCGGGCGGCGGTGACCTGACCGGCGCCGGCTTCGTCTCGGGGCGCGGCGGCTCAGTGAACATCCTGACCACGCCGCTGGTCAATGCCAATCCCGGTTACAGCTACAGCGCCAAGGGCAATCAGGTCTACGCGATCGTGCCGAGCAGCTCGGTCGGCTATGCGCCGGTCGTGCAGGAAGCGGGCTTCGGCCTGCCGTCCGTGGGCCGCCAGATCAGCATTCCCGAGGGCGTGCCGGGTCTTGCCGCCGGCACCTACACGCTGATGCCCGCGACCTATGCGCTGCTGCCGGGCGCCTATCGGGTGGAGCTGGGGAGCAGCGTCAATCCCGCCGCGACCAGCGTCGCTGCGACCGGCAGCGGCTCGTACATCGTCAGCGCCTATCTCGGCGTCGCCAATACGGCGATCCGCGCCTCGCTGCCGAACCGGGTCATCATCACGGCGGCGGACAAGGTCCGCACGCATTCCTCCTACAATGAGACGACCTATAACGCCTACGTGCTGGCGAATGCCGCGCTCAACAGCGTCTCGCGCGACTGGATCACAGCCGATGCCGGCGGGCTGACCATGCAGCTCGCCAAGGCGCGCGGCGCCGATGACCGCATGCAATTGCTGTTCGACGGCGCGCTGCGCATCCGGGCCAAGGCCGGCAGCAATGGCTATAGCGGGGCTGTCGGGATCACCGGCATCAGCGAAATCCTCGCGACCGGCCAGGGAGCCACCGCCGGCATGGTGGCGGCCTCGGTCTCCGCCGACGAACTCAGCAAGCTCGACGCGGCGCGGCTGATGCTGAACGACGGCTATTTCGGCGATATCGTCCTGCGCAGCGGCGCCCGTCTGTCGGCGGCCGAGATCGTCTTCAACTCGAGAGGAAGGTCGTGGCGCCAGGAGAGGGGCGCCATCACGATCGAGGAGGGCGCGACGATCAGCACCATCGGTCGCGGATCGCCGGGCACCGACACCAGTGCTCCCTACGTTGTGGACGCCGGCACGCTGATCGTGTCCAATGGCGTGATCACGTTGCTGCGGGGCGAGACAGAGTCGGCCGACGTCGACATCAAGATCGGCGCCTGCGTCACCGCCGCCTGCAACCGGATCACGACGATCGCCTCCGAAGGCACCATCGGCCTGATGACGGCGGGCACCGTCACCTTCGCCGACAACGTCTCCTACGGAACCCGCAATCTCGTGCTGGGATTGTCGGCGATCAATCTCGGCTCCGATGCGAGTATTGCGACAGCCGCGGCCGCCGCTCGCCTGCCGACCGGGCTGACCCTTAACCAGGCCGTGCTGGCGCGATTGCTGGCGGGCAACACCGCGATCGGTGCGCCGGCGCTGGAGACGCTCACGCTCACTGCGAGTGACGCGATCAACGTGTTCGGTGACGTCTCGCTCGACGCATCGACGCTGGGCCGTCTGGTGCTGACGACGCCGGCAATCTACGGCTACGGCGCGGCCGGCAGCACCGCCACGATCCGCGCCGGTGAATTCGTCTGGACCGGCTCGTCACTGGCGCCGGGCGCGGCGATGGCCGATAGGCTCGGCGACGGTACGCTCAACATCGTGGCGAACCAGGTCGTGTTCGGTTACGGTCCCAACACCCAACCCAGCACCACGGTCGTCGACAACCGCATCGCGCTCGGCTTCGCCAACGTCAACATCGCGGCCGCAGGCTCTGTGACTTCGAGCAACAAGAGTACGCTCGGTGTCTATGCCCGGCGGGGCGCCTATGACGCGGTGACCGGCTATCAATACAGCGGCGGCAATCTCACGATCACGACGCCGCTATTCACCGGCGCGGCCGGCTCGGTCAACACCATCACCGCCGGCGGCGATATCCGCGTTGTCGGATCGGGCGGCATAGCTGGGAGTGTCGATGCGCTCGGCGCGACGCTGAAGCTGACCGGCGCCAATGTCTTCGTCGACAGCAGCGTCGTGCTGCCGTCGGGGCGGCTGGAGATGACGGCTGAGGGCGATATCGTGCTCGGCGACAATTCACGACTCGATCTGTCGGGCCGCGCCGTGGCCTTCTTCGACATCACCAAATACGGCTGGGGCGGCGATCTGCCGATGACCAGCCGCGCCGGCAACATCAGCCAGGCGGCGGGATCGGTGATCGATCTGTCGGCGCGCCACAATCGCGGCGGAGCGGCGACGGTCACCGCGCTCGGCGCAAGCGCCGGCCATGTCGCTCTCGCCGGCACGTTCCGCGGCGGCACGACCGGCACTTACGACGCCGGCGGCACTTATGTGCCCTACGATGCGGCCGAGCTCGGCGTCTATGCGCAGACGCTGGCCGATTTCGCGGGGCTGAATGCCCGGCTCAATGCCGGCGAGCTGTTCGGCGCGCGCCGCTTCCAGATCAAGCAGGGCAGCCTCGTCGTCGGCAATGAGGTCAAGGCGCGCGACGTCGAGATCACGCTCGACGGCGGCAGCCTCACCGTCAACGGCACCATCGACGCCAGCGGCTATCAGGTCGGCACCATCCGGCTGGCTGCGATGGGTGACCTGACCATCAACGGCACGCTCGACGCCCACGGCAGCGGGATGCGCTTCGACAGCTATGGCAAGATCATCGAGGCGCCGAACCGCGCCGTCATAGACCTGACAACGCGCAGGGGCACGCTGACGCTGACGAGTAATGCGGCCGTCGATTTGCGCGCCGGCACCAATGTGGAGTCCGGCGCAGGTGCCTATCGCAATGACGGAATTGCTCGCGGCACGCTGACGCTCAACGCACCGCGCCTCGGCGGCAGCGGCGGGCAGGGCGGTCTCGATAGCGCCGGGAACGGCGCCAATGACGTCGCCGTCAATGTGCAGGGCACACCGCTGATCCGGGGCGCCAAGACCGTCGCGGTCAATGCGTTCCGTATCTATGACGACGCGCCGCTCGCTGCCGCGCCCGACGTCACCGGCTACAAGCCGCAGGAGATCACGCAGGCTTATCTCGACGGTATCGTCGATCCCCTGACCGACCAGATCATCGCCGGTGGCATCGATCCGCATAACACAGCCTTCATCACCGCCGCGCGCGCCAATACTTCGCTGAGCGCCAGGCTCGCGGGTCTCGGCAACTATCACCTGCGTCCCGGCGTCGATATCGTCAGCAAGGTCAGCGCCGATAATCCGAACGGCGACCTGACGGTGGCCGGCGATCTCGATCTGTCCGGCTATCGCTACGGGCCGAACGCCAACCGCATTGATCCCGCTCTGCGCGGCTTCGGCGAGCCCGGCGCCTTCAACCTCCGCGCCATCGGCAATCTCAATATCCGCGGCGCCATCAATGACGGCTTCGCGCCGCCGACGACGACGCCCGACGACGTCAAGGGCTGGCGGCTCGAGCAGGGCGTTGTGCCCTATGGCGGCGATCTGGTGCTGCCCACCGCGGTCACGCTTGAGGCCGGAACGGAGTTCAAGGCCGGCGTCACGCTCAATTACGACCTTGCGGCCTATTTCGGCACCGAGAGGACCGGCGCGATTCCGCTGCCGGCCGGCACGGTGCTGCCGGTGCGCGCGACCCTGGGCAGTTCGCTGGCTCTGTCGGCGGGCACGGTGGTGCAGGCGACCATCTACAATGCCGACGGCTCGGTGGCCTATGCCGCCGGCACGATCCTGCCGAATGCAGTGACGCTCTCCGCCGGCATGCAGCTCGGCGCCGGCACGGTGCTGTCGAGCGCCGCCAGCTTTGCGGCGCTGGTCTGGCCGAAGGGCGTGCCGCTGCCGGTGGATATGACCTCCACCGCGCAGATCACGCTCGCCGCCGGGTCGCTGATCCCGGCCCAGACCAATGTCAAGCTCGTCGACGGCAATGCGGTGGAGCTGCGCGGGACCACCAACGGCAGCCAGGGCCGCAACTGGGCGCTGGCCCGGATGCTCGCCGCCGGCGCGAGCTCGTCGGACCTGACGCTGGTGGCCGGCGCCGATCTCGGCTCGGCCAATGTGCGGGCGCGCAACGCCCTCGGCAAGGGCGATATCATTCTGGCCGACACCCACTACGTCGCGAGGTACGCCTCGGCTGGCGATGTCCTCAATTTGAACCAGGCGGGAGCGGAGGCTCTTTTCGCGGCAATCAGCGCCGACTACGGTTATTTGACCTTGAACGACCTGATTGGAAAGTCGGAAGACCAAATCGCGACGCTCTTGGGCGGCCCATGGTCGGACATCGTATTCTACTACGGGATGCCGGCCAATTTCTGGGATCCCTCGCTCGGAAATATCGAGTTGGGCCTGACCGCGCAGGGCGTGGCGGCCATCGTGGCGTTCGACGGTCTGCCAGACGGATATCAGCAGAGCCAACTGGTTAATCTGACAATGCGCCAAATCGGCACGCTTTACGGCGACTCCAACTACACCTGGGCCGATTTCGGCATGCCATCCAATTTCGCGGATTATGATCAGAAGAACCTCGGCAAGATCAGCCTGCCGTCAACGACCACGGTGGTCGCGCCCTCGTTCAGCGTGGTCCGCACCGGCGCCGGCGACCTGTCGCTGGTCGCCGCCGGCAATGTCAAATTGCAGTCGCTCTACGGCGTCTACACCGCCGGCACGGCGACGGCGGTCGATCCGAGCTACACGCTCGACCGCGGCGTTATGGCCGATGGCACGCTGCTCGGCGGCTCCAATGACGATTACACGACCGCCGCACTGGCGTCCTATAAGGCCTGGTACCCGGACCACGGCGGCAACGTCCTGATCGCGGCGGGCGGCGATCTGATCGGCGACATCTACGGTCAGTCCAACCGGGCAAGCCCGTCGAGCGTGCTGACCGGCAACTGGCTGTGGCGCCAGGGCAGCGGCACGGCGGCGGTCAGAGATACGATTGCGACCTCGTGGTGGATCAATTTCGGCGCCTACGCGCCGAACACGAGCTATATTTCCAAAATCCCCGATCTCGTCGGTTTCACCGGCATCGGCGCGCTGGGCGGCGGCAATGTCGCCGTCCGCGTCGGCGGCAATGCCGGCGCGATCACGCAGCGCAGCGCCCCGGGCGGCGAGACCAACGGCGCGGATCGAAGCCAGGGTCTGGTGGTTGCCGTCGGCAGCACCGGCCGCGTCGGCGCCGACGGATCGCTCGCCTTGACCGGCGGCGGCGACATCGACATGCGGATTGCCGGCGCGCTCAATCCCAATCTCGCAATCACCTACTACACGAGCCAGAAGCAGGCCCTCGGCGGCTCGCTGATCAATCTGCGCGGCACAATGAGCGTCACTGCGGCGTCGATCGGCGGCATCAACCTGATCTACGGAGTGCGCGACAGCGCCGATATCCGGGGCGCCGAGCCCTATGCTGCGACGTGGTCCCAGGCGACATCCGGCATCACGGTGGTCCCCGGCGATTCCGTGGTCTATCTGCAGAGCCGGGGCGATCTCGTGCTCGGCGGCGCCGGCGATCCCGGCCGGTCGGTGACGCCGAACAATTCCGCCTTCTCGGCCGGCGGCAACAACTACGCCGGCGGCGGCGGAAGCTGGTTCACGCTGTGGACCGAGCACACCGCGATCAACCTGATCTCGGCAGGCGGCAATCTGACGCCCACCACCTCGACGAGCACCGAGGGGATTTATAACGGCTCTGCCAATCGAAACAGCGACCAGAACAGCACCGACGGATGGTTCACCTATCCATCGATCCTGCGGGCGGCGGCGCTCGGCGGCAGCATCTATTACGGACGCGACGCCTTGCCGTTCGTAAGCTCCGTCGTCACGGTCGCCCTGGCGCCCTCGGCCTATGGCTCGCTGGAGATGCTGGCGTCGGATTCGATCTATGCCGGGCAATATGCGTTCAGCCTGTCCGGTACCGGCACGGCACTGCCGACGCCGTTCAATCCGGCCTTCGCAGGCTACGAAAATGCCGTTGACGGCAACATCAACTTGATCGTGACCAACGCGTCGCCAAACGGCATCCGAGATCCAAACTCAAACACCAACAACCCGATCAACGGGTCGCTGTTCGTGTTCGGCCCCAACGATGCGAAAATCGCGCTCGACCGCGCGGCCGATGCGGATCCCGTGCGCTTCTACGCCCGCCAAGGCGACATCGTCGGCCTCGTCACCGGCGAGACGGTGACGTTTCGGAGCGGCACGACCTGGCTCAATGCATCGGCGCCGGTCGTCGTGCGAGCGGGCCGCGATATCGTCGCTGCCGGCCTTGCGCCCGGTGTGACGATAGATGGAACCGCCATCACCGGGGCTTCGCACGGCAACCTGATCGTGCACCGCGATCCCGACGACGTCTCGATCTTTTCGGCGGGGCGCGACATCCTCTACGCCAATATCGACATCGCCGGCCCCGGCGCGCTCGAAATCTCGGCGGGGCGCAACCTGTACCAGGCCGACAAGGGTGCGATCACCAGCCTCGGCGCGATCGCGGCGGGCGATACCCGCCCGGGCGCCAGCATCGCGCTGCTGGCCGGCGTCGGCGCGACCGGACCGGATTACGAAGCCCTAGCGTCGCTCTATCTCGATCCGGCCCGGCTGGCGGTGGCAGGTGTGCCGCTGGCCGAGCAGCCCGGCAAGGTCGCCAAGACCTATCAGAAGGAGCTCGCGGCCTGGCTGAAGGATCGCTACGGCTTTGCTGGCACCGACGCGGAGGCGCGGGCCTATTTTGGCACCCTGGCGCCGGAGCGGCAGCGCATCTTCCTGCGTCAGGTCTACTTCGCCGAACTCACCGCCGGCGGCCGTGAATATAACGACAGCACCAGCACCCGTTACGGCAGCTATCTGCGCGGCCGCAACGCCATCGCCGCGCTGTTCCCGGGGCAGGATGGGAATGGACAGCCTGTCATGCGTGCAGGCGACATCACCATGTATGGCGGCTCCGGCGTCCGCACCCAGAAGGGCGGCGATATCCAGATGCTCTCACCGGGTGGACGGTCCATCATCGGCATCGAGGGACAAGTGCCGCCAGCGTCGGCTGGGCTGGTCACGCTGGGCCAAGGCAACATCCAGATGTACAGCAAGGGCAGCATCCTGCTCGGTCTGTCGCGCATCATGACCACCTTCGGCGGAAACATCGTCGCCTGGTCTGCCGAAGGCGACATCAATGCCGGGCGCGGCTCCAAGACCACCGTGGTCTACACCCCGCCGAGGCGCGTCTACGACAGCTACGGCAATGTCAGCCTGTCGTCGCAGGTGCCGTCGTCGGGCGCCGGCATCGCGACGCTCAACCCGATCCCGGAGGTGAAAGCCGGCGACGTCGATCTGATCGCACCGCTCGGCACCATCGACGCCGGCGAAGCGGGCATCCGCGTCTCCGGCAATGTTAATCTGGCGGCGCTACAAATTCTGAATGCGGCGAATATCCAGGTGCAGGGCACGTCGTCGGGTATCCCGACCGTGCAGGCGCCGAGTATCAGCGCCGCCCTGTCGACGTCGAATGCGACGGCAGCGACCCAACAGACGGCGACACCGAATCAAGGGAGCGGCAACACTCAGCCCTCGGTGATCATCGTCGAAGTGCTGGGCTATGGCGGCGGCAACGGAGGAGGATCCGAAGAGGAGGGCAGGCAGCAGCAGCCCCGGCGTGACGAGCGAAGCTATAACCCGAGCGGAAATCTGCAGATGGTCGGAAACGGCCGATTGAACGAGCAGCAGCAGAAAGCTCTCACCGAGGCCGAACAGCGCGAGTATGAAAGGCCGTGACCGAATGATCGTCTCGGTGCCGCCCTGAAGTGCTCCCCAAAACTAGGCCAGCCTGAGCTGGAATTTTCCGGGGTTAGGCTCACGCCGGCGGGGGCGCCGATGAGCCATTCAACAGCGATATCGGCGCCTTGTTACCGATCGCGCTATGTGGCCGGACCTCGTTGTAGTCTCTACGCCAATCCTCCATTTTCTGCCGTGCGTCGTCAAGGCTCAGGAACCAGTGCGTGTTCAGGCATTCGCTTCTGAACTTGCCGTTGAAGGATTCGATGAAGCTGTTGTCCGTCGGTTTGCCTGGCCGCGAGAAGTCCAGCACGACGCCCTTCTGGTAAGCCCAGATATCGAGATCGCGGGAGATGAACTCTGATCCCTGGTCGACACGGATGGTCTTGGGGTAGCCAACGGTCTTGCAGATGCGTTCCAGCGTCAGCACAACGTCCTCGCCGCGATAACTGAAACGCGGATCGACGGCGGGCGAAAAACGACTGAAGGTATCGACGATCGTCAGCACGCGGATCTTGCGGCCGGTGGCGAGCTGGTCGTGCACGAAGTCCATCGCCCAGGTCTCGTTGACCTGGACAGCATCTGTTCGATCCTCACGCAGCTTGGCCTTCACGCGACGCTTCGGCGTTTTGTGGCGCAATTGCAGGCTCAACTCCCTATAAAGACGGTAGACACGCTTGACGTTGACGTCCCAGCCCTCACGCAGCAGGAGGACATGGACCCGGCGATAGCCGTATCTCACCCGCGTCTCGCAGATCTCCCTGATCCGGCTCTTGAGAGCGGCCTGGTCGCCGCGCTTGGACTTGTAGACGTAAAGTGCGCGATCGATCCGGAGCGTCGAACAGGCCTGCCTGATCGATACCTTCCAGTCGCCGCACACCCTGTCGACAAGCTCGCGCTTGCGGCCATGCCTCAGAGTTTTTTTGAGAGCACATCCTGCAGCATGGCCTTGTCCAGCGACAGGTCAGCTACGATCCGCTTCAGCTTACCATTCTCTTCCTCCAGCCGACGCAGGCGCTTCATCTCCGAGGGCATCAGGCCTGCATACTTCTTCCGCCAGTTGTAAAAAGTCGCCTCGCTGATCCCGGCCTTGCGGCAGACCTCCGCGACTGCCGAGCCATCTTCCGCCTGCTTCAAAACGAATACGATCTGCGCTTCTGAAAACTTCGATGCCTTCATGGAACTCTCCTCTCCCCGTCAGGGGATCATAAATGGAAAATTCCAGATCAAACTGGCCTAATTTGGTGGGGGCACGTCAGAGCCTTGACGGCGCCACCCATGATCGAGCCTACTTCGATCATCCTCCGCTCCGCGCGGCGGCATAACATTTGCAGAGGCTTCATTTTGTCGGCGTGAGTCATTTTTGAAAAACGGGATCAACTCAATGAGAGTATCTCTACGCCACTTCCGTGTCTTTATAGCAGTCGCCGAAAGCGGGCAGATTTCAAAGGCAGCCGCAGCCTTGTTCACCTCGCAACCTGCGGTCACCGAGGCGATCAAGACACTCGAAATGGATGTGGGCGTCAAGCTGTTCAGTCGGTCGCCGAGAGGCGTATCCCTCACCTACGAGGGCGCCGTCTTCCTCGAACACGCTCAGAAGGTGCTGGCGGTCGCCGTGGACGCGATGCTCGCCCCGCAGAAAGTGCGCCGTGACCTGGACGGCGAGTTGACGCTTGCCTGCACGCATACGGTCGCAGGCTATTTCATCACGCCACTGTTGTCGCGATTTGCTCGGATCTTCCCCGGCATTAAAGTAAAGCTGGTCGAACTGGAGCGGCCGAAGATCGAGCACCAACTGATGTCCGGAGAATTGGAGATCGCGGCCTGCCTTCTGTCGCCGCTCGAGCACGTCAGCGAAATCGAAAGCGAGCTACTCGTGAGGTCAAAGCGGCGGCTCTGGCTTCCTGCCAATCACCCGCTTATCGAGCGTAAGGTCGTAAATTTGCGCGATATCGAGCGCGAGCCGTACATCATGTTGACGGTCGATGACGCTGAGCGGACGACGCAGACCTATTTTGAGCGGGCCGGTTTCGAGCCGAATGTCATATTCCGGACCTCCTCGATGGAGGCCATACGTAACGTGATTGCGGAGGGGCACGGCGTAGCCGTGCTCTCTGACATGGTCTATCGTCCCTGGTCGCTCGATGGCGTTCGGCTGGTCGCCGTGGATATTGCCGATCCGATACCAAGTATGGATATCGGGCTGGCCTGGAACCGTGCGGCGGGCCTTAACCGCGACGCTCAACTGTTCTGCGATGTATGCCGGCATGGTTCTGGCATCGTAGACGCCACGTTAGCTGACCCGCATTAGCGTTCATTATCAGTTTTCCGGAATTTCAAGATCGTCCCTTCTGATTGTTAATCCCGATGCCGGCCGTGTATCTCTGCCTCAGCAGGAGGACTGACAATGAGCCGGAAAACGACGATCGATCTGGGTTGCGATATGGGAGAGGGGTTCGGAAATTGGCAGCTGGGTGCTACCGATGACGCCAAACTGATGACGATGATCAGTTCGGCCCATATCGCGGCGGGCTTCCATGCCGGCGATCCCAATCTGATAGACCAGTCAGTCCGTCTCGCGACGGCGAACAACGTCGCGATCGGCGCGCATCCGGGTTTCCGCGATCTTCAGGGTTTCGGTCGCCGCCGCATCGTTCAGAGCACAGAAGAGATGGTGAATGACATCATCTATCAGGTCGGCGCCTTACGGGAATTCGTCGGCCTGCATGCCGGAACGCTTCAGCACGTGAAGCCGCATGGCGCACTCTATATGGAGCTCGCAGCCAACGAGGCCGCCTCGATAGGTTTCGTCAAGATGATGCGGCGTGTGGCGCCGGATGCATTTATCTACTGCATGGGCGCGTCGGAGACCTACAGGATCGCGAAAATGCTTGGGCAGCCTGTCGTCCGTGAATTCTACGCGGATCGGGAATACGACACGACCGGCAAGATCGTTTTTACGCGCAAGCCGGACGACTACAATCCGAAATCGGTTGCGGAGCGGGTCGTGCACGCGTGTCTGGAGGGCAAGGTCAAGCCCGTCGATGGTCCCGAAATCGAAGTGGGATTCGAGTCGATCTGCGTTCATTCGGACACGCCTGGATCGGTCGATCTGCTGGTCGCGATCCGCGAGGCTCTCACCGCGAACGGCGTCGCCATCGCCGCGCCAGGAAAAGCGGGAGCGCGGAGCGCTGCCTGAGCAGCGTGTCGCGTATCGATTGAACTCATCGCGCGCCTGACGACGTGTCGTCAGATCTGACAGACGATATCGCCCAGCCGAAGCGACGGCGTGGGCGATTTCGTCGTTGCGTGGTTTGCATCGATTTTCAGCGCGCACGATCAAAAAGTTAGCAGCCAGTTCGTCAAACGCGTTTCATAGCTTCTCTCATCGACCTGGTATTTGAAAATACGATTGGACCGCTTCAGCGTTCCTCAGGTTTACTTCCGGCAACAAACTAGCAAGGCCGCTGAAGAGGACGGGAAGATGCCAAGCAATCCGTTGGTCGCACCGCAACTCATTGCAAATGCCCGGATGTTGTACCTCGATTGGGTCCCGGAGGATCCGGCAGCGACCAGGTCGCTCGTTCCCGAAGGGTTGAAGCCCGAAGCGCGTGGCTGCGTTTATCTGAACCAGTATATCGTGGACGATCCCGCGCAGACGTCCAATGGCGGGCTTCCAGGATCTTTCGGGGCCTATTCGCTGACTTATCTCGGCGTTGATCTGGAAGGGCTGGATGCGCAGCCCGGTACGCCAGGGCGCTGGTGGACCCACTATTTCAACAGCTCGCCGGACATGATCGACTACGCTCTGCAGCGTGGCGTCCCGGCCGCCGCCGGCGAAACGGTTTTCGAATGGAAGGGCGACGAGCTGATCGCAACCACCCTCGTCGGCGGCAAACCGGTGATCCGCACCAGCAGCACCGCCAGGGTCGGTGCCGGCGCTCACGCGAACGGTCAGTTGCGATACGTCACCCGCGTCGATGGGGTTCTGGTGAGCGGCCGATATCCTTTCGTGATGAAGGCCGCCGTCGACTTCAAGGTTAACGCGATCGAGTTTCTCGACAAGTCGCATCCGGTCTATGCGCTGCGTCCCAAGCAGCCGCTCGATGTGACCTTCGGCTTCTACTCGCCGGATATCACGTTCTGCTACCCGGGCGGCGAAGGGCCGCTCAACACCAAACCGCACGGCGTGTGAACAGCCCACTTACGGAGGAGCAACGATGCTCGAACGTTCAGACTGGTACGACCTGGCCCGCGACACGAACTGGACTCCGAAATACGTCCCTGAAAGCGAGCTTTTTCCAGAGGAATATGCCGGTACCAGAGGCATCCCTGAGCACATCTGGGCGACCTATGACGAGCCCTACAAGGTCACGTATCGCGAATATGTCGGCATGCAGCGTGAGAAGGATTCGGGCACATACTCGGTCAAGGCCGCGCTGGAGCGCATGGACCTGTTCACATCGGCAGACCCGGGCTGGGTCGCCACGCTGAAGGAGCACTACGGAGCGGTTTCCGTGGTCGAGTATAACGCCGCGCTGCAGAACGCCCGCTTGTTGCGCTTTGGCCGCGCGGGCGGCATGCGCAACATGGCGACCTTCGGCATGTTGGACGAAGTCCGCCATGGCCAGATCCAGCTCTATTTCGCCCATGAGTACGTCTCGAAGGATCGGCAGTTCGACTGGGCTCATCGCTCGATGAACACCAACAATTGGGTGACGCTCGCAGCCCGCCGCTTCTTCGACGACATGATGATGACCCGCAACGTCATCGATACCTCGCTGGCGATGAACTTCTCGTTCGAGACCGGCTTCACCAACCTTCAGTTCATCGGCCTTGCGTCCGACGCGACGCATGCTGGCGATTTCAAGTTTGCCAAGCTGATCCAAAGCATCCAATCGGACGAGGCGCGTCATGCTCAAATCGGGACGCCCACGCTGAAGATTCTGATCGAGCAGGGCAAGAAGGCCGAAGCCCAGCGCATGGTCGATATCTCGTTCTGGCGCTCGTCGCGCCTGTTCGCGATCCTGACCGGCATTCCCATGGACTACTACCTGCCGCTCGACAAGCGCGAGGGGTCTTTCAAGGAGTTCATGCAGGAGTGGATCATCACTCAATTCGCGCGCTCGCTGGAGGATCTCGGTCTGGAGAAGCCCTGGTACTGGGACATCTTCATGCGCGATCTTGACGAGCACCATCACGGTCAGCAGCTGGGCACTTGGTCGTGGCGCCCGACGCTGTGGTGGTCGCCGGCCGCCGGCGTGAGCCCCGACGAGCGCGATTGGCTGGAGGAGAAGTATCCGGGGTGGAACGATACGTTCGGCAAGTGCTGGGACACCATCAGCGAAAACGTCAGGGCCGGCCGCTTCGAGAAGACTGTACCAGGCACGTTGCCGGTGATTTGCAACATCTCTCAGAATCCGATCGTCGGTACGCCCGGCAGGACGTTGCAGGACCGCCAGCTCACCTACAATGGGCGCAAGTATCACTTCGGCTCGGAAGTGGATCAATGGATCTTCGAGCAGGATCCGCAGCGCTACGCCCGCCACCAATCTCTCGTGGACCGCTTCCTGTCGGGCAGCATCGAGCCGGCCAATCTGGATGGCGTGCTCGCTTATATGGGCCTCGGCGTCATCAGCGACGGCGGCCAGGACGCGCACGATTTCAGCTGGGCTACCGCCAAAAAGGGCGAGGCCGCCTAGGTCATACGAAGGCAAGGAGATCAATCGTGGCACTGTTTCCGCTAGTATGCAATTTCGAGGGCGATTTCGTGTTGAAGCTGCTTCCCGTCGACACCGAGCAGACGATGGCCGAGGTGGGCCAGGCAGCGGCGGTCAACGCCGTGGGCATTCACATTGCCGACCAGCCGGGGAAGACGATCTACGCCCGCAAGGAAGGCAGCGACAAACACTTTCCGTTGGACATGAAGTTGTCAGACAGCGGGCTCGAGCCGATGGACTGCGTCAAGTTCTATTTCGCGTGAAAGCAGGAGAGATGGCAATGACAACTCCGAAATCACGCAATCTCGTCGGTCCCGTCATTCAGGCCGGGGAGATGGCCGACGCGATCGTCGAGGCGGTTCAGGACGACAATCCGGGCAAGCAGGTCCTGGTGAGCTCGCGAGCGTCCTACATACGGATCGAACTCGAGGGCGAATGCATTCTGCGGCGGGAGACAATCCAGTCAAAGCTGGGGCGCCCGTTTCAGATGAATGAGATCGAATTGAACATGCCATCGTTTGCAGGGCAGGTCGAGACGAGCGACGATTCAATCCGGTTCTACTACGAGCAGTCGTTCTAACCGTCCGACACCGACCAACGCATAGACTGACAGGGATCAAACATGCCCGAAGTAGCACAACTGCGCCCGCTCAAGACCTGGAGCCATCTCGCGACACAACGTCGGCGGCCCAGCGAGTACGAAATCGTGTCGACGAATCTGTTGTGGCACACCAGAGACGCCGAGCATCCCTGGGATGTCGACGGCTTCATGGGCGACTGGTTCACGAAGAACCTGTTCGGATCGCCGTTGAAGCACGAGAACTGGAACGCCTTTCGTGACCCCGACGAGACGGTCTACCGGACCTACAATATCCAGCAGGACGGGCAGGAATCATATGTCGACGGCCTGCTGGAGCAATTCGCCCGCGACGAGCACGACGCCGCCTTGCCTCAAGCCTGGGTGCCGCTGCTTGCGAAGCTCTACACGCCGCTGCGCTATCCGCTGCACGCCATTCAAATGAATTGCGGCTATCTCGCCAGCATCGCGCCGGCCAGTACGATCTGCGGTGCTGCGATGTTCCAGGGCGGCGATGCACTGCGATGGTTGTCCCGAATCGCCTATCGGACGCGCGAGCTCGCCAACGCCCATCCCTACGCAGGCTTTGCGCGGGACGAACGCAAGAACTGGGAGACCGGGCCGGAATGGCAGGGCTTCCGTGAGCTCGCTGAAAAGATGCTGGCGACCTATGATTGGGGGCAGAACTTCTTCGTCATGAACGCGATCTTCAAGCCAGCACTTGAGGAGGCCGCACTCAAGCAGTTGGCGATCGGGGGCAGGCGAAACCAGGACGCTCTGCTGCCTCTGCTGACGGACGCCCAGATGCGGGATAGCGCGCGCTCGCAACGTTGGACCTCGGCCTTGATCGAGATGGCGATGCAAGAGCCGGCAAACCGCTCCGTTCTGAACGAATGGGAGAGGAAATGGGTGCCGCTGGCCGACAAGGCCATCAGCACGTATTGCGACGCCATCCCGGACAACCCGACCGCCAAGAAGACGGCGCTGGCGAATATGCGTCAATATTGGGCGAGCGTCGGCTTGGCTGCGTAGGACGGTAGGAGTGGCAGACGTGGTTCCGATTGAGATCGCTGACGGCAAGGGCCGGTTCGACGTCGGATCTGACGACGTCGTGCTCCGCGCGGCGTTGCGCGCGGGGGTGGGCTTTCCCTACGAATGCAACGCGGGGGCCTGCGGCAGTTGCAAGTTCCAGCTGATCTCCGGCAATCTCGTCGTGCCGGCCGACCTTACGCCGGCGGAATCGGAGCGTGATCGTGCTCGCGGGCGCTATCTTGCCTGCCGCGTGTCGGCAAGCAGCGCCTGTACGATCAAGGTCCGAACCGACGACACGTATGTGTCGCAACATCTGCCGAGGCGCTTCGAAGCCCAGCTTTCCGATATCATCCAACTCACGCCCGATATGAGCGAGTTTGTCCTGTTGTCGGAAACGCCTGCCGAATTTCGCGCGGGGCAATACGCACTGCTGTCGCTGACAGCGGACGGCCCGAAGCGGGTGTACTCGATGGCCAACGTGCCGAATAACCGTGGCGAATGGCGTTTCATCGTGAAGCGCGTGCCTGGAGGCGCGTTTTCCGACCCGCTGTTTCGTTTGCCGACCGGGACCGGGATCCATGTCGACGGGCCTTACGGCACAGCCTACGCGCGGCCGGAGATCGACCGAGACGTCATCTGCATCGCCGGCGGCGCCGGCTTCTCGCAGATGTTGTCCGTGGCGCGCGGCCTCGCTGTTTCCGGCATGATGCAGGACCGGACGCTTCGCTTCTATTATGGCGGCCGGAGGCTCGTCGATGTCCCAAGCTTGAAGAACGTTTCGGACCTCGCGCCGGACCTCGGCGAACTCCGCCAGATCATCGTCGTATCCGAGCCCGAGGACAGCGCGCAGGGCTGGGGCGGTCCCACCGGCTTTGTGCACGACGTCGTCGGCCGCGATTTCAGCGGCCCCTGGGCGGATAACGAATACTACCTGTCGGGCCCTCCACCGATGGTCGACGCGACCCTGCGGATGCTCGTGATCGAGAAGCAGGTCCCACATGAACGCATCCATTTCGATCGATTTTTCTGAACGAGACGAGAATGGCATTTCAACGCGTATGTACGCTCGACGACCTCTGGCAGGGCGAAATGATGAACTACACCGTGGGTGGGATCGACGTCCTCCTGGTGCATACGGACGCGGGGCAACTGGTCGCGACGCAGGCGATGTGCCCGCATCAGGAAGTGGATCTGGTGCAAGGCGAGTTGAGCGGCTGCATCCTCACCTGCCGCGCGCATCTCTGGCGGTTCAACGTCGTCGAGGGCAAGGGCATCAATCCCGATCATGCCGAGCTCGCGATCTATCCGATCAAGGTCGAAGATGACGTTGTGTATGTCGACGTCGAAGGCGTGGAGCCGAAGTTTGCGCATTCCTGAGCACATGGTCCCGCGAGTTGACGGAAATCGGCCAATCGCGCGTCGGGAGAATGGCGGAGTAACTGCGAAGGGCGCCCAGGCCCGGGCGGTCGGCGAGTGATGAGGTGCAAGATGGGAGATCGCGGTGACTGGTCCAAGTGAAAGCCGGATGGCGCTGGAAGCGGGGCCATCGGATGCGGTGGATTACGCAGCCGCGGGTGGACCGGAGCTCCGGGACCTCATCGGCGGCATGCCTGCACCGGCCGCGAGTCCTCGAACGGCATGTCGATGTCGTCTGACGTCCGATCAGGGAACGGATGCGTACGAGACTTGCGCCCTGCGGGACGCATGGATGAACGGCTCCGGAAAGCGCCGAAGGTAACCGGTCGACCGTTTCAACCTCATATTAGCCGAGGATCGTCTGATGAGCACCAAGCAAATACGAGCTCCGATGCCTGGAACATTTTATCGTTCTTCGGCCCCTGATCAGCCCCCCTTTAAGTCGGACAGCGACGCCGTGTCGAGCGGCGACACGATCGGTCTGATCGAAGTCATGAAGACCTTTCATGCCGTTCATGCCGGCGTCGATGGCAAGGCGATCCGCTTTGTCGCCGAAAATGAAGACCCCGTCATGGCCGGCCAGGTGATCGCCGAGGTGGACGAATGACCATTCGCTCGCTTCTCGTCGCGAACCGGGGCGAGATCGCGGTTCGCATCATCAAGGCGGCCCAGGCGCTCGGCATCAGGACCGTGCAGGTCCACAGCGCCGCCGATGCGGACATGCTCGCCGTGAAATTGGCCGATGAGGCGATCGACATCGGCCCTCCGGCCGCCAAGAAGTCGTATCTCAACATCGACGCCGTGATCGGTGCCGCCAAGAGCGCCCGCGTCGACGCAATTCATCCAGGCTACGGATTTCTGTCCGAGAACGCCGATTTTGCCGATGCGGTCGAAGCGGCGGGGATAATCTTCGTCGGCCCCAGGGCCGATGCAATCCGCCTGCTCGGCGACAAGGTCGCCGCACGCGAAGTCGCCAAAAGGGCCGGGGTTCCCACAGTGCCCGGCAGCGATGGGCGCGTATCCGGGATCGGTGCCGCACGGGAAATTGCCGACAAGACAGGCTTTCCGATCATGATCAAGGCTGCTGCCGGCGGTGGAGGCCGCGGCATCCGCATTGCCAACGACATGGCCGAGCTCGAGAGCCAATACCCGCTTGCGTCGGCCGAGGCTCTGGCTGCCTTCGGTGATGGCGGACTCTATCTGGAGAAGGTCATCGCTCGTGCGCGCCATGTCGAGGTGCAGATACTCGGCGACGGCGAGAATGTCGTGCATTGTTACGAGCGTGAATGCTCGCTGCAGCGCCGCCGCCAGAAGGTGTGGGAAGAAGCGCAAGCCTTCCTGCTCCCGGACAGCGTTCGCCAGGAGCTTTGCGCCAGCGCTGTGGCACTCGCGCGGGAAGTGAAATATCGCGGTGCCGGAACCGTCGAATATCTCTATGACGACGAGACGCAGGAATTTTACTTCATTGAGGTGAATACCCGCATTCAGGTCGAGCATCCGGTGACGGAGATGATCACCGGCATAGACCTCGTGCAGGAAATGATCCGTGTTGCCGGTGGTGCCAAGCTGTCCGTCGACCAGCGCGACATCGTACCGCGCGGCCACGCCATCGAGTGCCGCATCAATGCCGAGGATGTGTCTCGCGACTTCATGCCGACGCCAGGCCGGATCACCCGACTCAACGTGCCGGAAGGCGAAGGCGTCCGCTTCGATACGATGCTGTACGCCGGCTATTCGATCCCGCCCTTCTATGACTCGTTGCTGGGCAAATTGATCGTCTGGGCGGAAAGCCGCGATGCGTGCCTCGATCGGCTGAGGAAGGCGTTACAACATCTGGAGATTGGCGGCGTTCCAACGACGGTTTCGCTGCATCTTGCTCTGGCCAATGACGAGAGCGTGCGTCGCGGGGCGTTTCATACGCGCTTTCTCGAAGGCTGGCTCGAAGCCGAATTCAGCAGACAATCCCAATCCAAGTCCGAGGTGGCGTGATGGGTATTCGATATTCATTCGGGGGCGACGAACATCTTTTCGTTGAGTGCAACGAGGAGATGTCGCTCGATGCTTTCTTCAAAAGCCTGTCGATGACCAACGGCATCCGCGACAGCAAGATCAGAGGGGTTACTGAAATATGTCCGGCCAACGCCTCGTTTCAGGTCAAGTTCGATCCAGACGTCATCAAGCCTGACGACCTGCTGCGTGAGGTGATGTCCATAGAGGGCGCGGCGGCCAATTCCGAACCGGTCATCCGCACACGCATCATCGAAATTCCGGTTTTATACAACGATCCCTGGACGCGCGAGACGCTGATGCGTTTTCGTGAACGCCACCAGGATCCGGCCAGTACCGATCTCGAATATGCTGCCCGTATCAACGACTACAATTCGGTCGACGACTTCATCGCGGCGCACGCCGGCTCGCCTTGGTTCGTATCGATGGTCGGCTTCGTGGCCGGCCTTCCGTTCATGTACCAGATGGTCGAGCGGCGGCGGCAAATTCAGGTGCCGAAATATCTGCGGCCTCGTACCGACACGCCGCGGCTCACCATCGGTCACGGCGGTTGTTTCGGTTGCATCTATTCGGTGCGCGGGGCGGGCGGTTATCAGATGTTCGGCGTCACGCCGATGCCGATCTTCGATCCGACCCAGACCACGAGCTACCTGCGCGACTTCATGGTGTTCTTCCGGCCTGGCGACATCGTGAAGTTCAAGCCGGTCGACCGTGCCGCCTACGACCAGGCTGTCGAGGAGGTCGACAGTGGCCGGTTCGCGCCGCCCATTCGCGACGTCAGCTTCGACCTGCGCGAATTCACCAAGGACATTGACGGCTACAACGCCAAACTGGAGGGCGTTCTCAATGGCCATTAAGGTCGTGCATCACGGACTTTCCACCACCGTTCAGGATCTTGGGCGTCCCGGCTACTTTCATCTCGGAATTCCGCTCGGCGGCGCGATGGATCGCTACGCCATGCGAGCGGCAAATCTGCTGGTCGGTAACGACGAGAGCGCCGCCGGGCTCGAAGCAGTTTTTGTGGGGCCTCAGCTCGAGTTCACCGCGGACGCGCTCGTCGCTGTCACTGGCGCTGCCATGCCGGTCAAACTGGACGGGGCCGAGCAGCCCGGCTGGACCGCGCTCAAAGTCAAGGCCGGCCAGACGTTGACATTCGACTTCCTCGAGTCGGGAGCGCGCATATGCATCGCTGTCAGCGGCGGCATTGACGTTCCCGTGCAGTTGGGTAGCCGCTCGACCTATCCGATCGGCGCCCTGGGGGGTTACAAGGGGCGGCCGCTTCAGCCGGGCGACGAACTGCCGGTGGGCGACGGTAGCCTCTCGCATGAGGGCCGCAGCGTCGACAAAAGCTTGCGGCGCCAACCTGGCACACCGGCCGAACTGCGCGCCTTGCCTGGCCTTTACTGGCATCGCTTGACGGAAGCCTCGAAGGAAACATTCTTTTCCGACGAATGGAAGGTCGCCAACGAGGCAGACAGGATGGGCTATCGGTTCAAGGGCGGCCGCAAGCTCGATCTTGTCGAACGCGGGCAGCCTTTCGGCGCAGGCTCGGATCCGTCGAACATCGTCGACAGCCGCTATCCCTATGGATCGATCCAGGTGCCCGGCGGAACGGAGCCGATCATCCTGCATCGCGATGCGGTTTCCGGCGGGGGCTATTTCATGGTCGGCACGATAATCGCGGCGGACATGGATCTGATCGGACAGCTGCAGCCGCACACGCCGACGCGCTTCGTCAAAGTGAACATGGACCAGGCGTTGGCCGCGCGGGCCGACGAGGCCCGTCGTTTGGAACGTCTCCGTGCTTCTCTGAAATCGTAACTGGGGAATGTGAAATGAATCTCCGCTCAACTCTGCTGACCGGTTCTGTTTTCGCGCTTTTCGCCAGCTCGTCTTACGCAGACGATTGGTTTCCTTACAAGGCGATGAAGACCGAACCGCCCTTCGCCGCCGGAGGCAAACAGGAAGAGGTCTTGTACACGCCGCTTTCGAAGGCCAGTCAGCCCTGGAAGATCTGCGTGTCGTTTCCGCACATGAAGGACGCCTACTGGCTCGGGGTGGATTATGGCGTTGTGGACGAAGCCAAGCGGCTTGGCGTGTCGATGAATTTGCTCAACGCCGGCGGATACACCGAACTCAAGACCCAGATTTCGCAAATCGAGGATTGTGTCGCCAACGGCGCGCAGGCGGTGGTGATCGGCGCGATCTCGCTCGATGGCTTGAACAATCTGGTGGCGGAGGTGAGCAAGAAGGGGATCCCGGTCATTGATGTGGTGAACGGCATTTCATCGCCGGACGTCGCGGCCAAATCGCTCGTCTCCTTCTACACGATGGGCCATTCGGCCGGCGAATACCTTGCCAAGAAACATCCAGCCGGCAGCAAGGACGTGAAGGTTGGTTGGTTTCCGGGGCCGGCTGGCGCAGGCTGGGTCGAAGCTGCGAACAAGGGTTTTCAGGACGCTGTCAAAGATTCCGCGGTGAAAATGCTCGATGCGAAATATGGCGATACCGGCAAGGAGGTGCAGCAGAAGCTGGTCGAGGACGTGTTGCAATCAAATCCGGATATTCGCTACGTCGCCGGCACCGCCGTGACCGCCGAGGCGGCGCAGGGCGTCATCCGCGAACGCGGCCTGCAGGGGTCCGTCAATTTGCTGGCATTCTACATGACGCCCGGCGTCTATGACGGCATCAAGCGTGGTTTCATTCTTGCGGCGCCCGCGGACTCCATGGTCGTTCAGGGCCGAATCGCGATCGACCAGGCCGTGCGCATTCTCGAGAAGAATGACTACATCAAACATGTCGGTCCGAAGATATTCGTTGTCGACCAGCAGAACGTGAACGGCGTTTCGCGCACGAGCATCCTGCCGCCGGAAGACTTCAAGCCCCTGTTCAAGGTGAACTGATTGTTCGGCCGGTCCAGTCCGGCAGAACCAGCGTCGGTTGGTGATGATGTTGACCGTTTTGGGCGAGCCGCTTCTGGTCGAGATGACCGGGATCTCCAAGGACTTTCCGGGCGTCAAAGCCCTGTCCGGCGTCGATTTTCAACTCAGGCATGGCGAAGTCCA
Organism: Rhodopseudomonas sp. RCAM05734; assembly: GCF_052658035.1. Classification (NCBI taxonomy): domain Bacteria; kingdom Pseudomonadati; phylum Pseudomonadota; class Alphaproteobacteria; order Hyphomicrobiales; family Nitrobacteraceae; genus Rhodopseudomonas; species Rhodopseudomonas sp. RCAM05734. The sequence goes on along the minus strand of NZ_CP199742.1, from coordinate 6,055,327 downwards.
TGTGCTGTTCGGTGAAAACGGCGCCGGCAAGTCCACGCTCATCTCGATCCTGTCCGGGGTCTATCGTCCCACGGCCGGCATCTTGCGTGTGAACGGAGAGGAAGTTCATTTCCGATCCGTGCAGGACGCCCGCAGAGCGGGCATAGGGACGGTCTTTCAGGAGCTGTCGCTGGTTCCCACACTCACCGTGATCGAGAACGTACATCTCGGACAGGAGCTGCAGCGCGGGCTGCTGATCGATCGCAAGGCCATGGAGCGCGATACCCGTGCATTGTTCGGCACGCTTGGCTTCGACATAGACGTCGGTCTGCCCGTATCGCGGCTGTCGCGCGCTCAACAGCAGATGGTCGAGATCGCCAAGGCGATTCACGCGAAGGCCCGCGTCCTCATTCTGGACGAACCGACCGCCTCATTGACCGAACGGGAGACGGAAAGGCTGTTCGGGTTCATCAGGCAGGCGCGCCAGCGTGGCGTCGGCATCGTCTATATCTCACACCGCATCCAGGAGTTCTCGCAAATAGCGGACCGAATAACGGTGCTGCGCGACGGCAAGCTGATCGCAACCGTCGATCAGAAGGCGACATCGGAAAGCGCTCTTGTGACCCTGATGATGGGCAGGGCGATCGACAAGGTCTATCCGCATATCAACCGCCAGCCCGACGGCGAGACGGTCTTGTCAATGCGCGGCGTTCACGCCGCAGGCGTCAACGGCGTCGACATCGATGTGCGAGCCGGCGAAGTGCTGGGCGTGGCCGGTTTGGTCGGGTCGGGCAAATCGCGGGTCTGGCGCAGCATTCTCGGGTTGCAGCCTCTCAAGGCCGGAACGGTCGTCCTGTTCGGAAAGAACGTCAGCGGTTCGCCGACGCGCAAGCTGTTGCATTCCGGCGTCTTCTACATGTCGCCCGACCGCAAGGCGGAGGGGCTCGTGCTCTCGGCCTCCCCGCGCGACAACATACAGCTGGATTTGCTCGATCGGATTGATCTGGCCGGGCGGTTCGGTCTGAGGTCGCTGCGCCGCACGCGCGCCGTGGCCGATGCGATCGGCGCGCGCGTCGACCTCGCGCGACGTTCGATGCCGAAGACGGTCGCAGCGCTGTCCGGAGGAAATCAGCAGAAGGTCCTGTTCGGCAAGGGGCTGGGACAGGACCGCCGCATCTATATCTTCGACGAGCCGACGATCGGCGTCGATATGGGGACGCGCAGCCAGCTCTATCTTCTGATCCGCGACCTCGCCGAGGCAGGCAAGGCCGTGGTCGTCATTTCCTCCGACCTGCCGGAGGTGATGCATTTGGCGCACCGGCTGCTCGTTTTTTCCAACGGCAGGATTTCAGCCGAGCTCGAGGGGGACGATCTCGTCGAGGACGTGGTGCTTCGTCATTTCTTCAAAGAGTCGAGGAGGCCACTGGATGAGCACGCCTGACGCGGTGGATAACAGTCCCACCACAACGCTTGGCCAGTCCGCGGTCCACGCATTCAAGGCGCTTTTTCTGAGGATCGGTGTGTTGCCGTTCTTTCTGGCGGCCGCTCTGATCTTGTTTTCGCTGGCTTCGAGCAACTTCCTGACCGTCAGCAATCTGACCAATGTGGCGCGACAGTCGGTCTATCTGATCCTGGTATCGATCGGGCAAATGGTTGTGTTAATCACCGGCGGCTTCGATCTTGCGGTCGGCACGGCCATCGCGCTCACCTCCGTGGTCGGCGCGCTCTCCATGGTGGCGTTGGCTGTGATGATGCCGGAACATATCTGGCTCGTGATCGTCATTGGCAGTCTGGCCGGAGTCGGTGCCGCACTGGTCATCGGCTGTACTAACGGCCTCGGCATCGCGCAATTCGCCGTATCGCCTTTCATCATGACACTTGGTGTACAGTCGGTCGGCGCGGGACTGGCGCTCTATCTGACCGGTGGTGTGCCGGTGTCGCGCCTGCCTGTCGAGTTCGGCAATACGTTCGGCTTCGGACGAATTTTCGGTGTGCCGGTTCCGGTCGTCGTTGCGGTGACTGCCATTCTCGTCACCTGGATTATGATGAACCGCACCCGACTCGGCGTGCAGATTTACGCTGTCGGCGGCAACATGAAAGCTGCACATCTGTCGGGGATCAATACGAAGAAGGTGCTGTTCCTGGCCTATTTGTTCAGCGCGCTTCTTGCATCCATCGCCGGCCTCTTGCTCACGGCCCGCGTCGAGTCGGGAGAGTCCAATCTTGGCGGGGCGATGGCACTCGAGTCGATCGCGGCCTGCGTCATCGCGGGCGTATCATTGCGCGGTGGCATTGGGCGCGTCGAAAGCGTCGTGCTCGGTGCGTTCTTCATCGCGCTGGTCCAGAACGGCATGAACATCGCGCAGATCGGCTCTTACTTGCAGATGGTTCTTCTCGGCGGGCTGCTCATTCTCGCGGTGATTATCGATCAGTTCCGCTACCGCATGCTGATAGGGCCCGTCTGAGATGTGCTTCAGGATTGCAAGACAGCCGAAAGATGAAATCGTGGGTTCTGGATGCCGCGCTGAGCCCAAGGTTGACCGGGGGCAGACTTCAGGCCGCAAAATGTCCGCTCGGTCCGCCGTGGCCGGTTCATCTGTGAGCCAACACGAGCGCGCAGGTACCATCTATCGCGTCCCAATCGCTACGCAGATCCTCGGTGTGTCGCCCATTGGATCGGCGATAGCGAACTGAGAAGTTCACCCACCAACAAGTTGGAGCAGACATGCCTTTCATTCGTGTAGACTGGTTTCCAGGACGGACTCTCGAGCAGAAGCGTGAGCTTGCAGAGGTGCTGACGCGGGAGTTCGCGCGCATCGCGAAGTGCAAACCCGAGACCATCAATTTCATTTTCACAGAGGTCAAGCGAGACGATTGGGGGCGCAACGGAAGACTCTTCTGCGATGCATACGAGTACGAAAACGATCCAGAGTAGGTCGACGGGCATTTGCAACGAGGCAGTTCCTGACGGCTTCTGTTATTTGGCGCGCCGTTTGTATCGGCCTACCGCGCAGTAGCGACTTCGTGGCCCTCCACACGCAAAGCCGCCGCACAGTGGCCGCGCCCCTGAACTCAATGCGGCAGCCGAAAGTCGGGCCTCTGCGTTGAATCAAGGCGTCGCTGTAGATGTCGGTGCCGAACGAAAGCCGGAGGGACCGCTAACCCGCGACGACGTTGCATCTCAGTTTGCTCGAATTGCTTCGACGAGATGGGCCACGATCACGTTTGTGGGGGTCTGGGACACGGTTGCGAGTGTTATCGTCCCGCGGCCGGACAGATTTTATACATTCAGTCTAGAGAAGCTGGCGAATACTCAGCAGAATCCCAGCGTGAAGGCGTTCCGCCAGGCGATTGCGATCGACGAGCGTAGACGAATGTTTCGGTTACATTCTTGGGATGAGCCCCAGAAGTATACGCACAACCGATTCAGCCTGGCGCAGGAAACGGTAGGCATCTATGGATTCTTCTCGAACCTGCTCCACAGCCGGGGCAGAGACTCGTGTCGCTGTTGGCGCGAACGGTAATCACGGTCGTGTCGCCGTCGCAGATGGCGCTCTCGACATCTAACCCGTGAGGGACCAGCGCCGATGGACGAAGGGCTCGCTGCATCTTGTTGATTCCTTTGTGAAACCAACGCGAGCCGACTCTTGAACTTCATCAAAAGTGTGTCAGAGCCCAATATTGCAGGCCGAATGACACGAGGGGCAACGCTAAGCGACAGCCTGAAATAGCAATTTGAGATGGCTGCATGTCCCCGCTTTGAACCTGTCTGTGGCCGGCTTCGCGCACTCGGAGCCACTTAGGCAGTGCTGCGCGAAAAGGCGGTGACTCGGATCGCGAGCAGCACGCCTTGTTTCTCCATCGCGCCAGGACGGCGGTGGCGGAGGCAACTTTTAGCACCCTCCTAAACGAGCGTGCCCCTGCTGTGCCCCAGCTTTTTCGGGGTACCCTCCGAGGGAGTAAGGCCGCTAAGTGTTTTGATTTCCTGGAACAATGGTGGGCGCACAAGGGATCGAACCTTGGACCTCTCCCGTGTGAAGGGAACGCTCTCCCGCTGAGCTATGCGCCCGGGACATCGTGCACGGAAGGTGTCGGGGCGGATCGGCCCCGGCGGTGCAGACGTGAGCGGGATTTACGGAGTCGGGGTGGGGGGTGTCAACCCTGACGCGGGAAATGGGACGGGTTTCGTGGCGCGGCGGTCGACAAACCGGCTGGGCGGCAGGTCTCGTTCCCCGGGCGCGATGCAGCGCGCGGCCGGCGATGCGCAGCATCGCGGGCGGTGTGGTGCGTCGCAGACCAGGGGCCCACGCTTGAATAAGGTGTACCGGGATCGCGGATCTGCGCAGCAGCATGCGATGCTGCGCATCCCAGCGAAGCTTTGCTTCGCGAGGCCGCAGCGCGTCCGGGAAACGGGAGCGGCGGCGCACGAGCACGGCGCAAATTTCTTCAATGTTGATTTTGACAAAAATCCTATATAAGACTTATAGTCCTCTCGTCCTGCTCAACGAGGGGCGCTGTCATGAGGCGTCTTGAGAGTGGAGGAGGATGCGGTGTCCCGCGCATGCGCCTCGCAAGCGCATCCCGGGAGGCTGGGGTCACCGTCCGGGCCCTACTACGGGGGCTCTGCCTTGAGTGGCTGGACGCGGATGGCGAAAGGCGGGCGAAATCCCGCCGGAGTGGCTCCCAAAGGGAGTTCACGTGCCAGCCCGGAAGTACGGTCCCCTTGCCACAAACCCCGCGGTGGCGCGCCCGCAGGCGCCGCGACCTGCTTCGCCGTTGCGACGGCATAGCGGATCGCGTCCCAACCACCACAACCGCGTCTGCCGGCGCGCCGCTCCCCTCATGTCCGAGGGGAGGACTGCTCACACCTCGGACGCCATCGGCGCCGCGAGAACGAGAGCACTTGGCTGTTTGACATTCGAATCAGGATCGGCAGCGCCGTGACCGGCGAGCTTGCGGCTAGCCCGGCTGCGGGGCGCGGGAGGCGTGCGACTGCAGCGCGCGGATGCGGTCGGCGAGGGTGCCGCCGGCGTTGGCACCGTTGCCATTCCGCTGCGCCTTCGCCGGCTCGGCAGCCAGGATGGCCTCGATGGGCGAGTTCGGCCCTTCCAGGGTCATGGCCAGCTTGGCGACTTCGGCGGCGATGTCGTTGATGCGCTCGCGCAGCAGCGCGTTTTCGACGCGCTCGGTGGCCCAGGCGCTTTCGGCCTGCTGCTGAACGGCATTGAACTCGCGCTGCAATTTGCTGCGCGCCTCCTGGGCGAAGCGCAGTTGCTGCTCGAGGTCGGCCTTCTCGGCGCGCAGCCGGTCGGCCACCGGCGACTTGCCGCCGCCGTTCAGCGCCGCCAGTTCAACGCGCAGGTCCTGCGCGATCTGTTCGGCGGCCTCGTTGGCTTGGCGCAACTGGCTGTTCTCGAATTCGCGGTCGGCCAGCGCCTTCGACTGGGTGGCAAGCTGCGCCTCGAGCTCGGCGACGCGGCCGCCGAGCAGTTCGGCCTCCCTGACCTGGATCATCGGCTGGCCGTCGAGGTCGGTGACGCGCTGGCTGAGGTTCTCGACCCGGCCGCGGGCTTCCGTCAGTTCGCGGGTCGCGGTGTCGGATTCGCCGCGCTGCAGTTCGAGCCGGTGCTGGGTGGCGGCGAATTCCTTCTCGGCGTCGTCGACACGGTTCTTCAGCGCATCGATCTGGGCGTGCACCGCCACCAGTTCGATCTGGCGGCTGTCGGCCAGCAGCGAGCGGTCGGACAATTCGTGGGTCAGCCGGGCCAGCTCGGCCTGCTTGTCGGCGAGGGCCTGTTCGGCCGATCGCAGCGAGTCGGTCTTGACGGCGAAGTCGGTCTCGGTACGCGCCAGGCTGCTCCTTGACCGCGGTCTCGCGGGCTTCCAGCGCATAGATGGCGGCGTTCTTTTCGCCGAGCTCGAGCTTCATGCGGTTAATGGCGTCGGATTTCTTGCCGAGTTCGGCGAGCTGGTTGGTGGTCTTGTGCTTGAGCTGGTCGACGCTCATCTCCAGCCGCCGCGCCGACATGGCGAATTCTGCGCGCAGCTGGTCCTTGTCGGCCTGGATTTCGGCCATGGACAGCGGCGTGGCGGCCTCGAGGCGACGGGTGGTGAGCCGCACCGCGCGGTTATGCACCAGCGGTACGACCATCAGCCCGAACAGCATGGAGACCAGAAAACCGATCGCCAGATACATGATCGGCTCAATCATGGCTGATACTCCCCGAGAAAAATCCAGTGGCTACCATGCCATGGCGGCTTCCGGGAAGGCCAGCTTCACGCCTCGTTAACCTTTACCGGCGGCCGGGCGGCCGCGGCGGTCAGAACGGGTTCCAGGTCGCGCTGGGGGTGAACTTGAGGTAGCCGATATTGGCCCCCAGCCGCAGGCCGAGGCCGGAACGGATCGGCACCAGCACGATGTTGTTGGCGGTGAGCGCCGTCATGCCGAAGCCGCCGATGATGTAGGCAGAGCCGTCGATGCCGCCGAAGCGCTGGTAGATCGCGTTGGTGGCGGGCAGGTTGTAGACCAGCGTCATGGTGCGGGCGCCGTCGCCGCCCCAGTCGAAGCCCACCGACGGACCCTGCCAGTACACGCGGAGATCGCCGGCATTCTTGGTATAGAGTGTGCCTTCGCCGTAACGCAGTCCGACGGCGATGGCGCCGGACCCTTCTTCGCCGAGGATATAGCCGTTCGGCAGGCCCCATTGGCTGACCGCGCGCTCGATCACCGAGGCGAGGCCGCGCGACACGTTACCGAAGAAGCGGTGCCCGGCACCGACCAGCTCGTCCGGCCCGTACGTGCCGGGAGCTGCCTGCTGCTGCGGCGGCTGTTGCTGCGCAGCGGCCGGCAGCAAGCCAAACGTCATCGCAGCGACAACGAGCGCTGCCAGGCGTGATGCGACGGTCATGAAAGAACCCCTGGATCAAATAAATGGTGGCGCGCCTTAACCGGTTGCTGACCAGCATGGTCTAGAGCTACGCCATCGTCCCCGACAAACATACTATCGGTTCCAACTATGACGGCACAACGGCGGGAATTGACGGGCTGGCGCCGCGGAATCGCCTTGATCGCGCTGCTGTTGAGCTGCGGCGCCGTCGATGCGCTGGCCGGTCCCACCGCGCGGGTGGTCGCCAACCGCTTCAGCGGCCTGGCCATCAGCGGCTTCGACCCGGTGGCCTATTTTACCGACGGCCGCCCGCGGCAGGGCGATCCCGACATGGAATTGATGCAGGGCGGGGTGGTCTGGCGGTTCTGCAACGAGGGTAACCGGGCTTTCTTTGCGGCCAATCCCGAGGTCTACGGCCCGCAGTTCGGCGGCTACGATCCGGTGGACGTGGCGCGCGGGGTGGCGTTTCCCGGCAATCCGCAGTTCTGGCTGATCAGCGGCAACAGGCTCTATCTGTTCGGCCGCGAGCAGACCCGCGATGCCTTCGCCGCGGCGCCCGCCGATATCCTGAAGGAAGCCCGCAAAGGCTGGGACGAGGTGCAGAAGGATCTGCCGTAAAGGCGATTCGCCGTACTCAGGCGCGCGCGGCGGCGGGATCGCCCCAGGCGATGAATTCCGGCACGATATAGCCCTTGCAGGCCCCGCCGAAGCGGATCGGTGCGCCGTGGCCATCGGTCACGATGCCGCCGGCTGCCACCACGACAGCATGGCCGGCCGCCACATCCCATTCGCAGGTCGGCGCCAGCCGCGGATAGATGTCGGCGCCGCCTTCGGCGATCCGGCAGAACTTGACGGCCGAGCCCAGTTCTTTGCGCACCGCGCCGGGGCGCGCGGCGATGAAGGCCTCGGTGCGGCTGTCGCCGTGGGAGCGACTGACGGCGGCGATCCATGGCGCGCCAGCGGCGGGGGCTGCCCTGGTGTGGATGGCCGTGACGCTGTGAATCGACAGGTCCGGCGCCACCGCGACGCGTTCCGCCCCCACGCCCACCAGGCCGCGCCAGATCAGGCCCAGGGCCGGGGCGCCGACAATGCCGAGCAGCGGCACGCCGTCCTGCAGCAGAGCGATGTTGACGGTGAATTCCTCGCGACCGCCGACGAACTCCTTGGTGCCGTCAAGCGGATCGATCAGAAAGAAACTGCCGGCATAGGATGGCGTCGCCGCATCGGCGCGTTCCTCGGACAAAGCCGGGATACCGGGCGCCAGCCGCGCCAGCCCGTCGGCAATGATCCGGTCGGCGGCCAGATCGGCTTCGGTGACAGGCGAGCCGTCGGCCTTGCCGTCCACTGCCATGGTACCGCGGTCGACCGCGAGGATGGCGGCGCCCGCGCGGGCCACCAGATCGGTCAGGGGCCCCATCAGCGCCGCTGCCGATGCGCGATCAATCGCCGGGCTTGTGGAACGTCCATCGGTCATCGAAAAGCCTCGTCCGCCGCAGTCGATCGGCTGCGTTGGCGCTCCCATTCGGCCCGGTCCGGGTGGCCGCGCCAGCGCCCGCAGTGTATCTACCGTAAATCAATTGCTTGATTCGCCGTTCATGTTGTGCGGCCACCCAGGAGCATATCCCATGTCTGGCACAACTCTTCCCGGTCTGGCTCCCGATGCGCTCGAACTGGCCGCCTTGCTGTGTTCGCGGGTCTGCCACGATTTGATCAGCCCGGTCGGCGCCATCGTCAACGGGCTCGAAGTGCTTGACGACAATCCCAAGCCGGACGACCGCGAATTCGCCCTCGATTTGATCCGCAAGAGCGCCAAGACCGCGTCGGCCCGGCTGCAGTTCTGCCGGCTTGCCTTCGGCGCCGCGGGCTCCGCTGGCGCCCAGATCGATCTCGGCGATGCGGAGAAAATGGCACGCGGTCATCTTGAAGACGCCAAGACCAAGATCGAATGGAATCCGCCGCGCGCCTACCTTCCGAAGAACAAGGTCAAGCTGCTGCTCAACATGCTGGTGATCGCCCAACAGACGATTCCGCGCGGCGGCGTGCTGACGGTGGACCAGGTCGGCGAGGGCGAAGTGATCGGCTTCCGCGTCAAGGCGAACGGCCACAATGCCCGGCTGCCGCTCAACATTGTCGAACTGCTGAAGGCCGACCATGCCGGCGCGATCGACGCCCACGCGGTGCAGCCCTATTATACGCGGCTGTTGGCGCAGTCCTGCGGCCTCACCGTGGCCCTCGCCGCCGACGGCGACGCAGTGGTCATTACGGCTTCGATCCCGGAGACGGCCCCGCAGGGTTAACGAAGCGTGTAGGTAATGCCCCGTACTCACCCGTAAGTACCGACCTGCGGCGCAATATCCCATTCGATCGGAGCGTTATTTCCGATTGCTCAACCAATATTAAACGCTTTGCCTAGAGACTGGCCCCACTCCGAAAGGCGTAACGAAGTCGTACGTCCGCGAGTCCGAAGGCCAATTTCATGGATGATCTTCTGCGCGAATTTTTGACGGAAACCAACGAAAGTCTGGATACCGTCGACAATCAATTGGTCCGATTTGAGCAGGACCCGAACAACGCGAAAATATTGGATAATATTTTCAGGCTGGTTCACACCATCAAGGGGACCTGCGGGTTCCTCGGTCTGCCGCGCCTCGAAGCCTTGGCGCATGCCGCCGAGACGCTGATGGGCAAATTCCGCGACGGAATGCCGGTGACCGGCGAGGCGGTGACGCTGATCCTCACCACCATCGACCGCATCAAGGAAATTCTCGGTCAGCTCGAAGCCACTGAGGCCGAGCCCGAGGGTGTCGATCAGGACCTGATCGACGAACTTCATCATATGGTCGAGAAGGGCATGGCATCGATGACTGCAGCACCACCGATCGCGCCAGTCGCCGTCGAATCCGCCCCGCTGGTGGTACCGACCCTGGAACGAGAATTGCGCCCCGGCGAAGTATCGCTGGATGAACTTGAGCGCGCCTTCCAGGAAACGGCGATTGAAGTGGCTCCGCCGATCGCTCCCGTCGAACAGGCCGCGCCCGTCGAGGCCCCCAAGGAAGCGCCGAAGCCCGCAGCCAAGCCTGTCGTCAAGAAGAGCGTGGTCGAGCTCGATCATCCCGCGGAAAGCGACAAGGTTGCCAACCAGTCGATCCGCGTCAACGTCGATACGCTCGAACACCTGATGACCATGGTGTCCGAGCTGGTGCTGACCCGCAACCAGCTGCTGGAAATCAGCCGTCGTCACGAGGACACTGAATTCAAGGTGCCGCTGCAGCGGCTGTCGACCGTCACCGCCGAACTCCAGGACGGCGTGATGAAGACGCGCATGCAGCCGATCGGCAACGCATGGCAGAAGCTGCCGCGCATCGTGCGCGATCTGGCCGGCGAACTCGGCAAGCAGATCGAACTCGAAATGCACGGCGCCGATACCGAGCTCGATCGCCAGGTGCTCGACCTGATCAAGGATCCGTTGACGCACATGGTGCGCAACTCCGCCGATCACGGCCTCGAAACCCCGGCCGAGCGCCTCAAGGCCGACAAGCCTGAGCAGGGTACCATTCGTCTGTCCGCCTATCACGAAGGCGGTCACATCATCATCTGCATCGCCGACAACGGCCGCGGTCTCGATACCGATCGCATCAAGGCCAAGGCGATCTCGAACGGTCTCGCCTCCGAGGCAGACATCGAGAAGATGTCGGAATCGCAGATCCACAAATTCATCTTCGCACCGGGCTTCTCCACCGCTGCGGCGATCACCAGCGTCTCCGGACGCGGTGTCGGCATGGATGTGGTTCGGACCAATATCGACCAGATCGGCGGCACCATCGACATCAAGTCGGTGGCCGGCGAGGGCTCCAGCGTCACCATCAAGATCCCGCTGACGCTGGCCATCGTCTCGGCGCTGATCGTCGAAGCCGGCGGCGACCGCTTCGCCATTCCGCAGCTTGCGGTGGTCGAACTGGTGCGTGCACGAGCCAATTCCGAGCATCGCATCGAGCGCATCAAGGACACTCCGGTGCTCCGCCTGCGCAACAAGTTGCTGCCGCTGATGCATCTGAAGAAGCTGCTCGGCATCGATGACGGCACCAATTCGGATCCCGAAAACGGCTTCATCGTGGTGACGCAGGTCGGCAACCAGACCTTCGGCATCGTCGTCGACGGCGTGTTCCACACCGAGGAAATCGTCGTCAAGCCGATGTCGACCAAGTTGCGGCATATCGGCATGTTCTCCGGCAACACCATCCTCGGCGACGGCGCGGTGATCATGATCATCGATCCCAATGGCATCGCTCAGGAACTGGGCGCGGCGGGTTCGGCGGTGACCGAGATCTCCAACGAGAACGCCTCCAAGCATCCCAACGCGTCCGAGCAGCCGACCTCGCTGCTGGTCTTCCGTGCGGGATCGTCGCAGCCGAAGTCGGTGCCGCTGGCACTCGTCACGCGCCTCGAGGAAATTGCCGCCGACAAGATCGAAACGTCGAACGGCCGCTACATGGTGCAGTACCGCGATCAGCTGATGCCGCTGGTGCAGATGGACGGCGTCGTCATCAACACGGTCGGCACGCAGCCGATCCTGGTGTTCGCCGACGAGCAGCGCTCGATGGGTCTGGTGGTCGACGAGATCATCGACATCGTCGAGGAACGCCTCAACATCGAGGTGGCGGGCGCGCAGCCCGGCATTCTCGGTTCCGCCGTCATCAAGGGGCAGGCGACAGAGGTGATCGACGTCGGCCACTTCCTGCCGATGGCCTTCGCCGACTGGTTCACGCGCAAGGAAATGAAGGACTTCGCCACCACGCAGTCGATCCTGCTGGTCGATGACTCCGCATTCTTCCGCAACATGCTGGCGCCGGTCCTCAAGGCGGCGGGCTACAAGGTTCGTGTCGCGATCAACGCTCAGGAAGGCCTCGTCGTGCTGCGCTCCGGCCAGGAATTCGATGCCATCCTGACCGACATCGAAATGCCCGACATGAACGGCTTCGAGTTTGCCGAAGCCATTCGCGCGGACCAGAAGATGGCCAGCACGCCGATCATCGCGCTGTCCTCCATGATCTCGCCCGCGGCGATCGAGCGCGGCCGTCAGGCCGGCCTCAACGACTACGTCGCGAAGTTCGACCGGCCGGGCCTGATTGCCTCGCTGAAGGAACAGACCAACCAAACCACCAGCCAGGCGGCGTGAGGACATGACGATGACCAGCAAGACGACCACTGCCGACGGCGCCGTCACCGAATACGTCACGACCATGATCGGCGGCCAGCTGTTCGGCATGCCGATCTCCCGGGTGCAGGACGTGTTCATGCCTGAGCGTCTGACTCGCGTGCCGCTCGCTTCTAGCGACGTTGCCGGTGTGCTCAACCTGCGCGGCCGGATCGTCACGGCGATCGATATGCGCTCGCGCCTCGGTCTGCCGAAGAACGAGGACGGCAAGCCGCCGATGGCGGTTGGTGTCGATCTGCGCGGCGAATCCTACGGCCTGCTGATCGACTCGATCGGAGAAGTCCTCAAGCTCGCCGACGACAGCCGTGAAGTGAACCCGGTCAATCTCGACCCGCGCATGGCCAAAATGGCCGATGGCGTGCATCGGCTGGACGGCCAGTTGATGGTGGTGCTGGACGTCGATCGCATTCTTGAAATCGCTCCCGACAAACTCGCCGCGTAACGTCGGCAGCAGCCAAATCCGGCCCGCGACGGAAATCTTCCATCCGGGATCTGACAGCAGCAGAGGCTAAAATGAAGACATGTCTGGTCGTCGATGACTCCAGCGTCATCCGTAAAGTAGCACGGCGCATCCTTGAAGGTCTGGACTTCGAGATCATCGAAGCCGAAGACGGCGAGAAGGCGCTCGAGGTCTGCAAGCAGGGGCTTCCCGACGCAGTCCTGCTCGACTGGAACATGCCGGTGATGGACGGTTACGAATTCCTGCGGAACCTGCGTCGCATGCCGGGCGGCGATGTCCCCAAGGTCGTGTTCTGCACCACCGAGAACGACGTTGCCCATATTGCGCGCGCGCTGCACGCCGGCGCCAACGAATACATCATGAAGCCCTTCGACAAGGAAATCGTTTCGGCGAAATTCCACGAAGTCGGGCTGATTTGACGGCGGCGGCAGGACGGTCTCCTGCCTCCACCCGCAGAATTTGATTTATAGCGTTTTGTTGTGTTCGGTGAGTGATGAGTATTGATGTGATCAATCCCTCTGTTTCGGATTCGACGCGGTATGAGCCGCTTCGGATCATGGTGGTTGATGACTCAGTCGTCATTCGCGGCCTGATTTCGCGCTGGATCGAGGCCGAGCCCGACATGACCGTGGCGGCCTCGCTGCGCACGGGACTCGATGCGGTCAACCAGCTTGAGCGCGTCAATCCCGACGTCGCCGTGCTCGACATCGAAATGCCGGAGCTTGACGGCATCCAGGCGTTGCCGCAGTTGCTCGCCAAGAAGCGCAATCTGATTGTCATCATGGCGTCGACGCTGACCCGGCGCAACGCCGAGATCAGCTTCAAGGCGCTCTCGCTGGGCGCCGCCGACTACATTCCGAAACCCGAGAGCACCCGCGAGGCGTCCGCCGCCGATAACTTCCGGCACGACCTGCTGCAGAAGATCCGCAGCCTCGGCGCCAAGGTCCGCCGGCTGCATTCCGCCACCACGCCGCCGCTGGCTCCGGCCATCGGCCGCCCCCGCGATCCGGCGCCGGTGCCGGTACGTGCGCCGGTATCGGTCGCCAGTCAGGCCGCGCTGCTGAAGCGCGCTTTCAGCGCGATCGCGCCGCGCGTGTTGCTGATCGGATCCTCCACCGGCGGACCGCAGGCGTTGATGACCGTGGTCGCCGAAATCGGCGCGGTGATCGATCGCGTGCCGGTGTTGATCACCCAGCATATGCCGCCGACTTTCACGACCATTCTCGCAGAGCATCTCTCGCGCGCCAGCCACAGACCGGCCCGCGAAGGCATTGACGGCGAAATCGTCAAGGCCGGCCAGATCTACTTGGCGCCGGGCGGCAAGCACATGCGGGTGGCCAAGCAGGGCGCCAATATCGTGATCGCGCTCGATGACGGCCCGCCCGTGAATTTCTGCAAGCCCGCGGTCGATCCGCTTTTCAATTCCGCAATCGATGTCTGGCAGGGCGCCATCATGGCCGTCATCCTGACCGGCATGGGTTCAGACGGCATGCGTGGCGGCAAGGATATCGTCGCCGCCGGTGGCAACGTCATCGCACAGGACGAGGCCACCAGCGTGGTGTGGGGCATGCCCGGCGCCGCCGCCAATGCCGGAATTTGCTCTGCCATCCTGCCACTCAATCAGATCGCACCGAAACTGGTTCGGCTGTTTTCGGGAGATCGCTCGTGACGCCAGTTGATTATGAGTTTCTGCGCAAGTTCCTCAAGGAGCGTTCCGGCCTCGATCTGTCTGCGGACAAGCAGTACCTCGTGGAGAGCCGGCTGGTTCCGCTGGCGCGCAAGGCTGGTCTCGCCGGAATCGACGAACTGGTGCAGCAGATCAAGAACGGCTCTGCGGCCCTCGCGTCCGACGTGGTCGAGGCGATGACCACCAACGAGACATTCTTCTTTCGCGACAAGGTTCCTTTCGATCATCTGCGCGAGATGATCATTCCGGAATTGCTGCAGGCCCGCGCCAGCAAGCGCAGCCTGCGGATCTGGTGTGCGGCGGCGTCCACCGGTCAGGAACCCTATTCGATCGCCATGTGCCTGAAGGAAATGGGCGCAGCCCTCGCCGGCTGGCGGATCGAGATCATTGGCACCGACATCTCGCAGCAGGTGCTGGAAAAATCCAAGTCCGGCATCTACAGCCAGTTCGAGGTCCAGCGCGGGCTGCCGATCCAGCTGCTGGTGAAATACTTCAAGCAGTCCGGCGAGATGTGGCAGATCAATCCGGACATCCGCTCGATGATCCAGTATCGGCCGCTCAATCTGCTGCAGGACTTCTCCAGCATGGGCAAGTTCGACCTGATCTTCTGCCGCAACGTGTTGATCTATTTCGATCAGGAGATGAAGACGTCGATCTTCAACCGGCTGGCCAAGACCATGGAACCCGACGGCTTCCTGGCGCTCGGCGCCGCAGAGACGGTCGTCGGCCTGACCGACGCGTTCAAGCCGCATCCCGACCGTCGCGGCATCTACCGGCCCAACACGGTTCGCGCCGCCCCCTCGATCGTGCCGGCCATGGCCTCCGCGGGATTGAAGACGTTCGCCGCGCGCTGAGGCCGGGATACGCGTCCGCAGATCCCGCACAGCCATTTCCAGCCACGCTTATTGCGTGGCTGAGGGTGCACGCCGGTCGGCGAGGCCGGATTTGTCAGGCTCGCAATGACCGCGTCCTACAGAATCGCGTGTGGCACGAAGCGAGACATGTTGCCGGTGATCGGCGTGTCATCCTCGCGGATCGACAACCCGCACGGCGTGCCGTCGACCATCCAGCTGCCGAGCACTGGATACTGTCCCGAAAAATTCGGTAGGGTTGCCAGCGCCTGGCACACGAATCCCTCCGCACCATAGGGTCCGGGTTTTTCATGGATCGCGTTGCCGCCGACCAGCGTGATATTGGCGCCCTCGCGCGAGTAGAGCGGCTTTCGCGCATAGGTCGGGCCAAGTTGCGCCGCTGCCGGATCGTCGTCGAAATACGCCGCCAATAGATTCGGGTGGTTCGGAAACATCTCCCATAGCAGCGGCAGGATGCCCTTGTTAGACAGGATCGTCTTCCACGGCGGCTCGATCCAGCGCGTCGATGCACCTTTCAGTCGCGCACCGAAGGTTTCGCGGAACATCCACTCCCAGGGATACAGTTTGAACGCCAGCTCGATGAGGGAGTCGTCGAGATCGACAAAGGCGCCGTCATTGCGCAGTCCGATCTCGGCAATGTCGAGCAGCACCGGATCGAGTCCGGCCTGCTTTGCCGTGTCGGCCAGATAATGCAACGTGCCGCGGTCCTCTGCGCTGCTCATTGTGGCGGCGAAATGCACGCGACCGCTACCTGTCCGGCGCCATGCGTCGATCAACGATTCATGCAGCGTGTTGAACTGGTCGGCGCGCCTGGGAATGATCTGGCGGTCAATCGCCTGTTCGAGCCAGGTCCATTGAAACACCGCGGCCTCGAACAGCGATGTCGGTGTGTCCGCATTGTACTCCAGAAGCTTTGCCGGACCCTTGCCGTCAAAGCACAGATCGAACCGGCCATACAGGCTTCTGTCGCCGCGCTGCCAGCTTGCGGCGATGTAGCTCCAGTACGCCCTTGGGATTTTCAGCTGATGCAGGAGGCGGTCGTCGTTTACGACACGGCCGACCAGTTCGCGGCACATGGCGTGGAGTTCGGCGGTGGGTGCCTCGATCTGCCGCTCGATCTCGTCGAGGGTGAAGGCGTAGTAGGCGCGCTCGTCCCAGTAGCGCTGGCCGTCGTCGCTGTGAAACGCAAAACCGGTGGCGGCCGCGGTGGCCTCCCAGTCATCGCGCTCGGGGCAGGCAATGCGCTGCATGCTCAGCCGCCGCCGGAGAAGTGCGACATGAACGAGCCGAATCCGCCGCGCGACACGTGGCTGGAGTTGCTGTCCGAGCTTGAGCCAGAAGAATGGCTGGAGGAATCCGTGCTGGCAAAATTGCTGCGTGACGACGATCCGCCCGAACCGCCGTGTCCGCCGGACGATGACGAACCGTGCTGCCGGCAGTCGGCAGGCTGGTCGGCGTGCAGCACAGGCTGGTTCGGGTCGCATTTTTCCCGCGGCATCAGCGCGTAGGCGCCGCCGCCGATCGCCATGGTGCCCATCAGCAGCAGCGCCACATGATTGGAGCGCTTCTTCGCCAGTTGCGGCGGTTCGTCGGGCGGCAACCGCGGCAGGCGCTTGCCGAACTCGTTGCCCGGCTTCGGCGTCATGGATTGTACACCATCGACGCGGCATTGAGCACGCCGGCGGCGAGCGAGGCGAGGCCCAGCCAGATCGCCGGCGCCAGATGGCCTGCGTCGATCCGCTCCGACAGTTTCGGGACCGGAATGCGCACGATGAAATACACCGTCATCTGCACCATCAGCGCGATGATGCTCCAGATCAGGCAGTCCAGCACGTTGGCGGAGTGGATGATGGCGCTGGCCACTGGCAGCACAAAGCCGAGCAGGCTCATGCCGAGTGCCACGGCAGCGGACGGAACGTTGTCACGGATCAGTCGGAATTCGTCATGCGCGGTGACGCGGGTGTAGACGAATAGATACAGCATCACGGCAAAGAGGCCGGTGCAGAAATAGACCAAAAAGGCCGGCAGACCGGCCAGGGATTGCACAACCATTCCGCCCCCGAAGTTCGACTGATGTCGAACGGTATTCGCGCACGTCAGAATAGTCGTAGCAAGCGGGCGCTGGGTTCATCCCAAACAAAAACCCCGCCGTTTCCGGCGGGGTTCAGTCGGGAGGTGAGCCTCGCGGCTCCGACAATCGATCTTAAGCGGGAATGCGGACTTCTTCTTCGTGCGGCTCGCGCAGCACGTAGCCGCGGCCCCAGACGGTTTCGATGAAGTTGCGGCCGTCCGACGCATTCGCCAGCTTCTTGCGCAGCTTGCAGATGAACACGTCGATGATCTTCAGTTCCGGTTCGTCCATGCCGCCGTAGAGATGGTTGAGGAACATTTCCTTGGTGAGGGTGGTTCCCTTGCGGAGCGAGAGCAGCTCCAGCATCTGGTATTCCTTGCCGGTCAGATGCACGCGCTGGCCGCCGACTTCCACCGTCTTGGTATCGAGATTGACCACCAGATCGCCGGTCTGGATCACCGACTGGGCATGGCCCTTGGAGCGGCGCACGATCGCATGAATGCGGGCAACCAGCTCGTCCTTGTGGAAAGGCTTGGTCATGTAGTCGTCGGCGCCGACGCCGAGACCCTTGACCTTGTCCTCGATGCCGGCGAGGCCGGAGAGGATCAGGATCGGTGTCTTGATCTTCGATACCCGCAGCCGCTTGAGGACATCGTAACCGGACATGTCCGGAAGATTCAGATCAAGTAAAATGATATCGTAGTCGTAAAGCTTGCCGAGATCGACGCCCTCTTCTCCGAGATCCGTCGTGTAGACGTTAAAGCTCTCGGATTTGAGCATCAGCTCAATCGACTGCGCGACCGCACTATCATCTTCGATTAACAAAACGCGCATGCCAGTCCCCTTTAGTCGCCGCTCCGGGCGTCAGGTCGGCCGCACTTGCGGCACCAAAAAACGCCTTTGAACAACTGATTCGGATCCTGACGACATATGGTTAACAAAACCTGATTCCTTCGCGCAAGTACTAACCGTGCAATTTTTGTCGAATCGCCGTAAGATATTGCGGTAGAGACGTTTTTTGTTCCCGTAGCCGTTCAAGTTCCACATTAGGAGACGGGCCTAACCGACTCCATCGACTCACGCCTTCGTTCTGAAGGGCAAGCGCTCTCAGTCACCAAGACAATGACGTAATGATTAACGATGCGGGTAAACACCAAGTTAAGACCGCGGCAGCAACACGCAGAAACTTAAGGGTTTCGAAATGAAAGCGCTGGCGGAGCAGATCGCCGATCTCGACGGCGTGAACATGTACGGCCGGGTGGTCGGCGTGCGCGGTCTGATGGTGGAGATCGCGGGGCCCATCCACGCCATGTCGGTGGGGGCACGCATTGTCATCGAGACTGGAACCAACCGTTTCATCCCCGCCGAGGTGATCGGCTTTTCCGGCAACAATGCCGTGGTGATGCCGTTCGCCGGTCTTGAAGGCGTCCGCCGTGGTTGCCGCGCGGTGATCGCCAACGCCGCCAGCCAGGTCCGGCCGTCAATCTCCTGGCTCGGCCGGGTGGTCAACGCCATGGCCGAGCCGATCGACGGCAAGGGGCCGCTGCAGCAGGGGCCGGCGCCGATGCCCTACCGCAATTCGCCGCCGCCGGCGCATTCGCGCAAGCGCGTCGGCGATCCCCTCGATCTCGGCGTGCGGTCCCTGAACACCTTCCTGACCTGCTGCCGCGGTCAGCGCATGGGTATTTTCGCCGGCTCCGGCGTCGGCAAATCGGTACTGCTGTCGATGCTGGCGCGCAACGTCGATGCCGACGTCTCGGTGATCGGGCTGATCGGCGAGCGCGGCCGCGAGGTGCAGGAGTTCCTGCAGGAGGATCTCGGCGAGGAGGGTCTGGCACGCGCGGTTGTCGTGGTCGCGACCTCCGACGAACCGGCGCTGATGCGGCGGCAGGCGGCCTATCTGACCATGTCGATCTCCGAATACTTCCGGGACGAAGGCAAGGACGTCATGTGCATGATGGACTCCGTGACCCGCTTTGCCATGGCGCAGCGCGAGATCGGCCTGTCCGTCGGCGAGCCGCCGACCGCCAAGGGCTATACGCCGACCGTCTTCACCGAGTTGCCGAAGCTGCTGGAGCGGGCCGGGCCGGGCACCAATGAGGGCTCGATCACTGGTATTTTCACCGTGCTGGTCGATGGCGACGACCACAACGAACCGGTCGCCGACGCCGTGCGCGGCATTCTCGACGGCCATATCGTGATGCAGCGGGCGATCGCTGAACGCGGCCGCTACCCGGCCATCAACATCCTCAAATCGGTATCGCGGACCATGCCGAAATCCTGCGATCCGGTTTATCTGCCGACCATCACGCGGGCGCGCCAGATCATGGCGACCTATGCCGACATGGAGGAACTGATCCGGCTCGGCGCCTACCGCGCTGGTTCCAGCCCGGAGGTCGACGAGGCGATCCGCCTGCACGAGCCGCTCGAGAGCTTCCTGCGCCAGCGCAAGGACGAAGTGGCGGGATTGACCGAGGGATACATGCAACTGGAGAAAATCGTTGGTAGTTTGGAAACGGAACGCTAACTTTGTCCGGTCATCATCCCGCTCAGAGACACAATTCTGCCGGTAGGGTTCTTGCGCACCACCGGTCCCGTCCCGCGTTGAAGTTGGGACTTCTGGGGAGTACGAGTCGATGAAGTCACGTGAAACGCTGATCCGCCTGAAGAAATTCCAGGTCGACGAGAAGCGCCGCAGGGTCAACCAGATTGAAGGCATGATCGCCGATTTCCAGCGCATGTCGGTCGATCTTGAGCGCGAAATTCACACCGAACAGGAGCGCGCCGGGATCAACGATCCCACGCACTTCGCCTATCCCACCTATGCCAAGGCGGCGATCCAGCGCCGCGAGAACCTGACGCGCTCGGCCGACGAGCTGCGCATCCAGCTCGAGGACGCCAAGAGCCTGCTCACCGAAGCTTTCGAGGAACTCAAGAAGGTCGAGTTGCTCGACGAGCGCGACCAGGCCCGCGAACGCGCCGAGGAAAGCGCCCGTGAGCAGGCCGATCTCGACAGCATCGGACTGATGCGCGCGCGCATTGCCGTCGCCTGAAACACCGGTGGACGGCAGCGTCCGCCGTCAAGCCAGATACGCTGAACCCGGGCCGCGAGGTCCGGGTTTGTCGTTTGCCTGATCGCCACATCCGCGGTGACATGGTGCGTCCGATCCATAGTATGGTATGGCCATTGGATGAGGGCGGCGGGATCGGTCGCATCGGGGATTTGAGTTGGGGATATTGAATGCTGACGCCGGCTGAGCTGGTCTGGCTGATCGCTGCGGTTGCCAAGGGGGATGAGGTCGCGTTCGAGCGCCTTTATGCGGCGACGCGCGCGAAACTGTTTGGCGTGGTGCTCCGTATCTTGCGCAGACAGGATCTCGCGGAGGAAGTCATCCAAGAGGCCTATGTGAAGATCTGGAACAGTGCGGGACAGTTCAATCCCGGCCTGGCTTCACCGATTACATGGATGGCGTCGATTGCCCGCAACCGGGCCATCGACGTGGTGCGCAAGCGCACTGAAGTATCAATCGAGGAAGAGCCGGCCGCGATGGAAGTGGCCGCCGATACGCCTGATCCTCTGGCGCGTCGCGAAATGACCGAAGAATTGAAGCGCCTGCTGGAGTGTGTGGGACGGCTTGAACCGGACCGGCAGAAGCTTGTGCTGCTCGCGTACTACAATGGCTGGAGCCGCGATCAACTGGCGGCAAAGTTCGAGGCGCCGGTCAATACGATCAAGACCTGGCTGCGTCGCAGCATGATGGACATCCGGGAGTGTCTGGGACTGGCATGATGGCCTACAGCGAAGACCATATCGCGCTTGCCGCGGAATATGCGCTCGGCACACTGGATGCCGAAGAGCGTACACAGGTCGAGGCCATGATGTCCGTCGACAAGGACTACGCGGCTCTGGTCGAGGCGTGGGAGCGCAAGCTCGGCGTCTTGAATCAGATGGTCGGGCTGGTCGAGCCGCGTCCCGAGGTCTGGGAGAAGATCCGCGCGGCGATCGGGCTGGCGGGCGCGCAGCAGGCGCTGGTGCTGCCCGATGCGCCGCAGCAGGCGACAGCCGACGTCGTCGACGAAAAGGCATCCGCTGAAAGCGCTGATGCGCTGGCCGCAAACGATGCCAATGTGCTGATATTCGCGCGGCAGGTCAGGCGCTGGCGCAACATCGCCACCGGCATGACCGCGATGGCTGCGGCCCTGGTGACCATGATCGCGGTGCAGGCCTACCGACCAGATTTGTTGCCCCAGGGCCTGCGTCCCAAGGTGACCCAGCAAGTCGCGCAGGTGCAGCCGCCGGCAGCACCCGCGACTGCTGTAGCGCAGGCGCAATACGTCGCCTTGTTGCAGACCGACGCCAGTTCGCCGGCGTTCATCCTCACTGTCGATGCTGCCACCAAGAGTTTTACCGTCCGCAGGGTCGGCGCCGAGCAGCAGCCGGGCAAAGACTATGAGCTCTGGATCGTGTCCGACAAATTGCCGGCACCGCGCTCGCTCGGCGTGATCGGCAGCAGCGACTTTACGACGGCCGCGGCGCTGGCCGCCTATGAACCGGCGATGGTGAGCCAGGCGACCTACGCTGTCACCGTCGAGCCCGTCGGAGGTTCACCCACCGGGAAGGCTACTGGCCCGATCGTGTTCACCGGCAAGCTGATCGAGACGGTGCCGCCAGCAAAGTAAATGCGTTCAATCGGGATAGGCGAAAGATACATCTCCCGAGAGGAGAGGTGAATAAACCCGAGCGCTCTGCTGTAAGCGAAGTAAACTTCCAAACTGCAGACAAAGAAAAACGCCCGTGGGGGGGCGGGCGTTTTTCATGAGGTCTTCACTTTGGGGGAAGTGAAGTGTCCTGCATACTCACGCGGCGGCTTGGGGGCGAACCGCTGCGTGAATTCCTGAAATCATTCAGCGAACCATGTTTGCGTTCGAACTCGTGATGGTGACTGGCTGGCCGGCCTTCACCACGCGCGCGGTCTGGGTATAGCCGTCGCTGCTGTTGACCCGTGCCGAAATGCCGAAGCCTGCAACCGTGATTCCGGCGATCAGAGCAACCACCACAACCTTGAGGTGGGTGGTGCGATCGGCGCTGTAAATCGAATGGTTCATTGGGAGCCTCCTGCCGTCTGACTGCCGTTGCCGATTTGTGTCGGCGCTTCAACGGCTGGTTCAACGTCTCGTGCAGAAAACGTGGTGACTCGGCTTTCCGTTCCGAAGGGGCGATCACAAGTAGGTGAAAAGACGTGATCGGTCGCGATGCCTAGCTGAGATGAAAATTAAAAATCAATATTTTCAATTAGATAGCTGCGTTGCCAATCCGCGTCCGCCGAACCCGCCGGACCCGATCTTCATCTAACTGCTTGGCTGTGGCCGATTTGCATCTGTATTTTCCGCGATTTCCCACAACCTGGCCGACGGCGGTTACACGCTCCCGACCGTTTTCAGCCGTGCGCGGGGGTGGATTTCGGCCTGCGACAGGACGGTGGTCTGGGCGCGGAAACGTTCCACCAGCGAACGCACGAACGGCCGGATCGCGGCCGAGGTCACCAGCACCGGCGCCTCGCCTTCGCGCGCGGCCTGTTCGAAGCGGTCGCGTACGGTGGTCATGAACTCCGACAGTTTCGACGGCTGCATCGCCAGGCTGCGCTCTTCGCCCTGGCCGATGATGGATTCGGCGAAGGCCTGCTCCCACTTCGCCGACAGCGCGATCAACGGCAGATAGCCGTTGTGCGACGTGTTCTGTGCGCAGATCTGGCGGGCCAGACGGGCGCGGACGTGCTCGACCACGGTCGACGGATTGCGCGAGAACGCCAGCGCGTCGGCGACGCCTTCGAGAATGGTCGAGAGATCGCGGATCGAGATCCGTTCGGTGAGCAGCAGCTGCAGCACGCGCTGGATGCCCGACACGGTGATCATGCTCGGCACGATGTCCTTGACCAGTTCGCCCTGTTCCTTCGGCAGATCCTTCAGCAGCTTCTGTACTTCGCCGTAGGACAGCAGGTCCGACATGTTGCCCTTCAGGAGCTCGGTCAGATGCGTCGACAGCACGGTGGCGGCATCGACCACGGTGTAGCCCTTCAGCGATGCTTCTTCCTTCAGGCCGGCATCGACCCAGGTGGCGGGCAGGCCGAAGGTCGGCTCGGTGGTGTGGATGCCGGGCACGTTGACCTGGTTGCCGCCGGGATCCATGACCATGAACTGGTTGGGCCAGATCCGGCCGGTGCCGGCGTCCACTTCCTTGATCTTGATGATGTAGGTGTTGGCCTCGAGTTGCACGTTGTCGAGAATACGGACCGACGGCATCACGAAACCCATTTCGACGGCGAGCGAACGGCGCAGCGCCTTGATCTGCTCGGTCAGGCGGTCGTTGCCGTCCGGCCCGTTGACCAGCGGCAGCAGCGCGTAGCCGAGTTCGATCTTGAGGTCGTCGATCTTGAGCGCGGCGGAGATCGGCTCGTCGGCGGCGGCGCTGGCGGCGGCCGCGGCGGCTGGCGCAGCGGCGGCCGTGTCCTCGGCCGCCTTGGTGACCTTGTTGTGGCGACCGGCCTTGACAGCGAGCCAGCCGGCGCCGCCGCCCAGCACCAGGAACGGCAGCATCGGGATGCCCGGCAGCATCGCCAGCATCAGCATGACGCCGGACGACATGCCGAGCGCCTGCGGATAGAACGACAGCCGCTTCATCAGCGCCTTGTCAGCGGCGCCGGAAATGCCGGCCTTCGACACCAGCAGGCCGGCCGCGGTGGAGACGATCAGCGCCGGGATCTGGGTGACCAGACCGTCGCCGACGGTCAGCAGGGTGTAGGTGCGTGCCGCCTCGCCGAACGACAGGCCCTGCTGGGCCACGCCGATGATGATGCCGCCGATGATGTTGATGAACACGACGAGCAGGCCGGCGATGGCGTCGCCGCGCACGAACTTGCTGGCGCCGTCCATGGCGCCGAAGAAGCCGCTTTCGTCCTCGAGGTCCTTGCGGCGCTTCTTGGCGGTGGCTTCGTCGATCAGGCCGGCGGACAGGTCGGCGTCGATGGCCATCTGCTTGCCGGGCATGGCATCGAGGGTGAAGCGGGCCGCGACTTCGGCGATACGGCCCGAACCCTTGGTGATGACCACGAAGTTCACGATCACGAGGATGGCGAACACGATGATGCCGATGACGAAGTTGCCACCCATCACGAAATTGCCGAACGCCTCGATGACGTGGCCGGCGGCGGCGGTGCCCTCGTGGCCATGCGACAGGATCAGCCGGGTCGACGCCATGTTCAGCGACAGCCGCATCATGGTCGAGATCAGCAGCACGGTGGGGAACGACGAGAATTCCAGCGGCGTCTGGATGAACAGCGCGGTCATCAGGATCAGGATCGACATGGTAATCGAGATGGCCAGAAACAGATCCAGCACCATCGACGGCAGCGGCATGATCAGCACGACCAGGATGGTCAGGACGCCGAATGCCAGTGCCAGATCGCCGCGCAGCACCATCGTGCGCAGATCGGTGAAGGTGAAGCCCGCCTTTGGCGCTCCCAGACCCGAGCCTGCTACCACATCCGTCATCACTGCTGCTTCCCCCCGCGAATGCCGCTCGCGGGCGCTGAACGTCTGCGCGGTGGCCGAAGGTCCACCGGTCTGAAAGTGAGGCACCGCACTGGCATCCACGGGCACATCCCCGATCGGCTGACGACACGCGACTCCACTCGGCAATTTTTGCCGTGTTTATGGTTATCAAATGGTTAACAAACGGGGGCGCGGGGCGTTCTGGGCGCTAGGCGCCGGCGTTTGGCGCCAGAGAGCCGGCCGGTTTCCCGATGGGCCGGGAGGCCCGCTGTTGCACTGCTTCTGCATGGCCACCGGTACGCTGCCGCGCTTGACCGGGCGGGTTCCAACAACGAAGTTCCGTCCGTGAAAAAAGATTCTACGATCAGGGAGGTTAAGCCCCCATTTGCGCCGGATTCCCGTCAGGCGTGGATCAGACTTGCCGTCGCCCTGGTGATCGGCTCGATCGGCAGCGTCGGCATGTGGTCGGTGGTGGTGGCGCTGCCGGCGGTGCAGGCTGAGTTCGCGGCCAGCCGCGGCGACGCATCGCTCGCCTTCACGCTGACCATGGCCGGGTTTGGCATCGGCGGCCTCGCGGCCGGCCGGCTGACCGACCGGTTCGGCATCGTTGCCGTCATCGCGCTGGCGACGGTCCTGATGGGCTGCGGCTATGTCGCCGCGGCGCAGGCTTCGGCGCTCTGGCAGTTCAACCTGATCGGCCTGGTGGTCGGCGCCGGCTCGTCGGCGACGTTCGGGCCGCTGATGGCCGAGGCGTCGCACTGGTTCGAGCGCCGCCGCGGCATCGCGGTCAGCATCGCCGCCACCGGCAGCTACATCGGCGGCACCTTCTGGCCACCGCTGGTCGGCTGGGGAATTCAGCAATTCGGCTGGCGGCCCACCCATATCGCCATCGGCGTTGTCGGCAGCGTGACGATGCTGGCCATGGTCGCCCTCCTGCGGCTGCAGATCGGCGCGGGATCGCGCCGTAGCCATGTCGATGCGCCGCCGCCGCGGATCGATCTCCGGCTCAGCAGCAACACCCTTACGACATTGCTCTGCGTCGCCGGCATCGCCTGCTGTGTGGCAATGGCGATGCCGCAGGTGCATATCGTCGCCTATTGCGGCGACCTCGGATACGGCGTGGCGCGCGGCGCCGAGATGCTGTCGCTGATGCTGGCCTTCGGTATCGTCAGCCGGGTCGGCTCCGGATTTCTCGCTGACCGCATCGGCGGCATCCGCACCCTCCTGCTCGGCTCGGTGGCGCAGGGCTTTGCGCTGCTGTTCTATCTGTTCTTCGACAGCATGACTTCGCTTTACATCATCTCCGCGATGTTCGGACTATTCCAGGGCGGCTTGGTGCCCGGCTACGCGATCATTATCCGCGAGGCGATGCCGGCCTCCGAGGCCGCGACCCGGGTCGGCACGGTGATCCTCGGCACCGTGGTCGGCATGTCCCTCGGCGGTTGGGTCTCGGGCATCATCTTCGACGCCACCGGCTCTTATGCAGCGGCGTTCATCAACGGTCTCGGCTGGAATGCACTCAACATCATGATTATGACGGCGCTGCTGCTGCGGGCGCGAAGCCGCTTGCAACTCGCCACAGCAAGCTGAGCGACGCTCAGCCCTGCAGCAGCATCGCATCGGTTGTATTGCGCTGCCGCCAGTAGCGCGCCTGCAACCGCGGCGCCATCCACCACGAAATGGGCGCCGAAAGCGCGAAGCTCAGCAACACCACCGTGGGGATCATCGTGAACGCATGTTGCGACAGCGCCGGAACCAGCAGCACCGTCAGCAGTCCGATCCC
Organism: Rhodopseudomonas sp. RCAM05734; assembly: GCF_052658035.1. Lineage (NCBI taxonomy): Bacteria > Pseudomonadati > Pseudomonadota > Alphaproteobacteria > Hyphomicrobiales > Nitrobacteraceae > Rhodopseudomonas > Rhodopseudomonas sp. RCAM05734. Next base: position 6,028,825 of record NZ_CP199742.1, on the reverse strand, counting down.
GAAGACCACCGCATTGACCATCAAAGAAAGCAGCGCAGCAATTCTCAATCGTGTGCTGGACATGTGTCTCTCCTGTAAGAGTTAACTGCACCACCAATTCCCACGCCCCGGGGATGTTCCTGCGGAATCTGTGCCGTGGTTGCGGTGGATCAATGTGAGCATCACGCAGACTGATATGGATGCAATTCGAGTCAGCACTTCTCCATTCGACACTTCGCGCATGCAGCATTGACTAGGATGCGCCGCATTCACCGAGATCGAAGGCACCGCCACGGCGGTCGTGGCCATTGCCCCATAGCTTCTGGAGGTCGCAATGAGCAGGATATTCACGACAGCGTTATTCGTCGCAGTCGCATTGTCGCTCGGCAGTACGATTCCGTCGGCTCAAGCCCAGGCTCAGCGTTCGGAGGCCGGCGATCGTGGCTGGGGTTGGGGACACATGGGTCCCGGCATGATGATGGGGCCTGGCATGATGGGCCGCGGCGGCTTCGGCCGCATGTGCAATGCTCGCGCAGTGGGATTTGCGGAGTGGCGCATCGACAGGCTCGAACAGACACTCACTCTGGCCGATGCGCAGCGCGCCAAGTTCGACGACTTCAAGGCCGCCTCGAAAAAGGCCTCGGAGACCATGCGGGCCGCCTGTCCGACAGACATTCCGGCGACGATGGTTGGTCACATGCAGGCGATGGAAATGCGTCTCGATGCCATGTCTGCGGCGGTCAAGACGATTCGCCCGGCGCTTGAGGGGTTCTATGCGACCTTGAACGACGAGCAGAAAGCGAAGCTGGATTCCAGCGGCGGTCGCGGCCGGTTCTGGCGCTGGCGTGAGCACTGGTAGCGTCGTGGCTCGCCGAGGCGTTCTTCAGACCAAGTGAATGGCCAGCGCGCCGGCCCAGGCCGCTGCAGCGACAAGCAGCAGACCCGGGATCAGCCGCCATGCGAATGCCCGGCCGCCGCTGCGGGCGAACACCATCTTGCTGATGGTGTTCGCGGAGAGCCCTGCCAAGATCGGGAAGACGGCATCGGCGGCGGCTATCTTGCCGGACGCGACCAGCGATGCCACCGCGATGGCAGCCGAATGGGTGTCGACGAAGCCGGACACGAACGCGGCCATGATGACTCCGGTCTCGCCGAAACTGTCCCGCAGCGCGGCCGAGGCGATCAGCATGGCGGAGACGGTCAACGCAAACACCAGCGCCACCGGCAGGCTGAACGCCTGACCCGGTTGCGGCTCGACTGCGGTCTTCTCCTGCATCGCTCGGACCGTGAAGGCCACGCCATAGACGACCGCCGCAAGTCCGGCACAAAGCAGCGGAACGGCGAGCGCGCGCAGCGCGGGCACGCTGGTGACGGCGAGCACCAGCGCCATCTGGATGATAGTGGCAACCGTCGATAGCGCGGCACCGGCCACCGTGGCCGCAAGAAGGTCCGGATTCTTCTGGGCCCGCATGCCCATGGCGCCAATGGTCGCCGTGCTGGAGATGAAGCCGGATGCGAGGCCGGCCACGGGAAGGCCGAACCGCGCGCCGAGCAGACGCAGCGCGACATAGCCCGCCGCACCGATCGCCATCACCAGCAGGACGATGATCCAGATTGAGTGCGGGTTGAGGGCGCCGTACGGCCCCATCGCGCGATCGGGCAGAAGCGGCAGCACGACCAGTGTGGCGCTGGCGAAGATCAGCGCGTCCCTGACTTCGGCCTCGGTGAGTATGGAGCGGATGAAATGATGTAGCGGCGCCCGCGCCGCCAGCAGCACTGCGACGGTGACCGCGATGCCGCCAGCGAGCACCGGCCGCTGCGTCGCCAGGCCGCCAAGCAAGGCGGTGAGGATCAACGCTATCTCGGTGGTGAGGCCGGGATCGTCCTGGCGCGATCTGAAATAGGCCACGGCCGTCAGCGCGCCCACGCCGGCGACGGTAACCGCCAGAACGACTGCGCCGCCCACCATCGCGCCGACCGCTCCGGCAAGGGCGGCCACCGAGAAGGTCCGGATGCCCGCCGGCGCGCGCGCTGGTCCTGCGCCCTTGTGACGCTCGCGTTCGGCGCCGATCAGCATGCCGATGCCGAGGGCGACGGCAAGGTTGACCAGAACGGGGTCGAAAATCAACATCTGTGTCCTGTACGAAGCAGCATCAGGCGGCTGCGCGGTTCGCGGCCCGAGTTCGGTCGACGTCTCGCGAACCCACTCGTTGTGGGCGGATTTTTCATTGGATGTCCAGACCGGACTGATGCGAAGCAGGGTCCGGCTTCACGGGGGCTGCGGCTACGGGATGCTCCTTGAGCCAAATCAATGCCGAACCCGGTCGGGTCCCTAGGCTCTCCGAAAGGGAGACCGACATGGCGATCAAGCAGATTCTTTTGCCGCTGGTGAGCTACCCCAAGGCGACAGAGATGGCCGCGATCGACAAGGCCGTCGCCGTCGCCAAGCGATTGGGCGCCGGCATCACGGCGATTGCTTTCGATATCGATGTGCTGATTCCCGGAGCGCTGCAGACACGACCGCTGAATTCCGACAGCCTTGTGGTAGAGACGCCTGAACACCAGAAGAGTCGTGCGAATGCCACGAAGATGATCAAGGCCTTCGAAACTGCAGCCGACGCCGCCGCGATCAAGCACGATCAGATCGTCGGACGCTGCGTCTCGGAAGACATGCCGACCCAGGTGGTGATGCGCGCGAGAACGCATGATCTGGCACTGGTACCAATCGCGCCATATGACGATGTCTCGGAGAAAATCGTCGAGGCGCTGATCTTCGAATCCGGGCGCCCGCTCCTGATCTGCCCGGAGCAGTCCGTGGGGGAGCTTCCGGAGGCATTCGGGCAGGTGGCAATTGCGTGGGACAACAGCCAGCAATCCGCGCGGGCGGTGGCGGATGCGATGCCATTGCTGAAGATTGCCAAGACGGTCAGCATCTTCACGGCAGCCGACAAGAATACTGCCGCGGACATCGATTCCGGGGCGGCACTGGTCGGACACCTCGGTGCTCACGGCATCAGGGCGACGTTTGAGATCGTCAGGAAGAGCGGCAGTTCCACGGGAAAGGTGTTCGAGGCGTTTGTGCAGCAAAACCGGATCGACCTCCTGGTGATGGGGGCCTATCGGCACTCGCGCCTGCGGGAATTCATCCTGGGCGGTGCGACCTATACGGTCGTCGGGCAGCCGCCCTGTTGGGTGATGATGTCGCACTGACACCGGTGGCGATTAACCGCATACCCTGAATTGCTCCTCCACATCCGCGAGCGACGCGAGTGGCGCGCTGCTGCGGGGCAGCGATGGCCGGTGATCCTTGAACAGCAGGCCGAGGCTGTAGCCGTCATCGGCCAGTGTGGCGGCCTGTGCGGCAGCGCGGTCGTCGACGATGGACAGCGACGTCGGATGCACGTTCTCCTTCCAGCCGAACGCCTCGGAGCGGAACGCCATGCACGGGCTGAGCACTTCAATGAAGGCGAATCCCGGCCAGCGAATGCCTTCCACGATGAGGTTCGCCAGTTCCTGCGAACGGCCGGCAAATCCGCGGGCAACGAAATTGGCACCGGCGGCAAGCGCCAGCGCGATCGGGTCGAACGGACGCAGGCCGAGCCCGCCCGGCGCGATGTCGCTGTCCCAGTCGGCTTCGGTGGTGGGCGAGGGCTGGCCCTTGGTCATGCCGTAAACGCGGTTGTCCATCACCAGATAGAGCATGTCGATATTGCGCCGGCAGGCGTGGATGAAATGGTTGCCGCCGATCGAGTAGCCGTCGCCGTCGCCGCCGACCGCGATCACTTCGAGGTCCGGCCGCGCCAGCTTGACGCCCGATGCGAACGGCAGCGCCCGGCCGTGCACGCCGTGAAAGCCGTAGCAGCCGGTGTAGGCCGGCAGCCGCGACGAGCAGCCGATGCCGGACACCATCACCACCTCATGCGGCGGACGGCCATGCGTGGCCAGCGCATGTTCGAGCGCCGACAGAACGCCGTAATCGCCGCAACCCGGGCACCAGATCGGCGTGGCGCCGGAATGGAAATCATGCGCGGTAAGGGCGGCGGCAGGGGCGGCGATGTCTGTGGTGCTCATGGTGATCTCCGTCACGCCAGATGCGCGGTGATTTCGGCGGGCCGGAACGGCAGCGGGCCGGGACGGGCGAGGCTTTCCGCGGTCGGCGGGATGGCCTTGAAGGCGAGCAGATGATGGTAGAGTTGCGCGCCAAAATTCTGCTCCATCACCACGATGCGGCTGGCGCCGTCGAGGGCGTGGGCGAGGGACTTCAGTGGCAGCGGCGACAGCACACGCAGCGCAACGACGCGGACAGGCTTGCCGGCGGCCTCGAGCCGTCGCGCCGCTTCCTGCGCCGGGCCGATGCTGGAGCCGAACGCCAGGATCGCGGTGTCGCCGTCGCCCGTGACGCTGCCCCAGGCTTCGCCAGGATCGAACTGTTCGAGTTTTCGCGCGCGCTTCTTGATCTGCGCCAGATGCGCGGCGGCACCGCCGACCGGAATGCCGGTCTCGTTGTGGGTGAGGCCTTCGCCGACCCACTGGCCACCGGGCGTGCCCGGCAGCGGCATGGCGCTGACCGGATCGGTGCCGATGGCGTAGCGCTTGAACGCACCGTCGGGCAGGTCGGTCTTGCGGGTGAGCTTCTGCGGCCGTTCAGGCTTTGGATCGATCACCGTATTGGCCTGGCCGAGCGCCATGTCGGACAACACGATGACCGGCGTCTGCAGGGATTCCGCGAGATAGACGGCCCATTCGCCGGTGTACATGCAGTCGCGCACCGAGGTCGGCGCCAGCACGATGCGCGGCGCGTCGCCGTGGCCGCCATAGATGGCGATGTTGACGTCGCTTTGCTCGGTCTTGGAGGGGATGCCGGTAGACGGCCCGCCGCGCATCACGTCGACGATGACCGCAGGGACCTCGGCGGCGATGCCGAGGCCGATGGATTCGATCATCAGCGACAGGCCGGGGCCGGAGGTGACGGTCATCGACGGCACGCCGCCAAAGGAGCCGCCGAGTACCATGTTGATGGAGGACAGTTCATCCTCCGCCATCACCAGTCGGCCGCCGAGCTTCTGCAGTTGCGGCGACATCCATTCGACGAGGTCGGTGGCCGGGGTGATCGGATAACAGCCGACGAAACGCACGCCGCCGCGCAGCGTGCCCATGGCGACCGCCTGGTTGCCGGTCAGCAGCCAGCGCGGCGCCGGATGCGGCGGATCGAGCCGGACATCGAGATCGACGCCCGCCGCGGCCGCAATACCCGACTTGAGTGAGGCGGTGTTGGTGCGGGTGACGTCGTCGCTCTTGTCGCCGAGCACGGCGGTCAACGCCGTCTGCAGGTGGTCGACCGGCAGGCCGGCCAGGGCCGCCACCACGCCGGCAACGAACACGTTGATATGCTTGCCGTGCAGCGCGCGCTCCAGCGGCGTGGCGTCTACCTGTCCCATGGTGAGGGCGATGGTTCGACCCTTGCATTTGGCGATGCTGGCCGGCACCGGGCCGGCCCGGGGGTCGGAGATGATGACGGTCTGGTCGTCGAGCGGAATCTCATTGGCGAACTGGTCGACATTGGCCCAGTCCAGCGCCACGAACAGGTCGAAACGGTCGGGCTGGCAGGACACCGGCGCGGTCGAGATTTGCACCAGCGCCGCCGCCTCGCCGCCGCGCACCTGGGCGCCGAACAGCTTGCTCATCATGCCGTAATAGCCGGCCTGAGCCGCGGCATTGAGCAGCAGTTCGCCCGCGCTCATGGCGCCGGCGCCGCCGCTGCCTGAAAACACCATCGCAAGGGAAGGTCTAGCCATTGGTCGTTCCTTCGATCGGTGCTTGCGACATGGCAATCAGCGGCGATCCGCCGGCGCGGGCCGTGAGCAGCAGCATGGAGTCCATCTGCCAGGCGCCGGTCGGGCAATTCTCTGCGCACAACCCGCAATGCAGGCAGAGGTCTTCGTTCTTGACCATGACCCTGTGGCTGACCAATCGGGAGGCGACGTAGAGTTCCTGCGAGAGATTGGTCGCCGGTGACTTCAGCCGGCTGCGCAGGTCGGCTTCGTCGCCATCTTTGGTGAAGGTGATGCAATCGGTCGGGCAGACGGTCTCGCAGGCCTTGCACTCGACGCACAGAGGCGGACTGAACACCGTCTCCAGCTCGCAATGTAGGCAGCGTGCGGCTTCGGCGACGGCGTGTTCGATGTCGAAGCCGAGTTCGACCTCCTCGTGGATGTCGGAGAGCGATGTTGCCAGCGGCTGCAGCGGCACCGCATGGCGGACATTCACGGAGACCTTTGGAATATGGCGCGGCGGCAGCGGCGTGCGGTGGGTTACGAACGTCGCCGTGGCGGACGGCCGAACCGCGGGGTCGGCGCCGCTGAGCAGCAGGTCGATGGTTACGGCGGCCTGATGGCCATGCGCCACCGCGGTGATGATGTTCTTTGGACCGAAGGCCGCATCGCCGCCGAACAGCACGTGAGGAAGCGTCGACTGCAGCGTTGCCGGATCGAGCTTCGGCATCTCGCGGTCGCCAAAGGCAATGCCAAGGTCGCGCTCGATCCAGCCGAAGGCCGACTCCTGGCCGACCGCGATCACCACGTCATCGCAGGGGAAATGTTGCAGGGGGCCGGCCGATACCAGCGTGCGCTTGCCGTTCTCGAAGACGCTGGTCACCGGCTCGAAATTCACGCCGGTGAGGCGGCCGTTGTCATGGGTGATTTCCCTCGGCACCAGATCGTTGCAGATCACGACGCCTTCACGCTGGACGTCGTCCTTCTCCCAGGCCAGTGCCTTCATGTCTCCGAAGCGCGAACGCACCACCATCCTGACGTCTTCGCCGCCGAGTCGGCGTGCGCTGCGAGCGCAGTCGATCGCGGTGTTGCCGCCGCCGATCACCACGACGCGCTTGCCGATGCGCGTGACGTGCTTGAACCAGATGCTGGCCAGCCATTCGACGCCGATATGAATGTTGGCGTGTGCTTCGTTGCGGCCGGGGAGCGCGAGATCCTGGCCGTGCGGCGCACCGGCGCCCACGAACACCGCGTCCCAGCCCTCGGCCAGCAAGGTCTTCATGCTGTCGATGCGCGTGCCGCCGCGAAACTCGACACCGAGATCGAGGACGTAGCCGGTCTCCTCGTCGATGACATGTTCCGGCACCCGGAAGTGCGGAATCCGCGTGCGCATCATGCCGCCGGCCTTGGGGTCGCCGTCGAAGATGGTGCATTGATAGCCAAGCGGCGCCAGATCGCGGGCCACCGTCAGCGAGGCCGGGCCGCCGCCGACCAGCGCGATGCGCTTGTCGTTGGTCTTTGTCGTTCGTTCCGGCAGGTAGCCTGCGATGTCGCCCTTGTGGTCGGCGGCGACGCGCTTCAGCCGGCAGATCGCCACCGGCTCCTTTTCGACACGGGCGCGACGGCAGGCCGGCTCGCAGGGCCGGTCGCAGGTGCGGCCGAGGATGCCGGGAAACACGTTGGCCTCCCAGTTGACCATATAGGCCTCGGCATAGCGGCCTTCGGCGATCAGGCCAATATATTGCGGCACCGGTGTGTGCGCCGGGCAGGCCCACTGGCAATCCACCACCCGGTGGAAGTGATCGGGCGTCGAGATATCGGTAGGCTTCATGACAGTGTGCCGGTTGGATGGAAGCGGGCTGCGGTCCTAGACATAACCGAGCCAGCGCCAGTAGGTGGCGCCCAGCAGCATCACCAGTGCGAAGGCGATCACCGTCAGCACCAGACCCGTGCGCACGAAATCCTTGGCGCTGAAGGTCTCGGTACCGTAGGCGACCATGTTCTGCGGCGCATTGACCACCAGGATGAAGCCGAAGCTCACTACGAATTGCAGCAGCATGGTCAGGCCGACGATGTTGATGCCGGGCGTGGCGACGCTCTGCAGCACTGCGATCACGATCGGGATCATCGCCGATGCCAGTGCAGTGGCGCTGGCGAAGCCGAGATGGATGACGATCAGGAACACGCTGAGCACGCCGAGGATGAACATGCCTGTGGCATTGCGCAGGCCGAAGTCGGCGACCACGAGATCGGCGATCCAGATGGCGCCCTTGGTCTGCAGCAAAGCGGTGCCGAGGCTGATGCCGATGCCGAACAGCACCACCGTGCCCCATGGAATCTTCGGCTGCGCCTCCTTCCATGTCATGATGCCGATGCCCGGCAGGAACATGATGGCGACCGCGGCGATGGTGGTCGACGACGTGTCGAAGCGATGCAGGATGCCTTCGGTTGCCCAGAAGCCCAGCAAAGTGAGCGAGATGATCAGCAACTTGATCTCGGACATCTTCATCGGGCCGAGGTCCGCCAGCGACTTGCGGATGCCTTCACGGCCGCCCGGCACATCCTTGATTTCCGGCGGCATCATGCGGGTCATCACGAAATACAGCGCGATCGACATCAGTACGCCGAACGGTGCGGCAGCGATCAGCCAGTCCAGCCAGGTGATGGTCTTCTGCAGCATCTTCTCGATGAAGCCGATCGCCACCATGTTCTGCGCCGCGGCGGTCTTGATGCCGACATTCCAGATGCTCGCGGTCTGCACCGTGGTGATCATCAGCATGCCGGCAAAGGCGCTCTTCTTGCTGACGCCGTAAGCGGAGATGATGCCGAGGGTGATCGGGACGAGGCAGGCCACCCGTGCCGTCGTGGAGGGAACCAGGAAGGCGATAACGAAGCCGACGATGATGGTGCCGACGACGACGTGGCGGGCTTCGGTGCCGACACGCGACAGGATGACCAGCGCAATGCGCTTGTCGAGTCCGGTGGCAGTCATGGCGGCGGCAAGAAACAGCGCGGAGGCCACCAGCGCCAGTGCTGTGTTGGCGAAGCCGCTAAAGGCAAGGCCGAGACCGGCGCTGGTGCCCATCAGCACTTTCGGATCGGCGGGATTGGGGGACAGCCCAAGCAGGAACGCCATCAATGCGGCGATGACCACAGCGGAGACTGCGTAGTCGAGCGCTTCGGTCATCCATACGATGACGGCGAAGACCAACACAGCAAGCATGCGCTGGCCCGCTACCGAGAGCCCTTCAGGCTTCGGCAGCGCGATCACCACGATCAGTGCGGCGATGGCCAGCAACAGGCCCCAGTTGGCGCGTAGCCAAGATGGCCGGATCGGTGCAACAACGGCAGCAGGCGCTGACTCTGCAACTGACATGGAATTTTCCCCGATCTGATGTTGCCGTCATTTCACAGCATCCGGGTGGTACTGCATTGAGCAGGATCAATCTAGCGACAGCGCAACTGCAGCATTCGCTGCAATAAGATGACATGAATAATTATTGCAGCGCTGCTGCGAATGAGACGCAGCTTTCGCGCGCGATTGACGGCAGTAATCGCACGTCGCGTGTCTCCGGAAGAGAGGGCGGGCGTTGGCTTGCCGGTGATCTGATCCGTTTGTTGCAGCAGTTGATATATATCAAAGGGAAATGGTGGTGCGTGGCGCAGTCAAGGTGAGTGCCGCAACGTCTTGATGGACGACGATCACCATGTTCTCCAGCTTCTCCATTCGCCCCTGGCTGATAGCTTTTCCTGCCTTGGGGATTGCCGCCGGCTTTGCATTGCGGTTCTGGGGCGTCGAGCTATGGGTTCCCGTTGTATGGGCGGTGTCCACCGTTCCGGTTCTGCTGACGCTGCTGGTCGACATCGTCGTGAGTCTGCGCCGCGGCGAGGTCGGTCTTGACATTGTCGCCGCATTATCGATGAGTGCTGCGCTGCTGTTCGGTGAGGAACTCGCCGCCGCGGTGGTGGCGCTGATGTATGCCGGCGGCCAGTATCTTGAAGGCTTTGCCGAGCGCCACGCGCGCCGCGAGATGACGGCGCTGCTGGCGCGGGTGCCGCGCACCACCATGCGGCACCGTGAGGGCCAGCTCGAGGAAATCGGCCTTGAGCTCGTCATGTCCGGCGATCGCCTGCTGATGCGTCGGGGCGACGTCATTCCCGTCGATGGCACGGTGGCGCTGGGCACGGCCGTGCTCGATCAGTCGGCTTTGACCGGCGAGGCTATCCCGGTTCAGCGCAAGGTTACGGAGGCCGTGCTGAGCGGATCGACCAATGTCGGCGAGGCCTTCGATCTCGTGGCGCTGCGTCGCGCTGCCGAGAGCACCTATGCGGGCATCGTGCGGCTGGTGGAGGCAGCGCAGCGCTCCAAGGCGCCGATGTCGCGGCTTGCCGATCGGTTTTCCATGGTGTTTCTCGGTGTAACGGTGGTGATTGCCGGCGGCGCCTGGCTGTGGACCGGCGATCCGATCCGTGCCGTTGCCGTGCTGGTGGTCGCCACGCCATGTCCGCTCATTCTCGCGGTGCCGGTGGCGATCGTCTCCGGCCTGTCGCGCGCGGCGAAGCACGGCATCCTGATCAAGGGCGGCAAGGCGCTGGAGACGCTGGCGCGCATTCGCGCGCTGGTGATCGACAAGACCGGCACACTGACCGACGGCCGCGCCAGGGTCGTCTCGGTGCATGCGATGCCGGATTTCTCGGCCGACGAGATTATCCGCATCGGTGCATCGCTGGATCAGATGTCCCACCACATTATCGCCCAGACTGTCGTCGCCGAGGCGCAGGCGCGTGAGCTGCAGTTGGCCGTGCCGACCGGTACGCTGGAAACTGCCGGTGAAGGAATCGAGGGCAATGTTTGGGGACGACCGGCGGTGGTCGGCGGTGTGGCCTTCGTCGCCTCGCGCATCGCCGTCGGCAGCGGCGCCCAACTGGAACGCTCGAAGACGCCGGGCGCCGTGCGGGTCGCAGTGGCCATCGACGGCGAACTGGCCGGTGAAATCGTGCTGGCCGATGAATTACGCGCCGGCACCGAAGCGCTGCTCGGCGACCTGCGCAAGCTAGGCATCGAACGTATCGTGCTGGCGACGGGCGATCGCCGCGCGGTTGCGGATGCGATCACCGCCGGCCTGTCCATCGATGCGGTGCGATCCGAACTGACACCCGACCAGAAGGTCATGGTGGTCCTGTCCGAACGCAAGAACGGCCCGGTGATGATGGTCGGCGACGGCGTCAACGATGCGCCGGCGCTGGCCGCGGCGGATATCGGGCTGGCGATGGGCGCGCGAGGTGCGGCGGCGTCGGCTGAAGCCGCCGACGTGGTGCTGCTGGTCGACCATCTCGACCGCGTGGTGCCGGCGATCCGGATCGCCCGACGCGCGCGGTTCATCGCGCTGGAAAGCGTCTATGCCGGCATCGGCCTGTCCATCGCCGGGATGATCGCGGCGGCGTTCGGCCATCTCACGCCGGTGCAGGGCGCGCTGTTGCAGGAGGTCATCGACGTCGCGGTGATCCTCAATGCTCTACGCGTGCTGCAGGATAGCGAACCGCGCTGAGGCAAATTCATTCTGCTGACGCAACGATATGCGCGTAGTGTCGCGGCGTGGTCGTTGCCGTCGCGACCCCTAGGTTTTCATTGAAACCCCGATCCGAAAGAGTGAGCATGAGTCGCCTGCACAAAGAAAGCCACCTGGTGTCGCGCGTGGGCTGGCTGCGGGCAGCGGTGCTCGGTGCCAATGACGGGATCATCTCGACGGCTAGCCTGATCCTCGGCGTGGCCTCCGCCTCCGCGGCGCAGAGCGATATCCTGCTCACCGGCGTGGCTGGCCTGGTGGCCGGCGCCATGTCCATGGCCGCCGGGGAATATGTCTCCGTCAGTTCGCAATCCGACACCGAGCATGCCGATCTCGCGCGGGAATCGCGAGAACTCGCCGCCGATCCGGCCGCCGAGACCGAAGAACTTGCGCAGGCCTATGTGGTGCGCGGCGTCGAGGTCGGGCTGGCACGCGAGGTGGCCCGGCAGTTGATGGTCAAGGATGCGCTGGGCGCCCATGCACGCGACGAACTCGGCATCTCCGCGGCCACCACCGCGCGTCCGGTGCAGGCGGCGATGGCTTCGGCTGCCACCTTTACTGTGGGTGCCGCGGCGCCGCTGCTGCTGGTGCTGGTGGCGCCGACGGCGCATGTGATCCCGGTCGTTGCTGTCGGATCATTGCTATTCCTGTCGCTGCTCGGCGCCATCGGCGCCAAGGCCGGCGGCGCCGGGCTGCTGAAACCGACGCTGCGGGTGGCGTTCTGGGGCGCCTTCGCCATGGCGCTGACGGCCGGCATTGGCGCGGTGTTCGGCAAGGTGGTCTGACGCCGCGATTCACAGGATGCACGCAATGCCTTCCGCTTCGTCCGCCCCCTACGACCTGCAGCGTTTCGTCACCGCGCAAGATCCAGTCTACGACCGCGTCCGTGATGAATTGCAGGCAGGCGCGAAGCGCAGCCACTGGATGTGGTTCATCTTCCCGCAGATCGCCGGGCTCGGGCACAGCGCCATGGCGCAGAAATACGCGATCGCCTCGCGTGACGAGGCGGTCGCCTATCTTCGGCACCCCGCCCTTGGCCTGCGACTGAAAGAGTGCACGGAGCTGGTGCTGGCCGTCCAGGACCGCTCCATTCACGCCATCCTCGGTTCACCGGATGACGTGAAGTTTTGCTCGTCGATGACGCTGTTCGCCGCAGTCGCCGAGGACAATGCGGTCTTTCGCGACGCCATCGCCCGGTACTACGCCGGCCGGGCTGACCAAAAGACGCTGGATATCCTGCGCGGAGCGACGTGAGGTATCGAACTATCCGAGCATCTGCGTATCGCCGCAGATCGAGATCGCCTGGCCCGAGATGGTTTTGCCGCGCGGGCTGCACATGAACAGGATCTGATCGGCGATCTGCTCGGGCGTGACGTAGTCCTTGATGGAGGTGTAGGAGAACGCCGTCTTCTCCATCTCGGCGAAGGAAATGCCGCGCTGCTGCGCCTTGGCCTCGAGCACGCGACGCTGGCGGTCGCCGGCGACGAGGCCGGGCAGGATGGCGTTGACGCGGATGTTGTTGGGGCCAAGCTCGATCGACAGCGATTTCGTGAAGCCGATGACGCCCCATTTCGCCGCCGCATAGGGCGCGCGCATGGCGAAGCCGACGCGGCCTGCGGCCGACGACAGATTGACGATCGAGGCGTTGCTACTCTTTTTGAGTTCGGGCACTGCGTGTTGCGTGCAGTTGAACTGGCCGGTGAGGCAGATGTCGAGGCAGCGATCCCAGTCCTCCGGGTTCATGTCCTCGACCTTCGACGTCGGCCCGGCGACGCCGGCATTGTTAACGAGCACGTCGAGACCGCCGAGCTTTGCCAGCGCATCGGCGAACAGTGTCTTCACGGCCGCGCGGTCGGAGACGTCGCACGGCGTCTGCGTGATGGCGGGATCGCTTTTGGCAAGCGTGGCCAGCGCGGTCTGATCGACGTCGCAGACGTGCACCCTGGCGCCTTCGCTTGCGAAGGCGCGGGCGATGGCCAGACCAATGCCGTTGGCGCCGGCGGTGACGAGAACGCGTAAACCCTTGATGGCGAGATCCATGGTGGCTCCGAATGGTTGATCGAAATGGTCAGTCTGCGAGGCCGCCCCGCGACAGGATGAAGTCGGCAGCGCCGTTGATGTCTGCTGCGATGCCGGCCCGCGCGGCGTCAGCGTCGCCGACCCTGATGGCGCGCAGCACGTTGGCGTGAAAGCGGATAGCCTCGCCCTTGGCGAGACGATCGGGATTGCCGCGCAGATCCAGGTTGATCACCGGACCGGCCTTGAGCCACAGCGCACGGATGATCTCCAGCACCACGGGCGAATGCGCGGCGCCGTAGACGTCGAAATGAAAATTCTTGTTGAACTCCACCGCGCGCGGCAGATCCGGCGTGGCCACTTCGCTTTCGGCGCGCATGGCGGCCTCGGAGGCCGCGATGGCGAGGACATCATCGTCGCTGCGATGCTGCGCCGCCTCCGCCGCCGCGTAGCCTTCGATGGCGATACGCACTTTGGTCAGGTCGCGGAACTGGCCGGATGACATCACGGGGACGCGCACGGCGCGGTTCGCGGCCACCTCCAGCGCCTTGTCGGCGACCAGCCGCGACACCGCCTCGCGCACGGGCATGATCGACACGCCGAGCACGTCAGCCGCGGTCCGCAGCGACAGCTTCTCGCCTGGTGCCAGCCGGCCGGAAATCAGCAGCTCGGCCAGTTGGGCGTAGGCGCGCTCCCCGAGGGTCTGGCGGTCGAGCGGCTCGACCAGGGTCAGCGCAGCGGGTCGGTTCAACGCGGATGCTCCGTTTTCGGCAAATCGTCAGCGGGGACTCGACAAGGCCCGCGAGTTTTGCCAGTCTAACTGTGATCACAGATCACGGCAAGCGACATAAGTCCTCACAGCAGAAGAGGGCGGCGCATGACCGGAGAGGGAGCTGCCGCTGCAGGCGCGGCCGTATCAGGGAGACGAAACATATGTCCAACATCAACGATTTCACGCGTCGCCGGCTGCTCAAGGCTGCCGGCGGCATGGCGCTGGTATCCGGCCTCTCGGCGCCGTCGATCCTGTCGGCACAGACCTCCGATGTGATCCGCATCGGCCATCTCACCCCGCGCACCGGCTTTCTCGGGCCATTGGGCGAGTATGGCGTGATGGCCATCGATCTCGCCGTGGAGGAGATCAATGCCGCGGGCGGCATGATGGGCCGCAAGGTCGAACTGCTGAAGGAGGACTCGGTCAACCCGCAGACCGCATCGACCAAGGCCGAGCGCATGATCGAGCGCGACAAGGTCGCCTGTATCATCGGCGAGATTTCGTCGGCGTCGTGCCTGACGATCGCGCAGGTCGCGTCGCGCAACAAGACGCTGTTCATCAACACCGGCGGCAATTCCGACGCGCTGCGCGGCAAGGACTGCCAACGCTACATGTTCCATGTGGAGTCGCAGAACTCCATGTATGTGAAGACGGTCGGTCGCTCGTTCCTGAAAGACGGGCTGGTCAAGGGCAAGAAGTGGTACTCGCTGACGGCGGACTATGCTTTCGGCCACGATCTGCTGAAAGTGTCAAAACGCTTCATGGAAGCCAATGGCGGGCAGTTCGCGGGCGACGACCTGGTGCCCACCGACGCCACCGACTTCTCCGCCTATCTGCTGAAGATCCGCGAGGCCAAGCCGGATCTCGTGGTGATCAACCTCGCCGGCAACCAGATCACCAACTTCCTCAAGCAATATGCGGAATTCGGTCTGACCTTCCCGGTGGGCGGCTTCGGCTTCGACACCGCTTTGGCCTGGGCCGCCGGCAAGGGCAACTTCGTCGGCACCTGGCCGGTGGTCTGGCATCACCTGCTCGACACCCCCGGCAGCAAGGCGTTCGTCGCGTCCTTCACCAAGAAATACAACAAGCCGCCGGAGAATCAGGCCTGGGGCGACTACATCGCCACCAAGATCGTGGCGCAGGCGATCAACGACCTGAAGTCCGCGGAGTCGCCGAAGATCATCGAGCACTTCGAGAAGGGCGCCAAGTTCGATCTGCTGAAAACCCGGCCGGGCTACTTCCGCGCGTCCGATCACCAATTGATGCACGAGATGTATGCGGTGACCGCGCTGCCCGCCGACAAGATCAAGAACCAGTGGGACATCTTTTCCTCCAGCCCGGCGGTGCCCGGACCGAACGAAGACCTCGAAGTCATCGCCGCCACTGCCGAGGAGAACAGCTGCAAGTTCCCGAGCTGAGCTTCCTTCACCCTCCCCTTGAGGGGGAGGGTCGCTGATGACGATGCGCAGCATCGTCATCAGCGGGGTGGGGTGATGTGTTTCGCTCCGCCTCTGCCGCTATCACCCCACCCCGACGCGCATCCGCTTCGCGGCTGCCCGTCGACCCTCCCCCTCCAGGGGAGGGTGAAGAGGACCGAATCCATGTCTGCCATGTTATTGGCGCAGCAGATCCTCAACGGGCTGCTCGACGGTGTTTACTACCTGCTGATCGCGCTTGGCCTGTCGCTGATCTTCTCGCTCGGTGGCATCGTCAATCTGGCGCACGGCGCGTTTTATGCCATTGGCGCTTACCTCACGCTGGTGCTGACGCCGTATCTCGGCTTCGGCGGCACCTTCGTCGCCGCCCCCGTTGCGGTGGCGTTGTTGGGCGTCGTGATCGAGCGCACACTGTTCCGCCGGTTCTATCGCTCCGACCCGATCTTGTCGCTGCTGCTGACCTTCGGCCTCGCCATGGTCGCCGAACAGGCGCTGCGCATGATTTTTGGCGCGCCGCCATTGTCCTATTCGATTCCGCAGGCGCTGCGCGGCCAGGTAGCGATAGGCAGCTTCATCTATTCGTTCTATCGCGTGGTGCTGCTCGGCATCGCCGCCGCCTGCATCCTTGGTCTGTGGCTGCTGTTGCAGAAGACCTCGTTCGGCCGCGTGGTGCGTGCCGGCGTGCAGAACCCCGACATGGTCGGTGCGCTCGGAATCTCGTTGCAGCCCTATATGTCGGCGGTCGCCGCGCTCGGCATCGGCCTTGCGGGGCTGGCCGGCGTGCTGCTGGCGCCGATCTATTCGATCCATCCGGCCATGGGCCAGGAGATCATCACCCCGGCCTTCGTGGTCGTGGTGATCGGCGGCCTCGGCTCGTTCTGGGGCGTGGTGCTGGCGGCACTGCTGGTCGGGCTGGTCAAGGGCGTCATGGTCGGCATCGGCTATTCCGCCGCCTCCACCGCGGCGATCTATCTGTTGATGCTGCTGGTGTTGCTGTTCCGGCCACGTGGCCTGTTCGGCGAACGCATCATGCGGTTCGAGTAGGGCCGTGCTGATGTTGAAGCGTCTGCCCATTCCGCTTGTTATCGCCGCCATCGGCCTGCTGGTGCTGCCGCCGGTGCTGCTGGCGCTCGGTCTCACCATGACCTCGGCCACCGAAGTGGTGGTGTTCGCTCTGGCCTGCATGGCGCTCAACATTCTGGTCGGTCATACCGGCCTGGTATCGTTCGGCCACGGTGCATGGTTCGGCCTCGCCTCCTATGCGGCGGCGCTGATCCAGCGCAACCTGATGCCGGACTCGTTCTTCGGTCCGACGCTGCTCGGCCTTGCCATCACCGCGGTGGTCGCCGCCGCCTTCGGCTTTCTGATCCTGCGCCGGCGCGGCGTGTATTTCTCGCTGCTCACGCTGGCGCTGGCGGCGATGCTGTATAGCGTGTCGTTCCGCTGGACCGACGTCACCGGCGGCGAGAACGGGCTGGGCGGCATCACCCGCCCGGCGCTGTTCGGCCTCGATCTGGAATCGTCGACCACCTACTACTGGTTCGTTTCGGCGATCGCGCTGCTGGTGCTGGCGCTGCTGTGGAAGTTCCACAATTCCACCGTCGGCTCGGTGCTGGTGGCGATCCGCGAGAACGAGCAGCGCGCGCGCTTCCTCGGCTATCCCACCAACCGCTACAAGCTCGCCGCCTTCGTGCTGTCGGCGACCATCACCGGCCTCGCCGGCATCCTGCTGCTGTACAAGAACCGCATGACGTCAGCCGATCCGATCTCGGTGGCGTTCTCCGGCGACCTGCTGGCCATGGTGGTGATCGGTGGCATGCGCAGCTTCCTCGGCCCGGCGCTGGGCGCGCTGTTCTTCATTCTCTTCCGCGAATTTCTCGGCATTTACACGGAGAACTGGCTGTTCTGGTTCGGCCTCGTCTTCGTCGCCTTCATCATCTTCTCGCCCACCGGCCTGGTAGGCATCGGCGAGCGGCTGATCGCGCCGTTCCGCAGGAAGGTGGTCGAGGACGCCGCCATGTCGGCGCGCCGGCTCGAGGCCATGCCGCTGCCGGATTTCCTGCGTCCGACTTCCGTGGTCAACGGGCCGGTGCTGGCCGCGCGCCACATCGTCAAGAGCTTCGGCGGCATCAAGGCGGTGCAGGGCGTCGATATCGCCATCGCCGACCGCACCCTGCATGCGCTGATCGGCCCCAACGGCGCCGGTAAGACCACGGCGTTCAACCTGCTGTCGGGCATGTATACGCCGGATGAGGGCGCGGTGACGCTGCTGGGCAGGCCGATCGCCGGCCAGGCCCCGGAACAGATCGCCAGCGCCGGCATCGGTCGCTCGTTCCAGATCACCAACCTGTTCCCCGCGCTCAGCGTGGCCGAGAACATCCGGCTGGCAGTGCAGGCGAGGCATCCGCGCCGCTTCGATCCCTGGACCAACGCGCTGTCCATCGCCGCGATCAATCATGAGACGGATGCGACGATCCGCTATCTCGGCCTCGCCGGCATCGAGGGCGCCGAGGCCGGCACGCTGTCCTATGGCGGGCAAAGGCTGCTCGACATGGGCGTGGCGCTGGCCACCGCGCCTCGCGTGCTGCTGCTCGACGAGCCGCTGGCCGGTCTGGCCGCCGCAGAGCGCGAGCGCATCGGCGCCATCATCAAGCGCATCTCCGCCGACCTGCCGGTGCTGCTGGTCGAGCACGACATCGATCGCGTCTTCCAACTCGCCGATCATGTTACGGTGATGAACGAAGGCCGCGTCCTGCTTGACGGGTCGGTCGAGGACGCACGCGGCAGTCCCCGGGTGCAGGAGGTTTATATCGGTTCCGGCAACACGGCGGTCGCCGCTAGGCCGCGCGAGACTGCGGCCGGCGTCAAGCCGCTGCTGACCGCCACCAACGTCGATACGTTCTATGGCAAGAGCCACATTCTCAACGACGTCAACTTCACGCTGCACGACAACGAGATCATCGCGCTGCTTGGCCGCAACGGCGCCGGCAAGTCGACGCTGCTCAAAACCCTCATCGGCATCGCGCCGGCGGCCAATGGCTCCATCGAACTCGCCGGCCACCAGTTGATCGGTCTCAGCCCGGCGGAGACAGCGCGGCTCGGCGTCGGCTATGTGCAGCAGGGCCGAGCTCTGTTCGCCGGCATGACCGTGGAGCAGAATCTCGAACTCGGCGGGCTGAAGCGGCAGACCGGCAACGGCGTGCACTGGACCCGCGAGCGCATCTACGAGTATTTCCCGCGCATCCGCGAGCGGCTCGACAGCCCGGCCGACTATCTGTCCGGCGGCGAGCAGCAGATGGTCGCGGTGGCGCGGGCGCTGTCCGGCGACGTTCGGGTGCTCCTGCTGGATGAGCCGTTCGAGGGCCTCGCGCCGGCGGTGGTCGAGCAGTTGTTCGAGACCTTCGACCGGCTGCGCAAGGAAGTCGCCATCATCATCGTCGACCATAATCTTGATCTGGCGCTGGCTTTGTCCGACACCACGGTGGCGCTGGAGCGCGGCCGTGTAATCCATCGCGGCGCCTCGGCGGATCTGCGCGACGACCTCGATCTGCGCCGCAAGGTGCTCTGGCTGTGAGAGATGACATGACTGAAAGCGAACGATACGTTGCCATTGTCGGCGTTGGCCTGATCGGCCGCGCCTGGGCGGCGATTTTTGCCCGCGCCGGCTGGACGGTACGGCTGACCGACCCGCATGGCCCGACGCTCGCCGCCGGGCCGGCCCTGATCCGCGACGAGTTGCAGGCGCTGGCGCGCCACGGCCTGGCCGACGACCCCGATGGTGCCGCGGCGCGGATCAGCGTCGCTGCAACGCTGGCGGACGCGCTCAAGGGCGTGGCCTTCGTGCAGGAAAACGGGCCGGAGAACATCGATCAGAAGATCGCCATCTTCGCCGAACTCGATCGTCTCGCGCCTGCCGATGCCGTGCTGGCGTCGTCGACCTCGGCCATCGTTGCATCGCGGTTCACTGAAATGCTGGCGGGGCGTGCGCGCTGCCTGGTCGGCCACCCCGTCAATCCGCCGCACCTGGTGCCGGTGGTCGAGATCTGCGGCGCGCCGTGGACATCGTCGGACAGCATAGCACGTGCCCGCGCGGTCTATCAGGAGATCGGCCAGGTGCCGGTGACGGTCAACAAGGAGATTAACGGTTTCATCCTCAACCGCCTGCAGGGCGCGCTGCTGGCCGAAGCCTTCCGGCTGGTCGGCGAGGGTTATGTCTCGGCAGAGGATCTCGACCATACAGTGAAAGATGGCCTCGGCTTACGCTGGTCGTTCCTCGGGCCGCTGGAGACCATCGAGCTCAATGCGCCCGGCGGCATTCCGGACTACTGCGCGCGCTACACCGGCTTCTACAAGGAACTGGCAGCTACCGCGGCCGGCCCGGAGGTCTATGAGAGTCCGAACGTCGACCGCGTCATCGCCGCCTGGCCGCACCAGCCGACGCAGGAACGTATCGCGAAGCTGACGATCGAGCGCAACGAACGCCTCGCCGCGCTGGCCGCGCACAAGAAGAAGCAGAAATGAGCGCGCCGCGGCGCGCGGATTTACCTCTCGCCGCTTGCGGGGAGAGGTCGACTGGCGAAGCCAGTCGGGTGAGAGGGGCTCACAACAAATGAGATCGTAGAGACTCCCCTCACCCCGACCCTCTCCCCGCAAGCGGGGAGAGGGAGCAGATCAAGCTACACCGGATAAACTGCAAGCAAGAAAGAGAGCACCACCATGGTCCGTAAAGTCATCATCACCTGCGCCGTCACCGGCGCGATCCACACGCCGTCGATGTCCAAGGCGCTGCCGGTGACGCCGCAGGAAATCGCCGATGCCGCGGTGGATGCCGCCGAGGCCGGCGCAGCCATCGTGCATCTGCATGCGCGCAATCCGAAGACTGGCCAGCCTGACCAGAGTCCGGAGGCGTTCGCGCCGTTCCTCAAGGTCATCAAGCAGCGCACCAATGCGGTGATCAACCTGACCACCGGCGGGGCGCCGACCATGACGGTGGACGAACGCGTGCGTCCCGCCGCGGTCTACAAGCCGGAGGTGGCGTCGCTGAACATGGGCTCGATGAACTTTGCGTTCTTCGGCATGCTCAACCGCTTCAACAAGTTCGAGCACGATTGGGAACTGAAGCACCTGCAGAACAAGGACATCGTGTTCCGCAACACCTTCCAGGACATCGAATATGTGCTGACGACCCTGTCCGGGTCAGGCACGCGCTTCGAGTTCGAATGCTACGACACCGCGCATCTCTACAACCTGAAATACTTCCTCGATCAGGGGCTGGTGAAGGCACCGCTGTTCATCCAGACGGTGTTCGGGTTGCAGGGCGGCACCGGCGCACATCCGGAAGACGTGCTGCACATGAAGCGCACCGCCGACCGGCTGTTCGGTGACCAGTATGTCTGGTCGGTGCTCGGCGCCGGCCGCAACCAGGCTGCCGATCGCGGCGATGGCCGTGGCGATGGGTGGCAACGTCCGCGTTGGCCTCGAGGACTCGCTGTGGGCGGCGCCGGGCCGCATGGCGTCGTCCAATGCAGAGCAGGTCACGCTTGCCCGCAAGATCATCGAAGGTCTCGGTCTCGAAGTGGCCAGCCCGGACGAGGCCCGCGAGATGCTCGACCTCAAGGGCGGCGACAAGCTGGAGGTCTAGCTGCTGACGCGGCGCGCATCCGGGCCATGTCCCGGATGCGCTTCCCGCGCGGGGATCGGCGTGGCATGGTCGCGACCTTGCGACACCCGAGCCCTCGAAAGTGACCGTCTGCGATGCCGAATGACCTGAACTCCACACGGCCGCGGCTGCGCGTGGCCGTCGCCGGCCTCGGCGCCATCGGCACCAAGGTGGTGGAGGCGCTGGACCGCGGCATCGACGGCATGGTGCTGGTCGCCGTCGCCGTACGGAATCCTGCCAAGCATCGGACGTTTATCGAGGGCCTTACGAGCAAGCCGGCGCTGCTGCCCATCGAGGGCCTCGCCGACGTGGCCGACATGGTGATCGAATGCGCGCCGAGCAGCCTGCTGCGGGCCATCGTCGCGCCGTTCGTGCGGGCCGGCAAGACCGCGATGGTGCTGAGCGCCGGCGCGCTGATGGAGAACGAGGACCTGATCGCGCTGGCGAAGGCGCATGGCGGCCAGATCGTGGTGCCGACCGGGGCGCTGATCGGCCTCGACGCGGTGACCGCTGCCGCGGAAGGCCAGATCCACTCGGTCCGCATGGTGACGCGCAAGCCGGTGCGCGGCTTGGCCGGCGCGCCCTACATCGTCGCCAACAATATCGACATCGAGAGCATCACCGAGCCGCTGAAGATCTTCGACGGCACTGCGCGCGAGGCGGCGAAGGGCTTCCCGGCCAATCTCAACGTCGCCGTGGCGCTGTCGCTGGCCGGCATCGGCGCCGATCGCACCACGCTGCAGATCTGGGCCGATCCGGCGCTGACCCGCAACGTGCACCGCGTCGAGGTCGCCGCGGACTCCGCCAGTTTTTCCATGACCATCGAGAACATCCCCTCGGAAAATCCCAAGACTGGCCGCATCACCGCGCTGTCGGCCATTGCCTGGCTGCGCAAGCAGCGCGCCGCGCTGCGCGTCGGAACCTGACGCGCGCGCCGGTTGGCAGCGCCCTGATCCTGTGTTCAAACACCCGCGTGATCGCGGTTCGTCGTTGAAAGAGATTTGAAGCCATGAGCAACATCAATCCCGATCCGTTCACCACGCGCCCGGAAATTGAAGGCACCTTCGGCGTCGTCACCTCGACGCACTGGATCGCCACGGCGGTCGGTATGGCGACGCTGGAGAAGGGCGGCAATGCCTTCGACGCCGGCGTCGCCGCGGCCTTCACCCTGCAGGTGGTGGAGCCACATCTCAACGGCCCCGGCGGCGACGTGCCGATCATCGTTCATGACATGAAGCGCGGCCGCACCGAGGTGATTTGCGGGCAGGGGCCGGCGCCAGCCGGCGCCACCATTGCGCATTACCGCGACCAGGGCCTCGACATGGTGCCCGGCACCGGCCTGCTTGCGGCCTGCGTGCCCGGCACCTTCGAATCCTGGATGCTGCTGCTGCGCGATTACGGCACGCTGCGCCTGCGTGACGTGCTGGAGCCGGCAATCGCTTACGCGCGCGACGGCTATCCGCTGGTGGAGCGCGCCGCGGCGACCATCGCCACGGTGCAGGAGCTGTTCCGCACGCACTGGCCGACCTCGGCGGCGGTGTATCTGCCCGACAACAAAGTGCCGGTGCCCGGTACTTTGTTCACCAATCCGGCGCTGGCCGCCACCTATCAGCGCATCCTCGACGAGGCGGAAAGCGCGGGCTCCGACCGCGATGCGCAGATCGAGCGGGCCCGCGCCGCATGGTCGCGCGGCTTCGTTGCCGAGGCCATCGATCGCTTCTGCCGGACTCAGGAGGTGATGGATGTCACCGGCTCCAGGCACAAGGGCGTGCTGACCGCCGACGACATGGCGCGCTGGCTGCCGACCATCGAGGCGCCGCTGACCTATGATTACGGCCGCTATACCGTGTGCAAGCCGGGCGTCTGGAGCCAGGGCCCGGTGATGCTGCAGCAGCCGGCGCTGCTCAAGGGGTTTGAACTCGACGGACTCGACCCCGCCGGTCCGGAATTCATCCATCTGCAGATCGAGGCCGCGAAGCTCGCCTATGCCGACCGCGAAAAGTTCTACGGCGATCCGGATTTCACGGAGATCCCGATCGCGGTGCTGCTGTCCGACGAATATAACGACGCGCGCCGCAAGCTGATCACCGACCGGGCATCGCTGGAATTCCGGCCGGGGTCGGTGGAAGGCTTTGGTGCGCTGGTCGCGCAGCGCACGCAAGCGGGTGGCCGCGAGGCGGTCGGCGCCATGGGCGCTGGCGAGCCGACCGTCGGCCGCTTCGGCGAAGTGCGCGGCGACACCGTGCATTTCGATATCATTGACAAGGACGGCAATATGATTTCCGCCACGCCATCCGGCGGCTGGCTGCAGTCGTCGCCGGTGATCCCGGAGCTTGGCTTCGGCCTCGGCAGCCGCGCCCAGATGTTCTGGCTGCAGGAAGGCCATCCCGCCGCACTGGCGCCCGGCAAGCGGCCGCGTACGACGCTGAGCCCGACCATGGCGCTGCGCGATGGCGAGCCCTACATGGCCTGGGGTTCGCCGGGTGGCGACCAGCAGGACCAGTGGAATACGCAGTTCTTCCTGCGCCACGTGCATGCCAAAATGAACCTGCAGGAAGCCATCGACGCGCCGGCCTGGCACTCCGAACATTTCCCGATCTCGTTCTGGCCGCGCACCTCGCGGCCCGGCGTGCTGGTGCTGGAAAACCGCGTGCCGGCGGCGACCATCGCAGCACTCATGGCCAAGGGGCATGTTGTCGAGACCGGACCGGACTGGTCGGAAGGCCGTCTCACCGCCGCCTCCAAGATCGGCCGCCGCCGCCGCGCCGCCGCCAACCCGCGCGGCATGCAGGGCTATGCCGCGGGACGCTGACGCCGACATGGACGACCATTGACAATCCGTTGTGCTTTGGTCGCCAACAGTATCCCATTCGCTCTTATATTCCGGGGACATCGAGCGACGTCGGAGAATCAGGGTGAACAAGGTGGCCACCAGGTCCCAGGGCCGACCCAGATCAATCGAGACGGAGCAGGTCATTCTGGAAGCCGCCTACCGCATCATGGCGACCAGCGGACTCGCGGCTGCCAGCATCGACGCGGTGGCGCGCGACTCCGGCGCTTCCAAGATGACGATCTACAAGTGGTGGCCGTCCCGCGAGGCTCTGCTGATCGACGCGTTCCTGCGGCAGGCCGCGTCCATGATCCCGTTGCACGACAAGGGCGATGCGCTGTCGTGCATTAGGGCGCACGCCGCAGCCTGCGTTGCGGCGCTGAATAGCGATTTCGGCAGGGTGCAGCTCGCGGTCATCGCCGAATGTATCGCCGGAACCGGTTCGGCAAAGCCATTCGCCGAGCGCTATCTCGCGATCCGCAGAAAAGCCGCCGTCGCGATCATTCGATCCGGACAGAAGCAGGGAAGCATTCGCGCTTCAGGACCCGCCGGCGATCTGTATGACCGAATCTACGGGACGCTGTTCTATCAATATGTGTTCGGGCTGCGCCGCCTCACCGGCCCATACGCGGACCGGCTCGTGACCTCGGTGCTGTCAACGACTTAGCAGCGATCGGTCGTGGCGCCGGTCATTGCGGGCGTGCGCGCCGGAACCATGCCCATGTCTGCCGCGTCACGGCGCGGTAGCCCGGGCCGCTGTGAACGATACGTCCGGCGACGATCTCGTTCAGTTTCGGCAGCGCATGGAACGGCACCGAGGGGTAGGCATGGTGCTCGACGTGGAATGGCATGTTCCAGGCGAACCACTTCACCACTTCGCCGGTGTAGGTCGTCCGCGTATTCTCGTAGGCACTGCGCGTGTGTTCGCAGCCGGTGTGCTCGGCGTAAAGATACGGGCGCAGGAACAGTTGCCCGAGGAACAGCGGAATGAGCCAGCTCCACAACAGCACCGCGGTCGACAGCGCGACCGAGGCGATCAGGAGAAGGAGATAGACGAGGACATAGGCGCGCGCTTCCAGCACGATCATCGCGCGCTTGTTCTCTGGAATCCACGGCGCCACGGCCTGCCCGGTGAAGGCGCGGCGGAACAGCAGGACGATCCGGTTGGTCAACTGCACGATGCCGGTATAGGCGATGGCAAGCCGCGCGTCGGAGGACGGGATCGTCGCGGTGACGAGTTCGGGGTCGCGCTGCGGGTCCTGGGTGTAGCGATGGTGATCCCAGTGAAACAGCGCATAGCCGTCATAGGGAAGCACGATCATCAGCGACGACAGATGGCCGAGCACCAGGTTCAAATGCCGTGACCTGAAGACCGTGTTGTGGGCGGCTTCATGCACCGCCATGAACAGGAAGGCGACCAGATAGCCCTGCACGAACATCAGCGGGACCGCCGGCAACACGCCGTATCGTGCCGTGATCCGCCAGATCAGGGCACCAACCAGCGCGATTGCGCCATAGTGGGTGATCGACCGGATCAGGCCCGGCATGTTCGAACGCGCCGAAAGCTCCTTCAACTGAACCGGTGTCAGCGCACGTCCAGCTATGCTCCGATCAGCGTCCAACGCCATTGTCATCTGCGGGTCTCCTGGTTGCCGTCCTTGGCAAGAAATGCCGCCACCGTCGCATTGATAAAGGCGCGGTCGGCGGGGATGAGGGCCGGGTTGCCGGCACGATGTCCGTAGTCGGAGGGGATGGGCACGAGTTCGGCGGAGCACGCATTGACCAGCAGCGGCAGTTCGTCCTCGTTGTCCCGGACCTGAAAATAGCTGTCGGTCCGGCTCGGCATCAGCAGGACCCGCGCAGCAATCGCCGCCAACGCGTCGGCCAGATTGCCGCCGAACTGATCGCAACGGCTGATATCGCCGCTCTGCCAGGTCCGGATCTGAGCGAGCAGGTCGTTGGCATCGCGCCGGGAAAAGGCGACGTCCCAGGACCGGGTGAGGAAATCCTCGAGAGAGGTGAAGCCCAGTGTCCGCCACAACGCGTCGCGATAGAAGGCGTGCGACATGGCCCAGCCGGCATAGACGCGGCCCATCGCCCGCAGCCCGACGGACGGCGTCGACACGAAGCGCCCATCGACAAAGGCCGGGTCGGCCGTCAACGCAGCCTTGACCCCCTCCAGGAATACGAAGTTGAACGGCGAGCAGCGCGCGCTGCCGCAGACGATCGCAGCCCGCTCGACCATGTCCGGATAGCGAGTCGCCCAGTGATAGGCCTGCATGGCCCCCATCGACCAGCCGTAAACCAGCGCGATTTTGGCTATCCCAAAACGTTCGGTCAGCAGTCGGTGCTGGACCGCGACGGCGTCGTAGTAGCTGACGTCCGGATACGAACCGTCCGCAAAGGCCTGCGCCGCATTCGAAGGAGACGACGACAGGCCGTTGCCGAACAGGTTCGGGATGACGACGAAATAGCGATCCGGATCGAGGGCGCCGCCGGAATGGACCAGCCACTCGGTGTCGTAGTGCTGGGCACCGAACGACGTGGGATAGACGATGACATTGTCCCTGGCGGCGTTCAGGCGTCCATAGGTCCTGTAGGCCAGCCGCATGTTCGGAAACACCCGGCCGCCCTGCAGGACGACATCGCCGGCGTTAAACAGCTCGTAGTCCAACGTCATGCGAACAGCTCCCTGCGCTGCGCAGAGGTTTCGCGCGCGATCTTAATAAGTGGACGAATCGTATAGTAATATGCGGGCCTGCCAACGCCAAATTTTCAGCAGATGGCGCGGGACCGGGCGCCGTCAGCAGTCATACGCCGAGCGGCCCGATGTGTCGGAACAAGAGGCAGATTCCATCCAGCTCAGTTCACGAGGCTGGTCTGGCGGATTTCGGCGAGGAATTCCTTGGCGAGGCGCGAGAGCGGCTCGGCTTCCGACCACAGCACATAGGCGATGCAGGGGATTGCGGGCGCGAACGGCCGCACCACGAGGTTCGGACCGGCGCTCTGCCGTGCCGACATCGGATCGACAACGGCCACACCGACGCCTGCGGCGGCGAGCATGCAGGCCGTGTTGCAGTAGCGCACCTCGACGGTGGGCCGAAACGGCGCGCCGGCCTGCGCAAAGTTCTCGCGCACGGCGGCGCCCAGCCGTGTTCCTCCTTCCAGTCCGATGAAGGACAGGCCGGCAAGATCGGACGCAGAAATCGTCGTCTGATCGGCCAGGTGATGGTCCTGCGGCATCACGCAGACCATTTCGCCGACATGCAGAACTTCGCGGGCAATGCCCGGATGTTGCGACAGACCGAGCGCGAAACCGAGCTCGGCGGTTCCGTCCAGCACGCCGTCGATGATTCCCTCGTAGCGGCGGACGTCGAACGACACCCGCGTGTGCGGCCGGCGCTGCAGGAAGCCCGACAGCGCCGGCGAGATGATGCCATAGGCCAGCGGCGGTGTCGCAACGATCGACAGGCGTGCGGAACGCGCTTCCCTGAAATCACGCACACGATTTTCAAGTTTCGCATGCAGCGCGAAGATGGCGTCGCTCTCCTTGTAGAGTGCCATTGCTTCGGCGGTCGGCAGCAGGCGGTTGTTGGCGCGCTCGAACAAGGCGAACCCTGCCTGGGCTTCCATGGCCTTCAGCGCGTTGCTGATGGCGGGCTGCGACAGCGCCAACTCGTCAGCAGCCGCCACCGTCGTGCGGTGTCGGATGACCGCACGCAGGATTTCCAGTTGACGTAGGTTCATATCATCACCGGTTATTGTCTCCGCCAAAATATCATAGCACGAACGATTGCATTTGACGTCGCATCTGCCTGTAATCACTGTGTATTCGTGCGCTGTTGGAGCGGGCATGTCTTGCCTGTCGATGCAGCAGTGCGCCCAGATTGGAGGCAGCGTTGTCCCGTATTTTCCGCGCCGCGGCCGCCCAGATGGGCCCGACGCAACAAGCCGACTCGCGCGAGCACACGCTCGGCCGCATGATCGTGCTGCTTGAGACGGCGGCTGCGCAGGGCGTAACCCTCGTGGTGTTTCCCGAGCTCGCATTCACCACCTTCTTTCCGCGCTGGCTGCTCGCGGGCGAAGCGCTGGATCGCTATTATGAGCGCGGCATGCCGAATGCGGCCGTGCAGCCCTTGTTCGATCGGGCGCGCGCGCTGGGCGTCGGTTTCTCCGTCGGCTATGCCGAGCTCACAGCCGATGGTCAGCGTTTTAATTGCGCGATCCTCGTCGATCGACAGGGCGAGGTGTTTGGCCGCTATCGCAAGGTCCATCTGCCGGGCTCGGTGGAGCCGCGTGAAGGGGCGCGATACCAGCAGCTCGAAAAGCGATATTTCGACTATGGCGACCTTGGCTTCCCCGCTTTTCGCGCAGGCCCCGACTGGTGCGACGCCATCATGGGCATGATGATCTGCAACGATCGGCGCTGGCCCGAATCCTGGCGCGCGCTGGGCCTGCAGGGCGTCGAACTGGTCTGCGTCGGCTACAATTCCGCGGCCTACGATCCCAATGGCGGCGTCACCGAGGATGCCGCGCTGCGAACCTTCCATTCGACGCTGGTGGCGCAGGCCAACGCCTACATGAACGCCACCTGGGCGATCGCCGTCGCAAAGGCCGGCGACGAGGATGGCTCCGGCCTGATCGGCGGCTCCTGCATCGTCGATCCGAATGGACGGATCGTCGCCGAGGCGAAGACGCTGGCGGACGAGGTGATTGTCGCCGACATCGACCTCGACCTCTGCCGTCAGGGCAAGGACAAGATGTTCAACTTCGCCGCACACCGGCGGCCGGAGCATTATGCTGTCATCACCGAGCGCGCCGGTGTGGTCGAACCGCCGCTGCGTCAACACCTCGACGCGGCGGCGCCTGCATCGCCGGGGGCGAAGGAACTTACATGACGCGCATCGCAATCGCACTCGGACTGGCTGGCTTCGTCGCTGTCGCCTCGGCGCAGGCCGCCGAGCTTCCGGATTCGATCAGGCAGGCCGGCGTATTGCGACTGACCATCAATGCGACCTACGCCCCGATGGCCTATCGCGATCCTGCCACCAACGAACTGGTCGGACTCGATGTCGATCTGGCCCGGGAGATCGCCAGGCGCCTTGGCGTCAAGATTGTCTGGAGCGAAACGCCGTTTGCCGAGTTGATCCCGTCGCTGGCGACCAAGCGCGCCGATTTTATCATCAGCGGCATCACCGACCGCGCTTCGCGCCGCGAGACCGCCGACTTCATCGACTATCTCACCACCGGTCCGCAGTTCTTCGTGATGACGGAGAGTGCGCCCAAGCGGGCCATCGAGCTGTGCGGCCAGAAGGTTGGAACCACGCGCAGCACCAGCTTCCCGGCCGAGATCGAGAAATGGAGCAAGGCGAACTGCGAAGCCGCCGGCAAGCCGGCCGTCCAGTATGTCCCCGGTGAAAACAGCATCGACGTGCGCAACCAGCTCAAGCAGGGTCGCATCGATGCGGCAGTGCAGGGCAGCGAGACCTTGCCCTATGCCCAGCAGCAGGAAGTCGGGAAGTATCGCGTTGTCGGCGAGCCGTTTTCCAGCGGCTACCAGGGCATCATGTTCCGCAAGGACGACGCGGCGCTGCGCGAGGTCGTGACCGAAACGCTTGCGGCCATGATCTCCGATGGTGCCTACAAGATTATTCTCGAGAAATGGGGCTTGGGCATGCATGCGGTTGCAAAGCCGATGATGAACGCGGCCACACAATGAGCGCAACCGAGCGGCTTGCCGAAGGATTTCCTGATCTCTCGATGGTCAGGGCGGCCAGTCGGCCGCACTGGATCCGCTGGTTCACCGCCTTCGCCATTGTCGCGGCGCTGGCGGCAATCGGTCGTGCCTTCGCCTACGGCCAGATCGAATGGTCCTATGTCGGGCGGTTCCTGACGGTGCCCGTCATCCTGCATGGCATCGCCAACACCATGCTGATGGCGGTGCTTGCGATGGCGCTCGGCATCGCGCTGGGCGTGGTCGTGGCGATCATGCGGCTGTCGCCGAACCCGGTGCTGAAGTCGGTCGCGGCGGGCTACACTTGGCTGTTCCGCGGCACGCCGCTGATCCTGCAGCTGCTGCTGTGGTTCAATCTCGCGCTGGTGTTCCCGACCATCGGCATTCCCGGCCTGTGGTCGGTGCGGGCGGTCGACGTGATGACGCCGTTCCTGTCCGCGCTGCTTGGTCTCGGCATCAATCAGGGCGCCTATACGTCGGAAGTGATGAGGGCCGGCATTCTCTCGGTCGATATCGGACAGCATGAGGCTGCGCAGGCGATCGGCATGGGGCGGCTGCAGACGCTGCGCCGGGTCATCCTGCCGCAGGCCATGCGGGTGGTGACGCCTCCGCTCAGTAACGAATTCATCGGCATGGTCAAAGCGACGTCGCTGGCGTCGGTCATCCAGTATCCGGAACTGCTGCACAGCGCCGAGAACATCTATTATGCAAACTCGCGCGTCATCGAACTGCTGATCGTCGCCGGCCTCTGGTATCTGCTCGTGGTGTCGATCCTGACGCCGTTGCAAATGCTTGTCGAGCGCCGCTTTTCTCGCGGCACCTTGCAGGTGGTGCGATGACCCGCCCGCTGGTCGCGATCCGCTCGATCAACAAGAACTTCGGCGCATTCCAGGCGCTGAGTCGGGTGTCGCTCGATGTTCATGCCGGCGAAGTAGTGTGCCTGATCGGTGCATCCGGTTCCGGCAAGACGACGCTGCTGCGCTGCGTCAACCAGCTCACATCGTTCGACAGCGGCGGGATCTGGCTGGACGGCGAATTGCTGGGGGTGCGGGAGGAGCGCGGGCGGTTGCACCGCCTGTCCGAGCGACAGGTCGCGCAACAGCGCCTGAAGACTGGAATGGTCTTCCAGCGCTTCAACCTGTTCCCGCACCGTACAGCGCTGGAAAACATCATCGAAGGTCCCGTGCATGTGCAGGGCCGCAAGCCGGCGGAGGCGGAGGCGGAAGCGATGGAGCTGCTGCGACGGGTCGGCCTGACGGCCAAGGCCGATGCCTATCCGGCGGAATTGTCGGGCGGCCAGCAACAACGGGTGGCGATTGCGCGGGCGCTCGCCATGAAGCCGATGCTGATGCTGTTCGACGAACCAACCAGCGCGCTCGATCCGGAGCTGGTTGGCGAAGTGCTCGCCGTCATGAAGGAGCTGGCGCGCAGCGGCATGACCATGATGGTGGTGACGCACGAGTTGGGCTTTGCACGCGAGGTCGCGGACCGGGTGGTCTATATGGATCAGGGCGCCATCGTGGAATCCGGTCTGACGTCGGAGGTCCTCGGCGGCGCGCGCGAGGCGCGCACCCAGGCCTTTCTGTCTGCAGTGATTCGATAAAACGGCGGTTTGCTTTCCGAACACGCAACAAGGAGCCACGATGAAGATTTTGATAGCCTCCGCGCTCGCCTGCTGCTTCGCCGGCGCGGTTCTCGCGGCAGAGCTGCCGCCCGACATCGTCAAGGCCGGCAGCATCAAGGTTGCCATCGTGCCGAACTATCCGCCGATGGAGTTCAAGGATCCGGCCACCAACGCGCTGACGGGCTTCGACGTCGACCTCGGCGAGGCGCTGGGCCGCAAGCTCGGCATCAAGATCGCGTGGCAGGAAACCAGCTTCGACCAGATGATGCCGGCGATCTCGACGGGGCGCGTCGACGCGATCCTGTCGGGCATGACCGACATCGCCTCCCGGCAGGATAGCGCGACTTTCGTCGACTATCTACGCAACGGCCCGCTGTTCTTCGTGCAGAACTCCCGCGCCGCTGAGTTCAAGGACCAGGCAGCTCTTTGCGGCAAGAAGGTTGGTGCCTCCAGGCGCACCAACATGCCGAAGATGATCGAGATCTGGAGCAATGCGAATTGCGCTGCCAGCCCCATCGTCTTCGTCGGCACCGAGGGCTCGGCCGACGCCAGGACACAGCTGCGCCAGGGCCGCATCGATGCGGCCGTGCAGGGCGGCGAGACACTGCCCTACATCATGGACCTCGAACCCGGCGTCTACCTGCCGGTCGGCGGCGTTTTCGCGACCCAATTCACCGGCCTTGCTCTGCCGGTCAAAGAGAAGGGCCTGCAGCAGGCGGTGGTGGAGGCACTTGACGGACTGATCGCCGACGGGTCCTACAAAGCGCTGCTGGTGAAGTGGAAACTGACCGACTACGGCATGGAAAAGGCCTTGATCAATGCAGGACAGTAAAGCACTGGCGGGCATCCCGCTGATCCCCGCCAACACCGCAGCGCCGGCGCCGCAATTTCCGTGGCCCAAGCCGTTCTCCTCGGCGATGTTCCTGTCGTTCGATGTCGATGCTGAGAGCGCCTGGACGGCCAAGGACGCGGCGCATGCCGAGCGTCTGGTCACCATGAGCTATGGTGGCTATGAGGCGCGCGTCGGCACACCGAAGCTGCTGGAGCTGCTGGAGCAGCTCGACCTCAAGGCGACGTTTTTCATCACTGGCTGGGCGGTCGACGCACATCCGGCAATGGCGGAATCGATCCTCAAGGCCGGCCATGAGATCGGCCACCACGGCTATCACCATTTGCTGGTCGACCCAGGCGATCCGGTCGACGAGGAGCTTGATCGTGGCTTCGAGGCTATCAAGCGTCATCTCGGCGTGGTTCCGAAGGGCTATCGCGCGCCCGTCGGGGAATTCACCGAAGCGCTGCGCGTGGCGCTCGTGCGTAAGGGCATCGTCTACACCTCGTCGTTTCGCGATGACGTGCGGCCCTATCGCCACTGTCTGGCTGACGGCCGGCCCGGCACCATCGAACTGCCGGTGACCTCGAGCTACGATGACTGGATGCACGGGTTGTCCAACCGTTTCAGCCCGCGCTCGATCTTCCCGAAGGAGCATGTGCTGTCCATGTGGAAGGATGATCTCGACGAGACCCGCGACTGGGGCGCGATGGTCACCACGGTGCTGCACCCGCAGGTCAGCGGCCGGCCGATGCGGCTTCGCCTGCTGCGCGAATTTCTGCTCTATGCGAAATCCTGTCCGGATCTCTGGATCGCGACCGGCGAGGCGATTGCTGCGAATTACCGGCTTCATGAGGCGGGCGGCAGTTCCGCCGCGGCTGAATGAGCACGATCGCCATTTTCGGCAGCTATGTGCTGTCACGCAAGGATGGCGCGCAGGACGTGCTGCGCGACCGCTGGATCTTGCTGGAAGGCAGCCGCATCGCTGCGGTCACGCAGACGCGGCCGCAGGCTGGCGAGGTGTTCGACCGGCCCGGCCGGTTCATCCTGCCTGGCCTGTTGAACCTGCACAACCACTGCTACAGCGAAGCCATCGCGCGCAGCCATACCGAAGACGGCAATGGTCGCCGCAACAACCAGAGCATCATCTACACGGTGCTGCTACCGCTGAGCAAACGCGGCGCGGAAATTCTGTCGCCCCTGGAGCGACTGGCGATCGCCCGGCTTGGCGTGCTGCAATTGCTGAAGGGCGGCGTCACCACGGTGATGGATTCGTTCCGCAATACCATCCCCGAAATGTTCGACGCCGCCGCCGAGATGGGTATCCGCTTCTACGGCGCGCCTTATCTGTTCTCGACGGCCGATGCCCGGCTCGGCGCCGACGGCGTGATGACCTACACCGGCAACGATGGCGAAGCCGATCTCGACAGTTGGAATGCGTTGTATCAGCGCTGGAACGGGCAGGCCGACGGCCGCATCAAGCTCGCCATGAGCCCGCACGCCACCGACACTTGCGGCCCGGAGCTGTTCAAGGCCTGCGCGACGCGCGCGCGCGAACTCGGCGTGCCCATCACCACCCATCTGGCCCAGAGCGCCGCCGAGGTGGCGCTGATCGGCCAGCGCTACGATGGCCGGACGCCGGCGGAGTATCTTGACTGGCTGGGCGTGCTCGCGCCGGACCTGATGGCTGCGCATTGCATCGCAAGTTCAGACAGCGATCTGGGACTGATGGCGGCGCGCGGCGCCACGGTATTGAACTGTCCCCGGGTGTTTGCGCGCAGCGGTGTGACCGCGGCGTTCGGCCGCTTTGCGTCGCATGGCGTC
The DNA here is from genome assembly GCF_052658035.1 of Rhodopseudomonas sp. RCAM05734. Classification (NCBI taxonomy): domain Bacteria; kingdom Pseudomonadati; phylum Pseudomonadota; class Alphaproteobacteria; order Hyphomicrobiales; family Nitrobacteraceae; genus Rhodopseudomonas; species Rhodopseudomonas sp. RCAM05734. Next base: position 5,994,784 of record NZ_CP199742.1, on the reverse strand, counting down.
CGCACCGTGGTGGGCACCGACGGCTACAATCAGGATTTTCTCGGCGAACTGAACGCCGCCTCGCTGATCTCGAAACTGTCGTCGGGCAAAGCCGATGTCGCCAACGGGCCGGAACTGATCGAAGCCGTGACCGCGACAGCCGCTGGCGTGATCGGACGGCCTGACCTCGGCGTGCTCGCGCCGGGCGCCACCGCCGATCTCACGGTTGTCGATATGAGTCACCCGCATCTGCAGCCGCTGTTCGATCCGCGCCGTGGCCTGATCGCTCTGGCCAACCGCGCCAATATCGACCAGGTCATCGTCGACGGCCGCATCCTGATCGATGCCGGCCGTTCGACGCAGCACGACGAAGCCGCGATCGTGGCGGCGGGGACCGCGGCGGTGGGCAAGATCTGGGATCTGCCGGAAGCCCAGGCCGCCTTCAATGGCTGATGCGCTTGACGCTTGCGCCATAGGCGAAACGGGGCATTTGTCAGCCATTTGAGAAAGGGGAAATTGTCATCAGCGAAGCCTGCGTTCCGCCGCCGGCGCCCGGCTGAGACTCTGCCGAATGTGTGGCGGCGATCGATTGAACTCGTCGCGTAAAGTGGGCGCTCAAAGGCTGTGAGCCAGAATGTCCTGGCTGCACGATCAGGTCGAACCTGTATTTGAGCTTGTTGAGTTGGATTGACTTCCGCTCGCGGCGTGTTGGTGGCAGGATTGCATTCAGCCAGGTGCAGTCCGTTCGCGGAGGGCAGGTTCGGGGCCGAGATCAGCGGGGTAGACCATTGGCAAGCAAGGTGAGGGAACTCTACACGGCCGCCGCTGCGCAGGCAGACGAAGAGAAGCCGGTCGATGCGACTCCGCGGTCTGCATTGCCGCGCCGTCTTCTTGGTCGGACGCGGCTCGAGGTTTCGGTGCTCGGCTTCGGCACCGCGCCGCTTGGCGACCTCTATGCGCAGCCGGACGACGACACGGCCATCGATACGGTACACGTCGCGCTCGATCGGGGCATCAATCTGCTCGATACGTCTCCCCTTTATGGCAACGGTCTTGCCGAACATCGTTGCGGCACCGCGCTCCGGCGCGTGCCGCGCCAGAACATCGTCGTATGTACCAAGGTCGGTCGCTGGATGGACCCGTTCACCGGGCGCGGCGACGGTTCCGGCTATGTCGGCGGGCTGCCGCACCGGGCCGTGGTCGACTATTCCTATGACGGCACCATGCGATCGGTGGAACAGTCGCTGTTGCGGCTGGGTACAGATCGCCTCGATTTGTTGTTGATCCACGACGTCGACGTCTGGACCCATGGCCGCGACGCCATCGAGGCGCGGTTTCGGGAGGCGATGGCCGGGGCCTATGTGGCGCTGGACCGGCTGCGCGGCGAGGGCGTTGTCGCCGGAATCGGCATCGGCGTGAACGAGGCCGAGATGTGCGTGCGTTTCGCGCAGGCCGGATCCTTCGATACCATGTTGCTGGCCGGGCGCTATTCGCTGCTAGAGCAGCCGGCGCTGGCAGAATTCCTGCCGCTGGCGCAGCAGCAAGGCATCGGCGTGCTGCTCGGCGGCGTGTTCAATTCGGGTATTCTGGCGACCGGCGCGGTCAGCGGCGCCAAGTACAATTACCGGGATGCGCCTCCCGATATCCTGGTGAAGGTGGCGCGGATCGACAGCGTCTGCGCGGCGCATGGCGTTGCCCTGCCCACCGCGGCATTGCATTTTGCCCTGGGGCATCCGGCGGTGGCCAGCGTCGTACTGGGCGCCCAGAGCCCGCAAGAGGTCGAGCGCAATGTGGACGCGCTGTCGCGCACGGTGCCGACTGCGCTGTGGGCCGATCTGAAGGCCGAGCGCCTGCTGGATGCGGCAGCGCCGGTTCCGTCATCGGTCGCCGATTGATGCGCATCGATGCGCATCACCATGTCTGGACGCTGGATCGTGGCGACTATGGCTGGCTGACGCCGGCGCTGGCGCCGATCCATCGCGACTTCTCGCTGTCGGACCTCGCGCCGCATCTCGGCGCCGCGAATATCGAAGGCTCGATCCTAGTGCAGGCCGCGCCGACCGAGGCGGAAACCATGTTCCTGCTCGACATCGCGGCAAGGGCGACGGAGGTGCGAGGCGTGGTCGGCTGGACGGATTTCGACGCGCCCGACGCCAGCGCGCGCATCGATGCGCTCGCCGCGCACCGGCTTCTGGTCGGGTTGCGGCCGATGGTGCAGGACATGGCCGACGACGACTGGCTGCTGCGTCCGGCACTGGCGCCGCTGCTGGCGGCCATGGCACGGAACGGCCTGGTGTTCGACGCACTGGTGCTGCCGCGCCATTTGCCGCGTCTGCTGCGGCTGGTCGACGATCACCCGGCCACGCAATTCGTGCTCGACCATTGCGGCAAGCCCCGGCTTGCAAGCGGCGAGACGGCAGATTGGTATCGCGATATCGCGTCGCTCGCCGAACGCCCCAACATCGTCTGCAAGCTGTCGGGCCTCGTGACCGAGGCCGCACCGGACTGGCAGATCGCGGTTCTGCGCAACGCGGTGGATCATGTCGTGGCGTGCTTCGGGCTCTCTCGCCTGCTGTGGGGCAGCGACTGGCCCGTGGTCAATCTGGCCGGTGGCTACGAAAAATGGTTCGCCGCCGCCGAAGCTCTGCTGGCCGATCTGTCAGCCGATGAAAAGGCCGCCGTCTTCGGCGGCAACGCGGCGCGCATCTATCTTGCGCACCGGGGACGGAGATGTTGAAGCGCGTCGGTGACGGGCTCGCGGGGGCGGGCTGGCCGTCCGCCTTGCTTGTGATCTATCATCGACCGTCACTCAATCGGTAGGAGTTCTGATGGCGGGCGGGATATCCATTCATGCGGTCGATGTCGCGAGCGGGCAACCCGCGCAAGGCCTGCGCGTCGAGATCTGGCAAGTTGGGCCGGCGCGTGCCCTGATTGCCGACGGCTGGCTCGGTGCCGTCGGCACGCTCGATCACCCGGTCACCACAGGGATTGGAATCGAAGCCGGCGAATACGAGGTGCTGTTTCACCTCGGTGAATTCTTTGCCGATAGCGAGGGCGCAGGCTTTCTGACGGTGGTGCCGTTCCGGTTCAGGATCGTGAACGTGGATGAGCATTTCCATCTGCCGATCAAGTTCACGCGCTGGGGCTTTGCACTGTTTCGCGGCGCCTGAGGCGGATCAGTTCGTCAGCCGCTTCGACAGGCCGGTGACGCGCTCCATGACGGCGATGAGCGCAACCGTGGCAATGATCAGCACGCTGGATAGCGCCGCGATGGTGACGTCGAGCTTGCCCTCGAGGTCCTGCCACATGCGGATAGGCAGCATGTCGGTGGCCGCGTCGCGCAGGAACAGCGACACAGGCACATTGTCGAACGACGACATAAAGGCGATGAACGCGCCGGCGATGATGCCCGGACGGATCAGCGGCAGCACGATGCGCCGGAAGGTGTAGGACCGGCTGGCACCGAGCGCCGCCGAGCTTTCCAGCAGTGCCGGCTCGAGCTGGGCCAGCGCCGCCACTGTGTTGCGCACCACATAGGGCACGCAGACCACGGTATGGCCGATCACCAGGGTCAGCAGCGACACCTGCATGCCGACCCGTGAAAACAGCATAAGCGCTGCGAGACCGAAGGCCAGTGCCGGCAGCACCAGCGGCGACATGAACAACGAGTCGAGCAGTCGTGTCGACAGGGTCGGCGAGCGCGCAATGGCCAATGCGGCGCCGACGCCGAGCACGATGGACAGGCCGGTCGCCCACAGCGCCACCACAAAGCTGTTGCGCGCGGCGAAATGCAACTGCCAGGCATTCCACAATTCGACGTACCAGCGGCCGGAATAGCCGGGCGGAGGAAATTTGAGCGAGAAGCCGCTGGTGAACGACACGATCAGCACGACCAGCGATGGCGCGATGATGATCACCAGCCCGATCAGCGCGATCGCCGTCATGACTACTTCGAAGCTGATGGCTTCCCAGGTGCGCTTGCGGCCGCTCATGATCAGGCTCCGCCGTAGCCGCGAGACAATCGGCCCAGCATGTTGAAGAGGGTGACGACGGCGAGCACCGCCAGCAGGAAGATGATCGAGATGGCCGAGGCGAACGGCCAGTTCTGCAAGGTCGAGGCCTGCTGGTACAGGTACATCGGCATGAAGAGCATCTGTCCGCCGCCGATCAGCGACTGGGTGATGAAGGCGGTGATGGCGGCCGCATAGGTCAGCGTGCAGCCGGCGATGATGCCGGGCAGCGACAGCGGCAGAATGACCTTGCGGAAGGTGCGCCAACTGCCGGCGCCGAGCGAGCACGAGGCGTCCTCGAGATTCATGTCGATGCGGCCGAGCGCGGTGATCAGCGGCAGCGTCATCAGCGGCATCTGCACCTGGGCCAGCGCGACCACCACGCCGAACTGGGTGTACAGCAGCCGCAGCGGCGTATCGATGGCGCCCATCGACTGCAGCGTCGCATTGACGATGCCCTGGCGGCCGAGGATCACGATCCAGGCAAAGGTGCGCACCACCACGCTGGTCAGGAGCGGCAGCAGCACGATGAGGATGATCAGCGTCTGCATGCGCGAGCCGACGCGGTGATACAGCCAGGCAAGCGGGAAACCGAGCACCAGGCAGAGCGCCGTCACTTCGGCACCGAGGAGGAGCGTGGAGCCGAGCACGCCGAGGCTGAAGGGGTCGGTGAGGAAATGGACGTACTGGCCGATACCCCAGAGGGTACCGGCCGTGTCGTTGTGCAGGGACAGCACGAACAGCCGCACCAGCGGCGCCACGAAGAACACCAGGAAGAACAGGGCCAATGGAGCGGCCAGCCCGATCCCGTAGGATGTCACGTCGCGCGGTGCCGATGCAGCGGTCATCGTCGCCTCAGATCTTGATTTCGCGGTTGAAGCGTTCGATCCAGGCCGAGCGCTGCTCGTTGATCTTCTTCCAGTCCTGGAACACGAACTTCTTCTTCAACTCCTCGGTGTCCTTGGCCAGCACGCGGGCGATCTCGCCGCCCATCGGCACCTTGGCATTGGTCGGCACGATCAGGTACGGCGAGTTCATCAAGGTGGTCTGCACCTCCGGTGACAGCGACGCCTCGATCAGCTTGAAGGCGAGCTCCTTGTTGGGCGAGTTCTTGACGATATGAATGGTGGTCTTGAAGGCGATGGCGCCTTCCTTGGGCGCCACGAATTCCACCGGCACGCCGCGCGCCTTGAGGATCTGGATGGCGTTGAAATTGCCGGGCGAGATGTCGACCTGGCCCTGCTGGAACAGGGTAGCGAGCGCGCCGGGATTGGCGGCGACCGCGGCGAGATTGGGCTTCAGCGCTTCCAGCGCCTTGAAGCCGGGATCGATATTGGCTTCCGAGCCGCCGTGCATGCGGGCCACCTCGACCAGCCATCCGGTGCCGAGCGTGGAATTGAGGTTGGTGATGCCGACGCGGCCTTTGAATTCCGGATTCCACAGGTCGGCCCAGGAGGTCGGTGGCTTCTTGATGGTCTCGGGATTGTAGGTCAGGCCCACCACCTGGAAGAACGGCGCCGGCCCCATCGGCTCCTGCGCCTCGGCGATCAGGTCCTTGTAGTACGCGCTCTTCTCCACGGGATAGGGCTCGGCGAGATCCTGGCCGATCGCCACCAGCGCCGGGCCGGGATCGTGCAGCATCACGTCGATCGGCGGATTGGCGCGCGCCGCGTTGATCTTGGCGATCTGGTCGACGGACAGCATCGGGTCGAGCACTATGGCCGCGTCGGCATTGGCCTTGCGGAACGCCGGTACCAGCACCGCCTTGTGGGCTTCCTCCCAGCTACCGGTGAAGGTGGCGAACACCAGCGGGCGCGCCTGGGCGTAGCTCAGCCCGGGAAACGCCTTCATGGCGCCAAGGGTCAATGCGGTAGTGAGAAGGCTTCTGCGACTGATCATTAAATGAGGCTCCGGTTGAAAGCTGACGTGGCGCTAAAGGGAGGCGGGAAACACATTGGCGAGGGCGGGGGCGAGCGGAGCCACGCGTACCGCGACGCCGCTCTCCAGCAGGCGCGTCTCGCCGAAACGCGCCTGGGAAACTTTCACGCCCGAGCCGTCGGCGGTGGTGATCTCATGGACGACCGTGGTGCCGAGCGGCAGCGCCATGCCGACCACGCCGGCGAAGCCCGACGTGTCGGTGACGAACTGCAGATGCTCCGGCCGGATGCAGACGGTGACGCGGCCACCCTCGGCAATCCCCTTCGCGGCCGGCCGGGCGATGATCTCGGCGCCGGCGTCGAGCCGCACCTTGGCGCCGGTCGGGTCCATTGCGATCAGCGTGCCGGGCATGCGGTTGGTGGAGCCGACGAAGGTGTTGACGAACAGCGTCTGCGGCCGGTCGTAGACATCCGATGGGGAGCCGAACTGTTCGAGATGCCCCTGGCTCAACACGGCCACGCGGTCGGCCATGGACAGCGCTTCCTCCTGGTCGTGGGTGACGATCACGGTGGTAATGCCCGACACCCGCTGCAACCGCTTGACCTCGATCTGCATGTCGAGCCGCAGGTTCTTGTCGAGGGCGGCGAACGGCTCGTCCAGCAGCAGGATCGACGGCTTGATGGCCAGCGCGCGGGCCAGCGCCACGCGCTGCTGCTGGCCGCCGGACAGCCGCCGCGGCAGCCGCTCGCCCATGGACGAGAGCTGCACCAGATCGAGCAGGCGCTGCGCCTCGCTGCGCTGGGTCGCCTTGTCGACGTTGCGCGCGGCGAGGCCATAGGCGACGTTCTCGGCAATGGTCAGGTGCGGAAACAGCGCATAGTTCTGAAACACGATGCCGACCGCGCGGCGGTTGGGCGGCAGGCGATCGACGATGTCGTCGCCGATGATGATGCGGCCCTGGCTCTGGGCGATGAAGCCGGCGACGATGCGCAAAAGCGTTGTCTTGCCGCAACCGGATGGTCCCAGCAGCGCGATGATCTCGCCGCCTTTCACGTCGAGGTTGATGTTTTCCACCGCGATCGCGCCGCCTGCATAACGATGCGTGACGGCATCGATGACCAGCGAACGACCGCCCTTCGGCTCAGGCATGCACGGCTCCTTGCTTTGCCTATTTGCAAAGCAAGTTCCGTGCCTTTGGCCGGTCCTCTCCGGCGGGACATTCGTTGCCGGTCCGATCGGGAGCGGCCACGTAACAGCTCGCAGTCGCCGGGGCAGGGGGTGCGGAGCAAGAGCCTCCAGCCCCGGCGACCGGCCGCCTCACGCCGATTGCTTGCGATATTCTGCCGGAGTGAGGTTCATGTGGCGACGGAACACCCGATTGAGGTGGCTCTGATCCGAAAAGCCGCAGAGCAGTGCGATTTCCTTGAGCGCCAGCCGATCCTTGCTCAGGTACTGGCATGCGCGCGCCACCTTGCAGCCCAGGACATAGGCATGCGGCCGCACGCCGTAATGCACGCTGAATTTGCGTGCGAACTGCACCGGCGTGCAGTTGCAGATGTTGGCCAATTCCTCCAGCGTGATATTTCTGGCGATGTGATGCTCGATATAGTCCTCTATCATGCGGGCATGGGCTGGCCTGAAGCGGCCCTGGGCGGAGGGCATTTTGAAGCGCACGGACGCATATTTCCGCAGGATGTGCACGCTGGCCTGAAGTGCCAGCGCATCGTAGCACAGCCGACCGCCCGGACCGCCCTCGGCAACTTCCTGGACCATCTGATCGCTGATCCAGGTCAGGATGGGATCTTCGGCGCGGAGCAGGTCGTGGAGTTCGATGGCCTGCGCGTCGCGGTCGAAGGCCTCGCTCGCCGTCTTGGTCATCAGGGCCGGCGAGATGTAGAAATGGCTGACCTCGACGTCATGTCCCCATCGCCAGTTCGAAGCTTCCGCGCGGGTCAGCAGCGTGCTGGCGCCACGGCCGACGTCGTCGCGTTTCCAGGAACCGGTGACGCGGCGGTTCATCGATGTCGTCCCGGTCCTGTAGACGACGACGAGAAAGTTCTCGGAAGGTGGAATCCAGATATCAGATGGCGCATAGCGGAACACCCGCAATCGAAAATCGGGCTTTCCCACCGCAAGGCTGTCCAGCATCAGTTCACCGGGAGCATAGCGGGGCAGCTCCTCGACCGTGATGTATTGGCCCATCGCACAGTCTCCTCCGTGCAACTCTGTGGCGCGGTTGAGCGCTTCTGTTGTCATTGGCCTAACGGCAGACCGGTAGAATAGACCGCTTCTGGCTTTTGCCAAGCAGACTCTGGCGCCGTTGATGTCGCCGCGCATCGTTCAAAGGATTGTTGGTTTCTTTCAAGCGCGCGATGACGTCTGCCCCATAACCTCCTGCGCGCTGCGCGAAATTCGCGGGCGAGCAGATGGACTGCGCGGCCCGTTTGAAAGCTCGCGACCAGCCTGTTGCGATGCAGCGTCACCCGATCGTGAGGCGGGTGACGACGGCTGACCGCGGCCCACACATATCGAGGACGTGCAAAGAACGGAGGAAACAAATGACGGAAGCTGCGACCACATCCAATGGAAGCAACGGCGCCCACCCGACGGAAAAGCGTGACGCAGTCGTGATCGGGGCCGGCGTCGCCGGGCTGTATCGGCTGTATCGCCTGCGCGAACAGGGATTGAATGTCACAGCGATCGACGCGGCGTCGGGTGTGGGTGGGACGTGGTACTGGAATCGCTATCCGGGCGCACGGTTCGATTCCGAAAGTTATATCTATCAGTATCTGTTTTCCGAAGAACTCTACACGGGATGGAGCTGGAGCGAGAAGTTTCCGGGCCAGCCGGAGATCGAACGCTGGCTGAACTATGTGGCCGATCGTCTCGATCTGCGTCGCGACATCCAGTTCGGCACCACGGTCAAAAGTGCGCATTTCAATGAAGCCACGCAGCGTTGGCTCGTCACCACCGACAAGGGGCGGGGGATCGACACGCAGTTTCTGGTGGCCTGCTGCGGTATGCTGTCGGCTCCTTACGTGTCGTTTCCCGGCCAGGAGGCGTTCAAGGGACAGCCGTTTCACACCGCGCGTTGGCCGGAACAGCCGATCGATTTCGCCGGCAAGCGGGTCGCGGTCATCGGCAACGGCGCAACCGGCATTCAGGTCGTTCAGTCCATCGCCGGCGAGGTCGGTCACCTCAAGGTATTCGTTCGCACGCCGCAATACGTCATTCCGATGAAGAATCCAAAATACGGTGCGGCGGAGGCCGCCGCCTACAAGGCCAAGTTCGCACACCTCACGGCGCGGTTGCCGCACACCTTCACCGGATTCGAATATGACTTCGAGCAGGCCTGGGCCGACCTGACGCCGCCCCAGCGCCGTGCGGTGCTGGAGGATTGCTGGAACGACGGCTCGCTGAAGCTGTGGCTGTCGTCCTTCGCGGAGATGTTCTTCGACGAGGAGGTCAATGCCGAAATCTCCGAATTCGTGCGCCAGAAGATGCGCGAGCGGCTCAAGGATCCGAAACTGTGCGACCTGCTGATTCCGTCCGACTACGGTTTCGGGACGCACCGCGTTCCGCTGGAGCAGAACTATCTCGAAGCCTTCCATCGCTCCAATGTCGAGATCGTCAGCGTCAAAGGCAATCCGATCGACTGCGTGACGGAAACCGGCATCAGGACCGCGGACGGCACGGTGCACGACGTGGATATCATCGTTCTCGCCACCGGATTCGACGCTGGCACGGGAGCGCTGACGCGAATCGATATCAGGGGCCGTGGCGGGCGATCGTTGAAGGACGACTGGAGCCGGGATATCCGCACCACCATGGGCCTGCAGATTCACGGCTATCCCAACCTGTTCACCACGGCGGTGCCGCTGGCACCCTCGGCCGCGCTCTGCAACATGACCACCTGCCTGCAGCAGCAGGTCGAATGGATCGATGCCTGCATCGCCTATATGCGCCGCAAAAGCCTCAACGTCGTCGAGCCCACAAAGGAGACGGAAGACGGCTGGGTCGCCCATCATGACGAGACCGCCAACGCCACGCTGATTGCCAAGACCAGCTCCTGGTATCTGGGCTCGAATATTCCGGGCAAGCCGCGCCGCCTGCTGTCTTATTGTGGCGGTGTCGGCGTCTACCGGGAAAAGTGCGACGAGGTGGCGGCCAACGACTACCGGGGATTTGCGATGCAATAGGCGAAGTGCAGCAGGGTTGACAAAAAGACAAACAGACAGGGAGGAAGACCATGAGCGAGAACTTCAGTTTTGCCGCCGATGCCGTGCTTGAAGGTGTCGTGTCATCGACGCCACGCGTCCCCGGCGTGGTCGCGATGGTGACGGACCGTCATCGCAACATCTATGAAGGTGCCGCCGGCAAGCGCCGGCTCGATCAGCCGGCCGACATGACGACCGACAGCGTCTTCGCCATCTTTTCCACCACCAAGGCGATCACCGGCACCGCCGTCCTGCAACTGGTCGAGGACGGCAAGCTCGATCTCGACGCGCCCGCCACGCGCTACGTGCCCGAGATCGGCAAGCTGCAGGTCATCGACGGCTTCGACGCCGCAGGCGAGCCGGTGCTGCGCGCGCCGAAGCGCGAGATCACGACCCGCATGCTGATGGTTCACACGGCAGGTCTCAGCTATGACTTCACCAACCGAACCTATCTCCGGCTGGCACAGGAGAAGGGCCAGCCCAGCGTCATCACCGCGTCGAAGGCCTGCCTGATGACGCCACTGCTGTTCGATCCCGGTGATCGCTGGGAATACGGCACCAACCTGGACTGGTGCGGTCAGATCGTCGAGGCGATCGCCGGCCGCCGGCTCGGCGAGGTCTTCAAGACGCGGATCTTCGAGCCGTTGGGCATTGCCGACATGACGTTCGAACTCACGGATCCGTTGCGGCGCCGGCTGGCCGGTGTTCACGCGCGCAACGCCGATGGCTCGCTGACGCCGATGGATTTCGAACTGCCGGCCGATTCCGAGGTGCATATGGGCGGCCACGGCCTCTACGGCACGGTCGGCGACTACATGCGCTTTATACGCATGTGGTTGAACGACGGCGCGGGCGAGCACGGCCGCGTGCTGAAGGCCGACACCGTGCGCATGGCCGAGAAGAACCACCTCGGCAGCCACAAGGTCACCGCCATCACCGGCGCCAATCCTGCTTTGTGCAACGACGCGGAATTCTTCCCCGGCCAGTCGAAATCCTGGGCCCTGAGTTTCATGGTCAATGACGAGGAGGCGCCCACCGGCCGGCCCGCCGGCGCGCTTGGCTGGGCCGGGCTGGCCAACCTGTTCTACTGGATCGACCGGCGCAACGGCTTCGGCGGCTTCTGGGCCACCCAGATCCTTCCCTTCGGCGATCCGACCTCGTTCATCGGCTACATGAATTTCGAGACGGCATTCTACCAGAGCCTGCGGCAGCGCATGGCCGGATAGGGTTCGATGAACCGACACTGAAACGCCTGCGCGGCGCAACGGGTCTCGTTGACGAACGAGGCCGGTTGCGACGCATGCCCATCCGACGGCGCCGCGGCGATGAGATCCGCGCCGGGTGTGCAGCAGCGCGCTTCTGCTTGTCCGAACAGTGTGGGGCCACTTTGAAAACGACTCGGTTATCCCATTGTTTTTCCTAGACCCGCGATTTTGAAAACGACTCGATTTTGACTTTGAGAACGACTCGATCGCCCCGGTTTTCGCTTTGAAAACGACTCGATCTCGCAAGTGGCTGAAAGAGTGGCGCTATTTGCGCAGATTTTTTTCGCAAAAGTAGTGCCGTTTCGACTTTTTTCCACGAGCGCGCTTCCGCGAGCCGGCCGCGATGAACGGCCCGCTCGCGGGTAGGTTCTGACACCCAGATCACGACAAGTGATAATGCTGCTTGGGACGCCTGTTGGCGCCTGATTGGATCAAGGCCGTCCGCGTCATAAATGCAGGTCCGCAGCAGACGAAAGGCGGCGAAGATGTTCGACTACCGACCCCGACTGGCTGCAGCAGGTCTGGTGTCATTCGGCCTGCAATATTTGAACACGATGACGTAATTGCGGTCAGCGCTCGTGGCACGAAAGATCCGTTAGCATCGAGCCCTCGCAATCAACCGATTCGGAGGAACCGTCATGAAGCAATACGTCGGTCTGGATGTCTCGCAAAGAGAAACCGCAGTGTGCGTGGTCAGCGAAACTGGCCAATTAATCTTCGAGGGAAAGGCTAAGTCAGATCCCGGCGCTCTGACTGACCTGCTTCGTAAACATGCGCCACTGGCGGAGCGCATTGGTTTTGAGACCGGCGCGATGTCAAGCTGGCTTTGGCACGAACTTCGTAGGGTCGATCTACCTGTCGTTTGCATCGATGCGCGGCATGCACACGCGGCACTGTCGGTACGTATGAACAAGAGTGATCAAAATGACGCTCGAGGTCTTGCCGAACTGGTACGGGTCGGTTGGTATCGAGAAGTGAAAGTTAAGAGCGAGGAAAGTCAAAAGGTCCGCGCGATACTCGTCGCGCGATCCCGACTCGTATCCATGCGCCGGGACATTGAGAACCAAGTCCGCAGTCTGATCAAGGAATATGGATTGCTATTCCCTCGCGCCATCGGCCAACAGTTCCGCAATCAGGTCAGCGAGCTACTCGGCAACGATCACCAGCTTCTCAGCGTGACCGCGCCGCTCCTGTCGATTCATGAGCATATCTGTCAGCAGCAGAGCAAGTTTGACGATGAGGTCCGCCGATTGGCGAAGTCAGACGAGACGACGCGGCGCCTGATGACAGTTCCAGGCGTCGGAGTGGTGACGGCCCTCACGTTCCGCCATACGATCGACGATCCGTCCCGCTTCCGATCGGCCTCTACGGTCGGCGCCTATCTCGGCCTTACGCCTCGGCGCAACCAATCTGGAGAAACCGATACGAGCGGCAAGATATCGCGATGGGGCGACCGTCTTCTCCGAACCTACCTGTTCGAGGCGGCGACTGTCCTGCTTTATCGGACCAAAAAATGGTCCTCCCTCAAGGTCTGGGGAATGAAGCTCGCAAAGCGGATAGGTATGAAGAAGGCGAAGGTCGCTATTGCCAGAAAGATCGCCGTCATCCTTCACTGCATTTGGGTGGATGGCACCTCATTCGACTGGGGCCATGCAACCCCGGCCTAAAGGCATCCTGAAGTTTCTGGCCTGGTCCGCCGGGCTGGCGATGTCCCGCTGGGACGGTGGTCGCGGTGACCTCGGTCAATCGGCTGGTGGCGGCCTGTCCGTACTCCGCTGTACACGTTGAGGCACCCGCCCCGGACATCATCATGAGGCGCCTGGCGACCTCGGAAAGGACCATGACCCTGGCGATGGCATCAAAGCTACCGCGCTAAGATTGTTCGGCAAACGAAAATCCAACGCTGACCGGCTATCGTATCGCCGGCCGCTCTCGCCCCATCTCCACAACCCCATCCAGTTTCGATGGGGCGACCGCTACCGCTTTGCTGAGCGCGGCCATACGGGTGCTTGACAACAGCCCGCAATTAAAGGGCCGATTGACAGTGAAACGATGTCTTGGGGGGCGCATCCGATCAGCGTGGCGACTGGTGCGCCCAATCGCGGTCCAGCACAATTTCCGTCGGGCATCCCCATCCGTCCCAGGGCCGCTTGATCTGCGGATAGAGCTTCTGGACGTATCCCTTGTGCCAGTTGACGCGCTTCAATGTCGCCAACACCGAATACAAGCTAGGCGGCTCGAACGTGATGAAGAATCCCAGCGACATTCTGCTGTAGACGTCGATGCAGACGGTGAGGTAGGGCCGCCCGAGGAGCAGCAGCAGCCTGCTGTCGAGCACGTGCACGTCCATCCACAGGCCGCTCATGGCGGATACTGTTGAAAAAGTCGAAAATCGATCGACCTAGAAAATCTCGTCAAGACTCTCGTTCGATCTGATCTGTCGCTGCATATTGCTCCAGCCGATCCTCGGCGGCCCGTGATCGATTTTACGAGATTCAACGTGGTCCCTCAGGTTAATATGAGCAAGGCTCACCAGTGAGGCTAGGAAAATCCGACCCGGAGCACAAAACGACTTTTTCAACAGTATCGGCGCAAAGCGGCCTATCGCAGGTGGCCCCCCCAAACCGGCCAAATGTGATCGTTGAAGCGCCACTGCGCCGGGGCGCGGCCCGCACGAGCGTGACCCTGAGCGCTGAAAGTCCGTCAGCAGACCTTGTGTGGAACTAAGCCTGCACAGCGTTAAGTGAATTATGTCGAAAACGTCCAGGCGAAATTCCGACGCCTCGGGTGAAGAATCGATTGAAGTATCCTGGATCCGCGAAACCGAGGGATGCTCCGATCTCAGCGATGGTCTCCTCCGAGTAGAGCAGCTTTCGTTTGGCTTCCGTCAGCACCCGATCATTGATCAAAGCAAGTGAGGACTTGCCAGTCACCTCCCGGCAGCAAGAATTCAGCCGCGCCGTCGTGACCCCGAGCTTGCGAGCCAATGTCGCCAACGGCGGATGATTGCGATAGACCTCCTCCACCAGCTCACGGAACCGGATGACGGTATCGACATCGCGCGCGCCTGAGACGTGCGGCTGATGATGTTGCCCGTGCAGCCGTCCAATCGCAACTGCGATGAGTTGCAGATACGCCTTGATCGAGGCGCCACGGCCGGGGGCCGCCCAGACGAATTCACGCTGCAGGGACACGAATAGCTTGCGGAGATCGATCTCCTCGCCTAGCTGGCTGTGCAGAAAGCGCGCGGGTTTGAGGAAGCCGTTGAGTAGCTCGGGGTCTTCCCGGAAAACGTTCCGCAGGAACGACGATGCGACCGTGATCACGTAGCCGTTGGTGTCGCGCTTGAAGCGAAATCCGTGGACGGTGAGGGCGGGCACGACGATCAGGCTCTTCGGCGACAGATCCCAATCCTCGCCCTCGACTTCGATCGTGCCTCCGCCCTTGTCGAGAATCAGTATCTGGTGGTGGTTCGGATGGGTGTGGGTGCGGATCGTCCAACCGTGGCGACTGCTCCTGGTGCGGATCGGCTCGATGTGCAGAAACGTCGGTTCAATGTCTGACTTGAGCTCTTCGTACAGAAAATAGTGCGGAATCATATGATGTAGACCCGTTCACGTCGCGAGCGTGCGCTGCAACACCGTCGTCGTTTCGTTGGAAAGTACAATCATTTATCGGGATCGTCCATTGCTCCAGTCCCTCCGGCGATCAAATGATGCCAATCAAGAAGTGCCTGACTGTAGTACTGCGGGCGACAAATTCAGGGAGGACGAGCGATGCTGAATGACATGCGGCGCACGTGCGACGTGTTGGTCATCGGATCGGGCGCAGGCGGACTGTCGACTGCGATCACCGCGAAGAAAGCTGGCCTCGACGTCGTGATCATCGAAAAGGAGGAATTCTTCGGCGGAACAACCGCGTTTTCCGGCGGCGTTCTCTGGGTACCGGGAAATCATTATGCCCGCGACGCCGGAATTGAGGATAGCCGAGACGCCGCCATCACCTATCTTCGAAACGAGACCGGCAACTTTTACGGCGAGAAAGCGATCGACGCATTCCTGGATCAAGGTCCCCGCATGCTCGACTTTTTCGAGCGCGAGACCGAAGCAAAATTCGTTCTGTCTGGATATCCGGACTATCACCCTGACGCCGCGGGAGGGGCCATGGCCGGGCGTTCGGTGACGGCCGCTGCTTTTGACGCCCGCGGCCTCGGCCATGAGATCAAGAGGCTGAGGCCGCCGCTCTCGACGATCACGTTCATCGGGATGATGTTCAATTCGTCGAACGAAGATCTCAAGCACTTTTTCCGCGCGACGCGGTCGTTCAAGTCCGCCGTCTATGTGATCAGGCGCTTGCTCAATCACCTCAGGGAGCTGGCGCTGTACGGACGCGGCGTGCAGATCACCAGCGGCAATGCGCTGGTGGCCCGCTTGGCGAAGACCGTGTTCGATTTGCAGATCCCGCTACTGACCGGTACCAGCGCGCAACAGTTGATCGTCGAGCAGGGCGCCGTCACCGGCGCTCTGGTGAAGCACGCCGATGCCGAGTTCAGGATCTCGGCCCGTCGCGCCGTTGTGCTTGCCTGTGGCGGTTTTCCGCATGATGTCGAGCGGATCACGCGCGCCTATCCGCATTTGGCCCGCGGCGGCGAACACCTTTCTCCAACACCTGCCGGCAACACCGGCGATGGCGTGGCGATGGCCGAGCAGGTCGGAGGCACATGCGACATTCGCTTTCCAAATGCCGCGTCCTGGATGCCGGTGTCGAAGGTTCCGCTGGCAGGCGGCAAGGTCGGTGTGTTCCCGCATCTGGTAGATCGCTACAAGCCCGGCGTGATCGCGGTCGATCGCAAGGGGCGACGCTTTGCCAACGAGTCGAATTCCTATCACGACACGGGGGAGGCCATGATCTCCGGCAACGAAGGCGGTACAGAAACGGCGTGCTGGTTGATTTGCGACCACGCCACGATCCGCAAATATGGTCTGGGTTACGCCAAACCGGCACCCGTTCCGATCGGAATCTATCTGCGCAATGGCTACCTGCAGTCGGCGTCGACGCTTGATCAACTCGCCGGTCTCGTCGGCATCGATGCCGCCGCGCTGGAGGCGACCGTGTGCAAATTCAACGAAGGCGCGGTTCGCGGGGAAGATCCCGAATTCGGACGAGGCTCGACGGCGTTCAACCGTTTTCTCGGCGATCCCGACAACAAGCCGAATCCGAACGTCGCCCCGATCGGCAAAGGTCCGTACTACGCGTTGAAGCTCATCATGGGCGATCTCGGCACGTTTGACGGCCTCACCACCGATACGGTCGGCCGGGTGCTGGCTTCGGACTCCAGGCCAATCCCGGGATTGTACGCGTGCGGCAACGACCGCGCGAGCATCATGGGAGGCAATTATCCCGGCGCCGGCATCACGCTCGGCCCCATCATGACGTTCGGCTACATCACCGCCAGACATATCGCCGGCAAGGAAGACGTCGCGACATATGCCTGAAGCGGCCGGGCGACGTGCCGGCCGCGGGGATCAGCCCGCTCGACCATCCAAAACAAAAATCATATGGAGGAAACAATGACCATCGACCGTCGCACATTCATTGGAGCAGGCATCGCCGCCTCGGCCATGGTTCCGTTCCGCGCGGCGCGCAGCCAGTCCGCCAAGCGGATCCGGATCGGCGTCATCACCGACATGTCCGGCGTCTATCGCGATGTCTCGGGACCGACGACCGTGGCGTGTGTGGAGCAGGCCATTGCCGAGTTCAAGGCGAGCAATCCTGGCATCGCCGTCGATGTGCTCGTCGCGGATCATCAGAACAAGGCCGATATCGGCCTAAACATCATCCGCAAGTGGTTCGACCAGGACGATGTCGATGTGATCGAGAATGTCGGCAATAGTTCGATCGCACTCGGCGCCAAGCACCTCATCGAAGGCAAGGACAAGGTTGCATTGATCACGACGGCCGGGAGTTCTGAACTGACCGGGAAGGCGTGCAGCACCAACCTCATCCATTGGGCATGGGATTCCTGGTGCCTGTCGCATTCGACGGCGACATCCGTCGTACGCACCGGTGGAAAGAAGTGGTTCTTCATCACGGCCGACTATGCCTTCGGCCATGCCGCTGAAGCTGATGCGTCCAAATTCGTCAAGTCCGCCGGCGGCACCGTGGTTGGCGCGGTGCGCTATCCGTTCGGATCTACGACCGATTTTTCGTCCTTCCTGCTGCAGGCACAATCCAGCGGAGCCGACGTCATCGGTTTTGCCAATTCCGGAAGCGAACTGATCTCCGCACTGAAGCAGGCACAGGAGTTCGGTATCGACGCCAACGGAACCCGCATGGCGGCGATGATCGGCTACATCACGGACGTCACTGCCATGGGGCTCCCCACGGCGAAGGGATTGTCGCTGACCGAGACGTTCTATTGGGACCTCAATGATCGGACGCGAGCATTCATGTCTCGCGTCAAACCCCGTCTGGCTTCGGGCGTGTTTCCCAACATGAGTCAAGCCGGCGACTATTCCTGCGTCGCGCACTACCTCAAGGTGGTCAAGGAACTCGGCGTCGATCGGGCGAAGGCGTCGGGGCGTTCTGTCGTGGAGTTGATGAAGAAGATGCCGACGGACGACGACTGCTTCGGGCCGGGTAGCATCCGCGATGATGGTCGGAAAATCCACCCCGCCTACCTGTTCGAGGTCAAGAAACCCGAGGAGAGCAAGGCGCCCGGCGATGTCTACAAGCTGATATCGACGCTGCCTTCCGATGAGGCATTCCGTCCGCTCGCCGAGGGTGGATGCCCGTTGATCAAAGCTTGAGTGCAAACCACAACTGGATATGGGTGATCCGACATGCCGTACGACTCTCCGATCGTGGACCTGCGCACATATACGATACAACTTCGTAAGATGGCCGAGTTCATCGATGTTTTCGACAGGCTCGCGATGCCGGTCCAGTTGAAATATGTCGGGCAGCCGCTCGGCATGTATTCCAGCGCCGTGGGTCCGCTGAACCAGGTCGTCCATCTCTGGGGGTTTCTGGATATGGGGGAATTTGAACGGCGGCATGCCGAGCGCGACAAGGATCCGGACTGGCCGGCCTATCTGCGGGCGTCCGGACACCTGATTACGGCACAGGAAAACCGTTTGATCCGCAAGATCGATCTGCCGTCGTTGCGCCGCGCCTGATCACGAATTATCGCCGCCCTGCCAGAGAGAAACATCATGAGCTGGATCGACTTGAAGGATCGCGTCGCGGTCGTCACGGGCGCAGGCGGCGGCATCGGCCTGGGCATCGCCGCCGGCCTGGCTGAGGCCGGCGCGACCGTGGTGTTGCTTGATCGGGAAGAGCCATCACGCGAAACCATGGAGCACCTCGCAGGGCAGGGCCATTTCTTGCGCTGCGACGTGACGAGTGATGCCAGCGTCGACGAGGCCGCGCGAACTGTCGCTGAGCGGCTCGGAGCCCCTGCCATCCTCGTCAATAACGCCGGCACCATGCGAGCCGGGCACCTCGAAACGATGTCGCTCGACGACTGGAACGCCATCATGTCGCTCAATCTGACAGCCTATCTGCGCTGCGCGCGGGCGTTCGGGGCGGGCATGCTGAATGCGGGCAGCGGCGCCATCGTTCACGTCGCCTCGATCTCCTCCTATTCACCGCAGAGCTTCAGCGGAGCCTACAGCGCCAGCAAAGCGGCGGTGGTGATGTTGTCGCGGCAGCTTGCCGTGGAGTGGGGGCCGCGCGGCGTTCGCAGCAACGTGGTGAGCCCCGGTATGATCCAGACTCCGATGACGAAGGGGATCTACGACAGTCCCGGCGTGCGGGACGCCCGTTCGGCGATGGTTCCGCGCCGACGCATCGGACAGCCGCAGGACATAGCAGACGCAGTGGTATTCCTTGCCAGTGATCGAGCGGATTACGTCACAGGCGAGGATATCGTCATAGATGGAGGCTTCACCCGAACCATCATGAGCAGCATTCCGCGGCCGGGCTTCGAAAAGGACACAGGGATGGCGAAGGAGGGACGGTCATGACACATGAGGCGCCGGTCGCGCTGATTACAGGAGCCGGCGATGGCATCGGCTGGGCGACCGCACAAGTATTCGCTCGCAATGGATACGCCGTCGCTTTGATCGACATCGACGCCAAGAGGGTGGCGGTGAAGGCGGCCGAAATAGGCCCCAGACATGTCGGTATTGCCTGCGACGTTTCGAGCGAGGCTCAGGTCAAAGAAGCATTTGCGGAAACGCATAAGATGTTCGGGCGCTTGGATGCACTGGTCAACAACGCTGGCATCGGTAGTCCTCATCTTCCGACTTCGGAACAGACCGTCGAGAGCTTCGAGAAAGTTCTCGGCGTCCACCTCACTGGCACGTTTCTGTGCTCGCGCGAGGCCTATTCCGCGATGAAGCATCAAGGCACCGGATCCATCGTGAATGTCAGCTCTATTGCCGGGTTGTCCGGCCTGCCAAGGCGCAACGCGTATGGCGCCGCCAAAGCCGGCATCGCGATGATGACCAAGTCGATGGCTTGCGAATGGGCTGCCGATGGAATTCGCGTAAACGCTGTGGCGCCCGGCTTCGTGGCGACCGCGCTGGTGAACAAGCTGGAAGCTGACGGTTTTGTCGACGCGGCGCGAATTCGGCGTCGCATTCCCATCGCCCGGCTGGCTCGCCCCGAAGAGATCGCCGAGACGATCTATTTTCTGACATCGCCGGCAGCCAGCTATGTCACCGGTTCGGTGCTTTCGGTTGACGGCGGATGGACAGCTTTTGGCGACGCCGGTGATGCAAGCGCTCCGCCGAGACTCTAATCGCCGCTGGATGAAACTTCAGGAGCAGGTCAGCGCCGATCATGACCCCGCTGTTTGCCTAGTTCGCCAGCGAGATCAATAGGTTGGACTTCACGTAGCTAGGGGACCCGCTTCGATGCTCATTCAAACTCGCCGCCCAGATACTCCTGCGTCACCTGACGTTTAAAATCGACGCTGTGGGGTCGGTCCTTTCTCATGGCCTTCATCCTCTGAAAGCCCGGTCGTCCGGTCAAATACGGAAAGCCAACCTGTCCACCCTGGAGGGCCCACTCCAGACTAACGATTATCTTGAACGTAAATAGAAGCTAAATATCGAGCGGAGCTCCACGGAAACCTGCTCTGCGTAATTTCAACTCTGAAACTATGTGATCAACAACAACCTGCACGCGGTTCAGGCCGACGAAATCCTCGTGAATGGCCATCCAATAGCTGCGCCCGAATGACACGTTTGGAAGAATGACCTCCAACTCGTCATCCCCGACGATGGCGTAGTCAGGCAGGATACCTATTCCTCCGCTTGCGCGAACTACGGCAATTTGAGCGAGCGCCGTCGCACACTCGAATCGGCGATGGCTTCGGCTATACATTTCCGCCATGAATTTCAGTTGATCGTCGAATAATAGATCTTGCACGTATGTAACAAGAACATGATTAGAAAGCTCGGCCTTCGAAAGTGGCCTCGCATGCTGTCGAAGATAGTTTTTCGTCGCGTAGAAGTGTAACGAGTAATCCACCAGTCGCCTTACCGCAAGACGTCCTTCGCTGGGCCGATCAACCAGGATGGCTAGATCCGCTTCGCGCCTAGATAACGATAGCGCGCGCGATATCGGTACAAGCTGGATCGTGAGCATGGGATGCTTCAGCATGAGTCTAGGCAGCACCGAACAGAGAAACAGTGTCGTGAACGCATCCGGAGCAGCAATTCGCACAGTGCCAGACATTTCGGAGTCGGCACCTGAAAGAGCACATTGAGCACGAATCATTAACGATTCGATTTCTTGAGCCGGCCCCAGCAGGTTCTCGCCAGCAGCGGTCAGGACGCTGCCGGTCGGCGTTCGATCGAACAAGCGCGCACCTAAACACTTCTCAAGCATCACCATTCGCCGACCGACCGTCGAAATGTCCAGTCGCAAAGCCGTTGCCGCGGCCGACAATTGTCCAGCACGGGCGACAGCCAGAAAGACTTTGACATTGTCCCAGTCCATGCAAACTCCATTTTTTGCTCAGCAGTAGTACAAACCACACGCTGACGAATTAGCCACGGATGCTGCAAGCGTGTTCGCTGATGCAAATGTGAAAGTCCGGATCCGTCGGCAAGATTCAAGTATGAAATGAATGACGAAAGTCCGATCCAGGGTTGGGATTACGTTGCTCAGCGTCCGCTGCCCGCTTAGTCTGCCATCGTCGCGACAACTTCCTGCGTTGCCGGAAGCCACGACCTTGCCAAAGTCGTTCATGGCGGAGCAGGCGCCCCCGGTTCGCAAACGGCGCCAGTGGAGGATTTTTTATCATGGCGTGTCCGTCGTCAGGCAGGCAATCAAGGCCTGTGGCGCAAAGCTCCACTATCTGCCGCCCTACAGTCCCGACTTCAATCCGATCGAGAATGCTTTTGCCAAGCTCAAATCACATATCCGGAAGTCTGCCGCGCGAACCCTCGACGCACTGGAACGGGCGACCGCTAACGCTTTGCCTCAGTTCAAACCCGACCAATGCGCGAACTTCTTTGCTCTCGCCGGATACAGATCGCATTAAGAGGAATTTGCTCTAGCTCATGCCGCAAACCTTGGACGCGTTCGGAGAATGCAAAATCCATAGGATCCCTCAGGTGCTCAAAGGCCAGTTTCGGCGAGTTCCGCGGCCCTGTCCGCGATCAATGTCGCGAGTGCTCCGACCTCGTGCGCGTTGTCGGACGCCGCCGCTCCGGATCGTGCCCGGGCGGCGACGCCTTCCAGGATTATGGCAAAGCGGAACAGGGCGAACACGACATGGGCCGTGGCGACGCCGACTGAGCGACCCGATGCGGCGTTGTAGCGGGCTCGATACTCGGCCTCGCTGGGGAGCCCGAGGGCAGCATGGTCGAGAGACATGATCCCCCCGTACCAACTCGGCAGCGTGTGCCAAGGCAGACAGGAATAGGCCGCATCGGCGAGCGGATGGCCCAAGGTCGACAATTCCCAGTCGAGCACGGCGACAATGCGCGGCTCTTCCGGATGGAACATTAGATTTCCGAGCCGGAAGTCGCCATGCGAGATCGCAGTCTCTTCTCCCTGCGGAATATTCACAGGCAGCCAGTCGATGACTCGCTCGATGGAGGGGATATCACGGGTCCGGTTTTCGGCATATTGCCGGCTCCACCGCGCGATCTGCCGTGAGAAATAGTTTCCCGGCCTGCCGTAGTCGGCAAGTCCGACGTCACTCGGCGCAACCCGGTGCAGCGCGCCCAGCGTGTCGGCCATGGCGAAATACATTGCCCGACGCTGCTCCGCCGGCACTCCCGGCAGCGAGCAGTCATGGAAAACACGGCCCTCGACCCGCTCCATCACGTAAAAGGGCGTGCCCGTAATCCTAGGATCTTCTTCATAGAGCAACGCGGTAGGCACCGGGACGCCTGTCCGGGCGAGCGCGGTCAAAACGCGATATTCCCGATCGACGGCGTGAGCCGAAGGTAAGATGTCCCCGGCTGGCTTCTTGCGCAAGACGAGGCAGCGATCGGGAAACTCGACGAAAAAGGTGGGATTGGACTGGCCGCCGCCGATTCTTTGCAGGCCCATCGGCCCCGCCAAATCCGGTAGCACCCCCTTTAGATATTTTTCGAGACGGTGAGGATCGAATTCGAACGAGGCGAAGTCGTTCGACGCCATCGACGCAGCTTGCCTTATCATGTCGGTGAGCCTGATCTCGGGATGCCACTGTACTTGGGTATCACCGGCTGGAGTGAGGCAAAACCTGCGATCTCGTAATGGAAAGGGCCCATTCCGAGCGGCTGCTCAGGGCCATGCAGGGCGAGGCGAAGGCCGAGCGGCTTGTGGCCTTGGCGGAGACCATGCAGAATGCGGTCTTGCAATGGCGTTGTTCCTGCCCTGCACGAGAACGGGGTCGCAACGGCGGCATGCCGGTCCAGACGTTCTCGTTCTGCTGAATCGTTTTTTCGATACGCTCGTCTCATATATGGCCGATCGCTTCGTCTGTCCATCTGTCTGGCGTGGGAAAAGTCACAGACATGGCATGGCCAGCTGAAGCGTCTCTGGGTCGAAACATGCAGGGAGCGCTGGCCTGTCAGCGCCCGATTTTTCCCGCAAGGAGGGCTGATCGGTGGAAGCGCACCGGACGCTCGCATGACGCGAGGACATCGGGAGCCGCGAACCGTTGCAGCAGTGATCCCCGTAGCAAGGAAGGTGGATGATGAGGCAGGCTTACATCGTTGACGCAGTCAGAACTGCGGGCGGCCGCCGGAACGGACGTCTCTCGCAGCATCATCCGGCCGATCTGGCGGGGGGGGGGATTCTGACCGCGCTCGTTGAACGCACCGATATCGCCCCGGCGGCGGTCGAAGACGTCATTAAGGGCTGCGTGAGCCAGGCGGGGGAGCAAGCGATGGCGCTAGGCCGTAACGCGGTCCTCGCGTCGTGCCTGCCCGAATCCGTGCCGGCCGTGACCATCGACCGGCAATGCGCCTCCTCGCAGCAGGCTCTTCACTTCGCCGCTCAAGCGGTGATGTAGGGAACGTAGGACATCGTGATCGCCGCGGGCGTGGAAAGCACGAGCCGGGTTCCGATGTTCTGGAATTTCGAGCTTCATGCGAAGGCCGGGCTCGGACAGGGGCCGCTGAGCAGCACGGTCGAGCAGCGCTATGCAGTAAAGGAATCCAGCCAGTTTTGCGGGGCCCAGATGGTCGCCGACAAATACGGCTTCACGCGCGACGATCTCGATGCCTCGCGTTGGGGAGCCATCGCCGCGCCAGCGCCGCCACCAAGGCCGAGGCCTTCGAGCGGGAAGTCGTGTCCATCGGGGTAATGGGCGCGGAAGGGCCTGAGTCCCACGCGACAGACGAGAGGACCTGGCATGACGCGACACTCGAGGGCGTTTCGTCCGTCAAGCGGCTCGAAGAAGGCGGCTCGATCAGCACTGCGAATGCCAGCCAGATCTGTGATGGCGCCAGCGGCGTCCTTGTCGTCAACGAGACCGCGTTGAAGGCGCACGGTCTGACGCCGATCGCTCGCATTCACAGCATGACGGTGACGGCCGGTGATCCGGCTCGAGGAGCCGATCCCTGCGACGCGGCGCGCGCTGGCGCGGGCCGGAATGCGTATCGAGGACATTGATCTCTACGACGTCAACGAGGCCTTTGCGCCGATCCCGCTCGCATGGTTGCGATCGATCACTGCCGACCCCGCCCGGCTTAACGTCAATGGCGGCGCCATCGCGCTCGGCCATACCCTCGGGGCTTCCGGAACCAAGCTGATGGCGGCCTTGATCAATGCGTGAAAGCTCGGGGCGGCCGCTACGCTTTGCAGACCATGTGCGAAGGCGGCGGCATCGCGAATGTGACCATCGTCGAGGCGCTCTGACGACCGGGAAGAGGCTGCGCGGTTGCAATCAGCCGCCGCGCAGTTCTTCGAACCGGGCGGGGTCGGGTTTTGCATGCAGGGCCACGAGCTCGACGCCGGCAACCGATATGCTGGGGTAGAGCTTGCGGATCAGCGGATCATGGCCTGGAATCAGGTGCGCGATGCTTCCGGTCAGCCTCGCGATCGACCGGAAGGCCGCTAGCGTGTCACGAACATCGATGGTGATGCCGAACGGAGCGCGTCTGATATAGTTCGAGAAGTAGACACTGGCATCGCAGGCCAACAGAAGCGGCCCGCGCCGGGTATCGACGCGCACGCCCTGCAAGCCCTCGGAGTGGCCGGGGAGCAGATGCAGGCTGATCCCTGGAAAGGGTTCTGCTGTTCCGCAATGGTGGACAACCCGTTCGGCAAAGGTCAACCGGACGATCTGGGCGACATTTTCGACATCGAAGGTATATCGCATGGCAGCCGAGCCCATGCAGGAGCCGGTCGCGTAGGCAACCTCCGCCTCCTGGACGTGGAAGCGGGCCCGGGCGAATTTGTCGATGTTTCCCGCGTGATCATAATGCAGATGGGTGAGAACGACGTCTTCAACTTCATCCGGCTCGATCCCGATGATGCGCAGCGCTTCGATCGGATCGATCTCAAGCGATTGTCCACGTTCGGCTTCGGCACGACGGCCGAAGCCCGTATCCACGATGACCGTCCGATGCTGATTGCGTAGGATCCAGATGTAGAAATCGATCGGCATCGGGCCGTCCAGCATGTCCCGACGCAAGAAATTCTCGTGGATTCGACGCCGGTCGTTCCAAGTGTAGCGGAGCGCATAGACGTCGTAGATATCCGTCTGCTCCGGGCCGGCCGGAACCCTGTCCAAATCGGGGTTCATGCGGACACCCTCCTTGCTGTACGAAGCGGCATTGCGCGAACAATCCACGGAGCGGCGTGCTGCGAATCTCGGACCCATTGTCCGAGCCAATCTGCAAGCCGGGAAGTGCAGAACTCAGTCGTTAAATCGCGGCTTTCTCTTTTCGAAGAAGGCTGTGACGCCTTCATGGAAATAGGCGCTCGCCGCGCTTCGGCGGAAGATGGCATGCTCCGCATCGAGATGCTGAGCGATATCCTGCGAAAACGACGCGCGCAGCAACCGCTTGGTCTCGGCAAACGCTGCCATCGGCTTCGCCACGAGCTTGCCGGCGAAGACTTTTGTCCTTTCGAGAGGTCCGCGGCCGGCACGCTGTGGGTGATGAGACCCAGGCGTTCGGCACTGGCAGCGTCGATCACGTCGGCGGCGAGCGCGAAATCACATGCCGGCACGATGCTGAGACCCGCGCCAGCGGCCGCGCCATGCACCTGCGCGATCACGTGGAACGGTAGACCCAGGAGTATGCGGACGGCCTCGTGGAATGGGCCGATGATCCGGTCCGCCTCGTTCGGCGCGCTCGCCGCTCCGGCGGCCTGAAAGCCCGTCAGACCCCCTCCCGACATGAAGGCTCGCCCGGCGCCCGAGATGATCAGCGTCTTCACGCCGGACCGTTGCGACAAGCCTTTCAGCGCGTTTCGCAACTCGATCGCCAGTTCGGCGGTGATCGCGTTGCGCGTTTGCGGCTGATCGAACACCAGCCGTGCGATAGGGCCATCATCGTTGAGGCAAATAAGCCGTATGTTGGTCATCCTGCGCCCTTCTCGGTCGCGGCTGGGAGGATGGCGAGGCTCAATTACCAGAACCGATGACGCCTCTGGCGGCCAGCTCAGCGATCCTTTCAGGTTCGTACCGCAAATGCTCCAGCAGGATTTCAGCGTTGTGTTCGCCGAGTTCCGGTGAGGCGACATACGCAGGACGATCGGCACCATGAAAGCGAAGCGGACTGCTCGGGACGACGATCCGCCCGAATTTTGCATGATCGACCCATTCCAACGCGCCGCGCTGGTGCATGTGTACGTCGTTGATGACTTCTCCCAGATGCCGAACGGGTGCGGCAGGGACCTTGTGGGCCCGTAGAACCTGCGTCACCTCGGCCTTCGGCCGCTCACGGGTCC
Source organism: Rhodopseudomonas sp. RCAM05734 (assembly GCF_052658035.1). Lineage (NCBI taxonomy): Bacteria > Pseudomonadati > Pseudomonadota > Alphaproteobacteria > Hyphomicrobiales > Nitrobacteraceae > Rhodopseudomonas > Rhodopseudomonas sp. RCAM05734. Next base: position 5,968,021 of record NZ_CP199742.1, on the reverse strand, counting down.
AATCCCCGACGATCGCATCGGTCAGCGTCATGTTGCGGACCCGATCGGCGGAGGTCGCAAAGCGCGCGTCTCCGGCCAGGTCCTGGCGCCCGATGGCGGCCAGCAGGCTGCGCCAATGACCGTTCGTCAATGCGATGACCGCGACGTGACCGTCGAGCGTCGGATAAACGTTGTAAGGCGCCTCGGCCATCGCACCATGGTGATTGCCGGTTCGGGGCGCTTCGCCTTCGCCATCGAACGCAAAGGCCAGGTTGGAAGCCAGCGTCGGATAGACCGCCTCCTGCATCGAGACCTCGACCAGGCGGCCGCGCCCGGTCACGCTGCGTTCGTATAGGGCGGTGGCGAGCGCTGCGTAAAGATGAACTCCGCTAATGAAGTCGGCCACAGCAGGGCCTGCCTTCACCGGCGGACCATCGGCGAAGCCGGTCACGCTCATCATGCCTGAGCAGGCCTGCACCGTAATGTCCATCGCGAGGTTGTCCCGGTCCGGTCCGGACAGGCCGAAGCCCGTGCCGGAGCCGTAGATCAGCCGGGGATTGATCTCCGAAAGGACGTCCCAGCCTACCCCTAAGCGGTCCATGACACCGGGCGCGTAGTTCTCCAGCAGAATATCGGCCGTCCGAACCAATTCCTTGAGGATCTCGATCCCCTCAGGGGACTTTAGGTTGAGGGCCAGGCCACGCTTGTTGCCGTTCAGCATCTCGAAAGGAACCGCAGCCCATTTGCTGACCTTGGCGCGGTGGCGCACCGGCTCCCCCGTGACGGGCTCGATCTTGATGACATCGGCGCCGGCCTGCGCGAGCAGGAACCCGGCATAGGGACCCAGATATACTTGGCCGAGATCGAGAACGTGTACCCCGTGTAACGGCATATTGCGGCGCTCGGTCGCATGATCAGTCATCGTCGTTACCATCCTTTTCGATAAGGCTTCGGGTGCAGGCTCAAGCGTGCCAGGGGGCCATCAAACACCGGAGAAAACGGGCAAGCGGCGTTCGGCCATCGCTTTCACGCCCTCGGTGAAATCCGCCGTCGCGAAGTGCTTTTCCTGCTCGCGACGCTCGTGCTCGGTCGCGGCGGCGACGCGGTCCGCAAGGTCCCCTCGCAGAGTCAGACGGGTCGACTGCACCGCCAAAGGTGCGGATCTTGCGATCTCCGTCGCGAGATCGAGCGCGGTGTCGCGTAAAGCATCGTCCGCGGCGAGGACGTCGAACAGACCCTGGGCGAAAGCATCCGCGCCGCTCAGCCGGTGCCCGGTATAAAACATGAGCGCCGCCTTCTGGATGCCGATGGCCCTAGGCAGCGTCACGCTTAGCCCGAATCCGGGATGAAAGCCCAGACGGTTGAAATTGGCCGAGAGCCGCGAGCTTTCGGAGCCGACGCGGAAATCGGCTGCGAGCGCGAGGCCAAGGCCGCCACCGATCGCAGCGCCCTGCACGGCCGCGACGATCGGCAGTGGGCATCGGAAGAGTCGGACGGCATGGCGATAGATGTGGTCATCGTCCGAACCGCCGTTATCAGCGGCCGGGCGTGCGAAGTTCGCTCCGGCGCAAAAGTTCTTTCCGGCCGCGCACAACAGGATCGAGCGCATCCCTTCGGCTGCCAGATGTTCGAGGGCGTCACCAATCGCCGAGATCAAGGGCGTGTCGAAGAAATTGTTCGGGGGGCGATTGATCTCGACGATCCCGACATAGTCTTTTAGGCTGACGACGATATCGTTCATAAATTCTTCCTTCACGGCCCAAGCCGGCCGTGCGGCATCGGATTCAGAAGCCCGTGAAGGCCGGGCGGCGCTTCTCGATGAAATGGGCGACCCCCTCCCGGAAGTCTTCGGTCTGGCGGCAGCGCTCGATCTCGACCGCGGAAACTGCGACTGCCTGCGCGAAATCCTGTGTCCACGCCTCACGGAGCTGCCGCTTGATGATGCCGACCGCGCGGGGAGACGACAAGTTGGCGAGTTCCGACGCATAGCGCTGCACTTCGAAGCGGAAGGTCTCCGCGGGGAGGACCCGGGCGAGGCCGAGGCGGTCTGCTTCCTCGGCCAGCACGATGCGGCCGGTGAGCGCCAGGTCGGCCGCATGCATCGGACCAATCAAGCGCGGCAACAGCCAGGCGAGGCCATCTTCCGCTGCAAGCCCCCGTCTAGCGAAAGCGGTCGTCAGCTTCGCGCCCGCTGCAACGAAACGGAGGTCGCAGGCAAGCGCGATAGTGAGACCGACGCCGGCCGCCGCACCGTTGATCGCTGCGATGATGGGCTTGGGCGACGAGCGGAGATAGCCGAAGCGCCCTTCGGCGGGCGCGCCGTTCACCGGCACTGGCGAAGCCGCCACTGTTGCAGTCGCCGCTATGTCGGCACCGGCGCAGAATGCGCGCCCGGCTCCGGTCAGAACGATCGCCCTGATCTCCGCATCACCTTCCGCGACTTTAACGGCGGCAGCAACCTCGGCGCCCATGGCCGCATTCCATGCGTTCATCCGTTCGGGCCGATTGAAGGTGATGGTCGCGACGCGGTCCTCGACGCTGACGAGAATGTTCTCGTAGCGGCCGAATGGCGAGGGTCTCGTCGGTGCCGTAGCTGCGGTGTCCATGGTCGTCCCTTCAAGCATCGTTCGCTGCGTCGCGACATCATTCGCATTCACTCGGTCGGCCGCCGCTGTCCCGCCTGCTGTCCCGAAATGCGACTGGGCGGCCAAGATGCCGCAGATCGCATTCGATAGTTTTTACGCTCGGGCTTCGCTACTGGATGGGCTGAATGCCGATCCGCTTCACGATCGCCGAGATCGTCCCCAGCTCTGCCGTCACGATCTGGCTGACCTTCTCTGCATTGTCGAAGCCGGGCGTCACGCCGAGCTCGATCAAACGGCGACGGACGTCGGGCACCTGCAATACGGCTTCCATCCAATAGGCAAGGCGCTTCTGGATGTCGGCGGAAAATTTTGCCGGCCCGGCCAATCCCAGCCAGGTCTCGGCGCTGAAGCCGGTAACGGTTTCCGCGACCGTCTGGACATCGGGAATCAGAGTCGAGCGTTCTCGGCCGGTCACCGCGATGACCTTGATGTTGGGAGCGCCCAGCAGCGGCGTCACAGAGGAAAGACCAGCCACCATCGCATCGATCTGCCCGCCCCGAAGATCGGTCACGGCAGGTGCGCCTCCTCGATAGGAGACATGGCGCATTTTGAAGCCCGCACGCTCCTTCAGCATTTCACCCGCGAGGTGAGAGGCGGTCCCGAAGCCGGGCGAGCCGTAGTTTAGTTCGTCAGACCGGGAGTTCGCGAAGACGACGAATTCTGCGAGGGTCGACACCGGCACGCGACCGGTGTTCACGACCAGGACGGAGGGCAACGTCCCAAAATTTCCGATCCACTTGAAGTCGGTTGCGACGTTCCACGGCAGTCTCGCATAGACCGTCTGGGAGATCGTCATCGATCCGCTGCTCGCCAGAAGCGCATAGCCGTCCGGCTCCGCCTTCGCGACGTTATCGGCACCGAGCGTTCCACCGGCCCCGGCGCGGTTCTCGACGACCAGAGTCTGGCCGGCAAGCTTGGACATCGCCTCCGTCAGGATCCGGATCGGCGGATCCAGGGTTCCGCCGGCCGCGAAGGGAACCACGATCTTGATCGGTCGGCTGGGGTAGGAAGTCGCCAGCACAGCGGAGCACGGCACAAAGGCGCTTGCTGCGGCTCCCTGCAAGATAGCTCTGCGCGACAGGCCCATGACGTTCTCCCTGGACATCTCGTTGGAGCCGAGCCTCGGCAGCTCGACTCGCTCGTTCGCTAAGGCCGATAGCCGGTTGCCTGCATCAATGTGGTGAGCAGGCCGCCGTCGACCGGCAGGTCCACGCCGCTGATAAAGCTCGCTTCCGGACGGCTCAGCATGACGATGGCGTTTGCACTGTCCTCCGGCTGGCCCAGCCGATGGATCGGAATGGCTTCTTCCCGGCACCGCCGCGTTTCGGGATCCGAATAGGAGCGTGCCGTCATCCCTGTCAGCGTAGGGCCCGGCGAAACGCAGTTGCAGCGAATACCGAACGGCCCCCATTCCAACGCCATTTGCTTGATGAGCGCAACGAGGGCCGCCTTGCTCGGTCCGTAGACGCCGAGGGTCGGCGTCGGGGCCTGGGCCGAGATGGATGCGGTGGCCACGATCGAGCCTCCACGCTCTTTCATATGCGGCAAGGCGGCCTGACCCAACAGCCATGTCGCGCGGGTGTTGACCATGAAGGTTCGCTCGTAATTCTCCAGGCTGAGATCCTGCAGCGTGCTCGGAATGCCGATTCCCGCATTGCTGACGATAGTGTCCAGGCCCCCGTAGCGCCCGATGGCCCGCTCGACCAGTTGCCTCGCTTCGTCAGGCTTCGCCAGATCGAGGGCCTCGGTCGCAACTTCGATTCCGGCGGGAAGCAGACGGACCGTCTCCTCCAGCGAGCCGCTGTTCAGATCCACGAGGGTCAGCCGCGGCGCGGGCTCTCCGCGGGCCTGAGCATCCCGCACGAAAGCCAAGGCTGCCGCTCTTCCGATGCCGCTCGCAGCGCCGGTGATCAAGATGTCCATCGGTATCTTTCCATGAATGTCTCTCCCTTGCAGGGCTGATCGGGCGCTTCCCCATCAAGGCCGGCAGCCCTGTTCATGCGGAGGAAGGCACTACGTGCGTAGCTCGCACAGGCTGCGAGGCATGGTATCGCCAGCCCTCTTCAAGCCTTGACAAGAGCACAGCCTCCGTCATTGAGCGGGCGAAATGCCTCTTCGGCGGGCACCGTGGAAGTCAGCTTGAAGACATCGCCCGGATAGCGGCTCTCGTCGGGACTTTTGACAGTGAACAGATAGTTCGGATGGATCTTCCGACCGTCCTGCCGGATGCGGCCGGCTCCGAAACAGTCGTCGTCGGTCGGCATCGCCTTCATGGTTTCGATCGTCTTCCGGCCTGAGGCTTTTGCCGCAGGAACGCCGATCGCCTTGACCGCTTTGAGATAATGCATGACTCCTGCGTAATCTCCGGCTTGGCTCATGTTGGGAAAGACGCCGTTAGGCACGCGCGGCTTGAGCCGCGTCATGAAGCTGCGCGTGCGCTCGTTGAGATCCCAGTAGAAGCTTTCGGTCAGCAGGAGTCCCTTGGCCTCCGGCAAGCCCATGCCGAGGATTTCAGTGATGTACCCTGAGAGAACGGCTAGTTTCATGCCGGAGGCGCCGAGCCCGAACTCCGAGGCCTGCTTGACGATGTTGATCAAGTCGCTGCCACCCCCGATGATGCCGAGAACGTCGGCCCCGCTCGACTGCGCGCGCAGGAGATAGGAAGAGAAATCTCCCGTTGCCCCTAGGGGAAAACGCACGGATCCCAACACCTTGCCGCCCGCCTGCGTCACGAAACGCCCGGTATCCGCTTCCGCCGCGTGTCCATAGGCATAGTCGGCCGTAAGGAAGAACCACTTTCTGCCGCCGGTCTTTACAGTTGAGACCGCCGTCGAATGAGTCGTGCCCCAGGAATCATGGGACCAGTGGACCCAATGCGCGCTGCAATCCTTGCCTGTGATGTTCGACGAGGCGGCCGTGGTAATGATGGAGGCTTTGTCTTTTTCTTCGAGGAGCCCACGCGAGCCCAGCACGATCGCACTGTTTCCGACGTTCTCGATGACGTCGATACCCCCTATGTCAAACCAGCGGCGGATAATGCCGAGTCCGACATCCGGCTTGTTCTGGTGATCCGCGACCAGGATTTCGACCTTGATGCCCGGGTTTTCGGACATGAATTCCATTGCGGCCTGCTGAGCGCACGCCACCGTGGTCGGGCCCGAAACGTCACTGTAGACGCCCGACATATCGGTAATTACGCCGATCCGGATTGTGTCGCGCGCTTGCGCCTGCGTCAGCCTTGCTGGCATCATCGCGATCCCCGCCAGGCCTGTCGCGAGCATCGTTCGCCTTGTGATATCCATGCTCTAATCCTCCGTCGAAAATGCGCTCACGGGAGACGTCTTATTATTGGTTATCGCCCATCCATGTGCCCGCTCGGCTGTTGCGGCGCCGCGAATGTGCGGCTTCACTCGGCCAAGCTGGCGCTCACGGCACAGGCACTATGTCAGATCCGAATTTAATATACAAGACGTTCAGTTTCATATTCAGGGTTGCTAAGAATGACGCTCAAGACCAAGGTTCGCCAGCGCGGCCGACCGCGAAGCGAGGCCGGCCGCCAGGCCATCCTGTCGACGGCAGGCAAGCTGCTCTATGAAGTCGGCCTTCAGCAGATGAGCATGGAAGAGATCGCGAAGCAGAGCGGCGTCGGAAAGGCCACTTTGTACCGGTGGTGGCCAAGCAAGACGATGATTGCCCTTGATGCGTACCTCGAGGAGATGAGGGGAAAGGTCATCGTCCCTGACACGGGATCCGCAAAAGAGGACTTCAGGCAGCAAATTCGCTCAGTCATCAAGTTCTATGCCGGAAAGGAGGGAGAGATTTTCTCGTCTTTCATCGCGGCCGCGCAAGGCGACTTGGATTTTGCAGTCTCGTTCCGAGATAAATTCCTCAATCAAAGGCGCGAGGGCGTGCGCATGATTTGGGATCGGGGCGTCAAAACCGGAGAATTCCGTGACGACGTGACCCCCGAAGTCGCGCTCGATATGATGTATGCGCTGATTGTCTATCGGCTGCTGACCGGCCGCGCGCAGCTTTCGCTGTCCCTTGCCGATGAGATTGTCGATGTCGCGATGAAGGGATTGATCCGTCGCGCTTGAGGGCCGGGAGCGGGTCGCATCCGGCGGTGAGCGGTGGCGGTCGATCAGGTCGCAGCGGGCCGTCGGGAGAAACACCATTGCCTTCTGGCGGCGCTCGATATACAAAACGGAACGTACCGTAATTAAGCGACTCGAGATCTGCAGGCGCGCCGGAGTCATCCGATCGTCCGAGCGGACACAAGGTCGCCTCCGGCGAGGGATGCGAGATGCCAGGCGACGCTGAAGTCCGTGCGGCCACGGAACTCCCGGACCATCCGAACTATGATGTCATCATCATCGGTGCCGGCGTATCAGGACTGTATCAGCTCTACCGCTTACGCGAATTGGGCTTGAACGTTCGGGTGTTCGAGGCGGGCTCCGATGTGGGCGGGACCTGGCATTGGAACAGATATCCCGGGGCGCGGTTCGATTCCGAAAGTTGGACTTATGGCTACTCCCGATTTCCCGGCGTTCTGGACGAGTGGAACTGGAGCGAGCATTTCGCCTCGCAGCCGGAAATCGAGCGCTATCTTCAGTTCGTCGCAGACAGGTTCGATCTCAGGCCGAACATCCAATTCGGTTGCCGTGTCACCCATGCGCATTTCAGCGAGGCATTGCGAGGATGGAGGATCGAACTCGCTGACGGAACAGTCCACAACTCCCGCTTCTTGGTGACCGCCATTGGTGTCCTGTCGGCGCCGACGCTGCCACGGATCGATGGCATCGAAAGCTTCAAGGGGCAGGCTTGCCATACGGCCCAGTGGCCGACGGAGGAGGTCTCCTTCGAAGGCAAGCGCGTCGCCGTCATCGGCACGGGCTCGACCGGTGTACAAACCATTCAGGAGGCTGCGAAGACCGCACGGCACCTAACGGTTTTCCAGCGCACGCCGAACTGGTGCGCGCCGCTTCACAATGCGAAGATCTCGGCGCCTGAGATGGCGGAGATCCGCTCCCGCTACGACGAGATCTTCGCGCGTTGTCAGGCGACACCCGGATGCTTCATCCACGGTCCCGACCCACGATCCGCGCTCGAGGTTACTCTTGAGGAGCGTGAGGCCTTTTTTGAGAAGCGCTACTCGGAGCCAGGTTTTGGAATCTGGCACGGCAACTTCCGCGACATCCTCACAGATAGGGAGGCGAACGCGCTGATGTCGGATTTCGCCGCGCGCAAGATCCGCGCGCGTGTGAAGGATCCCAAGGTGGCCGAGAGGCTTATTCCGAAGAACCACGGCTTCGGCACGCGCAGGCTTCCGCTCGAGACCCACTACTACGAGGTCTACAACCAGCCCAATGTCGATCTCGTCGACCTGGGCGAGACCCCGATCGAACGCATCACTCCGACAGGTATCGTAACGAGCGCAGCCGATCATGAGTTCGACATCATCGTCTATGCGAGCGGGTTCGACGCCATTACCGGGCCATTTGATCGCATCGATATTCGCGGGGTCGAGGGCATTCGCCTGAAGAATGTCTGGAGCGACGGTCCCAAAACCTTCCTGGGAATAATGGTTCAGGACTTCCCGAACATGCTGATGCTGATGGGCCCTCACGCTGGCCTCGGAAATTTCACGCGCTTTGCGGAATACAGCGTCGATTGGGCAACAGGCCTTATCGAGCATGCGTTCAGACATGGCCTGACCCGGATCGATGCAACATCGGCAGGCACGAGACGTTGGACAGACCACGTCATCGAGGTTGGCCGCGGCCTTTTGAGCAACGAGATCGATTCCTGGATGACAGGGGTGAACAGCAACGTCGACGGAAAATCCAGCCGCAAGATCGTGCGCTATAGCGGGGGTTTCCCGAACTATAAGAAGCATTGCGACGCAGTCGCTGCTGCCGGGTATGACGAATTGACGATGAGCTGAACTCCTGTTGGATATTCCCGGTTATTTATGGCAACCTCTCGGACGCAGAAGACGTCGCCCGGCAATCGCGGTCGCTGTATCCAAAGTAAAAAGGCCCGCCATCCATGATGGAAGCGGGCTCTCTTTTGTCTGTTTGCTGCTGCGGGCCTACTTTGGTTGGCAAAGCGGGAAAACTAGCAGCGGACAAACTATGGTCGGCGTATCACCCACTAGCTGCGGCGTTCTATTGCGAGCTTCGTACCTACTTTGGCGAATCCGGCCAACCTATGTCCGCATCCACACCTGATCCGGAGCAATGCGCCCTTGCTCGCCGCCGCTCAGGTTCGACGTCGTTACTGACAATCTGTCCGACCGCTACGGCCGCTCCCCGCAACAAAACGTTCTAAGCAGTTTCAATGAATTCGCCCGCCATTGGCGGCCTTTTTCATTTTGTACGGACCGTTCTGTGTGGTTCGAATAAATCCTACCCAAACCAACGAGTTACAGTCGTTATGCTTGGGTAGATCACGCTCCGACACGCGCAATCGATCATTTACTGGCAAGAGTACATAGCCAAGCGCATGCGCGGCGTCCGACGACCAGTCCGGCGGTGCCCGTTTCGCTGAGGCCGGAGCGATATCGACTAAACTGACGCCTGTCGCCCGGGTTACGGCGAAATCTGGAACGTGCCGCCGACTGCGACGGCTGAGGACCATGGGCAAGCAGGCCCAAGAGATCACCGATACGTCAATATCGAGAAGGCAACCGACGTCGCGGGCAAGCTGCGACCGGAACAAGGGACGGCCGGTGCATCGAACGGTGTTCTTCGGTGCAAAGGAGAGGACGGATGCTTCATCTTTGATACCCGCAAGCAGGTCGGCAACGAAGTCGGATTTTTCAACATAACGCTGTGCTTTTGGCATGAATACGCTCGTCTCGAAGCGGATGGATTCATCCGGGAAGACTTTGAATGCTCGGACCTAAGAATTCAGCGTATGCGTATGTAGGAAGCGCGTGCAGCCGCGATGCGCTGTGTGCGCATGCTTGAGGAAATGGCGTTTGCGATTACGTTCTTCATGAAAAAGAACAAATAGAGAACTTTTCGTCCAGGTCAACAGTCTATTTTCTTAAACGATATCGCGAAGCATCTAGCTTCGAAAGCCATCGAGCTAGATGTTGCACATTGCCGTAGCCTCAAACCGTCCGTCGGAAAAGACGTAGGCTAGGGTCCGGACCCAATAACCGGATTCCCCTGGCAGCCTGATCGTGATTCACTGCCTCATCGAGGAGGCGGTGAGATGGGTGATTTCTTTTGGTTTTCCGATGCGCAGTGGGCTCGAATTGAGCCGCTGCTTCCGACCGGCGTGCGCGGCAAGCCCCGGGTAGATGATCGTCGTGTGCTAAGCGGGATCGTCCATGCCCTGCGCTGTGGCGGCCGTTGGGCCGACTGCGCCGACGTCTATGGGCCAAAGAAGACGCTTTATAACCGGTTCGTCCGCTGGTCCGAACGCGGCATCTGGCAAGGCATTTTCAGTGAGCTGGCGGGAGCAGGCGATGCGCCGGACCGGCTGTTCATCGACAGCAGCTGCATCAAGGTTCACCGCTGCGCAGGCGGTGGAAAAGGGGGGCCTTGGCTCATGGTATCGGCCGCACGAAAGGCGGACGAAACACCAAGCTCCATGCGGTCTGCGATGAAAAGGGTAAGCGTCGTCCCGGCCCCACCTTTCGGTTGACGTGCTGATCTGCGACGTTTCGGTTCGTTCGAACCGCTAGGCTTAGAATGGACACAGTGGATAGTGCTATCACCAAGCCGGTTCGGCGGCTGGAGGTGTTCACCGGTGCGGGGCGCCGGCGGACGTGGAGCGACGAGGACAAGGCGCGGGTCGTCGCGGAGATCGAAGCCAGTGGCGACTCTGTTTCTGGCGTGGCACGGCGGCACGGATTGTCGCCGCAGCAATTGTTTGGCTGGCGCCGGCGAGTCAGGGAAGCTCAGGCGGTCGTTTCCAAGGATGATGAACCACGGTTCGTCCCGGCGGTGGTTACCGCGGCACTGTGCGAGACTGCGGGATCTCGACAGCGCAAGGCGCGGCGGCAGCAGCGGGACGAACCGCTTGGCGGAACGATCGAGGTTGCGATCGACGGCGTGACGGTGCGCATCGGCGCGGGCGCTCCGTCGGACACCATCGCCGCGGTGTTGCGGGCGCTGAAAGCCGGAGCGTGATCGGCCCGACGGGCGCGGTCCGGGTGATGGTGGCGACCAGGCCTGTGGACTTCCGCAAGGGCGCCGATGGGTTGGCGGCCCTGGTGCGGGAGAGCATGGCGGCGGATCCGTTCTCGGGCGCAGTCTACGTGTTCCGCGCCAAGCGCGCGGATCGGATCAAGCTGGTGTATTGGGATGGCACGGGTCTGTGCCTGTTCGCCAAGCGGCTGGAGGACGGCATCTTCCGCTGGCCGAAGATCGAAGATGGCGTGATCCATTTGTCGGCCGCGCAATTGTCGGCGCTGCTCGAAGGGTTGGATTGGCGGCGTGTCCACGCGGCGCGCGAGACGGTGACGCCGGCACAGCCCGGCTAACGCCTGGACGTTTGTTGCTGTGGCAAAGTGAATCAGCAGCATCGAGCACGTCGCAAAATGCTGGTAAACATGATCTGATTTGATCATGCCGCGCGACGCATTGCCCGATGATTCCGAGACCTTGAAAGCGATGCTGCTCGCCGAGCGGGTGCAGAACGAACGGCTGCGTCAGATCATCAGGGACCTGCAGCGCCACCAGTTTGGCCGCCGGGCGGAGACGCTGCCCGAGGACCAGATGCAGCTCGGTTTGGAAGACGTCGAGCAGGCGGCGGCGCGTGACGCCGCGGAAGCTGAGCAGGCGACACCGGCAGCACGACAGGCCGGAGCTGCGAAGCGTCGGGCCAATCGCGGCGCGCTGCCGGCGCATCTGCCGCGGATCGAGACCACCATCGATATCGACGACAAGACCTGCCGCTGCTGCCAGGGCGCGTTGCACCGGATCGGCGAAGACAAGAGCGAGCGGCTGGATATCGTGCCGGCGCAGTTCCGGGTGCTGGTCACGATCCGGCCGAAATACGCTTGTCGCCAATGTGAGGATGGCGTCGTGCAGGCCCCAGCGCCGGCGCGGCTGATCGAGGGTGGGCTGCCGACCGAAGCCACCATCGCCCAGGTGCTGGTGTCCAAATATGCGGATCATCTGCCGCTGTATCGGCAGGCCCAGATCTATGGCCGCCAGGGCGTCAACCTAGACCGCTCGACGCTGGCAGACTGGGTGGGCCATGCCGCCTGGCATCTGCGTCCGCTGCACCAACGCCTGCTCGACAAGCTCAGAGAGCGGCCAAAACTGTTTGCCGATGAGACGACGTTGCCGGTGCTGGATCCTGGTCGTGGTCGCACCAAAACCGGCCAGTTGTGGGCCTATGCCGCCGACGACCGGCCATGGAACGGATCCGATCCGCCAGGCGTGGCCTATGTCTACGCCCCGGACCGCAAGGCCGAGCGGCCGATCGCCCATCTCGACAGCTTCAGGGGCATCTTGCAGGTCGATGGCTATGCCGGCTACCGCCGGCTGGCCGAGCGCGGCGACGTGCAGCTGGCGTTCTGCTGGGTCCATGTGCGGCGCAACTTCTACAAGCTCGCCACACCCGGACCTGCGCCGATCGCCAGCGAAGCGCTGCAGCGCATCGCCGCGCTCTATGCGATCGAGAACGACATCCGCGGCCGCACCGCCGAGGAGCGTCGGACCGTGCGGCAGCAGAAAAGCCGCTCGCTGGTCGACGCATTGGAGAGTTGGCTGCGCGCAAAACTCGGGCTGATCAGCCAGAAGGGCAAGCTCGCCGAGGCAATCCGCTATGCGCTGTCGCGCTGGGAGGGCCTCACCCGCTTCCTCGACGATGGCCGCATCGAACTCGACAACAACGCCGTCGAGCGTTCTATCCGACCGATCACACTGAACCGGAAAAATGCCTTGTTCGCGGGCTCCGACGGAGGTGCCGAGCACTGGGCCACCATCGCCTCGCTGATCGAGACCTGTAAACTCAATGATATCGATCCGCTCGGCTACCTGACAGACGTCCTTACCAGGATCGCCAGCGGTCATCCCAACCGCGACATCGACGCGCTCTTGCCGTGGGCCTACCAAAAGCAAGACCTCAGAGCCGTGGCCTGAGAACGACGCTTACTGAAAAGGGGCGCCTCTGCGTCCTGCTCCTGACGCCCGGAAACGTTCACGATTGCAGGGTTGCGCAGCTCTGCATCGAGGCGATGCCACCGTCGGCCGAACTCGTCGCGGACAAGGGATACGACAGCCAGGCGCTGCGCGAGTGGTTGGTCGAGCGTGGCACCGAGCCCGTCATTCCCCCGCGCAAGAACCGCAAGATCCAATACGATTACGACCGCGCCATCTACAAGCAGCGCAACGTCATCGAGCGTATGTTCTGCCGCTTCAAAGACTGGCGACGCATCGCCACCCGATTCTGACCGCAACGTCCGAAACTTCATGAGTGCCATCAGCCTCGCCGCAGCCGTCATCTGGTGGCTGTAGTGAGTCCGGACCCTAGTTCTAACCAGGTTTGTCGAACTTACTCCAAGGGGCTTTTAAGTACCCTAAAGGTCGTTATTGGCGCTTTAAACCACCACACCGCTGCGTATTCAAAAATGGAGCAGCGTCATCCACAGGCCGCTCATGGCGGATACTGTTGAAAAAGTCGAAAATCGATCGACCTAGAAAATCTCGTCAAGACTCTCGTTCGATCTGATCTGTCGCTGCATATTGCTCCAGCCGATCCTCGGCGGCCCGTGATCGATTTTACGAGATTCAACGTGGTCCCTCAGGTTAATATGAGCAAGGCTCACCAGTGAGGCTAGGAAAATCCGACCCGGAGCACAAAACGATTTTTTCAACAGTATCGGCGCAAAGCCGCCGCTCACGGGCATGCCCGTTCTTGCTTTGCCGGCTCAACGGTGCACGCAATACTGGCATTAGATCTCTCGGCTGGGGGTTCGAATTGCAAGGTCTCTCACGCTTCTTCAGCAAAGATTTCGCCAAGTCGGTTGCCGAGTTCGGGGCGTTCGTGTCGGTTGCTTGGTTTGCGGCCTGAGTTTGCTGAGCTCGTTGAGCGTCCAGCGGTACACGATTGGAAATTCGCGACGCGTGTTGAACGGACACTAGGATTCCAACGAAGACTCGCGTCACCGATCAAAAACCACTGGGCTGCAGCGCTTTCTTAAAAAGCCTCGGCGGTCGTGTCGACGTAGCGTGGACCATCACAGTGGAGCATTCAAGCCCCCGCGAGATAGAGCAGGCCAGCATTCCGCGGCTGGGCTCGGGTTGGCTCCAGCCTCCATTTGCCGAACCTGGTGACGGGATGACCAAGGGGTCCTGACCGGCTGTTCCGTCATTCCCGGGCGCGAGTCATTGATAACACCTGTCTGGCCGGTTATTTCAGCAATCAGGCGTGCTTCATCAATCATCGACCTATGTACAGTCGGTCCACCGATCGCGCGTCTCGGACTCCGGCAATCTTTATGACTGTAAATAACTGTAGCTGCTCCGTGACAGCGTTGGCGGAGCAGCCCAATTTCGAATACCTATAGGCGCAGGTGAGTCGAGAGCGCCATTTGCGCTGAACAGACGTTAACATCGTCCCAATCCGCCGGGAGATGCACAAAAGGCGGTCCTTGTGGTGTCGAAACGATCGGGCAGGTTGGTCGGGAATCAGGCTCGGCGTCCTGCCAATGCGCAGGCTTTACGACGTACATTGCTGCTGGCGACGACCGCGCTGACCGGCTGCTTGATGATCGGTCAGGCGCCGGCGCAGACCCTGCCGACCGGCGGTAGCGTCGCCGCCGGCAGCGTGGCGATCACGGCCCCTTCCGCGACACAGCTTACCGTCACCCAGACAAGCCCGAGCGCAGTGGTCAACTGGCAGAGCTTTTCGATCGGCCAGGGTGCTGCGGTGACCATCCAGCAGCCGGGCAGCACGTCGGCGCTGCTCAACCGCGTCACCGGCGACACGCCGTCGAGCATTGCCGGCGCGCTGACCGCCAACGGCCAGGTCTATCTGGTCAATCCCAACGGCATCGCCATCACCTCGACCGGCACGGTCAACACCGGCGGCGGCTTCGTCGCCTCGACGCTGGGCATTTCCGATGCCGACTTCCTCAGCGGCAAGCGCAGCTTCACCGGCAATGGCGCCTCCGCCGAGGTCAGCAATGCCGGCACCATTACGGTCGGCCGCGGCGGCTATGCCGCGCTGATCGGCGGCACGGTGTCGAACGCGGGCAGCATCTTCGTGCCGCTCGGCAAGGTCGGGCTCGGCTCGGGCGAAAGTGCGACGCTGGATTTCTCCGGCGACGGATTTTTGCAGGTGGCGCTGCCGACCGCGGCCGGCGGCACCAATGCGCTGATCCGCAACGCCGGCTCCATCAAGGCCGATGGCGGCAGCGTGATCATCAGTGCCGCGACCGCACGCGAGGCGGCGCGCAATGCGGTGAACATCTCCGGTCTGGTGCAGGCGCGAACCATCGGCGGTCGCACCGGCGCGATCTTCATCGGCGGCGGTGCCGGCGGCGGCGTCAACATTTCCGGCAAGCTGATCGCGACCTCGCGTCAGGCCAGCGGCGGCGCCATCGCGGTGACCGGCCATACCATCGCGCTCGAAGGCGCCAGCATCGATGCCTCCGGCGCGACCGGTGGCGGCACCATCAACATCGGCGGCGGACGCCAGGGCGAAGGGGTGCTGCAACGCGCCCACACGCTCACCGTCGATGCGCAGACCACGATCCGCGCCGACGCAACGACCAGCGGCAATGGCGGCGCCATCGTGCTGTGGTCGGACCAGCCGACGCGCTTTGCCGGCACCATCACCGCACGCGGCGGCGCATCGTCCGGCAACGGCGGCGAGGCCGAAGTCTCCGGCAAGGCGCAGCTCGCTTACACCGGCTTCACCGATCTCTCGGCGGCTCATGGCAGCTTCGGCACGCTGCTGCTCGATCCCTACAACGTCATCATCTCGAACGGCGCCGATACCGGCGGTTTCGATGCCACCAGCAACGACAGCGTCATCAACGCGACCACGCTGATGACGGCGCTCGGCGCCGCCAATGTGACAATCACCACTGGCACAAGCGGATCGCAGGCCGGCAATATCACAGTGGCGGCGCCGCTGACCTGGTCGGCACCGACCGTCCTCGGGCTGAACGCAGCCGGCGCCATCGCCATCAACGCGCCGATCACCATCACCGGGGCCGGCGGCCTCGACCTTAATGCCACCGCGCAGGCGGGTGTCACCACCACCGGCCTGACCTTCGGCAACGGCGCCTCGGTGGATTACGGCGCCACTGACAACGGCGGCACGTTTAGCCTCAACGGCATTACCTATAAACTGGTCTACACGATGGCGCAGCTCGATGCGATCGACGGCGTCAACGCCGTCAATGGCACGGCGCTCACGACCTATGGGACCGGCGTCACCGGTACCTATGCGCTCGCTAACGACCTGATCGCCACCGGCACCACCTACACCCGGGCCGTCGTCGCGGACTTCGCCGGTTTCAGTTCGGCGTACACGTTCAGCGGCAAGCTCGACGGTCTCGGCCACACCGTCACCGGCCTCACCATCAATGCGCCGACAAAGGACCAAGTTGGATTGATCGGCTATCTGGCCGGCGGAACGGTGTCGAACATCGGCATCGTCGGCGGCCAGGTGGTCGGCCGCAGCAACGTCGGCGGGCTGGTCGGCAACGTCGGCACCGGATCGGTGGTGCAGACAAGCTATGCCAGCGCGACGATTGCGAGCGTGGGGACCGGCAACTCCACCGGCGCCCTGGCGGGGGTCAACCTGGGCACCGTGCAATCGAGTTACGCCAATGGCGCGGTGACCGGAGGTTATTATGCCGGCGGCCTCGTCGGGTACAATTTCGGCGGCACGATCAGGACCAGTTACGCGACCGGACAGGTCAAGGGCACGTTCAACACCGGCGGGCTGGTCGGACTGAGTACCGGAACGGTCGTCGACAGCTATGCCACCGGCTCCGTCTGGGGCGGCGACCAGGCGGGCGGCCTGCTCGGCACTAACAGCACCGGCGGCTCGGTGCAGAAGACTTATTCAACCGGCATGGTCTCGGGCACGACCAATGTCGGAGGACTGATCGGCTCCAACTACGCGACAGTCGCTTCGTCATACTGGGATTCCGAAACCAGCGGGCGATCCGCCGGCATGGGCTCCGATAGCCGCAACCAGTCTGCCAACGTCACGAGCCGGACCACGGCGCAGTTGCAGAGCGGCAGCGTTCCGTCAGGCTTCGGCACAGCCTGGAGCAGCGGCGCCGGGTTGTATCCCTATCTGAGCTGGCAGTTCGTCGCCGGCACCACGCCGCAGACCGTGTCCGGCATCGCCTATCAGGCGGACGGCGCGGCGCTGGCCGGCGCTTCGGTCGCCGGCACAGTCAACGGCACCGCGCTTCCCGGCGTTCGCGTCAGCACCGGCGCCGACGGCTATTATTATTTCGTAATCCCGCAAGGCTCAATCGTCGCCGGCAATGACGTCTTCACCGACGTCAATAGCAACACCATCAAGGCCAACTCCTTTCTTCAAGGTGCGACCGGGTCGGTGCAAAACCTAGATCTCCACGGCGGCATGCTGACCGTCACGACCAGTGCCACCGCACTGTCGTCGGTCGCTGCGGGATTGGCGAGCGTGGTCGGCGCAACGTCGACCGGCAATCTTGTTTTCACCACGCCCGGCGGCGTACTGACCCTGAACGCCGCGACCGGACTGTCGATTGCGGCCACCGGCGCGTTCAGCATCGACCAGGCTCTCACCGTGCCCAACTCCGCACTCATCCGCGCGGCCGGCAGCCTCAGCATAGCCTCGACCGGAACAGTGAGTTCGTCGACCGGCAACGCGACGCTGGTTGCAGGAACCAATTTCATCAACAGCCGCGGCGCCGACGCGGTTTCGGCGGCGAACGGCCGCTGGCTGGTCTATTCGGTGGATCCATCCAACGACAACCGTGGCGGGCTGGTCTACGACTTCAAGCAATATGCCGCCAGCTACGGTGTGACCGCGGTGGCGCAGGCGACCGGCAATGGCGTTCTCTATACCGTCGCTCCGATGATCGGATTGAACGGAACGTTCTCCAAAACCTATGACGGCACCACGGATGCGGCGCTTTCATCATCCAATACGGGCATTGACGGCGATGTGATCATGCTCGGTTCGTCGGGTGCGGTCTACGACAACGCCAATGCCGGGTCCGGCAGGATCGTTGCGGTCAACGGCCTGACGATCAGTTCGGCCAGCAATGGCCGCGCCGCGGTTTACGGCTACACGCTCGCCTCGACGACCGCTTCAAGCACCGGCACCATCTCACAACGTGCGATCACGGTGACGGCCGACGCCCAGAGCCGGGCCTACGGCGATGCCAATCCTGCGCTGACCTATCAGGTGACCGGCGGAAGCCTGCTCGGTAGTGACGTCTTCGCCGGTGCGCTGGCGACGGCGGCGACGGTGGCTTCGGATGTCGGCAGCTACCAGATCAGCCAGAACACGCTGACGGCGGGCAGCAATTATGCACTGACCTATCGAGGTGCGAATCTGAGCATCACGGCTCCTCCGGTGACTCCACCTCCGATCACACCGCTTCCGAGTACGGCTGTTCTCAACTTTCCTGCAGCCAGCACGGTGGCGAACCTGAGTGGAACGGGCGGCAGCTTCAGCCCAATTTCTTTTGGTAGCCCGACCGGCACGACTCCCATGATCGCATCCAGCACCGAACCTTGCTGTACCGGCTTGTTCTACCAGGACAAGCGGTTCGGTCCATAACCGGCCGCCGCGGCGCTGTCGTGTCGCTCGCGCCGTCTCGTGCTCCGCATCGGCATATTCGATGCGGCGCCTTACATTACACGTCGATCTCTGCATCGCAGACGGTAGGGTCTGATGCGCATCGACAATATATTCACCCGTGAATAAGCACGGTCTGGCCAATTACCAGTCGTAACGCATCACGCCTTTGCCGGCGTAGCTGCGGGTGAATTCAGAGAACTCGCCCTCGAAGGTCGCAGCCAGCGAGATGCCGCTGGTGAAGCGCATTTCGGCGGACGCCGTCGTCAGCGCAGAATCGCGCGCAGGAGCCGCACCGTTCACCACGAACGCCGTGCCGGGCAGGGTCTGAAAGGCGGCGGCGACGCTGCGTTCGATATTGTAGTCGTGAGCCCAGGCGGCGCGGCCGCGCAGGGTCAGGACGGCGGCGTTGACTGCAAACGATTTGTCGCTGCGCAGGCCGAGTTCGCTGCGTGTCGCGGTGACGATCTTGCCGGCGTAGGTCAGCGCGAACGTGTTGATGCCGCCCGCAGCAGCTTCCGTGTAGCCCGGAAGATCTAGCGCGGTCACTTGCACGGCAGCATAGGGCGTGACGCCGACGCCGCCCAACCGCGGTAGCGCATAGCGGTTGCCGCCCTCGATACGGCCTGAATATGTGTTGGCGTTGAAGCGGCCCTGCAGCGCGCTGCTGCCAACGGTGCGATCGGTGGTGGTGTCCTGCCAGCCATAGGCGGCGGCGGCGATGTAAGCCGAGCCGATACTGTTGCGTACGAAGGCGCCCGCCTGGAAAAGGTCCGAGCGGCCCGACCCCGCACCCGCCACCGAAAAGCTGCTGCCGCCGCCGGTCAGCGCGAAGCCGGCGACAGTGGCCGGGGATAACCAGTAGTCAGCGCCGACCGCCCCGCCTTAGATCCGGCTGGTGCCGGTATTCGATCCGGTTGCGACGTTGCCGTCGGTGCTCTGCTGGCCGCCGAAGCCTGCCGCCCACACGTTCCAGCGCGCCTCGAAAGCCGGCGCTATCGGCGCCTTGCGGTCAATCGCGGCCAGTGCGTCACTGGGATTGTGCTTCGCCGTTCGGTCGCGTGTTGGATCGGCAAAGGACGACACGCCGCTTGCGTCGCGCCCGGCGGCGAGCGGGTCGGTCATCAATCCCATGAACTGAGTCGTGGCGTCGAAGGCGGTCTGCTGCGCCCCGGTCGCGGTCTGGCCGGAGACCTGCGTCAGGCCGGTCGCCGTGAGCGCGCCGAACGCCAGCGGAATGCCGCCGGTGCGGTTGAAGTAGTTCACCAGCGTGTTGGCGACCTGCTGCTGATTGACGGTCAGCGCGTTGAAGCCCGAGTCCGGCGTCGGCGGCAGATAACGCAGCGTCAGATTGAGATAAGCGTGGGTGGCGTCGGTGACGAGCGACGACGTAAAATTCGCCGGCAGGTTGGTGTTGACCTGCGTGCCGAATGTGCCGACGACGCCCCCGGCTGCGCTCAGGATGGTGTACTGCCTGGCGACGTAACTGCCGTTGGCATAGGTCACGCTGACGGTGGCACCGCCGAGGGTGGCCGTGCCGGTGATATTGGCGAATGAAGCGGTGGCGGGATCGACCTGCACCAGATATTGCGCGGCGGAGGTCAGCGTCAGATTGCCCGTCACCGTCATCGACGATGCCGCGGTGCCGTCGCCCGGCGCGAAGGTCCCTCCGTTGCCGGTCACGAGATTGGCGATCGTGCCGTTGCCGGTCAGCGTGCCGCCGTCGATCCTGGCGGTCCCCCCGATCGAGCCGGTGTTGTTGACGATACCGGCCGTGTTGGTAAGGCCTCCGCTGAGCGTCCCGGCATTGTTCGTGGTGCCGCTGTTGGTCAGGAGGCCCGACACCGTGGCGCCGGCAGCATTATTGAAGGTGCCAGAATTGGCCACCATGCCAGTCCAGGTGCCACTGTTGGCGATGGTGCCGGCATTGCCGGCGACATTCCCCGTCCAGATGGCCGCGGCGGCGTTGACGATCGTCCCGCTGTTGGCGGTGACGTCGCCATGCCATTGCGATCCCGCCTCATTCTGGATGCTGCCGGCGTTGCCGCTGACATTGCCGGTCCAGACCGCAACTACACCTCCGGAAGTCCTGTTGTAGATGGTGCCGCCATTGGCAAGCACGTCGCCGGTCCAGCGGCCGTTGGTGTTGTAGACGTTGCCGCTGTTGCCCGCGACGTTGCCCGTCCATGTGCCGGAGTTCTGCAATGTCCTGCTGTTGCCCAGAACCGAGCCCTGCCAGTTACCGTCGTTGCCGACCAAGCCGTTGTTGCCCTGGACATCGCCTACCCAAAGCCCGTTGCCGCCGTTGAACACCTGGGTGAACCGGCCAGAGCCGCTGTTGCCCACCACATTGCCGGTCCAGGTGCCGCCATTGTTCAGGACGTAACTGGCATTGCCGCTGATGTTGCCGAACCATGCACCGCCGTCATTGGTGACGAAGTCCGAATTGCCGTTGATATCGCCATGCCAGGTGGCGCCCGCAGCATTGGTGATCCGGCCATTGGACCCGACCACGGCGGGAACGGGATCTGCAGGATTGCCGTTTCCGGTGATGTCGCCGTTCAGCCAGGTGCCGTAATTGACAATCTGGGACCGGTTGGACTGAATCCCGCCATCCCAGGTGGCACCCACATTGTTGGCGATGAGGTGGGTGTTGGACACGATGTTTCCGGTCCAGTAGCCGGACGAGTTGTTCGCGATCGTGCTGCTGTTGCTGAGGACATCGCCGGCATAGGGCCCGCTGTTGGTGAACGGCGTCGTGTTGCTGATATCCGCAGCGCGCGTAAGCGTGGCGCCGGAGAGCAGCGCAACGGCAGCGACTCCTGTGAACAGCATCGACCGCCGCGGGCCTGCCTCGTACGTGCCGCGCGCGGCGCCGAAGCAATCACCGTCGCCTTGCATGGGCGAACCGGCCTTCGACATCTTCATGAGCGCTCCCCGGAGTGCGTCCGGGGACTGCGGACGCTACCTCGATATTCTCCCAGAGATTCGACGACGACGTCAGGGGCCATGGCGATTTCTCAACAAAAGTCTGGCCGCGCCGTGGCGAGCCGCGAAAAGTTGGCGAGCCCACGTCCGCGGGCGAAGCAATCCAGAGGCTGCGAGCGACGACTGGATTGCTCCCTCGCAAGAGCTACCAAAATGGCGGCGTGAAGCATCCGCGAAGCGACCGCTATCGCCCGGCAGGTTTCTTCTTTCGCTTGGTCTGGGGCCCAATGCTTCCCGTCACGATGTCATCGTCGCTGGTCCGCCGCGCAGCGCTACGCGTGGCGGAGCCGGACGTGCTGACCGCCGTTGTCGGCGTCCCGGCCAGCGGCGTCACGATCGTCGTGGAGCGTTGGTCGATCTGAAAGCTGATATTCGACTGTCTTGTTGTCGACGTATCCGCCGGCGCCACCACAAAGGGCGCCACTGTCGAGGTTTCTGTCGAGCTGGCCGTCGTCGTTGTCGGGGGCGTCGATACTGTCGTTGCTGGCGCGGGAGCGGCGTTCACCACGAGATTGGCGCCGGTATAGGCGATGGCATAGTTCGGGTTGCGCCCGTTGATCAGCGTGCCCTGCGCGATCGCGTAGGCACCCGCCGCCGAATCCGACGCCGCAGCGGTGACCAGGCTGCCCGACAGACTGTCGCCGTTGACCAGCCCGCTGCCGCCGACCGTGTAGCTCAGCGCCGGATTGGCGTCGCCATAGGCCCGGCTCTGCGCATCGGCCGTCAGGGTGATCGCCCGTGCCGTGACGGTGAGGTTGGCCGCGGCGTAAGTCAGCGCATAGTTGCTGTTTGCGAGGGTACCGAGCGTGATACCGTAGCTGCCGACACCGGTTGCGGCGGTGGCGCTGCTGGCCAGGCTGCCCGACAGGCTGTCGCCATTGACCAGTCCGCTGCCGCCGACCGTATAGGTCAACGCCGGGTTGGCATCGCCATAGGCCCGGCTTTGCGCATCGGCCGTCACCGTGATCGCCCGCGCCGTGACGGTGAGATTGGCTGCAGCGTAGGTCAGCGCATAGTTGCTGTTGGCGAGGGTGCCGAGCGTGATGCCATAGCTGCCGACGCCGGAGGCGGTAGTGGCGCCGCTCGTCAGGCTGCCCGACAGGCTGTCGCCGTTGACCAGGCCGCTGCCGCCGACCGTATAGGTCAGCGCCGGGTTGGCATCGCCATAGACCTTGCTCTGCGCATCCGCCGTCACCGTGACCGCGCGCGCAGCAATGGTGCCGGTTGTCGCGCCCAGGGTGTAGCCATAGACCGTGGCGCCGCCATTGGTGGCGGAGGTCATCGTCAATCCGTTGACGGTGACCGTCTTGCCGGTCCCGGCGTTGGCATTGTCGTAGGCTGCCGTCGTGTAGCTGAGGCCGATCACGTCGCCATCGAGGCCGCTCGCGGTCGACGCCAGCGTCGCGCCGGTGCCGCCGTCATAGGTCTTCGAGACGGTGGGCGTGACGGTCGGGGCCACGCTGTAGAGGAAGCCGTTGCCGGTGGCCTGCGCCACCGCTGTCACGCCGTAGATCGCGGCGTATTGCTTGAACGCGTAAGCGAGACCGCCGCGGCCGTCGTTGGATGGATCCGCCGAGTAGACCAGCCAGCGGCCGTTGGCGGCCGAAACCGCATCAGCGCCGCGCTGATTGACGAAGCTCGATCCCGCCAGCGTCACGTCGCTGCTCGTGGAGGACACGGAGCCAGTCGCGGCGATGGTCAGGCTGCCCGCAGCGGAAAGCCGCACGGCGTCCGCCACCGCAAGCGTCTGGTCGACGGTGAACGCGCCGGAGGCCGCGATAGAAACGCTGGTCCCTCCGTTTGCAGTCAGCACGCCGCCCGGCGTCGAGAACACCAGATCGCCGGTCGGCGTGATGCCGATCACACTGGCGAGCGAGGACGCCACCGACGACAGCGTGGTCGCCGCGGTGCGCACGGTCAGCGTATTGGCGTTGAGGTCGAGATTTTGCGTCGGGTTGACGCCGGACACATAGGCGTTGGACTTCACCGCGTTGCCGGCAATGTCAACGAACAGGCCGCTGCCGATCGACGTCGAGCCCTGCGGCAGCAGGAAGTAGTAGTAGCCGTTAGCGCCGGTTTGGATCGTCGCCAGCGCAGTGCCGCTGAGCGTGCCGGCGATGGTGGCGCCGGCCAGTGCCGCCCCATCGGCCTGGTAGGCGATACCCGACACCGCCTGCGGCGTCGAGCCAGCGGCAAACTGCCAGCTCAGATACGGATAGAGCCCGGCGCCGGTGCTCCAGACCGAGCTGCCGAATGCCGTGGGAAGGATGCCCTGCAACTGCGCCGTGGTCAGGCCGATCCCGCCGCCGGCCGCCGCCGAGATGCCGGAGGTCTGCGTGTCCCAATAGGAGTTGGAAATGACATTCGGTACGGTGGAATTGTTGCCGCCAACAAGGCCGCCGACAGCGACGGTGCCGGTGACAGTGCCGGTGGCGTAGCTGGAATCCACGGAGCCGGTCGGGCTGTTCAGCCCGACGAGCCCTCCGGAGTTGGTGGTGCCACTCACCGCGCCGGTCGCATAGCTTGCCCGGATGGTTCCTGGATTTTGGCCGACCAAGCCGCCGATGCGATTACCCGTCGCACTCACCGAGCCCGTCGCATAGCTGGTCTGGATGGTTCCTGTATTCGTGCCGACCAGTCCCGCGGTATTCTGGATGCCGCTGACGGTGGCGGTCGCGTAACTGTTGGTGACCATGCCGCCATTGGTGCCGGCCAACCCGCCGGTGCTGTTGATCCCGCTGACCGTGCCGGTTGCGTAGCTGTTGGTCACCAGGCTGAGTGCGGATCCCCAGCCGAGCAGGCCGCCCGTGGCGGTGTAGCCGGTCACGTTACTGCTGGCATGGCTGGATTGAATCAGGCCGGTGTTGAAACCGACCAGCCCGCCGGCGTTGACCCCATCAGCTGTACGTGACTGCACCACGCCGTCGGTCACCGTCGTCGAGATGATGGTTCCCAGCGACGCCACGGTGGCGCTGGCGAAACTGTTCTGCACGACCCCGCCGTTGAGCCAGCCGACCAGCGGAGCAACGTTGCTTTTCGCGGTGAAGGTGCCGCCGACCACGCGGATGTTCGAAACGCTGGACTCCGCGCCATTCACGTAGCCCAACAGACCTACCCACGCGAGGCCGGGCGCGTTGATCGTCAGGTCTGTGACGGTGTGGCCGAGTCCGTCGAACCGCCCGGTGTACTGAGTATCGACATCGTTGCTGCTGTTGGTGCCGATCAGCGCGCGGGTATAGGTGGGCCCGGCGGCGCTGAGGTTGGTGGCCAGCGCGTAGTTGCCGGACAGGCCGGTGCCGTACTGCGCCAGCGCGCTGCCGTCGATGGCGTCGAGCGCATCGATCGCATCGAGCTGCGCCATCGTATAAACCAGCGTGTAGGTGGTGCCGTTGAGACTGAACGTGCCACCGTGGTCGATGGCGCCGAAGTCGACCGAGGCATTGTTGCCGAAGGTCAGCCCGGTATTGGTGATGCCGGCCTGCGCGGTGGCATTCAGCGCCAGGCCGCCGGCGGCGGTGATGGCGATCGGCGCGTTGATGACGATGGCGCCGGCTGCATTCAGCCCGAGGACGGTTGGCGCCGACCAGGTCAGCGGCGCCGCCACGGTGATGTTGCCGGCCTGCGTGCCGCCGGAGCCGGTCGTGATGGTCACATTGGCGGCGCCGAGCGCCGTCATCAGCGTGGTCGCGTTGATGACGCTGTCGTTGCTGGTGGCATCGAAACCGCCGGTATCGGCGCCGTTCGAGATGATGACGTTGTAGGGATCGAGCAGCAGCGTGCCGAAGCTGCCATGAGCCGCCGAGAGATCGGTGAAGCCGGTGTAAGCGAGCTGCGCCTTGCCGGAGACTTCGGCCTCGCCGCCGTTGCCGGACGATGCGCCGCCGCGTGCGGTGATGGTGCCGGCAAAGCGCGTCGGCTGGTCCGACCACAGCACGATGGCGCCGCCATTGCCGCTGGTCGTTGCGTCGGCGCGGATCGTGGTCTGCGCATCGACGGTGAGCGTGTGGGCGCGTTGCAGCGCCCCTTCGCCCTGGCGTCCGCCGCCGATGTTGATGGTGCCGCCACCGGTCGCGCCGGAGGCATCGATGCTGGCGCCTTCGAGCGCGATGGTATGGCCGGTCACCGCGATGGCGCCGCCGCTGGCCTGACGCGAGGTCGCGATCAGCTTGCCGGAAATGTTGACGCCGCCGCCGGCACCGCCGCCGATGAAGATCGCGCCGGTGCGACCGCCGATGGTTCCCGCCTGCACCAGACCGGAGATGTTCACCGCATTGCGCGCCGCCTCGCGTGCGGTCGCGGCACTGATGATCACGCTGCCGCCATCGGCCTTGATGGAGCCGGCGTTGCGGATCAGCGCATTGGTGCCGCCGGCCGCGGTCGGCAGCGCCACCTGCAAAAATCCGTCGCCGGAGAAATCCAGCGTCGCACTCTCGCCCGAGCCGAGCCCGACCTTGCCGAGCGGCACGAAGATGCTGCCCGCGTTCGACACCGTGCCGCCGATCAGCGCGGCATAGCCGCCGCGGCCGACCGTAATGGTGCCGGCATTGCTGACCTCGGCGGAGGCGCCATTGCCGGTGAAGCTGCGCTTGCCGCTGAGGAAGTCGGCATCGGAAATGCCCAGCGTCGAGGCGACGAAGCCGCCGCCGGTGTTGACCGTGCCGGTCGAGGTGATGGCGATGCCGTTGGGATTGACCAGATAGACCTGACCATTGGCGGTGAGCGAGCCGGCAATGCTCGACGGCGTGTCGCCGGTGACGCGGTTGAGCAGCGCCGACGTACTGCCCGGCTGCTGGATAGTCACCGCCGCGCCATGGCCGATCGAAAAGCTCTGCCAGTTGACCACCGCGCTCGGGCTGGTCTGCGTGACATTGAGCTGGGTCGATGAAGGCGATGCGATCGCCACCCTGCCGGCGGCGACGCTGCCACCGGTCGGCAGAGTCTGCGCCAAGGCCTGGCCGATCATCAGGGAGCCGGTCAGCGCGGTGGTCGCCAGCATCACGGCACGTTGCCGGGTATCGCGGCGGGAGGCGCACGCGTGGGAGAGGCTGGCCGGTCGTTGCATCGAACTATTCCCTGGCGTCTAGAATCTGAACGCCGTCACGACCAGAAACCGGTCAGCGGCAGCGACGCCGTCATTGCGCGTGGTGCGCGCGTATTCGAGTGCGAGCGAGCCGTTCGACAGGGTGCCGGGCACGGAACCACCGAAGCGGACGCCGCCGCCATAGGAGGTCGCGGCAATCCGCGCCGCCTCCAGCGCCGTCGGCTGCTGCAAATTCACTTCGCCGTAGGCGCCGAACACGTAGGGCGCGGCGACGACGCCGACCGCGGTGGTCGGCAACGGCACGGTCCAGGGCGACGAGACTTCGCCACGCGCGACATAGCCCTGATCGCCGACGATGCTGCCGGCATCGAAGCCCGACAGACTCGACGTGTTGGCGATGCCGATCTGCTCGCTGCGCAGCAGCGCCTGGCCGAACGAGGTCTGCGCCCGCGCGGTGACCTGAACCGCGAGATGATCGTACAGCCGCTGGGAATAGCCGAGCGCAGCGTCGAGCTTCTGGAACGAAGCGTCCGCGCCCTGTCGCGACAAGGGCAGCAATGCGCTTGCGCTCGCCGCCGAGCGCGCGCCGAGCGCATCGAGGCCGAACGAGCCGGTGACGCGGCCGGAGATCGCAGCGCCCCACGGCGTCAGCACGTCGCCGTCATTGGTGAAGCGAATGATGCGCAGCTTGTCCTGCGACAGCGCCACCGGATCGCCGCCGATAAACAGGCTCTGCACTTCGTCCTGCGCGTCGAACGACACTTCGCTGTTGAAATTGGCGGCGCGCCCGCGCAGCCAGGCGTAGCGCAGCC
The DNA here is from genome assembly GCF_052658035.1 of Rhodopseudomonas sp. RCAM05734. Taxonomy (NCBI): domain Bacteria; kingdom Pseudomonadati; phylum Pseudomonadota; class Alphaproteobacteria; order Hyphomicrobiales; family Nitrobacteraceae; genus Rhodopseudomonas; species Rhodopseudomonas sp. RCAM05734. The sequence goes on along the minus strand of NZ_CP199742.1, from coordinate 5,940,773 downwards.
GCAACGACAGCCGCTGGAACGTATCGGTGGTCTGGATGCCCTGCACCGCGCGCGGCGTGGTTCGTGCATCGGTGCCCTCGGCGTTGAACGTCAGGCCATCGACCCACAGCGGCACGATGACGCCTGCTGCCAGACCGCGGTTGGTGGGATAGCGCTCGAAAAAGCCGTTGCCGCCATCGAATTCCGGATGCCCGTTGGCGCGCAGATAGATCAGCTCGCCGAGACCCGCAATGCTGTTGAAGTCGACGCCGGCACCGACCGTGGTGCGGCCGAGCGCCGCCGACAGCGCGTTGTCGAACGTCAGAATGGCGCTGACGGGCTGGTACTTGGCCTCGATCACCAGCACGGTGGCGCCCTCGCTCTTCCCCGGCGCCAGCGTCGAACGCAGCAGCGTGCCCGGCGTATCGCCGGCCAGCAGCACGCGGCGTTCGAGTTCCACCAGCGTCACGCCGCGGCGGCCGACCAGCGGCTCCACCAGGCTGGCGATGCGCGAACGCACGCGCTCCGGCACATCCTTGAGTTCGATCCGCTCGATAAAGCCATCGACGACCGTGAGTTTGAGGCGTGCACCGTTGGCGAGATGCTGCGGCGGCAAGACCACACGCACCAGCACGTAGCCCGCCTTGGCATAGGCCGCTTCGAGATCGCGCGCGGCGGCGAAAATCTCCGCGCCCGACACCGAACGCCCGACCAGACGACGCTCCAGCTCGGCGGTCGCCGCCGCCAATGCCGGCAGCGCGCCCTTGATCTGAACGCCGGAGATCCTGACGGAGAGTTTTTCGGCGCCGCTCGGCGTGGCTAAACCGCCGCCACCCTGCAGGGCGAAGCCACCCTGTCGCTCTAAACTCGGTCGAAAACTTGGTGGGGTAATTTGCGAAGCTGTCTGCGCTTGCGCGACAGCAGGCAGCATTGCCAAAAACGCGATGAAACCGCGCAAGCTTTTCGACAGCACGAAGTATCTGCTTTCTGCGCTCCCGGAAAAATGGAGCGATGCTTTTACACGTGAGACACAAACGACGAAGCGAGAATCAACCTAATGATTCTTCCTGCGTAAGGTAATTTTTAACCATTGACCAGCGCTGCCACGCGGCGATCACAGCTATTATTAAAGATCTAAAACCGTCGCTGCACGTGCAAAACTCAGGGAGCATTATTCATCAGGCGTGCGGTCGGATGCTTTGGCGCGTGCTTTTGCCGTCGATCGGTCCGCTCAGAAAAGTACTTGGGCAGAATCTCCATAGGAGCGAAAATCGCGGTCACAGTGGCTCGGAGGGGCGCACTGGTCAGGCGATGCGGGGGTGACGCGAACACCGACGGCGGATGGAGCAGCCTTGAACAGATCGAACAGAGCCACGCCGGGCGACGCGATGTTAGCCCTAGTTTCAAGGCCTAAAAGTCATCGAATGAGAAGCGCTCTGACGAAATAAAAGAGATCCATGCACCGGAATTGCTGCGCTTTCTCTGCTGTGCTGGTCAAAGTGATGCCGCTGCTCGCTGCGCATCTGTCTAATGCAACTATTTCTGTGAGAGCAATGGTGCCTCGGGCGGCTAGGTGTCTGGTCCCGGAGTGTGGGGGAATCAGCCAAACTGCCCCTTCATTCTGGGAGGGGTTATGGGACAGATACTCCATGGCAGCGCCACGACCACGCACGCGATCCGAGCGGCAATACAGCGATCGAAGGCTCCGCTCAAAGAATTAGCCGCGCAGCACGGCCTGAATCAGAAGACAGTTGCCAAGTGGCGCAAGCGGACCTTTGTCCAAGACGCGCCGATGGGCCCGAAGACTGCGCGCTCCACGATATTGACGGCCGAGCAGGAGGCGACGGTCGTCGCCTTCCGCAGGCACACATTATTGCCCCTTGATGACTGCCTCTATGCTCTGCAGGCGACGGTACCGCACCTGACGCGGTCATCCTCGCACCGTTGCTTTCAGCGCCATCCATTCGCTGCGACGGCAAACGTTATCAGCAACAGCAGCCTTACTTCGTAACTTACGATCTGGAGACAAATCACTTCGTATTTGAAAATCCCGGTGGAAACAAACTACCCGGTGAGATCATCGCGGAAAGTGACGCAAGACTGGACCTCAGCCTGAGGGCCGACGGCGGGCGTATTCTTCTTTCCTTCAATCGCAAGCGCAACGTGATGACGTGGCCGGGAATGCCCGCCAGTGAACTGGGAAGGGCTTTACTGCAACACGACTGCACGGAGGTCGCTGGCAGAACGATGCTTTCAGCATTCTGGCAACCAGAGCAATTTGATCCTAAGCGTCTCGACCCGGTGGACGCCTTTTCGCTAACCTGCCCCGGCCAGTACGGACAATATTTCGTCACTTTGGACCGCTCCACAAGAACGGTAGTCCTAGAGACCCAAGCTTCCGACCAGACGATGTCAGGTAACATCGCTGGGATCAACGATGGCTCAATTAGATTCGGGGTCGCTGGTCGCTCGGGCCAATTTGAACTTCTGTGGGATGATCGCACGCGAATGCTTACTTGGATTGGCGTTGCAGATAGTGCGGCAAGGCCGACAATTAGTCACGAATGCAGCGTCACAGGGCCTCGATCAATCATGGAGTCTTATGCCCAACTAGCGCGCTGGCGCCAAATGTGACTGCGGTCGTTCCCGGCACTTGGGGTCATTTGCGTCGTTTTCAAAATATCTGCAGCCGTGCACTTTTCCGGCGCGAGAAATAGCACTGCCCCAACCGACGAATTGGGATCTCAAATTTGTACGGCGGTGTTGAAGCGACCTGCTAGCAACCAGTGCAGCGCCTACTCGAATGTGTAGCGCATGTCCGACCTGACACGCTTTGGACCTAAGATCGATGTCCGCCTTGACTCTGCAATGTGCCGGATAGCGGACATGGATTGAGCTCGCCCATGAATGCCGATTTATGGATAGCGCCTCAACTCAATTTCCACTTGAGTTTCGAAATTCTGCTTAATATGGTCGGTAAACGGGTGTGGCGCTCACTTCGGTAGTTACCCCCAAATGGGAGGCTGGCGTTGACTAATATCTGCAGCAAATCATCGGATCTCGCGTGTGATTTGCTGCCTATAGGCGTTGTGGGGACAGTGTTGTCACGATTCTAATGGCGAAGTTTCTCCAAAAAAGTGTCTATTGATGAACAAAGGCTTGGCCGCTCTTATTTCGCTGGGGCTTCTGGGTATCGCAGCCAACTACATCACTCTTTTGAATTTTCATTCAGAGCAGGACACTTGCAGCTTTGGCCCGGTATCAAATGCGGAATATCGCGATTATCTGGCTAAGGCGCGCAGTCTGTCGGGGATCGTGACATCGTCGCTTTCGGCAGACGACACTTCGACATCGGCCAATTTTACAAAATTGTTTGAAGCGCTGAGCTCAGGCAAGTCGGACGTCTATTCGCGGCTCGCAATAATGCACGCGGCGCTGCGTTCGTTAGGAGCAGAGTATCGTAACACGAACGGCACGTATCCCGATCAAGGGAAATCCGACCCGTTCGTCGCAGCAATGAACGGACTCGAAATTGTTGCGTTTAATTACGTTCTCGATGTGTTTCGGATCGGGGCAGTATTGCCTTGGCCACGAGACGCTTGGGTCATCGGGGGGCTTGCGGGTCCGAGATACTACCGTAGCGTTGGCCCTGCTTATCCCAAAATGCGTGGCGAGTTAGCCATAATCTTTCATGGGCCAACATTGGAACGTCCATATCGAACCGATATCGAGCCCAAGGGGATCTGTCCGCCAATTCCAAGCGGGGAGATCGCCGAAAACTTCTCTCTATTAAGAAAGTAGCAACGGAACATGGCCCTACGAATCCTCGCTGGAAGCGAAGCCGGCGTTCAGCGACTATACTGGCGCTGGCCATATGTATCTTGTTCTCCGAGAGCTGATACAGGAAGAACTTGAGTCAGATGAGTCACCTGTAGAACGGCCGCAAATAAACTCAGATGCCTCTTTCATTTTTGGGGCCTCGAATGGCGGGAGCTATAACCGCTTCCGCATCGATCAGGGCAACCACGTCGGTCATCTTCATCGACCGGTCGATCAGGCCAGCCGGATCACGCGGGGCATGCCAACTATCTTGCAGGCCGTCGCGAAGGAGGAGAATACGGGGTGGGTCTTCGCCACGGCGACGATAATCTCATGCATGCTCGCATGCGAGGTTTCAGAGAGTATATCGTTAGGAACAACTTTGGTGCCGAATACTACGGCCGGGCCGAGCCGACGGATGCCGAGCCTGCTGCTCGGCCGACGTAAACACGCCATTCTTCATTTCCCATATCATATCTACTAAAGAAGAGCGTCAGAGACCGACGTGAGTTTTTCTGCGCGGTCCAGCAGGTCGTTTTCGAGAATCTTGTGTGGAGGCAACGATCCGAAGTTAGCGACCGAGCGTGATCTGGAAGGGCTGGCAGATTGACCATTGGTTGAGGTACCTTCACGCGCGCCGTGCGGGAGCTTAGCCCGTTCTTGGCACGAAAGCGACGAAGCCAAGCGGTCCGACAATGTCCGGTGTTTAGCTCACAGCGACTGTCGGATTTCTGAGATGTCCGGTCGCTTTTTGACCCAAACGCAACATCGTCACTGGAGCGGCAACGTCCCACTTGCTACCGTTCCAGCAATAGGCAGGGACTTCTTGATGTGGGATGCACCAATGATGCATGATCTATTCGACCGATGGGAACGGGTTTGGCACGACAGTCAATATGACCTAATCCCAGGTTGCGTTGGGCCGAACTACATCCGACACGATGAGAATGGCGACCGTACCGTAACTCGGGAAGCCTATGCGGACGAGCTTGTGACCGTTCACAAAGGCCGTCCAGGTATTCGCGTCGTCGTGTATGATCACTCATTCACCGACGACCGCGCGTGGTTCCGGTTTTCGTTCCAATGGCTTGACCCGACGACTGGCGAGAAGCAGAGCCGGGCCGGAATGCAAAGCTACCGCATCGAGGATGGCAAGCTGGTCGAGACTTGGATCACAATGCGACCGCTTGGCACATCGTGGACGGACGTTGCGCAGGATCGCTGGACAAGCCCTAAGAACTAGAGCAACGCCAAAGGCGTATGTCGCCTGTTGGCACGAAAGCGACGGAGGCGAGCGGTCTGACAATGTCCGGTGTTTGACGAAAAGAGGCTGTCGGAGTTTTGGTCAGTCCGGTCGCTTTTGACCAAAATCGGAAGTCGCGCAGATCGTCATAAGGACACCTCATCACACTTCGGAAGCGATCGTCCCAGCAGAGGAAGCGCCGGATAGCGTCTCGGCTTCAAATTGAGGCTCCCCGCCCGCTTCGAACTCGCGCGGCCGATCAGCCCTGTTTTGCCAGTTTCAACATCTCGTCGAGCCGTGGCGTAGCAAGGCCGTCGAGAAAGACGGCAAGCGACATCTTGCCGAAAGCGTACGCAACTTCGGGGGTGCCGGACGCCAGCCGACCCTCCGCCACCGCAGTGCGGAACGCGGCGGGGCTGGACGCGGCGAGGCCGACATCCGGCGCGGATCGCAGGGTACCGACAAGGCTGTCGAGTACAATGCATCCATAGAAGAGTCGCGTGAGCAACCGGGTCACGCTCAGCCGCGCACGCAATTGGCGGTTCGGTGTCACCCCGAAGGTTGCTTCCAGCAGCGCATCTTCCAACTCCGGCGTTTCCGCGAGGTCGGTTGTCAGAATCGCGACGTCCACCAGCCGATCGTTGCGGGTTGCCAGCTCCCAATCAACCAACCACACCCGTTCGCCATCGAACAGGATGTTGCGTGGATTAGGGTCGTTGTGGCACGAGACCAACGAGGATGTGTCCCACGAGAGCGCAGCCCAGATACGTGCAAAGCCCTCAGCGTAAAGGTCCAGTTGTCCCTCCGTGAAATAACTCGATTTACCAAGGCTGCGCAACAGACTCCCGATCACATCTGGATAGTCGCCAAGTATCGGAAATGGCGGCGTCGCCTGCACTTTCGAGATGAGCGCGCCGAGTGCGCGCACCATACCCACAGGTCCTCCCGGATGCTCCGAAAGCGGTCGCCCAGGAACAAAATCCATGATGGCGACACCAGTAGACGGATCACAGTACTGGACGGGCGGCGCAGCGCCCGCAGTCGCTGCGGCGACCATGCATGCGTAACCTCGCTGTCGGTCATGTAGCGCGACGCGCTCTGGCTCGATCCGCAGAACGTACGCTCGTTCATGGACCTCAAAACGACAGATCAGAGCGCCCGAAACGCCACCCGTAAGCGATTGGAAATCGCTCACGGCACTTGCGCCGAACGCGGTCCGGATAGCTGTGCGCACCGCGTCGCGCCGCGTTTCCGGTATCATTCCCGATTTTTGCATGAGTCGTCCGAATGCTGATGAAGACCCACACGCTATTGCGCGCAAATCAGTCAGTTCCAATTGGGTCAGCGGGCGCAAGAACCCGAAACCCGCCTCTCATTCAGGACGAAATGTTCACCGACCGGCAGCCTCCGAACAGAGGTTGACGTTATGTGATGCGCGCTCGATTGGTCAAGATGCCTCTCATGATGCCAGTCTGATCCTTTATGGGAATAGCGGCGGTTTCGATCGCCGTACGGATCAGATACAGACCGCTCCTCCACCAACAATGTCGCCTATTGGCACATCGCGTCGTCTCGCTGCTCTGCGGAATTCGGTGGCTATGGGGGCATGGCGGACTTTTATGAGCAATCCGTCTGGCTAAGTCGCCATGGATGTCGCCAGCGTAAATCGCACGATAGTTCAATAGGTTGCGAGAGCTTTAGTGGCGCTTGCTACCTAATGCCGGAAAAATGTCTCAAGTTCCTAAATGAATTCTAAAGGCCAGGGGCTCCTACTGGCGTTGGTTACACTTCAGAGAGCGGCGAGTTCGCTCGCTCATTTGCTATATCTAGGCCGAGTTGTCATGGATCATGCGAAAAACGGACAGTCCGTTCAGGGACGCCCTCCCGCAATTGGTGACGAGGGCGGCATTCCGAGTGATTCCAATCACACCGTCACGGGGCCGCAGCGCGATTTGAACGATCGACTGAAGCCGGAGGTCGACGAGCCAGTGAGTCGCGCTTCGTCTGATCGGGAGACCTCGCCGCATCAATCATCGCACACGGTTCGTCGGGTATTGAAAATCGCCGCCGGCGCCGCCATCGTTGCGGTATTCGGATGGATGCCACTTAAAGCGATCTGGCAAATCTCCAGCGTCGAGGCGGTGGTCAACGCCAGGATAGTGACGTTGAGATCGCCGATCGACGGCACAGTGAGTTCGAAGCCCGGTCTTTCAACTGCATCGAGTGTGACGGAAGGCGATGTCATCCTTCGGGTTGTGAACGCACGAGGTGATCGAACCCGGTTGGACGATCTGAGACGGCAAATGTCGCGGTCGGACAACGAACGGCCGGCCTTCGCGGCCAAGCTCGCCTCAGCTCACGCGTTGCAGGAGGATCTCGCTCGGCAGGCCTCCCAATTTAGGGAAGGGCGGATTCTACAGCTCGAAGCGCGCATCGCCGAAATTCAATCGGTCATCGAAGCCGCAGTATCGCGACGCGAAGAAGCAGCGGCCGCCGTCGAGCGGGCATCGTCGCTCATCAAATCGGGTAGCGTCTCGACTGTCGAATTCGCCAGGTTGATCCGGGATCGGTCGGTCGTTCAACAAACAGAAAACGGCGCCCGTCATAGACTTGATGCGGCGAATGTCGAACTCACCGCCGCGAAGAATGGCACGTATATCGGCGATAGCTACAATGACCGGCCGAGTTCCGTCCAGCGGGAAGAAGAGATGCGTCAACGAGTTGGAGATCTTACCGCCGATCTGGCGCATGCGGATGCAGAGATCTACTGGCTCTCCGCCGAGATTACGGCCGAGCAGTTTCACTACATCGCGCGATCGGAAGCAGACATCACGGCGCCAGTGCCTGGCCGGATCTGGGAAATGATGACCTCAACGGGTGAGGATGTCCGGGCCGGGCAAGCGTTGCTGAAGCTGTTGGACTGCAACGGCGCTGTCGTGACCGCAAACGTCACCGAGAGTGTCTACAACCGATTGCAATTGGGTAAGCAGGCGCAGTTTGAGCCGAATGACGGCAGTCCGTCAATCAAGGGATTGATCATCAACCTTACAGGAGCGTCGGGTGCGCCCGCGAACCTCGCCATCAATCCCGATACACTGAACAAGGAACCATACCGTGTGACGGTTTCGATGCCCGGTATCGGTACGACCGGCAAGGATTGTGAAGTCGGGCGCACGGGAAGGGTGGTGTTCGACAACCCACCGAAATCATGATCGCAGCGCTTGCACCGGGCCTGATCGCTTTCGGTTCGTGTCTCGTCATCCTGCCGCTGCTCAAACGCAACAGCACGATCGCCCGATCATTGATGGCTGGTATATCGTTTGTCTTGTTGGCCCGATACTTAGTGTGGCGAGTCACGCAAACGTTGCCGCCGCCTGGCTTTACCGCCGATTGTCTCGTGGGGTATCCGTTCGTGCTGGCGGAAGTGGCCTCGCTGGTCGCCGTCTGTCTGTCACTGCTGTTTCTCAGCCGTACAATCGATCGCTCTGTCGACGTGAATGATGGAATAAAGAGGGGTACCGGCGCTACGCGGGTTCCGCTCATCGACGTGTTCATCTGCACTTATAATGAGGAAAAGGCGATTCTGGAGCGCACGATCATCGGCGCCACTGGACTGCAGTACGGCAACTATCGCGTCTGGATTTTAGATGACGGGCGACGCTTGTGGCTCAAACGCCTGACGGAAGAACTCGGGTGTCACTACCTGACGCGCCCGGACAATCGTCACGCGAAAGCCGGCAACATCAATCACGCGTTGCAGCATGTAGCGGGGCTGCATGAGAGGCCGGAGTTCATATCGATCCTGGATGCCGACTTTGTGCCCATGCCCGACTTCCTGACGCGCACGGCCATTTTGATGGAAGATAAGACTGTCAGTGTGGTGCAGACCCCGCAGCATTTCATCAATCCGGACCCGATTCAATCGAATCTCGCTGCCGCTGAGGTGTGGCCCGACGAGCAGCGCTTCTTCTTTGACATTCTGATGCCAGCCAAGGACGCTTGGGGCGTGGCGTTCTGCTGCGGAACGTCTTCGGTGATCCGCTTTTCAAGCCTTATGGAGATCGGCGGTTTCCCAACAGATTCAGTCACCGAAGACTATCTCGTCACGCTACGCCTGAAGGAACTTGGCTATCGTACAATATACCTGAACGAAAGACTTACGCTCGGATTAGCGCCCGAAGGACTCAAAGAATACATCACGCAACGCAGCCGGTGGTGCCTCGGCTTCATGCAGATCGTGAGAGGCCGTAGCGGGCCACTATCTCTCCACTCGAAGCTCGCATTCATTGATCGGCTTTCGCTGATCGACGCTTTCATGAGTTGGGCGGCAGTCTATGGAACGAAAGTGTTTGGCCTCGTCGTGCCTTGGCTCTATCTACTGTTCGGGATCAAGGCAGTTCACGCTGATCTCTTCGAGCTGTTGAAATACTTTCTGCCCTTTTACATCTGGCACGCGTTCACGATGGCCTGGATTTCCCGCGGCCGATCGCTGGCGATCATGACCGATTTGTCGCAATATATCGCGGCGCCAGCGGTTCTGAAGGCGGTGGTCACCGGCCTGATCAGGCCACAGGGTCACAAATTCAAGGTGACCGCCAAAGGTGGTGATCGTAGCCAGAGGTTTATCGAGTGGCCGCTTCTGCGGATTTACGGGGCCGCACTGCTGATAACTTTGTTGGCGATCGCCTACGCTTTTATACTCAATCTGCAGGGAGAGAGCATTGCTTATGGCGGGCTTGCCCTTGCCTGGAGCCTGTACAATGGCGTGATCCTAGCGGTCGTGTGTTTCATCTGCATAGAGCAACCTCGCCGTCGGAAGGCCGAGCGCTTCCAACGCCATGAACCCGTCCTCATTCACGAGGGCGGGGCTTCGCGACTGGTTCGCATGGCGGACATCTCGATGACCGGCGCTCGCTTCCTCGATCCCGCTCCACCGCCGGTGCGGACCATCATCAATTGCAACGTCTATGGCCAGAACGTATCCGCAATTGTCGTACGGCGGACAGGCGACGGTTTCGGCGTTCGATTCGAAGAAACTCTCGAGACCCGAGTTCGCGTCGTGCGCGCGTTTTACGCTGGAGAGTATGCCCGCGCTTTTCGGGGCGTTCGAGCGGCGCCGGTCGGCAAAGCTCTTCTCCTGCGCTTGTTCAGGTAATCGAGCAATTGTGATCTTGGTTAGTTAGAGTGAGGTCAGTTATTGGCACATCGCATCGTCTCGCTACTCTGCGGAATTCGGTCGCGATGGGGGCATAGCAGACTTTGGCCAGCAATCCGTCTGGCTGATTCTTCATGGAGGTTGCCCAGGTGAATCAGACAAAAATTCAATGGGTTGCGAGCGCTTTAGTGGCGCTTGCTACCTAATGCCGCATTTGTTTCTGCTAGATTTCCGCGGTGTCGTCGATCGACAGCGTGGTCTGGGTAGCGAAAGTGTAGTTTGTCAGTACGGCGGCCTCCTCAGCAAGTCCGGCAGCCGGCTAATCGCCTTGGCGATCTTCCGGGCCTCCTCCCTTGAGAGGTACTGGTTGGCGTACTGGTAATTCCGGGCGTGGAGGTCATCCCTGTGGGGACACCGCAGATGAAAAGCCCACTGGCGTCCTTGATCGAGAAGCCGTTCTTGTCCTCCTCGAAAGACCAGGGCGGAGGGAATCTCCGAAGGTTGTTCATCACCTGCGGCCGGTCGGCCCGTGGATGACCTTCCCCGAGGCGTAGGTCGGGCGCTTCAGGCGCTCCTCCCCGTTCAGGCGTTCCCGTTCAGCACAAATCCCGTCCACCTTTTCCTGCATCCGGGCCAGAAGGGCTTCCGCCGATGCCGTGGAAATGCCCGCCTTAGAAAGGGATTGGATTTCCTTGCGTTGGCGCAGGATCTGACGCCGCATATGTTCGATTTCGCTGCGAATATGGTCGAGTCCCATGGCCGTCACCCTGATTTCGGGCTATGAGAACGAAAGCAGAACGACGAGTCAAGGTAGGGTCGTAACGCGTCGATGACTGAAAACGTGCTCCCCTGAAAGAGATTTGGCCTTCAGGGGAGCGGTCTCGGGCTCAATAAACCCATTTCAACTTTTACTCAAAAGCTACCCACCTACGAAAACCTTTATGAGGCGTAGCGCCGCGCCGGCATATTCGTGCCCGCCCCATAGCAAGGCGAGAGCGCCCACCACAGCCACGATATGACGGGTGTAGATCGCAAACGCTATGGGGTTGCGGATAGCTCTGATTGCCGAAAGGCCTTTGGCTTTGATTGTGACGTTGCCAACCTTGACGTCTAGTTCAGGTGTATTGCCGCTCATGGTTGAATTCTCCTACAGCGCACACGCGCGTGGGAGCGGCCCCCTCGAAAAATAACACGCGTTCCGTGGATTAGACGGCGTTCGAACGCAGCCCCAACGGGAGAAATAAGCCTTGGCTTAAGTACAACGTTTTGATTCCATTAACTTTTCAAGAACCCGCTCTAACCAAGCCGCCCGCTTCTCCGGCATCCCTACCGTCATGAAGTCCCCGGGCTCGAAGCCGATCGACTTCCAGAACGCCTTGAGCAGATCCTGGTGGGAGCCGTACTTTGCCGCCCACGTCTTGGGGCCGCGGTGATACTCCCGGTGCACCTCAGCCGAGAGCGGGATAACGAACCAGATGGTCGAACACCCCTGGAATGGCGCTGTCATCATCTTCGACGACGGCCAGACCAAACTTCACTGGCACCGGCTAAACCCAGACAGACCCGTACTGGTGCAGCTTGAGGGGGGAAGCCATCAGGAGAGCAAATCTTGATGTGTCGGCATCTCTGGCAGGAGCTATACTCCGCCATGGACTTCCGTGTGGCTTCGTTCTGCCCGGTCCTTCAACCCTACTGCCGTGAGATCATGGCGCCCGAAACTGTTGAGATCCCCGCTTAGGCGGGGTTTTTCATGCCCTTGATTTGCCCGAATTCAGGACCATATGTCCAACAACGCCACGCGCTGTGGCGACCCTGTTCGGATTGCTAGCCTGAGGCTCAGGCAGCACCTGCCATCTTAGGTTTGAACCCTCAGACGCGTTCTTAGGCAGAACGGGGGCGTCGAGGCGACTTCCACCACTGGCTTATTGGCCTGGTTGGTTGTTGCCCCGAACAATTGGCGCAATCCCCAACACCAAGACAGCCAAACAGTCGGAGCTTCGGCATGTTTGCGCGCTTTAAGGACTTCACTATCTTTATCGAAATCGACTTCTACAAAGAAGAACAACCAGTCCACACCAAGCATTCCCGCCACGAAGAAGCCCAACAGGCCGTGCGGGACGACGAACTCCAGGATATGCTCGACGATTACGATTGAGCCACTGCCCCCGCTTCGGCGGGGGTTTTTCGTTTAGGGGCGCCGCCCCTCGTCCCGTCAAGGGCATCCAAACGTATCCCTACGGGCTGCCCGCGTTCGGAGCCTCCCTTGACCGGCCTACCCCCGGACTTCGCCAGTCGGTCAGGGGTGATGCCTCACCCAAAAATTACTTTTTCGGAAGGCGCGCATTCTGTTTAGAGCCGATCCAAGAAGATTTGATTCAGGAGCATTGGGTTGAGCGTGTGAGGCGCCTGAGCATGATGCGGATCATGGCGAGGCGGACGAAGGCTGCGACGGTCCTGGTGTAGCGCTCGAAATCGCGCATCAGGCGACGATTACGGCTGATCCAGGCGAAAGTCCGTTCGACGATCCAGCGCTTGGGCAGGACGACGAAGCGATGGAGATCTGAACGCTTGACCGACGAATTGTGCTGCTAACGCCTGGCACAATGCTCGCTTTATGAAAATTGCTGATTCCATTGATTGTTCAGAGAGTTCCAATTGTGCAAGGCATCCTTGCATAATTACCAACCAAGGCGATTTCTTGCTGAAGAGTCGATGCGAGAGTTTGAAGCACCATACTTGACCAGAAGCACCATACTTGACCAAGACGTCGCCAAGAAAACCGACAAAGTTTCGACTGTAAAAACATCAATCAATGCAGATGTTTGATGCAGCTTTGGTGGCGTTTGCTACCTAATGCCGGATGATCGTGCGCTCCAGAATCGCCTTTTCCTCATTATAAGTGCAGATGAACACGTCGATGAGCGGAACCCGCGTAGCGCCGGTACCCCTCCTTATTCCATCATTCACGTCGACAGAGCGATCGATTGTACGGCTGAGAAACAGCAGTGACAGACAGACGGCGACCAGCGAGGCCACTTCCGCCAGCACGAACGGATAGCCGAGTTCGTCGAGAACGATGAAGTCCAGCCGGGTCAAATGCTCGGCGATCCGGCCCTGCCGTCCGGTCCGGGTCTCGATCTCCAGACGGTTGACGAGGTCGACCACGTTGTAGAAGCGGCCGCGCGCGCCGGATCGGATGCAGCTTCGAGCAATGGCGATGGCCAGATGGGTCTTGCCGGTGCCGGTGCCGCCGATCAGGACGGCATTGCGTTGCTGAGCGATGAAGCCGCCGCCGGCGAGGTCATTGACTAGCGTCTGGTTGATGGGGGTGCCAACGAACTGGAAGTCGTCGAGATCCTTGGCGAGCGGTAGCTTGGCGATGGTGAGCTGGTACTTGATTGAGCGGGCCTGCTTCTCGTTGATCTCGGCGTTGAGCAAGTCGCCGACAATGCGCTGGGGTTCGTGCTGACGCTTGACGGCGGTCGTCATGATCTCGTCGAAGGCGGCCTTCATGCCGTAGAGCTTGAGTTCGCCCATGAGGTCGAACAGTTGAGTACGTTCCATCAGATGGTTCTCCTGAGGTTGTCGTAACGGGCACAGTCGGCGATCGGAGCGTGGCGCAACGTCAGCGCAGCCGGCGTCATGATGTTGGCGGGTGGGGCGGGCTCGCGTTGCCGGGCCAGGATATTGAGCACGACATCGGCGGAATGGACGCCCTGGGCGATCGCCTCGGCACAGGCCGCCTCGACAGCGGGCAGACCGTCGGTCAGAACCGCGTTGAGGATGTCGACCATCTGACGGTTGCCATCCTCGGCGCCGGCAAGCTTGCGCCGTATGCGCTCGATCGTGGCCGGCAGCACCCAGTCCTTGAAGGGAGCACCGTTGCGCAAGGCGCCGGGTTTGCGCGCCAACACCGGCACGTAATGCCAGGGGTCATAGGTGGTCTCGCCGCGGCCGAAAGCGCGCGGATGTTCGGCAACGATACGTCCGTCCTGGCGGATCACGATGCGGTCGGCATAGGCATGAACCTCGACCGGCCGCCCGACGGCGCTGGCCGCGACCGAGTACTTGTTGTTGTCGAAGCGGACCAGGCAGGTCCTCGAGACCGATGCCGGCACCGCATGGAATCCATCGAACCGGCCCGCATAGGGAACGAGCTTTGGCCGTTCGGCTTCGAACACCTGCCAGATCGTCTGCTCGGTCAGTTCCGGATGACGGTGGGCCTTGGTGTAGGCAATGCACTTGTCCAGCAGCCAGGCATTCAACTCTTCGAGGGTTTTGAACCGCAGCCGCGGTGTGAAGAAGCGCTCGCGGACAAGCCCTACCTGGTTCTCGACCTGGCCTTTCTCCCAGCCTGACGCCGGCGTGCAGGCGACCGGGTCGACGAGGTAATGGCTGCACATCTGCATGAAGCGGCGATTGTAGAGACGGCCTTTGCCGACGAAGATCGTCTCGACTGCGGTCTTCATGTTGTCGTAGATGCCGCGACCGCAGGTGCCCTTGAACAGCGCGAACGCCCGGTCGTGGGCGTCGAACACCATCTCCTGCGTCTCGCGCGGGTAGCACCGCACAAACAGCATGCGGCTGTGGCACAGCCGGACGTGGGCCGCCTTGACCATCACCGTCACGCCATTGAGCAGAACCACTTCGTGGCTCCAGTCGAACTGGTAGGCTTCGCCGGGCGCAAAGCTCAGCGGGACGTAGGCCGCAGCCGTCGATTGTCCACGGTCCGTACTCCATCGTCTGGCGTAACGCCGCACGGCATCGTAGCCACCGTCGTAACCGCGGCCGCGCAGCTCTTCGAAGATCCGGATCAGCGTCAGTTGCTCGCGAGCGGCCTTGGTCGCATTGGCCGCCAGCACCCTGTCGAGCTCTGCTGCCCATCGTCCCAGCTTCGGACGCGGCTGAACCGCACGCTCATACTCGAACGATGTCTCGCCCGACCTCAGCACCTTCCGCACCGTGTTCCGAGATACCTTCAGGTCCCGGGCGATCTCCTTGATCGTCTTGCCCTTGATGAAATGCTCGCGCAGTATCCGGGCAATCGTCTCCACGATCAGCATCTCCGACCACCTGCTTTGTTAAGAAGCAGGCAGCGCAACAGACCAACATTAGGGGGTCAATTTTGGACGCCGATCCCCCGGCTTAGGGGGTCAATATTGCAAGCCGAATGACAGTTGGCTTCGCATCCGTCAACATCGCTGATGTGACGCTCACGCGAGCGTCACGCGTCACGCCCGCCGTAACGATTGCCCAAGATGCGTTGCGTGACGCTGTGACGGCACGCAATCGCGCATGCACCGGCGGTGTCGGCCGCTTCTGTCGCGAACGGGAGCAGATCGTGAATGATCGTCAGCACGCGCTCGATGCTGCCATGAATTTGGTCGAACACGCCGCAGATCCGCAGACCGATGCGGCCGCGAAAATCGTAGCTTGGCTAGACACAGTCTGCTTCATCTCGACGACGAGAGCCGTCTCTGAAGTTTACGTCGATCTGGGTCAAGCTTTAGATCTAAGAGCCGATCCAGGAAGAACTTGAGTCAGATGAGTCGGTTGTGATTCCATGTCTCGGAGCGATTCGTGACAGGAGCACACGATGTGGAAGCCTGAACACCGTCTGACGGCCGAGCGGCGCAGCCTGCGCTATCCCAGTGATTTGAGTGATGCGGAGTGGGTGCTTGTTGCTCCGATGATCCCGCCGACGCGACGAGGCGGACGCCGCCGTTCGGTCAATGTACGCGAGGTGTTGAACGCGATCTTCTATGTGCTGTCGACCGGCTGCCAATGGAACGCGATGCCGAAAGATCTGCCGCCCAAGAGCACGGCGCATTTCTATTTCTTGTTATGGGACTGGGACGGCACGTTGGATCGTATCCACGACGCACTCTATGTAGCGACACGCGAAGCGGCCGGACGCGAGGCGAGTCCCACGGTTGCAATCATCGACTCCCAAAGCAGCAAGGCAGCGCAAAAAGGGGCTCTGCACTCGACCCGCAGGGCTTTGATGCGGGCAAGAAGATCACGGGCCGCAAGCGCCACATCCTCGTCGACACACTCGGCCTCTTGCTCGGAGTGAGCGTCCATGCCGCAGATATTCAGGACCGCGACGGCGCGCATGACTTGCTACGCCGGGCGCGGCGGCGCTTTCCCTTCGTCGAGCGGATTTTCGCCGATGGCGGCTATCAGGGACCAAAAATGGCGAAGACTGTCGCCGCGACGGGATGTTGGAAGATCGAGATCGTCAAGCGTTCCGATCTCCATCGCTTCGTCGTCCTGCCCAAGCGCTGGATCGTCGAACGGACTTTCGCCTAGATCAGCCGTAATCGTCGCCTGATGCGTGATTTCGAGCGCTACACCAGGACCGTCGCAGCCTTCGTCCGCCTCGCCATGATCCGCATCATGCTCAGGCGCCTCACACGCTCAACCCAATGCTCCTGAATCAAATCTTCTTGGATCGGCTCTAACAGTCTGCTGAAAAACCCTAGATTTGAGAGTTTTCTTGTCTCTCTGCGGTCGTTATCGAAGTGGGGAGCGGTGAGGGAGCGCGCTTATCGGCGGGGTGCCGGGGTTGTCCCCGAAGCCGGTGGCCTATGCTGCGAGCAGTTTGGGGATGCGGATCAGATTGTAGGCGATCAGGTTAAGGAGAAAGTCGGCGGCGACGCGACCGATGCCGCGATGCTTGGTCTTGCGCATGGTGCCGTGTTGTTTGACCCAGAGCGGACAATCCATGGTAATGTTCCAGCCATCGAACTGAGTGACAGGTGATCGCCATGTCGGAATCTGACAAAGTGTTCGCTGGCTCTATTCCGGACAACTACGACCGCCATATGGTGCCGTTGATCTTTGAGCCGTTCGCTGAAGATATCGCGAAACGAGCGGCGTCCCTTTCGCCAAGCGCCGTTTTGGAAACCGCTGCGGGCAGCGGGGTCGTTACCCGCACATTGGCGCCAAGACTGCCTTCCAGCGCAAGGTATGTTGTCACCGACCTCAGTCAACCGATGCTCGACTACGCAGCGTCGCGGCAACGTCCCGACGGTCGCGTCGAATGGCGCCAAGCGGATGCTCTGGCGCTCCCGTTCGAAGATGGGGCCTTCGATCTCGTTTGCTGCCAGTTCGGCGCAATGTTTTTTCCCGACCGTATATCGGGCTATCGCGAAGCAAAGCGGGTGCTGAAGCCCGGAGGATATTTCTTGTTCAACGTATGGGACCGCATAGAAGAGAATGTTTTTGCCGATGATGTGACGAATGCTCTGGCAAAGCTTTTTTCGAGCGATCCGCCACATTTTCTGGCGCGCACGCCCCACGGTTACCACGACACCGCGCTGATCGGCAGCGAACTAAAGGACGCAGGTTTCTCCCGTTTGGCAATCGAGACAAGGGCAGAGCAAAGCCGCGCATCCTCGCCTCGCCAAGTCGCCGTCGCCTACTGTCAAGGAACTCCTCTTCGCAACGAAATCGAGGCGAGAGACGCGGGAGGACTGGACGCTGCAACCGACCACGCCACCTGTGCGATCGCGGAGAGACATGGCAGTGGCGAGGTTGCTGCAAAAATTCAAGCCCACGTAATCGTAGCGGTCGTCTAGCAGTCTGCTGAAAAACTCAATTCCGCCGCAGTTCGATTCCGTTCCAGACTCTTTTAGATTCCGTTTTGTTCACGGTTTTGACGCCCGGCGCCGGAGTTTTTCAGCAGACTGCTAGGTGTTGTGGCTTCCCCTTTTGGCACTTTTAAGCAAAGCCCAGAATTTTCTGTTCAGCGTGGTAGACCGGAAGTCGCCGATGCTCGGTCAAACCGACGCGAATGACCCACGACGGACTCCGCTGCAGTGCACAGCTAAGTGGGACGAATTTTATGGGGCACGTATTGCCCCGAATACAGTTTGCTCGCCGTGCGAAAATCTGATGCTATTCCTTTTTTGAGAGAAGCCCCTGCCACCGATGAACGAAGGAGAAAAATCATGCGCTCACTCGTACTCGCCGCGCTCGGCATTACCGCATTCTCCGCAACCATGACTATCCAGACACCCGAGGCAAATGCCGTTGTCTATTGTGCCGCCGGTGTCTACCGCGCCGGCTGCGTCGCTCGACCTGGCGTCCGGCCCGTGGTCGGTGTGGGACGTGTTGCACCAATGGTAGGCATGCGAGGCGTTGCCCGGCGCACCACCCGGCGCGTTGTTCGGCGATCCGACATGATGCTTAAGCACGACATCTCACTGCTCGGTCACCTCGATAACGGCCTCGGCTTCTACCGCTTCAGCTACAACGGCAGCGAAAAGGCCTATGTCGGCGTGATGGCGCAGGAAGTCCAGACAGTCGTGCCCGCGGCGGTATTGCGTGGTAACGACGGCTATCTGCGGGTCTCCTACGACAAGCTCGGCCTGGAGTTCCAGACCTACGACCAGTGGACGGCGTCGGGCGCCCATGTCCCGGCCGGCACACCGGTCGAGCAGTAACGCTTAGACAAAACAAGGAACGCAAGGATCCTGTTGCGGCGGTGGCACTGCATTTTCAATGTGCGACTCCGAACAAGCGCCAAGACGCTGAAGTGTCGGCTGCATTGGGCGGGGTAACGGCAGGTCCGACGCAATCGGGCCGCGCGGCGCGGCCTCAGTGTCAATTTGTGTTGGCGACCGACAATCGTTCGCGCAGCGAGTTGGACGGCTTTGCTCGGAATGATCGTGAGAGGCTCGCACACCGCGCCCCGAGCGTTGATGAACCAAAATCATAGGAGCGTTGACGATGTTCCGTTTGTCCTCCCTCTTAGGATCCGCGCTCGCAGGCCTTTGTGCCGCAAGCGTTTTTGCTTCCACTGTCGCCGCTGAAGACCTGACGACTGACATCGGCACGCTCGACAAGGAGACCGCCGATAAGGCGTTCCCCGCCAAGCCGCCCTATTCGCCATATGCGGGTCGCAATTTTCCGACAAGGCCGCTTTTCGGAGACACGCACACGCACACCTCTTACTCGATGGACGCCGGCGCGTTCGGAGCCCGGCTCGGCCCGAAGGACGCTTATCGCTTTGCCAAGGGCGAGGAAGTCATCGCTTCCAGCGGACAACGCGCCAAACTTTCGCGCCCCCTGGATTTCATGGTGGTAGCGGATCATTCGGACGGCATGGGCTTTTTCCCACAGTTGATCGGCGGCGATCCAGGCCTGCTGGCGACGCCGCAGGGACGAAAGTGGTACGACGAGATCAATTCCGGCAAGGGGGCGGAGGCCGCCATTGATATCATCACCAGCTTCGGCAAGGGGCGGATGCCCAAGGGATTCCCTACGCCGGGGACGCCGGCCTATCGCAGCGCCTGGCGCGAAACGATCAAGGCGGCGGAAGAAGCCAACGATCCGGGTAGTTTCACTGCTTTCATCGGCTATGAGTGGACCTCGAACGCGGGCGGTAACAACCTTCATCGCAATGTCATCTGGCGCGACAACGGAGCAAAGGCAAATCTCGTCGAACCTTTCACCACGCTGCCGCCGTTGGGCAGCCCAAATCCTCGCGACCTCTGGAAGTGGATGGCGATGGTTGAAGAGAAGACGGGCGCCGAAATACTAGCGCTTGCGCACAATGGCAATCTGAGCAACGGCCGGATGTTTCCGATCATCGAGTCGTTCAATGGCAAGCGGATCGACCGCGAATATGCCGAGAACCGCATGAGGTGGGAACCGCTTTACGAGGCGACCCAGATCAAGGGCGATGGCGAGACCCATCCGTTTCTCTCGCCCAACGACGAATTCGCGAACTTCGACCGTTGGGACAAGGGCAACCTCGACCTAACCGAGGTCAAGAAGCCCGAAATGCTGGAATTCGAATACGTCCGTTCGGCATTGAAGAACGGGCTCAAGATGGAAGCCGAACTCGGCGTTAATCCCTACAAGTTCGGCCTGGTCGGCAGCACCGATGCGCATACCGGGCTCGCGGCGGTCGAGGAGGACAATTTCTTCGGCAAGACGTCTTCTTCCGAACCAAGTGCCGGTCGAGCGATGCATCCTTTCGTCAAGACCGACAAGGCAGTCATCATGGGCTGGGAGACGACGGCGTCCGGATACGCTGCGGTATGGGCCGCGGAAAATACCCGCGAAGCGATCTTCGACGCCATGAAGCGGCGCGAAACATATGCCACCACCGGCCCGCGCATGGTCGTTCGCTTCTTCGGCGGCTGGGATTTCGAGGCCGCCGACGCCAACAACCGCATGCCGGCGCGAGTTGGCTACACCAAGGGCGTGCCGATGGGCGGAGACCTGAGCAACGCGCCAAACGGAAAATCGCCCACCTTCCTCGTCGCCGCATTGAAGGATCCGATCGGCGCAAATCTGGATCGCATCCAGGTCATCAAGGGCTGGCTCGGAAAGGACGGTCAGACGCAAGAGCGAGTTTACGACGTCGCGGTTTCTGGGGGCCGCACGATCGGCGCCGACGGCCGCAGCAGGGCATCTGTCGGCAGCACCGTCGACGTCGGGAACGCGACGTGGACCAACACCCTCGGCGCGGGCGAGATGATCACGGTTTGGAAGGACCCCGACTTCGACCCGGCGTTGCGGGCCTTCTACTATGTGCGCGTGATCGAAATTCCGACGCCGCGCTGGACCGCCTATGACGCAAAATATTTCGGCATCAAAATGCCGGCCGAAGTTACGATGACGACCACCGAACGCGCTTATACCTCGCCGATCTGGTACACGCCTTGATCGCTCGGCTGCTGAGAGAGCCGCTACTGCAGTTCCTTGCGCTTGGTGCGATGCTGTTCGCGCTCTACGGCCTCGCGGGCAAACGAAGCGCCGACCCGCCCGAGAAAATCGTGGTATCCGCCTCGCGGATCACCAACCTCGGTGACGGATTTGCGCGAACCTGGCGGCGGCCGCCAAGCGAGCAGGAACTGCAGGGCCTGATCGAGGACTACGTCCGCGACGAGATCTTCTACCGCGAGGGCCGAGCGGCCGGCCTGGACCGCGACGATGTCATCATACGCCGCCGCGTGCGGCAGAAGATGGAATTTCTGGCGGAGAAAATGTCCGCACCCGAGCCAACCGATGAGCAGCTTGCCGCCTATCTTGCGGCCAATCCTGAACGATTCCGGACCGAGGATCATCTCACGTTTCATCAGATATTCCTGAGCGCCGCGCGGCGGCCGAATACCCTCGAGAGCGACAGCAAACAGCTTGGGAGCGTTCTGGCTGGAGCCGACCTGTCCGTGGATGCGATGGCGCTCGGCGATCCCTTCCTGCTGGGCGAGGAGTTCCGCGCCATGACTCAGAGCAAGGTTACGGGCGTATTTGGTGACGCCTTCGCCAAGCGAATGGCAGTCATGGAAACGGGGCGCTGGCAGGGGCCGATTTCTTCGAGCTTCGGGCAGCATTTCGTCTTTGTCAGGGAACGAACATCCGGAGAACTGCCACCGCTCGAGGCTGTCCGAACGGCCGTTCGCCGAGAGTGGGCGAACGCGGAGCGCCTTGAGGCGGAACGGAAGCTTTATGCCTCGCTTCGGGACCGCTACGAAATCGTCGTGGAGACGCCTTCAGCAAAGGCGACGTCAGCCGAGATCGAACGATGAATCGCTATCGCTTTTTATTGACTGTTTTAGCAGCGCTGCTGGCGACACCCGCGTTCACGGATGAACTACGGCCGGGCTATCTCGAGATGCGCCAGACCAGCCCAGGCGCCTATGATCTCCTTTTCAAGATTCCCGCGCGGGGGGACGACCTGCGGCTCGCGATCTACGTCAAACTACCCGAGGGCACCCAAGACGTAGGGCCGCCCCGTGGGTCCTTTGGCGACGGCGCCTATGTTGAACGCCGTACCATACGGCGGGATGGAGGGCTCATCGGACAGGCCGTATCAATTGAGGGCCTATCGGCCACGTCGACCGATGTCTTGGTTCGGATCGAAAGCCTTGCCGGCGCCACACAGACCGAACGGCTTTCTCCGACGAAGACAGCATTCATTATTCAAGCGGTGCCTAGCGTAGGAGAAGTGGCTGCGACCTATCTGGGCCTTGGCGTCGAACACATTTTTTTCGGCTTCGATCACTTGCTATTTGTACTGGCGCTGGTGATCCTGGTTCGAGACTGGCGCCGCGTCGCCGTCACCGTGACGGCCTTCACGATCGCACACAGCACTACGCTTGCCGCGGCGACCCTAGGTTTCGTGAACGTGCCGCGTCCGCCCGTGGAAGCGACCATAGCGCTGAGCATCATGTTAGTTTCCGTCGAGATCCTGAATGCACGCGGTGGAAAGCCAGGTCTGACCGCGCGTCTGCCATGGCTAGTTGCCTTTAGCTTCGGGCTTCTACACGGTTTTGGATTCGCCGGAGCGCTGGCTGAGGTAGGGTTACCTCAACATGCGATCCCCGTTGCGCTGCTATTTTTCAACCTCGGCGTAGAGACCGGGCAGCTGGCTTTCGTGGCTGCGGTGCTAACGGCAGGCGGCTTGTTCCGAACCGCAATGGCGCTTCGCCTCGAACCTGCCCTGATTCAGCATACACTTAATCGGCTCGACGTGATCGCGGCGTACGCGATCGGTACGGTGGCTGCGTTTTGGCTGATCGAGAGGACCTCTTCATTTTTTGTGTGAAGCCCGAAAGGTCGCTCGGGCGTGTCGTCGACGTGCAGTAAGGCCTGCGACTTCCGTTTTTGGCACCTTTGCGACATGCCGGAGCGCCCGGACAATGTTCGTTGTTCGGCGTTGACCGGAAGTGGGTGGCAGGGCGTCAAAACGGAGCTATTGACCCTCAACGGACACCGACCAATTCTAGAACTTTAAAGACTTAAGTTGTAGCTACGCCAAAGCGCAATCGGTTAGCCGTTTACGCTAATACTTCTGCTTACTCCGCCCAATTATATCAGCCCGCTGGCAGCCACCGCTGTCCGGCACAATGTCGAGTTTGTCTCCCACCTTGAAGCCATTGCGAGGCGTGCCGATCTCGAACTGGTATCTACACGGGGAAGACTCTCCGGTGGGGGCAGTTCTTGTGAATGACAGTTCCGCCATCGTTATTTTGGTCAAGCCACGGCGATTAACTTCTCGCTCCCAGACGGCTTCGATCGTCGCGATGGAATGTTCAAAATGATGAAGTCGCCATTGATAAAGTCCTAGAATGGCGGCGCAGATGACTAATCCGATTAAGGGAAATGCAACCTTCATCATCGCGAGTTCTCGCATCACCTTTGGATCGTAGGTCTGTCGCATCACTATTCCCAGAAAACGAGCAGGCAAGCCTGTCGCGAGATGAACTTGCTGTAATTTATGCTCGTCCAGCTAAACACGCTCGCATCTAGTTTATGTATGGTTGCCATCAGGTTGACCCGAGACTCTGGGTCTGGTTGGGGCACATCACGGTGTTTTCCGCATCGCACAAAGCGGCCGCAGTCGGACCAATGCCGACCGTGCCAGTAATGCTGGCGGTTTCGTCCTGGCACGGCCGGCGTTCGGTAATGGGGCAAAACATGCTCTGTTTTACCCGGGTAGTTCAGATGTCCACTTGTTCCGCGATCGCCAGGGCATCATCAACCTCGATGCCCAGATACCTGACGGTGCTTTCTATCTTTGTATGCCCGAGCAGGAGCTGTACAGCCCTGAGATTTCCGGTACGCCGATAGATTAGGGTCGCTTTGGTACGTCGCAGCGAATGCGTCCCAAATAGCCTTGGGTCCAGCCCAACGCTGGCAATCCACTGGGAAACGAGGCGCGCGTATTGACGAGTTGTCATCCCACGGGTAGCGCCGCCACGACCTGTGAACAAGAAATCATCAGGCTTCTTGTTGGCGACCTTCAGATAGTCGTCGACCGCCTGACGGGTCTGTTCACCCAATTCAAATCGGACCGGTCGACCGGTCTTCTTTTGTCGTACTGTTGCGCGGTCCGCCGTGTAGCCGCTCGCAGCTACATCGCCGACCTTGATCGCGACGACATCGCAACCGCGAAGTTTACTGTCGATCGCCAGATTGAACATTGCAAGGTCGCGCGTGCGACCGTCGATTTGGAGTTTCGTCCGGATGGCCCAAACATGCCTAGGCCGCAACGGTGGCTTGGCTCCCGTCAGCTTACCTTTATTCCATGGGACTTGTTTGCGGATCGTCGGGGCGGCATCGGTGGGGTTCTCTTGATTTTCCATGATTGCACTCCTCGGTCGTGGAGGCCGAAGAGATTGAGCGTTTCGCTAAGGAATTGGAATTAGGTCGGCTTTCAGATCGTGGCGGGCCTCTTCCCGCGCCTCGATTGAACCAACCTGCAGCGTTTGACCCAAAGCGGGCATTGCGATCACAACTTCATATTCAAAATGTTTGCCAGCGCCGGATCTCCAGTTGGCCCCGCCGACCTTTCACAGAAATAGTTTCGGGCGCTCCGAACGCCGCATCGCCGGCAGCTGTTACGGTATCGGTGTCAGCAACGATTTCGCCCCGCGAAGCAGCGGTGCACAGGCGCGCAGCGAGGTTGACGGCGTCGCCAATGACCGTGAAATCCATACGGTCGGCAGACCCAACGGTGCCGGAAATCACCTCGCCCGTATAGATGCCTATGCCGACGCCACGAGGTAAGTCGGCTTGGTCTAGAAGGTGGAGTGCCTCGCGCGCCGCGCCGATCGCGCGTGCTTCTGCCCGCGCGCCGTGGAAGCGCGCCAGAACCGCATCGCCGATCAGCTTGTCGACATCGCCGCCCGCGCGCGCAATCGCGCCGACCACGATCGTCATCGATTGGTTGAGAAGATGAACCACCCGCTCCGGCTCATTTGCCTCTGCGAACGATGTGAAGTCGCGAATATCTGAGTACAGAATGGTGCAGCGCGTTCGGCTCGAAGGGATGCCGCCACCCGCACTGACCGCGTGATGCACAGCTTTTGATGCTGCACCCGAAAGCAGCCGTTCGAGACGCGCGCGCAATTCAGCCACCAGTGCGGCGCGATTGTTGATGTTTTTCTGCGCCAGCATGACTAGGTGCGTCATCCCAAGCATGAGTGCTATCAGGATTACGCTCGGTACTCCGGCGGCGGCTATCCCAGTGCGCCAAAGTAGCGCATTGAGATGACTCACCGGCTCATATAGTTCGAAGATCACCGGTGAGCCACCGGGTACGGCGACCAAAACATAGAGTTCATAGAGTGCCGATCCGTCCGGCGCAGTCTTGTTCACTAGCTAGTTGGCGCCGCGCTCCGCTGCCGCCACGAATGCTGGGCTACGATCCTCCGTCCCAATCTGGCCGATGTCCGTCGAATACTGGATGACTCCGACAGCGGAATAGATTTTCAGATGCGTGAGATCGAGTTCGCGCACTTCGCGGGTCAATTCAGCGAGCAGCGTCTGGCCATCGGCATCGCCATAGATCAATGCCGGGGCTTCACCACGCTTCAAGCGATGCCAACGATCGGCGACTTTTTCAGACATCGCGCGGTCGATGACCTGCGCACGCCTTGTCGCCTGCTCAAGGTAGACTCCTTCCGCGAGTTGACGCGCGCCTACACCGGTCAGAACAGCCGACAGGACTAGAAGAATCAGGAGTCCCGGAACGATGTAGCGGAGAAAGAGGCGAAGTAGAGGATAAGGCTGATCGAAAGAACGTGTATTCATGACCAGCTTCTATGTGCAAGCGCCATTGCTAGGACGGCCTCAATTCCCAGGGCAATTTTCTTGCTCTTGAGCGGCGTGATCTTGACGCGGATCTCATCAAAATCAATGCCTCAATACCTGTAAGGCAATCGATTTGATCATTTTAGGCGCGATGTCGCTTTCTGGCACAAAGCGTCGATTACTGCGGTGCAGCGGCATGTCCGGAGTTGAGGGTAGACCAGGAAGATCGGCGCATAGCCAGAGTGACGCGATTGACCCAATTCAGACATTAGACATTGGATCCAAAACACTGTGGCCGAATATGCTGGGCTAAGCGACCGACGCGCCGCGCTTGTGCGCGTACATCGATTTGTCGGCTGCTCTGATAAGATCGCCGGAAGTCGTGCCGTCGTCCGGAAAAAGCGCGAATCCGACGCTGGCTGATACAAATATTGGATGTTGCGCAGGTCCGATTGAGCAAGTGACCCCTGATTCGAAATGGGCGCGCACGCGGCGCGCGAATAGCGTATCGTAATTGACCGGAAGGACCACTCCGAATTCGTCGCCGCCGATCCTTGTCGCCACACAGTCCGGACCGGCCTTGTTCTTGAGCTCTAGTGCGAGCCCCTTCAAGGCTTCATCTCCGATGTAGTGCCCGTGCTTATCGTTGAGAAGTTTTAGATTGTTCATGTCGACAATAATGATTCCTGTGCGGCTACCGGTTTCTTGCGCTAGCGACAAGGCCAAGTGCAACTGCGCATCGAACATCGCGCGGTTTGGCAGTCCTGTGAGCGCATCACGTTGCATCGCCGAAACGTCAACATGCATCAGCATGGCATGTCGTGTACCCTTGATTTCGACTACCGAAATCAGCACCTGGAACCAGTGGTACAGTCCATTGAATGGACAGGCGTAGGTCGCGACAAAAGAAGGTAACTCGCCCTGCAAGACCGCGCGCAATCCGGCGAGAATCTCCGCCACGTCGCAGCCACGTTGGATCGCCGCCTCGCATTCTGCGATATAGTTCCAACCCGGCTGTTTGGGCAAAAGCCCGCCGGTCTTCGCGGTTTCTTCCCATTTTCGATTGCAGTGCACAACGGCGCCGCCGCCGTCGACGACCGCGATTTCCGCAACGACGTAATCAGCGAGATCAAGCGCTATATTCTGAGCCAAAGGAGGGCCTGCGAAAATTTCCCGAACAAAGCATTCGGAGTGAATTTGTTCGGATTGGCGATGACGTTAGGCTATGGGAATTAATGTTTACCCGTAAGTCACGGCATATTTGATTCAAACCATACAATGTGGCTTGGAACCGCGTCAGGCCCTGGGTTCAAATGCGCCAAGGGCCTCCGCAGTTGGCAACTCTATTCCCGAGCGCGTAGAAGGCGCTATGTCGGATCTTGACCCTAATCGGACATCAACCTTGAGTGCACCGTGGGGCGAACGTTAACCCCTGCGTGGCGGAACGAAGAGACGTTGACAGCGTTGTCGGATGAGTCATTCAGGCAGTTGGTACGGTAAGCTCCTCGAAGCGCCCGTGTATGGTCAACATTCCGGTGCAATGACGCTATCCAGAATTGGAAGCATTATGCCTTCCGTGTTCGTCGTCAGGCACTTTGAGACTGATCAGGCGCTTCGAGAAGAGAGGCTCTGGCTCATCAGGGTTAGAGTTTAAGCGGCCTGCAGTCGATGCTGCAAGCGACGGTTTGCGATGGTGGCGAGTTTGATGCGTCTGCGTTCTGCGAGGATCGTCTGTGCTCTGCCGAAGTAAACGTCGGCAGGTGTGACGTTTTCGATGCTCTCATGATAGCGGACGTGATTGTAGTGCTCGACAAAGGCTCCAATCTGTCGGTCAAGATCTCCAGGTAAATAGTAGTTTTCCAGCAGAATGCGGTTCTTCAAGGTCTGGTGCCAGCGCTCGATCTTGCCCTGGGTCTGCGGATGATAAGGTGCTCCCCGCACATGACGCATGCCCTTGTCTTCGAGCCAGTCGGCGAGATCGCCTGCAACATAAGACGCGCCGTTGTCGCTGAGCAGTCTCGGCCGGTGCACGACCGTGGCGCTGTCAAGGCCCGATGCCGCCAGCGCCTGGTCCAACGTAGCCGTGACGTCGGAAGCGCACATAGTGGGGCCGAGCCGCCACGCCACGATGTAGCGCGAGAAGTCGTCCAACACCGTCGACAGATAATACCAGCCCCAGCCGGTGATCTTGAGGTAGGTGAAGTCGGTCTGCCAGAGCTGGTTGATCGCGGTGGTCTTTTCTTTGAACTCGTTCGCCGCCTTGATCACCACATAGGCCGGGCTGGTGATCAGGTCATGCGCCTTCAACAGCCGATAGACCGACGCCTCGGAGACGAAGTACTTTTTCTCGTCGGTGAAGCGCACTGCCAGCTCCCTCGGTGACAGTTCGGGAGCCTGCAACGCCAGATCGATGATCTGCCCGCGGACGTCGTCCGGGATGCGATTCCAGACGCGATCCGGTCGGGAGCGATGGTCCGCCAACGCCTCCAGCCCGCCCTCACGGTAACGGTCATACCAGCGATAGAACGTGGCGCGCGGGATGCCGAGCTTGTCCAGCGTGCGCTTGGCGGGCAGATGCGATTGCTCCACCAGCTCGATAATTTCGGCCTTCTCGGATGCGGGATACCTCATGCCTCGTCCTCCCCATCCTCGCTCATATTTTTTTTGAGCAGACGGTTCTCCAGGGTGAGATCGGCAACAACTTCTTTCAGAGCTGTAGCCTCGCGACGAAGATCCTTCACCTCGCCAGGTGTTGCAGCTCGCGCAGTGTCACCGGCCAATCGACGCTTGCCGGCCTCCAGGAACTCCTTGGACCAGCCGTAATACATCGAGGCGGCGATGCCTTCCCGGCGGCAAAGCTCCGAGATGTTCTCCTCACCACGCAGCCCCTCCAGGACGATGCGGATTTTCTCCTCGGCCGAATAATGCCGACGCGTCTGGCGCCGGATGTCCTTCAGCACTTGTTCTGCGGGCGCTTTGCCCGGTCCGGATTTCTGTTTCATCTTCGCTCCTTACGGCTACGATGAACCAGAAATCCTCCCTTCGTGAAGTCCCTCAATTTGTCTCAAGGGTGCTGACGGTGAACACAGCAAACCGATCGATGCGAGGGCCATCGAGAATTTGCTCAGAATAACTCAAGAAGAACACGACGGAGGGAGTCCAAATGCCCTGCCCACGCGAATAGCCTCCTTGCGAGTTGCTTGGACACCGCGATCAGCGATTCAACGAGCCAGAAACTCGTGGATCTGAGCTAACCAAAATGGCGGCGTTAAGCGCGATTACGCAACCAAAACCGGATTGGGACTGTCGAATATGACGCGGTTCCGGCCGCTGTTTTTCGCGGCGTAGAGCGCACGATCCGCTGCGGCAATCACGTCCTGCGCCGAGCCAGTGACGCCGCCCGTTATCGCTGCGCCAAAGCTCGCCGTAACGGTTCTGGCTTCACTACCAAGGTCGAAAGGTGAAACCGCAATTGCCTGGCGCAGGCGTTCGGCAGTCTTGTTTATGGTTTCAGACGTAGCGTCCATAATGATGATCAGAAATTCCTCGCCTCCATACCGACCGAGTTGATCGCTTTGGCGAAGTGCTCCTGTGAGGCGACGCGTCACCTCTTTGAGGGCCTTGTCACCCGCAGCATGTCCCAAGCTATCGTTGATACGCTTGAAATGATCGATATCGACCATAATCATTCCAATCAGTTTATGCGTTTGGGTTGCGTCTGCAAAAACCCGCTCCGCCAACCGCATGATGGCACCGCGGTTCAGCACCCCCGTCAAAGCATCGCGGTTTGCTGACTCTTCGAGCTTTCGTCCTTCCTCCACCAGCTGGCGGTTACGCTCGATCATCTGCTGGTAAACGCGGCTCTTATCGATGACGAGCGAAATCTGGTTTGCGATCTGCAAGAAGATGGTCTGGTGCACGTCCCGATACGTATCCCGGTCCCGGCTTGTAAAGAACAAGAGTCCGATCGGCCGATGGTCAACGACGAGCGGACAGGTAAGGCTGGAACGCCCCCCTTCCAGCACGATCCGCCGGGTAGCATCCGACTCGGGCTTGGCCTTCAAGTAACTTTCGAGATCATTCAGAATGCGCGGCAGGCCCGTGAGCAGGATCTGCTCCAGGCTGCTACCAGCCAAGGGCTGGGAGTATCCCGCTGAGACCTGGACCGGCCCAAGCTTCGAACGTGCCCAATAAGCTGTCAGGCTCGTGCCATCACTGGAAAGAAACGCACAGCCGATACGCTCGTACGGGATTAACCCGGTGAAAGCGTCGAAGATGCGGTTCAGGACGTCTTCCACCAACACGCCCTGCTCAACTCTCTCGACCAGATCAAACAGCTGTCGAAGTTCCCGTTCTCGCCGACTCAGCGTGTCTGCAAGGAGTTGCAGTTCCTGGGCAAGCCGGGCCAACGGATCGGAACTGTCGGGGCGGAGCTCTGGAACCGACCTGCCGCTTCGCAACTGCATGACCCAAGCGGCGTACGCATCAACCCTTTCCCTCACCTCGTCGCTATCGGCAAGCTTTTCTGCCACGATTGCTTTCTCCATCCGTGAAGGATCAATGGGGAGGATTGAGCCGAATAGCTAATTTTTTGTAAATTGTAACTCCAAAATCAATGGACGACTCCAAGAACCTGGCATTGTTGCGGGGATTCTGATTCTAAAGGCGGAGCGCCGGCCGGTAGCCAATGGATCGAACCGACAGAAGCGTTTTCTTGAGAGCTTCACCGGAACTTATGTCAGGTTTGGTAGAGCCCGCTCTCGTCCCAACACCAATTCCCGACTTGACAAGGTCTGCACGACTACCTCACGGCGCTAGGCAATGCTGCGTCGAACGCTTGGGATTCTATAGGCGCGGGCCTGTCCCGCGTGACCGGAATCGGCCTGAAGCTTGGTCTGGATGAGCAGATCGCCGTCGCGCAGGTCCGGCTCGACAGCTTCAAGAAGGATCTGGAGACGGCGCAACAGTATGCGAAGTCCCTCGGGCCAGGCGCCAAGGGCGTCGATACCGGCTATGATGCGGCAATTTCCGGTGTGAACAAGTACCAAGCCGAAGTCGAGAACACGGCAATGACGGCTATCGCGTCATATCCATTGCGCACGGCTTCCAGGCACGTCGAGAGTGGCATGGAGCCATGTTCTTCAAGTAGGGTCAGAATGCGAAGGCGGTCGCCGAGAGACGCCTTGCAACGCGCGTATTGAAGAAGGTCCCTTGCGTTCTCGAGCCGGGCATCACTGCGGACGGCAGCTTCGTGACAAAGCTCATAGTCATAGCCGAGCGCATGCGCGGCGTCCGACGACCAGTCCGGCGGTGCCCGTTTCGCTGAGGCCGGAGCGATATCAACTAAACTGACGCCTGTCGCCCGGGTTACGGCGAAATCTGGAACGTGCCGCCGACTGCGGCGGCTGAGGACCATGGGCAAGCAGGCCCAAGAGATCACCGATACATCAATATCGAGAAGGCAACCGACGTCGCGGGCAAGTTGCGACCTGAACAAGGGACGGCCGGTGCATCGAACGGTGTTCTTCGGTGCAAAGGAGAGGACGGATGCTTCATCTTTGATACCGGCAAGCAGGTCGGCAACGAAGTCGGAATTCTCAACATAACGCTGTGCTTTTGGCATGAATACGCTCGTCTCGAAGCGGATGGATTCATCCGGGAAGACTTTGAATGCTCGGACCTAAGAATTCAGCGTATGCGTATGTGGGAAGCGCGCGCCGCTGCGATGCGCCGTGTGCGCATGCTCGAGGAAATGGCGTTTGCGATTACGTTCTTCATGAAAAAGAACAAATAGAGAACTTTTCGTCCAAGTCAACAGTCTATTTTCTTAAACGATATCGCGAAGCATCTAGCTTCGAAAGCCATCGAGCTAGATTTCGCACATTGCCGTAGCCTCCAATCGTCCGTCGGAAAAGACCCAGGGTAGTTCTAATTGGGTTTGTCGAACTTACTCCAAGGGGCTTTCAAGTACCCTAACAGTCTGCTGAAAAACCAGCTCGCCAAGCGGTTTTCTTGATGATTCACTTTGTCATCTCGAATCGGTGGAGACGAGCATGCGCGGCAATTTTGTGGATCAGGGCGGGTTGTTTTCGTACATTTCACCAGACAAGCGGGTGCCGACGAACCACCCTCTGAGGAAGATCCGCGAGCTTGTCCGGGATGTGCTGGGTGAGTTGAGCCGTAGCCTGGCGAAGCTTTACGCCAGCGAGGGACGTCCTTCGATTCCTCCCGAACAATTACTGAGCGCGCTGTTGCTGCAGGTGTTCTACGGCATCCGCTCGGAACGCCAGCCGATGGAGCAGCCGAACTATAATCTTTTATATCGCTGGTTCGTAGGGCTTTCACCGGACGATCCGGTCTGGGACCCGACCACCTTCACCAAGAACCGCGACAGGCTGCAGAACGGCGAGGTGTTTGCGAAGTTCATGGCCAGGCTCCTGAACCATTCCCAGGTCAGGCCGCTATTGTCGAACGAGCATTTTTCGGTGGACGGGACGCTGATCGAAGCCTGGGCTTCGCAGAAGAGCTTTCGTCCCAAGGACGGCAGTGGCGACGATGACAACGGCGCCAATTTCCATGGCCAGAAGCGCAAGAACGACACCCATGCCAGCACCAGCGATCCCGACAGCAGGCTCTACCGCAAGGCGGCCGGGCGCGAGGCCAGGCTTTGCTATATGGGCCACGCGACCATGGAGAACCGGCATGGCCTGGCAGTCGCCGGCATGGTTACGCACGCCAATGGCACGGCCGAGCGCCGCGCTTCGGAGACGATGTTGAAGGCTCGGCGCAAGACGGCCCGCCGCCGCATCACGGCCGGTGAGGACAAGGCCTACGACACCGCCGATCATGTGGCCAAGCTTCGCGCCATCGACGTGACGCCGCATGTGACGCAAAACAACGCCGTCACCAAAGCCGGCAAGACCCGCACCAGCGCCATCGACGATCGCACCACACGACATCCCGGCTATGGCATGTCGCAATCACGCCGAGCGATGATCGAGTGCATCTTCGGCTGGGGCAAACAACACGGCACCATGCGCAAGACCAAGCATCGCGGCATCGGTCGCGTCGCCGCCGACTTTCTCCTTAACCTGATCGCCTACAATCTGATCCGCATCCCCAAACTGCTCGCAGCATAGGCCACCGGCTTCGGGGACAACCCCGGCACCCCGCCGATAAGCGCGCTCCCTCACCGCTCCCCACTTCGATAACGACCGCAGAGAGACAAGAAAACTCTCAAATCTAGGGTTTTTCAGCAGACTGCTAAAGGTCGTTATTGGCGCTTTAAGCCACCACACCGCTGCGTTTTCAAAAATGGAGCAGCGTCACCCACAGGCCGCTTATGGCGCAAAGCCGCCAGATCAAGTCATGATATGCTTCGTTCCCTGATCGCCGTGCCGAGAGCCAACGCTTTCGCCAGGATGGCCGCCGTGGTCTTTAGAGCGGCGATACGCGACGGCAGTTGCTTGTTCATGATGCGCTCCAGCGGGCCGGTCATGCCGACAGAGTGAAGAACAGCTCCACTCGGCAGCAGGACCGGGACGGAGATAGCAGCCAGGCCCTCGTCGATCTCGCCGATGCAGGTGGCATATCCGCTTGTCCTCACCTTGGCATACTCTTGTTCGATCCACTTCCTGCTGGTGCGGGAGTTCACGGTGGGCCTCGGCAATTCGTGCGACAAAGCCTCGGCGATCAACTCCCTGCTCTGGAACGCCATAATCGCCTTGGCGGTCGCAGCAGCGTTCACAGGCATCTCGATACCGGGTTGAACATAACCCCGCCATCTAACGTCCGGTGAGTAAGAGATCGCAACTACGACGCGTGCGCCAATCAGACGCGCTAGGTAGCAGGTCTCCGTCGTCGCCTCTGTCAACGCGCGCAAATGCGGACCAGCCAAGGAGGCGTACCAGGCGTCGTCTGCACCGGCATGCAACAGCCGCGTCAAGCGCTCGCCGACATGATAGGTGCGGCCAGCGTCGCCCTCGGCAGCGAGTCCTGAACGCACCAAACCCTTCAAAAGGCGATGCGCCGTTGTTTTTGGTAGCGCGAGGATAGATGAGACGTCTGTAAGCGTGATCGCGCCGGAAAAAGTTGCGATCACTTCGAGGACGTCGATGTAACGCGCGAGCGGGCCGGGCGACGAATCGTCTTCAGACATCTGATCTGACCAATTGTTGGGCGCGCATGCCGATTTGTGCAGCTTGACTTACCAAGGGATCGACAGATACGGTTTCGGTATTCGGAATTATGTTCCGAAAAACGGAACGGCTAGTCAAGGCCTCAAATCCAGTGAGGCTGCGCAGTGCTCATTAATTTTGTGAAGGAGACGCGGAGTGGGGATCATGCGAAAAGATTTTCTCGGTTCGATGATGGCGGCGCTGATGCTATCCTTCGTCGGCACGGCGCATGCACAGCAGACGGGGCCGATCCTTGTCGGCGCCACGGTGCCGATGACGGGGCCGCTGTCGCTGACCGGTAAGCAGTATCAAAACTCGCTGGCGATGGCCGAAGAGGACATCAACAAGGCCGGCGGCATCAACGGCCGCGCAATCAAGATCGTTTTCGAGGATACACAGGCCTCCAACGGCACCGCCGTGAACGCCTTCGTCAAGCTTGCGCAAGAGACCAAGCCGGCGTTCTTTTTCCTGTCGAGCTATTCGACGCAGAACCTTGCGGTCGCGCCCGAGCTGAAGAAGGTGCAGATCCCGGCCATGTACGCCGGCGGTGCCGATGCCGTGGCCGACGGCGGCAACGAATGGATGTTCCGCATCCGTCCGGCGGACAGCGTCGCCGCAGAGGGCATGGTGAAGGCCTCGACCGACGTGATCAAGGCCAAGAAGCCCGGTATTCTCTACATCCAGAACGATTTCGGGCAGGGCGGTGCGCAAACCGCTGCCAAGCGCTTCGAAGCCGCGGGTACGCCGATCGTCGGCATGGAGGCCTACGGCCAGAACGACAAGGACTTCTCGGCACAACTGCTCAGCCTGCGCAGTAAAGGCGCCGACGCGATCCTGATCTTCAACTATCCGCAGGACGGCGCCCTGGTGCTGCGCCAGGCCAAGATGCTCGGTTTCAAGATGCCGCTGGTGACGTCGTCGGCGGCCCTGGTGCCGGCTGCCATGCAGCTATTATCACCGGCTGATCTCGATGGGGTCTGGGGCGTCGTCGATGCCTTCATGGATGTCAGCGTCGGCGGCAAGATGAAGGACTACGTCGAGCGCTTCAAGACCAAGTTCGGCATCGATCCCGATCCCTACGGCCTTGCCTACTATGATGGCGCGCTGCTGATGGCCGACGGCATGCGCAAGGTCGGCACCGACCCGAAGGCGTTACGCGAGTGGCTCGCGGCGGTCAAGGACTGGCCGGGTATTGGCCATGTCTACGCCTATGATGCCAAGGGCAACGGTGTTCGCGACCTTGCAATCGTCAAGGCCAAGCAAGGCACCAAGACGCTCGAACTGGTGCAGCCGGTCTCGCTCAACTGACCATCACATGAACGGCCCCGCGATTGCTGAAGCGGTCGCGGGGGTATCAACGAGCAGGGGCCTCATGGCGGATTTCGTACAGTTGCTAGTCAACGGATTGGCGATCGGAAGCGTTTACGCGCTGGCGGCGATCGGATTCGTCATCGTCTATTCGGCGACCGGCGTGGTCAATTTTGCTGCCGGGCAATTCGTGATGTTTGGCACATTTGCCGGCGTTGCGACGCTCATCAATGCCCAGTTTCCGTGGCCCGTCGCCTATGGCGCGGCGCTGCTGATCATGGCGCTGTTCGGCCTGCTGTTTTTCATCTCCGTTTATCTGCCGCTGCGGCGCGGGTCGATCGTCACGATCATCATCGGCACCGTCGCAATCAGCATCACCATGCAGAATGCGGCATTGCTGACGTTCGGATCGTGGCCGTTCCGTCTGCCGTCGCCCGTCGAGGACAGCGCTGTCGTTGTCGGCGGCGCCATCATTTCGACCCACGCGCTGGGCGTAGTGGGCGCCACGGCCCTCATGGTCGGCGGCCTATGGCTGTTGTTCAACCGCACCTCCGTCGGCATCGGCATGCGCGCCGTCGCGCAGGATCTGCAGGCCGCCAAGCTGATGGGGCTCAAGGTCAATCGGCTGTTGGCGCTGTCATGGGTGCTGGCGGCCGTCCTCGCCGGTGTTGCCGGCCTGATGCTGGGGCCGATGTGGTTCGCCGACGTCAACATGGGTGATCCGATTGCGCTGAAGGCGTTCGCGGCGACGATTATCGGCGGCTTCGGCAGCCTGCCGGGCGCCATCGTCGGCGGCCTCTTCGTCGGGCTCAGCGAAGTGCTCGGCGCGTCGTATGTATCGTCGGCTTACAAGGATCTGATCTCGTTCGGCATCATGATCATCTTCTTGCTGGTTCGTCCGCAGGGCGTGTT
Organism: Rhodopseudomonas sp. RCAM05734; assembly: GCF_052658035.1. Lineage (NCBI taxonomy): Bacteria > Pseudomonadati > Pseudomonadota > Alphaproteobacteria > Hyphomicrobiales > Nitrobacteraceae > Rhodopseudomonas > Rhodopseudomonas sp. RCAM05734. The sequence goes on along the minus strand of NZ_CP199742.1, from coordinate 5,904,625 downwards.
CGGCGAGAAGATCCAGGACCGGGGTTGATCCGATGGCGATGCGCGCTCCCCTTTTGATCGCCGTGGCGATCCTCGTCCTTGGCGGCCTGCTGTCGCTTGTACTGCCGGAATACTATTTGCGGCTGCTGAACCTTTCGGCAATCTCCGCGGTGGCGGTGATCGGCCTGAATTTCGCGTTCGGCTATGCTGGCCTGATCTCGCTCGGCCACGCGGCCTTTGTCGGGATGGGGGCCTACGGCCTTGCGATCCTGACCACAACTTGCGGCTGGTCGCCGTGGCTCGCGGCGCCTGCTGCGGTGGCCGCCACCGCGGTGCTGGCTGCGTTGATCGGCTTTCCGCTGCTGCGCCTGCGCGGTCACTATCTGGCGCTGGCGACGCTCGGCCTCAACGTCTCCTTTTACATCGTGACGTCGAACTGGATCTCGCTCACCGGCGGCACCAACGGCATCGCGCGCATTCCCGGACTGGCAATCGGAGCGTTCGATTTCTCGGGTGAACATCAGTTCCTGTGGCTGGTGCTTGTGGTGCTCGCTGCGGTCGCGGTCATTGCGGCGATGTTACATGCGTCGCGTCATGGCCGTGAGATGATGGCGGTGCGCGATGACGAGATCGCATCGGAGATGATCGGGATCGATACCACGCGCGTCAAGATCACGGCCTTTGTGCTTTCGGCGATCTGTGCGGCTATCGCGGGATGTCTGTTCGCGCTGCATGTCCGGTTCGTGGCGCCGGAGGATTTCACCTATGCGCATTCGATCACCTATCTCGCGATGCTGATCGTCGGCGGCGAGGGCACCATTATCGGTGCGATTCTCGGCGCGATCCTGCTCACCTTCCTGCCGGAATGGCTTCGCTTCCTGGGAACGGCCTACCTGTTCTTTTTCGGCCTACTGATGCTGGTCATACTGGTGTTCCTGCCGACCGGGCTTGTCGGGCTTGGGCAGCGGCTGCGAAGGCCGCGCAAGCGTGTGTCGCCGGCCCCCGTGGCCGCACCGGAGGCCACGTCATGACGGTGTTGGAAGCGCGCGGCGTTCACAAACGCTACGGCGGTCTTGCCGCTTTGGCGGATGTCGATCTGACGGTGGAGAAGGGCCAGTTCGTTGCGGTGATCGGACCGAACGGCGCGGGCAAATCGACGCTGCTGAACGTCCTGACCGGGCTGGCGATGCCCGACCAAGGACATGTAGTGCTCGACGGCAACGACATCACACGGATGGCGACCAACCGGCGCATCCGCGCCAGACTGGGTCGCACATTCCAGCATGGCCGCGTTTTCGCGCGGCTCACCGTGCTGGAAAACGTGATGACCGGCGCGGCGATCCGTGGCGATCTCAGCGAGGCCGGCCTGCGCGAGGTTGCGATGGAGGTCATCACGCAGACCGGACTCGCCGACGAAGCGCACAAGGCGATCGGATCGCTCTCCTACGGCCGCCGTCGCATGGTCGAGCTCGCGCGCGCGCTTGCCTGCCGGCCGAACGTGCTGCTGCTGGACGAGCCGGCGGCAGGCCTGAATTCCGGCGAGGTCGACCAACTGGTCGATCGCCTGACGCAACTGCGCGCCTCCCATGGGCTCGCCATCGTGTTGATCGAGCACAACATGGGCATGGTCATGCGCCTCGCCGAGCGCATCTTCGTACTCAATTTCGGCTGCAAGATCGCGGAAGGAACGCCGGCGGAAATCCGGGCAAACCCCGCCGTGCTGTCGGCCTATCTGGGCGAAGGATATGTCCATGCTGACGTGTAACGAACTCGTCGTAGCGCATGGCGACATCGTTGCGCTTCAGGGCGTGACCCTTCACGTCGATGCCGGTGAAACGGTCGCGCTGATCGGCTCCAACGGCGCAGGAAAGACGACGCTGCTGCATACGATCTCCGGCCTCAACCGGGTGTCAACCGGCGACATCCAGCTCGAGGGCACCTCGATTGCCGGCTGGTCTACCGACCGTCGCGTGGCCCGGGGCATCGCGCAGGCCCCAGAAGGGCGTCGGATCTTTCCAGGGCTTACGGTCGAGGAAAACCTGACGCTGGCCACCGTCAGTTGGCGTCGCTGGGGCCAGTCCATCGCGGCCGATCTCGACCGCGTCTTTGAACTGTTCCCGCGATTGAAGGAACGCCGCAAGCAGCTCGGCTGGTCGCTGTCCGGCGGCGAACAGCAGATGCTGGCGATCGGACGTGCGTTGATGGCGCGGCCGAAATTGCTGTTGCTCGACGAGCCCTCGCTCGGCCTCGCGCCGCGGCTTGCCGAGGAGGTCTATGAGCGCGTCAGGCTGATCAGCAAGTCCGGCCTGACTATCCTGGTCGTCGAACAGAACACCGTGCTGGCGTTGTCAGTCGCTGACCGTGCCTATGTGCTGGAAACCGGGCGCATCGTGCTCGAAGGACCGGCCAGCGAGCTCAAGCATAATGCGCGCGTGCGCGAAGCCTATCTGGGCCGTTAAACCTGAAATCCAAGGAAGCAATATGTATCCGAACAATCATGATCGTTCCCGCGACCTCTACCAGCGCGCGCTGAACAGTCTGCCGGGCGGTAACACCCGCACCACCGTTTTCATGAAGCCGTTCCCGATCTATGCAGCATCGGGCGCCGGCTGCCGCGTGCGGGATCTCGACGGCAACGAGTATATCGATTGCATAAACAACTTCACCTCGCTGATCCACGGCCATGCGCATCCGGCGCTGATCGAAGCGGCCACCAAGCAGCCGGCGCTCGGTTCGGCGTTCGGCATGCCGACTGAGTCCGAAGTCGATCTCGCCGAGCTCCTGGCGGCGCGGCTGCCGTCGGTCGATCAGGTCCGTTTCGCCAATTCCGGCACCGAAGCCGTGATGATGGCCCTGAAGGCGGCGCGTGCCTATACGGGCCGTCCGAAGATCGCGAAATGCGAGGGCGCTTATCATGGCTCCTACGACTATGCCGAAGTCAGCCTCGATCCGACGCCGTCGGCTTGGGGCGGCAACGCGCCGGTCTCCGTCCCCTATGCCAGGGGCACACCGGAGAACGTGCTGGCCGATGTGGTGACGATTCCCTTCAACGACATCGAAGCGGCGGTGAGCCTGATTCGCGAGCATGGTGCGGAACTCGCTTGCGTGCTGGTCGACCCGATGCCGAACAGGGCAGGGCTGGTGCCGGCCGACAAGGCCTATCTGGAGGCGTTGCGCGAAGTGACTCGCGAAGTCGGCGCGCTGCTGATCTTCGACGAGGTCATCACCTTCCGCCTCGGCTATCACGGCGCACAGGGCCTGTGGGGTATCGAGCCGGATCTCACTACGCTCGGCAAGATCATTGGCGGCGGCTTCCCGGTTGGCGCCATCGCGGGCGGCAAGGAGTTCATGTCGGTGTTCGATCCGTCCTCGGGCAAGCCGGCGCTGCCGCACGGCGGTACCTTCTCGGCCAACCCCGTCACCATGCGTGCCGGCATCGCCGCCATGGAATTGCTCGACGATGCGGCGTTCGCGCGGCTCGACAAGATCGGCCAGGCGGTCCGCGACGGCATCGACGCCGCTTTTCGCAACACCCGCGTGCCCGGTCGCACCGTCGGCCTGGGCTCGTTGCTGAAGATCCATTTCACGGATCGCCAAATCCGCGACTATCGCTCGGCTTATCTGAACGATGCCGAGACGAAGCGGCAGACTGTGTTCAATGCGGGGTTGCTTAATCGCGGAATCTTCGCGGCGAATTACGGATTGATGGCGCTGTCGTTGCCGATGTCCGATGCCGATGTCGATACCATCGTCGAGGCGGCGGCGGGTGCGCTGCAAGAGGTCGCCGCGCTCGGCTGATCGTCGACCTTGGTACCACGGCTGCTCCGGCCGGCGTCATGCTGCGCCGGACCGAATCTCTTTTTCGCAAGCAGGCTCGCGATGACTTTGAAAATCGATCCCATAACCCGCTCGGTCGTGCAACATCGCCTGAGTTCGATCGTCAACGAGATGGGCGAAGCGATGCTGCGCACGTCCTATTCGCAGATACTGAACTCAAGCCGGGATTTCTCGCTCGGTATCTGCGACATCGACGGACGCCTGATCGCGCAGGCCGACCATATTCCGGTTCATGTCGGTGCGTTGTCATGGGCCACGCTCGCCGTCGAGGAGCGCTTCAAGGACATCAAGCAGGGCGACGTGGTGCTGCTGAACGATCCCTATCATGGCGGCAGTCATCTTCCGGACCTGACGGCGTTCGTGCCGGTGTTCGATGGCGACCGCCGGCTGTACTGGACCATCGTGCGGGCGCATCAGAGCGACATCGGCGGCGCTACCCACGGTGCGTATAATCCCGGCGCGACGGATATCTGGCAGGAAGGCCTGCGTGTCCCGCCGATCCGGCTTTATGAGGCCGGCAAGCTTCGCGATGATCTGCTCGACATGTTGGCGCTGAACGTGCGCAACCCGCGGGATTTCCGCGGCGATCTGGCGGCCATGGTCGGCGCTGCGCATCTCGGCGAACGCCGCGTGCAACGGCTGTTCGCTGAATTTGGCGGCGAGACTGTGGAGGCGGCCGTAGAGACCATCCTCGATGCCGCGGAGCAGCAGACCCGCGCGGTGTTGTCGACCTGGAAGGACGGCGTATTCTATGGCGAGGCATTCCTTGACGATGACGGTCATGGCCGTAGCGACATCAAAATCGCGGCAAGGGTGACCAAGAAAGGCACCAACATCGAGATCGATCTGTCGGACTCCGATCCGCAGACCACGAGCTTCGTCAACTCGTCGCATGCGAACATGCAGGCCGCGGTGGTGATGGCGTTTGCCTATCTCATCGATGCCGATATTCCGAAAAATGCCGGCGCATTGCGGCCGCTTACGGTGGTGGCGAAGCAGGGCACCATCGTCTGGGCCGATCCCGGCCTGCCGGTGACCATGTGCACCAGCCATCCCTCTAATGAGATCGTCGAAGCAATCGTCAAGGCGTTGTCCGCATCGTGCCCGGATCGCGCGATGGCAGGCTGGAGCCGGCGCTTTCGTATCGCGATCCAGGGCGAGGATCCGCGCACCGGCCGAAGCTTCATCTGGCACATGTTCCAGGCGCGGCCCGGCGGCGGCGCGTCGTTCGGCGGCGACGGCTGGTCCTCGATCGGCGAATGGCACACGGTCGGCGGCATCAAGTTCGGCAGCATTGAAGTCGCCGAGGTGCGTTTCCCGTTGCATTTCCGCCATCACGAATTCCGGGCGGACTCCGGCGGCGAAGGCAAATATCGCGGCGGCCTCGGGGTCTCGCTGGACCTGGTGATGGAGACGGCAAAACCCGCGCGCGCGAATACGGCGGGCGAAGGCACCAGGCACGGCGCCTGCGGCATGCTCGGCGGCAGCGATGGCCAGCCGCATCATTATTCGTTGATCTCGGAAGGCCGCGCGCCGCGCGTGTTGCGGACCAAGGAGGTCGGCATCGAGGTGCTGCCCGGCGACTGCTTCAAGATTCTGTCGAGCGGCGGCGGCGGCTATGGGCCTCCCGACCAGCGCTCGCCGCAAGCCCGCGCGCGCGATGTCGTGCAAGGCCTCACCACGACTGAATCAAAGACCGAGCAGGTATCCTGAAGATGTTTACGATTGGAATTGACGTCGGCGGCACCTACACGGACCTGGTTGCGATCGAACGCAACGGCCACACCGTATTTGCGAAGTCGCCGTCCACGCCGCAGGATCAGTCACTCGGTGTAATGACCGGGCTCGAAGAACTCGCGCGGCGGCTCGGTCTGTCGCGTGCCGAGATGCTCGGCCGCACCGATCGTCTGGTGCACGGCACGACGGTCGCCACCAACGCGCTGCTCGAACGCAAAGGCGCGCCGGTCGCGCTGCTCACGACGCAAGGCCACCGCGACGTCATCGAGATGCGCGAAGGTCTGAAAGACGATCGTTATAATCTTCGCACCGCGCCGCCCGAGCCGCTGGTGCCGCGCGAGCTACGCTTTGGCGTGCGCGAGCGAATCCGGCCGGATGGCGAGGTGTTGATCCCGCTCGATCACGATTCGCTCGGCGAGGCGATTGCCGCAATACGGGTGGCGGGCGTGACGTCGGTCGCGATTTGCTTCCTGCATTCCTATCGCAATCCCGCGCATGAGATCGCCGCGGCCGAGCGGCTGCAGCGCGAATTGCCTGATATCAGCGTGTCACGGTCGAGCGACGTGTTGCCGCAGATCAAGGAATACGAGCGGGTTTCGACGACCATCGTCAACGCCTATGTCGAGCCGGCGGTGCGGCGTTATTTGACCAATCTGGAAACGCGATTGAAAGAGGCCGGTCTCGCCAACCAGTTGTTCATCATCCTGTCTCACGGCGGCATGGCACCGGTCGCCGAAGCGGCGCGCCTCGCTGCCGGCACTGTCCTGTCCGGCCCCGCCGGCGGCATCTCCGGATGCCGGCGCTGCGCCGAGTTGTTGGGGATACCCGACCTCGTTCCGTTCGACATGGGCGGCACCAGCACCGACATCTCGCTGATCACCGATGGTCGCGCGTCGCTGTCAGCCGATGGCGGTCTTGCTGATCAACGCATCGCGCTGCGCAGCCTGGACATCGCGAGCATCGCAGCCGGCGGCGGCTCGATCGCGACGGTCGACGCCGGCGGCACGTTTCGTGTCGGCCCCGAAAGTGCCGGTTCGGTGCCGGGGCCGGCCTGCTACGGCAATGGCGGCGTCGAGGCGACCGTCACCGATGCCAATGTCATTCTCGGCTATCTAGATGCATCCGCCTTCATGGGCGGCAAGCGTCCGCTGGACCGCGCGGCGTCTGAAGCGGCCGTCGACCGTCTCGCGACATCGCTCGGCCTGTCCCGCGAGGATGCCGCGGCGGGCGTCTACCGTATGGTCAATCTCCGCATGGCGGACGGCATTCGACTTATGACCCTGCGCCGCGGCGTCGATCCACGGCGCTACGCGATGCTCAGCTTCGGCGGCGCAGCCGGCCTGCATGCCGCTGAAGTCGCGCGCGAGCTCGAGATCAAGCGCATCATCGTGCCGACCGCGGCCTCCGTGCTGTCGGCTTGGGGCATGTTGACAAGCGATCTGCGCTATGAGGTCAGCTGTACGCACTACAGCGCAGGCCAGCGCATCACGCAGTCGGAGGTGCGCAGCATTTTCGCTGATCTCGAAGGGCAAGCGACCGGCCGGCTGCAATCGTGGTTCGGCGGCAAGGTCGTCGTCGAACGCTCCGCGGAGATGCGTTACGGCGAACAGATATTCGAGATCGACGTTCCGTTGGACGATCTCGACTGGGCGTCCGACGATATTGTCGATCGTATCGAAGCACTGTTCCATCGCCGCCACGAAGAACTTTACACCTATGCGTCGCGGGATCAGGAAGTCGTATTCGTCAATGCGCGCGTGGCGGCGGTCGGCATCATTCCGGAAGCGGCAAGCGTGTCGCGCGCGACCCCTGCGCTTTCTGCCTGCGCGCCGTCAGGCAAACGTAACGCGTTCTTCGGGGCCTGGAAGGAAGTTCCGGTGTATGCAGCGAATTTGCTGAGGCCGGGTCATGAAATCGAAGGTCCCGCGATCGTCGAGGCCGAAACCACAACGGTAGTGGTCAACGTCGGCGACCGCATCACGATCAACAACCTCGGTTGGCTCGACATCTCGCTGGCGTAGGAGATGATCTGCCAGATGAGGTTGTCATCAGTTGGCTTGTATGTCGCAGCACAATGGCTGCTTTCCGCGCAAAGCGGCGTGCAAGAACGAGCCTATCAGTCGGACGTTGCCATGTGCTCTGGTTCGCGTTTACCTTAGCTCTGTGGCTCACCGCGTGGTGACAACTGTGAGGGTCGATTATTTACTGGAATGATTTCAGAACTTTACAGCTTTTCACGATTGCCTGTGAACTAAAAAGCATCGCGCGTGCGGCAGACCGGCTCGGCATCGCAGCGTCGGCCGCCAGCCGGCGAATCCAAATCCTCGAGCATGATGCCGGCACGGCTCTACTGACCCGAAAGCCGCACGGCGTGCAGCCCACAGCGGCGGGCCAAACATTTCTCAGGTTCGCTCGCGATATCCTCCATCTGGTGGATCGCGCGGAACATCTTCTCACCGAGCATGAGTCAGGCATGCGCGGCTATGTGCGCGTCGCGTCGTCCAGCTCGGTGCTGCTAGGCCGGCTGGCCGCCGATCTATCACGGTTCGCCGAGCTTCACCCCGATATTGAGATCGACCTGCAGGAGCAGGGATCGGAAGGCACTTTGGAAATGGTGCGCAACAAGGAAGCCGACATCGGACTATTCGTGGGCGCCTTCGAGGCCCAATCGCTGGTGACGTTCCCGTTTGTTCCCCGTCAGCACCCCTGAGACAAATTGAGGGACTTCACGAAGGGAGGATTTCTGGTTCATCGTAGCCGTAAGGAGCGAAGATGAAGCAGAAATCCGGACCGGGCAAAGCGCCCGCAGAACAAGTGCTGAAGGACATCCGGCGTCAGACGCGTCGGCATTATTCGGCCGAGGAGAAAATCCGCATCGTCCTGGAGGGGCTGCGGGGTGAGGAGAACATCTCCGAGCTCTGCCGTCGGGAAGGCATCGCCGCCTCGATGTATTACGGCTGGTCCAAGGAGTTCCTTGAGGCCGGCAAGCGCCGATTGGCCGGTGACACCGCACGAGCCGCAACGCCCGGCGAGGTGAAGGATCTTCGTCGTGAGGCCACCGCGTTGAAGGAGGTCGTGGCCGATCTCACTCTCGAGAACCGTCTGCTTAAAAAAAATATGAGCGGGGATGGGGAGGACGAGGCATGAGGTATCCCGCATCCGAGAAGGCAGAAATTATCGAGCTGGTGGAGCGATCGCATCTGCCTGCCAAACGCACGCTGGACAAGCTCGGCATTCCACGCGCCACCTTTTACCGATGGTACGATCGTTACCGTGAGGGTGGGATCGAAGCGCTGGGCGATCATCGCTCCCAACCGGATCGCGTCTGGAATCGCATTCCGGACGACGTCCGCAGCCAGATCATCGACTTGGCGCTGCAGGTTCCTGAGCTGTCGCCGCGGGAGCTGGCCGTGCGGTTCACCGACGAGAAAAAGTACTTCGTCTCCGAGGCATCGGTCTATCGGCTGTTGAAGGCGCATGACCTGATCACCAGCCCGGCTTATGTGGTGATCAAGGCGGCGAACGAGTTCAAGGACCAGACCACCGCGATCAATCAGCTCTGGCAGACGGACTTCACCTACCTCAAGATCACCGGCTGGGGGTGGTATTATCTGTCGACGGTGTTGGACGACTTCTCGCGCTTCATCGTGGCCTGGCGGCTCGGCCCCACTATGTGCGCTTCCGACGTCACGGCCACGCTGGACCAAGCTCTGGCCGCATCGGGCCTCGACAGCGCCACCGTTGTGCATCGGCCAAGGCTGCTAAGCGACAACGGCGCATCCTATGTTGCAGGCGATCTGGCTGACTGGCTCGAGGACAAGGGCATGCTGCATGTGCGGGGCGCACCCTATCACCCACAGACCCAGGGCAAGATCGAGCGTTGGCACCAGACCCTGAAGAACCGGATCCTACTGGAAAACTATTATTTACCCGGAGATCTCGACCGACAGATTGGAGCCTTTGTCGAGCACTACAATCATGTTCGATATCATGAGAGCATCGAAAACGTAACACCTGCCGACGTTTACTTCGGCAGAGCGCAGAGGATCCTCGCAGAACGCAGACGCATTAAACTTGCCACCATCGCGAACCGACGCTTGCAGCACCGACTGCAGGCCGCTTAAACTCTAACCCTGATGAGCCAGAGCCTCTCTTCTCGAAATGCCTGATCAGTCTCAAATTGCCTGACGACGGACAAACCGGCCTCGACAAGCTTGCGACGTTGATCAACGGCCTCGCGGAATCCGCGAAGTCGGGCGGCTCGGCTGTCGGCCAGATGGCCGCCGCTGTCGGCAGTCTCGTCGCTGGCTCGGCGCTCGCCTCGACGGCGTTGCGCTCGATCTTTCCGGGCGTGTTCGGCGCGGCGTCGGGTGTCGTCGCCGGCCCGGCTGCGGTGATCGGCAGCGTGCTCGCCGGCGGCGCAACCGCTGCCGTGGTCGCGGCCGAGATCATCAAGAACAACCCGGAAGGGTTCAAGGACGTTCGCGAAAACGGCATGCTCGGCGCGATGTCCGGCGACGCCGGCCTCGCCTCGGCGATCTCGACCGGCTCGCCGGAAATTGTCGATATGCTCGCCAAGCGCGAGGCTGATATCAAGGCCGCCGCCGCCGCGCGGCTCGACGCCATGAAGCCGAATTTCGGCGACATGAAGCACGCGCCGGAAACCTCGGCGCCAGGCACCGACGACTCGCTCGGCGATGTCGGCGATCAAATGCAAGGCATGCTCAACAAGCTAAACGGCGCCGGCCCGGCTGCCGATGCCGGGCAGAAAACCGGCGCGGCGTTCACGGAAAATCTGCAGGGCCAGTTGAGCGCGGCCGAGGCGGCGGTCGCTGCATCGGTCGGGCGCATGCAAGGCATGTTGAATTTCTCGGCCTCGCCGACGATCTCGCCGAAGGTCAACGCGCCATCAGGCGGCGCCGCGCCTGGCAAGCAATCCGCGCGCGACACGTCAACTAAACTCGGCGCGCTGATCGACGATCGGTCGCGCGGTAGCTTTGTGGACTCGGAGTATTCCTAATGCTGTACGCTCTCGGCCCGCTCGATTTCGAGGTCGCGCCCTTCAACACTCACGAGGTCGACCGCTCGCACGCGGCCGACTTCGCCTCTAAGGATTTGCTCGGCCGGCGCAAGGGGCACGAATTCGTCGGCGCCGGCGATGAGCGGATTTCGTTTCGCGGCAAGCTGTTCCCGCACAAACTCGGCGGCCTCGGCGAGCTTGCCATTCTCGACGCGTTGCGCGACAGCGGCGCGCCGCAATTGCTGTTGCGCGGCGATGGCACGCCGCTCGGCTGGTTTCTGATCGAGCGGGTGCGCGAGTCGTCAAGTCACCTCGACGGGCGCGGTATCGGTCGCATGATCGAATTCGAAATCGAGTTGATGCGTGACGATCCGCCGAGCGCGGCCAGCTATATCGCTAACCTGTTTAGCCTGTTCGGGTGATCCAATGCCGTCGAAAGAAACGCTGCTCGTCGCGCACGAGGCGACGACGCTTGATTTGTTGCTGTGGCGCCGGTTTCGGGCCGCGACGCCTGGCATGGTCGAGCGCACGCTAGACATCAATCCGGGCCTCGCCGCCCTCGGCCCGATCCTGCCTGTCGGCACGCTGGTCGAAATCGAGGTGCCGACGCCTGGCGCTGTCAACGCCTTGCCCGTCATCACGTTGTGGGATTAGCGCATGCGCCGCAAAGCAGTGTTTTCGGTATCGGTCGGCGGCTCGCCGGTCGGTGCCGGCTTTAATGCGCTCGTCACTGAAATTTCGGTGACGGACTCGGCCGGCTTGAACGCCGACACCGCGTCGATCGAGTTGGATGACGACGGCGGCCGGATCGCGATGCCGTCGAAAAATGATCCGATCTCGATCTCGCTCGGATGGGAAGGCGAGGGCGGCGCGTCGGTGGTTTTCGAGGGCAAAATCGAGGACGTGCTGTCGACCGGCGGTCGCGGCCAGGGCCGCATGATGTCGATCACCGCGAAGTCGGCCGACACCGAGTCCAAGGTGAAAGAGCCGAGGGAAAAGCATTGGGACGATAAAACCCTCGGCGACGTGTTGCAGGATGCCGGCAAGCACGCCGGCGTGACGGTCAAGGTGCACGGCTCGCTGGCCTCGATCAAGCGCGAGTGGTGGGGCATGACCGGGCAAAGCTTTGTCGCCTAGCCCTGGAGCAAGTTTTAGCATTCGCTTCCAGAACTCGGCCTCGCCGCGCTTTCGGCCAATGCCTATGCGTGCTGAGTCCTTCAAATAGGCACTGTAAAAATCGGCCTTGATGACCTGTTCGCGCCAGGAGTCATCCTCGCTAACTAGCAGGCCGTCATGAAGTCGGTTGAACCAAAAATCGTTGATGGAATCGAGCGATTGGAGTTTTTGGTCTAGCAACGCCTTAGTTTGCGGAATCTTCCATAGGTTTACGGACGCCAAATCGAATGTTTGCAATTCAAAAAGCAGCCGTTCGCGCCCGCCGGTGTCAAGCTGTTCGTCCATCTGTCTAAAGTATTCGTTGTTTTGTGCGCAGTGCGATCCGACATCAAGTACACAAAATCGGCGTTCATCCTCCCCCGCTGGAACAACCCAATATTCATTAGAGGTCATAAGTACGTGCGTGTAATTCGGCATGCGAATAGGATCGACGCCTTTTGCCTCGATCATCTGCACCGCGCTCGTGATCAGGCTTTTGAGCCGTCCCTCGGCATGCTTGTCACCCGCCCATACAGCTTCGTCAGCGTGTAGAAAGAGGCAGCTTGCCGAATGGCTATTGAACTGGCCGGCGATATAGCGGGGATCGTCAACGGGGAAGTAATGGGCGGCGATCAGCGAACCTATCACTTCACCTACTTTACTTTTGCCCGAGCCTCGCGAACCCCGCAGTACAAGCGCGGTGCCAATCCGCTCGCGTGGCTTCTGCATCATGTGCGCAAACCACCCAAACACATACGCGTACAGAGTCGCGTCGCCGTTGCAGACATTCGTCAAAAGATGATCTTTGAAGATTGAGCATGAACCGGCCGGCGACGGGGCAACACTAAAACCTCGATACAGATTGAGGTAACCAGGCTCACACTTCGCACCATCCGGGTTTGGGAAGAACACTACGCCGTTATATTGACGGCGATCCCTGTGGGTCTGCCACGCCTTTGCCCATGTGACAGTTTTAACCTTGCCGTCGGCGCCGACGATCTCGGTCGGCTTATTTGCGAACCACTGATTCATAGACTCGAATGACATCACTCGGACGCGATCATTGATCGGGCCGGCGGGTTGCTCGTTGATCACTACGGCCTTGCCGCCCCAAATCGCGACGGCGTAGTTTTCGTTCATGTCTTTGACGTCGAAGCCGAAGGTGCGCGCGGTGGCTGCCTGGGGCTCCTCTAGGATGGCGTTGGTGCAAGGCACACCAACGCCTTCGATTAGGTCAGCAAGGCGCGCAGCCCGATCTGACACGGTTTCAGCTTCTACTTTTTCAGTCATTTTAAGCCACGGCGATGCGCCCTCGAAAATGAGGATACGCGAGGTTTCGATTTATGGGCGAGGGGATGGAACGCAAAAAGCCCCGCGTTTGCGGGGCTTGGGTCATTCAAGATGGATGAGGTTATTTGGGGAGGGTTAGTGCCACGGTCCTGATCAGCGGCGCGACGCTCATTGCAGCATCCTTCGGATAGCCAGCTTTCAGAAGTAGGGCGGGCACCATTGATACAACGTGCATTGCTTGGGCTTGGTACCTTGCATTGTTCATGAATATTGCCCGAACGTCGCTAGGATCGGGTGTTTGCGAGGTTGCTAGGTACTCGCAAATCTCAGCCGCACACTTTCTGTTAAGCGGGTCCGAGTTGCGTCTGCCATTGAGCACTAAATAGCCAACAATGACGATGGCCACGAGGCCGATTGCAATTTCCATAAACGGTCCTCAAGTGAGCGTAAGAAAATCGAGGCAGTAATTTGCTGCAGCGAATTACCCGCCGGTTAATCGAGACCAGAGTGACCGCCACGGATGTAATTTTCGCTCCAATAGCCGGTCGTATTCGTCCATCACCGCTTTCGGTGAAATGTGACCGGCTGTCTCTTCTGCCTGTCTTAGAAGGCCGTGGTCTGTAGGCGTGAATGCACGCTCTGCGTTTCTTTCAATGCTGCGCAGCAAATCTTTTGTCGGATCGCGCATCGTTTCCCCACGGACAATCTCAGGTGTCGCGTCGGAAAGGTACCAACCAAAAACACGCGGTGCCAGTTGTTTCCACCGAACAATGCGATGGGTGCGAAGACGCAAGCGGTACGAATAAGGAACAGATAAACGGAGTTTCCGGGGCGGTTTCTGGGGCGGTGCCGTTTTCGGTGCGCCGTCAGATGCGGGAAGTGCCTCAAATCATTGGTGGGCCCGGCAGGACTCGAACCTGCAACCAGACCGTTATGAGCGGTCGGCTCTAACCATTGAGCTACAGGCCCCGCCGGGCGGCGCGCGCGCGGTGCTGTCACCCCTTACATGGCCGGCCGCGATCCGGCAATGCCGCGGGCGGCCGCCCGGACCATAGACTTGCAGAGCCAATTGCGCTGATCTGCCGCCAGCCGGCGCACCGCGCCGGACGACAAATGCGGGAGAAGCGTGCGTGGTGGAAGGCGTCGCCTGGGTCGCGGTGGATTGGGGAACCTCCAATCTCAGGGTGTGGGGACTGGACCGCAGTGGCGAGATCCGCGCCGAGGCGTCGTCGGCCAAGGGCATGGCCAGGCTCGACCGCGACGGCTTCGAGCCGGCGCTGCTCGCGCTGATCGGCGACTGGCTGCCGGCCGGTCGCCCGACGCCGGTGCTGGCCTGCGGCATGGTCGGCGCGCGCCAGGGCTGGGTCGAGGTGCCCTATCGGCAGGTGCCGTGCACGCCGGTGGCGCTGGAGCAGGTCGGCCGCCCGCCGACCCGCGATCCCCGGCTGCAGGTGATGATCGTCGGCGGCCTCAGCCAGGCTGCGCCGGCCGACGTCATGCGCGGTGAGGAAACCCAGATCGCCGGCCTATTGCTGGATCGTCCGGGTTTTGATGGCGTGCTCTGCCTGCCGGGCACCCATACCAAATGGGCGAGGGTGCAGGGCGGCGAGATCGTCGCGTTCCACAGCGTCATGACCGGCGAGCTGTTCGCCTTGCTGGCGCAGCAGTCGGTGCTGCGCCACAGCCTCGATGGCGACGGCTGGGACGATGCCGAATTCGCCCGCGCCGTCAGCGAAACGGTCGCCGAGCCCGCCGGTTTCATCGGGCGGCTGTTCTCGGTCCGCGCCGAAGCGCTGCTTGCGGGCCTCACGGCGGCCGGCGCGCGCGCGCGATTGTCCGGGCTTCTGATCGGCGCCGAACTGGCGGCCACGCAGGCCTACTGGAAGGACGAAGCCGAGCTGACGCTGGTTGGCAATGGCGCGCAGGCGGCCCACTATGCGGAGGCGTTGCGCGCGCTCGGCCGCACTCCCGCGACGGCCGACGGCACGCTCGTCACGCTGGCTGGCCTGCGCGCGGCCTGGCAACAACTCACGAAGGATCTGGCATGACGCGAAACATCATCGGCATTCTGCGCGGCATCCGGCCCGAGGAGGCCGAGGCGATCTGTGCCGCGCTGATCGAGGCCGGTCTCACCACCCTCGAAATCCCGCTCAATTCGCCGCAGCCGCTGCAGACCATCGAACATCTCGCGAAAACCTTCGGCACCGTGGCGACCATCGGCGCGGGCACCGTGCTGACCGCGCAGCAGGTCAGCGAGGTCGCCGCGGCCGGCGGCCGCATCGTGGTATCGCCGAACTTCAACGCCGAGGTCGTCGCCGCCACCAAATCGGCGAAGCTCGAATCCTGGCCCGGCGTGCTGACGCCGTCGGAATGCTTTGCGGCGCTGGCGGCCGGCGCCGACGGGCTGAAGATCTTTCCCTGCTCGGTGGTCGGCCCCGCGGGCATCAAGGCGATGCGCGCGGTGCTGCCGGCAGAGACCGCGATCTACGCGGTCGGCGGCGCCGGGCCGGCCAACTTCGCCGAATGGCGCGCCGCGGGGATCACCGGCTTCGGCATCGGCACCGCTTTGTATCAGCCCGGCCAGTCCGCCGCCGAGGTCGGCAAGGCGGCCGCGACGATCGTCGCGGCCTATGATGCGATGCGCGGGTAGGCCGGCGTCAGTCCACCGACACGCCGGCGAACTCCACCACTTTGCGCCATTTCTCCGTCTCGGTGGCGACCAGTTTGCCGAATTCCGCGGGGGTCATCGGCTTCGGCAGTCCGCCGACCTCGGCGAGCCGGGCCGCCAGCTTCGGGTCCTTCAGCGCCAGATTGATCGCCTTGTTGAGCGTCTCGACGATCTCGGGAGGCGTGCCCTTCGGCGCGGAGATGCCGTAGAAGCCCACCGACTCGAAGCCGGGCACGGTCTCGGCGATCGCCGGAATGTCCGGCAGTCCCGGCCAGCGCCGCGGCGTGGTCACGCCGATGGCGCGCACGTTGCCACCCTTCGCCTGCTCCAGCGCGGTGGGCAGGTTCTCGAAGATCAGCCGCACCTTGTTGGAGATGATGTCGGGAAAGGCGATCGCCGAACCGCGATAGGGCACGTGCACCATGTCGCATTTAGTCATTGCCTTGAACAATTCCGCCGACATGTGCACCGACGTGCCGTTGCCCGACGAGGCATAGGAGATCTTGCCGGGGTTGGCCTTGCAGTAGTCGATGAACTCCTGAACGGTCTTCACCGGCATTGCGTTGGCGACCACGAGCATGTTGGGAAACTGCATCAGGCTGGCCACCGGCACGGTGTCGCGGATGAAGTCATAGGGCAATTTTTTGTACAGCGAGGCGGAAATCGCGTTGTTCGGCGCCACGTAGAGCAGGGTGTAGCCATCCGCCGGCGAAGTGACCATCGCGGCGGCGGCGAGGTTGCCGCCGGAGCCGCCACGATTTTCCACGATGAACTGCTGGCCGAAATGCTCCGACAGCCATTGCGTCATGATTCGCGCGACGATGTCAGAAGGGCCGCCGGCGGCGAAGCCGACCAGCAGCCGCACCGGCTTGGTGGGGTAGTCCGCCGCGGAAGCGGGCGCGGTGGCGAGGCAGAACAGGCACAGCATTGCTGCGCGCCAGAAAACAGTCATTGATCCTCCAGGATAATCCGCCATCAGCGTGGACGGGTGGCAAGGCTCAGGCTCGCCCGAGGCCACAACGTTTTCATAGATCGACGGATTTGCCCACAGGCGCGGTCTGGCACCAATGCGCGAAGATTTTGCACGACGTGACGCATTAAAGGCATCACGCGCGAAAGGCATCACGCGCGCCATCCGGCCCGAGCAGGCCGCGGCGATCTGCGCCGGGCCGTCCAACTTCGCCGAATGGCGCGTCGCGGGCATCACCGGCTTCGGCATCGGCACGGCTTTGTATCAGCCCGGCCAGTCCGTCGCCGAAGTCGGCAAGGCGGCCGCGGCGATCGTCGCGGCCTACGATGCGATGGGCGGGTAGGCCGGCGTCAGTCCACCGAGACGCCGGCGAACTCCACTACCTTGCGCCACTTCTCGGTCTCGCTGGCGACCAGCTTGCCGAATTCCGCGGGGGTCATCGGCTTCGGCAGGCCGCCGACCTCGCCGAGCCGGGCTACCAGCTTGGGATCCTTCAGCGCCTCGTCGACCGCCTTGTTGAGAATCTCGACGATTTCCGGCGGCGTGTCTTTGGGGGCGGAGATGCCGTAGAAGCCGATGGATTCGAAGCCCGGCACGGTTTCAGCGATGGCCGGCACGTCGGGCAGCGTCGGCCAGCGCTGCGTCGAGGTGACACCGAGCGCGCGCACCGTGCCGCCGCGCGCCTGCTCCAGCGCGGTGGGCAGGTTGTCGAAGATCAGCTGCACCTTGTTGGAGATGATATCGGGAAACGCGATCGCCGAGCCGCGATAGGGCACGTGCTGCATCTCGCACTTGGTCATCGCCTTGAACAGCTCCGCGGACATATGCACCGAGGTG
This sequence comes from Rhodopseudomonas sp. RCAM05734, assembly GCF_052658035.1. Lineage (NCBI taxonomy): Bacteria > Pseudomonadati > Pseudomonadota > Alphaproteobacteria > Hyphomicrobiales > Nitrobacteraceae > Rhodopseudomonas > Rhodopseudomonas sp. RCAM05734. The sequence continues at coordinate 5,887,132 of NZ_CP199742.1, read as the reverse complement.
CCGTTGCCCGACGACGCGTAGGAGATCTTGCCGGGATTGGCGTGGCAGTAGTCGATGAATTCCTTGACGGTCTTCACCGGCATGGCGTTGGACACCACCAGCATGTTGGTGAGCTGCATGATGCTGGCGACCGGCGTGGTGTCGCGGATGAAATCGTACGGCAGCTTCTTGTACAGCGATGCCGAGATGGCGTTGTTCGGCGCGACGAACAGCAGCGTGTAGCCATCGGGGGCCGAGTTGACCGCGGCGGCGGCGGCGAGGTTACCGCCGGAGCCGGCGCGGTTTTCGACCACGAACTGCTGGCCGAACTTGTCCGACAGCCACTGCGCCATGATCCGCGCCACGATGTCCACCGGGCCGCCGGCGGCGAAGCCGATCAGCCAGCGCACCGGCCGGTTGGGATAGTCCGCGGCCTGGGCCGGCGCGGCGAGGATGCCGAGAACGCAAACGAGACTGACGAGGCCGGCGCGCAGATGAGCGATCATGCTTCCCCTCAATGGTTGCCGGCGCCGCGGTGGCGGCAATCGCCGGATCGATCGGGGTGTCGGCGCCCGTTGCAGACATGTTTTCACACAATCGCCGATTTGCCTATGCGACCTCTGTAGGTTCCGCTTGCCCAGGCCGCGTCAACCCGGTCACTGTGCGGCACAACCCTGGAAGGCCGGATTCATGACTATCATTCGCATCGTTTGCGCCGCGGCACTGCTGTTCGGTGCGTCTGCGGCGGCACAAGAAGGAGGCAAGGCGATTCCCGAAACCATTGTCAGCCTGGGCACGGCCACACCGGGCGGCGGCTTCCCCGTCTATGGCGACGCCTTCGTGGCCGCCATGGCCGCCGCCGATCCGACGCTCAAAATCGCGCCGCGTAACACCAAGGGCAGCTATGAGAACATTCCGCTGCTCGAGGCAGGCACCCTCGATCTCGGGCTGGTGGCCGGCGAGCCGGCCTACGAGGCCTTCATGGGCATCGGCCGCAAGCCGACGCCGCTGAAGATTTTCAGCGCGATTTCCTCCAATCCCGGCATGTTCGTGGTCCGCGCCGACAGCCCGTACAAGACCATCCGCGATCTCGTCGGCAAGCCCGTGGCCTTCGGCGCCAAGGGCTCGGGCCTGCCGATCCTGGCGCGCTACGTGCTCGATGGCATCGGCCTCGACCAGGAAAAGGATTTTACGGCGGTCTATCTCGACCGCGCCGGCGACGGTCCGGCCATGGTGCTGGACGGCCGCGTTGCCGCCCTGTGGGGCGCCGGCATCGGCTGGCCCGGCTTCAAGGCCATGAGCGAAAGCGAAGGCGGCGCCCGCTTTATCGCGCCTGACGAGGCCGAGATCGGGCGCATCCGGGCCAAGCACAGTTTCCTCAAGCCGATGACGGTGCCGGCCGGCAGCTATCCGCATCAGGACCGGGCGATCGCATCCTTGGGCTCGTGGAGCTTCGTGCTGGCCCGCGCCGACTTGCCCGACGATGTCGCCTATCGCCTCGCGAAGACCTTGCACGGCGCCGAAGCCGACCTCGGCGCGCGCCTGCCGCAGGCGAAGGAGACCACGGCAGAAAACACCGTGGCCGCGGCGCCGCGCGTGGAACTGATCCATCCCGGCGTGCTCAGGTATTTCAAAGAGATCGGTTTGGTGAAGTAGCGCTCGGTCTCGTTCCCCGGACGCGGCGCAGCGCGCTGCCTGACGATGCGAAGCATCGCTGGGCAGCGTGGTGCGACGCAGATCCGGGGGCCCGCTTTGTGACGTGAGACACCGGGGTCCCAGTTGCCTGATGGCGGAAGCTGGCTCCCGCATCTGCTGAGCGGCATAAGAATGCCGCACCGTGTGCGGGACACGAGACTGGCGCATCCCGCTCTTAACAGCGCTACTTCTTCCCCAGCACACACGCCGGATCCGGCGGGCCGAACGCGTCGGCGCCGGAAATCTTCGCCAGGATCTTGTAGTAGTCCCACGGATACTTCGACGCCTCGGGCGACTTGACCTGCACCAGCATCAAATCATGCACCATCAGCCCGTCCTCGCGCAGCGTGCCGTTGCGGGCGAAGAAGTCCTCGATCGGTTTCTCGCGCATCTTGGCCGCCACCTTCAGCGGCTCGTCGGTGCCGGCCTCCTTCACCGCGTTGAGATAGACCATGACCGAGGAATACACCCCGGCCTGCCACATGCTCGGCATCCGCTTCATCTTGGCGAAGAAGCGCTTTGACCATTCGCGTGTCTTGTCGTCCATGTCCCAGTAGAACGACGTGGTCAGCAGCAGGCCCTGCGCCGCCGGCAGGCCGAGCGAATCCACGTCGGTGATCAGCGCCAGCAGCGCGGCCATCTGCTGGCCGCCCTTGAACAGGCCGAATTCGGCGGCGGTCTTGATCTCGTTGACGTTGTTCGGCGGACCGCCGGCGATGCCGATGATCTTGGCCTTGGAGGCCTGCGCCTGCAGCACGAAGGACGACATGTCCGGCGTGCCGAACGGCGGCCGCACCGAACCCAGCACCTTGCCGCCGGTCTTGGTCACCATCGCCGAGGCGTCCTTCTCCAGCGAATGGCCGAAGGCGAAATCGTCGGTGATGAAGAACCAGGAATCGCCGCCACGCTTGACCACTTCCTGCGCGGTGCCGACCGCCAGTGCGTGGGTGTCGAACACCCATTGCATGGTGTAGGGCGAGCAGAACTTGCCGTGGAAATCCGCGGTGCCGGTCGAATGCACGATCAGCAGTTTCTTGCGGTCGTTGGCGACGTTCTGCACCGCGAGGCCGACGGCGGAAATCGGCACGTCGACGATCAGGTCGACCTGTTCGGTGTCGTACCAGCGCCGCGCGATGCCGGCGCCGATGTCCGGCTTGATCTGGTGGTCGCCGACGATGATCCTGATCGGCTTGCCGAGCACGCTGCCGCCGAAATCGTCGATGGCCATCTGCGCTGCGGTGACCGAGCCCTGGCCGGACGGGGTCGATGACGGCCCGGTCATGTCGCTGAGCACGCCGATCTTGACCACGTCGTGGGAAACCTGGGCGTCCGCCCCCGACGCGCCCAGCAGCGCGGCGGTGGCCATCGCCGCCGCAAAAAAGTTCCTCGCAAACATGCGTTTCTTCTCCCTGAACCGCGCGGCTCTGCGGCCGCGACATCGGCAAGCCTATCTCATGGTTGCGTGCCGAGGTAGGGCAAGAGCCGCGCCCGATGCAATTGACAACGCCGGAGTGATTGTCGAACAAGGCGGCGGGAGGCCTTCATGCCCAGCGACCTCAATGCCTGGCAACTGATCGTGACCGGCGATGCGACCCTGTTCGCCATCGTGCGGCTGTCGCTGGCCGTCAGCCTGTCGGCGGCGCTGATCGCGGCTGTGATCGCCATGCCGCTCGGCGCGCTGCTGGCGCTGACCCGGTTCCCCGGCCGCGCCGCGCTGGTCGTGCTGCTCAATGCCATGATGGGCCTGCCGCCGGTGGTGGTGGGCCTTGCAGTCTATCTGCTGCTGTCGCGCTCCGGTCCGCTCGGCACCATGGGCATCCTGTTCACGCCGACAGCCATGGTGATCGCACAGACGATTCTGATCGTGCCGATCATCGCCGCCCTGACCCGGCAGACCGTGGAGGATCTCTGGGTTGAGTATCGCGACGAGCTCAATGCCATGGATGTCGGTCCGGTCGGCCGCATGGCGACGCTGCTGTGGGACGCGCGCTACAGTCTGCTGACGGCGCTGCTGGCCGGCTTCGGCCGCGCCGCCGCCGAGGTCGGCGCGGTGATGATCGTCGGCGGCAATATCGACGGCTTCACCCGCACCATGACCACGGCCATCGCGCTGGAAACCTCCAAGGGCGACCTGCCGCTGGCCATGGGTCTCGGCCTGGTGCTGGTGGTCCTGGTGCTGGCGATCAACGCCGCCGCCTGGGGCGCGCGGCTGTGGTCCGAACGGCAGGCGGGGTGATCATGCGCGCGCCGCTCAGCGAACTGCCCGTGGTGCTCGATAAGGTCTCGCTGACGGCGGGGCCGACCACCATCGTCGACCGCCTCAGCCTGACGCTCAATCCGGGCGCGCCGACCTTGATCGTCGGACCCAACGGCTCCGGCAAGACCTCGCTGCTGCGGCTGTGCATGGGGCTGGCGGCGCCGAGCGCGGGCCGCATTTCGTGGGGCGGCCGCGACAACGCGCCGATGAACCGCCGCGCCATGCTGCTGCAGCGCCCGGTGATGCTGCGGCGCACCGCCGCGGCCAATGTCGGCTATGCGCTGGCGCAGGCCGGCGTGTCCTATCATCAGCGCGCGGCGCGGACCGAGGCGTTGCTGGCGCGGGTCGGGTTGAGCGAGCTGGCGCAGCGGCCGGCGCGCAAACTGTCCGGCGGCGAGCAGCAGCGGCTGGCGCTGGCCCGCGCGCTGGCGCGCGATCCGGAACTGCTGCTGCTCGACGAGCCCACCGCCAGCCTCGATCCGGCCTCGACCCGCAGCGTCGAGGAGATCATCCTGTCGGCGGCGCAATCCGGCATCAAGATCGTGATGGCCTCCCATGACCTCGGCCAGGTGCGCCGGCTCGCCGGCGACGTGGTGTTTATGCTGCGCGGCGCCTTGTGCGAACAGGGTGCTGCAGACGATGTCCTCAATCACCCGGCGAGGCCGGAGGCTGCCGCGTTTCTGCGCGGCGACCTGGTGATCTGACCAACAGGAGCCTTGCGATGAAGAACCGTTTGCTATCGCTCGTTGCCGCGCTCGGCCTCGGCGCGCTGTCGATGCTCGCCCCTGCCGCGGCGCAGGACAAATCCATCGTGGTGGCCTCGACCACCTCGACGCAGGATTCCGGCCTGTTCAACTATCTGCTGCCGCTGTTCAAGGCGAAGACCGGAATCGACGTCAAGGTGATCGCGCAGGGCACCGGGCAGGCGCTCGACACCGCGCGGCGCGGCGATGCCGATGTGGTGTTCGTCCATGCCAAGGCGCAGGAGGAAAAATTCGTCGCCGACGGCTTTGGCGTGAAGCGCTTCGACGTGATGTACAACGACTTCGTGCTGATCGGGCCGGCGAGCGATCCCGCCGGCATCAAGGGCAGCAAGGATATCGCCGCGGCGCTGAAGACCATCCAGCAGAAGGCCGTGCCCTTCGTGTCGCGCGGCGACAAGTCCGGTACCCACAGCGCCGAGCTGGCGCTGTGGAAGCAGGCGGACATCGACCTCGCCGCAGCGAGGGGCCCGTGGTACCGCGAGATCGGCCAGGGCATGGGCGCCGCGCTCAACACCGCCAATGCCATGAACGCCTATGTGCTCAGCGATCGCGGCACCTGGCTGTCGTTCAGGAACCGCGGCGATCTGGTCATCGCGGTGGAAGGCGACAAGCGACTGTTCAACCAGTACGGCGTCATTCTGGTGAACCCCGAAAAAATCCCGTCGGTGAAAAAAGAACTCGGCCAGACCTTCGTCGATTTTTTGACCTCGGCGGAAGGCCAGGCCATCATCGCCAACTACAAGATCGACGGTCAGCAACTGTTTTTCCCCAATGCGGAGAAGAAGGCCTCGTGAGTGGGGCCGGGCGCAGCCCTTCTTCACCCTCCCCCTGAAGGAGAGGGTAAAGGAGCCATCGCTTCACGCATGACTCCCCCAACGTCTCTTCGCCTCTCTCACCTCGCTCGATGCGGCGCCGCAGACGCGAGCTGGAGTCCGGCCAGCGTAGAGCACTCCCGAAGCCGTCACCCCAGCCAAAACGGGATTAACCGTTTTGGCGGAGGAGCCGCGTGTTGGCGCGGCGTCTCGAAGGGCGACGGCGGGCACGCTTGCAGCCGCATGCTTCGAGGCGCGCCGAAGTCGGCGCGCGCCTCAGCATGACGGAAGCGGCGCGCACGAATTGTTCGTCTCCCTCCGGAATAACGATTGTCGTCGTAGTGGATGAACGCCTTGCCGTCTCCGCGCGACATAGTCGAGCGGGCCTTTGGTGCGCGACGATCGCCCGCGAATTTCCTCCAGCACGCTGATACGATCATCTGGACTCCGGCTGGCCGGATCGCAGTCGGGCATGCTATCGGCGTTCGCGTCTGATATCTGATTTCGAAAAAAGGTAGGCGTAGTGCAAAAAACGGCGTTTTCCTCCAAGGACTTGTCTGTCGATCTGAGTGAGAAGGCCAGGTTCGACCTCTGGCAGGAGATCCACCTCGCGGAAATCTGGTCGGTCGAATACAGCATCTCCGAAAGGGTGCCGTTCGAAGCGGTGATCGAGGCCACCACCCTGGGGCCCGTGGTGCTGGGCCAGATGGCCGGAACGATCAAGCGCGCATCGCGGATGGCCCGCAATATCGCCGACGACGGCAATGACAACTATCTGTTGCTGGTCAACAAGGCCGATACCGCGCTCGCCGGCGTACAGGTCGGCCGCGAATACGCCGTGGGCCGCGGCGAGGCGGCGCTGGTCACTGCGGCGGAGTCGCTGAAGATGCACGGTGCCGACAGCAATATCTGGATGAACGTGGTGATCCCGCGCGACGTCCTGACGCAGGCCTTCCCGCAGATCGATACCAGGCTGGCGCTCAAGGTCGGTGCCGACAACGAAGCCCTCGACCTGCTCAAGCGCTACTGCCGGCTGCTGGAAAGCGGTCCCGTTCTCACCACGCCCGATCTCGAAACGCATGCAGCCACGACCATCGTCGATCTCATCGGATTGGCGACCGGCGCCAAGGGCGAGACGGCCGAACTCGCCGGCCTGCGGGGCCTCCGCGCCGCGCGCCTGCAGGCGGTGCTGGCAAGGATCGCCGACAATTTCGCCCATCCTGGCATCTCCGCGCAGGGCGTCGCGCGCGAGCTCAAGCTGTCGGTGCGCTACGTCCACGATCTCCTGCAGGAGACCGGTGTGAGCTTTGCCGAGCGGGTGCTCGAACTGCGCCTGCAGAAGACCTGGAGGATGCTGCAGGACCGGCGTTGCGACGGGATGCGGGTCAGCGAGATCGCCATGATCTGCGGCTTCAATGACGTGGCCTACTTCAACCGCTGTTTCCGCCGCCGCTTCGGCTGCACGCCGAGCAGTGCGCGATAGGCATCATCGTTAGGGTGTACGGCAGGCGTTTATGCCGAAAAGGGCGTGATGCGCTACGCTTGGTGAGATGGACCGGGTGACTGCCGACAGCATGCTCAGGGGACGACGCCTAGCGCCTTCAGCTCAGAACTGGCGGCGCTCCATTCGTCGGCGTTGCGCGGGCAATCGTTGGCTGCGAGCCGGAACAGCCGTGCTGCTTCATCTGTCGACCCCTTGGTCAAAGCCAGCTCTCCGCTGAAGAAGATCGCCTCGCAGACGTGGGTCTTTTTCCTGGTGGAGTCCGCATTGTCTGCGGCAGCAAGCAGAGCATCGGGCGTCATCTCGCCCATGAACATCTTGATCACCGGTGCCGGCCACACGGCCATGTCGATCGGGGAACTGGTTTGCACCAGGCGGCTCGGGCGACGGCCTCGCCGAGCGGCAATATCGGCCCACAGCACGTTATAGGCATCGTCCGGGTCACGCTTGCTGGCCTCGGCAAAATCGGCCTCCGCTTTGGCGGCCGAGCCGGCAAACAGATGCGAACGGCCGCGACCGATGTAGCCCAGCGAGGACTTGGGATCGAGCCGGATCGCTGCGCTGTAGTCGCTGATGGCGCGGTCATTGTCGCCCTTCTGGCTGTAGGCGATGCCGCGAACAACAAAGGCGCCGACGTTACTGGCATCGTACCGGATCGTCACACTCAAGTCAGCGATCGCGCGGTCGTTGTCGCCGTTTCGGCTGTAGGCGATACGCGGGCGATGTAGGCCTCGATCAAGCCGGGATTGATTCGGATCGCCGCGCTGAAGTCGGCGATGGCGTGGTCCGGGTCGCCCTTGTCGCGGTAGGCGTCGGCGCGATCGCTGAACGCCAGGGCGTTATTCGGATCGATCCGGATCGCCGCACTGAAGTCGGCGATGGCGCGATCATGCTCGCTTTTGCAGCCATAGGCGACGCCTCGACCGACCAGGGGATTCGGGTAGTTGGGGGCGATTCGGATCGCCTCGCTGTAGTCGGCGATGGCGCGGTCGGGATCGCCCTTGGCGCGATAAGCGACGCCTCGATTGCCAAGGGCTACGGCGAATTTTGGATCGATCCGGATCGCCCTCGTATAGTCGGCGATGGCGCGATCATGATCGCCTTTGTCGTTGTAGGCGAGACCGCGATTGTTGAGGGCCATGACGTATTTGGGATCGATGCGGATCGCCCCGCTGTAGTCGGCAATGGCGCGGTCGATGTCTCCGATGGCGCGATAGGCGACACCTCGATTGTACAAGGCCATGGCGAAGGTGGGGTCGATCCGCAATGCCTCGCTATAGTCGGCGATGGCGCGACCCAGGTCGCCCTTGTCGCTGTAGGCACCCCACCGATTGCTAAACGCCAAAGCGAGTTTCGGATCGATCCGGATCGCGTCGTTGAAGTCGGCAAAGGCGCGATCGGGGTCGCCTCATTGTAGTCGGCGATGGCACGGTCGAGATCGCCGGCGTCGCGATACCGGTTCCCGCGATTGGTGTAGTTGATCGCCTGATTGCGTCCGGTCCACTTCCCCGAGGCGATGCTCTGGGTGCAGGCGACGATCGCAGCCTCGGCGCTTTGTGGACGATCGCATTCGTCAGCGGCGGCCGGGAAGCTCACCAGCGCTGTCGCGGCGAACAGCGCACTGCAAAATGCCCATGTCGTGCGGTTCATGCGATCTCCTTGCGCGCTTGGTATCCGATTGCGGATAGATTGATGTCCTAGTTCTCTTCGGCAACGAGCCGGGCGATGTCGGCCGGCGCGAAGGTGACGAGGGCGCGCTCGGCGGCATGCGCCGTGATGCGGTCCTTGGCGTCCTCGTCGTAGATGTCGAAATCCATCTGATAGATCGCCGCGACGGACCGGTCGCCCAAGGCCGCCAGCCGCCACAGCACCAGGCTGACGCGCGTGCCGCCGAGATCGCCGAGATAGGAGATCATCACGTCGTCGCTGTTGTTCCGCTGCAGCACCTTGAGCTTGACCTTCGGATTGGCCTTCCTGATCGACGCCACCAAAGTCGCGACCTGCGCCTTGAAGGGCGCCCGGTCTGCAAGCAAGCGCACCGTCAGCGTCTCCGACAGTTTGTCGGCGCGGCGGCCATATTCAGCGAAGCGGTCGGTGCCGGTCGCGCCGTGGCGCAGTTGCTGCAGCGAGTTACCATCGAAGCTGACGGAGTTCGCTGCAGCCTGCGCTGTGCTGCCGGCAGCGTACAATGCGAGCGCGATCATCATTGCTCTGAAACGGCTGCTCATGAAACGGCGTGCAGAAATCATGGTCCAATCTCCCGATGCCACTGGGTCGGGACCGCGGCGAGATAGGTTCAGCGATGTTGGACGATGCCGCAGGATCGATGTGGACGCACAGTCCGGCCGTCGTCAGGAAGCCGGGCGTGGTGCGCGAGCGCAGGCTGTCGGTCCGCTATGTCCGCGATCTCCTGCAGGAGACCGGTGTGCGCTTTGCCGAGCGGGTGGATTCGGGTCAGCGAGATCGCCATGATCTGCGGCTTCAATGACGTCGCCTACGTCAACCGCTGTTTTTTGCCGACGCTTCGGCTGCACGCCAAGCAGTGCGCGATAGGCACCGTCGTTTCCGACGCAATGTTGCCGTGCAGACACATTGCCCGGCAAAGCAGAGCGCTTCTCTGCAGGACAATTCCGCTGCACTCCAGCCCAAGACAGTTCAACCCGGCGATGCGACACAGGTTCGAAGTTACCGCATCGCAAGGAATCGTTGAATGTCGTCACGTCTGGTCCCCAACACCGAGCGCGTTCTGCGTCGATACCGCGCCAATGCCAGCCATCTGGCGCTGGCGATCGGTTGCGCCGCGCTCGCCGGCGTTGCCCTGACGACTCCGGCGGCGGCCGCCAACGATTTCTGGACAGGCACCGCATCGCCGGACTGGTTCGCCGGCGCAAACTGGAATCTCGGTGCGCCCCCGACGGCCGGCGACGACACCTATATCGACACGACCACGTCAAACGCGACGCTCATCAGCGGCGCGACGGCCTCCAGCAATAGCGTAAACGTCGGTCTTAACAACGTCGGCATGCTGACGATCGCGAACAGCGGCATCCTCAACAGCGGCCAGGGACTGGTGGGCCGTCAGGCCGGCTCTACCGGCACGGCGACGGTCACCGGCGCCGGGTCGATATGGAACGCGCAAGGCGTGGCAGTCGGTTTTGATGGGACGGGCACGCTTTCGGTTCTCAATGGCGGCGCAGTCATGAGCGCAGCCGGGTATTCGGTCACCTTGGGAAACTCTCTTGGTTCTTCGGGTGTGGTGACGGTCGATGGGACAGGTTCGACCTTGTCCGGCGCCAGTCTTGTTGTCGGTGACGCCGGCAACGGCACGTTGACGGTATCGAACGGCGGCACGATGTTGACCACTCAATTTGGCAGCATCATCGGCAAAAGCGCGGGCTCTGTCGGCAATGCGACAATCACCGGCGCCGGGTCAAGCTGGGCCCACACAGGCACAAGCGGCTTCTGGGTCGGTCAGGACGGCACCGGTACGCTGACGATTGCGAATGGCGGAAAGGTGTCGGTCGCCACCGACGCTGTCCTAGGCTACCAGACCGACGGCGTTGGCACTGTGACGGTCACCGGCACCGGCTCGATATGGAGCGCCGCGGGCATTACGGTCGGACGCCTCGGCACCGGCACGCTGAACATCCTGAACGGTGCGGCCGTCTCCAGCAACCCCTCGCCGCTGACGCTCGGAGATCAAGCCGGCGGCATCGGCACCGTCACCGTCGATGGTGCCGGATCGACCCTGACGGTCGCCAACATGACCGTCGGCAATGACGGCGCCGGCACGCTGACGGTGTCGAATGGCGCCACGGTCACCGCCACATCATTCGTGAACTATATCGGGCAGAACGCCGGCTCGGTCGGCACGGCAACGATCACGGGTCCGGGCTCGCGCCTGATCGTTCAGAACAATGGGCTCATCGTCGGTGGAGCCGGCGACGGCACGCTGACGATTGCCAATGGCGCTGTCGTATCGACGAGCGGCAATCTGATCCTCGGGTCCCAGGCCGGCTCGGTGGGCACCCTCAATATCGGCGCCGGCATCGGCGCGGCCGCCGTCGCGCCGGGCACGCTCGATGTCGGTGTTCAGAGTATCGTCTTCGGCAATGGCACCGGCGCGATCAATTTCAACCATACCGGCAGCAACTACGCGTTCGATGCCGCGATCAACGGGCTTAGCGGGCGTGGCACCATCAACCAGATCGCCGGCACGACAATCCTGACGGCAGATTCCAGCGTCTTCACCGGCGCGACCAATGTGACTGGTGGCCGGCTCGCCGTGAACGGCTCACTGGCAGGTTCGATCGTGACGGTGTCGGGCGGCATCCTCGGCGGTACCGGCACCGTCGGCGGCATCGTCGCCACCGGCGGCGGCACCGTCGGCCCCGGCAATTCGATCGGCACGCTGAACGTCAACGGCAATGTCAGCTTCGCGGCGGGATCGATCTATCAGGTCGAGACCAATGCGGCGGGGCAGTCCGACAGGATTGCTGCAACGGGCACCGCGACGCTGAACGGCGGCACGGTCGTCGCCTCCGGCGCCGCGCCGATCGGCACCAAGTACACCATCCTGTCTGCGGCCGGCGGCGTCACCGGCGCCTTCGCCGGTGCCAGCGGCGCCGGCGCGACGCCGTTCCTGGCCTATGGCCTCAGCTACGATGCCACCAGCGTCTATCTCACCCAAAACCGCAGCGCCGTGACGTTTGCCTCGGCGGGATCGACCCGCAACCAGATCGCCACTGGCGGCGGCGCCGATGGCTTGCCGCTCGGCGGTCCACTGGCCGGTGCGCTGGTGCAGCTCAACGTGGCGCAGGCCCGCAATGCGTTCGACCAGCTCTCCGGCGAAGTGCATGCGTCGGCCAAGGGTGTGGTGATCGAGGACAGCCGGTTCGTCCGCGAAGCCGCTGTCGATCGGCTGCGCGCCGCCTTTGACAGCGTCGGCGCCGGCGGCGCGCCGGTCACCACGTATGTCAACGGCAGGCCGGTGCTCGCGGCTGCCAGTGCCCCGGGTATCGCGGTGTGGGGCCGCGGCTTCGGCTCCTGGGGCCAATGGAATGGCGACGGCAACGCCGCCACGCTCAAGCGCGACATCGGCGGTTTCCTGGCCGGCGCCGACGCGCCCCTCATCGATGGCTGGCGGGTCGGCATGGTCGGTGGCTACAGCCGCTCGAATTTTCGCGTCAACGATCGCAGCTCGTCCGGCGCCAGCGACAACTATCATGTCGGCCTCTATGGCGGCACGCAGTGGGGCGATCTCGCCTTCCGCTCCGGGCTCGCCTTCACGCGGCACGACATCTCGACCGGCCGCTCGGTCGCGTTTCCGGGCTTCGGCGGGACGCTCGCCGCCGACTATAGCGCCGTCACCACCCAGGGCTTCGGCGAACTCGGCTATCGCATCCGCGCCGGGCAGACGCCGCTGGGGACGCTCGCCTTCGAGCCTTTCGCCAACCTCGCTTATGTCAGCCTGTCGTCCGACGGCTTCACCGAGCGAGGCGGCGCCGCGGCGCTCACCAGCCGGGGCGACACCACCGGCGTAACCTTCACCACGCTCGGCCTGCGCGCCTCGAGCGACATTGTCGTCGGCAACGGCGTCACCGCCACCACGCGCGGCATGCTCGGCTGGCGCCATGGCTTCGGCGATACCACGCCGGTGGCGACCATGGCCTTCGCGGGCGGCTCGGCCTTCGGCGTCGCCGGCGTGCCGATCGCGCGGGACGGCGCCGTCGCCGATCTCGGCTTCGATGTGAACCTCACGCCCAACGCCGCGCTCGGCCTCAGCTACGGCGGCCAGTTCGGCGCGGGCGTCACCGACCACACCCTGCGCGGCAACTTTGCGGTGAGGTTCTGAGGTCTGTCGCGACTGCGGCGGAGAGGCCTCCATTGAGAGGTGCAGCGTCGAGCAATAAAGAAGCCGTCACCCTGAGGAGCCGCGCACTTGCGCGGCGTCTCGAAGGGCGACGGCGGGCACGGTGCTCGCAGCCGCATCCTTCGAGGCGCGCCGAAATCGGCGCGCGCCTCAGGATGACGGAGGTGGTGCGCGCGGCGAAGCCTCGGATTCTCTTCGAACGTCAAAAGGCATCTAACCATTTGCGGCAAAGCTCTTGAATAAAGGACCTCGCCTCGGGAAGCGGCATCGAAGAATTTGGATCGCGCTTCGGCCATTTTGCTTTCGAATGGCGAAAAAACTGCGCATCTGAAGTGAAAGTGCGGATCTTTCTATCGCTAGGCCAACCTATTTTTTTCTCACCGCCTTCCCCAAAACGTTGGGAAATATCGGTTCTCATTAGCTCGAACGCTTTGTAAAGATCGATCCAATCAGGGGTGTTCCGCAAGTACGTCAGAACCTCCATGACATTGTCTTCCTTCATGGCCTTCAACAGGAATACAGCTTGAGGCGAAACATCTCCTGGCGGTCGAAAGTTGATGCGGCCCACCCGCGCTCGTGCTGAAACTGTGGGAAGAGAAATAGTGACGCCCCAATTTCCATTGGCGGATATAGGCCAACATTTCCGGATTCCTCGCCACTCCAATTGGAGTGGCTCAGGTTAGCGCGCAGCTATCTCCGCACCCGCCGGCACACCTTTGTATTCATCTCGTGAGGGTCGTATTTCTGCTGCCTACCCGCAATCTTGTGTTGACTATAATCCTATAATCGGCTATATCGCATTCACCTCATCCCACTGAGGGGCGTTTCCTGGGACGCTTGGAAATGTGGGGCGGGGGTGGCGCCTGCGGGCGTGGGGAGGACGTCTCCTTGCGCACTCGGGAGGCCTCGGGTCGCCGTCCGGCCCGCTACGGGGGTCTGCCGCTCTTTGCCGGCTGGACGCGGACAGGGAAAGGCGGGGAAATCCCGCTGGAAGCTGTCCCGGAAGCACGGCCCCGGGGACATAAATCGCCACGGTGGAGCGTCGAAAGGCGTTTCCGCGGCCTCTGCTCCCGATGCGTCGGGATCACGCTGCGGCCACTACACAAGTCGCGCCTTTCGGCGCTCCGCCTCCCTCATGTCGGGAGGCTCCCTGGCAAGACCTTCACGCAAAGCATTTTGCGGGCACAGCACAGGCTTGCCCGGTCGCGCGCGGAGCCGCGCTTCACTCAGCACAAGAGAGGAGATCGGAGCATGACGACACTGCAATGGGACGTCGAGCACCTGCGTGACCGGGCGCGGGATCGGCGGGAAACGGAGCTCGAAAAACAGAGGGAAGCGGACTGGCAGGAGGCGGGATACAGCACCGAACGCATGCTGTCTGAGACCAGGCGCGGCACGACGTGCTGCCCGAGTCGGAAATGTCGCCGCGCCCGGCGTTGCCTGTGGCAGGCGCCGATCTGCGCGCCCCTGCTGTTGTTCGGGGTATCGGCGGACCGCGCGCGGCGGATCACCGAGCACTTCTATACCGAGATCCAGCCGCGGCGGCGCGCGGAGGTTCTGGGCGAGGATGCGAAGGCGTGATGACGACGCGGTCTGGTGTCCCGGACGCGATGCAGCGTTCTCAGCCGATGCGCAGCAACAGCGGCGGGCTGCGCTGCATCCGGGGCACGAGCCCGCGTGGCTATCCGCCCTCCAGCGCCGCCAGCCGGTCGGCCTCGGCGATGTCGTCCATGGTGTTGGCGTTGAAGAACGGATCGAGCGGCGTGACGGGCCACGTCACCGTGGCGAGGCGATATCGCGCGGTCCAGCGGTCGATCTTCCGGATGTCTTCGACCACCAGCGCGTGGCGCAGCTCGGCGCGCAGGCTGACGCTCCACAACCCGATCACCGGATGGCTTTGTCCGTCGGAGGCTGCGACGGCGAGCTGCGCATTCTCTGCGGTCAACGTCGCGTGCAGACGCGCGACGAGATCGCGCGGCAGGAACGGGCAGTCGGCGGCGGCGCTGAGGATGTGCGTGACGTCGGGCCGATGTTCCGCAGTCCAGTCGAGCGCCGCGAGAATGCCGGCCAGTGGTCCCGGAAAATCCGCAACGCTGTCGGGAATCACAGGCAGGCCGAACGCCGCAAAGCGCGCGGGATCGCCATTGGCGTTGAGCATGAGTCCATCGCATTGCGGCGCGAGCCGCGCGATGACGCGCGCCAGGATGGTCTTGCCGCCGATCTCGCGCATCGGCTTGTCGCCGCCGCCCATGCGTCGCGCCAGTCCGCCGGCCAGCAGCACCCCTGGAATTTTCACCATCTCAGTCATTCCTGTCGCCGCCCTTGCGTTTGCTGCGCATGGATTCTTCGGCGACGAAATCGAGGTTCTGGTCGAACACGATGCGCTCCTGCCCGGACAGAGCGATGAAGCGCTTGCCCTTCGCGCGGCCGACCAATGTCAGTCCGACCTGCCGCGCAAGATCGACGCCCCATGCGGTGAAGCCGGAGCGCGACACCAGAATCGGAATCCCCATGCGCACCGTCTTGATGATCATCTCGGAGGTCAGCCGCCCGGTGGTGTAGAGGATCTTGTCGGCGGGATCGACATGGTGGCGGAACATCCAGCCGGCGATCTTGTCGACCGCATTGTGGCGGCCGACATCCTCGGTGTAGCAGACGGGCTTGCCCTGCTGGCACAGCACGCAGCCATGGATCGCGCCGGCCTCGATATACAGCGACGGCATGGTGTTGATGGTGTGGGTCATCTCGTAGAGCCACGAGGTCCGCAGCTCGGCCTTGGGCAGCGCCACGCTCTCGACGGCTTCCAGCAGGTCGCCGAACGCGGTGCCCTGCGCGCAGCCGGAGGTCTGCGTGCGCTTCTTCAGCTTGGCCTCGAAATTGGTGTGGTGTTCGGTACGCACCACGACCACTTCGAGGTCGTCGTCATATTCGACCTCGGTGACCACGTCGTCATATTTCAGCATGTTCTGGTTCAGCAGGTAGCCGAGCGCCAGATATTCCGGATAGTCGCCGATCGTCATCATGGTGACGATCTCCTGGGCGTTGAGGTACAGCGTCAGCGGCCGTTCGACGGGAACATTGGTCTCGATGGCCGCGCCGGTCTGGTCGATGCCCGCCACGCGCTCGGTCAGCCGCGGGTCGTGCGGATTGGGGACGATCAGAGGGGCGGTTGCTTCGCTGGCTTTGCTGCTGGGTTGGGTCATGGCTGCTCATATGACATTCCGGTCCGGACGGATATAAGCACGGAAACGGCAATTGTCCGGGCGGAGTGCGGAATGAAGGTGATTGGACTGGCAGGCTGGAGCGGCGCCGGCAAGACCACGCTGCTGGCGCGGCTGATTCCGCATTTCATTGCTGGGGGATTGCGGGTGTCGACCATCAAGCACGCCCACCACGCCTTCGACGTCGATGTTCCCGGCAAGGATTCCTGGGTGCATCGCGAGGCTGGCGCCAGCGAGGTGCTGGTGTCGTCGAGCCAGCGTTTTGCGCTGATGCACGAATTGCGCGGCGCGGCGGAGCCTAAGCTGCCGGAGCTGCTGACGAAGCTGACGCCGGTGGATCTGGTCCTGGTCGAGGGCTTCAAGACCGATCCGCATCGCAAGATCGAGGTGCATCGCGCCGGCAACGGCAAGGCGCTGCTGTTCCCCAACGATCCGGCCATTGTCGGCGTCGCCAGCGACATCGACGTGATCACCGACCTGCCGGTGGCGCATCTCGACGATATCCAGGCGATCGCCAATATGATGCTGGCGCTGGCGATGGACATCGACGACGTGCTGGCGATGGAGGCCTGAGCGATGGCGCAGTTGTCGGACGATTGCTTTGCCTTTGGCGGGCCGCTGATGTCGGTGGACGAGGCGGTGGCGATCATCGCTGCGCGGGTCGCGGCGATCAGGGACGTGGAGCGTGTCGACCTGATGCAGGCCGATGGCCGCATCCTTGCCGCCGATCTCAAGGCGCCGTTGCCGCTGCCGCCGTTCACCAATTCCGCGGTCGACGGCTATGCGGTGCGCCACAGCGATCTCACCGGCGCGGCCGAACAGGCCATGGCGATCACCGGGCGCGTGCAGGCTGGCGCGGAGGCGCAGTCGCTTGCGACGGATGCGGCCATGCGCATCTTCACGGGCGCGCCGATGCCCGATGGCGCCGACACGGTGTTCATGCAGGAGGACGTGCAGCTCGATGCGGAGGGCCGCGTGGTGTTGCCGCCCGGCCTCAAGCCCGGCGCCAATGTGCGGCCGGCGGGCGAGGACATTGCGCAAGGCACCGCCGCACTGCGGGCCGGCCAGCGGCTGCGGCCGCAGGACGTCGCGCTGGTCGCGGCGTTTGGCCTGACGCAGGTCGATGTGATCAGGCGGATCCGCGTCGCGGTGTTTTCTACCGGCAACGAGCTGGTGTCGCCCGGCGATGCGCCCGGTGCCGCGCAACAATTCGACTCCAACCGCTTCATGCTGCAGGCGCTGCTGCGGCGGCTCGGCTGCGATGTCAGCGATCTCGGCATCATCCGCGACGACCGCGCCGCGCTCGCTGCGTCATTGCAGGACGCTGCCGGCGCGCACGATCTGATCCTCACCTCCGGCGGCGTCTCCACCGGCGAGGAGGATCACGTCAAGGCGGCCGTGGAAAGCGTCGGCTCGCTGGTGCTGTGGCGGATGGCCATCAAGCCGGGCCGGCCGGTGGCCATGGGGATCATATCGGGCACGCCGTTCATCGGCCTCCCCGGCAATCCGGTCGCGAGTTTTGTCACCTTCGCCCATGTGGTGCGGCCGACGGTGTTCGCGCTCGCCGGTGCAATGCAGCAGAAGCTCACGCCGATGCCGTTGCGCGCAGCCTTCAGCTACACAAAGAAGATCGGCCGGCGCGAATATGTCCGCGTCCATCTGCGCCGCGGCGACGACGGCGCGCTGGAAGCGGTGAAGTTCCCGCGCGAGGGAGCCGGCCTGCTGTCGTCGCTGGTGGAGACCGACGGGCTGGTGGAACTCGGCGAGGATGTCACCTCGGTAAGACCCGGCGCCATGGTCGGCTTCCTCGCTTACGCCAGTCTCTGTTGAGGGATGCCGATCTCATGACCACCACCACCCTCGACCTCTCCGGCCTGAAATGCCCGCTGCCGGCGCTGAAGACGCGCAAGGCGCTGAAATCGCTGGCGCCCGGCGACCGGCTCGAAGTGCACTGCACCGATCCGCTGGCGGTGATCGATATCCCCGCGCTGATCCAGCAGACCGGCGACCGCGTCGACATCACCGAACGCAGCGAAAGCAAAATCGTGTTCCTGATCGAAAAGGCGGGCGACGTCCTGTCGGCTTAAGTTCCGAAGCGTTCATTGCGATGGTATCCGGGTCACGCAAGATCCCCGCTTGATAGCGATTCAGTATCGCAGCATGAAAATCGCTTATTGATCTTTGGATCAATTCTCATTCTCCTTAAGTTTGCTGGGAATGGCACAACCTATCTGAAAACATCAGAACGCAACGACAGACACGCTCGCCAAGAGCGGCTGCAGGGGAGGAATTGATGACGACATACGGCAACGCCGGGACATTCTCCGGCGGATCTGCGGGGATTCTCGACCGCGAGCGCATCATTGCGACGGCAGGCTTCAATCGCTGGCTGGTCCCGCCGGCCGCTTTGTGCATCCATCTGTGCATCGGCATGGCCTATGGGTTCAGCGTGTTCTGGCTGCCGCTGTCGCAGGCCATTATCGCGCCGGCCGCGAAGGGGACGTGCGATGGCATGTCGCTGGCCGCCGAACTGTTCACCACGACCTGCAACTGGAAGGTCGCCAGCCTCGGCTGGATGTACACGCTGTTCTTCGTGCTGCTCGGCGTTTCCGCCGCCATCTGGGGCGGCTGGCTGGAACGCGCCGGTCCGCGCAAGGCGGGCTTCGTTTCGGCGCTGTGCTGGTGCGGCGGCCTGCTGCTCGGCGCGATCGGCGTCTACACCCATCAATTGTGGTTGCTGTGGATCGGCTCCGGCGTGATCGGCGGTATCGGCCTCGGCCTCGGTTACATCTCGCCGGTCTCGACGCTGGTGAAGTGGTTTCCGGATCGCCGCGGCATGGCGACGGGCATGGCGATCATGGGCTTCGGCGGCGGAGCGATGATCGGATCGCCGCTGGCCAACATCCTGATGAACTATTTCAAGACGCCGACCGACGTCGGGGTCTGGCAGACCTTCCTCGCCATGGGCGTCATCTACTTCGTGTTCATGATGATCGGCGCCTTCTCCTACCGCATCGCGCCGCCGAACTGGCGTCCGGACGGCTGGACGCCGCCGGAGAAATCCAATGCCATGATCACCGAGCATCACGTGCATCTCGACAATGCCCACAAGACCAAGCAGTTCTGGCTGATCTGGGCGGTGCTGTGCCTCAACGTGTCGGCGGGCATCGGCGTCATCGGCATGGCCTCGCCGATGCTGCAGGAGATCTTTGCCGGCAAGCTGATCGGGCTGCCCGATCTCACCTTCAGCCAGCTGTCTCCGGCGCAGAAGACGGCGATCGCGGGCATCGCCGCCGGCTTTGCCGGGCTATTGTCGCTGTTCAACATCGGTGGCCGGTTCTTCTGGGCCTCGCTGTCGGACAAGATGGGACGCAAGAACACCTACTACACGTTCTTCATCCTTGGCATCGTGCTCTACGCGCTGACGCCGACCTTCGCGGCGATGGGCAGCAAGGTCCTGTTCGTGCTGGCCTTCGGCATCATCCTGTCGATGTATGGCGGCGGTTTCGCCACGGTGCCGGCCTATCTCGCCGACATCTTCGGCACCCAGTTCGTCGGCGCCATCCACGGACGCCTGCTGACGGCGTGGGCAACGGCGGGCATCATCGGCCCGGTGGTGGTGAACTACATTCGTGAGTTCCAGATCTCCGCGGGAGTTCCGCGCGCGCAGGTCTATGACTTCACCATGTACATCCTCGCCGGCATGCTGGTGCTGGGCCTGATCTGCAATGCGCTGGTCAAGCCGCTGGCCGACCACTGGTTCATGAAGCCGGAGGAGGTGGCCGCCTTGCAGGCCAAGGGCGCCACCGCCAACAGCGGCGGCGGTTCCTACGGCATCGGCAAGGGCGGCCTCGACGCCAGTGCCGCGGCCTTCTGGGCCTTTGTGGGAATTCCGTTGGCCTGGGGCGTCTGGAAGACGCTGGAAAGCGCCCTCAGGATTTTCTGATCTTGCGAGCGGGCGCGGGCGGCAGATGGTTTCTGTCGCCCGCGCCGTCATCTTTCATTCGATGGATCCAATGACACCCGGGGGAATTGATATGCTTCGTACCGTCACCTGCACGCTCGCCGCACTCTTCGTCGCGGGCTCGCTGGTCTCCGCATCCGCGCAGATGGCAGCGCCCGCCACCGAAAAGCCGGCCAAGATGAAGCTCACGCGCCAGAGCCTGAAGGACATGCGCGCCAAGTGGAGCGCCAACAAGGGCAAGCTCGCGGGCTGCCGCAAGGAAGTGAAGTCCAGGGGACTGGCTGGCGATGATCGCTGGTTCTACATTGAGGAATGCATGGGCAAGAGCTGAGATCAGCGCGCATCTGCAACGCGTTGGACCGATGGGGGCATGTCGGGGGACCGGCATGCCCCGGACGTTTTAAAGGCCCATTCGCTATTGGCATCTGGCATGCCACAGTTTAGAGTTGCTCCAAACTAACGCGGGATGAATCTTGATGAGCCACGACGCGATCACCGTCCGTCCGTTCGAACATCCCGGCGAAGGTCGGCGTCGCGCCAAGTCGACGCCGAAGGGCCGGCAGATCGATCCGCAGGCAGCGCATGAGATCGAGCAGCCGCTCGGTGACCGGCCGCGCCGGCGCGATCTTCTGATCGAGCATCTGCATCTGATCCAGGACACCTATCGCCAGATCTCAGCGGCGCATCTTGCAGCCCTTGCCGACGAGATGAAGCTGGCCTTCGCCGAAGTGTTCGAGACCGCGACCTTCTACGCGCATTTCGATGTGGTGAAAGAGGGCGAGCCGGACATCGCGCCGCTGACCATCCGCGTCTGCGACTCGCTGACCTGTTCGCTGTTCGGTGCCGAACGGCTGATGCAGGAATTGCAGAACAGCACCGGTCCGGGCGTGCGCGTGGTGCGCGCGCCGTGCACCGGCCGTTGCAACACCGCGCCGACCGTCGAGGTCGGCCACCACTTCGTCGATCACGCCGACCTGCCCAAGGTGCTTGCCGCTGTTGCCGAGGGTCACACGCACACTGATATGCCCGCTTACGTCGATTACGATGCCTATGTGGCCGATGGCGGCTACAGGCTGTTGCAGCGCGTCCGCTCCGGCGAACTGTCACGCGACGATCTCTTAAAGGCGCTGGACGACGCCAGTCTGCGCGGCCTCGGCGGCGCCGGCTTTCCCACCGGTCGGAAGTGGCGCGCGGTGCTCGGCGAGCCCGGTCCGCGGCTGATGGCGATCAATGGCGACGAGGGCGAGCCCGGCACCATCAAGGACCGTTATTATCTGGAGACCGATCCGCATCGCTTCATCGAGGGCATGCTGATCGGCGCCCATGTGGTCGAGGCGGCCGAGATCTACATCTATCTGCGTGATGAATATCCGGCGTCACGCGCCATTCTCGCGCGCGAGATCGGCAAGCTGCCGGCGGGCGGTCCCGTGCTGCATCTGCGCCGCGGCGCCGGCGCCTATATCTGCGGCGAGGAATCCGCGCTGCTGGAAAGCATCGAGGGCAAGCGCGGCCTGCCGCGGCACAAGCCGCCATATCCGTTCCAGGTCGGGCTGTTCGGCCTGCCGACCCTGATCAACAATATCGAGACCCTGTGGTGGGTGCGCGATGTCGTCGAGAAGGGCGCGGCGTGGTGGAACAGCCACGGCCGCAACGATCGCAAGGGCCTGCGCAGCTATTCGGTGTCGGGCCGCGTCAAGAACACCGGCGTGAAACTGGCGCCGGCCGGCATCACCGTGCGCGAGTTGATCGACGAATATTGCGGCGGCATGGCCGAGGGCCACAGCTTCCACGCTTATCTTCCCGGCGGCGCGTCCGGCGGCATCCTGCCGGCGGCGATGGATGACATCCCGCTGGATTTCGGCACGCTGGAAAAATACGGCTGCTTCATCGGCTCCGCCGCGGTGATCATCCTGTCCGACAAGGACGACGTGAAGGCGGCGGCGCTCAACCTGATGAAGTTCTTCGAGGAAGAAAGCTGCGGTCAGTGCACGCCGTGCCGGGTCGGAACCCAGAAGGCGGCGCTGCTGATGCAGCAGCCGGTCTGGAACCGCGGCCTGCTCGACGAATTGAGCCAGGCGATGCGCGATGCCTCGATCTGCGGCCTCGGTCAGGCCGCCTCGAATCCGCTCTCCACCGTGATCAAATACTTCCCGGACGAATTCATGCCGAAGGAAGCCGCCGAATGACCTGCAAGGTATCCCGCGAGGTTCTGACATGAGCACCGAAAGCCCGACGCCACAGGGTTATGGCCACGACGCCAAGGGCGCCGCCGGCGGTCAAAACGTGCCGGATGGAAAGCCGAACGTGTCCCACACCGATCTGCACCGCGCCAAGGCGCAGACCATCACTTTCGAACTCGACGGCAAGCAGGTCGAAGCCGCGGTCGGCGAGACCATCTGGCAGGTCGCCAAGCGGCAGGGCCGCGAGATCCCGCATCTGTGCTATTCTCCGCAGCCCGACTATCGGCCCGACGGCAATTGCCGTGCCTGCATGGTCGAGGTCGAAGGCGAGCGCGTGCTGGCCGCGTCGTGCAAGCGCACGCCGTCGGTCGGCATGAAGGTGAAGACCGAAAGCGCCCGCGCCGTCGCCGCGCAGAAGATGGTGATGGAGCTCCTGGTCGCCGACCAGCCGGCGCGCGCGACCTCGCACGATCCGGATTCGAAGTTCTGGAACTGGGCCGAGAAGATCGCGGTCACGGAAAGCCGCTTTCCCAGCGAGGTACGCTGGAACGGCGACGCCAGCCATCCCGCCATGCGCGTCAATCTGGATTCCTGCATCCAGTGCGGCTTGTGCGTGCGCGCCTGCCGCGAGGTCCAGGTCAACGACGTCATCGGCATGGCCTATCGCAATGCCGATTCCAAAATCGTGTTCGACTTCGACGACCCGATGGGCGAGTCGACCTGCGTGGCCTGCGGTGAATGTGTGCAGGCATGCCCGACCGGCGCGCTGATGCCGGCGGCGCTGCTCGACGACAACCAGACCCGCACCGTCTACGCCGACAAGAAGGTGGATTCGTTGTGCCCGTTCTGCGGCGTCGGCTGCCAGGTGACCTATCAGGTCAAGGACGAGAAGATCATTTATGCCGAGGGCCGCGACGGTCCGGCCAATCACAACCGGCTATGCGTCAAGGGCCGCTTCGGCTTCGACTATATCCACCATCCGCATCGCCTGACCAAGCCGCTGGTGCGGCTGGCCAATGCGAAGAAGGACGGCAACGACCAGGTCGATCCCGCCAATCCTTTCACCCATTTCCGCGAAGCTTCCTGGGAAGAGGCGCTCGATATCGCCGCCAAGGGTCTGGTCAAGATCCGCGATGAAAAGGGCGTCAAGGCGCTGGCTGGCTTCGGCTCGGCCAAGGGCTCCAACGAGGAAGCCTATCTGTTCCAGAAGCTGGTGCGCACCGGTTTCGGCTCCAACAATGTCGATCACTGCACGCGGCTGTGCCATGCCTCGTCGGTGGCCGCTTTGATGGAAGGCCTCAACTCCGGCGCGGTGTCGGCGCCGTTCGCGGCCGCCATGGATGCCGAGGTCATCATCGTCATCGGCGCCAATCCCACGGTCAACCATCCGGTCGCCGCGACCTACATCAAGAACGCCGCCAAGCGCGGCGCCAAACTGATCGTGATGGATCCGCGCCGGCAGACGCTGTCGCGCCATGCCTGGAAGCACCTGCAGTTCAAGCCCGGCGCCGACGTGGCCATGCTCAACGCCATGCTCAACGTCATCATCACCGAGGGCCTGACCGACGCGCAATATATCGCCGGCTATACCGAGGGCTTCGACGATCTCAAGGCCCGCATCGGCGAGTTCACGCCGGAGAAGATGGCGCCGATCTGCGGCATCGATGCCGAGACCCTGCGCGAAGTGGCGCGGACCTATGCGCGCTCCAAATCGTCGATCATCTTCTGGGGCATGGGCATCAGCCAGCACGTCCACGGCACCGACAATGCGCGCTGCCTGATCGCGCTGGCGCTGACCACCGGCCAGATCGGCCGGCCCGGCACCGGATTGCATCCGCTGCGCGGCCAGAACAACGTGCAGGGCGCCTCCGACGCCGGCCTGATCCCGATGTTCCTGCCGGACTATCAGCCGGTCGGTCGCACCGACCTGCGCGAACCCTTCGAGAAACTCTGGCACTACGATCTCGATCCCGAGCGCGGCCTCACCGTGGTGGAAATCATCCACGCCATCCATCGCGGCGAGATCAACGGCATGTTCATCGAGGGCGAAAATCCGGCGATGTCCGATCCCGACGTTCAGCACGCGCGCGACGCGCTGGCCAAGCTCGATCATCTTGTGGTGCAGGATCTGTTCCTGACCGAGACCGCGTTCCACGCCGACGTGGTGCTGCCGGCCTCCGCCTTCGCCGAAAAGGTCGGCAGCTTCACCAACACCGACCGCCGCGTGCAGATCGCCCGCGAGGTGATCAAGCCGCCGGGCGATGCGCGGCAGGATCTGTGGATCATCCAGGAGATCGGCAAGCGCATGGGGCTGGACTGGAACTACAACGGTCCCGCCGACGTGTTCGCGGAGATGACGCAGGTGATGCCGTCGCTGAAGAACATCACCTGGGAGCGGCTGGAGCGCGAGGGCGCGGTGACCTATCCGGTCGACGCTTCCGACAAGCCCGGCAACGAGATCATCTTCACCACCGGCTTCCCGACCGTCAGCGGCCGCGGCAAGATCGTGCCGGCCCATGTGCTGCCGCCGGACGAACTGCCCGACGACGAGTATCCGATGGTGCTGTCCACCGGCCGCGTGCTCGAACATTGGCACACCGGCTCGATGACGCGGCGCTCCATGGTGCTCGACCAGATCGAGCCGGAGGCGGTGGCCTTCATGTCGCCGAAGGACATGCGGCGGATGGGCGTGCGGCCCGGCGACTTCGTGCGGCTGGAAACGCGCCGCGGCGCGGTCGAGATCAAGGTCCGCACCGACCGCGACGTGCCGGAGAACATGGTGTTCATGCCGTTCTGCTATGCGGAGGCGGCGGCCAATCTGCTGACCAATCCGGCGCTCGATCCGTTCGGCAAGATTCCGGAGTTCAAGTTCTGCGCCGTGCGCGCCGAACGCGCCGAGATCCGCAACGCCGCGGAATAGGGCGGTCTTTATGCCGCGGCTATAACACGCCGCGGCAGTCTGCTCTCGATTTCATACGGGCTCATCAGCATCTTCCGGCCAACGGCGAATAGCCGTTGCCGATCAGGAGACCTGCGATGACGACCGTTTCCCACCATGCAAACCACATCCGCGACCTCACCACCGACGATGCCTATCGATCCTGGCTGATCAGCCGGAACCAGGGGCCCATCGTTCACCATTCCGGCGCGATGCACCTGAAGCGGCTGCTGGTGCTGGCGCGGCTGACGCGCAATCACATCAAGAGGTTCTTTGCCGCCATCCGCGTCGCGCTGGTGGCTGACAAGATGCGCCGCGTGCAGCGCGAACTCAGCCTGCGCGGCGTACGCTACGATGCGCCGCCAAAGGCCTCGACCGATCGGGGCGAACGATGAGCGCGCATCGCTCCGACGCGCTGTTCGCGCGCATCGGCGCCTACGGCAAGGCGCTGCCGGGGCTGCTCGCGTGGCTGCTGCGCAAGCTCGTCACCGGCCCCGCCGCCTATCATCCCGGCGCGCACTACATGCGCGGCCCCGGTCCGAAATGGCGCGAGAAGCACGGGCTGCAATGGCCCGGTGCAACGCGCGACCAATGGGATGCGTGACGCGAGCTTCGTTCCTGCTGTCAATGCGAGCCAAGCCAGGAAATCCAGCCGTTACCCGGGCTGGATTTTTGCTGTACGTGCGCGTCACAATGATGGATTAGAGTTGGATTCAGCACAGTTGAATCGTTCCCCGGACGCGGTGCACTGCGCCGCCCACTTGGCGGCGCGGCATAAGAATGCCGCACCGCGTCCGGGACACGCCCCTGCTTAAATCCAAACCGATCACACTCTACAGCGCCCGCAACTCGCGCCGCAGCCGGCTTTCCGAAACACACGCGTCGATGTCCTTCTGAATCGCCGCAATCGCCTCTGCGATCGCGGCTTGCGCCGCTGCATCGGGCTCAACCATCGGCAATCGCACGCGCGGTGACATCCGGCCGAGGAGTTCGAGCGCATGTTTCAACGCCGCCGGCGTGCCGTCGGTCGCCAGCGCCGCATTGAGCCGGCACAACTGCGCCGCCATAGCCTGCGCGCCGCGCAGATCGGCGTGGCCGCGCAAGGCGTCGAGCTTCCGGTACAGCTCCGGCACCACGGTAGCGGTCATGGAGATGCAGCCGTCGCCGCCCTGCGCGATGAAGGCCGCGGCCGTTGCATCGTCGCCGGACAGCAGCCGAAAGCCCGGCCGTAGCCGCGAGCGCAGCCGCAGCGGTCGCGTGACGTCACCGCTGCCGTCGCGCAGCCCGATGAATTGCGGGATCGCTGCGAGCTGCAGCAGCGTATCGTCGGCGAGGCCGCGCACCGTCCGCTGCGGGATATCGTGCAGGATGACCGGCAGTTCGGTGCAGTCGGCGACCGCCGCAAAATGTGCCGCGATGCCCGACTGCATCGGCTTGTTGTAGTAGGGCACCACGGACATGACGGCGTCGGCGCCGGCCGCATCGGAGCGCCGCGTCAGCTCGACCGCCTGGCTGGTGGAGTTGGAGCCGGCGCCGGCGATCACGCGGACCCGCTTGCGCGCGGTTCGCACCGCTGCGCGGACCAGGGCGTCGTGTTCGTCCGGCGTTAGCGTCGCCATTTCGCCGGCGGTCTCGCCGACGACGAGGGCGCTGCAACCCGCCGCGATCTGCCGTTCGCATAATTGCGCGAAAGCGGCGACATCGATGCGATCGCGATCGTCGAACGGGGTCGGCAGGTCGGGAATCCAGCCTGTCAGCCAGGCGGTGCGGTCGTTGGCGCCGGTCATGGTCTTCACCATTGCCCGCCGCTCAGGCTGCGCGACGCGGCTGCGCCATGTCGGCGCGATCGGCGGCGGGCGTGGTGCCCATGTCGAGCTCGAGCGGGGCCGCGATGGCGATGATGGCTTCGGGGTGATGGTGGTTCTCGAACAGAGCGTAGCGGATCGCGGCCTTCTGGCTGACGAACAGGCCGCCATAGAGCCCGTCGCGCTCGCGCGCGACCCACTGGCCGCGGCTGTTCTTTCCGATCAACACGATATGACACAAGGAAGGTTCGGCGAGATTCACGTAAAGTCTCCTGATGGTGGATTGGGCGGATGTGGCGTGAGGCTCAGGCGAAGTTGTCGCACAGCGCCGGCTGCCACGACGCGCCGGGTGCGCCCGGGCCCATGGCGACGTTCGGCAATTCAGACCTGACGCCTTCATGCCGGGCCTGCATGATGGCGCCGAGGATCGCCAGCGCCATGTCGGGGTGATGCGTCTCGATGGCGGTATCGAGCCACTCCGGCATCTCGCGGTTGTCGGACAGCGCGCAGTGCCATTCGCCCTCGTCATAAGCGAGCCGGCGCAACTGCCAGCGCGGCAGCTCTAGCGCCAGCAGCGACAGTGCGGCGTCGGTCCAGGCGCAGGACGCGATCAGGTGCCTGATGCGGGCGACCTCCAGGGCCTTTCGCATCGGGTTGCCGTGGCGCGCGGTGGCCAGCACGTCGGCGAACTGCGTGGCCGAGGCGGTGGCGGTGGCATCCAGCGCTTCGGCGGGGTGGAATTCATGAGCCTGATAATTGAGCGACATGGCGTGTCTCGTTGGCAACGCGGTCCGGTGCGACCGCATGCAAAAGATGAGCGCAATGGCATTTGAAAACGAGGCGGGGCGGAGGGCGCAGATATAAGGATGCCATAAGTACCGGATCCGGCGGGTCCAGCGATCTTTCGCCAATTATTAATGTCTTCCGGGCAGTGATGAGGTTTTGCGGAGATCGTTGTGCGCCAGACCGACATTGCAATTATCGGCGGCGGTCTGGCCGGATCGACGGCGGCGGCCATGCTGGGCCGCGCCGGGATCGCTGCCCTGCTGATCGAGCCGCACGACAGTCATCCGCCGGAATTGCGCTGCGAGAAGATCAGCGGCGACCAGCAGCTCGATCGCCTGCGCGAGACCGGCCTTGCCGAGGCTGCGCTGCGCATCAGCGTCCATGACGCGCAGATCTGGATCGCGCGGTTCGGCCGCCTGATCGATATCAGGCCGAGCCAGCAATACGGCTTCATGTACGACGCGCTGGTCAATGCCATCCGCGCCGAGATCCCTGCGGCGGTGGAGCACATCCGCGCCAAGGCCACAGCGGTCGTCACCAGCGACGATCGCCAGATCGTCACGCTGTCCAACGGTGAACAGGTCTCCGCGCGGCTGGTGGTCCTGGCCCACGGGCCGAGCGTCGCGCTGTACCAGGCGCTGGGCATCGAGCGTCGGGTCATCAGTGCCTGCCACTCGATTTCGGTGGGCTTCGACATCGCGCCCGTCGGCCGCGCCGCCTTTGCCTTTCCGTCGCTGACCTATTTCTCCGAGCGCACCGCCTTGCGCACTGCGTACCTGACACTGTTTCCGGTGGCCCATGGCACGCGCGCCAACCTGTTCGTCTATCGCGAGATGGACGATCCCTGGCTGCGCCAGATGCGCCGGGAGCCTGCGGCTGCGCTCGACGCCTGCCTGCCGCAACTGCGCGCCATGATCGGCGACTACGCCATTTCAGGCGACATCAGGATTCGCCCGGTCGATCTCTATGTCAGCAGCGGCCATCGCCAGGCCGGCATCGTGCTGGTCGGCGACGCCTTCGCCTCGCCATGCCCGGGCAGCGGCACCGGCACCGACAAGGTGTTCACCGACGTGACGCAATTGTGCAACGTCCATATCCCGCGCTGGCTCGCTACGCCCGGAATGGACGTCGCCAAGATCGCCGCATTCTACGACGACCCGGTCAAGCAGGAATGCGACGCCTGGGCCGAAGCCAAGGCGTTCACGCTGCGCGCGGTGACCCTGGACAATTCGCTGTTCTGGCGCGCCCAGCGCTGGGCGCGGTTTTTCGGCCGGCTCGGCCAGGGCATGGTCAGGCGCATGCGTGAAACGATGAAGCCGTCCGCCGCGCTGCGCATCCGCACCCGGTCGTCGTGATGAGCGTCCAGGCGGTGTGAGTGAAGTAGGTGTCCCGGGCGCGCTGCGGCACGAAGTGCTGCTGCGCAGACCCGGGATCCCGGTTTCTCCTTATGATTGACAGGAGCGGGACCGGATCTGCGGCGCATCACGCCGCCTACGATGCTATGCATCGTAGGACGCCGCGCTGCACCGCGTCCGGGGAACGGCCCATCTTGACCTCGCTGCCTCAATCCGCTTGCCTGCGCGCAACATCGTCAATCGCTTCGGGAAGAATCGCTCATGTCCCATGTGCTGGCCATCGATCAGGGCACCACATCGTCGCGCGCCATCGTGTTCCGCGCCGACATCTCCATCGCCGCCTCGGCGCAGCAGGAATTCCCGCAGCATTTTCCGGCCTCGGGCTGGGTCGAGCACGAGCCTGAGGACATCTGGACCTCGACCGTCGCGACCTGCCGCGCGGCGCTGGACAAGGCTGGCCTCACGGCGAAGGACATTGCCGCCATCGGTATCACCAATCAGCGGGAGACCACCGTGGTGTGGGACCGCGTCACCGGTCAGGCCATCCACCGCGCCATCGTCTGGCAGGACCGCCGCACCGCGGAGATCTGCGCGCAGCTCAAGGCCGACGGCCACGAGCCGCTGATCTCCGCCAAGACCGGGCTGATTATCGATCCATATTTCTCCGGCACCAAGGTGGCGTGGATTCTCGACCATGTGCCCGGCGCGCGCGCCCGCGCCGAACGCGGCGAGCTCGTGTTCGGCACGGTGGATTGCTATCTGCTGTGGCGGCTGACCGGCGGACGGGTCCACGCCACCGACGCCACCAACGCCTCGCGCACCCTGATGTTCGACATCCACACCGGGCAGTGGGATGACGAGCTGCTGAAAATCCTGCGGGTGCCGCGCGCCATGCTGCCGGAGGTCAAGGACTCCTCGGCGCATTTCGGCGACTGCGAGCCCGCTTTGTTCGGCGGCGCCATCGCCGTCGCCGGCATCGCCGGCGACCAGCAGGCCGCCACCATCGGCCAGGCCTGCTTCGCGCCGGGCATGATGAAGTCAACCTATGGCACGGGCTGCTTCGCGCTGCTCAACACCGGCACCACGCCGGTGGCCTCGAAGAACAAGCTGCTCACCACCATCGCCTATCAGCTGGGCGGCGTGCGCAGCTACGCGCTGGAGGGCTCGATCTTCGTCGCCGGCTCCGCGGTGCAGTGGCTGCGTGACGGCCTCGGCCTGATCAAGACCGCCGCAGAGACCGGCCCGCTGGCCGATCAGTCGGATTCGATGCAGTCGGTCTATCTGGTGCCGGCCTTTGTCGGCCTCGGCGCGCCCTACTGGAATCCGCGCGTGCGCGGCGCGCTGTTTGGCCTCACTCGCAACACCGGACCGGCCGAGATCGCGCACGCGGTGCTGGAAAGCGTCTGCTACCAGACCTTCGATCTCTGGGCCGCGATGCGCGCCGACTGGCCGGAGGCTTCGGCCGCGACCATCGTGCTGCGCGTCGACGGCGGCATGGCCGCCTCCGACTGGACCATGCAGCGCCTCGCCGACCTGCTAGACGCCCCCGTCGATCGCCCGGTGATCCAGGAGACCACCGCTCTGGGCGCCGCCTATCTCGCCGGTCTCCATGCCGGCGTCTATCCCGAGCCGCAGAAGTTCGCCGACAACTGGCGGCTCGAAACCCGCTTCCGCCCGCATATGAGCGAGGCGACGCGGACGCGAAAACTCAAGGGCTGGGCGAGTGCGGTCAAGGGCGTGCTGGCGAGCGACGAGGGGTAGGGGTAGGCGCGAATGTTCGTCGTGTCCCAGGCGCGCCACAGCGCTCCACGTGTCCCGGCCGTGCTGCTGCGCAGACCCGGGACCCAGCCTATTGATATCAACAAGCTGGGCCCCTGATCTGCGGCGCACCACGCCGCGCAAGCGCGGCGCAGTGCACCGCGTCCGGGGAGCGGACCGGACTCGCGTCGCGATATTTTTTCCTAGCCGCATCTTGATGGCCACTATCGTAGGTTTATAATCCATAGCATCCCGTCCCACCGAGAGGGGCGTATCGCGATCGTCAGGTTCGCGGGGCGGGGTGCGGTGGACGCGGCAGCGTCAGGCGCGGAAGGTCGGATCAGGGCGGCGGGCTCCGCAGGGGTACCGTGAGATCCGGACACCGCGTGGACGACGGCGCTGCGCGGACGGCGAAGGCGTGTGGTCCTGGTGCCCCGCGTGAGCACCAAGCGCCAGGCGGCGCGTGTCGCGGCAATCCGTCCGCGGCCCCGCCCGTGCCAGGCGCGACGGCGACGAGACAGCGTGTCGGCCGCCGGGGAGAGCACGACATAAGCCGTTAACACCACTGCGCGCGGAACGCCGGGCTGTTTCCCGGTGTGACCGTGGCAAGCCTCGTGTGCTTTCTGCCATTGCACACGAGCCCATGGGTGCATCGGGCACCCGGCGTTCCGCGCGCCCTCTCGATTTCGAGGGGGACGGAATGCAGCACAGCCCGGACGCATTGGCGTCGCGGGATTGCGATCACATGGCTGTTTGACAATTGAATCCGAAAACCCAGGCTCACGTGTCCCGGACGCGCTGCGGCGTGAGCGACGATGCGCAGCATCGTCCGAAACGCTGCTGCGCAGATCCGGGACCGTCCCAGCCGCCGGCGTCCGTGACAGCCCCGGATCTGCGGCGCACCACGCCGCAAGCGCGGCGCATTGCACCGCGTCCGGGGAACGCAAGCCAGTGCGCTGCCGCGCTTCCGGGGAAGGAAAGAGTTGCTCCTACCTCTACACCTTCGTCCCGAACTTCGCATGCAGCGCCGGAAAGATCCGGTCGGGCTTGAACGGCACCCGGGTGAAGCGGATGCCGGTGGCGTCTTTCAGGGCGTTGCCAAGGGCGGCGGCGACCGGGTTGTACGGACTCTCGCTCATCGACTTGGCGCCCATCGGGCCCAGCGCATCATGGGTGTCGGCGAAGTACACCTCGGTGCGCGGCAGGTCGGCGAAGCCCGGCAGATGATAGTCGCGGAATTTCGGATTGATCACACGGCCGCCGTCGTCGATCACCATCTCCTCATACAGCGTGGCGCCAAGCGACTGCGCGACGCCGCCCTCGACCTGGCCACGCAGCCGCATGGGGTTGGCGACGCGGCCGGCGTCCGCCGCCTGCACGCTTTTCAAAATCTTGATCACGCCAGTGCCCTTGTTCACGGCGATACGAAACCCCTGCACGTTGAAGGCCACCGAGCGCGGCGTGCCGGCGGAGGTGCCGATGACGCGCCGCGTGCCGTCGCCCGCCTGCAGCGCGCGCGCCATTTTTTCGGCGGCGTCCTGGGTGGCCTTGCCGGCCACGAAGGTGCCGGCGCTGCCATAGGCGCCGGTGTCGTGGCCGCCATTGGCCGTATCCGACGGATGCAGATGAATCTGCTCGACGCTGCAGCCGAGCGCAGAAGCGGCGATCTGCCGGTGCACGGTGGCGGTGCCGTTGCCGAATTCGGCGGTGCCGACGATGAGGTCGAAGTCGCCGTCGTCGCGCAGCGCCAGCGTCACCTCGGCGATGTGGCCGCCCGGCGGCACCGTCTCGATCATGGTCAGCGCCATGCCGTCGCCCACCAGCCAGTCGGTATCGAGGCCATGGGGCGGCATCGGTTCGGCCATGGCGCGTTCGACCAGGTCGAGACACTGGTCGAGGCCGTAGCTGCCATAGGCGACGTCGGTATGCGGCTTGCCGACCGGCGATACCATATCGTCGCCGGGCTTCACCACGTTGCGGCGGCGGAAGTCGAACGGATCGATGGCGAGCGCCCGCGCCAACTCGTCGATGGCGGCTTCCACGGCGAACAGCGACTGCGGCACGCCGTAGCCGCGAAAGGCGCCGGCCGGCACGGTGTTGGTATAGGCCACCACCGCATCGACCTTCTTGTTCGCGCAGTTGTAGGTGCCGAGCGGCACGCCGCAGGCATGAAACAGCACCGGCCCGGCGTGGTTGCCATAGGCGCCAGTGTTCGCGAGCGCGTCGATATGCAGTGCGGTGAGCTTGCCGTTCGCATCGGCGCCGGCGCGGATGGTGATGCGCATGGGATGCCGCGTCGACGTCGCCATGAACTGCTCCTCGCGGGTCAGCTCCCATTTCACCTTGCGGCCGGTCTTCAGCGCCGCGAGGGCGAGGATGTCCTCGACGAACATCTCC
Source organism: Rhodopseudomonas sp. RCAM05734 (assembly GCF_052658035.1). Lineage (NCBI taxonomy): Bacteria > Pseudomonadati > Pseudomonadota > Alphaproteobacteria > Hyphomicrobiales > Nitrobacteraceae > Rhodopseudomonas > Rhodopseudomonas sp. RCAM05734. Next base: position 5,853,848 of record NZ_CP199742.1, on the reverse strand, counting down.
TGCTTGCCGCCGAAGCCGCCGCCGACGCGCTCGCAGAATACGCGGACCTTGTCCGGCGGCAGGTTGAAGATGCCGCACAGCGCGCGCCGCGACAAAAACGGCGTCTGCGTGCTGGAGCGGATGGTGAGCACGCCGGTCTCGTCCAACCACGCCATGCCGCCATGGGTTTCGAGATGGCCGTGCTGAACGCGCTGGGTGACGAAGGTGCCTTCATAGGTGACGGCAGAGGCTTTGAGCGCCGCGTTGACATCGCCGAATTCGCCTTGGCTCTCGGCGACGATGTTGGCCTCGGGCCGCATCATGCGGGTTTCCGGCCCCTTATCGCCGTGCAGCACCGGCGCGCCGGGCGCAATCGCCGCGGCGGGATCGAACACCGCCGGAAGAATGTCGTAGACCACCTTGAGCCGGCGGCAGCCTTCCTCGGCGGCGGCCTCGGTGTCGGCGATAACAGCGGCGACCTTCTGGCCGATGAAGCGCACCACGCGGTCGAGCACGCGGGTGTCGTCGGGGTCGACCTCGCTGACTTCATGGCGCGCGGTGGAGAACAGCACGTCGGGCACGTCCTCATAGGTCAGCACGCTGTGCACGCCCGGCACCGCCAGCGCCGCGGTCCTGTCGATGGACACGATGCGGGCATGGGGATGCGGCGAGCGCAGCATCTTGAGCTGCAGCACGCCGTCCATAGGCACATCGAACGTATAGCGCGCGGTGCCGCGCACCACATCGGGGCCGGCCGGTGCCGGCAGGTTGCGGCCGAAGGCGGTGCCGGGTGTTGCGTCCTCGACATTGACGATGTTGTTGAGCGCATCCTCTATGGTGCGATAGCCGGTGCAGCGGCAGAGGTTGCCCTTCAGCGCGGCGCCCAGATCCTGGCGCTGCGCCTGGTTGAGCGAAGCACAGGTCATGATCATGCCGGCGGTGCAGAAGCCGCACTGGAACGCCTGCGCATCGAGGAACGCCTGCTGCATGGGATGGATGCTGCCCTCCGGCGCGAGGCCCTCGATGGTGGTGACGGCGTGGCCCTCGGCGCGGAAGGCCGGGACGATGCGGCTGTGCACCGGCTCGCCGTCGATCAGCACCGTGCAGGCGCCGCAATCGCCGGCGTCGCAGCCTTTCTTGACGCCGAAATGGCCGAGCTCGCGCAGGAAGGTGCGCAGGCACTGGCCGGGCCGCGGCTGTTCGGCGAATTCGTGGCCGTTGATCTCGTAGGTCATGAATCGCCCTGCAGTTCGGCGCGGATCTGTTCGGCGAGACGCAACGTCATATGCTTGCGCCATTCCGGTTTGCCATGGACGTCGTCATGGATCAGCGCATCGGGAATGCCTTCGATGATTGCGGCATGCAGCTCATCCGCCGAGGGCAGCGTGGTGAAGGCAAGCTGCACGGGTCGCACAGTCGATCCCGTCACGGTCAATGCAAACCGTTCTCCATCCAGCGTGCCGATCAGCAGCGCGCCGGAGCGGCCGACCGGGGTCAGCGCGATCTGGCGGAACGCCGCGCGGCGGCGCAGGGCGGCGAGGGGAATGTCGATCTGGCGCAGCAACTCGCCGGGCGCCAGCACATTTGCGAGATTGCCGGTGACGAAGTCGACCACGCGCACGCGCCGTTCGCTGCCATCCGGATTCCAGATGGTGCAGATGCCGTCGAGCGCGCCGGTCAGCGCGATCATCGGCCCCGCCGGCAGCGACATGCAGATGTTGCCGCCGACGGTCGCGGTCTTCCAGATCTTGAAAGAGGCGAGGAAGGCGCGGCAGCACTGGTTGATCAAAGGCGCTGCGATCCAGTCCGGCGGACAGGCGAGCGCGTCGAGCTGTGCCACGGTGCAGGTGGCGGCGATGCTGAGATGGCTGTCCGTCACGGTCAGCGCCGGCCAGCCAAGGTCGTTGAGGTCGATCAGGCGCGCGAGATGCGCCTGCGGCTCCGAGAACAGCCAGGTTCCGCCGGCCAGCCACGCGTCGCCGGCCTTCCATGTGGGTAGCTCCGCACGCGTCTGCGGCCGGGTGACTGAGGTGACCGTATTGAGATCCATAGCTGCGCTTGTGCTTTCAACCCGTGGCCGAAGTTTGTATGCAGGCTTGCAGGAGCGGCTTGCAAGACCGACGCCAGTTCGAAGTATCGCGGCTGGTCCCCGATTTGCAAGGTACCGGCGACACGCCCCGCAGGGAGACGATCGAGACATGACGGGAACGCAGCCGATCTGGATCAAGGACCCGCTGGCCATGCTCGCCGACGGTGCCGAGTGCGGCGTGGTCGTGCAGGACGGGCGCATCGTCGAACTGGTGCCATCCGGCGGTACGCCGTTCACCGCCGGCGTGGCGGTGTTCGACGCTGGCGCCCACGTGGTGCTGCCGGGCCTGATCAACACCCACCACCACTTCTACCAGACCCTGACCCGGGCACTGCCGGCGGCGCTGGACCGCGAGCTGTTCCCGTGGCTAAGGGCGCTGTATCCGGTCTGGGCGCGGCTGACCCCGGAGTCGCTCGATCTCGGCGTCACGGTTGCGATGTCGGAACTGCTGCTGTCGGGCTGCACCACCACCACCGACCATCATTACGTGTTCCCCGCCGGGCTCGAGGAGTCCGTCGATATCGAGGTCGGCGTCGCCCGCCGGCTCGGCATGCGCGTGCTGCTGACGCGGGGCTCCATGAACCGTTCGGTGAAGGACGGCGGCCTGCCGCCGGACAGCGTGGTGCAGGACGAGGACACGATCCTCGCCGATAGCGAACGCGTGGTGGCAAAATTCCATGAGCGCGGCGAGGACGCCATGGTGCAGATCGCGATGGCGCCGTGCTCGCCGTTCTCGGTGACGACCTCGCTGATGAAATCGACCGCCGCGCTGGCGGAGAAACTCGATGTTCGGCTGCACACCCATCTTGGCGAGACCGAGGACGAGAATCGTTATTGCGAGGAAATCTACGGCTGCCGGCCGCTGGACTATCTCGAGCAGACCGGCTGGCTGAACCAGCGCACCTGGCTCGCGCATGGCATCCATTTCAATGCGCCGGAGATGGTGCGGCTCGGCCGCGCCGGCACCAGCATCAGCCATTGTGCGTGCAGCAACCAGGTGCTCGCCTCGGGCTGCTGCCCGGTCTGCGACATGGAAGATGCCGGCGTGTCGATTGGCCTCGGTGTCGATGGTTCGGCGTCCAATGACGGTTCCAACCTGATCCAGGAGGTGCGCGCCGCGTTCCTGCTGCAGCGCGCCCGCTACGGCGTCGGCCGCGTCAGCCACAAGGACGCGCTGCGCTGGGCCACCAAGGGCTCGGCGGCCTGCGTCGGCCGGCCGGAGCTTGGCGAGATCGCCGTCGGCAGGATGGCCGACTTCGCACTGTTCAAGCTCGACGAACTGCGCTTCTCCGGTCACGGTGATGCGCTGGCCGCTCTGGTGCTGTGCGGCGCCCATCGCGCCGACCGCGTGATGGTCGGCGGCGTCTGGCGGGTAATTGACGGCGCCATCCCCGGCATGGACCTGCCGGAGCTGATCCGCCGCCACAGCAAGGCGGCGAAGGCGATGCAGGCAGGATAGGAAACGGTTTGCGCGAACAGCTTTTCGACATCGATGGCAATCTGCTGCTGACCCTTGACGCGTTGCTCAGGGACCAGAACGTCACGCACGCGGCTGCGCGTCTCGGCATTTCGCAATCGGCACTGTCGGCGCGGCTGGCCAGGCTGCGGCAGCATTTCGGCGATCGGCTGCTGGTGCCCGCGGCGTCCGGGCGCGGCATGATCCCGACGCCGCACGCCTGCACCATTCAGCCCGCACTCGCCGAACTCATCAATCGGCTGCGCGAGTTTTCGAATGTTGCAAGCGTGTTCAATCCGGCTTCGAGCGAGCGCACCTTTCGTATCGCAGCAACCGATAATCCGGCGGCGATCCTGGCGCCGGATCTCATTCCCTTTGTGAAAGCGCAGGCGCCTCATGTCCGTCTGGCGTTCGTGCTGCCCGACAAGACGCGGATCTTTTCGGATATGGAACAGGGGCACTTCGATATCTTCGTCGGCGCAGCCGACGATGTTGCGGACGGTCTGATGGGCCGCACCTTGCTGGACGACCACTTTGTCACCGCGCAGCGAGTGGGACATCCGCGGGGCAAGCAGCCGCTGACGCTGGACGAGTTCTGCGCGCTCGACCACCTGCTGATTTCGACGTCCGGCGGCCGCTTTGCCGGAATGGTCGATGAGGCGCTGGCGGCGCTTGGGCGATCGCGCACGGTGTCCGTCTCGGTCCAGAGTTACGCCCTCGCCCCGGTGATCCTTGCGAGCAGCGATCACATCTGCACCTTGCCGTATCGCTTTCTGGCACGGTTTGCCGGTTCGCTCGAGCTGTTCGAGCCGCCGCTGGCGCTGAACGATTTCAGTCTCAGCGCCTTCTGGCACGATCGCACGCGCAACGATCCAGCCCATATCTGGCTGCGCGAGCAGCTGTTCCGGGTCGCCGGTGCGGAGGGCCGCACCAACGCGTAGCGCGACGGTCAGAGAGACTGACCGTCGCTGCTTGGTGATGGGGAGTCCGCTTATTGCCCGGCGCGATTGCGATATTCGACAGGGAACCAGCCGAACTTGCCATGACCGTCGGCACGCACGTGTCCGACGCCGGGGAACGGCAGATGCGGGGCGGCGATCAATTGACGGTCGCCGGCGAACTGCGCGAATGCGGTCTGACGGACCGAGGCTGCCTTGGTCGGATCCTGATCGTAGACGATGGTGATCGAGGGCTTCGGAAATTGCACGGCGGCGACATGGATGATATCGCCGACGAAGATGATGGACTGGCCTTCGCTGGTGACATTGAAGAATGCACTTCCAGGCGTGTGGCCCTGATGAATGGTCGCGACCACGCCCGGAAGAATCGTCGCACGATCCGCAAATGGCTTCACCTTGCCGGCCTTGTCGTAGACGCCGATCGTCTTGGCGGCCTCATCGAAATACTTCTGCGCGTAGCCGGTCCTGGCGGCGTTGGATGGGTCGAGGAAGAAATCGATGTCGGGCTTTCCGACGTGAACGGTCGCGTTGGGAAAGGTTCTTCGCCCATCCACGACAAGTCCGCCGGTATGGTCGGTATGGATGTGGGTGATCAGGATATCGGTGATATCCTCCGGGGTGGTGCCGATCGAGGCAAGGCTGTCGACCAGCTTGCCACCATAGCCGGGCCCGAACAATTGCCCAGATCCGGTATCGACAAGAATGCGCCGTGCGCCGTCCGTGATGAGAAAGGCGTTGATCGAGGCTTCGACGGGATTGTCGAGAAACGACCGGTGCAGCAGGTCGTCGACCTCGGCGGGCTTCGTGTGGGTGAGAAGCTGATGGAGATCCTGCGGCACGGTGCCGTCGGACAGGGCAACGATGTCCAGCTTGCCGAGCGGAAAACGGTAGGTGTCGGGGACCTGTTGATGGGAGACGGCGGCGGGGACGGCCGGGGTTTCGGCCCACGCCGGTGGCGCCAGGCCGATCGTGCTGGCAATGGCGATGCTGTGGACGAATGAACGGTAGCTCATATTGCTGCTCCTGATGAGGCTTCTTCGTCGCCTTCAGGTAGTCGGCTGAACCAGGTCTTTGAAATCAAACGTTTGGATGGGACCTATCGACCAAGCCGATAGGCAGCCGGCGCGTGGATAACATCGCGCGCTCCATGCCGGAAGCGGCGAAAGCCGTAACCGGGCTTTGGTGGAAGGTGGTGCTCCATCCTGTTGAATGAAAAAGTCCGGGCATCGCTGCCCGGACCGATCGCAATCCTCAAGTGGCTGGATCTCACTTGCCGCCGGGGACCTTGTCGTCGATGCCCCTGACGTAAAAGTTCATGCCGAGCACCTGGCCGTCGGCGAGATGGTCGCCGTCCTTGCATTCGATTTCCTTGCCGTCCTGGCCGAGCACCGGGCATTTGAACGGCTTGATAGTGCCGGCGATGATGCCGGCCTCGGTGTCTTCAGCCAGCTTTTTCACGTCGTCGGGCATGTTGGTGTAGGGCGCCATCACCACCATCTTTTCCTTCAGGCCATCCCAGGTGTCTTCCGACTTCCAGGTGCCGTCGAGTTCGGCCTTGACGCGTTTGATGTAATACGGCGCCCAGTTGTCCATGATCGAGGTAAGCTGGGTCTTCGGTCCGAACTTGATCATTTCGGAGTCCTGTCCGAACGCCAGCTTGCCGCGTTCGGAGGCGATCTGCATCGGCGCCGGGCTGTCGGTGTGCTGCATGATGATGTCGGCGCCCTGGTCGAGCAGCGCCTTGGCGGCGTCGGCTTCCTTGCCGGGGTCGAACCAGGTGTTGGCCCAGATGATCTTGACCTTGATGTTCGGGTTGATGGTCTGCGCGCCCAGGATCGTGGCGTTGATGCCGGAGATGACTTCCGGGATCGGGAATGAGCCGATGTAGCCGAGCACGCCGGACTTCGACATCTTGGCGGCGATGATGCCCTGGATGTAGCGGCCTTCATAGAAGCGGCCGGAATAGGTCGAGACGTTGGCGGCGCGCTTGTAGCCGGTGGCGTGCTCGAAGTGAACGTTCGGATATTTTTTCGCAACCTTCAGCGTCGGCTCCATGTAGCCGAACGAAGTGGTGAAGATCAGCTTGTTGCCGGCGCGGGCCAGCTCGCTCGATGGAGCGCTCGGAGTCCGGACCCTCGCTGACGTTCTCGAGATAGGTGGTCTCAACCTTGTCGCCGAATTCCTTGATCATGGCGAGGCGCGCCTGGTCATGCTGGTAGGTCCAGCCGAGATCGCCGATCGGACCGAGATAGATAAAGCCGACTTTGAGTTTTTCGGCGGCGTTCGCACCGAGCATACTGGCCGCGGCGGTGACGATCACCGTTGTCGCAGCGAGGACGATCTTTCTCATGGGTCTCTCCGGTTACCAAGGGGTGGACTGATGATCCCGCAGCGCGCGCTCCCCCTCGCGCACCGCAGTTCGTCTATCGATCGGGAACGAACACCGTTCCCAATGCCGCGGGCGCGGTCGAGCCGCCGGTACGCGCGCGCGAAATCAAGACCAGGACGATGACCGTCGCCAGATAGGGCAGCGCTGACATCAACTGCGAGGGAATGCCGATGCCCCAGCCCTGCGCGTGCGGCTGCAGGATCGTGACTGCGCCAAACAGGTAGGCGCCGATCACCAGGCGGCCCGGCCGCCACGACGAGAACACCACCAGTGCCAGCGCGATCCAGCCGCGCCCGGCGGTCATTCCGGGAATGAAGAACGGCGTGTAGGCGAGCGGCAGATAGGCGCCGGCGAGGCCCGCGCAGGCGCCGCCGAACATCACCGCATAGAGGCGGATCCGCAGTACCGGATAGCCCAGCGCATGGGCTGAGATATGATTGTCGCCGGCCGCACGGAGGATCAGGCCGGCACGGGTGCGATACAGGAACAGCCAGACCGCGACGACCAGCAGCAGCGACAGATACACAAACCCATCCTCGCCGAACAGGATGCGGCCGACGAACGGAATGTCGGTCAGGCCGGGAATATAGAGGTGGGGAGCCGTCGCAATCCGCTCGCCGACGAAGCCGGCGCCAATCAGCCCGGACAGACCGATACCGAGGATGGTCAGCGCCAGGCCGGTGGCGACCTGGTTGACGGCGAGGCCAAGCGCCATCGCGGCGAAGATCAGCGACAGCGCTGTGCCGGCCAGCATGCCGCAGATCGCACCGACGATGGTGGAGCCAGTCAGCAGCGTGCCGCCGAAGCCGCATGCGGCGCCCATGATCATCATGCCCTCGACGCCGAGATTGAGCACGCCGGCGCGCTCGGTGATCAACTCGCCGGTGGCAGCGATCAACAGCGGCGTCGATGCGGCAAGCACCGACAGGATGATGGCTTCAAGCAGTCCCATCGGCGGCCTTCCGTTGCGGCATGATGAGCCTGATCCGATACAGAATGAGGGAATCGCAGGCCAGCACATAGAACAGCAGGATGCCCTGGAACACCTTCGTCATATCGAGGGGGATCTTCATGGCGATCTGTGCCTGCTCGCCGCCGATGAAAGTCAGCGCCAGGAAAAGACCTGCAATTAATATTCCAATCGGGTTGAGCCGTCCGAGGAACGCAACGATGATCGCGGTGAAACCATAGCCCGGCGAAATTCCGGGCTGCAGATGTCCAATCGGTCCTGCCACCTCGATGATCCCCGCCAGTCCAGCCAGTGCGCCCGAGATCGCGAAGGTCAGCAGGATCAGCCGGTTGGATTTGAAGCCGCCGAACCGCGCGGCGCGCGGCGCTGCGCCGACCACGCGTATTTCAAAGCCCTTGATGGTGCGGCCGAGCAGCACCGCCGCGCCGGCGACCACAAGCAGGGTGATCGCCACGCCCAGATGCAGCCGGCCGCCTTCGATCAGCAGCGGTACGGTCGCCACCGGATCGAATTCGGCTGTGGTCGGGAAATTGAAACCGGCGGGATCGCGCCACGGACCGCGCACCAGATAGTCGAGCAGCAGCTCTGCGACATAGACCAGCATCAGGCTGACGAGAATTTCGCTGGCGCCGAACCGCACCTTGCATATTGCCGGGATCAGCGCGTAGAGCGCCCCCGCCGCAGCCCCAAACAGCAGCATCAAAGGCAGGACCCACGGTCCGGCATCGCTGCCATGGGTCACCACCGCCAGCCAGCTGCCGGCAACGGCGCCGACCAGGAACTGGCCCTCGGCGCCGATGTTCCAGACATTGGCCAGATAGCACAGCGACAGGCCGATCGCGATTATCACCAGCGGCGCGGCCTTCACCGCGATCTCCTGCAGCGAGTAGCTGTCGGTGAGCGGGGTAATGAAATAGACGGCCAGGGCGGCGAGCGGGTTCTTGCCGAGCAACGCGAACAGGATGCTCATGGTCACCACGGTCAGGCCGATGGCGATGAGCGGCGAGATCAGGGCGATGGCGGTGGAGCGTTCCGCGCGCTTTTCAAGCACCAACTGCATCGGCCGGCTCCTTTGGCGGAAGACTGCTGCCGCCCATCAGCAGGCCTAGCTTTTCGCGCGTGGCGTCGGCAGTGACCAGCGCCTCTGACAGGTGGCCGTGAAACATCACCGCGATGCGGTCGGCGATTTCTGCGAGTTCGTCGAGGTCCTGGCTGGTCACCAGGATAGCACAGCCCTCGGCGGCGAGATCGAGCAGTGCCTGGCGGATCACCGCGGCGGCGCCGGCATCGACGCCCCAGGTCGGCTGGCTGACCACCAGCACCACGGGATTGCGCAGGATTTCGCGGCCGACGATGAATTTCTGCAGATTGCCGCCGGACAGGCTGCCGGCCTCCGGATCGCGCTTGGCCTTGCGGACGTCGAATGCGGTGGTGGTGCGATCGACCGTCGACAGCGTTGCCGCCGTATTGATAAAGCCATGCTGCACCATGCCCGAGGCCGCGTGGCCTGTGAGCAGCGCGTTCTCCGACAGCCGCATCCGCGGCGCGGTGCCGTGGCCGAGGCGCTCCTCCGGCACGAAGGCGGCACCGAGTTTTCGCCGCGCGGTGATCGACAGATGCCCTGCGGCATGGCCGTCGATGACGATAGTGCCGGGATCCTTCGATAGGCGTTCGCCGGACAGCGCCGCGAACAGTTCATCCTGGCCATTGCCGGCGACACCGGCGACGCCGAGAATCTCGCCGCCCTTCAACTCGAATGAGATGTTCTGAAGCCGGACGCCGTGCGGGTCATCCGGCTCGAGGTTGAGCGCGTTGACAAGCAGCCGCGGCACGGTGGTCTTGCGTCCGGCCGGCGCCTTCACCTGCTTGATATCGGCGCCCACCATCATCCGCGCCAGCGAGGCGGCGGTCTCGCGACCCGGCATACAGGTGGAGACCTTCTTGCCGCCGCGCAGGATGGTCGCGGTGTCGCACAGCCGCTTCACCTCTTCAAGCTTGTGGCTGATGTAGAGCACCGCGCGGCCTTCCGACCGTAATCGCTCCAGCACGACGAACAACTGGTCGGACTCCTGCGGCGTCAGCACCGCGGTGGGCTCGTCGAGAATCAAGAACTTTGGATTCTGCATCAGCGCGCGCACGATTTCGATGCGCTGGCGCTCGCCCACGGACAGTTGCCAGACCTCGCGCTTAGGGTCGAGCGGCAGCCCGTAGACCCGGGAGACTTCCTCCAGCCGTGCCGACATGTCCTTGAAGGACTCCTTGCCGTCGAGGCCGAGTGCGACGTTCTCCGCAACGGTCAGATTGTCGAACAGGGAAAAGTGCTGGAACACCATGCCGATGCCGCGGGCACGCGCATCGTGCGGGCCGGACAGCACCATTTTCTGGCCCTGCCACAGCATCTCGCCTTCGCTCGGCTGGATCAGCCCGTAGACGGTCTTGACCAGGGTCGATTTCCCGGCGCCATTCTCGCCAAGCAAGGCATGGATTTCCTCCGGCCAGATCTCGATATCGATGGAGTCATTGGCGAGAAAATCGCCGTAGCGCTTGGTGAGACCGATGGTCTGCAGCAGGGGCGTCTGGCCGGCCCGCGGATTTGAAGGCGTCGGATCTAACATTCGCTGTCACGGGTGAGAGGACGCTCTTCGTCGATAGTGTGCCAAATCGGAATGCAGCGTAAATCCCGAAAAAGCGCCAGTCTCTGCTTAGCGCTTCAGCAAAATCCAGTCTCTGTGATTCCCGCCAGCCACGCCCCGCCTTGTACCAAATCCCACCCATGAAGACGGGCTGCGAATGGTGCGCGGTTGTTCACTCCGGAAATGTGTTGCCAAATTATTACATGCTGCCGCCATCGGAACTCGCGCCCTCTCGGTTCGCCCAAAATATGGGCCAAGAAGATTTTGCTTCATATGTGCGCAATCGCGACGTGGTTATCGCAAGACGCCTGCGTCAGAACGTCGCAAAAGCCTGTGTTTGCAGGGATAAGCTCCCGTCCCGGTGAGGTGCATTGCGAACGGGCAGCTCCTGCCGACTCCTCTCCAATTTCCAGAAATTACTGATCCAGTTGGATTTTTTGCCGCCTTCCGCAGCAGCGGCTGGAGAAAGTTGAGGCTTTTCCATGGCAGTGATTGCAGCAAGTGTTTCCTCCGGGCCGCGACCACCAATGTATGCAACCTGGGGAAAGACCTGATGTCCTATAGCTACCGCGAAATTGCAGCGGCGACCGTGCTGTCGCTTGCCACCCTTGCTCCGATCGGCCACGCACGTGCCGCCGACATGGCGTCGTTCCCGGTCAAGGCAAAGCCGATCGCCGATCTGCCGTTCTTCCTGGTCAACGACAATCGCGTGACATTCGCCTATCAGTTCACGGCGACCCAACCGGGCAGTGCGGCGAAGACGGCAAAGCAGGTTTACGCCTTTACCCACTTCGACGTCTGGGCCTATGGCACCAACTTCTTCAACATCGACCTGCTGAAGTCCGACAGGGCCGATCCCGCCGGTCCGTGCCTTGGCAACACCCCCGTCACCGGTTGCGCCGGCGCCACCGAGATCTACGGCCTGATCCGCAGCACGTTCGGCTTCAACGAAATCTTCAACACCAAGACTTTCTCCTACGGACCGTTGCGCAACGTGTCGTTCGTGATCGGCGCCGATGCCAATACGGAAAACCGCTTCTTCGGCGCTGCCAAGCGCGACATCGTCGCCGGTCTGCAGTTTGCCTTTAACCTGCCGTACAAGGGCTTCTTCAACGTCAATCCGCTGTACTACAAGGAAATCAACCACAACGCCTACTCGCAGTGCGGCCTGTTCGGGCCGGGCGTTGCTGGCGTGACGTGCAACTCCGACGGAAACACCGAGTTCAAGGGGACCTGGGCTGTCGAATTGAATTACTACATGGATCTGGGCTTCCTGCCGCCGAGCCTGCAGTACTTCGCGATCAGCGGTCGCGCCGGGTTCTACGGCCCCAAGGGCAACGAAGCCAATCCGCTGCCCTTCAACGCGGTCACCAACACCAGAACCAGAACGGAAATCAACAGCGAGCCGATCCGTCTGACCTTCGACGCCAGCAAGGCGATCTGGGGTGAGAAGTACACCCACAACGTCGATCTCTGGGTTGCCTACCGTTACTGGGACAACAAGTTCGGCCTGGATCACGCTGTCAGTGCCGCCTGCACCGGCGCCGTGGCCGGCGCGTGCACGGAAAAGTCGCTGTACTCGGGCATCTCGGTCAAGTTCTGATCGATCCGACTACGTGACCTGATGAATGGCGCCGCGCACAATCGCGGCGCCATTTGCATGTGACAGCGGCGATCGGGACGCTCAGCCCTTTTTGTCCCACACGCCGACATGAAGCGCTGCGGCTTCGTCCTCTAGCAACGGGCCGACCACGTCGATGCTCCGCTGGCCGGTGGCCAGCACGTCGCGGCACGGCATGTCCAGAGTCGGATTTTCCGGATGGTTGCCCGTGAAGTCGCGCAGCCGCTGTTCGCTGAGGCCATAGACGAGGCGCCCGATTCCCGCCCAGTACAGCGCGCCCGCGCACATGACACAGGGTTCCGCGGATGAGTACAGCGTGCTGCCTGCGAGAACATCAGGGCTGAACGTCGTGCAGGCCTGGGTGCAAAGCAGCCGTTCGGCATGGGCCGTGCCGTCATGGGACGGCATATAGCCGTTCTCTGCCTCCATCAGAACCGTGCCGCCGGCGTCCACCAGCACCGCACCGAACGGGTGGTTGCCGTTCGTCATCGCGCGGCGGCCGACGTCGAACGAACGGCGAAGGAAGCGTTCGTCAAGTTCGGTCTTGCTCAAGCCTGCGGTCTGGCCCATCGCGTTTCTCCTGCATGTTCCGCATTGGAATATGCCGGGACGGCGATGTCCAGTCGTGGCCTCAGTGGCCGGCCATATGACGGCCGATGTCGGTGAGGTCGGCTTCGCTGGCGCGCGCCTCGTAGACGAAACGGCCGTGGAACATCACCACCAGCCGATCGGACAGTTCGAGGAGTTCGTCGAGGTCCTCGCTGACCAGCAGAACCGCGGCGCCGCGGTTGCGCGCCGCCATGATCTCGGCACGGATCTGCGCCACTGCCGCGAAATCGAGGCCGAAGCAGGGATTGGCCGCGATCAGCACCTCGACGTCGCCGCCCAGCTCGCGCGCCAGCACCGCGCGCTGCACATTGCCGCCGGAGAGCGCTGCAATCGGCGTGTCCGGGGTGCGGGTCTTGACCTTGTAAAGCCCGATCTGCTTCTCCGCATTGCTGCGAAAGGCGGCGCGGTTGAGCCACCAGCCGCCGCTTGCATAGGGGGCACGGTCGAATTCGCGGAAGGCGAGATTGTCGGCGACGCTCATGCCGCCCACGCAGGCGTTTTTCAGCGGCTCCTCGGGGAGCAGGGACATCCTGTGCAGGCGCATCTCATCGCGGCTGGCGTGATAGACTTCGCCGGCAACGCGCATTTCGCCGCCTGAGGCGTCGCGCTGGCCGGCCAGCATTTCCACGAGCTGGCGCTGGCCATTGCCGGAGACGCCGGCGATGCCCACGATCTCGCCGGCGCGCACGGCCAGCGAGACATCGTGGACCGCGACGGCACCGGCATCGTCAAGTGCGCTAAGCCCGTCGAGTTCGAGCCGGGTGGCACCGACGGCGCCGACCCGCGCCGGCTGCACTGTCAATTCTTCGGCGCCGATCATCATGCGCGCCATGGCATCGGAACTGAGATCGGCGACCTTGCCGGCACCGGCCAACTTGCCACGACGCAGGATGGTCACCTCATCGGCGAAAGCCCTGACCTCGCGGAACTTGTGGGTGATCATCAGGATGGTCAGGCCGTCATCGACCACCATCTTCCGGAGCATGCCCAGCACTTCATCGGCCTCATTGGGCGTCAGCACTGAGGTTGGCTCGTCGAGGATCAGGAAGCGGCGCTTCAGGTAGAGCTGCTTGAGGATCTCGCATTTCTGCCGCTCGCCGGCCGAGATGTCGGAAACGCTCGCGTCGAGCGGCACCTTGAACGGCATGCCGGCGAGAAAGGTCTCCAGCTCGCGATTTTCCTTTTTCCAGTCGATCACCCCCGGCACGTCGTCGCGCGCCATCACCAGGTTTTCCGCAACCGTCATGGCGGGGACGAGTGTAAAATGCTGATAGACCATGCCAAGGCCGAGCGCATGGGCGTCCTTGGGATTGGATAGTGCGGCCTCACGGCCGCCGACCAGCACCTGGCCTTCGGTCTGGTGATAGTAACCCATGATGCATTTGACGAGCGTGCTCTTGCCGGCGCCGTTCTCGCCGAGCAGGGCGTGGAACGAGCCCGGCTGCACCTTCAGTTCGACGTTGTCGAGCGCTGCGAAATCGCCGAACCGCATGGTCATGCCGAGCGCGTCGACGCCGAGCGGTCCGTCGGGGACGAACGGTGCGCCGATGATCATGACAGCGCCTCGATCATCGCCGCCGAAGTGGCAACGGCGCCGAACACGCCGCCCTGCATCTTGATCATCTTAAGCGCGTGCTCGTGATTGCTCTTGTCGGTGGCGGCGCAGCAGTCCTCGATCAGCACGCACTCAAAACCGCGGTCGTTGGCCTCGCGCATGGTGGTATGGACGCAGACGTCGGTGGTGATGCCGGTGAGAACGAGGTTGTCGATGCCGCGCAGCCGCAGTATCAGTTCAAGATCGGTGGCGCAGAACGAGGCCCTTGCCAGGCTTGTCGATGATCGGCTCGCCCGGCATCGGCACCAGTTCGTCGATGATCTCCCAGCCCTTTTCGCCGCGCACCAGCACCCGGCCGCACGGGCCGTCGTCGCCGATGCCGGCACCGATCTGGCGCGAGCGCCAGCGCTTGTTGTCGGGCAGGTCGGAGAGGTCCGGACGATGGCCCTCGCGGGTATGAATGATGTGAAAGCCTCGGGCGCGCATCACGGCCAGGAGTTTCCTGATCGGTTCGATCGGCGCGCGGGTCAGCGAGAGGTCGTAGCCCATCTTGTCGACATAGCCGCCGACGCCGCAGAAATCGGTCTGCATGTCGATGATGACGAGCGCCGTGTTGTCCGGACGCAGATCGCCATTCCATGGCCAGGCATAGGGCTCTGACCTGACAAAGCGTTCGGTCGATGTCGTTGGCACAGCAGCGTCCATGGCCTGCTCCTGTTATCGCGTGATCGAGAGTTCGGCGGGCGCGCCGGTCAGGGTGCGCTTCGGCGAACAGGTGATGATCATGATCACCAGCGTGAGGATGTAGGGTGCGGCGTTGAACAGGTGATAGCCGGCGGTGACGCCGACCGACTGCAGCGCCGGTCCGAGCGCCGCGGCGCCGCCAAAGGCGAGCGAGGCCCACAGGCACAGCATCGGATCCCAGCGCGCAAAGATCACCAGCGCCACCGCGGTGACGCCCTGGCCGCTAGACAGGCCCTCGTTCCGGCTGCCGGGATAGAACAGCGACAGGAACGAGCCGCCGACGCCGGCGAGGAAGCCGCCGCACATGGTGGCGCGCAGGCGAATGAGGTTGACCGAATAGCCCATGGCGCGCGCGGCATCGGCGCTTTCGCCGGCGGTGCGGATCAACAGGCCCCAGCGCGTCGTCTTGAAGGCCCAATAGAGAACCGGCGCCAGCGCGACGCCAATCAGGAACAGCGCGTTGATCTGCAGCGCTTGACGGACCTGCGGGATGTCGCTCCAGAAGCCGAAATCGATCGCCGGCAACCGTGCCGCGGTCGGCTCGATCAGCGGCTTGCCGAGATAGAAGGCAAGGCCGGTGCCGAACAGCATCAGCGCGATGCCGACGGCGACGTCGTTGACCCGCGGCAGCGAGCAGATGCCGGCATGCAGCGCGCCCAGCAGGGCGCCGGTCACGCCGGCGGCGAGCACGCCGAGCCAGGGCGAACCGGTGAGATAGGAAATGCCATAGGCGCTCATGGCGCCCATCACCAGCGTGCCCTCGAGGCCGAGGTTGATGCGGCCGGAGCGCTCGGTGATGCATTCGCCGAGGCTGACGAACAGAAACGGCGTCGAAATGCGGATCGCGCCGCCGAGCACCGCGAGCGGCACCGTCCAGTATCCGATATCGCCGGCTGCCATCAGGATTTTCCTTTCAGAAAGCCGATCCGGCCATACAGCGCGTCAGAGGCCAGCACAAAGACGAAGATCATGCCCTGCAGCACGAACACCGAGGCGTCCGGCAGCCCCAGTCTTCGCTGCAGCAAGCCGCCGGAGGCGCTGATGCCGCCGAGCAGGATCGCGACGGGAATGATCGCCAGCGGATTGTGCCGCGCGAGGAAGGCGACAAGGATGCCCGTAAAGCCGTAACCGGCGGCGAGGTTGGCGTTGGTGCGACCCTGCACGGCGGCGACCTCGACCATCCCGGCGAGACCTGCTGCGCCTCCGGCGAGGAAGCAGGTGATCATGATCAACCTGCCGACGGAGAGGCCCACGAGCTTCGCTGCGCGAACATTGCCGCCGGCGACGCGCGCGGCGAAGCCGAACACGGTGTGATAGATCAGCACATAGGATGCGATCGCCGCGATCAGGCCGAAGACAAAGCCCCAATGCACGTCGGTGCCGGGAATCGAACCGATCATGTTGGCGGCGCCGATCTCGCGGCTTGACGGCTTGTTGAGGCTGGCGGGATCGCGCATCACGCCTTCGACGAGCTGATTGAGGATCGCCAGCGCGATATAGACCAGCAGCAGGCTGGAGATGGTTTCGTTGACGCCGCGGTAGTGGCGGAGGCCACCGGCCAGCGAGATCCACAATCCACCGCCGGCGACACCGGCCAGCACCATGCCGATCTGGACAACGAGCGGCGGCGCGGCCTGCAGCAGCAGCGCGGCCGAGGTCGCAGACAAAGCTCCCATCAACAGCGCGCCTTCGCCGCCGATGATCACCATGCCCAATTGCGCCGGCAAGGCCGTGCACAGTGCGGTGAGGATCAGCGGTGCGGCCTTGGTCAGCGTGTTCTGCCACGAGAACCAGGTGCCGAAGGCGCCCTGGTACATGTAGAAATACAGGTCCAGCGGGTTCTTGCCGAACAGCGCGACGAACACGCCGAACAAAGCGAGGGCGCCCACCAGCGCCCCCGCCGGAATCAATATGTATTCGATCGTGCCACCATGGCGTTGGCGAAACCCGGGTCTCGCCGCGCGCGATGAAGCCATGGCCAGGGAATCGCCAACGCCGGCTGTCACGAAGTGGCTCCGATCACGCCCTCGATCAGATAGTCCATCTTTTCCAGTTCGGGATCCTTCTGGCCGCGCTCGGTGCCGGCGCCGATCACTTCCTTGCCCTTGTTGTCCTTCAGCGGCCCCTTCCAGATCGTATAGGTGCCGGCCATCGGCTGCGCCTTGATGTCGTCGGCGTGCTTGCGCGCTTCAGCGGAGACGGCTTCACCATACGGCGAGCACTTGACGACTTCTTCCTTGAGGCCGCCGCGGTAGAAATTCGGAATACCTTCGCCGGAGGCGATCATCTTGAGGAACTTGGGATACAGCGCCTCCCAGTTCCATTCGGCGCCGGTGAGATAGGCCTTTGGCGCCAGCGGCGACTGGTTGACGTGATAGCCGCACACCATGGCGCCGCGCCGCGCTGCGTTCTCGACCATGGTCTTCGGACCATCGACATGGCAGGTCAGCACGTCGACGCCCTGGTCGATCAGGCTGTTGGTGGCTTCGGCTTCCTTGACCGGCATCGACCAGTCGCCGGTGAAGATCACCTGCGTCGTGGCCTTGGGGTTGGCCAGCTTCGCGCCGAGGGTGAAGGCATTGATGTTGCGCAGCACCTGCGGGATTGGCTTGGCCGCGACGAAGCCGAGCTTGCCGGTCTTCGAGGTATGGCCGGCGACGATGCCGGAGATGAACTGGGCTTCGTCGATATAGCCGAAATAGCTGCCGGCGTTCTTCGGATCCTTGTCGCTCCACAACCCGCCGCAGTGCTCGAAGACGACCTTCGGATATTTCTTGGCCATTTTGACCATATGCGGATTGTAGTAGCCGAACGACGTCGGGAACAGCAGCGAAGCGCCGTCGAGATTGATCATGGACTCCATGGTCTTCTCGCAGGCGTCGGTCTCAGGGACCTTTTCCTCCTCGACCACCTTGATGCCGGGCATCTTCTTCAGTGCCGCAGCGGCCAGAGCGTGGGCCTGATTGTAGCCGTAGTCGTCGCGCGACCCGACATAGATGAAGCCGATGGTGGTGTCGGCCGCGGCCGCATGCCGGATGCCAAGTGTCGAGCCGAGCGTGAGGGCGGCACCGCCCTGCAGCAGATGGCGACGTGAAATCTTGCCGAAATCCATTGGTTGCTCCCCTTCGGCGGGCTGGCCGCCGCTCAGTTCGTGGCTGCGCCGGTCGACGAGCCGCGGACAGGTTGTCGCAAGCTTCGTGCCAATGGTCCGAGAATGGGCAAGTCTTTTTATCTAATTGATATTACTAATATAAATTTATTTCAAAAGACGTTATCGCGGGTTTTAAAATTAGGATTGGCTAAATAATAATCGGTTTCATTTTATTGTATGCAACTGAGTTGTGCAGATTATAGGGTTCGATGACCATAAGGACTGGCTGCGGCCGGCTTGATAATCAGGGCTGCCGGGAACGCAGCTCTCCTGTTATCGATGGGAACCGAGACGGCGGATTCGCCCGATCGAAGGCCCGGGATCTTGTCTCTGGGCTTGTCCTCATCCCGCTCAGGATCTGCGTGCCGTCAAGGGCGCGTCGCACCGGAAAAGTATTGCGATGGAAACCAAAGTCGTCGGGCCCACCGGGATGTCGCTCGGTGACGAGATCGTCGGTCGTATCGACGCCCTGGCCGCCATTTCGGAGACCGCAACTAATCTCACGCGGATTTTCCTGACGCCCGAACACCGCGCCGCCGGCGAGCTGATCATGGGCTGGATGCGCGACGCCGGGATGTCGGCGCATCTCGACGCGATCGGCAATGTCTGCGGCCGCTACGAGGGCGACCGGCCGGGCCAGCCTTGCCTGATGCTCGGCTCCCACTACGATACCGTGCGCGACGCCGGCAAATGGGACGGGCCGTTGGGACTGATCACTGCGATTTCCTGCGTCGCTGACCTGCACCGTCGCGGCCGACGGCTGCCCTTCGCCATCGAGGTCACCGGATTTGCCGACGAGGAGGGCGTGCGCTTCGCGTCCACGTTGCTTGGCAGCCGCGCCATTGCCGGCACGTTCGATGAGAGTGCGCTCGGCAGCAAGGACAAAGCGGGCGTCAAGATGCGGGAGGCGATGACGGCGTTCGGGCTCGATCCCGACCACATTGGTGCCGCGGCCCGCGCGCCGAGCGAATTGCTGGCCTATGTCGAACTGCATATCGAGCAGGGACCGGTGCTGGAGTCGAAGAACCTGCCAGTGGGCGTCGTCACGGCGATCTCCGGGGCGACCCGGCTGGCGGTGGAGTTGCACGGCATGGCCGGCCATGCCGGCACGGTGCCGATGGCGCTGCGCCGCGATGCGCTGGCCGGCGCTGCCGAATGCATCGTCGCCATCGAGGAATTCTGCAGCAGCGATCGCGACGGGCTGGTCGGCACGGTCGGCTACATCAACGCCATGCCCGGCGCCACCAATGTCATTCCCGGGATGGTGTCGTTCACCATCGACATCCGCACGGCCAGGGATTCCTTTCGCAAGCTGGCGGTCGCCGACATCGTCCGCCACATCGAGGAAATTGTGAAACGGCGCAAGCTGGGGCTGGAGATCAACGTTACCCACGAGAACCGCACGGTGCCCTGTGCGCCATGGCTGCAGCAGCAGGTTGCCGACGCCGTCGCTGCCGAAGGCTATCATGTGTTCGAACTGCCGAGCGGCGCCGGTCATGATGGCATGGCGATGATCGATATCGCCGATGTCGCCATGCTGTTTGTCCGTTGCCGCGGCGGAATCAGCCACAATCCCGCCGAGCATGTCGAGACGGCAGACGCCGACGCCGGCGCCCGCGTCTTGCTGCGCCTGATCGAGAATTTCCGGGCGAAATCCAATCCTGTCGTCCCGGACAAGTGACATGAGCGATTTCCACGGCGTTTTTCCATACCTGGTGTCACCGATCGATGCGGCCGGTCAGATCCGCACCGACGTGTTGGCGCGGCTATGCGACGATCTGATCAAATCAGGCGTTCACGGCCTGACGCCGCTCGGCTCCACCGGCGAATTCGCTTATCTCAACCGCCAGCAGCGCAAAATCGTGGTGCAGACCACCGTCGAAGCAGCCGCGGGCCGCGTGCCTGTGGTCGCCGGCGTCGCATCGACATCCACTGCGGACGCGGTCGCGCAGGCGAAGTACTATCAGAAGCAGGGCGTCGACGGCATTCTCGCCATCCTGGAAGCCTATTTCCCGCTCAAGGATGCGCAGATCGAATCCTATTTCCGCGCCATCGCCGACGCGGTTGATATCCCCGTGGTGATCTACACCAATCCGCAGTTTCAGCGCTCCGACCTCACCCTCGACGTGGTCGCGCGGCTCGCCGAGCATCCGCTCATCCAGTACATCAAGGACGCCTCCACCAACACCGGACGGCTGCTGTCGATCATGAATCGATGCGGCGACCAGCTGCAGGTGTTCTCGGCATCGGCGCATATTCCCGCGGCGGTGATGCTGATCGGCGGTGCCGGCTGGATGGCCGGTCCCGCCTGCGTTGCGCCCCGGCAGAGCGTCGCGCTCTACGATTTCTGCAAGGCCGACCGCTGGGACGAGGCGATGGCGCTGCAGCGCCGGTTGTGGCGGCTCAACGAAGCTTTTGCGCGCTACAACCTCGCGGCCTGCATCAAGGCCGGCCTGTCGATCCAGGGCTATGACGTCGGAGACCCCATCGCGCCGCAGGCGGCGTTGAGCGATGACGAACGCAAGGTCATCGAGGCGGTGCTGCGCGACATCGAATGACGTCTTTTTCCGCAGCGTGGCACGATTCTTTGGTCTGACCGCCTGCGATTGCCGCATTCCGTGTTGCCGCGACTGACTGTTGGCTGGCGCGCGGTTTTTCGGTTAGAAACAGCCAGCCCCTGCCTGCTCGAAGGACAACCTGATGAATATTCTGCCCGGCAACATGCGTTTCGGTGCGGGTCTCCCCGTCAAGCGTGTCGAAGATCAACGTTTGCTGACCGGGTTGGGCCACTTCATCGACGACAAGCCGGAAGACGGCGCGCTGTGGCTCTATGTGCTGCGCTCGCCCCATGCCCATGCGAAGATCACGGCCATCGCCGCCGCCGCCGCCAGGGCGATGCCGGGCGTCGAAGCGATCTACACCGGTGCAGACCTGGTCGCGGCCGATGTCGGCACGCTGCCGACCCTGCAGGTGTTCAAGCGCGCCGATGGTTCGGCCATGACCTTCCCGCCGCGCCGGCTGCTGGCGCATGAGGTGGTGCGCTTTGCCGGCGAGCCGGTGGCCGCGATTGTAGCCACGTCGAAGGCCCTGGCACAACTCGCCGCCGAAGCCGTGGTCGTCGACTATGAGGTGATGCCTGCGGCAGTCGATCCGACGGCCGCCATCGCGCCGGGCGCACCGGTGGTGTGGCCTGACGCGCCGGACAATATCGCAGCCGTCATGAGCTATGGCGATGCGGCCAAGGTCGAGCAGGCCTTCGCTGGCGCCAAGCACGTGGTGTCGCTCGACATCACCAGCCAGCGGCTGATCCCCTCCGCCATGGAGCCGCGCAGCGCCATCGCCGAAGTTGACAAGAAGGGACGGCTGACCCTCCATGTGCAGTCGCAGACGCCGGCATCGACCCGCGATATTCTGGCCGATGCCATTTTGAAACGTCCGAAGGACAGCATTCGCGTCGTCGTCAGCGACATCGGCGGCGGCTTCGGTCAGAAGACCAGCCTCTATCCCGAAGACGGCATCGTTGCCTGGGCCGCGGTGACGCTCAACCGCAAGATCCGCTGGCGCGGCGATCGCACCGACGATTTCGTCGGTGGCACCCATGGCCGCGACCTGACCTCGACCGCCGAGATCGCGCTCGATGCCAAGGGCCGCATCCAGGCCTATCGGGTGCGTTCGCTGGGCGGCACCGGCGCCTACCTGTCCGGCACCGCCGTGGTGATTCCGCTGGTGCTCGGCCCGTTCGTGCAGACCAGCGTCTATGACGTGCGGCTGGTGCATTACGACATCAAGGCCGTGATGACGCATACGGCGCCGGTTGGTGCCTATCGCGGTGCCGGACGGCCCGAGGCGGTGTTCATCATGGAGCGGCTGATGGATGCCGCGGCGCGCCAGATCGGCATGGATCCGCGCGCGATCCGCAAGGTCAATTACATCAAGCCGACGCAGCTGCCCTACAAGAACGCCGTCGGCCAGACCTATGACAGCGGCGCCTTCGCGCACATGCTGGACCGCGCCTGCGAACTGTCGGACTGGGACGGTTTTGCCGCGCGCAAGAAGGCGGCGAAGAAGAAGGGCCTGCTCTACGGTCGCGGCCTGACCAGCTACATCGAATGGACCGGCGGTCCCGGCACGAAGGAAACCGTCACCCTGCACGCCACGGCGGAGGGCCGCGTCATCCTGCATTCCGGCACCCAGGCCATGGGGCAGGGGCTGGCGACCACCTATTCGCAGATGGTGGCGGAGTCGCTCGGCATCGGCATCGACAAGATCGATGTGATCCAGGGCGACACCGACGTCATCACCGGCATGGGCAGCGTCGGCTCGCGCTCGCTGTTCGTCGGCGGCACCGCGGCGGTGGTGTCGGCCGTGGACCTGATCGCCAAGGCGCGCGAGAAGGCCGCCAACATGCTGGAAGCCTCGGTCGATGACATCGAATATGCCGGCGGCTTCCTCACCGTGGTCGGCACCGACAAGCGCGTCGGATTGTTCGAGATCGCCAAGGCCGAGAAGGGCGCCCGGCTCAGCGTCGAATCCACCGGCGAAGCCGACGGTCCGACGTGGCCGAACGGCACCCATATCTGCGAGGTCGAGATCGATCCCGAGACCGGCATCACCAATGTGGTGAAATACACCACGGTGGACGATGTCGGCGTTGCGGTGAACCCCATGCTGGTCACCGGCCAGGTTCACGGCGGCGTGGTGCAGGGCATCGGCCAGGCGCTCTATGAAGGCGTGCACTACGACGCCGAGGGACAATTGCTGACCGCCAGCTATCAGGACTACTGCATCCCGCGCGCTTCCGACGTGCCGCCGATCGCCGTGACGCTGGACGGCTCGGCGCCGTGCGTCACCAATCCGCTCGGCGCCAAGGGCTGCGGCGAATCCGGCGCCATCGGCGGCCCGCCCTGCATCACCAATGGCGTGCTTGACGCGCTGAGCGGGCTTGGCATCACCCAGCTCAACACACCGCTGTCGCCGCTGAAAGTGTGGGAAGCGATCCGGGGCGCCAGCTCTCCGGCATAACCGGTAGGATGGGTTGAGCCCTTGCGAAACCCATCGGCAGCGGATGATGGGTATCGCTTCGCTCCACCCATCCTACGACATCAACAAACAACAAGAACCAAAAAGGGAGAACACGCCATGAAGAGCTACAAGGTCACCGATTTCAACGCGCCGCTGCAGGAAGTCGACGCGCCCATCGTGCAGCCGACCGGCACGCAGGTGCTGATCAAGGTGCAGGCCGCAGGCGTCTGCCACAGCGACCTGCATATCTGGGAGGGCGGCTACGATCTCGGCCACGGCCGCAAACCGCTTTCTTTGAAGGATCGCGGCGTGTCGCTGCCGCGCACCATGGGCCACGAGACGGTCGGCGAGGTGCTGGCGTTCGGTCCGGATGTGACCGAGGCCGACAAGCACGCGCTGAAGGTCGGCGACATCGCGCTGGTCTATCCCTGGCTCGGCTGCGGCAAGTGCGCCGTCTGCCTCAAGGGCGAGGAGAACATGTGCCTGAAGCCGAATTCGCTCGGCGTGCATTGTGACGGCGGCTATGCCGACCACATGATCGTGCCGCATCCGCGCTACCTGATCGACCTCAAGGGCCTCGATCCCGTCACCGCCGCGCCTTACGCCTGCTCGGGCGTTACCACCTTCAGCGCGCTGAAGAAGGTCGAGCACGATCTCGGCAACACCATAGTGATCATCGGCGCCGGCGGTCTCGGCCTGATGGCGCTGTCGCTGCTGAAGGCGATGGGCGGCAAGGGCGCCATCGTGGTCGACATCGATGCCCGCAAGCGTGAAGCCGCAGAAAAGGCCGGCGCGCTCGGCTCGGTGGATGGCGCGGCACCCGACGCGCTGGAGCAACTGGCGAAGAAGGCCGGCGGCCCGATCATGTCGGTGATCGATCTGGTCGGGAATGCAGCCACGACACAGCTCGGCTTCGATTGCCTGTCCAAGGGCGGCAAGCTGGTGATCGTCGGCCTGTTCGGTGGCGGCGCCACCTTCGCCCTGCCGCTGATCCCGATCAAGGCAATCACCATCCAGGGCAGCTATGTGGGCAATCTCGGCGAGACCCGCGAGCTGCTCGATCTGGTGCGGACCAAGAAGATCGCACCGATCCCGGTCACGCCGATGCCGTTCGCGAAAGCCAACGATGCGCTCAACGACCTCAAGCAGGGCAAGTTGGTGGGGCGCGCGGTGCTGACGCCGTAGCGGCGGCACCACAGACGCTTGTGACCGTCTTGCGCGCACCGGGGCTTGTGAACCGCATGCGGCGTCCGTTTCAAGGCACCGGTCCGACCGCCACCCGCGCGTTGTTGCGTGGCGACACTGCGTCCGAGCCGTGATCTGTCCTTCCCTCTACAGGCAGGGCTATCGCGTATGGTTGTGGGACACTCCAGGCTCTCCACGTCGTCCCCGCGCAGGCGGGGACCCATACGCTCAAGCGCCGAGGCGGTAGCGCTTTTGTCTCCGCGCTTTAAACTTCAAAGCCGGTGTTGATGGGTCCCCGCCTGCGCGGGGACGACTCCGTACTTGATCTGCGCGCCAAAGCCATAGGCGATAGCCCTGCCCCACAGGGGAGGGCGAGCTGACAGGTCAGGTTAAAGGGGTGGGCACGACCCGTTTACCCATTTGCAACGGCGACATTGCAGGCCGTCGTGCCGGATCGCGATCCAGGTGCAGGACGCGAGGGCGGCGGTGCGATGATGGCGGTGACAGGGATGGTTGACTCGGTGCGCTCATTGAGTGGTGCGAGAGCGTGGCGGAGTGGGGCTGCCCGATACGTTGGCGCACGGTTCGCCGGAAGCCGGCGCGAGGCGATCATGATCCGGTCAGTTGCCGCTGCCGATGGGACGCCGAGAGAGACCGGCAGTCCGACCGGTTTTATTTTTCCTCGTCGGCGATGGCTTCCATCAGAACGACCATCTGGCGCTGCACCGTCTGACTCTTGATCCGGCTATAGGCTCGCAGCAGGCGAAGGCTGAACGCGCTGTCCAGAAACAGCAGGCTTTCCACTTCGCGCGTCTTGCCGTCACCATCGTAGAAGAACGTGACGGGCACATCCAGGGCGGTCGCAATCTGTTGCAGGCGAGCGGCGCCGACGCGATTAACACCTTTTTCGTATTTCTGGACCTGCTGGAAACTTACTCCGAGCTGCTCGCCCAAGTCTGCCTGCGAGATCTTCTGTTCAACGCGACGGAGACGGATTCTCTTGCCCATCTCGATGTCGGGTTTGCCGGCGCTACGTTGCTTCATTCTTCACCATTCAGTTGGTTGATTCGGACAGTGTTATTGTTTTTTTGACTAAAGCCAGTCGGCCCGGAAGCCTTCGAACTGGTTTATCAGATTATCCCCTTTATATACGGACTTGAGATCATTGGGATGAATGAATTCGTCTCGAAACCAGGGAAATCGAACGGGGTTAAAAGATTCGACGATCCAGTCGATCATGCGGCGAATCCGTGGTATTCGGCTGCTGTCAGGGTGGTACGATAGCCAGATATCAAACGGCCGGCACAAATCCAGCTCGAGCGGGACGATCTTCCCGCCCAGTGCGAAAGCATATGACGGCAGCAATCCTATTCCGGCCCCTTTTGCAACAGCCCAATAGTTTGCGCTGCTCACATTGGTACGCATCACAAGCAAATCCTGCTGTGGTACCCCAGGAAACCAGCTGTCGAAAATTTCCTTGGCAGCGGTCTGGTCAGCGAACTGCATGACAATCCGGTGCTTGATCAACTCCTGATACGTTTTCGGCGTGCCAAATGTTTCAAGATATTTCGAGCTCGCGAAAAACATCACATGGAGCCGTCCGAGCTTGACCACCTTGACGTCCAGTGCGGTCGGCCGCGACAGCTGGATGGCGACGTCGGCCTCGTGGCGCTGAACATCGGCCGACTTCATGGCGCAATGCAGGTCGACGAGAATATTGGGGAACGATTGCTGAAACTCCACCAGGCGTGGCGCCAGCCAGAACGTTCCCAGCCCCTCGGTGACGGCGACGCGCACCTCGCCCGACAATGTCTGCGTGACGGAGTTGCGGGCCCGCAGCAGATCGAACGAAGCGGACTCCATTCGCTCGACGGCTGAAACGACCAGCGTGCCTTCATCGGTCAACCGTGTGCCGTGGACGTCGCGCGTGAACAGCGTTGCGCCAATCTGCCGTTCGAAATCGTCGATTCGCCGGCGCACGAGATTGATCGACTGGCCGATTCGCTCTGCGGCCGAACGGAAACTGCCGCACCGGACGACTTCGAGGAAAATCCTGGCCGCATCCCAGTCGCCCAGACGATGTGGGCCACCGCTAGGGTGTTCTTCCTGAGGAACGCCCCTGTCCGCCAACTGACGCATACACCCATCCTCCACGGCCCTAGTCTTGCCAGATCAAGAGAAAGTTCACAACTTTGGATGGATCTCCATGACCGCGCATGCACCGACGCCGATCCGCGCGACGCCGACCTATCCGCCGGCCGTTCACCCCGCCAAGCACCCGCTCCCCGCAGACAATCTTGAAGACTTCGCCAGGGAGGTCGTGGTCTTCACGATGCCGCCCGGCGACGTCGGCCGCTTGATGGAGCGCGCTGAAAGCGATCTTCCGGGGCTGGCCTCGCTCGCGGCCGTGTTGCGCGTCATGGCACACAACCCGGATTCGGTATGGGCCATCGCACGGCGAAGCGACCCGTTGAAAAGCGCAAGCGCGGAAGGCTTCGTCGGATTTCTGATGCTGAACGCGGAAGGTTTGCGGCGACTGGTCGCGGGCAGCTTTGACGCGAGCGATCCGGACCTCGATCTGCTGTGCCGCCAGAACGAACGCCCCGCTGGTATTTATTTATGGGCTATGTGGGCGCGCAATAACCTCGTCGCCGGTATCCCGTTAGCGTTCGAGAAGATGTTCACGCCGCTGACCAGGGATGCCGACATCTATGCGCGGGCCGTGACGCAGGATGGCAAGCGACTGCTGGAGACCATGGGATTTCGACCCGGTGCGGTGTTCGAGAACCTCAGCCACCCCGGCCTGCACAGTCTGCCGAGGTCAGGCGTACCGGCCGACGCGCCGCTCTACGATCGCTATGGCCAGGGACGTCCCGACAAGGCGATCTCGGTGACCGTTGCCCGCTCCATGGAAGACCTGCTGCGGGTCGTCGCGATCCGCAGCGCCGTCTATATCGCCGAGCAGGAATGTCCCTATCTCGAGGAATTCGACGGCAACGATTTCAGCTCGACGCATCTGCTGGCCTACGTCGGCAACGAGCCGGTGGGCTGCCTGCGCATCCGCTATTTTGCCGACTTCGCCAAGATCGAGCGTCTCGCGGTGCGCAAGGAATTCCGCAAGATGCGGATCTCGCCGCATCTCGTCGAGGCGGCTATCGAGCTGTGCCAGGCCAAGGGCTATCAGCGGCTGTACGGCCACGCACAGAAGCGGCTGGTGAAATTCTGGTCGCAATTCGGATTCAGGACGTTCGAAGGCGGCCAGGAGCTGGTGTTCTCTGATTTCGACTATGTCGAGATGCAGATGATGACCGAGCGGCGTCCCAATGCCATCACCATCGGAGTCGATGCCTATCTCACCATCCGGCCGGAGGGGCAGTGGCACCGGCCCGGCGTGCTGGAAAAGTCGCGAGCACGTCCGGTAACCCGTCCCTCGATCGACAGGGGCGCCGCGTGACCTCCGTCGTCAGCCTCAGGGTCTTTGCGAACTCGGCCAGCGTGCCCACGGTTGTGCTCGTCGACATGCAGCAGGAATATCTCGCCGCGCCGCGCATGCTGGCGATCCCCGATATCGATCTGGCGCTGGCGAATTGCGAGCGCGTCCTTCTGCATTGTCGCAAGGTCGGGCTGCCGGTGGCCTTCATGCGGTCGCTCGGGGAGTCCGCCTTCTTCAACCGCGCATCTCCGTTCGGCCGCTGGATCGAGGGCTTCGAGCCGCAGCGCAACGAGATGATCTTCGAACGCAGCAACCCGTCTTGCTATTCCAGCGAGTTGTTCACCTCCATGATGAGCCAAAGTCCGGGCGGCTTCGTGCTGGCTGGTTTCGCCGGAGAATCCGCCTGCCTGTCGACGCTGGTCGATGCCTATCATCGCAAGCACAAGGCGACGTTTCTGCACGACGCTTCGGCGAGCCACGCGCTGGACGAAGTGCCAGCCGCCGAGGTTCACCGCGCCGTTTCCAAAATATGCGGTCTGTATGGAGAGGTCTATGAAACAACCAACTGGATTGCCTCAACTCTACCTCGCAAGCTCGGGCAAGGGAACAAGACCGGTGGTTGATACGGACACGCGCCTGCGTTCGGTTATGGCCAGGCTAGAGGAATGCCAGAACATTCTCGCTGAATCGGGTGAGCGCGAAACCCTGCAGCTGGTTGCCATGACCATCCTGCGGCTGCGGATGCGGCTGCATCACATCGGCGACGCCGAACTGAAGGCGCTGTGCGATGCCATCGAGCCCGAGCCTGTGGAGGAGTCGGATCTGTGGCGGGTCTCGGGCGAACTCGGCTCCTGAACGACGCGAGCGGGGCTACAGGTTGCTGTCGGTGATCGCTGCATAGATCATGGTGCGGAGTTCACGCCGCACCGGATAGGCGCTGGATGGCAGCACCTGCGTCATGAAGACGACAATCAGATCTTCCGCCGGATCGATCCAGAATGATGTGGTCGCCGCGCCACCCCAGGCATATTCGCCGGCGCTGCCGGGGATCATGGTGAGCGCCGGCTTCATTGTCACGGAGAAGCCGAGGCCGAAGCCGACCCCGGCATAGGTAGCCTCAGAGAACAGCGATTTGGACATCTCGGTGAGGTCGCGACCGCCCGGAAGATGATTGGCCGTCATCAGCGCCAGTGTCTTAAGTCCGATCAGGCGGACGCCGCCGAGTTCGCCGCCGTTCAGCAAAGCGCGGCAGAAAGTGAGATAGTCCGCCGCCGTCGAACATAGTCCGCCGCCGCCGGAGATCAGCGATGGCGGCGTCAGGAACGAACTGGTGGTGGGGTCGTCCTGCAGGACCATGCCGCCACGGCCATCGGCTGCGTAGCAGGCGGCGAGGCGATGCGCCTTGGCCGCCGGCACGTGGAAGCCGGTGTCGGTCATGCCCAGCGGATCGAAGATGCGCTCCTGGAGAAATTGCTCGAACGGCTGGCCGGCGATCACCTCGATGAGATGACCGAGCACGTCGGTGGCCACCGAGTAGTTCCAGGCGTCGCCCGGAGAGAATTCCAGCGGGATCTTGGCAAGGTCGTCGATCATCGACTGCAGCGTGCCGGCCTTCTCGATCTCGCCGATCTTCTGCGCGCGATAGGCGGCGTCCACATTGGTGCGGTTCTGGAAACCATAGGTCAGGCCGGAGGTGTGGCGCAGCAGATCGATGATGAGCATCGGCCGCGCCGGCGGTCGGGTCTGGAACAGCGGTGCCATACCGGCCTGGAAGACGCCGAGATCCTTCCACGCCGGAATGTACTTGTGCACGGGCTCGTCCAGCGCGACCCGGCCTTGCTCCACCAGCATCATGAAGGCCACCGAGGTGATCGGTTTGGTCATGGAATAGATGCGGAAGATGGTGTCGTCCCGCACGGGCGTCCTGCGCTCGAGGTCGGCGAAGCCTTGCACCGCGCTGTGCAGCGGCTGTCCGCGGCGCCAGACCAAGAGCTGCGTGCCGGGAAACCGGCCGGCGTCGAGGTAGCGCCGCTTCAGGTGGTCCTCGACGCCAGCGAGGGCCGCGACGGACATTCCCGCGTCAGTGACAGCGGATGGGCTCGGATTTGGGGACTGCATCGCGGCATCGCTCCACGTGGACGGAATGACCGTGTTTATGACTCCGGCGCGGCCGCTGTCCAACACGTATTTGCGCGCCGTGGTCCTGCCGACCAACCGACGACGGAGGGGGCTGGCCGAGGTGCTCGGCCGTTAGCTCTTGTTGCTCCAGTCGCGCTGCCCGAGGTCATGCATCGCCTCCAGAAAGAGCTGGTCGAACTGGAATGGCGGTGCCGTGATCGGCTGCTCGCCGGCAGCAAGGGCCGTGTCATGGAAAGCGCGGCCCAGCGCGCCCAGGCGCTCGGCGAAGACGTCGATGCCGTCGCGTTCGGCGCTGCCGATGACGGCGGACAGCGCCGCTTTGATGCGTGCGATCTGGTCATCGACCGCGGCAATCCTGGCGGCCACCGCATCGATCTCGACTTCGGCCGTGCCGGTGCTCGAGATGGTGGCCAGCGCCGCGGCGTTGCCGCGGTCCCGCAACATGCCATCGTGCAGCGCGTCGAGCTTGCTGCGAAACGCGTCGAGATGGTCCACTGCGGCGGCTGCATTGGCTTCAAGGTCGGCCCTGGCCTGCGAGAGGATCGCCGCCGCGGCGACCACGACGGCGGCCTTCAGTGCGGTCGCGGCAGCGCGGAGCGCGGCTGAAACCTGTTCCGTGTTCACCTGAATTCTGGCCAATGCCGCGGTCCGATCATGCTGTGTCCGGCGCGATAGCTAGCACTTTTGCGTAGCCGTGAGGGCTGTTCACGGGCGTGGAATAGTACCGTGGACCATGCTGCTTATTCCGAGTGCAGCGCACAACAAATAAGCGGAGCGCAACCTTTCGATGCGGCGCTCCCAGCCATGGGGTCGGCCCGAAAGTCCTAACACGCTGTAAAACCTCAATATCTGTCGACCCCACGCTTGGCACGAACTTTGAATAGTTCTTAGCGACGCCATTGAAGCCGTCAAATCAATCACCCGCATTGCACTGCCATCATGGGGCTCCCCCAGACGCGCCGCTATGTCCGTTCGCCTTCGCGTTCAGAAGCGCATCGTGACGGGGAGGCCGCGATGGCGATGCAGGCCGCATCAGGCTTGAAAGGACGACCGCAGACATGACGAAGTCAGAGACCCAGACGCCCCGCCGCAATCTGAGCCGCCGCCAGCTTCTCAAGGCCGGTGCCGGAACCGCGGCGTTGCTTGCGGCCGCCAAACTGAATTTCCCGGCCGGCGCCTTTGCGCAGGGCGCTGGCCCGGAAGTGAAGGGTGCCAAGCTCGGCTTCATTGCGCTGACTGACGCCGCGCCGCTGTTCGTCGCCAAGGAAAAGGGGATCTTCGCCAAGTACGGCCTGCCTGACACCGAAGTGCTGAAGCAGGCGTCATGGGGCACCACGCGCGACAACCTGGTGCTCGGCTCCGAAGGCAACGGCATCGATGGCGCGCATATCCTGACGCCGATGCCCTATCTGATCTCGTCGGGCAAGGTGACCCAGAACAATGTGCCGACGCCGATGTACATCATGGCGCGGCTCAATCTCAACGGCCAGAGCATCTCGGTCGGCAAGGAATACGCCGACCTCAAGATCGGTCTCGACACCAAGCCGTTCAAGGAAGCGATCGACAAGAAGAAGGCGTCCGGCAAGTCGGTGAAGGCGGCGATGACGTTCCCCGGCGGCACCCATGACCTTTGGATTCGCTATTGGCTCGCCGCCGGCGGCATCGATCCCGACAAGGACATCGAGACCATCGTGGTGCCGCCGCCGCAGATGGTCGCCAACATGAAGGTTGGCACCATGGACTGCTTCTGTGTCTGCGAGCCGTGGAACCTGCAGCTGATTCACCAGAACATCGGCTACACCGCGCTGACCACCGGTGAACTCTGGAACAAGCATCCGGAGAAGTCGCTGGGCATGCGCGCCGCCTGGGTCGACAAGTATCCGAAGGCCGCCAAGGCGCTGCTGATGGCGGTGATGGAAGCGCAGCAGTTCTGCGAGAAGGCCGAGAACCGCGACGAGGTCGCTGCCATCAACGCCAAGCGCCAGTGGATCAATTGCCCCGTTGAAGACGTCACCGATCGCGTCAAGGGCAAGTTCGATTACGGCACCGGTCGCGTCGTCGAGAACTCGCCGCACATCATGAAGTTCTGGGACGATTTCGCGTCCTATCCCTATCAGAGCCACGACCTGTGGTTCATGACCGAGGATATCCGCTGGGGCAAGTACGACGCCGGCTTCGATTCCAAGGCGCTGATCGCCAAGGTCAACCGCGAAGACCTGTGGAAGGAAGCTGCCAAGGAGATGGGTGTCTCCGCCATGCCCACCTCGACATCGCGCGGCAAGGAGACGTTCTTCGACGGCAAGGTGTTCGATCCGGAAAATCCCGCCGCCTATCTGAAGTCGCTCGCTATCAAGCGCGTCGAGGCCTGAGGTCATGTCGCGCGGAAGCCATGCTTTGATCACGGAGAACAATGTGATGAACGTGCAAGCCATCAAGACGGAGCCCGCGGCGGCACTGGTGACGACGTCGGCACCGATCGTTGCGCTCGCACCAAAGCGGCCTCCGCGCCTCGACAAATATGCTAAGGCGGCGAAGGCGACCGCAGTCCGCGTGATCCCGCCGCTGATCGTGGTCACGTTACTGATGGTGTTCTGGGAGCTGGTGTGCCGGCGCGCGGGCTCGACCCTGCCGCCGCCGTCCAAGGTCTACAAGGACACCAAGGAGTTGATCTTCGATCCGTTCTTCGACAATGGCGGCATCGACAAGGGACTGTTCTGGCATCTCTCCGCCAGTCTGCAGCGGGTGTTCCTCGGCTACTCCCTGGCGGCGGTCGCCGGCGTGGCGCTCGGCACGCTTGTCGGCCAGTCCGTCTGGGCCATGCGCGGCCTCGATCCGATCTTCCAGGTGCTGCGCACGATCCCCCCATTGGCATGGTTGCCGCTGGCGCTCGCCGCGTTCCGAGACGGGCAGCCCTCGGCGATCTTCGTGATCTTCATCACCTCGATCTGGCCGATCATCATCAACACCGCCGTCGGCATCCGCAACATCCCTCAGGACTACCGCAACGTTGCCGCGGTCGTGCAGCTCAACCCGATCGAGTTCTTTACTAAGGTAATGCTGCCTGCGGCCGCGCCTACATCTTCACCGGCCTGCGCATCGGCATCGGCCTGTCATGGCTCGCCATCATCGCGGCGGAAATGCTGATCGGCGGCGTCGGTATCGGCTTCTTCATCTGGGACGCCTGGAATTCCAGCCACATCAGCGAGATCATTCTGGCGCTGTTCTATGTCGGCATCATCGGCTTCGTGCTCGACCGCGCCATTGCCGGTCTCGGGCATCTCGTCACCCACGGCACCTCGGCACAATAGGGATCATGTCATGAAGCCGTATCTCAAGCTCGACCACATCGACAAGGTGTTCACCCGCGGCGCCGCCTCGACCGAGGTGCTGAAGGACATCAACCTCAACATCGCCAAGGGCGAGTACGCCTCGATCATCGGCCATTCCGGCTGCGGCAAGTCGACCTTGCTCAACCTCATCGCTGGCCTCACCAAAGTCACGTCGGGGGTGGTGCTGCTGGAGGACCGCGAGGTCAATTCGCCCGGCCCGGATCGTGCCGTGGTGTTCCAGAACCACAGCCTGCTGCCGTGGCTCACCGTCTACCAGAACGTCCAGCTCGGCGTCGACAAGGTGTTCGCGAAGTCGAAGACAAAGGCCGAGCGCGAGGCCTGGATCATGCACAATCTGAATCTCGTGCAGATGACCCACGCCAAGGACAAGCGCCCCTCCGAAATCTCCGGCGGCATGAAGCAGCGCGTCGGCATTGCCCGCGCGCTGGCGATGGAGCCGAAGGTGCTGTTGCTCGACGAACCGTTCGGCGCGCTCGACGCACTCACCCGCGCGCATCTGCAGGACTCGGTGATGGCGCTGCACCAGAAGCTCGGCAACACCATCGTCATGATCACCCATGACGTCGACGAGGCCGTGCTGCTGTCCGACCGGATTGTCATGATGACCAACGGTCCCAGCGCCACCATCGGCGAGGTGCTCGACGTGCCCCTCGCGCGTCCCCGCAAGCGGCTCGATCTGGCCACGGATCCCGTCTACCTGAAGTGCCGCAAGCGCGTGCTTGAATTCCTCTACGAACGGCATCGCTTCGTCGAAGCGGCGTAGCGTCCTAGGACTCTTGACATTGGGGAGCAATGCGAATGAATGCGGCTCTGAGTTCCAGGACAGCTGCACGCCATGAATCGCCCGATCGATCTGACTCGCGACGAAATCATCTGCGTGCAAACCTCGTTCGACCGGATGTGGCCGAAATCCGCGTTGATGGTCGATTTGTTCTACGCACGGTTGTTCGAGACGGTGCCCGAAACACAACCGCTGTTTCGCAGCGACATGACGCAGTTGAAGCACAAGTTCATTGCGACGCTCGCGGTGATTGTCGGCAGTCTCGACAATATGACGGGGTTGCTGTCTTTGGTCGGCAAGCTTGCCAAAGACCACGTGCACTATGGCGTACTGGAAATGCACTACGCGCCGGTCGGCGACGCGCTGTTCTGGAGTCTGGAACAGGGCCTCGGATCACATTGGACGCCGGACGTCGAGGCGTCCTGGCAGAAGCTCTACGCATTTCTGTCGGCGCGGATGATCGTCGCAGCGTATCGGTAACGTCGCGTTGGACTCAACGACAGGCTGAACTATTGCTCGCGCGACGCGACCTACAGGCTCACCTCCACATCAAGGGAGAGCTACGATGAATCCATCCCAGATAATTTTAGTGCAGGACAGCTTTGCAAAGGTCGCGCCGATTGCCGACCAGGCGGCCGTGCTGTTCTACGACCGGTTGTTCGAGATTGCGCCAGAAGTGAAACCGATGTTTCACGGCGCGGACATGGCGGAGCAGCGCCGCAAGCTGATGGCGACGCTCGGCGTGGTCGTCACCGGGTTGACGCGCCTCGAAACCGTGCTGCCCGCGGCCAGTGCGCTGGCCAAGAAGCACGTGAGCTACGGCGTCAAGGACGAGCACTATCCGATTGTCGGCGCCGCGCTGCTATGGACTCTCGAAAAAGGCCTCGGCGACGCCTGGACGCCCGATGTCGCCGAGGCCTGGACCGCCGCCTATGGCACGCTGTCCGGCTACATGATCTCCGAGGCCCACGCGGCCCAGGCAGCCGAGTAAGGAAACAGTGTGAGCGAACCGCTGGTCATCATCGGCAACGGCATGGCGGCAGCAAGGCTGGTCGACGAACTCGCCAGATGCGCGCTCGGCCGCTACGCCATCGCCGTGATCGGCGACGAACCGCGGCTCGCTTACAACCGCGTGCTGCTGTCGTCGGTGCTAGCCGGCGAGGCGACGTCGCAGGAAATCGAACTCAGGCCGGCATCGTGGTGGCGCGACCGCGGCGTCACGCTGAAATACGGCGCGATGGCCACCGGGATCGACATGGCCGCGCGCGAAGTGACGATGGCCAACGGCAAGCGCGTGGCATTTTCCAAGCTGGTGATCGCCACCGGCTCGTCGGCACTGCGGCTGCCGGTGGCGGGCGGCGATCTTCCCGGCGTGCATACGTTTCGCGATAGTGGCGACGTCGACCTGCTGCTCGATCTGGCCGCAGGGAAGAAGCGCGTGGTGGTGGTCGGCGGCGGCCTGCTCGGACTCGAGGCTGCCTATGGTCTCGCCAAGGCCGGCGCATCGGTGACCCTGATCCACCTGATGGACCGGCTGATGGAACGCCAGCTCGATGCCCGAGCCGCTGCGCTGCTGAAGACGCTGGTGGAACGCAAGGGCGTG
Organism: Rhodopseudomonas sp. RCAM05734; assembly: GCF_052658035.1. Lineage (NCBI taxonomy): Bacteria > Pseudomonadati > Pseudomonadota > Alphaproteobacteria > Hyphomicrobiales > Nitrobacteraceae > Rhodopseudomonas > Rhodopseudomonas sp. RCAM05734. The sequence continues at coordinate 5,818,180 of NZ_CP199742.1, read as the reverse complement.
ACGATCCTGCTCGAAGCCAACACATCAAAGATCCATGGCACCGACCGCGTCGAAGGCGTCGAACTGAAGGACGGCCGCAGGCTCGACGCCGATGCGGTGATCTTCGCCGCCGGGATCCGTCCCAACGCGACGCTGGCGACGGAGGCCGGCATTCCCGTCAATCGCGGCATCGTCGTCGACGACCGGATGGCGACGGGATCGGACGGCGTCTATGCGCTCGGCGAATGCGCCGAGCATCGCGGCACCTGCTACGGACTCGTCGAGCCGGCCTATGAGCAGGCGAAGGTGCTGGCGCGGCATCTTGCCGGCGGCGTCGCGTGTTATGAAGGCAGCGTGCTCGCCACCAATCTGAAGGTCTCCGGCGTCAGCGTGTTCTCCGCCGGAGATTTTCTCGGCGCCGACGGCAGCGAAGCCATCGTGCTCAACGATATCAGGCGCGGGACCTACAAGAAGCTGGTGATCGCCGATAGCCGCCTGACCGGCGCCGTGCTGGTCGGCGATACCCAGGATGCGCTGTGGTATCTCGAACTGATCCGCGGCGGCGCTGATATCTCCGACATGCGCGGCGATATCATGTTCGGCCGTTCTTTGGCCACCCGCGCCGAGGCGGCGTGATGACGGCGATCGATCCTTCCTTGCGCACCACAAGAACCACGTGCCCCTATTGCGGCGTCGGTTGCGGCGTATTGGCTACGCCGGATCGAAGCGGCGGCGCGGCGATCGCCGGCGATCCCGATCATCCCGCGAATTTCGGCCGGCTGTGCTCGAAGGGGTCGGCGCTCGGCGAGACGCTGGGCCTCGGCGAACGATTGCTGCATCCTATGCTGCGGGGCGAGGACGGCCTTGCGCAGGTGCCGTGGGACGAGGCGCTGGATCACGTCGCCGATGGCTTTCGCAAGGTCATAGCCGCGCATGGGCCCGATGCGGTGGCGTTCTATCTGTCCGGCCAGATCCTCACCGAGGATTACTACGTCGCCAACAAGCTGATGAAGGGCTTTATCGGCAGCGCCAATGTCGACACCAATTCGCGGCTGTGCATGTCGTCGTCGGTGGCGGGCCATCGCCGCGCCTTCGGCTCGGATACTGTGCCGGGCTGCTACGCCGATCTCGATCAGGCCGATCTGCTGGTGCTGGTCGGCTCCAATGCGGCATGGTGCCACCCTGTGCTGTACCAGCGCATGCTGGCCAACAAGCAGACGCGCGGTGCGCGCATTGTCGTGATCGACCCGCGGCGGACCGATACGGTGGGCGAGGACGACCTGTTCCTCGGGCTGAAGCCCGGCAGCGACACGGCGCTGTTCAGCGGGTTGCTGGCGCATCTGGCGGACAGTGACGCGCTCGACCGGGACTACATCGAGCGGCACACGTCCGGCTTCGACGCCGCGCTGGCGCGGGCCAGGAGCATGGCGGGCAGTGCGGCTGCCACGGCGCTGGCGACCGGGTTGAGCGAAGCCGACATCGCCGCGTTCTTCCATCTGTTTCGCAAGACGCCGCGCGTGGTCACGTTGTATTCCCAAGGCGTCAACCAGTCGGCCCAGGGCACGGACAAGGTCAATGCCATCATCAATTGCCATCTCGCCACCGGGCGGATCGGCAAGGTCGGCGCATCGCCGTTCTCGCTGACCGGCCAGCCCAATGCCATGGGTGGCCGCGAGGTCGGAGGTCTCGCCAACCAGCTCGCCGCCCATATGAATTTCACGCCGGTCGAGATCGATCGTGCCAGGCGGTTCTGGAAGGCGTCCGATATGGCCACCCATGAAGGGCTGAAGGCCGTGCAGATGTTCGAGTCGATCGAGCGCGGCGAGATCAAGGCGTTGTGGGTGATCGGCACCAATCCGGCGGTGTCGTTGCCCGACGCCAATGCCGCGCGCGCCGCCTTGAAGAAGCTCGACCTGTTCGTGGTGTCGGAGAACGTCAGGTCCAACGACACTGCGAATGCCGGCGCGCATGTGCTGTTGCCGGCGCTGGCCTGGGGCGAAAAATCCGGCACGGTGACCAATTCGGAGCGGCGGGTGTCGCGACAGCGCGCGTTCCTGGCCGCGCCCGGCGAGGCCCGGCCGGACTGGTGGATGATCAGCCAGGTCGCCAGGCGGCTCGGCTTCGGCGGCGCCTTTGCCTACAACTCCGCCGCGGATATTTTTCGCGAGCACGCGGCGCTGTCGGCATTCGAGAACAATGGCACGCGCGATTTCGATCTCGGCGGATTGGCGAAGGTGTCGGACGAGGGCTTCGATGCGCTGGCGCCGGTGATGTGGCCGCTGCGCGCCGCCGACAGCCGCGCCGACTCGCGCTTTTTCGCCGATGGAGCCTTCTACACCAACGACCGCAAGGCGCGCTTCATCGCACCGGAGGTGCCGGCACTGCGCAGCGAGACCAGCGTGGCGCGGCCGTTGCGGCTCAACACCGGCCGGGTGCGCGACCAGTGGCACACCATGACCCGCACCGGCATGAGCCCGCGGCTCGGCCAGCATCTGCCGGAGCCCTTCGTCGAGATTCATCCCGACGATGCGGCGCAGGCGGGCGTGGTCGATGGCGGCCATGCCACGCTGGCGACGGACTACGGAAGCTGCATCCTCAAGGTGGCGGTCAGCGATCGGCAGCAGCGCGGCATGCTGTTCGCGCCGATCCACTGGAGCGACGAGACCGCGTCGTCGGCGCGGGTCGGCGCGATGGTTGCGCCGTTCACCGATCCGTTCTCCGGCCAGCCCGAGAACAAGGCGACGCCGGTGTCGATCGCGCCGATGATCTATGCGCAACGCGGCTTCATCCTGTCACGCAAGCCGCTTGACTTGCCTAAGCCAGCGCTGTGGACGCGGATCGCTGTCACGGGCGGCGTCGGCTATGTCATCGCGGACAATTCCGATCTCGCGACGTGGAAGCAATGGCTTGAGCCGTTGCGCGGCGACGACGTCGCCGAATTCGAGGACACCGCCCGTGGCGTGTTCCGCGCGTCGTCGTTCGTGGATGACCGGATCGAGATCTGCCTGTTCATCGGCCCGGCCGCGGGTAACGTCGAATGGGATGCCGTCAAGGCGCTATTTGCGGCGGAGGTGGTCAGCGACGAGCAACGCCGCATGCTGCTGTCGGGCAAATCCGCCGACGGCCATGCCGGTGCCGGCCCCATCGTCTGCGCCTGTTTCGGCGTGGGCCGCACCACCATCTGCGACGCCATCGCCGCGGGGGCGGCGACGGCGGCGGAGATCGGCGCGCAGCTCAAGGCCGGCACCAATTGCGGCTCGTGCATTCCCGAGCTGAAGCGGATGATTGCCGGGGCGGAGGTGGCACCGGCAGAGACGCACAAGCGGGTTGTGGCGACGAATTAGCATTCACTGTCGTCACCCGGCCTGCGCGCACTTGCGCGTCAGGACCGGGTGACCCAGTACACTCCGGCCATTCTGAGTTTGCTGGGCCGCCCGGTCCTAGCGCGCGAGTGCGCGCAAGGCCGGGCGATGACAGCGGTGTTTGTGGCGCGTTCGTGCAACTATTTCACCGCCCCCGCCGTCAGCCCTGCCACGATCTGGCGCTGCGCGAATACGGTGAGGAGCAGCACCGGAAAGGTGACGATCAGCGCCGCCGCCGCCAGCGGCCCCCAGCTCAGCTGGTCGAAAGAGATCATATTGTAGACCGCCACCGGTAGCGTGCGGGTCTCGCGGCCGGCCAGCACGATGCCGAAGACGAAATTATTCCATGAGAAGATCACCGACAGGATGAAGGCGACTGCAATGCCCGGCCGCGCGATCGGCAGCGCGACATGGCGGAACACCTGCCAGCGGGTGGCGCCGTCGATCACCGCCGATTCCTCGAGCTCCATCGGCGTGGTCTCGAAATAGCCGATCATGATCCAGATCACGATCGGGACGGTGACCACGAGATGGATGATGATCTGCGGCCATAGCGTGCCGAGCAGGCCGAGCCACTGGAACAGCAGGAACAGCGGGATCAGGTAGGACAGGCCGGGCGTGATGCGGGCGATCAGGATCACCACCGCCGCCTTGCGGGCGCGCATGCGGGCGATGCCGTAACCGGCGGGCACGCCGACCAGCAATGCGAACAAGGTCGCCGAGCCGGTGACGATCAGCGTGTTGAACAGATAGGTCACGAACCGCTTGGATTCCAGAACCGCGGCGTAGTTGCCCCAGTTGAAGCGGGTGGGGATGAACACCGGCGGATAGGAGGCGTTGTCGATCTCGAACTTGATCGACAGCGACAGCATCCACAGGAAGAACAACACGGCTGGCGACACGATGACGAGGATCGCAAAGGTCAGGCCGATCTTGTTGAGAAGTGTCCGCATGATCAGGCGCTGCCTCCGGCGTCATTCCAGTGGGTGCGCTGGCGCAGGTGCAGCAGGGCGCCGGCCAAAGCGATGATCAGCGCGAAGAACACCACCACGATCGCCGAGGCGTAGCCGACGTCGTAATAGACGAAGGCGACGCTGTAGAGATAGAGGTTGATGGTTTCCGAGGCGCTGCCGGGGCCGCCCTGGGTGATCGCGAAGATGATGTCGAAACTTTTCACGGCATCGATCATGCGGATCATCGCCGCGATGAACAGGAACGGCATGATCATCGGCAATGAAATATAGCGAAAGGTCTGCCACGGCGTCGCGCCGTCGATCTGGGCACTTTCATAGGGCTCGGAGGGAATCGCGGAGAGGCCGCCGAGCACGATCAGCATCACCAGCGGCGTCCATTGCCAGGTCTCTACCAGCACCAGCGACGGGATCGCCGTGGCCGGGTGGAATACCCACAGCGAGGGCGGCAGGCCGACCAGCGACAGCAGGTAGTTGAGAATGCCGAGCTGGGGATGGAACATCATGGTCCACACCAGCGCGATCGCCACCGGCGTGGCCATCATCGGCAGGATGAACAGCCCTCGGAAAAAGCCGCGCAGCGGGAATTTCGTGTTGAAGATTACCGCGGCCAGCGTGCCGAGGATCAGCGGCAGCGCCACCGACAGCGCCGTATAGACGAGGGTATGCCAAATCGACTCGACGAAACGCGCATCGGTCGGCAGCCGCAGATAGTTGGCAAAGCCGACGAAGGTCGGCGGTGAGCCGACCTTCCATTCATGCAGGCTCATCCAGATCGTGTAGGCCCAGGGAAAGATGATGACCGCCAGCACGACGAGCATTGCCGGGATCACGAACGGCCAATAGGAGATCGGCCGCCACTGCGCCTTCGCTGTCTCTACCCGGACCGCGGTCGTCTGGGCTGCGGTCAGTTCGCTCACGTTTTTTCGCTGCGCTCCAGGATCGGCCGGAACTGTTCGTGGGCCTTCTTCAACTCCGTGGCCGGATCGGCGCCCGACAAGGTGGCCGTGACGGCGGCGCCGACCAGGTCGCGGAATTCGGCGACCGGCACGATGACCGGAAGGCCGAGCTTGCTGATCTTGGCCGAGGCGATCACCGAATCCAGCCACTCCTGGTTCTTGACGCCCTTGCGCACCGTTTCGTCGTTGAGGATCGAATTGCGGAACGGCACGCCGCCGCCGCTCTGCAGGAGCCGCGCGCCCATGGTCTTCGATACTGCCCACTGGCAATACAGATAGGCAGCTTCCTTCTTGGTGCTGGTCTTGGCAATGCCGATGCCGTCGCCATAGGCGGCGGAATACTGGCCCTTGGGGCCGGCCGGAACCACCGTGTAGCCGATCTTGCCGACCACACGCGAAGCGTTGGGGTCTTCGATGGGGGTGCCCAGCCGACACCGTCGATCCACATCGCGGCGCGGCCCTGCGTCAGCGTCGCCATGGATTCCATCCAGTTGAAGCCGGCGACGCCGGGCGGCGCGGACTTGGTCATTAGCCGCTGATACATCTTGGTGGCCTCGATGGCTTCCGGCCCGTCGGTCAGGATGTTGCCCTTGGCATCGAGAAACTCGCCGCCATAGTTGAGGAAGAAGTTCGTCCACAGCGTCATGTTGGCGTTGCGCAGCCCGCGGCCGGTGAAGCCATAGATGCCGTTGGCGGGATCGTTGAGCTTTTCGGCGGCGGCGGCCATTTCGTCGAAGGTCTTGGGCACCGCGATGCCCTTCTTGGCGAACATCTCTTTGTTGTAATAGAGGATGAAATAGTCGACCGACCACGGCAGCGAATGCATTTCGCCTTTTTCGTTCTGAGCGAATTGCAGGCCGCCGGCGGAGAAATCGTCGACCCGCAGATCCGGCGCGGTCAGGTTCGGATCCTTCATGAAGCCGGTAAGATCGGCAAGCCAGCCGGCCTTTTCGAACTGCCGCTTCTGCACGTGGTAGCTGACGTGGACGACGTCGAAACTGGGCTTGCCGGACGTCAGCTCGATGACCGCCTTCTGGCGCTGCTGCTGCTCGGGGATCACCTCGGATTCAACCTTGATGCCGGTCAGGTCGGTGAATTCGGATGCGTACTTCTGCAGCAGGTCGCCGCGCGGCCCCTTGATCAGGTTGGCCTCGATGGTGGTGCCCGAGTATTTTTTCCAGGCGGGATCGGCGAAGGCGGGAAATCCGGTGAGACCAAGCGCGCCGGTAGCGAGCGTTCCCTGCAGCAAGGCGCGACGGGTCGGGCCGTAAAGAGCCATGTGTCATCCTCCCTGAACCGCCGGTGCCGGCGGTGATGTCCGGTCGCTCCCCGTTTGCCGGAGATGCGCCTGCAGGAGTCATAGCATGATGGCGAGGAGGAACAAGGTGGACGATGGGAGGAAAGGGAGACGGCGGGGATGATCTCTCTGCGAGTCGTCTCCGAAGGCAAGAACGCAGGTCCTGCCTTCGCGGAGACGAGCACACAAGAACATTTGCGGCGGCTCGTGTTCACTGAGATTGCTGCTGGCCTCGGCTTGCGCCTATTCGTGCACAGCATGCCCGAGGCGATGAGAGATCTCATCCGTGCAGGCCAACAGCGCTTCGGCCACGGGGCTGCTCCAGCCTACATCGAAGGTGCCGACTGCGCCCATCGCCGTTACCGACAGTACCACGGCGCCGCTGTGATCGAACACCGGCGCGGCGAACGCATTGACGCCGCGCAAGGGCTCGCCGACCGCGCGCGCCAGCCCGCGCGTACGCACATCGGCGAGGGCCTTCTCGACGGCCGGCCCTTTGACGGTCCGGTTCGGGTCATAGCCGATGGACAGCCGGTCGAGATTTTCGGCAAGCGCGGCGGCGATCGTCGCTTGTGGCATGAACGCTGCGAAGACGCGGCCGGTGGCGGTTTCCAGAAGCGACACCGTCGATCCGACCCGCATGGCGATATGAACGGGATGGCTGGGCTCCTCCAGCCGGACCACGGTCGGGCCGTGAGTGCCCCAGATCGCCAGCGACACGGCGTGGTCGATCTTGCCGGCGAGCGCTGTGATTGCCGGCGTGGCCACCCGGACCGCGGAGAGGCGCCGCAAGGTGACGATACCGAGTTCGAGCGCCAGGGCGCCGAACTCGTAACGGCCGCTTGCCGGGTCCTGTTCGATCAGTCCGATGCGCGAGAAGCTGACAAGATAGGGATGCGCCTTGGCCGGCGACATGCCCGCCTCGCGGGCGAGATCGCGGAGCATCATCGGTTCGCCGCTACGGGTGAGCGCCTGCAGCAACTCGCCGCCGACTTCGATCGATTGGATGCCGCGACTGTCTTTGCCCATTTCCGCTGCAGCCTACACGGCCAGGAAGCCGCCATCCACCGGCAAGATTGCGCCGCTGATGTACGACGCCATCTTGGAGGCGAGGAACACCACAGGGCCGACCAATTCGTCCGGCTGGCCGACGCGGCCAAGCGGCGTACGCCCGAGAAAACCGGCCAGCCGCGCCGGATCGTTGCGCGTGCCTTCCGTCATGGCGGTCTCGATCACGCCGGGCGCGATGGCATTAACGCGAATGCCGTCGCGAGCCAGTTCGCGCGCCAGGGCCTGGGTCAGCAATTTGACGCCGCCCTTGGACGGCGAATAGCCCAGGGTGTCCGCGACGCCGACGAACGACGCGATCGACCCCAGATTGATCACCGTGCCCTGGGTTGCGCGCAGTGCCGGCAGGAACGCGTGGGTGACGTTGAACACGCCATTCAGATTGACGTCGAGCACGCGGCGCCAGTTTTCTGGCGCGCGTGGCGAGTCGATGCCTTCGCTAATGATGATGCCGGCATTGTTGACCAGGATCGAAACCTCGCCGGCGCTCTGCCGGATCGTTTCCGCCGGCTGCCGGCACGCGTCGACGTCGGTCACATCGAAGCGATGGTCCCATGACCGCCGACCCGTTGCGGCGACCTCGCTCGCGGTACGTGCTGCGGCGTCGCCATCTATATCGGTTACCACAACGTCGGCGCCATGTGCGGCGAGGCCGATGGCAATGGCGCGGCCGTTGCCGGCGCCGGCTCCAGTGACGAGCGCGAGCTGACCTTTCAGCAGATCCGGTGCGAAGGTGATCATGCGGCCACCGCGGGGGTGCCGGCGAGGTGGCGGCCGGCGATATAGCCGAAAGTGAGCGCGGGGCCGAGCGTGATCCCGGCGCCAGGATAATTGCCGCCCATAATGCTCGTCATGTCGTTTCCCGCCGCATACAGCCCGCTGATCACTTGGCCGTCGGCATCGAGCGCGCGGGCATGGGCGTCGGTTTTGACGCCCGCATAGGTCCCGAGGTCGCCGATCACCATCTTGATGGCATAAAATGGCGCTTGCGCCAGCGGCGCGACGCAGGGATTCGGGCCTTGCTCGGCGTCGCCTTGGTAACGGTTGTAGGCACGCGAGCCCTTGCCGAAGGCCGGATCGCGCCCTTCGGCTGCTGCCGCATTGAACCTCGTCACAGTCGTTACGAACGCATCGACATCGATGCCTGCCGTAGCCGCCAGCTCCTGCAGCGTGGCACCCTTCAGCAGATAGCCGGATCGCAGATAGTCGCCGATCGGCATTGGAAACGGCGGGATGCAGCCAAGGCCATAGCGACGCAGTGCCCGATGGTCGCAGACCAGATAGGCCGCGATCTCTTCGCCGGGCTTTGCCGCCTTCATCATCTTCTGCACGAAGTCGTGGTAGGAATTACCCTCGTTGGCGAAGCGGTTGCCATCGCGCATCACGGCGATCACGCCCGGCTTGGCGCGATCGATGAAGTGCGGCATCACGCCTTTGCTGCCGTCCCTGCGGGTCGTGACGGATACCGGAACCCACGCGGCTGCATTGGGCAGGCTGTCTTCGACGCGCCCGCCTGCGGATTCCGCCAGACGCAGGCCATCCCCAGTATTGCCGGTCGGTCCCGGCGAGGTGTGCTCGTAACCTGACGGGGCGTGCGGAAACATGGCCTTGCGCCGCTCGATGTCGTGAGGGAAGCCGCCGCAGGCCAGAACCACACCACGTCGTGCGACGATGCGCATGCGCCTGCCGTTGCGTTCGATCACGGCGCCGCGGACCGCGCCATTCTGCATGATCAGCTCGCGCACGGGCGACGACAGCCACAGGGGAATCTTCAGATCGAAGGCCGATTTTGCCAGCCGGCCGGCGAGGGCGTTGCCGTTTGTCAAGGTCATGCCGCGGCCATAGCGCAGCACGTTCATGAGATGGCGAGTCAATCGTTTGGCGACATAGACGGCGGAGGTCAGCGACCGCGTTGCACGCATGAAGTGGATGATGTCCTTGCCGGAACCCAGCATGATCCCGAACACCGTCAGCTCAGGCAATGGCGCGCCGATATCCTTGATGTGGTCGCCGAGCTCGCGCCCGTCGAACGGTCGCGCGACCATCGAACGCCCGCCCTGCTTGCCGCCGGGTGCTTCGGCGTCGTAATCGGGAAAAGTCAGCGGCATGTCGAAGCGCACCGCAGTCTTGGTGGTGAAGAAATCGACCGCCTCCGGCCCGGCTTCGAGAAACGCATCGACGCGCGCGGCATCAAAGCTGTTGCCGGCTTCGTGACGCAGATAGGTGCGCGCCTCGTCCGGCTCCTCGACGATGCCCCAGGCGCGCGCCAGCAACGTGCCGGGAATCCATAGCCAGCCGCCGGAGCGCGCGGTGGTGCCGCCAAACCGCGCTTCCTTCTCGACGATGAGGACATCGAGACCGCCGTGCTTCGCGGTGATCGCCGCCGACATGCCGGAGGCGCCGGAGCCGGCGACGAGCACGTCGCATTCGTAGGTCTCGATGGCGGTTTGGGGATCGGTCATGTCGTCCTACTTTTTCAGCAGCGGGCACTTCGATTCGGAGACCGGTCGGAAGGCGTCCTCGCCTTTGACGGTCTTGACGATATCGAGGTAGTCCCAGGGCTCCTTCGACTCCGACGGCTTCTTGACCCGGGCCAGATACATGTCGCGGATGACGCGGCCGTCCTCGCGCAGCTTGCCGCCGTGTACGAAGGTGTCTTCGATCGGAATTGCGCGCATTGCCGCCATTACCTTGGCGGGATCGTCGGTGCCAGCCGCCTTGATGGCCTTCAGGTAGTGCAGCACGGAGCCGTAGACGCCGGTCTGAATCATGGTCGGCATCACGTTGGTCCGGGCAAAGAACTTCTTCGACCAAGCCCGCGTCTTGTCGTTCATGTTCCAGTACGACGCTGTGGTGAGATAGGTGCCTTGCGCGGCTTCAAGCCCGATGGCGTGAACGTCGGTGTCGAACATCAGCAGGCCAACCAGTTTCTGGCCGCCTTTGCCAAGACCGAATTCACCAGACTGCTTGATCGAATTATCGGTGTCCTGGCCAGCATTGGCGAAGGCCACAACTTCGGCTTTCGAGCTCTGAGCCTGCAGCGCGAAGGAGGAAAAGTCGGCGGTATTGGTTGGGTGGCGCACGCTGCCGAGCACCGTGCCGCCGCCTGCCTTGATGAAGCGCGTGGCGTCCTGTTCGAGCTGGTTGCCGAAGGCATAGTCAGCCGTAATGAAAAACCATGATTTGCCGCCCTCGGCGATCACAGCCGAAGCGGTGACCTTCGACAGCGCATAGGTATCGTAGGTGAACTGTACAGTGTTCGGGCTGCACAGCTCGTCGGTGATCGAGCTGGCACCCGGACCCGACAGTAGCGCAATCCTGTTGCGCTCACGGGCGAGATTGTGAACGGCGATGGCAATCGCCGAGTTCGGAATATCGGCGATGGCATCGACCTTGCCTGCGTCGAACCAGTTGCGCGCGATCTGGACGCCGACATCCGACTTCATCTGGTGGTCGGCGCTGACGATCTCGATCGGCTTGCCGAGAACGGTGGGCCCGAATTCCTCAACCGCCATTTTCGCGGCTTCGACCGAACCGGGACCGCTGTTGTCGCGTCCCCAGCTCGAGAGGTCCGTGAGCACGCCGATGCGGACCACGTCGTCGGAAATCTGTGCGGAAGCGGCGGATGTCCAAAGCGTGAGCACGGCTGCGCACACCAGCAACTGGCGTTTCATATGTCTCTCTCCCCAATGCGGCCTTTTGCCAGGCCTTCATTCGATCGTTGCCAGCGAATTAGTTATTAGCGAAAGAGTTTGTCAATAGCGAATTATGACAGGGCGTGCTTGCGGCAACGCGATAGCGTCTCGCGTGCAGTGCGATGTTCAGCCGACGAGGAATGCAGATAGTTTGGCGCGGCTTGTACCGCTATTGCCGCTTATGACTCGCATTCACCGCGATCGCCGCAGCCGCGGTGCGGTTCTCGACGCCGAGCTTGGCGTAGATCTGCTCCAGGTGCTTGTCCACGGTGCGTGGGCTGAGACCGAGGATCTGCGCGATGTCGCGGTTGCTCTTGCCCTTGCTGAGCCAGGTCAGCACCTCGCCCTCGCGACTGGTGAGGCCGAGCTCCTTGCTGAACTCCGCCGGCACACTGGCGGTGGATTCCTTTGCGAGGCGCAGCAGGAATTCGTTGGGGCCGACCTTGCCCATATATTGCAGCCGCAACTGATCGTTATGAGGAAAGGACGCCGAAGTCCCCGCCTTCGAACCGGATACGCCGCTTTGTGCCTGGCGGAGCCACTGCAGCAAGGGCGGCGGCAATACCAGATCGTCGTCGACGCCAGCGGCGAGATTATCGGCCAGCAGCTTTTGCGCCTGCGGGGTTGCCCACAGAATGCTGCCATCGCCATCGACCGCCAGCAGGAAGCGACCGGAGACGTCGAGCGCCGTGCGCGCGCTCTGGGTCAGCCGCGCATTGGCAAGATGGACGCGGATCCGCGCGATCATTTCCTCGATCACGATCGGCTTGGTCACGTAGTCGACGCCGCCGACTTCAAGGCCGCGCACGATGTGTTCGGTCTCGGCAAGCCCGGTCATGAAGATCACCGGCACGTCGCTGATCCCGGCGTCGCGCTTCAGGCGGCGGCAGGTCTCGAAGCCGTCCATGCCGGGCATCACGGCGTCGAGCAGGATGATGTCCGGGGTAATCTGTTCGACGATGCGCATCGCTGCGGCGCCGTCCATAGCCACCATCACGGTCATGCCGGCGCCGTCCAGCGCGTCGGTGAGGAGCCGCAGGGTCTCCGGGGAATCGTCCACGACGAGCGCGATGTCGCGCTTTTTCGGATCAATGTTCATGGCTGTGCAACGTCTTCAGCGTGGCCATGTACTGGTCGAGATCGAAGCGGTCGACCAGCGAGCGCATCTGCGCCACGAAGTCGGCCTGCTCGGGATGATCGCTGTCGATCTCGTCGAGCTTCAGCTGGATGGCGCGGATGTAGCCCATCTGGCCGAGGCTCATGAGCTCTTCCACATGCCTGACGGCGGGGCGTGGGCCGCTCGGTTTCCAGGGCGCGACCGGAAGCTGGCCGCGCTCGTATTGCCATTCGATTTTCAGGAGTTGTCCGATCAGTTCGAGCAGGCGGGGGATATCGATCGGCTTCATCAGGTAGCCGTCGTGAAATGGCTGCGCCAGCGGCGCACCGTGCGCCTCCAGCGCGCTGGCCGAGACCATCAGGATGCGCGCCTGGTGGTGACCGGTCGCGCGCAGGGTTTCCGCTACAGTCCAGCCGTCCATGCCGGCCATGGAAATGTCGAGCAGGAACAGGTCGGGCCGGCAATGCTGCGCCAGATTGAGGCAGGCGGGGCCGTCAGGCGCACTGAGGAGAATGAAGCCCAGCGGCGTCAGCACTTCGCGCACCAGGTCGCGCTGGGTCGGATCGTCGTCGGTGATCAGGATCGTCTTGCGCGGGCCGTGATAGCCGAAGATCGGCGCATCCACCGGTGCAATCCGGGTCGGGTTGGTGACTTCCGACAGCAGCATCTTGACCCGGAAGGTGCTGCCGGCGCCCACCATGCTGGTTACGCGGATGTCGCCGCCCATCACGCCGGCCAGGAGCTTGCTGATGGTCAGCCCGAGACCGGTGCCGGTGTGCGGTTGCGACACGCCCAGCGCGCCGCGCTCGAACGGCGCAAAGATGCGCTCCAGGTCGTCGGCGCGGATGCCCGGACCGGTGTCGATCACCTCGAACTCGGCGACCGGGCTGCGATAGTGGATGACGAACTGGACGCTGCCGGCTTGCGTGAACTTGATGGCGTTGGACAGGAGATTGATCAGGATCTGGCGCAGGCGCTTCTCATCGGCATAGACCACTAGCGGCAATACGCCCGGCCGCCGGAACACGAAATCGATGCCCTTCGCCGTGGCCTGCAGGCGGAACATGCCGACCAGCTGATCGAGAAAATCGGTGAGGCGGACCTCGTCGCGCGACAGATACAGCCGACCGGCTTCGATCTTGGAGATATCCAGAATGCCGTCGATAAGCCCCGACAGATGGTCGGCGCTGCGCTTGACGACCCGGACCTGGTCGCGCGGCTTGTCCAGCAGGCTGGCGTCCTGCTCCAGCAACTGCGCGTAGCCGCTGATGGCGTTGAGGGGCGAGCGCAGTTCGTGGCTGAGGCCGACGACGTAGCGGCTTTTCGCCAGGTTGGCGGATTCCGCCACTTCCTTGGCGCGCTGCAACTCGGCGTCGGTGCGCTTATGGGCATCGATTTCCTGCATCAGCAATGTGGTCTGGCGCAGCGTCTCGGCCTCGGCGGCGCGGCGGCTCTGTTGCGCCAGCACGAACAGCCAGGCGACCACGCCGATGATGATGGTCAGCGCAAAGAACACTTTCCACAGCACATCGGAGATCTGCAGGTTATCGGCGTGTGCCGACGCCGAAGTCTGCAGGTAGATCAGCGCCAGCGTCAGCGCGACCAGTCCGGCCGACAGGGCGAATACGCCGAGGTAATGGCCGAGCTGCGAGTTGATCCGCGCATAGATCGGCTCCGGCAGCAATTTTCCCAATGCCACCGAGACCTGCGCCTGGATCCGCGCATGTGGCTTGCAGAGGTCATGGCAGCGGGCATCCAGCGAACAGCACAGCGAGCAGATCGGGCCTGCGTAGGCTGGGCAATGCGCCATGTCCTCGGGTTCGAACGAATGCTCGCAGATACAGCAGGGAATCACCGGCAGGTTCTGCCAGGCGCGCTTCGGCTTTCGCGCGATGTAGTATTTGCCGTCTGTGGCCCAGGCGATGACGGGGGCGGTTACCAAAGCCGTGACCAGCGCGACGAACGGCGACAGCGCCTTCGCGGTAGAGCCGAACAGGCCGTAGAAAGCGCTGATCGAGACCACGGTGGCGACCAGCATGGCGCCGACGCCGACCGGGTTGATGTCGTAGAGATGCGCGCGTTTGAATTCCATGTGCTGCGGACGGAGCCGGAGCGGCTTGTTGATCACGAGGTCCGCGACCAGCGCGCCGACCCAGGCGATGGCGACGTTGGAATACAGCGCCAGCGTCTGTTCGAGCGCCTTGTAGACGCCGATCTCCATCAGCAGCAGCGCCACAAGCACGTTGAACACCAGCCAGACCACGCGGCCGGGATGGCTGTGGGTGAGGCGGGAGAAGAAGTTCGACCAGGCGATCGAGCCGGCATAGGCGTTGGTGACGTTGATCTTGATCTGCGACAGGATCACGAAGGTCCCGGTCAGTGCCAGCGCCAGGTCCGGCTGCGACAGCACATAGCGGAAGGCCTGCAGGTACATATGCGCGGGTTCTGCGGCATGTTCGGCGGTGACGCCGTGGCTGAGCGCGAAATAGGCCAGGAACGAACCGGCCAGCAGCTTCAGCGCGCCGACCACGATCCAGCCGGGGCCGGCGCACAGCATCGCCACCCACCACGAAGCCTTGGCGCTGCGGCGCTCGCGCGGCAGGAAGCGCAGGAAATCGACCTGCTCGCCGATCTGGGCGACCAGCGAGAACACCACCGAGGCGGCGGTGCCGAACAGCAGCAGATCGAGATGCCCCGCGGGGTCGCCGTGTTCGCCGGGAAACTTGGTCCATTCGACGAAGGAGTCGCGGCTGCTCCAGGCTATCGCCGCGAAGGGCAGGATATTGAGGATGAACCACAGCGGCTGGGTCCACAGCTGGAAACGGCTGATCAGCGTGATGCCGTAGATCACCACCGGGATGATCACCACTGCGGAAATCAGGTAGCCGATCGGGCGCGGGATGTCGAAGCACATCTCCAACGCGGTCGCCATGATGACGGCCTCGATGGCGAAGAAGATGAACGTGAAGGAGGCGTAGATCAGCGAGGTGATGGTCGAGCCGATATAGCCGAAGCCCGCGCCGCGGGTCAGCAGATCGATGTCGATGCCGCATTTCGCCGCCTGGTACGCGATGGGCAGGCCGCAGCAGAAGATAATCAGGCTGACCACCAGGATCGCTGCGGTGGCATTGGTGACGCCGTAGTTGATGGTGATGGTGCCGCCGATGGCTTCCAGCGCCAGGAATGAGATGGCGCCGAGCGCGGTATTGGCGACCCGGGTCGATGACCAGCGGCGCGCGCTCTTTGCGGTGAACCGCAGCGCGTAATCCTCAAGAGTCTGGTTGGCGACCCATTGATTGTACTGGCGCCTGACGCGGTCGATCCGCTGTCGCCCTGCCACATTCCGCTCCTGACCAGTCACGCTACGCAGTTGCGCCTTGGCAAAAACCTACGTCGCCATTTTGCGGTGCAGTATACGCGTTCTCACGTATCTGTGCATCGCACAACTTCACCCATGCTTGCCTTACCAATAGGCGTCCTCGAAACAGGTGGGGTTGACATGTCAGACGAGAAGAAACCGGGCCTACATTCGCCGTTGCGGCGAAAATTGCTGATGGGCATGGCGGCGCTGCCCGCATTGACGATGCTTCCGCGCCCATCTTTTGCGCAGTCGCCTGCGACTTCGGCGGTCAACACCACCGGCCTGGCGGTGACCGATACGGAAGTCACCGTCGGCATCCTGCATTCCGCGACCGGCACCATGGCGATCTCGGAAACCGGCTCGATCGAGGCCGAGAAGCTGGCCATCGAACAGATCAACGCCATGGGTGGCGTGCTCGGTCGCAAGATCAAGTTCATCCAGGAAGACGGCGCCTCGGACTGGCCGACTTTCGCCGAAAAGGCCAAGAAGCTGCTGGTCAACGACAAGGTCGCCGCCATCATGGGCTGCTGGACCTCGGCGTCGCGCAAGGCCGTGCTGCCGGTCATGGAGCAGTATAACGGCATGCTGTATTACCCGACCTTCTACGAAGGTCTGGAGCAGTCCAAGAACGTGATCTACACCGGCCAGGAAGCCACCCAGCAGATCCTCGCCGGCATCAACTGGATCACCAAGGAGAAGGGCGCCAAGTCGTTCTACTTCATCGGCTCCGATTACATCTGGCCGCGCACCTCGAACAAGATCGCGCGCAAGCACATCGAGAACATGCTCAAGCTCAAGGTCGTGGGCGAAGAGTATTTCCCGCTCGGTCACACCCAGTTCAATTCGGTCATCAACAAGATCAAGCTGACCAAGCCGGACGTGATCTTCACCGACGTGGTCGGCGGCTCCAACGTCGCCTTCTACAAACAGCTCAAGGCCGCCGGCATCGATCTCAACAAGCAGACGCTGCTGACCATCTCGGTCACCGAGGACGAAATCGACGGTATCGGCGGCGAGAACATCGCGGGCGCCTATGCCTGCATGAAGTACTTCCAGTCGCTGAAGAACGACAACAACGCCAAATTCGTCCCGGCCTTCCACAAGATGTGGGGCGAAAAGACCGTGATCGGCGACGTCACCCAGGCTGCGTATCTGGGACCGTGGCTGTGGAAGCTCACCGTCGAGAAGGCCGGCTCCTTCGACATCGACAAGGTCGCAGCGGCGTCGCCCGGCATCGAGTTCAAGGGCGCGCCGGAAGGCTATGTGCGGATCCACGAGAACCATCACCTGTGGTCCAAGACCCGCGTCGGCAAGGCGCGTCTCGATGGCCAGTTCGACGTGGTCTACGAGACCGCCGACCTGGTCGAGCCGGATCCGTTCCCCAAGGGCTACCAGTAAGAGCCTCACTTCTCCCAGACGCGGACGACCTATCCGCGAAAAACGACCCCGCGTCGCTTGCGACGCGGGGACCCTTTCCCACGGAGGACGGATCCATGTTCGGCGAGTATTCGATTGGCGATCTCGGCGCCATTTTCGCGATGCAGGGTTTTGCCGGGCTGATCCTGTTCTCGGTCTATGTGCTGATGGCGCTCGGCCTCGCGATCATTTTCGGCCAGATGGGCGTCATCAACATGGCGCACGGCGAATTCATGATCCTCGGTGCCTACGTCACCTGGATGACTTCGAACTTCTTTCAGACGTTTTTGCCGTCGCTGTTCTCCGGCTACTTCTTCGTCGCCATGATCCTGGCCTTCATCGCCTCCGGGGCGCTGGGCATGCTGGTGGAATGGGCGCTGATCCGGCATCTCTACAAGCGCCCGCTGGATACGCTGCTGGCCACCTGGGGCCTCAGCCTGATCCTGCAGCAGGCCTATCGTTCGATCTTCGGGGCTCGCGAAGTCGGCGTCGAACTGCCGCAGTGGATGATGGGCTCGCAGCGCGTGACCGACACCATCGAAGTGCCGATCAATGGCATCTTCGTGATGGGGCTGACGCTGCTGATCACCATGGCGGTCGCCTGGATCATGTACAAGTCGCGCTGGGGCCGCCAGGTCCGCGCTGTCGTGCAGAACCGCGTGATGGCCGGCGCCGTCGGTATCAATACCGAGCGTGTCGACTGCTACACGTTTGGCCTGGGTTGCGGCATTGCCGGCATCGCCGGATCGGCCTTCACCATGATCGGCTCGACCGGGCCGACCTCCGGTCAGCTCTACATCGTCGACACCTTCCTCGTCGTGGTGTTCGGCGGCGCCGCCAGCCTGGTCGGCACCATCGCCTCCGCCTTCACCATCTCGCAGGCGCAATCGACCATGGAATTCTTCATGTCCGGTTCGATGGCCAAGGTGCTGACCCTGCTGGCCGTCGTCGGAATCCTGATGCTGCGCCCGCAGGGCCTGTTTGCTCTCAAGGTCCGCAAGTAACCATAAAGGGCTGAAGCCAATGTCCGACAATGCGCGTCTCGTCAATCGGCCGGAACTTCTCGGCATCCTCGCGCTCGCAGTCCTGCTGGTGGTGATCCTGCCGCTGACGCTCGACGTGTTCCGTCTCAACCTGGTTGCGAAGTACCTCACATATGCGTTCGTGGCGGTCGGGCTGGTGATCTGCTGGGGCTATGGCGGCATTCTCAGCCTCGGCCAGGGCGTGTTCTTCGGCCTCGGCGGCTACTGCATGGCGATGTTTCTCAAGCTTGAAGCGTCCAGCCCGGAAAACACCAAGATCCAGTCGACGCCCGGTATTCCGGATTTCATGGACTGGAATCAGATCACCGAACTGCCGTTCTTCTGGAAGCCGTTCCACAGCCTGACCTTTACCGTGATCGCCATCATCGTGGTGCCGGCATTCTTCGCCTTCGTCATCGGCGCCGCCATGTTCAAGCGCCGCGTCGGCGGCACCTATTTCGCCATCATCACCCAGGCGGTGGCGGCGATCCTCACCATCCTGATCGTCGGCCAGCAGGGCTACACCGGCGGCATCAACGGCATGACCGACCTGCGCACCCTGAAAGGCTGGGACATCCGTCCGGACCACGCTAAGATCGTGCTGTATTTCTTCGAGGTTGCCTGCCTGTTCGGCTGCATCTTCGTCGCCCAGTTCATCCGTCGCTCCAAGCTCGGCCGCATCCTGGTGGCGATGCGCGACAAGGAGGACCGCGTGAGGTTCTCCGGCTACAGCGTCGCCAACTTCAAGATATTCGCCTTCTGCGTCGCTGCAATCTTTGCGGCGATCGGCGGCGCCATGTTCGCGTTGCAGGTCGGCTTCATGTCGCCGTCCTTCGTCGGCATCGTGCCGTCCATCGAGATGGTGATTTACACCGCGGTCGGCGGCCGGCTGTCGATCCTCGGCGCGGTCTACGGCACGCTACTGGTCAACTTCGCCAAGACCAGCTTCTCGGAATCCTTTCCCGAACTCTGGCTGTTCGGGCTCGGCGGCCTGTTCATCGCGGTGGTGCTGGCATTCCCGAACGGGCTTGCCGGGATCTGGAGCGATTACGTGCAGCCGCGCATCGACCGGCTGCTGCGCAGGAAGGATTCGAAGAAGAACGGCTGGACCGATACCTCGGTCGCCGATGGCGCCCCGGCAGAGTGAGGAGACGAACATGCTGATCGGTCACCAGCCCAAGGATTTCCTGCTCGCGGTGGAGGGACTGACTGTGTCATTCGATGGCTTCAAGGCCGTCAACGACCTCTCCTTCTACGTCGAGGAGAACGAGATCCGCGTCATCATCGGGCCCAACGGCGCCGGCAAGACCACGGTGCTCGATCTGATCTGCGGCAAGACCAAGGCCACGTCGGGCGCCATCCATTTTCGTGACAAGGACCTCACGAAGATGAAGGAGAACCAGATCGTCCAGGCCGGTGTCGGCCGTAAATTCCAGACGCCGTCGATTTATGACGATCTCACCGTGTTCGAGAATCTGGAGATTTCCTTCCCGCGCGGCCGCAGCGTGTTCGGCGCGCTGACCTTCAAGCGTGACGCGGTGGTGCGCGACCGGGTCGAGGAAGTCGCCGAGATGATCTTTCTCAAGGATCGCCTCAACATGTCGGCCGAATTGCTCAGCCACGGCCAGAAGCAGTGGCTGGAGATCGGCATGCTGCTGATCCAGGACCCGGACCTCCTGATGCTCGACGAACCGGTCGCCGGCATGAGCGTCAGCGAGCGCATCAAGACCGCCGAATTGCTCAACACAATCATCAAGAACCGGTCGGTTCTGGTGATCGAGCACGATATGAAGTTCGTCGAGGACATCGCCCACAAGGTCACAGTCCTGCACCAGGGCCAGATACTGTCGGAAGGCTCGATGGAGAAGGTCAAGAACGACCCGAAGGTCATCGAAGTTTATCTGGGGCATTGAGGATGATGATGCGGTTTGAACTTGCGACAAGCGCGGTTTCACCTCTCCCCGCTTGCGGGGAGAGGTCGGATCGCGCGCGCACCGCGCGCGATCCGGGTGAGGGGGAGTCCGAGAGTCTCTCTGGCTGCCCCTCACCCCAACCCTCTCCCCGCAAGCGGGGAGAGGGAGCTTACGGCGCCGTTGGATACTTTGGAGGCCATCATGCTTGCGATTAACGATCTCCACGTCGCCTACGGCCAGAGCGAGGTGCTGCACGGGCTCAACATCGCTGTGCAGCCCAACGAGATCGTCGCGATCATGGGCCGGAACGGCATGGGCAAGACCACGCTGATGAAGTCGCTGATGGGCATCGTGCCGACCAGAAGCGGTTCGGTAAAGATGGAGGGCGCCGAACTCAGCGGGTTGAAGAGCTATGAGCGGGTCTACAAAGGACTAGCCTACGTGCCGCAGGGCCGCATGATCTTCTCGCATATGACGGTCAAGGAGAATATCGAGACCGGCCTCGTCGCCTCCGGCGAAAAGGACGTGCCGGCCGATCTTTATGAGCTATTTCCGGTGCTGCTGGAAATGAAGGGCCGCCGCGGCGGCAACCTGTCCGGCGGACAGCAACAGCAGCTCGCCATTGCGCGTGCGCTCGCCACCAAGCCGAAGGTGCTGCTGCTCGATGAGCCCACCGAAGGCATCCAGCCGTCGATCATCAAGGAGATGGCGCGGACGCTGAAGCGCATCCGCGACACCAAGGGCCTGTCGATCATCGTGTCCGAACAGGTGCTGAGTTTCGCGCTCGACGTCGCCGACCGCGTGCTGGTGATCGAGAACGGCGAGATCGTCCGCGATGAGGCACGCGAGGGGATCGATGCCGCGCAGATCGCCAAATACCTGTCCGTTTAATTATTCGCCAGCCTATTCGCCAAGCCGTGTAACCGAAGGGGAGCTATCGATGCCAGAGACCATCATCAAGGTCGATTTGACGCAGTCGGCCTATGACAACGACATGATCCACAACCGCTGGCATCCCGACGTGCCCATGGTGGCGTGGGTCAATCCTGGCGATGATTTCATTGTCGAGACCTATGACTGGACCGGCGGCTTCATCAAGAACAACGATTCCGCAGACGACGTGCGCGATATCGATCTGTCGATCGTGCACTTCCTGTCCGGCCCGATCGGCGTCAAGGGCGCTGAGCCGGGCGATCTCCTGGTCGTCGATCTGCTCGATGTCGGTCCGATGAAGGACTCGCAATGGGGCTTCAACGGCTTCTTCTCCAAGCAGAATGGCGGCGGCTTTCTCACCGACCATTTCCCGCTGGCGCAGAAGTCGATCTGGGACTTCAAGGGCATGTTCACGTCGTCCCGGCACATCCCGGGCGTGAACTTTGCAGGGTTAATCCACCCCGGCCTGATCGGCTGTCTGCCCGATCCGAAACTGCTGTCGACTTGGAATACACGCGAACAGGCGCTGATCGACACCAACCCGACCCGCGTTCCAGGCCTCGCCAATCCGCCGTTCGGCCCGACCGCCCATATGGGCCGGCTCAAGGGCGAAGCCCGCGACAAGGCCGCGGCCGAAGGCGCGCGCACCGTACCGCCGCGCGAACACGGCGGCAATTGCGACATCAAGGATCTGTCGCGCGGCTCGAAAGTGTACTTCCCGGTCTATGTACCGGGCGGCGGTCTCTCGATGGGCGATCTGCACTTCTCGCAGGGCGATGGCGAAATCACCTTCTGCGGCGCCATCGAGATGGCGGGCTGGCTGCATATCAAGGTCGAGGTCATCAAGGACGGTGTGGCGAAATACGGCATCAAGAATCCGGTTTTCAAGCCGTCGCCGATGACGCCGAACTACAAGGACTTCCTGATCTTCGAAGGCATCTCGGTCGATGAGGCCGGCAAGCAGCATTACCTCGACGTCCACATCGCCTATCGTCAGGCGTGCCTGAATGCGATCGAGTATCTGAAGAAGTTCGGCTATTCCGGCGCCCAGGCCTATTCGATCCTCGGCACAGCGCCGTGCCAGGGCCACATCTCCGGCGTTGTCGACGTGCCCAATGCCTGCGCCACGCTGTGGCTGCCGACGGAGATCTTCGACTTCGATATCAATCCGTCGTCGCTGGGCCCGATCAAGCACATCGACGGCTCGATCCAGATGCCGCTGTCGCAGGACAAATAAACGACGTCGTTCCGGGCGCGGTCGCATTCGTACGACCGCGTCCCGGAATGACCAGCGAGGAAGAATGAAATGCCGGTCTATGAATATCTCTGCGACGACTGCGGTCCCTTCACCGAGATGCGGCCGATGGCTGAATGCGATGAGCCGCATGACTGCCCGCAATGCGCTGCTACGGCACCGCGGGTGATCCTCACCGCGCCGGCATTTTTCTGCATGCCCTCGGCTCAGCGCAAGGCGCACGCCACCAACGAGCGCAGCTCCCACGCGCCGAAGACCGTCGCCGAATACAAGGCATCGCACGCGCCGGGCTGCGGCTGCTGCTCCGGCAAGAAGCCGTCACGGCTGGTCGCCAAGACCAGAAGCGGCGGCAAGAGCTTCCCGACGGCGCGGCCGTGGATGATCAGCCACTGACCCGAGGCCGCGGCAATCGTTTGCGCGACATCTTCCGCCAGATCGGCTAGATATGGCTTCACGCGCACTGCCTCGTGGGGGCGGTGGCGCGTTGCGACGGCGTTGCGGCAGACCAGAGGCACTCTTGAGGCAGCACAAATTCGGAGCGAGCGGCCCGTCCGTGCCGGTGATCGGGCAGGGCACCTGGTACATCGACCGCGGTGATCGGTCGGAGGCTATTGCTGCGCTGCAGCGTGGCCTCGACCTTGGCATGACCCATATCGACACTGCGGAGATGTATGGCGACGCCGAGCCGGTGGTGGGCGAGGCCATCGCCGGCCGGCGCGACGAGGTGTTCCTGGTCTCCAAGGTGCTGCCGAACAACGCCTCGCGGCAGGGGACCGTCGCCGCCTGCGAACGCTCGCTGAAGCGGCTGCGGACCGACCGGCTGGACTGCTACCTGCTGCACTGGCGCGGCCAGATCCCCCTCGCGGAAACCGTTGCCGGCCTCGAAGACCTCGTTAGCGCTGGCAAGATCCGCAGTTGGGGTGTCAGCAATTTCGACGCCGGCGATCTCCATGCGCTGAGCAAGGTCGCGGCCAAGGGCAGCATCGCCTGCAATCAGGTGCTGTATCACCTGCAGGAACGCGCCATCGAGCACGCGGTCATCCCGTGGTGCGAGCAGCATGGCGTCGCGGTGGTGGCCTATTCGCCATTTGGCCACAACGACTTTCCCTCGCCGCGTTCCGCCGGCGGCAAGATCCTGCAGCGCATCGGTGATGCCCACGGTGCCACGCCGCATCAGGTCGCGCTGGCTTTTCTCACACAGCGGTCATCGTTGTTCGCCATTCCCAAGGCGGCGTCGGCCGCGCATGCGGAGGACAATGCGGCTGCCGGCGCGCTGGAGTTGAGCGCGGCCGAACTTGCTGTCATCGGTGAGGCGTTCCCGCTGGGGCGCGAGCCCGCGAGTCTGCCGATGCTGTAGTGCGATCTGATATGCTGCGCTGCACTTGAGGTAAGATCGTCAGCGTTCGCCCGCTGCGTGCATATCCGAGTCCTGTTATCGTCACTTGTCGCGCGTTCGCGAACGTCGTTTTGTGAGGTGGCATTCGATTCGGCTCCCGTGGTGCGCGGTGAGCTTCATTGCCAGCCACGTGAACGGTTCCCCTAGTGACAAGCCATTTTCCGCCGCCGAAGATCGTCGGAGCTCCCGCACCGCTCCACCGTCATACCGATCGGCCGTTCCGTGGCATCACGATGATCATCGCCTCGACGTTGTTTCTCGCGGCGTCCGATGCGATGGCCAAATATCTTGCACGCAGCCTGCCGGCGCCGGAGGTCACCTGGATCCGCTTCCTGGTGTTCGTGCTGATCATGCTGCCGATCGTTCTGGCGCCATCCGCGGGCAACCCGATGCGTTCGGCCCGGCCGCTGGTGCAGGTGTGGCGCGGGCTGGCGCTGCTGAGTTCGTCGATCTTCTTCATCACCGGGCTGAGCTATCTGCCGATCGCCGAAGCCGCAGCGACGGCCTTCATCGCGCCGGTGTTCGTCACCGGACTATCCATTCTGTTTCTTCGCGAGAAGGTCGGCATGCGGCGCTGGATCGCCACGACGCTCGGCCTCATCGGCGTGCTGGTGGTGGTGCGGCCCGGGACATCGGCCTTCCACCCCGCGGCAGTGTTTCCGATCCTCTCCGCGCTCGGCTGGGCGGCGGCCCTGGTCCTGACCCGCAAGATCACCGGCGTCGATCGGGCGATCACGACCATGGCCTTTTCGGCCGTCACCGGCTTCCTGGTGATCAGCGTCATCGTCCCGTTCTACTGGGTCACGCCGAGCTGGCCGCAGATCCTGCTGGGCGTCGGCATTGGCGTGTCCTCGACCCTGGGCCACTGGATCGTCGTGCTGGCCTTCCGTTATGCCGATGCCTCCGTGCTGGCGCCGTTCTCCTATGTCCAGCCGGTCTGGGTCACGCTGCTCGGCTTCGTCGTGTTCGGCGAAGTGCCTGATGTCTGGACCTTCGTGGGAGCGGCGATCATCATCTCCAGCGGCGTCTATACCGCGCATCGCGAGCGCCTGCGCCGGTTGCGGCCGGCGCTGCCGGCCGAGCCCTATCCGAGCGCATGACCCGCATCGTCCTCCGCGGCGATGCTGTTCACACCGGCAGCGCGATGGAATATTTCACCTGGCTGAGAGCGAAGCTGGATTCGATCGAGGCGATGCCGTCGAGCCGGGTCAGTTTTGTTTTCAGGAAGGTCTCATAGGATGACAGGTCGGCGGCGACCACGCGCAACAGGTAGTCGCGGTTGCCGGTCATCAGGTAGCATTCCAGCACTTCCTCCCAGCCGGAGATCGCTTTCGCAAAGCGCTCGAGGTCTTCCTCCTTCTGCCTGACAAGCTTGATGGAAATGAACACGCTGACATGCAGGCCGAGCGACTTCTGGTCGACCAGCGCCATGTAGCGGGCGATGACGCCGCGCTCCTCCAGCAGCTTGACCCGGCGATGGCACGGCGACACCGACAGCCCGACCCGTTCGGCGAGCTCCTGCATGGTGATGCGGCTGTCGGTCTGCAGTACGCCGAGAATTTTGCGGTCGATGGCGTCGAGGTGCGACATTGGGATGAATCCACGGAATTGACGATCAGGCAGCTATTTTATCCCAATAATGCGGCCTTTGTCGCGATGATTTGAGAAGTTTCGCCTGATGGAGCGGGTAAACTGGCGGTCACCACAACCGGTCGAATCCGGTCCAGGGAGCACACCATGCCGATCGACCAAAACCGTCTGCAAATCCTCACCGCGCTGGCGCGAAAGGTGCTGTGGCTGTCGTCCTGGACCATCCACAACGCCAACCACATCCGGCCCAACCATGACGGCCTCAAGGTCGGCGGCCATCAGGCGTCGTCGGCCTCGCTGGCGACGATCATGTCGGCGCTGTATTTCTCGGTGCTGAAGCCGGAAGACCGCGTCGCGGTGAAGCCGCACGCCTCGCCGGTGTTTCACGCCATCCAGTATCTGTTCGGGAACCAGACCCGTGCAAAGCTGGAGAATTTCCGCGGCTTCAAGGGCGCGCAGAGCTATCCGTCGCGCACCAAGGATATTGACGACGTCGATTTCTCCACCGGCTCGGTCGGCCTCGGCGTGGCGCAGACGTTGTTCTCCTCGCTGGTGCAGGACTATGTCAGCGCGCATGGCTGGATGAAGGATCGCCCCGAGGGCCGCATGATCTCGCTGGTCGGCGATGCCGAGATGGACGAGGGCAACATCTTCGAGGCGCTGCTGGAGGGCTGGAAGCACGGCCTGCGCAACACCTGGTGGATCGTCGACTACAACCGCCAGAGCCTCGACGCCGTGGTGCGCGAGGGGTTGTGGGAAAAATTCGAATCCATGTTCCGCAATTTCGGCTGGGACGTGGTGATCGTGAAATATGGCCGGCTGATGCAGGACGCTTTCTCCGAGCCCGGCGGCGCGGCGCTGAAGCACTGGATCGATACCTGTCCGAACCAGATGTATGCGGCGCTGTGCTTCCAGGGCGGCGCGGCGTTCCGCAAGCGGTTGCGCGACGAGATCGGCGACCAGGGCGACGTTTCGGCGCTGATCGAGCGGCGCAGCGATGACGAGCTGCTGGCGCTGATGTCCAATCTCGGCGGCCACGACATGGCCAGCATGATCGAAGCCTTCGAGTCGATCGACCACGATCGCCCGGTGTGCTTCATCGCCTACACCATCAAGGGCGTCGGCCTGCCGTTCCAGGGCCACAAGGACAACCATGCCGGCCTGATGACGCCGACGCAGATGGAGACATGGCGCGCGCACCAGAGCATTCGGCCCGGCCATGAGTGGGACAAATATGAGGGGCTGTCGCAGGATACCGCTTCGCTCGATGCGTTCCTGAAGCAAGTGCCGTTCGTGCAGCAGGGCAGGCGGCGCCTGTCGGCCGATGTGATCGACGTGCCCGACCATCTTGCCTTCAAGCCCGCGCCGTCGATGTCGACGCAGCAGGGCTTTGGGCTGGTGCTCAACGAACTGGCGCGCGGCGACAGCGAGTTGGCGTCGCGCATTGTCACCGCATCGCCGGATGTCACCGTCTCCACCAATCTCGGCGCCTGGGTCAACCGCCGCGGCCTGTTCGCGCGCGCCGAAAAGGCCGACCTGTTCCGCAGCGAGAAAATCCCGTCGACCTTCAATTGGGACTTCTCGCCCAAGGGCCAGCATATCGAACTCGGCATCGCCGAGAGCAATCTGTTCATCCTGATGTCGGCGCTCGGCCTGTCGTCGTCCATCAACGGCGTGCGGCTGCTGCCGATCGCGACGCTGTACGATCCCTTCATCAGTCGCGCGCTCGATCAGCTCAACTACGCCTGCTATCAGGATGCGCGTTTCATGGTGGCAGCCACGCCGTCGGGCGTCACGCTGGCGCCGGAAGGCGGCGCGCATCAATCCATCGCCACGCCGCTGATCGGCATCTCGCAGGATGGCCTTGCGGCCTTCGAGCCGGCCTTTGTCGACGAACTCGCTGTCATCACGGGCTGGGGCTTTCAGCACATGCAGCGCGAATTGACGGACGGGGGGACGCGGAGAGCGGCATGCGCTCGGGCGGTTCGGTGTATCTGCGGCTATCGACGCGCACGATCGAGCAGCCCGCCCGGATGATGACGCCGGAATTGCAGCAGGGCATCACCGACGGCGCCTACTGGCTGCGCAAGCCGGGGCCGAATTGCGATCTGGTTGTGGCCTATACCGGCGCCGTCGCTCCCGAGGCGATCGAGGCCGTGGGTCTGCTCGGCGACAGCCGCAGGGATGTCGGCCTGCTGGCCATCACGTCAGCGGATCGGCTGCATGCGGGCTGGACCGCCGCGCGGAAAATGCGGCGTGGCCGGCGCGGTGCTCCGTATCTCAGTCACATTGAAAAACTGTTGTCGTCGCTGCCGCGCGACTGCTCCATCGTCAGCGTGATCGATGGCCATCCGGCGACATTGGGCTGGCTCGGCGGCGTCTGCGGCCATCGCATGGAGGCGCTCGGCGTCGAACATTTCGGCCAGACCGGCACCATCCAGGATCTCTACCGCCACCACGGTATCGACGCCAACGGCATCGTCGACGCCGCCGAAGGCCTCAGCGCCGGCGCACCGGTGCTGCACCGGAAAATGGCGGTGTGAGACCATGGGTCGCATGGGCATGCGATGCTCGGATCGGATGCAATTTTGTCCAGCAGGTATTTGCTTCGCGTGTAAATCCACAATGTGCGTCACGAAAAGCCGTTGTTTGATTGAAAAATAGTCAGGACGAGCAAGTGCGCCGCCAAGTTTACCGAAGTTTATGCGTATTTGGATGATCTCCAAGATGCGGCCGTCGTCATCGTTTGTTTAAGCATTGCGCAAAGGCTGACTGGTAGTGTCTCGCGATATTACCTTCGGGATTGCCATGCTCGGATTACTGGACTTCAATTTCTACAATTCTTGGTTGTTTGTCCTGCTGTTGCCCGCAGTCGCGGTGGCCATTGCGGCGATCCTTCTGGTCGCGCGATATCGCCGCAGCTTTCGCGAGCGCGAGATGCAGCCGCATGCGGCCATCAGCAACAGCGAGCAGGGGTTCTGCATGTTTGGCCCGGATGGCCGGCTGCAACTGTGGAATGAGAGCCTGCTGCAGATCTACATGATCCCGCCGGGCCAGGTGCTCTCCGGCCGCTCATTCGAAGAGCTTGTGGACGTCGGCCGTGCGGTCGGCAGCGAAGCGCGCGAACTCAGGGATCTTGTCGAACTGCGCGACTCGATCGCGAGCGGTGAAGCATCGAGCCTCACCATCGAATTGCTCGATGGCCGTCACGTCAAGATCTTGCAGAGGCCGATGCCCAACGGCGGCTGGATGGCCACGCATGAGGATGTGACTGACCGCAAACAGGCGGAAGCGCGCTTCGCCTATGTCGCGCTGCATGACCTGGTGACTGGATTGCCCAACCGGGCCGCGCTCCATCACCGGATTGCGGAAAACCTGAAGACGGCAAAGGACAATAATGCACGCTTTGCCGTGATCCGCCTCGGCATCGACCGTTTCAAGGAAATCAACGACGTGTTCGGGCAGTCCGCGGGAGACGCGGTGCTGGCCGAGATGGCGAGACGCCTCGGCGAGAGCTGCGAACCGGGGTTTCTGGCACGGCCGGGCGGCGACGAGTTCTCGATCGTGACGCCGCCGGATCAGGCCGCCTCCGCGATGGAGGACATCTTCAGTCGGCTCGCTGTGATTTGCGACAGCGAATTCCATATCGACGGCCAGGATATCCGTGTCGGCTCGACGGCTGGCGTCAGCGTCTATCCTGACGATGGCGAAGACAGCGAAACCCTGATTGCGCATGCCGACATCGCGCTGTACCGCGCGAAGGCGGAAACACGCGGCACCGTTCGCCGGTTCGAGTCGGCGATGGACCGGCAGATCCGGGAGAAGCGCGCTTTGCAACGCGACCTTGCGGTTGCGCTCAAGAACGGCGAGTTCGAGATCTACTATCAGCCGCAGGCGACGGCGCAGGGCCAAGCCGTCGGCTTCGAGACGCTGCTGCGCTGGCACCATCCCGTCCGGGGCATGGTCTCGCCTGGAATTTTCATTCCGCTCGCCGAAGAGACGGGACTGATCGGCGCGATCGACGAATGGGTGCTGCGCACCGCCTGCGCCGAGGCGGTCGCGTGGCCGAATCCGCTGGCCATCGCCGTCAATTTTTCACCGCTCGATTTCCGCCATCTCGACGTGCCCGAACTGATCCGGTCGGTGCTGCTCGAAACCGGCCTGGCACCGGCCCGGCTTGAGGTCGAGATCACCGAGGGCGTGCTGATCGACGATTTCGATTCGGCGATTGCGATCCTGCGCCGGATCAAGGATCTCGGCGTGCGCATCGCCATGGATGATTTTGGCGCCGGCTATTCCTCGCTGTCCTATCTGCAGGCGTTCCCGTTCGACAAGATCAAGATCGATCAGACCTTCATCGCAAAGCTCGATTCCAATGTGGACTCCGCGTCGATCGTCGAGGCCATCCTGGGTCTCAGCCGTGCGCTGCGGCTTCCGGTTATCGCCGAAGGCGTGGAGACCCAAAGCCAGCTTGCCTTCCTCACACGTCACGGCTGTGACGAAGTTCAGGGCTACCTGATCGGGCGGCCGCAGCCTGTCGCGCACTACCGCGACGTGATGAACGACGTCGCCGCCGTGGCGCGGGTCGGCGCTGTGGCCTGACAAGGCCCGCGCGCGTTTTGTTGCACTGCGAGATGCAGGCGCCGTTCCGCCTCTTTCTGCAGGGGAGGGGCGGCACTTTCGCAGCCCTGCGATCACAACATCCCCCAATGAGCGCCATAGCCTTGCTCCGATCACCGCTCTGACTTTATATGCGGCGGCCGCTGCGACGCGGTGCCCCGCAGATGGCGGGTTCATTTCCGGGGATGCCCGTGCGAAGATGCTTGCCGGACGCTCCGCGCGTTTCCTGACGATCTCCTGAATAACAAAGTTCAAAGTCCAAGAAGAGGTTACGCTATGGTCAACCGCATGCAATTCTACATCGATGGCGCCTGGGTCGATCCCGTCGTCAAGAAGTCGACGCCCGTCGTCAACCCGGCGACCGAAGAAGCGATGTACGACGTTGCGCTGGGCTCCAAGGCCGACGTCGACAAGGCTGTCGCCGCTGCCCGCCGTGCCTTCGAGACGTTCTCTCAGACCTCGCGCGAGGAGCGCGTCGCGCTGCTGGAGAAGATCGTTGCGGTGTACAAGACCCGCATGAAGGACATCGGTGCCGCCGTCTCGGACGAAATGGGCGCGCCGCTGCCGATGGCCGAGAAGCTGCAGGCCGGCGCCGGCCTCGGCCACATCATGTCGACGCTAGAGGTGCTGAAGAATTATCATTTCGAGGAGCCGCTCGGCTCCGCCATGGTGGTCCGCGAACCGATCGGCGTGGTCGGCATGATCACCCCGTGGAACTGGCCGCTCAACCAGATCGCCTGCAAGGTGGCGCCTGCGATCGCCGCCGGCTGCTGCATGATCCTGAAGCCGTCGGAATTCACCCCGACCTCGGCCTTGATTTTTGCCGAGATCCTGCATGAGGCCGGCGTGCCCAAGGGAGTGTTCAACCTCGTCAACGGCATGGGCCCTGAAGTGGGCGCGGCCATGAGCGAGCATCCGGACATTGACATGATCTCGTTCACCGGCTCGACCCGCGCCGGCATCGATGTCGCCAAGCGTGCTGCACCCACGGTCAAGCGCGTCAGCCAGGAGCTCGGCGGCAAGTCGCCGAACATCATCCTCGACGGCGCCGACCTGCAGAAGGCGGTGACCGGCGGCGTCGCGCACATGTTCAACAATTCCGGACAGTCGTGCAACGCGCCCTCGCGGATGATCGTGCCGGCGGCGAAGATGAAGGAAGTCGCCGAGATCGCCAAGGCGCAGGCCGACAAGACCAAGGCCGGCGATCCCCGCGCCGAGGGCACCGTGATCGGTCCCGTGGTCAATCGCGGCCAGTGGGACAAGATCCAGGGCCTGATCCAGAAGGGCATCGAGGAAGGCGCCACCCTGGTCGCCGGCGGCCCCGGCCTGCCGGAAGGCGTCAACAAGGGCTTCTACGTCCGTCCGACGATCTTTGCCGACGTCACCGAGAACATGACCATCGCGCGCGAGGAAATCTTCGGGCCGGTGCTGGTGATCATCGGCGCCAAGGACGAGGCCGAAGCCGTCCGCATCGGTAACGATACGCCTTACGGTCTGGCTGGCTACGTGTCCGGCCCGACGGTCGAGGCGGCACGGAAGGTCGGGCGCCAGCCGCGGGCCGGCAACGTCAACCTGCAGGGCGTGCCCAACGACCGCACCGCGCCGTTCGGCGGCTACAAGCAGTCCGGCAACGGCCGCGAATGGGGCAAGTACGGTCTCGAGGAATATCTCGAAGTCAAGGCCATCGCCGGCTTCAACGCGGCGTAAGCGACACATCCAGGTTGCATGAGTTGCAGCGCCGGGACGGGAGTTATCCCGTTCCGGCGTTTTTTTGTGCGCAAGCGTCTGCCGGCTTCGCTGTAGTGTGGCCGCGCAGCGACGACCGCGTGTCACAATCGCCGACGCCGTTAACACCTCGTCTAGAATGTCGGACTCGGCATCGCCGCATATACGACTCCGTTAGAACATCGCAGCGCATGTTCCAGACGAGATGTTTGTCGATTGAGCTCGGATATGATTTGGACGGCCGGAAGACGGAAATGGGCGAAACTGCGCGGCCGCTTTGCCGCGATGCGCCACGTCATGTCATCGACGCCGGGTCTGATCGGATCGGACTACGCGACGAGGGAGCAGGCGTGGGAAATGCTGGAGGGGCTGTTCAGCCCTTTCGCGCATGGATTGACGGCCGCTGCCATCGCGATCATCGCCTGGTATAACTGGTATGCCGACGGTTCGTTGGCCTCCATGGCAGCTGTTGCTATCGCTTCAGCAACCTTCAGCCTTCGGTTTATTTTCAATCGCCGCATCTTGAGGCGCGGACCGGACGCGCTGGTCTCGCACTGGGTTCGCCTGTTCGTCGCATCGAGCTTCATCGCTGCCGTGGGCTGGGGCTCGAGCCTTTCAATCCTGATCTTCACCACCGGCCATCCCGCCGTCTTTGCCGTCTTCGCGTTGATCAGCGCGCCCGTTCAGGGCGCCAGCGCCCGCGCCTACGCCATGCCGGGCACGGTGATCGTTCATATCAGCATCGTGCTGGGCATGGTCGGGGTCGCCGCCACGGTCTTCGGGATCGCCGTCGCGATCCCGCTCGTCCTCCTTTATCTCTGGTACCAGATCGGTTTTATTTTCGAGCTGGTCGCTTTGCGGACGAAGATGCTCAAGGCCGATCACGATCGGCGCGCCCTGCTGAGCGAGGTGACGCGCTACAACGCAGATCTTGCCGTGGTCAATGCGCGGCTGCAGACGTTCGCGCTCACCGACGGTTTGACCGGTGTCGGCAACCGGCGCGATTTCGACGAAAAGCTCGGTCTCTGCGTGCGCGATCAACCGGCATGCGCGGCGCCGCTGGCTCTGCTGCTGATCGACGTCGATCATTTCAAGCGCTTCAATGACACTTACGGCCACCTGGCCGGCGACGAGTGCCTCAAACAGGTGGCGGCGACGATCCGGCGTGTCGGGCGCCCTGACGATTTCACGGCCCGCTACGGCGGCGAGGAATTTGCGCTCATCTTGCCCGAAACCACAAGGGAAGACGCGCTGCTGCTCGCCGAGCAGGTGCGACAGGCCGTCGATTCGATAGACTTCAGACCGCTGCCGGACATCGGCGCGCCGTTGACGGTCAGCATCGGCGTCGGTGTCGCGGCGGCGGGCGCGACTATTCAACCGCAGGACCTGGTCGAGGCCGCCGACAGTGCCCTGTATCTGGCGAAGCAGCGCGGCCGCAACTGCGTGATGGACGGCGCTGTGGAGCGACAGTCGATTCGGCTGCCGGCCTGATCGATCAGCCGCCCAACGCGCCCTGCGTGTTCACATACAGCGCGTAGATCGACTGGCTCGACGCCATGAACAGCCGGTTGCGCTTCAACCCGCCGAAGCACAGGTTGGCGCAGCGCTCCGGCAGCGCGATGCGGCCGATCGGCGTGCCGTCGGGTGCGAAGATCATCACGCCGTCGAGTTCGGCGCTGCCCATGCCCCAGCCGCACCACAGATTGCCGTCGATGTCGCAGCGCATGCCGTCGGGCGTGCCCGGTCCGGCGTCGATCAGCACGCGTTTGTTGCTCAGGGTCATGCCGTCGGCCGCGACGTCATAGGCCAGGATCTTGCGGTTCGGCACGCCGCGCGATTCCACGATGTAGAGGATGGTCTCGTCCGGGGAGAAGCACAGGCCGTTGGGGCCGAGCACGCCGGCGGCAACGATGGTCGCCTGGCCGGTCCCGCCGTCGATGCGGTAGACGTTGGCATCGATCTCGGACTCGGCCTTGTAGCCCTCGTAATTGCCGAACAGGCCGAAGGTCGGATCGGTGAACCAGATTGAGCCGTCGGATTTCACCACCACGTCGTTGGGCGAGTTCGGCTGCTTGCCCTCGAAGCTGTCCATCAGCACGGTGATGCTGCCGTCATATTCGGTGCGGACGACGCGGCGGCCGCCATGCTCGCAGGTGACCAGCCGGCCCTGGCGATCCCTTGTCTGGCCGTTGCCGAAATTCGACGGACGGCGGAAGTCGCTGACCGCGCCGGTCGCTTCTTCCCATTTGATAATGCGGTTGTTGGGAATGTCCGAGCACAGCAGATAGCGGCCGTCGCCGAACCACACCGGCCCTTCGGCCCAGCGCAGCCCGGTGGCGATGCGCTCGACCGCCGCCAGCTTGATCCAGTATTTCTCGAAGCGCGGGTCAAGCGCCTGGATGGCGGGGTCGGGATAATAGGTCGCCGGCTGCCAGCCGGGGCGCGTCGCCGATGCATCGGACATTTGTGGTCCTGTTGTTGTAATTTCCTCGGGCATCGTTGCTATCATTCGTCTGTGAATGCAGCAAGCGCACGTCGCCGAGCCCTCCGCCTGTCGTCACCCGCGAAAGCGGGTGACCCAGCACACACAGGCCGGAGTATACTGGGTCGCCCGGCCAGGCGCGCATTTGCGCGCCTGGCCGGGCGACGACAGAGGCGTGAGTGGCGCAACGCTCCATCTTGAACTTTCGCTGCCTTGCCCCATCCACGCTGCCACGCCATACTCGCCGCAAATTCGCAAGAACGAGGGATCGGAATGCCAAGAATATTGATGACCGGCGCATCGGGCGGCGTCGGCACACGGCTGCGAAGTCTGTTGCCGTCGATCTACCCGGATCTCGTGCTGAGCGATCTCGTGGCGCCGCCGGACCTCAAGCCTTCCGAAACATTCAAGCAGGCCGATCTCGCCGACTATGCCGCGGTGGAGGCGATCTGCGAGGGTGTCGACGGCATCCTGCATTTCGGCGGTTTTTCCGTGGAGGGGCCGTGGGACACCATCCTGCAGGCCAACATCATCGGAACCTACAATCTGTTCGAGGCCGCCAGGAAGCAGGGCGTCAAGCGCATCGTCTTCGCGTCGTCGAACCATGCGGTCGGGTTCTATCCGCGCCACAGCAAGATCGGCACCGACGTCACGGTGCGTCCGGACAGCCGCTACGGCGTCAGCAAGGCCTTTGGCGAGGCGCTCGGCGCGATGTATGCCGACAAGCATGGCCTCGGCGTCAGCTGCATCCGCATCGGAAACTTCGGCGACAGGCCGCTCGACCAGCGCCGGCTGTCGATATTCCTCACGCCGGACGATCTGGTGCAGCTGTGCCGGATCGGCCTCGAACATCCCGACATCCATTTCGAGGTGCTGTACGGGGCGTCCTACAACGAGCGCGCCTGGTGGGACAATTCCCGCGCCTATGCGCTGGGCTATCGCCCGACGGGACGGTCGGAAGATTTCGTCGACCATGCGCTGGCCGAACAGGCCAAGTTGAAGCCCGATCCGGTCGGCGATTTCTACCAGGGCGGCGCATTCTGCAGCATCGAATTCGATGGCGATGCCGCTCGCGTCTGGAAGCCCGAAAAGTAGAAAAGTAGGGTGGGCAAAGGCGCCGTTGCGCCGTGCCCACCACCCCGTGGAATGGTGTGCACGCCTCGACGCGCTGCGCGCGCCGAAGCTTTGCCCACCCTACAGCCGGTGCATTGACATCCCTTCTGGCGGCTTCATAAGAAACGTTCAAAACACGAAGAGTGGGAACGCGACATGGCTGACGGATTGCGCAAGGGACTGACCAGCTACGGCGATGCCGGCTTCTCGCTGTTCCTGCGAAAGGCCTTCATCAAGGCGATGGGTTATTCCGACGATGCGCTGGATCGTCCCATCGTGGGCATCACCAACACCCACAGCGACTACAATCCCTGCCACGGCAATGCGCCCCAGATCATCGAGGCCGCCAAGCGCGGCGTGATGCTGGCCGGCGCGCTGCCGATGGTGTTCCCGACCATTTCCATCGGCGAGAGCTTTGCGCATCCGACATCCATGTATCTGCGCAACCTGATGGCCATGGACACCGAGGAGATGATCAAGGCGCAGCCGATGGATGCGGTGATCGTGGTCGGCGGCTGCGACAAGACGCTGCCGGCGCAGATCATGGCGGCGATCTCTGCCGACCTGCCGACGGTGGTGATTCCGGTGGGACCGATGGTGGTCGGCCATCACAAGGGCGAGGTGCTCGGCGCCTGCACCGACTGCCGGCGCATGTGGGGCAAGTTCCGCGCCGGTGAAATCGACCAGCAGGAGATCGACGCGGTGAACGCGCGGCTGGCGCCGTCGGTCGGCACCTGCATGGTGATGGGCACGGCTTCGACCATGGCCTGCATCACCGAAGCGATGGGCCTGTCGCTGCCCATGAGTGCGACCATACCCGCGCCGCATGCCGAACGTTTTCGCTCGGCGGAAGCCAGCGGCAAGGTTGCCGCCGAGATGGCGAAGGCCAAGGGACCGAAGCCCAGCGAAGTGCTGACCCCGGCCTCGTTCCGCAATGCGCAGGTGGTGCTGCAGGCTATCGGCGGCTCGACCAACGGGCTGATCCATCTCACCGCGATGGCCAATCGCTCGGTGCATCGCATCGATCTGGCGGCCTTCGATGAACTCAGCCGCGAGGTGCCGGTGCTGATCGACCTCAAGCCATCCGGCGATCACTACATGGAGCACTTTCATCACGCCGGCGGCGTGCCGAAGCTGATGGCGCAGCTCGGCGACCTCATCGACCTCGATGCGAAGACCATCTCCGGCGCGACGTTGCGCGACATCGTCGCCAATGCCGAGGACGTGCCGGGGCAGGAGGTGATCCGCTCGCGCAGCAATCCGATCAAGCCGGAAGGCGCCATGGCGGTGCTGCACGGCAATCTCGCGCCGCGCGGTGCCGTGATCAAGCATTCGGCGGCGTCGCCAAAACTGTTGCAGCACACCGGGCGCGCCGTGGTGTTCGAGTCGGTGGAAGACATGACGCTGCGCTGCGACAGCGCGGATCTCGATGTCACCGCCGACGACGTGCTGGTGCTGCGCAATGCCGGGCCGAAGGGCGCACCGGGCATGCCGGAGGCCGGCTATCTGCCGATTCCGATGAAGCTGGCGCGTGCCGGGGTGAAGGACATGGTGCGGATTTCCGATGCGCGCATGAGCGGCACCGCGTTCGGCACCATCGTGCTGCACATCACGCCGGAAAGCGCGGTGGGCGGGCCGCTGGCGCTGGTTCAAAATGGCGACATGATCCGCCTCGACGTCGCCGCGCGCAGCATCGACCTGTTGATCGACGAGGCGGAGTTTGCCAAGCGCGCGGCGGCGCTGCCAGCAGCCACCACGCCCGACTGGGCCAAGCGCGGCTACGCGCATCTGTTTCACCAGACGATCCTGCAGGCCGACGACGGCTGCGATTTCGACTTCATGACGGCGAAGGGGAAGAGAGAGAGCTAACCCATACTCACTTGTCGTCCCCGCGCATGCGGGGACCCAGTAAACGCAGGCTGCGCGGCTTCATCACAGACGACAACGTTTACTGGGTCACCCGGTCCTGGCGCGCAATTTCGCGCCGGCCGGGCGATGACAACGGTGTTTGGGGCAGGGAAGCAGCGCTTACACCGCCGCTTCGAACTCCTGCCTGACAGCCGCGATGTCCGGCAGCGTCGGCAGGCCGGCTTCGTTGCCGAGGCGCTGGATCTTGAAGGTGGAGGCGGCGCGCGCGAAGGCGAAGTGGTCGTGCCAGCTTTGGGCGGGATTGCTAAGATAGGAATACACATAGGCGCCGTGAAACACGTCGCCGGCGCCGTTGGTATCAAGCACGCGCGCGCGCGGGATCGCCAGCGCCGGCAGCGTATGGACCGCGCCGGTCTCGTCGTACCAGAGCAGGCCGCGTTCGCCCTGGGTGATGCCGCCGACACGGCAGCCGCGGGTCTTGAGATAATCGAGCATTTTCTCCGGCGTGAGGTCCATCTGCTCGCACAGCCGCTCGGCGACGATGGCGACGTCGATGAATTCCAGCAGCTCGTGGGTGTTGGTGCGCAGGCCGCCGCCGTCCAGCGAGGTCAGGATGCCGGCCTCGCGGCAGAGCTTTGCGTAGTGGATCGCGGCGTCCGGCTGGTGGCCGTCCACATGCAGCGCGCGGCACTTGCCGAGGTTGAGCAGCGGGAACGGATGGATGTGCTCGTCGTCGCGGCAGCGCACGATGGCGCGCTTGCCGTCCTTGGGCATGATGAACGACAGCGACGAACTCGCCACCTTTCGCGGATGAATCTCGATCGCGTATTTCGCCGCCATGTCCATGAACATGCGTCCGAGCCAGTCGTTGGCGACGGTCGCGATCAGGTCGGGAACGATGCCGAGCTTGGCGCAGCAGAACGCCGCCGTCACCGCATTGCCGCCGAACGACACCGCATAGTCGGAGGCGACATGCTTCTCGTCACCGGTCGGCATGTGATCGGTGATGAAGGTCACGTCGATATAGGTCTGTCCGATAAAGAGGGCCTGCATGAAGGTGTCCGTCGTTGCTGGTGGGTGGTGCGGTGCGGCGGCTTTGTGGCGTGGCGCATACATTAGCACCGCTTATCGCTTTGTATTCGCGGAAATTAATCGCATTGAATTGCGGTAATTGCTTGAGATCGCGGCAATGCGGGCCTACCAACTTGGGCTGCGACGATGCGTGGGCACCGGCCCATGGCCGTGCCGCCGGCACCATGGGAGGCAACGATGACGGTCTATTCCGGCCCGGTGTTCGATATGGCGGTCAACCAGTTCGGCGTCATTGCCGACCATCTGGCGATCCCCGCCGACGAGCGCGACCGCATCCTGATGCCGAAGCGCGCCATCACGGTGTCCTGTCCGATCCATCGCGACGACGGCACCATCGCGGTCTATGAGGGCTATCGCGTCCAGCATCACCTGACGCTGGGACCGACCAAGGGCGGCACCCGCTTTGCACCCAGCGTCGACCTCGGCGAGGTCGCGGCACTGGCGATCTGGATGAGCTGGAAGTGCGCGCTGGTCGGGCTGCCCTATGGCGGCGCCAAGGGCGGCATCGCGGTCGATCCCACGGCAATTTCCAGGCGCGAACTGGAGGCGCTGTCGCGCCGCTACATGATGGAGATGATTCCCTTCGTCGGTCCGCACACCGACGTGATGGCGCCGGACATGGGCACCAATGAACAGGTGATGGCGTGGTTTATGGATACGTATTCCATGTATCAGGGCCGCACCGTGACCGAGATCGTGACCGGGAAGCCGGTGGCCTCCGGCGGCACGCTGGGCCGGCGCGAGGCCACCGGCCGCGGCGTCGCCCATCTTGCCAAGCGGGTGCTCAAGGAACTGGCCATCGATCTCAATGGCGCCACCGCGGTGGTTCAGGGCTTTGGCAATGTCGGCTCCTACGCCGCGCTGGAACTGCATCGCTTCGGCCTCAAGGTCATTGCGGTCAGCGACCATACCGGCGCACTGCACTGCGCGGCCGGGCTCGATATTCCGGCGCTGATGCGCCACACCAGCCAGCATGGCAGCATCAAGGGCTTTTCCAGCGAGATGCAATACGACCCCGCGGAGATCTTCACGCTGGCCTGCGACGTGCTGGTGCCCGCCGCGATGGAGCGGGTGATCGACGGGCCGATGGCGCAGAAGCTGCGATGCCGGGTGCTGGCGGAAGGCGCCAACGGCCCGACCACGCCGGATGCCGACCTGGTGCTGGAGCAACGTCAGGACGAGGTGTTCCTGATCCCCGACATCCTGTGCAATTCCGGCGGTGTGGTGGTCAGCTATTTCGAATGGGTGCAGGATCTGCAGCAACTGTTCTGGGAGGAGGAGGAAGTGATGCGGCGCGAATACCAGATCCTCGACCGCGCCTTCGACCAGAT
This sequence comes from Rhodopseudomonas sp. RCAM05734, assembly GCF_052658035.1. Lineage (NCBI taxonomy): Bacteria > Pseudomonadati > Pseudomonadota > Alphaproteobacteria > Hyphomicrobiales > Nitrobacteraceae > Rhodopseudomonas > Rhodopseudomonas sp. RCAM05734. The sequence continues at coordinate 5,778,614 of NZ_CP199742.1, read as the reverse complement.
GCTGATGCGCGCCAAGGTCGACAAGGTCTCGCACCGCACCGCCGCGATGGCGATCGGCGTCGAGAAGGTCCGTGCTGCCAAGAACACGCGCGGCCTGTTTCCATGATGGGATACAAAAGATGATCACCGGGCTCGACCACGTCGTCATTCTGCTCAACGATATCAATGCAGGTGCTGCCGCCTATCAATTGCTGCTCGGGCGGGCGCCGTCGTGGCGCGCCCGGAGCGACGGCACCGAGACGGTGCTGTTCACCCTCGACAACATGACGCTGGAGCTGATGGCCCCGGAGGGCGACGGCGCCAATGCGGGGCGGGTCCGCACCGTACTGAAGATCTGGGGCGAGGGTCTCGCCAGCCTGTGCTTCCGCGTCGGCGATATCGCCAGGATGCATCGCCGGCTGGAGCGGGTGGCGCTGAAACCCGACGGGATCGCCGAGGTCGAGAGTCGCGATACGATCTCCGGCGGCACGCTGTCGTGGAAACGCACGCGCGCGGCGACCGATGCCACGCGGGGCGTGCGCATGTTCTTTCTCGAACTGGCGAAGGAACGCCCGCTGTCGAAGCCGCTCGCGCCGGCGCCGATCGCGGCGCTCGATCACATCGTGATCTCCACCGAGGATCCGGAACGCGCCGCGGCGCTGTATGGCGCGCGGCTCGGCCTCGACATGGCGCTGGATCGCTCGCGGCCGGACTGGGGGCATCTGATGTTCTTCCGCTGCGGCGACCTGGTCGTCGAGGTCGTCAAGCGGCCGGTGGCCGGCGCCGACGAGAGCCATGACAAGCTGTGGGGCCTGAGCTGGCGCGTCAACGATATCGACGCCGCGCGGGCGCGGCTGGTGGCGGCCGGCATCGACGTCTCCGAAGTGCGCCAGGGCCGCAAGCCCGGCACCCGCGTCCTCAGCGTCCGCGATGGCGCCTGCGGCGTCCACACGCTGCTGGTGGAGCGCACGGCGAAGGCGGACGGGTAGCGCAGGGCGAGGTCGTGCTAGGCTGCGACCAGAGGCTTGATCTTGCTGACGTCCACGTTCCTCTCGGCGTGCCAGGTATCATAGGCGCCTTGCATCCGGACCCAGATGCCGGCGCCGCCGCCAAATAGCTTGCCGACCCGAACCGCGACCTCCGGCGACAACGGCTTTTTTCGGTCAGGATGTCGTGCAGGTGTTGCCGGGAAATGCCGAGCAACCGCGCGACTTCCGACTTCGAGCACTTGACAGCAGGGATGACGTCTTCGCGCAAAATGGCGCCGGGATGGCTGGGGCAGCGGTCGGGATAGCGCTTGGCGATATGTTCGGTCATTCTCGTTTTCCCTTGCTTGGGCGATAGAGAGTCCTGGTCGCTCATCGGTCAATGATATTGCTCGAAATCGACACGAAGAGCGTCACCTCCCTCGAATTCGAAGGTGATGCACCATGGTCCATTGACGTGCACCGAATAGCGCTGCGGCTTGCCTCGAAGGGCGTGGAAATTAAAGCCCGGCATGGCAAGTTCGCCGGGCGTCATCGCCATGTCCAGGACGTCGAGGCGACGAAGGATGCGCTCATGCATCTTCTTGTCGATCTTTGCAGACGTCTTCCTGTTCCAAAGCTCCAGCAACCCGTTGTGAACAAAAGATCGGATCATTCGCGTCTCCGACGGACGTCACCGCCAAGGCTCACATGTAAGCAGATTGACGACGCTATGTCAACAAATGGCTTACAGACTCCAGCTCCGCAGCAGCTCCGATACGCCCTGCCACGTTAGCACCAGCGAGATCAGAAACAGCAGCACGTAGGCGATGCGGTAGAACAGGCCGGTGGGCAGGTGCTTGACCAGCCAGATGCCGGCAAAATTTCCGGCGATGGCGATCGGCAGCAGTGCGACCGAGGTCGCCAGGTTGACCGGGGTGAACTGCCCGAGCAGGAAATAGGGCACGATCTTCAGCGCGTTGACCACGGCGAAGAAGATCGTGGTGGTGCCGACCAGCACCAGCTTCGGCAGCCGCTGCGGCAGCACGTAGACCTGGAACGGCGGTCCGCCGGCCTGGGTCATGAAGGACGTGAAGCCGGTCACGCCGCCCCAGAACAGGCCGCCGGCCGTGCCCATCCGCCGCGGTTCGATCGACGCGCGCTTCAGCCAGACGTCGAACACGAAGATGAGGCCGATGGCGCCGACCGCGATGCGCACGGCGTTGTCGGAGACGCTGGAGGCGATCAGCCAGCCCAGCCCCATGCCGACCACGGCACCCGGCAGCATCACCTTCAGGTTCGAGGCATCCCAATGGCGGCGGTAGACATAGAGCGAGATCAGGTCCTGGGTGATCAGCAGGGGCAGGGTCAGCGCCGCCGCCTCGAGCGGCGGCAGGTACAGCGCCAGCATCGGCGTGGCGGCGGTACCGATCCCGGCGAAGCCGCCCTTGGAGAGACCGAGGATGATCACGGCGGGTATCGCGAGGGCATAAAAGAAGGGGTCGGCGATAATGGCGGGCACGGGCGGCTCCGGTCGGGGAGGCGCAGTCATACGCAGCCGGGCGGCAAAAGGCGACTCGCGTTTGCGCATACAGGCCAGAACATCCTTCGTTCTCAAAGTCCCCATCGCATGCTACATCCCCTGCATGATCGCGGCACGCGCGACGGGTAGAGTGAATTGGCCAAGGCAAAAACAGCAGGGAAGTGGCAGCGCGATCCGGAGGGTATGCGGATCCGCATTCTCGAAGCCGCGAAGAAGGAGTTCGCCGCCCACGGCCTCGCCGGCGCGCGGGTCGATCGCATCGCGGCCGATGCCGGCGCCAACAAGCGCATGCTGTATTATCACGTCGGCAACAAGGAGGATTTGTACCTCGCCGTGCTGGAAGGCGCCTATGAGCAGATTCGTGTCGAGGAGCGCAGCCTCGATCTCGAACATCTCGATCCCCCCGACGCGATCGAACGGCTGATCAGCTTTACCTGGAACTATTTTCTGCGAAATCCGGAATTTCTGGCGCTGCTCAATACCGAAAACCTCGAGCGCGCCCGGCACCTGAAGCGCTCCGACAAGGTCAAGTCGATGCATTCGCCGTTCGTGGAGATGATCCGCACGGTGGTCCTGCGTGGCGTCGCAAGCGGCGACTTCAAGGTCGCCATGGATCCGGTGCAGCTCTACATCTCGATCGCCGCGCTGAGCTTCTTCTACCTGTCCAACAGCGCCACGCTGAGCGTGATCTTCGGCCGCGACCTGCTGGCCAAGCAGGCGAAAGACGAGCGGCTGGCCCACATGGTGGCGCTGATCCTGGCGGCGCTGACCGGAAAATCGGTGGCCGAATTCCTGCTGCCGAAACCGGCCACCCGCGCCCCGGCCCGCCAACCCGCCTGAAGCCCAATCGTTAGTCCGGGTCTGCATTCGACGGCTGTGCCGTCCGAATGCAGCCCCGGAATGACAGAGAGTGTCCGCGATTGACATTCGCCTTGCCGCGGGTAGTATTTACCCAACGAGTTAAATACGAGCGCCCTCCACGCGGCGCAGGGAGAGACGTGTGAGCCAGACCAAGGGCCCAGGGGCCGCAGCGCAACTGCTGAATGCCGCGTGGCTGCGCCCGTTTTTTCTGCTGATCATGATTGTCGTGGCCTGGGATCTGGCGATCCGCCTGTTCCACATTCCGGCCTATCAAGTTCCGGCACCCGGCGATGTCGTCAAGGTGCTGTGGACGGACTGGCCTGAGCTGCTCAGCCAGACTTGGCCGACCACCTATGCGACCATCGTCGGCTTTCTGCTGTCTGCGCTGTTCGGCATCCCCGTGGCCATGCTGATAGCCGGTTCCAGGACGGTGGAGAGCTACGTCTATCCGCTGCTGGTGTTCTCACAGTCGATTCCCAAGGTCGCGATCGCGCCGCTGTTCGTGGTGTGGTTCGGCTTCGGCATCGTGCCGAAAATCATCTCGGCCTTCCTGCTCGGATTCTTCCCGGTGGTGGTCTCTGCGGTGCAGGGCTTCAAGTCGGTCGACCCGGACATGGTCGATCTGGCGCGCGCCATGAAGGGCAGCCGCATCAGCGTATTCTGCGCCGTCAACCTGCCGCACGCGCTGCCGGCGATCTTCTCCGGCCTCAAAGTGTCGGTCACGCTCGCGGTGGTCGGCGCCGTGGTCGGCGAATTCGTCGGCTCCAATTCCGGCATCGGTTACGTGCTGCAACGTTCGATCGGCACCTTCGATCTGCCGACCATGTTTGCCGCGCTGGTGATTCTCGCGCTGCTCGGCGTGGTGCTGTTCTGGATCGTCGACCGCATCGAACGCTTCGCGATTCCCTGGCACGTCAGCCAGCGTGCCGAGGTTTTCATCGCCGCATAGTTCAGTGGTGCAAAATGCCAAACAAGCGGCCCAATCAAGGGCCGCATCACTTTCAGAGGGAGGCTAACATGCTGAAATGGATTACCACCTGTTCGACGGCGCTGATCTGGACCGCGATCGCCACCGTGACTCCGGCGGCCGCCGCCGACAAGGTCACATTGATGCTGAACTGGTACGTCTACGGCGAGCACGCGCCGTTCTATTACGGCAAGGCCAAGGGCATCTATGAGGCCGAGGGCATCGATCTCGATATCCAGGAGGGCCGCGGCTCTGCTGCCACCGTGCAGGCTGTCGCCGCCAAATCCGTCAACTTCGGCTATGTCGACGTGCCCACCATGATGCGCGCCGCGGTCAAGGGCGCCCCGGTGATCGCCACCGGCGTGCTGCTGCAGACCACCGCGATGTCGGTGATGGGCTTCGTCGACAAGAATATCAAGAAGCCCGACGACATCAAGGGCAAGACCGTGGCGATCACGCCGGCGGATTCGATGACCCAGATCTGGCCGCTGTTCCTGAAGAAGGCGGGGCTGAAGGAATCCGATTTCAAGACGGTCGCAGGCGACGGCCAGACCAAGCTCAACGCGGTCATCAACGGCCAGGCAGACCTGTTGCTCGGCTACGTCATGGACCAGTCCATGAAGATCAAGGACGCCACCGGCAAGGACGTCTACCCGATCAAGTTCGCCGACTACGGCATTCATCTGGTGTCGTCGGGAATCGTCACCAATACCGACTATGCCAAAGCCAATCCGGATCTCGTCAAGCGCTTCATGTCGGCCACCACCAAGGCCGTGGAAGCCGCATCAAAGGAGCCGAAGGCCGCCGCGCAGTCGATCCTTGATGCCAATCCGAAGGGTGGCAAGATCGACACCCTGACCCAGGGCTTCGAACTCACAATTCCGTTCTACTCGACACCGGAAACCAAGGGTAAGCGGCCGTTCCAGGTCACCGATCAGAACATGAAGGATTCGATCGATCTCATGGTCGAATACGGCGGCCTCGAAGCCAAGGCCAAGGAAAATCCGAAGGCGTTCTACACCAACGACTACTTGCCGAAGTAGTTGGTGAACGACGGGACTGATCTGATGACTGCAGCGACGATGAAGGCCAAGGGCTTGGATATGAGCGTGGATCCAGCGACCGCACATCTTCGCTTGGTGTCAGAACAGCCCGTCAACAAGGCGTCGGGGATCCATCTCTCCGGTGTCTCCAAGACCTACGGGACCGGCGACGGCAAGGTGCAGTCGCTGCGACCGCTGGACTTCCACATCAACGACGGCGAGTTCTTTGTCGTTGTCGGCCCCTCCGGCTGCGGCAAGTCTACCTTGCTGAAGATGATCTCGGGCCTGCTGGCGCCGACCACCGGGGAAATCCTGGTCGACGGCAACAAGGTCACCGAGCCGCATGGCGATGTCGGTATCGTGTTCCAGAACGCGCTGCTGCTGCCGTGGCGCAACATCCTGTCGAACGTGATGCTGCCGATCGACATGAAGAAGCTGCCGCGCGAGAAATTTCTGGAGCGGGCGAAGCAGCTTTTGAAGATGGTCGGCCTCGAAGGTTTCGAGAAGAAGCTGCCGTGGCAGCTGTCCGGCGGCATGCAGCAGCGCGCCTCGATCTGCCGTGCGCTGGTGCACGATCCCAAGATCATGATGATGGACGAGCCGTTTGGCGCGCTGGACGCGATGACGCGTGAGAAGATGAATGTTGAACTGTCGCGGATCCAGCGCCAGACCGGCAAGACGATCCTGCTGATCACCCATTCGATCCCGGAAGCAGTGTTTCTCGCTGACAAGGTGCTGGTGATGACCGAGCGGCCGGGCGGTATCGAGGCGATCTACGACGTGCCGCTCGGCCGCGACCGCAACCTCGACACGATGGCCAACCCGGTGTTCACCGAACTGGTGGCACGGGTGCGAAAGCATTTCTTTACCCAAAGCGCGCTGGACTAGGGCTGCTCGATATGACCGCTCCCCGCATCGCTTTGCGCGAGATCGCGCTGTATGAACGCCCGGTGGTGTTTGTGCGGCCGTTCCGCTTTGGCGCGGTGACGGTCAACGCTGCGCCGCAGGCCTTCGTGCGCGTCGAGCTGGAGGTCGAGGGCCGCGGCGTATTCGTCGGCGCCAGCGCCGAGATGATGGTGCCGAAATGGTTCGACAAGCGGGCTCATCTCGACATCGATGACACCATACAGGAGCTCAGGCAGTCGCTGAGCATCGCGCGCGATTTGTATCTGGCGCAGTCCGGCCTGATCACTGCCTTTGCGCTGCATGCCGGCGCCATCGCCGACCAGATGGCCGCCTGCGCCCGGGTCGACATCCCGCCGCTGGCCGCCGCGTTCGGGCCGGCGGAAATCGACAAGGCGGTCCTCGACGCGCTGCTGCGGGGCCTGAAGCTGGATTTCTTCACCGGCATGGCGGGGAATGTGGCCGGCCTCGACGCGCGATTGGCGCCGGGTGTCGGCCCTGACGACATCGCGACATTTCTGGCGGGCCGCAAGCGGCTGGCGCGGGTCGCGGTGCGACACACCGTCGGACTCGATGACCGCATCGAAGGCGAGGGCGGCGTCGCCGATGCCCGTGAAAATTCGGGTGCGCGCTATTTCAAGCTGAAGATGAATGGCGATCCGGAAGCCGATGCGGCGCGGCTAACGAAGATAGGCAACGCGCTGGCCACGCTGCCGTATGATTACAAGGTCTCGCTCGACGCCAACGAGCAGTATGCCGATCTCGACGCGCTTGGTGCGCTGGTCGATCGCCTCGAACACGACACCGCGCTGCGGCCGATCGCGTCAAAGCTGCTGTATATCGAGCAGCCGATGCCGCGCGACCTCACCAAGCAGGCGCCGCTCGGCCACCTGTCGTCGCACAATTTCATCGTCGACGAGGCCGACGATAGCTGGGACGCGTTCCCGATGGCGCGGGCGCTGGGCTATCGCGGCATCTCGTCGAAATCCTGCAAAGGCCTCTACAAGTCCATCGTCAACGCCACCCGCGCCGCGGCGTGGAGCGAGCAGGGTGTTCCCTATTTCGTCACTGGCGAGGACCTGACCTGCCAGGCCGGGCTCGGTGTGCAGCAGGATCTGGCGCTGGGCGCGCTGATCGGCGTGACGCACGCCGAGCGCAACGGCCATCACTATGTCGATGGCTTTGGCGAGGCGCCGGCGGCCGAGGCCGAAGCGTTTCTGAAGGCGCATCCCGATCTCTATCGCCGCGATGGCGAGGTCATCCGGCTCAACATTCACGACGGCGATCTCCTGACGGGATCGCTGACCTCTGCCGGATTCGCATCCGGCGCCCATCCGGAATGGTCGGCCCTTGCGCCGCTCCAGCGCCCCAGAACAAAAATCCTCCAGGAGCACTAACTATGGCTGTCCATCGCCTCGGCATCATCATGAACGGCGTCACTGGCCGCATGGGACTCAACCAGCATCTGGTGCGCTCGATCGTCGCGGTCCGCGCGCAGGGCGGCGTGACCCTGAAGAACGGCGACCGCATGATGCCGGATCCGATCCTGGTCGGGCGCAATGCCGAGAAGATCGAAGGCCTCGCCAAAAAGTACGGCATCGAGCGCTGGACCACCGATCTCGACGAGGCGTTGCAGAACAAGGACGACACCATCTTCTTCGATGCCGCCACCACGCAGGCGCGGCCCGGCCTGCTCAACAAGGCGATCGCTGCCGGCAAGCACATCTATTGCGAGAAACCGATTGCGACCAACCTTGCCGCCGCACTCGACGTCATCAAGCAGGCCAATGCCAAGGGCCTCAAGCACGGCACCGTGCAGGACAAGCTGTTCCTGCCCGGCCTGAAGAAGCTGGCGATGCTGCGCGACAGCGGCTTCTTCGGCAAGATGCTGTCGGTGCGCGGCGAGTTCGGCTACTGGGTGTTCGAAGGCGACTGGCAGGAAGCGCAGCGGCCGTCCTGGAACTACCGTGCCGAAGACGGCGGCGGCATGATCCTCGACATGGTCTGCCACTGGCGCTACGTACTCGACAATCTGTTCGGCGAAGTCGAGAGCCTGACCTGCCTCGGCACCACCGACATTCCGGCGCGCTGGGACGAGCAGGGCAAGAAGTACACGGCCACCGCCGATGACTCCGCTTACGCCACCTTCAAGCTGAAGGGCGGCGTGATCGCCCACATGAACATGTCGTGGGCGACGCGCGTCTATCGCGACGATCTCGTCACCTTCCAGGTCGACGGCACCCATGGTTCGGCCGTCGCCGGCCTCAGCGAATGCATGATCCAGGCTCGCCAGGCGACTCCGCGGCCGGTGTGGAATCCCGACGAGAAGCGTACCCACGACTTTTACGCCGACTGGCAGAAGGTGCCGGACAACGCCGTCTACGACAACGGCTTCAAGGAGCAGTGGGAGATGTTCATCCGCCACGTCTGCGAGGACGCGCCGTACAAGTACACGCTGCTGGAAGGCGCCAAGGGCGTGCAGCTTGTCGAATGCGCGCTGGAAAGCTGGAAAGAGCGCCGCTGGATCGATGTCCCCACGCTCAAGGTCTGAGGTCGCATGATGAACAAGCCAGTCCAACCCATGTCGTCATTGTCGCTGAAGCTGCCGAAGGCCGATCGTTCGCTTGAAACCTATCGGCTGGCGGCGTCACGCAGTTTTCCCGCGAAGCTCACGGGCACGCTGAACCGCGTGGCGTTCTCGGCCGCCCATGTGGTGGCCGATCCGCTGGCCGAGGGCGATCCGTGGCTGACCGCGGCGATCGACTGGGACCGCACCATCGCGTTTCGCGAGCACATCTGGGACCTCGGCCTCGGCGTGGCCGAGGCGATGGACACCGCGCAGCGCGGCATGGGGCTGGACTGGCCGACCTCGCTGGAACTGATCAGGCGTTCGGTGGCGGCGGCCAGGCCGCGCGGCGGTCTGGTATTTTCCGGCGCCGGCACCGATCATCTCGCGGTGGAAGATGCTAGGTCGCTCGACGACGTGATCCACGCCTATGAGGAGCAGATCGCAGCGGTCGAGAAGGCCGGCGGCCGCATTATCCTGATGGCCTCGCGGGCGCTGGCCAAGCTCGGCAAGAGTGCCGAGGATTACGGTCGCGTCTATGACCGCGTGCTGTCGCAGGTCAGTCAGCCCGTGATCATCCATTGGCTCGGCGACATGTTCGATCCGGCACTGGCGAACTACTGGGGCACGTCCAGCCTCGACGCGGCCATGGACATCGCGGTGGACGTCATCAACCGCAACGCCGCCAAGGTCGATGGCGTCAAGGTGTCGCTGCTCGACGCGCAGCGCGAGATCGACATGCGCCGCCGGCTTGTGCCGGAAGTGAAAATGTATACCGGCGACGATTTCAACTATGCCGAACTGATCGCCGGCGACGACAAGGGTTTTTCCCACGCGCTTCTGGGCATCTTCGACGCCATCGCGCCGGCGGCATCCTATGCGCTGTCGCGGCTGGCGGCGGGGGATGAAAAAGGCTTTCGCGACGTGCTCGGCCCGACCGTGCCGTTGTCGCGGCATATCTTCAAGGCGCCGACGCGCTTCTACAAGACTGGCATCGTGTTCATGGCCTATCTCAACGGCCACCAGGACCATTTCACCATGATCGGTGGGCAGGAGAGCACGCGCTCGACGCTGCATCTGGCCGAACTGTTCCGACTCGCCGACCAGGCCGGACTGTTGTCGAATCCGGAAAAGGCGACGCAGCGGATGAAGGCGATTTTGGCAACTCGCGGGATCGAAGCCTGATGCGCGATTTCTCTGGGGATCATCGCTGGCTGTCGCTGAACACCGCCACCGTCCGCAAGCAGGGCGACCTCGCCGAGATAGTCGATGCCTGCGCCAGGCATGGCATCCGTGCCATCGATCCGTGGCGCGACCAGGTTGCTTCCATCGGGCTCGATCGCGCCGCGAAGGTGATCCGGGACGCAGGCATCGAGCTGTCCGGCTACTGTCGCGGTGGCATGTTCGTCTCCGACGAGGCGCATCGCCAGCAGCAGCGCGATGACAACCGTCGCTGCGTCGACGAAGCCGTGGCATTGAAAGCGCCGTGCATCGTGCTGGTGGTGGGCGGCTTGCCGCAATATTCGCGGCCAGGAAGTAGCCCATCGAAAAATATCGCGAACGCGCGCGCCCAGGTCGAAGACGGCATTGCGGAGATGATGGACTACGCCAAGCAGGCCGGCATGCCGCTGGCCATCGAGCCGCTGCATCCGGCCTATGCCGGCGACCGCGCCTGCGTCAATACGACGGAGCAGGCGCTGGACATCTGCGACCGGCTCGACCCCAACCGCACGGGCATGCTCGGCGTCGCGCTCGACGTCTATCACATCTGGTGGGATCCGGAGCTGCCGCCGCAGATCGTTCGCGCGGGCAAGGACCGGTTGATGGCGTTCCACGTCTGCGACTGGCTGGTGCCGACCAAGGACATCCTCAACGACCGCGGCATGATGGGCGACGGGGTCATCGACATCAAGTCGGTGCGCGCGGCGGTCGAGGCGCAGGGCTTCGCCGGCTATTCGGAGATCGAGATCTTTTCCGAGAGCTGGTGGGGCAGGCCGATGGACGATGTGCTGGAGACATGTATCGCCAGACACAAGACGGTCGTTTAATATCGGAGCGCCTGCGTGATTCTACCTTGGTGCATCGCATCATTTCGTTGACTTTTGCTCAAGTGAGTGGTTACTCACAATATGAGCAGTTTACGGATGACCCATGACCTCCGGCGGGAGCTGATCCTGAGCGCGGCGAAGCGTTGCTTCGCGCGCAATGGATTCGCCGGCACCACGACCAAGAGCGTGGCGGCGGCGGCGAAGATTTCCGAAGGCCTGTTGTTCAAACATTTCCCGACCAAATCGGCGCTGTACGCCGAAATTCTCGCCGAGGAGTGCGATGCCGATCCGGAGCTGAACAAGCTGCTGGGGCTACCGCCGTCGACGGCCACGCTGGTGGTGCTGATTCGCGGCATGGTCGGGCATTTCCTGGAGATCTCCGAACACCCGGACCAGGAGGAAGCGCAGCGCATGCGGCTGATGATCATCAGCCACCTCGATGACGGCGAGTTCGCCCGCCTGCTGTTCAACAAGATCAACGAGTTGATCGGACCGGCCTTCACGGCAGCCTTCGAGCAGGCCGTTCTGGCCGACGACGCCGTGCGCGGCACCGGCGAGCCGATCAACCTGTTCTGGTTCGCGCACCACACGGTGATGATGGCGGCGCTGTCGCGACTGCCCGCGGTGCCGTGCCTGTCCTATGCCCATGCGGCCGATCTCGACCGGCAGTCTGGTGAATTTATCCTTCGCGGTATTGGTCTTAAAGAAACGGCAATTGCATCGCATCTGGACCGCGCGTTAGCGGCGGATCTGGTGCAGCCGGCAACGACAGAAAGCGCATGACATGACGATCACCACACAAGCCAGTGCGGCGCCGCGCGCCACCGTCGAGAAGCCGCGCCCGCGTCCGGTGCGCATGATCAAATGGTTCATCATCGTCGGCCTGCTGCTGGCACTGCTGGTCGGCGCGCTGGTTGGCTTCAATTCGTTCCGCGCCATGAAGATTGCGGAGTTCTTCGCCAACAACAAGCCGCCGCCGACCCTGGTCACCGCGGCCGAGGCAAAGTCCGAAGTGATTCCAAACCTGATCAACGCCGTCGGCGATCTCGCCGCCGTGCATCAGGTCAACGTCACCTCCGACGTCAACGGCCGCATCACCGACATCATGTTCAAGGCGGGCTCCACGGTGAAGGCCGGCACGCCGCTGGTGCAGCTGTTCGACGCCCCCGATCAGGGCGATCTCGCCAGCTTCAAGGCCCAGGCCAAGGTGGCGGAATTGAACCTCGATCGCGCCAAGCAGTTGGCCGCGCGCCAGTTCGGCCCGCAGGCGACGGTGGACACCGCGCAGGCTGCCTATGACCAGGCGCAGGCAGGCATTGCCAAGACCGAAGCGGTGATCTCGCAGAAGCTCGTGCGCGCGGCATTCGACGGCGTGCTCGGCACCCGCCGCGTCGAGGTCGGACAGTATCTCACCGCCGGCACCCAGATCGTGTCGTTGACGGATCTGTCCGCCGTGTTCGCTAACTTCACGGTCACCGAGAAGGATTCGGGAACGCTCAAGGTCGGCCAGGTCGTGCGCATCTCCGTCGATGCCTATCCCGGCCGCAAGTTCGAAGGGGCGCTGACGACCATCGAACCGCAGATCAGCGCCGACACCCGCAATATCCGCGTGCAGGCGACGATCCAGAACCCCGAGGGCATTCTGAAGCCCGGCATGTTCGCCACCACCACGGTGGTGCTGCCGGACAAGCCGGCCGTGATCACGGTGCCGGAAACCGCAGTGGACTACACGCTGTACGGCGACTCGGTCTACCTGATCACCGAGAAGAAGACCGACGACGGCAAGACCAGCCTCAATGCCGTGCGCACCTTTGTGAAGACCGGCGATCGCATCGATGGTCGCGCTGTCATCGTCCGCGGGCTGAACCCCGGCGACAAGGTGGTGCAGGTCGGCCAGCTCAAGCTGCAGTCCGGTGCCGCGGTGGCGATCTCGACCGACCCTGCGCCGCAGATTCCGGCGAAGGCGCCGCTGAACTGATACGGTCGAACGGATCGCGCCGTGCGCGATCCGTTTCCGGCGATTTGTTGAATCAATTCTCGCATCGATGCGCGGCCGTTGAGGCCGGCGTCGGATGCCGGTGACGGAGCGTCGCAATGGTTTTCACGGACATCTTCATCAAGCGCCCGGTGCTGGCGCTGGTGGTCAGCCTGCTGATCCTGCTGATCGGCTTCAAGGCCGCCACCAGCCTGCCGATCCGGCAATATCCCAAGCTGTCGAACACCGTGATCACCATCACCACGGTGTATCCCGGCGCGTCGCCGGACCTGATGCAGGGGTTCATCACCACGCCCATCGAGCAGGCCGTCGCTGCCGCCGAAGGCCTGGACTACATGACCTCGGCCTCGACCCAGGGCCAGAGCCTGATCTCGGTCTACGTCAAGCTGAACAACGATCCCAACGCCGCGCTCACCGAAGTGCTGTCGAAGGTCAACTCGGTCAAGTACCTGATCCCGAAAGAGGCCAACGATCCGGTGATCGTCAAGTCGACCGGCTCGACCACCGCGGTGATGTATCTCGGGTTTTCCAGCGAAGAGCTGTCAGGCTCGGCGATTTCCGATTACCTGACGCGCGCAGTGCAGCCGGTGCTGTCCACCGTCGACGGCGTCGCCTCGGCCGACATCCTCGGCGGCCAGACCTTCGCGATGCGGCTGTGGCTCGACCCGGTGCGCATGCAGGGTCGCGGCGTTTCGCCGGATGACGTCACCGCGGCGATCCGCGCCAACAACTTCCAGTCCGCGGCCGGTCAGACCAAGGGCTACTACATCATCTCCAACGTCACCGCGAATACCGATCTGCAGAATGTCGATCAGTTCAAGCGGATGACCATCAAGGCCAAGGACGGCGGCTTCGTGCGCATCGAGGATGTCGCCACCGTCGAGCTGGCGGCGCAAACCGCCGATGCCAGCGTGGCCTTCAACGGCGAGCGCGCGATCTTCATCGGCGTCCAGTCGACCCCGCAGGGCAATCCGCTCAACATCGTGGCGGGCGTGCGCAAGCTGTTCCCCGAGCTGGAGCGCAACCTGCCGCCGTCGCTGAAGATGAAGGTGGCCTACGATTCCACCAAGTTCATCACCTCTTCAATCAACGAGGTCGAACACACGCTGATCGAGGCGGTCGGCATCGTCATCGTGGTGATCTTCCTGTTCCTCGCCTCGTTCCGTTCGGTCATCATCCCGGTGGTCACCATCCCGCTGTCGCTGGTCGGCGTCTGCAGCCTGATGCTGGTGATGGGCTTCTCCATCAACATGCTGACCCTGCTGGCCATGGTGCTGGCGATCGGCCTGGTGGTCGACGACGCCATCGTGGTGGTGGAGAACATCCATCGTCATCTCGAGGAGGGCAAGTCGCCGGTGCAGGCCTCGCTGGAGGGTGCCCGCGAAATCGTCGGCCCGGTGATCTCCATGACCATCACGCTGGCGGCGGTCTACGCGCCGATCGGCTTCCTCGGCGGCCTCACCGGCGCGCTGTTCCGCGAGTTTGCCTTCACGCTGGCCGGCTCGGTGATCGTCTCCGGTGTGATCGCGCTGACGCTGTCGCCGATGATGTGTTCGGTGCTGCTGAAGCAGGAGGAGCCGGGCTGGTTCGCCAAGAAGGTCGATATGGTGTTCGGCGCCACCACGCGCTGGTACGGCCGTCAGCTCGACCGTTCGCTGGATTACCGTCCGATCACCGCGCTGTTCGCCGTCGTGATCCTCGGCCTCGTGGTGTTCATGTATCAGCATACGTCGAAGGAACTGGCGCCCGAGGAAGATCAGGGCATCCTGTTCGCTGTGACCAAGGCGCCGAAATACGCCAACATCGATTATGCCGACTTCTATAGCGACAAGATGGACAAGGTCTTCCAGAAGTTCCCGGAAACCGATCTGCGCTTCATCATCAACGGCACCAACGGTCCCTCCAACGGCATTGCCGGCATGGCGCTGAAGCCGTGGGACGAGCGCACGCGCTCGACCACCAAGCTGAAGCCGCTGGTGCAGGCCGAGCTCAGCAAGATCGAGGGCGTCAATGCCTTCGCCTTCAACCTGCCGGCGCTGCCCGGCGGACCGGGCGGCCTGCCGATCCAGATGGTGATCAACTCCACCAATGGCTTCCAGTCGGTCTATGAGGAGATGAACAAGCTCAAGGACGCCGCGCGCAAGAGCGGTCTGTTCATCGTCGCTGATAGCGACCTCGACTACAACCAGCCGGTGGTCAAGGTGAAGGTCAACCGCAACAAGGCCAACGACCTCGGCGTCACTATGGCGAGCATCGGCAGCACGCTGTCGACGCTGCTCGGCGGCAACTACACCAACCGCTTCAACCTCGAGGGGCGCTCCTACCAGGTCATTCCGCAGGTGCCGCGCGCGTTGCGGATTTCGCAGGACTCGCTGGCAAATTACTATGTTGCGAGCACGTCCGGTCAGCAGATCCCGCTATCGACGCTGGTCACCGTGGAAACCGCCACCAACCCCAACGCCCTGTCGCACTACAACCAGCCGAATTCGGCGACCTTCCAGGCCGTTCCGATGCCAGGCGTCACCGTCGGTGCCGCGGTCGACTTCCTGGAGAGCGCGGCCAAGCAGTTGCCGTCCGGCTTCAACCACGACTACCTCGCGGATTCCAGGCAGTACGTGCAGGAAGGCAACCAGCTCGCTATCGCCTTCGGCTTTGCGCTGATCATCATCTTCCTGGTGCTGGCGGCGCAATTCGAGTCGCTGCGCGATCCGCTGGTGATCATGATCTCGGTGCCGATGGCGATCTCGGGCGCGCTGATCCCGCTATTCTTCGGTGTGGCGACGATCAACATCTACACCCAGGTCGGCCTGCTCACGCTGGTCGGACTGATCTCCAAGCACGGCATCCTGATGGTGGAGTTCGCCAACGAGCTGCAGCTGAAGGAAGGCCTCGACAAGCGCTCGGCCATCGAGATGTCGGCCCGCGTGCGTCTGCGCCCGATCCTGATGACCACGGCGGCCATGGTCACCGGCCTGCTGCCGCTGCTGACCGCAGCGGGTGCCGGTGCGGCCAGTCGGTTCTCGATCGGTCTTGTGGTGGTGTCCGGCATGATGATCGGCACGCTGTTCACGCTGTTCGTGCTGCCGGCGGTTTACGTCGCGATCGCCACCGATCATCGCGCCGGCAAGGAATCGCAGCGCGCGAAGGAGATCGAGGAGTTCGACATGCAGCATTCCTCGCCGGCGCTGCGGCCGACCTGAGCTTGCGAGAGCGGATTCTTTGAGGTTTGATGGCGGATCGAACATCGTTCGATCCGCCATTTCTTTGTGTGCTTTCGCAATCGACAGGAATCCCCATGACGCGCGACTTTCCGGCCGGAAACTACAGCTACATTCCCGCCGTGTTCCAGTACTCCAGCGGCGTCAAGGCGCATCCGGATTTCGAGATCGAGCGCGTCCGCTTCGACCAGCCGGTTCCACTGGCGGACGGCTTTTCGATGATCGCCGATTACATCGAAGCGGCCGATCGTCCGCTGACGTCATTCTGCGCCTGCGAGTTGCGATCGCCTGCGGCTGTCGACGAAGCCGGCTTTCGCGCTTTCAACGAGCGCTACGTTACGACGCTCGCTGACTGGGGCATCTTCGATGGCGTCGGCACCAACAATCCGGTGGCGCGCAGCAACGTCTGCCCCGAGATCGATCCGCCGTTGGAGCCGTCCTTCTACGCCTTCTGCTTCACGCGGCCGATGCTCGGCGCGCGGCCGAGCTTCGTGATCGCCGGCGGCGCGGAGTCGCGCGGCGGCCCCCGGCAGCTATCCGGAACGAATCGTGCGCTATCGCGATCTCAGTCCGGCCGCCTGGCAGGACAAGGTCCGTTTTACGGTCGGCGAGATGGAAAGCCGTCTCGGCGCCTTCGGCCACGGCTGGAAGGATACCACCGCGACGCAGGTCTACACCGTGCACGATTTCCATGCCGTGGCTGCCGACGAACTGGTGCGTCACGGTGCGGCCCGCTCCGGCCTGACCTGGCACTATGCCCGGCCGCCGGTTGTTGACCTGGAATTCGAGATGGACACACGGCGGGTGTCGCGGGAATTCGTGATCTAACGGCAAGGCCTCGTGCCCCGGACGCGGTGCATGACGCTGCTCTTGCAGCGTGGTGCACCGCAGATCCGGCAACTGTAATTTTCGTGATCAAGCGTGAAAGGGCGCTTGATCACGAAGCACCGCATTGAGGGTGACGAGCAGCTTGCGAGCGACGGCGATCAGGGCGATTTTGGCGGGTTTGCCCGCGTCTCTCAGGGCACGATAGGCTGCTGCGAACCGGGATTTGGTTCGAGTGACGGAGACGGCCGCCATGTAGAGGGCTTCGCGGACCCGGCGCCTGCCGCCGTGGATCTTGCGGGCACCGCGGAACTTGCCGCTATCGACATTGAAGGGCGCCAGTCCAGCCAAAGCGGCGATGGCCTTTGGCGAGCGGGAGCCGAGTTCCGGCATCAGTGCCAACAGCGTGGCGGCGCAAACCGGGCCGATGCCCGGCACCGAGCGCATCAGGCGTTGTGCGGCGTGCAGGCCCTGCTGCCCGGCAATCAGGGTGGCGATCCGCCGATCGATGCGCTGGATAGCCTGATCGAGCCAGGCGATATGCTGCATCAGCTCGTCCAGCAGGTCGGCGCCGGTTGCGGCAAGGCGGGTGCGCTCCTGCTTGCGGCAGGCGACGAGCTGATCGCGGCGCTTGTGCAGGTCGGCAAGCTGCTCCCGCGCCGGGTCGGTGGTGCCGTCGGCGCCGGGCCGCAGGCATTGGGCCATCGCCGCCAGCATCCGCGCGTCGATTGCGTCGGTCTTGGCGAGCAAGCCGATGGAGCGGGCGAAATCCCGGGCGCGGGCGGGGTTGACCCGCGCGAAAGCGATACCGGCCGCGCTCAAGGCCCGGCGCAGCGCCTTGTCGTAGTGGCCGGTGGCCTCGAACAGCACGAATACATCGCTGCCGGCCCACCCCGCGATCAAGGCGTTGACCGCCTCGGGGAGGTTGTCGATGCGGCGCACCGTGCCGATGTTGCTGTCGAAGACGTCAAGAAAGTCCTTGGAGATATCGATTCCAACGAAGCCAGGATGTATGATCATGATGCCTGTCCCTGTGCTGCGAGGTCCGCGGCGAACGGCCTCGATCAACTGTTCAGGTGTGGGTAATGTAGCGCGGGCGGGTGCCAAGCCGGATCACGGTCTTCATGACCAGGGGCCCAACGGCATCCCGCCCGCACCCATCATGACAGATCCCGACTACACAGGGGCCCATGCTCAGTTGTGCGTCGATTGGGTCCCGGATCTGCGGAGCAGCGCAAGAGCGCTGCACCGCGTCCGGGAAACGAGGCTAGGGCGCTGAAACCCCATTCACCGCGTGACACGCCACGCCATCGATCAATTCCGGCACCACGGCGCGGCACAGGTCGAACACGTCCGGGCAGCGCGGATGGAACGGGCAGCCGGACGGCGGGTCGATCGGGTTGGGGATCTCACCCTTCACGGCGATGCGGGCGCGGCCGGACATCGCCAGATCCGGCACCGCACCGAGCAGCATGCGGGTGTAGGGCATACGCGGATGGCTGAACAATTCGCGGCCTTCGGCAATCTCGACAATGCGGCCGAGATACATCACGCCGATCCGGCTTGCCATGTGCCGGACCACCGCGAGATTGTGGCTGATGAACAGGTAGGTCAGGCCGAACTTGTCCTGCAGGTCGCGCATCAGGTTGAGGATCTGCGCCTGCACGGAGACGTCGAGCGCCGAGGTCGGCTCGTCGCACACGAGAAACTCGGCTTCCGAGGCCAGCGCGCGGGCGATAGCCACGCGCTGGCGCTGGCCGCCGGAGAATTCGTGCGGAAACTTCTGCGCATCGTCGGGATGGAGCCCCACCAGCGCCAGCAACTCGCCGACGCGGCCGTTGATGTCGCGCTCGCCCTGGATCAGGTCGAAGGCGCGGATCGGCTCGGCAACGATGGTGCCGACGCGCCTGCGCGGATTGAGCGACGCATAGGGATCCTGAAAGATCATCTGGATGCGCTTGCGCAGCTTCTGCCGCGCTTGCGCCTGTCGGGGATCGCTCATGGAGACGCCGTCGATGATGACCTCGCCGGAGGAGGGCGGCAGCAGCCCCACCACCATGCGCGCCACCGTGGTCTTGCCCGAGCCGGATTCGCCGACCAGCGCAAAGGTCTCGCCTTTGGCGATATCGAACGATACGCCGTCCACCGCGCGCAAGAATTCCATCGGGCTGCGCTCGATCACCCGGTTCAGCCAGGGCCTTGAGACGTCGAAGGTCCGACGGAGGTTACTCACCTCTACGAGTTTCGTCATGCCGCGGACTCCGTCGCCGCGTCGCGGTCATAGAGATGGCAGGCGACGCTCTGGGCGCCGACGGGGATCGGCTCCGGCCGCTCGATCCGGCAGCGATCGAAGGCAAAGGCGCAGCGCGGGTTGAAGGCGCAGCCCGGCGGAATGTTCGACAGCCGCGGCATCGAGCCCGGAATTTGCACGAGGCGCTTGCTGGCGTCGCCGGCGAGCGTCGGGATCGCGCCCATCAGGCCCTTGGCATAGGGATGCAGCGGATTCTGTACCACGTCGCGCACCGGGCCGATCTCAGCGATGCGGCCGGAATACATCACCGCGACGCGGTCCGAGGTCTCGGCGATCACGCCCATGTCGTGGGTTACCAGCATCACCGCGGTGCCGTGGTCGCGGCCGAGCCGCTTGATCAGCGCGATGATCTGCGCCTGTACGGAGACGTCGAGCGCGGTGGTCGGCTCGTCCGCGATGATCAGTTCGGGCTCGGCAGCGATCGCCAGCGCGATCACCACCCGCTGGCGCATGCCGCCGGAGAACTCGTGTGGATAGGCATCGATGCGTTTTTCCGGCGCGGGGATGCCGACCTCGGCGAGCAGGTCGATGGCGCGTTTTCGCGCGGCGGTTTCGTTGAGGTTGAGATGGGTCCGGATGGTTTCGACCAGCTGGTCGCCGATCCGGTACAGCGGGTTCAGGCTGGTCAGCGGATCCTGGAAGATCATGCCGATGCGCCTGCCGCGGATTCTCCGCATGTCCTCCGGCGGCAGATTGTCGATGCGCAGGCCGGAGAGCCAGATCTCGCCGCCGGCAATGCGGCCGGGCGGGTCGATCAGGCCGATGGCGGCGAGGCCGGTGACGGATTTGCCGGCGCCGGATTCGCCGACCACGCCCAGCACCTCGCCCTTGGCGATGTCGAAAGAGACGCCGTCGATGGCGCGCAGCGCGCCGCGCCGATTGACGAACTCGACCCGGAGATCGCGGACGGAGAGGACGGGTTCGATCATGCGCGGCTTTGCCTGAAAGGGGTGTGACGTCATCGCAGTTTCGGATTCAGCGCGTCGCGCAGCCAGTCGCCGAGCAGGTTGATGGACAGGATCAGCGACGCCAGCGCCAGGCCCGGAAAGATCACCACCCACCACTCGCCGGAGAACAGATAGTTGTTGCCGATGCGTATCAGCGTGCCCAGCGACGGCATGGTGTCGGGCATGCCGGAGCCGAGGAACGACAGCGTCGCTTCGGTGATGATGGCCAGCGCCAGGTTGATGGTGGCGATCACCAGGATCGGCCCCATGGTATTGGGCAGCACGTGGCGGATCATGATCACCCGCGCCGGCAGCCCGATCAGCTGCGCCGCGGCGACATAGTCCCGGTTCTTCTCCACCATCACCGAGCCCCTGACGGTGCGGGCATATTGCACCCAGAAGCTCAAGCCGATGGCGACCACCAGCACCATGAGGGTGGTGGTGGCATCGAGCTGGTTGCCGAGCGCCGATTTGACGACGCCGTCGATCAGCAGCGCGATCAGGATGGCGGGAAAGGTCAGCTGCACGTCGGCGATGCGCATGATCAGGGTGTCGATCCAGCCGCCGAAATAGCCGGCGATCAGGCCGAGCGAGATGCCGAGCACAGCTGCGAAGGCCACGCCGAGCACGCCGACGGTGAGCGACACCCGCAGGCCGTAGAGGATGGCGGAGAGCACGTCGCGGCCCTGTTCGTCGGTGCCGAGCAGGAACGGACTCTGGCCATCCGCGGTCCACAGCGGCGCGATGCGCGAATTGATCAGTTCGAGCTGCGCCGGATCGAAGGGGTTTTGCACGGCCAGCCAGGTGGCGAAGATCGCCAGCAGGAAGAACACCAAGGTGACGAAGGCCGCCACCATGGTCATCTTCGAACGGCGGAACAAATAGAAGATGTCGCTATCGATGGCGCGCGCGAACAGGGAGCGATGGCGCGGGGCGGGAATGTCGGTCATGTTCGTGCGCTCATGCCGGCCGGCCCACGGTGGCGCGCAGGCGCGGATCGACGATGGTGTAGAGGATGTCGACGATCAGGTTGATGGTGACGAAGATCAACGACACCACCAGCAGGTAGGCGGCCATGATCGGAATGTCGACGTTCTGCACCGCCTGCACGAACAACAGCCCCATGCCGGGCCACTGGAACACGGTCTCGGTGATGATCGCAAAGGCGATCACCGAGCCGAACTGCAGGCCGGCGACGGTGATGACCGGCACCAGCGTGTTCTTCAGCGCGTGGCCGAAATGGATCGCCCGCGTGGTCAGGCCGCGGGCCCGGGCGAAGCGGATGTAGTCGGTGCGCAGCACTTCGAGCATTTCGGCGCGCACCAGCCGCATGATCAGCGTCATCTGGAACAGGCCGAGGGTGATCGACGGCATGATCAGCGCCTTGAGGCCGGACGCCGTGAGCAGGCCGGTGGTCCACCAGCCGAAATGCACGACGTCGCCGCGCCCGAACGATGGCAGCCAGCCCAGCACCACCGAGAACAGGTAGATCAGCAGGATGCCGATCAGGAAGGTCGGCAGCGAGATGCCGATCAGCGACACCGCCTGGAACAGCTTCGCGAGCAGCGAGTCGCGGCGCAGCGCGCAATACACCCCCATCAGGATGCCGGACAGCATCGCCAGGATGGTGGCGCAGGTGGCGAGTTCAAGCGTCGCCGGCATGCGCTCCTTCAGCAGGGCCGAGACCGGCTGGCGAAACTGGTAGGAGACGCCGAACTTGAACTGCGCCGCATCAATAAAATAGCGCGCGAACTGCACGGGAACGGGATCGTCGAGCCCGAGCGATTTGCGGATCTGCATACGCTGCTCATACGAGGTATCGATCGACACGATCTGGTTCACCGGGTCGCCGGCGAAGCGGAACATGGCAAACGAGATGATACCCACGGCGATCATCACGCCGACAGATTGCAAAGCGCGGCGCAGAATGAAAGCGAGCATGGAGTCCTTTCGCTTTCTCAAAAGGTGAATGCGGCGAGGCGCATGAACAACGAAACGGGGCCCTCATGGTAAGGAGCCCGCCGCTGGGCGGGCGTCTCGAACCATGAGTTGTTGTGCTCATCCTTCGAGACGCCGCCAAGAGGCGGCCCCTCAGGATGAGGCCCTAATCCTGCTTGGTGGCCCAGTACAGCAGCACCTGGTTGTCGGCGCGCTGGGTGAGCTTGACCTTCTTCGACACGCCCCAAGCCAGCGCCTGTTGGTGCAGCGGGATGTAGCCGAAGTCCTTGGCGCCGATCTCATAGGCGGCCTTGATCAGCAGGTCGCGCTTGGACGGATCGGTTTCCTGCAGCACCTTGTCGGTGAGGGCGTCGAAGTCCTTGTTGCAGTAGCCGCCGACATTGGTGTCGCCGCGCGAGCTGGCGGGATTGTCGCGACAGCCCATGATCTCGTACAGCACGTTGTGGGAGTCGAGCGTGCTGGGCGTCCAACCCAGCATGTAGAACGAGGAGTTGAAGCCGCCGGACTTCAGGATCTTGGCGAAATACAGCGCCTTCGGCTGCGCCAGCAGGTTCACCTTGATGCCGATCCGCGCCAGCATGCCGACCACGGCCTGACAGATCGCGGCGTCGTTGACGTAGCGGTCATTGGGACAATCCATGCCGACTTCGAACCCGTCGGGATAGCCCGCCGCGACGAGCAGTTTCTTGGCACCGTCTGCATCATATTTCGGCCGGGTGAACTCGCCCGACAGCTTGAACAATTGTGGCGCAATCATCAGGGCCGACGGCGTCGACAGGCCGCGCATGACGCGGGTCTTGATCAGCTCGATGTCGATGGCCTTGTAGAAGGCCTCGCGGACGCGGATGTCCTTGAACGGGTTCTTGCCCTTGACGTTGGAGAATCCCAGTTCGTCGCGGACCTGGTCCATGCCGAGGAAGATGGTGCGCAGTTCGGGACCGGTCATCACCACGGCGTTGGGGCTGGCCTGGACCCGCGCGATATCCTGGATTGGCACCGGCTCCATCATGTCGATCTCGCCCGACAGCAAGGCTGCGACGCGGGTGGCGTCGGATGCGATCGGCGTGAAGATGATTTCCTTGAGATTGTGCTCGGGGTTGCGCCACCAGTTCGGGTTGGCCTTGAACACGGTCTTGACGCCGGGCTGATGGCTTTCGATGGTGAACGGCCCGGTGCCATTGGCGTGCAGCGACGCAAAGCTCGGTGTGGTGGCTGCGGCTGGGGTCGGCTCGACGGCGCCGTTTTCCTCGCACCACTTCTTGTCCATGATGTACCAGGTATCCCACAGCGACGTCAGGATCGGATTGGGCGCGGTCAGGATGAAGTCGACGGTGTAGTCGTCGATCTTGACCACCTTGGCATCGCTGGGGACGCGGGTCGCAAAGTTCGAGCCCTTGGCACGGACGCGGTCGGCGGAGAACACCACGTCGTCGGCGGTGAAGGGGTCACCGTTGTGGAATTTGACGCCCTTGCGCAGGTGGATGCGCCAGCGGGTCGGTTCCGGCGTTTCCCAGCTTTCGGCGAGGCCGGGAATGATCGTCAGGTCCTTGTCGCGCGCGGTCAAGCCTTCATAGATATGGCCGTGATGGGCGATGGTGGTGGATTCGTTCAGCGTATAGGGATCGAGCGATTTCAGATCGCCCTGGTTGGCATAGCGTAGCGTCTGCGCCTGGGCCGAACACGTCGCGAAGATGGCGATCGATGCGGCCAGACAAATCTTACGGATCAACATGCGTCGCGTCTCCCCCGGCGGTTGCTGCCAGCACCGCGTTACCCTGCAACCCACGTGCCATGTTGGCAGAGTTTCTATCCGGCGCAAGCGGCATCTGGCAGACCCGGCCAGCGGACGGCCGCTGGCGGACATGATCACCGGGGTGGCGCCGCTCGACGATCCCAAGGCCTCCGGCGTCGAACGCTTCGGTTGCTCGCGCGCTGCACTGCATCAGCCGGACCGCTTGCATTGTGACGGACCGCGGCGATACTGGCGCTGCGTCGTCGTGCACGTCGGCATGACGACCGGATTCAGGAGCCTTTGATGAAAGTTACCGTTGTCGTGGATTGCACCCCGGAAGAGGCGCGTGCGTTCTTTGGCCTTCCCGACGTGCAGCCGATGCAGGCCGCGATGATGGACCAGATGCAGGGAAAGATGATGGCCAACATCGACAAGTTCTCCCCGGAATCCATCATGCAGAGCTGGTTCACCTTCGATCCCAAGATGGGTGAGCGCTTTACGGAAATGTTCTCCAACATGGCCTCGCTCGCCACCGGCCGGACGCCGGAGAAGAAGTAACTTGTAGGGTGGGCAAAGCCTCGGCGGCGCAAGCGCGGCGAGGCGTGCCCGCCACAGCGGTTCAATGATCGCGCGACGATGGTGGGCGCGGCGCAACGCGCCTTTGCCCACCCTACGGCATCTCATTTTTGCCATTGCATATCCGCTACCGGAACAGGCACAATCCCCGTCAGAGCGCCGCAAAGGCGCCGGCATGGTTACGGGGAGGGACATCATGGCGGACGCCGGCAAGAAGCTGTCCTCGATGGACGCGTCGTTTCTTTATCTCGAGACGCCGGAGATGCCGATGCACGTCGGCAGCATGGCGATCTTCCGGCTGCCCGAGGGCCACGCCGGCAGCTTCTTTGAAGAATTCAAGGCGATGATCGCGTCGCGCCTGCACCTCGCGCCGATCCTCAAGGCGCGGCTGGAAAAGACCCCGCTGGACATCGATCATCCTTCCTGGGTCGAGGACGACCAGTTCGATATCGACCGCCATATCTTCCGCGGCACCCTGCCGGCGCCGCATGACCGCGCCACGCTGGAGCGCATCGTCGGCTGGATGCATGCCAAGCCGCTCAACCGCGCGCGACCGCTATGGGAGTTCTACGTCTTCGAGGGCATGAAGGACAACGAGGTCGGGCTGTATTCCAAGATGCACCACGCCTGCATCGACGGCGGCGCCGGCGCGGCGCTGACCAACATGATCTATGACGTGACGCCGGTGCCGCGCGAGGTGGAGAAGCCCGCGGCCCGCGCCAAGGCCGGGCCGGAGCCGCGCGATATCGCCGCCGGCCTGATCGATTCCTACCGGCAGCTATGGCTGAATCCGTTCGATAGCGCCGCTGCCAAGGGCATCGAACTGCCGCGCAGCGGCAAGAGCGACCTCGGCTCGATCCTGTTCGACAACGCCATGTTCCAGATCGAGAGCGCGGTGAAGTTTGCCGGCGCCCTTCCTACCATGCTGAAGAGCGTGGCCGATGTCGTCGGTAAGGTGGCCGATCCCAAGTCGCGCGACAGCCTCACCAGCATGGTGTCGCCGTCCACCGTGCTCAACAAGGCGATCTCGTCGGAGCGCAGCTTTGCCGGGGTCTCGGTGTCGCTGTCGGCGGCCAAGGCGCTGGCCAAGCAGGCCGGCGGCAAGCTCAACGATGTGGTGCTGGCGCTGTCATCGGGCGTGGTCCGGCGCTATCTCAAGGAGCGCGGGGAGTTGCCGGCGAAATCCATGACCGCTGCGGTGCCGATCTCGCTGCGCGAGGAGGGCAATACCGAAGCCAACAACCAGGTGTTCGGCATGATCTGCGCCATCGCCAGCGATATCGCCGATCCCAAGGCGCGGCTGGAGGCGATCATCGCGCAATCGACCAAGTCGAAGGAAATGTCGCACCCGCTGCGGGCGCTGATGCCGCAGGTGTCGAACGTCTCGATGCTCGGCGCGCCGATCGTGGTGCAGATCCTGGCGCTGCTCTACAGCCGCTCCAGCCTGTCCGACGTGCTGCCGCCCGCGGCCAACATCACGGTGTCCAACGTGCCCGGCCCGCGGCAGACGCTGTATGCGGCCGGCGCCGAGCTGCTGCACATCTTCCCGGTGTCGATCGCCACCCATGGCCTGGCGCTGAACATCACCGTGCAGAGCTATCGCGACCAGCTCGATTTCGGTTTCATCGCCGGGGCCAATATCATCCCCCATGTCCAGGTGTTGGCCGACATGCTGCCGCAGGAGTTCGCCGAGCTGCAGGCGGCGTTCGCGCCGCCCGGCAATCTGCAAAGCGCTGCCAGTTGAGCTCAGGAGCAACCATGACCGAGATGCCGCCGTTGCAGTTCGCCGAGGTCAACGGCATCCGCATGGGCTTCTACGAGGCGGGTCCGAAGACCGATACGCCGCCGATGGTCCTGTGCCACGGCTGGCCGGAGCTGGCATTCTCGTGGCGGCACCAGATCAAGGCGCTCTCCGAAGCCGGCATCCGCGTCATCGCGCCGGACCAGCGCGGCTATGGCGCCACCGATCGGCCTGAGAAAGTTGAGGATTATGACCTCGAGCATCTCACTGGCGATCTGGTCGGGTTGCTCGATCACCTGAAGATCGACAAGGCAATTTTTGTCGGCCATGACTGGGGCGGCTTCGTCATCTGGCAGATGCCGCTGCGCCATATCGACCGCGTCGCCGGCGTGGTCGGCATCAACACGCCGCACACGCCGCGGGCGCCGGTCGATCCGCTGCAGATTTATCGCAAGCGCTTCGGCGACCAGATGTACATCGTTCAGTTCCAGGATCCCGCCCGCGAGCCCGACCGCATCTTCGGCAGCCGCGTCGAGCAGACGTTCGACGCCTTCATGCGCAAGCCGATGCCGCGCAAGGAAATGGCCATGGCGGAAGGCCCATCGGCCGGGATCGGCGCTTCGCCCAAGACCAATCTGGCGTTTCCGCAAATGATCGCGGCGTATGACGCCGCAAAGGACCCGCGCCCGCAAATCCTGTCGCCGGAGGAGAAGAAGGTGTTCGTCGA
Organism: Rhodopseudomonas sp. RCAM05734; assembly: GCF_052658035.1. Classification (NCBI taxonomy): domain Bacteria; kingdom Pseudomonadati; phylum Pseudomonadota; class Alphaproteobacteria; order Hyphomicrobiales; family Nitrobacteraceae; genus Rhodopseudomonas; species Rhodopseudomonas sp. RCAM05734. The sequence goes on along the minus strand of NZ_CP199742.1, from coordinate 5,751,707 downwards.
CACCTTCACCCGGACCGGCTTCACCGGCGGCATCAACTGGTATCGCAACATGACCCGCAACTGGGAGCGCTGCGAAGGCCTGGACCACACCGTGCGCGTCCCCGCGCTGATGATCATGGCCGAGAACGATGCGGTGCTGCCGCCGTCGGCCGCCGACGGCATGGAGAAGATCGTGCCGGATCTGGAGAAATACCTGGTGAAGGATAGCGGCCACTGGACCCAGCAGGAACAGCCGGACGAGGTGAGCGCCAAGCTGATCGAATGGCGAAGGAAGAGGTTCGGGTGACCCGTAGGATGGGTAGAGCGTAGCGAAACCCATCAATTCAATTCTCGCAATGATGGGTTTCGCGAAGGCGCTCTACCCATCCTACGAAACAGGAAGTGTTGTGAGATGCCCTCCACCAACAAGCTTGCTCCGATCCCGCATCCGCCGAAGAAGCCGGTGGTCGGCAACATGCTGTCGCTGGATTCAGCGGCGCCGGTGCAGCATCTGGCACGGCTGACCAAGGAGCTTGGGCCGATCTTCTGGCTCGACATGATGGGCGCGCCCATTGTCATCGTCTCCGGTCACGATCTGGTCGAAGAGCTGAGCGACGAGAAGCGCTTCGACAAGGCGGTGCGCGGCGCGCTCCGCAGGGTGCGCGCGGTCGGTGGCGACGGGCTATTCACCGCCGATACCAAAGAGCCGAACTGGAGCAAGGCGCACAACATCCTGCTGACGCCGTTCGGCAACCGCGCCATGCAGTCCTATCACCCCAGCATGGTGGATATCGCCGAGCAGCTGGTCAAGAAATGGGAGCGGCTCAACGCCGACGAGGAGATCGACGTGGTCCACGACATGACCGCGCTGACACTCGACACCATCGGCCTGTGCGGCTTCGACTATCGCTTCAACTCGTTCTATCGCCGCGACTACCATCCGTTCGTGGAGTCGCTGGTGCGCTCGCTCGAGACCATCATGATGACCCGCGGCCTGCCGCTGGAGGGACTGTGGCTGAAGAAGCGCCGCGCCACGCTGGCGCTGGACGTCGCCTTCATGAATTCCATGGTCGACGAGATCATCGCCGAACGTCGCAAGAATGCCGAGGCTGCCGAGGGCAAGAAGGACATGCTCGGCGCCATGATGACCGGCGTCGATCGCACCACCGGCGAGCAGCTCGACGACGTCAACATCCGCTACCAGATCAACACGTTTTTGATCGCCGGCCACGAGACCACCTCTGGTCTGCTGTCCTGCGCCATTTACGCGCTGCTGAAGAACCCGGAAGTCCTGAAGAAGGCCTATGAGGAAGTCGACCGCGTGCTCGGGCCGGATACGGCGGCGAAGCCGACCTATAGCCAGGTCACGCAGCTCACTTACATCACCCAGATTCTCAAGGAAGTGCTGCGGCTGTGGCCGCCGGCGCCGGCCTATGGCATCGCCCCGCTCAAGGACGAGACCATCGGCGGCAAGTACAATTTGAGGAAGGGCACCTTCGTCACCGTGCTGGTGCTGGCGCTGCACCGCGACCCGTCGGTGTGGGGGCCAAATCCCGACGCCTTCGATCCGGAGAATTTTTCCCGTGAGGCGGAGGCCAAGCGGCCAGTCAATGCCTGGAAGCCGTTCGGCAACGGTCAGCGCGCCTGCATCGGCCGCGGCTTTGCCATGCACGAGGCCGCGCTGGCGCTGGGCATGATCCTGCAGCGGTTCCGGCTGATCGATCACAAGCGCTACCAGATGGCGCTGAAGGAGACGCTGACCATCAAGCCCGACGGTTTCAAGATCAAGGTGCGGCCCCGCGTCGAGCACGAACGCGGCGCTTATGCGGGGCAAGCGGCAACCGTGGCTTCTGCGCCGGTGGCGCCGACCGCGCCGGTCCGCGCGCGCCCGGCGCACAACACGCCGCTGCTGGTGCTGTACGGCTCCAATCTCGGCACCGCCGAGGAACTGGCCAGCCGGGTTGCCGATCTCGCCGGGGTCAACGGCTTCGCCACCACGCTGGCGCCGCTGGATGATTTCGTCGGCCGGCTGCCGGAGCAGGGCGGCGTGCTGATCTTCTGCGCCTCCTACAACGGTGCGCCGCCGGACAACGCCACCGAATTCGTGGCGTGGCTCGGCGGCGACCTGCCGAAGGACGCCTTCGCCAAGGTGCGCTACGCGGTGTTCGGTTGCGGCAACAGCGACTGGAACGCCACGTACCAGTCGATCCCGCGCTTCATCGACGAGCAGTTGACGGCGCACGGTGCGCGCAACGCCTACGTCCGCGGCGAGGGCGACGCCCGCGACGATCTGGAGGGCCAGTTCGAATCCTGGTTCGCGAAATTGCGGCCACTGGCGGTGAAGGAATTCGGCCTCGACGCCAGTTTCGACCGCAGCGCCGACGATGCGCCGCTGTATGCCATCGAACCGGTGGCACCGGGCGCCGTCAATGCGGTGGTGGCGCTGGGCGGCGTCGCGGCCATGAAGGTGACGGTCAACGGCGAGTTGCAGAACCTGACCGAACCGAACGCATCGTCGCGCTCGACGCGGCACATCGAGGTGCAACTGCCCGCGGGCGCCAGCTACCGCGTCGGCGATCATCTCAGCGTGGTGCCATCGAACGATCCGGTGCTGGTCGATGCGGTGGCGCGGCGTTTCGGCTTCCTGCCGGCCGACCAGATCCGGCTTCAGGTGGCCAAAGGTCGCCGCGCGCAGTTGCCGGTGGGCGATGCCGTTTCGGTCGGCCGCCTGCTCACCGAGTTCGTCGAACTGCAGCAGGTCGCGACCCGAAAGCAGATCCAGGTCATGGCAGAGCACACCCGCTGCCCGATGACCAAACCGAAGCTGCTGGCCTATGTCGGCGACGATGCCGCGGCGAGCGAGCGCTACCGCAGCGAAGTGCTGGGCAGGCGCAAGTCAGTCTACGACCTGCTCGAGGACCATCCGGCCTGTGAGTTGCCGTTCAACGCCTATCTGGAAATGCTGTCGCTGCTGGCGCCGCGCTACTATTCGATCTCATCGTCGCCGCGCATCGATCCGTTGCGCTGCTGCATCACCGTCGCGGTGGTCGCCGGCGCTGCACAGTCCGGCCGCGGCCTCTACAAGGGCGTCTGTTCCAACTACCTGGCCGGCCGTCGCGCCGGCGACATTGTGCTGGGCACAGTGCGCGAGACCAAGGCCGGGTTCCGGCTGCCGGACGATCCCGCGGTGCCGATCATCATGATCGGGCCGGGGACGGGTCTGGCGCCGTTCCGCGGTTTCCTGCAGGAGCGCGCGGCGCTCAAGGCCAAGGGCGCGACGCTGGGGCCGGCGCTGCTGTTCTTCGGCTGCCGCCATCCCGATCAGGATTTTCTCTATCGGGAAGAACTTGAGCTGTTTGCCGCGGAGGGCATTTGCGAGTTGCTCGTGGCGTTTTCGCGCGGCGAGGGGCCGAAGACCTATGTGCAGCATCTGATCGCGGCGCAGCAGGGTCGCGTCTGGCAACTGATCGGGCAGGGCGCGATCACCTTTGTCTGCGGTGACGGTGGCAAGATGGAGCCGGACGTCAAGGCCACGCTGATGAAGATCTACCGGGAACGCGCCGGCGCCGATGCAGACGCTGCGGTGCGCTGGATCGACAATCTCGGCACCGGCAATCGTTACGTGCTGGATGTCTGGGCCAGCGGATGACGTTGCCGGCGCTCGGTTGCAGTCGTCCGCGTCGGCACAGCGACCTTGAGGGGCGATGCGGCGCGGGCATGACTGACGATGGCATTGACGATCTGCGGCCACATCGGCATCGGGATCGCGTGTCCCATGCCCTCGAGCATCAGCAGGTTGGCACCGGGGACGGCTGCGGCGGTGGCGCGGCCGGCTTCCGGTCTCACCACCGGATCGTTGCTGCCGTGGATCACCAGTGTCGGCGCCCGCACGCTGAGCAGTCGCTCGGTGCGGTCGCCGGAGGCGAGGATCGCGCGCAATTGCCGGCCGACACCGGCGGGGTTGAGGCCGCGGGCAAAGGTGCGTTCGGCGCGGTCGCGATCAAGCGCCTCCTCGGCCGGAAAGCTGCCATTGCGCAGAATCTTCCAGGTCCGGGCAAAGAGTTTCAGATAGGCGTCCTTGGTGGCCGGATGGCGCGCCAGCAGCAGCATCGACGCCTCGCGGGTCGGCTGCGGCAGTTTCGGGTCGCCGGTGGAGGACATGATGGAGGTCAGCGAGCGCAGGCGGCGAGGATGGCTGATGGCGATTTCCTGCGCGATCATGCCGCCCATTGACGCGCCGACCACATGGGCAGCCTCGATGTCGAGCGCATCGAGCAGGCCGATCGTGTCGTCCGCCATGTCCCGCAACGTATAGGGCGCATCCAGCGGCGTGCCGAAAAACCGCAGCTTGAGCAGTTCTTTGATCGTAATGCGCTTGCTGCCGGACAGCTTGGTGGAATGGCCGATGTCGCGGTTGTCAAAACGAATGACTCGGAATCCGCATGCGGCCAGCGCCTTGCAGAAGTCATCGTCCCAGTGAATTAGCTGGGCGCCGAGTCCCATGATCATGACCATCGGCTCGGCGTCATCCGCGCCGAACACGTCGAAGCAAAGCTCGATGCCATTGGCACGTACCATCTGCTGCGGTTGGTATGCGATGAAGGCCACGAAATTCTACCTCGGCTGTATTGCAGTCTTATGACATGGTTTTGCGCCTGGCAGAAGGCAGAACCGCGGCGGCGAGTGGCCCGGATTGCCGCAGGCTCGCTCGCCGTCGCCAGCAGGCGCGCCGTCTCCTTCGTCAACTGCACGCAACCGGACGCGCCGTGGTTACCGATATGTGAATGACGCTGCGGCTCGCCCGGTTTGCGCCGGCGAGACAGGCGAAGCCGCGCCTCTGCGGGAGCGCCCGCCGTGAAATTGGGCGGCGGCCTATCGTCGGTGCGCGTTATCCCAGCAGTCGACCGCACCGGGACGACGGGCATCTTTTGTTCGCGTGCGACGCGGAGACGGAAGTGACCGTCGTACTTAAGAATGACTTAACGCGCGAAGATGCGATCGTTTTTGGCGCCGCGGCTGCGCTCGCCGGACAGGCGCCGCCGATCCCGTCGCCAGCCGGGGACGGCCGTGATCGTCGACGCCTGCCGCTACGGTAGGCAGAAACCGCCGCCCCGTTAGGCACATCACGGATTCGTGATATTGCGATGCAACATCGATATTGCAACGCACCATTCACCATGTCATAAAGCTATCACCCGGTCCGAACGGACGGGACGAGCCCATAGCTCACAACACGAGGATGGAGACGAACATGACCACCGAAACCAATTCAGCCTTCGACAGCGTCAAGCAGGCTTTCGCGCCGATGACCGATGCGTTCAAGAATTTCCAGACCATGGAAGTCCCTGAAGCCACCCGTGACTTCGTCAAGCGCGCCGCCGGCACCGCCAAGGAGAAGGTCGGTGACATCTACGCCAATTCCGAGAAGGTGACCGCTGCGATCGAGACCGCCGTGACCAATTCGGTCGGCGAAGCCGCCAAGGTCAGCCGCAACATCCAGAGCGCGATGTATCAGGATATCGAATCCTTCTTCGCCGGCATCGACAAGCTCGCCTCCGCCAAGTCGCTCAACGAAGCGGTGCAGATCCAGACCGACCTCGTGCGTTCGCACGGCGAAGTGCTGGCTGCGCGCGCCAAGTCGTCGAGCGAATATCTCGGCAAGCTGGTGACCGAAGGCGCCAAGACCGCCCAGGAGAACATCTCCAAGGTCTCGACCTACGCCACCAAGACCGCCTGATCATACGGCGATCCGGCCAACTGAAATTCAAAGGCCCGCGCAAGCGGGCCTTTTCGTTGCGTGCCGCGGCCGCAGATCCGGGGCCCGTGCTTCCCAGTGAAATAAACGTGGGTTGCCGGATCTGCGCAGCAGCGTGAAGCCTAGCGATGCTTCGCATCGCCGGGCTGCAGCGCGTCCGGGACACGAGAAGGTGCGACAGCGCTGCGCGGTCAATTCACCTGCCGTTCGCGTCCCTCCCAATAGGGATCGCGCAGATGCCGCCGCAAGATCTTGCCCGACGCGTTGCGCGGTAGGGCGGCGATAAAGTCGATCGACTTCGGGGTCTTGAAGCCGGCGATGCGCTCGCGGGTGAAGCCCATCAGGTCGGTGGCGCTCAACGTCTTGCCGGGCTTCAGCACCACTACCGCCTTCACCGCTTCGCCCCAGGTGTCGTCGGGCACGCCGACGACGGCGACCTCCGCGACGTCAGGATGATCGCAGATCGCGCTCTCCACCTCGGCGGGATAGATGTTCTCGCCGCCGGAGATGATCATGTCCTTGATGCGGTCGTGAATGTAGAGATAGCCGTCTTCGTCCATGTAGCCGGCGTCGCCGGTACGCAGCCAGTTGTCGGCGCCGAGCGTGCGCGCGGTGGCGTCGGGCAGGTTCCAGTAGCCGACCATGTTGGAGCCGGAGCGGGTGGCGATCTCGCCGACCTCGCCGGGCGGCAGCCGCTCGCCATTGGCATCGAGAATCGCGAGCTCGACGCCGGGCAGCGCCTTTCCGGCCGAGCGCATGCAGGCGCGGCCCTCGACGTGATCCTCCGGTGGCAGCACCACGATGGTGCCGGTGGTCTCGGTCATGCCGTAGAGCTGCACGAAGCCGCAGCCGAACACCGCGATGCATTCCTTCAGCAGTGCGGCGGGGATCGGCGACGCGCCATAGAGGATGTAGCGCAGCCGCGAGAAGTCGACCTCGCGGGCGCGCGGCTGTCGGACGATGAACTGCATGGCGGCGGGCACCATGAACAGTTTGGTGATGCCGAAGCGTTCGAAGACATCCAGCACCCTGGTCGGATCGAACTCGCGCATGATCACGCCCTTGGCGCCGTAATACAGTCCGAACACGCCCCAGCCGGAGCCGCCGATATGAAACACCGGCATCGCTACCAGCGAGACGTCATCTTCCGTCCATTTGTTCCAGTCGGGGTTATCGAGATCGGCAATCCGCACCAACGACAGGAAATTGGTGTGCGACAGCATGGCGCCCTTCGGCTTGCCGGTCGTGCCGGAGGTGTAGAGCTGGATCGCGATATCGTTGGCACCCAGCGCGACCATCGGGTCGCTGTCGCTCTGGGCATCGCGCCAGGCGGCGTAGTCGGGCCACTCCGGCGCGCCGCCTTCCGTGGTCATGACGATGCGGACGTCGGGCAGTTGCGCCCGGATGCCTTGGGTGAGTTCGATGAACTCCGGCCCGACGAACAGGATCGCGGCCTTGCAGTCCGCGACGATGAAGGCGATCTCGGGCGCGGCGAGGCGCCAGTTCACCGGCACGATCACCACATTGGCCTTGATGGCGCCTAGCCACAATTCGAAATAGATGTCGCTGTTCTTGCCGAGATAGGCGATGCGCTCGTGTGGCTTGATGTGGGACGCGGTCAGCGCATTGGCGACGCGGCTGGCATGGGCGTCGAGGCTCTTGTAGCTGGTGCTGCGTCCCTCGAATTCGAACGCAATGGAATTGCCGCGCTCCTTTGCCTGTGCGCGGATCATGTCGGCGAGCGTCGTCGCGTCCTGAATGGACATGGTTTCCCCCTGCAGTTTTTTCGTTGCGGGGAGTGTGATGTCGATAGTGGAGAATGACAAGTTTTGCGCGTGCTGCGCTGCGTCACGTCGCAGTGGCGGCTTGTACCGGCTAACGCAAAGGGCGAACGCGCTGCATTCGCCCTTTTTAACCTGGTAAGCGCGAAGTCCTACTTCGTCACCTGGCCGCGAATCTCGCCCGCCGGATTGGCTGCGGTGTGCACGTTGACGTAGTACTTGCCGGCCATCAGGTCGGCCGCCTGTGCGTCGGCCAGCGTGGCGCTGCCTTCGGAGGGGCTGGTCGCCGGAGCGATCGGCACGGCAACGCCGGCGTTCTTGCCGGACTCGGCGGGGCCGTGGAAATGCGCGGCGGTGGCCGGGCCGGTCAGCCCGGAATAGCTCAGCTTCCAGCTCAGCTTCTTGGTGGCGGGATCGTAGTCGATATCCGCGGTGCCCTTGCCGGCGGTGGTGTTGGCCGGCACTTCCGAGGCGCCGTTCAGCGTGGCCTTCATCTTGTCGGCGAAGGCCGGGCCGGCGACGATGGTTGCGGCGAAGGCGAGGGTGGCGACTACGTTTCTGGTTGTTTTCATGGCTTCTCTCCCGGTGGTCATGTCGTCGATGATGATTGGAAACCTTGTCGTCGGGGATTATTCCCGTCCGGCGGAACACGTTTGAGAATTTCATCTCGGCTTTTGCGGGAATTTTGCGTCATAGTAATTGCGCTTGCTGGCTTCGTGACGATGGGTGGATGCGTGTTGAACAAACTTCTCCTGGCTGCGCTCGGCGCGGCCTGTGCCGGACTGGCCGTGTTCTGGTGGCTGACCGTTCCGTCGGTGATTCCCGCCCAGGCGCTTGCGGCGCATACGCCGGACCTGGGTAACGGCCTGACAATGTTCAATGCGGGGGGATGTTCCTCATGCCATGCGGTGCCGGCGCAGCCCGACCGCACGCGGCTTGGCGGCGGCCTTCCGATACCATCGCCGTTCGGCACCTTCTATGTGCCGAACATCTCGCCCGATCCCGCCGACGGCATCGGCCGTTGGAGCGAGGCCGATTTTGTCACCGCGCTGCTCAAGGGCACGTCGCCGTCGGGCACGCACTACTTCCCGGCGTTTCCTTACACGTCCTATCAGCACATGACGGTCAACGACGCCCGCGACCTGTTCGCCTTTGTGAAGACGCTGCCGGCGGTGACCGGCAAGGCACCTGAGCACAACGTGCCGTTCCCGTTCAACATCCGCCGCAGCCTCGGCGGCTGGAAGTTGCTGTTCATGGACGGCAAGCCGTTCGTGCCGGATCCGACGCGGTCGTCGCCGTGGAACCGCGGTGCCTATCTGGTCAACGCCCTGGGCCATTGCGCGGAATGCCACAGCCCGCGCAACCTGCTCGGCGGCATCGTGGAGAAACAGCGCTTTGCCGGCGGCCCCAACCCCGAAGGCGAGGGCTGGATCCCCAACATCACCCAGAAGGGCCTCGGCGATTGGAGCGAGAAGGATATCGCCTATCTGCTGGAGACCGGCCAGACGCCGGACGGCGACACCGTCGGCGGCTCCATGACCCGGGTGATCCGCAATACCTCGCAACTGTCGGCCGATGACCGCGCGGCAATGGCCACCTATCTGAAGTCGCTGCCGGCGGTGGACGGCCCAAAACGGCCGCCGAAGAAGCAGGGGTAGTGCTCGGTATCAGCCGCAAACGCGGTTGTCGTCCTCCGCGCAAGCGGAGGACCCAGTACACACATGCTTCCCGGTTCAATCACTGCCGCCAGTGTCTACTGGGCCACCCGCTTTCGCGGGTGGCGGCATCCGAAAACGCGGTGACAGCGGAGGGCGGGCCGCTGCATGGACTTCGGCCAAGCCATGCCGCAGCGGTGGTTTTCCCGACCATCCGCATGTGATTTGTAGAAGATCATTCTCCTCGCGCGATTCCCGTCACCCATGAACATCATCAAGGCCGTGTCGCTGAAGATCGCCAGCACGGTGGCGTTTGCGCTGATGGGCGCCCAGGCGCGCTATCTCGGCAGCTCGCTTCCGGTCGGCGAGATCGTGTTCTGCCGCGGGCTGTTCGCACTGATCCCCATCGTGGTCTTCTTCGGCGCGCGCGGGCAGCTGCGCGGCGCGCTGCGCACCGACCGGCTGTCGGCGCACATGGTGCGCGGGATTTTTAGCGTGGTGGGCACGTTCTGCACATTTGGCGCACTGGCCCGGCTGCCCATCGCCGACGTCACCGCCATCGCCTTCATCGCACCGCTGATCACCGTGGTGTTCGCCGCCGTCATCCTCAAGGAACACGTCCACGCCTATCGCTGGTCGGCGGTGGGCATCGGCTTCTGCGGCGTGATCCTGATGCTGTCGCCATATTTCGGCAACCATGCGGCGCTGACCACCTCGATGATCGCAGGCCTCGCTTTCGCGCTGACCAATGCGGTGTCCTCGGGCGGCGCCACCATCCAGATCCGCCGGCTGACCGCCACCGAGACCTCGTCGGCGATCGTGATCTTCATGACCCTGACGGTGATGGCGGTGTCGCTGCTGACGGCGCCGTTCGGCTGGCGCCTGCCGGCCAACGGCGCGGAGTGGGCATTGCTGGTCGGCATCGGCATCGCCGGCGGCCTCGGCCAGATGCTGTTCACCGACAGTTATCGCTACGCCCCGGCCTCGTTCCTGGCGCCGTTCGACTACAGCGCGATGCTGTGGGCCTTCATGCTCGGCTACTGGATCTTCGGCGAGGTGCCGACGCTTTCGGTGGTCGGCGGCGCCGTCATCGTCGCGGGGGCCGGCATCTTCGTCATCCTGCGCGAACGCCAGCTCGGCTTGAAGCGGCTTAGGGACACGCCGATGTCGCCGATTTCCACCATGGCCGACGACGAGGCCGATCCCGACGCGCCGGTGGTGAAGGTGCTGGCAAAGGTTGGGTGAGGTGGCTACGCGCTGTCGTGTCCCGGACGCGGTGCAGTGAGCGATGCGAAGCATCGCTTGCTGCTCCGCAGATCCGGGATCCCGCTTTCGAACAGGCAGCGAGCTGGGCGGATCAGCAGCGCACCACGCCGCAAAGCGGCGCGTTGCGCAGCATCCGGGGAACGCTGAACTCCAGTTCGTTCAGAACGCCTTGAAGGTGATGATGGTGTGAGTGTCCTGGATGCCCGGGATGACCTGGACCTTCTCGTTGACGAAGTGGCCGATGTCGGTGGCGTTGTCGACGTAGAACTTCACCAGCAGGTCGTAATCGCCGGCAGTGGAATAGATCTCGGAGGCGATCTCGGCTTCCGCCAGCGCATTGGCGACCGCGTAGGACTGGCCAAGCTTGCACTTGAACTGGACAAAGAAGGGAACCATCGCATTTCTCCGAGAAAGGCCAAATTCGGGCGCCATCAAGCCAAAAACCATGGGTCGTGGCAAGCCGGGCCGCGGGGCGGGCCCGCTTGCTGGCCATAGCACGCCGCGCTAGGACTGCACACCGCCGCCGTCAGCGGATTTTGCGAAGAGCCCGTATGTCCATTCCCATCGCCCTCACCATTGCCGGCTCCGATCTCGTCAGGCGGCGCCGGAATCCAGGCCGACCTCAAGACATTCGCGGCATCGGGCGTCTTTGGCGCTTCGGTGATCACCGCGCTGACGGCGCAGAACACAAAAGGCGTCACCGCGATCCATCCGGTGCCGGCGGTCTTCGTCACTGCGCAGATCGACGCGGTGTTCGACGACCTCGACGTCCGCGCCGTCAAGATCGGCATGGTGGCGCAGCGCGATGTGATCGAGGCCATCGCCGCGGGGCTGGCGCGCTGGTCGCCGGCGCATGTGGTGCTCGATCCCGTGATGGTCGCGACCTCCGGCGACCGGCTGCTGGTGGCCGAGGCCATCGCCGCATTGCGCACGGACCTCATTCCCCGCGCCACCATCATCACGCCGAACCTGCCGGAAGCCGCGGCGCTGCTCGACGAGCCCATCGCCGAGAGCGAAAGCGCCATCGCCGATCAGGGCCGGCGCCTGCTGGCGCTGGGCTGCGCCCATGTGCTGATCAAGGGCGGTCACGGGCACGGCGCCGAGAGCACCGACTATCTGATCGGCGCCGACCGCGTCGTCGCGTTGCCCGCGCCGCGCGTCGCTACAAAAAACACCCACGGCACCGGATGCACGCTGTCGTCAGCCATCGCTGCGCGCCTGGCCAAGGGCGACGATCTGGAAACCGCGGTGCGTTCTGCGAAGAGCTACATCAGCGCCGCCATCGCCGCCGCGGACCGGCTCGACGTCGGCCACGGCCACGGCCCGGTGCATCATTTTCACGCGTATTATTGAAGCCATCCGTTCCAGTCGCTCCGAGCCCGAGGGAACCGTGGCGGCCATTTGAACCTCCCGCCCCCTTTCGCGTACCAATCCACTGGCTTTCCATCTTGCGAACTGTCGCGATCCACGATCGGCGACCTGATTGAGCACGTCTATGTCTCAGCAGCAGATTTCGGCTCTGGTTGACGATATCTTCGATGCCGGTCTCGATCCGGCGCGTTGGGATGACGTCGTCGTCGGCATCAACAGATATGTCGGCGGGAAGGCCTGCGGGCTATTCTCCAAGAATCCGATCAACAAGTGCGGAACGACGCATTACTTCTGCGGTGCTGACCCGCACTACATCCGGCTGTACGCTGAAACCTACTGCAAGTTCGATCCGCTCGGGACCCTGCCACGGTTCGGACAGGTCGTCAGCATTCCTGACCTTGTCGACTATGGTGAATACCGCGCGGGGAGATTCTACCAGGAATGGCTGTCTCCGCAGGGCTGCGTCGATGCCGCAAATGTCGTGCTGGAGAACTCCAACTCCGATTTCCCCGTCCTGCTGACCGTCTTGTCTGGCCGGCACATGGTCGATCGAGATATGCGTCGGCGTATCGCCGAGATTGTTCCGCATCTCCATCGTGCGCTGCGCATCAACAGAACGATCGATGCCAGGCAATCGGAAGCGGGCACGTTCGCCGGCGCGTTGAATGGCCTCACTGCCGGCGTCTTCCTCGTCGACGCACATTGTGGCCTCGTTCACGCCAACAGCGCCGGTCACGATCTCTTGCGTTCCGGCGATTTGCTGAGCTCGGTCGGTGGACGTCTTGCCCTTCGCGATCCCCGGCAGAATCAGGCGCTGCGCAAACGTATCTCCGACGATATGCCGGTCCAGGTCGACGAGCCCGTCGTGCCGCTGAGCGCGGATGGCGGTGAACATTATGTGCTGCACATTCTTCCGGTCCAATCCGTCGTGCGGATGCGCTCGGGTCTCCCCGGCAAGGCCGTCGCCGCATTGTTCGTGCGACGGGCCGAACTCGACAGCGAGTCGTGCGCGGGACTGGTGGCGCGCAGCTTTCAAATGACGCCGGCGGAATCGCGCGTGCTGCTTGCCATCGTTCAATCCGGTGGCGTGCCGGATACCGCGAAAATGCTGGGCATCGCCGAAACGACGGTCAAAACCCATCTGAATCGCATCTTTGCCAAGACAGGCGTCAGCCGTCAGACCGATCTCATCAGGCTGACGGCGGGATATGCGAGTCCGCTCGCGTCCTGACGATGCATCCCCCGCGCCGCCGTGCACATGCACGGACCGGCTGACGGTCTGCTGATCTCGGCCTTCGTCACTTCGATGCGTCACCGCGAAGACAGCGCGGTATGTGTTGCGCCCATCGCGCCAACCCGCACGACGAAAATTCCTCCGACATCCATCGATCGCAGGACGCGGCGCTATTCGCCGACGCCTAGGGTCGCGTCACGCTGCCCTTGAGACAGGCCGACTGCACGGCCGTCTGCCTGCACCGGAGATCGATGGGCAGCGTGAAACAGCAACTCCATCGGAGAGGATCGCGCGTTGTCTCATCTCGACTCACTTCTGCTCCTGAGCGCCGCCGCGTTTGCCGGGGCGCTGGTCTCCGGGCTGGCCGGCTTTGCGTTCTCGGCTGTCGCCGGCGCGATCCTGCTTCACGTGCTGCCGCCTTCCGAGGCCGTCCCGCTGATGATGGCCTCGAGCATCGCGGTGCAGGGCGGCAACCTCTGGGCCTTGCGCAAAAATATTCAATGGAGGGAAAGCGCCGTCCTCATCGGCGGCGGATTGCTCGGCATCCCGCTATCGGTCTACTTGCTGCACAACGTCGACACGATGTTGTTTCGGACGGGGTTTGGAATAACGGTCGTTCTGTATTCGGCCTATATGCTGTTTCGCCCCTCCTTGGTGTCAAGCCACGCCATGGCCAGCAGCGGCCGGAATGCGCTGATCGGATTTGGCGGTGGGCTGATGGGCGGCCTGACCGCGATGCCCGGCGCTCTCCCGACCATATGGTGCGATCTCCACGGACTGCCAAAGGCACAGCAGCGCGGCGTCGTTCAGCCGTTCATCGCGGCGATGCAGCTGTTCGCGCTGACGCTGATGCTGTCACAGCGGACCCTGTCGTCCACCGTCCTGATCAATCTCGCCATCAGCCTGCCGGCACTCCTGGCCGGAACGGCGCTCGGCATCTTCATGTTCAGGGCAGTCAACGAAGCGCTTTTCAGGCGCATCATCCTCGTCATTTTGTTCCTGTCCGGGCTTGGCCTCATTGTCTGATCGAACCTGCCCGGTTCACGATGATAGCGGCCATCGAATCCGGCTCGGTGCATCAATGCCGGCCTGCGTGGCCTGGGCCGCCGCACCTCAATCCCCGGTGGGCATCGCGACAGCCGTAGTCGATGTGTCCTGATGTCTGATCCTGTCGAGCCGATGCAAGGCGATCGCGTGGACGATGGCAAAGCAAAGAACGACGGCGGCAAAGGTTAAATTTCTCATCATGATGTCACGTGCTCTTGGTCGGTTTGCGGATCGTCCGGCGCGGAGGTGATCTGTGATCGCTGTCGGCCTGGACCCATTGCGACGCCGACAGCACGCCGATCGGCGGCGTTCGACGCGTTGCCATTCTGCAGCGTGGCGCGGCATGCGCGTCCTCCGATCGGGGGACGTCTGTTTGGAGTGAACTATGTGGGCTGGACGCTGATCGGACTCGCGTATCCCGCAACGAGCTTGACCAGATCCGCCTGGCGAGTGGCGCCGGTTTTCTCGAACAGATGACCGAGATGCGTCTTGATCGTTGTTTCGGCGACGCCAAGGGCCGCGGCAACCTCTGGAACGCCGCCAATCTCGACGATCGCATAGAGCACGCGCAGCTCTGCCGCCGTCAGCCTGAAAGCACGACCGATCACGCCCGGCGGGGATGGCAGAGGCAGGGTAACCCTACGAACGAACACGGCTGCGATCGCGGGACGGCTGACGTCGTGCCTTCCGCGCGACGCCAGCGGCAGGATATGCGCGACATAGCGTTCTCCGCATTCGCCGGTCAGCGGCAGCGCCAGATCGTCGCTAAGTGACGCTCCGCCAATATTGGCTGCGGCGATGACATTGCGCAGCGCCTGGGCCGACTGCGGCTCGGAGGCAACAAGCTTTCCACCAGCCATTCTCATGGGCGATCTCGCAGTCAGCATGAATTTTCCAGCGCGATTGGCGTGCAGGATCCGTCCGGTCTCATCCACGATGTACAGGCCGGACGTCAGCCCATCGAAGGTATCGGCGAAGGTCGCCGCCTTTGCGTCCTTGGCATCGACGATTCGGCGTATCAGGATCGCGCGGCGTATGTGAGGGGCGAGGAGGGTCATCCGCCTCCGCACCGCCTCGTCCACCAGGCCGTCACGTTCGTGCCGGAATACGCCGAAGACAGTGATCGTCGAAGCGGATTTTTCCAGAACGACACCGACGAAGTCGACGAGCGATTGCGGCCGGATCCATTCGCGATAGAAACGCGTTTCCGCAAATTCCTCGTAGGACATCAGGTCGCTGGTTGCGACGGGCTGCTCATATTCGGCAGACAGATGCGGCATGGTCAGCGGATCAAGCCCCGAAAACTTGTCGAAGTAGAGTTTCTGATAGTACGGGTCGATTCCGAAGTTGTGATATACATTTCCTGCGATGGCCGCCGTATCCCTGGCGAACAGCGAGGCGCCGACACCGCCCACGAAGATTGCCGATCGTTCCAGTGCCGTGGGCCACAATGCGTCGTCAAGCGCAGCATCGTAGATGTCCCCGATCAGGCTGGTCAGCAACTGTTGGTCATAGGCACGTTCCGCGGCGACAGATTTCGTGTCGGGCCGTAGCCGATTGGAAACTGACCTCATTCCTAAGCTCCCGTTCTATCCGTCGTTCGGACCCGAATGACGAAGCCGCCGCGTATAGCGACATCGTGCGGCGTGCCCGCCGGCGGTCCTGTTGGGGTGCACGTCTAGCGGGACGCCAACGACAAATCTTGGCGCTCAGCGCGCGACCCTGGGCATCGCGGAACAACGCCGTGTTCACTGCAGCTATCGGATATGGACTGACGCGCATTGACGACGGAGCGTCGAGATCCGGTCGTGTGTCATGACGGCGCGCGGGCCTCCCTGACATCGGTTGGTGTCGCGTTATAGCGACGCCGGAAGCAGCGATTGAAGTACGACAGATCGCTAAACCCGACCTCGTAGGCGATCGCGCTGACGGGGAGGTCGGCGAACTGCAGGTCGCACAACATGCGGCAGGCATTTGTCAGCCGTTGGTCGAGCAGGAAAGCTGAGAACGTCGATCCATCGGCTTCAAACAATCTTTGAACGTATCGAGTCGTAACCTCGAGACGAGCGGCCACCATGCCGACTCCAATGTCGTGTCGCGCGCTGTTCCGGGCGACAAATTCCTTGGCTGATCTGAGCCGGGCTGCGCGCAATCCCTCGCTGCCGCCAAGGTGCGCGGCGGCCCGCCCGCCGCCGACGACAAGTGCCAGAAGGTCTTGCACATGGCTGATGGCCACGTGACGAAGGTCCGGCGTTGCCAGCCCGTTTTCCGCGACCAGCGCGTGCGCGTAACCTGTCAGGAGCTTCAGTGGCTCCGACCGCCGCGGGATCTGGTGCATGACGGCGTCGTCGACATCGCCAATGAGCGCTTTGAACACCGTACGCGGCACGCGAAGCGATAGCGATTCGCCCTGAGTCCATCGATTGAATACAGTCGCATCGCTCCCGCTGACTAGCACCGCGTCGCCTTGGGATAGCTGCAGGTCGCGGTGGCGGGATGATACGGTCACGTCGCCGGAACGGTTGATGATCAGCGCGAGGTCGTCATTGCCGTCTGCGACAGCGTCCCGCGTGCGTTCGATGCGAGCCGGAGAGAGCGTGCCCGACAACAGATGCAACCCCGGCAGAATGCGCGACAGGACACAGGCCTGGAACGCACTGTCCGGCGCGGGTTCGATGTCGACCTTCAACCCGATTTGTCCGTAGTGGTCGCGCCACATTCGAGCGCGATCCGCTTCCGGAAGGTCTTCGGTTGAAAAGCTGATGGTTGTCAGCCGGTCGACTTCTTCGCGAAAGGCCGCTCCGCCCCTGATGGGCCAGGAGAGCAGGGGAAGCTGTCGACGAGCCGAGGACATGCGCGCGAACTCCATATGCCGCAGAGGGCCCAGCTCTGCGCGGCGGGTGCGGCAGGCTGCGGTGTAGCTGCAAGTGTTCAGCGCAGCGTCCTGCGATCGAAGGATGTTCCGCCGCGGGCGTATTCGCCTGCATCACACCGCTTGCACAGTGAGCCAGGGTGCGTTCGCTTCAGCGAGCGTCGTTTCATTCTGCGGATTCGGCGACAGGCTCCCGGTCGACGTCGAGGCCACCGATCGTCTTGCCGCGATGGTCGCGGACGCGAATCCAGCTCCCGCTGCCGTGCAGATCGGTCCGCGACAGAAAAAGATGGTCGGCCAGTTCGCCGGCCGCGGACATCGCACGGAGCCGGTCGGACAGCATCATGCCGCCCGGATCAAGCACAACGTACTTGCCGAGAAACAGATCGAAGAAGAAACGAGGCATGACCAAACTCACCGCAACTCTACCAAGGCGTGCTCCGCGCCGGAGGCATGCGCAGCAAGGAAATGCGTCCACCGCAGGCGCGATGTCGCTCGATGGCGTCAGCCCTATCGCCGATCCGACGACGGCAGCCGTTTCTCGAAACGGATGACCTGCCATTCTCCCGGCCTTCGCGTGATGGCAAAGCCTGCGCGCCGGGCAAGGCCCTTGATCTCATCGTTGGACTGCAGGGCCTCGCCGAGCAGTTGCCGCAATCCCAATCGGATCGCGCAGCATTCCACGACATGGACAAGCGCCGAACCGATGCCACGGCGCTGCCAGCGGTCCCCGACCGAGACGCCGAGATCTCCAGATTTCCTTTCGAGGTCCAGTGCGCAATACGCTTCGCCGACGATCAGTCGTTCGTTGTCCGATCGAATTTCAGCGGCCACGGCAAAGGTCGGGACCGGGCCATTGCCAATGAACCGCGCGGTTTCGTCGGGCGACAGCTCGTTGACGGATCCCATGAAGCGGCGATATCGGGACGAGCCTGACAACGTGCGGAAATATTGCTGAATTTGGTTGGCGTCGCTTTTGCCCACGCGCCGGATATGAATGATGTCTCCGCTCGCCGCCTTGGTCGTCCACAATGGAAGTCGATCGATCTGTGTCAGTGTCGGCATCGAATACTCCGCCTCATCGCGATTTCAGAAGCCGGCTCGTGGCATCGGGCTTGCCGTGCCGCTTTGCGCTGCGCGGACCGGATGACGGGAGCCCTTTGCTCACTGTCAATTGTCCCGCGGGAGCCCGCGCGTGGGCAGGAGCATGGGCACCTTGTTGCGGTAACGGCGGTATTCATCGCCGAGCAGCGTCATCAAGTCCCGTTCCTCGAGCTGGATGCCGACAAGGATGTAAATCGTCGTCACCGCCGCGAACAGCATCTGGCCGACCGTCATGGTGGGGGCCGACCAGAACGCGATGATGAAGCCCAGATAGATCGGGTGACGGATCAGGCGATAAAGCCCGGGCGCCTTGAACTCGGCCGCCGGAGCCGGACGTCCGGCGAAATAGGCGGCCACCTGCTTGAGCCCGAACAATTCGAAGTGGCTGATCAGATAGGTGCTCAGGACGACAATCAGCCAGCCGAGCAGGCCGACGGCCGTCACGAGGTTCGCCAGCGCCGGAGTCTCGATGGTCCAGACAACGTCGACGATGGGCTGCCACTGCCAGAACAGCAATGCCAATGACAGGCTGCTCAGCAGGACATAGATGCTGCGCTCGACGGCCGTGGACACCATGCGCGCCAGCAGTCTCTTGAAGCCTTGCCGCGCCATTCCGCTGTGCTGAATGGCAAATAGCGACATCAGCGCGAGGTCGACGAGACACGCTTGTGCAACTGGCGATGTCGGCCCGGTGTTGATGGACTTCGGGACCGCATATTGCGATACGAAGCCAATTGCATAAAGAAATGTCGCGAGAAAGATGAAATAGGCCACGGCGCCAAAGCTGAGGGCGGCCCATCGCTTGGCCGGGCTCTCGTTCGCCGATGGCAGAGGTCGTTTCACGCCGTTTTCAATTGCATTGGACATGTCGTCTCCTGATGTGTCGGGCCAGATGAAGCGAGGCCGGCGCCGCGGCGTCGGATAGCGATCTAGGGGCCGCTATTCGGCCATCGTCTCGCCGGAGCCGCCGAGTTCGGCAGGAAAGTCCTTGAGTTTCGGCAGCCCGTCCTTCATCGGCAGAACGGTCTCTGCGTAGTTGACGTGCACGGCCGGCACGAATGAAAGGCCCGGAATGGTTGCGGCGAAGACGTCCACGAGGCCGAAATGCGGATGGTTGGTCATCAGATGGCCGCCGCATTCCACGCAGTACTGACGATGGCTGCTTTCGGTTTTCCTGAACGTTGCGATCCGTTCTGCTCCGGCGGTGATGCGGACCGCACGGGGCTTCCACAGGCTGAAGGCGTTGACCGGACCGCCGGACCACGATCGGCAGGATGCGCAGTGACAGTAACCCATCGCTTCCGGCTCCCCTGTCACTTCAAGTTTGACCGCGCCGCAAAAGCAGCTTCCGATATGGGCCATGAGATCCTCCTGGATTGCCGGCGAATGCCTGGTTCGTGCCGGCAGGTGAACGGTGGGAGAGCGATATCAGGCGATCCTCAGCACCGCGCCCTCCGATCGGAGGATGCCTGGTTCTTCAGCAAGCTTGTGGTGAGTTGCGCGCAGCCGTGGTGAAATCGGACGAACGCCGGGGGCAGGGCGAGCGTTCGCCATCCAGGTCCGCTCGCCCCGGTGGCCGTCCATGCCCTGCGACACTCTGTCGTCGCTCTGTCGTACTCGATTGGTATCAGCGAATAGCAATAGAGGTGTCCGATTCTCTGCGGACACGCTGAACGGATCAACGAATGGCGACGCTGGATCTCGACAAGTCCGTGGTTGAAACCGCCTATGCCCGTTGGGCGCCGATCTACGATGCGGTGTGCGGGCCGGTGATGCTGAAGGGGCGCCGCGCCGCGGCTGCCGCAGCACGCGCGGTCGGCGGAAAGATCCTCGAAGTCGGCGTCGGAACCGGGTTGTCGTTCGACGACTACGACGCCTGCACCGAAATCACCGGCATCGATCTCAGTGCGCCGATGCTGGAGAAGGCGCGGGCCAAGATGGCCAGCGGCCGGTATCCCTATGTCAAAGACGTGCAGCAGATGGATGCGCACGCGATGACGTTTGCTGACGCGACCTTCGACTGCGTGGTGGCGCAGTTCGTCATCACTCTGGTCGCCAATCCCGAGCAGGTGCTGTCGGAGTGCCACCGCGTGGTCAAACCCGGTGGCCGCATCATTCTGGTCAATCATCTCTATTCGGAAACCGGCCTTGCCGCAGCGGTTGAGCGCTGGGCTGCGGTGAAGACCCGCGCGCTCGGCCTGCGGCCTGAGTTCCCGTTCGCGCGGCTGCAGGCCTGGGCCCACGCCAATTCGGACGCGACATTGATCGAGCGTCGCAAGGTGGCGCCGTTCGGGATCTATACGTTGGTATGTTTCGAGCGGACTGCAGCTCCGCTCGCGGCGTAGGCGTCATCGCGCCGTCATGGGACTCTGGTAGCTGCTCGGCATGGAAAGAGACGTGATGAGTGAAGGCAACGAGCGGCGCTTTCGCACTTTGTTTATCTCCGACGTCCATCTGGGCGCGCGGGGTTCGCAGGCAGACCGGCTGCTCGATTTTCTCCGCACCCACGATGCCGATACCATCTATCTGGTCGGCGACATCGTCGATGGCTGGGCGCTGAAGTCCGGCTGGCACTGGCCGCAGTCCCACAACGACTTCGTGCAGAAGATGCTGCGCAAGGCGCGCAAGGGCGCCAAGATCATCTATGTGCCGGGCAATCACGACGAATTCCTGCGCAGTTACTACGGCACGCATTTCGGCGGCATCGAGGTGGTGGAGAACACCATTCATGAGGGCGTCGACGGCAAGCGCTATCTGGTGATCCACGGCGACATCTTCGACCTCGTGGTTCAGAACGCGCGCTGGCTCGCCCATCTCGGCGACAAGGCCTATGATTTCGCCATCCAGATGAATCGCGTCGTCAACGCCTTCCGGCGCTGGTTCGGCGTGCCCTACTGGTCGCTGTCGCAATGGGCCAAGCTCAAGGTCAAGAACGCCGTCAACTACATCGGCGCGTTCGAGGAGACGCTGGCCAACGAGGCGCGTCGCCATGGCGCCGATGGCGTGATCTGCGGCCACATCCACACCGCGGCGATCCGCGACGATCACGGCGTCCGCTACATGAATTGCGGCGACTGGGTCGAGAGCTGCACGGCGCTGGCCGAGCACGAGGATGGCAGTTTCGAGATCATCACCTGGACCGATCCGCTGCGCCGCGCGGCACCGGTGCCCGCCATCGCGGCGCGGGCCGCCTGATGCGAATCCTGGTCGCCACCGACGCCTGGCACCCGCAGGTGAACGGCGTGGTGCGCACGCTGACCATGATGGCCGAGGCCGCCCGGACGCTCGGCGTCGAGGTCAGCTTCCTCACGCCGGAATCGTTTCGCACCATCGCGCTGCCGAGCTATCCCGATTTGCGCGTGGCACTGCCGGGCCGCGCCAAGATTGCGCGCCTGATCAAGGCGGCGCGGCCGGACAACATCCACATCGCCACCGAAGGCCCGATCGGCTTTGCGGTGCGGGCCTATTGCCGTCGTCGCGGCCTGCCGTTCACCACCAGCTTCCACACCCGGTTCCCGGAATACATCTCGGCGCGGCTGCCGATCCCGGAATCCTGGATCTGGGCCGGGCTGCGTCGCTTCCACGGCGCCAGCGCCGCGGTGATGGCGGCGACGCCGGCGCTGGCGGCCGAATTGCGCGGTCGCGGCTTCCGCAATGTCGTGCTGTGGCCACGCGGTGTCGACAGCAAACTGTTCCATCCGCGCAAGGCTGATCTCGGCCTGCCGAAGCCGATCTTCCTGTCGGTCGGCCGCGTGGCGGTGGAGAAGAATCTCGAGGCCTTCCTGGCGCTCGACCTGCCCGGCACCAAGGTGGTGGTGGGCGACGGTCCGGCGCGAGCCGCTCTGCAGCGGGACTATCCGAACGCCGTCTTCCTCGGTTCCCTGCAGGGCGAAGCGCTGGCAGTGGCCTATGCCGCCGCCGACGTGTTCGTGTTTCCCAGCCGCACCGATACGTTCGGCTTGGTGTTGCTGGAGGCGCTTGCCAGCGGCGTGCCGGTGGCCGCGTTCCCGGTGACCGGCCCGCGCGACGTGATCGGCGACGCCCCTGTCGGTGTGCTCAGCGAGAACCTCCAGGAGGCCTGCCTGGGCGCGCTCAAGCTTTCGCCGCAGGACTGCCTAAGGTTTGCCGCAACCCAGTCATGGGATATTTCAGCCCGGGCCTTCATCGGCAATATCGCCAGGGTACGCAGTGAGCCCGGCATTGCCGGTCCCGATCCGGCGCCGGGGCATCCGCGCGTGGCGGCCTGATCGCTGCTGCCGACCTTGCCTGACCAGGGCGGGCGGCGTTACAAACTGCGCATGGAAAATTCTGTTCTTCTGCCGATCAGCGCCGCGGACATCGACGCCGCCGCCCTGGTCATCGCACCCTATGCGGTCCGCACCCCCTTGCTGTCCTCGCCGGCGCTCGATGCGCTGACCGGGGCGCGGGTGTTCGTGAAACCCGAAATGCTGCAGCGGACCGGATCGTTCAAGTTCCGTGGCGCCTTCAACAAGCTGTCGTCGATTCCGCAAAGCGCGCGCAGCGGCGGCGTGGTGGCGTTCTCGTCCGGCAATCATGCGCAGGGCGTTGCCGCGGCGGCGCAGATCCTGGGCATGCAGGCGACCATCGTCATGCCGTCGGACGCGCCGGTGTCGAAGCGCGAGAAGACCAAGGGCTATGGCGCCGAAGTGGTGCTGTACGATCGCGACAAAGAAGATCGCGAAGCGATCGCCCGCGCCATCGCCGGTCCGCGCGGCGCAACGCTGGTGCCGCCCTATGACGATCCCTTCGTGATGGCCGGGCAGGGCACCGTCGGTCGCGAGATCGCCGAGGATCTGGCCGCGCTCGGGCTGGCGCCGGATGTCGTGGTGGCGCAGGCCTCCGGCGGCGGACTGATCGCCGGCATCGCCACCGCGGTGAAAGCCCGCTTTCCGCAGGCCTCTATCATGTGTGCGGAGCCGGAAGGGTTCGACGATCACGCCATCTCGCTGCGCGCCGGCAAGCGCCAGCCACACGCGGCTCAGGGCCGCACCATCTGCGACGCGCTGATGGCTGCGATGCCGGGCGAACTGACCTTTGCGGTCAATGAGCGACTGTTGGCGCAGGGCGTCGTCGCCTCCGATGCGGAAGTGGGCGAAGCGGTGAAGTTCGCGTTTCGCGAGCTGAAGCTGGTGGCCGAGCCGGGCGGCGCGGTCGGTCTGGCGGCGCTGTTGTCGGGCCGCTTCGAGGCACGCGGCAAGATCGTGGTGATCGTGATGTCCGGCGGCAATGTCGACGCCGACCTCTATGCGAAATTGATCGCGTAGAGTCCGAATCACAGAGTTGAAGCTGGCGCAGCGCTTAACTTTACCTCGCCCCGCAAGCGGCGCGAGGTATGCGCGCGCTTCAACCGGGAAGCACCGACTGCCGGAATCGAACAGCAGTTACGAGAAGAACGCGATCTTCTCGGCCTGACTCATGCGGCGTATCGGCGTCAGCGGATCGTTGGCCGGGGTGTTCGGATGCGGGATCACGCCACCGGCGATCAGGGCCGCGCCGAGCGACGGCTGCGATGGTGCCTCGGGCTCAGGCTGCGGCGCTGCGATAGCTTCGGCTACCGGCGCGACCGCTGCGGTCATGTCCGGTTGGGCGCGTTGCGGCGCTTCCATCTCGGGAACGATGGTTTCCGATAGGACCATCTCGGGCTCGCTGAGGTCCGGCGCGGCCATTTCCAGGGCGACAATGTCGAGCACGGCCCGATCATCGGCGATCTCTTGAGCGTCGTGCTGCGCGACTTCAGCAACCTCGGACGTCGCAATATCTTCATCGATAGCGAATGCGATGTCCGCCAGCGTCGGCGAATTCACGTCGACGGCTTGCGCCATGGATGCGGGCGATTCGACCATCGCCTCTGCAACGTCAGCCGGTTGGTCGTATTCTACAGACGTGACCGCTTCAGATATCATCGCTTCAGACGCGACCGCTTCGGCAGGCGACGTAGCGTCGGTCAGTGCAGCTACTTCCGGCTGTGCCGCCGCTTTACCCAATTCGGGCGCAGCGAAATCCGCAGGCGCTTCGGCCGCATGGCGAAACAGCGGCGTCACTGAAGCTGCGTGTTTTTCCGCGGACGCGGCGGGCTGCTCGGGCGGTACTGCTGCAGGTGCCGTGGCGGCAGGCGCGGCAGCGCGCGGGGCATCTCCGGTCGCGAGTTGTTCAATCCGCTGCACCAGCACGTCGAACGACGCCAGCACGGCGGCACGACTGTCTGCGGTGGCGGTACGCTGCTGGCCGGCATCGATGGCCTGCACCTGGGTATCCAGGAGATCGCAGATCCTGACGTCGGCGCCGCATTCGCGCAAGGTCCATGCGATCTCGCGAATGATCCGTGCGCCGTTGCGTGCGGCAGACAGCGTCTCGTCGTCATCGAAGCGCGGCATCGCCTCGGCCGCGGTGACCTTGGCGTCGCGGATCGCCGAGCGGATGGCGCCGAGCGAGGCGATCAGGCCGACAATGGTGGGCGCCTGTTTCTGCGCGGCGAGGTTGGCTTCCAAGCGGGTGACCGCTTCGAGCACCATGCCGGTATCGGCGTTGCGGTTGCGCTTGGTGTATTCGGCAAGAAACCAGCGACCGCGCGACGTCTCCATGAAGGCTTCGCGAATCGCATCGTAGTCCGCTTCGCTCGGCAGCGATGCGCGGGCGGAAATCGGGGAGAGGGCAAATGCTTCGTCGGCCATGGCTAAACTCGCGGCGCAAATCACTGCGCTTTCATGTAACGATCACCATGATATCAGCCGAATCGCAATTGAATTGATGGCAGTCGAGGCAAAAATCCCCATCGCTTCGTCAACAGTGCCCCATCGATTCGCGGTGCGGCTGGCGCTGTTCTACGGCGCGGTGTTCGGCTCGGTGGGTACCTATCTGCCGTTTTTCCCGGTCTGGCTGAAGGCGGTGGGCATCGATCCGTCATGGATCGGTATCATCACAGCGGTGCCGTCGGTCACTCGCTTCACCATCCTGCCTTTCATTACCGGCCTCGCCGAGCGGCGCCGTTCGCTGCGCGCCGCTATGATCGCCACCGCGTTCTTGACCGCGCTGGGCTTCGCCGTGGTCGGGCTGCTGGAGCAGCCGCTGGCGATCTTCATCGCCTTTGCCTTCACCGCCTGCGTGTGGACGCCGATGGTGCCGCTGACCGACGGCTACGCGTTGAAGGGCGTGGCCCGCTACGGGCTGGATTACGGGCCGCTGCGGCTGTGGGGATCGGCGGCCTTCGTGGTCGGGGCGCTGGCCTGCGGCCTGCTGGTCGAGGTCATCTCCGCCCGGCACCTGATCTGGGTCATTGCCGGTATGGCGGCGCTCGGCGCCATCGCCAGCCTCGGCCTGCAACCGCTGGAGAGCCGCCGGGTCGCGCATCCGGCGCAGGCCGGCGTCTCAGGGCTGCTGCGCGACAGGGGCTTCCTCACCATCATGGCGGCGACTGCGCTGATCCAGGGCAGCCATGCCGCCTATTACACCGTCGCCTCCATCACCTGGCAGACCTCGGGGCTCGGCGGTCTGACCATCGCCGGCCTGTGGTCGCTGGGCGTGGTGGCGGAGATCGCGGTGTTCGCGCTGTCGCCGCGGTTCAGCCTGCCGCCGGCCTTGCTGGTGGTGCTGGGCGGCCTGTGCGCGGTGGCGCGCTGGCTGATCACGGCACAGGAACTTGCGCTGCCGGTGCTGGCGTCGATCCAGCCGATGCACGGCCTGACCTTCGGGCTGACCCAGGTTGGAACTATGGGCCTGCTGGTCCGCCACGTCCCCGGCCATCTCACGGCGCGTGCGCAGGGCACCATGACTGCCTGCACGGGGATCGTCATGAGCTCGGCCGCCGTCCTGTCCGGCGCGATCTATGCGCGCTATGGGCAGAGCGTCTATCTGGCCATGGCCGCGCTGGCCTGCGGTGGCGCCGCCATCATGTGGTTCGGCCGCCATCGCGCAGGCACGCCCACAGCCGGCGATCAGCCCCAGAGTGCGGAGTCGGGCGGAAAGACCGTGCTGCCGTCGTAGCGCAGGCCGTCGTCGCGGTCGCCTGCGAGTAGGAGCGGGCCGTCGAGGTCGACATAGCGGGCCTGGCGGGCGAGCAGCATCGCCGGTGCCATCGCCAGCGACGTGGCCACCATGCAGCCGACCATGATCTCCAGGCCAAGCGCCTGCGCAGCGTCGGCCATCGCCAGCGCCTCGGTCAGGCCGCCGGCCTTGTCGAGCTTGATGTTGATGGCGTCATAGCGATCGCGCAGCCCCTGCAGCGAGGTGAGGTCGTGGACGCTTTCGTCGGCGCAGATCGCCATCGGCCGACGAATTCGCGCCAGCGCGGCATCCTTGCCGGCCGGCAGCGGCTGCTCCACCAGCGTTACGCCGGCGGCTTCGCAGGCGGCGAGGTTCTCCACCAGGTTGTCCGGCGTCCACGCCTCGTTGGCATCGACGATCAACTCGCACTCCGGCGCTTCCTTGCGGACCGCCTTGATCCGGGCGGCGTCGCCGTCGCCTCCGAGCTTGATCTTCAGCAGCGGTCGGTGCGCGGCCTTGGCGGTGGCGGCCGCCATCGCCTCCGGCGTGCCCAGCGAGATCGTATAGGCGGTGGTGCAGGCGCGTGGCGCAGGCCGGCCGAGCAGGTCCCAGATCCGCCGGCCGCTGGCCTTGGCGTCGAGGTCGAGCAGGGCGCAGTCCAGCGAGTTGCGGGCGGCGCCGGACGGCAAGGCAGCCTGCAGCGCGGGGATGCCGATGCCGCCGTCGAACGCCGCCTGCGTGGACAGGATCGCCGCAAGCGTGGCTTCCGGGGTCTCGCCATAGCGCGCATAGGGCACGCATTCGCCGCGCCCGGTCACGCCGCCGCGCGACAGTTCCGCGGTGACGGTCACGGCCTCGGTCTTGGCGCCGCGGCTGATGGTGAAGGCGCCGGCGATCGGCCAGCGCTCGATCCGGGCGGTGAGGGCGATCGATCGGGAATTGTCGACGTCGGACAAGGGCGGCCTTCGGGTCTTGAGCATCGGGCAGGCGAGGGATTACCGCGCCGGCGACGACAATAAATTGATGCATCCATCGAAGTATACGTCACGCTCGAACTTGTTTGCGACGCAATCGCAGTCTTTCACTTCGCGGCGGATCATATGGGCTGGAATTAACCATACCATCGTGTGGACACTCTCGGATTACCCGCTCCGTGTTAAGACTTTGGTAAATGTACAGGGTAAACGAGCGCAGGAGCCGGCCGTGAGCGGCGGACCGAGTCTGGAACAGGTCGCCAAGGGCGATGGCCTTGCGTTGTGCGCCGCGGGTTCGTGGACGGCGTCCTTCGCCCCGGCGCTGGAACGGCTGGTGACCGATGCCGAGAAGCTGACCGGCAGCCGGCCGAACATCTTCATCGACGTTTCCCAGGTCTCCAAGCTCGACACGTTCGGCGCCTGGCTGATCGAGCGGCTGCGCCGCTCGCTGACCCAGGGCGGCATTGAGGCGAAGATCGCCGGCCTGTCCGCCAACTATTCCAGCCTCGTGGATGAAGTGCAGCGGGTCAAACCGGCGGCGCCGAGCGTCAAGCAGGGGATGTTGATCACCGACATGCTGGACGGCGTCGGCCGCAGCGTCGTCGGCATCGGAACGGGGCTGGTCGCGCTGATCGACATGGCCGGCGCCGTGATCGCGGCCTGGCTGCGCGTGCTCGTTCGTCCCTCCCAGTTCCGGCTGACATCGACGGTCCACCATCTCGAACAGGTCTGCTGGCGCGCGGTGCCGATCGTGGTGCTGATCACCTTCCTGATTGGCGCCATCGTCGCGCAGCAGGGCATCTTCCACTTCCGCAAGTTCGGCGCCGACGTGTTCGTGGTCGATATGCTCGGTCTGCTGGTGCTGCGGGAACTCGGCGTGCTGCTGGTCGCCATCATGGTCGCCGGCCGCTCCGGCAGCGCCTACACCGCCGAACTCGGTTCGATGAAGATGCGCGAGGAGATCGACGCGCTACGCACCATGGGCTTCGATCCCATCGAGGTGCTGATCCTGCCGCGCATGATCGCTTTGGTGATCGCGCTGCCGATCCTGACTTTCCTCGGCGGCATGGCCGCGTTGTACGGCGGCGGTCTTGTCGCCTGGCTGTATGGCGGCGTCGACCCCGAAGCCTTCCTGTCGCGATTGCGCGATGCCATTTCGATCAATCACTTCCTGGTCGGCATGATCAAGGCGCCGGTGATGGCACTGGTGATCGGCATCGTCGCCTGCGTCGAAGGCCTTGCCGTGCAGGGCAGTGCGGAGTCGCTGGGCCAGCACACCACCGCGTCGGTGGTGAAGGGGATCTTCCTGGTGATCGTCATGGATGGTGTGTTCGCCATCTTCTTCGCATCGATCGGAATCTGACGATGCCGGCAACCCCGTTCGAGCCCATCATCCGGGTCCGCGACCTCCGCGTCGATTTCGGCCCGCGGCATGTGCTCGATGGACTCAATCTCGACGTCGGCCGCGGCGAAATTCTCGGCTTCGTCGGTGCATCCGGCGCCGGCAAGTCGGTGCTGACGCGCACCATCATCGGGTTGATGCCGAAGGTCGCCGGCCACATCGAGGTGTTCGGCACCGATATGGACAGCGCCGACTTCGCGGCAAGGCGCGCCATCGAGCGCCGCTGGGGCGTCCTGTTCCAGCACGGCGCGTTGTTCTCGTCGTTGACGGTGATGCAGAACATCCAGTTTCCGATGCGCGAATATCTCAACATCTCGCAGCGCCTGCTCGACGAGATCACCATCGCCAAGCTCGGAATGGTCGGGTTGAAGCCGGACGTCGCCGAACGCTTCCCGTCGGAACTGTCGGGCGGCATGATCAAGCGCGTCGCGCTGGCGCGCGCGCTGGCGCTCGATCCGGAGATCGTGTTCCTGGACGAGCCGACCTCGGGACTCGATCCGATCGGCGCCGGCGACTTCGATGAACTGGTGCGCACGCTGCAGCGGACTTTGGGCCTGACCGTTTTCATGGTAACTCATGATCTGGACAGCCTTCATACAGCGTGTGACCGGATCGCCGTGTTGGGCGAGGGCAAGATCATTGCCCAAGGCACCATGACGGACATGCTTGCCTCGCAGCATCCGTGGCTGCGGGAATACTTCCACGGAAAACGCGGACGGGCCGTTGTCGGCTAGTTGCTACTGGAGTTGGTTGGATGGAAACGCGGGCGAATTACGTCCTGATCGGAACGTTCACGCTGGCGGTGATCGCGGCGGCGTTCGGCTTTGTGCTCTGGTTCCAGAACCTGCACAGCACCAAGCTGCGCAGCCCGCTGCGCATCGTGTTCGAGGGCCCCGCATCCGGTTTGCGCAACGGCGGCAATGTCAACTTCAATGGTATCAGGGTCGGTGAAGTCATCTCGGTGAAGATCGACAATCCGCGACGCGTGGTCGCACTGGCAATGGTCGAGAACAATGCGCCGATCCGCAAGGACACGCTGGTCGGTCTCGAGTTCCAGGGGCTCACCGGTGTCTCGGCAATCTCGCTGAAGGGCGGCGACGAAGCCGCGCCCGCCGTGCCGCTCGACCAGGACGGCGTGCCGACGCTCACCGCGGACCCCAATGCGGTGCAGGACATTTCCGAAGCGATCAAGGCGACGCTGCAGAACGTCAATCGCATCGTCTCCGAGAACCAGGAGTCGGTGAAGAATTCGCTGCGCAATGTCGAGACCTTCACGGCAACGCTGGCGAAGAACTCCGAAGTGATCGACGGCATCATGCTGAAGATCGACAGCGTGATGGGCAAGACCGACGGCATCATGAGCAAGGCCGACGGCGTGGTGGCGCGCACCGACAACATCCTGCTCGGCCTCGATGCGCTGGCCGGCGGCAAGGACGGCGGCGAACTCACGCTGGCCGTGAAGTCGTTCCATGAACTCACCGAGAACCTCGACAAGCGGTCGGGCGCGCTGATGGCCGATGGCCGCCGCACGCTGGCAGACATCAGCCGCGCCGTGAACAATCTCGACCGCAATCCGACCCGTCTGCTGTTCGGGGCGAGCACCGGCAGCACCAGCGCCCCGGCGCAAGCACCGCCGCCGGGCCCTGCAGCGGCTCCGGCCGGACGAAAGCGACAGTAGCCGCCGCGTTCATCGGCCAGGACATCACGATCGAGGCCCGCCATGGATCGCCACACCCTGAGCAACGGCCGCATCACCGCGACCGTCAAGGCCGACGGCGCCGAACTGTGCTCGCTCCAGGATGCCACCGGGCAGCAACTACTGTGGCAGGCGGGCCCCGCCTGGCCGCGCCATGCGCCGATCCTGTTTCCGATCGTGGGCCGGCTGAAGGGCGACGTGCTGCGTCATCGCGGCAAGACCTATCCGATGACCCAGCATGGCTTTGCGCGCGACCAGCGCTTCGTCTGGGCGGAGCGCGAACCGCTGTCGTGCACCCTGGTGCTGCAGGACAATATCGAGACCCGTGCGCACTATCCTTTCGCGTTCCGGCTGGCAGTCACCTATGCATTGGATGACGACGCGCTGGTCATCACCTATGAGGTCAGCAATACCGGCGACGAGATGATGCCGGCCTCGATCGGCGCACATCCCGCCTTCGCCTGGCCGCTGCCCGGCGCCGAGGACAAGGCATCGCACACCCTGGTGTTCTCCGACGCCGAACCGGCGCCGGTGCGGCGTCTCGATGGCGGGCTCTTGCGCGCGCAATCGGAGCCGTCGCCGGTCGAGGGCGGTGCGCTGGCGCTGTCGGAAGAGCTGTTCGTCGACGACGCCATCGTCATCGACCAGCTCGCCAGCACGTCGTTGCGCTACATGGCGCCGGGCGCGCCGACCATCGATTTGTCCTGGCAGGGCTTTCACCAGCTCGGCCTGTGGTCGAAACCGGGCGCGGCGTTCCTGTGCATCGAGCCGTGGCTCGGCTATGCCAGCCCGGTGGATTTCGACGGCGAGTTTTCCCGCAAGCCCGGTGTCATCCACATTGCGATCGGCGAAACCCGGCGCTTCGTGCAGCACATCGGCGTGTCGTAACGGCTGCGCTTCGTTTCGCCCGCGTTGTTCTACGCCGCGCCGAACATCTCGTATTGCGAACACCGGCTCTGCTGCCGGTGCCGTCATGTCGTCAGCGGGCTACGCTTCGGTCGGGCGCGGCAGCAGTCGAGGTCGCCGCGCCTTCGAGGTTGCGATAGAGCAGGTTGGCGCGCAGCAAGTGATCCCGCATGGCCTGTTCCGCGCCGGCGGCATCGTGTTCGGCGATGGCTTCCACGATGCGCTCGTGCTCGGCGAGGGTCAGATTTTCGACGCCCGGTGCGCGCACGATCGAGTGATAGTATTCGCTGGCCCATTTCAGCAGGGCTTCGACGATGACGGGAAATATCGGGTTGCCGCTGATCGCTGCGATCTCCCGGTGGAAGGCCATGTCGCGCGCCAGAAAGATCTCCGGCTCCACCAGCGCCGCGCGGTGTTCGGCGAGTTGCACCCGCAGCCGCGCCACGTCGTCGGCGGTCGCACGCCGGGCTGCGATGTTGGCCAGGCCAGCCTCGAGGAAGACGCGGGCCTCCTTCATATGCTCCAGCGTTCCGGGTTGGGTGCGCAGCAGATGCTGGGCGCCACTCGCGATCTGCTCGATCAGCAATTGGGCGGTAGGCACCGCCACCCGCGCCCGCTCGCCGTGCGTGATCTCGACGATCCCCGAACGCGCCAGGGTCTGCAGCGCCTCGCGCACGGCTGGCCGCCCCACCCCGTAGAAGTCCATCAGCTCGCGTTCCGAAGGCAGATGGTCGCCCGGCGCCCATTCGCCACTGCGAATGCGCTGTGTCAGGCGGTCATGGACGTCCTGGTAGAGTTTTCGGCGCTGGATCGGTTGGCGGGTCATTATCTCAACATATCACATACTTGCCGCCGCCATGGCAGCCCTGCTGCTTGCCACAGGCGATCCACAGTCCTCTCCAACTTCGACTTGCGGGACCAGTATTAGTGATATAGTGATCATACCACTTATGTAGTCATTATACCACTTTGGGCCAACGCATCCCTCTGCATGAAGGCGGTGCGAGGCCCGGGTTCCGACGAGGCTGTGCGCCGGCGATGTGCTGGCGCAGCCGCAGACGGAACGGGAAACGGGAGGAATACGAGATGAGCGTAGCGATCGCGCTGTTTGGCGCAGGCGGCAAGATGGGCATGCGCCTGTCCAAGAATCTGATCGGATCGCCGTTTACGGTGCGTCATGTCGAGCCAGGCGAAGCGGGCCAGAAGCGCCTGAAGGAGGAGTTGGGCATTGTCGCGGTGTCGGATGATGCTGCGCTCGATGGCGCCAAGGTGGTCATCCTGGCGGTGCCGGACACCCTGATCGGCAAATTGTCGGCGGCCATCGCACCGCGCCTGAAGCCCGGCACCATGGTCATGACGCTGGACGCCGCCGCGCCCTTCGCCGGCCATCTGCCGGATAACAAGGATCTGGTGTACTTCGTCACCCACCCCTGCCATCCCGATATCTTCAACGCCGAAGTTCATGGCCCAGGCGTGCCGGATTATTTCGGTGGCGTTCGCGCGCCGCAATCCATCGTCAGCGCTTTGATGCAGGGGCCGGACGAGGCCTTCGAGCTGGGCGAGGCGATCGCCAAGGTGATCTACCAGCCGATCGTTCGCTCCTATCGCGTCACCGTGGAGCAAATGGCCCTGCTGGAGCCCGGCCTTTCCGAAACCGTGTGCGCGACCTTGCTGGACGTGATGCGCGAGGCCATGGACGAGGTGGTTGCACGCGGCGTGCCCGCCGACTGTGCGCGGGATTTCCTGCTCGGCCACATGACGATCCTGGCTGCGGTGACCTTCAAGCAAATCAACGGCCAGTTCTCCGACGCCTGCAACAAGGCCATCACCTTCGGCAAGCCACGGCTGATGCGCGACGACTGGATCAAGGTGTTCGATCACGACGAGATCGCGGAAAGCATCCGTCGCATCACCTGACGACGATCAGGGGGCACGTGCGTCGCAACGCACGCGCGTGCCCAAGCCAACCAAAACAAAACAACAAAACTCAATAGGGCCACAGGGGGAAACCATGCCTGCAAACACAGCCGCGAGCGTCGAACAATCTGCGGTGCGCAAAATATCGCTGCGCGTCGTGCCGTTCATCGCGCTCATGTTCTTCATCAATTTTCTCGACCGGACTGCGATCTCCTTCGCCGGTCCCAACGGCCTGACCAGAGATCTCGGCCTCACGGCCGCGCAATTCGGATTCGCCGCGGGCGTGTTTTTCGTCGGCTATATTCTGCTTGAGATTCCCAGCAATCTGGCGCTGCACAGGTTCGGCGCGCGGCGCTGGCTGGCCCGGATCATGGTGACCTGGGGCATCATCGCGCTGCTGTTTACCTGGGTCAGCAGCGCCGAGGGCCTTTATGCGCTGAGGTTCCTGCTCGGCGTTGCCGAAGCCGGGTTCTTTCCGGGCGCGATCCTGTATCTCAGCCTGTGCGTGCCGCAGCAGCATCGCAGCCGGATCCTGGCGTTGTTCTACATCGCCCAGCCGCTGACCACCGTGCTCGGTGCGCCGTTCGCGGGGCTATTGTTGCAGGCTGACGGCGCTTTCGGTCTTGCCGGCTGGCGCATCATGTTCTTTGGCGTCGCTGTGCCGGCGATCGTCGTCGGCATCATCGCCTGGTACTATCTCGTCGACAAACCCGCCGACGCGAAATGGCTGACGCCCGAAGAAAAAGCGTGGCTGACCCGTGCGCTCGAAAATGAGGAACGCGCCAAGAGCAACCCGCAGGGCGCCATGGTCGGCAGCGTGTTGCTGAACGGGCGCGTGTGGGCGCTGGCGCTGGTGTATTTCGGTCTGGTCTACGGCCTCTATGCGCTGGCCTTTTTCCTGCCGACGATCATCTCCGGATTTGAGGCTCAGTTCGGTACCAAGTTCGGCGTCCTGGAGAAGGGGCTGATCACGGCGGTACCCTACCTGCCGGCGGCGTTCGCGCTGTATTTCTGGAGCCAGGACGCTTCGAAGCGTGGTGTGCAATGGTGGCACGTCGGGGTCCCGGCGCTGGTCGGAGCGCTGTCGATCCCGGTGGCGCTGACGATGGGATCGCCCGCCATGACGATCGCCACGATCACCATCACGGCCTGTGCCATCTTCTCGGCGCTTCCCAACTTCTGGGCGATCCCGGCACGCTTCCTGTCCGGCGCCGGCGCCGCAGCGGGCATCGCGCTGATCAATACGGTCGGCAATGCCGCGGGCTTCGCCGCGCCTTTCATCACTGGCGCCGTGAAGGATGCCACGGGATCCTACCAGATCTCGATGCTGGTGGTCGGCGGCGTGATGCTGGTGTCGGCGATCGTCGTATATCTGGTTGGCCGCAGCGCCGAGCCGGTGGCCCTGCGCGCCGGAACCGGCGCCTAGGCAGCTAACCCATGCCTGCCGGCGTCGCTGTCCGCGGCAAGCCGGCCGGAACAATCTCGCAGCGCTCCCATTCAGGGGGGCGCTGCTTCGTTGGAGACAACCATGACTTCCTTCAAACGCATCGAAGCCGACTACCTGCTGGAAACGGCCTTCGATCCCCGCAAGGCCGCCGAGACCATGGCCGGCGAGCAGTCCAGCGGCACGTTCGTTGCGGTGCCGGGAGAGACGCCGGAATTGAAAGAACGCGCCGCCGCGCGCGTCGAAGCCCTGGAGATCGTCGGCACCGCCGACCGGATGGCATTGCCCGGCGCGAGTCGCCCGGCAGACTCCACCGCCATCCGGCAGGCGCGGGTGACGCTGTCATGGCCCATCGACAACATCGGCCCGTCGCTTCCCAATCTGATGGCCACGGTCGCCGGCAATCTGTTCGAACTGAAGCAGGCGTCCGGGTTGCGTCTGCTGGACATCCGGCTGCCGGACGTTTTTGCCGACGCCTATCCCGGCCCGAAGTTCGGCGTCGCCGGCACCCGCGCCCTGACCGGCGTGGCCAACGGACCGCTGATCGGGTCGATCGTGAAGCCGTCGGTCGGCTTCGGGCCGGTCGAGACCGCCCAGCTTGTCTCGGTGCTGTGCGAGGCCGGCATCGATTTCGTCAAGGATGACGAGTTGCAGTCGGACGGTCCGGCCTGTCCGTTCGAGGATCGCGTGCGGGCGGTCATGGAGGTGGTCGACCGGCACGCCGACCGCACGGGAAAGAAGGTGATGATCGCCTTCAACCTGACCGGCGACCTCGACCAGATGCGCCGGCGCCATGATTTCGTCGTGGCGCAGGGCGGCACCTGCATCATGGCAAGTCTCAACTCGGTCGGTCTGGTCGGCATGATCGAGTTGGGACGGCACACGCAACTGCCGATCCATGCGCATCGCAACGGCTGGGGCTATCTCGGCCGTCACCCGCTGCTCGGCTGGTCCTATGTGGCGTGGCAGAAGTTCTGGCGGCTGGCCGGCGCCGACCACATGCATGTGAATGGCCTGCAGAGCAAATTCTACGAAGACGATGACAGCGTCATCGCTTCGGCGAAAGCCTGCCTCACGCCGATGTTCGCGCACAAGCCGTGCCTGGCGATGCCGGTGTTTTCGTCCGGCCAGTCGGCGCGGCAGGCACCGGCGACCTTTCAGGGGCTGGGCTCCGGCGATCTGATCGTGACCGCGGGCGGCGGCATCATGGCCCATCCCGATGGCCCGGCGGCCGGCGTCACCAGCCTTCGCTGCGCCTACGAGGCGGCGATGGCCGGCATCCCGCTCGAGGTCCATGCGCGCAGCCATCCGGCGTTGGCCAAGGCCCTTGCGGGCTCCTTCGCATGACCGGCCTTGCGGCTCCGCGTGCGCTGCCCGACGGGCTGCTGCTCGGCTTCTACGGCGACGACTTCACCGGTTCGACATCGACCATGGAGGTGATGTCGTTCGCCGGCCTGCCGACGGCGCTGTTCCTGGATGCGCCGACGCCCGAACGCCTGAAACGTTTTGCCGGTTACCGCGGGGTCGGCATTGCCGGCATTGCGAGGTCGCAGACGCCGGACTGGATGGACGCCCATCTGCCGGGACTATTCGCCGCGCTGGCAGCCCTGCATGCGCCGGTGGTGCACTACAAGATCTGCTCGACACTGGATTCGGCGCCGCATGTCGGATCGATCGGCCGCGCCATCGATATCGCTGCCGGCGTGTTTGCGGAGGGCTGGACTCCATTCGTCGTCGCGGCGCCGGCGATCGGGCGCTACCAGGCCTTCGGCAACCTGTTCGCCGCGGTGGCAGGAACTGCGCACCGGCTGGATCGCCATCCGGTGATGGCCCGCCATCCGGTGACGCCCATGGACGAGGCCGACGTGCGTCGCCATCTCGCACGCCAGACCAGCCGGCCGATGGGTCTGGTCGATCTCGTTTCCATGAAGCAGGGCCGCGGTGACGCCGTTCTCGCGCATGAACTGGCGCAGGGCGCGCGCATCGTTGCGCTCGACGTCGTCGACGAGGAGACGCTGATCGAGGCCGGCCGCCTGATCTGGGAACGTGGCGGACGGCCCGTGTTCGCCGTCGGATCGCAGGGCGTCGAATACGCGCTGGTGGCGTATTGGCAGGCCTGCGGCCTGCTCGACAAGGCGGACGAGCGCGCCGTTCGCAGCGGCGTCGACCGCATCGCCTGCGTGTCAGGTTCCTGTTCGCCGGTGACCGCCGGGCAGATCGCCCATGCCTGCGACAACGGCTTCGCCGCGCTGCGGATCGATGCCACGCGCGCGGTGGATCCGGATGACTGGGCGCGGGCGATCGGACAGGCCGCGGACGACGCGCTGGCGGCCATCGGCCGGGGACGCGATCCGCTCATCTTTACGGCCGCCGGCCCCGACGACCCCGGCGTCGCCGCGCTCGGCGCCGCCATCGCCACCAGCGGCAGCGCCAGCGGCGCGGTCAACGATCGCATCGGCAAGGGGCTCGGGCAGTTGCTCGACCAGGTGATGCGCAAGGCGCGGCTGCGCCGCTGCGTGGTCGCCGGCGGCGACACGTCCGGCCACGCGACGCTCGCCATGGGCATCTACGCGCTGACCGCGCTGGCGCCGATTGCGCCGGGTGCCCCGCTGTGCCGCGCCTATGCCGACGATCCGTCCTGCGACGGCCGCGAGATCGCGCTCAAGGGCGGACAGATCGGGGCGCCCGACTACTTCTCCGCCGTCAAACGCGGCTGAGAGCCGGACGGTCGGCGCCACGTGCAGCGCATCTGCGCGTCATAGCCGCGCGTGTCGCTCAAATTCCGATTTGAATGTCAAACAGCCAAGCTCTGCCGTTCTCGCGGCGCCGATGGCGTCCGAGGTATGAGCAGTTCTCCCCTCGGGACATGAGGGGAGCGGCGCGCCGGCAGGCGCGGTTGTGGTGGTTGGGACGCGGTCCATCTTGCGATGGATCGCGGCGCCTGCCGGCGCGCCACCGCGGGATTTATGGCTGAGGGACCGTTCTTCCGGGACAGTTTCCGGCGGGATTTCCCCGCGTTGCCACTGTCCACGTCAAGCCGGCAAAGAGCGGCAGAGCCCCGTAGTGGGCCCGGACGGTGACCTCCAGCCTCCCGGGGCGTGCTTGCGAGGCACGCGCGCGGGACACCGCATCCTGCTCCACTCTCAAGACGCCTCATGACAGCGCCCCTCGTTGAGCAGGACGGAACGGATTATAGGTCGAAATAGGATAATAATCGAATAAAAGTTGAGACGGTGCCGTGGCGAGCAGGTGTGCCGGGGCGCGCCGGCGTGACCCATGGGCCAGCGGCCGCTCAAATCCGGATCTTGCGCAAACATTCGGCAAGGCTTGCTTAAATATTTGACTTTGAATAATAGCAAAGTTGTTTAGCAATATACGGGCAAAGGAGCGTATGGTCCGGCCGCCGATCCCACCGTCTTCTTCGCGGGCGATGGAAGCTCGGGAAGTGACCGGGGGCGCGGCGCAAAGCGATCGTCGATATTGACGATGCATCGAGCGTGGCAACGGCGCGCGCGCTGCGCGGGACGGAGGCCGGCGATAGATGGGGAATGCGGCCTGTTGCCGTTCGGTCGCTCAAACATTGTAAGCAAGATATTTGGTATGACGGCTCAAACCGAAAAGCGCGCATGATCGTACAGCAGGTTATCAACGGGCTTATGCTAGGTGGAATTTATGTGCTGATCGCTGTGGCGTTCACGCTGGCGGTCGGTGTTCTGAAGTTCCTTAATTTTTCGATTCCTGGCACGTTCATGATCGGCGGCATGATGTCGTGGGCGATGCTCAAGGTCGGCTGGCACTGGAGCGTCTCCTTCGGTGCAGCGTTCTTGTGCGCCGGTTTCGTCGGGCTGCTGGTGTACTGGTTGACGTACCGTCCGGCCAAGAACAGCGACCCGGAAGTGCCCCTTGTCAGCTCGCTCGGTTTCCTTGTGTTGCTGGAAAACATTGCGATTATCTATCTCGGCTCCGACCAACAGTCGTTCCCGCAGGTGATCGGCGACTTCAACATGCGGATCGGTCCGGTGGTGCTCGGCGGGGCGCAGCTCATCAGCCTGATCATCTCGCTCGGCGTCGTGTTCGGTCTTTCGATCTTTCTGAAGAAGAGCAATGCCGGGCGCCGCATTCGTGCCATCGCCGAGAGCCGCGATACGGCCGCGCTGCTCGGGGTCAACGTCGGCGCGCTGGTGCCGCAGCTGTTCGTCTTCAACGCGCTGTTCACTGCCCTTGGCGGCATCCTGTTTGCGATCAGCTACCTGCAGGTCTCGCCGTTCATGGGCGAAAATCTCGGCTTCAAGGGCGTCAGCGCCATGATCGTCGGTGGGATGGGCAGCATCTGGGGCGCGATCATCGGCGGGTTGCTGATCGGTCTCGTCGAGGTGCTGTCGATCCAGTCGCTCGGCTCGGACTTCGTCAATATCTGCGTCTACGGATTGTTGCTCCTGCTGCTGATCGTCCGCCCCGAAGGGCTGCTCGGCAAGCCGGCGGCCAGGGATAAATTGTGATGAGCGGCTATCATCTCGGCATCCTCGTTCTGCTGTCGTTCAACGTGATCGCCGCTTACGCTGTATATCTGCCGCTGGCGGCGGGACAACTCAATCTCGGCATTGCCGGCTTCATGGTGGTCGGCGCCTATGCGGCGTCATACCTGACCAACGAGATGGGCTTTCCAGTCGTCGGTGCCATTGCTTGCGGCGGTGCGCTCGCCGCGGCCGTGGCGCTGCTGGTGGCTATCCCGATCCTCCGCACTCACGGCATCTATCTGGCGCTGGCGACCTTCGCGCTGGGGCAGGTGATCGCGGCGATCTTCCTCAACCTGGATGTGGTTGGCGGTGCCTCCGGCTATCCGGTCACCGCGCATGTCGGTGCGGTCGCGGTGATAGGCACCGCGGTCGGCGTCATCGGTTTCATGGCGCTGCTGTCCACCACGCGGTTCGCGCTCTATCTCACCGCGGTGAAGAGCGACCCGCTGGTGTCGGACCTGATGGGCATCAACATCCGCGCGATCAAGGTGGCCGCGTTCACGGTCGGCGCCGCGGTGGCGGCGATCGGCGGCGGGCTGTACGCGCACTATTTCAACTACATCGAGGCGCAGTATTTCAGCGTGATGCTGAGCGTCTATACGGTGCTCTATGTCCTGCTTGGCGGCACCCAGACTGTTTGGGGGCCGCTGGTCGGCGCGTTGATCTTCACGCTGATGCCGGAACTGCTGCGCGCCAGCGCGCAGTGGCGCTATGCGCTGTTTGCGATCTTCATCATCCTGTTCATGGCGGTCAGGCCGCAGGGCCTGATCACCGCTGGCTTCGGGAAATATCTGCGTCGGCAGTTCGTCCGGGAGGCCGCGTGATGGCCGCGCCATTTCTGTCGGTGAAGGGCCTCGGCAAGTCGTTCGGAGGCCTCAGCGTCATCCGTGACCTGTCCTTCGACGTCACCAAGGGGACCTCGATGGCGCTGATCGGCCCCAACGGTGCAGGCAAGACCACGGTCTTCAACCTGATCAGCGGCGTCTATGCCGTCAGCAACGGCAGCATCGCGCTCGACGGCCGCGACATGACCGCGGTGCCGTCGCGCCGACGCATCCAGGCCGGCATCGCGCGCAGCTTCCAGAACATCCGGCTAATGTCGCACTTGACCGTTCTGGACAATCTGCTGGTCGGCCAGCACGTGCGGGCGTCGGGTCTGATGGATCTGCTGCAGCCGTTCCGGCTGATCCCGAACCACCGCTGGATTCGCGGCGCGATGCGCGAGCTGGAAGAATGCGGGTTGCAGAAATACGCCCACGAGCGGATCAGCGCGCTGCCCTACGGCATTCGCAAGCGCATCGATCTGGTGCGGGCCACGCTGGCGTCGTCGTCGCTGCTGATGCTGGATGAGCCGGCCGCAGGGCTGAACGCGACCGAAACGGCGGAGCTGAAGCAGCATCTCGACCTGCTGAAATCCCGTGGCGTGACGCTGCTGGTCATCGAGCACGACATGCATTTCGTCAGCGCGATCTGCAGTCAGGTGGTGGTGCTGAATTTCGGCGGGAAGATTGCCGAGGGCTCGTTCTCCGACGTGCAGACCGACCCGCGGGTGCGCGAAGCCTATCTGGGCACGGAGGACGCGGCATGAGCCAGCCCCTGCTCGAAGTCTCCAACCTGACGGTATCCTACGGCCGGGTGGCCGCGCTGCGCGACGTGACGCTGCGCGTCGGCGACGGACAGATCGTGGCCGTGCTGGGCGCCAACGGCGCGGGCAAGAGCACGTTGCTGCTCAGCATTCTCGGCGCGCTGAAACCATCCGGCGGTGACATCTATTTCGCCGGTGCGCGGATGACCGCGCAGCCGATGCACCGCCGGGTCGGCGCCGGCATCGTGCTGGTGCCGGAAGGCCGCCAGATCCTCATCTCCCTGACTATCGAGGAAAACCTGCTGCTCGGCGCGCACCTGCGCAAGGACACCCAGGCCGTCCGCCGCGAGATCGAGGCGATCTATGACCGCTTCCCCAACCTCGCCAGCCGCAAGGACATGCTCGCCTCCAGCCTGTCCGGCGGCGAGCAGCAGATGCTGGCGGTCGGGCGAGCGATGCTGGCCAGGCCGAAGCTGATGATGATGGACGAGCCGTCGCTCGGCCTGTCGCCGCTGTTCATCAGCCGGCTGTTCGACCTGATCAGGGAGTTCAACCGCGACGGTCTCAGCATCCTCCTGATCGAGCAGAACACCGGGAAAGCGCTGTCTGTCGCGCATCATGCCGTGGTGCTCGAACTCGGTCGCGTCGTGCTCGAGGGCGATCCATCAGAACTCGCCAGGGACCCGCGGCTGCAGGAGGCCTATCTCGGCGGCGCCACGACGGATCACCAATCCGCATGAACCTATCCGATCCCACTTCCAACCAGAGAAAGTCCGATCATGAATCGTAAAGTCCTGCTTGCCGTGACTGCACTGATGCTGGGGAGCACCGCTCATGCCAGCGCCGAAGACCTCGTCATCGGCTTCACCATGGCCAAGACCGGCCCGTTTGTGAGCTTGGCGTCGAACAACGAGATCGCGGTCGACATGGCGGTGGACGAGATCAACGCCGCTGGCGGCATCAACGGCAACAAGATCAAGGTCGTGAAGTTCGACAGTGCCGGCGATCCGAAGCAGTCGGTTCTGGCCGTGCAGCAGTTCGCCCAGGACAACAATGCGCTCGCTGTGGTCGGTCCGTTCTCCTCCGGCGAGGCACGCGTCGCCTTCGCGGCCGGCGAGCGTCTCGGCATCGTGTCCATGTCGATGTCGTCCTCGGCCCCCGGCATCGCCGCGCCGTTCAAATACGCCTTCCGCAACACCGTCGATGAGGGCGTGGTGATCGGCACCGTGCTGAAGTCGCTGGTCGCCCGGAAGCTGCCGGCGTCCTCCGCCGCCATCGCCTACGCCACCGACGATGCCGTCTCCAAGTCGGTCGGCACCGCGGTGCTGCCCGGCCTTTTCACGGAAGCCAAGATCCCCCTCAAGGGTTCTGTCGATTTCCAGTACAAGGCGTTCGACCTGTCGCCGCAGGTGTCGCAGCCGGCGCAGATGAAAGCCGACGTGATCGGCTTCGGCGCTCCGCCGGAAGCGATGATCAATCTCGCCAAGGAAATGAAGCGCCAGGGCGTGACCGGGCGCCTGATCGCCGGGACCACCGTGGCCGATCCGGATCTGCCCGCGCGGTTCGGCGATGCCGGCGAAGGCACTCTAATCGGCACCACGTTCTATGACGACCTCAACGACGCCACCCGCAAGTTCGTCAAGGATTTCGGCGAACGCGCCACCAAGGCCGGCAGCAGCCGCAAGGTACCGAACCAGAGCGACGCCTCGTCCTATGACATCGTCTACATGTATGCAGAAGCGATGAAGAAGGGCAAAGTGACCGGCGCGCCGGCCAAGGTCGCCGAGGAGCGCACCGCGATCCGCGATCAGCTGCGCGCCCAGAAGGACCTGCCGACGGTGGAAGGCAAGATCACCTTCGGCGAGAACGGCGACTCCGTGAAGCCGATCTACGTCATCGAGGCCCGCGGCGGGCGCTGGAACCTGTTCGACGCCGGCGGCGCCAAGTAAGCCGCGCAGGTTGCGATTGGTGCGGGAAGCCTCGCGGTTTCCCCCTGCGCGCTCAGGCAGGCACGATGAGGCAGGCATGGGTCGATCGCCGCATCGACGAGATCCGGTCGACCTATTTCGCC
Organism: Rhodopseudomonas sp. RCAM05734; assembly: GCF_052658035.1. Lineage (NCBI taxonomy): Bacteria > Pseudomonadati > Pseudomonadota > Alphaproteobacteria > Hyphomicrobiales > Nitrobacteraceae > Rhodopseudomonas > Rhodopseudomonas sp. RCAM05734. The sequence continues at coordinate 5,709,130 of NZ_CP199742.1, read as the reverse complement.
GATTTCTGCTGGACCAGTTTGTAATCGATCAGCCGGATCGCCTCGTCGGCGTCCTCGACCATGGCGGACATCAATTTGCGAAACCTGTCGAAATCGCTCACTGTCAGGCTCCGAAACAGCATGTCGTTGACCGGCCGCTGCACCGTCGCAAGTTCGTTGAGCAGCGCCCGGGCCTTTGGCGAGATGGTGAGGACGACGCGACGGCGGTCGGCGGCGTCTGTCTCCTTTTCCACCAGTCCGTTCGTCACCAGTTTCTTGATTTCGATGGTGATGAAGGCGCCGCTGAAATGGAGGTGGGCGGCAATCTGGTTGACGCCGACCTTCTCGTCGCCCCCGCTCAGATGGGCGATGGCGATCAGCACCGTGTACTGCGTGCCGGACAGGCCGATTGCCGCGCCCAACTGGGCGCGCACCGCCTGCAACCGCGCCGAAAAAGCCAGCGTATCATGCAGGAACTGGCGGAACCCGGCGTCCGATCCGTCGACCATCAGTTGCTGCCGGGAGATGGTCGGCTCGACCTTCACTTTTCGTTGTCTGACCTTGCTCGCCATTCGATTCCCGTCTGCGTTGTTATCGGTATACCGGGCGACCGAATCGCAAACAAGTTGGATAGGCAAGCCGCCGTCCGGAGTGTCGCCGAACTTGACAGCCGCCGTTTCGCCTCGATAATATACCTTTGTAATAAAGCTATATGGTTCCGGAGTGAACATGACAGCCGCCGCTGCAGTCGATACCCGCGCTTTTCGCCACGCGCTCGGCCAGTTCGCCACCGGCGTGGCGGTGATCACCGCGCAGTCGGCCGATGCCAGCCCGATCGGCATGACCATGAGCTCGTTCAATTCGGTGTCTGTCGATCCGCCTCTGATCCTGTTCTCCATCGACCGCAGGTCGTCGAGCCTGCAGGCCATGACCGAGGCCACGGGCTACGCGGTGAATATTCTCGGTCGCGACCAGGAGCACCTGTCGCGCACCTTCTCGCGGTCGATCGGCGACCGCTGGGACAGCGTCGAGCACAGGCCGGGCCACGCCGCCGCGCCATTGATTGCCGGCGCGCTGGCCCATTTCGAATGCGCGCCCTACGCCCGATACGACGGCGGCGACCACGTGATTTTCGTCGGCCGAGTGGTGGAGTTCTCCGCCCGTCCTGACAACGAACCGCTGATCTTTTTCCGCGGCGCCTATCACGGCCTGCCAAGTCAAGCCCGCGGCTGCGACGCAACCGCGTCCGATGCCAACCCGACATGATGTTTTAACAGAGCACGAGGCATTCCATGATCAAGACTGGTCAACAGCATATCGACAGCCTGCGCGACGGTCGCGAGATCTATCTGGACGGCGAACTGGTGCAGGACGTCACTAGCCACCCGGCGTTTCGCGGCGTGGTGGCCTCGGTCGGCCGCATGTTCGACTTCCAGAGCGCGCCGGAAAATCGCGAGCTCATGACGTTCGAGACCGAGACCGGCACCCGCGCCAACCGCATCTGGGAACTGCCGGGCAGTTACGCGGCGCTGACCACCCGTCGCAAGGGGCTGGAGGCCTGGACGGAGCTGCATGCCGGCTTCATGGGGCGCGCGCCCGATCATGTCGCCTCGTGCATCTCCGGCATGTTCATGGGTCTCGAAGTGTTCGAGGCCTATGACAAGGAGCGTGCCGCGGCATTGTCCGACTATTACCGCTATGCCCGCGACAACGATCTCTATCTCACCTACGTCATCATTAACCCGCAGGCCGACCGCTCGAAGAGCGCGGCCGAGCAGGCGGACCCGTTCCTGTCGGCCGGCGTCGTGTCGCGCGACGCCGAGGGCATCACCGTTCGCGGCGCCAAGATGCTGGCGACCGGCGGCATCATGGCCAACGAGGTGTTCGTGAGCTGCATCCAGCCGCTGCAGCCGGGCGACGAGAAATATGCCGTCTCCTTCGCAATCCCGATGAACACCAAGGGCCTCAAGATCCTGTCGCGAAAGTCCTATGAGGCCGCGGCACCGTCGGTATTCGACAATCCGCTGGCGAGCCGCTTCGACGAGAACGATGCGGTGCTGTATTTCGACGATGTGAAGGTACCCTGGAGCAGGGTCTTCATCGTCGACGACATCGCCATGTGCCAGAAACAGTTCCATGCGACGCCAGCCCATGTCTATCAGAACTACCAGGCGATGATCCGGCTGACGGTGAAGCTGCGCTTCCTGATCGGCATCGCGATGCGGACCGCGGAGACCAACGGCGTCGTCGGCTTTCCGCAGGTGCGCGAGATGCTCGGCCAGCTGGCCGCCGAAGTCAGCATGGTCGAGGCCTTCGTGCTCGCCATGGAGACCAAGGGGACGCAGCGCGGCGCCTATTTCATTCCTGATCGGGCGATGCTCTACGCGGCGCAGGTGCTGACCCAGCAGCTCTACGCCAAGATTATCGGCACGCTGCGCGAACTCGCCGGTGGCGGCATGATCATGCTGCCGTCCTCGGTCAAGGACTTCGATAATCCCGAGCTTTCGCGGCTGATCGGCAAGACCCAGCAGTCGCCCGCGGCGGGGGCTATCGACAAGGTGAAGTTCTACAAGCTGGCCTGGGATGCGGTGGGATCCGAGTTTGCGTCCCGGCATTCGCAATACGAGATGTTCTTTGCCGGCGCGACCTTCGTGACCAAGGGACACGCCTTCCGCACCTATGACTGGAAAAACGCCGCGGGTCTGCTCGACAAGATGCTGTCGGGCTACGACCTCGCCGACGAAGTGACGCCCCGGAGCAATCCGGATACGTTTCCCCGCGCTGTCGCCTGATTGACCGAGAAAGCTTGAACATGGCCATCAACAAACTGCACGACGAATTCCGTACCCTCGACATGAGCACTGGCTGGGAAGTGCCGCCCGGCTATCCCGCCGGCATCCAGCAGAAGATCCTGTCGGGCGCGCTGGACGAGGTGAACAAGGCAGGCAGCCGCACCCGCATCCTGCGGTTCGAGCCGGGCATCTACACGACCAAGCCGTTCGTTCACGAATACTGGGAAGAAGTGTTCCTGTTCTCCGGCGACCTTATCGTCGGCAACGACGAGCAGGGCAATGGCGGAGAATCGTTCCAGCCGCACACCTATGCCTGCCGCCCGCCCGGTGCATTTCACGGGCCGTTCAAGTCGGTGAATGGCTGCATGCTGATGGAAATCCATTACTTCGATCCGGTCTGAGCGAGACCGGCAGCAACGTTTGCTGCATCGACCACATCCGCGTCCGGTGCCCTCGGGGCGCGAGCGCGCGCTTCACGCGCGTCTCGAAGGATGAACCCCGAACTTTCTCACGGTTCGCGACGCGCGAAGACGCGCTTCTGACCGTGAGGGCCGTATCATCCGAGCCAGTTGCACGAAGGAACATGACATGACGACCACCATCGCGTTCACGCTGGACGCCAAAGCCGGCCCGTCGCCACTGACGCTGACGATCACCCAGGGAGTCATCGCCGGCTGGACCGGCCGGGATCCCGTGGCGCGCGACCATCACATTGCCGAGCTGGCTGCCATCGGCATTGCGCCGCCGGCTTCGACGCCGATCTACTACCGCTGCGCGGCGCGGCGCTTTACCACGGACGGGGCCATCGAATGCACCGGCGGCGAGTCGTCGGGGGAAGTGGAGTTCGTGCTGATCGGCGGCAACGGCAAGACCTATGTCGGCGTCGGCTCCGACCATACCGACCGCAAGGTCGAGACCTACAATATCACCGTGTCAAAGCAGATGTGCGACAAGCCGGTGGCCGCCACGCTCTGGGATCTCGCCGAGGTGGAGGGGCACTGGGACCAGATCGTCCTGCGCTCGTTCGCCACCATCGATGGCGTGCGGGTGCTGTACCAGGAAGGCACGCTTTCCGGCATGCTGCCGGTGGCGGAACTGATCAGGCTCGGCTTTGGCGGCGCAATGCTGCCGGACGGCACCGCGATGTTCGGCGGCACGTTTGCGGCCAAGGGCGGCATCCGGCCGGCGACGCGGTTCGACTATGAGATCGAGGATCCCGTGCTGAATCGCAGGATCGCTGCGGGCTACGACATCATGACGCTGCCGGTGGTGGGATAGGTTCGCGCCACGGTCTGCATGAGCATCACGCTGGTGTAGAAGGGCCGCTGCCGCAGCTGGCGGCCTCGCAACCAGCGGCGTGCTGAAGTTCACATGATGGCAACAGAAAAGCGGAGGCATTGCTGCCTCCGCTTTTCTGTTTGCTCTGTCTGTCGTTCGTCTATCCCAGCCGGCTGGCGGCGTGGGCGAGCAGGGTGTAGACCAGCCCGGTTTCCGAGGTGAGGTGGCTGCGCAGCGCGGCCGGGCCGCGTTCGTCGCGGGCGACCTCGTCGAGCAGGCGTTCGAACTCGGTGATGTACCTGTCCACCGTGGTCTTGAAGTTGCGGTCGGCGCGATACTTGCGGCTGACCTCGTCGAACGCCTTCTGTCCGGCGGGGGTGTAGAGCCGCTTGCTGAACGCCTTGCGCTCACCGCGCTGGTAGCGATCCCACATCTCGGCGGCCAGCGCGCGGTCCATCAGCCGGCCGATGTCGAGCGACAGCGACTCCAGCGGATTGCCGCTGCTGGCAGGCGCGGGCGGCGGCGTCGGGGCGCGCGGGCGCGGCGGCTCACGCTCCTCGGCGCTGTCGGCGCGGCCGAGCAGGTCGGACAGCCAGCCGTCACGGCCCTGGTCGGAACCCGATGGGGCGACCGGCGGCGCTTCGGTGCGGCGCGGGGCAGGTGCGCCGATATCCGGCATCGGCAGGTTGGAGGCGCTGCCGAAATCGCGCTGACGGGGCTGCGGCGCGGGGGCCGGTGCCGGGGCAGGGGCCGGACGCGACATTGCCTCGCTGCGACCGCCGGCAGTGGCCATCACAGGCTCTTCCTCGCGCTGCACGCTGGCGCGGCTGGCGCCGACCACGTCGAGGCCGCGGCCGTGACGGGCGACGATCCGGTTCAACTCGGCCAGCGCCTCGATCTGGTCGACGATGACCTTGCGCATCTGCGAGGTGCTCTCGGCGGCCTCCTGCGGCATTTCCAGCACACCGCGGCGCAACTCGCTGCGGGTCTGCTCCAGTTCGCTCTGCATTTCCGAGGCCATCATCTTCATGGACTGAACCAGCGTCGCGAACTTGTCGGCCGACTGCTTGAACATCGCATCGGCTTCCTGGGTGCCCTGCTGGTAGATCTCGTTCATGGCCTCCGACGTCAGGCGGCGTTCCTCCTCGGCCGAGGCGCGCACCGCCTCGAACTGGCGGGTGATCGCCGACGATCCGGCACCGGCGGTCTCCGCCACCACGCGCGCGATGTCGCGGGCGCGCTCTTCGGCCGCCGCCAGCGATTCATCGAGCAGGCCGGTGAAGCGGGTCAGCCGCTGATCGAGATCGGTGGTGCGCAGGTCGATGGTGGTGACCAGCGAGTCCAGCGCGGCCTTGCGTTCGTCGACCGACGCCATGGTGCTCTTGTTGCTCTGCTCCACCAGTGCGGCGGCATCGACCAGCGCATGGCCGTGGCTTTCGAACTGGGTGGACAACTCGGCGAGATCGCCGACCGCCTTCGAGGTCTTGGCGGTGAAGGTGCCGAGCTGATCTTCCAGCGCCTGGGTGGCTTGGCCGTTGCGCGACGTCACGTCGTTCATGGTGGTGACGAAGTCGGCGACGCGGGTGACCAGCGCCCGCTCCAGCGAGTTCAGGTTGTCGTGGGCGCCGGTGAGGACTTCCTGCAGCAGGATGTTGCCCTCACGCAGCCGCTCGAACAGAGCGACCGTGTCGGTGCGCAGGATCTTGCTGGTCTCCTGCATTTCGGTGACCGCAGCGATCGAGACCTGGCGCGACTGCTCGATGGCCGAGCGCGAGGTGTGCTCGAGTTCCTTGAGCGACTTGTTGACCGCGTTGGTCGCGATTTCGCCGGCGGTGGTGATGCTGCGTGACACGTCCGACGAGTTGGTGACCATCGACTGCGCGAAGGTGTGGCCGCGGGTTTCGATGGCCTTCAATGCATCGGCAGTGACGCGGTCGATATCGACGGTGAGCTGGTTGGTCTTGTTGCCGAGGGCATCGACCAGCGAACCGCGCTTGGCGTCGATCATCTGCGACAGACGATCAGTCTGTTGCTGCACATAGGTGACGATCTCGTCGGTCTTGCCGGTCATGGTCGAGCCGAAGCTGCCGGTGGCGGCGAACACCGAGCGTTCGATCTCCGACGAGGCCGACTTCATGCGGGTCGAGACTTCGTTGGAGACGCTCACCAGCGCGGTCTGGGCGCCGAGCGCGCTGGCCTGGATGTTGTCCGAGGTGCTGGCGGCGGCGGTGGCCAGCGAACGCTCGATGTCGACGGAGATCGCCTTGACCTGGCTGGCGGCCTCGGACGAGGCGGCGGACAGCGAGGTCTGCGCCTCGCGGGCGCTGCTCAGGATCGACGCAGCGGTGTCGGCGCCCACGGCCGACAGCGTGCGTTCGACGTCGATGGCCAGTGACTTGACGTGGCTGGCGGCCTCCGAGGACGCGGCGACCAGGGTCGACTGCGCCTCGCGGGCACCGGTGACCATGGATTCCGCGGACAGGCTGCCGGCGGACGTGAGGCTGCGTTCGATGTCGGCGGCGAGCGACCTGGCCTGCGCCGAGACGTCGGCGGAGGTCGAAGCCAGCGTGGCCTGCGCGTCGCGGGCACTGGCGACGATGGAGTCCGCGGTGGAACTACCGGCTATGGTGAGGCTGCGCTCGATATCGGCGGCGAGATTGCGGACCTGGTTCGACGCTTCCGAGGAGGCGTTGATGAGCGAGGTCTGCACGCCGCGTGTGCTGGCCAGGATGGAGTCGGCGGTGGCGGTGCCGGCCGCGACCAGGGTGCGTTCCACGTCGGCGGCCAGCGTCTTGATCTGCTGCGAGGCTTCGTTGGAGGCGGAGACCAGGGTCGTCTGCGCGGCGCGGGCGCCGTTCAGGACCGAGTCGGCGGTGGCGGTGCCGGCTGCGGACAGGGTGCGCTCGACATCGGCGGACAGCGACTTGATCTGGCCGGCGGCTTCGCTCGAGGCGGCCACCAGGGTGGTCTGCGCGTCGCGGGCGCTGTTGAGGATGGCGTTCGCAGCATTGCTGCCGACAACCGTCAGCGTGCGTTCGACGTCGGTGGAGGTCAGCCGCAGCTGCGCGCCCACATCCGTCGAGACGGTGAACAGCGATTCCTGGGCGGCGCGGGCGCCGGCCTGGATGGTCTCGCTGGTGTTGACCACCAGATGGGTCAGCGAACGTTCCGCGTCCTCGACATGCGACTTGATGCCGGCGGACAATTCCTCGGCGCGGCTCATCAGCGACTCGCTGGCCTGACGGCCGGAGGTCTCGATGCGGCCGGCGACGGCCTCGATGCGCGAGCCCAGCAGCTCCTCGAACTGGCCGACGCGGGTGTCGATCTCCGTGACCACGGAGCCGACGCGATTTTCGAAGCCGTTGTGGATCGCCTGGAAGCGGGCGGTGACGGTGTCAGCCAGAGCGGTGCTGCGGTCGTCGATGGTCGCGGTGACATCGGCGATGCGGTGGTCGATCGCCGCGATCACCTGCGTGGTACCGCCGGTCAGCGTGGAGGTGAGGTCGGCGAGACGCGAGTCGATGGAGTAGATCGCCTGCACCGCGCCGTCGGTGATCGAGGAGGCGAGGTGGCTCAGGCGCGCGTCGACGGTGCTGACGGCGTGGTTGGCGCCGTCGGCAAGTGCGGTGGTCAGGCGGACCAGGCGCTGGTCGATGGAATGGACCGCAACGTCGGCGCCCTGGGTCAGCGCCGTCGCCAGATGGGTCAGGCGGTGGTCGATAGTGTCGACGGCATCGGTTGCACCGTCGGTCACGGCACTGGTCAGATGGCTGAGGCGGGCGTCGATCGTGCTCACCGCCTGGATGGCGCCGTCCGACAGCGACGACGACAGCGTCTCGAGGCGGTTTTCGATGGTCGCGGTGACCGACTGGGCACGCGCGTCGAACGTCTCTTCCAGCCCCTTGAGCCGGCCGTCGACGGTCTCGTCGAACGACTTGATGCGGCTGTCCAGCGACGCGTCGAGGTCGCTGACGCGGGATTCGAAGGTGGTTTCGAACTGCTGCAGGCGCTGGTCGAGCGAAGCGGTGATCTGGCCGCCGTTCGAGGTCAGGCGGGTGTCGAACGTATCGACGTAGGTCTTCAGCGTGTCCGAGATGTCATGGGTCCGCTGTCCGAGCCGATCGACGACTTCGCCGCCGAAGGTCTTCACGGTGCGGTCGAATTCGGAGATGTGGCGGGTGATCAGGGCGCCCAGCGTGCCGCTGTCGCGCGAGAACTTCTCGGCGAGTTCAGAGCCCTGTTCCTTCACCAGTTCGTCGAAGGCGCTCATCTGCAGGCTGAGGGTGTCGTGCGCGGTCTCGGTCTGGCTGGCGACCTTGGCGACCAGTGCATTGACGGTGACATCGAGCGCCTCGGAGGCCTTGTCGCCGCTGTCGATGATGCGGGTGGCGAGACGGTTGCCGGCCTCGTCGATCTTGCTGACCAGATCGCCGCTGCGCAACTCGAGTTCGAGCAGCAGAGAATCGCTGGAATTCTTCAGGGAGTCGTGGACCTGCTCGGTGCGATCCGAGACGCGATCGACGATGCCCGAGGAGCGGGTCTCGAACTCGCTGGTGATGCGGTCGATGCGCTCGTTCAGCATGTCGTGGACGCGGTCGGCGAGATCGACGAATTCGTCGTGCACATGGCCGGTCTTGAAGTTCAGGCTGGAGGTCAGGCGTTCGCTGGCGTCGAGCACCGCGCGAGTGGTCTCGGCGCTGGCTTCCTCGAGACGGTCGAGCAGGTCGCCGCCGCGCTCGCCGAGCGCCAGGATCATGTTGTCGCCGGCATTGCTGAGCGCCCGCGTGATGTGTTCGCCACGCTCTTCCAGCGCGCCGGTGATGCTCTTGGCGACCTCGTCGACGCGCGAGGCGATGGCGTCGGAGATCAGCGCGATGTCGTGGCGCAGATCGATCTGCACGCCGGAGATGGCGCTGCGGACCTGCTCGGCCTGGCCGACCAGGTTGTCGCGCTGATGCGCGATGTCCTGCAGCAGCGCGCGGATGCGCACTTCGTTGTCGGAATAGGCGCGCTCCAGCGCAGAGACTTCGTTGGCAACCAGGGTTTCGAGTTCGCCGGCGCGCGCGATGGCGCGCTCGACGCCGTCGCCCATGGCCGCGACCTCGCGGCGGATCGCCTGGCCGACCGTGACCATGGAATCGCTGGCGGCGCCTTCGGGCTCGGAGAAACGGATCGCCACCTGCGCCATGGACTGGGCGATCATGCCGAGTTCCTGGCCGCGCCAGGCAATGCTGGCGAGGAAGTAGAACAACAGGACGGGGGCGAAGAACAGCACCGCGAGGCCGGCCAGCGCCAGCGTGCCGCCGGAGCCCTGGCCGATGAAGGCCTGCAGCGAGGGCAGGAAGGCGACGGTCAGCAGGCCTGCGCCGACCACCCAGACGCCGGCGAACAGAGAGGCCAGGGTGTAGACGTTGCGGGCGGGGCGGCCCTTCTGGATCGCCTGCAGGATCTGGCCGATGGTTTCGCGGTCGTCATTGGCGGGGCGGCGGGCGAAGCGCGCGTCCTCGGCGGTGTCGAAGGCGGAGCGCTCGGCGCCCATCCGCGCGTCGAATGAATTCTCGTCATAGGCGGGGGTGGCATTGGCCGGCGCGTTGTCGCGCGAAGCAAAGGTCGGGTCGCGGTCGACCACGGGCACGTCGCTGATGTTCAGTGCTTCCTGGATGGCAGAGAGAGCGACTTCGGTTGGATCCTTGGCCTTTTTCGGATTGTTTGCCATGTTCAGTCCACGCCCCTTGTTTTACGCATCTGGAAGCCCCGCACCGTCATCCTGCATACCGGGAAACCCGGGTGCACCCCGCGGATGACGGCGAAAACTACCGGTGTCCCGGCTTGTCCACTACTTCCGCAAACATCCTATTGGCTTGGTGGCTCGAATGAAATGGATTCGATTAATACAATCTTAATCATCGTTAACGCCGCGGCGCCCAAGTCGTTAGTGTAGCTCGCAAATCCCGCGTCGCGACGACATCGTGGCGAGGTTTCGTCTAAAAAGCGGCAAACTTGCGGCCTGTACGCGTAACGTTCCGTTAACCACTGTTGTGATTGGCTGACCAAAATCGCACGCCGGATTGCTCGGCGGCAGCCAGGTTGGGCATCATCATGACACTGCACATGGAACAGGTTCACTGGATGCCGTCGCCGCCGCTTGCTCCCGATGATGGTCCGATCGATCGCGCCCACCTCGCACGCATGACCCTCGGCGATCCCGGCCTCGAGCGCGAAGTGCTGGCGATGTTCGCCGGCCAGTCGGCCGGCCTGATGGACCATCTCGCCGGATCGCCGCCCAACGCCGCCGATCTGGCCCATACCCTGAAGGGCTCGGCGATGGCGATCGGGGCGTTCCGGGTCGCCGATGCCGCGGATTGGCTGGAGACCGCCCTGCGGAATGACGACAATGGCGGCGAACCGCTGATGGCCCTGGCCGATGCAGTGACCGAGGCCCGCCAGGCGATCGATGGCATCCTGAAGCGTTCCTGAGCGATCTGCCCTCGAGATTCAGGTTTTGCGGCGGAGCGCTGGCGCGATCCGGATCGACCCGTTATACGACAACCTGTCTCTCCCTTCCTGCAGCGCGAGCATCATGGCCAAGATAAACTTTGTCGATCACACCGGCGAAACCCGCACCATCGACGTCGAGAACGGCGCCACCGTGATGGAGGCGGCCATTCGCAACGCCATTCCCGGCATCGAGGCCGAATGCGGCGGCGCTTGCGCCTGTGCGACCTGCCACGTCTATGTGGACGAAGCCTGGCAGGAGAAGGTCGGCGCGCCGACGCCGATGGAAGAGGACATGCTGGATTTCGGCTACGACGTGCGGCCGAATTCCCGGCTGTCGTGCCAGATCAAGGTCACCGACGCGCTGGACGGTCTGATCGTCCGCACCCCCGAACGCCAGGCCTGATCGGTTCGAATTTAAGCGCTGACACTTGTCCCGGACGCGACGCAGCCTAGCGAAGCAAAGCTTCGCGCGGCAGTGCTGCTTCGCAGATCCGGGACCGTACCGGGCTCCGAGTTTTGGGCGGTCCCGGCTCTGCGGTGCACTCCGCCGGCAAACGGCGGCGCAATGCACCGCGTCCGGGACATGGGGCGTTGAGCTCTACGGGCTGCCGCCGCCGTGCATCATCCAGGGCTGAAAGCGTGCGACGATCTCGGCGGGGATCGGCGTCGGGTCGCGGCTGTCATGGCCGACCATCACCGTGGTCGACGTCGCCGACGCCATGCACTTGCCCTCCGAGAATACCACCTGCGAGAAGGTCGCCGAGGTGCGGCCGAGCTTGATGACACCGAGGCCGAGCTCGATGGTGCCGGGCCAGTGCAGTTCGGCGCGATAGTGGATATTGAGCTGGACCAGCACCCAGGCGAGGCCCGGTAGCATCAGCCCGTAGGCGGGGTCCTTCACCAGCATGACCCGGCTGGTCTCGAAGTAGCTTGCATAGACCGCGTTGTTGACGTGCTGGTTCGGGTCGAGGTCGGCGAAACGCACATTGTCGGTCAGCCGATAGGGGAAGTTCTCAAGCAGCGGGGGCGTCGCCCGGGCGGGTGCGTTCACGTAGCGTCTCCAGCGTTTTGCGACTGTTACAGCCCAGTTGCCGGGCGCGGGCAAGGGCGCTGCGCCGATTTATGGCTTTCCTCGTCGGGCACGGTTGGCTAGACATTTCGGGCCGGATGGCGCCGGGCCACGGGCAAGGTTCAACCGAGAAGAAACCCCATGAGCGAAACGATCAAGACCGACGTGCTGATCATTGGCGCGGGTCCCTGCGGGCTGTTTGCCGTTTTCGAACTTGGCCTGCTCGACATGAAGACCCACCTCGTCGACATCCTCGACAAGCTGGGCGGCCAGTGCGCCGAGCTCTATCCGGAAAAGCCTATCTACGACATTCCCGGCATTCCCATGGTCACCGGCCAGGGCCTCACCGATGCGCTGATGGAGCAGATCAAGCCGTTCAGCCCGACCTTCCATCTCAATGAAATGGTCGAGACCATCGAGAAGATCGGCGATCCCCTGTTTCGCGTCACCACCGATGCCGGCCAGGTGTTCGAGTGCAAGGTGGTGGTGATTTCCGCGGGCGGCGGCTCGTTCCAGCCGAAGCGGCCGCCGGTGCCGGGCATCGAGGCCTATGAGGGCACGTCGGTGTTCTACGCCGTGCGAAAAATGGAGCAGTTTCGCGACAAGAGCATCCTGATCGTCGGCGGCGGCGATTCCGCGCTGGACTGGACGCTCAACCTGCAGCCGATCGCCAAACGCGTCACGCTGCTGCACCGGCGCGACGATTTCCGCGCCGCCCCGCACAGCGTCGAGCAGATGCGGACGCTGGTGGCGTCCGGCCAGATGGATCTCAGGATCGGTCAGGTCACTGCGCTGGAAGGCGAGGGCGGCATGCTGTCGGGCGCTGCGGTCAAGGGCAGCGACAACGAAACCTTCAAGGTCGATTGCGATACCATGCTGCCGTTCTTCGGCCTGACCATGAAGCTCGGACCGGTGGCGAACTGGGGCGTCAAGCTGGAGAACAATCTGGTGCCGGTGGAAACCGCATCGTTCGAGACCAACGTGCCCGGCATCTTCGCGATCGGCGATATCAACACCTATCCCGGCAAGCTCAAGCTGATCCTGTCCGGCTTCCACGAGGGCGCGCTGATGGCGCAGAAGGCGCATCGCTACGTCTATCCAGACAAGCGCCTAGTGTTTCAGTACACGACGTCGTCGTCGAGCCTGCAGAAGAAGCTCGGCGTCAACTGAAGCGCTGCGCGATCGGACAATCTGCTACCGTGCCGTCATCGGCACGGTGTGGCGAAGGTGTGGCGGCGTCACACAGTGAAATCCCGTTCGGGGTCACGCTTCTTGCAAAAGCCATCAAGCAGCGGCACTCTGCAACCGACAGAGCAGAGTTCCCGTCGCCACCATCGCGACGCCCCGGCCCGGTGATCAGCATGTTCAAAGTACTATCCAGCCTTCGACTGACCGGCGCGTTCGGCGCGGCGATCGCAGCACTGACCCTGTCGGCGACGCCGATGCGGGCGCAGGAGCCTTCTGCGGTTGGACTTTGGCAGAAGGTCGAGAACAACAAGCCGGTGGTCTGGGTGCTGATGGTCGACCACGATGGGGTCGTCGAAGGCGCCATCGCCAAGACGTTTTCCAATCCCAGCGAGCCGCCGAACGAATTCTGCGTCAAATGCGTCGACGATCGCAAGGGCGCGCCGGTGCTCGGTATCTCGTTTATCCGCGGCATGAAACATGTCGGCCTGAAGTACGAGGACGGCAACATTCTCGATCCGCGCGACGGCAAGATCTACAAGGCCAAGATGAGCGTCAGCCCCGACGGCCAGACGCTGACGCTGCGCGGTTACTGGGGCATTTCGCTGCTCGGCAAGGACGAGACCTGGTACCGGCTGCCCGACGCCATGATCGCCTCGCTCGATCCCGGCGTGCTGGCGAAGTACATGCCGGAGCAGGCCGCGGCGCTGGCCGCTCCCGCCGGGAAGCCGCCGCAGGCGGGCGCTATGAAGCCGACCGTTGGCGTCAAGAAGGCGACCAACGCGGTCCCGCCAGCGACGCGTTGATCGCGCGCAGTTGCTGATTGCCGGACGCTGGAGCGCCGCAGCGCTTTCGTGATTTCGTACCGTTCTGGCGAAGCGTTGCGACGCGAGGAGCCCAGCGCTTCACTCGGGATGAAGCGAGCTACCGCGATGCCGGCGTCACTGGCGCCAGCGGCTCCTGGACCACCTCGGCCTCATTGCCAAGTCGCAGCACGTCGGCCACGGCCGGCAGTGCCGCATCGGCCATGGCGGCATGGCCCTCGGCGGTCGGATGGATCGCGCCGCCATAGACCGCTGACAGCACGCCCCAGGTGGCGTCGTGGATATCCGCAGGCACGGCCGCAGCCGAGTAGCCCTGCGGATAAGTCATCGCGGCGAAGTAGCTGTCATTGGCGTCGCGGATCCAGCGGCCGCGCGGCAGATAGGCGCGAAACTCGCTGGCGCCGCGACCGCAGGTCATCGGCTGCTCGGCGGCGGCGACGATGTCGGGGTCGAAACTGTCCCCCTTGGCCGAGAAACAGGCGCGGTCGAACTCCGGATCGGACGCAGACCTCGCACAAAATCCGTGATTGGCGAAGGCGGCCTGATGGGCATCGACGAAGGTCATGCGGTCACCGGCCGGATCGCGGCACATGATGCCGCCCTGGCACAGGGCCAGCGCCTTGAGCTGCGGCAGGAACTCGCTCTGGACGAAATTCGCCACGCTGGACAGCCGCTGCGGGTCGGCATTGAACGACGGGTGGATGTCGAAGCCGGCCGGACCGCCCGGGCAGGGCGCGCCATTGGCCAGCGCCGGATTGGCATAGGCGACATAGACCACGTGGGACAGGTCGTTGCCGACCAGCGGCTTCAGCGCTTCGCGCAGCTTGCTGAATCCGGCCGGCAAGTCGCGCGCCAGCGCCGCCCGGGAGTCCTCGACCGATCCGATGATGCCGGTGCGCTTGAACAGCGTGCGCTCGGTGGAGTTCTCGACGATGACGTCGGCGACCAGGCCGGAGAAGTTGATGTCGTTGGCGCCGACCGAGAGCAGCACAAGGTCGAGCTTGCGGTTGGGCTGCCGGCGCTTGGCGGCCGTCATCGCCTCGCGCAGCTCGGTGAGCTGCGCATTGACGGTGCCCTGGCAGTTTATGGTCGTCTTGGTGGTCAGGCATTCCCGCGCGCGCTGCGACCCGAACAGGCCGTCGGCGATGGTCGCGCCGGAACAGGCGAGCGGCAGGTAGGTCACCGCGATGTGCGGATACGCCACCGCCAGCGCCAGCGCGGTGCGGGTCTGGTAGCTGTAGAGCGAACGGTGGCACGCCGAATTCAGCCAGGTCGCGCTCTGGCGTTGCCAGGCCTGCAGGGGTTCATAGGAATCGCACGAGCGCCCGCCCTTGAAGCCGGCGCGGCTGGGCCGGTAGAACATGCCGGAGGCCGTGCCGAGGTAGGATCGGAAGCAGAAGCCATCGTCGGACAGTGCGACCGGCCGGTCCGGATTGCCCTCGCCCGACGCGATGGAGTCGCCAAGGCCGGCGATCAGCACGTCGCGCACCATGATCTGCGTGACCACGCGCTGCGGGGCGTCGGGGCCGCTGGCAACCTCGACGGTGGCCTGGGTCGGGCGGCCATAGCGGGCGCGAAAATTGATCGGTTCGGCACAATCGAAGGTCGATTGCCGCGGACCGTCGCCATCGTCGAAGGTCCAGGCGCAGACCGCGCCGACCGGCACGTCGCCGGTGAGGCGCACGGTGATCGGATGCTCGGTGGGCGTCAGATAGCTTTCCTTGACGGTGTCGCGGGTGCAGGGCTCGCTGACCTTGCCGGCGAGGTCGATGCACAGCCGGCCAAGCGTGTTGCGGGCCCAGCCGCGGCCATCGCTCTGCACTTCAAGCGCCTGCTCCGCGGCGAGCACGCTGTGGTTGCGCAGGGATTCGACGTGAAGCTGGAAGTCCCGCTCCTCACGAAACAGCCGGAAGCGGTTGCGGACTTCCCATGAAATCTGCATCGGCGCGGCGCCTTGCGCCGCCGCCCAATCGGCGGGCAGGGCGCACAAGGCGGCAAGCAGCAGGGCGATGCGGATGAAGGCGGGTGCGATGCGAATTCGGGTCATGGCGTCTTGAACGTCACGGATGGGGCAGAAGTAAGAGGGGCCATCACAAATCGGCCAAGCGGACTCGAACAAGGGGCTTGGCGCAGATCAGCCCTGCGCCTGCCGGTTCTTGGCGGGATGCGGAATCACGGTCGCCGTCGCGGCACGGCGCTGCTCGGCATCGGCCTGCCTTAGCAGATCCTGTTGCTCCTGGGCGCGGCGCTGCTGCCACGGCCGCACCACATTGAGCCACAATTCGCGGCTTGCCATGACGGCGATGGCCACTGCGAACGGCAGCATGAAATACAGGATGCGGAACAGCACCAGCGTGGCCACCAGTTGCTCGCGGCCGAATTGCGGCAGCGCCACCAGCATGGCCGCGTCGAACACGCCGAGACTGCCAGGCGCATGGCTGGCGAAGCCGAGCAGGGTGGCGAGAATGAACACCACCGCCAGCGAGACGAAATCGATTGCCGGATCGGCCGGCATCAGCAGATACATGGCCATGGCGCAGAAGCCGAGATCGGCCACGCCGATCAGGATCTGCAGCAGGGTGACGCGGGCCGAGGGCAGCGTCACCTTCCAGCCGTTGCGGCCGATCTCGCGGCGCTTGTCGCCCATCGACAGCCAGATCAGATAGGCGGAAATGCCGACGATGCCGCCGAGGCCGATCAGCCGGTTGACGGCATCGGGCAGCAGATCCATCGACGAGGCGGCCTGCGGGTGCCACAGCATGCCGATGCCGAGAACGAAGGTGTTGCCGAGCCAGAAGGTCAGGCCCGAAATGAAGCAGATCTTGGCGACATCGATGGCGGTAAGGCCGTAATCGGAATAGATCCGGAAACGGATCGCCCCGCCGGTGAACACGGTGGCACCGATGTTGTGGCCGATGGTGTAGCTGGTGAAGCTCGACAGCGCGGCGATGCGATAGGGAATGTGGCTCTTGCCAATGGTTCGCAACGCGAAGAAATCGTAGAAGGTCAGCGTACAGAAAGCGCCGAGCACGCAGAGCGCCGCAAGCGCGACGTCGAGCGGCGACTTTTCGGTGATTGCCTGCAGGATCACGCCGGCGTCCACACCCTTGAGGGTGCGCACCAGATGGGTGATCGCCAGGGCGATGATCAGCACGCTCGCCGCGACACCCAGCTTTTTCCAGCCGATGTGCTGCTTGAAGCCGCGCCCAAGCGCGGTCAGCAATTGTCGCATGCGTCCTCCCCGAAGGGCGCGAGCAGTTTCAAAGCCGGCAGTAGCGACGGGCGGCAAGCGGCGACCAATTTGTTCATACGCAAAGTTCACTCATACGCGAAATCCTTAAGCCAAAAACAGGGTGTTGTGCAGCCCTTGACAACGCCGCCGGTGCGCTTTGGGCCCGTGCCATCGCGCACCTGCCTGGCTCCTGACGCCACAGCAGGGCCGCGAGCCCGCCATGATTAACTGCATTTGCAACGTTCTGTCCGCGTCTCCATATAGGCCGCCATCGTGCATCGTGCATCGTCCATCGCAATTCCCGCGCGTGTTCCCGGAACATAGCTCCGAAATACCGGTTAGCGAGCTATCAGCAACCGAACAGACGATGCGTCGCACTGCGGTCGCGTTGTTCCGTTCCCGAAACCACGGTGAAGCAATGGGACTGTTTACAAAAGATATCAAGACCATGGATGACCTGTTCGTGCATCAGCTGCAGGATATCTACTACGCGGAGAAACAGACTGCTGAAGGCGCTGCCGAAGATGGCGGATAAAGCCACCGATCCGCAGCTGAAGCAGGGATTCATGACCCATCTCGACGAGACCCAGGTTCACGTCCAGCGGCTCGAGCAGGTGTTCAAGATGCACGGCGCCGAGGTCAAGTCGGTCAATTGCCCGGCGATCGACGGCATCATCAAGGAAGCCGACGAGACCGCAGGCGAAGTCGACGACAAGGCGGTACTTGATGCCGCGTTGATCAATGCGGCGCAGGCTGCTGAACACTACGAGATCGTACGCTACGGCAGTCTGATCGCCTGGGCCAAGCAGCTCGGCCGCAACGATTGTGCAGCGGTGCTGCAGAAGACTCTCGACGAGGAAAAGGCTACCGACAAGAAGCTCACCACGCTGGCGGAGAGCAAGATCAATCTGCGCGCCGCCAGCCGATCGATCGACGTCGTTGAGACAAAAAGTCGCGCGGGGCAGCCCGCGCGATTTTTAATGGAGCGCCGTTCCGCGGACCGGGATTATGCCTTCCGCAACGCAAAATGGGCGCCGCAGAATGCCATCATGCCGCCGAGGCACAGGGCGGCAAGGCCGGCGAGAACCCCGGCGATGGTCGGCACCGGACTTGGCGCCGAAGCCGCCTGGCCGGCGCCCGCCAGCACCAGCACGCCGACCGCGATCAGAAACTGGCGCATGCGTTGCGGGATCCGGCCCGATACCGCGCTTTGCATCAGCGTTGCCGTCAGATAGCCGCCAACAAATGCCACCGTTGCGATGAGCCACCACGCCACCGCGGCGCCGACCGGCATGAAGTCGTGGGCGTCGGTGCGCCACAACCCGCCGAGATCGAGACCGAAACGCTGGCCCAGCATATGCACGGCAAGCGCCAGCAGGATACCGGACAGCATGGCGCCGGCCAGAATCAGGCGCCGCGGAAAATAGGTGGTCTCGGCCATGGTGGTGCCCATCGAAGCAGGGATCGCGTGCCGGGGGCCTTGCGCCCGCGTCCATCCCCGTGGCTTGTAAGGGATGGACGGGCGCCTGCGCAAGCGACGCCGCCGTTCGGTTGGCGCTGGTGGGTTCCTGCAGATGTTCGAAGGCAAGTTGAAATCGCAGGCGCAGCCGGCTGTCGATGCCGAGCCGTCCGGCGACCGATATGCGTATCGGGCGTCGCTCGTCGGCAGTGCCTATCAGTTCGAATTGACAGAGGACGGGCTGTCGTTTCGCGCCGGCCGCAAGTCGGGCGTCTGGCCCTACGCCAGCATCGCGCTGGTCCGGCTGTCTTTCCGGCCGGTGTCGATGCAATCGCGGCGGTTTCGCGCGGACATTGAAAATAGCCAGGGCGAGCGCATCGTGGTGCTGTCCACCACCTGGCAGACCGTCGCGCTGATGGCGCCGCAGGACAGGGACTACCGTGCATTCATTGTGCGGCTGCACGAGCGTCTTGCCCTGGCGGGCGGACAGGTGAGGCTCAACGGCGGTCTCAGGCCGGCCGTCTATGCCGGCAGCGTCGCGATCCTGGCGCTGGTGTTCATCGCCATGGCCGGGCTGCTGGCGCGCGCACTGGCTACCGGTGAATTCTACGGCGCGCTGTTCATCGTCGGTTTCGCCGCGATCTTCGGCTGGCAGATCGGCGGCTTCATCCGCCGCAACAAGCCGCGCAACTACACATTTGACGATGTGCCGAAAGAATTGCTGCCGTAGTTGCTGCGTCGGCAAAATGAAATCGCGGCCTGCGTCATATCACGGGTGTCTCGCTACTTCCTGACCACCAGCACCGAGCACTTGGCATAGCGCACCACATGGCCGGCATTGGAGCCGAGAAAGTAGGTGCGCATGGCCGGGCGGTGCGAGGTCATCACGATCAGCTCGGCCTTGATCGCCGCCGCCTCTTCGAGGATCTCGTGATAGATGCCGCCCTGGCGCACCACCGTGGAAATCCGGTCCGGTGCAATGCCGGATTCGATCGCGACGATGGCCAACGCCTGTTCTGACGCGACGCGCTGCTGGGAATCGAAATCCGCCGGGACATATTCCGCCAGCATCACCGGCGTCATCGGCAGCACGTTGATGAGCCGCACCGTGCCGCCATAGCTCTGCGTCAACGACGCTGCGGTGGCGATGGCCGATTTGGCGAGCTCGGCTTCGCCGAGATCGATCGGGACGAGAATGATCTTGAACATCTGCGCCTCCCCGTGAGGAGACTAGCACGCCTACCGCGCCGGTGCAGGATTGGTTTAATCGCCCTTGAGCAGCTTCGGGCTGACGAAACGGACCAGCTTGCCGCCGCGGAATGCGACGTCGCCCCAGTCGGCGATGTCGAAGTCGATCACCACGAGGCCCGATGTCGGCAGGTTGTCGGCGATCGCCTTCTGGCCGGCGGCGTCGCCGCCGCCGATCAGGCTGAGCGCGAGCTCGTGCAGGCCGGGATTGTGGCCGATGATCATCAGCGTGGCGGGATCCTCGACGGCGGCGGCGCGGGCCACCGCCAGCAGGTCGGTGGGACCGGCATTGTAGATCTCGTCGAGATGGGCCGCCAGCGCCGGCCGGGCGGCGTCGATGCCGATGGCCAGCTGGCTCCAGGTCTGCTGCGCCCGCACCGCGGTGGAAACGCACACCAGATCCGGCAGCGGCGGATGTTTTGAAAGCCAGGCACCGAGGGTGAGGGCGTCGACCTGGCCGCGCTCGTCGAGCCGGCGGTCGAAGTCCTTGCCGCTCGGGGCATCTCGCTCCGTCTTGGCGTGGCGCAGCAGCAACAAACGACGCATGGCGCGATCTCGATTCTCGGCGAAAACTCGGTGCGGGGAAGGGCGAACGCAATCAGGCCTGCGGAATACTGGACAAGCGCGCGCAGGACAAGGTGACAAGGCGCCGACGGGTGCTTAAGAAAATGCCATGGCCGCAGCTTCCCCCATATCCGCAAGCGCCGCACCCGATGCCGCCACCCCGCCGCCGGAACATCCGCGGCTGACGTTCGATCTCGATGTCGACGTTTGCGTGGTCGGGGCGGGGCTGGCCGGGCTTTCGGTGGCGCTCGAAGCGGCCCGGCTCGGGGCCAGCGTCGCGGTCCTGGAAGGCCGGCAGGTCGGCTGGAACGCCTCCGGCCACCAGATGGGCGCGGTGATGCCCGGCTTCGGCCTGCCGTTGCCGGACATCATCGCAAGGATCGGCCTCGAGGACGCCCGCGAATTGTGGGCGCTCTCGAAGGATGGCGCCGAAGCGGTGCGCGCCCGGGCCACCGAGGAGCTGATGCCCGGCATTGCGCTCCGCGAGGGCGCGCTGGAGGTCTCCAATGTCGATGTCGGCGAAAGGCTGATCGCCCGGCTGCAGATGCTCGGCGAGGATTTCGGCACCGAGGTCGAGGGCTGGCAGATCGACCAAGTCCGGGCCGTGCTGAAGACGGACCGCTACTTTCACGGTGTCCATTGCCCCCGTGCGTTCCAGGTCGATGGCCGCACCTACCTCAAGGGTCTCGCGGCGCTGGCGCGGCAGGCGGGGGTGCGGATCTTCGAGGACACCCCGGTGGTCAGCCTCGATCCTGCCGGCATCCGCAAGCGCATCGTGACGCCGCAGGCCAGGCTGCGTGCCTCGCATGTCGTGCTGGCCGGTAATGTTCATCTCGGCGAGCCGGCGCAGCGCTTGTGGCAGACGCTGCTGCCGGTCTGGCGCTATGCCGCCGTCACGGAGCCGCTCGGCGACCGGCTGGCCGAGGCGGTGACGTATCAGGGCTCGGTGACCGACACCGACGGCATCGACCACTTCCGCGTGGTCGAGGGCGACCGGCTGATGTGGTCGAGCCCGGAAACCACCTGGGCGGCGCGGCCGCAGCGCTTCGCGGGCAGCATCGCCCGACGCATCCGCACCGTGTTTCCGCAGCTCGGCAAGGTGGCCATCGCCGAGACGTTTGGCGGCGCGGTCGGGCTGACCGTGCACGGCATGCCCCAGGTCGGCCAGTTGGGGCGCGGGCTGTGGGTGGCCAGCGGCTTCGGCCGGCACGGGCTCAACACCACGGCGATGGCCGGTCAACTGATCGCACGCGGCATCGTCGACGGCGACGACCGCTGGCGGCTGTTCGCGCCGTTCGAGCTGGTGTGGGCCGGCGGCACCACGGGCCGGTTCGCCGGCCATCTCATCACCGCCTGGGAGCGCCGCGGCGCCGCGGTGGCCGGGACGCTGGCGCGCTACCGGGAACGGGCCCGCGCCCGGGAACTGGTGCGCGAGGCGCGGCTGGCGGAAGCCAACCGGCAAGCCGGTACCCGGGGGCCGCGGCCGCAGGCCTGATGTCCGCTACTGCCGGAACGACATAAAACAACATAAAGTGAGCGATCTACCGCTCTGGGCGTGTAACTTCGGCCGGATCCGACCGTATTTTCCTGCGAACGAGATTTCCGTCTCGACCTCTCTGGGAGACCATCATGATCGATCGCCGCATTCTGCTTGCCTCCGCTGCCAGCCTGGCGGCGCTGTTTTCCTTCAACTGGCTGCGCGGCACGCCGGCTCGGGCGGCCGAGAAATTCGAGGTCGAGAAGACCGACGCCGAATGGCGCAAGCAGCCGACGCCGCAGCAATACGAGATCCTGCGCCAGGAGGGCACCGAGCGCCCGGGCTCCAGCCCGCTGCTCAAGGAACACCGCAAGGGCATCTTCGCCTGCGCCGGCTGCGACAATCCGCTGTTCGCTTCCGAGACGAAGTATGAGAGCGGAACCGGCTGGCCGAGCTTCTGGAAGCCGCTGGACAACGCCGTGGGCGAGCGCAAGGACCGCACGCTGGGCATGGTCCGCACCGAGATCCACTGCCGGCGCTGCGGCGGCCATCTCGGCCACGTGTTCGACGATGGCCCGAAACCGACCGGGCTGCGCTACTGCATGGACGGCTTCGCCATGGTGTTCAAGCCGACGTCGCCCTCGGCAAGCTGACCTGCCATCTCCCGGCAAGTGCGGTGCGAGGGCAAGGCGTGCCCGCTACGTGGGAACCGGCGGAATCAGGCGCTTGGTCCCGGCAATTCTTACCGCGCTAGGCAATTACGCCCCGGTCCATGGACCGGGGTTTTCTTTTAGATCGTTGAAATAATTGAGCTATCGCCCTTGGCACGGGGCTTGCGACATCGTCTTCGAACAGCGGCCATGACTTTGGCAAGACCGGCGGGCCGCCCGGATCGAAGTTGGAGACGATGTAATGGGTATCTTCGGCGCTCTCACCACGTCCGTCGCGGGCCTCAAGGCGAATTCCTACGCGCTGGAGAACATTTCCGGCAACATCGCGAACTCCGGGACGACCGCGTTCAAGCGCATCGATACCAGCTTTCTCGATCTCATTCCGCAAACCGGTGTCAGCCAGCAGCTCGCCGGCAGCGTCACCACGGAATCGCGCAGCACCAACACCATCCAGGGCTCGGTGCAGTCGGCGGCGGTGTCGACCTACATGGCGATCAACGGTGACGGCTTCTTTGCCGTGCAGAAGCCCGGCAGCTTCAGCGACAACAGCCCGATCTTCACCGGCGTCAACAACTACACCCGCCGCGGCGACTTCTCGCTCGACAAGAACGGCTACCTGGTCAACGGCGCCGGTTACTATCTCGAGGGTGTGCCGATCGACTCCAGCACCGGCAACCCGGTTGGCAGCCAGCCGCAGATCCTGAAATTCCAGAACGACTTCCTGCCCTCGCAGGCGACCACCAAGATCGACTATCGCGCCAACCTGGCGAGCTATCCGCTCACCACGAAACACAATTCGTCGGTGGTGGGGTCGGAATTGCTGCGCCCGGCGGACTTCGTCGCCAATCCGCGCACCCTGGGAACGCCGGCGGCGTCCTATACCAACACCGGGACCGCCGGCAACGCCAAGACCAACTATCAGACGCCGGCGGTTCCTATCTCGGCGACGACGGCCCTCGCAAGCGTGGTCAACACCGACTCGCTGCCCTCCGGCTTCGCGCCCAATGACACCATCACCGTCAACACCACGAATGGCGGCGTGACCACCGCCAACATCATCCAGTTCTATACCGGTGCGGCGCCGGCGCCCGTCGCCGGCACAACCTTCGTCGATCTCGCGACGGCGACGGTCGGCAGCCTGCTGACCACCATCGACACCATCACCGGCAACACGATCCCGGCCAACAAGTCGACCGTATCTGCGACCGGCGTCATCACGCTGAACACCGGCGTTGCGAACGACGTCTCGGTCAAATCCGGCGCGACCACAGCCTTCGCGTCACTCGGCTTCTCCGGCACGGTCACGACCCTGCGCGGCGGCGGCGGCACGGCGGGCACCGGTACGGTGATCGGCAGCGACAACCAGGTGTTCCTGGACGAGTCGATCAGCGGCGGTGCTGCCACCGCCTATGACGGCAACGGCGCGCCGGTGAACCTGCAGTTCCGCTGGGCCAAGATCGCGTCCGCAGCCCAGGGCGGGACCGACACCTGGAACCTGTTCTACCAGACCAATCCGCAGGCGACGGGTGGGCAGACCGCCTGGGTGAACGTCGGCACCGATTTCAAGTTCGGCTCCAACGGCCAGATGCAGCCGGTGGTCGGCCAGATTACCCTGACCGGCCTCACCGTGAGCGGCGTCTCGCTCGGCAACGTCACCATGGCGTTCGGCACCGGTGGCCTGACCCAGTTCGCCGACACCAACGGCAACGCCCAGGTCAACCAACTGAACCAGGATGGCTACGCCGCCGGCCAGTTGCAGAGCGTCTCCGTCAGCAATCAGGGCCGGGTGGTCGGCGCCTATTCCAACGGCCGCAACATCGATCTGGCCGAAGTCAGTGTCGCGACCTTCAACGGCCCGAACTTTCTCAAGCGCATCGACGGCGGCGCCTTCGAGACCACCAACGAATCCGGCGCGGCACTGTTCGGCAAGGGCGGCAGCATCTCCGGCTCCTCGCTGGAGTCGTCCAACACCGACATCGCCGACGAGTTCACCAAGCTGATCGTGACCCAGCAGGCCTATTCGGCCAACACCAAGGTCATCACGACAGCGAACACCATGGTTCAGGATCTTCTCAACGTCATGCGTTAGGCCATGGGCGCTTTGCCCGTGTTCAACTCTAGGATCGGTTTTGTGTCATGAGTCTCGGCGACGCACTCTCAATTGCCATGGCCGGCCTGCGGGCCAATCAGGCCTCGATGTCGTTGGTGTCGTCGAACGTCGCCAACGCCGAGACGCCCGGTTACGTTCGCAAAACCACCGATCAGGTGCAGACCAACACCGGGTCGATCGGCACCGGCGTCAACATCGTCGGCGTCAACCGCGAACTCGATCAGTATATTCTGGCACAGCTGCGCACCGAAACCTCCGGTGCGTCCTACGCTTCGCTGAAGTCCAGTTTCCTGCAGCAGGTGCAGGGCATCTACGGTAACCCCGATGGCACCGGCACGCTGGAAAGCTCGTTCAACGCGCTGACCACGGCGGTGCAGGCGCTCAGCACGAGTCCGGACAGCTCATCGGCCCGGATCGGCGTCATCAACGCCGCGCAGGCGATGGCGTCGCAGCTCAATTCGATGTCGCAGGGTCTGCAGACGTTGCGCGGTGCGGCCGAGACCGGCATCAAGGATTCCGTGAGCACCGCCAACAATCTGATGAAGCAGATTGCCACCATCAACAACCAGCTGCAGACCAACCCGCTCGGCGGCACCTCGACGGATTCCGCCACCGCGGCGCTGCTCGACCAGCGCGACCAGTATGTCACCCAGCTGTCGCAGCCGATGGACATTCGCGTCACCACCAACAGCGCCAACCAGGTGACGGTGTTCACGGGGTCCGGCGTGCAGCTGGTCGGCAACGAGGCCGCCACCCTGTCGTTCGATGCGCAGGGCACGGTGACGCCGAACACGACATGGAATTCCAACTCGGCGCTGAGTTCGCTGGGATCGATCAAGGTCAGCTATTCCAACGGCGGCTCGATCGACCTCACCGACACGCTGAAGTCCGGCAAGATGGCCGCCTACGTCGAGTTGCGCGACAAGACGCTGGTGCAGGCGCAGACCCAGCTCGATCAGTTCGCCGCAACCATGTCCAGCGCGCTGTCCGACAAGACCGTCAGCGGAACGGCCACGGCGGCTGCAACGGTCCCGCAGGGCTACGACATCAACACCGCGAACCTCATGACGGGAAACACCGTCAACCTGACCTATACGGATGTCGCTTCCAACACCCAGCGCACCCTGACGATCGTGCGCGTCGACGATCCCTCGGTGCTGCCGCTGCCGGCCTCGACGACGCCGAACAACAAGGTGATCGGAATCGACTTCTCTGGCACCTCCGGGACGGTGGCGGCGCAGCTCAATGCCGCGCTCAACGGCGCCAACCTGAACTTCACCAGCAGCGGATCGACGCTCAGCGTCCGCAACACCGCCGGCTTCACCACCGTCGATGCCGCGTCGACCACCGTCACGCAAACCGGTCTCACCGGCAACGGGGTCGAAGTGCCGCTGTTCACCGACAACGGCAAAGCCTATTCGGGCGCAACCACCGTGTCAGGGTCGCAGATCACCGGCCTGGCGCAGCGCCTCAGCGTCAATACCGCGCTGAGTGCCGATCCGTCGCGGCTGGTGGTGTACAGCACCTCACCGCAGACGCCCTCCGGCGACGCCACGCGCGCCAACTTCATTTCGCAGCAGTTGAACAACGCCAAATTCGCCTACTCGCCGCAGACCGGCGTCGGCAGTGCCGGCACGCCGTTCAGCGGCACGCTGCTGAGCTACATGCAGCAGATCACCAGCGCGCAGGGCGCCGCCGCGGCAGCCGCGTCGCAGGTCGCCGACGGGCAGAACGTGGTGCTCAGCACGCTGCAGCAGAAGTTCACGGCGACCTCCGGGGTCAACATGGACGAAGAAATGGCGCATCTGCTGTCGTTGCAGAACGCCTACTCAGCCAACGCCCGTGTGATGTCGACGGTCAACGACATGTACAAGACCCTGATGCAGGCATTCTGAGGTAATCATGTCAATCGATGGCGTAAGCGGACGGACGTCCTACATCGGCGCCGGGATTCTCAACCTGCGCAGCCAGCTCGACACGCTGACCGAGCAGCTGGCCAGCGGCAAGGTCTCCACCACCTATGCCGGGCAGGGCGCCGGTCGCAGCCTCGCACTCGGTCTGCGCGCGCAGCCGAATTCCTATTCGGCCTACGCCGACACGGCGACCAACGTGAACACCCGCATCAACGTTGCCAACCTGTCGCTGCAGCGCCTCGTCGCGATCACGTCGTCGGTCAAGGGCGCGGCGGTGAGCGCCGGCAACACGCTCGACGACACCGGCCAGACCCCCGGCCAGAAGACCGCTTCGCTAGGATTCTACGACTCGGTCGACATGCTCAATGCCCAGTCGGGCGATCGCTATCTGTTCGGCGGTCGCGCCACGGACTCGCCCCCGGTGGCTCCTGCCGACCAGATCATGAACGGCAACGGCACCGCCATCGCCGGCCTGAAGCAGGTGATCTCCGAACGCCTGCAGGCCGACCTTGGCGTCAATGCCAACGGCCGTGTCGGCACGTCGATCGCCGCGTTGCCGGCGTCGCAGACCACGATCAACGTGACCCAGGAAGACGTGACCCCGGTGGCGCCCGCCAAGCCATCGCCTTTCGGCATGACCGTGACCGGAATTTCGAGCACCATCTCCGGCGCGAGCTTTCCATCCACGCCGGTTGTGCTGCCGGCGGCGAAATCCATGTCGGTCGACATCGGCGCGGTGAATCCGCAGAACGGCGACACCGTCAAGTTCACCTTCAAGATGCCCGACGGCACCTCCGAAGACATCGTGATGACGGCGACCACCACGGCGAAGACGCCGATGGATCCCAACACCTTTCTGATCGACCCGGGCAACCCGCAGGCGGTGCCGCCGGTGGCGGCATCGTCGGCGGTGACCGCAGCGAACCTGAACGCCGCGCTGGCGACGTCGATGAAGACGCTAGCCAACGGCACGATGACTGCCGCCTCCGCGGTTCAGGCCGGCAACGACTTCTTTGGCAATCCGCCGCAGCGGGTCGTCGGCGCCCCGGGCTTCACGAACGCGACCGCGCTGGTGGACGGCACCGCGGCCAACACCGTGATCTGGTACACAGGCGAGAGCGACACCACTGCGGGCCAGACCGATTCGGCGCGCGGCACCGCGGTGGCGAAGATCGACTCCGGCACCACCGTGCAGTACGGCGCACGTGCCAACGAGCAGGCGTTGCGCACCGAGTTGCAGAACGTCGCGGTGTTCGCCGCGGTCACGACGAAGGTGAATCTGTCCGGCACCCCGCCGGTGACCAGCCTGAATGCCGGCGACAAGATCTCCGCGCTCAACCAGCGTATCGCGCAGAACCTTGCCGTGATCCCCGGCACCCAGACCATCCAGAACATCCAGGCTGATTTTGCCGGTGCCCAGGCCTCGATCAAATCGACCACCGACCGCCAGAACCAGAGCAAGGTGATTTCGCAGTCGCTGCTGGATTCCATCGAGGGCGTCGACAACAACGAGATCGCCACCAAGATTCTCGCGCTGCAGACCGCATTGCAGGCGTCGTACCAGACGACGTCCGACCTCTACAAAATGAGCCTGGTAAAGTTTCTCTAAACATTAGCGCCACAGATTGACCCGCTACCGCGGTGGCGGGTCGCGCGTGATCTGCCGTCGCGCATAAAAATTCCCGTTGATTCAACCGACTAGCCATTTTCGCCGTCGCATCCGCGCGGCCGCTTTGTCGTGCCCGGGCCGAAATAATGCGGCGGATACTTACGTAAATTCACCCGCGTAGTTTTACGTATTCTTCAGTTCTGCAGTCCACAGTCCGGCCATCGATCAGAAGATCGTTGTTTCGTTCCCAGGAAGGCTTCATCATGTCCGTCACCCTCTCGAACTCCGTCCGTCAGAACCTGCTCTCCCTGCAGTCGACCGCAGAGCTGCTCTCGACCACCCAGAGCCGCCTGTCGTCCGGCAAGAAGGTCAACTCGGCCCTCGACAATCCCACCAACTTCTTCACCGCCGCCGGCCTCGACAGCCGCGCCAGCGACATCAACAACCTGCTCGATGGCATCGGCAACGGCGTGCAGATCCTGAATGCCGCCTCGACCGGTATCACCTCGCTTAACAAGCTCGTGGACAGCGCGAAGTCGATCGCTAACCAGGCGCTGCAGACCACGTCGGGCTACGCCACCAAGTCGAACGTCTCGACCACGATCGCCGGCGCCACTTCCGACGACCTGCGCGGCACCACCGCTTTCGACAGCACCGTTGCCTCCGGCAACGTCATCGCCAGCGCCGCCGCAGGCGGCAACACCGGCGTGGCGATCACCAACAAGCTCGGCGGCGCAATCGGTTCCGTCGCTGCCTCCGCTGCCGTTAACGTTGTCCCGGCGGCCAACGCTGCCGCTACCGCCGGTACAGCGCTGTTCAACACGACGAGCGGTTCATTGGTAGCAGGCACTGCGATCAGTGCGATCGCTACTACGAGCGGTGGTGCTTCGTCCGGTCCGGTCGCAGGCGACTCGATTGTCGTCGACGGCAAGACCATCACCTTCGGTGCGTCCGGCTCGGCGACGGCGGATACCAACGGCAACTACACCATCGGCGTCGACCAGACGGTCGGCTCGCTGCTGTCGACCATCGACACCATCAACGGCAACACGACGAACGCGTCCTCCGTCGGATCCGGCGCGATCACGCTGAACACCGGCACCAACCGCGCGCTGACGATTGCCGACGGCTCAACCGGTACGCTGGCCAAGCTTGGCCTCACCGCAGGCACGACTGCTCTGGGCACCGGCACGTCTGGAAACATCACTGGCGCCACCAAGCTCTTCAACACCGTGGGTGGCCTGAGCACGACTGCGATCTCCGATGGCACCTCGCTGTCGGTGAACGGCAAGACCATCACCTTCAAGGCGCTGGCTCCTCCGACCGCCAACAGCCTGGCCACCGGCAACAGCGGCGTGTCCGGCAACATCGCCACCGACGGTAGCGGCAACTCGACGATCTACCTCGGCACCAGCTCGACCTACACCTCTGCTACGGTCAGCGACCTGCTCACCGCGGTGGATCTGGCCAGCGGCGTGAAGTCGGCGTCCAACACCGCTGGTGTCGCCACGATCACGACCAACAGCTCGCAGTCCGCATCCGCTGTTGCCGCCGGCATCGTCACCCTGAACAGCTCGACCGGCGCCAATCTCAACCTGAGCGGCCCCGCCGACCTCCTGAAGCAGATCGGACTGACCACCGCAACTGGATCCGGTTCGGTTTCGGTCACCGCCCAGCGTGTCACCAGCAGCTCGACGGTGGCCAACCAGATCCAGGACGGATCGACCCTGAACGTGAATGGCAAGACCATCACCTTCAAGAACGCCGCCACCCCGGCAGCGTCCTCAACCCACACCGGCGTCAGCGGCAACGTTGAAACCGACGGCAGCGGCAACTCCACCGTCTACCTGCAGAGCGCGACGGTTTCCGACGTGCTGACGGCGGTTGACCTTGCGACCGGCGTGCAGACCGCCTCGCTCGCCTCGACCGGCGCCACCCTGAAGACCACGGCCGGCACCACCAACTCGACGCTGAGCGCCGGCGGAGCCCTCAAGCTCAGCACGGGTCTCACCAGCGACCTGAAGATCTCCGGCACCGGCAACGCCCTGAGCGCCCTTGGCCTCACCGGCGCCACCGGCACCGACAGCTCCTTCAGTGCCTCGCGCGCTGCGTCCGCTAGCGGCATCAACGGCAAGACCTTGACCTTCAGCGCCTTCAAGGGCGGTTCGGCGACCAGCGTCACCTTCGGCGACGGCACCAACGGCACCGTCAAGTCGCTGGCCCAGCTCAACGCGCAGCCGTCCGCCAACAACCTGACGGCATCGGTCGACAACTCGACCGGCAAGCTGACGATCGCGGCGTCGAACGACTACGCGTCCTCGACCCTGGGTCAGGCCGATGGCGGTGCGATCGGCGGCAACGCGGCTTCGACGCTGAGCTTCACATCGGCTCAGGCGCCGGTGGCCGATCCGACCGCGCAGAACACCCGCGCGGGCCTGGTGAAGCAGTTCAACGACATCCTGACGCAGATCAACACCACTGCCCAGGACGCCTCGTTCAACGGCGTCAACCTGCTCGGTGGCGACACCCTGAAGCTGACGTTCAACGAAACCGGCAAGTCCACCCTGAACATCCAGGGCGTCACCTTCGGCGCGACCGGCCTCGGCCTGGCCTCGCTGTCGGCTGGCTCGGACTTCATCGACAACTCCAGCACCAACAAGGTGCTGTCGACCCTGAACACCGCCAGCACCACGCTGCGGTCCCAGGCCTCGGCTCTCGGCTCCAACCTGTCGATCGTGCAGGCCCGTCAGGACTTCTCGAAGAGCCTGATCAACGTGCTGCAGGCCGGCTCGTCGAACCTGACGCTGGCCGACACCAACGAGGAAGCGGCCAACAGCCAGGCGCTGTCGACCCGCCAGTCGATCGCGGTGTCCGCACTGTCGCTCGCCAACACCTCGCAGCAGAGCGTGCTTCAGCTCCTGCGCTGATATCGTCAAAGGTACAGAAAGTATCAATCGGAAAGACGGCGGGGGAAACCCCGCCGTTTTTTTTGCGTCTTGCGACAGCGGGTCGTGACTGGAGCATCGGGATGCGGCGGCAGCCGGCGGCGATGCAGGGCAGGCGGGTGGTAATACAGCTCGTCGCCCGGGCGCCAAAGGCATACCGGTAATAGTACCTAGGGAGGACTACCGGGGGTATTCGTACCAACCCTGAATTTCATACACCGTTATGACCGGCGGATCAGTGTGCCCCGGCTGACCAAGAAGGTCAGCATGTAGATTAATACCAGGAAGGTATCACACATGTCAGTCGTTCTCTCATCCGCAGTCCGTCAGAACCTGCTCTCGCTGTCGGCCACCGCAGACCTGCTTTCGACCACCCAGAGCCACCTGTCCACCGGCAAGAAGGTGAACACCGCGCTCGACAATCCCACGAACTTCTTCACGGCCGCCGGCCTCGACAGCCGCGCCAGCGACATCAACAACCTGCTTGATGGCATCGGCAACGGCGTGCAGATCCTGAACGCCGCTTCGACCGGCATCTCCTCGCTGAGCAAGCTGGTCGACTCCGCCAAGTCCATCGCCAACCAGGCGCTGCAGACCACCTCGGGCTACTCCACCAAGTCGAACGTCTCCACCACCATCACCGGTGCGACGTCTGACGACCTGCGCGGCACCACCACCTACACCAACGCCTCGGCCACCGGCAACGTGCTCTATGACGGCGCCGCTGGCGGCACCACCGCCATTACCTCCGCGACCAAGCTCGGCGGCACCCAGGCGACCTTGAACGGCGCGTCGATCTCCAACAACGGTACCGGCACCCCGGCGCTGGCGACAACCACCCTCCTGTACGATGCTGCCAGCGCCACCGGCGCGCTCAGCACCAAGGCAGCAACACAGTTCACCGACGGCGCGACGCTGACGGTTAACGGCAAGACCATCACCTTCAGCCAAACCGCCGTTCCCGGCGCGGCCGCGCTTGCTTCGGGCTCCAGCCTGACCAGCACCAACGTTGTCACCGACTCCAGCGGCAACTCCACGATCTATTCCGGCGCCAGCGCGACCACCTCGACCGCCACGCTCGGCGATCTGTTGGCTGCCGTCGACGTCGCAAGCGGCGCCCAGACGGTTACGGCAATCAACGCAAGCACCAAGGTCGCAACCCTTGCTGGTACGGCGAGCTCCGTGACCGCCGGCGTGGCTCCCGCAGGTAACCTGAGCCTGAAGACCGGCACCGCGTCGCCGCTGTCGATCAGCGGCAAGGCTGACATCCTGAACGTCCTCGGTCTGACCACCTCGGTCGGCAGCGGTATCGCAACGGCAAGTGCCAACCCGGATACCGCCGCTGGCAGCCTTGGTTCGCTGGTTCAGGCCGGCTCGACCCTCAATGTCGACGGTAAGACGATCACGTTCTCGGACAAGAAGTCCACCGACGTGAACGCCATTGCCACCGGCAGCGGCAAGCCGAGCGGTGCGAAACTCACCACCGACGGCAACGGCAATTCGACCGTTTTCCTGGGTGATGCCACCGTCGCTGACCTGCTCTCCGCCATCGATCTGGCCAGCGGCACCAGCACAGCCACCATCTCCGCCTCTGTTGCCACCGTCACCACGACGGGCACGGCGTCTTCGGTCGCCACCTCCGGCGCTCTGAAGCTCTCCACCGGAACGGCTAAGGATCTCACGATCAGCGGCACCGGCAACACGCTGGCCGCGCTCGGCCTGAACGGCTCCACCGGCACCGACTCCTCGTTCACCGCATCCCGCGCGGCGAGCACCGGTGGCGTCAACGGCAAGACCCTGACCTTCGGTGCCTTCAACGGCGGCTCCGCGGTCAATGTCACCTTCGGTGACGGCACCAACGGCACCGTGAAGTCGCTCTCCGACCTCAAAACGGCACTGTCGGCCAACAACCTCGACGCCACGCTTGACTCCGCCGGCAAGCTGACGATCTCGGCGTCGAACGACTACGCGTCCTCGACTCTGGGCTCGACCGCTTCCGGTGGTGCGATCGGCGGCACGCTGACCAGCTCGCTGACCTTCTCCACCGCTTCGGCTCCCGTTGCCGACGCGACCGCACAGACCACCCGTGCGGGCCTGGTGAAGCAGTACAACGACATCCTGACGCAGATCAGCTCGACTGCCCAGGACGCTTCGTTCAACGGCGTCAACCTGCTCGGTGGCGACACCCTGAAGCTGACGTTCAACGAAACCGGCAAGTCCACCCTGAACATCCAGGGCGTCACCTTCGGCGCGACCGGCCTCGGCCTGGCCTCGTTGACGGCAGGCACGGACTTCATCGACAACTCGGCGACCAACAAGACCCTTGCCACCCTGAACACCGCCAGCACCACGCTGCGGTCCCAGGCCTCGGCTCTTGGTTCGAACCTGTCGATCGTGCAGACCCGTCAGGACTTCTCGAAGAGCCTGATCAACGTGCTGCAGACCGGCTCGTCGAACCTGACGCTCGCCGACACCAACGAGGAAGCGGCCAACAGCCAGGCGCTGTCGACCCGCCAGTCGATCGCGGTGTCCGCGCTGTCGCTCGCCAACACCTCGCAGCAGAGCGTGCTTCAGCTCCTGCGCTGATATCGTCAAAGGTACAGAACGTACCAATCGGAAAGGCGGCGGGGGAAACCCCGCCGCTTTTTTTTGATTCGAATTGGTCGGCTCAGTTGGAAGGAGGCCGGTAACAAGGTGTTGTGCCGCGACGCGAAATGCCTGCGACCCAATCCAAAGTGGAGCTGAAGGCGACATAAAATGCCTGAGCGAAAAGCCCGAAAAGCCCAGTCTTTTCGGGCTTTTCCCGTTTTGGGGCAGGGGGCAGCCGATCTTAAGGGGGCGTTAACCATAAATTAAAGGCTGCCGGTTAACACTGAGGCTACGTAGGAAGAAGGTAGGCCGAGAATCGGCCGCGTTCGATCCGGGGCATCCGTGGCGGTGCGTCGAGATCCCTCTTCCAGTAGGGCGTCAAACATCACCGGCAGCGTCGCGGAGGCATCTTGCTGACCCGAGACGTCCCATGCGTCGTGCGACCCGAAAGGTCGCCGTCCAGCACGGATCAGGAAGGCTATCAAATGTCAGGCATCGTTCTCTCATCGTCCGTACGCCAGAACCTGCTCTCACTGCAGTCGACCGCCGATCTGCTGGCGACGACGCAGAACCGGCTCGCGAGCGGCAAGAAGGTGAACACGGCGCTCGACAATCCCACCAACTTCTTCACCGCGGCGGGCCTCGACAGCCGCGCCAGCGACATCAACAACCTGCTCGACGGCATCGGCAACGGCGTGCAGATCCTGCAGGCGGCCAATACCGGCATCACCTCGCTGAACAAGCTGGTCGATACCGCCAAATCGATCGCCAACCAGGCGCTGCAGACCACGGTCGGCTACTCCACCAAGTCGAACGTGGCCGCCACCATCACCGGCGCAACGCCCGACGACCTGCGCGGCACCACCAGCTACACCAGCGCCAATGCGGTCAGCAAAGTCATCACCGACGGCACCGCCGGCGGCGCAAATCCGATTACGGGCGCGACGACCCTCGGCGCCACCTCGGCTTCGCTCGCGGGCATTGCCGCGCCGAACGGCGCCGGCACCGCGGCATCACTGGCCATGGGCCTCACGCTGATTGGAACGCCGAGCGCTACGACGATCGCCGGCACTGCGGCGCCGATCGATGGCGACACGTTGACCGTCAACGGCAAGACCATCACCTTCCGCTCGGGCTCCGCCGCCTCCGCGGTGCTGCCGGCAGGATCGGGCCTCGCCGGCAACGTCATCACGGACGGCAACGGCAACTCTACCGTCTATCTCGGCACCACCGCGGCGCCTGCCGCCACGGTCCAGAACCTGGCCGATGCCATCGACCTCGCCAGCGGCGTCAAGAAAGCCTCGATCGCCAACGGCGTTGCGACGATCGCGCATTCGTCCGGCACCGACGCCGCGATTGCCTCTGGCATCCTGACCTTGACCACCGGCACCGGCTCCGACCTCAGCGTCAGCGGCAAGGCCGATCTGCTCAACGGCCTCGGTCTGACCACCGGCACCGGCTCCGGTCCGGCCACAGTGACAAAGGGCCGCACCATCGATGCCAACGCTCTCGGCACCCTGGTGCAGGATGGTTCGACGCTGAACGTCAACGGCAAGACCATCACCTTCAAGAATGCGACCGCTCCGGCCACCCCGCCGGCCGGTTCCGGCGTGCTGAACGGTGTCGTGACCGACGGCAGCGGCAATTCGACGGTCTACCTGCAGGGCGGCACGGTGGCCGACGTGCTCACTGCGATCGACATCGCGACCGGCGCACAGGGCACCACGATTTCTGCGGGCGGCGCCCTGACGCTGAAGGCCGGCACCGGCGTGCCGTCGCAGGTCGTCGCCGGTGCGCTGAAGATCAGCACCGGCACCACCGCCGACCTCAGCATTTCCGGCACCGGCAACGCGCTGGTGTCGCTGGGCCTGGCCGGCAACACCGGCACCAACACCACCTTCACCGCAACCCGCGCCGCCGGCATCGGCGGCATCAGCGGCACCACGCTCAGCTTCACGTCCTTCAAGGGCGGCACGCCGGTCAACATCACCTTCGGCGACGGCACCAACGGCACCGTCAAGACGCTGGCGCAGCTCAACGTCGCGCTGCTCGCCAACAACATGAACGCGACACTCGACGCCACCGGCAAGCTGACCATCTCGGCGGGAAACGACTACGCATCGTCCACGATGGGCTCGACGCTGGACGGCGGCGTGATGGGCGGCTCCATCGGCTCGGCGATCACCTTCACCGTGCCGAATCCGCCGGTTGCCGACCTCAACTCGCAGGCGACACGCGCCAACCTGGTGAAGCAGTACAACGACATCATTGCGCAGATCACCACCACCTCGCAGGACGCCTCGTTCAACGGCGTCAATCTGCTGGCCGGCGATACGCTGAAGCTGGTGTTCAACGAAACCGGCAAGTCGACTCTCAACATCACCGGCACCGCGCTGACCCCAGCCGGCCTCGGCCTGCCGACGCTGGTCCCCGGCACCAGCTTCATCGACAACGCCGCAGCCAACTCCACACTGACGTCACTCAACGCCGCCAGCACCACGCTGCGCTCGATCGCCTCGTCGCTGGGATCGAATCTGTCGATCGTGCAGATCCGCCAGGACTTCGCCAAAAACCTGATCACCGTGCTGTCGACCGGTTCGTCCAACCTGACGCTGGCCGACACCAACGAGGAAGCGGCCAACAGCCAGGCGCTGTCGACCCGCCAGTCGATCGCGGTGTCAGCGCTGGCGCTGGCCAACCAGTCGCAGCAGAGCGTCCTCAAGCTGCTGCAGTAAGCCTTCAGACCGCTTCGCAGCAACGGGCGGCGAGGGCGACCTTGCCGCTCACTTTCGTCAGGGGGCGCCGATACGCGAGAGAGTGGCGGTTTTTTCGGTCAAGACCGATCTTTAGGCTGGATCGTTGCGGCAAGGCTGCGCATAACATGCTGCCGACGATCATTTGCCGAATTGCGGTTCCCGGATTCGGCGCAGCACAGGGAGACCGGTATGGCCTTGCGAGTTGAGTTGAAGCCGTTCGAACGGATCATCATCGGCCAGAGCGTTATCACCAATTCCGACGCGCGCACGGCGTTTCTGATTGACGGCGACGCACCCATCCTGCGCGAGAAAGATATCCTCACCGCAGAGACCGCCAACACGCCGGTGAAGCGCATCTATCTCTGCGTCCAGATGATGTATCTCGAAAACGACATTCCCGGTTATCAGGACCTTTACCTTGGCTTTATCAAGGAACTGATCGACGCGGTGCCGAGCTACAGAGAGCCGATTGAATCGGTGAGTAATCTAATTTTAAGCGGCGCCCTTTACAAAGCGCTAAGGGAACTGCGCCCACTAATGAAGCGCGAAGAAGAGTTGTTGAGGTAGTAGTACATGTCCTACGGTGCTCAGGCTTACGCGCGGACCGCACAGAAGGTTGCAACTCCCCGCGATATCGAAGCGCAGGCGCTGTTCAAGGCGGTACGAAAACTCCAGGAAGTCATCGATCGCTGGGAAGAGACAGACGAGGGTCTCATCGACGCGCTGATGTTCAATCGCAAGCTGTGGTCGATCTTCGTTTCCGATGCGATCAGCGACCAGAATCCCGAGAAGGTCGAAATTCGCCAGAACATCGCCAACATCGGCATCTTCGTGCTGACGCAGTGTGCCGCGCTGCAGCTCAAGCCGGAAGTCGACAAGCTGCAGGCGCTGATCGACATCAACCGCAATATCGCCGCTGGCCTCAGCGGCAATCCGGGAACGATCAGCCCGCCGCTGGCGCCGTAACCGATCGTTAACTCCTGCCCGTCCTAATGCCATCAGAAATATCCTGAAACGATTCTTGGAATCGTCAGGAGCAGGTGAGGCAGATATGGCGGACGTTCTCGGCATTCTTTCTGCGGCCTACAGGAAGACCGCACCCGTCACAGCAGGCAAATACGTTGCCGTTGACCCGAACGCTTACAAGGGCGGCTGGGAGGGCAAGTATTCGAACGGCAAGTCGTTCAAGGTCGATGTATCCCAGATCTCGGGATTCCGCGCTCAGGTGAAGTATGAGAGTGCCGGGACGGTCAAGTATCAGCAGGTGCTGATCAAGGACGATACATTCCGCGTCGGCGACACCAAGTTCACGCTCAGCAAGACCAAGAAGGGCGACATCGTTCCGAACAAGGCGATCATCAAGAATGTGGTGACCGATGCTGCGACAGGAACAACCTTTCTGGATACGGCCACCGCGGTCCGCACGGGTTAACAGCCAGCCAGGCGCTGCGGTCGGGCGCGATGCGGTCTTCGGCGGCACGGTGCTGAATACCGTCTATGTCACCAAATCATAATCGAAAAATTTGACTTACGCTTTGCGATCGGTTTCTAGCCGTCGATCGATCCTGACCGTGTCGAGTGCGCGCAGATAGGCGCGGGTTCGCAGTCGCGATTCTTCGGGAAATTGGTTGATGATCTGGTTGGTCTTCTTGTCGACTGAGACGTAGACGACCTCCGCCGCAGCTTGGTCTATGACCACTCTGCGCGAAATACGGTCGGCATCGGCCTGCTGGTAGTTGGCGGGCGACAGCGCGGGATGCGGCAATGCATCCGTTGCGGTGACCGCCTTGTCGGGGGGCAGTTGAGTCGGCACCGCCGCCCGCGCCGCTTCTGGCTCGGGTCTGATGATCGGTGCAGCAACCGGCGCCCCCACCGGTTTAATATTGAAATCGGCTCCCATGGCAGCCTCCTGGCCTCCACTAGATGAATCCCGACCCTTCCCGTTGATGATTATGCATATGCCCTGTGAATCCGTTGCTTATATCTGTCCGGCAATTTGATTCAAAAGCGGGCGATACCGGATGCCCGACGGCGTCCCGTCTGCAAGCCGGAATGTACGCGGTCAGAGCGACCGGTTGATCGCGATCGGCGTCATGTTGCGCGGGCCGGGCTGCACGCGCATTCCGCTGGATCCGTAGGTCTGCGGAATATTGCGCTTCTGCATCTCGGTGTTGACGCCGCGCACGATGCCCTCCGACACCGCATGGGCTGTGGCGAGCACGGTCAGGTTGACCTGCAGCATCGAGCGGAACACGTCGTGATGATGATGCAGCGCGGACAGCAGGTCAGGCGTTCCCTGCGCGAGATATTTCTGGCTGCCCTTGAGCACTCCGATCATCGCGATGTAGCGACGCGACAGCTCGGTCTTGTTGGGCTCGAGCAGGATCGCCTCGCGGACCTTGCCGGCACGGACCAACTCCGTTTCCCGTTCCACCACCGCCAGCAGATTATTCATGACGTCGATCAACGCCGTGGCCAGCTTGCGGGCCTCGGCGGGTGTCGACGCCGGCTGCGGCGCTGCGACCACGGGATCGGGAGCGGATTGGCGTTGCTGGGCATGGTTCATGGGAGGTCCTCTGCGTCAGGCGGAGCGATTGGCTTGCTGAAGAATGAGCGTGCGATAGACATCGTTGGAGACGCCGATGCCGCCCGCCTTGGCGAACGACTTGGAATATTGCTCGGTCAGCATCGAGCGCCACACACCGGTGCCGACGGTGTCGCCGAACGGGCCGTCCCCCTTCACGCTGGAGGTCATCTGCGAGAACATCGAGTTCAGGAACATCGCCTCGAAATCCTCGGCCGAGGCCTTGGCTTTCTTCTGCGCGGCGGGCGACACCTTGGTGAGCGCGTCGGCGAGCTGGGTGTCCGGGCGACCGTTGAGAAGCGGCATGGTGGTCTTGCCGGTGGCGCTATGGATGTTGCTTGCGATCATCACATCACCTCGATGTCGGCCTGGATGGCGCCGGCGGCCTTGATGGCCTGCAGGATGCCGATCAGGTCGCGGGGGCCGATGCCGAGGCCGTTGAGGCCGTCGACGAGCTGCTGCAGCGAGACGCCGTCCTTGACCAGCGCGAATTTCTTGCCGTCCTCGGTGACGCCGACGCGGGTGTTGGGCGTGACGACGGTCCGTCCATTGGACAGCGGGTTGGGCTGGCTGACCTGCGGGCTTTCCGAGATCGTCACGGTGAGGTTGCCCTGCGACACCGCCACCGTGGCGACGCGGACGTCGCGGCCCATGACGATGATGCCGGAACGCTCGTCGATGATGATCTTCGCGGCGAGATCGGGCTCGACCTGCGGCTGCTCGATCTCGGTGAGCATGGCCACGACGTTGCCTTTGAATTCCGGCGGGATCAGCAGCTGCACGGTCGAAGGATCGATCGGCTCGGCGGTCTTGGATCCCAGGAAGTCGTTGACCGCGGCGGCGATCCGCTTGGCCGTGGTGAAGTCCGGGTTGCGCAGCGCCAGCCGCACGGTGGGCAGGCGGTTGAGGGCGAATTCGATCTCGCGCTCGATAATGGCGCCGTTGGCGATGCGGCCGACGGTGGGCACGCCGCGGGTGATGCTGGCGGCCGCGCCTTCGGCCTGGAAGCCATTGATGGCCACGGAGCCCTGGCCGACGGCGTAGACGTTGCCGTCGGCGCCGAGCAGGGGGGTGACGAGCAGGGTGCCGCCGGTCAGGTTCTTGGCGTCGCCCAGCGCCGACACGGTGACGTCCATGCGGGTCCCCTGGGTGCCGAACGGCGGCAGGTTACCGGTGACCATGACGGCGGCGACGTTGCCGGTGCGGATGGTGGCGCCGCGGATGTTGACGCCCATCCGCTCCAGCATCGCCTGCAGCGACTGCTTGGTGAAAGGGATGTTGTTGAGGGTGTCGCCGGTGCCGTTGAGGCCGACCACGAGGCCGTAGCCGATCAGCTGGTTCTGGCGGACGCCTTCGATGTTGGCGAGATCCTTGATCCGCGAGGTCGCGCCCGCGGAGGCGGCCGATAACGCCAGCGCCAACAGCGCCGCGCTGACCACCTGACAGATTCTCGCACCTAAACTCGACATCCCCGCTCCCCGCTGAGGTTCTGGCCGGATCGCGCATCACTCCCATGACGATGATCCGACAAGACCTATGCGAGCGCCGTGCCACTGGCGGAGCGTGTTCAATCTATTGATTTAATGAGAGAAAAATTTATGGAGGGGCAGGGTGCCCGGGCGCGGGCACGGCGAAACTGCCGCTGGCGGCAGATTTTGCCGAGCCATTTACGATTGATTAACCATAAAAGACGACCTTGCTGCTGAGGGTCTCTCTACGCCTTGGTGCTCATCATCGGGACGGCGAGCCCCGGGCCGAACCGGCCATCAGATTTCGCGAGACACGCTTATGCGCATCTACGGACCCAACGGAACCACGCTTGGCACCCCTGCGGCGGGTGCGCGGAAGGCCAGCTCGAGCAGCTTTTCCCTGCCGGAGGCCACCAGCACCTCGGATACGCGCCCCGCGGTGGCGCCGAAGGCCACCACCGGTCTCGATGCGCTTCTGGCCATGCAGGAGGTCGAGGACCCCACCGAGCGGCGCAAGCGCTCGGTGAAACGCGGTCGCGGCGCGCTGGATGTCCTCGACGATCTCAAGCTCGGCCTGCTGTCGGGCTCGTTCAATCCATCCACCGTGGCCCGGCTACGGCTGGCGGCGGCCGATCTCAAGGCTTCTTCCGGCGATCCCGGTCTCGATGCGGTGCTGTCGGAGATCGAACTGCGGGTGGAAGTCGAACTCGCCAAGGCCGGACCGGCCTGACCGCCGGCTATGGCGTTGCGGCCTGCCGGCCGGTTCCGGCAGGAAACCGGTGGGAGGTGGTGGCGCGCCTTGCAACCGATATTGTCTGTCACATATCGCCACTATATAAGCTGCGGCGCGGCCGGTATTTCCGGCGCCTTGCACGGACAGATGGATTGGCCTTGGACAAGTTGAAAAACTATCGCCCCTCCGAAAAAGAACCCTTCATGAATGATCGGCAGCGCGACTACTTTCGCGCGAAGCTGCTGGCCTGGAAAGATGAGATCCTGCGCGAATCGAAGGTGACGCTGCAGACGCTGCAGGAAGAGAACGTCAATCACCCCGACCTCGCAGATCGCGCTTCGTCGGAAACCGACCGCGCCATCGAGCTGCGCGCCCGCGACCGCCAGCGCAAGCTGATCTCCAAGATCGACGCGGCGATCCAGCGTATCGACGAGAATACCTACGGCTATTGCGAGGAGACCGGTGAGCCGATCTCGCTGAAGCGGCTGGAGGCTCGTCCGATCGCCACGCTCTCGGTGGAAGCGCAGGAGCGCCACGAGAAGCGCGAGAAGGTCTATCGCGACGAATAGGTGTTCGAGATTGCAAGGCCGCCCGATGGAGCGGCCTTATTTCTGGGATCGCGAGATCGGTGGCAGCGCGGTGATGCCTGGCGCGGTTAGCGCAGGCCGCGCAGCCGCGTCCACACCGGTTCCACCACATAGGTGGCCACCGGCATCAGCGCCGCGCCGAGCAGCAGGCCGAAGACGCCGGATCCTGCCGCGCTCACAATCCAGGCAACCGCCCCGGAGATCGCCGGCACCGCCTTCGCCGCCAGCGCTGCGATGCCGTCGATGCCGTGTGCGATCTGCGGCAGCCCGTAGTCGGCCAGACCGTGCACGACGATGCCGCCGCCGACCCAGATCATCGCGGCCGTGCCGACCACGCCCAGGACGCGCAGGAAGTAGGGCATGCCCAGCACCAGCAGGCGGCCGGACGCGGCCTTGAAGCGGCCCCATCCCGATGTGCGATCGCTCTTCGCCAGCGCCAGGCCGACATCGTCCGCCTTCACGATCAGCGCGACGCCGCCATAGACGACGACGGTGATGAAGATGCCGACAAGGGCGAGGACGATCGCGCGGGTCAGGAACGGTCCCGCCGGGATCGCCGCCAGGGTGATTGCCATGATTTCCGCCGACAGGATGAAATCGGTCTTGATGGCGCTGGCGACCTTGTCGTTTTCCATCGTCGTCGCATCGACCGCGAGAGTGCGCACCGCATCGGCGTGCGGCGTCTCGTGGGGCATGACGGCTTCGGACACTTTTTGAGCGCCCTCGAAGCACAGATAGGCGCCGCCGATCATCAGCAGCGGCGTGATCGCCCATGGCGCGAACAGGCTCAGCAGCAGCGCAGCCGGCAGAAGGAACAGCAGCTTGTTGCGCAGCGAGCCGACGGCGATCTTTCGGACGATCGGCAGTTCGCGCGAGGCGTCGAAACCCACCACATAGCGCGGCGTCACCGCTGCGTCGTCGATCACCACGCCGGCCGCCTTGGCGCCGGCCTTGGCGGCCTGCCCGGCAATATCGTCGACCGAGGCGGCGGCTACTTTCGCGAGGCCGGCGATATCGTCGAGAAGGGCGATCAGTCCAATACTCATGGCGGCCTCTGCTGCGGTCATCGTCGCTGCACTGCGAGACCGGGACCGGCGTGACTTAGACCGCGGCCGATGCGATGGAAACCTTGCAGGCTGTCCATCTTGTCGCAGCCGCGGCATTCTGGATAGGTTGCGCCGCATCTGCCGCGCACTGGAACCCACCGATGACCGATATCTCTGCAGCGACCATCATTGCCGATGCCCGACGGGCGCGCGTGCCGTTGCATGCGCTGGGTGCCGATGCGCCGCACGACGAGGCCGAGGGCTATCGCGTCCAGGACGCCGTGCATCAGCAGCCGGCGGCGGAACTCGGCCGCCTGGCAGGCCACAAGATCGGCTGCACCAGTGCCGTGATGCAAAGCTATCTCGGCATTCCGCACCCCTGCGCGGGTGGCATCTTCGCGAGCGGCGTGCACCTCGACGGTGCCAGCCTGCGCCATGGCGACTACGTTCGTGTCGGCGTCGAATGCGAGATCGCGGTGCGGCTCGCGCGCGACGTGGCAGCCCACGCCGCACCCCATACGGCGCAGACCATCGTCGATGCCATCGACGCCTATCTGCCGGCCATCGAGCTCGTCGACGACCGCTATGCCGACTGGAGCAGCCTGGGCGCGCCAACGCTGATCGCCGATGACTTCTTCGCCGCCGGCTGCGTGCTCGGCGCGCCGGTGCCGCGCGGGGCGCTGCCGGACCTGCTATCGGTCGTCGGCCGCGCGGTTATCAATGGGCAGGAGGTCGGGCGCGGCAGCGGCGCCGACGTGCTCGGCCATCCGCACAACGCGCTCGCGTGGCTCGCCAACCATCTCGCCGCGCAGGGCAAAAGTCTGCGCGCCGGCGAGATCGTTCTGACCGGCAGTCTGGTGCAGACCGTGTGGCTCAACGCCGGAGACGCGGCGGTGATGGAGATGTCGGGCCTGGGCAACGTGGCAGTGGAATTCAGATAACCTGAAACGCCTGCAGAACGTCGAAGGCCTTCCGTCAGGGGAGCTGACGGAAGGCCTTCGCGTAGAACACTTCACGGCGTGGGAGCGCTGGGCGAAGTGTGGGAGCTCTGAAGGATTTAGAACGGCAGCAGGACGTCCATCACTTGCTGGCCGTAGCGCGGCTGCTGTACGTCGGAGAGTTGGCCGCGGCCGCCATAGGCAATGCGGGCCTGTGCAATCTTGGCGCTGTCGATGGTGTTGTCGCTCTGGATGTCTTCCGGGCGCACGATGCCGGCGACGATCAATTCGCGGATTTCGAGGTTGACGCGGATTTCCTGCTTGCCTTCGACCACCAGATTGCCGTTCGGCAGCAACTGCGTGACCACGGCAGCGACTGATGTCTGCAGGTTTTCCTGGCGCGCGACCGAGCCCTTGCCGTCGCTCGACGAGGTGGAATCCGCGGTCAGCAGCCGGCCTGGCAGCACCTGCGATGCCGTCGTACCCAGTAGCTTGCTGCCGGCGAAATCGGTGATGCCGGAGTCTTC
Organism: Rhodopseudomonas sp. RCAM05734; assembly: GCF_052658035.1. Classification (NCBI taxonomy): domain Bacteria; kingdom Pseudomonadati; phylum Pseudomonadota; class Alphaproteobacteria; order Hyphomicrobiales; family Nitrobacteraceae; genus Rhodopseudomonas; species Rhodopseudomonas sp. RCAM05734. The sequence continues at coordinate 5,665,048 of NZ_CP199742.1, read as the reverse complement.
CTTGTTGGTGCGGCTGCGCTGGGTCTCGTTGGCGATATTGGCCTTGTCGGTGAAGTTCACGGTGATGGTGAGAATATCGCCGATCTGACGCGCGCGCTGGTCCTTGAAGAAGGCGCGCGAGCCGCTGCGCCATAACGAATTGGCGTTGTACGACGCGACTTCGGGCTTCGGCATCGGCATCTGCACCGGCTTGTAGCCGGGCTGCGCCGTCGGGTTTTCAATCGCGGTCAACTTTGGCGTTTCACCGATCGCCGACAGGCGGTCGATCGACGAGCAGCCGCTGGCGAGGCTTCCCGTCACCAGCAACGCGGCGGTCAGGAAGGAGCGGTTGAGGGCGAACTTGAACATGAACTTTACTCAGCTTTTCGAGAAACAGACGCGGGTTCGTTGATGGCAACGGCGACCGGGGCCGCGGCCTGGGAGACCTTGTCGGGCGCGGCGGTCTCCGGCGGCAGCCGTGGCGTCGGCGCCGACACCGCGACCTGACCGCGACCGACCACCACGCCGGAAACCGTGCGCTTGGATTGCAGGTTGAGCACGTTGACGACGTCGCCCTCGGTCCCGCCTTCCAGCGCCTTGCCGCGGATGGTGAGATAGAGCCCCGCGGATTCGTAGACCAGCGTCACCGCCTGGTCGCGCTGCACGAGGTCCGGCTTGACGAGATCGGAACTGCGCAGCGCCTGGCCGACGCGCAGTTGCCGCCGCGCCTGCATGCCGACGGCGCGGTCGCGGCTGGCAACGTCGTTGCCGACCTCGGCCTTGGGGCGCCGTTCAATGATCACGTCGGAGGATTTGAGCACTTCGTTGCGCTCGACGCCGCGCGCCAGTACGGCGGCCTCGACGGTTTCCACAGCCATGCCGGTGAAGCGCAGCCGGGTCGCCGCACCGCTTTCGTTGGCGATCGAGAAGGTCACGTCGAAGCGGCCGCTGCGCGGATCGAAACGTGTGGAGACCGGCAGAAAGGCACCGCTGTTGGCGGCGTCGAGCTGCAGGGCTGCGACCTCGCGGTCGAAGGTGAGGGTGAGGTTGGCGGCGTCGCCGAGGCCGTTGCGGTGTTCGAGCGCCTGGGCGACCTGGTTCTCGATGTCCTTGCTCTCGATGTTGCGCGACAGCCGGGTAATGGAAACTTCGCGAATGTCCCTGGTGTCGACGCCGATCACCTGGTGCGCGCGCAGCGCGGCGATCACCTGCGCGGTGGTCAGCTTGCCGGTGGTGCCGAGGTCGGGGGAGCGATAGATTCCGATCTGCGCCGCCGGGCCGGCATTGTCGATCACGTCGCCGATGCGCACGATGTCGCCGGATACGCTGACGCTGGCGCGCAGCACCGGCGGGGCGATGATCTCGTCCCGGGTTTGGCCGAGCGCGGAATGTGCACCGCCGGCGAGGAGGGCGGTGGCGAACAGGAGCGAACGAAGCGTCTTCATGGTCAGCTCCCTTAGCGGAACATGGCGGAGGTGGACTGCAGCATCTGATCGGCTGCACTGACGACCTTGGCATTCATCTCGTAGGCGCGCTGCGCGGCGATCAGATCGGAAATTTCCGTGACCACTTCGACGTTGGCCTGTTCGAGGTTGCTCTGCTGCATGTCGCCGAGGCCGTTGGCGCCGGCGATGCCATCCTGCGGCGTGCCGGAGGCCGGGGTTTCGGTGAACAGGTTGTCGCCGTTGGGCTGCAGGCCGGCCTTGTTGATGAACTGGGTCAGGCCGATCTGTCCGAGGACGGTGCTCGTGGTGCTGCCCGCCAGCGTTACCGAAACCGAGCCGGCCGCGTTGATGGTGAGGCCGGACGCGTTGGCGGGGACCGTAATGGTCGGCTGCACCGGATTGCCGTTCGATGTCACGATGCGGCCCTGGGCGTCGAGCTGGAACGATCCGTCGCGCGTGTAGGAGAAGGTGCCGTCCGGCATCTGGATCTTGAAGAAGCCCTCGCCGCGGATACCGACGTCGAGCTCGTTGCCGGTGGCCGACAGCGTGCCCTGGCTCATCAGCCGCGGCGTGCCGATGGTCTTGACGCCGCCGCCGATGTCGACGCCGACCGGTAGAATGGTGCCCTGGTCCGACGCCGTCGCGCCGACCCGGCGCACGTGGTCATAGATCAGATCCTGGAACGCCGCCCGCTGCTTCTTGAAGCCGGTGGTGCGCATGTTGGCGATGTTGTTGGAGATGACCTGGACGTTGAGTTCCTGGGCCGCCATTCCGCTTGCTGCAGTGTAAAGAGCGCGCATGGGTCTGTTTCCTTAGGCCGGAACGTCGGCGAGCTTTTCGATCGCTGATTTGCGCATGTCGGTCTGCTGCTGCAGCATCGCCGAGATCTGGGTGTAGGCCCGGGTGACCTCGATCATCCGGCTCATTTCGAGCACCGAATTGACGTTCGATTTCTCGATGTAACCCTGATTGACCCTGGCGGTGATGGAGGGCTGCGGCGTGGCGCCTTCGCCTGCCGAGTAAAGGTTGGAGCCTTCCTTCAGCAGACGCTGGGCCTGGGCGAAGCTCACGAGGCGCAATTTGCCGCGAATCGAGTCCGTCTTGTTGGAGCCTTCGATGACGCTGACATTGCCGTCCTTGGCGATGTTGATGTCCTTGTCGCCGGGCTGGAACACGATCGGACCCGACGTGCCGAGCACCGGATAGCCGGAGGCGGTGACCAGCTGGCCCTGGGTGTTGATCTGCAGCCCGCCATCACGCGTGTAGCGCTCGCCGGCGGGCGTCTGCACCGCCAAAAATGCGTTGCCGTCGATGGCGAGGTCGAGCGGGTTCTTGGTCTGCTCGGTGGGGCCTGCCGACAGGTCGCGCACCGTGGCGCGGTCCTGAACGAAGCTGACATTGCGGTCGCGGCCGACGAAGTTGTCTTCATGGGCGCCCGACGCCAGGAATTCCTGGAACATCGACCGGTCGGCCTTGTAGCCGTTGGTATTGATGTTCGCGACGTTGTTGGCCACGACGTCGAGCTGTCGCTCCAGCGTCATCTGCCGCGAAAGTCCGATGAGACTGACGTTCTCCATCGGTGGTCTCCCCCTGTTCCCGCGGTTCGCCCTCCCAGGCTGGCCGTGGATCCCGCGAACCGCACAAGCTCTCCCAAGCCGCGGTCCGCAGTAACATTAGCGAAACCCGTGCCAACCAGAAAAAGTAAGCAATTTCATTTGTTTGGCATTTTTTGACGCGCCGAAACGGGCGGCAGAAAGGTCTTGTTGACCATGTTGATCCGGCAAAATTTTCCTAGCTGCCGGGCAAAAGAAAGGTTCCGTTAACCATTGCGACCTAGCGTCACAATCAACAGGGCCTTGGGCGCTGGCAGCATTTGTTTTGTATCGCGTCTTACAGCCTGCTTGGCAGCATCGAGCTCTTCCCAGACCACGGGCGGGCAGGCGATGGCAGATAAAGATTCCGAAGACGGCGTACCGGCGGGCGACGCGGCGGCGCCGAAGAGCAAGATGAAGCTCATCATCATCGCTGTTGCCGTGCTGCTGATCGCCGGTGGCGGCGGCACGTGGTTCATGTTCTTCCGTCATACCGAGGAAGCGCACGTCGAGGCCGCCGCGCCGAAGCTGCCGAGCTTCGTCGATGTACCCGAAATCCTGGTCAACCTGTCCGGCCAGCCGGGCGAACGCGTGCAGTACCTCAAGGTCAAGGTCGTCCTCGAAATCAAGGAAGAGAAGCAGGTCGAGGCGGTCAAGCCGGCGATGCCGCGCATCACCGACATCTTCCAGACCTATATGCGCGAACTGCGGGCCGGCGATCTGAGCGGATCGGTCGGCCTGTTCCGTCTCAAGGAAGAGCTGACCAAGCGCGTCAATGCGACGATCGCGCCGCTGCAGGTCAACGCTGTGCTGTTCAAGGAAATCGTCATTCAGTGACGGGACGGATCTAGGGTCATGGCGACGCAAGAACAGATGGACCAGGATGCCATCGCCGCCGAATGGGAAGCGTCTCTGGATTCAGAGGACCCCGTCGAGGCGGCGAAGGCGGCTGCCGAAAACGAACTTACCGGGACTATGGCCGAGCAGTGGGCCGCCATGGTCGAGGATGGCGGTCGCGATCTCGGCGGCGGCAAGAACGGCGGCGAGCGCGTGCTGTCGCAGGAGGAGATCGACAATCTCCTCGGCTTCAGCGTCGGTGAGGTCAATCTCGACGAGAATTCCGGCATCCGCGCCATCATCGACTCGGCGATGGTGTCCTACGAGCGTCTGCCGATGCTCGAAATCGCCTTCGACCGGCTGGTCCGGCTGATGACGACGAGCCTGCGCAACTTCACTTCGGACAACGTCGAAGTCTCGCTCGACCGCATCACCTCGGTGCGGTTCGGCGATTATATGAATTCGATTCCGCTGCCCGCGGTGCTGTGCGTTTTCAAGGCCGAGGAATGGGAAAACTTCGGCCTCGCCACCTGCGATTCCGCGCTGATCTATTCGATGATCGACGTGCTGCTCGGCGGCCGCCGCGGTCAGCCGTCGCTGCGCATTGAAGGCCGTCCCTACACCACCATCGAGACCAACCTGGTGAAGCGCCTGATCGAGGTCGTGCTGGCCGACGCCGAACAGGCGTTCCGGCCGCTGTCGCCGGTGACCTTCACCATCGACCGGCTGGAGACCAATCCGCGCTTCGCCGCGATCAGCCGGCCTGCCAACGCCGCGATCCTGGTGCGCCTGCATATCGATATGGAAGACCGCGGCGGCAATATCGAGCTGCTGCTGCCTTACGCCACCATCGAGCCGATCCGCGGCGTGCTCATGCAGATGTTCATGGGCGAAAAGCTCGGCCGCGATCCGATCTGGGAGGGGCATCTCGCTACCGAGATCTCCCAGGCCCAGATCGCCGTCGACGCCGTGCTCTATGAGGCCGAGATTCCGCTCAAGCGGCTGATGACGCTGAAAGTCGGCGACACCCTGCCGCTCGACATGCGCGCCGACGCGCTGGTGCAGGTGCGCTGTGGCAACGTCACGCTGACCGAGGGCCGCATGGGCCGGGTCGGCGACCGCGTTGCGATCCGCGTGACCAAGCAGCTACGCAAGCCGAATACATCCTTCGCGATGTTCGAGAAGGCCGATGAGCAAACCAAGATGATGGAGGCACAATGAGTCATTCCCTGGGAATCGTGATCGAAAGCTTGGTCGCAGCCTTGCTCATTCTGACAATCGGCTACTGCATGCTGCTCAACAGCCGCCTCAAGCGGCTGAAGGCCGACGAGCAGTCGCTGAAAGCCACCATCGGCGAATTGATCACCGTGACCGAGATCGCCGAGCGCGCCATCGGCGGCCTCAAGCTCACCGTGCGCGACGTCAACGAAAACCTCGGCAGCCAGATCGCCTCGGCCACCGCGTTGGCGGACCATCTGAAGAAGCAGCTGGCCGAGGGCGACAATGTGCTGCGGCGGCTGTCGCGGATCGCCATCGCGGCGCGCCCGCTGGCTGACGCAGACGTGGACACCGGCGCCGCCGCTCCGAAGATGTCGCCGGCCAAGGCCAACGCCGCCGCCGCGCAGGCATTCGCGGATCGCCGGAGGGCGGACGGCCTCGCCGCATGAACGCTTTCCGGGACATCCGCGTCATCCCCGTGGTCCTCGTTGCTATCTTCGGCCTCGCGATCCTCAAGATCGCGGGTCTGGTGATCGATGGCGGCTACGTGTTCGACTACAAGCCGGGTGCCACGGGAAATTCATGGGCGCAGGAGACTTTCAATTTCCCCGGCGGGAAGCCGCAGGAGAACAACGACATCACCGGCTCGACCGGTGCCAAGAAGGAAGAACCCACCGCGGCCAAGGACGCGCATGGCAAGCCGGTGGTGGCCGCGCCGGAAGTGGCGAAACCTGCCGAAGCCGCGCCACCGGTTGAGCAGCCCATGCCGATCTCGGCCTCGGAGCGGGCGATCCTGGAGCGGCTGCAGTCGCGCCGGCAGGAACTGGAAGCCCGTGCTCGCGAAATCGATATCCGTGAAAGCCTGCTGAAGGCCGCCGAGAAACGCATCGAATCGCGCGTCGATGAATTGAAGGGCGTCGAGGCCGGCATCAAGACCGCCACCGAGCAGAAGGGTGAGGCCGACGTCGCCCGCTTCAAGGGCATCATCACCATGTATGAAGGCATGAAGCCCAAGGACGCCGCCAAGATTTTCGACCGGCTGGAAATGCCCGTTCTGTTCGAGATCGCGTCGCAGATCGCGCCGCGGAAAATGTCTGACATTCTGGGATTGATGCAGCCGGAGGCCGCAGAGCGCCTGACCGTCGAACTGGCGCGACGCGCCAGCGGCGACAAGTCGGCTTCCGCTGCGGAACTGCCCAAGATCGAGGGCAAGCCGATGTCGCCCAGCCGCAATTAGGGGAATTCGTTAACAAATCCTTCAACCGCGGATTCTAGATTCAGACACGGCGGTTGGCCGCCGGTCTGACGATGCTGAAAGTAAATCCTGGATGGCGCGCAAGACGGCCGCTGCAAGTTGGATGCTCGCCTGCGCGTTGACGCGGGCCGTCCTGCGTTGCGCGGGTGGCGCGTCCTATCTGTCTGCGGCCGTGTTGTCGGTCGCCGTGCTGTCGGCCCAGCCGAGCCAGGCGCAGGCCGTGCGCGGCGAGGCGTCGCTGAATGTGTCAGGTGGCTATGCGCGGCTGGTGCTCAAGCTGGCGGAGGATGTCGAATCCGAAGTCAGCCAGGCCGGCACCATTCTGGTGATCCGCTTCAAGAAGCCGGTCGATATCCCCGTCGAAAGCCTGTCGGATTCCGCGCCCGATTATGTCGGTTCGGCGCGGCGGGATCCCGATGGATCGGCCATCCGTCTCGCGCTGTCGCGCAAGGTGACCGTCAACTCGATGGTTGCCGGCGAGCGGATCTTCATCGATCTGTTGCCGGAGAAGTGGGCGGGCGCGCCTCCCGGATTGCCGGCGGATGTGGTCCGCGAACTGTCCGACCGTGCGCGAAATGCCGAGCGCGCCCTGCGCATGCAGCGCGCGGACGTCAAGAAGCCGCCGATGATCCGGGTGCGTGCATCGGTGCAGCCGACCTTCGTGCGCTTCGTGTTCGATCTGCCCGACGGCGTCAACGTGTCGTCGACGCTGGATGAGAAGCGTCTGGCGCTGACATTCAATGTCCCGCTCACCTTCGATCTGGCCGATGCCAAGTTGTCGGCGCCGCCCAATGTCTCATCTATCGGGCAGGCCGCTGACGGCAGCCGGGCTGCGGTCGAGATCGGACTGATCGGCGACGTCGACGTACATTCGTTCCGCGAGGACAAGAGCTACGTGGTCGACATCGGCTATCAGCAGGCCGACAAGCCCGCAGCCGCGGCCGCAGCCAAGTTGCCGGCCGCGCCTGTCGGAGCGAAGCCGGCCGACAACCCGCCGGCGCGCTCCAGCGAGATTACGCCGCCGACATCGGAGTCGATCGCCCGGGAGTCCAAGCCCGACAAGATGGCCGAGGTGGCAGCGAAGCCGCCAGCCGCGGTCAAGGTGGAGGCAGCCAAGGCCGAACCGGTGAAGGCGGAGCCCGCCAAGCCCGAAGTCGCCAAACCTGAAGCAGCCAAGTCCGAAGCAATCAAGCCTGAAGCGGTCAAGTCCGAGCCAGCTCGGCCGGAAAGCGTAATGGCCGAGCCTGCCAAGCCCGCAGCACCGGCTGTGGTTGCCGAGTCCGTGAAGGAAGAGCCCGCACCGAAGCCGGCCGTTCCGGCGCCCGTCGCAATGGCGGTGCCGGAGGCTAAGCAGGCTGCTGCCGAAACCGCCATGCCGGTCGAGATCAAGCGTAGCAGCGACGGGCTGCGGATGAACTTCGCATTTCCGGGGCCGACCCCGCTGGCGCTGTTTCGCCGTGGCGACATCATGTGGCTGGTGGTCGACGCCACCCGACCGATCGACGTCGCCGCCATTCGCCGGGACGGTTCGTCGATCATCGCCGATGTCAGCCGGATCGCGCTGGACAAGGGGCAGGCGATCCGCATCCGCCTCAATCGGCCGCAACTCGCTTCGCTTACTGCGGAAGATCCGGCGGGCGCGGGCAAGAACTGGTCGGTCATGCTCGCCGATACAAGGCAGACGCCTTCACAGCCGCTTGTTGCGATCCGCAATATCGCCGATCCCGCCCATGCCAATGTTGCCGTGCCACTGTCGCAGCCCGGTCTCAAGCACCGTCTGGTCGATCCGGACGCCGGCGACACGCTGACAGTGATCACGGCGCTGCCGCCGCCGCGCGGTTTCATCAAGCGTCAGGACTTCGTGGAGTTCTCGCTGCTGGAAACCATCCACGGGGTCGTGGTGCAGCTCAATTCCGACGAGGTCGTGGTCGATGCCGCAAGCGACAAGGTGACCTTGAGCCGGACTGGCGGGCTCACGTTGTCACCGGCGGACGCTGCGCCTCAGCGTGCTTCGCAGGCGGCGCGACCGATCTTTGACGTCGGACAGTGGCGCAAGGATCAGGAGGGCAAATTCAACGACCGTCTCGATGCCCTGATGAATCTCGCGTCGCAGGCCGACGCCGAAAGCCGTACCGGGGCGCGCATCAACCTCGCCCGCTTCTATTTGGCGCGCGGCATGTATCCCGAGGCCAAGGGCGCTGCCGACCTGGCGTTGGTGGACACCAAGCCCGGCCAGGAAAATCCGGTCGCGCTCGTCGTCCGGGCCGTGGCCAGCGCCTTGATGGGGCGGCCGGCACAGACCCTGAAGGATATCGCCAATCCGGTGCTCGGTCCCGGCTACGATGGCGAAATCTGGAAAGCACTGGCTTTTTCGTCCCAGGGAAAATGGGTGGCCGCGCGGGAGAAGTTCAAGAATGCCGAGTTGGCGCTCTCCTCGCTGCCGGTCGAGTTGCAGCGCATCGCGATTGCCAACGCCTTGCGGGCGGCGCTCGAGGTCAAGGACTACGCCGGCGCCGCGGCGCGCGGCAGCGAATTGGAACTGGTCGGAATTCCACCGGAGATGAAACCGACCAGCCTGGTGCTGAGCGCAAGGCTGGACGAGGCGCTCGGCCGCGACAAGGATGCGCTGTCGAAATATCAGCAAGCCATCGCGTCACCCGACCGGGCTGCCGCGGCGGAAGCCAAGCTGCGCGAACTAGCCCTGCGCCAGAAGCGCAATGAAATCACGCGAGAGGACGCCCTGCGCGACCTGGAAACGCTGGCAGTGATGTGGCGGGGCGACGGCATCGAGGTGCAGACGCTGCAACGCATGTCGAAACTGTATGCCGAACTCGGCCGCTACGGCGAATCGCTGGCAGCAGCACGCAGCGCGACCGAGCGCGAGTCGAACTCCGAGGCCGCGCGGCAGGTGCAGGACGATGCCTCGGCATTGTTCTCCGACATCTTCCTGAGCTCGAAAGGCGACGAGTTGCGGCCGGTTGATGCGCTGGCGATGTTCTACGACAATCGCGAACTGACGCCGGTCGGTCGACGTGGCGACGAGATGATCCGACGGCTGGCGGATCGCCTGGTCGCAGTCGACCTGCTCGACCAGGCCGCGGAACTGCTGCAGTACCAGGTGGACCAGCGCCTCGAGGGAGCCGCGCGCGCGCAGGTCGCGGCCCGGCTGGCGATGGTCTATCTGATGGCGCGCAAGCCGGAACGCGCCATCGCCGCCCTGCGCACCACCCGGATCGCCGATCTTGCCGGCGAACTGCGTCAGCAGCGGCTGCTGCTGGAGGCGCGCGCGCAGAGCGATGTCGGCCGCCGCGACCTTGCGCTCGACATCATCACGAACATCCCCGGCCGTGAGGCGATCCGGCTGCGCTCCGACATCTATTGGTCGGCGCGGCGCTGGCGCGAGGCGTCAGAGCAGATCGAATTGTACTACGGCGATCGCTGGCGCGATTTCACACCGCTGAGTTCGCAGGAAAAGAACGATGTGATCCGCGCCGTGGTCGGCTACGCGTTGGCCGAGGATGCGCTGGGCCTGGCCCGGTTCCGCGACAAATATGCGCCGCTGATGACCGGCGGCGCCGACAAGATCGCCTTTGACACGGCGAGCAAGCCGACGTCCTCCAACAGCTCCGAGTTCGCCGCGATCGCCAAGATGGCGGCCAGCGTCGACACCCTCGATGGCTTCCTGCGCGAAATGAAGGTCCGTTTCCCGGACAACAGCGCCAAGGCGACCGTGCCCGGCGCTGACCCCACGCCGACCGGTGCACTGCCGGCGATCGTCAACGTTCGCAAGATCGAGATGACACGCTGATCCACCCACTGCGCGGTGGCTGGTTCGCCGAGCGCGCCTGCTTACTTCGGCAGCCGCAAATTCTTGATACGGTCGAAGGTGGCGGCGACGATGATGAAGGCGCCGACGAAGCTGCCTTGCCAGAAGGCGCTCACGCCCAGCAGCCCGAGACTGTTGCGGATCACCTCGATGAGGGCCGAGCCGATCAGCGCGCCGAATGCGGTGCCGACGCCGCCTGCGAGGTTGGCGCCGCCGATGACCGCCGCGGCGATCACCTGCAGTTCCATGCCGGTGCCGAGATTGGTGGTGACGGCGCCGAGCCACCCGGTTTCGATCACGCCCGCAATGCCGGCGGAGAGCGCGGATATCATGTACACGGCGACCTTGGTGCGGCGCACCGGTACACCGGTGACGATCGCCGCGTGCTCGTTGCCGCCGATGGCGAAGACGTAGCGGCCGAAGCGCGTAAAGCGCAGCACGAAGCCGGTGAGCAGCGCCAGCGCGAGCATGTAGAGCACCGGATTGGCGATGCCGAACAGCAGGGCGCCACCGCCGAGGAACAACAGCTTGTCGTGGTCGGGGCCGAACTGGAAAACCACGGTGTTGTTGGAGGCGACCATGGCCAGGCTGCGCGCGATCGACAGCGCGCCGAGCGTCACCACGAATGGCGGAATTCCGAGATAGGCGATCAGCACGCCGTTGATGGCACCGACCAGCAGCGCTGTGCCGAGCGAGGCCGCGATCCCGACCTCGATACTGTAGCCGGCATGCATGACCACCGCGAGGATCATGCTGGACAAGCAAAGCACCGAGCCGACCGACAGGTCGATGCCGCCGGTGATGATCACGATGGTCATGCCGAGGGCGATGATGGCGACGAAGGTGAAGTTACGGGTCACGTTGAAGATATTGTTCCCCGTGGCAAAGGAGTTGGTGGCGAAGGACAGGAAAATACAGGCCAGGCACACGGCGACAAAAACCCAGAACGCCTGGCGCGACACCATCCAGGACAGCATGGACGGTCGTTCGCGGCTGATCCCGTCATCGAACTGAATGTCCATTCCAACACCCTTGCTGTGCATGCCTTACGTTCGTGAACTTGAATTCGTTCTATGCGTGCGTAATCGCGCCCGTGATCAGTCCTGTTACCTCTTCCGGCGAACTGCTGCCGACGGCCTTGTCGGCAACCTTTCGCCCGCGCCGCAAGACCACCACGCGGTCGGCCACGTCGAACACGTCGGGCATGCGATGGCTGATCAGGACAATGGCAATGCCGCGGTCGCGCAGCAGGCGAATGAGATTGAGCACTTCGGCGACCTGCCGCACCGAGATGGCTGCGGTCGGCTCGTCCATCAACACGATCTTGGCGTCTGCAATCCGGGTTCGGGCAATCGCGACTGCCTGCCTTTGACCGCCCGACATTTGACGCACAAGATCGTGCGGCCGGGTCTCCGATCGCAATTCGGCGAAGATCTGGCCGGCGCGGCGATACATGCCGGCGTAATCAAGGATCTTGAACGGGCCAAAGCCTTTGCGTAGTTCCCGCCCGAGAAAGACATTGGCCGCGGCACTGAGGTTGTCGCATAGCGCAAGGTCCTGGTGAACGATTTCGATGCCGTGCCGGCGTGCGTCGACCGGCTTGTGCATGGCAAGTTCCTGTTCCTCCATGCGCAAGGTTCCGTGCGTCGGAGGAAAGTTGCCGGCCATGATCTTCACCAGCGTGGACTTTCCTGCGCCATTGTCGCCCATCAGCCCGACGACCTCGCCGGGCTCGATCGTCAGCGATACGTCGCTGAGCGCATGGATCGCGCCGAAGTGCTTCGAGATATTGGCGAGTTCGAGGAGAGGCATTCGAATGTGCCTTTGCCGGCGGAATGTCGACCGTGCTGGTTTGCATGCGGGCAACGCAGGACATGGGATCTCCATTCAATGACAGCGCTGGTGGCTAGTCAATCGCGGGCCTTCGTTCTTGTTAGTATACAAATCAATGAGCGCGCGCGTGCACTGCACTACGATGCACTGCGGTCGTTGCGCGGGCGTGCTACAATTCCGTTGACTTGCGACCGCCGCGAACTATCCTTCGCTGGCTACATTCAAGTCGGTCTATCGTTACGGTCGGGTCACTTCGAGCAGGTTCGGATGCTTGGGATTGCGCGGCTCCTCCGTTGGATGTCGCGTTTCCTTTGCATCTCTTATTGTTCGATCGCGCGCCGTTGCAGTCCCGGACATCAGGTCAGGCGCCGTGCCGCGGGGCCTTTCTGCGATGTCCGTCGGCGGACGCGGCTGCATCCATCCGGTCGACGTAATTTTCAAACGGACGAATGAACGTCCGCGGCAAGGGAGGACTGCATGAAATTGTTGTGGGCGTTGGCCGTTGGGGCGCTGACTCTGTCGGCGCAATCCGCGATGGCGCAAAAAAAGCAGTTGGTCATCGTGGTGAAGGGGCTCGACAATCCGTTCTTCGAAGCGATCAATCAGGGCTGCCAGAAGTGGAACAAGGAGAATGCCAGTTCCCCTTATAATTGTTTCTACACCGGGCCGGCTTCGACCTCGGACGAGGCGGGAGAGGCGCAGATCGTGCAGGACATGCTGGGCAAGCCTGACACGGTGGCGATCGCGATATCGCCATCCAACGCGCCGTTGATCGCCAATGCCATCAAGGCCGCCAAGCCCAAGATTCCGGTGATGACGCTGGATGCCGATCTCAAGAAGGAAGATGTCGGTTTACGCAAGACCTATCTCGGAACCGACAACTACATGATGGGATTCCGTCTTGGCGAGTATCTCAAGAAGGCCAAGCCGAAAGGCGGCACCGTCTGCCTGATCGAGGGCAACGCGGCGGCAGACAACATCCTGCGGCGCGCGAGCGGGTCCCGTGATGCCCTTTCGGGACAGAAGGGGCTGGACCGGCTCAAGGGAGAGGGCGGCTGGACGGAGGTCGCCGGCTGCCCGGTCTTCACCAATGACGACGGTCCGCGCGGCGTCCAGGCCATGTCGGACATCCTGACGGCGAATCCGAAGCTCGATGCCTTTGTGATCGAGGGCGGCTGGCCCTTGTTCGGTGCGCCGCAGCCGTACCGGCAGCTCACCGATCAGTACAAGGCGCGTATCGCCAGCAAGGATCTGGTGATCGTCGCCGCCGATACGATCGGCGACGAGGTGGCCATGGCCAAGGAAGGGCGGGTCGAGGCTCTGGTGGGGCAGCGGCCGTTCGAGATGGGCTACAAGGCGCCGTCGGTGATGATTGACTTGATCGAGGGCAAGAAGGTGGACGACCCGGTCTTCACCGGCCTCGACGAGTGCACCAGGGAGACCGCGGACACCTGCATCCAGAAATAGTCTGGACCGCCGTAGTGCGATCAGCGGCTCTCGCGCCTCGCGCGGGAGCCGTCTGCCGTCTGCGACGACCTAGCCGCTGTAGCTCTGCACCAGGCTGCCGGCGACCAGCGACCAGCCGTCTACCAGCACGAAGAAGATCAGCTTGAACGGCAGCGACACCACCGCCGGCGGCAGCATCATCATGCCCATCGACATCAGCACCGAGGCGACCACGAGGTCGATGATCAGGAACGGCAGGAACAGCAGGAATCCGATCTCGAAGGCGCGCTTCAGTTCGGAGATCATGAAGGCCGGCACCAGGATCCGCAGCGACATGTCGTCGGGCGTCGCCGGGATCGGTTCGCCGGACAGATCCATGAACAGCTTGAGGTCCTTTTCGCGCACGTTCTTCTGCATGAAGCCGCGCAGCGGCACGGCGGCGCGCACCAGCGCCTGCTCGACGGTGATCTCGTTGGCGACCAGCGGCTTGATGCCGTCGTCATAGGCCTTCTGCAGCACTGGCCCCATCACGAAGGCGGTGAGGAACATCGCCAGCGCGATGATCACGGAGTTCGGTGGCGCGGTCGCCGTGCCCATGGCGGTGCGCAGCAGCGACAGCACCACCACGATGCGCGTGAACGACGTCATCATGATCAGGATGGACGGCGCGATCGACAGTACCGTCAGCAGCGCGATCATCTGGATCGCGCGTTCGGTGACGCCGCCACCGCCCGCGCCGCCGAGATTGATGCTGATATCCTGCGCCGATGCCGGACCGATCAGCAATCCGGCGGCAGTCAAAGTGAGGAGGAATAATACTCTACGCGGGATGGATGCCGATCTCACGAAAGGTTCTTTGGCCGTCCCAGCAGGGACGCCATCTCGTCTTCAAGGTTTTCAAAGCCGGTCTTGACCGAAGGTGCCGCGACCGGAGGTGCCAGCGACGGCTCATTGCGCGTCGGGGGCGTGACCTGGACGTCGCTGGAGCGCGGGGCGGGGCGGTTCATCGGTGGCTCGGGCGCGACCGGCGGCGCGCCGACCCGCGGTTCGGCAGGCTCGGTGCGGGCTTCGCCAGCGGGCCGCCGCAAGGCGGCCTCGAGGCGCTGCGCCATGTCGGCCAGATTCTGGTCGGCGCTCGAAACGGGGGCAGCCACAGCCGGCGCCGGGGGGCGGGCGGTGGCACCGGTGCAGTCGCGCGCTCCGGTGCCCGCAGCGGAGCAGTCCGCACCGGGGGCTCGGCGGCGCGCGTCGGACGCGGCATCATCGGCTCGCTACGCGGCATCGGAGATTCGCTGCGTGGCACGGGCCGCGGCGGCAACGGCTCGCTGCGTGGCTCGATCCGCGGCTCCGGGCGTACCAGCGGTTCCGGGGTGAATCCGGCCAGCGGTTCCGGGCGCCGTTCCGGCAGCGCCGGCGTCGGGCGGCGCGGTTCGTCGATAAAGGAGGGCCGCGCCGGTCGCGGCGGCAGTTCCGGCAGACTCGGCTCGGCATGATCGTGGCCGGCGTCGCTGTCCGCCCAGTTGGCCGCCTCCGATGCCGGCGGCAGCCGCGTCTGTTCGCCGGTGCGCGACTGCTGGTCGCGCCCGGGCATGGCGCGCACGATATTGGGTTCCACCACGATGTCGGTGGGACCGCCGATCATCAGCAGATGTTCGACATTGTCGCGACGCACCAGAACCAGCCGGCGACGGCCATCCACGGCGGCAGCGTCGATCACGGCAAGGCGCGGCATCCGCCCGCGGCTTGCATTCGCTCCCAGGCGGTTGCCAGCAAAGCGGCGGACCAGCCAGGCGGCGAGCCCGATCAGCGCCAGCACGACCACGAAGGCGAAGAAAAATGTCAGCGGTGTCTGCATGTCTAGTCCCCAGCAAATAGTGCCGTTGCCCCCGCAGCAATCCGGCGCATGCTGACCGGACGGTTCCGGCAACGCCAAACGCAGCGTGAATCACGCCCTATCTGTTAACACCAAGCGGCAAAAACTGCCGTTTGACCAACAATAAACTATGAATCGCCCCAGCCAAAACGACTTCTGGCGCCCGGTCGTTCGGCTCGGGCCATGGTTAACGCACCAATTCGGGCGAAAAAGCGTTGGTCGGTCCGCCGAGCCGATGTTTTGCAGCTCCCTATGCCGTTTCGGGACACATCCGCGGCTCAAATTAACCGAACGTTAACCATGAGGACGGCAAATTCTGCCTACCTCAGGGGCCGGCGCCCGGAGATCACAGGGAGAGCAGCCGATGGCCATCAGCGATCTACCCGAGTTGGCGGCGTTGCGCACCAAGATGCAGTGGCATCAGGAGCGCCAGCGCGTGCTCGCGGAGAACATCTCCAATTCGGATACGCCGAATTTCAAGCCGCGCGACCTCGTGGAACCCAAATTCGATAACGCCGGCAACAATGTAGGCGGCGGCATGGGCGCTCTCCCGATGATGCGTGCCGACGGCACCAACATCATCCCGGCCGGGGCCAGCAGCAGCTTCGGGGCGGGGCGCCCCCGCGGTTACGAGACCCGGCCCTCCAGCAATGCCGTCAATATCGAGGACGAAATGCTCAAGGTGTCCGCCAACCAGATGGACTACGCGGCGGCGACCTCGCTCTACACCCGCAGCCTCGGCCTGCTGAAAACCGCCATCGGCAAACGCTGATGGTCAAGGACCGTAGCAAGGATCCCAGGAAGCTCACGCCATGACCGACAACAGCAGCGACTTCGCCAGATCGATGGGCATCGCGACGTCCGGCCTGCGCGCCCAGGCCGGACGCATGCGGGTCATCTCGGAGAACATCGCCAACGCAGAATCGACCTCGGCGACGGCGGGCGGCGATCCGTATCGTCGCAAGGTGCCGACCTTCGTCTCCGAATTGGACCGCACGCTGGATGCCAAGGTGGTGTCGATGGGCCGCGTCCGGCCCGACAACTCGGCCTTCCGCATGAAGTACGAGCCCAGCAATCCATCCGCCGACGCCGCCGGCAACGTCAAATATCCCAACGTCAATCCGTTGATTGAAATGACCGACATGCGGGAAGCGCAGCGGTCCTACGAGGCGAACCTCAACATCATCAGCGCGACCCGCCGGATGATCCAGCGCACGCTCGATATTCTCAAGGCCTGAACAGGAAACCTGAGCCATGGTATCACCGACAGTCGCAAGCAACGCCTATGCAAGCCTCGCCCGCATCATGGACTCCGCCGGCAGCGCCGGCATGGGAGTCGGCAAGACCGCTGACAGCGGCGGTCAATCGTTCGGCGCGATGCTCAAGGATGCCATCGGCAGCGTTATGGACGCCGGCCGCAAGTCCGACCATCAGGCCATGGCGATGGCCTCGGGCAAGGCCAATGTCATGGATGTGGTGACCGCGGTGGCCGAGACCGACGTCGCGGTATCGACCCTGGTGTCGGTGCGCGATCGGGTCATCCAGTCCTACGAAGACATCATGAAGATGTCGATCTAGCTCTGCCTCATCCTGAGGAGCGGCCGCTTGGCCGCGTCTCGAAGGATGGGCGACACATCTCATGGTTCGAGACGCGCGAAGACGCGCTCCCACCGTGACGACCGAGTGATGCAAGGAATATCCCAATGACTGGCGCTGAAACCCTCGACCTCGCGCGCGACGCTGTCTGGACCATCGTGATCGTCTCGTCGCCGCTGATGGTGGTCGGCCTGGTGGTCGGCGTCGTGGTGTCGCTGGTGCAGGCGTTGACCCAGATCCAGGAGCAGACGCTGGTGTTCGTGCCAAAGATCCTGGCCATCTTTGCCACCCTGATCCTGGCGCTTCCGTTCATGTCGGATGCGCTGCAAAGCTATATGATGCGCATATCGTCCCGAATCATCGGTGGCTGATGCACCTGTTCGAGCCCCCATGCGAGATCGACGTCTCGCTTCTGCCCGCGCTCGCCGCCGCTTTCATGCTGGTGTTCGCTCGCGTCGGCGCGATGGTGATGCTGATGCCGGGGCTTGGCGAGGCCAATATCCCGGTGCGCGCCAAGCTGTCGATCGCGCTGGCGCTGACCCTTGTCATCCTGCCGCTGCACCAAGCTGATTTTCGCGTCGACATGGGGTCCATGGTGCCGCTGCTGGTTCTGATGCTGCAGGAAATCATCATCGGTATCGTGCTGGGTGCCACGGCGCGGGTGACGCTGTCGGCGCTGCAGGTCGCGGGCATGGTCATCGCCCAGCAGCTCGGCCTCGGCTTCGTCAGCTCGATCGATCCGACCCAGGGTCAGCAGGGCGTGCTGGTGGGCAATTTCCTGACCCTGCTTGGCATCAGCATGCTTTTCGCCACCGACAGCCACCATCTGGTGATCGCCGCGCTGAATGACAGCTACAAGATCTTCTCGCCGGGTGAGGTGATGCCGTCAGGCGACGTCGCCGCCCTCGCCACCCGGGCCTTCTCCGCGGCCTTCAAGATCGGCATTCGGCTGTCGGCGCCGTTCCTCGTGTTTGGCCTGGTGTTCAACATGGGGCTCGGCGTGCTGGCAAAGCTGATGCCGCAGATGCAGGTCTATTTCGTCGGCGTACCGCTCTCGATCATGGTCGGTCTGATGATCTTCGCGGCGGTGCTGTCGACGATCATGGGCACCTATCTCGACTACTTTGTCGGTGTCCTGCACCAGATGATGCCGCTCACCTGAACGTCACGTCCCTGAAAGCATGAACGATGTCTGACGACAGCGACTCAGAGAAAACACAGGACCCTACGCAAAAGCGGCTCGACGACGCTCACCAGCGCGGCGATGTCGCCAAAAGCCAAGAGGTCAATACCTGGTTCCTGATGGGCGGCGCCACGCTGGTGCTGTCGTCGTTCGGCGGCTCGATCGGCACCGGCCTGGAAATGCCGATGCGCAACCTGATCGCCAATTCCTGGATGATCAGGACCGACGGGCCGGGCCTGCTGCAACTGGCGCAGAGCCTGTGCCTGGCGGTGTTTGTGGCCCTCGCCATGCCGTTCCTGTTCCTGATCGTGTCGGCGCTGGCCGGCAACCTGATCCAGCATCGCTTCGTGTGGTCGGCCGAGTCCCTGACGCCGAAATTCAGCAAGCTGTCGCCGATGGCCGGGTTCAAACGCATCTTCGGCAAGCAGGCGGGGGCCACCTTCCTCAAAGGACTGTTCAAGCTGATCGCGCTCGGCGCGGTGATGTGCGCGGTGCTGTGGCCGGAGCGTCATCGCATGGACGCCATGATCCGGCTCGACCCCGCGGTGATCATGGGCGTGACCATAACGCTGGCGCTGCAGCTGATGGGGGCCGTGGTTGTGATGCTGACGGCGATCGCCATCGCCGACTTCTTCTTCCAGTACCGCACCTGGTACGAAAAGCAGAAGATGTCGCTGCAGGAGGTCAAGGACGAACACAAGCAGTCGGAAGGCGATCCCCACATCAAGGGCAAGATCCGCCAGCTTCGCCATCAGCGGATGAAGAAGCGCATGATGGCCGCGGTGCCCAAGGCATCGGTGATCATCACCAACCCGACCCACTACGCCGTGGCCCTGTCCTACGAACGCGGCATGACCGCGCCGATCTGCGTGGCCAAGGGCGTCGATGCCGTGGCGCTCAAGATCAGGGAGATCGCCGGCGTCCACGACATCCCGATCGTCGAGAACGTGCCGCTGGCGCGGGCGCTCTACGCAGTGGTGAAAATCGACGAGGAAATCCCCGTGGAGCACTACCATGCCGTCGCCGAAATCATCGGCTATGTCATGGGTCTGAAGCGCGGCCTGTCCGGGCGCCGGACGTGACGGGACGATATTGGCCGGATTCGTGCCCGTCTGGGCCGCAAATGAGGGGATTGGCGGCAAATGACCCCATGTGGCGCTTGCGCTTGCCGGTCCGATTGAGGCACTCAGGAGAGCGCGCGCTGGCGTGCTGCAACCCATTCAACAGGCCGCAAATCGTCCGATGACCGCCGAGACTGACCACGATCTCCCGCACACGTCGATGACGACGCAGGAGCCGGCCCGGCGCAGCGGCAGCATCCTGCTGGTGCTCCTGATCGCCGGCGCCATCATCGCCGCGGCGGTGGCCTTCATGACGCTCGGGCGCACCCAGGCGCAGCCCTACATTCTGGGAACGCTGGCCCTGCTGGCGATGGTCGGGCTGTTCACGCTGTTCGCCTTTGCGGCCGGGATCGTCCGCTTCGCAGACCGCTCCGCCGACGATCCGATGATGCGCTCGGTGACCGATCACGCCTTCGACGGCATTGCGGTGACCGATGCACGCGGCCACGTCGTTTACGCTAACGCCGCCTATCTGGCCCTCACCGGGGCCACCTCGGTGCAGGATGCCCGTCCGGTGGAGCGGGTCTTCATCGGCAATCCCGACGTCTCCGAGGCGGTGTTCCGGCTGCTCAAGGCGGCCCGCGAGGGCAAGCGGCAGCAGGAGGAGGTGCGCGTCACCACCGGCGACGGAACCCATGGCCGCTGGCTGCGGATGCGGGTCCGTGCACTCGGCGCCAGCAAGCGCGAAGCGCGGTCCGCCGTATGGAGCATTGCCGACATCACCCGCGACCGCGAACGCCAGGAAGACGTCTTCCAGGAACTGCAGCACGCCATCGAATATCTCGATCACGCGCCGTGCGGTTTCTTCTCGGTCAATCCCAAGGGCGAGCTGGTGTATGTCAACGCTACGCTGGCCAATTGGCTCGACCACGATCTGGCGGAAATCGGCTCCGGCGGATTGAAGCTCACCGACATCGTGTCCGGCGACGGCGCCTCGCTGTTGACCTCGATCGTGCCGGTGCCCGGCGAAGTCAAAACCGAAGTGTTCGACATCGACCTGCGGATGCGCAACGGCAAGACCATGCCGGTGCGGCTCTATCACAAGCTGGCCTTCGGCGCTGACGGCGTGGCCGGCGCCTCGCGCACGCTGGTGATCAGCCGCGCCCGCGACGAACGCTCGGATCCGCAGCGCGCCGCCGAGGTGCGCTTCATGCGCTTCTTCGACCACACGCCGATGGCGATCGCGACGGTGGATCGCGCGGGCACGGTGGTGCGCGGCAATGCCCGCTTCGCCAAGCTGGCGCAGAGCCTGAGCGCGTCGGGCGCGGTCAACAAGTCGATCCTCGCCGCGGTCAGCGATCGCGACCGCAGCCTGCTGATCTCGGCTATCGGCCACGCCGCCGAAGGGCAGGGCGATATCCCGCCGGTGGAAGCGCTGCTGGAAGGTGCCAAGGAGCGTTGGGGCCAGTTCTTCGTCACCGCCGTCGAGGAAGACGAGCGCGAGACCGAAGCCGCCATCGTCTACATGCTGGAGACCACCGAGCGGCGCACGCTGGAAAACCAGATCAACCAGTCACAGAAGATGGACATGGTCGGCCAACTTGCCGGCGGCATTGCCCATGACTTCAACAACGTGCTGTCGGCCATCATGATGGCCAACGACTTCCTGCTGAACGCGCACAAGCCGACCGACCCGTCGTTCCAGGACATCATGCAGATCAAGCAGAATGCCACGCGCGCCGCGACGCTGGTGCGGCGGCTGCTGGCATTCTCGCGCCGCCAGACGCTACGGCCGCAGGTGCTGCATCTCGGCGACGCGCTCTCCGATCTCACCATGCTGCTGCGCCGCCTGATCGGCGAGAAGGTCAAGCTCGATCTGGTGCATGGCCGCGACCTGTGGCCGGTGAAGGTCGACGTCTCCCAGTTCGAGCAGGTCATCGTCAACCTTGCGGTCAATGCGCGCGACGCGATGCCTGACGGCGGCACGCTGACGGTGCGCACCGTGAACGTCCCGGTGCAGGAGATCGAGCGCCTGTCCTACAAGGGCATGCCGCCCTCGGACTACGTCCGCATCGACGTCAGCGACACCGGGACCGGTATTCCCGCCGATATCGTCGACAAGATCTTCGAACCGTTCTTCTCGACCAAGGAAGTCGGCAAGGGCACCGGCCTCGGGCTCTCGACGGTCTACGGGATCGTCAAGCAGACCGGCGGCTTCATCTACGTGGACTCCGAAGCCAACAGGGGCACCACGTTCCGGATCTTCCTGCCGCGCCATCATCAGGAAAAGGAAGTTGCGCCCGAGCCCACGCCGATCGCTCCAGCGGCCAAGGAAGCGCCGGCCGAGACCAAGCCGCGCGATGCCGATCTCACCGGGCAGGGCACCATCCTGCTGGTCGAAGACGAGGAGGGGCTGCGCTCGCTCAATGCCCGTGGATTGCGCTCGCGCGGCTATACCGTGGTCGAAGCCTCCAACGGCATCGAGGCCATGGAAGTGCTGGAGGAACAGGACGGGGCGGTCGATCTGGTGGTGTCCGACGTGGTGATGCCGGAGATGGACGGGCCGACGCTGCTCAAGGAAATGCGCGCCCGCAATCCCAACCTCAAGATCATCTTCGTCTCGGGCTATGCCGAAGAGGCGTTCGAGAAGAGCCTGCCGGAGAACGAACAGTTCGCCTTCCTGGCGAAGCCGTTCGCGCTCAGCGCGTTGATTGCCAAGGTGAAGGAAACCATGGGGCCGAGCTAGTTCAAGCTCGGCAGGCCTCCCGTTGCTGCGCGTCCGAGACTGACGGATAGCAGCGGTCCGGGGCGATCGATGGCGGGAGCGACGGTCTGCTGCATGGCGGCAAGCGTGGCGCGCTCATTACAGCTTCTTCATGTTCCAGCAATTCAGAGCAACCAAAACGTCAAAGTATTGTCGCGGGAGGCGGAGGCCTTGGGCACGTCCAGTGTCGTGGGTTCGTGTCGGACTGCGCGCGCTTTCGATATGTCTGGAGCCATTGCAATGGGTATAAGCCTGATCCGGCTGCTTCGCGCGATCTATCGCGTGACAATCGGAAAGCTGTTCCCGTGCCTGTTCAAGTACATGTGTCTTCTGGTGTTCAAGGATGAGTATCTTCGTCTCCAGCAGCAAAGCGAACGCTTTGCCACAAAGCTGGAATTACTCGAGAGGGGCCTCGTCGAGATATTCGATCACAGCCGCACAACACGGCCTAAGCTCGACGCGACAAGCGATGCACCTGCGATCTCCGTGATCATGCCGACGTATAACCGCGCGCACTGCATCGAAGATGCTATCCGGAGCATCGTTGCCCAACACTTCCAGAATTGGGAATTGATCGTGGTCGATGATGGCAGCACCGACATGACTCACGAGATTCTTGCACCGTATCTGCACGACGGTCGTGTCGTCTCTATCACGCAGCCACACCGCGGCCAGTCGAGTGCGCGCAATCGCGCACTGGCCGCCGCCCGCGGCGGCATCATTGCCTATCTGGACAGCGACAACGTCGCGCTGCCGAACTTTTTGACCGCGGTTGCCGCCGCGTTTGCTGCAGAACCGGAGACCGATTTCATGTACGGAGCGCTCCTCACGCGACACCACGGCGACGCGGGCGGCGCATTGGTGTTCGAGCCCTTCAACCGCGACATTCTGTTGCGGCAGAATTTCATCGATCTGAACACTGTCGCGCACCGGCGCACATTGTTCGCTCGTTACGGCGGGTTCGATGAGTCGCTCGAACGGCTGACCGACTGGGATCTTGCCCTGCGCTACACGGCGCACCTGCCGGCGCGCCCGCTCCCGGTCGTCGCTGCGCAATGCCGCTCTCGCGACAGCTCCCGCGTAAGCGACCTCTATCCCCACGAACCGGCCTACCAGAGGGTCCGCGGCAAATGGGCGTGAGATGATCGGCGGCCCCGGCCGCCGGCGGCGATTCCGCGGCCGTATACTGTTCGCCACATATCGGCTACTGCGGTGCGGCAACATTGATCGCGACCAGCCCGCCTGGGCCGCGACCTAGAGCCGCAGCGATTTCGCCCCATGGGTGCTTCCTTTTTAGGCTGGCGTCGCCATGTTAGTCACGCTTCCCCCTGCCGGGGATTGAGGGAATAGCCATGAACTTCACCATACGTACGCGCGGCCTCGTCAAGATGATGGCCGTCGTCCTGTCGGTGGCAATGCCGTTGATGCTCGCACTCTCGTCGGCCGACGCTCGCGTCGGCGGCGGCAGCAGCTCGGGCTCACGCGGCACGCGCACCTTCTCCGCGCCGCCCAGCACCTCCACGGCGCCCAACGCGGCTCAGCCGTTCAACCGCACCATGACCCAGCCGGGCTCGCCCGGCATGAACACCGCACCTGCCGCAGGCGCAGCCGCCAAGGGCGGTTTCTTCAACCGGCCCGGTATGGGAATGCTCGGCGGTCTGGCCGCCGGCTTCCTCGGCGCCGGCCTGCTCGGCATGCTGTTCGGTGGTGGTATGTTCTCGGGCCTCGGCGGTATCTCGTCGATCATCGGCTTGCTGCTGCAGGTCGGCCTGGTGATCATCGTCGTCCGTCTGGCCATGTCGTGGTGGCAGCGTCGCAACCAGACCGCGTCGGCCTATGCCGGCCCGGCGGCTGGACCTGACGTCGGCCCGGGCGCCCAGACCAGCTATCGTACCGGCACCGGTTTCGGCATCGGCGCCAATGCGGCGCCGCTCGAAATCGTCCCGGCCGACTATGAAGCGTTCGAAAAGCTCCTGAGCGATATTCAGGCTGCCTGGTCGGACGAGGACGTGGCCAGGTTGCACACGCTGGCGACCCCCGAAATGGTGTCGTACTTCACCAAGGATCTCGAAGAGAACAAGGCGAAGAACGACATCAACAAGGTGTCGAACGTGAAGTTGCTGCAGGGCGATCTTGCCGAATCCTGGCGCGAAGGCGACACCGACTACGCTTCCGTTGCGATGCGCTTTACGCTGATCGACAAGACGCTCGAGCGCGGTACCAACCGCCTCGTTGCCGGCAGCGAGACGCCCACCGAAGCCACCGAAGTCTGGACCTTCGTGCGGCCGAAGGGTTCGAACTGGGAGCTGTCGGCGATCCAGCAGGCCTGAGGTTCTGCATCATCAAGTTGAGGAAGGCGTCGCGGTTTTTCGCGGCGCCTTTTTCTTTGCACGGATTCAAATTCTGATTCCCGGCAAGCCGGGAATAATCCGCCGACCGCCGTGTTGATCAGTGGCAATGCTGAGTCAATTCAGCATTCATAAAAATCATGGGAGGATACGATGCCTGCACGCTTTATGACGATCTCGCGCCTTGGCCTGTGCGCCGGCGCCCTTGCAGTCAGTCTTGCCGCCGGGAAGCCTGCTGTGGCGCAAGGCGCCGACACCAGCTTCTTTGTCACCAGCATGGGCATCGGCAATGGCGGCAATCTCGGCGGTCTCGCCGGTGCCGACAACCAGTGCCAGACGCTGGCGCAGGCCGCTGGCGCGGGCGCCAGGACGTGGCGCGCTTATCTGTCGACCCAGGCTGCTGACGGCAAGCCGGCGATCAACGCGCGCGATCGCATCGGCGCTGGACCATGGAAAAATGCCAAAGGCGTCGTGATCGCCAAGGACGTCGCCGAATTGCATGGCGCCAACAATCTGTCCAAACAGACCGCCCTGAGCGAAAAGGGCGAGGTCATCAACGGACGCGGCGACACGCCGAACCGCCATGACATCCTGACCGGATCGCAAGCCGACGGCACCGCGTTTGCCGGCACCGAGGACCGTACCTGCAAGAACTGGACGAGCAGCACCCAGGGCTCCGCCATGCTTGGCCATGCCGACCGCACCGGCCTCAACGATGAACCGCCGGCGAAGTCCTGGAACACCTCGCATCCGTCGCGCGGTCCCGATGGCGGCTGCTCCCAGGCCGACCTGAAGAGCACCGGCGGCGATGGGTTGCTGTACTGTTTCGCCACGAATTGACGTGCGCGCCGTAGCCATGAAACGAACCATCGACGCGCGAATCCGTTAATCTCGGATCAGACGCGAAGAGGTTCTGCATGGCTTACGAACTGTACTACTGGCCGACTATCCAGGGCCGCGGCGAATACGTCCGTCTGGCGCTGGAAGAGGCCGGCGCTGACTACAGCGACGTCGCCCGCGGCAAGGGCGGCACGGCGGCGATGATGAAGATGATGGAGGCGAAGGGCGGCACGCCGCCCTTCGCGCCGCCCTTCCTCAAAAGCGGCAGGCTGTTGATCGGCCAGACCGCCAATATCCTGCTCTATCTCGGGGCGCGCCATGGCCTGGCACCGAAGACGGAGGCCGGCCGGCTCTGGGTGCATCAGTTGCGGCTGACGGTCACGGACTTCGTTGCCGAAGTGCACGATACCCATCATCCGATCGCGACCTCGCTGTATTATGAGGACCAGAAAGGGCCGGCAAAGCAACGCGCGGCGGATTTCCTCAAGCAACGGGTGCCGAAATATCTCGGTTACTTCGAGCGGGTGTTGAAGAGCAGCGGCGGGGCATATCTCACCGGGCGGAAGCTCAGCTACGCCGACCTGTCGCTGTTCCAGATCGTCGAGGGCATGCGCTATGCGTTTCCGAAGCGGATGAAGCGCTTCGAGCGGGAGATTCCCGCCTTGATCGCGCTGCATGACCGCGTCGCGACGCGCCCGAATATCAAGGCCTACCTCTCAAGTGAGCGCCGCATCGCCTTCAACGAAGACGGCATCTTCAGGCACTACAAGGCGCTGGATCGCTGAATGCAGGCGCCGACGCGACAACGGCCTCAACCCGAGCGGGCGAGGCCGTTGTCGTTTTGTGCGACGCCGGAGGCGCCGTCGCGATCAGGCGATCTGGTCGATCCGCGTGCCCTGGCCAGGCGGCAAAGGGGCCGGCGGGGTCGGCGGGTTGGTGCGCGCGTCGTCGCGATCGTTGTCCGCTTTCACGTCCCGCACCACATCCGGCGCCTTGGCTTCTACCGGCTGCGGGGGAGCCAGCGGCGGCGACGTGGTGACGCTTGAAATACTGCTCATCAATCCAATCCTCGTTTTCCGGTTCGTATCGGCCGACCTTGGCCCCACGGAAACAACGAGTCATGAATGTGTTCGGTCAACTTGGATCTCAGGCGGTCATTTCGCGGCGATGGTAAACAGCGGGCCGTCGTGGTCGTTAAAATGCCGGTGAAAGCCCGTAGTGAGCTACCGATTACTCGTCCTTGCCGCGCGAGATGGAAATGGCGGCGGCGGTCTTGCTGCGGGTGCAGCGCATGTTGAGGCGGCGGAAGCGTGTGGCGACGTCGTCGCCGCGCAACAGCCCCATGCGGCCGATACAGCGCGTGGCACCTTTCAGCGTGTCGGCTTTTGGAATCGTGAAGACGATGGCCGCGGCGCCGGCCACCAGATCGAAGAACGCCGGCTGCGGCTTGCGGCTGTCGGCTTCGGCAAACAGTTCATTGCTGACGCTGCGGCTGGCGCAGCCGAGCCGGATCTGTTTCGCTGCGGGATGCGAGAGGTAGATCACGTTGGCGGCGGTACGCCCGACGCTGAGGCCGTCGATCTGGCTCTTCGGCTGGCGGGCGAGATCGTCGCAACGGTCGGCGCGGGCCGGCGAGGCGGAAAAGAAGGCAAGCAAAGCGAGCGACGGAAGAAGTGCGGATGTTTTGATCATGGTACCCCCGGGTGCCATCAAACCCTGCGCGAGGGTCCGGCGCAAGATGGTGGAATACGTTGCGCCATATGATAAGCTGCTGCCATGACCAAGCTTCTCGAACTTGCCCTGCGGCAGATCGAACAATTGCCGGATGGCGAGCAGGATGCCGCCGCCGGTGCGCTTCTCGAATACGTCAAGCACCGGCGCGAAGTCCAGTTGACCGACGCGCAGGTAGCCGAGGTGGGGCGTCGCATCGCCGACACCGACCGAAAACTCCTGAGCCTCGAACAAGTGCGCGAACGCATCGCGCGGCTTCGTTCCTGATCCCGCGACATGAAGCTCGTTTTCGATGAACGAGCCGCCGCCGACCTCGACAGCATTTTTGTATGGCTTGCACAGGATAGCCGGATAACCGCAGAACTCGTCATGGACCGGCTTTTCAGCAGCGCTGAAATGTTGACCGTATTCCCCTCAATGGGGCATCCCGGCCGCTTTCCGGGCACGCGGGAGTGGGTGGTTCCGCGGCTACCCTACGTACTGGTCTATGAGATTGACCAGAAGCGCGATCGGATCGTCATAGCCGCGATATTCCACACCGCACAGGATCGCGATCGCGAGTGACGCGTCCCAAACGCCGCCCTGTGGCACCAAATCCTCAAAACTGCCCCCTAGTTTTGAGCGCTTCAAAACGTGGAGAAAAGCGCCTACAAGACCCGAAAACCCGTCCCTTCGAGGCATCCCCATGAACGCCCCCATCGCCATCCCGACCCCGAAAGCCGTCCCGCCCTACAAGCACACGCCGCTGTTTCCGCTGGGGCCGGACACCACGCCCTACCGCAAGATCACCACGGAGGGCGTGCGGGTCGAGAAGGTGCTGGGCAAGGACATGCTGGTGGTGTCGCGCGAGGCGCTCCGGGCGCTGTCCGAAGCGGCGTTCGGCGACATCAACCACTACCTGCGGCCGGGCCATCTGCAGCGGCTGCGCAACATCCTCGACGACTCCGAGGCCAGCCCGAACGACAAGTTCGTGGCCTTCGACTTCCTGAAGAACGCCAACATCGCCGCTGGCGGCGTGCTGCCCATGTGCCAGGACACCGGCACCGCCATCATCATGGGCAAGAAGGGCTCGAACGTGCTGTCCGATGGCGACGACGAGGCCGCGCTCTCGGAGGGCGCCCGCGACGCCTATCTGCGCCGCAACCTGCGCTATTCGCAGGTGGCACCGCTGTCGATGTACGAGGAAAAGAACACCGCCAACAACATGCCGGCGCAGTGCGAGATCTATGCCGAGGGCGATGACGCCTACAAGTTTATGTTCATGGCCAAGGGCGGCGGCAGCGCCAACAAGAGCTTCCTGTTTCAGGCGACGCCCTCGGTGCTGACGAAGGACCGCATGCTGGCCTATCTGAAAGAGAAGATCATGACGCTCGGCACTGCCGCGTGCCCGCCGTACCATCTGGCGATCGTGATCGGCGGCACCTCGGCCGAGTTGTGCATGAAGACGGTGAAGCTGGCTTCCGCCCGCTATCTCGACGCACTGCCGACCACGGGATCGGAGAACGGCAACGCGTTCCGCGATCTGGAGATGGAGCAGGAAATCCTCAAGATGACGCAGGCTTCCGGCGTCGGCGCGCAGTTCGGCGGCAAGTATTTCTGCCACGACGTGCGCGTCATCCGGCTGCCGCGCCACGGCGCGTCGTTGCCGATCGGGCTCGGCGTGTCGTGCTCTGCGGACCGCCAGGTGCTCGGCAAGATCACCAAGGACGGCGTCTATCTAGAGGAACTCGAGCACAATCCGGCGAAGTACCTTCCGGCGGTGGAAGAGGCGCTCGGCGGCGACGTCGTCAAGATCGACCTCAACCAGCCGATGAAGGATATCCTGTCGACGTTGTCGAAGTATCCGACCAAGACCCGGCTGTCGCTCACCGGCACCATGATCGTGGCGCGCGACTCGGCGCACGCCAAGCTGCGCGAGCGCCTGGAAAAGGGCGAGCCGCTGCCCGACTACTTCAAGAACCATCCGGTGTACTATGCCGGCCCGGCTAAGACGCCCGACGGCTACGCCTCCGGTGCGTTCGGCCCGACCACCGCCGGCCGCATGGACTCCTTCGTTGACCTGTTCCAGGCGGCGGGCGGCTCGATGGTGATGGTGGCCAAGGGCAACCGCGCCGTGGCGGTGCGCGAGGCCTGCAAGAAGCACGGCGGCTTCTATCTCGGCTCGATCGGCGGCTCCGCGGCGAATCTCGCCGAGCACTGCATCAAGAAGGTCGAGGTGGTGGAATATCCCGAGCTTGGCATGGAAGCGATCTGGCGCATCGAGGTCGAGGATTTCCCGGCATTCATCATCATCGACGACAAGGGCAACGACTTCTTCAAGGAGCTGAACCTCGGCTGATAGCGAGCCCTCCCGCAATGACGGAGGGCCTGTCTCAACTGCAGTTGGTCACCTGGCTTGAGCACAGCCGCCGCCACCAGCCGCGGACGCCGTCATAGCTTTGCACCAGCGCCCAGAAGCCGCTGCAGGCGAGCAGCTTCTTGGGACCGCCATCGGCGCTGATGGGGCTGCCGCCATCGCCGGTCGCCGGCAGCCATTGCGCGTCGATGTGCGGCGCCTGAAACAGCCCGCCCATGCGGGTGTCGCCATTGGCATAGTTGGCGCCGACCTTGTTCGCCGCGACCCAGCCGCGGCCGGCATAGGGCCTGGGGTGGTTGCGCGGATAGACGCGCGGGTCCTCGTAGTCCTTGCCCGGCGGCGTTGCGCCCTCGATCAGGAACCAGCCATCCTTGAAGCCGAGGATGGTGAACTCCGTCAGCCAGCCGCCGTCGGGGACGTTCTCGCCCTTGCTCTTGAACTTGTACGGCGCCGGCAGCGTGCCTAGCACGGTGGACCTGGCGTCCGGCTGCGCGCGGACGTTGAGGCCCCGGCGATCGGTATCGGCTGTCCAGGCCCGCAGGTCGCACGGCATGACGCCTGCCGGCAAATCGCTGCGCCGCGTCAGCAATTCGGCGTGCAGCACGCGATAGTCTGCCTCGGTGCGCGCGGCGCTGTTCTCGCGCGGGATGTTGCCGGTCAGACCGGGATCGCGCGGGCGAAGCTCGCCGGTCACGGCGGCGAGGCGCCCATCGACGCGTGCCAACGTCGCCACCAGCATGTCGCCGGGCTCGAACGCGCTGGCCGCCGTGGTTGGATTGTTGGCGTCGGCGGGATAGGCGGCGAGGTAGGCGACGGGCGATTCCGCGTTTGCCTTATCAATATGGAACACCTGGCCGGCGACGTAACCGGCGGGCAGCCTCGCAGCGGCGCTGGCGAACCATTCGGGCGTGGTCGGCGGCGCCGGCTGCGCGTGCGCGGCTGCTGCGAGGGTGATGCAAGTCAGGAGAATGGCAAACCGGGTCATGCCCATATGTCGCCCGGTGCGCCGTCAGGTTCGATGGCGTGAAACGACGACAATCGCGGTCCTCACGCGAGATCGATGATGCCGCGCGCGACCAGCGTCCGGTGAAATTGGCGTTTTCGTTCAGACGGCGACGCAAAATAGGCCTGGCCGCAATGTGCAAGCAGGCTGGCGCGCGTGGCAAAGACCTCGTCGAGCGGCAGACCCGCGTGCTGCAGGGCCACGGTTCCGAGAAAGGCGATGTCGAGGTCGGGGCCGCGGCCAGCGGCGAGGCGACCTGACCGATCGTTCAAGCTCTCGATGGCGTAGAAGGTGCGAAACTGGCGTCGCGGGTCGGCCGCTAGCCGGAGCTTTGCCTCGATCCGCCGTGTCATCACAGGCTGATGGTCGCCGTAATGGACAATCAGCATGGGGCGTTCGGGAAATCGGGCTGCCAGTTCTGTCTTGAGCTTGCTCCAGGTCGCGGCCGTTTCCGCAAGGCGGGCGTAGTACTCCGCATACTGCGTATCGGGAAGACTGGCGGTGGCGAAGGCGCGTTCGCCCTCGAATTGCCCGGGCGCGACCAGCCGGCGGCTGTGAGGGCCGTGGTTGAAGTTGGTCAGCAGATACAGAAACTGCGGCGCGGCGTCGCCTGCGATGCGCTGTGCATGCGCCGCAACGGCGGCGTCGAGAAACATCGCATCGGAGTTGGTCGTTTCGAAGCGGTCGACGTCGAACGGCGCTGGAAGATCGTCGGTGAAGATCCGTTCGCCCATGCCGATGGCGGAATAGAATTCGTCATAGTTGAGAAAGCTGCGACGGCAGCTCGATGTCAGCGTCGTCTTGTAGCCGAGTGCGGCGAGCGCATGCGGCAGGGTGTTTTTGAACCGGCCGACACCCCGCTTGAAAAGAAAATAGGCGTTCGAGCCGAAGCTCGCGCTGGAAAGGCCAGTGAGCAGGCTGAATTCGGATTGCCACGATCCGCCGCCGAAAATGTCGACGTTGAGATGTCCCGAGCGGCCAGCAGGGGGCGACAGAAATCCCTCGACAAGGGGCTCGACCGGCAGCCCGTAGATGCGGGGATCGAAGATCGACTCATGCTGGATGACGATGATGTCGGGACTATCGGGCGAACGCGCCGCGGCAGGCGGCATCAGGGGCGGCTGCTCGCTGGCGATGTCGATCAGCGCCAGCCCGCCGACCGGCCGCCAGGAAAACGGATCGAGCAGCGACGCGATGAAGGTCGAGAAGAAACAACGCGGCTGGGCTGCGATGCGCTGAAACGCGCCGGGCCCGCCGCTGATCCGATAAGTTGCCGCCAGGGCGACGAAGGCAACGGCGACGATGAGAACGCGAAGTTCGAACGACACTGGCGTCCCGGTGACGTAGAGCGAAGCCGCGCCGGCGGCGAGTACGAACCCAATGCCACCCGCGATCACCGCTGCGACCGCAAGCGGATACTGAATCACGAAGAACGGCACGGTGCCCGCAAACATCAGCGGAAAATCCGTCACGATCAATTTCAAACCGCTGTGACTATACTTGACGCGCGATGCGCCGAAGATGGCGATCGTCAGAATTGCGCTGAGCAGGATCGCACGTTCGAGGTCTGCGACAACGAGCAGGATCAGCGCCGCATTGAAGCACAGTGCCGCGATCGCAAACCCGAGATGCGCGAAGCTGCGCTCTGCCAGCCAAAGGGCGCCGACGGCGACCGCAATCGAAATGGTCAATATCATCGTAACCGATGCATCAGCATGGGATTGTTGCTCAATCTGTGACGCAATTATTACGTGGGGTCGGGCTGTTATGCCAGCCCGACCAAAGGCCCTTCCATGTCCGGGTTGGACGATCGAGATCGGGGCGTAACTGCCTGTCCTTGAACTGTTGCGATGTGATGGGGCGACGGTGGCTTGTCATTCACCGATCGAGGTCGCCCGAGCGAAGGTTCCGGGACTCGATTCTGCCGGGACTCGCAAGGGTGACTGCGAAAAAGAAAAGCGGTGACGGCCGCGCGCATCCTGTTCAACTGGGGCACTCGAGATCCCTGCGATTCGAAAGCCGCTCACAATGACCCATGCTCTGAGGATAAATGCGATGCTGGTGGCGCTGCTGGCCACGGCAAGCGCAATCAACGGAATCATCTTCTACAATTTTCTCTGACGCCGAATCGCCTGCGCTGACGGCGGTAGGTGAGAGCAATCAGGCGCGTGTTGCGGCAGCCCGCAGGCGGCGCGCAATGATGACGCGGAATACGACGTACTGGATGGCGAAGGCGACGATCTTGGCGCCGATGGCAACCACTGAAATATAGAACGCCCACAGCTTGATGTCCCCGGTCATCGCGATTGCGATGTTGCCGATGCCGAGCGCAAACATCAGCGCGGCCCAGGCGTAGCCGGCCGCGTTGGCGTATTCGGGAATGTTGTCGGTGACGATCGGCGGCAGATAGCGCAGCATCCAGCCGCGCTGCAACATCACCAGACCGACGGCGAAATGCCCGATGCTCGGCTTCATCAGCACGAAGCGCGGATCGCTGGTCAGAAGTGTTGCGCAGCCCAGCACGACGACCACGGCCAGGATCGCATAAGTCATAAATTCGAGCTTTTTGCCGGTGAGGCGGGCATGAACGAACTGCGCGATGCTGCCCGCGATGGCCACGCCTGTCGCGATCAGCACGTCGCCGGTGACGGCATAGACGGCCAGGAACACGATAGCCGAAAAGAAATCGACAAAGAGCTGGCGGAGGACGTTGGCCATCTGCGGTCCTTCGGACGCTTTGTTCGTCGAGTGAAGCGTAGTGATCAGGACGATTGTCGGCAACCGTAACGTCAGATTGCAAGCGCCTTCTGGCAGGCGCAATGCTGCGTGGTACAGCTGACGGAGGTGGGTGACCACTGCGACGCGGCGGCGGTTTCGCCGGCCAGAGTCGCACCGGTCAGGGCGACCACAACGGTCAGGCTCGCGAGGCTTGCCGTCCACCCGACCACGCCAGGCCGGTTCTGTGCGGTCATGGCGAGAACAAATTGCACGATGGCGCCGGTGACGGCGATACCTGCCGCAACCACAACGTCGCCGGCCACGGCGAAGGCCGCGAAGAAGGCGAGGGTTGAAACGAAGCCGGTCGTCAGTTTGCGGATGAGGTTCAGGAGCAAGGTCATGGCAGTTTCCGCCGAGTTATCTTTACAATGTAAAGATACACTAGAACGGCGTCCCGGGTGCCGTCAAGCAAAATCTTTACAGTGTCTAGATGGCGCCTTATAAGGGATCTATGACCTCCGGACCGACCACCCGCCGCACAGCTCCTGCAAAGCCCCGTTCAGCGAGGAAAGCAGCGCCGACACGAGGTGGTGGGTCGGCCGGCGCGACCAATCCGCCTGCTGCGGGCGACAGCTACCACCACGGCGATCTGCCGGAGGCGTTGCTGAAAGCAGCCGAGATCGTGCTCGAACGCGACGGCCTGCAAGGCTTGACGCTGCGCGCCGTGGCCCGCGAGGCGGGCGTGTCGCACGCTGCTCCGACTCATCATTTCGGCGATCTCAGCGGGCTGGTCAGCGAACTCGCGGCCATCGGCTTTCGCAGTTTCAACGCCGCCATGGTGGCCGCCGGCGCCACCGGCGCGACGCCGCTGCAAAGCGCGCTGGCGCGTGCCAAGGCCTATCTCGCTTATGCCCGCGAACATCGCGGCATGTATCTGCTGATGTTCCGTACCGAACGGCTCGACATGACCCGTCCTGCGCTCCGCGAGGCCGCCAATGCATCGTTCGCGGGACTGGCCAGCGTGGTCGGCGCACGGCGCGACGATCATATCGATGCGGAGGCGCTGACCATCGAGCAGGCGGCGCAGATTGCCCGCGCCTGGTCGCTGGTCCACGGCTACACCATGCTGGCCCTCGACGGTCGATTGACCGACATCCTGAGCCGGCTGCCGGAGGGGACCGACGCCGAGGCCCTGTTCGTCGAGATGCTCAAGATCACCGTGGTCAAGCCGGATTGAGATCAGGGCCGAGCGCGACCTCCGCGCAACCGTTCCCGGACCGGAACTGACCGGCATTAGCGGGGCATCGCCAGTTCGATGGCACGGCCGCGGCTGCCGAGCACGGCAACCCTGTCCTTGCGGCAATCGAACTTCTTGGCGCCCTCGTCGGCGGCCTTGCGTGCCAAATCGTTGGCATCGGGATTGGCCGTCACGTCCACATAGGCGACATGGCAGGCGGCGCCGGGCGGCAGCCGCGTCACCACCAGCATCTGCTTGGTCTGCGGCCGGCCGTTCTTGTCCGGATCGTTATTATCGGCGATGTGCCAGCGCAGGATCATGGCGAATGGCTTGCCCTTGGCGTTGAGGCGCCATTCGACGGTGTCGGTGGTCGAGTTGAACGGCCCGAAGCCTTGTCCGGCGGCAGGCTCCAGCCCCGCAGCCTTGGCGGTGCGGCCGACCGAGACGGTCTCGCGCATATCGTCTTCCTGCTTCAGCACCACCAGGCCCTTGGGGCCCGCACAGACCCGTTCGGATGCGTAGTCATCGTCGTCGACCTTGAACGCCGCGATCTTGCGGCAGTCTTTCTCCGATGCCGAGCTATAGGCGCTGCTGAAGGTCTGGGCCTGCGCACAGACCCCGCCGAACATGGCGATGGCCACGCCGAGCAGGGCGGCAGATCGGGGCAGGCCGGGCAGCAGTGACATAGGCAGTAATCCCTTGGGAATATGCCCCTTTGACGGTCACAAGCTGGGGAAGGTTCACCGGAGCGGCTGACATGGGAGGCGGAATCGCTCTAAAACCATGCGTCATCGTCCCCTTGTCCCCAGCAGCGTCAGTCCTGTCCATCATGCCCGTCCTTTCAAGCAAGCCCTACCGCGTCGGTCGCTCCAGGACTGGCCTCGGCCTGTTCGCCACCCAGCCGATCAAGAAGGGCAGCAAGATCATCCGCTATTTCGGTCCGATGCTCGACTGCAACAAGAAGAAGGACGATGCGGTCGAGAACAAGTATCTGTTCCAGATCACCAAGCGCTGGACCGTCGATGGCTCCGTGCGCAAGAACATCGCGCGCTACATCAATCACGCCTGCAAGCCGAATGCGGAATCCGACGTCAATACGCGGAAACTCAAGATCACCATTCGGGCGATCAAGAACATCGAGCCGGGCGAGGAAATCAACTACGATTACGGCACTGAATACTTCAAGGAATACCTGAAGCCGATCGGCTGCAAGTGCGATTCCTGCGAGAAGAAGCGCAAGAAGAAGCGCGCCGAGGCCCGCGCCGAAAAGCTGGCATTGAAGGTCAAGGCTGAGAAGAAGGCAGCCCGGCAGGCGGACAAGACCAAGCTGAACGGCGCGGCTAAAAAGCTCGCCAATGGCCACGCCGTGAAGGCGAAGGCCGGAAAGAAGAAGGCCGCCGCGGCAACCGCGACGGCCAAGGCCAAGAAGGCAGGCAAGGCCCGCGCCGCAGCTTAGGCGTTTTGCGCGCTGCCGCTGCGCCGCAGTCCGAGATACTGCAGTTCGGCGAATACCCCGACCGCGGCGGCCTGCAGGGCGATAAAGGCCTTGCCGAGCAAAGTCGGCGTCACCGCGCCGCTGAACAGCAGCGCAATGCTGCCGAGCGTCCACAGCGCGTTGCCGATAATGATCAGCAGCACCAGGGCCTGCGGCAGGGTAGCCCGGCTGCCGAGCCAGCCGACCAGCGCGGCATAGCCGATCAGGAACAGCCCGGACTCCAGCAGCAGCGGCTCGGGCAGGCCGAACAGCGGCGCCAGCATGCTTGCGCCGAAGGTCAGCAGCAGCGCCATGGCGCCGCTCGCGGCGGCGTCGGCCTGGAGTGCGAGACGAAGCATAGGGGAGGGGATGATCATCGGGGTCTCCTTCGGTTGAGCGTTGACGCTCCAAAGATGATCCGGCCGTGGCGGCAAATCGATTACCTGCGGGGTCATGGAAGCTGCGAAAATCGCGTGCTAATTTTTGGCCATGACAACGCCATTCGCCACCGCCGCATCGGCCACCCGCCCCGCCCGCATCGGCGAGCACTTGCGCGCCTGGCGGCAGCGCCGCCGGCTCAGCCAGCTCGATCTGGCCGGCGATGCCGAGATCTCCACCCGCCACCTTAGCTTCGTCGAGACCGGCCGGGCCGCACCGTCGCGCGACATGGTGCTGCGGCTCGCCGAGCGGCTTGAGGTGCCCTTGCGCGAGCGCAACGTGCTGCTGGTCGCAGCGGGCTTTGCGCCCGCGTTTCCGCAGCGCGCGCTGGACGATCCGGCGCTGCGGGCCGCGCGGCAGGCGATCGATCTGGTATTGAAGGCGCACGAGCCGAATCCGGCGCTGGCGATCGACCGGCACTGGAATCTGGTGTCGGCCAACCGCATGGTGATGCCGCTGCTGGAGGGCATCGCGCCGCGCCTGTTGGGGCAGCCGCTCAACGTGCTGCGGCTCAGCTTTCATCCGGAGGCGCTGGCGTCGCGCACCGTCAATCTCGGCGACTGGTGCGCGCATCTGCTGGAGCGGCTGCACCGCCAGTGCGAGGCCACCGCGGATCCCGAACTGATCCGGCTGCACCAGGAGTTGAAAGCCTATCCGGTGCCGGCGCGCCGCGGGCCGGTGGCCGCCGACACGGTGGCGGTGCCGTTCATCATGCGGCTCGGCGACGACGTACTCAGCTTCATTTCCACCACCATGATGTTCGGCACGCCGCTCGATATCACCCTGTCGGAGATTGCGGTGGAGACGTTCTTTCCGGCGGACGCCTCGACTGCAGATCGACTGCGGGCGATGGCCGCCGCCCTCGACGGCTGATTGACAGCGCCGGGCATGGATGGTCCATGATGCAGCTCCTCCAACCGGGCTGCCGATGCCGTCATTTCCTGCCAAGTCTCATCGTGTTTCGCTTGCCCTCGCAGCGATCGCCGCCTGCCTGTTCGGCGCCGGAATGGCCCGCGCGCAAAATGCGCCGCCGCTGATCTGGACCGCACCGGAAGTCGGCGCCTTGCCGGATGACGACAACGGGCGGCTGGTGCGTCGCGGCCGCGATCTGGTCACCGCGACCTACGCCCATATCGGACCCGAGGTCTCCGATCCCGCCAAGCGCTACGCCGGCAACAATCTCGCCTGCAGCAATTGCCATCTGCAGGCCGGCACCAAGAAGTTCGGTCTGCCGATCTTCGGCCTGTTCGAACTGTTTCCGCAATACAGCGCGCGGCTCGGCGCAGAGATCACCATCGAGGATCGCGTCAACTCCTGCATGCTGCGCAGCATGAACGGGCGCGCTTTGCCGAATGACAGCGCGGAGATGCAGGCCTTCGTCGCCTATATCCGCTTTCTCTCCACCGGTGTGCCGGCCGGAAAAATCCTGCCGGGGCTGGGCGTCGGGTCGATCTCGGAGCTGAAGGGCGCTGCCGATCCGGTGCGCGGCAATGCGCTCTATGTCGAGAAATGCCAGTCGTGCCACAACACCGACGGCTCCGGGATCCGCCGCAGCCTGCCGACCACCGATCTCGGCTACATGATGCCGCCGCTGTGGGGACCGGACAGTTTCAACAACGGCGCCGGCATGGCGCGGCTGATCACCGCGGCAAACTTCCTGCACTCCAACATGCCGCACGGCGCCGACTATCTGAATCCGCGGCTGACCGGCGAACAGGCCTGGGATCTCGCCGCCTACATGATCTCGCAGCCGCGCCCGGTGAAGTCCGGGCTCGACAAGGATTTCCCCGACCTGTCGAAGAAGCCGGTGGATGCGCCTTACGGACCCTATGCGGACGGGTTCAGCGAAAGGCAGCACACCTACGGCCCGTTTGGGCCGATCCGCAAAGCACTCGCCAAATTAAAGGCGAAGCAGCCGACCGCGGTGCCGCGCCCGTAACACAAGGGCGGCAACGCCTATTGACTTTGCAGCGCCGGTTCGGCGGTCACTTCGGCGACGGGGGCTTCGTGTCGATCGTACCGGCACACCCGATTGCGACCTTGGACCTTCGCCGCATAAAGCAGGTGGTCGGCTGCGGCGATCATACCCTCCACGCCACCGGCGGACATGTCGGCGGTGACGCCGAAGCTCATGGTGACGGCCAGATCGGGGTGGATAGTCCGCCAGGAATGGGAAGCGATGTCGTTCCGCAGCCGCTCGCAACAGTCCACGGCAGCGTCGATGGTGCTTTCGGGGAAGGCAAAGGCAAATTCCTCGCCGCCATAGCGCGCAACGATGTCCGACGAACGGATATGCCGGCACAACAACATCCCGACCTCGCGCAGCACGGCGTCGCCCGTGGCGTGTGAAAACCCGTCGTTGATGCGCTTGAAGTGATCGATATCGGCGAGGACGATCACGAAGGGATGGCCATATCTTTGCGACTGGTCATACATCGCCTGCGCTACGTCGTCGAAGTGACGACGGTTGTGCAGTCCGGTAAGCGAGTCGCGAATAGCCATTTCGGCAAGCTGTTCGGCCTGCCGGCTGATCGTGAGATGCGATTCCAGCAGCTTGCGGTGGCTTGCGGCGAGGTCGCGGCTCATGGCGTTGAAGGCGTGCGCCAGAACACCGACTTCGTCGCGTGACGTAATGTTGACCTGCTGATCCAGGGTCCCGTTCTGCATGGCATTGACCGCACAAGTCAGTTGGCGCAGCGACTTGCTCATACCGTTGCCTATAAGCAATCCGAGACCGATGGCCATCAGCGCCGCCGCTGCCATACCCCATGAATTGGCATCCCAAACTGCGGCGATATAGGAGCGATCCGCGGGGGAGAAATTCATGATTCCTAGCGGCGAGGCGAAGGCGACGATCTTGCCTCCGACGACGACCGGGATCGACCGTCGTTGTTCCTCAGGCAATATGGCGCGCCCGGGTTCGTGCTGCGTGCTCAGGACGCGCCCCGCCAGATCGAACAGGATGAACCGGAAAGGAGGCTCGCCGCGATTGACAGGGGTCTGACCGGGCGGACCGGCCGGCAAGGCGTCGGCACTTGTCGCCGACCACGGTGGAATGGCCGCCGCCTCGGCCGGTCCGCCAGAATCGATGGCGTAGCGGTGAGCGGGTTCAGGATCGATCGGGCGCGATTGCCGCATCATCGCCAGGCGTCGCTGCGAGAAGTGGCGGAACGTCTCCACCTTCTGCCCCTCGTCCCAGGAGCCGTAGGTGAGCCAATAGGATGCCACATCGCGACGGAAGTTCTGCGCGGCACGCGTCAGCACGATGTTCTCAAACTTTTCCATCAAGCGCTGATGCGCAACCAAGCCGACCAAGGCCACCGAGGCGAGGCTGGTCACGAGCAGCGCGACGATGAATTTGATACGCACCGACATAGCGATGGACCCCTGCAGTCAAGGCTGTCTGTGGCGTAGCCGTGTCGCGGCCGGGCGAATCAGGTTGTGTTGGAACGTCAGGATTCTCTGGAGATAGTAAGCGGTATTTTGATATCGGTCGCCAGCTAGCAAATCAAGCGGATCACGGCCCGCGCCGCATCCATCTCCAAGCTTGGTATCAAAAATGGATAGCAGGAGGTGTCGTGCTTTGACGGCATCGTGCCGAGCGTCAGGTCGGCATCTGCGACCGGGCTAGCGCCGTCTGCTGAGGTCGCTTGGCTACGTAAAAATGCCCGGCGGTCGCTGGCGACCGCCGGGCATGTTTCGTCTATTCTTGGCCTGTGCGGGATTCAGGCTAGCTTGACGGCACCGTCGGCGCGCGCCGGGACCGCCTGCTTCAGTTTCTCTTTCCATGCCTCGATGGCGACAACCAGTGAAGCGATTGCCCAGAACACCGGATATTCATAGCCCCCGGTATTCCAGGTCCAGCCGAAGCCCTTCACAACCTGTAGCGCATAGACGGCGAACAGCAGCAGTGCGACAGCACCCAGCGCGACGAAGCGTGTGCAGATGCCGAGCACCAGCGCCACCCCCGCGGCTGTTTCGGCGGCGGCGGCGATCAGCACCCAGACCTCCGGCGGATGAAAGCCCGCCTTGGCGAAGAAGCCGGCAGTCCCTGCGGACACCGCGCCCGCCGCGAATTTTCCGGCGACATGTGGGAATAGAAATGCACCGCAAATGATGCGGAGAATGTTCAGCCCCTTTGTCAGGTCGAAGTTTTCAGCCTTGATGCGAAAGTCATCACCAGTAAGCCACATAGTCTCAAGCCCCTTTTTATTCAGTCATATGGTCATATCTTCTGGTTCGTGACGGGCTTTGCGTCAGATCAAGTTGTGCGTGGGCGGTTCTCAAAAAGTGCGTGTTCGATTGCTGTGCCGGAGCGGCGATCCGGGTTGTGATCTGGACTGGCCTGCCTTGCCGGCCTGCTGCGCTTCACTTATGTTTTGGCCAACAGAGAGGACCCGCTGATGAGCACGACCAAGCCGCTCCAGATCGACATCGTTTCCGACGTGGTCTGTCCATGGTGCTACATCGGCAAGCGTCGCATCGAGAATGCGCTGGCACTGACGCCCGATGTTCCGGTCGAGGTGAACTGGCGGCCGTTTTTTCTCAATCCGTGGATTCCGCGTGAGGGCATCGATCGCTCCACCTACCTTGAAACCAAGTTCGGTTCGGTCGAGGCCTACAAGGGCATCGCGGGACGCGTGGTTGCTGCCGCCGATGAAGAGGGACTGAGCTATCGGCCGGATTCGGTAAAGCGCCAGCCCAACACCATCGATTGCCACCGCCTGATCCACTGGGCCGAGGCGTCGGGAAAATCCGCCGCGGTGAAGCAGCGGCTGATGGAACTGTATTTTCGCGATGGCGGCGATCTCACCCAGTCCGAGACGCTGGTCCAGGCGGCAGCGGATTGCGGCCTCGATGGCGAGGCGGTGCGCCGGCGGCTTGCCACCGACGAGGACGTGACGCTGATCTCGGAGCAGGCCAAGGAGGCGTCCGACAAGGGCATCTCCGGCGTGCCGACCTTCGTGCTCGCGGGGAAGTATGCGATCTCCGGCGCGCAACCCGCCGATCAGCTCGCCCGTGCCATCCGGCAGGTATCGGCCGAGGTTAATGCGCAGGCCGCGGAGTAAGGCGGCCGACGGCCCGCACTGGCTTCAGCGCATTCTGTGCAGAACTTTCCGGAATGCATGAAGGCCGCCGCGCAGCGCTCCCCGGCATAGAAGGCGCGCTGCCAGCGCGGCATGAACAAGCTCGACCTGCAGATCGCGCCGGCGCAACGGAAGCAGCACATCGCCGATGGACAGCCGGTCGCGCCAGATCGGATCGATCATCGGATGGCCGGCATTGGCGGTGGAGTCGGCCGTTCGGATGGAGGGGTCCGCGCAGAGGTGGCGGGTCAGGTCGAGTGTCAGTTGGACGCCCGGTGACAGTTTGGCGAAGCGTTCGTCGATACCGATCTTGAAATAGAACGCGCGGTCCTGGTGTCGCAGCACGATCGCGCCGGCGACAGGCGTCGCGCCGGCGCGCAGGATAACGATCTCGCACCGATCGTGCGCGGCCAGCGCCGCGGTCGCGCGGCGGATGAAGGCGGCGTCGCCCTCATCCT
The DNA here is from genome assembly GCF_052658035.1 of Rhodopseudomonas sp. RCAM05734. NCBI lineage: Bacteria > Pseudomonadati > Pseudomonadota > Alphaproteobacteria > Hyphomicrobiales > Nitrobacteraceae > Rhodopseudomonas > Rhodopseudomonas sp. RCAM05734. The sequence goes on along the minus strand of NZ_CP199742.1, from coordinate 5,623,450 downwards.
GGCGCAGCGCGGTGCCACGCTTGGCCTTCCAGCCGCTCGCCTCCAGCTCCAGGAACACTTCCAGCTCGGTGCTGACGTCGGCCGGCGTTCGCGCCACCCTGAAGGTCACGTCGCCATGTTCGGCCAGACGGTTGCGCAGCCGCCGCAGTTCCTTCAGCTTCTTGGTGCCGAGCGCGTCGCGCAGCAGGTCGTCGGCGTCGCGCGTCGCATCGAGACAAGCGCGGGCGTGGGACTGCAGCACGCGCGGTGCGAGGCCCTGCTGTCGCAGCACTTCGGTGAATGCCTGCATGGCCGGGCCGTCGAGCGACATGTTGCGCAGCACCAGCGCGTGCGCGCCGGCGGTGCGGGCCCGCTGCAGCAAACCGGAGATGGCCTCAGTCGCGATGTCGCGGTCGATCGGCGGCGTGCCCAGCGTGCCATAGGGATCGGCGCTCACCAGTGCCTGGAGGGGCAGCCTGTAGGCGTCCCAAGCCGAGACGACCGGCAACAGGCCGGACAGGCGCGGCGCGGTGTCGTGACCGGTGTCAGCGGCGTGGCTCCAGGCGGTCAGGACGTGTACGCCGGTGCGCCCGCGCGCCGAGGCGTTCACCGCCAGCTCCCAGTCGGGAAGGTAGTATCCATTCGGCTCGATCGCGCGCGCGGCGAGGACACGCCATGGTTCGGGGGCGATCGCCGTCAGCAGCGGCAAAGGCGCGCGACGACCCTGTGCGGCGGTCGAATCGACCGCATCGCTCAGGGAGCCATCCATTTCAGCACGATTTCCGGCCTTCACCACGTCTCAACCGCTGTTCGCGATACCTGTCGCCATTTGGGCTGGCATCGCCGCATTTGTCACATGGTACCCTGAATCCGGATCTGGACGGACGAAATGACGCCATCATTCCGGCGAAGGCGGCGGCATATTTAACGGCCTGTGAAGTCCGCGGACGGCCGGCGACCGTGTGTTTGTGGAGCGATACAGCCGGGCCGGCAAGTGAGCGTCGCCGCGGTTGAGGTCGCGCCGCCGTGTTTTTTCGGTTACCAGATGATCCGCACACCGGAGAATGAGCGATGAAAAGTCGAATACTGCTCGCCGTCGCAGCCATCCTGCTGGCGACCCCGGCCGCGGCGCAGATGGGGGGCAAGCGCAATCAAGGCGCCGAAGGTGCGAAGGCGCCGCAGGGGCCCAAGATCGACGAAAAGGCCTACAAGGCAGCGCTCGAACGCATCCCGGATCCGAAAGAGAAGTACGATCCCTGGGGCGGCGTCGCGCCGGCCGCGCCCGCCAAAAAGAACAAGTGAATCTCCGCTCGCCCTGAACCTTGCGGGCGATCGCGACGACCCATCGCAAGCGGCGGCATGTCGCGGCACTGCACGACTGCGGCGATCACGCCGGATCGCCTGTGGGCCGCGGCGGGGAATGGCGCCGGAAGAGGGGATGTCCGATGCGCCGTGCCTTGCTGTGCAACTTGGTCGCCGCCGCCTGCGTCATGCTCGGCGCCCACGGCGCTCTGGCCGAGAACCGCATCGCGCTAGTGATCGGGCAGTCGGCCTACCGGACCGTGACGCCGCTGCCGAACCCTGCCAACGACGCCAAAGCGATCGCCCAGCTGCTCGGCGACGCCGGTTTCGAGGTGCAGTCCGCATCCGATCTCACGCAGAACGCGTTGCGCGACGCGGTCGGCGCCTTCGCCGCGACCCTGGCAACCAAGGGGCCCGATACGGTCGCGCTGGTGTTCTACGCCGGCCACGGCCTGCAGATCGACGGTGAGAACTATCTGGTGCCCGTCGACATCGACCCGAAGCGCGAGACCGATATTCCGCTGCAAGCGGTGCGCCTCAACGACGTGCTCAACACGCTGACCGCGGTGCCGAGCAAGAGCCGCATCATCCTGCTCGATGCGTGCCGCAACAATCCGTTTCCCGATATCAACAAGACCGCCGGCCGCGGTCTGGCGCTGGTCGATGCCAGGATCGGTGCGGCTGGTACGCTGCTGTCGTTCTCGACATCGCCGGGCGCGGCGGCCGAGGATGGCAACGGCGGCAACAGTCCCTATACGACGGCGCTGCTGATCGCGGGACGCGAACCCGGCCTGCCGATCGAAGAGGCCTTGAAGCGGGTCCGGCTGTCGGTCAACCACGCCACCGAGGGACGGCAGACGCCGTGGGAGAGTTCTTCGCTGGTGGACGATTTCAGCCTGTTCGGTGCCGCCGCCGGCGCCGCGAAAATCTCCGTCGCAAGGCGCAGCGTCGAGCAATGGCGGCAGGAGTTGAAGGGCAAGCCGGTCGAGGCCGCCAACGACCTGATCGTCTCCGACGGCAGCGACGAAGCCTATGAGGCCTTTGTCGGCCTGTATGCGCAGCCGCCGTTCAGCCAGCAGGCGCGCGAATGGCTGGACCGCCATCGCCGCATGGTGGCGTGGAACAATGCGGTGATCGCCAACTCCGCGGCCGGCTACCGTGAATTTCTGAAGCTGTTTCCCGACAGCGATCTCACCGTCACCGCGCGCAAGCTGGAAGATCGCCTGCGCAACCGGCCCGACCCGCTCGGTGCAGCGTCGTCCGCGCCGGCGCAACCCACCAACGTGGCGCTGGCGGCGCCGACCTGCCCGTGCGGCGCGCCGAAGAAGGCCGATCTGCCGCCGAAGAAGCGCGCCGAGACCGATCCGCCGAAGCGGGTCACCGATCGCTCGCCACCGCGACGGATGCGCGCGCCGGACGACGAGGAAGACATCGTGATCGTCCGTCGCCCGCCGCCGCCCTATGACGGACCGATGCCGGGTCTGTCGGTCGGCGGTGCGATCGGCGGTGGCTATGGCGGAACTGGCCGCGGTCACGGCAGCCCAGGGCGCGGGCGCTACTGAGCGCGGGAGTGTGCCGGCCTGAAAACGCCTTTGTCGCGCTCCTATGATGCGCGCTCATCGGAAGGCGTATGCGATGGTCAGATGTTTGCGGATCGTTTTCAGCATCGTTGCGCTCGGCGTAGCGCTGTCCGGCTGCACCAGATATGGCCCGATCTGGGATGACTGGTTGCAGCCGTCGCAATCCTGCAGGTCGGACCATCTCTGAGCGCCCCTTCCAGCAACGGCGCGACACAGTTCGTTCTGCGCCTTTTGCGCTGGAGGTTGGCGTCACCGGAGCTGCGATGGTATAGACCGCGCATGTTTCCATGGAGCATCCGTATGAAAGTTCTTCGCGCCGCAGCGCTGCTCGCCCTCCTGGCTGTTCCAGCCTATGCCCAGTCTCCCACGGTCAACCTGATGCCTGAGGTCAAGACCAGGAGCCCCGAGGAGAAGGAACAGGACGCGATTGCCGACAAGGCCTATCGCGAGTCGCTCCGGAAGATTCCCGACGCCAAGGCGGCGGCCGACCCGTGGGGAACGGTGCGCAACGACGCGCCGAAGGCGACCGTCGCGAAACCGCGCACCAGGACCGGCAACAACGCGAACTAGCCGGTCGCGATCTCGTCGGCCGGTCTGGGCCGGTAGCGACGCGGAAATTCTTCCGGCCAGGGCAGGGCGGCCTGCCCGGCCAGCGCATCGAGCAGCACGCGGGCCGCGTCCCCGTAGCTGGCGCCCGACGGCAACGCCATGGCGTGGGCCCATGCCACCGGCATCTCGTCCTGTTCACGATACACGGCGAGCGCTGGGCTCCACCACCACGCGGCCGCCGGCGAGCGGTCGTCGGCGTCGACGACGAGCCATTTGGCGTAATCCCGGACGGTGCGTTCGAACTCGAATTTGACGGCGGGATGGATCATCGGCGTCCCCGGGTCGGATGGTGCGGCCGCCAAACGGAGCGGTCGCGCGGCCACAGGCTGGCCGCAAAGTCCGCCTGACGCAAGCTATCCGCCAGGAGGCAATGCTGTGCAGTCCGGACAGGCGACCGGCGTTTAGCTGAACAGGCCGGCCAGCGGCACTTCGAACAGTCTGCCCGGCGTCCTCATCCTCGACCACGATGGTGCCGGAGGTGAGCGCGTGATTGTCGCGCAAATTGCTCGCCAGCGTTCTTGCGTGCTGCTGGGCTGCCTTGGCGTCTTCGAGGATGGTGCCGACGTCGTCGAGCACGACGCTTCCGGCGACAATGTGAAAGTAAAAGCGGGGCACGGAAAATCGTCACTCAGGCGAGAGTAAAATTGTTCTCATCACCGGAAGTTGCCATGAATCGGACGATGATACCGCAAACCTATGTCCAAGGTTCCCGTTCGTCGATAAAAATGTTTCAGAATGAAACAGCTCGGCGATGCCCCGCCGTCGGAATGGAGGTATCGCCGGGCAGTGCGGTTGAACTGACCTCGCCGCCGCGCGAACCTCGTATGCGCTCGGTGGTCCGGCTGGTGATGGTCAACTGGGCGCTGGGCATGGCCGCCGGCGTGTTGTGCGCGACCCTGATCCTGGCCATCGACCTCGCCGGCCTGCGCGCGCTGCTGCTGCGCGCCGACGACCGCTGGATCGGGCTGCTGCTGCTCTATGGCAGCTTCGCCTTCAGCTTCGGCGGGTTGGTGGCGGCTACTGCGGTCATGACGATTTCGGACCGGTCGCCGTCGCGCTGACGGCGCGGTTCGCGCCAATGCGTGTCTGCCCTGTCGTCAATGCGTCGCCCTGCGATCGCCGGAAAATCGGGCGACGGTTTCCGACGGAAGCCTGCGGCTGGGCCACGCCGAAATTGGTAGTGTCTCAGTTTGAAAATAATCCGTCTTGACGCTCGGTTTCGCCGCTCCCGCCACCGTGTTATGCTTAGCGGAAAGCAGAAGGGAACCCGAGTACATGTTTACGGTCGAGATCTACGCACCCGGAGAAATCGTGTCGGCAAGACACCCGCTTGAGGCGACCAACCTGCGTGACGCCAAGCTGGAGATGTATTCTTGGCTGGCGCTCATCGGGACAGCCGAGAATGCGACCAATTACCGGCTGCTAAATGGAGACGATATTCTGATCGATAAATCGTTAGCGGAGCCGTTTTGATGCCCCGAGGTCCTAAAGGCGAAAAGCGCCCCGCCGACGCAATCGGCAACGCCATCATGATTGCCCGGATAGCCACCGGGGAGATCAACGAAACGGCAACCACCGACGACGGGAAGAACGCCGCCGCCGTGGCGCTGGGGCGCATGGGCGGCAAGGCGCGGGCCGCCGGGATGACGGCGGAGAAACGTTCAGATATTGCGAAGAAAGCGGCTGCGAAGCGTTGGAGCAAGACTAGCTGATTTTAATATTTAGTGTCGCACAGATTTGCTCACGCCCGTCCACGTTGACTCGCAACTCGGCGATACCAGACTCCGTTATCGGAAGAGGGGCCGCGACTCCCTTAAAAATTATGCCTACGAGCGGCAAATTATTTGAAAAAGAGTCCTTGAATGCCTTTTCAATTGCCTCCGTCCCTAAAGAGCTAAGCTTGAGCGCTTCCTGACCGGGAATTACTACTTCGGCTGCCACTTGACGCGGAACGGCGCCGTTGGCCTCAAGATTCAAGCGGATGTAAAATCCCATCTTTGGGAACAGAAGTTTCCCCGCCTCTGCAGTCGCAGCGGGTGCAGTGCGATGAAATCTGGAGCTTCTGCTACGCCAAGAACAAGAACGTGAAGGGTGCCAAGGCTGCCCCGGACGGTGCCGGCGATCTCTGGACCTGGACCGCATTGGATGCCGATAGCAAGCTCATGATCTCATGGACGGTTGGCAACCGGGACGCGGACTCGGCGTTCGAATTGATGGAAGATCTGCGGGACCGCGTTAAGACCCGCATGCAGCTCACCACGGATGGGTGGCGCTCCTACATCGATGCCGTTGGGCAGACGTTCGGCCCCTATATCGACTATGCCCAGCTTGTGAAGATTTACGGCCCCTCGCACGGGAAGGGCGATGAACGCCGCTACAGCCCCGCCGAGTGCGTTGGCGCAAAGAAGGTGCCGATGGAAGGCGCCCCCGACTTGAAGCATGTCAGGCCACTGCCATTTTCAAACTAGGCCACTGAGGCCGGAAACAGGCCAGTACCGAAATTATTTCGAGAACATATTGCGAACAGAGAACGAATGGGGTACATTGGTTCCAACAGATCAGAAGATGCTGCACGTTTGTCCCATCAGCGAATCCCGTCCATAAGGAGCTAGATCATGGCCTCGACCCCGACCGCCCTGCGTATCGTTGAAGGATCCTCGATGGACAAGACCAAGGCCCTGTCGGCCGCGCTCTCGCAGATCGAGCGCCAGTTCGGCAAGGGCTCGGTAATGAAGCTCGGCAAGAACGATCGCTCGATGGATATCGAGACGATCTCGTCGGGCTCGCTGGGACTGGACATCGCCCTCGGCGTCGGCGGCCTGCCGCGCGGCCGGGTGGTGGAAATCTACGGGCCGGAATCCTCGGGCAAGACCACGCTGGCGCTGCACACGGTGGCCGAAGGCCAGAAGAAGGGCGGCATCTGCGCCTTCATCGACGCCGAACACGCGCTCGACCCGGTCTATGCCCGCAAGCTCGGCGTCAACATCGACGAACTCCTGATCTCGCAGCCGGATACCGGCGAGCAAGCGCTGGAGATCTGCGACACCCTGGTGCGCTCCGGCGCCGTCGACGTGCTGGTGATCGATTCGGTGGCGGCGCTGGTGCCGCGCGCCGAGCTCGAAGGCGAGATGGGCGACGCATTGCCCGGCCTGCAGGCCCGTCTGATGAGCCAGGCGCTGCGCAAGCTGACCGCCTCCATCAACAAGTCCAACACGATGGTCATCTTCATCAACCAGATCCGCATGAAGATCGGCGTGATGTACGGCTCGCCGGAAACCACCACCGGCGGCAACGCGCTGAAATTCTACGCCTCGGTCCGCCTCGATATCCGCCGCATCGGCGCCATCAAGGAGCGCGACGAGGTGGTGGGCAACCAGACCCGCGTCAAGGTCGTCAAGAACAAGCTGGCGCCGCCGTTCAAGCAGGTCGAATTCGACATCATGTATGGCGAGGGCGTCTCCAAGATGGGCGAGATCCTCGATCTCGGCGTCAAGGCCGGGATCGTCGAGAAGTCCGGCGCCTGGTTCTCCTATGACAGCCAGCGGCTCGGTCAGGGCCGCGAAAACTCAAAAGCCTTCCTCAAGGCCAATCCGGAAATGACCGCCAAGATCGAAGCCTCGATCCGGCAGAATTCCGGCCTGATCGCCGAGCAGATCCTGGCCGGCTCGCCGGAGCGCGACGCCGAAGGCGAAGAGCCGGCGGACGAGTGAGGTTTGGCAAGGCGCGATTGACGCCAACGTCCGTTCGCTGGTGATGAATGCGAAAGCCTCGGCCGTATAATCGGCCGAGGCTTTTTGCATTTGTCTGTCTGATTTGATTCCGTGTCCCGGACGCGGTGCAGCGTGAGAAAGGCGCAGCCTCGCCGAAACGCTGCTCCGCAGGTCCGGGAGCCATTTCAAAGAAGAATGAGCATTGGCCCCGGATCAGTAGCGCACCACTCTGCCCAACGATGCTTCGCATCGTCAGGCAGCGCGTTGCGCAGCATCCGGGGCACGCGTGAGTGCCCCGACTACTCCGCCGCCTCGGCGTAGTCTTCCGTGGGCGGGCACGAGCACACCAGGTTGCGGTCGCCATAGACGTTGTCGACGCGGCCCACCGGGCACCAGTACTTGTCGGTCCGCGCGGAGCCTGCCGGGAAGCAGCCTTCCGCCCGCGTATAGGCGCGCGCCCAGTCGTCGGCAGCGATGTCGTGCACGGTGTGCGGAGCATGACGCAGCGGCGAGGCCTCCACCTTGCAGCGGCCTGACTCGATCTCGGAGATCTCCTGGCGGATGGCGATCATGGCGTCGCAGAAGCGGTCGATCTCGCTCTTGGATTCCGACTCTGTCGGCTCGATCATCAGCGTTCCGACCACTGGAAAACTCATCGTTGGGGCATGGAAGCCATAGTCGATCAGCCGTTTGGCGATGTCGTCGACGGTGACGCCGGCCGACGTCTTCACCGCGCGGGGATCGACGATGCATTCATGGGCGACGCGACCGCGGGCATTCTTGTACAGCACCGGAAAATGCGGATCGAGCCGTGCTGCGATGTAGTTGGCATTGAGGATGGCGATTTCGGTGGCGCGGGTGAGGCCCGCACCGCCCATCATCGCGATGTAGATATAGGAGATGGTCAGGATCGACGCCGAGCCATAGGGCGCCGCCGACACCGGTCCCACGGCGGCGTGGCCGTCCGCCGCGGGATGGCCGGGCAGGAACGAGGCGAGATGCGCGCGCACGCCGATCGGTCCCATGCCCGGGCCGCCGCCGCCATGGGGAATGCAGAAGGTCTTGTGCAGGTTGAGATGGCTGACATCGGCGCCGTAGTCGCCCGGCCGCGACAGCCCGACCTGGGCATTCATGTTGGCGCCGTCGAGATAGACCTGGCCGCCATGGCCATGGACGATGTCGCAGATCTCGCGGATGTGCTCCTCGAATACGCCATGGGTGGAGGGATAGGTGATCATGATCGCGGCAAGATTCGCCGCATGCTTCTCGGCCTTGACGCGCAGATCCGCGACGTCAACGTCGCCGCGCTTGTCGCAGGCGACCACCACCACCTCCATGCCGGCCATGCTGGCCGAGGCCGGATTGGTGCCGTGCGCGGAGGAGGGGATCAGGCAGATGGTGCGGTGGCTGTCGCCGCGCGCGGCGTGATAGCCGCGGATCGCCAGCAGCCCGGCATATTCGCCCTGGGCGCCGGAGTTCGGCTGCAGCGATACTGCGTCATAGCCGGTGATGGCGCACAGCCATTTCTGCAGCGTTGCGAACAGCCGATGATAGCCGGCCGCCTGGTCGTCGGGGACCAACGGATGCAGGCTGGCAAAGCCCGGCCAGGTCAGCGGGATCATCTCGGTGGTGGCATTGAGCTTCATAGTGCAGGAGCCCAGCGGGATCATGGCGCGGTCGAGCGCCAGATCGCGGTCGCTGAGTTTTCGCATGTAGCGCAGCAGTTCGGTTTCCGAACGATGGGCGTGGAATACCGGATGGGTGAGGAACGGGCTGGTCCGTTTCAAAGGCGCCGGCAGCGCGTCGCGCACGCCTGCGGCAACCTCCGCATAGACAAGCGCGCCGCCGAAAGCGCGCCACAGCGCTTCCACCAAAGCGTCGGTGGTGGTCTCGTCGAGCGCGATGCCGAGTGTCCGGTCGCCGATTCGCAGATTGATCTTCTCGTCCAGCGCGCGGGCGACGATGCTGTCCTGCTTGTCACCGACGTTCACCGTGATGGTATCGAAGAACGTGTCGCTGTCCGGGGGGAAGCCGAGCATCTTCAGGCCGGCCGCAAGCACTGCGGTCCGGCGATGCGTGGTGCGCGCGATAAGCGTGAGCCCTTCCGGTCCGTGATAGACTGCGTACATCGAGGCGATCACCGCCAGCAGCACCTGTGCGGTGCAGATGTTCGAGGTCGCCTTCTCGCGGCGGATGTGTTGCTCGCGCGTCTGCAGCGCGAGTCGATAGGCGGGCTCGCCGCGCGAATCGATCGACAGGCCAACCAGGCGACCGGGCATCAGGCGCTTCAGCGCGTCGCGCACCGCCATATAGGCGGCGTGCGGCCCGCCATAGCCCATCGGCACGCCGAAACGCTGCGCCGAACCGATTGCGATGTCGGCGCCGAGTTCGCCCGGCGAGGCCAGCAAGGTCAGCGCCAGCAGGTCGGCAGCGACGATGGCCAGCGCGCCCTTGGCACGCAGCGCCGTGACGGCGCCGCGCAGGTCGCGCACCACGCCGGACGTGCCGGGATATTGCAGCAGACCGCCGAACACCTCGGCCTTCTCGAGATCGGTGAGCGGATCGCCGACCTGCAATGTCCAGCCGAGCGGCTCGGCGCGGGTGCGCAGCACCGCCAGGGTCTGCGGATGCACCTCATGGTCGACGAAGAACGTCTTCGTCGAGACGGAAGACGAGCGCTCCGCCAGTGCCATGGCTTCGGCGGCGGCGGTGGCCTCGTCGAGCAGCGAGGCATTGGCGACGTCGAGTCCGGTAAGGTCGCAGATCATGGTCTGGAAATTGAACAGCGCTTCCAGCCGGCCCTGGCTGATCTCCGGCTGGTACGGCGTATAGGCCGTGTACCAGGCTGGATTTTCCAGGATGTTGCGCTGGATTACCGTGGGCAGGATGGTGCCGGAATAGCCTTGGCCGATCAGCGAGGTGAACACCTTGTTCTGCGCGGCCAGTTCCGTCATGTGGGCCAGCGCCTCGGTCTCCGACAGCGGCGTGCCGAGGTCGAGCGGCGCCTTCTGCCGGATCGATGCCGGCAGCGTCTCGTCCATCAGCGCGGTCAGCGACGTCGCGCCGACGGTGGCCAGCATGGCGTCGATATCCGACGGCGACGGCCCGACGTGGCGGCGGGCGAAATCGGTGGCGATGTCGGCGGAAGCTTTGCTGCGCGGGGTCATCTGCTTGTCCTCAAATCAATTCGAAACGTTGGTCATGGCTGGGCTTGTCCCGGTCATCCACGTCTTCACGGCAGCAAGACGTGGATGCCCGGCATGCGCCGGACATGACGACTACGCCGTATGGGTCTGGTAGGCGGCTTCGTCCATCAGCCCGTCGAGCTCGCTCTTGTCCGCGATCTTCAGCTTGAAGAACCAGGCCTTGCCGGCGGCGTCGGAATTGACCAGCGCAGGCTCGTCGGCCAGCGCCGTGTTGACTTCGAGTACCTCGCCGGTGAGCGGCGCATAGACGTCGGAGGCCGCCTTGACGGACTCGACCACGGCGGCTGCCTCGGCCTTCTTCAGGGCGCGGCCGATCTTCGGCAACTCCACGAACACGACATCGCCGAGCTGCGACTGGGCGAAGTCCGTGATGCCGACGGTGGCGACGTCGCCGTCGATTTTCAGCCACTCGTGGTCTTCGGTGTAGAGGGTGGTCATCTGGACGATCCTTAGCGCTTGTAGCTGGCGGGAATGAAGGGCAGGGCGCAGACCCGCAGCGGCATCCGCTGGCCGCGCAGTTCGGCAAAGACGAGGGTGTCGGTCGCGGCCAGCGTGGTGGGCAGATAGCCCATAGCCACCGGTGTGCCGGCGCTGGGGCCGAAGCCGCCGGAGGTCACCTTGCCGATCTGGTCCTGGGATGTGGCCTCGGCGAACAGGGCGGCGCCCTCGCGCACCGGGGCGCGGCCCTCGGGGCGCAGGCCGACGCGGCGGCGCGACGCGCCGCTGTCGAGCTGCGCGAGAATGACATCGGCGCCGGCAAAGCCGCCGGCGCGCGCGCCGCCGGTCCTGCGGCTCTTCTGCATCGACCACTCCAGCGCGCCTTCCACCGGCGTGGTTGCGGTGTCGATGTCGTGGCCGTACAGGCACATGCCGCCTTCCAGCCGCAGGCTGTCGCGGGCGCCGAGCCCGATCGGCCAGACCTCTTCGCCGTCGAGCAGGGCGCTAGCCAGCGCTTCAGCCTGGTCCTCCGGCACGGAGATCTCGTAGCCGTCCTCGCCGGTATAGCCGGAGCGTGACACGAAGCAGGCGATGCCATTCACCGCGTGAGGCCCTGCGTCCATGAAGCGCATGGCAGCCGCTTCCGGGCAGAACTTTGCGAGTATCGCTTCGGCCTTCGGCCCCTGCAGCGCGATCAGCGCGCGGTCGGGTAGGGCGGTGATGATGCAGGTGTCGGAGAGATGCGCGCGCAGATGCGCCTCGTCCTCGGTCTTGCAGGCGGCGTTGACGACCAGGAACAGGTGATCGCCGAAATTTGCCACCATCAGGTCGTCGAGGATGCCGCCGGCCTCGTTGGTGAACTGGGCGTAGCGCTGGCGGCCGGGTGGCAACGCTAGGATGTCCTGCGGCACAAGCTTTTCAAGCGCCAGGGCCGCGTCCTCGACCTTGCCGGATTTCGCCCGCAACTCGATCTGCCCCATATGGGAGACGTCGAACAGCCCGGCATGGGTGCGGGTGTGGAGATGTTCCTTGAGCACGCCGGTAGCGTATTGCACCGGCATATCATAGCCGGCGAACGGCACCATCTTGCCGCCGCGGGCCACATGCAGCGCATGCAGCGGGGTCTGTTTCAAGGAAGTGGATTCATCACGCACAAGCATAGGGGCCCCTCGCGGCTTTCCGGGACCATTCCCGAAAACCTGCCGAAGCCCCATCTGTCGCTGTGCCTGAGAGTATTATCCCGTCGGCGGACACCACAACCCGTTCGGGCTCGGCGGTGTCTCTTTCCAGATGTTCGCCGTCACGCGGTCCGTTTGCCTGAGAGTTTCCGGGGCGGTTGCTCCTTCGGCGCCGGCCTCGTTCAAAGAACTCGGCCGATCTCTCCCGACGTGACGTCACTCAACGCCGCGGAGGAAAACACGACGGCTCGGACATTGTCAACGCAGCCGCAGCAACTATCAACGGATCTTGCTGCATCCCTGAGCCGGTGCGGCAAGCCCATGATCTACCTAGGTGATCTTCTGCACAGTTTCTGGACAGGGCCAGCCCCCCCGTCTAAAAGCAGGCGGTCGGAATTAACCGCCTTGGGCAGGATCAAGGCCGATTTTAGGTGCGATTGGGACTGATATGAGCGGCGTCAACGAGATCAGGTCGGCATTTCTGAATTATTTTGCGGATAACGGCCACGAGATCGTGCCGTCGTCGCCGCTGGTACCGCGCAACGATCCGACGCTGATGTTCACCAATGCCGGCATGGTGCAGTTCAAGAACGTCTTTACCGGCGTCGAGAAGCGCCCCTACCACCGCGCCACCACCTCGCAGAAATGCGTCCGCGCCGGCGGCAAGCACAACGACCTCGACAATGTCGGTTATACCGCGCGCCACCACACCTTCTTCGAAATGCTCGGCAATTTCTCGTTCGGCGATTATTTCAAGGAACGCGCCATCGAGCTCGCATGGAACCTGATCACCAAAGAATACGGCTTGGCCAAGGACCGCCTGCTGGTCACGGTGTTTTCCGAGGACGACGAGGCGTTCGACCTGTGGAAGAAGATCGGCCTGCCGGATTCCAAGATCATCCGGATCCCGACCTCGGACAATTTCTGGCAGATGGGCGACACCGGCCCGTGCGGCCCGTGTTCGGAAATTTTCTTCGACCACGGCGACAAGATTTCCGGCGGCCCTCCCGGTTCGCTGGACGAGGACGGCGATCGCTTCATCGAGATCTGGAATCTCGTGTTCATGCAGTTCGACCAGATCGCGCCGGGCAACCGTCTGTCGCTGCCGAAGCCGTCGATCGACACCGGCATGGGACTTGAGCGCATTGCCGCGGTGCTGCAGGGCAAGCACGACAATTACGATATCGACCTGTTCGTCTCGCTGATCCGCGCCATTGCGGATCTCACCGGCGCCGATCCGCAGGGGCCGATGAAGGCGTCGCTGCGCGTCATCGCCGACCATCTGCGCGCGTCGTCGTTCCTGATTGCCGATGGCGTGCTGCCGTCCAATGAAGGCCGCGGCTACGTGCTGCGCCGGATCATGCGCCGCGCCATGCGCCACGGGCAACTGCTCGGCGCCAAGGAGCCGCTGATGTGGCGGCTGGTGTGGGCATTGGTGCGCGAGATGGGCCAGGCCTATCCCGAACTGGTGCGCGCGGAAAAGACCATCGAAGAAACGCTGCGCCTCGAAGAGACGCGCTTCCGCAAGACGCTGGATCGCGGCCTGACCATTCTCGACGACAAGAGCTCGACCCTGAAAAAGGGCGACATGTTCGACGGCGAGACCGCATTCACGCTGTATGACACCTATGGCTTCCCGCTCGATCTCACCCAGGACGCGCTGCGCAACCGCGGCATCTCGGTGGACATCGCGTCCTTCACCGATGCGATGGAGCAACAGAAGGCCAAGGCCCGTGCCTCGCGCTTCTCCTCCGGCGAGACGGCAGCCGAGACGATCTGGTTCGGTCTGCGCGAGAAGCTCGGCGCCACCGAGTTCCTGGGCTACGAGACCGAGACCGCCGAAGGCGTCGTCAGTGCCCTGGTCAAGGACGGCGCTGAAGTCACCGAGCTGAAGGCCGGCGAAACCGGCGCCATCGTGCTCAACCAGACCCCGTTCTATGCGGAGTCCGGCGGCCAGGTCGGCGATCTCGGCATGATGGCAGGCGAGGGCGTGGTGTTCCACGTCACCGACACGCAGAAGCGCGCCGGCGATCTGTTCGTGCATATCGGCACCGTCGAGCGCGGCACCCTCAAAACCGGCACCGCTTTGCTGCTGGAAGTCGATCACGCCCGCCGCTCGTCGATCCGTGCCAATCACTCCGGCACCCATCTGCTGCACGAGGCGCTGCGCCAAGTGCTCGGCGATCACATCGCCCAGCGCGGCTCGCTGGTGGCGCCGGACCGGCTGCGCTTCGACTTCGTGCACCAGAAGCCGATCACGGCCGATGAACTGCGCCGCGTCGAGGACATCGCCAACGATATCGTGCTGGAGAATGACGAGGTCACCACGCGGTTGATGGGCGTCGACGAGGCCCGCGATGCCGGCGCGCGTGCGCTGTTCGGAGAGAAGTACGGCGACGAGGTTCGCGTCGTGTCCATGGGCAAGACCGCGCGCGAGAGCGGCAGCAATGCGCTCGGCTGGTCGGTCGAACTGTGCGGCGGCACTCATGTGCGGCGCACCGGCGACATCGGCATGATCTCGATCACCGCCGAGAGCGCGGTGTCCTCCGGCGTGCGCCGCATCGAGGCGCTGACCGGCAACCATGCGCGGCATCATGCCAACGCCACCATGCAGCTGGCGAAGACTGCTGCCGGTGAATTGCGCGCCACCGTCGAAGAGATGCCGGCGCGCATCGCCGCGCTGATGGACGAGCGCAAGCGGTTGGAGCGCGATCTGGCTGACGCGCGCAAGAAATTGGCGATGGGCGGCGGCGCAGCGGCAGGCACGGCTGCGGCCGGTCCGGTGGGCGTGCGCGACGTCGCCGGCGTCAAGCTGATGGCACGCGCGGTCGAAGGCATCGAGATCAAGGATCTGAAGAGCCTGGTCGATCAGGGCAAGAAGGAGCTCGGCTCCGGCGTGGTGGCGCTGATCGCGACCAGCGAGGACGGCAAGGCCAGCGTCGTGGTCGGCGTGACGCCGGATCTGGTCGCGCGGTTCTCGGCGGTCGATCTGGTGCGCAAGGCCTCGGAAGTGCTCGGCGGCAAGGGCGGCGGCGGCAAGCCGGACATGGCGCAGGCCGGCGGCCCCGACGGTGCCCAGGCCGGCGCCGCGCTCGAAGCCATCGAAAAAGCAATGGTTGGATAGAGCGTTGAAAACCGTTCCGGGCAGGACGACGCCACGCGCTCCGGACTTCCGCGGACGGCTTTTCCAACTGCTTGAGCACGACCACCTGCCGCATTCGCCAGGCATGCGGCTGGTGCGCGTCATCGTCGCGATCATCGTCATCGACGTGCTGGCGATGATCCTGATTTCGGTGCCGGAGATCGACGCGCGGTTCGGCCACGTCCTGACGCTGGTGGATGGCGCCGCCCTGCTGATCTACACTCTGGAGTATCTGGCGCGGTTGTGGAGTGTCGTCGCCGACGCGCCGCGGCGCGGCATCAGCCCGACGCGGCTGCGGCTGGAATACATCTTCAGCAGCCTCGGCATCATCGACCTCTTGGCTTTCGTGCCGTCATGGATCGCCATGGTCTTCGCCGACCGGGCGACCATGGTGTTGTGCGGCATGCTGCCCTTCCTCAAGCTGGTGCGCTATTCGCCGGCGATGCGCTCGCTGCTGGCGGCGCTGCAGTCCGAGCGTCGTGCGCTGTTCGGCTGCCTGGTGATCCTGACCGGCGCGGTGCTGCTGTTTGCCTCCTTGCTCTATGCCATCGAGCACGATGTGCAGCCGGACAAGTTCGGCAACATTCCCGCCGCCATGTGGTGGGCGATCGTGACCCTGGGCACTGTCGGCTACGGCGACGTGGTGCCGGCCACGGCGCTGGGCCGGCTGGTCTCGGTGTTCGCCATCGTCGGCGGGCTGGTCATGATCGCGCTGCCAGTGGCGATCATCGCCCGCGCCTTTGCCGACGAGGTGCATCGCCGCGACTTCGTCGTCACCTGGAGCATGCTGGCGCGGGTGCCGCTTTTCTCGCACCTCGGTGCTGTGGAGATTGCCGACATCATGCGGCTGCTGCGCGCGCAGACCATCGAGGCGGACGAGATTCTGGTCCGTCGCGGCGAGCAGGCCACGTCGATGTATTTCATCACAGCGGGCGAGGTCGAGATCGAATTGCCGACCCAGCGCGTCCGGCTGGCGGAAGGCGCGTTCTTCGGCGAGATCGCCTTGCTCAGGCGCAGCAATCGCAGTGGCACCGTCACTGCCACCCGAAAGACGCGGCTCCTGGTGCTCGATGCGCAGGATTTTCACGCGCTGATCGCGCGGGTGCCGGCGCTGGCGGCGCATATCGAGCAGACGGCCGAGGCGCGGCTGGCCGATACACCGGACGCCCAGAAGGGCGACATTGCCGCGGAGGAAATCGCCCATGCTATGCAGTCCAACGTGGACGAGTCGAATTTGTGACAGTGCGGCGCTGACGCTGCTGCGGCGATGGGTAGCCGCCACTAGGGTGGCATCAGCCGACACGATGCGGCAAAATGCGGCATGGAACATAATACACCGTTGATCTCCACCGTCGTCGTCGGTCTCGTACTGGCTTTCATCCTCGGCACCATCGCGCAGCGCATCCGCGTTTCCCCTCTGGTCGGCTATCTCGTCGCCGGCGTGCTGATGGGTCCTTTCACG
The DNA here is from genome assembly GCF_052658035.1 of Rhodopseudomonas sp. RCAM05734. Lineage (NCBI taxonomy): Bacteria > Pseudomonadati > Pseudomonadota > Alphaproteobacteria > Hyphomicrobiales > Nitrobacteraceae > Rhodopseudomonas > Rhodopseudomonas sp. RCAM05734. Next base: position 5,606,844 of record NZ_CP199742.1, on the reverse strand, counting down.
CCCGGTTACGTTGCCGACCAGAACATCGCCAACGAACTGGCTGAAATCGGCATCATCCTGCTGATGTTCGGCGTCGGCCTGCATTTCTCCCTGAAAGATCTGCTGTCGGTGAAGAACATCGCGATTCCCGGCGCCATCGTGCAGATCGGAGTCGCGACCTTGCTCGGCATCGGACTCGGCACGGCGCTTGGCTGGCCGATCGGTGGCGGGTTGGTGTTCGGCCTGGCGCTCTCGGTGGCCTCGACCGTCGTCCTGCTCCGCGCGTTGCAGGAACGGCGGCTGGTGGATAGCGAGCGCGGCCGCATCGCCATCGGCTGGCTGATCGTCGAGGATCTCGCGATGGTGCTGACGCTGGTGCTGTTGCCCGCGCTGGCCGGGCTGCTGAAGGGCGAGGCCGGCAATGGCGCGAGCCTGGCAGATGTGGCCATGCCCGTGCTGATCACCCTCGGCAAGGTAGTCGGTTTCGTGGTGTTCATGCTGGTGGTGGGACGACGACTGATTCCGATGCTGCTGCACTATGTGGCGCATACCGGATCGCGGGAGTTGTTTCGCCTTGCGGTGTTCGCGATATCGCTCGGCGTGGCATTCGGTGCGGCGATCGTCTTCGACGTCTCTTTCGCGCTCGGTGCATTCTTCGCAGGCATGATCCTCAGCGAATCCGAACTCAGCCAGCGTGCCGCCAACGAGACCCTGCCGTTGCGCGATGCCTTCGCGGTGCTGTTCTTCGTGTCCGTCGGCATGCTGGTCGATCCGGCCATCATCGTGCGCGAGCCGCTGCCGCTGCTGGTCACGGTGCTGATCATCGTCGGGGGCAAGTCGCTCGCGGCCTTCGGGATCGTGCGGATGTTCGGCTATCCGACATCGACGGCGCTGACGATCTCCGCCAGCCTTGCACAGATCGGCGAGTTCTCCTTCATCCTCGTCAGCCTCGGCGTCGGTCTCGGCCTGCTGCCGGACCGTGGCCGCGATCTGGTGCTGGCCGGCGCCATCATCTCGATCATGCTGAATCCGCTGCTGTTCGCGCTGCTGGACCGCATTCTGGCCGACCGCGATGCCAAGCCTGATGCCAAGGCTGCCGCGGTGGCGGGACGGCAGAGCAGTGCGCCGGCAGCGCCGCGGGTGCCGTTGCCCGCGACGACGCTCACCGGCCATATCGTGCTGGTCGGACACGGCCGGGTTGGCAGCGTCATCAGCAAGGCGCTGCAGGCCGCCAACGCGTCGATGCTGGTGATCGAGGATACGCCGGGCGCGGTGGAGCGGCTGCACAAGGAAGGCATCGAGGTGATCACCGGCAACGCCGCCGCACCCGACATGCTGCAGGCTGCCAATATCACAGCCGCACGCGGTCTGCTGGTCGCGATCCCTGACGCTTTCGAAGGCGGCCAGATCGTCGCCAAGGCCCGCGCGCTCAGTCCGACACTGCCGATCATCGCGCGTGCCCATTCCGAAGAAGAGATCGCGCATCTCAGGCATCACGGCGCCAATGTGGTGATCATGGGCGAACAGGAAATCGCCAAGGCGATGCTGGCGCAGATCGGTGCGGGCGCCGCGGCCTCCGCGTAAGAACGAAGCAATTCTGTTCTCGGAGCAAGTCCGCCCTTGATCGACGACCGAGGTCAGTCCGGGTCAGCTCTTGCGTAGAAAAACGTAATCTGCCGAATAAGGCTCGCTCTGGAACGCGCCCGCCGTGCCGCACGCGCCGGTAAGCGTGCCGCCTACGGTGTTAATGCGTTGCACCGTCGTGACGCCGCTCAGGATTCCGCTGCCACGATGGGCGGCGGCGTCCAGTTTCAGCCAGGGAATGTCCTTCGCGGTGTTTCCCGGCGCACTGCCGGCGACCTTGCCGATCACGGCGCTGCCGTCGCTGTATTCCCAGGTCGGTCCGGCATAGTGCCGCCCGACAGTCTTGCTATCGCTTATCAGCGTGGCGATAGGCTCGCGAAAAGCCCAGGCGAGCTTGCCCGAATTATCTGCCTTGCACTCGTAGACTTGCGCGCCTTCAGCGTGGAATTTGGCGATCTGGGTCTCGTTTGGCGCGGCGACAGCATCGGGCATTGCCGTCTGGGCAACGACGCTGCTGGCTGCAAGACCGAGCCAGAGCATATTCAGCGGCGTCAAGGTCGTGATGGCAAAAATTGAACGCCCACGTGTGGTCATGTTCACCCTCGCTCCACGCCGTCGTCGATCACCCATGCTGCATCGGGCTTGCATAATTCCTTCTTTTTCCCGGGACTGTCGAGCCACCCGTTATAACGAACGCGTGACTCGCGTCATGCCGCACCGATGGTCTTTCGCAAGAACGCAAAGCCCAGCGCCTGGCTCTGCGCCTGCTTGGTGTTGTCCACCGCGCCGGAGTGGCCGCCGACGACGGTCTCGTTGAAATAGGCGGTGTATCCGAGTGCCTGCAGCGCCGCGGCCATCTTGCGGGCGTGGCCGGGATGGACGCGGTCGTCGGTGCGATTGGTGGTGACGAAGATCGGCGGATAGGTCTTGCCCGGCGCGATCAGATGATAGGGCGAGAATTTCTGCAGATAGGTCCATTCCTCGGCGATGTCCGGATCGCCGTATTCGGCGATCCAGCTCTGTCCGGCCAGCAGCTTGGTGTAGCGCGCCATGTCGAGCAGCGGCACGCTGCACCAGATCGCACCGAACAATTCCGGATAGCGCGTCAGCATGTTGCCGACCAGCAGGCCGCCATTGCTGCCGCCGTGGCAGGCGAGCTTTGCCGTGGTGGTCACGCCTGACGCCACGAGGTCGCGCGCGACGCTGGCAAAGTCATCGTGGGCAACGTGTTTTGTCTCTTTCAGTGCGGCGAGATGCCAGCCGGGGCCGAATTCGCCGCCGCCGCGGATATTCGCCAGCGCGTAGACGTTGCCGTGTTCGAGCCATAGTCTGCCGATGATGCCGAGATAGGACGGCGTCAGCGATACTTCGAAGCCGCCATAGCCGTAGAGAATGGTCGGGCGCGCCGTGCCGGGGTCGGCAAGGTTCTTGCCGATCAGGAAGTAGGGAATCTTCGTGCCGTCCGCAGCGACGGCGTGGCATTGCTTGACCTCGATGCCGTCGGAATTGAACGACTCGGGCGCGTGCTTGAGCTGTTCCGGCGCGCCGCGGCCGTCCCACAGCCACAACGTGGTCGGGCGGTCGAATCCGGTGATGGTGAACAGCACGTCGGTGCCGAGATCGGGATCGTCCTCGCCGCCGAAATTGCCCACGGAGATCGACGCGTTGTCCGGCAGGCCCGGCACCTCGGTTTCGATCCAGCCGTCATCGGTGCGCGTCGCCAGCGCGATGCGGCCGCGGACGTTGTCGAGGATTTCCAGCATCAGGCCGTGGCGGGTTTCGACGAAGGATTGCAGCGCCCGCGTCGGCGAAGGCTGAAACACGATGTCGAAGTCGCGCGCGCCCGACAGGAAGCGATCGAAGTCGATCACGGCCAGCGCGCCGGCGGGGATCGTCATCTCGCCGACCTGCCAGTCCTCCTTTGGGCTGAGCAGCAGGTCGGAGGCGTCGGCGGAGATCGAGATCTGGTCCGGCAGATCGAGCTGGATGCGCTGGCCGGCAAACGGGCCATGGGTCTGCTCGACGAAGACGTGCGAGCGCATGAAATCCAGCGCGCGCCAGTACATCACACGTTGATGGGTGGGGCGGCGGTTGACGCCGAACCATGCCGCGACGTCCTGCTTCTCGGCCGTGAAGACGACCTCGGCCGATTGCAGCGGCGTGCCACGTCTCCACTCGCGCACCAGCCGCGAATAGCCGGCTTCAGTGGAATCTTCGGCATCGAACGCGCTGCCGAACAGCAGCGTATCTTGGTCCAGCCAACTGGCGCGCGACTTTGCTTTCGGAAGATGAAAGCCGCCGGCGACAAAACTCTTCGTGGCGATGTCGAATTCGCGGACCTCGACGGCGTCGGTACCGTTGAACGACAGGCTGATCAGCGCCGTCGACTTGTCCGGCGAACGCGCTGCGCCGGCAAAGGCCCAGGAAATGCCTTCCGCCGCGTTCAGCGCGTCGATGTCGAGCAGCACATCCCATTCAGGCGCGTCGGCGCGATAGCTTTCCAGCGTGGTCCGGCGCCACAGCCCGCGCGGATGCTGCGCGTCCTTCCAGAAATTGTACAGGTGGTCGCCGGATCTGGCGACGAACGGGATCCGGCCATCGGCATTGAGGATGGCCAGCGCTGCATCGCAATCCGCGCGATAGGCGTCGTCGCACAAAGCGGCATCGGTGGCGGCGTTCTGCGCCTCGACCCAGGCCACTGCGCGCGGGCCCTCGATATCCTCGAGCCAGAGCAGGGGATCGTTGCTGCCGTCGGAGGGGTTATTTTGCACGGTCATCGATCACCTTGGCGTTTGCTATCTTGGGTTAGTAAGTGACGGAGTCGCTTCCACAAGCTCGGTGTCATTGCCCGCGAAGGCGGGCGACCCAGTATTCCACGGCGCCCGAGATTTGGCGGCAGCACTGCCGCATGCTGGATCACCCGCTTTCGCGGGTGATGACAGTCGGAGTGCGTGGCCAAGGAGCGCCGTCGCGAAGGCCGCTCCAACAAAAAGTCCGGGATGCCAGAGGCAGCCCGGACTTGGTCATACGTTCAACGTGGGCCGAAGGTTACGCGGCGGGCGCCATCGCCTTGGTGAGGTTTTCCGCGACCTTGTCGAGGAAGCCGGTGGTGGAGAGCCAGCGCTGGTCGGCACCGACCAGGAGCGCGAGATCCTTGGTCATGTAGCCGGCCTCGACGGTCTCGACGCAGACCTTCTCCAGCGTCTTGGCGAACTTGGCGAGCTCGGCATTGTCGTCGAGCTTGGCGCGGTGCGCGAGGCCCTGGGTCCAGGCGAAGATCGACGCGATCGAGTTGGTCGAGGTCTCCTTGCCCTTCTGGTGCTCGCGGTAGTGACGCGTCACCGTGCCGTGGGCGGCTTCGGCTTCCACCACCGAACCGTCCGGGGTCAGCAGCACCGAGGTCATCAGGCCGAGCGAACCGTAGCCCTGCGCCACGGTGTCGGACTGCACGTCGCCGTCGTAGTTCTTGCAGGCCCAGACGTAGCCGCCGGACCACTTCATGGCAGCGGCGACCATGTCGTCGATCAGCCGGTGCTCGTAGGTGATCTTGGCGGCGGCGAACTTGTCCTTGAACTCGGCGTCGAAGATCTCCTGGAAGATGTCCTTGAAGCGGCCGTCATAGACCTTGAGGATGGTGTTCTTGGTCGACAGATACACCGGCACGCCGCGCGACAGGCCGTAGTTCAGGGAGGCGCGGGCGAAATCGCGGATCGAATCGTCGAGGTTGTACATGGCCAGCGCCACGCCTGCGCCGGGCGACTTGAACACTTCGCGCTCGATCACTTCGCCGTCGTCGCCGACGAACTTCATGGTCAGGGTGCCCTTGCCGGGGAACTTGAAATCGGTGGCACGGTACTGGTCGCCGAAGGCGTGGCGGCCGATGATGATCGGCTTGGTCCAGCCGGGGACCAGGCGCGGCACGTTCTTGCAGATGATCGGCTCGCGGAAGATCACGCCGCCGAGGATGTTGCGGATGGTGCCGTTCGGCGACTTCCACATCTGCTTGAGGCCGAATTCCTTCACGCGGGCTTCGTCCGGGGTGATGGTCGCGCACTTGACGCCGACGCCGACCTTCTTGATGGCGTTGGCAGCGTCGATGGTGACCTGGTCGTCGGTCTTGTCGCGGTATTCCATCCCGAGGTCGTAATATTGCAGGTCGATCTCAAGGAAGGGGTTGATCAGCTTGTCCTTGATGTACTGCCAGATGATCCGGGTCATCTCGTCGCCATCGAGTTCGACGACGGGATTTTTTACCTTGATTTTTGCCATGAAATATCGGGCCTTTATCGCGTTGCGGAGGGGCAGGGTGGTGATGGGGCGGCTATAGCACCGCGGCCGCCCTGGCGGAAGCCAAGGCGTTATGCAGTTTCAGCCCATTTTTTGGCTCAGAACGCAGCCTGGGTCGCGGTGCCCGCCACCAAGTACCAGGTCACCAGTCCGGCGCAGATCAGCGCGCCCGGCAGGCTGGAGCCGGTGCGCCTGAAGGTGAAGGTGGCGATGACGGCCACGATGGCCAGCAGCGGCACGAACTGGATCGCCACGATGGTGTTCAGCGCCATGGAGGTCAGCACCGCCGGCGCCGGATCGATCAGCTGGCCGCCCAGCCACAGCGCGCCATATTGCACCCCGAGCAGCACCACGAAACCGCCCGCCAGCGCCACGACGTTGGTCAGGTAGACCGCGCTCCGGCCGGCGCTGAGGGTGCTGAAATTGCGATGCATGACGTTCAGCGCGATGACGAAGAAGGCGGTCACCGGCAGCACGTAGATCAGGCCCATCAGCGCCTGCTTGCCGCTCATCAGCTTGAGCGCCACGATCCAGAAGCGGAAGTCGGTCTTGAAGATCAGGTCGGACAGCCACAATGCGGCATAGCCGGCGACCAGGGTCGCCAGCGCGATGCCGATCGACAGGCCGACGATGCCATGGCGGCGTGCCCGCTTCGGCGCCAGCGGCATCAGGGCCAGCGCGATCAGCGCATTGATCACCGCCCACAGCACGACCTGGTTGGTGACGCCCTGCGGCAGCCACGGCTGCGGCTTGAGCCAGGCGCCGGCCAGCGAGAAGGCCGGGTAGTAGGTGATCGCCGGCAGCAGCGCCGACAGCACCAGCGCGACCAGCCAGCGGCTGCGGTCGACCGGGGCTTCCGTCGCCACCGCCCCGCCGACCGGGGCGGGCAGCATCAGCCGCGAGAACATTCTGGCTTCGAGCAGGCCGTCGAACATGCCGATCAGGAAGGCGACGAAGCCGAGCAAGGCGATGCCGGTGCCGATCTCCTTGCGAAACCAGATCTGGTCGGACGCGGGAAGCGGCGTGCCGCCCTGCAGGGTCTTGCCGAACCAGTCCAGCGCGTAGCCGATCGCCTCATGCGAAATGTGCTCGGCAGGGTGGGTCATCGCCGGGGTGTAGAGCACCCGGGCGGTGCCGGCCTGGATGTCGCCGTACACCTTGCCGGGCTCGACCTTGGCTGACGCGCCGAACAGCGCCCACAGCTTCGGGCTGGAGACCACATCCTTGGCGTTGGGCACGCCCCACATCAGGGTCGAAAATTCCTCGTATTGCGCGAACACCAGCGCGAGGTTGCGCGGCCAGGTGGGCGTGCCGTCGGCGGCGAACGGCTTGCCGGTGGAGGAGCCTTCCAGCACCATGGCCTTGTAGGCGTCGGGCATGGCGGTGGCCGCCGCGAGAACGGTCCAGCCGCCCATGGAGTGGCCCTCGAGGCCGATATTCGCCTTGTCGACATTGGCGAGGCTGCGCAGATAGGTCAGGCCGTCCGGGCCGCCGAAGCCGTTCGAGAAGGCCGGGCCGTCGCTGTAGCCGTGGCCGGTCTGGTCGATGGCCAGCACCACATAGCCGCGGCGGGCGAACTCGATGGCAAAGCCGTCCTGGGTCTCGCGCGAATTGATGTAGCCGTGAACGGCGAGGATGCCGGGGGCGGGCGTCTGCGCGGTGGCATTCGGCGGCGTGTAGAGCAGGGCGCTCATCGTATTGCCCTTGGCGCCGGTGAAGCGGGTGTCCTGGATCTTGATGCCGCCCGCGGTCTGGGTCAGGTGCGCCAGCAGGCCGCCGGCCAGCATCAAGACCGCTCCAACAATTGCCAGTGTCCAGCGTGAACGCATCGTCGATCCTCCCCGGCCCGCGCCGGGTGTCCGGCTTTTGGGTTCGTTTTGATTGTGGTTTGGACTCCTATTCGAAAGAAGAACGAAAGCAAACAGCGAGTGAGGCCCGGCCGGCCCAATTCGGGGGAAATCTCGGTGAACCGGAACAACCCTATCAATTTGCTTGATAAAATGCCCGGAATGGAGGAACAGGCAGCGACCATCTGAGGCGTTGAATCAAAATCTTCGAAGGTTGATTCAACATCTTCAGGCATTGAATCAGAAGGTGAAGTGCATGTCCGGTTCAGGCACCGACCATACCAAGGCGCACAGCGAGCTGACCGGTCCGGTGGTGGTGCTGGTCGAGCCGCAGCTCGGCGAGAACATCGGCATGTGCGCGCGCGCCATGGGCAATTTCGGGCTGACCCGGCTGCGCCTGGTCAAGCCGCGCGACGGCTGGCCCAACGTCCATGCCCGCCGCGCTGCCTCCGGCGCCGACCACATCCTCGACAAGGTCGAGCTGTTCGACACCGTGGAAGCCGCGGTGGCCGACTGCACCCTGCTGTTCGCCACCACCGCCCGCGCCCACGACCAGGCCAAGCCGGTGGTCGCCCCGGAAGCGGCGGCGCGCGAGACCGTCGCCCACGTCGCAACCGGCGCCACCGCCGGCATCCTGTTTGGCCGAGAGCGCTATGGCCTGAAGAACGAGGAAGTGGCGCTGGCCAACCGCATCATCACCTTCCCGGTCAATCCCGCCTTCGCCTCGCTGAATCTCGCCCAGGCCGTGCTGCTGTGCGGCTATGAATGGTTCAAGCTGGCGACGTCCAATGCGCTGCCTTACGCCATGCCGGAGCGCTCCGAGCCGGCGTCGCAGCACCAGATGCAGGCGTTCTTCGACAACCTGGTGCGCGAGCTCGACGCCGTCGAATTCCTGCGCCCGGCCGAGAAGCGCGACACCATGCTGGTCAACCTGCGCAACATCTTCACCCGCATGGAGCCGACCAAGCAGGACATGCACACTTTGCACGGCGTGGTGATGGCTATCGCCGAGGGCCGCAAGGGCCCGGCCAAGGGCGGCGTGCTCGACGGCGAGCAGGCGACAAAACTGCGCGCCCTGCTGGCCGAGCACGGCCAGGGCGCGCTGCCGCATGAGAGCGGCACCGTGCGCGGTCTCGCTCGCTTGTTGCGGCGAAACCCCACCGACGCCGAGCGGCTGTTGTGGGAAGCCCTGCGCACCGACCGCCGCTTCGCCGGCACCTTCAAGCGCCAGACCCCGGTCGGCCGCCACATCCCGGACTTCGTCTCGTTCCCGCGCCGCTTCGCTATCGAGCTGGTCAATGCCGACGAGACCGAGGTGATCGTGCAGGATCGCGCCGCCCGCCAGGCCTGGCTGGAGGCGCGCGACTACCGCGTGGTGGCAGTCACCGCCGACGACATCGTCAGGGATATCGGCCCGGTGCTGGCGCGGCTGGAGACGGCGCTGGCGGGCGGGATGCCGGGCGAGGCATAGCGCCTTTGCTTGTCCCGGGCGCGCTGCAGCACGACGTGCTGCTGCGCAGAACCGGGACCGCATCAAGCGCCGGCGTTCGTGACGGTCCCGGTTCTGCGCAGCAGCGTTGTCAGCGAAGCTTCGCTTCGCCTACGCTGCAGCGCGCCCGGGACACGCGCCCGACAACGAGACGCAAAAAGCCAAACCGGAGGCCGTCGATGACCATCTCCACCGCCGAGAAGCGCGCCAATTTCCGCAAGCTGCACGAAGCCGGTTGCTTCGTGATCCCCAATCCCTGGGACGTCGGCTCCGCGCGCTATCTCGCGCATGCCGGCTTCCAGGCGCTGGCCTCGACCTCGTCCGGCTATGCCTGGTCCACCGGCCGCGCCGACAACCACGTCGGCTGCGACGACGTCATCGACCACCTGACGACGCTGAGTGCGGCCACCGACCTGCCTGTGAATGCCGACTTCGAGGCCGGCTTCGCCGACGATCCCGACGGCGTCGCCGCCAACGTGGCGCGCGCGGTGGCGACCGGCATTGCCGGCCTGTCGATCGAGAATTCCACCGGCCGGCCGGCGCAGCCGCTGTATGAGGACGCCCTGGCCCTTGCACGCATCAAGGCCGCCCGCGCCGCCATCGACGCCACGGACCCCGCCATCATGCTGGTGGCGCGCTGCGAGGGATTTTTGACCGGCGAGCGCGATCTCGCCAGGACCATCGCGCGCCTGGTCGCCTTCGCCGACGCCGGAGCCGACTGCCTCTATGCGCCGGGCATTGCTGCCCCCGACGACATCGCCGCGCTGGTCAGGGCGGTGCATCCAAAACCGGTCAACGTGCTGATCGTCCAGCCGTCGATGACGGTGCAGGGCCTCGCCGCCCTCGGCGTCCGCCGCGTCAGCGTCGGCGGCGCGCTGGCGCGGACGGCCTGGGCGGGGGTCATGGGCGCCGCGAAGGAGATCGCGGAGCAGGGCACGTTCACTGCGTTCGCCGGAGCTGCGAAGGGCGCGGAGCTGAACGGGTTGTTTGGCAAGCAATCCGAAGGTTGATCGCGTGAAAGTCGCAGCTCACTCCTAACAAAGTCGTGCGAACCATGCTGTTCGCCTCGACTTGGCTACGTTTCTCTAGATATCCCTTGTAATGCCCGGAGCTTTGTATGTGGTCATCACTACCTCGTGCTGTCGGGCTTCAATCTCTTTGAGCGCTGCCGGGTCGCGCGCTATATCTGGATCTTCTTTCTTGATTTGAAGAGCGCGTCCTTCCAACTGTAAGTCAAAGAAATCCTTTCTTTCGATTTTGGAAAGCAATCCAAGTGCTTCGGCCCAATCGCGCTGGTTGATGGCCCATCGCGCCTGAAGTTGCCAAGCGTCGTATTGGCGGCCTGCAGCTAGCGCTAATTCGACCGTTTCGGGCAGCAGTTCTGGGCTGCCGTTTTCTATAGCTATGGCACATTCCAGTAGAGCAATACTTAGGTGGCTTCTCCTTCAGCGCCTTCTTGATCGCGGTGTCGCGGTCGATCCAGTATTGCCCGGTGCGCGGCGTCGGATCGGGGCCGCGGCGCGGGCGGCGGTTGCCCATATATTCCAGCCGCGCCATTTTCAGCACCTGCATGGCCTGCAGCAGCCGGTCGAGATCGACCGTCTCGCTGCTCCACAACTCGCCGACGCAACGCTCGGCGAGCTGATGCAGCCTCTGCCCCAGCATGCGCAGCTTCAGCCTGCGGCCGGCGCGGGCGGTCGGTATCGTGTCGGAGGCGCGCGGCGCAAACGGGTGACGCTGCCAGCCGCCCTCGCGGGCCCAGCGCCCGACGGTGCTATGGGTGGCGCCGGTCCTGGCCGCAATCTGCTTGTAGCTCAGCGTGGTCTCTTCGATCAGCCGGCGCGCCAGGGCGACCGTGGCATTGGTGTGCAGCCGCTTGCAGCCCTTGGGGCGGCCGCCTGCCACCGGCGGCGGTCCGTCCTCGATCGGGCCCGGCGTCAGCCGGACCACGGAGGAGTCGACGACGCGAAATTGCGGGGCAAAGAGCGGAACGAGAGGATAGGGCATGCTGACTCCCGTTAAAGCGCGGTCCAATCAACTAAGGAATATATACCTATTACGGAAAAATGCAAGCGGGAGCCGGGGCGATCCCGACGTGCCCGGAGCCGCGTGGCGTGGGCCCCGGCGCGCGCCGCGCTGACCGCGCTGTTAGCGAACAACGCGGTCTCCGCGCCCGGCGGTCCGTCGCGGGTCTATGAGCTGATGCGGGCCGCGTCGAACGATCGGGACTGCGCGGCGTCGACCGCCGCGATGGCGCCGAGGTTCCGATAGTGATCGAGCACGAACAGCCGGATCGCGGACGAGAGATTGCCCTGGCTGCGATTGGCATCGATGCCGCCGACCAGCTCTGACAGAGTGGCTTTGCGACTGGACGCGATTTCCTTCATGCCGCTCCAGAACGCAGCCTCAAGGCTGACGCTGGTCTTGTGGCCGCCGACGACGACGGAACGTTTTTCCACGGGTGATTTCACAATGGGCCTCCTGCTATCAATGATATGAAAGTTTCGTCGTGATCGCGGACGTCGCTGTCCGATGTCGATTCCGCGAGGCGCCTGCTCTGCACGAAGACGCCGGAAATTGGCATCAAGCGCGCGTTGCGACTCTCAGGCTTTCATGCCGACCAGAATCCCGCGTGCAGCGAATAACCGCAAGATCGTAAGACTACGGGATGTGGTGCGCCTGCGGCCACAGAACCGGGCGCCGGCCCTGCGGATCGCGGTCAGCCAGCCGCCTGTCCGGAACGCGCACCCGCAATGCCCAACACCTTCATGCGCGACGCCAGCGTGGTCGGCTTGAGGTCGAGCAGTTCGGCGGCGCCGCCGGGGCCGAACACCTTGCCGTTGCAGGCGAGGAGCGCCGCCTGGATGTTGCTGCGCTCGAGGTCGCGCAATTCCGCCGAGGTCATCACCGCCGGTCTGGCGTCGGCCCTGGCGCGGCCGGGCGAAGCCGCCGCCACATGCGGGCCCGGCGCGTCCGGCAGGTCGATGCGCAGCCGGCCGTTCTGCGCCAGGATCACCGCGCGCTCGATGACGTTCTGTAGTTCGCGGACATTGCCCGGCCAGTCGTAGCGCGCGAGTTTTCGCGCATCGCCCTCCGAGAGACGCAAGTCGGATCGCAATTTCTCGCTCATCAGGAAGTGCTGCGCGAGCAGCGGAATGTCCTCGCGGCGCTCGCGCAGCGGCACCGACTCCACCGGAAACACGTTGAGCCGGAAATACAGGTCCTCGCGAAATTTTCCGCGCGCCACTTCCTGCTTGAGGTTGCGGTTGGTGGCGGCGATGACGCGGACGTCGACGGCGCGGGTGCGTTCCTCGCCGACGCGTTCGAAATTGCCCTCCTGCAGCACGCGCAGCAGCTTGCCCTGCAGCTCCAGCGGGATCTCGCCGACCTCGTCGAGAAACAGCGTGCCGCCGGAGGCGAGCTCGAAGCGGCCGATGCGGTCGCGCACCGCGCCGGTGAAGGCGCCGCGCACATGGCCGAAGAATTCGCTCTCGAACAGTTCGCGCGGGATAGCCGCACAATTGACCCGGATCAGCGGCCGGTCGCGGCGCGCGCTGGCCTCATGAATCGCGCGGGCGATCAACTCCTTGCCGGTGCCGGACTCGCCGGTGATCATCACCGCGGCTGTGGTCGGCGCCACCAGCTTGACCTGGCGCAAGGTCTGCTGGATAGCCTGGCTCTGCCCTATGATGCCGCGCGGATTGGTCTCGATGCGGATTTCCTCCTGCAGATAGGCGTTCTCCAGCTCCAGCCGTTCGCGCAACCGGTCGACTTCGGCGAGCGCAGCGTGCAGCTTCTCGTCGGCGGCGCGGCGCGCGCTGACGTCGCGAAATACGATCACCGCGCCGATCACCATGCTGCGGTCGCGGATCGGCGTGGAGGTGTATTCGACCCAGACCTTGCTGCCGTCCTTGCGCCAGAACACCTCGTTGTCGACATTGTGCACGGCGCCGTCGCGGAACGCGGCATAGATCGGGCAGTCGTGATCGGGGTAATGGCTGCCGTCGGCATGGCTGTGGTGCATGATCGGGTGAATGGCCTTGCCCACCAGCTCTTCCGCGCTCCAGCCGAGCATGCGCTCGGCAGCGGGATTGACGAAGGTGGTCTTGCCCTCGGCATTGACGCCATAAATGCCTTCGCCCGCGGCGCGCAGGATCAACTGGTTTTCCCTCTCAATATCCTGGAACACGCGCTCGACGCGCTGCCAGGCGGCGAGTCCGCTGCGCATGTGATCCTCGGCGGCGCCATCGACGCCGCGGCGGCGCCGCGCGTCGAGGTCGCTCATGGTCAGCAGCAGCAGCGCGCGCTCGCCCTGCGGCACCGCAGAGCCGGCATATTCCAGCCGCAGCGTCTCGCCGGTGGCGTGGCGCGGCGTCAGCGTCGTCGTCCACCAGGCGCCCTTGTCGAGCACCGCCTGGGTGAACACGATCAGCGCCGGCACCTGGCCCGGATGCAGCGCGCTGATCCTGGTCTGCCGCAGCAGCACGCGGTCATAGCCGAGCAGGGCGCAGGCCGCCGGATTGGCATCGACGATCTGGTCGGCGTCGGGATCGAGCAGCAGGGTCGGCTCGACGGCGTAGTCGAAGCTGACGGTGCGCAGGTCGGCGTCGCGGGAGGCGAGCTGATAAGGCTGGGAATCCATCGCGGCCAACTCCGAAAAATCGTGATCCGGTTACGAAATATCGGATATCACGAATTTTCGTAATCGGCAATTTGCGCTTCCGACGTTGCGGCAATGCGACTTCTGCGCGGCGCCGGCGCTGGCACACTCCTTGCGTAGCGATAGCCAACGCCACGCAGGAGGTCCCATGTCCACGTTCGACAATCCGTTCGATCCCGCTCGCCGTCTGCGCTCCGGCTGCCCGTGCGGCCAGCATGCCAGCGGCGCCGAGCATGACGCCAGCCTGCAGCTCGCTTGCGCAGCGCCCGAGGATGAGGCCAAGCGTTATGAGGGCGTGGTCGCCTCCGCGGTGATGCGCGCGGTGTTTCCGAAAGAGGTGGCGCGGCGCGCCTTCCTGAAATCGGTCGGCGCCTCCGCCGCACTCGGCGTGCTCTCGCAGTTCTTCCCGATCAAGATGGCCACCGAAGTGTTCGCACAAGGCGTGGGCAAGCTGGAGAAGACCGATCTCAAGGTCGGCTTCATCCCGATCACCTGCGCCACGCCGATCATCATGGCCGACCCGCTCGGCTTCTACGCCAAGCAGGGCCTCAAGGTGGATGTGGTGAAGACCGCGGGCTGGGCCGTGATCCGCGACAAGACCATCAACAAGGAATATGACGCCGCGCATATGCTGGCACCGATGCCGATCGCGATCTCGCTGGGGCTCGGCTCGCAGCCGATCCCCTATACCGTGCCGGCGATCGAGAACATCAATGGCCAGGGCATCACGCTGGCCATGAAGCACAAGGACAAGCGCGACCCCAAGGACTGGAAGGGTTTCAAGCTCGCTGTCCCCTTCGACTACTCGATGCACAACTACCTGCTGCGCTACTATCTCGCCGAGCACGGCATCGACCCCGACACCGACATCCAGATCCGCTCGGTGCCGCCGCCGGAGATGGTCGCCAACCTCCGCGCCGACAATATCGACGGCTTCCTGGCGCCCGACAATATCTGCCAGCGCGCGATCTATGACGGCGTCGGCTTCATGCACCTGCTGTCCAAGGAAATCTGGGACGGTCATCCGTGCTGCAGCTTCGCCGCCAGCCGCGAATTCATCATGACGTCGCCGAACTCGTTCGCAGCATTGACCCGCGCCATTGTCGACGCCACCGCCTATGCCTCGAAGGCCGAGAACCGCAAGTCGATCGCCGAGGCCATCGCGCCCGCGGCCTATCTCAACGCGCCGCCGGTGGTGCTGGAGCAGGTGCTGACCGGGACCTATGCCGACGGCCTCGGAGGCATCAAGGTGGATCCCAAGCGCGTCGATTTCGATCCGTTCCCGTGGCAGTCGTTCGCTGTGTGGATGATGACGCAGATGCAGCGGTGGGGCCAGATCAAGGGCGACGTCGACTACAAGGGCGTGGCCGAACAGGTGTTCCTCGCCGCCGACACCGGAAAGGTGATGAAGGAAATGGGCCTGACGCCGCCGGCGAGCGCCTACAAATCGTTCCAGGTGATGGGCAAGACCTTCGATCCGGAGAAGCCGAAGGAATATCTGGCGAGCTTCAAGATCAAGAAGGCGACGTGATGAACAGTCTCGTGTCCCGGACGCGATGCGGCGCAGCGCACGAAGTGCGGTGTGCTGCTTCGCAGATCCGGGATCCATTCATGCATCGCGCAACGCATGGGTCCCGGGTCTGCGGCGCATCACGTCGCTGCGCGACGTACTGCACCGCGCCCGGGACACGGACCGCAACGCCATGACCTTCTCCCTCCGCTTTCGCGCGGCGATCGTGTCGCTTGTCATCCTCGCGGCGTTCCTCGGTGTCTGGCACCTCGCGACGCGTGGCACCGGCACTGCTGCGACGATGTCGCCGGAATACGCAAAACTGATGGGGCTCACCGCCACCGCCGGCAAATCGGCGATGCCCGGGCCGCTCGATGTCGGTGCCAAATTGTGGGAGCACCTCAAGCATCCGTTCTACGACAACGGTCCCAACGACAAGGGCCTCGGCATCCAGCTCGCTTACTCCATCGGCCGGGTCGGGCTCGGCTATTTCCTCGCGGTGATCGTGGCGATCCCGCTCGGCTTCCTGATCGGCATGTCGCCGCTGATGAGCAAGGCGCTGGATCCTTTCATCCAGATCCTGAAGCCGATCTCGCCGCTGGCGTGGATGCCGCTGGCGCTCTACACCATCAAGGATTCCAGCCTGTCGGCCATCTTCGTGATCTTCATCTGCTCGGTATGGCCGATGCTGCTCAACACCGCCTTCGGTGTCGCCGCCGTGCGTCGCGAATGGATCAACGTCGCGCGTACGCTGGAAGTGGGCAGTCTACGCCGCGCCTTCACAATCATCCTGCCGGCCGCCGCGCCGACCATCCTCACCGGCATGCGGATCTCGATCGGCATCGCCTGGCTGGTGATCGTCGCCGCCGAAATGCTGGTCGGCGGAACGGGGATTGGTTACTTCGTCTGGAACGAATGGAATAATTTATCGATCACGAATGTGATCATTGCGATCCTGATGATCGGCGTGATCGGCATGCTGCTCGATCAGATATTAGCGCGCTTCACCCGCATGGTCACCTTTCCGGAGTGATGCAGCACATGACCGATAAATTCATTTCCATCGAGGGCATTTCGAAACGCTATCCGGCGGCGGGTGGCGGCAGTACGGCGGTGTTCGAGAATCTGTGGCTGTCGGTGCCGCGGGGTGAGTTCGGCTGTGTGATCGGGCATTCCGGTTGCGGCAAGACCACGGTGCTCAACATCCTCGCCGGGCTGGATGAACCCAGCGCCGGCACGGTGATCGTCGACGGCCAGGAGATCTCGGGCACCTCGCTCGATCGCGCGGTGATCTTCCAGAGCCACGCGCTGCTGCCATGGCGCACGGTGATGGGCAATGTCGCTTATGCTGTAACCTCGAAGTGGCGCGGCTGGGATAAGGCCAAGGTCAAGGCCCACGCGCAGACCTTCATCGATCTGGTCGGTCTCACCGGCAGCGAGCACAAGCGGCCCTCCGAACTGTCCGGCGGCATGAAGCAGCGCGTCGGCATCGCCCGTGCGCTGTCGATCACGCCAAAGATCATGCTGATGGACGAGCCGTTCTCGGCGCTGGACGCGCTGACCCGCGGCACGCTGCAGGATGAAGTTCGCCGCGTGTGCACCGACACCGGCCAGACCACCTTCATGATCACCCACGATGTCGACGAAGCGATGTATCTCGCCGACAAGATTTTTCTGATGACCAACGGCCCCGGTGCGGTGCTGGCCGAAGTGGTCGAGAATCCGCTGCCGAAGGACCGCTCGCGGCTCGATCTGCACAAGCACCCGCACTACTACGGGCTGCGCAATCACATCATCGATTTCCTGGTGACCCGCAGTAAGACCTTCACCCAGACCACGCCGGACTTCGACCCGCGCCGCGTGCCGGTGGTGCGGCCGGCGTTGGCCGAGCCTGCGCTGGTGCCGCCCGCTCACAGCATCGCCCGCTAACAATCATAGGAGAGACCCATGATCCGTTCCGACCTCACCGAAAAACTGCTCGACATCAAGCGCGACAATGCATGGAGCTGGAAGTACATCTGCGAGAAGATCGGCGGCCATTCCGAGGTGCTGATCGTCGGGGCCATTCTCGGCAACATGAAATTGACAAAACCGCAGGCCGCCGCCGCCGGCGAGCTGTTCGGTCTCAGCAAGAGCGAGATCGCCATGCTCAACGAGGTGCCGATGCGCGCCGAGAACGTGCAGATGCCGCCGACCGATCCGCTGATCTATCGCTTCTACGAGATGGTGATGGTCAACGGCCCGGCGTGGAAGGTGCTGATCGAGGAGGAATTCGGCGACGGCATCATGTCGGCGATCGACTTCGACATGGTGATGAACCGCGTCGCCAATCCCAAGGGCGACCGCGTGCAGATCACCATGTCAGGCAAGTTCCTGCCGTACAAATATTACGGCGCCACCGGCAACAACCAGGAATACGGCTTCAAGGAGGAGTAGGCGCGCGCCGTCGCCACGGCGCGCCGTGACGTCACGCCGCTCGGCGAGCTCGAATCTCTCCCGCCACGAGTCGTGAAAAATCCGCCGCGCCGCGATGGCGCGGCGGATTTGTGTTGCCGTTACCTGGACATGCCGCCGTCGTAGGGGCCGCGGTTGGACATGCCGGCGGTGCCATAGTCAGACGGGCTCTGATAGAGGATCCCGCGCTGCATTCTTGCGTCTTCCCGCGGCTGGTTGGAATCAGGGCGGTCGACGGCGACGCCGGTCGAGGTGGTGCCGGGAATATTGACGCCAAGACCGTCCGAACTCGGCTGCGGCGCATTCGGATTGGCCTGCGCAAGAGCGGCGCCGGATATCATGGTGGCAAGTGCAGTCGCGATGATCATCGTCTTCGTCTTCGTGTTCATTTGAAACTCCGTTGGTTATCCCCGCCAGACAATGACGTGAACGGAGTCGCGTTCCGTCACAGTCCGTCGATCAGGCCGTGAACAGCGCTCCCGGTTCGGTGAATGCGACTTGATGTTGCCGTCGCGCTATTCAGGTCATGGCGGAGCGCAACGCGCCGATCGGGAATGCGTCGGCGCCATCACCATCCGGTGAAGTCGATGCTGCCCACCGGCCCATTGATCGATCGCTTCCCGGAGATGGCGATGGTCAACGGTCCGGCATGGAGGGCGCCGCGCCTAATCGCGGTCCGGGGCGCAGACGCGCAGGCGGTGGCCGTCGGGATCGGCGGCGACAAAGGTGCGGCCGAAATCCAGCGTGGTCAGCTCCTGCACCATGGGCAGGCCGCGCGAGGTCCAGTCGGCGTAGCAGGCCTCGACTGCGGCGCGGCTCTCCAGCGCGAACACGATCTCAATGCCGCCCACAGGCGTGGCGGCGGGCAACACGGCATGGCGCGCCCACAGCGCCAGGATCGGGCCGGTGTCGCCGACGAACATCACGAAAGTGTCGGAGGTCTCGACCGGCGCGCGGCCGAGCAGGGTGGCGTAGAAGCCGGCGCTGGCTTTGGGGCTGTCGACATAGAGCAGGGTGAAGGCGGGTGTGAGCATCTGTTCGGTCCTGTAACGCCGCGGGGTGCGGCGGCCACCGTGTGCGCTCCGGCGCTGACAGTTTCTGTCAGCAGCGCACAGGCTCAGATCTGCTCGGGGATGGCGTGGCGCGCGCGCCACTCGGCCAGCAGCGTGCGCCGCCGCCGGCCGTAGCGTTCGCCGGGGGTGACCGAGGCCAGCCGGTCGATGCGGAAATGGCGGAAATCGTTCTGCCGCTCGCACCACGCCACCAGCACCTGCGCGTGGTCGAAGAAGCCGAGCGCCAGCGGCCATACCGTGCGCGCGGTGCGGGCGCCGCTGGCATCGACATAGTCGATGGCCAGCCGCCGTTCGCGCACGATGGCCTGGCGCAGCGCGGCGACGTCCACGGCGACGGCCGGCGCGGTGGCGCTGGGCCCGGCGAGCAGGGCGCTGGCCTCGGCGCGGGCACGCAGCTCCGCCGGCAGCACGCCGGAGATCTTCGCCAGCGCATCGGTGGCGGCGGCGCGCAACGCGCGGTCGCCGCGCTGCGTCACCATGCGCAGCCCCAGCACCAGCGCGTCGATCTCGTCCTCGACGAACATCAGTGGCGGCAGCACGAAGCCGGGATGCAGCACATAGCCGAGGCCGGCGGCGCCCTCGATCGGCGCGCCCTGCGCCATCAGGGTGGCGATGTCGCGGTAGATGGTGCGCTCGGAGACCTCGAGTTCCACGGCCAGCACTGCCGCCGTCACCGGACGGCGGCGGCGGCGGAGCGCCTGGATCAGGCTGAGGAGGCGCGTGGCACGGGACATGGTGCAGTATAGCGCATTGGGGAGCCATGGGGAGGGCGGGCCGAAGCGTAGAACGGGGGTGTCTCTTGAAGCGAGCGTAGCCCGCGCGAGCGGAGCGACACGCGGGTCTTGTTGCCAATGACGCTCCCGCATATCAGCATGCGCTGATGCGGCCTATTTGCTAGGGATCCGCCCTTGAGTGGCGCTCGTCAAGGCGCCGCCAACGATCCTGCGATTGGAAACCCTGGGTTTCCGCGGCTGCCCCTGTTGCCAGGGGAATACAGGCCTAGATAGGGAGCACGAACCCGCCGCATCCCATCCCCCGAGTCCCCCCACATGAAACACA
This sequence comes from Rhodopseudomonas sp. RCAM05734, assembly GCF_052658035.1. Taxonomy (NCBI): domain Bacteria; kingdom Pseudomonadati; phylum Pseudomonadota; class Alphaproteobacteria; order Hyphomicrobiales; family Nitrobacteraceae; genus Rhodopseudomonas; species Rhodopseudomonas sp. RCAM05734. The sequence continues at coordinate 5,586,902 of NZ_CP199742.1, read as the reverse complement.
TCGGCTTTCTCTCCTTCGGCCACTGGACGCCGTCGTCGCAATCGCTCGTGCGGTCGGCGTCCGACGCGCTGCTGCAATCCATCGATCTGGCGGTCGCGGCCGAGCAGCTCGGCGCCGACGGGGCGTATTTTCGCGTGCATCATTTTGCCCGGCAGCTGGCCTCGCCGTTTCCGCTGCTGGCCGCGGTCGGTGCGCGCACCTCAAAGATCGAGATCGGCACCGGCGTGATCGACATGCGCTACGAAAACCCGCTGTACATGGCGGAGGATGCAGGCAGTGCCGATCTGATCGCGCGCGGCCGGCTGCAGCTCGGCATCAGCCGGGGCTCGCCGGAGCAGGTGATCGAGGGCTACCGGCATTTCGGCTATGCGCCGCCGGAAGGCCAGACCGATGCCGACATGGCGCGGCACCACACCGAGGTGTTTCTCGATGTGATAAGGGGCAAGGGATTTGCCCAGCCCAATCCTTCGCCGATGTTTCCCAATCCGCCCGGGTTGCTGCGGCTCGAGCCGTTCTCCGAAGGGCTGCGCGAGCGCATCTGGTGGGGCGCCTCGACCAATGCCACCGCGCAGTGGGCAGCCAAACTCGGCATGAACCTGCAGAGCTCGACGCTGAAGATCGACGAGAGCGGCAAGCCGTTTCATGTCCAGCAGGCCGAGCAGATCCGGCTGTTCAAGGCGGCCTGGACAGAGGCCGGGCATGCGCGGGCGCCGCGGGTGTCGGTGTCGCGCAGCATCTTTGCGCTCATGAATGACATGGACCGCGCCTATTTCGGCCGCGACGGCAAGGACAGCGACAAGGTCGGCTATCTCGGCGGCACCGAGCGCGCGATCTTCGGCCGCAGCTATGCGGCGGAGCCGGACGTGCTGATCAAGCGGCTGGCGGAGGACGAAGCCATCGCCGAGGCCGACACGCTGCTGCTGACGGTGCCCAATCAGCTCGGCGTCGACTACAACGCCCATGCGATCGAGGCGATTTTGACGCACGTCGCGCCGGGGCTGGGCTGGCGGTAGGGGCGCTTGCTTACCCTCCCCCTGGCGCGGCGCAGCCGCGCGGGCGGGGAGGGTGGCACATCGTGAGCGAAGCGAAAGATGTGCCGGGTGGGGGCGCCACAAACTCTCCTGAGCGTGGTGCCGCCCCCACCCCGGCTCACTTCGTTCGCCGACCCTCCCCGCCACGCACAGCTTCGCTGTGCTTCGGGGGAGGGTAAGCAAACCGCGCCTTACGTCCCGGCCTTCACCTGCATCACCGCCTGGGCGAAGAATTCGTCCATCTTGACGCGCAGCTGCGGCTCGGTGAGGGCGACGCCCTTTGCGGTGAGGTCGGCCAGCACCTTGCGCACCACGTCGGCGTCGCCGGCTTCCTCGAAATCGGCGGCGACGACGTCCTTGGCATAGGCAGCGGCGGCGTCGCCGGTGATGCCGAGCTGTTCGGCGACCCACAGGCCGAGCAGCTTGTTGCGGCGCGCCTCGGCCTTGAACTTCTGCTCCTCGTCGAGGGCAAATTTCCGCTCGAAGCCGTCTTCGCGCTTGTCAAAAGTGGTCATGATTCGGGGCTCCGGATGGTGGCTCTGTCGATGCCTGGAAGGTGATGAAGGCGCGGTTGTGGTCCCGGCCAGGAACCCTAGATAACCACCAAGGGCCGATGAAACAACGGTCCGAAGGTCGCAGGGACGGGGTAAAACTTAACCCAACGGGACCGGATCGATTGTGCTTGTCATGTCAATCGGCTAGGTTGCCCAAAGGCCCGGTTCTCGTTCTGTTTCCTCCCGTACCTGGCTACACGGCAGCTCCGTCGTGGGTCGCACCTGTCATTCGCGGAGCATACCTATCCCATGGATTTCAACAACACACGGTACATCCCCATGAGCCGTCGACGTCGCATTTATGAAGGCAAGGCCAAGGTTCTTTATGAAGGACCGGAGCCCGGAACCCTGATTCAGCACTTCAAGGACGATGCGACCGCGTTCAACGCGAAGAAGCACCAGATCATCGAGGGCAAGGGTGTCCTCAACAACCGGATCTCGGAATACCTGTTTCAGCATCTGAACGACATCGGGGTGCCCACCCACTTCATCCGCCGCCTCAACATGCGCGAGCAATTGATTCGCGAAGTCGAGATCGTGCCGCTGGAAGTGGTGGTGCGGAACGTGGCCGCGGGATCGCTGTCGCAGCGCCTCGGCATCGAGGAAGGCACCCAGCTGCCGCGCTCGATCATCGAGTTCTATTACAAGAACGACCAGCTCAACGACCCGATGGTCTCGGAAGAGCACATCACCGCGTTCGGCTGGGCCACGCCGCAGGAAATCGATGACATCATGGCGCTGGCCATCCGCGTCAACGACTTCCTCACCGGGCTGTTCCTGGGCATCGGTATCCGCCTCGTCGACTTCAAGATGGAGTGCGGCCGGCTGTTCGAGAACGACATGATGCGCATCATCGTCGCCGACGAGATCTCGCCGGATTCCTGCCGGTTGTGGGACATCAAGTCGAACGAGAAGCTCGACAAGGACCGCTTTCGCCGGGATCTCGGCGGCGTGCTGGAAGCGTACACCGAAGTGGCAAAACGCCTCGGCATTCTCGCCGAGAACGAGCGCCCGATGGGCACCGGCCCGGTGCTGGTGAAGAGCTGAGCTTTCCTCATGGTTCGAGACGCGTCGCTGTGCGACGCGCCTCGCTATGAGGGACCTTCATCCTGAGGAGCGGGCGAAGCCCGCGTCTCGAAGGATGAGGATGTTGCGGTGTATTCTCCCGCGTCAGGCGGGGACAAACAGGTTAAGTCGACCATGAAAGCGCGCGTTACCGTCACACTGAAAAACGGCATCCTGGATCCGCAGGGCAAGGCCATCGAGGGCGCATTGAAGTCGCTCGGCGTCGAGGGCATCGCCTCCGTGCGCCAGGGCAAGGTGTTCGACATCGAAATCCCCGGCGGAGACAAGGCCAAGGCCGAGGCGGCCCTCAAGGCCGCCGCCGACAAGCTGTTGGCGAACACCGTGATCGAGAATTATGCTATCGAGGTGCAGGGGTAGACTTCCGGAGATCGGGTCATGGCTGAGATCAGCAGTGAGTTGATTTATGAAGTACCGAAGTCGTTGCAGCGCGACGTCTCGCAAGTCAGAAGCGAGATCGGCGAGGTCAAGCAGCAGGTGCATGCGTCACAGCCGTCTCAGAACGCCATTCGCCAGGAAGTAGTCGGTGTCCATACCGAGCTGGCTGGGATTCACGCCACCCTTGTTCGTCATGAACATCAGCTCGATCGCATCGAACGGCGCCTTGAACTGAACGATACTCCGACCTTGACGGCGTGACAGCCGTCATGGACGAGATTTCGAAACAGCAAATTCTCGAAATGTTGTACGAGATTCATGATGGCATGGACCGAATGGACGCCAAGCTGCACGAAAATCTCGTCCTGTTGAGAACGATCAATTACGAAATGGAACTGGGCCTGCAGCAGATAGCCCAAGCCAGGTCCAGCTATTCTGAAAGAGTCGCTTCATCATGAAATCCGCCGTCCTCGTCTTCCCCGGCATCAACCGCGAGCGCGACATGGCGCGCGCCCTGAAACTGGCATCCGGCCAGGACGCCACCATGGTGTGGCATGCCGACACCGCGCTACCTGCGGGCACCGACCTTGTCGTGGTGCCCGGCGGCTTCTCCTATGGCGACTATCTGCGCTGCGGCGCCATTGCGGCGCGTTCGCCGGTCATGGATGCGGTGCGCGCCTTTGCGGCCGATGGTGGCCTGGTGCTCGGCGTCTGCAACGGCTTCCAGATCCTGTGCGAGTCGGGATTGCTGCCGGGCATCTTGATGCGCAACGCCAGGCTGAAATTCATTTGCCATGACGTGCACCTGCGCGTCGAGCGCTCCGACACCGCCTTCACCCGCGGCTACAATGCCGGCCAGGTGATCCGCGTGCCGATCGCCCATGGCGAGGGCAACTACACCGCCGACGCTGAGACCCTGAAGCGTCTCGAGGGCGATGGCCGCGTGCTGTACCGCTATTGCAGCCCGGCCGGCGAAGTCGGTGACCTGCATAATATCAACGGCGCCGCGCAGTCCATCGCCGGCATCGTCAACGAAAAAGGCAATGTGCTCGGTATGATGCCGCATCCGGAAAACCACGTTGAAGACATCATGGGCTGCACCGACGGGCGCGGGCTGTTCGCTGGCCTCGTCGCGCAGCTGGAGCGCGCGGCGTGAACGCAATCGTGTTGAAGATCGTCGCCGCCGCGGCCGTCGCCGCCTTCACCGCGGTGACCGCGCAGGCGCAGGACTTCCCCAAGCGCGCCATTACCATGATCGTGCCGTTCGCGGCCGGCGGCACCTCCGACGTGATCGCCCGCGTCGTCGCCGAGCAGATGGCCCGCAATCTCGGCCAGCCGATCATTCTGGAGAACGTGGTTGGCGCCGGCGGCTCCACCGCGCTGGCCCGCGCCGCGCGCGCCGAGCCCGACGGCTACACCATCGCCATCGGCAATGCCGGCACCTCTGCGGCCACCTACACCATCTATCCCAAGCTGCCGTTCACGCCGGACTCGTTCGTGCCGATCGGCATGGTGGCCAAGACGTTCGGCATCGTCGCGCTGCGCAAGGATTTCCCGGCGGCGACGCTGAAGGATTTCATCGCTTACGCCAAGGCCAATCCCGGCAAGGTCAACCTCGGCCACGCCGGCGTCGGCTCGTCGAACTACCTGATCTGCAAGAGTTTTGTCGCAGCTGCCGGCATCGACGTGACCTTGGTCGGCTATCGCGGCGCGGCGCCGGCGCTGACCGACGCCATCGGCGGCCAGATCGACGGTGTCTGCGACAGCGCCGCTTCGGTCTCGCAGGCCATCGACGACAAATTGGTGCGCGGCATCGTGGTCGGCTCGACCGTGCGGCTCGGCTCGCTGCCGGATCTGCCGACTTCGGCGGAAGCCGGTCTGCCGGAGTTCGAGGCCCAGGGCTGGAACGGGCTGTTCGCGCCGAAGGGCACGCCGCCGGAGATCGTCGCCAAGCTCAACGCGTCGGCGCGCAACGCGGTGGAAAGCGACGCCGTGAAGAAGCGCTTCGTCGATCTGTCCACCGTGGCGCCTGACGTCAACGAGCACACGCCCGAGGTACTGCAGCAACTGGTGACGCGCGATGTCGCCAAGTATCGCGAGATGCTGAAAGAGAAGTAGGGCGCAGCGCGCTCCCGTGTCTCGGGCGCGCCGCAGTCTGCCTCCTGCTGGCCTGAAACTTGCTGGTTTCTCCCCGCCATTTCCCCAGCGCCGGAGAGACCATGCTCATTCGTCATGCTGCCAAAGCCATCGCCATCACCGCCGTGCTGCTCGCGCAACCAGCGCTTGCGAAAACCACGCTGCGCATCGCCATGACCGCCGCCGACGTGCCCACCGCCACCGGCCTGCCCAATAACGGTTTCGAGGGCATGCGCTTCATGGGCTACCCGATCTTCGAGGGGCTGGTGCTGTGGGACCTCAGCAGGACGGACCAGCTCGCCGGATTGCGGCCGGGGCTGGCGGAAACATGGGAGCAGGACCCAGCCGACAAGAAGACCTGGATTTTCCATTTGCGCAAAGGCGTGAAATTCCATGACGGCAGCGATTTCAACGCCGACGCCGTGATCTGGAATCTGGACCGTTATTTCAAGAACGACAGCCCGCAATTCGAGGTCGCGGCGTCGGCCATGTCGCGGGCCCGCGTGCCCTTGATGGGCGCCTACAGGAAGATCGACGATAGCACTGTGGCAATCTCGACCACGACTGCGGCGTCGTATTTCCCCTACATGGCGGTGTACCTGCTGTTCACCTCGCCTGCGTCTTTCGCCAAGGCCGGCGACTGGGCCAAGGTCGCGACATTGCCGGCGGCGGGCACCGGTCCGTTCAAGATCACCAAAGTGGTGCCGCGCGAGCGCGTCGAGCTCGCCCGCAACGACGGCTACTGGGACGCACAGAAGAAGGCCAAGGTCGACAACGTCGTGCTGATGCCCATCCCGGAATCCAATGCGCGGCTCGCGGCGTTGCGATCCGGCCAGGTCGACTGGATCGAGGTGCCGCCGCCGGACGGCATTGCCTCGTTGAAGTCGGCCGGCTTCACCATCACCACCGGCTCCTATCCGCATGTCTGGCCGTGGTTCTACAACATCGGCGCCGCTAACAGCCCGTTCAAGGATGTGAAAGTCAGGCAGGCGCTGAACTACTGCGTTGACCGCGAAGGCCTGGTGTCGCTGCTGTCAGGCACCGCTGAACCGTCGGCGGGGTGGCTGAAGGCCAGCGATCCCAACTTCGGCAGCCCCGTGAACCGCTACAGGTTCGATCCGGCCAAGGGCAAGGCTCTGCTCGCGGAGGCCGGATTCACCGCCGCCAAGCCGCTCTCGTTCAAGGTGCAGGTCTCGTCGTCCGGCTCCGGCCAGATGCTGCCGCTGCCGATGAACGAATTCCTGCAGCAGAACCTCAAGGACGCCTGCAATGTCACGGTCGAGTTCGACGTCATCGAATGGAATGTGCTGCTTGGCAATGCCCGCGCTACGCCTGAGGCACCGGCGCTGAAAGGCGCCATGGCGCTCAACATCTCGTCGCCGTCGTCCGACGTCGGCATCATGGCGCGCTATTTTGCGGCCGCCAACTTCTCGCCCAACGGCTTCAATTTCGAGCAGTGGAAGGACGACGAATTCGAGGCCGCGCTCAAGACCATGGCCGAGGCGACGGACCCCACGGTGATCGCTGCCAACACGCGCAAGGCGCATGAGCGGCTGGTCGACAATCCGCCGTGGCTGTACATCGTCCACGACCTCAACCCGCGCGCCATGAGCACCAAGGTGAAGGGCTTCGTCTCGCCGCAGTCGTGGTTCGTCGACCTGACGCTGGTGAGCGTGCAGTAGCAAGCGGCGCTTCCGCCTGTCCCCGCATCCGGCACAAAACCGGCCCCACCGCGTTGCCTTCCGGATATACGGGGGCAACCATTTGAATTCAGTCGGACGAATTGCACAGATCTGGCGGCATCCGGTGAGTTCGCTCGGCGGAGAGCGGGTGACGAGCACCATCGTCAGCGTGGACGGTATCGTCAACGACCGCCGCTTCACGCTGATCGATGCTGAGACCGGTGCGCCGGCCGCGCCGGAAAAGCATGTCCGATGGCGCAAGGCCCTGCATCTGGGGGCGCGCTGGGATGCCGGAAAAATGCCAACGATCGCCTTTCCGGACGGCACGTGTTTCGCGGTCAACGACGGCGCGCTCAATGCAACGTTATCGGATTACTTCGAATTCGCGGTCGCGGTCGCGGCGCACGGGCCGGTCGAGGGGCATCCGGATTTTCCGCAGACCGAATACCGGCACGCGCATTTTCCCATGCACGTGCTGACCACGGCATCGCTGCAGCGCCTCGCGGAATTGCGCCAGATCGAAGCCGTCGATGTCCGGCGTTTCCGCCCGACGGTGCTGATCGACACCGGCGATATCAGCGGTTTCGTGGAGAAACAATGGGTCGGCCGGAACATGCGGGTCGGCGCAGTCGCGGTGCAGGCTATCGAAGAAACGACGCGTTGCGGCATGACCTTTGTCGCGCAGCCGGGCGTCGAGGACGATCCGGAAATCCTTCGCAGCATCCTTCGCAACAACAAGCGCCACCTCGGCATCAACTGTAACGTCGGTGGCGCCGGCTTCCTTCATGAAGGCGACGAGGTGTTTGTCGGGGGGAGCGCCTGATCATGCGTCGTCGAGCATCAGCGCCGGTTCGCGCTGATCGGCTGAGACATCGTCGAGGATCGCCTTTGACACCACTTCACCGATCTCGTGGGCGCTGGTGATGCCCTGCACGAACGGCAGCTTGTGCAGCAGGAACGAGATCGCCGCACAGTACAACCGGTTGCACAGGTTGGCCGCGAATTTCGGGCGGAAGGCCGCATCGAGATCGATGCCGCCGGTGCGGGTGAACGCGGCTTCGTCGGACTCGTCGAGGATCAGCACGCCCTCGGGCGTCGCCGCCTGCTTGATCACGCCCTGTTCGATCAGACCCGGAAACGGCATGTCCCGCGCCGACATGGACGCCTGGCCGGTGGCATCGATGAAGGCGTCGAAGGCGACGCGCCTGCCGTCGAAATGCACCGCGGCGCCCCGGGCGACGCCGTCGGCATCGAGCTTGTAGTCGCGGCCGAGCTTCAGGATCTCCAGTCTGCCGGCGCGGCGCAGCGCCAGCAGCCGCTGGATCGACTGGTGCGGCACCGTGGCGTAGTCGTCGACGAACACGCTCTTGAACTTGCCGTGGAAGCGCTTGAGATCGTCCTGGTCGAGATGCGGCACCGCGCGCGCGATGATCTCGTGCATGCGCAGGATCGCATACCGCCATGGCACCGTATAATGATCGCGCTTGTTCTGCTCGGCCTCGGCGAGGTTGGCAGCGGCCCAGGTGAACGGATCGGCGGCCTCGCGTTCGGCGAAATAGGCATCGGCAAGGGTGTCGACGGTGACCAGCGCCAGTCCGATCTTCGCGGCATAGTCCGGGTCGCAGGCCACCAGTTCAGCCCTGAACAACTCGAACACATCGTCGAGCAGGTTGGCGCAGCCGCGCTCGATCAGCGCGTTGACAGCCTCGGGGGTACAAACCTGCAGCGGCGTGTAAGGATATTCGCAATAGAAGTCGGCCTCGGGCAGCAGGCCCTTGCGCGACATCAGCGCAGCGTGAAAGCCCTCGCCGTCGGCGGAAGCCTGGTACTGCAGCCGGCCGCCAGCGTCGAGGTAGAACACCCCGTGCGCCGTGGCCACGGTGATCAGCGCATCGATGGCGCTGAGCGAGGTGCCGAGAATGCCGACGTGACACGGCCCGATGGTCTTCAGCGCCGGCGCCGGCCACGGTGACATGAAATAGCCGGGCCTAATCTCGGTGCTCTCCGGCCAGTTGTGGCCGGTCGCCATGACCACGTGGTCGAAGGCGTAATCCTTGCGGGCGCCGTCCGGCATGGTCACTTCGAGCTGGATATCGGCTTCGCGCAGCCGGATGTCGACGACGCGGTGACGCGACTTGACGTCGATGCTGTGGCCGCGAGCGATGCCGATTTCGATCAGTTGCTGGAATTGCGACTGCAGGAATTCGCCGAGCACCACGCGCGGATAGAATTCGCGCTCCCTGATGTTGGCACTCGCTACGTTGAGCCGCTGCAGCTCAGCGTCCGGTTGGCGACGCAGCCATTCCACCAGGGTCTCGCAGATCGGCGGCAGCTCGATGCTGGCGATGTTGGCCAGCATCGCCTGGTCGTTGATGTCGGGATGGTACGGCGTGCCCTTGCCGGCATCCGCCTCGACCTCGAAGATTGTGATGGACAACGGCACGGCGGAGCGCACGAGTCCGTGGAGGGTATAGATGCCGGTCGGACCCGAGCCGATGATGGCGACTTTGGTCGTCATGCCACCCGGCTCCGGGCATCCGAAAATATGCGAAGCTTGAACATTGAAATGAATATCCTGGACTGCCGCTGCGCCCAATCCAGCGCGCGGACTGTTCAGAATAGGGGACGAATAAAGGGCGAATTGGTTCCACCGCGCCCGATGACCGCCTCGGTGCGCCGGTACGGGCCGCCCCGCTATACCGCCGGCCTGTCCTTCTTCTTCACCCGCTTGATGGTGCCGGAAAACGAGAACAGCCTGCGCTCGCCCGAACGCAGCATGCCGCGCAAAAAGATCAGCGAGCCGCCGATCCGGGTCATTTCGCCATCGCATTCGATCAACTCGCCGAGCTTCGCCGCATCGAGGAATTCGCAGGCGAACGACACGGTGATGCCCGGGCCGCGCAATTCGCGCGAGGCCAGCGCGAACAGGCAGTAATCGGCGAAGGTCATGTAGCAGCCGCCGTGCACGTTCCTCATGCCATTGAGGTGCTTGGCCTCGACCCGGAACGCGCAGTTGACCCGGCCGTCGGCCTCGACCTTGTGCCAGAACGGCCCGGACACTGATCTCGAAGGAATCCCGCTTCCAGGTGGTCCAGCCGGCGAATTCGCCCTCGGTGGCGGTATAGGCGTCGGCGTGGAACGGGATGGTGGCGTCGACAGGCACATTCACGGTCTGAACTCCTTGGATTGGCAGCGAAAAGTGTTAAATCCGGTTCCTAGGCCGGGCGCAAATGCCGGTTTCGCAAGCTGAATCCGTAAAGCCTTGGACTGGGCGGAGGAGAGGGGTAAAAGCCCTTTTTCCGCTGTTCCCTTCTGCCTCCGAAGAAGCCTCACAAGCGCAAGAGTCCCAATGAATCAGCCCAAAATCTCCCCGGAGATCACCCCCGAACTCGTCGCCTCCCACGGCCTCAAGCCCGACGAGTACGCGCGCATCCTCAAGCTGATCGGACGGGTGCCGTCGTTCACCGAACTCGGCATCTTCTCGGCCATGTGGAACGAGCACTGCTCGTACAAGTCCTCGCGCATCCATCTCAAGGGGCTGCCGACCAAGGCGCCGTGGGTGCTGCAGGGGCCGGGCGAGAATGCCGGCGTCATCGACATCGGCGACAACCAGGCCATCGTGTTCAAGATGGAGAGCCACAACCACCCGAGCTACATCGAGCCCTACCAGGGCGCGACCACCGGGGTCGGCGGCATCCTGCGCGACGTGTTCACCATGGGCGCGCGGCCGATCGCCTGCTTGAACGCGCTGTCGTTCGGCGCGCCGGAGCATCCGAAGACGAAGCATCTGGTATCGGGCGTGGTGGCCGGCGTCGGCGGCTACGGCAATTCGTTCGGCGTCCCCACCGTGGGCGGCCAGATGCGCTTCCACACCCGCTACGACGGCAACAATCTCGTCAACGCCATGGCCGTCGGCCTCGCCGATGCCGACAAGATCTTTCTGGCGGCGGCGTCCGGCGTCAACATGCCGATCGTCTATCTGGGCTCGAAGACCGGCCGCGACGGCATCCACGGCGCCTCGATGGCCTCAGCGGAATTCGATGAGGACTCGGCCGAGAAGCGCCCGACGGTGCAGGTCGGCGATCCCTTCGCCGAAAAGCTGCTGCTGGAAGCCTGCCTGGAGATCATGGCGGCGGATTGCGTCATCGCGATCCAGGACATGGGCGCCGCGGGCCTGACCTGCTCGGCCGTCGAGATGGGCGCCAAGGGCGACCTCGGCGTCGAGCTCAATCTCGACACCGTGCCGACGCGCGAGCGCGGCATGAGCGCCTATGAGATGATGCTGTCGGAGAGCCAGGAGCGCATGCTCATGGTGCTGAAGCCAGAGAAAGAGAAAGAGGCCGAGGCGATTTTCCGCAAGTGGGGCCTCGACTTCGCCATCGTCGGCTACACCACGCCGACCATGCGCTTCGTGGTCAAGCATGGCGGCGAGACCATGGTCGACCTGCCGATCAAGGAGCTCGGCGACGAGGCGCCTTTGTACGATCGCCCGCACGTGCCGACGCCGGCGCTGCCGGTGATTCATGCGCGCGACGTCACGGCGCCGCTGTCGATCGCCGACGCTTTGGAAAAGCTCATTGGCACGCCCGAACTGTGCAGCAAGCGCTGGGTGTGGGAGCAGTACGATCACGTCATCGGCGGCAACACCGTGCAGCGCCCCGGCGGCGACGCCGCGGTGGTGCGCATCGAAGACGGCCCGAAGGGGCTGGCGATGACCGTCGACGTCACGCCGCGCTATTGCGAGGCCGATCCGGTCGAAGGCGGCAAGCAGGCGGTGGCGGAAGCCTGGCGCAACATCACCGCGGTCGGCGGCAAGCCGATGGCGATCACCGACAACCTCAACTTCGGCAATCCCGAGCGACCGGAGATCATGGGCCAGCCTGGTCGGCTGCCTGAAGGGCATTGCGGAAGCCTGCATCGCGCTCGACTTCCCGATCGTGTCCGGCAACGTCTCGCTCTACAACGAGACCAACGGCCGCGGCATCCTGCCGACCCCGTCGATCGGCGGCGTCGGCGTGCTCGACGACTTCACCAAGTCGGCGACGCTGGCGTTCAAATCGCAGGGCGAAGCGATCCTCCTGATCGGTGCGACCGAAGGCTGGCTCGGCCAGTCTGTCTATCTGCGCGACATCTGCGGCCGCGAAGAGGGCGCGCCGCCTCCGGTGGATCTGGCGACCGAGAAGCGCAACGGCGACGTGGTGCGCGGCATGATTCACGCCGGCACTGCCACGGCGGTGCATGACGTCTCCGACGGCGGGTTGCTGATCGCGCTGGCCGAGATGGCCATCGCCTCGGGCGTCGGTGCCAAGCTCGATGCAGCACCGGCTGCGACCGTGCCGCACGCCTGGTGGTTCGGCGAAGACCAGGCGCGCTACATCGTCACCGTGCCGGAAGAGCATCTGCTCAGCGTGCTCACCAAGCTGAAGACGGTGGAGGTGCCCTGCATGCAGATCGGCGTCACCGGCGGCGTCGAACTCGCCATCGCCAATGAACGCGCCCTGCATATCAAGGCGCTCGAGCACGCCCATGAAAGCTGGCTGCCGAACTACATGGGCGCGACGGCGTAAGCCTGAAACTCCGGCTGTCATCCCCGCGCATGCGGGGATCCAGTATACGACGGCCGGTGTGTACTGGATCGCCCGGTCCAAGCGCGCAAGTGCGCGCCAGGCCGGGCGATGACAGGGAGTGTGGCGCGGGCGCGCCGGCCCCAACGACCCCGATCAGTCGCGGTAGTCGGGCTCACTGCGGTCGAGCACGCGCTTGACGCTTTCCAGATGCAGGCGTGCCGATTCCGGATCGCCTTCGCGCATCTGCCGATAGGCGGCTTCGGCAATCGTGGGATCGACGGGAAGCATCTTCCGGCCGGTGGAGAGCGCGAGGACCTGCACCTGGCAGGCGCGCTCGAGATAGTACAGATCGTCCCAGGCCTCGGCGATCGTCGGTCCCAGCACCATGACCCCGTGATTGCGCATGAACACGATGTCCGCGTCGCCGATCGCCCCGGCGATGCGGTCGCCCTCGCGTTCGTCGAGCGCCAGGCCGTTGTAGTCGCGGTCGAGTGTGGTGCGGCCGTAGAATTTCAGCGCCGTCTGGCCGGCGAAGACGAGAGGATCGCTCTCGGTCATGGTCAAAGCGGTGGCGTAGGGCATGTGGGTATGGAACGCGACCTTCACGCGCAGCAGCCGCTTGTGGACGCGGGCGTGGATATAGAACGCCGTCGCTTCCGGGCGGCCCTCGCCTTCGATCACGCGACCGTCGAGGTCACAGACCAGCAGGCTGGACGCGGTGATCTCGGCAAAGGCCAAGCCGTAGGGATTGACCAGAAACAGGTCGTCGCGGCCAGGAACGAGGGCGGAGAAGTGATTGCAGATGCCTTCTTCCATGCCGAGTCGGGCCGCCATGCGAAAACAGGCGGCGAGGTCGGTGCGGGCGGCCTGGAGAGCGTCGCGATCGATCTCTCCCCCATTTGTCAGGGCGGGGCCTTCGGTCACGCGCAGTTCGTGGGCCATCGGGGAGCACTCCAGTCAGGTTCAGAGCCAGACGGCGTTCTGCAACACATCGGGAACGCCGTCCAGTATGGCTCGCACTCGCCGCGTCTCCGGCACGGCGCTGCGTATGTTCTCGATACCTCGACGATGCTAGGCTGTCGCCGGCATCGCAGCGGAGGACGACGTCATGGCGCGCTTGCTGTCGGTCAATGTGGGACTGCCGCGCGACATCGCGTGGCAGGGCAAGACGGTTCACACGTCCGTCTGGAAAACGTCGGTGCAAGGCCCGCGCATGGTGCGCCGGCTCAACATCGATGGTGACGGGCAGGGCGATCTCGCCGGCCACGGCGGCGAGCACCGCGCCGTGCTGGTCTATCAGCTGGACTCCTACCGCTACTGGCAGAGCGAACTCGGCCGCGACGATTTCAGCCACGGCCAGTTCGGCGAGAATTTCACCGTCGACGGCCTGCCGGACCACGAGGTGTGCATCGGCGACCGCTACAGGATCGGCCGCGCCGTGTTCGAGGTGACGCAGCCGCGCGTGACCTGCTACCGCGTCGGCATCCGCATGAACGAGCCGCAGATGGCGGCGCTGCTGGTGGCGCGCGGCAGGCCCGGCTTCTATCTGCGGGTGATCCAGGAGGGCGAGGTCGAGGCCGGCGACGAGATTGTCCAGGTCGGCAGCGGTGCCGAGCGCATGAGCGTCGCAGAGATCGACGCGCTGCTTTACAGGCCCGGCCATTCCCGCAGCGGACTCGAACGCGCGCTGCGCATCCCGGCGGTGAGCGACGGTTGGCGCGCGTCGTTTCAATCGCTGTTGGCGCAGGAGCAAAGCGGGGTGGCGACGGGAAATGCCGGGCTGGCGCCTTCGTCCGGACCGCCCCCGGCCTGGACCGGATTCCGCCCGCTGCGGGTGTCGCGCAAGGTGCGGGAGAGCGATAGCGTGATGTCGCTGGTGCTCGAGCCCACGGATGGGCTTCCCCTCAGCGCGGCGCTTCCCGGCCAGTTTGTCGTGCTGCGGCTGACGCCGGTGCCGGGCACCCCCGCGCTGCTGCGCAGCTATTCGTTGTCCGGTGAGCCCGGCGAGCGCTGCTATCGCATCAGCGTGAAGCGGGAAGCGCATGGCGCGGCAGGCGCCTATCTCGACGACAGGGTGGAGGTGGGCGACGTGCTGGACGTCAGCGCGCCGCGCGGCAGCTTCACGCTTGGACCGGGCGACGGTCCCGTCATCCTGCTGAGCGCGGGGGTGGGTGCCACGCCGGTGCTGGCGATGCTCCATGCACTGGCGGCGCAGGCGTCGCCGCGTGCCGTGTGGTGGCTGCACGGCGCCCGCAACGGCCGTGAGCATCCCTTTGCCAGCGAGGCGGCGTCGCTGATATCAGCGCTGGCGCATGGCCGCCGCCTGGTCCGCTACAGCGTGCCGGATCCCGATGACAGGCCTAGCATCGATTACGATGCGCGCGGCCGTCTGGACATGGCGGCACTTCGCGAACTCGACGTGCCGCGCGATGCCGATTTCTACATCTGCGGGCCATCGGCCTTCATGAGCGAACTAACTGCAGGTCTGGCTGCCTGGGGCGTCGCCAGGAACCGGATTCACACCGAGCTGTTCGGCGCCGGGCCGTCGAGCACGCCCGGCATCGCTGCGGCGCCGCAGACGCCGCCGCATCAGCCGTCGGGGCACGCGGGCACGGGACCGCTGGTGTCGTTCGCGCGCAGCGGCCTCAGCGTGCACTGGGATCCGTCGTTCCAGAGCCTGCTCGAACTCGCCGAAGCCTGCGATGTGCCGGTGCGCTGGTCGTGCCGCACCGGTGTCTGTCACAACTGCGAAAGCGGGCTTGTGGCCGGGACGGTGACGTACCGGCCCGATCCGATCGATCCGCCGGCGGCGGGCAACCTGCTGATCTGCTGCGCGCAGCCGCAGGGCGACATCGTCGTCGATCTCTGAGCGATGCCGCATCGCGTCCGGGACGTGGGCTCAATAGCTTTGCGTGCGATCCACCACATGCAGCAGCGGCGCGCCGGATTGCGAGCGCGCGATATTGTCGGCGATCGCCTCGGCCGCCGTGCCGACGCGCGTGGCGGCGGCGACATGCGGCGAGATCGTCACCCCCGGATGCGACCAGAACGGATGATCGGCCGGCAGCGGCTCGGTGCGGAACACGTCGAGCGTTGCGTTTGCCACCTGTCCGCGATCGAGCGCCGCAATGAGCGCGGTGTCGTCGATCAGCGAACCCCTGCCGGCATTGAGGATGCAACTGCCCGGCGGCAGCATCGCCAGCCGTTTGGCATCGAGCAGATTGATGGTGTCGGGAGTCTCGGGCAGGATTGCCACGAGGATCTCCGCTGTAGCGAGCGCCTCGGGCAGGCGGTCCGCGCCGGCGAGGCAGCGCACGCCGGCGATCTCGCGGGCGTGGCGCGCCCAGCCGGTGACGCGGAAGCCGAGCCCGGCCAGCGTCGTTGCGGCCGCCGATCCCAGTTCGCCCAGGCCCAGCACCGTGACCGACCGATCGGTGGCAAGCGGCGGCACGTGCTGCGTCCATGTGACCGGCTTTTCGCGGACGTAGCGATCCGTGCCGAGATGCGCGCGCAGCGTGTGCGCCACCACCCATTCCACCATGCCCTGGCGCAGGCCGCTCTCGACCATGCGGCACAGCGGCTGGGTCAGCGTCCTGTTGCCGACGATCTTCTCGACGCCGGCCCACAGGCTCAGCACGGCACGCGCGCGGGTGAACACGCCGAAGTCCGTGACCGGCCCGCCGGTGGCATGAATGATGTAGTCCACCGCCTCGGGCGCGATGTCGCCGGGCAGGCCTGCCTCGGCGGGCAGGTCGCGGCGTCGCAGCGCGTCAAGGATGGGCGCGCGATACTGCGCGTAGAGGTCGGGAGCGACGTTGAAAAGAAGCCTGATCACCTTCACCTGTCCATTCGACCGGCGAATCTCTGCGCCGGATGTCGCATTACAGCACGCGCCGGGCGCCGGGTATCCTGCGCAGCATCACCGTCACGCCCCAACTGATCGCCAGCGTGCCGGCAAAGACGATCAGCGCTTTCGGGATCGCGCCGAGCGCGGTCACGTCGAGCAGGGCGTATTGCAGCCACAGCACCGGGATGTAATGTACCACATAGATGCCGTAGGCGTCGTCGCGGAGGGGATCGAAGATGCTCTTGTCGCGCTGGCCGAAGCGCAGGAACAGCGCCAGCACGGCGACGCAGATCAGCGAGCAGGCCACCGCATAGATCACGCCGTAGCTCGACTGCCACCAGAATGGGGGCGCGCCCGCGAGGTTGGCGAGCTTCATGCGCCGGAAATCGATCAGCCAGGCCAGTGCGCCGAACGCTACCGCGGCGGCGATGAGCCACACCCACCAGCGCCGCGCCAGCGCGCCGGTGCCGGCCAGCAGGCCGCGGTCGAGATGCGCGGCGCCGATCCCCATGCCGGCGAAGAAGAACACGCCATAGAGAACGGTGCGGCTGAGCTGCACCTGCAGCGGCCCCCAGTTGAACCAGCGGACGGCGCCGACCTCGAACAGCATCGGGACATAAGCCACGATCGAGACCAGCGCGAGAACGCCTGCGAAGCGCACTGGGCGCTGGAACGAGGCCAGCGACAGCCGGTTGATGGCGTCGATCACGCCTGGCGCGAAATAGAACACCGGAATTGCCACGAGGTCGAGGAACAGCAGGTACCAGATGAACCAGCCAGGCCCGTCGAACCAGATGCCCTGCTTGAAGTTGCCGAGCCAGAACTCCACAAATCCGGCCTTGTTGCTGGAGAGTTTGAACGAGGCGTAATAGGCGATCGGCATCAGCACGAAGATCATCGCCAGGAACGGCAGGCCGAGCCGCAGCGCGCGGTCGCGCAAGAAGTTGCCGACGCCCTTGCGCGCCAGCGAGCCCGCGACGAACAGGCCCGACAGCAGGAACATCAGGCACATGAAGAACGCGTCGTTGAACAGCGTCAGGACGTTGAAGCCGAACCAGCGCTGGCTGTCGACGATCGGCGCGGTCGACCACAGATAGTGGTTGGGATAATAGCGCCCGAAGGCGGTGTAGGCGACCACCGCGTGGTTCGCCAGCACCAGCAGCGTGATGAAGGTGCGGGCGCGGTCCAGCGCTGCGTTGCGGTCTGACATGTGATCGATTGCCCCGATGTGTCGCGAACCTGATTATGGCAAATCAGGCATGCCATGTCATGCCGGGGCGCGAGGCGCGAGCGAACCTCAGCAGCTCCAATCGGAGTGCGGGGAATCCCTGGATGTTCAAAACAATTCGAGATCCCGGGTCTGCGCCATCCGGCTTCGCCGGCTGTCGCAGCCCGGGATGGCGGGCTGAAGGCCGTCATTCTTCGAACGACGACTTCAGCCCGCCACTTCCTCGATGGTCACTTTGTCGGGATAGAAGGCGAGGTGGCCGGCGATTTCGGCCATGGCCGGAAACGGCGTTTCATAGGTCCAGATCGCGTTCTCCATCGTCTTGCCGCCGGCACTGACGCTGTAATAATTGGCGTCGCCCTTGTAGGGGCAATGGGTGACGCGGTCGGTCCGCGCCAGCAGCGCCATGTCGGCGTCGGCGCGGGGGATGTACTGGACCGCCGGGTAGCTTGCCTCTTTCAGCGTCAGCGCATGGTTCGTTTCGGCGATCACCACGCCGCCGGCGGTGACCCGGACGCGCTTGGGATTGGCGGTGATGGCGATGGGATGGTCGGGGCCGGGCAATTTCATGGG
This sequence comes from Rhodopseudomonas sp. RCAM05734, assembly GCF_052658035.1. NCBI lineage: Bacteria > Pseudomonadati > Pseudomonadota > Alphaproteobacteria > Hyphomicrobiales > Nitrobacteraceae > Rhodopseudomonas > Rhodopseudomonas sp. RCAM05734. Next base: position 5,568,823 of record NZ_CP199742.1, on the reverse strand, counting down.
GTCTGCTCCTGCGGTCGGTCGATCGGATCGGGTCGGCGGCACCGTTTTCGGCGCGCCGGAACCTTCGATATAGTATCTGAATGGGTGACGCAGAAGGGCGTCCGCGTTAAGTTCGACACCCGGCGCGGCGATCGCCTGCCGCGAATCGGACCGTGCTGGAGACGACCTGAATGCCGATGGATGCCCACGATATCGAGGCCATGATCAAGGCCGCGCTGCCCGACGCCGAGGTGACGATCCGCGACCTTGCCGGCGACGGCGACCATTACGCGGCCACCGTGATCTCCGAATCCTTCCGCGGCAAGTCGCGGGTGGCGCAGCACCAGATCGTCTACCAGTCGCTGAAGGGCCAGATGGGCGGCGTGCTGCATGCGCTGGCGCTGCAGACAGGTGTGCCGGAGTAAATCCGCTCGATTGTCGTCACCCGCGAAGGCGGGTGACCCAGTAAACATCGGCTGACGTGACGATCACCGGCGCCGGTGTTTACTGGGTCGCCCGGTCCTGGCGCGCAATTGCGCGCCTGGCCGGGCGATGACAGCCCAGCGCGATGCGCGCGCTTTCTTAGTTCTCCGCCACCAATGCATGCACCGAGAACATCTTGGCGTCGTCGGTCCATGATGTCTTCGGGGTCCAGCCGGAGCCGCGCGCCAGGGCTGTGAAGCGGTCGAGGCTGTATTTGTAGCTGCTTTCGGTGTGGATGCTTTCGCCGGCGCGGAACGAGAAGCTGTGGCCGAGCACGCGCACGGTCTGCGGATTCTTGGCGATCAGGTGCATCTCGATGCGGTGGCGTTCGCGGTTGTAGATCGCCCGGTGCGTAAAGCCCGACAGGTCGAAATTGCCGCCGAGCTCGCGGTTGATGCGCACCAGCAGGTTCTTGTTGAACGCACCGGTGACGCCGGCGGCGTCGTTATAGGCGGCGTGCAGCAGGCGCTCGTCCTTCTCCAGATCGATGCCGATCACCAGCAGCGCGCCGGGTCCGAGAATCTCGCGGGCACTGCGCAGAAAGGCGCAAGCCTCGTGCGGTTCGAAATTGCCCAGCGTCGATCCCGGGAAAAATCCGACCTTCGGCATCGCGCTGACGGCGTCGGGCAGCGCAAACGGGGCGGTGAAGTCCGCGGTAACCGGATAGACGTCGAGATCGGGAAAATCCGCGCGCAGCTCGGCGGCCTGGGCGTTGAGGAAGTCGCCGGAGATGTCCACCGGCACATAGGCGGCGAATTCGCACTGGTCGAGCAGCAGCCGCACCTTGGTCGTGGCGCCGGCGCCGAATTCCACCAGCGCCGCGCCCCTGGGAATGATGCCGTGAATATCGGCGCCGCGCGCACGCAGGATCGCCAGCTCGGTGCGGGTCGGGTAATATTCCGGCAGTTTGGTGATCTGCTCGAACAGCTCGGAGCCGGCGGCGTCGTAGAAATATTTCGGCGACAGCTTCTTCGGACTTTGCGACAGCGCCTGGATCAGGTCGGATGCGAAAGCCGACGTATTCTCATCGTGCTGATGCGGCGTTGCCAGTGGGGCATGCACATTCATGACGGTCTCCTGAACGCGTTCAACGCGCCGTTAAGTTGAGTATCAGCCGACGTAGTCGGCGAGGCGAAGTCCGGTGAATTGCCAGCGGTGGTGGGGATAGAAGAAATTGCGATAGGACAGACGGCTGTGGCCGTCCGGCGTGGCCAGCGATGAACCGCGCAGGACTAGTTGATTGACCATGAACTTGCCGTTGTATTCGCCGAGCGCGCCCTCGATGGCGCGGTAGCCGGGATAGGGCGAATAGGAACTGCGCGTCCATTGCCAGACCAGCCCGAAGGCATCGTTGAGCCCGCCGGCGCGAGCGGCGACCTCCCATTCCATCTCGGTCGGAAGATGCTTGCCGCTCCAGCGGGCAAAGGCATCGGCCTCGTAATAGCTGACGTGGCAGACCGGCGCGTGGGGATCGATCGGCTGCAGCCCGGCCAGCGTCATGATCCGCCATTCGCCGTCGATCTTGCGCCAGTGACCGGGCGCCTGCCATTCCTCGCGCGCGGCGGCAGCAAAGCCGTCCATCAGCCACAGCGTTGCGGTGTCGTAACCGCCGGCCTTCATGAACTGCAGCCACTCGCCGTTGGTGACGAGGTTGCGTGCGAGCTTGACCGGCCCGACCAGCGCGCGATGCGCCGGCTTTTCGTTGTCGAAATGAAATGTCTCGCTCTGATGCCCGATGGTGTGGATGCCTTCGGTCAGCGTCAGCCAGGGATCCCCTGAGGTCGTTGAAACCGGGAATTGCCAGGCGGCATCGTAGGCCGGCGGGATCGGGTTCTGCGCGAAGGCATGCAGGATGTCGGTCAGCATCAGTTCCTGGTGCTGCTGCTCGTGGTTGAGGCCAACCTCCAGCAGCGGCACCAGCGAGGCCAGCTTGGCGTCGTCGGTCGTGTCGAAGAACCTGATGACGGCCGCGTCGACGTGCCGGCGATACGCCGTCACTTCATCGGCACCGGGGCGTGTGAGGTGGCCACGCTGGGCGCGGGCGTGACGCGGGCCTGCGGAGACGTAATAGGAGTTGAACAGGTAGGCGTAGTCGGGATGGCACGGCTTGTAGCCCGGGCTGTGCTCGCCGAGCAGAAACTGCTCCCAGAACCAGGTGACATGGGCACGGTGCCATTTCGCCGGGCTGGCGTCGGGCATGGACTGCACCAGCCGGTCCTCAGGGGACAGCGGCGCGGCGCGGCGTTCGGTTTCGTTGCGGACGGCGAGAAAGGCTTCGCCCAGTCGCCGGGCCAGCGAACCAGATCCGGAAGACAATGACGCGGCCGGGGCGGCCAGCGCGGCCGCGGCTGAAGCTGGATTCGTCACGAAAATCTCCGGTTTCGTAGAGAACGTTGCTTTCACGCAAGGGTTCCGCGGTCGGCCTGTCCTAAATAGGACGTCCGGCGCGTTATAAAAGGCTCGCGGTCATATGATTGATCGGGCCGGCCGGGGGCCAAGGCCCGCGTCGGCGGAATGCGCGGGAGCCCGCCCGGGCAGCCCGGCTCTCTATCATTTGCCCCCCCGGCGCGGCTATCCCTTGGTTTTGCTCCGGTTTCCGGGCATTTTCCTTGGGATGCACAAATCTTTGGGCTACCTATATGACATGACAGGTGGGCCGAGCCGCCCGGTGGCTGGGCCGCAACGAGGACGCGATCATGAGCATTGACCAATTCATCGACAATGAAGTGAAGACCAACGACGTGGTGCTGTTCATGAAGGGCACGCCGCAGTTTCCGCAGTGCGGCTTTTCCGGCCAGGTGGTGCAGATCCTCGATCACGTCGGCGTCGGCTACAAGGGCCTCAACGTGCTCGAATCGGCCGACCTGCGCGACGGCATCAAGACCTATTCGAACTGGCCGACGATTCCGCAGCTTTACGTCAAGGGCGAGTTCGTCGGCGGCTGCGACATCATCCGCGAGATGTTCCAGGCCGGCGAGTTGCAGGCCCTGCTGGCCGAAAAAGGCGTGATCAGCGCGCCGGCAGCCTGAGCCTGACCGGTCGCGGGTTCGGCGCGACGCAACTCGGCGTCGCCGCCGCCGGTATCACTACGCTGCTTAGCGCTGATGCTGTCGTCGTGCCCCTCCAATGGTCGCTGGCGTTTGTGACACCCCTTGTCTGAGCGGGCGCGGGCGTTACAATTCCGTCATCTGATGGAAAGCCTGGTGATGAATTTGCGGCGTGCAACGCGCTCCCTGCTGTGCGGAGCGCTGTTGCTGGTTGCGCCGGCATCCGCGACCCGGGCCGAAGGTCTTTTCGAAATTCCGCCCGGCGCGCGGTTCTCGCAGGAGAAGCTGGCACGGATCGGCGAGTTCTTCCGCAACGAGATCGACCACGCCCGCATACCCGGCGCGGTGATCCTGATCCAGCAGCACGGCAAGCCGGTGTACACGCAGGCGTTCGGCATGCGCGACCTGGCGTCCGACCTGCCGATGACGCAAGACACCATCTTTCGTCTGCATTCGATGACCAAGCCGATCACCTCGGTGGCGGCCATGATGCTGGTCGACCAGGGCCGGCTGAAGCTCGACGATCCCGTCTCGAAATACATCCCGTCCTTTGCCGACGCCAAGGTCGGCGTCGAGAAGACGGTCGAGGAAGGCGAGAAGGCGCTGGCGATCGAGCCGCTGACGCGGCCGATCACCGTGCGCGACCTGATGCTGCATACGTCCGGCATTACCTACGGCTTCTACGGCCAGGGCATGGTCCGCCGCGTCTATGGCAATGCCAGCATCTATGACGGCGATTTCGACAACGCCGAATTCGCCGAGCGCATCGCCGACCTGCCGCTGCAGGAGCAGCCCGGCACGCTGTGGGACTACGGCCACTCCACCGACGTGCTCGGCCGCGTCATCGAGGTGGTCTCAGGCAAGTCGCTGCTCAAATTCGAGCAGGAGGCGTTGCTCGGCCCGCTCGGGATGACCGACACCGGGTTCTTCATCGCCGATCGCGCCAAGCGCTTCATGATGGCGCAGCCGATGCCGTGGGACACCGACTTCCGCGTCGGCTTCGACAGCGGACCCGATCGCTTCATGAAATGGGAATCCGGCGGCGGTGGCATGCACACCACCGTGGGCGACTTCGCCCGCTTCGCGCAAATGATCCTGAACGGCGGTACGCTGGACGGCCGGCGTTATCTCAGTCCCGAAGCCTTCAAGGAAATGACCTCCGATCACATCGGCAAGGAGTCCGGCGTCAAGCGCGACGTGCTGTATTTCCCCGGCGACGGCTTCGGCTTCGGCTACGGCTTCGGCGTGCGTACCGATCCCGGCAATGCCAGGCCGCCGCCGCCGGGTTCGCTGGGCGAACTGAAATGGGATGGCGCCAGCGGCTGCTATTTCGTCATCGATCGCAAGCAGGATTTCTTCTTCGTGCTGCTGGAGCAGACGCCCTCGGAGCGCCAGCGCATCCAGGCGACGGTCAAACGGTTGATCTATGAAGCGCTGGAGAATTAGCGCCGCGCGCCTCGCCGCGGCGTTGGCCGTCGGGCTGACGCTGCTCGCCGCCGCATCGCTGCGCACGGCGTGGGCCGAAGCGCCGGCGCGCACGTTGTCGACGGCCAGGCTCGCCGCGCTCAACGACTATTTCGGTAACGAGATCGGCAGCGGCAAAATTCCCGGCGCCGTGGTGCTGGTGCAGCAGCACGGCAAGGCGGTCTATGCGGAGTCGTTCGGCAAGCGCGATGGCGCCAACCCGATGACGCCGGACAGCATCTTCCGGCTGTATTCCATGTCGAAACCGGTCACCTCGGTGGCCGCGATGATGCTGGTGGAAGAGGGCGGGCTGAAGCTCGACGATCCCGTGTCGAAGTTCATTCCGGCCTTTGCCGACGCAAAGGTCGGCATCGACCGCAAGGGCGGCGACGAGCATGCTACGTCGGCCGTCGTGCCGCTGCGCCGTCCGATCACGATCGCGGACCTGCTGCGCCACACTTCCGGCATCACCTATGGCTTCTACGGCGACGATGCGGCGCGGCGGCGCTATGCGCAGATCGGTCTGTTCCAGCGCGATTTCGACAATGCCGAACTGGCCGACCGCATCGCGCAGCTTCCGCTGGCCGAGCAGCCAGGCACGCTGTGGGACTACGGCCACTCCACCGACGTGCTCGGCCGCGTCATCGAGGGGGTGTCGGGACAGAGCCTGTACGTTTTCCTGAAGACGCGGCTGCTCGACCCGCTGGGGATGGTCGATACGTCATTCTACGTCACCGATGAAGCCAAGCGCGGGCGCATCGCCGAGCCGTTTCCGGGCGATCGGATGATCGGACCGGTGATCGGCATGCATGACCCGCTGGACGTCCGGCGCTGGCAGGCCGGCGGTTCCGGCCTGGTCGGCACGCTCGGCGACTATGCGCGCTTCGCACAGATGCTGCTCGATGGCGGCGTCTATGAGGGCCGGCGCTATCTGCGCGCCGAGACGGTCGCGCTGATGACCGCGGACCATGTCGGCCCGGGCAGCGGCGTCAAGCGCGACTACTACTACTTCCCCGGCAACGGCAGCGGTTTCGGCTATGGCTTCGCGGTACGAACCAAGGAACTGGCGAGCGAGCCCGGCCCGGTCGGCGAGTATCGCTGGGACGGCGTCGGCGGCACTTTCTTCTGGATCGATCCGCGCGACGACATGTTCGTTGTCGTGATGATGCAGGCGCCGTCGCAGCGTGTGCGCATCGAGGCGGACGTGCGGAAGATTGTGTATGGGGCAGTGGAGTAGGGCAGCCACCTCTGCGTCGCTTCCGTCACCAAACACTCCGTTGTCATCACCCGCGAAAGCGGGTGATCCAGTAGACGCTGTCGACGCGGATTGATCGCCGACGGCGGTGTCTACTGGGTCGCCCGGTCCAGGCGCGCAATTGCGCGCCCGGCCGGACGATGACAGTTGAGTGTTTGGCGGCGAGGTTACGCCGTCCTGACGATCTCGCGCACCAGCCCCAGCGTCTCCTCGATCATCTCCTGTGTCACATCCAGATGCGTACACGCGCGGATGCGGCCGTCCATGGTGGCGAGCAGCACGCCGCGCGCGCGCAAGGCGGCGACCATGGCCGCGCCCGTGACGCCGGCGCCTGCAGGATCAAAGAACACCAGATTGGTCTCCGGCTGCTGCACTACAATGCCGGGGATTTGCGACAGGCCGCCGGCCAGTGCGCGGGCGTTGGCGTGGTCGTCTGCGAGCCGCTCGACGTGGTGATCGAGCGAATACAGGCAGCCCGCAGCACTGATGCCGGCCTGGCGCATCGCGCCGCCCAGCCGCTGCTTCCAGCGCCAGACCTCGTCGATGAAGTCGCGCGAGCCGGCCATTGCGGCGCCCAGGGGCGCGCCGAGGCCTTTGGTGAAATCGAGCCACACCGAGTCCCAGCCGTCCGACATCTCGCGCGCGCTGATGCCAGTGGCGACGCAGGCATTCAACAGCCGCGCGCCATCCATATGGGTGGCCATGCCGTGCTCGCGGGCGATCGTCGTGACCGCGTCGAGCGCGGTCTTCTTCCAGACCGTGCCGCCGCCGATGTTGGCGGTCTGCTCGACGCTGACCAGGGTCTGCGGCGGCTCGTAGCGGCTGCGCGGGTGCAGCGCACCGCGCAGCGCCTCGGGCGTGAACTGGCCGTCGGCGCCGGGTACGGCAGTGACCTGGAAGCCGCCGAGCGCGGCATGGGCGCCGCCCTCGCGGCTGATCAGATGCGCGGTGGGGTGCGCCAGGATCTCGTCGCCGCGCCGGCAATGCACCAGGGTTGCGGCAACATTGCACATGGTGCCCGACGGCATGAACACCACAGCCTCCTTGCCGAGCAGTTCGGCAACGCGCGCGCACAGCGCGTTGACCGTGGGGTCGTCGCCGATCTGCTCGTCGCCGACCTCGGCGCGGGCCATCGCGTCGCGCATCGCAGCGGTCGGGCGGGTCTGGGTGTCCGATAGGAGATTGATGCGGACCGGCGTGGCGTTCGGGTCCGTCGGCGTCGGCGTGTAGGTCATGGGGGTTCTCGGTCTTGCATATCGAAGCGACGTGAGAGCCGCCTGCGTCACCACATACTCCGTTGTCATCAGCCGCGAAAGCGGGGGATCCAGTGGACGGCGGTGGTGCGGCGCCATCGCTGGCGCCTGCGTTTACTGGATCGCCCGGTCCTGGCGCGCAATTGCGCGCCTGGCCGGGCGATGACAGTGGAGGATGTGGCGCGGACGACGGAAGATCATTGGCCCAACAAAAAAGGCCCCGGAAAATCCGGGGCCTTGATCTCGTGATCGCTGCTGAAACTTAGCGCGAATAGAATTCGACGATCAGATGCGGTTCCATCTGCACGGCGAACGGAACGTCCGACAGCACCGGGATGCGGATGAACTTGGCGGTCATCTTGCCGTGGTCGGTTTCGACGTAGTCCGGGGTGTCGCGCTCGCCGAGGGTCGAGGCTTCGAGCACGAAAGCGAGCTGCTTCGAGGATTCCTTGACCTCGATGAGGTCGCCGACCTTGACCTTGTAGGAAGCGATGTTGACGCGCTTGCCGTTCACCTTGATGTGGCCGTGGTTGATGAACTGACGGGCCGCGAACATGGTGGCGACGAACTTGGCGCGATACACTACGGTGTCGAGGCGGCGCTCGAGCAGGCCGATCAGGTTTTCACCGGTGTCGCCCTTCATGCGGCCGGCTTCCACGTAGATGGAGTGGAACTGGCGCTCGGAGATGTTGGCGTAATAGCCCTTCAGCTTCTGCTTGGCGCGCAGCTGCACGCCGAAGTCTGAGAGCTTGCCCTTGCGGCGCTGGCCATGCTGGCCGGGGCCGTATTCGCGCTTGTTGACCGGAGATTTGGGACGACCCCAAATGTTCTGGCCCATGCGGCGGTCGATTTTGTATTTAGCTTCACTACGCTTGGTCATCGCGTCCTCGATGTTGAGAGAGAATGAGGAGACGCGCCCTCCTGTGTACCGGAGAATTCCGGTACCGACAGGTTCATCCTCAAGCTGAGGGGAGAACCACGGGTGCGAAACGCAACGCGGGCCGAAAACGGCCCGCGAGCAAGCGGGTTCTAGGAACAACGGCCCGATATGTCAATTGAAAGACGGGCGCGGGAAGCCGGAAAACGGCCGTCCGGGATGTTCGGCCGGCCATTCTGACGCTTTTGGGCCCTAAAAGGCCACCGCCCGGACCGATTTCGTGGCCGGAGGGTAATCGGCCAGCACTTCGTCGGCAATTTCGGTATTCAGCACCTGTTCCAGCCGACTCAGGGCCTGCGCGATGATCGCGGCGTCGGTAACCCGGTGGTCCCAGCGGATCACCACTTCCATGGTCCCGTCCGGCTCCAGCGCGCCATAGCTGAGGAGGAACGGGCCGGGGCTGATCGCATCGAGATTGCCGGGGCCGAAGGCGGCCACCGAGGTGATGCCGAAATTGCCGCAGAAATTGGCGCGCTGCCGGCCGATGGCGAAGCAGCCCGCCCACAGCAGCCGGCGCAGCGGCAGCGGCAGCCGCGTCACCCGCATCAGCTTGCGGAACATCGGCACCTTCTCGATCGGCGCCGTCATGGCGTGGCGGATCAGCGCATCGATCTCGGCCAGCGTCATCGCCTCGCCGCCGCACACGCGTTGCGGCAGTACACATGGCTCGCCGCCTTCGTTGCGCGCGATGGCGATCATGCCGACGCTGCGCGGTAGTTCGTAGAAGTGCGGCCACGGCCCGCCGATAAACATCGTGCGCAGCACCGGCTCGTCCTTCGCCACGAGGCAGAATGCCTTGGTGAAGATGGCGGTCCAGCCCGGCGGATGCGCCGATCCGGCGCGGGCCGCAGCGAGCGCATCGAGTGCCAGCCGCCGCCGCAGCGCGACAAACGGCACGCGCGTCGACGCGTGCATCAGATCCATGATCAGACGGCGCGGCATTGATACTTTGCGAATCGTTCCGCGCATCTGCTGTGAAGCCCCGCCCAGGACGGCCGGGTCGTTGCCCGGCCAGCCTGTCATGTAGCATATTCAGGAGGGTTATACAGCCGCTAGTTGCGCAATCGCGATCCAGAACCGGGGCGCGGCCTTATCGCTGGATTCCTGCAAACGCCGCGGCAATACCGCGCTGGACCAGCGACCAGTCGAAACCGAGCGCCAGCGCCACATAGCCGCGCGCGATCATCGCATTGGCCTGTTCGGCCGAGCGCGCGGCGCCGCCGATCGGCACGCCGCTTTTGAGGATGCCGGTCTCGGCGCGGGCCACCAGCGCCAGCACCTCGGGATCGTCGAGCTGGCCGCGCTTGCCGATCGAGGTGGCGAGGTCGCCGATCCCGATCACTGCAACATCGATGCCCGGGACCGCCATGATCTCGTCGATGCGGTTCACAGCGTCGACATGCTCGATAGTGACCATGCAGATCATGTCGTCATCGGCGGTGGCCATGTAGTCGGGCATCGACACGTTCCAGCGGAACGGGGCATGAAACGGTCCCCACAGCCGCTCGCCGGCGGGCGGATAACGCAGGCTGCGCACGGCTTTCTCCGCATCCGCCGCGCTTGATATCATCGGAAAGTTGAGGCCCATGGCGCCGATGTCCATCGGCGCCTTCGCCAGCCACGGCTCGTTGGCGGCGATGCGCACCAGCGGCAGGCACGGCGTGCCCGCGGTCGCCATGATCATGCCGTGTGCGGTGCCGAGATCGATCGGGCCATGCTCGAGATCGACGATGATCCAGTCGAGCGACTGCGCCATGATCCGCGCCAGTTGGATGCTCGGGATGGTGGCAATGGCCCCGAAGGTCGGACGCCCCTCGCGCCATTGCTGCTTGAGGCGATGAAGCGGCGCGGGAGGCGTCATTCCGTATCCTGTATCCAGTTATTTCGGCGCCGGGGTGGCCACCGGCTTGCCGTCCTCGACGACGTAGACGGCCATCAGCTTCAATCCCTTGTCACCGGTCTTGACGTCGTGCGGCACGCCGGCAGGGACCGCGTAGGAATCGCCGGCCTTCATCATCTTGTCGGGCTGGCCTTCGACCAGCAAGGTCGCCTCGCCATCCAGTACATAGCCGGTATCCACGCCGGGATGGGTGTGCCGGCCGGCAAGCTGGTTCGGCCCGATCTCGGCGACAACGGTCACGATGTGATAGCCAGCGGGGAATTTCACGTCCTGCAGCGGCGTCCGCTTGATACCGCCCGCCGGAGCAGCGGTCTGCGCCGCCGCAGCGCCGGCGGTCACGACGACAATCGAAAGTCCGATCAAAAGGTTCCTGAGCATCATGGTCTCTCCCTGGCCGTTCTCTTCATGGAACGGATTGAGAGCAGGCTAGCAGTCCGCGATTGCGCGCGGAAGCTGGATCACGCCGGAACGGGGCTGCCGAAAAGCGGCACCAGCGCCTTGGCCAGTTGCAACGACGGCGCGCGTCCGGATGTGTAGACGAAGCTGGTGGTGGTGGTCGGCGCATTTGGCAGGGCCGGCCCGAGCAGGTCGACCACCCGCCGCGCGATTGCCGGCGCCGGATCGATCCACGCCACCGGCCACGGCGCCAGCGCGATCATGCGGTCCAGCAGCAGCGGGTAGTGCGTGCAGGCCAGCACCACGGCATCGGTGCGGAGGCCGCCGTCGTCGACGAAGCAGGGCGCGATCTCGGCCAGAATAGCGTCGTTGCCGATGGCCTCGCCGTTCAGCTCCGCCTCCGCCAGAGAGGCGAGGATGGGCGAGCCGACCAGTGTTACCGTGCAGGCCTGGGCATGGTCGCGGATCAGCGCCTTGGTATATTCGCGCTTCACGGTGGCCCGGGTGCCGAGCACCGAGACGCGCTTGGTGGTGGAGGCGGCGCAGGCTGGCTTGATCGCCGGGACGGTGCCGACGAAGGGCACGGCATAGGCGGCGCGCAGCGGCGCCATCACCGACACCGACATGGTGTTGCAGGCGATCACCACCAGGTCCGGGCGATGCGCCGCGATCAGCTCGCCCATCAGCGGCACCACCCGGGCGACGATCTCGTCCTCGCTGTGGTGGCCGTAGGGGAAGAACACGTCGTCGGCGACATAGACATAGCGCGCGTCAGGGCGCGCGCGGACGATCTCGCGCAGCACCGTGAGGCCGCCGAGGCCGGAATCGATCACCAGGATGGTTGGTTGGGTGGACACGGACACATCCTTGCCGAAGGTGGTTACTTTTGGGTTGCCGGACCATGACGCCTGCCGCGGATCCGATGCAATATGAACTCTTGTTCCGGGGCCGTCGCGGACGACAGCGCCTGATACGGTCCGGCTCTGCGAGGAGGCAAGAGATGCGGCACCGCGCCTTGGCTTCGGCGCGGAATGAACTGGAGCGCAGTCAGGTTGCGCGATTGTATCTTGTCGATGATGCAATTTCTGCTCATCATGCCTCGGCATTGACGCGCGGGGGGGGCACGGCGATGGCTGGAAAAAATATCGTCCTGTTGTCGGACGGCACGGGCAACAGCTCGGCCAAACTGTTTCGCACCAATGTCTGGCGGCTGTATCAGGCGCTTAATCTGTCAGATCCCTCGGCGCAGATCGCCTATTACGACGACGGTGTCGGCACCTCGTCGTTCAAGCCGCTGGCCATCCTCGGCGGCGTGTTCGGCGTCGGGCTGAAGCGCAACGTCATCGACATCTACAGTTTCTGCTGTCGCAACTATCAACCGGGCGATCGCATTTACGGCTTCGGCTTCAGCCGCGGCGCCTTCACCATCCGCGTGGTCGCCGGCCTGATCGCCCGCATCGGTCTCGTGCGCTACGACGGCAACGATGCGCAGCTGGCGCGCGATGCGGAGATTGCCTATCGCGAATATCGCAAGGTCCGCAATTACAAATCGGCGCTCACGGCGTTGATCAAGCCGCTATGGGCGCTGTGCGACTGGCTCGGTCGTGTCGTTCTGCACAAGCCGGCATTTGCCGACCTGGTCCGCACCGAAATCGAGAAGATCGATTTCATCGGCGTGTGGGACACCGTCGATGCCTATGGCGGTCCGATCGAGGAGATCACCCGGGCCATCGACTACTGGTACTGGCCGCTGACCATGCCGGACCAGTTCATGAACCACAAGATCGCCCGGGCCTGCCATGCGCTGGCGCTGGAGGAGGAGCGCGACGCGTTCCGCCCGGTGTTGTGGGACGACCGCTATGTGCGCGACGGCAAGAAGCTTTATCCGGTGGAGCAGGGCTGGGAGCCGGCGCCGCTGCCGGCGGAACGGCCGTTAGCCGAGATCGACCGCGAGCGCATCAGCCAGGTGTGGTTCGTCGGCGTGCATTCCGACATCGGCGGCGGCTATTCGCGCGACGGCCTGTCCTATACGACGCTGCGCTGGATGATGCAGCGCGCCGAGGTCCACGGGCTGCGCTATCTGCAGGTGCAGCAGACCTGGCTCGACAGCTTCGTCGATCCCTTCGACAAGCTCAACGACTCCCGTCACGGCCTCGCCGGCTACTATCGCTACCGGCCGCGCAAGCTGGTCGATATCTACAGCCAGCCGCCCTACAAGCTGAAGCTGGCCGAGGACCTGCGCCACATGCTCAACATTCTGGCGGACCGGACGGACTCCGAGCATGAAGTCAGGGCCGAACTCGCCGCGCCGGAGACGTATCGGCCGCGGCCGGCGCCAAAAATCCATCACACCGTGTTCGACCGCATCGCGCGCGGCACCGATGGCTACAGCCCGATCGTGCTGCCGGCCAGCTATGCGGTGGTGACCGACAGCGGCGCCATCATCGCCGAGAGCGGCGTCGGCGCCGCGCAGGCGCAGGCGCGCGCCGTCCGCCAGGAACGGGTGTGGGACTGGGTCTGGGCGCGGCGCGTCACCTACTTTGCCACGGTGGCTGCCTCGCTCTATCTGGCAGCGCTGCCGCTGATCAATGCCTGGCGTCCGCCGCGCGGGCCGGCCAGTCCCGCCGAGGTGGTCGTGCCGCTGATCGACATGGTCGGCGCGCTGCTGCCGGCCTTCGTCGCGCCGTGGCTGGAGGCCTTCCGCCACGCGCCCGGGCGGTTTTTGATCGGTGTCGTCGCGGTGCTTCTGCTGCTCGATCTGGGCGGCAGGATGCAGGGACGGATCCGCGACCTGATGCGGACCATCTGGCGCAGCCCGAGCAGCACGTCTCCGCCACAGCCGGCCAGCGCGGTCTACCGGCTGCGCAATGCCGGGGCCTATCGCGCGTTCTTCTATTTGCTCAAGCATTGGCTGCTGCCGACGTTCTTCGCCGCAGTGATTTTCGTGGTGCTGACCTTCGCGGTGTTCAACGTCGTCAATCGCCTGTCTTTCCTCGCCTTCGACGCGGCGGGGTCGGTCTGCACCCCCGGCGTGACGACCACCGCCGTGACGGCGACGCCGGCGACCAGACCGTTCGCGACGAAGACCTTGTGCACGGCGACCGGCCTCGCCGTGCAGGCGCAGCGCTCCTATCGGGTCACGCTGGTGGTCACCGATCCCTGGCAGGACGGCTACAAGTTCGACGAGCCCGATCCGGACAAAGCCCGCGGCATCGCTACCGGGCCGGAGGGATTCGGCCGCGACCGGATGCGGCCACTGATGTAGCTCGGCCTGCCAAGCCGGCGGCTGCTGGGCTCGAACTGGTTTGCGCCGGTGCTGCGCGTCGGCATCCGCGGTTTCGGCGAGGTGGTGCCGGCCTTCGTGCGCGAGGATCCGCCGGCGTGCCAGTGCCCGGCGACGACGCGCTACACCGCAACCTTCCGGGCGCCGAAATCCGGCGAACTGTTCGTCTATGTCAACGATACGGTGATCGGGATGCCCGGCCTGTTCGACGTGTTCTACCGCAGCAACAACAAGGGCCGCGCCGATCTGACGCTGCAGTTGGTGGAGTAGCTGCCTACACCGGCAGCAATGGCCGGTGCGCGCCTGCGGGCGGCTCGATACGGATCGGGTCGCCGGGCCGCACGTCGCCGGCTGACAGCACAATGCTCATGACGCCGGACTTGCGGATCAGCTTGCCCTCGGCGTCCTTGTCCAGCACGGCCTTCAGCAGTCCCTTCCGGAAGGCGTCGATCTGGCCGCAGGGGTGACGCAGGCCGGTGATCTCGATCACCGCCTGATCGCCGAGATGGAGTTTCGTGCCGGTGGACAGGCCGAGCAGGTCGATGCCCCCGGTAGTGATGTTCTCGCCGAGATCGCCGGGCGCGATGTCGAAGCCTTTGGTGCGCAGCTCGTCGAACAGTTCGCGGTGCATCAGATGCACCTGGCGCAGGTTCGGCGCCTCGGGATCTTTGCGCGCGAGGTAGAGGTGCGTGACCTTGGCGCCGGCATGGGCATCGCCCTCGACGCCGAGGCCCGGCAACAGGCGGACGCTGAGCGCCGGCGCCTTGCTGAAATGATGGCCGCGGCGCAGGCAGACGGCGAGGATAGCGGGCGCAAATTCTATCAGGGGTTCGGACCTTTCTTCACCTCTCCCCGCTTGCGGGGAGAGGTCGGCATTCACGCGAAGCGTGGATGCCGGGTGAGGGGACTCTCGAGTGAAACGCGGAATCCCCCTCACCCGGAGCCCCTCGCTCCGCTCAGGACTCCGACCTCTCCCCGCAGGCGGGGAGAGGTTAAGAACCGGCGATCAGCTCTCTCCGAACACGCGGTTGAAGATCGTATCGACGTGCTTGAAGTGATAGCCGAGATCGAACTGTTCCTCGATCTCCGCATCCGTGAGATATTTCTTCACGTCGGCGTCCTTCTTCAGCAGCGTCTGGAAGTCGCCTTCGCCGCGCCACACCGGCATGGCGTTGCGCTGCACGAGCTTGTAGGCGTCCTCGCGCGAGGCGCCCTTCTGGGTCAGCGCGATCAGGAGGCGCTGCGAATGGACGAGGCCGCCGAGGCGGTCGAGGTTCTTCTGCATGTTGGCCGGATAGACCAGCAGTTTCTCGATCACGCCGGCCAGGCGGTTGAGCGCGAAGTCCAGCGTCACCGTGGCGTCCGGTCCGAACATGCGCTCGGCCGAGGAGTGCGAGATGTCGCGCTCGTGCCACAGCACCACGTTCTCCATGGCCGGGGTCACATAGGCGCGCACCATGCGGGCGAGGCCGGTGATGTTCTCGGTCAGCACCGGGTTGCGCTTGTGCGGCATCGCCGAGGAGCCCTTCTGGCCCTCGGAGAAGAACTCCTCCACTTCCAGCACTTCGGTGCGCTGCATGTGGCGGATCTCGGTGGCGAGGCGCTCCATGGACGAGGCGATCACGCCGAGCGTGGCGAAGTACATGGCGTGGCGATCGCGCGGGATCACCTGGGTGGAGATCGGCTCGGGGGTCAGGCCCATGGCCTTGGCCACATGGGCTTCGACGCGCGGATCGATCTGCGCGAAGGTGCCGACAGCACCGGAGATGGCGCAGGTCGCCACTTCCTTGCGCGCGGTTACGAGCCGTTCGCGGGCGCGGGTGAACTCGGCAAAGGCGTAAGCGAGCTTCAGACCGAACGTCACCGGCTCGGCATGGATGCCGTGGGAGCGGCCGATGGTCGGGGTCATCTTGTGCTCGAAGGCACGGGTCTTGAGCGCGGCCAGCAGCCGGTCAACGTCGGCGATCAGGATGTCGGCGCAGCGCGTCAGCTGCACGTTGAGGCAGGTGTCGAGCACATCCGAGGAGGTCATGCCCTGGTGCACGAAGCGCGCCTCGGGGCCGACGATCTCGGCCAGATGGGTCAGGAAGGCGATGACGTCGTGCTTGGTCTCGCGCTCGATCTCGTCGATGCGCGCCACGTCGAAGGTGGCGTCCTTGGCCTTGGCCCAGATGGTTTTCGCCGCATCCTTGGGGATCACGCCCAGTTCCGCCAGCGCATCCGCCGCATGGGCCTCGATCTCGAACCAGATCTTGAAGCGGCTCTGCGGCTCCCAGATGGCAGCCATTTCCGGACGGGTGTAGCGGGGGATCATGGAGGACTCGTGCTGTTGGGGGTTACGCCGCGCTTTAGCAGATCGGGAGGGGGAGGGAACAAGCGGATCGCCCGCCAGCGGGTTTTACCGTAAGCAGGGAGCCAGCCGGTGCGGCACCGTTTGATGTCGGTCAAACCGACCGGCCGGCTGGCCGTTATCATGCGGCAAGGGAGAAAATGTGCTGCTGGCGATCTTTGCGGATATCCATGGCAACCGGGAGGCGTTCGAGGCCTGCCTCGCTGCGGCGCGTGCGCGCGGCGCGGAGCGCATGGTGCTGCTCGGCGATTTCGTTGGCTACGGCGCCGATCCGGAATGGGTGGTCGATACCGTGATGGAACTGGTCGCGGCCGGCGCCGTGGCCGTGCAAGGCAACCACGATTATGCCGTCGGCACGCCCTCCGAGACCATGAATGCCGAGGCCCAGGCCGCCATCGAATGGACCCGCGGCCGGCTCGGCGCCGAACAGCGGCGCTTTCTCGCCGACCTGCCGCTGACCGTCGAGGATGGCGAGCGTCTCTATGTGCATTCCGAGGCCAGCCAGCCGGCCCGGTGGCGCTATGTGACCGATGTCTCCGACGCTGCGCGCTGCCTGATCGCGACCCAGGCGCATGTCACTTTCTGCGGCCACATCCACAAGCCGGCGCTGTATTCCATGTCGGTGACGGCGAAGATGACCAGCTTCGTGCCGAGCGCGGACGTCGCCGTGCCGCTGCTGCAGGGGCGGCGCTGGCTGGCGGTGATGGGCTCGGTCGGCCAGCCGCGCGACGGCAATCCGGCGGCGGCCTTCGCGCTGCTCGATACCATCAGCCGCGAGATCACCTATTGCCGCGTGCCCTACGATGTCGAGGCAGCGGCGAAGCGCATTCGCGACAATGGCCTGCCGGTCTGGCTGGCCGACCGGCTGCTGGTGGGGAGGTGAGCCATGGGGCGGCATCTGGTTGAGCCCGGCGCGGTGATCGACGGTTTTGTCGTCGGCGAATGCGTGCATCGCGGCGGTATGGCGACGCTGTGGAGTGTGACCCGGCCGGACATCGCCATGCCGCTGCTGATGAAGATCCCGCGCATTTCCGAGGGCGACGATCCCGCCGCCATCGTCGGCTTCGAGATGGAGCAGATGATCGTGCCGCGGCTGTCCGGCGTGCACGTCCCGAAATGTTTCGGTGCCGGCGATTTTGCGAAGCAGCCTTATGTGGTGATCGAGCGCATTCCCGGCGCGACGCTCTATGCGCGACTGCCGGAATTGCCGCTGCCCTATGACGAAGCCGTGGCGATCGTCGGCAAGGTGGCGGTGGCGCTGGACGAATTGCACCGGCAGAACGTCATTCATCACGACATCAAACCGAGCAGCGTGATGTTTCGCGACAGCGGTGAGGCGGTGCTGATCGATTTCGGCCTGTCGCATCACAACCAGCTGCCGGACCTGCTGCAGGAGGAATTCCGGCTGCCCTACGGCACCGCGCCCTATATGGCGCCGGAGCGGCTGCTCGGCGTGCGCGACGATCCGCGCAGCGACCTGTTTTCGCTCGGCGTGCTCTTGTACTTCTTCACCACCGGCGAACGGCCCTTTGGCGAAAGCGAAACCCTGCGCGGCATGAAGCGGCGGCTGTGGCGCGATCCGGTGCCACCGCGCAAACTGCGCGCCGACTATCCGCCCTGGCTGCAGGAGATCGTGCTGCGCTGCCTGGAGACCGAGCCCAAGTGGCGGCATCCCACCGCGGCGCAGCTGGCCTTCGATCTCGGCCATCCCGACCAGGTCAAACTCACCGCGCGTTCGGAGCGGCTCAAGCGCGATCCGCTCAGCACCGTGTGGCGCCGCCGTTTCAACGGCAATATCTCGCAGCCCAGGGCCAAGGCCGATCTCGCCGCCCAGCTCGACGCCTCGCCCATCGTGGCCATCGCGCTGGACACCACCGAAGGCGCTCCGGAGCTGAACGCGGCGCTGCGCGTCACCGCCGGCCGGATTCTCGCGACATTGCCGGCGGCGCGGCTGGCCTGTCTCAACGTGCTCAGGCTCAATCGCCTCGCCGTCGACCACACGCTTGACGAGAACCAGAGCAACAAGCACGTCGATCGCCTGGTCATGCTGAAGCACTGGGCGCAGCCGCTGAAGCTCGATCCCAACCGGCTGTCGACCCATGTGCTGGAGGCGATCGATCCGGCCGCGGCGATCCTGCAATTCGCCGACTCCAACAAGGTCGACCACATCATCATCGGCGCGCGACAGAATTCCAGGCTGCGCAGCCTGCTCGGCAGCGTGTCGGCGAAAGTCGCCGCCGAAGCCAATTGCAGCGTCACCGTGGTGCGTCCGGCCCGCGCGGCGACGCGGGACGGAGTATAGTTGTAGCCCGCATGAGCGCAGCGAGATGCGGGAATTATGGAGCGCTGCCCCGCATGTCGCTGCGCTCATGCGGGCTACTTGCCAATTGCGCGAGTTGTTGTGCTTAGTGTTCTCATGCAACGTGTAAGGATGATTTATTGTCAGAGCTCGGACCAAAAGAAACTGAGATTATGAGCTTCCTAGAGGAGCGAATTTTCAACCCAATACTTGATTCAGGTACAGCCTCGGCAAGGCTAAAACAAGGAATTCGCTTCACCATTATGCGAATGAAGGAGCGGGATGCAGCTGGGATGATTCAGTATTACTGGTCCGCGATTATTGGGACAGAGCGAAGCGTCGGATTTGCCGCCCTCATGCGTCAGGAAGGATTTGGTCGTTTCGAGGAAGCTATCGACGAATTTCGGCTTCGTTTTAATGATCAGTTTCTTCGGCGACCGTGAGGATAGGCGCGACGGAATTCCTACCCAGAGCCTCCTGCAGCAACGCATTCTCGCATTGAAGACTCCGCGCCTAAACCATCTCCCCGCGCGCATTCGCCGCGGCGCCGCGGATGCCGTCGATGTTCGCCTTGTAGCTCGCCACCGTGCCGCCCTTGAACACCGCGGAGCCGGCGACGAACGCATTGGCGCCGGCGGCGGCCAGTTGGCCGGACACCGCGGCGGAGACGCCGCCGTCGACCTCGATGTCGATCGGGCGGCCCGCGGTCATGGCGCGCAGATCGCTGATCTTGCCGAGCGCGGACGTAATAAAGGCCTGGCCGCCGAAGCCGGGGTTGACCGACATCACCAGGATCAGGTCGACCATGTCGATGACGTATTCGATGGCCGAGAGCGGCGTGCCGGGGTTGAGCGAGACGCCGGCCTTCTTGCCGAGCGCGCGGATCGCCTGCAGCGAACGGTGCAGATGCGGGCCGGCCTCGGCATGCACGGTGATGTGGTCGCAGCCGGCCTTGGCGAAGGCTTCGAGGTAGGGATCGCAGGGCGCGATCATCAGATGCGCGTCGAAGATCTTCTTGGTGTGCGGGCGCATCGCCTTGATGACATCGGGCCCGTAGGAAATGTTCGGCACGAAATGGCCGTCCATGACGTCGAGATGCAGCCAGTCGGCGCCGGCTTCGTCCACCGCGCGGACTTCCTCGCCGAGCCTGGAGAAATCGGCAGCCAGGATCGACGGTGCGATGACCAGCGGGCGGGGCGCGAAGGACTGTGACATCGGCATTTCCTGATGGTTGGAGAGGGCTTCCGGGTACCATGCAGCCGGCCGAGCGGCAATGCGGGCCAGCGCAGCGTCCGGCCGTTTGCGGCGCGGCAGTTTCTGCCGCAACGGCACGATTTGCCGGGAGCGCCATCGTCGCTGCTCCCTGAAGGCCATTGTTATCACGAGGTTTTTTCGATGGCACGGCGCTTGCTGACCATTGGCTCAGGGAATTCACGCCGCATGCGGCTTGAGCAGGAGTCTCAATATGCTGGCAGCTCTTACGGCCGCGACGACGGCACTCGACGCCCTGCAGGCGCTGACCTCGAAGAAGGGCTCGACGTCATCGGCGACCGCCAAGACCGGCGTCACGCAGAACGCTGCCTCGATCTTCGATGCCGACAGCAAGGCCTCCGGCGACACCACCGCCGCCAAGCCGGTGATCCACAGCTCCGCAAGCACCGGCACGCTGTCGACGAGCACCATGAGCGCGCTGCTCGCGGCACAGGGCCAGGCAACGACCGCGTCGACCGGCTCGGCCGATAGTACTTCGGTGGCGTCAGCCAGTTCCACGGCGACCAAGAGCCGTTCGGCGGCGCTGAAGGATCTGTTCGCACAGCTCGACAGCGATGGCGACGGCAAGGTCAGCAAGGCCGAATTCGAGGACAAGCTCGGCGCCGGCGGCACCAACACCGCCAATGCCGACAAGGTGTTCGCCAAGCTCGACAAGAACGGCGACGGCTCGGTGAGCCTCGACGAAATGTCCTCCGCCCTGAAGGGCCATGGCGGCGGGCACCATCACACTGCGAAGAGCGGCGGCTCCAGCGGATCCGATGCTGGCGGCTCCAGCAACGGTTCGGATGCGACGGGGGCCACCAGCACCACCACGCTGAATGCCGACGGCACCACCACCACGTCGACCACCTATGCCGACGGCTCCAAGGTGTCGATGACCTCGGCGCCGACCAACGCCGCATCGTCCAGCGCCACCAAGTCGTATAATTTCATCGAGCAGATGATCCAGAAGCAGGCCCAGGCAATCTCGAATTCAGGCGCGTCGTCGATGTCGGTCAGCGCCTGATCCCGGCGTCACCTCGCGATACGCATAGCGGTCGCGGACCTCGCGATTGAAGAACGCGCCGCGTGACGGCGCATGACTGAACGCCGTGAACAGCTCCGGCCCGACATCCTCATAGCGATAGCGCCGGCCGCTGGTGAAGATTACCAGCAGTTCGCGGCTGGCCGCGTCATAGGCGAGATGGCTGATCGCTGTGGATGGCATGGCGTCAGCGGCTCCTCGATCATGCAACGCCGGCGGCCGGCTTTTGTTGCCCGGTCAGAAACGGTCCTTCCACGCCGGCAGCGCGTCCGGGAACGGCAGCGCTTTCGCCGCGAAAACGCCGCGCGCGATCGCCCGCGCCATCGCGTTGCCGGCCAGCATGCCCAGTTCCGTCAGCCCGACCAGCGGATCGACCGGCTTTTCGCAGGTCGCGGCGGCGAACACGATGTCGCCATCGAGCGGTGCGTGCACCGGATAGATGGCGCGGGCAAAGCCGGTCTGCGCCATCATGGCCAGACGTTTGGCCTGCGACTTGGTCAGGATGGCGTCGGTGACCACGACGGCCAGCGTGGTATTCTCCACTGCGGTCGCTGCAGGGCCGCCCTTGATGCGCATCGCATGCATGGACGGCGTGAAGGCCTCCGGCCAGCCGCGGCTGCCGAACTCGCCGTCGACCTCGAACGGCGCCGCCCAGAACCACGGCCCGTCGCCGACGGTGACGCTGCCGACGGCATTGACCACGGCGAGTGCCGCGACCTTGACGCCGTCCGGCGTGGTCGCCGAGGCCGAGCCGACGCCGCCCTTGAAATTCGCCGTGGTGGCGCCGAGCCCGGCGCCGACGCTGCCCAGCGCGAAGCTGGTGCTGGCGGCGGCGGCGGCGACATAGCCGAGCTCGCGATAGGGGGCGTAGCGGCCCCAGTTCTTGTCGCCGCCGTTGAGCAGGTCGAAGCAGATCGCGCCGGGCACGATGGGAATGACGGCGTCGCGTATCCTGAAACCGCGGCCGTGTTCGGCGAGCCAGGCCTGGACGCCGCCGCCGGCCTCCAGCCCGAAGGCCGAGCCGCCGGCCAGCGCGATGGCGTCGATCCGCTCCACGGTGTTGACGGGATCGAGCAGGGCGCTTTCGCGGGTGCCCGGGCCGCCGCCGCGGATGTCCATCGCTGCCACCGCCGGGGTATCGAATAGGATCGCGGTGACCCCGGAGGCGACGGTGGCGTCGTCGGCGTGGCCGACGCGGACGCCGGCGATATCGGTGAGGAGATTCTTCATGGGACGCTCTTTCTTCCCCTCTCCCCCAGCGCAGCGAAGCTGCGCGCCGCGGGAGAGGGTGCCTTCGCGAAGCGAAGGCGGGAGAGGGCATCTTCGACACGGTTGTTGTTTGTGCAACCCCTCTCCCGTCTCGAACCCGCTTCGCGCGTTCGATCCACCCTCTCCCGCGGCGCGAAGCTTCGCTTCGCTGGGGGAGAGGGGAAAGAGGACCGATCACGCCCGATCACATCCGCAGGAGGCCCGCCACGGGCCTTGCATCGGGGCACGCGGGCGGTGCATCTAGCCGCATGATTCACGATGTCACCATTCCGGCGGCGCTGCTCGCCGGCCTCGTCAGCTTCCTGTCGCCCTGCGTGCTGCCGCTGGTGCCGCCCTATCTCATCTATCTGACCGGCGCCACCATCGAGCACGTCGCCGCCGACGAACCCGACGCGACCTCGAAGCGGGCGGTGATGATTTCCGCGCTGATGTTCGTGCTGGGTTTTTCCACGGTCTTCGTGGCGCTCGGCGCCAGCGCCAGCCTGGTCGGCAGCGTGATCCGCGCATATTCCGCCGAACTGTCGATCGTCGCCGGCGTGGTCATCATCCTGATGGGCCTGCACTTTCTCGGCCTGACCCGGATCGGCCTGCTGATGCGCGAGGGCCGCCTGGCGATGGCCAAGCCCGTCGGCCTGTGGGGCGCCTATGCGATGGGGCTGGCCTTCGCCTTCGGTTGGACGCCGTGCATCGGGCCGATCCTCGCGGCCATCCTGTCGGTGGCTGCGGCGGAGGCGACCGTGACCAAGGGCGCGGGCCTGCTGGCGGTGTATTCCGCCGGGCTCGGCATTCCCTTCCTGCTGGCGGCGCTGATGGTCGAGCAGTTCTCCAGCCTGTTCGCGCGGATGAAGCGCCACCTCGCCACGGTCGAACGGGTCATGGGCGTGCTGATGGTCATCACCGGCATCGGCTTCCTCACCGGCGCGGTGAGCAATGTCAGCATCTGGCTGCTGGAGACGTTTCCGGCGCTGCAGAATTTCGGGTGAAGCTGATTGTTTCCCGCGCGCGGCGCGGCATTCTTATGCCGCTCCGCAGATGCGGGATCCCGATTGTTTAAAGAACCTGGGCCGGATCTGCGAAGCAACACTTCCGCGCGAAGCTTCGCTTCGCTAGGTTGCATCGCGTCCGGGGAACGAGATCTGCGAGACGACTCCGCTCACGTCCCCTTGGGATTGATCTCGGTGTAGTTGCCCTTGGCGTCCCACTTGTAGACGACATAGTCGATCGCCTTGATGTCGCCCTTGGCGTCGAAGGCCATCTTGCCGAGAACGGTGTCCCATTCGCCGGCCTTGATGACGTCCATCACCTTCTTCGGATCGGTCGAGCCGGCCTTGGCCGCGGCCTGCGACCACACCTGGAATGCCGCGTAGGTGTACAATGTGTAGCCTTCGGGATCGATGTTCTTGGCCTTGAACTTCTCGACGATGGCCTTGGCGGTCGGCTTGTAGCGCGGGTCCGGCCCGAAGGTGAACAGGGTGCCTTCGGCGGCGGGGCCGGTGATCGAGGCGAACTCCTTGTCGTTCATGGCGTCGCCGGCCATCAGGATGGTCTTCAGGCCCTGGTCGCGCATCTGGCGCAGGATCAGGCCGGCTTCCTGGTGATAGCCGCCGACATAGACCAGATCGATGTTGTCGCGCTTCAGCCGCGAGACGATAGAATTGAAGTCCTTGTCGCCCTTGTTGTAGCTCTCGAACATTTTTTCGGTGAAGCCGGCCTTGTTGAGCGCCTTCTTGGTCTCGTCGGCCAGTCCCTTGCCGTAGGTGGTCTTGTCGTTGAGGATTGCGACATTCTTGCCGGCAAAGTTCTTGGCGATGTAGTCCGCCGCGACCAGGCCCTGCTGGTCGTCGCGGCCGCAGACGCGCAGCACGTTCCACAGCTTGCGCTCGGTGAACAGCGGATTGGTCGAAGCCGGGGTGATCTGCAGCACGTTGGCGTCGGCATAGGCTTCCGAGGCGGGGATCGACGACGACGAGCAGAAGTGCCCGGCCACGAACGGCACCTTGGAGCTGCCGAGCTTCTCGGCAACCGAACGCGCCTGCTTGGGGTCGCAGGCATCGTCGGCGACCTCCAGTGCCAGCTTCTTGCCGAGCACGCCGCCGGCGGCATTGAGATCGGTCACCGCCTGTTCGGCGCCGTTCTTCATCTGCCTGCCAAAGGCGGATTCGCCGCCGGTCATCGGACCGGCCACAGCCACGTTGATGTCCTGGGCGAAGGCCGCCGTCGATAGCAGCGTTGCTGCGAAGGCCAGGCCGATCAGTCGGAACGGTTTCATGAAATGATCCTCGCAAAGGGTTTTCCCGCCGCGTGCCATCCAGCGGTCGGAAGCGAGGATCAGTCTCACCCTATTTCGATGTCAAGTCACCGGCAATTTACAGGCACGCGCGGCCCGCCGTAGTGTCTCGCTGCGGCAGGTCGTCGCAAGACTGTCGGGGGCGGGCCTCATTCGTGGCCGAAACAACCGGACACGCAGAACGTGCCGGTCGTTTCGCTGGCGGGAGCGGCCGTTACATCGGCTTCAGTTCGGCGTAGTCGCCCTTGGCATCCCATTTGTAGACGACGTAATCGAGCGCCTTGATATCGCCCTTGGCATCGAAGGCCAGCTTGCCGAGGACGGTGTCCCACTCGCCGGCCTTGATGGCCTCGATCACCTTCTTCGGGTCGGTCGAATTGACCTTCTTCACCGCCTGCGACCACACCTGGAACGCGGCGTAGGTGTACAGCGTGTAGCCTTCGGGATCGATGTTCTTGGCCTTGAAGCGGTCGACGATGGCCTTGGCGGTCGGCTTGTTGCGCGGGTCGGGGCCGAAGGTGAACAGGGTGCCTTCGGCAGCCGGGCCGGTGATCGAGGCGAATTCCTTGTCGTTGATGGCGTCGCCCGCCATCAGCACGGTCTTCAGTCCCTGGTCGCGCATCTGGCGCAGGATCAGGCCGGCTTCCTGATGATAGCCGCCGATATAGACCAGATCGATGTTGTCGCGCTTCAGCCGCGAGACGATGGAGTTGAAGTCCTTGTCGCCCTTGTTGTAGCTCTCGAACATCTTCTCGGTGAAGCCGACCTTGTTAAGCGCCTTCTTGGTCTCGTCGGCCAGTCCCTTGCCGTAGGTGGTCTTGTCGTTGAGGATGGCGACGTTCTTGCCCTTGTAATTCTTGGCGATGTACTCGGCGGCAACCAGACCCTGCTGGTCGTCGCGACCGCAGACGCGCAGCACGTTCCACAGCTTGCGCTCGGTGAACAACGGATTGGTCGAGCCCGGGGAGATCTGCAGCACGTTGCCGTCCGCATAGGCTTCCGACGCCGGGATCGACGACGACGAACAATAGTGACCGGCGACGAACGGGATCCCGGAGCTGGCGAACTTCTCGGCGATCGAACGGGCCTGCTTGGGATCGCAGGCATCGTCGCCGACTTCCAGCGCGAGCTTCTTGTTGAGCAAGCCACCGGCGGCATTGATGTCGGCAACCGCGAGTTCGGCACCATTCTTGAACTGGCGGCCGAAGGCGGCTTCGCCGCCGGTCATCGACGAGGCGACACCGACGCGAATGTCCTGCGCCAGCACGGCGGACGATAGCGCGACAGACGCGCCCAGCGTGAGGCCGATGAGTTTGATCAGTTTCATATGGAAGTCTCCAGGGCCGGCTTGAAGTTGTCGATGGTGAAGTAGGTATCTTTAAACCGTGGCGAATGTCAGATAATTATCGTGAGGCATCGGCGAATTTCTCTTGGTTGAAGCGGTCGCGGTGTCTTGCTTCTGTCACGGACGTTGATGGCAGGAGACATCCGGTTCGCCCTTGGTCACGCGTGCCTTCCACCTTCGAGATAGGCAGAGCGGATTTCCGGCGCCTTGAGCAGGTCCGCGCCAGTGCCGGTCAGCGTGATCAGCCCGTTGACCATGACGTAGCCGCGATGGGCGAGGCGCAGCGCGTGATTGGCGTTCTGCTCGACGATCAGCACGGTGAGGCCGTCCTGCCGGTTGAGGACGCGGATGGCGTCGAAAATCTGTTTGGCGATCAATGGCGCGAGGCCCAGCGAGGGCTCGTCGAGCAGCAGCAGCCGCGGCCGGCTCATCAGCGCGCGGCCGATCGCCAGCATCTGCTGCTCGCCACCGGACAGCGTGCCGCCGCGCTGGGTCATGCGCTCCTTCAGCCGCGGAAACAGCGCCAGTACCTTGTCGAGGCCGGCCGCGCGGTCCGCCGGGCTGGTGTCGGTGGCGTCGGCGCCCATCTGCAGGTTTTCCGCGACGCTCATGCGCGGAAAGATGCGGCGGCCTTCCGGCGACTGGGCGATGCGCATGCGCGCGATCTCGTGGGTCGGCACGCCGGTGATGTCCGTGCCGTCGTAGACGATGGTCCCGGACCTGGCGCGCGGCCTGCCGAAGATCGTCATCATCAGCGTCGACTTGCCGGCGCCATTGGCGCCGATCAATGCCACGATTTCACCGCGGGCGATGGTGACGTCGACGCCGCGCAACGCTTCGATCTTGCCGTAGGACGCGCGAAGATTCTGGATGGCGAGCATGGGGGTGGAAGAGTTCATCGCATGACCTCTCCGCCGTCATGGCCGGCCTTGTGCCGGCTATCCACGCAACCATGTGCGCCGGCGCCTGCGGGCGTGGATGGCCGGGACAGGCCCGGCCATGACGGAGTGTGTGGCAATGACCTCACAGCCCCAACTCCGCTTCGATGGTTTCGACTTCGTCTTCCTCGGCGCCGAGATAGGCCGCGATCACCTTGGGATTATCGCGGATCGACTGCGGGGTGCCGTCGGCGATCTTGACGCCGTAGTCCAGCACAACGATGTGGTCGGAGATTTCCATCACCACGCTCATGTCGTGCTCGATCAGCAGGATCGAGGTGCCCCAGTCGTCGCGGATCTTCAGCAAGAGCTCGCTCAGGCTGGCGCTCTCGCGCTCGTTCAGGCCTGCGGCGGGCTCATCGAGGCAGAGCAGGGCCGGTTCAGTGCACATGGCACGCGCGATCTCGAGGCGGCGCTGGTCGCCATAGGGCAGTTCGCCGGCCGCATCGTCGGCGCGGCCGAGCAGGCCGATCCGGTCGAGCCAGTTGCGCGCCAGATCCATCGCGCGCTTCTCGGCGGCGCGATAGGATGGCACGCCGAACAGGCCCAGGAACGTATAGCCCGACGCCTTCATCAGCGCGTTGTGCTGCGCCACCATCAGGTTTTCCAGCGCCGTCATGCCCGGAAACAGCCGGATGTTCTGGAATGTGCGCGCGACCTTTGCGACCTTGGAAATCCGGAAGTCGTTGAGGCGTTCGAGTCTGAATTCGGCGCCGTCGTGACTGAGCCGGATGCTGCCGCCGCTCGGCTTGTAGAAGCCGGTAATGCAATTGAACACCGTGGTCTTGCCGGCGCCGTTGGGGCCGATCAGGGCGGTGATCTTGCCGCGCTCGGCGGCGAACGACAGTTCGTTGACGGCGACGATGCCGCCGAAGCGCATCGACAGATTTTCCACGCTGAGGATCCGGTCGCTCACTGGCGGGCTTCCTCGACGATATCAGCGGAGATCGTGGTCTGGTGATTCAGGAACACGGTCGGCGCGCGGTGGCCGATCAATCCGCGCGGCCGCCAGATCATCAGCAGCACCATGGCGAAGCCGAACACCAGCATGCGGTACTGCTCGAGGCCGCGGAACAGTTCGAAGCCGCCGATCATGGTCAGCGCCGCCAGCGCCACGCCGAGCTGCGAGCCCAATCCGCCGAGCACGACAATGGCCAGCACCAGCGCCGATTCCTGGAAAGTAAAGGATTCCGGGCTGATGAAGCCCTGTCGCGTGGCGAAGAACGAGGCCGGCAAAGCCGGCGAACATGGCGCCGGTCGCGAAGGCGGTGAGTTTCGTCGTGGTGGTGTTGATGCCGAGCGCGCGGCAGGCGACCTCGTCCTCGCGGAGCGCTTCCCAGGCGCGGCCGATCGGCAGCGCGCGCAGCCGGATGGTGACCCAGTTGGTCAGCAGCGCCAATGCCAGGATCAGGTAGAACAGGAACACGATGCGATGGGTGGGCGAGAATTCGATGCCGAGCCGCGCCGCGAGGCCGTCGTCGCCCGGCGACAGCGGAATGCCGAAGAAGGTCGGGCGCGGGATGCCCGATACGCCGTTGGGGCCGCCGGTGAGATCCTGCCAGTTGATGATGACGAGGCGGATGATTTCGCCGAACGCCAGCGTGACGATGGCGAGATAATCGCCGCGCAGCCGCAGCACCGGGAAGCCGAGCAGCACGCCGAAGAACGCCGCCAGGATGCCGGCGAGCGGCAGGCAGATCCAGAACGACAGGCCGAAATTGGTCGCCAGCAGCGCGTAGGAATAGGCGCCGACCGCGTAGAAGGCGACGTAGCCGAGGTCGAGCAGGCCGGCGAGGCCGACCACCACGTTAAGCCCCCAACCGAGCATCACATAGGTCAGCACAAGGATGCCGAGATCGAGGATGTAGCGCTGGTCGTAGAAGATCACCGGCACCAGAAACGTGAAGATCAGCAGCACCGGCGCGATGGCGCGGCGCGCCACGGCGAGCGCCTTCGTGGTCCCGGGCGTCACGATCCTGATGGTGTCGACCGGTCCCCACCAGGCGCGCAACAGCTCGACCACGATACTGCCGCCGAACACCACGGCGACCATGATCGCGAGATCGCCGAACCGCGTCCAGTAAATCAGTTGGCCGCTGGGGCCGGCCTCGGTGCGCACGCCGATCATCAGCGAGAACAGCACCAGGGCCACCAGCGCGGAGATCAGCGCCTTCTTGAAGGTGAACGCCAGATCCGGGCCGCGGGCGACTTTGGCGTGAGCGGCGTTGGCTGCCACGGCCATCAAACTTTTTCGACTTCCGGCCGGCCGAGCAGGCCGGTCGGCAGGAAGATCAGCACGACGATCAGGATCGAGAACGCCGCGACATCCTTGTACTCGGTCGAGAAATACGCCGCCCACAGGGTCTCGATCAGGCCGATCAGCAGGCCGCCGAGCATCGCGCCGGGCAGAGAGCCGATGCCGCCGAGCACGGCGGCGGTAAACGCCTTGATGCCGGCGACGAAGCCCATGAAGAAGTCGACCAGGCCGTAATACAGCAGGTACATCATGCCGGCGACCGCGGCGAGCGCGGCGCCGATCACGAAGGTCATGGAGATGGTGCGATCGACGTCGACGCCGAGCAGGGACGCCATGGTCTGGTCCTGCTCGCAGGCGCGCATGTCGCGGCCGAACCGGGTGCGCGCGACGAGGTAGGTGAAGATCGCCAGCAGTACGATGGTGGTGATCACGACGATGATCTGCACATTGGACAGCCGCACGGCAAAGCCACCGGCACCTTCATGCAGCGTGTAGCCGCCGGTGATGATCGGCGGCACCGGCTTGACCCGCGCGCCCTGGGCGACCTGCGAGTAATTGGTGAGCACGAAGGACATGCCGATCGCCGACAGCATCGGCGCGAGGCGGAACGAGTGCCGCAACGGCCGGTAGGCGATGCGTTCGATGGTCCAGCCATACAGGGCCGTAACCGCCATCGACACCAGCAGCACGATCAGCAGGATCACCGGTACTACGGTGAGGCCGATGGAGACCAGGATCAGGAAGGTGATCAGCGCGATGAAACCGCCGATCATGAAGATGTCGCCATGAGCGAAGTTGATCATGCCGACGATGCCGTAGACCATCGTGTAGCCGATGGCGATCAGGCCGTAGATCGAGCCGAGCACGAGTCCGTTGATCAACTGCTGGGCGAAATAGTCCATGCGCTGTCGTGTCTGCCGTGAAAGACGCGGGCGACATCCCGGCAGCCGGAACATCGTCGGTCATCGTTTTCTAACAGCGTGCACAAGGCGCCGCAACCGTGTGCACTGCGACTAAAGTGAGCTGCACATGGCGTATTTTTTATCGCACTGCAGTGCAGTTCCGGACTCCATGCTGTCATTAAATCGCCGCGCAATGATCACCCGGGAACAGAAACCAATTTCCTGGGCGCCAGTTGTCTATGCGTTGAATGGTTCAACAAGGGAGATTGCAGAATGTCCAATCAGAACCAGAATCCGGG
The DNA here is from genome assembly GCF_052658035.1 of Rhodopseudomonas sp. RCAM05734. Lineage (NCBI taxonomy): Bacteria > Pseudomonadati > Pseudomonadota > Alphaproteobacteria > Hyphomicrobiales > Nitrobacteraceae > Rhodopseudomonas > Rhodopseudomonas sp. RCAM05734. The sequence goes on along the minus strand of NZ_CP199742.1, from coordinate 5,538,584 downwards.
CCAGCAGAATCAGAGCCCAGGTCAGAAGCCCGGCCAGCAGCAGGGCGGCGGCCAGAAGCCCGGACAGCAGCAGCAGGATCCGAACCGCCAGGGCGGTCAGCAACAGGGCGGCCAGCAGCCGGGTGGCGGGCAGGGCGAGCGCTAGCAGCGCAGCCGGCCGAAAAGTGGAAACAGGGAGGCCCCGCCGGAAGGCGGGGCTTTTTCATTTGGCAAGCGAGAACGACCGCCGGTGGCGGTTATCCCGTCCTCGCTGAAATTAAGGTAAATAAAGGGTTACCGTTGCCTGCCCGGGCTAGCGAAGGTTACCTCGCCGATGTCGGGCTCGACTCGGGTTGCGGGCGACAGTGTTGGCGGAACGGGCAATGTACCAGAACTGGCGGATCAGCAGTTTCAACGGCGCGCTTCTGGCGTGCTATTTTATTCCCGCCTGGACCATCACCTCATTCAAGATCATGATTTCGCCGATCCATGGCCTCTATGAGCGCGCCAACGTGTCGATGGCGCTGTTTTTCAGCGACTACATGCAGATCGGAACCATGAGCACGGTGCGCTTTGCCTGGCTGCTGGCGCTGGGCAAGCTGACCGTAGTGGCGTTCTTCGCGGTGTTCCTGCTGTTCACCACCCGGGCGTCGATCCGCAAGACCGGCGGCTGTGACGAGGCGCTGGCCATCGCGCTGGGGATCGGCAGCGTGATCAGCTTTCTCAGCATGATCATGGCGTACAAGGTCGGCGAGACCGCCGCCATGAAACTGCATGTCACCGAACTGCTGCTACTGCTCGGCACCGCCATCCTGATGGCGATGGAACCGCCGTTGCTGCGCGTCGCGCCGGAGGCCGCCAAGGCCGCCCCCGAACGCGCCGGCAATGCCGGCGTCTATTCCTTCAGCAGGCCCATCTCCTGAACGATTCCTGCGGCCTCCTTGACCGCATGATTGGCGGCGGGAACCCCGCAATAGATCGCCTGCTGCAGGAGGATTTCCTTGATGTCGTCGGGCGTGAAACTGCCTGCCGCCAGCGCGGCGCGGACATGCAGCCGGAATTCATCCCACTGGCCAAGCGCCACCATGGTGCCGATCACAAGCACGCGGCGGGTGCGTTCGTCGAAGTGCGGCCGGGTCCAGATCTCACCCCAGGCGTAGCGGCTGATCAGGTCGAGGAAGTCGCCATTGAAGGCGTTCTTGCCGGCCGCCGACTTGTCGACCCAGGCATTGCCCAGAACCTTGCGTCGCTGTGCGGTGCCGTTGTCGCGGCGCTGTTGGTCATCCATGGGATCGCTCCGCTTATCGTTGCGTCAGAAAGCCGACCACTGCGTCCGTAAACGCGTGCGGCTGTTCGACATTGGAAATATGCGCGGCGTCGAGAATGGTCAGGCTGGCGCCGGGGATCTGGCTGCGGATGAATTCACCGGCAGCGACCGGCGTGGCCATGTCGTGTCGGCCGGCGATCACCAGAGTGGGGCTTTTGATCTTCGGCAGCAGCGCGCGCTGGTCCAGCGTCGACAGCGCCTCGCAGGCGCCGAGATAGCCTACCACCGGGCTGGCCACGAGCATCGCCTTCATGTTGGCGGTGATGACAGGTTCGCGCTCGCGGAAGTCGGCGGTGAGCCAGCCAGCAATGACTGCATCGGCGACGGCGGCTATGCCGCCCTCGCGCACCGCCTTGATGCGGTTGTGCCAGTTGGTGGGGTCGGGATAGTAGCAGCCGGTGTTGGACAGGATGAGGCGGTCGAACCGCTCCGGTGCGTTGGCGCCGAGCCATTGCCCGACCATGCCGCCCATCGACAGCCCGCACCAGTTGACCTTGTCGATGTTGAGATCGTCGAGGATCGCCAGCACATCATTGCCATAGCGCTCCATGGAGTAGCCGCCGGTCGGTACGCCGGACTTGCCGTGACCGCGGCGGTCGTAGCGGATCACGCGAAACAGTTTGGTCAGCGCCGCCATTTGCGGCTCCCACATCTTCATGGTGGTGCCCAGCGAGTTCGACAGCATCAGGGTCGGGCCGCCGTCGCGGCCTTCGACGGAGACATTGAGCAGGCAACCGTCGGCATCGATCATGGGCATAGCGTGTCTCCTCAGGCGTTTGTTATTTGGAATCGAGCGAAGCCAGCAGCCGGTCGATCAGCGTCTGCGAGACGCCCTGATAGGCCATCGGCTCGAACAGTTCTGCGATCCTGTCGGCGCTGAGTTGCGCGGCAACCTGGGGATCGGCGGTAAGCACGTCGCGCAAATGTATCTTCTGCGCCACCGCCTGCTTGGTCGCGGCCTCGACCAGATGATGTGCGGCGCTCTTGCCGAGTCTGTCCGCCAGCGCAAAGGTCACGGCCTCGGCCATGATCAACCCGTGGGTGGCGTCGAGGTTGAGCCGCATTCTGGCGGCGTCGACCTCAAGCCCTTCTGCGATATCGACGATCGCGGCCAGTCCGCCCGACGTGACCAGCAGCAGCATGGGCAGGGTCGGCCATTCCGCATGCCACGGCCCGGCGCTGCGCTCGTGGTCCTGGACCTGGGCGGCGAAGATCGTTGCCGCCAGGTTCGGCGCCATGGTGGCGGCGGACAGTGCGATCGCCGACGCGACCGGGTTGCGCTTGTGCGGCATGGTGGAGGAGCCACCGCGGCCTTCGCCTGCTGGCTCGAAAGCCTCGGCGACGTCGGTCTGCATCAGCAGCGACACGTCGCGGGCAATCTTGCCGCAGCCGCCTGCGAGAATCGCCAGCACCGAGGCGACCTCCGCGATGCGGTCGCGATGGGTGTGCCACGGCGCATCCGGCAGCGGCAGATTCAATTCCCGCGCCAGTGCGTCGGCGACTCTGAGGCCGTTGTCGCCGAGCGCGGCCAGCGTGCCGGCGGCACCGCCGAACTGCAGCGCCACCGCTTCGCTGCGAAGGCGCACCAGCCGCAGTTTTGAACGTTGCAGTGCAGCAGCGTATTCCGCGAGCTTCAGCCCGAACGGCATCGGCAGGGCATGCTGGAGCCAGGTCCGCGCCACCACTGCGGTGTCGCGATGTTTCCTGGCGAGGCTGGCGAAGCCTTTGATGGCGCGGTCGAGATCGACGAGCAGCACGTCGATGGCAGCGCGCAGGCCAAGCATGGTGGCGGTGTCGATGACATCCTGGCTGGTGGCGCCCCAGTGTACGTAGCGCGCGGCGTCAGCGTCGGCTTTCGCGACATGGGCCGTCAGCGTCTTGACCAGCGGAATGGCTGTGTTGCCGGAGCGAGTCGCGGCTTCGGCTAATTCCGCCAGGTCGAATTTGTCGCTCCGGCAGGCGGCGGCAATCGCGGCCACGGCACTTGCCGGGATCACGCCGGTGGCCGCCTCGGCGCGCGCCAGCGCAGCCTCGAAATCGAGCATGTGCTGCAACGTTGCGGCATCGTCGCAGACGGCGCGCATCGCGGCACTGGACAGCAGCGGTGCCAGCAGGGGGAAAGGGTGGTGCTCATGTTGCGCGGACCCTAACCACTCCCGGCCTCCTGTGCCAATACCCCGATTGTTGCGGCGCGATTATGGATCCCCAGGATCCGGGGGCTCTTTCCTTTGCTCCCCCTGTGCTTTACTTGGGATATCGGCCGCCATCCCAGGCGGCGAAGATTCCAGGAGACAATCCCATGGCCATGACGATGAGCGGCGAAGTCCAGCTTGCCGCGCCGCGCGAAGTGGTGTGGACGAAGCTCAACGATCCCGCGGTCCTGAAGGCCTGCATCCCCGGCTGCGAAGAGCTCGAGACCACCGAGGAGGGCGGCTTTCGCGCCACCGCCAAGATCAAGGTCGGCCCGGTGTCGGCGCGCTTCAAGGGCAAGGTCACGCTCAGCGATCTCGATCCGCCGAACGGCTACAAGATTTCAGGCGAAGGCGAGGGCGGCGTCGCCGGCTTCGCCAAGGGTGGCGCAGTGGTCGCCTTGACCGACAAGGACGGCGGCACGCTGCTGACCTACAATGTCGAGGCACAGATCGGCGGCAAGCTGGCCCAGCTCGGGCAGCGCCTGATCAACGGTTCGGCCAAGAAGATCGCCGACGAGTTTTTCGCGAACTTTGCCAAGGCCGTTCAGGGCTGAGGCCTCGCAGTTGTCCCGGACGCGATGCAGCACGTAGCGCTGCTTCGCAGATCCGGGACACGTGCCGAACTTGTGCCCCCAGCACATGGCTCGCCGCCCCGACATGAGGTTGCTCATTGCCGGGATGCGCCATATTATGGATCTGGAATGGTTTTAATGACCGTGCGGCCACGCAATGGCCAGGCGGATGAAGAGAGTGCATATGGCCAAAATCTCCATGATCGTGAACGGCAATCAGGTGAGCGGCAATATCGATCCGCGCACGCTGCTAGTGCAGTTTCTTCGTGAAAACCTGCGGTTGACCGGCACCCATGTGGGCTGCGACACCTCGCAGTGCGGTGCCTGCGTCGTGCATCTCGACGGCAAGGCGGTGAAGTCATGCACCACCCTCGCGGTCATGGCCGACGGTCACACCGTGACCACCATCGAGGGTCTCGCCGCGGACGGCGCGCCGCTGCATCCGATGCAGGAAGCCTTTCGCGAGAACCATGGTCTGCAGTGCGGTTTCTGTACGCCCGGCATGATCATGACCGCCGTCGACCTGGTCCATCGCAAGGGCCACGATCTCAGCGACCACCTGATCCGCGAAGAGCTCGAAGGCAATCTGTGCCGCTGCACCGGCTATCAGAATATCGTCCAGTCGATCGCGGCCGGCGCCAAGGCGATGGCGAACTCCGATCTCGCTTAAGGCTGCCTCACCGCACGACGCCAGCGATCACCGCGCACCGCGACCCAGGAATTTCCCATGTACGAATTTAAATATCATCGTCCGGCGACCGTCCGGCAGGCTGCCAACCTGCTGATCAAGAATGAAGATGCCAAGCTGATCGCCGGCGGCCACACGCTGGTGCCGGTGATGAAGCAGCGCCTCGCGGCGCCGCCGCATATCGTCGACCTCTCCCATGTCGAAGGCCTCGACGGCATCGAGATGAAGGGGCGCTCGCTGGTGATCGGCGCTACCGCCAAGCATGCGGATGTCGCCAATTCCCCGATTGTCGGCGAGGCGCTCCCGGCGCTGGCCGAACTGGCGGCGCTGATCGGCGATCCCGCGGTGCGGCACAAGGGCACCATCGGCGGCTCGCTCGCCAACAACGATCCGACCGCCGACTATCCGGCCGCCGTGCTGGCGCTCGGTGCCACGATTGTGACCAACAAGCGCAAGCTGAAGCCGGAAGAATTCTTCCAGGGGCTGTTCACCACTGCGCTGGAGGCCGACGAGATCATCACCAAGGTGCTGTTTCCGGTGGCCAAGAAGGCTGCCTACATCAAGTTCCGCAACCAGGCCTCGCGCTACGCGCTGGTCGGCGTGTTCGTCGCCAAGCGTCCATCGGACGTCCGGGTCACGGTGACCGGTGCCGGGTCGGAAGGCGTGTTCCGCGTCACCGCCTTCGAAGAGGCGCTGAAGAAGCGATTCTCGCCCAAGGCGCTGGACGGTCTCACGGTGCCCGCCGAAGGCCTCAACAGCGACCTGCACGGCAGCGCCGAATATCGTGCGCATCTGATCGGCGTGCTGGCGCGCCGCGCCGTCGAAGCCGCCAACAGCCGGGCATAATCTTGTTCAGAATGGCTTGCTCATGACCACGACATCGGCGCTGCCTGCCTCCGTCGATGCGACGCTGGAGATGCTGACAAGCCGCGGCTATCTGGCCGAGCGCTCACTGGCGACGGTGGTGTTCCTGGCGCTGAAGATGGGCCGGCCGCTGTTCCTGGAAGGTGAAGCCGGCGTCGGCAAGACCGAGATTGCCAAAGTGCTGTCGGCGGCGCTGGGCCGCAAGCTGATCCGGCTGCAATGCTATGAAGGCCTCGACGTCGCCTCTGCGGTATATGAATGGAATAGCGCCTCGCAGATGATCGCGATCCGGCTGGCGGAAGCCGCCGGCGATACCGACCGCGACCAGCTTTCCAGCGACATCTTTGCCGAGCGCTATCTGATCAAGCGGCCGCTGCTGCAGGCGCTGGAGCCCGACGTCAACGGCGCGCCGGTGCTGCTGATCGACGAACTCGACCGCGCCGATGAAGCCTTCGAAGCCTATCTGCTGGAAATCCTCAGCGACTTCCAGGTGACCATTCCCGAATTCGGCACCGTCAAGGCGCCGGCGCCGCCGATCGTCATTGTGACGTCGAACCGCACTCGCGAAATCCACGACGCGCTGAAGCGACGCTGCCTGTATCACTGGGTCGATTTCCCGTCGGCCGACCGCGAGCTGGCCATCGTCAAGTCGCGGGTGCCGAACATTTCTGCAAAACTGTCGGCGCAGGTGGTGGCCTTCGTGCAGGCGCTGCGCGACCAGGATTTCTACAAGTCGCCGGGCGTTGCCGAGACCATCGACTGGGCGACCGCGCTCACCGAACTCGACGCCCGCGCGCTGACCCCGCAGGTGGTCGGCGATACGCTCGGCGCGCTGCTGAAGTACCAGGACGACATTGCGCGGATGCAGGGCGATAACCTGCAGAAGGTTTTGAAGGACGCGACGAGCGACTGATCTGGCCTCCGGCGACGCCACGAACGCGGGTGCGCTCCCTCTCCCGCTTGCGGGGGAGGGTCGGGGAGGGGACCGCCACAAGCCCGGCGTCCGTTGCGCCCCCACCCCAGCCCTCCCCCGCAAGCGGGAGAGGGGGCCTTGCTTCCGCGGGGCGGGTACGTCGATCACGATGAGCGAGCCAGTCGGATGACCATGGATCACCTCAACCCACCCACCGGCCAGATGGCCGACAACGTCATCGGCTTCGCCCGCGCGCTGCGGGCTGCAGGTCTGCCGGTCGGGCCGGGCGCGGTTATCGATGCGCTGAATGCGATCCAGTTGATCGAGATCGGTCGGCGCGCCGATCTGTTCACGACGCTTCAAGCGATCTTCGTCAAGCGTCACGAGCATGCGCTGGTGTTCGCCCAGGCCTTCGACCTGTTTTTTCGCGCAGCCGAGGAATGGAAGCACCTGCTGGATTCGGTGCCGCTGCCCGACCAGGCCAAGAAGCCGCCGCCGCCGGCCTCGCGCCGGGTCCAGGAGGCGATGTCGCAGCCGTCCATGTCGCCGGCGCAGGAGCAGCCCAAGGAGCAGGAGATCAAGCTCTCGGTGTCCGACCGCGAGGTGCTGCAGAAGAAGGACTTCGCGCAGATGAGCGCGGCGGAAATCGCGCAGGTCACCCGCGCCATCGCTGCCATGAGTTTGCCGCAAGCGGAACTGCGCACCCGTCGCTTCCAGCCCGACGCGCGCGGCCTCAAGCTCGACCTGCGCCGCACCCTGCGCGGCAGCCTGCGCACCGGCGGCGACATCGTCGACATCCGCCGCCTCGGCCTGATCGACCGGCCGGCGCCGATCGTGGCGCTGCTCGATATCTCCGGCTCCATGAGCGAATATACAAGGCTGTTCCTGCACTTCCTCCATGCCATCACTGACGCACGAAAACGTGTGTCGGTTTTCCTGTTCGGCACGCGGTTGACCAATGTGACGCGAGCGTTGCGTGCGCGCGATCCCGACGAGGCGCTGGCGAGCTGCTCGGCGTCGGTGGAGGATTGGGCAGGCGGCACGCGGATCTCGGAATCCCTGCACAGCTTCAACAAGTTGTGGGGCCGTCGCGTGCTCGGCCAGGGCGCCATCGTGCTGCTGATTTCCGACGGGCTGGAGCGCGAGGCCGACGCCAAACTCTCGTTCGAGATGGACCGGTTGCACCGCTCCTGCCGCCGGCTGATCTGGCTCAATCCGCTGCTGCGCTTCGATGGCTTTGAAGCCAAGGCGCAGGGCATTAAAATGATGTTGCCGCACGTTGACGAATTCCGCCCCGTGCATAACTTGAGTTCGATGGAAGGCCTGATCAAGGCGCTGTCCGCGCCGCCACCGGTGCACCACCGCAGCCTGATCCGCCCAGCCGCCTGACGTCCCGCTTGCTAGAGAGGCTCCCATGCTCAATCGCGATGAAGATATTCTGAAAGCGGCTGAGGACTGGCATAAGGCCGGCCACGGCGTGGCGCTGGCCACCGTGGTGGAGACCTGGGGATCGGCGCCGCGACCGGCCGGCTCCAGTCTGGTGATCAACGACGACGGCACGTTTCTCGGCTCGGTGTCCGGCGGCTGCGTCGAAGGTGCGGTCGTGACTGAGGCGCTCGACGTGATCGCGTCGGGACAGCCGAAGCTGCTGGAGTTCGGCGTTGCCGACGAGACCGCCTGGAATGTCGGCCTGTCCTGCGGCGGCACCATTCGCGTGTTCGTTGAAAAGGTCGGTCAATCGTGAAGCTCGAGACGTTAGCTCAAATCAATACCGAGCGCGCCTCGCGCCGCCCGGTGATCGTAGTCACCGATGTTGCCACTGGCGAGCAGCGGCTGGTGAAAGCCGCCGACTTTGCCGGCGATCCGCTCGGCGCCGAACTCGCAAAACAGTTGCGCATGGGTAAGAGCGGCATGATCGAGCAGGACGGCGAGAAGCTATTTCTCAACGTCTATGCGCCGACCGCGCGGCTCGTCATCATCGGTGCGGTCCATATCAGCCAGGCGCTGGCGCCGCTGGCGCGTTCGCTGGACTACGACGTGACAGTGATCGATCCGCGCACTGCCTTTGCCAGCCCGGAACGGTTTCCCGACGTGAAGCTGATCGCGGAATGGCCTGATGAGGCACTGCCGCCGCTCAACGTCGATCACTACACGGCCTTCGTCGCGGTGACCCACGATCCGAAGATCGACGATCCCGCGCTGCTGCATGCGTTCGAACGCAACTGCTTCTATATCGGTGCGCTCGGCTCGCGAAAGACCCATGCCAAGCGCGCGGACCGGTTGAAGGCGCAGGGCGTATCGGACGCGGATTTTGCGCGGATCAAGGCGCCGATCGGGCTGAACATCGGCGCGGTCTCGCCGTCGGAAATCGCGGTGTCGATCATGGCGCAGATCACCGCCGAACTGCGTCTGCCCAAGGCCGGTGCCGCGGCAGAAGCGGCATGAAGTTCGGTCCGGCCAGCCCGCGGGATGCATTGGGCGGCGTCACCGTCCATACGCTGCGCCAGGGCGACCTCGTGCTCAAGAAGGGCACCACCGTCGGCACCGCCGAGGTGGAGGCGCTGACTCGTGCCGGTGTTGGGGAAATCGTCGTGGTCCGCCTGGAAGATGGCGACGTGTCGGAAGACGTCGCTGCCGCCAGCATAGCGCAGGCCGTGGCCGGTCCCAGCGTCAATGTGGAACGGGCCTTCACCGGCCGCGCCAATCTGTTCGCGGCGGCGCCCGGCGTGCTGGTGGTCGATCGTGACACCGTCGATCGCATCAACGAGGTCGACGAGGCGATTACGCTAGCGACGCTGTCGGCCTTCAAGCCGGTGGTCGAGGGCGAGATGATCGCCACCGTGAAGCTGATTCCGTTCGGCGTCGCCGGCGCATTGCGCGATGCCGCGGTGGTGGCTGCAGCGGGCAGCGCGCTGCACGTGGCGCCCTACGTGATCAAAAAAGTCGGAGTCGTCTCGACGCTGCTGCCGGGCCTGTCGCCAAAAGTGATCGACAAGACCCTGCGGGTGACGGCGGAGCGGCTGGCGCCGGCCGGTGCCAGGATCATCGCCGAGCGCCGCGTGCCGCATGACGAGGACACGCTGGCGGCATCGATCAAGGAATTGCTCGGGCTCGGCGCTGAACTGGTGATCGTGTTCGGTGCCTCGGCCATCGCCGACCGCCGCGATGTGATTCCGGCGGCGATCGAACAGGTTGGCGGGACCATCGAGCATTTCGGCATGCCGGTCGATCCCGGCAACCTGCTGCTGATCGGCCGGGCCCGCGGCGTTCCGGTGCTGGGCGCGCCGGGCTGCGCGCGCTCGCCGGTGGAGAATGGATTCGACTGGGTGCTGATGCGGCTGTTGGCCGGCATACCGGTCAGCCGCGCCGATCTGACCGGTATGGGTGTTGGCGGGTTGCTGATGGAGATCGTCACGCGCCCGCAGCCGCGCCTGCCGGTCGGCACCGACGGCAATCGCAATGTCGCGGCCATCGTTCTCGCGGCCGGCCGCTCGACCCGCATGGGCGGACCCAACAAGCTGCTGGCCGACCTGGGCGGCAAGCCGCTGGTGCGGATCGTCGCCGAGCAGGCGGTGGCCTCAAAGGCCTCAAGCGTCATCGTTGTCACCGGCCATCAGGCCGACCTGGTGGAGCAGGCGCTGGCCGGACTGAACGTCAGCTTCGTGCGCAATCCGGATTTCGCCGCCGGCCTCGCCAGTTCGGTGAAAGCCGGCATCAAGGCGGTGCCTGCCGATGCCGACGGCGCGGTGGTCTGCCTCGGTGACATGCCGCTGATCGACACCCTGTTGATCGATCGGATGATCGAGGCCTTCGCGCCGGATCGCGGCAGCCTGATCGCGGTGCCGGTCAGCGACGGCCGCCGCGGCAATCCGGTGCTGTGGTCGCGCCGCTTCTTCGGCGAACTGATGACGCTGGATGGCGACGTCGGCGCCCGCCACCTGATCATGAAGCACGCCGAGGCGGTGACGGAAGTGCCAGTGGAAGGCCACGCGGCCTTCCTCGACATCGATACGCCGCAGGCGCTGGCCGAGGCGCGGCGTGGCTGAGTGTGGCCGCTTCCGGGAGCAGGCTGGTGGAACTTTGTTCACCAAGTTGAAACGCCCTGCGATGTAGGCTCTCTCCATTGATTGACCTCGGGGGAGGGGAATTTGACGTTTTGTGTTGCCGCGCGCCGTCGCGCTTTTTTTGTGTTTGGACTGATTGTCACGCTGACCGCATCATCCGTTTCTGCTCCGGCTTTTGCAGCCGGCGCGCTTGCTGTCGGTAAATGCGGCGCCTATGGCCAGGCCTATGATTATCCCGCGCAGGAAGCCGCCACCGCGGCGGCACGAAAGCAGTGCGAGGGTGACTGCACCACCGTCACGATGAAACGGGCCTGCGCCGCGTTCGCCGTCGATATGAAGAATCCATGCGGCGCCCACGGCTATGCGGTGGCGCCGAAAATTTCCAGTTCGCTGAATGAAGCGACAAAGAAGTGCTACGACTTCGGTGGCAAGGAATGCGTGATCCGCGCCTGGGCTTGCGATGCCAAGGGCTGAGCTCTACCTTCGCCATCATGCAGTTCGATACCAAAATCGCCCTTGTCATCCGCAATGACCTTGAGGTTTGGCAGAAGCTCAACGTCGCAGCATTTCTGTCCAGCGGCATCGCCGCGGCATTTCCTGATTGCGTCGGTGAACCCTATGCCGACGGTTCGGGCACGCCCTATCTGGCGCTGATCGGCCAGCCCATCCTGATCTACGGTGCCGACCGGCCGGCGCTGAGCCGTGCTCTGGAACGCGCGCTGGCCCGCGAGGTCAGGCCGGCGATCTATACCGAGGACATGTTCAGGACGACGCATGATGCCGCCAACCGTGAGGCGGTGAAGGCCGTCGTGCGCGGCGATCTCAATCTGGTGGGCCTGGCCTTGCGCGCCGAGCGCAAGGTGATCGACAAGATCCTCGACGGACTGAAGTTTCATAGCTGAAAATGACGTCGTCGCGTGCCCGCCCGAGACAGGGCAGGAAATGCGCCGAACCCGCGCAATAGCTTCTTGATTATGACTGACCAGTCAGTCATAATATAAGAATGAATAAAGTTGGACCGAAAAAGAGGCGGCCAGTCCGTTCAGTCGACATCCGCAGCGGCGATACGGCCGCGACGGCCAAGTCTGCACGAGCGACGGCGCCAAGGACTGAAGCCTCACGCTCCCCATCGAACAGGGCTGCGAAGGCTGCCGAACGCCGGGCCGCGATCATCGCCGCGGGGCTCGACGAATTCGTCGCCCGCGGCTTTGCCGCAACCCGGCTTGACGACGTGGCCAGGCGCGCCGGCGTCGCCAAGGGCACGATCTATCTCTACTTCACCGATAAGGAGGCGCTGTTCCAGGAATTGGTGCGCAGCGCACTGGTACCGCTGATCGCACGGATGGCAGCGCCGCCGGTGGCCGGCGTATCCGCCCGCGCCATGGTCGAGAGCTTCGCCGAGACCTTTGTGCGCGATATCGCGGAGACCAAACGGGGCGACATTTTGCGCCTGATCATCGCGGAGGGCGCGCGCTTCCCGTCATTGTCGGAATTCTATTATCGCGAAGTGGTCTCACGGGGCATCGCCGGCATGCAGCAACTGATCGACTACGGCATCGCGCGCGGCGAAATTCGCAATCCAGCATTGCGGGACTTTCCGCAGCTCGTGGTGGCGCCGGCCATGTTGGCGGTGATCTGGCAGGGGCTGTTCGGCAAGCACGCGCCGCTCGATCCGCTGGCGATGCTGCGGGTCCATATCGATCTGATCTTTGGCGAACGGAGGACGACATGACGTCGTCACATGGCGCATCGCGATTGATAGCAATACTGGCATTGTGTATGGCCGTGGCCGGCTGCAACGAGCGCAAGGATCCCGGCTATCAGGGCTGGGTCGAGGCCGACATGATCTTTGTCAGCCCCGATGAATCCGGCCGTATCACCAAACTCCATGTCCGCGAAGGCGACGCGGTGCAGGCCGGCGCGGCGCTCTATGCGGTCGATGACGATCTGCAGCAGGCCGATCTCAACCAAAACAACGCCACGCTGGCCAATGCGAAGCAGACGTTCGAGCGTGCGCAGTCGCTCAGCAAGACCGGCTCCGGTACCCAGGCCAACCTCGACTCCGCGATCTCGGCGCTGCGTGTTGCCGAAGCACGCGTCAACACCTCGCAGACGCGGCTGACCCGACGCAATGCCTTCGCGCCGGTCAGCGGCACCATCCAGCAGATCTATTTTCGCGAAGGCGAGATGGTGCCGGCGCAGCGGCCGGTGCTGTCGATCCTGCCACCGGGCAACATGAAGGTGCGGTTCTATGTACCGGAAACCGATCTGCCCAAGCTCGCAGTCGGCGATGAGGTCCGTGTCACCTGCGACAATTGCGCGGCCGATCTGACCGCGAAGATCTATTATCTCGCCACCTCAGCGGAATACACGCCGCCGGTGATCTACAGCCTCGATGAGCGCAACAAGCTCGTCTATCTCGTGCAGGCGCGGCCGAACAAGCCGGCCAGCCTGCGCGTCGGCCAGCCGGTCAGCGTTTTTGTCCATGCACCGGTTCCCGTGGCGGCGACGCGATGACCGAGGCATTCGTCGCCGTGTCCGACATCGCCATCGAGGTGAAGGGCCTGACAAAATCGTTCAACGGCCGCGAGGTGGTGCATGACTTGAGCATGCAGGTGAAGCGCGGCACCATCTACGGCTTTCTCGGCCCCAACGGTTCCGGCAAGACCACCACCATCCGCATGTTGTGCGGGCTGCTGACGCCGGACAGCGGCGAGGGTACCTGCCTCGGCTTCGATATCCGGCGCGACACCGACAAGATCAAACGCCGGGTCGGCTACATGACGCAGCGCTTCAGCCTGTATCAGGACCTGTCGGTGCGCGAGAACCTGGAATTCGTAGCAAGGCTCTACGGCGTGCGCGATCCGCGCAAGGCGGCGCGTGACATGATCGAACGGCTCGGCCTCAATGGCCGCGAGGAGCAACTGGCCGGCGAACTGTCCGGCGGCTGGAAGCAGCGGCTCGCGCTCGGCGCCTGCACGCTGCCCAATCCGCAACTTCTGCTGCTCGATGAGCCCACCGCCGGCGTCGATCCCAAGGCGAGGCGCGATTTCTGGAACGAGATTCATGCGCTCGCGGGGCAGGGGCTGACCGTGCTGGTCTCGACCCACTACATGGACGAGGCCGAGCGCTGCCACGAGATCGCTTACATCGCTTACGGCCATCTGCTGGCGCATGGCACCGTGGAGCAAGTCATCGCGACGTCGCAACTTGCGACCTGGACCGTAACCGGTGCCCACCTGAACGAACTCGCTGCCGATCTCACCGGCAAGCCCGGCGTCGACATGGTGGCGCCGTTTGGCACTAGCCTGCATGTCTCCGGTCGCGATCACGCCGCGCTCGAGGCCATCGTGGCTGCCCATCGCGACCGGCCCGAGCAGCACTGGCAGCGCGGCGCGCCATCGCTGGAGGATGTGTTCATCGACCTGATGACCCGCGCCAAGGACAATTTCCAGTGAGCGCCGCAGAGGCACCGGATAGCGAGGTCAAGGAGCGGCCGTTCGGCTTCTGGCGGCGCAGCTACGCGATGATGGTGAAAGAGTTCATTCAGCTGCGCCGCGACCGGGTGTCGTTCGCCATGATCGTGATGATCCCGGTGATGCAATTGCTGTTGTTCGGCTACGCCATCAACACCACGCCGCGGCATCTGCCGACCGCGGTGCTGCTGCAGGAGGACTCTGATCTCGGCCGCTCGATCCTCAAGGCGATGGAAAACACCTCGTATTTCCAGTTCACCCACGAGGTCCACACGGTCGCCGAGTTTGATGCCCTTCTGTTGTCGGGCAAGGTGCTGTTCGGCGTCGAGATCCCGCGCGGCTTCGAGCGCGCGGTGCGGCGCGGCGATCGTCCGGCGCTGTTGGTGGCGGCAGACGCTACCGATCCGGTGGCCGCCGGTTCTGCACTGGGTGCGCTCGGGCAACTGATGCAGACGGCCCTGCAGCACGACCTGTTCGTCGGCGATCCTGCCACGCTGCCGTTCGAGATCCGCGCCCATGCGCGCTATAATCCGGCGGCGTCGTCGCGGCTCAATATCGTGCCCGGCCTGGTCGGCACCATCCTGACCATGACCATGCTGATCTTCACCGCGCTGTCGGTGACCCGCGAGATTGAGCGCGGCACCATGGAGAACCTGTTGGCGATGCCGATCACGCCCGTCGAGGTCATGCTCGGCAAGATCGTGCCCTACGTGCTGGTCGGCTTCATCCAGGCCACATTGATCATCGGCATCGGTGTGCTGCTGTTCGGTGTGCCCATACAGGGCAGCCTGCTGCTGCTGGCGCTGCTCAGCACGCTGTTCATCACCACGAATCTGTCGATCGGCTACACCTTCTCCACCATTGTGCAGAACCAGCTGCAGGCGATGCAGCTGTCGATGATGTTTTTCCTGCCCAGCATCCTGTTGTCGGGCTTCATGTTCCCGTTTGCCGGCATGCCCCAGTGGGCGCAATATCTTGGCGAAGGCCTGCCGCTGACGCATTTCGTGCGGATCGTCCGCTCCGTCATGCTGAAGGGCGCGACCATCGAAAACCTGCGCTATGATGCGCTGGCGCTTGTCGCGCTGATGCTGCTGGCGATGACCATCGCGGTGACCCGCTTCCGTCGCACGCTGGATTAGCTCAGTCGAGGTGCAGCGTTCGCGCCGGCCGGACAACGACGCTGATCCGGCCGTAGATGCCTTCGCGCTGGTAGCTGTCCCACATTTGGCCGGCGGCGACCGACCATTCGTATTCGTCGGTGCGCAGGCCGGTGAGATGCGCGCCGACCCGGTACTGCCGGCTGAAATAATCGTGAGAGGCGGCGAATTCGGGGCCGATCCAGAAGCGATCGGACAGTCGTCATCCGGCTGCCGCTCGGCTGTTGAAACCGTTATCGATGGTGGTGGCGGAGAACGAGGCTTGCAGCATCCATGCGCGCGACGGCTCCCACCACAGATCGGCTGTGATCTGCGCGCCGAGCTTGAGGCGCCACGCTGCCGCTGAGCGGTCGGTCAGTTCGGCATCGATCTCGGTGCCGACACCCGCAAGCACCTGCAGCTCGAATTTGTCATGACTGAGTTTGTAGCCGGGCATGAGGGTGCCGCGCAGGATCTGCGTGTCGTAGCGATGGGTCGGCGTCGTGAAACGATTGACGCTGTCCGACAACACCATGCGCAGGATGAAGCCGTCGCGGTCGATCCGGGCCGGCGCCCATTGCGCGCCGGCATAGGCGGCGAGGCTCCAGCGCTGCATTTCGACGCCGCTCAAATACAGCATGCGGTCCGGCATGCCGCCAGTCAGGAAATCGAACGGCGGCCGCGATGGCTCGTGGGGTTCGAGGAGGGATGCCCAGAAGGAGGGCTTTGCTGTCACCGCTGGGGGATCGTCGTCGTCTTCCTCCGCGTCCTGCGCGGCCGCCCCGCGCGCCAGCATGGCGACGGCAACGCACACGACGTACCACGCAACGCCCCATCGCATGGAGCTATACTCCACCGGAAAACAATTTAAAGTAGATTAATCTGTGGAAAACCTGCGCGTCCAGCGGAGCCGGGAGAACGATCGATGAACGTTCTGCAAAAATTCAGAGCTGGGGCGGCAGCAGGTTCTCGATCCGCGCGCCCTCGCGCTCCACGATGATCTCGGCGATCATCTGCCGGTGGCAGTGGGTGTGGTCGCGCTCGTAGCACAGCAGGCAGACCGGGCCGGCCTTCATCACCAGCGACGCAAGTTCGTCGAGTTCTTCCCTGGCCTGCGGCGTCTTCAGATGCACCCGGTAGATCCGTTGCATTTCGGCGAACTTGCCGCTGCGTGCGGCCTCGCGCCCGTCCTTCGGGGTGCCCAGACCGCGCAGGTGGACGTAGCCGATACCGCGCTCGTCGAGCCCGGCGGCGAGCTGCTTCTTGGAAAAGCCGGGGCGCCGCGAGGCCGCGACCGCGCGGACATCGACCAGTAGTTTGACGCCGGCTTCCTGCAAGGCGTCGAGCACAGCGGTGGCCGGGGTCTGTTCGTAACCGATCGTGCAGAGCTTCCTGGACCTGGCCATCCACTACACCTGTCGTTCGTGACGGCTACTTGACCCGTTCGATCAGGGCCATCGCCGCGGCCGGTGCACGCACCTTGGCCTCGTGGATCACATAGGCGAACACGTCGCGCGGTTGCTTCTTCGGCTTGGCGTCATCGACCTTCGGCAGGTCAGTCGGCTCGCCGCCCTTCGCCCAATCCTGCAGCCGCTCCGCCCAGGCATCCAGCGCCTTGGGCGGATAGCCGGTCGTGACGGTCTCCTTGCCCTTCTGCAGCCGGGCATAGACGAAGTCGCCGGTGATGTCTGAGATGGCCGGGTAGGTGGCATGCTCCGAGAAAACCACGGGCGTGTTGAACTGGCGCAGCAGGGCGATGAAGCCGGGCACGCAAAAACTGTCGTGGCGGACCTCGACCACATGGCGCAGCTTGTGGCCATCGCGCTCGCGCGGCAGCAATTCGAGGAAGGCGCCAAAATCGGCTTCGTCGAACTTCTTGGTCGGCGCGAACTGCCACAGCACCGGCCCGAGGCGATCGCCGAGTTCGAGCACGCCGGAATCGTAGAAGCGCTTGACGCTGTCGCCGGCTTCCGCGAGCACGCGGCGGTTGGTGGCGAAGCGTGGACCCTTCAGCGAGAACACGAAGCCGTCAGGCACCTCGCGCGCCCATTTGCGAAAACTCTCCGGCTTTTGCGAGCCGTAGAAGGTGCCGTTGATCTCGATCGAGGTCAGCTTGCTGGCGGCATAGCTGAGTTCCTTCGCCTGGGTCAGCTTCTCCGGGTAGAACACCCCGCGCCACGGTGCGAAGGTCCAGCCGCCGATACCGATGTGGATCTCGCCGGTTTTGCTGGCCATTGCGATTGCCCCTTGCAGATTGCCCCGGACATCCCTATCTTGTTTTCAACGGCGACGTCGATGCTTAAGGTATCCGGCGCTGGGACGACCTCGGAATAGCTCGGTTGCGCCGGATGTACGCGCGCCATGTTGTTCGAGGTCGTTGGCATTTTAAGGCCCGATTTGGGCTACTTACCACAAAATTCCCCTGTCATTGCAACGTCTTATTGCTGGCGCCAAAGCCGCCTTGGCTTCGCGCCGTGCGCCGGATATATGCTGGCCCATGAATCAAGTCATCAGATCCGGGCCCGAACTGGCGTCGCAGGCAGGCGTTCCGCTGCAGCTGTCGGTCATCGTCCCGACCTTCAACGAGCGCGGTAATGTGGCGACCCTGGTGGCGCGGCTTGATGCCGCGCTGGCCGGCGTGGCGTGGGAAGTCATCTTCGTCGATGACAATTCGCCGGACGGAACCGCGGATGCGGTCCGTGCCCTGGCGCAGACCGACCGTCGAGTTCGCTGCATCAGGCGGGTCGGGCGGCGTGGCCTGTCCGGTGCCTGCATCGAGGGTATGCTCGCCTCCAGCGCGCCCTGCGCCGCGGTGATTGACGGCGACCTGCAGCACGACGAGACCCAACTGCCGAAGATGCTCGGCCTGATCGAGACCGGCGCTGCCGAACTGGTGATCGGCAGCCGTTATATCGACGGCGGCAGCGCCGACAGTTTCAACAGCCAGCGGCTTGGCGCCAGCAAGTTCGCCACCGCGGTCGCGCAGCGGGTGCTGCGCGTCAAGATCGCCGACCCGATGAGTGGCTTCTTCATGATCCGCCGCGATCGCTTCGAGAAGCTGGCGCCGCAACTGTCGATCCAGGGCTTCAAGATCCTGCTCGACGTGGTCGCCACGGCGCATGGTGATCTGCGCATTGTCGAGGTGCCCTATAAATTCGGATCGCGGCTGCACGGCGAGAGCAAGCTCGATTCCATGGTGGCGCTCGATTTCCTCGGTCTGGTGTTGGCCAAGCTGACCAATGACGTGGTCTCCTTGCGCTTCCTGCTGTTCGCACTGGTCGGCTCGATCGGCCTGTTCGTGCATTTTTCGGCGCTGTTCGTGGCGCTCGAGGTCTTCAATCTGCCGTTCGCCGAGGCGCAGGCCTGCGGCGCGTTGATGGCGATGACCAGCAACTTCCTGCTCAACAATTTCCTCACCTATCGCGACCAGCGGCTCAGGGGCTTCGGCATCCTGCGCGGCCTGCTGCTGTTCTATCTGGTTTGCAGCGTGGGCCTGCTTGCCAATGTCGGCGTGGCATTCTCGGTCTACGATCAGGAGCCGATCTGGTGGCTGGCCGGCGCCGCCGGCGCCCTGATGGGCGTGGTCTGGAACTACGCGATGTCCGGCCTGTTCGTTTGGCGCAAGCGGTGACACTTCCGATCAGCCCGGGCGATCTGCGGATGGTTCGCATGACCGCCGGGATCGTGGCGGGGCTGGTGCTGCTGCGGCTGATCGCGGCGGCATGGACGCCGCTGACCTTCGACGAAGCCTATTACTGGATGTGGTCGAAGCATCTGGCCGGCGGCTACTACGATCATCCGCCGATGGTCGCGGTGGTGATCCGGCTCGGCACCATGATCGGCGGCGATACCCAGCTCGGCGTGCGACTGGTGTCGGTGCTGCTGGGTCTGCCGATGAGCTGGGCGGTCTATCGCACGGCGATGCTGCTGTTCGGCGGCCATCGTGTCGCATCCACCGCCACGCTGCTGCTCAACGCCACCATGATGGCGGCGGCCGGCACGATGATCGTCACCCCGGATGCACCCGTGCTGGTGGCGTCCAGCTTCGTGCTGTTCACCCTCGCCAAGGTGCTGGATACCGGGCGCGGCGCGTGGTGGCCGGCGGTCGGCGCCGCGGTGGGCGCGGCGCTGCTGTCGAAGTATACCGCGCTGTTTTTCGGTCCGGCGATCCTGATCTGGCTGCTGCTGGTGCCGGAGCTGCGGCGCTGGCTGTGGTCGCCGTGGCCCTATCTCGGCGGTCTCGTCGCGCTGGCGGTGTTTTCCCCGGTCATCCTGTGGAATGCCGATCACCACTGGGTCTCCTTCATCAAGCAGCTCGGGCGCGCCCGCATGGAGCATTTCAACCCGGCCTTCATCGCCGAGCTGATCCCGACCCAGATCGTCTTTGCGACCCCGCTGGTGTTCATCCTCGGCGTCATGGGGCTGTATGCGCTGCTGCGGCGCGACGATGGCCCACGGGCAGCGCGGACCCTGATCAACGCGATCTTCTGGATCATCACGCTGTATTTCGCCTGGCATGCGCTGCACAGCCGCGTCGAGGCCAACTGGTTCGCGCCGGTCTATCCGGCGCTGGCGATCGCCGCGGCGGTGGCCGCGCATGTTTCGCGCTGGCAGCCGCGTGAGCAGCGGACGGTGAATTTCTGCCTGCGCTGGGCGGGGCCGACCGGCATGATGATGTTCCTGGCGCTGGTGCTGCAGGCCAATACCGGGGCTCTGTCGGCCTATCGCCGCGACGCCACGGTGCGCAGCATCGGCGTTGGCTTTGCCCAGCTCGCGACAGAGATCGAGGCCGTTCGCCTGCGTGTCGGGGCCAGTTGCGTGCTGGCCGACGATTACGGCACGACGAGCTGGCTTGTCTTCTATTTGCCGAAAGGGACCTGCGTCACGCAACGCGGCCAGCGTATCCGCTGGGTCAACATGCCGGAGCCCGATCCGGTGGCGCTTGCCGGCAAGTTGCTGTTTGTCGGCAACCCCAACGCGGCCGAGCTGCCGGAACTGAAAGCGAGTTTCGGGCGAATCGAGAAAGTCGCCGAGTTGAGCCGCAAGCGCGGGCCGCTGGTGATCGAGCCGGTCGAACTGGACCTGCTGGAAGAGCCAAAGGGCGACGTGCTCGACCGTTCGCCGCCGCCGGAACTGGCTGAACCATAGTCCGCGGATGGGCCAGCGCCGTATCCGCCGGCGCTGCCCATGCGACAATGGCGCATCGCGTCGCAATTGCCCCGACCGCGATCAATTTTATCGCTGCCAGCTTTGAACCAAATCCCGGGGTCGTTGCGACCTATGGCCGTGGGAAATGGAATGATTGGCGGACGCAATGCAAAACACAAATTTCGAAGCCAGTGAACTGATCGGGACGGACAAGGTCAGCGAGCGCGTGACGGCGGACATTGCCGTGGGCGCGGTTGGGTTGCGCGCGGCACGAATTGCCAGCGTAATGGCGCAAATCCATGACGGCTTTGCCCATCAGCAGTTCTCCACCCGGGTGGTGGCGGAAAGGCTCGGCCTGTCGGTGCGTTACGTTCAGGATCTGCTGCAGTCCTCAGGACTGAGCATCACCGATCGCATCATGCAACTGCGGCTGGAGAAGGCGCGGACGATGTTGCTCGACGACCGCAACTGCATGCTGAAGATCAGCGACGTCGCCCTGAGCTGCGGCTTCAACGAGTTGTCGTATTTCCACCGCAGCTTCCGCCGCCGCTTCGGTTCATCTCCGGCCAAGTTCCGCACCAACTCATTGAACAGCCGATGCTGCCTTGGGCTTGTTGTTGAAATAGGCCCGGGTGCCCCGATTGATGACGCGGTCGGTCTCGGTGATGTCATGGGCGGCGATGTCGGAAGCATCGCCGAGCCGTGCATAGAGCGGGCCGAAATCGCGATAGCTGTCCTCCAGCAGCTTCTCGAAGCTGTCGATGACGAAGTAGGTCTGCTGGAAATCGTCGATGACGTAGTTGGTCCGCATCACCCGCTCGAGGTCGAAGCCGATCCGGTTGGGGGAGGGATCTTCCAGCGCGAACACAGATTCGGTGGCCGATGACAGGATGCCGGCGCCGAAGATCCGCAAGCCATTGGCGCCTTTCAGCAAGCCGAATTCCACCGTGTACCAGTACAGCCGCGCCAGGTTTTTCAACCGGCCGAGGTCGAGCGCACGACGACCGCCTTCGCCATAGGCCTGCATGAAATCCGCATAGACGGGGTCGGCGAGCAGCGGCACGTGGCCGAAGACGTCGTGGAAGATGTCCGGCTCCTGCAGGTAGTCCATCTCGTGTTCCGGCCGGATGAAGGCGCCAGCGGGAAAGCGGCGATGGGACAGGTGATCGAAGAAGATGTCGTCGGGCACCAGTTCCGCGACGGGGACGATCTGCCAGCCAGTGATTAGCTTCAGCCGGGCGCTGAGCTTTTCCAGCTCGGGAATGCCGGTCTCGGACAGTTGCAGCGTGTTCAGCGCGGTCAGGAACGGATCGCAGGCACGGCCTTTCAGAACCTCCCGGGCGCGGGCGAACAACCGGTCCCAGCGATCGTGTTCCGCGGCGGAATAGCTGCCCCAGTCCTGATCGAGGGTAAAATCCGGCCGTCGCGGTGCCGAGAGATAGCGGCTCTTTTCTGCCGAATGACCATAGGGATCGCCTGACAGCGCGGACATGAACGTGTCTCCCATATCGATGGCGCCGGGATGATGCGCCATGCTTGGAGTATCAATATGGCGCGGGCGGGGAATGTTCCGTCCCGGCGCTTCTCACCGCAGATCGGATTGGGCAGGGCGACCTTCGGAAATCGTCGCCGGCGCCGTTGCGTCATGTCGGTCCGGCCGGCGCCGGGACGTCTTGCACAAGGACGTGTCGACATCAGCATGTGGAGATCATGCCATGAGCAACCGGACATTGAAGCCGGCCACGGAACTGGCGAAGGCCAGCCCGTTTCGCTATCCGAACGAGAGTGAGGAATATCGCCGCGCACGTATCGCGCTGCTGGCGGAAGAAATCGAGCTGCGCCGCCATATCGAGCGCGTGGCCGAGCAGCGTCGCGCACTGCCCGATGGCGGCGAGGTGACCAGGGCCTATCGGTTCGTCGGAGAAAACGGACCGGTGGATTTCCGCGGCCTGTTCGGCGGCAAGGATACGCTGGTCGTGTACAGCTATATGTTCGGGCCGCAGCGCGACAAGCCGTGCCCGATGTGCACCTCGTTGCTGTCGGCATGGGATGGCGAGGTGCCGGACATCCAGCAGCGCGTCGCGCTGGCGGTGGTGGCGCGGTCGCCGATCAAGCGGTTGCTGGCGTTCAAGAAGCAGCGCGGCTGGCACCATTTGCCGCTTTACTCCGATCCGACCGAGGAATTCAGCCGCGATTACCATGGGCTGACCGGGGATGGCGGCGACGATGCGGCATTCAACGTGTTCACACGCAGGGCCGGCATCATCCGCCATTTCTGGAGCGGCGAAATGGACCGCGCCAGCGCCGACCCCGGCCAGGACCCGCGCGGGGCGCCGGATCTGATGCCGCTATGGACCATCCTCGATGTCACGCCGGAGGGACGTGGCACCGACTGGTATCCCAAGCTGACCTATTGAGCGAGGTCGCCGCCGAACGGATCGCCTCCCCGAGGGGGGGGAGGCGGCGATGGTTTGACGCACCGGTCGACCGGCAAATGCCCGGGTTTCCCGCAGTCTCACAACCGCCGACCTTAATCCGCATTTAACTAAAAGTCGCCCTAATGGCGCTTCGCTGCTCTGCGAGATGCTCCACGGATCCGTGGCTTCGCAGGGCAGGTGCAGTGACATTGGTGTGGACTCAGGGCGAATGAAGACCCGTAATCGCGTATCCAAGGCTTCTACGGCTCATCGCCGACGTTCATCCCGCAATACCGCCCCGCAGAACCTGCTCGGCGGCGTCGCCGTTGGACTGGTGGCGCTGGGCTGCGCCTGGACGTTGTATGCCAACCTGTTCGCGGCCGGGGTCGATGCCGTCTCCGGCAGCGTCAGGGTCAAAACCGCAACCGCGACAACAACATCGGCCGCCGACGGCGAGCAGTCGTCCTTTGCCGAACGCTTCGGTCAGACCTCATTCGCCGATCGCTTTGCCCCGATGGCCAAGGCGGCGGCACAGGCAGCGGCGGATATCGCGCCGACCTCGGTGACGCTGGGTCGCCAGGTCGCCTGGCTCGACCCGACCTTCTCGATGGGCGCGCCGCCGGAGCGTTTCCGCCGTCCGCCGGTTCCGGCCGCAGTGGAGGCCGCTGCGATTGCCCAGGCCGAAATTCCGAAGCCGCTGGACGCCGTGAAGCCGCCGACCGTGCGTCAGCTGGTGGCGAGCATTCCGGTGCCGGCCGCCAAGCCCTCCGAGCTGCGCTTGCCGCCCAATCAGAGCATCTCCGCCCATGAGCTGATGGTCCAGCGCGCCAAGGCCACGGTGCTTGCCGCCGCCAACAACAAGCCGTCGATGTTCGAGAAGCTGTTCGGCAGGGAGCAGCCCGCTGCGGGCACCCAGCTCGCCTTCGCCGGCTCCGATGGCGGCATCGGCAGCGACGGTCGCGATCTCATCAAGGCGCAGGCCTATGACCGCACCACGGCGGTCTATGATATCTCGGCCAAGAAAGTCTACATGCCGAACGGCACCACCCTGGAAGCGCATTCCGGTCTCGGCAGCCGGCTCGACAATCCCGCTTACGCCCATGAGCGGATGCGCGGCGTCACCCCGCCGCATGTCTACGACCTCAAGCCGCGCGAGGCGCTGTTCCACGGTGTCGCGGCGCTGCGGCTGACACCGGTCGGCGGCGAGGGCGCCATCTATGGCCGCAACGGCCTGCTGGCGCACACTTACATGCTGGGCCCCAACGGCGATTCCAACGGTTGCGTGTCATTCCGGGACTACAACAAGTTCCTGCAGGCCTACCGCAACGGCGACGTCCGGCGGCTGGTGGTGGTCGCCAGGCTCAACTGAGGCAAAGCGCCGCGAGCGGCAGGCCTTGCTGTACGCACTACATCCTGTCTCAATCCCTTATAAATTGTACCGCGATGCGCCGGATCAACCATCCGGCGTGATGCGGTCATAAGGGGCGACGCTCATCGAGCGGATCTGCCTTGCTGGATTGGGGAGGGGACACCGTGACTTTCAACATCATTCGCGCTGCCACGCTCGCTGCGTTCGCCCTTTCGGCCGGGGCCGCAGGGGCGCAGACTCCGGCATGGCCCGACAAACCGATCACCTTCATCGTGCCGTTCGCCGCGGGCGGCGGCACCGACGCCTTCGCGCGGCCGCTGGCACAGCAGCTCGACGCCCAACTCGGCAAGCGCGTGCTGATCGAGAACCGCGCCGGCGCCGGCGGGACGGTGGGAGCCTCGCTGGCCGCCAAGGCTGCGCCGGACGGCTATACGTTCTTCATGGGCGCCGCTCATCACGCCATCGCGCCGGCGCTGTACCCCAAGCTCGACTACGACATCGAGAAGGACTTCATTCCGGTGGCGCTGATCGCGCGGCCGCCGCAGGTGGTGGTGGTCAATCCCGACAAGGTGGCCGCCACGACGCTCGGCGAGTTCATCGCCTATCTCAAGGCCAATCCCGACAAGGTCAATTACGGCTCCGCCGGCGCCGGCACCACCCATCATCTGGCCGGCGAGCTGTTCAAATCCATGACGGGCACCAGGTTGCTGCATGTGCCGTATCGTGGCGCCGGGCCGGCGATGCAGGATCTGATCGCAGGCCACGTCCCGGTCGTGTTCGACGGGCTCGGTTCGTCGGCGCCGCAGATCAAGAGCGGCCAATTGCGCGCGCTGGCGATCGCCGCGCCGCAGCGGGTGGCGGCATTCCCCGATATTCCCACCGCCGCCGAAGCCGGCCTGCCGGGCTACGAAGTGGCGACCTGGTACGGCTTGTTTGCGCCGAAGGGCACGCCGCAAGACATTGTTGACCGGATGGCGAAGGAATTGCGCACCGCGTTGCAGACGACTGCGATCAAGGAAGCCTGGGCGCGCAACGGCTCCGACGTGCCCGACGTGTCCGGCGCAGCCTTCGCCAAACTGGCGTCGAGCGAAGTCGCGCGCTGGGGCAAGGTGGTGACCGAAGCCGGCGTCAAACTCGACTGAGACGGCAGCAAAAAACCCGGCATCGCTGCCGGGCTTTCCGTTGTCAGTGCTTGTCTGTTAGCGGCAGACGCGGGTCTTGGTGACGACGCGGCGGCCCATCGGCCCGCGCCGCACCACCGTTCGCACGGTGCACACCGGGCCGCGGCGAACCACCTTGCGGCGAACCACATAGCGCGCGGCGGAGATATCGGTGCTGGTCGAGGCGATCCCGGCCTGAACCGGCGCTGCGGCCGATGCCGGTACGCTGAACGAGGCGAGGCCGAGTGCGACAGCGGCGGCAAATCCAAAAGCAATTTTCTTCAAGAACGTTCTCCTTGGGTGCTGATAGTGGGCAATCAACTGCCATCCCATCGTGGTGTTCCGCGCCTGATTCCAAAATGAAGGAACTGTGGTGATGGCGCGGCAACGGGAACCGACATCGGTTGCGGGTGCGTTGGTCTGATGGACAGGTTGCGTGGCGATCCGCTCTGCCGGACGTTCCGGCCGGCGTCTTGTCAGGCCATTCGGATGTGGCGGATCGGCCACGCGCGAGAGGCTGAGACGCTCGGTCAAGTCATTGCGCGCGCAGCGCATTGCCTCCTTGGCGGCAACTCACCTAGTGATCACCGCAGTTAATCACTGGGGATTCCGATGAAGAAGCTTTCTTTTGCTACCGCCGCGATCGTTGCTCTGGGAGCGGTGAATGCGGCATCGGCCGCCGATCTGGCCGCGCGTTCCTACACCAAGGCACCGGCTCCGGCGGCTGTGGGCTATAACTGGTCCGGCTTCTACGCCGGCGTGATGGGCGGCTACGGCTGGTCGCAGCGCGTGCGTCTCGACGGCTTCGCCGTGAGCAGCAACGAGATCAACGGCGGCTTCGGCGGCGGCACCATCGGCTACAACTGGCAGACTCCCGGCAGCATGTGGCTGTGGGGCATCGAAGTCGACGCCGCCGGCAGCGCGATCAAGTATCGTGAAGCCCTGCTGCCGAATCTGACCTTCGAGGACAAGGTCCGTGCCTTCGGCAGCGTCACCGGTCGAGCCGGTGTCACCGCCGGCGCCGCGCTGTTCTACGCCAAGGGCGGCTATGCCTGGGCCAACAACCAGGTGTCGCTTACTGTGCCGAACGTCGCGACGGTGTCCGAGAGCAAGACCCATTCGGGCTGGACCGTCGGTGGCGGTGTCGAATACATGTTCGCATCGAACTGGTCGCTGAAGGGCGAATACATGTACGCCGACTACGGCAATGCCCGTTACGGCGATGCCACCACCGGCTTCACCGACCTCGGCCTGACGACCCACACCGTCAAGGGCGGCGTCAACTATCACTTCAACAGCCCGGTCGTCGCCAAGTACTGATTTTTAGCAAGCCCTTTTCAGGCAAGCTTTACCCGGCCGCAGCGATGCGGCCGGGTTTTTCGTGTTGGCATGGCATGTGTGCCTGACGGGTCGAAGGGCGATCGCTGCGGCGCTATCGTTCGGGGATAGCTACTTCAATCCACCTGTCACATGCAGCGTTTCGCCTGTGACGTAGGATGCAGCGTCCGACGCCAGGAAAACGACAGCCGAGGCGATTTCCTCAACCTTGCCGATGCGGCCCATCGGCGTGACGGATTCGATCCAGCCGCGCATGTCGCCTTCGGCGATACCCGCCGAGACGACGCCCTCGGTGGCAATCATGCCGGGATTGACGGCGTTGACGCGGATCTTCCTGGGCGCGAGTTCGTTGGCCAGTACGGAGGTGATGGCGTCGACGGACGCCTTTGTCGCCGTGTAGACTGCCGAATTCGGCGGCGTGATCGTCGACACGCCCGAGGAGATGTTGACGATGCTGCCGCCGGCAGGATTGAAATGCCGCACCGCTTCCTGCGACACCAGCAGCAGGCCGAGTACGTTCAGGTCGAAGTGCGTGTGGAAGTGCTCTGGCGTGATGCCGTCGAGCGGGGCAAAGGCGTAGATGCCGGCATTGTTGACGAGGATGTCGATCGGTCCGAGCGCCTTGACGGTCTCGGCGACCACCGCGGTGGCTCCCTTGGGATCGGCGAGATTGCCGTGCACGGCGACGGCCTTGCCACCCTGGGCCGTGATCTTCGCGACGATGGCGTCGGCACCTTGTTTGCTGGAGGCGTAATTGACAGCCACGGCCGCACCGGCGGCGGCGAGCTGAATGGCGATCTCGGCGCCGATGCCCTTGGAGGCGCCGGTCACCAGCGCGACCTTGCCTGCGAAAGTCTTGGTCATGGTCCTGTTCCTTGTTTAATAGTTCAGAAATACCGAAGTATGGAAGTATTGAACCGGATCAAGGGGGCGCCTATATCTTTATCATGGCTCCCTTCGTTCACCCCGCGCGGCAGGACATCACGCTGGCCGGCGTTCTCTCGGCACTCGCCGATCCGATCCGGCTGCAGATCGTGCGGGGCCTGATCGGAAAGGGCGACTGCATGTCCTGCATCGAGGCGTCGCCGTGCCCGGACATTGCCAAGTCGACACTGTCCAACCATTTTCGCGTCTTGCGCGACGCCGGTCTGGTCCAGACTGCCAAGAAGGGCGTCGAGCATCGCAACATCGTGCGCGAGGAGGATATCAACGCACGGTTTCCCGGGCTGCTGAAGACGATCCTGAAATATGCCGACGAGAAGCCGAGCGGCTAGGGCGCAGGCGGAGGTTGACATGGATGGTGCAACCATAAGGGCTTCGCCGCAGCGCCATTGGGATGCGTCGGATGCCGGCGATTTCACAGCCGAACATGACATCTACCGCGACGATGCCGTGCTGGATTATCCGGAGTCCCGCGAGCGGATTCTGCGGCCGGCGCAACATTCAGGAGAGCCGGTTCGTCCAGCCGAACAAGAAGCGCTTTGCGGTCCGGAGCATGATTGGTAGCGGCGATCTGTGGGTCACCGAGTTCGTGCTGACCTATGACGGCATTCCGACCTATGCGGTGAGCATCATGGAATTCCGCGACGGGCTGGTGGCCCACGAAACGCAATATTTTGCCGACCGGTTCGAGCCGTCGCCCTCGCGTGCGCATCTGGTCGAGCTTGTCGGCGGCTCGTAGCTCGGGCGTAGCGGCAGCAGCGAAGCGGATAGCGTTTCGGTGATCAGGCCCTAACAAACAAAACCCCGGCATCGCTGCCGGGGTTTTCTTTTGTCGATCGCGCCGCATTCGGAGGCCCCTGCGGGGGCCTCCGATCGGCCCCGCCGCGGCTCACCGCGGAGGCGGGCAGGGCTTGCCGTCGGGCAGCGTGCAAGGCTTCCCCGCGGGGGCAGCCGGACGGGCCGCTGCCGGCGGAGGCGCAGGTGGCGGTGCCGGCCGCGCCGCAGGAGGCGGCGGAGGCGGTGGCGGTGCCGGCCGTGCCACGGGAGGTGGCGGCGGAGGTGGCGGTGCCGGCCGTGCCACGGGAGGCGGTGGCGGTGGAGGCGGTGCCGGTCGCGCCACGGGAGGTGGTGGCGGCGGAGGCGGCGCTGGTCGTGCCACGGGAGGCGGTGGCGGTGCTGACGGTCGCGCTGCAGAGGGAGGAGGCGATGGTGGTGCTGCCGGACGCGCCGCGGCCGGAGGAGGCGGCGGTGTTGGGCGCGCCGCAGCAGGCGGTGGCGGCGGCGCGGCTGGACGGGCCGCTGCGGGTGGCGGCGTCGACGGCCGGGCGGCTGCCGGTGGAGGTGGCGGCGCCGCAGGCGGGGTCGATTTGGGGGCGGCCGACGGGGCTGCCGGTGTCGGGGGCGAACCGGGCAAGGGCGGCAGCGGGTGGCCGTTGGCGCCAGGCAAGGCCGATCCCGGTTTTGCGCCATTGGGCGCTGCGGTAGGCGTCCCGGGGGTCGGGCGGGGCTGGCCGTTGGCGGCCGGCGGCGTGGAGCCGGGCGCGTTCGCATGCGGCGGCGGCGTTGCAGGTGACGGCGCTCCGGCCTGTTCGGGTCTTGCGCCGCCAGCCGGTGCAGCCGGTGTCGGCGGCGAACCGGGCAAGGGCGGCAGCGGTTGGCCGTTGGCGCCAGGCAAGGCCGATCCCGGCTTTGCGGCATTGGGCGTCGCGGCAGGCGTCCCGGCTGCCGGGCGAGGCTGTCCGTTGGCAGCGGGCGGTGCGGAGCCCGATGCGTTCGCGCCGGGCGGCGTTGCCGGCGACGGTCCACCCTGTCCGGGGCGTGCGCCCGCCGGCGCTGCGCCGGGGACGGGCGGCAGTGGCTGTCCGTTGGCGCCGGGCAGGGCGGTGCCGGAGGCTTTGCCATTCGGCGTCGCCGGATTCGCCGGCGGCGGTCCACCCGCCGGGTTGGCTTTCGCGCCGGCCGGCGTTGCACCGGGCGCGCCCGGGACCGGCGGAAGTGGCTGGCCATTGGCACCCGGCAAGGTCTGCGCTGCCGGCTTGCCATTGGCAGGGGGCACGACCGGCGCGCCGGGCGGGGTCGCCGGATTGGCACCGGATAGCGGCGTTGTGCCGGCCGGTCCCATTTTGGCACCCGTGGGCGGCAAAGCGCCGGGCGCGGGCTTGCCGTCCGGCGTCGGTGCGCCGGGACCGCCGGGCGGCGGGGTCGTCTGCGCCTGGGACGGTGCCGGCTTTGCCGCCAGCGCCGGTTTGAACAGCTGGGCGGGCGGGGGACTGGGGGCCAGCGCCGCCTTGGTCGCGACCGACGGCGGCAGCGACGGCGCGAGCAAGGCCGCGGCGCCGACACCGGCAGCACCCGCCGCGATCGCGCTGGCCGCCACCGGCGGCGATGCCGGCGATCCGGCCTGTGCGGGCGCCTGTGCGGGCGCCGCCGCCACCGGGGCTGCCGGCGGTGGCAGGACCTGCGCCTGTCCCGCGGGATTGGTGATCGTCACCGCATTGGTGGTGTTGTTGATCACCACGGTGTTGTGGATGTTGTTGTAGATGATGTTGCTCGGCGGCGGCGCCGCGTCGCGCGGCGGCCGGACCCACACCGGCACCGGCTGATAGTTCGGCACCGGCAGGACATAGGCATAGACCGGAGGCGGCGGCGGCGGCAGATCGTCGAAATAGACCGGGCGCCGCGGCAGGAAGAAGACCGGCGGCGGCGGGGGCGGCGCAAAATCGAAATCCGGATCGTCGAACATCAGCACCGGCCGCTGGATGTAGATCACTTCTTCCGGCGGCGGTGGCGGAATGTCGTAGGCCATCACGGTGAAGCTGGGCGGCGGATCGTAGGCAGCCGAGAGATAGCTCAGCCGGCGCCGCGCGTCGTCGGAATGCGCGCCGCGCGGGTAGCGCCGCAGATACGACCAGTAGGCCGGCGGCGTGTTGACGTTGCGGGTGCGGCGCCAAGTGATCGCCTCGCGGCGCGCGGCGACGATGGCGCGCACGCGCCGCGCCATCGGATCGCGGGGATAGGCGTCGAGAAAGGCTTCGTAGTCCTCCAGCGTGTCGCGATCGACCGCGGCGAGATAGGCTTCCTTGGCATCGAAATCGCGTACCGGGCGGGAGCGCACCGCCGCGGCCTGCTCGCGCGACACCGTCGGCGGCGGCGCGTCGGGGGCGCGTTCGAAGAAGGTGAACGGCGCCTGCAGCTTCGACACGTTCCATGGCACCTGCGCGCCCTTGGTCGTCTCGTTGACGCGCAGCCGGATGCGGCTGAACAGGTCGTCGCTGCTCAGGCCGCCTTCGCGCATCATCTCGGCGAGCGCCTGTGCATAGGCCGAATAGGGGCCGGCCTCGTCGGGCGCCACGGTGCCGGGTGCGGCGTTGAACGCCACCAGCATGCCCGGCTCGGGATCGACCAGCGCCAGTCCGCCGGACAGCGGATTGCCGGTCCTGGCAAAGGGATTGGCGCGCGCCAGATCGAGCACAACCATGCTGGCCTTCAGCTTCAGCGCCGCCAGCGGCGCCGTATAGTCAGACAGGCGGACGGCCTCCACGGAGACATTGACGTCACGGGTGATCTTGGCGTCGATCGGCGCGAAGTAATTCTCGCCTTCGAGCTGCAGGCCGTAGCCGCCGAGATAGACGAAGGCGACGGCGTCGGGGCCGGCCGAGGCGGCCTTGTCGAGGAATTCCCGGAAGGTGCGGCGCAGCGTGTCCTGGTCGAGATCGCGGGCGCCGGTGACGTCGAAGCCGGCGGCCTGCAGGGTCTGCGCGATCAGGCCGGCGTCGTTGGCCGGCGTCGGCAGCGCCCCGGCCTGGTAGTTGGCGTTGCCGATCACCAGCGCGATGCGCCGTTCGGCGGGCGCGGCCCGCGACGGGCTTTCCGAGGCCACGATGCAAGCCAGCAGGACAGCAAGGAATTTCAGCATCCACGTCATGGCGGCTCCGCGCGTTCTGGAATCGTGTCTCTAGTCTGGAAGACATGCGTTGAATGAATACTGAATGCAACAGGTCGAAACTAAGGCTGAGGCCCGGAGCGGTGCAAATAGGCGGGTCTGGCGGTCCATTCCGCCGTTTTCAACCGTTGAACCCCGCTCCACAAGCCGATGACAAAACGTCGAGGAGATCGTCATGTTGTACATCGCGCTGGCTGCCGTGACCGCCATTCTGCTGCTTCAATCGACGGGTGCTATTCCGCTGGCGAGCGTCGGTGGGTCGCTGACGATCGGCCTCTGTTTTCTGGTCGCTGCGCTGGCGGTTGGCCTTCACGAGGCATGGACGAAGCAACGCGGCGTGCTCGGCTGGATCGTCAACGTCGTTGTCACCTTCATCGGTGCGCTTGTGGGCGCCCAGTTCGGCGGGCTGGTCGTGGTGATGCTGATCGGCGCGATCATGGACGTGAACGGGTCGCTGGCACGCACGGGCGGTCTTGCCATGTCCGCCGCACTCGCCGGCGGCATGCTCGCCACCTTGTTCGGCGCGTGGGCCGCGCTGTGGATCGTCAACCGATGGCGATCGGATCCGAAGCCCACGTGACGCAGAGCCGTTATCCGCGCGAGGCTCCCGGCGGACGCTGCGTTCGTCGCGCAATTGTCGGCCGCGATCACGTCGCGGGGCGCGGAACGATCTTCTTGTAGTTGTTGGTCATCTCCGCCTTGGAGAGGTCATGTGCGATCTGCAGGCTCAGCCAGAACCGCGGATCGGTCCCGAAATAGCACCCCAGCCGGATCGCGGTGTCGGCACTGACGTCGCGCGCGCCGCGCGCGATCTCGCTCAGGCGATTGGCGGGAACGTCGAGCGCCTTCGCCAGCGCCCGTGCCGACAGCCCCAGCGGGACGAGGTATTCCTCGCGCAACACTTCGCCGGGATGGGTGCGTAAGGCTGTGGATCATCCGCCGGACGTTATCGTTCTCAACGCTTGCAAAAGCGCCGGCGCGCGCAGGGCTTTGCTCGGCGTCGCAAAAGCCATCATAGTCATGGAAGATTCCGTCTCCGACACCGCGGCAATCGCATTTGCGATAAAATTCTACGGAGCGATCGCGAGCGGCCAGTCTCTACAAGCCGCATTTGATCAAGGTTCTGCCGGTGTTGCTGCTGTATCTTTGGATGAGGCGTGCACACCAGAGCTCACAATTGCAGATGGTGTGAATGCAAGAAAGCTGTTTCTCCCCTGAGCTACCGCTGACGAACTATTGCTCTTATTCGTAACGACCCGAATTTTTCGAGCCATTTATGAATATTGTGCCTACTGAAGTCCGGATCCGAGGGGTTTGGCGCAAAATTGCCTCCATCAATTTTGTGACCTTGGTGCCCTGGAATAACAAAGGGCGCAGTTCTCACTGCGCCCTCCGAGTTTGTAATAAGCTTGGTTGGCTTGGACCTTAGAAGTCCATGCCGCCCATGCCGCCGCCCGGGGGCATGCCACCGGCAGCGCCACCCTTCTTCGGCAGCTCGGCCACCATGGCTTCCGTGGTGATCAGCAGGCCAGCAACCGAAGCTGCGTTCTGGATCGCGGCACGGACCACCTTGGTCGGGTCGATGATGCCCTTCTTGACGAGATCGCCGTAGGTGCCGGTCTGCGAGTCGAAGCCGAAGGCATACGACGGGTTTTCCAGGACCTTGCCGACGATGACGGAGCCGTCCTCGCCTGCGTTCAGCGCGATCTGGCGGGCCGGAGCCGAGAGAGCGCGACGCACGATTTCAACGCCGGTCTTCTGGTCGTCGTTCGCGGTCTTGATCTTCTTCGGCTGCTCGGAAGCGCGCAGCAGGGCGACGCCGCCGCCCGGGACGATGCCTTCTTCGACAGCGGCGCGGGTTGCATGCATGGCGTCGTCAACGCGGTCCTTGCGCTCCTTGACTTCGACTTCGGTCGCGCCGCCGACGCGGATGACGGCAACGCCGCCAGCCAGCTTGGCGAGACGCTCCTGCAGCTTCTCACGGTCGTAGTCCGAAGTGGTCTCTTCGATCTGCGCCTTGATCTGGCCGACGCGGGCTTCGATGTCCGCCTTCTTGCCAGCGCCGTTGACGATGGTGGTGTTCTCCTTGTCGATCATCACCTTCTTGGCGCGACCGAGCATGGCGAGCGTGACGTTCTCCATCTTGATGCCGAGATCTTCCGAGATCGCCTGGCCGCCGGTCAGGATCGCGATGTCCTGCAGCATGGCCTTGCGACGATCGCCGAAGCCCGGAGCCTTCACAGCGGCAACCTTGAGGCCGCCACGCAGACGGTTGACGACGAGGGTGGCGAGCGCTTCGCCTTCGACGTCTTCCGCGACGATGACGAGCGGCTTGCCGGTCTGCACGACGGCTTCGAGCAGCGGCAGCATCTCGTTGAGGTTGGAGAGCTTCTTCTCGTTGATCAGGATGTACGCATCGTCGAACTCGACGCGCATCTTGTCAGCGTTGGTGACGAAGTAGGGGGAGATGTAGCCGCGGTCGAACTGCATGCCTTCGACGACGTCGAGTTCGGTCTCGAGCGACTTGGCTTCTTCAACCGTGATGACGCCCTCGTTGCCGACCTTCTTCATGGCATCGGCGAGGAACTTGCCGATTTCGCTGTCGCCGTTGGCGGAGATGGTGCCGACCTGGGCGATCTCTTCGTTCGAGGTGACCTTCTTGGAGTTCTTGACGAGGTCGGCGACCACGGCTTCCACAGCCAGGTCGATGCCGCGCTTCAGATCCATCGGGTTCATGCCGGCGGCAACCGATTTGGCGCCTTCACGGACGATGGCCTGGGCCAGCACGGTCGCGGTGGTGGTGCCGTCGCCGGCGAGATCTGCCGACTTCGAGGCCACTTCACGGACCATCTGGGCGCCCATGTTCTCGAACTTGTCGTCGAGCTCGATTTCCTTGGCGACGGTGACGCCGTCCTTGGTGATGCGGGGCGCGCCGAACGACTTGTCGAGCACGACGTTGCGACCCTTGGGGCCGAGCGTCACCTTGACGGCGTTGGCGAGAATGTCGACGCCGCGCAGCATCTTGTCGCGGGCATCAACGCCGAATTTCACTTCTTTGGCTG
Source organism: Rhodopseudomonas sp. RCAM05734 (assembly GCF_052658035.1). NCBI lineage: Bacteria > Pseudomonadati > Pseudomonadota > Alphaproteobacteria > Hyphomicrobiales > Nitrobacteraceae > Rhodopseudomonas > Rhodopseudomonas sp. RCAM05734. The sequence continues at coordinate 5,503,994 of NZ_CP199742.1, read as the reverse complement.
ACATGTTTGCTTCCTGAATGATTGAAGGGTTGCGGGAGAGGCGCTTACTAAGCGACCTTCTTCTTGGCGGGAGCGGCAGCGATATCGGTGAGGACACCCATGATGTCGCTCTCCTTCATGATCAGCAGCTCCTGGCCGTCGATCTTGACTTCGGTGCCCGACCACTTGCCGAACAGCACGCGCTCACCGACCTTGAGGTCGATCGGGATCAGCTTGCCAGCTTCGTCACGGCCGCCGGGACCGACAGAGACGATTTCGCCCTGGGAGGGCTTTTCCTTGGCACTGTCCGGGATGATAATGCCGCCAGCAGACTTCTCTTCGGCGTCGATACGCTTGACCACAACGCGATCGTGAAGCGGACGGAATTTCATGCAGTCCTCCTAAGTTTCTGAAGATGTTTGCCAAATCTTGAATTTAGCAGTCAGCGCCAGCGAGTGCCAGCGTTGCCGGTCTGGACATAGGCCCGTGGTTCCGGCTGGACAAGCCCTTCTAGCAAAAATTTTGGCACTCAAATATGACGGCTGCCAATTTGCCGCGGCATCCTTATCGGCGGTAGCGGGTGCTGTTAGCAGTCGCGGTAAGTCGCTGCTAACGCTCGCAATTTCAATGGATTGTTAAACTTTTAGGCTTGAGATGACGTGGTTAATTGCGTCACATTTCATGCATCGCACTGTCATGGCGAAGTGGAATCCGGTTCGCGGCAGGCAGCGCGGTCATAGGAGCGAAGAGCGAATCCGACATCGACCGTAAGCCACTTGTGCCGAATGCGCTCTGTCCATGGAGGTTTGACATGGTTGCGAGAAGTGCAGTTTCCGAGGACTTCAGGAAGCAGGTGCTGGGCTACGGACTGACCACGGCGCAGATCCTGTATCGGATGCCGGACCACCCCTCACTGCTGCAAACCTATCTCTGGCAGAACTACGACCTGTTTCCCAAGTTTCCGGCGCTGAAGGATTTTCTGGCGTTTTGGGAAGAGAAGTTGGAGGGGCCGCTGTTTTCGGTCACCGTGGCGCATTCCAAGCTGATCAAGCCCGCTGAACTCCGTGCCATCGACGGCGTGTTCCGGCTGCATTGACACGGCTTGAATTGATTCGGCCCGAGCAACGTAGCCGCGCAACATGCCAAAGCGGCTGCGCTGTCTAATCACGGATTTGCATTGCGCTCCCGTGTCGGTGAGCCCGGCCGTTCGTTCGCCGCGACTTGCGCGAGTCGCGCCCCCGATTCTCCCTGGGACGACCGTCGGATCTCCGCGCCGTCGTAGCGATCATCCTCGACGCCGTCGTCTTCCGCAGGGCCATCGCATACGTCGCATTGGGTCGTCTGATCGCAAGTGGATCGGCGACCGCTACCATCCTTCGGCGATAGGTACTATTCGACCTGGTGCAGGGCATAGCGCATCGATCGAAGGCGCGATCCTATCCTTCCGTGCAACGGAAATTTTAGGATGCCCGTCGCCCCGACGGGTCCGCGCAACACTTTAATCACTGTTGGACCTCTAAGTTCGATTCCGTACGCAGCCTTGCACAGAAGGCGTTGGTTGCAACAGGTATCTGGGTCTTGCGATGTACTCCTACGCGACGTCTACGATCGAAGCGTCAGACCTCGGCCTGATGGCGCTTGAGCGAGCGGATGATGCCGTGGTGATCATCGATGGCGATTATCATGTGCGTTACTTCAATGCCGCCGCGGAATCGATGTGGGGGCTGAAGCGGAACGAGGTTCTCGGTCGCGATGTCGGCTGCCTGGGGATCGATGCACTGCGCCAGCCGATGCCGATTCCTTTCTATTGCAGTGTCGACGGACCCGTCGGGATACCGCAATTCCGTGCCGAGATCGGCATCGTACGCAAGGACGGTCGTCGGATCCCCGCAGAGCTGGCTATGTCGCAGGGCGAGCAAGGCGGCGAGCACTGCACAATTGCCTTCGTTCGGGACATCACCACGAAGGTTGAAAATCGCGAACGGCGGGCGCTTCTCTCGTTGATCGCTGACAGGACCAACCGTGTGGTGGTCGTCACCGATCCCACCTATCACATCATGTACACGAATGCCGCCTTCGCGGATCTGTTCGGTTATCCGCCGGAGGAGGCGCAGGGCCAGCCGGCGCCCAAGCTGTTGCTGGGCCGCTATAGCGACCGCACGACACTGGCCCGCATCGGACGCTGCATCAAGGAAGAGGGCGGCGAGGAGGAGATCCTCGTCTACAACAGGAACGGCGACGAAATCTGGATCTCGGTCAGGGTGGAAGCGTTCCGCAATGCGAGCGGACAAATCACCCATGTGTTTGCGCTGGTGACAGATATCTCCGAGACCAAACAATTGCGCGCGCTGCAGCAGCTCACCCTGAGCGCGCTCGCCGATGAAATGCCCATCACCGAAATCGCCGATCGCCTGTGCAGGCTTGTCGAGAAGATTGCGCCCGATGTGGTGTCCTCGCTGCTCCACGTCGACGCCGGCGGATTGATTCATCCGCTGGGCGGTCCCAGCCTTCCGGAGGACTATTCCCAGTCATTGGAGGGTGTCGCAATCGGTCCGGACATGGGCTCCTGTGGAACGGCCGCGTTCTACGGTCGGCCCGTCCTCGCAATCGATATCGACACCGATCCGCGCTGGCAGCCCTACAAGGCCCGTCCGCTTCAAGTCGGCCTGCGCGCTTGCTGGTCTTCCCCGATCAAGGCGAAGAACGGTCGCGTGATCGGAACCTTCGCTTTCTATTTCAGAGAATGCCGGCCGCCCAGTCGCTGGCATCAGCGCATCATCGATGCCTGCGTGTATCTCGGCTCGCTCGTGATTGAGCGCAAGGAAGCGCGCTCCCAGATCGCGCGGCTCGCCTACTACGATACGTTGACCGGATTGCCCAATCGTACGCGCCTACGCGATCTGATTGCCGAAGCGATTGAAGGGTGTCCCGCCGGACGGCATGTGGCGCTCGCGTTCCTCGACGTCGACAATTTCAAGGACGTCAACGATACGCTCGGTCACTCCGCCGGCGACGACGTCCTGGTGGAATTCGCACGGCGCCTGCGCGCGCACGTTCGTCCGGGCGACATGCTCGGTCGCCTCGGTGGCGACGAGTTCGTGATCGTGATGCCGAATTGCGAAGGGCGCGAGGCGGGAGAGGTCGCTTCAACGGTCGCCGAGGCCATGCTGGTTCCGCTCGAGATCGGAGTGCGGCAGGTGGCGATGTCGGCGAGCATCGGCATCAGCCTCTATCCGGACAATGCGTCGGACATCGACACGCTGATCAAGCAGGCGGATGCGGCGATGTACCAGGCCAAGCGCGCCGGGCGTTCCACCTATCGCTTCTACAGTGCCGACATGAACGGGGGCGGTCAGGAAAGAATCGTCTACAGCGCGGCGTTGCGCGCCGCGATTGCGAACGATGCGCTTGAACTCCACTATCAACCGCAGATCCGAACTTCGGATGGTGCGATCCATGGCGTCGAGGCCCTGGCCCGCTGGCATGATCCGGTGCTCGGCACGGTCTCGCCGGCCAAATTCATCCCGCTGGCCGAGGAGTGCGGACTGATTGAGCAGGTCGCGCTTTGGTCGATCCGCCAGGCCTGTCGCCAACTGGTCGCGTGGCGCGCTGCCGGGCTGGATATTCCCTGCGTCTCGGTCAATCTGTCGCCCATCAACTTCCAGAATGCGGAGCTGGCCCCGATCGTTGCCGGAATCCTGGCGGAGTTCGGTCTGCCGCCGGAGGCGCTGATGCTGGAGGTGACCGAAGGGGTGGTGCAGAACGAGCGTTCGCAGGCCATCGAGACGATGATGGCGCTCCGCACGCTTGGCGTCGGGCTGTCGCTTGACGACTTCGGCACCGGCTATTCGAGCCTCAGCCGGCTGGCGCATCTGCCGATACGCGAACTCAAGATCGACCGCAGCTTCATGCATGATCTGGAGACTGCCGCCTGTGCGCGGGCGCTGGTGACCGCCGTCGTCCGCTTTGGGCAAAGCCTGCAAATGACCGTGGTCGCTGAAGGGGTAGAAACCGAAGGACAGTTCCAGCTGCTCGCAGAGTTAGGGTGCGACGTGGTCCAGGGATTTCTTTATGCCCCGGCGCTGTCGCCCGCCGCCTTCGGTCGCTGGCTGCTCGACCACAGCGCATCGCGGGCAGGCGTGCTGCTGCGCGGAATCGAACAATCCCTTTCTGTGCCGGCGATCGACGCTCGCCCGGCGCGTCGAAGCTCCGGCGGTTGATACAGTGGCGGCGCATCTTGTCCGCGACCAGGGTTCTGCCCGAGGCTGAAACCGGAGCTACTAGCTGAGCACGCCGACGATGGCGCCCATCAGACAGGTGGTCAGCGTGCCCGACACGATCGACTTGAGCCCGAGCGCGTTGATCTCGTCGCGGCGTGCCGGCGCCATGGTGCCGAGGCCTCCGATCATGATGCCGAGGCTGGCGAAATTGGCGAAGCCGCACAGCGCATAAAGCATGATCAGGCGCGAGCGCGGGCTCAGCGCATCGGGCGCGAGTTTGCTGAAGTCGAGATAGGCGATCAACTCGTTGAGCACGGTCTTGGTGCCCATCAGAGCTCCGGCCGTGACCGCCTCATTCCATGGCAGGCCGAGCAGCCAGCACACCGGCGCCATGGCGATGCCGAGCATCCGCTGCAGCGAGATTGCGGCGCCGCCAACATGTGGCAGCAGGCCGAGCAGGGCGTTGGCGAGATAGACCAGCGCCACCAGCACCAGCAGCAGCGCGATGATGTTGATCAGCAGCTCGACGCCGCCCGCGGTGCCCCTGACGATCGCATCCATGGTGCCCGAGGCGCCCATCTCGGGATCGGTCAGCGCGCCGCCGGTGCGACGCCGGTCGGTCTCCGGCACCATGATCAGGCTGACCAGGATCGCGGCCGGTGCACCGAGCACCGAGGCTATCACGAAATGCGCGGCAGCATCGGGAATCAGCGGCGCCAGGAAGGTCGCGTAGAGCACCAGCACGGTGCCGGCGATGCCGGCCATGCCGCCGGTCATCACTAGGAACAGCTCGCTGCGGGTGAGGTGATTGAGATAGGGCCGGATGAACAGCGGCGCCTCGACCATGCCGAGGAACACATTGGCGGCGGTGGACAACCCGACCGCACCGCCGACGCCCAGCGTGCGCTCCAGCAGCCACGCCATGCCGCGCACCACCGGTGGCAGCACGCGCCAGTAGAACAGCAGGGTGGTCAGCACGCTCATCACCAGCACGATCGGCAGCGCCTGGAACGCGAGCACGAAATCCGCCCCGGGTGTCTTGAGGTCGAACGGCAGCGCGCCGCCGCCGAGATAGCCGAACACGAACGAGGTGCCGGCCCGCGACGCCGCCGAGATCATGCTGACGGCGTCATTGATGACGCCGAAGGCGTGGGCGACAATCGGGATTTTCAGCAGTACGATCGCGGTGACGAAGGTGGCGACGAGGCCGATGGCGGCTTGTTTAAGCGACACCTTGTTGCGGTTTTCGCCAAGCGCCCAGGCGATGCCGAGCAGCGCCAGCACGCCGAACGCCGATTGCAATTGCAGCATGAAGCCCCCGATGCCGCGGCGATGATACCGGGGCAGGACACGTCTTGCAAAGATGGTGCCGACGATGAGGGCGAAGACAAATGAAGCGGGCTCGCCAGATCGTTGAAAAAACCTGGCGTCGCAGTGCGGATAGCTCAAACATGCTGAGCTGCCGTGGGCGGCAAAGCGGCGTCATCCACAGATATCGGAGAGAAAAACAGAGCGACTGCGTGGGGCTGAGTTTGCCGCCTCGCCCAGGGCTCGTCGCTTTCTGGGCGAGGCCGGTCCATCACCGGCTCCGATGGTCTCTCACAATCGGCTGCGTGCGATGGTCGCGCACGACGTTCGTGGCCGGCGGCCGTCGATGATCTCGCGTGCTCGGCGGTGCCGCCGCAGGAGGCAGGCGATCGGTGCGACGGTTGCTCACGTCAATCGGCTTTTTGCTTCCGCCCAATGTGCGGCCGATCACCACGCCGCCCAACCCTCCGGCGGCCTGTCCGGCGGCACGTCCCGCAGCCCCTACGGCGCCGCCTATCGAACCCAAAACGCTGTGTCTGTTGGTCGCCGCGCTGGCCGTAGACGCGCCGGCGACGTGGAAGGAGACGACTGCGACAATAGCTGCGCCTCCTGCAAAGCTTCGCACCAAGTTGATGGTTTTATTCATGTCATGAAATTCCCGCTCGTGTTGAACACTGGCGAGAATGAAGTCGGAATTTCTCTCGGTCGCGTCGTCCGTTCGGAGGATGGCCGGCGAAAATGCCTCGCATCCCGCACGCCCCTGCGGCGTGATCACTTTCATACGCAGCAGAGGAGGGGACGACTGCTCCCAGAAGAAAATAGGCTCAGGCTCTGCGGTGCACCACTGTCGCTGCACGATGGCAGCGCACCGCGCCGTGTCGACAAAGACTTTCGGTCTCCCTGAAGTTTACCCCCGCCCGACGAACGGCATCTTCGTTGCCATCACCGTCATGAACAGCACGTTGGCGTCGAGCGGCAGGCCGGCCATATAGGCGACGGCGTCGCCGACGGCCTTGGCGTCCATGCGCGGCTCCTGCTTGGAGGTGCCGTCCGGCTGCAGCACGCCGGGCCCGTTGACCATGCGGTCGGTCATCGGCGTGGCGGCATTGCCGATGTCGACCTGGCCGACCGCGATGTCATAGGCGCGGCCGTCGAGGTTGCTGGCTTTGGTCAGGCCGGTGATGGCGTGCTTGGTCGAGGTGTAGGCGGCGGAGAACGGCCGCGGCGCATGCGCCGAGATCGAGCCGTTGTTGATAATGCGGCCGCCGCGCGGGGTCTGGTCTTTCATGATGCGGAAGGCGTGCTGGGTGCACAGGAACGGCGCGGTCAGGTTGGTGTTCACCACCGCCTGCCACTGCTCAAGGCCGAGATCCTCGAACGGCAGCGGCGGCGCGCCCATGCCGGCATTGTTGAACAGCACGTCGAGCCGGCCATAGGTGTCCATGGTTTTGGCGAACAGTGCGGCGATCGAGGCGGGGTCGGCCATGTCGGCGGAGACGGGCAGGCTCTTGCCGCCTTCGGCTTCGCCGAGCTTCTGGGTTTCCTGCAGCATCTCCAGCCGGCGGCCGGCGAGCACCACGGTGAAGCCGGCCTTCATCAGTGCCATTGAGGCGGCGCGGCCCACGCCTGTGCCGGCGCCGGTGACGAGTGCAATCCTGGTGGTCATCAGTTTCTTCCCTGTTGTTCTTATGGTCGTTTACGGCTCATGAAGCAGGCGTGTTCGTCGTAGCTTCGCAATTGCCGGTCGAGGTCGGGGTCGACGATCACGGTGTCGAACCCCTGCCGGCGCCAAAAATGTACTGAATTGCCGACCGCAACAAGGGTGATGTTCGGCAGCCGCAGGTCGGCCGCGTGGGCCGCCAGAACATCGACGATGGCCGCGGCGGCGCCCGACCCGCGCGCCGCCGGCAGCAGCGCCAGATCGTGGATGTAATAGGTCGACGGCGGCAGCGCCGGCCTGTCGAGGCGGGTGTTGAGCCGGGGCGGCCGTGCGAATTGCCAGGGATGGCTGATGACATAGCCGACCGGGGCGTCTGCGCCTTGCAGCACGAAGCAACCGGCGGGATGGTGCGTCAGCCGATCGGCGAACACGGTTTCGTCTTCGGGGTAGGCGACGTGAACGAGGTCGGCGAGCGCCTTCACCGCGGGCAGGTCCGTTGCGGTCATCGGGCGCCATTGCAGCAGACCCGGCGGCATCGGTTCGCTCCGGCTCACGTCTCGTTCTTGTAAGGCGGCCGTGGGATATTGTGGTGGGCCTGGCGCAGCGCCGCCGACCAGCGCGAGCGCAGGTCGTGGAAATAGGGCTCGCCGGCCTCGATGCGGTGGTTGAGGTCGGCATCGCAGACATCGGTGCGCACCACCAGAACGTCGATCGGCAGGCCGACGCCGAGATTCGAGCGCATGGTCGAATCCATCGAGATCAGGCCGGTCTTCAGCGCCTCATAGAGCTCGACCTCGTAATGCATGGCGCGATCGAGCACCGGCTTGCCGTATTTGTGCTCGCCGATCTGCAGATACGGCGTGTCGGTGGTGCACTCGATGAAGTTGCCGGCCGGATAGATCATGAACAGCCGCATCTTGCCGCCCTTGATCTGGCCGCCGAGCAGGAACGAGACGTTGAAGTTGATGTCCTCGGATTCCAGCGCCTCACCTTCGGTGGCGTTAACGTGGCGGATGGCGCGGCCGATGCGCTGTGCGGCCTGGAACATGGTCGGTGCGTTGACCAGGGTCTCGCGCTCGCCGGTGGTCGGGTTGTCGATGCCCTCGCTCAGGGTCGACAGCACCGACTGGCTGATCGCCAGATTGCCGGCGGAGGCCACCGCCATGACGCGATCGCCGGGCTGGTTGAAGATGTGCAGCTTGCGGAAGGTCGAGACGTTGTCGAGCCCCGCATTGGTGCGCGTGTCCGCGATCATCACCAGGCCGTCCCGCACCAGAATTCCGCAACAATAGGTCATCGAAGGTCCTTGCCCGACCAGAGGGTCGACAGAACACTGATAGGTCATTCAGACGGCGCGTAAAACCCCCGGAATGCTGGCTTCCGTCCGCTTTACGGCGCCCCGAGCCGCGCGAAATCCCGATCCAGCCCGGCCAGCGCGCCGTCGATGCGCTGCCGCCTTGCCTTGATCCACTGATCCTGCTCGGCCAGCGACTGCTTCGCTTCGGCCACCATCCGCGCCATCTCGGCGGGCTGCGGCCCACCGGCGGTCGCGCGATGGCGGATGATCGCCACCGGGTCCAGCGCCGCGCGGAACTCAGCCTCGCTCATAGGCAGTTCGCCGCCGGCCACCTTCATCTCTGTCAGCGTCGTGGCAAAGATCTGCCGGGCCTCCTGATAGGGGAAATCGCTCGGCCGGATATCGTGCGCCTTGCCGTAATCGACGACCTCCGAGGCGAAATGATGCCCGACGCGGAACGGCAGCTTGTATTGCCGCATCAGCACATCGGCCACTTCCTGGGATGCGGTCCAGTCGCTGTTTAATTCTTCCAGCGCACGTTCCGGATTGACCACCAGCGCGCCGAGGATGCGGTCCCAACCGGCCAGCACGCGCGTGGCGCCGCCGACCACCGCGGCATTGTCGCCGACGTTCTTGGCATCGTTCATGCCCGGCGGAATGTTATGCGCCTGGATGGCGCGACCGATCCCCAGCGATACGACGTTGGAGGCCTGCCCGCGCACGTCGTTGAGCAGCCCGGGATTGCGCTTCTGCGGCATGGCGCTGGAGACATAGGTGTTGCCGCCGCCTTCCTGAAGCAGGATCCAGGGGCGCGGCTGGGCGTATTGCACCATGACGTCCTGAATGTAGGCGCCGGCATGGAGGGCGATCGCGGTGGTCACCGCGCCGAGCTCGACCGGGATTTCGGTGGCGGAGATCTGCGCGGCGTCATAGGCATTGTCCACGGTCGCGGCAAAACCGAGGTAATTGGCCATGCGGGGGCGGTTGAGCGGCCAGCTCGTGCCGTTCAGCACGGTGGTGCCCATCGGCGAACGGTCGAGCCGGGCGTAGAACTGGCGCAGCCGCTCGGCATCGCGCTGCAGGCCCGCACATGGCCGAGCAGATAGTGCCCGTAGCTGTTGGGCTGGGCCGCGACGCCGTTGGTGTAATTGGGGACGATGGTGCCGGCATGTTTTTCGGCGAGTGCCACCATGGTGGCGGTCGTCTTGCGCAGCTGCTCGGCCAGGGTCAGTACCTCGTCGCGGATGATGGCGGCGCGCACAGTGGCCAGCATGTCCTGGCTGGAGCGGCCGGCATGCAGCAGCGTGGCCTCGACGCCGGCAGCCTCGATCAGCAGTGGCTCGAAGGTGATGACCAGGGTGGGCCGCTTGCCGCCTGGCTGCTCGCCGGCCTGCAGCACCGTGCGCAATCCGGCCGCGATACGCGGCGCCACCGCGCGATCCAGCAGGCCCTCGTCGGTATTGATGACGGCGCTGGCCTTGTTGATCTCGCCCAGCCAGAAGAACTCGTCACGCCTGGGTCCGGATTGCGCATCGGCCCCGACGGCTGTGAACGACATCAATAGCGCTGCAAGGCAGCTTGCCGTCTTCTGCATGTTTCCTCGCTTTTGACGGCGCTTGGCCGCGCCTTTCATTCGACGGTCGCGTCTCCCGGCGGCGGCGCCCAGGCATCGATCAACCGTCAGGGGAACGATCGTATCAGGACTGGCTCTGCCACTGTCCCTGTCGTCCGGCCTGGTCGACCTTCACCGAAACCGACAGGGTTTCCATGCCGCCGCCATAGCGGGTGCCGCGCACCGGCGCGGCGCCGAGATAATCCAGCCCGATGGCGACGCGAGCATGGGCGTCGGTGGTGCAGATGGCGTTGGCGGGATCGAAGCCGACCCAGCCGAGATTCGGTACATAGGCCTCGGCCCATGCATGGCCGGCCTGCTGGTCCACCATGCCGTCGCCGCGCAAGAAATGGCCGGCGATGAAACGGGCCGGCACCCCGCCCGAACGGGCGCAGGCAATGAAGATGTGGGCGTAGTCCTGGCACACGCCGCGCTTGCCGGCGAAGGCCTCGATGGCCGAGGTCCCGGTATTGGTCGGGTCGCCGTCGAAGGTCATGTGCTCGTTGATCTGCATCATCAGCGCATGCAGGAAACTCAGCACGTCGTTGTCGGTTTCGGTGCGCAGCTCGCGGGCGAACGCCGCCATCGCCGTGTTGGTCTCGGTCAGATCGGTCGAGCGCAGGAAGAAGCTCGGCGGGAATCGTTCGTCGGTGCCTTTCAGCACGCCGCCGGTGTCCTGGGTTTCAACGAGGCCCTCGACATTGATGGTGAGGTCGGAGATCGGCCCGTGGGTCAGCACGTGGGTGACGTTGCCGTAGGCGTCCTCATGCAGGTCGAGCCGCGAATCGGTGGAGACGTCGATCTGCCATTCGGCGACATACTGGCCGTCGTGGCTGCCCGGCGTCATGCGCAGGATCTGGATCACGCCGGAGGCCGGCGGCTCATAGCGATAGGTCGTCGTATGGGCAATTCGCAGGCGCATGACAGAATTCCGAATCGGGCTTGAGCGACGAAAACTAGCCTAGATCAGGTATTGCTTGGCGATGATTTCGCCGAGCCGGCTGTTGTCCGCAATGAACTCCTGGATGAATTCATGCAACCCGTGCTGGAAGATATCATCCATGTTGCTGTGTTCGAGCCGGTTGCGGACGCCGCGCGCATGGCGCTGGGCGGCGCCCTGGCGGCCATAGGACACGCCGATCTGGTCGAGATTGCGGACGAGGTTGCCGTAGCAACTGGCCAGCGACCGCGGCAGCGTGTCGTTGAGGATCAGGAGGTCGGCAATCAGCCACGGCTTCAGCGTTTCGCGATAGACCCAGTGATAGGCGGTGAGCGCCGAGACCGAGCGCAGGATCGAGGTCCACTGATAGTAATCCAGCGGGCCGCCGACATGCTCCTCCTCGGGCAGGAGCAGGTGATATTTGACGTCGAGGATGCGCGCGGTGTTGTCGGCGCGCTCCAGATGCAATCCGAGCCGTGAGAACCAGTAGGCGTCGTTGCGCAGCATGGTGCGGTAGGCCGAGCCATCGAAGCGCAGCGAGGTCTCCTGCACGAAGCGCAGGAAGCGCGCCAGCTCGCTCGCGGGTCTTGGCGCCGCCGCTCCAGACTTCCTGCAGTTCGATCCAGGCCGAGTTGATGGTGTCCCACATCTCGCCGGTCAGCGCGGTGCGTACCGAGCGCGAGTTGAGGCGTGCATTCTCGATGCAGTTGCGGATCGAGGATGGATTGGCGGTCGAGAACGACAGGTACTCGACGACGTTCTTCTCGTCGGCTTCCTCGTAGATCTCGTAGAACGCGGCGGACACGCCGGCGGTCAGCAGCGCCGAGTCCCATTCGTTGGTCTGACCGACGTAGGCATTGGGCAGCGCGGTGACGCGCAATGTCGCCTCGATCGTGCGCGCCAGGTATTCGGCGCGTTCGACGTAGCGGGCCAGCCAGTAGAGATTTTCAGCGGTGCGCGAAAGCATGAATGTTACCCGATGATATCGTGTCCCGGGCGCGCTGCGGCATTCTCTATGCCGCTGCGCAGAACCGGGACCGCCCGATAGAATGGTGCTTGTGACGGTCCCGGTTCTGCAACGCATCGCTGCGCTTCGCTTGCGCTGCATTGCGCCCGGGACACGAGAGTAGTCAACGCCGCGTCGCTCATTCCAAAATCCACGTGTCCTTGGTGCCGCCGCCCTGGCTCGAATTGACCACCAAGGAGCCTTCCTTCAGCGCCACACGGGTCAGACCGCCCGGCACGATGGTGACGTTCTTGCGGCCGGTCAGGACGAACGGCCGCAGGTCGACGTGGCGCGGGGCGAGGCCGGAGGCGACGCAGGTCGGGCAGGTCGACAGCGCCAGTGTCGGCTGAGCAATAAAACCTTCCGGCTCGCGCTTGAGCTTGTCGCGGAACGCTTCGATGGTCGCCTTGCTCGAGGCCGGGCCGATCAGCATGCCGTAGCCGCCGGAGCCGTGCACTTCCTTGACCACTAGCTCGCTGAGATGGTCGAGCACATAGGCCAGCGCCGCCGGCTCGCGGCAGCGCCAGGTCGGGACGTTCTTCAGGATCGGTTCTTCGCCGAGATAGAATTTCACGATCTCCGGCATGTAGGTGTAGACCGCCTTGTCGTCGGCGATCCCCGTTCCCACCGCGTTGGCCAGCGTGACATTGCCGGCCATGTAGGCCGACATCAGGCCGGGCACGCCGAGCGCGGAGTCCGGGCGGAAGGTGAGGGGATCGAGGTAGTCGTCGTCGACGCGGCGGTAGATGACGTCGACTCGTTTCAGGCCCTCGGTGGTGCGCATGAACACCTCGTCGTTCTTGACGATGAGGTCGCGGCCTTCCACCAGTTCGACGCCGAGCTTGTCGGCCAGGAACGAGTGCTCGTAGTAGGCGGAGTTGTAGACACCTGGCGTCATCAGCGCGACGGTGGGCTCGGCCACCGCACTGAGCGGTGCCACCGAACGCAGGCAGGACAGCAGCTCGTCGGGATATTTCTCCACCGGCGCGACGCGATGCCGCGCGAACAGGTCGGGAAACAGCCGCATCATGATTTCGCGGTTTTCCAGCATGTAGGACACGCCGGACGGCGTCCGCGCATTGTCCTCCAGCACGATGAACTCGTCGGGATTGGTGCGGACGATGTCGATGCCGGCGATATGGACGTAGACGTCGTGGGGCACGTCCTGGCCGTTCATCTCTGGCCGGAACACCGGGTTCTGGAAGATCAGGTCATCCGGGATCAATCCGGCGCGCAGGATGTCGCGGCCATGATAAATGTCGCGCAAGAACATGTTGATCGCGCGGACCCGCTGCTTCAGGCCTTTTTCCAGCAGCGTCCACTCCTTGCCGGAGATGATCCGCGGGATCACATCGAACGGGATCAGGCGCTCGGTGGACTCCGAATCGCCGTAGACCGCGAAGGTGATGCCGATGCGGCGGAACAGCAACTCCGCCTCCTGGCGGCGATACTCCAATGCGTCGGGTGGCGTCTCCTTGAGCCAGCGGGAGAGCTCTTCATAGGCCGGGCGAAGATCGCCGTGGGGCCCATTCATTTCGTCGAACGCAATTGCCATGAATCCTGACTGCTTTTCGAGGTCGTGCGGGACAGTGCACGACTGAACGGGATGGTAGCAAGGCCCGGGCCAGCACGATATGCATTCAACAACGGCAATTGGTATGAGGTGGGGTCTGTGCTGCCTGAAAAAACGGCGGGACACTGCTTGTTTCGGCAGCAAAACACCGTGACTTCAAGCCATTGTATGCGCAAGGGTATTGGTCCCCCGGAGTGACCGGTGGAACGGCGAGGAAGAGATTGATGAGCGATATCGTCACTGCGGGGATCCTGGTCATCGGCGACGAGATCCTGTCCGGACGCACCAAGGACAAGAATATCGGCTTCATCGCCGATTACCTCACCAATATCGGCATCGACCTCAAGGAGGTCCGCGTCGTCGCCGACGACGAGCCAGACATCATCGCGGCGCTCGACGCCCTGCGTCATCGTTATAACTACGTCTTTACCACCGGCGGAATCGGGCCGACCCACGACGACATCACCGCCGACGCAGTTGCGAAGGCGTTCGGGGTGGCCATCGACCATCACCCGGAAGTGGTCGCCCGGTTCAAGGAACGGTTCGGCGCGGACCTCAACGAGGCCCGGCTGCGGATGGCGCGGATCCCGGACGGCGCCGACCTGATACAGAGCGCCACGATCCTGGCGCCCGGCTTCAAGATCGGCAATGTCATCGTGATGGCCGGAGTGCCGTCGATCATGCAGGCGATGATGGACATCGTGGCGCCGAAGCTGAAGTCGGGCGAGCGGATGCTGTCCGACACTGTCCGCGCCAATGCCCGCGAAGGCGACGTCGGCGGCCCCCTGCGCGCGGTCGCCGAGGCCCACCCGGACGTGATGATCGGCAGCTATCCGTTCCTCGACGATAACCAGAAGCCCAACACCAATCTGGTGGTCCGTTCGCGCGACCCCGAGAAGCTGGCGGCGGCGATGGCGGCGGTGAAAGAGATGCTGGCCGGGCTCGGAACAGCCAAATAGACGCTCACGTAGACGATATGCCACGAGGGCGCCGTGCGGCGACCACGTCTGAACTTCAGGAGATCATGATGGCAGAACATCCGGAGATGAGCGCGCAGGAACGCGCCGGCAAGGCGTTTCCGGTGTCGTGGGACCAGTTTCATCGTGATTGCCGCGCTTTGACCTGGCGCCTCAACAGCGTCGGCCCGTTTCACGCCATCATCGCCATCACCCGCGGCGGCCTGGTGCCGGCGGCCATCGTGGCGCGCGAACTCGGCGTGCGCGTGATCGATACGGTTTGCATCGCCAGCTACGACCATAACAAGCGCGGCGACTTGCAGTTGCTGAAGGGCGTTTCGGAAGATGCCGCCAAGCTCGGCGGCGGCACCGGCAAGGGCATCCTGATCATCGACGACCTCGTCGACACCGGCAAGACCGCGCGCATGGTGCGCGACATGCTGCCCGACGCGCATTTCGCCACCGTCTACGCCAAGCCGATGGGCCGGCCGCTGGTGGATACGTTCATCACCGAAGTGTCGCAGGACACCTGGATTTTCTTTCCCTGGGATCTCGGCCTGTCGTTCCAGCCGCCGATGCGGGATGGGGCGGCTTGACGCACTGATCTTTCGACCGTCGTCGCGTGCCCTTACACTCCGACTGTCGTCACCCGCGTAAGCGGGTGATCCCGTAAACGCAGGCCGGCGTATACGGATCACCCGGTCCAGGCGTGCAATTGCGCGCCAGTCCGGGCGATGACAGGCAGAGTGTCGATGCCGGGGAATGCTAATCATGCCGCTGCAGAACCGCGTCACCCCGTTCGGCGACATCATCGCCACGCCGGAGCGTGGCACCTTCACCGGCAACCGCGGCATCATCCACGATCCCTTGACAAAGACGCTGCTGAACAGACGCTGGAGCAATCCGGCGTGGATCACCTGCGTCTGCAATTTCCGCGGCCGACGCCGTGAGGTGATGGCGAGGCGAAGCTGGACCGAGCTGTTCTTCCTCGACGAGGCCACCGCGCTCGCGGCCGGACATCGGCCGTGCTTCTACTGCCGTCGCGGTGACGCCAATGCGTTTCGCGCCGCGTGGGAAGAGGGCAACGGCCTCGCGCGGGCGCGGGCGACGGAGATGGATGCCGTGCTCCATGCCGAGCGGTTGAACAAACGCGCGAAGCGGCTGCATGCGCTGACTTGCGCGATCGATGAATTGCCCGATGGCGCGATGGTCGCTGCGGATGGCGAAAGCTATCTGATTGCGCGGGGCAGGCCGCTGTTTTGGAGTTTTGGCGGATATCGCGAAGCCGATCGCGGGCTGCGTGACGCACTGCTCCTTACGCCGCCATCGACAATACGGGCACTGCGCGCGGGCTACCGCCCCGTTCTCCATTCAACAGCGCTGCAACACCCACTGCCGTCATCCTGAGGTTCGCGCTCTTGCGCGCCTCGAAGGATGGCCGCAGGTGCAGTCGCTCGCCGCCGCATCCTTCGAGGCTCGCCCTTGGCGGCGGAGCAAGCGCTCCGCCTGAGGGCGAGCACCTCAGGATGACGATGACGGAGTGGGCTTTACGCCAGCCGCTCTCTTGCCAGCCGTGCGCCGGCACCCAGCGCCTGCAGCTTGGCCTCCGCGATATCCCGATGCATCGGGGCCATGCCGCAATTGGTCGTGGCGACGATATTGGCCTTCGGCACGTGCTTCATGACGGCCTCGATGGTGGCCACCACGTCTTCCGGCGTCTCGACCGTGTCGCTGGCGACGTCGATCACGCCGGCCTGCACAATCTTGCCCTTCAACAGCGACAGCAGCTCCAGCGGCACGCGCGAATTGCGGCATTCGATGGCGACCTGCTGGATCGGGCTGGCATCGATCGCCGGGAAGATCTGTTCGTACTGCCGCCACTCGCTGCCCAGCGTGTCCTTCCAGTCGGTGTTGGCCTTGATGCCGTAGCCGTAGCAGATGTGCACTGCCGTCTGGCAGGTCAGGCCCTGCGCTGCGCGCTCCAGCGCCTTGACGCCCCAGTCGGCGGCCTCGTCCATGAACACGTTGAAGGCGGGCTCGTCGAACTGGATCATGTCGACGCCATCGGCCTGCAGCGCGAGGGCTTCCTCGTTCAGCAATTCGGCAAAGGCAAAGGCCATCTTGACCCGGTCGCCGTAGAAACTGTCCGACAGGGTGTCGATGATGGTCATCGGGCCGGGCAGGGTGAACTTCAGTTTGTTCTTCGTGTGGCCACGCGCGGCCTGCGCCTCGAAGGCGTGGACCCGGCCTTTCAGCTGCAGCGGCGCTATCACCTGCGGCACCATGGCTTTGTAGCGGTCCTTGCGAATGCCTATCTCGACCTTGTTGGCAAAATCGATGCCGTCGACCTTCTCCAGGAAGCCGTGCACGAAATGCTGCCGCGCCTGTTCGCCTTCGGTGACGATATCGATGCCGGCGTCTTCCTGGACCTTGACCGCCAGCAGCGTGGCGTCGCGCTTGGCGCGCCGCAACTCCTCGCCCGATGACCGCCAGGTCGGCCACAACTTGTTGGGCTCGGCGAGCCATTCGGGCTTCGGCAGCGAGCCGGCAATGGTGGTCGGGAACAGCATGGGCATCCTCATGGCTTCTGATTGTGGGCGTCTATCTGCCACGTTCGCGGCGACGCGTATAGCTATTGGCGAGGCGCCGATGCGGGACTAGGATCATGGAAAAACAGACGAGGAAGCCATGATCGACCTGCATTACGCGCCAACGCCGAATGGCTGGAAAATCTCGATCATGCTGGAGGAGTGCGGATTGCCTTACACGGTAATCCCCATGCAGCTCGGACGCGGCGACCAGTTGAAGCCGGAGTTTCTCAAGCTCAGCCCCAACGGCCGGATGCCGGCAATTGTGGACCACGCGCCGGCCGACGGCGGCGAGGAAGTCGCGATCTTCGAGAGCGGCGCCATCCTGATCTATCTCGCCGAGAAAGCCGGCCGCTTCCTGCCCACCGCCATGCGGCCGCGGTTCGAGGTGCTGCAATGGCTGATGTGGCAGATGGGCGGCCTCGGCCCGATGCTCGGCCAGAACGGGCATTTCCTGCTCTACGCGCCCGAGAAGATTCCCTATGCCATGGATCGCTACACGCGCGAGGCGAAGCGGCTGTACGGCGTGCTCGACGTCCATCTCGGCGACGGCCGGGATTATATCGCCGGCGACTATTCCATCGCCGACATGGCATGTTTTCCGTGGATCATGACCCACAAGGCGCAGGGCCTGACGCTGGACGATTTTCCGAATGTGAAGCGCTGGTACGCGCTGCTGCGGGCGCGGCCCCAGGTACAGGCCGGACTCGCGGTGGGCAAGCAGGAGAAGAAGCCGATGGACGAGCAGGCGCGAAAAATCATGTTCGGCGTCGATGCGCCGGCGCATGCGCAGCAACAATAGTGATGCGCAACCTTTCAGCACACACGGCTGTCATCGCCCGGCCTGGCGCGCAATTGCGCGCCGGCACCGGGCGCCCCAGTACACACCGGCGCCAGTGATAGAGCGTCAAGGCCGGTGTCTACTGGATCACCCGCTTTCGCGGGTGATGACACCAGAATGCAGTGGACACGCCGTGACGATAACCGAGAGTGAGGAAACCCCATGATCGAATTCTTCTTCGACTGCTCCAGCCCCTGGACCTATCTCGCTTTCCACAACATCCAACCGTTGGCGAAGGAGTTTGACGCCGAGATCGCGTGGCGGCCGATCCTGGTCGGCGGCATTTTCAATTCGATCAATCCCAGTGTCTATGCCTCGCGCGAGACGCCGGTGCCGGCGAAGGCCCGCTACATGAAGAAGGATCTGGCCGACTGGGCACGCTCCGCGGAGCTGGCGATCAAAATGCCGCCGCGGGTGTTCCCGGTGAACAGCGTGAAGGCGATGCGCGGCTGCCTCTGGATTGGCCGCAATGCATCGCAGGACATGCTGCCGTTTGCGCGTGCGGTTTTCGAGGCCTATTGGGGCGACGATCTCGATATTTCGCAGGATGCCGTGCTTTCGGGGATCTGCGATCGCGTTGGCATCGAGTCCGAAGCCTTCTTCCAGGGTATCGCCGATCCGGCAATCAAGGACCAACTCAAGGCCAACACCGACGAGGTCATTGCCCGCGGCGGCTTCGGTTCGCCGACCATCTATCTCGACAAGACCGACATGTACTTCGGCAACGACCGCCTGCCGCTGATCCGCGAAGCCTTGCAGCGCCGCCGCGCCGAGACCGTCGATAGCGCGGCCTGATGCCGAACAAGATCGTTTGCCGCACGCTCGGGCCGCCGGAAACGCTGCGACTGGAGAGCTTCGCCTCAGCGCCGCTGGCAGCGGGACAGGTCCGTGTCGCCATCCGCGCCGCCGGGATCAATTTTCCTGACATCCTGATGGTCGCCGGCGACTATCAGCTGAAGCCGGAGTTGCCGTTCACCCCGGGCATGGAGGCCGCCGGTGACGTCGTCGAGATCGCGGGCGATGTCGGGGGCGTCATGGTGGGCGATCGCGTGATCGCGAAGCTACGCCATGGCGGCTATGCGGAGGAGGCGATGGTCGCGCCGGCGCAGCCGACCCCGTTGCCGTCGACCTTCGACTACGCCGAGGGCGCGACATTTCTCGCCGCCCATGGCACCGCGCATCACGCGCTGGTCGACCGCGCGCAAATCAGACCCGGCGAAGTGCTGCTGGTGCACGGCGCCGGCGGCGGCGTCGGTCTCGCCACAGTGGAGATCGGCAAGCTGCTCGGTGCCACGGTGATTGCCGCGGCATCGTCAGAGCAAAAGCTCGCCGCGGCCCGCGCCCGTGGCGCCGATCACGGCGTGCTGTATGGCGCCGAGCCGTTTCGCGAGGTGGTCAAGCGCATCACCGACGGCCGCGGCGTCGACGTGGTGTTTGACCCCGTCGGCGGCGAGGTGTTCGAGCAGAGCCTGCGCTGCATCGCCTTCGGTGCGCGGCTGCTGGTGGTCGGCTTTACCGGCGGCGTCGGCGTGGCGAAAACCAACCTTGTGCTGATCAAGGGCGCCAGTGTGCTCGGCGTCCGCGCCGGCGAGGCGGCGCGGCGCGATCCGGCGCTGGGCACGGCACGGATCGCGGCGCTGCTGCAATGGGCGGAGGAGGGGCGCGTCCGTCCCCACGTCTCGCATCGCTTGCCGCTGCAAGACGTTGCACCGGCGATGCGGCTCCTGATGGACCGCAAGGCGATCGGACGGGTGGCGCTGACGATGTGAAGTTTTTATCCCCCGCATCTACGCAAACCGGCCGTTGCGCAGAAATGCGATGGCGAGGGCGATCGCTTGGGGATCGGTTGGAAGAAATGCGTGCGCCGTGCCGATCACGATGTGATCGGTCATGCCGTCGAGCTTGGTGTTCTCGACCGATACCCGTCCATCGTTCGGACCGGGCAGCAGGAACACCGAAGAGATTGGATCGATCGACCTTTTCCCGGCGATGATCCCGACCGGATAAGTCGCGGGGGGAAGAACAGCCTGCGTCGCAGCGTCCCGTCTGGTCCCCAGTTGCTGTCCGGCCGGCCCGAAATAGGCCCGGTAGAGCGCAAGATGCCCGAGGCGATCGGCAATTTGACTGCCGCCGTTCGGCGTGCCGAGCATCACCACACGGCCCATGCGCGCCGCCGGATATCTGGCGAGATAGGCTCTCGCGACCAGTCCGCCCATGGAATGGCCGACAAAGTGCAGAAGCCCGGGCGTCGCGCCGGCAAAGCGGGTGATCGCCGGATGGATGTCGTCGGCGAGGGCCTCAAGCGGCTTGCGGCGGCTGTCATAGGCGAGGTTCAGCGTGGCGAAGCCGGCGACGTGGAGGGCTGCCTGCATCTTGCGAAACGATCGCGACGACCGTGAGATGCCGTGCAGCAGAACGACGCCGCCCTTGGCAGATGTCGAAGCGGCGTTGCTCTGGTCGGCTGCATGCATCCGCGTGTTACTTATACTCCCGCTCGTCCCACCACGGAAAGTAGTCGGGCATATCGGTCGAGACCTTGTTCTTGAACGCCGCCGGGCGCTTTTCGAGGAATGCCGTGACGCCTTCCTTGACGTCCTCCGAGCGACCGCGGGCGTAAATGCCGCGGCTGTCGATCTTATGGGCTTCCATCGGATCGTCGGCGCCCATCATGCGCCACATCATCTGCCGGATCAGTGCAACGGAAACCGGCGCAGTCTTGTCGATGAAGGTTTTTGCCAATGCGCTTGCGGCCGGCAGCAGATCGTCCGGCGCAACCACCTGGCTGACCAACCGGCCCTTCAGCGCTTCCTCGGCGGGAAACACGCGGCCGGAGTAGCACCATTCCAGTGCCTGTGAGATGCCGACCAGGCGCGGCAGGAACCAGCTCGACGCCGCCTCCGGCACGATGCCGCGCTGGGAGAATACGAAGCCGAAGCGCGCGGCCTCCGAGGCGATGCGGATATCCATCGCCAGCCGCATGGTGGCGCCGATGCCGACCGCGGGGCCGTTGACGGCGGCGATCACCGGCTTCAGGCATTTGAAGATGCGCAGGGTCACCGTGCCGCCGCCATCGCGGACGTTGGGATCGCTGTAGTCGACCTCGCCGTCGGCAAGACGCTTGACTGGGCCACGTCGGTAGTCGCGGTCGAAGGTCTGGGGGCCGGACGACAGATCCGCGCCCGCGCAGAAGCCGCGGCCGGCGCCGGTGACGATGATGGCGCGCACATTGTCGTCGGCATCCGCTGCATCGAACGCGGCGATCAGCTCGGCCTGCATGGTGGGGTTGTAGGCGTTGAGCTTTTCGGGACGGTTCAGGGTGATGGTGAGGATCTGGTCGGCGACGTCATAGAGAATCGTCTCGTAAGCCATCTGCGTTTCGCTCCCGATTTTTTCGCTTTTGTTCAGCTTGTCATTCCGGGTTCGCGTGCAGCTTGTGCTGCGCGCGCCCCGGAATGACGATGCTATCCTAAAACTACTTCGGCGGCGTCGGCCATGGCAATTGCGGGCCGCGCATATCCTCGAAAGCCTTGGTCATCCTGAGCACACCAAGATCGTCGAAGCGGCGGCCGACGATCTGGACGCCGATCGGGAAGCCCTTGGCGCTGAAGCCGCCGTTGATGGAGGAGGCGGGATTCTCGGCCATATTCCACGGCACGGTAAAGCCGATATGTTCGAGCGGGCGCTGCACGTCGTCGGTGGGCGAAGCGAGTTCGGCGGCATAGCTGACGATCGGCGTCGTCGGCGAGATCACATAGTCCACATCCGCGAACAGCTTTGCCGTATTGGTGCGGATCGCCATGGTGGCATTGAAGCCGCGCACCACATCGCTGCCCGACAGCTTCGCGCCGCCTTCCGCCCATGCATAGATGAACGGCAGGATTTTTGCGCGCGTTTCCGCCGGCAGTTTGGAAATGTCGTCCCACGACCGCGCACGCCAGAACGCGTCGAGGCCGATCAGGTGTTCGCCGGTCATCACCGACGGCACTTCGGTGATGATTGCGCCGGCTGCTTCGAACGCCTTTGCGGTGGCGATGGCGACGTCACGGACTTCCGTGTCCAGCGGCAGGCCGAAGCCGAGATCGAGCATCAGCCCGATGCGCACGCCTTTGAGGGAAACCTTGAGATCGCTCCAGTCGATGGTCGCCGGCGGTAGGTTCATGCCGTCGCGGTCGTCGGGCAATGACAGCACACTCATCATCAGCGCGGTGTCGTCGACGGTGCGGGTCATCGGTCCGGCGCAGCGGCCGACATAGAACGGGTCGATCGGAATCCGGCCGAGGCTGGGCTTGAGCGTGACAAGACCGCACCACGCCGCGGGCAAACGGACGGAGCCGCCGATGTCCGTGCCGACATGCAGCGGTCCGTAGCCCGCGGCGGCTGCGGCGCCGGCGCCGGCGCTGGAGCCGCCGGGATTTTGGGTGAGATCCCAGGGATTGCGCGTCAGCGGATGGAACGACGAGGCGCCGGACGACAGCATGCCGAAGTCCGGCATCGTGGTCTTGGAGAAGATCACCGCACCGGCCTCGCGCAGCCGCGCGGCGGGTGGCGCGTCGGTCGCCGCCGGCACCAGCGTGGTTGCGGCGGTGCCGAGCGGCACCGGCGTGCCCCGGGTGGCGATGTTTTCCTTCACGGTCGCCGGCACGCCGTCCAGCGGTCCCATGGGCTCGCCGCGCTGCCAGCGCAGGGTCGACGCGCGGGCCACGGCATGGGCACCATCGGGATCGAAGGCGTAGAGCGCCTTGATGTGCGGTTCCCAGCGGGCGATATGGGCGAATACGTCGTCGAGCACTTCGCTCGGCGAGAAGGCTTTCGCCGCGTAGCCCGCGATCAACTCGACGGCGCTGAGATCGTGCAGCGCCGTCGCCGGCTTTGCGATGCCGTCAGACATGGGCGACCGGCATGCGCGTCTCGACGATGCGGGCGAACATGCTGGCGCCGATCGGCAGAATCTTGTCGTCGAGCACGTAGCCGGGGTTATGCACCGGCACATCGCCGTCATGGCCGACCCAGAAATAGGCGCCCGGGACGGCGTGCAGCATGTCGGCGAAGTCCTCGCTGCCCATCAACGGCTTCACATCGGTGAACACGTTGTCGTCGCCGACCACGGTGCGCGCGACCTCCTCGATGGCCTTCGACTGTTCTTCCTGGTTGATCAGCACGCTGAAACCGTCGCGGATGTCGACGTTGATCTCGACATCGAAGGCGATGGCCATGCCGGCGGCCAGCGCGTGCATGCGCTCGCGGACCATCAGGCGGACCTTTTCGTCGAAAGTGCGGATGGTACCGCACAGCCTGGCATCGCCGGGGATCACGTTGTAGGCCGAGCCGGAGTGAATCTGGGTGATCGACAGCACCGCGGACTTCAGCGGGTTGACGTTACGGCTGACGATGGTCTGCAGCGCCTGACCCAGCGTCATGGCGATGACCACGGGATCCTTGGACTTCTCCGGCCTTGCGCCATGACCGCCGTAGCCGGTGATGACGATGTCGAAGAAATCGGCGGCGGCCATGGCCGGCCCCGGGAAGATCGCAATCTCGCCGTGGTTCAGGTTCGGCGCGTTGTGCAGGCCGTAGATCTCGTCGCAGGGAAATTTGGAGAACAGTCCGTCCTTGATCATGGCCCGGGCGCCGCCGAGGCCTTCCTCGGCGGGCTGGAAGATGAAGTGCACGGTGCCGTCGAAATTGCGGGTCTCGGCGAGATAGCGCGCGGTACCGAGCAGCATAGTGGTGTGGCCGTCATGGCCGCAGCCGTGGAAGCGGCCGGGAATGGTGGAGCGCCATTTCAGGTTGGTGTTCTCCTCCATCGGCAGCGCATCCATGTCGGCGCGCAGCCCGACGCGCTTGCCGCCGGTCCCCTTGCCCTTGAGCACGCCGACCACGCCGGTGCCGCCAAGGCCGCGATGCACCACGATGCCCCAGCTCGCCAGTTTCTCGGCGACGATGCCGGAGGTGCGGACTTCCTCGAAGCCGATTTCCGGATGGGCGTGGAAATCGCGACGGATCGCGGTGAGTTCGTCGGCGAAGGCTTCGATGCGGTCGATGGTGGGCATGGGCGTTATCCGTTTGCAGGCGCGAGGGAGGGCGATGCGGTGTCGGGTGTGAAGGGCTCGCCGTTCGGCTTCAGGCGAATGCCGGGACGCAACCGCGTCCATGGCAGGGTCGAGGTGTCGGCCGGCATGGCGCCGGGCGCGGCGCAGATCAGCAGCGCGCCGGCGATGGGTTCGAAATCGGCGCGGAAGTGCACCGAGCTCTTGTTGACCAGAATCGATTCCGTGGTCGGCTCGATGCCGACGAAGCGATACATCGCCTGATCGGCGAGCTGCGCCTTGTGCGAGGAGATGACCACGCGGACGTCGTCGATGCGCAGACAGGCCGACAGGCCCATATCCATGTCGCGACCGCCATAGTAAGGGCCCGGGGCGACGAATTTTCCGTCCGACAATTTCTCGACGATGAAGCTTGCTTCATACGGCGCGTCGCCGGGGATGCCCGACTTGCCGCCGAGCGACAGCGTCACGGTGGCGCCTTCGCCGGCGGCGTGTGCGGCGGCAGCCGCGGCCGGATCGTAGATCACGCCGATCGCGGCCTTGGTGGCGCGGTTGCGAACCAGCGCGGCGAGCATGCCGGTGGTGTCGGAATCGCCGCCGGCACCGGGATTGTCCTGGGTATCGGCGATCACGATCGGCCTGGTGGCGCTCTTCGCCAGCTCCATGGCGTATTGCACGCCTTCGTCCGGGGTGTAGATCCTGCCGTCGAAATCGTTCTCGTGGCCGTTGACAATCGTCACCACCATATCGGCTGCGGCATCGGCATCCGCCTGCGTCACGCCATAGGTGAACACGCTGGGACCGCAATGCGGAAAGTCAGCAGCGGGGAAGCCGGGACAGAACGACAGCGTCGGGACCTGGTCGTCCTCCAGCGCAGCGAGCTTGAAGTAGATGCTCCGGGTCGGTTCGTCGTTGGTGCACTGCCAGCTGATCGGGATCAGGAACGGCAACTGCCGGTACGCCTTCGCATAGCGGTTGCCCGCGAGCAGCAGCTCCATATGGCGCGCGCAGGCGCGGCCGGTGTCGGCCATATCGATATGCGGATAGGTGCGGTAGGCGATCAGCGCGTCGGTGTCTCGGACCAGCTCCGGCGAAATGTTGCCGTGCAGGTCGAGGCTGATGACGAAGGGAATATCCGGACCGATCACCTTTCGTACGCGCGCAGCGATCTCGCCTTCGCCGTCGTCGAGATGCTCGGCGACCATGGCGCCGTGGAGGTCGAGATACACCGCGTCGAGCGGCATTGCGGCTGCGATGCCGGCGATCATCTCGGCGACGATGCGTTCGAACGCATCCTCGGTGACATGCGCCGACGGGCTGGCGGCGCAGGCGATCGTCGGCACCAGCTCCCAGCCTCTGGCTTCGGCTTCCTCGATGAAGCCGGCGAGACCGACATTGATGTTGCGCATGACCTTCAGCACCTCGGCGCCGCGCGTCATCGCCGGCCAGCCGCCGCCATGGACGAAAGACTCATAGGTTGCCTTGGTGGGCGCGAATGTATTGGTCTCGTGGAGGAAGCCGCCGACGGCGATACGGGTCATGAATGTCCATTTCGTACGAAGCTGTCATTCCGGGATGCAGCAGACGGCGACAGCCGGCTGATGCAGCCCCGGAATCCCGATATGTTCATCGCCACATATCAGGGTTCCGGGTTCGCTTGCGCTGTTGCGCTCGCGCCCCGGAACGACGGTGAGAGGCTAGATCGCGCCGGCCAACGACTCGAGCGGCGCCACCGGCCGGAAGTTGGCGAAATCCCATCCCCGTCCGGGCGCCGCGTCAAGCAGCTGGCGGGTATAGGCCTGTTGCGGATTTGTGAGGACTTCGCCGGCAGGGCCCTGTTCGACGACACGGCCGTGCTGCATCACCGCGACATCGTCGCAGATCTGCGCGGCGACGCGCAGGTCGTGGGTGATGAACAGCAGGGAGATGCCGAGCCGGGTCTGGATGCTGTCGAGCAGGTCCAGCACCTGGGCCTGCACCGAGACGTCGAGTGCCGAACAGGCCTCGTCGGCCACCAGCACGTCGGGCTCCAGCGCCAGTGCGCGGGCGATGGCGATGCGCTGGCGCTGGCCGCCGGAGAACTGGTGCGGATAGCGCGAGACGGCGTCGGCGGGCAGGTCGACCAGCTCCAGCAGCTCGCGCGCTTTGGCCATGGCATCCTTGTGCGAGACGCCGAAATTGATCGGCCCTTCGGCGATGGATTCGCCGACGGTGATGCGCGGATTGAGCGAGCGATACGGGTCCTGGAAGATGATCTGGATCTTCTTGCGGTGCGGCTGCAGCAGGCGGCGGGACAGGTCGGCAATCTCGCGGCCGCCGAGGCGAATGCCGCCGGAGGTCGGGTCGATCAGCCGGACGATGCAGCGCGCCACCGTGGACTTGCCGGAGCCGCTCTCGCCGACGATGCCCAGCGTGCGGCCTTTTCGCAGCGTCAGCGTCACGTCCTGCGCCGCGGCGACCTCGCGCGCTTTGCCGAAGAACGAACGCTCGCGATAGACCTTGCCGAGTTCGTTGGCCTCGAGCACCACCGGATTGAACCCGACTTCGACGCGCGGCGCACGCGGCACTAGGCTCGGCACCGCCGACAGCAGTTTTCGCGTGTAGTCCATGGTCGGGGTACGCAGGATGCCGTCCAGCGTGCCGGTCTCGACGAGACGGCCCTGGCGCATGACTGCGACGCGGTCGGCGATTTCGGCGACCACGCCCATGTCGTGGGTGATGAACAGCACGGCGGTGCCGTGATCCCTTTGCAGGTCGCGGATCAGCGTCAGGATCTGCTTCTGCGTGGTGACGTCGAGCGCCGTGGTCGGCTCGTCGGCGATCAGTAGCTTCGGCTCCAGCACCAGCGCCATGGCAATCATGATGCGCTGGCGTTGCCCGCCGGACATCCGGTGGGGGTAGGAATTGAAGATGCGCTTGACGTCCGGCAGGCGCACCTGATCCATCATGTCCAGGATGCGCTTCTTGCGCGCCGCGGCGTCGAGATCGGTGTGGGTGCGCAGCACCTCGTCGATCTGCTTGCCGACGGGAACGACGGGATTGAGCGCCGTCATCGGCTCCTGGAAGATCATCGCCATCGTCGTGGCGCGCAACTGGCGCAGCCGGCGGTCGCTGGCCTGCAGCGTATCCTCGCCGACCAGCTTGATGCTGCCGCCGATGGCTTTCAACGAATCCTTTGGCAGCAGGCCCATGGTGGCGAGCGAGGTCACCGACTTGCCGGATCCGCTCTCGCCGACCACGCACAGCGTCTCGCCCTGGCGCACCTGCAGCGAGATGTCGTCGATGATCTTCTTGCCGCCGCCGTCCTTGCCGACGCCGACAACGAGGTTGTTGATTTCCAGTACGAGCGGATTGCTGTTCACGGTGTCACTCACTGGATTGCTCACTTGCTGCTCTCCCGCTGTTTCATGCGCGGGTCGAGCGCATCGCGCGCCGCGTCGCCGATCAGGTTGACCGAAAGAATGGCGATCGACAGCAGCAGGCCGGGCCAGAAGATCAGCGATGGCTTGACCTGGAAGAAGCCGCGGCCTTCGGCCATGATATTGCCCCAGGTCGGCGTCTCCGGGCTGATGCCGGCGCCGAGGAACGACAGGATCGCCTCGGTCAGGATCGCGGAGGCGGCGATGTAGGTGCCCTGGACGATCAGCGGCGCCACGGTGTTCGGCATCAGATGCCGCCACATGATTTTGGGCAGGCTGGTGCCGAGCGAGATCGCAGCTTCCACATAGGGCTCTTCGCGCGCCGACAGCACGACGGAGCGCACCAGTCGCGCGACGCGGGGAATTTCCGGGATGGTGATCGCGATCAACACCGTGGTCAGGCTGGCGCCGGACAGCGACACCACGGCGATGGCCAGCAGCACGCTGGGCATTGCCATCAACCCATCCATCACCCGCATCAGGATCGCGTCGACCCATTTGAAGAAGCCCGCGACCAGGCCGATCAGCAGGCCGATGGCGATGCTGACGGCGGCGGCGCCGAGGCCGATCAGCAGCGAGATGCGGCCGCCATAAAGAATGCGCGCCAGCACGTCGCGGCCATAGGCGTCGGTGCCGAGCAGATATTCGGCGCTCGCCGGCTTCAGCCGCATGGCCGGAAGCAGAAGTTGCGGATCGTGCGTCGTCAGCCACGGCGCAAAGATCGCCGAGAGGATGACCAGGACAAGGCACACCGTCGCCACCGCGATGATCGGCGTTGCCGTGAGAAAGCCGAAGGATGGCCCGCTGCGCGAGGGCAGGGCAGCGTTGGGAAGGGTGTCGATCGCCATCAGATACGGATTCCTAGTAACGAATTCTTGGGTCGAGAAGCGAGTAGGCAAGATCGATCAGCAAATTGACGAGCACGTAGACGCCTGACGTCAGCAGGATCATGGCCTGGATCACCGGAAAGTCCCGTGCCAGCACGGCGTCGACCGTCAAGCGCCCGACGCCTGGCAGATTGAACACGCTTTCGGTGACCACGACACCGGAGATCAGTAGGGCGAAGCCGGTGCCGATCACGGTGATTACCGGCACTGCCGCGTTGCGCAGGGCATGGCGCAGCAGCACGCCGCTTTCGTTGGTGCCCTTGGCGCGGGCAGTGCGGACATAGTCCTCGCCGAGTACGTCGAGCATGGCTGCGCGCGTCATGCGCGCAATCAGCGCCACATAGATGAACGACAGCGCGACGGCCGGCAGGATGATGCGTTCGAAGAACGGCCCGAATCCCTTGAAGATGCTGCGGAAGCCCTGCACCGGCACCCAGCGCAGCTCGATCGCGAAGATCTGGATCAGCACATAGCCGATCACAAACACCGGCACCGAAAAGCCGATCACCGACAGCGCCATGACGAAGCGGTCGATCCAGGTGCCGTGTTTCCAGGCAGCGATGACGCCGAGCGGTACCGCGACCAGAATTGACACGAGCATCACGCTGAGTGCGACGCTGAGCGAAGGCTCGATGCGCTGGCCGATCATCTTCAGCACCGGCACGCCGGAGATCAACGAGGTGCCGAGATCGCCATGCAGCAGCCGGCCGATCCAGGAAAAGAACTGCGTGTAGAGCGGCTCGTTGAGACCGAGCTGGGTGCGGATACGTTCGAGTTGTTCCGGCGAGGCATTGTCGCCCGCAAGAATCGCGGCTGGGTCGCCCGGCGTCAGCCGCAGCAGCAGGAAGACGAACAGCGCCACCACGCCCATGACGGGGATGGCAGCGAGAATTCGCCGTATGAGATATCCGAACATAGTGACGATCCTATCGCGCGAGACGGCGCGTGGTAAATGTAGAGCAATGATCGACGGGGAACGTCGCAGGCGCGTTGCAAAACTTCAACTTGGTCCTCACTGCTGCAATGCGCTCATAAGTGAATGTGAGAGCAAATCCCGTGCCACGGTCACGATCGGTCGGCCCGCGCTCCGGGCCAGCCGGATACCGTTGAATGCCCTTGTGCATCAATCCAGCGTCGCCAGCAAACCGGCCATCAGGCGACCGCGCGTTACCAGGCTGTCGATCTCGATGTACTCGCCGAGTGTGTGCATGTCCGCGCCAACCACGCCGAGGCCGTCCAGGGTGGGAATGCCCATGGCGCCGGTGAAATTACCGTCGGAGCCGCCGCCAGCGCTGTCGTGGGTGAGGTCGACGCCGAGCCCGCTGGCGATCGCCCGGGCCTTTTCGTACAGCGCCATGGTCCCGGCGTTGGGCTCCCATACCGGGCGGGTGACGCCGCGGGTGACCTTGAAAGTGACGTCGTTAGCGGTGCCGTTCAGCGCCAGCATGCGCTCCACGCCGGCGTCCAGATCCGCCTGCCGCTTGGCCATGCTCAGCGCCTCGCCGGTGCAGTTCGAGGCAACGCAATTGACCCATTTGCCGCCGTGCACAATGCCGACGCTGAAGGTGCAGTCCGGGCCGGTCATCTCGTCGATGGCGATGATCCGGCGCGCCATTTCGCGAATCGCGGAGCGGCCCGACGAGAGCGTCGCGCCGGAGTGGCTCGGCTTGCCGATGGTCTCGAGATTGAAGCGTGCGATGGCATAGCGGCCGGTGACGACGCCGCCGTTGGGGCGGCCGGGTTCGGGCACCAGCACGTACTTGTTGCGCGCCGCCTCCGCCTCGATGATATCCCGGGTCGACGGCGTGCCGACTTCCTCGTCCGGCGTGAACAGCACGGTGATCGGCAGCGGCGTGGTGAACGAAGCGCGCGCCGGCTGTCGGATCGCTTCCAGCGACAGGTAATTGCCGCCCTTCATGTCGCAGATTGCGGGCCCGAAACACTTGTTGCCCTCGACGCGCCACTTGAGCGTGTCGATGGTCCCGACCGGATGCACGGTGTCCATGTGGCCGGCGATCAGGATACCGGGCTCGCCGAATTTCGGATGCGGGAAGCGCGCGCGGATGCAGCCGCCGAAGCCCTGGCGTCCTGCGATGCGTTCGATGGTCGCACCCATGATCGCCATGTCGCGCGCGGCGAGATCGAGCATGCCGTTGACGGCGTTGGCGTCCCAAGTTGGACTTTCGCATTCGACCCAGCCACGCAGGCCCTGGAGCATTTCGTCGGTATCGAATGGAAGGTTGGCGGGATTCATCGCGGTGTTCCTCGTGGTTCGAACGCGTGTCGTCGGCGTCAGGCGCGCTTGGTGTCGCGGACCTCGCGCGGCTTTCGCCGCCACTTATCAGTAGTGAATCCGGATTGGCAAATGCGCGGGCGTTGCAGCCTGCAGAACGTTGACGAAAGCAAAACCCGATTGACGCGCAAGGCGCTTGATGCAACTCTTTGATGCCTCAAACATGCAGCGTTTTGATGCCGCCTAATAAACTATCGCGTTGCATAATGAATCATCCATCGATGATCAGATTCCAGTCAGGAGAGATCCATGTCCTTCATTTCACGTTGGCGGCAATCCGCGACGTACTCGAAAATGATTCTGCCAAGCCTCGCGGTTGCAGTGACGCTGGCGTTGCCGTCGTTCGCAGATGCCAAGACCCTCACCGCGGTGATGCATTCGGATCTGCGCGTCATCGATCCCGGCCTGACCACTGCGTACATCACGCGCGATCATGGCTATATGGTTTACGATACCTTGCTGGCGATGGACGCGAACTTCAAGGTTCAGCCGCAGATGGCGAGCTTCAAGGTTTCCGATGACAAGCTGGTCTACACCTTCACGCTGCGCGATGGCCTGAAATGGCATGACGGCAAGCCCGTCACCGCCGAAGACTGCGTGGCGTCGCTGCAGCGTTGGGGCCGCAACGACGGCATGGGCCAGAAGCTCATGGACTTCACCAAGAGCCTCGAGGCGCCCGATGCCAAGACCATCGTGTTGACGCTGAAGGAGCCCTACGGCCTGGTGCTGGATTCGATCGCGAAGCCGTCGTCGCTGGTGCCGTTCATGATGCCGAAGCGTTTGGCGGAAACGCCCGCGGGCAAGGCGATCCCGGAGCAGATCGGCTCCGGCCCGTTCAAGTTCGTGCAGGCCGAATTCCAGCCCGGCGTGAAGGCGGTCTACGAGAAGAACAAGGACTACGTGCCGCGCTCCGAGCCCGCCAGCCGGGCGGCCGGCGGCAAGGTCGTCAAGGTCGATCGCGTCGAATGGATCACCATGCCCGACGCGCAGACCGCGGTGAACGCGCTGCAGTCCGGCGACATCGATTTCCTGGAAAATCCGTCGTTCGATATCGTTCCGGTGCTGGCCGCCGACAAGGAGCTCAAGATGGAGGTCCTCAACAAGCTTGGCTACCAGACGCTCGGCCGGATGAATTTCCTTCATCCTCCGTTCGACAACGTCAAGGTTCGTCGCGCCGCCTTTCTGGCCATGAGCCAGAAGCCGGTACTCGACGCGCTGGTCGGCGATCCCAACTACTTCAAGACCTGCGGTTCGATTTTCGCCTGCGGCACGCCGTTCTCCTCCGAGGCCGGTGGCGACACGCTGGTCAAGGGCAGCGGCATGGCTGAGGCCAAGAAGGCGCTGGCGGAATCCGGTTATGACGGCACTCCCGTCGTGATCATGGCGCCGACCGACGTTCTGACGCTGAAGGCACAGCCGATCGTGGCGGCGCAGCTGCTGCGCGAGGCCGGCTTCAAGGTCGAGGTCCAGGCAACCGACTGGCAGACCGTGGTCACCCGCCGCGCCAGCCAGAAGCCGGTCAAGGAAGGTGGCTGGAACATGTTCTTCACCAACTGGGTCGGCGCCGACATCCTGAACCCGGTCTCCAACGTGTCGATCTCGGGCCGGGGCACCAAGGGCGGCTGGTTTGGCTGGTTCGATGACGCCAAGATCGAAGAGCTGCGCGACAAGTTCGCGCGGTCGACCTCGCCCGACGAGCAGAAGAAGATCGCTGCGGAAGTTCAGGCGCGTGCCTACGAAGAGGTCGCCTATTTGCCGCTCGGCGAATACACGGTCCCCAGCGTGTGGCGGACTTCGCTGACCGGCGTGCTGCCCGGCGCGGCAACGCCGGTGTTCTGGAACATCGACAAGAAGGAGTAACCGGCGCCGCCACGGCGGCCAGGTTCACCCGATATTCGCGCCGGCCCGAGCGATCGGGCCGGCGCGATGCGTTTGGCGCTGCGGTACGGCGTGGGCAGGGCAGGTCTCTTGCCGTGGTGCTGCGTCGCGTATAGCAACGCTGAAACGGTTCACTGGCCGGACCCGTATCTCGCAGTGTGGCCGGCACGGCGCAGCCAGCGGTGGCGCCACGTACAAGCTCTTTCAGCGAAGGTGGATTTGCATGACCTACGACGAACGCGTGGAGCAGGCGATCGCCGCCAAGGACATCGTGGCATTGGTGGACTTCGCCTATGGCACCACCTGCCGCTGCACCAAGGTGAAGGGCGAGCCTTTGTGCGTCTGCAAGATGCAGGCGAAAGCGCTGCGCGCCAAGGTTGTTCCGCTGGCGCTGTTCAAGGGCGAGATTCAGAGAGTTTGAACGACCTGCCTGCGGCCGCCCTTGATCGGCCACGGCGCGCCTGGCGTTGGTGCGGACGGCGGGAATCGAACCCGCACGACGTTGCCATCGAGGGATTTTAAGTCCCTTGCGTCTACCAGTTCCGCCACGTCCGCATTGATCGTCCGATCAGGTCTATCGCGCGTTGGGGCGAACTGGCATGCAGCCCGCCGACAAGGCGCGCCCCCTCATAAGGGAGGCCGGGCCGCAAAGCAAAGCCGATGGCCAATCGGGCGGCCGGTGACCTGTCGGCGATCGCGCCGATCCGGCCTCAATCCGGTCACCCGGCGATGGTTTACGCAACGTCAACAGTGTCCGGTGTAGCAAGTCCCATGATCGATCGCGCTTTTCCGTCCCCACACCTGACCCGCGCCGCGGCGGCGCTGGCGCTGCTTGCGCTGGCGACGGGGCTGGGCGGCTGCGCCGCTGTCGGCGACAGTTTTGCCTCGGCGGCGTTCGTCGACCCCGCCAAATACGAACAGTTCGACTGCAAGCAGCTCGAGGCCGAGCGCAAGGCGCAGGCCGCGCGCACCGCCGAACTTCAGGGCCTGATCGACAAGGCCGAGACCGGGACCGGGGGAGCGGTGGTCAGCCAGGTGGCCTACGGCAACGAGTACATCTCGGCGCGAGCCTCTTCGAAGCTGGCCGAGGAGACCTGGCTGCGCAATAAATGCGTGGCGACGGTCCCGGCCGCGCCGCCGCCAGCCGCACCGGCCCATTCCGCCCGCAAGCGCTGAGCCGGCTCCCGGCCACCATCGCTCACATCCGCCAGTCGTAGATCCAGTCCTGCCTTGCTTGCAGCCGTGCCGCGCCCATCGCCTGCATCGCCAGATCGCGGGCCAGGGCCATCGGTCCGCGCAAATGATAGATTCGGCCGGACTGGCGCGCCGTGCGCTGGACCCGGCTGACGCGATCGCGGCGCAGGGCGGCGTAGCGCTGCAGCGCCGTCGCCACATCGGTGGAGCCCGCCATGGTCTCGCTAAGGCATTGCGCCAGCACTGCGGCATCTTCGATCGCCATGCCGGCACCCTGGGCTGCGAACGGCAGCATGGCGTGGGCGGCGTCGCCGAGCAGCGCCACCGGGCCCTGGTTCCAGGCGCCGCCGTCGGGCAATGTGCACAGCGGCCAGCGCCGCCAGCCTTCCGCGGCGTCGAGCATCATCCTCGGCCGGTCAGGCCAGCCCATCGCGGCGAAGTGAGTCTTGATCTCGGCGGCCTCGCCGATCTCGTTCCAGCCCGGCCCGTTCCATGGCCCGGGCATGATCGCCACCACATTGATTTGCCGTCCGCCGGCCATGGGATAGCTCACCAGATGGGCATTCGGCCCCATCCACAGCTGCACGCGGTGCGGCGCGCGTTCGGGCGTCAACCGGTCGGCATCGATGGTGGCGCGCCAGGCGATCAGGCCGGAGAACCGCGCCTGGATCCCGGGAAACAACTGCTGCCGCACCGCCGACCAGACGCCGTCGGCGCCGACGAGCGCCAGTGCCGGCCCATACTCGCCGAGCACGACGCCGCCGGTATCGACGCCGAACGCGTCCAGCGACCTCCCCAGCCGCAATTCGATGGCGGGATGGTCGGTAACGGCCCCGAGCAGCGCCGATTGCAGGTGGGCGCGGTGCATCACCCAATAGGGGCCGCCGGAGCGCGACGCGGCGGCCTCGCCGAGCGGCAGCCGAGATCACTTCGCCGCCGCTGCGCGCGCTCATGATGCTGACGGCGTTTGGTGCGATGACATCGGGGGCGAGACGGGACTGCAGGCCGAGGCCGATCAGCACCCGGCTGGCATTGGGCGAGAGCTGCAGCCCGGCACCGACCTCCTGCAGCCGTTCAGCCTTTTCGAGGACGACAACGCGAAACCCGCGCGCGGCAATCGCCAGCGCAGCGGTCAGCCCGCCGATGCCGGCACCGGCAACGGCGATGGTGCGCGACGGCGCCACGAACCGGGATCAGGTGACTTTGTCTTTCAGGACGCATTCCGGCGGCCGGGCCTCGCCCGCGCCGAGGTCGGCGGCGAAGCGATACAGCGTCGAGCAATACGGGCAGATGATCTCGTTGTCGTTGCCGAGGTCGAGGAAGACGTGCGGATGATCGAACGGCGGGTTGGCACCCACGCACATGAACTCCTTCGATCCGATCTCGATGATCGGAACGCCGGCGTCATTGTGAAAGTGCGGAACGACGTGATCGGACATCTTGTTTACCCTTGCTCGCGACGGCTGCGGAACATGATACGTCTCCGTGCCGTTAGTGCGGCGCACCATACTGGCGGCTGAGATTGATTCCTAGGCCGCTGCCAAGGCTGATCTATCCAGCGTGTGGATTCGACACAATCATGCGGTGTTGGAGAAGCCCTTCTTTCGTCGGGGCGGTTGTGTCCTAAAAACGGCACACCATTTCCACAGAGAGGTGCAGAAATAGGGTTTCGGTCAATGCGCTTGCGGCTCGATACAG
The DNA here is from genome assembly GCF_052658035.1 of Rhodopseudomonas sp. RCAM05734. Lineage (NCBI taxonomy): Bacteria > Pseudomonadati > Pseudomonadota > Alphaproteobacteria > Hyphomicrobiales > Nitrobacteraceae > Rhodopseudomonas > Rhodopseudomonas sp. RCAM05734. Next base: position 5,468,598 of record NZ_CP199742.1, on the reverse strand, counting down.
TCCTGACGGGGGTGGCGGTTTGCGCGGTCGCTGGCGTCATGCTGTGGCCGCATGCCCGCGATGCGGCTGCGGTGCTGACGGCGCAGGACGATCCGGCCGCGCTGTCCGACGCGCAGGTCGACATCGCGTTGCGGCGCGACCAGGGCGTGCTGGTCCGCAGCATCGAAGAAGCGCTGGCTGCGAAGGATTCCGACCTCGCGCAGAGCTTTGTCGAACTGGCCGCGGCGCGGCATGTCGTGCTGCCCGACGAGGTGGTGAAGCGCGTCAGTGACGCCGTCACCGAAGCCAATTCCGCCACCCAGATCGCCACCCGTTTTGCTTCCGGCCTGATCACCGGCGAAGCCGACGACGTCGCCAGCATGTCGGGCACGGTAGCCGGCGACCTGTTCGTGTTCGGCGACATCCGCGACGCAATTCGCGAGGGCAAGCATCTGGTGATGGGCGAAGACGTCGATCGCGTCATTCTCGGCCTTGCCGCCGCCGGTCTCGCCATCACCGCGGCGACCTATGTTTCGGTCGGTGGCGCAGCACCGGTGCGGGCAGGGCTGACGCTGGTAAAGGACGCGCGCAAGGTCGGCCGACTCGGCGAGGGGCTCACGGCCTTTGTCGGACGCTCGGCGCGTGAGGTGGTCGATACGCCGATGCTGCGCACCGCGATGGCGGATGCGTCGATCATGCGACCGGGCCAGACCATCGATGGCGTCAAGGCTGCGTTCCGCGCCGAGAAGGCCGGCGGGCTGGTTCGGCTGGCCAAGGATGTCGGCCGCGTCGGCGAAAAGGCCGGCACCAAGGGCGCGCTGGACACGCTGCGCATCGCGGAGGGACCGAAGGACGTCGCGCGCGCGGCGCGCCTTGCGGAATCCAAGGGCGGCCAGACCCGCGCGCTGTTCAAGATGTTCGGCCGCGGCGCACTGCTGCTGGCGGCGGGTGCCTTCAACCTCACCATGTGGCTGTTCTGGGCGCTGTTCGCGCTGTTCGGCTTGGTCTGTTCGATCAAGGCCACCACAGAGCGGCTCACCTGGTCGCACTTGCAGCGCTCCAAGGTCCGGCGGCAGCGCCGCGAGCAGCAGCTTCGCAACGAAATGGCCTTGCGCCCGACACTGGCGGCGGCTTCCGTGCACAGCTAAACTGCGCGGCCTGCCTGATCTATCCCCCATCATAAGTAAACGGAATTGAAGATGCCGAGCTTCCACAACGGCGCTGTTGAAATTGCCTATCTCGATGAGGGCGAGGGCGACCCGATCGTGCTGGTGCACGGCTTTGCCTCCAGCAAGAACGTCAACTGGGTGTATCCGACCTGGGTATCGGATCTGCGCAAGGACAACCGTCGCGTCATCGCACTCGACCATCGCGGCCACGGCGATTCCACCAAGCTGTACGATCCCGAGGACTATCATATCGGCACCATGGCCGGCGACGTGCGCGCGCTGATGGCGCATCTCGGCATCGCGCGCGCCGACATGATGGGCTATTCGATGGGCGCGCGGATCACCGCCTTTCTCGCCCACAGCCAGCCGGCCCTGATCCGCAATGCCATCATCGGCGGCCTCGGCATCGGTCTGATCGCCGGCGGCGGTCCGGGCGAGAATGTTGCGCGGGCGCTGGAAGCCGACTCGCTCGACGACGTCACCGATCCCGTGGGCCGTACCTTTCGCGCCTTCGCCGACCAGACCCGCTCCGACCGCCGCGCGCTGGCGGCCTGCCTGCGCGGCTCGCGCCGTCTGATGTCGCGCGAGGATGCGGCGGGGATCTCGGTGCCCACGCTGATCGCGGTCGGCACCGTCGACGAGATCGCCGGCTCGGCGCATGCGCTGCAGGAGGTGATTCCCGGCTCCGAAGTGCTCGACATCCCGAACCGCGACCACATGCGCGCGGTGGGCGACAAGGTCTACAAGGCCGGCGTGCTGGATTTTCTGGCGCGCCATCCCTGATCGGGGGATGCCGACACCTTGTTTTGATCGCGCGACCGCCCACTTCACAGGCATCCACTGCGTCGCAGGGGATCGCGATCGATCCGGAATGTGAGCGAGTTCAATGTGTTAGCTCGCGTTTCCGGGGTAGGGGCGCGTTCATGATGGCGCCAGCCGTGCCGCGACAGCCGTTCGCGGTGTGCTATAGTGCCGGTCCGACAGCAGAATGTGCGAGCCCAGCATGTCCATCCAGAACATCAATTCGCAGAATGCAAAGATCGCATCGCTCGATCCGATCTGGGATCGCATCCGTGGCGAGGCGGAAGACATCGTTCGCCGCGAGCCCGAGCTGGCATCCTTCATCTACTCCACCGTCTTGCATCACGATCGGCTCGAAGAGTCGGTGGTGCACCGCGTCGCCGAGCGGCTCAATCATTCGGCGCTGTCCGGCGACCTGATCCGCCAGACCTTCGACGAGGCGCTGCGCGACGAGCCCGATCTCGGCAATGCGTTTCGCGCGGATCTGGTGGCGGTGTTCGATCGCGATCCCGCGACCACCCGCTTCATCGATCCGCTGCTGTACTTCAAGGGCTTCCACGCCATCCAGACCCACCGCCTGGCGCACTGGCTGCTCAACAAGGGCCGCAAGGATTTTGCCTGGTACCTGCAGAGCCAGGCTTCTGCGGTGTTCCAGACTGACATCAATCCGGCCGCGAAGATCGGCCGCGGCATCTTCCTCGATCACGCCACCGGCTTCGTGGTCGGCGAAACCGCTGTCATCGAAGACGACGTGTCGATCCTGCACGGCGTCACGCTCGGCGGCACCGGCAAGGAGAATGAGGACCGTCATCCGAAGATCCGCCGCGGTGTGCTGATCGGCGCCGGTGCCAAGATTCTCGGCAATATCGAGATCGGCCATTGCGCCCGCATCGCCGCCGGCTCGGTGGTGGTGAAGCCGGTACCGCACAACGTCACCGTGGCCGGCGTGCCCGCCAAGATCGTCGGCGAGGCCGGTTGTGCCGAGCCGTCGCGCACCATGAACCAGATGCTCAACGCCACCGGCCTGTGATGCCGCGATCCGGGCCCACCGGATCGCCGCACGGTGCCGTCGAATTTTGTTGATACGGGCTGGCGGTCCGCGCCGTCTCGCCTTAAAGCTTCGCCAACATCCTCGACACATCAATCGCATTGGAGACACCTGTGGACGTTCAGGAAGTCAGAAAACTCGACGCCTATCTCAAGCGCCTGTTCGGCAACCAGAAAATCCGCGTGGTGCCGCGGCCCAAGAAGGACGATTCGGCCGAGGTCTATATCGGCGAGGAATTCGTCGGCGTGCTGTTCGTCGATGACGAGGACGAAGACCGTTCGTTCCAGTTCCAGATGGCGATCCTGGAAGAAGACCTGGTCGACGAAGGCTGAGCGACGCGGCCTAGGATGGGTTGAGCGTCTTGGCGAAACCCATCACTGCCGCGCGATGCTCTTGATGGGTTTCGCACGTGCTCAACCCATCCTGCACATCCCGTCCTACCCAACGCCTTCCGGCGTCACCAGCCCGGCGCCGGTGGCGAGCCAGACCAGATGCGCGTCGGTGCGCGCGCCGATCTTGGCCTTGATCTGGTAGTGATAGTTCTGCACCGTCTTGGCGCTGAGGTTCAGCGATTGCGCGATCTGTTCGGTGGTCCAGCCGGACGCCACCAGGCGCAGGATCTCGGTCTCGCGCGGGCCGAGATCGTCGACCAGCGAACGCTGGCCTGACAATCGTTCGGCGGCGACCTCGCGGGCGATGTCCTCGCTGAGCGCGCGTCCGCCCTTCATCACCGTTTCGATGGCGCGCACCAGCTCGTGGGGTGCGCTGCTCTTGGTGATGTAGCCGCATACGCCGGCCTCGAACGCCTTCAGTGCAAAGGCCGCGCTGGCATGCATCGTGAAAGCGAGGATGCGCGCCGTCGGATCCCACTGCCGGATGTGCCGCGTCGCTTCCAGCCCGCCCGGTCCCGGCAGCGACAGGTCCATCACCACCACGTCAGGCCGTTCCGCGCGATAGGCGCGATAGGCGGAAGCGGCGTCCTCGGCCTCGGCGCTGATGCGGAACCCCGGCTGGCGTTCCAGCAGCCGGCGATAGCCCTCGCGCACCACCGGATGGTCGTCGACCAGCAGGATGCTGATGTCGGTCATGCCACGGCCGCCGCCGCACGCGGTTGCGGCAGGATCAGCGGGATGATCGCCGCCACCCGCACGCCCCGCGCGGCGGCGGCGATCGACAGGCTGCCGCCCAGTGCCGCAATGCGTTCGCGAATGCCGAGAATGCCGTGACCGGATGCGGCGTTGATGCGCGCGGCATCGCCGCCGCCGTCGTCCTCCACGCTCAGCGCCACCGCCTCATCGACGTCGGTGGTGCGTGCGACGCGCAGGTGCACGTGGCGCGGTTTGCCGTGGCGCGCCGCATTGGTCAGGCATTCCTGCGCGATCCGGTAGACGTTCACCGCGGCCTCGGCCGGCACGTCGGCGAGATCGCCGGCGACGTCGAGGTGGAACACCGCGCCGTTCGCCGTGCCGCTGTTCCAGCGCGCCACCAGTTGCACGAGGCTGGCCTGCAGCCCGAGTTCCTCGAGGTCCTGCGAACGCAAGCGGGCCAGCGCGCCGCGCAGCGTGGCCATCATCTGCGCGGTGATGCGGGCGATGGCGCGGGCATCATCGACGAGATCGGGGCGCTCCGGCGTGGCGCCGGCCTCGATGGAGGCGGCCAGTGCGGCGGTGGCGGTCAGGCACTGGCCGAACTCGTCGTGCAGGTCGCGCGCCAGCGCGCGGCGCTCTTCCTCCTGGACCTGGAACAGGCGCTTGGTGAGCGCCAGCCGTTCGGCGGTAGTGGAAGCAAGGCGGCCGGCGAGATCGTTCACCGCGCCAGCGATATGGTTGAACTCGGTGGCGCCGAACGCCGGCAGGCGGTGACGGTGCTCGCCCTGTTCGAGGCGGCGCAGGCCGCGCACGATGGTGCGCGCCGGCATCAGCGCATGGCCGATCAGCAGCGTGGCGAGCAGGCCGATCCCCAGCGCCATGGCGGCGGCCACCGACACCATCACGGTGACCTGACGCCAGGCTTGGCGCACGGCCACCGCCGGCTCCGCGCGCGACACCACCGTGCCGGCGTCCCGGCTACGGATGGTCAACGGCCGGGTCACGCTGTCATGCGGACCGAACAGCGCGCCGTAGAGGCTGACGAACCAGCCCGGCGCGGTGGTGCCGATGCCTTCCACCTGGCTGCAGATTTCGTGCGGGTCCTGAGCGCCGAGCTTGAAAGAGATGCAGATCCCCGGCGCGATTACTTTCATGGTGGCGATGGATTCCCAGTCCGGCAGCGGCAGCAGTGCATCGCGGTAGACGCCATCGCGCCACAGCAATTGCCGCCAGTACAGGTTCTGCAGGTTGTGTGCGACGCGGTCGGCGGACACCGCGATGTCGTTCTCGATGCTGCGGTGCGCATCGACCAGGACCCAGCCCACGGCGCAGGCGAGACAGAACACGACGACGGCGGCAAGACGCAGGATGAGATGGATCAGCAGACGCATCGCTTCGAGCCTCCGCATTGGGACGTGCGCATCTCAGACGTGCGCTTCCGACATCTAAGATGAGCCGGCCCCGGTCTGGCAAGCGTTTCCCGCGCGGTCGGGCAAATTGCCCGGTGCTTTGCAGGCCGGATGCCCTTGGGCATGCCATGCGTTCAGTCCTAAACCGGGACAGGGCGGGCGCGATACAAGACCTGCCGATACGGGGATGCCGAGGAAGTAATGACCGGACGTCAATCCGATCCAGCCGATCGCGTGCCGCTGCTGCACTGGATGATCTTCACCGGCCTCAGCCTGTTCGGCGCGGTGCTGCTCTGGCACTACGGTCTGGTCCGGCAGATGCTCGCCGCCGACCGCACCTACATTTCCGCGATCATCGTGCTGCTTTATGTCGGCGCCTCCCTGCATTGCCTGTGGCGGACCATCGTGGTGTCGCGCGAGGGCGCTGCGGCACGTCGCGCGGCGCGGCTGTTCGAAGGCGGCGGCGCGCAGCGCGTCGTCGTCAGCGATGACGCTGTGGCGATCGATGGCGTCGGCACCTTGCCGAAGGGCCTCGTCGCCGAACATATCCGCGACCTCGCGGTGAAGTCGGGCCTGCAGAACGGGGCCCGCCTCGACCAGACGCTGTTGTTGCGCCGGCTTGCCGGCAACCTGCGCGGCTCCAACGCGTTCGGCGCCTTCGCCGGCGATACGTTGATGAAGCTCGGCCTGATCGGCACCATCGTCGGCTTCATCATGATGCTGGCGCCCATCGCCGGCCTCGACACCGCCAATCAGGGCGCCATCAAATCATCCATGAACCTGATGAGCGAGGGCATGGCGGTGGCCATGTATACGACGCTCGCCGGCTTGCTCGGCTCGATCCTGATCCGCATCCAGTACTACATGCTGGATGACGCCACCGCCAAACTGTTCGCCTTCGCCGTCGGGCTTATCGATGTCCATGTCATCGCGCGACTCGATCGTGGAACGCAGCTATCTGCAGCGGAGATGGCGGAGTGATCGACGAATTCGAGTTCGCGCCGCATGAGCCGTCATTCGACCCACTCGGGGTGATGCTGTTCAAGGCGCTGCAGGTGATCGCCTTCCTGTTCTTCATCGCGCTGCTGGCCATCAAAACCCGCGACGAGGAAGGCAAGGTCGATCCGCGGCTGGAGTTTCTGGTCACGGTGAGCTGGCCCGACAAGCACCCGGATGACATCGACATGTTCGTGCAGGATCCCCTTGGCAACATGGTGTGGTACCGGCGCCGTGAGTCCGGCTTCATGGTGCTGGATCGCGACGACCGCGGCGGCCTCAACGATTTCATCATGGTCAACGGCCAGAAAGTGCCCTCGCCGATCCGCCAGGAGATCGTCAGCATTCGCGGCGTGGTGGCCGGCGAATATACCGTCAACATCTATCATTTCGCGGCGCTGACCGGGCAGCCGGTGCCGGTCTCGGTGAAAGTCGAGAAGCTGAACCCGAAGGTGCAGGTGGTGTACTACGACACCATCGAGGTCGACCGCGGCGGCACCGAGAAAACCGCTGTGCGCTTCGTGATGGACAAGGCCGGGACCGTCGTTGACGTCAACCACGACAGCAAGTCGCTGCTGCAGACCCTGCGCAAGGTGCGCAACGCCGGATGAGCGCCATGAGCCTGCAGACCGCGATCCTCGGCCTGTCCATCGGCTATGCGCTGCTCGGCTTGCTGTTGCTGCTGGCGTTGACGCTGACGCGGCTGCCGTGGCCGGTCAAGGCGGGCGCGGTGGTGCTGACCAGCGCGTTCTACGTAACGGTCTACTTCAGGACCGAGGGGCTGCTGGGCTGGTCGGCGCCCGAGCCGTTGCCGGCCCGGTTCCAGTTGCTGTGGGCGCGCAGCGTCGAGCCGAACCGCGCGCTCGGCGAGCCGGGCGCCGTGCATCTGTGGGTCGAGGAGCTCGACGCCGACAATTTCCCGAGCGGCGTGCCGCGTGCCTATCAGCGTCCGTATTCGACGGCACTCGCGCGCAAGGTGGAGAGCGCCCGCACCGAGATCGGCAATGGTCGTCCGCAGGGCGGCCGCGCCGAGCAGTTCGGCTCCGGCGAGGGCGGGGCGCCCGACGGCTCGGTGGCGGCCCTGCGCAACGCGGAAGCGGGCGGCGATCCGTCCGGCGGCGGCTTGCTCGATTCCGACTTCATGCGTGGAGATTCGCAGTCGATCGAGTTCGCGCCGCTGCCCATCCGCACGCTGCCGCCGAAGGACGCGCCGCAATAGCAGGGATGCGCAGTGAGGCGATCGATCAGCCGTGCGGGCTGGTCAGTTGCGTGGTCAGCCGGTCCATGGCGTTGCCGACGTCGCGCCATTGCGCCAGCCAGTCGCGCGGAAAGCGGAAGGTCAGGTCGGCGCCGCCGATACGGCGTTCGCTGAGGCACATGCCCGGCGTGACGCCGTCGCGGGTGCAGCGCGCCACCAGCTCCGGCGACGCGCCCAGAAACAGGTCCTCGTTGGCATAGGCCGAACCGTCGCGGAACGGGCGCAGCGTCAGCCCGTCCTGCGCGGTCGATGCCGCCGGGTCGATGTAGCGCGGATAGATCGTGCGCAGCCGGATGTCCGGCGACATGGCGTCGTGATGCGCCGTCAACGAGACGAAGATCCGGTCGATCGGCTGGGCGTTCTCATCGAAGGTCTCGACGCTGACGCGGCGCGGCTGGGTCGGGGCCTCGAGCGACGGGTAGTTGTAGCTGAGGTCGACGCGCTCCTGCGGCCCGGACTGTTTCTGCACCTTGCGGCGAAAAGCATGCGCGGGCACGTTGAACAGGGTGTCGCCGACGCTGACCGGAATCCGCTCCGGATCGGTGGCGGCGCCGGAATGCCAGGTCGGCCACAGCAGATAGGCGATCAGCGCGATCGCGCCGGCGGCCAGCAGGCCGCCCAGCAGCATCGGGACGATGTGGCTGCGGCGCTGTCGGCGCCGGATGCGCGGGCGGTTCTGGGTCGGTGAAAGCAGGGTCATGGACACACGGTGGGAGGAGGGCGATCCACCATGACCGCCCCGAATCAGCAGCGAAACATGGCACGCAATCCTTAACGCGAGCCCGGTTCGGGCCGCAGGGCGCAACGTCGTGACATGCGCGCAGCGCGGTTCCCGCCCGCGGCGTTAACCCTTTCTTAAGGATAAACTGGCGGGGCGCCCGCGGGTTTGCGAGACAGGACGGAGTTGTTCTGGAGTTGAACTCGCCATGTCACCGGATGCCCTGAATTCCCTGTTCTCGCTGTGTCTTGGCTTTGCGCTCGCTGGCGCGCTGACCAGCGGCTATCAGGCGCTGGTGCAGCGTCCCGCCGGCTTCGGCCTGCTGCAGCAGGGTGCCGCGCCGAAGGCTTTTGCGGCGGTGCCGTTCCTGGTGTTCGCGGCCCCCTTCATCATCATGCGCAACACGTTGCTCGGCACCCGGCAGCAGCAGCGCCGCTTCCAGTTCGTGATGATGGCGACGGTGCTGGCCGGATTCTGGAGCATGATGTCCGGCACCTTCGTGCTGATGACCCTGCGCGCCGCCGGCTTGCTCGACTGAGCGCAACGCGGACGCGCTGCCACTGGATCTTCCGGGTTTTACAAATGTTGGCAAATATGCCAACGTCCGCGGATGCGGCCATCGCGCGTCATTTCATGGCTGAAATCCGCTCGCAGGGAATTCGAGGCGTTTCCCGCGGGGGCGCAACTGACCATGTTGCGGGCGCTGGCGATCGCCGCTGAAGGCGGCAAGGCGGACATCGCAAAGCCATTCAAGGGCGTCGAAGGCGGCGTGTTCGAAATCGCGTTGAAGCATCGCGGCGATGCCTATCGCGCGATCTACGCGGTGCAGATCGGCGACGACGTCTGGGTGATCGATGCCTTCCAGAAGAAATCCAAAAGCGGCATCAGGACGCCCCAAATGGATGTCGAACGCATCAGAGAGCGGCTGAAACGGCTGAAGGAGGCACTGCGATGGGCAGGGATGATTCTGCGTTGGTGCGTGGCAGCGGCAATGTCTTTGGCGATTTTTGCATGCCCAATGCCGATCTGGAGCAGGCGCGCGCCATCCTCGCGGCCAAGATCATCGACGTGCTCGACACCCGCAAGCTGACCGCCCGCGCGGCAGAGCAACTAACCGGCGTGTCTCACACCGATCTGTCGCGCATTCGCAACGCCAAGCTCGGCCGCTTCACGCTCGATCGCATGATTTCGATCCTCGGCAAGCTCGATCGCGACGTCGAGGTCAGCATTGCCGTCAAGCCACGCGGTGGCGCCAGAGCCGCCTGAGTTGAACGCTGCGCTGAATCCGTGGCAGTGTCTTCCGCACAGGGAGACACTTTCAAAATGGCGATCTACGAACTCGACGGGCAGGGCCCGGAGCTTCCATCTGACGGAAATTACTTCATTGCCGACACCGCGCAGGTGATCGGCAGGATCCGCTTGCTGGCCAATGCCAGCGTGTGGTTCGGCGCGGTGCTGCGCGGCGACAATGAGTGGATCGAGATCGGCGAGAATTCCAACGTGCAGGACAATTCGACCTGCCACACCGACAAGGGCTTTCCGCTGACCATCGGCACCAACTGCACCATCGGTCACAACGTCATCCTGCACGGCTGCACCGTCGAGGATGGTGCGCTGATCGGCATGGGCTCGATTGTCATGAACGGCGCGCGGATCGGCAAGGGCAGTGTGGTCGGTGCCGGCTCGGTGATTACCGAAGGCAAGCAATTCCCGGAAAACTCGCTGATCATCGGCGCGCCGGCGCGGGTGATCCGCACGCTGTCGCCGGAACAGGCCGCGGCGATGACCGGCGCGGCAAAGTTCTACGTCGCCAACGGTCCGCGCTTTGCCAAGGGCCTGAAGAAGATCGGCTGAGGGAGAGGCTCTCCTCGCCGCTCAAACGCGGTGACGCCCGGCACAAGGCCGGGCATCACAGGGGTCGGGCAAGGCCGATGTGTCTGCCTACGTCCCCTCGGATTGGCTGGCTTCGACGGCGCCTGCCACGCTTTCGTGGCCGGCGCTCCACAGCGCGTGTTCCTCGCTGCCGTCCTGATAGGGATTGGCCTCCGCCGGGATATTTTCGGCGGCGGCGCTTTCGCCTTCTTCAAACGGATCTTTTTGCGGATCTGGCATGGCTGCGTTTCCTTGCTGGGCGCGATGACGCCGGGGTGGAGGATATAGCGGATGGACGCTTGCGCGATACGCCTGCGCTCTTGCGCAAGGCGTCCTTCAGGTCGATCGGCACGCCGTGTTTCTTCAGGAGGTCGGCGAAGGCTTCGTCGGCGAGCTCCTGCAAGGTCGCCATGCGATCGCGCCCCAGCTGGGTGAGCTTGTCGCGGGTCTCGTCGTCGAAGTCGATCAGCTTGCGCATGTCGTCATGAAATCCTGCCGTGCGCGGAATGAAAAGACTAGCGCGATGCGGCCTTGCGCCAGCGCGGCTGTTTGCGGGAAGGGTCGAACACCTTCTCCTCATGGCGATGCAGCGCCTGCGCCACGCCGAGCCGCGCAAAGCTGACCGGCCCGGCATGGTCGGCGGCCTCGATCAGCACATGCATGGCGGTCTGCCATTCTCTGGCCTCATGGTCAGCGGGCGACAGGGAGGTGATGTAGGTGCCGGCGTCGCGCAGCGTGCACAGCCGCTGGCCGTTGGCCAATGCGATCGGCTCGCTGAACCGCAGATCCCACGACATGACGCACCCCACGCAACGTAACTATGACTGATACGACCGACTCAAGCGCGCGATGACGCAAAGGTTCCTGCACGATCCCGTCTGCAGGGAGCGATCGATGTCGAGGAACCCGGCTGCCTGTGCAGAGTTACAGCGCAAAGGAGTTTCCCATGCCCACTGCAAGACAAGTCCTGCTAGCCCTAGCCATCCTTCTCACACCCGTCGCCGCGCTCGCCCAGAGCGGTGGAGGCAGTTCGGGCGGCGGATCAGCGGGCTCATCAAGCGCTGGATCGGGTGGCACCGCGACCAGCGGCGCCATGAGCGGCTCCGGCAGCGTCGGCGCCGCTCCCGGCACCAACAGCGCCGGCACGGCCAATGCCACTGGCAGGCCGGGGGCGGGATTGGGGACGGGCGTGTCCGGCGATGGGGCGCCCGCGACCGGCAATGCGGCGGTCGATGCCCAGGACCGGGCCGTCGATCGCAAGGTGAAGAGCATCTGCAAGGGCTGCTGATCCATGGCACGACCGGCCAGTCGCCATGATGTGATCGCGCGGCAGCGGTATCTGCCTATCTTCTGGCTCAAACAGACCACATGAGAAGAGCGCAGGCATCGGAGCGATGCTGGAAGAAACGGAGAGAGCAGCGATGGTTCGTAAAACAGTTCTGGCTCTGATGGCCGTGGCCGCGATGGCGCTGGCGGCGCCGACGGCGGCCTCGGCACGCGGCGGTTTCGGCGGCTTTCATGGAGGCGGCTTTCACGGCGGCGGCTGGCATGGTGGCGGCTGGTACGGTGGTGGCTGGCGTCGCGCCGGGTTCGGTGCCTTGGGTGTAGGCGTCGGTCTCGGCCTTGCGGCGCCTTACGCCTATGGCGGCTATTACGGACCCGGCTATGGCCACGGTTACGGCTATCCGTATTCCTTTGCCGGCTACGGCGGCTACTACGACGAAGGCGGCTGCTATCTCGTCAACCGTCGCATCTGGACACCTTATGGCTGGCGGCTTCGTCGCATCGAGGTGTGCCGCTAACCTCAGCCCTCCACACTAGGCGAACCCGGCTTGCATGCCGGGTCCGCATGGCTGCTCCGTGCCGCCGTTGGTATAGTCGTTGCATCGCGTGACGCATGATGGATGCAGTGAATCTCCCCGAACTGACGCTGCTGTTCCTGGCCACGATCTTTGGGCTGGCGACGGCTTTCATCTGGATGTTCTGCGAGTTGGACCGCCATGTGGCGCGGCGGCGCGCCCTTGTCTTGCGTACGCCGCCTGACAAGTCGCATCGGCGCTGACGGCAACGGCCGGCCATCGCGGCGCGGCCGTTGCGCGCCTTCGACTAGCTCAACACCTTGTATTTCTTCAGCCAGGCCTGCATCTGCAGCCAGGCATCTTCGGCCGCCTCCTTGCGGTAGCTCGGGCGATAGTCGGCATGGAAGCCGTGCGGCGCGCCGGGATAGATCTTGAACTCGGCGGTCTTGCCCGCCGCCGCCAGCGCGGCCTTCAGCGCCTCCACCTGGGCGACCGGGATCCCGGTATCTGCCCCGCCATAGAGACCGAGTACCGGTGCCTTCATCTCCGGCGCCAGCTGGGTCGGGCTCTTTGGCCACAGCGGGTTCGGTGCATCCACCGGCGGGCCGTAGAACGCCACGGCTGCCTTGAGCTCCGTGCTGTGGGCGGCGTATTCCCAGACGTTGCGACCGCCGCGGCAGAAACCGATCATGCCGAGCCGACCGGTGTCGCCGCCATTGGCCTTGGTATAGGCCACGGTGGCATCGAGGTCCGTCAGCAGTTCCGAATCCGGCTTGGAGTTCACCAGCGGGATGAGCTGCGTCATGTCGGTGATCTTGGTGAGATCGACGCCCTTGCGGAAATAGTAGTCCGGCGCGATGGCGAAAGCGCCGAGCTTGGCGAGCCGCCGCGTCACGTCGCGGATATATTCGTGCAGGCCGAAAATCTCCATCGCGACGATCACCACCGGCGGATTGGCGACGCCTTTCGGCCGCGCGAAGTAGCCGGGCATCTCGCCATCGGCCACCTTGATCTTCGCCGTGCCGACGTCGAGGCCGGTGGTGTCGGTGGTGATCACCTCGGCGCGCACCGGGCCGGCGGCCAGCGTGTAGCCGGCCGCGACTGCGGCGGAGGCGGTCATAAAGCCGCGGCGCGAGAACGGCGCGGTTTTGGTCAGTCCGATGATATCGGCGGTCAGGATCGGCTCTGCAGTCATGGGCAACGCTCCAGCATGAGATGGTACGACCATAAGCGTAGCGGCCGCGCGAAACGCAAATCACCAGCGCGCGAGGAACCCACGGCGCGGCTGAACGCTATTTGTGCAGCTGGTTCCGTCGGTTTTTCGGAACGAACCCGTCAGCCCCGCTTTACCCCAGCGATGGCTGCATGGACGGCCATGACCGGGCGGCCCAGCGCCGCCAAACGCTTTTGGACAGACCGATGAACATCCAGGCCGTTGACCGTGCCATCAGCATCTATGAGGCGATTGCGGATCGCACCGAACCGAAGGGCGCGCGTGAGAAGCTCTCGCAGCACCTCGGCAGGCTCTACGTTAACGGCGAGCACGACCATCATCGCCTCACCGTTCGCGGCCTGTCGTTCCTCCGCGATTTTGATCGCAATCGAAACGCCTGACCGTCGCGATTGCTGACGGCTAAGTACTCCGGGCGGCGCGCTGTTTCCGCAGCGATTTTCTTCGCATGATCTTCGCCTTGGCGGCCTGCACCGAATCCGCCCGCGACGGTTCCGGGCGTGGCTGTGCCGGTCCGCTCGGCTCATCGCCTGCAACCGGCATCAGCGGCATCATCGCGATACCCGGCACCAGCTTTTGCGGCTGCAGGCCCATTGGTCGCTCAGTTTTCGGTGGAGTCTTGCTCATCATCATTCAACGCGATCAGGCGCCGAATGTTCAGCGTTGAAGCCCCCGGGATGATCCTGAGTCAAATCAGTCTCAAACGTAGTTGCGGCCAGCTTCTGGGGGAGAAGCTGGCCGCGCGCGATCCGGTCTGGGACGGAGAGGGGTGGGAATGTGACCGGGTCGCGTGTCTCCGAATTCTGTTGCGCTAGTGCCCGCGGGCGCTGGCCGTTGCCACTGCCGGGCGGGAGTCGCCGAGGGAGACCCACACATTGGGGTCGCTCTGCGACTGCCGCTTGACGAAGCGATAGCCGGTCTCCGTCCAGGCAACGACGTTTTCATTCTGGTTGTCGAGAACGAATTCGCCCTTGTCGGTCTTCACCGTCAGCACGGCGTGGCCTTCGCCCTTCTTGTCGCGCACCACGGTGATCAGCAGTGCCTCGCGTGGCCAGCCCGCATCTATCAGCATCTTGCGCTTCAAGAGCACATAGTCCTCGCAGTCGCCGTAGCCATCCGTCGGCAGCGACCACTTCTCGATCACGCCCCAATGATCCATGTCGGTCAGCGGCTTGACGGTCTCGTTGACCCAGTGGTTGACCCGCAGCAGGTCCTTCCACGCGGTCTGGGTGATAACGATGTCGCGTGCCTGGGTCGCGCCGCCGCGGCAATCGCCGGGATTGTCCGCGCAGAATTCGACCCAGCCGATCGGTGCACGCGTGCTGTCGCCCAGGCTTGCATAAAGCCGTTCGTCGCCTGCATGTGCCGTCGTCGCTATTCCCAACAGGACGGCGGCTATTGCCATTCCCGTCCGACGCCCCTTGCTACCAAACATTGTGGCCCCCGTTTCTTGTTGGGACCATGTTTTGCACAGAGGCTTTGCGGCGCCGCTAAATCGAGCGACTACAATTGAAGCGAATGCCGGCCAAAGACAGCACGATTTCGAAACTATAGTTGGGCGCGCTTCGATTCAGATTGTCGCTGTCGGAATTCGATTCAAATTTTACGGATTAACCGTTGTGCCGCGCAAAACCGCGGTTTCGGCGCCGCATTGCCGCCGGCGTTAACCGCTTGGACCGTCGCGAAACGCCCGCACGGCGGTATCCGCCGATGCGGATAGCGCCTGTGTCTGCCGGTAAAAGAGAGGGTTGGGAGGGCCGGCCGTTTACCGGACGTTGACGCTGTCTTCGAGTGTCTCGGCGGGCTGCTGGTGGACGAACTCCAGCGCGACGCCGTCTTCGAGGTTTCTCACCACGCGCGACTTCACCGCGCCGAGCGTCACCATCGAGTTCAGCGGCGGGCGCCTCTCCGCGGAGATGGCGGCGCCCGACAGCGACAGATCGATGATGCGGCAGTTCATGCGGCTGCCGTCCTCGAGGGTGAGCAGCGCGATCGGATTGCGCGGCACGATGCGATCGTGGCGGCGGTCTTCCGGCAGGTTGAGGATGTCACGGTTGGCCAGCCAGGTCAGGCTGTGCGGCCAGCTTGTCGCGCTTGCGCGGCGTGGCGCCCACGCTCATGGCAAAGCCGTTGTCGATAATGCGGGTGACCTTGCCCTCGACCCGGCCGATATGGTCGAGATAGGCGATCACGCGATCGCCGATATTGCCGATGCCGGGTCCCAGCAGCGCCAGGCCGCCGGGCGACATGTTGATGACCTGGCAGGGAAACTCGCGGCGGTCGGGCAGCATGTAGCGGCCCAGCAGATGAACCTTCACGCGCTGGAAGCGCCGCCGCTCTTCGGCGCCGGGAATAATGGATTGTTTGTGGGCGAACGCCATCAGTGCCGTGCCGGTCCAGCGGGTCGAGGTGACCAAACCCTACGGTTGTCAGGGTTAATGCCCCGTTAGCGGTCGCTCGCCCAGCGGGTGCGCCGGCGTCAGCGCAGCCCCTCATAGACCATCAGCCCGCGCGCGGCCTGCCAGCGGCGCAGCGCGCGCGGCACGAAGCGCTGCGGCGGGTGCGCCAGGTAGCGGAACGAGGTGAGCTGGAATTCGCCGAGCCGGCCGTGGGTCTCGCTGAGCGGCGCCAGCAGGCCGGTGAGGCTAATCGGGGTGTGGGCGCGGGTGCTGAACGGCAGCAGCAGCAATTCCAGATGCGCCCTGGCGCCGAATTCGGTGGTCGCGGTGACGCCGGCGACCGCCACCAGCAGCTCCTCGGCGACGACGGTGATGATGTCCTCGATCTCGGAACGGCTTTCCGCGTTGAACAGCGCCGGAAAGGCATCGCCCTTGAGATCTCGCGCCAGCAGGGCGCAGACCCGTGTGCCGGCGACGCGGACCGGAAAGCCGCCGTCCTTGTCATAGGACAGCACGAAGATGTCGCCGAGCAGCTCGCGCACCGGGCCGGGCTCGATCTCGCTGCGGTCCGGCGCGCGATTGACGCCGCGCTTCTCGTCCCAATAGGCAAAGAATTCGCGACTCGATGGATGTTTCATTCACTCAGTCCCGACTTGCACGCGGCCCTTCGGGGACACTTCTGTCCCGTTATCGGGCGTCGCGTGCCCCTCAATTGTTGTGCAAGAGGGGCTTTGCAGCGTCCATGCCGGAGCCGGGACTTTGCCGCTGCGCGCCGGGGGATCTCGATGTTAAGGTTAAATTAACGACGGATCTTAAGCTGTTGTTAGGGTTCGGGCGCCGGCGCGGCGGCCGTTAACCCTCGATTAACGATGTGCTTGGCGTGGCAGCGCAATCCGGTAGGTTGCGGCCATTCCATGGCGCTGCGGGCTTTCTCAGGGCTCGCAGGGCACACGATGACAGGGTGGCTAAAAACAGGTTTGGTCGTCGTGCGGGCAGGGTGGGACAAGCGGCAATCCGCTGTCCCCGTCATCCGCCCGCGCGAAAAGGCCGGTCCAGTCAAAGGGAGAGCGTTCGCAACGCTCTCCCTTTTTCTGTTTTTCACCGCGCGATGCGGTTCTGCAGCGATCCTGCGCTTGCGCCGCCCGGCCAAAGCCGCCTATTTGGGCCGATCGCTCGCATCAGCACCCTGATAGGTCTTTGATTTTGGACTCCCCGCTCCCCCGCGTGAACCGATATTGACCCTGCCGGGCGCACTGACCGCCTATGTCGCCTTGCTGGCGATCATTCACGGCGTGCGCGCGCTGCTGCCGCTCGATCTCGACGACCTCGTGCTCGAACTGTTCGCCTTCATCCCGAAGCGTTACGACCAGACCCTGCTGGCGATGCCGTTTGCCGGCGGCACGCCCGCCAAGATCTGGACCTTCGTCAGCTACTCGCTGCTGCATGCCAATCTCAGCCATATCGGCTTCAACGTGCTGTGGCTGTTGCCGTTCGGCAGCGCGCTGGCGCGCCGCTTCGGCGCGGTCAGGTTCTTCCTGTTCATGGCGGTAACCGCTGCGGCCGGCGCGGCGGCCCATCTGCTCACGCATGAGCACGCGCTGGCGCCGATGATCGGCGCCTCCGCCTCGGTGTCCGGGGCGATGGCGGCGGCGATCCGCTTTGCCTTTGTGCGCGGCAGCTTCCTGTCGTTCAACCGCGGCGACGCCGACGAGGCCGCGCGGGTGCCGGCGCTGCCGTTGCTGCGCTCGCTGCGCGATCCGCGCGTGCTGGCATTTCTCGCGATCTGGTTCGGTACCAACATCATCTTCGGCGTCGGATCGATCGCCATCGGCGCCGAAGGCGCCAGCGTCGCCTGGCAGGCGCATATCGGCGGCTTCTTCGCAGGCCTGTTGCTGTTCTCGCTGTTCGATCCGATTCCGCGCCTGCCGCGCGAATTCGATGCGCCGTCGTCCGACCTGGCGGAACCGCACTGACGGCCTGCCGCCTTGCGGGGGCTGCTGATTTCATTCATCATCGCCCGGTCAGGCAAATCACGCTTGCGGCGTGACCCGCGCAAACGCAGGTTTGAGGCGACGCGGAGATTGTCGGCTTGCGGCCTGAACGGCATCGACGCTGTATCTTGACGACTCAAGAATGAATGACCGCGCCCGCTCAAGGGCATGGCTGAATCCCGGAGGCGACAATGACGGTACGTGCAATTCTCGACACCAAAGGCCATCAGATCATCAGCGTCACGCCCGACGCGAAGCTCGCCGCGGCCGTGAAGCTTTTGTCGGAACGGCGGATCGGCGCGGTGCTGGTGATCGCGGATCGGCACATCGACGGCATCCTGTCCGAGCGCGATATCGTGCGGGTGATCGGCGAGCGCGGCGCCGCGGCGCTCGACGAGACCGTCGGCGCAGTGATGACGCGCAAGGTTATCCACTGCAAGCCGTCCGACACCGTCGCCTCGATCATGGAACAGATGACCTCGGGAAAATTCCGCCACCTGCCGGTGCTCGACGGCGACAAGATTGTCGGCCTGATCTCCATCGGCGACGTCGTCAAATGGCGCGTGCACGAGTTCGAGACCGAACAGGAAGCGCTGCGCGACTACATCAAGACGGCCTGACCGCCGGCGCGTGCCGTCGGCTGGAGGCTAGCGTTGCGCCACCGGTGCCGGCTCGATGACCACGGCGTCGGGCGTGTCGGGCGCCAGCATCTCGATGGCTTCCTGGATCGAGTCGATGGCGCGTTCGGTGGCACGGGCCCCGTGCGCAATCAGGTCCTCGGCGCGGTGAAAGTCGAACCAGCCGATCTTGCCGACGCGCGGCGCGATCAGGAGGTCCGGCGGATCGCCGGCCAGCCGCGCCCGTGTGATGCGGTCCTGCATGATGTTGAAGGCGTCGACCATGACCGAGGAAATACCGGGCCGGCCGCCGCCGCCGAAGAATTCGCGCTTCATGGTGCGCTCGGCCGAAAAGAACTTGCCGAAGCCGCGTTTCGGCGCGGCGACTTCGATATCCGGCTCGACGGCCTCGGCCCCGCTGCCATGCGAAAAGATTGTCGTGCTGTGGCCGAACACGTCGTTGCTGAGATTGGCGGCGATGACGATCTCCGCGCCGAGCGCGCGCGCGGCCGAGACCGGCACCGGGTTGACCAGCGCGCCGTCCACCAGCCAGCGGTCGCCCACCAGCACCGGCGAGAAGATGCCGGGCAAGGCGTAGGAGGCGCGCATGGCGTCGACCAGCCGGCCATGGGTCAGCCAGATCTCGTGGCCGGTGCGGACTTCGGTGGCGACGCTGGCGAACTTCAGCGGCAGGTCCTCGATCACGGTCTGGCCGAGCGAGGCCTCGAGCTGCGCGGCGAGCTTGTTGCCGCCGATCAGGCCGGAGCCGTTCAGCCGGATATCGAGATAGCTGAGGATGTTGCGCGGCTGCAGGCTGCGCGCCCATTCTTCCAGGGTGTCGAGATGACCCGCGGCATAGGAACCGCCGACCACGGCGCCGATCGACGTGCCGACAACCACATTGGGAACGATGCCATGGGCCAGGAGCGTACGGAGCACGCCGATATGGGCGAAGCCGCGGGCCGCGCCGCCGCCCAGGGCCAGTCCGATCACCGGGCGCCGGACGCTGCCCAGGCCGGGCTTGTCGCGGCCGTTCGCACCATTCTGGCGCCCCATCAAACTCTCCAGCACCACATCACTCCTCGAGGACAGGCCTCATGCTACCGAGCTTGGCAAGGTCGGACCAGCGGTCCGCTATTCATGATGGATGCCATATTCGCCGGGATAGGCAGAAATTATGACTGCACCGCGACCCTCCGCTGCAATGCAACAGATTTATGTGAATTTCGCTGCCGGATCGGGGACGGCGTTCATCATGGCTTGAATTTGCCGCGTTTTCAGTGAAAGGCATGACCATGATTGCATGGGGCCAGGGCGCAGACAGATCCAGGCGGGGCGGACGCTTGGCGTTTGCCTTGACGCTGGCCTTGCTGGCTGCCGTCCCGCATGCCGCTTATGCCCAGTTTTTCAGCGATCGTCCGCCGCCGGTCCCGCCGGGTCTGGTTCCCGACGTGCCGTCCGGTCCGGCCATCAGCCTGGCGCCGCCATCGGGGCCGGCCGCCGCGCCGAGCCTGCCGGCGCCGCTGACCCAGCCGCCGATGGCGGCAGTCGCCCCGCCGGTGCCGTCGCCGCTGCCGGCGGCGCCCTCGGCGCCGGGGCAGGGCGTGCTGTCGCTGACGGCACGCTACGGCAAAGATCTGCCGGTCATCGCCAACGGGCTGGTGTGGCGGGTCTATTCCGACCGCCCCGACGAAAGCGGCGCGTTCAAGCTGATCCGTGAGGATCGCGGCGCCACGCCCAACATCGTGCTGCCGCCGGGCAGCTACGTGGTTCACGTCGCGCTCGGCCTGGTCAGCGCGGTCAGGCCGGTGACGATCAAGTCGGACACCGATCGCGAGGCCTTCGTGCTGCCCGCCGGCGGATTGCGTATCGAGGGCCGCGTCGGCACCTCGAAGATTCCGCAGAATCAGATCTCCTTCAGCATCTTCAAGGGCAGCCAGTTCGAGGCCGGCGAGCGCGCGCCGCTGCTGCCGAACGTGGCCGCGGGCGACGTGGTCCTGCTGCAGGAGGGCACCTACTACATCGTGTCCAACTATGGCGACGCCAACTCGACCGTGCGCTCCGACATCCGAGTGCAGGCGAGCAAGCTGACCGACGTCGTCATCACCCATCGCGCCGCGGTGATCACCTTGAAACTGGTCAGCGACAAGGGCGGCGAGGCGCTGGCCAACACCGCGTGGTCAGTGATCACGCCGGCCGGCGACGTGATCAAGGAATCCATCGGCGCGTTCCCGCGCGTGGTGCTGTCGGAAGGCGAGTACCGTGCCATCGCCAAGAACGAAGGCAAGGTGTTCGAGCGCCCCTTCAAGGTCGTCAACGGAGTCGACGGCGAGATCGAGGTCGTCGCGCGGTAGCGACAGGCTCGGTCATTCCGGGGTGCCGACCGCGTTAGTCGCACGCCAACCCGGAATCTCGACAAGTTCATCGAAAGATCCTGGGATTTCCCGCCGCCTCAACCGGAGTGGCTGAGGTTCGCTCGGGCTGCGCCGTCGCGCCTCGGAACGACGAATCTTGCCGCCGCACCTTTATTTTTTGGCCACGCGCTTCACCGGCAAAACCCCGCGTACTTCGTCAGCCGCAAGAACCGCCTTCAGCAGGCCGGGAAACCGCTTCTCGATCTCTGCCTTGCGCAAATCGTTCATGTGGGCGGGCCCGTCCGTCCGTGTGCGCACCAGGCCTGCCTCACGCAACACGCGAAAATGATGGGACATGCTGGATTTCGGCCGTCCGCCATCCAGCGTCGAGCAGGTGGCTTCACCGGCATTTGCCAATTGGCGCACCACGCCGAGGCGCACGGGGTCGCTGAGGGCGTAGAGGACCTGGCTGAGGGCCACTTCGTCCAAATCGGGATGATGAATTGCGCGCATCCGCCATTCTTCGCACATCCTTGACTCAGTTTCAATATTCGATAATACTCGAACTACCGTAGTTGGACCGGTTGGGCTTTGCTCTCGGTCATTTCCTTGGAGCAGCTCCTGCCATCCTTGTTCACCCCGTTCGCGTTGAAGGACGTAACCCTGCGAAACCGAATCGTGGTGTCGCCCATGTGCCAGTATTCGGCCGACGATGGCGTCATCAACGACTGGCATGCGGTGCATCTGGCAGGCCTGGCGCGCGGCGGCGCCGCGCTGGTGATCGCCGAAGCGACCGCCGTTTCTCCGGAGGGACGCATTACCCCCGGCTGCGCCGGAATCTGGACCGATGCACAAGGCGATGCCTGGAGCAGGGCCGTCGCCGGGATCAAGGCGGCGGGGGCCATCGCAGGAATCCAGATCGGCCATGCCGGCCGCAAGGCCAGCGCCAACCGGCCGTGGGAAGGTGACGATCACATCGCTGCCAATGATGCTCGCGGCTGGGAAACCATCGCGCCGTCGGCCGTCGCCTTCGGCGCCAATCTGCCAAAAGTGCCGCGCGCCATGACCATCGCCGATATCGAGCGCGTGAAGGGCGATTTCGTTGCGGCTGCGCAGCGCGCCCGCACCGCCGGCTTCGAATGGCTGGAACTACACTTCGCCCACGGCTACCTCGCCCAGAGTTTTCATTCGACCTGGTCGAACAAGCGCGAAGATGCCTATGGCGGCGATTTCGAGGGGCGCGCCAAATTCCTGCTCGAAACCCTGGCTGCGGTTCGAAAAGTGTGGCCGGAAAACCTGCCGCTGGCGGCGCGTTTCGGTGTCACCGAATTCGATGGCTCTGATGATCTCGAGGCCGGCATCGAGATGGTCCGGCGTTTCAAGGCTGCGGGCCTTGATATCATCGACGTCAGCGTCGGCTTCTCCACGCCGACGGCGAAGATCCCTTGGGGGCCGGCTTTCATGGCGCCTGTTGCGGAACGCATCCGCGGGGAGGTCGGGATTCCCGCGACCACCAGCTAGTTTATCAGCGAACCTGCTCAGGCCAACGCCCTGATCGCCGATGACAAGGTCGATCTGGTTTCGCTCGGCCGCCCGCTGCTCGCAAACCCGCATTGGCCATATCGGGCGGCCATCGAGTTGGGAGTCGAAAAGGCTGCGTGGACGCTTCCGGCGCCTTACGCACACTGGCTGGAGCGCTACCGGACTTAGCGACGGCGCACAATGCCACATGCATTGTTATTCCGGGTTCGTGCGCAGGTTGCGCTGCGCGCCCGGAATGACATGCCGCTTGTCACGTCGCCGTCATAGTCCTGAATCCGCCCTAACCATCGCATGACTTTAAAAGTTCATAATGCGCGATTGGGCGCTGCGACGCCGGAACGTTTACATCCCCTTAAGGAGCCTCACCCGATTACCATGCTTGAGCGCAAGTATTCGGAAAGGGACGTCGTGATCGCGGCCAGAAAACTATCCGGGATATCAGACGCGAAGTTGCTGGGTGACATTCCGGTGCTGCAACGCAAATGGCATGCCGCGGTTCGCCCGGGGCAGAGCTTGCCCGGCTATGAAGAAGTGATGCTGGGCAGCCTCGGGCGCCTCGCCGATCATATCGTGCTGCTGGTTGGCGACGCCGCGTCGCTGCGGGTGTCGCGCAGCGGCCGTTACGTGCAGCAGTGGCTCGGCGACGAGCGCTGGGATATTCCGCTGGATGGCTTGTCGCCGGATTGCGCCACGGCGCTGGCGGAAGCGGCCTCCTGCGCCTTGCAGACCAGGCGGCCGCATGTGTCCTCCGTGCATTGCGTCCGTGACGGGCTGGTGCAGACCTATGAGATCCTTGCGCTGCCGACCTCGTCGCGCTGGGGCGGTACGCTGATCGGCGTCTATGTCAACGAGCACGGGCCGCGCTACAATCTGGTCGACGCGATTTTCTCGGCCACCAATGAGGGCATCGTCACGCTCGCGGCGATCCGCAATTCGGCCAGCGAAGCGTTCGATTTCCAGATCGTGCATCTCAACGATGGCGCGGCACGGCTGCTGAAGGCGCCGTCCACCGGGCTGCAATGGCGCAGGCTGAGCGCCGGCGGTCACGCGCTGTGTCTGCCGAATGTCGTGCGATGGCTGCTGTCGATGATTTCGCGCGGCGAAAGCGACCAGCTCGAGCTCGACAGCGGCGACCGCAACCTGCGGCTCAGCGCCACCGGCTTTGGCGATCTCGTGTCGTTGACGATTTCCGACGTCACCGACATCAAGCGTCGCGAAGAATCGTTCCGGCTGCTGTTCGACGCCAATCCGATGCCGATGTGGGTGTTCGATGCCGAGACGATGAACTTCTGCGGCGTCAACGACGCCGCGGTCGCGCATTACGGCTATGACCGCGCCACCTTCCTTACCATGCAGTTGCGGCAGATCTGGCCGGAGGACGAATGGGACGTGCACACCCGGTCCCTGCAGGAGGTCGGCGATGCCTATCAGTCGGAGCGCATCTGGCGGCATCTCAAGGCCGATGGCAGCGAGATCCAGGTGCTGACCTATGGCCGCCGGGTGTCGTTCGACGGCCGCGACGGCTTTCTGGTCGCGATCGTGGATATCACCGAGCGTCGCAAGGCGGAGGCCCGCGTCGCGCATATGGCGCACCATGACGGCCTCACCGGCCTCGCCAATCGCGTGATGTATCAGGAGCGTTTGAATCAGGCGTTGCTGCAGGTCGGGCAGGGCACCGAGGGTGGCGTCGCGGTGTTGTGCATCGACCTCGACCTGTTCAAGAACGTCAACGACTCCTTCGGCCATCCGATGGGCGACCGGTTGCTGACCATGGTCGCCGCGCGCATGCGCGCCAACGTGCGCAGCACCGATCTGGTGGCGCGGCTCGGCGGCGACGAGTTCGCCATCGTGCTGGCCGGCGAGATCGCGCCCAACGACGCCAACGACTTTGCGCTCCGCCTGATTCATACGCTGAGCGAGCCCTACGACATGGACGGCATCGAGATCGTGATCGGCGCCAGCGTCGGCATCGCATTGTCGCCGGGCGACGGCGACAACAGCGAGGAGCTGATGCGCAACGCCGACATGGCGCTGTACCGCGCCAAGAACGACGGTGGCGGCGTGCATCATTTCTTCGAGCGGGAAATGGATCTGCAGGCGCAGAAACGCCGCGACATGGAGATCGACCTGCGGCGCGCCTTCGCCAACGGCGAATTCGAATTGCACTACCAGCCGCTGGTGGATCTCGCCGCCGACCGCATCACCGGCTTCGAGGCGTTGCTGCGCTGGAAGCATCCCGAGAAGGGCATGATCTCGCCGGCGGATTTCATCCCGGTGGCCGAGGATATCGGGCTGATCGTCACACTGGGCGAATGGGTGTTGCGCAAGGCCTGCGTCGAGGCGGCGAAGTGGCCGGACGATATCAAGATCGCGGTGAACCTTTCGCCGGTCCAGTTCCGCAACCGCAATCTGGTGCAGGTGGTGGTGTCCGCGCTGGCCTATTCCGGCCTGTCGCCGCTGCGGCTGGAGCTGGAGATCACCGAGTCGTTGTTCCTCGCCGAGACCGAGGCCAATCTGGCGATCCTGCACCAGTTGCGCGCGCTCGGCGTGCGCATCTCGATGGACGATTTCGGCACCGGCTATTCCAGCTTGAGCTATCTGCGCAGCTTCCCGTTCGACAAGATCAAGATCGACCGCTCCTTCATCAAGGATCTGGTCGGGCGCCCGGACTGCGTGGCCATCGTGCGCGCGATCTCCGGCCTCGGCCGCAGCCTCAACATCGTCACCACAGCCGAAGGCGTCGAGACCGTCGATCAGCTCGACTGGCTGCGCGCCGAGGGCTGCAACGAGGTGCAGGGTTTTCTGTTCAGTCCCGCGCGGCCAGCGTCGGAGATCGAGCAACTGCTGCTGAAATTCGGCGTCGGCGCGTCGAAGGCGGCGTAGGGCTCTTTCACCCGTCCCCGCCGCGCGAAGCGAAGCTTCGCCAGGCGGGGAGAGGTGAAGGTCAAGCGGGTGTCAGCCTCAAAACCGCGTCACAATCTCCGCCAGCGCGGGGCGCGGGCGATCCTCGCTGGGCTTGGTGGCGGTGCCGATATGGATGAAGCCGGCGAGCTTTTCCTCCGGTTTCAGCCCGAGCCCTTCGAGCGCGTCGCGATCGAAGGCGTACCAGCCGGTCAGCCAGTTGGCGCCGTAGCCGAGCGCAGTGGCGGCGCTGACGATGTTCATGCAGCCGGCGCCGGCCGACAGTTCCTGCTCCCAGGCCGGCACCTTCGGATGCGGCTTGGTCAGGCTCACCACGGCGATTACCAGCGGCGCCTCCAGCAGGCGGCGCTTCTCTGCCTCGATATCGGCCACCGGCGCATCGGGATGGTGGCGCGCGAACACCGCGGCGATCACGTCTCCGGCGCGGGCGCGGGCGTCGCCCTCGAACACGATAAAGCGCCACGGCGTCAGCTTGCCGTGATCCGGCACCCGCGCGCCGATGGTCAGAATGCTGTCGAGTTCGGCCGGCGAGGGGCCGGGGCCGCTCATCTCGCGCGGCTTGACGGAGCGGCGGGTCTTCAGGAATTCGATGGTGTCGGGCATGGCAATGTCTCGCGTTGAAAGGCTCTGGCCGGTCGTTACCACGCGATGCCGTCCGCCACGAGGCAAACCGCGCGCATTTAGACCGATTGTGGCTGCCGGAAAATTTGAGCGCAACGCTGCAATGCAGATCGCCCGCTTGCGGGAGGGGTGGTGGGCCATCGATAAACGGTGAAAGCTCACCCCGGCGGACTGTCCCCGATGCCATGCGAACTTCTGGTTCTGGTCGAGCTGACGCCTGACACCACGGCGCGGTTCGTGGCTGAGGGCTTTGCGCTGCATGTGGCGACGACGCCGGCCGAGCGGGCCGCGAAGATCGCCGATCCCGCCGCGCATATCCGCGCCGTGCTGACCAACGGTACGCTCGGACTTTCCGCCGACGAGATCGCGGCGCTGCGGCAGCTCGAGATCGTCTGTGCGCTTGGCGCCGGCTACGAGAACATCGATGTGGCTGCGGCGCGGGCGCGCGGCATCGTCGTCACCAACGGCGCCGGCACCAATGACGTGACCGTTGCGGACCATGCGATGGCGCTGTTGCTGGCGGTCGCGCGCGGCATTCCACAGGCGGATGCGTGCGTGCGTCAGGGCGACTTCGGGCGTTCCTCCTACCGGCAGCCGATGATCTTCGGCAAGAAACTGGGCATTCTCGGCCTCGGCCAGATCGGCATGCAGATCGCCCGCAGGGCGCATCTCGGCTTTGATATGCCGGTCGGCTACCACACCCGCACGATGCGATCCGACATCTCGTATCTCTATCATCCAACGCCGGAGGCGCTGGCCGAATGGGCCGATTTCCTGGTGGTCGCCACGCCGGGAGGCGGCGCAACGCGGCACCTAGTCGACGCGTCGGTGTTGAAGGCGCTCGGCCCCGGCGGCTACATGGTGAACATCGCGCGCGGCAGTGTCGTCGACACCGCCGCGCTGATCGACGCCCTGAAAGCCGACACGATCGCAGGCGCCGCGCTCGACGTGGTGGAGGGCGAACCCGATGTCCCGGCGGCACTGGTCGCGCTGTCCAACGTGATCTTCACCCCGCATGTGGCCGGCCGTTCCCCCGAAGCGATCGCTGCGACCGCCGCGCTCGCGCTGAAAAATCTCGCGGCGCATTTCTCCGGCAAGCCGGTGCCGACGGCGGTGTAACCGTCGGCCTGGAGATGACGCAGGCTTCAGCGGTCGTTCACCCCGAGGATCTCGACCGGCCTCCACGCGGCCCTTTGCCGGATCGGTAGCGATTGCGAGGCTCAGGGTTTTCGAGCCGTTGCCGGCGCCACGGCGCGCGCTGCGGCCGGGCTGCAGTTGATCGAGCCGATGACGTTGGGGCCATACTGGACAAAACCGGTCGCAGTGGTTGGCGAATGCGGCGCCGAGATCGGCAGATAGAGATAGCAAACCGTGCCGTCGACGGGATCGCGCAGCCGCTGGATCACGGTGTCCTGCAGCGGCCCGGCGAATTGCCGCTCGAGGATCATCTTCGGCAGGTTGCTCCACTCCGCCGATTGCGGAAACGGTTTTGCGGGCGGAGCTGGCGCGGCTTGCGGCGCAGCGGGCGGCGGCGCCGGCTGTTGCTGCGCGAGCGCCGGTTGCGAAGCCGCCGCGACGATGACGGCCATGGCGAAAGCGCGCGCACTGCAGGAGTGAAAACCAGTCATGCGCGATCCGATATCTCAGAATTCCATGGCCATGCCGGCGCGCCCGATATGCTCGGCGCCGCCACCGTTTGAATAGCTGCCATACACGACCGTGGGCAGCACGAAGTTGAGACGGTGTGACAGGCCGATGCCGACGCCGGCCTCGCCGCGATAGAAACCGGTGTTGACGGCCACGGTGGTCCGCCCGGCTGCCGACGGCATCAGCACGGGCGCGACCGCCACCGCGGCGACGATGCCGCGGCGCGCTTCGATCTGGTTGGTCGCGACCTGCGACTGGATGGCGTCCAGTTGCGACTGGAAGCCCGACACGGTCGACTGCAGCTGCCCGACGTTCACCGCGTCGGTCTGGTTGACGCCGGCGGCGACGTTGGTCAGGCGGCGCTCGTTGCCGGCCGATCCGAACGACACCGTGTTGGCGACGGTGTTGGTCGAGCCCGAGCCGATCGATACGGAGTTCGCGGCGGTGGCGCTGCTGTTGGGACCGAGCGCGGTGGCCAGCGAGCCGGTGGCCATGGCGCCATCGCCGAACGCCGCGCCGCCATTGGCGGCCGAAGCGGCGGCACCGACCGCGACCGATCCGGTGGCGGATGCGCCGGTGCCGATGGCAATGGCGTTGACGCCCGTCGCCGACGCATTCAGCCCCATGGCGATGGCGCCGCTCTGTGTCGCCTGCGCATTGCTGCCGAAGGCCAGCGAGTCCGAGCCGCTGGCATTTGCGCCCGAACCGATCGCTGCGGCATTGGTGCCGGTGGCGGAGGCGGCTGCGCCGGAGCTGTTGACGCGAATGTAGTTCGACCCGGTGCCGCCGCTGCCGAGCCCGGCGACCACGCTGGTCAGGCTGGCGATGTCGGCCGTGTTGGCCGCGACCTGCTGGTTGGTGGCATAGAGCTGGCTGCCGGTGACGGCATCGCTGCTGGTCGACGTGACCGCGCCGTTCGCGACCCCGGTGACCGTGCGGTTGCCGGACGTGCCGGAGACATCGACGACGGTGCCGTCGGTGGCGGCGCCCATGGTAATGACGCGCGTCGTCGCATTCTGCTGCACCAGTCCGATCGCGCCGCCGCTGATCTGGCTCTGCAGGCTGTTCAGGCTGGCGGCAGTGGCGGTCATCCACGTGTCCACCGCACCGAAGGCGCCGCCGACATTGTCGTAGGCCGTGCCCTGGATGGTGTAGCTCGGCGCATTGAGCTGGCCGTTACCATCGAGGGTCGAGCCGAAAGCGGCGGCGACGCGCTCGTTGGCCGTCAGCAGTTGCCCGCCGTTGACGGCGTCGGTGGAACCCGACGCGAGGGTGCCGGCGGCGACGTTGACGATCCGGCGCTCACCGCCCAACGAACCGACCGACACGGTGTTGGCGACGTTGGCCACCGAGCCCATGCCGAGCGCCACGGCATTGGCCGCCGTCGCGCTCGCGCTCGCCCCGAGCGCAACTGCGCTGTTGGCCTGGGCACTGGCGCTGATGCCCACTGCGGTGGCGTTGGTGATGCTGCTCGCGCTGCTGCCTGCCAGCGCGCGCTGGCCGATGGCGGTGTTGCCGGCGTTGGCGAATCCGTTGGCGTCGGTGCCGCCGGCGGCGGCGCGGTTGCCGATGGCGATGCTGCCGATGCCCGACGAATAGGCGGCCTGCGTCACGTTGGTTCCCGCGCCGATCGCGATCGACTCCTGTCCGGTGGCCGTGCTGAAAACGCCGATGGCCGTGCTGCGGATTCCCGAGGCCACCGCGCCGCTCGCCAGCGCCGTCGCTTGAGCTGCGGTGGCCTTGGCCGATGTGCCGAAAGCGCTGGCGCCGAGGCTGGACGAAATAGTGTTGGCGCCATAGGCTACGCTCGAAGCCGCGGAGGCGAGTGCGTGATAGCCCGTCGCGATGGCGAGCGTTCCGGTCGCCCCGTACAACTGGATGCCGCCGGTGTCGGTGCCTGAATCGGTGTTGATCGCGATGCTGTAGTCGCCCTGCGCGAGGCTGTTGAAGCCGAACGCCGCGCTCTGCAGTCCGGTCGCCAACGTCGATCCGCCGACGGCCGTGCTGAAGCTGTTGGTCGCGTGGGCGACGTAACCGACCGCCACGCTATTCATGCCGATTCCGGACGCGATGGCGTCCACGCCGCAGACGGTGTTCTGGAAGGCGCCGGCATCCGAAGTTCCCGACGCCGGGCCGACTGTTCCGTCGCACGTGAACGCAAGTGCCGGAGCCGGTAGCAGGCACATTGCAGTTCCCGCGGCGAGCGCGATGGCCGCCGCGAAAAGTCGCACCGGGCTTGACGGACGGCCGGTACATGCCGTTCCTTCACGTCGGCGGATTTTCGTGCGCCTCGTCAATAGTAGTACCCCTCTTTGGGGTGAACCTAGACACTCGCAGTGCGCCGGCAACTGCAGAAATTTGGTTGTATCTCGCCAGGCATCGAACTATGCGATCTCGGCAACACAGGAAGGTGCACCGTGGAAGCGTCGGTGGCGAGAAATCTCGAGGCGAAGATCGCGGCGCTGCGCGCGCATCCTGCATTCCCGCAGGCCGCCCGCAACATGGCGATCGGGCTCACCGGCTTCTATCGCGGCGGCCCGCTGCTGAACTGGCTGATGGACGATCGCGCACGCGTCGTCCTCAGCCATGTCGTGTTGCACTGTCATTTCGCACGCGATCCCGCCGACCCCGCGTCCGGCCTGACGCCGACCCGGATCAAGCAGCCGTGCCGCGAGTTCGATCTGTGCAGCCCGGGGCGGGCCACCGCGATGGTGTCGCTGATGCGCTTCGCCGGCTATCTGGCTGTTGATCCGGACGCGACCGACGGTCGCCGCAGGCCGCTGGTGGCGACACCGAAGCTGCTGGAACTGCTGCGCCCGCGCTGGCGCTCGCATTTCATCAGCGGCATTCCGGTGTTTCCCGACGGCGCCGATCTCGCGGCCCGCCTCGACGATCCCGTCTTCGTGCGGGCCTTCGTCGCCGCGATGTTCAGCCGCTATGAGGAGGGCTTCCGGCTGATCATGTATACGCCCGGGCTCGGCCTGTTCGGCGACCGCAGCGCCGGCATGATGATCGCCTCGACCCTGCTGGCGGCGGGCGCAGAGGACGACACCGTGCCGCCGTCGCGGCCGTTTGCGATCTCGATCTCCGCGCTGTCGCGGCGCTTCAACGTGTCGCGCATTCATGTCGCCAAGATGCTGCGCGATGCCGCCAACGAGGGGCTGTTGACGCGCGCCGGCGACAAGGGCGAGGAGATCACGCTGGCGCCGGCCCTCGCGGACGCACTCAGCGTGTTCTACGCCAACGCCTTCATCTACTTCTTCGACAGCGCGCGCGAGGCGGCGACGAAGCTCGATGTGCAGGATCGCGAGGCCAGCGAGCGCAGCCGGCGTTCCGCCTGACGCCGCGGGGCTAGAACTCGCCGGCAAGGCCGACGCGCGCACCGTGATTGCTGCCGCCGCCAAACGCATAGCCCGCGGTCAGGGCCACCGGCACATTGGTATCGAGCCGGTGCGCGAGGCCGCCGCCGAATGCGAATTCGCCGCGGAACGCGGCGGTGTTCATCGCCCAACTGGTGCGACCGGTGGCCGACGGCATCGCCGCCGGCGTCATCGCCATCGCCGAGGCGATGCCCTGACGGGCCTCGCGCTGATTGGCGGTGATCTGGGTCTGCAGTCCCGACACCTGCGCGGAGAACCCGGCAGCGACGCTGTCGAGCTGTCCGACATTGACGGCGTCGGTCTGGTTGATGCCGGCGGCGACGTTGGTCAGGCGGCGCTCGTTGCTTGATGATCCGAACGACACAGTATTGGCGACGGTGTTGGTGGAGCCGGAGCCGATAGCCACCGCATTGGTGGCGGTCGCTGACGCGTTGGGGCCGAGCGCGGTGCTGTTGGTCGCGGTGGCCGTGGCGCCGTCGCCGAACGCCGCGCCGCCATTGGCCGCCGAGGCGCCTGCGCCGACCGCGACCGAGCCGGTGGCGGACGCGCCGGTGCCGATCGCAATCGCATTGACGCCGGTCGAGGACGCATTCGACCCCATGGCGATGGCGCCGGATTGCGTCGCCTGCGCATTGCTGCCGAATGCCAGCGCATCGGCGCCGCTGGCCTTGCTGCCCGTGCCGATCGCTGCAGCGTTGCTGCCGGTCGCGGAGGCGGCTGCGCCGGAGCTGTTGACACGAACATAATTCGCGCCGCCCCCGGTGATGCCGGCGACCACGCTGGTCAGGCTGGCGATGTCGGCCGTATTCGCGGTGACCTGCTGGTTGGTGGCATAGAGCTGGCTGCCGTTGACGGCATCGCTGCTGGTCGACGTCACGGCGCCGTTTGCGACGCCGGTCACCGTGCGGTTGCCTGACGTGCCGGACATATCGATCGTGGTGCCGTCGGTGGAACTGCCGATGCTGATCACCCGCGTCGTCGTATTCTGCTGCACCAGCCCGATGGATCCGCGGTTGATCTGCGTCTGCAATCCGCTGAACGCGGCATCGATGGCGCCGAAGGCGCTGCCGACATTGTCGTAAGCCGTGCCGAGAATGGTGTAGCTCGGCGCGTTGAGCTGGCCGTTGCCGTCGAGCGTGGTGCCGAACGCGGCGGCGACGCGCTGGTTGGCCGTCAGGAGCTGCGCGCCGTTGACGGCGTCGGTAGAGGCCGAAGTGAGCGTGCCGGCGGCGACGTTGACGATGCGGCGTTCGCTGCCCGCTGAACCGACCGAAATGGTGTTGGCGACGTTGGCGATCGAGCCGTAGCCAAGCGCCACCGCGTTGGCGGCGCTTGCTGCCGCACTGAGGCCCAGCGCCACCGCATTCGTGCCGGCCGCGCCGATTTGCGCGCTGTTGCCGATGGCGATGGCGCTGGTCGCCGTCGCGTTGACGGACGCCGAGTTTCCGAACGCCATGCTGCCGCTGCCGCCGGCCGACGCGCTTTGGCCGAGCGCGATGCTGAAGTTGCCGGCTGCATTTGCGGAATTGCCGAACGCCATACTTGAGCTGCCGTCGACCGAACTGCCCACGCCAATTGCGACGCTGGCGGATCCGGTCGTCGTGCTGCCGCTGCCGAGCGCGATGCTTTGATTTCCAAGCGCGTGCGCCGAAGCGCCGGCAGCCAGACTGTTCACGCCGCTCGCGGAGCTCTGATATCCTATCGCAGCGCCGTTCTCGCCGCTGGCGCCGGCACCATAGCCGACCGCCACGCCGTACTGGCCGGATGCCGAGGCGAGACCGCCAAAGGCTGCAGCTCCCGGGCCGGCAGCAACGCTTCCGGCCCCGAAAGCCGAACTGCCGGTCCCGCTGGCATTGGCCGAAGTGCCGCAGGCCGTCGCACCGGAAGCCGCCGTCGCGCCGCCGTTTCCTGACGCGCCTTCGCAAACGATTTGCGCGCGGGCCGGCTGCGGATCAGCCGTCAATGCGAAAATACCCGCCACAGCCAGCGCGATCATGCTCGCGCACGAGCGTCGTCGCCCGTTCGCGCACTTGGCGACGACGACGTTGCGCGTATGCGGATCGCTTCCCATGAGAGCCCCCACCACTGCAGCCAAACCACGCACATGGCTGCGGGCATATGGCCGGCACGTCGCGAAGGGACTCAACTGCAGAAATTTGGTCGGATCGGTAATAATGCGCCGCTGTGGCCGGATCGCAGCAGCCGTTCCCGGCAGGTCCAGGCATGACCGCAATTGCCGGCCGCGACGTCTGCCGGCGCGGCTGCCTCTCGCGCCGGTTGCGGCCTTGCGTGCGCTCAGGCCTTTGGCGCCTTCTCCGGCATCTTGCCGGCGCGGTCGAGCAGGTCCTTCGCGAGATCCTCGAGGATCTCCCGCGTCGCCAGGAACAAGCTGTGGCCCTGGTCGGTCTCGAACGCCAGCGCCACCACATGGGGGCGGTTGGGATCGGGGATCAACTGATAGGCGAGGATCGGGTAGGCCGGGATTTCCTGTTCGTCGGTGGCGTCGGTCATCGAATTGTTTCCGTCAGTTGAAGCGATGAGAGATGAGAAGCGTGTCCCGGCTCTGCAGCGCAGCGCGCCGCTCTTGCGGCGTGGTGCGCTGCAGAGCCGGGACCGCCACAAACTCCGTGCTTGGTACGGTCCCGGGTCTGCGGAGCAGCGCGAAGTGCGCCGCACCGCGCCCGGGACACGAGAGGTCTTACGCTGCCCCGTTCGCCCGCTTGACGTCTGGCGGCGTCGCTTCGTCGATCAGCGCGGCCAATGCCTCGACCAGCGGCAGCACGGTCTGGCCGTCGCTGCCGAAGCGGCGGATCGAGACCGACTGGCTCTCGGCTTCCTTCTTGCCGACCACCAGCATCACCGGGATCTTCATCAGCGAGTGTTCGCGGACCTTGTAGTTGATCTTCTCGTTGCGCAGGTCGATCTCGACGCGCAATCCGGCGCGCCGCGCCGCGGCGGCGACGATCTTGGCATAGTCATCGCCTTCCGAGGTGATGGTGGTGACGACCACCTGGGTCGGCGCCAGCCACAGCGGGAAGTTGCCCGCAAAATTCTCGATCAGGATGCCGATGAAGCGCTCCATCGATCCGCAGATCGCGCGATGCACCATCACCGGCGCCTTCTTGGCGCCGTCGGCGTCGATATAGAACGCGCCAAAGCGTTCCGGCAGGTTGAAGTCGACCTGGGTGGTGCCGCACTGCCAGTCACGACCGATGGCATCGCGCAGCACATATTCGAACTTCGGCCCGTAGAACGCGCCTTCGCCCGGCGAGATCTCGGTCTTGATGCGGTTGTTGCCCTCGGCGGCGATCTGCGACAGCACCGTGGCCATCACCCGTTCGGCGTGGTCCCACATCTCGTCGGTGCCGACGCGTTTCTCCGGCCGCGTCGACAGCTTCACGGTGAGGTCGCCGTTGAAGCCGAAGTCGGCATAGGTCGAGAGAATGAGCTCGTTGATCTTCAGGCACTCGTCGGCGAGCTGCTGCTCGGTGCAGAACACATGCGCGTCGTCCTGGGTAAAGCCGCGCACCCGCATCAGGCCGTGCATGGCGCCGGACGGCTCATAGCGATGCACGATGCCGAATTCGGCGATGCGCAGCGGCAGGTCGCGGTAGCTCTTCAGGCCGTGTTTGAAGATCTGCACGTGGCCCGGGCAGTTCATCGGCTTCAGCGCGAACCAGCGCTTGTCCTCGGCCTCGTCGCCGGCGGATTGCGCTGCGAACATATTCTCACGATACCACTCCCAGTGGCCGGAGGTCTCCCACAGCGACTTGTCGAGGATCTGCGGCGCGTTGACCTCCTGGTAGTCGCTGCCGAGGCGGCGGCGCATATAGGCGATCAGGGCCTGGAAGATGGTCCAGCCCTTGGCGTGCCAGAACACCACGCCCGGACCTTCCTCCTGGAAGTGGAACAGGTCGAGCTCGCGGCCGAGCTTGCGGTGGTCGCGCTTCTCCGCCTCTTCAATCTGATGAAGATAAGCGTCGAGGTCTTCCTGCTTGGCGAAGGCGGTGCCGTAGATGCGCGTCAGCATCGGGTTGCTGCTGTCGCCGCGCCAGTAGGCGCCGGCCACCTTCATCAGCTTGAAGGCGGTGCCGACCTTGCCGACGCTGGTCATGTGCGGGCCGCGGCACAGGTCGAACCAGTCGCCCTGCCTGTAGACCTTGATGGTCTGGTCGGCGGGGATGGCGTCCACCAGCTCGACCTTGAACATCTCGCCATTGTCCGCGAACACCTGCTTGATGGCGTCGCGGGTCCAGATTTCCTTGGTGAACGGTTTGTCGCGCTGGATGATCTCGCGCATCTTCTTCTCGATCACGGCGAAGTCGTCCGGCGTGAACGGCGCGTTGCGGAAGAAGTCGTAGTAGAAGCCGTTCTCGATCACCGGGCCGATGGTCACCTGGGTGCCCGGCCACAGCGCCTGCACGGCCTCCGCTAGCACATGGGCGGCGTCGTGCCGGATCAGCTCCAGCGCGCGCGGGTCGTCGCGGTTGACGAAGTCGATGGCGACGTTCTGTTCGATGGGGTCGGCGAGGTCGGTGACCGTGCCGTCCAGCGCCATCGCCACGGTGCGCTTGGCCAGAGAGGGCGAGATGCCCTTGGCGATATCGAACCCGGTGGTGCCGCGCGGATATTCGCGGGTCTTGCCGTCGGGAAAGGTGACCGTGATGACGTCGGGGGGCGGCGGCGGCGGCGTCAGGTTGGCGAGGCCAAACTGGAATCCGGATGCAGGCTTGTTGCTGTCGGGCATGGTCGTCTCCTGTGGCTCACTCCTGCACACGGGCGCAGGTAAGCGGGAGACGCTGTATATCAGCCGAGTGTGGCGTTGCAACTGTAGCGTTGCGCCGCTGTGCAATTTACGGACGATTTTGTCTTGCCTGGCGGTGGAAGGCTAGTCGCTGAGCAGCGTCAGCACGGCCTTGAAGTGGACGCCGGGCGCCTGCAGGGCGCTGCCTTCGAAGTCGACCATGTTGCCGTTCTCCCGGCCGTTGAGAGTCAACGTGACGCTGTCGAGGGCGAACAGGGCCTTGAAGTCGGGGTCGGGACTGTAGCGCTGCGTCGACACCTTCGCAGTGATCATGCCGTCCGTGTTCTGGTAGTTGCCGATGAAGGCGAAGGCCGAGTTTCCGCCGCGCAGCTTGCCGCCGATGACATGAATCACTCCGTTACCCGCGCCGTGGACGGTATGGAAGTCAACCTTGTAGAGGCCCTCGCGCAACTTGGCTTCCTCGATCGGTGATGGGATTAATACTTTAGGACTATGCTCGCTAAGTAACAATGGCCGATGGATGAATTCTGCTATTTCAAGCCATTATATTTTATCAAAGTGGATCGGCGAATATGAACAGACGAACCAGAGCTGCCGGCGCTTGTCTGGCCGCGCTGACCGTCGCCGCTGCACTGTCGGGCTGCGCCTCGTTGCCGCAGTCCTGCGTGGCGCCCGCGCGGATGATGGCGACGGCGGACATGATGTTCGGTCGCGACATCGAGAACGGCCGGGCGGTCAGCGACCGGGCCTTCGCGGACTTCCTCGCCGCGGAAGTAACGCCGCGGTTTCCCGATGGATTGACGGTGATCGACGCGCGCGGACAGTGGCGCGACGGGGCCGGAGCCTTGCTGCGCGAACCCAGCAAGCTGTTGCTGCTGGTATTTGACGACGATGCGCGGAAGCGCGCCGATCTTGTCGCCATCGCCGACGCCTACAAGCGCAAGTTTCGCCAGCAATCGGTACTTACTTCCGTTCGCGCCGGCTGCGTGAGCTTCTAGCCGCCGCGATCGTTGCCGCTGCGATCATTGACGCCGCGCCAGCGCGCGAAGCGCCACGGCGTGTACCAGCGAGCATCCGGCGGCGCCGTCGCCGGGACGTTGTCGATCCCCGACGTGCCCCAAGGCTGGCAGCGCAGCAGCCGCGCCAGCGTCATCCAGCCGCCGGCCCACAACCCGAATCGCTCGATCGCCTCGTCGCCATAGACCGAACAGGTCGGCAGGTGCCGGCAGTTGTAGCCGACCATGGGCGACAGCGTGTGACGGTAGATCCAGATCGCGCCGCGCCCCGCATTGCGCGGTGCGCGCCGAATCGCACGGGCGCAGTCGGGGCAGGGCGTTGAATATTTCATGAGCGATCTGCTCTTTCCGTATCGCGGATCTGCATGGTTCCGAAGCACGGAACTGCAACAGGCATGCAATTCCGTCACAGTCGCCGGTTTATCGCACGCCTCGGTATGCGGTGCAGCAATTGTTAGTGGACGCTTAACATCCGCGCGGTCTACTTTTTTGCGACGCTGATGCGACAGATTCATGAGCGTTGTTTGGGGCCAGTACCAATGCTCAGTCGAGCGCAGGGAAGGAACCGATTTGAGACGCCTGACGTCACTTCGATCCGCCGGTTCGGCGTTGATGCGCGCCGCGGCCTTCTGTTGCTTCCTCGCAGTCCTGGCCAGCGTGCCCGAGCGGGCGGCCCATGCCGGCGCGACCCTGGAAGAACGCAAGCTGCCGATGCGCTTCACCTGGGTCGCATGTCAGCCCGATTGCCGCGGCTGGATCGGCGCCGTCGGCATCGTGACGTCCGACACCCCTAAGGATTTCGACGCCTTCGCCCGGGGCCGCGATATCAACGGCGCCACCGTGGTGCTGGATTCCAGCGGCGGCTCCGTCAACGACGCCATCACCATGGGCCGGCGCTGGCGCAAGCTGGGGCTGCTGACCACCGTGGGCACCACCATCGAGATCCAGACGCCCTCGGGGCTGCAGCCCGGCGTCGCGCCGCAGGCCTGGTGCGAATCCATGTGCGTGTTCCTGCTGCTGTCCGGCAAGACGCGCTACGTGCCCGACGAGGCCCATGTCCGCGTGCACCAGATCTGGATGGGCGACCGCGCCGACGATCCGAAAGCGGCGAGCTACACCGCGCAGGATCTGATGATCGTCGAGCGCGACATCGGCCGGCTCGCCAAATACACCTTCGAGATGGGCGCCACCGGCGACCTCCTGTCGCTGTCGCTGAACGTGCCGCCATGGGAAGACCTGCACGAATTGTCCGGCGACGAATTGCGGCTGACCAATCTGGTCACCACCGCGGCGGTCGCCGACGTGCTGCCGCAGAGCCTCGCCGCGGACGCCGCCGTGGCCGCATTGCCGAAACCGTTGCAGGACCGCTTCGTCAACCATGGCGCGGAAGAGGCGACGCTGGCCCTGCCGGTCAAGTCGACGCAAACCGCCGAAGCCAGCGTACCCACCGGCGGCGTCGCGGCACCGGCGCAGAAGTAGCTCACGCTCGTGTCCCGGACGCAGTGTAATGCGCCTCCGCAGGAGGCTTAGTGCACTGCAGATCCGGGATCCCGCTTACTCGCAGATGAAGCCTCCGGGACCCCGGATCTGCGGCGTACCACGCCGCTCAAAAGCGGCGCAGTGCACCGCGTCCGGGGAACGATTTTCGTGCGGTATCCGACTCTACGCTGGCGTCTTGGCCTTGGCCTCGATCTGTCCGATGGCGTCGACCACGGCGTCGAAGGTCAGCAGCGTCGAGGCGTGGCGCGCCTTGTAGTCGCGCACCGGCTCGAGAAGGGCGATGTCGGCCCATTTGCCCGACGGCGGCGCGCCGTTTTCCTTGAGCATCTTTCGCACGCTCTCGCGCAGCGCGCGCAATTCCTCGGCGGTCGAGCCGACCACATGGCTGGCCATGATCGAGGACGAGGCCTGGCCCAGCGCGCAGGCCTTCACGTCATGGGCGAAATCGGTGACCACCGGCCCGTCCATGGCCAGGTCGACCTTGACGGTGGAGCCGCACAGCTTGGAATGGGCGGTGGCTGAGGCGTCGGGTGCGGCCAGCCGGCCGAGCCGCGGAATGTTGCCGGCCAGCTCGATGATGCGCTTGTTGTAGATGTCGTTCAGCATGGGATCAGAGGCCTTCCCTTGAAACCGCCGGCGCCGGTCTCCGTACCTTGGCGTCGGGGAAACACAACCCTATATAGGGAGGCACCCTGCGCATGAGAATGCCGGATGTCCTCCAGATCGCCTGAATTTGGAATTCAATTCGCTGGAGGCGATGTTATTGTTGGGTTTTCAGGCGTCCGGTGGCATCCGCCGCCCCCGTCTGCCCGGTGACACTCCGGCCTCCAAGGGGCCGGTCGAACGGAGTTGAGATGGACGCAATCATCAAGCCGCTGCGCGGCAAGACGCCTGACGGCAAGCCGCAGGAGTTCCGTCCGACGGAGCTCGATCCCGCCGAATTTCTCGCCGCCGCCGTCGATCCCGCCCAGCCGCGGCCGTCGCGCAGCGAGGCCGAACAGGCGGTGCAGACGCTGCTCGCCTATATCGGCGAGAATCCGCAGCGCGAGGGCCTGCTCGACACGCCGCGCCGGGTGGTCGAGGCCTATGACGAGCTGTTCCAAGGCTATTACCAGTGTCCGGCCGAAGTGCTCAACCGCACCTTTGGCGAGACCGCCGGCTACGACGATTTCGTCCTGATTCGCGACATGGGCTTCGTCTCGCATTGCGAGCACCACATGATGCCGTTCTACGGCAAGGCGCATATCGCCTATACGCCGGTGGAGCGCGTGGTCGGCCTGTCGAAGCTGGCGCGGCTGGTGGACATCTTCGGCCATCGCCTGCAGACCCAGGAACATCTGACGGCGCAGCCGGCCGCCGCAGTCGACGAGGTGCTGAAGCCGCGCGGCGTCGCTGTCATGGTCGAGGCCGAGCATACCTGCATGTCGGCGCGCGGCATCCGCAAGGAGGGCTCGCGCACCTTCACCACGCGCTTCACCGGCAATTTCCGCGACAATCCCGCCGAACAGGCGCGCTTCATGGCGATGATCAACATGCCCGGGCGCTAGGCCTGTCACCGCCGCGCACTCACTGTCATCGCCCGGCCTGGCGCGCTCTTGCGCGCTGGGTCCGGGCGACCCGGTACACAAAGACGGACGTGATTAAGATGACGACCGTTGTTGACTGGATCACCCGCTTTCGCGGGTGATGACAACCGGGTGCGATTGCAGACCGATGAAGCCCCTACCTTTTGAAAGAATCGCCGTGTCCCCATCATCCACCCACGATCACGACGTCGAGGAAGGCCTCGTACTGCGTCCGGAATTCGACGCCGCCGGCCTCGTCACCTGCGTTGCCACCGACGTCGCCACCGGCGACGTGCTGATGGTCGCGCACATGAATGCCGAGGCGTTGCGCAAAACCATCGCCACCGGCGAGGCCTGGTACTACAGCCGCTCGCGCGGCGCGCTGTGGCGCAAGGGTGAAAGCTCCGGCCAGACCCAGCGCGTGGTCGAGCTGCGCCTCGACTGCGACCAGGATGCGGTGTGGATCCGCGTCGAGCAGGTCGGCGCCGCCTGCCACACCGGCCGGCGCTCCTGCTTCTACCGCGCGGTCGCGACCGGGCAGGGCGAGTCCACCACGCTGTCGTTCGTCGATGCCGACCGCCTGTTCGATCCGGCGAAGGTGTATGGCGCCTAGCTGTTTGGTCCCAGCATTTGATGGTGCATTATTCTCCGACGGTTGGAAGGATGCGCTATGGGACAGGTTCACCACGGGAGCGCCACAACGACAGCGGCGGTCCGTCGAGCGATACAACATAGTCAAGAGAGCCTGAGGGTCTTGGCCAGGCGGCATGGGATCAATCCCAAGACCGTCGCCAAGTGGAAGGCGCGGGCCTCGGTCGAAGATCTACGAACCGGGCCGAAAGACCCGAAGTCGACGGTTCTGACGGTCGAGGAAGAGGCGCTTATTGTCGCCTTCCGGCGGCACACGCTGCTGCCGCTCGATGACTGCTTGTATGCCCTGCAACCAACCATCCCGCATCTGACGCGCTCGTCACTGCATCGCTGCCTGCAGCGCCACGACATCTCGCGATTGCCTGAAGTCGAGGGCGACAAGCCAGATCGGCGTAAGTTCAAGACCTATCCGATCGGCTACTTTCACATCGACATCGCCGAGGTCCGCACCGAGCAGGGCAAGCTCTATCTGTTCGTGGGGATCGACCGGACCTCAAAGTTCGCCTTCGTCGAGTTGCACGAGAAAGCCACTCGGCGCATCGCCGGCGACTTCCTGCGCCACCTGATCGCGGCCGTGCCCTACAAGATCCACACCGTGCTGACCGACAATGGCACGCACTTCACCACGCCCGGTGCCGGTGGCTCAGCGGTCCCTGAGATCAAGCTGGCCCTCGAGCGTGGCGAGCCGGTCTGGGCCCATGGCTTCGAGTTGGCTTGCGCCCAGGCCGACATCGATCATCGCCTCACCAAGCCCAAGCACCCCTGGACCAATGGCCAGGTCGAACGGATGAACCGGACTATCAAGGAAGCGACCGTCAAGCGCTTCCACTACGAGACCCACGACCAACTCCGTCGCCACCTCGGCGACTTCATCGACGCCTACAACTTCGCGCGTCGGCTAAAGACCCTGCAGGGCCTCACACCCTACGAGTACGTTTGTAAGATCTGGACAAAAGAGCCCACCAGATTCAATGTTGATCCGACCCATCAAAGTCCGGGACTAAACACCTAGCGTATGATCAGTTTGGATTGAAGCAGGGGCGTGTCCCGGACGCGATGCAGCACGTCAGGCGATGCGCTTGCATCGCCGCAAGTGCTGCTTCGCAGATCCGGGACCGTATCAAGCGCCGGCATTTTTGACGGTCCCGGATCTGCGGCGCACCACGCCGCTCCAACGATGCTTCGCATCGTCAGATGCGGCGCAGTGCACCGCGTCCGGGACAAGCAATCCACAGGGGCCCTCTACGCCAGCCGTTCCTTGATTTCCTTGCCGCTCTTGCCGGACACCAGACCGTTGGGGTCGGCCAGCATGTCGATGTAGTCCACGGCGGCGGAGCGCAGTCTGCCGTCCTTCATGGTCATCACGCCGGACAGGGCCTGGATGTTGATCGAGCGGATGTTGTAGGTCTTCCAAGCTTCCGCCTGCTCCTGCTTGTTCGCCGACTTCTTCTCCTCGTTGTACATGTCGAGCGCCGTCTGTGCCGCCTTCAGCGAATTGAGACCGGAGACGGCCTTCAATTCCTTCGCGAGCTCGGGCGCGTCGGCGAACATCTTTTCGATCTTCTCCTTCCACGGGCCTTCGCTGCTGACATTGCCGAACTTGTCGACGCGCAGGCGGGTGGCGAATTCCGGCGGGATGTTGAGCTTGCCGAACGCGTATGCAAGCTGCGAGCTGAGGGCGTCGGAGCGCTTGGCGAGGATTTCGTCGAACGACAGCGTAAGATCCGCGGTGGCGGCCTTGTCGGCCTCGGCCTTGTCGAGCGTTGCCTTGGCGCGCTCGGACAGCACGATCACCACGGCAGGCGCGGCGGGCTTGGCCGTATCGGTGGCGGGCGCCTTGGTTGGCGCCGTTGCCGCCGCTGGCGTCGCCGCAGCCGTCGATGGGGACGTCGCATTATTGCCGATCGCAACCATGTCGCGCTCCATCTCGGCGCAATGCGCGCCCGGCATCTGGAAATGCATGGAAACAGTTCTGGGTTAACGGTATTTAAATCCGGCAATCTCAAGTAGTCCCTGCGCAACCTCCCGCTGCGCCTGGTTAACGCGGTCTTAACCATGATCGCCCAGGGTAATGCAGGGCATCGGCGCGCGTGGCGCCGAAAGCCGGTGGGCTCCCAGGGGGCGGGGACCAGGACATGGCGGTCGACGTTTCGAACATCAGCACGGCGCTCGATACGACGCGCAGCCGCGTCACCGGCGCGATCAAGCAGGCCGCCGTCACCACCGGCACCAGCTTCGAATATCTGCTGTCCACCGCCAAGATGGAATCCAACCTCGATCCCAAGGCCTCGGCCTCGACCTCGTCGGCCAAGGGCCTGTTCCAGTTCATCGACCAGACCTGGCTCGGCACCGTCAAGGAAGCCGGCAGCAAGCTCGGCTACGGCCAGTATGCCGATGCCATCAGCAAGTCCGACTCCGGCAGCTATTCGGTCAGCGATCCCGCGGCCAAGGCCGAGATCCTGAAGCTGCGCGACGATCCGGTCGCCGCCTCGGCCATGGCCGGCGTGCTGACCCAGTCCAACAGCTTCAAGCTGACCGGCGCCATCGGCCGCCGTCCCACCGACGCCGAACTGTACATGGCGCACTTCATGGGCGTCAGCGGCGCCACCAAGCTGATCACCAACGCCGAGAACAACCCGAACGCTTCGGGCGCCGCGCTGTTTCCCAATGCGGCCGAGGCCAACCGTTCAATTTTCTACGACAAGAGCGGCAGCGCGCGCAGCGTTGCGGATGTCTATTCGGTGCTGTCGACGCGCTATGCCGCAGCCGCCGGCTCGTCGACGACGCAGACCGCCATGGCCGGCGCCGGCGTGACCGCCGGCACGGCCGCAAGCGCCGCTGCTGCGCCGGTCGACAACGCCGCCTATCTCGCCAGCTTTCCGGACCTGCGCACGGCCAAGGTCGCCAGCTTCGCATCGGACACCTCGGCATCGGCGCAGGAGCCGCCGATGTTCCGCTCGCTGTTCCAGGGCGGCGAGCGCGCCCAGCCGGTCTCGCCGGCGGTGCAGGAATTGTGGGCCAACGGCACCTCGCTCACCTCGTCGACCAGCCCGGTGACCACCGCCGCATTGCCGCGCACGCCGGAAGTCGGCGTGCCCAAGCCGCTCGACCTGTTCAGCGACCGCAGCGGCGTATTCAGCAACTAACTATACTGTAACTACACTTCAACAACTAAACGAACGTCGTCATCCTGAGGTGCTCGCCTTCTTGGGCGAGCCTCGAAGGATGCGGCCACAGGCGCGTGCGGCCCATCCTTCGAGGCCGTCGCTGCGCGACGGCGCCTCCCGCCGAAACGCAATCGCGTTTCGGCGGGGATGACGGAGAGTTACCCACCCGTCCCCGCTTCCTTAACAAAACATCAACAAACGCAGGCGGTTATGGTGAACCCTTTGTTAAGCGCCATGGTTTATTTTGTCTGACAGTGGCATCGCGTCACGGTGTCTTTCAAGTTGCGTAAGCCGGCAGGGCCATGATCGTTCGGCAGTTCATCAGTTGGGTACGAACCGCGCCAGCCACAGAGCGCGCCGAGGCGACGCGGTCGCTGGCGCGGGCCTGGATCTTCTCCGATCTCACCGACGACGATCGCGCCGCCGCCGAAGGCGCGCTCTTGATGTTGCTCGACGATGCCTCGCCGCTGGTGCGTCAGGCCATGGCCGAAGTGTTTTCCCGCAGCCCCGTGGCGCCCGCCGCCATCGTGCAGGCGCTGTCGCTCGATCAGCCCTCGGTGGCGCTGCCGGTGCTCGAACATTCCA
This sequence comes from Rhodopseudomonas sp. RCAM05734, assembly GCF_052658035.1. Taxonomy (NCBI): domain Bacteria; kingdom Pseudomonadati; phylum Pseudomonadota; class Alphaproteobacteria; order Hyphomicrobiales; family Nitrobacteraceae; genus Rhodopseudomonas; species Rhodopseudomonas sp. RCAM05734. The sequence continues at coordinate 5,424,508 of NZ_CP199742.1, read as the reverse complement.
CGCTGCTGATCGACGCCGACCTGGTCGACATCGTCGCCACCGGCAACAGCGAGCTGCAATGCGCCATCGCCCGGCGCCAGGGCCTGCCGGCCTCGGTCTGCGCGGCGATCGCCGAAGTCGGCTCGGCCGCCGCGGCGCTGGAGCTGATCGAAAATCCCGCCGCCGAACTGGCCGACTTTTCCTGGGACCGCATCGTCGAGCGCCACGGCCATCTGGCGGCGATCCGCGAATCCATGCTGGTGCTCGACGATCTTCCCGCCGCCACGCGCCTGGCGCTGGTCGCCAAACTGTCGGACACGCTGACCCGCTTCGTGGTCGGCCGCAACTGGCTGTCGCCGGAGCGCGCCGAACGCGTCGCCTCCGAGGCCATGGCGCGCTCCACCGTCAACATCGCCTCGCGCTCGCGCGGCGACGAGATGGCCGACCTCGTGCATCACCTGCGCGCGGTCGGACAGCTCACCCCCGGCCTGATCCTGCGCGCGCTGTTGTCCGGCAATCTCGAATTGTTCGACCAGGCGCTGGTGGAATTGTCCGGCCTGTCGCCGGCCCGCGTCGCCGCCGTGGTCGAGGAGGGCGCCGGCAACAGTCTGACGGCGCTGCTGACCCGCGCCGGCCTGCCGGAGAGCACCTTCCCGGCGTTCCGTGCGGCGCTCGCCGCGCGCGGCGAGATCGGCTTCATCAACAGCGTCGGCGGCGCGGTGCGCCTGCGCCGCCAGATGGTCGAGCGCGTGCTGACCATCTGCGAGACCGATCCGGCGGCGACCGAGCCGCTGCTGATCCTGCTGCGCCGCTTCGCCACCGAATCCGCGCGCGAGGAAGCCCGCGTGTTCTGCGACGAGCTGGCGATCCAGCAGGCCATGGCGCCGTTCTACCGCGACTTGATTGCGGCGTAGCGCAACACTGCTAACGTTGTCATTCCGGGGCGCGAGCGCGATAGCGCGAGCGAACCCGGAATCCTGGACTGTTTTGAACATTCCGAAATTCGGTTGAACATCTCGAGATTCCCCGCCACTCCAATAGGAGTGGCTTATGTTCGCTTGAGCTGCGCTCTCGCGCTCCGGAATGACACCGCCTGCAAGTCCCTCGTCGCGAAGTTGGAGGCATATGATGCGTGTTCTGCTCACATCCCTATTCGCGCTCGTTCTCGCCACGGGGGTCTTGGCAGCGGGCTATTGGTACAAATTTCCCAATTACACCTACCGCTATCGGCTGACCGTCAATATCGAGGTGGATGGCAAGGCTCGTGTTGGAACGAGCGTGATCGAAGTCACGTGGCACAGTGGTCCTACGCTTGGTGATGTTGGCTCCTATTCCTCTACGATAAAGGGGCAGGCCGCTCTCATTGATCTCGGCGACCGCGGGCTTGTCGTTACTTCGTTGCTGGGCGAAGATTGGGGGCGCCCGTACAGCAGCACTGGTGGCTGGGGAGCCTTGTGGCTTGCTCCCCGTGCCTTCGGCTTTGGGACTTCGGTCAATGAAATGCCGGAATTTCTCAAAGAGATAGGGAAGCGCGATCTGGTCGACGATAATTTGCCGCGCTTGCTGTTGTTCTCAAATCCGCAGGATCCAGCCACTGCCAGACTGCTGCCGGTTCGGGATATTCCGTCCGTCCTGGGTCCATCCGTTCGCTTCGCGGGAGCATCTGTCGAAATTACGAACGATCCAATCGTCATCGACGTTCGTCAAAAGCTTGCTTGGCTAGAACCGCTCGAGAAAAAGCCTCCTGGAAGCGACGTCATTTACCTCCCAAACAAGCTGCGCATCAACCGCTATCTGTTCATTGGAGATGCGTCGCAATGTCGGGAATGCAAACAGTGATGCGCGAGCCCATGGCGCTGTTTATCTCGACCGATCGCGGCGTAGCGCCACACTGTCATTCCGGGTTCGCTCGCGGCTATCGCCGCGCGCGCTCCGGAATGACAGTGCCAATCAATCCGCCGGCACCAGGCTCGGCGCCAGCACCGCTTCGAGATGCTCCGGGCGATCCTTGTTGACCGCGGCGAGATAGTCATCGGCGACGCGGCGCAGCTTGGCGCTGAGCTCGTCGGCCATGCCGGAGGTGTCGATCGCGGTATGCTCGCGCACGATCGCCTGGATGGCGTTGATGTGATGGGCGATCAGGTCGGGCGGCACGCGGTCGAGCGCCGGCGCGTGTTCGATGATCCGGCACAGGCTGTGCGCGGCGGCCCCCGCGGTGGGAAAGCCGAAGGTGGCGGCGTCGCCCTTGATGTCATGGGCGGCGCGGAACAGCTCGTCGCGCGTCGCCTTGGTGATGCCGAGCGCGGTCATCGCCTCGTGCGCGGCGACCAGCCGGTCGCATTCGATCTGCATCCAGGTCTTGAATTCGCCAGAGAGGGAGGCCAGCGCCTTCTCGGCGCGCGCCACCGCGGCGTCGATCTCGCTGGCCGCGCTCATCTCGCGCGGATCGGCGCGGCGGATCACCCGGCGCAACGGGTTGGGCGGGGTGATGATGGAATGGTCGGGGAAGGTCTCGACCTTGACGGCGGCGGTGCGGGATCTGGCCATGTTCTCTCCTCAGCGCGCTATCCGGAGACGCGGGCTTTGTCCATCAACGAGGGCTGCGGCAAGATCTCGGCCTCGCCGCCGTTGCGGCGCTCCGGCCCGATATAGGCGACGGTGGTGTTGCGCCGGCGGTCCGGCCCGAAATAGTTCTTGGTCTTGATGAAGGGCCGCGGATGCGCGACCACGCTCATGATGCGCAGGTACAGCGACTTGGCCGAGATCGGCTTGGCGAGAAATTCGGTGACCCCGGCATCGCGCGCGGTGGTGACGCGGCGCTTCTCCGAATGGCCGGACAGCATGATGATCGGCGCGTAGGGATTGCCCTTGGATTCCGGCTGCCGGATCATCTGCGCCAGCTCCAGCCCGTCGAAGATCGGCATCGACCAGTCGGTGATGACGATGTCGGGCACGTAGTGGCTGTACATTTCCAGCGCCGTGGCGCCGTCCTCGGACTCGTACACTTCGCGCGCGCCGAACGAATGCAGCAGCGTGCGCAGAATCCTGCGCATGTGCGGATTGTCGTCGCAGATCAGGAAGCGCAGCTTGTTGAAGTCGATGCGATACATGGCGGCCCGGACCGGGGCACCCGCTGAGTCGGGTTACCCGGCGTTAACCATATGGCGGCGGGGTTAATGAAGGGTTTCTTCCATCCTTGCCGGGTGGCGAAGCTGCACAAGCGGGGCCGTGCGGCCTGCGGCCGCGGGTTTGCCTCCTGAGCACGCAAGGTCGAACACGTAAAAGTAAGGTATTAGTTTATTTTCAACCTTAACGTTTACGAAAGCGCTGCGCCCTAGCGTCGAATTTGGGTTCAGGTCATCGGCTGAAGTTTCATTGACGGCGTCACGCCCCGAAGACGGGACGGCCTCGTTCGAGGCGCCTGAGCAACCCCACACTGCCCAGGAAAGACCAACATCATGATGTCGTGGCTGAACAATCGAAAAATCGTCTTCAATATCGGATTGATCGTCGTCCTTCTGGCCATCGTCGCGATGGGAGCGGTCACGAATTCGTCGATGCGAATGCGCGTGATCGATGATGCCTATTCGGACCTGATCGAAAGGGTCAATGGGGCGACGGTCCTTTCGACGCGTGCCGGCCGGTTCATGGAAACGTTTCTCTCGTCGGTTTTTCAGCTGGCGGCAGAGACGACGGACCAGGGCAATGCGCGGCTGACCGAAACCGTTGCGAAATCGCGGCAATCCTACGGCGAGGCCTTGGCACGGATCGCCAAGGACGTTCCGGAGAAGGCCGATGCGGCGAACGCTGTCGCCGGGAAAGTTCATGCGAGCTTTGCGGCGTGCGATCCGGCGATTCAATTTGCAGCGAAGACGGCCAATCCGGATGACGTGATGAAGGCGCTGGGCAGACTCAAGGCCGAGTGTGTCGGTCAAATGAATGCAGGTCTGGATGAACAGCGCGGGCTGACCAGACAGATGGAAGCTTACGCCAAGAAGAAATCCGACGAAATGACCGAGGTGACCAACTCGACCATCGTCACGTCGCTGGTTGCTGTGGGGACTGGCATTCTCATCGCCGTGATGGCTGCGCTGTTCATCGGCATCAAGGGCATGGCGCAGCCGATTGCCCGGCTGAAAACCGTGATGGAGGCCTTTGCCCGCAACGAGCTGCAGGCGGAGGTGCCCGGCACCGAGCGCGCCGACGAACTGGGCGACATGGCTCGCACGGTCGAGGTGTTCAAGACCAACGGGCTGGAAGTGGTGCGTATGAAAGCCGATCAGGAAGAAGGCGAGAAGCGAACGGCCGTCCAGCGCAAGGCCGACATGCACAGGCTCGCCAGCGATTTCGAAAGCGCGGTGGGCGAAATCATCGACACCGTGTCGTCGGCATCGACCGAGCTCGAGGCATCGGCGAACACGCTGACCTCGACCGCCGACAGGACGCAGGAACAGACCACCCTGGTGGCCGCCGCCTCCGAGGAAGCGTCCACCAACGTTCAGTCGGTGGCATCGGCCACCGAGGAAATGGCGTCGTCGGTCAACGAAATCAGCCGCCAGGTGCAGGAGTCCGCGCGCATCGCCCGGGATGCCGTGGCGCAGGCGGAAAAGACCAACAACCGGGTCACGCTGCTAGCCGACGCCGCCGGCCGGATCGGCGCTGTCGTCGAGCTGATCAACAACATTGCCGGCCAGACCAACCTGCTGGCGCTCAACGCCACCATCGAGGCCGCCCGCGCCGGCGACGCCGGCCGCGGCTTCGCCGTGGTGGCATCGGAAGTGAAGGCGCTGGCGGAGCAGACTGCCAAGGCGACCGGCGAAATCAGCGCGCAGATCTCCAGCATGCAATCGGCGACCGGCGACTCCGTCTCGGCCATCAAGGAGATCAGCACCACCATCGGGCGGATGTCCGAAATCGCTTCCACGATTGCCTCCGCGGTGGAAGAGCAGGGCGCCGCCACCCAGGAGATCTCGCGCAACGTCCAGCAGGCCGCGCAGGGGACCACGCAGGTCACGTCGAACATCGTCGATGTGCAGCGCGGCGCCACCGAAACCGGCTCGGCGTCGTCCCAGGTGCTCTCCGCCGCGCGGTCGCTCTCCAGCGACAGCAACCGGCTGAAGTCCGAGGTGGGCAAGTTCCTGAACACGGTCCGCGCCGCGTAGACAACGAAAGGGATGAACGCGGGTCACCCTACGTTCATCCCCTGGCAGTCGTCTCAGGTTGTCGACGCGTTGAAGCGGTAGGGCGCAGGCAGGACCGCCCGGTCTTGCCTGCGCCCGCTTGCGCTTAGGCGGCGCTGCGCAGCGCCACCGCCGGGAAGTCGATGGCGGTGCCGGCCACCTCGTTGACGTAGTTGGTCAGCGTGTTGAGCGCGACGTGAACCACGATCTCCACGATCTGTGCGTCGTCGTAGCCGGCCGCCTTGACGGCGGCGAGGTCGGCATCGCCCACATGGCCGCGCGCGGTCACCACCGCGACCGCGAAGCGCACGGCGGCATCGGCCTTGGGATCGTTGGAGGCGCCGGAGCGGTTGGCGGTGATCTCGGCATCGTCGAGCTTGGCGACGTTCTTGCCGAGATAGGCATGCGCCGACAGGCAATAGCCGCAGCCGTTGACCTCGGCCACCGCGATGGCGATGCGCTCGCGGGTCCTGGCGTCGAGGCTGCCCTTGGCCAGCGCGCCGTTGAGGCCGAGATAGCCTTCCAGCGCCGCCGGGCTGTTGGCGACCACGCGGAACAGGTTGGGCACCGAGCCGATCTGCTTGTTGACGGCTTCCAGCAGCGGCTTTGCGGCTTCGGGGGCGGCGGCGATGCTGGCGATGGTGGTGATGCGGGACATGATGAGATCCTTCTCTGTGCGGCGTTGCGTTGTTCGGTCGGTGCCGATGTCCACAATCTCAGCGCTTTCCGCTTTTCGCGGTATCCGGTATGATCGGGAAGTACTATTCCGCTCAGTGGGAGAATGGCGATGGATCGGCTGGAGGCGATGACGGCCTTCGTGGCGGTGGTGGAGGCCGGCGGCTTCTCCGCGGCGGCGCGGCGGCTGGGCACGCCGCTGACCTCGGTGAGCCGCAAGGTCGCCGAGCTCGAGGATCATCTGCGCGCGCGCCTGCTGACGCGCACCACGCGCAAGGTGACCCTGACCGACACCGGCCAGCTGTATTTCCAGCGCTGCCGCCGGCTGCTCGACGAGATCGGTGAATCCGAACGGCTGGCATCCGGCGAATACCAGGCGCCGCGCGGCGGCCTCACGGTCAGCGCGCCGCTGGCGCTCGGCCGGCTGCACCTGACGCCGATCGTCGCCGAATTCCTCGCCGCCTATCCGGACATCGACGTCGCGCTGCATCTGTCCGACACCGTTGCCAACATCGTCGCCGACGGCGTCGACGTGGCGGTGCGCGTCGGCCAGCTGCCGGACAGCAGCCTGCGGGCGCTGCGGGTCGCCAGCATCCATCAGGTGGTGTGCGCCAGCCCCTCCTATCTGGCGCGGCGCGGCATGCCGTCAAAACCGTCCGATCTCGGCGCGCATCACTGCGTCACCTTCACCGGCCTCGAAGGCAGCAAGGAGTGGACCTTTCGCGCCGGCCGCAAGGTGGAGCGGCTGGCGATCCGCTCGCGCTTCGCCGTCAACACCGCCGAGGCCGCCGCCGACGCCGCCTGCGCCGGCACCGGCATCACCCGTCTGTTGTGCTACCAGGTCTCCGGCGCCGTGGGCGACGGCCGGCTGCAACTGCTGCTGCGCAAGTTCGAGCCGACGCCGCTGCCGGTCAACCTGGTCTCGCCCGACGCAAAACTGATGCCGCACAAGCTGCGCGCCTTCATGGACTTCGTCGCCCCACGGCTGAAGGCAAGGCTGGTATTCAGTGTGTGAGGGGGAGGGGGCGCTGCGGCAGCATCATGGCACTGGCTGAAGCCTTCCGGAAACTGCGCGCCAAACTGGGGTTGCCAGAGCTCCGTCGCGGCTTATGCAGACCTTCTGCACGTCGATACGACCGTCACTGAAGCCCGAGAATAGTGGCCTCTGAGAAGCTGCCTTGAATGAACGTGCTCGCCTCGCGTCAATCTTGTTTGCTTTTGCAATTACTTTCAAAAATCGCAAGATCGGTCGAGCGGCTAGCCCATTCCGGACCTTATTTGCTGGCTTGCCACCAACAAGGAATATCTCGTGTCAAAGCTGCCTGCCGATCTCGCTCGATACCATGCTCGCATGCAGCGTGTCGTCGCGCATATCGACAGCAATCTCGACGGCGATCTCGGGCTGGAAGCGCTGAGCTCGGTCGCGGCCTTTTCCGCCTGCCATTTCCACAGGCAATTCAGGGCAATCTTCGGCCTCTCGCTGCATCGGTACGTGCAGTTGGCGAGGATGAAACGACCTTCATGGCGCCTTGCCTATCGGTGCGATGTATCGGTCACCGAGATTGCACTGGATGCCGGCTACGAAGCTCCGGACAGTTTTGCCCGGGCTTTTCGTCAGCGAATGGGGCAGGCGCCGAGGGCTTTTCGCGAGGATCCGGACTGGTCGGCATGGGCAGCGGCAATGGAGCCGTTGGCTGAAATAAGGAGCCAGATCATGACGCAGAACTTTTCCATCGATGATGTCTCCGTTCGGGAGGAAGCCGACGTTCCTGTCGCTTTCATGAGCCACCGTGGCGATCCCGAAAGGCTGGGCGAGACAATTCGCCAATTCATTGCCTGGCGCAAGGCGAGTGGCGTGCGCGCCGCGACCCACGCTACTTATACGATCTTCCACACTGATCCCGACAGCGTTGCCGCCGAGGACTATCGGATCGATCTGGCTGCCGCGACCAATCGTGCCATAACGCCCGCCGATGAAGGTATGGAGGCGGGCCTGATTCCGGCAGGCCGTTGCGCGGTGCTGCGCATTATCGGTGAGAGTGACAATCTACGACCCGCAGCGAAGTTTCTCTATGGTCAGTGGCTGCCTGCAAGCGGTGAAGAACCAAGAGAGTTTCCACTTTATGCCCAGCGCGTGAGCTTTTTTCCAGACGTGCCGGAGCACGAAGCAATCACCGACCTGTACCTGCCTTTGAAATAGAGGACGCGATGGACAACACTTGCAGTCTCGTTCCCTCCCCCGCGAAGCGGTGGGGAGGGCTAGGGTGGGGGGCTCTTCAAAACGGAGACAAATGCCATGAAGCCCGACGAACCGGATGAATTAGCCAAGGCGCTTTCGAAAGGCCTGGCCGACGCCGATGCCGGCCGCACCCAACCGCTGGACGAAGCCTTCCGGATACTGCGCGCTGAGCTGGGGTTGGCGGAAAAAAGCGGCGGCTGATCTGATCAACCGCCCTCAGTTCTAAAAAGCATCTCTAATTGGCTGCTGGCGTGTATGTTTGGCCAATTGGCTGCCCGACGACGAGGCTGACCCGTTGCGGATTAATTTTGCCGCCGAGTTGGCTAGGCTCGACGCCGCCTGAGCGTCCTCGCGCCCCCCACCCCCGGTCCCTCCCCACCACTCGCTGCGCTCGCGGGGGAGGGGAGGCATTCACGATACCGTGAGCGTGGAACGCGCGTTCCACGGAGCGAGGAATTTAGTCCATGACATGGCGACGGTGTGGCGGGGCGCCCGAACGCTGCCAAATCTGCGGCAAAGGCCGGATTGCGGCGCTGCCATGGTTTGGCCGCAGCCGATTTCGCCCGCGTGCGGCGCTGCCTGAAGTTTGCCGCAACGATTTGCGGCGCTTGCGGCGCGATCGTGGCCAAATCGCCGGTGCAGCGCCGGATGGCGCTTAACCCGTTGCCGCGCCGGACAAATCCGTCCCGAACCGGCGCGTCCGGCTCAGAACCCGAACTGCTCGCTCAAAATGCGTTCCTCGAGGCTGTGGCCGGGGTCGAACAGCATGCGCATGGAGATCGACTTGTCGGAGACGATCTCGACGCGCTGGACGTCGCGGGCCTCGTCGTGGTCGGCGACTGCGGCGACCGGGCGCTTGTCGCTGTCCAGCACCTCGATCACCACGATGGCGGTGTTGGGCAGCAGCGCGCCGCGCCAGCGCCGCGGCCGGAACGGGCTGATCGGGGTCAGCGCCAGCAGCGAGGCGTTGATCGGCAGGATCGGGCCCTGCGCCGAGAGATTGTAGGCGGTGGAGCCGGCCGGCGTCGCCACCATGATGCCGTCGGCGGTGAGCTCGGCCATGCGCTCGCGCTCGTCGATCAGGATGCGCAGCCGTGCCGCCTGGTTGGTCTGGCGAAACAGCGCGACCTCGTTGATGGCGTGGTGGATGTGCACGTCGCCATGCACATCGGTGGCGCGCATCAAGAGCGGATGGATCACGGTCTCGCTCGACGCCGCCAGCCGGGCGTGTAAATCATGGGCGCTGAACTCGTTCATGAGGAAGCCGACGGTGCCGCGATGCATGCCGTAGATCGGCGTGCCCGAGCGCATGTGGTCGTGCAGCGTCTGCAGCATCAGCCCGTCGCCGCCGAGCGCCACGATGACGTCGGCATCATTGGCGTCGCGGTTGCCGTATTGCGCGGTGAGCTGCGCCAGCGCCGCCTCGGCCTCCGGGCTGTGGCTGGCGACGAAGGCGATCCGCTCGTAACGCTTGGACGGGGTCATGGGATCGCGGGCCTTTGCGGCGACGGAGGAGGGCGATGGCGCGGGGCGTCGTCTAGCGGCGTTGACGCGGCTTGTCGAGCCGGCAGTTAAGGGCGTGCCGGGCAGGGTGTCGAGCGCGCGGGCGCAGGATGGTTAGCGGGCGGGCTGAAGGCGGCGCGGCCCTCTCAATTGTCGTCGCCCGGCCTGCGCGCAATTGCGCGCCAGGACCGGGCGATCCAGTATTCCGCGGCGCCGGTGATGGCGCCGTGGCGTCGGCGTTTACTGGGTCACCCGCATGCGCGGGTGACGACAGCTGCGTGTTTTTCTCAGTACACCAGTCCGTTGCCCGGAGCCTGCGCCAGCGCGGCCTGCAGCGACTTGTATTCGGCGGAGTCGGTGCCGGCCAGCGCGCCGATCCGGCCCAGGTGATATTGCGCCTGGTCGCGGTTGCCCTGTTCGAGCTGCCACAAGCCGTAATACTGCCAGGTGCGGACGTGGTTGGGATCGGCCTTCAGCGCGCGCTCGTACCAGGCCTGCGAGACCTGATAGTTGCCAAGCTTGCGATAGGAATAGCCGATCAGGTTGGCGACGTCGGCGCGGTCGTCGGCATCAAGCGCCTTGAGCTGCGCGATCGCCGCGGCGTAGTCGTTTTTGTCGTAGATGGTGGCATAGGCCGTGCGATAGCCCTTGATGAAAGCGGGATCCTCGAGGCCCGAGCTCTTCTTCTTGTCCTTGGTGGACTTGCCGTCGGACGCCGGCGGCGAGGACGGCGTATCGCCGCCTGCCGCGAACACGGTGGACAAAGGTGCGGCGGCCAGCGCCGCGGAAAACATCGCCAGTGTGGTCAGCCTGATCGCGAAACGGGTCATGGGTCGCTCCCTAGTTCGAGGCAGACAATCTGCCATGAAAGTCGTGGAAGACAAACCCCGCGAAACGCCCGGCATTCCCCGGCAGCGCAAATGCCGCCGGCCGTCCGCGTCACATGACAGAGATGTCACCGACATGAACGAAGTCCGTCGCCGCGCTTCAGAATGGGTTCAGCGCGCCCCCGCTACGGTGGCTGCATGATCGACAAGCCCGGCCAACCCGACCGGTCAACTTCGTGATCGACATCGACAGGAGACGACCATGCTGAAAAAAATGTCTGCCGCGCTGATCCTCGCTTCCCTGCTCGCCGGCCCCGCCATGGCCGCCGGTCCGGTGCTCGACACCGGCAAGGATGTCGGCAAGACCGCGCCGAAGACCGAGACCGCCGCGCCGATGATCAAGTCGGATGCCAAGGTTGCCAAGCCCGACGTCAAGACCGAGGTCAAGCCGGTGGCCGACAGCAAGGTGCAGGCCAAGCCGTCGGTGCTCGATGCCAAGGCGCAGGCCGTGAAGCCGCATCGCCGCCACATCCGGCATCACCATCGCTTCCACGAGAAGCTCGGCATGCACAAGACCTTCAAGCATACCGCTCACGGGGCCACGGTCGCGCACATCAAGCGCGGCTGAGGGTGCGCCGCGGCCGCGGCTCATTAGCCCACCGCGGTCGCGGACATCGCCACCGGCCTGCTGCCATCCCCGGCAGCAGGCCGCGGCTGTTGAACGCAGACCCCGACGCCAATTCCATTTCCGCCGCGAACGGTCTAGGAAGGCGCCGTCGTCCGGCGCGCCGGACATCTCCGGAACGGGTAGAGCATTGCGGAATTTTGCGAAGCGCGCGGCCATCGTGCTGCTGCCTCTGGCGCTGGCGTGTTGCGGCGGCATGGAGCGCGGCATCAGTTTCACCGACGACCAGGGTACGGCCGCGCAGCCGGTGCCGAAGAACGCCAGAGCCGATCTGCTGTCGTTCTTCAGGACCTACATCAACAATCCCGTCGGCGTTCGCGATGCCGCGCTGGCCGAGCCGGTGCAGCGCACGGTGGGCGGCCGGCTGCGCTATGTCGGCTGCGTCCGCTACACCGCCCGCGATATGGACGGCAAGTATCAGGCGCCGCAGGAGCGCGGCGTGATGTTCGTCGACGGCCGTCTCGACCGCGTGATCGAGAACAGCAGCGACGCTTGCGCCGGCGCGACCTTTCAGCCGTTCCCCGAACTGCAGGCCATGACCCGCTGAACGCGGAACCCGCGCGCCACATCGCGACGCGATGATTCACACGCGCCGGGGAGAGATCGGTTCCGTCCGATCAAGTTGCCGTGAGCGGTGAACCATTCGCGAGTGAGATGACACGAAAACGCGATGGAACCCAATGTGTTGCTGCTTCATCACAGTTGCGGATTCATCGCTGCTGCGGCGTCGCCCGGAAGCAACCAAATTGCCGCCATGTTGTTTTTCGAATGTCAGTTTGAACAACAGGGGATCTACCATGAAGAAGTTTCTGCTTGGGGCGACGGCTCTGGTCGCATTGACGGCCTCGGCATCTGCGGCCGATCTGCCGGCGCGCACCTATACGAAGGCGCCGGCCTACACCGCACCGGCTGCAGTTTATAACTGGACAGGCTTCTATATCGGCGGTCATCTCGGCGGCGCGTTCGGCGACTCGAGCAGCATCCAGGGCGACAGCGGTCGCTTCATGGGCGGTGTGCAGGGCGGCGCGGACTATCAGTTCGCCACCAACTGGGTGATCGGTATCGAAGCCCAGTACAGCTGGATGAACAGCAACAACACCGGCCGGCTGTTCCCGAACGGCACGCTTGTGACCGCCAATAACGATCAGCTCGGCTCAGTCACCGGCCGTCTCGGTTATACCTGGGGTCCGGCGCTGCTCTACGCCAAGGGTGGTTATGCCTGGAAGGGCAGCAACGATATCGGCGTGATCCCCGGCGCAGGATTGGCACCGGGATTCTCGACCTCGGGCAATTCGAAGGACGGCTACACCGTCGGCGCCGGTCTGGAATACATGTTTGCACCCAACTGGTCGGCCAAGGTCGAATATCAGTATTATAACTTCGGAAACACCACCGTTACCGCAGCGTCTATTCCGGCGGGTTCGGCGAGCTACAACAACGACGAGCACACCATCAAGGCTGGCCTGAACTACCGGTTCGGCTGGGGTGGCCCGGAAGTCGCGCGTTACTGAGCCGACACAGACGACTGACGCCATTGGCGTTCGCAAAGGCCGGCATTCGTGCCGGCCTTTTTGCGTCGGTACGTGCCGGCGGAGTGGGCGGGGAGCCGGGACGGCCGGGGGCGGGAATCGAAAGTAAACGAGTCCTGAATCAGCCGGAAAATAAGTTCCGAGACTCTCTTGCCAGAATCGCCCGATGTTCCCTGCGTCATGGATACGCTGTTCAAAACCGGGATCGACGGGGTGCAGGCGGGGCTGGCGGTCGCGCTGCTCGCCGCTTGCGCCATTAATGCTCTGCTGGTGTGGGCGTGGCTGTGAGGCGCTATGGCCTGGTCGGCTGGAACAGGTCGGTCGAGCGCGCATACCAGCCGCTGCCGTGCATGCGGCCGATCAGGTCGAGCGCCGGCGTGTCGATATGGCCGCGGCTGGCGTCGATGACGAAAGCTTCGGCGATATGGGCGCACAGCACCTGGCCGATCACCACCGACTGAAGCGGGCCGGTGAGGACGGTAGCGATGCTGCGGCATTCGAAGCCCACCGGACTGTCGGCAATGCGCGGCGGGGCAACCCTGAGTGACGGCACGGTGTTCAACCCGGCGAGCAGCAGTTCGTCGGTGGCCGGCGGCGCGTCGATACAGGTGACGTTCATGGCGTCGGCCATGGCCGACGGCACCAGATTCACCACGAACTCCCCGGTCGAGACGATGTTCTGCGCGGTGTCCTTGAAGCCGCGCTGCGGATGCCGCAGCAGGCCGATGGCCACGGTCGGCGGCTCGTGGCCCATGACGTTAAAGAAGCTGAACGGGGCGGCATTGCGGATGCCGTCCGGCGATTGCGTGGTGATCCAGGCGATCGGGCGCGGCGTCACCGTCGCGGTCAGGATCTTGTAGGTCACGTCCGCGGGGAGCTCTGACATGTCGAACAGCATGAGGGACTTCTATTGTGATGGCGAATGAAAACGGGCTGCCGAAGCAGCCCGTGGGGAAGGCGGGGAGGGCGGAATTACTCCGCCGTCAAGGCCGGTTTGCTCGGCAGGACGATGGTGCCGATCACCATGGTGACCGCGGTGATCACCACGGGATACCAGAGGCCGGCGAACACATCGCCGACGGCCAGTGACAGGTAGGTCGCCATGAACGGCAGGAAGCCGCCGAGGATGCCGGCCCCGATGTGATACGGGAACGACAGCGCGGTGTAGCGGATGTTGGCCGGGAACAGCTCCACCAGGAACGAGGCCACCGGGCCGTACACCATCGCTACCATGACGGTCATCGCCACCAGCAGCAGCACGATGGTGACCGAGGAGATCCGGGCCGGGTCCGCCTTGGCGGGGTAGCCGGCGTCGGCCAGCGCCTTGCGGTATTCGGCTGGAGCGAAGCCGGCAATCGTCTTGCCCTGCACCGACATCGACACCGCCTGGCCCGGGATGGGCGGGGCGTAGCTGAAGTTGATGCCGCTGGAGATCAGCAGCTTCTTGGCCTGCACGCAGGGCTTCAGGTGGTCGCTGTGGGTACCGACCAGGGCCGCGATCAGGCCGAATCCGCAGGCGTCGCTGGCGGTGTCGGCATGCACGGTGACCGGCGCGCTGCGGGTCACCGCCACCAGCTGGGGATTGGCGGCTTCGAGCAGGGCGGCGAACATTGGACGGTAGCATATTGCCGCCAGCAGCAGCCCGGTCATCATCAGCCACTTGCGGCCGATACGGTCGGACAGCCAGCCGAACAACACGAAGCTCGGCGCGCCGATGATCAGGCCTGTGGCCATCAGCATATACGACGTCTGCAGGTCGATCTTGGCCACCTGCTGCATGAAGATCATGACGTAGAACTGGCCGGTGAAGTAGGTCGACCCCATGCCGGCGGTGACGCCGAACAGGGCAATCAGGATCAGCCGCAGGCTGGACCAGCGGGCAAAAGCATCCCGCACCGGCTGCTTCGACAACTTCCTGTCGGCCTTGAGTCGCGCGAACACTGGCGACTCATGCAGCTTGGCGCGGACATAGACCGAGAACGCCAGCATCACGATCGACACGATGAACGGCACGCGCCAGCCCCATGCCTTGAAGTCGGCATCGGACATGACGGCCTGGGTGCCAAGGATCACCACGATGGACAGAGCCAGTCCCATCGACGAGGTGATCTGGATCCAGCCAGTGAGCAGGCCGCGCCGGTTCGGGCGCGAGTGCTCGGCGACGTAAATAACTGCGCCGCCATATTCACCGCCGACGGCGAGTCCCTGGATCAGGCGCAGCGCCACCAGCGAAATCCAGGCGGCGTTGCCGACCGACGCGTAGGACGGCAGGAAGCCGATCAGTGCGGTGCTGCCGCCCATCATCACGATGGTGATCAGGAAGGTGTACTTGCGACCGACGGTATCGCCGATGCGGCCGAACAGGATCGCGCCGATCGGGCGGATCACAAAGCCCGCGGCCAGCGCTCCCAGCGAGGCAAGCAGCGCAGCGGTCGGGTTATCCGGCGGAAACAACACCGAACTCATGAACACGGCAAGCGAGCCGTAGATGAAGAAGTCGTACCACTCGAAGATCGTGCCGAGCGTCGACGCCAGCACCACCTGCTTTTCCTCGCTCCTGGTCAGATCGCGTTCCGCGTCCGCTGCCAGCGAAATTGTACTCATGATCTCAGCCCCCATTGCAGGGGCCGGCGCGACGAAACTGCGGACCCCAGATATGACATGGTCATACTGATATGATATTATCAAACATCGCAAGCTTGAAAAACTTGCCCGAACAGCCCAACAATGGGGCAGCCGGAATCCGCCCGCAAACTGCTGATTTTCAATGATTTTTGTGAAACCCTCAGACACCCGCAAAGCCGGAGCGGTCGCGAAAAAGGCGGCTGCGAGCACGGCGGCCGGCAAGACGACAGCCAAGCCGGCCAAACTGCTAAAGGCTGAACGGCCCGGCCGACGCGGCATCCAATCGATCGAGATCGGCTTCCGGATTCTCGATTTCCTGCGCACCGAACTGCGCCCGGTGCCGCTGAAGCGGATCGCTGCCAGCACCGGCATGTCGGCGGCGAACGTGCATTACTACCTCGTCAGCTTTCAGGCTGTCGGCATCGTCCGGCAGGAGGTGGACACCGGCTGCTATGCGCTGGGTCCTTACGCGCTGAAACTCGGGATGGCGGCCATCGAACAGTTCGACGTGTTCACCGCGGCGCGTCCAGTGATGGCCGAGCTGGCGGGCACGGTCGGCCATACCGTGTTTCTCGGGGTCTGGGGCAATCGCGGGCCGACCATCATCTACCGCGTTGAAGGTGGCGGCAGCCGTTCGATCATAGAACTGCGGGTCGGCAGCGTCCTGAGCCTGTTGCGCTCGGCGCTGGGCCGCAATTTCCTGGCGCATCTTCCCGGCGATATTACCGAGTCAATGCTGCATCAGGAGCTCAAGGAAGAACGCGCCCGCGCGGGCGCCACCTCGGACGATACGCCGGCGAACCGGGTGGAGGTCGACGACATGCAGCGCACGATCCGTCAGAACGGCATCAGCCGCTGCCGCGACGCGCTGTTGCCGAACTTCACCTCGATCTCGGCGCCGATCTTCGACCAGACCGGCTTCATGATCGCGGCCATCACCATGATGGGCCCGATCGGAATTCTGGACGATGCGCTATCGGGAGACACGGCGCAGGCGCTGCGCCAAAAAGCCGCCGCCATCTCGGCTACTGCGGGCTGGGTGGCTGGTGCCGGTTGAGAGGATTGAACTCCCGACCTTCGGTTTACAAAACCGCTGCTCTACCGCTGAGCTAAACCGGCAATAAGATCAATGCGTTGTGCATTGCAGCCGCGACCGCGCTGATTCCGCCGCCGTGCTGCGCCGTCGAATATCAGAGTTGCAGCGGAGAGGCTACTCAGTCGTTGCTCAGCAGCACGCGGAGATTTGGCCCCGAAGCCTCGTGTCGCAGCCAGTCAATCTCCAGCCGCGCCGCCAGGCCCTCGATCTCTCAATTGCAGGGATGCGCGCGGCCGTTCTGACCGCGATAGGCGGCGGCGGACTGGTCGCAGCGCACGCGCAGCGGGCCGTCGTAATAGGCGAAGGTGCCGGGCAGCAGGCCCGGTCCGTAATTATGCCCGAAGTCGATGCGGTAGGGCTCGCCCGGCGCCTTGTAGGCGAAGGTCTCGTGGCGCGGATGTTTCCAGTGCCGCGCCATCGCGGGCGTCGCCGCGAGCATCGACAGGATCAGGGCTGCACTGAGAAATCTCATTGTCGTCTCTCCGCAAAGTGTGAGTTGCAAACACCCGGCATGGACTTGAGTTCCGGCCATTGCATCACGCGCGCCCATGGCCCGCAAGCGTCCGGGCGCGCAGCGGCAGGACGGACGACGTTAACGTTTCCGTCCTGCCGCTGCAGGCAATTGAACGACCTTGCATGCTTACGCGTTAGGCTTACCGGCAGTTTACAACCTCGCCTTAACCCATCCTGCCAAGGCTTCGATTATCCTAACGCCAGATTGCAGGATATTGCCCATGCGCTTCATTGCAGCACTGCTGACCACCATCGCCACGACTCTGCCGGCCTTCGCGGGCGACGGATTCAATATCGTGATCCCCGGCCGGCCCGGCGTGCCGATCATCATCAATGGCGTCAACGCGTCTTACGCGGTGGTGGAAGGCGACTGGGGTCTGGCGCGTGGCATCCACGTTCAGCCGACGGTCTATGGTGGCCGTTATGTCGATTCGGAGCCGAACGTCGGGCATTACTACCCGAGCGCCGGTCGCACCCCGGGCTACGGTCGCCTTGAAATCGAGCCCCCGAAAAATCGTAAATTGCCGGAGCCCGCGGCCAGCTACCACGACTCGTGGTCGGCGCAATCCGCGCCGCCGGCGCCGCAGCAGGTGCCCATGTATCCGCCAGCGGTGATCGAACTGCCGCGCGATGGCGGCGGTCTGCTCCCACAGAATCCAGGTCCACCGATCCGGAAAAACCGCAACTAGACCAACCAAAAAAAACACCCACAGGAGAGCGTAATGCGTCAGATGATTTGGAAATTGGCGGCGGCTGTTGCCGTTGTCACAGCGGCCAGTGCTGCGCCCGCCATGGCTTGCGGCGGCGGCCTGTTTTCGAGCGGTTGCTCGCCGTGCGGCCAGGCCTATGTCAGCCCGTGCGGACAGGGCTACGGCCAAGGTTATAGCCAGGGGTATGGCTATGGCGGCGTTGCCAGCTATCAGCGGCTGCCCGATCCGGCCCACCAGTATTACTACGTCAACCAGGGTCCAACCTTCAGCGGTCCGGGCAACTTTGCGCCGGAACCGACCTATCAGGAGACCTCGACGCCCGGCTGGACCGGCTATGAGCGCGGCGATGGCGACTTTGGTAGCCGCGGCTATGCCAGCGCTGGCTATGCCAACGGATATTCCTATGCGCAGCCCTATGCCCATGCGCGCGTCGAGTACAGCTATCAGCCGCGCGTGCGGCCGAGCTATCGCTACGGCTACAGCATGCGTCCGCAAGTTCGCTATGGCTACGCAACGCGCAGCTACGCGCCGCGCTACGGCTATCACCATCGCCGCTTCGCCGGTCCGCGCGTGATGTATGCGCCGCGCTACGGGATGTCGCACCACGGCTATCGCCACATGCAGTATCAGCGCCCGCTGCGTCGGGCGTACTGATCGCCGAAAGGCTGACGAAGACGCCCGCCCGCGCGATGCGGGCGGGCGTTTTCGTATGGCCCTAGTTCATCAGGCCGAGCTTGCTGGCGCCGATATACAGGGCCAGCACGGCGGCATTGGAGACATTGAGGCTCTTGATCGCGCCGGGCATGTCGAGCCGCGCGACCACGCTGCAGGTGTCGCGGGTCAGCCGGCGCAGCCCGCTGCCCTCGGCGCCCAGCACCAGCGCCAGCGGCTGGTGGAGCGGCACCGCGCCGAGCGTGGCATCGCCCTCGCTGTCGAGCCCGACGGTGAGGAAGCCGAGGTCGTTGAGTTCGCTCAGCGCGCGCGCCAGGTTCGGCACGGTCACCACCGGCACCAGTTCCAGCGCGCCCGAGGCGGATTTTGCCAGAACCCCGGTGGCTTCCGGGCTGTGCCGGTGCGTGGTGACGATCGCCTTGACGCCGAAGGCCGCGGCCGAACGCATGATCGCGCCGACATTGTGCGGGTCGGTGATCTGGTCGAGCACCAGCACGATGCCGTCCTGCGGCAGTTCGTCGAGGGCCGGGCCGTCCAGCGGATCGGCCTCGGCGAGCAGCCCCTGATGCACCGCCTCGGGGCCGAGCATGGTGTCGAGTTCGCGCGGCGGCACGATGATCGGATCGATGCGGGTGTCGATCTTGTCGTCGGCCAGCCGACGCGCGGCATTCTCGGTCAGCCACAGCTTGCGGATCACCCGCTGCGGATTGGCCAGCGCCGCCACCACGGTGTGCCAGCCATAAAGGATCGCCACGCCGTCGCCGCGCGATTCGCGCCCGCCACGGTCCGGCCGGCCGCCTCTGGAATGCGGTTTGGACGGGCCTTTGGCGCCAGGCTTGTCGCGCCCGCGGGCGAATCGCGGCTTGCGGTCTCGATCGGTCATGATGGCTTGTCTCACGGGTCCCAAGCGATGGCAATTTGCCGTTCCGCAACGCCCGGAAAATCTTGCAGAAACCCGGGCAGGGCCGCCCCGCAGGGCTAGGGTCCGGACCCAATAACCGGATTCCCCTGGCAGCCTGATCGTGATTCACTGCCTCATCGAGGAGGCGGTGAGATGGGTGATTTCTTTTGGTTTTCCGATGCGCAGTGGGCTCGAATTGAGCCGCTGCTTCCGACCGGCGTGCGCGGCAAGCCCCGGGTAGATGATCGTCGTGTGCTAAGCGGGATCGTCCATGCCCTGCGCTGTGGCGGCCGTTGGGCCGACTGCGCCGACGTCTACCAGTGCTCGACTTCGGCGCCGACGCCGTGCGCGCACAAGAGAAGACGGTGACCTGCAGCAACTGGCTCTTCCACAACGGCCGCGCCGGCGACCAGCACCGCAACGTGAACACCTTGAACAGTTGCTCGACGCGCTGCCCGGCGTCGACTGGTCGCCGCATGCGCCGCGCTATGCGCTCGCGGATTTCGTGGTCACGCTGCAGGGCTTCGAGAAATCCGATGTCAATCGGCCCTTTAATTGCGGGCTGTTGTCAAGCACCCGTATGGCCGCGCTCAGCAAAGCGGTAGCGGTCGCCCCATCGAAACTGGATGGGGTTGTGGAGATGGGGCGAGAGCGGCCGGCGATACGATAGCCGGTCAGCGTTGGATTTTCGTTTGCCGAACAATCTTAGCGCGGTAGCTTTGATGCCATCGCCAGGGTCATGGTCCTTTCCGAGGTCGCCAGGCGCCTCATGATGATGTCCGGGGCGGGTGCCTCAACGTGTACAGCGGAGTACGGACAGGCCGCCACCAGCCGATTGACCGAGGTCACCGCGACCACCGTCCCAGCGGGACATCGCCAGCCCGGCGGACCAGGCCAGAAACTTCAGGATGCCTTTAGGCCGGGGTTGCATGGCCCCAGTCGAATGAGGTGCCATCCACCCAAATGCAGTGAAGGATGACGGCGATCTTTCTGGCAATAGCGACCTTCGCCTTCTTCATACCTATCCGCTTTGCGAGCTTCATTCCCCAGACCTTGAGGGAGGACCATTTTTTGGTCCGATAAAGCAGGACAGTCGCCGCCTCGAACAGGTAGGTTCGGAGAAGACGGTCGCCCCATCGCGATATCTTGCCGCTCGTATCGGTTTCTCCAGATTGGTTGCGCCGAGGCGTAAGGCCGAGATAGGCGCCGACCGTAGAGGCCGATCGGAAGCGGGACGGATCGTCGATCGTATGGCGGAACGTGAGGGCCGTCACCACTCCGACGCCTGGAACTGTCATCAGGCGCCGCGTCGTCTCGTCTGACTTCGCCAATCGGCGGACCTCATCGTCAAACTTGCTCTGCTGCTGACAGATATGCTCATGAATCGACAGGAGCGGCGCGGTCACGCTGAGAAGCTGGTGATCGTTGCCGAGTAGCTCGCTGACCTGATTGCGGAACTGTTGGCCGATGGCGCGAGGGAATAGCAATCCATATTCCTTGATCAGACTGCGGACTTGGTTCTCAATGTCCCGGCGCATGGATACGAGTCGGGATCGCGCGACGAGTATCGCGCGGACCTTTTGACTTTCCTCGCTCTTAACTTTCACTTCTCGATACCAACCGACCCGTACCAGTTCGGCAAGACCTCGAGCGTCATTTTGATCACTCTTGTTCATACGTACCGACAGTGCCGCGTGTGCATGCCGCGCATCGATGCAAACGACAGGTAGATCGACCCTACGAAGTTCGTGCCAAAGCCAGCTTGACATCGCGCCGGTCTCAAAACCAATGCGCTCCGCCAGTGGCGCATGTTTACGAAGCAGGTCAGTCAGAGCGCCGGGATCTGACTTAGGGTCCGGACTCACTACAGCCACCAGATGACGGCTGCGGCGAGGCTGATGGTACTCATGAAGTTTCGGACGTTGCGGTCGAATCGGGTGGCGATGCGTCGCCAGTCTTTGAAGCGGCAGAACATACGCTCGATGACGTTGCGCTGCTTGTAGATGGCGCGGTCGTAATCGTATTGGATCTTGCGGTTCTTGCGCGGGGGAATGACGGGCTCGGTGCCACGCTCGACCAACCACTCGCGCAGCGCCTGGCTGTCGTATCCCTTGTCCGCGACGAGTTCGGCCGACGGTGGCATCGCCTCGATGCAGAGCTGCGCAACCCTGCAATCGTGAACGTTTCCGGGCGTCAGGAGCAGGACGCAGGGGCGCCCCTTTTCATCGCAGACCGCATGGAGCTTGGTGTTTCGTCCGCCTTTCGTGCGGCCGATACCATGAGCCAAGGCCCCCCTTTTCCACCGCCTGCGCAGCGGTGATCCACCTCGATCGTTCGACGGGACGAGACGCCGGCGTCACCTTGTCCCGTGAGCGCAACGTAGATAGCCACCACGCCGGTCATTCCTATCGGAAGCGCTTGGGGCGCCAAGGGGTCAGTGCACGCGGATTTTCGGGGTGAAGTCGATTTGCGGGCGTACTATGCCTCCGGATACGGGCGAAAGCTGTTACAGAAGATAGAATTTCTTCAATAGTATCAGAAGCGAAAAATCAGGTTTGCGGGCTTTGTATGGGTCGGTTTGCAATGGCGGCCGGCGCCATCAATGACACGGAGGAGACGTCATGACGCCCCCCAAGAAGCTCCAGGCCCGATCCGACGCCGTCCGCTTCGCTGTGACCAACACCGCCATCGAGGGCGGGCAAGTCCTGCCGGAGACCGAGTCGGCGCTGGACGAGTGGGCGCACGGAGAAATCGACGACGCCGAGCTGATGGAACAGACGCTCAGGAAATTTGGGAAGGGAGGGACGTCATGACGGACGACATCATCGACTGGAGCGAGAAGCACACCAAGCTGCCTGCCAGCGACTGCAAGCCCATGGAGCTGACCCCGTTGCACCGGGAGATTCTCCGTCGCCTGAAGCACCACAACTGCGTCATCGTTCGGCAAGGACTGGGGCGCGGATTCGTTTGCGGAAACTATCGCCCGGCCCAGACAGGCTCCCAGGTTCCAGAATCCGCGCCCAACGGGATGCGATTCTGGATGACCAGGCTGAGCGGCCCGAGCCGCGAGTTGTCCACAGCCGACCTGCTGCCAGTTTCAGGAAATCTGACCCAAAGCTGACCCAGCGCCTAATCTGACCCAGAAAAGGGCTCTAAAATCAGAGGCCCCGAAGGGCTTTTTCTTCAATGAAAACAGGATGGTGGGGGAAGAAGGACTCGAACCTTCGAAGTCATAAGACGGCTGATTTACAGTCAGCTCCCTTTGCCACTCGGGACACTCCCCCGCTCCACGCCATCGAACCTCATTCCGCCCCTGAGAGCGGCTGGCCGGCCGATGATGACGTTAAAACGTGCGCCCAGTGATGGGCTCCCGGTTCGGCGCGTTTATGACGGAAGCGGTAGGGCAAAGTCAACCGACGGAGGGACGATTATCCGCTTCATCGGTCACGCCGCGATGACAGCCCGGGTTCCATGCCGCCCGGCGGCGCGGGGGACCATGCGCGACGGATCACCCGAATCAGGGCTGATGACGGCTCGTGAGGGGGCGCCCGGCGCCGCAGGCATGCTGGCTGGCAAAATTCCGCGGGATCCCACGGGTTGAGACCGGCCCGGCACCATGCTAGGTGAACGCCAGCGCGGGTGTAGCTCAATGGTAGAGCAGCAGCCTTCCAAGCTGAATACGAGGGTTCGATTCCCTCCACCCGCTCCACTCTCTAGATTATTGTTATTACACACTTATTTTGCTTTAGCGCGAGCGTGTGCTATCTTTTTCAGAAAAGCTCATACAGCGTTCGTACAACGTTAGACCCCGAATCCATACAACGGATCCTATCTACTTTCCGCTTTCGTCCGCCCGAGGCCCCCACAAATGTGCGGGGAGGGCGCGCAATGTGGCGTGTGAGATAGGGAGGCAGGAGCGCAATTCTCTGCCAACTGTGTAATCGTAGGGTGGCCGATGTCGCGAGACGGAGTGGTCGAGTGCCCTTGGAAGCGCTGATGTACCGCATGGTGACTCCCGCTCCGGAAGACCATTAGAAATCCGAAATAAGCCAGAAGTCACTGAGCACAGCGCATCGAGGCTCGATCTTGGCCCGATGTTTTAAAGCCCAAGCCAATAGAACTGCCGATGCGGCATCGCCGAGCAGGGCGTAGGCCAGAGTTGCCGAAACAGCGAGGTCCACCTCAGTGGCAATGATCGGGTGCTTCTTGATCTGGCGAACACATATTCCGATCGCGACCGCGGCGAGCGCTTTGCCGATCACGACAATTGTTTACCCACGCTATCGCGCTGGGTAGCCAAGCGAGAATGAGATATTCCAGCGTGTCAACGATGTGGCCAAATGGGTCATCAGCCCTACGTCTTGCCAGGCGCAGAATAGGTCGAAGCCGAACCATCGCTGGCTGTCCACGATCGGAAAGACCAGCCAGAGATAAGGCGCGCTGTCGAAGGGATACGGGGCGGTTGGCAGGGAAGCGAGGTAGGGGAGGACGGAGTGGAACGCCAGCACGATGATGATGACGGCAGCCCGAAGGTTGACGAGAGCAATGCTTGATCTGCTCATTGTCGTGCTGGCCCCGTGTCAATCCGCAAAATGCCACCGAGTGGGTATTTACGTCCCACGCCACCAGCACGACCAGCGTCTCAATGCCAGTCTGAGCCCGTTCGATAGTTCAATTGTTCTAGTCCACCTTAAGGCTGTCTTTGCGAGCGACCGTGTCGCCGCTTGCAATATTGTGGTGATGGACGGATGCTTGAAAAAGCGCCGCCTAGGCGCTTCTAAAATTCATTACTGGCAAAGATGGTTGCGGCCATCCTCGCCACGGAACACTGTTCCTGGCTGACAGACGAAGCCATTGCGAATGGCATACCCGGGATCGTAAGGAGGCGCGACGTTGTAGCCCGGCCCATAATAGCCGGGCGGGTAGCCGTTGTAGACGTAGGGCTGCGTTGCTGCACCAATCATCGCCCCACCGATCAGTGCGCCTGCGATGCCAAGGCCAATTCCCGCGCCGCCATGATAGCCGCCGTGCCGGCCGCGGCGATACTGTATGGTCTCTGCCGACGAACCCACCTTCTGTTGCAGCATCAGTGGCAACCCGATCGGCGCCGCTGCGGCAGGTACAACGACCCAAGGCCCGAAGGCTATAGCCAGCGCGGTGACGAGAACTCTAGACGATTTATTCATTTCAATAACTCCCAAATATCTGAGCAAGGAGAAGCGCAATGATTAGGCGCGAAGGGCTGCATGTGATTGATTTAGCTCAATAGGGAAATCGGATGAGCTTCGCGGATTAGGATACATGCTGCGCCGTTTCACACATCAACGCGAGCTTCAGAATTAGCCCAACTTCAAATTATGCGCGATTGCGACAGTGGAATTGATCTTGATCAAATTGAACGCCGGATTTGCCAAACGCTTGGCGTCGATCTCGTTGGAGACGCTCTTGTCTGTCTCGGAGACGGCGCCCGCGACGGGGTGAACCCTGTTCCCATGGTTCGGCCAGCAATCCTTCGAGAATACTGCCGAGCGTTAGATCATCGGCATGTCCGAAACGCTGGACGCGGTGCGAGCTGTTGGGTCGGTGGCGACGATTGTCGGCGTGCTCTGCAGTTCTGATGACGCATCGTTGTTAGGGAGCTCGATTTAATGAATTAGCTCAATAGCCCGGCTGCCAAGAACAGGAAACGCCGTGACGCGTGTTATTCGCGCTTCCGTCAGCTGCACCATATCCGAAAACGGAGAGTCACTTCAAAGGGATCGGCCACTGCGGCTTTTCAGCGCGAGTCTCCGTCATCAAAATTGCGACAAAGCCAAATTTGAAGGCCGATTTGACACTCTGTTTCAGCTTTCATTATTGCGCCTTGCGCAAGCTGCATTTTCTCCTTCGGGCCAAGACACTCGTGGCGTTTCCTAGTGGTTATGGCACGTTCGACGAATTGTTCGAGGTTCTAACTCTCATTCAGACACGGAATATCAAAGCTAATTCCCGTTGTGCTGGTGAGCAAAGCCTATTGACGTCGTGCCGTCGACATAGAGTTCCTGGTCGATGAAGGTATCATCGATGCTCCGTTGCGGAATGGCTGCCGTCTGCCGGCGCCAGTACTACGGGCGGGCCGTCCCCGACATCTTCAAAGGCGATATCCGCCAGCACCGGCAGATGGTCCGAATACGTCCGCGCCTCGCGGTCAGTCCATGCCTTCACGATGGTTGCGTTTCGCGTAGCGTAGATGCGGTCGAGCCGTAGCATGGGAAGCCGCGCCGGAAACGTCCGCAACCGCGTCCGCACCGGGCAGCGCGAGGCCAGCCCCCGCCGCACCGACTTGACCCAGAACCAATCGTTGAAGTCACCGATGACCAGAGTCCGCGGCGCAACCACGAGGGCGGCGAGCGCCTGCGCCTGCGCCTGGCGCTCGTGGATGCTGAGGCCAAGATGCGTCGCCACCACCGTCACCTCGCCGATCGGGAAACGTATCGCTGCGGAGATCGCCCGACGGGGCTCCCTCTCCTGATAGGAAACGTCGGTCACCTCGGGCGCGCCGGCGAACGGCCAGCGGCTGAGTAGCACCTGCCCGTAGTCGCCGTCTTCGGTGACGATCGAACGGGCCTCGACGCGATGTTCGCCGACGGCGTCCGCCAGCCTGGCGAATACATCGTCCTTGCGTCCGCGCGAGTCAATTTCCTGCAGGGCGACCACATCGGGCGACCACTTATCAATGATCGAGCAAACGCCTTCCAGGTCGAAATCCGGATTAAGATTGAACGTGCCGTGCACGTTCCATGTCATGATGCGGATCGTCTCCATCACGTGCGGCGTCCGCTCCACCACGTCACTACGAATTGAACCGCGAGACAGACGACAATCCACAGCAGGATGGTGAGGCCGAGCGGCACCGCGTTCGACCAGGAGGCATTTTTGGCGAAGTCCGCGATCTGCGCGCCCAGCGCAGCCATGGTGACAATGCCGGGCGCCATTCCCAGCACCGTCCCGATCAGAAAGTCACCCAGCCGCAACTGGCTGGCGCCGGCCAACACGTTGACGAGTGAGAACGGCGCGACCGGTACCATCCGGATCATCGACACGGCAACGACGCCCTTGCCGACGATGCGGTTCTGAACGCGCAAGGCGCGCGCTCCAAGCAGCGATTGCAGCCGCCTGTGGCCGAGAAGACGGCCGATCATGAACAGCACGAACGAGCTTGCCATTACGCCGGCCGTGGCGCTGATCGCGCCCATCCAGGGCCCCAGCGCCGCCGCCGTCGCGGCAATCATGACGGTCACGGGGAATACGACCAGCCCTCCCAGCACGAAGATCGCGACTGCAAACAGTGGTGCCCATGCCGACTGTGAATGCCTTGCGATGAAGGATGCGACGTAGCCAATATCGGTGTAATCGCTCAGCGACGTCGTGCGCCACGCCAGCGCGAGGCCAGTGAGCGCGACCACAGTACCGCCCACCGCCAGCAGCGTGCGCGGGGTCCACATCCGCCGCGCCGCGCGCTGCAGATTGAGCGGCTGCTTCGGATCGGCGATCGGCTGGATGATGTCGGTCATCCCAACGACCGGCGTCCTTTCTTCATCAATCGGCAGCAAGGCCCGGTCGGCTCCGCTCTGTGCATGGCGATCGATGAATCTAAGCAGGTCGTCTTCGTGGTCCGCGATGGTGGCCTCATCCACTCCACAGAAATGTCCGATCAGCCGGCGCCGCAGGTCGCAGATGAATTCCCGATGATCTTCCGTCGTTGCCTCGAATGCCAGATCGCATTCGGTGTCCGCCCCCATCGAGCGGTTGTTGATGTTGGCCGAGCCGACCCGCAGGAACCGGTCATCGACGATCATGACTTTGCTGTGAATCATCACCGCGGCCGAGGATTCCTTGCCTTTTACCGAAGGATAGAGAATGCGCAGCTGGTCGGCTACGCCGGCCGCGACGAACGGATGCATGAAGCCGCCGCGGCCGGCCTGCATCGCCTGCGATTCCAGCCATGACGAATGCGCCTTAGGCGTCACGATGAGCACGTGCAGCGACGGCACGTCAGCCATCCGCTGCGCCAGCGCCTCCGCGATCCCGGTGGCGCTGGCAAACTGGTTTTCGATATAGATGAAGCGGCTTGCGGCACCGATCGACGCCTCGAACAGCCGGGCCACCTCGTCGACCCCGTCCTGCGACGCGGTTCTGAGTTCGGTCCGCGCGATGCCAGTCTGGATCTGCCTTGCTCCTGCCGGCACGGATGCAGGCCAGCGATCGCACGCAACAGCTTCGCAATCTTCCGCTGTGCAACCGGCAGCCGCCCATCGCTCGAACGCGATCTCGCCGAGTGCTGCCGCGGCCTGGCCCTCGACCATGCACTGCACGTCGTGGAACGGCGGGTATGGCTTTCCGGCGGGGTCGCGACGAAGCGGATGCTCGGCTAGATGCTCACTGGTGTCCCAGCGCCGGATCGTCAGGTCCAGCCCGCCGACAAACGCAACCGCGTTGTCTATCACCACGATCTTCTGATGCTGGGACGATCCGAGGGGAAGGCTGGAGTCCAGACAAAACTGAATTCGGCCGTCACTTCCTGTCGTGAACTTGTCGGCGGAATTCCATTCCCGCTCGGCAGCATACAACGCCGCGAAATCCCAGCTTAAAATGTTAATCTGAAGCGCGGGTTTTGCTTTGAGCAATCTTCTCAGGAAAGGACCAAGCTCGGTCGGAAATCCGTCGTCAGCCCAGCCGGTTGATCCGACCAGCAGCGTTTTGCTGTGAATGTCCCAGCCAAGGATATACACTTGTCGCTCGGCCAGCAGCAACGCGTCCCTCAGCGCGCCAAAGTATTCGGCAGCGTCATTAAAGACGGCGAGCCTGGATGCTTCGCAACGCCTCCAGACGGTCTGGCCGGGGATCAGAATGGATGAACTGTTGAGCAGTCGTCACCTTGGACCTGGGGTAAATCCCGTTAATAATCGACGATAGGGGATCAGTACCCTCAAACGCCTCGGCTCTTAGTCGGTTCCACAGGACGCCGACAAAACGCACTCGTCTCTGAGGCGAGGTGCAATTCCATTCTGTGCCACGAAGAGAATCATGCACTGCAACAAAAAACAACCTTATGGATGCGCTGCCTGCAGACGCCGCACCGTGAATTCGATCTGTCCGTCCGGCAGTTGTCGCCAATGTTCAACAATCGCCATGTAGTCGCCCTGCGGGAACTGGTCGAGAACCTCGCGAGCCTTAAGGCGAGCCGCTTCGACCGGCAATGTGAATGTCTCTCGCAACAATCCTTTGTCCGGCTCGCGGCTGTTAGATAGCCGGGCGGCAAGATCACTGGGTGTTCGTCGTCAGGCACTTTGAGACTGATCAGGCGCTTCGAGAAGAGAGGCTCTGGCTCATCAGGGTTAGAGTTTAAGCGGCCTGCAGTCGATGCTGCAAGCGACGGTTTGCGATGGTGGCGAGTTTGATGCGTCTGCGTTCTGCGAGGATCGTCTGTGCTCTGCCGAAGTAAACGTCGGCAGGTGTGACGTTTTCGATGCTCTCATGATAGCGGACGTGATTGTAGTGCTCGACAAAGGCTCCAATCTGTCGGTCAAGATCTCCAGGTAAATAGTAGTTTTCCAGCAGAATGCGGTTCTTCAAGGTCTGGTGCCAGCGCTCGATCTTGCCCTGGGTCTGCGGATGATAAGGTGCTCCCCGCACATGACGCATGCCCTTGTCTTCGAGCCAGTCGGCGAGATCGCCTGCAACATAAGACGCGCCGTTGTCGCTGAGCAGTCTCGGCCGGTGCACGACCGTGGCGCTGTCAAGGCCCGATGCCGCCAGCGCCTGGTCCAACGTAGCCGTGACGTCGGAAGCGCACATAGTGGGGCCGAGCCGCCACGCCACGATGTAGCGCGAGAAGTCGTCCAACACCGTCGACAGATAATACCAGCCCCAGCCGGTGATCTTGAGGTAGGTGAAGTCGGTCTGCCAGAGCTGGTTGATCGCGGTGGTCTTTTCTTTGAACTCGTTCGCCGCCTTGATCACCACATAGGCCGGGCTGGTGATCAGGTCATGCGCCTTCAACAGCCGATAGACCGACGCCTCGGAGACGAAGTACTTTTTCTCGTCGGTGAAGCGCACTGCCAGCTCCCTCGGTGACAGTTCGGGAGCCTGCAACGCCAGATCGATGATCTGCCCGCGGACGTCGTCCGGGATGCGATTCCAGACGCGATCCGGTCGGGAGCGATGGTCCGCCAACGCCTCCAGCCCGCCCTCACGGTAACGGTCATACCAGCGATAGAACGTGGCGCGCGGGATGCCGAGCTTGTCCAGCGTGCGCTTGGCGGGCAGATGCGATTGCTCCACCAGCTCGATAATTTCGGCCTTCTCGGATGCGGGATACCTCATGCCTCGTCCTCCCCATCCTCGCTCATATTTTTTTTGAGCAGACGGTTCTCCAGGGTGAGATCGGCAACAACTTCTTTCAGAGCTGTAGCCTCGCGACGAAGATCCTTCACCTCGCCAGGTGTTGCAGCTCGCGCAGTGTCACCGGCCAATCGACGCTTGCCGGCCTCCAGGAACTCCTTGGACCAGCCGTAATACATCGAGGCGGCGATGCCTTCCCGGCGGCAAAGCTCCGAGATGTTCTCCTCACCACGCAGCCCCTCCAGGACGATGCGGATTTTCTCCTCGGCCGAATAATGCCGACGCGTCTGGCGCCGGATGTCCTTCAGCACTTGTTCTGCGGGCGCTTTGCCCGGTCCGGATTTCTGTTTCATCTTCGCTCCTTACGGCTACGATGAACCAGAAATCCTCCCTTCGTGAAGTCCCTCAATTTGTCTCAAGGGTGCTGACGGTGAACAATCACTGGGTTGACTGGGCATGTCACGACTCCGAGCAACCACCGCGTAATATAGCGGGTGACTAAAACGATTTCAGTGAAACGGCAGACACTTTCCACGATCACCGCGGCGGAACCGACGATGTGAGAACGGTGGTCGTAGGGATTAGTGTAGACGATACGCTGCCTCGTGTTTTCCTGAACCATGACAGCCGACCAACCGCACAAATCCTTGCGGATACATCTCATGACCGTGAGAGCCTACGGCGTCTTGCTCTGACATCGGGCCGTGGCCACCGCTGTCGGCAAGCACATCTCTTCTCTTTTGCGGAAATTCAGCAGGTGCCGCGCCCACTCTACGAGAGATCATGGACAGCTCCTTTGCATCGTAAGTTGACTAGAATAATTTAGGACGAAAATTTACGGATTGAATTGATGCGGATCAATTCTGGAGCGACCAAGGTCCCATGAGGGCGGCCTTACCGAGCTTTCGGTATCTCTTCGGCTCGACATAGCCTCCACATACATCTCCATCGATCCCATCACAGCATGTCCGAGCATCGCGTGAACCGAACTCGGGTCGGCGCCGTTCTGCAGCAGATGCGCTCCGAAGGCATGCCGTAGCGTTTTCGGCGAAATTTTGTCGGCTTCCGGAATACCGGCCAGACTCGGCAGTCTCTTTGATCTCTTGGAAGGCAGCATTCCTTCCCAGATGGTCTTCTACTTGCCTAATCGAGTGAAATGCCCAGGCGGACGAGGGCTCCTCGACGGCTAAGCGGCTAAACGAACGCTCACGCAGCGAGCCATAGAGCAGCAGAATACGCGGCCGATGGTTGATGGCGGAATTCTAGCTCAAGAGGGCCGCGTCTGGAACGTGGAAGGCGGCCGGGTCAATGTTCGGAAGGTTAGCCTGCATCGATGATCTCGCGGCCTTCTTTGACGCGCTGACCGATGTGCGGATTCGGCAGGATGATCAACAGCTCCTCCGATGGTCAGCAGAGTCTCACGCGCTTGAGCTCTCCGCAACGGGAACAGGATGTAGCGGAATGAGGAACGTGATGAAGCAGCAGAGCAGCAGCATGATCGCCGAGCCGACGAGGCATCCGGTGATGCCGCTGGCCTGATAGAGAACGCCCGACAATGTGATGCCGAGCAGGCGACCGGCCGCGTTGGCGGCGTAATAGAAGTCGACATCTTCGGCGGCGTTTTCCGACCCGGCATAGGCTAGGATCAGATAGGAATGAAGCGACGAGAAGCGTAATCGTTACAGGTGGCAGCGACAAGCCCGCGGGACGAAGCTCCGTGAGCTTCCCGACCATGGCTATCGTCCGCTATAGCGTTGGGAACAGTGACTCCATCTTCGCCTTCATCGTAGCGCTCAATGTCTTCACAAGCTCAGCGTTGTACGAGCCGGTCGGCATCGGCTCTATGGTCGGATCATTGGTTGGATTAGATATATATATATCCGCATGGACGATCTGCTGCGCCGCGATCGCATATTTACGCGACGTCGCAGCGGGCGTTCCGTCCTCGACCGCTGGATCAACGTCGGTCGCAACGATTGAAATTGTATAGTCGCTGTTGAGGTAGATCTCAAAAGTGCGGAACTGCTGCGGAAAATCCCTTAACGATGACGTCTCGACGTGCCAGAAGCTTTTTTCAGGAGCGTTGACCGGATCAGGCGATATGAATGCCTTGACGGTATTCAAATGACGATGCCCCGCAACCCACATGATCAAATTCGGATGGCTGTGAAGTTCAGCAACTAGATCCGGCAGGGTGACAGCATTTTGTGGATCGGTCCACCAACCCATTTCGGACGCAGGTGAGGTCACTTCAACGCCGATCGGGACGTGCGCGGCAATGATCATCATCTGACCGGCGGCATCGCCATCTGCAAGTTCCGTTTTTAGCCAGCTCCATCGTGCCTGGTCGAGAAAACCATGCCCATGGATGTCGGTAGAGCTATCGTCTTCGCTTTGTGTGTCGTCGAGCACGACAACCTTGATCGGTATCGCCGACTTCGGCACAAAACTGAAACAGGCAAAGCCGTTTCTGGCGTCAGTCAAATTGAAGCCGTGGCCGACCGGACTTGATGATGTCGTAAAAAATTCCTTCATCCACTCCGTTCTCAAAAGTGAACGGCGGTCCGGGTCGGCGATAACCTTCGGCGGGCTCCTGAAGTCCGGGGCAGGCCCCGCGTATTTGATGTCACCGTAGGGAGTCGAGCCGTCGATTACGCCCATATAGTAAATATGGTCCCTTATTTGTGCGGGGTTGGCGAGGACATCTCCCGTGGCGAAGACTTCGTCGGAAATGAATGACTGTCGAAGATCGGTTCTAAGGCTATAGTCCACGGGGATCGAACCGATCCAGAAATGATCGTGATTGCCGAGAGTCTGATACCAGGGAATCGTCTTGTCGAGCCCCGCGGCCTTGAACGATTTCTGATAATCGATCGTTTCGGTTCCGAGATGAGCCCCGGAACTTGGGCTGATAACCTTGCCGTCGAGGACGTCAATATACCACCTCAGCTCGTTGTACTGCGTGCTGTTGCAGGCATCGCCCAGAGAGATGCCGAAATCGAACGGTTCCTTCTTATGAAGGGCGTTAATCGTCTGAACAGCCGCATCGAGAACATGCGTCGTATACAGCATGATTCCCGAATAGAGCGAAGCGCTGACCGGCAATGTCTTGTGTAGGCGTTGAAGATAGATCAATTGATTGGGAGATTCCTTGTCGGTGATATGGATGTCGCTGATGGTAAAGAACGTCAACAGTTTTGCTTTTTTGGTGACTGTTGAACCGTCATAGCGCGCCGGCATGATATCGGTCCGCGTGACGGATTTGAGAGGATCGCCAAACGCCCAGTTGCCGAAGCCGTATTGCTTGTATTTCGAAAGCTCATGAAGCTCGATCTTCGCCGAAGGCGTTGGGCCAGGCACCACCGTCCTCCGCAGTGTTGTGGAAACATCCGACGCAATCGGATAGCCTTCGATCTGACTTTGACTCGTTGCGCGGGCCTTGCGGAAGGTGAAAGTGGAAACAGCCAGTGCTCCGACGCTTACCCCAAAATCACGACGTGAAATCCTGGTCATGCCCTGCCTCCTGATTTTCCCTGTCGACGATCACGGCGGCCCGCTGGCGTGTCCCAAAAAGGAAGGCCCGCTGATGATTGTGGCGCGCCGAGCTGAATTCGCCGATTACTAGAACGATACCCTGATCCCGCTATTGACCGCTAAGCCGTTGCCGCCGTCGCGCGCGAGGGTGGTTGCAGATACTACAGCGAAGAACGCCCACAGGGGGCAATCGGGCAAAGAGCCCCGACTACGTTGCAAAACCATGATGGCGTAACCAGCCCGCCATCATGACAGAGCCGGAAAACTCTAACCGCCGGTGGTCCACTTTCGTAGCCGATGATGCTGTTTTCCCATGGAGATCTTCTCTTTCCTGAGGCGCGTCTACATTGACAGCGCTGCGACCGTGCGGGACAAACTCTAGTCTGGCTTCCAAAGCATGGCAGCATCATGGCGTGCACAAAGGTTCAGGTGATCGTGCCCGATCGTGCCGGCTATGGCGCGTCAGGCAAGCTGACGGTGCCCTTTAGCGTTGCCGCGCTCGCGGACGATATCGAAACACTGCTCGCTCATCTGGATATAGGCTCTGTCGATCTGGTTGGCCTCTCCCTGGGTGGCATGATCGCGCTGGAGTTTGCGCTCCCAGACGTAACCACTTGAACATGAGAGTAGCCAGCGGCAGTGCACTTGCAAATTCGAATGTCGAAGAGGAGCACATTATGCAGCATTCCGGCTCTCCCCTTGATCCCGAACGGAGCCCCCCATGCTCTGGCCGTTTCTTCCGCGAGACGACGACGCGCGGATGACACTCGCGCTCGAGGCATGCGAGGCGCGAGACAGGAGCCTGAGACGACCCGTCGTCAATCTCTCAGAGATAATATTGAGAATTTCTGGAGGCTCTCAAGGAAGCCGATCGTGAAAAACGACCTCCGATTTTTTGGCGATTCCGAAAAAGCGATACTGATCGCACCGCCCCCCTCGACCGGATGGACGGAGGTCGTCGAATGATTTGGTTGCCAGACGCTCTCGCGCGCATCCGCGGCAGCATTTTCAAATCCCGATCGACACGACTTGAGAAAGGCCAGGTCAATCCAGCACTGAATCAACGAATCAAAATCAATGGAAGGTATTCTTGGACTTTTGAACAAGCGGCATACGCGCTTCGCCAGTATTCTATCAATCACGACGATCCAGATGGATGGCGTATTTCGCGCATGTTACGCGATGCGGATGAGCCTCTTCGAGCCCGGCTTGCTGAAGCAAAGCTCCACGGCTGGATCCGATCGCGAATGGACATGACCTTAGCGGTTGACCCTGAATTCGCGGATCGGGGGCCGCCTGCGTCGGAAACGGATCCGTCTTGCAGCGCGCTCGACAATCCAGCGCCAGGCCAGGCCGGACCGACGACTACCGAACCAGACGATCCCGATTGACCTGCTCCGATAGGGCGCGGCTTTCGGCAGATGACACAGTCCGTCGAAGACGCTGAAGTCGCAACGAGTTCGGCAATCAGGCGAGCACCGCTGTGGCGGGCGCCAGTTCGGGGCCTCCGGCTTCGGGAGTCAGGAAGTCCTCGATCCGGTCACGTCCATTGGTCTTGGCTAGGTGCATCGCTTTGTCCGCCACGGTGATATGGCTCTCTCCGAGCGGCGGTATCGCACTTTGGTCGCGGCGGCACCGTGGAGGCGATGATGGCGCGTCGCCCCCCTGACGCGAGGCGCTTCGTCTCAACGTGGCCTTGGCCGAGGCGGGGAAAGGAACAGGTTACGATCCGACCGCTGTGGACGCCTGCATCAACCTGTTCCGCAACAAGGGATTCCGCCTGAAATGAACCGGAGGAGGGAGCCGTAAGGATTGTGCTTGGTAGCATTTTGGCCCTGTACGGTCATTTGCGAGCGCCAACTGTGCGACGTAGAATAACAAAACGGCAATATTTTATACGGCGGACAGGCCGGCCTTTTGAGGAGGATCAACGTACACGAAAGCGAACGGCGTATTGAAAACCATGATATAGTTGTTGAATCGTTCTCGCACGGTGCCCGGGGGGTGTCATGAAACACGTTTTACTTGGTGGCGTCGTTTTTGTTGCTCTACTTAAGGCGTCGGTTGGCGGGCAGGTAGCTAACGCTGCGGACATGCCCGTCAAAGCCGTGCCCTATGTGGCGCCGTGGAGTTGGACCGGCTTCTATATTGGTGCACACGTCGGCGGTGCCGTGGGCACGACCAACTTTTCCGATTCCTTCGGCCCTTCGATATTCGGCAAGGTCAGGTCTCCCGGTTTTTTCGGCGGCGTTCAGGCTGGCTACAATTGGGAGGCACCGGGATCGCCCTGGGTGTTCGGCGTTGAGGCCGACATTAGTATGTTAGATTCGGACGGCACCATCACGTGCTTTGCGTCGGCGGGCGACGCGTTTAACTCAACCTGCCGAGTGCGTAAGGATGCGACGGGTACTTTGACCGGCCGGATTGGATACGCAGCCGGCCCGCAAGGGCATACTCTGGTCTATGCAAAGGGTGGTTTCGCGTGGGCGCATGACAAGATTGATATGGCAACAAATAACTATCTTGCTCCCGGTACTGGGTTCGGGCCCAGTGGACCCGCCATCGCGTCGAATAGCTCCAGATACAATACGTTCGGCGGGACTGTCGGTGCTGGCGTCGAGCAGGCTTTGTCGCCAGCCTGGTCGCTGAAACTTGAGTATGACTACCTCGGTTTTGGCAGTTTCAACGTCGCAAATATTGGCAGCACCACGATTAACGGAGCGGGCGCGATCACGGCAGTTGTTCCTCCTGGTACATCCGGCGTAGCGCAGGGCATCCACGAATTCAAAGTCGGATTAAATTACAAGTGGGGCGCAGACCCGGGGGCAAGCTGGGCCTTTGGTTCGCTTGGCTACCCTATGAAGGCTGCCTACAAGGCGCCGCCGCTTGTAAACTCGGCTGGCGGCTGGGCAGTGGAAGTTGGCGGTCGCTATGTGGCTGGTTGGAGCCAGTTCCAATATGGCTTGGGGCAACCGGAGGCCAATCCACTATCAAGCATCTCGCGACTGACCTACGACGATTTGATAACGAGTTCAGGCGAGGTGTTCGCGCGCGTGGATATGCCGATGAATTGGTTCGTAAAAGGGTTCGTAGGTGGCGGAACTATAAAGAATGGTCATATAAACGACGAGGATTTCGGCATCGACCCGACTATGGCCTATACAAATACGAATTCTCCGGAAGTGAACGGGCGTTCTAGATACGCAGTAGTCGATGCTGGATACGATTTTCTACGGGGCCCTGCGTACAAGGTCGGAGCGTTTGCCGGCTACTTCTATTACCAACAAAAACTGAATGCTTATGGCTGCACCCAAATAGCCAGCCCGGCCAATCCTGCCGCCCCTTGTGCCCCAGGAAACCCAGGGTTTCAGTCCGTCCCACCTACAGGCAGTGCAATCCTTACTGAATACGACAAATGGCAGGCGTTACGTTTGGGAATCGCCGGAGAGATGATGCTGACTGATCGTATCAAGCTTAGTGGTGAAGCCGCGTATTTGCCCTATGTAAAGTTCAACGGCGAAGACAACCATTTCTTCGGGAACAGCGGCGTACTCGCAAGCGTAGACCCGCAGTGGGGCCATGGCAGAGGCGTGCAGTTTGAGTCCATTCTGTCCTATATGGTTACTGACCAGTTCAGCATTGGTGTGGGAGGCCGATACTGGGGTATGTGGACGACGGACGCACAGAAAACACGAGTCATTGCTGAGGGTGCTCCCATTGTAGCTCCGCCACCGATTCCCTTTAGAGCAGCTGTTGAGCAATCCGGAGTGTTTGTGCAGGCGTCATACAAGTTTAACGGTAGCTAATCGCTTCGATTGAATCTGCGAGTTTTGGCAACTTAGCCCCGGGCGGGTCCCCGCCCGGGGCTATCGGCTAGCTGACCTACTGTCATTCGGCCTGCAATATTGGCTCTGACTCATATGTGGAACGGCCCGATCGGCAAAGGGTTTTTCACAAGTTTTGAAGAGCGCAGGACGGTGCGGTCATATGTTCGGCCTTGGTTGCGGTTATGACCGCTGGCCATGATGAATTCCCGCGACTGACGTGGATCCACAGGCCTGGCTCGCCTATGTCCTGGCCCGCTGGGCACCCCGTCCAAAGGCTCGACGACCTGTTGCCGTGGAATTGGCGCGACAGTAGCCGGCAGGTGGATCAGGCAGCTTGAGTGAGCGCCACGCGGTCCTCAGCGGATGCTTACGATGAACAGCTCTGATCTTCTTGATCGGCACGCCGGGCTCCGGTTTCGCGTGGGGAGAACTGGGCCACAGGACAGTGGCCGAAATTGCATCTCGCCATCTCTCCCAACCGGCGACCGCAGAAGTCCGGGACCTTCTTGGTGAAGGCCCGCAGGCGATGGCTGAAGTGTCCGTCTGGGCGGACGCAATCAGAGAAGAAGACAGGCTGGAAACCTACGATTTGCACGTCGTCGAAATCCCGCCCGATCGCATTCGTTATGACCGAGCCCGGGACTGCAAATAGGTCGCGGTCGTTTGCTTCGTGAGATTCATAAGATGTTCCCTTGAGCGCCTAGCCTACCTGCCTCCGATCGAGTTTCATCGCACCGCCACAGAAAACCATCAATATAGATATATAGGATATCGCTTGTTGACATTAATACATTGTTTGAGAATGATGCTAGGCATTCTTCCGAAATCCCGCGGTGGGGCAATCCGATGATCACAGCGGCTCAATTGGGGGCTGGCTGTGTGCTTGTCGGCATTGGTCAGCGCCAGCTCGCAGAATTGTCCGGGCTTTCCGTGCCTACCATTCAACAAATGGAGGCGAGTGAGACAATGGTTCGGGGTAATGCCGATTCACTGGCGAACCTTATTTCTGTATTCCACGTAGCGGTGATCGAGATGGTCGACGAAGGCGCCGTCGGGCCTCCATCGAGGCGTGGTGCGAGGCAGAAGATCAACTCGGGTTCGGCCGAGACCTGTCTGCACAATCAAGCCGAAAACAGAGCGGAGTGCGGTAAAAGGGTGGGCACGTGATGCCTGCTGTCGTTTTACAAATGTCGTGTGTCGCAGGATTATTGGGAGTTGCTGTTCTTGCGATAGCTCTGGGTCGTTCGAAAAGCTCCACAGCAGTGGTCTACAGCGCTACATTCGCGGTGTGTGTGGTTGCATTGTTCGGGTCTATTCGCGGGCTGGTTGGCGGCACGGTGACCGCCTCCGACCTGACGCTTCCGATTGGATTGCCTTGGCTCGGGGCGCATTTCCGGCTCGACGCACTGGCCGCTTTTTTCCTAGTCGTCGTCAATCTCGGGGGAGCTGCGGCAAGCCTTTACGGCATGGGCTACGGTCATCACGAGCCGGCGCCGCACCGCGTGCTGCCTTTTTTCCCCGCCTTTTTAGCGGGCATGAACCTTGTCGTGATGGCGAGCGACGCGTTTTCATACTTGCTTTGCTGGGAGTTCATGTCGCTGGCATCCTGGGCGCTCGTTATGACGCATCACCGGGTGAAGGCCAATGCGAAGGCCGGTTACGTCTATCTCGTTATGGCAAGCTTCGGCACGCTCGCGCTCCTGCTTGCCTTCGGCCTCCTTGCTGGCCCCGCTGGAAGTTATGAATTCGATGCAATTCGGGCTGCTCAGCACACGCCCTACGTGGCGACGTCGGTCTTGATCCTGATGCTGCTTGGGGCCGGTTCCAAGGCTGGCCTTGTGCCGCTTCACGTTTGGTTGCCGCTTGCTCATCCGGCTGCTCCCAGCCACGTCTCGGCGCTGATGAGCGGCGTCATGACGAAGGTGGCTATCTATGGTTTTATTCGGGTCGTATTCGATCTGTTGGGACAGCCGACCTGGTCGGCGAGCGTCATCGTGCTCTTCCTCGGCGGGATCAGCGCCGTGATGGGAATCCTGTACGCGTTGATGGAAAACGACCTCAAGCGCCTACTGGCCTACAGCACGATCGAAAATGTCGGCATCATCTTCGTCGGTCTCGGGCTTGCCTTGGCATTTCAGGCAAATGGAATGAAACCCGCGGCCGCGCTCGCCTTCACGGCAGCGCTGTTTCACGTGCTCAACCACTCTTTCTTCAAGAGCCTGCTGTTCTTCGGGGCAGGCGCCGTCCTGAATTCGACGGGCGAACGTGACATGGACAGACTGGGCGGCCTCATCCACCGGATGCCGTTCACCAGCATCGTCTTTCTCATCGGCTGCATCGCAATCTCAGCGCTTCCGCCGTTCAACGGGTTCGTCTCGGAATGGCTCATCTTTCAGGCCATTCTGCAAAGTCCCGAATTGCCGCAATGGGGCCTGAAGATCATGGTGCCCGCAGTCGGCGCCGTCATGGCCTTGGCGGCGGCCTTGGCTGCAGCATGTTTCGTCAAGGTATTTGGCATCACGTTCCTCGGGCGGCCCCGCAGCCCGGCTGCGGAACATGCCGTAGAAGCCGACCGATATTCGCTTTCGGCAATGGCAATCCTCGCCACGCTTTGTCTGTCCGCCGGAATTCTGCCGGGCCTGGTGATCGACGCCCTTTCGCCGATCGCCACGGCGATCCTCGGCGCCCGCATGCCGATGCAGGCAGACATGCCGTGGCTGTCGATCGTGCCGATCGCGGAACGCCGGGGCTCCTACAACGGCATGCTTGTGATGGTGTTCGTCGCAGTATCGGCATCGCTTGCCGTCTATTTCATTCACCGCTTCGCCTCTCACGCGTTGCGGCGTGCGCCAGCGTGGGGCTGTGGCTTCGCCGACCCGACCCCTGCGGCTCAGTATTCGGGCGGAAGCTTCGCTCAACCAATCCGTCGGATTTTCGGCACCGTTGTTTTTCGCGCCAGCGACCATGTCGATATGCCGGCGCCAGGAGATCCTCGGCCAGCGCAGCTCAGGATCGAACTGCATGATCTCGTCTGGGAGCGCATGTACATTCCCATCGTGGGCGCTGTCGGATACGCGGCGGACCGGCTCAATCGCCTGCAGTTCCTTACCATCCGTCGATATCTCAGCCTCGTCTTTGCCACCCTCGTCACGCTGCTCCTGGTGCTCGCGATATGGTCGTGATCTCCGACATCCTCGTTCAAGCTATCCAGATGGCGCTGGTGCTCCTGCTTGCGCCGTTGCTCACCGGTTTCATACGCAAGATCAAAGCTCGGTTGGTGCGTCGCAAAGGAGCCTCGATCCTTCAGCCGTACCGAGATCTACTGCGCCTTCTCAGGAAAGAGGTCGTCCTGGCCGACAACGCGTCGTGGCTATTCCGCGTGACGCCGTATGTGACATTTGCCGCGACTTGGGTCGCCGCCGCCCTGGTACCGACCTTCGCGACAGGACTCCTGTTCAATTGGACGGCGGATCTGATTGCCATCGTGGCGTTGTTGGGAAGTGGGCGCTTCTTTCTGGCGCTTGCCGGGATGGACGTCGGCACAAGTTTTGGCGGCATCGGTTCAAGCCGGGAAGTCATGATCGCAGCCCTCGCCGAGCCGGCGATGCTGCTGATCATATTCTGCATGGCGCTGGTCGCGGGTTCCACCCAGCTTTCGACGGTCGCGGATTTCATGGGGTCGTCCAACGTCGGCCTGCGGGTATCGCTCGGCATGGCGCTGGTCGCGCTGATCATGGTCGCTCTCGCTGAGAACGCCAGAATCCCGGTCGACAATCCCGCGACCCACCTCGAACTCACCATGGTGCATGAGGCGATGGTGCTTGAATATTCGGGGCGCCACCTCGCCATGATCGAATTCGGCGCGTTTCTCAAGCTCCTGCTCTACATCTCGCTCATCGCCTGCGTCTTCTTCCCTTGGAAGATCGCCCTGTTCGGCGCCGGACCGCTGGCCTACGCTATCGGCGCGGGCGCTTACATCATCAAGATTTCGGTCGCCGGCTTTCTGCTCGCGATGTTCGAGACGGCGACCGCCAAGATGCGCGTGTTTCGCGTTCCGCAGTTTCTCGGCGCCGCGCTCATGCTCGGCCTGCTCGGGACGCTCCTGCTGTTCGTATCGAGGAGTTTCTGATGCAGATGCACAGCCTCGCCTTCGACATCTCCCATACGCTTGCCGGCGGACTCGTCCTCATCAGCTTCATGATGCTGTATCAGGACCGGCTCTATTCGCTGCTCAACGTATTCGCGGCGCACGCTCTGCTGCTCGCCCTTTCCGTCGCCTGGCAAGCCTACATCCAGGATGCGCCTCATCTCTACGTGACCGCGGCAATCGCGCTGGTCTTCAAGGCGATCATCATCCCGGTGGCGCTGCACCGCATCGTCAAGCAGCTCGGCATTCACCGCGACATCGAGTCCGCCGTCGGCATTGGCTCAACGATGCTGGCGGGAATGGGTCTGGTCGCGCTGTCGATGGTATTGATGCTGCGGGTCACCGCGGAAGCCGATCCGCTGGCGCGGGAGGATATCGCTTTCGCCCTGTCGGTGGTGCTGCTCGGTCTTATGGTCATGGTGACGCGCCGCAACGCAGTCAGTCAGGTCGTGGGCTTTATGTCGCTCGAGAACGGATTGGTGCTGGCAGCCACAGGCGCCAAGGGCATGCCGCTCGTCGTCGAGATCAGCGTGGCCTTCTCCATCCTCATCGCCTTCATCGTCATCGGCATCTTCCTGTTCCGAATCCGCGAGCGCTTCGATTCGGTGGACATTTCCGCGCTGGACGACTACCGGGACGGGCGACGATGAACATCGATCACTTCAATCCGGTGGTGGCGGTCCTGCTCATCCCCATCGGGGCGGCGGCGGCGCTGGCCGTGCTGCCCGGCTACCGGCTGACGGCACGGCTCAACGTGGCGGCAAGTCTGGCGACATTCATTTCGGCGCTCTCGCTGCTCGCGATCGATCGCCCGCAGCCTGAGCAATACGTGCTGATCGACGATTTGAACATCGTGTTCATCGTGCTCAACACCTTCGTGGGCTTCACCACATCCATCTTCAGCGCGAGCTACATCGCCCATGAACTCGAGACCGGCCGGCTGACGCCCGCATACTTGCGATTCTATCACGCGATGTATCAGATCATGATGTTCGGCATGAATCTCGCATTCGTATCGAACAATATTGGCCTGATGTGGGTGGCGGTCGAAATCGCGACGCTGAGCACGGTGCTGATGGTCGGCATCTATCGCACCCACGCCGCCCTCGAAGCGGCGTGGAAGTACTTCATCCTCGGCAGCGTTGGCATCGCCTTCGCGCTGTTCGGCACCATCCTGGTCTACATGGCGGCGCGACCGGTTGTCGGAGAGGGCCAGGACGCCATGGTCTGGACGCTCCTGGTCCAGCATGCGGCGGATTTCGACTCCGCCCTTCTGAACGTCGCTTTCATATTCCTGTTTCTCGGTTACGGCACCAAAGTCGGCCTGGCGCCGCTGCATGCATGGCTTCCCGACGCGCACGCCGAAGGTC
This sequence comes from Rhodopseudomonas sp. RCAM05734, assembly GCF_052658035.1. Classification (NCBI taxonomy): domain Bacteria; kingdom Pseudomonadati; phylum Pseudomonadota; class Alphaproteobacteria; order Hyphomicrobiales; family Nitrobacteraceae; genus Rhodopseudomonas; species Rhodopseudomonas sp. RCAM05734. Next base: position 5,382,113 of record NZ_CP199742.1, on the reverse strand, counting down.
CGACGCCGATATCGGCCGTGCTGTCGGGGCTGCTCCTGAATGTCGCGCTCTATGCGCTATTGCGCTTCAAGATACTGCTTGCCGTCAATCCGAACGCGATCGCGCCCGGTCCACTGATGATGACGATGGGGTTGCTTTCGCTCGTCTTCGCAGCCTTCATGCTCTACCGCCGCCGCGACATCAAGCGCCTGTTCGCCTATTCCTCGATCGAGCACATGGGCATCATCGTCTTTGCGTTCGGCATGGGCGGCCCGCTCGCGAACTTCGCGGGGCTGCTGCACATGGTCATGCACAGCCTGACCAAGTCGGCGATCTTCTATGCCGTCGGCCACATCTCGCAGGTCAAGGGAACCCAGCGAATTGCCCGGATCCGGGGGTTGACGGAGAGCCATCCCATGCTCGGCTGGGGTCTGGTGGTCGGTGTCGCCGCGATCGCGGGACTGCCGCCTCTCGGGATCTTCATGAGCGAATTCCTCGTCGTGAGCTCCACCTTCGCGCGGCAGCCGTTGCTCGCGATCATACTCGTCTTCGGAATTTTGCTGGCCTTCGGTGCGTTGATGCTGCGGCTCACAAGCGTCGCGTTCGGCGATCCTCGCGGCAGCCTCGCCCCTTCAAACGCTTCCTATGTTCCGATGGTTGCGCATCTCTCGTTGGTCTTGATCGCGGGCGTATATCTTCCGTCGCCGCTCGTCGTCTGGTTCCAGCATGTCGCAAATCTTCTCGGATAGCGTGAGGACAGAGGGCGATGCCGTCGTTGACCAATCTCTTGCAGGAAGGATGCCCAGTCCAGCACAGCCCATGGCCGCGATCCGCGGTCGATGCCTCCGTCTGGAAACGTGCAGCAGACGAACTGGCGCACGGCAACTGGAATCTGCTCGGCCTGTGGGCGGAACCTTCGACGGTACATATGGCCTTGATGGACGAGAAGACGGCAGAAATCGGTGTCATCAGCCTTGATTGTCCCGATCGCAGTTATCCGTCAGTCAGCAAGCATCATCCGCCGGCGGTTCGATTGGAGCGCGCCATCCGCGACCTGTTCGGACTGTCGGCAGAGGGCTTGCCCGATCCGCGTCCGTGGCTCGACCATGACCGTTGGGACGTGCGCTTCCCGTTGGGAGATCGCCTGGACGGCCTTTCGCAGCTATCGCCCTATCCCTTCCTGCCTGTGAAAGGCGATAGCCTGAACCAGATCGCCGTCGGTCCGGTGCACGCGGGTATCATCGAGCCCGGACATTTTCGATTCACAGCAAGCGGGGAGACCATAGTCCGACTGGAACAACGGCTGGGCTATGCGCACAAAGGTGTCGAGGGACTCATGCTTGGCGCCAGTCTCGAGCGGGCCGTCCGACTGGCTGGACGCGTATCGGGCGACAGCACTGTCGCCTATGCCTATGCGTTTTCGAGAGCGGTAGAAGCGGCCCTTGACCTAGTCGCACCTGATCGCGCGGTCTGGCTGCGCGCGTTGCTGGCGGAACTCGAGCGGCTTGCCAACCATCTCGGCGACTTCGGCGCCATCTGCAACGACGCCTCGTTCGGCTTGATTCACGCGCATACCAGCGTGCTACGCGAGAGCATACTGCGCGCTGCCGGTACCGCATTCGGTCACCGCCTGATGCGGGACATCATCCTACCCGGGGGTGTTGCCTGTGACCTAAGCGACGGCGGAAGAGGGGCGATCCTGACCGTGGTCCACGACGTCTCTCTCCGTTTACCCGCGCTGGTCGAACTTTACGACAATACAGCATCCCTGCAGGATCGTACGGTTGATACGGGTTTGCTCAAGCCCGCATTGGCCAAACAATATGCAGCAGGGGGTTACATAGGTCGCGCTTCCGGAAGATCCTTCGATGCGCGGCGGTCCCTTGCCTATCCGCCCTATGATAGCCTGCGCTTCGAGGTGCCGACCCTGCATGAGGGGGATGTCAATGCGCGCGTGTGGATCCGTGTGCGGGAAGTCGAGCAGTCTCTTTCACTAATTGACGAGATACTGACCCGGCTTCCCCGGGGCCCGACGGGCGAGCATGTCGGGAGCCAGCGTGAGGTACGCGAAGGCATGGCGATCGTCGAGGGGTTCCGCGGCGACATCCTTGTCTGGCTTCGCTTGCGCGAGGGGCAGGTCGAAAGATGTCATCTGCGCGACCCGTCGTGGTTTCAGTGGCCACTTCTTGAGGCCGCAATTGAAGGCAATATCGCCGCCGACTTCCCGCTTTGCAACAAATCCTTCAACTGCTCCTATTCAGGCCACGATCTCTGAGGAATAGCACAAGATGCGCAAGCTGCTTTTTGAAAGCCTGTTTCGCCGGCCGTTCACCGAAAAGGCGCCGTCTGGAGACGATGAAGCGCAGGCCCAACTGGCAAGGGCTGTGGGCATTGCCGCGCGAAAGCGTCTCGGAAAGAGCCTCTCTATACGAGAAGTCGATGCCGGCTCCTGCAATGGGTGCGAACTTGAAATTCATGCGTTGAACAACGCATACTATGATGTGGAGCGCTTCGGATTCCGGTTCGTAGCGTCGCCACGTCATGCCGATCTGATGTTGGTAACCGGACCGGTGACGAAGAATATGCGCCAGGCGTTAGAGCTTACTTACCATGCAATTCCCAATCCGAAATGGGTCGTCTCCGTAGGCGATTGCGGCCGAGATGGCGGCTGCTTTGCTGGAAGCTATGCTGTGGTCGGAGGTGTTTCGCAAGTAATTCCTGTCGATCTTCATATTCCCGGTTGTCCTCCGCCGCCGATCAAGATTTTACGGGGCCTGCTTGCATTGTTCGATTGAAGGCACGATTCGGACTATCTCGATCCGTTATTCGCAAGGGCCGAAAGGCGTTTCTCACATCGTAGGTGAAGCGCTTAACCTTGCCCTGAATTCTATCGCGATGTTCTCGATATCGACTTTGACCACAAAGTCTTCTCTCGTAATGGCACGATCTATAAATAGCGAGTATGATTTGCGGCGCTAGGGATTGGCCCATTCTTTTCGATGGGTAGACGTTCGGTCAGGCGATAGCGCCATGATATCAAAAAATAACGACGCGAATGAATCGTTCGGAAGTATTGTAATTCGAAGCGCGTTTTCAGCCGTGCTCACTTTCATCGTGGGGGCGATCTTGTACGCAATTTTTGGCCCATCCGCCGTCGGCGCGATATTGTTCGCGGTGGCCTGTGGCGTCATTTCGATCGCTTCAGCCTACATTTGATCTCGCATAGGTTTCTGTCGATCGGCGTTTCGTAGAGGAAGTTGGGCGACTTTTCGCGGATCGGGCTCTTGAGAAAAAATCGTCAGAGCCTTGCGCCCAACGCCTGTTTGAGACCGCCGTGCAGTCTGAGCTGCAGGCGCTCCTCGACATCCAAAGCCGCAGCTTCTTGTAGTTGATGAGGGCGCCTGCGATGCGCCACATCTGGACCGGCGGCGATAGCCAAAGCGGCGCTGGTCGGATGCTCGGTATCCCTCCGCCGTGGGCCGCCTTGCGAGATGTATGGGGACGGTGAATACATAGGCGTATGACTAGGGTCCGGACTCACTACAGCCACCAGATGACGGCTGCGGCGAGGCTGATGGTACTCATGAAGTTTCGGACGTTGCGGTCGAATCGGGTGGCGATGCGTCGCCAGTCTTTGAAGCGGCAGAACATACGCTCGATGACGTTGCGCTGCTTGTAGATGGCGCGGTCGTAATCGTATTGGATCTTGCGGTTCTTGCGCGGGGGAATGACGGGCTCGGTGCCACGCTCGACCAACCACTCGCGCAGCGCCTGGCTGTCGTATCCCTTGTCCGCGACGAGTTCGGCCGACGGTGGCATCGCCTCGATGCAGAGCTGCGCAACCCTGCAATCGTGAACGTTTCCGGGCGTCAGGAGCAGGACGCAGGGGCGCCCCTTTTCATCGCAGACCGCATGGAGCTTGGTGTTTCGTCCGCCTTTCGTGCGGCCGATACCATGAGCCAAGCCCCCCTTTTCCACCGCCTGCGCAGCGGTGAACCTTGATGCGGCTGCTGTCGATGAACAGCCGGTCCGGCGCATCGCCTGCTCCCGCGAGCTCACTGAAAATGCCTTGCCAGATGCCGCGTTCGGACCAGCGGACGAACCGGTTATAAAGCGTCTTCTTTGGCCCATAGACGTCGGCGCAGTCGGCCCAACGGCCGCCACAGCGCAGGGCATGGACGATCCCGCTTAGCACACGACGATCATCTACCCGGGGCTTGCCGCGCACGCCGGTCGGAAGCAGCGGCTCAATTCGAGCCCACTGCGCATCGGAAAACCAAAAGAAATCACCCATCTCACCGCCTCCTCGATGAGGCAGTGAATCACGATCAGGCTGCCAGGGGAATCCGGTTATTGGGTCCGGACCCTAGTCATACGCCTATTCCGAAGATTTCCCGTCTCGACGTCGTTGCGACGGGGGCGCGGCGGCGCTGGACGCTTGAGGAGAAGCAACGGGTCGTTGCGGAGAGCTATGCCGGCCCGCGGCTGGTGTCGGCGACAGCGCGTCGGAACGGCTTGTCTGCGAGCCAGCTGTTCACATGGCGGCGGTTGGCCCGGGATGGCCGACTGGCGGAAGCGGATGAGATGACGACTTTTGCATCGGCGATCATCGGCGACAATGGTGCGTCGCCCATGCCGGAACGACTTGATGCCATGCGACGGAGTGAGCTACCTCAGCCATGCGGGGGTGCGACGCCGGGAGGGATTGAGATCGTGCTAGTGCGCGGGCATCGGGTGATTGTCGACCATGGCGTCGATGTGACGGTGCTGGCGCGGGTTCTGGCGTTGCTGGAACGGCCATGATCCCGATGCCGGGCAATGTGCGGGTGTGGCTGGCGACCGGGCACACCGACATGCGGAAGGGCTTTGCCAGCCTGTCGCTTCAGGTGCAGGAGGTGCTGCGGCGGGATCCGCTGAGCGGGCACCTGTTTTGCTTCCGCGGTCGCAGCGGCAATCTTTTGAAGGTGATCTGGCATGACGGCCAGGGCGCATGCCTGTTCACGAAGCGGTTGGAGCGCGGGCGTTTCCTCTGGCCAAGCCAGGCCGACGGTGCGGTGACGATCTCGCCCGCCCAGCTCAGTTATCTTCTGTCTGGAATTGACTGGCGCCATCCGCAGGAAACCTGGCGTCCGACCTCGGTCGGCTGAAATTGGGCTTGCAGATGGCGGCGGATGTGATTCCATCATTGCCATGAAAGACGCTTATGAACCGCTTCCATCGGATCTTGCCGCTGCCCATGCGATGATCATCGCGGAGCGCGCTGCGCGTCTTGAAGCTGAGAGCAATGCTGCGATCGCCAAGGCCGAGGCGGCCAATGCGCAGGCGGATCTTTCCAGCAGCGAAGCCCTGATCGCCCATCTCGAACTGGCAATCGAGAAGCTGCGCCGCGAGCTTTACGGCAGCCGTTCGGAGCGCAAGGCGCGGCTGCTTGAGCAGATGGAATTGCAGCTGGAAGATCTCGAGGCTGCGGCGACCGAGGATGAACTGGCGGCTGAACAGGCGGCCGCCCGGGCGCAAACGATCCAATCATTCCAACGCAAGCGGCCGTCGCGCAAACCCTTCCCTGATCATCTGCCGCGCGAGCGTGTGGTGATCGCCGCACCGCAGAGCTGTCCGTGCTGTGGGTCCTTGAGGCTGTCGAAATTGGGCGAGGACGTCACCGAGACGCTGGAAGTGATCCCGCGGCAATGGAAGGTGATCCAGACAGTGCGGGAGAGGTTCTCGTGCCGAAACTGCGAGATCATCACGCAACCGCCAGCGCCGTTCCATGTGACGCCACGCGGCTTCGCCGGGCCGAATTTGCTGGCGATGATCCTGTTCGAGAAGTTCGGTCAGCATCAGCCGTTGAACCGGCAGAGCGAGCGCTACCGGCGCGAGGGCATTGACCTCGGGGTCTCGACGCTGGCCGACCAGGTTGGTACCTGCACGATGGTGCTGCAGCCCCTGCATGCGCTGATCGAGGCCCATGTCCTTGCAGCCGAACGTCTACATGGCGACGACACCACTGTGCCGATCCTGGCGAAAGGTAAGACGGTCACCGGCCATATCTGGACCTATGTCCGCGACGATCGTCCGTTTGGCAGTTGCGCGCCGCCGGCGGCGCTTTATTACGCATCACGGGATCGAAGGCATGAACACCCCCTCGGGCATCTTCAAGGCTTCGCCGGCATTCTGCAGGCTGACGCCTATGGCGGGTATAACGGACTTTACGAGCCGTCTCGTTCGCCGGGACCGATCACGTCGGCGCTATGCTGGAGCCATGCAAGATGTCAGTTCTTCGAACTGGCCGATATCGCTGCCAATGCCCGTCGCGGCAAGAACGCGCCGGCGATCTCGCCGATTGCGCTGGAGGCGGTCAAGCGCATCGACGCGCTGTTCGACATCGAGCGCGGCCTCAATGGCCTGAGCGCCGATGAATGCCTGCGGGTGCGCCGGCAACAGAGTGCGCCGCTGCTGGCTGCTCTGGAAGCATGGCTGCGCGACGAGCGGTCTCGCCTGTCACGATCGGCCTCTGTCGCCAAGCCGATCGACTACATGCTCAAGCGTTGGGGCCGGTTCGCTCACTTCGTCGACGATGGCCGGATCTGTCTGACAAATAATGCGGCTGAGAGGGCGCTTCGTGGATTTGCACTGGGGCGCAAGTCGTGGCTGTTTGCCGGCTCGGAACGCGGTGCCGACCGAGCGGCGGCCATGGCCACGCTGATCATGACGGCGAAGCTCAACGACGTCGATCCGCAGGCCTGGCTTGCCGACGTTCTGGCCCGCATCAACGACCACAGCAGCGCTGATCTCGCCGCGCTGCTACCGTGGCACTGGGCGGCGGCCCGCGAGCGTCGTACAATGGCGGCATGACCGCCGATACCATCGCCCGTCTCAAGATCACGCTCGACGATGTCGAGCCCGCGGTGCTGCGCCGTGTCGAGGTTCCGTTCGACATTCGGCTGGACCGCCTGCATCTGATAGTGCAGGCAGCGATGGGTTGGACCAACAGCCATCTCTATGAAATCCGCGCCGGCGGCGCTGGCTGGGGACAGCCCGATCCAGATTGGCCCGACGGCCCGCTCGACGCCCGCAAGGCGCGGCTCGACGATATTATCGAAGACACCGGAACCAGAACCCTGCGCTATCTCTATGACTTCGGCGATGGTTGGGACCACACCATCAAGATCGAGCGGCTGATCGATCCGGAATTTGGCATCCGCTATCCGCGCCTCCTGGAGGCCGTTGGGCGCTGCCCTCCGGAAGATGTGGGTGGTCCAATCGGCTACGCCGAAGCCCTCGAGGCCATCAGCGATCCGAAGCACGAGCGCCATGAAGAGTGCAAGGAATGGATGCCGGAAAACTTTGATCCGTCCGTCGTCAATCCCGAGTGGCTGGCGGACGAACTTATGATTCTCGCCAAGCGCTGGTCCCGGACGACTGCCAAGCGCCCAAAAGCAACATAGCCTGCGGTCTTCGGCGGATGGCTACGATGCTCGCGCGACGCAGCTGGGTTCGGAGTGGTGTTCGGCGCTCCGAACGATGGCGCCATCGTCGCGGTTGACGTGTTGACGATCAGCCGGATGCAGACGAAACGGCTGGCGACATGCCCGACGGCGGCAATAGGGGGCTGACGTTGCTCTGCCTGGGGCATCGGGCATTGTCTGGAAGATCAGTATCGCCAGCGCGTTAACAAAGCCAGTCGTCGCTGAGCGTGACACAAATTTCATGAGGGGGCCGAGCCTCAGGGTCGCGGCGGCGATCTGGATGAAACCCATATGAACAGTTGATGCGAACAGATATTGCAGGCCGTTGTCTCACACCCAATGTTATCTTCAGTATCGCGGCGGACGCAGTCGGTGCCGAGATCGACCTGAAAAGCGGGGAGAGATTTCTGCTATTTCATGAGGGGGTCCGGGGATAGGCGCCTGATCGAGCGCCCCACAAATCGGCTCCAGCGGAGCCTCGATGTTGACCTCGCCGCAGTGCGAAATCCCGTCTTTCCGGTGCGTCGCAGCGTGTACTTTTGATAATCGGACACTGGAATGTCGACGGCAGATGGGATATATTAAACGTCAATAGAAACATATCAAGCATTATTTAGACTGTAAGAGGCATGACATGTGCCGTTTTGGGGGGGATAATTTGTGGGCGGTCTATGCCGTCGGCATGTCGTTTGACGGTTTCTGGAACTCTTTGTTTCGGGCATCTGCTCTTTGAAAACTGCATCGCATTTGCCGTTGGTCCGCGCGGGTATCTCCGGAGCAATTATGCAAGGCGTGGCGATATCGCTTTCGACACCTTTCGTCATTGCACTCATCCAACCCGGGTTTGATCGGAACGACCTCTCTTTTGATGTCGTTCATCTACTTAAGCTGACGTACCTGTTGCTCGCCGTGGGGGTAGCCCTTACAAAAAACCGGTTTGTGGAATCTACGGCCGCTGCTATCGCTACCGCATCCCGAAAAATGAACCGTTCGGAGCCGGCGGCTGCGGCCAGCACACTGCTCCTCTGCCTCTGGATCTGCACGGTTGGACTGGCTGCAATGACAATTGCTACTTCGCCAACGGCGGTCCCTGTAGACTTGTGGCAGTTGGGTCCTTTCGGAACCGGACAGGTACTGTGGTCCGCCACTACCAGCATCGGTGTAGCGGCTTTCGGGGCCAATGCCCAGGCAGCGAACCAGGCGCAGGACAAAGCCAGCCGCGGGTGAAGCGAATTCTGGCGGTGTTTGCTGGCTGTTCGAGGGCTCGCCCGCCAAGTCGGAGAACGAAGGAAGGGGTTGGGACATCCATGCAGGTCATCTACACCAGCGACGTGAGTGAAGCCCGACTCTGCCGAAGGGCGCAGTATTCGGGAGCGATCACGGCCGTTTCCGTCGGCGACATTGTAGCGACGGGTATCGTCCATTCGGTCATGGAAGAGAAGTCCAGCGAGTCCCAACGCTGGACCATCAAGATCATTCCCAAGGAAATTCCGAACTTTAAGCCTGCGCTCCCTCGCGGTACCCCAAGCGGCTGAATATTGGTCAATTCTTATAGCGATCCAATTGGCGCAATTGCTTGCGGCTTCGTCGATCGCCCGGGCGAAACATCAGACCCCCGCTTGAGTTCAGGAGGCTATCGTGGACGGCAATATATTTAACAGTGCGGGAACGCAGGTCGGCGTGGTTCGGGGCGGGAACGCCTTCAACCTCAAGGGCGAGAAACTCTATCGCATCAAGGGTGCCAACATCTATACACTAACGGGGGCGCTCGTCGGCCATTTGGCCGATGCTCGGAGCTCCGAACGGCACCTAGTTAAAGCGACGGACAAACTGTTTTCCGCCGTTTGACGAAATCATAACGTCGAGGCTGAACCACGGACGGGGTTCGTGGAGATGCAGGGGCCGGATCACAGCGAGGTTCGACATGCCCGGGATTCGAAATTCTGTGGAACCGTAGCCAGTGTCAATGATCGGCGGCATCGACCAATTTTAGCCATTCCGATGCCATTCCTCGCAAAATTTCCCGGCACTCCATGTCCGTCGCGCGTTTTGCCAGAATAACGCAGTACTCAGCGTACCCGACGTATTGCTCGCGCTTTTCGATAGTCATGATTTTCATTCCTTGCTCCTTGCCGCCGTCCGCAATGATGGTGCGGCCGATCGGGGACGTATTGGCCGCCATTCTTGGCCGAGCGATGGCCCGGCAGTTCAATCTCAATATCAAGGTTCCATGGGCGTAAGAGCGACGTGAAGCATGTCATTGTGGCAGATCGAATTCAGGATTCCGTCGTTGTCCCAACGTATCTTCACCGCGCTCCAACCGTTTTCGACAACTTGGCCGCGATCACTCGCCCGACCTTGCCAGTACACGTCTTCCCCAACCTTCAGCCGCCTGGATCGATCGCCGCTCATTGCAATGCCTCATCTCTTGAACTGAAAGGGGGAGGGCGCTACGCCAGCATCATCTCTTGCAGCGCCTGGATCATTTGCAGCGACCGGAATGGCTTGCTGAAAAAGCGGCTATCGGCGGGCATGTCGCTCTCTGCCGCTTCGACGCCTCCAGACACCAAGATAATCTTGATGCGCGGCCAACGGCGTCGGACGGTTGCGGCGAGTTCCAGGCCATCCATGCTACCCGGCATCTGGATATCGGTAAGCAGTAGCGCGATGTCTGACCGACTCTCGAGTATGGCCACCGCTTCGTCGGCATTCGCTGCTTCGACGGGGGCGAAGCCGGCGTCGGAGACTATATCGGCCGAACACATGCGCAATACTTCATCATCTTCCACCACAAGCACTGTGGCTGCACGGCAATCTCGGAGCAACAGCATGTCGACCTGGCGCTTTCTCGCATTTACATTCGACGCGGCCTTGTTCAGTTCAGTTTAGATCCCGTCTCATGATCAGCGACACATTCTGGCCGCCGAAGCCGAATGAATTCGACATGCCTGTCGTAAGCCGCGCGTCTCGCGCTTTGTTGGGCACGACGTCGAATAGAATTCCGGGGTCGGGGGCATCATAGTTGATGGTGGGCGGGATCCGCTGGTGTTCCAACGTCAACAGCGTAAATATCGCCTCGATGATGCCGGCAGCAGAAAGCGTGTGGCCGATCATGGATTTATTGGAGGAAACAGGGATCTTGCGGATACGGTCGCCGAACACTGCGGCAGTGCCAAGATATTCCATCTTATCATTTTCAACGGTGCTGGTGCCATGGGCGTTGATATAGTCGATCTGGTCGATGGTCAGGTCCGCGTCGATGAGCGCTTTGCGGATGCAATCCGCGATCGGTTTGCCGTCCGGTTTCGGACGGGTACGATGAAATGTGTCCGCCAACTCGCCGCAACCGGCGATCACTCCCAAAATTCGGGCTCCGCGGGCCCTTGCGGCCTCAAGGCTTTCGAGAACGAGTGCACCCGCACCCTCTGCCATTACGAAGCCTTCGCGGTCTTTCGAGAAGGGCCTCGATGCACCGCAGGGATCATCGTTATGTGTCGACAGCGCGGACAGCAGGGAAAAACGTACCAGGGCCTCGGCGTTGACCGAGCCGTCAGTGGCTATGCACAGCGCGGCATTGGTCTCGCCACACCTGATCGCCTCGACGCCAAGCTGGATTGCCGTCGCCCCGGACGCGCAGGCCGTCGAGACTGAGATGGGCGATCCTTTTGTGCCGAACGTCTCGCAGACATGGTCGGCAACCGAACCGAAAAGATAGCGCGCATGGACATGGGCGAAACGACCGCTGGCGCTTGTTCGAAGCAATATATCGTAGTCTATCGTCCCGGTTTCTCCCGAGGCCAGGGCTATTTCTTCGCGTTGCGGCCATTCAACCTCGACCGGCGCCAATCCGAGGAACAGGGGGCCCGGGAAGTCTCCTTTTCTTCCAATCGCCGATTCGCCGATCGCCTCTTCGATCGCGATATCGGCTAGGCGTTCGGCCAGGGTTGTCGACGAGAACGGTTCGACTTTCACGAAGTCGATGCAGCCGGCGATGCGGGTCTTCAGGCCATGTGTGGCAAAGCGCCGGATGGTGCTGATGCCGGACACTCCGGTCGTCAGCTTGGCCCAATTCTCCGCTTTGCCTTGGCCGAGCGAGGTAACGACGCCCATGCCGGTGACGACGACGATCGGCCGTCCGCCGCTATCGAGGTAAAGGGAAGTGGCGCGGGGCGCCGCAGGATGTGTGCGCAGGTTCATGATCGATTTTTCTTCAAGCGATGGCCTCGAGGAGCGCCATACCTTCGCCGCGCCAATGGCCGACGCCGATGGCCACGACTCGAGACGGCTTTTCTTTCGTCTCGACCTCAAAACCGGACGGGTCGTTCGAAGGAAATAATTCGCCGCGCGATATGCTCAGCGCCGCCATCGCCATCGCCAGCGGAAATTGAGCTTCCACCAGATGTCCGAAGGAAGTTCCGACTGCGCGAACCGGAGTATCGGCATGGTCCGAAAGGAAGGCACTTTCTTCAGCGGCCGCAGGGGACGCACCAGACGCCGCGGTGACGATCGCCGATGGCTCTTCCTCGATTTCCAAAGCCTCCCACAGGCCTCCTAGAACGGCTTCCACCCCGCCAGCCGCAGAGCGAGAGGAGTGCGCGGAAACGACGTTGACGAGCCGCGCAAACGGCACCGCGCCGCGGGACTCGGCATGGGATCTGGATTCGAGCACGAGAAATACTCCGCCGGACCCGAGAGCGAATCCACCACCGTTGCGGGACCAGACGGGAGACATCTTTTCCTTGAGATTGAAGCCCCCGCATTCGTACAGCATCAGCATTTCTTTGCGCTCGGCGTTCTGAGCCGCGCCGACAAGCGCGATCTCGCTTTGGCCGGCCGCTATCTTTGCCCATGCGATTCGGACGGCGTCTACACCGGCGGCTTCCTCGCCCATGAACGTCCGCGACGAGCCCGATACGCCGTGGACGACGGAAATGTTGCCTGCCAGCAGATTGGAAAGCTGCGCGAGAAATAGCGTCGGACGCAGGTCATTCATAAGCCGTTCGTTAAGCATTTCAGGCCCGGAATTCCCGCCGCCGCGCGCTGTCAGAATAGCGCTGTCGACCGCCAGGTCGCGTTCACCGCCGCCGGCCGCGACGATCATGTCCGTCCGCGCCAATATCTCGCTGTTGTCCTTGATGCCTGCGGAATCCAGGGCAAGGCCCGCCGCATAGGTGCCGATGCGCTGCCACGCCTGCATCTGGCGCTGGTCGCCCTTTTTGGGGATCTGAGCATCAAGTGCGAGCGGAACCAAAGGATGTACCATCCAGGGAGCAAATGTTGTTTCATCCACATTGATGTGGCCCGTTTGGAGCGCGCGCCAAGTCGCTTCCAGCCCGTCTCCGAGGGACGAGACGATTCCAATGCCGGTGATCCAAGTCTCACGGCGCTCCGGGGTGGACTTCTTCATCTGCGCGCGCCACAGGCAACATCGCGGCTGCGCAGTCTTCCTCGGCGCAGCGACCACTCTTCATGGTTGTTGCGCATAGCGTCCCTGAGGGAAACACGCCTAGTTATCTGCTTCTCCGGAACGCAGACGATAACTGCATTACGATCTTCAATCCCTTGCTCGTCGACGATCCATGCATGCAGGCTGTCACCAGCCAGGCGCGCGGCGATCCGGTCCGGGATAGGGTCGATGTCGTTCGAGGCCGTGACGTTCATCACGATCCGCCCGCCGGTGGCCAGTCGGGCGCGGATCGCGTCGCAAGTCTCAGCATCAAACTCCTCGTTGAAACGGAAGCCCGGGCCGCCCACGTCGATTGCGATGCCGTCATACTGCGTGCGATCCTCGAAAACGTACTTTCGGAAGTCGGAGACCATGCAAGGCAGGTCTTCGGGTAGCTTGAAAAACTGTTGCGCGATCACGAAGCTGATTGGATTGTTGTCGACGATCGTCAGTTGTTTCCCGAGCCCGGCCAGTTTGGTGGCAAGGTTTCCGCCGCCGCACCCCAGGACAAGAATGTTATTCGACGTTCGCAGCAACTCTTCCATCAGCTTCACGTAGGTAAAGATGCTTTCGCCGTCGGGCGTCGCTTGGCTTTGCCGGACCCCTTCTTCGAAATACACACGCGTGCCGTCCGACGAATACTCGGCGATCTCGATCTCTCCGTTTCGCCCCAAGTAACGTCCTAACAATCGCACGGCGACACCATATAAGAGCCAAGGCATTAAATAACATGCATAAAACATCTTTTATCACGTAATGTACAACATGCAAGCCAATTTGAATTGCGCGAATGGTGTTCGCAGGGACTGGCAGCTCGCTCGTCGGGGCGCCATTACATTGCAAGAGGCAAGGCTAACCCCGTCGATCTGGGAGATTGCACATAAAAACGGGAATGATATCTTGCGCATGTAAATTGATGGTTGAAGCGCGGATTTGTATAGTGTACCTATATTAGGCGAACATCGCACCGGAGGCCGACAGCTTATGATTACCGCCAACCAACTCAGGGCCGCTCGCGCGTTGCTGAACATAGATCAGCGGCAAACGGCCGAACTGGCGGATCTTTCCGTGCCCACCATCCAGCGCATGGAGGCGAGCGACGGTGTTATTCGCGGCAACGTTGATTCCCTGATGAAGTTGGTCTCTGCGCTTGAAAGCGCCGGGGTCGAATTGATCAATCCCGACAGCGCCAGTTCAGCCACAGGTCGGGGCGTCCGGCTAAGAGAGCATATCACGAAGCCGAAGATGAAGAACATCAAGCCGCCCAAGCCTTCAACTTCGCGAAGCCTGGAGCGCGCTCGATAGCTACGGGGTGCTGCAACAACGATTGCCCGGCCGACAATGACGAAAACTCTGAAGACAAGCCTGCTGGCGAGCGGCTTCTGGCGCCTGAAGGCACCCAGATGGCACTTGGGCGCCTTGTGGGTATCCGATACCCGCGCTGGAAAGGTCTTCCGGATCGATCTTAACGGCAAGGTCTCGGTTGCCGCGGACGTGCCAAGTCGCCCGTCCGGCTTGGGGTTCTTGCCTGGCGGAGACCTGCTGGTCGCGTCGATGAGCCAGCGAAAGATCCTGAACTTCGGGTCCGGGAACCAGATCGTCCACGCTGACATGTCGGACCACGCAGCCGGATTCTTGCGCGACTTGGCGGTCGCGCGCGACGGAAACGCGTACGTGACTGCGTTCGACGCCGCCGCCGCCGGTCCCGACGGCTTCTCATCGGCTCGCGTGCTTCTGGCTACGACAGATGGTGCCGTTCGGTCGGTTGCACACGGGATGGCCCATCCGAGCGGATTGGCGATCACAAGCGCACATGACCTCCTTGTCTCGGAGACCCTCGGCAACCGCGTTCTCGCCTTTCAGATCGATGGCGATGGCGAATTGCTGCATAGAAAGGTCTTCGCGAATTTCGAGAGAATGAGCCCACTCGGCATCTGCGCGGATTCGGAGGGAGCTGTCTGGGCGGCGGCTGCGCGGCAGCCGCTTTTCGTGCGGATACTCCAAGGCGGGCGAGTCACCCATCGCGTCCACGTGCCAGGACGCCATGCGGTGGCCTGTCAGTTGGGTGGCCGCGACGGCCGGACGCTCTTCTGCCTGACGGTCGCCGCCAATCTGGCGGACTATCCCGACCGCCAGCAGACCGCGAGCGTCGAGACGGCCCTTGTCGACGTACCTTGCGCCGCGGTTTCCATTCGGCTCGCGGAAACTGGTTTCCATTAGCGAATCCGAAAAATGGGCTGGCCGCCAGACGCGACCATCCGGAAAGTTGGAATGAAATTCCTAGACAAGCAAGCTCCTGAGGGCATGCCGTCACCATACCTGGCAGGCCTACTGTGCCGTTGTCCCCGATGCGGCAAGGGCAGGTTGTTCAGTGGTTATCTGACCCTGAAACCTCAATGCGACGTGTGCGGCCTGGACTTCAGTTTCGCGGATTCGGGCGACGGGCCTGCTATATTTGTTATCATGATCGCAGGCGCAATCGTGGTCGGAGCGGCCTTGGTCACCGAGGTCAAATACCAGCCTCCATACTGGCTACACGCGGCGCTGTGGGTTCCGATGATTCTCGCGTTGACCCTCTGGCCGCTGAGGGTCCTGAAAAGCCTTCTCATCGCCCTGCAGCACAATCACAGGGCGATGCAAGGGCGGTTGGTTCCCAGGATCCGGGATTGAGCCTCTAGGTAACCCCACGATCGCACGCGCGGACGGCGGTCCAGTCTGCGACTTGAACGGCATGGGGCCACGGCCGCCTGTTCTGGTACCAGGCCGTCATAGCGACCGGTCGCCTGTATGGTTCCGGATTTGGATCTAGCCGCGGCGCTGCGAAGCCAACGATTGTCATTCAACGGCGATATATGAGAGAAATGCGCACATGACAAACCTCGATATCGGACTGCATCACGACGCGGTGCCGGTTTCTCAAAGCGGGTACGAGTTATTGACAAGTCCGGCCCTGAACAAAGGGACGGCCTTCACCGAACGTGAGCGCTGGGAGTTCGGCCTGAACGGGCTTCTGCCTGCGCACGTCTCGACCCTCGCAGAACAGGTCGAGCGCCGGCTCCTCGCCCTGCGCGGTCTGTCAAACGATCTCGATCGTTATGTGTATCTGCGAGACCTGCAGGACACCAACGAAACGCTCTTCTACAGCCTGCTCGTCTCGAATACCGAAGAACTGCTGCCCATCGTCTATACGCCGACGGTAGGCCCCGGCTCGCAGCAGTTCAGCAGGATATTCCGGCGGCCACGGGGCTATTTTCTGAGCATTCCATTGCAGAACCAGATGAAGCGCATCCTTTCGCACGATCGCTTCGACAACGTGGAGGTAATCGTTGTCACCGACGGCGAACGCGTGCTCGGCCTCGGCGATCAGGGGGTAGGCGGGATGGGCATCTCCATCGGGAAGACTGCTCTATACACCTGCTGTGCCGGACTTCATCCGTCGACCACGCTGCCCATCTTCCTGGATGTCGGAACGGACAACCAGGCACTCCTAAACGACCCGCTCTACATGGGCTGGCGCCATCCCCGAGTGACCGGGGAGCAATACGACGAATTTCTTGATGCTTTTGTCGTCGCGGTTAACGATCGTTGGCCTCACGTCGTCCTGCAGTGGGAGGACTTCGGCAGAAACAACGCGCTACGCCTGCTGAACAGATATCGGGATCGACTTTGCACCTTCAATGACGACGTGCAGGGGACCGCCGCCGCCGCGACAGGCACTCTGTTGGCGGCACTCAACGTCACCAACGTGCCGATTACGGACCAGAGGATCTGTATTCTTGGCGCGGGATCGGCGGGCTGCGGAATTGCCGGGCTTCTCGTTCGCGCGATGGTCGAAGCCGGCCTTTCCGACGCCGCCGCCGCGCGCTCCATCTTCATGGTCGACGTGAACGGCCTGCTACTAGACGATATGCCAGAATTGTCGACGAGCCAGTACCCATTCGCTCGCGCAGCGCAAGATGTCGTGCACTGGACACGCGGAGCCAAAGGCGGCGTCGATCTACTCGAGACGGTTACTCGAGTGAAACCGACCGTCCTGATTGGCGTCTCCGGTCAACGTGGTGCATTCAGCGAAGCCATCGTACGAAAGATGGCCGAGGGCACGTTTCGTCCGATCATTTTTCCGCTTTCCAATCCGACCGCTTGCTGTGAAGCGGAACCCGCGGATCTATATGCATGGACGGATGACCGGGCCATTGTCGGCGTAGGCAGCCCGTTCCCGCCATTCGAGCGCAATGGCGTCATGTTCAGCGCCGATCAGGTGAACAACTCCTACATTTTCCCAGGAGTTGGGCTCGGGGCTGTCGCATCCAAGGCGCTGCGTATCAGCGACGGAATGTTCATGGCTGCCGCCAAGACGTTAGCGGATATATCCCGGCTGACCGTCAGCCCCAACGGAAATATCCTGCCGCCGGTCTCTGCGCTCCGAGGCATAGCCTTCGAGATCGCAAAAGCCGTCGGGTCGAAGGCTCAGGACGAAATGCTCGCCATCGATGCAGGCGAAGCGGCACTTGTCCGGGCCATCAGGCAAAAGATGTGGAATCCCGCTTACGATCCGTACGTGCGATCTAACTAGGCAGGCCCCTGGGCGGAAAAATTGATGTTCTGGGTCGCGTTTGCATTCATGCAAAAGATGTAGAGGCCGGCCAAGACGTCCGGCCACATCGAATCCGACGCCTGGATCAACAACTCGGCCAAGACAAGCACCGCGCTGATCTTGGCGTGGCGGCGAAGGACAGCAACAGGTCCCATATGCGCCACGATGCCTTGTTTGACGGCGAAAAGACCAGAGAGATCGACCAGCAACAGCGCGTCACCGGTGACAGCCAGCGGCACAGCCGGAGTAGCCTCTCCGACCGGTAGTTTGGGACGGTCATCCAAAAAATGAAGCATGTCGGGACCAGGAGAAGCGCGCTCGAGACGCGTCAAAATATCTCTCGTCCGGAAATGCTCCAGCCGATTTCTGACGCGCTCAAAACCCCAGCGCTGCCGCTTCAAGGAAGCCCAAGCTGTCAGCAAAAAACGCTACCGAGCTGAGTTCGATACCCAGAAAGAATTCTATAAAGAAAAAAGCAAGTCCAAGGCAGCGAGTAGCGACAGCGATCCAAGCGTAGAATTTATTAGGTCTTTGCTTTCGACTGCTATGCCTGTTCCAGGTTGTCAGTCCTGGCCTATTTTCAACACTTACAGAAAATGCCTTCGCTGCGAGGGTTGAGGCCAAAAGCGTTGTCCGCTTATTCAATTCCGGGCGCCTTCGTCACCCAGATTGCCGCGATGAACATAGCCTTCGCCAACGGCAGAACCGCCAACGTCAACATCAACGCCAACAAAGGCCAAAGGGCCATACTGACCGGAAGAGGCCACTGTGAGTGAGTTTCGGCGAACAAGGCCATCGGAACGACGACATGACCGACGACGCCGATCGTGAGCCAGGCCGGACCATCGTCGGCATGGATGAGACCGAAGCTCTCTCCGCAGGCCGAACATCTATCGACCTGCCGCAGATAGCTCTGAAAAAGGTTTCCTTCACCGCACTGCGGGCATTTCCGTCGGGCGGCGCGGCGTATCGCGGGCCAAAACCGGACAGGACCAATAGTTTCACTTGCGGACATTCGTGACCTTCCGGATTCGCAGTCGGACTGACGGTTGCGTCCCAAACCCAGATCCCAAAGAGGACGATGAAACGCGGACAGATACGGAAGTTACGAAGCCTGCTGGGGGCAGATTCGGCCCGAGCGACTTTGCGGGTTGTTACGGCCATCTCGAACCACAGGATACGTCGACGGTGACGGGGCGGTCGGTAGCGGAGGTCGCGGGCGGCGCAGATCCCATAGGGGACCCAACTGGCGAAGTTCGGACATGTGTCGTTTGTTTGCCGGGCCTCTAACCTTCGGAAGAGTCGCAATCAATACATTCCGATTCAGTTCGCCAGGCTGGTCCAAGATCCAGCCGCGCGTCATGTCCGTCGACAGACGCATCCCGATCTTGTCGGGGGCACTGTCGAAATCGGTGGCGACGAGCATGTTGATGATCGTCCGTCCTCCCGGATTCAGCCTGTCGACGATCGACCTGCAGGTGGCGGCGTCGAACTGCTCCTCATAACAGAAGCCGGGCCCCCCGACATCGATTCCGATCCCGTCGAACGTCTCCGTCGTTTCAAGCAGAAACTCCCGAAAGTCAGCGGTGACGCACGGAATCTCCTTCGGCATGCCGAAGTAATTTTGCGCGATCTCGAAGCTGGTCGGGTTGCAATCGACGACGACGACCCGCTTCCCGCTGCGCACCAGCATAGTAGCAAGGTTGCCGCCGCCACATCCCAGAAGCAGTATGTTTTTTGTCGGCTCAAGGAAGCGCCTGACCATCTGGACGTACGGGAACCGGCTTTCTCCGGACGGGGAGCTCTGACTCTGGAAAATCTCACCCTCGCGATAGAGCCGGTCGCCCGACGTCTCGCTTTCCCAAATGGCGATTTGACCGAGTACACCTTGAAAATGGCCGATGACCTTCAATTGCTCAATCCGTCAGTATTGATGTATTTGACATCATAAAGAACTTTCCATAAATGTATAACCACGTTTTAAAGTTGCGTCCACTTCTTTCCTGACTCATGGATTGTTGGGACGGTTCCGCCATCCCCCGACGGAGCGGAGCCAGAAAAGCAGGTAATTTCAATGTCTCAGCTGAAATATGCCAGGTCGGGTTCGGCGGCGAATGCCGTACCGTCGATGTACGCATCGTTTGAAATAGGCAATGCGGCCGTCAATGAATCGATCCTGGAATTGACTGAGATGAAGTCATTCGATTTCAACGACGCATTCGACCGGGCTACCAAGCTCCTAAAGGAAGAGCGCAGGTATAGGACGTTCGCAGACATCGAGAGGGTGGCAGGGCGATTTCCTCTTGCCACCTGGCATTCACCGAGCGGTCCTCGCGAAGTGACCATATGGTGCTCGAACGACTATCTCGGTATGAGCCAAAGCCCGTCCGTTGTGAAGGCTATGGTCGACACGGCTCTCCGCCTGGGTACGGGATCAGGAGGGACCCGCAACATCGCGGGCACCCACCATCCTCTGGTCCAACTCGAAAGCGAGCTTGCGGAGCTTCACGCTAAGGAAGCCGCGCTTGTTTTCACCTCGGGGTACGTCGCGAACCAGTCGAGCATCGCGGCGATAGCAAAACTCATCCCTGACTGCCTGATCTTGTCTGACGAGATGAATCACAACTCCATGATCGAAGGCGTAAGCCAAGCCAATTGCGCAAAGCAGATTTTCCGCCATAACGATCTGAAGCACCTGGAGCATCTGCTCAAAGAGGCGGGATATCGTCGGCCAAAAATCGTACTCTTCGAGAGCCTTTACTCGATGGACGGGGATTTTGCGCCGATAAGGTCGATATGCGAATTGGCCCACTCGCAAAATGCTATGACCTATTGCGACGAAGTCCATGCGGTAGGGATGTACGGTCCCACGGGCGCTGGCGTTGCAGAAAGAGATGGAGTTTCCGATCTGGTCGACGTTATCGAGGGAACGATGGCCAAGGCTTTCGGAGGCCTTGGGGGCTATATCGCCGGTCGTACCAGTTGGGTGGATGCGGTGCGGTCGTATGCGCCAGGCTTCATTTTTACGACGGCACTTCCCCCGCCGGTATGTGCCGCTGCTCTAGCCGCGATCAGACATTTAAGATCATCGGGCAACGAACGCGAACTTCACGCTTGCGTTCCGCAGCTAAGTGAACCTGTTTGGCGTAATACTTTGCCGTCTCGACGCCGATTTCCTGCGCGAGGCCGAGACGTAATGAAAAGTCTCGCCGCCGAATGTACCAAACGACCTTTCCTGGTGTTATTCTGAGCGTCAGGCCCGGCGCGTCAGCGACACACCACTCAGCGACCTTTCCCACCAATTTTCCGCTTTTGCTGAAGGAGTAAGCCGGCTGCAGGTCCCAATCATGGGCGATTTTCTTCGTTTCTCGTTCGTATCCAACCTTTTTGACCACTCTCGCCCCCGTACAACGCTCATACAACAACAGCTACCGATATGCGTATAAAGCATCAGGCGTCTATAGGAGGTAAAATAGGGGAAAAATGAGGGTTTTCAGTTGTTTGCGCGCATTAGAAATCGGAGCGGTCTCAAGCAAATTCGGCCTTCCAAGCTGAATACGAGGGTTCGATTCCCTCCACCCGCTCCAATCTCTAGGTTCTTGTTATGAAACGCTACTGCAGCGGCCTTACGATGGCCGGTGAGCGGAGCATGGCGGGGATGTCAGTCTCGGCCGCGATCGAACGTCAGACTGCTGCCGCGTACGTGCTACGAAGTCTGGGGAAAATCCGGCGCGTCCGGCCGCATGAAGGACTGTGACGGCTCCTCGTGCAATGCATAGGCATCGATCTCTCCTTCAACTCGCCTGTAGAGCTTCCTGACGAGAGGATCGTGGCCGGGAATGATGCGGTCGGGGTGGCCTGCCAGGCGCTCGCAGATCGTCCAGCCGTTATGCATGTCGCCAATATTGTAGACGATCGGAAATGGGCTGCGGCGGTGCATGTTCGCGAAGTAGTGCGAGGCGTCGGATGCCAATACGACGGGACCGCGCGCTGTCGCCACGCGGACCACCTGCAGCCCATCGGAGTGTCCGCCGACGCGATGTAGCGTGACGCCGGGTGCGACCTCGCCGTCGCCATCATGAAAGATGACACGCTCATCGTAGACATGCCGCACCATCAGCGTGACGTCCTCCGCGGAGAAGGGATGTCGCAACACGCCGCTGCACATGCAGCGGCCCGTTGCATAGCTCATTTCCCGATCTTGCAGGTGGAACGTTGCACGGGGAAAACGATCCAGATTTCCGGCGTGATCATAGTGCAGGTGGGTAATGATGACGTCGCGCAAATTCTCGGCCTGGACGCCGAACCGGGCCAGCGCGTCCACCGGATTCATGTCGAGTGTCCGCTTGCGCGACTTCGACGCAGCCTCGTTGAAGCCGGTATCCACAAGAATATCGCGATCCTTGCCGCGGATCAGCCAGACGAAATAATCCAGATCGGCTGCTGTCGTCTCGTGCGGGTCCGGGGACAAATGATTCATCTGCGGCGTCCGGGCCGTCATGGTCGCGTAGCGGATCGCATAGATTTCGTAAGTCGGCTGTAGCGGCGTCATCCCTCGTCTCTTCCTTCATTTTTGAATTGTTTGTCGGCGATCTGGTGCCTCGACCTCTTGGTCTTAACAGCGATCAGGACTCATCGCCAACGGTCCGAAGTGGCCGGCGCAGGGCGACGCCCGGTGGTGGCCGGGCAGAAGCCGCCTTTGCGCCGTCTCATGCAAACTTGTGCGAGACATTCTTGGTGACGGTGTAGCAACCGAGACCCTCAATACCGCCTTCGCGACCGTAGCCGCTGTCCTTGACGCCGCCGAACGGGGTTTCCGCTGTCGAGGCGACGAAGTGGTTGATGGTGAGGTTGCCGGTTTCGACATCCTCGGACAGGCGCTGCACATTGCTCGCCGATGTCGTGAAGGCGTAAGCCGCAAGGCCGAACGGCAGGGCATTGGCTTTCGCGATCGCCTCGTCGAGATCACGCACTGGATTGATCAGCGCGAGCGGCCCGAACGGTTCATTGGTCATGGCCAGCGCATCGTCCGGCACGTCAGCCAGAACCGTGAGCGGATAGAAGTAGCCGCGATTGCCGACGCGCTCGCCGCCGGCGAGGACACGCGCGCCGCGCTGCCTGGCATCCGCGACCAGATGCTCCATCGCCGCGATGCGGCGCGGGTTCGCCAGTGGCCCGAGCTGGGTGGAGGGATCCATGCCATTGCCCATCTTCAAGCTCGCCGCGCCTTCGGCAAAGGTCTGCGCAAAGCTCTCGTAATGCTTTTCATGGACGAAGAATCGCGTCGGCGCGACGCAGACCTGGCCGGCATTGCGCGATTTGGTAATCACCGACGCCTTTGCGGTGGTCACGGGATCGGCATCGTCGCAGACGATCACCGGACCATGGCCGCCCAGTTCCATGATCGCCGGCTTCATGTGCTGGCCGGCCATCGCGGCGAGATGTTTGCCGATCGGCACCGAGCCGGTGAAGGTGATCAGCCGGATCGCTGGATGCGGCACCAGATAGCTGGAAATCTCCGCGGGGTCGCCGAAGACGAGATTGAGCACGCCCGGGGGCAGGCCGGCATCGTGGAAGGCGCGGACCAGTTGCAGCGCGCCGGCCGGCGTCTCTTCCGAGGCTTTAAGGATGATCGAACAGCCCGACGCCAGCGCCCCGGCGACCTTGCGAGCCGGTGAGCTCATGGGAAAATTCCACGGCGAGAATGCCGCAACCGGGCCGATCGGCTGGCGATACACCGTGTGCTGCAGTTGAGGACCGGCTGGAATCACGCGGCCATAGATGCGCATGCCTTCGGTGGCGTCCCATTCGATGATCTCGCAGCCCCGCAAGACTTCAAGACGGGCCTGATCGAGCGGTTTGCCTTGCTCAAGGACCATCGCCGTCGCCATCTCCTCGACGCGGGTACGGATCAGCGCAGCGGCACGGAGGATGATCTGCGCGCGCGCATTCGGCGCGGTCTTGCGCCATACCGCAAATCCACGAGTGGCGGCGTCGAGCGCATCGTCCAGATCGTTCCGGCTCGCATGCGGCACGGTGCCAAGCACGCTTTCGTCGGCGGGATTGATGATGGGCGTGCCGGATGCACGGCGCCAACCTCCGTCCACATACATCTCGATCTCTGGATAGGGCATTGCAGCGTCCACTTCTGATTTCTTGGAGGCATTGAGGTCGCCTCACTTGCGCGGCATCCAATCATATGTTGATATAACAGAACAAGCATTCTGCTAGACAGAACAATGCGGAATGGATCGGATCGGGGAGGGGCGTGTCGTCGCGCCGCGAACCTGCCGACCCAACGCCGCCAAAAGACGGATGGGAGAGAGACATGACAGCGGACAAGATGGATAAGCGGTCGCCGACGCGGCGCTCGGTTGTAGCAGCGGCACTGCTGGCCATCGGTGCGACGGCTGTCGCGCCGTCGGCACGCGCATCCGACAGCTATCCGACCAAGATGATCCGACTGCTGGTGCCGTTTCCGGCGGGCAGCGCCACCGATGTGGAAGCACGCTTTCTTGCCGATAAGGTCGGCGCGGTGCTCGGCCAGAAAATCCTCGTCGACAACAAGCCGGGCGCCAACGCCAATATCGGCGCCGCGGAAGTCGCACGCGCGCCCGGCGACGGCTACACGCTCTATCTTGCGACCAACTCGACGCATTCGGCCAATGTGCATCTCTACAACAAGATGCCGTTCGACCCGGTGGCCGACTTCACGCCGATCGCGCGCCTGACGCGCAATCCGCTGGTCATGGTCGTGGCGAAGGATTTCCCGGCGAGCGACCTCAAGACGTTCATCGCCTATGCCAAGGCCAACCCCGGCAAGCTGAGCTACGGCTCGGGCAATACCGGCAGCATGGCGGCGGCGCAGCTCGTCAAGTCGATGGCGGGCATTGACGCCGTGCGCGTTTCCTATCCGGGCACGCCGCAAGCCATCACCGATCTGCTCGGCGGCCGCATCGAATTCGTCATCACCGACGTGGCGGTGACCCGCGAATTCATCAACCAGGGCAGCCTGCGTGCACTCGGCGTCACGACTCTTGCCAAGGTTGCCTCGCTGCCCGAGGTGCCACCGATGGCCGAGGTCGGTCTGCCCGGCTACGACTTTGCCGCGTGGAGCGGCTTGTTCGGACCGAAGAACGTCCCGGCCGACGTCGTCGAAAAGCTCAACAAGGCTTTCCTCCAGGTGATGGCCACCGATGAGGCCAAGAAGTTCTTTGCCGGTATCGGCCTCGAGCCCGATACCAGCACGCCGCAAGGCCTTGCCGATCACGTCACCAAGCAGACCGAGCTATGGGGCCGCATCATCAAGGAATCCGGCCTTGAAAAAATCTGACGACGACGTGGCCGCGGCCTTCGCGCGGCTTCCGGCCCTGCTCGACGGCGACGCCGCGCTGATCCAGCGCGGGCGTTTCCTCGATGTCGATTGTCTGCTCGGATCGACCGAGCAGGCGTTTCACGTCGCCATCCACGCCGGGCGCATCGTCGACATGGCGCCGGCGCCAGTGTTGATGCGCTCCTGGACGTTCGGCTACCGGGCCACGCCCGCGGCATGGACCGCGTTCTGGCAACCGATGCCGAAGGCCGGATGGCACGATCTGCTTTCGCTGACCAAGCGCGGTGTGGCCACGCTCGACGGCGATATCCGACCTTTCATGACCAACCTGCAATATTTCAAGGACCTGTTGGCTCTGCCGCGCGGGACGGGAGGCGCGGCATGACAGCTTACATTGAGCCGATGATCGGCCGCTACGTGCATGTCGATATCGACGGCATCACTCACCGAATCTATTTCGAGGAAGCCGGGCAGGGTATTCCGCTCGTCTGCCTGCACACCGCGGGCTCCGACGGGCGGCAGTGGCGCTATCTGCTCGCCGATCCCGAATTTACCAAACACTATCGAATCATCGCCTTCGACATGCCCTGGCACGGCAAGTCGAATCCGCCTGAGGCATGGGATGGCAGTGAATATCAGCTGACCACGGCGCGCTACACCGACACCATTCGTGCATTCTGCGCCGCGCTGGCGCTCGACAGACCGGTGGTCATGGGATGCTCGATCGGCGGCCGCATTGTGCTTAATCTCGCCATCGATCATGCCAGCGAATTCAGCGCGCTGATCGGTCTGGAAGCCGCGGATTTCCAGGCGCCGTGGTACGACACCGCCTGGCTGAACCGTCCGGACATTCACGGCGGCGAGGTTTGCGCGGCGCTGGTCTCCGGCCTGGTCGCGCCGCAAAGTCCGGCGGCGGCCCGGATGGAAACGCTGTGGGCCTACAAACAGGGCGGCCCCGGCGTGTTCAAGGGCGATCTTTATTTCTATCGCGTCGATGGCGACCTGCGCGGCCGCACCAACGCGATCGATACGAAGATCTGTCCGTTGTATCTGCTCACCGGCGAATACGATTTCTCCTGCATGCCGGAGGATACCGTGCGCACGGCCGAAAGCATTGACGGCGCGGACGTGACCATCATGGAGCAACTCGGCCATTTCCCGATGAGCGAAAATCCCGTGCAGTTCAGGCGCTACATCGCGCCGGTCCTCGCAGAGATCCTACAACAAAAAGCAACCTGAGGAGGAGCATCACATGACGATCAAGGCATTTACGACAAGTCTCTATCTATCCGCTGCACTGCTGCTGTCGGTGCAAATCGCCGGCGCCGCCGAGACGATCAAGATCGGCGTCCTGAACGACCAATCCGGCGTGTTCGCAGACAACGGCGGCCCGGGTTCGGTGGCTGCCGCAAAGCTCGCGGCGGAAGATTTCGGCGGCGAGTTGCTCGGGCAAAAGATCGAGGTGATCTCGGCCGATCACCAGAACAAGGCGGACATCGCGGCATCCACTGCGCGCCGCTGGTTCGACACCGAAGGCGTCGACATGATCGCCGACGGCGCGGCATCGTCCGCCGGCTTCGCCATCCTCGAAGTCGCCCGCCAGAAGAACAAGATCTTCACCATCAGCGGCCCCGGCTCGTCGGACTTCACCGGCAAGTCCTGTTCGCCGATCTCGTTCCACTTTAATTACGACACCTACGCGCTGTCGAAGCTGACCAGCGAAGCGGTGACCAAGGCCGGAGGCTCGACCTGGTATTTCATCTCGGCGGACTACGCCTTCGGCCATGCACTGCAGCGCGACGCCACCAAGTTCATCGAGGCGGCCGGCGGCAAGGTGATCGGCTCGGCCGCGCATCCGCTGGGCACGACCGACATGGCGTCATTCCTGCTGCAGGCGCAGGGCTCGAAGGCCAAGGTGGTGGGACTTGCCACCTCCGGTGCGGACGTGCAGACCGCCATCAAGCAGGCCGGCGAATTCGGCATCGTCGAAAGCGGGCAGCAGCTCGCCGGTCTTCTGGTCTTCATTACCGACGTCAATGCGCTCGGCCTCAAGGCGACCCAGGGGTTGCAGGTGACGACCTCGTTCTATTGGGATCTCAACGATGAGACCCGTGCCTGGACCAAGCGTTACCTGGCGCTGACTGGCGGCAAGGTGCCGAGCATGGTGCAGGCCGGCGTCTATAGCGGCGTACATCACTATCTTGCGGCGGTGAAGGCCGCCGGCACCAAGGACCCCGCCATCGTTGCCCAGAAGATGCACGAAATGAAGGTCAACGACATGTACAACAAGGATGTCGTCGTGCGTCCCGACGGGCGCGTGCTGCACACCATGTATCTGGTGCAGGTGAAGAAGCCCGAAGAGTCGAAATACAAATTTGACTACTATAAGGTGATCACGACCTCGCCGGGCGAACAGGCATTCCGGCCGATGAGCGAAGGCGGGTGCCCGCTGGCGAAGGGCTGAGCCGCCGCGAGATCGCGGGCGCAGCCCGGCTGCGCCCGCTTCTCAATTGAACTTGGAATAGAAGGAATACGGCATGACGAATGCCATTGGTTTTATCGGTCTGGGCGTCATGGGCGAGCCGATGTGCCGCAATCTGGCACGCAAGTCGGGCCTGCCGGTCTACGGCTTCGACCGCGCCGATGCGCCGCTCGAACGGCTGGCGGAGGCCGGCGTCAAGCGCGCGGCGACGCTCGCCGAGCTGGCAAACAGCTGCGACGTGATCTTTATGGCGCTGCCGAGCGGCAAGCATGTTGCCGCGGTATGTGACGGCGACGATGGGCTGGTCGCCCATGCGCAGGCGCGCCACACCATTGTCGATCTCGGCACCTCGCCGGTGGAAGCCAGCCGCGAACTCGCCAAGCGGTTCGCTGCCAAAGGTGCGGCCTATGCCGATGCGCCGATCGCGCGGACCCGGCAGGCTGCGGAAGAGGGCACGCTGAGCGTGATGGTCGGCGCCGATGCGGCGATCTTCGCGAAATTGCAGCCGCTGATCGCGACCTTCGCCACCGACATCACTCATTGTGGCGCTGTCGGCGCCGGGCAGGTGGTCAAGATCCTCAACAACATGGTGCTGATGGAAACCGTCGTCGCGCTGGGCGAGGCGCTGGAAACGGCGAAGCGCGCCGGGCTCGATCCCAAAGTGGTCTTCGAGACGCTTGCCAAGGGGTCCGCCGACAGCTTTGCCCTGCGCAATCACGGCATGAAGGCGATGTTGCCGGACACCTTCCCGGAACGTGCCTTCTCGACCGAATATGCCCGCAAGGATATCAGCTACGCGCTCGATCTCGCCAAGTCCGTCGACATCAGGTTGCAGGGAGCGGAACTCGCCGACAAGTTGCTCGGCGAGGCGATTGACGCCGGGCATGGCGATCTCTACTGGCCAGTACTGGCGCGCGTGATCAAGGCGTCGCACACGGCCTGACGGATACCCATGAAGAAGCCCGCGCCCTCACAAGTGAAGCCCCAGCCGGCCGTTCGCGACGCCGGCGAGGGCGTGGCTGCGGTCGAGCGGGCACTGTCGATCGTGGCTGCGCTGGAAAGCGCCGACCAAACGATGACGTTGGCCGAACTGGCGGTGCGCACCGGCTTTTACAAGAGCACGATCCTGCGGCTGCTGGGATCGCTGATCGCGAACGGCTATGTCACGCGGCTGCCTGACGGCAGCTACGACCTCGGGCCGGCGGCGTTCCGCCTTGGTGCAGCCTTCTCCCGCAAGAATGCGCTCGGGCATCACGTGGTGCCCGCGTTGCAGGAACTGGTCGATCGCGGCACCGAGAGCGCATCGTTCCATGTCCGGCAGGATGCCGATAACCGCCTCTGCCTGTACCGGGTCAATTCGCGCCATGCGACGCTCGATCGCGTCGAGGCCGGTCAGAGTTACGCGCTGCTGCGCGGTGCGGCCGGGCATATCATTCTGGCTTATGCCGGTAGCACCGGCCCACGTTACGACGCCATTCGCCGGGTCGGGTCGGATGTGTCACTGGGCGAGCGCGATCCGAGCTGCGCGGCGGTGGCGGCGCCGGTGTTCGGCCCGCGCGGCATGCTGATCGGGGTGATCTCGCTGTCGGGGCCGCGCGAACGCTTCGGCGAAGCGGAGATCGCCGAAATGAAACGCGTGCTTGGCCCGGTGGCGCAGGCGCTCACGGTCAACCTCGGTGGAGAGTGGCCAGCCTATCGCGGCTGACTGCATTGCTGACGATGGCACATTGCGAAGGGACTTCCTGATCCATGGCAACAATCTCTGCACAGCCCGACGTGCTGGTGATCGGCGGCGGCAACGCGGCGCTGTGTTCGGCACTGATGGCGCGCGAGGCCGGCGCCTCGGTGCTGATGCTGGAATCGGCGCCGAAGGAATGGCGCGGTGGCAATTCCATGCATGTGCGCAACCTGCGCTGCATGCATCACGAACCGCAGGACGTGCTGATCGAGGCCTATCCCGAAGAGGAATTCTGGCAGGATCTCCTGAAGGTCACCGGCGGCCTCACGGACGAGCCGCTGGCGCGGATGGTCATCCGCCATTCGTCGCGCTGCCGGCCGTGGATGCGCAAGCATGGCGTGCATTTCCAGCCACCTCTGTCCGGTGCACTGCATGTGGCGAGGACCAATGCGTTCTTCATGGGCGGCGGCAAGGCGCTGGTGAATGCGTATTATCGCAGCGCCGAAGCGCTTGGCGTGCAGATCCGTTACGATTCGCCGGTGAAGAGTCTTGAAGTGAAGGACGGCCGCTTCATCGCCGCCATCACCGAGGCCGGCGAGCGCATCGAGGCCAAGAGCTGCGTGCTCGGCTGCGGCGGCTTTGAGTCCAATCTGGAATGGCAGCGCGAGGCCTGGGGCCAGAACGAGCGTGGCGAATGGACCGCGGAGAATTTCCTGATCCGCGGCACCCGCTTCAATCAGGGCGTCCTGCTGAAGTTCATGATCGACGCAGGCGCGGAAACCATCGGCGATCCCACCCAGGCGCACTGTGTCGCCATCGATGCCCGCGCGCCCCTGTACGACGGCGGCATCTGCACGCGGATCGATTGCGTGTCGCTTGGCGTCGTCGTCAATCGCGACGCCGAACGCTTCTATGACGAAGGCGAAGACTTCTGGCCGAAGCGCTATGCGATCTGGGGCCGTCTGGTGGCACAGCAGCCCGGCCAGACGGCGTGGTCGATCATCGATCAGAAAGCCATCGGCCGCTTCATGCCGCCGGTGTTCGACGGCACCACGGCCAACACGCTGGAGGAGCTTGCGGTCAAGATCGGCGTCGATCCCGCGACCTTTGTCGCGACATTGGCCGCTTACAATTCAGCTTGCCGGCCCGGCACTTTCGATCACACCGCGCTCGATGATTGCCGCACCGAGGGGCTGACACCGGCCAAGACCCATTGGGCCCGGGTGATCGATACCGCACCGTTTTATGCCTATCCGCTCAGGCCCGGCATCACCTTCACCTATCTGGGCATGAAGACCGATGCCACCGCCGCCTGCCGGTTCGGCAACGCGCCGAGCGACAACCTGTTTGCCGCCGGCGAGATGGTTGCCGGCAATGTGCTCGGCAAGGGCTACACCGCCGGCGTCGGCATGAGCATCGGCACCGCCTTCGGCCGCATCGCCGGCGTCAACGCCGCCGCCAGCGCCGGCCATCGCCACCCCACATTCCACGAGGAGTTCAGCTATGCCGCCGGTCACTGAGTTGGTCGCGCCCGTCGCCGGCGGCGCCTGCGAGGGCGGCGTCAACTTCGCCGCAGCAATGACGGCCGGCGAGGCCGAGGTCGCGCGGATCATGCAGATCTGCAATGCCTGCCGCTATTGCGAGGGATTCTGCGCCGTGTTTCCGGCGATGACGCGGCGGCTCGATTTCAATGCCGCCGACACCCATTATCTCGCCAACCTCTGCCACAACTGCGGTTCGTGCCTCTATGCGTGCCAATATGCGCCGCCGCACGAATTCGCCGTCAATGTCCCGCAGGCGATGGCCAAATTGCGGGTGCGCACCTATCAGGATTATGCGTGGCCGCGCGCCTTCGGGGCGCTCTATGAGCGCGCCGGCCTCACCGTCGCTTTCGCACTGTCCGGCGGTCTGGCACTGTTCATGATCCTGGTCATCGCGATGACGGGGCGGCTGATCCACGAGCCGCTGCAGGGCAATTTCTACGCGATCTTCCCGCATAATTTCCTGGCCGCGCTGTTCGGCATCGTGTTCCTGTTCGCCATCCTGGCGCTCGGCATCGGCGTCACCAAATTCTGGCGCGAAGTTTCGCCGACCAAGGGTGACCATCCAGCCGATATCGCCGCGGCCGCCAAGGCGCGGATGCCGGCGATGGCCGAAGCGGTCACCGACGTCGCGCGATTGCGCTATCTCGGCGGTGGCCATGGCGAGGGCTGCAACGAGAATGACGACGCCTTCTCACTGTGGCGTCGCCGCTTCCATCAATTCACGCTGTACGGCTTCCTGTTGTGTTTTGCCGCCACCTGCGTGGCGACGCTGTATCACTATCTCTGGAACCTGCATGCGCCCTATGCCTTCACCAGCGCGCCGGTCATTCTCGGCTCGCTTGGCGGCATCGGGCTGATCGTCGGGCCGATTGGCCTGCTCTGGCTGAATCTGCAGCGCGATGCGCTGCGCTCCGATGCCAATCAGAAGGCGATGGACCGCGGCTTCATCATGCTGTTGCTGCTGGTCAGCATCACCGGCTTTGCGCTCCTGCTGCTGCGCGACACCGGTGCCATGGCGCTGTGGCTGGCGATTCATTTGGGGACCGTGATGGCGCTGTTCCTGACGCTGCCTTACGGCAAGTTCGCCCACGGCATCTTCCGCTCCGCCGCGCTGCTCAAGTTCAACATCGAGAAGCGGATGCCGAACAGGATCGGACTGGGGGGAGAGTGATCCTTCCCTCTGAACGATGGCTTCTGGCGCATAGCTGACCGTGAGCGACATCCAGCGCCAACAGTCAGCGACGACGTGTCTCTCGCGATCGGGGACGGAGGGCGCCATCCGGTGGGTCATGCGCGGTCTGCATAGGACGTCGCCGGCCCCCGACGAAGGCTTGCCCACTCGGTCGCACCGCCTGGCCCCTGCAAGTTCGATCTGATCTCGATCAGCGCGCGCCGTATCCAGGTCTTGATGGTGTTCACCGGAACGCCATAGCGTTCGGAGAGCCGGTCCCGGCTTTCGCCGTCGAGATAGGCGGCCATCACGAGACCACGCTTGGTGCTGCTGGAGCAGGAACTGGCCAGCCTTCATGGCAAGGAGTCCGCGCTGCTGTTCACCTCGGGCTATGTGTCCAACATGGCCTCGCTGAGCACGCTGGCCTCGCGGATGCCTGGTTGCACCATTCTGTCGGACGAACTCAACCACGCCTCCATGATCGAGGGTATCCGGCACAGCCGCTGCGAGACCCGTGTCTTTGCCCATAACGATCCGCGCGATCTCGAACGCAAGCTCAGCGATCTCGACCCGCACGCACCAAAGCTGGTCGCCTTCGAGTCGGTTTATTCGATGGACGGCGACATCGCGCCGATCGCCGAACTCTGCGATGTGGCGGACGCCCACAACGCCATGACCTATCTGGATGAAGTCCATGGCGTCGGCCTGTACGGACCGAACGGTGGCGGCATCGCCGACCGCGAAGGGATCAGCCACCGTCTCGCGGTCATCGAGGGCACGCTGGCCAAGGCATTCGGCGTCATTGGAGGTTATGTCGCGGCATCGGCAACGATCTGCGACTTCATCCGCAGTTTCGCGTCCGGCTTTATCTTCACGACGTCGCTGCCGCCGGCGGTGGCGGCCGGAGCGCTGACCAGCATCCGTCATCTCAGGCAAAGCGCGGCGGAGCGCGAACGGCATCAGGACCGGGTGGCGCGGCTGCGGCGGCGGCTCGATGAGAGCGGTGTCGCTCATCTCGACAACCCCAGCCACATCGTGCCGGTCATGGTGGGCGATCCCGTGCTGTGCAAGCAGATCAGCGACGCCCTGATCGACCGCTACGGCATCTACGTGCAGCCGATCAACTATCCCACGGTGCCGCGCGGCACCGAACGCCTGCGCATTACCCCGTCGCCGCACCACAGCGACGACGATATCGAGCACCTGGTCCAGGCGCTGGTGGCAATCTGGGCCGAGGTGGGATTGGCCAAGGCGGCGTAAGCCGTCATGCTGATCGTCAGATCGCTGGCCCCCGCCATTCTTCGAGCAGCGCCTGCGCCAGCGGCTGCTGCGCATCGGGCAGTCCGCGGTCGCGGGCCGCCTGTTCGAGCGCAGAGGTGGCTTCCAGATGGATGCGGAAATGCGCGGCGTTCTGCGCCACGCCGCCGGCGGATGGGTCGTTGCCGAACACCACCTGCTGGCAGCGCGGCAGCGAGGTCGAGGTGAAGGCGCGGCACGACAGCGGTCGCACCGCGTAGACCGTGCAGCGGTCGTCAGTGCCGAGCAGCGGGCAGCGCAGTCGTAATGCCGCCGGATCGGTGGCGGCGCCGAGCGTCGCTGCCGCCTCGGTCAGCCGGGCTTGCAGCGCCTCGCGCTCCATGGGCGTGAAGGTGGCGTCGATATGCGCCACCATCGACGCGGCGGTGCCGGGCGGCACCTGGACATAGAGATGGCAGCACGGGCTGCAGCCGCTGGCGCAGGCGAGGGCGGGCTGGTTGGGGATGTGGTCGCGGATCGCGGCGCTGGCGGCATCGGCGATGGCCGTGGCCTCTCGGGCGGCGTCGGCCATGGTCGCCGCCTGCGCCAGCGTCACCGCCAGCGCCGATCGCAAATTGGCGAAGATCGCCTCGTAGCGGCCGGACAGGTCGCGCATCAGCGCGCCGACCTCGGCGATGTCGTCGGTGACGAAGGCGATGGCTTGCTGCACGAGCATGGGATCATTCCGGTCTGGCCCCGGCATACGCCGCGAATCGCGCCGGCGCACGGTCGAAATTGGCGCTTAAGCCCGCGCCGCGGCCCGCCCGGTCAAAGCCATCACCGATACCGCGACCACCCGCTCGATGATGCCCTGGACATCGTCGAGGTCGCACAGGCCCTCCGACAATTTGTCGAGCCGCTCGCTGTCGCGGATGGTCTGGTGGGCCATGGCGAGGGCAAAATGAATGCCCCAGTAGATGTCGACCATGGCGTGGTCAGGCAGCGAGCGCTGCATCGCTGCGGCGAAGCGGCGGAGATGGCCGATCTCGCGGTTCTTGATCTTGCGGATCGGTGCGATCGACTCGATGGAGGCCCGGATCATGAAGCGTGCGGCGTCGGAGCGCTGCTTGTCCGGCCCGAGGCAGCCGCGCAAGGTGGGGCCGACCAGGGCCCGCAGCACCGCGTCGACGGGCGCGCGACCGCCGCCTGCTTCCTCGGCTGCCTTCAGCAGGTTGAAGCGTTCGCGGTTGGTGACCAGGCTGCGGCTGACGAACAGTTCGGCGATCAATTCGTCCTTGCTGCCGAAATGATAGTTCACCGCGGCGAGGTTGACGTCGGCGGCGGCGACGATGTCGCGCAGAGTCACGTCGGCGAATCCGCGTTCGGCATAGAGCCGCTCCGCCGCTGTCAGGATCGCCTGTCTGGTGTGGTCTGCCGCCAAGGTTTTCGCCAGTCTGCTGTCTCAGGGTCAGATCTTACTTGCTTCACCTCTCCCCGCACAGCGAAGCGAAGCTTCGCGCGGCGGGGAGAGGGAACGGCTAGCCGTCTTGCAATTCAAACAGTCGTATGAAACTATCGTTTGACGGTGGGGAATTGTCAATGTGCCGTTCCGCGGCGCGGACATTTCCCGCAAGCACATGACCTGCGATCGCCGCAGCTGCGAGATGGATGACGCGCGACAACGCCCAAAAAATTCCCTTGCGGATGATGATCGGCAGGGAGACAGTGCCGCCAAAATCTTTCCCAAGAAAATGAGGAACGCTCGATGGACTTCAACATGTCTGACCGCCAGCGCGAATGGCTCGATCGCGTGTCGTCCTTCATGGACAAGCACGTGCGCCCCGCCGTTCCCATCTATCGGCAGCAGGACGAGGCGGGTGAACGCTGGAAGGTGATCCCGATCGTCGAGGAACTGAAGGCCAAGGCCAAGGCCGAGGGCCTGTGGAACATGTTCATGCCGCCGTCGTCCCATGAGGACGAGGAGTTTCACGGCGCCGGTCTCAGCAATCTCGAATACGCGCTGCTGGCCGAGCAGATGGGCCACATCGGCTGGGCCTCGGAAGTGTTCAACTGCTCCGCGCCCGACACCGGCAACATGGAAGTGTTCATGCGCTACGGCTCGAAAGAGCACAAGCAGAAGTGGCTGAAGCCGCTGATGAACGGCGAGATCCGCTCGGCCTTCCTGATGACCGAGCCGGATGTTGCGTCGTCGGACGCCACCAACATCGAGACCTCGATCGTGCGCGACGGCGACGAATACGTCATCAACGGCACCAAGTGGTGGTCGTCGGGCATGGGCGATCCGCGCTGCAAGATCATGGTCGTGATGGGCAAGACCGATCCGTCGGCGCCCAAGCATCAGCAGCAGTCGCAGATCCTGGTGCCATCGGACGCCAAGGGCGTCATCATCGAAAAGCTGCTGCCGGTGTTCGGCTTCGACGACGCGCCGCATGGCCATGCGCGGGTCAAGCTGGACAATGTCCGCGTGCCCGCCAGCAACATCCTGCTCGGCGAAGGCCGCGGCTTTGAGATCGCCCAGGGCCGTCTCGGTCCGGGCCGTATCCATCACTGCATGCGCACCATCGGCAAGGCCGAGGAAGCGCTGGAGAAGATGGTGCGCCGGCTGTCGTCGCGCACTGCGTTCGGCAAGAAGATCATCGAATATTCGATCTGGGAGCAGCGCATCGCCGAGGCCCGCACCGACATCGAGATGAACCGTCTGCTGTGCCTCAAGGCCGCCGACATGATGGACAAGGTCGGCAACAAGACTGCCCAGCTTGAGATCGCCATGATCAAGGTGTCCGGCCCGAACATGGCGCTGAAGATCATCGACAATGCGATCCAGGCCTATGGCGCTGCCGGCGTCTCCGACGATGCCGGTCTCGCCCGCGACTACGCCTCCATGCGCACCATGCGTCTGGCCGACGGTCCGGACGAGGTTCACAACCGCGCCATTGCGCGGCTCGAGCTTCGCAAGTATGCCAATGCGCCTGTGAAGCATTGATCGAGGGTGCAGCGTGACTGACGGCGTGCGCAAGGACGACGAATTCTCCGGCACCAGGCCGGTCGAGGAGCGTCATCGGATCGATGAGATCCGCCTCGAAGGCTGGATGGCGGAGAACGTCGAGGGTTATGCGGGGCCGCTGACCGTCCTGCAATTCAAGGGCGGGCAGTCGAATCCGACCTATCGCCTGAACACGCCCGGTCGGTCCTACGTGATGCGCCGAAAACCGTTCGGCAAGCTGCTGCCCTCCGCCCACGCCGTCGATCGCGAATTCAAGGTGATCGCGGCGCTGGGCAAGCAGGGCTTTCCGGTCGCCCGGGCCTACGCGCTGTGCATGGACGACAGCGTGATCGGCTCGGCGTTCTACATCATGTCGATGGAAGACGGCCGGATCTTCTGGGATCCGGCGCTGCCGCAGCTTGCGAAGGAAGAGCGGCGGCCGATCTTCACCAGCAAGATCGAGACGCTGGCGAAGCTGCACATGTACGATCCAGTGGCCATCGGCCTCGGCGATTTCGGCAAGCCCGGCAATTATTTTGCCAGGCAGGTCGATCGCTGGACCAAGCAGTACCGCGCCTCGGAAACCCAGACGATTCCGGAAATGGACCGGCTGATCGAATGGCTGCCGACCACGGTGCCGGCGCAGGAGCGGGTGTCGGTGGTGCACGGCGACTATCGCATCGACAACATGGTGTTCCATGCCACCGAGCCGCGCGTGCAGGCGGTGCTCGACTGGGAGCTGTCGACATTGGGCGATCCGATGGCCGACTTCACCTATCTGCTGATGCAGTGGACCATGCCGGGCCTCGCCGGGCTGGATTTCGCCGCGCTCAACATTCCCACCATGGAGGAGGCCGCGCAGATCTATTGCAAGGCCACCGGCCGCGACAGCGTGCCGGATCTCAACTGGTACTATTGCTACAACCTGTTCCGGCTGACCGGCATTCTGCAGGGCATCGCCGGCCGCGTCCGCGACGGCACGGCGTCATCCGCCAAGGCTATGGAATCCGCCAAGCGCACCGTGCCGCTGGCCAAAGCCGCCTGGGACTATGCGCAGAAGGCCGGCGCCAAATAATCCGAATAAAATCAAGAAAAGTAACGATCGACTGAAAAGGCGTCTCCGCAAGGTGGCGCCTTTTTGTTGCGTTCGCTCGATGCATGGCGCGCGCTGTGCTCCACGTTTCCCGGGCGCGCTGCAGCACAGGCGATGCGTAGCATCGCCGGCAGTGCTGCTGCGCAGACCCGGGATCCAGCTTTCTTGGTCGACAAGCTGGGCCCCTGTGTAGTCGGGATCTGACATGATGGGTGGGGGCGGGATGCCGTTGGGCCCCTGGTCATGAAGACCGTGATCCGGCTTGGCACCCGCCCGCGCTACATTACCCACACCTGAACAGTTGATCGAGGCCGTTCGCCGCGGACCTCGCAGCACAGGGACAGGCATCATGATCATACATCCTGGCTTCGTTGGAATCGATATCTCCAAGGACTTTCTTGACGTCTTCGACGGCAACATCGGCACGGTGCGCCGCATCGACAACCTCCCCGAGGCGGTCAACGCCTTGATCGCGGGGTGGGCCGGCAGCGATGTATTCGTGCTGTTCGAGGCCACCGGCCACTACGACAAGGCGCTGCGCCGGGCCTTGAGCGCGGCCGGCATCGCTTTCGCGCGGGTCAACCCCGCCCGCGCCCGGGATTTCGCCCGCTCCATCGGCTTGCTCGCCAAGACCGACGCAATCGACGCGCGGATGCTGGCGGCGATGGCCCAATGCCTGCGGCCCGGCGCCGACGGCACCACCGACCCGGCGCGGGAGCAGCTTGCCGACCTGCACAAGCGCCGCGATCAGCTCGTCGCCTGCCGCAAGCAGGAGCGCACCCGCCTTGCCGCAACCGGCGCCGACCTGCTGGACGAGCTGATGCAGCATATCGCCTGGCTCGATCAGGCTATCCAGCGCATCGATCGGCGGATCGCCACCCTGATTGCCGGGCAGCAGGGCCTGCACGCCGCACAACGCCTGATGCGCTCGGTGCCGGGCATCGGCCCGGTTTGCGCCGCCACGCTGTTGGCACTGATGCCGGAACTCGGCTCCCGCTCGCCAAAGGCCATCGCCGCTTTGGCTGGACTGGCGCCCTTCAATGTCGATAGCGGCAAGTTCCGCGGTGCCCGCAAGATCCACGGCGGCAGGCGCCGGGTCCGCGAAGCCCTCTACATGGCGGCCGTCTCCGTCACTCGAACCAAATCCCGGTTCGCAGCAGCCTATCGTGCCCTGAGAGACGCGGGCAAACCCGCCAAAATCGCCCTGATCGCCGTCGCTCGCAAGCTGCTCGTCACCCTCAATGCGGTGCTTCGTGATCAAGCGCCCTTTCACGCTTGATCACGAAAATTACAGTTGCCGGATCTGCGGCGCACCACGCCGCAAGCGCGACGCAGTGCACCGCGTCCGGGGAACAGACCGAACTCGGACTGCGATATTTTTTCCTAGACTCTATAGACGATCATCAGTTTAGGTTTATAATCCATCGCATCCCGCCCCACCGAGAGGGGCGTATCGCGATCGTCAGGTTCGCTGGGCGGGGTGCGGTGGACGCGGCAGCGTCAGGCGCGGAATTCGGTTCAGGGCTCGCCAGAATGGCCAGTGAGAACCGGAGGAAGTGCAGACGACAGCGCTGCGCGGACGGCGAAGGCGTGTGGTCCTGGTGCCCCGCGTGAGCACCAAGCCCGGTGGAGAGTCCGCGGCAATCCGTCCGCGGAACACCCTCAACCGGAAGCGACGGCGACGAGAAACCGTGTCGGCCGCCGGGGAGAGCACGACATAGACCGTTAACACCATCGCGCGCGGAACGCCGGATCAGTCCGGTGTGACCGTGGCAAGCCTTGTGCGCTTACTACATTTTGCGCACAAGCCCATGGGTGCATCGGGCACCCGGCGTTCCGCGCGACCTCTCGATTGGGAGGGCAAGGGAATGCAGCATAGCCCGGACGCATTGGCGTCGCGGGGATGCGATTGCATGGCTGTTTGACAATTGAATCCGAAATTCGAAACCGCGCGTCGCACGGATGCGGACGTCTCGTGTCCCGGACGCGCTGCGGCGTGAGCGACGATGCGCAGCATCGTCCGAAACGCCGCTGCGCAGATCCGGCAACTGTAATTTTCGTGATCAAGCGTGAAAGGGCGCTTGATCACGAAGCACCGCATTGAGGGTGACGAGCAGCTTGCGAGCGACGGCGATCAGGGCGATTTTGGCGGGTTTGCCCGCGTCTCTCAGGGCACGATAGGCTGCTGCGAACCGGGATTTGGTTCGAGTGACGGAGACGGCCGCCATGTAGAGGGCTTCGCGGACCCGGCGCCTGCCGCCGTGGATCTTGCGGGCACCGCGGAACTTGCCGCTATCGACATTGAAGGGCGCCAGCCCAGCCAAAGCGGCGATGGCCTTTGGCGAGCGGGAGCCGAGTTCCGGCATCAGTGCCAACAGCGTGGCGGCGCAAACCGGGCCGATGCCCGGCACCGAGCGCATCAGGCGTTGTGCGGCGTGCAGGCCCTGCTGCCCGGCAATCAGGGTGGCGATCCGCCGATCGATGCGCTGGATAGCCTGATCGAGCCAGGCGATATGCTGCATCAGCTCGTCCAGCAGGTCGGCGCCGGTTGCGGCAAGGCGGGTGCGCTCCTGCTTGCGGCAGGCGACGAGCTGATCGCGGCGCTTGTGCAGGTCGGCAAGCTGCTCCCGCGCCGGGTCGGTGGTGCCGTCGGCGCCGGGCCGCAGGCATTGGGCCATCGCCGCCAGCATCCGCGCGTCGATTGCGTCGGTCTTGGCGAGCAAGCCGATGGAGCGGGCGAAATCCCGGGCGCGGGCGGGGTTGACCCGCGCGAAAGCGATGCCGGCCGCGCTCAAGGCCCGGCGCAGCGCCTTGTCGTAGTGGCCGGTGGCCTCGAACAGCACGAATACATCGCTGCCGGCCCACCCCGCGATCAAGGCGTTGACCGCCTCGGGGAGGTTGTCGATGCGGCGCACCGTGCCGATGTTGCTGTCGAAGACGTCAAGAAAGTCCTTGGAGATATCGATTCCAACGAAGCCAGGATGTATGATCATGATGCCTGTCCCTGTGCTGCGAGGTCCGCGGCGAACGGCCTCGATCAACTGTTCAGGTGTGGGTAATGTAGCGCGGGCGGGTGCCAAGCCGGATCACGGTCTTCATGACCAGGGGCCCAACGGCATCCCGCCCGCACCCATCATGTCAGATCCCGACTACACAGGGACCCACCTTCTTGATGTTACCAAGCTGGGCCCCGGATCTGCGGCGCACCACGCCGCGCAAGCGCGGCGCGCTGCACCGCGTCCGGGGCACGCGAGCCCCGGCGCCGCCGTATCCGGAGGAGGGCAACCATATTGCAGCAGCACCTACGATAGCGCCGATGCCGGAGCCATTGTTATGCGTTGTCTTATTTGTTGACCGGCAGCTTTGCCGGCGTTGCTGGCGGCGCGACGCAATCGAGAGTAGAAATCGACGGCGCGAATGGGGACGTCGTGCGGGCAGGGGGCTTTGAGACTTGAACCAGTCGCAGCCGGTCGACGAGAGCTCCCTGCGCTACGCCGGGTGGCGGATCGTCGCCGCGTTGTTCCTGGTCGAACTCGCGATGTTCGGTTTCGGTCTCTATGGCCAGGGCATCTATGTCACAGAGCTTCGTCGGCTCAACGACTGGTCGACCGCGCGGGTGGCGAGCGGCGCCACGCTCTGTCTGTTGCTGGGATCGCTGTTCTCCGTGTTCGTCAGCGACCTGCTGCGCTGGTTCGGGCCGCGCCGATTGGTGCTGGCAGGGATTGCGGCGCTGGCGGCGGGCCTGGCCTTGCTGGCATCGGCCGCATCGGTGGTGCAACTCTATGCGGGCTTTGCCATGCTTGCTTTGGCCTGGGTCGGCCTCGGCACCGTGACTGCGGCGGCGATTGTCGGCGCGTGGTTCGAGCACAAACGGGGCCTGGCCATCAGCCTGACATTCACCGGCGCGACATGCAGCGGCATCGTGCTTGCGCCGGGGCTGGTGTGGCTGGTCGGAACGTTGGGATTTCGCGACGCGCTGTGGCTTGCGGCGTCGTTGGCGGTCAGCGTGCTGGTGCCGATTGTGGCCATCGTCATCAGATTGCCACTGCCGATCGATCGCTCGGTTGCAATGGCTCCACAGCCCACTGCGGTGGCGTCCCGGCTGTCATTACTGCGCGATGCCAGATTCTGGTCGCTCACCGCGCCGTTCGCGCTGGCGCTGCTGGTCCAGGTGGCGTTCATCGTGCACCAGATCGCGATCCTGACGCCTCTGATCGGCTTCCAGCCGGCCGGCGGCGCGGTGGCGCTGACGACATTCATGGCGCTCGGCGGCCGCATCGGTCTCGGCCTGTTTGTCGATCGCCTCGATCCGCGGCGCACGGCCGCGGTGTCGATCCTCAGCCAGGCGGTGGCGCTGGCGGTGATCGGACACTCGGTCGATCCGCGGGCGCTGCTGCCGGCCTGTGCGGTGTTCGGCTTCTCGATCGGCAATCTGATCACCCTGCCGGCGCTGGTGGTGCAGCGCGAATTCCCGAGCGGCGCGTTCGGCATTGTGCTCGGGCTATCCATGGGCATCAGCGGTGTCGTCAACGCCTGCGGGCCTGCAGCGATGGGCCTGCTGCGCGACCTGAGCGGTGGCTATGCGCTGCCGTTGTCGGTCGGCATAGCCATTCAGCTCGCTGCGGCAGGCGCGGTCCTGATCAAGCCGCCGTGATGGCGCGGCGCGAAAACTGTCGCAGCGGCAAACCCGCCGCTGCGCCCATTGTGTTGCGCGCCCGGGTGTTTCATGAAGCAGGTTGCACGGTGATCGATCCGCCGTATTCGCCGCATTCAATCATCTTCGGACACTCCTCTTGCCGTTCTCTCCCAATCTGCGTGGAAGCCTGCTGATGGCGCTCGCCATGGCCAGCTTCAGCGTCACCGACGCACTTACTAAATTCCTGACCTTGCAGATGAATTTCGGGGAGGTGATGCTGCTCCGCGGCCTGTTTGCGGGGGTCCTGATTGGCCTGCTCGTCCTGCATCGACGCGCCCTGCGGCCGCTGCGCGTCGTGGTCGTGGCGCCGGTGCTGATGCGCATCGGCGGGGAGATCGGCGGCACCATCCTGTTCCTGGCGGCGATCACCAACCTGCCGCTGGCCAATGTGACGGCCATCATCCAGGCCCAGCCGCTGGCCGTCACCCTGGCCGCCGTGTTGATCCTCGGCGAGCGGGTCGGGTGGCGGCGTTGGCTGGCGATCGCGGCGGGCTTTGCCGGGGTGCTGATCATCGTGCGACCGGGCGTCGACGGCTTCAACCAGTATGCCGTGCTGGCGCTCATCTCGGTGGCGTTCTATGCCCTGCGCGATCTCGCTACCAAGCAAATTCCGGCGGAGATCCCGGCGCTGCTGGTCACGCTTCTCACCACCGTCGCGATCGCGATGGTCGGTGCCGTGGTGATGGTGCCGCTCGGCGGCTGGGTGACGCCATCCGGTTCTGCGCTTGGGCTGCTGGCGGTTGCCGCCGTGCTGATGCTGGTCGGCTATCAATGCATCATCCTGGCGCTGCGGGCCGGCGATATTTCGGCGGTGGCGCCGTTCCGCTACACGCAACTGCTGTGGGCGATGCTGTTTGGCTATCTCGTGTTCGGCGATTCGCCCGACGGCGCCATGGTGCTCGGTTCGAGCGTGATCGTGCTGTCGGGCATTTATGCCTTCCACCGCGAGCGCGTGCGCAACCGGCCGCTGGCCAGCACCGCCTCGGCTCAGGACGCGCTGTAAGCTCACCCGCCCCGAAGGGGAGGGTGAGACGGATCAGATCGGCTTGCCCGCATAGGGCATCGATGCCGTCAGCCCGCCATCGACCGGGATCGCCTGGCCGTTGACATAGGACGCGTCGTCGCTGGCCAGGAACAGTCCCATCGCCGCCAGCTCATGCGGCTGACCGGCGCGCTTCAGCGGGTTGAGCTGGCCGATCTTGCCCTCGGTGCCGCGGTCCTTGGCGTTGTCGAAGATCGGCTTGGTCATGCCGGTTTCGATCAGGCCGGGACACACCGCATTGATGCGCACGCCGGTGCCGGAGAGCGAATAGGCGGTGGTCTGCACCAGGCTGATGACGCCGGCCTTGCTCGCCGCATAGGGATGGCCCGAGGCGCCGGACTTCAGGCCGGCCACCGACGCGGTGCAGACGATCGAACCGTATTTCTGCCCGATCATGTGTGGCATCGAATGCTTGATCGCCAGGAAGGGGCCGATCAGGTTGATGCGCAGGATCTCCTGCCATTGTTCCACCGTCTGGTCGAGCAACGGCACAAGGCCACCGGAGATGCCGGCATTGGCCCAGATGGCGTCGAGCCGGCCGTGTCTGGACACCGCGAGATCGATGAAGCCTTTCACGTCGGCTTCGGAACCTGCATCGGCGGTGACCGCTTCCGCGATGCCGCCGGCCTTGCGCACCATGTCGACGGTCTCATGGGTCGCCTCGGAACGGTCCACCGCGATCAGTCTTGCGCCTTCCTTGCAAAACATCAGCGCGGCGGCGCGGCCGATGCCGCTGCCGGCGCCGGTGATGACGACGGATTTGCCTGCGAGACGGCCCATGGTGTTCTCCCGTTGCTTTTTGTGAGCGGCTTGCCGCCAGATGGAATTCGTTCGTTGTGGTGCGCATGTGAAGGCGCTTGAGGGGATGTGCGCTCTGACGTACCAGTGATGAAACACTATTGAAGGGTGATCGCGATGTCCAACGACGCCAAGCCATTCGTTGCGCAACATACCGTGCCGGCAGGAGTCGTCGCGACGCGCTGGTGGTGGGTGCGCCACGCGCCGGTGCGCAACGATGGCGGCAACATCTACGGCCAGAAGGACATGGACTGCGACTGCAGCGATCGCGTGGTGTTCGACGCGGTCGGCAAGATCCTGCCGCGCAACGCGGTATGGTTCGCCAGCAACCTGAAGCGCACGCACCAGACCGCCGACGCGATCTGGGCGGCGGGGTTTCCCCGGCCCGATGTCATGCTGCATGAACCCGATCTCGCCGAACAGCATCTCGGCGACTGGCAGGGCATGAACCGCGCGCAGTTCTTTGCGTCCAGACCGATCGCGGTGGGCAGCTACTGGTTCGCCCCGATCGACGATCCCGCGCCGAACGGCGAGAGTTTCATGGATCTCTACAACCGGGTGTGCCGCGCCATCGACCGCATCAACGTCACCCATGCGGGCCGGGACGTCATCGCTGTCGCCCATGGCGGCACCATCAAGGCGGCGATCGGTCTCGCGCTCAGCAACCAGCCGGATCGCGGGCTGGCCTTCACCATCGACAATTGCTCGGTGACCCGGCTCGACCATCTCGCCAGCGACGGCCATTCCGGCTGGCGCATTCCCATGGTCAACCAGCAGCCATGGATCGCCAGCCCCGAACACGCCGCGATGCATCAGCCGGCCGGTCCGGAAGTGACGCCGACGAAACTTGCCTGATCCAACAACAAAGCCGGCACAGACCGGACAACACGGGAGACGATTCATGACCTTGTTCGACATGACCGGAAAAGTGGCCGTCATCACTGGCTCGACGCGCGGCATCGGCCGCGCCATTGCCGAGCGCATGGCGGAACATGGCGCCAAGGTGGTGGTGTCGTCGCGCAAGCAGGATGTCTGCGATCAGGTGA
Source organism: Rhodopseudomonas sp. RCAM05734 (assembly GCF_052658035.1). NCBI lineage: Bacteria > Pseudomonadati > Pseudomonadota > Alphaproteobacteria > Hyphomicrobiales > Nitrobacteraceae > Rhodopseudomonas > Rhodopseudomonas sp. RCAM05734. The sequence continues at coordinate 5,337,505 of NZ_CP199742.1, read as the reverse complement.
CGAAAGAGATCAACGATCGTTTCGGTGCTGGCTCCGCGGTGGCGATCGCTGCCAACATTTCCAGCAAGGAGAATTTGCAGAACCTGGTCGACGAGAGCAAGCGCGCCTTCGGCAAGATCGACGTGCTGGTCTGCAACGCCGCGTCCAATCCCTACTACGGGCCGCTGGCCGGCATCTCCGACGACCAGTTCAACAAGATCCTCAGCAACAACATCGTCGCCAACAACTGGCTGACCAGCATGGTCGTTCCCGACATGATCGCGCGCAAGGACGGCAGCGTGATCATCGTGTCTTCGATCGGCGGCATCAAGGGCTCGACCACCATCGGCGCCTATTGCATCTCCAAGGCCGCCGACATGCAGCTGGCGCGCAATCTCGCCTGCGAATACGGGCCGCACAATGTGCGCGTGAACTGCATCGCGCCCGGCCTGATCAAGACCGACTTTGCGAAAGCGCTGTGGGACAATCCCGACACGCTGAAGGCCTCCACCGCGCGCTCGCCGCTGCTGCGCATCGGCATCCCCGACGAGATCGCCGGTGCTGCAGTGTTCCTCGGCTCGGCGGCCGGCAACTTCATGACCGGCCAGACCATGGTGATCGACGGCGGCGCGACGATCAGCTGATCGTCGCAACAACCTCTGTTGTCATCACCCGCGAAAGCGGGTGATCCAGTCAACGCGGTTGCTGCGATTCACGCGGGCGTCGCGGAATACTGGATGCCCCGCTTTCGCGGGGCATGACACCGGTGTTCGCGGCACATGTCTTTCAATTACTCCAGCGCCGCGTAAACCAGGCTGCGGATCAGCGTGCGGAAATATTCGCGCTGCCCCGGTCCCTGCGACATGAACACCGCGAACAGCTCTTCCACGGGATCGATCCAGAAGAAGGTGCCGGCGACGCCGCTCCAGAAGAACTGGCCCTTCGACCCGGCGAACGGCGCCATGCCGTCGTCGGTACGCACGGCGAAGCCGAGGCCGAAGCCGTGGCCGGGCGGCAGCAGGTGGCTCTCGACCTTCACATTCGCCGCGAGATGGTTGGACGCCATGAAGTGCAGCGTCTTGCGGCCGATGATTCTGACGCCGTCGAGCGTGCCGCCGTTCATCAGCATCTGGCACAACCGCGCATAGTCCATGGTGGTGGAGACGAGCCCGCCGCCGCCGGATTCCATCTTCGGCTGTTCCAGCGGATCGAACAACGTCACCTTGTCGCCGGTCCACGGATCGACCGGGAACGGTTGGGCGATGCGGCCGCTGTTGGCGGCGTCGGTGTGGAAGCCGGTTTCGGTCATCCGCAGCGGCGCGAGAATCCGCTCGGTGAGGAACGCGCCGAGCGTCTTGCCGGACACCACCTCGATGACCCGGCCGAGGATGTCGGTGGAGCGGCTGTAGTTCCATTCGGCTCCGGGCTGGCAGATCAGCGGCAGGCCGGCGACGATGGCGGCATGTTCGGCATTGCTGATGTTGCGATTGCGGACATTGGCCTTCTGGTACATCCGCTGCACCATGCCATTGCCGGTGATCTCATAGGCGATGCCGGAGGTGTGGCGCAGCAGGTCCTGGATGGTGATGGGCCGCAGCGGCAAGGCCAGTTCGAGCTGGCCGTTGCGCTCGACGCCGACCTTGCTGTCGGCAAATTCGGGGATGTACTTGGCCAGCGGCTCGTTGAGCAGAATCTGACCGTCCTCGACCAGTTGCATGATACCCAGCGAGACGATCGGCTTGGTCATGGAAAAGATGCGGAAAATGCTGTCCCGGGCCATCGCTGCGTCGCCGTCCGGACCCTGCCGGCCCAGTGCCTCGAACCAGCCGATCTGGCCGCGGCGCGCCACCAGCATGGTCACGCCCGGCGTGGTGCCCTTGTCGATCTCGCGCCGGAACGCGTCAGACATCTTTTGAAGACGGCCTGATGACAGGCCGAGGGTTTCCGGCTTCGCCTGCGGCAGAGGCGGGGTCTGTGGCGTGGCGGACTGTCTGGCAGTTTGGGCGGTCATCAAGCTCTCCCGATTGATATTTTTGTGCGCCGGACTAGATAGGGCGAGACCCGGCGGGGGTTGCCAAAGCTTGGCCCAGAAGTTCAGGCTTGAACAGGGCCGTTTTCTTGAGTAACCAGCCGCCGGTTTGGTGCCGCGCAACCGCGCTGGCCGCAGCAGGTGGATCAATGGCCAAAGCAAAATTCGAACGTAACAAGCCGCATTGCAACATCGGTACGATCGGTCACGTCGACCATGGCAAGACGTCGCTGACGGCGGCGATCACCAAGGTGTTGGCGGAGACGGGCGGTGCGACGTTCACGGCCTACGACCAGATCGACAAGGCGCCGGAAGAGAAGGCCCGCGGCATCACGATCTCGACCGCTCACGTCGAGTACGAGACCGCCAACCGCCACTACGCCCACGTCGACTGCCCCGGCCACGCCGACTATGTGAAGAACATGATCACCGGTGCGGCGCAGATGGACGGCGGCATTCTCGTCGTGTCGGCCGCTGACGGCCCGATGCCGCAGACCCGCGAGCACATCCTGCTGGCCCGCCAGGTCGGCGTTCCCGCGCTGGTCGTGTTCCTCAACAAGTGCGACATGGTCGACGATCCCGAGTTGCTCGAACTGGTGGAAATGGAAGTTCGCGAACTTCTCTCCAAGTACGACTTCCCGGGCGATGACATTCCGATCATCAAGGGTTCGGCGCTGGCCGCCCTCGAGAACTCCGACCAGAAGCTCGGTCACGACGCGATCCTGGAGCTGATGAAGGCGGTCGACGCCTACATCCCGCAGCCGGAACGCCCGATCGACCAGCCGTTCCTGATGCCGGTGGAAGACGTGTTCTCGATCTCGGGCCGCGGCACCGTCGTCACCGGCCGCGTCGAGCGCGGCATCGTCAAGGTTGGCGAGGAAATCGAGATCGTCGGTATCCGCGACACCCAGAAGACCATCTGCACCGGCGTGGAAATGTTCCGCAAGCTGCTCGATCAGGGCCAGGCCGGCGACAACATCGGCGCGCTGCTGCGCGGCACCAAGCGTGAGGAAGTCGAGCGCGGTCAGGTGCTGTGCAAGCCGGGTTCGGTCAAGCCGCACACCAAGTTCAAGGCTGAGGCGTACATCCTCACCAAGGAAGAGGGCGGTCGTCACACCCCGTTCTTCACCAACTACCGTCCGCAGTTCTACTTCCGCACCACCGACGTGACCGGTGTGGTTCATCTGCCGGAAGGGACCGAAATGGTCATGCCGGGCGACAACATCGCCATGGAAGTGCACCTGATCGTGCCGATCGCCATGGAAGAGAAGCTGCGCTTCGCTATCCGCGAGGGTGGCCGCACGGTGGGTGCAGGCGTCGTCGCAAGCATCATCGAGTAATCCGGCGAGGGGAATGGCAGGATATCGTCATTCCCCAGTTGCCCCCTTGCAAACGGGGCATCGCTTATGCTTCAAACGGCGCGGAAACAGCTTCTGCGCCGTTTCCCTTTAGGGGTGTAGCTCAGTTGGTAGAGCACCGGTCTCCAAAACCGGTTGTCGCAGGTTCGAGCCCTGCCGCCCCTGCCAGCAATTTCAAGGCTTTAACCGGATTTTCGGCGATTTTTGCCGCCACTTGGGTGGTTCGGCGGCAGCAGGATTGCTCCCGGCCCGGCATCTTGACCTTTGACCGGACTCGCCATACAACGCAGCACTCGCTGTCGGCCCGCTTGACGGACTTCCGACGCGGCTTTGATTTTCCGAAACAAAATGGCCCGCTTGGCGGCCCATCCTTGGAAGAGGGTAGGGCGCCAGAGGGCTGTTCGGATTCCTGAAACCTGACAATCGTCTGAGGACGGACGCGGATCATAAAACGATGGCTTTCAGCCCGTTCAAATTCCTGCAGGAAGTGCGGTCAGAGACCGCCAAGGTAACCTGGCCGTCGCGTCGCGAGACGACGATCACCACGATCATGGTGTTCGTGATGGTGGCGTTGGCTTCGATCTTCTTTTTCGCGGCGGATCAGATTATCCGCCTTATCGTGACCTTTTTGCTCGGCATCCATTGATGACAAGCGTGCGGACCTGACCCCATGAGCATGCGCTGGTATATCGTTCACGCCTATTCGAACTTCGAGAAGAAGGTCGCGGAATCGATTCGCGAGCAGGCCAAGCAGCGGGGTCTTGAGGATCTGTTCGAGCTGGTGCTGGTCCCGACCGAGAAGGTCACGGAAGTGCGCCGCGGCCGCAAGATGGAAGCCGAGCGCAAGTTCTTCCCAGGCTACGTGCTGGTGAAGATGCAGCTCACCGACGAAGCGTTTCATCTGATCAAGAACACCCCGAAGGTCACCGGTTTCCTCGGCGCGGAAAACAAGCCGATGCCGATCTCGGAAGCCGAGGCCATGCGCATCCTGCACCAGGTGCAGGAAGGCGTGGAGCGCCCGAAGGCGTCGGTGTCGTTCGAGATCGGCGAGAACGTCAAGGTCGCCGACGGCCCGTTCGCGTCGTTCTCCGGCGTGGTCGAGGAAATCGACGAGGCGCGTTCGCGCGTCAAGGTGGCGGTGTCGATCTTCGGTCGCGCCACCCCCGTCGAACTGGAATTCGGTCAGGTCGAAAAGGTCTGATCGCAATACGCGAAGTACGCTTCGCGTCGTTAGCTGTGGGAGGAAGAGGGCGGTCGCCAGCCGCTCGTCGACCCAACCACGGTACCTGCAACCGCCGGCCGCAAGCCGGCACAACAGGAGTGACACATGGCAAAGAAAGTGACCGGATACCTGAAGCTTCAGGTGCCGGCCGGTGCGGCGAACCCCTCGCCCCCGATCGGTCCCGCGCTTGGTCAGCGCGGCCTCAACATCATGGAATTCTGCAAGGCGTTCAACGCGCAGACGCAGAAGATCGAGAAGGCTACCCCGATCCCCGTGGTGATCACGATCTACGCAGATCGTTCCTTCACGTTCGAACTGAAGACGCCGCCGATGTCCTTCTTCATCAAGAAGGCCGCCGATCTCAAGTCGGGCTCCAAGCTGCCTGGCCGTGACAAGGCCGGCTCGGTGACCAAGGCGCAGGTGCGCGAAATCGCCGAAGCGAAGATGAAAGATCTGAATTGCGACACCATTGAATCAGCCATGAAGATGGTTGAGGGCTCTGCCCGTTCGATGGGCGTCGAGGTGGCGGGGTAACGGTCATGGCAATTGGAAAACGTTTGAAGGCCGCCCGCGAGGGCATCGATCGCGAAAAGCTGTACACCATCACCGACGCCATCAAGCTGGTGAAGGAACGTGCCAAGTCGAAGTTCGACGAGACCATCGAAATCTCGATGAATCTCGGCGTCGACCCGCGTCACGCCGACCAGATGGTCCGTGGCGTCGTCACGTTGCCGCATGGCACCGGCCGCACCCTGCGCGTCGGCGTGTTCGCCCGTGGCCCGAAGGCTGACGAAGCCCGCGCCGCTGGCGCCGACGTCGTCGGTGCCGAGGACCTGGTGGAGAAGGTGCAGAACGGCGAAATCAATTTCGACCGTTGTATCGCCACTCCCGACATGATGCCGCTGGTCGGTCGCCTGGGTAAGGTGCTCGGTCCGCGCGGCATGATGCCGAACCCGAAGATCGGCACCGTGACCATGGACGTCACGTCGGCGGTCAAGGGCGCCAAGGGCGGTTCGGTCGAGTTCCGCGTCGAGAAGGCCGGCATCGTGCAGGCCGGTATCGGCAAGGCGTCGTTCGACGAGGTCAAGCTGATCGAGAACATCAAGGCGCTTGCCGACGCGGTTGCGAAGGCGAAGCCGGCTGGCTCGAAGGGCACCTACGTTCAGCGCGTTGCGGTGTCCTCGACCATGGGCCCGGGCGTGAAGGTCGAGCCGGCCACCGTGCTCGGCTAAGCTATTCTCCGACTGACAAAATCCAGGGGCGGCACCGGGCGACCGGTTCCGCCCCTTTCGTTTGCCCGGTCCATCCGTGTTTGCACGGGATGCATTGCTTAAAACTCCGTTAACCATGCAGGCCGAGGCTTGAGGAACGCGCCGTCGATTCTCGGCGCATTCCGGAAGAGCAATTGGAGCCGTGCCATGGCTGAAATTCTCGCTTTCGTAAAAAGTGATCGGCGCCCGACGCGGTCGGTGCCCGGACCCGGCGATTCCTCGGAAGTCGTCGTCTTTCCGCGCGCCAGCGTTCGGGTGCATTGGGCAACCGAGGCCGGCGTTGCCGCTCCCGTTGCGGAAGGCCGCGCCGACGCCTGATGTGGTCGGCAGGAGATCGCGATCCGCTGCGTAGCCGACGGGTGCCGACGTGTCTGTGACGAGGATCGTCCTCGCATGGCGCGCGGCAGGCGTGTGGAAATCCGATTGCGTCCGGGCAGGGTGCTTTCCGGTTGAATATCTCGTAGACAGAGCCAAAGCGAAAAGCTGGGCTGTCGGCGCATGCCGTCGCGGCAAACCATGGGGCGGATCGGGTGACACCGGGGCCGTCCTTTCTTTTTGATTCAGAGCAGGAATGGCGGCATGGCGGAGCAGGTACTGATCTATTCGCGTTTTCCGAAGGCGATGATGGCGCGCATCGGCGAGCGCTTCGACCTGATCGATGCTGCCGGCAAGCCGCCGCTCGAGACCTTCACGCCCGAGCAGCTCAGGAATGTCCGCGCGCTCATCACCGCTGGCGGCCAGAAACTGCCTGGCGACGTGATGGACATGCTGCCTTCGCTGGGCGCCATCATCTGCTACGGCACCGGCTATGACGGTATCGACTTCAAGGCCGCGGCTGAGCGCGGCATCGTGGTCGGCAACAGTCCGGCGGCGAATGCGGCCTCGGTGGCCGACCTGGCGATGACGCTGATGCTGGCGGTGACGCGGCGGCTGTTGCCGGCCGACCACTATCTGCGCGAGGGCGGCTGGTCGGCCGCAAGGCCGTCGCCGCTGATGTCACCGCTCCCCGGCAATCCCGGCCGCAAGGTAGGCATTTACGGTATGGGCGAGATCGGCCGCAAGATCGCGGCGCGCGCGGCGGCGTTCGAGACCGAGGTGGCCTACTACAGCCGCAGCCGGCACGACGTGCCCTATGCCTATATGCCGAGCCTCGACGCGCTGGTGGAATGGTGCGACGTGCTGATGATCGCAGTACGCGCCGGTGCCGACACCCACCACATCGTCGACGCCGCGATGCTGAAGAAACTCGGCCCGAACGGTTTTGTCATCAATATTTCGCGCGGCTCGGTGATCGATCAGGCGGCGCTCGTCGGCGCACTGACCGACAAGACCATCGCCGGCGCCGGCCTCGACGTGTTCGAGAAGGAACCGCACGCGCCCGATGCGCTGACGGCGCTGCCGAACGTCGTGCTGACGCCGCATATCGGCGGTCACACGCTGGATTCGCACACGGCGATGCAGGACTGCGTCATCGCCAATCTGTCTGCATATTTTGCAGGCAAGACGTTGCCGTACCCCGTCATCATATGACACGCGGCATATATATGGATCCCAATCGAAGTCCGTAAGCTGTAGTTGGTTCCGCAGAAGCACAAAAATAATTGAGTGTTTGAAACCGTCGTCTCGTTGTAGTTGTCGCTGGTCATTTAGAAGCAGTCGAATGTAGGCGTACATTCGACCTACCAGGGAGCTCAGCGATGGCTGCGTTCGCGCTCAAGATCAACGGTCAGACTCACCAGGTCGATGTCGACCCCAATACGCCCTTGCTCTGGGCGATCCGCGAGGGCGCGGGGCTCACTGGAACCAAATATGGCTGCGGCGTCGCGCAATGCGGCGCCTGCACGGTCTATCTCGATGGCCAGACGGTGCGCTCCTGCTCGCTGCCGGTGTCGGCGGTGGGTAGCAGCGAAGTCACCACCATCGAAGGTCTCGACAGCAAGGAGGCCAAGGCGGTGCAGAGCGCGTGGGTGGCGCTCGACGTGCCGCAATGCGGCTACTGCCAGTCCGGCCAGGTGATGAGCGCCACCGCTTTGCTCACGCTCAACCCAGCTCCCACCGATCGCGACATCGATCTGGCCATGAACGGCAACATCTGCCGCTGCGCCACCTATGTCCGCATCCGCGCTGCCATTCATGGCGCCGCCAAAACGCTGGAGGGTTGAGCCATGACCATTCATGACAAAACGATCCACGACACGTCGCTGTCGCGCCGTTCCATCCTCAAGGCCGGTGCGGGCCTGGTGATCGGCGCCTATGTCGCACGCGGCGGCAATGCGTTTGCGCAAGCGGCTCCCGCGGCGCCGGCTTACAATATTGTGCCCAATACGTTCCTGATTATCAAACCCGACAACACCGTGACGGTGCTGTGCAAGGGCATCGAGTTCGGGCAGGGGCCCTTCACCGGCATGGCAACGCTGGTCGCCGAGGAACTCGACGCCGACTGGTCGCAGATGCGCGCCGACCACGCGCCGTCGAACCCGCAGCTCTACAAGAATCTGGCGTTCGGCCTGCAGGGCACCGGTGGCTCCAGCGCGATCGCCAACTCCTACATCCAGATGCGTCAGGTCGGCGCCGCCGCACGGCAGATGCTGGTCGCCGCTGCCGCGGATGCCTGGCAGGTGCCGGCGGATGAGATCACCGTCGAGAACGGCGTGATCAAGCACGCCTCAGGCAAAGAGGGCCGGTTCGGCGAGTTCGCCGACAAGGCGATGGCCATGCCGGTGCCGGCCGATCCCAAGCTGAAGGATCCCTCGACGTTCAAGCTGATCGGCAAGGAAGGCGTCGTGAAGCGCCTCGACAGCGCCGACAAGAGCAACGGCAAGGCATTCTATACGCTCGATATCAACGAGCCGGATATGCTGACGGTGGTGATCGCGCGTTCGCCGAAATTCGGCGGCACCGTAAAATCCTTCGATGCCACCGCGGCCAAGTCGATCGCCGGCGTGGTCGACGTCAAGCAAGTGCCGACCGGCGTCGCGGTTTATGCGAAGGGTTTTTGGCCGGCCAAGACGGGGCGCGACGCGCTGAAGATCGTCTGGGACGACAGCAAGGCGGAGACCCGCGGCTCGGCGCAGCCGCTCGCGGAATTCCGCGAGAAGTCGAAGACATCGGGCAAGGTCGTCAAGAACGAGGGGGATTTCGAGGGGGCGATGGCCAAGGGCGGTCGCGTCGTCGAAGTGGAGTATGTGTTCCCCTATCTGGCCCATGCCGCGATGGAGCCGCTCAACGGCTACCTGAAGTGGGACGGCGACACCGCCTATGCCCGTTACGGCTGTCAGTTCCCGACCCCTGACCACAAGGCGATCTCGAAGGTGCTTGGCCTGCCGATGGAGAAGGTGAAGATCGATGTCCTGCTCGCCGGCGGCAGCTTCGGCCGCCGCGCCCAGCAGTCCACGCACCAGGCGATCGAACTTGCCGAGGTCGCCAAGGCGATCGGGCCGGGCAAAGGCGTCAAGCTGGTCTGGACCCGCGAGGACGACATGCGCGGCGGTTATTATCGCCCCTACAGCATCCACCGGATGCGCGGCACGGTGCGCGACGGTAAGATCGAGGCTTGGAGCGACACCATCGTCAGCCAGTCGATCATGAAGGGCTCGTTCTTTGAATCCATCATGTTCAAGGACGGTCTCGACCCGACCTCCTACGAGGGCTCCAACGAGATCCCTTACGAGGTCGCCAACTTCAAGATGGACATGCACCAGGTCGATGTCGGCGTGCCCGTGCTGTGGTGGCGCTCGGTCGGCCACACCCATACCGGTTACGCCGTCGAGGCTTTTATCGATGAGCTTCTTGAGGCCGCCGGCAAGGATCCGGTCGAGGGCCGTCTCGAACTGATGGGCAAGAAGCCGCGCCATGCCGGCGTGTTGAAGGCCGTTGCGGAACTGGCCGACTGGAAGAACTACAAGGTGCCGGAAGGCCGCGCCCGCGGCGTCGCGGTGGTGGAGAGCTTCAATACTTTCGTGGCGCAGGTGGTTGAACTGTCGATGACCGACGACGGTCCGAAGGTGCACAAGGTGTGGTGCGCGGTGGATTGCGGCGTCGCCGTCAACCCCGACATCATCCGCGCACAGATGGAAGGCGGCATCGGCTTCGGCCTTGGCCACATCCTCTATGCCGAGCAGAAGCTCGAGGGCGGCGTGCCGGTCTCCGGCAACTTCGACAGCTATCGCTCGCTGCGCATCAACGAGATGCCGGAGATCGAGGTGGTCATCGTAAAGTCCACCGAAAAGCCCAGCGGCGTCGGCGAGCCCGGCGTGCCCCCGCTCGGGCCGGCAGTGGCCAATGCCATGGCGAAACTCGGTGTGGGAAGGCCGCGGCAACTGCCGATCGTACCGGGAGCGTCGGCATGAGCCTGTTCAAGCAATCGATGCTGGCGCTCGCCGCCGGCACCATTGCGGCCAGCGTGCTGGCTGTCGCCGTGCCGGACATTCAGGCCGATGCGGCAACCGCAACCGGTCCGGACAGGCTGCAGCCGGTCTCGGCCTTCGCCAAGATCAAGGACAAGAACCAGCGCGCGGTGGCGCTGTTTCAGGAGGCCGGCAAGGTGCTGAACTCGCCGCGCTGCATGAACTGCCATCCGGCCACCGAACGCCCGACGCAGACCGACAAGATGCGTCCGCACATCCCGCTGGTGGTGCGCGGCGAAGGTGGCGTCGGCGCGGCCGGCGGGCTGGCCTGTGCGACCTGTCATCACGAGGCCAATTTCGACGCCGCCAACGTGCCGGGCAATCCGAAGTGGGCGCTGGCGCCCGCGGAAATGGCCTGGCAGGGCAAGACGCTTGGCCAGATCTGCGTGCAGATCAAGGACAAGGCGCGCAACGGCGGCAAGGACATGGCGGCGCTGGTCAAGCACATGGCCGAAGACGAGCTGGTCGGCTGGGGCTGGCACCCCGGCGGCAACCGCACCCCGGCGCCGGGCACCCAGAAGCAGTTCGGTGAACTGTTCAAGGCCTGGGCCGATGCAGGCGCCGCCTGCCCGAAGGGGTAGGGCTGTGGCGGCTTCTTTTCCTTTCCCGCGCGACGGCGCGGGGAAGGCACAAGAGCCGCCCTGCATAAAAGATGCCGCCGGGCAAAAACCCCCTTGGCAACATTGAAAAGACTCGTTAAAGGATTGGTTCCGGGCGCGCTGGCTTGAGTCGGCACGTCTGTGCACGCATTCCGAAAACAATGGACCTGGAGATCGTTTCCTTCAAGACATCCGCATGGATTGCTCGAAGGGGATGGTGGACTGTCCTTGCTGGACGAAGGCGGGCAGGGGTGACCGGCTTGCCGATCATCTCGATCCTGTCCGAGACTGCTGGCGCTCGCGAGGAAACGCAAGTTTCATCAACGGCTTAATCGATAATATTTGCAGCCAGCATAGACGGGTGAAGACCGGATTTCGCCAGCGTCGCGCCATGCGACGGGCAACGAATATGGTTCGAACCTCGACACCCCGCGCTGGAAACGGTTCGGGAGGGCAGGCTTTTCAACATCGTCGCGCCCGACGTGTCCGAAGACCTGGTCTTTGTAAAAGACTGGTGTCTTGAGGTCAGGTTAGGGCGGGTCGATTGGGTGTAACCCGGCGGCCCTGCCCAGACAAAGTTCTGAGGCAAAGGTCGCCAACCGGAGAGAGCTTGCTGTGGAAAGAGCGGCAAAAAAGGACGCGGTCGAAGCGCTGAACGGTCTGTTCAAGACCACCAGCGTTGCGGTCGTCGCCCATTATTCCGGCCTCACCGTGGCCCAGATGCAGAAGCTGCGTACGCAGATGAAGCTGGCTGGCGCCTCCGTGAAGGTCTCGAAAAACCGTCTCGCCAAAATTGCTCTTGAAGGCACGGATGTTGTTGCCATCGGGTCCCTGTTGAAGGGTCCGACCGTGATCGCCACCTCGGACGATCCGGTAGCTGCACCGAAGGTTGCCGTCGAATTCGCCAAGCTGAACGAGAACTTCGTCATCCTTGGTGGCTCGATGGGTAAAACCGTCCTGACCGTCGACAGCGTCAAGGCTTTGGCCGCGCTGCCGTCGCTCGACGAACTGCGCGCGAAGATCGTTGGCCTCCTTGTGGCGCCCGCGACCAAGATCGCTCGGCTGTCGACTGCGCCTGCGTCCAAGCTCGCACGCGTCGTTCAGGCCTATGCCTCAAAGAGCGAAGCGGCCTGACGCCCTTCGCATTCAAACCCTGGTTCGAACCAAGATACGCTTAAGGAAATAGATCAATGGCTGACCTCAATAAGATCGTTGAAGAACTCTCGAGCCTGACCGTGCTCGAGGCTGCCGACCTCGCCAAGCTGCTCGAAGAAAAGTGGGGCGTGTCCGCCGCTGCTGCCGTCGCTGTTGCTGGCCCTGCCGGCGCTCCGGCTGCTGCCGCTGAAGAAAAGACCGAGTTCACTGTCATGCTGGCTGCCGCCGGCGACAAGAAGATCGAAGTCATCAAGGAAGTCCGTGCGATCACGGGTCTTGGCCTCAAGGAAGCCAAGGACCTGGTCGAAGGCGCCCCGAAGGCCGTCAAGGAAGGCGTCAACAAGGAAGAAGCCGACAAGATCAAGGCTCAGCTCGAGAAGGCTGGCGCCAAGGTCGAACTCAAGTAAGAGCGACTTTTCGTTCCGGGGGCGGTCGCCATGGCGACTGCCCCTTGGTACGGAATTGAATTGTACACAAGATTGTGTGAGGTTTCGTGGGAACCACCCTCGAATCTCCATTATTGCCATCCCATATCGGGACGGCAGCACGAAAGCACGGTTTGCGCGCGGGGACGGCAACGTTTCTGGCTAAGCCGTTGGGAGATGGGCCATTTCGGGCTTTTTCAGTCCGTAAGAAGACGGTTTCGACGGGCAGGGCGTAGACAAGCGCTCCGCACGTCGTTTTGCGTTCCGCGATTTAAGCGTTCGACATCGGGATTTTAGTCCTGAATTTGAGCCGGGGTCGCGAACGTTTTGGAAATTCAACCCGGGGGCGACGCCAGTCGTGCTTCGGAAGGTTCGCCCGTTACGGGCGACGCAATGAGAGGCCACGATGGGTCAGCAGACGTTCACAGGTCGCAAGCGCGTTCGCAAGTTCTTCGGTCATATTAAAGAAGTCGCAGAGATGCCGAACCTCATCGAGGTTCAGAAGGCGTCCTACGACCAGTTCCTGATGGTCGATGAACCCGTCGGCGGTCGCCTTGACGAGGGTCTGCAGGCGGTGTTCCGGTCGGTTTTCCCGATCTCGGACTTCTCTAACACTTCAATGCTGGAATTCGTTCGCTACGAATTCGAGCCGCCGAAATATGACGTCGACGAGTGCCGCCAGCGCGGCATGACCTATGCTGCGCCGCTGAAGGTGACGCTGCGCCTCATCGTGTTCGATATCGACGAGGAAACCGGCGCGCGCTCCGTCAAGGACATCAAGGAGCAGGACGTCTACATGGGCGATATCCCGCTCATGACTATGAACGGCACCTTCGTCGTCAACGGCACCGAGCGCGTCATCGTCTCGCAGATGCATCGTTCGCCCGGCGTGTTTTTCGACCACGACAAGGGCAAGACCCACTCGTCGGGTAAGCTGCTGTTCGCCGCCCGCGTGATCCCGTATCGCGGTTCCTGGCTGGACATCGAGTTCGACGCCAAAGACATCGTGTTCGCGCGCATCGATCGTCGCCGCAAGATTCCAGTGACGTCGCTGATGTTCGCGCTGGGTCTGGATGGCGAGGAGATCCTCTCGACGTTCTACAAGAAGATCCAGTTCAAGAAGATCAAGGAAGGCTGGCGCGTACCGTTCGACGCCACGCGTTTCCGTGGCTACTCGACCATCAACGACCTGATCGATGCCGATACCGGCAAGGTCGTGCTCGAAGCCGGCAAGAAGCTCACCGTGCGCGCTGCCCGTCAGCTCGCCGAGAAGGGCCTCAAGGCACTGCGCATGTCCGACGAGGAACTGGTCGGCAACTATCTCGCCGAAGATCTCGTCAACACCAAGACCGGCGAGATCTATGCCGAGGCGGGCGAAGAGATCACCGAGAAGTCGCTGAAGGCGCTGGTCGAGGAGGGCTACAAGGATCTGCCGCTGCTCGACATCGACCATGTCAACATCGGTGCCTACATCCGCAACACGCTGAACGCCGACAAGAACATGACGCGTGAAGACGCGCTGTTCGACATCTATCGCGTGATGCGTCCCGGCGAGCCGCCGACCATCGACTCCGCCCAGAACATGTTCCAGTCGCTGTTCTTCGACTCTGAGCGCTACGACCTGTCCGCGGTCGGCCGCGTCAAGATGAACATGCGCCTCGAACTCGATGCGCCCGACACCCATCGCACGCTGCGCAAGGAAGACATCCTCGCCGTCATCAAGACGCTGGTGGATCTGCGCGACGGCAAGGGCGAGATCGACGACATCGACCATCTCGGCAACCGCCGTGTGCGTTCGGTCGGCGAACTGATGGAAAATCAGTATCGCGTCGGCCTGCTGCGCATGGAGCGCGCCATCAAGGAGCGCATGTCGTCCGTCGACATCGACACCGTGATGCCGCAGGACCTGATCAACGCCAAGCCGGCAGCCGCTGCCGTGCGTGAATTCTTCGGCTCGTCGCAGCTGTCGCAGTTCATGGATCAGACCAACCCGCTGTCGGAGATCACCCACAAGCGCCGTCTGTCGGCGCTTGGACCGGGCGGTCTGACCCGCGAGCGCGCCGGCTTCGAAGTCCGCGACGTGCATCCGACCCATTACGGCCGCATCTGCCCGATCGAGACGCCGGAAGGCCCGAACATCGGCCTGATCAACTCGCTGGCGACCTTCGCGCGCGTCAACAAGTACGGCTTCGTGGAAACGCCCTACCGCAAGGTCAAGGACGGTCGCGTCACCGACGAGGTCGTGTACCTCTCGGCGATGGAAGAGGGCCGCTACCACGTCGCGCAGGCGAACGTGACCCTCGACGCCAAGGGCCGCTTCACCGACGACCTGATCGTCTGCCGTCACTCCGGCGACGTGTTGGCGATCACGGCCGACAAGGTCGACTACATGGACGTGTCGCCGAAGCAGCTGGTTTCGGTCGCTGCGGCGCTGATCCCGTTCCTCGAGAACGACGACGCCAACCGCGCGCTGATGGGCTCGAACATGCAGCGTCAGGCCGTGCCACTGGTACGCGCCGAAGCGCCGTTCGTCGGGACCGGCATGGAAGCCGTCGTGGCGCGCGACTCGGGTGCTGCGATCGCGGCACGCCGCACCGGCGTGATCGACCAGATCGATGCCACGCGCATCGTGATCCGCGCCACCGAAGATCTCGATCCCACCAAGTCGGGCGTCGATATCTATCGTCTCATGAAGTACCAGCGTTCCAACCAGTCGACCTGCATCAACCAGCGTCCGCTGGTGAAGGTGGGCGACAGCGTTGCCAAGGGCGACATCATCGCGGACGGTCCGTCGACCGACCTCGGCGAGCTCGCGCTCGGCCGCAACGTGCTGGTCGCGTTCATGCCGTGGAATGGCTACAACTTCGAAGATTCGATCCTGCTCTCCGAGCGGATCGTGAAGGAAGACGTCTTCACCTCGATCCACATCGAGGAATTCGAAGTGATGGCCCGCGACACCAAGCTCGGCCCTGAGGAAATCACCCGCGACATTCCGAACGTGTCGGAAGAAGCGCTGAAGAACCTCGACGAAGCCGGCATCGTGTACATCGGCGCCGAAGTCCGCGCCGGCGACATCCTGGTCGGCAAGATCACCCCGAAGGGCGAAAGCCCGATGACGCCGGAAGAAAAGCTTCTGCGCGCCATCTTCGGCGAAAAGGCGTCCGACGTTCGCGACACCTCGCTCCGCGTGCCCCCGGGCGTGCAGGGCACCATCGTCGAAGTCCGCGTGTTCAACCGTCACGGCGTCGACAAGGACGAGCGCGCGCTGGCGATCGAACGGGAAGAGATCGAACGCCTCGCCAAGGATCGCGACGACGAGCAGGCCATTCTCGACCGTAACGTCTACGGCCGTCTGACCGATCTTCTGGAGAACAAGGTCGGCATCGCCGGTCCGAAGGGCTTCAAGAAGGACGGCAAGATCACCCGCGCCGTGCTCGAGGAGTATCCGAAGTCGCAGTGGTGGATGTTCGCCACCGCGAACGACAAGCTGATGTCCGAAATCGAAGCGATGCGGAAGCAGTACGACGAGTCGAAGAAGGGCCTCGAACAGCGTTTCCTTGACAAGGTCGAAAAGCTGCAGCGTGGCGACGAATTGCCGCCCGGCGTGATGAAGATGGTCAAGGTCTTCGTCGCGGTGAAGCGCAAGATCCAGCCGGGCGACAAGATGGCCGGCCGTCACGGCAACAAGGGCGTGGTGTCGAAGATCGTTCCGATCGAAGACATGCCGTTCCTTGAAGACGGGACGCATGCCGACATCGTGCTCAACCCGCTCGGCGTGCCGTCGCGCATGAACGTCGGTCAGATCCTCGAGACCCATCTCGGCTGGGCCTGCGCAGGCATGGGCAAGCGCATCGGCCAGACCGTTGACGCCTACTACGCCAAGCAGGATCTCAAGCCGCTGAAGGAGACCCTGAAGAAGATCTACGGCGACGACGAGGTCATCAAGTCGCTGAACGACAGCGAGCTCCTGGAGCTCGCGCGCAACCTGAAGCCCGGCGTGCCGATTGCGACGCCGGTGTTCGACGGTGCGAAGGAAGCCGACATCGAGGAAATGCTGAAGATGGCAGGCCTCGACGCGTCGGGCCAGTCCACCGTCTATGACGGACGGACCGGCGATCAGTTCGATCGCAAGGTGACGGTTGGGTACATCTACATGCTCAAGCTGCACCATCTCGTGGACGACAAGATCCACGCGCGTTCGATCGGTCCTTACTCGCTCGTCACCCAGCAGCCGCTGGGCGGCAAGGCGCAGTTCGGCGGACAGCGTTTCGGCGAAATGGAAGTGTGGGCGCTCGAGGCTTACGGCGCGGCGTACACCCTCCAGGAAATGCTGACCGTGAAGTCGGACGACGTCGCGGGCCGTACCAAGGTCTACGAAGCCATCGTGCGCGGCGACGACACGTTCGAGGCCGGTATTCCGGAATCGTTCAACGTGCTGGTCAAGGAAATGCGCTCGCTGGGCCTCAACGTCGACCTGCACAACTCGAAGCAGGCGCCGACCCCGTCCGAGGCGGCTGAGTAATTTAAAAGCGAATGCCCGGCCTGTCTGGCCGGGCACCCGCGTTTTGCCCGGACGTTGAGCAAGGCGCGCCGCGACCCGAGAAATTCGAATTTGCTGCTGGTGGCGACCGGCACGCGAGGAGAAGACTATGAACCAAGAAATTATGAATCTCTTCAATCCGACGACGCCGGCTCAGGTCTTCGACCAGATCCGGATTTCGATCGCGTCTCCGGAGAAGATTCTGTCGTGGTCCTACGGCGAGATCAAGAAGCCGGAAACCATCAATTACCGGACCTTCAAGCCCGAGCGCGACGGCCTGTTCTGCGCCCGCATCTTCGGGCCGATCAAGGATTACGAGTGCCTGTGCGGCAAGTACAAGCGCATGAAGTACAAGGGCATCATCTGCGAGAAGTGCTCGGTCGAAGTGACCCTGTCGCGCGTCCGTCGCGAGCGCATGGGCCACATCGAACTGGCGGCCCCCGTTGCCCACATCTGGTTCCTGAAGTCGCTGCCCTCGCGCATCGGCCAGCTGCTCGACATGACCCTCAAGGATCTCGAGCGGATCCTGTACTTTGAATACTACGTCGTTCTTGAGCCGGGTCTCACCGCGCTCAAGGACCGCCAGCTGCTGTCGGAAGAAGAATATCTCCGCGCGCAGGACGAATACGGCCAGGACAGCTTTACCGCCATGATCGGCGCCGAGGCGATCCGTGAACTGCTGAAGGGTCTCGAGCTCGAGAAGCTCGATGCGCAGCTGCGCGTCGATATGAAAGAGACCGAATCCGACATCAAGCACAAGAAGCTCGCCAAGCGCCTGAAGATCGTCGAGGCCTTCCGCTATTCCGGCAACAAGCCGGAATGGATGATCCTCACGGTGGTGCCGGTGATCCCGCCGGACCTGCGTCCGCTGGTGCCGCTCGATGGCGGTCGCTTCGCCACCTCGGATCTGAACGATCTCTACCGTCGCGTCATCAACCGCAACAACCGCCTGAAGCGGCTGATGGAACTGCGCGCGCCGGACATCATCATCCGCAACGAAAAGCGCATGCTGCAGGAGGCCGTCGACGCACTGTTCGATAACGGCCGCCGTGGCCGCGTCATCACCGGCGCCAACAAGCGTCCGCTGAAGTCGCTCGCCGACATGCTCAAGGGCAAGCAGGGCCGCTTCCGTCAGAACCTGCTCGGCAAGCGCGTCGACTACTCCGGCCGTTCGGTCATCGTCGTCGGTCCCGAGCTGCGCCTGCATCAGTGCGGCCTGCCGAAGAAGATGGCGCTCGAACTGTTCAAGCCGTTCATCTACTCGCGGCTCGACGCCAAGGGTCTGTCCACCACGGTGAAGCAGGCGAAGAAGCTCGTTGAAAAAGAGCGTCCCGAGGTCTGGGACATCCTCGACGAGGTCATTCGCGAGCATCCCGTGCTGCTGAACCGCGCGCCGACGCTGCATCGTCTGGGCATCCAGGCATTCGAGCCGGTGCTGATCGAAGGCAAGGCGATCCAGCTGCATCCGCTGGTCTGCGCGGCCTTCAATGCCGACTTCGACGGCGACCAGATGGCCGTGCACGTTCCGCTGTCGCTCGAAGCGCAGCTGGAAGCGCGCGTGCTGATGATGTCGACCAACAACATCCTGCATCCCGCCAACGGCCAGCCGATCATCGTGCCGTCGCAGGACATCGTGCTTGGTCTGTATTACCTGTCGGTGATGCGCGACGGTCTGCCCGGCCAGGGCAAGCTGTACAAGGAGATGGCCGAGATCGAGCATGCGCTGCATGCGAAGGTCATCCACCTCCACACCAAGATCAAGTATCGCTGGGAAGGTCTCGACGAGACCGGCAAGCAGGTCACCCGCTGGTATGACACCACGGCTGGCCGCGCCATGCTCGGTCAGGTCCTGCCGAAGTCGGTGAAGATGCCGTTCGACGTCATCAACAAGCTGATGACCAAGAAGGAAATCTCCGGCGTCATCGATCAGGTCTATCGTCACTGCGGTCAGAAAGAGACCGTGATCTTCTGCGATCGCATCATGGCGCTCGGCTTCTACAACGCCTTCAAGGCGGGTATTTCGTTCGGCAAGGACGACATGGTCGTGCCGGCGTCGAAGTGGAAGATTGTCGACACCACCCGCGCGCTCGCCAAGGACTTCGAGCAGCAGTACAACGACGGTCTGATCACCCACGGCGAGAAGTACAACAAGGTCGTCGACGCCTGGTCGAAGGCCGGTGAAGAAGTCGCCAAGGAGATGATGAAGGAGATTTCTTCGGTCAAGAAGAACTCCAAGGGTGAAGAGACCCAGATCAACTCGATCTACATGATGTCGCACTCGGGCGCCCGCGGTTCGCCGGCCCAGATGCGTCAGCTTGCCGGCATGCGCGGCCTGATGGCCAAGCCGTCGGGTGAGATCATCGAGACGCCGATCATCTCGAACTTCAAGGAGGGCCTGTCGGTTCTCGAATACTTCAACTCGACCCACGGCGCCCGCAAGGGTCTCGCCGATACCGCGTTGAAGACCGCGAACTCGGGCTACCTGACGCGTCGTCTGGTCGACGTGGCGCAGGACTGCATCATCACGCAGTCCGATTGCGGCACCAAGCTCGGCATCAAGATGCGCGCCATCATCGACTCCGGTTCGGTGGTTGCGTCGCTGGCCTCGCGCATTCTCGGCCGCACCGCGGGCGAGGATCTGCGCGATCCCGCGACCAACAAGATCGTGGTCAAGCGCGGCACGCTGATGGAGGAGACCCACGTCGACGCCATCCAGCAGGCCGGCATCCAGGAAGTGAAGATCCGCTCGGCCCTGACCTGCGAACTGGTCAACGGCATCTGCGGCATGTGCTACGGCCGCGATCTCGCCCGCGGCACGCCGGTCAACCACGGTGAAGCTGTCGGCGTCATCGCCGCGCAGTCGATCGGTGAGCCCGGCACCCAGCCGACCATGCGTACGTTCCACATCGGCGGCGCGGCGCAGATCAACGAGCAGTCGGTGATCGAGTCGAATTTCGACGGCAAGGTCACGATCAAGAACGAAGCCATCGCCAAGAACGGCGAAGGCCACATGGTCGCCATGGTCCGCAACATGGTGATCGCGATCTCGGACGCCGACGGCACCGAGCGCGCCACGCATCGTATTCAGTACGGCGCGCGCGTGCACGTGGCCGAAGGCGACATGATCAAGCGCGGCCAGCGCATCGCGGAATGGGATCCGTACTCCCGTCCGCTGCTGACCGAAGTCGAAGGCGTGATCGGTTTCGAGGATCTGGTCGATGGCCAGTCGATCTCGGAAACGCTCGACGAGTCGACCGGTATCGCCAAGCGCGTGGTCACCGACTGGCGCTCCTCGCGCGGCGGTGCGGATCTGCGTCCGGCCATTGTCATCAAGGGCAAGGACGGCAAGATCCTCAAGCTGGCGCGTGGCGGCGAGGCCCGTTACATGCTGTCGCCCGACGCCATTCTGTCGGTCGACACCGGGACCAAGGTGAAGACGGGCGACATTCTCGCGCGTATCTCCACCGAGGGTGCCAAGACCCGCGACATCACCGGCGGTCTGCCGCGGGTGGCCGAGCTGTTCGAGGCGCGCAAGCCGAAGGACGCGGCGATCATCGCGGAAATCGGCGGCACCATCAGGTTCGGTCGCGACTACAAGAACAAGCGCCGGATCTCGATCGAGCCGATCGACAAGAACGAGGAGACCCGCGAGTACCTCATTCCGAAGGGCAAGCACATCCATCTGCAGGATGGTGACATCGTCGAAAAGGGCGACTTCATCGTCGAAGGCAATCCGGCGCCGCACGACATTCTGGCGATCAAGGGCATCGAGGAACTCGCTGCCTATCTGGTCAACGAAATCCAGGAAGTTTACCGGTTGCAGGGCGTGCTCATCAACGACAAGCACATCGAAGTGATTGTTCGTCAGATGCTGCAGAAGGTCGAGATCACCGATCAGGGCGAGACCGATATGATTTCGGGCGAGCAGATCGACAAGATCGAATTCGACCAGCTCAATGCGCGCGCCAAGGAAGAGGGCAAGAAGATCGCCACGGGTACGCCGGTTCTGCTCGGCATCACCAAGGCGAGCTTGCAGACCCGCTCGTTCTTCTCGGCGGCCTCGTTCCAGGAGACCACCCGCGTGCTCACCGAAGCCGCCGTCAACGGCAAGGTGGATCCGCTGGAAGGCCTCAAGGAAAACGTCATTGTCGGCCGGTTGATCCCGGCAGGCACCGGCGCCTCGATGGCGAAGATCCGCGAAGTCGCAGTCAAGCGCGACAAGATGATCCTGGACGAGCGCGAAAAGCAGGCGACCATCGTGCCTGCCGCGCCGGAGCCGGAACTGCTGGCGCTGCCGCCCTCGGCGGAATAAGCGTCCCGCATCGCACATCTGGAAAAGGCCGGCGTAAGCCGGCCTTTTTCTTTGTTAGGATCGCGCGATTGAAGGGATAACGGAGCGAAGACGTGGAGCAGCAGATTCGGCGAGCAGAAATCGGCGACGCCAATGACATCAGTCATGTCATTATCAGCGCGTTACGCGAGACGAATGCAAAGGATTACAAGCCCGAGATTATCGCCCGGCTCGAACTGGGTTTCAGCCCGTCGGCCGTGCAGCAGTTGATCGCGCAGCGGGATATTCTCGTCGGGCTGCTGGATCACCGCATTGTCGGGACGGCAGGCCTGGATGGTGACAAGGTGCGGACAGTGTTCGTCACTCCGGATGTGCAGGGCCGCGGCGTGGGCCGACGGCTTATGCAGGCCGTCGAGGCGATCGCACGCGAGCGGCAAATCCCGTTGCTGCGTCTCAACTCAAGCATCTCGGCCGAGTCGTTTTACGCCCGGCTGGGTTACACCGTTGTTCGCGAGGTCTTTTACGGGGACGAACGGACCATCGTGATGGAGCGGCTCCTTTCGGCCGCCGCTGACTAGGCAACCGCTGTGCCGGCTGAGTGAAAAGTCGTCACTGTCACCCCTTTTTCGCGTTTTACGTGCACTGCAACCCAGCGTCGCGTTCCGTTCATCTTTCCTTCAGGTGAAAAATGGTCTTGTTTGGAGTGGTTTGATCCGGCTGTACGGCCGTCAGCGATTCCGCGACCGGCTGGATTTCGTTTTGTGCCGGAATCCGTTACAGCGACTGTTGCCGGATGTTGCCGCCGCGGCGGACACGGCGCGTGAAAGAAACCGATGCTTGATCTTGCAATTGTGGGTGGCGGTCCGGGCGGCCTGATGAGCGCCTGGTATCTGAAGAAGAAGCTGGGCGACCTGTGCCGCGTGACCATCTATGAAGCGTCCGACCGGGTCGGCGGCAAGATCCTGACGAAGACTTTCGACACAGCACCGGCGATGTACGAGGCCGGCGTCGCCGAGATCTACGACTACTCGATGACCGGCCCCGACCCGCTGCGCGAACTGATCCAGCATTTCGGCCTGCAGACCATTCCCATGGATGCCGAGCAGGTGATGCTCGACGGGCAGTTGCTCAACGACGTGCCTGGCATGCGCCGGGTCTACGGCGCCAAGACGGCCGCCGCCATCGAGAGTTTTCGCAAGCTGTGCACCACCATGGTGTCGCCGGTCGAGTATTACGAAGGCGTCGGCGCCCACGATAATGAGCATCCGTGGGCTTGGATGACCTGCGAGGAATTACTCGACAAGGAAGTCGACGACGCCACCGCCAAGCGTTTCCTCAAGGTGATGGCGCGCTCCGACATCGCCACCGAGAGCCACAACACCAACGGGCTCAACGCGCTCAAGAACTTCGTGATGGATGTGGACGGCTATATCGGCCTGTATTCGATCCAGAACGGCAATGAGCAACTGATCAGCTGCCTGCAGTCGGAAGTCGACGCCGATATCCAGCTCAATCATCGCGTCTTGAAGGTCGGCAAGACCGAGGCGGGCCGCTACAAGCTCGACATGATGAACGGCAAGGGCGCCGAGACGCGCGATTTCGATCTTGTGGTGATGTGCCTGCCGCACTCCTGGCTGGCGACCATGCGCTGGGAAGGCGAACAGCTGCGCAAGTCGATGGTCAAGCACGTGGCTTACTTCGATCGCCCCGCGCATTACCTGCGCGTCTCGATCTTGTTCGACACGCCGTTCTGGGGCGAGCAGATTCCGGGCTCCTGGTTCATGTCGGAAGCGTTCGGCGGCTGCTGCGTCTACAACGAGGGCTCGCGCCACGACGTCGGCAAGCACGGCGTGCTGAACTGGCTGATCGCCGGCTCCGATGGGCTGGCCTTCGCCAATCTCAGCGATCAGGAACTGATCGACGCTGCCTTGAAATCGCTGCCGGCCTCGTTAGGCGACGCGCGCGCGCATTTCCTGGAGGGCAAGACCCATCGCTGGCTGTCGTCGGTCAACGCGATTCCGGGCGGTCTGCCGGCGCGCGACGTCATGACCAACCACCGGCCGGAGCCGAAGGAGCATCCCGGCATCGTCGTGGTCGGCGACTATCTGTTCGACTCCACCCTCAACGGGCTGCTCGATTCCTCGGATGCCGCCACCGACATCATCCTCACCGAGATGATGCGGCTGCGCCGCGCGCGCGGCGAGGGCGGGCCGCCGGCCTCGGACAAGATAGATCGTGCCTATTTCGAGAATTATCGCGGCCTCGGTCCGTACAGCGAGTCGTGGAGCCAGTTCACCGACCCGGCCTACCTCGGCAGCCTGATCAAGATCGTCTGGAACCGGGTCAAGGGCTACAAGCTTCTGGTCGCGGGTTCCGCAAGCGGCGAACTGGTCGGCGCGCTGCGGGCGCGTGGCATCGATGCCTGGGGCATCGAGAACAACCGCGGCATCCACGCCAAGACGCCCAAGGCACTGAAGAAGTACAACCTGCTGGGCTCGGTGACCGACCTGCCGTTCAAGGACGAGCAGTTCGACTTCGTGTTCGAGACCTGCCTGTGCCACGTCGGCGAGAAGCAGGTCGCCAAGGCGGTGCGCGAGCTCAACCGTGTGGTCAAGACGGGCGTGGTGTTCGGATCGGTCACCTCCGACATGGCACCGGCGCTGATCGATCGTTACGACCTGCTGCGCGGCGTCAAGAAACTCGGCACCTGGTGGGAATGGTCGGAGCTGTTCTTCGGCAACGGCTTCGATCTGTCGATGCACCGGCGCGATTGCACCGAGGCGGTGTGGGAAGCCACGCTGGCCGCCGGCAAGGGCCCCGGCCACTGGTACGCCGACGCCGACAGCCTGCGCTATTCGTTCTTCGACAAGGTCGATAGCGAGGATTGAGTCTGTCATCCCCGCGAAGGCGGGGACCCATAAACACCAAGTGTTCGGTGAGGCTCGGGAAACAGCGACGTTCCTGCTCCCGCGACTGAGGGTATGGGTCCCCGCCTTCGCGGGGAAGACCGGTGGAGAGTGCGGTTGCATTCCAATCCGTTGCGTCTGCGGCTCCCCGTTGCTTTGCCCAAAGCGATCTGATCGCATAGGATCGACACCGTGGCGGGCAGTGCCACGACAGCGATTCTTGCGGTCATGCAGGCCGTGCAGCAACGGTTCGATTCATGGCCCGAAAGCCACCTCCAAAGCCACCGGCTCCGGGCGACAAGGAACTGGCCGTCCCAGGCGAACTCCCGGCGTCACCGCTGGATGACAAATTCGCGCTTCCGGTCGGCGCCACCGCGGCGCCCGTTCCCAGCACCAAGCCACCGCTGCCCACAAAGCCGGAGAAGGCCAAGGGGGCTGCGAAGCCGGTCGTCAAGGATGACGACGAGGATGATGAGGACGACGACGAAGACGACGAGACGGACGCCGGAGATGACGACGATGAGGACGAGGATCTCGTCGTCTTCACCGCGCGCGAGGCCGCCGGCGCTCTGGGAACCATCTACGCCTTCACCCGGCCGTTCCTGACGAAATACAAGAAGATGCTGGCCATCGTCGGCTTCGGCGTGGTGGTGGAGACGCTGTTCAACGTCATCATGCCGCTCAGCCTGAAATATCTGATCGACGATGCGCTCGGCGAGGAAGACTTTCAGGCGCTGGTCTGGATCCTGTCGGTGCTCGGCGTCGCCGGCATCTTCACCTCCATCGTGGCGGTCTGGTATGAGCGCTGGGACGCCAAGCTGGCGGCGGGGGTGATCTCCGACGTCCGCATGCGGCTGTTCGAGCATATCCAGAATCTGCCGTCGGCCTATTTCGCGCGAACCAAGCGCGGCGAGATCCTGTCGCGGTTCTCCATCGATCTGGCGGCCTATGAAGGCTCGGTCAAAAGCGTTTCCAACAGCGCCGTTCTGCCGTTTCTCGAACTCATTGCAGGCATCCTGCTGATGCTGTTCCTGAACTGGCAACTCGCGGCGGTGGCGTTGCTGGTGTTTCCGATCACTTTGATCGGCCCTCGCATCCTGACGCCCAAGGCAGTGCAGGCCAACTACGATCAGAAGATCCAGGAATCGTCGCTGCTCGGCATGGTCCAGGAAAACGTCGCGGCGCAGGCCGTGATCAAGGCATTCAGCCTGCAGCGCCGCACCATGGGTTGGTTCCGGTTACGCAACGACGACGCCAGCCGGAAAATCGCCGCTGCGACCTTCCTGTCCACCATGGTGGAGCGCTCGGTCACCATCTCCGTGCTGCTGCTGCATCTCGTGGTGCTGGCGATCGGTGCCTATCTCGCCACCAAGGGCCAGATCACCGTCGGCACCTTCGTGACCTTCGAGAGCGCGTTCTGGGAGGTGTCCTACAACATCGCTCATGTGATGCATTTCATCCCGGTGTCGATCCAGTCTGCCGCCGCAGTCCGGCATATCCAGGAGATGCTCGACGAGCCGACCCGCGGCGCCGACCGGCCGGGCGCACCGGACCTGCCGCGCATCGTCAACGACATCACTTTCGATCACGTCACCTTCAAATACGAAGGCAGCCAGACGCCGGTGCTCGACAATCTCAGCTTGAGGCTGAAGGTCGGCAAGACCATCGCCATCGTCGGCCCCTCCGGTTCCGGCAAGAGCACGCTGCTCAACCTGATCCTGCGGCTTTACGTGCCGGACGAGGGCAAGCTGACCATCGACGGCGTCGACATCCGCAAGGTGACGCGCGAATCCCTGCGCAGCAGCATGGCCGTCGTGTTCCAGGAGAACATGCTGTTCAACATGTCGATCCGCGAAAATATCCGGCTCGGCAAGGAGGGCGCCACCGACGAGGAAGTCGAGCAGGCTGCGCGAAAAGCCGAGATCCATCGCCACATCATGAGCCTGCCGGAAAAGTACGACACCTCGGTTGGCGAGCGCGGCGACACGCTGTCGGGCGGCCAGCGCCAGCGCATCGCCATTGCGCGCGCCATCGTGCGCGATCCGTCGGTGCTGCTGCTGGATGAGGCGACGTCGGCCCTCGACCAGACCACAGAAGCGGCCATCAACAAGACGCTGCTCAAGCTCGCCCGCGGGCGCACCATGATCTTCTCGACGCACCGCCTGACTTCGGTGGTGGAGATGGACGAGATCATCGTGATCGCCGGCGGCAGGGCGATCGAGCGCGGTTCGCACGCCGAACTGCTGGCGCTCGGCGGTACCTATCGCAAGCTGTGGGACGACCAGGGCCATCAGCCGCACGCGGCAACCGCCGACGATGATGACGACGATGACGAGTGATGCGCGCTACCGCGTCGCGGCGTCGAAATGCGGCTGAGGCGGCACAGCGCTTCGCTGCGAGGCGCTGCGAACGCCCAGACGCTTGCGGATCGCCAGCAGCGTGCCGAGCCCGAGCCGCACCACGAAACGCGCCCAGCGCTGCGCGCGCCAAGCCAGGCTGTTGCTGAGCGTCAATGAGCGAAGGTGATGGGCCTTGGCGAGCGAGCGCGCATCGCAACTGGTCTTGATCGGGTCGTCATAGAATGCCGCGATCTTCTCGGCGCCCATGCCGCCGGTGGCGAGCCAGTTGGGGATGTACACGGTGCAGAGTTGCGCGACGTCGGTGAACACCTTGTCGGTCCCGGTGCCCGCGGCGGGGCAGGATGTCGCGAAGGCGTCGCCGACCAGCACCACCCCGGCCTGCCGGTGGCCCTGTGTGACATACAGATCCGCGGGACGTATCTTG
The DNA here is from genome assembly GCF_052658035.1 of Rhodopseudomonas sp. RCAM05734. NCBI lineage: Bacteria > Pseudomonadati > Pseudomonadota > Alphaproteobacteria > Hyphomicrobiales > Nitrobacteraceae > Rhodopseudomonas > Rhodopseudomonas sp. RCAM05734. The sequence continues at coordinate 5,310,540 of NZ_CP199742.1, read as the reverse complement.
ACCGGACCGACCACGGCGAAATCGCCCATCATGCCCTGCAGGTTCGGCATCAGCGCGCGCATGGTGGCTTCCGGAGCACGACGGAATTCACGCAGCCACGGATCGTCCATCTGGCGATACACCGGCACGTTGGCGCGCATCGCGCTGCCGATCGGAAACAGCGTCATATAAGCGAGCCGGTCGGACGATCGCTTGGGCCAATAGGTCAGCGCCGGAAAATCAAATGCCTCGCGCCCGACGGGGGCCACGTCGAAGCCGATGGTGATGGAATGGCATGGGCTGATGACGGGTCGCTCCAGCCCCAGCATATCGCGAAGTGCGACACTCAGCCCGTTGGCCAGCACCACCAGCCGGGCCGAAATCTCGTCGCCGTCGGAGAGCGTGATTTTCTGGCGGTCGGCGCTGGTCGCAATGCCGGTCACCCTGGCATGGACCACGGGGATATCGGCCGGGATCGCCGTGCGGATGGTGTTGACGAGTGTGTCGTACATGATGCCGTGCTGGTCGCTCGGCTTCCTGGCGACCACATGGCCGAACCGTGCCTCCCACACTTCGCCATCGAGAGTGGCGGCGGGCAGCGTGTGCTCCGCGAGTCCGGTCTTGCTCAGCAAGGCAATCTGGCTGCTGCCAAGCTTCTCGCAGCGGAAGTCCGGCGGATAGCTCGGAAACGGATCCACAAGCACGGCCTTGATACCGGCGCGTCCCAGCATCGCTGCAGCGATGGAGCCGGCCAGTCCGCCACCGATGATGGCAACATCCGTGTTTTGCATGAGGTGACCTCTACGCAAGCAGGTCAATATATTGGAAATGCAAAAGAATGCTGAGCAGGGCCCCCGGCAGCGGTGCTTGGGCTTAACTGAAAAGCAAGCTGGCAGCGCCAAGATAGGTGGTATTCGCGGCTACGGGCGGGCGTTCGTCGATGATTTCTGTGCAGATTTGCCTGCCGGGCCTGCTCGTTGCCGCGCCGTGGGACGATCTCGTCCGGCGCGCGTCGTCGAACGTCTTCATGAACCCTGCCGCCCTGCAAGCCGCGGCCGAGCTGAAATTCGCCGACGTCCACGTGCTGCTGGCGTGGGAGGAGGGGGCGACGCCGGCGCGGCTGGTCGGGCTCTGGGCGCTGCAGCTTCGGAGGATCGCGCCGTTCTGGCCAGCGCACCTCGAGGCGCTGCCTTACGACTATGCCTTCCTGTCCAGCCCGGTGGTCGACCCGGCCTTCGTGACGGAGGTGATGCCGGCGTTCCTGGCGGAGGTGGCCAGCAGCAAACTGCCGGGTATCATCAGCCTGCGGCAATTCGATACGGACTGCCCGAGCCATGGTCCGATGATCGCGGCACTGGCTGTGCACGGTCAACGCCCGGTCATACTTGAAGCGAGCGAGCGAGCGAGCGGCCGGTCGTGACGCGCGCCTTCGGCGTCAAGAAGTCTGGGTCGACGCGCAAGAAGCTGCGGCAGGACTGGAACCGGCTGTCGGCCCCCTGTGTAGTCGGGATCTGACATGATGGGTGCGGGCGGGATGCCGTTGGGCCCCTGGTCATGAAGACCGTGATCCGGCTTGGCACCCGCCCGCGCTACATTACCCACACCTGAACAGTTGATCGAGGCCGTTCGCCGCGGACCTCGCAGCACAGGGACAGGCATCATGATCATACATCCTGGCTTCGTTGGAATCGATATCTCCAAGGACTTTCTTGACGTCTTCGACAGCAACATCGGCACGGTGCGCCGCATCGACAACCTCCCCGAGGCGGTCAACGCCTTGATCGCGGGGTGGGCCGGCAGCGATGTATTCGTGCTGTTCGAGGCCACCGGCCACTACGACAAGGCGCTGCGCCGGGCCTTGATCGCGGCCGGCATCGCTTTCGCGAGGGTCAACCCCGCCCGCGCCCGGGATTTCGCCCGCTCCATCGGCTTGCTCGCCAAGACCGACGCAATCGACGCGCGGATGCTGGCGGCGATGGCCCAATGCCTGCGGCCCGGCGCCGACGGCACCACCGACCCGGCGCGGGAGCAGCTTGCCGACCTGCACAAGCGCCGCGATCAGCTCGTCGCCTGCCGCAAGCAGGAGCGCACCCGCCTTGCCGCAACCGGCGCCGACCTGCTGGACGAGCTGATGCAGCATATCGCCTGGCTCGATCAGGCTATCCAGCGCATCGATCGGCGGATCGCCACCCTGATTGCCGGGCAGCAGGGCCTGCACGCCGCACAACGCCTGATGCGCTCGGTGCCGGGCATCGGCCCGGTTTGCGCCGCCACGCTGTTGGCACTGATGCCGGAACTCGGCTCCCGCTCGCCAAAGGCCATCGCCGCTTTGGCTGGACTGGCGCCCTTCAATGTCGATAGCGGCAAGTTCCGCGGTGCCCGCAAGATCCACGGCGGCAGGCGCCGGGTCCGCGAAGCCCTCTACATGGCGGCCGTCTCCGTCACTCGAACCAAATCCCGGTTCGCAGCAGCCTATCGTGCCCTGAGAGACGCGGGCAAACCCGCCAAAATCGCCCTGATCGCCGTCGCTCGCAAGCTGCTCGTCACCCTCAATGCGGTGCTTCGTGATCAAGCGCCCTTTCACGCTTGATCACGAAAATTACAGTTGCCGGATCGGTCGAGGTCGTCAATGACAGGACGGCCGGGCAGGTGCGCGAGGCCTTCGAATCCTTTCTGGCGCTGGAAGCCGCAGGCTGGAAGGGCGCCCGGGGAACCGCCGTGCTGAGCAACCTGGACCACGCCGCCTTCGTCCGGCGTCTGATCGGAACCCTGGCCGACCAGCAGAATGCCTCGGTGGCGCTGCTGCGCGTCGATGGGCGGGTGATTGCCGCGCAGGTGCTGCTGTATTGCGGCACCACCGCCGATACCTGGAAGATCGCCTACGACCCTGCCTTTGCCAGGTATTCGCCGGGAGCGTTGCTAGTCGACAAGGCAACCGAGGGGCTGTTCGCCGTCCCCGGCATCGAGAGCATCAACTCCTGCTCGGACGGTTCCGGCTTCATGGCACAGTTCTGGGCCGGGCGGCGTTCCATGGCAGACCTGCTGATCAACGTGACGCCCCGAAATTCCCTCGCCTTCGCTCTGGAGACTGCGCGGCGCCGTGCCTATTACCGGCTGCGGGCATTGCGGAACCAGCTACGGTCGCGGAAGTGGCTGTCGCGCCCCAACAGCAAGCCGGGTTCCGGGATGCCGCCAGCCTCAAATGAATAATATCCGGGTGAAATTTACGCTCGGTGGGGGCGGCCATGGTCTGCCGTCGTCGCGGGTCCACCGGCAGGCGCCATTTCACCCCCGGCATTGTTCCGAATCGACGCGCCGCGTCATCAAACTGCAAAACCCGCTGCGACCGATTCTGCCGCCCGATGGACGATTGGGCTGACAATCGGGTATGTTTCTGCTACGCAGGCATGCGAGAAGTCAGCGTGGGACAAGGGTTTCTACAACTGCGCTTTAGTGTTGACTTGGGCGGACCCCGAGGATAAAACCCGCGCACTCACCGACAGGCGGTGAGCTTCGCAAGTGTCGGAACGGACCACCCTCTAAGTCTTTCAAGACCCAGTCTTTTGGGACCGGAGCGGGCACCAACCTCGACCCAAGAAGCTCAAACGCTGTCGATTATAGCTAGGCTGCCAAAACGACGTTTATCTCCTGAGCAAAATCTCTCGAGATTTAATTCGGAAGCATGACCTCGGTGCAGGCTATCAGGCGAAAGCCGGGTGGTCACGATCGCGGTCCTCTGTGGCGTGAAGCGCTTTCTGCTCAGTGATGAGCGGTTGGCGTGATTTCGTTTTGCGTGAATCCTTTCATGTGAGGCGTGCGATGGGGTAGGTGGCCCCGAACAATTTTGCGAAGCCGTTATGGTTTCGCGCGAACAAGGGTGAAGGCGAAGATGCCGACGATCAACCAGCTGATCGCAAGTCCGCGTGTCGTTCAGAAGTCGCGCAAGAAGGTGCCCGCACTGCAGCAGTCGCCGCAGAAGCGTGGCGTTTGTACACGCGTCTACACCACGACCCCGAAGAAGCCGAACTCGGCGCTTCGTAAGGTTGCCAAGGTGCGTCTGACCAACGGCTTCGAAGTCATCGGATACATTCCGGGCGAAGGTCATAACCTTCAAGAGCATTCCGTGGTCATGATCCGCGGCGGCCGCGTCAAGGATTTGCCCGGCGTGCGTTACCACATTCTCCGCGGCGTGCTGGATACCCAGGGCGTCAAGAACCGTAAGCAGCGTCGTTCGAAGTACGGCGCGAAGCGTCCGAAGTAACGGGGATTATCGATGTCTCGTCGCCATTCTGCTGAAAAGCGTGAAGTGAACCCGGATCCGAAGTTCGGGAATATCATCATCACGAAGTTCATGAACTCGGTCATGTATGACGGCAAGAAGTCTGCCGCCGAGAGCATCGTTTACGGTGCGCTCGAAATGATCGAAGCCAAGACCAAGCAAGGCCCGCTGCCGGTGTTCGAGCAGGCTCTGGAAAACGTGATGCCGACCATCGAGGTGCGTTCGCGCCGCGTTGGTGGTGCCACCTACCAGGTTCCGGTCGAAGTCCGCAGCGTTCGGCGCCAGGCGCTGGGCATTCGCTGGCTGATCACTGCGGCGCGTGACCGCAACGAAAAGACGATGACGGAGCGCCTCTCCGCCGAGCTGCTCGATGCGTCGAACGGCCGAGGCAATGCCGTGAAGAAGCGCGAAGACGTGCATCGGATGGCTGAAGCCAACCGCGCCTTCTCGCACTATCGCTGGTAACGGCGAAACAACGGATTTAAGGACGAGCCCATGCCCCGCGTACATGCCATCGAGGATTACCGAAATTTCGGTATCATGGCGCATATCGATGCAGGTAAGACCACGACCACCGAGCGCATCCTTTACTACACCGGCAAGAGCCACAAAATCGGCGAAGTGCACGAAGGTGCAGCGACGATGGACTGGATGGAGCAGGAGCAGGAGCGCGGCATTACGATCACGTCCGCAGCAACCACTGCGTTCTGGAACGGCAAGCGTCTGAACATCATCGACACTCCCGGCCACGTCGACTTCACCATCGAAGTCGAGCGTTCGCTGCGCGTGCTCGACGGCGCGGTCGTCGTTCTCGACGGCAACCAGGGCGTTGAACCGCAGACCGAAACCGTGTGGCGTCAGGGCGACAAGTACCGCGTGCCGCGCATCGTGTTTGCGAACAAGATGGATAAGACCGGCGCTGACTTCTACAAGTGCCTGCAGGACATCATCGACCGTCTCGGCGCCAAGCCGATTGCGATCCAGCTGCCGATCGGCGAGGAGAGCAATTTCAAGGGCCTGGTCGATCTGGTGCGCATGAAGGGCGTGATCTGGGAAGACGAAGCCCTGGGTGCGAACTTCAAGGACATCGATATCCCTGAGGACATGCTCGAGAAGGCCAAGGAATATCGCGAGAAGATGGTGGAAGCCGCCGTCGAGCTCGACGACGAAGTCTTGTCCGCTTTCCTCGATGGCGTTGAGCCGGATGAAGCTACTCTGAAGCGTCTGATCCGCAAGGCCGTGCTGACCAGCGCGTTCTATCCCGTGCTGTGCGGTTCGGCGTTCAAGAACAAGGGCGTGCAGCCCTTGCTCGACGCAGTTGTCGATTACCTGCCGTCGCCCGTCGACGTTCCCGCCATCAAGGGCGTGGATGACGAAGGCAACGAGATCATCCGTCTGCCGAAGGATAGCGAGCCGCTCGCGCTGCTGGCCTTCAAGATCATGGACGATCCGTTCGTCGGCACCATCACGTTCTGCCGCATCTATTCCGGCACGCTGATCTCCGGCACCGGCGTCGTCAACTCGACGCGCGACCGCAAGGAGCGCATCGGCCGCATGCTGCTGATGCATGCGAACAACCGCGAAGACATCAAGGAAGCCTATGCCGGCGACATCGTCGCTCTGGCCGGCCTGAAGGAGGCCCGCACCGGTGATACCCTGTGCGACGCTGGCAAGCAGGTCATCCTGGAGAAGATGGAATTCCCGGAGCCGGTGATCGAGATCGCGATCGAGCCGAAGACCAAGGCCGACCAGGAAAAGCTGGGCGTCGCTCTGGCGAAGCTCGCTGCGGAAGATCCGTCGTTCCGCGTCTCCACCGACGTGGAATCCGGTCAGACCATCCTCAAGGGCATGGGCGAACTGCATCTCGACATCAAGGTCGACATCCTTCGCCGTACCTACAAGGTCGATGCGAACATCGGCGCGCCGCAGGTGGCGTTCCGTGAGCGCGTGACCAAGAAGGCCGAAGTGGACTACACCCACAAGAAGCAGACCGGTGGTACCGGCCAGTTCGCGCGGGTCAAGTTCGTGGTCGAGCCGAACGAGCCGGGCAAGGGATTTGAGTTCGAATCCAAGGTCGTCGGCGGTGCGGTGCCGAAGGAATACATCCCCGGCGTCGAAAAGGGCCTCAACTCGGTTCTGGGTTCGGGCGTTGTCGCCGGCTTCCCGGTGGTCGACGTCAAGGTCACCCTGATCGACGGCGCCTACCATGACGTCGACTCGTCGGCTCTGGCCTTCGAAATCGCATCGCGCGCGGCTTTCCGCGAAGCGCTGCAGAAGGGCAAGTCCGTCCTGCTCGAGCCGATCATGAAGGTCGAATGCGTGACCCCGGAAGACTACACCGGTTCGGTCATCGGCGATCTGAATTCGCGGCGCGGCCAGATCCAGGGCCAGGACATGCGCGGCAACGCCAACGTCATCAACGCGATGGTGCCGCTCATGAACATGTTCGGTTACGTGAATAACCTGCGCTCGATGAGCCAGGGGCGCGCGACCTTCACGATGCAATTTGATCACTACGCGGAAGCACCGGCAAACGTGTCGGCGGAAGTCCAAAAGAAGTTTGCCTGATTGTCGTTGGCGACAGTTAACGACTGAACGGAGAGAGTTATGGCTAAAGCAAAATTCGAACGTAACAAGCCGCATTGCAACATCGGTACGATCGGTCACGTCGACCATGGCAAGACGTCGCTGACGGCGGCGATCACCAAGGTGTTGGCGGAGACGGGCGGTGCGACGTTCACGGCCTACGACCAGATCGACAAGGCGCCGGAAGAGAAGGCCCGCGGCATCACGATCTCGACCGCTCACGTCGAGTACGAGACCGCCAACCGCCACTACGCCCACGTCGACTGCCCCGGCCACGCCGACTATGTGAAGAACATGATCACCGGTGCGGCGCAGATGGACGGCGGCATTCTCGTCGTGTCGGCCGCTGACGGCCCGATGCCGCAGACCCGCGAGCACATCCTGCTGGCCCGCCAGGTCGGCGTTCCCGCGCTGGTCGTGTTCCTCAACAAGTGCGACATGGTCGACGATCCCGAGTTGCTCGAACTGGTGGAAATGGAAGTTCGCGAACTTCTCTCCAAGTACGACTTCCCGGGCGATGACATTCCGATCATCAAGGGTTCGGCGCTGGCCGCCCTCGAGAACTCCGACCAGAAGCTCGGTCACGACGCGATCCTGGAGCTGATGAAGGCGGTCGACGCCTACATCCCGCAGCCGGAACGCCCGATCGACCAGCCGTTCCTGATGCCGGTGGAAGACGTGTTCTCGATCTCGGGCCGCGGCACCGTCGTCACCGGCCGCGTCGAGCGCGGCATCGTCAAGGTTGGCGAGGAAATCGAGATCGTCGGTATCCGCGACACCCAGAAGACCATCTGCACCGGCGTGGAAATGTTCCGCAAGCTGCTCGATCAGGGCCAGGCCGGCGACAACATCGGCGCGCTGCTGCGCGGCACCAAGCGTGAGGAAGTCGAGCGCGGTCAGGTGCTGTGCAAGCCGGGTTCGGTCAAGCCGCACACCAAGTTCAAGGCTGAGGCGTACATCCTCACCAAGGAAGAGGGCGGTCGTCACACCCCGTTCTTCACCAACTACCGTCCGCAGTTCTACTTCCGCACCACCGACGTGACCGGTGTGGTTCATCTGCCGGAAGGGACCGAAATGGTCATGCCGGGCGACAACATCGCCATGGAAGTGCACCTGATCGTGCCGATCGCCATGGAAGAGAAGCTGCGCTTCGCTATCCGCGAGGGTGGCCGCACGGTGGGTGCAGGCGTCGTCGCAAGCATCATCGAGTAACAAGTCGGGCAGGGGATAGCGGATTACGATCCGCTATCCCCGACCAGACGCGAAGTTAAGTCGACAAAGAAAGACAACGGCATGAACGGCCAGAATATCCGCATTCGGCTCAAGGCGTTCGATCATCGGATTCTCGATGCATCGACCCGCGAGATCGTCAGCACGGCGAAACGTACCGGTGCACAGGTTCGCGGACCAATCCCGCTGCCGACCCGCATCGAGAAGTTCACTGTCAACCGTTCGCCGCACGTCGACAAGAAGAGCCGCGAGCAGTTCGAGATGCGCACTCACAAGCGTCTTCTCGATATCGTCGATCCGACCCCGCAGACTGTCGATGCTTTGATGAAGCTCGACCTCGCCGCCGGTGTCGATGTCGAGATCAAGCTCTGACGCTTCCTGCACAAGCGGGTTGAGTCTCAGACACGTATTTTAGGTCCAGTCCGGTCATACGGACAGAAAGAACAGGAAGCACGCCGATGCGCTCCGGAGTGATCGCACAAAAGGTCGGAATGACACGGGTCTTTACGGAGACCGGTGAGCACATTCCAGTGACCGTGCTAAAGCTGGGCAATTGCCAGGTGTTAGGTCACCTCACCAGCGAGAAGAATGGTTACGTTGCGCTGCAGCTCGGTTCGGGCACACGCAAGACCGTCTATTTGCCGAAGGCAGAACGCGGCCAGTTCGCCGTTGCCAAGGTTGAGCCCAAGCGGAAGGTCGCGGAATTCCGCGTGTCGGAAGACGCGCTGATCCCGGTCGGCGCCGAGATCATGGCGGACCACTTTGTGGTCGGTCAGTTCGTCGATGTCACCGGCACCTCGGTCGGTAAGGGCTTCGCCGGCGGCATGAAGCGCTGGAATTTCCGCGGTCTGCGCGCCACCCACGGCGTGTCGGTCTCGCATCGTTCGATCGGTTCGACCGGCGGACGTCAGGATCCCGGCAAGACCTTCAAGAACAAGAAGATGCCCGGCCATATGGGCGTCGACAAGATTACCACGCTGAACCTGCGCGTCGTGCAGACGGATGTGGAACGCGGCCTGATCCTCGTCGAAGGTGCCGTTCCCGGCTCCAAGGGCGGCTGGATCGCAGTGCGTGACGCCGTGAAGAAGGCACTTCCGAAGGAAGCGCCGAAGCCCGGCAAGTTCCGCCTGGCCGATGCGGGCACCGAGCAGGAAGCACCTGCCGAGGCGCCTGTCGCCGAGAAGGAGGGCGTGTGAGATGAAACTGAACGTCACCACGCTTGAGGGCAAGGACGCCGGCTCGATCGAGCTGTCGGATGCCATCTTCGGTCTCGACCCCCGCGCCGACATCATCCAGCGTTGCGTCAACTGGCAGCTCGCCAAGCGCCAGGCTGGCACGCACAAGACCAAGGGTCGCGCCGAGATCTGGCGCACCGGCAAGAAGATGTACAAGCAGAAGGGCACCGGCGGTGCGCGTCACGGTTCTGCCCGTGTCCCGCAGTTCCGCGGCGGTGGCCGTGCATTCGGTCCGGTCGTTCGCTCCCATGCGTTTGATCTGCCGAAGAAGGTTCGCGCGCTTGCCCTGCGGCATGCGCTGTCGTCCAAGGCCAAGGATGGCGGCTTGATCGTGATCGAGTCGGCAACTCTGGAAGCCGCCAAGACGAAGGCTCTGCTTGGTCATTTCTCGGGTCTCGGCCTGACCAATGCGCTGATCGTCGACGGCGCCGAAGTTCACACCGGTTTCGCCCAGGCGGCCCGTAACATTCCGAACATCGACGTGCTCCCGATCCAGGGCATCAACGTCTATGACATTCTGCGTCGTCAGAAGCTGGTTCTGACCAAGGCGGCGCTCGATGCGTTGGAGGCGCGCTTCAAATGAAGAATATCGACCCGCGCCATTACGACATCATCGTTGCCCCCGTGGTGACGGAAAAAGCGACTGTTGCGTCCGAACACAACAAGGTTGTGTTCAAGGTGGCCTCGAAAGCCACCAAGCCGCAGATCAAGGAAGCCGTCGAGAAGCTGTTCGACGTCAAGGTTAAGAGCGTGAATACCCTGGTGCGCAAGGGCAAGACGAAAGTCTTCCGCGGCACCTTCGGTTCACAGTCGGACGTCAAGCGTGCGATCGTGACACTCGAAGAGGGCCACCGCATCGACGTCACGACCGGTCTATAAGGCAGAACGACGATGGCACTTAAAAAATTCAATCCGACGACACCCGGTCAGCGTCAGCTGGTCATTGTCGATCGCTCCGGGCTCTACAAGGGCAAGCCGGTCAAGTCGCTGACCGAGGGCAAGCACTCCTCGGGCGGTCGCAACAACACCGGTCGCACGGTCGTTCGTTTTCGCGGCGGCGGTCACAAGCAGACCTACCGTATCGTCGATTTCAAGCGTACCAAGGTCGATATGCCTGCAAAGGTCGAGCGACTCGAGTATGATCCGAATCGCACCGCCTTTATCGCGCTGCTGAAGTACGAAGACGGGACCCAGTCCTACATCCTCGCGCCTCAGCGTCTCGCGGTTGGCGACACGGTGATTGCCGGAAACTACGTCGACGTGAAGCCGGGCAATGTCATGCCGCTGGGCAACATGCCGATCGGCACCATCATTCACAACGTCGAGCTGAAGATCGGCAAGGGTGGGCAGATCGCCCGTTCCGCCGGCACCTATGCCCAGCTCGTCGGCCGCGACCATGACTATGTGATCGTCCGCCTGAATTCCGGCGAACAGCGCCTGGTTCACGGTCGTTGCACCGGGACCATCGGCGCCGTGTCGAACCCCGACCACATGAACACCTCGATGGGCAAGGCCGGCCGTATGCGCTGGTTTGGTCGTCGCCCGCATAACCGCGGCGTGTCGATGAACCCGATCGACCATCCGCACGGCGGCGGCGAAGGCCGCACCTCGGGCGGTCGTCACCCGGTGACCCCGTGGGGCAAGCCGACCAAGGGCAAGAAGACGCGTTCGAACAAGTCGACCACGAAATTCATTCTCATCAGCCGCCACAAGCGGAAGAAGTAAGGATCGCCGGACATGGTTCGTTCAGTCTGGAAAGGCCCGTTCGTCGAAGGCTCGCTGCTCAAGAAGGCAGATGTCGCCCGCGCGTCAGGCCGTCATGACGTCATCAAGATCTGGAGCCGACGTTCCACGATCCTGCCGCAGTTCGTCGGTCTCACCTTTGGCGTCTACAACGGCCAAAAGCATGTACCTGTCGCCATCAATGAAGAGATGGTCGGTCACAAGTTCGGCGAGTTTTCGCCGACCAGGACCTTCCACGGTCATTCGGGCGACAAGAAAGCCAAGAAGGCTTAAGGACGTAAGTTATGAGCAAACCAAAGCGCGAACGGAGCCTCCCCGATAACGAGGCGAAGGCGATTGCCCGAATGCTGCGGGTGAGCCCGCAGAAGCTTAACCTGGTCGCGCAGATGATTCGCGGCCGGAAGGCTTCGGCCGCGCTCGCCGACCTGCAGTTCTCGCGCAAGCGGATCGCAGTCGACGTCAAGAAGTGCCTGGAGTCGGCGATCGCCAATGCCGAGAACAACCATGACCTCGAGGTCGACGATCTGATCGTCTCCGAGGCCCATGTCGGCAAGGGCATTGTCATGAAGCGTTTCGCCCCGCGCGGCCGTGGCCGTTCGGGACGCATCTTTAAACCATTCGCGCAGCCGACGATCGTTGTTCGTCAGGTCGAAGCAGCGACAGCTTAAGCAGGGCGCGGGAGAATACGATGGGTCAGAAGATCAATCCAATCGGTCTGCGTCTTGGCATCAACCGTACGTGGGATTCACGTTGGTATGCCGGCAAGAACGAATACGGCAAGCTGCTTCACGAGGACGTCAAGATCCGTGAAGTGCTGCACAAGGAGCTGAAGCAGGCTGCTGTCGCCAAGATCATCATCGAGCGCCCGCACAAGAAGTGCCGCGTCACGATCCACTCGGCTCGTCCGGGTGTGGTGATCGGCAAGAAGGGCGCCGACATCGACAAGCTTCGCAAGAAGGTTGCCGACATCACCGCCTCCGACGTGGTGATCAACATCGTCGAAATCCGCAAGCCGGAGCTCGACGCGACCCTGGTCGCCGAGTCGATCGCGCAGCAGCTCGAGCGCCGCGTCGCGTTCCGCCGCGCCATGAAGCGCGCCGTTCAGTCGGCGATGCGCCTGGGTGCCGAAGGCATCCGTATCAATTGCTCGGGCCGCCTCGGCGGCGCCGAAATCGCGCGCATGGAATGGTATCGCGAAGGTCGCGTGCCGCTGCATACGCTGCGTGCGGACATCGACTACGGCGTCGCCACCGCATTCACGACGTTCGGTACTTGCGGCGTCAAGGTCTGGATCTTCAAGGGCGAAATCCTTGAGCACGATCCGATGGCCCAGGACAAGCGTATGGCCGAGGGTGACAATTCGCGGCCGCGTCGCGACGCCGCCTGAGCGGTTCAAATTAGAAGGTTTGAGGGCGTAAGCCATGATGCAACCAAAGAAGACCAAGTTCCGGAAGGCGCATAAGGGCCGGATTCACGGCGTTGCGACTTCGGGTGCGACACTGTCCTTCGGTCAGTTCGGCCTGAAGGCGATGGCACCCGAGCGTCTCACCGCCCGTCAGATCGAGGCTGCCCGCCGCGCGCTGACCCGTCACATGAAGCGTGCCGGCCGCGTGTGGATCCGCATCTTCCCGGATCTGCCGGTGTCGAAGAAGCCCGCCGAAGTCCGAATGGGCTCCGGCAAGGGAACGCCGGAATTGTGGGTTGCGCGCGTCAAGCCTGGCCGCGTGATCTTCGAGATCGACGGTGTCACCCAGCAGGTCGCCAAGGAGGCGTTCACGCTGGCCGCCGCCAAGCTGCCGATCAAGACGCGTTTCGTTACGCGCATTGCGGAATAAGGGTAAAGTCATGGCCGATTTGAAAACCGCCGATATCCGCGCAATGAGCGCCGATCAGATGGAAGACGCCGTCGTCAACCTGAAGAAAGAGCGCTTCAACCTTCGCTTCCAGCGCGCCACCGGGCAGCCGGAAAACACCTCGCGCCTGCGCGAAGCTCGCCGCGATATCGCACGCATCAAGACCGTCGCCGCGCAGAAGCGCGACGCGAAGTCGAAGTAAGGGGCCGAACATGCCGAAACGTACGCTTCAGGGCGTGGTCGTCAGCGACAAGCAAGCAAAGACGGTTGTGGTGCGCGTCGATCGCCGCTTCACCCACCCGATCTACAAGAAGACCATCCGCCGCTCGAAGAACTATCACGCGCACGACGAGAACAACGAGTTCAAGCCGGGCGACATGGTGTGGATCGAGGAGAGCAAGCCGATCTCGAAGTTGAAGCGCTGGACGGTTGTCCGGGGTGAACAGAAGAAAACAGCCTAAGCGCGCCTTGCGCATCAGATCTACGCGCGACTTTGCGCATTAAAAAGAGGACGAGGTGCATCAATGATTCAGATGCAGACCAACCTCGACGTGGCCGATAATTCAGGCGCACGCCGTGTTATGTGCATTAAGGTTCTTGGGGGTTCCAAGCGCCGTTATGCTACAGTTGGCGACGTAATTGTCGTGTCAATCAAGGAAGCCATCCCACGCGGGAAGGTCAAGAAGGGCGACGTCATGAAGGCCGTCGTGGTTCGTGTCCGCAAGGACATTCGCCGCGCCGACGGATCCGTCATCCGCTTCGACCGCAACGCCGCCGTGCTGATCAACAATCAGTCCGAGCCGGTCGGAACCCGCATCTTCGGGCCCGTGCCGCGCGAGCTGCGTGCCAAGAACCATATGAAGATCATCTCGCTTGCGCCGGAGGTGCTGTAATGGCTGCCAAGATTCGCAAGGGCGATAAGGTCATCGTGCTCACCGGTCGCGACAAGGGGCGCACCGGCGAGGTGTTCGAGGTTCGTCCGACCGACGGCAAGGCGCTGGTTCGCGGCGTCAACCTCGTGAAGAAGCACCAGAAGCAGACCCAGGCGCAGGAAGGCGGCATCATCTCGAAAGAGGCGCCGATCCAGCTGTCGAACATTGCCATCGTCGGCAAGGACGGCAAGCCGACCCGCGTGGGTTTCAAAATTCAGGCGGATGGCAAGAAGGTACGTATCGCCAAGCGCTCGGGAGCTGAGATCGATGTCTGAGACCGCATACACTCCGCGTTTACGCGAACAGTTCGACAAGGAAATCCGCGGCAAGCTGACCGAGCAGTTCGGTTATCAGAATGTCATGCAGGTTCCGCGTCTCGACAAGGTCGTGCTCAACATGGGCATCGGCGAAGCCGTGAACGATCGCAAAAAGGCCGACACCGCTGCCGCCGACTTGGCGCTGATCGCCGGCCAGAAGCCGATCATCACCTATTCGCGCGTCGCCATCGCGACCTTCAAGCTGCGTGAAAACCAGCCGATCGGCGCCAAGGTGACGCTGCGCAAGGCGAAGATGTACGAGTTCATCGACCGGCTGATCAACGTCGCGCTGCCGCGCGTCCGCGATTTCCGCGGCCTGAACCCGAAGAGCTTCGACGGCCGCGGCAACTACTCGCTCGGCATCAAAGAGCACATCATTTTCCCCGAAATCGACTTCGACAAGATGGGGGAGACGTGGGGCATGGACATCACGGTCTGCACGACTGCGACCACCGATGACGAGGCCCGTGCGTTGTTGACCGCTTTCAATTTCCCGTTCCGGCAGTGAGAAGCTGACAAGCCTCTCAAACGCGGAAACCCAGGAGCCAAGCATGGCAAAGAAGAGTTCGATCGAGAAGAACAATCGTCGGAAGAGAATGACCAAGAACGCCGCGCCGAAGCGTGCGAAGCTCAAGGCCATCATCGCCGACAAGGAACGTCCGATGGAAGAGCGGTTCGCCGCAACGCTGAAGCTCGCCGAGCTGCCGCGCAATTCCTCGGCTGTCCGCATTCGCAATCGTTGCGAAATCACCGGCCGCTCGCGTGCGGTCTATCGCAAGAACAAGCTCAGCCGTATCGCGCTGCGTGACCTGGGCTCTCGCGGCCTGGTTCCCGGGCTCGTGAAGTCAAGCTGGTAAGGGGGCGGGCATGTCAACGCACGATCCAATCAGCGATCTCATCACCCGTATCCGCAACGCGCAGATGCGCTCCAAGCCGAAGGTTTCGACCCCGGGCTCGAAGATGCGCGCCAATGTGCTCGAAGTGCTGAAGAACGAGGGCTACATCCGTGGCTACGCCAGCGTCGAGCATTCGAGCGGCCGCAGCGAGCTCGAAGTCGAGCTGAAGTATTTCGATGGCGAACCGGTCATCCGTGAAATCGATCGCGTTTCCAAGCCAGGACGTCGTGTTTACGTCTCGGTGAAGAACCTGCCGCGCGTGAAGAACGGTCTTGGCATTTCGGTTTTGTCGACACCCAAGGGAATTATGGCTGACCACGAAGCGCGCGAAGCGAACGTGGGCGGCGAAGTTCTCTTCACGGTGTTCTGAGGAAGGATTAGCCATGTCACGCGTTGGCAAAAAGCCAGTCACGGTTACCGCGGGCGTTACCGCGACCGTCGAAGGCCAGGTCGTCAAGATGAAGGGGCCCAAGGGCCAGCTTCAGTTCGTTGTGCACGACGACGTGTCGGTGAAGCTCGACAACGGTTCCATCACGGTGGCACCGCGGGTCGAGACCAACCGCGCACGCGCGCTCTACGGCACCGCACGGGCGCAGATTGCGAATCTGCTCGAAGGCGTTACCAAGGGTTTTGAAAAGAAGCTCGACATCACCGGCGTCGGCTATCGTGCCGCGCTGCAGGGCAAGAAGCTGCAGCTCGCGCTCGGCTACAGCCACGATGTCGTTTACGATATCCCGGAAGGGATCCTGGTCACGGTGCCGAAGCCGACCGAGATCCTGATTTCCGGAAACGATCTCGCAACGCGTTGGTCAGGTCGCCGCGGAGATCCGCAGCTACCGTCCGCCGGAGCCCTACAAGGGCAAGGGCGTCAGATATTCCGACGAGTTTATCTTCCGCAAGGAAGGCAAGAAGAAGTAACGGAGCCGGTCATGTCGAAACTCAAGATTACGAATGCCCGGCGCAAGCAACGCGTGCGGCTCTCGCTGCGACGGACCGCCAACGGTCGGCCGCGCCTGTCGATCTTTCGCTCGTCGAAGCATATCTATGCCCAGGTGATCGACGATCTGAAGGGGGAGACGCTGGCGTCAGCTTCTTCGCTGGAAAAGGCGATGCGCGATACCGGCAAGACGGGTGCGGACGTCGATGCGGCGAAGGCGGTCGGCAAGCTGCTGGCAGAGCGCGCGGTCAAGAATGGCGTCAAGGAAGTGGTCTTCGACCGTGGTGGTTATCTCTACCATGGTCGCGTGAAGGCGCTTGCGGATGCGGCACGCGAGAGCGGGCTCAGCTTCTAAGCGACTTTGGCTTCGAATTGATATTGAACGGACACAAGGACAGAGGCGAAAGCTTCTCAAGGATTGGAAAACACCATGGCAGGTGAACGCGAGCGCGGTGGCGGCCACAGGGGCGGCCGGGAAGAGCGCGATAGTGAATTCGTCGACAAGCTGGTCCACATCAACCGTGTGGCGAAGGTCGTCAAGGGCGGCAAGCGCTTCGGTTTCGCCGCGCTGGTCGTGATCGGCGATCAGAAGGGCAGGGTCGGTTTCGGTCACGGCAAGGCACGTGAAGTTCCCGAAGCCATCCGCAAGGCCACCGAGTCGGCCAAGCGCAACCTGACGCGCGTCGCTCTGCGCGAGGGTCGCACTTTGCACCACGATATCGCTGGTCGCCACGGTGCGGGCCGCGTCTATCTGCGTGCAGCGCCCGCCGGTACCGGCATCATCGCCGGCGGCCCGATGCGCGCCGTGTTCGAAAGCCTCGGCGTCCAGGACGTCGTCGCCAAGTCGATCGGTTCGTCGAATCCCTACAACATGGTTCGCGCCACGTTCGACGCGCTGAAGCATCAGGATTCGCCGCGCTCGGTTGCCGCTCGCCGCAACATTAAGGTGTCCACCCTGCAGTCGCGCCGCGTCGGCGGTGACGCTGAAGTGGTCGCTGAGTAATCACGACTTTTGGAGTTACCACGATGGCCAAGGCCGTAAAGATGATCAAGGTCGAGCAGATCGGCAGCGCAATCCGCCGCCATCATTCGCAGCGCGAGACCTTGATCGGCATGAAGCTCAATAAGATCGGTCGCGTCACCGAACTGCAGGACACTCCTTCGGTTCGCGGCATGATCGCCAAGGTTCAGCACCTCGTCCGCGTGGTCGAGGATAAGTAAGCTCACGTCGCCTTTAGGCAGCCGCAGGGTCGGCTGTACCAGGTGACAACCGACGCTCCTTCGAGGCCCGGGATGACCGCGGCCTCAGGACGGCGGCTCGATAGAGGGAAAAGAACGATGAAGCTCAGCGATATCGCCGATAACGCCGGCTCCCGCAAAAAGCGTATGCGCGTCGGCCGTGGTATCGGCTCCGGCAAGGGCAAGACCTCGGGCCGTGGCGGCAAGGGTCAGACCGCTCGTTCAGGCGTGCGCATCAAGGGCTTCGAAGGCGGCCAGATGCCGTTGCATCGTCGTCTGCCGAAGCGCGGCTTCAACAACATCTTCCGGCTCGATTTCGCCGAGATCAACCTGGACCGTCTGCAGGACGCCGTGGATGCCAAGACGCTGGACATCTCGGCCGTGATCAACGCGGAATCGCTGGTCAAGGCCCGCATCATCCGTCGCGTCAAGGACGGCGTCCGGGTGCTCGGCCGCGGCGAGATCAAGGCCAAGCTGAACATCGAAGTCCACGGCGCCTCGAAGTCGGCGATCGAAGCCATCGAGAAGGCTGGCGGCACCGTGAAGATCCTGGCGGCCCCCAAGAAGGCCAAGGACGAAGGCGAAGCGGCGTAACATCTGCGTCATCGTCCGCGACAGCGGACGGCCTTGCGCGATGTGGCGGTAGATTTTATCAATGCCGAGCACCAAATGATGTCCGGCGTCTGCCGAGTGCCCCGATTTTCGGGGCATGACGGCGCGAAGGGCGCGGGAGAAAGACAATAATGGTCTCTGCAGCAGAACAACTCGCAGCAAACCTCAACTTTTCGGCCCTCGGCAAGGCCGATGAACTGAAGAAGCGGATCTGGTTCACACTGGGTGCGCTTCTTGTTTATCGGTTTGGCACCTACATCCCGCTGCCGGGCATCGATCCGTCGGCCTGGGAGCAGGTGTTCAAGTCGCAGGCGGGCGGCATTCTCGGCATGTTCAACATGTTCGCCGGCGGCGGTATCAACCGCATGGCGATATTCGCGCTGAACATCATGCCGTATATCTCGGCGTCGATCATCATTCGGCTGCTGACCACCGTGTCGCCGCAGCTCGAAGCCCTCAAGAAAGAGGGCGAATCCGGCCGCAAGACCCTCAACCAGTACACCCGCTACCTGACCGTCATCCTGGCCGCGTTCCAGTCCTACGGCATCGCCGTCGGCCTGCAGGGCGCCGGCAACGTGGTCAGTGAGCCCGGGATGTTCTTCCTGATCTCGACCTCGGTGACGCTCACCGGCGGCACCATGTTCCTGATGTGGCTGGGCGAACAGATCACCTCGCGCGGCATCGGCAACGGCATTTCGCTGATCATCCTGTCGGGCATCGTCGCCGAACTGCCGTCGGCGCTGGCCAACATGCTCGAGCTCGGGCGCCAGGGTGCGCTGTCGACCGGCCTGATCCTGGTCGTGATCGTCATGGCCGTCGTCGTCATCGCCTTCATCGTGTTCATGGAGCGGGCCCAGCGTCGGCTGCTGATCCAGTATCCGAAGCGCCAGGTCGGCAACAAGATGTTCGAGGGCCAGTCCTCGCATCTGCCGCTGAAGCTCAACACCTCGGGCGTGATCCCGCCGATCTTCGCGTCGTCGCTGCTGCTACTGCCTGCCACGGTTGCCAACTTCAACGCCGGCAAGGGGCCGGAGTGGTTTCAGTGGATCACGACCCAGCTCGGCCATGGCCGTCCGCTGTTCCTGGTCATGTACATCGCGCTGATCGTGTTCTTCGCGTTCTTCTATACGGCGATCGTGTTCAATCCGACCGAGACCGCCGACAACCTGAAGAAGCACGGCGGCTTCATTCCGGGCATCCGTCCGGGCGAGCGCACCGCCGAATACATCGACTACGTGCTGTCGCGCATCACCGTGCTGGGTGCGGCCTATCTGGCGGTCGTCTGTCTGATTCCCGAGATCCTGATCTCCTACGCCTCGGTGCCGTTCTACTTCGGCGGCACGTCGCTGCTGATCGTGGTCAGCGTGACCATGGATACCGTGGCGCAGGTGCAGGGCTATCTGCTGGCTCACCAGTACGAAGGACTGATCCGTAAATCCAAGCTGAGGGGCCGCCGCAAATGAGGTTGATTCTTCTCGGGCCGCCGGGGGCGGGCAAGGGAACGCAGGCACTTCGACTCGTAGAGCGTCACCACATCGTTCAACTCTCCACCGGCGACATGTTGCGTGCCGCCGTCAAGGCCGAGACCGAGATCGGCCTCAAGGCCAAGGACATCATGGCCGCCGGCGGCCTGGTGCCTGATGAGGTTGTGATCGGCATCATTTCCGACCGCATCGAACAGCCCGACGCCGCCAACGGTTTCATCCTCGACGGCTTTCCGCGCACCGTGCCGCAGGCAGAGGCGCTCGACAGCCTGCTGAAGTCCAAGGGCCTCAAGCTCGACGCCGCGGTCGAACTGCGTGTCAACGAAAGCGCGCTGCTGCAGCGGGTCGAGGCGCGAGTCGCCGAAATGACCGCGCGCGGCGAAGTGGTTCGCGTCGACGATACGCCGGAAGTGCTGGCCAAGCGGCTGGCAAGCTACCGCACCTCGACCGAGCCGCTGGTCCATTACTATTCGGAGAAGCGCAAGCTGGTCACCATCGACGGCATGATGCCGATCGAGGAGGTGACGCAGGAAGTCAACCGGGTGCTCGCCGCCATGATGGCAAGCGACAAGCCGGTGAAGAAGACGACCAAGAAGTCGGCGCGCAAGTCCGCCAGGAAGGTATCCGCCGTGAAGGCCGAATCGGCCCCCAAGGCAGCCAAGAAAACCGTCAAGAAAACTGCCAAAAAGGCGGCCAAGAAGGCCTCGAAGCCGGCGGCCAAGGTCGCCAAAACGGCCAAGAAGGCTACGAAGCCGGCCAAGACGAGCAAGAAATCGACCGCCAAGGCGGCGAAAACGAGTTCCGCCAGGACCAAGGCCAAGTCGGCCGGCCCGGCGGCCCGGAAAGTGACCAAGAAAGCGGCAAAAACCGCCAAGAAGTCCGCGAAAAAGCGCAGCAAGCGCTAGAGGCGGTTGACGAAACGAAGTTGAATCCTTTAATAAGGCCCCGTATCCAGTCGGATGTATTTCCAACGATGCCGGGCCCCACCAATTCAGGGGACGGGCGTCGTGTATCGCGTTTGCGGTAACCCGCCCGACAGAATGAATATAATGCCGGTCCGTGATGGACTGGTGACAGGAGAGAAGTCTTGGCCCGTATCGCCGGTGTGAACATCCCGACCAACAAGCGCGCTCTGATTGCGCTGCAGTACATTCATGGCATCGGCCAGAAGCACGCGGCCGATATCCTCGAGAAGGTGAAGATCCCTTCGGATCGCCGCGTCAATCAGCTCAGCGACGCTGAAGTTCTGCAGATCCGTGAAGTGATCGACCGCGACTACATGGTTGAGGGCGATCTTCGTCGCGAGACCGGCATGAACATCAAGCGTTTGATGGACCTCGGCTGCTATCGCGGCCTGCGTCATCGTCGCGGTCTGCCGGTTCGTGGCCAGCGCACGCATACCAATGCGCGTACCCGCAAGGGTCCGGCCAAGTCGATCGCCGGTAAGAAGAAGTAATCTGCTGGTTTGAATTAGCAGGAGCGGGCCTCGGTCCGCTTCTGTCGTTATTTTTGGTGTAGCCGCTGGCACTACGGCGGCGTTCGAGATCCTCTGAAAGGTTTGATATGGGCAAGGAAGCCACACGCGTCCGCCGTCGTGAACGCAAGAACATTGCATCCGGCATTGCGCACGTGAACTCGTCGTTCAACAACACGACCATCACCATCACCGACGCGCAGGGCAACACCATTGCCTGGTCGTCGGCCGGCACGATGGGCTTCAAGGGGTCGCGCAAGTCGACCCCTTATGCCGCGCAGGTCGCCGCAGAGGACGTGTCGAAGAAGGCGCAGGAGCACGGCATGCGCACGCTGGAAGTCGAAGTCGCTGGTCCCGGTTCGGGCCGCGAATCGGCGCTGCGCGCTCTGCAGGCCGCGGGCTTCACGGTGACCTCGATCCGCGACGTCACCACGATCCCGCACAACGGTTGCCGTCCGCGCAAGCGTCGGCGCGTTTGATTTGATGCTCGCGGACAGCCCGGCTGTCCGCGACTTTTTTGTTTGATGTGTATCGCGCGGGCTGATCCGCGCTCTCCAACGCCAGTGATCTTGACGGCAGGATCTCTTGGCAGTGATGGGTGAAACAGTGACGATCCAGAAAAATTGGCAAGAACTGATCCGACCCAACAAGCTTGTGGTCACCCCCGGCAGCGACCCGACCCGTTTCGCGACCCTGGTTGCGGAGCCCCTCGAGCGCGGCTTCGGCCAGACGCTGGGCAACGCCCTGCGTCGCATCCTGCTGTCCTCGCTGCAGGGCGCAGCCGTGCAGTCGGTGCACATCGACGGCGTGCTGCATGAATTCTCGTCGATCGCGGGCGTCCGCGAGGACGTCACCGACATCGTGCTGAACGTCAAGGACATCGCGATCAAGATGCTCGGCGAAGGCCCGAAGCGCATGGTCGTGAAGAAGCAGGGCCCGGGCGCCGTCACCGCCGGCGACATCCAGACCGTGGGCGACGTTACCGTGCTGAACCCCGATCTGCAGATCTGCACCCTCGACGAGGGCGCCGAGATCCGCATGGAGTTCACCGTCGCTTCCGGCAAGGGCTACGTCGCCGCCGAGCACAACCGTCCGGAAGACGCGCCGATCGGCCTGATCCCGGTCGACAGCCTGTATTCGCCGGTGCGCAAGGTGTCGTACAAGGTCGAGAACACCCGCGAGGGCCAGATCCTCGATTACGACAAGCTGACCATGACCATCGAGACCAATGGCGGGATCACGCCGGATGACGCCGTGGCCTATGCCGCGCGCATCCTGCAGGACCAGCTCAACGTGTTCGTGAACTTCGAAGAGCCCCGCAAGGAAGTCGCGCAGGAGATCATTCCGGATCTCGCCTTCAACCCGGCGTTCCTCAAGAAGGTCGACGAGCTCGAACTGTCGGTTCGTTCGGCAAACTGCCTGAAGAACGACAACATCGTCTACATCGGCGATCTCGTGCAGAAGTCGGAAGCCGAAATGCTCCGCACCCCGAACTTCGGTCGCAAGTCGCTGAACGAAATCAAGGAAGTGCTGGCACAGATGGGTCTGCACCTCGGCATGGAAGTGCCCGGCTGGCCGCCGGAAAACATCGACGAGCTGGCCAAGCGTTTCGAAGACCACTACTAGAATCGAATTGGCGTGGCCGGGTCATCCCGGCCATCGCTTCGGGGCGAACGCAGGCAGCCCACCTGAAACATGTCCGACGAACCGTCGTGGCAATTGAATAAGGACTACACATCATGCGTCACGGTAAGGTTCATCGTAAGCTCAACCGCACTGCTGAACATCGCAAGGCGATGTTCGCCAACATGTGCGCGTCGCTGATCAAGCACGAGCAGATCGTCACCACGCTGCCGAAGGCCAAGGAGCTCCGCCCGATCGTGGAGAAGCTGGTCACCCTCGGCAAGAAGGGCGGCCTGCACATGCGCCGCCAGGCGATCAGCGAAATGAAGGATCAGGATCAGGTCCGCAAGCTGTTCGACGTGATCGCCAAGCGCTACGCCGACCGCCAGGGCGGCTACACCCGCATCATCAAGGCAGGCTTCCGCTACGGCGACAACGCGCCGATGGCCGTCATCGAGTTCGTCGATCGCGACGAGGATGCCAAGGGCCTCGATTCCGGTCCGACCCAGGAAAAGAAGTCGGAAGCGGCGTAAGCCACTTCCATCGCGGTTTTTAAAAGCGGCGCCTTGTGCGCCGCTTTTTTATTGAGCGCCCGGATGAACAAGCGGTCTGGAAATTTCGATCTGATGCGCCTGGTCGCTTCGTTCATGGTGCTGTGGTCGCACCAGTTCGCGCTGACCGGTTTTCCGGAGCAGGCGATTCCATGGGCCGCCACCTGGGGCGGATTCGGCGTCCTGATTTTCTTCGCCATCAGCGGCTATCTGAATGCGCAGAGCTTGTTCAGGTCGCAGTCGGTCGCCGTCTTTCTGACCAGCCGCGCGTTCCGCATCTTTCCGGCGCTGGTCGTCTGCGTCGCGTTCTGCATCGTTCTCGGCGCCTGCGTCACCACGCGGGAGTGGCCAGCCTATCTGCTGCCGGAAGGCGGCCTGTTCGCGCGCAACGCACCGCTATCGTTCCTGTGGCGAAATTCAACGCTGTTGTTCGGGCTCGACTACGAGCTTCCCGGCGTGTTCGACGCCAACATCTATCCGAGGGCCGTCAACGGCTCGCTCTGGACCCTGCCGCACGAGGTGAAGCTATACCTCGCAATGGCCATCATTGCGGTCTGTTGCCGGTTCAAGCCGATGGTCTTTGCCGTTGTCATGATTGCCGGCGTTGCGGCGCTGATGCTGTTCGGCCTGGCGCGGCCGCTCGCACCGCTGCTCGACGGGAAATATCTTGCCACCTTCGCGGTCATCTTTGCCTCCGGCGCCGGCCTTGCGCTGCTCGAGCGACGGATCGGATTGGTCCCGGCATTGGCGACGATGGCATTGCTGTTGCTGGGGTTCGCGATTGGCGACAGTGGCAGTGCGGGATTTCTTGTCGCAGTCGTCATCGGCTGCGTGGTGCTGAACCGGGTGCCGCTGCCGTCCTGGCTGATGCCCAGGGCGGACATTTCCTACGGCGTCTACCTGTACGCGTTTCCGGTCCAGCAACTGGTGTCGAACTGGTCCGGAAGTTTCTGGATCCGGCTCGGCATGGTCGTCGTGATCGTGACCATCCTGGCCATCCTTTCTGCGCGATATGTCGAGCAGCCTGCGTTGCGGTTGCGTAAGAGGCTCGGGCGATCTGACAATTCAGGCCTTCCGTCGCGCGGTCCGGCTCACTAGCTAAACTTTCAGCTTGCGAGTGGCGGGGCAGGTGTTTCGCAGAACGTCGCCGGCGCGATGCAACTCATGACGAGCGGGAGAAAATGATGAAGATCGATCTTTCCGGAAAAACGGCTCTGGTCACCGGCTCGACCTCCGGCATCGGCCACGCCATCGCCAGGGGGCTGGCGGCGACCGGCGCCGAGGTCGTCGTCAACGGCCGCACCCAGCCGAAGGTTGACGCCGCGGTCGCGGAGATCGTCAAGGCCGTGCCGGGCGCCAAGGTGAAGGGTGTCGCGGCCGACGTCTCCACCGCCGCCGGCTGCGCAAAGCTGGTCGCAGCATTGCCTGACGTCGACATCCTCATCAACAACGCCGGCATCTTCGAGCCGAAGGGCTTTTTCGACATTCCGGACGAGGACTGGACCCGCTTCTTCGAAGTCAATGTGATGTCGGGCGTGCGGCTGTCGCGCGCCTACATGCAGGGCATGCTGAAGCGCAACTGGGGCCGCATCGTTTTCATCTCGTCGGAGTCCGGGCTCAACATCCCCAAGGAGATGATCCATTACGGCATGTCGAAGACGGCGCAGCCGGCGATCTCGCGCGGTCTCGCCGAACTGACGCGCGGCACGGCGGTGACCGTCAATTCGGTGCTGCCGGGGCCGACCATGTCGGAAGGCGTCGAGACCTTCGTCAAGGATCTCGCCAGGCAAAACGGCGAGTCCTTGGACGAGGCTGCGGCCAACTTCGTCAAGCAGAACCGGCCGACCTCGCTGATCCAGCGCTTCGCCAGCGTCGAGGAGATCGCCAACATGGTGGTCTATGTCAGCTCGAAGGAAGCGTCAGTGACCAATGGCGCGGCGCTGCGCGCCGAAGGCGGCATCGTGCAGACAATTGCCTGACGCCGGCCACGATTGTCGTCCCCGCCTAGCGCGCCTTCGGCGCGCGCGGAGCGGGGACCCAGTACACGCAGGCCTGAGTGTACTGGGTCGCCCGGTCCTGGCGCGCAATTGCGCGCCGGCCGGGCGACGACAGTTGTGTGCGTTCGAGCGCTACCAGCCTTCCAGCACGATCT
This sequence comes from Rhodopseudomonas sp. RCAM05734, assembly GCF_052658035.1. Lineage (NCBI taxonomy): Bacteria > Pseudomonadati > Pseudomonadota > Alphaproteobacteria > Hyphomicrobiales > Nitrobacteraceae > Rhodopseudomonas > Rhodopseudomonas sp. RCAM05734. Next base: position 5,285,418 of record NZ_CP199742.1, on the reverse strand, counting down.
TGCCGACCGACTTGCCGGACTCGATCAGCGCGTGCGCACGCTTGAGGTTGGCGGCATTGATGGTGCCGAAGGTCTGCTCGAGCGTGGTGCGCAGCACGCTTTTGTCGATCATGTCGGCGACGTCGCTGAGCAGTCTATGCTGGCCGATCATGTCCGCGGTCTGGAACGATGAGCGGGTGAACATGGATTCCCAGTGCAGCGATCCGGCCTTGCCCTTCAGCAGCGAGAAGTTGACCGAGGCGGGATCGTCGATCACGCCGATCTTGCCCTGCGGCGCCAGGATGTCGGCGAGCGCCGGAAAGTGATCCTGGGTGCCGGTGAGGCTGGCGATCAACGCCACCTCCGGGAGCTTTAGCGCCGCGATCTGGTCCTTCATCGGCTTGCTGTGGTCGATCACGGCATGGGCGCCGAGCTCGCGGCACCACTTCACCGTCTCCGGCCGCGACGCGGTTGCCAGCACCGTGAGCCCGGTGAGCCGCCGCGCCAGCCGGATCAGGATCGAGCCGACGCCGCCGGCGCCGCCGACGATCAGCAGGGTGCGCGGGTCGACGCTGCGGCCGGGCAGGGCGCCGAGCCGGTCGAACAGCAGTTCCCAGGCGGTGATCGAGGTGAGCGGCAGGGCCGCGGCCTGGGCAAAGGACAGCGTCTTCGGCTTCAGGCCGACGATGCGCTCATCCACCAGGTGGAACTCGGCATTGGTGCCCTGGCGCAGGATCGAGCCGGCGTAGAACACCTCGTCGCCGGCCTTGAACAGGGTGACGTCGGGGCCGACCGCATCGACAATGCCGGCGGCGTCATAGCCGAGGATCTTGTTGGGCTCGCCGTCGCGCGGCGCGGCGCGCATGCGCACCTTGGTGTCCACCGGATTGACCGAGACCGCCTTCACGGCGACGCGGATGTCGCGGCCGGCCGGCTCCGGTTTTGCAGCTTCGAAATCGACCAGCGAGTCCGCCTGATCGATGGGCAGGGATGTCTTGTAACCGACGGCCTTCATTCCGGATCTCCTGATCGCGCGTGACTGTGCGGGTGGAGTGGCGCGGCAGCCGGCCAATTGCAAGCAATCCGGTGCCCGGGGGCAGCCCGCGCTGCCCCCGTCTTTGTCTCAGGCGGCGTATCAGAACGCGACCTGGGTCCGCATCGCGAAGGCGTCGAGCTTCGACCCGGCATCGCCGGCATTGACCGCGCTGATCTGCCTGGCGACATCGCCATGCAGGTAGTCGAACATGAAGCGGATGTTGCCGTTGACGTACCAGTTGAGCGCGGCGGTGTAGACCGTCTGTCGTCCGCCGGCGATGCCGTTGGCGGTCGCGAGTTGGTCGTTGAGGTTGACGGTGCTCACGCGTCCGGCGATTTCCCAGGCGCCCCAGCCGCCGCCGGTCGCCGAGAACGGGTTTGCCGGCTTGATGCCGCTATAGGAGGCCGTGGCCGCGTTGTAGGCGTGGCTTTCACCGGTCAGCACGTAGCTCGCCTGGACATAGCCGCCGTCGAATTTCAGGCTCGGCAGCGCCGCAAAAGCGGTGCGGTCGATGTTGTACCAGAAGTACTCGCCCTGGAAATACAGCGACCCGTAGGTGCCCGCCGCTTCAGCGCTATAGACTTGTGCGCCGGAAACCCCTGCGATCGCTCCGGTCGAAACCAGCGAGGTCGGGTCGAGACGAAGCTCGGGCCGATCGCTCAGCGTGAGCGTCTTCGCTCCGGTGACCAGATTGTGCGAAGGCTCGATCAGGAACTGTGCGTCGCCGCCAAGATGGAACGAGTAGTCCTTGCCGCTGAGTACCAGGCCGGCGGCGCGTACGACGGTGCCGAACTGCTCGGTAGCGCCGTTCGGCGTCACGCTCGACGCCGAATGGATGGCGCCCGAGGATGGTCCGGTCGCGTAGGCGCCGATCCAGAATGAATCATTGTACCAGCGGGCGCCGAACGCCGAGCGGAAATCGCCGGCGGCGATGTTGGTGGCGATGATCCCCGCGGAAGCGCGTTCCATGAACAGGATATCGTTGGAACTGGTGGCCTCGTCGAGGGTGTATGGCACATCCATGATACCGCCTTCGATGGCGAGTTTGCCGCCGAAGGGTTTGAAGCCGGTATAGCTGAGATAGGCGTTCTCGACGCCGGAGACGCCGCCGCCCGGCAGCGAGCCTGCCGCCGCACCGCCGAAGCCGTCCGAGCTGCCGCCGAAGTCATAGACCAGAGAGTAGTTCCAGTCGCCGAAGAATTTTCCGACAAGGCCGATGCGGGCACGTCGGGTGTTGATGCCGTTGTCCAGCCGTTGCGGCGAGGTCGCTGCTGAATTCGGATGATAGTCGTAGCCGCCGGCGTCGAAATGCAGGCGGCTGGTGATGGCGACGCAGTTCTGCTGATCGGCGCTGCAGATCGTCGGGCGATTGTTCGGCATGGTGACGACAACGCCGGACGGCGGTGCGATCGGCCCCTTGGTGTAGGCCGCATTGGCATTGGCGACGCTGACCTTGACGTCGGCCTTTGCTTCGGCGGTCGTGGCCTTGGCGTTGGCATGCGCGGCGGCCGCCGTGTTGGCCGTCGTCTGCTTCTGCAACTTGTCGAGCTTCTGTTCCATCAGCTTGAGCTGCTGCTTCAGCAGCGCGATCTCCGTGTCGGCGCCGGCGGTTTCGGCGCGCGCCGGACATGCTGCGAGAACGCCCAGAACTCCAGCCGCAGCGGCGGCCGCCTTCCTCGTGATTTTCATGAGATCACCCCTGATGATGCGATGGCCAATTGGTTGCGCCAATCGCGATTCAAGGGAAGTCACCTTTTTGAAGTTCGGCATCGCAGCGCCGTCTTTTGTGGCCGACTGTGTCTTTCCGGAGCCCCATCGAGACTGTTTTGACAAACAGATGACGGTCGTCATGTGATGCGCGCATTGAAGCCATTCGCGGCGCCCGGATCCGGTCTGCGGGGTCGCCGGTCGAACCGATCGGTGGGCCGGGATTACCGGCAACGCACCCTTCTATTGCGCCGGCGAACGGCCTATATTGCCGGTAATTTCCCTGAGAGGCCCTGATGTTCCCCAATCTTCGCGCTGCTGCGACATTGACCCTTTGTGCCACCCTGCTGTCTGCCGCGACCGGCGGTGCCTTGGCGCAGGACCGCCGCGTTCCCGTCTCGCCGAACGAGATCCGGCTGTCCTATGCGCCGATCGTGCAGCGGGTGCAGCCGGCTGTGGTCAATGTCTACGCCGCCAAGACCGTGCAGGTGCGCAATCCGCTGATGGAAGATCCGCTGTTTCGCCGCTTTTTCGGCGGCGGCGGCCCGCAGCCCGAGCAGATGCAGCGCTCGCTGGGCTCCGGCGTGATGGTCGATTCGTCCGGTCTGGTGGTCACCAACAACCACGTCATCGAGGGCGCCGACCAGGTCAAGATCTCGCTGGCCGACAAGCGCGAATTCGAGGCCGAGATCGTGCTCAAGGACAGCCGCACCGATCTTGCGGTGCTGCGCATCAAGGACGGCAAGGAAAAGTTCCCGACGCTGGACTTCGCCAACTCCGACGACTTGCTGGTCGGCGACGTCGTGCTGGCGATCGGCAATCCGTTCGGCGTCGGACAGACCGTGACCCACGGTATCGTCTCGGCGCTGGCGCGCACCCAGGTCGGGATCACCGACTATCAGTTCTTCATCCAGACCGATGCCGCGATCAATCCCGGCAATTCCGGCGGCGCGCTGGTCGACATGACCGGCAAGCTGGTCGGCATCAACACCGCGATCTTCTCGCGCTCCGGCGGCTCGCAGGGCATCGGCTTCGCCATTCCCGCCAACATGGTGCGCGTCGTGGTTGCTTCCGCCAAGAGCGGCGGCAAGGCCGTGAAGCGGCCGTGGCTCGGCGCGCGGCTGCAATCGGTGACCCCCGAGATTGCCGAAACGCTCGGGCTCAAGGCGCCGAGCGGCGCGCTGGTCGCCAGCGTCACGCCGGGCAGTCCGGCGGCGCGGGCAGGGCTGAAGCTCTCCGATCTCGTTGTCGCGGTGGACGGCCAGAAGATCGAGGACATCAATGCCTTCGATTACCGCTTCGCCACGCGCCCGCTCGGCGGCACCGCGCAGCTCGAGGTCCAGCGCAACGGCAAGCCGGTGACGCTGACGGTTCCCCTGGAAACTGCGCCGGACACCGGCCGTGATGAGGTCGTCATCTCCGGCCGCTCGCCGTTCCAGGGCGCGAAGGTCGCCAACAGCTCGCCGGCGCTCGCCGACGAGCTGCGGCTGGATTCCAGCATCGAAGGCGTGGTGGTGACCGAGCTCGCCGATGACGCCACCGCGGCCAGCGTCGGCTTCCAGAAGGGAGACATCATCCTCGCAGTCAACAACCAGAAGATCGCCAAGACCAGCGACCTGCAGAAGGCGGTACGCGAGCCCAGCCGGATCTGGCGCATCGTGCTGGTCCGCGGCGGCCAGCAGCTCAACGTCACGCTCGGCGGATGAGATTGCACGCAAATCTTTCGTGTCCCGGACGCGGTGCAGCGTTCTTCACGCTGCTCCGCAGATCCGGGACCGTACCGAACGCTGTCGATTCTGACGGTCCCGGATCTGCAGCGCACCACGCTGGCCCGCGCGATGCGCGATCCCGCGCGCTGCGCAGCGTCCGGGACAAGGTTGGTCAGCGCTGATGAGCCCGAAACATCCCCAGTCCACGAATCTGTTCGCCGCCGCCGGCCTCGAGCATGACGCGCCGCGTCCGCTGCCGGAGCGGCTGCGGCCGCGGGTGCTGGCGGATGTCGTCGGCCAGGATCACATCCTCGGCCCCGACGGCGCGCTGACGCGCATGCTGGAGACCCGCACGCTGGGCTCGCTGGTGTTCTGGGGCCCGCCCGGCACCGGCAAGACCACTGTCGCACGCCTGCTGGCCGATGCCACCGAACTGCATTTCGAGCAGATCTCCGCGGTGTTCTCCGGCGTCGCCGATCTCAAGAAGGTGTTCGAGGCCGCGCGCGCCCGCCGCGAGATGGGCAAGGGCACGCTGCTGTTCGTCGACGAGGTGCATCGCTTCAACCGGGCCCAGCAGGATTCGTTTCTGCCTGTCATGGAAGACGGCACCGTGGTGCTGGTCGGCGCCACCACTGAGAACCCGTCCTTCGAGCTCAACGCGGCGCTTTTGTCGCGCGCGCGCGTGCTGGTGTTCCAGTCGCTCGACTCGGCGGCGATCGAAAAGCTCTACGCCCACGCCGAAGCCATCGAAGGCCGGAAGCTGCCGCTCGACGCCGAAGCCCGCGCCGTGCTGGTGCGCATGGCCGACGGCGACGGCCGCGCCGCGCTGACGCTGGCCGAGGAAGTCTGGCGCGCCGCGCGAAAAGGCGAGACCTTCGACGCCGTGCAGTTGCAGGATATCCTGCAACGCCGCGCGCCGATCTACGACAAGTCCGCCGACGGCCACTACAACCTGATCTCGGCGCTGCATAAATCCGTGCGCGGCTCTGATCCCGACGCCGCACTATACTATCTCTGCCGCATGCTCGATGCCGGCGAGGATCCCCTATTCCTGGCGCGTCGCGTGGTGCGCATGGCGGTCGAGGACATCGGCCTCGCCGATCCGCAGGCGCTGGTGATCTGCAACGCCGCCAAGGACGCCTATGATTTTCTCGGTCATCCCGAAGGCGAGCTGGCGATTGCGCAGGCCGTCGTCTACATCGCCACCGCGCCGAAATCCAACGCGGTCTACATGGCCTACAAGGCGGCGACGGCTGCTGCGAAACAGGGCGGCTCGCTGCTGCCGCCGAAACACATCCTGAATTCGCCGACTCAACTGATGAAGTCCGAAGGCTATGGCGGCGGCTATCAATACGACCACGACACGCCGGAAGCCTTCTCCGGCCAGGACTACTTCCCGGAAGCGATGGGCCGCCAGCAATTCTACGACCCGCCCGACCGCGGCTTCGAGCGCGAGATCCGCAAGCGGCTCGACTACTGGGCAAGGCTGCGCGCAGCGAAGAACGCGGACGAGTAGGGTGGGTTAGGCGCTCTTGCGCCGTAACCCGCCATTGCGATCCGAAAAACGGTGGGTTACGCGCGCTCGTCCGCCGAAGCCCTCAGGGCGAAGGTGGATGCGCGCTAACCCACCCTACGATGTTCTTCGAGGTTCGCGTCTGTCATTCCGGGTCCGCTCGCCCACGGGCTCGCGCCCTGGAATGCGACCAGGCGTCGCGGTTCCCGTCGCGCGCTCGCTGGCCTTGGCGGCCTCCCGGGCGTATGATCGCGAAGCGTTTTCACGGGTGCCCGATGTCGATTGTCACACGTTGCTGCACGCTTGCCGTCGTCCTTGCCGCGCTATGCCCGGCCGCGCCGGCGCATGCCCAGGTCGCGCCGGTGCAATACTGGCTGCCCAACGGGCTGTTTGGTTTTGGCGGCGGCTGGACCGATGCCGGCGGCGCCGGCACCTATCGCAACTTTCCGGGTTTCGATGCCCGCTATGTCGCGCAGGATGCCTCGTCGGACTGGCGCGACAATTTTCGCACCGGCATGTTTGCCGGCAGCCAGAGTGGCAATATCGGTCTCAACGGTCTCGGGTTGAACGGCGCTGCCTCCGATTTCGGCGGGCTCTCCTATCAGAGCGCGCTGTCGGGCTACGCCTTCAAGGGCGCCGGCGATCTGCCGTCCAGCGTCTATGTCGGCTTCGACAAGTTGAACTACCGGCCGGGCATCGGCAGTCCGCTAGCGCCGTTCTCGAGCGATGCCAGCATCAACGCCGGCTACCGCGCCCGCGCCGGCGTCGCGTTCCAGCCGACAGCCAATGTCACCCTGTCGTTCGAGGCCAGCGTCACCCAGCAGGGATCGGGCGACAGCGATATCAATTCGCCGCTGCTGCCCGCGCTGTCGCCGTTCTCCGGCGTGCGACGCTAGCTAGTCGCAAGTAGCCCGCATGAGCGCGGCGGGCGAGTAGCGAGTGGGGCGGGTTAGCCGAAGGCGTAACCCGCCGACTCCGGATCTCGGCTCACGATGGTGGGTTACGGCGCAAGGGCGCCTGACCCACCCCACGCTTGCTCAATGCTTGTCCACCCCGTGCTTGGGCTGCACCGACCATGCCGGCGGTTCATCCTTCTTGTCGGCCTTGGCCACCGCCGCCGTCGCCTGCACCTTGTCGGCCGCGTGGTGGGTGGGCGCGTAGACCGTGTAGACCTGCATGGGCGTCGTCCCGGTGTTGGTGACGTTGTGCCATGTGCCGGCCGGCACCAGCACGCACCAGCCGTCCGTGACATCCTTTTCAAAGGAGAGTTTGTCCTTCGCGGCTCCCATCTGCACGCGGCCGCGGCCCGCGTCGAGGCGGATGAACTGGTCGGTCTCCGGATGGGCTTCGAGGCCGATGTCGCCGCCTGGCGGGATCGACATGAGTGTCACTTGCAAGTAGCGCCCGCTCCATGCGACGGATCGATAGTCCGTATTGGCCTTGGTTGCGCTTTCAATGTCGAACGATTGCGGCTTCGGCCCGATATCTGAAATCCTGGCGGCGGTATGGCTCATGACCCGTATCCTCATGCCTGCTGCGACGTGACGTCGCGCATCCCTTGGCGCCTCACCAAGTAATGGGTGGGGTAACGGTTCCAATTTGCGCGGCGGTTGTCGCTACGCTCATGCGGGCTTCGCGTTGCTGCAAAATCTCACGCTTGCCTCAGCAGACCGGCCGCCAGATGGCGGAACGCTGCGACAGCTTTGGCAAACACCGCGTGGGGATCGTCGGCCGCGGCGATCCATAGCGCGGCATTCAACGCCGCGCCGTTGATCAGCCGCGCAGCCGCTTCGGCATCGACGGGCTTGACCGTGCCGTCATCGATCAGCGCCTGGATGGTCTGCGTGGTGGCGCGCAGGCAGGCGGTCTGGCTCGGCCATTGCGAGGGATCGCCGAGCACGGCGGGGCCGTCGAGCAGCACGATGCGCTGGATCTCCGGCTCCAACGCCATCTCGATATAGGCGACGCACTCGTTGAGAAATCCGAGCCACGGCGTCTTTGCGGGCAGCCGTGCTGCATGGGCGCGCGCCAGCATCTCCGCATCGATCTGCGCGATGACCGCCTGCAGCAGGCCCTTCTTGTCGCCGAAATGGTGATAGAGCGCCCCGCGCGTCAGGCCGGCCTGCGCGGTGAGGTCGTCCATCGAGGCCGCCGCATAGCCCCTGGTCGCGAAGGCTTGCCGGGCCGCTGCAATGAGCTTGGCCCGGGTCACCTGCATCATATCCGTCCGCCGTGTCGCCAGCATTGCTTCTGCGCACTCCAAAGTTCCGCGCCTGCGGATATTGACATACGCGCCGTATGTGTACAACCTGCTCACATACGGAGCGTATATGAAAATCCGTTACTGCGGGGGGCGTGATCAAACCGATGCCGCCCGCGATTGAAAGGACTTCACTGATGACCAAGCGCGACGCCGTTTTTCCGCCGGGCCGGCAGGCCCTCTACGACATCAACCGCTATTCGGCAGCCATTCGCTCCGGCGATCTGCTGTTCGTCTCGGGCCAGGTCGGCAGCCGCGCGGATGGCTCGCCCGAGCCGGTCTTCGACCGGCAGGTCCAGCTCGCCTTCGACAACCTGGCGGCGGTGCTCAAGGCGGCGGGCTGCACGTTCGACGATATTGTGGACGTGACCAGCTTCCACACCGATCCGGCCACGCAGTTCGATGCGGTCAACGCCGTCAGGCAGCGCGCGTTCGGCGAACCGCCGTATACGAACTGGACCGCGGTCGGCGTCAACTGGCTGGCGGGCTTCGATTTCGAGATCAAGGTCATCGCGCGCATTCCGCAGCAGCCGGCGTAGGGCGAGGGCGCGCAGGATGGGTCAAGCGTCTTCGCGAAACCCATCAACCACCGGCACGGGAGCGATGGGTTTCGCGGAGTTTATCATCGGGCGCGCTTCGCGCGACCCGGTGGCTCTACCCATCCTACGCTTGCTTGCCACGCTGGATCGTGCCCCGGCTCTGCGATGCAACACGCAGTGTTGCTTCGCAGAGCCGGGGTCCCGGTGAAGTCCGTGCAGAGCGAGTTGGGCGGGTTAGCGCTCAGCGCGTAACCCAATATTTCCGGACCGCATATTGTGTAGTGTAGTGTTACTACAATACGCTTGGCTCTGCCGGCAGGCAGTCGCCGATCCGGCGCTATTTCAAATCATTTTGGAGAAGGGGAAATCGGCGTCTTTCCACTATTGTTGTCTAACGTGAGGTGGGACTTGCGTCAAGTTGGGGCTCCCGTGCCATTGAGTTGATCCTTGATTCGTTTGAAAAGGATTCTGGCCCATGTCAGCTCTCGCCAGCATGTTCGCTCAATCGTTTTTCCACGGGACGCGTGCCGATCTGCAAGCCGGTGACCTGATCGTCGCCGGCCACAAGTCAAATTTCACCGATGCCAAACCATTATCCTGGGTTTATTTTGCGAGCACGCTGGACGCGGCGATCTGGGGCGCCGAGCTTGCCGCTGGCCAATCGCCGCAACGCATTTATGTAGTGGAGCCCACCGGAACGATCGAGGATGACCCCAACCTGACCGATAAGAAGTTTCCGGGAAATCCAACGCTGTCCTATCGTTCCCGTGATCCTCTACGGATTATTGCCGAGGTGACAAATTGGCAAGGACACACCGTCGAACGGTTGCGACAGATGAAGGACGGGCTCGCCCGGATGAAAGCGGATGGTACCGCCCACATTATCGACTAGCGAGTAGGGCGGGTTAGCCGAGGGCGTAACCCGCCGATTCCGGATCGCGGCTCACGATGGTGGGTTACGGCGCAAGGGGGCCTAACCCACCCTACGCTTGCTGGTCGATTCAAATCGAAAAGTATAAGTAAATTTAGATTTATGCTGGTTGTCTGCTCTAAATTAGAGCCGGCGAACCGTGCTCGCTATTTCCCGCTTCTAAGAAGGCTCGATTGAGTGGGTGGAAATATTGTATACGAGCGGTACGGTGTATGCCGTCTGTGAATGCTGTCACAATCATAGGGAAGATTAGTTTGGAAGCGATCTTTGAAGATCAGGTAACCGTATTCGTCGACTTTCTCGGATTCAGTAGTGCCAGCGTCCAGTTGGACGAGTCGATTCAACTAAAGCTTCTGCTTCTCCTTCGCGCAATCTCAACAATGAGAGGCGAATTTTCCAACGATTCTGATCCACCAGGCGCGAACATGAGCGCAATTCGATTGCGTCCAACAATTAGTACATTTTCGGATCATATTGTTGCTAGCTATCCGATGAGCCGTATCGATCTTGGTCAGGATGAGCAGACGACGCTAGGGCTTGTTTTGTTCGACATAAATCTGAGAATTGCCAGAATTGCTGCCGCCGCACTTAGCATTGGTTTCCTCATTCGCGGCGGAGTTTCCAAAGGTCCACTGTACCATTCTAACGGTGTCGTTTTTGGATCAGCAATGGTCGAGGCCTATGAGCTTGAGTCACGGGTCGCTATATATCCACGTGTTGTTCTATCTCCGTCTCTGTCTCGATCGCTCGATCGTCACCCAGGGGAGTCTCGCTTATTAGTCGTGGTGAAGATGGTGTCGCATGTCTTGACTACATATTTCACCTGCTGGGATCCGCGGCGGCGCCGGGCGAGGACCACTCAGTTCGTGTAAAGGAGTGGTATGACGAAATAGTCCAGATGTTAAAGAGTAACGTCGATAATCTTAAGCAAGGCGACAATACAAATGCTTTGTCGAAATGGGTTTGGTTCTCTAGAAAGTTTGCGCGAGCCCTTTCCAGGACCAATCCTCAAATTCTGCGATCGATTGGTATTGCAACGGAAGCAATGGTTTGGGCAGACTAGACATCCGCTCAGCTCAAGTATTGCAAGCTGGTGGTCGTGCGAAACAGAGTGCTTTTGGGAAAATGCGAGCTTCACGTTTTCTCAGCCATGTGGCCGCAAATTGTTCAACAAGTATTGACAAAATTCCCATAAGACTATAATCCATATCCGTCCCGTCCACGAGGGGCGCTTCATGAGGCGTCTGGAGTGGGGCGGGAGGCGGCGCCTGCGGGCGGGGGGAGGACGTATCCCCGCGCACTCGGGAGGCCCTGGGTGGCCGTCCGACCCTACTGCGGGGGTCTGCCTTGAGTGGCTGGACGCGGACAGAGAAAGGCGGGGGAAAGCCCGCCGGAGTGGCGCAAGCCACGTGCTGGCCCGGAAGCACGGCCCTGGAGCCCAAAATCGCCGCGGTGGCGCGCCGAGAGGCGACGCGATCACCGCTTCGTCGTCGAGACGGCGCAGCAGGGATCGTGACCAACCCACCCATCGCGCCTCAAGGCGCGCCGCCACCCCTCATGTCCGGAGGGGCGGACTCCCAGCAAAACCCGGGCTCGTCGAGCCGCGGGAACGCGCCGATTTGCCCGTGACAGGCGATTAAACCGTGACCCCTGAGCGCTTATGCGCTACGCAAAGCCAACCTCCCGGAGCCCCATCATGAGCCGTCGCGACAAGAAACCCCTCGCCAAATCCCGCGGCCCTGCCGGCGCGCGCGGCAAGGGCGGGCGTCCGAAGACGGCGGGGACCACCACGGGCTCCAAGACCTCGCGCCCCAAGGGCGACCGCGGCGCGGAGCGCCCCGAAGGCAAGCGGCCGTCGTTCGGCAAGGCCGGGCGCATCAGCAGCGATCGTCCGATGAGCGCCCGGCCGCCGCGCGCCCGCGACGGCGAACGCCCGGAGCGGGCCGAGCGCCCGGAACGTGGTGAGCGGCCGGCGCGGTTCGAACGCTCCGAGCGTCCGCAGCGCAGCGAGCGATCCGAACGTCCCGAACGCAGCTTTGGCGACAGGTCGCAGGCGGCGCGTCCGCCGCGCGAACGCACGCAAGGCCGTCCCGAGCGCCCGGAGCGCGCCAAATCTGATCGCAGCTTCGGCGAGCGCCCGGGCGCCGTGCGTCCGTCGCGCAACCGCATCGATGCCGCGCTCGAGCGCTCCGAATGGGGCGAAGGCGCGCCACGCGAGCCGCGCGATGCCCGCTTCGAGAGCCCGGACCGTGGCGCCCGCAGCGAGCGTCCGGCGCGAACCGCGCGTCCGGAACGTACCGAGCGTCCGCAGCGCACCGAGCGGTTCGGCAATGACCGCCCGCCGTCGCGCGGCGGCCGTCCGCCGGCGCGCGTGCCGCGCGAGCGCGAGCCGAAGCGCGAGCGTCCGCCCTACGATCCCGAGACCTTCGTGCCGGAGCCCAAGGTGGTGGTGCCCAAGGCGCCGCTGCCGACCGCGGTGGAGATGGCTGTCGTCACGGCCGACGAGGCCGGCATGCGCGTCGATCGCTTCCTCGAAGCGCGCTTCGAAGGCCTGTCGTTTTCCCACATCCAGCGCATCGTCCGCAAAGGCGAGCTGCGCGTGAACGGCAAGCGTGCCGACAGCAAGGACCGGCTGGAGGAGGGGCAGACCGTCCGCATCCCGCCGCTCAAGCTCGACACGCCAAAAGTCGGCGGCGGCGAACTCTCCGAAGCCGCGCAAAAAACGCTGGCCGCGCTGAAGGAGATGATCATCTTCGAGGACGCCGACGTGATGGTGCTGAACAAACCCGCCGGCCTCGCCGTGCAGGGCGGCTCCGGCACCGTGCGTCATGTCGACGGCATGCTGGAAGTGATGCGCGACGCCAAGGGCCAGAAGCCGCGCCTGGTGCATCGCCTCGACAAGGACACCGCCGGCTGTCTCCTGATCGCCAAGACGCGCTTTGCCGCCACCAAGCTGACCGGCTCGTTCCGCGAGCGCTCGGCGCGAAAAATCTACTGGGCGCTGGTGGCCGGCGTGCCGAAGCCGAAGCAGGGCCGCATCTCGACCTATCTCGCCAAGGAAGAGAACGAGGAAGACACCATCATGCGCGTCGCCCAGCATGGCGACGAGGGCGCCAGCCACGCGGTGACGTACTACGCGGTGGTCGAAACGTCCGCGCAAAAACTGGCCTGGGTGTCGCTGAAGCCGGTGACCGGGCGGACCCATCGGCTGCGCGCGCACATGGCGCATATCGACCACGCCATTATCGGCGACCCCAAATACTTCAACAAGGAAAACTGGCGGCTGCCCGGCGGCATCCAGAAGAAGCTGCATCTGCTGGCGCGGCGCATCGTGGTGCCGCATCCGCGCGGCGGCACCATCGACGCCACCGCACCGTTGCCGCCGCACATGCTGCAGTCGTGGAATCTGCTCGGCCTCGAAGCCGATCGCTTCGATCCGATCGAGAACGCGCCGGAAGAGTAAAACGGTGACGATGTCGGAGCTTGATCCGTTCGAATTGAGTAGAACTCGGTATCGTGTCCCGGACGCGGTGCGGCACGAAGTGCCGCTCCGCAGATCCGGGATCCCGGTTTCTTCCTTGGCAAAGCTGGGCCCCGGATCTGCGGCGCACCACGCCGCTAATAAGCGGCGCAGTGCACCGCGTCCGGCGAACGATGGCAGCGACATGAATCCGATGCCCCCGCACGCCGCGCCGGAGTTCGACGACGCCTTTCGCACGCGCCTGCATGACCTGTTCGGCTGGCGTCGCGATATCCGGCATTTTCGCACCGATGCTTTGCCCGATGGGACGATCGAGCGCCTGATCGGGATCGCCTGTCTGGCGCCGTCGGTCGGCCTCAGCCAGCCCTGGCGTTTCGTCATCGTCGACGATCCCGCGCGTCGCCAGGCGGTGCTCGACAATTTCACGACCTGCAATGCCGAAGCGCTGGGCGCCTGCAGCGACGAGCGGGCGTCGCGCTACGCCAGCCTCAAGCTCGCCGGGCTGCGCGAGGCGCCGTGCCATCTCGCGGTGTTCTGCGAACGCGCAACCGAGGTCGGCCATGGTCTCGGCCGCCGCACCATGCCGGAGATGGCCGACTATTCCGTGGTCGCGGCGATCTCGACATTGTGGCTGGCGGCGCGCGCCGAGGGCATCGGCGTCGGCTGGGTCTCGATCCTCGATCCCGCCGTTGTCGCGCTCGCCTTGGGCGTCCCCCGCGACTGGCGGCTGATCGGCTATCTCTGCATTGGCTATCCCCGGGCCGAGGACGATCGTCCGGAACTGGAGCGCGTCGGCTGGGAACGACGCCAGCCGCCGGGCGATCACATTGTCCGGCGTTGAGGCGGCGCCCCTTGAGCGCGCGCGACGGCGGCACGACATGAAAGCGATGGTAAAACGCGCCTCCCTCATTCTGACTGCTATCATCGCCGTGACGCTCGCTGCCGGCGGCGCTGCCTCGGCGCAGATCCTGCCGCCCGGCGGCGGAATGCTGGCGCCGCCGCCGCCGGCCCCACCGCCGCCGCCCGCCATCACCGTGCCGGTGGTTCCGCAACTGGATTCCACGCCGGCCAGTCCGAAAGCGGGGATCGAGTCGCGCGGATCGTTCGGCGATCGCGTCACCGGCTGCCTGCAGGATGGCGCTGCCGCCGGACTTGGACCCAACGAACGCGCCGCCTATTCGCGGTCCTGCGCCAACCGGTAGGCCGTCTTTGCCTGCACCGATGCTTCAGCTAAACTCAGCCGCTCAACCGGGATTGAATTGATCGATGCGTGAACTGTTCGACGAGGTCTATGGCCAGGCGGGGCTCGATCCGGAAGAGGCGGTGCGCAAGTCGACGCGCGGGCCGCAGCGCAAGCGTTTTCACGTCAAGGCCGGCTTCGATGAGACGCCGGAGGGTTTTGCTATCACCCTCGATGGCAGGACAGTGCGCACGCCGTCGCGACAACCGCTGGCGGCGCCGAACCGCGACATCGCCGCGGCCATCGCCGCCGAATGGGACGCGCAGCAGGAGTTCATCAATCCGATGACCATGCCGCTGACGCGGCTCGCCAACAGCGTCATCGATGCGGTCGGCGACAACGTCGCTGCAGTGGCCGACGACATCGCGAAATATGTCGGCACCGACCTGTTGTTCTATCGCGCCGGTCATCCCGAGGCGCTGGTCGCGCGCGAGGCCAGGGCGTGGGATCCGGTGCTGTTCTGGGCCGCCGAAGAGCTTGGCGCGCATTTCATCCTCGCCGAAGGCATCATCCACGTCCGCCAGCCCGATGCGGCCGTTGCGGCGGTGCGCGCGGTGTTGCCGTCCGATCCGTGGCGCGTCGCGGCGCTGCATCTGGTGACGACCGTGACCGGCTCGGCGCTGCTGGCAGTGGCGCTGCTGCGCGGCCGGCTCGATGCCGATCAGGTCTGGGCCGCGGCCCATGTGGACGAGGACTGGAACATCGAGCAGTGGGGCATCGACGAGGAAGTCGCCGCCCGCCGCGCCGCCAAGAAGGTCGACTTCGAGGCCGCCGCAAGCGTTTTGCGGGCGCTGGCGCCCAATCCGGGTTAACGAGAGGTTTACGCCGTTGCGCTAGGCTTTGTCGGCCATCAGCCGGTGCAGCCCATGTCGCTTGTCGTCAATCCCGTCTCGCCGGTCATCGCCATTCCCGGCGTGTCCAATGTGGTCATGCAGCCCGGCAGCGTGATTACCGCCCGGGTGCTGCAGGTGCTCGGCGCCGATCAGGCGCGGATCTCGATCGGCGGCCAATCCCTGGACGTGCAGACGCAGGTCCCGCTGCAGGCCGGCCAGAGCCTGCAACTGGCGGTGTCGCAGACGTCTGACGGTATCAGGCTGGCCGTGGTCAACCAGCAGGCCTTGCCCGCTCCCGCCAACGCGGCATCGGGCGATGTCGTCACGCTGGCGCCCGACGCGGCGCACAGCATTGCGGCGCAGGCTCCGTCCATCCTTCTGGTGAAAAGCCCGCTCACCCCGCAGGAGGCGCTTGCGGTCACCACCGCGACGCAGATCGCTGCCACCCAGCAGGCCAGTCTGGCGCCGCTGTTCGCCAATCTCGGCGCCGCCGGCGGGCTGCAGAACCTGCCGCCGCAATTGCAGCAGGCCATGGCGCGGCTGCTGGCGCAGCGCCCCAACCTCGATCCCAACCTCACCGGCGCTGCCGTGCAGCAAGCGTTCGAAAAATCTGGCCTGTTCCTGGAAGCCTCCTTGGCCTCAGGTGCAGCACCGTCGGCCAGCACGCCGGATCTCAAGGCATCGCTGATTGTGCTGCGTCAGGTCCTCACCGCGACGCTGGGCAACATGGCGACGGCGCCCGCAACAGCGCCGATGCAGCAGGGCGCTCAGGGAATAGCTGCAGCCGTCCCGCAGGGCGTTGCGGCCGATGTCGTGCTGAACGGGCAGACGGCCTTTCTGTTGGCTATGCAGACGGCGGATGCGCCCATCGCGACGTCGTTGCCCGCCGCGCAAACAGCTGCGTCGCCGGCACCAAACGCCGCTGCGGAGATTCCGGCCGAGGTGGCCGGTCATACTGCGCCGGTTCAGGTCATCCTCACACCGCCGACGCCGGCCGAGTCCGCGGCGCGTGCCGCGGCCGGCAGCGCCGCGCTGACGCTGCTGCAGGAAGCCGTGCAGGCCAATCCGGCCTTTGCGGCCAGCGCCGGAAAAGCGGGGCTCAGCGACAGCCTGATGCTGTCCTTGCTGCCGGCGGTGACGGGCATGCGAACCCAGAAGGTCGACGACAGCGCGACCGTGCACACCAACATTCCGCCGCCGCCATTGCGCGGCGCGCTGCCTACGGCGCAGCCGGTGATGCCGGCGACCATCGTCGCCAACGCGCCGCCCGAGACCACGCTTCGCCATCTGCTCGCCGACACCGACGCCGCCCTCGCGCGGCAGACGCTGATGCAGGTCGCCTCCTTGCCGGACCGCGGCGATGCATCGTCGATGCGGATCGATCCGGCCTCGCCGCGCTGGAGCTTCGAAATTCCCTTCGCCATGCCGCAGGGCACGGCGATCGCGCAGTTCGAGATCTCGCGCGATGGCGGCAATGACAATCCGACCGAGGCGGCGCAGCAGGTGTGGCGGGCGCGGTTTTCGCTCGACGTCGAGCCGGCCGGGCCGGTGCATGCGCTGGTCTCGCTGCAGGGCGACAAGACCTCGGTGCGCATGTGGGCAGAGCGGCCGGCGACAGCGCAGCAGCTTCGCGATGGCGCCAGCCAGCTCAATCAGGCACTGGTTCGCGCCGAACTGCATCCCGGCGATATCGTGATCCGCGATGGCGCGCCGCCGTCGCAGCCGGCGCCGGCTTCCGCCGGACATTTCCTGGACCGCGCGCTATGACCGTGCAGACCAAGAACCAGATTGCGGTGGCGCTGCACTACGACAAGACCGGCGCGCCGCGGGTCGTCGCCAAGGGCAGGGGCGCCATCGGCGCCAAGATCGTCGAGGTCGCCCGCGCCCACGACATCCCCATCGAGGAAAACGAAATGCTGGCCGGCGCGCTGTCCAACGTGGAGATCGGCGACGAAATTCCGGCCGAGCTCTACAAGGCAGTGGCCGAGGTGCTGATCTTCGTGCTCAAGCTGTCGCGCGGCCTGCGCTAGTCTTTGGCTACTTCTGGGCGCCGTCATCGTTTTACCACGATGCGGCGCGCAACGTGCGGCATTGTCCTTCGCATCGGGTGCCGCCTTGATCAACCGCCGCCAGACCCTCGGCCTGCTTGCCGCTGCGACCGCTATGCCGTCGCGCGCCTTCGCCCATGTCGCGCCACAGCGCAGCGAGATACGCGACAGTCTCGCCAAGCGCTTCGCCGATGAGGGGACGGCCGGCACCTTCGTCGGCTACAGGACCGAGGACTACCTGATCGTCGCCAGCGACAAGGAGCGTTCGGGCGAGGCGATGTTGCCGGCTTCCACCTTCAAGATTCCGAACTCGCTGATCGCCTTGGACACCGACGTGGTCGACGATCCCGACAAGGACGTGTTCAAGTGGGACGGCGTCAAGCGCGACATCGCGGCATGGAATCAGGATCACACGCTACGGTCGGCGATCGCGGCATCCGCGGTGCCGGTCTATCAGGAGATCGCGCGACGCATCGGCGCCGAACGGATGCAGAAATATCTCAATGCATTCGACTACGGCAATTCCAACATCGGCGGCGGCATCGACCAGTTCTGGCTGACCGGTGACTTGCGCATCGATCCAATGGAGCAGATGGATTTCATCGACCGGCTGCGCCGCGGCGTGCTGCCGGCGGCGGCGCGCAGCCAGCAACTGGTGCGCGACATCCTGCCGGTGGTGAAGGTCGGCGATGCCACCATCCGCTACAAGACCGGACTGCTGGGCGCCGAACTGGGCAAGCCCAGCCTCGGCTGGGTGGTGGGCTGGGCCGAGAAGGGCACCGAGCAAACCGTGTTCGCCCTGAACTGCGACGTCCGCGAGCCCAGGCACGTGGCCAGCCGAATGACGCTGACGCAGCAGTGCCTGAGCGATATCGGCGCGATCTGACGCACCGCGATCGCTCAGGCCTTGGCGGCGGCCTTGCCGATGCGGCCGAGGTGGGTGAAGCCGAAGCCGGTGGTATATTTCAGGCCGTAGCCGATCCCGCGGTCAAGGCCGATATGGGCCAGCCAGATCAGCGAGATCGAGCCGAAAATCGGCTCCGCCAACGCCAGTCCGACCAGCACCAGCAGCAGCGGCCCGATGGTGGCGTGCAGGGCGTTGTAGACGAAGGCGCCGATGCGGGGGCCGGCCAGATAACCGAGGAAGCTGAGGTCGGGCGCCAGGAAGAGCACCGCGTAAAGGGTCCACGGCGCACCGGAGATGAAGTAGAACAGCGTCGAGCCGATAAACAGCGCCACACCTTCCCAGCGCAGCAGCGACAGCACGCCGCCGGTCGCAGCTCCGTTGATCTCGTTGGTCACGTTGGTCTCGCTATACGCCATATCGCCTGCTCCAAGTTTGGAACCGGCGTATAGGGCGAATCGCGCGGCAAAGCCATCGTCCTGCGATCACTCCAGCTTGAGCACCTTGCGGACGAAATCGCCGACGGCGAGGCGCGCCGCCTGGGTGGCGGCGGCGTTGCCGCCCACATGAGGATTGAGCCGCACGCAGTCATCCTTGTAGGTGAACCGCTTGTCGGTGGCGGCATTGACCAGCGCGCCGCCGTCCGCCTCCTGGATCTTGCAGTCGCGCACGGACTGCGCACCGGTGGCCACCGTCACCGTGCCGACATTGAGTGGCGTGTCGAAGCCGTGCTGGGCGTCGGGATACTCGGTCAGCACCACGTCGTGTTTGGCGTCCTGCAACCGCTGCACGAAGGCCTTGCAACTGGCCACCGGGTTATAGTCGTCAGGCATGCCGTGGAAGATCCGGATCGGCCGGTCCACCACGTCCGCGTCGGTGCGGTAGGTCGTGCCGCAGTCCGGGTAGAAGGGAATGTAGGCGGCAAACTGCAATCCCGACCTGTTCCAAAGCTTCTGGAAGCGCGCGACGCTGGCATAGAGCACGGCCTGGCCGCCCCGCGAAAATCCCATCAGGATGATCCTGTCCGGATCGACGCGCGGGTGTTTGGCGAGAATGTCGAGGGTGCGGTAGATATCGATGATGAAATTGAGCCGGCCGAGTTGCGCCTGATCGGTATTGACCGAAGTGAGGCCGCGGCCGGTGAAGCCGTCGATCACGAAAGTCGAGATGCCCATGGCGTTGAACTGCTGGGTCCACGGCTCCACATTCGGGCCGACGCCGCCGGAGCCGTGCATCAGCACGATCACCGGCATTCGACCGGTGCCTTGCGCGACACGGAATTCCCCGGTCACGGTGACCGGCTTGCCATTGCCGTCGCCGCTGAGAAACTGCTGGTCGGACAGGGTCAGCGACGGGATCGGATGCAGTTCGACCCGGGCCGCGATCTGTCTGGACGAGGGCTCCTGGGCGGAAGCGGGAAGCCAGCTCAGCAGCAGGGCCGCTGCGATCGCTGCGTAGGCGTGGCGCATCGGGGAATCCTCCATTTTAGCTCGTCCGGCGCAATGGTGCGGCCGGCGGCGATTTGGCCGCCATTGAGCGGGGCCGCCGCTGCGCTGTCAATTGCCGGGCCGGGCGGGTCGCCGAATAGGGCATTTTCCAGCCCGTGCAACGCATGCTAGACAGCAGCCAACCACGAAACGGCAGGGCCCGCGCGGCCATTGGGGACTCGCATGAAAGACATCCTGGACACCCTCGAAGACCGTCGTGCCGGCGCCAAGCTGGGCGGCGGCGAGAAGCGCATCGAGTCGCAGCATGCCAAGGGCAAGCTGACGGCGCGGGAGCGCATCGAGCTGTTGCTCGACAAGGGGTCGTTCGAGGAGTTCGACATGTTCGTCGAGCACCGCTCGGTCGAATTCGGGATGGAGAAGTCGAAGATCCCCGGCGACGGCGTGGTCACCGGCTGGGGCACCGTCAACGGCCGCAAGACCTTCGTCTTCGCCAAGGATTTTACCGTGTTCGGCGGTTCGCTCTCCGAGACCCACGCGCAGAAAATCGTCAAGATCCAGGACATGGCGATGAAAGCCCGTGCGCCGATCATCGGGCTGTACGACGCCGGCGGCGCGCGCATCCAGGAAGGCGTCGCGGCGCTCGCGGGCTATTCCTACGTGTTCCGTCGCAATGTGCAGGCGTCCGGCGTGATACCGCAGATCTCGGTCATCATGGGTCCGTGCGCCGGCGGCGATGTCTATTCGCCGGCCATGACCGACTTCATCTTCATGGTGAAGAACACCAGCTACATGTTCGTTACCGGTCCGGATGTGGTGAAGACCGTCACCAACGAGGTGGTCACAGCGGAAGAGCTCGGCGGCGCCAGCGTGCACGCGACGCGCTCCTCGATCGCCGACGGCGCGTTCGAGAACGACGTCGAGACGCTGCTGCAGATGCGCCGGCTGATCGACTTCCTGCCGGCCAACAACATGTCGGGCGTGCCGGAATGGCCGAGCTTCGACGACATCGAGCGCGTCGACTACTCGCTGGACACGCTGATCCCCGACAATCCCAACAAGCCCTACGACATCAAGGAGCTGATCCTGAAAGTCGTGGACGAGGGCGACTTCTTCGAGATCGCCGAGACCTTCGCCAAGAACATCGTCACCGGATTCGGCCGCATCGCCGGCAAGACCGTGGGCTTCGTCGCCAACCAGCCGATGGTGCTGGCCGGCGTGCTCGACTCTGACGCTTCGCGCAAGGCGGCGCGCTTCGTGCGCTTCTGCGACGCCTTCAACATTCCCATTGTCACCTTCGTCGACGTGCCGGGCTTCCTGCCGGGCACCGCGCAGGAATATGGCGGCCTGATCAAGCACGGCGCCAAGCTCTTGTTCGCCTACAGCCAGTGCACCGTGCCTCTCGTCACGGTCATCACGCGAAAAGCCTATGGCGGCGCGTTCGACGTGATGGCCTCGAAGGAAATCGGCGCCGACATGAACTACGCCTGGCCGACCGCGCAGATCGCCGTGATGGGTGCCAAGGGCGCGGTGGAGATCATCTTCCGCCAGGACATCGGCGATGCCGAAAAAATCGCGGCGCGCACCAAGGAATACGAGGACCGCTTCCTGTCGCCCTTCGTCGCCGCCGAACGCGGCTACATCGACGACGTCATCATGCCGCACTCCACCCGCCGCCGCATCGCCCGCGCGCTGGCGATGCTGAAGGACAAGGCGGTGGATGTGCCGATGAAGAAGCACGACAACATGCCGTTGTGAGTCGTTAGGTGCCATCGGGGGGCTGGCTGCACCTGGAGGGTAGATGCCGACGGTTTTGCGATGGGGACCGTATCGCGCCTTCTTCTATTCTGCGGATGGCGCAGAGCCAGCGCACGTGCACGTCCGCAGCGGAGACATGGAAGTGAAATTTTGGCTTCACGACCTGACAGTTGCCGTTAACATTGGCTTCCGGCCGCACGAGATTGGCGGTATCATCCGTCATCTTCGTATGCATCAAGCCGACCTTATGGATGCGTGGAATGAGCACTTTGGAAATTGATGTTGGCGATCTTCGAGCACAGTCGGTCGAATGCACTACGACGGAGTTGATCGTGACCTTGCGCGATGGTCGCAGGATCGCGACGCCGCTCGCCTGGTACCCGCGCCTCGATCAGGCGTCGCCTGCGCAGCGCGCCAACTACGAGATCATGCCGATGGGTATTCACTGGCCCGAGATTGACGAGGACCTGAGCATCGCTGGGATGCTGCAGGGAAAATCGGCGATTTCGGCAAGGTAACCAAGTCAGCGTAGCCGGGACGAGCGAAGCGACATCCGGGTTTAAAACACGACCCATCAAGTCCCGCATATCACCTTCGCTGATGCGGGCCTCGGACTCACACGGCATTGCGGGTTCCCAACGCGGTGGCGACAATGCGTGGGAAGCAGCCGGCGCGGCGGTCCGTCGGTTTCGTGCTACAGAGTGCATTCATCCACTCTGGTCGATTCTCATGCCGCATACCGAAGCACTGCTGTTTCCGCTGGCGATGATTGCGCTGGTGGCCGAGGCCATGACGGCGGCGCTGGCCGCCGGGCGTCGCAAGATGGACTGGCTCGGCGTCGCCATGCTCGGCTGCATCACCGCGCTCGGGGGCGGTTCGGTGCGTGACGTTCTGCTCGGTCACTATCCGCTGTGGTGGGTCGACAGCCCGTACCTTCTGCTGGTGACCGGCGGCGCTGCGCTGCTGACCATCGGCCTTGCCCGTTTCGTGCATCGCTTCCATGCGATCTTTCTGCTGCTCGACGCCATCGGCCTTGTGGTCTTCACCATCATGGGGTGCAACATCGCGCTGGGCATGAACCAGCCGCTGCTGATCGTGGTGGTCGCCGGCATGATCACCGGCTGCGTCGGCGGGGTGCTCCGCGACGTGCTGTGCAACGACGTGCCGCTGCTGTTTCGCAGCGAGCTCTATGCCAGCGTGTCGATCGTCACCGGGCTGTTGTATATCGGCGGCATCAAGCTGCAGGTCAGCCCGGATCTCGTCATCGCCGCGGCCTTCGCGGTCGGGCTGACATTCCGGTTGCTCGCGATCCGGCTCAAACTAGAAATGCCTAAATTCGTCTATGACAGCGACAACGCGTAGGGCGTTCTGACGCCCTGTCGTCCGGCGGTGGCGCAGCGCGCGATGGTGTTCGCCTTCGGTATGAACCTTCGGTCGGCAGGGGCGACCAATCGGGATCGCGCCGAACGATGCCGTTCGGTGCAATCCCGCGCCAATTACCCGAAGGTCTGCCGTGCCCCGTTCCATGTCAGTGTTTGCGACACCCACAAACCGCGAGCCCGTCCGGCGGGGACGTGAGCTGCGAATGGCAGCGATGATGGCGATCCTGGCCGGCACGACGGCGGCGCCGCCGGCGGGGGCCTATAGCTGCGCGGTATCGCCGGCAAAGGATTCAGTGATCGTCAAGACCGACAATGAATCTACCCGGCCGGTCACCTGCAAGGTCGAGTGCCGCTTCACCACGCCCGCGGGCACCGAGACGGTCTCGTGCAGCCAGCAGATTCCGCCGGGCGCCAAGGGCTGGTATGTCTGCCTGCGGCCGATCGAAGGCCAAGCCGCGCAGTTTGCCGGCGGCAGCGAGAGCTGCAGATAGCCGGCATGGATGCGCACAAAAAACCCCGCGTGAGCGGGGTTTTCCGTGTTCGGATTCGCGCCGCTCAGTAGTGACGGCCGTGGCGGTAGACGTAGCCCGGCCGGTAGCCGCGGCCGGGACGCACCACGACCACCGGCGCCGGGCGGCGCACCACCACAACCGGACCGCGTCCCATCGGGCGGCAACGGCCCATCGGTCCGCGCGCCCAGCCGGGGCCGCAGCCCTGCGCCACCTGAATCACGGCGGCGGTGTCGGCGGCGTTCAACGGCGCGAGCGGCATGGCGCTGGCTGCGCCGAGTCCGCCGACGGTGGCGGCGAACACCGCCGCGGCAAAGAGCTTCTTCATGGTTTCCTCCATTGGCCGCGTGGCGGCACTGCAAACGAAACGCCCGCGATCGTGTCGGTGCGTGGCGAAGGTCCGGACGTCGGTCAGCCTTCACGTACTATCGCAGATAACTGATTCTGCCTGAATACGGGATGAATATACCGACGTGCGTCCGACCCGTCCGCGCTGCAATTTTCGCTATTTGCTCGCCAGGAACGCCAGCATCAGCTCGTTGAATTTCGGTGCGGCATCGAGAAACACCAGATGTCCGGCGTCGGGGAGCACCTCGGCCCTGGCCTTGGGCATCTGCGCGGCAAGCGCTTTGGCCAGATCGGCGTTCTGGCCCATCTTCGGCCGCAATGCCTCGGGCGCGTTGGGCTTGCCCGGTGCGTTGTGGTCGTCGGCACCCATGATGAACAGGGTCGGTTGCGCGATGAGCGGGATCTCGTGAACCACCGGCTCGCGATAGATCATTTGCGCCGAGCTCGCGAAGGCCCGCAGCCAGCGCGGATAGTCGGCCGCGCCCTTGATGTTGAATCGCGCGTCGATGAACGGCGTCACCTGGTCCGGCTGCAGCTTCAGCGCGTAATTGACCTCCAGCTGCTTGCGGTACGCCTCGGCGGTGAGTTTGTCCTCGGTCTCGATGATCTTCTCGGTAGGTGTCGGCGGCACGTAGAGGCGGTAGTCCTCGAGGCCGATCGGCGCGGCCAGCAGCAGGTGATCCACATTGTCGGGATTGGCGCGTGCCAGGCGCACGCCGAGCATACCGCCCAGCGAATGCGCGACGATGTCGAACTGCGGAATGGCCAGAAAGTTCATCAGGGCCATCGTGTTGCGCGCCAGCGTGTCGAAATGCAGGTCGCCCGCGGGCTTCGAGGATTTGCCGAAGCCGACCTGGTCCGGCACGACGACGCGGTAGCCCGCGTCGCTGAGCACGGCGATCACCGGCGCCCAGTAGCTCGACGGGAAGTTGCGGCCGTGCAGCAGCAGAACGGTGTGGCCGTTGGGCTTCGCCGTCGGCCTCACGTCCATATAGGCCATGTTGAGCTGCTCGCCGTCATTGACGACCGGCAGCATCTTGACGGGGTAGGGATAGGCGAAACCCTCGAGGCCGATGCCGTAGGGTTCACGCGCGATCGGCTCGGCGCCATGGGCAAAAGAGAGTGGAAGCGTGGCGAGCAGGGCGGACAGCAGCAGGCGTTTCATCGGGGAACATCCGGTTGGCAATTGATGCGCCTGCTTGGTGCCTGCTTGTGGCGAAGGTAAGGTGAGAGCTCCTCACGTTTCGGGGATGCAGCCGTGCAGCGGCGAGGCCACTACACGTAGCGATGGTCCTGCAGATAGGCCATGATGCGCTCGCAGGCGGCTTCCGCCGAGAGCGCCGCGGTGTCGAGCACGATCTCCGGTTGTTCCGGCGCCTCATAGGGCGAGTCGATGCCCGTAAAATTCGGCAGCTGGCCGGCGCGGGCGCGGCGATACAGGCCTTTGGGGTCGCGGCGTTCGCATTCGTCGAGCGGCGTCGCGACATGGATCTCGATGAATTCGCCTGCAGCAAGGCGGCTACGCGCCATGTCGCGCTCGCTGCGGAACGGCGAGATCAGCGACACCAGCACGATCATGCCGGCGTCGATGAACAGCTTTGCAACCTCGGCGACGCGGCGGATGTTCTCGACCCTTGCTTCCGCGGTGAAGCCGAGATCGTTGTTGAGGCCGTGGCGAAGATTGTCGCCGTCAAGCAAATAGGCGTGGCGGCCGAGTTCGCACAGCCTGCGGTCGACCAGATTGGCGATCGACGACTTGCCGGCGCCGCTGAGGCCGGTCAGCCAGAGCACGCAGGGTTTCTGCTGCTTGAGGCGGGCGCGTACGGTCTTGTCGACATCCAGCGTCTGCCACTGGATGTTGCTGGCGCGGCGCAGCGCGAAATCGATGATCCCCGCTGCCGCGGTGCAATGGCTGATCGGATCGATCAGGATGAAACTGCCGAGCGCGCGATCGTCGGCATAGGCCTCGCACACCAGCGGCCTGTCGAGGCTGAGATTGACACAGCCGATCTCGTTGGCGGCCAGCGTGGTGGCCGCCTGATGCTCCATGGTGTCGATGGCCACGCTGTGCTTCAGCGTGGTGATCACCGCGCCGGTGGTGGCGCTGCCGCATTTCAGGATATAGCGACGACCAGGCAGCAGGACGGCGTCGTCGAACCACACCAGATGCGCGGAGAACTGGTCCGACACTAGCGGCGGCGCACCGGACGTCAGCACGTCGCCGCGGCTGACGTCGACCTCGTCGGCCAGCACCAGCGTCACCGATTGTCCGGCCACGGCCGCGTCAAGATCGCCGTCGGCCGTCACGATGCGGGCGATGTGGCTGCGGCGGTCCGACGGCTGCACCGTCACCGCGTCGCCGCGCTGCACCGTGCCGTTGGCGATACGGCCGCTGAAACCACGAAACTCCGCATGGGGCCGATTCACCCACTGCACCGGAAAGCGCATCGGCCGGCTTGCGACATCGCCGGAGACATCGACGGTCTCCAGATGTGCCATGATCGTGGGGCCGGTGTACCAGGGCATCCGCGCGCTCGGCGTAAAAATGTTGTCGCCGTCGCGCGCCGCCACCGGGATGCACTGCACGTGGGCAATGCCGAGCTTTTCCGCGAGCAGGCGATATTCGACGGCGATCTCGGTGAAGCGATCCTCGTCGAACCCGACCAGATCCATCTTGTTCACCGCAAGTACCACGTGGCGGATACCGAACAGGCCGAGGATATGGCTGTGGCGGCGGGTCTGGGTGATGACGCCCTTGCGGGCATCGATCAGCACCACAGCCAGTTCGGCGTGCGAGGCGCCGGTGGCCATGTTGCGGGTGTACTGGACGTGGCCCGGCGTATCGGCGACCACGAAGCGGCGCCGGGCGGTGCCGAAAAAGCGATAGGCGACGTCGATGGTGATGCCTTGCTCGCGCTCGGCCTGCAGGCCGTCCACCAGCAGCGCGAAATCCAGCGCTCCGCTGCTGCCTGCGATACTGCTCTCGGCCTCGAGCGCGCTGAGCTGGTCGTCAAGCAGCAGTTTGGAATCGTACAGCAGCCGGCCGACCAGCGTGCTCTTGCCGTCGTCGACGCTGCCGCAGGTGACGAAGCGAAGGGTCGGGCGGTCGCCATGGTCGAAGTGCAGCGCGTCGAGCGCGCGGTCGAGCGGCTCATCGGTCATGGTCATCAGAAATAGCCCTCCGCTTTCTTGCGTTCCATGGACGCGGCGCTGTCACGGTCGATGACGCGGCCCTCGCGCTCGCTCGTGCGTGAGCCCATCATCTCCTGGACGATCTCCGGCAGCGTCGCGGCGGTGGAGGGCATCGCGCCGGTGAGGGGATAGCAGCCGAGCGTACGAAACCGCACTGAACGCAGCTCCGGCGTCTCGCCCGGCCGCATCGTCATGCGCGCGTCGTCGACCATGATCAGCGCACCGTCGCGCTCGACCACCGGCCGTGGGGCGGCGAAATACAGCGGCACGATCGGGATATCCTGCAGCAGGATATATTCCCAGATGTCGAGCTCGGTCCAGTTCGACAACGGGAACACGCGCATGCTTTCGCCCGGCGCCAGCAGCGTATTGTACAGACTCCACAGCTCAGGCCGCTGGTTCTTCGGATCCCAGCGATGCGCGGCGCTGCGATGCGAGAAGATGCGCTCCTTGGCGCGGGACTTTTCCTCGTCGCGCCGCGCGCCGCCGATTGCGGCATCGAAGCCGTGCAGGTCGAGCGCCTGGCGCAGCCCCTGGGTCTTCATCACGTCGGTATGCACGGCCGAGCCGTGGCTGAACGGGCCGATGCCCTGCGCGATGCCGTCGGGATTGATGTGGACCAGCAGATCGAGGCCGAGGTCGCGGACGCGCTGGTCGCGAAACGCGATCATCTCGCGAAACTTCCAGGTGGTGTCCACATGCAGCAGCGGAAAGGGCGGCTTGCCGGGAAAGAACGCCTTCATCGCCAGATGCAGGAGCACCGAGGAATCCTTGCCGATCGAATACAGCATCACCGGCTTGCGGAATTCCGCCGCCACCTCACGCAGGATGTGGATGCTCTCCGCCTCCAGCCGCTGCAGGTGGCTGGTGGTGCCGCGTGCGATTGCCGGCGCGATGTCGGGAGAGTCGATGGTGTCGATCATGCGTCGACACCGAGCACGTCGCCGAACAAACGCTCTGCCGTCGCCGCATCGAAGCCGAGGTCGCGGATGCAGGCCTCCACCGACGTCCGGTAGATGCCGTTGATGCCGAAGCGGTCAAGCAGGTCCAGCCGGTCCGCGCTCAGCCCGCTGGTCTTGCGGGTCCGGTAACGATAGGCGGTGTCCTCGCCATGCAGGCCGGGGACGGTGTAGACCGTGGGCTCCTTGACGAAGGTGATGCGCGCGTCCTTGGATTCCAGTCTGCCCATCTCGTTCCATTCGGTCACCGCATCCTCGGTGAAGCGATGCGCCAGCCCGAGCCGTGTGAACAGGGCGCGGATCGATGGCACCGGCTCCTTGCTGGCCTCGTAAACGTAGTGCGTGACCGGCACGCCCTGGCGCCGGGCATAGGTCTCGACGCGCAGCGTGTTCAGCGAAGAGATGACGAAGTTCTGCATCAGGGTCGCGTCAGGCACGCGGTCCGACCATTTCTCGATCCACGATGCCAGCGAGCTGGCGGGATCACGATCGAGCATGATGAAGTGCAACTTGTCGGCGGGGTAGCCGGCTTCGATCAATGGCTGCAGCGGCTGGAACAGGCACTCGGCCAGCGCGTAAGGGCCAGCCATTTCCTTGCTGAACACCACCGGGTGGTCGGCGGCGAAGGGCAGGTCCCACGGCGCGCCGGCACGACCCATCAGCGCGTGGCGGAGCACCACCTTCACCGGCTGGAAGTAGGACGGCATGCCGGCGACACCGAACAGGTTGGTCAGCGCCGTCGATCCGACGCGGCACTTGCCCCAGGCGCAATACAGCGTCGGGAAGTCCGCGGCCCGACGACCGCGAAATTCCTGTGCAATGCAGTCGGTGACTTCGCGCATCACCGCGTCGAGGGTGACGGTGCGGGTCTGGTATTTGTCGTCGGGCATCAGCAGCTGGGTGTTCACGGAGGGATGCTGGCGATGCACGAGATCGGCGAGGCGTTCGAGTTCGTCGATGGGGGTGGTCACGGAGTTCATGTGCGGTGCTCCTGGCGGGCTTGATGACGGAAGGTCAGTCCACGGCTTCGAGTTTGGCGGCGGTCTCGGCGCCGGTGCTGCGCGATCGCAGTTGCTCTGCATTGCGAAGGATGGTGTCGATGACGGATTCGGCGCGGCGCAGGTTGATGTCGACCGCGCCGGCATAGAAGTGCGTGCCCTTGGTCGGGCTGCCGACCGCGAAGATGTTGCTGTGCTTGCTGCCGCGCTCGTCGAGGACGCGGCTGTCGTCGTAGTCGCAGCGAATGCCGCCATGCGCATCGAGAACGACGAGACCCTGGCGCTGCATGTCGGCATAGAGCGGCAGCGCATCAAGCTGATAGGACGGGCCGGTGGCGGCGATCACATGATCCATATCGCAACTGCTGCCGGTTCCGAATGTCGCCCGAAAGCGGCTGCCGATGGCGGTCACGGTGCGTAGCGACGAACGGGTCGACAGTCGGCCGGTGCGCAGCAGGTCGCGCACCTTGAGGGCATTGGCCAGCGGCATTGCGGAGCGGTTCCTGAGCCAGCCGGAGTTGTAGTAGGTCATGAAGCGGGATTTCTCGCCGTGATCCATCTTGCTCCAGGCGTCGCAGACGATGTCGACAACGCCGGTCAGGTAGGAGGTCACGTTCGGTGCGCGCGCTTCGGTCTGTGCGATATTGTGCTCGAGGTCGGCGAGTGCATCGGCATGGTCGTTGCTGAACGACAGGTTGCAGCGCAATCCCGTGGTGGCGTACAGCAGGCGGGAGATGGTGGATGCCAGGTCGTCGGCCTCGGTCCGGCCGATGCCGTCGACGTAGCGACGCAGCGCGTCGCGGAATTCGCCGTCGGCAGCCGGCTTGCTGATCGCCTGCACGGTGGGAAACAGGCCGCTGCGGGACATGCAGGTGATCCGGATGGAGGGATGGCTACGCGCCAGTGCCAGCACGCTGTCGATGGCGGTCAGGCCGCTGCCGAGAATGCCGACCTCCAGGTCGCTCCGATCGGCGAAGCTGAAGTCAGCATAGGGATCGGGCACGAAGTTTTTGCTGGCGGCGAGGTTGTAATTGTCGCTGGGCACGTTGTGCCCGGTGCACAATACCATCACCGACGACACGTAGCTTTCATGGCGATCCGTCTCGAGCACAATGTCGCCGGCGGGGGTGAGGTGCATGGCGACGACTTCGGCATGTTCGACCGAGACGCGGATGCCGACATTGCGGCAGCGCTCGATGGCGGACTGCCTGACGTCCTCGAGATAGTCGCGATAGACCTTGCGTGGCAGGTGATCGTTGGCCTCGCAGGGAACGCCGGCCCGCGATGTCCAGCGCAGGAAGTCCTGACTGTCGCCGGCGCGGATCGACATGGTCGACACCCGCATGTTGAGCAGATGCTGATCGCTCTGGGTGCGATAGGCCATGCCGCCGTCAAAACCCGACTTGTCGAACAGCCGGATCTCCGACACCGGGCTGCGATCCCCGCCTGAACAGGCCAGTTCGGCAAGATGCCGCAGGATGGCGATCCCGGTCGCGCCGCAGCCAACGATGCTGATCTTCATTTTTCTCTCCTGACGACCGGATGCTTGCGTACAAAAGGCAAGGCTTCGCATGGCCAGCTCTGACGGCCGGCTTGCTGTAGTGAGGTGATCGACGAGGCGGCCGGGGCGCGATGCGGCGATTGCACCCCGGTGGTGGTTCAGGCTGCCCTGACAGTCTGCAGGAAGCTCTCGACTTCGCTCTTGAGGCTGCCGCTCTCCTTCGACAGCGAGCGGGCCGACATCAGCACCTGGGCCGAGGCCGAGCCGGTGGCGCTGGCCCCGCGGTTGACTTGCGTGATCTTCTCCGCGACCTGGGCGGTGCCCTTGGCCGCTTCGCCGACATTGCGGGCGATCTCGGAGGTCGCTGCGCCCTGTTCTTCAACGGTGGCGGCAATGATCGAGGCGATCTCCGCGATGCGGCTGATGGTCGAACCGATCTCCTTGATCGCGCCAACGGAGTCTCTGGTTGCCGCCTGCATGCCGGTGATCTGCACGCTGATCTCGTCGGTGGCCTTCGCGGTCTGCGCCGCCAGCGCCTTGACCTCGCTGGCGACCACGGCAAAGCCGCGGCCGGATTCGCCGGCGCGGGCCGCCTCGATGGTGGCGTTGAGTGCGAGCAGGTTGGTCTGCTCGGCAATCGCAGTGATCAGCTTGACAACGTCGCCGATGCGGCCGGCGGCCTCCGACAATTCGTTGATGCGCACGTCCGTGAGCTCGGCCTGTTTGACGGCTTCGCCGGCGATGCGGCTGGAATCGTGCACCTGTCGGCTGATTTCGGTGACGGACGCGCTCATTTCTTCGGCGGCGGAGGCCACCGATTCCACGTTGGCCGAAGCTTCCTCGGAGGCCGAGGCGACCAGGCCGGACAGTTGCTGGGTTTCTTCCGCCGTTCCGGACAGCGTGCCCGCGGCCTTCTCGAGTTCGCCGGAGGCCGACGATACGGATTCGACGATGCCGCCCACCGCCGCCTGGAACGCGTCTGCCAGTTTGGCCATTTCGGCCTTGCGGCGACCAGCAGTGGCGGCCTCCAGATCCTTCTGTTCCGCTTCCATCTGCTCGATGCGAATCAGATTGTCTCGGAAGGTGCGTGCCGCGCGGGCATTGTCGCCGACTTCGTCGCCGCGCTCGGTATAGGGGATGGCGACTGCCTTGTTGCCGCCGGCGAGGTCGAGCAGCACTTCGCCGATGCGGCGGATCGGGCGGGCGATGGTCAGCACCGAGAACAGCGCAGAGCCGATCTGCACCAGCACCACCAGCGCGCCGACCGCGAGCGTAACCGTCGCGACGTGGCTCAGTTCCGCGAGCAATTCGGCCTGCCGCATGGCGGCAAATCCGTTGGCGACCTCGGTCAGCTTGACGATGCGGCTGCCGATGTCTGCGACAAGCGGGGCTGCCTGCTCGTCGCGGATGTGGAATTTGCGGTCTTCGGCCTTGGCGACGGCTTCCGCTGAGCTCTTGAACTTGACGGCTGCCGCGACCAGCGTGTCGATGACCGCGGTCTGACCGGCTTCGCCGGCCAGCTTGCGCGCGCGTTTGAGCGAGTCGATCGCCACGACGGCCTCGCTGGAGAGGAGTTCGATCTGCTTTGGCTCAGCCGCAGCAGCAAACTGCCAGACGGCGGCGCGCGCTGCGTTGTAGGCGCCGTCCGCTGTCCGCAATTCAAGCTCGATATCCCGATGATTGGGTAGCGCGGCCAAAGCAGGGGAGGCCAGCAATCCGTCGAAGGCGCGGTCCCAGTTCAGCGTTGCCTGGGCGCGTTCCACACCGCCATCGAGCGCGGCTTTCCTTGCCGCGGCAAGGTCAGCGGCGATAGTCAGATATTTCTGAAAGATCACCTGGATCGCGCGATAGCCGTCTTTCGTCGGCTGCCGTGTGGCGCGCTGCTCGGCGGCGTTCAGAAGTGCGCTGGCTCCGGCGAGATGCCCGCGCACCTCCTTCAGGCCATTCTCCATCTGGGCCACCGTGTTGGCACTGCCGATATTGCGCATCGCGAGCTCGGTCCGCGCCAGCAACACGTCGGTTCCCTGCAGGTCGGATTTGTTGGACGTATTGACGAGGACCATCCGGCTCGACAATGCGATCGAGTCGTTGCCGATGATCTCGTTGGTCATCATGCCCGCTATGAGCAATACGCCGATGCCTGCCGTCAGGCCAAGCTTGGTGCCGATGCGAAAGTTGAGCCGGGCCAAGAGACGCCCCCCTATTTTTTGAGAGTTTTGAGTGGGGCTTTACCTTTGCCTCCGGGATTCACGGTCGGCTCTTGCATTTAATTAAGGGTGAAGTTTTCGGGTCGTACAACCCCCGGGGGTATTTGGCGCGGTTATGGCTCGGCAACCGGAGGTGATGCAGGGCAGCGACGCTGACGAGGTTGTGCCCGCACAGAACAGGGCAGCACTCATTGCGCTGTCGGGCCGTGACGTCATGCGTCGATAGCAAAGAGCCGAAGCATCGATGGACCGTGACGCGGCACCAACGGGCTATCTTCCCGGGCGGTGGCGCTGGCCATCACCGGCGCAGGGGCGCAGCTTTTGCGTATGGTCACGAGCTGAGCTAGGCAGATGGAAAAGGGAGGTTGTGATGATTGCCGTCATCTTTGAAGTCTGGCCGAAGCCGGAACATCGTCAGCAGTACTTCGATCTTGCTGCCGAGCTGAAGCCGCTGCTTGCGACGATCGACGGCTTCATTTCGGTGGAGCGGTTTGAGAGCCTGACCGAGCCTGGAAAGATACTGTCTCTCTCGCTGTTCCGGGACGAGGCGGCAGTGGCTGCGTGGCGCAATACGCCTGAGCACCGCGCGACCCAGGGCCGCGGCCGTGCGCAGATCTTTGCCAACTATCGTTTGCGCATCGCCGGCATTATCCGCGACTATGGCATGACGGACCGTGCAGAAGCACCGAGCGATAGTCGCACCAGACACGACGGTCTCTGATCGTCACAGCCCGGACGGACGCTTGTCGAAGCGCCGGCCGGGATGTCAATACGATCTGCCAGATCGTAGTCAGTTTCGCGTACCGCCGTCGGCGCCATCGCGCCCGTTAGCCGGCGGCTGCGGTCGCGACGGTGCTGCGCCCGTGGTTACGCCGGGCTGGTTGTTCTGGTTGTTGTGCGGCGTCACGTCGCGAACTCCCGGAGACACCGGCGGCTTGGAGTCGGCGATGTTGTTGGTGGGCGTTCGGGGCGTCGTCTGGGCGTTGTCCTGAACGGCCGGCGCACTCTGCGTCGCTGACTTCGAGCTGTCCGCGGGATTCATTGACCCCGCATTGAGGCCATAGAACACCGCACCGAGAATGACGGCAATACCAAGCGCCGCCATCGCGATCCGGCCGCCATTGGCCGGCGCCTCCGCGAGCTGCGGATCTGGCTGGATTTTCTCGAGGCGGTCTGCGCGGCGCGTCATCTCGTCGTCGGCTCCATTCGGGCGATAGGGATCGTTCGGGTTGATGGGGTTGGCCATGTCGGATCCTCCTGTGCGGGAAGATAAACAGCGGAGCCGGGCAGGTGTTCCGCGCGCCGGGCGATGGCTAATCAGATTTTAACAGCTGGCTGCGAGAATCAGCGCAGTGATTCATCTGAACAGGCTGGCGTCGTAAATGTTTGATACGATCATTTTGCTCGCTGGCGCGGTCGAGCAGGCCGCTTTGGCATCGGTGTTGCGCGGCTATAATTCGCAGTTGCTGGTCCATCCGGTCTTCACCGTCGCCGATCTTGCCGCCATCGAGTCCGAATGGCTGCAGCGCGCCCGCCTGATTGCCTTCGCGACGCCGACGACCGTGCCGCCCGAAACGCTCGAACAGCTCGGCTTCGGCGCCTATCGTTTCCATCCGGGATCGCCGCAATATCCCGACGCCGCGCCGGCGCGACTCGCGCTGCAGGACGGCGCACGGCACTTCGGCGCGACCGCGCATCGCATGACGCCGCGCGATGATGCCGGTCCGATCGTCGATGTCGAGATGTTTCCGGTCCCGCAGGACATCGAACTGCACGGGCTTGAAGAGTTGGCCCTCGGCCGCGTGATGCAGATGTTCTGGCGTCTGGCCGGACCGCTGTCGACGCAGTCGCAACCCCTCGTGCAGCGTGCCATGCGCTGGGGCGCCCGTCGTGAGGAGGCTGCCGACGCCGCCAGCGCGATTCACCAGACGATTCGCGGGCGTAGCATGCCCGTTCTGCGGCATATTGTATCGGCGCCGCAGCGTCGGCGGATGGCGCTGCATGCGGTGCCCGACGCAACCGAAGCTGTCGAGGGCTAGTGGCTGGACGCCATTGTCTGGTGCGCCACTGGCGCGGATGACGAGTGCACGGCGGGTGACTTGCCGCCCAGCTCGTAGAAGACGAATCCCAGCACGATCATGAGCGCCACGCCAATCATGGCCTTGGTCGGTTTGTGATCATGAACCGTCCCGAAGTCGGTCGCGCCCGGGCTGTTGCTGGGAGCGCCGCTGTGAATCTCATGCGCCATATGATCCTCCTCGCCTGAGTGGTCAGGGTGGTCCCTAGCCAATGGCTGGTAAAGGCCAATGTTCCGCCTTTTGCTGCCTAATTCGCAGCACTATTGCGATTGCGGAGCCTTGCTGCGCTGCCGCAGAGCGAGCAGGGGGCTTACGTCCTTGCGCAGGGCGGCCCTGCAGCGACACAAGCCGTCGCCTCTGTCGCCGGTTCCAGAACGAAATTGCGTTGTTGTTTCGCGGACCTCCGTTGCGGAGAATTGAGGTGCGCCGGCCTCGGAAACCAACATAGACTGTTTCTAATGGAGTCGATGACTCCGTCTCAAGATCAACAACAGCGCCGCTGCAAGACCAGCGAGTATCGCAGCGAATGAGGGCGGAATGGGAATCAATCAGGGGCCGATCAGTCTCGACCAGAAATACACCCAGGGTTCCGGCCACATCTTCCTGACCGGCATCCAGGCGCTGGTGCGGCTACCGATGGCTCAGGTCCGCCGCGATCGCGCCGCCGGTCTCAACACCGCCGCCTTCGTTACCGGCTATCGCGGCTCGCCGCTCGGCGGCTATGACCAGCAACTGATGGCGGCGCGAAAACATCTCGACACCTACGGCGTCAAATTCCAGCCGGGCGTCAACGAGGATCTCGCGGCCACCGCAATCTGGGGCACCCAGCAGCTCAATCTCTCCCCCGGCGCCAAGTATGATGGCGTGGTCGGCATCTGGTACGGCAAGGGGCCGGGCGTCGATCGCTGCGGCGACGTGTTCCGCCACGGCAACGCCGCGGGCTCGGCCAAATTCGGCGGCGTGCTGTGCCTCGCCGGCGACGACCACGGCGCCAAATCGTCCACCGTGCCGCACCAGTCCGACCACGCCTTCATGTCGGCGCTGATGCCCTATCTCTATCCGTCGTCGATCCATGAGATGATCGAAATGGGTCTGCTGGGCATCGCTATGTCGCGCTATTCCGGCTGCTGGGTGGGCATGAAGGTGATCACCGAGACGGTGGAGACCACCGCGGAGATCGACCTCAACAACGAACTCAAGCCGTTCAACATTCCCACCGATTTCGAAATTCCGCCGAGCGGGTTGAACCTGCGCTGGCCGGACGATCGGTACGACCAGGATCGCCGCCTGCAGGACTACAAGGGCTTTGCCGCCATCGCCTTCGCCCGCGCCAACAACATCAACCGCGTCACCATGGATTCGCCGAATGCCCGGTTCGGCATCATGGCGTCCGGCAAGAGCTATGAGGACGTGCGTCAGGCGCTGCGCGAATTGGGCATCACCGAACAGGTGGCGGCGAAGATCGGGCTGCGGCTGTACAAGATCGGCATGCCGTGGCCGCTGGAGCCGGAAGGCGTGCGCAGCTTCGCGGTGGGTCTCGAGGAGATCTTCATCGTCGAGGAACGTCGCGAGATCGTCGAGAACCAGGTCAAGCAGGAGCTGTTCAACTGGCGCGACGACGTGCGCCCGCGCATTATCGGCAAGATGGACGACAAGGATCACCGCTTCCTTCCGTTCGCCGAGGAACTGAGCGTCGCCAAGGTCGCGACCTCGCTGGTCGATCGTCTGCTGGCCATGGAGATCGATCCGGAGGTGGCCGCGCTGCTGCGCGCCAAGGCCGATTGGTTTCACGGCCGCGATGCCTCGCAGGTGCAGGCCGTGGTGCCGATCACCCGCACGCCGTATTTCTGCTCGGGCTGTCCGCACAACACATCGACCAAGGTGCCGGAAGGCTCACGCGCGCTGGCCGGAATCGGCTGTCACTTCATGACGCTGTGGATGGACCGCAACACCGAGACCTTTACCCATATGGGCGGTGAGGGCGTGCCATGGACCGGCATCGCACCGTTCACCGACGAAAAGCACATCTTCGCCAATCTCGGCGACGGGACTTACTTCCATTCGGGCTCGCTGGCGATCCGCCAGTCGATCGCCTCAAAAGCCAACATCACCTACAAGATCCTTTACAACGATGCCGTGGCCATGACCGGCGGCCAGAAGCATGACGGCGAGTTGTCGCCGCAGCAGATTACTTTTCAGCTCCACAGCGAGGGCATCCGCGACATCTACCTGGTCTCGGAAAATCCCGACGCCTATCCGGCCGCGTCCATTGCGCCGGGGACAAAGCTCGCGCATCGCGACGAACTCGACCATGTCATGAAGACGCTGCGCGAGGTGCCGGGCTGTTCGGCCATCGTGTTCGTGCAGACCTGCGCCGCCGAGAAGCGCCGCCGCCGCAAGAGGGGCACGCTGGAGGATCCACAGCGCCGCGTCATCATCAATCCCGCGGTCTGCGAAGGCTGCGGCGACTGCTCGGTGCAGTCGAACTGCATCTCGGTGGAGCCGCTGGAAACCGCGCTGGGTCGCAAGCGCACCATCAACCAGTCCAGCTGCAACAAGGACTACTCCTGCCTCAAGGGCTTCTGCCCGTCCTTCGTCACCGTCGATGGCGGAAAGTTGAAGCGCAAGACGCCGGTCGAACTCGGCACTATCGGCGCGTTGCCTGAGCCCTTGCGCCGACCGGGTCTCGAGCGGCCCTACAACGTCGCCGTTGGCGGCGTCGGCGGCACCGGCGTGCTGACCATCGGCGCGCTGCTCGGCATGGCCGCGCATATCGAGGGCAAGGCCAGCATGATCCTGGACATGTCGGGCCTGGCGCAAAAGGGCGGCGCGGTGCTCAGCCATGTTCGTCTCGCCGAGACCACGGAGGAGGTGACCTGTTCGCGCATCGTCACCGGCACTGCCGATCTCCTGATCGCAGCCGATGAAGTGGTTGCCGTTGCCAAGGATACGATCGGACTGTGTGAGGCGGGCCGAACCTTCGGCATCGTCAACACGCATCTGATCCCGATCGCCGATTTCGTGCGCAACCGCGATTTCAATTTCCAGACCCGCCGCGTCAATAACGTGCTGGAAGCCTCGTTGAAGAAGGAGTCGACCTTCCTCGATTTCACCAAGGCGGCCGAAGCGCTGCTCGGCGACTCCATCGCCACGAACATGATAATGATGGGCTTTGCCTATCAGCAGGGTCTGCTGCCGCTGCAGGCGGCCTCGATCGAGCAGGCCATCGAGCTCAACGGCGTGTCGATCAAGATGAACATGCTGGCGTTCCAACTCGGGCGCCTGGCCGCCGCCGATCCGGCACGACTGGCGGACATGCTGAAAGGCGCCGACGAAACCATCGCGCCGAAGACGCTGGACGAGATGTCACTCGACGAGATCATCGTCCATCGCGGTGCGCTGCTGACCGACTACCAGAATGTCGCTTTGGCCGACCGCTACCGCAAACTGGTGGCGCAGGTGCGCGCAGCCTCCGATGGCTATGGCGAGGCGCTGCCGCGCGCGGTCGCCATCAACTACGCCAAACTGCTGGCCTACAAGGACGAGTACGAAGTCGCGCGGCTCTACACCGACGGTCGTTTCGAGAAGCAGGTGCTTGACCAGTTCGAGGGCGACTTCAAGATCAACTTCAACCTGGCGCCGCCGATGCTGCCCGGCGTGGATGCAATGGGCAGGCCGAAGAAGCGCGCCTTCGGCGCATGGATGCTGCCGCTGTTCCGTATCCTTGCCGGGCTGCGTGGCCTGCGCGGTACCGCGCTCGATGTGTTCGGCTACAGCGCCGACCGCAAGCTCGAACGCGACCTGATCGCCGGCTACGAGAAGGACGTCGCCACCGTGCTGACGCTGCTGTCGCCGCAAACGCTGGACATCGCCGTGGAGTTGCTGTCGCTGCCCGACACCATCCGCGGCTATGGCCCGGTGAAGGAGAAGTCGGTGCACGACGGCAAGGCGCGCTACGCGCAGCTCGCCGCCGATCTCGCCAATCCGCCGCCGGCACCGCGGCAGATCGCAGCGGAGTAGGGCCGATGCCGCGGGTGTTACGACGACGTAGCCGAACACTCTGGTGTCGTCACCCGGCTTGACCGGGTGACCCATTAGACACCGGCGGCAATGTTTACTGGGTCGCCCGGTCCTGGCGCGCGATTGCGCGCAGGCCGGGCGACGACAGCATTCCATTTCGCAACTGTATTCCGCACTGAGAAATTCGCATCCGCATCGTGAAATGTTGCGCTTGCCAAGGCGTGCCCGACAGGTCAGAAAAACCGACAGGGACGTAACGCCAGCGGAGAATTTCTTGAGCATCAAGGGCAAGGCCTACATTGCCGGGATCTACGAACACCCGACACGACACGCACCCGATAAGTCGGTCGCGCGGCTGCATGCCGAAGTCGCCAGGGGCGCGCTTGAGGATGCCGGGCTGACGCACAAGGACGTCGACGGCTATTTCTGCGCCGGCGATGCGCCGGGCGGCCTCTGGCCGATGGTCGACTATCTCGGGCTGAAGCCGCGACACGTCGATTCCACTGAGACCGGCGGCTGCTCCTACATCATCCATCTCGGCCACGCCGCGCAGGCCATCGCCGCCGGCAAATGCTCGATCGCCCTGGTGACGCTGGCCGGCAAGCCGCGCACCGGCGTGATGCCGCCGCGCCAGCAGGGCGCCGAGGCGGATTTCGAGACTGCCTATGGCGCCACCACCCACAATGCCTATGGCATGTGTGCCATGCGCCACATGCACGACTACGGCACCACCAGCGAACAGCTCGCCTGGATCAAGGTCGCAGCATCCCATCACGCGCAGTGGAATCCCCATGCGATGCTCAAGGATGTCGTCACTGTCGAGGACGTGCTGAATTCGCCCATGATCTCCGATCCGCTGCACCGTCTCGACTGCTGTGTGGTCTCAGACGGTGGCGGCGCGATGATCGTGACCACGCCGGAAATCGCCAGGAGCCTGAAGAAGCCGCTGGTGCGCCTGATCGGCCATGGCGAGGCCATGAAGGGTCCGCGCGGCGGCAAGGATCTCGACCTCACTTACTCCGCCGGCGTGTGGTCTGGCCCGCGCGCCTTCGAGGAGGCCGGCGTGACGCCGCAGGACATGAAGTACGCCTCGATCTACGACAGCTTCACCATCACCGTGCTGATGCAGCTCGAGGATCTCGGCTTCTGCAAGAAGGGCGACGGCGGCAAGTTCGTGTCCGACGGCAACCTGATCTCAGGCGTCGGCAAGCTGCCGTTCAACACCGACGGCGGCGGGCTGTGCAGCAATCATCCCGTCAACCGCGGCGGCATGACCAAGATCCTCGAAGCCGTGCGCCAGCCGCGCGGCGAAGCCCATCCCAAGGTGCAGGTGCCGAACTGCGATCTCGCCATCGCCCATGGCACCGGCGGCCTGCTCGGCGTGCGCCACGCCGCCTCGACCGCCATTCTGGAGCGCGTGTGATGACTGAAGCGAAGAAGTATCCGGCCCCCGTGGGCAATCCCGAGACGCAGCCGTTCTGGGACGCCGCCAAGCAGGGCAAGTTCCTGATCAAGCGCTGCACCGCCTGCGGCGAGGCGCATTATTTTCCGCGCTCGATCTGCCCGCTGTGCTTCTCCGACCAGACCGTGTGGGAAGAGAGTTCGGGCGAGGCCGAGATCTACACCTTCAGCCTGATGCGCAAATCCGCCACCGGTCCCTATGCCATCGCCTATGTGACGCTGAAGGAGGGCCCGTCGGTGCAGACCAACATCGTCGACTGCGACATGGATACGCTGAAAATCGGGCAGAAGGTCAAGGTGGTGTGGAAGCCCACCGACGGCGCACCGCTGCCGTTCTTCACGCCGGCGTAGATGCTTGCGGCTGCCGCACCCTCAGGTGTCATCCCCGCGCATGCGGGGATCCAATAAACACCGACGGCAGTGTTTACTGGGCCCCCGCCTTCGCGGGGGCGACAACGGAGAATGTTGAGAGGGCGCCATCATGAGCGCTGCAAAAAAAGGGAGAAACCACCCATGCCGATCAACTACGACGCGCTGATGGCGATGAAGAACATCGGACAGCCTTATGGCTGGACCGATCGCGAGGTCATGCTCTACGCCTATGGCATCGGCATGGGCGCCGATCCCATGGACGAGAAGGAACTGGCTTTCGTCAATGAAGGCACCTACACGCCGCGGCCGCTGAAGGTGGTGCCGACCTTCGCGTCGGTGGCCGCTTGGGGGGCGGGTCCCGGCGAGATGAACCTGAACAAGTTGATGGTGGTCGACGGCGAACGCGACATCACCTTTCACCGGCCGCTGCCGGTGGCGGCGAAGATCACCGCCGATTCCAGCGTGCTCGCCGTCTTCGACAAGGGCAAGGATAAGGGCGCGGTGATCCGCCACCAGACCATCCTGCGCAACGAGGCCGGCGAGGCGCTGGCCACGCTGGTGGCGTCGCGCTTCGCCCGTGGCGACGGCGGTTTCGGCGGTCCCTCTGAGGGCCAGCCGGAGCCGCACAAGGTGCCGACCCGCGCGCCGGACCAGACCGTCGATATCACCACGCGGCCCGATCAGGCGCTGGTCTATCGCCTGTGCGGAGACCGCAACCCGCTGCATTCCGATCCGGAATTCGCCAAGCGCGCCGGCTTTCCACGCCCGATCCTGCACGGCATGTGCACCTACGGTATCACCTGCCGCGGCGTGCTGCAGACCTATGCCGACTATGATCCGTCGGCATTCAAGCAGCATGCGGTGCGGTTCTCGTCGCCGGTCTATCCCGGCGAGACGGTGACCATGGAGCTGTGGAAGGACGGCAACGTGGTGTCGTTCGAGGCCAAGGTGAAAGAGCGCAACGTCACGGTGATCAAGAGCGGCAAGACGGTGCTGGCGTAGGCACGGACTGGTGCCCCGGACGCAGCGCAATGCGTCGCGAAGCGACGTGGTGCGCTGCAGATCCGGGGCCGATACGCCGGCGCTTTGGGCGGTCCCGGCTCTGTTGAACGGCATATCGGCGATGCAAGGGCATCGCCTGAGATGCCGCATCGCGTCCGGGACACGAACAGGGGGCGGACAAGCCCGATGTTTCCCTCTAGAATGGTCCCATCCATCCACAGAGGCCCATGATGAAACTGACTCCCCAAGCCGCCGGCACCTTTGCCATCGCACCGACCCCGTTCCACGACGACGGCCGTGTCGATGATGCGTCCATCGACCGGCTGACCGATTTCTATGCCGAGGCCGGCTGCGGCGGCATCACCGTGCTCGGCATCATGGGCGAAGCCCCCAAGCTCGAGGCTGCGGAGGCCCAGGTGGTCGCCACGCGCTTCGTCAAGCGTGCCGGCAGCAAGATGCAGATCATCGTTGGCGTCTCCTCGCCGGGCTTTGCCGCGATGCGCGCGCTGGCCCGGGCATCCATGGATGCCGGCGCCGCCGGCGTGATGATCGCGCCGCCGCCGACGCTGCGCACCGACGACCAGATCACCAGCTATTTCAAGCAGGCCGAGGAGGCCATCGGCTCCGACATTCCCTGGGTGCTGCAGGATTATCCGCTGACCCTCACGGTGGTGATGACGCCGGCGGTGATCCGCAAGATCGTCATGGACTCCAAGTCCTGCGTGATGCTCAAGCACGAGGACTGGCCGGGCCTCGAGAAGATCTCCGCCTTGCGCGGCTTCCAGAAGGACGGCTCCCTGCGCGAGCTGTCGATCCTCACCGGCAATGGCGGGTTGTTCCTCGATTTCGAGATGGAGCGCGGCGCCGACGGCGCCATGACCGGCTATGCTTTCCCGGAACTGCTGGTCGACGTGGTGAAGCTGTCGAAGCAGGGCAAGCGCGATGAGGCGCACGACCTGTTCGACGCGCATCTGCCATTGATCCGCTACGAGCAGCAGCCAGCCATCGGCCTCGCCGCGCGCAAGTACGTGCTTCACAAGCGCGGCGCCATTGCCTCGGCCGCGCAGCGCAAGCCCGGCTCGGCGATCACCGCGATGGCCAAGGCGGAGATCGACTATCTCTTGTCGCGCGTCGCCCGTTTCGATAAGCGCGCCAACCTGACGCCGCAGGCCAGCGCGGCGGAGTAATAACCTTGTAGGATGGGTAGAGAGAGCAAGCGCGGAAGCGCTTGTTCTCGAAACCCATCGTTGTTGCGAACGTGATGGGTTTCGCTACGCTCTACCCATCCTACAGATTGAGCATCCCCAAGAATGCCGATCAGGGAGTGAATTCGAATGGCCAGCGAGCCCGGCGTTGCGCGTCCTGCCTCCACCATCCTGCTGCTGCGGGAAGGCGCGTCGGACGCCATCGAAGTCTTCATGATGGTGCGGCACTATCAGATCGAGTTTGCTTCCGGCGCGCTGGTGTTTCCCGGCGGCAGCGTCGATGCTGGCGATCACGAGATTATCGGCAGGCCAGAACTCTATGCCGGCAGCGACGGCCTCGACGCCACGACGCTGAGCTTCCGCATTGCCGCGATTCGCGAGACTTTCGAGGAAAGCCGCATCCTGCTGGCGCGGCTGCGCGGATCGGACGACCTGATCCCGGCGGCGCGGGCGGCCGAGATTGCCGACGCCCATCGCGATGCGCTGAACGAAGGCAAGATCAGTTTTGCGCAGATTCTGGCCGACAATGGCCTGGTGCTGGCGCTCGATCTGCTGGTGCCCTATGCGCACTGGATCACGCCGGAAGGCATGAAGAAACGTTTCGACACCTGGTTCTTCCTCGCCGCCGCGCCGCCCGAGCAACTCGGCATGCATGACGGCAAGGAATCCACCGACTCGATCTGGCTGTCGCCGCGCGAGGCGCTGGAAGGCGGCGACAACGGCCGGTTCACGCTGCCGTTTCCGACCACCCGCAGCCTGATCAAGCTCGGCAAGCAGCCCGGCGTGCAGTCGGCGCTGGACCATGCGCGCGCCAGCACCATCGTCACCGTCATGCCGGTGGTCAGCCGCGACGGCGACAAGCGCCAACTGCGGATTCCCGCCGAGGCCGGCTACGACGGCGAGGTGTTTGAGATGACCGGCGCGCCGTAGGCCGCAGCAAATACAACAGCCGTCATCCTGAGGCGCTCGCCTCAGGCGGAGCTCTTGCTCCGCCGCCACGGCGAGCCTCGAAGGATGCGGCGACGAGCGTCGGAACTTGCGGCCCATCCTTCGAGGCCGTCGCTTACGCGACGGCGCCTCAGGATGACGGTGGGGTGGGTGTGGCGGGCTCGGGTAGGTTATCCCGCTTTCGCCTGAACCGCCGCCGCGGTGTCATCCCAGAACGGCCGCCGCAATTCGCGTTTCAACACCTTGCCGGCTCCGGACAACGGGAACGGTTCGGAGCGCACGTCGATGCTACGCGGGCATTTGTAGCCGGCGATGCGGTCCTTGCAGAACGCCACCAGTTCGGCGGCGTTGAGCTGCGCGCCGGCCTTGGCGATGACGATGGCGTGCACGGTCTCGCCCCATTGCGGATCGGGAATGCCGATCACCGCGCATTGCGCCACCGCGGGATGCTGCGCCACCACGTTCTCCACCTCGATGGAATAGACGTTCTCGCCGCCGGAGATGATCATGTCCTTCATGCGGTCGACGAGGTAGACG
The DNA here is from genome assembly GCF_052658035.1 of Rhodopseudomonas sp. RCAM05734. Lineage (NCBI taxonomy): Bacteria > Pseudomonadati > Pseudomonadota > Alphaproteobacteria > Hyphomicrobiales > Nitrobacteraceae > Rhodopseudomonas > Rhodopseudomonas sp. RCAM05734. Next base: position 5,241,316 of record NZ_CP199742.1, on the reverse strand, counting down.
TAGCCTTCCTCGTCCATGTAGCCGCCGTCGCCGGTGTGCATCCAGCCGTCGATCACGGCCTTGGCCGTTTCCTCCGGCCGCTCCCAGTAGCCCATCATCACATTGTCGCCGCGCACCGCGACTTCGCCGACCTCACCCGTGCCGACCGGCTTGCGGTCCGGGCCGACGATGCGCACTTCGCAGCCGATGGCGGCGCGGCCGCAGGCGCGCTGCCGGTTCTTGGCCGTGGCTTCCTCGCCGAAGTGCTGGTGCCAGGGCAGGTGGGTGGCCAGCGGCGACAGTTCGGTCATGCCGTAGAGCTGGTGAAATTCAACGTTCGGCAGCCCGGCCATGGCGCGGTTGAGCAGCGCCTGGTTGATCGGCGAGGCGCCGTACATGATCTGCTCCATCGAGGAGAGATCGGCGGTGTGGAAATTCGGATGATCGGTCAGCATCTGGATCATGGTCGGCACGATCAGGGTCGACGTGACCTTTTCCTTTTCGATCACCTGCATCACCAGTTCGGGGTTGAACATCCGCACGATCACGTTGGTGCCGCCGGAGATCAGCTGGGCGAACATGGCGCCGCCATTGGCGACGTGAAACATCGGCGCTGCGTTGAGATAGATCGTGCCGTCCGGCAGGAATCCCTCGGCCAGCATGTGCAGCGAATTGGCGACGATGTTGCCATGGCTCAGCATCACCCCCTTGGAGCGGCCGGTGGTGCCGCCGGTGTAGAAGATGCCGGCGAGGTCCTCGCGGCCGCGCATGGCGTCGGGCACCGGGGCGCTGCCCGCGACCAGGCGCTCGTAATCATGGGCCTCGGAGGGGCCGGCTACGTCGTCGGCATGGATCAGTGTCAGCTTCACCGTTGCCGGCATGGCCTTGACGAGGTCGACGCCCATCGCGGCGAAGGTGGCGTCCACCACCAGCGCCGAAGCCCGGCAATCCACCAGCGAGTCGGCGATCTCGGCTGCGCTCCAGCGCACGTTGGTCGGCACGATCACCGCACCGGCCCAGGCGACGCCGAGATAGAGCTCCAGATAGCGGTCGGAATTCAGCATCAGCACCGCCACGCGGTCGCCCGGTTTGAGACCGAGGCCCTTGAGCCCGCCCGCCAGCCGCGCCACGCGGTCGCCGACGTCACGCCAGCTCCGGCGGCGGCCGCCGTCAACCGTCGCGATGCCCAGCGGATTGGTCTGCAGCACCCGGCGCAGGCCCTGGGTGATATTCATGGCGTTCTCCCTGTGATCAACGATGCGGACGCTTGCGCGCCTCTTGGCCGGCGATCATAGTCAGGCAAGGGCCGCCCGCAAGCTGCCATGACGACGCTTGGCCGTTCCCCCGCAGGCCAAACTCGGCTTATATTGCCGCGGTTTGGAGCCGGTCGTACCCATCATGCTTTCTGCAGTCGCGGCGTTTTTTCGGCGGGTCCGCTCGTCCTCGCTTACGATCGGCCAGCTGACTTTCAGCGGGTTTCTGCTGGTGCTGGCGGTCATCCTGGTGACGAGCATCGGCAGCGTGGTCGCGATCCGCCATATCGACAACACCTTCGGGGAATTGCAGCGGCTGCAGTCGCTGGGCGATCTCGCCGAGGAAATCGACCGTCGCATGAACGGGCTGCGGCTGGCGGCGCGGGATTTCGTCACCGATCCCGACGCCCGTCCGGAGCGGGTGTCGCAAGCCGCCGCGACGCTGGGCGAGCTGCTGAAGAAGACCCGGATCGAGCTGGCGCCCGAGCAGCGCGAGATGATCGACGGCGTCGCCGCAAGGCTGGCCAGCTATCGGGAGGGGATTGAGCGGGTTTCGGCGCTGATTGCCCGCCGTGCCAGCCTGGTCAGCACGCTGGCGCCGCTGCGCGAGAAATTCGAGGCGGCGATCGGCGAGATGCCCGACCGGGGCACCGCCCGCAGCCTGTTCAGGGGGCAGAACGAGGTCAGCTCCGCCTTGCTGGCGCGCGATCCGCTCGGCGCCGAGCAGGCGGCGCAGCGGATGCGCGCGCTGCCCATCGGCGACCCCGCGCTGCGCACCGCCGCCGACGACTATGCCGATGCCATCGTTGCGATTGCCGGGACCGAGAGCGAGATCAGCGATCTCGACAAGGAGGTGCTGGGCACCGAGGGTCGGCTGATCGGACGCGTCACCGAACTGCTGCGCGAACTCAGCGCGCGGCGCGGGCGCGTGCTGTCGCGGGACTTTGCGCGCACCCTGACCGAGGCGAAGTGGCAGAGCATCGCGCTGGGCAGTGCCGGCGTCCTGGTCGGGCTGCTGGCGGCCCTGTTCGTGGTGCGCCGCACGGTGCGGCCGCTGAAGGCCATCGCCCGGGCCATGCGCGCGCTGGAAGGCGGCGCCCAGCATATTTCGATCCCCGCCACCGAGATCGACAACGAAATTGGCGACATCGCCCGTGCCGCGGAAGTGTTCCGCCGGACCCTGGTGGACGCCGACGCCGCGCGCGAGGCGGCGGTGCACGCGCTGGCCGAACAGCGCCTGGCCGAGGAGAGCTACCGCAAGCTGTTCGAAGGCTCCGTCGACGGCATCTATGTGACCACTCCAGCGGGCGCGCTGCTGAATGCCAATCCGGCACTGGCGCGGATGATGGGCTACGAGTCGCCGGAGCAATTGATCCGGGCCACTCTCGACATTGCCGGCTCCATCTATGTCGATCCCGCCGCGCGCGCCGAATACCAGATGCGGATGGAGCGCGACGGCATGGTGCGCGAGTTCGAATACCAGGTGCGGCAGCGGCAACACACGATCCTCTGGCTCTCCGACAGCGCCACCGCGGTCCGCGACGAGACCGGCGCGGTGGTCCGCTACGAGGGCACCGTGCGCGACATCACCAACCAGAAGCGTGCCGAGGCCGCGGTGCAGGAAGGCCGCCGGCTGCTGCAGCAGGTCATCGACACCGTGCCGGCCGTCATCAACGTCAAGGACAAGCGGCTGCGCTACGTGCTGATGAATCGCTACATGGCGGGCATCTTCGGCATCGAGCCGGACGAGGCGCTGGGCCGCACCACCGGCGAACTGATGTCACGCTACGGCTCGGCCAAGACCAGCGACCCCGACAAGCGCGTGCTGGCCTCGGGGGAGGGCCTCGGTTTCTACGAGGAGGAATATCAGGACGCGGCCGGCGCCATGCGGCAGTGGCTGGTCAACAAGCAGCCGCTGCTGTCGCCCGACGGCAAGATCGAGAATATCGTCACGGTGGCGCTGGACATCGGCGAGCGCAAGCGCAGCGAACAGGAGATGCGCAAGGCCAAGGACGCCGCCGAGGCAGCGCTGCGCAATCTGCGCGAGACGCAGAACTCGCTGATCGAGGCGGAGAAGCTGGCGGCTCTCGGCCGCCTCGTTGCCGGCGTCGCCCATGAGGTCAACAATCCCGTCGGCATCAGCCTCACGGTGGCGTCGTCGCTGGAGCGCAAGATCGCCACGTTCGCGGAGGAGGTGGCGCGCGGCGAGCTGCGCCGCTCCAGCCTGATGGACTTCATCGAGATCCAACCGCGATGCCGCGTCGCGGCTGGTCGGCAATCTCAACCGCGCGGCCGAATTGATCCAGTCGTTCAAGCAGGTGGCGGCCGACCGCAACTATTCCGACCAGCGCGAGTTCGACCTCGCAGATCTCACCGAGCAGGTGGTGATGAGCCTGAAGCCGGGGCTGCGGTCGCAGAACCTGGCGCTGTCGGTGGATTGCCGGCCCAACCTGATCATGAACTCCTATCCCGGCCCTTACGGCCAGGTGCTGACCAACCTGTTTCTCAATGCGGTGGCGCATGCCTTTCCCAGCGGCGGGGGCGGCAAGGTAGAGGTCCGGATCCAGGAGTCCGGCGCCGACCATGTGGAGATCCTGTTCGCCGACAACGGCGTCGGCATGACGCCGGAGGTGCGCCGCCGCGCCTTCGATCCGTTCTTCACCACCCGCCGCGACCAGGGCGGCACCGGGCTCGGCCTGCATATCGTCTACAGCATCGTCACCAATCGCCTCGGCGGCCGGCTCAACCTGCATTCCGATCCCGGCAACGGCACCCGGATCCAGATCATCCTGCCGCGGGTGGCGCCGCCCGATGTGGTCGCGGAATAGCGCTGCGCCTGTTGCGGGCAGGGTTGGGGCGCCCGCGTCGCGACCGGTTCACCGGCGGAGAGTCATTCGGTATCGGCCAGCCAGCGCAGCGTCGCGCGAAAAATCTGGCTGTGCTTGCCGACCAGCGCGGTGCCGTTCATCACCGCGGACTTGTCGTCGTAGGTGCCGGTGACGCCGATGCCGACCGGCTGCGGGCCGCCGAACAGCGGGCTCATGGCCGGGCTCGGCGTGTGCTGCTTGACCGTGATCTCGCCCTTGAGCGTGCGGGCCTCGGCGTTGATCACATAGCTGCCGGTATAGAACAGGAAGGCGTCGCCGCCGAGGATCTGGCCGTCGCGAAAAACCACGACACCGCTACCCTTGCCCGAGCGCCCATCGAGCAAATCGACGTGGATCGAATACAATGCGTTTTTCATAATGTCCCGGTGGCGCGACCGTGTCCCCCAGTCGCGCAAATGTGTTTATGCCAAATTCCGGGGACCAGCGTCAACGAATCCCGCGCACCGGCAGCAGGTTGCGCGGGGGCGGGCGCTTTCATCACGCTGAATTGCGCTGCACCGCAAAGAGTAGCGACATGGTTGGGCCGGAATCGCGTAGTCTGCTGTGATGTAATCGAAGCAGTCCGCCGACGGATTTGGGCGGCAGGCGCAAGAGCCGCGGCGCGATCGACTCAGTCCAGGCGATCGCTGACAGCTCTTTCGGCGCGTGATTTCGACCGCGTGCAGCGTGTGTCGTGACCGCCCTGCGGAATAACCTGGCCGGCATGGCGGGTGAGGTGTTGCGTTGCCTGCAGCGTCGGTGTCGCTGCCGACGTCTTCTTACGATCTGATGAGATTTGCGTGAGCGTCGCGAAAAGCCGCGGGAATATGGCCCGCGAAATGCATAACGTTTCTTGACGATAGTTGCACTGGCCGGGAGCTGGAGCAAGGCAATGAGCGACTGGATGATGTCCGGCGCCGATGCGCCGTGTCTGCGTGACGAAGCAGCCAGATACCAACAACCGCGCTGCGGCAGGCACCGCAGACGTCGCCGGATATCATTGCCGGCACGCGTCCTGATACTTGCCGCTGCAGCATTGCCGTTGTCGCATGCGGTGATGGCGCGCGACAACGGTCAGTACGCCGCCACGTCGCCGGATCTGAAGGCGTGGTTCGACAGTCTGCGATCAGGCAAGGGGCCGTGCTGCTCCGATGCCGATGGCAGCGCGGTCAGCGATGTCGACTGGGAGTCCAGCGGCGGACATTATCGCGTGCGGCTCGACGGCAAATGGCTGGACGTGCCCGACGAAGCGGTGATCACCGCGCCCAACCGCGTGGGCCGCACCATGGTCTGGCCGATGCGGGGCGATACCGGAATTCTCATCCGTTGCTTCATGCCGGGCAGCATGACCTAGAGTCTGAGCCATCAAGACTGAAGCGTTCCAATCTTGTCCCGGACGCGGTGCGGCATTCTCAGGCGATGCTCTTGCATCGCCGCTATGCCGCTCCGCAAAGCCGGGACCGTATCAGGCGCTATCGTTTGTGGCGGGTCCCGGATCTGCAGCGCACTACGCCTCCTGACGGAGGCGCAGTGCGCTGCGTCCGGGACACGCTTCTGGGGAGTTGGATCCAGCTCGCGTTCTGCTCGTCGGCCGACCGGTTCCGTGACGTGAATGCATGGCTCGCTGCCGCGATGGCCCCTTAACAGAAGCGAAAACCGTTCCTATACTGTTGGGACCATCAACAACGAAAGGAGGTGATCCAGTGTTTCACTCAAAGCGCTGTCACCTCGCTGAGGCCGCCCGCTAACGCTCAGTGATGAGCCTGGCAAAGGGCGCCTTAGCGCCTTGGTTCAGCGAGACGGAAAGGGCGCCCCGGCAACGGGGCGCCCTTTCTTGTTGCCGCGGCTTGACCGGCACGCCCGCCATGGCAAGCTAAGGTCGATCTTTCGTGGAGCAGTCGCGATGCCGAAATCGCCGCGCGATCTGGCGGAACGCATGGCCGGCCGGCGAGACAGGCAACGCCGCGCGCCGACATCCGAAGATGGCTTCCTGCGGGAGACCTTCACGGACTCGCGCGAAAACGCCCGCCAGATCGCGCGGGCGTTCTTCGATCGTTTTCCCAGGCAGGCCTATATGACCGAGGTCGAGCGCTGGCGCGAATTGCCGGACGGTGCCATCGAATTCACGATGCGGCGGCTGCCGACGGCTGATTGACCGAACAGCCGGTGATGATCGGCGCCAGGCTGAGCGCGCCGACCGCCGGCCCGGCTGCGATATCCGGGGCGCAGGCGTCGATAGTATAGCCCTTGGCGAGAATGCGGCGCGGGGGATCTTCCTCGGCGGAAGACACCTCGATCACCAGACCGCTGTCGGCGGCATGTTTCCACACCTCCGCTTTGGTGCGGAAGGCTTGGCTGACCTGGACGGTATTGGAGAACAGTGCGTAGGACATGGCGACCTCCGTGATGAGGCGATAACGCGCATTTATGCATCTGGTTGCACTGCAGCAAGACCAACTTTCGTCGGGCTTGCTGCGCGCCACCGTCGCCGGCCACGTGTCCTCAATCGCGGTAAGGTTCGGGGATCGGCACATGTCGTCCGGGATCGCGCAGGGGGCTACTTGCGATCGACGATCTGCAATTCCAGCAGGGCGATGGTCCGTAGCGCGGTCAGATCGCGCTCGCCTTCCTTGGTGGTGCGCAGGATCGACTCGGCAATGGATTGCACATGAGAGGAGCTGACCGGTTGCGGCAGCGTCGCGACCGCGCCGTCAAGCGCCTGCTGCATGACCGAGATCATGCCCGGGGAAAAGGAGGCGTTGGAAAAATCCTTCATTGGCGCTCCCGCTGATCGGTTGTCCGCACGCACCGCAACTCACGCGTTCAGGCAAACGCATCAGCGCCGGTCCCTGTTCCCCGGGGAACCCGAGATATCTCGCGCGCGGGAAAGCGAACGTTTCGGCCGCTGAGAGGTTTTCCTGGTGGAGGCGAATGCCATGACCACCGACAAGTCCGAGCTTTATCGTGAAGAGGCCGAGAAGTACCGCACCATGGCGGAGCAGGAGAGCTGCCCGGATGCGCGCGAATACTACGAGGCGCTGCAGCGTGACTACGTCAAGCTGGCATCGCGGGAGTTGCTCAGCCGCGTGGAATAGCCAGCTCCGGCCCAACCCTTTCTCATTCGAAGGACGCCGGCATTTCTGATGCCGGCGACCTTTGTGTGTGCGATCCGCCCGCGTTATTCGCCGGCGGTGACGGCGATCGGCGCGGGCGCGGTCCGCTTGTCGAGCAGCAGATAGGTGCCGCCGGCGACGCCGATGCCGGCCAGCCAACTCAGATCGGCACCGCCGAGCAGATTGATGGAGATCGGCCCCTGCAGCGCCGGCACCAGACCGTCCTGGAACAGCCAGCCGCAGACCAGGCCTGCGACGAAGGCGATCATGCCGTTCCAGTTGATGTCGCCATAGATGCTGGTCTCCGGCGAGGCGTAAAGCGCGGGCACGTCGATGACGCCTTTGCGCTTGATGTAGAAGTCGGTGAGGATGACGCCGGCATAGGGGCTCATCCACATCAGCAGGCTGATCATCCAATTGTCGAATGCCTTGGCGAAGTCCGGTGCAAGGATGAAGTAGATGGTCACCAGATAGCCGGCGATACCGACGATCAGCGCCAGCATTGTGCGTGACAGTTTCAGGCCCATGCTGAGCGCTGCCAGCGCCGCCGAATAGACGTTCAGAATGTTGCTGGCGATCGGGCCGTGCAGCACCATCAGCAACACCAGGATCGCCGCGAAGCCGCCGAACACCGCAGAGACCATCTTGGCGGGATCGGCGTCGAGCGTCACCGATGCAATGGTGGCACCGAGGATGGCCAGCCACACGCTCGGCACGAACATGCCGATATAGCTGTACCAGAACACTTCTTTCGACGAGACGCTGCGCGGCACGAAGCGCGAATAGTCCGACGCCCAGGTGACCCAGGAAATGCCCCAGCCGACGCCGACCGCGGTCATCAGCAGCGACAGCATAGCGAGATGGGCGCCCGGCGGCAGCGAGCTCTTCAGGCCCCAGTTGACGACGCCGGCCTGGCTCCAGGCCAGCACGCTCATTAGCACCATGATGGCGACCGTCACCGGCACCGTATACTTCTCGAAGGTGCGGATGGCGTAGAAGCCGTAGATGCCGATCCACATCTGCACCACCATCACCAGCGTGGTGACGATGAAGGTGGCGATGCCGTTGTCGGGGACGCCGAACGGGGTGAGGATGGCCATGGAGATCTTGACCGGGAAGTAGGTGTTCACGCCGATCCAGCACAAAGTCATCAGGAACATCAGCAGGCTGGGCAGATAGGCGCCGCGGCGGCCGAAGGCCGAGCGGGCCAGCACCATCTGGTTGACCCCGGTCTTGTGGCCCATCACGGTGAAGGCGGCGAAGATGGCGCAGCCGAACAGGTTGCCGATGACGATGACCGCGATGGTCTCCATCAGGCCGAGCTTGAGGATGATGCCGAGCGCGCCCAGCGCCCAGTTCACCGGCGCGATATTGGCCCCCGCCCAGATCCACATCTGCTGCGGCCCGGTGGAGTCCCGGTCAGCGTCGGGAATTGGCGCGATGCTGTGATCATCGGCCCGGAATTCGGAATTCGTCATGATACCCCCCGTATCGTTGCAGCGATGGACCCGGGGTAATTTATGCAGGAGGCATGCCACGGGGCGGCGCGTCCGGCATGAAAGCCGGTTGCCTGGGAACCGCGTGCGGAGCCAGCGCGCTTGGGCATTAGGTCCGGCGCCGTGGAGAACCCGCGGGCACCGGATGTTCACGCCGCCGCGGGGGCTGGCTTTCGCCGCTTTCGCAGCTATGGTGCGGCCACTGCACTCGTAGCTCAGCTGGATAGAGCATCGGATTTCGATTCCGAGGGTCGGGCGTTCGAATCGCTCCGAGTGCGCCAAATTGCCACCATTCAGAATAAAACTGCGAACTCGGGACTTGGATCGGCCGATTGTGATCGGCCCCCTTCTTGCGCGGGCTATCCGGCGAAGCAAAATTGCGTCAAGCTGATATTGGATAATATTGGCGCAAGCCAACCTTCACGATGACTCAAATGGACGCCAGAATCACCGAACTCGTGGTGCGGCTCACGGCGCTGGAACGCGAGCGCGCGGAGATCTTAGCCGAGATTAACACCCTGCGATCGGTGCTGAGTGAAGAGGCCGCGGCCATCAAAGCGGTCCCTTCGGCAAAAGCCGGCGATCCCATCGACCGGAATTCGACAATCGAAAACAAGATTGCTCTGTTTCGCCGGCTTTTCCGCGGCCGCTCAGATGTCTTCCCCATCCGTTGGGAGAATCGCACGACGGGGCGCAGCGGGTACGCACCTGCCTGTGCAAATGAGTGGCAGCGTGGGATTTGCGAAAAACCAAAAGTCAAATGTTCGGCATGTCCAAATCAGGCATTCCGGGCCGTAGATGAAGTGTCGATCGATCGCCATCTACGCGGGACTGACACGAATGGCGTCCCGTTCGTTATGGGTGTCTATCCGATGCTTGCGGATAATACCTGTTCGTTCCTGGCCGCGGATTTCGACGAAGGGGAATGGCGAAGAGATGTCTTCGCGTTCAGGGAGACCTGTCAGCGCCACAAAATTCCTGTTGCCGTCGAGCGGTCGCGATCCGGAAACGGTGCTCACGCTTGGATTTTTTTCGAGGAACCGATACCGGCGGCGTCAGCGCGCCGTCTCGGGGCCTTCCTAATCACCGACACGATGGAACGTGTCCCCGATATCGGATTCGGATCCTACGATCGGTTTTTCCCGAGCCAAGATACAATGCCTGCGGGTGGCTTCGGTAATTTGATTGCCTTGCCGCTTCAGGGACTCGCGCGAAGTGCTGGCAACAGCGTGTTCATCGACGAGTCTTGTTCGCCATATCTGGATCAATGGGCCTTCCTGTCAGCGATTGAACCTATCGCGCGATCGAGGGTGGATCATCTGGTCGAGGAAGCGAGTGCATCTGGAAAAATTCTCGGCGTACGTATTCCTCTTGTCGACGAAGACGAAGAACCGTGGCTTGCCCCACCATCGCGCCGACAACCAACGCCAGCAATAAGCGAGCCACTGCCAAGCGCGATCACCATCGTGCAGGCCGACCAGATTTACATCCTGCGTCACGCGCTACCGCCACCCTTGACCGCGCGCCTTATTCGTCTCGCGGCGTTCCAGAACCCAGAATTCTACGCTGCACAAGCAATGCGACGATCGACCCATGACAAGCCTCGGATCATCTCCTGCGCAGAGTTGACCAGCCGTCACATTGCTTTACCTCGCGGCTGCTTCGACGCCGTCCGCGATCTCCTCGTGTCAGTTGGAATTGCAGTAACGATCGAAGATTGCCGCGCTATCGGTGCGCCGATCCCATTTGCCTTCACTGGCGCATTACGCTCCGATCAGGAAGCCGCGATCACAGCCCTGTTGCCGCATGACACCGGCGTGCTCGCGGCAACGACGGCGTTAGGTAAGACGATCCTAGCCATCCGGATGATGGCCGAGCGCGGACGCAATACATTGATGCTCGTTCACCGCCGTCAGCTGATGGATCAATGGATCGAGAGGCTCACAGCGTTCTCAGCTATGCCGCGTGACGCGATCGGCATGATCGGCGGCGGTCGTCGCAAGCCGAAAGGTCAGGTTGACGTCGCCCTGATCCAGAGCCTGGTTCGCAAGGGAGAAGTCGACGATATCGTCGGCAATTATGGGCATCTCGTAGTCGACGAATGCCACCATTTGTCGGCGGTAAGCTTTGAACTGGTCGCGCGCCGCAGCAAGGCTCGCTACATTCTCGGTCTGTCAGCAACGGTTACGCGAAAAGACGGACATCACCCGATCATCGTTATGCAATGTGGTCCCGTTCGCCATCGCGTGGATGCACGAACCGAGGCAGCCAAGCGCCCATTCGATCACGTGGTGCGGATCCGGGATACCAGCTTCCAACTTCAAGCCACATTGGGGACCCCTGCTCCTTCCATTCAGGATGTTTTCAAGGAGTTGGTTGATGATGAAGTGCGCAATGATCTGATATTCGATGACGTCTTGTGTGCTCTTGAGGCGGGCCGCTCCCCCGTCGTGATAACTGAGCGCACCGCCCATTTGGAGACCATCGCAAAGCGTCTTGAGCGTTTTGCTAGGCATGTGGTCGTATTGCGCGGTGGGCAAAGCGAGAAGCAGCGGCGCGACAGCGCCGCGCGGCTCGCAGCAATTCCTCAAGGCGAGGAACGTGTCATAGTCGCGACCGGACGCTACCTCGGCGAGGGTTTCGATGATTCTCGCCTCGATACCCTTTTTCTTACCATGCCGATTGCATGGAAAGGCACGCTTGCCCAGTACGCCGGCCGGCTGCATCGTCTCAACGACGCCAAGCGCGAGGTGATCATATATGATTATGTCGACATGAGAGTGCCGGTTCTGGCCCGTATGGCTGCGAAACGCCGCATTGGCTATCAGTCAATTGGATACAAGATATTGGGTGCGCGCGATCTGTTTTCCGATCAGGTGGTAACATCGAGCGCACTCGCTACGCGATAGCCAGGCGACCAAATAGTTAGAAGAGCTCGGGCGGAATTACAGGAGGCCGCCAAGCAGGGCAATTCCTTTTCAGCCTGTCCGACGCCAAGGGCGCCGATTTTGTGAGTGGATATCGCCAGATCTGAAAGGAGCGAAACCAACTCCCGGCTATCATTGCCAATGATTCGCGGAGGCGCCTCGATGAGCCGAACCCAGCCAAAATCCTCGCCGACGGATGAGTATGCGAGACGGATTGCGCAGGCGATCGCCAAGGGTCGACCGCCCCCATTCAATGATGCCTTCGATCGGTATTGCGAAAGCTCTCCACGCGAAATCTTTGCCGCCTTCACGGGCGCGGCTCGCCACATGCCCCCTGCCGGCCGGGATGAGCCGCTTGCGATCGGTTATCTGGTTCTGCTGCAGCGGCTGCTCGAGCATCTGCGTTATCGCACCGATCGCGGCTACGTGGACGCAGCCAAACTGATCGCGGATTTTCAGGCCGACGTCGTCGCGCAGGTCGAGGCTGGAAACGTCGACGGCCGTATGTTTGCCTTTGTGGGAGGAGCCCTGCACCAGTCGAAAATCTCGGCATCGCCTGAGCTTGCGGCGGCGTCGGCAAGGCAGCCCGTCTACCCGGACGAGGGCGGTCCGCTTCCGACCAACGTCCACGCGGCTCTCGCCGGCATCCTCGAAGCCTGCGACGGCGATCCGTTTCTGGCCATGGGCTCGCTGATCGAAAGCGGTCATGCCATGCCGACGGAAACCCGCAGCGCCTTTGCCGTGGGCTTGGCGCTTGCCGGCATCCCCGAAGCGCGTGGCGCCGCGGTTCTGTTCCTGCTCGACCCAAATTCGACTGTGCGCCGGGCGGTTGCCGGCGCGCTTGCACAGGTCGCTGCCTCGCTGACGCCGACAGAGGTTCGGCGGCTGATCGCAATGCGCAATTGGCGACCAGAGAACGAGCGAGCCGAAGTCGACGCGGTCATCCGCAAGGCGCGGGCGGCTGGGATCGATTGCGCGCCATGGGGCGCTGGCAGCATCGAGGCAATCGTCGCCACCGCCGTCGATGGTGCCACAGCGCAGGGATTCCTGCTGATATCCCCGGCCGGACGGAAAAAGCGGATATCGTCGGTCCTGACCAAAGGCGGGATTGCGGATGCCTGGAGCGGCGAGCCGGAATCGCGCCGCCAGATCGAGATGAGTCTCGCCGCCGCCGGGATGGATACCCCAACACTTGCCGTATCCCGATCATATCTCGATCGCATCGTTGCGCACGAACTGGCGCTCACTATCGAGAAACGGGAAGCGCCGCCGTTCGGCCTGCTCCAAGTCGCCGAAACTATCGGCGGTGCCGATTGGCAGCCCGCGCGTATGGCCTTTGGTGAAACGCTCGCCGGGCTGTTCGCCGAGGTCCCCAAGGCGATGTGTGAGCCCGCCACGCTCGGATCGGTGCTTCGGATGAGCAACGAACTTGCCGAGCTAGAGGCCGTCGCAGAATCCTGGTTCGAGGACGACCCGCTGGTCGCTCAAGCGGTGGAGCGCGCCCGCGGCGGTGATCGTGCCAAACTTGTTACTTATCTATTGCAGAGCGTCATCGCCCGACATCGTGATAAATGGGCTCACATTGTTTTGCGCACGGCCCTATGGATGCGCGAGGCTCCACCGGAGGCCGACCTATGCTGGCGCGAGCTCGCGATCGTCGCAAAAGCGCTCGCCGATGGACGGGACATGACCGAGATCGGGTTGATGCGCGATATCGCATTGCGGACGATCGCGGTGCTCAGGAGCGCTGGGCCGATGTGAAAGAGCCGCAGACGCGTTTTGCGCTGCCTTTTCGCCGAATTCGGGGATTTGGCAGTGAGGCGGGGCTCCCAATGAAATCGGTCGCCAAAAATTATATTGCTATGTCAATGACATAAGAGTTCAGAATTGCTATTCTGAATGGTGTCAAAATAGACTAACTAACTAAGCTATCTCTGACGTATTTGGCTGCACGACGTGTGTCTCAATTTGCGCTGGGGATACGCCGGGGACGCAAAGTTGTCCCTGTACTGTCAATGCAAACTGGGGCGATAGAATTTCCTCTGGGGGTCACCATCAGAAGCGGCCGAGCGCTACAGCCAGCCCCGCTCGCCAAATGCAGAGAGATCAACTCCAGGCGGGGCATACCATCCCGTCGAGCCATACCGGGCGCCAAGCTTCAGAGCGAGATCCTTGTTGCCATAAGGAATCCGCAGCGGCGTCCCTGCCGCCGGATATGGTTGGGTGGGCATTGATGCGCCGGCGGCAGCATCAGCCTTTCGTTTTCGGGCTAATTTTCTCGGTGCTGTCGATTGAGGCGCAGTCGATCCCGGCGGTCTGGAGGCGGTCTTGCGACCGCTCTTGCGGCGCTTCGTGCCTTTGTTCGAGCCGATCCACGCCGCCATGGCAGCCGAATTGGCCTTGGCCTCGTCGGGAATGACGACGCCTTTCCCGAGCGCGATCTTCGTTGCGTACAAAAACTGTGCCGGACTGATCGATTTCGGTTCTGCCTTCCCGAGCGCTTTTCCGTCGGCTTTCTTGGGGGCTTGCTGCTTGAGAAACGCACCGCAGATCGATATCGACGTCTTGTAGCCGGGCGGAGGTTTGATGCCGTTTTGCCGGGCGAGGCTGTCGGCAAAGCGCCTCATCGCAGGCGTGGGTGGATATGCTGCAGCACCGTTGTCTATTGAGGCGCCAAGCAAGGGAGGCCCTCCGACGGCGGCGCCTTCCATGAGCTTGCCGATGATGCGTTGGGCGACATCACACACGGCGTCGATTGCGCCGACCATCTCCTGCTTGCCGACGACGACATCGTCGAGCAGGCATTCGAGTTGTGCAGTCACGCCCGGATCGACTAGCGCCGGATCGGCCTGTTTGAGAACACCGAACAGCGATAGGCCGGCCTCGGTCGGCACGATGTGCTTTCCCTGGGCAATCAGAAAACCCTGCTTCTTCAGGCCGCCGATGATCTCAGCCCGGGTCGCCGGCGTGCCAATGCCCTTAGCTTCCTTCAGGCGGTCCCGCAGAATCTCATCCTCAACAAAGCGCCAGGCATTTTGCATGGCCTCGATCAGAGTGCCTTCGTTGTAACGCGGTGGCGGTCGGGTCTCCTTGTCCTCAATTTTGGGGTCCTGCAGTTGTGCGGTCTCGCCGTTACGCAGCGGCGGCAGCAATTGCGCCTCATCGCCTTTTTCGTCGGCGGGTTGCCACTCTGGGAAGGCGGCTCGCCAGCCGAGATCGATAGGCTGGCGACCGGCAGCGCGGAATTCGAAGCGGCGCACGTCGAGCGTTGCGGTTGTCTGCCGGTAGCGAAAGTCAGGCATCAGGGCGGCCAGATATGCCCGCGCGATGACATCGAACAGTTTCTTCTCGTCAGACGACAGACGAGGCCAGACCTCCGGCAGTTTTTCGATCGCGTTGACGTTGGGAATGACGGCGTGATGGCTCGCGCCTTCCAGCCCCTTGTCGTAGAAGTTGCCGCTCGCACCCTTGCGGATGACTGGCGGCTCGGGCATGGGGATCGTGCTGAACGATTGGCCCACCCGCAGGCCGGCCACGATCCGCGGCACGTCCGAAATCAAGCTCGCCGGCAAATAGCGCACCTCGGCGCGCGGGTAAGTGATGATCTTCTTGCCCTGGCCATCATAGAGCTCCTGCGCCACCTCAAGCGTCTTGCTGGCGGACCAGCCGAAGCGAGAGCCGCAGAGTTTCTGCAGCGACGGCAAATCGTGCAACTTGGGCGGTCCCTGTCGCTTATCTTCGACACGCACAGCGAGCGCGCCCTCGAAGCCTTCGGCTGCTTTGACGACTTCTTCGGCAATCTCGCGTCGAACGATCCGATCCTGCGGCGCGTGCCGCATCTGAAATCGGCCTCCCTCCACTTTCGCTGTGGCTACAACTTCAAAATAGGCGAGGGGCACGAAGTTCCGGATCTCCAACTCGCGCTTGCACACAATGGCCAAGGTCGGCGTCTTCACCCGGCCGACGCCGATCACTCTCCGCGTGCCACGACCCAGGATGACGGTTGCAGTCCGGGTGAGTGACAAGTTGTAGATTTGGTCGGCCTGCCGGCGCGCGACGGCAGCGGCGTAAAGGCGGGCGTATTCGGCATTTGGCTTTGCCCGGCCGAATGCATCGCGGATGGTCTGCGAGTCCTGCGCAGTAAACAGCACCCGCAGGACTTCGCCGCTATATTTGTAATGCTCAAGAATTTCCTGGCCGATTAGCTGGCCTTCGCGGTCGCAATCAGTGGCGAGCCAAACCCGCTTGGCGGTACGAAGGGCCTCGCGAATGGCTTTGAGCTTGGCGGCTTTGTTGCCGCCCTCTGCTGGGCGAGTGTCGTAAAGGCCTTCCGGCCGCAAAAGGATCGCTGACCACCGCTTCCACTCCGGAACAACATCCTCGGGTTCGAGTAGGTCGAACAGATGGCCTTCGGCCGGAAGGATATCCCCGTAGCGTGAGCCAACGGCGGCACGGACATCTTTTGCCTGGCTGGTTTTCTCGGTGATGACGATCTGCGCAGGCATTGCGGTTTACCAGAAGGAACGGCTCAGTCTCGCGGCAAAAGAACATAACATGAACATCGCGTCGAGGCAAATTTTCGTATTCGTAAAACGTCGGGCGCTCCGACTTTTTTGCGAATGTTGATCGATGGACGCGGTGTGATGCTTTCAGGAAGATCGGCCGCCCTAGCCGATGAAGCCAGCAATTCCGTTTGTTCAGCTTGACGCATTTGTCATGCCAACCACCGACTCCTCCGAACAGGGCGTGGGACTCCACGCCGATTAACGCCGCACGCCGCGCGGATGAACCAGAAACCCTCCCTTCGTGAAGTCCCTCAATTTGTCTCACGGGTGCTGACGGGGAACAGTCCTCGCGCAAGTGGTTTATGGAGACACCGAGATGGTTCAGATGGCCTGTTCGGAGCGCATCGCTTCCATTGCGAGGCGTGCGATTGTCGCCGCCGTTGCTGCATTTGCTAGTGGTGCTGCGTTGGCGCAAAATGACTCATCAAAGCCCGGAACAGCGGTGTCCACGCCCGTGTTTATGGAGTCCTCGCTGGTCGGACCCCTGCGTCAACTGACCGATCCGGGAGGGCTTCGCCCCCGATTGGAGCAAGCAGGACTGCAATTCACGTTTTCCTACTACAGTGACCCTTTTGGAAACCCTGTGGGCGGGGTGCTGCAGGGGGCAGGTTATGACGGCCGCTTCGGCGTCCTGCCAGCACATCGCCAGTTCCGGATGCCTTGGTGTTCGGGATGCGGACGACCATTAAGTTTTAAAAGCCAATCGATCGATGTACGACATGTCGCCGCCGATCATTTCCCCGAATTCGCAATAAGCTGCTGCGAAACGTCCCAGAGCCGAGCGGCCTTGCCAGCGTCGAGCGCATAGGCTGTGAATAAGCATCGAAGTTGGGCTCTGACGCAATTTTGATGACGCATCGTTGCTCGGTAGCTCGATCTAATGAATCAGTTCAAGAACCTGGCTGCCAAGAGCGGTAAACGCAGTGACGCGTGTCACTCGCGCTTCCGTCAGCTGCACCATATCCGAAAACGGAGAGTCATTTCAAAGAGATCGGCCACTGCGGCTTTTCGCCGGCACGAGTCGCCGCCGTTCGCGAAGAGGCGCCTGATCTGGTGCTCAGCGATGCGATAGTGCCGCTGCTTGATGCTTCGGTATGGAAGGGCGATGATCGATCTTCTGCAAGCCCGGCCGATAGGCGCCACCTAGTTGCGGTACACCGTCATCGAAGTTGCGTCAGAGCCTTTATTCCACGCAGATTCACACTTCGGGAAGTCCCTCAATTTGTCTGAATGGGGTTGAAGCGGAACAATCTCTACCAATAAATTTCTTGTAAAGTGTGGACCTCCTATGTGAAATAAACGGCTCTACCAGTTCGGCTTCCATAGGCTTTGCGAAGAGAAACCCCTGCAAGGAGCTGCAGCCCATTTCGAGCAAGGACGAGGCTTGGCCAAAGGTTTCCACGCCCTCTGCGGTAACCTTCATTTTGAGCTGTAGCGCAAGTTTGTTCACCAGCTCGATGATAGCGCGACTGGAGATATCCCTAGACATGGTATCAACAAAACTCTTGTCGATTTTTATGATGTCAACGGGCAGGCTTCGCAAATGTGTAAGCGAAGCATAACCGGTTCCGAAGTCATCGAGAGCGACCAGCACACCCTTCCCCCGAAGCCGCTGCAGCGTCGCGGCAACGGCTTCCTCAAGTCCTTGCATGAATACCGTTTCGGTCACTTCAATGACGATTTTGTCGAGTTTAATTCCCTTCTTGATCAAAGCTGCGTGGATTCGGGATTCAAGGTCACCGCGCTGGAAATCAGCTGCACCGACGTTGATACTAATCCTACCGAAATCAACACCTCTATCGATCCATTTACGCATGTCTGAGGCAACGTGGCCGAGCATGATCGTCGTCAGGTTATATGATATACTGGGATCAGTGAGCGCCTCGCTGAATTCTCCGGCGGAAATGACCGATCCGTCGTCAGTCTTCATCCGCGCTAGTGCCTCAAATCCGCAAATATCGCCGTCGCTACTCCGCACTGTCGGCTGGTAGTATGGAACAAAACGGCCTGCTACGAGCGCCTTCTCAACCTCCCTCGTCTGGTGAATGCGACGCGCAATACTCGTCCGCATACGCGGTTCAAATTCAAGATAACCGCCGCGACAGATTTCCTTAGCGTGATAGAGAGCAAAATCGGCGTTTTGCGAGAGTGCAGCAGCATCCATGCCGGGTTCTAGCATCGCGCCCCCAATCGTTATTTTTGGCAAAAGCGTTGAGCTTGCAACAGTCAAAGGGTCTGCAATCTGTTGGATAAGCTGGCGAGCGACCGCGGCCATAGCTTTGGGCGTTACCTGCCTTGAAAGAACGGCAGCGAACTCGTCGCCGCCCAAACGGAAAATCCGCCCACGTTCACCGAGCTGCGATTTCAACTTTGAGGCCAATCTCGTCAGCAACATATCGCCGGCCGCGTGACCCAACGTGTCATTCACCTGTTTCAGATGATCGACGTCGATGAGCAATAATCCGAAGTGCGGATCTTTGCCTATCATGATCTCTGACACGTGCGACAGGTAGGCTGCACGGTTCTCAAGTCCGGTCAGGCTATCTGTGCAAGCCGCCTCGACAAGTTTCCTCTCGTGAAGGACACGTTCAGTGACGTCCTGGATGATGCCGAACAGCCGACGGGGCTCATCCTCAATAATTTCCATATCGCTGACGATATGAACCCAACGCTCATCGCCACTTGGCGTGATGATTCGATATTGACGGTCGAGTGCACTTGCAGCACCGCCTCTCGCATTGAGAATTCTCTCTTTGACAGACGCACGTTCTTCAGGAGCATAACAGGCAATCACTCTTTTTGCGTTCAACGGCGTTCCAATGGGCAAGCCGACGATGCGGAAGACCTGATCGGACCAGGTTATGGCACCAGTTCTAAGATTCATCTCGAAGCCGCCAACCTTGGCCGATCGCTCCGTCTGCTCAAACCGCGCCTGCCTAAGCTCGAGTTCGCGCTGCTGTTCGCGCATCCGCATTTTCTTGCTATGGCCCCGGATTAATCCAACAGCAACGGTTGCCAAGCTTTCAAGCTGCTCCATATTTTCTTCGGTGAAGGTGCGGCAGCGTACGTCCATCACACACAGGCTACCATAGCATATACCACCTTCAAGTAGCGGAGCCCCCGCATAAAATTTGACGGCAGTAGGGCCTGACACAAAAGTGTTCGCCGAAAAGCGCCCATCAGCCGCCGCATTCTGAACTATAAGCGGCTCCATCGTTTCAACAACGTTGCCGCAGAACGAGAGCGCCCGGGGTGCTTCGCCGAAGTTGATCCCTTTCTTCGCCTTGAACCATTGACGGTCGGCGTCAACAAGTGAAACAAGCGCGATTGGGGCGTCAAAGATGGAGCACGCGAGATGGACTATGGAATCGAAGTCCAGAGAAGGCCGGCTATCAAGGATACCGGCCGAGCGTAACGCGTTTGATCGTATCGTCTCCTTTGCACCAGCCGATTGCACGGTGGCTAGATCGAATTGCTCTTCCATATGACCTCCGCCAAGAAAAATGTGCTGGCTCATTTCAAATATTTCTTTCAAATTTAAGCAGGCCCTCCTTAGAATTGGTAAACTGGCCCGAGCGTTTTGGCATTGTCAGCCAAGTCCAATCTCGTTTGAAGATGCGCAGCATATGGCTGACTCAGTCCAAAGCAACCCGCCTCGACGGTCATGCGGTTGACTGCTTTAGTTTCGAAGAACGAGGTCCAATTACCCCATCTGTAGCGGCAGTCTCTCTAGCGGTCCTCACCAGAACCTCAACTGCTGAACCGGGGTTGCGCATCCTGAATATCAGCTGAACCAATCGAAAGATCGAAGTTGCGAGAGTTTCCTAGGATCCAATTCTAACGTACCGATTGAACGAGAGTGAAGGTTTCAACCTGGAATCTTCTTCTTCCTGCCAGAGACAAAAATGGAACTTTCATATCGACGCCGTTTTTGGTCATCTACAGTTAGGATCGCTGCTGACGGCTGCGGATTTCATCAGCGCCCTTATTTTGAAGACTGGTGGTATTTTCGTGATGGAAGTCGCACGGCTTTCGCTAGCCACGACCGGGGAATTTTTCCGTATTGCAACACTGGAGCGCGATGCGCTACGGGATCCTGTGACCGGTGTCTTCAAACCGGCGCTACCCCGACACCAAGCTCCACGAGGAGATCGCACTCGCCGGCTATGACTGGGGCGGCCGGGCGGCCTGCATTGCCGCGGCACTTCGGCCGGACCGATGTGGGGGGCTCGCCTCGGTAAACAGCTATCTCATCCAGGATATCGCAAAGGCCGCCATTCCCGTCGCTCCTTTTGTCGAGTCCGGGCTGTGGTATCAGTTCTATTTTTTGACCGAACGTGGACGGACTGGACTAACCCTGTCGAGGCGGGAGATCGCCAAGACGATCTGGATGCGGAATTCGCCGATAGAGATTTCGTGCGGGCGCACGGAGTTCGCTGCACGATGAGACGCACCCCTTTCCCGCTTGCAGCCCGTAATTGTCCGGGAGTGATAGTTAACCTGCTTTTAACGCCGGCGATTCAATCTGCAATCATTGGCGGTTCTTCGATGCAACGCTTGCGCGCGGCATTCGGTGCCAATGATGAACGGCGCCATAGCGCAAGTTCACTGAGCTATCCTTTATGGAATATCCCATTGAGGGCAGCACATTTTTCGGAGGGTAGTATGACCTTTCTCGCCCGCTTCCGCGTTCTTACGAAAATCCTTGCAGTTATCATCCTGATGTCCGCCATTGCCGCTGCGATGAGTTGGCTCGGCATCCGCGCATTGGGTGAGCTCAATGACGGGGCCGACAACATGAATGTCGCCGCGCGCCGCACGATGAAGGGAGCGCGCGCCAACCAGAACGTGATCGCGATCAACCGGGCGGAGTTCAGTCTCGCGCTAGATCCAAGTCCCGAGAATCGCGCGCAAGTCCGCAAAATCATCGATGCGGAAATGAAGCTCTACCGCGAACGCATCGAGGATGTCGCCTCAACTCGCGACGAACAGGCGAAAGCAATGATGCCGGCGGTCCACGAAGCCATGGCGGCCTACGCGAAGGACACCGAGGACATGCTTCGCCTCGCCGATGGCACAAAGAACATGCAGTTGAACGACCAGACCCGACAGTTGCGCGACTCAGCCGCAAAAAGCATGGTCACAGCAGAAAAGCTGAAGACCAACATCGCGCAAGTTGTCAACCGCCTGAACGAGCGGGTCGATGATTTTGCAAGGGCGGCGACCGAGAAGTATGAGACAGTCTCCCGCTTGATGATCGTCGCGGCAACTGTCGGCGTCCTGCTTGGTGTCTCCGCCGGCTTCATGATCGGCCAGTTCGGAATCGCCAAGCCGATGCGGGCTCTGGTTGGCCTTCTTCAACGGCTTGCGAAGGGTGAGGACATCGAGATCACCGGGACCGAACGCAACGACGAGATCGGCGAGACTGCTCGCGCGGTCAACGAGATCAAGGAGATGCTGGCGGAAAAGGCCCGCCAGGAGGCCGAAGCCAAGGCAGAGCAGGATCGTATCGCTAGCTTGCAGCGCAAAAGAGATATGCACAAGTTGGCCGACGATTTCGAGGGCGCCGTTGGCGAGATCATCCAGACGGTGTCGTCAGCCGCAACCGAGATGGAAGCGTCGGCCAATTCGCTCACGACGACCGCCGAGAGGACGCAGGAACTGTCGACCGTCGTCGCGGCGGCGGCAGAGGAAGCTTCGGCAAGCGTGCAGTCGGTAGCATCGGCCAGCGAAGAGTTGACTTCATCGGTCAACGAGATCGGTCGTCAGGTTCAGGCGTCCTCCAGGATAGCCACTGAGGCGGTCGACCAGTCGCACAAGACCAACGATCGGGTCGGTGAGTTATCGAAGGCGGCGAGCCTCATCGGCGATGTCGTCGAACTCATCAATACCATCGCGGGACAGACCAATCTGCTGGCACTCAATGCGACCATTGAGGCAGCGCGCGCCGGCGAGGCGGGTCGCGGGTTTGCGGTCGTGGCGTCCGAGGTCAAGGCGCTCGCGGAGCAAACGGCGAAAGCAACGGGGGAGATCGGTAAACAGATCGCAGGAATGCAGGCAGCAACTGACGAGTCGGTCGACGCCATCAAGGAGATCAGTGAGATCATCGGTCGGATGTCGGAGATCTCCTCGACCATCGCGTCTGCGGTGGAAGAGCAAGGCGCGGCGACACAGGAAATTTCCCGGAACGTGCAGCAGGCGGCTCAGGGCACGATGCAGGTCAGCTCGAATATCGCTGATGTCCAACGTGGTGCAGGCGAGACTGGCTCCGCCTCAACGCAGGTGCTCTCGGCGGCCCAATCGCTCTCGGTGGAAAGCACCCGCCTGAAGACGGAGGTACAGAGCTTCCTAGCAACCGTTCGCGCAGCCTGACGGTGACATTGGGCCGGCCGCCATATACGGCCCATCTGCGCCTCCGAGAGCAGAAACAAATCGCCCATTGGCAACGCCTCCTCACGTCGCCAATGAATCAGCAGATCAATCAGACCTCAAGAAATTAATGGGTCCCGAGCCTAGCGAGGTCGATACATCTAGAGCTTCCCTTCGCCGGTTTGCGGATGTTGCGCGGCCTGCTGGCTGTCGAGGGGTGCAAGATCGGCCGCCAGCATGTGAACCTCAAACGACTGCCAACAAGAATTCGGGTGCCCGAACTCACTGCCGAGGCCTGAATTGGCGTCAGGCCGAGACATGAGAGCGAGAGATGAGCGGGAAGGTCCGTGACGAGATCGGGTTCGAGAGAGAGGCTCGCGAACGCTCGTCGTGGGAGTTCCCGAGATGGACAAGAATTCTGGTTCTGCCAGCCGTGCCGATGTCTATGCCCGTGTGACCGCCGAGATCATGACCGCCATTGAGGCCGGTGTCGGCGAATTCAAGATGCCCTGGCATCATGATGGGGCTGCCGCAGCCCGACCGATCAATGTAACGACCGGCAACAAATATCGAAGCGTCAATACATTGGCGCTGTGGGTGGCCGCATTGAGCGCCGGCTACGACAGTGGACTTTGGGGAACCTACCGGCAGTGGGGCGCGCTTGGGGCACAGGTGCGCAAGGGCGAGAAGGCGACGACCGTCGTTCTCTGGAAGGAAATGCGATCTTCCGATAACGGCGATGATTCTAGCGGTGAGGACACCGACACTGATCGCAGCCGGATGTTTGCGAAGGCGTTTTCGGTCTTCAATTTGGCACAGGTCGATGGCTATGAACCCAAGCCTGTGCCTGTTCTCGATGAGGCTGAGCGCCTCGATCACGCCGAGGCTTTCATCAATAACCTTGGCATCAAAACGATCACCGATGGCCCACAGCGTTCTATCGTCCTTCGACGGACACCGTGGTCAAGCCGGCATTCGAGCGCTTTCGCGACGCAGCGTCATTCTATGGCGTGTGGCTGCATGAATGTGGGCATGCGACCGGCACCCAGCATCGGCTGGATCGGGATCCCTCGGGCCGCTTCGGCTGTGGAACAGCAGGGATCGGCCACGGTGGAAATCAGTCGGAGCGCATCAACTGCATCGGCTGGGGCTTCTGCCGTCGCAGAAACGATGGAAACACTTTTGCAGGCGACAAACTCCAGGCCAAAATGGCCGATATCGTGCGGCAGTTCGAGGACACGCGGGCCTTTACCGCAGCGCAGATGCAGCGCGCGATCGACCAGCGCGGCGATGCCGCCAACGAGTTGACCGTGAAAGTGGCCGCTGTCACGGCGGCCGTGGGTGGCCTGATGCGTGAGCAGGAGTTGCAGATCCAGATGCAGGACGGCGCGACAGCCCGCTTCATACAGGTCGCGAGTGCAGTGACGGAGCTGCGCGACAGCGGCGGTCGCCAGGCCGGCATGCTACAGAATATCGTCGGCGCCCATAAACCGCCGGCCGAGGCTGAACGCGCCTTGCTGTTGACCCTGCAAGGCTGCATCGACCATATCTGGGACAGCTTGGTGACGTTGGAAGGCGCGCCGTCCACACCAGCCGCGTTGGACCAGGCAGTCCGCGGCATTCATGAAACCTATATCAACGGCTACGGCGCCGAGCGGCGCATGCTGGTCGGGCATTTCGCGACGGGCGACTTCCCCTATGGGGCTGCGGACTATAACCTCAAAGTAGGTCCGATGTGGAAGACGCTGATCGCCCTGCGCGATGCGGCCTATGATTCAGCCGCAACGACTATCGCCGATGAACGCGCCGACGCATGGCGCCAGTTGGCTCTGGCGGCAGCGGTTGTGCTCATGGTCATCGTGGTGGTCGCCGGCGTAGTTGTTCTCGTCGTGCGCCGCATTACCAAGCCGATCCTCCACCTGACCGCCAGCATAGAGCGCGTCGCGAGCGGCGATTTGGCGCCAGACATACGCTATGACGCCTGGCGCGATGAAATTGGCGTGCTATCCCGCGCCATCGGTGTGTTGCAGCAACGCTCAATGGAGGCGCGGCGGCTCGAGGCGGAACAGGCGGCCGAACGCCATGCGCGGGAGCGGCGAACCGTGCATCTGGAACAACTGGTCAGCGCGTTCGAGGCCACGGTCGGGAGCCTGGTCGAAATCCTGACCACGCGTGCAGAGGATATCGCAACAAGCGGGGCATCTGACGGTCGAGGTGAACCGCTTCGTCACCGAAGTTCGCGCAGCCTGACGTGCCGACGACTCTGAAACAGCCTTACGAGCGGCCTTAGCCGCCGTCTTCGCATCCCGCTCCGCGATCGGCCGCGTAAGGCTTGGCCACCTCGATCAGGCCGGACGCCGATCTGGTCGCCCGGCCACTTTCGCCCCGACTGGCGATCTGCGGAGTGCCGGCCTATCCGGCTGCGCGAGGTGAACCGATGAGACCAGAGGGTTTAGGCCGGCATGATTGTCCGGCCTATAGCTATTCCCCGCGATCAGAATGGCGATCGGTTCAGGCCGTGTGGCGGATGATTGGTCCAGATGGCGAGACCAGTATCCCGTTCGCCCCTCGCCTTCAGACCGACAGCGCCAAAGGGTTGCGTCGCGCCGCTCTGGCGGGCATGGGCATCGTCATGCTGCCGGAAATCATGGTGTCGGAGGATATCGCGTCCGGCCGTCTCGCGCGCCTGCTGTTGGGCTACGCCCCATCCGTTCGGCCGATGAATCTCCTTTATCTGCGCGACTGCCGCATGTCGCCTAAGTTGCGTAGCTTTATTGATTTTGTGGTCAATCGATTCAGTGCCCCGTTCTGACGCATCGCGTTTCAGTGGTGACTTTCCGCGATATACGGGGTGACTGAAATTGTCGCATCGACAGCCGCTCGCAGCCGGCGGTGTCGGGATGGCATAAGCGAGCCTAGGAATAGTGCCCTCGACCAATCGCAAGAATCGGGTTGCATGTGCCGAGCCAGGCCTGCACGGACTGCTCGCCAATTTAATTATATCGTGATTTCAATGACATAGGAGTTCGTAGTTTTGTTCAGAATGGCGCACCAATTATCCATCTGATTCGAAGCAATTTCGACGCTTCCCGGTTGTCGTTCTGAACAACCGTTCCGTGCTTGTTCTGAACAGCTGTCGCCGCTTCGTTCGCGAAACGGTGACGTAGCGCTTGCGAGCAGGGCCACGAGCCAAGATGCATTCATCGTTGTGCCCGTATCCGCCAACCGATCCTTGCCATCATGGCGGCTGCGGGCGACGCGCTTTGCCGGCAATTGAACCGAATGCGAAAAGCTGAAGTCCCATCGGAAGTCTCAACAAGGATGGATCGATGCCAGACTGGATCATTCCGACGCTGCTGCTGATCGGGGTTCTAGTAATTCTCTACCGCGCATTTCTGCACACTCCGCGTGCGCCGCCGAGCGGAAACGATCATGAAGTTGGCGCGACCAATTATTGGGATAGCCGTGGTCGTTTCGAACCGCCCGATTGACCGCTAAGCCCGGCCCAGCCGGCATAACGGCGAACCGCTGATGGTGTCGTGCTGCCAGGGCCTGGGGCCGACCCGCGCGCGATGAACACGGCGATCAAGCCTGGATGAAGCCTGCCACCGCGGCAGGGCAGGCGGCCCATTCCGTCGATCATTTGGCCGCGACCTCGGCAGCCGCAATTGTCTGGAAAACGGGCATCTGCAAGCGGCTCGGGCGGGATCACCGTGGCGCCAAATTCATCCACTTTCGTCAAGTGCCTGATATTTCGAGAGTTGTTCGAAGGTCGCCAATTGGCACAAGCCTTGCTGACAAGTCCTGTACACGACCACTGTATGCAGGCCTGGAATGCTCCAATCGACCGATATCTGTGCACGGATCATCGACGCCATCCTGGCGGGACGGATCGCGGCCGGCACGCGCCTGAGCGAACAGTCGCTGGTGCAATTGTTCGGCGTGTCGCGCACCGTGGTGCGCGAGGCGCTGATCCGGCTGGAGACCCGCGGCGTGGTGCAGGTCAGCTCCAAGCGGGGCTGGTTCATCATCGAACCCTCCATCGAGGAAGCGCGCACCGCGTTTCAGGCGCGCCGGGCCATTGAGATCGGGCTGCTGCTGTCGGTCGAGACCATTTCGGCCGAGGCCATCCAGCGGCTGCGCGCGCATATCGGCCAGGAGAATGACGCCATCACCACCGGCGACGTCGCCGCGCGCAGCTATCTGCTTGGCGATTTTCATGTCTGCATGGCCGACGCGCTGGGCAACAACGTGCTGGCGGAGATTTTGCGCGATCTGACCGCGCGCACCGTGCTGATCTCGATGCTCTACCAGTCGAGCCACGACGCCACCGAGTCCTGCAACGAACACGAGGAAATCGTGGCCGCCCTCGAAGGCGGCGACCGCGACCGCGCCATCGCGCTGATGGCCGCGCACATCGGCAATGTCGAAGCCGGCCTGACCGTGCGCGTCAAGCCGGAGCTCGATCCGCTGGAAGAACTGCGCCGGGCGCTGGAGCCCATCAACGCGGAGGCCACGCACCCGTCAGAAAAATAGACGCCCTTTTTCACGTCCACCCGCGCCTTTCGGGGCCGTCGCCGGCCCGGCTTTGCAACCCATCCAAAGGAGACCGACTCATGAATATCCGACAGATTGCCCTTTCCCTCTCGCTCGTCGCCGCGACGGCAGGCTTCGCGGCCGGTGCACGCGCCGATGCGCTCGACGACGTCATGAAGGCAAAAGTCATCCGCATCGCCGTGCCGCAGGACTTTGCGCCGTTCGGCTCCGCCGGGCCCGATCTCAAGCCGGTCGGCTATGACATCGACATGGCCAATCTGATCGGCAAGGAACTCGGTGTGAAGGTTGAAGTCGTTCCTGTGAACAGCGCCAACCGCATTCCGTATCTGCAGACCAAGAAGGTCGAGCTGGTGATTTCGAGCCTCGGCAAGAACGAGGAACGCGAGAAGGTGATCGCCTTCTCGAATGCCTATGCGCCGTTCTTCCAGGGCGTGTTCGGCCTCAAGGATGCCAAGATCGCCAAGCCGGAAGATCTCGCCGGCAAGACCGTGGGCGCCACGCGCGGCTCCATCGAGGAGCAGGAAATCACCAAGCTCGCGCCGCCGACCGCCACCATCAAGCGCTACGAGGACAACAATGCGACCATCGCCTCGTTCCTGTCGGGGCAGGTGGACATCATCGCCACCGGCAACATCGTCGCCGCGGCGATTGCCGAAAAGAGCCCGGCCCGCGCGCCGGTGTCGAAATTCGTGATCAAGGACAGCCCGTGCTTCGTCGGCATGAACAAGGGCGAGGACAAGCTGCTGGCCAAGGTCAACGAGATCATCGCCAAGGCCAAGGCCGACGGCGAACTGAACAAGATCTCCGAGAAGTGGCTGAAGGCGCCGATCCCCGCCAACATCTGAGGTTGCGCGCTTCCGCTGCGTTCATCGCTCCGGCGATGGACGCAGCGGGCCGCGATCCCCGGCATTCGGTGTCACCAGCCAGCGAGAGATGTCCCCGATGAAATTCGCACTCAATTTCTCCGATCTGCTGCCTTACTGGAACGTCATCCTGGCAGGCCTGATCTTCACGATCGTGCTGACCGCCGTCTCGACCGTGGCCGGCGTGGCGCTCGGCACTGCCTGTGCCTGGGCGCGGACGTTCGGGCCGAAATGGGCCGGGGCCATCGTGCGCGGCTATGTCGAGGTGATCCGCAACACGCCGTTCATCGTACAATTGTTCTTCATCTTCTTTGGACTGCCGGCGCTCGGCGTCAAACTCGACGAGACCACAGCCGCCTTTCTGACCATGGTCATCAACCTCGGCGCCTATTCGGCGGAGATCATCCGCGCCGGGATCAAGGCCGTGCCTCCCGGCCATATCGAGGCCGGCGACAGTCTCGCCATGACCCGGTTCGAGATCTTCCGCCACATCGTGCTCAAGCAGGCATTCCAGAAAGTCTATCCGGCGCTGTCATCGCAGATCATCATCGTGATGCTCGGCTCGTCGGTGGTGTCGCAGATTTCGGCGGAGGACCTGACCTATGCTGCCAACTTCGTGCAGTCGCGCAATTTTCGCGCCTTCGAAGTCTATGTGGTGGCTGCCTTGCTTTATCTGCTGCTCGCCATCGTCGCGCGTTTCATCCTGCGCGGCGTCGGCCGCCTCGCATTCCCGAAAGGTTGAGCCATGAGCGATTTCAGTTTCTGGGTCATCCTGTCGAACCTGCTGTGGGCGGCGCGCTGGACCATCGTCCTGTCGCTTGTTGCGTTCGCCCTCGGCGGCCTGGTCGGTCTCGCTATCCTGTTCCTGCGGGTCTCGCGGGTCAGGACCTTCGAGGTCCTGACCAAGATGTTCATCGAGTTCTTCCAGGGCACGCCGCTCTTGATGCAGCTGTTCCTGTTCTTCTTCGGCCTTTCCCTGTTCGGCATCGAGATCAGCCCGTGGGTCGCGGCGGGCCTCGCGCTCAGCCTGTGGACGGCAGCGTTTCTGGCCGAGATCTGGCGCGGCTGCGTCGAGGCCATTCCCAAGGGGCAGTGGGAGGCGTCATCGAGCCTTGCCATGAGCTTCGTCGAGCAGATGCGCTATGTCATCCTGCCGCAAGCCGCCAAGATCGCCATCGCGCCGACGGTCGGTTTCTCGGTCCAGGTGGTGAAGGGCACGGCGCTGGCGTCGATCATCGGCTTCGTCGAACTGACCAAGGCCGGCACCATGCTCAACAATGCGACCTTCCGGCCGTTCCTGGTCTATGCGCTGGTCGCGCTGATCTACTTCTGCCTGTGTTTCCCGCTGTCCTTGTACGCCAAGCACCTCGAAGGAAAAGCCGATGTCGCCACCGCTCGTTAAGATCACCGATGTCCGCAAGAGCTTCGGCGCCAATGAAGTCCTCAAGGGCGTCTCCATCGATGTTGGCCGCGGCGATGTGGTGTCGATCATCGGTCGCTCCGGCTCCGGCAAGAGCACGCTGCTGCGTTGCGTGAACGGCCTTGAGACCTACGATTCCGGCTCGATCACCGTGGACGGCATGGAGGTCGGCGGCTCGACCACCAATCTGCGCGAGCTGCGCCGCCATGTCGGCATGGTGTTCCAGCAGTTCAATCTGTTCCCGCATCTGACGGCAGGGCAGAACGTGATGCTGGCGCCGTCGGTGGTCAACAGGGGGCAGCCGCTCGAACTCAGGGATCAGGCCCGCGCGCTGCTGGAGAAGGTCGGTCTGGCCGACAAGTTCGACAGCTATCCGAGCCAGCCGTCCGGCGGTCAGCAACAGCGCGTGGCCATCGCCCGGTCGCTCGCCATGCAGCCGACGGTGCTGCTGTGCGACGAGATCACCTCGGCGCTGGATCCTGAGCTGGTGAACGAAGTGCTGAAGGTCGTCGAGCGACTGGCGTCCGAAGGCATGACGCTGATGCTGGTCACTCACGAGATGCGGTTTGCGCGCGACGTCGGCACCAAGCTGGTGTTCATGCATCACGGCAAGGTGCACGAGGAGGGGGCGCCGAAGGACCTGATGGCCACGCCCCGAACGCCGGAGCTGGCCCAGTTCATCGGCGCTATTTCTTGACGCGGCGCGGGGCTGTCGATCGGCCCCGCTTGCCGCCTTGCGGTCTCAATAGCCGCAGGAGCCGCAGCGCGGCGCAACCGGAACGTAGTAGGCGCGGGCGAGCGCAACCATCTCGACGCGCTGCTGGGTGGCGTATTGCGGCGGCACCTGCTCGTACTGCACGCCTTCGGGCGCGACCATCACCGTCTTCGGTACCATCACCGTGCGATATTGCGCGGGGGTGCGGTGGGCGATGACGCGGCCTGGCGCGACCATCACGGTTTCCTGGACGGTGCGGTACTGCGGCGGGACAACCTGCTGCTGATAGCAGGTGACGCAGGGCTGCGGCTGGACGTAGCAGTTGTAGCAGCCGGCGGAGGCCGCCGTCGGGATCGCCGCCGCGGCGGCGAGGGTGGTCGCGAGGATGACGGCAAATGCGCGAGACATGATAAACTCCTGCCAACTTGAAATGTGACGAGATCGCCTGAATGCCCCGTCCTGCGCCATCGTTTAATGCGGACGCGGGCACCGTCAACGAGAGTCGCAAAACGACGTTGATAAATGTGCTTAACAGGCTGCTAGTTTCGGCGCGGCAATCGCCGCATCGCAGGGGGGCCGTAGTATTACGGGCGCTATCTTCCGTTTCAAAAGGGCAAGAATCAGCGATAGTTCCCCAATATTGCCCATCTGATTGAAAGCCTCTCGATGCCCGGGATCGACGGACTGGACCATGACATCGCCGGCCTCCAGCGCCTGCTTACGGTGGTCTGGAAGGATCTTGCCAATCCATCGATCACCCGCTTCGAGCGGCGTGAGGCCATTAACCAAATGAAGCTGTGCAGTGCGCAATTGCGCCGTGCGCTCGATGCGGCCGAAGCCGAGCGCATTCGCAAACGCGAGGCGAGGAAGCAGCCGGAGGGAACGACCTTCGCAGCTTCCGCTAGTAACTACGGGCCGCGCGCGCGAACCCAGGCGCCGCCGGTGCATCTGTAGCTCGGCCGGCAGATTGCTGCAGCGGTCAGGCCGTTGTGCTGGTGTCTGACGCCGGTCCTGCGGCGCCGTGTGGTAGCGGCCGGTAGAAGGTCCACCTTGACGGTTCGTCTTGACGGTCAGGCGTTACGGTGCAGTCAAACGCCATGCGCGAGCGAAACCACTCGATCAGGTGATCGGGCGCCCGCTTCTCGTCGGACCCGGTCGGCAGGGTGACGTGGTGAAGCATGTTGATCGTGACATCCACGCTGTCGCCTGGCGAGATCATTCTCAACAGGCGCTCAAGCCGGGCGCGGTCACTGTGTTCTGCAGACGGGTTCATTCACGTTCTTGTCAGGTAGCGAGCGGGCGTCGTTTGACCGGTCAGACCGCCACCTCGTGCGTCCGCGACCGGAGTTTTCTCTGAACGCGAGATCCTGAACGACTGCTCAGATCTGCGAACCCGCGCTCGCGGGTGTAAAATCTAAGTTACATTCGATTGACCTTCGGCAGTTCGACGCAGATCAGATTTACGGCGCGTCGATAGCAGTGTGGGCACGCGTATCGCATCGTCTGCTGTCGGCAGCAGAAGACGCTCGCTGGTCCGTAGTTTCACGGGCAGGCAAGTTAACGACGCTTAACATCCGCCTCGGATAGGTTGTAGAAAATATCGGTTGGTTGAGCGGGATGCGCACGTCCCGGAGATTGCATCATGAGCAACGTCGTCCTGCTATTTGCAAATGAACGTCACGATGGCGTCCTGGATCCCAACCTGCGGCTGGATGACGCCGTGATCCATGTGATGTCCTGTTCGGCGACGCTGGAAGGCCGGCTGCATGATCTTTCCCGGCATCTCGACGCGGTCGATCAGGTCATCGATCACCTCGGCGATGTCTCGCTGCAACAGTCGCTGCGGGGACGGGCGTTGGCCGGTCGGCAGGCCCTGGTGCGGGCGCGGCAGGAATTGCGCGATGAGCTGCGAAATCTGCCGTCGCTGCGCCGGCGCGCTGCTGACAGAATGGTGAGCAACCGATCGGGCCGTTGAGTGGGCCGGTGCGTCTTCCGGCTGCACGTCCGCCCAGCGTGACGATCCGCGCGACCGCGGGCAGCCGTCGGGCTCGCAGCGAGTCTGACCGATCATTTCCCGATGGTGCGGCTCGACGCGTGGCTTGGATAGCCGTTGGCTGCTATCCGATCGCGTGGCCGCCATGCGGAGGATCAATGTCGAGGGTGATGGAAGCCGGATAGAATGAACGCTCGGCCTCGTCAGGAGGCGGTGTGGGATTCGAAGGGCACTCCATGGCTGGCACGGTGACGCAGGATCAAGGCGGCGTGGATGCGCTTGCGGGCGTAAGAACGCTGCCCCAGCCGCTGCGCCGCCGTGTCCGTCTGACGCCCGGCGCCGCAGCGTATCGCCATTTCGATGCGGGGCTGGGGCGCTGGGTCGACTATTCGTGGCAGGAGATCGATACCGAATTCGAGCGATGGCGACATGCACTGGCCGCGGAGGGATTTGCCACCGGAGAACGCGTCGCCATCCTGATGCCGAACGGAATCGCGCACATCGCCATGGACCAGGCGGCGTTGTCGCGCGGCCTCGTGCCGGTGCCCATGCACGCCGTCGATAATCCCGACAGCATCGCCTACATCTTGCAGGACTCTCAGGCCTCTCTGTTACTGGTGGATTCCGAAGAGCGCTGGCAGGCGATCGTCTCGACGGGCAACGCCGTCGCAAATCTCAAGCGCGTGGTCTGTGCCAACCTGCCCGGGACGTCCGTCCCGGCCGCGACCGACAGCCGCATCGTTGCGCTTGATCGCTGGCTCGAACCCGGTTCCGCCGTCTCGTCGGCGATGAATGACGTGGAGGTTCAGCCGGGCGATCTTGCCGCCATCGTCTACACCTCCGGCACCACCGGGCGGCCCAAGGGAGTGATGCTTTCGCACGAGAATATCGTGGCGAACGTCAAGGCGATCCATCTCCGGATTGCCGCGCGCCAGGACGATCTCTTCCTGTCCTTCCTGCCGCTTTCGCATACGTTCGAGCGCACCGCAGGCTATTACTATCCGATCGCGGCGGGCGCATGCGTGGCCTATGCGCGATCGGTGCAGCTTCTCTCCGAGGATTTGAAGCAGGTGAAGCCGACGGTGCTGGTCTCGGTGCCGCGGATCTATGAACGCGTCCACGCTTTGATCATGCAGAGGCGTGCAGCCGCCGGCGGTGTCCAACGTGCCCTGTTTGACTTGACCGTTGCCGTCGGAGGACGGCGCTTTGACGCGCGACAGCGCGCGAACCGCGACGTGCACCCGCTTGACCGGCTGGCCTGGCCGGTCCTGAAGCGCCTGGTGGCCGACAAGGTGCAGGCCGAATTCGGCGGTCGCCTGCGCGCGGCGGTCAGCGGCGGTGCGCCGATTGCCGAGACCGTCGTTCGCATGTTCCTGTCGTGCGGTATCGACGTTCTGCAGGGCTATGGGATGACCGAGACGTCGCCGGTGATAGCGGTCAATACCGTGGAGGAAAATGACCCGCGTTCGGTCGGCCGCCCGCTGGACGGCGTCGAGATTAGGATCGGTCGGGATCAGGAACTGCAGGTCAGGGGTCCGAGCGTGATGCTCGGCTATTGGCACAAGCCGGAGGAGACCAGCCGCGTCAAGGAGGCCGATGGCTGGCTGCACACCGGCGACCAGGCGCGCATCGAGGACGGCCGCATCGTCATCACCGGCCGCATCAAGGACATCCTGGTGACCTCCACGGGCGAGAAGATCGCCCCCGTCGATATCGAGACCGCGATCCTCGCTGACCCGCTGTTCGAGCAGGCCATGCTGATCGGCGAGGGGCGTCCGTTTCTCGCGGCGCTCGTGGTGCTCAATCCGAAGGTCTGGGAGCAGGAGAAGCGCAAGGTGGCCGCGGGCGGGGAGCCGGGATCGCAGGCGGAAGCCGGAGTTCTACTGAGGCGGATTGCCGACGCCGTGAAAAGCTATCCGGCCTATGCGACGCCGCGCGCGGTGTGGTGGACCCTGGACCCATGGACCATTGGCGCCGGCCTGCTGACGCCCACGCTGAAGAACAAGCGGACCGCGCTGGAACATCGTTTTGCAGCCGAGATCGAGCGGATCTATTTGCGCCGGACGTCGTGCTGAGTTCGCTCGATCGGATAAAGGTCTAACTCAACGATCGCTTCGCCAGTTTTCGCGCAAGGGTGCGGCGATGCATGCCCAGTCGTCGCGCGGTCTCGGAGACGTTGAACTCGGTTTCCACCAGCGTTTCGTGAATGCGCTCCCATTCCAGGCTCTTGATCGACGTCGGGCGGTTGGTGAGCGCCACCGTACTGTCTCCCGTCGCCTTGTCGAACGCGGCCTCGATGTCGTCGGCATTCGACGGCTTGGCGAGGTAGTGGCAGGCGCCCAGCTTGATCGCTTCGACGGCGGTGGTGATGCTGGCAAATCCCGTCAACACCACGATCTTGGTGTCGGGATCGCGAGCGCGCAGGATCTTGACGCATTCCAGCCCAGACGATCCGTTCAGCTTCAGGTCGACCACCGCATATTGCAACGGCGTCGTCTCCAGGAGTGCGCTCAGATCCTCGATACGTTCGCACACCGTGACCCGGTAGCCGCGCCGTTCGAAAGAGCGCTTGAGCGCCTTGGCGAACGACGCATCGTCCTCGACGATCACCAGCGATGGATCAATGGACATGTGCGGCCTCGACGGACAAAGCGGAGATCGGCAAACGCAACTCGACGATGGCGCCTCCGGTCGGGACGTTGGTGGCGGTCGCTTGCCCGCCGAGCTTGCGCAGCACGTTGACCACAAGAAACAGCCCAAGCCCGCTGCCCGGCTTCTGCTTGGTCGAGCGATACGGCTTGCCGAATTCGGCGAGCATATCCGGCGCAAAGCCCGGGCCGGCATCGCGGACGGCGATGCTCAACATCTCGCCGCTCTGGGTGATGTCGATGCCGACCCAGGCGGGCGAGGCTTCAAAGGCGTTGTCGAGGACATTATACAGGATCTGCTGCAGCAGCACGTCGGAGGCGATCACAAAATCGCCAACAAGACGGTTGGTGTATTCGAACCGGCTCGGGTTGCGGCTTTCCTCCCAGTCATCGACCACGCCGTCGATGAAGTTAACGATGCTGGTGCGTTCGGAATTCTCGCCGCGTTCTTCGCCGGAGGAGCGCAGGATGCCGGATACGATCGTTTTGCATCGCTTGAGCTGGGTCTGCATCTCGATGAGCTCGGCCTCCAGTTCGCCATCGGCGCGCAGCGCCGGCATCCGCTCCCAGTCGTTGAGGATCACCGACATCGTTGCCAGCGGTGTTCCCAGCTCGTGCGCTGCACCCGAGGCGAGCAGCCCCATGCGGACGATATGTTCCTCCTCGGCCGATTGTTGGCGCAATTCCGCGAGGCGCAGGTCCTGGTCGCGGACATTGCGATTGATGCGGGTGATGAACAGCACCAGCAGCACGGCAGCGAGCAGGAAGCAGATGAACATGCCGTAGATGTGCACGGCGAACAGCCGCGAATGCGCACCGCTGTGCATCGGCTCCGAAAATCCGATCTCGTTGTATGACGTAGTCAGCCAGATGAAGCATCCGCTGGTTACGGCAACGATGGTCCAGGTCGACCAGGTCTGCAGCAGCACGGCGCCGAGCACTGCCTGCAGCAGGAACAACGAAACAAAGGGATTGGTCGCGCCGCCGCTCAGGTAGAGCTGCGCCGTCAGTGTGACGACGTCGAGCAGAAGATCAAGAAACAGCTCGGTATTGGTGATGATGGCGCCGCTGCTGTAGCGATACAGGGTGATCAGGTTGAGCGCGATCAGAAACCCGATGATCGAAGCCATCTGCAAAACGGGCAGGGGGATGTCGAGCCAGAGCGTCGCGATGGCGATCGCGCCGATCTGCCCCGCGATCGCCAGCCAGCGCAGCGTCACCAGCAGCAGCAGGTTCTTGCTGTTGGTGATCTCCTGAATCGAAGCCTGTGGCAAAGTCACGGCAGTCTCTTGATAGCGGCTGGCCCACAGAACGCAGCACGGTGCGGAAAGGTGGCCAAACGCTAGCATGGCGTGAGCCGCATCGCGAGTGCGATGCGCGCGCTGCGGTCTTGCCGTGCGATCAGGAAATCTTGCGTGCCAGCTCGGTGTTGATTCCCAGGGCGGCGAGGGTGGCCACCGCGCCGGACAGCAAATAGGCGCCGGCGGCGAGCAGTCCGAAATGATATGACAGGAACAATGCCACGAAGGGGGCGAAACCGGCTCCGACGAGCCAGGCCAGATCCGACGTCAGCGCCGCGCCGGTGTACCGGTAGATGCTGCTGAAATTGGACGACACCACGCCGGACGATTGGCCGAACGACAGTCCGAGCAGGGCAAAGCCGGTGACCATGAACACCACTTCGCCGACCGCGCCGCCGTCCAGCAATTGCGGTGCAAATCCGCTGAATACCGCGATAGCCACGGCGGAGACGCCGAGCAGGGCGCGGCGGCCGTAACGGTCGGCAATCAATCCCGATGCAATGGTGGCGGCGATACCGACTACGGCGCCGACGATCTCGATGACCAGGAACCGGGTCGGATCTTCCTTGGTGAACAGGAACACCCAGGACAGCGGGAACACGGTCACCATGTGAAACATTGCGAAACTGGCCAGCGGCGCAAAGGCGCCGATCGCGATGTCGCGGCCCTGATGGCGCACGGTCTCGATCACCGGGGAGGGCTGCAGTTCGCGGCTCTCGAACAGGTTTGCGTAATCCTGTGTCGAGACGATGCGCAACCGCGCGAACAAGGCGACGACGTTGATGGCGAAGGCGACGAAGAACGGGTAGCGCCAGCCCCATTCCAGGAAGTCGGCCGCCGACAGGCTGGTGATGAAGAACGCGAACAGCGCGCTGGCGATGATCAGGCCGATCGGCGCGCCGAGCTGCGGAATCATGGCGTACCAGCCGCGTTTTTCTTCCGGTGCGTTCAGCGCCAGCAGCGAGGCGAGTCCGTCCCAGGCACCGCCCAGCGCCACGCCCTGTCCGAGACGAAACAGCGCCAGCAAAATGCCCGACCAGGCGCCGATCTCTGCATGCCCGGGCAGGAAGGCCACTGCGGCGGTCGAGCCGCCAAGAAGGAAGATGGCGATCGTCAGCTTGATGCCGCGGCCATATTCCCGATCGACCCAAATGAAGATCAGCGAGCCGATCGGGCGGGCGATGAACGCCAGCGCAAAAATGGCGAAAGAATACAGCGTGGCGGTCAGCGGGTCGGTATTGGGAAACACCAGTTTCGGAAACACCAGCACCGACGCGATGGCATAAACGAAGAAGTCGAAGAATTCCGAGGTTCGTCCGATAATGACGCCGATGGCGATCTCGCCGGGCGCGACATGCGCGTCATGGCGGGTGTTGATGCGCCGCGCATCATGTTCAATCGTCGTCGTGTCGGTGGCGGGCATCGAACTCATGACGTCAGTCATTCCTTGGTCTTGATCTACAGAAGCCGCAGCCCTGCCTAGCGTCGGGGTACGCCATTCGGGCGCGGTGCGTGATTGGACAAAATGTCCAATGTGCGCTGCGGCACGGCGGGTATATCGCCCGCTGATGCGCATATCTCTTCACGGCCTGCTGAGCCGCTCATCCCTCTGTCGCGTCGCAATTCTGACTCCGCTTGCGGTATTGTTGTCTGGCTGCGACGCGGTGGTCCTTAGCCCCGCCGGCGACGTGGCCGCACGGCAGCGTGACCTGCTGCTGATCTCCACCGGGCTGATGCTTCTTATCATCATTCCTGTGCTCGCGCTGACCGTGTTGTTTGCCTGGCGCTATCGCGCGGCGAATACCGACGCGCGTTATGAGCCGGACTGGGATCACTCGACGCAGCTCGAACTGGCGATCTGGGGCGCGCCGCTGCTGATCATCATCTGCCTCGGTGCCATCACCTGGACCGGAACCCATCTGCTCGATCCCTACCGGCCGATCGAGCGGATCGTCTCCGGCCAGCCGGTCAAGCCCGGCACGGAGCCCCTGAAGGTCCAGGTCGTGGCGCTCGACTGGAAGTGGCTGTTCATCTATCCGCAGCTTGGCATTGCCACCGTCAACGAACTGGCCGCGCCGGTGGACCGGCCGATCAGCTTCGAGATCACCTCCGCGACAGTGATGAACTCGTTTTATATTCCGGCGCTGGCCGGGCAGATCTATGCCATGCCGGCGATGCAGACGAGGCTCAGCGCCGTGATCAATGCGCCGGGCGACTATGACGGCTTCTCCGCCAATTACAGCGGCGCGGGCTTTTCCGGGATGAAGTTCCGCTTCCACGGTCAGAGTGTCGCCGACTTCGATGCCTGGGTGGCCAAGGTCAGGAAGGCTGGCGGCGCGCTCGGTCGCGATGGCTACCTCGCGCTCGAGAAGCCCAGCGAAAACGAGCCGGTGCGCTATTACGCCTCGGTGGACGCGGATCTCTACCACGCTGCGCTCAACATGTGCGTGCAACCCGGCAAGATGTGCATGGACGAGATGATGCACATCGACGCCAAAGGCGGTGGCGGCGTGGCCAGCATCAACAACGTGCTGCCGCAGGCCGCCGACAAATATGCCCGCCGCGCTTCGCCGCTCACCGCGTCACCAACCTTTGTCGCTGCGCTCTGTACCGTCGCGGAGCCGATGGGCGTCGTAAGCGCCGACACTTCGTCGTCGCGAATCTTTCCGCGCGATCCGGCTGGCATCACCGGAGCGGGCTTGCCGAAGCCAGGTCTTTCAAATGCAAGCCTGCCGCGCCTGCGGCCGTTCAGCATTGCCGGCCTCGGTCAGCCCAGCTAATCGGCCAGCCCAGCCAATCACACCTTCGAAACGGTTTTGAATATGTCGACGCCTGAACTTGCGACTAGCCCGATATTCGGCCGCCTCACGCTGGAATCCTTCCCGCTGCATGAGCCGATTCTGCTGGTCACCTTCATCGGAGTGCTGCTGGGCGGCGTCGCGGTGGTCGGCGCGGTGACGTACTTCAAGCTGTGGGGCTATTTGTGGAAGGAATGGTTGACCAGCGTCGATCACAAGAAGATCGGCATCATGTACTGCATCCTCGGCCTGATCATGCTGCTGCGCGGATTCGCCGATGCGCTGATGATGCGCGCCCAGCAGGCCATGGCGTTCGGTGCCAATGACGGTTTCCTGCCGGCGCATCATTACGACCAGATCTTCACCGCGCACGGCGTGATCATGATCTTCTTCGTGGCGATGCCGTTCGTCACCGGCCTGATGAATTTCGTGGTGCCGCTGCAGATCGGCGCCCGCGACGTGTCGTTTCCGTTCCTTAACAATTTCAGCTTCTGGATGACCGTCGGCGGCGCCGTGCTGGTGATGATGTCGCTGTTCGTCGGCGAGTTCGCCCGCACCGGCTGGCTGGCCTATCCGCCGCTGTCGGGCATCGGCTACAGTCCGGACGTGGGCGTCGATTATTACATATGGGCGCTGCAGGTGGCCGGCGTCGGGACCACGCTCTCCGGCATCAACTTGATTGCCACCATCGTCAAGATGCGCGCGCCCGGCATGTCCTGGATGAAGATGCCGATCTTCGTCTGGACCTCCTTGTGCACCAACATTCTGATCGTCGCGTCCTTCCCGGTGCTGACCGCGGTCCTGGCGATGCTGTCGCTGGACCGCTACGTCGGCACCAACTTCTTCACCAACGATCTCGGCGGCAACCCGATGATGTACGTGAACCTGATCTGGATCTGGGGCCATCCCGAGGTCTACATCCTGGTTCTCCCGGCGTTCGGCATCTTCTCGGAAGTCGTCTCGACCTTCGCCGGCAAGCGCCTGTTCGGCTACACCTCGATGGTCTACGCCACCGCCGTCATCACCATCCTGTCCTACCTCGTCTGGCTGCATCACTTCTTCACCATGGGGTCGGGCGCCAGCGTCAACTCGTTCTTCGGCATCACGACGATGGTGATCTCGATTCCGACCGGCGCGAAGATCTTCAACTGGCTGTTCACCATGTATCGCGGCCGCATCCGTTTCGAGCTGCCGATGATGTGGACCATCGCCTTCATGATCACCTTCGTGCTCGGTGGCATGACCGGCGTGCTGCTGGCAGTGCCGCCGGCCGACTTCGTGCTGCACAACAGCCTGTTCCTGATCGCCCATTTCCACAACGTGATCATCGGTGGCGTGCTGTTCGGCATCTTCGCCGGCGTCAACTACTGGTTCCCGAAGGCGTTCGGTTTCAAGCTCGATCCGTTCTGGGGCAAGATCTCGTTCTGGTTCTGGGTGGTCGGCTTCTATTTCGCCTTCATGCCGCTCTACGTGCTCGGCCTGATGGGCGTGACGCGCCGTCTGCGCCACTTCGACGATCCGTCGTACCAGATCTGGTTCATGATCGCCGCCTTCGGCGCCGTGCTGGTCGCGATCGGAATCGGCGCCATGCTGATGCAGTTCTTCGTCAGCATTCGCGACCGCGAGCGTCTGCGGGACGTCACCGGCGATCCCTGGAACGGCCGTACGCTGGAGTGGTCGACGTCATCGCCGCCGCCGGATTACAATTTCGCCTTCACCCCGGTGATCTATGACGGCGACACCTATGCCGACATGAAGAAGCGCGGCTATGTCCGTCCGGTCTCCGGCTTCAAGGCGATCCACATGCCGAGGAGCACCGGCACCGGCGTCGTTCTCGCAGGCCTCAGTGTCGTGTTCGGGGTCGGCATGATCTGGTACATCTGGTGGCTGGCGGCGCTGAGCTTCGTGGCGCTGCTCGCCGTCGCCATCCACCACACCTTCAACTATCACCGCGACTACCACATTCCTGTGGAAGAGGTGATCGCGACCGAAGATGCGCGCACGCAACTGCTCGCGGCCGGAGCCTGATCGATGTCCAGCGCCAACATCATTCCCGCGGCCGACACCGAGCTGCCGGCCTTCTATGTGGCCGACGAGCACGATCATCCCGAAGGCATGAGCACTATGCTCGGCTTCTGGATCTACATCATGAGCGATTGTCTCATTTTCGCGATCCTGTTCGCGACCTACGGCGTGCTCGGCGCCAACTATGCCGCAGGTCCTTCGCCGAAGGACCTGTTCGAGCTGCCGACGGTGGCCGTCAACACCGCCATGCTGCTGCTGTCGTCGATCACCTACGGCTTCGCCATGCTGTCGATGGAGGAAGGCAAGCAGCGCTCCATGCAGATCTGGCTGGCCCTGACCGGCCTGTTCGGCCTCGCGTTTCTGGGCATCGAGCTGCACGAATTCCACACGCTGATCCATGCCGGTGCCACGCCGCAGCGCAGCGGCTTCCTGTCGGCGTTCTTCACGCTGGTCGGCACCCACGGCCTGCACGTCACCTTCGGCCTGGTCTGGCTGGTGACGCTGATGACGCAGGTCGCCAGGCACGGCCTGATCGCGGCCAACAAGCGCCGCCTGATGTGCCTCAGCCTGTTCTGGCATTTCCTCGACGTGATCTGGATCGGCGTCTTCACCTTTGTCTACCTTCTGGGAATGCTGCGATGACCGCCCACGCCGAAACTGGCCACGACGCTGGCCACCATGCCGCCGATGCGCCGTCCCACGGCACGCGCAGGAGCTACCTGATCGGCTTCGGTCTTTCGGTGATTCTCACGGCGATTCCGTTCT
This sequence comes from Rhodopseudomonas sp. RCAM05734, assembly GCF_052658035.1. Lineage (NCBI taxonomy): Bacteria > Pseudomonadati > Pseudomonadota > Alphaproteobacteria > Hyphomicrobiales > Nitrobacteraceae > Rhodopseudomonas > Rhodopseudomonas sp. RCAM05734. The sequence continues at coordinate 5,199,662 of NZ_CP199742.1, read as the reverse complement.
GGCTGGTGATGTCCGGCGTGATCACCAGCAAGCAGGTCACCGCGTTTCTGGTGATAGGCTTCGCGCTGGTGCAGATCGTGGTCCACATGATCTACTTCCTGCACATGGACACCAAGTCGGAGGGCGGCTGGACCATCATGGCGCTGCTGTTCACGATCGTGATCATTGTGATCGCGCTCAGCGGCTCGCTGTGGGTCATGTTCCATCTGAATACCAACATGATGCCCATGTCGCCGGACATGATGAAGCAGATGCCGTGACCAAAGCGGGCGCAGGCGCGGCACGTTCGCCTCGCTCGCGCTTGCGGCTCTATCTGCTGTGCGCGTTGGCTGCGCTCATCTGGGCCGGCCTGGCTGCGCTCGGCGTCTGGCAGCTCGAGCGCCGGGTCTGGAAGCTGAATCTCATCAGCCAGATCGACCAACGGGTGGATGCCCCCCTCGTTGACGCCCCGGGGCCGGCTGCCTGGCCCGCCATCTCGGCATCCACCGATGCCTACCGCCATGTCCGTGCCGCCGGCACCTGGCTCACCGGCCGCGACACCTTGGTGCAGGCGGTCACCGCGCTGGGCGGCGGCTATTGGCTGATGACCCCGCTGCGCACCGACGCCGGTTTTACCATCCTGATCAATCGCGGCTTTGTCTCGTCGGAGTATAAACCCGCAGCAACAGGCGCAGTGGGTCAACGCGTCGAGATCACCGGCCTGTTGCGCATCACCGAGCCCAAAGGTGGTTTTCTCAGGTCGAACGATCCCGCCGCCGATCGCTGGTACGCCCGTGACGTCGCCGCCATCGCCGCGGCGCGGGGCCTTACCGATGTCGCGCCATATTTCATCGATGCCGCTGCGACTCCGGGCGCGGCCGGGCCGGTGGGCGGCCTGACCGTGATCAGCCTTCCCAACAATCATCTGGTCTATGCCGTCACCTGGTTTGCGCTGGCGGCCATGGCCGCCGCGGCCGGCGTGCATCTGGTACGTAGCGAGCGGTAGTTGGTCCCGGCCGGGTCGGGCTGGAGATCGACGGTAAGATGGCCTAAGAGACCCCGATGGCCGTCTTGACGCCCGGCGGTTGTCGCTGCTCGGCGACGTTCCCGCTTAAGGATCAACCGTGACCGATTACGTTCGCAGAATTCTCGATACGCGGGTCTATGACGTGGCGCTGCGGACCCCGCTCGACCCGATGGTGCGGCTCGGTGCGCGGCTGGATTGCCCGGTGCTGCTCAAGCGCGAGGACCTGCAGCCGATCTTCTCGTTCAAGATCCGCGGCGCCTACAACAAGATCGCGCAACTCTCGCCGGCGCAGCGCGCCGCCGGCGTGATCTGCGCCTCGGCCGGCAACCACGCCCAGGGCGTGGCGCTGTCGGCGCAGCGGCTCGGCATCAAGGCGACCATCGTGATGCCGGTCACCACGCCGCCGATCAAGGTCGATGCCGTCCGCTACTGGGGCGGCAACGCCATCCTGTTCGGCGACACCTTCGACGAAGCCTCGGCCCATGCCCGGCACCTCGAGAAGGAGGGCGGCCTGACCTTCGTGCATCCCTATGACGATCCCGATGTGATCGCCGGGCAGGGCACCATCGGCATGGAGATCCTGCAGCAGCATCCCGATCCGATCGAGGCGGTGTTCGTGCCGATCGGCGGCGGCGGGCTGGCGGCCGGCGTGGCGTCCTTCATCAAGTTCCTGCGGCCGGAGACGAAGGTGATCGGCGTCGAGCCGGCCGATGCGGCCTCCATGCAGGCGGCGATCGCGGCCGGCGGGCGCGTGGTGCTGGACCGCGTCGGGCTGTTCGCCGACGGCGTCGCCGTGCGCCAGGCCGGTGTCGAGACCTTCCGCATCTGCCGCGACCTGCTGGACGACATCATCACCGCCGACACCGACGAGATGTGCGCCGCCATCAAGGACATCTTCGAGGACACGCGGGTGCTGTCCGAGCCTGCCGGCGCGCTGGCACTGGCCGGGCTGAAGAGCTACGTGGCCGCCCATCCGACGCGGACCGGCGCGCTGATCGCCATCAACAGCGGCGCCAACCTCAACTTCGACCGGTTGCGCCACGTCGCCGAGCGCGCCGAGATCGGCGAGGCGCGCGAGATCCTGCTCGGCGTCACCATTCCGGAACAGCCCGGCAGCTATCGCCGCTTCATCCAGACCATCGGCAACCACACCATCACCGAATTCAACTATCGCTATGCCGATGCCGCGGAGGCCAATGTCTTTGTTGGCCTCAAGCTGAACAACGTCTCCGACAAGAAGGCCGCGCTGATCGCCGAGTTGCGCGCGCTCGGCTACAAGGTGCTCGACGTCAGCGCCGATGAAACCGCCAAGCTGCATATCCGCTATATGGTCGGCGGCCGCGCCCCGCCGGCGTTGCGCGACGAGGTGATCCTGCGCTTCGAATTCCCGGAACGGCCGGGGGCGCTGCTGAAGTTTCTCGACCAGATGGGACCGGACTGGAACATCACTTTGTTCCACTACCGTAACCACGGCGCCGATTACGGCCGCGTGCTGGTCGGCATCGAGGTGCCCGCCGCCGACCGACCGCGGCTGACCGAGCGTCTGGCTCTGCTCGGCTACCCCTATGAGGACGAGACCAGCAATCCGGTGTATCGGATGTTCCTGAACGGGTAGGCGATTAGCTGGCGACGTAGCGGGTAGGGCGGGTTAGGCGAAGCTGTAACCCGCCGCCGAGATTGTGCCCAGTGACTAAGAGGCATCTGTTCGCTAAACCGAGCGATGCGCCCGGGTTGGATCTGCTGGCGGATTACGCCTTCGGCTAATCCGCCCTACGTGGCCTGCCCATTTTTCGCTTTGTTGCGATGCTTAACCAAATGCCAACACAGTCCGGCCAAAGTCAGATGGCAGGTGGATGCCTGCCGTCCGCCGCCCCTTACCGGTCCCGATCGCTCCATGCGTTTGCCGCTGCTCCCGTTTCTGATGCTTGCGCTGCTCGCCACCCCGGCGAAGGCGGATCTGCGCATCACCCGCGACCACGGCGGCTACGTCACCGAATACAAGGCCAAGTACGAGCGCATCCGCGACCGCAAGGAACGGGTGATCATCGACGGCATCTGCAATTCCGCCTGCACCATGGTATTCGGCATCGTGCCGATGAACAAGATCTGCGTCACGCCGCGTGCCAGCCTGGGCTTCCACCAGGCTTATTACGACAAGGCCTTCACCTTCGGCATCAAGGTCACCAGCTACGAGGGCACCTCGGACCTGATGTCCTACTACCCGCAGCCGGTGAAGGAATGGATCAACCGCAACGGCGGCTTGACCCCGGAGATGAAGAAGATCAAGAACGGCATGGAGCTGTGGAAGATCGTCGATCCCTGTCCGGAAGATTTTTGAGGTGCCGCAGCAACGCCCTCGGCTGTCATCGCCCGGCTTGACCGGGCGATCCAGTAGTCCGAAGCACCTGCGATCATCGCGGACGCCAGCGAATACTGGGCCGCCCGCTTTCGCGGAGGGCGACAGCTATCGCTCAGTCGCGCCTCAATTCAATTCAATCGTTCCCGTCATCACCGGCACGCAACTGCCTCCGATGAATGTCGCCGTCACCGCGCCGTCCTGCTTCGTCGCTTCGGCATGCAGCAGGCTCGGTCGCCCCATCTCGACGCCCTGGGCGATGCGCCTGGTGAGCGTCAGGTTTGGCTCCGGCTGCAGCTGCGCCAGCAGGCCGATCAGCGCGACATTGGCGGCACCGGTCGCCGGGTCTTCGGGGATGTTGTGCTGCGGCGCGAACATCCGCGTCCGGATGTCGAGCGCGGGCTCGTCGACCTGAGTGTACAGATGGACGCTGGTCACCGGATGTTTCGCCACCTCGCGGCGGAATACGTCGGCATGGGCGATGGCGGCCTGCAGCACGGCGCGGCTCTTCAGCTCGGCGAGGATGAAGGCCGCGCCGCAAGAGGCGATCAGCGGCCGGTGGCTTCTGGTTTCGATGTCGTCGACGGCGATCCCGCAGGCCGCCGCGATCAGCTCGGCGGGAATTTCGGCGCCGATGCTCAGCCGCTGCGGCGCAGCGAGTCTTGCGCCGGTCACTGCGGTGCCATCGCGCAGGATCTCGACCGGGACCAGCCCGGCCTGTTCCTCGAACATCACGCGCCCGCCGGCAACCGGCCGGCCGTAACTCGTGCCGGCCCGCGCCAGCACATAGGCGGTGCCGACATTGGGATGGCCGGCGAATGGCATCTCACCCTTCGGCGTGAAGATGCGCACCGCCGCCGTGTGCGCGGGGTCCTTCGGCGGCAGCACGAAGGTGGTCTCCGACAGGTTGAACTCGGCTGCGATGGCCTGCATCTGTGCCGTCGACAGGCCCTCGGCGTTCAGCACCACCGCGAGCGGATTGCCGCTGAATTGCTCGGCGGTGAACACGTCGACGGTCTCGAATTGCAGGCGCAAGGCAATCTCCGGTTAGAACATCACCACATCGCGGACCGGCCAGTCTCCGAACGTTCATGGGAATTCCAACGTCGGCGATGTCTGGCGATGTGCGAGACGGTGAGGTACCCCGCATCATTCGCCATTGCCGCATAGCATACGATCGGGCACTCAGCATCCATGAAACATCATCCTGCAGATGTCGCGGCGCGCGCCGCACCGGTGGTCTTCGTGTTGCTGTGGTGCACCGGATTCATCGGCACCAAGTACGCGCTGGTGGGGGCGGAACCGTTCACCTACCTGACGGTGCGCATGGTCATCGCGGTCGCGATCATGGCCGTGGTGGCGACCCTGACGCGCCCGGTCTGGCCGGACCGCGCCGGCATCGCCCACAGCATCGTCGCCGGCCTGCTGGTGCAGGGAGTATATCTGTCCGCCACTGCCTTGACGGTGGCGCATTCGGTGCCGGTGGGTCTGTCGGCGCTGATCCCCGGACTGCAGCCGATCCTGACGTCGACGCTGGCCAATCGCTGGCTCGGCGAACGCGTCACGCCGCTGCAGTGGGGCGGGCTGCTGCTCGGGCTCGCTGGCGTAGCGCTGATCCTGTACGGCAGGCCAATCTCCGGCGATGCCGGCTGGGGCTGGCTGGCTTCGGCCGCCGCGTTGGTCGCCATCACCCTCGGCACGCTCTATCAGAAGCGCTTCTGCGGCCACATCGACTGGCGTAGCGGCAGCCTGATCCAGCAGATCGCCGGGCTGCTGATGCTGGCGGCGGGCGCGTGGCTGTTCGAGAGTCGCACGATCGACTGGAGTTTGCAGTTCGTGCTGGCGGTGAGCTGGCTGGCGATCGTGCTGTCGATCGGCACCGTCGGCCTGCTGTACTGGCTGTTGCGTCGCCATGCCTCGAGCCGGGTCGCCAGCCTGTTCTATCTGGTGCCGGCAGTGACCGCGTTGATGGCCTACATCCTGTTCGGCGAGACCCTCGATGTCATCGCCATCATCGGCATGGTCGCTTGCGGCGCTGCTGTGCTGGTCGTCAACCGCGCGGGGGCGTGAGCGAGCTTCCTTTGGCCCGGATCGGGCCGTCGATGTTCATCGCGCCTCTCTCCACCGGCGGAGAGGTGAAGAAGCACCGGCCAAGAAAAAGCCTCCGGGCTTGGACCCGGAGGCTTTCACTTCACAGCGAGGCTGTGATGCTTACTTCTTGGACTTCTTGGCAGCCTTCTTGGCCTTCTTCGGAGCGGCCTTCTTGGCCTTCTTCGGAGCAGCCTTCTTCACGGTCTTCTTCGCGGCCTTCTTGGCGACCTTCTTGGTGGTCTTGGCTGCCTTGGAGGCCTTCTTGGCGGTCTTCTTCACTGATTTTGCCACTGTCTTTTTCGCTTTCTTGGTTGTCTTGGCCGAAGATTTCTTGGCCGAAGGTTTCTTGGTCGACTTCTTTGCGGCTTTCTTTGCCGCGGGCTTCTTCGCCGTTTTCTTGGTGGTGGCCTTGCGGACCTTCTTCACCAAGGAAGTGGCGGCTTCTTTTGTCGCATCGGCAGCGCTACTGAGAGCGTCTGTCATCTGCTCCAAAATCGGAGTGTCGTCTTTCATCTTATCCCCCAAAGGTTATCGATTCTCTGACGGTAGTCCGATTCGGTTCTCAGATGAAGTGTGAGCGACGTGTAGTCAACTGTTTCGTGTCGCCGCATAGGCCTTCAACGCGCGCTCGCGACCCGCTTTGTGATCGATGATCGGCGTCGGATAGCTCTTGCCGAGCGTGACGCCGGCGACGCCAAGCTCTAGCGGGCTAGCGTTCCACGGCTCATGGATGGTCTTCGAGGGCATCGCCTTCAACTCCGGCACCCAGCGTCGAACGTAGAGTCCGTCGGGATCGAATTTTTTTCCCTGCAGGATCGGATTGAACACCCGGAAGTAGGGCGCGGCATCGGCACCGCAGCCTGCGACCCATTGCCAGTTGGCAGGATTGCTGCCGGCATCGGCGTCGACCAGCGTATCCCAGAACCACTTTTCGCCTTCGCGCCAGTCGATCAGCAGGTGCTTGACGAGGAACGAAGCGACAACCATGCGGACGCGATTGTGCATCACGCCGGTGTGCCAGAGCTCGCGCATGCCGGCATCGACGATCGGATAGCCTGTCTGGCCGCGTTGCCAGGCGCGCAGCGCCTTGCGGTCGGCCTTCCACGGAAAGTCGTCGAACGCGGGCTGCAGATTGCGCTCGGCGAGGTCGGGAACGTCGAACAAGAGATGACGGCAGAACTCGCGCCAGCCGACCTCGCTGAGGAATTTGTCGATGTCGGTGGCGACCTTTGGATGTTCCGCGGCAGCGAAGCGCGCGGCGTACCACACCTGCCGTGGGCTGATCTCGCCGAACCGCAGATGCGGCGACAGCCGCGAGGTGCCGTCGTGATCCGGCCGGTCGCGTTCGCTCGCATAGCCGCCGATGCCGCTGTTGAGAAAGTTGCACAGCCGTTTGTGCGCTGCGGCTTCGCCAGGCGTCCACGTCGCGCGCAAGCCTGCGGCCCAGTCCGGCCGCGATGGTTCGAGCTGCCAGTCAGCGAGGGAATCGCCCGCAACTCTCGGGGCGGACTTCAGCGCCTTCGGTGCGAGCAGGGGCTTCGCTGGATCGCCCATCGCCACCACCCGCCGCCAGAACGGCGTGAACACGCGCAGGCCGCGGCCCTCCTTGGTGCGCACGCTGGCGGGCCTGGCGAGCAGGTCGCCATCAAAACTCTGCGCGCCGACATTGAGGTCGGCGAGGGCCGCGATCACCTCGTCGGCGACGGCGAGATGCGGAACCTGCGCGATCTCGTTCCAGAACACTTGGGCCGCATCGACCTCGCGCGCCACGGCAGCGATCACGTCGGCGGCGCGGCCGCGGCGCAGTACCAGCGTGCCACCGATCGCCTCGAGGCTCGTCAGCAGCGCGCGCAGCGACTGCGCCAGCCACCAGCGCACCGCGCCGCCTGGCGGCCGGATGCCGGCGCTGTGCTCGTCGAGCACATAAAGACAGATCACCGGCGCGCCGGTCTTCGACGCGGCGTGCAAGGCGGGGTGATCGGAGAGGCGGAGATCGTCGTGAAACCAGACGATGCAAGGAGATGTGTCGGTCATCGGACATTTTTAACACAGACGACGCGCAATGTTTCCAGTCCGTCCCCAGCGATCTTTTGCAACTTTGTGCGCCCTGGCGCGTATCATGAGATTGCGCAACAGATCTTTTCCGGAGGCCGACGTGAAGCGCTACGCATTTCTCTATCTGGCGACGTTCGTCGTCCTGATCCCCATCGACTTCCTGTTTCTCGGCACCGTGGCCAAGAGTTTCTTCCAGTCGCAGGTCGGCGACATGCTCGGCGAGGTTCGCCTCGCGCCCGCGATCCTGTTCTATCTGCTCTATATCGTCGGCATCCTGGTCTTCGTCAGCGGCTCGCCCGACGCCACCTGGCAATCGACGCTGCTCTATGGCGCGCTGTTCGGCTTCTTCTGCTACGCCACCTTCGAGCTGACGTCGCTCTCGCTGCTCAAGCACTGGACCTGGCCGGTGGTACTGGTGGACGTGACGTGGGGCAGCTTCGTCACCGCGCTGTCGGCGAGCCTCGGCCTGCTGATCACCAACTGGCTGGTGCCGAAGCTGTAAGGTAGGGAGCCGGCGGGCCATTGTCCGCCGGCGCGCCGCCGGCTAGAGCGGAATTGGCTTTTACTGAATCGTGTTCCGGACGCGACGCACTGCGCCCCGCTTGGAGCGCGGTGCGTCGCAGAGCCGGGACCGTACCAGAAGCCGGAGTTCGCAACGGTCCCGGCTCTGCGATGCAGCACTTCGTGCCGCATCGCGTCCGGGACAAGGTTTCTTCCATGGCGATCAGGTCCTAGAGGCCTTGTCCGCCCGACACCTCGATCCGCTGCGCATTGACCCAGCGGTTGTCCGGCGACAACAGGCTGGCGATCATCGGCCCGATGTCATCGGGCAGCCCGACGCGGCCGAGCGCGGTCATGCCGGCGAACAGCCTGTTGATATCCGGATTGTCGCGCACCCCGCCGCCGCCGAAGTCGGTCTCGATTGCGCCCGGTGCCACCGTATTGACGGCAATGCCGCGGGGCCCCAGTTCCTTGGCCATGTAACGGGTGAGAACTTCGACAGCGCCCTTCACTGCAGCGTAGGCCGCATAGCCGGAGAACGACATTCGCGTCAGGCCGGACGACAGGTTGACGATGCGACCGCCGTCCGCGATCAGCGGCAGCAGTGCCTGGGTCAGGAAGTAGACGCCCTTGAAATGCACGTCGACCAGCCGATCGAACTGCGCCGCGGTGGTCTGCTCGATCAACGCATGGTCGCCGTGGCCGGCATTGTTGACGAGATGATCGAACGTGTCGCGCTGCCAGTGGGTGCGCAACGCGGCGCGCAGGCGGGCGGCGAAATCGGCGAAGCCGGCGATGTTGCCGGTGTCGAGCGGGAAGGCGATTGCGGTGCGGCCCATCGCGGTGATCTCGGCGACCACCGCCTGCGCATCTTCCGCCCGGCTCTGATAGGTGACGATGACATCGCCGCCGCGGCGGGCAATGCAGAGGGCGGTATTGCGGCCGAGTCCGCGGCTGGCGCCGGTGACGATGGTGATGCTGGTCATGCTGGTCATGCTTCAACTCCTGTTGCGATGACCGGCTGGATACTGGTCGGGCCTCCGGACGTCGTTGCCGAAACCTCGGCAATGCTTGCCTATTCCTCCAGGACAGGTGCGCGACATCAGGCGATCGGTTAGGATCGCGCCATGACCGAAACCTTGCTCATTGTCGCCAGCCGCTATGCAGAGGCCTTTGCCGATCCGGCCGGGTTTGCCCGGAGCCCCATTGGTGGCCTGATGATCGTCCGTTCGACCGCACCAAGCGGCCTGGTCCACGCGATCTCGAAGCCGATGGTCTGCCTCGTCCTGCAGGGCAGCAAGCAGGTGGCGATGGGGTCCGATCTCTTTGCGTTCGGCGCCGGCGACTCGCTGCTGATCACCGCGGACGTGCCGATTGTCAGCCAGATCACCCGCGCCAGTGACGCCGCGCCCTATCTTTCCCTGGTTGTCGAACTGGATCTGGCGGTGATCGCCGAACTGACGTTGCAGATGGCGGCGTTGACCGTGGCGGAAGGTGCGGCGGTGCGGGTCGAACCGACAGACGGCGAGGTTGCCGACGCGGCGCTGCGGCTGATGCATTTGCTGGAGTGGCCGGCGGCGGTGCCTGTGCTGGGCCCGCAGATGCTGCGCGAGATGCACTACTGGCTGCTGGCCGGCCGGCACGGCCCCGCCATTCGCCGGCTCGGTTGGCAGGACAGCCACGCCCAGCGGATCGCGGGGGCCGTCGCCGTGCTGCGCACCGAGTTCGCGCGGCCGCTGCCGGTCGAGCGTCTGGCGGCGATAGCCGGAATGAGTCCGTCGTCTTTCCACCAGCATTTTCGCAGCGTCACCTCGCTGTCGCCGCTGCAATTCCAGAAGCAGTTGCGTCTTATCGAGGCGCGGCGGTTGATGGCTGCGGAGGGATTGTCGGCGAGCAGCGCGGCGTTCGCGGTCGGCTATGAGAGCGTGCCGCAATTCACCCGCGAGTACGGCCGGATGTTCGGACTGCCGCCGGCCCGGGACACGGAAGCGGCGAGGGCGGCAACGGCGGCCTGAACTGTGTGGCTGATATCTCTTCCGGAAAATCAAAGGGCGCCCCGCATCGCGGGGCGCCCTTGGTCGTTCAGTGCTGGCGACCTACTTCGGCTGCGGCACGATGCGGAGATACGGCTTCGGTTCTTTCCATCCGTCCGGATAGATCGTCTTGGCCTCGTCGTTGGTCACCGAGCCGGCGATGATGACGTCCTCGCCCTGCTGCCAGTCGGCCGGCGTCGCGACGCGGTGCTTGGCGGTCATCTGCAAGGAGTCGATGACCCGCAGGATTTCCTGGAAGTTGCGGCCGGTGGTCATCGGATAGACCAGCACCAACTTGATCTTCTTGTCCGGCCCGATGATGAACACGTTGCGGACGGTCTGGTTGTCAGCAGCGGTGCGGACGTTGGCGTCGCCGGAGACGGCCGCCGGGAGCATGCCGTAGAGTTTCGAAACGTTGTAGTCGGTGTCGCCGATCATCGGGAAGGTCGGCTCGTAGCCCTGGGTTTCCTTGATGTCATCGACCCAAAGCGTGTGCTTGGTGACCGGATCGACGCTGAGTCCGATCAGCTTGACCCCGCGCTTGTCGAACTCCGGCTGCAGTTTCGCCAGCGCGCCCAGCTCGGTGGTGCAGACCGGGGTAAAGTCCTTGGGGTGCGAGAACAGCATCGCCCAGCTGTTGCCGATCCAGTCATGGAAATGGATGCGCCCGGCGGTGGTCTCGGCCTCGAAATCCGGTGCCACGGCGCCAATCTGGAGTGTCATGTCTCGCCCTCATCTCGTTCAAGTTACGGCTTAAAATCGCAACGGGACTATACGGGGCAGGGACGGCAAAGGGAACCGGCCGGCAAAAAGGACAAGATCCTTCTCCATGCGCGCTCCGGACCGCAATCTTTCGTTTACCGCTCCCCGCGGTGGCGGAAAAATCACGGCCTGCGGCAAATCTGCGGCGCCGCGATATTGCCGCTTGGGCGGCCCAATCCCGCCTGACCGGGTTGCGACATCCCTGAACCAAGCACCCCGCCGCAGCGACCAATAACCGCCTGTTTACGACGGGGCGACTACGGGACCGATTATTAACCGAGCGTTAAGACCCGCATGAAAATGCTGGGGTTCAGAATGAAAAGACCATGAGAGAAAATCAAATGTCCACCGCAGCCCCCGCCGAACAGATCGGCGCCATCGAGACCTCCGGCATCCTGGATCGCATCACGGCGGCGCAAGCCCTCGCGGTCGTGCGCGACGGAGTGATCACCGGCGAGGGACCGACCACCCGGGGCCGCATCCATTTTTCCCGCGCGCTGGACGCCGATGACGCCGCCTGGTGCGCGCGCATCCTGACGGCCGCGGGTGTCGCCAACCAGCCGGTCAGCCGCGACGAGGCCGAGGCGCTGTTCGAGATCAACGACGCCGCCGCCGATCGCAGCGACGAAGGCCGCTTCGACGACCTGTTTGCCAAGGCCGTGGTGCATCACGCCGCCGCCGCATCCGGACTGCCGGTGCCGCCGCGTGCCGTGGCGCTGTCGCCCGACACCGCGATCGACAGCTGGGCGCCGACCCGCGCCGTCGGCGTCAACATCGAAGTGCTGGAATGGATCGCCAGCCAGATGCGCGGCAAGCGTCGCAGCAACCGCACGCTGATGACCCTGGTCGCCACCATCGTCGGCGCCGCCACCATGCCGCTGGCTTTGCCGAACGTGTTCGACCTCGGCGTTTAAGCCGGACGCACGAGATCTAAATTTGAAGAACGGCGGGGGCTTGTCCCGCCGTTTTTTGTTGCCATGTTCCCGATCCGGGAACATGCTTTTGTATGCGCATTATCTCGTGGCGCGTGCTCGCTGCCTATGCAGAGAAACATCCAGAGACAATAATTGCGCTTATGCGCTGGCGAGCGCAGGTCAGGGCAAGCGATTGGGGCTCGATGGATGACGTCCGCCGCGCTGCTCCGAGTGCGAAGGTTCTCGACGGGAGGCGTGTGAGATTTGAAGTCGCAGGCGGAAATTTTCGGATGATCGTGGCATTTGATTTCGCCAGACGCATTGCGTTCATCAAGTTCATTGGCACGCACGCCGAATATGATCGCATCGACGCTTTGACCGTCTCGCAGTTCTGAAAAGGGTAGCATCATGGACATTCACCCCATTCGAAACGACGACGATCATCTTGCCGCGCTGCGCGAAATTGAACGGCTTTGGGGGGCCGCGGTCGGCACCGAAGACGGCGACAAGCTCGACATTCTTGCAACGCTTGTCGAGAAGTACGAGGACACGCGCTGGCCGAATGCCGATGCGTCTGATCCGATCGATGTGCTGAACTATGCCATCGACGAGCTCGGCCATTCCCAGGCCGAGCTCGCGGAATTGCTGGGCTCGCGGTCGCGTGCGTCCGAGCTACTGAACCGACGCCGGGCGCTGACCGTGGAGATGATCCACACGATCAGCGAAGCGTGGAAGATCCCCGCTTCGCTGCTGGTGAAGCCGATCCGGTCCGCAGCTTAAGCAGGGCTTACTTCCCCGCCGTCTTCGGCTTGTCGGCATCGAGCCCGACGGTGCGGCCGGGGAAGCCGGCGACGTCGAAGTAGCGCTGCTCGCCGACGCGCTGCAACAGCAGGACGGTGCGCAGGCCCTGGGCGTCGGGCTTCGAGCGGACGGTGTCCGAAACCGCCTTCGGCGTTTTGCCGTTGGGCATGGCTTCGGTCATGACGCGGCCGATCAGGTGACCGTTGGCCTTGCGGCTGAGGCCGAGCAGCTTGGCCGCGGTGATGCCGACGTCAGCGTTGCTGACCGGCAGCGCGTCGACATATCCGGTTTTGAAATCCGGGCCGATGGCTGCCATGAAGTTCATGGTGTCGCCGCGGCCAAAACTGCCATGCATGCCCTGGCCCTGGCGCAACACGGTGTCGGCGACCTCCACCGAGCAATTGGTGGGGACGTCGCAGCCGGTGGCGTAGGAGCGGAAGCTGACGGCGATGGCCGGATGCGGCGTGACCGCCTTGCCGGACAGGTTGATCGCCGACATCGGCAGCGCGCCGGGGAACGAGCCCAGCGAGTCGTCGACGAAGATGCCGCTGACATAGTCCTGCGCCAGCAGTGCCTTCACGGTACGTGCCGCAAGCGCCTTATCCTTGGTCGGCAGGTAGATCAGGTTGGAGCCGCCATTGGTGGCGACGATCAGCTCCGGTTTTGCGGGATCCTTGCCGAGGTAGGCATTGCCGGCCTTCGGATAGTCATTGTCGGCGACGGCAGCGAACTTGCTGTTGGGATCGAACAGCGGCAGGTCGAGCGCCCTTCCCAGGTCGATGGCGAAGAAGCCGAGCGGCAGGAAGCCGGCCGGGGTGTCGGGGTAGGTGCCCTTGATGGTCGTCGAGGTCTTGCTCTCCTTGGAGATCGTCGAGAAGCCATGGTCGGCGGACACGATGATGTTGGTCGAGGCGGCGAGGCCGAGATCGTCGAGCGCCTTGCGCAACTGCGCGAGGTTGTTGTCGGTGTTCTTGATGGCGGCCATCGAGGTCGGGCCGTTGATACCGGGCGTCACGGTGTTGAGGCTGTCGCCGGTGTTGTGCTGGCTGCCGTCGGGATCGCGCGCCCAGAACACCAGCACGAACGGCTTGTTGCGCGCCTTGAACATCGGCAGCACCACCTTGGTGGCGACGTCGGCGAGGTAGCCCTGCTGCGCGATGTTGGCGACCACGGTGCCGGGAGTCTTGGCATCGCCGGCCTTGCCGTTGTCGCCGCGCGACGGCGTCGCCAGCGGCAGGTTGGCGGCGGTCAGCGCCGCCTTGATCTCGTCGGAGAGGGGAATGCCGATCAGCTTGCCGTCCTTGTCGACAGCGCCGGTCTGGTCGTCGAGGATGATGCTCTTGGTGCCGGTGCGTTCTGTGTGGTCAAACACCAGGGTCGGGCCGACCTTGCCGATGGCCGCGGTGCTGAAGCCGGCACTGCGCGCGGCCTTCAGCAGGGACTCTTCGTTGAGGTAGTCGCCATTGAACTGCTCGTCGAGGTCGCCGAGCACCTGGTCATGCTCGATGAACGGGATCGTGCTGCCGTTCTGCACCGGGGTGGGGTGGCCAGTATAGATCGAGTTGCTGAAGGTGCCGGTGTCGCCGAGGTAATGTCCTGTGGCCATGCCCGACGCATTGGCCATGGTGAAGGTCGGAAACAGTGAATGGGAGTTCTTGAAGTTGACGCCCTTGTCGCGCAGCGCGGCCATGGCCGGCGCGGTTTCGGGGGTCACCTTGAGGGCCCGCAGGCCGTCCGGAACGAACAAAATCAGGTTGCGGGGAGGGCTATTTTGGGCGAAAGCCGTGTTGGCTGAAAGAACGGTTAGCCCAACGGACAAGATTGCGATGGCGCAGCGCATGGAAATCCCCATTTCGAACCGGTTCCGGCCGTTTCGGCCGCTGCCATTCTGTAGTTTTTCTGTGCGACAGAATTGTTACAGCCGCGTCCACATGCCACATTGCGCCGCCGGCCCGCTTGGCCGGAGCCCGCCCCAAGGTTGCAAGTAAACAGCTCATGTTCAAACGAATTTTGATCGCCAACCGAGGCGAGATCGCCTGCCGCATCATCAAGTCCGCCCGCCGCATGGGCATCCAGACGGTGGCCGTCTATTCCGAAGCGGACCGCGACGCGCTGCATGTGGAGATGGCCGACGAGGCCGTCCTGATCGGGCCGCCGGCGGCGAGCGAGAGCTATCTGCTGATCGAGAAGATCATCGAGGCCTGCAAGAAGACCGGCGCCGAGGCGGTGCATCCCGGCTACGGCTTCCTCTCGGAGCGTGAATCCTTTCCGCGCGCGCTGGAAGCCGCAGGCATCGTCTTCATCGGTCCCAACCCCGGCGCCATCGCCGCGATGGGCGACAAGATCGAATCCAAGAAGGCCGCGGCCAAGGCCAACGTCTCCACGGTGCCCGGCCATCTCGGCGTCATCACCGACGGCAAGCACGCGATCCGGATCGCCGACGAGATCGGCTATCCCGTGATGATCAAGGCCTCGGCCGGCGGCGGCGGCAAGGGCATGCGCATCGCCTATTCGACGTCGGAAGTCGAGGAAGGCTTCGGCCTCGCCACCGCCGAGGCAAAGTCCTCGTTCGGCGACGACCGCGTGTTCATCGAGAAGTTCATCGTCGACCCCCGCCATATCGAGATCCAGGTGCTTGGCGACAAGCACGGCAACGTCATCTATCTCGGCGAGCGCGAATGCTCGATCCAGCGCCGCAACCAGAAGGTCATCGAGGAGGCGCCGAGCCCGCTGCTCGACGAGGCCACCCGGCGCAAGATGGGCGAGCAGGCGGTGGCGCTGGCCAAGGCGGTGAATTACGATTCCGCCGGCACCGTGGAATTCGTCGCCGCGCAGGACAAGAGCTTCTACTTCCTCGAGATGAACACCCGGCTGCAGGTCGAGCATCCCGTCACCGAACTGATCACCGGCGTCGACCTGGTGGAGCAGATGATTCGCGTCGCCGCCGGCGAGAAGCTTCAGATGGCGCAGAAGGATGTCACGCTGACCGGCTGGGCGGTTGAATCCCGCGTCTATGCCGAAGATCCGTTCCGCAATTTCCTGCCCTCGATCGGCCGCCTGATCAAGTATCGTCCGCCCGCCGAGAGCAGCGTCGACGGCATCACCGTGCGCAACGACACCGGCGTGGAGGAGGGCGGCGAGATCTCGATCTATTACGACCCGATGATTGCCAAGCTGGTCACCCACGCGCCGTCGCGCGCCGCCGCGATCGAAGCGCAGTCCCATGCGCTCGATGCCTTCTACATCGAGGGCATCCGTCACAACATTCCGTTCCTGTCGGCCTTGATGAACCATCCGCGCTGGCGCGAGGGCAACCTCTCCACCGGCTTCATCGCCGAGGAATTCCCCAAGGGATTTGCCGCGCGACCGCCGGAAGGCGAAGTGGCGCGCCGCATCGCGGCGGTGGCCGCGGCCATCGACCATGTGATCGGTGAGCGCAAGCGACAGATCTCCGGCCAGCTCACCGGCCGTGCCGTGACCCGGGCCGGCCGGCGTGCGGTGTGGCTGGAGCGCGACGAGATCGCGCTCGACGTGACACGCGACGGCGACGGCGTGGCGGTGCGCTTCGTCGCGGCCGACGGCAGCGTCGGCAATCCGCACCGGCTGGTGTCGCCGTGGACGCCCGGCAATCCGGTCTGGGAAGGCACCGTCGACGGCCACGTGGTGGCCATGCAGGTGCGGCCGATTCCCAACGGCATCCGCCTCGCGCACCAGGGCTATGAGGTCGCCGTCAATGTCTTCACCGAGGCCGAGGCGGTCGCGGCGCGGCTGATGCCGGTCGGCGTCAAGGCCGATACCGGCAAGAAGCTGTTGTGCCCGATGCCCGGCCTTGTGGTGTCGATCGCGGTGACCGAGGGCCAGGACGTCAAGGCCGGCGAGACGCTGGCGGTGGTGGAGGCGATGAAGATGCAGAACGTGCTGCGCGCCGAACGCGACGGCATCGTCAAGAAGATCCACGCTGTCGCCGGCGCCACCTTGGCGGTCGACGCGCTGATCCTCGAATTCGCATGACCTTCCGCACTCGCCGCGCCGTTTTGCGGGAGATCCTGGCCGGCGACAAATGCCTGCGTCCGGCCTCGGTCTATGACGCGATCTCGCTGCGCATCGCCGAGGACATCGGCTTCGAGGTCGGCATGTTCGGCGGCTCGGCGGCGTCATTGGCGGTGCTCGGCGATCCCGACATCGCGCTGATCACGCTCACCGAGCTGGCCGAACAGATGCGCCGCATGGCGCGTGCGGCGACGCTGCCGGTGCTGGTCGATGCCGATCACGGCTACGGCAATGCGCTCAACGTCCGCCGCACCGTGCAGGAGCTGGAGATGGCCGGCGCCGCCGGCCTCACCATCGAGGATACGCTGCTGCCGCAGGCCTATGGCGTTTCGAAGCAGCAATTGATTTCGCATGACGAGGGCGTCGGCAAGATCAGGGCGGCGCTGCAGGCGCGCGGCGATCTCGTCGTTGGTCATCGTCGGCCGCACCGGTGCGGCGTCGATCACCTCGGTGGATGACGCCATCGTGCGCGCACGCGCTTATCAGGCCGAGGGCGTCGATGCGCTGATGTTCACCGGCGTCAAGACGCGCGCCGAGCTCGAAGCGATCAGCGCCGCGACCACGCTGCCGATCGTGCTCGGCGGCCCGACCGAGGAGATGGCCGACTGGGACTTCCTGGCCGCGCAGCGTGTGCGCATCGCAGTGCAGGGCCATGCGCCGATCGCCGCGGCGACGCAGGCAATCTTCGCCACCCTGCAGGCGGTGCGCGACGGTGCTGCGCCCAAGGAGTTGCAGGGCCTCGCGTCATCGGATCTGATGGACTGGGTGACCCGCGCGGCCCTCGTCAAACAGCGCGCCGCCGATGTGCTTGGGCTGAAGAAATAGATGGTCGAGGCGATCCGTCAGGTCACCATCCGCGGCCGGGTCCAGGGCGTCGGCTATCGCGCCTGGCTGGAATTCACCGCCGAAGGCCTCGGCCTCGACGGCTGGGTGCGCAATCGCCGCGACGGCAGTGTCGAGGCGCTTCTCGCTGGCCCCGAACAGGTGGTCGCGGAGATGATCGCGCTGTGCCGCCAGGGCCCGTCCGCGGCGCGCGTCGACGGCGTGGTTGACGAGGAGGGCCATCCCGACGCCTTAAAGCTGCGCGCCACCGGCGAACGGTTTTCGGTGCTATCGACGATCTGATTTTGTTGATACATGCTCGTTGACAAAAATCCTATATCAGACTTATAGTCTCCTTGTCCTGCTCAACGAGGGGCGCTGTCATGAGGCGTCTTGAGAGTGGAGCCGGATGCGGTGTCCCGCGCGCGTGCCTCGCAAGCACGCCCCGGGAGGCTGGGGTCACCGTCCGGGCCCTACTACGGGGGCTCTGCCTTGAGTGGCTGGACGCGGATGGCGAAAGGCGGGCGAAATCCCGCCGGAGTGGCTCCCAAAGGGAGTTCACGTGCCAGCCCGGAAGCACGGTCCCCTCGCCATAAACCCCGCGGTGGCGCGCCTGCAGGCGCCGCGACCCGCTTCGCCGTTGCGACGGCGTGACGGATCGCGTCCCAACTACCACAACCGCGCCTGCCGGCGCGCCGCTCCCCTCATGTCTGGAGGGGAGGACTGCTCACACCTCGGACGCCATAGGCGCCGCGAGAACGAGAGCGCTTAGCTGTTTGACATTCGAATCGGAAATTCAGGCGGTCGTTTCCGCCATTCGCGCATCCGCTTCGCCAAACACCTCGGCAAAGGCCTGGCGCAGCGCGATGTCGACGTCGGTCATGCCAACGGGCAGGCCGAGGTCGACCAGGCTGGTGACGCCATAGCGGGGATCGACCACGCCGCACGGCACGATCGACTCAAAATGGCTGAGGTCGGGCTCCACATTGATGGCGATGCCATGGAACGAGACCCAGCGCCGCAGCCGGACGCCAATGGCGGCGATCTTGTCCTCGTGACCCGGTCCCTTGTCGGGCCGCGCGACCCAGACGCCGACACGGTCTTCACGCCGTTCGCCCCTGACGTTGAAGGCGGCGAGCGTGCGGATGATCATCTCTTCCAAGCCGGCCACATAGGCCCGCACGTCCGGCCGTCGCGCCTTGAGGTCGAGCATCACATAGGCAACCCGCTGGCCCGGTCCGTGATAGGTGACCTGGCCGCCGCGCCCGGTCTCGTACAGCGGGAAACGCGCGTCCAGCAGGTCGCCGGCCTTGCCCGAGGTGCCGGAGGTGTAGAGCGGGGGGTGCTCGAGCAGCCAGACCAGTTCCGGCGCCTCGCCGGCGGCAATGGCCGCGGCGCGTGATTCCATCGCCGCCACGGATTCGGGATAGCCGACGGGGGCGTCGGACACCCGCCATTCCACGGCTGCGGCGCCCGTTGCCTGCGCAAACGGCGTCAAATCGAGGGTCTGGCGATCATTAACCATTGGCTAACCATAACGTGTTGATCTCTGGGCAATGCAATCTTGCATGTGTGAGTTCAGGTCCCCAGTGCCAACCCTCGATAATGTCACAGTCGATATCATGGTGGTCCTCGGAACCACCTCGATGCCCGTCCATCAGGTGATGCGGCTCAGCCGCGGCGCCATCATTGAGCTGGATGCCGGCGAGCAGGATGAGGTGCGGATCCTCGCCAACAACCTGCCGATCGCCAGCGGCGTGGTGCAGGTCAACCGCAACCGCATCGCGGTCGAAGTCAAGCAAATGTTGCCGCGGAGCGCAGACCACAGATAGGTGGTGCGGATCGCTCCGCAGCCCTTGTCCCCCCATCATTGATTTGTTACATCGGCGCCGGTTGATCCGGTCGGGCGAAAGTCCGGGGCCGGATTCTTTAGCGCTCGTGGCGGAATTGGTAGACGCGCTGCCTTGAGGTGGCAGTCCGTAACAGGGTGGGGGTTCGAGTCCCTCCGAGCGCACCACACCTCATACTTTGTTGAAATCACTCATCTTTCGGTTCAAGCCCGCGGTATGCGCGGCGGGCTCCGCAGTTGCTTTTTGCCCGGCGATGGCGTTGAGATTGCGCCGGCTGCGAGCCAATCCTGCCGCCACCGGTCGATTGTCCGGTCGGCGATGGTTCGCGGCGCGCGACAATCAAGAATCGCATCCGAAGAGGACCAAGATGAGCCAAGCCAGCATTCGCACCTATCGCGGCGTTTTTCCTGTCGCGCCGACGATTTTCAACGATCGCGGCGAGCTCGATCTCGATGGCCAGCGGCGCTGTATCGATTTCATGATCGACGCCGGCTCCAACGGCATCTGCATTCTCGCCAACTTCTCCGAACAGTTCGTCCTGACCGACGCCGAACGGGACCAGATCATGCATGCGGTGCTCGCGCATGTCGCCGGCCGGGTGCCGGTCATCGTCACGACCACGCATTTCAGCTCGTCGATCTGCGCCGTCCGCAGCAGGCAGGCCCAGCAGGCCGGCGCCGCCATGGTGATGGTCATGCCGCCCTATCACGGCGCCACCTTTCGCGTGTCCGAAAAGGCGATCTTCGATTTCTATCGCGTCGTCTCCGATGCCATCGACATCCCGATCATGATCCAGGACGCCCCGGTCGCGGGGACGCCGCTCTCGGTCGACTTTCTGGCACGCATGGCGAGGGACATCGGCAACGTCAGCTATTTCAAGATCGAGGTCCCGATGGCCGCCGCCAAGCTGCGCGATCTCATCGCGGCGGGTGGCGACAGCATTGTCGGCCCTTGGGACGGCGAAGAAGCCATCACCCTGATGGCCGATCTGGATGCCGGCGCGACCGGCGCCATGACCGGTGGCGGCTACCCCGACGGCATCCGGCAGATCGTGGATCCTTATTTCGCCGGGCAACGTGAAGAGGCGGCGGCGGCCTATGCACGCTGGCTGCCGCTGATCAATTACGAGAACCGGCAATGCGGTTTGCAGGCCTGCAAGATCCTGATGAAGGAGGGCGGCGTAATCGGGTCGGACATGGTTCGCCATCCGCTGCAGAACGTGCATCCGGCGACGCGCGCGGGTCTTCTGGAGATTGCCAAGCGCCTCGATCCGGTCGTGCTGCGCTGGGGAAAATAGAGCGTCAGGCAATGCAGCCCGCGATGCGGACCATCATCTAGATCGGTGATCATCCGCACCTGTTCCTGTCACCGATCCGATCAGAGGCGCGTGGTCCGTCGCGGCGCGGCGCGCTCCATCGCCGCCGCACCCTGCAGCCTCTGGGCAGGAATGACGGGCTTGAGGTGTTCGCCGTCCATCAACGCATCGAGCAATTGCGCGCCGGACGTATTCGCCTGCATGGTCGGATCCGCCTTGAACGTGGCTTTCAGGAAGCCCGACACCGCGCGAATGCGCGGCACGAATTGCAGGTCGGTGTGGACGTTGAGCCAGAGCTCGCGAGAGGTTGACAATTGTCGTGGCAGGACCGGCATGAGGTCACGGCGTCCCTCGACCGCGAAACTCGGCAGCAGCACCAGACCGATTCCGCCGGCAGCGGCGTTCATCTGGGCGATCATGCTGTTGGAGTGAAAGCTGACGTTCGGCGTCTTGATGATGTCGTCAAGCCAGCGCACCGAGTCGAGCTGGATCAGATCGTCGATATAGGTCACGAAGCTATGCCGTGCGAGATCGGCGGCGCTGTCGGGCATTCCCTCGCGGTCGAGATAATCCCGCGCACCGTAGAGGCCGAGCCGGAAGCTGCCGAGTTGCTCGGACACCATGCCTTGCCCTCTCGGCTGGAAGAAGCTGAGGAAGAGATCGGCTTCGCGGCGGTTGACCGACACGGTCTGCGGCGACGTCAGCAGTTCGACTGTCAGGTGGGGGTGCTGCCGGCGCAGCCGCGATAGCCGCGCCGCGAGATAGAGCGACGCAATGCCTTCCATGGTGGCCAGCCGGACCCGGCCTGCCATCTGCGTGCCGCCGCATTGCACGTCCTCGCGCATGGCGATGACCGCGCTCTCGATGCGCTCAGCGTGGCACAGCAGGCGGTCGCCGGCCTCGTTGACGCGCAGGCCTGACGGCAGCCGCTCGAACAGCGCGATCCCGAGGGTACTCTCGAGATGCGCGATCCGGCGGCTGATGGTGGATTGATCGACACGCAGCCGTCTGGCGGCACTGCCCAGGCTGCCGCCGCGCGCGGCGTGGAGAAAGACCTTGAGATCGTCCCAGTCGAGTCCGTTGAAATCCTGCATGGCCATCCAGCAGCAAGAGGTGTGCCAACGTCGCGGCATCGCCAGCATCGCGGCGCAGCGGTCAGGTTGCAAGCCGGGTTGCAGAATTTCCTATACCCGCCGGCGCGCCAAGCCACCTAGCCTGCCAGGAACAGGGGACAGATCGATGCTTCCAACCTTCAAGGCTGCTGCGGTGCACGCTGCGCCGGTATTTCTGGACAAGGCTGCGACCACGAAAAAGGCGCTGGCGCTCATCCGTGAGGCAGCCGGCAACGGTGCGGCGCTGGTGGCATTTCCGGAGACCTTCATTCCGGCCTTCCCGGTATGGGCCGCGCTGTGGGCGCCGATCGACAATCACGACCTGTTCGTGCGCATGGCCGACCAGTCGGTGCTGGTCGACGGGCCTGAGGTCAAGGCCATTCGCGACGAAGCGCGGGCGCTGGGCATCTTCGTCTCGATCGGCATCAGCGAGAAGTCGCCGGCCAGCGTCGGGGCGATCTGGAATTCGAATTTGCTGATCGGCGACGATGGGGCCATCCTCAATCATCACCGCAAGCTGGTGCCGACGTTCTACGAAAAGCTGATCTGGAGTCCGGGCGACGGCGCAGGCCTGCGCGTGGTCGACACCAGGATTGGCAGGATCGGGCAACTGATCTGCGGTGAGAACACCAATCCCCTCGCGCGCTACGCGCTGATGGCGCAGGGCGAGCAGTTTCACATTTCGAGCTGGCCGCCGGTGTGGCCGACGCGGCGGCCCTCCGATGGCGTGAATTACCACATCGCCGCCGCGACCCGCATTCGCGCCAGCGCGCATTGCTTCGAAGCCAAGGTGTTCGGCCTAGTCACTGCCGGCGTGCTCGACAAGGCGGCGCGCGACATGCTGGTGGCACGCGATCCATCGGCCGCCGCCGTGCTCGACGGCACGCCGCGCGCGGCGTCGTTCTTCCTCGACCCCACCGGCGAGCAGATCGGCGAGTCGCTGTGCGAGGACGAGGGCATTCTCTACGCTGATATCGATCTCAACAAATGCGTCGAGCCCAAGCAGTTTCACGATGTGGTCGGTTACTACAACCGCTTCGACGTTTTCGATCTGCGGGTCAACCGCCGTCGTCTTCACCCGGTGACGTTTACCAACGAGGCGGATGCAACCGCGATCGCGGATCCCGTCGAACCGCTCGCACTGGAAGGATAGGCAGGCATTTTGCCGCACGCGCGGCGCATGGGTGGTCGGCACCGGCCATGACGGCGCGAAGGGCACGATGCTTGCTAGGTGAAAGGCTACAGGGTGAACGGAAACTGCCGCTCATCGCCGCCACGCGCCGCCCGGCGCGGGCCCAGTCGAAATCGCAGCTCACCGGCCATCCGGCGGTGATCGAAAACAGGGGATGCGTGATGCAGTTTGACCGTCGGAAGTTCTTGCTTGGAAGCGTCGGTGGCGCAGCAGGTCTGGCATTGCCGGGATTCGGCGCTATGGCGCAGGCGCCGGCCAGCATCGGCACATTTCCGGACGGCGTCACCGCGGACTCGGTGTTCGTCGGGTTGACCATTCCCCTGACCGGCGTGTTCTCCGGCGATGGCGGCGATCTCAAGCTCGGCTACGAACTGGCCATCGCGCAGATCAATGCCGGCAGCGACGCCGCAAAGGCCTGGAGCCTGAAAGGCAAGGGTGTGCTCGGTCGCCAGATCCGCTACAAGGTGTCGGACACCGAAGGCAAGCCGAACCTCGACGTGCAGAGCTCGACGCAGTTCATCCAGCGCGACAAGGCCATCATGGTGTCGGGCTCGGTGTCGTCAGCCAGCGCCATCGCGCTTGAAGAACTCGCCTCCCGCGAAAAGGTGCTGTACATGGTCGGCATCGCCGGCTCCAACGATATCACCGGCAAGAACTGCCAGCGCTATGGCTTCCGCTCGCAGCAGAACGCCTACATGGCCGCCAAGGCGCTCGCGCCCGTCGTCGCCAAGGCGCTCGGCAAGAACCTCAAGGCCGCTTTCCTCGTGCCGGACTACACCTACGGGCACACGGTCTACGACAGCTTCGCCAAGTTCTCGACCGAACAGGGCTGGAAGCAGGTCGCCAAGGAAGTCGTGCCGCTCGGCACCACCGATTACAGCTCGGCCCTGCTGAACATCGCCAACAGCGGCGCCGACGTGTTCGTCAACATCGCCTTCGGCGGCGATGCGGTGGCCTCCACCAAGCAGGCCGAGCAGTTCGGCGTGCTGAAGCGCATGAAGCTGGTGGTGCCCAACCTGTCGTCGTTCCAGGACAAGGAGCTCGGCGCCGAACTGATGCAGGGCGTCTACGGCGGCTGCGATTTCTGGTGGGGCCTGCAGGACAAATACCCGCTGGCCAAGACGTTCGTGGAAAGCTTCGTCGCCCAGAACAAGTACTATCCGCGCTGGGGCGCGCATATCGGCTACATGCAGACTTACTTGTGGGCGATGTCGGTTGAGCGCGCCAACACCTTCCATCCGGTCGAGGTGATCAAGACGATGGAAGCCTCCAAGGCGACGCCCTACGACACCACCATCGGAAAGGTCTACTTCCGCGCCGAGGATCACCAGATGGTGCGGCCGATCCCGATCCTGCGTGGCAAGGCGCCGGCGGCGATGAAGCATCCGGAAGATTTCTACGATATCGTCGATGTGGTCGATGGCGAAAGCGTGATGAACACGCCGGACTTCTTTGGCTGCAAGCTCGGCCCCTATACCTGAAGGAAATGCAATGCCGAGTTGGCCCGTCCTCATCTCCCAGGCGTTCAACGGTCTGGCCCTCGGCACGTTGCTGGCGCTGGTCAGCAGCGGTCTGACGATCATCCTCGGCACGCTCGGCGTGCTCAATTTCGCCCACGGCGCATTGTTCGCCGTGGGCGCCTATACGGTGTTCGTGGCCCTGCAATACACGTCGTCATTCGTGCTGGCGCTGGCGATCGGCTGCGTGTTCATGCTGGTGGTCGGCTTCCTGCTCGAGCGCATCATTATCCGTCTGTTTTACGACCGTCCGCATGAGGACCAGATTCTCGTCACCTACGGAATCGGCATCGTGCTGGTGGAGTGCATCCGCGCCGGCTTCGGTGGCAACGCCCAGCGCGTACCGGTGCCGTCATGGGGGCAGGGCGCGACCCAGCTCGGTTTCCTGATCTATCCGACCTATCGCCTGCAGCTGATCGCCATCATCGCCGGACTGCTGCTCAGTCTCTATCTCGTTCTGTACCGCACCTCGATGGGCCTGGTGGTGCGCGCGGGCATCGAGAATCCCGGCATGGTCGGCATTCTCGGCATCAATGTGCGCCGCGCCTTCCTGCTGGTGTTCGCCATCGGCGTCGTCGCCGTCGGGCTCGCCGGCATGCTCTATGCGCCGGTGGTCTCGGTGACGCCCGATATGGGCGCCAATTTCATGGCCCAGTCCTTTGTGGTGATCGTGCTCGGCGGCCTTGGCTCGTTCCCGGGCGCGGTGGTCGGCGGGCTCATCGCCGGTGAGATCATCAGCCTGACCAGCGCCTTCAACTCCTCCTATTCGGAAGTCATGCTCTACGCGCTGATGGCCCTGCTGCTGGTGCTGCGTCCGCAGGGCCTGTTCGGTTCGGAAGGTCGGGTATGAGCGACCTCTGGTCCAGGTCCGTGCGCACCTATCTTCCCGAACTGGGGGTTTTGCTGGCGCTGGTTGCGGCGCCCGTCCTGCTGCCGCATCTGGGATTCTCCCAGGACTTGCTGAGCCGGGTGCTGAACTGGGGCTTGTTCGGCCTCGGCTTCGATATCCTGTTCGGACTGACCGGCCTGCTGTCATTCGGCCAGGCGGCATTTTACGGCGTCGGCGGTTTCGTCACCGCCTACCTGCTGGTGTCCGGAACGCTCGGCAGCGTATGGCTGGCGCTGCTGGCGGGAACGCTGGCCGCGGGTGTGTTCGGGCTGCTGGTCGGCTGGCTCGCGGTGCGGCGGATCGGAATCTACTTCACGATGATCACCCTGGCATTCGGCCAGATGGCCTATTTCATCGAGAACTCGCCGCTGTCGAACTACACCGGCGGCGAGAACGGAATAGCCGGCGTTCCCGTGCCGGTGCTCGGCTTCGGCGCCAGCGCGCTGCGCATCAGCGCCGGCATGCCGATGTACGTGCTGTTCGCCGTGATCTTCTTTGCCGGTTATGTGCTGGCGCGCCGCATCGTCGCGTCGCCGGTCGGCGCCATCCTGCGCGCGATCAAGGAGAACACCGGCCGCGTGGCAATGCTTGGACACCATGTCCCGGCCTACAAGCTGACCGCCTTCGTCATCGCCGCGCTTTACGCCGGGCTTGCCGGCGGCTTGTTGGGCACGTTTCAGAGCTACATGCCGCCGGATGCGTTCTCGCTGGAGCACTCCGGGCAACTCGTCGTGCAGACCATCGTCGGCGGCGCCGGGACGCTGATCGGGCCGCTGCTCGGTGCCGCGGTCTGGCTGTGGCTGCGCGACAATCTGCAATTGATCCCCGGTCTTGCGACATTGTGGAAGCTGGTGCTCGGCATTGCCTTCATCCTTCTGGTGATCGGATTGCGGCGGGGCATTGGCGGCGAGATCGCGCATTGGTGGAGCGAGCGGCGTAACCTCGCCAGGTTGCGCGCCGCGGAGGCCAGGACAGAGGCTATCGAGGCGGGCGTGGTTGTCGCCACGGGCGCAAGGCGACCTGTCGACATCACCCTGCCGTTGCCGGCGGCGGCGACCGGCACCGACGACATTGCCCTCGAGGCGTGCGCGCTGGCGCGGCACTATGGTGGCCTCAAGGCTGTCGACGGCGTCTCGTTCAAGGTGCGTCGTGGCACCATCCATGCGGTTATCGGCCCCAATGGCGCCGGCAAGAGCACGTTGTTCAAGATGCTGCTCGACGAGGTCAGCCCGTCAGCGGGCGAGGTGCGGCTGTTCGGCCAGAAGCTGTCCGGTGTCGGCGTCAGCCGGGCCGCCCAGCTTGGCGTGGCCAAGAGCAACCAGCTGAACCAGCTCTTCGCCAACCTGTCGGTGCGCAAGAACCTGCGTATCGCGGCACTGGCCCGCCAGCGTGGAGCGTGGCGGCTCGACCTGTGGCGTCGGGCCGACAGCCTGCCCGCGGTGGAGCAGCAGATCGAAGCCATCGTGGCGCTGCTCGATCTCGGCGATCGCGCCGATACGCCGGCGCATATTCTGGCCTATGGCGAGAAGCGGCGGCTGGAGATCGGCATGGCGCTGGCCACCAGTCCGAACGTGCTGCTACTTGACGAACCGCTTGCCGGCATGAGCCCCGCCGAGCGGGTTTCCACCTGTGCGTTGATCCGCGATATCGCCCGCGCGAGGACCGTGGTCATCGTCGAACACGATCTCGATGCGATCTTCGAACTGGCCGAGCGCATCACCGTGCTCTACGAGGGCCGGCTGCTCGCCGACGGCTCGGCGGATGACATTCGGCGCAATGCGGCCGTGCAGGACGCCTACCTGGGAGGGTTGCACGCACATGAGCCTGCTTGAGATCGATCGGATCAACACGCTGTATGGCGATTCCCATGTCCTGTTCGATCTGTCGATGCGGGTCGAGCAGGGCGAAGTCGTCGCGCTCCTCGGTCGCAACGGCGCCGGCAAGACCACGACGCTGCGCTCGATCATGGGCGTGCTGGCGCCGCGTAGCGGCAGCATTCGTCTCGATGGCAAGCAGATCGGGGGATTGCCGCCGTCGGCCATCGCCAGCATGGGCGTGCAACTGGTCCCCGAGGAGCGCGCCATCTTCGGCGGGCTGACCGTCGAGGAAAACCTGCGCATCGCGGCACTGACTGCGCCGGACGCCTGGTCGTTCGAGCGGATCTATGCGGTCTTCCCGCGGCTCAAGGAGCGGCGCAAATCCCATGGGCGAACCCTGTCCGGCGGCGAGCAGCAGATGCTGGCGATCGCACGGGCGCTGATCCGGGACGCACGCATTATCCTTCTGGATGAGCCATTCGAGGGACTTGCACCGCTGATTGTGCGCGATCTGGTCGAGGTCGCGCGTAACCTGGCTGCTGAAGGCCGGACCATGATCGTGGTCGAGCAGAACGTCGCGGCCGCGCTGAGCTTTGCGAACCGCGTCTACGGCATCAACAACGGTCATGTTGTGTTCGAGGGGACGCCTGCCGACATCACAGCCAATCCCAGGCTGATGAGCGACTTCCTTGGTGTCGCCGGCTGATCGGTGCGGCCCCCTTGCGGCAGCTGTGGACAATTCACTGTCCGGGGCGGAGACTGCCACCGGCATGTTACAGATTGCCGCCGCGATCCTCGCCTGGGAATTGATGGTTGACCGAACCGATGATCGACTGCCTTAGATGGCCTGTGGATGATTGCGATCCGAGCAATTGGTGGTCCAGCCTTAGTTTTCCTGTAACAAGTTACCATTAGCACTCCGCCCGCACCGCCGATCAATCGATGTCGGAGCAAAACTGGAGCGGACCATGAAATATCTCAGTTACGCCTACCGCTTCGCGTCGAACTTCGCCTTTCTGGCGATGGTCTATTTCAGCCTCAACTTCAATATCAGCTACCAGCAGCGGGCGATTCTCGCCGGTCTGATCATGGGCTACGCGGTGATGCGCGGGGTATCGGCGCTGCGCAGCTTCTACTTTTTCAAGTGCATCGAGCGCCTTGAGCTCGAAGCGCGGCGGCTCGGCGGTCTCTCCGGGGAGGGGCCGGCGGCGGCTCTCGCGCGCCGCGGCATCGTCAAGGAAGTGGTGGAGCTGCGCCAGTCCGGCGAGATGAAGGCCTATATCGACCTGCTGTTCCTCAGCCTGATCGTGATCCTCTGCGTGACCAAGATCACCACCGCCTGACGCTCAGTGTGCGCCGATCGGACCCGGCTGCAGGCCCGGGCTGGTCACCGGCATGCTGCCGGGAATGGCGCGCCGCGCGGCGCCCGCTTCGATGGAAATCGGTCGCGCAAGATTGTCAGCGCGCGCCGGCGATGCGGCAGGCGTCTGCCGCGCCTGACGCGGCATCGGCACCATCGCCTTGATCGGCACGTTGCTGCGCTCGCCGATCTGGAACAGGTCCTGCGCTGGCACCGGCAAGGTGTCCTTGCCGAACATCGGCTCGAGCGTCGTCGGCCGCGGCCATGGCGCGGCTTCCGGCAGCGGCACGGCACCGCGCGCCAGCCGGCGCAGCCGCAGGCTGTTGAAGGATTCCGGCAACGAGGTCACTTGGTCTGTGGCGAAGGCCGCGGGAGCGGGCAACATGGTCGCATCGGCAAAGGCAAAGCTCGGCACCTTCTGCCAGCGCGAGATGGCCACCGTTTCCGAGGTCGGATGCAACTGCCATTGCTGCGGAGTGGTCGGCGTCTTCGGTCGGTCGGGGGTCGCTGCCACCACATGGACGATCCGATAGCCGCCGGCCTTCAGGTCGGCCAGGATCTGCGGCAGCGCTGCCACGGTGCGGGCCTGGATATCGTGCAGCAGCAGGATGCCCTTGCCCTTGGCCGCGATCCGCGACATCGCCAGATCGTGAACCGTCTTCGACGACACGTGGCGCCAGTCGTCAGCCGGAAAATCGGCGCTCCACACCTGCAGGCCCTGGGATCTTGCGTAGTCCTCGACCAGGTCGGCGCGGAGCAGGCCGGGAATCCGGAAGAAAGGCGACAGCCGCGCGGGGTCGCCGAGCGCCGCTTTGACCGATGCGATGCCGTCGTCCATCTCCTGCCTGGCTTGGTCGAGCGGCATGCGGTTCATGCTTAGCGGATGGTTCTGGCTATGGGTGCCCACGCTGTGGCCGGCGGCGATCAGCTTCCGCACCCCTTCGGGATATTCCCGGGCCATGCGGCCGATCGCGAAGAACGTTGCCTTGACGCATTGCTCGGCGAGGATCGCCAGCACCGCGTTGCTGTATTTCGGGATCGGGCCGTCGTCGAAGGTCAGCACCACCTCGTGGTCTTCGAGCGGCAGTGTTTCCCGGTACTGCATGGTGCCGATGATCGGATGTTCGGTCGGATCGACCACGATGGTGCGCGAGGTGCCGAGCGCGCCGGGATTGCCGGGGCAGTCGGCCGCTATGGCCGTGCGAGCGGTGGCCAGCGTCATCCCGGCGAGCAGACACAGCGTCAGCCGTGTTGTCCGTTGACCCGTCCCCACTCTCGTCATCACGCGATCCGTCACTCTGTCCATTGCAAATCGAAGCTAGCGGCAGGGCGATGAACGCCCGCTTAATCATATCGGCGATTGCCGGGTTTTCGGCGCCTACGGGGCCGGTTTCCGGGCCGCCGTTTTGTCGACGCTGGCGGCCACGATGTTCACGACACGGTAGTTGTTGTCGCGGAGATAGCGCAGGAAATCGGGCATCATCGCGGCGGTCTGGGCCTTGGTGTCGTGAAACAGGATGATTCCCCGATGCGCCGCCTGCAGCCGGTCGGTGATCAGCTTCAATTCCTGCTGCGGCGTCATCTTGTTCCAGTCGCTGGCCCAGAAGTCCGCGCCGAACACGGCAATATTGCGTTTTTGCAGCTCCTCGAGCAGCGCCGGAGTCGATGAAAAATAGGGGAAGCGGAAGAACGGCGTGGTCGGCACGCTGTTGCTCGGCTTGCCCTGCAGCGCAGTCTCGTCGGCCGCGATGCCGCGCTCGATCTGGTCGATCGCCGCAGCCTGGCTGATCTCGCCGAGATTGGCGTGGGACCATGTGTGATGCCCGATGGTGTGGCCGTCTGCCGCCATCCGCCGCACCAGCGCCGGATGTGCCGCCGCACTCTGGCCGATCAGGAAGAACGTCGCATGGACGCATTCGCGCGCCAGCGCGTCGAGGATCTTTCCGGTGGTCGGCGGATTGGGGCCGTCATCGAAGGTCAGCACCACCTCATGGTCCGCCAGCGGCAGGGTCTGCGGAAAGCTCTGCAGGCCGACGCGCGGAGTGGCGGCCGGATCCACCGTCATAACGCGGGCGGTGCCCAGCGCGTCCTTACGCGGGCAGTCGGCGGCCTGCGCGGCGGCGGTGCAGGCGATCAGGACAGCAATGGCAATCTTCAACACGATCAAGTTACTTTCCCGGCCGATCATCGCGCGCGCCGCACATTTCCGATTGCGCTTGGCCTTGCCCATTGAGTAATGCCAGATGCGGCTTCGGGTTCGTTCTCGTCGATGGATAGCGCGTTTTGTCGAGACCGCGCTAGTTCCGCAATTGCATTCAAACCGGCGAGGTACGGCATGGCTGATGGGACCGAGCTCGCCGTGCTGGAAAAGGTGCCCCACCACCTGCCGATGCGCGACGATCATGGCGAATTGCGGTCCGAATTCGTCGCGGCGGTGTCGCGTGCGATCGAGGCGGCCGACAGCGCGTTCCTGCGCGAGATCGTCGGCGAACTGCATGAGGCCGACCTTGGCGACCTGATCGAGGCGCTCGACGCCGACGAGCGCGTCAGCCTGGTGGAGCTCACCGGCGCCGACTTCGACTTTTCCGCGCTCAACGAAGTCGACGATGCCGTGCGCGAAGAGATCCTCGAGGAACTCGAGCCGGAGACCGTCGCCGAGGGCATGCGCGAGCTGGAATCCGACGATGCCGTCGAGCTGCTCGAAGGCATGGACGAGGAGGACCAGGACGAGATCCTCGACAAGCTGCCGAAATCCGAGCGCATCGCCATCGAGCGCAGCCTGGACTATCCGGAAAATTCCGCCGGACGGCGGATGCAGACCGAATTCATCGCGGTGCCGCCGGACTGGAATGTCGGGCAGGCCATCGACTACATGCGCGACACCGCGGACCTGCCGGACCGGTTCTATGAAATCTACGCGGTGGACGGCGACAGCCGCTGGCAGGGCGCGGTGTCGCTGGACGCACTGCTGCGCTCGCGCCGGCCGGTGCCGCTGGCGGACCTGATCGACGAGGATCGCCGCCGCGTCTCGGTCAACGACGACCAGGAGGAAGTGGCGCGGATGTTCGGCAAGTACAACCTTGTCGCCGCGCCGGTGCTGGATTCCGACAACCGGCTGGTCGGTGTCATCACCATCGACGACGTGGTCGACGTCATCGAGGAGGAGGCCGACGAAGACCTCAAGGCGCTGGGCGGCGTCACGTCGGACGAAGAACTGTCCGACAGTTTCTGGACCATCGCCAAGGGGCGGTTCGGCTGGCTGATCGTCAACCTCGCAACCGCGTTTCTGGCCTCGTCGGTGCTCGGCCTGTTCGAGGGCCAGCTGGAGCAGATGGTGGCGCTGGCCGTGCTGGCGCCGATCGTCGCCAGCCAGGGCGGCAATGCCGCGACCCAGACCATGACCGTGGCGGTGCGGGCGCTGGCGACCCGCGAGCTCAACCCCAACAACGCCACGCGCCTGGTCATCCGCGAAGGCCTGGTCGGCCTGATCAACGGCATCGCCTTTGCCGTCATCACCGGCATTGCCGCGGTGGCCTGGTTCAGGATTCCGGCGCTCGGCGTGGTCATCGGCCTCGCCATGCTGGTCAATCTGGTCGCCGGCGCGTTGGGCGGCATCCTGATTCCGATGGTGCTGGAAAAGGTCAAGGCCGATCCGGCGGTGGCGTCGGGCACCTTCGTCACCACGGTCACCGACGTGGTCGGCTTCTTCGCCTTCCTCGGCATCGCCACATTGTGGTTCGGGCTGAAGTAGCCTTCACCATCAGACAGTCGCGGCCGGTGGATCGCGCAACAGCGGGGCGTGGCGGTGGACCAGTACCGCGCTCGCCTGGTTCAGGCCGATCACCTCGACCACCATGCCGTGCCGGCGCATCTTGCCGACGACGTCGTCCAGTGCGGCGATGGCGGTGATGTCCCACAGGTGCGCGGCGGTGAGATCGATGCGGACCGCGCTCACCGTGTCGCGCAGGTCGAAACGATCGGCAAAGATGTCGGCGCTGGCAAAGAAGATCTGGCCCGAGACGGTGTAGATCCGGGTGTCCGTCACGGCATCATGACTGACCTGCACGTCCATCAGGCGCGTGACCTTTAAGGCAAAGAACACGCCGCTGAGCAGCACGCCGACAACGACGCCCATCGACAGATCGTGGGTCGCGACGGTCACGGCCACGGTGGCCAGCATGACGATGCCCGACACCTTCGGATGGCGGGCGAGGTCGCGGATCGAGCCCCAGGAGAAGGTGCTGACCGACACCATGATCATGATCGCCACCAGAGCCGCCACCGGCACCTGCGCGACCCACGGCCGCAGCGGCACCATGACGATCAGCAGGAACACGCCTGCGACCAGCGTCGACAGCCGGCCGCGGCCGCCGTATCGCACATTGCCGACGGTCTGGCCGATCATGCCGCAGCCGGCGATGCCGCCGAACAGGCCGGCGGCCATGTTGGCGAGGCCTAGCCCGGTGCATTCGCGCGCCTTGGAGCTGGTGGTCTCGGTGAGGTCGTCGACGACGCTGGCGGTCATCATCGATTCCAGCAGGCCGACCGCGGCCATCGCCAGCGCATAGGGCGCGATGATGCGGAGTGTGTCCCAGGTCAGGGGCACGCCGGGAAAGCTGAACGCCGGCAGCGCGTTCGGCAAGCGGCCGAGATCAGCGACGGTGTGGATCGGCATCGGGACGGCGACCGCGATCACGGTCAGCACGACGATGCAGATCAGCGGCGAGGGGATCGCGGTGGTCAGGCGCGGCAGCAGATAGATGATGGCAAGGCCGAGTCCGATCATCGCATAAGTGTGCCAGGTGACGCCGAGCATCTGCGGCACCTGTGCGGAGAAGATCAGGATCGCCAGCGCATTGACGAAACCGGTGCGCACCGAGCGCGACACGAAGCGCATCAGCACGTCGAGCTTCAGCAGGCCGAATACGACCTGCAGCAGCCCGGCGAGCAGCGTGGCGGCGAGCAGATATTGCAGGCCATGACTGCCGACCAGCGCTGCGGCGACCAGGGCCACCGAACCGGCAGCGCCCGAGATCATCGCGGGACGACCGCCGGCGAACGCAATGACAATGCCGATGACGAAGGAAGCGAACAGGCCGACCTCCGGATCGACGCCGGCGACGAAGGAAAAGGCGATGACTTCAGGGATCAGCGCGAAGGTGCCGACCATGCCGGCAAGAATATCGCGAGGGATGCTGATGGCGCCGCCAAACCACTCGGAGTGGGTGCGGGGAGAGGACGATTTCATGAGAGAGAGTTCCGCAGGAGCGCGCGAACGGGCACCGCATGAAGCGGGGGAGGCCTGTCAGCAGCGGCGTGCGTGGTCCAGCGGATCGGCGGCCGGAAGAGCCACCCGGATTTTCACCGGGTCCAGAGCGATCTGCAAACAATATCGTTGCAAAAGGTCGGCGGCAAGTACGGTTGCCAATCGACGATGCGGTACGGGCACGCCGGAACAGCGAAAGCGAGCGAACCGATCCGATCGGTGTCTTCACCTGTCCTTAACGCTATCGTCCGACCATTCGTCGATGAGGTCAAACATGCGCTTGCGGCTCAAGGCGGACGGACGGATCGTTGAACTGCGCGACGGAAGCGAGTTACCGCTCGCGCCGGACATGCCTGCCGCATCGACAGCGCCTGTTGCAGCACGGTCGATCGACCCCGTGGTGCGCGACCTGCGACAGCGCGCGCAACTGACCCAGCTCGAATTCGCCACCCGGCTTGGCGTGCCCGTCGAGACCATACGCAACTGGGAGCAGGGCAAGCGCATGCCGCGTGGGCCGGCCCGCGCGCTGCTGGCAGTGATCGCGCACGCGCCGGACACCGTGTTTGCGGCGCTGGCGCCCGGCGTCGCGAGCTGAGCCTGGATCTGTGCCGATTTGCCGTCCATGCCGATGCGGGACATGATCAGGATCGTAGTTTCCGTTCTCGTGACGTCAAACCGATCGGGAGGATCTGATGCAAGTCGTGGAAGCCAATGGCGCCAGGATTCCGGCCCTCGGCCTCGGCACCTGGGAACTGCGTGACCGGACCTGCGCGCGGATTGTCGAACAGGCGCTCCGGCTCGGCTATCGCCATATCGACACCGCGCAGGTTTATGAGAACGAGCGAGAAATCGGTGAGGGCATCCGCGCCTCGCGCGTCCGGCGCGACGACATCTTCGTGACCACCAAGGTCTGGACGACGCATTTCGCGCCTAACGATCTGGAACGCTCGGCGAAGGACAGCCTGGTCAAGCTGCGGCTGTCGGAAGTGGATCTGCTGCTGCTGCACTGGCCCAATGCGCATGTGCCGATGGCGGAAACGCTGGGCGCGCTGGCGCATGCCAAGACGCTCGGCATCGCCCGCCATATCGGCGTATCCAATTTCACCGTGGCCCTGCTCGACGAGGCCGTGGCGCTGTGCAAGGAGCCGCTGGTCTGCAATCAGGTCGAGTACCATCCGTATCTCGACCAGAGCAAGGTGAGGGAGGCCTGCCATCGTCTCGGCTTGGCGATGGTGGCCTACAGTCCGGTCGCCAAGGGCAAGGTCAAGACCGACGAGACGCTGATCGCGATCGGCAAGGCTCATGGCAAGTCGGCCACGCAGGTCTGTCTGCGCTGGCTGGTGCAGCAGAATGTGGTGGCGATCCCGCGCACCTCGAAGATCGAGCGGCTGTCGGAGAATATCGAGATCTTCGATTTCGTGCTGTCCGATGCCGAGATGGCGCGGATCTCCGCGCTGGGACGCGCCGCCGTCCGGCTCACCGATTTCGGCTTCGCGCCGAAATGGGACTGACGCGGATGTCGCCAGCGGATTGATCTTGGCGCCGGGATCGCCCATGCAGGTGCCAGTCCATCAGACGGTTATCGCCGATGTTTTTCACGCTCTCCAAGGTTGTGGGTTTTATCACCCTGCCTTCCAACGCCATTGCCTGCGTTTGCGCAATCGGCGCCTTGCTGCTGCTGATGAAGCGGCAACGTATCGGGACGCTGACGGTGACCTTCGGCGTGCTGTTGCTGCTGCTGTTCGGCTACTCGCCGCTCGCCAACGTGCTGATGCTGCCGCTGAGCGAGCGTTTTCCGGCCTGGCAATCGGACGGACGTGATCCGGACGGTATCATCGTCCTTGGCGGCGCCATCGATTCAGAACGATCGGTGGCGCGTCATGCCCTGGAACTGGATGCAGCAGGCTCCCGCATCTTCGCGATGCTCGAACTGGCGCGGCGCTATCCCAAAGCACGCATCGTGTTCACTGGCGGCAGCGCCAACCTGATCCAGGCGTCAATGTCGGAAGCGCCCATTGCCGGCCAGTTGCTGGAGAGCTTTGGCGTCGCCGCAGACCGCATCGTGCTGGAAACCGCGTCGCGGACCACCGACGAGAACGCCGTTTTCACGCGCCGGCTGGTGGACCCGAAGCCCGGCGAGCGCTGGCTGCTGGTAACGTCGGCATTCCATATGCCGCGTGCGATCGGGACGTTCCGGGCTGCCGGCTTCGATGTCGAGGCCTATCCCGTCGACTGGCGCACCAGCGGTTGGTCGGACGCGGCGATTCCGTTCGACATGCTGGGCGCGGGCCTGATGCGCGCCGACGTGGCCGTGCACGAATGGATCGGGCTGGTGGCCTACAGGCTGGCCGGTCGGAGTGATGCGCTGTTTCCGGGGCCGGAGCCGTGAGGGCCAATTGATGCCGAGGCCTCAGTCCTGCCGCGGCAGGCCGAGCCGGTAGACGCCGCGAAAATCGTTGGGGTCGGCCGGCTTGCCCTTGCGGTAGATCACCAGCCGTCCGGCCAGCGCCAGTTTCACGGCGGCACGGCGGATCGGCATCAGCAATGCGTGCCAGTCGCCCTCGGGCGCCAGCAGATGCGCGATCTCCGGCGGGCTGAGCGTGCCGCTGCCGGCCCGCGCCAGCGCATCGAGCAGGGACTCTTCGAAGGAGGGGGCGGAAGCAGGTCGCGAATCTGGTTTTGACATCAGGATGCCATGGGCCATCGGCCGGTCAGGCGCAAGCCGCAGCGGGCAGGCGAGGCGGCCGCCGGGTCGAAATGTCCGGGCGGGTGCGGTAAATAAGTGACCCTGGGGCCCGGCAGGGTGGTTATGGTGGCGTGCCTGGGCGGTATCGCGTGGCGTTGAAGTGTCTCAGATCGCAATGGAACCAAGGCATCTCATTCGCGCGGCTATCGTGGTCTCGGTGGTCGGTCATTTGCTGCTGGCGGCCGGCCTGATCCTGGCCGACGCGCAGCCATTCGAGCCGGTGCCATCTGAATCGATCGCAGTCGATATAGTCACGCCGGCAGAAGCCCCGCAGGCCCCGGAGACCACTCCGGCGCCCGAGCCGCCAAAGCCGCCGGATCCGTTCCGGCTGCCCGAACTCTCTTATCTCGATCATCAGGCGCAGCAGGCCGCCCGGCAGGCTGCTCCGGAAGCGGCGTCATCACAGCCCGCCGCGCCACAGGGCGCTCCGCCGCCTGCGCAACCGCCGCCGCCGCAGCAGCAAGCTCAGACACAGCCTCAGGCGACCGCGCCACAAGCCAGTGCCCAGCCGCCGGCGTCGCCGGATCAGCCGCCGGTGCAGCCAGCGCCCGCCGCGCCTGAACCGGATATTACTGTCAAATACGGCGTGATGCTGGGGCTGCCCGATGGCGACGGCATCGGCGCGGCGGCCTTTGCCAAGGCCGACATCGCGCCGGTGGATACGGCCGCCTTCCGGCGGCACCTGAAGAGTTGTTCGACGCTGCCGGGCTCGGTGGCGGCCGGCGACAAGGTGCGAATTGTGCTGCGGGCCTATTTCGCGCCGGACGGCCGGCTGGCCGGGCCGCCGACGCTGCTCGAGGCCAGCGCTTCGGCCAAGGGGCCCGCCTTGATGCAGGCGGCGATCAGCGCGCTGCAGGCGTGCCAGCCTTACGCCATGCTGCCGGCCGCCAAGTACAAGGAATGGAAGATACTCGATCTCGTCTTCTCGCCGCAGGATTTCACCGGCGGGTAGCGCGCGACGCTGTTATTTCCCCATCGCCTCCCAGGCATTGGAGGCGAACTGCCGCCGCCAGGTAACGACCACCACCGCCGCGGTCGAAACCAGGAACACCCACGGGCTGACGAACCAGCCGAGATAGCCGAGCGCAAAGAAGAATGCGCGCTGGCCGCGGTTGAAGTGGCGCGCCGCGGCGCCGAACAGCTTGGTGGTACGGACCACATGAGCCTCGGCTTCCGGCGTGTCGCGGTTCTCGGCCAGCGGCATCGCGCCGATCAGGATGGCGACATAGTTGAACAGCCGGTACGACCAGGCGAACTTGAAGAAGGCGTAGACGAAGATCAGGATCAGCCCGATGCACTTGATCTCCCACATTGCCGGTGCGGCGCTGAAGCCGATCGGCAGGCTCTGCAGCATCGGCATCACCTCGTCGGTGGCGCGCAGCAGTGCCAGCGAGCCGCCGATGGCGATCAGCGTGGTCGAGGCGAACCATGCGGTGCCGTTCTGCAGCGAGGTCATGATGTGGGTGTCGACGATGCGGGCCTCGCGCTCCAGCATGCGGCGAATCCACACCTCGCGGTAGACGTTCATCCGCGCCGACAGGCTGTCGCGACCGTAGGAGCTGCGTTCCAGGGTGATCGCGTAGGTGGCCCATTCCAAAATGAAAAAGCCGACGGCAAATACGTCGATCCACGAATATTCGATCATCAATTCATCCTCAGGCAGGCTGCAATGCTGGCACGCATGCGGAGTCGCGGCAACCCGCATGCGCCGTACAGCTTGATCGCAGCCGTGCATGCGTGGCAACCTCTGCAGCACGAATGGAGCTGCAAATGACGTTGAAGCTGGTGATCGGTAACAAGAACTATTCCTCCTGGTCGATGCGACCGTGGCTGGCGCTGCGCGCCGCCGGCATCGCCTTCGATGAGGTGATGATTCCGCTCTATACCGGCTCCGCAGACAAGCAGCGCATTCTCGACGTCACCCGCTCGGGCAAGGTGCCGGCGCTGGTCGATGGCGACGTCACGGTGTGGGACTCGCTGGCGATCATCGAATATGCGGCAGAGCGCTTTCCCGAAGCCCGACTTTGGCCGCAGGATGTCGCCGGCCGCGCCCATGCGCGCTCGGTGTCGGCGGAGATGCATTCGGGCTTCGTGGCGCTGCGCAACGAATGCGGCATGAACCTGCACCGGCCGATCGCCGCCAAGGCGCTGTCCGATGATGCTCGGGCCAACATCGCGCGGATCCAGCAGAGCTGGACCGAATGCCGGACGCGCTATGGCAAATCGGGACCGTATCTGTTCGGCGCCTTCAGCGGCGCCGACGCCATGTACGCGCCGGTGGTGCACCGTTTCCGGACCTACGCCGTCGAAGCGACCACGCCGGAAGTGCGCGGCTACATGGATACGATGATGGCCCTGCCGGCGTTCCAGCAGTGGACCAGGGAGGGTCTTGCCGAGACCATCGTGATCGACAGGTTCGAGATCGACTGAGCCTGTCACTCTGGCGGCGGCCAGCTTCGCCACAACATCAGCATATTGCGCGCGCAGTTTGGCCTTGCGGTGAAGCTGGTCCGGGGGAAGCAGCCGCCGTTCCGCAATCATTTTCCATCGAACCGGTCGATCAACGCGCGATGGTCATAACGTCAGATTTCGAACTGCCAGACGAGCGGGGACTTCATAGATGAACTGGGCCTGGACCACGTCGCTCGAACAACTCTGGCGATCGCCGACATTCCCCATGTGGCTGGCGCTGGGCGCGGCAGCGTCCTTCGGACTGATCGTGCTGATCACCCTGTTGCGCGCCCAAAAATCCGTTGCCAACGGGGCGCTCGCGGTGATCGCGCTGCTGGCGATCGGCGCCGCCGCGGCCGCCTCGATTCGCGGATTCGGTGCCGGCGAGCGCAGCAGCGGATCGGCTGAGACCGCCCTTGCGCAGCCTGCCGTGTCGCTGCCGGCGCTGGCCTGCGTCGACGACATCGCCGGTGATACGGTGCTGGCGGCCTGCGAGAAGGTGCTGTTCGGCTCGGCCGACTCGGTGGCGGCGGCGGTTTCCTATACCGGCGCGATGATCGACCGGCTCACCGCCGCAGGCGATGTGGCTACCGCCAACAAGAAGATATCCGCCAGTGTGACGGCGCTGCGCCGCGCCGTGGAGCGCGACCGCTACGGCCTCGTCGCCTATGTGCTGCAGGCGCGCGATCGCTGCCAGCCGGGTTCCTGCGCGGCCTATGCTGCGCTGTCCGACCACAACCAGATCGCCGCGAATATGGAGGAGCGCACCTATGACGGTCTGGTCTCCCGCTATGCGCCCGGCTGGAACGCGCCGCAGCCCTTGACCGGGCTGGCGTCGCTGCCCGCCTCGGTGCCCACCGGCAAGCCGACCAATGCCGAGTTTCCGACCTCCGCCTCGATTCCGCCCATCAATATCATGACCCCCGAGCCGCCGCTGTCGGCTCCGCGTCCGCCGCCGGCCGCCGCCAATGCGCAGGCGGCGGCGCCGCGTCCCGCCGCGCCGGCCGCCAAGAAGCCCCCGGCGCCGAAGCCGGCGCGCCCACCTGTGCAGAGCGCACCGGTGCAGCTTGCGCCGGCAGCCGCCGAACCCGATAACTGATCGTCTCATAACTGTCGCTGCAGCCGCCCGGATCCATGGCCCTTCACCTCATCAAGCTTGCCGTCGGCTGCGACTCTATCAAGGAGTTCAAGGGCTGGGTGGCGGACCGCATTCGCGTGGCCAAGGAAAAGGGCACGCCGCAGCATCACATCCACATCACCCGCATGGTGCCGAAGCGGGATGCCGAACTGCTCGACGGCGGCTCGATCTACTGGGTAATCCGCGGCGAGATCGCGGTGCGCGAGAAGCTGCTGGCCATCGAGCCGTTCCGCGATTCAGCCGGCATCAACCGCTGCCGGCTGGTGATGCAGCCCAAGGTGTTCTCGGTGGCGCCGCGACCGCTGCGGCCGTTCCAGGGCTGGCGCTACCTCGCCGACAGCGACGCGCCGCCCGATCTCGGCAAGGCCGCTGCCTCCATCCAGGCAATGCCCGAGCCGATGCGCCGCGAACTGCGCGAGCTCGGCTTGCTCTAGGCCTGGCTCGAACCGGCGCCTCGCCGTTCAAACCCCGACATTGTCGATCAGTCGCGTCTTGCCGATTTTTGCCGCGACCAGTAGGCGGATCGGCCCATCCTTGATGGAGGCGACCGGCGCCAGGGTTTCGGCGTGGCGGGCTTCGAAATAGTCGAGCGCAAAGCCAGCGTCGGTGATCATGGTGGCGCCGCCGGCCAGCGCGGCTTCCATGTCGTCCCCGGCCTTCAGACGCTTCGCGGTGGCCTTCATGGCTCGATAGAGCTCGGGCGCGGCAGCGCGCTCGGCGGGCGCGAGGTAGACGTTGCGCGATGACATCGCCAGACCGTCGCGCTCGCGCACGGTCGGCACGCCGGTGACCTTGACGCCGAGGTCGAGGTCGGCGGCCATCCGGGTCACCACCTTGAGCTGCTGGAAATCCTTTTCGCCGAACAGCGCAAGGTCCGGCCGGCATTGCCCGAACAGTTTTGCGACCACGGTGGCGACCCCGCCGAAGAAGTGCGGCCGGAAGCGGTCTTCCAGTCCGGCGATGGCCGGGCCTTCGGTGATGATCCGGGTGGCGAAGCCCGGCGGGTACATGATCTTGACGTCGGGATTCCACACCAGATCGACGCCTTCGGCCGCAAGCTTGGCCATGTCGGCCTTCCAGGTTCGCGGATAGGCGCCGAAATCCTCGGTGGGCGCGAACTGCGCCGGGTTCACGAAGATCGAGACCACCACCTTCGAGGCGCGCCGCTTCGCCAGCCGCACCAGCGACAGATGCCCATCGTGCAGGGCGCCCATGGTCGGCACCATCGCCAAAGTGGCCTTGCGGGCGCGCAGGCCGTCAAGGGCTCTGTGGAGGGCAGGGAGCGTGCGGGCGACGATGGGAGGACGTGACATTGCGGCTCGATCTCGGGTCAAAACATGGGCGGTCTGACCTTGCGGCCGGGCTGTCATTCTATCAAAGCGCGGCCGTCGACGCCAAGCCTTCTACGCCAAGCCTTCGACGCCAAGCCTTCGACGCCAACCGATCCCGCCGGCGTGACCGCTGCAGCCATCGGCCGCACCCTGCGATTCATGATTAAGCACGGATGGCGGGCGATCCGACGCCGGACATCCGCATTTAGCTTGACCACAGGCGTGGGCGATTTGAAGATAGTTTGAAGGATCGCGATATGCTGGTGCAGAACAGTCAGAGGCAAGGCACGGCGCATGTCGTCGTGCTCGGCAATGAGAAGGGCGGGTCGGGCAAGTCGACCACTGCTCTGCACATTGCCGTCGCGCTGCTGAAGGCCGGGCAGCGCGTTGCGACCATTGACCTTGACTGCCGCCAGCAGAGCCTGACCCGCTACATCGCCAACCGCAGCAATTGGGCGCGGCACAGCGGCGTCGAGCTCGAAGTGCCGCTTCATTGCTGTATCAAGCTCGGCGAGACCATGCAGATCGCCGACAACGAAGCCGCCGAGTTCGAGCAGTTCATGGCTGCCGTCAGCGCCGTCGAGCGCGACTGTGATTTCATCGTCATCGATACGCCCGGTTCCGACAGCTATCTGATGCGACTGGCCCATGCCATGGCAGATACGCTGGTGACGCCGATCAACGATAGTTTCCTCGACTTCGACGTACTCGGTACCGTCGATGCCGTGGACTACGCGGTGACCGGCGCAAGTCACTATGCCGAGATGGTGCGCGATGCACGTCGCAAGCGCCGCCAGCTTGACGGCGCCGGGACCGACTGGATCGTGGTGCGCAACCGGTTGTCGATGCTGGGGTCGCACAACAAGCAACTGGTATCGGACGGGCTGAAGCAGTTGTCGCAGCGGCTCGGTTTCCGCGCGATCGACGGATTTGCGGAGCGCGTCGTGTATCGCGAGTTCTTCCCCCGCGGCCTGACGGCGCTCGATGACCTCAACGAAGTCACCCTCGGCCGGCGCCCCAGCATGGGCCATGTGACGGCCCGCGAAGAGGTGACCGGGCTGCTGCGCCAACTCAAACTGCCGCTCGATGAGCGTGGCCGCCGACGCGCTTCCAACCGCGCCGAATGGTATGCCCAGCTGGATCAGCCGCTGGAAGTCCACGATATCCTCGGCGCCTGAGCGCGGTCGGCAGGCGACTCGCCGCCGCCCGGCGGCACGGTTGGCTGTGGTTAGCCGCTCCGGCGATGGCAGGAGGGTGCTGTTCGATTTCCCAAGTCCCTCTTGGATCAGCCAACTACTTAGGTAACATTTGCTTCCCCGGGAACGTAGGGCGCCGCCGGAAGTTGATTTAGGACTGCAATAATAGGCGTTCCAGCCCATCACGGGGACCGAAAATGTCTAAAATTGCTGACGTGGATCAATGTGAAACTTAGCGTCTGCACAATAAATAGGGTGCGTCGCACAACGTTATAGCGGGTGAATCACACATTTTGGTCTTTCTGTCACGCCGCTGTGACATATATGCTGAACAAGCGGCGGATGGATTTGATCCTCCAAAGGCTGTGACCCGGAAGGGCCGACCAAGGGACGAACATGAAGCGCGGAATTCTGATCCTGCTTTCAGTTTGCGTAGTGGCTGCTGTCGCGTACCTCACCGCGAGCAAGTGGGCTATCCGTCATGAAACGCTGACGTTCTACGACGATGCCCGCGGTCGAACCGTGGAAGTTGACGTCGCCGTGCGTCGCGACAAGGAAATGCAAGCCAATGCCGGGATGATCACGCTGCCGGTGGCCGTGCTCAATCATGGCAATACCGTCAAGTTCACCGAATATTCTTTCCTCGCTAACGTGTTCGCGGCGCGCGGCTATATGGCCGTGAGCATCCAGCACGATCTTGCCGGCGATGCGCCGCTGGTCACCAAGGTCGGCGAACTCTATGTCGGTCGACTCCCGGTCTATGAGCGCGGCGTTGCCAACATTGAATTCGCAATCAAGAAGCTGAAAGAGATCCAGCCGAACTCGGACTACGATCATCTGACCATGGTCGGCCATTCCAATGGCGGCGACATCTCGATGTACTTCGCCAAGATCCATCCTGAGCAGATCAGGAAAGTCGTGACGCTGGATAACCTGCGCGTGCCGTTCATGACCGACGGCAAGTTCAAAATTCTGTCTTTCCGCTCCCACGACAACGTGTTCAAGCCGGATCCGGGCGTGGTGCCGGACGAGGACATTTGCGAGAAGGCCGGGATCACCGTGGTCAACACCGGTGCCCAGCATACCGACCTGAGCGACCGGGGCCCGGAGGCTCTGAAGGCCCGTATTCAGGGGCAGCTCGACAAATTCCTTGACGACGACAGCAAGCTGGCGCCGGTCAGGACCAAGGTGAAGATCCCCGAGATTCCGCCCGGCCCGGTCGCCCAGTTCACGCCGGTGGTCAATTGACCGGCCTGCCGGTTGATTGACCGCGACGGCTCCACACGCCACATAGGCTTCGCCCAACCGAGCGACGCCATGTCCACTGACCCCACAGTTTCCAAGTCGAATACCCGCTCCGGAACGCAGCAACCTGGTTCCGGCGGTGCGGTGCCTGAGGCCAGGCCGTCCGCCGCTGCCGATATCGCGGCCTTCGTCGCCAAGGCCAGGGCGCTGTCGCCTGTGGGCGCCGGTGGCCGGGGCAGGCTGGTATTCGCGCTCGATGCCACCATGAGCCGGCAGCCGACCTGGGACATGGCCTGCGCGCTGCAGGCCGAGATGTTCCGCGAGGCGGCGGCGATCGGCAGCCTGGATATCCGGCTGGTCTACTATCGCGGCATGAACGAGTGCCGGGCCAGTGGCTGGATCTCGGACTCCGCCCGGCTGGCGCGGCTGATGGGCAAGATCCAGGTCCAGGGCGGCCATACCCAGATCGGCAAGGTGCTCGCCGAGACCCGCCGCGAGGCCGTGGCCTCCGGCGTCCGCGCGCTGGTCTTCGTGGGGGATGCCATGGAGGAATCCGTGGACGACCTCTGTGCCCGGGCTGGCGAGTTGGGCCTGCTCAAGGTGCCGGTGTTCATGTTCCAGGAGGGCCACGACGGCGCCGCCGAACAGGCGTTCCGCGAGGTGGCGCGGCTCACCGGCGGCGCCTGGTGCAGGTTCGATCCCGGCGCCGCGGCGCAATTGCGCGAACTGCTGCGCGCCGCCGCAGCCTATGCCGCAGGCGGCCGCGAGGCACTGCTGCGGCTGGCGAAAAGCGGCGGCGGCGCTGCGCAGCTGCTCGGGCAAATGAAATAGCCCGCTGCCGGTTGCCGCGGGCAGGCGGCTTTCGCGGCAGGCTGTGACGCACTATGTATGGTTCATGCCTACCCTGATCGCCGGCGCGCTCGCCGTATTCGTGCTCTACACGCTGCTGCAAATGTTTCGTGCGGCCAATCCCGCGATTCTGGCGCGCGGCGTCAAGATCGGCGGCGGCGTGGTGGCGCTGGCAGTGGCCGCTTTCACCGGCATTAAGGGCGAGCTGGCGGTGGCCATCCCGCTCGGTATCTTCGGTGCCGGT
Source organism: Rhodopseudomonas sp. RCAM05734 (assembly GCF_052658035.1). Lineage (NCBI taxonomy): Bacteria > Pseudomonadati > Pseudomonadota > Alphaproteobacteria > Hyphomicrobiales > Nitrobacteraceae > Rhodopseudomonas > Rhodopseudomonas sp. RCAM05734. The sequence continues at coordinate 5,154,753 of NZ_CP199742.1, read as the reverse complement.
CTGCTCGGCTGGTCGCCGTTCGGCACCGCGGGCTTCAGCAATATCGGCGGCATATTCGGTGGTGGCAGCGCACGCAAATCAGCGGGGCAGACCTCGAACGTGCGATCGCAGTTCCTCGACATGACGCTGGATCACGACAGCGGCCAGCTCAACGGCCGCATCGTGGCCGGCCCGTTTGCGGGACGGCCGCTCGACGACTTCGACCTGCCGGAGCTGGCGGCAATGATCGCCAGCTTCGATGCCGAGAGTATCGCGTTACTTGAAAGCTATCTTGACCGCCGGTTTCCCGCCTGGCGTCAGGACGCGCAGTTTGACGGGGCAGGGCGGCAAAGCGGCGCGGCGTCGAGCAGCAAAATGACGTTTGAGGAGGCCTATCAGATCCTTGGCCTGAAGCCGGGGGCGGGGCGTGACGAGATCGGGAAGGCGCACCGATCGCTCATGAAGAAACTGCATCCCGACCAAGGGGGGTCTACGTACCTGGCTGCCCGTGTAAACGAGGCCAAGGACACTCTGCTTCGCACTCATCAAAGCTAACTCCAGCACGCTAACAACGCTACAAACTGCGAGCTGGCTCTGTTCTCCGCCGGACGCCCCATCGCCCGCCGTTGTCCGGCGTGGTCGATCATCCCCGTGGTTAATTTGTAGCGCCTAAGTCTTGACGAGAGGTTTTCGCGCTGGGGATTTGTGGGGCTTTGTCATGCCCCGCCACGCCAAGCGGCGGGGCTGAGGATGCGGCCGATGGCGAAGCCGGATCCGGGTTCACTCGGGCTGGGCCCTCGCGCCCCGGAAGGGCAGCCTTTCAAAATGCAAAATGGCCGGGAAGATCCCGGCCATTCGGCAGCACGTCTGTGAATGCGGTGGTGGTGATCAGTTCTTGATGGTGATGCAGGAAATCTCGGAGCGCTTCAGGGTCTTGCAGACTGCTTCGGCCTGGTCGCGATCGAGTCCGGCGAAGCGGGCGCGGTACAGCTTCTTCTCGCCCTTGCCGACCACCGGCTCGGTGAACGGGTCGGCCTTGCCGAGCAGGCCGCGGGCCTGTTCGCGCGCGGCGTCGAGACGAAGGCGGGCTTCGCTTTCGCTGTCCAGCGCTCCGACCTGGATGATCCACCCGGTGTGGCTGGCCACCGGCTTGATGGCGCCAGCCTGCTGGACGGCCTGAGGCTGCGGCGGCGTACGCGGCGACGGATCGGCATAGGCCATCGTCTGGCCGCCTTGCCCGAGGCCGTTGCCCGGCAGCACGCCGAGCAGGCCCTGGCCGGTTCCGTGGTTGGCCGGCTGCCGCGGCATCTCGGCGCGCTGATACAGCGAGCTGGAGTTTTCAGCCTCGTTGCGCGGCTGGACCGTGTTGGTGACGGGGGGCGCCGGCTGGTCGGGACCAGCCGAGGCCAGCTTGAACTGGCCGGATTTGACCTGAACGGTCTTAACCCGGACCGGCTTCATCGGCTCGGAGGAGCCGGGGATCGCGGTAATCGGCTGAGTCTGGATCACGCCGGAGGTGAACGGGGCAGGCTCGGGCTTGCGGGAGGGGACCGGCAAGGCGGCGGTCGCAGCGCTGATCACGGATTTGGTGACCGGCGCGGCCGGTCGCACCGGGGTCTCGACCGGATCGGGGGAGGCCGAAGCGACCTGAACGGCGCCATTGACCTGGACGGTCTGGGTCGGGCGGACCTCCGCCTCGGCTTCGGCAACCTCGGTATTGGCTTCAGATGGATTGCGCTCGGTGATGGCCGCCACGGTGCGGCGCGTTGCGCCCTTTTCGAGGTTCTCTGCCAGCAGGTTGCGCATGATGGCATCGCGCGAGCCGCCGCTGCGGCCTCCCAGCACCACGCCGATCAGATGGCGGTTGCCGCGGCGCATCGAACTGACGAGGTTGAAGCCGGAAGCGCGGGTGTAGCCGGTCTTGATGCCGTCGACGCCTTCCACGCTGCCGATCAGGTGGTTGTGGTTCTTAATGGCGCGGCCGCGAAAGGTGAAGGAGGCGGTCGAGAAATAGCGGTAGTAGCGCGGAAAGCGGTCCTGGATGGCGCGGCCGAGGGTCGCCTGGTCGCGTGCGGTCGTGACCTGGTCGTCGTTTGGAAGGCCGTTGGCGTTGCGATAGACCGTGCGGGTCATGCCGAGCGCGCGCGCCTTGCGGGTCATCAGCTTGGCGAAATCATCCTCGTCACCGGCAATGGCTTCGGCAATGACAACCGAGGCATCGTTGGCCGAACGGGTCACCAGGCCCTTGATGGCATCCTCGACCTTGATGGTCTGGCCGGGGCGGAGGCCCAGCTTGGTTGGCGCCTGTTCTGCAGCGTAGGAGGAGACGTTCATATCGGTGTCGAGCGACATCTTGCCGGATTCGAGTTTCTCGAACAGCAGATAGAGGGTCATGATCTTTGTGAGCGACGCCGGGTGGCGCAAGCCGTCAGGGCTGTTGGCTGACAGGATGGCGCCTGAATTGCCGTCGACGATGATCGAGGAGAAGGCGGGGCTGTATCCGCCGCCATTGCTGACCTGATGATGGCGCGTGCGGTGTCGGCGGCGGGCGTCTGCGGTATCGGTGGTGAAGATGACGGCGGCGGTCAGCGTGGCGAGCCCGAGTGCGCACACTCGAAGCGTGCGCGAGGAAGCCAAATTTGTGCGAAGCATGAACTTCCCCGTCCAGTTTCAGTCTCAATCACCGGCTCGTGAGGCTAAATTATGCCCAGCAAGCCGGCAACCTGTTCCAGTTGTAGCGTTCAGCCTGAGCAACTCAATCGACGGGATGGCAAAGCAGTGGGCCATTCTGGCTAAGAGCCTGTGCTCATGCGGCTTTTCATACGTGGCTGAATCGCAGCAATGCAGATGCTGAGGGTAGGGCTGGCGGGTTTCCAAAAGGTTAAAGAACTGTTGCGTAGCATCCCGGCAATTGTCTCGGATGGTAGGTATTATTGTGCAACGCACAGGCGATTTGACTTCATTGTGCAACGCACTGAAGATGACGCCGTCGGGGGAATTTCTCCCGGGCGATAATAATGCGTCAGTCTGGGAAAGGATTCTGCAAATGATCAAAGTCGAAGAGATTCAGCAGTACGGCAAAGAGCAGTTCGAAAGCGCGGTCGCTTCGGCCACCACGCTGCAGAACGGTGCCCAGGCCATCGCCGCTTCGGTCGGCGATTACACCAAGAAGTCTCTCGAGGACGGCAACGCGTTTGTCGCCAAGTTGTCCGGCGTGAAGTCGCTGGAGAAGGCCATGGAAATCCAGACCGAATACGCCAAGTCCGCCTATGAGGCATTCGTCGCAGAATCTCACAAGATCAGCGAGCTCTACGCAGATCTCGCCAAGCAGGCTTACAAGCCGTTCGAAGGTTTCGTCAGCAAGATGACGCCGGGTCGCTGACTTTCGCGATCCTGAATCGAAACGCCCGGCCTCGCGGCCGGGCGTTTTTTATAGGCGATGCGCGATCCTATTTTGAAATACGAAGCGCGGTGAGTTGCGTCGCGATCTTGTCGAATGCCACACCGATACCATTGGCGGTCGTCACCATCTGGAATTCCTTCACCTTGGTATCCTTGTTGGTGCTCGCGCAATTCTTCAGCAAAGCCGATTCAGTGCTGTTGTCGGTATTGACGTGCACCGTGAAGATCATGATCTTTTCAGCCCAGATGTTGGGGCAGGTGCCGACGCTCGAGGATTGGTACATCCGATTATCGACGTCTGGTTCCGGCGTATAGCCGTCACCATCCCAGCGATTCTGGGTGTTCAGTCCGTCGGACATCAGCACGATAATGTCCTGATACTCATAATTTATATCTTTAACAGGTGGGGTCGGAAACGGGCCTCCGCCGGTCAGCGACTGCCAGCCCCACACCAGGCCGATCGGCTGGTTGGTACCCCCCAAGGGGTACAGGCCGTTAACGGTATTATTCATGGCGTCCCAGTCATTGCCAAGCGATAGCATCACCGGCGAGCAAGCCGTATTTTGCTCGGCGGGAAACAGGCTGGCCGTCGTTCCTGCCACGGGTGCCGTGACCTTCCGATCGTAATCGTTGCTGGGCCCTGTCGACAGGCCGCGCTCGGTCACGCAGCCGTTCCAGGTCGATTTCGCCGGTGTGGCGGCGATATCTGTAGCCGTTGGCGAACTGACCGAGTCGGCTGGGCGCCACATATGCTTGTAGGAACCGGAGTTGCCGGTGGTGTTGTAGCAGCCGTTGTAAAGCCGCCCGTACCTCAGGCGGTCCAGGGAGCCGTCATCGTTGCTCGGACAAATATTGCCGTTCGCCGGAATCTTTGTGACCGATTTCGCGTCCTTGTCCGTGGCTGGCCGGTCCATGCAGGAAAAGCCATGGGTATTGCTGGAGTAGGGACAGGTCGAACCAGGTCCGACGGTCTTCCAGTCGACTGAGTTTCTTGGAGTTGTGCCTTTCGGCGGCGCGGCGAGCCAGCCGCTCCAGTCGATCCAGGTTGCATTGTAACTCGCCGGATTGACGTTGACGTATCGGCTGAACGGCACGATCGAAACGTAGACATCTTCGGGCTTGCCGGCACTCGTCTTCAGTTGAGCCAACAATTTCGTTGTCGCCGTTTTGAGTGCGTCGATCTTGCTGCCTTCCATCGATCCAGTGGTGTCGAGCACGAGCGCAACGCGCAGCCGCACGCTGCCCCAGTTGGTCGTCGACGCGCTTTTGATCGTCATCGACGGGGTGCCGACCATCTTCATGAAATTGGTCGCTACGGTGGCTGCCACATCGAGCTTCACCGTCGCGCCCTTGCCTGTACTGGGGGTGTAGACTGCGGTGATAGCTGGAACGCCATCTGCGCTTGCAAGAACGCCGTCATTGTTCGTGTAGAGCGCTTTGAAATAGGTGTTGGCCCGCTGCGTAATCTCATTTGCCGAGAGGTTGGATGCACCGATGTCCTTCGACACCATGAGCGCCGCGGAATCGAGTGCGGTCTGCATCGACGCCTGGGCGGAAGTAGCCCGGGAATAGTCGACCGCGGCGCCGACGAAACCGAGTATTGGCACCAAAGCGATGCCAAACATGACCGCAATGTTGCCGCCCTGGTGCCCGGCGAACCGCGCCAGCAGCGTCTGCCGACCTGAAATCATCCGAATAGACATCGCCACCACCAGAAGCTGAGTTTCCGGATACCACTTCGTCCCACGTGGCTAAACAGGCGGTAAAGTCGGACGGATAAAACCGGTAAAAAGCCGTCTATCTGGCGCGCTGACCGAGGTCCTTGCGCGCCATGGTCAACAGCCGCTGAAGCGTCGAACCGCGATTTGCGCTAAATTGGACAGGATCGGTTAACCCTTGCGCGGTTGTCGCGGCACCGCCGCTCCAGCGCGGAACTGGGTACAAGCCATGTCGGTGCGCTTGCGGTCCGGCGCCCCGGAACCCATATTCACTTCGTCGGTCCAGCCGATGGGACGGCGCCGATCGGAAGCGGCGATCCGGCAAATTTACCCCAGATCGGGATGGCGTCCTCGCGAGGCCGTTCCTGGGGCGGTGCAATTCCTTGGGGCTTCGAATACAGACGCCATGTTCCAGACAGATTACAGATTCACGCCACGCGCGGTGCAGATGCCGGCTACTCAGCCCACCCTCGAGCGCGGAAGCCACCACCGTACGGTTGGGATGGCCGACGACGAGGGTCGTTCGAACGCGCCGGGCGGGCCGACCACGTCGGTCATCACCAAGGTCAAGCCGAAGACCAAGAAGCCGAATCTCTACCGCGTCCTGATCTTGAACGACGATTACACGCCGATGGAGTTCGTTGTTCACGTGCTGGAGAAGTTTTTCCAGAAGGACGTCGAGGCTGCGACCCAGATCATGCTGCACGTTCACCACCACGGGATCGGCGAGTGCGGCATTTTCACCTACGAGATCGCCGAGACCAAGGTGACCCAGGTGATGGATTTCGCGCGCAAGCACCAGCATCCTTTGCAATGCGTGATGGAAAAGAAGTAGCCTTGCTGCGAGTCTCGGAAATAGGAACGGGTCTTGCATTCATTTGAGCCGGAGCTCCGGCGTATGTCGGCCAGTCGTCTTTGCGGATGTCTGGTGCGGGGCATGCGTCGGCTTCGGAGAGACAACGAGCATCGGGAACCCGATCTTCCGCCGCGATCATACGTACCTATATGAGAAATGTTCTTGTTGCCTGACGCAGCAACGACGATCATGATGGCGGGGGCCAAAGAGGACGCGGAATGCCAACTTTTTCTCAAAGCCTTGAACAATCGCTCCACCGCGCACTTGCGATCGCGAATGAGCGTCATCACCAATATGCGACGCTTGAGCATCTGCTGCTTTCGCTGGTCGATGATTCCGACGCCGCCGCGGTGATGCGGGCCTGCAGCGTCGATCTCGACAAGCTGCGCACCAGCCTGGTGAATTACCTCGAGACCGAATTCGAAAACCTGGTGACGGATGGCGCCGACGATGCCAAGCCGACGGCCGGTTTCCAGCGCGTGATCCAGCGCGCAGTGATCCACGTCCAGTCGTCCGGTCGCGAAGAAGTGACGGGCGCCAATGTGCTGATCGCGATCTTTGCCGAGCGCGAAAGCCACGCCGCCTATTTCCTGCAGGAGCAGGACATGACGCGTTACGACGCGGTCAACTACATCAGCCACGGCATCGCCAAGCGGCCGGGCGTTTCCGAAGCCCGTCCGGTGCGCGGTGTGGATGAGGAGACTGAGACCAACAAGGGCGGCGACGAGTCCAAGAAGAAGGGCGAGGCGCTCGACACCTATTGCGTCAACCTCAACAAGAAGGCGCGCGACGGCAAGATCGACCCGGTGATCGGACGTAACTCCGAGATCAACCGCGCGATCCAGGTGCTGTGCCGGCGCCAGAAGAACAATCCGCTGTTCGTGGGCGAAGCCGGCGTCGGCAAGACCGCGATTGCCGAAGGTTTGGCCAAGCGCATCGTCGACAGCGAAGTGCCGGAGGTTTTGGCTGCGGCGACCGTGTTCTCGCTCGACATGGGCACGTTGCTGGCCGGCACCCGCTACCGCGGCGACTTCGAGGAGCGCCTGAAGCAGGTGCTCAAGGAGCTCGAAGCCCACCCGAACGCCATCCTGTTCATCGACGAAATCCACACAGTGATCGGTGCCGGCGCCACCTCCGGCGGCGCGATGGATGCCTCGAATCTGCTCAAGCCGGCTTTGGCTTCGGGCACGATCCGCTGCATGGGCTCGACCACCTACAAGGAATACCGCCAGCACTTCGAGAAGGACCGCGCTCTGGTGCGCCGGTTCCAGAAGATCGACGTCAACGAACCGACGGTCGAGGACGCCATCGCCATCCTCAAGGGCCTCAAGCCGTATTTCGAGGACTACCACAAGCTGAAGTACACCAACGAGGCTATCGAGGCCGCGGTGCAGCTGTCGTCGCGTTACATCCACGACCGCAAGCTGCCGGACAAGGCGATCGACGTGATCGACGAATCCGGCGCAGCGCAGATGCTGGTGGCCGAGAACAAGCGCAAGAAGACCATCGGCATCAAGGAAATCGAGACTACGATTGCGACCATGGCGCGGATCCCGCCCAAGAGCGTGTCGAAGGACGATGCCGAGGTGCTGAAGCATCTCGAGTCGACTCTGAAGCGCGTCGTCTTCGGGCAGGACAAGGCCATCGAGGCGCTGTCGGCGTCGATCAAGCTGGCGCGTGCTGGCCTGCGCGAGCCGGAGAAGCCGATCGGCTCCTATCTGTTCTCGGGACCGACCGGCGTCGGCAAGACCGAAGTGGCCAAGCAGCTTGCGGCCTCACTGGGCGTCGAGCTGATCTCGCTTCGACATGTCGGAATATATGGAGCGGCACACCGTCTCGCGGCTGATCGGCGCGCCTCCGGGCTATGTCGGCTTCGATCAGGGCGGCTTGTTGACCGACGGCGTCGACCAGCATCCGCATTGCGTGGTGCTGCTCGACGAAATCGAGAAGGCGCATCCCGATCTCTACAACGTGCTGCTGCAGATCATGGATCACGGCCGGCTGACCGACCACAATGGCAAGCAGGTCAACTTCCGCAACGTGATCCTGATCATGACCACCAATGCCGGCGCCGCCGATCTGGCGCGTCAGGCCTTCGGCTTCACGCGCAGCAAGCGGGAAGGCGACGACCACGAGGCGATCAACCGGCAGTTCGCGCCGGAATTCCGCAACCGCCTCGATGCCATCGTCTCGTTCGCGCATCTCAATGCCGACGTCATCGGCATGGTGGTGGAGAAGTTCGTGCTGCAGCTTGAGGCCCAGCTGGCCGATCGCGACGTGACGATCGAACTGTCCGAGCCCGCCAAGGCCTGGCTGGTGCAGCATGGCTACGACGAGCAGATGGGCGCGCGGCCGATGGCTCGCGTGATCCAGGAGCACATCAAGAAGCCGCTGGCCGACGAACTGCTGTTCGGCAAGCTGAAGGGCGGCGGCCACGTGCGTGTGGTGCTGGTCAAGGACGAGCCTCTGCTCGGCATCGAGCAGGAGCGCATCGGCTTCGAGTATCTTGAGGGCCCGGTGACGCCGAAGCCGGAAAAGCTGCCGGGCAAGCGCACCGCGTCGCGCAAGCCGAAGTCGGGCCCATCAGGGTCCGGCGGGTCGAAGGGCCCGGCTTCGAAGGGGCCGCTGGTCAAGGCCTGAGCGCCGCAGTATCAAACGAAAACGGCCGGCGAGAGATCGCCGGCCGTTTTGTTTTGGATGGTCATTCCGGGGTGCGAGAACGCAGCCGCGAGCGACCCCGCAATGACGACCGCGTCAGCCTTCGCCGAGCAATTCCTTGATGCGCCGCTGCAGCTGGCGCTTCTTCTTCTCGGACTTGCGCAACCGCTCTTCGAGATCGGAGTGCGGCGCAGCGTCGACCGGCGGGTCGGTAAAGGCGACGCCCACGATGTTGTCGCGCAGCCAGATGATCTTGGCGACGAAGGATTTGCCTTTTCGCGCGATGGTCAGCGCCATCCTGTCCAGCGGCGGCCGGATGCCATTCCTGAACTCGACGCGGGCGCCGTACTCCGAAATATTGCGCACCACGCAGTCCTTGGTCACGCCATCCGGGCTGGAGGCGATGCCGCCAAAGATCACCTTGTCCCGCTGGCCCTTGCGACGTTCATCCATGGTCCATCCCCGGTTCGGATAAGTCGCAGACACTATCCTGTTCCGGAACCGGGGGAAGATGCCGGCGCGGGGCAGGCGCAGGGAAGCGGTGTTAACGTAAACCAAACCTTTCGCAGCGCTGGCCAAACCCGAGACGGCACAAGCCGTCGTCTGCGCTGGGGGGAATCAACGCGTCATGTCGATGCATTCAATCAATCTCTGCGCCCGGGGCGCTGGATTTTCCGCGAGCGGCCACAGGGGGGAGGCAGGTACGAAGCCGCCGTTGGGGTGATGTTATGCAGCGCTGTCGCGCAATCCGCGTGCGATCTGTTTCTGCGCGTCGAATTCGGCGCGCCGCCGCGCCAGCTCGTCGGCGCTGAGCAGCGCGACATTGTTGTAGTCGCGTTTCCATTCGGCGTCGACGCGCCAGCGCAACGGCGATTGCACCGTGGTCCGGGGACCGGGGGCGGACTCCAGCACGCGCAATGCCAGCTCCAGGGTGAAGGCCTGCGACTCCGGATCGTGCGGCTTGCCGGCGGAATTGCCGAGCGGGAAGTCGCTGAACAGGAAGCGCGGCACCGCAACGTGCTCGACGATATCCTTGGCGCAGCCCATCACCACCGTGGCGATGCCGTTGGCTTCGAGATGCCGCGCCACCAGGCTGACGGTCTGGTGGCAGACCGGGCAGTTCGGCACCAGCACGACGGCATCGACGCCGTCGGCGCGACAGCGCGCCAGGATCTCCGGCGCATCGGTGTCGATGGTGACACGGTGGCTGCGGTTGGTCGGCGCGCCGAAGAAACGCGGCGCGACTTCGCCGATGCGTCCGGCGGCGGCGAGGCGCCTGAGCGCGGGCAGGGGAAACCAGGTGCCGCTGTCGTCGGCTGTGGTGTGCACCCGGTCATAGGCGATGTGCGAGATGCGCAGGTCGTGGTCGTGGTCGTGGTCGTCAGAGGTGGCGCCGTCATAGACCTGGTAGAATTTCGCGCCGCCATTATAGGCCGCGCCAGGGCCCTGATCGCCTTTGGCGGGGTCGTAGGGGGCAGCGGTGGTGACGATCGCGACTCGCGCCTGCGCCAGCGGCTTCTTCAGCGGCTGAAAGGGCGCCGAATTATAATGCGCCCAGCGATACGGCGTGTCGTATCCGATTGCCTGATAATAGGCGCGGGTGCGCGCCATATAGGGGATCGGGACATCGTCATCATCGGCGAAACCGGACTGCGAGATCGAGCGTTGTCGTCAACCCAAGTACTCCTGCTTACGCCCCATTTCATCCATAGCTAGCTGCTGGGGTCGCGCTGTCAAGAACGCGCCCGCCGGACCGAGCATGACGCGAATCTCAGCCATCATCGGGACTCTGCTCTTGCTGGCCGCGCAGCCGGCCGGATGCGGTAGCGGACATGCCGAGGATGCCGCTCCGGCGCCCGCCGTCGAAGCCGCCAGCCCGGGCGAGCCGGCGGCAATTCCCCCGGAGAAAGCCGACGCCGCCCCCGAACCGGCGAAGGTGGAAGACGGCGCGAAGAATTCGAGCACAAGGGAGACGATGTGCCTGATGATCGAATCCGCGGCATCGGCCCATGATCTGCCGCTGGAGTTCTTCGCCCGGGTGATCTGGCAGGAGAGCCGGTTTCAGGCCGACGCGGTCGGGCCGCTGACGCGCGGCGGCCAGCGCGCCCAGGGCATCGCGCAATTCATGCCGGGCACGGCGAACGAGCGGCGGCTTCTCGATCCGTTCGATCCGGTGCAGGCGCTGCCGAAATCGGCGGAGTTCCTCGAGGAACTGCGCGACCAGTTCGGCAATCTCGGTCTTGCGGCCGCCGCCTACAATGCCGGACCGCGGCGGGTGCAGGACTGGCTGGACGGCAAGGGCACCATGCCGGGCGAGACGCGCAATTACGTGAGCGCTATCACCGGCGCGACGGTAGAAGACTGGCAGGCCGCGGGACGGAACGGCAAGGTGCCGGAGCGCGCGTCGCCGTCGGACTGTCGCGCGTTGATGGCGCTGCTGCAGCGCGCGCCCAATCCGTTCGTCACACAGCTCGAACTGCACGTGACACTCGGCGAGAACAGGCCGTGGGGCGTGCAGCTCGCCGCCGGCTTCAATCGCGATCGCGCGCTGATGATGTATGCGCGCGCGATGAAGCGCCTCAGCGCCGTGATCGGCGATCGCGATCCCAACCTGCTGGGCACGCTGCTGCGCAGCCGGGGAACGCGGACATTCTACCAGGTCCGCATCGGCACCGACACGCGCGGCGACGCCGACGAACTCTGTGGCCGCATCCGGCGCGCCGGACAGGCCTGCCTGGTGCTGCGCAATTCGACCATGAAGGGCTGAGCGCTCAGTATTCGGAGCGCAGCGTCGCGATGTGCTGCCGCAGCACGCGGTTGGCTCGCTCGCTGGCACGCAGCCGCAACGCCCAGTCCAGCGACATCGCCTCCCGCACCGGCCGTGGCTGGCGGAAAACCAGGCCGACCTCGTTCCTGCGCCGCCATACCATGCGGGCGAGAAAGGCGAGGCGCTTGCGCTCGATGGTCAGGTCCACCTCGCCGGCGAGAATGACCGGATTGGCGAACTCAACCCTGGCGCCCGCATCGGAGAAATTGCGAACGATGCAATCCATCGTGGAACTGCGTCCGTTGAAGGCGATGCGACCGCCGTAATAGACCCGCCCGCGAACATGCTGCCGTCGATCAAGCATTTTCCATCCTCTGTTACCGTTCAGACGCTACCTGAGGTGGTGGGCCTCTGAACAGGCCCGCTCGGATAAACGCTTTGTTAAGGTAAATCCGCCGCTTGACCGAAGCCGTTTTTGGCTGCGTATGGCGTTAAACCTCGTCAAGAAAGGCTCCAGTGAGACTTCCGGCACTCGACTCTGCGAAATGGCACGATACGGCGGCCGCCTTCGCGTTCGGCGTTCGCTCGATCGCCACCACCGTGCTCACCTTGGTGCTGTTCGCCACCTATATCGGCATCGGCGCGCTGGCCCATGACACCCATTTCAGCCTCGGCTGGGCGATGGCATCGACGTTGTTCGTCTGGGCCGGCCCGGCGCAGATCATCCTGATCTCGACCCTCGGCCTCGGTGCCACCGCGTTGCAGGCGGCGTTGGCGGTCACCGTCAGCGCCGTCAGGCTGTTTCCCATGGTGGTGGCGGTGCTGCCGATGATGAGGACGCCGGCCACCAGGCGACGGCAGTTGATCCTGCCGACCCATTTCATCGCCGTGACGCTGTGGGTGGAGTGCTTCCGGCTGCTGCCGCAGGTGCCGCGCGAACGACGCATCGCCTTCACCAACGGTCTCGGTGTCGGCCTGGTCTCGACCTCGCTGACCGCGACCGTGATCGGCTATCACCTCGCGGCCAATCTGCCGCCGCTGTTCGGCGCGGCGATCCTGCTGCTGACGCCGCTGGCGTTCCTGCTGTCCACGGCGCGCAACTGCCGGCAACTTGCCGATGTCGTTGCGCTGGTGTTGGGCCTTGCGCTGTTTCCGCTGGTGTCGTTGCTGCACACCGGCGTCGATATTCTGATCAGTGGGATATCGGCCGGCACCATCGCCTATGGCGTGCACCGGTGGAGGCGGCGGTGAGCGACTTCATCGGCGACTGGCACGCCTTGTTGGTGCTGCTGCTGGCGGGCTTTCTGCCGAACGAGAGCTGGCGCATGCTTGGCCTCTGGCTCGGCGGCGGCATTGACGAGGAATCCGAACTGCTGGTGTGGGTGAGGGCGGTGGCCACCGCGATCCTCGCCGGCGTGATCGCGCAGATCCTGGTGCTGCCGCCCGGCGCACTGGCCAGCATTCCCGCGCCGTTGCGCTACGGCGCGGTGGCGGTCGGGCTCGTCGTGTTCATGCTGGCGCGGCGATCGATTTTCGTCGGCGTGCTGTGGGGCGAGATCGTTATGCTGGCCGGCAAATGGTGGCTCGGCTGACGGCGGTTTCGCCGCGCCCTGCCGGTCTTGCATGCTGATCGCTGTCAGATACTGTCCAGCCAATTCAAAAATAAGATTTGCTGGGGAAACGATATGAAGCCACGCGCCAGATTCGCCCTGATGTCCTGCATGACCATTGCGGCAATGGTTTTCGCTGCACCATTTGCCGGCGCAGCCGATTATCCGACGCGTCCCGTCAAGCTGGTGGTGCCTTACGCCGCGGGCGGCCCCACCGATGTCCTGGCCCGGTTGCTCGCCGACTATGTCGGCCGGGACTTGAAGCAGAGCGTGATCGTTGAGAACAAGCCGGGTGCCCAGGGCGCCATTGCCGCGGAGACGGTGGCGCGCGCCGAGCCAGATGGCTACACGCTGTTCGTTACGGCGGCATCCATCATGGTGCTCAACCCGCTGCTTTACAAAAAGCTACCATATGATCCACAGAAGGATCTCAAGATGCTGGCCATCGTCACCGATCTCCCTGTCGTGATGGAGGTGCATCCGTCGGTGCCGGCGACGACGGTCAAGGAGTTCGTGGCCTACGCCAAGGCCAATCCCGGCAAGCTGAATTTCGGCTCGGCTGGCACCGGCGGCACGATCCATCTCGCCGGCGAAATGTTCAAGCAAATTACCGGCGTCGAGATGACCCATATACCCTACAAGGGCGCAGGTCCGGCGCTGACCGACCTGTTGGCGGGCAACATCCAGGTGATGTTCGACACCTTGTCCACGGCGCTCCCGCCGGTGAAGTCCGGCATGCTACGACCGCTCGGCGTATCGTCGGCGCAGCGCAGCCCCGACCTTCCGGACGTGCCGACGGTGGCCGAAAGCGGCTATCCGGACTATGTCGTCGGTGTCTGGTTCGGCGTCGCCGCGCAGGCCAGGCTGCCGGACGACATCTCCGGCAAGGTCAGCGGCAGCCTCAACCGCGCCCTGGAAGATCCGGCATTTCGCGCCGCGCTGGAGAAGATTGGCTTCCCGGTGCTGCGTCCGAGGACGCCTGCGCAGATTGCGGAATTCGTTGACGAGGACCGCGCGCGATGGTCGAAGGTGATCAAGGCGCAGAATATCTCGCTGGATTGAGACGGGGGACCGATGGTTCGCGAGAGTGAAGTCAGGGTTGGCGAAGCCGCGGTCGATGCGCCGAAGCCGAACCACGCCGGGCTGGTCTATATCGGACGCATCCGCACGCCCTGGACATCGCGGCTGGAAACGCCGCGTCAGGGCCGCCATGACGGGCCGGTGTGCCGGCTGGAGATCTTCGAGCCCTGGGTGCCGGCGCTGCAGGGGCTGAACCTCTACAAGCATCTCGAAGTGATCTACTGGCTGCATTTGTCGCGCCGCGACCTGGTGTTGCAGAGCCCCAAGAACGACGGTAGTGCCCGCGGCACATTCTCCTTGCGCTCGCCGGTGCGGCCCAATCCGTTGGGAACGTCGATGGTGAAACTGGTCGGCATCGAGGGATCGACGGTGCTGGTGCGCGGCCTGGATTGTCTCGACGAGACGCCCTTGCTCGATCTCAAACCCGATCGTTGCGAATTCACGCCGCTGGCGCCGCCGCAGCCCGGCGATGTCCAGACGGAGTGAGACCGCGCCACAATCGCAAACGTCATCCTGAGGCGCTTGCCGATTTCGGCGAGCCTCGAAGTATGCATGGTGAAACGCTTTCGCTCGTGGTGCCGTCGCCTTTCGAGGCGCCCAAGGCGCGCACCTCCACCGAAACGCAATTGGGTTTCGGTGGAGGTGACGGCAAAGCCGGCGTTTTCGCTTACAAGCTCTCCAGCGCCGCGATCAAGGCCGTGGCGTTGTCTTCCAGCACTTTTGGATCTTCCTTGCGCGAGGCGGGCGGCAGCAGGCCGACATTGTCGTGGCGCGGCATCACATGCATGTGCAGGTGGAAAACCACCTGGCCGCCGGCGGCCTCGGAATATTGGGCGATGGTCATGCCGTCGGCCTTGAACGCCTTTTTCGCGGCGGCGGCGATCCTGTGGGCGCCGCGGACCACGTGGGCATAGTCGTCAGCCGAAATATCGAAAATATTGCGCGCAGGCGCCTTGGGGATCACCAGCGTGTGGCCGGGCGAGCGCGGCATGATGTCGAGGAAGGCCAGCACATGGTCGTTCTCATAGACCTTGTAGCAGGGAAACTCGCCGCGCAGGATTTTTGCGAAGATGTTGTTGGGATCGTAGGCGGTCATGGTTCCTCCTGAAGCATTGTTCGAACTCTTCACCGCCGCGACGGGACGGGTCAAGTCGGGCTGAAGAATTCAGGCCGGCTCTTCGTCGGTGCGCTCGATGTCGCCCTTGCGGAACGGGCCGGCCTCGGTCAGTTCGCGCACCGCGGCGGCGACGTGGGCGCGCTCGTGCTTGAGATAATCGGCGACGGCACGGCGGAAACCGGGGTCGACGATGTAATGGGCGGAGTAGGTGGTCTGCGGCAGATACCCGCGGGCGATCTTGTGCTCGCCCTGGGCGCCGGCCTCCACCGTCTTGAGGCCGCGGCGGATGGCAAAATCGATCGCCTGATAATAGCAGACCTCGAAATGCAGGAACGGATGATGCTCGACGGCGCCCCAGTGTCGCCCGAACAGGGTGTCCGAGCCGATGAAGTTGATGGCGCCGGCGATCCAGCGGCCCTCGCGCTTGGCCATGATCAGTGCCACGTCACGGCTCATGGTTTCACCGATCAGCGAATAGAACGCGCGGGTAAGGTACGGGCGGCCCCACTTGCGCGAGCCGGTTTCCATGTAGAAGGCGAAGAAGGCGTCCCAGGCATCCTCGGTGATGTCGTCGCCGGTCAGTGCGTGGACGGTGATGCCGTTGGCAAGCGCATCGCGGCGCTCGCGCTTGATCGCCTTGCGATGACGTGAGTTCAATGTGGCGAGGAAATCGTCGAAGCCGGCGTAGCCGTTGTTGTGGAAGTGGAACTGCTGGTCGGTCCGCTGCAGGAAACCGTTGTCGGCCAGGAACTTCCATTCGTTCTCGCGCGCGAAGGTGACGTGCACAGATGACGCATGGGTGGCGCCGCACAGCGCGACCAGCCCGTTGGCCAGAACCGCCCCGACCTGTGCCACATCGAGGGGATCGCGGATCAGCAGCCGCGGTCCGGTCGCCGGGGTGAAGGGAACCGAGGCCTGCAGCTTCGGATAATACTGCCCGCCGGCGCGCTCATAGGCGTCGGCCCAGCCGCGGTCGAATACGTACTCGCCCTGCGAATGGGATTTCAAATAGACCGGCACGACGCCGATCACCGCGTCGCCGCGTTTGGCGACGAGGTGGCGGGGGGCCCAGCCGGTGCGGATGCAGGCCGAATTCGACTTCTCCAATGCGAGCAAGAAAGCATGAGAAATGAATGGGTTGTAGGTCGAAGCGGAGGTAATGCAGTGATGCCCGCCGGGGGCGGCGGAGGCCAGCGTATCAAGCGTGCGGAGATTGCCGACGTCGCTGCCCGAAGTCGCGCAGGCGTCCCAGTCGGAAGCCGCGATCTGGCTGATGGAGGACAGGGCTTCGAGGGTTATGTCCGATGACGTCATCAATCACTTGAACCGGTCAGTTGCGATCAGCCGTCGCGGTGACCGTCCCTAACATTGTGCATCGCGCTGATGACTTCAAGGGTCAGGCGCCAGGCACAAAACCCTCGAAGATCATCTGGTCGGCATAGGCAGTCGCGGCGGCGCGCTGCTCCGGGGTGCGCACGGTCCAGGCGAGCAAGGCACAACCGAAGACGTGGCGGGCGATCCACGGCTCCGGGGCCGGCAACTGGTTGACCCAGTAGGCGACGAAATGCGGTCGGGTCCGGAAGGCGTGGCGAAGATGAAGCATGTCGGCACGCTGTGCCGCCGAGAGCTTGCTCCACTCGCCGTCGTCATAGCTGCGCTGCGCGGTGATGCCGCGCACCAGGTCCGGAATCTGCTGGCGCAGCGCCAGCACCTGGTCGGGGTCGAACGACATGCCGGCCACCGGGCCGCGATAGGATTTCAGGATTTCTGCAACCCGCCCAACGAGTTTACGGTCGCCGTCAAAGTGACTTTTCACTTCGAGCACCAGCGCCACGCGACCGCCGACCATGGCGCAGAGATCGCTCAGCGACATCATCCGCTCGTCGGTGTCCTTGAAGCAGATCTGTCGCAGCTCGGCGGCAGTCTTGTCACGCAACGCGCCGGTGCCGTCGGTGAGGCGGCCGAGCATGTCGTCATGGTGCACCATCGCTTCGCCGTCGCTGGTGAGCTGCAGATCGACCTCGATGCTGAAGTTGCCCGCGATGGCGGCGCGAATCGCAGCGGGCATGTTCTCGATCACGCCGTGGGCGCGGTCGTGCAGGCCGCGATGCGCCACGGGGCGGGCGGTCAACCAGTCGGGTGCACGCATGGGGGTTTCCGTCAGGCGACTTCGAACACGCCTTCGACCTCGACCGCCGCATCGGCAGGCAAGGAGGCAACGCCGACTGTGGTGCGGGCGTGGCGGCCCTTGTCGCCGAACGCCGCGACCATCAGATCGGAGGCACCGTTCAGCACCTTCGGTCCGTCGGTAAAATCCGGCGCCGAATTGACGAAGCCGCCGAGCCGGACCACGCGAACGACCTTGTCGAGATCGCCAAGCGCCGCCTTGATCTGGGCCAGCAGGTTGATGGCGCAACCGCGCGCGGCGGCGCTGCCCTGTTCGACGGTGACGCCGGCGCCGAGCTTGCCCTTGGCAATCAGCTTGCCCTCCGGATTGACGCAGACCTGGCCGGACACGAACAGCAAATTGCCGGTGCGCACGAAGCCGACATAGTTCGCCACCGGGCTCACCGGCTCATGCAAGGTGATTCCCAGATCTGCAAGTTTCTGCTCGACCGTTCCTGCCATTGTCGTCCCCGATATTGATGTAAATGCCGAATGGTTGAAGCCAAGACGTTCCGGCGCAACCTGTTTCGCTGATCGCAGTCAGACATGCACCAGAAAATATGGCGTTTCGACAGCCATTTTTGCTTTTCCGGGCAATCAGCCCCAGTTGCGGCGCAATGCGACGCTCTTTATTGTTCAAATCATTGCTTCGAGGACACATGATGCGCCGCCCATCCTCCCTCTCGCGCCTTCGCCTCGGTTCGCTGGCGCTCGCAACCGTGGTGCTTGCGAGCGTGCCGGGTCTTGGCATCCGCGCGTCTCATGCCGCTGCCAATGCTCCGTTCCTGTCGCATCAGGCGCTGTATGAACTCAACCTGCTGAAATCTCGCGGCAGCGCGGCGATCAACAGCGCTCGCGGACGCATCCTGTACAATTTCTCCGGCAGCGCCTGCGAAGGCTACACCTCGGATTTCCGCCAGGTGTCGGAGCTGGAGAGCGGCGAGGGCAAGAACACGCTCAGCGACCTGCGCTCCACCAGCTGGGAAGACGGCGAAGGCAAGAGCTATCGGTTCAAGATCGACACCCGGATGAACGACGGCGATCCCAGCGCGGTCGATGGCATCGCCGAGCGCAGTGGCGATCATATCACCGTGAAACTGAAGCAGCCGGTGACGAAGACGTTCAACCTCGATGGCGCCACCGTGTTTCCCACCGAGCAGATCCATCGCATCATCGCCGCCGCGCGCGACGGCAAGTCGGTGCTCGAGCTCAAGGTCTATGACGGCTCCGACACCGGCGAGAAGGTCTACAACACGCTCACCGTGATCGGCCAGGCGATCCCCGGCGATCGCGCCGCCAAGGAGCCGGACCCGGCGACATCCAGCGAGGCGATGAAGTCGCTGACGCGCTGGCCGGTGACGGTCAGCTATTACGACGAGTCGGCCAAGCCCAGCAGCGGCGAACAGTCGCCGGTCTATGCCATGTCATTCGAACTGTACGAGAACGGCGTGTCGCGCTCGCTGGTGCTGGACTACAATGATTTCGTGATTTCCGGCACCATGGGCAAGTTCAACGTCAAGGACTCCAAGCCTTGCAAGTGAAGTAGGTGTAGGGTGGGCAAAGCATCGGCGCCCGCAGCGCCGCGATGCGTGCCCACCATGTCTACTTACCGCGCGTGATGCTGGGCACGGCGCAACAGCGCCTTTTCCCACCCTACGAACGCCAGCTTCTATGAGATGGGCCCCGGATCTGCGAAGCTATACTCGGTATTGCATCGCGTCCGGGGCAAGAGCCTAGGCCGTTTGGC
The DNA here is from genome assembly GCF_052658035.1 of Rhodopseudomonas sp. RCAM05734. NCBI lineage: Bacteria > Pseudomonadati > Pseudomonadota > Alphaproteobacteria > Hyphomicrobiales > Nitrobacteraceae > Rhodopseudomonas > Rhodopseudomonas sp. RCAM05734. Next base: position 5,135,653 of record NZ_CP199742.1, on the reverse strand, counting down.
GCCGCTACTCGTTCGCCTTCTCAGGACCGTCATAGGCGATGCCGCGAATTACCGCGGCGTTGCCGAATTTCCTGCGCAGGTCATCCATGGCCCGCTCGGCATCGGCGGAGCGGCGGTCGATCATGTCGGTGTCGCCGGCCTGCGACCCCGGCACCAGCGCGCTGACGCCGGTGCCGATCAGGCGGAACGCGGTGCCGTCGATTTCCTTGGCCAGCATCTCGCGCGAGATCGCGAAGATCTTGGCCGCCAGTTGCGTCGGAGCATGGATCGACTGCGACCTCGTGCGCTGGCGAAAGTCGGCGGTCTTCAGTTTCAGCGTGATCGTCGTGCCGGCGAGTTCGCCGCTCTTCAGTCGCGACGACACCTTCTCTGACAGTCGCCACAGGATCTTCTCGAGCGCCGCGAAGTCGCGGATATCGTCGTTGAAGGTGGTCTCGTTGGAGATGGTCTTGGCGCCACGGTCCGGCACCACCTTGCGGTCGTCGATGCCGCGCGCCAGCCGCCACAGCCGGCGGCCTTCGCCGCCGAACTGTTTCATCAACTCGACCTCGTCGGCGCGCTGCAGGTCGCCGATCTTGCGAAAGCCGCGCTGCGACAGCCGTTCAGCAGTCGCCGGTCCCACGCCATAGATGAAGCCCACCGGGCGCTCGGTCAGCATGGCGCAGGCATCGGCCTGATCGATGGCCGCGAAACCGCGGGGCTTGTCGAGGTCGGAGGCGATCTTGGCCAGGAACTTGTTCACCGACAGGCCGACCGACACGGTGATGCCGACGTCGCGTTCGACCTGGCCGGCAAACCGCGCCAGCACCTTTGCCGGGATCATGCCGTGGAGGCCCTGGGTGCCGGCGAGGTCGAGGAACGCCTCGTCGATGGACAGCGGTTCCACCAGCGGCGTCAACGCCTGCATGGCACGGCGCACCTCGCGGCCGACGCGGACATATTTGGCCATGTCAGGCCGCACCACCGCGGCCGAGGGGCAGAGTTCCAGCGCCTTGAACATCGGCATGGCGGAACGCACGCCATAGGTGCGGGCGATGTAGCAGGCCGCCGACACCACACCGCGCTTGCCGCCGCCGATGATCACCGGCCGGTCGGCGAGGTCCGGATTGTCGCGCTTTTCCACGGTGGCGTAGAACGCGTCGCAATCGATATGCGCCATGGTCAGCGCGGGCAGGGCGCGGTGACGCAGCAGCCGCGGCGAGCCGCAGGCGCTGCAGCGCGTCGCGCCGGCATTTTGGTCAGCAAGGCAATCCCGGCAGAAGCAGCGCGGTCCGCTCGGCTCTGGCGGGCGGTCGGTCACGGTGCGTCACGTGTGTCGGATTCGCCCAGCGCCTGCCGCGCCGCCGCAATCGTCGTCGGGTGGAGGTCGGAGGCGGCGGCAAACGCCTTCACCGTCTCGTCATCGCGCAGCACGAAGTCCAGTACGCTGACCAGGAACTGAGGATCGGTAGCAGCGGACCGCAGCGTCTCCGGCCCGATTCCCGTCTCGGACAGAAATAAGCCCAGTCGCTCGGGCTCGCCGGCGACAAAGGAAAGGGCCTGAATTGCAACGATTTCAGCCACTTCCTTCGGGTTATGACGGGTTTTTTTCATCGCCTGCGTTTGCCTTTCCGTAACTTATAGTCTCTATTTTGAAGCAACATGCCGAAGTCACCGGAGCGATTCCATGATGTGGAAGATAGCACAGGTGACAAAGGCGCTCTGGTCGGGTGGGCCGGAGCAGATCTGACGGACATCTGGATTCGCTTTGGAAACGTCTGGCTGCGCGGCGATCGCACTTCGCCTGGCGGTCATTGAACGTTGACGTTCGGGATTGGAGGATGGGATGGCCAAAACCGTCCTGATCGTGGAGGACAACGAGCTCAATATGAAGCTCTTTCGCGATCTGCTGGAGGCCCACGGCTATAACACCGCCGGCACCAGCAACGGCTTCGAAGCGCTCGACCTTGTGCGCAAGCTGCATCCTGACCTGATCCTGATGGATATTCGGCTGCCGCAGGTCTCCGGCCTGGAAGTGACACGCTGGATCAAGGACGATCCCGAACTGCGTGCGATTCCGGTGGTCGCCGTCACCGCTTTCGCTATGAAGGGTGATGAGGAGCGCATTCGCGAGGGCGGGTGCGAGGCCTACCTGTCCAAGCCAATTTCAGTCGGCAAATTTATAGAAACCGTTCGACGTTTTATCGGGTAGGGAGATTTTCGATGTCCGCGCGTATCCTGGTCGTCGACGATATTCCCGCCAATGTCAAATTGCTGGAAGCGCGGCTTTCGGCTGAGTATTTCGATGTGGTCACCGCATCGAACGGCGCGCAGGCGCTGGAAATCTGCTCGCGCGCCGAATGCGATATCATTCTGCTCGACGTCATGATGCCCGACATGGATGGCTTCGAGGTCTGCCGCCGGCTGAAGTCGAATCCGGCAACGCACTTCATTCCGGTGGTCATGGTGACGGCGCTCGACAGCCCGGCCGATCGCGTGCGCGGCCTCGAGGCCGGCGCCGATGATTTCCTCACCAAGCCGGTGTCCGACGTGGTGCTGATCGCGCGCGTTCGGTCGCTGACCCGGCTGAAGATGATGACTGACGAACTACGCATGCGCGCCATCACCTCGCTGGAAATCGGCGTGCAGGCGCCCGAGCGTAGCGCCGTGTCCGATCTCGGCAAGGGCGGCCGCATCCTGCTGGTGGACGACCGGCCGTCATCCTATGAGCGGCTGGCGCCGGTGCTTTCGGCCGAGCATACCGTCGATGTCGAGCCGAACCCCGCCGAGGCGCTCTTCCATGCGGCCGATGGCAACTACGATCTGCTGATCGTCTCGCTCAGCCTTGAAAATTTCGACGGGCTTCGGCTGTGCAGCCAGGCGCGCTCGCTGGAGCGCACCAGGCAGGTGCCGATCCTGGCGATCGCCGACGCCGACAACAATGCCCGGCTGTTGCGCGGTCTGGAAATCGGCGTCAACGACTACCTGATGCGCCCGGTGGACAAGAACGAATTGCTGGCGCGGGTGCGCACGCAGATCCGCCGTCGCCGCTACACCGATCACCTGCGCGACAACATGCAGAATTCCATCGAGATGGCCATCACCGATGGCCTCACCGGGCTGCACAATCGCCGCTACATGGAAAGCCATCTGGAGACGCTGGCAGAGCAGGCCGCGACGCGCGGCAAGCCGCTGGCACTGATGATGCTCGATATCGACTTCTTCAAATCGATCAACGACAACCACGGCCACGATGCCGGCGACGACGTGCTGCGCGAGTTCGCGGTGCGTATCCGCAAGTCGATCCGCGGCATCGATCTCGCTTGTCGCTACGGCGGCGAGGAGTTCGTCATCGTGATGCCGGAGACCGACCAGCATGTGGCCGGCATGGTGGCGGAGCGGCTGCGCCGTGCCATCGCCGGCGAGCCGTTCTCCATCGACAAGGGCAGCAAGCGGATCGACGTCACCATCTCGATCGGCCTGTCGACGCTTGAAAAGAAGGGCGAGCCGATCGCCGACGTCCTCAAGCGCGCCGACGTGGCGCTGTACCGTGCCAAGCACGATGGCCGCAATCGCGTGGTTGCGGCGGCGGCGTAAGCGGCTCTGCGATCTCCGCCGCCATCCTGATGTGCTCGCCGTCTTCGGCGAGCCTCGAAGGATGATGCCCCGCGCTGTCGCCCTTCGGATCTCGCGAAGGCTCGCACCTGAAGGTGACGACGCGTCCATTTCAGCACAACAAAAAAACGGGACCCTTTCGGGTCCCGTTCAATCCGTCAGCAGCTGAAGAGACAGCGCTTACTTGATCTTGGATTCCTTGAACTCGACGTGCTTGCGCGCCACCGGGTCATACTTCTTCTTGACCATCTTGTCGGTCATGGTGCGAGAATTCTTCTTGGCGACGTAATAGAAGCCGGTATCCGCGGTGGAAACGAGCTTAACCTTGATGGTGACCGCTTTGGCCATGGCAAAACCTCTGAATGTCAGGAATCGGTGACAGCCAGAGCACTGGCCGCGTTGGGGCGCAAACTAGCCTCGAACGCCCCAAAGTCAAGGTTTTCCAGTCGCAATAACCGCCCGAATCCGGCCCTTTAGCCCGGAAAGAAGCGGTTTTCGGGGCGTGGCAGGCCCAGATTCTCCCGCAGGGTGGTTCCCTCGTACTCGGTGCGGAAAATACCGCGGCGTTGCAGTTCCGGGATGACCTTGTCGACGAAGTCGTTGAGGCCTTCGGGCAGATAGGGGAACATGATGTTGAAGCCGTCCGAGGCTTCGGTCTCCAGCCATTCCTGCATCTGGTCGGCAATGGTCGTGGGCGTGCCGACAAAGGCCGAACCGCCGTAGCCGCCGAGCCGCTGCGCGAGCTGGCGGACCGTCAGGTTTTCCCGCGCAGCGAGATCTATCACGCGCTGGCGTCCGCTCTTGCTGGCGTTGGTCTCCGGAATATTGTCGGGCAGCGGCCCATCGGGATCGAAGCCGGAGGCGTCGGTGCCAAGGCTGATCGACAGCGAAGCGATGGCGTTGGCGTAGTGCACCTTGCTGTCGAGCAGGGCGCGCTTCTCACGGGCCTCCTCGACGCTGTCGCCGACCACCACGAAGGCGCCGGGCAGGATCTTCAGATGGTCGCGGTTCCGGCCAAGTCTGTCCATACGGCCCTTGATGTCGGCATAGAGCTTTTGCGCATCGCCGATCGCACCGCCGCCGGTGAACACCGCTTCGGCTGTTTCCGCTGCCAGTTGCCTGCCGTCGTCCGAAGCGCCGGCCTGCACGATCACCGGCCAGCCCTGGACGGGACGGGCGATGTTCAGCGGTCCGCGCACCTTGAAGTATTTCCCCTTGTGATCCAGCACATGCATCTTGTCGGGATTCATGTAGATGCCGCTCTCGACGTCGCGCGGAAAGGCGTCGTCGGCGAAGGAATCCCACAGGCCGGTGACCACGTCGTAGAATTCGCGGGCGCGTTTGTAGCGCTCGGCATGCTCCATGTGATCGTCGAGGCCGAAATTCAGCGCCGCATCGGGATTTGAGGTGGTGACGATGTTCCAGCCGGCACGGCCGCCGGAGACGTGGTCGAGTGAGGCGAAACGGCGGGCGACGTGATACGGCTCGTCGAAGGTGGTGGAGCCGGTGGCCACCAGCCCGATATGGTCGGTGACCGCGGCGAGCGCCGACAGCAGGGTGAACGGCTCGAACGATGTCACGGTGTGGCTGCGCTTCAACGCCTCGATCGGCATGTTGAGCACGGCGAGATGGTCGGCCATGAAGAAGGCGTCGAACTTGCCGGCCTCCAGTTTCCGGATCATCTGCTTCAGAGCGGGAAAATTGAAGTTGGCGTCGGGGAGAGCGCCGGGATAACGCCAGGCTCCGGTGTGAATGCTGACCGGCCGCATGAACGCCCCGAGCCGCAACTGACGCTTCGCCATTGCCAGATCCCCATGTGATGACCGGCCAGAGATAGGCACAGCGCGGCCTGATGGTACCCCCGGGGACCGAGAAGATTATTGCGATTTACGTGCGTCGAAGGTGAGAATTGCCCGCCGCTGTCCCCGACCGCCGGCGTCGTGGCCCATTCGAATTCGGCGCAGCGACGAGCGTCAGAACTCGTTGTCGCCAGCGCGGTATTCGCTCGCCATCAGCTCTTCGTTCTCCGCGAGTTGAATCCAGGCCAAAGCCAGATCAAGCATGGCGCGGACTTTCACCGGGTCATCTTCCATATGTGCCCGCACGCCAAGCGCCGCTGCAGTTTGACGGTATTGCAACGATACAGAAGTGAAGGTCGAAAGCTCGGCCTCTTCGATCCGGTGCAACTGTCCCACGTCTGAACTCCTCGCGTCAGGAGATCCAAGTGCTAGCGGTTTCCTTGCCGGATTGCATTAGAGAGTTTTTAAGAATGCTTCCAAACTGGGGCTGATTTTGTCAGAGGTCGCCGGGCTACTTGTTGAGTAGCACCTCGTCGTCGCATCAATGGAGCAACGGCGGCGCGCGATGTTCAGCGGCCCCGTGGATTCTGTCGCTCATTAAATTTGAATTTGAGCTAAGTACCGGCCGGATGTCCACAGCCGACTTCACCGGGACAAGTGCGCGTTCAATGGCCGATCTTGGTCGCGAGCGATGCAAGCCCGGTGATTGCCGTTTCGGCATCCTTCAAGTAGCGCCCCTTGAAGTACACGGCATCGATGACACCCGTGATGGCAAACATGATTGCAAAGATCACAACGCCGCGCATGTTCGTTCTCCGGCTGGAACAATGCAAACGCCCGGTCCGGGCGCATCCAATCGCAACCTGAAGGTGAGATCAAGCGCTGCGGGGGCCGGTATGTGGCTCCCGGCCATCCCATGAAAATAGTGGTTAATCACTCGAAAACCGGTCGCTTCGATGCCCGGAAATCAGCCTTCGCCCGGCAGTATGTCGAGCTGCATCTTGCCGCCGTACCAGTGGAAAAACGGCAGCGGCGCGTCATGGCGCAGCGGGCCGGTGGCCAGGCGCTTCTGCAACTGGTTGAGCACGTTCTTGGTCATGGCGTGGGCGTCGGCCAGGTGCTCCGATCCGAGTTCGACCCACACCAGCTCGACCAGTTCGGCATCCGCATGGACCACGCCGTCGATGCGATGCGCGATGGCCGATGCGTCGGCGGTAAAGAACCTGGTATCAAAACGCTTGATGCGGCCGGGCGGAGTAATGGCGCGGGCGATCAGGAACAGACCGGAGGGATCGGGAAGCAGGCCGGCATCGCTGAACGCTTCCCAGCCGCCGCTCAGTTTCGGCACGACGCCGTCGGTCTTGCGGCCGAGGCAGAGGCCGGTCTCCTCGCAGGCCTCGCGAATTGCCGCGACAGCGAGCGACCTGGCCCGCGATGGCGGCGTCTTCGGACTGCCCTTGGCGAGATTGGCTTCAAGTTCGGGCGGCAGCGGCGCGGCGATCGGGATCCTGTTGTCGGTGGGATCGACCCGGCCGCCGGGAAACACAAACTTGCCGGGCATGAACACCACGTTTGCATGGCGTTTGCCGACCAGCACTTTCGGGATCGGCCCGGAGCGGTCCACCAGCATCAGCGTCGCGGCATCACGCGGACGCTTGTACGGATGGTGATCCGCTTCCTTGCCGACCTGGACCTCGCTCATTCCATCCTCCGAAATTTCTTGTTGTTCTTGATCGCGGAGGGGCAGCGTATCAGTCCGGATTGCCGTCGCCAAATCCGTGCATGCGGAAGGCCCACTGCAGGCCGACCACTGCACCCTTCACCGGCTGCAGCAGCAGCAATGAAGCAATCAGCGTGAACGGCAGGTAGATAGCGAGTTGCAGCCAGATCGCCGGCGCGTAATCGGTTTCGATCCACAGAATCACCGGCACCAGCACGTGGCCGACGATGACGATCACCAGATAGGCCGGCAGATCGTCGGCGCGATGATGGGTGAAATCCTGTCCGCACTTCGAACAGTGATCGTCGACCTTGAGGAAGGCACGAAACAGCTTGCCTTCGCCGCAATTCGGGCAGCGACCGCGCAGGCCGCGCTTCATCGCCGTCCAGACATTGCGCTTCTCGGGGACCACGGCATCGGGGGTCCAGACCTTGGTTTCCGTAACGGTCATCACTTGCCCTTCCGCTTTTTCGGTTTGCCGGCTGTCGATGCACCGGCGTTGCTGTTCGTCGTGTTGCCCTGCGCAGCCTTGGCCTTCAATCGGGCATTTCGTCCAAGCTTGATCTTTTTCGGTGGCTTGGCCGGTTTTGTCGAAGGTCCCTTCGAGACCCCCTTGGCGGACCTGCCGCCCGTGTTCCGGCCGATGCCGGCAGACCGATCGCCGCGCGCCTCGCGCCGCTGGCTTCTGCGTTCAACGTGACCTTCCGATAAAAGTTCAAAGCGCAGTGCGCCGGCCACCGGCGCCGCTTCGACCAGGCGCACATCGACCACGTCGCCGAGCGTATGCATGGCGCCACTGCGCGTCCCGACCAGCGCGTGTCGCGCTTCGTCGTAGTTGAAGTATTCGGTGCCCAGCGTACGGATCGGGATCAGCCCGTCGGCACCGGTATCTGCAAGCTTTACGAACAGGCCGGCCCGGGTAACGCCTGAGATGCGGCCCTGGAACGTGGCGCCGATGCGATCGGCGAGGAAATGCGCGATCAGCCGGTCCGCGGTTTCGCGTTCGGCCTTCATGGCGCGGCGCTCGGTGACGGAGATCTGCGCGGCGACTTCGGCCAGCGTCTCCACGGTCTCGGTATCGGGCAGGGCGCCTTCGCCGAGGCCTAGCCCACGGATCAGCGCACGATGAACGATCAGATCCGCGTATCGCCTGATAGGAGAAGTGAAATGAGCGTAGCGCCGCAGGTTCAGGCCGAAGTGCCCGTAATTTTCGGAGGAGTATTCAGCCTGGGCTTGCGAGCGCAACACCACTTCATTCACCAGCGGTTCGGAATCGTGTCCCTTGACCTTGGCCAGCACGCTGTTGAACAGCGACGGACGCAGCGCGCCACTCTTGGCGAACGGCATGTCGAGGGTCTTCAGGAATTCCTGCAGGTTGTGAACCTTCTCGAGAGTCGGTTCATCGTGCACCCGATAGATAAGCGGCAGCGCCTTCTTTTCAAGCATCTCGGCCGCCGCGACGTTGGCCAGGATCATGAACTCTTCGATCAGCTTGTGGGCGTCGAGGCGCTGCGGCACGATCACGCGATCGACGGTGCCGTCGGCCTTCAGCAGGATCTTGCGTTCGGGGATGTCGAGATCGAGCGGATCGCGCTCATCGCGCGCCAGCTTGACGAGATCATAGGCGGCATAGAGCGGCTTCAGGATCGGCTCGAGGATCGGCCCGGTGGTATCATCCGGCCGGCCGTCGATGGCGGCCTGCGCCTGCGCGTAGTTCAGCTTCGCCGCGGAGCGCATCAGGATGCGGTGGAAGCTGTGCGAGCGCTTGCGGCCATCGGGGCCGATCACCATGCGCACCGCGAGCGCGCCGCGGGCTTCGCCTGGTACCAGCGAACAGAGGTTGTTGGAGATGCGCTCGGGCAGCATCGGCACCACGCGATCCGGAAAATACACCGAATTGCCGCGGATCAGCGCGTCGTGGTCGAGCGCCGATCCCGGGCGCACATAGAAAGCGACGTCGGCGATGGCGACGATGACCACCATGCCGCCCTTGTTGGCGGGATCCGGATCCGGCTCGGCATAGACCGCGTCGTCGTGGTCCTTGGCATCCGGCGGATCGATGGTGACCAGCGGCACGTCGCGCCAGTCCTCGCGGCCAGCCAGCGTCGCCTGTTTGGCGGCCTCGGCTTCGCGCAGCGCTTCAGGCGAGAATGCCTGCGGAATTTCGTGGGAGTGGATGGCGATCAGGCTGACGGCCTTCTCGGTAGCCAATGAGCCGAGCCGCTCCTTCACCTTGCCGGAGGCGAGGCCATAGCCGCGCGTGCGCACCAGATCGACGCTGACCAGGTCGCCGTCCTCGGCGCCGCCGCTGTCGGCCTTCGAAATATTGAGTTCGCCGCGGCCGGCCTGCTTCTTGTCGACCGGGATCAGCCGTCCGCCGCCATCCGGCAATTTTCTGAATATGCCGAGCAGGCGGGGCCGTGACTGGTCCAGCACCTTGGTAACGCGGCCGAGATAGGAGGCGGTGTCGCCTTCGCTTTCCAGTTTCTCGATGCGCAGAAGCGCACGGTCGCCGACACCGGCGGCGGTGCCGGCAGCAGGGCGGCGCGGCACGTGGATGCGGATCTTGGGCGCCGGGCCACTGGCGACTTCGTCCCATTCAGCGGGCGTGGCGATCAGCTCGCCATCGCTGTCGCGACCGGTGACATCGACGATCAGGGTCGGCGGCAGCGCCAGCGGTTCGGCGATGGTCTTGCCGCGCTTGGCGATGGTGCCGGCGTCGGCGAGCTCACGCAGGATGCGTTTCAGCTCGATGCGGTCGGCGTTCTTCAGGCCGAACTCGCGGGCGATTTCGCGGGTGCCGATCTTGCCGGGATGAGTGCGCACGAACGCAACGATCGCATCCTGGGTCGGAAAGCCGGTGTCGCGCTTTTTACTCACAATTATCCGTTCTTGCCCGCGCTCTTCTTCGCGACAGTTTTGGCGGCCTTCTTGGCCGGCGTGGTTTTGGCTTTGACTGGCGCGCGCGCCTTGCTGGCCGCGGCACCTTCGGCCTTGGGCTTCGCTGCCGCCTTTTTCGCGACGGCTTTCTTGGCCGGTTTCTTATCGGCGGTATCGGCCTTGGCCGCAGCCTTCTTCGCTGGCGCTTTCTTCTTGGCGCCACGCTTCGGCTTGCCGCCGCCCTTGGCGGCGCGCTCCTCGATCAGCGCGATGGCTTCCTCGAGCGTGATGGTCTCCGGCGTCTTGTCGCTGGGCAGCGTGGCATTGATGCCGTCGACGCTGACATAAGCGCCGTAGCGGCCGTTCTTCACCGTGATGGTGCCGCCGCGCTGCGGATGCTCGCCGAGCGCCTTGCCGGGGTCGGCGCCGAAGCGCCGGCCGCTCGGGCCCTTCATGATCTTTTCGGCGATCAGGGTCACGGCGCGGTTGAGGCCGATGTCGAACACCTCATCGCCGGCCTCGAGGCTGGCATAGGTCTTCTCGTGCTTGACGAACGGACCGAAACGACCGAGCCCCGCGGTGATCGGCTCGCCGCTCTCCGGATGCTTGCCGATTTCGCGCGGCAGCGACAACAGCTTCAAAGCGATATCGAGTTCGATATCGCTGGGCGAGGTGTTCTTCGGGATGCCCGCGCGCTTCGGTTTTTCGCCTTCGCCATAGTCCTTGGCGTCGCCGAGCTGGATATAGGGGCCGAAACGGCCGGCCTTGACGGTGACGTCGAGGTTGGTTTTCGGGTCCTTGCCGAGGATGCGGTCAGCGCTGGCTTCGCTATCGGCAGCGAGCGGCCTTGTGTAGCGGCATTCCGGATAGTTGGTGCAGCCGACGAAGGCGCCGAACTTGCCGGCCTTCAGATTGAGCTTGCCGGTGCCGCAGGTCGGGCACTGGCGGGGGTCGCCACCATCCTCGCGCGGCGCATAGATGTGCGGGCCGAGCATGTCGTCAAGCGCATCGAGCACCTGCGTCACGCGCAGGTCCTTGATCTCGTTGACGGCGCCGATGAAGTCGCCCCAGAAATCCCTGAGCACCTGCTGCCAGGAGATCTCGTTGTTAGAGATCTTGTCGAGCTGCTCTTCCAGCGCCGCGGTGAAGTCATACTCCACATAGCGGGCGAAGAAATTTTCCAGGAACGCGACGACGACGCGGCCCTTGTCCTCGCCGTGCAGGCGCTTCTTTTCCAGCTTCACATAGCCGCGGTCCTTCAGCACCTGCAGGATCGAGGCATAGGTCGAGGGCCGGCCGATGCCGAGCTCTTCCATGCGCTTCACCAATGATGCTTCCGAAAAGCGCGGCGGCGGTTCGGTGAAGTGCTGAGCGACGTCGAGCTTTTCCTTCTTCAGCGGCTCGCCTTCGCTCATGGCGGGCAGGCGGCGGCTGTCCTCGTCCTCGGAATCGTCGTCGCGGCCTTCCTGGTAGACCGCGAGGAAGCCGTCGAACTTCATCACCTGGCCGGTGGCGCGCAGTTCCAGCACGCGGGCGCCGGCCTTGGCCGTGATGTCCACGGTGGTGCGCTCCATCTCGGCGGATTCCATCTGGCTGGCGATGGTGCGCATCCAGATCAGGTCATAGAGGCGGTACTGGTCGTTATCGAGCCGCCCCTTCAGGCTGTCCGGCCGTCGCGACATGTCGGTCGGGCGGATCGCTTCATGGGCTTCCTGGGCGTTCTTGGCCTTGGCCACATACTGCCGCGGAGCTTCCGGCACGTACTGCTTGCCGTAGTCCTCGCCGATCACGGCACGGGCCTGCACGATCGCGGAACTGTCGATCTGCACGCCGTCGGTTCGCATATACGTAATGAGACCGGTGGTTTCGCCGCCGATGTCGATGCCTTCATAGAGACGCTGCGCGATGCGCATGGTGATCGCCGGCGCGAAGCCGAGCTTGCGGCTGGCCTCCTGCTGCAGCGTCGAGGTGGTGAAGGGGGCCTGCGGATTGCGGCGTGCCGGTTTTGCCTCGACGGTGGTGACTTCGAACTTCGCGGCTTCGATGGCTTGCTTGAAGTCCTCGGCTTCCGCGCCGGTGCCGATGTCGAGGCGCTGCAGCTTCCTGCCGTCGGCGCCAACCAGGCGGGCCTCAAAACTTTCACCGCGCGGCGTCGACAGCGTCGTCAGCAGCGACCAGTATTCGCGCGGCACGAATTTTTCGATTTCCAGTTCGCGGTCGCACACAAGGCGCAGCGCCACCGACTGCACACGGCCCGCCGAACGGGCGCCGGGCAGTTTGCGCCACAACACCGGGGACAGGGTAAAGCCGACCAGATAGTCGAGCGCGCGGCGCGCCATATAGGCGTCGACCAGCGCGCCGTCGATCTGGCGCGGGTTCTTCATCGCCTCGGTCACCGCCTGCTTGGTGATGGCGTTGAACACGACGCGTTCGATCTTGTGGTCCTTGAGCGCGCGCTTTTCCTTGAGCACCTCGAGCACGTGCCAGGAGATCGCTTCACCTTCGCGATCAGGGTCGGTTGCGAGGATTAGCTTGTCGGCGCCCTTGAGTGCCCGGGCGATATCGTTAAGCCGGCTTGCCGCCTTCGGGTCGATCTCCCAGATCATCTGGAAGTTAGCGTCGGGATCGACCGATCCGTTCTTGGCAGGAAGGTCGCGCACATGGCCGAACGAAGCCAGCACCTCGTAGTCGGAGCCGAGGTACTTGTTGATCGTCTTGGCCTTGGAAGGCGACTCGACAATGACGATATTCATGTCATTCCAATAGCTTATAGGGGAAATTCGGGCCGGTTCCGCGAGAGTCGCGTCGGCCGTTTCGCGGCGAACATGGGTCTAGAGGATGCCCGTGTCAAATCGTCAAGTGTTGATGGCACAGGGAAAACACAAGGCCGCATTTACTTATGGTTGTAAATTGCGCGCGTTGGTTGCATTGTGGCGCCGAAACTTGACCCATTTGCCGGCCCCAAGCCGTGACCGACGGAAGGCCAGCGCAATGACGTCATCCAGCGGCGACGAGCCGGTCCGCGATGGCGACCCGGGTGAGGCCGCCCATTATCTCCGGGATGCGATCACCGAGTTGTCGCAGATTGCGCACCGCCATGGCCTGGAGACGCTCGCATACCTGCTCGACATGGCCCAGATGGAAGCCAGTGAGGTGCTGGTGCGACTGAGCAACGGATCCAGCTCATCAGGCACCTGACATCGTGGACTTTACTTCCGTGTCGCCCGCGCCGAGCAACCGGCCATCGGCCGATCGCAGTTCGAGTCTTCGCACCGGCTGGCCGGTGTGGCGGTCCACGAGTCTGTTGTTACAGCCGCCGGGGCCGAATGCGTGATCTTCACCCCACTGCCTTAGCGCCACCATAACGGGAAACACCGCGCGTCCCTTCGCCGTCAGCACATAGTCCTGATAGGCGCTGCCGTCGGCTGCCGCCTCCATCGTCAATATGCCGTTTGCCACCAGCGCGCGCAGCCGCGTGGCGAGAATGTTTTTCGCCAGCCCAAGCTTCCTCTGAAATTCGCTGAAGCGGCGAACGCCCATCATGGCGTCGCGGATAATCAGCATCGACCAGCCGTCGCCAATTTCGCTCATCGCCCGGGCGATCGGGCAGGCGGCGGTTTCCAGACTTGTTCGTTTCGCCATGACGCATCTCCGGCTGGGCGCAAGCTTTTCGGCGGCCAAGTGGTTGCATTATGAAACCATTTACTCTAAATGTCTATCTGGTTTTTAAATGCAACCAGATTGGATCGGAGAGCAATGATGAAACTGGCAAACAAGACGGCACTGATCACGGGCGGCAATAGCGGCATCGGGCTGGCCACCGCTCGGCTATTCGTGGCGGAGGGGGCGAGGGTGGCGATCACCGGCCGCGACAAGGCGCGGCTGGATGCGGCTGTCGAGGAACTCGGGCCCAATGCGCTGGGTATCGTGGCTGACGCCACCGACGTGGCCGCCACCGAAGCCGCGGTCGTCAGGGCGGTGGCGCAATTCGGCAAGCTCGACATCGTCTTCGCCAATGCCGGCATCAGCGCCAGCACGCCCGTCGGCGGCACCTCGCTGGAGGTTTTCGAGTCGGTGCTGAAAACCAATATCACCGCGGTGTTCTTCACGGTTCAGGCGGCGGCGCCGCATCTCAACGACGGCGCCTCGATCATCCTCAACGGCTCGGTGATCTCGGTGCTCGGCAATCCCGGCTACGCGGCCTATGCCGCAAGCAAGGCCGGGGTGCGTGCCATGGCACGGGTGATGGCGTCGGAACTGTCGCCGCGCAACATCCGCGTCAATGTCGTATCGCCCGGCGGCACCAGCACGCCGATCTGGAATCGGGCAGCGCCAACGCCCGACGCTGTCACTGCACTCGAAGCAAGAATCTCACAGGCGATTCCGCTCGGCCGTTTCGGCAAGCCCGAGGAGGTAGCGAAGACCGTGCTGTTCCTCGCTTCCGATGATGCGTCCAACATCCAGGGCGCGGAAATCTTCGTCGATGGCGGCGCCACCGCGTCGCCCGCCGGTGCGCCGATCTTTCGCGGGTAAGCTCGTCATTCCGGGGCGCGGGCGGCGTAAGCCGACCGCGAACCCGGAATCTCGATATGTTTGAACATCTCCGGATTTCCAGCCATTCCAATGGGAATCGCTGAGGTTCGCGCGCGCTGGCGCTGCGCGCGAACCGGGAATGACAGGGCGCTATGCCGCGCGAAGATCCGTTGCTGCCTGCAAGGCGCCCGTGATCGCCTTCTCGCGATGCTCCGGTCCGGCGCCGATACCTTCGGCGACGATGACCTCGATGTCGGTGACCCCGATGAAGCCGAACACGCCGCGCAGATAGGTCTCGGCGTGTTCGTAGGCCGCGGCCGGTGCGCCAACGCCATAGAAATTGCCGCGCGACATGGCGAGAACGATCCGTTTGCCGCCGGCCAGGCCTTCGACGCCGGCCGCGCTATATCGGAACGTCTTGCCGGCCACCGCGATACGGTCGATCCAGGCCTTGAGCTGGCTCGGAATGCTGAAATTGTACATCGGCGCGCCGATCACCACGATGTCGGTGGCGAGGAATTCCTCCAGCACGGCCTGACCGGCGGCAAGGTCGGGGGCGAGTGCGGCATCCGGCGTGGCGCCCTGAGCGGCGGCAAGATGCGCCCCGGACAGATGCGACAATGGCGTCTGCGCGAGGTCCCGATAGGTCACTTGGAGGCCGGGCGTCGCTTTGACGAGGCGGTCGACGATGGCCGCGGACACCTGCCGGCTGACAGAGTGGGGGCCGAGCACGCTGGAGTCGATGTGGAGCAGTTTCATATCAGTCACCTCTGGTATAGATTTGTAACTGACGCTACATGAGTGACTGGCGAAGAACGCACAAGAAGGCACAATTTTGAAACTCGAGCACACCGATGTGCCTGTCCTGGCACCGAGCACGCCCGACCACAGCGATTGCCGTGGCGTCGCTGCGGTGCTCGCGCGGGTCGGTGACAAATGGAGCGTGCTGGTGATCATGCTGCTCGGCGACCGGCCGCGCCGCTTCAACGAGCTGAAGCGCATGGTCGGCGGTATTTCCCAACGAATGCTGACGCTGACCCTGCGCGGACTGGAGCGCGACGGGCTCGTCACCCGCACGGTGTTTCCGACAGTGCCGCCGCGGGTCGATTATGAACTCACCGATCTCGGCCGCGGCCTGAGCGAGCCGGTGATGGCGCTCGGCGCGTGGGCCCGGCATCACCTCACGGACATCGAGACCGCGCGACAAAAGTTCGACGGCCGCAATTCGACCGAGTGAGATTCAGAGCAGCGACACCAGCCCGCCGCCGTGGCGCTCCAGCCGGCCGGCGAGTTCGAGTTCAAGCAGCACGGTGCGCACAACGGACGCTTTTGTGTCGCTGAGGCGGATGAGGTCGTCGATGCCCACCGGGCTCGGCCCGAGCAGGTTGATGATGCGGGCGCGATCGCTGCTGTCGGGCTCATCGAACGACGCGACCTCATCCGGCTCGCGGCCGGGCAAATCGACCGGCCGTTCCATGATCGGCGCGACGGCGTTGATAATGTCGGCGGCTTCGGTGATCAGCATGGCGCCCTGCTTGATCAGGTTGTTGGTGCCGGCGGCACGCGGATCGAGGGGCGAGCCCGGGACCGCGAACACTTCGCGGCCCTGTTCGGCGGCGATCCGCGCTGTGATCAGCGAGCCCGAACGATGCGCCGCTTCGATCACCGCGACGCCGAGGGCGACGCCTGAGATCAGCCGGTTGCGCCGCGGAAAATCTCGCGCCCGCGGCACGTGCCCCAGCGGCATTTCCGAGATCGCCGCGCCGAGTTCGAGAATGGCGAAATGCAGGTCGAGGTGCTCGGGCGGATAGACCTTGTCGTGGCCGCCGGCCAGCACCGCAATGGTGCCGCTATTGATACTTGCGCGGTGCGCCGCCTGATCGATGCCGCGGGCCGGGCCGGAGGCAATGACAAAACCGGCGTCGCCGAGATCGCGCGCCAGTTTTTCCGCGAACTTCAGTCCGGCGCCGGAGGCATTGCGCGAGCCGACGATGGCGATCATCGGTCGCATCAGCGCGTCGCGTGCGCCTCGCACACCGAGCAGCGGCGGCGCATCGTCGATGCCCGCCAGCCGCGGCGGATAGCCGGCTTCGCCGGGTGCGAGCCAGTCGATGCCAAGCTTCCGGCTGGCGGCAAGTTCACGCTTTGCGTCTTCCTCGCTGCAGATCCGGCCGGGACGGGCGGCGCCGCCACGCTTCGCCAGATCCGGGAGCCGCTCCAATGCAGCCCGGGCGCTGCCGAAATGATTGACCAGAGAGCGGAAGGTGCGCGGACCCACGTTGTCGCTGCGGATCAGCCGCAGCCAGTCGATCCGCTGGGCGTCGGTCAGATGGATAACTGTCTGGTTGTCGGTGTTCACGCAGGTGCCCCTCGAGGGCAGCATCCCGCAACTTGAGGTAGTGCGCAACAAGTCAGGCGTACAGCGCCTCAGGCGCTGAAATCTGTGCTGGCGCCGGCCTGCGTTTGCGATGCGCCGTAGGATGCTTGAGGCGGTGTGGATTGCGATTGCGAAATTGCTGTGATCGCTTTCTCGACGCTTCCGCCCACCAACCTTGCGTAGCTGTCGGCGCGCCACTGCGCCAGATCCGGTCCCGCGAGGCCGGGCGGGTCGGCCTGGTCGCCGATCGATTTTGCTGCCTCGTTGGTCATCACGGCAGTCCCGTTGTTCAGCAATGTTGCGACCACCTTGCCGTCGACCTTCACGTCTGCGTAGGCGGCTTGAAACACATCGTTCGAGGCCGACGGTGGCGTGGGGTCGATCCTCAGCCCATTCTTCTCCATTCGCTCCTGCAAGCCGGGAACGTCGGCCTCGGACACGAAATGGGCCCCCTGTATTAGTTTAAGATCCGAGACTTTAAATCGCTGGCCGTTCGTTTGGCCGGCTGCTGCCGATGGGTCCGACTGGGCGTCGGCCGGCGTCGATGTCGGACGAAAGACGGGTGGTGCGAAACGCACGTAACCTGATGCGTAGTTGGACGTACCTGCAATCACGGGAGCCCCCTTCCGGCAAAATTTTGTGTTTCGGCACAGAGCCTAATGCAAGTGCCGGACCGGGAGGAATGGATTGAAGTTATTCGTGTTTTTGCTGATCGCTACGGACACGAGGTCGGAAAGTCCTGCCGGAGAAGGCAGGATTTTCCGGCCGATGCCGCATCATCGGGCGCCGCGACCGCATCGGCACGATCTCGGTCGGCTGCGCGGAGGCGCTACTTCGCGCCGATCTTGCCTTCGGTGCCGGCTTGCAGCCGCTTGATGTTCTCGCTGTGCATGTACCAGAGCAGCAGGGTCAGGACCGTGGCCAGGATCGCCAGTTGTGGTGAAGCGTACCACCACAGGAAGATCGGGGTGATGGCGCTGGCGGCCAGGGCCGAGAACGACGAGTAGCGCGAGTTGAAGGCGCAGGCCAGCCAATCTGCATCATCACAAAGGGACTTTTATCAAATCTGGCGGCAACTCGCCGGCCATGCACCACGACCTGACCATCGCGGAGAACAGCGCAGGGCGCTCGCCGTTCCAGCCATGGCCGGCGTCCGGGGCGAGCAGTGCCTGTGACCTCGGGAGCAGCCTGTGAAGCTGACTAAGCGACTTCAGGATCATCGGATGTTCGCGCGCGCCGGCCACCAGCAGGGTAGGGGTTTGCAAGCGCGCAATCGCTGCTGGAACAGTGAAGGCCGTCGCATTATGGCTGGCGGTGATAAAGCTCCCGAGCGATAGCTCCTGCAGCGACTGGCGGTAACCGTCGAACTGATCCGCCGGAATCTTGAGTGCGTTTGCGTTGAGACGGGCGCTAAACCCTGTTTTGATCAGCGGCGCGATCAGGTAGGCCGCCGCATTCAGCAGCCATTTGTGGGGCAGCGGCTGGACATTGAGACCGCTGAGGATCGCGCGCCCGACGACTTCGGGATGGCGCGCCAGCAGTTGCAGACCGACATAGGAACCTAGCGAGAGCCCGACGAGGTGGCACGTTTGCCCGGAAATTTGCGGCGGATGAGATCTGCAATCAGGTCGGCAGACTGCTCGAACGACTGCCAGCGAATGGCTCGGCTGCCGCCGTGTCCGGGCATATCCGGCGCCAGACAATGAAAGTCTGTCAGGTCGCTGAACTGCCGCTCCCACATCCAACCGCTGGTGCCGATCGCATGCAGGAATACGATCGGCGTCGGACAGGATGGATGAGCCTCGCGAATATGCAGCAACACGTTTCACAATCGCTGGTCGGAGAAGGCCAAGCGCTGAGGCGGATCGGAGATTTAGTTGTGTAGGCGCTACTTCGCGCCGATCTTGCCTTCGGTCCCCGCCTGCAGCCGCTTGATGTTTTCGCGGTGCATGTACCAGAGCAGCAGGGTCAGGATCGTTGCCAGGATCGCCAGTTGTGGTGAAGCGTACCACCACAGGAAGATGGGCGTGATGGCGCTGGCGGCCAGGGCCGAGAACGACGAGTAGCGCGAGGTGAAGGCGCAGGCCAGCCAGGCCAGGCAGAACACGATGGCGGCCGGGAAGAACAGGCCGAGCATGATGCCGATATAGACCGCGACACCCTTGCCGCCCTTGAAGTTCAGCCAGACCGGGAAGAGGTGGCCGAGGAAAGCACATAATCCGGCGATCATCGCGGCATAGGGGCCGCCGACGCTGCCAGCGATGATCACCGCCACGGTGCCCTTCAGCGCATCCAGCAGCAGCGTCGCGGCGGCCAGGCCCTTGCGGCCGGTTCGCAGCACATTGGTGGCACCGATATTGCCGGAGCCGATGGTGCGGATGTCCTGCGTGCCGGCGAGGCGCGTCAGCACCAGGCCGAACGGGATTGAGCCGAGGAAATAGCCGAGTGCTGCGGCAAAGGCATAAACGACGATCATTGGGCCTCACTATGAGGCGCGACCGGACGCAAAACCGGATTCCACTTTTGCTGGTCGCGCCTAAACATGTTCAAACACCGTGCGCCCGCCGACAATAGTACGGGCGACGCGGCCGGTGAAGCGGGCTTCGTCGAACGGCGTGTTCTTGCACTGCGACTGCAACTCGGCGGGATCGAGCACCCAGGGCGTGTCGGGATCGATGACGATGACGTCGGCCACGGCGCCGGCGCGTAGCGAGCCGCCGGGCAGGCCGAGCAGTTCGGCCGGCCGCGTCGACATGGCGCGGATCAGGGTGGTGTAATCGAGTTCGCCGGCATGGACCAGGCGCAGCCCGGCCACCAGCATGGTCTCGAGGCCGATGGCGCCGGCCTCGGCCTCGGCGAACGGCAGTCGCTTGGTTTCGACGTCCTGCGGGTTGTGATCCGACATCACCACGTCGATGAGACCCGAAGCCACCGCTGCGACCAGCGCCTTGCGGTCGTCCTCGGTGCGCAGCGGCGGCGACAGTTTCAGGTACGACCGGTAGGGGCCGATGTCGTTCTCGTTCAGCGTCAGGTGATTGATCGAGGCCGAGGCGCTGACCCGCAAGCCGGCGTCGCGGGCGCGCTTCAGGATTTCGATGGATTCCGCGCAGGTGATGGAGGCCGCATGATAACGTCCGCCGGTGAGCGCCACCAGGCGCATGTCGCGCTCCAGCACCATGGCTTCGGCGGCGCTGGGAATTCCGGTGAGGCCGAGCCGGGACGCGAACTCGCCTTCGTTCATCACGCCTTCGCCCACCAGATGGGGGTCCTCGGTGTAGTGCACGATCAGTGCATCGAAATCCCGCGCATAGGTCAGCGCGCGGCGCATCAGCATCGCATTCATCACGCTGTGGTCGCCGTCGGTGAAAGCTACGGCGCCGGCGGCCTTGAGCAGGCCGATCTCGGTCATCTCTTCGCCGCGCAGGCCCTTGGTCAGCGCTGCCATCGGATGGATGTTGACGATGGCGGTGTCGCGGGCGCGGCGCAGCACGAAGTCGACGGTGGCCGAATTGTCGATGGCCGGCGAGGTGTCGGGCTGGCAGATGATGGTGGTGATGCCGCCGGCCGCGGCGGCGCGGCTGGCCGAAGCAAAGGTCTCGCGGTGGTTGGCGCCGGGCTCGCCGACAAAGGCGCGCATGTCGACCAGGCCGGGCGCGACGATCATGCCGGCGCAGTTGACGATGTCGGTGCCTTCCGGGACACCGGCGGCGCCAATGCCGCGGCGGGCGTCGCGGATCACGCCATCGGCAATCAGCACGTCGCCGATGCCGTCGAGATCGCGGCTGGGATCGATCAGGCGAGCGTTGGCGAGCAGGATGGGGCGGCGATCGGTCAGCATGAGGTCACGCATTCGGGAGGTTGCGCGCGAGCGCTTCGAGCACGGCCATGCGCACGGCAACGCCCATCTCGACCTGTTCGCGGATCAATGACTGTGCGCCATCGGCAACGAGGAGTCGATCTCGACGCCGCGGTTCATCGGGCCGGGATGCATCACCAGCGCGTCGGGCTTGGCATAGGCCAGCTTCTTCTGGTCGAGGCCGTAATACTGGAAGTATTCCTGGCTAGACGGCACGAACGAGCCGTTCATGCGCTCACGCTGCAGCCGCAGCATCATCACGATATCGGCGCCCTCGAGGCCCTCGCGCATGTCGCGAAACACCTCGACGCCCATGCGCTCGATGCCCGGTGGCAGCAGGGTGGACGGCGCCACCACGCGGACGCGCGCGCCGATGGCGTTGAGCAGGATGATGTTGGAGCGCGCCACGCGCGAATGCAGCACGTCGCCGCAGATCGCCACCACGAGGCCTTCGAGCGGGCCCTTGTTGCGGCGGATGGTCAACGCATCGAGCAGCGCCTGGGTGGGATGCTCATGGGCGCCGTCGCCGGCATTGATGACGGAGCCGTCGACCTTGCGCGCCAACAGCTCGACCGCGCCGGAGGAGTGATGACGCATCACCAGGATGTCCGGATGCATGGCGTTCAGCGTCATCGCGGTGTCGATCAGCGTCTCGCCCTTCTTGATCGAGGACGACGCCACCGACATGTTCATCACGTCGGCGCCGAGGCGCTTGCCGGCGAGTTCGAACGAGGATTGGGTCCGCGTCGAGTTCTCGAAAAACAGATTGATCTGGGTGCGACCGCGCAAGCTGGTGCGCTTCTTGTCGACCTGACGATTCAGCTCGACATATTCTTCGGAAAGATCCAGCAGGCCGGTGATCTCGGCGGCGGAAAGGCCCTCTATGCCCAGCAAATGCCGGTGGCCGAGGACAAAGGTCGATTTCGTTGCAAGGGTCATTAAAACGAAAGCTATAAGGAGACTTCAAAAGCGGGGCAAGGGCGATTCTGGGTCCGGTCCGGCGCTGCGGACTTATCCCCCGATCTGTCCGCCGGGACCCGCCGCATTGTCGCCCTGTTTGGGCTACCGGGAGCGCCAGGATGTGCAATTTGAAACGGACAGTGCCTTCGCCGATTGACCGTGCCGCGCAGCCCGTAGTCGCCGGCATGAAATCGCTGGTATTTGGGGTAAGCTTGCAGCGAATCTCTCCAGCCGGGACTGCTCGATGACGTCTGCAGCGAACCTCGACGCATTCAACCAGTCGCCGCCCTTTGAGGACATCGACCTGTTCGCAACCGATCGCCCCCTGGTGGAATCGGTTGCATTCAATGACGGCTCCTCTGGCTTCGTCGCGCATTCCAGTTTCGGTCAGCTGTGGGGCTCGGCCGAAATGGCGCAGCGCGGTCGACTCGCCAACGAGAATCCTCCGGTGCTGACGACCGTCGACGCAGGCGGCAACCGCATCGGCCGGGTCGAATTTCATCCGGCCTATCACGAACTGATGGCCCACAGCGTCGATGCCGGAATCCACAATTCCGGCTGGACCGCCGATGGCAAGCCGGCTGGCGGCGCATCGGAAGTATTGCGCGCGGCGCGCTTCTACATGGCGGCACAAGTCGAGACCGGGCATCTTTGTCCGCTCACCATGACCCGCGCTGCGGTGGCTGCGCTGGCATCGCAGCCGGACGTGCTGGCGCAGGCCATGCCGATCATCGCCAGCACCAGCTATGATCCCGCCTTCGCCCCATGGCGTGCGAAAAGCGGCATGACGATCGGTATGGGCATGACGGAGAAGCAGGGCGGCACCGACGTGCGCAGCAACTCCACCCGCGCCATGCGCGACGGCGATGCCTATCGGATCACCGGCCACAAATGGTTCATGTCGGCGCCGATGTGCGATGCCTTCCTGGTGCTGGCGCAGGCCGATGACGGCCTGACCTGTTTCTTCATGCCGCGGTTCCGGCCGGACGGCTCGGTCAACGGGATCGAATTCCAGCGCCTGAAGAACAAGCTCGGCAACCGCTCCAACGCCTCCTCGGAAGTGGAATTCAGGGACGCCTATGCGCTCCGCGTCGGCGACGAAGGCAAGGGTATCCGCACTATCATTCAGATGGTGCAGCCGACCCGGCAGGATTGCGCCACGGCCTCGGCCGGGCTGATGCGCTCGGGCCTGGCGCATGCGTTGCATCATGCCCGGCATCGCACGGTGTTCCAGAAGCATCTTGCCGACCAACCCATGATGCAGAGCGTGCTCGCCGACATGGCGCTGCATGTGGAGGCCTGCACGGCCTTGGTGATGCGGCTTTGCAGATCGTTCGACCAGGCCGCCACCGATCCTACGGAAGCCGCCTATATGCGGCTGCTGACGCCGGCGGTGAAATACTGGGTGTGCAAATCGGCGCCCGGGTTCCTCTATGAGGCGATGGAGTGCCTTGGCGGCAACGGCTATGTCGAGGACAGTATCCTGGCCCGGCATTACCGGGAGGCGCCGGTCAATGCGATCTGGGAAGGCTCCGGCAACGTGATGTGCCTCGACGTGCTGCGCGCCTTGTCGCGCGAGGGCGATGCGGCGGTCGCCGTGCTGCAGACCCTGATGGCGGAGACCAGCGGTCTGCCCGCTGCCGCGGAGGCGGCGTCGTTCGCGATCAAGACCATGCTGCGGCCAGACAACGAACGTGTCGCGCGTCAGGCGGTGGAAACGCTGGCGATGCTGGCTGCCGCCGCGGCGTTGAACATCGTCCACCCGCTGCATGCGGAATTGTTCGTCAAGACGCGGCTCGACAGTGGACGCAGCACGATGTACGGCGGTGCCGATTTTACCGCGGCGCAGAGCCGGGCGCTGCTGCAGCGGGCGCTGCCTGCATGACCTCGACGGAAACGCCGCTCGATCCCTCAGCCCCCGTGAAGTCGCCCCGCGCGCCAAGAATCTGGAAGTTCTGGGGCACCACGCTGTGGGGACTGGTCATCTTCGCGGCCCTGTTTCTCGGCCAACTGGCGGTGGTGGCCTGGCTGATCCTGCGCGGAGATTCGAGCTTCGATTTTTCCATGCTCAGGACCATGCTGAGCAGTGGCACCACCATCTCGCTGTCGGTGATGATGGGCCTGCCGGCGGTCTGCGCGGCGATCTGGCTGGCGACGCGGATCTCCGGCACCCCGTTCGCCGACTATCTGGCGCTGCGTGGCACCTCGTGGAGAAACTTTGTGCTTGGCGCCATCAGTCTGATGGTGCTGGTCGGCTGCTGGGATCTCCTGTCGCGGGCGCTGGGCCGCAACGTGGCGCCGGGCTTCATGGTTGACGTGCTGCGCTCTGCCCAGGCCGACGGTGCGTTATGGTTGCTGGTGCTGGCGTTCTGCGTCGCCGCACCGATGACCGAGGAGTTCTTCGTTCGCGGCTTTCTCTATCGCGGCTGGTCGGAATCCTTTCTGCGGCCGGCGGGGGCCATCCTGCTGTTATCCGCAGTGTGGACCGCGATGCACCTGCAATATGACTGGTTCTTCTTCGGCGAGGTGTTTTCCATCGGCCTGCTGCTCGGCTGGCTACGCTATCGCTGCAACTCGATCTGGCTGACGGTTTTCGTGCACGGCCTCAACAATCTTGCCGCGACGGTGCAGAGCATCTGGCTGGCCAGCCACCCGTGAGATCAGCCGACGAAAGCGATGAACACCGGCATGGTGACCACCGCCAGCATGGTCTGCAGTGTCAGGATCTGCGCCAGCAGCGGCGCGTCGCCGCCCATTTGGCGCGCCAGGATGTAGCCGTTCGAGGCCGACGGCACCGAGGCGCAGCAGGCCACCACTGCGAGGCTTGAGCCGGACAGGCCAAATGCCATGCCGAGCGCGATGGCCATGGCCGGCATCACCACCAGCTTGAGCACCACGGTCAGCGCCGCCGCCGCGCCGGGGCGGCGCAAGCCTTCGAGGTGAAGGCCGGCACCGACCACCAGCAGGCCCAGCGCCAGCGAGCAGCGCCCGAGCGCGTCGAGGAATTCATGCAGCGGGCGCGGCACGGAGAGATGGGTGAGGTTCATGGTCAGCCCGACGACGCAGGCCCAGATCAGCGGATTGCGCGCGATGGTCAGGAGGATTTTCGGCCACGCCAGTTTTTGCGGGGAGGCGTAGTGCGCCAGCACCCAGACAGCGAAGATGTTGAGCAGTGGGATCATCGCCACCATCGCCACCGAGGCCAGGGTGATGCCGAGTTCGCCCCACAGATTGCCGGCCACCGAGAGCGCCACAAAGGTTTGCCAGCGGGTCGCGCCCTGAAACACCGATGAGAAGGCCGGGCCGTCCACATCCAGGCTGCGCGCCAACCAAGGCCGCAGCAACAGGCACAGCGCCGACATCGCCAGGACCGCCAGCAGCAGCGCGCCGCCGACACCGGCGATCGGCACCGACGACAGGTTGGCGCGCGACAGCGTATCGATCAGCAGTGCCGGAAACAGCACGTAATAGACCAGCTGTTCCAGACCGATCCACTCGATATCCTTTTTCAGCAGCAGACGGCGCAGCGCGAAGCCGAGCACGATCAGCAGGAACACCGGAACGAGGGCGCCGAACACCGTCAGCATGGTCAGCGCGTCTCTGGCGGTCTGTTCAGGACCGTCAGCCGGTCCAGTGCGCCCTGCAGGATGAAGATGGCGGCGTGTTCGTCGATCACCTTGGCGCGCTTGGCGCGACTGACATCGTTGGCGATCAATTCGCGCTCGACCGCCGAGGTCGACAGCCGCTCGTCCCATAGCGCGATCGGCAGCTCGGTCAGGCGGGCAAAATTGCGGGCGAAGGCGCGGGTGGATTGCGCGCGCGGTCCCTCGCTGCCGTCCATGTTGATGGGCAGGCCGAGCACGTAACCGCAGATGCCGCGCTGGCCGGCGAGCACGACCAGCCGCGCGGCATCCGCCTTGAAGGCGGTGCGGGCAACGGTCTCGACGCCGGTGGCGAGCCGGCGGTCGGGGTCGGACACCGCGACCCCGATGGTCTTGGTGCCGAGGTCGAGACCGATCAGCGCGCCGCGGGCGGGCCAGAGCGGGGCGGCCTCGATGAGTGGCAGAATGGGTGCAGGCATGGCTCCGCTTAACACGCGCGCCGGTGATCCGAAACATGCTGATTGCGACGATCCGCAACCATCGCCGCGGATTGGCGGCTCACCGCGCGGCTGCTAAGGGTGCCCTGCAGACCACCGGACCTGAGCCCATCCATGGACGCCCTGACCCTTTACGGACTGTTCGCCGTCACCGCCATGCTGGTGTGTTATGCGCTGGAGGATCGCAGCCACTGGTTCGTGCTGGCCTTTGCCGTCGCCTGCGGGCTGGGATCGATCTACGGCTTCCTGCAGGGCGCCTGGCCGTTCGGACTGGTCGAGGCAATCTGGGCCGGCGTCGCGCTGCGCCGCTGGATGCTCAGGCCCCGCGCCGTCGCATAGCTCTCCTCGCATACGCCGTGCTAGGGTTACCTCCGGCACGGCAATGAGGCGCGGGCCGATCCCCATCACTTCGTGAGCACACCATGTGGCCTGACCGCAGACTGATCGACCTGTTCGGCATCGAGTTTCCCATCGTGCAGGCGCCGATGGCGGGCGTGCAGGACGCCGACATCATGATCGGCGCCGCACAGGGTGGGGCGCTGGCCTCGTTGCCCTGCGCGATGATCTCGCCGGACAAGGCGCGCGAGCAGATCAATATCGTCCGGCAGCGGGTCTCGACGCCGCTGAACATGAATTACTTCTGCCACACCGCGGTCGACGCCGATCCCGCGCGCGAGGCCGGCTGGCGCAAGCGGCTGGCGTCCTATTACCAGGAGCTTGGCATCGATCCCGACGCGCCGAACAATGCCGCCAATCGTGCGCCGTTCGATGCCGCCATGTGCGAGCTGGTCGAGGAGCTGAAGCCGGCGGTGGTCAGTTTCCATTTCGGTCTGCCGGAGCCGGCGCTGCTGGCCCGCGTCAAGGCAGCCGGCTGCCGCGTGATCGCCTCGGCGACCATCGTCGAGGAAGCGATCTGGCTGGAGCAGCGCGGGGTCGATGCTGTCATCGCCCAGGGCGCTGAGGCTGGTGGCCATCGCGGCATGTTTCTGACCGACGACATTGCCACCCAGCCCGGCCTGTTCGCGCTGCTGCCGCAGGTGGTCGATGCGGTGAAGGTGCCGGTGATCGCAGCGGGCGGCATCGGTGACGGACGCGGCATCGCTG
Source organism: Rhodopseudomonas sp. RCAM05734 (assembly GCF_052658035.1). Classification (NCBI taxonomy): domain Bacteria; kingdom Pseudomonadati; phylum Pseudomonadota; class Alphaproteobacteria; order Hyphomicrobiales; family Nitrobacteraceae; genus Rhodopseudomonas; species Rhodopseudomonas sp. RCAM05734. Next base: position 5,108,731 of record NZ_CP199742.1, on the reverse strand, counting down.
CGGCCTTTGCGCTGGGTGCCGCCGGAGTGCAGATCGGCACCGCCTATCTGCGCTGTCCGGAATCTAGGGTGAGCCCGATCGGCCGTGCGGCGCTCGAAGGCGGCACCGACGCGTCCACTGTCATCACCAACGTCATGACCGGGCGCCCGGCGCGCGGCGTGATCAACCGGGTGATGCGCGAGGTCGGGCCGGTCTCGGCCGACGCCCCGGCATTCCCGCATGCCGCGACGGCGCTGGGACCGCTGAAGGCGGCGGCGGAGAAGCTCGGCCGCAGCGATTTTACCAATCTGTGGGCCGGGCAGGCGGTCGGTCTGGGCACCGAGCTGCCGGCGGCGGAACTGACCCGGTCGCTGGCCGCGGCGGCGCTGGAGCGGATGGCCGGGCTGCGGGGCTGATGGCGCGCGCCGCGCGGTTGCGGCGCGAAACCTCCGTCTGCTATACGGCGGTCTGCGTGGGCGTTCCGCCCCAGAGGCCTTATATAATGTCGGTCGATGCTGCCACCGTTCGCCGTATCGCGCATCTCGCGCGCATCGCGGTCACCGAGGATGAAGTTCCCCATCTACAGGGCGAGCTGAATGCCATGCTCGCCTTCGTCGAGCAGCTGTCAGAGGTCGATGTCGAGGGCGTCGAGCCGATGACCTCGGTGACCCCCATGGAAATGACCAGGCGCGCCGACGAGATCAACGATGGCGAGATCGCCGACAAGGTGATCGGCAATGCGCCGATGAGCGAAGACCATTTCTTTCTGGTGCCGAAAGTTGTCGAGTAACGGTCCGGACGAGACAGGAAAATCGCATGTGCATGCTCTGCGACGACGAAAAGTCCTATCAGCTCTACATGGACTACCTCGATGCCCTCGAGAAGCAGGGCAAGATCGTCGATCCCGACAAGGCGATGGATGCCGTGCTCGACCAGCTCGAGGCGGCCGACAAGGCCAGAGACAAACTCCGCCGCGATGCGCCGGAAAACGACAAGACGCTTTCTCCGTTCTTCTGCAGCCCGGTCAATAAATAGATGACAAACCTGACGTCGCTGACGCTCGCCGAGGCCCGTGATGGCCTGGCGAAAAAATCCTTCACGTCGGTCGAACTGACCGATGCGCATATTGTAGCGGTCGAGAACGCCCGGGTGCTTAACGCCTTCGTTCTGGAGACGCCGGTGCATGCGCGGGCCATGGCGGCTGCGGCCGATGCGAAGATCGCCAGGGGCGAGGGCGGTCCGCTGGCCGGGCTTCCGCTCGGGATCAAGGACCTGTTCGCCACCAAGGACGTCCGCACCACCGCTTGCTCGAAGATTCTCGGCAATTTCATACCGCCGTATGAGTCCACCGTGAGCGCGCAACTGTGGCGCGATGGCGCGGTGATGCTCGGCAAGCTCAACAATGATGAGTTCGCCATGGGCTCGTCCAACGAAACCTCCTGCTTCGGCCCGGTGGTCAATCCGTGGCGCCGCGACGGTTCCGACACCAACCTGGTCCCCGGCGGCTCGTCCGGCGGCTCGGCGTCCGCCGTGGCGGCCGGCCTGTGCCTCGGTGCCACCGCCACCGACACCGGCGGCTCGATCCGTCAGCCGGCAGCCTTCACCGGAACGGTGGGCATCAAGCCGACCTATGGCCGCTGCTCGCGCTGGGGCGTCGTCGCCTTCGCGTCGTCGCTCGATCAGGCCGGGCCGATCGCGCGGACGGTGCGTGATGCCGCAATCCTGATGGGCTCCATGGCCGGCTTCGACTCCAAGGACACGACATCCGCCAACCTGCCGGTGCCAAACTACGAGGCGGCCATCGGCAAGTCGGTGAAGGGCATGAAGATCGGCATTCCCCGCGAGTACCGTCTCGACGGCATGCCGGCGGAAATCGAGAAGCTGTGGAAAGAGGGCGCCGAGACCCTGAAGGCAGCCGGTGCGGAACTGGTCGACGTGTCGCTGCCGCATACCAAATACGCACTGCCGGCCTATTACATCGTGGCGCCTGCCGAAGCCTCGTCCAATCTCGCGCGCTATGACGGCGTTCGCTATGGACTGCGCGTGCCCGGCCGCACGATCGACGCCATGTATGAGAATACGCGTGCCGAAGGCTTTGGCGCCGAAGTCCGCCGCCGCATCATGATCGGCACCTATGTGCTGTCGGCCGGCTATTACGATGCCTACTATCTGCGCGCGCAAAAGGTGCGCACCCTGATCAAGAAGGATTTCGAGGACTGCTTTGCCAAGGGCATCCACGCGATCCTCACCCCGGCGACGCCGTCAGCGGCGTTCGGAATCGGCGAGAAGGGCGGCGCGGATCCGGTGGAAATGTATCTCAACGACATTTTCACCGTGACGGTGAACATGGCCGGCCTGCCGGGCATTGCGGTTCCCGCCGGCAAGGACGCGCAGGGCCTGCCGCTCGGGCTGCAGCCGATCGGCCGACCGTTCGACGAAGAGACGCTGTTCTCGCTCGGTGAGGTCATCGAGCAGTCCGCCGGACGCTTTTCCCCGACGAAATGGTGGGCCTGAATTCCCAACGCTGCACTGCGGCTTTAGCGTTGCGTTTTTGCCCACCATTCGTCATGCTTTCTCCATGAGCGTGGACCTTCCATGAGCGCCGACGACGGACTTCCTCCTTCCCAGCAGGTCGATCAGATTCTGGGCTCGCCCAAGCTTGCGCTGGCGCTCGAGAACGACAGGTACAAGCATCTGCTGGACTATGCGCCGGTCGCGGTCGCCGTGTCGCGCGGGGCCGGCGCCGAGCAGCATGTCGTCTACATCAACAGGGCTTTCGAGGCCCTGATGTCGATGACAGCGGCCGATGTCGAGGGCCATGGCTGGACCAGCCTCGACGGCTTTCTCAATGAGGACAATGCGGAGCAGACCTTGGGTGAGGCGATCCGCGACGGCGAGGACTTCATCGGCGTGTTCCGTCCGGCCGTGCCGGTCGACCGCCTGGTTGTCGTGCAGGCCTACGCGTCGGTGATCGAGAGCGACGACGGCATCGAGAGTTTTCGCATCGCGGCGCTGGTTGATGTGGGTGGGCGCGAGCGGGCACAGATCGAGCAGTTCGAAAACCAGATCCGCGACCGCGATATGCTGATGCGCGAACTGCAGCACCGCGTGAAGAACAACCTGCAACTGGTCACCGCCCTGATCCGGCTGGAGGCGCGCTCCGCCGCCGAGGGGGAATCGGTGGCGCTGGCGCGACTCGCCAGCCGTATCGACGCGCTGACCGTGTTGTACCGCACCTTGTCGGCGGAAAACGCCGCGCCGGAGATCGATCTCGGCCAGTATCTGTCCGACATCGCGACCGCGGTGATGCAGGCCAGCGCGATGCCGGGGATCGAGCTCAAGCTCGAGGTCGGTTATTGCCCGTTGTCGATCAACGTCGCCATGCCCGCCGGGCTGCTGGTCAACGAGATGCTGACCAACGCGCTGAAATACGCCTTCGTCGGGCGCAACGGCGGCCAGCTCAAGCTGATCTGCAAGCAGGAAGGCGGCGAGGTCACGGCGGTGGTGTCCGACGATGGCGTGGGCCTCGGCGAAGGCCAGGAATGGCCATCGCCGCGCAAGCTCGGCGCGCTGATCCTGCAGACGCTCAAGGAAAATGCCAAGAACGTCAAATTCAACGCCGTCAGCCTTCGCGGGCAGGGGACCTGGTTCACCCTGGTGTTCGACGCCGCGCCGATCTCGCCGCCGAATTAGGCGACCACGGAACTTGTTCCGCTCAACCGACTTCATCATTCGTTAGCCATGTTGCTGACGCATATGCGGCGGTCCCGGCGCTAGCATCAAATGGCAACGCTTTGCGGTCAGATGTGGGTTGAGCCTTGCCAACATGGTCGTGACCGGACTGAACAGTGGGCGGGCCCGTGGCCGTATCGACGAATGGTTTTGAAGGCAGTGAATTTGATGAGTGGGTTGCGTTCTATCGGTCTCGTCGTCGTGACGTCCGCACTCCTGCTCGGCTGTGCCTCGGTACATAACCTGCCCATCAACGTTCCCCTCAGCGATGCCAGTTCTGCCAATAAGGAAAAGATCGGTTTCGAGGATCCCGTCACGCTCGACGATGCCCTTGTCGGCCTGTCGTTTTCCGGCGGCGGCACCCGCGCGGCGGCGTTCTCGTTCGGCGTGTTGCAGGAACTGGACCGGGTACCGACCCGCGGTGCCGGCGGCTCGATGCTCGATCACGTCGACCTTATCTCGGGCGTGTCGGGCGGCTCGGTCACCGCGGCCTATTTCGGGCTGAAGAAGCGCGCCGCGCTGTCGGATTTCCGTGAGCGCTTCCTGCTGCGCAATGCGGAGGAGGGGCTCAATACGGAATTGTCGCTAGGCACCATCGGCCGCGCCTTCTCCGGCGGCATCAACGACTCCACCGGCTTCACCAAGTGGCTCGATGCCAACCTGTTCGAAGGTGCCACCTTTGAGCATTTCCGCAGCGGCAAGCCGCGCATCTGGATCAACGCCTCCGATATCTATAACCGGGTGCCGTTCGTGTTCGGCGCCACGGCCTTCACGGCGATCTGCAGCGACCTGACGCGCTACCCGCTTTCCAATGCGGTGGCAGCCTCGGCTGCCGTGCCGATCGCCTTTGCGCCGGCCGTGATCAAGGCGTTTCCCGGCACCTGCAACGATCCGTTGCCGCCGTCGATCATCAAGGCCGCCACCAATCGCAATGCCTCGCCGTCGCTGAGCGCCTATGCCAAGGCGATCATGCGCTACCGCGAAGGCGCGGTGCCATTCATCAAGCTGATGGATGGCGGATTGGTCGACAATTACGGTATCTCAGGCTTCACCATCGAGCGCGAGTCGTCCGAGACGGCCTATGGACCGCTGACCCCGCAGCAGGCCGTGCGGCTGCGCCGGGCCCTGTTCCTGGTGGTGGACTCCAAGGCCGGCCTGTCGGGCAACTGGATCAACACCGTGGAGGGGCCAAGCGGCGTCGAGCTACTGTCGGCGGCGGTGGACACGACCATAGACGCCAGCGTCGGCTCCAGCTATTCGGCGTTCGATCGCGCCATGAAGGACTGGCAGACCTCGCTGATCAAATGGCGCTGCGGCCTGTCATCGACCGAGCGTGCGCGTTACGGCGCGCGGCCGGGCTGGAATTGCAAGGAATTGAATTTCTTCATCGGGCGTCTCGGCTTCGACCAGCTCGATCCGGCCCGCGCCAAGGTGCTCGAAGCGGTGCCGACCCGGTTCCAGTTGCCGCAGCAACAGGTCGACGACGTGATCGCCGCCGGCCGCGACGTGCTGCGCGAAAGTCCGGTGTTCAAGGCCTTCGCCGCCAGGATGTGACCGCGACCACAGGCCCTCGGCGGCACGGCAAGTCACCTTTAGGGTTTTCTCGGTTCCGCCATCGGGGTAAAAGCGGCCTATGAACGCACCTGTCAAACCGTCAAAACTCATCAAGGGCGCCACCGGCGACTGGGAAATGGTCATCGGGCTGGAGGTCCACGCCCAGGTCACCTCCCACTCGAAGCTGTTTTCCGGCTCCTCCACGGAATTCGGCGGCGCGCCGAACAGCCATGTGTCGCTGGTCGACGCGGCGATGCCGGGCATGCTGCCGGTCATCAACGAACATTGCGTCAGCCAGGCCGTGCGCACCGGCCTCGGCCTGAAGGCGCAGATCAACCGGCGCTCGACCTTCGATCGCAAGAATTACTTCTATCCGGACTCGCCGCAGGGGTACCAGATCAGCCAGTACAAGTCGCCGGTGGTCGGTGAGGGCGAGGTGATCGTCGACACCGACGACGGCGACAGCTTCACGGTGGGGATCGAGCGGCTGCATCTGGAACAGGATGCCGGCAAGTTGCTGCACGACCAGGACCCGACCTCGACCTTCGTCGATCTCAACCGCTGCGGCGTCGCGCTGATGGAGATCGTCTCCAAGCCCGACCTGCGATCGGCCGAGCAGGCCAAGGCCTATGTGGCCAAGCTGCGCACCATCCTGCGCTATCTCGGCACCTGCGACGGCGACATGGAGAAGGGCAGCCTGCGCGCCGACGTCAACGTCTCCGTGCGCAAGCCGGGCGGCCCGCTCGGCACCCGCTGCGAGATCAAGAACGTCAATTCGATCCGCTTCATCGGCCAGGCCATCGACTACGAGGCCCGCCGCCAGATCGGTGTCCTCGAAGATGGCGGTACCATCGACCAGGAGACGCGGCTGTTCGACGCCGGCAAGGGCGAGACCCGCTCCATGCGCTCCAAGGAAGAGGCGCACGACTACCGCTATTTCCCGGATCCGGACCTGCTGCCGCTGGAATTCAGCGAGGCCTATGTCGCCGCCCTGAAGGCCGACCTGCCTGAACTGCCCGACGAGAAGAAGGTGCGTTTCATCGGCGACTTCGGGCTGACGCCCTATGACGCCGCCGTGCTGGTCAGCGAGCGCGAGAGCGCCGAGTTCTTCGAGACGGTGCTTTCGAAACTGGCCGACAAGGTCCGCGACGGCAAGCTGGCCGCCAACTGGGTCATCAACGAATTGTTCGGTCGGCTCAACAAGGAAGGCCAGGACATCACATCCTCGCCGGTGTCGGCGGTCCAGATGGCTTCCATAGTTGACCTGATCGGCGAAGGCGTCATCTCCGGCAAGATCGCCAAGGAGCTGTTCGAGATCGTCTGGACTGAAGGCGGCGATCCGCGGGCGCTGGTTGAAGCCCGCGGCATGAAGCAGGTGACCGACATGGGCGCCATCGAGAAGGTGGTGGACGAGATCATCGCCGCCAATCCCGACAAGGTGGCGCAGGCCCAGGCCAAGCCGGCATTGATGGGCTGGTTCGTCGGTCAGGTGATGAAGTCGTCGGGTGGCAAGGCCAACCCGCAAGCCGTCAACGATCTCCTGAAGCGCAAGCTCGGCATCTGAACGGCCTGCGGCGCCGCGCTTGCGGCGTCGCTGCAGCCTGCGTGATCCACTGTTCGGCAAGCGACGTCGTGCTGCGCGGGCGACAACAGCGGCACGAATCAGGGATGCCGATTCGTCAAAAAATGCGGTTGCAGCGACGGACGATAAGTCCCCAACGCGATTTTCCCGAAAATTTTTTCATTGCCAAAAAACGCGACTCAGAGTCCGCGACCGCTATTTTCGTGCGTCGGCGCCGACTCGAAGCCGCGGGTAAATGTTGTATTTATCTGATATCACGAATCTGAATTGTGGCTGTGACACAGCCACTTCCTACAATCTTGACAAACGCAGATGTAGAGTTTCCGCGCGTTTCTGGCATTGTCCGTGTACGAGCCGTCGAGTTGTCGTTGCGCGCGTGGGACGCATGGCGTCATCGTGTCATCAACACTTCCTTAAGCGGGACACTGTTTTTTCTAATGTGTTGGTGTATTCGGGATGTAGTGCATCTCGATTCCCGAGTGCACGCAGCGACTAGCGATCACTTTTATTCAGGAGGGCAACATGGCCAAGAAAGCTAAGAAGGCGAAGAAGGCAGTGAAGAAGGCAACGAAGAGCGCAGTGAAGAAGACTGCCAAGAAGACGAAGAAGGTTGCCAAGAAGAAGTAACTCTTCTTCTGAAACTGCCGGCGGCTTGCTGCCGGCGACGTCACAGAGCCTCCACGACAGTTGCTTCTCGAAGTGATCTGGCACGCAGGCTCTGGCTGACGAAGAGGGTGTCGGCGAGACATCAGGTCAAACGGCCGGACCGTTATCTCATGCGGGGCTTGTCCTCCTGTGATGCGGTTCGGCAAAGAACGCGGCGCTTCGGCTTTGCGGCTCTTTGTTCGTTGCGGATCTCCGGTCCGCAGTTTCAGCGGCGCTCACCGCCATTGGAATCTGATCCTGACGTGTTCGCCGACGCCCTCGTCCTTTGCCGGTGCGGCTTGTCCCCGGCTCGCTGTTTCCCTTTCACGAACATATCGACCCGACGTCTGAGGCGTCAGAACTCCGTGCGCCTGGGGCAGGGCCGGGCGCTTGCGATGCTGCGGCGGCCTGCATGGCAGGATGGTTATCGGTCTGCTCACCGACACGGTAAACCAAATCTGCCGCCGGCGATAAAGCCCAGCAAAACCAGCATCTCACGTGACTCGCCGGTGGGCGGTGAGGATTGCGTTCAGAATCCGTTCATCGCGATACTTAAACTGCTCTTCAAATTTTATCGGTCATGATCATCCCCACAAGCCGGAAAACGGCGACGGGACGTTGGACAGTCAGACAGGAGCCGCACTCGAACGAGGCGGCAACGATAAAAAGGAGAGATCGCATGTTTCAGGGAATCATCAACTTCGACGCCGCCGAGCCGGTCGATACCAGCGCCATCCAGGACGTCCTGTTCGATCGCGGAATGCACTGGTCGTGCGGTCGCTCGGGCATCGTCGATCTTGTCGCGGCGCACAAATGGTTCAATCTTGCCGCCATGAAGGGCCGTGCGGATGCTCTGGCGATGCGTCGCGAAGTCGCCGAAATGATGTCCGAGGTTGAGGTCGCCGCGGCCCAGCGCGCCGCCCGCGCCTGGCTGACCACCCATTGATCGCGAGCCTTCGCGCCGCATCGCGTCGGCACGTTCTCAAAGACGGCTTTTGAGCCAACGCTGAGAACCCGGACGTCGCCGCACGCCGTCGGCAACGTGGGCATCCGTCCGGACCGGCAATCGTCGCGCTGATAGCTCAGGCTTTCAGGAAGGCGAGCCGTTCATCGGTGCGGCCCGGAGTGACGGCGAGGATTTCAGCTTTGACCACACCTTCGGCGACGAAGGGATCATCCTGCACACGTGCTTCGATCTCCTCCAGCGAAGCATTGTGCGCAAGGATCGCGCCGCCGGCGTTCGGCTGGAGGCCGCCGACCAGCAGAAAGACACCATCGTCGAATCCGCTTTTGATCCAGGCATTGTGCCCGTCCATGAACCGCGGGGCTTTGGTCTTGTCGACGAAGCGAAGGGTGATGATGAACATGGTCTCTCCAACAGGCGGGTGGGCTGGCGTCGGGCTTTGCGCGGCAACATAGGTGAGGCGCCGCCGCCTGAATTGCTGCAACCGATCAATTGGCGGTTCTCGATCACCATTGTGAACTGACGCTCGGCAGGAATAGCTCCGGGGACCGGCTGTCGATATGGCGCCGAGTGAGGGGCGGGGGAGCCTCAAGGGTTTCAACCCCGTCGCGACCGGAGCCTTCAAGCTCCGATCTGCATATTCGAGATTAACCGGACGATGAAAGCGAACCTCTGGGAGATGCGATTCTCCCAGGTCGGGGCGCTGCGCTGGTTGTCGTCGCTCAGCGCCGCTGCATATTTTCCGATCGACGTCGAGACATCGCCGGTCGGGCGAGCGGATATATCCCGTCAGTGCATTTAACTCTCGATGTTGACCGGCAGCCGCAGCTCGGCAGCCCGATCCTTTTTTGCCTGCTTCCGAAGCGCATGCTCTCGCTTCTCAAATGCAGCCAGCTCATTCTGCACCAATGCCATGAAGCTTTCGCGGCTGGCGTTCGCAGAGTTCGTCATTTCCGTCATCGACAGTTCCTGTTGAATGTCATCCAAGTGACGCGCAACTGTATCCGCTTGGCGGCTGCAACAAAAGCTTCGCAGAAGTTGCATCTGGGGGCGCTTCCAGGCGCCAGGCTCGACGCGTGCGGTTCGCCGCAGCGCGCGAACATCCTCCGGCCGGCAACGTTGCCAGGATGCATACCTGCACCGGTATCGTTTCGCGGTTGTCGGGAGGAGGGGGCCGGCGAGTTGTGCGGAGGTCTTCAGGATCGCGCGATGCCGCCGACAGGCTGGTCCATGATCTGCCGCGCGCGGGACCGGGCGGATGCAAACAGGATCAAGCGCAACCACGTCGTCCGGACCATCGTCCGGCCAGTTCGCACCGGCTCGTTTCCAGCGAACATCGGATGTGGCGGCTGCCCATGACGGGAATCGCGTCTGGCATTACCGCCCTGCGAAAGCAGCAATGACGGTGAGGGCGATCGGAGATGCAGATGCGTTGCGGACTCGCTCGCGCCACGGTGTGTCCCGTCGAAAGCGTGTTGCAGGCACACATGTCGGATAGGAAACGGGATTCTGTGCTTCAAATAACCCAGTAGTGGCGGAGCCGGAGGGATTTCAATTTAGTCTTTCAATCGATTTCTTGAATCGTCAGATGACGGCAGTAACCTACGTTTCCGAGGCATAACTTCCAACATATCCATTGTCAGGAGTCCGCAAATCGTTTCACATGATTTCGTGAAATTGCAGCACATTGCTAGGGCTAGGGCTAGTGCTAGGGCTGATGGTAGCAAGATCTCGAAATCGATTGTCGCAGCCAGCGCTCAAAAAGTTGGCTTCAAAGCCCGGCCGGCACGCTGACGGTGGCAACCTGTACCTTTCCGTCTCGCCGGATTCCAGCGCTAAACGGTGGGTCTTCCTGTACCGTTGGCGCGGCAAAACGGTCGAAATGGGGTTGGGCCCCTTCGACGATGTAGGCCTCGCCGCGGCCCGGGAAAAGGCCCGGGGCGCGCGCGAACTGCTGGCTGCGGGAAAGAGCCCCTTGGCCGCTAAACGAGATCAGAGCGCCCGGCCGACCTTCGGAAAGGTCGCTGACGATTTGATCGAGGCGTTGCGGCCAAGTTGGAAGAACGCGAAGCATGGTGCCCAATGGGTGATGACGCTGCAGGTCTACGCCAAATCGCTCCGGCCCCTCATGGTCGACGAGATCGAAACTGAGGATGTCCTGAGAGTGCTGCGGCCGATTTGGAACGACAAGCCTGAAACCGCCAGCCGGACTCGCATGCGCATAGAGCGCGTCTTGGATGCGGCACGCGCAAGCGGGTATCGCGCCGGCGAGAACCCCGCCAGGTGGAAGGGGCACCTCCAGGCACTGCTGGCTCCCCGGGCAAAACTCAGCCGTGGGCACCACGCGGCTATGCCGTACGCCGCGGTGCCGGCGTTCATGCAGAAACTCCGGCAGAACCTCTCCATCTCGAATTTGGCGCTGGAGTTCGGCATCCTGACCGCCGCCCGCTCCGGTGAAACGCGCGGGACGTCCTGGAGCGAGATCGATCGCTTGGGAGCGATCTGGACCCTACCTCCGGAGCGCATGAAGGAAGCCCGGGAACACGTGGTGCCGCTGGCAGATCGGGCGCTCGAAATACTTGATCTCGCCAAGCGTATTGCCGGTAAGCGGCAATCGGAGCTTGTATTTCCCGGCCAGAAGCTCGGTACCCAGTTATCCGACGCCAGCTTAGCCGCCGCGCTCAGGCGGGCCGGTGGCGGCGCATTCACGCCTCATGGCTTCAGGAGTTCGTTCCGCGACTGGGCCGGCGACGAAACCGAGTTTGCCCGGGAAACGGCCGAAGCGGCCCTGAGCCACCTCGTCGGTGATGACAGCGAACGAGCTTACCGGCGAGGGACAGCACTCGCAAAGCGTCGGGAATTGATGAAGGCTTGGGAACTCTTTTTGAACCGTTGATAGTTTCAGTTCGACCCAACGGGCGCCATTGACAGCGAATCCCGCCCGGAGGACACAAGAACCATCGGCTTCGAGGCCACGCAGCATTTTTAAGGACCATCAGGTCTTTAAAAAATGGGGCGTAGACCAGGAGCCGACTATGACTGAGAACCAATCCCCCTTCTTTTTGCCCGATGAGGTCGATAAGCGGACCCTCACCAGCGACACCACGCGCTGGCGCCGCGAGAAAATCGGTCGCTTCCCACGGCGGATAAAAATAGGTGCGCGCAAAGTGGCGTACCGACGCAGTGAAATATTGGCCTGGGAAAACGACCCGGAAGGCTGGCGCGCTGCTGACAAAGGAGGCTCGGATGCCTCCAATGGATGACTTGCCATTGTTCCGATGGCGTCCGCCAGCCGAAATCGTGATCTTCCCAACGGCGCGTAACCGACCAAAAGTCCAACGGACCGCATTGGCAGCGGCCTCGTCGAAACATCCCGAGAATACCATAAAGGCAACCCTTGATCGGTTGCGCGCCTCCCTTCAGCGCAAGGGCCTTCCCCTGGAGATGATTGCAAGAGACGTCGCCGAACTCGAGAGCGCACTTCGGACGCAGGTGGAATTCCTGCTAACCCGGCACTGGGTAGCGAAATGAGCAATCGGAATAAACGAGCTCACGGGTCCCCGCGCTTTGTCCGGCTCGACGAGTATTTGCTGAGGTCTGAAGCATGGCAGGCCCTTGATGGGAATTGCAGGGCGCTTTACGTCGAGATGGCGCGGAGATATCGAGGGCCGCATTCGAACAACGGCCACATCCCCTACAGCGTTCGCGAAGCGGCAAAAAACCTTCGCGTAGGCAAGACGACCGCGAACAGGTGCTTCAATCGGCTCCAGGAAGTCGGCTTCGTCAAGATTGGCAAGCGCAGTGGTTTTAGCATGAAGGGCAGAGTTGCGACCGAGTGGCTGCTCACAGAATTCCCCGACGACGTCGGGTCCAGCCGACCAGAGATTGCAACCAAGGATTACATGCGCTGGACTCCTGAAAAATCAGATCACAGTCCCGTCACAGGTACCAACGGTCCCGCCACAGACCCACATGTGTACCCGAGGCGGGCCCGTGTTGCTTAAGGGCAACGTTTATGGGGCTGTGGCGGGACCGTGAGGGCTGTTTTAAAGGTCGCTCAGTCCCGCCATAGGTACACTATGCAGCTTACCAGGTAAGCCGATGATCAGAAAGGAACCACATGTTCAGCGACAGTGATATCGACAGGATGCACCGCACCGGCCAAATGGTCGATGGTGCAGGCACGTTCATCCCGGGCGCCGAGCATATCGTCGGAATCTGTTGCCCGGGGATTGACGGCCTCGTCTATGTATTCTGCATCTACGGGGATCTGCTGAACGTCGTTCCCACCCAACAAGAGGCAGACGCGTTCATCAATAATCACTGGCGCGAGGACGGATCGGTCGATCCCACCTTCGTTCCGATCAAGCGGCAGTGAACAACCGTTGATAGATTCCCTCGGTGGCGAATTAGCGGGCTGACAAATCACTTTTCCGGTTTTAGTGATTCGACGATGACGCAGCAGCTCGCCGCCATCCTCGCCGATCTCGAGATCGAGCCGGTGGACACCCGCGTACGTCGAACGCCGGGGCAGACTTGCGCGACCTCGACAATGGACCGGTTGCTTGCGGATCATGGCGCCGGCCACCTCATCCTGACGCTACGGACAATTATGGAGTCCGAGAACAATCGCAGGGAACTGGTAGCGCCGACGATCCTCGCTGTTTCCGATATCATCCTCGCTCATCCGAAGTGGGCCGACACCGGCCTGGCCTTCCTGGAGGCTTTTGACTCGATCGACCTCGCCGCGCTGCGCCAGCAAGCCAAGGCAAACAGACGAGCCGCGCAGCCACGACAGGCTATGGCGACGCTCCTATACGCCCAGCTAAGCCAGAATTTCGCACCTGATGTGCAGGGGAGCCTGTTGTGACCGCATTAGTCAGCGACGGCGCCAAGTTCACTTTCGAAAAACTCAAGGGCCCGCTCGGTATAGCATTCGAACGCGCGCCACCCAAAGGCATCAGGTCTGCCGACCATGGCCGCCTCGTCCGGGAAGATGTAGGCAAACGTGGTTGCGTCCTCCAGAAAATCGGGCGGAACGAGGCATCTGCAGAAATACTTGCGCGACGTCATCCTGAGATTTGAGCACATGGAAACTTCAATGTGGAATCCAGAAATCGTTCGGGCTAGGTTCGTCGAGGCATGCGACACGGAGCGCCGCATGCCGCACGGCCGTACGGGCTCGGCGTTGGGGTACTGGCCCAATTACCAGCGGACCTTCGAGGACATGGCCGGCTGGGGCACCCAGCGTCTGGCCGAAGAGCGCGAAATGCGATTCCGGCGCTTGCCACCGTCATCTGCCGCGATCAGTAGGCATGACGAGGTGATGCGCTGGACTGGTGATCTCATCGACCATGAAACGGTGCGGCGGATCATCTGGGCCTGGGCTTGGTGTCAGTTGACCGGCTCCTCGTTTTCGGCAAGGTGCCGGAAGCGGGGATGGGCCAAAGCAACGGCCTACCGTCGCCTACAGGTGGCAACGGAGCGCATTTCGGGCGCTCTCGGCAATGACGGGACGCTGTTGCGCTTGCCGGACGAAAGTTGGTTGAGACAACAAATGCCTGATCTGCCACACATTGATGGCAAGCTGGGCACCAGTGTCGACGAGCCCCCCAAATCTCCAACCTCCCAAATCCTCGGCGACGAAAGGCCCCGTGACACGCTGAACTCGCCGGAGGCGATCCAGGAATTCACGAAACACCTGACCGACCTCAACAGGCGACGGCGCAGTGAGCGGGAGCGGCGGCGGAAGCTGGGGATTGAAGACGCGGCATAGGGGGCGAACACACATTTCGACGCCATCTTGCCAACGTAGAAAAGAAACGGCGACCCTTTCGGATCGCCGCCTTCTTACATCAACGCCTTGACAATCGCTGCGATGCCGAAGAGGCAGGCGGCGACATTGACGTTGATGGCTACAGTGAACCGAGGTTTCATTTGTGAGCCCTCGGGCCACGCCGGCGCAGCCCGTTAGGGTTGCGGATAGCGCCTCACTTGAACGAATGAGCCGTCGTTCGCGAGTTTACCGGCCTACAGTCTGGCGTTCATGACCGCCTTAGGTAGCCCTGCCGTGCATTCCAATCAGGCGGAGCGGGTTGCCCGGGGGTGTTCCGGACCCACAGCCGGTAGATCGGCAGCAGGAAGCCCGGGAGAGGGACAAGATGATCGGATGCCTCCGACGTCTCGTGCCTGGCGGGCCGACTAAACGGTATCATTCTTGGGCTTGATCACAAAGGGCCGTAATAGTTCTTCAGTGGATAGTGGGCGTAGCTCCCAGGCCTTGGCTTGGCGCAAGCTGTACGGTACCCGACGCTGGAAGGCAGTCAGGTTGGCACAGTTGGCCGAGCACCCACTATGCGCCATATGCGAGAAGGCCGGCCGGATCACCGCCGCCACCGTGTGCGACCACATCGACAAGGCCAGCAAGAATACAGAGCAGGGGTTCTTCGCGGGGCCGTTCCAGTCGCTCTGCGACGATCCAAGATATCGATGCCACAGCAGCATCAAGCAGCAGCAGGAGACGATCGGCTACTCCACCGTGGTGGGTGCCGATGGGCTACCTGTTGATCCTAACCATCCTTGGAATCGAGGTTAGTCCGGTCTCGATTTCTGAAGAGGTGAAATCCTGTGCCTGTAAGGCTGAAGATTGAGCGAAGAAGCGCGTCGGTAACGACCAGCATCGTGTCAGACCGATAAACGTCTGCCGTGCCAGCCTTCTCCGGATATCGGAACCAGTATTCTTCATGATAGCGGCTCAGATGCCGAATCATCTCTTCGACGCCAGGATGAAGGGTCAATCCAACCTCGATCGCTTTTGTAAGCAGGTCTCCCAATTGGTGTGAGCGGTGCCACTTGCCTGGGTATTGGCGATGCTCCAGCAGCGCTTTGAGACCGTTTTCAATGCTGAACCCGATCAGCAGGTAAAATGGAATGCCAATCGTTCCGATGTGCGCATCCCGTGCAGTTGAGGCAATGCGTTGCGCGCCATCAAGTAGCGAGACCGCGTAGGCCAGCTTATCGACGTGGCTTGGTTCCGACATACGTACCTCATGGCAAATTTGATGGGCCAAGACCACCGGCATCTTGCTTTCACGAGAGGGGGGCGGTCCGAAAGTCCATCGCTTAGGGCATGGCGACCGGCTTGGGAGCCTCCCCCAGAATTATTAGCGGATTTTTTTGATGGGAGGACGTGGTCGGGGCGCGCTGATGACGCGCGACGAACGCGAGGCGGCGCAGCAGACCAAGCGGCGTATGCCGTGGAAACGGAAAGGCCTGAGCCGGGTCGATCGGGTCGTCAAGTTCCTGCAGTTCCTGCCCGTTACCAAGGGCATCCTGCAGGGCAAGCGCATGAAGCTGCTGCCGGACCAGTTGGATTTCGTCAGGAAGGTTTACGGCCCAAAAAAGCGGGACGGTCGCCGGCAGGTCAGCCTGGCGATCAAGTCCGCGCCGAAGGGCAACGGCAAAACCGGCCTCGTGGCAGGGCTGGCACTGTGCCACCTGCTCGGGCCCGAAGCGGAAATCCGTGGAGAGGTCTATTCGGCGGCGATCGACCGCCAGCAGGCCGGCATCATGTTCAACGAGATGGAGGCGATCATCCACGGCGTCCCAGAGTTCGCCTCTCGAGTGAACGTCCAGCGCTTCAATAAGAAGATCGAGGTGTTGGAAGGGGACGGGGTCAAGTCGATGTACGAAGCGCTGTCGGCCGACGCGCGGCGCGCGCACGGCTTGGCGCCATCTCTGTGGGTGTACGACGAACTGGCTCAGGCCAAGGATCGCACACTGCTCGACAACCTCATGGAGGGTATGGGCAAGCGGTCTGAGGCGTTGGGAATCGTCATTTCGACGCAGGCGGCGTCGGACGATCACCCGCTGTCGCAACTCATCGACGATGCCGAGACGAACCGGGCGAACGATCCGTCGACAGTGCTGTGCCTTCTGGCCGCGCCAACCGACGCCGATCCGTTCGACGACGAGGTGCTCCGGGCTGTCAACCCGGCATGGGGCAAGTATCTCGACCTCGACGACCTGCGGAAATCAAAGGAACGGGCCCGGCGGTCGCCGGCGTTCGAACCGGCCTATCGGAATCTACGGCTCAACCAGCGCGTCGACTCCAATACCGAAAACCGCATCGTCACGCTGCGGACGTGGAAGCTCGGGGCCGAGGCAGTGGTTGATAGGATCAAGCTGAAGGGCCGGCGCTGCTTTGCCGCGCTCGATTTGTCGGGAAAGCACGATCTGACGGCGTTGGTCCTGGTGTTTCCGACCGACAACGACGAGCCGAAGTACGACATTTTGCCGTTCTTCTGGACGCCGGAAGGCCGAATGATCGACCGCAAGCAATCCGAGCGGGAGCGGTTCCGCGAGTGGATCGCTGTGGGACAGATGATTTTGGTGCCGGGCCCGACCATCCGCTTCGCTTTCGTCGCGCGCGAGCTCGTCAAGCTGGCTCAGGAATTCGAGATCGTTGTGCTCGGTTATGACCGCTGGCGCATCGACGACTTCAAACAGGAATTGAACGACATCGACGCGGACTTCGAGGTCCCGTTGGAACCGTTTGGACAAGGTTACAAAGAAATGGGTCCAGCGGTGGAAAGGTTTGCCGAACTAGCACTGACGGCGCGCCTGCATCATGGCGGGCACCCAGTGCTTACAGCCGCGGTGGCCAACGCCATCACGACGCCGGACCCGGCAGGGAACCTGAAAATCGATAAGGAGAAATCAAACAACCGCAGCGTAGTGCGCGTCGACGGTGCCGTCGCCCTCGCGATGGCGCTGGAACTGTCCCGCCGCTTCGTCGCGGCACCGACCGTCGATCTTGGCGCTTACTTCGCGAACCCGGTTATGTCGGCATGAGCATTTTCGATGGCATCTTCGGGCGCAGGAAGGTCAAGCTGACCGACCCCGCTTCGTTGCACATGGATAACGCGACGTGGTCGGGCAAGGCCACCAGTCCCGATGCTGTGCTGCAGCTGGCGACGGCTTGGGCCTGCGTCCGCCTGAACGCCCGCACCAAAGGCTCGCTGCCGATCAAGTTGCACAGCCAGAAGGATGGAGCTGTCGTCACGGATCATCCGCTGTACGACCTGCTGCACGACACGCCGAATGCCGACCAGACGGCGATCGAATTCTGGGAAGGTCAGTACACATCGCTGGATCTGCGCGGCAACGCCTATGCCGAGAAGGTCTACAGCGGCGAACGGCTGGTGGCGCTCATTCCGATGAACCCGGATTCGGTATCGGTTTTTCGCGATCCGCACAGCGGCGAGCGACGCTATCGTTACTTCGATGCCGTGACCGGAATGCATACCCCGTCGGAAGGATGGGGCGAGGACAAGGTGTTTCATCTGCGCGGCTTCGGCGCCGGCGGCCCGGTCGGTTTGTCGCCGATCGCCTATGGCCGCCAGACGCTGAGCACGGCGCTCGCCGCCGACGAGGTGGCCGGCCGCACCTTCGCCAACGGCCTGCAGATCTCCGGCTTTGCCGTCGATCAGCCCAATGCGCGCACCACACAGATCCAGCGCGAGGAGCTGGTGGCGCTGTTCGACAAATTCTCCGGCTCGCAGAAGTCTGGCAAGGTGATGCCGCTGCCGCCGGGCTTCGACTTCAGGGCGCTCGGGATGAATCCCGAAGATGCCCAGCCGCTCGAAACCCGCGGCTTTCACGTCGAGGAGATATGCCGTTGGTTCGGCGTGTTCCCGATCCTGATCGGCCACGCCGGCGCCGGACAGACCATGTGGGGCTCCGGTGTCGAGCAGATCAACCTGGCCTGGCTGACGCTGTATCTCGGCCCTGAGCTGCAGCGCACCGAGCAGGCCATCGAGAAGCAGCCGCTGTCGCCGGCCGATCGCAAGAAGTTCTACGTCGAGCACAATGTCGATGCGCTGCTGCGCGCCGACAGCGCGGGCCGGGCCGCGCTGTATTCGGTGCAGGCGCAGAATGGCGTCAAGACCCGCAACGAGATCCGCGCCAAGGAAAACGACCCGCCGCTGCCCGGCGGCGACGTGCTCACGGTGCAATCGAACCTGGTGCCGCTGGACATGCTCGGCAAGCTGCCGCCGACCCAGACGCCGGACGGCTTCGGCCACCCGGCACCGAAGCCGCCGAAGCCGGCGCCACCCGAACCGCCCGCCAAGTAGGACCACAGCCATGCAGTATCTGCGCATCCTCGCGGCCTTCGCGGGGCAGCCCTGGGCCATGCAGCCGGAAAAGCTCGAGGCCATCAGCGCGTTTCTGATGTTCAAGGCGCGCGGCGGCTCGCTGTCGCCGGAGGAGGTGCAGGCCCGCATCAGCGATCGCCGCGCGGCGGACGCCGTGAAGTCCCCCGGCGGCGTCGCGGTGTTGCCGGTGCAGGGCGTGATTTCGCAGCGCATGGGCATGATGCAGGACATCAGCGGCGGCACCTCGACGGACATGCTGTCGCAGCAGTTCGATGCGGCGCTGGCCGACGACACGGTCAAGGCCATCGTGTTCGCCCATGACAGTCCTGGCGGCGGCACCTACGGCGTCGACGAACTCGCCACCAAGATCCGCAACGCCCGCGGCGTCAAGCCGATCGTCGCCCAGGTCGACAGCCTGAGTGCTTCAGCATCGTACTATCTGGCCTCGCAGGCCGACGAGATCGTGGTGACTCCGGGCGGCGAGGCCGGTTCGATCGGCGTCTATTCTGTGCACGAAGACATTTCGCAGATGCTGGAACGCGAGGGCGTGAAGCCGACCCTGATCAAGGCGCAGAATGGCATCTACAAGGCGGAGACGGCGAACATCCAGCCGCTCAGCGCCGAGGCGCACGACTATCTGCAGCAGCGCGTCAACCTCGCCGAGGAGGCCTTCATCAAGGCCGTCGCCGATGGCCGCAAGGTGACCCAGACGCAGGTACGCGACAATTTCGGCAAGGGGCGGATGTTCGGCGCCCAAGAGCTGGTCAAGCGCGGCATGGCCGACCGCATCGGCACCATTCAGGACACGCTGCAGCGCTTCGGCGTCTCGGCCCCGCGCCTCGGCGCCTCCGCAAATGCACGCCGCATGTTCGCGGCCGGCGAGAACCCCTCGCTGTCACAGATCGAGGAGGTCCTGCGCGAGGCAGGCTTCCCCAACGCCCTTGCAACCGCATTCGTCTCTCGCGGCAAGGGTGCGCTTCGGAGCGAGTCCGAGCCGGAAGAGACGCGAACGCTCTCACCCGACGCGAAAGCGTCTCTGCTGAACTTTATGGCCCGGCTGGGCTGAAAAAGGACCGACACGATGGACAAGGAATTCCAGGAACTGCTCGCGAAGCTCACTGCGCGCGATGAAGAGCTGAAGGCGCTGGTCGAGAAGGCCAACGGCGAAGCTAGGGCCGCCGGTGCTGTCGCATCGGAAACCAAGGCTGCCATCGATAAGATCGTCGAGGGCAATGCAGCGATCCATGCTCGCCTGCTCGACATGGAACAGAAGCAGGCCCGCCGCGCGGGCGGCGATTTCGATCTGCGCGTCTCGACCGGGCAGAGCTTCACCGACAGCGACACCTTCAAGAAGCTTGCTTCGGAGATGCGCGGCACCGCCCGCATGACCTTCAAGTCGGTGACGATGAATGCAGCGGTGACGAACGTCACCAGCAGCACCTCTGGGACCGGCGGTGTCGGTGCCGGGATCGCGCCCGATCGCCTGACCGGCATCATCACGCCGCCGAACCGGCGCATGACGGTGCGCGACCTGCTGCTGCCTGGCCGGACCGGCTCCAACCTGATTCAGTTCGTGCAGGAGACCGGCTTCCAGAACATGGCCGCGCCGGTCGCCGAGGCCGCGTCCAAGCCGCAGTCCGATCTGTCGCTGGATCTGGTCGATACGCCGGTCCGCACCCTCGCGCACTGGATCAAGGCATCGAACCAGGTGCTCGCCGACATCCCGCTGCTGCAGTCCTACATCGACGGGCGCCTGCGCTACGGCCTGCAATATGTCGAGGAGCAGCAGCCGCTTGCCGCCGACGGCACCGGCCAGAACCTGCTCGGCCTCATCCCGCAGGCGACGGCTTTCGACACGTCGCTGCTCAAGGCCGACGACCAGCAGGTCGACGTCCTGCGCCGCGCCATCCTGCAGGTGCGCATCGCGGAATATGCCGCCTCCGGCATCGTGCTCAATCCGCACGACTGGGCCGACATCGAGACGCTGAAGGATGTCAACGGCCGCTACCTGTTCGGCAATCCCGGCGCCAGCCTGCAGCCGACCATGTGGGGCCTGCCGGTGGTCGACACCAATGCGATGCCGTCTGGCCAGTTCATGGTCGGTGCCTTCAACATGGCGGCGCAGGTGTTCGACCGCGAGGACGCCAATGTCCAGGTGTCGACCGAGGATGCCGACAACTTCACCAAGAACCTGGTGACGATCCGCGCCGAGGAGCGCCTCGCGCTGGCGGTGTTCCGCCCGCAGAGCTTCGTCTACGGCGGATTCTGATCACCGTCGCAACAACCGGGGCCGGCATGCCGCCGGCCCCCTCGTTGAGGAAGCAAGCATGAAGGTCACAGTCCTGAAATCGCATCTTGGTCCCACTGGATTTGTCCATGCCGGCGCCGAGATCGATGTCGATATCGTCCGTCATCGCGCGCTGGCGCGCACCGGAATCGTGCCGCCGCCGGATGGCGAAGAGCAGCCGATCCAGCCTGCCGGCACCAGGCCCGCCGTCACCGGCGCGGACTTCAAGCCGCGCCGTGAGCGCGTCACGGAGCCGAAGCCGGATCAAACCATTTCGCAGCCCAAGGCCACCCCGGCCGCAACCGGCGCCAAGGCGCCCTAGAAGGAGACGACCATGCGTCGTTACAAGGTCACCGTTACCACGGCTTCGGACGGCACTGTCACCGCCTACAGCCCGCGCCTCGCCGGCAAGATCCACAGCATCCAGTATGTGAAGGATGGCGCCAACGCCTACACCGACGGCGTCGACTTCGCCATCACCGCCGAGACGACCGGCGAGAATGTCTGGACCGAATCCAACGTTAATGCGTCGGCGGTCCGTTACCCCCGCGCGGCCACCCATTCGCAGGCCGGCGTGGCGGCGCTGTTCGCGTCCGGTGGCACGGCCGTGCAGGACAAGATCGGCGTTGTCGATCGGCTGAAGATCGTCCTGGCGCAGGGCGGCGCCGCCAAGGTCGGCGCCTTCCACATCCTGGTCGACTGATCATCCATGCGCCTGGTCCAGGTCACGCCGCCTGCAAACGAGCCCCTCAGCGCCGAGGAGGTGCGCGCACGTCTGAACATCGGCACGGAGATCTCCGACGATGTGCTGGATGCGTTCGTGACCTCGGCGCGCATGGTGCTCGATGGCGTCGACGGCTATCTGGGCAGGGCGCTGGTCACCCAGACCTGGAAGCTGCTGCTGCCATGTTTCCCGCATCATTGGCATTGCGATGGCGCGGTCATCATGATTCCGCTGCCGCCGCTGCAGGACATCAATTCAATTTCCTATGCCGACAATGCCGGCGCGTCCGTGATCGTCGATCCCGCCGACTATCGGATCGTGCAGGGGCCGCGGCCCTATGTGGCGCCGGTCTATGGCAAGAGCTGGCCGGCGGCGCGCTGGCAATCGGACGCGGTCGAGATCGAGTTTGTCGCCGGCTATGGCGACGAGGGCAGCGACGTTCCGGAGCCTATCCGCTGCGCGATCGCGCTTGCTGTCAGCCAGCTGCGCTCGCTGTCGACGCGCGACCAGAACGTGATGGTCGACAGCGTAATCGGTGTCGGTTCCAAGACCTATGCGACCGGCCGCGACGGCGGCGCCGACGCGCTGGGGCCGGCGGCCATGATGCTGCTATCGACCTATCGGGTGCTCGCATGAGTCCGGACGATGCGCTGCGCATGACGCGCGCGCTGGTCCGCGAGAACGGCCAGCCGGTCACCATCCGTCGCTACAAGGGCCCGGCCGGTCCGAGCCGAGCGTTCGATGACTTTCCGACTGTGGCGTTCGTTCGAACTTATGGGGCGAAAGAGCTGATCGGCAATATCACCCAGGGCGATCAGCTGGCGGTGACGCTGGTCGACAGCCTTGCCGCAGCGCTGCCGATCACCACCAGCGATCGGTTTGTGGTCAATGGCAAGGAATTCACGATCAAACATCCGGCGCCGCGCACGGTCGGCGGCGTTCTGATTGCCCTCGATATTCAGTGTGCAGGCTGATGCCGACGGCAAGCGAAGCCAATGCAACGATCCGTGCCGTGATCGAAGGAGCGGCGCCGCTCGATCCGAACAGCGGAGAGGCGATTCCGTTGCGCTGGCGCGGCGAGGACAACCCGCCGCTGCCGGATCGTCCGGCGCCGTTCGCCTTCACGCTGTTCGGCGCCAGGCGGTCGGGCGTGATCGAGACCGGCGGCGGTCGCGGTGCCAACCGGCACCGCAATCACGGCGTCGCGGAAATCTTCGTGTTCGTTCCCAAGGATTGGGGCGAGCGCTACGGCACCGACTTTGCGGAGGCCTTCGCCGCGGCGCTGCGGCCGTACCGCGCAAACGGCGTCAGTTGCGAGGATGCGACGGTCTATCCCGGCGGTGACGGTGCCGAGATCGCCGTGCCCGGCCTTGCGGAGCCGGGAAATTATTTCTGGTCCGCGTGTGAAGTGAATTTCTATTTCGACCTGATCGGCTGAGCCGACAATCCAACCCGAAGGAGAACTAGCTATGGCCGGTCTTGCGGAATCCGTATCCGAACGCCTCACGATCAAGCTCTATGCCAGCGCCACCATCGACTCCGAGGTCGAGCCGCTGGCGTCGACCGATCCCGGATCGTCCGGCGGCCAGGTGCTGCGCCATGTGTCGCACAACCTGTCGCTGACCAAGGACAATTACCGGCCGAACGAAAAGCGCCAGGATGCGCAGCAGACCATGGGCAAGCATGGCAGCCGCACAGTGCCAGGCACCATCAACGGCTTTCTCAGCCCGGGCACCCATGCCATCCCGTTCCAGGCGGTGATGCGCTCGGTCTGGTCCGATGTGCTCGATCTCGACGAATCCGACCTGACCAGTGCTGCCCTCGATTCTGCTGCCAAAACTGTCACCTTCGCTAGCGGTGATCCCGTGGCGCTTGGCCTGCGCGTAGGCGTGCCGTTTGAGCTCGGCGGTCTGGCCACGGCGGGAAATAACCGGAAGTTCGTGCCGCTTAGTTTCGGCGGCAGCAACAATCGCGTCGTCACCGTCTATCCGGCGCCGATCACGGAAACGGCGGATACGGCGTTCACGCTGACCGCCGGCGCGTTCCTGGTGAATCCGCCGACCCATGAGACGCGCACCGACTACAAGGCGGCCATCGAAGTCTACAATCCCGACATCGACCTGTCCCGCTTCTACACGGAGCTGCGCTTCAGCGGCTTTGATCTGTCTGTCGGGGTCAACGCCAATGTCGGTCTGAACTTCAGCGTGATGGGCCGTAACCGCCAGGTGCTCACTGGAGCCGCGGCGCCGTTCTTCACCGCGCCGACGGCCGAAACCACCACGGACATTCCGACCGCGATGCAGGGCCTGCTGCTGCTCGGCGGGGTCGCCATCGGCGTCGTCACCGGTCTCAATGTGAAAGTGGATCTAGGCGCCGAGGCCGCCAAGGCGATTAATCCGGCGGGCCTTGTCGCCGGCATCCTGCTCGGCGACTTCGTCTGCAGCGGCGACTTCACCCTGTTCCTGACCGATGGCGTCGCGCTGGCCGCTTTCGACGACGAAACCGAGTTGAGCCTGATGGCGTTCTTGCCGACGTCGAACGCGCCATCCGCCGATGCCAACGTGTTCTACATGCCGCGCATCAAGATCAACTCGAACAACGAGTCCGAGGTCAACAAGGCCAAGGCGATCCAGTGCCAGTTCGAGGCCGCGCGCTACAACGGCACCGCGCCCGGCGTGCCTTCCACCACCATGCTGATCGCCGACACGACCGTCGGCGTCTGATCCTATCCCTGCCGCTACGGGGAAACCCGCTCGGGTCAAACCGGGTGATTGCGCAATCGAACCGGAGGCGCTGGCGGGTGCCTCCGGTTCACCCTCCGCCAAGGAAAAACCCATGAGCAACAAATTCGGTTCTCTCGTCGCCGATGTATCGACGCCATTCAAGGTCGAGCTGATCGACCCGACCACGGAAGATATCATCCGCGACAAGGCAGGCCGTGCCTCCTATATCGCCGTTTGGGCTGCCGACAGCGAACAGGCCCGCCAATACGGCAAGCAGAAGCGCAAGGATCTAAACCTGCGTATCAAGCAGTCGCGCAACGGCAAGGTCGAACCAGACGATGCTTTGGATGCGAACATGGCAACGTGCGCCGTTCTAACTGCTGAATGGTACCTCGTCGACCGCCTGACCCGCGAGCCGATCGACGTGCCCTGCACGCCTGAGAATGCCGCCGAGCTGTATTCCGCTCCGGGCATGGGCTGGCTGTTCGTGCAGCCGTGGGCGGAAGCCAACAACGCTGCGAATTTTTTGCAGAAGCCGCCGACCAGCTCGCTGGATATGCCGAAGCCGTCTTCCGAGCTTCTGCCAAAGTAGGCTCTGCCGGCACCGAGGGCGATCATGCCGAGCTGGCGAGCGAGGTGTTCGCCCAGCTCGGCATGAAGCCCAAGCCGATCGCGGCCCTCGACCGGCTGCCTGAATTCCCCTGGGCGGTCAGTTACGTCTGGGACTGGTTTCATGAATTCTCCGGCGGCCTGAAGGCCACGGGCATGGCGCCGGTGATGGCCGGCTGGGACGATATCCAGCACTGGTCTCAGGCGATGCGGCTGGATCTCGATCCCTGGGAAAAGCGGCTGCTGGTGCGGCTCGCCAATCTCAGGGCATCGGTGCAGGCCGAAACCGAATCCGCCAAGGCGAAGGACAGGAAGTGATGCCTATCCAGTCGCAGATCGATCCGATCGGCAGCACGATCCAGCACATGATCGACCAGAGCGTCTCGCCCAAGGCCCGAAGCCAGCTGTTTGCGGACTTCGTGAAGGGCGGCATCGCGGAAGCAAGCGAGGCGAACCGCCAGCTCGGCGTCACAGCGCCGCCGATCGTGACCGTCGACGGCCAGCGGGGCGCCAGCATCGACAGCGTCGAGCCGGATGGCAACGTGGTCGCCGAATGGGAGACTGCGACGCCGGCGGTTCGGTGGATCTGGAATGCCCTGCGCGAGCGTTCGCCACGGCTCACCGGCAGATATCGCGACAGCCACAAGCTCAGCTGCGACGGACATGAAATTGCCTTCGGCGATGAGATCCCGTTAGCCCGAACATACGTGTTCACCAACCCGGAACCCTACGCGCACAAGATCGAGATCGGAAAGACGCACTCCGGGCGCGATTTCGAGATCAACGTGCCAAATCGAATCTATGAGCGCGTGGCCAGCCTGGCCACCGTCGCGTTCCCCGATCTCGATATCGCCTTCGACGATAGCGGGAAATCGCCTTCCATCACCATAACGGCCAAGGTCGCTTAAACTCATGGCATCAGCCAGCGAAGCAGTAAAACGCCTCAGGTTTGAGGTGACGACGACCGGGGCCGAGCAATCGGCGGCCCAGCTCGGTCGCGTCGCCGTGAGCCACGATGCCGTGGCGACGGCTGCTGCGACGTCCGGCCGAACCATGGCGGGCTATGAAGCGCAGATGGCTGCCATTCAGAAGCGGCAGGAGGCCTATACGGCCGCGATCGTCGCCAATACGGCGGCACTGACCAATTCCAATGGCGCAATGGTCGCCGCGAACGACAACGCGGCCAGGAGTTTCGCTGGCGCCAGCATCGAGGCGGCCAGCCTGGCAAACCACGTCAAGCTGGTGGGGGAGGCGGCCTATGCCTTCTCGCCGGCGTTCCGCGAGGTCGTCAACGGCCTTGCCGCGCCGGTGCTGCGCGGTGCCTCCGTCGCGCTGGTTGCCGTGGCCGGTGGCATCGTCACGGCCACCAACCTTGCCGGCACCGGCCTGGTGAGGCTGGGCGCAGCAGCTGCGTCTGTCGCGCCATCATTTGGTCCGGTGGCAGCCGGGATCACATCGGCCGGTGTCGCGATGCAGGCGTTCAGTCCCTCTCTGGCAGGAGTTGCGACCTCGATCCTTTCGAAGCTTGCCCCGGCAATCAGCTTTGTTCTCGGTCCCGTTCTGCTGCTCTATCACGCGGTATCGCTGATGATGGAGGCGTGGCGGTTGGGCGGAGAAGAGCTGGACCGGTACCGCAAGATCGCCGAGGATGCCGCGAAGGTCGATCTGTCCACCACCTATTTCCAGAGACTGAGCAAGGGTGCCGAGGCTGCCAAGCTGCCTGTCGAGGCGCTGACTGCAGCGCTGACCACCCTGCAGAAGCAGTCGGCCGATCAGCTTGGCGGCAGCGCACTGGGCAACCGGCTCGCCGCATCGGTGAAGGTCGGCAATTTTGCCGACAACACTGGCGTGCAGGAATATGCGCAGGCCAATACCACGCAGCAGCGCTATGAGGCGATCGTCTCATTGATCCATCAGGCGATGCAGGCTGGCCAGCGCCTGGCTGCGCTGGATATCGCCGGTACTGCCTTCGGGCCGGAGGCGGCCGACAACCTGCGAAAGGATTCGGAGTATTTCGACAAGCTCAATGCTGCCGCCGCGAAGATCTCCGATGCGCAACTGGTGTCGCCCGAGGATATCGGCCGTGCGATCGATCTTCAGACCCGCTACGACGCCGCAGTCAAGATCCTCGAAACCCGCTGGCATCCGATCCAGGAACTCTTGACGCAGGCGGGCATCGAATTCCACGCCAACTGGGTTGCGACCGTCGAGACGATTGCCAATGGCGTCGACTGGGCCACCAAGCTGGTGATGAAGCTCGGCGACGTTCCGTCCTGGTTCCAGAAAAAGCTGAATGAAGGCAGCCAATGGATCATCGACAACACCACGACGCCCGAAAGTCGCAAGGCGGCCGAGACGTCCTACGGCATTTCCAGCGATCCCGCCGCAATGGCGAAGGGCACCGATTCCTACGCCGTTGCCGTCAACAAACTGCGTGGCAGCCTGCAGGACCAGGCTGAACAGCAGCGCAAGGTCTCGGAATCCAATACCATTGCGCAGAAGACGCTCGGCGATAGCTCGCATCAGATCGACAACCTCAAGAAGAAAACAGAGGAGGCGGCCGACGCCTATGATCGCGCACTAGAAGGCGTAACCAAGCACACGGCGCGGATGCAAGCCGATACGCTGGCAGTCGGCCTCGGCGCCGGTGCATTGGAGGAATTTCGCGCGCGGGCGCAGCTCACGACGGCGGCGCAGCTCGCAGGGCGTGAGTCCACGGCTGCCCTGACGGCGGAGATCGAGAAGCAGGCCAAGGCAGCCGGCGCCGCCGGCGAAGCGCTGGCAAAGATGCGGATCAATAACCAGATCCAGTTCGACAGGTCGACCATCGGCCTGTCCGCCGATGACGTGCAGATCGCGACCCAGCTGCGCAGCATCTATCCGGACGTTACCACGGCGCTGAATTCATCAGAGGCTGCAGCCATGCGCCTCAACAATGAAATGCGCCTGAGCAAGGACATCACCAGCGGCTTCGGCAACGATCTGGTCAGTGGCCTGATGCGCGGTGAGGATGCCATGAAGTCGCTGACGTCGGCGGCATCAAACCTGGTGCAGAAGCTGGCGGCAGCGAACCTCAATCGCTTCATGTCTGGCGGCAGCCTGTTCGGCAATCAGAACCTGATGTCGGGAAATGGCGCGCTGGGTGTCGCCAGTGCCGGCGTCGCCGGCTATCAGAGTGGAAACGCGGCAACGGGTGCGCTCAGCGGTGCGATGGCCGGTGCGACGTTCGGGCCTGCCGGTGCCGTTGTCGGCGGCGTTGCTGGCCTGATCGGCGGCATCCTCGGCGCCGATGCCCAGGCCAAGGCGAAGCTTGAGGCGGCTCAGACCGAATGGAAGGCTGCCGGGCCGGCCTTCGAGCTGTTCCTGTCGCAGATGACCGGAGGCGTGCAGGGCGGCCTGTCGCAGACGTTCCAGCAGCTGCTGGCGCAGGTCAACGACTTCGCCACCAAGGCGGCCAAGGCGCAGGATCTGGCTTCGGTCGGCCGGGTCTATGACGCCTTCAATGCCAATGTCTACCGCACTACGGATGCGTTCCGGCAATCTTTTGGCGGCATGCTCGATGCCATCAATGCGGGGCTGGGACCGAACTCGCCGTTTGCTGCAGCCAGCGACAATGTCAAGCAGGTCGGAACCACTCTGAAGGGGTTTATCGACGACGTGCGCGTGGCCTACGCCAACGACCGCATCGCCGCGGCCGCTGGCAGCACGCCGCTGATGGCCGGCGGCGGCGAGGATCGCATCGCCGCAGCCACGGCCGCGGCGCAGAAGTATCTGCTGACCTTGCTGGGGCAGCCGCCGGTTCTGTCAGAGGTGGCCACCGCGATCCAGAAGATGCAGGGCACCGCGGTGCAGCTCAAATCGGTGCTCACCGATCTCGGCATGTCCGCCGAGGATGCCGGCCGCGCTATCGACAATGGCGTCACCAAGGCGATGAAGGATCTGGCGGACAATTTTTCCGCCGGACTGACCGCGCGGCTGAACACGGCGTCCGGTGCGTCCTATCTCAACGATGCTACGGCGCTGTTGAAGCAGCACACGCAGGACGTCGCTGACGCCGCCTCTCTCGCCATCAGCCAGGCCGAGGTTGCGGCGGTGTTCCATGCCGAAGCGCAGAAGATCGTCGACGATGCCGGCCTGGTTGGGGATTCGTTCAGCCAGTTCATCGACCTGTTCCCGGATTTCAACGGCGTCGTGAGCCAGTCATCAACCGCGCTGCAGGCCGCGACGGAAAAGGTGCAGGCCTTCGTCAAGTCGTTGAACGACTATCTCAACGGGCTCAAGGTCGGTGCCAATTCGACCCTGTCGCCGCAGGGCCAGCTAGCGGCGGCGCAGTCGGCCTTCAGCGCGCAGTTTGCACTGGCGCAGGCGGGCAATGCGGACGCGCTCGGCACCATCACACAATATGCCTCGACTCTGCTCGATCAGGCGAAATCGTTCTATGCGTCGTCGGCGGGGTACAGCAACATTTACGACCAGGTCACCAATGCGCTGAAGACGCTGCCGGCGTCGCTCGGCGCGACCGACAGCTCCGACAAGATCGTGGCGGCGATCAATACGACCGCGACGACCAGCGATGCGCTCCAGGCCCAGCAGAACGCGCTGGCGGCGCAGCAAGCCACCTACCTGCAGACCCAGGTGTCGCTGCTCGGCGCCATCAATTCTCTGGCCGACCGCTTCGTCAACGCCATCAACGGGCTCGGTGGCATCACCGCCGGCATCGGAAATACACATACTCAGCAGTTCGGCGACATGATTGGCCAGCTGGTGACCATCGCGCGCACAAGCGGCTCCGGCAGCAGCGGCTCGATCTGGAGCTGGCTCGGTTTCCAGAATGGCGGCGTTATTCCCGGCTATGCCGATGGTGGCGTTGTCGGCAATGGCACCTTCGGTATCGACAGCGTGCGGGCGCGTTATGCTGGCGGCGGCGACATCATGTTGGCAGGTGGCGAATACGTCATGCCGGCCACGCAGACTACGATGTTTCGCTCACAACTCGACGCCATGCGCAGTGGCGGCTGGGCGAACGACAACCGCGCGCCTGCAGCCAGCAGTTTCGACTGGCAGGGGCTGGCGCGCGCGAACAAGCAGATCAGCGATATCAGCGATGAGCGATTGTTGAAAAAGCTCGATGAGCTGATCGACGCCGTCAACGCGACGCCTGGCAAGAATACCGACGCGACGCGGCGGTTGGTGGCCAATCTGAAGCAGCGAGCAGCAGGTTAGGGGATTCAATTGTCCGGATTATCACTCTACGCCCACAAGATCGTCGGCGACCAGATCCTAGCCATGGGCCGCTGGATGTCGCTGCATATCGCCGACCCCACGGACTTCGGCTCGTCGGCCAACGAGGTGCCGACCGCCGGCACCAACTATTCGCGGTTCGACGTGCAGGGCCTGATGTCGCCGTTCGATCTCGCTTCGGGCCGCTCCACGCTGCTCGGCGTGATCAATATCGGCCCGCCGCCTGCTGGCGTCGATTGGGGCCTGATCGTTTTTGTCGGCTTCTGGGATGCCCAGACCGACGGCAACATGATCATGAGCGGTCCGCTGCAGACCGCCCAGGACATCTTCGCCGGCAAGCAGTTTCAGCTGCTGCCTGGCCAGTTCACGATCGGCAAGACGCCGTAGCAATGCCGGCGACGGGCGAACGTCGCGATTGTCCCACACTCCAAAGGAGCCCCCATGCCCGACTACTCGGCATCCAACGAACTCGCCGGCACCAAGCAGGCGATCGCATCGACCTACAAGACGCTGCTCGGCCTCTCCGTCGCTACCACGGTGGCGCTGCGCCGCCCGCGCATTTTCGACGTCATCTTCGGCGTCGAAGGCACGCCCTCCGACCAGGCGATCGTCTGGGATGCATCGCGCTCCACCACGGTGGGCACAGGCACCGCCGCGACCCCGAACCCGATCGATACCGCGGACCCGGCTGCGCTCACCGTCGCCACCGCGAACATGACTGTCGAGCCGACCGTCACCGCGGCGTCGAACCTGCTGCCGGCAGCGGTCAATCAGCGCGCCACCATTCGCTGGGTGCCGACGCCCGGCAAGGAGCTGGTGATCCCGGCCACCAACCTGGCCGGCATCGCGTTCCGCGCCAAGTCAAGCGGCTACACCGGCTTCGCCAACGTCATGGCCATGTTCAACGAGTAGGCGCCATGTTTCGTCCGGACGGCGTGTTCATCTGCACCGATGCCGAAGGTCGCGAGACCCACACCGATTCCTATCAGTGCGGGCATTGCGGGCTGCACAACGTCGTCCGGACGAAGACACGAGATACCGACATCGGCGGCTGGTGCCGCGTCTGCACCAGCAACGTCTGCCCGCGCTGCATGGTGTCGGGCCGCTGCGATCCGTTCGAGAAGGCGATCGAGCGCGTCGAGGCGCGCGCCATGGCCCTGCGCTCCTACGGCCTGGCTGGATAGATAGATGTTCGGCGGTCATTCCTTCGGCGGCGGCGCGTTCGGAGATCTCGGCAACGAGGCCGCGAGCGTAACACCGATCTTTGCCGGAAGTTGGCATCCGCAATATCCGCAGCCGTCGCGGAGCCGCGTCAGGGCAGCGGCGGCGGTTGCGGCGATCGCCTTCTCGTCGTTCTTCACCGATCCGGGCGCGCTGATCCGTCCGGAGCAGACCACGCCGGATCGCTGGTTCGTCGATCTGGCCCAGCCCCAGCGTTTCCGGCCGGCGCTGCGCACCGCCGCGCAGCAGTTCGCGGCTTTCGTCCAGGCTGCGCCGTTCGCTGAGACAGTCACTACTGAGCGCTGGGCGCCGTCGCTGGCGGAGCCGCTCCGGTTTCGACGGGCGGTCAGGGCGGGGCAGCAGCAGTTCGCGGCCTTCGTCGAGGCGGCGCCGTTCGATGAGACCAGCACCAGCGATCGCTGGATGCCGGAGTTGTCGCAGCCGGTCCGTTTCCGGCCGGCGCTGCGGGTAGCGTCACAGCAGTTCGCCGCCTATACGCCGTTCGAGGCGTTCTGGCAGCCGCCTCTTGCCGAACCGCTACGATTCCGGCCGGCCTTGCGCTCCCATGCGCAGCAGTTCGCCGCCTTCGTCGAGTTTGCACCCTTTAGTGAGCAGGTCTCCGCCGACCGGTGGGTGCCTCCGCTCTCCGAACCGGTCCGCTTCCGGCCGGCGCTGCGGACAGCAGAGCAGCAGTTCGCTGCCTACACCCAGTTCGAGCCGTTCTGGACGCCGCAGCTCAACGATCCGCAGCGCTTCCGGCCGGGGTTGCGCGTCAACGCGCAGCAGTTCGCCGCCTTCGTCGAGCTCGCTCCTTTCACCGAGCAGGTCTCCGCCGACCGGTGGGTGCCTCCGCTCTCCGAACCGGTCCGCTTCCGGCCGGCGCTCAAAGTCACCGCGCAGCAGTTCGCTGCCTTCGTCCAGTTCGCACCGTTCGCCGAGCGCATCAGCGCCGATCGCTGGGCGCAGCCGCTGTCGCAGCCGGTCCGGTTCCGGCGCGGCCTGCGCGCCGTCGACCAGGAATTTGCCTTTCTCACCGAGCGAACCGTCCCGCTTTCATCCGAGACCATCTCCTTCAGCTTCGGCTTCTCGCTGACGATGGTACCGACCTCCGATGCCGAGCAATCGCTGTCGGACAGCCGCGCGCGCTACGCCTATTCCGCCGTGATCTCGCCATGGCTGCTCTCCGACAACGGGACCTGATCGATGTTCGGAGGCCATTCCTTCGGCGGCGCGGCATTCGCCGATCACCGCCAAGTCACCATCAACCTGTTCTTCGGCTTCGCGATCTCGATCGATCTCGAATACCGCATCTATGTGGCGACCGAGGAATTGATCACCGCGGCCGACGATACGCCGCCGTCGCAGCCTTATGCCGGCGTGCTCGACGAGCCGCTGGACTTCACCTGGTCGATGCTGGGCAGCTCCGGCATCGGCGGCTTCATCACCGGCAAGGGATCGACCGTGATCAGCAATCTGGATGGGCGCTTCGACGTCCTGACGCAGCGCTATGCCACGGACGGCCAGCCGGTCGAGGTGCGGCTTGGTCGCGTCGGCACCCCGCAGACCACCTGGCCGATCGTGCTCAAGGGGCTGTCGTCCGGCGAGTTCATCAACGATGCCAGCTTCGAGATTTCGACCGAGGACAATGCCTACAAGTTCGACGTGCCGACCAGCGCCGTGGTGTTCGCCGGCACCGGTGGACTCGAGGGCGGCGAGGATCTCGCCGGCAAGCCGCTGCCCTTGTGCTTCGGCTGGGTTCTCAATATCGAGCCACCACTGGTGGCGCCGAACGAGCTGCTCTATCGCGTGCATGACGGCCAGGTGCAGGCGATTGCCGCGGTCTACGATCAGGGCTTACCGCTGGACCTCGACCAGGACTATGCCACGGTGGCGCTGCTGCGCGCCGCCGCGGTGCCGCCCAACCACTATGCTACCTGCCTGGCGCAGGGCTGGTTTCGCGCCGGCTCGGTGCCATCAGGGACGGTGACGGCCGACGTCCAGGGCGACGCACCGGGCGGCATCTTTGCGCAGACAACGGTCGATATCGTGCTGGCGCTGATCGCCCGCGCATCGGCGGTGAACGTGCCGGCCGATATTTACATGCCGTCGCTGGTCGCGCTCAACCTGATCCAGCCGGCGCCGGTCGGCATCCATATTAGCCACAACGACACCTCGACGGTTGCGGATATCATCAACCTGCTGGTGGTCGGAATTGGCGGATATGCCGGCTTCCGACGCGACGGCAAGTTCTACATGGGGCGGATCGACGCGCCGATGGGGCCGCCGACCAAGCGCTTCGACAGCACGAATTTCGATCCTAATCCGACCAAGCAGAAGCTGCCGGACGGCATCTGGCCGCCGCCATGGAAGTGGATGATCGGCTACCAGGGGAACTATACCGTGATGACCAATCCTGCCGGCGCGGTGTCCGATGCCAGGCGCAGCTTTCTCGCTGCGGAATATCGCTATGCGCAGGCATCGGCGCCGGCCGTCAAGGTCGATCATCCCTTCGGCAAGGATCCCGATCCGGTGAAGGCCTGTTTCCGCGACCAGGCCGATGCCGCGGCCGAGGCGACCCGCCGTCTGGCGCTCTATCGCGTGGCGCGCGGGCTCTACAGCTTCGGCATCTCCGATCGCGACGCCGCGCTGCTCAATGTCGGGCAGCAGGTGTTCATCCGCCATACGCGCGGCGATCTCGCCGCCGGCCGCAACATGATCGCGGTCGAGATCCGTCATAAGGCTGCCGACAATCTGGCCACCATCACGGCGTTCGGCTGATGGCGACCGCACGCATCGGATATCTCAACCTGGCCGACGCGGCGCAGCTCGCGGTGTCGTCGCAGAACCTGCTGGCGCCCGTCGCGCGGCTGCAGGATCCGCATGTCGGCGTGCGGTGGCAGGGCACGTCCGGCGCCGAGTGGATCGTCGCCGACCTCGGCGCGATCAGAACCTTCGACGCCGTGCGGTTGATGGGCCTGACAGCCGACACCATCCGCATCCGCTGTTCGACGACAGACCCGACCGCCGGCGACGTTGCCGACAGCGGCGTGCAGCCGGTCGACCAGGCCTTCCTGACCTTCACCGAGCTGCGCCGGGTGACGGCGCGCTTCGTCCGTGTGGATGTCACGAGCACTACGATCTGTTCCGGCGGGCGGCTGTTCATCGGGGCGCTGGAAACCTTCGGCATCAACTTCGCCTGGGGCTGGACCCGCAAGTGGGTCGATCCCTCCGACCGCAAGAAGACCGAGGGCGGCCAGACCGTGATCAATCGCCGGCAGCGCTACCGCATCTTCGCGGTCAGTTTCGAGGCGCTGACGGATGCCGAGGCCAATGGGTTCACCGACGATATCGACCGCATCAACGGCCTGACCGACGACGTGCTGTTCGTGCCGGTGCCCGACAGCAGCAACCTCGAACGCGATTCCATCTGGGGCCTGATAACCGACCTGTCGCCGGTGGCGCAGCAATTCCTCGACCGCTGGACCAAGCAACTCTCAATCGAACAGAGGCTCTGATGGCTGACCTGAAATTTGCATCCGGCGTTGCCGAAACCGCCGTGACTTTTGGCGCGACCGGCGGGACCGGCCTCGGCGATATCTTCCTTGCCGGTGCGATCGACTCCGATCATTCAACTTTCGCGGCCAAGTTCGCTGACGGCGAGATGATGGCGGTCAGGGTGTTCGGCGGCGGCAAGTGGCTGGAGGTAGAGGCCACCTACAACGCCGGCGCCAATAGTCTCACGCGCACCGTCTTCCGGGATTCCTCGACCGGATCGAATATCGTGCTGTCCGGCACCATGACGGTTCTTCACGGCTGGGGTGCAGCCGATGCCCGCGCCGCGGTGCGGACCGATCGGGCGTCAGGTGCGCTCGCGGCGTTGCACGGCAGGTGCGTCCTCAAGAAATCCGGCGCTAACCTTCTGCTTAAGCCGCTGGACGGCAACACCATCGTCATCAACGGCGTGCTCTGCTCCATTCCCGACGCCGGCGTGACGCTGGCGCCGCCGGCAACAAGCAACACCAGCTATCTGATCTATGCGTTCATGTCCTTCGGCACGATGACGCTGGAAGCATCGACAACCGCACATGCCACGCAGGCCGGGACCGGCATCGAGATCAAGTCCGGCGATGCGACGCGAAGCCTGGTAGGGCAGGCGCGCACAGTCTCGTCAGCCTGGGTCGATACCGACGCGCAGCGTTTCGTAATTTCCTACTTCAACCGTCGCGAGATCGGTGGTCATTCGTACTTCGGTGCCAACCGGTCAACGACCTCGACAAGCTACGCGCTGGTCACCAGCAATGACATGCTCACGGAATTCCTCACATGGGGCGATGAAGCCGTCGACCTGAAATTCAGCGGCGAAGCCTCCAATAGTGTCACTGGTGGACAAGTCTCTGTGTCGTTTGGCATCGATAGCACGACGGTGGCGGAGGATGTCTTTGCGAGTGCGCAGTCCGTGTCGGGTACGTTCGACATTGGTCCAGTCGCCTTTTCAATGACAAAGAGCGGCCTGGCCGAAGGCTATCATGGTGTCAATCCGTTGGTGAAGGTCAGCAGTGGCACCGCAACACTAAACGGCAGCGGCGCCGCCGGCACCCGATGCACGCTCTATGCGAAGATCAGGGGCTAACCCTTGATCCCCGAAATTGGAGTGTCGTCCAAGGCTATGACTGCGATTTTCTTGTAGATCCATGTTTCGGCCGACTGCGGTCGAGTAGCGGAAAGCGCGTCCTTGGCGGAGTTCAGTGGGACGAAATTGAATGAGACAAAACGCTGGTGATTGCGCCAGGTCTGTTGATGGCGGCACCGCCTAGATTGCCGGGATTGCTTAGATATCCTCCGTTGTTTTGGAGGCCGCCGTTGCTGAGGTTTACCGTGTTGACCAAGCCGCCGTTAATGAGTGGGTTGTTGGCGTTGATGCTGCCATTTGTAATGTAGCCGGCATAGGAAGGACTAAGGTCGACTGATGTCGCGTTGGTCGACGTTATTGCATATGAACTCCCGTAGCCGTTGGTGTTGTATGTGTGGCTCTTCGCATTTCGGCCAGCACCCCTAGGATAGGCTGAGCCGAAGGAATCCTTGGCGAAGGCCGATCCAAAGGGTTCGTTGGCGAAAGCCGATCCAAATTGGTCAAACGTTACTTGCTCCTCACGCGAAACACTGCGCGCTTGCGAGTTGCGAGAATTTGCCTGTTTTGGACGTGATCTGGGCGTCGGAATCTGAGTGAAATCTGCAGCCGGCTGATTGCCGTCGGTGACGGCAGCCAATTGCTCAACCGAAGATGCCGGCGTCTCGTAAGTAGATGTCAGCCCCTCAGGTGAAGTTTGTTGATCGCGTGGGCTCTTTAGCGAAATATCCCGCGAAGCGGTTGCCTCATCTGCAGCCGACTGATTGCCGTCGGCGCTGGCGGTCAATTGCTCGGTCGATCGTGGCGCTTTCTCGTAAGTCGACGTCAGTCCCTCGGGCGCAGATTTTTCATTAAGTAAACTCTGTAGCGTGGCGTCCCGGGGAACGGCTGAATCATTCGTCGAGATACTCACGAAGCGTGAGGCTGGCGAGAACATAACGAGCGCCAGTATGAAGGAGGCCAGTCGCGAGCCGTTTTTCCAGTAGATATTCGTCACCGCGAGGCTAGCCAATAAGATTAGTACGGCGAGCGCTTTGCCCCAATATGGAAGCAGCAACTCCAAGACCGGGTGCGCCTTTCTGAAGACATGCATCAGACCTTCGACTGTAAAATAATCCAAGAACATGCGGGGGATATGCTCGGCGAAATGTAGCAGCGGTGCCGCGATCTCATTGATCATATCGGCGGCTAAAGTCATCGGCCCCTCCGCGAAGCTAAACAGGTCAGCTTCCTTGGAGACTAAGGTGACCGGAGAGCGTTGCATAGCGGGAAATATCGATACCAAAGTTGAACCCTTGGGTTTGCAGGTCCTTGTTTGAAGGACCTCCTGTGAATCAATCCTGGCGGTCTTTAATCCCAACGTAGGAATGCCGCGCGCCGAAGGACGGCAGGCGAGCCTCCTAATCTTCGTGGATCGTCCAGGTCGCGTATTGGGCACCCACATTCCGGTCCGACAACCAAAAACCAGATCACCGCTCCGGCTCCGGCTGTCGCGGCGCTTGCGCATGGAAACCTGAAATGAGCCAGATGATCACCGCCGCACACTTGAAAGCCATTGCCGGCGCCGGCGCGCGGGCCGACATGATCGCCGCCGTCGTCCGGGGCTGGCCGACCGCTGTGGCCAAGGCAAGGCTGACCAGCAGGCTGCGTGCCTGCCACTTCCTGGCGCAGATCATGACCGAGACCGGCGGCTTTCAGGTTCTCAGCGAAAGCGGCGCCTATCGTGCGGCCGGGATCATGAAGACCTTCGGCGTCGGCCGCCACAGTGCCGCCATCACCGCAGCGGAGGCGCAGCGGATCGCGGCGCTGCCGGTGGCGCAGCGCGGGCCTGTATTGTTCAAACGGGTCTACGGCACCGGGAATCCGAAGAAGATGCGCGAGTTCGGCAATACCGGGCCGAACGACGGCTGGCTATATCGCGGTGGCGGCATGATGCAGTGCACCGGCAAAAGCAATTATGCGGCCATGGCCAAGAAAACCGGCCTGCCGCTGGTCGAACATCCCGAGATGTTGCACCAGCCCGACAGCGCCTTTCTGGCCGCCTATCTCGAATGGATTCAGGACGGCCGCTGCAACGCCGCCGCCGATCGCGACGATCCGGTAGCGGTGCGCCACGTCATCAATGGCGGCGAAAATGGAATGGCTGCGTGTCGGGCCTTCCTGGCGAAGGCCAAGACGGTGCTGGCCGACTATTCGGCGGCACCGGTGGCGTCGCTGCTGGCCGAGCCTGAGGAGGCGCCCGCCGACGCTGGTGCCGCGCCGATCGACGATGCCGACGATGCCGCGCCGACCGTGCCGATGGCGGGCGATGCCGGCGCCGACGATTCCGTGCTGCTGGCGGTGCAGGCCGATCTCAAGGCGATGAACTACAACCCAGGCATTCCGAGCGGGCAGTGGGGCGGCATGACCGCCGGCGCCATTGCCGGCTTCATCAACGATCGCGGCCGGTTCGCGCCGGCGCCGGCGTCGATCGGGGACTTCCAAGCCATCCGCCCGGCGCTGCTGGCCGAGATCGCCAGGGCCAAATCCGAGCAGCCGCCCTTCACCCGGCCAGTCACCGATGCCCGCAAGAACGGCGATGCGGCGACCGTGGCGGCCGTGGCGCCGGAGGTGGTGCCGGTGAAGCGAAATTTCCTCGCGGCGGCCTGGGCCTCAGTTGTGGCCTTCCTGTCAGCCGTGTGGACGACGGTCAGCAGCTACGTCGGGCAGGCGTGGGACTGGTTCACGGGCAACAAGGACAGCCTGCCGACCGATCCGAGCTATCTCAGCACAGCCTGGAGCTACGTCGGCAAGGTGCCGCTTGCAGTGTGGATCTTCGTTGCGGCAGGCGGGCTCGCATTCATCGCATGGAATTCCTTCAATGCGGTTCGAAAGATCAATCAGTCCGTCAAGACCGGAGCCCGGCAATGATCAATGGTGGTTTTGTCGTTCTGACGTGGCTGCTTGGCCTCGTCGCGACCTTCGGGCCAGTGGCCGTCATCCTCGGCCTGATTTTTGCGCCGGCCGTCGCCGTGCCGCTGATCTCATCGATCGCCACGCGCTTCCTTGCATGCACCCGCTGCATCTTCGTGGCGGTCGCGGTGCTGATGTGTGTCGGATCCTATTGGGTGGGCCATTGGGACGCGGCGGCCGACTGCCGCGCCGGCGAGCTGGAAGCCAAGCTGCGCAACGCCCGCATCGATGCTGAGAATGCCGAGCGATCGAAGCTCGACGAGACTAACCGCGCCAACCAGATCGAGGCACAATCCAATGACCAGAGAGCGAAAGATGCGGCCTACATCAAGACTCTTGAGAATCGTCCTGCCTGCAATCTCGATGACAGTGATCTTGGCCGGCTGCCAAACCACAAACCCAGGCCCCGCTTCACGAAACCTGCCGCCGGCGCCGGCTAGTCTGATGAAGCCCGTGCCGGTCCCGGCGCTCTACAAGGGGCAGGATGCCCGTGCGGCGCTGCGGCTCACAGGAACGGCACTGGTGGAAGCCAATGCGCGCTTGAGCGCCAGCGCAGGCTGGTATGAGGGCGTCCGCAAAAGCTACGGCGGTCAATAGTGGAAAATCAGATGCTCGCGACGATCGCAGTCTGCCTTTCTGCCATCACCCTCGTCGTCATGGTGGGCGAGAAGTTGTTCGGAGGCGGCAACCGCCTGGCGGCGATGTTTGCCAAACTGGACAAGGAAACCACAGCCGCCATCGCCCAGATGCGCACCGACATGACACAGCGCGTCGATGTCTACGAGGACAACTACCGGATCGGGCTCGATGCGATCCAGGCCAATATCCACGCCATGCAGATCGGCCTGCTCGAATTCCGGGCCAAGATGGCCGAAGAATACATGCACAAGGGCGACTACGGCGCCGGCGTGAAAGAGATCAAGGTCGACATGCGCGAGAGCTTCGCGCGCATCGAGCACCGCCTGGAGCGCATCGAGCGGTCCGGCAGCCAGCCCCACCCGTCCCACTAACCCTTCACCACCAGGAGACTCCATGATCATCCGCTTTCTCGCGGCAGCCTTGCTGTGCGCGCTTGCCGTCACCTCCGCCGAAGCCCGCCAGCGCCACAGAGCGGCGCCGGCCTTCGCGCCGGAGTGTTTCACCATCATGCCCTGCGAGGGCGCCGTGCGGCCATCCGGCGGCTTTCTGGACGGCGTGCGCTCGATCCGGGTGACGATGAAGCGGGAACGGGTGGCGCGGCACCATGCGCCGTCGGCGGGGCTGCTGGCGGTGATGCAGGATGGCGCCGGACGCATCGCGCGGCCGGGCCGCTACATCGCTGGGCGGCTGATTTGCGCCGTCAATGTCAATGCCGCACTGGCCGAGCGGGGCATCCGCGGCACCGGCTCGGCTAAGGCCAAATCATTCCTGGACTGGGGGCAGGCCTCGGGGCCGGTGCCTGGTGCCGTCGTGGTGTCCAACCGTGGCCGGCACGGTGGTCATGTGGCGATCGTCAGCCGCGTCGAAGGCGGCCAGGTCTATGTCTGGAATCCCTCGCCGCGAGGCCGCGGCTGGCAGGAGGTGGCATACCGGCACCGCGCGATCAGTTACCGCGTGCCGGGGTAATATCGGCGCACTTCTCTGTCATCGGATGGGTGATCCAACAATTGCTAACGCGGAGGCTTTTGCTTTCCCTAGGACGATCTGTTTATCTGTCCTGAACCGTGGTGTCAGTTACAACCTCAATCAATTTGCCTAGCAATACGTGCTTCCTTTCCTTTCCAGTGCACTATGCGTTCCGTGATCAATCGACAGTGATGGTTTCTTGCCAATCGATTTTCTTTACGAAGTCGCCGTAGCTGATGATATATTGGCCCTCTTTTCTCAAAGTAGCATTCGCATCTTCATATGGGCTTAGGCCTTGTCTCGAGAATGGAAAAGGATCATTCACTACGAGAAAATCGCCCTCTTGTTGATAACCTACGATCAGCGCAACGTGCGCAGATGCGCCGAAATGTTGGCCCGGAGTTCCGGGATTGATGCCGGCCACTATGGGTCGTTGGGCATCAATCATGTCAACGACCTCCTGCCTATTTAGCGGTCTATTTTCGATGGAGGCGGTAATGCGTGTCGTTGACTTAACAAACGCCGGATAGTTCTGCAAAACGCCCTTCAGATTCTGGGCGCTCCCTGCCGGCACGCTGCAAAGCTTACAGTCGTAATAACACGGCACGTTCCCCGCCATCGCCGCAACTGCTCCAACGATTCCGCACTGCCACACTCCTGCCGGACTGACGTTCGGAATATCGTACCAGTCGAAAATCATTCCGCTAACGGCAGCCCAGCACCAGACCGGTCCTAGTTGGATCTGCGGCGAGATGTTGAGTACGCGGTTTGATTTTGGACGCAGCGAGCTCTTTTCGGTCGCCTTTTGTTTTTGGGGAACTGTCGATGTGGGCCAGCCAGATGAGGTGCCCGGCCACTCAGCCGCAGTTGAGCTTCGGGCACATATCACGGTAAGGCTCAAAAGAATTAAGAATGACCGAGTGACGCGTGACCTACTGAACATCTTCATAATCCACGGACATTGAGAAAGCGATCGAGGAAGACATCGAGTTATCTAGGGACGTTGAAGAAGTTACGGATACTGAAAACGCTCGCCCTTTCTTGGGAGAAATTTGGAAGTAGGCGCGGAATCTTCTGTATGTGTCGCTGCCAATGGTGATGTTTTTAGCTTCTGTCGGATATTCCTTCACCTTGTTGTCAGGATTGTTTACGTACCTGCAGTTGCGTATATCACTTACTATCGCATCCCTCGGCGCAGCAACTTCCGCTCCTTTTGCGAAACGCCACCGGCATGAGAACTCGCTGCTTGAGGTGTCGCGATCCAACTCAATCTTGCAACGGGTCGCTCCGCCTAGGACAAAAGTTGAGCCGAACTCATTTGCTTCTTTCAGTGGCTCGCTTTTCCAAGTGCTGTAGTTTTTAGCGGCTTCCTTCAGTACCTTTCCAAGGTCGTCGCATACATCAGCCTCACAGCCAGCGGCGGAAAGCAAAAGAAGTGGAAACCAGAGCAAGAATCTATGAGGATTGACCATTGGAGTTCACCCTAAAGAGCGAATTGACGTGGAAACCCATAGGCCATCAATCGAAGAATGCGATCGCAACCTCTGCCATTGTTAAGAATAAACGATAGGAAATGCAACTGGAGGGTGATCATCCAGCCGGTGGCTTCAACGGGCTCTGAAACGTAAGCTCTTGATGCTCGGTGCTCCGACCGCCAGGTCGCCAATATAGTCCGCTGGCCGGCGGCCAATCTGACTGGTTGGGCATCAACCCTCAGTAATAAAGCAATCCGGGGGCGCTTCCAGCCAACAGGCTAAGGGAAATCGCAAGCGGAGCGAGTCTGTGGAGGTGGCTGTTGCGGGTCTCCGCAACTAAAGGCGTGCGCCGCGAGAAGAAAGACGTTCAGTCCACGCCGTCCTTCTTGCCGCCACGGGCCACGATCTTCAGGGCATCGTCGGGCAGCGGTCGCTGCATAGCCGCCGCTTCCTCCCACGGAGCTCGCATCCAGATATCGTATTCCTCCGGAGTCGTGAGGAGCACCGGCATGGCCTTGGGGTGGATCGGCCCGACCACGCCGTTGGGCTCGGTCGTCAGGAAGCCATAGACGTCGTTGGTCGTCTCGCCCTCGCGGACTTTTCGGACTGAGGTCCAGGTCGTCCACAGACCGGCGAAGCACGCGAGCGGGCGCGTCTCGTCGAGCGCGAACCAGACGTCGCCGCCGGCCTCCTTTTTGAATTCGCAGAACGACGTGAACGGCACCAGGCAACGGTGCTCGACGCCGAGCCAGCGCTTCCAGTGCTTGCTGTTGACGTTGCGTATGTTGGTTGTGCCGCTGTCGGGCTCCATGCGCAGCAATTCCTTGAAGTCGACTGTCTTGCCCTTGGCCTCGAGCTTCGCGGCGCGCTTCTTGGCGGCCTGCATCAGAGCGAGCTGGGACGAGGGCATGCCCCAGCGCGCCAGCGCCAGCTCACGCCCGCCGCCGGCGTTGCGCACGATCGGCGCGGGGTAATCGGGATAGATGCCCGGCATGCTGGGCAGGTTGCCGGTGCTGTCGCGATCGACCCTGAACAGGTTGCGGATCGCGGCCTGGTTCTTCGTCATGGAATAGAGGTTGCACATTTGGCCCTTATTTCACTGCGCTGCGGCGCTTTCCGAGCACCGGATCGGACTGCCGCCGGCGCGCTTGCACTCCCGGTAGCGCCACGGCACTACCCACTGGCCGCCCCACATGCCGTCACCGGTTCGCTCCGCTTCTTTCTGCGCGGCCGCA
This sequence comes from Rhodopseudomonas sp. RCAM05734, assembly GCF_052658035.1. NCBI lineage: Bacteria > Pseudomonadati > Pseudomonadota > Alphaproteobacteria > Hyphomicrobiales > Nitrobacteraceae > Rhodopseudomonas > Rhodopseudomonas sp. RCAM05734. Next base: position 5,065,419 of record NZ_CP199742.1, on the reverse strand, counting down.
TACTTGCCCTTTGAATATTGGGGCCAGTCGAATGCCAAGCCTTGGCGGACCAGCCAGTCGGCCAAGTCGACCGTCCCCACCGAACAGACCGCGACGGTCCGGTCATAGCGATCGGTTGCCTGCGGCACGCACGAAACCGTCTTGGCGCCGATGAAGTCCGACAGGTCGTTCGCAGCCTTCTGCCCGCAGCGGTACAGCTTGCCGTCGTCATCGTGGCAGGTCTGGTCGCTCTCCGGAGCGTCGACGCCGAACAGTCGGATGCGGGCGCCGTGAATTTCCAGCGTGTCGCCGTCAATGACGGACGCCTGGCCGACGATGTTGTCCTGGGGGGCAGCAGCCACAGGGAGCGTGCACGCCAACAGCAGCAACAATGCAACTGAAGTGGTCTTCATTCTTGATCCTTCGGGCTGCCGTGCCTTGGCTTGGGCGCCAGCCGCAGCAGCGTTGCCGGCGGTCGCCTGCCGGCCTTGGTGCACTTCTGGCAACGCAGCCGGCTGGCCAAATCGTGCACGCAGGTGGTGGGCGGATGGTTGAGCGCCGCGAGGTCGACTTCGTTCGGTGTCCTGCAGCGTGAGCATTCGATCTGTAGCCATGGATATCCGCCATTGATGGCTTGGTCTATGGTCGGCGATGGGTCGATCGGCTCGCCGACGCTCCACATTCGCTCGTTCCAGCTCTGGCAGAACAGATCGTCGGCGCGCTGGATCAGTGCTTCGCCCTGGCTGCGCAGATCGGACGACTGCCGGGCCAGCATCAGCGTCATGGCCTTCGATCCTGCGAGTTCCTTCTTCAGGTGCTGCCGGTCGCGTCCGGAGAGCGGTGTGGGGTGATACTTCGGGGCCATCGGTGGGCCCTATCGATCCTCATAAGCCGGCCAGCAGCCGTCCTCTTCAAGCCTGCCGGTGCGTTGCTGGCAGCTGTCGTCGAGCAACCGCTTGCCGACGTCCTTCCAGATCGCGTGGGGGCCGTGGAGTCGGATGGCGTCGGAGGTCTGGATCTCGACAGTGCGATCGCAGCGCCGGCACCAAACCCGCAGCACATGGCGCGGGATTTCCGACAGCCGCCGCTGCTGGATCGGGACGCCATTGCGCACTCGGCCGTGCTGATCGCGCAGCACGGCATCCCAGTATTCCTTCGGCATGTCGTCGGCCGGGGCCGGGCGTCGGGCTCCCCGTTGTCGCCGGCCGGTCTGGCTGCGACGCCAGTTTTTCCATCTGTTTTTCTGTCGGCATGCGCCAGCTCGCGGGTCTGTCACTCATGCCAGTGATTAGAACACAAGGAGAACAGAAGTCGAGTCCGCCGTGGTTGAATCGTGGCGCCGGATATCTGTCCTCCACGTGCGACGACCGCCTTTGCTCGGCATCGCCGCTCGTTGCAGCAGCGACCTGCGTCCCGGAAAAAGTGCGTGCATGAGCATTTTCGGGCGTTACAGCCGCCTGACCGTCTCGTAGTCTTGTGAACCAACTGGGCTCGGAGACTCACTCACCTGGAACTGTTCTGAAGGGGAACACTTATACAATGGCCACGGCGAGTTTCGGTGATTGGATGGAAGTGGCTGAAAGCGCAGCCAAAAGCCCGCTACCCTTCCTGTTGACTCTTGGTTGACCCCATGAAAACTTTCAATCTTTGGTTGGAGGATTTTCATATGAGCATTGAATCGGCACCCTCGCATACCTGGCGGGAGCGCTGGCAAAAGCGGGGCACTTTGATGGGCGCCGCGTCGGAAGGCTTCGGCACTTGGTGTCTGGCTATTGTCTTGTGCGTCGTATTCCCGTGCCTGCCCGTCGGAATTGATCTGATCCGAACGAAGCATCTAACCGCGAGCGGCCTTCTCGTCACAGCGGCCGTGCTGTCCTCGACTTACGGGTGCAGCGCAGAACACAACTTCTATCGTGCGCTCTACACGCTGACGTTTATTGTAAGTATCATTTTCTGTGCGTTCGGAGGCGACGATTTCCCATTGGTCTTCGCTGCAGGCTTGCTTGGCTCGGTCTGTATTCTGCACGCCACCGAGCGCTTCTGGTGGCACATCGTATGGGATCGTCCCTTTCCTGATTTTTTGTGGAGGAAAAACTCATGACTGACGAAAGTCTAACGATATTGGGAACGACGCTCATTGTTGCGCTGCTTTCGAGTTCTGCATTTTCGCTGTCCCGCGCAATCATGGCCGAGCGGGCAAAGGTCAGATTGCGTCAGATGATCGCGCAGAGAATGCCGAGGGATCTTGCGCTGCGGCAGTTGTCCGCCACGGTAGCGGACCGCGATCTCGACAGCTCCGAAATCGACAAAGCACTCCAGCAGGTGGGTGACAACCTCGCACAGCTCTCCGTGACGGACCGCGCACTCCTTCAACCCGGGTTGAACTCCAATACGAAAGCGGGTTCCAACCGCTTTGTGAAGGAAATGCTCGTCGCATCGAATTGATAGAGAGGACGGCTGATGATCGTGGCCATTACAATTGGTACTCAACCAGCAGGGCAGTTTCCGGTCTGGAACGTCGACTATTCATTGCACGGTGTAATACGCCGGCATCGGGTCGTGGCGCAGGAAGCGATTGGAGCCAGGCGGCTGGCCTGTCTGGAGTTGGCCATACCATTCAAGCTTGATTAGTACGCGGAGACGTCGACGCGCGGCGATGTGCGTTGATCGCGGGTCAGTCAGTATCAGGCAGTTGGAAAGTACCGGTCGCGACGCCGGATGCGAATCAGGGCGTCGCGATCCAAGGTATAGTCGTAAAGTAACAGGCTCTTCGGCCTCGACTGCGTCGGTGAAGTCGGACTCGCCGTCCTTCATGTCATAGACGCGATGCGGGTCAGCTAGATGGAAGCATCCCACCTGTCGCTCCCCGGCCACCACGTCGCCGGCGGATGCGGTGCTGATATCTTTAGCCAAAATCTGACGACAATTTGCTTTTGGATCCAGCTGGTGACGGGGCTCGACTGTCGATCGAGTTGCGGCGAGTTCGATCCTCGTCAGGAGCGCCGGTATTGTTTTACACAGGGGATGTCGGGCTTATAAGGAAAAATTGGTCGGCCGTCAAAAGGGTTTTTTTAAACCGCACTCGTTTGCGATGGCCTTGAGCGTCTGAATTACACCGAGCACCTGTCGCGCGAAGAGCCGGAAGGCGCCTGCCGTCGCAGAAAGCCCAATGGCCACAAGGGTTATGGTGTGCAGGGTGTCCATGCTTTGAATTCTACGCCGGCGGCCTAGGCCGTCAAACTTAAAATTTCGGCGTGTAGCGCAGCCAGGTAGCGCACCAGCCTCGGGAGCAGGGGGCCGCAGGTTCGAATCCTGCTGCACACACCAGAGGTGTTGCCTCTTAGCTCAGTCGGTAAAGCGTCGCCCTCTTACGGCGAATGGTCAGGGTTCAAGCCAGCGAGAGGCTGCCAGATTTGATGCGCCGCGGCGAAATAGGAATTCCGACGTCTGCGAAACGATCACTAGCATGGTCAGTCGCCGGGCACGGCATTCATCTTCATGGAAACGACGGTCCGTTGAATGGATTGTAGCCCCCGACATCCCAGATGAGTGGTTGGCCTTTAACCGAGTGGTTCGAATGAACCTCGTTCTGGTCGCTCCAAATCTGCAAGACCGCGCTCAAATCTTCAGTCCTCGGTATCGTTGCCCAGTCGACATAGAGCGTGCCCTTGTGGTCGTGAAGGGCCAGTACTGCTGTGCGCAGCTTCTTAGCAGCGATGGTGTCTTGTACTTGCTCGAGACGGGTGATGCGTCCTGGCTCTTCGTCGGAGCGGTTGGCTGTTATCTTCACAATGATTGTGTCCTCGTAGCTCGGCGGTAAGAGCGGGAATTTTCTACCTCTCAGTCCGCAAGTTCAAGTCCTACCGAGGGTCAAAAACACGGTCCGGTAACTCCGCCGGAGAGAGCAGGCGCCCCTTTGCTTGGTTTGCAAATACACTTGCTAATTAGCAGCGTTTATGAATCCACCGAAGATTCCGCCGACGAGGGCACCAATTTCAATCTCTTGTGACGCAGGCGCCATCCCGGCACCTTTCGGCTCCATCGATTCAACGTTTTCTTGCGAAGTTGACATTGAATTCGCTGGCCCTTCGGTCCCAACCGCCCAAGACTATCCCCAGGATGATTCGCAGCTTTCCACAGGGGATCGGTCGTGAACTCTGATGATGAAGTGTCGCCTGGCGCGGTGCGTCAAGTACGAGAGACGTGGGAATATAAAACCAGCCAAGTGTTGGGACCGCGATGGGATTCAGCGTTCGCTGACTGGATCAAGAAATTTGGAATCGCTAGGGTAACGGACGCGGTACAGAGAGTTTCTCTCGTTAGGTATTCAGAAGCCGGCGAACGGATTGCCCCAGACGTCCGTGACGTTCCTGCCTACGCGAAAGTCGAGCAAGCCGACGACGAAGAGCCGGGTATGCGTGAGTGCTACTACGTGCGCGGTTTGATGCGTGTAAAATTCTTTCACGCTGATGATTCCGATCGCGATATTCTTTCGCTGTTGAGACGCGCGCTTCGCGCCGGCGTGTCTACTTCTGCCATGTATCGAGCGGTCGAGGAGAACAATACGCTCGAGGATTGCTTCGTGTCACTGGGCGTCGATAGATTCGAATTTCGGATCGCGATGGGCCAATCCGTTGGCAACGCGACTGCAGTCACTCAATTCTTTGTCAGAGAACAAGATCCTGAGTGGCCATTATGGAACGAGCATTGGCGAAAGACCAAGGGTGTCGGCGCGCCGATGAACAAGCAATTTGGATGGTATTTCCCAAGTCGGTTGCCGCCGGTCATTCCTCCGCCGAAAGTGAGCCGCGGGAGATCTGTGCGAAGTTCGTGAACATCAATCCAAATTGGCATGACAGAAGCTCGGCGATATTTGAGGTAGATTGAGCACGCTCTTCACGGACTAAAATCATGACTCTCTGCGCAAACCCAGACTTGAAGGATTATCCAGCATGGCCTCCGCTTTTGCGATCTCGCGCTCAAGTTCTTCGTTGCTCAATCCACCGTCCTGTCGCCAACTACCGTCCGACTGTTGTCGCATTAGCCGGACGCGAGCCATCTGAAGGACTCTGGGATGAAGAAGATAAAAACTAAAGTGAGTGCAGCTATCTTGTATCCGTCTTCGGAGGCGATGAGTCCCGTCGACTACATTTAGTCCGTCACCGCTAACAATCATCAAGATTGGCTCGTCACGGCGCTCAGTGGTCATTTGATTGACTGTCGTTTGATCGAATTCGTGGGCGGAAATGTTCCGTATAATGCCCTTGTCCAATGGCGCGGTGAGCGCCCGAAGTTCACTGTCTGCGGAAAACATATCTTGGCATTTCGATACATTGATTTGGCCAAACCGATCACTATGGAAGCATTCATCGCCAGGCATCGCACCTGACATGAAGCAGCGGCCCTTCGGTGAATCGAAATAGTGACCACGTCCGCCCGGTGCCACTTCGAAGCCGGGCAAGCGAGCTATTTCTTGGGCAGAGATCAACTTCCGCGGCATCTTCGCTCAAGCCTCTCGATCTTTGCGCCTGGTAATCACGGGCTGCAGCCTACCGAATTAAATGCAGCAAGGCAGTTGCACTGGCTGAGAGTAATCCACCGCATCCTAGCCCAATCAGAAGCTTTGAAATATTCGGGTATTCTCCGAGACGCTCTTCGATCATACGAAATCGGCTTTGGAGTTCATAATGATGTGAGATGGCGATGTTGCGCTCATCTATCTTAAGGAGAATTTCACGAGAGAGCGCCTCTGCACGTCCTACGTCGGCGAGGGGGAACTCTACTCCATTACCCCGCATCGTACGGTCTTGGGCGGTTGCGACGGCAACTAGCGTCTTTGTGAACGAGCTCAGTAGGTCTTTCGTTTCAGTCACGGTGGCCCGCTTCTGAGAAGACGGCATCGTCAGCAGCAGAAGTTGGAGAGCGTCATACTTTTCGGCAACGATCTTCCGAAAATATAGTCGGAGGGTGCTCCAGTACACTTCGCGTGGTGAGCCGAAGAAATGAAGACCGCAATATGAGATCTTCCGGCCATCAAACCCGTCGATTTCCACCACCTGGCTGCCGCCGATTTGATGCCAAAGGAAGAACCATTCGTTGATCATCCGGCGGCTCTCGTTCTCCAACTCTTCCCGAATGCGCAGCGCAAATGTTGTCGTCATTTTTCACCCTTCAGCCAGAGTACGACCGGCTGGCGGTTCCGAAAATTATAGTACATTGATGCCCAAGCGAGTGGCTTTCTCTTTCACGATGGTTTGGATCTCATCGACGGACTCGTCGCGATAGGCCGCGATTTTAACCGCAATTCCGAGCGAGTCCCGCGCCGGTTCGCCGGGCTTTGCGTTTTCCTGCAGGCTTCTGCAAACGGCGTCATGCAGATCTTGATCGCTCACGTCGGCCTCCCATTTTTGTCATTCCCCTCGATCAGCCGGTAACGGTTGGCATCGAGATAGGCCCGCGCCCGGTCACGGGTTGCTTGTGCGCGCTTCAGGTCGGCGAGTGCCGACTCCATGCTGGCAAACAGGGGCAGATAAACGTCGCCGTCCATTTCTATGACCCGCGCGAGCAGCAACATGCCGCGCTCGACGCGTTCGATTGTGAGTGGGTTGGCCGGGGAACGGTTCATGGATCCAGCATAGGCCCGACGGCAGACGCCGCAAGGCGCCCCGCGAGGGGTATTGATTTGTTAACCAAAATCGGATGAGCTTGCCGACGGGTGTGAGAGCCCGGATCAGTGACTTCGACCGCACCATTCCCTGCAAGGAATTGCCTTGTCGCCTGCAAGCGACGTGGCGGCGGTTGATTAATGGCGCCCGATGAGGGCTCCAACGGACGCGCTTGGCGGCGCGGCTCCGAGCGGCCGAATTATGGCCGGGGCGTGCCGTTCTGTCCAGAGTCCTTCGGGGCTTAAAACCGGCGCACCTGTCTCACTGACAGGCTCTCACCCCCCGGCTGCTCGGACCGTCTCCGGGCGCGGCTGTGAGAGGCCGACTTCAGTGAGCGACCACATGACCCTGACCAGACCCATGTTTCCGCCCCGTGCGGAGCCCGTCGGCGCCGCGGGCGCCGTTCTAGGATGCCAAGCGCCGGCGATTCCAGATAGCGGCCCTGGCGCATTCCCGCCCGCGACATCGGCATTTGAAACGAATCCCGGCCCCGCCGCTAATGCGTCCCGAGCGACTGGCTCAGCCCTGACCCGGAGGACCATGATGAACCAAATCGTCACGCTACCCCTCGTTGCCACCCAGGTTTCCCTCGGGCCGGTCTTCGCCGCGACTGGAGACGACGCCAGGCTGATCGAATTGGCCGGAGAGCTACAGCGGCTCCGGGGGCTATGCCGGCAGCGATCGACCGAAATGTCCGAGTGCGATGACGCCTACCGGCGCCCAGAGCGGCCGCCAGTCCTGATGCCGCGATACGACGATGAAGATGTGCGCCCAGTACCTGTCTCCACAACGATAGACGGACGCCGCGTTGAATGGTGCCGGGAGGGTGACATTGACGCTCTGCGCGATCGCACCGAGTTTCACCACTGGCATTTCATCGGCACGCCCGAGCAATGGGATGAGTTCGGCCTGTCTTCCTGGAGGAATAACCAGCGCCTTCCCGCCGGAGCGCCCGCGGATTTATTCCTCTCCCTCGGAGACGAGTATCGCCTGAAGCGCGCCATGGAGCTCATAGCGGCGTTAGACGCCTATCGAGAAGCAGATGTCGTTGCGCGCAGGGAGAGCGGTTTCGACGCCGCAGAACGTGCACTACAGGACGTTTTTAAGGAGGAATCGGCAGTTTTCGAGGAGATGATGGAGTTGAAACCGACCACCCTTGAGGGCTTTCGGGCGGTCGCGTCAGCGGTCGTCAACTTTTGCTGGCTCGGTGAGATCGAGGACGGGGACACCAAGGACCAACAGATGGTGGCTCGGATGCTTTCTCACCTGACGGGGATCGAGGTCAGCTAGGCCGCGTGAGCCTTGGCGAGCCCGCCGGTTCGCCGGCGGGCCTTTCCTTCGTTGCATTGACGGTGCCATAATTGACGGGCACTAAACCGCAATGGAGTCGCGGCGCGTGAAACAGGACCTCTCTCTGATCGGCCTTGGTCTGTATTCGCCCACAGAGGCGGCAGGCCTGACAAACGTGGCCAGTCGGACGATTATCCGATGGCTGCGAGGGCACGCGATTGATGGGCGTGAATATCGCCCGCTTTGGAAAAGCCAACTGGCGTCCTTTCCTGGCGAATCTCCCTATCTGACCTTTCTGGACCTCGTGCAACTTCGGGTCGCAGACGCGTTTATCCGCGAAGGCCTGAGTGCGCAAAAGGTACGCCGGGCGATCGAGTACGGAACCGAGATCGTTTCGTCCGACTATCCATTTGCCAATGCAAAGTTTCGCACCGACGGAAAGACGGTAATTCTGCATGTCCTTGATGCTCAGGACGGCGACGACAAGTTGATCGACCTTTTCAAAGGTGGTCAGTATTTGATGCAGAAGGTGATCGAGCCGAGTCTGAAGGGCCTTGAGTTCGAGGACGACATTGCGGCTAGGTGGTGGCCCCTAGGCCGCGCGAAGGGCATCGTGATCGACCCTAAGCGACAGTTCGGCCAGCCTATCGACGATGCCACAGGCGTTCCAACGAGCGTGTTGGCGCAGGCCGCAATTGCTGAGGGATCTGCAGCGAACGCCTCGAAGCTTTTCATGGTCCCGACTAGTTCCGTCAATCGAGCTGTAGCGTTTGAGCTGCAGCCGGCCGCTTGAAGGTCTTCTTCGATAATTGCACATCGCCCGTTTTTGCGGGCAGCCTCAACGCTCTTATTTCCCCAATGGGTCACGAAGCTCGGCACGTCAGGTTCATGCCGGAGTACCGCCTTTCGCACGACAGCGCAGACGTCGAATGGATCGAGCGACTGGCCGCAGACCCGTCCACATGGATTGTAATCACCGGTGATCAACGCATTCGCAAAAACATCGCGGAACGGGCGGCATGGATCAGGGCGGGCCTGAAGGCCTTCGTATTGGCACCGGCCTATCAGAAGACGCCGGTACATCAGTGTGCGTCGATCCTGCTTTGGCGTTGGCCGGAGATGGAGCGCTTCATCACCTTGGCAGCGTCTGGCTCGATGTTCGAATTGTCGATCAACCGCAAAGCCGGCTTCACATCATTGGCCGTTTGAGGGTGTCGCCAGGACGCCATGATCGTATTGCCGAACGGCGTCTCACGCGACTTGGTGCCCGTGGGGCAGCGCAGGGTGGAACCGGACGGGGAGACAGCCGCTAGGATTGGGCCTGCTTTTCAGTGGACACGCTACAAGGCGGTCGAGCTCAATCCTGCGGGTAACGAATAGTCGATGGGCGGACGACAAACCCTCGCTTGTGTCCCCTCCGGGTCCCCGCCAACGCGGCGGCCGGCTTCCGGGCCTTGCGCTCCGGCCTGCAGAATCTGAGGGCATCGTGACGGCGATCCGCTGACACACCGGTGAGCACACCAGCCAGCATACCTAACGCCAAGCCGGGACGGTCTTTTTCGTCCCGGCTAACACAGCCTCCGACAAGGTTCCAGCACAGCAGATCCTTGAAATCATTGGACACGACCGCATCGTCCGATCGCGTTTCGGATGAAGCAGGAGTGTATCGACCGCAGCAGTCCCGATTGATGTCCCACGTGGCGAATCGACGCTGCGAGTTGCTGCTGTGCCACAACATCTATCTTGATTTTTGGTTGTCTCGGACGGTGTCTCGGTTCCCGTCTCGTCGCCTTCCCCGTGGCCACAGCGGCACCCCGCCAAAATATTGATAGGGCTAGAGCTGGGGCGGGGATGCGCGGATTTTCGAATTCTTTTGTTTTTACAAATAGATGGGGTGAAAATTTGGCGGAGCCGGAGGGATTCGAACCCTCGATACCCGGTAAAAGGTATGCCGCTTTAGCAAAGCGGTGCCTTCAGCCACTCGGCCACAGCTCCATCGCGTTGGATATGCCCCACGTGGCCTCGCGCCGCAAGCGCCAGATCGAGAGTCGTCGCTTTGCGCACACCGAATCGTTGCCGGGCCGAACGCACGACCTGCGCTGCGCTGCCGTCTGGAGCAGGTTCCGGCGCGGAACCAAGGACTTGGCGCCGCGCGTGGCGCTGTCCGGTCAGCCAAACCATTCTGCTGCCCATAGACGTCAGCGTGCGTTCTTGCCCTCTCCGGCGCCCGCCGGGACACCAAGCCGGGCTCCGGGCAGGAAGTTCTGACGACTGATTCTGCAGGTTGTGCGGGGATCCGGGTGCGGGTTGCCGCCGAGGGGCGCATTCGCCGCCTTTTGGGGAACAAGCCGGGGCGACTTAAAAAGCCAAATAGTATCAATTGCTTGTCCCTTGTTCCGGATCACAAAAGCGTGTGATTTGTGCAACACCCCGCTGAAAACGGCCGGATTCGGGCCTCATCGAGGCGTTCCTTTGTTGCGCAGCGCAACAGGTTGGTTGATGGTCCGGGTGCGACGGAGGGGGGCATCCCGAGGTCGTCCCGCAAAGTATTCGCTTTGAACCCTCGCACACGTGCGGGTGTGTTCGGAGGGTGAAGCGCTTTTGCGGGTTGTCAGGGATCAAGGAACTGTTCGCGGGTGATCCTCACCCCGGACCTGGAACCTATCCCTTTAACAACTTGGAGGTTTACATGAACACGATTAAGAGCCTGATTCTGGGCTCGGCCGCGGGCTTGCTCGCGATGGGCGGCGCACAGGCCGCTGATCTTCCGATGAAGGCCAAAGCGGTCGAATACGTGAAGATCTGCTCCCTCTACGGCGCGGGCTTCTACTACATCCCGGGCACCGACACCTGCATCAAGCTCGGCGGCGCGATCCGTCTTGAGACCACGCTGAACGGCCAGGCTTCCGGCAACGGCAACTGGTACGGCGGCGCAAACGGCTCGCAGTCCTTCAACCAGGATTGGTACGGCACCCGCGCTCGTTTCAACCTGAACGTCGATACCCGCACCGCGACCGAATACGGCGTGCTGCGCACCTACGGCGACATGAAGGTCGACTTCACCCGCGGCACCTCGTCGATCGCCGGTGGCACCATCGCCGAAGTCGACTACGCCTTCATCCAGTTCGCTGGCTTCACCATGGGTAAGTCGGTGTCGATGTTCGACCCGCAGTGGGCCCTGTCCAAGCCGACGATCTCGTCGGGCTTCCAGGCTGGCTCCAACAACGCGACCGGCATTTCGCAGTTCGCCTACACCGCCTCGTTCGGCAACGGCGTGTCGGCGACGATCTCGCTTGAAGACGCTCAGCCCTACCGCACCGCCGGTGTCGTCAACACTTCGTCGGCATTCGTCGCTCCGTTCGGTGGTTCGACCCTCACGGGTGGTGCTTACGGCATCAACAACTTCCTCGGCAACGCCTCTACTGGCGATCACGTTCCTGACGTCGTCGGCAATCTCCGCCTTGATCAGGCCTGGGGTTCGGCTTTCGTGTCGGCAGCCGCTCATGAAGTTCATGGCACCTACTACACCAATGCCGACTCTGGCCGTCCGTCCTCGACTTACGGTTACGCAGTCAGCGGCGGCTTCGAGTTGAAGAACCTGCCGACCGGCGCAGGCGACAGCTTCAAGCTGGAAGCCACCTATGCCAAGGGCGCAGCCAAGTACGTCTGGGGCGGCACGCAGGATTCGTCCGGCGCAGGTCGTTATGCCCGCGCGAGCGGCAATGGCGCCGGCAGCAGCATGGCGTTCGGTTACGTGCTTGATGGCGTTTACAGCAACGGCACCGGCATCGATCTGAGCACCGCCTGGGACATCAGCGCGTACTACGAGCACTACTGGAACCCGAACTGGCGTACGTCGCTGTATGGCAACTACAGCACCATCTCCTACGGTTCTGCAGGTAATGCAGCTCTGATGCAGGCTCTGACCAACGGCTCGACGGCCAATATTACGGGCGTCGGTTCCCTTGCTGCCACCGGTGGCGACATGAAGTTCTCGTCCTACCAGGTCGGAACCAAGACCGCTTGGACCCCCGTCAAGAACCTCACCTTGTCGGCTGACTTCCTGTACACCCGCCTCGACACCAACCTGACCGGTACCTACAACGCCGCCGCTGGGCAAGTGTCGAGCTCTTCGGCTCGCGCCTACACCCTGGGCGACCAGAACGTGTACCGGCCGCGGCTGCAGGCTCAGCGCTCCTTCTAATCCTGATCGTCTCGCGACGCTCAAGATCTGAAACAAAGACCCCCGGCAGGAAACTGCCGGGGGTTTTTACTTGTGGGGCGATGAAGGGGGGCGGATGACAGGCTGCGCCTGATCCTGCTTGCGAGTTCCTTGGTTAGTCGTGGGCGACAGCGACGCCGCATGTCGTCCCCGCGAAGGCGGGGATCCATAACCACGGTCGTCATCGTCAATCTGCAGAGGCACGGCTACGGCGTTTCAGCCAGGCACGACAGCGTGTATGGGTCCCCGCCTTCGCGGGGACTACACGGAGTTCTTCGGCTCGCCGCGAAAGCTATTCGACGCTGCCGCGGTGCAGATCGGCTTCGATCTGCAACTTTGATCCGCCGCCGAAGCGGGCGCGATAGACCTGAAGGTTCTCCATGATCCGCTGCACGTAGTTGCGGGTCTCGGAGAACGGGATCTGCTCGACCCAGTCGACCGCGTCGACCTTGGGATCCCGTGGGTCGCCGTAGCGCTCCACCCATTTGCGGACGCTGCCGCGGCCGGCATTGTAGCCGGCGAAGGTCATGATGTAGGAGCCGCGATAGTCGTCGAGCAGGCCGCCCAGTTCGGCGGCCCCGATGGATGCGTTGTAGACCGGATCGGTCTTCAACCTGGCGAGGTCAAAGCTCGCGCCGTACTTCTTGGTGACATAGCGGCCAGCATCCGGCGTCACCTGCATCAGCCCATAGGCATTGGCGGGCGACACCACCGCCTGATTGAATGCGCTTTCCTGTCGCGCTATGGCATAGACGACGCTGCGCTCGACCTCCGGGCCGATCGTCGGATATGAGGGAATCCCGACGGTCGGATAGGCGTAGTGGTCGAACGGCAGGCCGCGATTGAGGGCGGCCTTTCCGATCAGCAGCATGCCGCGGGCGTCGGAGTTGCGGGCGGCGAGATCGCCGAGGCCGAGCACCGCGTCGGGATCGCCGTTCTCGCCCATGTCGGCGAGGATGGGGATCGCGATCTCGCGCTCATCCAGTGCGTAGAGCAGCGCGACGGCACGGACGATTTCCAGCCGCTCGACGCCGCGTCCGCGGGCGCTCGGTGCGCCGTTCAGTTCGATCTGCGGCAGGCCGAGCTTGGCCCGCGCCAGTTGACCGTAGTAGCTGGTGGATTGCTCGGCCGCCGCCGCATAGGCCTGTCGGGCCTCCGAACTGCGCCCGGCGGCTTCCGCCGCACGACCCTGCCAGTAGCCGGCACGGGCCAGCGCGGTCGGATTGACGCTGCCGACGCCGATGCGGGCGAAATGCTGGGATGCCGCCGCCGGATCCTTGAGGAAGCGCAGCGCGATCCAGCCCGCGGTGAATTCCTGTTCGGTCTTGTAGATGTCGCGGGCGGGCAGGGCGGCGTCGCGCGCGATCAGATAGGCGGTGCGATACTCGCCGACGTCGAGCATCTTTCGCGACAGCAGCCGGCGCTCCACCCACCATTCGTCCAGATTGTGCAGCCGCGCCGGGTCGCGCGGTGCCGCCAGCATCAGCCGGCCGGCCTCCGCGAATTTCTCCTCGCGTCGCAGCCGCTGGATTTTGGCGAACATGTAGCCGGGATCGCCGTGCAGCTCGCTCGGTACGGCGTCAAGCAGGCCTCGCACATTGATGGCCTTCTTGGTCACGCCAATGCGCGCTTTGGCCAGCGCCATCTGCGCGCCGCCGAGCCGCTTGGCGGCGCGCATCGCACCGTCGGTGTCGCTGCTGTACAGCAGCTTGTCCATGCGGGCCTTGTGGTCGCCCGCTGTGATGAATGCGCCGAACAGATCGAGCGCTGTGTTTTCGACGTCGCCGGACATGCCGTCATTGCGCCAGGCGTCGCGCACCAGGCGCTCCGCGCCGGCGCGGTCGCCGCGCGCGATCAAGGCTCGGGCCAGCGAGAATTTCCCCTTGGCCGACAGCGGCTTCTCGTCGGCGAAATAGCCGAGGACGGTGTCGTCGTCGCGACGGTCGTCCCAAAGTGCAGCTTCGGCGCGGCGACGCAGGAAGGTCTGCGACGGCCAGCTTGGATTGGCGGACAGGAAGGCGCGGTAACGTTCGACCGTCGCGCCGTTGTCGTCGCTGCGCAGGATGATCCAATCGGCGAGCTTTCGCGCCACGGGATCGCCGATCGTCTGCGACACCTGCGCGGCATCCACCGGCTTGCGCTTGCGCACCAGTTCGATGACGTTTTCCAGCGCTTCGGTATCGGCCTGCGACGTCGACGATGTCGTGGCCATGGCTGCCGGTGCGACAGATCGCTTCGCCGGCGGCGGCAGCGCCGCGTGCTGGCGGGTGGCCGGCTGGATCGCCGGCGCCGGCGTCGTTTCGTCCCGGTGTACGGGCTTGGCGGCCGGCGCGATCGAGGCCGTGGTCTTCGGCACCGCGCTGCGGGCGATCGGGCGTGGCTTGGGCAGTGGAACCTTGCCCGTCGCCCAGGCGTGGGGGACCATCGCGCTCAACCCAACCAGCAGCGCCAGGCTGCCGCAGAGCGCAGTCGATCGCAGGGCCTTTGATGGGAACAGTCGCTTCACGGCGGTCCTTCGCGGCGAATCAGGCAATTGCAATCAATCACAGCCGTATTTGATTGAAATAATGGACAAAACGTCAATTTTGCCCAACTTGGTGCAGTTTGCGCCCTCACAACGGCGAAATCGCGGCTCCGGGTCCGACCGGCAGGACTTTCGCGTGGTCACCAGACCCGATATGACTCGCGGTTCGATCAACCGGTTCAAGCAGACGGCCAAGCAGCGCGCGTTCGGAGAAAACCATGGCAGCCAAGACGCAATTTCGGGGGTCCTACACCGCCTTGGTGACGCCGTTCAAAGATGGCGCGCTCGACGAAGCGGCGTTTCGCGCCCTCGTGAGCTGGCAGATTGCCGAGGGCACCAACGGCCTGGTGCCGGTCGGCACCACCGGCGAAAGCCCGACCCTCAGCCACAGCGAGCATCAGCGCGTCGTGGAATGGTGCATCGACGAGGCCAAGGGGCGCGTCCCGGTCATCGCCGGCGCCGGCTCGAACTCCACCCGGGAGGCCGTCGAACTGGCCCGGCACGCCGAGAAGGCCGGCGCCGATGCCGTGCTGGTGGTGACGCCGTATTACAACAAGCCGACCCAGGAAGGCATGTACCAGCACTTCAAGGCGATCAACGACGCCATCGGCATCCCGATCCTGATCTACAACATTCCCCCGCGCTCGGTGGTCGACATGTCGGTCTCCACTATGAGCCGGCTGTTCGAGTTGAAGAACATCGTCGGCGTCAAGGATGCCACCGCCAACCTGGCCCGCGTCTCGCAGCAGCGCCATGCCATGGGGCCGGATTTCATCCAGATGTCCGGCGAGGACATGACCGCGCTCGCTTACATGGCGGCGGGCGGCCACGGCTGCATTTCAGTGGTCGCCAATGTCGCGCCAAAGCCGTGCGCCGAATTGATGGCCGCGGTGTTCAAGGGCGACTACGCCGGCGCGCTGGAAATTCAGGATCGGCTGACGCCGCTCCACGACGCCATCTTCATGGAGCCGGGGCTGGCCGGCGCCAAGCATGGCCTCGGCCTGCTGGGCCGGCTGCAGGAGGACGTGCGCCTGCCGCTGATGCCGGTGACGGCGCCGACCGGAGCGGTGATCCGCAAGGCCATGGTCCATGCCGGACTGATCAACTGACCGACGTTCTTTGAGCCGCCCGGATCATTGCCGACACCATCGCGATTTCCGTCATCACCGATACTGTAAGTCAGATTGAAGAGGAGGGGCTCGAATGCTGAAGGAATTTCGCGAGTTCGCGATGAAGGGCAACGTCGTCGATCTCGCGGTTGGCGTGATCATCGGCGCGGCGTTCGGCGCCATCGTCACATCGATGGTCGGCGACATCATCATGCCGATCGTCGGCGCAATCACCGGCGGCCTCGACTTCTCCAATTACTTCACCGGCCTGTCCAAGGCGGTCACAGCGACCAACCTGGCCGACGCCAAGAAGCAGGGCGCCGTGCTGGCCTGGGGCAACTTCCTCACTTTGACCATCAATTTCATCATTATCGCCTTCGTTCTGTTCATGGTGATCCGCTTCATGAACAGGCTGAAGCGCAACGACGCGGCGAAGCCGGCTGAGCCGCCGAAACCGACGCGCGAAGAAGAACTGCTGACCGAGATCCGCGATCTGCTCAAGAAGGCGTAAGCCTCACGCTTGAAGCGCGCGTTATCAGGTTTATCTATCCCGCGATGACGCCCAGGGCATATTGACGATGGCTGAAAAGAAAGAGCGCCCGATCAAGGTGGTCGCTGAAAACCGCAAGGCGCGCTTCAACTACGCGATCGAGGACACGCTCGAGGCCGGCATCGCGCTCACCGGCACCGAGGTCAAGTCGATCCGCAACGGCAAGAGCACCATCGCGGAATCCTACGCCGACCCCAAGAACGGCGAGATCTGGCTGATCAACTGCAACATCCCCGAATATCTGCAGGCCAACCAGTTCAACCATGAACCCAAGCGGCCGCGGAAGCTGCTGCTGCATCGCAAGCAGATCAACAAGCTGCTGGGCGCGGTGGAGCGCCAGGGCATGACGCTGGTGCCGCTGAAAATGTACTTCAACGAACGCGGCCGGGTGAAGCTGCGGCTGGCGCTGGCCAAGGGCAAGCAGTTGCACGACAAGCGCGCCAGCGAGAAGGATCGCGACTGGGGCCGCGAGAAGGGACGCCTGATGCGCGCGCGGGGATGAGGATCGGCGGATGAAACAACCCAACCTGCTCGACGTCGACTGGAGCAAGATCCCGGCGCCCGAGGATGACGGCGCCGCCGCGCATCTGGTGGGCATGCCGATTCCGCCCATCAGCCTGCTGGCCACCAACGATACATCGGTCGTGCTGTCCGAGTTGAAAGGCCGGGTCGTCGTGTTTGGTTATCCGCGCACCGGCGAGCCCGGGCGAGTCTCGCTGGTGGATGACTGGGACATGATCCCCGGGGCGCGCGGCTGCACGCCGCAGACCTGCGCGTTTCGCGACCTGTTTGCCGAATTGAAGGCTGCCGGCGCAAAGCATGTGTTCGGCCTGTCGACCCAGAGCAATGCCTATCAGACCGAGATGGCCGCACGGCTGCATCTGCCGTTTCCGGTGCTGTCCGACGACAACCTCGAACTGGTGCAGGCGCTCGATCTGCCGACCATGGAGGTCGCCGACCTCACTTTGATCAAGCGCATCGCCTTGATCATTGACGACGCCCGCACCACCCACGTGTTCTATCCGGTGTTTCCGCCGGACCGTAACGCCGGCGATGTGCTGGCATGGCTCAAGGCCAATCCGGTTTAGCTGCTCGTCAGATCCGCCTTCACCCGCGCAAACACAGCCCTAAACATCTCTGGCGTCAGCACCCGCGTGTTCGTGTTGTAGCGCGAGCAGTGATAGCTGTCGTACAGCTTGAAGCGGCCGGCGTCGTGCACGGCGCCGTGCGCAAACGGCGCGGTGACGGCACGGATGCCGAGCGTGCGCAGCATGGTGTCGTGGGCGACGCGGCCCAGCAGCACGATCGCGCGCAGCCGCGGCATGGTCTCCATGGTGGAAATCAGGAACGGCCGGCAGGTGGTGATCTCCACCGGCAACGGCTTGTTCAGCGGCGGCACGCAGCGCACCGCATTGGTGATGCGGCTGTCCGTCAGCGTCAGGCTGTCGTCGGGGCGCGCCTCGAACGTGCCGGTGGCAAAGCCGAATTCGATCAGGGTGGCGTAGAGCAGGTCGCCGGCATAATCGCCGGTGAACGGACGCCCGGTTCGATTGGCCCCCTGGGCGCCGGGGGCGAGACCCACGATCAGCAGGCCCGCGTCGACCGGCCCGAACGAAGGTACCGGCGCGTTGAAGCCGTCGGGATCGCGCGCGCGCAGATCCTGACGGTAGGCCATCAGACGCGGACAGAGCGGGCAGTCGCGCCCGGGATCGGTCGAAGTGCCGACGGAGATCGCGGTTGCCACCACCGCCGGCTGCTGTCTGCTGAGCTGCGTCTTAGTCTTCGAAATCGTCGTCATCGCCCCGTGGCGCCATGGTGGTGGCACGCTGCAGGAACTGCGGGGCGTGGCGCGGCTCGCGCGGGGCAGGGCGTTCGGCGGGGTCGCGCCCCAGCTTGGACTGCAGTTCGATCAGATCGGTGAACACGTCGGCCTGACGGCGCAGTTCGTCGGCGATCATCGGCGGCTGGCTGGAGATGGTGGACACCACCGTCACACGAACGCCGCGGCGCTGCACGGCCTCGACCAGCGAGCGGAAGTCGCCGTCGCCGGAGAACAGCACGATCTGATCGACATGTTCGGCCAGCTCCATGGCATCGACCGCAAGCTCGATGTCCATGTTGCCCTTGACCTTGCGGCGGCCGGAGGCGTCGATGAATTCCTTGGTGGCCTTGGTGACCACCGTGTAGCCGTTATAGTCGAGCCAATCGATCAGCGGTCGGATCGACGAATACTCCTGATCCTCGATGATCGCGGTGTAATAGAAGGCGCGGACCAACGTGCCGCGGCTCTGGAATTCCTTGAGCAGGCGCTTGTAGTCGATGTCAAAGCCAAGGGTCTTGGCCGTCGCATAGAGATTGGCGCCGTCAATGAAGAGCGCGATCTTGTTGGATGCAGGGGACATCAAGTTTTCTCGTGCGGTTTGTTGTTGTTTACGTTTGGCGCGGCAGCAATCCACCGGCAGGGAAGGCGGGAGCAATGACCGCCAGGGGCGTATCGATCGAAAAGGCCGGATCGCAAATTGCGAAGCCGGAGGGTTAAGCCCTTGTACTTGCGGTTGCAATAAAGCGTTTTAGTGTCCGAGATGCTCTAAACTGATGCAGATGGCCGCGATCTGTAGATCTTGTGACGGGTATAATAATAGCGTACCAGAGGGCGCGTGATTGTCCAGTTGGCAATTTGGCCCTTGCGAAATCGGCCAAGCCTCTGTACCTAGCACGAATAATCATCATATCCGGTCCCCACACACACGGAGCGACAGTTAATGGCGCGCGTCACCGTCGAAGATTGCATCGATAAAGTCGACAACCGGTTTGATCTGGTCCTTCTGGCTGCCCATCGGGCACGTATGATCTCCTCAGGATCGCAACTTACAGTTGATCGCGACAATGACAAGAATCCCGTCGTGTCGTTGCGCGAGATTGCCGATCTCGACCATTTCGCCGGAAGATCTGCGCGAGGAGCTGGTTCACTCGCTGCAGAAGTTCGTCGAGGTCGACGAGCCCGAGCCCGACACGATCCCGCTGATCGGTTCTGCCGGCGCCAGCGTCGATGCTGACGATACCGAGGTTGCGGTCGAACGCATGACGGAAGAAGAGCTTCTCAAGGGTCTCGAGGGCCTGGCGCCGCCGGAAGAGCAGCCTGAAGAAGACGAATAGGCGCTGGCAACAGCCCGTTCACGGTGTTCTGTTTTGTTGAAGGCCCGGACCGTTGTCCGGGCCTTTGCTTTTCCTGATACTTTCAGGGCAAAGTTGCGGTGACGAGACGGGCGCGATCCGCGCCTGATGAAACGAGGCAGCGATGGCGACCATTCGCCGAAAGACCGGGCAGATGCAGGCAGCGACCGAGGCGGTCGCCGCTGTCCCGTCGCCGCCCGCTGCGGCCGACCCGGCGGTCGTGGTCCCGGAGACGCCGGCCGATGCGCCGGTGAAGGTACCCCGCGCCTCGCGCGCGCGGATGATGCGCCAGTACGATCTGGTAGAGCGGGTCAAGTCCTACAACCCGAACACCGACGAGGACATGCTGAACCGGGCCTATGTCTACGCTATGGTCGCCCATGGCGAGCAGACGCGGGCCTCGGGCGATCCGTATTTCTCGCATCCGCTGGAAGTGGCGGCGATCCTCACCGACCTCAAGCTCGACGATGCCACCATCGTGGCGGCGCTGCTGCACGATACCATCGAGGATACCGAGGCCACCCGCGCCGAAATCGACAGGCTGTTCGGCGCCGAGATCGGTGCGCTGGTGGAGGGTCTGACCAAGCTGAAGCGGCTGGAGCTGGTATCGCGCGAGGCCAAGCAGGCCGAGAACCTGCGCAAGCTGCTGCTGGCCATCGCCGACGACGTCCGTGTGCTGCTGATCAAGCTGGCCGACCGGCTGCACAACATGCGGACCATGGAATTCATGCCGCCGGCGTCGCGCCGCCGCATCGCCGAGGAGACGCTCGACATCTATGCGCCGCTGGCCGGCCGCATGGGCATGCAGGAGATGCGCGAGGAGCTCGAGGAGCTGTCGTTCAAGGTGCTCGACCCCGACGCTTATTCGGTGGTCATGCAGCGGCTCGACTCGCTGGCCGAGCGTAACCGCAATCTGATCGGCATGATCGAAAGCCATCTCTCCATGAAGCTGGAGAAGAACGGCATCATCGCCCGGGTCAGCGGCCGGCGGAAGCGGCCGTTTTCGATCTGGACCAAGATGAAGCGCAAGTCGGTCGGCTTCGAGCAGCCGTCCGACATCTTCGGCTTTCGCGTCGTGCTGAAGGACATGGAGGCCTGCTACCGCGCGCTCGGCGTGGTGCACACCACCTGGCCGGTGGTGCCCGGCCGCTTCAAGGACTACATCTCGACGCCGAAGCAGAACGACTACCGCTCGATCCACACCACCGTGATCGGCCCCGGCAACCAGCGTGTCGAACTGCAGATCCGCACCGAGGACATGAACCAGATAGCCGAATACGGCATCGCGGCCCATGCCTTCTACAAGGACGGCAAGGGCTCGCCGACCGAGATGCTGCAGCGCGAGTCCAACGCGTTCTCCTGGCTGCGCCACACCATCGGCATTCTTTCCGAAAGCACCAATCCGGAAGAATTCCTGGAGCACACCAAGCTCGAGCTGTTTCACGACCAGGTGTTCTGCTTCACCCCGAAGGGCAAGCTGATCGCGCTGCCGCGCAACGCCAATGTGGTCGACTTCGCCTATGCCGTGCATACCGACGTCGGCAATAGCGCGGTCGGCTGCAAGATTAACGGCAAGTTCGCGCCTTTGTCGTCCGAGCTGCAGAACGGCGACGAGGTCGAGGTGCTGACATCGGCCGCGCAGCAGGCGCCGCCCGCCGCCTGGGAGTCGCTCGCGGTCACCGGCAAGGCCCGCGCCGCGATCCGCCGCGCCACCCGCACCGCGATGCGCGACCAGTATGCCGGCCTCGGCCGCCGTATTGTCGAGCGGTTGTTTGCCCGCGCCAAGATCGAATATTCCGACGACCAGCTGAAGGGCGCGCTGCCGCGGCTGGCGCGATCGTCCATTGACGACGTGATGGCCTCGGTGGGGCGCGGCGAGTTGCGTGCCGCCGACGTCGCCCGCGCCATGTATCCGGACTACAAGGAAGAGCGCGTCGGCCGCTTCGCAACCAGCAACCGCAAGGCCACGGCGGACCGGGTCAAGACGCCCGATGGCGCCGGGCGCTTCACCTCGATCATCTCGGTCGGCGGCGTCAATTCCGACCTGCCGGTGAAGTTCGCGCCCAATGGCGGCGCGGTGCCCGGCGACCGCATCGTCGGCATCATCACCCCCGGCGAAGGCATCACGATCTATCCGATCCAGTCGCCGGCGCTGAAGGATTTCGAGGAAGAGCCGGAGCGCTGGCTCGACGTCAAATGGGACGTCGACGAATCCTCACCGCAGCGTTTTCCGGCGCGGCTATTCGTGCAGAACGTCAACGAGCCCGGCAGTCTCGCGCAGATCGCCCAGGTGATCGCCGACCACGACGGCAATATCGACAACATCAGCATGCACCGCCGCTCGCCGGATTTCACCGAGCAGAACATCGATATCGAGGTCTACGATCTCAAGCATCTCAGCGCGATCATCAACCAGTTGCGCGCCAAGGCCGTGGTGGCGAAGGTCGAGCGGGTGAATGGGTAAAGCCCCCGGCCTCCGCTGTCATCGCCCGGCCTGCGCGCAATTGCGCGCCAGGACCGGGCGACCCAGTAGACGCAGGCGCCAGTGATGATCTCTCCGACAGCGTTGACCGGATCCCTGCTTTCGCGGAGATGACAGCCGGTGGCTGCTCGCAATGATCGCTTCACATCGCTATGCTCACCGCATCGTTGATTTCCGGAAGTTGCCAATGCCCACTTTTCCCCTCCGCCTCGGCGTCAACATCGATCACGTCGCCACCCTGCGCAATGCACGCGGCGGGCATCGTCCCGATCCGGTGCGCGCTGCGCTGGCGGCCATCGAGGCCGGCGCCGACGGCATCACCGCGCATCTGCGCGAGGACCGCCGCCACATCCGCGACGATGACATGAAGCGGCTGAAGGCCGAGATTTCAAAGCCGCTGAACTTCGAAATGGCGGCGACGCCGGACATGGTCGAGATCGCCCTGGCCACCAGGCCCCATGCGGTCTGCCTGGTGCCGGAACGGCGCGAGGAGCTGACCACCGAAGGCGGCCTCGACGTGGCCGGTCAGCACAATGCGCTGGCGCCGGTGATCGCCCGGTTCAACGACGCCGGCGTCCGGGTGTCGCTGTTCATCGCTGCCGATCCCCGTCAGATCGAGATGGCCGCCAAATTGCGCGCCCCGGTGATCGAACTGCACACCGGCGCCTGGTGCGACGCCATCGAGGATGGCAATGCGGCCAAAGCCGCCAGCGAATGGCAGCGCATTGTCGCCGGCGCAGCCCTGGCGAAATCCGCGGGACTGGAGATCCATGCCGGCCACGGCCTCGATTACGCCACCGCCGAGACCATCTCGGCGCTGCCGGAGATCGCCGAACTCAACATCGGCTATTTCATGATGGGGGAGGCGCTGTTCGTCGGCCTCGGCGCCACCGTCCGCGCCATGCGCGCGGCGATGGACCGGGGCCGCAAGCACCTCGCGGGCGCCGCATGATCATCGGCATCGGCTCCGACCTGATCGACATCACCCGCGTCGCCAAGGTGATCGAGCGGCATGGCGAGCGCTTTCTCGATCGCATCTTCACCGACGCCGAGCGCGCCAAGGCCGAGCGCCGCTCCAAGAACGAGAAGATGGTGGTCGCCACCTACGCCAAGCGCTTCGCCGCCAAGGAGGCTTGTTCGAAGGCGCTCGGCACCGGCATCCGCCAGGGCGTCTGGTGGCGCGACATGGGGGTGGTCAACCTGCCGGGCGGCCGGCCGTCGATGCTTTTGACCGGTGGGGCGCTGGCCCGGCTGCAGAAGCTGACCCCGGCGGGCATGGAGGCCCGGATAGACCTCACCATCACCGACGACTGGCCGCTGGCGCAGGCGTTTGTGATCATCTCGGCGGAGCAGGCGAGCAAAGGCTGAGCTGGCCTGCGAGTTGAGGTTGCAACTTTAACGTGCCAAACTGCGCTGGCCGTTCAAAGCATCGCAGCCGAGCCGATGAAAAAAGTCGTCTTCAATGAGCGGCTTAAGCTGATGGCAGGATTTGCCAATGCGATTGCGGTTGCGATGCTTTCGGCCGGTGTAATCGGTCCCGTTCTGGCGTTTTTCTACGGGATTTTGCCGGTGGTTACGGACGTTTCATCGATCCTGGCAGGGTCGTTGGTTTGCATCCTCGTTAGTGGGTGCTTACATTTTTAGCGTTGGCCATCCTTGGAGGGATCCAGGAATGAACGGTTATCAACTTTATGGCCTGTTCGCTCCCGTCATCGGGGCGGCCTTTGTTCTGGTTTATGTGGCCATCGGATTGCACTTCAACCGCGCGGCTTACCGCCGTTCGCAGTCTGAAGCGCTTCCCCCCATATCCAGGAAGCCGCACGGGTGGCGAACGAGAAGTTCATCGCCGATGCCCTGAAGGAAATGGCCGAGCGGCCGGCAGCGTAACTGGCAGATGTCGGGTAGCAGGGGATGATGCCGAGGCGCCGCAAATGGTGCGCCGACTTAAATTTCCTCCATCTTTCCAACCAATTCGCTGATCTTTCCTGCCCCAATAACGGTTCCGTTGATTGCGGCACGGCAAACAACCCGTTAAAAGCCGGCATCTGCCTTCAGCAGGACCGAACGTGGCCTGACCCTCTGGGTTTGCGCCGCAATTCGCTCTAAACATCAGAATCAATGCCTCATCTCATCGCGGCGCCATGTTTGCGTGAGATCACCACAATCCGCGCGGCAATGCGGGAATCGGGAAAGCGATGAGCGTGACATCCGGAACCAAGACTGAAAGCGGCGTCGGCGAAACCATCCGCGTCGTCATCAATGCGCTGTTGATCGCGCTGGTGATCCGGACCTTCCTGTTCCAGCCGTTCAACATCCCGTCGGGCTCGATGAAGGCCACCCTGCTGGTGGGCGACTACCTGTTCGTGTCGAAATATTCCTATGGCTACAGCCACTATTCGATCCCGCTGTCGCCGCCGATCTTCTCCGGCCGCATCTTCGGCTCGGAGCCGGCGCGCGGCGACGTCGTGGTGTTCCGGCTGCCGAAGGATGACAGCACCGATTACATCAAGCGCGTGATCGGGCTGCCGGGCGACCGCATCCAGATGAAGGAAGGGCTGCTCTACATCAATGAGAAGCCGGTGCAGCGCGAGCGCCTGTCGGATTTCGTCGGTGAGGATCCCTGCGGCTCCGACGCCACCGCGCGGGTCAAGCGCTGGAAGGAGACGCTGCCTAACGGTGTCACCTACGAGTCGCTCGATTGCGTCGACAACGGCTTCTACGACAACACCAACGTCTACACCGTGCCGCCCGGCAACTTCTTCATGATGGGCGACAACCGCGACAACTCCACCGACAGCCGCGTGCTGTCCGCGGTGGGCTACGTGCCGTTCGAGAACATCGTCGGGCGCGCGCAGATGATTTTCTTCTCGATCGCCGAGGGCGAACATGCCTGGCAGATCTGGCGCTGGCCGACCGCCGTTCGCTGGGGTCGCATCTTTTCCATTGTGCGATGAAAGACGACTCCGCCAACCTCGCGTCCCCCTCGAGTGCCGACGACCTGACCTTGCCTGACGCCGGCACGGAGACGGCTGCCGTGCGCAAGAAGCGCAAGAATGCCGCCATGAAGGCTGCCGCGGCGCAGATCGAGACGCGGATCGGCTACACATTCAAGG
Organism: Rhodopseudomonas sp. RCAM05734; assembly: GCF_052658035.1. Taxonomy (NCBI): domain Bacteria; kingdom Pseudomonadati; phylum Pseudomonadota; class Alphaproteobacteria; order Hyphomicrobiales; family Nitrobacteraceae; genus Rhodopseudomonas; species Rhodopseudomonas sp. RCAM05734. Next base: position 5,040,311 of record NZ_CP199742.1, on the reverse strand, counting down.
ACCCGCTGCTGCTGGCCACCGCCTTCACCCATGTGTCGGCGCTGAAGTCGCAGCGTAGCCGCGCGGACAGCTACCAGCGCCTCGAATTCCTCGGCGACCACGTGCTCGGTCTGGTGGTGTCCGACATGCTGTACCGCGCCTTTCCGCAAGCGGACGAGGGCGAACTGTCGAAGCGGCTAGCCGAACTGGTGCGCAAGGAAGCCTGCGCCGACGTGGCGCGCACGCTTGACCTGCTCGACGGCATCAAGCTCGGCGCGGTCGGGGCGGGCGCCGGCGCGCGGCTTCGCAAGTCGGTGCTCGGCGATATCTGCGAGGCGGTGATCGGCGCCATCTTCCTCGATGGCGGTTACCCCGCCGCGGACAGTTTCGTGCAGCGCAACTGGCTGGAGCGCATGCGCAAGCCGGCGCGCCCGTTGCGCGATTCCAAGACCGTGCTGCAGGAGTGGGCCCAGGGCAAGGGACTGCCGACGCCGGTCTATCGCGAGGTCGAGCGCTCCGGCCCGCATCACGATCCGCAATTCCGTGTCGCCGTCGACCTGCCGGGCCTGGCGCCCGCGGAAGGCGTCGGCGGCAGCAAGCGCGCGGCCGAGAAGCTCGCCGCGTCCGCCATGCTGGCGCGCGAAGGCGTCAGCAGCGACAACAATGATGGATGACCCTGTGAACGACGATATCGATCCCGCCCCGACGCCCGACGTTCCCGATGCGGAGACGCGCTGCGGCTTCGTCGCCCTGATCGGCGCGCCGAATGTCGGAAAATCCACGCTGGTCAACGCGCTTGTCGGATCCAAGGTCACCATAGTCTCGCGCAAAGTGCAGACCACGCGCGCGCTGATCCGCGGCATCGTGATCGAGAACCACGCGCAGATCATCCTGGTCGATACCCCCGGCATCTTCCTGCCGAAGCGCCGGCTCGACCGCGCCATGGTCAAGACCGCCTGGAGCGGGGCTCATGACGCTGACCTGGTCTGCATCCTGCTCGACGCCCGAGAGGGCATCGACGAGGAGGCTGAGGCGATCTTCAGCCAGCTCGAGAAGGTCAATCACCCGAAGTATCTGGTGATCAACAAGGTCGACATCGTCTCCAAGGAAAAGCTGCTGAAGCTGGCGGCCGCCGCCAACGAGCGGATGAAGTTCGAAGAGACGTTCATGATCTCGGCGATGACCGGCGACGGCGTCGACGATCTCCGCCGCACGCTGGCGGCTGCGGTGCCGCCCGGTCCCTATCACTATCCCGAAGACCAGATGTCGGATGCGCCGATGCGGCATCTCGCGGCCGAAATCACCCGCGAAAAGATCTTCCGCCAGTTGCACCAGGAGCTGCCGTATCAGTCCACGGTGGAGACCGACACCTGGACCGAGCGCAAGGACAAGTCGATCCGCATCGAGCAGACCATTTTCGTCGAGCGCGAAAGCCAGCGCAAGATCGTGCTCGGCAAGGGCGGCGCCACCATCAAGTCGATCGGCGCCGATGCCCGCAAGGAGATCGCCGAGATCACCGGCGTGCCCGTGCATCTGTTCCTGTTCGTCAAGGTGCGCGAGAACTGGGGCGACGATCCCAATCGCTACCGCGAAATGGGCCTCGAATTCCCCAAGGACTAGCCAGCGCCCATGTCGGTTGCCAACAACGGTTCCAACAACAATTCGAAGAACGTTCCGAAGAACGTCTTCTACTTCGAAGTCCTGCTGTACGCATCGCTGACGCTGGATGCGCTGTCGATCGCGTTTCAGGACCGCACGCCCGATGCTGACATGACCGAGACCACGATCATGGCGGCGAACATCGTTGCGGCCTGTCTGCTGCTGCTGTTCGTGTTTCTGGTGCATCACGCCGCTCACGGCCGCAAGAGCTGGCCGCGCTGGGTGCTGGTGGCATCACTGGTGTTCTCGGTACTGTCGCTGCTGCAGATCCTCGGCATCAGCGGGCTGCAGCTCGACAGCGCCATCGAGATCGTGTCCTGCGCACTGACCGCCGGCGGACTGTACTTTGCATTCACTGGCGACGCCGCCAACTGGTTCAACGCGTGAGGAGTAGGGCGGGTTAGCGAAGCGTAACCCGCTTTACGGCGTGATCGTTGAAGCGGCGGATCGCGGGTCGTAAATCCGCCCCCGCGCTTGGCGTGTAGAGTGTAGGGTGGGCAAAGCGATCGGGCCGCGCGTAGCGCGGCCGATGCGTGCCCACCATCGGCGGCGATGGATTTGAACGGTGGGCACGGCGCAAGCGCGCCTTTGCCCACCCTACGAATCTGCACAAGGCGGACTACACTTTCCCGGCACGCTCCAGCGCCGCGTCGACGCCGGCGGCCAGCGCCGTCAGGGCGGCGGAGGACGATCGTCCGGCTGCCAGTTCCGACACCGTATCAACCACATGGCTGAAGTTGCCGGCGGCGGGGGTGACGTCGCGCGTCGACGACAGCGGGGCGTCGCGGGTGCCGCCGAGCATGGCGACCACGATGCGGCTGCCCTTGCTCTTCTTCACCAGGCGACGCACCGCATAATGCACCATGGCATCCGAGGGCTGCCCGACGTAGCAGATGCAGAATGCCTGGGTCTGCGAGACATCGAGGGAGAAGAACCGCGAGATCGACAGCGCGTCGGCGGTCTCGGCGGTGGCGCCGATGCCGCGGCGTTTCAGCAGTTGCGCCAGCACCAGCGCCGCCGCCTCGTCGAGCTTGCCGGCGCCAGGGATGCACAGCACCGCGCCGGGCGCCTGCCACTGCGCGAGCAAGGGCGCGGGATCCTCGACGGGAACGATGCCGTCGAGCCGCGCCAGCTCGGAGCGCGCATCGACGACTTCAATCTCTTCGGGGACACGGTCTTCGTGGGTCTCGAGGTCGTCGACGACTTCGCTGACCGTGGCGAGAATGCGCTCGAGCCGGTCGGCGTGCAGGCGGCCGAGGCGCACGTCGGCCTCGGCGAGACGCAGCCCTTTCAGCAGGATGCTGTCGTAGTAGGTCTCCAGGGGCGCGTCCTCGAGATAGGTCTGCGCCTGCTGCGACGCCTCGATGGGGTCGCCGGCCAGCATGCGTTGATAGACCAGTTGCGGTGGCGTCAGCGCCGGCTGGTTGCCGAGCAGCACGTCGAAGAACTGCAGCCGGTCGACATGGCGGCCGACCACCACCAGGCAGACGGTGAGCGGCGTCGCCAGCACCAGCCCGATCGGCCCCCACAGCCAGGTCCAGAACGACGCCGACAGCACGATGGCCACCGGCGACAGGCCGGAGCTGCGGCCATAGACGAGGGGCTCCACCACCTGGCTGGCGATCACCTGCAGCGACGCGAACAACGCCACGGTCATCAGCAGCATGCCCCAGCCGGAGCCGACGGCGGCGGCAAGGATCAGCGGAAACACCGCCGAGATCGCCGAGCCGACATAGGGCACGAAGCGCAGGATGGCGGCGACCAGCCCCCACAGCGGCGCGCTCGGCACACCGATGAAGGTGAGCCCGATGCCGATCAAGAGGCCGAAGCTGGCGTTGACGATCATCTGGTTGAGGAACAGCCGTGACAGCCGCTGGCCGGCGTCGTCGAGCGCAGCGGTGGTACGCTGCATGTCATGGGAGCCGGCGAGGCGGATGAAACGGTTGCGCAGGTCCTGGCGCTGCAGAAGGATGAAGATCACGAAGATGACCACGATGCCGGTGGTGGTGAGCGGCTGGATCAGCGGCTGGATGATTGCCACCAGCGTGGTCAGGGTGCCCGGATCGGGCTGGCGGATTTCCACCGGGATCGGCTTGTCCAGCGGCTGCCGGCGCAACCCGTCGATGGCGCTTCGCCCTGCGGCCGGGTTCTGCAGTTCGCTGTCGAGCTCACGCAGCACGCGCGAGGCCCGCTCCAGCGTGCCGGAGCCGCCGGTGGCGAAGCCGCGCAGCCCCTGGATCTTGTCGCGCAGCGTCTGCTGGTAGCCCGGCAATTCCTGGGCGAGCCGGTTGGCCTGCGACACCATCAGGCCGCCCAGGCTGAACATCACGGAAAAGCCGATGAACACGGTGACCAGCACGGAAACCGTTCGCGGCACCCGCCATGACTGCAGCCGGATTACGAACGGCGCCAGCACGAAGCTGAACAGCACCGCCAGCGCCACGGGCACCAGGATCTCGCGGCCGAAATACAGGCCGGTCACGATCAGGGCCGCTACTGCCATGTTGATCAGTGCCGTTCCCGGCGGCTTGGGGAGACGGATCGGTGCTATGTCTGTCAATGGAATGTCCGGTCGGGTCCGGCAATGGACCTGGCTGCGAGCCTTAACTGCAACCGCTGCGCCGGGCAAACGTTCCGCTCCGACGTTGCTGCTCCGCTCACTACGGCTGCACCGACGCGACCATCCAGTATGCCAAATTCCGGTAGATGGCCGCCATGGGGTGGACGACGCAGCATCATTCTTGCGGTGCGCAGGCACGGCGATTCCAGCGCCATCGTTGCTGATGCTCGGTGGTAATTTTTGCCGCCTGCGAAGAATTTTCCCCATGGTCACAAGCACGGGCTCGTGGAAAACGCCCGCATTTTCAGTCACGACGTCTGGTACGACAATTGCTGAGATGCCCTCGATGAAGTTTTCAAGTCAGGGAATTTGAATGCAGATTACAGGTACGTCGGTCACCTCGTCCTACGCGGCGCCGGGCGCGAACCGGTCTCAGAAGGCAGAGAGCGCATCCAGTGCCGCGGTCGCCGATGCCGGGGCCGGCATTTCCACTTACGATTTCTCCAGCATGTCGCCGGCTCAGATGCGCAGCACGGTCAACGATCTGATCCGCAGCGGCAAGATGACCCTCGACGAGTCCGGCCCACTGCTTGGCATGATGTCACCACCGGCGTCGCGATGGGCCGGCAGCGGCAGCGCATCAGCCGACGAAGCCAACCGCATGGACAATCAGCCGATTGATGCTTTCGCGACCTTGCGGGCAGGCATAACGGGTGCGCAATCGAGGGGGGACCGTCGCAATGTCGAAGCCCTTGGCCAGACTCTGGACGCCTTGCTGCGACTTCAGGGAACTACGGCTTCGGTCGATATCCGCGCTTGAAAAATGGCTTTCGGTTTCACCCCCGGATGCAGAAGTCATGGTGAAAATCATATAACGTCCAGTTCATGGAATGGACCGACGAAGGCATCATCCTGGGGGTGCGGCGGCATGGCGAGAGCAGTGCCATTGTCGAACTGCTGACCCGCGGCCACGGCCGGCATCTCGGCCTTGTCAGGGGCGGGGCGGGCACGCGGATGCGGCCGGTGCTGCAGCCCGGCAATACCGTCAATGCGACCTGGCGCGCGCGTCTCGATGAACATCTCGGCTATTACCAGATCGAGGGCCTGCAGATGCGCGCCGCCACCGTGCTGGCCTCCAGCCATGCCACCTATGGCGTGACCCATCTGGCGGCGCTGGCGCGGCTGCTGCCGGAGCGCGACCCGCATGAAGACCTCTACGAGATGCTGGACCGCACGCTGAACGATTTCGACGATGTCAGCGAGGCCGCACTGCATGTGGTGCGGTTCGAGCTGGCTATGCTGGCAGAACTCGGCTTCGGCCTCGACCTCGACAATTGCGCCGCCACAGGCGCCACCACCGACCTGATCTATGTCTCGCCAAAGTCCGGCGGCGCAGTGTCGCGGTCGGCCGGCGAGCCGTGGCGCGACCGGCTGATGCGGCTGCCGCCGTTCCTGCGCGACGGCGGCGACGCCGATCGGCAGAACTCGTGGTCCGACCGCGACCTGCAGGACGGCTTCGACCTCACCGGCCGCTTCCTGCTGCGCAACGTGCTGGAGCCGCGCGGGCAGGGCCACTCGGACGCGCGGGAGGGGTTTATCAATGCGGTGACCAGGCACTTGGCGCGGCTTGCGGCGGAGTAGGGCTTTACTTCACGACGTTCGGCTCGGTGCCGTGCGCGGTGGGTCGCTTCCATCAACCCCAGATCAGGAGCCGGATTGTCGTGTCGCCGGTTGGTTCTTGAAGGCACCGCGGTTGACGTGCCTGGCAATGGCAATGCTGAGCTGGGTCAGGGCTTGCGCGATCTCGGCGTCGGTCACGTCGTTCCGGGACGCCTGCACCGGCACGGGCTTGGCAAGCTGACGGCGATCCTGACGCTTGATGTTCCGGCGAATGGCCAGCAGCGCCGCGCTCCAGGCCAGCGCAGAAACCACCCCCGCTGCGATCAGCGGCACGGCGACGAGCCGGACATCACTGCTGGTCATCGTTCAGCTCCGGGAGCGCGAGGACACCTTGGCGCCGTCAATCTAGGATGAGGTATCCGGGGAAGCAACTTGCCATCGGTCGCGCCGAGTTGGAGACGCCCATGTCACGGATGCCGTCAGCGGCATCTTCCCGTCAAATTCAGGGGGAGGCCGAAGAAAGTGGCAGCTTTATCAATATCTTGCCACGCCACACGGCTGCCGCGCCACAACAATGCCGATTCGTTTCTTGTCGAATTCGGCGCCAGAGGCTAATCCCCCGCCATGGGAAAACGACTGATTCCGCCGGTAGAACCGGCTGAAATTCACGAAGTGCAGCTGCGGGACGCGCTCGAGGAGCGCTATCTCGCTTATGCGCTTTCCACGATCATGCACCGCGCATTGCCGGACGCCCGCGACGGGTTGAAGCCGGTGCATCGGCGTATCCTGTACGGCATGCGGCTGCTGCGGCTCGATCCCGGCACTCCGTTCAAGAAATCGGCAAAAATCGTTGGCGACGTGATGGGTTCGTTCCATCCGCATGGCGACCAGTCGATCTATGACGCGCTGGTGCGCCTGGCGCAGGATTTCTCGTCGCGCTACCCGCTGGTCGACGGCCAGGGCAATTTCGGCAATATCGACGGCGATAGCGCCGCCGCCTACCGCTACACCGAAGCCCGCATGACCGATGTGGCGCGGCTGTTGCTGGAGGGCATCGACGAGGACGCCGTCGAGCTGCGCCCGAACTACGACGGCCAGTCGAAAGAGCCGAGCGTGCTGCCCGGCGGCTTCCCGAACCTCTTGGCCAACGGCTCGCAGGGCATCGCCGTCGGCATGGCCACCGCCATCCCGCCGCACAACGCCGCGGAACTCTGCGACGCCGCGCTGCACCTGATCGAGAAGCCCGACGCCAAGTCCAAGGCGCTGCTGCGCTGGGTCAAGGGTCCGGACTTCCCGACCGGCGGCATCATCATCGATTCCAAGGAAAGCATCGCCGAAGCCTACATGACTGGGCGCGGCTCGTTCCGCACCCGTGCCAAGTGGCACCAGGAGGAGGGCGCCCGCGGCGCCTGGGTCGTGGTGGTCACCGAGATTCCCTGGCTGGTGCAGAAGTCGCGACTGATCGAGAAGATCGCCGAACTGCTCAACGACAAGAAGCTGCCGCTGGTCGGCGATATCAGAGACGAATCCGCCGAGGATATCCGCGTCGTCATCGAGCCGAAGTCGCGCAATGTCGATCCCGAGCTGGTGATGGAATCGCTGTTCCGGCTGACCGAGCTGGAAAGCAAGATCCCGCTGAACCTCAACGTGCTGGTCAAGGGCCGCATCCCCAAGGTGCTCGGCCTGGCCGAAGTGCTGCGCGAATGGCTCGACCATCTGCGCGACGTGCTGCTGCGCCGCTCCAACTACCGCAAGACGCAGATCGAGCATCGCCTCGAAGTGCTCGGCGGCTACCTGATCGCCTATCTGAACATCGACAAGGTGATCAAGATCATCCGCACCGAGGATGAGCCCAAGCCGGTGCTGATGAAGGCGTTTTCGCTCACCGACATCCAGGCCGAAGCGATCCTCAACATGCGGCTGCGCAGCCTGCGCAAGCTGGAAGAATTCGAGATCCGCACCGAGGACAAGAAGCTTCGCGACGAGCTCAAGGGCATCAACGCGATCCTGAAGTCCGAGGCCGAGCAGTGGGCCAAGGTCGGCGAGCAGGTGCGCAGGGTGCGCGACATGTTCGGGCCGAAGACGGCGCTCGGCAAGCGCCGCACCACCTTCGCGGATGCGCCGGAGCACGACCTCGCAGCACTCGAGGAATCGCTGGTGGAGCGCGAGCCGGTCACGGTGATCATCTCCGACAAGGGCTGGGTGCGCACGCTGAAGGGCCATGTCGAGGACACGTCGGGCCTGGTGTTCAAGACCGACGACAAGCTCGGCCAGGCGTTCTTCGCCGAGACCACGTCGAAGCTGATGCTGCTGGCCACCAACGGCCGCTTCTACGCGCTCGACGTCTCCAAGCTGCCGGGCGGCCGCGGCCACGGCGAGCCGATCCGCATGTTCATCGACATGGAAGGCGACGCCGCCATTGTCGCGCTGTTCGTCCACAAGGGCGGCCGCAAGTTCCTGGTCGCCAGCCACGACGGCCAGGGCTTTGTGGTCAACGAGGACGACTGCGTCGGCAACACCCGCAAGGGCAAGCAGATCCTCAATGTCGAGATGCCCAACGAGGCGAAGACGCTGACCGTGGTCGAGGACGGCAACGACAGCGTCGCGGTCATCGGCGACAACCGGAAGATGCTCATCTTCCCGCTCGACCAGGTGCCGGAAATGGCGCGCGGTCGCGGAGTGCGGCTGCAGAAGTACAAGGACGGCGGATTGAGCGATATCGTCACCTTCACCGCCAAGGCAGGCCTGACCTGGCGCGACGGCGCCGGCCGCGAATTCAGCGCGACCATCAAGGAACTGGCCGAATGGCGCGGCAACCGCGCCGACGCCGGCCGCCTGCCGCCGAAGGGTTTTCCGAAGTCGAACAAGTTCGGCAAGGTGATCGCGTAGCGGACGTCGTGAAGCGCAATGGCGCTTCAGCCCTCTCCCCTGTCGTCGCCCGGCCTGCGCGCAATTGCGCGCCAGGACCGGGCGATCCAGTAACTTCGGCGCCGGAGCTTACGCACCGTCGTTCGCGTGTACTGGGTCCCCGCTTTCGCGGGGACGACAAGTGAGTGCTGGGCACGCGCTGGGCTAAGGCGGAACTACCCCAGCGCCATCTCCTCGACCTTGCTCGCCAGCACCTTGTCGATGCGGCGGCCGTCGAGGTCCATCACTTCGAAGCGCCAGCCATAGGCGACGATGTGGTCGCCTTCCTCCGGAATCCGGCCGAACTCCTGCAGCAGAAATCCCGCGAAGGTCTGGTACGGCCGCTGCTGCAGCGGCAGCTCGATATGCAGCAGCGCCGCGAACTCCACCGCCGGCATCCATCCCGCTATCAGGTAGGAGCCGTCGTCGCGCTTGTGGAACGCCGGTTCGGCCGGGCCGTCCTCGGTGTGAAACGCGCCGACGATCGATTCCAGGATATCGGCTGATGTGACCACCCCCTGGAATACGCCGTACTCATCGTGCACCAGACCGATATGCACCGGCGAGTCCCTGAGGATCGCGACCACGTCTCGGGCGTCGACCGAGTCGGGGATCACCGGCGCCTCGACCACCAGTTTGCGCAGGTCCGGCGTCGCACCGGACAGATAGACGTCGAGCATGTCCTTGGCCTGGATGATGCCAACAGCGGAATCGCGATTGCCGTCGAACACCGCGAAGCGCGAATGGTTGCTGCCGGCGAGTTCGGCGTAGATCTCCTCGACGGGATCGGCGAGGTCGATCATCGCCACTTCGTGGCGCGGCGTCATCACCGCGCCGACCGCGAGATCGCCGAGCCGCATCACGCCGGCAATCATTTCCTTCTCGCCGGGTTCCAGCACGCCGGCATTCTCGGCCTCGGTGACCAGACTGCGGATCTCGTCCTCGCTGACCTTTTCGCCGGCGTCGCCGCGCTGGCCGAGCAGCCACAGCAGCGCCTTGCCGGACCGATCCAGCAGCCAGACCAGAGGCAGCGACACTTTCGCCAGCAGCACCATGGCCGGCGCGACGCGCACCGCCACCGCTTCCGGATCGCGCAGCGCGATCTGTTTCGGCACCAGCTCGCCGACGATCAGCGACGCATAGGTGATCACCGACACCACGATGCCGACGCCGAGCGCATCGGCCGCGCCCTTGGATACGCCGAGTTCCAGCAGCAAATCCGTCAGCCGCAATCCCAGCGTGGCGCCGGAGAATGCGCCGGAGAGCACCCCGATCAGGGTGATGCCGATCTGTACGGTGGACAGGAACTTGCCGGGATCGGAGGCCAGCGCCAGCGCGCGGCGTGAGCCGCGGACGCCTTTTTCCACCAGGGCGGCGAGCCGGGCCGGGCGGGACGAGACGATGGCCAGCTCGGACATCGAGAGCAGGCCATTGACCACGATCAGGACCGCAACGATCCCGAGTTCGACAGATAACACGCTTTATCCTTCTTCGGTGATGACATCCCAGCATAGCTCAATTTGGGCCCCCGGGGACAGGTTTGCGTCCGCGGGACGCGGCCGCCGCGAAACGGTCCGGCGGGATGGCCGGTCGCGCCTGGCGGTCCAAGTCGAGGCAACATTTCGTGATCGCGCATGTTGCGTTGTCGACATCGAATGCGTGCATACTGTTTTCGCTTGATAGATCGCATTTATGTATGATGATCGACATCCGTCCTGTCGTCGGTCGGCCACGGAGATTTGTCTTGAGCAAGCAGCGAATTCTATCCCGCGGCCTCAACGCTGCCGCGTGTCGGCCGCGCCACGCGGGGGCGGTTGCCGTGCTGGCGCTCTTGCTGCTGGCGGGCTGCGGCAAGAAGGAAGAAGCCGCGGCACCGCCGCCGCCGGCGGTGACGGTCGCAAACCCCACCAAAAAAGTCACCACCGACTGGGATGAGTTCACCGGTCGCTTCGACGCCATCGAGCAGGTGCAGGTCCGAGCCCGCGTCACCGGCTTCGTCACCAAGGTCGCCTTCACCGACGGTGCGGTCGTGAAGACCGGCGATCTGCTCTACGAGATCGATCCGCGGCAGTATCAGGCGGCGGCTGAAACGGCGCAGGGCGCGCTCGACGATGCCAAGGCCAAGGTGGTGCTGGCGCAGCGCGAACTCGAGCGTGCCACCACGCTGATCAAGACCCAGGCGATCTCCGAAAACATCGTCGACCAGCGTGCCCAGGCGCTCGCCGCGGCGGAAGCCGCGACGCTGCAGGCAGAAGGATCGCTGAAGCAGGCCCAACTCAATGTCGAATACACCAAAGTGGTGGCGCCGATCGATGGCCGCGTCAGCCGCCATCTCGTCTCGGTCGGCAACCTCGTGCAAGGCAGCGAGAGCGGCGCGACCTTGCTGACCTCGATCGTTTCGATCACGCCGATCTATGTCTATTTCGACATGGACGAGGCGACCTATCTGCGCAACAGCCGGCTGTGGTTCGAAGGCAGGCGGCCGAGTTCGCGCGACACGCCCAATCCGGTCGAGATCACGCTGGTGGGCGAGACCAAGCCGTCGCACAAGGGCAAGATGGACTTCCTCGACAACCGGCTCGATGTCGGCACCGGCACGCTGCGGGGCCGCGCCATCGTCGACAATCAGGATCAGTCGATCCTGCCCGGCCAGTTCGCCCGCGTGCGCGTGATCGCGTCAGGCGAATACGAGGCGCTGCTGATTCCGGACGCCGCCGTTGCCACCGACCAGTCGCGCAAGATCGTGATGGTGGTGAAGCCCGACGATACCGTGGAAGCGCGGCCGGTGGTGCTCGGGCCGCTGGATAGCGGGCTGCGGGTGATCCGCGAGGGGCTGAAGCCCGACGACCGGGTCATTGTCGATGGCCTGCAGCGGGCACGGATCGGCGCCAAGGTGACGCCGAAGGCGCAGGCTGCGCCGGCGCCTCAAGCAGCGCCGACCTCTGCGCCAGCCGCTGGCGCCAAGCCATGAATCTCGGCAGCCTCTCCATCAACCGGCCCATCTTGGCGATGGTGCTGTCGATCGTGCTGCTGATTGTCGGCGCGCTGGCCTACACGACATTGCCGGTTGCGGAATATCCGCAGGTGGCGCCGCCGACGGTGGTCATCACCACGCAATATCCCGGCGCGTCCGCCCAGACCGTGTCGGACACCGTGGCGACGCCGATCGAACAGGAGATCAACGGCGTCGAGGACATGCTGTACATGTACAGCCAGGCCACCTCGAACGGCCAGCTCAACATCACCGTCACCTTCAAGCTCGGCACCGACCTCGACAAGGCGCAGGTGCTGGTACAGAACCGCGTCGCCATCGCGCAGCCGCGGCTGCCGGAAGAGGTGCAGCGGGTCGGCGTCGTCACCCGCAAGAACAGCCCGGACCTCTTGATGGTCGTGTTCATGCTGTCGCCGGACGACACCTACGACCAGCTCTACATTTCCAACTATGCGCTGCGTCAGGTGCGCGACCAGCCGCTGCGGCTCGACGGCGTCGGCGACATCACGATCTTTGGCGCGCGCGATTATTCGATGCGGCTGTGGTTCGACCCCGACAAGATCGCCACCCTCGGCCTGACCGCGGGCGAGGTGATTGCCGCCGTGCGCGCGCAGAACCTGCAGATTGCCGGCGGCCAGATCGCCGAACCGCCGATCTCCGACCGCGCATTCGCGCCGAACCTGACCTTTACCGGCCGGCTCAAGGACGCCAAGGAATTCGAGAACATCGTCATCAAGGCCGGCGCCGACGGCCGCACCACGCGGCTGCGCGACGTCGCCCGCATCGAGCTGGGTGCGCTGGCCTACACCACCAACAGCTTCCTGCTGAAGAAGCCCGCGATCGGCCTTGCGGTGTCGCAGCGGCCAGGCTCCAACGCGCTGGGTACCGCGAAAGCGGTGTCCGACACGATGGCGCGGCTGAAGCGGGATTTCCCGAAGGGGCTCGATTACAATATCGGCTACAACCCGACCGAGTTCATCGCGCAGTCGGTCTCCGAACTGATCAAGACGATCTACGAGGCGATGGCGCTGGTGGTGGTCGTCGTACTCGTCTTCCTGCAGGGCTGGCGTCCCGCGATCATCCCGATCATCGCCATTCCGGTCTCGCTGGTGGGCACCTTCGCCGTGATGGCGGCGTTGGGCTTCTCCATCAACAATCTCACTTTGTTCGGCCTCGTCCTGGCGGTCGGCATCGTCGTCGACGACGCCATCGTGGTGGTGGAGAATGTCGAGCGGCATCTCTCTGAAGGCAAATCGCGGCGTGACGCGGCCTTACGCACCATGGAGGAGGTCGGCGGCGCACTGGTCTCGATCGCTCTGGTGCTGTGCGCGGTGTTCGTGCCGACCGCTTTCATCGGCGGCATATCCGGGCAGTTCTTCCAGCAGTTCGCCATCACCATTGCGGTGGCGACGGCGATCTCCTGCTTCTGTTCGCTGACACTGTCGCCGGCTTTGGCCTCGCTGATCCTGCAGGCGCATCACGAGAAGGCCGCACCGGCCAGCTGGAACGTGGTGGCGCGCGGCTGGGGCGCCTTCACCGGTGCATTCAACCGTGGCTTCGACCGGCTGTCGCACGGCTACGGCACGGCGGCCGGCTGGGTCATCAGGCATTCGGCGGTGATGTTGCTGATCTATGCCGTGCTGATCGGGTCCGCCGGCTGGCTGGTCTATTCGACGCCGCAGGGCTTCATCCCGGCGCAGGATCGCGGCTATGTCATCGTTGTCGTGCAATTGCCCGGCGCATCCTCGCTGACGCGGACCACCGAGATCGTCCGTGAGATCGAGCGCATCGCACTCGGCGTGCCCGGCGTGGTCCGGGTGCCGTCCTTCGCCGGATTCAACGGCGCGACGCGCACGCAGGCCAGCAACGCCGCCGCTCTGTTTCCGGTGTTCGACGACGCCGAAGAGCGCGCCAGGCATGGCCTGACCGCCACCGGCATCACGGCCGAATTGCGCAAGAGGCTGGCGGCCATCGAAGGCGCGGTGGTGATCGTGGTGCCGCCCCCGGCCGTGCCGGGCATAGGCACCGGCGGTGGCTTCGCCATGCGCATCCTGGACAGTCAGGGCAGGGGCGCCGAATTCCTGGCGGCCGCCACCGACGAACTGGTCAACGCCGCGCGCAAGGCGCCGGGGCTTACCGCGGTGTTCTCGCCGTTTACCGCCAACACCCCGCAGGTGTTCGTCGAGGTCGATCGGCAGCGCGCGCAGATGCTCAACGTGCCCGTGCAGAATATCACCGACGCGATCGAGACCTATTTCGGCTCGGCCTATGTCAACGACTTCAACATCCTCGGCCGCACCTATCACGTCACCGCGCAGGCCGACCTGCCGTTCCGCAAGGAGACGTCCGATCTGGCGCGGCTGCAGACCCGCAACACCGATGGCAACATGGTGCTGCTCGGCAGCGTGCTGAATTTCAAGGATACCGCCGGGCCGGATCGCGTGGCGCGCTACAATCTCTATCCGGCGGCCGAACTCCAGGGCGATACGCTGCCCGGCGTGTCCTCGGCGACGGCGCTGGCGACCATGAAGAAGCTCGCCGACGAGACGCTGCCGAGCGGCTTCACCTTCGAATGGACCGACCTGTCGTACCAGCAGGCGACCGGCGGCAATTCCGGGCTCTACGTGTTTCCGATCTGCGTGCTGTTCGTGTTCCTGGTGCTGGCGGCGCAATACGGCTCGTGGTCGCTGCCCTTCGCGGTGCTGCTGATCGTGCCCATGTGCCTGTTGGCGGCGACCATCGGCGTCCGCATCATGGGGCAGGACATCAACATCCTGACCCAGATCGGCTTCGTCGTGCTGGTCGGGCTCGCGGCCAAGAACGCCATCCTGATCGTCGAATTCGCCCGCGACATCGAGCAGGAGGGCAGGCCGCAGCTGGAAGCCGTGATCGAGGCCTGCCGGCTGCGCATCCGGCCGATCCTGATGACGTCCTTCGCCTTCATCCTCGGCGTGCTGCCGCTGGTGATCTCGTCGGGCTCCGGCTCGGAGATGCGTCAGGCGGTCGGCGTCGCCGTATTCTTCGGCATGATCGGCGTCACCTTGTTCGGCCTGGTGTTCACGCCGGTGTTTTACATTCTGATCCGGCGGCTGTTCCCGGGCTCGGTTGTCATCGGCGACAAGGAGCAGGGCGCGAATATCTGACGCTGACGCTGTCGTAGTCGTAGGGTGGGCAAAGGCGCTCTTGCGCCGTGCCCACCGTCGTGGGGCATGGTGGGCACGTTCTCGTCCGCTTCGCGCCCGAGAACTTTGCCCACCCTACAAGTGTCCGTGCCGCTTCCCCTTCAGCAAACACAGCGCCAGCAGCGCCGACAGGCTGAGCGCCGACGACACCAGCAGCACGCGGCTGCCGATCACGTCGATCAGCAGGCCGAATGCCAGCGGCGCTGCCGCCTGCGCCATCCGCGCGGGGGCGCCGAGCAGGCCGAGGCGGTAGCCGTAGTTCTCCGGCCCGAAGATCGCCAGCGGCAGCGTGCCGCGCGCGATGGTCAGGATGCCGTTGCCGGCGCCATGAAACACCGCGAACACCCCGGCCGCGCCGCCGCCGGCCAGCATCAGGATGGCGACGCCGACCGGATGCGTCATGCAGGCCAGCCGCGTCGACAGCAGCGGATGGAAGCGGCTGAGAAAGCCGGCCTCGAGAATCCGCGCCAGCACCTGCGCCGGTCCGATCAGCGCGCCGGCGGTGATCGCCTGCACGCTCGATGCGCCGGCGGCCTCCATGATGCGCGGCAGATGCGCGGCCATGGCGCCGGTGACGCTCCATGCCGCGGCGAAGGTGAAGGCCAGCAGCACCATGGTGCGGTCGATCGGCAGGTGCGGTTTGATCGCAACCACGGCTGCGGCCTTCGCACCCTTGACCGGAGGCAGGAAGATCAGGTTGAGCGGCAGCCCGATCAGGATATGCGCCGCCGCCCATGCAAAGCAGGTCTCGCGCCAGCCGATGGTCGAGAGCCCCCACGCGGTCAGCGGCCAGCCGACGGTGCTGGCGAAGCCGGCCAGCAGGGTGATGCCGGTGATCGAGCGCCGCGCCTGGTCGCCATAGATGCGGCCGAGCGCGGCGAAGGCGGCGTCGTACAGCCCGAGCCCCATGCCGGCGCCGAGCAACAGCCACGCCGCGATCAGCACCGGGATCGATCCGGCCAGGCCCAGCACCGCCAGCCCCGCCGCGAGAATGATGTTGGAGGCCGACAGCACCTGCCGGCCGCCGAACTGGTCGATCTGCCGGCCGACCCGGGGCCCGAGCAGCGCCGAGATCACCAGCGATGCCGAGAACGCCGCGAACATCCAGTTGCTGGAAATGCCGAGATCGTGGGCGATCGGATCGGCGAGGATGGCCGGGAGATAGTAGCTCGAGGCCCAGGCCAGCGTCTGGGAGGTGCCCAGCGCCAGGATGAGGGGAAGTTGGCGCGGGCTCATCGTGGAGAGATCATGGTCAAGGGCACCCGCAGCCTGCTTCTTTTGGTTGTTGTGCCGCCGTCGAAGGGCCGCAGCAAGCGCTAACCGCGAAGGCTGCTGTCGCGCCACAGCATGGCTCGGCGCCGGCCGCCGCGCCGCGGCTGCACACGCCGGTTTCCGGCAGCACCAGTTCGACCCGTGCCGCCGCCGCGTGGTCGCCGGCGATGGCGGCGGCGATGGAGCGCACCTGTTCGTAGCCGGTGATCATCAGGAAGGTCGGCGCGCGGCCATATGATTTCATGCCGGCGATGTAGAGGCCGGGCTCGTCCTGTTGCAACTCGGCTGCGCCATGCGGCCGCACGGTGCCGCAGCTGTGTTCGTTGGGATCGATCAGCGGCGCCAGCGCTATCGGGCATTCGATCGCGGGATCGAGTCGGATACGCAATTCGCTGAGGAAATCGAGCTGTGGCCGGAAGCCGGTGGCCACGATCAACTCGTCGACAATCACATGGCGTCCGCCCGCGGCGATGCGCAGTCGACTGCCGTCGCGATCGATCTGCGTCACCCGGAATTCGGTTTCGACGGCGATGGCGCTGGCGGCAACGAGGGCAGCGAAGGCGGAGCCGAGTTCGCCGCGGGCGGCAAGCTTGTCATTGGCGCCGCCGCCAAAAGCTTTTTCCGGATCCGCGCCGCGCAGCAACCACACCGGTTCGGTGCCCGGCGCATCCTGCCGCAGCCGTGCGAGATCGGTCAGCGTGCCCACAGCCGAATGTCCGGCGCCCAGCACCGCCACCGTCTTGCGGGCATAGCGTGCGCGGTCTTGCCCCAGCACGTCGGGCATCCCGTAGGCGATGCGGTCGGCGGCTTCGCTTTCGCCGATGGCCGTAAGGCCGTTGGCGCCTGCCGGATTGGGTGACTGCCAGGTGCCGGACGCATCGATCACCGCGTCGGCCAGCACCGAGGTTGGTCCCTGGCCATTCTGATAGCGCAGCTCGAATGGCGCGGCCTCGCGGCCGCCGGTCTTCAATTTGTCGAAGCCGACACGGCTGATACCGGTGACCCGGCTCGAGGTGCGGATATGATCCTTCAGCACTGTTCGGGTTGCGAGCGGCTCAAGGTAGCCTTCGAGCAGTTCGCCGCCGGTCGGATAGATCGAGGGCTCCGGCGAATTCCAGCCGGTCGGCGCGAGCAGGCGCGCGGCGGCGGCGTCGATGTTGTACTGCCACGGCGAGAACAGCTGGACATGACTCCATTGTCTGATGGCGTGGCCGATCTCCGGGCCGGCCTCGAGCACGACGGGTACCATGCCGCGCTCCAGCACATGCGCTGCGGCGGCGAGGCCGACCGGTCCCGCGCCGATGATGGCGACTGTCTTGGTGGCTTCGCTCATGATCGTCCTCCCATTAAACTGGAAATATCGAAATAAAAGTCACGAAAGATCACGCCGCGCTCTTGGAATCCTTGCGGCTTGGTTCAGCAATATCGGCGCAGCATTCCGAGACCAGGAAATTCACCAGGCCGTGCATGATGTCGTAGCTGGCGTGGCACACCAGCGTCGTGGACTCCCGCTTTTGGGTGACCAGTCCTGCGACGACCAGCGCCTTGATGTGGTGCGACAGGGTGGACGGGGCGACCTTCAGTTTTTCCTGCAGCCGTCCCACCGCCAGCCCGGGGTGCCCGGCGCGCACCAGCGCGCGATAGATCTTCAATCGCGTCGGATTGCCCAAGGCTTCGAGCTGAGCGGCTGCATCATCGAGTTTCATGCCGGCAAACTCTCACGGAGTCGCACGGTCGTCAACCGTATTTCCAGAATGATCGAAATAGTGAGGGGCAGGCGCTTGACAAACGTCATTGTATCGATAAATCTGGATATATGGAATCAGAACAGGCCATCCTTGCTTTGGGCGCGCTGGCGCAGGATACGCGGCTCGACGTGTTTCGCCGGCTCGTGCAGCACGAGCCCGACGGCATCGCCGCCGGCGAACTGGCGCGGCTCGTCGCCGTTCCGCAGAACACCATGTCGTCGCATCTGGCGATCCTGTCGCGCGCCGGGCTGGTCACCGCCGAGCGGAAGAGCCGCTCCATCATCTACCGCGCCAATCTCGCGGCGTTCCAGGCCGTAGCGCTGTTCCTGCTGCAGGATTGCTGCGGCGGCCGCGCCGAGATCTGCGCGCCGCTGATTGCCAGCCTGACGCCGTGCTGTCCGCCCCCGAAGAAGAAGCGAGCCAAGGAGAAGGCCGATGCCTGACCGGATCTACAACGTGCTGTTCCTGTGCACCGGCAACAGCGCCCGTTCGATTCTCGCGGAGTCGATCCTGCGCAAGGACGGCCGCGGCCGTTTTCGCGCCTTCTCCGCCGGCAGCCGGCCGGGCGGAAAGGTCAATCCCTTCGCCCTCAAGGTGCTCGACAGCTTCCGCTATCCGACCGATGGCCTGCGCTCGAAGAGCTGGCTGGAGTTCGCCCAGCCCGACGCGCCGGTGATGGATTTCGTATTCACGGTCTGTGACAACGCTGCCGGCGAGAGCTGCCCGGTCTGGCCGGGCCAGCCGATCACCGCGCATTGGGGCATCGAGGATCCCGCTGCCGCGACCGGCACCGATCTGCAGAAGGAAGCCGCCTTCGTCGCCGCGTTCCGCTACATGAAGAACCGCATCGCGCTGTTCACCGCGCTGCCCCTTGCAGCCATCGACCAGCTGTCGCTCGGCACCAAACTGCGCGACATCGGCCGCAGCGACGGCGCCACCAACTCGCGTCCCGAGGTCGCCTGAGCCATGAACATCTTTGAACGCTACCTGACCCTGTGGGTCGCTCTGTGCATCGTGGTCGGCATCGCGCTCGGCCATCTGATGCCCGGCGCGTTCGCCGTGGTGGCGGGCGCCGAGGTGGCGAAGGTCAACATGCCCGTCGCGATCCTGATCTGGCTGATGATCATCCCGATGCTGCTGAAGATCGATTTCGGCGCGCTCGGCGAGGTCAAGAAGCACTGGCGCGGCGTCGGCGTCACGCTGTTCATCAACTGGGCCGTGAAGCCGTTCTCCATGGCGCTGCTCGGCACCTTCTTCATCGGCCACGTCTTCGCGTCGGTGCTCCCGGCCGGGCAGGGGCCGTCCTACATCGCCGGGTTGATCCTGCTCGCGGCGGCGCCGTGCACGGCGATGGTGTTCGTATGGTCCAACCTGGTCGAGGGCGAGCCGCATTACACCCTGAGCCAGGTCGCATTGAACGACGTGCTGATGGTGTTCCTGTTCGCGCCTTTGGTGGGGCTGCTGCTTGGCGTTGCTTCCATCGCGGTGCCCTGGGCGACGCTGCTGCTGTCGGTGGTGCTGTACATCGTGGTGCCCGTGGTGATCGCGCAACTGTGGCGGCGGGCGCTGCTGCAAGCCGGGCCGCGCGCCTTCGAGCGCACCATGCAGCGGCTGGCGCCGGCGTCGCTGGCGGCGCTGCTGGCGACTTTGGTGCTGCTGTTCGGCTTCCAGGGCGAGCAGATCCTGGCGCAGCCCATGGTGATCGTGATCCTCGCGGTGCCGATCCTGATCCAGGTCTATTTCAACGCCGGGCTCGCTTACGTGCTCAGCCGCTATTTTGGCGTCGCCTGGTGCGTCGCTGCACCGGCCGCACTGATCGGCGCCAGCAACTTCTTCGAACTGGCGGTGGCCGCCGCCATCAGCCTGTTCGGCCTCAACTCCGGCGCCGCGCTGGCTACCGTGGTCGGCGTGCTGGTCGAGGTGCCGGTGATGCTGTCGGTGGTGAAGATCGTCAAGGCGTCGCGCGGCTGGTATGAAGCCGGCGCCGGGCAGGCCGCTGCGCCCGTCATCGAGAAGGAAGCCCAGGCATGACCGTCACCATCTATCACAACCCGGCCTGCGGCACCTCGCGCAACACGCTGGCGATGATCCGCGCCAGCGGCGAGGAACCCGTGGTGATCGAATATCTCAAGACTCCGCCGGACCGCGTGCGGCTCACGCAACTGATCGCGGCGATGGGCATTACGCCGCGTGCGCTGCTGCGTGAAAAGGGCACGCCCTACGCAGAACTCGGCCTCGACGATCCCGCGCTTGGCGGAGACGCGCTGCTCGACGCCATGCTGGCGCATCCGATCCTGATCAACCGGCCGATCGTCGAGACGCCGAAGGGCACGAAACTGTGCCGTCCGTCGGAACTGGTGCTGGAACTGCTCGATGCGCCCGCCGCGACCTTCGTCAAGGAAGACGGCGAGATCGTGCAGGCAGTTGGCGGAGACGAGCGCACCGGCTAGATTGTCCGGATGGAAGCGACGCAACGCCTTGAACTGATGAACTGGCTGGTCGGGCAGGGCCTGACCGGCCTTCCCGAGAACGAGTTGATCCGCGGCTTTTGCGAGCGCGCGCGCGCCGGCGGCATCGACCTGTCGCGCGGCCTCGTCTTCATCGACACGCTGCACCCGATCTTCGAAGGCCGCGGCTTCCGCTGGAACGACGCCGCCACCAACGAGACCGACTTTTTCGAATACGGCTCCACCAGCGCCGGCGAGGCGGCCGACAACTGGCGCCGCTCGGCCTTCTTCCACATGCTGGAGCACGGCCTCGACGAGATCGAGATCTGCGTCGCCGATATCGAGGCGCGCGGCTTTTCCATCATGGGCGACCTCGCCAAGGCCGGCCACAGGCATTGCATTGCCATGGTGCACCGCTTCGGCGAGGCCGGCACCATGGGGCAGATGGACTGCCTGTACTCCTACTGGGCGACGCGCCGCGACGATGGCTTTGCGCCGTTCGAACTGGCGGCGCTGCGCGACCTGGTGCCGGCGCTCGGCCTGGCCATCAAGATGGCCGCGCAGGTCGCCATCTCCCGCACGCTGGGCCGCGTCTATCTCGGCCGCGACGCCGCCGAGCAGGTGTTGCGCGGTCGCATCACGCGCGGCGTCAGCGATTGGATCAATGCGGTGCTGTGGTTCTCCGATCTGCGCGGCTCCACAGGGATCAGCGAGAAGATCGGCCCCGACGAGATCATCCCGTTTCTCAACGATTATGCCGAAGCCTCCATCGAGGCGATCCACGAGGCCGGCGGCGACGTGCTGAAGCTGATGGGGGACGGCGTGCTCGCCATGTTCACCGGCGAGGACATCGTCGCGGCGCGGCACCGCGCGCTGCGCGCCGAGCACCGCTTTCGCAGCAACATGATCGCGCTCAACGCCAGGCGCGAGGCCGAGGGCCGGCCGGTGACCACGGCCTATGTCGGCCTGCATGTCGGCGAGGTGTTCTACGGCAATATCGGCAGCGACGAGCGGCTCGACTTCACCGTGGTGGGACCGGCGGTGAACGAGGTCAGCCGCATCGCCTCCATGTGCAGTTCGGTGGACCGCCCGCTGCTGGCCTCGGAAGCCTTCCAGAAGGGCCTCGACGCCGCCGGCCGCAATCATCTGGTCTCCACCGGTCGCTTCGCGCTGCGCGGCATTGGCGGCGCGCAGCATCTCTACACGCTGGACCCCGACATCGCGACGGATGCGGCGGCGGCGGGAAAGTACGAGCGCTATCTGGCGGGGTGACCGCTGATCTTCCCCTCTCCCGCAAGCCGGAGAGGGATCATCCTGCGCACAGTTTCAGGTCACGTACTGCCTAACAATCTGTTCTTCTCGCCATCGGTCACATCCCCTATGGTCGAAAAACCAGTCCCACAGGAGTTCAGATGAAGCCGGTTCGATCGCTCTTCCTCACATGCCTCGCGCTGGCCGCGGCCATCGTCCTGCAGCCCGGCATGGTCGCGGCGCAAGCGCCGGCAGCGCTCAAGGTTGCAACCGATGCAACGTTTCCCCCGATGGAGTTCAGCGAGAACGGTGCCCGTGTCGGCTTCGATATCGACGTGATGAATGCGCTGGCCAAGGCCATGGGACGCCAGGTCGAATGGACCGACATCGATTTCAAGGGCCTGATCCCCGGACTGATCGCCCGACGTTTCGATGTGGCGATCTCCGCCATCTATATTACCGACGAGCGCAGCAAGGTCGTCGATTTCACCGAATCCTATTTCGCCGGCGGCCTGTCGGTGCTGGTGAAGAGCGACTCGCCAGCGAAGAAGATTGAGGACCTGAACGGCAAGAAGGTGACGGTGCAGGTCGGTACCAAGTCGGTCAGCTATCTCCGCGACACCTACCCGCTGATCAACCGCGTCGAGGTCGAGAAGAACCAGGAGATGTTCGATCTGGTCGGCATCGGCCGCGCTGACGGTGCCGTCACCGGCAAGCCCGCCGCCTTCCAGCTGGCCCGTACCCGCCCGGGCTTCCGCGTGCTCGATCAGCAACTGACCACCGAAGCCTACGGCATCGCCGTGCGCAAGGACGATCCTGAGCTGAAGACGGCCATGAATGCCGCGCTGGCCAGGATCAAGGCCGACGGCAGCTTTGCAGCGATCGTGCAAAAATGGTTTCCCGCGACGACGCCATAACGGGCGCATCGTAAAATGGAGCTCGACTTCTCGCCGGTCTTTGCGGGCTGGAAAGACCTGGCCTACGGCACGCTGGTGACGGTGGAAGTCACCGCGGCTGCTCTGGTGCTGAGCTGCCTGCTCGGACTGCTGCTCGGCATCGGCCGGCTTAACCCGCAACGCCGCGCCGTCTACGCCTTCTGCACCGCTTACCTGACGTTCTTCCGCGGCACGCCGCTGCTGGTGCAGTTGTTCCTGCTATTCTTCGGCCTGCCGGTGTTCCACATCATGCTGCCAGCCTATGCCTGCGGCGTGCTGGGGCTTGGGCTGTATTCCGCGGCCTACGTGTCAGAAATCGTCCGCGGTGCGATCCAGTCGGTGGACCGCGGCCAGATGGAAGCCGCACGTTCGGTCGGCATGTCGTCGGGGCAGGCGATGCGCGCGATCATCCTGCCGCAGGCCCTGGTGCGGATGATCCCGCCGCTCGGCAACGAATTCATCGCGCTGATCAAGAACTCGGCGCTGGTGTCGCTGCTGACCATCGACGACCTCATGCACGAAGGCCAGAAGATCATCAGCGTGTCGTACCGCTCGCTGGAAGTCTATCTCGCCATCGCGATGCTGTATCTGGTGCTGACCCAGGCGATCAATTTCGTCCTGCAGCGCATCGAGCGTCGCCTGCGCGCCGGAGGCATGATGCAATGAGCGATGCGTCGCAACCGATCGTCCGGATTCGCGGGCTGACCAAATCCTTCGGCAGCCATGTGGTGCTTGACGGCATCGACATCGACATCATGCCGCGACAGGTCGTGGTGGTGATCGGGCCCAGCGGCTCCGGCAAGAGCACGTTTTTGCGGTGCTGCAACGGCCTCGAACAGGCCGACGGCGGCACTGTCGAGATCTGCGGCCACCGTCTGGTCGACAACGGCGCCATTCTGGACGAGCGTTCGCTCAATGAATTGCGCACTGAAGTCGGCATGGTCTTCCAGTCCTTCAACCTGTTTCCGCATCTGTCGGTACTGCACAACATCACGGTCGGCATGCGGATGGTGCGCAAGACGCCCAAGGCCGCTGCCGAAGCGGCGGCGCTGGCGCTGCTCGACAAGGTCGGCCTTTCCCACAAGGCTGCTGCGATGCCCGCCAGCCTGTCGGGCGGCCAGAAGCAGCGCGTGGCCATTGCCCGGGCGCTGGCGATGGCGCCGCGCGTCATGCTGTTCGACGAGCCGACCTCGGCGCTGGACCCGGAACTGGTCGGTGAAGTTCTGCAGGTCATGAAGCTGCTGGCGAAGGAAGGCATGACCATGGTGGTGGTCACCCACGAGATGGGCTTTGCCAGGGAAGTCGCCGATGTGGTGGTGGTGATGGACGGTGGCGCGATCGTCGAGTCCGGGCCGCCGTCACAGATATTCTCCGCGCCATCCCAGCCGCGCACCCGTGCCTTCCTGCAGGCGGTCTTGTCGCGCTAGCGCATCGCGCGCCCCGGCGAGCCACGGTCTGCCGATGAAGCTTACCATCCCAGGTCACGCTTCAACGGATAGCCGTGATCAGAACGAGTTCGCCAGCTCGATCTCGCGCTTCAGCGTATCGATCCGCCGCGCCGCTTCCTGCCGGGTCAATTGCTCCTCGAACAGTTTCGGCTGATAGGCCTCGAGCGCCAGCGTGCGCAGGGTGGTGGCCTGGCCCCTGGTCATGGGCGCTGAGATCCGGTCGGGCAGTCGATCGTAGGACATCGCAACCTCCGAAATTTGAATTTCTGACTTGCATTTACGTTCTCTATTTGTTCTTTATTGGCCTTCACGTCAAGGGGGACTCGCCATGGACAACAGGCTGAACGAAATCCGCCGGAAAATCAGGGTTCTGCGGGCTGACATGCTGGAGCTTGAGGATCGAATCCGCGGCCAGGTCGACCGCGGCGAGGACTGTTCGGAGGCCTCGCTCGTGCTGATGGGGATGCGCCGCAACCTGATCGGCCTGATCCGCATCAGGGACGCCATGGGCGGCGCCGAGCTGTGTCCCGACGTCCGGCTGAAACAGATCAACCGCTACATCGGCGGCAAGACGGTGCAGCGCTGATCGGGCGAAGGCGTTAAAACCGGTTCGATCGCGATTTGCGTGCGTTTGCAACGGGGTGTGGCAGGAGGTGCCACAGCGCTGCGGTCGCCACGGTTTCGCCGCCGGTTTGCCTCAACGACTCCGCAACGCCGCGGCGGGCTCGCCGACCATGTCCGGCTGGCGTTCCAGCGCCACCGCGGGCGAGGTCAGGATCACCACCGCCTGCCAGCCGAAGATCGCCACCGCCAGGTACAGACAGAACTCCGCGCCGTAGAGGCCGCCGACCACCGCGGCGATCCCTGTGCCGATCGGCCGCGCGCCATAGCTCAGGATGTTGATGGCCGAGACCCGGCCGAGCAAGCTCGGCGGCGTCACCGACTGCCGCAGCGTCGTGGTCGAAATCACCCACAGGATCGGCCCTACGCCGAGCAGGAAGAAGCTCAGCGCGGCCAGCCACGGCCATGGCCACCACACCGTCAGCGCCATCACCAGCGAGGCGACGAAGCCGGTGACCGGTCCCAGCGCGATCACCGTGCCGAACGGCAACCGGCGCATCACCCGCGTTGCCAGCAGGGCGCCGACCACCATGCCGCCGCCATACATCGCCAACACCGCGCCCACGCCCGTTGCGCTTAGATGAAGATGCCTGATGGCATAGGGCACGAACACCGCGATGATCATGAACGCCGCCGCGCCGAAGATCGGCTGCGTGACGAAGACCGGCTTCAGCAGCGGATGCTGAAACACGAATTGCAGCCCGAGCTTGATGTCATGCACAGGATGTCGTCGCACGACCTGCGTGCGCGGGGGTTCATGAATGCCGGCCAGCAGCACCACGGCGATGGTCGACAAGGCGACCGCAAATCCGAATGCCGCCGCCGCGCCGAGCCATCCCACCAGCATGCCGCCCAGCGCCGGTCCGCTGGCAAAGGCGATGGTGCGCGCCAGTTCGATCCGCGTGTTGGCAGCAGGCAGCAGCGCCGGCGGCACCAGCGACGGCACCAGCGAGGGCGCCGCGACGCTGTAGACCACGGTGCCGCACACCGCGATGAAGCACAGCAACGCCAGCGATGAAAGCGTCAGCCCGCCGATCCAGATCAGCACGAGGATGCCCAGCAGCGCCACCGCGCGCAGCGCTTCTGCGCCCGCCATCAAGGCGCGCCGCGACCAACGATCGGCCAGCAGCCCGGCCGGAATCGCGAACAACACGAAGGGCAGGGTCAACGCGGTCTGCAGCAGTCCGGTCTGGCCTTCGCCGACACCGAGCAGCAGCACCGCCACGATCGGCGCCGCGGCAAGCGCGATCTGCTCCGCCGACTGGGCGGCAAGGTTGGACCAGGCGAGGCGGTTGAAGGTGTCGAGGCGGCTGCTCGGCGTCGATGGCAGTCATGGATGAGTCCTCGAAGGTTGCTCGGCACCATCGTCCTGGACCTGATGGCGGGCCACCCGCTTTCCGAATGCGGGCCCGCGCTCCCGCCCCCGGGCGTGGCAATCGGGGCGGCCGCTCGTGCCAGCTTCTTTGCGCATGCCAGATGCACTTGCAAATGAGTTGCAATAAAGGGAATTTTCCGCCATGTTTTGAAGATGGATGCAAAATCACCGAGTTCCGCCACCGAACCGTTGTCCGTCGCCCTGACAGAAGCCGTGGTCGGCAGCCCCGGCGGCTGGCGCAGCGAGCGCGGCGATCCCTCGCTGCTCGGCATGTTCGGCTCGATCCGCACCATCAAGAACGGCTCGTTCTGGCGCAAGCTGCTGGCGTTTCTTGGGCCGGGCTACCTGGTCGCGGTCGGCTACATGGATCCCGGCAACTGGGCGACCTCGCTGGCCGGCGGTTCGAAGTTCGGCTACGCGCTGCTGACCGTGGCGCTGCTGTCGAACCTGATGGCCATCGTACTGCAGTCGCTGTGTTCGCGGCTCGGCGTCGGCGCCGGACGCGACCTGGCGCAGGCCTGCCGCGACGCCTATCCGCGCGCGGTGTCGTGGGCGCTCTGGCTGTCGGCGGAGATTGCGATCACCGCAACCGACCTTGCCGAGGTGATCGGCACCGCCATCGGACTCAACCTTCTGTTCGGCATTCCGCTCGAGATTGGCGTCATCATCACCGCCGCCGATGTGTTCCTGATCCTGGCACTGCAGGCGTTCGGCTTTCGCTGGATCGAGGCCTTCGTGGTTACCTTGCTCGGCGTCATCGCGGCCTGTTTCGCCGTGCAGATCGCCATGGCCGATCCGAACTGGGGCGAAGTGATCCGCGGCTTTGCGCCGACCACCGAGATTTTCCACAACCGCGAGATGCTGTATCTGGCGCTCGGGATTCTGGGCGCGACGGTGATGCCGCATAATCTCTATCTGCATTCCGGCCTGGTGCAGACCCGCGGCTATGGCGACAGCGTTCCCGAGAAAAAGGAAGCGATTAAGCTTTCGACAATCGATTCCACCATTGCGCTGTGCCTGGCTTTGACCATCAACGCCTCGATCCTGATCCTCGCCGCGGCGACCTTCCACAAGACCGGCCAGCACGACGTTGCCGAACTCGACCAGGCGCATGCCTTCCTGGCGCCGCTGCTCGGCTCGTCGCTGGCGCCGACGCTGTTCGCCATTGCGCTGCTGTGCTGCGGGTTGAACTCGACCATCACCGCGACGCTGGCCGGCCAGATCGTCATGGAGGGCTTTATCAATCTGCGCGTCGCGCCGTGGCTGCGCCGCATGATCACGCGAATGATCGCGATCGTGCCGGCGGTGATTGTCACGCTGTGGTACGGCGAGAAGGCCTCCGGGCAATTGCTGATCCTCAGTCAGGTGGTGCTGAGCCTGCAACTGCCGTTCGCCGTGGTGCCGCTGGTGCTGTTCACCGCGAGCAAAAGCAAGATGGGTCCCTTCGTCGCGCCGCGCTGGATCACGGCTCTGGCAGCACTCACTGCGGCCATCATCATCGCGCTGAACATCAAGCTGGTGGTGGATTTCGTGACGGGCTAGGGCCGTAGGGTGGCTTAGCGCGTAGCCCGCCGCCCATCGTCGGTCGCCAGATGGTGGGTTACGGCGCAAGGGCGCCTAACCCACCCTACGGATCAATCTTGCGGCTCGCTCACGCTGTCGCCGGCGTCGATGCGTAGCCATCCGGAGGGCGCCAGGCGCTGCTGCGGCAGATAGCGGCCCTTGTAGTCCATCTTCTTGGAGCCTTCGATCCAGTAGCCCAGATACACATAGGGCAGGCCGAGACGGCGGGCGCGGGCGATGTGGTCGAGGATCATGAAGGTGCCGAGCGAACGGCTCTCTTCGGCAGGCTCGAAGAACGAATAGACCATCGATAGCCCGTCGCCGAGCACATCGGTCAGCGCCACCGCGATCAGGTCCTCGCCGCGGCCGGTGATGCCGCTGTCCGGGCCGCGCCGGCGATACTCGATGATGCGGGTCTCGACATGGCTGTCCTCCACCATCATGGCGTAGTCCAGCACGGTCATGTCGGCCATGCCGCCGTGACGATGGCGCTGGTCGAGATAGGCGCGAAACACCGAATACTGTTCCGAGGTTGGCACCGCGTTGCGCTGCTCGCCGATGATGTCGGCGTTGCGCGCCATCACCTTCTTGAAGTTGCGCGATGGACGGAATTCGTTGGCGATGACGCGCACAGAGACGCAGGCGCGGCACTGGTCGCAGGCCGGGCGGTAGGCGATCGACTGGCTGCGCCGGAAGCCGCCATGGGTGAGGAGGTCGTTGAGGTCGCCGGCCTTTTCGCCGACCAGATGCGTGAACACCTTGCGCTCGTGCCGTCCCGGCAGATAGGGGCAGGGCGACGGCGCCGTCAGGTAGAATTGCGGAGTGTCGCGCGAGTGCTGGGTCACGGGTTGCGTCAGTCTCCGAAGCAGTTCACGCCAGCATTGCGCTGCGGCGCCCGATCGTCAATCCGTGTCCGCACGGTCAATAGCTCCGGCCGGCGGGTTGCGCCATCCGGGGCTGAGCCGCGCGGTTGATCACCACGGTTCCCAGCACCAGGTCGTGCAGCAGCCGGCGGCGGCCGTTGAGCAGGCCGACGATCAGAACCAGCGGGGTCAGGAACGACACCGAAGCCCAGAACAGCACGGCATGGGCGCAGCCCAGCACGAAATAGCTGGGCGTGCCGGAAAAGGTCCGCATTTGCAGGTCCATCATCCGCATGCCGACGGTGGCCGAATGCGGCCCGCCGAGCGACATGCCGTAATACAGGATCGGCCAGATCACCGTGGCCGGCGAGACCAGCCAGAACAGTCCCCAGCCGAGGCCGAGGGTGACGAGGCCGAACACCGCGATGAAGATCACCGCGAGAATCACCGGGATCGAGATCACCACGAGGTCGATCAGGAAGGCGAACACCCGCCGCGTCAGCACGCCGCGAAACAGTTCGGGCTGCCGCCACGGATCGAAGGCCGGCGGCTGCGTCGGTCCGCCGCTGCGCCAGGTCGTGCCGGTGGTCGAACCGCTGTATCCCGAACCGTTGTCAGACATGACATATCCCCTCGACTGCATCGTCACCGTTGCAGCACATGGATATCACCGAACGCGAGCGCAAGACTCCGGAATCGTTACAGAGTGGATAGGGGGCTTCTTCCCCTCTCCCACAAGCAGCGCAGCTGCGCAGGCGGGAGAGGGTGGACGCGCGTCAGCGCGGCCGGGAGAGGGGGCTTTCGGAGTTCGCGGCTTTCCCTCTCCCGCCTTCGCTTCGCCATAGCCGATGCTATGCATCGGCGTCGATCTTAGAACGGCGGCCGAAGGCCGCTACGCACCCTCTCCCGCTGCGCAAAGCTTCGCTTTGCTGGGGGAGAGGGGAAGGAAGCAAGCGGACTACCGATCAGCGCTGCTCGCGCAGCTTCTCGGCTGCCGTCGGCGCGAAGTAGGTCAGGACGCCGTCGGCGCCGGCGCGCTTGAAGCCGAGCAGGCTTTCCATGATGGCGCGGTCGCCGTCGATCCAGCCATTGTTGGCGGCAGCCATGATCATCGCGTACTCGCCGGACACCTGGTAGGCGAAGGTCGGCACAGCGAAGCTGTCCTTCACCCGGCGGATGATGTCGAGATAGGGCATGCCCGGCTTGACCATCACCATGTCGGCGCCCTCGGCGAGATCCAGCTCGACCTCGCGCAGCGCCTCGTCGGAATTGGCCGAATCCATCTGGTAGGTGCGCTTGTCGCCGGTCAGCGTCTTGGCCGAGCCGATGGCGTCGCGGAACGGGCCGTAGAAGGCAGAGGCGTATTTCGCGGCATAGGCCATGATCTGCACGTCGAGCAGGCCGGCATCGTCGAGGCCTTCGCGGATCGCGCTGACGCGTCCGTCCATCATGTCGGACGGGGCGATGATGTCGCAGCCGGCCTCGGCCTGCACCAGCGCCTGGCGCACCAGCACGGCCACAGTCTCGTCGTTGAGGATCTTGCCGTCGCGGATCAACCCGTCATGGCCATGGCTGGTGAAGGGATCGAGGGCCACGTCGCAGAGCACGCCGAGATCGGGGAACTCCTTCTTGATGGCGCGCACCGACTGGCAAACCAGATTGTCGGCGTTGCAGGCTTCCGAGCCGACCTCGTCGCGCAGCGACGGGTCGGTATAGGGAAACAGCGCGATGCACGGGATGTTCAGCTTCATGGCGCGTTCGGCGTCGCGCACCGCCTGATCGACGCTGAGTCGTTCGACGCCGGGCATCGAGGCCACCGGCAGACGTTTGTTGTCGCCGTCGACCACGAACAGCGGCCAGATCAGGTCGTCGGTGGTGACCACGTTCTCGCGCACCAGCCGGCGCGCCCATTCCGACTTGCGGTTGCGGCGCGGGCGGGTCACGAGGTCCAAAGGCGGGGCGGGGACAGGGCGCGGGGAGGGATCGCGCATCTCGATGGGCCGTCCGAACTTGATCGCCATTTACCGTCTCTCCCGAAGCCTGAGCAGATTTGACCCTTTCTAAGTCTAGCACCCCCGCACTGTTTCGTCACCGCGGACCTGAGGGCCTCGGCGATTGATTTTGCGGGCCCAAAGGCCCAAGAAAGCCCTCATGAATCAACTCCGACCCCAGTTCCGCACCATGAGATCCGACCCGCATGTCTGAGATCGCGCCGCGTGAGTCGTCGCGGGACAACGCCATGTCGGTGGCCGCGATCTCGTCGGAACGGGAAAGGTCGGACGACAGCGTCTGGACCCGGCGGCTGGTGCTGTTCCTGCGCGTGATGGCGGTGCTGTCCATGGCCAAGGGACTCTATCACTGGGCCCAGGTCACCGGTTTCGTCGGCACCGAGGACGAGGCGTTCGAGAATCAGGCGATGGCCTGGCAGACCGCCACGGTCTATTTCGCCGTCATCGAACTGGTGGCCGCCGTCGGCCTGTGGCTCGCCACGCCGTGGGGCGCGGTGGTCTGGCTCACCGCCGTGGTGTCCATGGCTGTGATCGAGCTGATGTTTCCCGTCATCTATGGCGGCAACCTGATCCTGGTCGGCGGCGAGGGCGTGCTGCTGGCCGCCTATCTGGCGCTGGCCTGGATGGCGGCGCGGGAACGGCCGCCATAGCGCCGCGCCGTCGCAGCAAATTCGCCACCGCAAAAATTCCAACGCCACGCATCGGATCGATCGCGTGGCGTTTGCATAAAATTTTCGGATTTTTTTCGTGCGTTCCGGCGGTAACCTTTGAGTCACCCTAACGCCGCGGTCATCTGTGTTACGCGAACGTTTCGAATTTGAACGATGCTGTTTCCTTATGCGACACGTGTGCCAGACGAAGCGTGAACATCGCTTTCGCATCGTCAACGAAACGTTCAAAAAGCCCTTTATTCGCGGGCTTAATGTGCGATTCACTGTCTTAAATTCATGATCTCTTTATTGTCTTATTTAAGCGGTTCTTCAATCGCGCCTCTTAAGTTGGGCCTATCAGACGAGACACAAGTTTCGTCGAAATAAGTCGATAAAAACGACAACAGGGGTTGTGTCATGATGAAAGCCGCCGCATCGGCCGTGGAAACCGTCGAACGTGCACCAGGTCAAGCACCGGTGCAGCCGCTCTACCTGGAAGCTCTTACGCTGGTTGAGCGGCTGCATCGCCGCCTGCTCGACGTCATCAAGGACGAGTTCGACCGTCGCGGTCGCGCTGATATCAATTCGGTCCAGGCGCTGTTGCTGTACAACATCGGCGACAAGGAACTGACCGCCGGCGAGCTGCGCACCCGCGGCTACTATCTCGGCTCCAACGTCTCCTACAATCTGAAGAAGCTCGTCGAGCTCGGCTTCCTCGATCATCAGCGCTCGCGCGTCGATCGCCGCTCGGTGCGCATCCGCCTCACCGCGCAGGGCCAGGAGATCCGCCACATTGTCGACGCGCTGTATCAGAAGCACGTCAAGACGGTGGAGCAGGTCGGCGGCATCTCCAACGAGGAGTTCGCCACCCTCAACAAGTCGCTGCACCGCCTCGAGCGTTTCTGGACCGACCAGATCCTGTATCGTCTTTGAGACCTTCAGAAGGGTGACGCCAAGGCGCGTCGGCGGGGAATGCACCCTCGCCAGATGTCCCGGCCAACAAGGCCGGTCACGCGTCACCCTGATCGCCTTGCCGCACGCTTCAAGTCAGCTTCCAGGAAAAACCGGATTGCCCTCCGGTCAGATCGGTCTTCCCGCAAGGGAGGGCCGATTTGTTTTGACGGTATGTCGATCGAGACGCTGGCGAAGCGTCGCGATCAGGAGAACTCATCATCCGGTTGGCGCGGCGCGCGATTGAACGAAAACATCGGCAAAACCGACCCAGAGATTTGGGAGCCGATTGGATGGGGCGATTTCTTGTTTTCACGGTGCTCTTTCCTCCGCTCGCTCTTCTCGTTTTTATTGCCCCTGACGCGATGTCGACCCGCGACCTCATGGAAGTGGGGATGCTGATCTGGATGTTGGCGTGGGCGTACACGGTTGCAGTGGTGCCCGCCTGGTTGACGGCGGCAATCGACTGGGCATTTTCGGCAGGGCCGCTATATCTCCGCCTTGTTGCGACCATGGGGGTAGCCGCCATCCTGACCATCCTGTCCGCGCGCTACGGCTTCGGCCAAAAAGGCGAGTACGTGAACTTCGGGCTGATGGGGGCAATTCCAGCAGCACTGTGCTCGTGGCTGCCAGATCAAGTGACGCGAAGCGTAAAGGCGTGAGCGACACCGTTTTCCGGCACCCAGCCAACGCCCCGATGTTTGGAGCGTGGCAATTTCGGCCCCCGTCGCGCCGAAACGGGTTTCCCCCATGGAACATTTTTGCGGCTGCGCGCTTGTTGTTCCAACCAAGGGGATCAAGCCATGTTGGTCGAACGCGGGTTGCAGGTCAGGAATGTCGAGGCGGTCGGCGATGCCTATGCCATCGCCGCAAACTATCTGCGCAAGACGGGCGCCATGCCCGACAATCATGTGACCAACAATGTGCTGCTGCAGATCATCGTCGAGCTGTTCCAGCGCGGCGACAGCAACAAGATTCGGCTGGCTAACAAGGCCATTGCCAGATTTGAAGCTGCCCTGATCGTCATCTGATGTCGCGAGAGGATTCCATGCATACCGCCATCGATCGCATCATGAAGACCTATGACCTGATGGTGAACCGCAGCCAGGCCGCCAGCGAAGAGGCGCGCGGCAAGGTGACCGACTACATCACCACGCTGTTCGAAGGCGGCGAGAAGGATCCGCATCGCCTGACCGTCTATGGCCTGACCTATCTGCGCGAACTCGACGGCAGCAACGATCCGGCCAAGGCTGGATTCTCCGGGCTGTAACTCAGTCGTTCCCCGGACGCGGTGCACTGCGCCGCCAATTGGCGGCGTGGTGCTCCGCAGATCCGGCAACTGTAATTTTCGTGATCAAGCGTGAAAGGGCGCTTGATCACGAAGCACCGCATTGAGGGTGACGAGCAGCTTGCGAGCGACGGCGATCAGGGCGATTTTGGCGGGTTTGCCCGCGTCTCTCAGGGCACGATAGGCTGCTGCGAACCGGGATTTGGTTCGAGTGACGGAGACGGCCGCCATGTAGAGGGCTTCGCGGACCCGGCGCCTGCCGCCGTGGATCTTGCGGGCACCGCGGAACTTGCCGCTATCGACATTGAAGGGCGCCAGTCCAGCCAAAGCGGCGATGGCCTTTGGCGAGCGGGAGCCGAGTTCCGGCATCAGTGCCAACAGCGTGGCGGCGCAAACCGGGCCGATGCCCGGCACCGAGCGCATCAGGCGTTGTGCGGCGTGCAGGCCCTGCTGCCCGGCAATCAGGGTGGCGCTCCGCCGATCGATGCGCTGGATAGCCTGATCGAGCCAGGCGATATGCTGCATCAGCTCGTCCAGCAGGTCGGCGCCGGTTGCGGCAAGGCGGGTGCGCTCCTGCTTGCGGCAGGCGACGAGCTGATCGCGGCGCTTGTGCAGGTCGGCAAGCTGCTCCCGCGCCGGGTCGGTGGTGCCGTCGGCGCCGGGCCGCAGGCATTGGGCCATCGCCGCCAGCATCCGCGCGTCGATTGCGTCGGTCTTGGCGAGCAAGCCGATGGAGCGGGCGAAATCCCGGGCGCGGGCGGGGTTGACCCGCGCGAAAGCGATGCCGGCCGCGCTCAAGGCCCGGCGCAGCGCCTTGTCGTAGTGGCCGGTGGCCTCGAACAGCACGAATACATCGCTGCCGGCCCACCCCGCGATCAAGGCGTTGACCGCCTCGGGGAGGTTGTCGATGCGGCGCACCGTGCCGATGTTGCTGTCGAAGACGTCAAGAAAGTCCTTGGAGATATCGATTCCAACGAAGCCAGGATGTATGATCATGATGCCTGTCCCTGTGCTGCGAGGTCCGCGGCGAACGGCCTCGATCAACTGTTCAGGTGTGGGTAATGTAGCGCGGGCGGGTGCCAAGCCGGATCACGGTCTTCATGACCAGGGGCCCAACGGCATCCCGCCCGCACCCATCATGACAGATCCCGACTACACAGGGGCCCAGCTTGTGGACCAAGCAAGGTGGGTCCCGGATCTGCGCAGCAGCGTGGCGGCGATGCTGCGCATCGCCTGCGCTGCAGCGCGTCAGGGACACGCGAAGTCCGCATCCGTGCGACGCGCGGTTTCGAATTTCGGATTCAATTGTCAAACAGCCGTGCGATCGCAGTCCCGCGACGCTTGCGCGTCCGGGCTGTGCTGCATTCCGTCCCTCTCGCAATCGAGAGGGCGCGCGGAACGCCGGGTGCCCGATGCACCCATGGGCTTGTGCGCAAAGTGTAGTAAGCGCACAAGACTTGCCACGGTCACACCGGACTGATCCGGCGTTCCGCGCGCAGTGGTGTTAACGGCTTATTGCGTGCTCTCCCCGGCGGCCGACACGGTTTTTCGTCGCCGTCGCTTCCGGTTGAGGGTGTTCCACGGACGGGTTGCCGCGGACTCTCCACCGGGCTTGGTGCTCACGCGGGGCACCAGGACCACACGCCTTCGCCGTCCGCGCCAGCGCTGTCGTCTGCGCTTCCTCCGGTTCTCACTGGCCATTCTGGCGAGCCCTGAACCGAATTCCGCGCCTGACGCTGCCGCGTCCACCGCACCCCGCCCCGCGAACCTGACGATCGCGATACGCCCCTCTCGGTGGGGCAGGATGCAATGGATTATAATCTTAGATGGAAGCCGTCAAGAGGAATCGCGGATTATTTTCTCTGCGCGCCTG
This sequence comes from Rhodopseudomonas sp. RCAM05734, assembly GCF_052658035.1. Lineage (NCBI taxonomy): Bacteria > Pseudomonadati > Pseudomonadota > Alphaproteobacteria > Hyphomicrobiales > Nitrobacteraceae > Rhodopseudomonas > Rhodopseudomonas sp. RCAM05734. Next base: position 5,005,118 of record NZ_CP199742.1, on the reverse strand, counting down.
TCGCTGCCGTTCCGTTCCCCGGACGCGGTGCACTGCGCCGCGCTTGCGCGGCGTGGTGCGCCGCAGATCCGGCACAGCTTGTTGCCATCAAGCAAGCTGGGTCCCGGTGCTGCAGCGCGCCCGGGAAACGGAGAGCAACAGTGCATCCGGCATGCGCAGCGCGATCGCGCGCGGGTTGCTGCTCGTTCATCTGTGCTACACCGTCACCCATCAACCACCGGGGAAACCGCATGCTCACACTGCACCACCTCAACGACTCCCGCTCGCAGCGCATTCTGTGGCTGCTGGAGGAAATTGGCGCGCCCTATGAGCTGAAGCGCTATCAGCGCAATGCCGAGACGCGGCTGGCGCCGCCGGAGCTGGAACTGGTGCATCCGCTCGGCAAGTCGCCGGTCATCGTCGACGGCGACGTGGTGCTGGCGGAATCCGGTGCCATCGTCGACTACATCATCCGTACCTACGGCAAGGGTGCGATGCGGCCGGCCGAAGGCAGCGCCGACTACGAATCCTACCTGGAATGGCTGCATTATGCCGAGGGTTCGGCGATGCTGCCGCTGATGCTGCAACTCTATGTCGGCAGGCTGAAGGAGGCGGCAGCGCCGCTGCAGCCGCGCATCGACAGCGAAATCGCCCGCCATCTTGGCTATGTCGATCGCGCGTTGCAGAGGCGGGCGTTCTTCGTCGGCGACAGCCTGACGGGGGCCGACATCATGATGAGCTTCGTCGCCGAGGTCGCCGGCAGCTTCGATCGGCTCGGACCCTATCCGGATCTGGCAGGCTGGATCGGGCGCATGCATGCGCGCCCGGCGTTCCTGCGCAGCGTCGACAAGGGCGGGGCGTATCGGCTGGCGAAGTAGGTTTCTTCCCTCGCCCCGCAAGCGGGTGAGGCGAAACACTACGGCGTCGCGGCGATCGCCCTGATATCATCCACCAACGCCTGCACGCGGGTGCGATCCGCGTCCCAGGCGAACATGAAACGCGCGCCGCCGCCGATGAAGGTATAAAACTGCCAGCCGCGCGCACGCAGCGCGTCCATGGCAGCCGCCGGCATTGTCAGGAACACCGCATTGGCCTGCGCGGGAAACATCAATGCGACGCCGGGGAGGCCGGCAACGCCGTCCGCCAGCAGCTTCGCGCAGGCATTGCCATGGGCGGCGTTGCGCAACCAGGCGCCGCTCTCCAGCATGCGCACCCAGGGCGCCGACAGGAAGCGCATCTTCGACGCCAGCCGGCCGGCCTGCTTGCAACGATAGTCGAAGTCTTCCGCGAGCTTGCGGTTGAAGAAGATGATGGCTTCGCCGACGGCCATGCCGTTCTTGGTGCCGCCGAAACACAGCACGTCGACGCCGGCGCGCCAACTGGTGTCGGCCGGGCTGCAGCCGAGGCTGGCGCAGGCGTTGGCGAAGCGCGCGCCGTCCATGTGCAGGCTGAGGCCGAGTTCGCGGCAGGTGGCCGAAATCGCGGCGATTTCATGCACGCTGTAGACCTGTCCGGTCTCGGTCGGCTGGGTGATGGTGACGACGCGCGGCTTGGGGAAGTGGATGTCGTTGCGGTTGGTGGCGATGGCGCGGATCGCCTGCGGCGTCAGCTTGCCATCGGTCGATGGCGCGACCAGCAGCTTGGAGCCGTTGGAGAAGAATTCCGGCGCGCCGCATTCGTCGGTCTCCACATGGGCGGCGTCGGAGCAGATCACGCTGTGATAGGACTGGCACAAAGCCGCCAAGGCCATGGAATTGGCCGCGGTGCCGTTGAAGGCGAAGAACACCTCGCAATCACTTTCGAACAGCGCGCGGAAGGCGTCGGAGGCCTTCGCGGTCCAGCTCGTCATTGCCATAGGCCGGCTCGGAACCTTGATTGGCCTCGGCCATGGCCGACCAGGCTTCGGGGCAGATTCCGGCATAGTTGTCGCTGGCGAATTGCTGGGCAGGGGGTGTGGTCACGGCGGCCTCGCTGGGGTCGATCGGTCTCCACCAGGAGAGATTGACGCGCGGCTGCATCCCGTTGGTTGCCGGATCGGCCACATCTCCCCCGCGGGGGAACGCCACCTTGCCCGGGAGCAGGTTGGCGTTGAGCGTCAGCTCAACTCTTGATGTTGGCCAATGGCATATCCGCTTGGCCGGGGGCAGGCAAGGGCCCGAAAACCGGCCTAAACCTTGATCGGATGCGCAAAACCTTGGCCATATCCGCCAGATGTGGTATCTCGGCGGCGCCGCTTCGACCCGCCACACGTGACTGCCCGCACCCGACCGAGGGCTGCGGCGGTGGAGATATTTCGCCCATGACCTCTTCGGCCCATTCCGCTTCCGCGCCCGACTCCTTCTTCTCTGCGTCGCTGACATCCGCCGATCCGGAGATCGCCGCCGCGATCCAGGGCGAACTGGGCCGCCAGCGCCACGAGATCGAGCTGATCGCCTCGGAAAACATCGTCAGCCGCGCCGTGCTGGAAGCGCAGGGCTCGGTGATGACCAACAAATATGCCGAGGGCTATCCGGGCGCGCGCTATTACGGCGGCTGCGAATTCGTGGATGTCGCCGAGAACCTGGCGATCGAGCGCGCCAAGAAGCTCTTTGGCGCGGCTTTTGCGAACGTGCAGCCGAACTCCGGCAGTCAGATGAACCAGGCGGTGTTCCTGGCGCTGCTGCAGCCGGGCGACACCTTCATGGGCCTCGATCTCGCCGCGGGCGGCCATCTGACCCACGGCTCGCCGGTCAACATGTCCGGCAAGTGGTTCAAGCCGGCGCACTATACCGTGCGCCAGGAAGACCAGATCATCGACATGGATGCGGTGGCCAGGCAGGCGGAAGAGGTCAAGCCGAAGCTGATCATCGCCGGCGGCTCGGCCTATTCGCGCGCCTGGGACTTCAAGCGTTTTCGCGAGATCGCCGACAGCGTCGGCGCCTACCTGCTGGTCGACATGGCGCATTTCGCGGGCCTGGTCGCCGGCGGCCAGCACGCCTCGCCGGTGCCCCACGCGCACGTCACCACCACCACCACCCACAAGTCGCTGCGCGGCCCGCGCGGCGGGTTGATCCTCACCAATGACGAGGCGCTGGCCAAGAAGCTCAACTCGGCGATCTTCCCGGGCCTGCAGGGCGGCCCGCTGATGCACGTGATCGCCGCCAAGGCGGTGGCGTTCAAGGAGGCGCTGGCGCCGGACTTCAAGGTCTACGCCAAGAACGTCGTCGAGAACGCCAAGGCACTGGCCGAAACGCTGCGCGCGCAGGGCTACGACATTGTCTCGGGCGGCACCGACAACCATCTGATGCTGGTCGATCTCCGCCCGAAGGGCCTCAAGGGCAACGTGTCGGAGAAGGCGCTGGTTCGCGCCGGCATCACCTGCAACAAGAACGGCGTGCCTTACGATCCGGAAAAGCCGTGGGTCACCTCGGGCATTCGCCTCGGCACCCCCGCGGCCACCACGCGCGGCTTCGGCATCGCCGAATTCAAGCAGGTCGGCGAAATGATCGCTGAAGTGCTGAGTGCGGTGGCGCAGTCCGGCGACGGCAGCGCGCCGCTGGTCGAGGCGGCGATCAAGGAACGCGTCAGGGCGCTGACCGACCGTTTCCCGATTTATCAGTAAGGTCTTTCGTCAGTCGCTTTGAAGGTCTTGTGGAATGCGATGTCCCAGCCGCAACAGCCTCGATACGCAGGTTAAGGACTCGCGTCCCACGGAAGATTCCGCAGTCATTCGCAGGCGTCGGGTCTGCATGGCCTGCAACTTCCGCTTCACCACCTTCGAGCGGGTGCAGCTGCGCGAACTGACGGTGATCAAGCGCAACGGCCGCCGCGTGCCGTTCGACCGCGACAAGCTGGTACGCTCGCTGCAGATCAGTCTGCGCAAGCGGCCGGTGGAGCCGGAGAAGATCGAGACCATGGTCTCGGCCATCGTGCGCGAGCTGGAAAGCGGCGGCGAGGCGGAGATTTCCTCGGAGGCCATCGGCGAGATCGTGATGGAGCATCTGCGCCACGTCGATGACGTCGCTTATGTGCGCTTCGCCTCGGTGTACCGCAATTTTCGCGAGGCCAAGGATTTCGAGGCGGTGCTCGGCGAACTGTCCGGCGAAGACGAGTTGAAGCAGGACATCAAGCCGGTGGTGGTGCGCAAGTGATCTTCCGCATTCTGGAAGATCAGCACGCCCAGAAATCCAGTGAAGCGAAGGCCGTCGACCGGCGCTTCATGGCGCTGGCGCTGGCGCTCGGGCGACGCGGGCTCGGCAATACCTTTCCCAATCCCGCAGTCGGCGCGGTCATCGCCAAAGACGGCGCCATTGTCGGCCGCGGCTGGACCCAGCCGGGCGGGCGGCCCCATGCCGAGGTCGAGGCGCTCAGGCGTGCCGGTGAGGCCGCACGCGGCGCCACGCTCTATGTGACGCTGGAGCCGTGTTCGCATGTCGGCAAGTCGCCGCCCTGTGCCGATGCGGTGATCGCCGCCGGCATTGCCCGGGTGGTATCGGCCGTGGAGGACCCCAATCCCGAGGTGGCCGGGCAGGGCCATGCGCGGCTGCGCGCCGCCGGCATCCGGGTCGATCTCGGCACCGGCGCCCAGGAAGCCGCGCGCGACCATGCCGGGCATTTTCGTCGCGTCCGCGATGGCCGGCCCCATGTGATCCTCAAACTCGCGGTGTCGCCGGACGGTTTTATTGGTGCGGCGGGACGGAAGCCCGTGCCGGTGACCGGCGAGAAGGTGCACTCTCGCGTGCACCTGCTGCGCGCGCAATGCGATGCGGTGCTGGTGGGCATCGGCACCGTGCTGTCCGACGATCCCGAACTGACCTGCCGGTTGCCGGGGATGATCAGGCAGTCGCCGATCCGGGTGGTACTGGACCGCGCGCTGCGGCTGCCGGGCAAGGCAAAATTGGTACACTCGGCGCGACAAACGCCGCTGTGGGTGATGACCTCGAGCCTCTCCGAGGCGCCCGCGGCCATGCTGCTGCAGGCCGCCGGCGCGCAGGTGATGCGGGTGCCGACCACCACCGCGCCGCCGCCCGGGCTTGATCTCGCGGCGGTGCTCAAGGCGCTGGCCGGCAAGGGGATCTCGCGGCTCTTGGTCGAGGGCGGGGCGAAGGTGGCGTCGTCCTTCGTGGCCGCCGACCTGGTCGACGAGGTCTGGCTGTTTCGCGGGGCGCAGGAGATCGGCGCGGGCGGCGTCCCGGCGCTGGATGCATTGCCGCTGACCGCAATCGCGGGGTCGCCGGGATTGAAGGTCCGTGCTAGCGAAACCATTGAAAACGACACCCTGACGATCTTTGAGCGCGCATAATGTTTACCGGCATTGTCACCGACATCGGCGAGATCGAAACCCTGACGCCGGTGGCGCAGGGCCAGCCGCACCGGCTGCGCGTGCTCAGCCACTACGATCGGAGCAGCATCGCGGATGGTGCCTCGATCTCGCACAACGGCGTCTGCCTGACGGTGACGGGCTCCGGGGTGAGCGGCAACCGCACCTGGTTCGAGGTCGACGCCGGCGCCGAAACGCTCGGCCTGACCACGGCAAAGAACTGGAAGGCCGGCACCCGCCTCAACCTGGAGCGTGCGCTGAAGATCGGCGACGAGCTCGGCGGCCACATTGTCTCCGGCCATGTCGACGGCATCGCTACCATTGTGGCGCGCGACAATCTGCCCGATATGGCGCGCTTCACGCTGCGCACCACGCGCGAGCTGGCGCGATTCATCGCCACCAAGGGTTCGGTGACGCTGGATGGCGCGTCGCTGACCGTGAATACCGTCGATGACGTCCAGTTTTCGGTGCTGATCATCCCGCATACGCTCGCCGTAACGACGATCGGCGACTGGCAGGAGGGCCACGAGGTCAATCTCGAGGTCGACCAGATGGCGCGCTACGCGGCGCGGCTGACGGAAATGAAATAGCGCGCCGACGCTTCGGCCCTTGGCTTATCCCGCCGCTACGCCTAAAACCCTGCGCAATCAATCAATTCGAGACGGAATACGATGGCAGACGCGCGACGCGCTCAGTTGCAGGACCAAACCGACATTTCCGGCGCCCGTGTGCTGATTGTCGAAGCCCGCTTTTACGACGATATCCAGGATGCGCTGCTGGCCGGCGCGGTGCTGGAGCTGAATGCCGCGGGCGTCAGCCACACCGTCCTCACGGTGCCCGGCGCGCTGGAAATTCCCGCCGCGATCGCCATCGCGCTGGACGCCGCCGAGAAGCACGACGAGCCCTATGACGCGGCCATCGCGCTGGGCTGCGTGGTGCGCGGCGAGACCATCCATTTCGAGATCGTCTCGATGGAGTCGGCGCGCGGCCTGATGGACCTCGCGGTCAACAGGCGCCTGCCGCTCGGCAACGGCATCATCACGGTCAACAACGACGAGCAGGCCTGGGCGCGCGCCCGCGCCGACGACCTGAACAAGGGTGGCGACGCGGCGCGGGCGGCGCTGGCGATGCTGCGCATCAAACGCCGTCTGGCGAAGAGCTGAGACATGGCAGAGATCAAGAAGGCCGCGATCAAGAAGCCCGCCGAGAAGAAGGCCAACAAGCGCGGCACGGCGCGGCTCGCGGCCGTGCAGGCGCTGTACCAGATGGATATCGGCGGCGCCGGCATCAATGACATTTTTGCGGAGTTCGAAAGCCACTGGCTCGGCAAGGAGGTCGAGGGCGACCAGTATCTGCCGGCCGAGGAAGCCTTCTTCCGCGATGTCGTGTCCGGCGTGCTGCGCGACCAGAACAAGCTGGATCCGCTGATCGACGACGCGCTGTCCAAGGGCTGGCCGCTGGCGCGCATCGAGGCGATCTTGCGCGCGACGCTGCGGGCAGGGGCCTACGAGCTGGAGCATCGCAAGGACATTCCGGCGCGCGTCATCGTTTCCGAATATGTCGACGTGGCGGACGCCTTTGTCGAGGGTGACGAGATCGGCATGGTCAACGCCGTGCTCGACCAGATCGCCAGACATTTTCGGCCCGACGACTCGATGCGAGGGTAACTCAGTCGTCGTCATCCTGAGGTGCTCGCCCGAAGGGCGAGCCTCGAAGGATGCGGCCACGGGCACCGGCACTTGCGGCTCATCCTTCGAGGCCGTCGCAAGAGCGACGGCGCCTCAGGATGACGCTAGAGTTTGGTTTTGCTCTGGAAGCGGGTAGCGAATGTCATCCGGCGAAGACACTTTGATCGCGACCTATTTCAAGCCGCTGGCCACCGATCCGGGTGCCTTCGGCCTCGCTGACGATGCCGCGGTGCTGCAGGCGCGCGGCGAGGATGTGGTGGTCAATACCGACGCCATCGTCGAGGGCGTGCACTTCCTGCCCGACGATCCCGCCGACACCATCGCGCGCAAAGCCCTGCGCGTTAACCTGTCTGATCTCGCCGCCAAGGGCGCGATTCCGGCCGGCTTCGTACTGACGCTGGCGCTGCGCGAGCGGGATCCTGACTGGCTCGAGGCATTCGCGCGCGGCCTCGGCGAGGATACCCGGCTGTTCGGCTGCCCGCTGCTCGGCGGCGATACGGTGTCGACGCCGGGACCGATCATGATTTCCATCACCGCCTTCGGCCGTGTGCCGGAAGGCCGCATGGTCCGCCGCAGCGGCGCGATGCCCGGCGACCTCGTGGTGGTCACGGGCACCATCGGCGACGCCGCGCTCGGCCTCGACGTGCTGAAGGGCGGCGCGGTGAAGGCGTCGCTGGCCCATGACATGGCCGCCGCTGCCGGGCTGATCGCGCGCTACCGGATTCCGCAGCCGCGCAACGCGCTGGCCAAGGCCGTGCGCGACCATGCACGCGCGGCGATGGACGTGTCGGATGGCCTCGCCGGCGATCTGACCAAGCTGCTGGCCGCCTCCGGGGTCGCGGCAAGCATCTCCACGGCGGAGATCCCGCTGTCGACGCCGGCCAGGCTGCTGCTCGAGCGCGGCACCGTGGAACTGGAAACGCTGCTCTCCGCCGGCGACGACTACGAAATTCTCTGCACGATTCCGCCGAGTCGTCTCATGGCCTTCACAGACGAGGCGCAGCGTGCCGGCGTGCCAGTCTCGGCCATCGGGACGATCTCGGCGGGGGCAGGGCTGCGCATGGTCGATGCGCAGGGACGCGAACTCGTCCTGTCACGGCTGTCCTACAGCCACTTCTGAGGCCGCGGCCGGCGGTCCGGGGCATTGTGCCGGATCAATTGTCCTGGATCAAACGTCTCCGGCCGCGTGCCGGCTAGCCTGCCGTCTGTTGGTAAAAAGGGCATGTGTTAGCCGTTCGCAGCGTTGCGTGGCCGGGGCGATTTTGCCATGCTTCGGTCACGAGAGGCCGTCCTCACGTCTGGGCAGGCCTCCTTTTTATGCGTCCTCAACCGGGCGCGGGGCAGGAAGGACTGAGGCATTCCATGACAGCATTGTGGGTGATCGTGCTCTGTGGGGCACTTTCGATCGTATACGCGATCTGGGCGACGGCATCGGTGTTGAAGGCGGACGCCGGGAACGCGCGGATGCAGGAAATCGCAGCGGCCGTGCGCGAAGGCGCGCAGGCCTATCTGAAGCGCCAGTACATGACGATCGCGATCGTCGGCGTGGTGATCTTCGTGCTGCTGTACTACTTCCTGGGGGCGCTGGTCGCGGTCGGTTTCGTGATCGGTTCGGTGCTGTCGGGCGCGGCGGGCTTCATCGGCATGAACGTGTCGGTGCGCGCCAACGTCCGCACCGCGCAGGCGGCGACCGTGTCGCTGGCCGGTGGGCTTGAGCTGGCCTTCAAGGCCGGCGCCATCACCGGCATGCTGGTGGCTGGCCTGGCGCTGCTCGGCGTCACCATCTACTTCGCCTATCTCACCCACTACCTCGGCCTCGCCGCCAACAGCCGCACCGTGGTCGATGCGCTGGTGGCGCTCGGCTTCGGCGCCTCGCTGATCTCGATCTTCGCCCGCCTCGGCGGCGGCATCTTCACCAAGGGGGCGGACGTCGGCGGCGATCTCGTCGGCAAGGTCGAAGCCGGCATTCCCGAGGACGATCCGCGCAACCCCGCCACCATCGCCGACAACGTCGGCGACAATGTCGGCGACTGCGCCGGCATGGCGGCCGACCTGTTCGAGACCTATGCGGTGACCGCGGTGGCCACCATGGTGCTGGCGGCGATCTTCTTCGCCACCTCGCCGTTGCTGGTCAACATGATGACCTTGCCGCTCGCCATCGGCGGCATCTGCATCCTGACCTCGATCGCCGGCACCTTCTTCGTCAAGCTGGGTCCTTCGCAGTCGATCATGGGCGCACTGTACAAGGGCCTGATCGCCACCGGCGTGCTGTCGCTGTTCGGCGTCGCGGCTGTCATCTACTGGCTGGTGGGCTTCGGCCCGCTGGCTGGCGTCAAGTACACGGGTCTCGCGCTGTTCGAATGCGGCGTCGCCGGACTGGTGGTGACGGCGCTGATCATCGTGATCACCGAATACTACACCGGCACGCAATATCGTCCGGTGAAGTCGATCGCGGCGTCGTCGGTCACCGGCCACGGCACCAACGTCATCCAGGGCCTCGCCATCTCGATGGAATCCACCGCCGGTCCGGCGCTGGTGATCATCGCCGGCATCCTGGTGACCTACAGCCTGGCCGGCCTGTTCGGCATCGCCATCGCCACCACCACCATGCTGGCGCTGGCCGGCATGATCGTGGCGCTCGATGCCTTCGGTCCTGTCACCGACAATGCCGGCGGCATTGCCGAAATGGCCGGCCTGCCCAAGGAAGTGCGCAAGGCCACCGACGCGCTCGACGCGGTCGGCAACACCACCAAGGCGGTGACCAAGGGCTACGCCATCGGCTCCGCCGGTCTCGGTGCGCTGGTGCTGTTCGCGGCGTATAATGAGGATCTCAAGTTCTTCATCGCCAATGCCGCGAAGTATCCCTACTTCAAGGGCGTGCTGCCGGACTTCTCGCTGAACAACCCCTATGTGGTGGTCGGCCTGCTGTTCGGCGGTCTGCTGCCCTACCTGTTCGGCGCCATGGGCATGACCGCGGTCGGCCGTGCGGCTTCCGCGATCGTGGAAGAAGTGCGCCGGCAGTTTCGTGAAAAACCGGGCATCATGCAGGGCTCCGACAAGCCGGATTACGGCCGCGCGGTCGACCTGCTGACCAAGGCGGCGATCAAGGAAATGATCATCCCGTCGCTGCTCCCGGTGCTGTCGCCGGTGGTGGTGTACTTCGTGATCTATTTCATCGCCGGCGGCGGCGCCGACGGCAAGTCGGCGGCGTTCTCAGCGGTCGGCGCCATGCTGCTCGGCGTCATCGTCACCGGCCTGTTCGTGGCGATCTCCATGACCTCGGGCGGCGGCGCCTGGGACAACGCCAAGAAGTACATCGAGGACGGCCACTTCGGCGGCAAGGGCTCCGACGCCCACAAGGCCGCGGTGACCGGCGACACCGTCGGCGATCCCTACAAGGACACCGCGGGCCCGGCGGTCAACCCGATGATCAAGATCACTAACATCGTGGCGCTCCTGTTGCTGGCGATCTTGGCGCACTAGACCCGTTCCCGACTGGACCGAAAACCCCCGCGGTGTGAGCCGCGGGGGTTTTCGTGGGCGCACGGCCGCTGCGGTCGGGACCCTGGCAGCCGCGTGGCGCCGCACCGTTCGCCAACGGATTCAATTGGACGCATCTTGCGCAGGAATCGCTAAAGCAAAGCCGCTACTGCGTGGGGCCCGCCCAACGCCGGCGTGCGGCCGCAGGCCACCGCGGCAAGCTCCCAACCACCAGTCAAGGACCCCTGATGAAACGTGCTATCGCTATCGCTGCCTTCACGCTGCTTTCCAATGTCGCCGTCGCAGCCGCCGAGCAGCGCCTGCCGACGATCCCTCCGGCGCAATATACCGAGGACCAGAAGAAGGCCGCCGCCGACTTCCTGGCCGCGCGCAAGACTCCGGTGTTCGGCCCGTTCGAGGCGCTGATGCATTCGCCGGAAGTGATGACCCAGGCGCGTTCCATGGGCGACTATCTGCGCTTCAGGTCGTCGCTGGGAAACACCCTCAGCGAACTGGTGATCCTGATCACCGCGCGGCAGTGGACCCAGGACTTCGAATGGCAGTTCCATTATCCGATCGCGCTGAAGGCCGGCATCCGCAAGGAGATCGCCGATGCCATCGCCGATGGCCGCCGCCCCACCGGCATGAGCGAGGATGAAGAGATCGTCTATGATTTCTCCACCGAGCTGCACACCAGCAAGCGGGTCTCTGATGCCACCTTTGCCCGCGCCGACAAGCGGTTCGGCAAGCGCGGCGTCGTCGATCTGACCGGCATCAATGCCTATTACACACTGCTGGCGATGCAGATGAACGTCGCGCGCTACCAGGCGCCGTCGGATGTGCCGAAACTGACCCGCTTCCCGGAATAGCTGCGGCAAGCGCCGTCGCTGGCGATTTTGATGCTGCGGTCTATAATGAATCTGACAAACCAAACCCTGCGGTCGAACCGCGGGGTTTTTTGGATCAGAGGGGATCGAGGGGATGACAAGGCGACATTTTCCGGCCTCGGCGGTGCTTTGGATGGCCATCGCGGCCGGCGGCGCGCCGGCAATCGCTGCCGAACAGTGCACGGTCGGCGGCGATGCAAAGGGCGCTGACTTCGTCGGCGCCGTCACCAAGGCGCTCGACACCGCCTGGAGCTGTGAAGGCGCCTACAAGATCTTCGAGACCTGCCAGCTCGGCTCATCCGGCGACAACGCGCTGTCGACCATCGTGCTGTCCAAATGCGAACCGCGGTTCCAGGCCAGGGCCACGCCGGCGGTCAAGGCCGCCTATCAGAAGGCGCGCGAAAAATGCAGCCAGATCGCCGAGAAGAATCAGGGCTCCATGCATCAGGGCCAGGCCGCGGTTTGCGTGGCCCGCGCCAGCCGTGATTTCGCAGCCAAGTACGGCGCGAAGCGGTAGCGGCGCGTCTGAACGCGATGCTCTCTTGAACCTAGGCTCGGTCGAGGACGACTGACGTGTATCCGACACATGTCGCCGTCGCCGAGGTCACGATGACGTTTGAAACCGCCAAGTGCTTCTGGTGCGGAACAACCTTGCTGAAGGACGCGGCGACCTGTCCGAGCTGCGGCGGCGACCAGAAAACCAATGCGCGCGCCGATCCGTATCAGCCGCGGGTGATGATTGCAGTCGGCCTTGCCGCCGCCGTTCTGGTTGTCTGGAACTGGCTCAAGGCATAGCTGCGACGGCCTCACTCACCTCCATCGAAAGCCGCTCCGGCACATTCTGCAAGGACCGCCATGTCTTCCGTTGTCGACGAAGGATTCTCCTACTCGGTCGATTTGACGCCAGAGGATTACCGGCAACTGTTCGTCCAGATCGGGCGACGGCAGCAACGGCAGACGACGTCAAAGCGGATCTATCTCGTTGCAGTTCTCGCTGCGGTACCGGTCGCACTCGTTCTTGGCGCAATGAGCACGGTCATGACCCGTCAGGGCAATGGCGCGGCGGTTGCCATGCTTTGCGCGCTGGCATTTCTGCTTGGAATTCAGGCCATGTCGTCGGCATTCAGCTTCACGCATGCGCGCTCCCTGCAGCAATTGGCATCTAGCGCGGCGCGCGACTGGCCCTCCGCGTCGATGTGCGTCGATGCCGACGGCGTCAGGATCAGCGGTCATCAGACACTGACTGAATGGCGCTGGCCCGCGATCGCGGAGGTCAGCGTTGAAGATGGCGCGTTGCTGTTCTGGAGCGGCACGCTGTATGCAATGCGCATACCCGGCCGTGTGTTTGCGACGGTGGCGGAGCGCGACGCGGTTCATGCCTATGCACGCAGCCGCATCGCGCCCGGATGATGTATGCGAGGTGCGGGCGGCGGCTCACTGCACCTCCATCTTCAACCCTTCCTTGTCGATGATGGTTTTGAACTTCGCCGTCTCGGCCTCGACGAAGCCTGAGAACTGCGCCGGCGTGCCGTAGTCCGAGACGGCACCCATGGCGGTGATGGTCTTCTGGGTGTCGGCGCGCGCCAACAGCACCTTGATCTCGGCGTTCAGCGCATCGACGGCCGCAGCCGGCGCGCCCTTCGGATAGAATACGCCGAACCACGACGAGACATCGAAGCTGGCCAGTTCCGGCGCGGTCTCGCGCATGGCCGGGATGTTCGGGGCCTGGGCGGTGCGCTCGGGCGTGGTGACCGCGAGGCCGATGAGCTTGCCGTCGAGCACCTGCGGCAGCGACGGATAGAGATTGTCGAACAGGATCTGGACGTCGCCGGCCAGCGCCGCCTGCAACGCCGGGCCGGCGCCGCGGAACGGCACGTGCTGCATCTTCAGGCCGGTGAGCTGCAGCCACCACGCGCCGGTGAGGTGCGGGCTCTGGCCGACGCCCGACGAACTGTAGTTCAGCTTGTCGGGGTTGGCCTTGATATAGGCGATCAGCTCCGGAATGGTCTTGATCGGCACCGAGGGGTGGGCGCAGACGATGTTGGGAATCCGGATCATGTTGCTGACCGGCTGCAGCTGTTCGGCCTTGTAGGGCAGGTTCCTGAAGATGCTATAGGCGATGGCGTTGGGGCCGGGATTGCCGACCAGGATGGTGTGACCGTCGCCCTTCAGCCGCGCCACCTCGGCGGTGCCGATGGTGCCGCCGCCGCCGGAGCGATTCTCCACCACCGCGGATTGTCCCCACGCCGTCTGCAGATGCGCCGCCAGCATGCGGCCCATCACGTCGGTGGAGCCGCCGGCGGCGGCCGGCACGATGATGCGAACGGTTTCGGTCGGGCGCCATTCGCCGGCGGCGCGGCTCGTCTTGGGCAAAGCGGAGGTGGCGGACAAAGCGGCGGCTGCCGACAGCAGGCCGCGGCGCGTGATCAGGCTGGTCATGGTTTCTTCCCTGAAGGTTCTTGTCGTGATGATTTTTGGTCTTGGGAGAAATCGTAAAGCCGCGCCGCTGCGTCTGCAAGGTAGGCTTTGACGCAGGCGCCACCCTGCGGACCTGCACAAGCAAAACCCCGCGGCATGCCGCGGGGTTTGCGTTTCAAACGTTGATGCGGCGAACTACCGGAAGCTGATCAGCTTGAACAGCGGGGTCAGGTAGCTCATTTCCTGGCCGGAGGTCGGCGTGGTGCGGCTGATGAAGTCGAAGATCTTGCCGTCCTGCAGGCCGTAATTGGCGAGCCGCTGCACCTTGCGATCCTTGTCGAAGTAGATCGCGATGACGCGCTGGTCGGTGACCTTCTGCGGCATGAAGGCCACCGGGCGCTCGGCGCGCTGCGAGATGTAATAGAACACCTCGCCGCTCAGGGTCGCCACGGTGGACGGCGTGCCCATCACGATCAGCACCTGATCCTGGCTGGCGCCGATGGGAATCTGCTCCAGCGCGCCGATGGGCAGGATGTAGCCCTTCTGGAATTGTTCGGAGGTGCAGGCCGCCAGTGCCAGGCCGCTCACGGCGATGGCAAGCGCGGCGCGCAGGCTGCGCCGGCCGGCGCGCGAACTGCGGTGCGGGCGCGCCGGAACGCCTGATTGGCTCGAAATTGTCATGACGGAATGGGCCTCATCCTCTTGCATCGCGCGAGGCGTTGACGTACCGGGCAGCACCTCTGATTGCAACATGCGCGCGCCTCGGGGGCCCGCCTGAGGAACCCAAGATGCTCTGGCCGTTCAATCACTTCAGGAAACCCCCGGCACCGTTGCGGGGGACCATTGAGGCCATCTATGGCATGATCGTGGCGCAGGCGCGAGAACCCCGGTTTTATCGGGAACTTGGGGTCGCGGACACGGTTAACGGGCGTTTTGACATGTTGCTGCTGCACCTGTGGTTGTTGCTGCAGCAATTGAAGGAGATCGAGACCTCCGGCGCCTCGCAGGAATCGCTATCGCAGGGGCTGCTTTCGCAGGGGCTGATCGACCGGTTTTGCAGCGACATGGACCACAATTTGCGTGAACTCGGCACCAGCGACCTCAAGGTGCCCAAGAAGATGCAGGAATTCGGTCGGGCCTTCTACGGCCGCGCCGCCGCTTATGATAGAGCACTGGCGGAGGGGCCGGAGGCGCTGGCACTGGCGCTGGACAAGAATATCTATAATGGCACAGACCTCGCGCAGGCGCGGCGGCTCGCCGGCTATGTGGCGGAGGCCACGGCCGCCCTGGCCGCGCTCGACGAAACAACAGTTGCGAACGGATCATGGCGCTTCCCGCCGCCGGTCGCCACGGAGATGATGACGAAATGACCAGAATCGATCGCATGACGGATGTCTCCAATCCCTGGAGCTTGCCGGTGGCGGTGGCGCAGATCCCGGAAACCGGCCTGCAGCGCGACATCGAGGCCAGTCCGGCGGAACGCGCCGCCATTGCCGAACTGGGCGGTCTGCTGGGCGTATCGGCGGCCAAGGCGTCGCTGGTGCTGACGCCGGTGGGCAGCGGCCAGGTCCACGTGGTCGGCCGGGTCTGGGGCAGGGTCGGGCAGAGCTGCGTGGTGACGCTGGATCCCATCGAGAGCGATTTCGACGAGGCGATCGACCTGATGTTCGCGCCGCCCTCGCAGATTCGCGAACTGGCCGAATCGGTGGACGAGGATATCGAGAGCGACCAGGAGACCCCGGACCCGCCGGAACCGATCGATCACGGCTTCATCGATATCGGCCGGCTGGCCACCGATGCGCTGTATCTCGGGCTGAACCCCTATCCGCGCAAGCCGGATGCGGTGTTCGAGGTCCCGGAAATCCCGCCGGACCCGAGCGATCACCCGTTCGCCGCCCTGAAAGCGCTGAAGGAGGCCCAAACCGCCCCGGGAACGAAGAAACCCAAGGAGAAATCGTGAGCTAAACCGGATAGCGGCAGGGCCGGCCGCTCTGGTTTATTGGGCACACGGGCGCTGATTCCAGCGGCCGGGGCGCCCGCCGCAGCAAAACCGCCCGCCCGGGATGTTGTATCGGAGCCGGGAAACGCTATTGTCGCGGCCCGATCAGGATTGAATAAAGCACTTCGCCGCTCGTCGCCAAACGCGGCGGGTTTCCTCCGCGGTCGCGTCACTCGGCCGCAAAGAGACAGGTTTCCGGGACGTTCATGCCGAAAAAGGTTCGCATCGCGCTAGACGCCATGGGTGGCGATGTCGGCGCATCGGTTGTCGTCCCCGGCGCCGCGATTTCGCTCACCCGTCATCCCGACAGCGAATTCCTGCTGTTCGGCGACAGCGCGCTGATCGAACGCGAGCTGGCCAATCATCCCGCCCTGAAGGCGGTGTCGAAAGTCATCCACACCGACGTCGCCGTCAGCATGCACGACAAGCCAAGCCAGGCGCTGCGTCGCGGCCGGCGGGTGTCGTCCATGTGGCAGGCCATCGACGCGGTCAAGAAGGGCGACGCCGACGTGGCGATTTCCGCCGGCAACACCGGTGCGCTGATGGCCATGGCGCGGTTCTGCCTGCGCATGCTCGACGGCATCGAGCGCCCGGCGCTGGCCGCGATCTGGCCGACGACGCGCGGCGACTCGGTGGTGCTCGATCTCGGCGCGACTATCGGCGGCGATGCCCAGCACCTCAAGACGATGGCGGTGATGGGCAGCGCCATGGCCAGCGCGCTGTTCGACCTGGAACGGCCCACGGTCGGGCTGCTCAATATCGGTGTCGAGGAAATCAAGGGCGGCGACGAGATCAGGGAGGCCGCCGAACTGCTGCGCGCCGCCGATCTGCCGCAGCTCAACTTCATCGGCTTCGTCGAGGGCGACGGTATCGGTCGCGGCGCCGCCGACGTCATCGTCACCGAGGGTTTTAGCGGCAATATCGCGCTGAAGGCCGCGGAAGGCACGGCGCGGCAGTTCAGCGAATATCTGCGCAACGCCATGGCGCGGACCTGGCGCTCCCGGATCGGCTACCTGTTCGCCAAGAACGCCTTCAAGGCAGTGCGCGACAAGGTCGATCCCAACAAGTCCAACGGCGCCGTGTTCCTGGGTCTCAGGGGCATCGTCGTGAAGAGCCACGGCGGCACCAATGCCGACGGCTTTGCCTATGCGGTCGACGTTGGCTATGACATGGTCCGCTACGATCTTCTCACCAAAATCAATCTGATGCTCAACCGCGACGGCAGCGCGCTTTCCTCGACGCCCGCGCAGGAGGCTGTCTCGTGACTACACTACGTTCGGTCGTGCTCGGCTGCGGCTCCTATCTGCCGGAGCGGATTCTGACCAATGCCGAGCTGGCGTCCCAAGTCGACACCTCGGACGAATGGATCGTCCAGCGCACCGGGATACGGCAGCGCCACATTGCCGCCGAGGGCGAATTCACCTCGCATCTGGCGATCAAGGCCGCCAAGGCGGCGCTCGCCCATGCCGGGATCGATGCGCAGTCGATCGACCTGATCGTGCTGGCGACGTCGACGCCCGACCATACCTTTCCGGCCACCGCGGTGGAGGTGCAGCACGCGCTCGGCATCAACCACGGCGCCGCGTTCGACCTGCAGGCCGTGTGCTCCGGCTTCGTGTTCGCGCTGGCCACGGCGGACAATTTCCTGCGCACCGGCGCCTTCAAGCGCGCGCTGGTGATCGGCGCGGAAACCTTTTCGCGGATTCTCGACTGGACCGACCGCGGCACCTGCGTGCTGTTCGGCGACGGCGCCGGCGCCATCATCCTGGAAGCGCAGCAGCAGCCCGGCCTGCCGAGCGACCGCGGCGTCCTGACCACGCATCTGCGCTCCGACGGCCGGCACAAGTCGAAACTGTTCGTCGACGGCGGGCCGTCCTCGACCCAGACCGTCGGCCATCTGCGCATGGAAGGCCGCGAAGTCTTCAAGCACGCGGTCGGCATGATCACCGACGTGATCTACGATGCGTTCAAGGCGACCGGCGAGAGCGCCGAGAGCATCGACTGGTTCGTGCCGCACCAGGCCAACAAGCGCATCATCGATGCCTCCGCGCACAAGCTGCACATCGCGCCGGAGAAGGTGGTGCTCACGGTGGACCTGCACGGCAATACGTCGGCGGCATCGATTCCGCTGGCGCTGTCCGTTGCAGTGCATGACGGGCGCATCAAGAAGGGCGATCTGGTGCTGCTGGAAGCCATGGGCGGCGGCTTCACCTGGGGATCGGCGCTTCTGCGCTGGTGAGTCCGGTATTTTAAGAAAAATGCCTGCATTGCCATGAACTTCCATGCTATTGCTTGGATCAGCAGTGTTGACCGCTGAGCGGTAACCTCATAATTTCACCATTGAATTTTCTCGCCGGGGGTGGGGCAGGCGATGACGGGAACGGGTAAAACAGTCACACGCGTCGATTTGTGCGAGGCGGTCTACCAAAAGGTGGGCCTGTCGCGCACGGAGTCGTCCGCGTTCGTGGAACTGGTGTTGAAAGAGATCACCGATTGCCTGGAGAAGGGCGAGACGGTGAAGCTGTCGTCGTTCGGCTCCTTCATGGTGCGCAAGAAGGGCCAGCGAATCGGACGCAATCCGAAGACCGGCACCGAGGTGCCGATCTCGCCGCGGCGTGTGATGGTGTTCAAGCCATCGGCGATCCTCAAGCAGCGCATCAACGGCGACACCGCCGCAAGTAACGGCAAAGACGAGCACGGCGGCTGATTTCGCCATCACCACGGTCTGGAACGGGGATTTAGCATTTGGACAAGGCGCCGGATGCGTTCCGAACCATCAGCGAGGTCGCCGACGACCTCGATATTCCGCAACATGTGCTGCGGTTCTGGGAAACGCGGTTTACCCAAATCAAGCCGATGAAACGATCCGGCGGCCGGCGCTATTATCGCCCGGACGACGTCGATCTGCTGCGCGGTATCCGCCGTCTGCTGTACGGCGAGGGCTACACCATCCGCGGCGTGCAGCGCATCCTCAAGGAGAACGGCATCAAGGCGGTGCAGGGCCTGGTCGACGGCGCTCCGGCGCCGGGCTTTGCCGCGCCCGGCGGCGACGCCAAGCCGCGCCTTGCCGACCGCGGCCGGGATGACGACGAGGACGATGTCGCCGACTCCGCGATGGAGGTCGAGGCTGAAGACGTTGACGACGAAGAGGAGGAGGAGGTCGAGGAGGCGGTCGAGGCCCCCGTGGCGGCGCGCCGGGAGCCGGTGATCGCCGCCCCGCCACCGCGCCGGGAGCCGCAGCCGGCAGCGCCGGTGGCCGCCCCGGTGGTGGCACGGCCGTCACCCGCCGCCATCGAGGCCCGCAGGCGCGATCGCGCCCGGCTGGAGGCGGCGCTGCGCGATCTCCAGGCCTGCCGCGAGATCCTCGATCAGGCCCTCAAGGTCGGCTGACCGCCACGACCGGTCCGGGTCGAACAATTCCGGCAATCTCCGCCGCCCTTCTTGCGCGCGGGCCAGATCGAAGCTACACGATGCCATCGTCGGAGCGTAGCGCAGCCCGGTTAGCGCACTAGTCTGGGAGACTAGGGGTCGGAGGTTCAAATCCTCTCGCTCCGACCATTTTTAGAAGTAAATCCAACGCCTTAATATTGGCTGGTTTTCAAGAATCGACTGTTTTCAGACGGTTCACAATCTTCCTTATCCGGCCGTTCCTACTAGTCGCCTAGGCATGGGCGGCCTGTGTGCCGTGCCGCGCCATATAGGAATCAATCGTCTTTTGCGGCTTGTCTACGATCCCTGTCATCGCCTCGGCTATCGCTGGCGTGGTGGCGCTGGCCTTGGCAAGTGCTGAATGAACGCGCGCGTGTCGGCTGAATTTTGTCAGGGCCGCGCAAAATTCGAGAGAGCCGAATGGAGTTTCGTGCACCGCCTCGACACGCAATCCGCATACGCCGAGGCCGTTTAGATCGGAGATCAGCTTCCCGAAGCTTCCTGGCGTGAACTGCCACGCATGAACGTCAATATATTCACCGTTCGATGCGTCGAACTCGCTCAGAGCGATGGCGAGATTATGAGGATCAATGCGCTGCTCGCCGTGGTCTCCGCGCCAATGACGAAGAGCGTCGTTGTGCGTCGTCATCGCCCGGTGCTCGATGACGTTTTCGAGGGTGTGAACCTTGCGTCGTTCGTGGAACGCGGCGAGCGCTTGGCTCGCCGACGATTCCTGCAAGAAATGATCGAAACAATATCGTTTGTCAGGAATGGTGAGCAGATATCGCCCACCGGGATTCAATAGCTGCTCCACCTTCTGAAGGTGAGAAACGAGATCTGGTTGATGCTCGATGCAATGGCTGCTGGCTATCACATCGAATGTTCCGGTCACCGCTGAAAGATCGCCGATGGGTGAAACGAAATCGATCTCAACCGGAGATACGACAGGATATCCTACGCTCTTCGCCCTCTCGATAAGATGAGCTTTATCGAGGACGTCGAAATAGCTCACGTTTGGCCCGACAAGCATAGGGTTGGTGAATGGCCCTATCTCCAGAGCAGACTCGTTCAGCGAAATGAGGGAGATCAAATCCGCTCGCGTGAATGGGGCGCCGGAAAAAGGGCTCACAGCTCTGCGGGCAAGCCGTCTGACGAGGGAAAGGCGCTGAAACATCCAGAGATAGTTACCGCAAGGCGCGCTCGCTGGCGATGGTTATCTCAATTTCTACATTTTAGCGGCTGGGTCGACGGAGAGACGCATCGCAACCAAGGCGCCGCGCGATGAAGATGACGTTCATCGACCATGCCGGGTGGGTTTTTGGATATACCCGCACGACTTCATCTCCGCCCCGCCGCGCTACCTCAACGCTTCCGCACTCGCAGCAACATTATCCGCAAGATTCTGCAGCAACGGCACGTAGCGCTTGATCAGGTCCTGGCGGTCGATCGCCGAGATGAAGTAGCTCATGCCCACCGTCGCCAGCACTTTTCCATTGCCGAGGATTGGCACGGCGATGGTGCCCGACGAGCGCGGCTCCACCGTGGGATCGCGTTCGGCAAAGCCCTGTTTGCGGATCGAGGAGAGCAAGGACAGGGTTCGCTTGCGGTCGACGATCAGGCCGTCTTCCGGCTCCTTCGAGCGCGCCAGCAGGTCGAGCAGCATGGAGCGCTCTTCCGCAGGGCAGAACGCCAGATAGGCGCGGCCCAGGGCGCGGCGCAGCAGGCTGAGATGCATGTTGATGGTGCCGTGGAACGGCGACACCGGGCTGTCGGGGATGGTGCTGAAACGTACCATCACCGAGGTGACGTCGAGCACGCCGATCGCCAGGGGCCAGTGATATTGCGCCGTGAAGGCCAGCGCCCACGGCCGCGCCGCCTCCACCACCAGCGGATCGCCGTGAAAGCCGTTGCTGAGCGACTTGACGCGCGAGGCCACAGCATAGCCGCCCTGGCGTCGGTCATTGACCGCATACCCCATGGCACACAGCGATTTCATCAGCCGCACGATGGTCGATTTCGGCAGGCCGGTGGCGCGGTGCAGCAACAGGATCGACGCCACGCGATGCCGGTTCAATTCCTCGAGCAGCACCAGGGTGCGGGCGGCGGCTTCAACCTTCAGCGGGCGAGGGGGCGTCATCGGCATTCCACTGTGCGGAACATGAGGGAATAGCTATGGCCCAAAGACGGAGCGGCTGCAATGTTTCCGTCAAAGAGCGCCACGTTTGTTGCTGACAATGCGGCTGCGCAATCAACCTTGGGAGGCCGCCATCATGGCTGACAGTTCCGTTTCCTATCCCGACACTGTGCCGCTGCCGCCACTGTCGCGGCCGCAGGAGGTCGCCGATCTCCTGGTCGGCGCCATCGACCTGCATTGCCACAGCGGCCCGGCGGCGATGCCGCGCATCCTCGATCACCATGAAGAACTGCTCGACGCCGCCGAAGCGCGGTTTCGCGCTGTGCTCTACAAGGACCACTTCTATCCCGGCATGGCCCACGCCATCATTCTGGAAAAGCTGTTCCCCGAACTCGGCGTGAGGCTGTTTTCCGGCGTGGCGCTGAACAATGCGTCGGGCGGCATCAACCCGCACGCCGTCAACCATGCCATCAACCTGGGCGGCAAGATCGTCTGGATGCCGACGCTGTCGGCCGCCAACCATATCAACGTGCAGAACAGCGGCGCCGCCAAGAATTTTCCCAAGACGTCGAAGAAATCGCTCGATCCCATCCCGCTGACGGCGCTGGATGCCAACGGCAAGCTGACCGACGACACCAAGAAGGTGATCGATCTGATCGCCGAGGCCGACATCATTCTCGCCGGCGGTCACCTGCATGTCAGCGAACAGCACGTGCTGTTCGAAGAGGCGGTCCGCCGCGGCGTCAAGAAGATGCTGGTCAACCATCCCACCTATGTGGTCGGCTTCGCCGACTCCGACATCCAGCAGTTGACCGGCATCGGCGTCACCATGGAACATTCGATCTGCATGTTCATCGACGGCAAGTCGAAGAAGTTCAGCGCCGACGATCTCGCGCATCTCATCGAAGTGGCCGGAGTCGACAAGACCATCCTGTCGTCCGACCTCGGCCTGCTGGCGTCGATGCGGCCGGTGGACGGCTTCCGCGCCATCACCCAGATGCTGCTCGACCTGCAGATGCCGGAAGCGACCATCCGGCAACTGATCGGCGGCAACGCCGCGGCGTTCCTGAACCTGCCGCCGGCCCAGGCGGCCGGGCAGAACGCGGCCTGATATGCCCGAATTGCCTTCTCTGATGCAGGCCGTCAGGATCACGCAACCTGGCGGCCCCGAAGTTCTAGTATTTGCTCATGAGCCGCTGCCCGAGGTGCGGGCCGGCGAAGTGCTGGTCCGTGTCGTCGCGGCCGGCGTCAACCGGCCGGATATCCAGCAACGCCGCGGCCTCTATCCGGCGCCGCCTGGCGCCTCGGAGATTCCCGGCCTCGACATCGCCGGCGTGGTCGTCGCTGTGGCCGAGGGCGTGACCTGGCCGCGCGTCGGCGACGCCGTGTGCGCGCTGGTCACCGGCGGCGGCTACGCGCAATACTGCAACGTGCCGGCGGTGCAATGCATGCCGTTGCCCAGGGGCTACGATTTCGTCAAGGCGGCGGCGCTTCCCGAAGTGCTGTTTACCGGCTGGAACAATATCATCCTGCTCGGGCGGCTGGCAGAGGGTGAAAGCATTCTGGTGCAGGGCGGCACCAGCGGCGTCGGTATGGCGACCATCCAGATCGCCCGGTTGCTGCGCCGGGCGCGGGTGTTCGCCACCGCAGGGTCCGAGCAGAAGCGCCAGATCTGCCGCGACCTCGGCGCCGACATCGCGCTCGATTATCGCGAAGACTGGGTCAAGCCGCTGCTGGAAGCGACCGGAAACAACGGCGTCGATGTCATTCTCGATGCCCAGGCCGGCCCCTATACGGATCGCGAGTTGCAACTGCTGGCCTTCGATGGCCGCCTTGTCCTGATCGCCAGCCATCTCGGCGAGCGCGCCGATATCAACGTGCGCCAGATCGTGCGGCGCAGGCTGACGCTCACCGGATCCACCATCCGTCCGCGTCCGCCCGAATATAAAGCGCGCATCGCCGAGGCGTTGGTGCAGCAGGTCTGGCCATTGCTGGAGAGCGGCCGGATGCGGCTGGATGTATTCGCGACATTCTCGCTGGCGGAGGTGGCACAGTCGCATGCCCTGCTGGACGCCAATGAGCAGATCGGCAAGGTCGTGCTGATCGTCGATCCGCAACTGGCCCATCTGGTGCCTCCATCGCAGGCCGCGTAGCCAACCGCAGAGGGCGCCATGACTGACCAGATCTCCATTCCGGTGACGCGGGCTGAGGCGTTCCTGGCCGGCCTGTTCGAGCGCGCGGGGCTACCGCCGGCCGCATCGGTGGAGATGGGGCGCGCGCTGGTCGATGCCGATGTCGCCGGTCTGCCGTCGCACGGACTGTCGCAGGCGGAGATGTATATCCGGCGGCTGCTGCTCGGCAGCGTGTCGGCTGAGGTCGAGCCTGTTGTGGTCGAGAGCCGCGAGGCGACCGCGGTGCTCGACGCGCGCGGCATGTTCGGCCATCTCGCTGGCGACCGGGCCATGAAGATCGCTATCGAGCGCAGCAAGACGTTCGGCGTCGGCGTGGTGGCGGTCCGCAATAGTTTCCATTTCGGCGCGGCAGCCCGCTATACGCAACAGGCCAGCGACAGCAACTGCGTCGGCATGGCCATGTGCAATACCAAGCCGATGATGCCGGCGCCGGACGGCCTCGAGAAGCTGGTCGGCAACAATCCGTTGTCGATCGCGTTGCCGGTTTCCGACGGACCGGATTTCGTGCTCGACATGGCCATGAGCGAGGCGGCGCTCGGCAAGATCCGCGTCTATGAGCGGGAAGGGAAGCCACTTCCACCGACCTGGGCGGTGGACCGCGACGGCGACCCCACCACGGATGCAAAGGCTGCCATCGACGGCATGCTGCTGCCCTCCGGCGGCGCCAAGGGCTTCGGCCTTGCGATGGCGATCAATCTGATGACCAGCCTGCTGGCGCAGGGGCCGGGCGGCGACGACGTCGCGCCGCTGTACGGCGACCTGTCCAGGCCGTTCCTGTGTTCGCTGCTGTTCCTCGCTATCGATATCGGTCACTTCCGGCCGGAGCAGGCGTTTCGCGATGCGGCGTCGGCGGAGCTGGCGCGGGTGCGCGGCTCGAAAGCGCGGAACGGGGCCTTGCGCACGCCGGGCGAGCGCAGCTGGACCCGACGTCATAGCGGTAACCAGACGATCCAGATTCCCAAGGCTTTGGCCGATGGCTTGAACCGCCTGGCCGATGAGATCGGCGGAGTGGCGCGACTTGGCTAGCTCTGCCGCCTGACCGCACTGCACGCTGAACCGTGCGACGTTCCATTGTGCGGAATGGCGGGACATTCCACAAGCCACCGTGCCGGCTTGCATTGTAGTACTTCGAACAAGCCGTCGAAGACGGCAACAGGAAACGCCGAGGATTGAGCCAGCCCATGCAATCACGTGTCGTCATCACTTGTGCCGTGACGGGTAACCAGACCACGCCGGAGATGACTCCGCATCTGCCGATCACGCCGGCGCAGATCGCCGAAGCCTGTCTCGGCGCGGCTGCGGCAGGTGCGGCCATCGTGCATATCCATGTTCGCGATCCCGAGACCGGCCGTCCCTCCATGGAGATCGACTACTACCGTGACGTGGTGGATCGCATCCGCGCCGGGAACAAGGAGGTTATCCTCAACCTGACCACCGGGCCGGGCGGCCGTTTCGTTCCCGATGCG
This sequence comes from Rhodopseudomonas sp. RCAM05734, assembly GCF_052658035.1. Taxonomy (NCBI): domain Bacteria; kingdom Pseudomonadati; phylum Pseudomonadota; class Alphaproteobacteria; order Hyphomicrobiales; family Nitrobacteraceae; genus Rhodopseudomonas; species Rhodopseudomonas sp. RCAM05734. The sequence goes on along the minus strand of NZ_CP199742.1, from coordinate 4,980,147 downwards.
GAGGATCCGAAGGTTGCCGGTCCCGGCACCACGCTGATGCGGCCGGAAGATCGGGTGGCGCATGTTGCACTGCTCAAGCCGGACATCTGCACGCTCGACCTCAACACCATGAATTCCGGCGGGCAGGTGGTGATCAACACGCCGGCAAATGTTCGCCGCATGGCGGCGGTGATCCGCCAGGCCGGCGTGAAGCCGGAGATCGAACTGTTCGACTCCGGCGACATCGCCCTCTGCCGCGATCTCATCGCCGACGGCACGCTGCAGGGCCCGATCCTCAGCTCGATCGTGATGGGCGTGAAGTACGGTTTCCAGCCATCGCCGGAGACGGTGCTGTATGCACGCAGCCAGCTTCCGCCCGGCACGGTGTGGACTGCCTTCGGCACCGGACGCAGCGCCTTTCCGATGGTGGTGCAATCCTATCTCGCAGGCGGCCATGTCCGTGTCGGGCTCGAGGATGGCATCTATCTCAGCAAGGGCGTTCTCGCCGAGACCAACGCCGCCATGGTCGAGAAGGCGCGCGGCATCGTCGAATCCCTTGGCGGACAGATAGCGACGGCGCGGGAGGCCCGCGAGATGCTGGCGCTGCCCATGTGACGATAATTCGCTGACTTGACTGACTTGACTGACACCAAACAACGCAGGGCAAACCTGCAGCACAATCGGAGGAAGCCATGCGTCTCTTGTCTCTCGGCCTTGTCGGCCTGGTCCTCGCTTTCGCGCCCTGTCACGAGGCCGCGGCGCAAAAATGGCCGGATCATCCGGTCACCCTGATCGTGCCGTTTCCGGCAGGGTCCGCCGTCGATACGCTCGCGCGTGCGGTCGCCAACAATCTCGGCGAAAACCTCGGCAAGCAGTTCATCGTCGACAACCGCGCAGGGGCGGGCGGCGGCATCGGTGGCGCCGCCGTCGCAAAGGCGAGCCCTGACGGCTACACGCTGCTGTTCGGGACGCCTGCGCCGATCGCGCTCAACAAGCTGATGTACAAGAGCCTCGCTTACGATCCGGAGCGGGATTTCATGCCGGTGATCCTCGTTGCCAAGTCGCCGCTGATCGTCGCGACCAAGCTCGATTTCCCGGCGAAAACCTTCGCGGAACTGATCGCTTACGCCAAGGCGAACCCGGACAAGGTCAATGTCGGCCATCCCGGCAACGGCACGCTCGGGCACATCACCTCGGAACTGATCCAGCAGTTCACCGGCGTGAAGATGACCAACGTGCCGTATCGCGGAACGGCGCCGCTGACCACCGACCTGCTCGGTGGCGTTGTCGATGTCGTGATGGATTTCATGCCGACCTATGTGCAGCTGGTCGAGACGGGCAAGATCAAGGCGCTCGCCGTGACCACCAGCGATCGCGCGGCACAATTGCCCAACGTTCCAACGGTGCAGGAATCCGGCTTCAAGGGTTTTGAGGCCTCCGCATGGTACGCGATGGTCGCGCCGACAGGCACGCCGAAGGAGATCGTCAGCACCTTGAACGAATTGGTGAACGCCTTCCTGAAGAGCGAGAAGGGCAAGGCGCTGCTCGCGCAGAATGCGCTGCAGCCGGTCGGTGGCACGCCGGAGGATCTCAAGGCATTCATCGCCAGCGAGCTCGCCAAGTGGAAGCCGGTGATCGAGGCCGCCAAGATCACGATGTAAGAAAGAGGGCTCTTGTCCCGGACGCAGTGCAATGCGCCTCCGTCAGGAGGCGACATGCACTGCAGAGCCGGGACCGCCAAAAACTCCGAGCTCGGCACGGTCCCGGCTCTGCGGAGCGGCATAAGAATGCCGCACCGCGTCCGGGACACGAGGCCTGATCGCAGATCTCTGTCGATTCAATTGAAAGCACCTGAGATGTCCGCCATCCAAGTTCCTGCGTTACCGATCCCGAAAGTCGCGCTCGTCACAGGCGGCAGCAGCGGCATCGGCAAGGCCATCGCGGTGCGGCTTGCCGCGCTGGGGGGCGCTGTCGTGGTCGGCTACAACAGCCGGCGGGAACAGGCCGAAGAGGTGGTCGCCGGCCTGCAGGGCACCGGGCACCTCGCCATGCGCATCGCCATCGACGATCCGCAATCCATCACGGCAGCCGCGGCGGCTGTGACGGAAAAATACGGGCGCCTCGATGCACTGGTCAATTGCGGAGGCGCGACTACGCCCGTGCCGGCCAACGATCTTGACGGGCTGACCGACGCGATCTTCGATCGCACCGTGACGATCAATCTGCGCGGACCATTCGCCATGGTCCGGGCTTTCCGTCCGTTGCTGGAAAAGGGCAGCAGCGCGACCATCGTCAACATCTCGTCGATCGCGGCGCGCACGGGGATGGGCAGCAGCCTGGCCTATCTGGCGGCGAAGGCCGGCGTCGACGCGCTGACGGTCGCGCTCGCCAAAATCCTCGGGCCGCAGATCCGCGTGTTCTCGATCTCGCCGGCCGGCGTGGACACCGATTTCGTCGCCGGGCGAACGCGTGGACAGCTGCAGAAGGTCGCCGACCGGATGCCGCTCGCCCACATCACCACGCCCGACGACGTCGCAAGGGCCGTCGTGGCGTGCATCGTCCACCTCACCAGTTCGACGGGAATTGTGGTGCCGGTGGACGAGGGCCGCCACCTTTAGCAGTCTGCTGAAAAACCAGCTCGCCAAGCGGTTTTCTTGATGATTCACTTTGTCATCTCGAATCGGTGGAGACGAGCATGCGCGGCAATTTTGTGGATCAGGGCGGGTTGTTTTCGTACATTTCACCAGACAAGCGGGTGCCGACGAACCACCCTCTGAGGAAGATCCGCGAGCTTGTCCGGGATGTGCTGGGTGAGTTGAGCCGTAGCCTGGCGAAGCTTTACGCCAGCGAGGGACGTCCTTCGATTCCTCCCGAACAATTACTGAGCGCGCTGTTGCTGCAGGTGTTCTACGGCATCCGCTCGGAACGCCGGCTGATGGAGCGGCTGAACTATAATCTTTTATATCGCTGGTTCGTAGGGCTTTCACCGGACGATCCGGTCTGGGACCCGACCACCTTCACCAAGAACCGCGACAGGCTGCAGAACGGCGAGGTGTTTGCGAAGTTCATGGCCAGGCTCCTGAACCATTCCCAGGTCAGGCCGCTATTGTCGAACGAGCATTTTTCGGTGGACGGGACGCTGATCGAAGCCTGGGCTTCGCAGAAGAGCTTTCGTCCCAAGGACGGCAGTGGCGACGATGACAACGGCGCCAATTTCCATGGCCAGAAGCGCAAGAACGACACCCATGCCAGCACCAGCGATCCCGACAGCAGGCTCTACCGCAAGGCGGCCGGGCGCGAGGCCAGGCTTTGCTATATGGGCCACGCGACCATGGAGAACCGGCATGGCCTGGCAGTCGCCGGCATGGTTACGCACGCCAATGGCACGGCCGAGCGCCGCGCTTCGGAGACGATGTTGAAGGCTCGGCGCAAGACGGCCCGCCGCCGCATCACGGCCGGTGAGGACAAGGCCTACGACACCGCCGATCATGTGGCCAAGCTTCGCGCCATCGACGTGACGCCGCATGTGACGCAAAACAACGCCGTCACCAAAGCCGGCAAGACCCGCACCAGCGCCATCGACGATCGCACCACACGACATCCCGGCTATGGCATGTCGCAATCACGCCGAGCGATGATCGAGTGCATCTTCGGCTGGGGCAAACAACACGGCACCATGCGCAAGACCAAGCATCGCGGCATCGGTCGCGTCGCCGCCGACTTTCTCCTTAACCTGATCGCCTACAATCTGATCCGCATCCCCAAACTGCTCGCAGCATAGGCCACCGGCTTCGGGGACAACCCCGGCACCCCGCCGATAAGCGCGCTCCCTCACCGCTCCCCACTTCGATAACGACCGCAGAGAGACAAGAAAACTCTCAAATCTAGGGTTTTTCAGCAGACTGTTAGGTCTGACGCCCGCGACATGGAGAAAGCACAATGAACAAGTTGAAGTTCTACATCGACGGCGCCTGGGTCGATCCGGCCACGCCGTCGACGTTGGGCATCGTCAATCCCGCCACCGAGGAGACCTTTGCGCAAATCAGCCTGGGCTCGCGGCAGGATGTCGATCGTGCCGCCAGAGCGGCCCGCCGCGCTTTCGCGACCTGGTGCGACGTCAGCGTCGAGGCCCGCCTCACCTACCTGCGGAAGGTCATCGAGGGCTTCAGGGCGCGGCTGCCCGACCTGGCGCGGATGATGACGCTCGAAATGGGCGCACCGATCACCTTTGCGACCGAACGCCAGGCGACCGTCGCGCTGTTTCACTTCGAAGAGGCCGCGCGCGTGCTGGCGGAGTACCGGTTCGAGGAGCGGATGGGGACCGAAATCGTCCGGCGTGAACCGATTGGCGTCTGCGGACTCATCACGCCGTGGAACTGGCCCCTCAACCAGGTGGCCTCCAAGGTCGCACCGGCGCTGGCGACCGGGTGCACCGTGGTGCTGAAGCCCAGTGAGATCGCGCCGCTCAGTGCCATGCTGCTCGCCGAGATCATTCACGATGCCGGGATCCCGGCCGGTGTCTTCAATCTCGTCAACGGCGACGGACCTGTGGTGGGCGAGGCGATCGCCGCCCATCCCGCCATCGACATGGTGTCGTTCACAGGATCGACATCCGCCGGCATCCGGGTGGCCAAGCTGGCCGCGGACACGGTGAAGCGCGTGGCCCAGGAGCTGGGCGGCAAGTCCGCCAATATCATCCTGGGCGACGCAGACCTGAAGACTGCGGTGATCGAAGGCGTACACGCCTGCTATACCAACGGCGGCCAGAACTGCCAGTCGCCGACGCGCATGCTGATCCCGCGCGCCTCGCGCGACGCGGCCTTCGCGGCGGCGCGCGAGGCCGTCGACAGCATACGCCTCGGCGACCCGCTCGATCCGGCTTCGACCATGGGGCCGATGGTGAACCAGGGACAATTCGACAAGATTCAGGATCTGATCCAGTCCGGCATCGACGAAGGCGCGACGCTAATCGCCGGCGGCATGGGACGGCCGGCGGAAGTCAATCGCGGTTATTACGTTCGCCCGACGGTGTTCGGCGACGTGACGCCGCAGATGCGGATCGCCCGCGAGGAGATCTTCGGGCCCGTGATGTCCATCATGAGCTACGACACCGAGGACGAAGCGGTCGACATCGCCAACGACACGCCATTCGGCCTGGCGGGCTTCGTGCAGTCGAAAGACCTCGACCGCGCGCGAAAAATCGCCAACCGCATCCGGGCAGGGCGGGTCTATCTCAACGGCGCGCGCTTCGATCGCAGCCTGCCGTTCGGCGGCTACAAGCAGTCGGGCAATGGCCGCGAGTTCGGGGTGTTCGGATTTGAGGAATATCTCGAGGTCAAGGCGATCCTCGGCTACCGGGCGAGCGCGCAATGACCCGCATGAATGTCACCGTCGGCGGCACACCGCTGAAGAATCCGCTGATCGCCGGATCGGCCGAGCACCACATCGCGGCGGATGGCGTTCGGCGCGCCTTGCGCACCGGCGCCGGCGCGGTGGTGGTCAAGTCCATCAACGAGTCGGAGCGCGGCCGCGACCGGCTGCAGCGCGCGCAGTACATGCTGCTGGACGAGCAGTGGCGCGAAATCCCGTGGACGCCGGAGGCGCCGGCCACGGCGTTCATCGCCACCCGCTCCGGGCTGACCCCGCAGGACTTCGCGGCCTGGCTCGAGCAGACGGTGCAGCTCGATCGCGAGGCCAAGGCGATGGATTCTTATGCCATTGCCAGCCTGATCGTCGCGGATCTCGCGAACACCGTGGCGATGGCCAGGCAGGTCGAGCAGGCCGGTGTGCGCATCCTCGAACTCAACATCGGCACGCCCTATGCGAGCCAGGCCAGAGGCGTGGTGTCGACCGAGCTCGATCCCGAGCGGGTGGCGATGATCGTCTCCACGGTGCGGCAGGCGATCGGCATTCCATTGTGGGTCAAGCTCACCGGGCAGAGCGAGCGCGTGCCCGATCTCGCTGCTGCGGCGTATCGCGGCGGCGGCGACGCGGTCATCATGGCAGGACGCCTGCTTGGATTCGTCCCCGACGTCGAGACATTGCAGCCGCTTCTGGGCACCGCCCTGGGGGTCGGCGGGTTTTGGAATCTGCCGCTCACCTGTTACTGGCTGGCCGTGTCGCGACAGCAGAACGGTCCAGACAAGCCGTTGATTGCCACCAATGGCGTGCGCAACGGACTCGATATCGTCCGGGCGATGCTGGCCGGTGCCAGCGCCGTGGAGATGGCCTCGGAGGTGATGCTGCGCGGATCGTCGGTGCTGTCAGACGCCTTGCAGGAGCTTGATGCTTACCTGCAGCGCAAGGGGCTCACGGCCGCCGAGCTTGTCGGCGTTGCCGCGGATCAGCGCAAGGCGTTTTCCGATATGCCATTGCGGACCGACGACTGGAAAAAATATGTTGCCGACGGCGAAGCGAGCATTCGAAAGGATTGACGATATGCGATCAATGAACCGGCGGGCGACCGCACTGGGGCTGCTTGCGGCGACATTCTGCCTTGCGCATGCTGCACCAGGTCACAGCCAGACCTGGCCGACGCATGCTGTCACGATCGTTGTGCCGTTCACGGCCGGCACCACCTCGGATGTGATCGCCCGTAGCCTCGCCCAGGAATTGAGCGCGAAGTTCGGTCAGCCCTTCATCGTTGAAAACAAGGGCGGCGCCGGCGGCAATATCGGCGCGGCCAGCGTTGCGCGCGCTGCACCTGATGGCTACACGATCCTGTTTGCGACGACGTCGCAAGCCGCCACCAACAAGCTGATGTACAAGCACATGGAATACGATCCGCAGCGCGATTTCGCGCCGGTCGTGCTGGTCGGCAAGGCGCCGGTGATCGTCACGGCTCGGCCCGATGCGCCGTATAACTCGCTGGCCGAATTCATCACCTATGCGAAAGCTAATCCGAACAAGGTCACCGGCGGCTTTCCCGGCAACGGCACGCTGGGCCACATCACCGGGGAACTGCTGGCAAGCAAGGCCGGCATCGAATTCGGCAAGACGCAGTACCGCGGTGCGGCCGCCATCCTCGCCGATCTTCTCGGAGGTCACATCGATATCGGCATGGACTCGATGGCGCCTTACGTGTCCAACGTCCGCGAAGGCAAGATCAAGGCGCTGGCCATTGCATCGTCCAAACGGTGGTCGGTGCTGCCGGATGTGCCGACGGTCGCGGAGTCCGGCCTTCCAGGTTTCGAGGCCAGTGTCTGGTACGCCATGCTGGTGCCGGCCAAGGTGCCTTCCGACATCGTGGACAGACTGAATGCAGCCACCAATGTGTGGCTGAAAGATCCGAAGACCCAGGAATCGCTGGTCAGCTTCGGTTCCGAGCCGGCAGGCGGAAGTCCGGCCGATCTGGCGGCCTTCACGCAGTCCGAGATCGACAAGTGGAGCCCGATCATCAAGGACGCCAACATCACCTTTTGACAAGGCGTCGTCGATAACCTGGCATCACACGGGGGCGCGGCGCGGCGTTCGGCCGCCGCGCTTTGCAGCGGCGGGCTGGTCCGCGCCGTGGCCTTGGCCGAGCTTGCGCGAGATCTGCCGGGCCGTCTCGATCGGCTGCGCCACATCGGACGGCCGCGGCTTCTCGGGCAGAAACTGGATCGAGCCGACCAGTGCGACACAGGCAATGCAGGCATCCTGAGCATCGAAGATCGGCGCCGCCACCGCGTTCAGGCCGAGCATGGCCTGTTCCGGCGCCGTGGCAAAACCCAGCCGGACAACTTCCTGCAATTCCTGCTCGATCTTGCGTGCCGACACGATGGTCCTGTCGGTGAAGCGCTGAAGCGGCTGGCCGAGCAGTCGGGCACGCAGCGGCAGCGGCGCAAACGCCAGCATCACCTTGCCCTGGGCCGAGGCATGAAAAGCCAGCTCGCTGCCCGGCCGCACGCCGATTTCGATCGGAGACCTGCCGGACAGCTTGCTCAGAACCAGCGCGCCGCGCGGCGTCATTTCGGACAGCACCACCGGATGCCCAAGCGCATCGCGCAATTGCCGCATCGGCCCGTCGGCGAGGTGCACGAGATCCGTCTCCGGCGCATGCCGGGCGAGCAGGCGGCTCCGCGGGCCGATGGCGTAGCGCGACGTCGTCGCGTTCTGCGCCAGATAGCCGCGTTCGACCAGCGTCTGCAGATGCCGGTGCACCGATCCCTTGGTCATGTTCAGGCGTTCGGCGATCTGCGTCACGCCCAACTCGTCGTCAGCGAAGGCGACCGCCTCCAGCACATCGATGGCAAGTTGGACGGAGTGGACCCCGCCCGGTTTCAGTTCGTTCATCGGATCTCCGCAGCAGTTCACGAGCGCGGAACAACGTAACGCAAAGTCGCGCAAGTGCAATCGATGTTGCAACGCTGGCGCTCATCGAGCCGAGATTCCGCTTGGCTGTTGACAGGCCGTTCGACACTGCATTAACTTAAAATGAAACAGCGTTCCGCTCTGGCGAACAATTTATGCGAGATCACCGGGCAGCGCTAGAACCAAGAAGGCGGTGAGGAAATGACAGGACCGGCAAATTCCGACGTCGAGCAGCGCATTGATGCCTTGTTGAAAGGCGCGATCGATCCGCATGTGCACAGCGGCCCCTCGATCGCGTTGCGCGGCATCGATCATCTCGAGCTGCTGCAGCAGGCCTCGGAGGCCGGCTTCGCGGCCGTGGTGACCAAGGATCACGACTACAGCGGCGTGATGACCGCGGCGCTGATCAGGAAGCACCATCCCGAGCTGAAGACGAAGATCTATTCGAGCATCGTGCTCAACAACGTGGTGGGCGGCTTCAACCCCTATGCGGTCGAGCACACCGCCGCCATGGGCGGCAAGATCGTCTGGATGCCGACGCTTGCCGCGGAGAACCACCTGCGCTGGCAGGAGTCGGCGAAATGGGTGCATCCGGCATCGACCGAGAAGATGCGGCCCGTCACCGCGATCCCGGTGCTGAACGGCGACAAGACGGTGCGCGACGACGTCAAGGAAGTACTCGATATCGTCGCCAGCAACGATATGGTGCTGGCCAGCGGCCATCTCCATGTCAGCGAGACCTGGGTGGTGTTCGAAGAAGCGCAGCGCCGTGGCGTCAAGCGCCTAGTGTTCACCCATCCGGAAGACATTGTCGATGCCTCGCTGAACGATGTCAAAGGCATCGCGGCGATGGGGGCTTTTGTCGAGCACTCGCTGTGCATGTTCCTCGAAGGCTGCAAGTTCAAGAGCCGTGAGCCGGAGGATCTGCGCAACCAGATCGAGGCCGCAGGAGTGGAGCAGACCATGCTGTGCTCGGATCTCGGCCAGACCGGCACCTTCAGTCCGCTCGACGGCTTCCGCCGCGGCATCCGGCTGTGCATGGACCTCGGCTACGACGACGAGCAGATCCGCAAGATGATCTCGACCAACACCGCGCGCGCGATGGGCATCGAGGCGGACGTCGCCGCGGCACGGGCCAACTGACGTTCCGCACAATGGAACGCACGAAATGGCCGGTGCGCCGCGCGCTGCCGGTCGCCTAGACTAGGCGACCGAACCAAAAGTTGAAGGGAGATCGCTCATGTATGACGCTACTGATCCGCGCGCCAAGCTCGCGCCTGCCGCTGCTGCCGCCAAGCCTGTGCCGCCGGGCCCGTTCGGGCAGGCCGAATACCTGAAGTTCTACGAGCAGCCGCCGCAGGACGACGGTCCGGAAGGTAAGAGCTGGTCCGGCCGCGGCCAGAATTTCCTGGTCGCCTATACCGAGGGCAAGGCCGGCGGCGTTCTCGCCCGCACCGATCAGCCCGACGAATACGCCGTGCTGTTGTCCGACCCCAAGGTGGTTGTCGAGATCACCACCGCCGACGGCACCCAGCGCGTCAACGGCCGCTCGCTGGCCTTCGTGCCGCCCGGCGCGTCGAGCATCAAGATCATCGAACCCGGCCGTATCCAGCGCATCTTTACCACGCGCTCGACCGATCTCGCCGCCAAATGCGCCAACGCCGCGTCCTACGCCCATGCGAAGCCGTATGTGGCGCTGCTGGAAGACTGGCCGGCGCCCAAGGACGGCTTTCGTCTGCGCGTCTACAGCCTCGACGTGGCGCCGGAGCCCGGCCGCTTCGGCCGCATCTGGCGCTGCACCACCATCATGGTGAACTATCTCGACGGCTATCAGGGCCCGCGCGACGCTGCAAAACTGTCGCCGCATCATCATGACGATTTCGAGCAGTGCTCGCTCGCCGTCGAAGGCGAGTTCGTCCATCACCTGCGCTGGCCGTGGACGGTCAACAAGGCGAACTGGCGCGAGGACGATCACGAGCTGTGCAAGACGCCGTCGCTCGCTTTCATTCCGCCGCCGTCGATCCACACCACCGAAGCCTGCGGCAAGGAGTTCAACCAGTTGGTCGACATCTTCTGCCCACCTCGCCTCGACTTCTCGCAAAAGCCGGGCTGGATCCTGAACGCTGACGAATATCCGATGCCGCCGACGACGACCCAGACCACAGCGGCAAAGGCTTGATGATATGACCAATGCTTCCACCTTCCGGCAGCACATGCTGGCCGGCGATAAACTTGTCGGCACCTTCCTGAAGACCCCGACCAGCCACGCCACCGAGATCCTCGGCAACATCGGCTACGATTTCGTGGTGATCGACCAGGAGCACGGCCCGTTCGACCGCACCACCAGCGACATCGCCCTGCTGGCGGCGCGGGCCCACGACATTCCGGCGCTGGTGCGCGTGCCCGGTCCGGATTCGATCCTCTCCGTGCTCGACTGCGGCGCGACCGGCGTGCTGGTGCCGCATGTGAAGACCGCGGCGGCTGCCCGCGAGATCGCGGCGCTGTTCCGCTATCGCAACGGCAGCCGCGGCTTCGCGACCAGCACCCGCGCCGGCAACTACAGCGGTGTGCCGATGTGGACGCACATCGCGGCCGCCGACGCGCAGATGGTGTTCGTCGCCCAGATCGAGGACCCGGTGGCGCTTGACGAGATCGACGCCATCGCTGCCGTCGAGGGCGTCGACTCGCTGTTCATCGGACGCGGCGATCTCACCGCGGCGTTTGGCGACGAGACCAAGGACCCGCCGGCGGTACTGCGTGCGGTCGAGCTCATTTCGGAAGCCGGCCGCAAGGCCGGCAAGCCGATCAGCGTCTATGTCGGCAACGCCACCGAGGCCGAGTGGCTGAATTCGCGCGGCGCCACCGTGTTCGTGCTCAATTCGGACCAGGGTTTTCTACGCCAGGCGGCGACATCCAACCTGAAGGATGTTCGCGGCAAGGTGGGCGGCCCGTCCTGACGGAGCCGCCGCGTTTACTGAAGCTGCCAATAACAAGCCAAACAAAATAAAACACCGGGAGGGACACATGAGATCGCGCAACGCGCTTGTTGTCGCCATGCTGCTGACGATGGCGACGGCACTGCCGGCTGTGGCACAGGAGACGATCAAGATCGGCTCCTCGCTCGGCCTGACGGGTTACGGCTCCGCCACCGATGGCCACTGGCGTGACGGCCTGGCCGTCGCCATCGAGGAGGTCAACAAGCAGGGCGGCGTTCTCGGCAAGAAACTCGAACTGGTCACCGAGGACAACAAGTCGACGCCGCAGCAGGCGGTCGTCGTCTATCGCAAGATGATGTCCGAGGACAAGGTCGTCGCCTTCGACAGCGGCTGCATCTCGGCCGGCAACTTCGCTGCCGCCAGCTTCGTCTCGAAGGCGAAGCTGCCGATGTTCCTGTGCTCGATCCTGCCGCGCCAGCCGGAAGAGATCAAATGGGCATTCCAGTTCCTGCCGCCGCCGAAATATGAGGTCGATACCCGCTACGCCTATCTCAAGGAGAAGACGGAGATCCGCAAGATCGGCATCCTGTCCGATCCGAGTCCGTACAGCCTGCTGATGAAGGGCCTGGCCGAGAAGGGCGCAGAGGAGTTCGGCCTCAAGGTCGTCGCCAGCGAGACCTACCAGCAGGACGACTCCGACTTTAGCGTGCAGATCGGTCGTATCAATGCCGCCGGCGCCGAAGCCCTGATCATGCTGGGCCAGGGCAACGCCGTGGTCACCGTGGCCAACAACATCCGCAGTCTCGGTCTGACCAAGATGCTGATGCTGGGCAGCATCAACGAGCTCGACATCCTACAGGCCGCCGGCAAGGTGCTGGGCGAACAGTACCTGGTCCCGTCGCCGCTGATCCAGATTGCGTCCGATGACATCAGCGTCATCACCGATCCCAAGGCCCGCGCCGCGGCCGAGCCGTTCGTCAAGGCGATGAAAGACAAATACGGCCGGACGGACAATGCGCAGGCGTCGCGCGCGTGGGATTCGCTGCTGATGCTTGCAGCGGCCATGAAGAAGGCCGGCACCACCGAAGGCGAAGCGGTACGCAACGCATTCGAGCAACTCGGCCACTACGACGGCGCGGGTGCGTCCTACGATTTCACGGCCCAGCAACACATCGGCATTACGCAAAATCCTTACGTGATCGCCTCGGTGAAAGACGGCAAGCTGGTCCTGAAGAAATGACGGTGAACGCCGACACTACGCATCTTATTGCTGTCCACGATCTGGCAGCTCGCTACGGCCACATCGAGGCGCTTCGTCCGACCAGTCTCCACGTGGCGCCGGGTGAGTTCGTTACCATCCTGGGGCCCAATGGCGCGGGCAAGACCACCTTGCTCCGCGCCATCACCCGACTGATCGCCAGTACCGGTCAGGTAGCGTTCAAGGGCCGGGACGTGACCGGCCTGAAAACCCATCAATTGGCCGATCTCGGTATTATCATGGTGCAGGAGGGCCGTGGCCTGTTCGGCGACATGAGCGTCCGGGAAAATCTGCAGATCGGCGCCTACAAGCTGACCGGTTCGCAGGCCGACCGCGACCGCCAGCTGGAAAAAGTGTTCTCGCTGTTTCCGCGCCTTAAGGAGCGGGTGTCGCAGACCGCGTCGTCGATGTCGGGTGGCGAGCAGCAGATGCTAGCGGTCGGCCGCGCATTGATGGCCGATCCGAAACTGCTGATTCTCGACGAGCCGTCGCTCGGTCTTGCGCCGCGCGTCGCCACGGAAATTCTCTCGACGCTGGGTGCGCTCAACAAAGAGGGCCTCGGCATCCTGCTGGTCGAACAGAAGGCGCCGCTGGCGCTCAAGCTTGCCCAGCGCGTCTACATCCTTTCCTCCGGCCGCGTGCGCGCCGAATTGCCGACGCACGAGATCAAGTCGCATCATGACCTCGCCCAGTACTACTTCACCTGAGCCCGCCGCGCGCACCGCGCGCGTCAGTCTCGACCGGTTCCAGATCGGCCTGCTGGTCCTCTGCGGGCTGCTCACCGTCGGCGCGCTGATCTATGGCGGCTATCTGCTGACCGTTTTTCAGCTCGCCATGATCTACGGCGTGTTCTGCATCGGCCTGAACTTCTTCATGGGCTATACCGGTCAGGCGTCGTTCGGTCAGAACGCGTTCGCCTGCATCGGCGGTTACGGCAGTGCCATCCTTTGCGTCCAGTATGGCTGGGAGCCGGCGCTGGCGATGATCGTCTCCATGGTCGTGGCAGGCGTCGCCGCCTTGCTGATCGGCTATCCCACGCTGCGGCTGCGCGGGCACTATCTCGCCATGGCGACGTTCTCGCTCGGGCTCATCACCTACGATATCTCGATCCACTGGACCAGCCTGACCCAGGGCTACATGGGCTATTCCGGTATTCCGCCGCTCGGCATCGCCGGCTTCGAGATCGAGAACGAACGCTGGAAGCTGGTGGCGCTGGTGGTGCTGCTCGGCTTCGCGTTCTGGATTTCGCAGCGCATGCGCGACTCGCGGTTCGGCCGCGGACTGCGTGCCATTTCCGGTAGCGAGAACGGCGCCGCGGCGCTCGGGATCCGCGTGCCGCGCTTCAAGCTGATCGCCTTCGTCATCGCCGCGCTGTATGCGTCCGCTGCCGGCTCGTTGTTCGCTCACACGGTCGGTTTCATCAGCCCCGAAGTGTTCGGTCCGCAGATGAGCATCATCACCTTCACCATGCTCTATGTCGGAGGTGTCGGCACCATGATCGGCCCGATCGTCGGCGCCATCGTGGCGTCGCTGCTGCCGGAGATCTTCCGCAGCGTCGGCAAGTTTCAGGACATCGCCTATGCGGTCGTTCTGCTGGGCATGCTGATCTACGCGCCGAAGGGCCTGTCGTCGCTCGGCAAGCTGTTCCGGCCGCGCAAAAGGGAGGAGGCGTAGTCATGGCGCTTCTCAAGGTCAAAGGCCTGACCAAACGCTTCGGCGGCCTGGCGGCCAATAACGAGATCGATCTCGAAGTCCCCGAGGGCAGCTTGTTTGCGGTCATCGGCCCCAACGGCGCCGGCAAGACCACGTTCTTCAGCATGATCTCGGGCTTTCTCGCCTCGACGTCTGGCAGCATCGCGTTCGACGGCCGCGACACCACCCATATGCGTCAGGATCTGATCGCGGCCATGGGCCTGGTGCGCACCTTCCGGCTGGTGCGGCTGTTCAAGGGCATGTCGGTGATCGAGAACGTCGAGGTCGGCTGCCATCTCGCCACCCGCGGCGGCGTCGCCGCCTCGCTGCTGCGCCCGGCCTGGTTCCGCAGGCAGGAAATCGAGGTGCGCGAGCGCGCCCACGAGCTGCTCGACTTCGTCGGTCTCGGCGCCCAGGCGGAGCAGGACGCCGAGATTCTGCCTTATGGCCAACAGCGGCTGCTGGAAGTGGCGCGCGCGCTGGCCTCGAAGCCGAAGCTGCTGCTGCTCGACGAGCCCGCCGCCGGTCTCAATACCCAGGAGACTGCGGGCCTCGCCGACATCATCCAGAAGATCAATGCCCAGGGCACCACCGTGCTGCTGATCGAACACGACGTCGGCCTCGTTACGCGCATCGCGCATCGCATCGCGGTGCTGGATTTCGGCAAAAAGATTGCCGAAGGCACGCCGGACGAAATCAAGGCCCATCCCGAGGTCATTGCCGCCTATCTCGGCGTGGAGGAAGAGAATGCCTAGCGTCGTCGAACTGATCCAGAGCCTGGTCAATGGCCTCGGCATCGGCCTGATCTACGGCCTGATAGCCATCGGCTTCTGCGTCATCTACAATGCCAGCGGCATCGTCAACTTTGCGCAGGGCGTGTTCGTCATGCTCGGCGGCATGTTCGCGCACACCATCCTGACGCGTTACGGCCTGCCGATGTGGCTGTCGGCGATCCTCGCCATCGTCTTGGTCGCCGGCGTCGGCGTGCTCGTGCAGATTTTTGTCATCAATCCGATGTGGCGGCGTAACGCGCCGCTGTTCGCGATCATTCTGGCCACGCTTGCCGTGCGGCTGCTGATCGAGCAGGTGGTGATCCTCACGCTGGGCGACCAGCCGCGCACCTATCCGGAATTCACCTCCGGCGGCCCGCTCAAGATCGGCCCGATCGCCATCGGCTACCAGTTGTTCTGGGTGCTTGGCTGCGGCGCCGTGATGGTGTCCGCGCTGCAGCAGTTCTTCAACCGCACGCGCATGGGCCGGGCGCTGCGCGCCTGCGCCCAGAACCGCGAAGCCGCAGCATTGCTGGGCATTCCCGTCGAGCGCATGCTCATCGTCGCCTTCGCACTCAGCTCGGCGCTCGGCGCCGCCGCCGGCATTCTCATCACGCCGACGCAGTACACTGCCTACATGGTCGGCGGTCCGTTCGGCATCAACGGATTCATCGCGGCGATCATCGGTGGCTTCGGCAGCCCGCCGGCGGCGCTGGTCGGCGGCATCTTCCTCGGCGTCGTCCAGTCCGAGGCCATCGTGTTCTTCGGCGCCGGCTTCAAGAACATCATCTCGCTGACGCTGTTGCTGATCGTGCTGCTGTTCTTTCCGAACGGCCTGTTCGGCGGCTTTGCCAAGAAAGCCTGAGCAGGAACCGATTCATGAATGTCTTGCTGGTCTATGTCCATCCGGAGCCGACGTCGTTTACCTGCGCACTGAAAGATGCCGCGCAGGACGCTCTGACCGTCGCGGGCCACCATGTCGAGGTCTCCGACCTCTACGATGAAGGCTTCAACCCGGTCGCCGGACGTCATGACTTCACCACGGTCCACGATGCCGGCCGCTTTCACTATCAGAACGAGCAGGGCCACGCTTATGCCAACGGCGGCTTTGCGCCCGATCTGGTGCGCGAGCAGCAGCGCGTGCTCAAGGCCGACATGATTGTCTGGATATTTCCGATCTGGTGGGGCGGCGTGCCGGCGATCCTGAAGGGCTGGTTCGATCGCGTCATGGCGTTCGGCTTCGCCTATGCCGACGGCAAGCGTTTCGACAGCGGCTACTTCAAGGACAAGATTGGCCTGCTGTGCCTGACCACGGGCGGCACGGGGGAGCGGTTCTCGGCGGGCAATGTCTACGGGCCCATCGATCAGGTGCTGTATCCAACGCAGCATCTGATGGTGGAATATCTCGGCATGAAATCTTGTCCGCCGTTCGTGGCCTACGCCGCGCCGCGCATCGATGCCGCCGGCCGCGAAGCCTATTTGCAGCAATGGCGCGCGCGCGTGCTCGAGATTGCCGGAGCCAGGAAGGACGCAGCATGAGCGACGCTAACAAGGTGCGCAACAAGGTGGTGCTCGTGACCGGCGGTTCGCGCGGCATCGGCGCCGGCATTGCCAGGCGCTTCGCTGCCGAGGGGTTTCGCGTGGCGATTGCCTGTCGCAGCGGCAGGGAAGCGGCGGACAAGGTTCTCGGCGAGATCACCGCAGCAGGAGGGCAGGGCATCGTTGTTATCGGCGACGTGGCGAAGCCTGAAGATGCCAAGGCGATGGTGGCGGAGGTCGTGGCGCGGTTCGGTACCATCGATGTGCTGGTGAACTGTGCCGGCATCGCCGAGTACCGGCCTTTCGAGGCCACCGATCCGGCTTTGTTTCACGCGACCTTCGACACCAATGTCTATGGCACCGTCGCGATGATCCAGGCGGCGCTGCCGCACATGCCAGCGCCGGGCGGTCGCATCATCAATTTCTCGTCGGCGCTGGCCACAAGGCCTATCCCGGGTGCCTCGATCTACGCCGCGTCCAAGGCCGCGGTCTCCGCATTGTCGCACGCGCTGGCAAAAGAATTCGGACCGCGCGGCATCACCGTCAATGCGATCGCGCCAGGGGTCATCGAGACCGAAATGACGGCCGGCATTCTGGCCGAGCGCAGCGCGAGCATCCTGGCAATGACGCCGCTCGGCCGTATCGGCCAGACCGACGATATCGCCGGCATCGCGTTGTTCCTGGCGTCGCCCGACGCCAATTGGGTTACCGGCCGAACGATTGTCGCCGATGGCGGCGTGAGCTGACACTGCGGCCGGGATGGCCGATGCTTGGCAGGATCGACCGCTGCGGGGGCGCGGCGGTCGCGCGTGCCGCAAATGGAAATGGCCCGGAGTGAGACACTCCGGGCCATGATCTCGCGCCGACGTACATCCGGTCCACGCTCGCTTGGAGCCAAGACTGCGCCCGCAAGGTTAACAAGTTGTTGCCGCAAAAGGTCGTATTATCGCGGGTTGTCCCGATATGGCCGAGGGGATGGAACCATTCGTGCGGGCATCCATTGACCCGCGATACTTTCAGGAAGGGACAATCCTATGTTTAAGAAGTTTGCCTTTATTGCCGTCGCTGCGGCGATCTCCAGCGCCGCCGTGATCTCCAGCGCAGCGCCGGTCGCGGCCCAGGGCATCAGCGTTCAGCTCGGTAACGGCGGCGGCGGTTATCGCGGCCACCGCGACGGCTATCGTGGCGATGGTTATCGTCGCGGCCGCCCCGAATACGTCCGTCGCGATCGTGGCCATCATCGTGGCTGGGACCGTCACCCGCGCGGTCGGACCGTGATCATCCAGCGGTAAATTCAGGCTTGATGCGAAACAGCCCCGCCCCAGGCGGGGCTGTTTTCGTTTGACCGGAGGGCGCTACGCGGCGCAGGTCCGACGAGCCATCGGCCGTGGCCGCGCCGCCGGCAGGACTCGGGCTGTACCGACGGGCTGCGACGAACATGCCCCACATGAGACCGAGCATCATCCAGAAGTGCCGCCAGTGGTCGGTGTCGATGACGAAGGCTTCGCCGACGGTACCGAGAAATGCCGAGAACACGGCCAGATAGGCGCGTTGCCAGGGCACCCGCACGAACACCAGCCGGAAACCGAGGAACACGGTCGTAAAGATCAACGCGGGATAGCAGATGCCGGAGATCCAGCCGCCGGACATGAAGGCGTTCAGATAGGAATTGTGGGTGTCTTCCGGGAAGAACCTGGTGAACTGCAGCGGGCCGATGCCCAACGGCAGATCGAGCGCCATCTGCGCGCCGAGCAGATGACGGCCGAAGCGGCCAAAACGACCCTCATCATATTTCTGGTCGAAACTGGCGCGCTGCTTGAACATGTCGGCGATGGAGTCGAACGACAGCAGCACGAGGATCAGCAACACCACCGCGACGATGCCGGCGAGTGCCATCATGATGATGCGCGAGCGCTGCTTGCTCGACGGGCTGGTCAGAATCATCGTGAACAGCATGAAGGCGGCGGTGATGACGAACAGGCCCCATGCCGCGCGAGAGAATGCCAGCAGCAGCGCCAGGGTAATGATGGCAAGCGCAATGGCACTGCGCAGGGCGCGTCCGAATCCGTCGCTGACAACGCTCTGCAGCGCGAACAGACCGGGCAGCACCAGAAACGCGCCGAGCACGTTGGGATCCTTGAACATGCCGCTGGCACGGCCGTACAGGGTGAACAGGCTGCCCGCGCCGGGAAACAGGTTGAAATAACCGGCGATGCCGGCCAGCGACGTGACGACGGCGCCGGCGATCAGGCCGCGGCGGAGCAGGTCGATCCGCGCTGCGGTGTTCTCGGCGATCACCATGGCCATGAAGATCGCCGTCACGGCCATGTACCACGAGGTCAGGATCCAGTTGATGATCGGTGGCTTGTCGAGCAGGTAGGCGGCGCAGATCGTGTAGCCGATGTTGACAAGAAACAGCAGCACCAGCAGCGGCAGGAAGGCATATTGCATCCGCAGCCCCGCCGCGACGCTGACGATCATGGTGGCCACCATGGCGAGTTCGTAGGGGCTGGGCTCGATGAACACGATGGCCCCGCCGAAGCCGACCAGCCACAGCAGCGAGTTCTGCAGCGTCATCACGCCGGGCACGATCGCGTGCGGCGGGGCGAGGTCGGCGGATGCGGTATCGGTCATCGGAATCTCGTCACGCCGGAAGCATTCCCATCGTCGCGCGGGACACGGCGGCAGGGCGGTGCTGCCGGCCCGGTCACGACGCCTCAGTAGGCGTTTTCGTTTTTGGTCATCAGCGACACCGGCGTCTTCAGCATGATGTAGATATCGAACAGCACCGACCAGTTCTCGATGTAATAAAGGTCGAACTCGACGCGCTTCTGGATCTTCTCCTCGCTGTCGACTTCGCCGCGCCAGCCGTTGACCTGGGCCCAGCCGGTAATGCCGGGCTTGACGCGATGGCGCGCGAAGTAGCCGTCGACCGCCTCGTCGAACAGCTGGCTCTGCAGCTTGCCCTGGACGGCATGAGGGCGCGGACCGACCAGCGACAGGTTGCCGCTGAAGACGACGTTGAACAGTTGCGGAAGCTCGTCGAGGCTGGTCTTGCGGATGAAGCGTCCGACGCGGGTGACCCGGGTGTCGTTCCTGGTCACGACCTTGGTGGCCAGCGGATCGGCCTGGTCGTGGTACAGCGAGCGAAACTTGAAGACGTCGATCCGCTCGTTGTTGAAGCCGAACCGCTTCTGGCGGAACAGCACCGGGCCGGGGCTGTCGAGCTTGATAGCTAGTGCCACCAGCGCCATCACGGGAGTCGCCGCCAGCAGAATGAGTGCACCGACCACGCGGTCGAACAACCACTTCATCACCAGGTCCCAGTCGGTGATGGGCGCCTCGAAGACGTCGAGCGTCGGTACCTTGCCGAGATAGGAATAGGAGCGCGGGCGGAAGCGCAGCTTGTTGGTGTGTGCCGACAGCCGGATATCCACCGGCAGCACCCAGAGCTTCTTCAGCATCTCCAGAATGCGTCCCTCGGCGGTGATCGGCAGCGCGAACAGCACGAGGTCGATGCGGGTGCGGCGGGCAAATTCAATGATGTCGTCGACCTTGCCGAGCTTGGGGCTGCCGGCGATGGTGTCGAGCGAGCGCTTGTCATTGCGGTCGTCGAACACGCCAAGGATCTGCAGGTCGGAATCCTCCTGGGCGTTGAGTTCCCTGATCAGCGTCTCGCCGCTATTGTCGGCGCCGACGATGATGGTGCGGCGGTCGAGGCGACCCTGCTGGGCCCAGCGACGGATCAATGCGCGGAGCGCGGCTCGCTGTGCAACGAGCAGCGTCAGTCCGATGATGAAAAAGGATGCCATCCACAGCCGCGACACCGCGCCGCCGAGCTTCGCGAAGAACGATACGCCGATGAACAGCAGGAACACGAAGGCCCAGGCCGAAGCCATGCGCGTCAGTTGCCGCAACTGGCCGCGAAATACCTGGATGTGATAGATATCGGCGGCCTGAAAGCAGATCACCGCGGCCACGCTCATGACGAGGATGGCGCTGACATAGTCCCAGCGGAACCCGTCGATGCGGGCGACATAGAGCAGATAGAGCACGACGCCGACAACGCTGAGCAGAACAAAATCCGCGATGCGTACCACGCCGGCGATCACGATCGGCGAATATGCCGTGCGGACTTTCTGGTTGGCGACGGCGAGGGCAGCCGGCGACAGGCGGCGGCGGCGTTCAACCTGCCGGCCATCGCCTGCGGTCGCCGCTGCATCGAGCATGGAGCGTGCATTGATCGGTTCCACGTCGTAAATCCGTGCTTTCACCGGCTTGCGTCAATGCGCGCCGGGCGGAATGGGATGCAGCAAAGTGTACCGGACAATTCGGAAGAATTGGTTATCGGGTAAATGCCGGTTAACGTCTTGCGAAGGCTTCACGGTAGCCCGTAATGACGCCTTCCACCATTGCCTTCTGGGAGAAATACAGAGAGATCCGTTCACGAAGCGCGTCGGCGCGTGCGCGTGCGGCTTCAGGGGCATCGATCGCAGTTCGGATGGCCTCGGCCATCGCATTGACGTTGCCGGCGGTGAACAGCGCGTCGGTATGGCTATCGAATATTTCCGGGATGCCGCCGGTATTGGCCGCGATGATGGGCATGGCAGCGGCGGCCGCCTCGATGACCACATAGGGCATGGAGTCGCCGCGCGACGGAACCACCAGCAGGCGGCCTTTGGAAAATCCGTAGCGTGGTTTGATGTGGCCGATGAAGCGCACCGCCTCGGTCAGACCGAGCCGCTGTACCTGCGCCTTCAACGCCGCGGTTTCCTCGCCGTCGCCGCCGAGAGTCAGGGTCACCGGTCTGCCATGGGCGCGCAGCTGCGCCACCGCGTCGATTAGCAGGTCGGCGCCCTTGATGTGCCGGAACTCGCCGACATAGACCAGGCCGGTGGCGTCATCGGCGGTCTCGATGGGATCGAACTCATCGGCAGTGACGCCGTTGAAGACGCATTTGACCAGGCCCGATGGGGCGCCGATCAGTCGCTGATAGGTGTTGCGTGCGAACGCGCTCTCGAACAGGAACAGTTCGGTGCGGTTCATCAATGCACGTTCGAGGCGGCTGTAGACTTGGCCCTTCAACGTGTTCGAGGGGTAGTGCAGCGACCCGCCGTGCGGCGTATAGACGCGGATGGCATCTTTCGATGCCGGTTTCATGCGGACAAACGCGCCTGCCTTGGCGCCGTGGCCGTGCAGCACGTCCGGCCGCAGGCGCTGGACTAGGCGCATGAACCGGGTCCAGGCCATCGCATCGGTGAAGTGTGGTTCGCGTTGCATCGGCATCCGGTAGACACCGAGTGAAAGGCGGGGCGCGATTTCGGCCAGTGCGGTCGCGGCCCGGTCGCCGCCGGTCAGGCTGTCGGCAACGATGCCGACCTGGTGTCCACGTTCCGCCTGTCCGTTGGCGACATCGAGGATATGGCGAAAGATGCCGCCGACCGGCGCGCGGACGGCGTGCAGGATGCGAAGCTGCTTGTTTGACATGTCCTGCATGATCAAAACCAGCGTTCGCCGACCAGCACGGTATCGCCGGGATCGAGTAGGGTGCCGAGCGGCACCACGCTGCGCAGCGCACCGTCGATCGTGGCGTGGGTGAGCGTGACCTCGTCGCGCTTGGCGCGCGGCGAAAAGCCGCCAGCAATGGCCACTGCGCTCTCCACCGTCATGTTGGGCACGTAGGCATACTGACCGGGCGCCGCGACCTCGCCGAGGATGAAGAACGGCCGGTAGGCCTCGATTTCCACCGCCACCGACGGCTCGCGGATAAAGCCGTTGCGCAAGCGGCCGGAGATCTCGGTGGCGAGGCCGGCGGCGGTCTTGCCGCGTGCCTTGACCGGACCGATCAGCGGCATTGCGATGACGCCGCTGGCGTCGATGGCATAGGTGTTGGTCAGACCCTCCTGGCCGTAGACCACGATACGCAGCCGGTCGCCGGTGTCGAGCTTGTAGCTGGCGTCAAAGCTGGAGACCGCGGGCGCGCTGTAGGCCAGGACGTCGAGACCGCTCTGTGGCTGGACCATTGCCACCGGTCCGGACCTGCCCATGCAGCCTGACAGCGCCAGCAAGGCTAGCGCAGAGATCATGAAAGCGCGGGCGCGTCGCATGGCGAGAATCCAACGTCAGATATTTCCGCCAACTAAAGGGGCCTCATGGTTAACAAAGCGTGAGTGCGGTGCGTATGTAAGGTTCGCGTCTGAAGCCGTCGCGGATTAACCGCCCGGCAACCTTAATCGCATTTAATCGGCCTACGAGTAGGTGACATGGCGTTCGGTAGAGGTCTGCGATGCGTTTGCCATTCTGGCGTGGAGGCAAGGGGGCTGTCGCGAAGGCCGTGGAGTCGCCCGTTGCAAGGCAGGCCCCGGTTCCGCAAGTGAGTATTCCCGCGACGCCGCCGCAATCAGGCGATCTCGATATGCGGGTGCTCTGGCAGGCGTTGCGACGCAAGAAGGCCTGGGTGATCGTCCCCACCGTCCTGGCGGCCGTTATCTCCATCGCCGTGGTCAACCTGATTACGCCACGCTACAAGTCGGAAGCGCGCATCCTGATCGACGGGCGCGAAAACATTTTCCTGCGGCCGAATGGCGAACGTAACGAGGAGCGTACTGCGCTCGACGCCGAAGCGGTGACCAGCCAGGTGCAGCTGCTGCTGTCGCGCGACCTGGCCCGCGAGATCATCAAGAAGAACAAGCTTGCCGAACGACCGGAATTCGATCCGGTGTTGCAGGGCATCGCGCCGCTGAAGACGATGCTGGCGCTGATCGGGATCGGACGGGATCCGTTCTCGCTCACTCCCGAAGAACGCGTGCTCGACGCTTACTTCGACCGGCTGACTGCCTATGCGGTCGACAAGTCGCGCGTGATGGTCATCGAATTCCAGTCCTACGATCCCGATCTCGCCGCCCGGGTCGCCAACTCGATCGCCGACGGCTACCTCGCCATGCAGCAGGGCGCGCGGCAAAACCAGGCCAAGTCCGCAGGGCAGTGGCTGTCCGGTGAAATCGACAGCCTGCGCAAGAAGGTCGCAGACGCGGAAGCGCGGGCCGAAGAATTCCGCTCCAAATCCAGCCTGTTCATCGGCACCAACAATACCTCGCTGTCTAATCAGCAACTGGGCGAGATCAACACCCAGCTCAACAATGCCCGCGCGCTGAAGTCCGATGCCGAGTCGAAGTCGCGGATGATCAAGGAGGTGCTGAACAGCGGCCGGCCGATCGAGTCGTCGGAGGTGCTGAATTCCGAGCTGATCCGCCGGCTGTCCGAACAGCGCGTGACGCTCCGCGCGCAGCTTGCCGAGCAGTCCTCGACGTTGCTCGACCGGCATCCGCGGATTCGGGAGCTGAAGGCACAGACTGGCCGATCTCGACCGGCAGCTGCGCGAAGAGGCGGCGAAGATTTCGCGCTCGCTGGAGAGCGACGCGCGCATTGCCGCCGGCCGTGTGGAAGGGCTGACCAGCAGCCTCGAGCAGTCGAAGCGTCAGGCGACGTCGTCCAACGGCCAGGATGTGCGGCTGCGCGCGCTGGAACGTGAAGCCAAGGCGCAGCGCGACCTGCTCGAATCCTATCTGGCAAAGTATCGCGAAGCGACGACACGCGAAAACATCGATGCCGCGCCGACCGACGGCCGGATCATTTCCCGCGCCATCGTGTCGAACACCCCGGCCTATCCGAAGAAGCTGCCGATCGTGCTGATCGCGACGTTGGCGACGCTGCTGCTGACCAGCGGCGGCATCGCCACCGCCGAATTGTTGCGGTTGACCGCTCCGAAGCCGGCGCTGCCACCCCAGACTCCGGTGCGCGCAGATCTGCCGCCCGCCGTGCGTGAAACCCATCCGGAGCTCGCCGTGGGGGTCAGCGAGATCGAACGCCTCGCCGACGATCTGCGCGCCTCGGGCCCGGCAGCCCACAAGGTCACGTTCCTCGGCACCGGTCCGAACGATACCATCACGCTGACCGCACTGACGCTGGCGCGTCTGCTGTCGCGCCATGCGAGGGTCGTGCTGGTCGATCTTTCGGCGACCTCGCCGACGCTGGAAGCCGTGTCCAACGACCCGGCGGCGCCGGGGCTGGCGGAACTGATGCTGGGCGAGGCGTCGTTCGGCCAGGTGATCACCAAGGACAAGCTGTCGGCGGTCCACATGGTCAGCGCCGGACGCGCCGGCGCCGATCGTTCGCTGCTGCAGTCGCCGCGGTTGACGATGGCGCTCGACGCCTTGCTGCGGGTCTACGATCACGTATTGCTCGATGCGGGCACCGCGGTCGATTTGCCGGCCGGCCTGCTCACCACCCAGGCGCGCGCTGTCGTGGTGTCCGACCCATCCATGGGCAACGAAGCGCGGGCCCTGATGAGCGAGCAGCTCAAGGCGGTCGGCTTTTCGGACGTAACGATGCTGAGCAAGCCGTCGGCGTCGCCCGACCCGATCGTGCCCGGTCCGCGGGTGGCGGCGGCCTGACGGGCCGCCGTATTTCAGGCGATGACGGCTATCAGCGCGCCAGCAAGCCGCGCAGCTTCTTCGCCATCTGCATCAGCACCGGCGTCTGCTTGACCAGACGCTTCGCCCGGGCCAGCGACGACAGACCGATGGCCGCAAGCCGGCCGCGGGCGGTAATCGGGATGAAGCTGTCGAAGATCGGCTCGTCGTCCTTGCAGAACAGCCGCTTGTAGTCGTCCGATCCGATGCCGAGATCCAGCGACGTGACGCCGCGTGCGGCGTGGAAGTCGATGATGTTGCGCATCAGGATCAGGCCGGGACTGTACTTCGCATTGCCGGATAGCGTGTAGGTGTTGAACATCATCGAGAAGCGGCCGGCATCGGCGACGCCGGCGAACATCGCGATCACCTCGTCGTCGCATTCCAGCGCGTGAATCTCGATGGCGTGGCCGCCGCCCGCAAGTGGAGTGAGGCAGGCGCTGCGGATGAAATCCTCTACGCCGGGCTCGGCGAAGACGTTGGGCAGGTTCTGTTCGGCCATTCGCAGCGGCTTGGTGGCGAAGAATGCGTCGAGCACGCGGGTGATGTCGGCGTCGGTGGTGGCGATGCCGTAGCGATAGCCGGGCAGGGCCTGGAGCTTCTTCTCCTTGCTCCTCAGGCGCTTGCGGAACGAGGCGCTGACGTGATCCGTCGGCGGGGCGCCGGAAACCATGTCCAGCACCGGGCATTCGTTGATCGAGGCCTGATACGGCAGCAGCGTCATCGGATTGGCGACGCCGGCCCACTGTCTCGGCTGGCGCGCCAACGCCAGCACGTCGACCTTGCCGGCATGCCGGCCGATGCCAGCCAGCAACGCGTCGATGTCGTCTCGGCCGGCACCGGCCGCAAAATCGCGCTGCCACAGCGGCATGTTGAAGGTGATGTGCTTGCCGCCGGGAAATTGCGCGATGCGGATGCGGTCCTGTTGCCGCGTCACCAGCGGCAGCAGCAGCAGCGGTTGATCGCGGGCATCATAGGCGATGACGATGAAGGGCTGCTGCCCCTCCGCCGCACCGATATGGTTCTGCCATGCAGCCAGGATATCGAAACGCTGATAGGGGGTGAAATGGCCCGATTGTTCGAGGCTGCGCCACACCGATTCGGCTTCGCGAAAATCGCGCAGCACATCGACGCGCGCAATGCTGCTGAGTCTCGTGCCAGCCCGCTCGGCCGATGGGCTTTCGATCGCAGCAGCCAAAGTCATCGCATGGCCCGTTCTTGAGAGATTATTTACATTTTTCGATTTCCGGCGACCTTCGCAAAGAAATCTCAACAAAGCGTAATGACAATGCGTTTCCAAGGGAAGGCGACGTTCGCATCCGGGGGCCCGACGTGTTGCACGATGGCGGAATGCTGGCGAGCCTGAAGCTCGAAATGGCGTATTTCAGCGGCCTGCCGCTGCTGATGCCGCGCCGTCGTGGCGGTGCCGGCATCATTCTCAAACTGCAGCGCGTGCGGCCCGCGCGGCGTGACCGGTTTCAGCCGCTGAAATCCCGCGAGATCACGCCGGAATTCCTCGATGCGATGCTGTGCAAGCTGCGGCGCTGGAAATTCGACATCGTGGGAACCGACGAGGCGTGCCGCCGCGCCGGGCAGCCTGGGTCATCGCGCCGTTTCGTCTGCCTGACCTTTGACGGAGGCTATGGCGATCTCATCGCGCATGCTTATCCGGTTCTGGCGCGCCACGCGGTGCCGTTCACGATCTATCTGCCCACCGCGTTTCCGGATGGTGTCGGCGAAGCGTGGTGGCTGGCGCTGGAGGCGGTGGTCGCCGGACGCGATCGCATCAGCCTGACGATGGGGGACGGCGAGCAGCATTTCAGCGTCCCGACCATTTCCGAAAAGTATCAGCTCTTCGCATTCCTTGAATCCTGGATGCGGACGCTGGCGCCGCAGCATCTGTCCGGCGCGATCCACGATCTGTGTGCGCGCTATTCGGTCGATCTGGCGGCTTTGTCGCGCGAGGCGGCGATGACCTGGGACGATGTGGCAAAACTCGCCGCCGATCCGCTGGTGACGATCGGCAGCGCTACCGTCAACTATCCCGTCCTCCGCAGCCTGCCGGATGCGGCGGCGTTGCGGGAGATCACCATGGGCCGGGCGGTGGTGCAGGCGGCGCTGGGCCGCGATCCCGTGCATGTCGCTTTCCCGTTCGGCGACAGCAGGTCCTTCGGTCCGCGCGACGTGAAGATGGTGCAGCAGGCTGGCTTCGCGAGTGCGGTGACGTCGGTGCCCGGCGTGGTGCTGCCGGATGGCCGATCCGATCTGCACGCATTGCCGCGACTGGCCTGGGACGGTCGCCGCCGCTCGCTGCGCGCGCTGCGGGTGATGTTGTCGGGAATGGCTTGGCCTGCCGAACGGTGAGGCGGATCAGGCGTCCGGCCGCGACATCCAGCTGATGATCGGCATCGCCGGCAAGACCCAGCCCAATCCCGCCACCACGTAGAAGATCGCCTGGTACAGGCCGGAGGCAGCCAGCCACGGCGTCTGCGCCACCGTCATACCGAGCAGCGACCAGACCACCACCAGCACGAGCAAGAAGATGGTTCCGAAGAATTTGCGGGTGCGGATGGTCATGACGAAAATGTGCGGTCCGGAACTGGGCAATGGCAGCGCGCGCCTTGGCGGGCCTGAAGCCGCGGACTATAAGGTGCCCGCAAATCCATTCAAGATGTGCTTTCAACGTTGGCGCCCATGACCGGACTCTCCCTGCAAGACGACAAGCGGCTGCGGCCGGTGCGGTGGTGGCTGATTGCCGTTGCTGCGCTGATCGCGCTGATGGTG
Source organism: Rhodopseudomonas sp. RCAM05734 (assembly GCF_052658035.1). NCBI lineage: Bacteria > Pseudomonadati > Pseudomonadota > Alphaproteobacteria > Hyphomicrobiales > Nitrobacteraceae > Rhodopseudomonas > Rhodopseudomonas sp. RCAM05734. Next base: position 4,952,426 of record NZ_CP199742.1, on the reverse strand, counting down.
CTGGTGGGCGGCGCCACGCGGCTGACCGAATCCGGTCTGTCCATCGTCGAGTGGAAGCCGGTGACCGGGGCGCTGCCGCCGTTGACCGCGGAGGCCTGGAACGCGGCGTTCGCGGCCTATCAGAAGATCCCGCAATACCGCGAACTCAACGCCGGCATGAGCCTCGATGAATTCAAGACCATCTTCTGGTGGGAGTGGAGCCATCGCCTGCTCGGCAGGGTGATCGGGATGGTCTATCTGCTGCCGTTCCTGTGGTTTCTGTGGCGTGGCATGCTGACCGCCGAGCTGAAGAAGCGGCTGTGGATCATCTTCGGTCTCGGCGCCCTGCAGGGCGGCGTCGGTTGGTGGATGGTGGCGTCGGGCCTGACGCAGCGCGTCGAGGTCTCGCAATATCGGCTCGCCACCCATCTGGTGCTGGCGCTGGTGATCTTCGCCGCCATCGTATGGACATTGCGCCGGCTCACCGCGCATGCGCCGCTTCAGGTGATATCGCGGCTGAAAACCACGAGCGTGGTGCTGCTCGGGCTGACATTCCTGCAGCTCTATTTCGGCGCGCTGGTGGCGGGGCTACGGGCAGGGCGGGTGTTCAACACCTGGCCGGAGATCGACGGCGCGTTGATACCCTCGGCGCAACGTCTGTTCTTCGAACAGCCGTGGTGGCGCAACCTGTTCGACAACACGCTGACGGTGCAGTTCGAGCACCGCATGACTGCCTATCTGCTGCTGACCGTCGCCGTGCTGCACGCGGTCGACGCGATCCGCTCGCGGGCCGGCGCGGCCGTCGTCAACGGCGCACTGTGGCTGGCGGCTGCGATCGCCGTGCAGGCTGTGCTCGGTATCCTGACGCTGCTGCACCAGGTGCCCATCGATCTGGCGCTGTCGCATCAGGCAGTGGCGATCGTGGTGCTGACGCTGGCGGTATTCCAGGTGGCGCGGATGGCACAGCCGCGGCGGCTGCCGCAGGGATTGCGGCTGGCGGAACAGAATTAATAGCTGTGATCGCGCTCCCCAGGCTCGGCTGTCGTCGCCCGGCCAGGCGCGCTATTGCGCGCCTGGCCGGGCGATCCAGTCATCACTGACGTCCGTGATGATCGCGGGCGGCTGCGTTTACTGGGTCCCCCGCTTTCGCGGGGGACGACAAGTTGCGTGTCTATCTAGGCGCTAAGCGCCTGTTCGAGATCCGCGATCAGATCTTCCTTGTCCTCGATGCCGATCGACAGCCGGACCACGTCGGGCGCGGCGCCCGAGCGGGTCTTGGCGTCATCGTCGAGCTGGCTGTGGGTGGTCGAGGCCGGGTGGATCACCAGTGAGCGGGTGTCGCCGACATTGGCCAGATGCGAGAACAGTTTCAGGTTCGATACCAGGCTGACGCCGGCCTCGTAGCCGCCCTTGAGGCTGAAGGTGAACACCGCGCCGGCACCCTTGGGGGCGTATTTGCGGGCGAGGTTGTAATAGGGGCTGTTCGGCAGGCCGGAATAGTTCACTGCGGCCACCGCCGGATGGCTCGCAAGGAATTCCGCGACCGCCTTGGCATTCTCGCAATGGCGCTGCATGCGCAGCGGCAGGGTCTCGATGCCGGTCAGGATCATGAACGCATTGAACGGCGACAGCGCCGGGCCGAGATCGCGCAGGCCGAGCACCCGGCAGGCGATGGCGAAGGCGAAATTGCCGAACGTCTCCTGCAGCTTGATGCCGTGATATTCCGGCCGCGGCTCGCTCAGCATCGGGTACTTGTTGTCCTTCGACCAGTCGAAGGTGCCGGCGTCGACGATGATGCCGCCCAGCGAGTTGCCGTGGCCGCCGAGAAATTTGGTCAGCGAATGCACGACGATGTCGGCGCCATGGTCGATCGGGCGGATCAGGTAGGGCGTCGCCAGGGTGTTGTCGACGATCAGCGGCACGCCGGCCTTGCGCGCCACCGCAGCGATCGCCTCGATGTCGGTGATGCTGCCGCCGGGATTGGCGATGGATTCGATGAAGATCGCCTTGGTCTGTGGTGTCACCGCACGCTCGAACGACGCGATGTCGTCGCTGTCGGCCCACACCACGTTCCAGCCGAAGCTCTTGAAGGCATGGCTGAACTGGTTGATCGAGCCGCCATAGAGTTTTCGCGATGCGATGAATTCGTCGCCGGGCATCAGCGGCTGCTGAAACACCACCACCTGCGCGGCGTGGCCCGATGCGGTCGCCAGCGCGGCGGTGCCGCCCTCCAGCGCCGCGACGCGCTCTTCGAGCACCGCCGTGGTCGGGTTGGTGATGCGGGTATAGATGTTGCCGAACGCCTGCAGCCCGAACAGCGAGGCGGCGTGATCCGAGTCGTTGAACACGAAGGACGTGGTCTGGTAGATCGGCGTGGCCCGCGCGCCGGTGGTCGGGTCCGGCTGCGCGCCGGCGTGGACGGCGAGGGTGGCGAAGCCCGGAATGCGATCGTTCATAGTCACTCCCTGTGAAGGTTCGAATAGTTGGCGGCATGCTGATGGCGCCGGCGCCCGGCGTCAAGGCGATCAGGCATTTTGCCGCGACTTCGCAATGCATGTGCTGCACAGCGTCATAACCGCAAAACGGAACTGTCGTATCCTGCGATCAGACGATGTCATTCTTGTTTTTGGCGGCGCGGTCGGCCGCATTGGTGCCGCCACCGCCGATGCTGCCGCGATTCAGCGACAGCCGCATGCCCTGGGTCGGAATCGGCGCGCGCTTCGAACTCAGCGTGCGCGAATTGACACCCATCCAGGAAATTTCCGACGACAGCCGGCCGTATTCGATCTTCGGGCAGCGATTCATCACCACCTTCATGCCGGCGGCCTCGGCCTTCGCTGCGGCGGCGTCATTGCGCACGCCGAGTTGCAGCCACAGCACATTGGGCAGCGGGCTGAGCGCCAGCACTTCGTCGAGCACGGGCATCACGTGGTCGGCGTTGCGGAAGATATCGACCATGTCGATGGGGCGGTCGATATCGCGCAACGAGGCCACGAACGGTTTCCCCACCAGATTTTTGCCGACCTGGCCGGGATTGACCGGAATCATGTCGTAGCCGCGCTCGGCCAGATACTTGAACGCAAAATAGCTCGGCCGGACATTTTGCGGCGAGGCCCCGACCATGGCGATGGTCTTCACGCCGTTGAGGATCTCACGGATATAATCGTCATTGTAGGCATCGTGGTTCATGGCACTGCTTTTATTGTTCTGTCATGGCCGGGCTTTTCCCGGCCATCCACGTTTTCGTTGGCGCCGGAGCGTCGTTACTTATCCTGCCACGTTGGCGGGCGTTTTTCGATGAAGGCACCGATGCCTTCCTCGGCGTCGGCGGCCATCATGTTTTCCGTCATCACCTCGGAGGCAAAGCGATAGGCGTCGGCAAGCCCCATCTCGGCCTGGCGATAGAAGGCTTCCTTGCCGAGCTTGATGGTATGCGCCGATTTGCGCGCGACCTGCTGCGCCAGGGCAATCGCGGCGTCGCGCTCGGTGCCGGCTGCGACCACCCGGTTGATCAGGCCGATCTCGCGGGCGCGCCCGGCACCGATCGGCTCGCCGGTGAGCAGCATCTCCATCGCCTGTTTTCGCGGAACGTTGCGCGACAGCGCCACCATCGGCGTCGAACAGAACAGGCCGATGTCGACGCCGGGGGTGGCGAAGGTCGCCTGTTCGGACGCCACCGCGAGATCGCAGCTCGCCACCAGCCGGCAGCCGGCGGCGGTGGCCACGCCCTGCACGGCGGCGATCACCGGCTTCGGCAGCCGCACCACGGCCTGCATCATTGCGCTGCAGATCGACATCATGTGCGCAAAATAGGCGCGGCCGCGGTCGGCATCGGTGCGATGCGCGGTGAGCTGCTTGAGGTCGTGGCCGGCCGAGAAGACGCTCCCGTTGGCGGCGATGACCACGGCGCGGGCCGTGGCGTCGCCGGCGATGTCATCGAGCGCGGCGTGCAACTCGCCGATCAATTCCTCCGACAGGCTGTTGCGCGCCGCCGGTCGATTCAGCGTGAGCACGGCAATGGCGCCGTGCGCCTCGCGCAGCAGCAGAGGCGGTTGCGGTGTCACCGCGCGAAGAGGCTGGACCATGTCGGTTTTCCATCGGCTGGGCAGGACCGTCATCATAATGTAACAGGGCGCAACAGGCGAGAGCAGGGCGGGAACATGACGAATGCTAAAATGAGCGTGGCGGATCTGGAGGCGTTTCTCCATCGGGAGTTTCCGCAGGCGTTCAGCAGCGGCGACATCGCCATCGAGAGCGCCGACGGCACCACCTCGCTGCTGCGCCAGACCTACAACGAACGGATGCTGCGGCCCGGCGGCACGGTATCCGGCCCAACCCTGATGGCGCTGGCCGATTACGCCATGTACGTGGTCCTGCTGTCGGCGATCGGCCCGGTGGGCCTTGCCGTCACCACCAGCTTCAACATCAATTTCCTGCGCAAGGGGCAGCCGGCCCAGGATGTGCTGGCGGCGGCCAGGTTGCTGAAGCTCGGCAAACGCCTCGCGGTGGGCGAAGTGACCCTCTTGTCGGGCACGTCGCCCGACCCGATCGCCCACGTCACCTCGACCTATTCCATTCCAAATGCTGGCTGAATTCAGAGGTAATATAGAACCGTATTTATAACCTTATGATTTTGCTGCATAAAAATGCGCATTTCGGCATTGACGGGCGCGCCCTGTCTATTTAGAAACCGCAGCAGTTCGGCGGATCGCGCCGATGTCCCCATTTTACGGATTTTCACATGAAGACGTTTTCGGCAAAGCCCGCCGAGATCACGAAGAAGTGGATCGTCATTGACGCCACTGGTCTCGTGGTCGGCCGGCTCGCTACGCTGGTCGCGATGCGCCTGCGCGGCAAGCATCTCCCGATCTATACCCCGCATGTTGATTGCGGCGACCATGTCATCATCGTCAATGCAGCCAAGGTGGTTCTCACCGGCCGCAAGCGCGATCAGAAGGTCTATTATCATCACACCGGGTTCATCGGTGGCATCAAGGAACGTACCGCGAAGTCGATCCTCGAAGGTCGTTTCCCGGAGCGCGTTGTCGAGAAGGCCGTCGAGCGCATGATCCCGCGCGGCCCGCTCGGTCGCGTTCAGTTCGGCAACCTGCGCGTCTATCCCGGTGCAGAGCACCCGCACGAAGCCCAGCAGCCCGAAGTGCTCGACGTCGGCGCGATGAACCGCAAGAACAAGAGGGCCGCATAATGTCGGATACCATGCAGTCTCTCGACCAGCTGTCGTCGCTGAAGGTGCAAGCGCCGGATGCTCCGACCTACGTCAAGAAGGTCGATAAGCAGGGCCGTGCCTACGCAACCGGCAAGCGCAAGGACGCGGTTGCCCGTGTCTGGATCAAGCCGGGCGCCGGCAAGATCCTGGTCAACGCCCGCGAAGTCGAAGTGTACTTCGCCCGTCCTGTGCTGCGCATGCTGATCCAGCAGCCGCTGGTCGCCGCAGCCCGCGCCGGCCAGTACGACGTGATCTGCACCGTTGCCGGTGGCGGTCTGTCGGGCCAGGCTGGTGCTGTGCGTCACGGCATCTCCAAGGCGCTGACCTGCTTCGAGCCGGATCTGCGCGGCGTGCTCAAGAAGGGCGGCTTCCTGACCCGCGACTCGCGTGTCGTCGAACGCAAGAAGTACGGCCGTGCCAAGGCGCGCAAGTCGTTCCAGTTCTCGAAGCGCTAACGGCTTCGTTCAAACTGTCTGCGAATTCAAAGGGCGCCTTTCGGGGCGCCCTTTTTGCATTCAAATTGCAGACGAATTGATCCTGATTTTCGTGAAAAGTTTTGCTCGCGCGCAAACGGATTGCCAATTCGGGCATCGTAGCGTCTCCGTGGCGAGAGCCCTTCCGATTCTAACTCCTCGGAATGTTAAAACAATTGCCGGTGGCCGCCATGTCGCTCGATCCATCCACGCTCTATCTGGTTGCAACCATGGTTGCCGCGATGCTGGGTGCGATGCTGCTGTTCTTCGGACGGCAGGAGAAAATGAAGGCGCTGAACTGGTGGGGACACGCCTATTTGCTGGGCGCAATCTCGGTCGCGCTGTGGACGGTTGCAGGCGTGCTTTTCGGCGAGTTCGTCTCGCTGGCGTTCATTTCGGTGGGCTTCGTGGCCTGCGCCATGGTGTGGAACGCAGCGCGGGTGTTCCACGGCCGCCAGCCGAGCCTGGGCGGGCTGTTTCTCGGCGCGATGGCCTGGCTGGCCGTGATCGCCAGCCTGCCGCCTGAGTCCGCCGCGCTGCGCATGACCATCGGCGCCGGTATCGTCGCGGTCTACGCGATGCTGACGGCGAGCGAATTGTGGTCGGAACGGCGCAAATCGCTGCAGAAGCGCTGGCCGACCATCATCGTGCCGCTGCTTCACGGCGTCGTGCTGATGCTGCCGATCTTGCTCGGCGATCTCCTTTATCACGATAGCGGCAGCTTCACGTCCAGCATCTGGGCGACCGCCTTCGCAGTTGAACTGGTGCTCTATGCCGTGGGCACGGTGTTCGTGATCTTCATGCTGGTGTCGGAGCGCGCGGTGAGCGCGCACAAGACGGCGGCGTCCTGCGATCCGCTGACCGGCATGTTCAACCGCCGCGGCTTCGCCGAGGCCACCTCGCGCATGATCGAGCGCGAAGCCAAGGCCGGGCGTCCAGTGACCGCGATGATCTTCGACATCGACCACTTCAAGTCGATCAACGACCGCTTCGGTCATCCCGCCGGCGACGAAATCCTCAAGCTGTTCGCGGCGGTCGTCACCCATACGTTGCGCATCAGCGACCTGTCCGGCCGCATCGGTGGCGAGGAATTCGCGGCATTGCTGCCATGTTCGCTCGAAGAGGCGCTGCTGGCCGCCGAACGTGTCCGTGAGGCCTTTGCCACCTCCGGCATCGCGGTCGACAACGCGCCAGTCGATACCACCGTCAGCATCGGCGTCGCCGGCGGTCCGAGCGGCACCGAGCTGGACGTGCTGCTGGCCGCCGCCGATACCGCGCTGTACCAGGCCAAGCGCGCCGGCCGGAATCGGGTCCAGGCCGCGGAGGAGCAGCCGCTGTCGTTGGAGCAGGGGCGGCGCAATATTGCCGGACGCGCGACCGCTGCGCCGGCGGCCGTCGTGGGGCCGCATGTCAGCGTCAGCGCGAGCCGCGCCTGAGAGGAATCGCGTGCGGGATAAGATTCTCTTTACCATTCGAATCTTATTGTCTGCTTATGATCACAGCGCGCGACCCTTCCCAGAATTCCACCCTGACGTCTCTTGAAGCCGCGGTGGTTTCCGCGCGCAGCGGCTTTGCCTGCATGTTCTCCACATCCGAGGAATACGAGCGCGCATTGATCAGCGAGCGACGCGCGCAGGGCCGCTATGGTGCGCCGCCGCTGCGCCGCTGGCCGATGCTGGCATTCGTCGGCTGTGCCGTAACGATCGCCGGGGTTGTCCTGCTGCTGGCCTGACGGTGGCGGCGCTGGACCTCCGTCCCGGCGCCTCAGGCGTCCCTGTTCTCGTGGCCGCGCTTCACCAGGGCGGCGGATTGCGCTAAAGACGGCGACCGCAACGAAGGATCGCGCCAGCCATGATCACCGAAATCGCCCTGATCGACGTCAAGCCGGGTTCCGAACAGGATTTTGAAGCTGCCGTCGCCAAAGCGCAGCCGCTGTTCCTGGCCGCCAAGGGCGGCAAGGGCATCGAACTGCACAAGTCGATCGAGAAGCCGTCGCGCTACCGGCTGCTGGCGAAGTGGGAAACCCTCGAGAACCACACCGTCGATTTCCGCGGTTCGCCGGCCTTCGCCGAGTGGCGCGCGCTGGTCGGTCCGTATTTTGCCGCGGCGCCCGAGGTCGAGCACACCGAGACGGTGTTGACGTCGGCGGGCTAGGCGTCTTCGGTTTGAGACGAACGGCCCAGGCAGACGCCCGGAGATTCCCTGGCGGTTGCATCATTTGATGGTCCAGCGTTGATCGGATGTCTCGTGGAGGATGCCGCAAGCCAGATTGTCGATCACTACGAGCGCCATGCCTTGTCATGGGATGCCGACCGGCGTTTTGCGGTCTGGAGCGATCGACCTTTCATCGAGCGCTTCCTCGGTTTCCTGCCGCCGCAGGCGATGATTCTGGACCTCGGCTGTGGCGGCGGTTCGCCGGTTGCGCTTCACATGGCGGGGCAGGGCCTTCGCATCACGGGCGTGGACAGTTCGCCGACGCTCATCTCGCTGGCCCGAACCCGCATGCCGGACCACGCGTGGATCCTGCACGATATGCGGTCTGTGTCCCTCGGACGAAAATTCGACGGCATACTGGCCTGGGATAGTTTCTTCCACCTTCGCTACGCGGACCAGCGCAGGATGTTTGGCATATTTGCCGCGCATGCGGCGCCCTCCGCCGTGCTGATGTTCAATGCCGGTCCGGGTCACGGCGAGGTCGTGGGCGACTATCGAAACGATCCGCTGTACCACGCAAGTCTCGACGCGGAAGAATACGAAGCATTGTTGAGCGAGGTCGGCTTTACGCTGATCGAGCATTCGGTCAACGACTTCGCCACCGGCGGCCGTATTTTCTGGTTGGCACGGGCGCCATGACCGCCAATGCCTGCTGGCTGCAGTTTCGCGGGTGTTGTGCCGGGCGCCGATCGCGCCGCGCGCGACCTCACGCCATGATGTCGAGCAGCGCCTTGGTCATGCGATCGTCCGACTTCATCAGCTTGGCGTTGGCGGCAAAACTGTAGCTGGCGATCATCTGGCTGACCAACTCCTGGGAGAGGTCAACATTGGGCGCGGCCACGAGGCCGCTTGCGTTGGCGAAGGGGGCTTGCGGGTCGGAGACCGCAGTCGTGGACGGCTTGGCCGTCGTGACGCTCGTGGCGGTGCCGCCGCCGGCGCTGGCGGATTGTACTACGACCAGCGGCGCATAGGCGCGTGCTGCTCCCGCCGGCACCGTGCCGATGGCATCGGGAAGGGCGCCGGTGCTCGCGACATTGGCGACGTTCGAGGCGGAGACCTCGAGGCGGCGGGTCGCCGCGTTCATGCCCGACTGGGCAATGGTGGAGATGCTGCTCATCAAGGGCTCGCCGCACAAAAGGTCTGGCGATCACTTAAGCCGCGGCGTTCTAAGCAAGCTTCAATGCCGGTAGCGGGATTCCGGCGGTGCGGGTAACGGGTCGTTTACCAATCGGTTGATGTCCCTCTGACTGCTCCCGTCTCTGCCGCAGCCGGGCTTCACCCAGTGCAGCGGTTCGGCCCGCGGAAATCCAACAAGCCCTGATGAACGCAGCGCAGGCCGGCTGCGCAGGAGAAGCGACGAGCAGAAGGCGCCCGAGGCATCAGCCTTTGTCAACATAATGGACAAGAATTGGCATATTCGGTTATTATGTAGACAGTCACGGCGAAGTTGGATCATATTTTGGTTATGACCACGATCGCACGACCAGATGCCGGCTTTCTCCGTTCTCCCTCCGCAGAGAAAGTGCTTGCAGACCATGCTGGCGACGCCGCATTCGCGACGACGCTGGGCAGAGGTCTTGTGGTGCTCGAAGCGTTCGATGTCGGAGGCGCGTTGCTCGGCAACGCTGACCTTGCCGCGCGAACCGGGATTTCGCGGCCGACGGTTGCGAGGTTGACGCATACGCTCGCCGAGCTTGGCTACCTCCGCTACGACTGGAAGCTCTCCAAGTACCGGCTGGGCGCCCGGGCGCTCCGGATGGCTCATCCGCTTCTTGCCGGCATGGAGTTTCGCCAGGCTGCGCGACCGCTGATGCAGGATCTCGCCCAGAGCGTTCGCGGCACGGTTTCAATCGGCTTACTCGATGGCGCGTCAGCGATCTATGTCGAGACGGCGAGATCTGGAGACGTTGGAACGCACGTCCCCGATATCGGCATGCCAATTCCCGTCATTCTGACAGCCATGGGGCGGGCGTCATCGGCGGCGTTACCGGCCGTCGAATTTGCGCTCCTCGAACAGTGCCTGAAAGCTGACAACCCGGACCTGTGGTCGGCCTATCGCGACAAGTATCACGCTGGCGTCGAGCAGTGTGCCGAGCGAGGATTCTGCACCTGCTATGGCGAATACATGGCGTCCATTCATGCAGTCGCTGCTCCGTTGTTTCACGTACCGGCCCTGAAGCAATCCTTCGCGATCAACTGCGGCATCCCTGCGTTTCGATTGCAGTCGGGGCAACTGGAGTCTGAAATCGGCCCGCGGATCAAGGCACTCGCCGATAGCATCCGCGCGCTGGTCAATGAGGTTGGGCCGATGATCGCGCACAGCTAGCGCAAGACAGAACGACGGCAAGATCCTTCGCCAAAGAAGGACGCCGCGACGAACGGGGAAACGAAATGGGCGGGCCGCTGGACGGATTGAAGGTGCTCGACATCGCGACCATCATCGCGGCGCCGCTCGCGGCGACGCTGCTGGCCGACTACGGGGCCGAGGTGCTCAAGATCGAGATGCCCGGGCAGGGCGACGGGCTGCGGTCGTTTCCGCCGCTCAAGGATGGCAAGCCGCTGTGGTGGAAGGCGGCGAACCGCAACAAGAAGTTCGCCACGCTCGATCTTCGCACGCCTGAGGGACTTGCGCTGTTCAAGCGGATCCTTCCGCGCTTCGACGTGCTCATCGAGAACTTCCGTCCCGGTACGCTGGATCGCTGGGGGCTGTCGAAGGAGGTGTTGTGGTCGATCCGGCCCCGGCTGGTGATCCTGCGCGCCACGGCGTTCGGGCAGGACGGTCCTTACAACAGCAGACCGGGCTTCGCGCGGATCTTCGAAGCGATGGGCGGGCTCACTTACCTGACGGGCGACGCCGAGGGCGAACCCACTCATCCCGGCTATCCGATCGGCGATTCGATCGGCGGTCTGTTCGGCGCGGTCGGGGTGCTCGCCGCCCTTTGGAAGCGCGCGCGATCCCGAGGCACCCGGCGAAGAGATCGATCTGTCGCTGACCGAGGCCGTATTTCGCCTGCTCGATGTGCTTCCGATCGAATTCGACCAGCTCGGCTTTGTCCGTCGCCGCATCGGCAACGCCAACGGCTATTCCGCACCGGCAGCCGTGTTCCGCAGCAGCGACGATCGCTGGGTCACCATGGCGGGGTCGACCAACGCGCTCTATGCGGCGAATTGCCGGGCCATCGGAAGGCCCGACCTGATCGCCGATGCGCGGTTCTCGCGCAACGATCTGCGGGTAATGCACGCAGCAGAACTCAACGGGATCTTCTCGGCATGGTGTGCCGATCACACCCTCGACGAGGTGCTCGCCGAGTTCGTTGCCGCGCAAGGGACGGTCGCGCCGATCTATTCGATCGACCAGATCGCGACGGACCCGCAGGCGATGGCACGCGGCATGATCACCCGTGTTCCCGATCGCGATTTCGGCTCGGTCGCAATGGCGAATGTCGTTCCCCGATTCACCGTCGATCCCGCGCAATCGCGCCACGCCGCCGGTGATCTGGGTCAGGACAACCACGAAGTTTACCGGGACTGGCTCGGCCTGTCGGAACAGGAGACCGAACGGCTCGCAACCAAGAACATCATCTAGTTCGAGTCGCCAATCGACTTAACCGGCGGCACGATCGTCGGATGTCAAAAATCCACAAGGGAGGAGAGCGACGATGCCAGCAAGCCAATCCGTCACCCGGAGAACATTGCTCGCCACTGCAGCCGCCGGGTTTGCGGCAGGCCTCGGTGTCACGGCGCGCGCCGAGGACAATTGGCCCTCGCGCCTGGTCAGGCTGATATCGCCTTACGGGGCAGGAGGCGCGAATGACATCTCGTTGCGCATTCTGGCGGAGTATATCGGCCACCGGCTGGGCCAACAATTCATCGTGGAGAACCGGCCGGGCGCTGGAACCCGGCTTGCCAACGAATCCGTCGCCCATGCTTCGCCGGATGGATACACATTCCTCTACGTCGCAGCGCCCTATGCGACGGCGGAAGCGCTTTACGGAAAGCTGAACTACGAGCGCAAGGAGTTGCAACCGGTCGCCATGGCCGTAACCGCTCCAATTTTTCTGCTCATCAGCGCGGATGCTCCTTTCAAGCCCCTTCCGGAATTGATCGCTTACGGCAAGTCGCAACCCAACGGATTGACGTTTGCGTCGCCCGGCGCAGGCTCGCAACCTCATCTCGCAGCCGAACTGCTGTTCAGGGATGCCGCGGTCAAAGGGATGAATGTCCCGTTCAGGGGCAACTCGATGGCTTACACCGAACTGCTGGCCGGGCGGGTCGATGCCACCATCACCGCGATCAGCACAGCGTTGCCGCATGTCGAGAGCGGCAAGTTTCGCGTGCTCGGCGTGGCCGCAGCCGAACCCAGTGCGATCTATCCGCAGGCCCCGACGCAGCGGGAGCAGGGGCTGCCCAACGTGGTGGCATCCGGGTGGTATGGCTTCATGGCCTCCGGCCGCCACGCCTCGCGCGATCGTCAACCGGTTTCAGGACGAAATCGTCCGTGCGCTTGGCGATCCCGAGGTGAAGCAGAAGCTGCTGATCCAGGGATTGGAAGCGCGCGGTGGTACCGCCGCGGAGTTCCAGAAATTTATCGACGACGAGACGCGCAAGTGGGGCGAGCTGATCCGGCAGGCGGGCCTCAAGGGAGAATAGCGATCCGGTTTGGACCTGCTTCGTCGTGCCCCCGCTGCGGGGACGGCGCCGGCCGGAACTAAGGCATCGATAGCCACGGCTGCCGCGACCGCCGTGGTCAGCTCCGAAATCTCGAAATCCCCATTGGAGAGGTCAGACGCGATGAGCAACAACATGGTGAACTTGGCGCTGGCGTCCGTGCTTGCCGCCGCGCTGTCGGTTTCGGCCGCGTCCGCGCAGAAGAAGTACGACAGCGGCGCCACCGACACGGAAATCAAGGTTGGACAGACGGTGCCGCTGAGCGGGCCAGCGTCGGCCTATGCCACCGTTGGCAAGACCCAGGCCGCCTACATCAAGATGATCAACGACGAAGGCGGTGTGAACGGACGCAAGGTCAATCTGATCCAGTATGACGATGCCTACAGCCCGCCGAAAACCGTCGAACAGGTACGCAAGCTGGTCGAGAGCGATGAGGTGTTGCTGACCTTTCAGATCATCGGCACAGCTCCGAATGCAGCTGTTCAGAAATATCATAACGTCAAGAAGGTGCCGCAGCCGTTCGCTGCGACTGGTGCCTCCCGGTTTACCGACCCGAAGAACTTTCCTTGGACGATGGGTTTCAATCCCAGCTACTTCGTGGAGGGCCGGATCTACGGCCAATACATTCTGAAGGAGCATCCGAACGCCAAGGTCGGCATCCTCTACCAGAACGATGACCTCGGCAAAGACTACCTCAACGGCATCAAGGCCGGGCTCGGCGACAAGGCGGCGACGATGGTGGTCGCGGAGGTCTCCTACGAACTGTCGGAACCGACGATCGACTCGCAGATTCTCAGGATCAAGGATTCCGGCGCCGACCTGTTCTTCAGCGCGTCCACGCCAAAGCAGGCGGCGCAGGCGATCAAGAAGATCGCCGAACTCGGCTGGCACCCTGTGCATATCGTCGACATCAATGCGACCTCGGTGGGTGCAGTGATGAAACCGGCTGGGCTGGAGGCCTCCAAGGGCATCATCAGCGTCGGCTACGTCAAGGATCCGGCCGATACCAACTGGAGCAACGATCCCGGAGTGAAGCGCTATTTCGCCTTCATGGAGAAGTATTATCCGGAAGGCGACAAAAATTCCAACTTGAACGTCTATGGCTACATCACCACCCAGCTCTTGGTTCATGTGCTGAAACAGTGTGGCGACGATCTCACGCGTGCAAACGTGATGTATCAGGCTTCGCACCTCACGAACGTCACGCTCGACGTGTTGCTGCCCGGGATTAGCGTCACAACCAAGCCGAATGACTATCGCGTCAACAAGCAGTTTCAGATGGCGCGTTTCGACGGCGAGCGCTGGGAGCGCTACGGAGGCATCATTACCGACGAACCCAAACAATAAGCGGGCGCTGCCAATCCCGGGCTCAGGCCGCTTTCGCGACCGGCGCGGCTTCGTCGTCGTCCTCGCGCAGGAGGTCGATCACCACCTTGACGATCGCCAGTACGGGGAGTGCCAGCGCCAGGCCCCAGACGCCGAACACGATGCCGAGCATGATCTGGAACGCGAACAGCGTGGCCGGCGGGATGTCGAGCGCCTGGCGCTGCAGGATCGGCGTCAGGACGTAGCTCTCCATCGCGTGGACGCCGAGAAACAGCACGAAGGCGCTGGCTGCGGCCACCCATCCGGAGGCGAGGCTGGCGAGCACCACGATGAGCCCTGCGAGCAGGGCGCCGACGGTGGGAATGAACGCCAGCAGCCCAGCCTGGACGCCCAGGATGAATGCGCTGGGCACACCGATCAGCATCAGCCCGATCCAGGTCACGCCGCCAACCGCGACCATGGTGATCATCTGCGCGATCAGCCAGCGCTCCAGCGTCTCGCCGATCCGGTCGACGATCTCGGTCATGGGCGCGCGATGCTTCTTCGGCGTGAGATGCAGCAGCCCCTTGCGGTAGACGCCGGGTTGCGTGGCGAAGGCGAGGCCGAGAAACAGGACAATGAAGAAATTGCCGAGCGCGCCGACCGCGCCGAGGATGATCTTCAGGGTCTGGCTGACGATGGCGCCGCCGCTGGAGGCGAAGGCGCTGGCGCTCGGCAGGTTGTTAGTCTTGGTTTCCGCTGCGGCTGCAGGCGATGCGGGTCTGGTCCCGGCATCCGGTTTGGCTGTCGCGTCGGCCTCGTTGCCGAGCCCGCCAAAGTCGAGATAGCTGGTGTCGACGCCGTGCCGTTCGAGGAACGATTTGACGTTGACGATCTGCGATTTCAGCGTGGTGCCGAGCACCTTGGTTTGCTCGGCGATGGTCGAGCCGCCGAGGAAGACGATGCCGCCGAGCAGCGCGGCAAGCAGCAGGCACACCATCGTCAGGCGCAGCGCGTGGGGGCCGCCCATCACGCGGCCGAACAGGGCGGTGAGCGCATTGAGCGCGACGCCGAGCAGGATGCCGGCGAAGATCAGGAACAGGGTGGCGGAAAAATACCAGGCGAACACCACGAACACCGCGAACGACACGGTTGCGATGCCGCCGACGGCGATCGCCCAGGCCAGATCGCTGCGCTTCTGTACATTGTCTTCAGGGGCCACGTTCGATCCTCGGCACGAATTTCAGCGGTACTCTTTCGGCAAAACCGGCCGGGATCAAGCTAAGATCGCGCGTCGCTCGGTGCGGTTCCTCCAACGAAAAGGGCGCCCCGTTGCCGGGGCGCCCTCGATGTTCACGCCATGTCGCGCGGGCTTCCCCGCAACGGCATTACTGCGAGTAGTACATGTCGAATTCGACCGGATGCGGGGTCATTTCGTAGCGCATCACTTCGGTCATCTTCAGCTCGATATAGGCGTCGATGAAGTCGTCATCGAACACGCCGCCGTTCTTGAGGAAGCCGCGGTTCTTGTCGAGGTTTTCCAGCGCTTCGCGGAGCGAACCGCAGACCGTCGGGATCGACTTCAGCTCTTCCTTCGGCAGGTCGTACAGATCCTTGTCCATGGCCGGACCCGGGTCGATCTTGTTCTTGATGCCGTCGAGGCCGGCCATCAGCATCGCGGCGAAGGCGAGATACGGATTGGCCATCGGATCGGGGAACCGGACCTCGACGCGCTTCGCCTTCGGCGAAGTCGTGTACGGGATGCGGCAGGAGGCCGAGCGGTTGCGTGCGGAGTAGGCCAGCAGCACCGGGGCTTCATAGCCCGGGACCAGACGCTTGTAGGAGTTGGTCGACGGGTTGGTGAAGGCGTTGATGGCCTTGGCGTGCTTGATGATGCCGCCGATGTAATGCAGGCAGGTTTCCGACAGGTCGGCATACTTGTTGCCGGCGAAGACCGGCTTGCCGTCCTTCCAGATCGACTGGTGCACGTGCATGCCCGAGCCGTTGTCGCCGAAGATTGGCTTCGGCATGAAGGTGGCGGTCTTGCCGTAGATGTGGGCGACCTGGTGGATGCAGTACTTGTAGATCTGCATCTGGTCGGCCATGTGGGTCAGGGTGTCGAACTTCATGCCGAGCTCGTGCTGGGCCGAGGCGACCTCGTGGTGGTGCTTCTCGACCTTGACGCCCATCTTGGCCATGGCGCCGAGCATTTCGGAGCGCATGTCCTGCACCGAATCCTGCGGCGGAACCGGGAAGTAGCCGCCCTTGGTGCGGATGCGGTGACCGAGGTTGCCGCCCTCATATTCGGTGTCGGAATTGGTCGGCAGTTCCGAGGAATCCAGCTTGAAGCCGGTGTTGTACGGGCTCGACGAGAAGCGCACGTCGTCGAACACGAAGAACTCGGCTTCCGGACCGACCATCACGGTGTCGCCGATGCCCATGGACTTGACCATGGCCTCGGCCTTCTTGGCGATGCCGCGCGGATCGCGGTTGTAGGGCTCGCCGGTGGAGGGCTCGAGAATGTCGCAGGTGATGACCATGGTGGTCTCTGCGAAGAACGGATCGATGGTCGCGGTTTCCGGGTCGAGCATCAGCATCATGTCGGATTCATTGATCGCCTTCCAGCCGGCGATCGAGGAACCGTCGAACATGGTGCCTTCGGCGAAGATGTCTTCGTCGATCATCGAGATGTCGAAGGTCACGTGCTGCCACTTGCCGCGCGGATCGGTGAAGCGCAGATCGACGTACTTGACGTCATTGTCCTTGATGGACTGCAGGACTTCTTTCGCGGTCGTCATGAATACCTCTTGTGTCTGCAGACGTCTTTTGCTGCGGCGCGAGGACGCCGCAGGATAACGCCTTATGCTGCGGCTACCGTCTTAGAACATCGTCCTAGATGGCGTCGAGCCCGGATTCGCCGGTCCGGATGCGAATTGCTTCCTCGATGTTGGAGACGAAGATTTTGCCGTCGCCAATCCGGCCGGTCTGCGCGGCGCGCCTGATCGCATCGATGGCCTTTTCCACCAGTTCGTCGGAAATCACGATCTCGATCTTCACCTTGGGCAGGAAATCGACAATGTATTCGGCGCCGCGATAGAGCTCCGCGTGGCCCTTCTGGCGGCCGAATCCCTTGGCCTCGGTTACCGTAATGCCTTGCAGACCGACTTCCTGGAGGGCCTCTTTCACCTCGTCGAGCTTGAACGGCTTGATGATGGCTTCGATTTTCTTCACTGAGCGTCTCCCCGGCACTTCCACTATTTCAGGCTGCACGTTGCTTCAAGAATTGCGCCCCTTGGCGCAGGCTGTTCGATACCCTGTTTCGGACATTCGTGCGCGATCGTCACGCCGTCCGGATATAATGTCGCCGGAAGCGGGACGATCGGCCACCTTTAAATTTGGCGGTGAGCACGACGGATCCGAAGCTAAACTCCCAAAAGCAGGGTCCGTGCCAAGTTGGTCGCGAGGCTGTTTTTGGAGCATTATCAGTTAACTAACATGCGTATGGCAGCTTCTGCACCCGCTACCTATCGCTCGACTGTCTATAAAATAATCAATCAGTGCATTTTGTAGGCGGCCGTGTCGCGAAGAGGCTTCGTATAGGCGCATTGCCTCCGGATGAGGCGCACAGGAATTGTTCATGGAAATTCTCACCGCCGCCGAAATGCAGCGTGCCGATCAATTGACCATCGCCGATGGCACCCCTGGTTTTGCTCTGATGCGTAATGCCGGGCGGGCCGTCGCCGATGCCGCCGCCGACATGGCCGAGGAGGGAGCGATCCTCGTGATCGCCGGCCGCGGCAACAATGGCGGCGACGGATTTATCGCAGCGGCGGAGCTGGCGGCGCGCGGACGCGACGTTCAGGTGATCCTGCTGTGTCAGAAGGAGACGCTGACCGGCGATGCGGCGCTGGCGGCTGCCGAGTATAAGGGCGAGGTCTTGCCGTGCGATCCCGCCGCGATCGGCGCCCCCGCGCTGATCGTCGATGCGCTGTTCGGCACCGGCCTCGACCGGCCGATCAAGGGGGACCCGTTCGAGATGATCGCGGCTATCAACGCCAGCGGCGTCCCGGTGCTGGCGGTGGATCTGCCGAGCGGCATCAACGGCACCACCGGAGCGGTGATGGGCATCGCGGTGCGCGCGACCGAGACGGTGACCTTCTTCCGGCCCAAGACCGGTCACCTGCTGCTGCCGGGGCGGGTTCATTGCGGCCGGCTGCGTGTAGTGGATATCGGCATCGAGGCTGGCGTCCTCGACGAGATCCGTCCGCTGACCTCGGAGAACATGCCGGAACTCTGGGCCATGTCATTCCCGGTGCCCAGGATGGACGGCCATAAATTTGCCCGTGGCCATGCCATCGTGGTGTCCGGCGACATTGCTGCGACCGGCGCGGCCAGGCTTGCTGCCCGCGGTGCGCTGCGCGCCGGGGCCGGGCTGGTGACGGTGGCATCGCCGCGCGATGCGCTGGCGGTCAACGCCGCGGCACTGACCGCCGTGATGGTGCGCCCGGTGGATACGGCAGCCGAGTTTGCCAACCTCGTCGCCGACCCCAGGATCAGGGCCTGCGTGATCGGGCCCGGCGCCGGGGTCGGGGCCCGCACCCGCGACTTCGTGCTGGCGCTGCTGGCGGCCAAACGTGGCGCGGTGCTCGACGCCGACGCCCTGACCAGCTTCGCCGAGGCGCCGCAGCAGCTTTTCGATGCCATCAAATCTCTCTCCGAGCCGAGCGTTGTTCTGACGCCGCACGTTGGAGAGTTTTCCCGTTTATTCAAAGTGATAGAAGATGAAGCTGCTTCTCTTTCAAAGCTTGAGCAGGTGCGGATGGCGGCCCAAACGGCCGGTGCGGTGGTGCTGCTCAAGGGGGCGGACACCGTGGTGGCGTCGCCCGATGGCCGCGCCGCCATCGCGTCCAACGCGCCGCCCTGGCTGGCCACCGCCGGCTCCGGAGATGTGCTGGCGGGCATCATCGGCGGCTTGCTGGCGCAAGGCGTTCCGGCCTTCGAGGCGGCGTGCATCGGGGTCTGGATGCATGGCGAAGCCGGTGCCGAGGCCGGCCCCGGGCTGATCGCCGAGGATCTCCCGGAAGTGCTGCCTGCGGTCCTGCGCCGGCTCTATGACCGGCTGGAAGTGGAATACTGAGGCCTATTCCACCGCGTACCAGCGGACCGGCTGCGGCGCCGCCCAGTCGAGGGCCGTCGCCTCCAGCAGCCAGCGGCCGGCCGTCTCGGCGAGGAACGCGATGCGCTGGGTCCGGCCGGCCTCGACCAGGATTGTGTCCAGCCAGAACGGCTTCCAGCCGTCGTCGAGCCGGTCAAGCAGCCGACCATGCTGGCCATGCAGGCGAAACACGACCGGGATCGTGCCCCGGTTGGTTAGGGCAAGCACCACGGTGCGGCCGGCTTTGACCTTGAAGGCGGGCGGCGTCGCGACGCCGAGGCCGCTGGACGACAGCCAGTCCGGCACCGGCGCAGCCGGGGAACCCAGCGGAACGTCGACCCGCACCGCATTCTTGAGGTCTAGCTGTGCAGGCAGTCCGTTGGACGGGAGCGCCGCAGCGGCGGGCAGCGGCCTGTCGCGCACTGGGGGCTCGCTTGAGGTCAGCAGCCGGCCGATCGGGCGGACTTCCTTGCCGTCGTGCAGCAGGATGGCTGCGGCTGATCCCGGCGGGCGGGTGACGTCGACAAAGGCGTCGATCCGGGTTCCCGGGGCCAGCACAAGCTGGCCATTGCGGGCCGGAAACGGCTCGACCGGTTGGCCGTCGATAGCCATCACCTGAACATTTGAATCTTCGATTCTTAAAGCAATCGCAGTGCGCTGGCAGCCATTTATAATGCGAAGCCTGAGCCGTTCATGGAGCCGGACGGTGGGTTCGAAGCTGGGCTTGCCGTTGACGGTGAAGACAGCGGTGGTGTCCGTCGGGTCGCTTCCGGGCGCGACGGCGATGTTGTCTGGGCGCAGTCGCGCTTCCTCGATCAGCAGGACTTCGTCGCGGTTGGCTACGGGCGGGGCAGTCTCCAATACCACCAGCGCACGGGCGGGCGACGGTTTCGCCTGGCCGTCGCCGAGCAGCCGGAGGTCGACCATGAAGGTGCCTGCATGGCGCAACGGCAGCCGGAACGCATCGGTGCCGCCCGCGGCCAGTGGTGGGCGCCCGAGCAGCGGCTCGGCGGCGGGGGCGCCGTCGATGCCGTGCCAGTTCAGGACAACGGGAACCGGCAGCCGATTCTCCAGCGTCACGTCGATCTCGTCGCCGCGCTTGAAGCGCAATGCGCCATCCCGGGTGGCGGTCTGCAGCAGCCAGGCCGGCGTCTCGGCACCCGGCCGGAGTACCATGGTGCCGGCCCTGGCTTGCAGTGCCAGCGCCGGCCGGGTCTGGCCGACCGCGGCAACGGGCGCGATCGGAGCGAGAATCGCGCCGCCAAGCCCGGCGAGCAGGGTGCGGCGGCTGACCGGGAAGCGATCTGTCATACCGGGGATCCCGACCATTTTTCGGGCTGAATGTCCAGTTATCGCGGGCGCGGCGGAAAGTCCGGGGCGGCGTCTTTTTTTGCTGCGAACATTCACACCCATGTTATAAGCCCGCCGCTCGCGGCTTCGCGCGGACATGACGTTTCCCGCGGGCGTGGCGGAATTGGTAGACGCAGCGGCTTTAGGTGCCGCCGACGCAAGTTGTGGGGGTTCGAGTCCCTCCGCCCGCACCAAGCGCTGACCGCGTTTGAATTGACGAATTTCGAGGGTGTATTTTCGTGGGGCAAGTCCTACGAAGATGCGTCCGCCGAACCACCGGCGCAGGCTGCAAGGCCGCGCGCCGACCAGATTGACAATGTCCGGCCGTGAGCCGGACCAGCGAGAAGAAGATTGACGCCATGCAGGTGAATGAAACCGTCGCCGACGGACTGAAGCGCGAATTCCAGGTCAATGTCCCGGCCGCCGACATCGAAGCCAAGGTCGATGCGCGCCTGATCGACATGAAGGACAAGGTCAAGCTGAACGGTTTCCGCCCCGGCAAGGTCCCCATGGGTCATCTGAAGCGGCTGTATGGCCGTTCGGTTGCCGCCGAGACCGTCGAGGAACTGATCCGCGACACCAATGCGCAGATCTTCACCGAGCGCGGTTTCCGCCTGGCCACCGAGCCGAAGGTGACGATGCCGACCGAGATGAAGGAAGTCGAAGACATCCTCGCCGGCAAGTCCGACCTCAATTATACCGTCGCCATCGAAGTTGTGCCGGCGATCCAGCTCGCCGATTTCAAGAGCTTCACGGTTGAAAAGCCGGTTGCCGAGGTCACCGACGCCGACGTCGACGAGGCCATCAAGCGGGTGGCCGACCAGAACCGTGCCTTTGAAGCCAAGGCCGAGGGTGCCAAGGCCGGGTCCGGCGATCGCGTCACTGTCTCCTTCAAGGGCACCATCGACGGCGTGCCGTTCGACGGCGGCACCGGCGAGGGCATCCAGGTGCTGATCGGTTCCAACACCTTCATTCCCGGCTTCGAAGAGCAGCTCATCGGCATCGCCGTGGGCGAGACCAGAACCCTGAAAGCGTCCTTTCCGACGAACTACGCCAGTGCCGATCTGGCCGGCAAGGCGGCCGAGTTCGAGACGACCGCGACTGCCGTCGAGGCGCCGAAGGATACCGTGATCGATGACGAGTTCGCCAAGATGCTCGGCCTGGAATCCCTCGACAAGCTGAAGGAAGCTGCGCGCGACCGCCTGAACACGGAGTTCGCCGGTGCCACCCGCCAGCGCGTCAAGCGTCTGCTGCTCGACCGTCTCGACGAGACCCATCGCTTCGATGCGCCGCCGTCGCTGATCGAGGAAGAGTTCAAGCTGATGTGGAACTCGATCAAGGCGGAGATGGAATCCTCGGGCAAGAGCTTTGCCGATGAGGGCACCACCGAGGAAGCCGCCATGGAAGAGTACCGCAAGATTGCGGACCGCCGCGTGCGGCTCGGTCTGGTGCTGTCCGAAATCGGCGAGAAGAACAAGATCACCGTGACTGACGACGAAGTCAGCCGCGCGGTGGTCGAGCGTGCCCGCTCGATGCCGGGCCGCGAGAAGGAAGTCTGGGACTATTATCGCAGCAATGCCAATGCATTGGCTCAGCTTCGTGCACCAATCTACGAGGACAAGGTCGTCGATTTCATTCTCGAGCTCGCCAATGTCACCGAGAAGAAGGTGACCCGCGAAGACCTATACAAGGACGACGAGGCCGAGAAGACCGCGGCCTGAGGCGTTCTGCGATGCCGGCCGCAGAGCGGCCGGCATTAAGGATGTCAGGCGAAACCGGCCACCGACGCGCGGGTTAGCTTTGCCGCGACCGCGCGAATCGGCTTGAACTGGCAGTTGTCGGCATCGACGGCTGCCGGTCTTGTTGCCGCTCAATTGGCTCATATCTGTGAGCTCTGTTTAAGTCCTGCATCACGGGACGTTCGTCCTCCTCCGGCAAGCCGTAACGGGTCCATTCTGCCGCCGGGCGCACGTCTCCGCCAACCTTGGGTGATCAATGCGCGATCCGGTGGAAACCTACATGAACCTCGTGCCGATGGTGGTCGAACAGACCAACCGCGGTGAACGGGCCTATGACATCTTCTCGCGCCTGCTGAAGGAGCGCATCATCTTCGTTACCGGTCCGGTCGAGGACGGCATGTCGACGCTCACCGTCGCCCAGCTGCTGTTCCTGGAAGCCGAGAATCCGAAGAAGGAAATCTCGATGTACATCAACTCGCCCGGCGGCGTGGTGACATCGGGTCTGGCGATCTACGACACCATGCAGTTCATCCGCCCGCCGGTGTCGACGCTGTGCATCGGGCAGGCGGCCTCGATGGGCTCGCTGTTGCTCTGCGCCGGCCACAAGGACATGCGCTTCTCGCTGCCGAACTCGCGCATCATGGTTCACCAGCCCTCGGGCGGGTTCCAGGGGCAGGCCACCGACATCATGCTGCACGCCCAGGAAATCCTGAACCTGAAAAAGCGGCTGAACGAGATCTACGTCAAGCACACCGGCCAGACCTTCAAGGCGATTGAGGATGCGCTGGAGCGCGACAAGTTCCTCACCGCCGACATGGCACGCGACTTCGGCATCGTCGACAAGGTGATCGACAAGCGCGCCGAAGAATCGACGCCGAAGGCGCCGTAAACTACCCGAGGCGACGCAGTTCGGGGCTGGGCGAACCCCGCAAATTTTTTGTGGCTGGCGGCGTACGTCGCGCGGCTGGCCACAAGGTTTGCTCCTGTCCGGTATCCGGTGCTGCATCCCACGGTCGCGGTTCTGGTTTCGTGCCGGTTTGGCGTGATATTCTCGTCACGTTGGGCTGATTTCGCGGGCTTTGCCCGCCGGTCCAGCCGAAATCACGCTATTGTCACGCCATCCGGTGATTTGCCGATTAGCGAATTCTTGATCATCGGCAGTCACCATGGTTCGCTGAAGCGGATCAGCTAGTATCGTGGAAGATTCGATTAGGCCGTGATTCGTGCGGTATTCTGGAACGAGGGTCTTTTTTGGTACGTATTTTGCTCTATCTACGGATGGGTGCCGGGATGGGGCAACGGAACGACCAAGACCGAACGGCGGACGGAGATTAGAATGAGTAAGGTCGGCACGAGCGACTCCAAGAACACGCTGTATTGTTCGTTCTGCGGAAAGAGCCAGCACGAGGTTCGCAAACTGATCGCGGGTCCCACCGTGTTCATATGCGACGAGTGCGTCGAGCTCTGCATGGACATCATCCGCGAGGAGAACAAGTCCTCGCTGGTCAAGTCGCGCGACGGGATTCCGACGCCGAAGGAAATCTGCAAGGTTCTCGATGACTATGTCATCGGTCAGAGCCATGCCAAGAAGGTCCTCTCGGTCGCGGTGCACAACCACTACAAGCGCCTCAACCACCAGACCAAGCACAACGACGTCGAGCTGGCGAAGTCGAACATCCTGCTGATCGGACCGACCGGTTCGGGCAAGACGCTGCTCGCGCAGACGCTCGCCCGCATTCTGGACGTGCCGTTCACCATGGCTGACGCGACGACGCTGACCGAAGCCGGTTACGTCGGTGAGGATGTCGAGAACATCATCCTGAAGCTGCTGCAGTCGGCCGACTACAATGTCGAGCGGGCGCAGCGCGGCATCGTCTACATCGACGAAATCGACAAGATCTCGCGCAAGTCCGACAATCCCTCGATCACCCGCGACGTGTCGGGCGAGGGCGTGCAGCAGGCCTTGCTGAAGATCATGGAAGGCACGGTTGCCTCGGTTCCGCCGCAGGGCGGCCGCAAGCATCCGCAGCAGGAGTTCCTGCAGGTCGACACCACCAACATCTTGTTCATCTGCGGTGGTGCGTTCTCTGGCCTTGAAAAGATCATCTCGGCCCGCGGCCGCTCCACCTCGATCGGCTTCGCCGCCCAGGTTCTGGCGCCGGAAGACCGCCGCACCGGCGAAATCTTCCGTCACGTCGAGCCCGAGGATCTCCTGAAGTATGGCCTGATCCCTGAGTTCGTCGGCCGTCTGCCGGTCGTGGCGACGCTCGAGGATCTCGACGAGGCCTCGCTGAAGAAGATCCTGACCGATCCGAAGAACGCGCTGGTCAAGCAGTACCAGCGTCTGTTCGAGATGGAGAACATTGAATTGACCTTCGCCGACGAAGCCCTGGGCGCTGTGGCGCGCAAGGCGATCGAACGCAAGACCGGCGCACGCGGCCTGCGCTCCATCCTGGAGAGCATCCTGCTTGAGACCATGTTCGATCTTCCGGGTCTGGAAGGCGTCGAGGAAGTGGTGATCTCCCGCGAAGTCGTGGAAGGCACCGCGCGTCCGCTCTACATCTACGCCGACCGCGCCAACACCGAGAGCAGCGCCAGCGCCTGATACGCCGGCACATTGAGCGCCCTGACGACCCCAATAGACGGCTGCCGGTAACTCCGGCGGCCGTCTTGCTGTAGGGTACACGAACCCGCAGTTAGCCTTTGTTTTCTGGCGTTTTACGTCTCTTGACACCCCCCGGACCATAGCCACCTAATGCTGTCGACGAACAGAATTTCGATCCAAAGATTCGTCACCAATGATCCGGACAAGTAGAGCCTGAGGCGGCCGAGCAAGACGGACAATCGGCACCTTGTGCAGCCGCGCAAACTCGCGGGCTGGGAACAAGGGGGCACAGCAAAAGGAATGGGCCATGACTGCCACAAAACCCCGGCCAACCATCGTTCACGGCGAAAGCCACTCTTATCCGGTTCTGCCGCTCCGTGACATCGTCGTCTTCCCGCACATGATCGTGCCGCTCTTCGTCGGCCGCGAGAAATCGATCCGTGCGCTCGAAGAGGTGATGAAGAACGACGCGCTGATCATGCTCGCCACGCAGAAGAATGCGTCGGACGACGATCCGAACCCGGATGCGATCTACGAGATCGGCACGCTTGCCAGCGTGCTGCAGCTGCTCAAGCTGCCTGACGGCACCGTCAAGGTGCTGGTGGAAGGCCTTGAGCGGGCCAAGGTCCAGAAGTACTCCGACCGCACCGAATACTACGAGGCCACCGCCGTGGCGCTCGCCGACACCGACGCTACGTCGGTCGAGGCGGAAGCGCTGGCGCGCTCCGTGGTGTCCGACTTCGAGAGCTACGTGAAGCTCAACAAGAAGATCTCCGCGGAAGTCGTCGGCGTGGTCCAGGCCATCACCGACTATGCGAAGCTGGGCGATCAGGTCGCCTCGCATCTCGCGGTCAAGATCGCCGATCGTCAGGGCATCTTGGAGACGCTGTCCGTCACCGCGCGCCTCGAGAAGGTGCTCGGGCTGATGGAGAGCGAGATCTCGGTGCTGCAGGTCGAGAAGCGGATCCGCTCGCGCGTCAAGCGCCAGATGGAGAAGACCCAGCGCGAGTACTATCTCAACGAGCAGATGAAGGCGATCCAGAAGGAACTCGGCGACGACGAAGGTCGCGACGAGCTGGCCGATCTGGAAGACAAGATCAACAAGACCAAGCTCTCCAAGGAAGCACGGGAGAAGGCGCAGCACGAGCTGAAGAAGCTGCGCCAGATGTCCCCGATGTCCGCGGAAGCGACCGTCGTGCGCAACTACCTCGACTGGCTGCTGTCGATTCCATGGAACAAGAAGTCCAAGGTCAAGAAGGACCTCGCCGCGGCGCAGGCCGTTCTGGACGACGACCACTATGGTCTTGAGAAGGTCAAGGATCGCATCGTGGAGTACCTCGCAGTACAGACGCGGGCGAACAAGTTGACCGGTCCGATCCTGTGCCTCGTCGGACCTCCTGGCGTCGGCAAGACCTCGCTCGGCAAGTCGATCGCCAAGGCGACCGGACGCGAGTTCGTGCGCGTGTCGCTCGGCGGCGTGCGCGACGAGGCGGAGATCCGCGGTCATCGCCGGACCTATATTGGTTCGATGCCCGGCAAGATCATCCAGTCGATGCGCAAGGCCAAGACCTCGAACCCGCTGTTCCTGCTGGACGAGATCGACAAGATGGGCGCCGATTTCCGCGGCGATCCGTCATCGGCGCTGCTTGAGGTCCTCGACCCCGAGCAGAACGGCACCTTCGCGGACCACTATCTCGAAGTGGACTACGATCTGTCCAACGTGATGTTCATCACCACGGCGAATACCCTGAATATCCCGGGGCCGCTGATGGACCGCATGGAGATCATCCGGATCGCCGGCTACACCGAGAACGAGAAGGTCGAGATCGCCCGCAAGCACTTGATCCCGACTGCGTTGTCGAAGCACGGTCTGGACGGCAAGGAATGGTCGATGGACGACGAAGCCTTGCTGCTGATGATCCGCCGCTACACCCGCGAAGCGGGCGTGCGTAACCTCGAGCGCGAGCTCTCCACACTGGCCCGCAAGGCCGTGAAGGAGCTGATGCTCTCGAAGAAGAAGGTGGTGAAGGTCACCGAGAAGAATCTCGAGGAGTTCCTCGGTATTCCGAAGTATCGTTACGGCGAGATCGAGAGCGACGACCAGGTGGGCGTCGTGACAGGACTGGCCTGGACGGACGTCGGTGGCGAGCTGCTGACCATCGAAGGCGTCATGATGCCCGGCAAGGGCCGCATGACCGTCACCGGCAACCTGCGTGACGTGATGAAGGAATCGATCTCGGCGGCGGCGTCCTACGTCCGCTCGCGCGCGATCACCTTCGGGATCGAACCGCCGCTGTTCGAGCGGCGCGACATCCACGTCCACGTGCCCGAGGGCGCAACGCCGAAGGATGGTCCGTCGGCAGGTGTGGCGATGGCGACGACGATCGTCTCGGTGCTGACAGGCATCCCGATCCGTCACGACGTTGCCATGACCGGCGAGATCACGCTGCGCGGCAGGATCCTGCCGATCGGCGGATTGAAGGAGAAGTTGTTGGCGGCAGCCCGCGGCGGCATCAAGACGGTGCTGATCCCCGAGGACAATGCCAAGGACCTCACCGAGATCTCCGACGCCATCAAGGGCGGGATGAACATCATCCCGGTCGCACGGATGGACGACGTGATCGCCAACGCCCTGGTGCGCAAACCCATTGCCATCGAATGGGAAGAGGACACCAAGCTGCCGGTCAAGCCGGACGGAGCCGACGAAGCCGGCAGCGGTCTCACCGCACACTGAGGATCTGGTCCTCGCGACAAAATCAGCGGCGTCCTTCGGGGCGCCGCTTTTTTGTGGCCGGGCAGGGAGCGGGTTGAGGATATCCCCAGAGGCGATCGAAGCGGTGTACGCCGACGCCTTTTGGCTGAGGCGATCGTTCGCGTCAGCCTTGCCGCGGTGCGGCCATGGCGCTAAACAGGCGGCGGGGGCGATTAGCTCAGCGGTAGAGCATTCCCTTTACACGGGACAGGTCGGCGGTTCGATCCCGTCATCGCCTACCATTGCGGACAGACCCTTCGACTCGATCGCCGCGTCATAGAAGCAATAGCCGCCGCCGCCGCGCGATTTCGAGCGATACAGCGCCTGGTCGGCGTGCCGCAGCAGGGTGTCGGAGGTTGTCCCGTCACCGGGCGCCAGCGCGATGCCCACACTCAGTCCGATATCGACGATCATCCCCTCGATCACGAAGGGCTCGCTCATGGCGCCGATCAGCCGCTGGGCGAGACGTTCGGCATCTCGCCGCGACGTATTGTCCTGCAGGATGACGAATTCGTCGCCACCGAGGCGGACCACCAGATCGCCCTCGCACAGCGATCGCTTGAGACGGACGGCGACCTCGACCAGCAACTGGTCGCCGACCATGTGGCCCATGGTGTCGTTGACCTGTTTGAAGCGGTCGAGATCCATGAACAGCACGGCGGCCGAACCTGCGCTGTGGTCGATGTCGGCGAGGACCTGCGACATCCGGCTGTGGAAGGTGTTGCGGTTAGGCAGGCTGGTCAGGGAATCGTGATTGGCGAGATGGGCGATCTGCCGGCTGACCTCCAGCTTCTCGGTGACGTCCTCGTGCAGGGCGACCCAGCCGCCATCGGGGAGCGGGCGGTTGATGACCTGCATGGTCCGGCCGTCCCACAGCAAGGTGAGCGACGTGGCCTGCTGGGCGTTACGGTTCTCGCGCATGCGCTTGGCGTAATATTGCTGCACCGACAGGCCCGGCTGGTTGCCGCGCAGATTGGAATGCGCGAGCACATCGATGTAGCGCGCGCCTGGCTTCACGATCGCCGAATCGAGCGCATAGTCCTGGATATACTTGGTGTTGCAGATCATCAGCCGTTCGTCGGCGCTGTACATCGACAGGCCGTAAGGCAGATGGAGCAGCACATCGTTAAGGTGTTCGGCACTGGGCCCGGTGTCGCAGAACTCCGGGCAAAGCGTAGCCGAAATAACGAACATGTAGCCGGCGTCGGGCAGCGGCTCGCACCGCACGGCGCGGGCATCGCCGTCGGGCAGGACGATCCTGGCTTCGGAGACGGAGCGCGTGAGCTGGCACGCCAGCGCCAGCTCGAAGAACTGGTGCGCCAGCCCGGCGGTTTCATGTTCTCCGACCGTCGACGATCGAAACAGCGCGTGCAGGGTTGCCGGCTTTTCGTCAGGATTCTCCGGGAGCAGCAGATCGGCAAATGCCTGGTTGAACAAGTCGATGCCGAAGCCGGCGTTGACCGCGCAGATGCCGAACGGCAGCCGTCTCAGAATGGCATCCTGAAGCGACGGATATTCCGGCGCTGAATTTCGCTTCACGGGATGCGGCATTGGCGACATTGATCGGGCCTCTGGCTCTGCCGGTGGTTATCGCGGTAGCCGCCAAAATAGCCTTAATCGATTTGATCTATTTGCAATCAACGTGAACGGAACTGCTGCGGTGCCGGGAAAGCGGGCTGGAATGAGCCGAAATCGATACTGCGCTTGATGAGCAGCATGTCCCGCCCTACGATCCCTGCCGCGGATACCACGGCCGGAAACCGGCCGACATGACGAAATCGGGAATGATGGCGACAGGATTGCGTGCCGGGTTGATGGCAATGGTCTTTGGCATTGCGCCGCTCGCGCTGGGCAGTGCGGTTCCGGCACCGGCGCGCGCGCAGTCCGCCGATCTCGTGCTGTGCGACCGGCTCGCTGCCGACCCGGCCGATCCCGACAAGCCGGCCGACGTCAAAGGTGCCGCGGAGATCGCTCCATCCGACGTGGCCACCGCGATCAAGTTCTGCCGTACCGCGGCGGGAGGGGCGCGCCGGGCGCTGTATCAGCTTGGCCGTGCCTATGCCGCCAATCGGCAGGCTGGCGAGGCCATCGCGGCCTGGCGCAAGGCCGCCGACAAGGGCAGCAGCTCGGCCATGGTGGAACTCGGCGTGCTCTACGCCACCGGCGCGGGCGTTGCGAAGGACGATGCCCAGGCGCGAAAGCTGTTCGAACGCTCCGCCGAAGCCGGCAATCCGCGCGGCGTCAGCAATCTCGCGGCCTTGTCGGGCGGCGCGCCGTCAGATCCGGTGCGCGCCCGCGCGCTGTTGGCCAAGGCCGCCGAGACCAATGCGGAAGCGCAGTATCAGCTCGGCATGATGATGGCCGAAGGCATCGGCGGGGCGAAAGACGATGCAGCCGCGCGCACCCTGTTCGACAAGGCCGCCGTGCAGGGCCACGCCGCCGCGCTGGAACGGATGGGCGCCTTCGCCCAAAGTGGCCGCGGTGGCCCGGCGGACAAGGATCAGGCCAAGGCCTATTACGAAAAGGCCGCGGCGCTTGGCAGCGATGATGCCAAAGCCGCGCTGAAGCGAGCCGAGTGCCCCTATGTCCTCAAGGACAAGCGCGGCAACGTGGTATCGAACCTGTGTTTCTAGACGGGACGCAAATTACACCAGCGCGTTGGCCGCGATGACGGCACGATAGAAATCCGCGCTCAGCTTGCCGCTGCGCTTCTGCGTCTCGAAATCGACGCGGTACAGGCCGAAGCGCTTGTCGTAGCCGTCGGACCATTCGAAGTTGTCCAGCAGGCTCCATAGAAAATAGCCCTTCACCGGCACGCCCTCGGCAGTGGCGCGCTGCAGCCGGGTCAGATAGTTGCGCAGATACATGATGCGGTCGAGGTCGTAGACACGGCCATCGGCGGTCGGGATGTCCGCACCCGAGGTGCCGTTCTCGGTGATGTAGATCGTCTCCACGTTCCACACCTTCGCCAGATTGCGCGGCCCCCAGTACATGGCTTCCGGTCCGATGCGCAGCCAGTCGGACTCCATGTGCGGAAACGAGGCGGGGAAAGGCAGCAGGTCGAAGCCGGCAGGGGCGCCGGAAGCGACGACGTAATGCTGCGGCATGTAGACGTTGATGCCGACGAAATCGATCTTTGAGGAGATGATCTTCATGTCCTCGGCGGTGAATTTCGGCGCGTAGCTGCCGGCATAGGTCAGGAACCCGTCGGTGTAACTGCCCTCCAGCATCGCGGTGAGGTAGCCGCCGTTCATTTCGCGGGTGGCGATTTCCGAGGCGCGGATGTTGGCGGGCGTTTCGATGGCCGGCACGCAACCGACGATGTTTTCCGCCGGGCCCACGCGCGTGCCTGGCCGTCCCTGGGCGCGGATCGCCTGCACCGCGAGGCCGTGGCCAAGCAGCACGTGATGGCGCACCTGGTTGAGTTCGGCCTGTGGCAGCTTGAGGCCGGGCGCCAGCTCCACCGGGCCGCTGCCATAGCCGAAGTCGATGAAGGTGGCGCTCTCGTTGATAGTGAAGATCTGCTTCACGCGGTCGGTGATGTGTTTGGCCACATGCCCGGCATAGTCGCCGAACGCCTGCGCCGTTTCGCGCGACTGCCAGCCGCCGACGCGGTCCTGCAACGCCTGCGGCAGGTCCCAGTGATACAGGGTCGCGAAGGGTTCGATGCCGTTGGCCAGCAATTCGTCGATCAGACGGTTGTAGAAGTCCAGTCCCCTGGGATTGGCTGCGCCGCGGCCGTCGGGAAACACCCGCGGCCAGGCGATGGAGAAGCGATAGGCGCGCACGCCGAGCGCCTTCATCGGCTGGACGTCGTCCTTGTAGCGATGGAAATGATCGCTGGCGCGGTCGCCGTTGTGATTGCCGTGGATCTTCCCGGGCCTATGGGAATAGGTATCCCAGATCGATACACCGCGGCCTTCCTCGGTCGCAGCACCTTCGATCTGATAGGCTGAGGTCGCGGTGCCCCAGACGAACCCGTCCGGAAAGCGCCGCTGGCCTGCAGGCGATGGCACCGCGGCCGTCTGCGCGCTGGCCGGGGCCGGGGACAGCATGAGCGGCAGAGTCGCCGCGGCCTTGGCAAAGTTTCGTCGTGTGAAAATCGGGCGCACCGGCACTCCTGCAGAATGTCCAAAACGTCGCACGTGGCGCCGTGTTTGGACAAACATAGCATGCCCCGCGCCACGTCGCGTGAAACTGCTGGGCCGGCAGGAGAGCGGCGTCAGTCCTTGCGGGTCTGCATGGGGACGAACACCATGAACTTTGCCAGCGGGCGCTTGAAGAGCACCAGATAGGTCACATGCATGCCGACAAAGAGCAGCAGCATGTTGGCAAGGAATTCATGCGCCTCGGACAGAAAGCCCTCTTCCTTGCCCTCGCGATTTCCTTCGCGGTGGCCGCGTTTCCCGTCATCGGCGAATGACGTCGTGACGATCGACACATTGGCCATGCCGATCGCCTTGCCGCGGTCCATGGCAACACCGGTGGAGACCACCGCCACGAGGCTGACGGCGATGCCCAGCATCAGCACCTTGCTGATCGCAGGATGCGTGAACATGTTGTCGGCGCGCAGTCCCTCGAACGATGGATAGAAGCGCATCAGCCCGACCTGTCGAGACCCGAACAGCGCCCACAGCAAACGCAGCGCAATGACCAGCGCCACGCCGTAGCCAAGCCAGGCGTGAACGATGCCCATCTCGCCGGTGAGATAGGCCAGGATCGCGAGCGATGCGAGTGTGCAGTGATAAAGACGGATCTTGTTCATCATGTTCATGGCTGCTGACTAGCAGGCATGGACTGGTCGGCCTTTGAGTTGGCGCAAGGCGATCGCTTTTTGCATCGGCTACGCTGACGGGGATCACTGCGGCAAATGATTATCAGGAGCACTCAGCGCTGGCGCGCGTTGACACTGCGCGGCCCAAGCAGGATGTCGAAATCAACCTGCGACACAATGTCGCCAACGGTCATGCTGCGCGCGATCGCCCGCTGCCGCTGCACCGCTGCGGCGGCCTGATGTCGAATTCCAGCCGGAAGTCGATGGCCGGATCGATAAAGAGGGTGATGGCATCGAACGGCACGCCGACGCGGGTCTTCACGCCTTTGAACCACAGCACCACGTCGAAGCGGTTGTCGGCGACCTTCAGGCGGGCGAACTGATACTGCAGAACGATGGTCATCTCGTGCGGAAATTTCGCGCGCAATGCCGCAGGCAGCGTGACACCCTCGGCCGTGGTGAGGAAGGTGATCGAATAATGATGGGCGCCATGCAGGCCGTTGTCGGCGACATCCGACAGGATGTTGTGGATCTGGCGCTGCCGCGCCGCCACCTCCGGCGCGCAGTCACCAGCCAGTACCGGCGACGCTATCGCAAGCAGGGCAAGCAGTGCCGCGATCGTCGCTTTCATCATGGGGCACCGGCGGGGCTGCGGGGAACTGTCATGAGCGTTGGTCGGCGTCCGGCGGCGGCGGGTTCAGCCGTGCGCCGACGATCAACCATTTGTTTCAAATTGCCGGGGTAGGGTGCCGGCCACCTGATGCCGGAGCCGTTCGTGAACGAGAGCCTGATTTCCACCTGCCAGTCTGTTCCTGATCCCGCTGACCATCCTGTTCGCCGCGGTCGGCGTTGCCAATGCCCGCTTCGTCAAGCTGCTGGTCTGCCTGCTCGCCACGGCGCTGGCTGCGCTGTGGCTGTATCGCATCTGGCTGTGGACCGGGCTGTCCCTGATCGACCGCCGCACCGGCCTCGGCCTGTCGGGCGGCTTTGCGCTGTGCTGGGTTCTGACCCTGCTGCACCAGATCAAGAGTTCATTTTCGGGCGGTTACGATCGCCGCTGAGGCCGTCTGGTCAGCGCGTCGGCGCTGGCGCTGCCGGATTGTCCGACAGGGAGAGCGCCAACTCGTTGCCGGGCCCCTGTGTCAGAATCAGCGGCGTACCGCCGGCCAGAGTCCAGCCCATCCGCTTTGCCGATACCTGATCGGGCTTGCGACCGTATTGCGCCGAGATGTCCTGCGCCGTTGCGTCGAACGACAGTTTCTCCGGATTGGCGAGCCTGACCCGCGCGCTGCGCACCGGCGTGCGGCCGTCGCCCGGCGCGAAGCTGACGGTCAGCGGGCCGGCCGTGGTGTTGCAATCGAGGGACTCGCCCGCTGCGGCAGCGACGCACACCCAGCGACGTGCGGTAATCAATTTCTCGATCTGGTCGTGCGTCATGCCGGGAACCACGCCGAGCATGTCATTCTTGGCGATGGCGCCATATTGATTGCGCAGCAGCAGCGCGCCGGCGATGCTGCCGAGCAGCACCACACCGGCGGCGACAAGGATCTTCTGGGTTCTGTTCACGTCGAGGCCTTTGCGAATGACGGGAGCCACCAACCACAGGCCCCGGATGCATGCAACCACGCCGGCGGCGGCCATCAGTCGCCTCGTCGGAAGCGGCGCGACGTGGCATACTTCAGCTCACGCAAATCGCGAGACGATCCATGGCCAACCGCATTCTGGTATTTTACGGCTCCTATCGCTCCGACCGCATGGGCATTCGGCTTGCGGATTTCGTGGTCGCCGGCTTGCGCGCACGCGGCGACGATGCCGTGCTGATCGACGCCAAAGCGGTCGGACTGCCGATGCTCGATCGCATGTACAAGGAATATCCCAAGGGAGAGGCGCCCGCTGCGCTGGAGCAGCTTGCCGGGCAGATCCGCAGCGCCGACGGATTTGTCTTCATCACCGGCGAATACAACTGGGGCATCCAGCCCGGCCTGAAGAACCTCACCGATCATTTTCTCGAAGAATGGTTCTGGCGCCCCGCCGCCATCGCAAGCTATTCGGCCGGCCGGCTGTCCGGCGTGCGCGCAGCGACCGCATGGCACGGCACGCTGTCGGAAATGGGCATGGTGGTGATTTCGTCGACTTTGTCGGTGGGACCGATCGCACAGACGCTGTCGGCGCAGGCCGAGCCGACCGGCGACGCCGGCAAGGCGCTGGCGCGCAGCTTCCCGCGCTTTGCCGACGACCTCGGCTGGTGGATCGAGGCGGCGAAGGCGCAGCGGGAGAAGAGGGCACCGCCGTATTGAGAGGACGGCTCAGGCCAGTCCGAGCGCGAAGGCCAGCGTGCCGATGGCGGCGTGTGACAGGATCAGCGGCCAGATGTTGAGCATGCGCAGATAAGCGATGCCCCAGACGATGCCGACGGCGAAGGTGTTGAGCAGCAAAGCCGGGTCGCCATAGGCGATATGGATCAGCGAGAACACCGCCGACGAATACAGCACATAGACCCAGCCGCGCGTCTGCAGCCGGTCGGTCATCAGCTTGGGAATCGACCGGCACACCACTTCCTGGCACGGGCTGGAGACCAGCACGTAGAACGGCGCGAAGCTGAGCCAGACCGGCGGCTCGGCGTCGAAGCTGAACAGATGGGTCTGCAGCAGCATCACCGCGGCAAGCCCCAGCGTCAGCATCAGGCAGCCGACCCAGTGTTCGCGGAATGAGGGGCGGCTGAGGCCGAGCTCGGCCAGCGAAAATCCCGACAGCAGGCACAGCGCGATGCACAGTACGGACACCGCCAGCAAGGCGTAGGTCCGGTAGGCGAACGGCAGCAGGCCGAAATGGATGGCGAGACCGGGCGCGAGCAGCAGCACCGCAAAGGAGGTCAGCGCGGCAATCGAGCGTCCGTGTCGTGAAAATGTCATAGAACTGTATAACGGAATTCATGCGGCGCTTCTAGGGCGTGCATCGGCTGCGGGCCCGGCCGCGCTCCACGTCACACCGCGTCGGTCCATGACGTGAAGATCGCGGCCTGGCCTTGGCGTTGGCCGGCGGCATCGATCAGTTCCCACACCGTGCCACCCTCGATCCAGAAACGCCGGCCGGACTTTGCGATGCGCAGGCCGCGATAGTCGGAGATGAAGCCGTTGCGCGCAACGGCGTCGAGCAAGCGTTGTCGCTCGTCGCGGTTGGGCGCTTCGGCGGACAGGCGCGACGGCAGCGTGATGAAGTCGTGCCACGGATATTCGAAGCAGGCCTGCGCCGTGCGGTTGGCATAGACGAAACGCGGATCGGCGTCGGTGTTGTGCGCCAGCAGCGCGAATGGCGCGTCGTTGTAGAGCCACGCCGCATCCTGTCTGGCGGACACCAGTGGCGCGCCGACCGCACGCGCGTAGCTCGAGGTCAGCAGGGTTACAAAGTCGGGGTCGAGAGCTGCGGCAGGCGGCGAAACGGAAGGGACGGTCATGAAGTCCTCGTGGCGATGATCTGGAGGACTTAGCGCTCCCGATCGCTCGCCAGCACCCCCGGCATGTCGGGGCTGTGCAGCCTGAGGCGCAGGTCGGCGTACGGCGCGCGACCGTGCTAGGGTCGGTCATGGCATTCGCACCCGACAGTCCGCTCGGCAAACTGCTGGCCGCGCCGATGCGACCGGGCCGGCTCGGCTGGATCGGCCTGCGTCCAGCGCGTCGCGCGGCGGTGTTGACACAGGAGTCGGCAACATTGGTGGCCGGCCAGGGCATTGCTGGCGACCACTACGCCACCACGCATGACGGGCCGCGGCAGGTCACGCTGGTCGCCGCCGAGGATTTGGCGGCGATCGCCGCGTTTCTCGGCTGCGACGCCATTGCGCCCGAACTGCTGCGCCGGAACCTGGTCGCTTCCGGGATCAACCTGACGGCGCTGAAGGATCGGCGCTTCCGCATCGGTGACGTCGTGCTGGAAGCCTCCGGTGATTGCGCGCCGTGCAGCCGCATGGAGCAGGCGCTCGGCCCCGGCGGTTACAACGCCGTGCGCGGCCATGGTGGCATCACCGCGCGGGTGATCGCAGGCGGCGAGGTGCGCCTCGGCGATACGGTCGAGCGAATTTCCTAGCGGCGCAGGAACGCGCCGAATGCGCGTGGGCCATTTCCGACCTTGATTTCATCGACCACGACCAGTTTCACGGCATCGATGATGCTGAGCGTGTTGCTCTCCCAATTGGCCACCACGATGCGCTGCGCGTCGGCGGTTGCGGCTATCCCCTCCGGATAGTCGCCCACGGTGATGCGCTTGATGGGGGCGAGCGAGGCGAGATCGAACACGCTCACCGTGCCGTCATACTGGTCGGTGACGAAGCCGCGGCCC
This sequence comes from Rhodopseudomonas sp. RCAM05734, assembly GCF_052658035.1. NCBI lineage: Bacteria > Pseudomonadati > Pseudomonadota > Alphaproteobacteria > Hyphomicrobiales > Nitrobacteraceae > Rhodopseudomonas > Rhodopseudomonas sp. RCAM05734. The sequence continues at coordinate 4,915,853 of NZ_CP199742.1, read as the reverse complement.
TGGGCCAGGGCAACCGCATAGGGCCGCAGGCCGACGCGGACGCGGCCGATCTCGCGCTGCGCGGCAATATCGATCACCGATACGTCGTTCGAGCCGACATTGGCGGTGTAGGCGCGCCGGCCGTCCGCATCGACGGTGACGCCGAACGGGCGCGTGCCGACCTTGATGACGGCGCGTCGTTCCCGCGTCGCAGTATTGATGATCGACACGCTGTCGTCGTCGCGGTCGGCCGACAGCAGCAGGCGTCCGTCCGGCGTCAGCGCGAGTCCGGACGGCGACGCACCGACCGCAATGCTGGCGACTATGCGTTGCGCGCGTGGATCGACCACGCGAATGGCGGCGGCATACCAGTCGGCGACATAGACCACACTGCCATCCGCAGCGGCGGCGACCCCGAGCGGGCCGCCACCGACTGTGACGCGACCGATCACCTGCCGGGCGGCGGCGTCGATCACCGTCAATGCCTTGCTGTCAGGACTTGTCACATAGGCGAAGCGGCCGTCGACGCTGACGGCGACGCCGGCCGGCTTGCCGCCGATGGCGATGGTGGCCAGCGGCCGGGAGGTCGCGAGGTCGACCACCGTGAGGTCGTCGCTGAGCTGGTTGGTGACGAAGGCTTCCTCGGCCTGCGCGACGCCGAAGCCCGCGAGCAGGGCGGCGACGAGGGCAGCGACCCGCACCCTCAGCTTCCGCTCTCGACCTTCTTCTTGAGCGCCTCGAGGCCCATGCGATAGAGCCCGCTCACCGCCTTGATGGCGGCTTCGTCGCTCAGTTCCGGCGGCGGTTCGTTGTTGGGATAACCGCGATAGAACGCGCCGCCCCATTCGACCACGCTGCCCTTGCCGTCGGCGCCGGGCGTCACCGTCAGGGTCGACGAATAGTTGGTCACCGGCAGCACCTTCACGTCGACGGCGTTGATCCGGTAGGAATAGGTCAGCTTGTCGGCGTCGAACTTGTAGAGTTCCTCATCGACGGTTGCGCCCGGCGTGAGTGTCAGCCGCCGGGTGGCGCCGATCTCGTTGCCTTTCTCGCCTTCGGTCTTGCTCACCGGCGGCAGCCAGCTCATGTCCTGGAAATTTCCGATCACGGCCCACACCTTGGCGGGCGGCGCATTGATCTCGATGGATTTCCGCACTTTCTGACGGGTCGGACCGTGCGCCGAGGCGGTTCCCACAAAAGCCAGCACCGTCAGCGCAGCCGTCAGCCTTCCTGTCGTTATCCTCATTTTGCGATCCTCACCGTTCTCTTTTTTGGGTCGCGCAACCCGGCGCGACCGGGCGATCCTAGATGATTTGTGAACCACGTCATCCGGAATTCGCGTCGCTGAGGCTGAAGGGGCGTTACGGTCGCAATGGGCGATCCGTAAAATGTGAACAATTGTTCCCGCGGGATTTTCAGGCTTTCAGGCTACCTGAGGGGACACAGAGGGTGCAGTGTTAAAGTTCTGGAAAATAAACTTTGCCGGTGTCCCGGATTACGTGCGTGTCGAGCTCATCGACATGCTGTTCCAGACGCGCGTGCCCCTGGCGATTTCCGGATGCCTGCTGGTCGGAATCTCGCTCCATATGGCAGCTCACTCTGCCAATAGTGGCGTGCTGTATGCGCTGAGTGCGACCGGCGCAGGCCTGACCGTCTTTCGTCTTTTCAGCGAGGTCGCCTACCATCGTCGGAAGCGACGCTGCGCCCTGAGCCTCGCCGAGGCGCTTCGCTGGGAGCAGCTATATACGTGGAGCAGCTTCAGTTTCGCCGGGGTCATCGGCCTGCTCGGCGCGATATCGTTCCTTGGGCCGAATCCTGCACACCAGTTGCTGACCACCGCGCTTGTGTTCGGATATGCCGCCGGCATCGTCTGCCGGATCTCGGTTCGTCCCGCGATCGCTCTGCCGGCGCTCATGCTGGTCGCATTGCCGACGGCTGCGGCGGCGATCTCGCGGCTCGACAGCAATTTCCATTTCTACGGGTTCATTCTTGTCGCCTTTCTGCTGGGAAGCTTCGAGACAGTCAGCTTCATCTACCGGCAGAATGTCGGGCAGATCTCGCTGAAGCACGAATTTGCCATCCTGGCCCGGCAGGACGTGCTGACTGGACTGTCCAACCGGCTCGGCTTTCACGAACGGCTTGCCGTCGCCGCCATGCATGCGCGCGCCAAGGGCGACCTGATAGCCGTCCACAGCGTCGACCTTGACCGCTTCAAGGAAGTGAACGACCGCTACGGCCATGACATGGGCGATGCCCTGTTGCGGGCCGTGGCCGAACGGATCACCGGCATCCTGCGCGAGGGCGATTTCGCCGTCCGCATGGGCGGCGACGAATTCGTGGTGGTGCAGTCGGCGGTCGGAAATCACGAAGAGGCCATGCTGCTCGCCCGCCGCATCATCCGGATGCTGTCCGAACCCTTCGCGCTCGACGGCCATGACGTGTCCGTTGGCGCCAGCATTGGTATTGCCATCGGGCCGCAGGGCGACGATACGGTCGCGCTCACCACGGCCGCGGACAAGGCGCTCTATGCGGCAAAGAGCGCCGGCCGCAACCGGGCCTCCTTCGCGGGCGAGCACGGGATCGATCCGCTGGCGCGGGCAGGGTAGCCTCGCGATCGAAGGTGCCGCCCTTACGCCTGCGGCACCAGCTTGTCCTGCGTCCGGGTATCGAAGTCGCTGGCGTCGTGGCGCTCATGCAGCTGGCTGGCGGGATCGCCGGAGACGCGGTTGACCATGCGGCCGCGCTTCACTCCCGACCTTGCAGCGATAGAAGCGGTCCAGCGCTGCAGGTTCTTGTAGCTCTGCACATCGAGGAAGGTGCCGGCGTCGCCATAGATCAGACCCTGCGCCAGCCCGCCATACCAAGGGAATACCGCGATGTCGGCGATGGTGTAATCGGGCCCCGCGAGATACTCGCTCTCGGCGAGGCGGCGGTCGAGGACGTCCATCTGCCGTTTGGTTTCCATGGCAAAGCGGTCGATGGCATATTCGATCTTGGTCGGCGCATAGGCGTAGAAGTGGCCGAAGCCGCCGCCGAGATAAGGGGCGCTGCCCATCTGCCAAAACAGCCAAGACAGGCATTCGGCGCGGCCTTCCGGCGTGGCCGGGATCAACGCGCCGAATTTTTCCGCCAGATGCAGCAGGATGGCGCCGGATTCGAACACCCGGATCGGCTTCGGCCCGCTGCGGTCCATCAGTGCCGGGATCTTGGAGTTCGGATTGACCGCAACAAAGCCCGAACCGAACTGGTTGCCGTCGATCCTGATCAGCCAGGCGTCGTATTCCGCGCCCTTGTGGCCGAGCGCCAGCAGCTCTTCCAGCATGATGGTGATCTTCTGGCCGTTGGGGGTCGCCAGAGAATAAAGTTGCAGCGGATGCTTGCCGACGGGCAATTCCTTCTCATGGGTCGGCCCGGCGATGGGACGGTTGGTGCTGGCGAACTTGCCGCCGTTTTCCTTGTTCCAGGTCCAGACGTGGGGCGGCGTATAGGGGGCGTCGGTCATCGGGCTGGCTCCGGGAGCAGTCGGGTTGGGCGGGGACCCGGAAGGCCGGGCGCTCGTCACACTTAGGCGATACGGGCGGAGGTTGCCAGATGGTGCAAGGGGCCGATGACGCGGGCGTGATCGCGAGGGCGTTCGACGCGGCGCGCTTTTTCATGGTCGCCTCGCCCGGATGTCGCTTGCCCCCGACGCGAGATATCGCCGTCACCGGCGCGAGCCTACGGTTGACGCTCTGCCGCTGCCTTGTAGATTTGTGTCGTTTGCTCCGCCTGCGATGTGCGGGCGGTTGAGGCTCACCCGGGACCGGGCAGGCGCGCGGCCCCCAGGCACGGAGGTTGATGATGGTACACACGTCGATAGTCCGCCTGACGGGCAGCGCGTTCGTCGCGCTGGTGGCGGCAGGGCTGATGGCGCTGGGCGGCAAGGCGATGTCGGCGCCGGACAAGTACGCGGTACAGGTGCCGGGCGGCCTCGCCTTCGCAGAGTTCAGGGGCTACGAGGACTGGCAACTGGTCGCCGTCAGCCAGAGCGAGGAAGCGTTCGCCGCGATACTGGCCAATCCCGCGACGATCGAGGCATATCGCAGCGGCGTTCCCGGCAACGGCAAGCCGTTTCCCGACGGCGCAAAAATCGCCAAGATCCACTGGAAGCTGACAAAGAGCGCCGAGGCGCCGGCACCGACCACGGTGCCGGGCGCGCTGCACGATGTGGATTTCATGGTTCGCGACAGCAAGCGATTTCCTGAAGGCGGTTGGGGCTATGCGCAGTTCAACTACGACGCCGCCTCCGACGCATTCGCCCCCGAAGGCAGCGGCAGCGATTGCGGCACCGCCTGCCATACGCTGGTGTCGGCAAAGGACTACGTCTTTACAGCCTACCCGAAGCGATAAGAGGGGCGCGATCGCCTTCGGCCCTGTGGCTCCGCTTCGCGTATCCGCGAGTTGTGTTTGCTAGTTCGCTTTCTGCAGCGCCGCGGTCTATTTGGCAACTCAAGCGGCATCCGACGAGCATTTGCCGGCGACGCCGCCGGCATGTGGCGCCCCATGGAACCGGATTCAAGCGGGCGGCGTGTCGGTGGCGCGAGCGTTTCGTTTCAGCTTGCGGTGAAGTGTGGCGCGGCTAATTCCGAGTGCCCTGGCGGCGGATGAGACATTGCCGTCGGCTTTTGCCAGCGCGCGATGCAGCACGCCGAGCTCCGCAGCCCCGAGGTCCAGCCCGGCGTCGCCGCCGGCATCGATCAGCAGCGCAACCGGCTTCGGGCTGTCGAGGGTGGCCTGCGTGATCTTGAGCGCCACGCGGGCCGCGCGCGTCGCGCCGGCCAGCAGATCGTCCGAATTCACCGCGAGCAATGCGTTGGCACGCAACACAGGTGCGACAATGATGCGGCAGCGCGGAAACGCGAGCCTGAACAGCTCGGCTTCGATCTGTCTGGCCGCATCGGCGACGAGAACGCCAAGGAGGGCGATGAGAGGATCCTTGAGACCCAAGCGATGGGACGATGCATCGATGGTCGCAACCAGTTTTCCCACGTGGTCGAAGATCGGCGCGGTGGTGCAACTCATCGAGGAGTTGCGCGACAGATAATGCTGATCCCTAAGGATCGTCACGGGGCGCTGCTCGATGACGCAGGTCCCGATCCCGTTTGTACCTTCGCTGCCCTCGGTCCATATCGATCCGGGCCAGAGCCCGACGGCCTTGAAGAATTCGTCGTCAGGAGGCTTGCCGCGTCGGTCAACGATGAAGCCTTGAGAGTCTGAAAGCACAATGCACGCTCCGGCATCGGCAACTGCGTTGGATATTCGATCCAGAACGGGTTGTGCGACGCGGATCAGCAGTTCGAGGGCCTGTTGCACGCGCGCTATTTCGAAGTCGGCCATGCGCAGCGGCGATCTGGAATCGCCGGGATCGAGCTTGTGGTAGCTCAACGAGCGTTTCCACGAAGCCACCAGCGAAGAGTGGGCTTCTCCTTTGGACTCTATTGCTGCCCGAATGTGAGCCGCATGACGATCGACCGAAGAACGGAATGTCATTGAACTCGTCTCAATGGAGTGCGGCGGTTCACGCTTCCTGCTGTCGCCATTCTGTTGATAGGCCCGCTGATTGATTCGACGCAAAACTTAAACGAAACCGGAACTGTTAGTGAATCCCGTATTTCTACGGGATCGCTCGGTGCGCGACATGGTTCCGACGACGCGCAGGCGACGCAGTTGGTATCCAACGACGCGGCATGGACGATTGTCGTTTGAAGTGTAGCAGCCGTGCGACACTGCACGCGCGTCAACCAATGGCGTTAGCAATCATCGAAGGCTTCGCGCCCAACATCGCCCTGCAATCATCGTCACCGGATTCGTCGTTGCGACGATCGTGAAGGGAGTTGCCGGATCGGGTAAGTTTGCTTCGGCGAGCCTGTTGCCCGGTCAGCATAAGGCGTTCCGTTGAGGGGCGCTCAGGGATTTTGTAGGCGAAATGAATTTCCGGCTCGCCGGACAACCTAGGAGATATTTCGATGCGTCTATTTTCGTTCGCCGCGATCAAGTCGGTGCAGTTGAAGATTGCCCTAATCGCGGGGCTTTGCCTGGCGCTGACCGGCATCATGCTGATCGGTTTCAGTATCTACTCTGCACGGTCGACCCACCAGTATGTTACCGAGGCGGTTACGCGGTTGGTGGATACCCAGACCAAGGAGAGTCTCCTGAACCGGGCTTTCGGTGAGGCGCAGTCCATCCGCGGCGAACTGGATAGGGCTTTCGACAGTGCGCGCGCGATGGCGCAAGCCTTCGCGGTGCTGGCCGACGATAAAAACAATGGGACTCCCATTGAAGCCCGCCGCGCGCAGCTCAATGCAGTGCTGCGCAACGTGCTGCAGTTGAATCCAATGTTCAACGGAACCTATTCCGCCTGGGAGCCAGACGCGCTGGACGGCAAGGATATGTCGTTCAAGGGACAGAAGCAGGTTGGCTCCGACACTACCGGCCGGTTCTTGCCGTACTGGACGCGAAGCGCCAGCGGTTCGATCGCCATTCAGCCGCTGGTCGAGTACGACAGCAGCGCCTTGCATCCCAACGGCCTGATGAAGGGTGCGTGGTACATCAATCCGCTCGCCACCGGAAAAGAGAATGTACTTGGTCCGCTGCCTTACATTGTGCAGGGCCAGTCGGTGTTCCTCGCCACCATGTCGGTACCGATCGTGGTCGATGGACGCGTGCGCGGGGTTGCCGGCGCGGACTACAATTTGGAGTTCGTGCAGAAGCTGGCGGTAAAGATCAATGCCTCGCTGTTCGGTGGCAAGGGGCAGGTTGCCATCCTCAATGACAGCGGCCTGATCGTTGCGAACAGCGCCAACCCCGGAGTCATCGGCAAGGCCGCCGCAGAGGCCAATCCGCGCTGGAGCGAAAGCCTGGCCGTGGTCCGTCGTGGCGTCGGTACGGTATTGGATGAACCGAACCAGGCCAACGTGGACGTCTATTCGCCGATCAAGATCGGCCTGACCGAGACGCCGTGGTCGGTGCTTATTTCGGTGCCGCGCGATGTGGTGCTGGCATCCGCCCGCAGCCTCGATGTGGAGGTGAACGATCAGGCGCGATCCAGCCTGTTGTGGCAGCTTGGGCTCGGCCTGCTGATCGTTGCCGCCGCGGTATTCTTCATCTCGATGTTTGCGCGCAGCATCGCGCGGCCGACACGGCGTTGCGCGGAATTTGCCAATGGAATTGCCAAGGGTGAATTCAACCAGACCCTCGAGATCCAGCAGGAAGACGAAGTCGGCGTGCTTGCCAGCGCTCTGCGCACCATGCAGGACGACCTGAAGCGCAGTATCGCGCAGCGGGCCGAGGCTCAGGCCCACGCGGATTCAGAGCGTCGGCGGATAATGAACGAGCTGGCTGGCCAGTTCGAAGCCTCGGTCGGCGAGATCGTCGAGACCGTGGCGTCGGCGTCCACCGAACTGGAAGCGTCGGCGACGACGTTGACGGCGACTGCTGTGCGATCGCAGGAACAGGCGATCGTGGTGGCCGCGGCATCCGAGGAGGCGTCGACCAATGTGCAGTCGGTCGCGTCGGCCACCGAGGAGATGGCGTCTTCGGTGAACGAGATCAGCCGGCAGGTGCAGGATTCCGCCAAGATGGCCCATGAGGCGGTGGCGCAGGCGCGGGAGACCAATAACCGTGTCGGTGAATTGTCCAGGGCCGCGGCACGCATCGGTGACGTAGTCGAACTGATCAACACCATCGCAGGCCAGACCAATCTGCTGGCGCTGAACGCCACCATCGAGGCGGCGCGCGCGGGCGAAGCCGGCCGCGGCTTTGCCGTGGTGGCGTCGGAGGTCAAGGCGCTGGCCGAGCAGACGGCCAAGGCGACCGGCGAGATCGGACTGCAGATCGCCGGAATTCAGGCTGCGACCGATTCGTCGGTGGTGGCGATCAAGGAGATCAGCGACACGATCGGCCGGATGTCGGAAATCTCGTCGACCATCGCCTCGGCGGTGGAGGAGCAGGGCGCGGCGACGCAGGAAATCTCCCGCAATGTCCAGCAGGCCGCACAGGGCACGATGCAGGTCAGCGCCAATATCGGCGACGTGCAACGTGGCGCCGGCGAGACCGGCTCGGCGTCCTCGCAGGTGCTGTCGGCGGCACAGTCCCTGTCCGGCGAAAGCAACCGGTTGAAGACGGAAGTGAGCCGGTTCCTCAACTCGGTACGGGCGGCCTGAGGGCGTCCCCAACATGCGCAAGGCGTCGGACCATGGTCCGGCGCCGTCGTCACTCAGGCAGCCCCGCGGTTCACCGCGGGGCTGCGCCGATTTCGGCGGTCGCGCTACTCGATCTTGATGTTGGCGTCGGTGATCACCTTGCGCCAGCGCACGATCTCGTCGCCGACGAAGGTGCGATACTCCTCCGGGGAACTGCCGACGGCGACGATGCCCTGGTCGTCGAGCTTCTTGCGCAGGTCGGGATCGGCCAGAGCCTTCTTGGCCTCGAGCGAGATGCGGTCGACGATCTCCTTCGGCGTGCCCGCGGGCGCGACGATGCCGGCCCAGGTGCCGGAGACGAAATCCGTCACGCCTTGCTCGGCCATGGTCGGTACGTCGGCCGCCGCGGGAATGCGCTCCTTGGCGGTCACCGCGATGGCCTTGGCATTGCCGGCCCGCACCTGGGACATCAGCGGGCCGATCACGTCGAACATGACGTTGATCTGGCCGCCGACCGTGTCCTGCAGTGCGCCGGACGTGCCCTTGTAGGGAATATGCTGCAGGTTGATGGCTTCGCGGCTCTTCAGCATTTCCATGGTCAGGTGCGCCGCCGAGCCGATGCCCGACGACGCGAAGTTGAGCTGGCCCGGCTTGCTCTTCGCCAGCGCGATCAGCTCTTTCATGTTGTTCGCCGGCAATGAGGGATGCGCGATCAGGATCAGCGGCGCCACCGACATCAGCGAGACGTAAGTGAGATCCTTCATCGTGTCGTAGGGCAGCTTCGGATTGAGCGTCGCATTCACCGCGTGGGCCGCGATCACTGTGCCGATGGTGTAGCCGTCGGGTGCCGCCTTGGCGACGGAATCAGTGCCGATCACCGCGTTGGCGCCGGGTTTGTTCTCGATCACGATGGGCTGGCCCAGCGCCACCGCCATCTTCTCGGACACAAGGCGAGCCATCAGGTCGGTGTAGCCGCCCGGCGTATACGGCACCACCATGCGAATCGGCCGGTTCGGCCAGCTCTGCGCCTGCGCGCTGCCGGCGCAGGCGAGGAGGACGGCGAGTGCGCCAAGCGCGCGGGGCAGGGATGTCATGCGATCGTTTCCTCGGTGGCGGTGCCTCGTCGCGGTGGCGGGGACACCGCAGCGCCAGCCTCGAGAGATGCACTCGTTATTGTATGAACTGCCTTTGGCGCACCGTCAGCCACTGCGGCCGGAGGTGCGATTCCCGCGCGCAGGCTAGCGCGGATGCCAGCCGGCGGGGAAGGAGGCGAATAGTCGCCGGGCCGCTGCCGTGGGGTGGAATTTGGCGCTAACCGGAGCAGGGCGCATCGCGCGGGGGCAGCGCGCCCGGTGCTCGCCCGGATGTGACTGGCCGCACGCCAGCCGACCGGCTAGGGTCGATTCATGTCGCGCATCATGTGTCTGTTCATTGCCATTTCCCTGTCGCTGTCGTCCGTCGCCGCATCGGCCGCGCCCGCCCACAAGCGGCCGGCGAAGGTCTGGAAGGGCTATGGCTTCCTTCCGGGCTATCGTCAGCCGCTGAACAACGCCGCGCCGTTGTTCAAGCAGGAGGCCTCGGTGCTGCGCAACGCGCGCCGCGATCGGCGCCACTGGTACATCGACCGGACGCCGGGCTATTACCGGTGGTCGGACGGCGAACACTATTATTTCGGCCGGCCCGGCTTCTACCGCGGCCGATACAATGGTGGCAGCTTCGGTCCGTGCTGGACCCAGACCCCGATCGGGCCGGTCTGGACCTGCGGCTGACGATTTTCCTCTAATCCACTTTCGGCTCGCGAATGCCGAGCATGGTCATGCGGGTCCGCACCGCGAGCGGCGAGCGCTTCAAGCGCAGAGCGATCTCGTTGACGCTGCGGCCGGCCAGGAGTTGCCGCCGCAAGTCTTCGTCCTGCGGCGCAGTCCAGACGGCATCGGATTTTTTGCTCAGCTTCATCGACGACCGGTCTTCGGGGCATTGGGGGCTTGGCGACGTCCCCTAGTGTAACGGGGCATAGCCGGCATGTCGCGCGGAAGCTGCGCCGACACTCAATCCCGTCCCGCGCTGGCAGATCGCGGCATTGCAAAGTCGCGGATTGCACAACCGGCGGCATCCGGGTCACGCTCGGGGCCTGCGAATCTCGAACTGGAAATAGGCGACATGACTTTAGCGATGGGCTGGGACGAATGGACAAAACACGACGCGGTGGCGCTGGCTGACCGCGTCCGCAAGGGCGATCTGACGCCGGCCGAACTGGCGGCGCAGGCCGCCGCCGGCATTGCCATGATGAATCCCGCGCTCGACGCTGTCGTTGAGGTGTTCGACGACGTGATCGCCGACCCCACAAAGGACGGCATGAATCCAGGCGGCGTGTTTGCCGGCGTGCCGCTGCTGATCAAGGATCTCGGTCCGACGCTGAAGGGGCGGCTGCAGGAATTCGGCTCCATGATCATGCAGGGCAACCGCCCGACGCAGGACAGCTTCCTGACCGGCAAGATCCGCAATGCCGGGCTGAACATCATCGGCCGCAGCACCACGCCGGAATTCGGCGTCTGCAGCTCGGCTGAGAACGCGCTCTATGTCACCCGCAATCCGTGGGACCTCGACTACACCACCTGCGGCTCGTCCGCCGGCACCGCCGCGATGCTGGCGGCCGGCGTGCTGCCGATCTCGCACGGCACCGACGGCGGCGGCTCGATCCGCATTCCCGCCGGCGCCACCGGCAGCATCGGCCTGAAAGTGTCGCGCGGCGTCTATTCGCTGGCGCCCAACCTGTCGGACCTGTCGGGGCTGGTGTCGATCCAGGGCTGTCTCTCGCGCTCCGTGCGCGACACCGCCGCCTTCGTCGATCATTGCCGCGGTGGCGCGCCGGGCGAATTCATGCCGTTCTGGTCGCCGGCGGAATCCTACAGCGATCTCATCACGCGCGACCCCGGCCGTCTGCGCATCGCACTGTCCCATGAGTGGGGCGACTTCCGCGCGCCGCCGCATTTCGTGGCCGAGCTGGAGCGCGTCGGCCGGCTGCTGGAAGGGCTCGGCCATCATGTCGAATGGGTGCTGCCGCCGGTCGATTTCCGTGCTGCCTTCGCAGCCCAGACCACCTGCTACATCAGCAATTTTGCCCAGGTCATCGCCGGTCATCTGGCGCGGCTCGGGCTCGAGCAGCCGCCGGCCGATCTGCTGGAGCCGATCAATATCAGGCTCTGGGAGGCCGGCCTGCACACATCATACAGCGAGCGCGCCAAAATGCAGGCGGTGTTCAACACCACGTCGCGCGCCTTCGGCAATTTCTTCGAGGACTGGGACATCATCCTGACTCCGATCACCGCCAGGCCGACGCCGCCGGTCGGCACATCGGAATATCTCACCACCAGCACCAATCCGTCGGTGCACGACTGGTTCGCCAACCTGTGGCAGAATTTTGCCTATACGCCGCTGGCCAACCTGTGCGGCATTCCCGGCATCTCGCTTCCGCTGGCCGAGCAGGAGAGCGGGCTGCCGCTCGGCATCCAGGCGCAGGCGCGTCAGGCCAATGACGGGCTGCTGCTGCAACTGGCCGCACAGATCGAGCGCGCCATCGACGGCAAGTGGAACGGCGGCCGGCTGCCCGCGCGGCATGTCAGCCGGGGGGCATGATTGCCGGCGGCAACATCGATGCTGGAGCAAAAGGCCTGTTGGCCTTTTGCAATCGGCAGACGCATTTCAATGAAGTGTGGTCATGACGTATTGCGCTTCAAGGCTGCATCGCGTGGCACAATTGTTGCTAATCCAAAGGTAGGTGCATAAGCGACGACAACGGATGCGATGACGGATATGTCCAGCGGCCGGCAGGCTCGACAGGTTCATAAGGTCAGAGCAAAATCTCGTCATGCAGTTGCACGTTAAGGATGCCGCGGTGATCTAACCTTCATTTCGAAACACGCTTCAAGAGCAGGGCTGATCAAGTTGATTTCAAAGTTGCATTGCCTTCCCATCGTGCGTCGACCGCTCTCGCTCGCATTTGCAGTCGGGCTTCTGTTCGGCGCCGCGGGCGCCGATGCAAAAACATTGACGGTGGTGATGCATTCAAGTCTCCGCCTGCTGGACCCGATCATCACGACGGCGCAGATCACCCGCGACCATGGTTACATGATCTACGATACCCTTCTTGCGATGGACTCGAACATGAAGGTGCGGCCTCAGATGGCCGACTGGAAGGTTTCGGACGATCGTCTGACCTACACGTTCACGCTTCGCGACGGGATGAAATGGCAGGACGGTCCGCCGGTCACGGCCGAGGATTGCGTTGCGTCCCTGAAACGGTGGGGTCAGCGCGACAGCATGGGCCAGATGCTCATGGACATCACGGCTTCGATCGAGGCGACCGACGCCAAGACGATCACCCTGCGCTTGAAGGAACCGTATGCGCAGGTGCTGGAGTCGATTGCGAAGCCGTCCCAAAACGTGCCGTTCATGATGCCCAAACGCCTCGCAGAGACGTCGGCGGACAAGCCTGTCCCGGAACAGATCGGGTCGGGGCCGTTTCGCTTTGTGACCAGCGAATTCCAGCCCGGCGTAAAGGCTGTCTATGAGAAGAACCTCCAATACGTTCCGCGGCAGGAGTCTGCGAGTTGGACCGCTGGCGGCAAAGTGGTGAAAGTCGATCGCGTCGAATGGGTCACGATGCCGGACACACAGACCGCGGTGAATGCCTTGCAGTCCGGAGAAATCGATATGCTGGAAGCGCCGCTGGCGGATCTGCTTCCGGTGCTGCAGGCGGATAGTGACCTCGTGGTGAGTTCGCTGAACGAATTCGGGAGTCTCCCGTACGGCCGCATGAATTTCCTGTATCCGCCGTTCGACAACCCGAAGCTGCGCCGGGCGGCGTTTCTGGCCATCAACCAGAAGGATGTCCTCGACGCCGTGATAGGCAATCCGAAGTATTACAAGCTATGCGGAGCGATTTTCGGTTGCGGCACGCCGCTGGCGTTCGACGGTGGATCGGAAACTCTTGTCCAGGGCAACGGCATGGCCGCGGCCAAGAAGCTTGTCGCGGAAAGCGGCTATGATGGGTCACCTGTCGTCTTGATGGGTGCATCCGATATTCCGGTGCTGATGGCGCAGGCGACCGTGGTCGCCCAATCGCTTCGGACAGCCGGCTTCAAGGTCGAAATCCAGTCGCTGGACTGGCAGACGATCATTGGCCGCCGCGCTGTCCAGCGTCCTCCGAAAGACGGTGGATGGAGCATGTTCTTCTCTGTGTTCGCTGGTGTCGATGTGCTCGACCCGCTCGTCAATGTCGCAATCAACGGCCGCGGTCGCAGCAACGGATGGTTTGGCTGGTACGACGATCCGGGCATGGAGAAGTTGCGTGGCGAATACAGCCGCGCCGTTGCTCTTGACGAGCAGAAGCGCATCGCCCGCGAGATCCAGACACGCGCATACGACCAGGTCGCCTTCATTCCGTTCGGCCGCTTCGACGTGCCATCGGTGTGGCGGAAGTCTATCCGGGGACTTCTTCCGGGAGCGGCCGTGCCGGTGTTCTGGAACGTGGAAAAGGCCGATTGATGCGCCGCCGACCCGTTATCATCGCGCCGATATCCGGGCGCGGCGGCGACGAATTTATCGACAATCCCATCACCGAAAGAGAACGCAATGAGTCCCCGTGAGCTTCTTGATCAACTCCATCCCGACATGATTGCCTGGCGTCAGGATTTCCACGCCCACCCGGAGATCGGCTTTGAAGAAGAGCGCACCAGTCAGCTCGTCGCCGAGCGCCTGGAGCAGTGGGGCGTCGAGGTTCACCGCCATCTCGGCGGCACCGGCGTGGTCGGGGTGATCCGCGGCCGCCACCAGTCGGCCGGCAGCAACCGGGCGATCGGCTTGCGCGCTGACATGGACGCGCTGCCGATGCAGGAAAACAACGGCTTCGCGCATCGCTCGCAGATCGAAGGACGGATGCATGCCTGCGGTCACGACGGCCACACCACGATGCTGCTGGGTGCCGCGAAATATCTGGCCGAGACGCGCAATTTTGCGGGCACCGTGCATCTGATCTTTCAGCCGGCCGAAGAAGGTCTGGCGGGCGCTAAGGCCATGCTGGACGATGGACTGTTCGAGCGCTTTCCGTGCGACGCGGTCTATGCCATTCACAACAGTCCCGACTTGCCGCTCGGAACGGTGAAGGCGCTGACCGGCACGACGATGGCTGCGATCGACTATTTTACAGTCGTGTTGCGCGGCCGCTCCGCACATGCTGCACATCCACACCAGGGCATCGATACGGTGGCGATCGCCGCCCAAGTGATCGGTGCGCTCAACGCGCTGCCCTCGCGGCAGATCAATGCGCTGGAATCGGCCATCGTCAGCATCGGCCAGATCCATGGCGGCACCTCGGATATCGTCATTCCGGAGACGGTCGAGTTGCGCGGCTCGGTGCGGACGCTGAAACCTGAGGTGCGCGACCGGGTCGAGATGCTGTTCCGCCGGACGGTGGCGCTGACCGCGGAAGCGCAAGGCGGCACCGCCGAGATCGACTATCGGCGCGCCTATCCGGCGACCATCAACACGCCGGAGGAAACCGCGCGCGCCGCCGCTTGCGCGGCCGGGGTGCCCGGCGTCTCCCACGTGCTGCGCGAGGGAAATCCCGTTCTGGCCGGCGAGGATTTCGCGTTCATGCTGGAGCGGAGCCGCGGAGCCTATCTGATCTTCGGGCAGCGCGGGGCGGACAAAGGAAGCGTGCCGGTTCACAACCCGAATTACGATTTCAACGACGATCTGCTGCCGATCGGCGCGAGCTATCTGGCGGGGCTGGTCGAGCAGGAACTGGGATAACAAGAAGCCCGTCCTGGCTCGGGACGGTACGTCGGCCGGGTCTGCGGGGCATTGCAGTAGGCCGCAGCCGACCCTGCAAAACTACTGCGCTTCCGCCCAGGCCCGGAATTCCTCGGCGGTGGCGTAGGATTTCTGGGCGCCGCGCCGCGTGATCGAATGAGCGGCATAGCGTGCGGCGATGCCGAGTGCCTCGAACACCGGCTCGCCCGCGGCATGGAAATGCGCGAAGGCGGCGATGAAGGCATCGCCGGCGCCGGTGGTATCCACCGGCTTGACCGGGACCGGCGCGATGCGGCGGACGCCGGTCGCCTCGACCAGCAGCGCGCCGCGGCCGCCGAGGGTGACGATCACCGTGCCGATGCCCCGGGCGATCAGGCTGCGGGCCGCCGTCTCGGCCTCATCCTCGTTGCTCACCGGCAGGCCGGACAGGATGGCGAGCTCGGTCTCGTTCGGCACCAGGAAGCTGACATCGGCGATCCCTGCGATATCGAGGTCGGCCGCCGCCGGGGCGGGGTTCAGCACCGTGCCGATGCCGTTGGTCTTGGCCCAGGCGATGGTGTGGTAGACGGTCGCGGTCGGCACTTCCATCTGCAGCAGGATCAGGCTGCAGCCCTGCAGCACGTCGGCAGCGGCATCGACGTCGGCCGGCAACAGGTGGTTGTTGGCGCCCTTGATGATCAGGATCGAGTTCTCGCCGGAGGGATCGACGCAGATCGTCGCGACGCCCGAGGAGACACCGGGCACGCGGGTGACGTGGCTGGCGTCGATGCCGTTAGCGGCGAAGTTGCGCAGAGTGGCGTCGGCGAAATCGTCGTCGCCGACCTTGGAAACCATGGCGACCGAGGAGCCGAGGTGGGCGGCGGCGATCGCCTGGTTGGCGCCCTTGCCGCCATGGCCCATCTCGAAGCTCAGCGCTTCCAGCGTCTCGCCTGGCCGCGGCATCCGCGTCACATAGGTGACGAGATCCATCATGTTGGAGCCGACAACGGCGATCTTCGGAGACATGGTCGTTCCTCGGTTCGGCTTCAGAAGATGCGGCTCTACGTCGTGGTTTCGGCGATGTCGAGATGGGCGAGGCGGAAGTCGAAGCTGGCGGTCCCGCCGGCGTCCAGTTGCCGGACATTGCCCTTGGCGTCCTCGGCCGTATAGCCCTCCGGCGCGCAGGTCGAGGGCGAACCGGCTTTCTTCGGCACGCTCGACCAGGCCACCGGCTGTTCGATCCTGCGGATCGGCAACGGGCTGTCACACGCAACCGTTACGACGAGCAACAGACAGTCCATTGCAAGTTCCGGCAGTGGCAGCGAACATCTCTGCTCAACGTGCCTCGAAGGAGCCCACATGCGCCTCCCCATCATTGCGCCAGCCGATCTGACCGACGAACAGCGCCCGCTCTATGCCGACATGAAGCAGGGCATCGCGCAGAGCTTTCAGGGCTTCATCAACACCCGCGACGACGGCGCGCTGCTCGGGCCCTGGAACCCGTGGCTGCATGAGCCGAAATTTGGCAAGCCGGTTTGGGAATTGACCAAGGCGATCGCATCCGGGCCGTCGCTGCCGCTGCCGGTGCGCGAAGTCGCCATCCTCGTCACCGGGGCGCATTTCAAATCCGCCTACGAACTCTATGCCCATGTCATCGTCGCCGAAAACCGCGGCCTGTCCGACGAGAAGCTGGCGACCATCGTCGCGGGGCAGCGCCCGACCGACCTCACCCGCCAGGAGGCGGTGGCCTACGACATGGCGCATGCGCTGGTGAACGGCGGCGTGCTGCCCGAACTGACCTATCGCGCGGCGGTGGAGCAATTCGGCGCCCATGGTGCGGCCGAACTGTCCTATCTCGTCGGGCTCTATTGCATGGTGTCGGTGACGTTGAACACCTTTGACGTTCCCGTTCCCGAGGCATGACGTCACGACCTCGATGCCGACGGATTATGGGGCCACGGCCTCGCTCTTGTCGTTCGCGGCCAGCCGCAAAAACTGCTGCTTCATGGCGTTGACCTTTCCGAGATAGCTCGCCACGAGGTGATCGCCGCAGCGCTCACCGGCCATCGGCTGGAAGCCGCGGCGCATGAAGGCGCGGGCGGGGCGGGCGCCGCACAGATGGATGAAGGCCGCGAGGTCCTGCTTCTGTTGCGGGGTCGGCGCGGTGCCCGCGGCTGTGGCGAGCACGCCGGCGACCTGGCGATCGAGATAGATCGACGCCAGTTCGATGGCGTGGCCGGGCAGCGGGCGGAAATACAGGCTCTTGAACCAGCAGTCGTCCACGACCGCGTGGCCGCGGATGCAATAGCGCGAGGCTTCGGCAAAAGCCGGATCGGTCATCTGCAACAACCCGACGGCGCTCGAGGCCGGTCTGTACCATGCGGCCGGATTCCAGCTCCACCGCCAGCGCCAGTAGGTGCGCGTCGCGGGATTGCCGCTGCTCTCGATCTGCGCCAGCGCCGCCAGCAGTTCGGGCGAGATGGCGTCGGTGGAAAATTGGCGGAACGATGCGCCGTAGTTCCGCCAGGTGTCGGCCGGCTGCTTGTCGAGCTTGCGATCGGCGAAGAACAACAGCTCGGTCGGCTTGCGCACCACCTGCCAGGCGAGGTTGGCCAGCGGCAGCATGATCACGAGCGCCGCCACCACGGCAACGATCCGCACCGCTGTTGGCGTCGATGCCCATGTCCGCCGCAGCCATCGCGCGCTGCGGGCGAGCGGACGGCGAAGCCGGTTCCACCCTGTGCGCCTGCGCCGTTTGCGGATGGGAGATCTGGTGTCGCGCGGCGAAGGCATCGGCGAGGTTTAGGCTGCGAATGGAGCGGCGGCAACCGGGTTACGTTTTGTGCGAACCGTCATCATCGCGGCGTTGCCGCGCCGTATGATGGATATAAAGGATCTCGATGGCGTCGCCGGCGACGCGATAGAAGATCACATAGGGATAGCGCCCAAGCGGCGCCGCGCGAACGCCGGACCGGCCGGCGGAGCGGCGCGAGCTTTCCGGAAACCGCGCAATGTACGACACGACGCTGCGGATTCGTTTTTCGACGGCCGGGGCGACCGTCGGGTAATGTGCAGCCAGCCATTCGGCAATCGCCTCGAGATCCCTCAGCGCCTCGTCCGTATAGACGACCTTCATGGACCGCGAAATTTGGCGAACGCCGCCTCGACCTGTTCATCGCTGGCGAAGTGGCCGGCCTCGGCATCGCGCAGGCCGCGGTCGATGCCGGCCAGTTCGTCCGCCGTCGGCTGATAGTCATGGCCGTTGACGCCGGCGTCGAGCTCGCGCGCAAAGGCGGCGAGTTCGTCCTGCACATGGGGCGGCCAGGTTTCGACGCGTTCCAGAATGTCGGCCAGCGGCTTGGTCTTCATGGGGGGAATTTATCACGATGTCGCACCGATGTCAGCCTGTCGTCCGGCTCAGCGAAGCGATGCGCGGGACAGGGCTCACCCTGCCGAATCCCGGATGTCTCTCCGTTGACCTCGACTACGCTTGCCGATCCGGCTCCCGCTGCAGCGCGGCCATGTCCTTCCAGTGATAGACGCGCAGCTTCGGCGCGTCGCCGCGCGCCGCGTGCAGCATCGCTCGCGCGATCTCGCCTCCGGTGATGCCGCGGTAGCGATCGGCTGGCCCCAGCAGCAGCGGATTGAGCACGTGCCATGCGGCGATGATCAGCCGCGCGCCCGGCCGGTCTTCAACGCGCTGGCCCATGATCATCGACGGGCGGAAGATATGCGTATGCGCGAAATCCAGTGCGATGATGTCGCGTTCCACCTCGCCCTTGGTCCTCACATAGAACAGGCGGGAGGCGGCATTGGCGCCGACGGCCGTGACCACGAACACCGCCTGCGCGCCGTTCGCTTTGGCGATCTTGGCCGCCAGCACCGGATAATCGTGATCGATCCTGTAATACTCGGCTTCATCGGGCGTGTGCTTGCGCGTGGTGCCAAGCGCGATGAAGATGTCGTCGGCCACCAGTTGGGGGGCCAAAGCGGGCAGGGTGGCGAGATCGCCGATCAGCACGGTCAGCCGGGGATGGCTCAGCGGCAGCGGCTTGCGCGCCACGGCGATCACCCGTGCGTAGTCCGGGCTGTCGAGCAGGTCATCAAGCAGATGCGAGCCGATGAAGCCGGTCGATCCGAAGATAAGCGCTGTTGTCATGGGCGGTCTCGCTGGATGGCCGGGGACGACCGGCCGGGCAGCGTCGCATAGTCCCGGGGGCGGAGACAATGCGGCAAGCGGGCGACGCTTGCCGGCCGTTTGCGGTCATCCGCGCGCCGCTGCGGCCGGAAAACAATTCCCGGCCCGTTGTCGGCGCGCCATGCTCCGGATCGTCCTTTGTGCGACTGGGCGCTGCATCGGGCGCGTCCGGCATCGTCTTTCAGCCGGGATCACTCCATGACGTCCATCACGCCCTTCCTCTGGTTCGACAACAAAGTTCCGGACGCCGTCGCCTTCTACACCTCGGTGTTTCCCAACGCCCAGGTGGAGGTGGTCAACGACTTCATGGCGACGTTCGAGCTGGAAGGGCAACGCTTCCACGCCCTCAACGGCGGCCCGCAATACAAATTCACCGAGGCGGTGTCGTTCTTCGTCAGCGTCGAGACCCAGGCGCAGGTGGACTATTTCTGGACCCGGCTGACGGCGGATGGCGGCGAGGAGGGCCGCTGCGGCTGGCTCAAGGACCGGTTCGGCCTGTCCTGGCAGGTGATCCCCGCCGCGCTCGGCACCATGCTGGGACACCCCGACCGCGCGAAGGCCGACCGCGCCATGCAGGCGATGCTGAGCATGCGAAAACTCGTCATCGCCGATCTTGAAGCGGCGTTTGTGGGGTAGGGATGAGTCAGGGCCCGCATGAGCGAAGCGATATGCGGGACCGGGACAGCCAATCGACAACCCGCATGTCGCTTCGCTCGTGCGGGCTACGCTTGCTGCACGGAGCAGGGGCAACCGTGTGCCCGTCCCGTGTCAGCGCCGCCCATCATATGGCGCTCAGTTCTTTCGAGACGCGCTTCAAGGCCTCGAGGCCGTCCGGATCGGCGGGCGCGATTTGGGTATGCATCCTGAAGTCGGCCAATGCCGCTGGCAGACTGCGCTTCATCTCCCACGCCAAGCCGCGGTAGTAATAGGCTTTGGGTTCTTTCGGATCGAGCCGGATCGCCTGGTTGTAGTCCGCGATGGCGCGGTCGAGGTTGCCTTTGTTGCCCCAGGCGCTGCCGCGATTGACGTAAGCGCTCACATCCTTCGGATCGAGCTGGATCGACTGGTTGTAGTCGGCGATGGCGCGGTCGAGGTTGCCCTTGCCGAACCAGGCCCTGCCGCGGCTGTAATACGCGACGGCATCTTTCGGATCGAGCCGGATCGCCCGGTCGAAATCGGCGATGGCGCGGTCGAAGTCGCCTTTGGAGCCCCAGGCGCTGCCGCGATTGGCGTAGGTGCTGCCATTTTTCGGATCGAGCTGGATCGCCTGGTTAAAGTCCGCGAGGGCGCGGTCGAAATCGCCCCTGTGAAACCAGGCATTGCCGCGGTTGTTGTAGGCAGACGCATAGGTCGGATCGATCCGCATCGACTCGCTGAAATCCGCCATGGCACGGGTGAGGTCGCCCTGCGCCGCGAACGCGCTGGCACGACGCGTATGGATACGGGCGAGGCGTCGACCCGTGTATTCGTGGGAGTCGATGGCGCCCGAGCAGCCGGCGACTGCAAGGTCATCCGACAGCTTGACGCAGGACTCCCACTCGTCCGCGGCGACCACGCCCGGCAACCCGGCGAGAACCACCACGGCCATGCCTGCGAACAGCCGGCGTTTTGACAAGTACATTGGCATCGCCGGGGGACTCCGCTTATGGCCGGAGCAGCCGGGGATAACCGACCGCCATTTCCGGACGCTGATTTGTCCGTTGGTCGGGGGCGCCGATCAAATGGTTCAGCGGCGAGGGTGGGACGCGCGGTTTTGGCTTCCGGCGACGCGACTGGCAGCCATCGGCACCGGTAGCCCGGATGAGCGGAGCGATATCCGGGGCCGTACATCCTGTTTCGGTTCTGAACCATCCCAGGCCATCCACGACATATCGAACAATGCTTGATTGCTGCGTGGAGATGCGAACATGAATTCGATTGGATCGGTGATCGGCAGGGGACTGCTTGTGGCTGGTTTGCTGATCTCGGCGGGACCAATGCTGGCGGCGGGGAGCGATGACGGTTTTGCGGCGTTCTGGACGCAATTCAACGCTGCCGTCGGCAGGAGCGACCAGACGGCCGTATCGCAGATGGTCAAATATCCGGTTTTTTACATCGATCAACGGCAAGCGGCCGATTTCCCTGTGATCTGGAAGGGTGCTTTCAAACCGGCGCAGCGGACGTGTCTTGCCAAGCAGAAGCCCGTCATGGACACCCACGAGGGCAAGGTCAGCTATTCTGCTTTCTGCGGCCACCTCATCTACAGTTTCGGCAAGGATGATGGCGGCTGGAAATTGACGAGTATTGACGAAAACGATTGATCGGACTGGCCCTTGCGCCGACCGGCCTCAGCGGGTTTCGTCCAGCTAGCAGGGCGCAAGTGCAAAGCGTATTGTGCAGCCCGGCCGCGGGGCGGCGGGTTACGTTACGCTAACCCGCCATACGGGCTGCCTATTCCTCTCGAATCGAAAGACATTCCATTAGACTTTCTTCGGACCCAAAGAGCGTGAAGGCATTGAGATTATACATCTGCAATTCCGTGAGGACTTTTCGCCGCTCACTGCCTGGCAGAATAAATTTAAAAACAACGTCTTGCTGAAACTCCGCATTGGGGTCGAACGCTCGACAAACGTCAGAATGATCGGAAAAATAGGGCCAATCTTTCTCCCACTTCGTGCATACGGTGTATCTTGATTGCTGAGCAAAGTGTCGCCTCGGGCCTGCTACATAGGGGCCTAACAATGTGATTGTTGGCTCATCGCTTCCACCCACCTTCATGCCGCTAGGTCCGCGCTCGCGAAAAGCAAAAATTGCAACGTCTTCGTCACTAGAAGTACGAAATGCAAAATAAGCAGCAACGAAGGGTGAGGCGCTCCAATCGAGCAGCGGCGACGGAAAGCCGTGATGACGAAGATAGGCCAAATACGGATAGTGCGGAAAGTTTCCAAACGTAACAAATCTAGAAAAAGAGTCGTAACCACTACGCAGTTCACTCTGAATCTTGTCAAAAGCCGGATCTTCAGGCCAGCTTTGGTTAGTATAGGTCTGGACCTCCGTTCGGATCTTTAAAATAGTGCTGTAATAAGTTTCAATATCGACTGTGTGCGGGCTTCGTTCTAACGTCGTCTTTAGGTCCCAATTCGATGATGCATGTCCTCTAAAGAGAAGCTTTGACCCTTGTGCCTCGTCAGATAGATCGGCAGCGCGTAGCTTAGAGTCTTCCCAAGAATATGCGCTATCAGCCATTAAAATCTCCATTAACCCATGCGGGCACGGTCAGTTGAAAGAATCGTGACGCGAGGGGCGTAACAAAGAAGCGTATTGAGCTGACCAGCTGTAAAAGCGGCGGATTACGCTTCGCTAATCCGCCCTGCGGGCTAGTCAACCTTCTTTTTTGAGCGAAGTTTTGTCAGTTTGCGTTGCACATACCTCTTTAATCTCGCATGAACGGTATCCGACCGTTCAAATCTATAGAAGTCGTGCCAGTCGCTGCTCTCCAGTGTCTCTTTACTGATGGAGTATTTTGGAGAAAAACTAACTGTAGTAGTTTTGGGAATAAGATTACGAGCCTCCAGTTTTTTTATGATTGCTTCGGCTGTTGCTTCGCAAGACGTGCGATCAGGAATGCGAGAGTATTCGCGAATTGCCGAAGCTAACGAGGCGAGTGAAAAATCTTGGGTGGCATCGGTTGGACCATTCTCAAATATCAAGTAGCTATATGAGTGAAGTATTTGCTGTGTACCCACGTCCGTGAGAATGGACGAAAAACGTCTTGAACGCTGACTTTCTTGGTGCTTCGACCACAGGGATAGCGCGGTGCCAAAGATGATCACGAATCCAAGGCCAATTTTCGCGATCTGGGCATATTGAGTGTTTTCCCTGAAAATCTCTTCGATCAAGCCACCTAGTGGCTTGTCCAACAATAGAATTGAGGTCGAGAGGCCTGCTGCAGTCCAACCGCCAAAGAGACTCAGTGAGTAGTGCTCCTTGGTCACTTCGGAAATCGCGGACTTGGCCTTTTCGTCTGCTACAGAAGTTGCTTTCACCTTTTCGAGCTCCGAAAGCAGAGCGTCACGTTCTTGAACGACAGCCTGGTGAGCAAAGTTCGAAATAGTTAACCGGCCGCTCGCTCGCTACGGCGCTATGGGGAGCGCGCGTCGCGAGCGGCCTGGCTCCTCAGATCTGAGCAACGCAATTTCCTTATTCAAATGAAAAACCCGCCAAGAGGCGGGTTTTGCTTTTTGCTGTTCCAGTGCAACTCGGAACTGTTTTTAAAGATAGTCGGGAAAGCCGTTTGCCGATGGGCTCTCTAACTGCGAACGGCTAACTGCACCCGGTTGTAGAGCCGCACGTATCGCACTTCATGCACGTGCCGTTGCGCACCAGCGAGAAATGTCCGCATTCGCCGCACATTTCGCCTTCGTAGCCCTTGGCTTTCGCTTCCTCGCGACGCTCGGCTTTCGAGGGCTGCGCGTTGGCCGTGCCGGCCTTGCTCCAGTTTTGCACTTCCAGCTTCTCGGTGGGCGACAGCGCGCGTTCCGGCTCGGCGGTCTTCAGCGCCGTAGCGGTGCCGGACGCGCCCTGGGCGGTCGCCGCGTGGCCGGAAGCCAAAGCGGTGACGTTGCTGCCGCCGGCGGCGGTGGGTGCCGTGGCGTCGGGCGCGCGCATGACCACGAGATTGTCGGTGCGCGAGCGGGTCAGGCCCTTGGAGACGTAGCGGTTGCTGGGCTGCTCGGGGTCCTTGCCCTCGGCGACACCCTTGCCGAGCGCGTCGAACTGGCTCTCGGTGGGATCGACATGGGCGAGGTCGAAGCGCGACATGTAGGACACCGCGAGTTCGCGGAACACATAGTCGAGGATCGAGGTGGCGTACTTGATGCTGTCGTTGCCCTGCACCGGGCCCGCGGGTTCGAAGCGGGTGAAGGTGAAGGCGTCGACATATTCTTCCAGCGGCACGCCGTATTGCAGGCCGAGCGACACCGCGATGGCGAAGTTGTTGATGAAGGAGCGCAGCGCCGCGCCTTCCTTGTGCATGTCGATAAAAATCTCGCCGATGCGGCCGTCGTCATATTCGCCGGTGCGCAGGTAGACCTTGTGACCGCCGACCACTGCCTTCTGGGTATAGCCCTTGCGGCGATCCGGCATCTTCTCGCGTTCGCGCATCACTACGATGCGCTCGACCAGACGCTCCACCACCTTTTCGGAGATCTGCGCGGTGCGCGCCGCCATCGGCTTGTCGAGGTAGGCGTCGATGCCGTCCTCGTCCTCGTCGTCGTCGCTGATGAGCTGCGAGTTCAGCGGCTGCGACAGTTTCGAGCCGTCGCGGTACAGCGCGTTGGCCTTCAGCGCCAGCTTCCACGACAACAGGTAAGCCGACTTGCAGTCGTCCACCGTGGCATCGTTGGGCATGTTGATGGTCTTGGAGATGGCGCCGGAGATGAACGGCTGCGACGCCGCCATCATGCGGATGTGGCTCTCCACCGAGAGGTAGCGTTTTCCCACTTTGCCGCAGGGATTGGCGCAGTCGAACACGGCGTAGTGCTCGGCCTTGAGGTGCGGCGCGCCTTCCACGGTCATGGCGCCGCAGATGTGGACGTTGGCGGCCTCGATCTCGCGCTTGGAGAAGCCGACGGCGGCGAGCAGGTCGAAGCCGGGGGCGGCGATGGCTTCCGGCGCGATCTTCAAGGTATCGCGCAAAAAGTCCTCGCCAAAGGTCCACTTGTTGAAGGCGAACTTGATGTCGAACGCGGTCGGAAGAGCCGCTTCAACCTTGGCCAGTGCCTCGTCGGTGAAGCCTTTGGCCTTGAGGGTCGACGAGTTGATGCCCGGCGAGTTCGAGAGCGAGCCGTGGCCGACCGCATAGGCCTCGATCTCGGCGATCTCGCTCTCGCGATAGCCGAGCACGCGGAGTGCTGCGGGGACGGCGCGGTTGATGATCTTCCAGTAGCCGCCGCCGGCGAGCTTCTTGAATTTCACGAGGGCAAAATCGGGCTCGATGCCGGTGGTGTCGCAATCCATGACCAGGCCGATGGTGCCGGTGGGGGCGACCACGGTGGTCTGGGCGTTGCGGTAGCCATGGATTTCGCCGAGTTCGAGGGCGAGGTCCCAGGCAGCGCGGGCGTGGGCGACGATGTCGGCCTGCGGGCAGGATTCGCCATCGAGCGGCACCGGGTTGACGGCGAGGCCCTCATAGCCGCGGGACTCCGCATGCGCGGCGCGGCGATGGTTGCGGATCACCCGCAGCATGTGCGCGGCGTTCTTCTTGTAGCCGGGGAACGGGCCGAGTTCTTTCGCCATCTCCGCCGAGGTGGCGTAGCTGACGCCGGTCATGACGGCGGTGAGGGCGCCGCACAGCGCGCGGCCTTCCTTGGAGTCGTAGGACAGGCCCATGCTCATCAGCAGGCCGCCGATGTTGGCATAGCCGAGGCCGAGGGTGCGGTATTCGAACGACAGCTGGGCGATCTCCTTGGACGGGAACTGCGCCATGGTCACCGAGATTTCCAGCACCACGGTCCACAGCCGGCACAGATGCTCGTAGGCATCGACGTCGAAGCGGTTGGTCTCGACGTTGTGGAAGGTCAACAGGTTGGCCGAGGCCAGGTTGCAGGCGGTGTCGTCGAGGAACATGTATTCCGAGCACGGATTGCTGGCGCGGATGTCGCCCGACGCCTTGCAGGTGTGCCAGTCGTTCATGGTGGTGTTGAAGTGCAGGCCGGGATCGGCCGAGGCCCAGGCGGCGTAGCCGATCTTCTCCCAGAGGTCGCGCGCCTTCAGGGTCTTCATGACCTTGCCGTCCTTGCGGGCGATCAGGTCCCAGGTCCCATCCGTTTCCACCGCGCGCAAAAAGTCGTCCTTCAGCGAGACGGAGTTGTTGGAATTCTGGCCGGAGACGGTGAGGTAGGCCTCGCTGTCCCAGTCGGTGTCGTAGACCGGGAAGTCGATGTCCTTGTAGCCCTGCTTGGCGTACTGGATGACGCGCTTGATGACGTTGTCCTGCACCAGCGCACGGCGGGCGAGCTTGATCTCGCGGCGCAAAGCCGGGTTCTTCTCGGGATCGAAGCAGTCGTCGTTGGAGCCTTCGCAGTTGACGCAGGCCTTGAGGATCGCCTTGAGGTGCTTCTGGTTGATCTTGGAGCCGGTGACGATGGCCGCAACCTTCTGCTCCTCCTTCACCTTCCAGTCGATGTAGCTCTCGATATCCGGATGGTCGGCGTCGACCACCACCATCTTGGCGGCGCGGCGCGTGGTGCCGCCCGACTTGATGGCGCCGGCGGCGCGATCGCCGATCTTCAGGAAACTCATCAGGCCCGACGAGCGTCCGCCGCCGGACAGCTTTTCACCTTCGCCGCGTAGGCGCGAGAAGTTGGAGCCGGTGCCCGAGCCGTACTTGAACAGACGGGCCTCGCGGACCCAGAGGTCCATGATGCCGCCGTCGTTGACCAGATCGTCCTGCACGCCCTGGATGAAGCAGGCATGAGGCTGCGGATGCTCGTAGGACGACTTCGACTTGGTCAGCTTGCCGGTCTTGAAGTCGACGTAATAGTGGCCCTGGCCGGGGCCATCGATGCCATAGGCCCAGTGCAGGCCGGTGTTGAACCACTGCGGGGAATTCGGCGCGACCATCTGCTTGGCCAGCATGTAGCGCAGCTCGTCGTGGAACGCGTGCGCGTCCTCTTCCGTGGTGAAGTAGCCGCCCTTCCAGCCCCAATAGGTCCAGCAGCCGGCGAGGCGGTCGAACACCTGCTTGGACGACAGTTCGGAGACGTAGCGCTCCTTCTCGGGCAGGGTGGCCAGCGCCAGGGTGTCGGGCTCGGAGCGCCACAGCCACGACGGCACGGTCTCTTCCTCGACCTTCTTCAGGCGGGCGGCGACGCCGGCCTTGCGGAAATACTTCTGCGCCAGCACGTCGGAGGCGACCTGCGACCAGGTGTCGGGGACTTCGACGTTCTCCAGCTTGAACACCACCGAGCCGTCGGGATTGCGAATCTCCGACGTCGTAAATCTGAAATCGATCCCGGCATAGGGTGACAGACCGTCTGTGGTGTAGCGCCGTTGAATCTGCATCGTCGTGCCCCGTCTGTGCCTGGCGCCCCGATTGGGCAGCGCCGGCGGATTTCAGTTTAGCGGACCCTTGCGGGTTCGCAGCTTGGCCGGGTGGACCCGGTCCTTGTTTCTCTGTGGCCATGGGAGGGCGATGGAATTCCACCGCCGGCCTGCTGCCGATCAACGCCTCACACCGCATCCCGGGCCATTGGTCCGGCTCGCATTGACGTCCAGAAGGTCGCCCGTTTTCGGGACAGAACTGCCCATGCACCGCGACCCCTGCGGGCTGGCGGAGCGGTCAGTCTGGAACCCTTCTGGGGATCGCCCGGCGGGACAAATAACCACCCGCACCGGACCATCCAAAACTAGGCCAACTGGATCGCGCGCGTCAAGGACTAGTACGAGTTCCTGAATCAATCACTAAATATGGTGGAGGCAGGGGATAACCAAGGGGACAAGCCGCACCTCGATTGCTGCCAAGTATCAGTGAGTCCTCACGGAATCGGAAGCCGAAAATATTTCAAATTGTTCGGATCGGGGCAGCTCTGCCCGCTGTTCACAGGGCAACTTTATTTTGCCGCCGAGGGCTTGCTTTGACGAGACTCAAGCGGGCGCGCGTGATGAGCAAAAGGGAACACCCGTGCCCCTACGGGGAAGTGCAGCCGTAGGTCGCGGTCGAAGCCGATTTCCCGGCATGATTGCCGGCCGGACGCCCCCTCGGCGGCACGAATCGGCGGCGCTTACCCCTGCGCCGTCGGGCGGACGATGACCTCGCCGACATCGACATTGCCGGGCTGGCCGATGGCATAGGCGATCGCCTCGGCAATGGCCGAGGCGGGGATACCCTGCTCATCCATCATCGCGGAAATTGTCGCCTTGGCCTTGGGATCGCTGATGGTGCCGGCCAGCTCGGTCCGGGTCATGCCGGGGCTGACCACAGTCACGCGCAGATCCTTGCTCTCCTGCCGCAGCCCTTCCGACAGTGCCCGCACCGCGACCTTGGTGGCGGAGTAGACCGCCATGGTGGGCACGATGCGGTGCGCGGAGGTGGAGGCGACATTGACGATGTGGCCGGCGCCTTGCTCCTTCATGACTGGCAGCACCGCGGCGATGCCATGCAGCACGCCGCGCAGGTTGACGTCGATCATATGGTTCCAGTCGCAGACCCGCAGTTCGTCCATCATTGCCAGTGGTGCCACGCCCGCATTGTTCACCAGCACGTCGATCCGCCCATAATGCGCCTTGGCGAGCAGCACGAAGGCCCTGAAGCTGCCGAGGCGGGCGACGTCGAGTTCGTGATGCAGCGCCTCGCCGCCGGCCTGCCGGATCTCGCCGGCAATGGCGGCGATGCGTTCGAGGCGGCGGGCACCGAGCACGACGCGGTGGCCGGCTGCAGCCAGATGGCGCGCAGTGGCTTCGCCGATGCCGCTGCTGGCACCGCTGATCAGGATGACCTTGCTGGATGATGTCGGGTTCGTCATGGGGAGCCGCCTTGGCGCTGCGGGAGCGCGCTCCCGGGCGCGGGGTTATGCGCGCGGGCGCCCCCGAAGCGTTAGCGCGATCCTGCGAGATTCATGCACGATCCTGCAAATCGCCGCCGGCGCCGCTGTGCCATCGGCCGGGATCGGGTAGGGTGGCGCTGCGTGACGATATGCAAATAAAGGTTCTGCACGGACGATGGCTCTCGATCCCTATAGCGAACTGGCTGATATCATTGCCCGCAGGGCAACCGGCGAGGGATCCCACGTCACCGGGATCGGCAGCCTGTCTCTGAGCCGCTGCACGGCGCCGACGCCATATCACCACGCCGCGCAATGGCCATGCTTCGGGCTGGTGGTGCAGGGCGCCAAGACCCTCGAACTCGGTGCCGAGCGCTATCGCTACGGCGTCGGCGAATACCTGGTGGTCTCGCTGGACCTGCCGGTGACATCCAAGGTGATCGAGGCCAGTTGCGATGAGCCATTCCTCGGGCTCGGCATGGCGATCGATCCCGCGCAGCCGAAGCAGGTGCTGGCCCGCGTCCGACTGTCGCCGGCGACCGTGGCGCCGGATGCCATGCGCGGCGTCGCCGTAAACCTCGCGCCGCCCGAACTGCTCGATGCCGCGCTGCGGCTGCTCCGGCTGCTCGACCGGCCGCAAGATATCCCGGCCATGGCACCGCTGCTCGAACAGGAAATTCTTTATCGCCTGTTGACCGGTCCGTTCGGTCCGCGCCTGCTGCAGATCGCCACCGCGGAGACGCCGAGCAACCGCATCGCCCAGGCCATCGCCTGGCTGCGCGGCAATTTCATGCGGCCGCTGCGCGTCGAAGACCTCGCCGACCAGGTCGGCATGAGCGTTTCCTCGCTGCATCACCATTTCAAGGCGGTCACCGCGATGACGCCGATCCAGTTCCAGAAGCAACTGCGGCTGCACGAGGCGCGCCGGCTGATGTTCGTCGAGCAGATGGATGTGGGAACAGCGGGCTACAGCGTCGGCTACCAGAGCCCGTCGCAGTTCAGCCGTGAATACAGCCGGCTGTACGGCCAGTCGCCGCTGCGCGACGTCAGCGCCGCTCGCATGCAGATGGCGGCGGAGTAGCGCGGGCAGACGTTCATGACGGGCGTTGTCGGCGTGTCGTGCGGGACATTGGTCATCGGCAGGTGATATGTAGAGGTCCTCGCGACGTCGCCGCCGCCCCCGTCCAACCGGTCCCCATGACAGTCTCAACTCCGTCCGCCGCGCGTACGCGCATTGCGCCCATCGGCCTGCTGTTCCTCGCCATTACCTCGATCGCCTGGGGCCTGAACTGGCCGGTGATGAAATTCCTGCTGGGCGAACTGCCGCCGCTGACAACGCGGGGCTTCACCGGTGTGGTCGGCGCGATGTTACTGGCAGGGCTGGCCGTGGCGCGCGGCGATAGTTTGCGCGTCCCGCGGCAGGTATGGGCGCCGCTTGTCGTACTGGCGTTGCTCAATGTCTCCGGCTGGTCGGCGCTGATCGGCGTATCGCTGTTGTGGCTGTCGGGCGGCGAGGCGGCCGTGCTTGCTTGCACCATGCCCGTGCTGGCGTCGCTGCTGGCCTGGTGGATCCTGGGCGAGCGGATGTCGCTGCGGCGGATGCTGGCGATGCTGATGGCCTTTGCGGGTATCGTCGCGCTGATGGGCGGCGTCGGCATCTCGGCCAGCCTGCAGAAGCTTCCAGGTGTGGCACTGGCGCTGCTCGGCGCGTTCGGCTTTGCGCTCGGCACCGTGCTGGCGAAGCGCTTCAAACTCGCATTGCCGCTGCTGAGCTCGTCGGCGTGGCAGATCGGCATCGGCTGCCTGCCGGTGTCGCTGCTCGGCATGACGTTGGAGACCGCGCATTTCGACACCCTGTCATGGGGCATCTGGGCGCTGCTTGCCTATGTCGTGGCGGTGCCGTTGTGTGCCGCCTATGTCTGCTGGTTCGCGGCGGTGAAGATGTTGCCGGCATCGGTGGCGGCCATTGGCACCATGGCGGTGCCGGTGATCGGCGTGGTCGGCTCGGCCATTGCACTGCATGAGCCGCTGAGCATCGGAAAGATTGCCGCGCTGCTGTTCACACTGGCCGGCGTCGCGCTGGCAACGCGCGCGTAGAAACGTAGAAAGGACGGCGCCAAGCGCCGTCCTTTCCAATCGGGTAGACGACCGGTTACGGGCAGGCGTGCCGCAAACCGTCATAACCGAGATAGGTCCCGGTGCGCGGGTTGTAGGACTTGTAGGTCTGCATGCAGTAGGCGACATCGTCGCCACCGCTCGGCGCGACCTCAACCACTTCGCCACCATCGTCATAGGGGCCGCCATAATACGGCCCGTTGGAGTAGCTGTTGCCGTAATAGCCGTAGCTGTTGCCGTAATAGCCACCGGGAGCGGCCAGCGCCCCGCCGATAATGCCACCAGCGATCAGGCCCGGCACAAAGCCACCTCCGCCGCCGCGATGATGCCAGCCACCGCCGCCATAGCCGCCACCGTATCGCGGCCCGCCGCCGCCGTTAAAGCGCGGGCCACCGCCTCCGCCATGGAACTGGGGGCCGCCGCCACCGCCGCCCATGCGCGGACCACCGCCGCCACCTCCGACGCGCGGACCGCCACCGCCAGCAACGGCGCCGCCTTTATCGACCTGCGCGAAGCTCGCGGTCGGGGTCAGGGCGGGAATGGCAAGCGCCATGACGGCTACTGCACTCAACAGTTTCAAATTCATCGTCGTCGGCTCCATCTGCGGGACGTCCCCATCATCTAACCGTCTTGCGGCGGGCGGGTTCCCAAGAAAGCATCCTGTTCGCGTTTCGCAGGCTGACAGGTGCCAAATGTATGCGGGATGAACGGCTCGCCACCGCTCCGCGACAGGATGTCGCCAAACAGCTATGGCCGGAGTGCCGCCGTTGCGAGGCCGGTCACGCCGAGTTGCGAGCGCAAAACTGGCCGCCAGCGGTCGCAAAACTGGACAATTGCCGCCGCCGATGGCATCAACAGCCCAGCATTCTCGAACCGGCGCGGCCTATGAAACTGTTTTGGCTGAAATTTTTCACCTGGTGGAGCGGCCAGACCTTCGGCACGCAATTGTGGACCTGGCGCTTCGGCGAGCTGGTTGGCACCGACGAGACCGGCAACACCTATTACCGCACCAAAGGCGGCAAGATCGACCCGACGCTAGGCTTTGAGCGGCGCTGGGTGGTCTATAACGGCTATGCCGAGGCCTCCAAGGTGCCGCCGTCATGGCACGGCTGGCTGCACCACACCGTCGACGTGGCGCCCACCGAAGAGAGCTACACGCCGCGCGAATGGCAGAAGCCGCATCAGCCCAACCTGACCGGCACGCCCGCCGCCTACCGGCCGTCCGGCTCGACGCTGGCCAGCGGCCGCCGCCCCAAGGCCACCGGCGACTACCAGCCCTGGACCCCCGGCCAGTAAGCCTTACGCCGCCTGTGAACCGAGCCGCGCCGCGGCGCGCTGCACGGCCTCGCTGCGGCGTTGCTTGGCGCCGGCCATGCGGCCGGTCACCAGTGCCAGCACCTCTGGGGGCGCGATGTCCGGCGATCCCGCGCTGAACGGCGGCGCCGGGTTGTATTCCAGCGCCAACTGGATTGCCTCGGCGGTGGTGCGGTCGGCCAGAATCGAAACCAGAGTCAGCGCGAAATCGATGCCCGCCGTGACCCCGCCGCCGCTGATGCGGTTGCGGTCGACGCAGACCCGCGTCGCCGTGGGAATGGCGCCGAATGCCGCCAGAAACTCCAGCGCCGACCAGTGCGTGGTGGACCGGTAGTCCTGCAGCAGGCCGGCCGCGCCAAGCACCAGCGCGCCAGTGCACACCGAGGTGATGTAGCGCGCGCCCGCCGCCTGGCGGCGCAGGAAGGCCAGCGTCTCCGCGTCATTGGCCATGTCGTCGCTGCCGGCCCCGCCGGGCACGCAGATCACGTCGAGCTGGGGACAGTCATCAAAGGTCACTGTCGGTAGCAGCGCCAGCACCGTGTCGCTCGGGACCGGTTCGATGCGCTTCCAGATCAGGTGCACCGTGGCGCCGGGCAGCCGGGTGAACACCTGCAGCGGGCCGGTGAGATCGAGCTGGGTCACCTGTGGAAACACCAGCAGGCCGATGTGAAGGGTGGACATGGTGAGGCTCCGAACGGTTGTTGACGGCGCCAGCGTGGCATGATCACCACCTGTCCGAAATGTCTAACTTCCCTCGTTAACGGACATACGATGATCGGCATTTTGGTGTTTCCCGAGTTCCAGCTGCTCGATGCCGCAGGCCCGATCTCGGCGTTCGAGATTGCCGGCCGCATCAGCGGCGCGCCGGCGACGATCAGGGTGCTGGCGGAGACGCCGGGCGAGGTGCGCAGTTCGTCGGGCGTCGCCCTGATGGCGCGGAGCCTCCGCTCGACCGCGGCGCTGCGCACGCTGCTCGTGGTCGGGGGCGCCGGCGTTCGCACCGCCGCCGCATCTCGACGCTTGCAGGGCTTCATCCGCGCCGCGGCCCGCCGCGGCGTCCGCATCGCCAGCGTCTGTTCGGGCGCCTATGTCCTGGCGGAAGCGGGCCTGCTCGATGGCCGCCGCGCCACCACGCACTGGCGGCACACCGCGCATTTTTGCGCGACCTATCCCGAGGTGCGATTGGAGCCCGACCAGATCTACACCCGTGACGGCGAGACGTGGACGTCGGCCGGCATCAGTGCCGGCATCGACCTGGCGCTGGCGATGATTGCGGAGGACAACGGCGAGGCGGTGGCGCAGGCGACGGCGCAGCAGCCGGTATTGTATCAGCGCCGCAGCGGCGGTCAGTCGCAGTTCTCGGCGCTGCTCGAGTTGAAGACGCCGTCCGGCCGCTTCGCCCCGTTGCTGGCCTGGGCGCGCGAGCATCTGCCGCAGCCGCTCACGGTCGAGCGGCTGGCGGAGCAGGCCGGCATGAGCGCGCGGCATTTTTCCCGCGCCTTCATCGCCGAGACCGGCACCACGCCGGCCAAGGCGGTGGAGCGGCTGCGCATCGAGGTGGCGCGTGAGCGCGTGCAGTCGTCCAGCGAGGCGATCGAAGGGGTGGCGAGGGCCACCGGCTTCGGCGACCCCGAACGGATGCGCCGGGCCTTCATCCGCAGCTTCGGCCAGCCGCCGCAGGCGCTGCGGCGGGCGGCACGGATCAACTGAGGCGCGGGGGGCGGGTAACGTGCGTGGTCGCCGGCGTCTCACGGAAGGTAGTGTTGAGCGCCGCCGTTCAGGCCTCGCGCCGACGCCGGCTGAAATAGCCGAGCAGCGGTGCGGCAAACGCCAAGGACCAGAAGTAGGGCGCCCATGCCGGGGCAACGACGGCGGTGGCGGTGCCGAGCAGAAAGACCACGACCGGCAAGAATGCCCCCGCCAGGGTGTCGAAGTGGCGCTGCCCGCCCAGCGCCAGCAGCCACAACACCGCATTGAGGGCCGCGATCACGGTGAGATGCAGTCCGTAGAGCACGGCGACCACGGTGCTGTCGCGCAGATTGCCGTACAGTCCGTTGGTGGCCGGCAGCACGATGATCGACAGCAGGAACAGCAGGTTGAGAAACACCACGCCGCGGCCGGCTTGCGGCGCCATGGCGAGGCGGCGCTGGTGGCTGAACCAGAACACGCCGGCGATGATGAAGCTGAGCATCAGCGGCACGACGTGCGGCGCGTAGGTGCGGGCAAGCTCGGTCCAGTCCGGGGCGGCGCTGAGCCCGGACGCCTTCGGCAGGTTGTAGGCGAGCAGCGTCATGGCGACGCCGAAAATAGTGTTGCTCAGCGCCTCCAGCCGTCGCATTTCGAACAGATCATCGGGCGCCGGCATGGTTTTCCTCGAATCCCTGGTTCCGTAGCCTAGCCGAGCGCCTTCAGCCATGCACCGATATCGTGCAGCGCGTCGTTGGCCCGCGGCAGGATCTTGCCCATGGTGATGAAGCCGTGAAACTGGCCGGGATAGGTCTTGTTGCTGACGGCGACGCCGGCGTCCCGGAGACGGTCGGCATATTCGTCGCCTTCGTCGCGTAACGGATCGGCGCCGGCGGTGATCACATAGGCCGGCGGCAAGCCGGCGAGATCGTCGACGCGGGCCGGCGACGCCCGCCAGTTGTCGACGTCGTCGGCGCCGTTCAGATAGTGGTCGCGGAACCAGCGGATCACATTATGCGTCAGCAGGCAGTCGGTCTCCGGCTCGCTGTGCGATGGATGCGTCATGCGGAAGTCGGTGGCCGGATAGATCAGCACCTGACCGGCGAGCTTCGGCCCATGTTCGCGCGCGTCGATGGCGACGATGGCGGCGAGATTGCCGCCGGCGCTGTCGCCTCCGACCACGATCCTGTTGGCGTCGATGTTCAGCGCCACCGCGTTGTCGGCGATCCAGCGCGTGGCGGCGAGGGCGTCGTCGATAGCGGCGGGAAACTTGTGTTCGGGAGCGAGGCGATAGTCCACCGAGATCACGATCATCTCGCCTTCCGCGGCCAGGGTGCGGCAGACCACGTCATGGGAGTCGAGATCGCCGATCACCCAGCCGCCGCCATGAAAGAACACCAGGCACGGTGCCATGCCATCGGCCTTGCGCAGGGTGAGCGGTGTGTAGATGCGCACCGGAATGGCGCCGGCGGGGCCGGGCACGGTCATGGCATGTACGGAGGCGAGCGGCGGCGGCACGGGATTGGCGACCTCGCGGGCCTTGAGGTACCACTCCCGCGCCTCGGCCGGCGTCAGCGTTTCGTAGGGCGGCCGGCCGGCCGCGCGAAGGGCGGCGAGCACGGCGGCGGCATCGGGATCGAGAACGACGGGCATGGACTGACCTGTTGTTGGTTTGTTACGAGGCGGTGCGGCCGCCATCGACGGTGTAGGCGGCGCCGGTGACATAGCTTGCGTCATCGGAGGCCAGGAAGGCAACGACCGGTGCCACTTCGGCGGCAAGGCCGAGCCGCCGCGCCGGAGTGCGGTCGACCACGCGCTCCACCGGCACCGGCGTGCCGCCGCTGCGGCCGTCGATGATGGCGCTGAGCATGCGGCTGTCGATCAGGCCGGGGCATACGCAGTTGACGCGCACCTTGGTGCCGCTGCATTCCAGCGCCGCGTTCTTGGTCATGCCGATCACCGCATGCTTGCTGGCGGTGTAGGCGATGATGTCGGGCGAACCCATGAGGCCGGCGATCGACGCGGTGTTGATGATCGAGCCGGAGTTCTGTTTCAGCATCACCGGCAGCACATGCTTCATGCCGAGGAACACGCCGACCACGTTGACCTCCAGCACGCGGCGGAAATTCTCCACCGAGGCGTCGACGATCGGTCCGATCTCGCCCTCGATGCCGGCATTGTTGAAGAACACGTCGATGCGGCTGAACTTGGCCATGGCGTGTTTGACATAGCCGGCGACGTCCTCCTCGCGGCTGACGTCGGCGACGATGGCCAGGGTCTCGGCATGGGCGGGAAGGCCCTGGACCGCATGCTTGAGCTTGTCCGCGTCGCGGTCGACGGCGACGATGCAGGCGCCGCGGCGCGCCAGCAGCCGGATGGTTTCGGTTCCGATGACGCCTGCGGCGCCGGTGACCACCGCGATCCTGCCGTCCAGACGAATGCTGTCGACCATGTCCTGGTTCTCCCTGCGCGTCCGGTTGCTCCGGATCGACGGCGCGGCGTCGCATGGCTGCGAGCCGGTACCTGCGACGGACTATTCCATGGCGGCGGCGGCGTGGCCAGTCGCCGGCGCGCAGGCGCCGCGGCCGGCCGGCGCCATGCCCTTTCGCCGCCGCAATCGGCGTGTTAACCGGAGCTATTGCGAGCGGCCGCAGCAGTACGCAGCAGTTACAATGTCGCGCCCCTGATTCGTCGATTGAAGCCGCACAGATGTTCCGAACCCTGACCCTCGCCGGTTTTGCGGCCCTGATGGCCGCCTCCATCCTGTCGTTCGTGCCGCCGGCGCGGGCGCAGTTCGGCACGCTGTTCGGCGATCCCGCGCCACGCCCGCCCGGCAACGTGCCGCGGGGCAATCCGCCGCCGCAGTTCGACGACGAGGAAGAAGTGCCCGAATTGCCGCAGGGCCGTTTGCTGCCGACCCGGCCGGGGCCGGGGCAGGGCGTGCCGCCGCCCGGCGCGGTGCAGACGCAGCCGCTGGCGCCGCCGCCGGCCACCACCGTGATTCCGCAGAACCCGCCCGGTGGCGCTGCACCGCCGAGCATTGCTGTCGCGCCGCCGACTCCAGTGCCCCCGGGCCAGCGCCAGCCGCCGAAGGTGGCACCGCCGACGGCGGCCACCCTGCAGCCCGGCGACGAGGTGGTCGCGGAGCCGCCGGCGCAGAAGATCGTCAACAAGAAGGCGAGCTTCTCCGGCCTCGACAAGATCACCGGCCGCATCATCAATTTCGACGCCGACATCGGCGAGACCGTGCAGTTCGGTGCGCTGCGGGTGAAGACCGACGCCTGCTACACCCGCCCGGCCACCGAGGCCGCCAACACCGACGCCTTCGTCGAAGTCGATGAAATCACTTTGCAGGGCGAGGTGAAGCGGATCTTCTCAGGCTGGATGTTCGCCGCCAGTCCCGGCCTGCACGGCGTCGAGCATCCGATCTACGACATCTGGCTGACCGACTGCAAAGGCCCGGAGGCCACCGTCGCCACCGCGGCGCCCGAGGCGCCGAAGCCGCCCGCGCCGCAGAAGCGCGTCGCGCCCAAGCAGCCGCCCCGTCCGCCCTCGGCGGCGCAGCAGGTGCAGCCGATCCAGCCGGCCCCGCTCCCGGGCTTCCGGTAGCAGGCTGTCTCAGGCCGGGGTTGGTCTACTC
Organism: Rhodopseudomonas sp. RCAM05734; assembly: GCF_052658035.1. Lineage (NCBI taxonomy): Bacteria > Pseudomonadati > Pseudomonadota > Alphaproteobacteria > Hyphomicrobiales > Nitrobacteraceae > Rhodopseudomonas > Rhodopseudomonas sp. RCAM05734. Next base: position 4,878,428 of record NZ_CP199742.1, on the reverse strand, counting down.
TCGCGCGCGGCGATGATCTCCAGCGCCTTGGCGCCGGTGACCGGATGATCCATCGGCAGCACGGCGAAGTCGGCGCCGGCGACCAGCGCGGCGTCGAGCAGCGTGCGATAGCGCCGCCGCGGGACTTCGATGGCGCCGAAGCTGCGCAGGTGATCCGTCACGTATTGGGTGTCGAGCAGCGCGAAATTGCCGGCGATCAGCCGCGCTACCAGATGCACCAACCCTACCTTCGACGCGTCGCGGGCGCGGTGGAACATGCTTTCGCCGAAGAACGCGCGGCCGAGACTGACGCCGTACAGCCCGCCGGCGAGATCGCCGTCCTGCCAGACCTCGACGCTGTGGGCGTGCCCCATCTCGTACAGCCCGGTGTAAAGTTCGCGGATCCGCTTGTTGATCCAGGTGTCGTCGCGGCCGGGCGAGGGCGCGGCACAGCCGTCGATCACCCGGGTGAAGGCGGTATCGACGGTGACCGTGAAGGCGTCCGAGCGCACCGTGCGGGCGAGCCGCGAACTGATGCGAAAGCCGTCGAGCGGGATCAGGCCGCGCTGCTCGGGCTCGACCCAGAACAGCGTGGGATCGTCGACGCTTTCGGCCATCGGGAAGATGCCGCAGGCATAGGCGCGCAGCAGCACTTCGGGGGTGATTTCGGACGAAGCGGAATCGCGGGACGTCATCGCGGGACGTTAGCAGGGTGGCGCGCGCGAGGCGATGGAAAGCAAGGACAACACTGTCACGTTTCCCGGACGCGGTGCGGCCTTGTGATGCGAAGCATCGCTGTCTTGTGCCGCTCCGCAGATCCGGTATCCCCGGTTTCTTTTCGCGCCAACCGGGACCCCGGATCAGCAGCGCACCACGCCCCCAGAGGGGCGCGTTGCGCAGCATCCGGGGAACGAGACCAATCGCCTATTTCGTTCCATACGAGCGGTCGCCGGCGTCGCCGAGGCCGGGAACGATGTAAGCGTGCTCGTTGAGGTGATCGTCCACCGCAGCGGTCCAGATCGGCACGTCGGGATGCGCGCCGCGCAGCCGCTCGATGCCCTCGGGCGAGGCCAGCAGGCAGACGAAGCGGATATCCTTGGCGCCGCGCTCCTTGATGCGGTCAATCGCCGCAACGGCGGTGTTGGCGGTGGCCAGCATGGGATCGATCACGATCACCAGCCGCTCGTCGAGATTGCCGGGCGCCTTGAAGAAATACTCCACTGCCACAAAGGTCTCGGGATCGCGGTACAGGCCGATATGGGCGATGCGCGCCGACGGCACGAGGTCGATCATGCCTTCGACGAAGGACAGGCCGGCGCGCAGGATCGGCGCGAACACCAGTTTCTTGCCGGCGATTTCCTTGCCGATCATCTTTGTGATCGGAGTCTCGATTTCTACGTCGGTGAGCGGCAGGTCGCGCGTCACCTCGTAGCACAGCAGCATGCCGATCTCGTTCAGCAGCTCGCGAAACCCCTTGGTCGAGCGGGTCTTGTCGCGGATCAGCGTCAGCTTGTGCTGCACCAGCGGGTGGGTAACGATATTGACGCCGTCCATCATTGGTCTTTCTGTTTCAGAATACGGTGCCGTCGCTGATCACCTTGATCGGCGGCGAGGAATCCGCGCGACGCTGGCGCGCCAGCACGCGTCCGGCGGCCCAGCTGCCGCCTTCCAGTATCTTCGCCAGCGGAAGCGAGGTCGAGTCCAGCTGCAGCTTCTCCCGCACGCCTTCCGCGAGCTGGTCGAGCAGCGCCACGGTGAGCGCGCGCCATTCAACGACCAGTGTCGACGACACGTCGTGCTCGCGCGCTTCGTCACTCGGGTCGCGAAAGTTGAGGACGCCGATATCGACGAAAAGGCCGCCGTTGCGGTACTCGGCGAGGCCGGTGAGGCCATCGATGTTGGTGACGTCGACGCCTGCGGTCTGCAGCGGCTCGATGAGCGAATAGGACAGCCATTGCGACAGCTTGTGCAGCGGCATCAATTCGCTGGTGGCGTCGTCCGATTTCAGCGCCGGATGTCTCCAGCAGTCGCCGAGCGCGATGCCGCCGAGTGTCAGCCGCGACGGCCAGATCGGGCCGAGCCGCTGCAGCAGCACCGAGAGGATGGTCGGCGCCGGCAGCTTGCCCTGATGCGAGAACATCACGAGCTGGTCGAACAGCCCGCCGGGCCGGGGCGTGTCATGCATGCCGAACACATCAGGCTTCGATGCTACCAGCGTGCCGAGCCGGCGCAGCAGGTCGGCGCGGCCATCGAGGCCGACCAGCGGATTGGCGTCCGAGACCTGCATGCCGCGCGCGAGATCGGCGACGTCGAGTTTTGCCAGCACGGCGGCGTCGACGCGCAACGGTTGCTGCGGATCGGCCGAAAATGCGCCGTCGCAGAACATTGCGAGGCTGGCCAGGCCGAGTCCTTCGGAGCGGGCGATCTTTTCGCCGGTCTTCGGGTCGGTGTAGCGCCACGCCGGTCCGGCGCCGGCGTCGAGAAACACGCTGACGATGGCGAGGTCGAACTCGGCGCGCGCGCGGGCGGCGCTGTCTTTCCAGACGGTAGCGTCAGCCAGCGTCGCCCAGCGGTTGTCGCCGTTGTTGACGAAGTGTCGCCAGCGCGAATGGAAGGGCACGTTGAGCGACGGATAGGCGGCGCGGGTGGTGTCCAGCACGAGATCGACGGCCGCGTCCATGCGGCCGAGATCGATGCGGAAGTGTTGCAGTCCGTCGTCGAGCCCGATCGCCAGCAGGCGATGGGCGCGTTCACGGACGGCGCGGGCCGACAGCAGTGACAAGGCGGCCGAGGTATCGGGATTCAATGAGTTCACCGTTGCGCTCTCAATACTTCTCGAGCGAACGGCCGACCGAATCCGAGAGATCCTGCGGCGTCACCGGCTCCGGCGAATAGTAGCCGGCGGCCTTCTTGGCGGTCATTTCCACATGGGCGTCAGCCGGGATCATGTCGTCCGGAATCGAGACGCGCTCGACGATTTCCACGCCCTGGCTGGTCAGCGCGTCGTGCTTCATGTCGCTCATGGAGATGAAGCGATCGATGCGCTTGAGGCCGAGCCAGTGGATCACATCCGGCATCAACTGCTGGAAGCGGGCATCCTGCACGCCAGCGACGCATTCGGTGCGCTCGAAGTATTGAGCTGCGGCATCGCCGCCTTCCTGGCGCTTGCGCGCATTGTAGACCAGAAACTTGGTGACCTCGCCGAGCGCGCGGCCTTCCTTGCGGTTGTAGATGATGATGCCGAGGCCGCCGTTCTGGCCGGCCTTGGCGCATTCCTCGATGCCGTGGATCAGATAAGGCCGGCAGGTGCAGATGTCGGAGCCGAATACGTCGGAGCCGTTGCACTCGTCATGGACGCGGCAGGTGATCGACGTGGTGTGGTCCGGCAGCTTGGTGACGTCGCCGAACAGGTAGGCGGTGATGCCGCCGATCGGCGGCAGGAACACCTGCAGGTCGGGGCGCGTCACCAGTTCGGGGAACATGCCCGCGGTCTGTTCGAACAGCTGGCGGCGCAGGTTGTTCTCGGTGGTGCCGAAGCGCGCGGCGAGGCCCGGCAGGTGCCAGACCGGATCGATGGCGATCTTGACCACGGAGACGCTGCCGTTCTTGTGCACGACCTCGCCATCCTGCTTCAGCCGGCCGGCGGCGATGGCGCCCTGCAGTTCGATCAGGTCGAGCCGGGCACGGGTGATGGCGATGCTCGGGCGAATATCGATACCTTCGGCGATTTCCTTGGCGAAATTCTCGCCGACCAGATGGCCCCAGGGATCGAGCGACACGATCTTCTGCGGATCGATCCACTGCTCGAACGGGCCGACGGTGGCGGCGGGGTGGGTGTTGGTGAGGTCGGGCCGGCGGATCGGGTCGAGCGCGCCGGAAGAGACGGCGAGAGCGCGATACACCGAATAGGAGCCGCCGTGGGTGCCGATGACATTGCGGTCCGCGGGCCGCGATACGGTGCCGATGACCGGCCCGCGGTCGCGCGCGGTTGCAGCACCCCAGTGGATCGGAAAGTCATGTTTGGCGCCTGGCGCAGGATGCGAGGTCAGCCGGATATGATCGAGACGGTTCGAGCGCGTCATCGCAAAGGCCCCCTAAAATGGCAACGGCCCGCCTAAAAAGACGGGCCCGGTTGCCAAGGAAGCAACGAATAATACCCAACTCGCGAATGATTGCAACAGGCAGCAAGATCACGAAAGCATGTGCACGTCGGGAAGCGGAGAATCGGGCGCGCGCAACGGCCGCAGACGTCAGTATAAGTCCGGGCGGGCACGGCATACCGCCCGCCCGTAAAATGGCGGCCAGACCCTATGGAGCAGATCGATGACCATCCCCACCGTCGGCGCCTTCGCCATCATCCCGAGCAATGACCTAGCGGCCGCAGTGCCGTTCTGGGAGCGCCTCGGATTTGCGCGCACCGGCGGCGAGGGACAGTACATCATCATGACCGGTTGGGACTGCGAGCTGCATCTGACGCAGGCCGGGGAGGGGCCATGGCGGGTGTCCGAGCAGAACAACCCGTTCGGTGTTTTCATCCGCACGCCGCATGTGGATGCCATCGCCGCGCGTGTTGACGATCTGATCATCCGCCCCGGAGGCATCCTGCGTCACCGCGAATGGGGTCTCTACGAAGTGGGTATTTCCGGGCCGGACGGATTGCTGGTTCGCATTGGCTGGCCGTCCCGGCTCACGCCCGAAAGTGCAGACGCTGCGGGCTGAGGTGATCGCGCACCTCTGTCCCTGAGATCAGCCGTCCGCCACTAACCCATCGGCGGGTCAGCTCGCCGCGCTGAGCGGCGCCTTGGCGGCGGCCACTTCGGCGGCTGTGCGCGCGTGAAAGCGCAGCACGATGCGGGTGCCGGAATGCGTGGGGTCGCGCTCGACGGTGGCCTCGAGCTTGTTGGCCATGGCGTTGACGATGCGCTGGCCCATGCCGGTGGAGCGCGGATCGAGCTTGACGTTGAGGCCGACGCCGTCGTCGGTGATCGACAGCATGATGTCGTCGCCGTCCGCCGACAGCACCACGTGGATCGGGCCGGCGCCATCGGGATAGGCGTACTTGACCGCGTTCATGACGAGTTCGTTGACGATGATGCCGATCGCCACCGCACGGTCGGGATCGATCTCCATCTGCTCGGCCTTCAGCGTCAGCCGCGACATCCGGTTGCCCTCGGCGGAGCGCCGCAGGTCTTCCAGCAGCGCCTCGAGATACTGGTTCAACAGCACGCTCTTGAGGTCATGGGAGGTGTAGAGCCGGCGATGCACCTGCGCCACCGCGGCGACGCGGCCCATGGCGTTGGTCAGTGCCACCTTGACGTCATCGTCGCTGGACGAGTTGGCCTGCAGATGCAGCAGCGAGGCGATGATCTGCAGCGAGTTGCCGACGCGATGGTTGACCTCGCGCAGCAGCACCTCGCGCTCGGCGGCCAGCGCCGCGTAGCGGTCGCGCGATGCGTGGACCTCGGCCTCGGCGTCGTCGCGCGCCTTGCGGATGCGGGCCTGCTTCACCGCGCCGTCGGCGGCGACGTGGAGCAGGGGGACGAAGTCGCCTTGGGTGTCCTTCACCAGATAGTCCGCGGCGCCGGCCTTCAGAGCCGTCACTGCGATCTTGGAGTCCTGCGACGCCGTGACGAACACCACCGGCGGCGCGCCGGGAATCGCCTGGATCAACTCCAGCGTCTCAAGTCCGTCGAGCCCGGGCATGTACTGGTCGAGCGCAACCACGTCGATACCGCCCTGCCGGATGCGGGCGACGCCGGCTTCGCCGTTGTCGCAATGCTCGACCGCATAGCCCTGCCGTTTCAGGCCGCGCTCCACCAGCCGCGCCAAAGCGGCGTCGTCGTCGATATACAGCAAGGTGGATGGCGCGGTTGAATTCATGCGGTGGCTTGCGGAACCTGGATGACGGAGAAGAACAGACCGAGTTGGCGGATCGCGTTGGCGAAGCTCTCGTAGTTGACCGGCTTGGTAATATAGACGTTGCAACCGAGTTCGTAGCAACGCTTGATTTCGTGGGCGTCGTCGGTTGTGGTGAGGACCACGACCGGCGCGCACTTCAGGTGATCGTTTTCCTTGACCCGACGCAGGATGTCGATCCCGGTCATGTCGGGCAGGTTGAGGTCGAGCAGGATCAGCAGCGCCTGGTCCTTGTGGTCGAGACCTGATCCATCGGCGCCGAACAGGTAATTGACCGCAGCTGTACCGTTGGTGAACGGCAGGATCTCGTTATTGACCCCGGAGCGGCGAATATTGCGTTCGATCAGCCGGGCGTGGCCCTCGTCATCCTCGATCATGATGATTTTCACAGGTGTGCTCATGCTTGCTTGTCCCGTTTGGTCCCCGTCCATCTTGCCGGCAGGGTAATCGTGAAAGTGCTGCCTTGACCCAGTTCCGACGCCACCGTCATGGTGCCGCCCAGCCGCCGCACCAGGGCGCGCACATGCGCCAGCCCGATGCCCTGGCCCGGTTTGTCCTGTGTACCTGCACGCCGGAAAAGATCAAAGATCCGCTGGTGGTCCTTCGGGTCGATGCCACGTCCGTTGTCGACGACCTCATAGATCGCAAAGCCGAGTTTTGTGCGGCCTTTGACGAGGATGTCGCCGGGCACGCCGTTCCTGAGATACTTCAGCGCATTATCGATCAAATTTGAGAAAATCTGTTCGATTGCCAGGCGGTCGCTGACAATGTCGGGCAGCGGCTCGATGCGGATCGTGGTCTCGGTCTCAGCGGCCTGGTGCGCCACCGTGGAAGCGATGTTCTCGATCAGGTCGCGGACGTCGATCTGGACCGGCTTGAACTCGCGGCGACCTTCACGGGTGAGGTTGAGGATGGCGCTGATCAGCCGGTCCATCTTGGCAATCGACGACTTGATGAAGCCCAGGGCCTCGGTGAAGTCCTGCGAGAGTTGCTTGTCCTGCTCGGCCAGCGCCGGCTCGGGCAGTTCGCCGTTGGCGTTGGCGACCACCGGTTCGGGATTGCCGAGGGTGGCGATGCGGCGGAAAATGTCGCCGCGTAATTCCTCAAGTTCGCTGGTGAAGCCCATGATGTTGACCAGCGGCGAACGCAGATCATGGCTGACGATATAGGCGAAGCGCTGGATTTCGTCATTGGCCTCGCGCAGGTCGGCGGTGCGCTCCTCCACGGTGAATTCCAGATTGAGGGCGTTCTCACGCAGCCGTGCCTCGGCTTCGTCGCGCGCGCGGGCGGAGCGCCGCACCAGGAACACCGACAGGCCGGCCAAGGCGATCACCAACCCCGATCCGGCCACGGTGACGATGGACGCGAGTTCCTGGGTGCGGTCAGCGGTGCGTGTGCGCTCGAAAAACAGCCGCTCTTCCTCGGTGCGGATGTCCCGCGAGATCTGATCGATCTGCTGGACCGCCGGGCCGGACCCGGTCTGCGGCAGCATGGCGATCGCGGCCGGCGTATTGTTCTGCTTCACGAAATCGACGGCCTTGGCAAATTCGCCGAGCCGGGTTTGGATGGCGGGCCGCAGTCGCTCGACATTGGCGATCTGAACGGGATTGTCGCGGGTGATCGCGGCGAGCTTGTCGAAGCCGGGAACGATGAACGCCACCGCGGCGTCGTGCTCGTCCAGGAATGTCTGCTGGGAATTGAGCAGATAGGCGCGTGCCGCGCTCTCGGCCAGGCGGATCTCGAGGAGCAAGGTCGATAGCTGGTTTTCCACCTCGACGGTGTGAACCACCATGCCGGAGTCCTTGCGGGCCTGGTTGACCAGCACGACCGACGAGGTGCTGATCGCGACCAGCACAAGAAATCCCGCTGCAAGCAGCAGGATTTGTCCGATCGCTCGCTTCTTCCGCGCCGCGTCAGACGTCACAACGAACTCGCTTGGCTAGCAAAAGGTTCAAACACATCCCCCGTCCGGGTAGTTCCCGAACGCAATACTAACTCCGAATCCAGGCTTCGGTTCCCGGGCGTCGAAGAATATTCCGGGTCTCGTCGTCAGCTGGGTGCCTTGCCGGCGAGATACTGTTCCAGCCAGTGGATGTGGTAATCGCCGTCGATAATGCCGGGTTCGCGGGCCAGTGCCCGGAACAGCGGCAGCGTGGTCTCGATGCCCTCGACGACGATCTCGTCCAGAGCCCGGCGAAGCCGCATCAGGCATTCCGGCCGGTTCTTGCCGTGCACGATCAGCTTGCCGACCAGCGAATCGTAATAGGGCGGGATGACGTAGCCTTGGTAGACCGCCGAATCGATCCGGACGCCAAGGCCGCCGGGCGGGTGATACTGGGTAATCTTGCCGGGGGACGGGCGGAAGGTCTCGGGATTCTCCGCATTGATGCGGCACTCGATCGAGTGGCCGTTGATGATGACCTCTTCCTGGGTGCAGGGCAGGTCGCCGCCGGCGGCGATGCGGATCTGCTCCAGCACCAGATCGATGTCCGTGATCATCTCGGTGACGGGATGCTCGACCTGGATTCGGGTGTTCATTTCGATGAAGTAGAACTCGCCGTCCTCATAGAGGAATTCGATAGTGCCGACGCCGAGATACTGCATTTCCTGCATTGCCTTGGCGCAGGTTGCGCCGATCTTGGCGCGGGCAGCGGCGGTCAGGATGGGCGAGGGGCCTTCTTCCCAGATCTTCTGGTGGCGGCGCTGCAGCGAGCAATCGCGCTCGCCGAGATGGATGGCGCCGCCGCGACCGTCGCCGAGCACCTGGATTTCGATATGGCGCGGTTTCTGCAGGTATTTTTCCAGATAGACCGAGGCGTCGCCGAACGCTGCCTTGGCCTCGTTACCGGCGGTCGACAGCGCCATCATCAGGTCGGCTTCGGTCTCCGCCACCTTCATGCCGCGACCGCCGCCGCCGGAGGCGGCTTTCACCAGCACCGGGAAGCCGATCGCCTTGGCGATGGCCATGGCGTCGTCCTCGGGGCCGACGCCGCCGTCGGAGCCGGGCACCACGGGGATGCCGAGCCGCTTGGCGGTCTTCTTGGCTTCGATCTTGTCGCCCATCAGGCGGATATGCTCGGCCTTCGGGCCGATGAAATGCAGGTTGTGGTCGGCGAGAATCTCGGCGAAGCGCGCATTCTCCGACAGGAATCCGTAGCCGGGGTGCACCGCGTCGGCGCCGGTGATCTCGCAGGCCGCCAGCAATGAGGGAATGTTGAGATAGCTGTCCTTCGAGGACGGCGGCCCGATGCACACGCTCTCGTCGGCAAGGCGCACATGCATGGCGTCGGCGTCGGCCGTGGAGTGCACCGCCACCGTGGCGATGCCCAGCTCCTTGCAGGCCCGCAGGATGCGCAGCGCGATCTCGCCGCGGTTGGCTATCAGGATTTTCTCGAACATCGTTGTCTGCTTTCCGTAGCATCCGCGCGCACCTCGTCATCCACGCCGAAACGCAATTGCGTTTCGGCTGGAGGAGCGTGCGCTCTTGCGCGCGCCTCGAAGGATGGCCGCACGCTCTGAGCACTGGGCCCTCATCCTTCGAGGCTCGCCCTGGCGGGCGAGCGCCTCAGGATGACGGTCGCGTTTTGTTACTCAATGATAACCAGCGGCTCGCCGTATTCCACCGGCGCGCCGTCTTCAACGAGGATCTGCGTCACGGTGCCGGCACGCGGCGCCGGGATCTGGTTCATGGTCTTCATGGCTTCGATGATCACCAGGGTCTGTCCGACGGCCACTTTGGTGCCGACCTCCACGAAGGGGCGCGCGCCGGGCTCCGAGGCCCAATACACGGTGCCGACCATGGGCGAGGGTACGGCGCCCGGATGTTTCGCCGCGTCCACCGCCGGGGCTGCGACCGCGACCGGCGCCGCAGCGGCCGGCGCCTGCATGTAGCCGGCGGATGGCATCGCGGCGGCAATGGATATGTTGCGAGCGACGCGGACGCGCAGACCGGCGCGCTCGACCTCGATCTCGGTGAGGTTGGTTTCGTCGAGCAGCAACGCCAGTTCGCGGATCAGCGCGCCGTCCTCGTTGGACTTCGCTGTCGCGGTCTGGGGTGCTTCAGGCTTCTTGGTTTCAGGCTTGGCGGCCATGGGTGCAATCCGGCTGTTTCAGGAGTGAAGGCGAACCGTCAGACTGCGGTCGCGCCGATTTTCGCGGCAAGGCCGCTGATAGCAAGACGGTATCCTTCGATACCGAAGCCGCACAACGATGCGAACGCGGCCTTGGCGGTAAAGGAATGGTGGCGAAAACTCTCGCGCTGATAGACGTTGCTGACGTGGACTTCCACCGTCGGAATCTTGACGCCGACAAGCGCGTCATGGAGGGCGATCGAGGTGTGCGAATAGCCGCCGGCATTGATGACGATCCCGACCACGCCCTTTTCGCGCGCCTCGTGAATGAAATCGATCAGCTCACCCTCGTGGTTGGACTGCCGGCAATCGGCCGTCAGGCCGAAACGCGCGGCGGCCTCCACGCACAGCTTCTCGACGTCAGCCAGCGTGGCGTGGCCATAGGTCTCGGGCTCGCGGATCCCCAGCAGGTTGAGGTTGGGGCCGTTGAGCACGTAGACGGTCTTGGCAGCCGCCGTGGCCATCGGGAGATCCTGGCAATGTCCGCATTTGGGCGCGGGGCGCGGGTGCCCGGGGGTTATAGGCAGCCTCAACGCCGAGGGGAAGCCTCCTGGGCCCGGGTTCCCCCAGCCAAATACCTCATCCCATTCGCAAAAAGCCACCCGGAACAGGCGTAAACCGCTCGTTAACCACGGTTAAACCTTGGGGCAGAGACGGTGGCGACCGCGCGGAGGTGTCGGTCCGGGTTCCATCGGACTGCGTCGGTCCTGCAGACGGCAAGGGGGCGAGCCTTTCGGCCCGCCCATCGCCGCGCGTGCGAAGGCGCCGATTACGCTTCGAGAACCGCAACGATCTCAAGCGTCCGGGGATTCACCACGATGATTTCGTCGCGGACCAGGAAAAACTCGTAGCCGCGCCAGTCCGGATAGACCGTGACGATTTCCGTCGGGAGCGGATGGAAGTGCACTTCACGCGGCACGCGCGTGCCGACCGAAATCGAGAAGTTGACGTTGGTCACCGGCTGCACCTTCTGCTCCTTGATCACGGTGGTGATCTTGGTGCGCTGCTCGGTAGACAGCTTGCCGGCGGCGCCGGCCTGGCCCGTTGTCGTTGTGGACTTGGTCTCGGTCGACGTGGACTTGGTGTCCGCGGCCTTGGAGCCGGTCGCGCTTTGACCCTCGGCCTTCATGTCCTTGCCGGCTTTCGACGGATCGCTCTTGTCGGTAGCGGTCGTGACGGACTTAGGCACTGCACCATCGCGGCTGGAATCGGTCGCCCGCTGAGCGCCGTTGTCGCGTTTCATCTTGTCGTCGGAAGGCGCGGCCTTGATGTCGGATCCGGTGTCCGATCGCTTCATGGTATCGGTGGCCTCGTCCTTGTTGGTGGGCGCGGCGCGTTCAATCGGTGCCGCGCGATCAGCCGATGGTGCCGACGGTGCGGACTTGGTCGCGCCCGCGGCGGGCGCTTCGCGACTCGCGCCAGGGTTTTGTGCGGTTGCCAGACCGGTTCCGGCGATCAGCGCGGCTGCTGCGACGCTCATCAATAAACGGTTGTTCATCTTGTTCTCCTCCGCTTTTACATTGCCCGTCCGACAACGGGAGGCGAGGAGGGAGGTTCCGAGATAAATCCGCTTCTGCCGGATTCGCTCGGTCACCGGGACGGTATTGATCGCACTATGCGACGGGGGAAAATGACACGCCAATGCGCCGCTCGGTTCGCCACACCACGCGGCAGTGACGCCTGGAGCCATCCGCTTCGACCAGCAGGTCGAATTCGTCGGGGATGCCCAGCGGACTTGCCACATCGAGCGCGGCGCCGGCATCGGACACATTGCGCACCACACAACTGATGCCGCCGCCGCCGAACGTCATGATCGCGGCCTTCAACACACGATGGCGAGTCGCGCTTCTCTTCTCGTCCATGGTCTACGTTACCGCTGGTAAGCCGATCCTCTGTCGGCGCTGTCTAGCGGCCTGCAGTGTAGGTTCCATGACATTCTGGATCGTTAACTCGCGAGTCCGTAGTTTTGCGGACCAGTGTCGAAAATCGGGAAAATGGTACGGGTGCCAGCGGTTTTGGGCGCGGTCCGTGGCAAGCCCTGGCAGGCGCGGCCGACTCAGCCGGCGCCGAGTGCCGCGGCGACGTTGTAGGTGATCAGCGAGGCAATGTAGGCGAGCGCCAGCATGTAGCCGAAGGTGAACGCCATCCACTTCCAGCTGCCGGTTTCGCGGCGGATCACAGCCAGCGTCGACGCGCATTGCGGCGCGAAGATGTACCACACCAGCAGTGACAGCGCGGTAGCTAGGCTCCAGTTTTGCGCCAGCACCTGGCCGATCTGGTCGGCGGCTTCCTTGCCACCCTCGATGGCGTAGACGGTACCGAGTGCTGCCACCGCGACTTCGCGCGCGGCCATGCCGGGGATCAGCGCCACCGCGATCTGCCAGTTGAAGCCGAGCGGCGCCAGCGCCGGCTCGATGAAGCGGCCGATCATCGCCGCCAGGCTGTAGTTGATGGCGGGGCCCTCGGCGCCGGCCGGCGGCTGCGGGAACGAGGCCAGGAACCAGATCAGCACCATCATCGAGAAGATCGTGGTGCCGGCGCGGTGCAGGAACATCTTGGCGCGCATGTAGAGGCCGAGTGCGATGCTCTTCAGCCGCGGTGCCTTGTAGTCCGGCAGCTCCATCATGAACGGCGACGGCTCGTAGTCGCGCCCCATCATCAGTTTCGCCACATAGGACACGCCAAGCGCGCTGCCGATGCCGACGCCGTAGAGGCCGAACATCACCAGCCCCTGCAGGTTGAAGATCCCGAGCACGTCGCGCTGCGGAATGAACGCCGAGATGATCAGCGTGTAGACCGGGATCCGCGCTGAACAGGTCATCAGCGGCGCGATCAGGATGGTGGTCAGGCGGTCGCGTTTGTTGTCGATCACCCGGGTCGCCATGATGCCGGGGATCGCGCAGGCGAAGCTCGACAGCAGCGGGATGAAGGCGCGGCCGTGCAGCCCGGCGCCGCCCATGATGCGGTCCATCAGGAACGCGGCGCGCGCCATGTAGCCGAAATCTTCCAGCAGCAGGATGAACAGGAACAGGATCAGGATCTGCGGCAGGAACACCAGCACGCTGCCGACGCCCGAGATCACGCCGTTCTCCAGGAAGCTCTGCAGCAGTCCCTGGGGCAGGTGGGCGTGGACGAACGCCCCGAGCGCCGCAAAACTGTCGGACAGCAGCTCCATGGTCGGCTGCGCCCAGCCGAACACGGCCTGAAACATGATGAACAGCACCGTCAGCAGGATCAGCATTCCGAACACGGGATGCAGCACCAAGGCGTCGATCCGCGTCGTCATGGTCTCCGGCCGGGTCGGCGGTGTCACCGCGGCGGCGATGATGCGGTCGGCCTCGCGCTGCATGGCGCGCAACGCGCCGGGCGGCATCGCCTGCCGGCTGTTGGCGGCGGGATCGGCGGCGCGGCTCGCCGGCAGGGCATCGATGCGGCTCAGCAACTCGGCGATGCCGCCCTTGCGCACGGCGGTGGCGGTGACCACCGGAATACCCAGCTCTGACGACAGCCGCTCGAGATCGATGACGATGCCCCGGTGGCGCGCCAGGTCGATCATGTTGAGCACGAGCAGCATCGGCCGTCCGACCTGCTTCAGCTCCAGCACCAGGCGAAAGCTGAGCCGCAGGTTGGTGGCGTCGGCGACGCAGACGATGCAGTCGGGCAGAGCCTCGCCACGCATGCCGCCGAGTACCACGTCGCGGGTGATCTGCTCGTCGGGGCTGCGTCCGCGCAGCGAATAGGTGCCGGGCAGGTCGAGCACGGTGACGGCACGGCCGGCAGGGGTCTGGAAGACGCCGGATTTCCGCTCGACGGTGACGCCGGGGTAATTGGCCGCGCGCTGGCGGCTGCCGGTCAGCGCATTGAACAGCGAGGTCTTGCCGCTGTTCGGCGTGCCGACCAAAGCGAGGTTCAACGGCGAGTTCAGAGTGGAAGCCAACGGCGCATGCATCGCTCAGGCGACCATGATGGCCATCGCCTCGCGGCGACGAATGGCGACGGTCGCGTTGTCGACACGGACGGCGATCGGGTCCTTGCCGATCATGCCTTCGTGCAGAATCTCGACGCTGGCGCCTTCGACAAAACCCATCTCGATCAGCCGGCTTTCCAGCTCGGCCGGGGCCAGGATGGAGTTGCAGTCCGCAGCACTGATTGCATGGATTCGCCCGACGAATCCGCGTTTGGCGTGTCCCAGGCAGGTTGGCTCGGTCATCGGTTACGTATCGATTCAGTCAGCGTCGTCGACGGGCAGTATGCACCCCATACATAGGCCAAATCCGGCCTGAAAACTTGCTGCAAATCAGTCGCAGCTTAGAATCCCTATAAACGGGTGAGCGAGGTTCGGCGGCACCTGCCGCGAACGGAATGGGATGCGCCCTGACTAACCCCTTCACGCAATGTTCCCGCAACAAAAAGCCGGCTGCAGTGCAGCCGGCTTCCGTCATTCACAGCGATGGTGGTGCTGGTCAGCAGGTCGCCTTGCCGCAGCGGGCGATGCCGATCTTTTCCTTCAGGGCCTCGGCGCCGACCGCGCCGATGACGACCTGCTTGCCGATCACGTAGCTCGGCGTGCCGTTCATGCCCATGGCTTCGGCGAGCTTGAAGTTTTCCTCGATGGTGGCGCGCACCTCGGGGCTGGTGAGATCCTTCTCCAGTTTCGTCATGTCGAGGCCGGCCTCCTTGGCCGCCGCCATGGCGCGGGCCTTGTCGGCCTGGCCGCGACCGCCGAGCAGCTTCTGGTGGAAGTCGAGGTACTTCTTGCCGGTGGGATCCTGCATGCGCACGGCGACGGCGACCTGTGCGGCTTCCACCGAACCGGGCCCGAGCACCGGGAATTCCTTCAGGACCACCTTGAGCTTCGGATCGGCCTTCATGAGGTCGATCATGTCGGTCATCGCGCGTTTGCAGTAGCCGCAATTATAGTCGAAGAACTCGACGAAGGTGACGTCGCCGTCCTTGTTGCCGACGGTGACGCCGCGCGGCGAGTTGAAGATGATATTGGCATTGGAGGCGATCGCCGCCTGATGCTTCTCGGCCTCGGCGGTGGCCTGGCGCTTGGTCAGTTCGGCCGAGACTTCCTCGAGCACTTCGGGGTGGCTGATCAGGTAATCCTTGATGATCTTCTGGATCTCGCCGCGCTGGGCGTCGTTGAAGCTCTGCGCCGAGGCGACCGCGGGGAGGCCGCAAAGCGCGAGGGCCACCGTAGCGGAGCGAAGAAAACGAAACGACGGCATGGGCAAATGATCCTTTAGGAAAGGCTGGGCGGAAAACAGGTAGATCCGGGAAGCTGCATAGCATTTTCACGGTGAATTACGCGTTATTTGTGGAGGCCGCAGCCGGCCAGCGGCCGCAACTCGCCGTGATCGGCGAAATGGCCCCCGCGACGATCCCCTATACCGCCGGCTTGGCCGGCCTGGCGGCAGGCGCACTCCAGTTCCCGGCCTTTGCGGCGTGCGGACCGGCGTCATCCGCACGCGCCGATGAAAAGGTCGATTCGTGCCGTCAGTTCTTTTTGGCCGGCGCGTAGAAGGTGGCGTCGACTTCGGCGATGTCGTCCTGATCGAGCTTGCGGACTTCCAGCACGGTGCGCGGCGGATAGGGACCCTTGCCCCACAGGTCTTCCTGCACCTTGTTGACGAGCGGCCGATAGCGCACGACGTCGGACACGTAGATGGTCAGGCGCACCGCGTCCTGCAGGGTGGCGCCCTCGGCTTCGGCGACCTGCTTCATGTTGATGAACATCTGGCGGATGCGCGCTTCGTCGCCCTCGACCAGCTTGCTGGTCGCGGGATCGACGCCGCGCATGCCGCCGACGAAAATGAAGTCGCCGGCCCGGGCGCCGACGCTCCACGATCCGCTCGGCGTGATGCCGCCCTTGACCGGCGGAATGATCTTGACGGCCTCGGCCTGCGCCGGTCCGGCGACGGAGACCAGCAGCGTGGAGGAGAGAACGGCAGCGATACGCAGGCAGGACAGCATGACAACCTCTTTGGCGGGAATGACGCTCGATGTTGGGTCGAGCCCGGTGGACGTGGATCGACGGGTGAGGGCGATGGCCATGGGGGTCAGGCCATCGCGGGCGCGGCGTGGCTTCGCCGCCGCCAGAACGATGCGTCGCTGAAGCGTCGTTCCGACGCATACATCGCGCGCTGCGTGGTCAGGAAGGACGCGATGCCTTCGAGAAAGCGTCGCTCATAATCCTTGGCTTGGCTGTCGTTGCCGGCAAGAAGGCCGATCGCGCTTTCCGCGGCCTGGATGCCGCTCCACAGCGCCGTGGCGAGGCCGTTGGCGCCCAGCGGATCGAGTGCGCTGGCGGCATCGCCGGCACGGATGATGCGGTGTTCGATCAGCCTCACCTGGGTTGCGGTGCTGGCGGGCGCGAAACTCAATGCGCCTGATGCCGTCGGATCGAGGCCGAGACTGTCGAGCCGTGCCGCGATCGCTTGGGTCTGCGACAGCAACTGACGGAGCAATGCGGGATCCTTGCGCAGTCCCGGCGGCAGCAGATCGGAGTCGGTGAAGTAGCACAGCAGGCTGCGGCCGCCAGGCATCACGGTCATGTACCACCAGCCGTCGGCGACGGCCTCGACCAGCGTCGCCGCCACGGCATCCACGTCGTCATCGAGCGTGAGCACGCAGTAGCAGCCAACCAGCCTGTCGAGACGGCGGAGCGGGGTGTCGGGTCCGGCGGTCACAGCCGCCCGGCCGGTGCAATCGATGACATGGGCGGCGTCGATCGACGCGCCGTCGGCCAGCGCGATCGTCACCTGGGAAGGTCCTTGCGACAGTTGCCGCGCTTCGGTGCGGCGGCGCGCGATGCCGGCGGTGTCGAGCGTATCGGCCATGCGGGCTTCCAGGCGCCGGCGGTCGATGTGCCAGCCCGGTTGCTCGTCCTGATGCGAGGTGTCGCGCCGCAGCGCCGCGCTGCCCCATAGGGAGTAGCGTCCTTGACACTGCGTGGCCGTCTCTGCGTCGAGCAGATCCAGCCAGCCGAGGCGTTCGAGATATGGCGAGGCGCGAAACGACAGCGTCTCGCCGCGGCTGGCGACATCCGGCTCCGGCGCGACCAGCAGCGGACGAAGTCCGCGCTGGAGCAGCGTGCGGGCACAGGCCATGCCCGCCATGCCCGCGCCGAGGATAACGACGTCCGGCATTCCGTTAGGTCGGCTTCCTGTCGGTTGCGAGCGACATCTTGCCGCGCTGCACCTCGACATAGATGTCCTTCGGCACGCCCGGCAGATCGCCCGGTCCGGAGCGGCGCACCACGACGCCCATCTGTGTCCACAATTCGATCATGCGTCGCAGGCCGTCGGTGTAGCCGGCCTCCACATGCAGGCCGGTGCCGGCAGCGCCGCGCGACCACGCCACGCGGGCGTGGTAGAAGCGCATCCGGTCTTCCGGCGACAGGTCCTTGCGCAGCATCTGCGCGTAGAAGCCCTCCGGCAGCACGTCCACCGGCAGCAAGGCAGGCCACCACACGGGGGTCGGAAAGCCTTCCGCCGTCTGCACCGACTGACAGCTGAAGGCGTCGCCCTGCCACGGCACGCCCATCCAGCGCGTAAGGTCGCCCGGCGCCTGCGGTCCCACCGGCGCGCCGTCGTCGCGTTTGGTTGGGTGCCCGGCGAAGACGTTATGCGGGTTGAGCTGGAAGCCGACATCCTGGACCAGGGTCTTGCGCTTCGACAGCGCGATGCGGAACGGCAACGGCGTTTCAGTGGTGGAACGATAGAGCCCGGCATGGCGGATTGGCCATGTGATCTCGACGCCCGGATGGAATGCGCCGCCCGAACAGGCGTCCAGCGCCGCGCGGGTAAGAGCTTCCGGCCGCTGCGACAGCGGCAGGTCGTCGAGCTTGCCGATGGCATCGGCCGCGGCATCGTTGAAGTCGTTGGTGAACTCGCCCTTCGCCCAGCGCGCCAGCATCGCATATTGGGTTGCGGTGAGCGTGAGCCAGCCGACCGGACTTCCCGGGAAGTTGACGCCGTCGCCGAGCATGGGCGGCAATGCGTTGGCGCGCTGGTCGCTGCCGCCGGGCTTGCGGAATGCCGCCAGGACCTTCTCGCGGGTCGGGCGCATCTGTTCGGAGGGATCGGCGAGCGTCTTCACCACCGAAGGATCGGTGAGGTCGTCGAGATCGCTCCAGGCCTTGCTGAGATAGGACGCCTGCGCGATCCACTGCATCAGGCCGGCGCGGCGCAGCACTGGAAGCACGTCCTGGCGGAACGACACCGGACCGCTTGCCGGCTTGATGTGCCCCGATGCGATCATCGCTTCGCGTGCGGCGTCGTACAGGCTGACGATCGGCTCGATCTGGGGTGCGAATTTCGGACCGCAGCAGACCACCCACGCCGACTCGCAGTCGATGTCGGCGCCGCCGATATTGACGCTGGCCTTGACCCAGCCGTCGCACCAGTCGTCGTGCCATCCGTCATTGTTGGTGAAATCGCGGACCGGATTTTGCGGCAGAGCGGTGTTGGATACGCCGTCGCCGGGAAACACCAGCAGGCGACCGGCATCGTCGGTGCGCAGATGACCGAGCGTGACGGGAATCGTCTTCCAGAACCGGCCGGCAATGCGATAGGCTTGGTCGCGACCGTCGGCGTTCTTCGAGGCGCCATCGATCCGGACCTCGCCCGGATTGATGACCAGCATCTCTTCGCGCAGAGCGGGCTCGATATCGGCATTGCGTAGCGCGTTGGGAATGCCGGGCGCATCCGTGCCGCCGTCCATCGCGTTGGAGTAGCCGTACCAGGCCGCCTTGCTGTTGGCGACGTGAACGCTCCAGCGCAGGCCGTCGGCTGCGCCGAGTTCGCGCACCACGCGGCCCTGATCGTCGTAACCGTAGACGCGGAAGCGCTGTACTTGTTTCTTGACCCGGTTCGGTCCCTGCTTGAATCCGCCCTCGGGCTCGGTCATCAACCCCGGAACTTCGGGAGCGAGAAACCACTGGTCGCCGTTGCCGACGCGCGAAAATCCGATCGCCGGAAACACTGCGGCACGCACGATGCGCGCTCCGGCGGGCGCCGGCTCCTGCGCCTGCAGCGGCAATACGGCTGCCTTGAAAAGGGTCGGCGCGGCAAATCCGAATGCGGTGGCGGAGAGCAGGAAATCGCGACGCTTCATCGGTCAGTAACTCCAGTGCTGGATCGCTCGCCAACAGCGGCGATGCG
This sequence comes from Rhodopseudomonas sp. RCAM05734, assembly GCF_052658035.1. Taxonomy (NCBI): domain Bacteria; kingdom Pseudomonadati; phylum Pseudomonadota; class Alphaproteobacteria; order Hyphomicrobiales; family Nitrobacteraceae; genus Rhodopseudomonas; species Rhodopseudomonas sp. RCAM05734. Next base: position 4,859,236 of record NZ_CP199742.1, on the reverse strand, counting down.
CCGCAGCGACGGCTTCGCGCGCTGCGGTCCTCGGACCGAACTAACACTGGATCGATAAGCAAATGTGAATCGAGATGTGTGGCTGCGTCGTTGAGAGCATACGGCGCGATGCGTCGTTCCGCGACGACACGGTTCCATCGCGCGGAACACGATGTGCTCCGTCGACGACTCGGATGGAACAGCGGCTGCACGCGCCATCCTGACGCGATTGCAAATCGCGTCAGGTAGCGGCGTTCGACGTCAGGATGCGTCGAATGACGCGTTGACCGTTGCCGCTTCCTCTGCCGTCAGCGGGGTCAGCGGCGGTCGCTGCCGCGTCCAGCTGTCGTGGCCGTATCGTTTGGCCAGCAGGGTTTTCAGCGACGCCATCTGAGCGAAGCGCGACACGGTGTTGCGCGCCGCGACGATCCGTTCCTGCGCGGCGGCGACCTGCGGCTGGCGGGCTTCGTCGGCGTAGCCGGCGAACACGGTGGCAAGATCCGACGCCACTAGGTTGGAGGTGGCCGTGATGCAGCCGGCGCCGCCCTTCGGCAGCAGCGACAGCATCAGCGGATCGGCGCCCACCAGCACCGAGAAGCCGGGGAAACGTTCGACGATGGCGCTCATGTTGGCGAAGTCGCCGGACGAATCCTTGATGCCGACCACGGTCTGCGGAAATTTTTCGCGCAGTCGGGCGATGACGTCGAGCGATAGCGGCACGCTCGACATTTGCGGGATGTGATACAGCACCACGCGCAGGCGGGGATCGTCGATACGCTCGATGATTTCCGAGTAGGCCGCCACGATGCCGTCATCGGACACGCCCTTGTAGTAGAACGGCGGCAGCATCACCACGGTCTGCACGCCCTGCGCCAGCGCGTGCTTGGTCAACTCCACGGTTTCCATGAAGGAGGCCACGCCGGTGCCCGGCAGCAGTTGCGACGGGGCGACGCCGGATTTCAGCACCGCCTCGAGCAGGTCCATGCGTTCGCGCGACGACAGCGAGTTCGCCTCACCGGTGGTGCCGAGCATGGCAATCCCGGTGCAGCCATCGTCCAGCAGGCGCTTGCAGTGCGCCGCGAACAATGCGTGGTCCGGCGATAGGTCGGCGTTGAAGGGCGTCAGCGCGGCGCAGAACACGCCGGTCGGAAAGGGGGCTGTCATGATGCTCGAACCTTGGCAGGAATGTTTCAGGATGCAGCGGTGTGGCTGCGGGCAGTCAGGGCAAGGCAGTCGTCACGGCATGATCTGTCCGCCGTTGACCTCGATGACCTGTCCGGTGATGTAGCTGCTCATGGTTTCGTCGGCGAGGAACTCATAGGCGCCGACGCAATCCTCGGGCGTGCCGATGCGGCCGAGCGGAATGCCCTGGCGCGCGCCTTCGAGCTGTTCGGCGGTCGAATAGCGCTGATGGAACGGCGTCATGATCACGCCGGGCGCCACTGCATTGGCGCGCGCGCCGAATGGCGCCAGTTCCTTGGCCAGGACGCGCGTCATGGTGCTGACGAAGCCCTTCGCCGATCCGTACAGTCCGGCGCCGCCGCCGCCGCCGTTGCGGGCGGCCACCGAGGTGGTGTTGATGATGCAGCCGGAGCCCTGTTCGGTGAGGATCCTGGCGGCTTTGCGCGAGGCAAAGAACACCGATCCGATATTCAGATTGACGACGTCGTCATACTGCGCGTCGGTCGCGTCGGCGATGGCCGTGCGGCCGAACATGGCGCCGGCATTGTTGATGAGGACGTCGATCCGTCCCAGCCTGGCGTGCGCCTCGTCGATCACGCGCTCGCACTCGCGGCGGTCGGACACATCGCCGCGCAGCAGGTCGGCGCTGCCGCCGGCGGCGCGCACGTCGGCTGCGACTTCCTCGGCGCCGTCGGCATTGCCGTTGTAGTGCACGATGAGGCGGGCACCCAACGCCCCGAAACGCCGCGCCACCGCCGCGCCGATTCCCGAACTTGCACCAATAATGACGATCGCCTTGCCGTTCAGTCCGCTCACCCGTCGCGCCTCCCCGTGGCGCAAACCAGCTTGCACCTGGCGCTACGATCTACACCGCGTGACAAGTTGTCAACATTGCTGCCGAAAACTGCCGGTGATGAAAAATCCTATGCATAATTGGTGTTTTATCAAATACTTGAGTGTGTCAGTCCGCGCACTAGCCAAAATAACATGTTGACAAGTTCAGCCGCGCCTCACAATCCTTCGGTCATGATCGACAAATCAGCAGATCCGTCCGGCGTCCCGACACCGCCCGCAGCGCGCGCTGCAGGGTCGCTCGTCGACAAGGTCTATGGCCAGTCTGGTCCAGCGCATCGCCAGCGGCGAGTATCCGCCCGACCAGAAGCTGCCGGGCGAGCACGATCTTGCCAGCCTGCTCAACGTGTCGCGTCCCGTGGTCCGCGATGCGCTCAGCCGGCTGCGCGAAGAGGGGCTGATCTATTCCCGCCAGGGCTCGGGAAGCTTCGTGCATGCCCGCGCCGAACACCGGCCGCTGGGGTTTGCGCGGGTCGAGACCATCGCCGACATCCAGCGCTGCTTCGAATTCCGCATCACCATGGAATCCGACGCGGCGCATTTTGCCGCCATGCGCCGCAACGAGGCCGGTCTGGAGAAGATGGTGGCGGCGCTGGCTTTGCTGAACGAGGCGACGCGCAAGCTGCGCCACCGCGAGGACGCGGATTTTTCCTTTCATCTTGCCGTCGCCGAAGCAGCGAACAACCACTATTTCTCGACCTCCCTGAATGCTCTCAAGGAGCACGTGGCGGTCGGCATGAAGCTGCACGGGCTGTCGCTGGTCGGCGCGCCGTCCGGACTGGAACAGGTCTACGACGAGCACCGCAGCATCTATCAGGCGATCCGCGACCGCGACGCCGACGCGGCGCGCGCGGCCATGCGCCATCATCTGGAAAGCTCGCGCGATCGTCTGTTCGAAGGCCGCCTGCTGGATCTGTCGTTCCGATGACGGCGGCAGGCGAGGCCATGTCGAACAGTCTGCCGCGCAGCATCGACGCGCCCGAATTGTTGCGTGAGCTGGCGGCAATCGTCGGCGCCAAACATGTCATCGGCGCGGACGGCGATCTCGATCCCTATGTGGTCGACTGGCGCGGCCGCTATCGCGGTACGGCGCTCGCCGTGGTCAAGCCCGGCAACACCGCCGAGGTCGCGGCGGTGGTCAAGGCCTGCGTGGCGCGCCGCGTGGCGATCGTGCCGCAGGGCGGCAACACCGGCATGTGCGGCGCTGCGACGCCCGTCGGCGACGGTCCGATGATCGTGCTGCGGCTCGACCGCCTCAACCGCATTCGCGCCGTCAGCCGGCTCGGCGACGCCATCGCGGTGGATGCCGGCTGCATCCTGGCGCAGGTGCAGGCGGCGGCAGAAGGTGTCGACCGGTTGTTTCCCCTCAGCCTCGGGGCCGAAGGCTCGTGCCAGATCGGCGGCAACCTCTCGACCAACGCCGGCGGCACCGCGGTGCTGCGTTACGGCACCACGCGCGAACTGACCTTGGGTCTGGAAGTGGTGCTGCCGAACGGCGACATCCTCGATGTGATGACCAGCCTGCGCAAGGACTCCACCAGCTTCGATACCAAGCAGCTGTTCATTGGCGCCGAGGGGACCTTGGGCATCATCACCGGCGCCGTACTGAAGCTGTTTCCAAGGCCGCGCCAGCGCGCGGTGGCATTTGCCAAGGCCGGCTCGATCGAGAGCGTGCTGGATCTGCTGGCCAGGGCGCGCGCCGCGCTCGGCGACCGCATCAACGCATTCGAACTGATGTCGCGCGGCCAGATCGAGGTGATCGCCGAGAACCTGCCCGACGTGGCCATCCCGTTTGCGCTCGACGCGCCGTGGTATGTCCTGGTCGAGATCGTCGACACGCTGGCCAGCAACGACCTCAATGCCGCGCTGGAGCAACTGCTCGCGGCGGCCTTCGACGACGACCTGCTCAGCGACGCGCTGATCGCGGCCAGCGAGACCCAGGCCGCCACGTTCTGGAAGATCCGGCACAGCGTCTCCGAGGGCAGCAAGCGCGCCGGCTACGTCATCTCCCACGACAGCGCGGTGCCGCTCGAGCATCAGGCTACGTTCGTCACCCGGGTGGAGCAGCGCATCGCCGCGTTGCGGCCCGACGCGCGGGTGGTGATGCACGGCCATGTCGGCGACGGCAACATCCACATTCTGGCGATCATCCCCGGCGTCGCACCTGACCAGCGAGACGCGCTGCAGGACACGGTGCGCGCCGTCAACGCCATCGTCGATGAGGAAACCAGCGCGCTCGGCGGCAGCATCAGCGCCGAACACGGCATCGGCATCGCCAACCGCGACCGGCTGGCGCGCGTCACCTCGCCGGTCGAGATGGCGTTGCTGCGCAACGTCAAGCAGCTGCTCGACCCGCACGACATCATGAATCCGGGAAAGGTCCTGGCGTTGCCGGCCGGCTAGCGCTTGCGACACCAACCGCGACAATCGAAAAAAACAAAACGAGGAAATGCTATGAAACTGACATCGACACTGCTCGCGGCCGCTTGTGTGCTGCTTGCGCCGTTCGCCGGGGCCCAGGCCCAGGACGCCTACCCGACACGGGCGGTCACCATCGTCGTGCCGTTCTCCGCCGGCGGCACCGCCGATATTTTCGCCCGCATGGTCGGCGAGCATCTGCAGAAGAAACTGGGACAGCCGTTCCTGATCGAGAATGTCGGCGGCGCCGGCAGCATCATCGGCGTCACCCGCGTCGCCCGTGCGGCGCCGGACGGCTACACCATCGGGCTGGCGAGCACGTCGGCACTGTCGATCAATCCAACGCTGTACGGTGACAAGTTGACCTATCAGCCTGACAAGGATCTGGTCCCGATCGCCCAGATCAGCGTGGTGCCCAACGCACTGGTGGTCAATCCCTCGCGCATCGCCGCGCGCACGGTGCCCGATCTGATCGCCTATATGAAGGCCAATCCGGGCAAGGTCACATTCGGCTCGGCCGGTGCCGGCACCTCCCAGCATCTGGCCGGTGAACTGTTCCAGCAGATGACCGGCACCACCATGGTTCACGTGCCCTACAAGGGCTCGAGCCAGATGGTCACCGACCTGCTGAGCGGCCAGATCGACCTGGCGTTCGATAACATCCCCCTGTTGCTGCCCCACGCCGCGAGCGGCACGCTAGCCCTGCTGGCGGTGGCGACGCCGAAGCGCGCCGATTTCGATCCGAAGCTGCCGGCGGTTGCCGAATATCTGCCCGGTTTCGAGGCGGTGGCCTGGCACGGTTTCATTGCGCCGGCCAACACGCCCAAGCCGATCATCGACAAGCTGTCGGCCGAGATCCGGGCATTCATGCAGTTGCCGGCGACCGCCAAGAAGATGGCCGAGCTCGGCGCGGTCGCGGTTGCGGTCGAGCCGGAGGAATTCTCCCGCACCATAGCGAGCGAGACAAAGCGCTGGAAGACCGTGATCGAAACGGCCAACATCAAGATGAACTGATCCCGCAACGGGGCGCAGCGGCGAAGGCGACCGCTGCGCCGATCTGTCCGATATGCGGAACCACGGTTTCGATCGTGCGTGCAGGGTCCCGATGGTGGCGACTGCGCCATACGATAGTCGATCCGGCTCGGAGGCTGGATAAGTGCACGCATCGGTCGCGCGCCGCCTTCCTCCTGCCCAGGCTGTCGTATAAGAGAGCGATGTCGCCGGAACGTACCGGATCGTCCCAGCAGCGAACCGGTGCGGACGGTGACGGCGTTTCCCTTCGTGCGGGAAACGCCATTCGGTAGCCGCAGGCGCGGGCAGGTCTTTCAACCGGGGCAGGGCATGGTTCTTCGATTCTCGACGGCGCAATCCAGCGTGACGATGGCACTCGCGGTGATGGCCGCCGTGACGGCGCTCTCCGCCCCGGCCGCGGCAAAACCGAAACGCCCCGCGGCGGCTGTCGAGGCGACGGCGCCGCGCGAGGCCGGCGAGCCGATCATGGCGATCGTCTCGATCAAGTCCCAGCAGGTCACACTCTACGACGCCGATGGCTGGATCTTTCGCGCGCCGGTGTCAACCGGCACCACGGGCCGCGAGACGCCGGCCGGCGTGTTCGCATTGCTCGAAAAGGACAAGGACCACCGTTCGACCATGTACGACGATGCCTGGATGCCGCACATGCAGCGCATCACATGGAATGGCGTCGCGCTGCATGGCGGGCCGCTGCCGGGCTACGCCGCGTCCCACGGTTGCGTGCGGATGCCGTTCGGCTTCGCGGAAAAGCTGTTCGACAAGACACGGATCGGCATGCGGGTGATCATCTCGCCGAACGACACGGCCCCGGTCGCATTCTCCCACCCGTCGCTGCTGGTCCCGAACCCGGACGCCATCGCGGCGGCGCCGGCGCGGGCCGAGACTCTCGCCCGCGAGGCCGCCGACGCCGCGAAGGCCGCCGACGAGGCCAAGCAGGCCGCCGCCACAGTAGCGCGCGAAACGGCTGCGCTCACCGCGTCGCTGCGCAAGCTGCAAAAGCTCAAGGCTCGCGCCGACGCTGTACTGGCGTCGGCCGACAAGAAGCTGGCCGCTGCAAAGACGGACGACGCCAGAGCGCGAGCCGAGGAAGTGAAACAGAAGGCCGCCGTCAGCGCCGCCGAACTGGCCAGCCAGCTGGAAACCGCCACGTCCGCCGCGGCGTCGAAACCCACCGTTGCCGCTACGAAGGAGGCCGCCAAGGCAGCCCAGGCGCGCAAGGCTGACGCCGCCAAGGCGGCCAGCGACGCGAAGCTCGCGCTGGAGCCGGTCTCGATCTACATCAGCCGCGAGACGCAGAAACTTTACGTCCGACGCAACACCCACAAGCAGGCGCCGGACGGCGGTGGCGAAGTGTTCGATTCGAGCATCGAGGCGCCCGTCACCATCCGCAATCCCGACCAGCCGATCGGCACCCATGTGTTCACGGCGGTGGCGCGTGAGGGGGCGGGCCTGCGCTGGACCGCGGTCAGCATCGACAACGGTGACGACGCCAGGAACGCGCTGGATCGCATCACCATTCCGCAGGAGGTGATCGACCGCATCGCGCCCACGGCCATGCCGCGCTCTTCGATCGTCATCTCCGACGAACCGCTGAGCAAGGAGACCAACTATCGCACCGAGTTCGTGGCGGTGCTGGCCAACCAGCCACAAGGCGGCTTCATCACCCGCCAGCCGACGGCGATTGCGACCCGCGATGTCCAGGAGGACGACGACGGCTTCGGTTTCTTCTCGCCCCGCAACTGGGGCGGTCAGCCGGTCCAGCCCGTGGATCCGCGGCGCGGCGGTCAACCCTATCGCCCGATGCAGCGCGGCTGGTGGTAGGCGACGCAACGACACGTCGAGCGGCTTCGCGAAGGCGGCGCGTTCGCGCGCCGATGTCGAGTGTCGCGCGGGACGTCGTTGAAGCCCCGCGTTGGTTCTGGCGAGGAGATCGCAGCCCGTCGTGACGATTCAGGGTGGTATCTTGCAGATTGCAATGACCTCCTTAGCCATAACTTAATACCACCTTGGCATAGGTGCCCCGTAACTGGGGAAGATCGATGCGCGTCCGAATTCTGTTCTTGCTGTGCGTGTCCGCCATGGCAGCCATCATTGCTGTGGCAGCGGCATTGTTCGTTGCGGAGCAATGGCACGGTTACCGCAAGGCCAACGAGGCGGCGCAGTTGGCTGCGGCCATGGGCGCGGTGCTGCGCGCCACCGAACAGCTTGCGGTTGGCCGCGGGCCGCAGAATGCCGCCCTGATCGCCGATGACGCGGCGGCGCCCGCGGCCCTGGCGGCCGTATCGACCGCGCGCAGCCAGTTGGCCGGCGAACTGGCCAAAGCGCGGAGCGCCGCCCTTGCAGCGGTGTATCCGGGACGCGATCGTGCGGCCGCCGATCTCGACGCGCTCGGTCGCGATCTCGCTGGAATCTACGGCAGGCTCGATGCGGCCTATCGGCTGCCGCGGGCGCAGCGCGACCCGGCGCTGGTCAAGGGCTATGTGCCGCAGATGCTTGAGCTGAATGCCCGGCTGAACGGTATCGCGGATGGAATCGAACGCTATGCCGCCAAGGCCCATGAGAGCGTTGGCAGCCTGATCGAAGTGGCGCGATTGTCCTGGGACATGCGCGATGCCGCCGGACGCCGCGCCAGCGTTTTCACCAGGGCGGCCGGCAACAGCAAGATGCTGACGCTTGCGGATATCCAGGGCGCCAGTGGGCCGACCGGCGAAATCAGCCACGCCTGGATGCGTCTGCAGGCTGCGGCCTCGGCGTTTTCTGACAGTCCGCGGCTGACCGCTGCGGTCAAGGACATCGAAACCAAATTCTTCGGTGACGCCGACCGCTTCATTGCCGAACTGACGGCCAAGGGGACGGCCGGTACCGATTACGGCGTCTCGTTTCAGGAGGTGCTGAAGCGGCTGGTCGGTCCCGCCCAGCCCACGACCGCTGTTCGCGATGCGGCCATGGAGCAGGCGATTGCCGTAGCCGAAGCCGCGCGCAGCGAGGCGCTCACCAGCCTGATGCTGCTCGGTGGCGGCTTGTTGCTGGTGGTCGTGCTGGTGGTCGGGGTCACCGTGTTGTTTGACCGCCGCGTGGTCAAGTCGGTGGTGGGGATCACCGCGGCGATCACCCGGCTGGCGCAGGGCGATCGCGATGTCGACGTGCCGGCACGCGGGCGCCGCGACGAGATCGGCGAGATGGCCGGCGCTCTGGAAACCCTGCGCCTCAATGCCATCGAGGCGGCGCGCCTGGAGGCCGAGCATCGCAGCGAGCAGCAGGGCCGTGAAGCGCGTGCGGCGCGCATCGCGGAGCTGACACTGGCCTTCGACAGCGCCAGCGCCGAGGCCATTCAGGGCGTCGATGCCGCCGGCGACGCCATGCGGGCCGATGCAGAAGTTAGCTCGCGGCTGGCCACCCATACCTCGTCGCGCGCGATTAATGTCGCTGCTGGGGCGGAGCAGGCTTCTGTCAACGTCAGCACCATCGCCAGCGCTGCTGAGGAAATGAGCGTCGCTGTGGCCGGGATAGCGGAGCGACTCGAAACCTGCGCAGGGATTGCCGCCGACGCGGTACGCGAGGTTAGCGATGCTGACCGACGTATCGTTGGTCTCGACCAAGCTGTGGAGCAAATTGGCAACATCATCAAGTTCATCAGGGATATCGCCAGCCAGACTAACCTGCTGGCGTTGAATGCGACCATCGAGGCCGCGCGGGCCGGTGACGCCGGTCGCGGCTTTGCGGTGGTGGCGGGCGAGGTCAAGGCGCTGGCGACCCAGACCGCCAAGGCCACCGATGAGATCACCTCACAGATCGCCAGCATCGAGAGCGAGACGGCTGCAGTGGTTCAGGCTATCAAGAGCATTGCCTTGACCATCGGGCGCGTTGATGCTGTCACCGCCGACATTTCCGCATCGGTCATCCAGCAGCGGCAGGCCACCGGCGAAATCGCCGCCAATGCCCAGCAGGCCGCGAGCGGCACGCGCGACGTTTCCGCCAATGTGGGGGAGGTCAGTTCGGCGATGTCCGAAGCCGAAGCGGCGGCTTTACGCATGATCGCCAAGGCCGACGATCTGTCGGTGCGCAGCAGCGATCTGACGGCACGGATCTCCAGCTTCCTGAGCGGCGTGCGGGCGGCGTGAGGCCGCAGCAGGCGCGCCGGGGCGCCGAGCCAGGCTTGCATGCAGGCTACGTGCGTCAACGAAGCGCCTCGCTGCTCCCATCATAATTTGTGGGCAGCAGGCGACCAAGACCCCCCCCGATGACGCTGACACCGAAAGCGCCATCGCCCCGTTCGACAATTTCAATCCCGAGGACGACTTGATGACTATCGACAGACGTACACTTCTGAAACTCTCCATGATGGGCGCGGCGGCCAGCCATTTTGCACTGCCAGTCGCGACTGCGCAGGCTGCCCCCGAGGCCAAGCGAACCCGCTGGGTGTTTCTCGGCACCAAGGGCGGCCCGCGTATCACCACCGGGCGTTCCAATCCGGCCAACGTACTGCTCGTGGACAATGTCCCCTATGTGGTGGATTGCGGCTATGGCGTCGCCAAACGGCTCGCCGAGGCAAAGGTCGCGCTGCCGGACATCCGCTATGTGTTTGTCACGCACATGCATTCAGATCACGTGCTGGAATTCGGCAACATGGTCGACGGCGCCTGGTCGGTGGGGCTCAATCACCCGATCGAGGCGTTCGGTCCGGTCGGACTGGACGCGTTGACCAAGGCCTATTGGGAAAGCAACCGCGCCGACATTGAAATCCGCATGCCTGACGAGGGCAAGCCCGATCCGCGCAAGCTTCTGGTGGTCAAGGAGATCACCCAGTCGGGCCCGATCATGAGCAACGACAAGGTCAAGGTGACCGCGCTCCGCACCCCGCATCCGCCGATTCTGGAGAACAACTACGCCTTTCGCTTCGACACCCCGGACGGCGCGATCGTCTATGCCTGCGACACCGCCTACAATCCGGCGCTGGCGGATTTTGCCAAGGGTGCCGACTTGTTGATCCATGAAGCGCTATACCTGCCGGGCGTCGATGCCCTGGCGGGGCGGATCAAGAATGCCGCGACCCTGAAAGAGCACCTGCTGGCATCGCACACCTCCACCGAGGATGTCGGCCGCATCGCCCAGGCCGCGGGTGTCAAGAAGCTGGTGATGACGCATCTGGTGCCCGGCGATATCGACTCGATCACGGACGAGATGTGGATGGAAGGTGCGCGCAAGCACTATAGCGGCCCGATCGTGGTGGCGAAGGATCTGATGGAAATCGCGCTGTAGCGCATGCGGGGATGCCTGAGGCAACCCCGGCCATTGCTGTTCCGGCATGCACGTCAGACGGCCCGGTCGCCTGACGTGCAAGCCCGGGATGCGCAATTGCATATGTGTCGGTGCGAGCCAGCACCGGCGCAAGATCGCGAAAAGCGATCGGGGCCACGTCCACAACGTCTTGATCGGCTGCGGTTCCCGGCGGGACATGCCGCGGCAATCCGGATGCTTGGGATAGACACTGCGCTTTCATGAGGCCGTCACGTCGTTCGACTAGCTACTGCGTCGATAGAACGCAGTTCGGCTCCGAGGACATTCATGATAGCCACAATGGAACTGCCCGTCGTCGGCGCAGCATTGACGACAAAGACGCTTGCCATTCATCGCGACTGGATTCTCGAGAAGCAGCGCGATCTGGAAATTCAGGATTTTTTCAGCAGCGAGACGCTCGACGGCGATTGGCGCGCGGTGGCCGATGACGTTCGCCGCCTGCTCGACGGCTACACCGGCCGGCTCGGCATGCACGGTCCGTTCTGGGGCTTCAAGATCGACAGCCAGGATCCGCTCATTCGCGCCGTCGTCACCAAGCGGCTGTTGCAGGGGCTCGATGCCTGCGAGGCGATCGGGGCGACGCAGATGGTGATCCATTCGCCGTTCACCACCTGGGATTACAATAACCTGGATATCAATCCCGGTTCCCGCGAGGCGCTGGCCGAACGCGTGCATCAGACGCTCAGGGACGTGGTGCAACGCGCCGAGGGCATCGGCTGCGAGCTCGTCATCGAGAACATCGAAGACATCGACCCGATGGCGCGCGTGCTCCTCGCCCGGAGTTTCAACAGTGTCGCGGTTCGCGTGTCGATCGACACCGGGCACGCGCACTACGCGCATGTGTCCACCGGCGCGCCGCCGGTCGATTACTATGTTGATGCCGCCGGTGCGGATCTCGCCCATGTGCACATCCAGGATGCCGACGGCTACTCGGATCGTCACTGGTTGCCCGGCGACGGCACCGTGAACTGGATGGCAGTGTTCCGGGCGCTGGGCCGCCTGTCGCAGCGGCCGCGGCTGCTGATCGAGGTCAAGGACCAGCTCAATATTCGCCGCGGCGCCGCGCATCTCGAGGCGCTCGGTATCGCCGGCTAGCGCGATCCCGTCGTCGTCCGCGTCTGCTGCCTGTTGTTATCCGATGCCAAAGGAACGCGTCATGCTTCGTCCCAATCGCCGTTCGATTCTCAGCCTTGGCGCCGGCGCCGCCGGTGCGTTCATTCTGCCGCGGATTTCGATTGCGCAGGCCGATAACCGCCCGTCGATCACCATCGCGGTGCAGAAGGTGGCAAACTCCAACACACTCGACGTGTTGCGCGAGCAGTCCAATGTCGGCGAGCGGGTGTTCTACTCCTCGCTGTGGGAAGCCCTGATCGGCAAGGATTGGCGAAGCGATCTGCGCATGACGCCGGGCCTTGCCACCGAATGGCGCCGGGTCGACGATCAGACCGTCGAGTTGAAACTGCGCCAGGGCGTCAAGTTCCACAACGGCGACGAGATGACCGCCGAGGACGTGGTGTTCTCGTTCAGCCGCGAGCGCATGTTCGCCAACACCGAAGCCAAGAACCGCAGCACCATCCGCGCCACCGAGCAGATCCCGACGCCGCGCCCGGGCAAGGAACTGCCGGGCGATCTTCCGGCAGTGGCGCGCCGCATCTGGCCCGACCTGGTGCGCGTCGAGGCGGTGGACAAATACACCGTGCGCTTCGTCAACGCCACGCCCGACGTCACGCTGGAAGGCCGGCTGTCGCGGTCCGGATCCGACATCATGAGCCGTCGTGGCTGGGAAGAGGCCGCGAGCTATCTCGACTGGGCGCGCAAGCCGATCACCACCGGGCCGTACATGGTGGCGGAGTACAGACCCGACGTATCGCTGACGCTGGTGGCGCATGACGAATATTGGGGCGGTCGCCCGCCGATCAAGCAGATCCGCTTCGTCGAGGTGCCGGAAGTGTCGAGCCGGGTCAACGGCCTGGTGTCCGGCCAGTACCAGTTCGCCTGCGATATCCCGCCGGACCAGATTGCCGGCATCGAAAAGAACGCCGGCTTCGAAGTGCAGGGCGGCACCATCGCCAATCACCGCCTCACGGTGTTCGACAAGAACCATGCGCAGCTGGCCAACCCGCTGATACGCCGCGCCTTCACCCATGCCATCGACCGCCAGGCCATCGTCGACAGCCTGTGGGCCGGCCGCACCAGGGTGCCGCACGGGCTGCAGTGGGAATTCTACGGCGACATGTTCCATGCCGACTGGACCGTGCCGGAATACAACCCGAAGCTGGCGCAGGATCTGCTGAAGCAGGCCAACTACAAGGGCGATCCGATCCCGTACCGGCTGCTCAACAACTACTACACCAACCAGGTGCCGACCTCGCAGGTGCTGGTGGAGATGTGGAAGGCGGTCGGCCTCAACGTCCAGATCGAGACCAAGGAAAACTGGACCCAGATCATGGAGCGGACGCCGACCCGCGCCGTGCGCGACTGGTCGAATTCGGCGCCGTTCAACGATCCGGTGTCGTCGATCGTGGCCCAGCATGGTCCGAACGGACAGCAGCAGCAGATCGGCGAATACGCCAACGTCGAAGCCAATGCGCTGTGCGAAGTGCTGGAGACCTCGACGGATCGTCCGAAGCGCCGCCTTGCCTTCCGCCGCATGCTCGAAATCCTCGAACGCGAGGACCCCGCCTATACGGTGCTGCACCAGAACGCGACGTTCACCGCAAAGCCGAAATCCATCAAATGGAAAGCCTCTCCGGCCTTTGCGATGGATTTCCGTCCCGGCAATTTCGGGAGCTGAGCAATGCAGCCGCTGATCGCGATCGACGCGCTGACCGTCGCCTTCAAGGGCGTGAAGGTGCTGGACGGCGTCAGCCTTGAAGTGCGTCGCGGCGAGGCCATTGGCCTCGTCGGCGAGTCCGGCTCCGGCAAGTCGGTGACCTGGCTGGCGGCGCTCGGCCTGCTGCCGAACACTGCCACCGTGAGCGGCAGCGTCAAACTGGAAGGCGCCGAACTGCTCGGCGCATCGCCGGGCGCCCTGGACAAGATCCGCGGCGGCAAGGTCGCCATGATCTTTCAGGATCCAGCCAGCGCGCTGAACCCGGTGCTCAACATCCGCCGGCAGATCAGCGAAAGCCTCGCTTTGCATGGCGGGTTGTCGGGAACTGCGATCCACGCCGAAGCGAAACGCCTGCTCGATCTGGTGGGCATCCCCGACGCCGAGCGCCGGCTGTCGGCCTATCCGCACGAATTCTCCGGCGGCCAGAGCCAGCGCATCATGATCGCCATGGCGCTGGCAGGGAATCCCGACCTGCTGATCGCCGACGAGCCGACCACAGCGCTCGACGCGACGATCCAGGCGCAGATTCTCGAACTGATCTGGCGCGTGCGCCGCGAGACCGGCATGGCCATCGTGCTGATCAGCCACGATCTCGGCGTGGTCGCGGAAAACTGCGACCGCGTCGCGGTGATGTATGCCGGCCGCATTGTCGAGGAAGCGCCGGCGGCGGAGCTGTTCGACGATCCCCGCCATCCATATGCCGCCGGACTGGTCGGATCGCTACCGACCATGGACGGCCCGCGGCGCCGGCTGACGGCCATCGCCGGCACCGTGCCGGACCCGAAAGCCATGCCGACCGGCTGCGCCTTTGCGCCGCGTTGCGACTTCGCGGGCGGGCCATGCCAGATCCCGCCGCGACTGCGCGCCATCGCCGACAACCGGCGGATCGCCTGCGTCATCGACCGTGCGGCCCCGGCGCATCGTTACGTCCAGGCGGCGGAATGACCACGCCGCTGCTGAGCGTTGACGGGCTGGTGCGCAGCTATCGGATGAAAGCCGGCATGTTCGGACATGCGCGTGAGGTTCGTGCGGTCGACGGGGTGAGCTTTGCGATTCCCCGCGGCAAGACCCTCGGCCTGGTCGGTGAATCCGGTTCGGGCAAATCGACCACCGGCCGGCTGGTGCTCGGTCTGGAAAACCCCGATGCGGGAGCGGTCGGTTTTGACGGCGCGCCGCTGGCGGCCTTGGACAGCACGGCCTGGCGGGCGTCGCGTGCGCGCATGCAGATGATCTTCCAGAATCCGCTCGGTGCCCTCGACCGATTGCTGCCGATTGCCACCCAATTGCGCGAGCCGCTGGACATCCACCGCATCGGCGACGCGGCATCGCGCGCCGCGCGGGTGGCGGATCTGATGCGCAGGGTGGGGCTGTCGCGAGACATCGGACAGCGCTATCCGCATGAACTGTCGGGTGGTCAGCGCCAGCGTGCGGTGCTGGCGCGGGCGCTGACGACCAAGCCGGATTTCCTGGTCTGCGATGAGCCGGTCAGCGCGCTCGACGTCTCGATTCAGGCCCAGGTGGTCAATCTGCTGACCGATCTGCAGGCCGAGTTGAATTTGACCATGCTGTTCATCAGCCACGATTTGCGGGTGGTGCGTCAGATCAGCGAACGCGTCGCGGTGATGTATCTCGGGCGCGTGGTCGAACTCGGCGACGCCGACGATCTGTTCGCCTCGCCGCAGCACCCGTACACGCGCGCGCTGGTGTCGGCCTCGCCGACACCAGGCCGGCGCAAGGCCGAGCGCATCGTGCTGACCGGCGAGCCGCCGAATCCCGCGGCGAAACCTGCGGGCTGTGGCTTCCATCCGCGATGCCCCATCGCGTTCGCGCGCTGTCGCGTCGAGGCGCCTGACCTCGCCGAAGTCGCGCCTGGCCGCAGCGTGGCCTGCCATCAGGTCGGATCGGGTTCTTCCGCGCGCGCCGGAGCGTTGCACTGATGGCACGCTATTTCGCGATCCGCTTGTTGCGGGCCCTGATCACCATCGTGCTCGTCGTCACCTTCGTGTTCGTCGTGCTGCGGATGTCCGGTGACCCGGCGCTGATCATCCTCGGCCCGGAGGCGCCGCCCGAAGTGATCGCCGCGTTCCGCAAGGCGTGGGGATTGGACGATCCGATCTGGATTCAATACGTCAACTACTTCGGCGCCATCGCCAAGGGCGAGTTGGGCCGCTCGATGCGCGACGGCCGTTCGGCGATCGAACTGGTGCTGGAACGGATTCCGGCCACGCTGGCGCTGACGATCCCGGCATTGCTGATCAAGCTCGCGATCGGCATTCCCGCGGGAATTTTCGCGGCGCTCAATCGCGGCAGCTGGATCGATCGCGTGGTGATGATCGGTGCCGTAGTCGGCTTTACCGTGCCGAGCTTCGTGCTCGGCCTGGTGCTGGTGCTGATCTTTGCCGTCCAGCTCGGCTGGCTGCCGTCGGGCGGGCAGGAGAGCTGGCGCCACGCCATTCTGCCGATCGCGACGCTCGGCATCGGCGGCGCGGCGGTGCTGGCGCGCTTCACCCGCAGCGCCATGCTCGAAGTGCTCGGCCATTCCTATATCCGCACCGCGTCGGCCAAGGGCCTGTCGTGGCGGACCGTCGTGTTGTCGCATGCGCTGCCCAACGCCGCGATTCCGACGGTGACAATTGTCGGCTTCATGGTCGGCAGCCTGATCGCCGGCGCCGTCGTCGTCGAGAGCGTGTTTTCATGGCCCGGGGTAGGGCGGCTGCTCGTCGTCGCGGTGGCCAACCGCGATCTCGCGGTCGTGCAATGCATCCTGCTGCTGGTCGCCGCCACCATGGTGACGTCCAACATGATCGTGGATTTCCTCTACGGCTTCCTCGATCCACGCCTGCGCAGCCCGCAGGCGGCCGGAGCGCATTGAGATGGCGGATCTGTCACTTCCCGAGGAACGCACCGCAAAGCCAACGTTGACATGGCCGAAAATCCCGGCTGCCGTCGTGATCGCCATTGTCTGGCTGGTCGCCATGCTGACCATCGGGCTGCTGGCCGATACGCTGGCGCCCTATGGCATGACCAAGATGGACCTGCGCAACCGTCTGGCGCCGCCCGGCCATGCGCTGCATTGGCTGGGCACCGACGAACTTGGCCGCGATGTGCTGTCGCGCCTGATGTTTTCGATCCGCATCTCCCTGCTGATCGCCTTCGGTGCGACGGCCATCTCCGCGGTGGTCGGCACGCTGCTGGGATTCCTCGCCGCGCATTTTCGCGGGTTCGTGGAGCAGGCGGTGCTGATGCTGGCCGACTTTCAGGCCAGCATGCCGTTTCTGATTCTGGCGCTGGCGGTGCTGGCGTTCTTCGGCACCTCGCTGCCGCTGCTGATCGGGCTGATGGGCTGCTACGGCTGGGAACGTTACGCGCGCATCGCCCGCGGGCTGGCGATCTCGGCGAACAAGCAGGGCTATGCCGCCGCGGTCCGGCAGCTCGGCGCCACGCCGTCGCGGATCTATCTGCGCCATATCCTGCCCAACATCGTCTCGACGCTGATCGTCTCCATGACCCTGGTGTTTCCTGAAGTCATCCTGCTGGAATCCGGCCTGTCGTTCCTCGGCCTCGGCGTGCAGCCGCCGATGACCAGCCTCGGCAACATGGTCGGCTACGGCCGCGACTATGTCGGCAGCGCGCCGTGGATCATGCTGGCGCCGGCGGTGACGATCACGCTGACCACGCTGGCGGTGTCGCTGATCGGCGACTGGCTGCGCGACCGCCTCGATCCCACCCTCGACGACTAAGCTCGGAACGGAAGCAGCCATGTCACACCCCATCGTCGTCACCGTCATCTGTGACGGAAACCGGCCGGACTTCGTGTCGGAAGAAACGACGCCGCACATGGCGCGGCTGCGCAAGGCCGGTACCTGGTTCGCTGACCATCGCGGCATCTTTCCGTCGGCGACGCGGGCGTCGTCAGCCTCCATTGCCACCGGCTGCTGGCCGGTCTCGCATGGGCTGCGGGGCAACATGGTGGGATTGCCCGTCGCCGGCGGTCATGAGCTGCACGACGCCGGCAGACCAGAATTCTTCGACACCTATCGCAATCATTTTGGCCGGCTGCTGCTGCGCCCGTCGCTGTCGGCGCGGGTGGCGGAGCTGCACGGCGCGTTGCTGTGCTCCAACGTCTCGCCGGGCGCGGCCTGGTTTCACGACGCCGATGCCCACGCCGAATTGTATCACCGCGAGCTGAGCTATCGCCCGGGCAGGGTGCCGCTGCTGCCGCCGATCGACGCACCCGCAGGTGCTGTCGGCGACGCCGTTCTCACAGAAAAATTCATCTCGATTCTGCTGGAGCGTCCGCCCTCGGTGGCGACGCTGTGGCTGTCCGAACCCGACAAGACCATGCACGCCTTTCCGCTCGGCTCGCCGCAGCACCTCGCGGCGTTGCGCGCGGTCGACAACCACGTCGGTGCTGTCGCCGAAGCCGTCGCGCGGCTCAGGGATCGCGGCCATGACGTGCTGCTGATGGTCGGCTCCGACCATGGCCATGAATCCGTCACCGAGGTCGTGCCGGTGGAACGGCGCCTGTTCGAGGCGGGTTTCAAGACCGAACTGGAGAGTCCGGACCTCGTCGTGGCCTGCCAGGGATCCTCGGCCTTCATTCACTTCGGCGACGACGCCCTCAACCGGCGGGACGAGGTCGCCGACTGGCTCGGCCAGCAATCCTGGGCAGGGCGCATCATCCGCGGCGAAGACCTTGCCGCGCTCGGCCAGATCCCGGCCGCCGACGTGCTCGCCGTCGACATGGCAAAATCGCCGGGCAGCAATTGCAACGGCATTCCCGGCCTCACCGTCATGGCGGTGCGCTTCTCCGAGGACGAGGACGCCGTGCGCCGCGACTGCGGCATGCATGGCGGGCTCGGCCGCTACGAGACCAATCCCACGCTGATGATCGTCGGCAACGGCTTTGCCGCGGGGCAGGTGGTGACGACGGAAAGCCGCATCATCGACCTCGCGCCCACCGCCTTGCACCATCTCGGCCTGCCGCAAGACGGCCTCGATGGCGTGGCGCTGGGTGGTGGCAACTTCGGTTGAGATCGCATCAGGCGGACGGCGCGCTTCAACGGTCGCGCACCGTCAGGCGGCGCGGATCTCTGCGCCGTGAGTCAGGAATGGCGCGATGGCTTCGAGGAACGCCTCGGGAGCCTGCAAGGGCGGTACGTGGGCGCAGCCTTGCAGCACATGCAGGCGGGCATCGGGCAACAGCACGCTCAACTCCTCCGACATCGGCGGCGGCGTGGCTTCGTCCTGATCGCCGACCATCACCAGCACGGGCACCGTCACCTTCGCTAGCTCCGGCCGCAGGTCGAGCCCGGCCAGCGACGTGCAGGCGGCGTGAAACACCTCGATGTCGGTGCGCAGAAACGCCGCCTCGCGCTCGCGCATCAGCTCGGGATGTGCCTCCTGATAGTCGGGGGCGAACAGCCGCCGCATCGCGACCGGCGTGATCGCGGCCAATCCCTTGGCCCGCGCCGCGGCCGCCATGTTGCGGAACGCCTCGCGGCCGGGCTCGGAGAACGCCGCGCCGCAATCCGCCAGCACCAGGCGGCTGGCGATCCCCGGATGGCGAATGGCCATCTGCAGCGCGACGAAGCCGCCATAGCCGTTGCCGAGCACGATGGCGTCCTCGCCAGCCGTGGCCTCGCGCACGAACGCGGCCATGCGATCAGCCACCGCGGGCAGCCCGCCTTCGACGGAGTGTGACGCGCCGAAGCCCGGCAGCTCCGGAACGATGACGCGAAAGCGCCGGGCGAGGGACGGCGCGATGCGGTCGAAGCTGGCGCGGTCCGAGAGCAGCGAATGGAACAGCACCAGCGGCGGGCCTTCGCCCAAAACCTCAGCGTTGACAGTGCCGTCGGCGAATAACTGGTTCATCGGAAGTCCTCGGTGGTTCGATCGCACGATCCAGTGATACGGGGATTTGCGGCAAGTTCAAGCCATTTCCCGGTTGACGTGATATTTCACGCGTGAGATAAATTGGCTGAGAATTGGATTCTAACGATGCTTTTGCGCGACAATATCTACGATTTGCTGCGTGATGATATCCTGACCTGTCGGTTTGCGCCGGGTGATGATATGCGCGAGCAGGATCTCGCGGAGCGTTATGCGGTCAGCCGCCAGCCGGTCCGCGAGGCCTTGCTGCGGCTCGAGCGCGAGCATCTGGTGACGGTGCAGCCGCGCCAGGGCTACCGGGTCAACCCGATCTCGCTGGGCGATGCGCGCGACCTGCTGCGTTTCCGGCTGGCGCTGGAGCCGGCTTGCGTCGCCGAGGCGATCGAACATGCGCCCGCCGAAGTGCTGACGGCGTTGGACGAGTTCCGGACCTTCGTCGGCAACCGCGAGGAGTTCATCACCTACAACCGCGCGTTCCATACCGCGCTGGCCTACGCCTCCGGCAACCGCCGCATGGCGGTCGCCGCCTGCGACCTGATCGGGCAGGCGGACCGCCTCGTTCGCGTCAGCCTGGCCAACGTCAAGGGGCACGACCCCGCGCAGCTCGTCGCCGAACACGCTGACCTGATCGACGCGATGCAGCGCCGCGATGGCCGCGCCGCCGCCCGCATCATCCGGGCCCACATTCAGAAAACCGAAAAACGCGTGCTGCCGGCGCTTGCCCGCAACGCGGTGATCATCTGACGGAGATTAGCCATGAACAGCCCCGCAACACCGACAGTCTCAGACGTCGAAACCCACGGCAATTTTGTCGACGGCAAGCAGATCGAGGCTGGCGACGGCGTTTTGCTCGATGTGCGCAACCCGGCGACTGGCGAGATCATCGCGCGGATTCCCAACTCGACTTCCGCCGACATCGACCGCGCCATGAAGAGCGCTCGTGCGGCGTTCGAAGGCCGCGAATGGGGCGGGATGGATATCCGCAGCCGCGCCCGCCTGGTGAACCGGCTGGCTGATGCCTTCGAGGCCAATCTCGACACGCTGTATCGCCTGGAGACCCTGAACAACGGTCGCCCGCTCAACGAGACCCGCGCCCAGCTCGGACGCCTGCCTGACTTTTTCCGGTACTTCGCCGGACTAGCGCTGTCGCGGCGCGACTCGGTCATTCCGGTCGAGGGCGATTACCTGAACTACACCTTGCGCACGCCGATCGGCGTGGTCGCCAACTGCACGCCGTTCAACCATCCCTTGATGATCATGTGCAAGTCGCTGGCCGCGGTGCTTGCGTCGGGCTGTACCACCGTGGTGAAGCCGTCGGAATACACCCCGCTGACAACGCTGAAGCTGGCGCAGATCTTCACCGACGCGGGCCTGCCGAAAGGCGTATTCAACGTCGTGCTCGGCCTCGGCCAGAGCGCCGGAAAGATGCTGGCCGAGCATCCCGACATCAACAAGCTGGTGCTGACCGGCGGCACCGAAGCCGGCCGCATCGCTGGCAGCGCTGCCGCAAAAGTGTTCGCGCACCAGACCATGGAACTCGGCGGCAAGACGCCGGTCATGGTGTTCGACGATTTCAATATTGATCAGGCCGTCAACTACGCCGCGTTCGGCGCCTTCATCGGCGCCGGCCAGACCTGTGTCTGCGCCTCCCGGCATATCGTGCAGGACACGATATATGACGAATTCGTCGAGAAGCTGCAGCGCAAGACGGAGTCGATCCGCATCGGCGACCCGTTTGATCCGGCGACCCAGCTCGGACCGGTGATTTCCGCCAAACAGCGCGATCGCGTGCTGATGTATTCGCGTTTCGGCAACGAGGACGGCGCGCGGCTGGTCACCGGCGGCGTCGCCGCCGATGTGCCCGGTCATCAGGGCGGCTACTTCGTCAAGCCGACGGTGTTCGCCGACGTCCGCGCCGACATGCGCATCTTCCAGGAAGAAGTCTTCGGACCGTTCACCTCGGTGACGCCGTTCAAGGACGAGGCCGACGCCCTGCGGCTTGCCAACGACTCGCCGTTCGGCCTGGCTGCCGCGATCCGTACCAGCAATGTCGGCCGCGCCCACCGCGTCGCCGCCGGCGTTCGCGCCGGCATCGTCTGGGTCAACGACCATCACCGGCTCGATCCGGCGTCGCCGTGGGGCGGCGTCGACGACAGCGGCATCGGCAGCGAATTCGGCACCGAGAGCTTCGAGACGCACTTCAACACCAAGAGCGTCATGGTGGCCACCGCTGAGAAGGATTTTGACTGGTACCGCGACACGGCGGGCCAGAAGCGCCTCAACTAACAGATCGAATCGGGCGGCTGCCAAAAGTCCAAAGAGACGCAGCCGTCCGCACCATCAACACAACGGGAGAAACGCCAATGTCAGCTTCAGTCAACGCCGGAGGCCGCCTCGATCGGCTTCCGATCGGACCATTCCACTACCGCATCATGACACTGATCGGCATTGGCATGTTCTTCGACGGTTTCGACATCTATCTTGCCGGCACCGTGCTCGGCGTGACGTTGAAGACCGGATTCTCAACACTCGGCCAGAATGCAATCTTCATTTCGGCGACCTTCGTCGGCATGATGGTGGGATCGTTCGGCACCGGCTTCCTCGGCGATCGTTTCGGCCGCCGCTTCAGCTACCAGTTCAACCTGCTTCTGTTCGGCCTTGCTTCGCTCGCCGCCGCTTTCGCGCCCAACATGACCATCCTGATCGTCTGCCGCTTCTTCATGGGCGTCGGGCTGGGCGCCGAGAACGTGGTTGGCTATTCCACCATGACCGAGTTCGTGCCCGCCAAGTCGCGCGGCAAGTGGCTCGGGCTGATGGCGGTGTGCGTGGTCACCGGCCTGCCGGCCGCGTTGCTGGTCGCGTCGATCATCGTACCGGCATTCGGCTGGCGCGCCATGTTCATCCTCGGCGGCATCGGTGCGCTGGTGGTCTGGTATCTGCGCAAGAACCTGCCGGAATCGCCGCGCTGGCTCGAAGCCGTCGGCCGCAAGGAGGAGGCGGAAGCGCTGATGCAGAGCATCGAGCGCGAAGCCGCCCAGGGCCAACCGCTGCCGGCTCCGGCGCTGGCGCCCGCGGTGGCGCCGTCCGGCGATCTGGCGACGCTGTTCACGCAGCCGCTGCTGAGCCGCATGATCGTGGGTTCGGTTTGCCTGATCACCATCAACACGCTGCTGTACGGCTTCGTCACCTGGCTGCCGGTCTTCTTCATCAAGCAGGGGCTGAGCATCGCCACCTCGTTCGGCTACGCACTGCTGATGGCACTGGGCGCCCCGATCGGCTCGGCCATCGGCGCGCTGACAGCGGATCGCTGGGGCCGCAAGCCGACCATCATCGGTTCGTCGCTGATCACGGTGGCGCTGGGCATCATCTATCCGATGATCTCCGACCCGATCCTGCTGCCGGCGGTGGGCTTCCTGCTGACCATCCCGATCTACGTGCTGGTGGCGCTGCTGTTCGGCATCTACATCCCCGAACTGTTCCCCACCGAGGTGCGGCTGCGGGCGTCGGGCATCGTCAACACCCTGGGCCGCGGCGCCACCATCGTGACGCCGTTCCTGGTGGTGATGCTGTTCGAGGCCCGCGGCGTTGCCGGCGTGATGTCGCTGATGATCGGGCTGCTGGTGATCCAGATCATCACCGTCGCGGCGCTGGGCATCGAAACCCGCCATCGCCGGCTTGAAGAGCTGAAGAGCGAGGATCTGGCGCCCTCGGCGCTGAAGCAGCCGTCCTGACCGCAGCGGGCAGGGCGACATGACAAGCCTCCGGTGAGCGAAGTACACTCGCTCACCGGAGTGCGATAGGTCTCAGCGCTGCCGTTGTTTCTGCGCATCTCCGCCGCAAGCGCGAGGAAGTCGTGCTGGTCGGCTTCGCGGATGCGAACGACCGGTAACGCTCAATCCTTCGATCCCGGCCCCTTGGCCGCGATGATGTCGTCGGCCTTGACCCAGCCGGGGGTGCCGATGGCGAAGCGGGCCTTGGCGCGCGAGGCCAGTTCGCGCGCGGTCTTGTTGTCGCCGCGCAAGAATGCAGCCTGTGCCGAGGCGAGATCGGCCTCCGCATAGTCGCCCTTGCGGCCATAGGCCATGGCCAGCTGGGAGTAGCCGATCGGCGCTTCGCTTTCGCGGGCGACGGCGGCGCGCAGGATCCGGATCGCTTCGTCGGTGGTCGCCTTGTTGTCGGAGGCCACCAGCGCCTGCCCCAGCAGCATCTCGATCAGGGCTGCGTTGTTCGACAGTTGCACCGCCTTGCGCAGCGGCGCCACGGCCTCTGCCGGCCGGCCGCCTTCGAGCAGCGCCTGGCCCTTCAATTCATGGAAATAGGGGTTGTTGGGCTGCACCGCGATCAGCGCGTCGATCTGCGCCGCGGCGTCGCGCAGGTCGCCATGGCGATAGGTGGCGATGGCGCGCGCATAGCGCGCCGGCAGCGAGACGTCGGACGGCGGATAGCGCCGATAGACCGTATCGCGCTGCTCCATGAAGCCGGAGGTCTTGGCGCGCATCAGGTCGTGGCGCAGCTGCAAAGCAGGGTCGTCCTTCTTGTCCCAGTACGGGCTCGATTTCGCCAGCTCTTCGAGCGCGGCAAC
Organism: Rhodopseudomonas sp. RCAM05734; assembly: GCF_052658035.1. NCBI lineage: Bacteria > Pseudomonadati > Pseudomonadota > Alphaproteobacteria > Hyphomicrobiales > Nitrobacteraceae > Rhodopseudomonas > Rhodopseudomonas sp. RCAM05734. The sequence continues at coordinate 4,835,168 of NZ_CP199742.1, read as the reverse complement.
GCGCTCGCGCGGCATCGGATGCGACTGCTGGTAGGGGTCGGCGCCACGCGCCGCGAACAGGCTGTCGCCGGAGAACCGCTTGAAGGTCTCGTACATGCCCTTCGGCGACTGGCCGGTGGCGGTGAGGAACTTGACCCCGGCGCGGTCGGCGTTTTCCTCCTGCTGGCGCTGGTAGGACAGCATGGTGCTCTGCAGGATCGCGCTCGGCGCGCTCACCGCGGCAGCGCCGATATTGCCGGCGCCGTTGTTGGAATTGCCGCTGCGCGCGCCGGCCACCATGGCGCCGACGCCGAGCAGCATGGCAACGATCATCTGGGTCTGCGCTTCCGCCAGCCGCGAGCGGAGCTTCGACAGATGGCCGCCGGCGAGATGGCCGGTTTCGTGGGCCAGCACGCCGATCAGCTGGTTCGGGGTCTGCGACTGCATCAGCGCGCCGTAATTGACGAAGATGCGGCGGCCGTCGGCGACGAAGGCGTTGAAGGTGGGATCGTTGATGATGACGACCTGGATATTCTGTTTCTCGAGCCCGGCGGCGCGCAGGATCGGCCGCGTGTAGTCGCGCAGCGGCTGCTCGATCTCGGCATCGCGCAGCAGCCTGGGGCCGCGGTTTTCCTGGGCGCGCGCCGGCAGCTGCGCGATCAGCAGCGCCGCCGCGGTCAGCAGCGCGATCCATCTGGAGGGGGCCCGGGGCGTGGCCCGGGGCTGCGGTCGCAGGTCTTTCATCTTCGGCCGGGGTCGGACAGGGATGGGCCTAACAAGCCCGATATTGCGGCAGGAGCGCGGCACAGCAACGGACCGCAACGCGTCGGGGCCGTGCAGATAGCAGGTTATACTGGAAAATACGAATGGGGATCAGCACCGGCGTCCGGCGCCGCCTCCTGCAGCAATGACACTGGCGATGCGTCGGCGATATCCCGAAAGCCGAGGCCGGAGCGTCAGGCCTGCACGTCGATGGTCGGCGTCGCCGCGACCATCACCGTCGCGAGTGCGGCATCGGCGCCGCCGGACTGGCTGATCTGGATGTTTTCCGCCAGTTCGCCGACGGCCTTGTCCACGGCTGCGCCGGTCTGCGCCGCGCCGTCGGCTTCGGGGTCGGCCGGATGCTGAGCCTTGAGCTTTCGCGCGGCTTCTTCCATCAAGTGCTTGACCGCGCGGGCAGCGTCCTTGAAGGCTTCCAGCACGTCGTGCTCATGCTGGTTGTCTTTCGCTTCCGCCGTGGCCTTGTCGGCCGGGCTCTGCGGCTGCGCGGCGACTTCAGGCGCGGCCGTCTTTGCGGTCGCATCGGCTGGGGAGGCCACCGCCGGAGCCTCGCCTGTCGTTGACGTCGCATCGCTCGCTGTTGCGGCCGGGTCGGCGGAGCCGGTGACGGCATCGCTTGGCACCGCGGCGTTCGACGCACCTTCGCCGCCCTGGGCTTTCAGCGCCTCGCTATATTCGTTGGCGGCGCCCTTGATCTCCTGGGCGATGGCCTTGGCCTGACGCATGATTGCCTTGGGATCGCCGCCCATCATGCGCAGCAATGCCAGTTTCTGGCGCGCCAGTTCCAGCTTCTGTTCGGCCGCCGCCTTGCGATCGCCGATCATGCCCTGCCTGGCGTCGTCGAGCTTGGTCAGCGCATCGCGGGTCTTCTCCAACTGATCGGAGAGCGCGGTCGCGACATCGCCGTCCAGCGCCGGCCGCAGGGCGTTCAGCGAATTCTGCAGCAGCGACATGGCCTGCGCGGAAGCCGACAAATTCTTCTGGACCGCAGGGCCGCGGTTGGCGGAATTGACGTCGCCCGCGTCGGCGTTGGTCTTGGCCGAAGCCGCACTGGATTTCGCCGCCGCACCGCGCAGCAGCGCGACCGCGGCATCGTCGGCGGACTTCTGATATGCGCTGTTGGACGCAGTGAGCACCGAACATCCTCGCTGGCGGACTTGGTCGCCTAAGGTGTGTGCGAAAGTTCTACTATCTCTACGGTAATAACGTGCCTCTGCGACTCTTAATGATCCGTTAAGGGAGTGGCGGTGAGTTGATCTCGCACCGTCGTCCTGTGCGACCTATCGCAGCGAAGCAGGCGTGGCGCTTCGCTGCCTTTTCGCGCGCCATGCGAACGGCCAGTTTGATGCATGGTCTCAAGTTAACGTCCCGCGCCCGAGCGTTGCTCACCGCGCTTGGAGCCATCGGGCCGGCTTCGTCGACCGCTGATACGCTTCGTGACACGGCAATCCGGAGCCGCGAGCGTGTCGAGATTCGTGCGACCTCTTGTCCCAGTTTGTCCAACTATTTTATCGAATGGCCAATTGTTAAAGGTCGCTCCGAATGTTCGAGAGGAGAAGAGATAATGGATCTGCCAACCGTGGCGGAGGCGTACTTTGAGGCAGACAGGCACAATGACCTCAACGCCATGCTGGCGGTTTTTTCCGACAATGCCTCAGTGATGGACGAAGGCACGCGCCACGAGGGCGCCGCCGCAATCCGTGGATGGTGGACAGCGGCAAAGGCAAAGTATCATCACGTCGCCATACCAACGGAGACGGTGATTGCGGGCGAGGAGATCCTTGTCAGGGCGACTGTGACAGGGCGATTTCCCAACAGTCCCGCAACGCTCAATTACGCATTCACGGTGAAGCAGGGAAAGATCATCAACCTGGAAATTGGCTGATGGCTGGTTTCTCACCCCGAAGGATGACGGCAGTCATCCGCCTGCTCACCCTTGAACATAACTATCCCATAGCAATGACAGATACCCTGGAGATATGCCAATGAGCTTTGAGATCGGACGAATCCTGGTTGCAACGGTTGCCGCGGCAAATCTGTTTGCCATGACGCCGGCACGTGCAGCAGATGCCACTCCGAACAGCAAGGCCGTTCGAAATGTCGTGCTTGTGCACGGTGCATTCGCCGATGGTTCGGGATGGCGCGGGGTCTACGAAGAGTTGAAACATCGCGGCTTTCGCGTGACTATCGTTCAAAATCCTCTCACCTCCCTCGAAGACGATGTCGCTGCCACCAAGCGTGCGCTGGATCGACAGAATGGCCCGACCATCCTTGTCGAACACTCCTGGGGCGGCACGGTCATCACCGAAGCAGGCGTTGATGCGAAGGTGGCAGGGCTTGTCTATGTCTCCGCTCTTTCGCCAGACGCCGGAGAAACCACTGCTCAGCAGTATGCAGGCTTTGCGCCCGCGTCCCAGTTTGTCATCGACACGACAGACGATGGTTTTGGCTTCGTTAGCCTGGAAAAATTCAAGGCTGGCTTTGCCCATGACTTGAACGATTCAGACGCTGCGTTTTTGCGGGATGCGCAGGTCCCGATCAACATGTCGGCGTTCGGCGTGAAGCTTAAGAATGCAGCGTGGCGGTCCAAGCCCAGCTGGGCGGTGATCGCGACTGAAGACAAGGCTTTTGATCAGAAAATGCTGATTCACATGGCCGAGCGCATCGGTGCACAGATCACGAAGGTTTCAGCCAGTCACGCGCTTTTCATGAGCCAGCACAAAGCCGTGGCCGACGTGATCGAAAAAGCCGCGAAAACACTGTCGAAGTAACGTGATTGGGCAATCCGGATTCCGGCTCGCCCTTCAGTGCTGCTTCAGCAAGAGCTTTGATCATTGAAAGTTGTCCGGCGCCTGGCTCCTGCGACGTGGGGCCACTGAGAACCATCGCCACGATGCAGATCATATGATGGCCGCCGCGCCGGGTTGATGCCATGTGCTGCGCGTCGATGACGCGCTGATCACGACAAAGTTAGGAATCGGAGTTGCCCATCGATCATCCGCACCGATGCGTGCGCGGTTACAAAATGCTTTTTCGGATCAAGGCTTTGATCGCAGTTGCGGAAGGCGAGGGTTTAAAACGCCCCAATTTTTAGAAATGATAGAAATGATAAAACTGTTGAATATGAAATATTCTTAGATTATTCAGCGCCTCCTTCATTCGCATTCATGACGGAGGTCAATCTGATGAATTCCACAATGCAGGCCTTGGCAGACGGCAAGGCCGACGAACCTAATGCGAATATCCCGGCCAAGGATAACCGCACCCACTTCGACTTCATCGTGTGCGGGGCAGGTTCCAGCGGCTCGGTCGTGGCGGCGAGACTTGCCGAGGACGGCAATGCGCGCGTCCTGCTTCTCGAGGCCGGAGGAGACGACAACTCCGAGTCGGTTTCGGAGCCGTCGCAGTGGCCTAGCAATCTCGGCAGTGAGCGGGATTGGGGTTTTGTCGGTGAGCCTGCACCCGGGCTCGATGGCCGACGGCTTCCCCTCAGCATGGGCAAAGGACTTGGCGGAGGCTCGAGCATCAACGTGATGGTGTGGGCGCGCGGCCATAAGGAAGACTGGGACCACTTCGCTGCCGAAGCCGGCGATGACGCGTGGGGCTACGCCTCCGTGCTTGGTTACTACCGGCGCATCGAAGACTGGCGCGGATCCCCGGACAGCTTGCGCAGGGGCGTCGGCGGCCCGGTCTATGTGGCTCAGCCAGATGCGCCTCAGCCGATCGCGCAGGCCTTGGTCGATGCGGCGGGCCTCATCGGCATTCCGGTCTTCGACAATCCCAACGGCGAGATGATGGAAAGCGCCGGCGGCGCATCGATTGCGGAACTGCGGATTCGCGGTGGCAAGCGGGAATCGGTGTTCCGCTCCTATGTTTACCCGATGATGACGAGACCGAACCTCACCGTTTTGACCGACGCTCTCGTCACGCGGCTGCTGTTCGAGGGCAAGAAGGTCGTCGGCGTCGAAGCCTCGGTCCACGGCGAGCGTCGTCAGTTTCGTGCACGATGCGAAACGGTGCTGTCGCTGGGAGCCGTCCATACGCCTAAGGTTCTCATGCAGTCGGGTATCGGTCCGCAGGATGAATTGCATGCCCACGGCATCCCCGTCGTCCAGGATCTTCCCGGTGTCGGCCGCAACCATCAGGATCACCTCGCGTTCGGCTGCACCTGGGCTTACCGCAAACCCGAAGACGTCGGCGGAAGCGGCTGCGAAGCGAAGCTGTATTGGAAGAGCGATTCCCGCCTTCGCCAACCGGATATCCTTCAGTGCCAGCTCGAGTTCCCGGTGCCGTCGCCGGCGGAGGCGGGCGTCGCGACGCCCGAACATGGCTGGACGATGTTCGCCGGGCTTGCGCAACCAAAAAGCCGCGGTCGCCTGCGCCTGTCCGGACCAAATCCTCTCGATCCCGTCCTCATCGAGCCAAACTCCTTGAGCGAGCCCGAGGATATGGCTGCCGGGCTTGCGGCCGTGAAATTGTGCCGCGAGATCGGAAACAGCGCGGCGTTCACTCCGCTGGTTCGCTGCGAAACTGCTCCGGGAAAAGGCTACCGATCGAGAATGGTCGACTTTTTGCGCAGGTCCGCAGTCACCTATTGGCACCAGTCCTGCACGGCGAAGATGGGACGCGATCGCATGTCGGTCGTTGATCACCAACTCAGGGTGTACGGCATAGAGGGGCTCCGTATCGCTGACGCCTCGATCATGCCGCGCATCACCACCGGAAACACGATGGCGCCGTGCGTGGTGATCGGAGAACGGGCTGCGGACATGATTGGCGCGCGGCACGGACTGTCCCAGCCGCAAGGCGTCGGCCGCCTTCAGCAAGTTTGATTCAACCAGGCCGCTCTCGAAGCGGCGCGGGTCGTGGCGCGCATCCCGCATACGCCACGACCTTCCTTATCAACACGCAGCTCTCGTTCCACCTCTCGTGAGGATCAGGGAGCCATCGGGAATCGATATGCAAGTCACAACACAACACAAAATTCAGACGTCTCATGGCCGGATTGCGGTGGAGACGAGAGGCGAAGGCTTCCCCGTCGTGTTCATCCACGGAAATTCGGCGTGCCGGGAAGTTTTCCGGAAGCAGATCTCGTCACCACTGCTTGATGGATACCATTTGATCAGCTTTGACCTTCCGGGCCATGGCGCATCGGACGACGCGCCGGATAGCGATCGGACTTACTCTCGTCCTGGTTTGGCTGATCTGGTGGTGGAGCTGCTCGGAAAAATGGACATCAAGCGCGCCGCGATCGTCGGCGCTTCGCTGGGTGGGCATATAGCGATCGAGATGCTCGCCCGCTCCGGCATTTCTCAAGGACAGTTCCTGATAGGGACGCCAGCCGTAGGAGAAAATTTTGCGGAAGGGTTCCGCGGAAAGCCGTTGAACGGCCTGGCTTCGAGAGGCGAGCTCACTTCGGAGGAGGCGCAGCAATTCGCCAGGGCTGTCTTTGGAAACGACTTTGAGCCGTTCATGCAAATTGCGATCGAACGAACCGACCGGCAGTTTAGAAGCAAGCTCTTTGCTGCTGCAAAACAAGGGGCGGGCGTCAATCAACGCGAAATGCTGAGTTTGACAAACACGTCGACGGCGATCGTGAACGGCGAGAATGATCAGATCATCAACCTCGATTACGTCGACAGCGTTCCTTACGCGAACCTTTGGCGAGGGAAGTGTTTTCGCATTTCGAAAGCGACACATTCCGCTTTTTGGGAGGTTCCGCATGTTGTCAATCTTCTGCTTTCGGATTTTCTGAAAGAGCTGACGGGCAGGCGGAAGACCTAACTCGGTCAGCATCCACGCAAAGAAAATGCCAGTGAAGCGACGCGCGCGAAGCCCATCGAAGGCGTCGCGGCGCGGGGCTTGATTCATCGGAAAATCGGACACATCAAATGCGAATACTTATTGTGGGAGCCGGAATAGCTGGGTTGGCGATGCACCGAGCCTTGTCGCAACGTGGCTTCCAATCCAGCATCGTCGAGCGGAATAGCTTTGCCGGCGTCGGCGGGACAGCGCTCTTTCTTCCCGGCAACGGGGTGAGAGCAATCGGGGAGTTGGGGTTGCTTGAGCCGCTCCTGAAGATCTCGCATCCGATCGCGTATCAGCGGTTCTTCGACGAGACCGGCCGTCTCTTGAATGAGATCAACGCGGATGAATTCTGGGCGCAGGTCGCACCATGCCGAACCATGAAGCGCTCCGCGCTTTGGGAGTTGCTGAGCGAGGGAGTGGGCGACGGTGTCATCCAGTATCGCCGCATCCTCGACATTGCGCAAAACAAGTACACCAGTCGCGTCACTTTTCAGGATGGTGGCATGGAGGAATACGATTTGATTATCGGCGCTGACGGGGTCAATTCGACTGTGCGAGAGTCGGTGTTCCCCGAGGCGCCGTCTCCTGAATATGCAGGAAATGTCTGTTGGCGCTTCATTGTACCGAACGTCAGCGGGATCAGGGACTGGACCGTAATGCTGGGGACCAGGATGAGCCTGCTCGGCAAACCGGTATCATCTTCGGAGTTGTACGTTTACGCCGATCTATCTGCCGACGGCGCGCATCGCACGGTCTACTCGTCATCGACGCCGCTGAAGCCATTGTTCCAGGATATCGCGGGTCCGCTCTATTCCAGCCTGGAGTTGTCAACGCAAACGAAGGTCCACTTCGGGGAGTTGGTTCGCCTGCGGCTGGATAGCTGGTGCCGAAATCGCGTAGCGCTTGTCGGCGACGCAGCGCATGCATCGCCGCCCAGCATGGCTCAGGGTGCCAGCATGGCGGTGGAAGACGCGATCGTTCTCGCCAATGAACTCGCGGACACTCTATGCGTCGATACTGCGCTCATGCGCTATGAAGCGCGTCGGAAAAGACGTGTCGACTGGGTCCACCGTCAATGTTCTTCGCGTGACACGATGCGCCGGTTTCCCCGTCGACTACGGAATGCGCTCTTGCGCTTCGGTGGAGCAAAACTTTACCAGCGGTCATATGGTCTCCTGAAGGGTCCGATCTGATCATTGGTCCACGGGACGGGGGAGGGAGTGCGGACGGCCACGATATTCCGTCGATCGCCAGCCCCCGTCCGATTTGCCACTCGACGCCGGCCCGGGCGGGCTTGCTCTCAACGGAAGGTTGCGACTGAGTGTCAGAAGCGGTTGGCAGAATTCACATTTCTTGCGAATTTTCGTTTTCTAACTATGTTCGATCCACAGCAGTGGATGATGACGTGAAAGATGTCCTGACGACCGCCGAGGCCGCCCAGATGCTGGGCATTTCGACCCGTACGGCTCAGCTATGGGTGGAAACCGGGCAGTCTGTCGTCTTGGAAAACGCCGGGCGGACACAGGCGAATACCGCGCCAGGCGGTGCTCAATGTGAAGGACCGTCCGGTCCAGCAGCATTTTGGCGTACGCGCCCACGCGATCATATTTGCGGCGGAAGGGCGCGGGGCCGGGTGGCGTCATGCCGGGCTTCGCGGATTGGGCCTGCTCCTTCATATCTCGGAAGACGTGCAGACTGTTCGCGAGTGGCTGGCGCTGACCCCGCCGATGCTGATCGTGATTGAAGGCGCCGACGTAGCTGAGCGTAAAAGGCTTGTGGCCGCGCTGTACAACGACGTTCGTCTCAGCCAGACGACGATCGTCAGTCTGACCGCCACGCAGTCCGATCAACCTGTCCTGCTGGGACCGCAGCGTGTCCAGATTGGAATGTCGCCCGATGTCTCCGCAACGAGCGCAGCCGTCGTCGAGCACCTGATGCAGACCGGGCGCGACGAGGTTGAGCCCTCCACATTCCCCAAGCCCTGGAACGAACGCGCGCGGTTGGCCGCAGTGAGGCAATCCGGGCTGGTCGGATCGGCTCCCGATCCGGGCTTCGACAGGCTCGTCCGGCTGGCCGCATACGCCCTTCGGGCGCCTATTGCGATGTTTACGCTCATCACCGAGGACGAACAGTGGTTCAAGTCGCGGACCGGTTTCGAGGGCGCCACCACACCTCGGGATTGGGCATTCTGCAACGAGACGCTGATCGCCAATGAGCTTACTGTGATTGAAGATCTTTCGAAGTCTGCGAGCTTTTCACAGAGTCCGACGATAGCTCAGCCTTATGGCTTTCGCTTTTACGCCGGCGCTCCCGTTCGCGACCCGCTCGGGTTTGCTCTGGGTTCGACATGCGTCATCGACGTGGTGCCCAGGACGCTAAGCGAGAATGAGCGCGAAGCGCTTACCACGATTGCAGACGCCGCATCCAACCTGATCAGGCTGCGGGCGCTGGAACAGGAAATCGCCTAGTTGGATTCGAGTTCTCCGCGGCACGCGTGATGCCGGTGCGGCGCGCGGGCTGGACCGCGGCTTCGAAATCCGCCACATCTTCTGAAGCCGCTGCCGCCAATTCCGCAAAGAATGCCCCATGCTTGAAACCACTCACCGCCAGCGAATCCAGGCCCTGCTGACGCCGTCCGCACGCAGCGACGTTCCCCCCTTCATGGTGATGGACGTGATGGCCGCAGCCGCGCGCATCGAGGCTGCCGGCGGTCACGTGATTCACATGGAAGTCGGCCAGCCCGCCGCTGCCGCGCCAAAAGTGGCGATCGCCGCCGCGCAGGCGGCGCTGCAGGGCGGCCGGATTGATTACACCTCGGCGCTCGGCATGCCCTCGCTGCGCGCGCGAATTGCCCGGCATTACCGCGATGCCTATGGCTGCGATGTCGACCCGGCGCGCATCATGGTCACCACCGGGTCGTCAGGCGGCTTCATCCTGGCCTTCCTGGCGATGTTCGAGCCCGGCGACCGCGTCGCGGTGACCGTGCCCGGCTATCCGCCGTACCGCCACATCCTGAAGGCGCTGGGCTGCGAGCCGGTGCTGATCGAGACCCATGCCGACACCCGCCACGCGCTGACCGGGGAGGCACTGCTCGCGGCGCACCGCAAGACGCCGCTCAAGGGCGTGCTGGTGGCCAGTCCGGCCAATCCAACGGGCACCATGATGTCCCGCGAGGCGCTCACCGGCCTGATGGCCGCCGCCGACAGCGCCGGCATCCGCTTCATCTCCGACGAAATCTATCACGGTCTCGATTACGCCTTCCCGGCGGTGACGGCCGCCGAACTGTCGCCAGATGCCCTGGTGATCAACTCGTTCTCGAAATATTTCTGCATGACCGGCTGGCGGGTCGGCTGGATGGTGGTGCCCGAGCCGCTGGTGCGGCCGATGGAACGGCTGCAGCAGAACCTGTCGATTTCGGTGCCAACCCTGTCGCAGATCGCCGCCGAGGCGGCGTTCGAGGGCCGCGCCGAGATGGAACTGGTCAAGCACGGCTACCAGGAGAACCGCCGCATTTTGATCGCAGGTTTGCCGCAAGCCGGTCTCAACGATTTCCTGCCCGCCGACGGCGCCTTTTATCTCTATGCCGATGTGTCGAAATTCACGGCCGACAGTTTCGATTTCGCCAGGCAGATGCTGGAGCAGGCCCATGTCGCCGCGACTCCCGGCAGCGACTTCGATCCGATCCATGGCCGCTCCTACGTGCGCTTCTCCTATGCGCAGTCGAGCGACGACATGCACGAGGCGGTGGCGCGGATCAGCAAGTGGCTCAGGCAGGGCGGTCCGCGCGGCTGACCCGCGCGAGGCCGGGTTGCCGCGCGGCCGAGTTAGACACGATAGCGGGCGCCATCACGCTCGCCTGGCAGGAGGAAAGCCTTTGTCGATCGTCCCGTCCCGTCCCGCACCGCATCAACCGATTGCCGCCGTGCTGTGGCCGAGCCGCGCCGATGGCGCCGCGGGCATTTTTCGCGCCGTCGTTCTGGCGGCGCTCGGCACGGCGCTGCTGGCGATTTCGGCAAAGATCAACCTGCCGCTGCCGTTCGTGCCGATGACGCTGCAGACGCTGGTGGTGCTGATGATCGGCGCCGCCTATGGCTGGCGGCTCGGCACGGCCACCGTGATCGCCTATCTCGCCGAGGGAGCCATGGGCCTGCCGGTGTTCGCGGGGCCGGTCGGCGGCCTCGCGCCGCTGCTCGGGCCGACCGCGGGCTATCTGTTCGGCTTCATCGTCGCAGCCTTCGTGACTGGCTGGCTCAGCGAGCGCGGCTGGGATCGTTCGGTGCCGCGGCTGTTCGTGGCCATGGGGATCGGCCATATCGCGATTCTGGCGATGGGGTTCGGCTGGCTGGCGTTCGGCATGCATCTCGGCGTCGAGAAGGCATGGCTGGTCGGTCTGCTGCCGTTCGTGGCGGCGGCGCTGGTCAAGAACGCGCTCGGCGCGGCGTTGGTGCCCGCGGTTCGCCGCCTGGTGGACCGCCGTAGGTAACTGCCGACCACACGCGGATTTCCGGTGATATCCATCTAATGCACCTCCGGCGGATTGCCGGAGGTGCGGCATTGTGTGCTATTGACCCGCAGTTCTAAAGATTGACGGGAGTAAATGTCATGGCGGCGATCGCGACGACGGGGGGCCCAGCCTCCGCGGCCAAACCTTGGTACAAGGTGCTCTATCTCCAGGTGCTGATCGCCATCGTGCTCGGCGTGATCGTCGGCTCGTTCTTTCCGGCCTTCGCCACCAACGACTGGATCAAGGCACTCGGCGACGGCTTCATCAAGCTGATCAAAATGGTGATCGCGCCGATCATCTTCTGCACCGTGGTGTCGGGCATCGCGCACATCCAGGATGCCCGCAAGGTCGGCCGCGTCGGCGTCAAGGCGCTTGTCTACTTCGAGATCGTGTCGTCCTTTGCGCTGATCCTCGGCATGATCATGGGCAACGTGTTCCAGGTCGGCCACGGCCTGGTCACCAAGGTCGATGCCAACAACGCGGCCGTCGCCGGCTACGTCAAGCAGGCGGAAGCGCAGAAGTCGGTCGACTTCGTGCTCAACATCATTCCGGACAGCGTGGTCGGCGCCTTCGCCAAGGGCGACATACTGCAGGTGCTGCTGTTCGCGATCCTGTTCGGCTTCGCGCTAATGGCGCTGGGCGAGCGCGGCCACACCCTGCGTGACACGATCGATGACGTCTCGCATGCGATCTTCGGAGTCATCGCCATCGTCATGAAAGCGGCACCGATCGGCGCGTTCGGCGCGATGGCCTACACGATCGGAAAATTCGGCCCGGCGGCGCTGACCAATCTGATCAGCCTGATCGCGCTGTTCTACGGCACCGCGGCGCTGTTCGTTATCGTTGTGCTCGGGCTGATCGCGCGGGTGGTCGGCTTCAGCATCTTCAAGTTCATCGCTTACATCAAGGATGAGCTGCTGATCGTGCTCGGGACCAGCTCGTCGGAAAGCGCCTTGCCGCAGCCGATGGCCAAGCTGGAGCGGCTCGGCTGTTCGAAGTCGGTGGTCGGCCTTGTGGTTCCTACCGGCTATTCGTTCAACCTCGACGGCACCAACATCTACATGACGCTGGCGACATTGTTCATCGCCCAGGCTCTGGGCGTGGACCTGACGTTCGGCCAGCAGATCACTATTTTGTTGGTGGCGATGCTGACCTCGAAGGGCGCCAGCGGCGTCACCGGCGCCGGTTTCATAACGCTGGCCGCGACCCTGAGCGTGGTGGATCCGCGGCTGGTACCGGGCATGGCGATCGTGTTCTCGATCGACAAGTTCATGAGCGAGGTCCGCGCCCTCACCAACATCACCGGCAACGGCGTCGCCGCGGTGTTTGTATCGTGGTGGGAAGGCGAGCTCGACCACGAGGTGATGCACGCCAACCTCAACAAGACGATCGATCCGTCGGATGTCGAGGTTGCCGTCACCACCGGCTGATCTCAGATTGCTTCGGACAAAAGCCGCCCGGATCACCGGGCGGCTTTTTGCTGTCGGTGTCGCAGGCAGTGCGGAACCCGTCATCCCGGGGCGTGAGCGGCGTTGGCCGCGAGCGAACCTTAGCCACTCCAATTGGAGTAACGGGGGATCTGGAGATGTTCAGAAAATCCCGAGGTTCCGGGTCTGCGTTAGCCGGCTTCGCGTCTGCCGCATCCCGAAACGACACTATGGGCCACAAAAAAGCCGCCCGGTTTGCCGGGCGGCTTTTTACTGTTCAGGGAGTGAGCTTACTCGCCGTTGCCGAAGGCGCGTGACCACCAGCCTGCCTTGCGCGGCTGTGGGCTGGGCGCCGCTTCGGGGGCGGCGGGCGCGGAAGCAGCAGCCGGCGCCGGGGCGAACTGCGGCGCAGCCGCGACCGGGGTCGGGGCAGACTGCGGTTCGGCCGAAGCGAAGCTGACCTTCTCGCGCACCGTGGAACGGCGACGTGCGGCGGCCTTCTCATCGTCCTGCGAGACCGGTTCCGGCGCAGTCACGACAGGCGCAGCGGGCGCCGGCTCCGCGACAGGCGCAACTGGCGCCGGCTCGGGAGCAGACGGAGCGAACATCGGAACGGCGTCGTGACGGCTCTGTTGCTGCTCGACAGGTGACGTCACGCTATCCGCCGGGGCTTCCAATGGCCGCGGGGGCGGTGTGACGCCGTCGAAATCGGCGACAGCCTCGATTGCTTCCGACGCCGGGATCGGGCCGAGTTCATCGGAAATCGAGCCGACCAGACCCTCTTCCGGTCCGCCACGCCGACGCCGTCCACCGCGGCGACCGCGGCGGCGCGGGCGCCGTTCGCCGTCAACGGGTGCATCGGCACGGGCTTCGCCGGACTGATCATCCGACTCGTCTTCGTCGCCTTCGCTGTCGTCGCCCACGGCTTCGAGGCCGTCAGCGTTGGTTGATGCGGCGGCGGGAAATTCGCCGCCTTCGCGCGGTGCCGGTCCGCCTTCGCGGGCCTCGCCCGAGCGACCGCGCCGGCGCCGGCGCCGCTTGCGCTTGCGCCCGTCGGCATCGGTTTCGCCAGCAACGCTCTCCGAGGAGCCTTCGTCGTCCGTCAGGCCTTCGGTTTCCTCGGTCTCGATCTCGGCTTCGGTCTCGAAGGATTCATCATCCTCATAGGGTTCTTCGACCTGCACCGGGAATGCGGCGACCTGCGCCGCCAGCACCGCCTTCGCGGCCTCCAGCGTGTGCACCTGTTCGCCGCGATCGATCACGAAGGACTGCTGACCGGCGACGGTCGGGTCGGCGATGACAGCGAGGGTGACCTTGAAGCTGCTTTCCAGATCCCGCAGATGGGCGCGCTTGTGGTTGAGCACATACAGCGCGACGTCTGTGCGGGTGCGCACGATCAGGTTATGCGTCGCGCCCTTCATCAGGATCTCTTCGAGACCGCGCAGCAATTGCAGCGCGACCGAGGACACCGAGCGAACGTGGCCGGAGCCGCCGCAATGCGGGCAGACCTCTGTGGAACTCTCCAGCACGCTGGCGCGGATGCGCTGGCGCGACATTTCGAGCAGGCCGAAATGCGAGATGCGTCCGACCTGGATGCGGGCGCGATCCTGCCGCAGGCAGTCGCTGAGCTTGCGCTCGACCGCGCGGTTGTTGCGCTTCTCGTCCATGTCGATGAAGTCGATGACGATCAGCCCGGCGAGATCGCGCAGGCGGAGCTGACGGGCAACTTCCTCGGCGGCTTCAAGGTTGGTCTTGAGCGCGGTATCCTCGATGTGGTGCTCCTTGGTGGAGCGTCCCGAGTTGACGTCGATGGAGACCAGCGCTTCGGTCTGGTTGAGAACGATGTAGCCGCCGGACTTCAACTGCACGGTAGGTGAGAACATCGCGTCGAGCTGGCTCTCGACACCCATCCGCGAAAACAGCGGCTGACCGTCGCGATACTGCTTCACCGCGCGGACGTTGCTCGGCATCAGCATGTGCATGAAGTCGCGGGCCTCCTGATAGCCGGCTTCGCCGGCGACCTGGATCTCGTCGATTTCCTTGTTGTAGAGGTCGCGCAGCGAGCGCTTGATCAGCGAGCCTTCCTCGTAGACGAGGGTGGGGGCCTGCGACTTCAGCGTCATGTCGCGCACGGTTTCCCACATGCGGATCAGGTATTCGAAGTCGCGCTTGATTTCCGGCTTGGTGCGCGAAGCGCCTGCGGTGCGCAGGATGATCCCCATGCCTTCCGGCACGTCGAGATCTGAGACCACTTCCTTGAGGCGGGAGCGATCCTGCGCCGAGGTGATCTTGCGGCTGATGCCGCCGCCGCGTGCGGTGTTGGGCATCAGCACGGCGTAACGGCCGGCCAGCGACAGATAGGTGGTCAGCGCCGCGCCCTTGTTGCCGCGTTCTTCCTTGACAACCTGGACCAGCATCACCTGGCGACGCTTGATGACTTCCTGGATCTTGTACTGGCGGCGCGGACGGAATGCGCGTTCCGGCACTTCTTCCATAACGTCGTCGCCGCCGACGGATTCGACGATATCCTCTTCGGCTTCCTCGCCGTCCTCTTCGTCGTCATCGTGATCGTCGGCTTCCGAAGCAGCCGCGTGCTCTCCGGCGTGATCGTCGTGATGGGGGACGTCTTCGGCATAAGCAGCGTTCTCGGCCGCATGCGCGTCGCTGTGATGCTCGTCATGGCCGTGATCGTCATGCGCATGGCCGTGCGCGTGATCGTCGTGAGCGACAGCAGCCACCGGCTGCGGTTCGGCAACGGCGTCCGGCGCGATGCCGGCCGATACCGGCTGGTCCGGATGAATCTCGGAGGAGGGCGTCTCGACGGCCGACGCCTCGGAGACAGCAGCCTCCGGCGCGACCTGCGCGTGAGCCTCATGGTCATGGTCGCCAACGGCGTGGCCCGGGGCCTGCTCGCCTTCGACATGGTCGTGCGCGTGGCTGTGCTCATGGTCGTCATGATCATGATGCTCGCCGTCGGCGACGTGATGGCCGGCGTCGTGGGCATGGTCATGTTCGCCGTCATGCGACACGAATGCGGGATCGCGCGGCTGTTCGGCCTGCGACGGATCCAGGCTGGCACCGGCGACGACGTCGCTCTGCACACGATCGCTGCTGCCGCGACGGCGCGAATTGCGGTGCCGCGGGCGCTTGCGGTTGGAGCGGTTCTCAGTCTCTTCCTCGGCTTCGCGATGGGCGCGTTCGTCGGCCTCGATCAGCGCCTGACGGTCGGCGACCGGGATCTGGTAATAGTCGGGGTGGATTTCGCTGAAGGCCAGGAAGCCATGGCGATTGCCGCCGTATTCGATGAAGGCGGCCTGCAGGGACGGTTCGACCCGGGTGACCTTGGCGAGATAGATGTTGCCGCGAAGCTGCTTGCGCTGGGCGGTTTCGAAATCAAACTCTTCGACGCGATTGCCGCGAACCACGACAACCCGGGTCTCTTCCGGGTGGGTAGCATCGATCAACATTTTGTTTGGCATTTGGGGACTCTTGACGGCGGAGGGCGCGCGTGGCGGCAAGCGCGGAGCGCGCAGCCGGGTGACGCAACGGTCCACCTGATTCGGGGGTGAAAGGAAGGCCGAAACGCAACCCGGGGCGCCGTACCGAACGCGAACCCAGTGCAGGGCGACGCGCGAGGCGATTGGCTCGCATCGGCGCATTCCTCACTTGGGTCTCGGTCGGCAACACAGTCTGGCGCATCAAGCGTCGGCCCGTCTGAACAGGGGGGCGGCAAAGGCGCCGCCTTTTGGCGCTGACGGTACCGGCGCGGCGCCAAGGCGCTCGCCGGCTATCGCATATTCCGCCCGAAAGGCCGGAATAACCGGTTATGAAGTGTCTAAAGCCGCCCCTGAGCAATAAGTGACCTGGGAACGGACGCCGCTCGGGCTAGAACCGCCACTCCTGATCAGCCGCGCGCTGCGCTGGCCGTGGAGCGGATCGGGAGGACGCATGGACCTCAATCGAGGACCAAACGCTGCACCGGGAGGCTGGACGCGACATAACCGGGAGTCTAAGTCGTCAGCCACTCATACATACGAGGATCGCCTGCCGCATGCAAGAGAAGCGTCACAAGCCTGCAACAGTCAGGCTTATTCGGCGGGCTGGGCTTAAGCTTCAATTAACCGTGCCGTCCTATTGCGGTAAGGAGGGCTGCTCGGAGGCAGGGATTCGTTGGCGAGCCTAACAAACCACACCCAATTGTTCAGCGCGGTGCTGGTGAGCGCCGCTGTACTCTTTGGTTGGTATTCAAATACCGCCCGCGCAGCGGAGGAAACCACGGCCGCCATCGGCCCGGTGTTTCCGGTTGCCTCTGACGTCCGGATTGCCGGCGACGACAAGCAGACCCGTTTTATCCTCGATCTCGACAAGAAAATCCCGATTCGGGCGTTTGCGCTGGCCGATCCCTATCGCGTGGTGGTCGACCTGCCGCAAGTGACCTTCCGCCTCGATTCAGGCGCCGGAACTGCCGCCCGTGGGCTCATCAAGGCGTTCCGCTACGGCCTCGTGATGCCTGGCGGATCACGCATTGTGTTCGACCTCAACGGTCCCGCGAAGATCAAGAGCGCCTATGCGCTCGATCCGGCCAACGGCCAGCCGGCCCGGCTGGTGGTCGAACTCGAATCGGTGGACCGCGCGACATTCGATCAGGCGTTGGCGGCAGACGGCCGCTCGGAATTGCGGCCGGCGATCGAGACGACCGCGGTAGTCACGCGCGCTGCGGCGCCCAACTCAGCGCCGGATACGCGGCCGGTGGTGGTGATCGATCCCGGTCATGGCGGCATCGACAACGGCACCCAGGCCGGAACGGAAACCGAGAAGAGCCTGGTGCTCAGCTTCGGGCTTGCGCTGCGCGATCGCATCGAAAAGGCCGGCAAGTATCGGGTCGTGATGACCCGCACCGACGACACCTTCATCCCGCTCAACGACCGGGTGAAGATCGGACGCAACCAGTCTGCGGCGCTGTTCGTCTCGATCCATGCCGACGCATTGCCGCGCGGGGAGGGCGATGCCCAGGGCGCCACGATCTATACCCTGTCCGATCGAGCATCCGACGCCGAGGCTGAACGGCTCGCGGACTCCGAGAACAAGGCCGACGCCATCGGCGGCGTCAACCTGACCGAAGAGCCGACCGACGTCGCTGACATCCTGATCGATCTGGCCCAGCGTGAGACGCGAACCTTCTCCAACCATTTTGCCCGCCTTCTGGTTGGCGAGATGAAGAATACCGCGCGGATGCACAAGCACCCGCTGAAGTCGGCCGGTTTCCGCGTCCTCAAGGCGCCCGATGTGCCGTCGGTGCTGATCGAGCTGGGCTATGTCTCGAACAAGGCCGACCTGCAGCAGCCGGTGTCGGAAAGCTGGCGTTCCAAGACGGTGGGGGCGGTAGCGCAGGCGATCGACGCCTTCTTTGCCCGCCGGGTCGTCTCGGCCGTGCCGGCAAACTGAAATAGGGAAGCCTTTCAAGGGTGAAAGCCCTAGTTTGGCCACAGCGGCAGCTTTATAGAAAACGATGTCGGCCGTCAGAATCGGTCCAGCGCGGCGGGCGCCGTGCCTGTTGCGCGGTCTGGCGGAATATGGCTGCCGACCTCACGCCTAAGACAGTCGCCGTATGATACAATGCGGCCCAGAGATTAAAACGGATCTTCGATAATGCGTCTGCTGGTGCGGTTTTTGGGTTTCTTGTTCGCCGCCGGAACGGTCTTGTTCCTGGTGGGCGTGGCCGCCGCCGCCGGCATGATCTGGCATTACTCGAAGGACCTGCCGGATTATTCCCAGCTTCAGGATTACGAGCCACCGGTGATGACCCGGGTGCACGCCGCCGACGGCGCGCTGCTGGGCGAGTACTCCAAGGAGCGGCGGCTCTATCTGCCGATCCAGGCGGTGCCGAAGCTGGTCATCAACGCCTTCCTTGCCGCCGAGGACAAGAATTTCTATGAGCACGGCGGCATCGATTACACCGGCATGGCCCGCGCGGCGGTGCTGTATGCGCAGAACTTCGGCTCCAACCGCCGCCCGCAGGGCGCCTCCACCATCACCCAGCAGGTCGCGAAAAACTTCCTGCTGACCAACGAGGTCTCCTTCACCCGCAAGATCAAGGAAGCCCTGCTGGCGATGCGCATCGAGCGCACCTATTCCAAGGACAAGATCCTCGAACTGTACCTCAACGAGATCTATCTCGGCCTCGGCGCTTACGGCATCGCTGCGGCGTCGCTGGTCTACTTCGACAAGTCGGTCAACGAGCTGACGGTTTCGGAAGCGGCCTATCTGGCGGCGCTGCCCAAGGCGCCGTCGTCCCTGCATCCTATCAAGAACCGCGACCGTGCCATCGAACGCCGCAACTACGTGATCGACCGGCTGCTGGAGAACGGCTGGATCAAGCAGGCCGATGCCGAGAAGGCGCGCAAGGATGTGCTGACCGTCACCAGCCGCACCAATGCCGCGCACATCTTCGCCGGCGAGTATTTCGCCGAGGAAGTCCGCCGCGACATCTTCGAGCGTTACGGCGAAAAGAAACTCTATGAAGGTGGCCTCTCGGTCCGGACGACGCTGGACCCGAAGCTTCAGGTGATGGCGCGCAAGACCATGACCAACGGTCTCATCGCTTACGACGAGGCCCATGGCTGGCGCGGCGCTTCCAACAAGCTCGATATCAGCGGCGACTGGGGCGTGAAGCTCGCCGAGGTCAAGTCGCTGAACGATATTGCGCCATGGAAGCTGGCGGTCGTGCTGGACGTCAGCGATCAGTCGGCGCGGATCGGGTTTCAGCCCGGGCGCGAGCTCGGCGGCGCCGTGCTCAAGGACCGCCAGACCGGCAACCTGACGCTGGAAGGTGTCCGGTGGGCCAGGCCGGCGGCGGGACCGATGAGGGGCAAGACGCCCACCGCGGTGTCGCAGGTGCTGAACCCCGGCGACATCATCTACGTCGATCCGTTGCTGACCAAGGAAGGCACGCCCGTAGAAGGCCAGTATCGCTTGCGGCAGTATCCGGAAGTGTCCGGCGCCATGGTGGCGATGGATCCGTGGACCGGTCGCGTGCTGGCCATGGTCGGCGGCTTCTCGTTCGACCAGAGCCAGTTCAACCGTGCCACGCAGGCCTATCGGCAGCCCGGCTCCTCGTTCAAGCCGCTGGTCTATTCAGCGGCTATGGATAATGGCTACACGCCGTCGACCGTGGTGGTCGATGCGCCGCTCGAGATCGATCAGGGGCAGGGCGCCGGCGTCTGGCGTCCGGACAACTATTCGAGCGGCAAGTATCTCGGCCCGACCACATTGCGCAACGCGCTGATGCGCTCGCTCAACACGGTGACCGTGCGGCTGGCGCAGGACATCGGCATGCCGCTGATCGGCGAATACGCCAAGCGGTTTGGCGTTTATGACGAATTGCCGAACTACCTGTCCTATGCGCTGGGTGCCGGTGAAACCACCGTGATGCGGATGGTGACGGCCTATTCGATGTTCGCCAATGGCGGCAAGCGGGTGAAGTCGACGCTGATCGACCGCATCCAGGATCGTTACGGCCACACCATCTTCAAGCACGACGCTCGCGAATGCCGCGGCTGTGACGCCCCTGACGGCTGGAAGAACCAGCCTGAGCCGCAACTGGTCGACCGGCGCGAGCAGGTGCTGGATGCCATGACTGCCTACCAGATCACGTCGATGATGGAAGGTGTTGTGCAGGGCGGAACCGCGACTGTGATGCGGGATGTCGGCAAGCCGATCGCCGGCAAGACCGGAACCACCAACGACGCCAAGGATGCTTGGTTCATCGGCTTTTCTCCGGATGTCGTGATCGGTCTTTATGTCGGTTACGACAAGCCGCGCAGCCTCGGCGCCAAGGCGACCGGCGGCGGCCTTGCAGCGCCGATCGCGCGCGACTTCATGAAGCTGGCGCTGGCCGACAAGCCGGCGGTGCCGTTCCGCGTGCCGGCCGGAATCAAGCTGATCCGCGTCGATGCCAAGACCGGTATGCGCGCCGGTCCGGGCGATACGGGGCGCACGATCCTCGAGGCCTTCAAGCCGGGTACCGCGCCGCCTGACAATTACTCGGTGATCGGCGTTGCCGATGCCGACGGCCGCTCGTTGCAGGTTTCGCCCGATGCCGACCGTACCATCCTGCGCTCGGGCACGGGCGGGCTGTATTGATCCGAAGGCGATTGCGCTTTCGAGCGCCCGCCGCTACACCCCCGGACATCGTACGAAGCGCGGCGTTTGCCGCAGACGTGAGACAAGATGCGCCCAGAATTCGAACGCCTCGTTGAAGAGATCAAGCAGTCAGTCGGGCTGCTGAGGAGGCATCTTTGACGTCGATGCATCCACGGCACGCCTCGAAGAGCTGAACAAGCTCGCTGAAGATCCCAACCTCTGGAACGATCCCCAGAAAGCCCAGAAGCTGATGCAGGAGCGGACCTCGTTGGAGGATCTCGCTCACCGGCATCGGCCGCGTCATGCGCGAGCTCGATGACAACGTCGAGATGATCGAACTCGGCGAGGCCGAGGGCGATGAAGGCGTCGTGACCGAGGCCGAGAACGCGCTGAGGGCCCTGAAGAAGGAAGTCGCGCGACGCGAGCTGGAAGCGCTGCTCGGCGGCGAGGCTGATCGCTTCGACTCCTATCTCGAAGTCCACGCCGGAGCCGGCGGCACCGAGAGCCAGGACTGGGCCAATATCCTGCTGCGCATGTACACGCGCTGGGCCGAGAAGCACGGCTTCAAGGTCGAATATCTCGAAGAGACAGCGGGCGAAGAAGCCGGTATCAAATCCGCGACCATCCAGATCTCCGGCCACAATGCCTATGGCTGGCTGAAGACCGAGGCCGGCGTTCATCGGCTGGTGCGCATCTCGCCGTTCGATTCCAATGCGCGGCGGCACACTTCGTTCTCGTCGGTGGCGATCTTCCCGGTGGTCGACAACACCATCAAGATCGACATCAACGAATCCGATGTCCGCGTCGATACGATGCGGTCGGGCGGGGCCGGCGGCCAGCACGTCAACAAGACCGAATCCGCGGTGCGCCTCACCCATATTCCGTCGGGCGTTGCCGTGGTCTGTCAGGCCGGCCGCTCCCAGCACAAGAACAAGGCTCAGGCCTGGGACATGCTGCGCGCGCGGCTCTACGAGATCGAGCTGAAGAAGCGCGAGGCGCAGGCCGCCGCCGATCAGGCCGCCAAGACCGAGATCGGCTGGGGCCACCAGATCCGCTCGTACGTGCTGCAGCCCTATCAGATGGTGAAGGACCTGCGTACCGGCGTGCAGACTTCGGACACGTCCGGCGTGCTGGACGGCGATCTCGATGAGTTCATGGCCGCGACACTGGCCCAGCGCGCCTTCGGCACGTCGCCGGGGGCCGGCGCCATCGACGACGTGGACTAGTCGTGGCGCGCGTTGCGTTCGTTGGTCTCGGTCGCATGGGCCATGGCATGGCCGGCCGCTATCTCGACGCCGGCTTCCATGTTGCCATCTGGAATCGCAGCGAAGCCAAGGCAGGCGATCTGATTGCCCGCGGTGCGCGCTGGGCCTCTTCGCCTGCGGATGCGGCCGAGGGGGCCGACGCCATCGTCACCATGGTGGCCGACGATCAGGCGTCACAGACGGTTTGGCTCGGCAGCGATGGCGCAGCGCGCACTGCAAGACCGGGTGCGCTGGCGATCGAGTGCTCCACCGTGTCCTATCAGCATGCGCTCGATCTCAGCCGCGATTTGCGCACCCGCGGGTTGGTCTACGTCGACAGCCCGGTCACCGGCCTGCCGGATGCCGCCGCCAGCGGAGCGCTGACCTTGCTGGTCGGTGCGGACCTCTCCGATCTGGCATTGGCGCGGCCATATCTGACGCCGATCGGCTCGACGATCCGGCATTTCGGTCCAGTCGGCGCGGGGACCGTCTACAAGCTGATCAATAACCTGATGGGTGCCATCCAGATCGCTGGCCTGGCCGAAGGCCTCGCCATTGCCGAGCAGGCCGGGCTCGACATGACACTGGTGCTGGACTGCATTGCCCAGGGCGTCACGGCGAGCCCGCAGGTCTTGCGTCACGCGCCGCGTATGGTGGCGCGCAATTTTTCCGACGCGACCTTTACCGCGGCGCTTCGCCACAAGGATGCGGCCTACGCGGTTGCGCTGGCCGAGGCGCTGCTGCCGGATGCGCCGATGGGGCGTGCTGCGGTGCAAGCCTATGACAAGGCCAAGGCTTTTGCGCCGGATGAAGACGAAGGCAAGATGATTGAGCTCGTATCGCGCCGCAAAAGCGAGACGTCGAAATAGCGCAGCGACAGTGTGACGGCGTTGCGACAGCAATACCTTGTTTCGCCGCCTTTTCTTCCACCTCATCGCCGGTATGATGGACAGGCCGGAACCCGCAGCGGGCCGCTGGCTTGTACTGGCGTCGCATGGTGCGACGACAAGATTCAATCATCACGGGGGCGTCATGAGAGTTTTTCCAATACTCGCCATCGGTCTTTCGCTGTTGCTGGTTGGCTGCGGGCGCGATCCCGGACCTGCCGGTCCCAAGGGCGACGCGGGTGCGCAGGGCCCAGCCGGTCCGCAGGGCGCGCAAGGTCTGCAGGGCATTCCGGGCGTGCAGGGCCAGGCCGGCGCGCAGGGCCCGCAAGGTGCCCAAGGCATGCCCGGCGCTCCCGGTGAGAAGGGCGAGAAGGGCGAGAAGGGTGACAAAGGCGAGAAGGGCGACACTGCGCTTCGCGTCGTTCAGGCCGATGGGGCTGTCGGATGCGAAAGCAACGAGACGCTGGCATCCGTCTATTGCCCGGCCGGCGGCGCGCCTGATGGCATGAAGTGTGCGACATCGCCCACCGTCGGACTTTGCCTGAAGAAGTGAGCCAAGGGCGCGCTAGGGGCGCGCGCGCTTCCACTCTTCGAGCCAGGACGTAAACCGTCCACTGTCGCGTTCGCCGCCATGCCAGGCGGCGAACGCCGTTCCGTCGTCGGCGACTAATATCACCACGTCCAGTCCCTTAGAGCGGCGTAATGTGTCCACCGCTTGTGCCGGCGTCTGCGCGATCGGACCGGCGACATTGAACGAGGTGTTGACCGAGAGCTCCACGCCGATGTGGCGGCCCAGCGCTTTCAGATAAGCGTGGGTGAGGGGATCGTCTTCTTCGCAAACGATCTGGATGCGGCCGGTTCCGTCGGCATGGATTACTGCGGGGATCGTTTTCCGAGCGTGGGCCTTCGCATGGGCCGTCAGCACCATGTAGTTATATGCGTTGTAGTTGGCGTCAGACGCGCCGTCCTGCAGTTCGAAATATTCCAGCGCTGCTTCCAGCGTCGCCATCGGCGCCAGCGGGCGGATCGCCTCGCGGTATTTGACGCGTTCGTTCAGGCGTTCGCGGGTCAGCGGATCGCAGGGATTGGCGAGGATCGAGCGATGGCCGAGCGCGCGCGGACCGGTTTCCGCCGCGCCCTGATACAATGCAATGATGCCGCTCTGCGCCACCATGAAAGCCATCAGGTCGGCGACATCGCGAAGTCCGTCCGGCGTGGAGATGTCGCCCACCGGCATTGAAGCGATGTCGTCGGCTTCCAGGGCGGCCGTGACGTCGTTGTGTGCCGGTGCCGCGCCGCAATAGAAGGCGTGGCTCATGGGGGCGCCGCGCGGCGCGCCAAGCAGATGGGCGAACATCCAGGCCGCGCCGACCGTGACGCCGGGATCGCCCGGTGTCGGCGGCACCCACAGATGCAACGTGGCGTCGCGTTTCTGCGCTTTTGCGAACCAGGCTGCGTTGAAATGTTCGAGCAGGCGCATGTTGCCAAGTGCGTTCAAGGCGCCGCCGCCGGTCAGCACCAGACGACGCGCGCCGGTCGCGCGCAGCAGGTGATCGACGACATGGATCATGGCGTCCTCGAACACCAGTTGCGTTGCCGCTGCCTTGTCGAGCCGGTCCTGGGTATCCGGGCGGTGCTGGATGTCCTCGACTCGCAGCACGGCGTCGGGATTCCACAACTGATCCGGTCGCAGCGGCTCGCCGAGGATGTCGATCAGCGGCTGCTTGTAGGGATGGTCGAACGGGTCGCAGTACCAGTTGCCCATGGCGCGGTTGAGCCGGATCGCGCCGTCGGCGCCGAAGTCGAGCACCGCCTTCAGGCGGGCATAGTACGGATTGGTCGCGCGATCCATGTCGCCCCAGGCGGCGGCGCCCATGTAGCGGCCTTCGCTGGACAGCCAGGTCCAGCCGCCCTGGGTGGAAGAGATCACGCTGTAGAAGGCGCCGAGTGAATCGAACACGCTGTCATTGCAGAACAGCTTTTGCATCGTGCCGCGCTGCGCGACGTAGGTCGAGACGGAGCCGAGGTCTCCGGTGCCGTCGAGGACGGCAATCGCCACCGGCTCGTCGTCGGGGAAGGGCGATGCCGCAAATGAAAACCACGCATGATTGTCGTGATGGGGCATCATCAGCAGCGGCACGCGCGATGCGAGGCCGAATTGCTTGCGCAGCAGCTTGGGCGACCGTGTCATCTGCTCAAGGCGTCGCGCATCGAAGCTGACGGAATTTCTGGTGCGCAGCAGTTTGAGGCTTTCCGGAAATTCCTCGACAACGCTGCGCACCAGGGTGCCGAGCAGGTCGGGATAATCCCAGCTCGTCAACCACGCATCGATGTCCGCGATGTCGCGGCCCATCTCCTGCAGGGTGCCACGCAACGCGTCCAGTGCGGCGCGCGGATATTGGGTCGTGTGCTTGTCGCCGGAGAACCGCTCTTCCTCGTTGTTGACGATTAGACGCGGGCCGTGGGCCTGCGTCACTTCGACGAGGGCCACGCCTGAATTATGCGTGCCTGGGAGCCCGAGACCGGCTAGATAGACCGTTTCGCCGCGCGCCAGCTTGGCGCGGATTGCCGAGATGCGGCGCGCGGTAAAACTGGAATCGTTGGCGTGAAACCCGGCCAGCGTCATCAGCCATGTGGTCACGCGCCTGGACGCGCGGAAGCAAAACCGACCGAGGCGGGGAAAACGGGGACCGATGCGTCGTGGAAGTTTCAAGGCGGCCTCTCGGAATGCTGGGGCCGCTTCAATCACAATCGGGGCGGGGCAACAATGGCCATGCGCCGGCGGCTAGCCGGTGCCGAGCCGCACGCCGGCGCGCAGGAATTTCTGCGGATCGACTGCCTCGCCGTCGATGCGGGTCTCGTAATGCAGATGCGAGCCGGTGGAACGGCCGGTCGATCCGACGAGGCCTATCACCTGGCCAATCTTGATGGTGTCGCCAACCTTGACATGGATTTCAGACATGTGGCCGTAGCGGGTCGCGAGGCCGTTGCCGTGGTCGATCTCGACCATCTTGCCGTAACCGCCGGCATAGGCGGCGGAGGTTACGCGGCCGTTGGCCGTAGCCCGGATCGGGTCGCCCGTGGCGGCGCGAAAATCGAGGCCGGTATGCATCGCCGGGCGGCCGAGGAAAGGATCGCTGCGGATGCCGAATCCGGAGGTGAATTCGACTTCGCCGACCACCGGCTTGCGATAGGGCACCAGGGCCAGCGTGCGGTTCAGCTTCTCGACCTGGGCGCGGGTCGTGGCGACCCGGTAGATCTGGCGCTCGAACGGACCGGCATCGGCTGCCAGCTTCACCGGCACATACGGGCCGCCCATGGCGACTCGGGGCACGGCGGCTTCCAGTTGCGCCATGTTGAGGCCGAGATCCGAGATGGCGCCGCGCATGCGGCGGACCTTGGAATCCATGGTCTCTTCGACGGCGCTGAGCGCAGCCAGGCTGACGCGCCTCCACCTGATCGAGCGAGGCCTGCATCCGTACGATGACATTGTCGATGCCCTGGATCTTGGCGAACTTGTTGGGCTGCGGGCTGGCGATCGCCGGGGTGCGGGATTCCAGCCGGGCCTCGCGATCCGGAGGCGCCACGAAGGTCACGGTGTCACTGATCGGGGAGGGTTTTGGCACGCCGGATGGACTGCTCTCGCTGATGCCGCGCGCCTGCGGCTTGATCGAGCCGGTGACCAGTACATCGGGAATAGCGCCCAGCGCCGTAGCGCGGGATTCCAGCGTGGTCTGGCGCTTCATCACCTGATCGAGCTTCTGGTCGAACTGCTCCTGGTCCAGCAACTGTCGGCTGGTGGTGCGATCGACCTTCGCGCGCAGTTCAGCGATGCGGTCTTCGTAGGCGTATTGCATCTCGGCCTGACGGGCGATCAGCCGGGTCAGGACGTCGTCGCGAAATGCAAAATAGGTCGCCGTCGCTGCCGACCAGGCACCCAGCACGATCACCGTGCCGACGACAATCCAGAACAGCACCGGTCCGATCCGGACCTGCTTGCCCGCATGGGCGATGGTATATCCGTCCTGCGGAGCCGGCATGGTGGCCGCCTTGGCAGGCGCCGGCCGACGGGCGGGCTGTCGTCCGTGGTCATGGGCGCGGTGCTGCGGATACTCGGCATATTGACTGGAACGGTTCGACATCAGCACTCCCGCGCCAGCCGGACAGACAGTCCGGTGGCTCAATTACGGGGGCGATTTGAACCGCTCATGGTTAATTTTTGGAGAATGAGAACGTTCAAAAGCTCAGATCTGGCGGGCCGCCTCGAGCACCTCCTCGGCATGGCCGTCGACCTTCACATTGCGCCAGATCCGCGCCACCTTGCCGTCCTTGCCGATCAGCACCGTGGTGCGAAATACGCCCTGGAAGCTCTTGCCGTACATGGATTTTTCGCCCCATGCGCCATAGGATTCGAGCATCGCGTGGGTTTCGTCGGACAACAGCGGAACTGTCAGGTCGTGCTTGTCGCGGAAGGATTCCTGAGCCTTCAACGGGTCGGCCGATACGCCAAGGATGGCGGTCTGGACGGCACTGAACTCAGGGGTCAGCCGGGTGAAGTCGATGGCCTCCCGCGTACATCCCGGCGTACTCGCGCGCGGGTAAAAGAAGATCACCAGCTTCCTGCCGGTATAGTCGCTCAGCGCCACGCTCGCCCCACCGTCGCGCGGCAGGGTGAAGGCCGGAGCAAGCGCGCCTTCGATGGCGACAGCCGGAGCTGTGGCGGCCGGCGCCCGACCGGGAGCTTGGGCGGGCTTGGGCGCGGGTGCGCGTTTGGGCGCAACCTTGGCTGCCGTAGCCTTGGTTGCCGCAGTCTTGGAACGCGCAGGGGTTGGAGCGGATTTCGCCGCCGGCGCCTTTGATTTTTTCGCGGCACCTTTCGGCGCGGCCTTTGCTGCAGGCTTGGCTGCTTTCTTCATGGTCTTTTTTGCCGCAGCCTTGCTGGCAGCGGGCGCAGCCTTCCGGGTGACGGCTTTCGCTCCGGCGCGGGGCGCCTTGCCAGTCGGGGCTTTGGAGGAATTCTTGCGCGATTTCGTGGACATACGCCTTCCTTTCGTCGCTTTCAGCGGGTCATTGTTGAATGATATTGAGAGACGCGCCAAGCGTTCGGAGCAAGCCGACGCTGCGGTGCAAATCTGTTGCTCCCGGAGTATGGTTACAAAGGATTCGACGCAACACCCGTTCCGTGTGCTGAACATGCGGCAGCGATCCGACGACAAGTGATAACTCAAACCGATTGGCAGCGATGCCGGTGCGTGTCTGTCGGTGTTCGATCAGCGCGAATCCGGAGGCAACCGATCTCACCGTCAGCGCCAGCACCGAGAGGCAATGGCCAGGAATAAGCCGCCCCAAGCGTTCAGTCCGCGCGCCGATGATCCGCACTCGCAATGGGATGATGCCTCCTGGGATCATGACCATGACGAGGCCGCCGGACATCGTGCGCGTCGGCTGCTGTCCGGACCGAACACACGTATTCACGGTGTAAGCGATGGCTTGTCTGCATCTCATCGCTGGTTCTCCGGAACGCGGTGGATGAAGCGGCTCGCGGGCGTCGTTGGCATCCTGATCTTGCTGATCGCGATCTGTTTCGGCGCCCTGTGGTGGCGGCTCGGAGCTGGCCCCATCAATTTCGACATGGCGACGCCCTGGCTCGCCGACGCCATCCAGGACAATATCGGTCAGGGCAACACCGTCGAGGTCGGCGGCACCCAGATCGAGCGCGCAGGACGCGTCCGAGTCGCCGTGCGGATCCGCGACATTGTCGTCAGGGATCGCGACCACGCCATTGTCGCCAGCGCGCCGAAGGCGGAAGTTCGTCTTTCCCTGAGCGCCATGCTGGTCGGGCAGTTGCGTGCCGAGAGCCTCAGTCTGGTCGATGCGGTTCTGGCGGTCCGAATCACACCGGATGGGCAGGTCACGGTATCCACCGGCGACAACGCGCGTCCGATCGCGACCGGCGTGGCTTCGGCGCGCCGGCTCGATACGCCCACCGCTGCTCCGGGGCAAGCGCCGGAGGAGGTCGCACCGACGGCAGGCGCGCCCGATATCAAATCCGCACCCGGCACCGCGCCCGCTGACCGCAAGGAATCGGTGAGCGGTTTGCTCGCGGGCCTCGACTGGCTCGACAGCCTCAGCCTGACCGGCCTCGACGGTCAGAACCTCAATGAAATCGGTTTGAAGAACGGCAACCTGGTGGTCGACGACCAGCAGCGCGGCAATAAATGGAACTTCGATAACATCTCGCTCAGCCTGCGACGGCCGCACGATGGCGGTGTCGCCATGAGCGTGGGAGAGGCCGGCGCTCATCCGTGGAAGCTCGGCGTCGTGGTCGGCTCGCCATCGAACGGCGTGCGGTCGGTCGCCATTCACGCTGACAACGTGCCGGCCAGGAACATCCTGCTGGCGTTGCGGCTGAAGGACCTGACCTACAGTGCTGACCTTCCATTGACCGGAGACCTCAAGGGCGAACTCGCTCGCGACGGCATGCCGACCTATTTCCGGGGCAAGATCACCGCGGGCGCCGGTACAATCATTGACAACGATACTCCCGACTATCCGATGCAGATCGATCAGGGGGAGTTCAACGTCGAATGGGATTCCAACCGTCGCGTTCTGCTGGCGCCGTTCAAGATCATTTCCGGCGCCAATCGCGTCACGCTGCTCGCGCATGTGGAGCCGCCGAACGACAGCATTCCCAACTGGCAGCTCGGCTTCAGCGGCGGCACCATCGTGCTCGCGGGCGCCGAGGGCGAACAGCCCCTGATTTTCAACCGCATCTCCATCGGCCTGCGTTTCGACACTGATAACAAGCGGGTGTTGCTGACCCAGGCGGACATCAGCAATGGCGAGATCGGCGTCGCCGGCACCGGCAGTATCGACTATGCCGGCGAGCCGCGGCTGACGCTCGGCTTTGCCGGCACACCCATGTCGGCGTCGGCGCTTAAGCGCATGTGGCCGATCCTGATCGTGCCTGAGGTGCGCGAATGGGTGATCGAACGTGTCGAGCGGGGGGCGCTTCAGCGCATCGAGGTCGGAGTGAATTCGCCGGTGCGCAATCTGTCGCGTAGGGGGCCGCCGATTCCGGACGACGGTCTTTCGGTGACCATCACGGCCAATGGCGTGACGCTGCGCCCGGTCGACGACCTCCCGTTGATTCGCGACGCCGACCTGAGGGCGCGCGTCACCGGCCGCACCGCGACCGTGACGATCGGGCAGGCGGGGATCGACACACCCGCCGGCCGCAAGCTCAATCTGAGCGATATCGTTTTCGAAGTGCCTGACATGGCCCCCAAGCCTTCGCCCGCCAAGGTGCGGTTCAAGATCGACGGGCCTGTCCCCGCGGTGGCCGAAATCCTCGCCTCCGACCGGCTCAATGAATTCACGGGCAACCTGCTCGATCCCAACACCACCAAGGGGAACGTGTCCGCGCAGGTGACGCTGGGCATGCCGATCAAGCGCGAGCTGACCAAGACCGACACCACCTACGGCATCAATGCCGACCTCACGGCGTTTTCCGGCGAAAAAATGGTGATGAACCAAAAGCTCGAGGCCGCGACGCTGAAGGTCATGGCCAACAATCAGGGCTATCAGGTCAAGGGTGACGTCAAGATCAATGGCCAGGCCGCGTCGCTCGACTATCGCAAATCGAACGATGGCGATGCCGACGTCCGCCTGCTGGCGACGCTGGACGATGCCGGCCGTGCTCGGCTCGGCTACGATCTCGGCCCCGCCGTCAGCGGCGCGATTCCGATCAAGTTGATTGGCAAGATCGGCAGCGGCGACCGCGAGAGCAAGTTCGGCATCGAAGCCGACCTCACCGGCCTCAAGCTCGACAACATGCTGCCGGGCTGGGCCAAGCAGCCCGGCAAGGCCGGCCGCGCCGTGTTCAACGTCGTGCAGAAACAGCAGTCGACCCGGCTCGAGGATATCGTGATCGACGGCAGTGGCGCGCAGATCAAGGGCGCGGTCGAAATCGACCAGAACGGCGATCTGGTCAGCGCGAACTTTCCAACCTACGCGCCGTCGGAAGGCGACAAGACTTCGCTGAAGGCCGAGCGCGGCCCCGACGGCGTGCTGCGGGTGACCATGCGCGGCGACGTGTTCGACGGCCGCGGCTTTCTGAAGTCGGCAATTTCCGGCAAGGAGACTGATCCCAAGAGCAAGACCAAAAGCATCGATTTCGACATCGATGTGAAGCTCGGCGCCGTTGCCGGCTTCTTCGGCGAGGCGGTGCGCAGCCTCGATACCAAGGTCTCGCGCCGCAATGGAACGATCCGGAGTTTCACACTGTCGGGCAAGCTGGGACGCGATACGCCGCTCAACGGCGACATGCGCGGCAGGGGCCAGGGGCAGGGCCGCGACGTCATCTATATCGAGACCAACGACGCCGGCGCATTCTTCCGCTTTAACGACATCTACGCCAAGATGACCGGCGGACAGCTGGCGCTGGCGATGGATCCGCCCGCTGCGGATTCCCGGCCCAAGGAGGGCCTGATCAACGTCCGTGACTTCAGCATCAAGGGCGAGGCGTCGCTTGATCGCGTCGCGGCCGGCGGGCCCGGGGCCTCGCAGGGTGGCATCAGCTTCTCGCGTCTGCGCGCCGAGTTCACCCGCCAGAACGGACAGCTCACGATCCGGGAAGGCGTCGTCAAGGGCCCGTCGATCGGCGCCACCATCGAAGGCAGCATCGACTATCCCGCCAACCAGGTTCGCATGAGCGGGACCTTTGTGCCGATGTACGGGCTGAACAACATGTTCGGCCAGATCCCGATCGTCGGCCTGTTCCTCGGCGGCGGCAGCAATGAAGGGCTGATCGGCGTGACCTATGAAGTGGTCGGGACGCCCGGCCAGCCGGTGCTGCGCGTCAATCCGATCTCTGCCATGGCGCCCGGCGTGCTGCGCAAGATATTTGAGTTCGGCACCGGCAAGCAGAACAATCCGGTAGAATTCCCGAATTCACCCGGCAACAACTGACCATTGAACGTAACGATAGCCGGCGCGGTTCTTGAGGGCCGCGCCGGCTATCGGATCTGCTGCTGCGGGTTGCGTCAGGCGGCGCGCACGCCGGCCAGGAACGTGTTCACCTCACCGGACAGTTGCTCGGCCTGGCGCGACAGGCCGGTCGCGGCACTCAACACCATGCCGGCGGCACTCCCGGTCTCGTGGGCGGCGGTGCTGACGCCGCCGATGTTGGTGGTGACCTCCTGGGTGGCCTGCGCGGTCTGTGTCACGTTGCGGGCGATCTCTGCCGTCGCGGAGCCTTGTTCCTCGATCGCCGAGCCGATCGACGTGGCGATGGCGCTGACCTCCTCGATGGTCGCGGTAATGCCCTGGATGGCATCGACGGCTTCCTTGGTGGCGCTCTGGATCTGGGCGATGCGGGTGCTGATTTCCTTCGTCGCTTCCGCAGTCTGGCTGGCGAGGCTTTTCACCTCGGATGCAACGACGGCAAAGCCGCGACCAGCCTCGCCGGCGCGCGCCGCCTCGATGGTGGCATTCAGCGCCAGCAGGTTGGTCTGGCCGGCGATGCTGGAGATCAGTTCGACCACGTGTTCGATCTGTTGCGCGCCGTCGGCAAGAGCGCGCACGATGGTGTCGGTGCGACGCGCACTGTCGACGGCGTGGCTGGTGATCTTGGCGGACTGCGCGACCTGACGGCTGATCTCGGTGATCGACGACGATAGTTCCTCCGCTGCGGACGCGACGGTCTGGACGCGGCTGCTGGCCTCGTTCGCTGCGGTGCTGACGACATTGGCCTGCTGATTGGTGCGGTCGGCGGTGCTGGTCATGGATTGTGCGGTGGCTTCCAGTTCGGTGGAGCCGGAAGCCATCAGCCCGACCAACTGACCGACCGAGGCGTCGAAGCGGTTGGCCAGCGCAATTAGCGCGTCGCGCTTCTCGGTCTCGCTCAGTTGCTTCAGCTTGCTCTGCTCGGCCTCCAGCGTGCGCGCGGTCATCGCCGTCTGGCGCAGCATCTCCAGCGTCTCGGCCATCCGCCCGATCTCGTCGCCGCGATCGGTCTCCTCTACGGCAGTTTCGAGCGAGCCGGTGGCGATGCTCTGCATGCGTCGCTGCAGCCGCATCAGCGCGCCCAGAACATCGCGGGCGATCAGCCATGACATCAGCGCCATCAAGGCCATGACGCCCGCACCGATTGCGCCAAGCTTGATCAGCAGGGCGTTAACATCGGCATCGAGGTCGTCGACATAGAGGCCGACACTGACCGTGACATCCCACGGCGCGTAGTAGCGCGCGAATACCATCTTCCGGGTCGGCTCCGTCTGGCCCGGACGGGGATAGAGATAGTAGGCGGTGCCGCCCTCCGCGCTCTGCCGCCCCGCATCCATGATCGCCTTGGCGATAAGGACGCCGTTTGAGTCCGTGGCGCCCGTGATCTTGTCCTGCAACTTTTGGTTGGCGGAGTTCACCAGGATCGTTTGATCCGCGCGATAGACGACGGGATAGCCCTGCTTGTTGCCAAAGAACATGCCCTTGCCGCGGGCGCGGTACTGCATCTGCGCATCGGCCAACGTCATTTTGCCGGCGGTCACCTCGTCCTGAAGCGTCTCGGCCATGCCGACCAGCATGTCGACGGCCGTATGAAGCTGCGCCATGCGATCTTCGATCATGCGCTTCTGGCTGAGCGAAGCGGCCACAGCGATGACGGCGCATACCGCGACCGCGGAAACGGCGACCATGCCAGCAAGCTTTGTGCGGATCTTGAAACGGCTGAGCAGATTCATAGAGACCTCGGATCGAGAGAGTTGCTAACCGATAGTACCGGCAATCTCCTTACTAATGGTGAAGGTGGAGCTTCGCGACCAGAGGATGAGCGAGGCAGGGCAAGGCGCGCGGGAGCCATGCAGCCTCAGCGCCGCAGCGCCGGCACGACGAGGAAGGGAATCATGCCCAGCACAACGCTGACCAGCGCGAAGGCGATGAGCAGATCGTAGCTCTGAGTCCAGTCGTGAATGAGGCCCCCGCTCCAGGAGCCGAAAGCCGAGCCGAGGCCGCTGCCGATGGTGATGGCACCGTAGATCGTGCCGACCCGCTCGCCGCGAAAGATCTTCATGGCGGTCGCGGTAAGCAGCGGGCCGCGCGAGCCGATCATGCTGCCGAAGCAGACGACGAAGCCGGTCAGCAGCCAGTAATTCGGGTACCGCTGCAACAGCCACAGCATGACGATGCCGACGATCGACAGGGCATAGCTGCACAGCACCGAGGGCCGTCGGCCGATGATGCCGTCGAGCCAGCCGATGCCGAGCATGCCGAACAGCAGCACCACGCCGCTGAAGCCCCAGGCCGTCGCCGATATCAGCGGCGGAAAGCCCGCATCGATCAGATAGGCGACGACCTGCGGCGAGATGGCGTACATCCCGATGGCGGTAAAGAAGAAAGTGGCAAACAGCGCCCAGAAGGCGTGATGGCGCAACGCACGCGGCAGCGTCCAGCCTTCGTCCGGCAGGTCGTGGCTCTCCGGCCTTTCCAGGTGTGCGGAGCCGCCCGCGTAAGTTCGCCACGGCAGAAGCAGCAGCGGCACCAGCAACGCGAGCACCAGCCAGCCGAAGCTCTGATAGGCGCCGCGCCAGCCGAACCGGTCGATCAGGATCTGGGCGAACGGTAGCATGATCAGAACCCCGGCGCCGGTTGCCGAGTACACGACTGCCATCGCGGTCGGCAGCCGTTTGCCGAACCAGCGGCCGAGCAGGATCGAGTTCGGCACGTTGCTGATGCAGGCCACGCCGAACCCGAGCGCCACGCCGATGCTGAGCTGGAATTGCCAGAGCTGTTGCGCAAAGGCGGCCGACAGAAAGGCGCCGGCGATCAGCACCAGGCCGGTGGCGAACACTGCGCGCGGGCCGGAGCGATCGAACAGCCGTCCCACCAGGGGCGAGGCAAGGCCGGCGCAAAGCGCGGTCAGCGAATAGATCGAGACCACGTCGCCGCGGTCCCAGCTGAAAGCCTGCGAGATCGGCAGCAGGAAGACCGTGAAGCTCTCCTGCAGCCCGCGGCCGAGCACCGACAGCGTGAAGCAGACGCCGAGGACGGCAAGCGCAGTGCGCTGGGAGGCTTTCGGGTCCATCGGGCGACTCTTCACGGCGTTTGCGAATGGCCCCACAGGTGGAGCGCGTTTCGACAGCCGTGAACAGTGCGCCAGGCGAATGGGCCTATGCAGGCTTGAGCAGGATGTGTTTTTTCTTGCCGAGCGAAAGCTTGATCACGCCTTCCGGCGTCAGCAGCGCCGGTGTCAGCAGCATCTTCTCGTCGGTGACCGGCACGTCGTTGACGCGCAGCCCGCCGCCCTTGATCTGGCGCCGCGCCTCGCCGTTGGAAGCGACGAACCCCGCAGTGACGAAAACGGCGAGGACGCCGATGCCGGCGGCAAGTTCGTCCTGCGGAATATCAATGGTCGGCAGGCTCGCGGAAATCGAACCTTCCTCGAAGGTTTTCCGCGCCGTCTCGTTGGCCGCGTCGGCCGCCTCGCGGCCGTGCACGATGGCCGTGGCCTCGGTCGCCAGGATCTTCTTGGCTTCGTTGATCTCGGCGCCGCCGAGCTTTTCCAGCCGGGCAATCTCGTCGAGCGGCAGGCGGGTGAAGATCTTCAGGAACCGGCCCACGTCGTCGTCTTCGGTGTTGCGGAAGTACTGCCAGAAATCATAGGGGCTGAAGAGGTCGCCATTGAGCCATACCGCACCGGTGGCCGACTTGCCCATCTTCTCGCCGGAGGATTTGGTGAGCAGCGGCGTAGTCAGCGCGTAGAGCTGCGGGCCGCCCATGCGATGGCTGAGATCGACGCCGTTGATGATGTTGCCCCACTGGTCGGAGCCGCCCATCTGCAGCGTGCAGCCGTAGCGCCGGTTGAGCTCGGTGAAGTCGTAGCCCTGCATGATCATGTAGTTGAATTCGAGGAAGGACAGCGACTGGTCGCGGTCGAGCCGCAGCTTGACGCTGTCGAAGGCGAGCATGCGGTTGACCGAGAAGTGCCGACCGACGTCGCGCAGGAATTCGACGTAGTTCAGCTTCAGCAGCCAGTCGGCATTGTTGACCATCAATGCGTCGGTCGGGCCGTCGCCGTAGCGCAGCATCTTGCCGAATATTTTTTTGATGCCTTCGATGTTCTCCGCGATCTTTTCGACCGTGAGCAGCGACCGCTGGTCGTCGCGGAACGAGGGGTCGCCAACCATTGAGGTGCCACCGCCCATCAGGGTGATCGGTCGGTTTCCGGTCTCCTGGAACCAATGCAGCATGGTCACCGAAATCAGATTGCCGATGTGCAGCGAGGTCGCCGTGGCGTCATAGCCGACATAGGCCGTGACCGGACCCTTGGCGCAGGCGGCGTCGAGCGCCTGCGGATCGGAGATCTGGTGGATGAAGCCGCGGCTCTGCAGCACGTTCAGGAAGTCTGATTTAAATGCGGTCATCGGCTGAAGACTCTGATCATGATATTTTTACGCTGACTCGACAGATTGGCGGTGCGCCGGGATCGGCGTCCGCCCGACCGGGAGGCGCCGTGTGGCATTATAAGATCGGGCCATACGATACAAGTTTGACCGCAGAGGACCTTGGCCGTGCCGACCATGCTGACCACCATCGGGCTGATGAGCGGGACCTCGCTGGACGGGGTCGATATTGCCTTGATCGAGACCGATGGTCATCGCGTTGGCGCGTTCGGCCCCTCCGGCTACCGGGCATATTCCGATGCCGAACGGGCCGTGCTGCGCCAGGCGCTGGCGGAAGCGGTGCAACTGTCGGACCGCCACGCGCGGCCGGGCATTCTGGCCGAGGCCGAACAGGTGGTGACGGCGGCGCATGCCGAGGCCATGGCCGGGTTTCTGGCGGACAACGGCATCGCCCGTGAAAATGTCGATATCGTCGGATTTCACGGCCAGACCGTGCTGCACCGCCCGGCCGAGCGGCTGACGGTGCAGATCGGCGACGGCGCGGCCTTGGCGCGGGCGATCCATATTCCCGTGATGCATGATTTTCGCGCCGCCGATGTCGCCGCCGGCGGGCAGGGCGCCCCGTTCGTGCCGGTGTATCACCGGGCGCTGGCGCAGGCCCTGGGACGCGAAGGACCCATCGTGGTGGTCAATATCGGTGGCGTCTCCAACATCACTTATATCGACGGCGACGACCTGCTGATCGCCTGTGATACCGGTCCGGGAAATGCGCTGATCGACGACTTCATGCTGCGCACCAGCGGTCAGCCGTTTGATGGCGAAGGCAAGCTGGCCGCGCAAGGCCAGGTCGACGACGCATGGGTGGCACGCGGGCTACAACTGCCGTTCTTTTCCGCGCCGCCGCCAAAATCGCTCGATCGCAACGATTTTGCCGCGCTTGCGCTGAGCAACATGATACCGGCTGACGGGGCTGCCACGCTGACGGCCTTCACCGCCGCAGCCATCGCCAGCATTGTGCCGCTGCTGCCTCGGCCGCCGGCAAGCTGGATCGTCACCGGCGGCGGGGCGCGGAACCTGACGATGCTCCGCATGTTGCGCGAGAAACTGGCGCCAGCAACCGTCGAGGCCGCCGGGGCGCTGGGGTGGTCCGCCGATGCCATGGAGGCGCAGGCGTTCGGCTTCCTCGCGGCGCGCGGCCTGAAAGGCCTGCCGCTCAGCTATCCCGCCACCACCGGGGTGCCGATCCCGATGAGGGGCGGGGTGTTGGTGTCGGCTGCCTGACCCGGATCCCCGACCACAGATAATTCATGCAAGTGCATTTATCTTGACGGATTAATGCAACTGCATGTACATGGGCGCTCTGGATCACCCCGGGGAAAAGTCATGACGCAGCAGCTCAAACTGATCAGCCACAAACTGTGTCCCTACGTGCAGCGCGCCGCGATCGCGCTTGGCGAAAAAGGCGTGGCTTTCGAGCGGATCGATATCGATCTCGCCGCCAAGCCGGACTGGTTTCTGGCAATGTCGCCGCTCGGCAAGGTGCCCGTGCTTCAGGTATCGAGCGGGACGGGCGACGCTGTGCTATTTGAGAGCAACGTGATCTGCGAATATATCGATGAGGCGTTCAGCGGGCCGAAGCTGCATCCGCAGGATGCACTGGAACGCGCGCAGCATCGCGCTTGGATGGAGTTCGGATCGTCGATCCTGGGCGATGTCTGGGGTCTGGAAACCACGGCCGACGCGGCGGTGTTCGAAACCAAGCGGCTGGCGGTTGCCGCAAAATTCGCGCGCGTCGAGGCCGCGCTTGGAACGGGGCCTTATTTTGCCGGCGCTGCCTTCAGCCTCGTCGATGCAGTGTTCGCGCCAATCTTTCGTTATTTCGAGGTGTTTGATCGTCTCAGCGATCTGCGGATCTTTTCCGACACTCCGAAATTGCGCGCCTGGCGAACGCAGCTTGCGCTGCGTCCGAGTGTCAAGGCTGCGGTGCCGGCGGAGTATCCCGAATTGCTGTACGCCTTCCTGCTACGCTACGACGCCCATCTGCTGAAGCTGGCGGCGTAGAGCGCACCGGACCGGCCGACGTCCAACGATCAGCGGACGTTGGCGAGC
Organism: Rhodopseudomonas sp. RCAM05734; assembly: GCF_052658035.1. Classification (NCBI taxonomy): domain Bacteria; kingdom Pseudomonadati; phylum Pseudomonadota; class Alphaproteobacteria; order Hyphomicrobiales; family Nitrobacteraceae; genus Rhodopseudomonas; species Rhodopseudomonas sp. RCAM05734. Next base: position 4,796,891 of record NZ_CP199742.1, on the reverse strand, counting down.
CGCATGTCGAGATAGCCGGTGACCGATTCCATCAGCGGCTGCAGTTTGCCGTCGAAGAAGTGGTTGGCGCCGGGGATGATGTGCTGGTCGATGACGATGCCCTTTTGGGTCTTCAACTTCTCGACCAGGGTGTTGACGTCCTTGGGCGGCACCACCGCGTCCTTCTCGCCATGGACGATCAGGCCCGAGGACGGGCAGGGCGCCAGGAACGAGAAGTCATAGAGGTTGGCCGGCGGCGCGATCGAGATGAAGCCTTCGACCTCGGGGCGGCGCATCAGAAGCTGCATGCCGATCCAGGCGCCGAACGAGAAACCGGCGACCCAGCAGGCGCGGGCTTCGGGATTGATTGTCTGTGCCCAGTCGAGCGCCGCCGCCGCATCCGACAATTCGCCGGTGCCGTGGTCGAACGAACCCTGGCTGCGGCCGACGCCGCGGAAATTGAAGCGCAGCACCGAGAAGCCGCGATGCACGAAGGCGTAATAGCACTGGTAGATGATCTGGTGGTTCATGGTGCCGGCGAACTGCGGATGCGGGTGCAGCACCATGGCGATCGGCGCGTTCTTCTGCTTGGCAGGATGATAGCGGCCTTCGATGCGGCCGGCAGGGCCGGTGAAAATGACTTCGGGCATGAATGATCCTTAGATGATCTCTTGGGCAATCAACCGACTTCGCGCAGTGTTCGGCGGGTGGGCTTGAAAAGCCCGGGCTCGGGGAGCTCTGCGTCTCAAGTGGCGGATCGGGCGCAACGTTGGACGGCGCCGGGTGAAGCTGAGGCCGCGTTCTACCATGAGCGCAGGGGCAAAAAGCAAGGCTTTTGTCGCTGTCTAGGCCCGGCGCAGCCCCGGGTCGCCGGACGTAACCGCCTGAAATTCAAATAAAAACGATGCGGGACCGGTGCAACGGACAGCTTCGATCGATGCCATCAGCGCCCGGTAACGCCGGCTTCCCGAAACCGTTTGGCCTTTGCCTGGTGCCGAAGAAGCGATTGTTGCTGGCAAAGCCATCAAGGCGAACATCATCACCAAGCTGCGCGTTGGGGTAGCCCCAATAGTCTTGCGCTGCGATCATCGACTTTTTGCGTCCGAGCGCACGGTGTCCACGACATCACGGATCGCATCGATCACGATATCGGGCCGGTCGAACTGGATATAATGGCTGGCGTCGGGCACCAGCACTTGTCGACCGCGTGTCGACCACGAGGCTTCGTCCTGCTGCAGTTTTTGCCAAACGCCTCGTTGCAGGACATCTTCCTGCTTCGTCATGTTTTGACTCTTCAGCGTCGCCGCAGTGAGCGGTGCCATCGCCGTAAGGACAATTAGAGGGCGGTCGCCCAGTGCGCGTGAAATACGCCCTTCGGCTTTGGTCCGATCAAGGCCCTCCATCTCCGAGAGCGCTCCTGCAAATGATGTACTGGAATAGGCGTTTGTCATCTGGGTGACGCTTGCAGGGACATTTGGCGGCCCTTCTGACGGCATTGTCAGGCGGATGATCCCCGTCCATGACAAGTTCATCACACTCTTCATGGCTTCAGCGCTATGATCCGCTTTCGGCTTCACCTCCTCGGCCAGCCTGGCATCCTGATCGGGATGGGAGGTATCGACGAACACTAGCCCGACGACCTGATCACCAAATTTTCTGGTATAGGACAAGGCGTAGGGCCCGCCGATGGAATGCGCGACCAGAACAAACGGCCCCTTCTCTCCAGCCGCCATCAGGGTCGCATTGAGATCGTCCGCGACGGAATCGGCATGTTGTGGTGTGGCCTTTGGATCGCTCCACATGATCCCGGCGCGGTCATAGGCACAAGCGCGCGTAACGCCAGCAACGGCGTCATGCACCTTCGTCCAGGACAGCGAACCGGAAAGATCCAGCCCAGCCTCGAAAATCACTGTCGGGAATCCGTTCCCGCGGCAGTCCAGATGCGTCTTGCGCCCGCCAATATCTACCAGCTTGCCCGGTGGGGGATATTTCGCCACGGCGTGATACCGCGAAAGCGCCTCATATGCGGCGCCGGTGGCAACAAGCAGCGCCATGAGCAGAAGCAGACCCAGGACGATGTGCTTGATCCAGCGCCATATCTTGGATGAACGGGATGGAAGCGGTGGAGATATCAACGGAGGTCCGATCATAAAGTGAACGGGAGCGACGGCGGGCAGCCCGCTATTTTGCGCACGTTACCGTCGCTGCGCATCATCCTGAGCGCCTCGCTTTCGTCGGGGCGCGCCATGTTGATCGATATCCTGCCGCCGCGGGTCGCAGCCTTGGCGAGACAGGCTCTAAGACGCTCCGGGCTTGCCGGAGCCAGGCGAAGGTACGTTCAACGACCCAGCTTCGCTGCAGTACGATTAAGCGACCTTGGCCGCCATGCGCGCGGCAAGTTTCTCTTCCTCGGTCCAGATTTTGCGTTCGCGCGGCGGTTTCGCCGGCTTGACCTGCTTGGCCGGCCCGCCGCCCAGCACCGGCGCGCGCGCGGTCGAGTGGCGCGCCACTTCGCAATGCCACTGGTGGTCGTCGTGAACGGTCAAGGTCCGACCGATTTCCCGCTCCACATCATGCAGCCAGGCGCGCTGCTCGGCGTCGCACAGGGTGATGGCGAAGCCGCTGCGGCCGGCGCGACCGGTGCGGCCGATGCGGTGAACATAGCTTTCCGGCAGGCTCGGCAGGTCGTGATTGAACACATGCGTCACGGTGTCGACATCGATGCCGCGCGCCGCGATATCGGTCGCCACCAGAACCTGCACCGTCCCGGCGCGAAAAGCGTCCAGCGCACGCTCGCGCTGACCCTGCGACTTGTTGCCGTGCAGCGCCTCGGCGGTGATCCCGGCCTCGGTGATGAAGGCGCAGACTTCGTTGGCAATGTTCTTCTGCAGGGTGAAGACGACGGCCTGTCCGATCTCCGGCGTCTGCAGCAGCGCCAGCAGCGCCGCCTTCTTGTGGGCTGCGTCCATGAACATCACGGACTGTTCGATCCGGTCGACGGTGGTCGATGGCGGGGCGATCTCGACCTTCGCGGGATCGCGCAGCAGGCTCTCGGCCAGCGCGGCAATGGATTTGGGCATCGTTGCCGAAAACAGCAGGGTCTGCCGATCCTTCGGCAGCGTTGCGACAATGCGCTCGATCGGCTTGGCGAAGCCCATGTCGAGCATCTGGTCGGCCTCGTCCAGCACCAGCGCTTCAAGCCCGGACAGGTCGCACAGGCCCTGGTCGATCAGATCCAGCAGGCGGCCGGGCGCGGCCACGATGATGTCGACGCCTTCCTTGAGCGCATTGACCTGATGGAACTGACTGACGCCACCGAAGATGGTTGTGACGCGAGGCTGCAGATGGCGGCCGAACGTCTCGAAACCGGCCGCAATCTGGGACACCAGTTCGCGCGTCGGCGCGAGGACCAGGACGCGGGCACCGCCTTTGGGCGCCGGGCGGGGATTTTGGGCCAGGCGATGCAGCAGCGGCAGCGCGAAGGCGGCGGTCTTGCCGGTGCCTGTCTGCGCCATGCCAAGCACGTCACGGCCCAGCAGCAGCATCGGAATGGATTGGGCCTGGATCGGGGTCGGGCGGGAATAGTCTTCCTCGGCCAGTGCCTGCAGCAACAATGGCGCCAGAGCGAGATCGGCGAAAGTCATGGTCATGGTCACGCGGCGCCTCCAGCGCTGAGCAAGGCTGCGCCTGGTCGGGCTTAGCTTTATGAGAGGGCGGACTGTTAGGGGCGATGCTGCACTGCGTCAACGCGGAAAGCAGGGCGGCAGCGGTTTAGTGTCCGGTTTCTTATTCCGCCGCGCTAAAGTGGATCGACATCTGTTCGCCCATAACCGGACCTACAAGTTGGTGAAGCTTGCGAACATCCGCCCGCCATTTCATCAATCCACGCGAAGGCATTGAATTCATTGGCCCGTGACCGCGTCTATCTCGACTGGAACGCCACCACGCCGCTGCGCCCCGAGGCCCGAGCGGCGATGACTGCGGCCTGGGATCTCGCCGGTAATCCGTCGTCGGTGCATGCCGAGGGCCGCCAGGCGCGACGGTTGGTCGAAGACGCCCGGGCGGCCATCGCCGCGGCCGTGGGTGCCGATCCACGCAACGTCGTGTTCACCTCGGGCGGTACCGAGGCCAATGCGCTGGCGCTGGGTCCCGGGCTGCGCCGTGGAGGTGGGCAAGCTATTGAAAAATTGGTGATTTCCTCCATTGAGCATGCGTCCGTGCTGTCCGGTGGCCGGTTTGCCGCCGGGGACACGGCGATGGTGCGTGTCACCGATTCCGGGCTCGTCGATCTCGACCACCTGCGCGTGCTGCTCGATGGTCCCCCGGCGTTGGTCTCGGTAATGCTGGCCAACAACGAGACCGGGGCCCTGCAGCCGGTCACCGAGATCGCGGAACTGGTTCATCAGGCCGGGGGCTTGCTGCACGTCGATGCGGTGCAGGCGTTTGGCAAAATACTGATTGATATCAGTGCTCTGAAAGCTGATCTTCTATCGATTTCTGCGCATAAAATCGGCGGTCCCAAGGGAGTCGGCGCGTTGGTGTTGGCCGAGGGCGTGGCCGGGCTCGATGCGCTGCTGCGCGGGGGCGGGCAGGAGCTGGGGCGGCGCGCAGGGACCGAGAATGTGCCGGGCATTGCCGGCTTCGGCGCGGCGGTGCGGGCGGTGATGGCCGGGCTCGACGAGGATGCTGCCCGGATGGAACAGCTGCGCGATCGCCTTGAGGAGGGCTTGCGGCAAACCAGGGGCGTTTTTGTGTTCTCCCAGAATGTGCCGCGTTTGCCCAATACCACACTTTTTGCGGTCCCTGGCCTGAAGGCGGAGACCGCGGTGATCGGGTTCGACCTCGAAGGAATCGCGGTATCGTCGGGATCCGCCTGTTCCTCCGGCAAGGTGCAGCCCTCCCATGTGCTGGAAGCGATGGGATTCGGTCCGGAACTCGCCAAGTCTGGCCTGCGTCTCAGTCTTGGCTGGTCAACCAGCGTTGCGGAGGTTGATCGTTGCCTGGAGGCTTGGCGAAAGCTCTCGGGTACATTACTTAAGCTGAGCGACGAAACACAGCTTGAACGGTTCTAAGGCAGGTGATTTCATCCGCGGAACATCGTAAAGAACCCTTTCAAGATTGAATTTGATCCACCGCGGTCCTTGAAACCGCGAGCGGAGGATAGAATGGCTGCCGTACAAGAGACCGTCGATCGGGTTCGCCAGATCGACGTCGATCAATATCGCTATGGATTCGTCACGGACATCGAGTCCGACAAGGCGCCCAAGGGGCTGTCGGAAGACACCGTCCGCTTCATCTCCGCCAAGAAGAACGAACCGGCCTGGATGCTGGAATGGCGCCTGGAAGCCTATCGGCGCTGGCTGACCATGGAGGAGCCCACCTGGGCGCGGGTTCACTATCCGAAGATCGACTTCCAGGATCTCTATTACTATTCGGCGCCGAAGCCGAAGAAGGCGATCGGCTCGCTCGACGAGATCGATCCGGAAATTCTCGAGACCTACAAGAAGCTCGGCATTCCCCTGCGCGAGGTCGAGGCGCTGGAAGGCGTCGTGCGTCCCGAGGGCGAGCGGCGAATCGCGGTGGATGCGGTGTTCGATTCGGTGTCGGTGGCGACCACCTTCCAAGCTGAGTTGAAAAAGGCCGGCGTGATCTTCATGCCGATCTCGGAAGCCATCCGCGAACATCCCGAACTGGTGCAGAAATATCTCGGCACGGTGGTGCCGACCTCCGACAACTTCTATGCGACGCTGAATTCCGCGGTGTTCTCGGACGGCTCGTTCGTCTATGTGCCGCCAGGCGTGCGCTGCCCGATGGAGCTGTCGACCTATTTCCGCATCAATGAGCGCAACACCGGCCAGTTCGAGCGCACTCTGATCATCGCCGACAAGGGCGCCTATGTCAGCTATCTCGAAGGCTGCACCGCGCCGCAGCGCGACGAGAACCAGCCGCATGCCGCTGTCGTCGAACTGGTCACGCTCGACGATGCCGAAATCAAGTATTCGACGGTGCAGAACTGGTACCCCGGCAACTCCGAGGGCAAGGGCGGCATCTACAACTTCGTCACCAAGCGTGGCGACTGCCGCGGCAACAACTCGAAGATTTCCTGGACCCAGGTCGAGACCGGTTCGGCCATCACCTGGAAATATCCGAGCTGCATCCTGCGCGGCGACAATTCGCGCGGCGAGTTCTACTCGATCGCGATCTCGAACGGTCACCAGCAGGTCGATTCCGGCACCAAGATGATCCATCTAGGCAAGAACACGACCAGCCGGATCATCTCCAAGGGCATCGCCGCCGGCGTCTCGCAGAACACCTATCGCGGCCTCGTCACTGCGCATCGCAAGGCAACCAACGCCCGCAACTTCACGGCGTGCGACTCGTTGCTGATCGGCGACAAATGCGGCGCGCACACCGTGCCCTATATCGAGGCCAAGAACTCCTCGGCGCTGTTCGAACACGAGGCCACCACGTCGAAGATTTCCGAGGACGTGCTGTTCTACTGCGTCCAGCGCGGGCTTAGCCAAGAAGAAGCGGTCGGCCTGGTGGTCAACGGCTTCGTGAAGGACGTGCTGCAGCAGCTGCCGATGGAATTCGCTGTGGAAGCGCAGAAGCTGATTTCGATCTCGCTCGAAGGCTCGGTTGGATAGCGATCTCGCTGGTGAGGGCTGCGCAGCAGTTCTCTCTAAGCATCGGCGACAGAAATGAAGGTTCATCCTTCGAGGCGCGCCAAACCGGACGCGCAACTCGGGATGATATGGATAAGAGGATAGAAGACCAATGGCATTGATCGAAGTCAAAAACCTGCAGGTGCGTGTCGAGGAACGCGAGATCCTCCATGGCCTGAACCTGACGGTGAATGCCGGCGAGGTCCATGCCATCATGGGGCCGAACGGCTCCGGCAAGTCGACGCTGAGCCATGTCATCGCCGGCAAGCCGGGCTATGAGGTGACCGGTGGTCAGATCCTGTTCAAGGGCGAGGACCTGCTGGAGATGAGCCCCGATTCCCGCGCCGCCGCAGGCGTCTTCCTGGCGTTCCAGTATCCGGTGGAAATTCCCGGCGTCACCACCATGAACTTCCTGCGCACCGCGCTGAACGCGCAGCGCAAGGCGCGGGGCGAGAGCGAATTCCTGGTGCCGGAGTTTCTCAAGAAGGTGCGCGATGTCGCGGCCTCGCTGAATATTCCGATGGAAATGCTGAAGCGCGGCGTCAACGTCGGGTTCTCCGGCGGCGAGAAGAAGCGCAACGAGGTGCTGCAGATGGCGCTGTTCCAGCCCAGCCTGTGCATCCTCGACGAAATGGACTCCGGTCTCGACATCGACGCGCTCAGGGTTGCCGCCGACGGCGTCAATGCGCTGCGCTCGCCCGACCGTGCGATGGTCGTCATCACGCACTATCAGCGTCTGCTCAACTACATCGTGCCGGACGTCGTCCACGTGATGTCGAAGGGCCGCGTGGTGAAATCGGGCGGCAAGGAACTGGCGCTCGAGCTCGAGGCGACCGGTTACGCTCAGTACGAAGATGTGGCGGCTTAACGACCTGGCAGCCTGACGGCGCCGAAACGGATGTTGTGATGAATGTTGCATTGGCAAAAGTAGAAACCGGACACGCGCTCAGCGACGCCTTCGTCGGCGCACGCGCGCGGCTGCCCGGCACCGGCAAGGTCGTCGCCCTGCGCGAGCAGGCCTATGCCGCCTACGAATCGACCGGCCTGCCGCATCGGCGGATCGAGGACTGGAAATACACCGACCTGCGCGTACTGATGCGCGCGGTGCTGCCGCTGGCCGCGGCGCCCGATGCCGCCGCGCTGTCGCGTGCGGCCGAAGCGCTGCAGCCGCATACGATCGATGGCGTGCGCAGGCTGGTGCTGGTCGATGGCGTGTTTGCGCCGAAACTCTCCGACCTCGGCAAGCTCGACAAGAGCCTCGCCATCCGCACTTTGCGCGAGGTGCTGGACGCCAACGAGCCAGCCTTGCATGCACGGCTGTTCGCGCTCGACAACGCCAATCCCATGCAGGCGCTAAACGGCGCGATGATGACCGACGGTCTGGTGGTCACGGTTGCTGACGGCGCGGCGCCGGCGCAGCCGTTGCACATTGTCCATGTCGCCACGGCAGCCTCAACGGCGATGTTCACGCGTTCGCTGCTGGATCTCGGCAAGGACGCTCGCGCTACGCTGGTGGAAAGCTTCATCGCCGCCGATGGTATCGAGGTCTATCAGGCCCACGACGCGACCGTCATCAATGTCGGCGACGGCGCGCGGCTCGATCATGTCCGCCTGATCGAGGACAGTCGCGAAGCCTTCAACATTGCCTCGTCGCTGATCACGGTCGGCCACAAGGCCCACGTCAACACCTTCGGCATGAACACCGGTTCGCTCGTGAGCCGTTACCAGGCGGTGATCGAGATCGCCGGCACGCATTCCCATGTGGAAACCAACGGCGTCAACCTGCTCAACGGCCGCCAGCATGGCGACACAACGCTGGTGATGAACCACTCGGCACCGGACTGCGTCAGCCGCGAAGTGTTTCGCGCGGTGCTTGACGATCGCAGCCATTCGGTGTTCCAGGGCCGCATCAATGTGCGGCAGATCGCCCAGAAGACCGACGCCAAGATGATGACGCGCGCGCTGCTGCTGTCCGACGAGGCGGAAGCCTCGAACAAGCCGGAGCTGGAAATCTTCGCCGACGACGTCGCCTGCGGCCATGGCGCCACCACCGGTGCGCTGGACGAGAGCCTGCTGTTCTACCTGCGCGCCCGCGGCCTGTCGGAGAAGGCGGCGCAGGCGCTGCTGATCCAGGCTTTCGTCGGCGAGGCCATCGAATCCATCGTCAATGACGACCTGCGCGAGCTGGCGATCGGCGCAGCCGCGCGCTGGCTGGAGGCGCGGGCATGACGGTGCATCCGGCGGTCTCCAACGGCACCTACGACGTCGACGAGGTCCGCAAGGATTTCCCGGCGCTGGCCATGCAGATCTATGGCAAGCCGCTGGTCTATCTCGACAACGCCGCCTCGGCGCAGAAGCCGAATGCGGTGCTCGACCGCATGATGCTGGCCTACAAGACCGAATACGCCAACGTGCATCGCGGGCTGCATTACCTCGCCAATGCGGCGACCGAAGCCTATGAGGGCGGTCGCACCAAGGTGCAGCACTTCCTCAACGCGAAGCGCCCCGAAGAGATCATCTTCACCCGCAACGCCACCGAGGCGCTGAACCTGGTGGCGGCGTCGTGGGGCGGCGTCAACATCAAGGAGGGCGACGAGATCGTGCTCTCCATCATGGAACATCACTCGAACATCGTGCCCTGGCACTTTTTGCGGGAGCGCCATGGCGCCGTCATCAAGTGGGCGCCGGTCGATGACGAGGGCAATTTTCTGCTCGACGAATTCGAGAAGCTGCTGACCGACCGCACAAAGATTGTGGCGATCACCCAGATGTCGAACGTGCTCGGCACGGTCGTGCCGGTAAAGGACGTGGTCAGGATTGCGCACGCGCGCGGCATTGCGGTGCTGGTCGACGGCAGCCAGGCCGCGGTGCATTCGGTGATCGACGTGCAGGATCTGGACTGCGACTTCTACGTCTTCACCGGGCACAAGCTGTATGGGCCCACCGGCATCGGCGTGCTGTACGGCAAGTACGACACGCTGGCGACCATGCGTCCGTATTCCGGCGGCGGCGAGATGATCCGCGAAGTGGCGCAGGACTGGGTCACCTATGGCGACCCGCCGCACCGTTTCGAGGCGGGCACGCCGATGATCGTCGAGGCGATCGGCCTCGGCGCCGCCATCGATTACGTCAATTCGATCGGCCGGGAGCGCATCGCCGCCCATGAGCACGATCTGCTGACCTATGCCGAAGGCAAATTGCGCGAGATCAACGCGGTGCGGCTGATCGGCAATGCCCGCGGCAAGGGACCGGTGATCTCATTCGAGATGACCGGCGCGCATCCGCATGATGTGGCCACGGTGATTGACCGCCAGGGCATCGCGGTGCGGGCAGGGACCCATTGCGCCATGCCGCTTCTGGAACGATTCAATGTCACGGCAACGTGCCGGGCGTCGTTCGGGATGTATAATACCCGCGAGGAAGTTGACCATTTGGCGCAGGCGCTGATCAAGGCACGGGATATGTTTTCATGACCGACACCATCGAAGCGAACAACACCGCGGCCGTTGCCAATGCGGACGTCAAGGCGAGCCAGATGCAGACCGTTTCGGCGCTGGCGCCCGAGGAGACCGAACGGCTCGGCACCGAAATCGTCGCCGCGCTGAAGACGGTGTTCGATCCGGAGATTCCGGCGGATATCTACGAGCTCGGCCTGATCTACAAGGTCGACATCAAGGACGACCGCACCGTCGACGTCGAGATGACGCTGACGACGCCGAACTGCCCGGCCGCGGCCGAGATGCCGCAGATGGTGGAGAACGCCGTGGCCAGCGTGCCGGGTGTCGGCGTGGTCAATGTGGCGATCGTCTGGGAGCCGGCATGGACGCCGGACCGGATGACCGATGAGGCGCGCCTCGTCCTGAACATGTGGTGACGGCGTGCGTTCGATTTGTTGAGACGACGACAGCGGCCTTGAATGGCCGCGAGGACTGAACAAATGACCGATATGACCCCAGCATCCAGCCTTCTCGCCGCCAAGCCCAAGGCCCGCCCGCGTCCCCAGGTGATGCGGCTCACCGACGCCGCCGCGGCACGCGTGCGCGAGCTGACCTCCCGCGCCGATTCCGAGATCGTCGGCCTGCGGGTCGGCATCAAGAACGGCGGCTGCGCCGGCCAGTCCTACACCGTCGAATACGCCCACGATGTCCGCCCGACCGACGAAGTGGTCGAGGACAAGGGCGTCAAGATCCTGGTCGAGCCGAAGGCCGTGCTGTTCCTGCTCGGCACCGAGATGGACTACAAGGCCGACAAGATGCAGGCCCAGTTCATCTTCAACAATCCCAACCAGACCGGCGCCTGCGGCTGCGGCGAGTCGGTGCAGCTGACGGCGGCGAAGCTGGATTGAGGCTTCTTCAACCTCCACAGACGCTCCCGTCATCCTGAGGTGCCGTCGCGCAGCGACGGCCTCGAAGGATGGGCCGCGAGCGCCGGCTCCTGTCGCCGCATCCTTCGAGGCTCGCCAAGAGGCTCGCACCTCAGGATGACGGCCGAGAGCTTGGCGCTTTGACGGAAGCCAATCCCATCCTACACTTCCCCCATGGATCGCGATTTTCTCACCGAGCTGTTTGCCGGCTTCGGGCCGGTGACCATCCGCCGCATGTTCAGCGGCTACGGCATTTCGGCTGACGGCACCAACTTCGCGCTGGTGCTGCGCGGCGCGATCTATCTGCGCGCCGATGCGACCACCATTCCGCGCTATGAGAGCGAAGGCTCGAAGCCGTTTTCCTACGAGGCCAAGGGCAAGACGCGCACCATCGGCTCGTACTGGCAGCCGCCGGAACGGCTGTACGACGAGCCGGACGAGGTGACGGAGTGGGCGCGCGCGGCGCATGCCGCGGCCGAGCGCTCCGCGCTGGCGAAGCGGAGCAAGACGCGTGTGAAGAAGAAGGTGGTGAAGAAGGCCGCGAAAGCGAAGGCGCCAGGAAAGAAGACTGCAAAGAAAACTGCAAAGAAAACGAAGACCTCATCTTGAGGAGCCGCGCACTTGCGCGGCGTCTCGAAGGATGGGGAGGAGGCGGTGCGCCTGCAGCCTCATGGTTCGAGATGCGCGAAGACCGGGCTCCTCACCAGGAGGTGTCGGTAAGTTACGCCACCTGGATATGAACTTCGGCGGAATATTCCGCATCGACCTCGCAGACGACGCGGTTGCGGCCGTTGCGCTTGGCGGCGTAGAGGCAGGCGTCGGCACGGCCGATCAGCGCGTCCATGTCGTCGCCGGGCTGCAGCGTGGAAACGCCCACCGACAGGGTGACGCGGCCGAGGATCTCGCCGGTGGATTTCTTCTTCAGTTCCTTGGCCATGACCGCGCGGCGGATGTGATCGGCCACGGTGAGCGCCTGGCGCAGCGGCGTATTGGGCAGCACCACGGCGAACTCCTCGCCGCCGTAGCGAGCGGTGATGTCCTGGCCCTTGATGGTCTGCCTCATGGAGATGCCGACAAGGCGCAGCACCTGGTCGCCGGTGAGGTGGCCGTAATTGTCGTTGAACGACTTGAAGTGATCGATGTCGAGCATCAGCAGCGACAGCGGCTCTCCGAGATTGAGTGCCTGCTCCATGGCTGCGACCAGCGCGCAGTCGAAGAACTTGCGGTTGCCGAGGCCGGTAAGGGGATCGGTCAGGCTCTCGGCGCGGATCGCCTCGAGACTCTGCTGCAGGTTGCTGATCTCGCTCTTCGACGCGTTGAGACGGGCTTCCAGCGCCAGATTGGTTTCATGGGCCTCGCGAGTGGTCGCGACCAGCGACTCGATCACCGCCTTGACCTGGTCGCGGTCCTTGGCAAGCGTCAGCCGCTTGCTGGCGCCGCCCAAAATCTGGCCGAAGCTCTCGGTCATGCCCATCGCGTCTGAGATCAGCGACATCACGTCGTCGATCTCGCCGATGACGCGGGCACCGACCTTGTCGATGCGGTCGGTGACGCGGATTTGCGACAGGTAGGTCTCGTAGATCAGGTCGAGATCGGCTTCGGTCAGCTTGCCGTTGAGCGCCAGCGTCTCGTTGATCACCCGGTTGAGCGATGAATTATAGCCGGTCGCGTAAACGTACCAAATCTCGTAGTTCCGCGGAATCGCGGTCTGACGCAGCGACTTGATCTGTCCTAGAGCGACCTCGGCAAACGCCAGGGTACGCTGCTGTTCGTCAAAGATACCGGTCACTTACTGTGCCCCCGCCGACGGGCCAGGATGCACCGTCGTTAAACCAGAAATAAACCGCTGAAAATATCTACCTTCAAGTTAGGCCCAGATCATGAATCCCGGGTAAACGACCTCAGGTTGAACCGACGCGGGCGCGCACCGGGCGCAGCAGGAATGCCGGCAAATGCGAGTGATCGGCGGGCTCGGATGCCTGCTCGCGGGACTGCGGCGCTTCGGCGCGGCCGATGGAGGGCGTGCGCGACGGCGGCGGAGCGGTCGGCGGGGTGAAGGCTGCGACCGGATCCTGCGATGCGGGCTGCGGGTTGCGGCCGCGACCGCCGCTGCCGGACCGACGGGGCTCGCGGTCGGCCGCGGCGCGGGGGGCCTGGTCGGCACGCGGTTCACGTTCGGCGCGAGGTTCGCGCTCAACTCGTGGCGCGCGGTCTGCGCGCGGTTCGCGCTCGCGGCGCGGCTTGCGGGACTCGCCGCCGCCGTCACGGCCACGACCGCCTTCGCCGCCGCCGAAATTGGCTTCGCGATTGCCGTTGCGCCTGCGGCGGCCCTCGGGGGCGCGCTCGCCGTCGGCGGGGGCAGCCGAGGCCTCGCCGGGTTCGCTGGCGGTGACGCCGCTCTCGGCGTGGGGAATGGCTTGGCCGATCAGCTTCTCGATGGCGGCCATGGATTTGACGTCGGACGGCGCCACCAGCGAAATCGCGGTGCCGGTGCGGCCGGCGCGGCCGGTGCGGCCGATCCGATGCACGTAATCGTCGGGATGGTGCGGGACGTCGAAATTGAAGACGTGGCTGACGGCGGGAATGTCGAGGCCGCGGGCGGCAACGTCGGAGGCCACCAGGATCGGCAGCTCACCCTTGCGGAACTGGTCGAGCGCCGCGGTGCGGGCCGACTGCTCCATGTCGCCGTGCAGGGCGCCGACGCTGAAGCCATGCTTTTCGAGCGACTTGGCCAGCAGCGCCACTTCGCGCTTGCGGTTGCAGAAGATGATCGCGTTGTTGAGGTCGGTGGCGCCGCGCATCAGGGCGCGCAAGGCTTCGCGCTTCTCATGCGGCTCGCGGCCGACGCTGACCTGGGACTGGGTCACGGTGACCGCGGTGGAGGCCGGCTTGGAAACTTCGATCTTCACCGGGTTGTGCAGGAAGGTCTCGGTGATGCGGCGGATTTCGGTCGGCATCGTCGCCGTGAAGAACAGGGTCTGGCGCGTGAACGGCACCAGCTTGCAGATCCGTTCGATGTCGGGAATGAAGCCCATGTCGAGCATGCGGTCGGCTTCGTCGATGACCAGCAATTCCACACCGGTGAGCAGCAGGCCGCCGCGTTCGGTGTGGTCGAGCAGGCGGCCCGGCGTGGCGATCAGCACGTCAACGCCACGGGTCAGCTTGGTATCCTGGTCGCCGAACGAGACGCCGCCGATCAGCAGTGCCACGTTGAGCTTCTGGCCGACGCCGTATTTGTCGAACTGCTCTTTCACCTGGGCGGCGAGTTCACGGGTCGGTTCGAGAATGAGGGTGCGTGGCATGCGGGCGCGGGCGCGGCCCTTTTCCAGCATGGTCATCATCGGGAGAACGAAGGCAGCGGTCTTGCCGGTGCCGGTCTGGGCGATGCCGAGCACGTCGCGGCGCGCCAGCACATGAGGAATCGCCTGTTCCTGAATGGGGGTCGGGGTGGTGTAACCGGTGGCCGCGACGGCGGCGAGCACCTTGTCGGACAGGCCGAGATTGTTAAAGGACATTGAGCCTCTGTTATGGGGGCATGATCTCTGCCGAAAACCGGAAGACCACTTTTCGGGACCATGCCTCTGGAAGAAACCGCCGCTTGGATTCACGGGAAACACTGTCGCGCTCAACCCCGGAGCGGCACGCTAAATTGCACGGGGATCTCAGTGCGCAGACAGGCGGCTTAGTCGAGGCATCGCGTTTCGATGCCGGGCCGCGTCAGGCCGGAACATAGGGCGGAATTGGCGGAAGTCAATCCGCCAGCGGCCAAATGGGCTGAAAAGCCGAAGGTTTTGAGGAAATGACACCCGAATGCCCGTTAACCGGGCACCTTACCAGCCGTAGCGCGCCACGCTCTTGCCGGCGTAGCTGCGGGAGCCGCCGGAGAATTCTCCCTCGAAGGTTGCGGCCAGTGAGATGCCGCAGGCGAATCGCATTTCCGCCGCGGCCGTGGTCAGCGCGGAGTCGGGGGAGGCGGCGGCGCCGTTGACCACGAAAGCCGCGCCGGGCAGCGTCTGGAAGACAGCGGCGACGCTGCGGTCGGTGTGGAAATCATGCGCCCATGCGGCACGGCCGCGCAGGGTGAGGACCGCATCGGCGACCGCGAAGGACTTGTCGCTGCGCAGGCCGAGTTCGGTGCGCGGCGAGGTCACGGTCTTCGAACTGTAGTTCAGCGCGAAGGTGTTGGCGCCGCCGTTGATGGTTTCGGCATAAGCGGGCAGGTCGAGCGCGGTGATCTGCGCTACGGCGTAGGGGGTGATCCCGATACCGCCGTTCATCCACGGCAACACATAGCGGTTGCCGCCTTCGATGCGGGCCGAATAGCTGTTGGCCTTGAAGTTGGCATGCAGCCGGTCGATGCCGGCGACCGTGACGCTGCGGTCCGTGGTGACGTCCTGCCAGCCATAGGCCAGGGCGGCGGTGATATAGGCCGATGCCGCGGTGTGGCGGACGTAGGCGCCGGCCTGGAACAGGTCGGAGCGCCCGGAGCCGGCATTGGCAACGCTGAAGTTCGTCGCGCCGCCAGATAGTGCAAAGCCGGCGACGGTGTTCGGCGACAACAGATAGTCAGCACCAACCGCGACGCCGCCGACGCTGGCGGTGGCATCATTGGAGCCGAGCGCGGCGTTGCCGCCGGTGTTGCGCGATCCGCCGAAGCCGGCCGCCCACACGTTCCAGCGCGCCTCGAAGGTCGGCGCGCGCGGCACCGCCTTGGTGATCATGGCAAAGGCATCGCGCTCGGCGACGGCGCGCTTCTGGCCCGCATAGGCTAGTGCCTGATCGGCGAACGACGCCACGCCGGGCGTGGCCGCACCAAAACCTCTGCCGGCTACGGTGGGATCCGTCAGCAGGCCAAGAAACAGGTTCATGGCGTCGAAGGTGGCTTGCTGGGTGCCGGTGGCCAGTTCGCCGGAGACCTGGGTGAGGCCGGCGGGGGACAGTGCCGCGAAGGCAAGCGGAATGCCGCCGTTGCGGTTGAAATAGCCCGTGAGCGCGCTGCCGACGTTCTGCTGGTTGATGTTGAGTCCGGACGGGATGCCGAAATTCAGCTTGAGATCGAGATAGACGTTGTTGGCGTCGTAGCTGAGGCTCGACGACACCGTCGACGGCAGGTTCGAATTCACCAGCGAACTGAACGTGCCGCTGATGCCGCCGGTGGCATTGAGAATGGCGTATTGCTTCGGCAGATAGCTGCCGGTGAAGCTGGTGTTCACCGTCGCGCCACCGAGTGTCGCCGTACCCGTGACGTTGACGCGGTCGGCGGATGTCGGCGACACCTCGACCACGTAGCTTGCGGCGGAGGTGAGCACGAGATTGCCGGCCACCGTGAGCAGGCCGATCGAATTGCCCGGCGCCAGCGTGCCGCCGTTGATGGTGGTGTTGCCGACGAAGCCGTTGCCGCCGAGCGTACCTCCGGCATTCACCGTGACGCTGGAGGACGAGGTGATGTCGCCATTCACCGACAGCGTGCCGCCGTTGACGGTCGTGGCACCCGTATAGGCCTCGGTGCCGGTGATGTTGGCGCGCCCGGTGCCGACCTTGGTCACGCCGCCAGTGCCGGCCAGAGTGGCCCCGATGGTCCCGTCCCGCAACTCGAACAGCGCCGATGACACCAGCGTGCCGTTGATGATGGCGCCCGACGTCAATGTCACGCCGCCGTTCTGTGTCTGGGTCGTGCTGCCGAGATCGAGGGTGCCGCCGGCCACGGTCGTTGCAGCGCCGCTGTCGCCGAGGGTGCCGGCGCCGCCGATCCGCAGCGTGCCGGCATTGACGAAGGTGCCGCCGGAATAGGTGTTCAGGCCTGTGAGCGTGGTGATGCCGGAGCCGGCCTGCACGACCTTGCCGGGATCGCTGTTGTCGTCGGAGATCACGCCGCCGAACGTATACGCATTGGAGCGATTGAAGATCAGCGTGCCGCCATTGGTGACGTCACCGGTGATCGAACCGGTGGTGCCGCCGTTGCCGAGTTGCAGCGCCCAGCACGAACAGATCAAGGTGCCGCCGCTATACGCATTGTTGCCGGTCAGCGTGAAGGTGCCGCTGCTGCCGAAGCCGCCGACCCACAACGCGACGGGGCCGCCCGGTCCGTCGGCGATGGTGCCGGAGAAGGTGGTGCTGACGCTGTTGCCGCCGACGCTCAGCGTCGCCGCACCGGCCGCGGAGTTGGTCACGGTGCCGGCGCCGCTCAGCGAGCCGATGAACTGGAACGAGTTGTTGAGGTCGAGGGTCGCGCCGGCGGCGATGGTGAAATCGCTGTTCTGGCTCAGCATGCCGGATGCCGACGACGCCTGCAACGTGCCGGCCATGACATTGGTGGCACCGGAATAGTCGGTGATGCCGGAGAGCCGCAGCGTGCCCGCGCCCAGCTTGGTCAGGCCGCCGGGGCCGGACAGCGCCGACGACACGTCGAAGGTGTTGCCGGCGTCGGCGATATCGAAGCCGCCGCCATTGACGCCCAGGTTGATATTGCGGGTCGTCGCGGTGAACGCCGTGCCGGTGACCTGCAGGATGCCGCCGTTGATGGACAGGGCCTCGTTGGCGCTGCCGAGATTGCCGTCAGACGACACCGACAGCGTACCGCTGTTGATGTTCCAGCTTGTCGCCTGGCCCGGCGTGCCGGTCAGCGTCCAGATGGAGTCGCCGACCTTGTTGAAGGTGCTGAAGCCCTGATACTGCGCGGTGCTGCCGATGCTGCCAGCATCGAATGTGGCGCTGCCGGTGCCGCCGAGCTGGAAGGTGTCGCCGCCGGTGCCGACGACAGCGCCTGATATCACCGAGTTCGCCCCCAGCGTTAGCGTACTGCCCGCTGCACCGAACCGGATGGCGGCGACGTTGCCGGTGATGGTGCCGTCGTTGAACACCGAAGTGAGGCCGTTACTGAAAATGCCGTACTGGTGGCTGCCCTGGATGGTGCCGGCATTGGTGATGGTCGCGACGCCGTTGCTTGTGATGGAGATGCCCGTAGCGCCGCTGATGAGGCCGGTGGTGCTGCCGTTGCCCGCATAGTTGACGACCGAGAGGGTGGTGTCGGCCAAAATGCCAATGCCGGAGGGGCCGCTGCCGATGATGGCGCCCGAATTGATGACGGTCGTCGGAACCAAAGTCTTGATGCCGTACTGGCCGCCGCTGATGAGGCCGCTGGTGACGCCGTCGCCGGCATTGTTGGTGACCAGGAGGCTGCCGCTGCCGAACCTGCCATCGATCGCCGTGTCGCCCGACTTGATTGCGCCGGAATTGGTGATGGTCAGCAGCCCGCTCAGGTTGGCGATCGCAGACACGCTGCCCTCGATCAATCCGGTGGCAGCGTTGGTGATGGATCCGCCGCCGGCCGCGATGCCGCTATCGCTGGTGCCGACGATGGCGCCGGAATTGGTGATGGTGACCGCGCCGTCATAATTGACGCCGCTGGTGCCCTGAATGATGCCGGTGTTGACGCCGTCGCCGGCATTGTTGGTGAGGACCAGGCTGGACACGAAGCCGCCCGCGACCGCGACGCCTGAGGACGACAGAAGCGCGCCGGAGTTGACGATGGTCTGGAGCCCGGAAGCGTTGGAGATCGCGGCGAAGCCGTTGCCCCTGATCAAGCCGGTGGCCGCATTGACGATGGTGCTGTCACCGGTTGTGAGAGCACCAACACCGACGCCGGTGATGGTGCCGGCGTTGCTGACAGTGATCGGTCCATTGGAATAGATGCCGAACTGAAAGCCCTGGATGGTGCCGGTCGTCGGGCTGCTGCTGGCAAGGTTGGTGACCTTGCCGCCGGCGGCCTGGATGCCGGCGTTGCCGGTGGACATGTCGCTGGAGATCAATCCGGCATTGGTGATGTCGACCACGCCGGTACTGAAAACACCGTTGGATCCGTTGCCGATGCCGGTGATGGCGCCGGAATTGGTCAGCGTCAGGGCATCTCCCGCGCCACGGACGCCCGCCAAGCCGGTGATGGTGCCGGAATTGGTCAGGGTGAGGGTGCCGGACACCGAATCGATGCCGTAGCCATTGCTTGCCGGCCCGGCGCCGCCGTTGATCGCGCCCGCATTGACGATCGTCATGGTGGCATTGCTGACCACGCCGGCGCCGCCGTGATTTCCGGCGCCAAAGTTGCCATCGCCCTGCACGCCGCCGGCAATGGTGCCCGCGGCCGTGTTGGTGAAGGTGACGCCGCCCATGGTGAAGAGCAGGCCGGCGCCGCCATTGCCGCCATAGCCTTTCTGTCCCGCGGTGCCGCCGCTGGTATCGCTGGAGCCGCCATCACCGCCCTGGCCGCCGGTCAGGGAGCCGCTGTTGCTCATCGCTCCGGTCCCGGTGACGACGATGTCACCGCCGCCGCCACCGCCGCCACCGCCGGCTCCGAGACTCGCGCCGCTGCCGCCCGCGCCGCCGGTGCCGGCGGTCAGCGTGCCGGTATTGTTCAGTATGCCGAAGGAGAGGTCGGCACCGCTGGCGCCACCGCCTCCGCCGCCGCCTCCGCCGGCGTCCGGGGTACCCCCGAGGCCGTCTGCGCCGGGCGAGGTGCCGCCGGCGCCGCCCGTCGAGACGCCGCTGCCGGGGGCGCCGTCCTGGCCGTTGCCATTGGTGCCGCCGCTGCCCCCGCTCCCCGCGGCAACGACCGACTGGTCGCCGGCGCCGCCCTGGCCGCCCTGGCCCGAAGCCAGAGCCGGGGTGCCGGCGAGCAGGGCGGTCGCGACACCGACCAGCGCCGTGCCGGTCAGTAGAGTCGCAGTCAGACGACGTCGTGAGCCGCGATCCGAAACTGCCCGAACTGAAATGATCTGCACCGAAACCGCCTGACCTGCCGTTGCGGGGAGGGGGCATTGCCCGCCATCCGCCGTGGAATCGAGAGCCGTTGGTTGCGGCAATTGATGCCCGAACGGTATCGTCACCCGCAGGGGCGGTCCTGATGGGGAGGCGGCTACATTCTGAAATTTTTCTGATATTTCGCGATATTCAGGCTTCAAAGGCACATTTCTGCTACTGCCCGAACCTCGAATGTCGGGACTCACCATCGATGGTTTTGTGTTTTTCGGGTTTTGAACTGGATCGTGAACGCGCCGAATTGCGGGGGCCCGATGGCGTTGCCATCAAGCTTCGTCCGAAGACCTGTGCGATGCTGTCGCTGTTCGCAGCCAATGCCGGGCAGGTGCTGAGCAAGCAGGATCTGATCGAGGCGGTGTGGCCGAACGTTCATGTCGGCGACGACAGCCTGTTCCAATGCATCAAGGAGATCCGGACGGCGATCGGCGACGACCGGCGTCAGATGATCCGGCTGGTGTCCGGCCGTGGCTATGTGTTCGAGGCCGATGTGCTTGCGGGCGAGCCGGCAACGCCAGAGCCGGCCGCCGCCGAACCCGCAGCGGTCTTGCCAACGATCCTGCCGGAGGTCCCGCCGGCCGATCAAGGCCGGCCGGCGGAGCCGTCTGCCATCCCGCGCGTTGCGCGAAAATCCAACTGGCGCCATGCGGCCTTCGCGGTCGCGGGTCTCGGCGCCATTGCGGCGCTCGCCATATTGGCGATAAGGCTGACGCCGGACCTCGTCCCCGCCCGCGGAGCACCGGTCATCGCGGTGATGCCGATCGCCGCGGCCGATGACGACAGCGGCGCGATGGCCGCCAACGTCACGACGCGTCTTGCCGATGGCCTGGCCAAGATCGAGAACATCCGGGTGGCCGTGCCGCAAAGTGGGTCGCAGGCCGGCTCCGGCCAAGGGGCGGACTTCATCGTCAATGCCGAATTGCGCAAGACCGAACGTTCGTGGGAGGTGCGGGCGCGCATGACCCGGGCCGCGACCCGCGAAGTCGTGTGGACCGCCCCGGTGTCGGTGTCCGCCGACGAGACCGAATTGTCGCAACAGCAATCGCGACTCGCCGCCGGCATCGGACATCCGCTGGCGTTGCGTCTCGGTGTGTTGCTCGATCCCGCTCCGCCGGTCGCCACAAGCGATGGCGGTTCGCCACCCGGGAGTGCCAGGGTGGTGATCGAGCAGGCCACGGCGTCGATCGTGCAGACCTCGCGCGAGCGCTTCGAGACAGCGCAGACCATGCTGGAAAAGGCGCTCGCCGGCGATCCCGACAATTCCGACCTTGCCGTTGCGCTGGCCGCGCTGCAGATGCGCGGCGTCCAGATGGTTTGGTACAATCCGGAGGAGCGCGCCGCTGCAGAGCACAGAGCGCGGGAAGTCCTGGAGCGCGCCTTGCGCAACAAGCCGAACTCCATTCCGGTGCTCGAAGCCTATTGCCGCTTTCTCAACGCCACCAACGAGTTTGTCGAGAGCCTGGTAGCCTGCGCCAGGACGCTGAACTTCGATCCGTGGAACGGTGTGGGACTCTACCATATCGGTCTGGCCCAGATGCAACTCGGGCGCTTCGACGATGCGCTGGCGTCGTTCCAGCAGGCCGATCGTTTCGATACGCCGCAGGTGTCGCGGTGGACCTGGCGGCTGGGGATCGGGATGATCTATGTGCTCACGCAGCGCGGCGAAGACGCCTTGCCGTGGCTGCAAAGCTCGATCGCCATCACCCCCGCGTCGGGGCGCCCTTACATGGTGCTGGCCGCGGCCTACCTGCAATTGGGACGTGCTGCCGAAGCAAAGACAGCGATGGACAAGGCGATCGAACTGCGTCCCGGTTCGAACCTCGCCAATGTCACGCTGCCGAGCAAGAACGCCAGCGCGGCCTTTCTTGCGGCGGGCGATGCGCTGGGGCGGGCGTTCGTTGCGGCCGGCCTGCCGGAGCACTGACCCTATGCCGGCTTCAGCATGTCGTCGCCACCCGGCACGCCGTTCGCGTGGTCGGTCGGCCGGCTATCGGCCGTAATTGCCAAGCCGCCGCGACAGATCCTGCATCACGAACGCATTCATCCGCAGATTGACGGCCTTGCCGTCGGCCAACCGCAGGTCGATCTCGTAGGTCGCCGGATCGATCTGCCTGAGCGCATCGATCTGCATGACATTGAGCTTCGAGAGATCTTCGGCGGGTTGCGCGGCGGTCGCTGCGGGGCGGGGCACCGGCTTTGCGGCCCGCGCAGCAGGCTTCCGGGCGGCGGGAGCGGGCGCGGCGTCCTGGGCCTGAGCGGCGTCCTGCGCCGGAGCCTGGGCCAGAGCCACGGTGGAAAGCAGCAGCGCCGCTGCAAACAGCATGAATTTCAAGGCGAATCTCCGCAGATCGAGTGAGCGTCATATGATGCGGCATTTACGCGCATTTTGTGATGGTCGTATCGTCAAAACGAAGTTCAGCCGGCCGCGCGGCAGGCCTATGCGCTGTGAACCGTTTGCATTTGGGGGCCGACGAAGGCAGGACTGCGGGACAGGCTGCGGATGAGGATATCCGCTGCGGACGAGGATATCACGATGCCCAATTTGTCGATCAGGTTCCTGGCATCGGCCGGCCTGGCCTTCGCGCTCACGATCTTCGCCGCACCGGCATTCGCCGACAAGCGCGTCGCGCTGGTGATCGGCAACAACGACTACCGCAACGTCCCGAAGCTGCAGAAAGCCGTCAACGACGCCCGCACCATGGGCGATGCGCTGCGGGGGCTCGGCTTCCAGGTGATGGTGGCGGAGAACCAGACACGGCAGGGTTTCAGCCAGACCCTGCAGGCATTCGACGCATCGGTGGAGAAGGGCGACACCGCGTTCTTCTTCTTCGCCGGTCATGGCTTCGAGATCCGCGGACAGAACTATCTGCTGCCCACCGACGTGCCGGCGGCCAGCGAGGGTCAGGAAGAACTGGTACGCGACGCCTCCATGCTGGCGGACCGCATCGTCGAACGGCTGCAGAACAAGGGCGCGCGGACATCCATCCTGGTGTTCGACGCCTGCCGCAACAATCCGTTCGAGCGCGCCGGCACCCGCGCCGTGGCCGGAGGCGGCGGGCTGGCGCCGATGACCACGCTGCCCGAGGGCGTGTTCTCGATCTTCTCGGCCGGACCGCGGCAGACCGCCCTCGACCGGCTGTCCGACCAGGACGCCAATCCAAATTCGGTATTCACCCGCACCTTCGTCAAGCAGCTCGAGACGCCCGGCGCCAACCTGGTGCAGGTGGCGCAGCGCACCCGCCGCCTGGTCAGCGAGATGGCCGAGACCGTGCGCCACAAGCAGGTGCCGGTGTATTTCGACCAGATGGTCGACGACGTGTTCCTCAATGGCGCCGCCGCGCAAGCCGATGCAAAACCGGAACCCGTGCAGAAGCTGGCAGCACTGCCGCCCGTGGCGCCGCGCACCGCGCCGACCAACGAGGCCGTCAACGCGCCGATCGCCAACTTCTCGCGCCACAATGGCGGCTGGAGCGTCACCTTCTCCATCGCCGATCCGACGCTGGGGATTTCCTGGCGGATGAACGATACGGCCGAGTTCAAGGAGACCGGCTTTCTCGACACGCTGGATCCGCGGACGCGAAAACGGATGCCCAATCCGTCGATCCAGCTCGATGCCGACGCGCCGGCCGCCACCATTCGGCTGCGCTATGTGGACGCGTCCGGCGAGTTGCAGGGCCCGTTTCCGATCCGCTTCGATCCGGAAGCCGCGTTGATCCGCGACCAGCGCAAGATCCTGGACATGACCGCCTCAAGCTGGCTGTCGTTCCGCGACTATAACGGCCTGCTGGTGTACTATAGTCAGTTGCTGTCATTCCGCTGCGCGATCCGCGAGGCACGGATCGGCATCGACAGCGCGGTGCCGGACAAGCTGCTGAAGCTGCCGCCCTGCGACATGAAGGATCCCATGTCGATCCCCTCCCAGGCGCAGACCTACATGAAGCTGCCGGGCACGACCAAATCGGTGTCGGTCGAGCTGACCTTCCGCGACGGCAGCGTGTCGGAGATCAAGAGTTTTCGCCGCTGAAAATCGTCAGCGCCTGGGCTCCTGTGGCAATCCTGCAACCGTCACCGACAAATTCGCTTAGGTTGCAAGTATTTTTTATCGCAACTTCAGCGACGGAGTCATTTTGGGCGAAGCTGGTCAGCCGTTCGATGGCAGGAGTTGCGTATGCCCCGACGTGTCAGTCTCGTCTTCATGTCCGCACTATCAATCGGCCTCGGCGCCGCCGGCGGCGTCTGCGCCGCGGACCTGTCGTTTCCGGTGCCGGCGCTGAAGGCGGCATCGCTCCCCGTCAACACCAACTGGAGCGGCCTGTTCATCGGCGCCGAGGGTGGCCAAGGCTGGGGCACCGATCAACTGTTCTTCCCGGGGCCGCTCAGCAGAACCAGCCGCTTTGACACATCGGGCGGGTTGGCCGGCGCGGTGATCGGCTATCACTTCCAGCTGCCGGTCAGCAATTGGGTGTTCGGCATCGAGGGCAGCCTGGACTGGACCGACATCAAGGGCACCACGCCTTGCCCGCTCGCGATCTTCAGCTGCAGCACCAAGCTTGAAGGACTTGCGACCGGCACCGGCCAGATCGGCTATGCCTGGAGCAACTTTCTGGTCTATGGCAAAGGCGGCTTTGCCTGGGGCGGGGATCGCGCCTGGGCAACGTCGGCAACCGGCGCCGTTGTCGAACGCACCGCAAAGGTCGACCGTGTCGGCTACGTGCTGGGCGCCGGCATCGAATACATGTTCGCGCCGAACTGGGCCGCCAAGCTCGAATACAATCATATCAGGTTCGACAGCACGACCGTGGCGGCGCGCAGTCCGGGCGGCGTGTTCTTGGAGAATATCGAGCTGAGCGGCCGTTCTCTCGACCTGGTGAAAGGCGGCGTCAACTATCACTTCAACTGGCTGCCGCCGGCCGTGCTGGTGCGCAACTAGAGTTATCGCGGCAGGTTCATCGCTCGCCCAACGCTGAAAAGAACGGGGATGAGGGCAACGATGGCGATCGCGACCAGCGGCCCGGCCCAAACGAACGTGCTGCTGTCAATGTAGCCCTCCGCCAATGCCGCTCGCAGCAGCATTGTGGTGACTGGCAAATTGATGAGCACAGCAGTTGCAGTCCCCGGAGCATAACGGCGCATAACCATTGTCGCCAGGACGTGCGGGAAAGCAACATTCAGCAGCATTGCCAATGCGTAGCCACACAACAAGTAGGCTCCAACACTCTGCTTGCCCTGCAAATGAGCGAGAACGGCCGCGACCGCAGCAAGGACCGTCAACACTGCCAACGCAAACCGAAGCTCGCTACTTCCTACTGCGGGGTGCCATTTCCCGGCCGTTTGCGACCATGCCGGTAGCCAGATCGCCTCTTCGGCGTTGTGAACTGCAACTGCCGCCACGAACAACCAAGCGAGAGTTGAGTAGCTCACTCCGGGGACCACGCTCTCACGACATTCGATCGTCCATGCCTAGCCTGGTCGAGCCATCGCCGATTTGACATGTCTCAATTCGATAGCGGATGGTGGCCAGCCGCGTCAGCCCATCACCGAGTAGCCGCCGTCCACCGGGATCGCCGCACCGGTGACGAAGTCCGATGCCGCGGAGCTCAGGAACACCGCGATCCCCGCCATGTCCCCGGCGGCGCCCCAGCGCCCCGCCGGCGTTCGCGCCAGCACGCGGTCGTTGAGGCCATCGACCTGTTTGCGGGCGTTCTGCGTCAGTTCGGTGTCGATCCAGCCGGGCAGCACCGCATTGGCCTGGATGTTGTCGGCCGCCCAGGCGCAGGCGCAGGAGCGCGTGAACTGCACGATGCCGCCCTTGCTGGCGGCATAGACCGGCGCATAGGCCGCGCCGAAAATCGACATCATCGAACCGATATTGATGATCTTGCCGCCACCGTTGGCCTTCATCGCCGGGTGCACCGCCTGCGAACACAGGAAGGCGCTGGTGAGATTGGTCTTCATCACCGTTTCCCACTCCGCGAGGTTGAGGACATCCGGCGGTTTGCGGATGCTCATGCCGGCATTGTTGATGAGGATGTCGATGCGGCCATAGGCATCCTGGACGCGCGCGATCATGGCGGCCACTGCGGCGGCATCGGTCACATCGGCGGCGACGGCGATCGCCTTGCCGCCGTGGGTAGTAAGCGTGGCGACGGCCTCATCCGACTTCGCCTGATTGCGCCCGACGATAACCAGCGTCGCGCCGGCGTCGGAAAGGCCGCGGGCCATGCCGAGACCGATGCCACCATTTCCGCCGGTGACAATGGCGACGCGGCCGGTGAGGTCGAAGGGTCCTTGAGTCATCGCGTTGTCTCCGTTGCCGTCAGCCCATGATCGAATAGCCGCCATCGACGGTCAGCGCTGCGCCGTTGACGAAATCCGCGGCTGCACTAGCCAGGAAAACCGCGGCGCCGGCAAGGTCCTGCGGTCGGCCCCAGCGGCTCGCCGGGGTGCGCGCCAGGATCCGGTCGTGCAGCTCGGGCCGCCGCTCGCGGGCGCGTAGCGTGAGTTCGGTGTCGATCCAGCCGGGCAGGATGGCATTGACCTGGATGTTGTCGATGGCCCAGGCAGCGGCCAGCGAGCGCGTCGGCTGCAGGATGCCGCCCTTGCTGGCGGCGTAATTCGCGGCGCCGCCGGCGCCAAGCATCGCCAGCACCGAGGC
The DNA here is from genome assembly GCF_052658035.1 of Rhodopseudomonas sp. RCAM05734. Lineage (NCBI taxonomy): Bacteria > Pseudomonadati > Pseudomonadota > Alphaproteobacteria > Hyphomicrobiales > Nitrobacteraceae > Rhodopseudomonas > Rhodopseudomonas sp. RCAM05734. The sequence continues at coordinate 4,770,421 of NZ_CP199742.1, read as the reverse complement.
GATGTTGATGATCTTGCCGCCGCCCGCGTCCTTCATCGCCGGATACACCGCCTGCGCGCACAGGAACGGCGCGGTCATGTTGACGTCGATGACCTTCTGCCATTCCGCCAGCGTCATGGTCTCCGCCGGGGCGGCGATGCTGATGCCGGCATTGTTGACGAGGATGTCGACACGGCCGAATTCCTTCACGGTCGCCGCGACCATGTTCGCGACCGATGTGGGCACCGTGACGTCAGTCGTGAGCGCCAGCACCGGCCGACCGGAGATTTCCAGCGCGGCCTTCGCCTGTTCCGAATTCGCACTGTTGAGGTCGGCGATAACCACCGATGCGCCGGCTTCGGCCAGTCCGCGCGCCATGGCGAGGCCGATGCCCGCATTGCCGCCGGTGACGATGGCCACGCGACCGGTGAGATCGAACAGTGGATTGGTCATGCGTGTCGCCCCCGGCCGATTGATCGTCCGGATTTCGTCCTGCGAATCCGGTTGGTGCGATCATGACGGTCTCGGCGACCGGAAGGAAGAGGCCGCCTACCGACGGCTGAGCGCCATCAGGCCGAGCCCGACCGCGGCCAGCGCGGCGCCGTACCAGGCCCACTGGGTCTGCTGGATCATGAAGCTGGACTGCGGCCAGTTCACGTAACCGGTGCCCTGGCCGATCCATAGGAGGCCAATGAGCAAAGCGAGTAGTCCGAGGGTCAGGAAGGGGATGCGCATGAGGGAGATACGAGAGGAGGGCGGGAATGGTTTCAAGCGTTAAACATCGTGCGAGCCGCATGATCGGCGGCGCAAGGGCGCCTTTGCCCACCCTACGATTTCTCGCGGCCAACGCTCCGTCGCTGGCGATAATCCTTGAACTGCTGGTCGGCCAGCACGCCGATCAGGATCACCGCGCCCATCACAGCGAAATTCAGCGAACTGGGGATGCCCAGCAGGTTGACGAGGTTCTGCAGGATCTGCAGCAGGATGGCGCCGAGCACGATGCCCATGATCGAGCCTTCGCCGCCGCGCAGCGAGCAGCCGCCGAGCACCGCCGCAGCGATGCCGTACAGCTCGTAGAAATTGCCGTGCGACGCCGGCGAGATCGAGCGGGTGTACATCGTGAGAAAAATCGAGGCGAGGCCGGCGAGCAGGCCGCAGATGACGTAGGCCGCGAGCACCACGCGGCCGGTGCGGATACCGGAATAGCGCGCCGCCTCCTCGTTGCGGCCCACCGCGAACAGATAGCGGCCGAACACCGAGCGATGCAGCAGCACGGCCATCGCCAGCGCGATGACGACGAAGGCGATGAAGGTGTGCGGCACGCCGTAGCTGCGCCCGGTGGTGAGCCACTCCAATGTCGGAAAGCTCTGCCCGAAGGCAAATCCGGCGGTGCCGTCATTGGTGTAGTAGCGGGCGATGCCGCGATACAGCAACAACCCGCACAATGTCACCACGAAGGGCTGCAGGCGCATCCGCGTGATCAGAAAGCCGTTGATCAGCCCGATCAATGTCCCGGCCACCAGCATGACCAGGACCGCCACCGGCCAGGGCAGGTCGTAGGTCACCAGCAGGTCGACGAAGATCACGCCGAGCAGGGCGAACACGGATCCGATGGAGAGGTCGATGCCGGCGGTGATGATCACCAGGCCCTCGCCGAGCGAGAACAGTCCGAACAGGCCGATCAGGTTGGCGGTATTGGCCAGGTTGATCGGCGACAGAAAACGCGGGTTGATGATCGCGACGATGGTGCCGACCACCAGAATGAGGACCAGGAGCCCTAGATCTTTTTTCAGCATGTCGCTTCCGAACTCATGGACTTGCCCACGGCAAGCTGCATCAAATTGTGTTCACAGAATTGAGGGCGATCGAGTTCGCCGCTGATGGCGCCCTCATGCATGACCAGGATGCGGTCGCTGACGCCGATCACTTCCTCCATGTCGCTGGAAATCATCAGCACCGCGATGCCGGCATCGGCGAGCGCGCGGATCAAGGTGTAGATCTCGCTCTTGGCGCCGACGTCGATCCCCCGCGTCGGTTCGTCGAACAGCACCACGCTCGGCGACATGGCCAGCCATTTTGCGAGCACCACCTTCTGCTGGTTGCCGCCTGAGAGGGTGCCGACCACGCTGGCGACCGAGGGCGCCCTGATGTTGAGCGCCTTCGCCTGTTGCTTCGCGGTGTCCTGCTCGCGATGGCGATTGAGCAGACAGGCCTTCGCGAAATGGTTCAGGTTCGGCAACGAGATATTGCCGGTGATATCGTCCTCCAGGATCAGGCCGGCCTGCTTGCGATCCTCGGGGACGAGGTAGATGCCATGCGCGATGGCATCGCGCGGCGATGCGACGTTCAATGGCCGGCCGGAGATTTCGATCGTCCCGCCGAGCGGCCGGTCGATGCCGAAGATGGTGCGCGCAAGTTCGGTGCGGCCGGAGCCGACCAGTCCCGCCAAGCCGACGATCTCGCCACGGCGCAGCGAAAAATTGACGGCGCAGCCGGGCCAGGTGGTGGTGCGCATGTTCTGGACCACAAGGATCTCGTCGCCGCGGGCGGATTTCGGCGGCGTGTATAGCGCCCTGAGGTCGCGGCCGATCATCAGACGGATCATGCGGTCGTGGTCGATCTCCGTCTTCTGCAGCGTCCCCACCACTTTGCCGTCGCGCAGCGCGACGACGCGGTCGGCGCATTGCTCGATCTCGTGCAGGCGATGGGTGATGAAAATGACGCTGACGCCTGCGGTCTTCAGTTCGCCGACGATCGCCAGCAGGCGGTTTGTTTCGGTCAGGGTCAGGCTGGACGTCGGTTCGTCCATGATGACGACCTGCGCACCCAGCGAGAGCGCCTTGGCGATTTCGACCAGCCGGCGCTGTGCGAGCGAAAGCTCCGAAACCGGCGTGTCGGGCCTGAAATCCGCGCCGAGCCGGTCGAGCAGGGGTTTTGTGCGCGCCACCATCGTCTTGGTATCGACCAGCTGTAGCGGCCCGAACGACAGCGGCTCGCGGCCGAAGAACACGTTGGCAGCGACATCGAGATTATCGAACAGGTTGAGTTCCTGGTGGACGAAGGCGATGCCATTGTCGATCGCCTCGCGCACGGTGAGCCGGTCGTAGGGCTGGCCGCGCAGCTTGATCTGTCCCGCGCTGGGCTCGGTGACGCCCCCCAGGATCCGCATCAGCGTGCTCTTGCCGGCGCCGTTCTCCCCGATTAGCCCGACCACCTCGCCCGCCGCCACAGACAGGCTGACCTCGGCGAGCGCCTTCACGCCGGGATAGGATTTGCTGATGCCGATCAGTTCGAGGATGGGTTGCTGCATGCCTCATTGCCTGCGCGTGGCCGCGCCGTATCCGCATCGTGGATAGGAAGTTGCGAAGAAGGGATGGCGAACGGCGACCGCCGGCAGACCCGCGGCCGCCGCATCGCGCTATTTGCCCTGACGCTGCTTGAGCTCGGCCCAGAAGGCATCGACGTTCGACGCTTCGATGATCTTGGTTGGGATGATGATCAGCTTGTTGGCCGGGATGAAGGATTTGTCGCCTTCGAGATATTTGGCCATGTCCTTCATGCCCTGATAGCCCCACTCATAGGGCTGCTGCACCACGGTGCCGGCGATGGTGCCTTCCTTGACGCCGCCCAGGGTGATCGGATCTTCGTCGAAGCCAATGATGGTGACCTGCTTGAGCTTGCCGGCATCCTTGAGCGCCTCGTAGATCCGCGGCGTGTTGTACGAATAGAAGCCGATCATGCAGTTGATGTCGGGATTGGCGGTCAGGGTGTCTTCGACGTTGCGTTTGGCGCGGGTCTGGTCGATGTCATCGCCGCGCACGTCGACCAGCGTCACCTTGGATCCCTTGATGGTGTCCTTGACGCCCTGGATGCGCTCCTTGGCGTTGTCGGCGCCGAGCAGGCCGACAAAGCCCATGCACTTGCCGCCGTTCGGCAGCGCCTTCAGCACCAGCCGACCGGCCTGCTTGCCGGCGTCGGTGTTGCTGGAGCCGATATAGGCGACACGCTTGGTCTCCGGCGCGTCGCTGTCGGTGGTGAAGAGGGCAACCTGGCCGCCAATGCGGTTGAGGGCTTCGCTCGAGGTCTTGGGGTCGGCCGAACTGACCATGATGCCGGCCACACCGGCCGCGACCAGATCGTCCATCAGCCTGATCTGGATCGCCGCCGAGGCCTGTTCGGGATATTTGAATGTCAGGGTGTAATTCGGCAGTTCGCCCTGGGCCTTCTTGACGCCAGCTTCCGCGGCTTTCCAGAAATCAGAGGCGCCGTTGACCACGAAGGCCAGCGTCTTCTTGTCCGCGGCCTGTGCTCCGCTGACACTTGCCAGGGCGAAAATCGCAGCCGTACCAGCCAGTAAGATCCGGTTCATGTCTCGCTCTCCCTTGCCGTTTTTTGACGATTGAGTAGCTGCTTGCGGCCACTTCGACGTGCAGCTTATCGGGTTTGCATCTGCTGTCCATCGTAATGAGGCGCGCACCTCAAATTTTGCGGTGCGACCAGGGATCTGCGGGGGGCTTCCGGATGTTGGAAATAGGGACGCTTGAGGCGCCTTGCGCCGCAAAGGCGCCAACAGGTGTTGGTCGCCGGTTCGCCCGCCAGGCGGCCAGTCGCGCAAAGGGCTGGTCAGGAGCGGGCGCGAAAGGTCGGAAAGACAGGCACGGCAGCGTGAACGCGTGAAGGTGGGTGCGGCGCAAGGCGCTTTACCTACCCACTGAGAGGCTGCGCTCCGCTAAACGTCCAGCAGATCCTCGTCCGCGAATTCCGCCTTGTCGGAGATGAAGGCGAAGCGGGCGTCGGCCTTGGTGCCCATCAGGCGCTCCACGGAGTCGGCGGTGTCTTCGCGGTCGATGTCCGCCAGGTTGACGCGGAGCAGGGTGCGCTTCGCGGGATCCATGGTGGTCTCCTTGAGCTGCGCCGGCATCATCTCGCCAAGGCCTTTGAAGCGGCCGATATCGACCTTGGCGTTGGCGTTGAACTCGCTCTTCAGCAGCGCGTCGCGATGCGCCTCGTCGCGGGCGTACACGGTCTTGCTGCCGTGAGTCATGCGGTAGAGCGGGGGCACAGCGAGGTACAGATGGCCCTCGTCGATCAGCTTCGGCGTCTGCCGATAGAAGAAGGTGATCAGCAATGAGGCGATATGTGCGCCGTCGACGTCGGCGTCGGTCATGATGATCACGCGGGAATAGCGCAGATCCTCTTCACGATAATTGACGCCTGTGCCGCAGCCGATCGCCTGCAGGAGGTCGGAGATCTGCGCGTTGGCGGTGATCTTGTCCTTGGTGGCCGAGGCCACGTTGAGGATTTTTCCACGCAACGGCAGGATGGCCTGGGTCTTGCGGTCGCGCGCCTGCTTGGCGCTGCCGCCGGCCGAGTCGCCCTCGACCAGGAACAGTTCCGAGCCTTCAGTGGCGGTGTTGGTGCAGTCGGACAGCTTGCCCGGCAGCCGCAGCTTCTTCACCGCAGTCTTGCGCGAGGTTTCCTTTTCGGCGCGGCGGCGCAGCCGCTCGTCGGCGCGCTCGAGCACGAATTCCAGCAGCTTGTTGGCCTGGACGGGATTGCCGGACAGCCAGTGATCGAACGGGTCTTTGATGGCTTGTTCGACGATTTTCTGGGCCTCGGCGGTTGCGAGGCGGTCCTTGGTCTGGCCCTGGAATTCCGGCTCGCGCACGAACACCGACAGCATCACGGCGGCGCCGACCATGACGTCTTCCGAGGTGATGGTGGCGGCGCGCTTGCTCTGGCCGGCACGTTCGGCGTGGTCCTTGAGGCCGCGCAGCATGGCGCTGCGCATGCCGGCCTCATGGGTGCCGCCGTCGGGGGTCGGCACGGTGTTGGTGTAGGACGACATGAAGCCGTCGGCGTCGGCGGTCCAGGCCACCGCCCATTCGCAGGCGCCGTGGGCACCGTTGCGGCCGGACTTGCCGGAGAATATCTCCGGATGCACCAGGGTGTCGGCATGGATAGCGGCTGCCAGATAGTCCTTGAGGCCGCCGGGGAAGTGGAACTCGTCCTCGGACGGCACGCCCTCGATGCCCTTCAGCAGTTCGGGATCACATTTCCACCGGATCTTCACGCCGCCGAACAGGTAGGCTTTCGAGCGCGCCATCTTGAACAGACGCTGCGGCTTGAATGCCGCCTTGGCGCCGAAGATGTCGGTATCCGGCTTGAAACGGATGGTGGTGCCGCGGCGGTTGTGGACCTTGCCGAGGTCCTCGAGCTTGCCCTGCGGAATGCCGCGGGCAAAGGTCATCTTGTAGAGCTGCTGGTTACGGGCGACCTCGACCTCGAGCAGGGAGGACAGCGCGTTGACCACGGACACGCCGACGCCGTGCAGGCCGCCGGAGGTCTCGTAGACCTTGGAGTCGAACTTGCCGCCGGCATGCAGCGTGCACATGATGACTTCGAGCGCCGACTTCTTCGGGAACTTGGGATGCGGGTCGACCGGGATGCCGCGGCCGTTGTCCATCACCGTAAGAAAGCCGTCCGCGCTCAGCGAGACCTCGATGAAGGAGGCGTGCCCGGCCAGCGCCTCGTCCATGGAGTTGTCGATCACCTCGGCGAACAGATGGTGCAGCGCCTTCTCGTCGGTGCCGCCGATATACATGCCAGGCCGGCGCCGCACCGGTTCCAGGCCTTCCAGCACCTCGATGTCGGCAGCGGTGTAGCCATCCTCGGCGGTTGCAGCGCGGGAGGGCGCCTTCGAAGCGGTGGCTGCCTTCGGCGCGGCGCCCTGAAACAGATCGTCTTTAGCGTTTGATTTCAATGGCTTCGTCATGGGTCTTTATGTGTTGCGCGCAGCGGCGGCGAATCGGTTTCCCTGACTATGCCACGGTTACGTTGGCAATGTGATCGGGGCCCTCGAGAGATGGCGGGTGTCGTGCCCGTAGCATGACCAGGGCGGTCAACGCCACCGCCCGCCGCCGCGCCGGCCTGCAGCGATCGCATGGACAATCGATGGCGGCCTGGTTATCGCTTCCCCATAATACCTCAGACCGGCATGGCCCTCATGATCCGCACCCGTCTCGTAACGTCAGAAGACCGGCTGGCGGTGCAGGAACTGCTCGGTCAACTCGGCTACGACTTCAGCGCCGAGGATGTGCAGGCCCGCCTGAATCTGCTTGCCGCCTCAGGCACGGATCCGGTTCTTGTCGCGACCCGGCACGACGAGGTTGTCGGACTGATCGCTTTGCAATTCTCCGCCATGCTCCACCTCCGCGAACCCGTGGCACGGATAACCGCGCTGGTGGTGCGTGATGGGGGACGGGGAGGCGGAATCGGTCGGGCATTGATCGATGCCGGCGATTTCCTCGCACGGCAGGCGGGTTGCAGCGTTCTGGAACTGACCACCGCCGTGACCAGAACAGAGGCGCATGTCTTCTACCGAAAGCTGGGTTTCATAAACTCTTCCCTCCGCTTCAGCCGAGCGATCCAAGAGGCTGTCGTCCCGTGAGTTTTGCCGGGTCGATTTGGGTTATGCCGCGCTGACCCTGGCGGTCCGGCCGGTGACTTCCATGACCCGCTTACGTTCGGCCCGGAACACCACCACGGCAAACAGCGCCATGGCGGTGAGTACGATCAGGGCGCCGACGATCGCCACCGGCTCCCAGGCGTGGCTGGCGCCGATGGCCAGGGCAATGCCGGCGGGGAACAGGATGCCGCCGATGATGTGCAGCCAGCCCTGGACCCGGGCGAGGGTGGTCTGACCGACCGCCGGGAATAGCCGGTAATACAGGCCGACCAGGAACAGCAGCACGCCGCCGACCAGGTTGAGATGCGCATGGGCCGGGCCGAGCAGGAAATTCTGCTGGATTCCCATCACGATGCCGGCCAGCATGCCGACCAGCAACAGCACCGCGCTCACGCGCATCATCAGCGATCCGATCATCACTTTCCTCTTGTTCGCTTCTGGAGAGATGAAGGTCAGCGCCCGATCGCTATTCGTGTTGTGACTTGCTGTGATCGGGGCAGCCGGTCTACCTGTCCTGAGACGCAGGCGGGGCAAATAGGTTCAGCGGTACCGCCGAAATTTCGGCGCCGCGGAAGGAACATCACGGCATGGACGGCATGGTGCACGGTCTGATCGAATTCGTGCGCCTGCATCAAGCCTGGGCTGCGCCGCTGGTGCTGGTGCTGGCGTTCGGCGAGTCGCTGGCGTTCATTTCGCTGCTGATCCCGGCCTGGGGGGCGCTGGTAGCAATCGGCGCACTGATCGGGGTCAGCGGTATCAGCTTCTGGCCGGTGTGGATTGCCGGCGGCGTTGGCGCGGCGTTGGGCGACTGGCTGTCGTATTGGTTCGGCTTCAAATACAAGCATCAGGTCGCCCGGATATGGCCGCTGTCGCGCTATCCCGACATCCTGTTGCGCGGCGAAGCCTTCGTGCAGAACTGGGGCGTGCCGAGCATTTTCATCGGCCGGTTCTTCGGCCCGCTGCGTGCCTCGGTGCCGCTGGCCGCCGGCATTTTCGAGATGCCGTACTGGCGGTTCCAGATCGCGAATTTCGTCTCGGCGCTTGTGTGGTCGGCCGTGCTGTTGCTGTTCGGCGACGTGATTTCGCTGATCGCGCAATGGATCTGGCGAACGGTCTGAGGCCTGCGACCTTTTGATCCGGAATAAACTGGGGAGGCGGGGGTTGACCGGCGGACGGAGCAACTGCTCGTGTGCCCGCGAGATACCGAACGTCACCAAGACGACCCGCAATGCGCGGGGCGATATCCAAGACCAGATGGAGACTGCACGATGAATCTGTCACGCCGCCAGGCCCTCGCCGGAGCCGCCGCTTTCGCTGCAGCGCCGCTGTTCGCCGCCAAGACCGCACGCGCCGCCGCACCGCTCGCCGACAAGCAGGCGCCCAGCTTCTACCGCTACAATGTCGGCGACGCCCAGGTGAATGCCATCTCCGACGGCGCCAACACGTTTCCGCTGCCCGACACGCTGGTGCTGAACGCCAAGAAGGACGAGGTCAACGCCGCGCTCGAGAAGGCCTTCATGCCCAAGGACAAGATGACCATCCATTTTGCCCCGCTGGTGATCAATACCGGCGGCAAGCTGGTGGTGATCGACACCGGCAACGGGCCGGGCGCCTTCGCCGCCAGCAAGGGCAAGGTCGGGCAGTTCGCCACCAACATGGCCGCCGCGGGGATCGATCCCAAGGCCGTCGACATGGTGGTGATCTCGCATTTCCACGGCGACCATGTGAACGGCCTGCTCGCGGCCGACGGCTCGCTGGCCTTCCCCAATGCGGAAGTGCTCGTGCCGGCAGCCGAATGGAAATACTGGATGGACGACGGCGAGATGAGCAAGGCTGCCAGCGAGCGCATGAAGGGGCTGTTCGTCAGCAACCGCAAGGTGTTCGTCGACGGGCTGAAGAAGAAGGTCACGCCCTATGAGTGGGGCAAGGACGTCGTGCCGGGCCTGCTGGCGGTCGAGTCGGTCGGCCACACTCCGGGCCACACCTCCTATGTGCTGTCGTCGGGCTCGGACAAGCTGTTCATCCAGTCCGACGTCACCAACCATCCGTCGCTGTTTGTCACCAATCCGGGCTGGCACCTGATGTTCGACCAGGATCCGGCGCAGGCGGAAACCACGCGGCGCAAGGTCTACGACATGCTGGTGGCCGACCGCATGCGGGTGCAGGGCTTCCATTACCCGTTCCCGGCCAACGGCTTTGTCGAGAAAGACGGCAACGGCTACCGGCTGGTGCCGGCGCCGTGGAGCCCCGCGATCTGATCGCCTTGACGAAATATGGGCGCGGCCTTATGACCGCGCCCATGATCAACGCTGCTACCAGCAACATCGCCCGTCGCCGCCGCATTCCCGCGGCAGGTGCAGGCGTTCGCGTTTAGATCGTCCCACTGCCGCCGGATCCGGTCCGCGGCAGCTTGCTTCCAAACAACGCGACCTGATCCGACGGCCCCTTACCCAGCAGGAGCTCGCAATGTACACGCCACCGCCATTCAAGCCCGACCGCGCCGCCGCTCTGGCGTTCGCGGAAGCGCGCGGCTTCGGTACCGTCTGTGCGTGGGACGGCCGCAAGCCGGTGGCTTCAGCGCTGCCGTTCTGCGTCGACTACGCCGCGGACGGCACGCCGCTTCTGGCGTTTCACATGGCGCGGAACAATCCGCTGCTGAAGCTGGCGGACGGCGCGTCGCCCTGGGTGATGGCAGTGACCGGCGCCGATGCCTATGTCTCCGCCGACTGGTATGCGTCGCCGGACCAGGTGCCGACCTGGCTGTATCAGGCGGCGCATCTGACGGGGCCGGTGCGGGTCATGTCAGACGACGAACTTGGCCCGCACCTTGACGCGCTCAGCGGCAAATTCGAGAACTGGCTGTTGCCGAAGCCACCGTGGACGTCGGCGAAGATGACGGCCGGGCGGTTCGAGGCCATGAAGAAGGCGATTGTCGGCGTGGTGATGGCGGTGGACGAGGTCGAAGGCAGCTTCAAGCTCAACCAGCACAAGACCGACGTCGATTACGCGGCGGTGGCCGGCGCGCTGGCAGCGCAGCCGGATTCTGCAGCAAGGGGGCTGGCGGCCAAGATGCGTTCGCTGCGGCCGCAACTGTTCGCGAATGAACTGACACAGATGAATGATATGACGACGCCCGAAGGGATCATGTGATGAGCAGCACCATGTTGAAGGACGCAACCTCCGGCGCCAGCGCCGCGACGACGCCATCGGTCTTCGTCGACGGCGGGTCGGGCACCACCGGGCTCGGCATTCGCGAGCGGCTGGCGGGACAGAGCGACGTGGCGGTGAAGACCATCGCCGACGACAAGCGAAAGGATCCGGCTGCCAAGCGGGCGCTGATGGAGGAGGTCGATCTCGTGATCCTCTGCCTGCCCGACGACGCCGCCAAAGAGACCGTGGCACTGATCGACAGCATGGGCGCAGCGGGACCGAAGGTGCTCGATGCATCCACAGCGTATCGCGTGGCGCCGGACTGGGCCTATGGCTTCCCCGAACTGGCGCCGGACCAGGCCGACAAGATCCGCGCCGCGCGGAAAGTCTCGAATCCCGGCTGCTATCCGACCGGGGCGATCGCGCTGCTGCGGCCGCTGGTCGATGCCGGGCTGCTGCCCGCAGATTATCCCGTCACCATCAATGCTGTCAGCGGCTATTCCGGCGGCGGCAATGCGATGATCAAGGACTTCGAAGATGGCACCGCGCCGGCCTTCCAGCTTTACGGTCTTGGATTCGAGCACAAGCACGTGCCGGAGACGCAGCCGTATTCGCATCTGACGCGGCGGCCGATTTTCGTGCCGTCGGTCGGCAACTATCGGCAAGGCATGCTGGTCTCGATCCCGCTACACCTCGACACGCTGCCGGGCAAACCCGCCGCTGCCGATCTGCACGCGGCATTGGCTCAACGATATGTGGGGAGCAGCTACGTCTCGGTGATGCCTTTGGATGACGTGGCTTTCAAAGCCGGAAAAATCGAGCCGGAGGCGCTGAACGAGACCAACAGGCTCGAACTCTACGTGTTCGCCAGCGACCAGCACCGCCAGGCGGTGCTGGTGGCGCGGCTCGACAATCTCGGCAAGGGCGCATCCGGCGCGGCCGTGCAGAACATGCGGCTGATGCTCGGGCTGGACTGAGGGCCTGCCTTAACCTCTCCCCGCATCTTGCGCGGGGAGAGGTCGGCGCGTAGCGCCGGGTGAGGGGCAGGGCACACTGCCAAGTCTCTGTATGAGCAGTCTGATCGCTCCGCCTTCAGCGTCATTCGCTTTGCGAACTCCGGCTTCGAGAGAGCGCGGGTGTTTATGCCGTCTGTCTCGCCCCTCACCCGACTGGCTTCGCTGCGCTTCGCCAGTCGACCTCTCCCCGCAAAAGAGCGGGGAGAGGTTAAGAAAGCAAAACGGCCCGGACTTGCGTCCGGGCCGTTTCGCATTGAGCAGTTGCTTTGGCTTACGCCGCGGCCGACTTCTTGACGGTGGGCACTTCCGCAATCGTCTTCAGGATCTGCGAAGCGATGGCGTAGGGGTCACCCTGGGAGTTCGGGCGGCGATCTTCCAGATAGCCCTTGTAGTCGTTGTTGATGAAGGAATGCGGGACGCGGATCGACGCGCCGCGATCGGCGATGCCGTAGCTGAACTTGTTCCACGGTGCCGTTTCGTGCTTGCCGGTCAGGCGCAGATGGTTGTCCGGACCGTAGACGGCGATGTGGGCTTCCCAGTTCTTGCCGAACGCCGCCATCAGAGCTTCGAAGTACTCCTTGCCGCCGACCGTACGCATGTATTCGGTCGAGAAGTTGGCGTGCATGCCCGAACCGTTCCAGTCGGTGTCGCCGAGCGGCTTGCAGTGGAATTCGATGTCGATGCCGTATTTCTCGGTGAGGCGCAGCATCAGGTAGCGGGCGATCCACATTTCGTCAGCGGCCCTCTTGGAGCCCTTGCCGAAGATCTGGAATTCCCACTGGCCCTTGGCCACTTCGGCGTTGATGCCTTCGTGGTTGATGCCGGCTTCGAGGCAGAGGTCGAGGTGCTCTTCGACGATCTCGCGGGCAACCGAACCGACGTTCTTGTAGCCGACGCCGGTGTAGTAGGGGCCCTGGGGCGCCGGATAGCCATCGGCGGGGAAGCCGAGCGGGCGGCCGTTCTCGTAGAAGAAGTATTCCTGCTCGAAACCGAACCAGGCGCCGGCATCGTCAAGAATGGTGGCGCGGGTGTTGGTGGAATGCGGGGTGACGCCATCGGGCATCATGACTTCGCACATGACCAGAGCGCCGTTCTCGCGGGCGCCGTCCGGATAGACCGCAACCGGCTTCAGAACGCAGTCGGAGCTGTGGCCTTCGGCCTGCATGGTCGACGATCCGTCGAAGCCCCAGAGCGGCAGCTGTTCCAGCGTCGGGAAGGATTCGAATTCCTTGATCTGCGTCTTGCCACGCAGGTTCGGAACCGGCGTGTAACCGTCGAGCCAAATATACTCGAGCTTATACTTTGTCATGCGGATCTCTCATGAGAGTTGACGATGCGAAGGGTGGAAACCCTGAGAGCTTGCTGGCGACCGGAACAGGACCGACCACCAGCGGCCGGTCCTTACCAAGCATTTAATATGCCAATTGGAGACCAGCGGCTCTGGGGCTGGAACCTTCGCGCGTTGCTGCCGATTTTCGCCGGCTTGTTGCCACCGCGCGGTCCGCGCGGTTAGCCCCCGCGGGACATGCTCGGGCCGCACGCTGCCGCCGCGGCGCATTGTCGCGCCTAATTCCAGTGGTTTTCCGCAGCACAACGCTGCGCGGGCCCGCACTGCGGAAAATTTGGCATCGCTGCTCGCTATGGGCCGGATTGCGCGATTGCTCGCGTGGAACCCGGGATCGCCCAAGCGGTTGGCTCCGGATGGCTGCGCCTCAAAGGGGCAAAGGCATCTGTGAGCATATTGTAGGCATTTTCTGCATTTATGGAGGCAAATCGCGCAATCGAAGTGCAATTCTGCTACAATATATGACTCACCACGAGTTGTATTGAGAGGAAACAAAGATGACTACGGGCTTCTTCACTGGATCTGCAAAGATCTACCAATTCCCCGTCAGGCCACGCGCCGCGGCGGGCTTCCGCAATCATGCGCAGCCTGCGCAGATCGCGGCACCCAGCATCTGCACGGAAGCGTTCGGCAGCTGGTACCACGAGCAGGCGATCCAGGACGACCGTCGCGAAACCGAACTGGCTCGCGAGCACTAATGCGCTTTGCAGTTGTAAGGCCGCCACCGCGTAACTTGCGTACACCAGATGCGATTGAGGGTCGAAACACCAATGTTTCGGCCCTCTTTTTTGAGCAGATGCCGCCACGTCAGATGCCGAAGATCGACCAGCCCATCCGTCGGGTAAGGGCCTCCAAAGCGACGCGCCCGAGGTGGGAATTGCCGGCCTTGTCGAGACCGGGCGCCCACACCGCGATCGAGGCCTTGCCGGGCGCCACCGCCATGATGCCGCCGCCGACGCCGCTCTTGCCGGGCAGGCCGACCCGATAGGCGAATTCGCCGGAGCCGTCATAGTGGCCGCAGGTCAGCATCAGCGCATTGATGCGCCGCGCCCGCTCGGGCGACACCACGGACAGCCCGGTCGAGGGATTGCGGCCCGCATAAGCGAGGTAGCGACCGGCCATCGCCAGCTGCCGGCACGACATCGCGATGGCGCAGTGATGGAAATAAACGCCGAGCGTAAAATCCACGGGATTTTCCAGCACGCCGAACGACTTCATGTAGTTGGCCAGCGCCGTGTTGCGAAAGCCGGTGCGCTTTTCCGAGGCGGCGACGGTTTCATCGATGACAATCGAGGTGTCGCCGGCGAGAAACTGCATGAAGCGCAGGATTTCGCCGATCGCCTCGCGCGGCTGGTGGCCGGACAGGATGACGTCGGTGACGGCGATGGCGCCGGCATTGATGAAGGGATTGCGCGGCACGCCACGCTCGCGCTCGAGCTGGACGATGGAGTTGAACGGATTGCCGGACGGCTCGCGGCCGACATGGCGCCAGAGGCGGTCACCGACCATGCCCAGCGCCAGCGTCAGCGTGAACACCTTTGAGATGCTCTGGATCGAGAACGGTACGTCAGCGTCACCGCCGGCGGCGACGTTACCGGAGGCATCGATGACCACGAGGCCGAACTGCCTGGCGTCAACGCCGGCCAGCTCCGGAATGTAGCTGGCGACCTCGCCGCGGTCGGCCCGATCAGCCATCTCTTCGGCGATTTCCTGAACGACAGTTTCGAGCTGCGGCGGCGGGTGGATCATGTCGATGAACTTCAGTTGTTTAGAGAACCTCTCCCGAGCGCGGGGAGAGGTTTCACATCACGCCAGCCGCAGGATGGCAACGGCCAGCACTGCCTGGGCGCCGAAGCCGACCACGAAGGCCAGCGTGCGGAACACCGGCAACCCGAGGGCATAGACGATGAGGTGGGCAAGACGCGACCAGAAGTACACGGCGCAAGCCAGCACGGTGGTTGGGGTCGATACATCGGCCGCATTGAGGATCAGCACCAGCGGCGCGAATACGATGAGGTTTTCGACGGCGTTGTCATGGGCGAACAGCAGCCGGTTCGCCCATTCGGACAGCGGCTTGTCGTTGCGCGACGGATTGGCCATGGCGCCGCCAATGCCGCGGATCATGCAGCGGTTGAGCACATAGGGCACCCAGAGCAGGCCGGTGAGAATTACGGTCAGCGTCAGCCAGAATAATTCGCGCGTCATCAGCATCGTCCTCTTGGGGTCAGGTTCCGCTCAGCGCGGCGTATCATTGGTGATTGAAATCGGGATTGCCGCTCTCACGTAGTGCTTTTGCCGGACCATAGACGGTTGATGCGACAACGCCAATGCGGGCCTGTGGAGAGCCATCGTCGTTCCGGGGCGGGGCGGCGCAAGTCGACCGCGAACCTCAGCCGCTCCAACTGGAGTGGCGGGGAACCTCAAGCCGTTCATCGTGTCGGGATTCCGGGTTCGCTCGAGCTGCGCTCTCGCGCCCCGGAATGACAGTTTCGATTACGCCCGCACCCGCACGTAGCTGCCGGGGGCGTCTTCCAGCGGCGGTAGCGCTTCGGTGCCGACCGCGCGGGCCGGGACCTCTTCGGGGTCGATGGCGGCCAGCCATTCGCGCCAGTCCGGCCACCACGAGCCCTTGTGCTCCTGGGCGCCTTTCAGCCACTCGGCGACCGACCCGGCCCCGATCTTGTCGTTGGTCCAGTACTGATACTTTCCCGATGCCGGGGGATTGACGACGCCGGCGATATGGCCGGACCCAGACAGCACATACTTCACCGGACCGCCGAAGAACTGCGAGCCGTACAGCACCGATTCGGCCGGCGCGATGTGGTCCTCGCGGGTAGCGAGATTGTAGACGGGGACCTTGACCTTCGACAGGTCAAGCCGGGTGTTGTCGAGCACCATGCTGCCGGTGGACAGCCGGTTCTCCAGATAGCAGTTGCGCAAATAGAACGAATGATTGGCTGCCGGCATCCGGGTGGCGTCGGAATTCCAGTGCAAGAGGTCGAAGGCGGAGGGCGGCTTGCCCTTGAGATAGTTGCTGACGACGTAAGACCAGATCAGGTCGTTGGAGCGCAGCATGTTGAAGGCCATGGCCATCTTGCCGCCGTCGAGCACGCCGGCGGCCTGCATCTCCTTTTCCAGCGCCGAGATCTGCTCCTCGTCGACGAACACCATGAGGTCGCCGGCATGGGTGAAGTCGACCTGGGCGGCCAGGAACGTTGCCGACGTGGCGCGCACGCGGCGCTTCTCCGCCAGCCAGGCCAGCGTCGAGGCGAGCAGGGTGCCGCCGACGCAATAGCCCATGGTGTGCACCTTGAGTTCGCCGGTGACCCGCTCGATGACGTCCATGGCCGCCAGCGGACCCTGCTTCATGTAGTCGTCGAAGGTCTTGCCGCCGAGGCTCTTGTCAGGATTGACCCAGGAGATCACGAAAACGGTGACGCCCTGGTCGACGCACCACTTGATGAAGGACTTTTCCGGCTTGAGGTCGAGAATGTAGAACTTGTTGATCCACGGCGGCACGATCAGCAGCGGTGTGCGCAGCACGTTTTCGGTGCTCGGCTGATACTGGATCAGCTGCATGATCTCGTTCTGGAAGATGACCTTGCCGGGGGTCGTCGCCATGTTGACGCCGACGGCCAGATTGGCCGGATCGGACTGGCGGATGCGCAACTGGCCGCCGCCCGCATTGATATCCTCGGCCAGCATCTGCATGCCGCGCGCCAAATTCTGGCCATTCGAGGCCACCGTCTCGCGCAGCACCTCCGGATTGGTCAGCACGAAATTCGATGGCGCCAGCGCATTGGTGATCTGCTGGACGTAAAACTCCGCCTTCTTGCGGGTATGCGGATCGAGCCCCTCGGCGTTGTGGACCAGATCATGGGCCCATTGCGTGGTCAGCAGATAGGCCTGCATGACGAAATCGAAGAACTGGTTGGATTTCCATTCCGGGTCGACAAAACGCTTGTCGCGCGGCGGCGGCTCGGCGGCCGGGGCAGCCTGCTCACCGGCCATGCGGCGCACCGCCGAGCCCCAGAGGTCGAGATAGGCGTTGCCGAGCCGGGCTTGCAGGTCGGCAGAGCGGGTCTGGTCGGACAACCAGTATTCGGCAACCGTTCCGAAGGTCTTGATGACCTCGGTGACCTCGCTGGGCGGCTTGTCCTTGATCTCGCCGTTTTCGGCGGGTTTCAGGTAGGCGGCGAGCGCCTGGCCGCTGCTTTCCATGGCCCGCGCCAGGTTGAGCGCAAAGGCTTCCGGATCGAATTTCTTCGCCGTCGGAGTCTCAGTGGTCACGTCAGTCATGGCCAGGCAACAACTTCATTTCCGGTGGCGCCGCGCCACCTGCAGACGGATGATGGCACAGTTCGGCAGATGTCGCAGGATTCGATGTGCTGCAATGCGACAATGACCTTGGTTAGGTCACACTAACGACCCAGGCGGCGGGTTTGTTCGCTGGACCTTAATTGTTTGCGGCGAATTTTGTTTTAATGGTGCGACGCGGCGTAGATGAAGCCGTCGCGGATCGCCGGTGGATGTGGCTCGGGAATGTTGAGATCGATGACAGGTGGCAGGGGCAGCGGAACAGGAGCGGCAGCGGCAATATTGCTGCTCGCGCTTGCGTTGGGCGGCTGCGCCTCGACCATCGCCGACCTGCCGATGGTCGGAACGCCGGCCGGCGCTCCGACGCGACCGGCGCAGGCCGGCGAGTACCTGCCAGTGCACGATCTGCCCACCAGCCGTGAAGGCACGGCGATGAGTGCGGCGGACCAGGCCAAGATGCAGGCCGAGCTGATCGCCGCACGCGACCGCCAGGCTGTCGTCCTGCCTGCAAAACCTGGCGCCAAGTGAGCGAAAGCCACCTCTGGAGGGTGGTGTCGGCGGGCTTCCGTGATAAAAAGATCCCGATTCAACCGCATGCTGAAGCGAGTTCGGCGAAGTTGGACCGGTTCGGTGCCTGAATTCGTAGAGATCACGGAAACAACGCGGCTTTTCGCGCCAACCAGCTTACTTTGACCGTCTCAGACAACCGCGATTCCCGCTTGACCGGTTCCGGAGCCAGGACCATGGACGAATTCTACCGCATCCGCCGCCTGCCGCCCTACGTGTTCGAACAGGTCAACCGGGCCAAGGCAGCCGCGCGGAACGCCGGCGCCGATATCATCGACCTCGGCATGGGCAATCCGGACCTGCCGACGCCGCCGCATGTGATCGAGAAGCTGAAGGAAACCCTCGGCAAGCCGCGCACCGACCGCTATTCGGCGTCCAAGGGCATCACCGGCCTGCGCAAGGCCCAGGCCGGCTATTATGCCCGCCGCTTCGGCGTGAAGCTCAATCCCGACACCCAGGTGGTGGCTACGCTGGGCTCGAAGGAGGGCTTTGCCAACGTGGCGCAGGCGATCACCGCGCCCGGCGACGTGGTGCTGTGTCCCAACCCGAGCTACCCCATCCACGCGTTCGGCTTCCTGATGGCGGGCGGTGTGATCCGTTCGGTTCCGTCCGAGCCCGGCCCGGAGTTCTTCCACGCGGTCGAGCGTGCAATCATCCATTCGATCCCGAAGCCGATTGCGATGATCGTCTGCTACCCGTCGAACCCGACGGCACAGGTGGCCAGCCTCGACTTCTACAAGGACCTGGTGGCCTTCGCGAAGAAGCACGAGATCTACATCCTGTCCGACCTCGCTTACGCCGAAGTCTATTTCGACGACAACAATCCGCCGCCCTCGGTGCTGCAGGTGCCGGGCGCCATCGATGTCACCGTCGAGTTCACTTCGATGTCCAAGACGTTCTCGATGGCCGGCTGGCGCATGGGCTTTGCGGTCGGTAACGAGCGCATCATCGCGGCGCTTACCCGGGTCAAATCCTATCTCGACTACGGCGCGTTCACGCCGATCCAGGTAGCGGCCACGGCAGCGCTCAACGGGCCCGACGACTGCATCCGCGAAATGCGCGACATCTATCGCAAGCGTCGCGATGCACTGGTGGAGTCGTTCGGCCGCGCCGGCTGGGAGATCCCACCGCCGTCCGCATCGATGTTCGCTTGGGCACCGCTGCCGCCGGCGTTCCGCGATGTCGGCAGCATGCAGTTCTCGACCCTGCTGGTGGAGAAGTCCGGCGTGGTGGTATCGCCGGGCGTCGCTTTCGGCGAACATGGCGAGGGCTACGTGCGCATCGCCATGGTGGAGAACGAACAGCGCATCCGCCAGGCTGCGCGCGGCGTACGCCGCTTCCTTGAAAGCGGCGTCGAAACATTGCACAACGTGGTTCCTCTCGCCACCCGGCGGTAAGGACCAACTCTCAAATCGGCATCCGGTCGTACGACCGGATCATGCCAAATCCAGTTCTCCGGCAGGCTTTAGACGTTATGGTTTCACCCCTGAAGGTGGGTATCGCAGGACTCGGCACCGTCGGGGCCGAAGTAGTCCGTCTGATCGAACAGCAAGGCAAGGTGCTGGCAGCGCGCTGCGGCCGCAGTATGCGCGTCACCGCGGTGACCGCGCGCTCCAGGACAAAGAAGCGCGGCATCGATCTGCGCGACGTCACGTGGGCCAAGAGCCCGCTGGCGCTGGCGCAGGATCCCGAGGTCGACTGCTTCGTCGAACTGATGGGCGGCGTCGGCGACCCCGCGTTGTCGGCGATCGAGGCGGCGCTGACCCTGGGTAAATCGGTGGTCACCGCCAACAAGGCGCTGATCGCCAAGCATGGGCTGAAGCTGGCGGCGCTGGCCGAGAAGCATGGCGGCGCGTTGAACTACGAGGCGGCGGTCGCCGGCGCCATCCCGGTGGTCAAGACGCTGCGCGAAGGTCTCGCCGGCACCGACATTCATCGCGTCTACGGCATTCTCAACGGTACCTGCAATTATATCCTGACCCGCATGGAGCAGGAGGGGCTGTCGTTCGCCGAATGTCTGGCCGACGCGCAGCGGCTCGGCTATGCCGAGGCCGATCCGTCATTCGACATCGACGGCCACGATACCGCGCAGAAACTCGCCATCCTGGCGAGCCTGGCGTTCGGCACCAAGGTGGCGCAGAGCGCGGTCTATGTGGAAGGCATCTCGTCCATCGACGCCGCCGATCTGCGCGCCGCATCGGAACTCGGCTATCGCGTCAAGCTGCTCGGCGTGGCGGTGCGCACCGCCAAGGGCATCGAGCAGCGCGTGCATCCCACCATGGTGCCCCGGACCTCGTCTATCGCCCAGGTCATGGGCGTCACCAATGCGGTGACCATCGACGGCGCCGGCATTGCGCCGATCACGCTGGTCGGTCCGGGGGCAGGCGGTGCTGCGACGGCATCTGCCGTGCTGGCTGATATCGCCGACGTGGCGCGCAATGTGCGCGCGATGCCGTTCGGACGCCCGGTTGCCAAGCTCGCGGCCACGACCAAGGCACCGATGGAGCGCCACGAGGGCGGTTATTACATCCGCCTGATGGCGCGCGACCTCGCCGGCACTGCCGCGACCATCGCCACGCGGCTGGCCGAACAGAAGATTTCCATCGAGTCGATCGTGCAGCGGCATCCTGATGGCCATGTCGATGCCGGTGGCGCGTCGAAGAAATCATCGCCGGTGCCGGTGATCCTGATCACCTATGCGACGTCTGAAGACGCGGTGCGCCGCGCCCTGAAAGCCGTGCAGCAGGACAAGGTCATCAGCGGTCGCCCGCAGGTGATCCGTATCGAAAAGAACTGATCGCGTTCGTTTGAGTTGATCGGGCTGTTGCCCGCCGTGTCCAAGGAGTTTCGCCGATGTCGACCCATATTTCCGTGCCTCCGCAGCAATTGCTCGAGCGCATCCTGACGCTCGAAATCGTGCGTGTGACGGAGCGTGCCGCGGTGTCGGCGGCGCGGCTGCGCGGCCGCGGCCTGGAAAAGGCCTCGGACCAGGCGGCTGTCGATGCCATGCGGCGGGAGCTCAACAAATTGCCGATCGACGGGACCGTCGTGATCGGCGAAGGCGAGATCGACGAGGCGCCGATGCTCTTCATCGGCGAGAAGGTCGGCAGCACCCACGGCCCGAAGGTCGACATCGCCGTCGATCCCCTGGAAGGCACCGTGTTGTGCGCCAAGAACATGCCCGGCGCCATCGCGACCATCGCCATGGCCGACGGCGGCACCTTGCTGCACGCACCGGACTGCTACATGCACAAGATCGCCATCGGTCCGGGCTATCCCAAGGGAACCGTGGATCTCGATGCATCGATCGAAGACAACATCCGCTCGCTGGCCAAGGCCAAGGGCGTCAAGCCGTCGGAGATCACGGCCATTCTGCTCGACCGCCCGCGTCACGCGGAAATGGTCGCGGCGATCCGCAAGCTCGGCGCTGCGGTCAGCCTGATCAGCGACGGCGACGTGGCAGGTGTGATCCATACGGCCGAGGCGCGGACCGGCATCGATATCTATTTCGGCAGCGGCGGTGCACCCGAGGGCGTGCTCTCTGCGGCCGCCTTGCGCTGCATCGGCGGCCAGATGCAGACCCGGCTCATCATCGACAGCGAGGAACTGCGGGAACGCACGCTGAAGATGGGCATCAAGGACGCTAAGAAGAAATACGAAATCGAGGACATGGTGCGGGGTGACTGCCTGTTCGCGGCCACCGGCGTGACCACCGGTTCTCTGCTGGAGGGCGTCAAGTTCGGCAAGGACGTCATCGAGACCGATACGGTGGTGATGCGTTCGGTGACCGGTACCGTGCGCTACATCAAGGCGGAGCATCGCCAGCTCGAGAAATTCCACCTGGATTGAGTAGCAGACATGACCGAAGTCGTGATCCGCCCGGTCGGCGCCGATGAGCGCGCCGCCTGGGAGCCGTTGTGGAACGGCTATCTAACCTTCTACAAGGCGACGCTGCCGCAGATCGCCACGGACACCGCCTGGGCGCGGTTTCACGATCCCGCCGAGCCGATGTTCCTGCTCGGCGGCTATGTCGACGGCAAGCTCACCGGCATCGTGCAGTATCTGTATCACCGCTCGAGCTGGACGGTCGGCAACTACTGCTATCTGCAGGACCTGTTCGTCGCCGACGGCGCGCGCGGTCTCGGCCTTGGCCGTAAGCTGATCGAGGGCGTCTATGCGGAGGCGAAGGCCGCCGGCTGCAGCCGCGTGCACTGGCTGACCCAGAACGACAACGCGCAGGCGCGCATCCTGTACGATCAGGTTGCCGATAATTCCGGCTTCATGCAGTACCGGAAGATTCTTTAAGCCGTCGTTCCGGGTTCGCTCGCGCTCCGGAATGACAGCGTGGGTGCTATCAACGAAAAACAAATCAGGGAGCGAACCATGAGCGAGATGCCCGACGTCAAAGCCCTCATCTTCGACGTGTTCGGCACCGTCGTGGATTGGCGCGGCAGCCTGATTGCCGATTTCACGGCATGGGGCAAAACCCGCGGGATCACCGCCGACTGGGCCGAACTGGTCGATGCCTGGCGGCAGGGGTATGCGCCGTCCATGGACCGGGTGCGCCATCATCCCGAACGCGGCTTCGTCAAGCTCGACACGCTGCACCGGCAAACGCTGGAAATGCTGGTGGCGAAGTTCGACATCAAGGGCCTGACCGACGCCGACCTGAGCTACATGACGCTCGGCTGGCACCGGCTGCATCCGTGGTCGGACTCGGTCAGCGGTCTGACGCGGCTGAAGTCAAAATTCATCATCAGCCCGCTGTCCAACGGCAACGTGGCGCTGCTCACCAACATGGCGAAATTCGCAGGTCTGCCGTGGGACCTGGTCATGAGCGCGGAACTGTTCGTGCACTACAAGCCGGATCCGGAATCCTATCTCGGCGCCGCTGCATTGCTGAACCTGAAGCCGGAACAGGTGATGATGGTGGCCGCCCACAACAACGATCTCGCCGCCGCGCAGGCGCTCGGCCTGAAGACCGGCTTCGTGCCGCGGGTGACCGAATACGGCCCGCACCAGAGCCGCGATTTCAAGGCCGATGGCGCCTGGGACGTGGTGGCGGAGGATTTTAACGACATGGCGAAGCGGATGGGGTGCTGAAGTGTCGGAACGAAAATCCGACGCCAAAGTCATTCAGGACCTGAGCGACATTCGTGCTCGGCTTGATGCGATGCCGACCAAGAAGAAGCTTGTGATCCTTGCTATCGGCCTTTTCATCGCGGCGTCGATTTTCCGTCATTTTGGGCTCTGAACGCGTCTCCAGCACACTCCACCGTCACCTCCAGCCGAAACGCAACTGCGTTTCGGCTGGAGGTGCCGTCGCTCTTGCGACGGCCTCGAAGGATGGGCCGCGCGCTCGTTGCCGCATCCTTCGAGGCTCGCAAGGGCTCGCTCCTCAGGATGACGATATCTGAGATGAAGATCGCTCGTTTCGGACGGTTTGCCTCGCCGCTGCTTCGTGCTTATGTCCCGCCATCATGACGCCCCCCATCAGCCTTCCCGTTGAATCCCAGCCAGCATTTCTTGGCGTCGCCTTGTCGGCGACCGGTAAGACCTGGCGCGACCGGGTCGACCAGCGCGGCGCGGCGCGGGCGCTGGCCATGGTGCAGCGCTATCAGCCGCCGGAAATGCTGGCGCGGCTGCTGGCTGGACGCGGCGTCGAACTCGACGCTGTCGAGGATTTTCTCGATCCGACCATCCGCAAGCTGATGCCGGATCCGTTCACCGTGACCCAGATGGAAGCCGCCGCGATCCGCATCGCCGATGCCGCCGCCAACGGCGAGAAGGTGGCGATCTTCGGTGACTACGACGTCGACGGCGCGACGTCTGCGGCGCTGCTGGCCTGGCATCTGCGCCATTGCGGGCTCGACCCGCTGATCCATATTCCCGATCGCATCTTCGAGGGCTACGGTCCCAACGTCGACGCCATCACCATGCTGGCCGGCAAGGGCGCCACGCTGCTGGTGACCGTGGATTGCGGCACTACCAGCTTCGAACCGCTGGCGGAAGCGCGGAAGCTCGGCATGTCCGTGGTGGTGATCGACCATCACCAATGCGGCGACGACCTGCCGGAGGTCGACGCGCTGGTCAATCCAAACCGCCCGGATGACATCTCCGGCCTCGGCCATCTGGCTGCCGTGGGCCTTGTCTTCATCACGCTGGTGGCGGTCAACCGCGAACTGCGGAGGCGCGGGTTCTGGACGCCGACCATGCCGGAACCGGACCTGCTCGGCATGCTGCATCATGTGGCGCTCGGCACCGTCGCCGACGTGGCGTCGCTGACCGGCCTCAACCGCGCCTTCGTCGCCAAGGGACTGATCGCATTGCGCCGCCGCGACCATGTGGGCCACACCGCGCTGATGGATGTGTCGCGCCTCAGCGGTCCGCCAGAGGCTTGGCATCTCGGCTTCATGCTGGGGCCGCGCATCAATGCCGGCGGCCGCATCGGCCGCGCCGATCTCGGCGTGCAACTGCTGCTCGAAGGCGACATTTCCGAAGCCGCGCGCATCGCCGCCGAACTCGACCGGCTCAACACCGAGCGCCGGGTCATCGAGCAGATGGCCGAGGCGCAGGCCGAAGCCGAGGCGATGGCGTCACTGGGCCTTGAGGACAAGGGCTCGGTGATCGTGACCGCGGCGGAGGGCTGGCATCCTGGCGTGGTCGGGCTGGTGGCGTCGCGGCTCAAGGAAAAATTCGCGCGGCCGGCCTTTGCCATTGCGCTGGAGCCGGGCGGCATCGGGACGGGGTCGGGCCGTTCGATCTCCGGCGTCGATATCGGCAAGGTGGTCCGGCAGGCGGTCAAGGAGGGCATCCTGATCAAAGGTGGCGGCCACGCGATGGCAGCGGGCGTCACCTTGCGCAAGGAACGCCTCGCCGAATTCCGTGGTTACATGGAAGCGGCGTTGGCCGGCGACGTTGCCAAATCGCGCAACGAGAAGGAGCTGTTCATCGACGGCGCCGTCACCGCGCGCGGCGTCACCACCGATCTGGTGAACACGCTGAACCGTGCCGGGCCGTTCGGCGCCGGCAATCCAGAGCCGGTGATCGCGCTGCCGTCGCACCAGTTGGTCTATGCCGACGAGGTCGGCCAGGCGCATCTGCGGCTGCGCTTCAAGTCGAGTGACGGCTCGATGGTCAACGGCATCGCGTTTCGCTCCATCGGCCAGAAGCTCGGCAATGCGCTGCAGGCGAACCGCGGCCAGGTGCTGCATGTGGCGGGGTCGCTGACAGTGGACCGCTGGCAGGGCGCGGAGCGCGTGCAGATGCGGGTGATCGATGTGGCGGTGCCCGACGAGGGGCCGGCGAGGATCAGGTAGCTCGAAATAATTGTGGGTGCCGATGACGGTGCCCCAATCGCCGCTGTCGTCCTCCGCGCAAGCGGGGGACCAAGTATACGGCAGCGTTCCGGCTCGATCACCAGCACCTGCGTCTAGTGGGTCGCCCGCTTTCGCGGGCGATGACAGTCGCGCTTTGTGTGGTCTACGATCCCTGCCGCAACCTTGCCAGCACCTTCAGCCCGCCATAGCCGTCGGCCGGCAGCAGGCCCATCTTCAACTGATAGTCCTTCACCGCCTTCATGGTGTCGTTGCCGACGCGGCCGTCGGTGCCGCCGGTGTCGAAACCGGCGCGGGTGAGACGGGTCTGTATTTCCTGCACTTCGGCCAGCGTCAGGATGCGCTCGGAACCGGGGAACGGCTGGATGAACGGCGGGCTGCCTAAGATGCGGTCGCCGAGATGGCAGATCGCCAACGCGTAGTTCATCGACGGATTGTAGCTGCGCACCGCATAAAAACCCTGGCCGAGCAGGAAGGCGGGGCCGCCCGCTACCGGTACCCACAATTTGGCGCTGGCGCCCGGTTGCGGGAACGGCTGGCCGTCGGCGCGGGTGACGCCGGCGGCCGACCATGCGGCGAAGGTGCGCTTCGCATCGGACGAGGTCGCACCGACAGCGCGGACCTCATAGCCCCAGTGTTCGCCGCGCGGATACTTGCCGCGGTTGACCAGGAATTTGGCGCTGGAGCCCAGCGCATCGTCGGGGCGGCCAAACGGCGACACCTTGCCATCGCGATCATAGTCGATGCCGACATTGAGCCAGACTTCCGGCATCCACTGGGTATGACCCATGGCGCCGGCCCAGGAGCCGCGCATTTCGTCCGGTGTGCCCCAGCCCTTGTCGACGATCTTCAGCGCGTTGATCAGCTCGGTTTCCCAGTAGGCGCGGCGCCGGGGCTCGTTCCAGGCCAGGGCCGCCAGCGCCGGAAACACCGGCCGCATGTGGTTCTGCTGCACGATGGGATCGCCATAGGCCGACTCCACGCCCCACAGCGCCAGCAGCGTGCCGCGTTCGACGCCAAAATCCTGCTCGATGCGTCCGAACAGCGCCGCGTTCTTCTTCAGCGCCTCCTTGCCGGCGATGATGCGCCAGTCGGAGGCGCGGCGGTTGACGTATTGCCAGAGCTCCTCATGGAATTCCGGCTGTTTCTGCATCGCCTTGAACACGGACATGTCCGGTTCGATGCGGCCCATCACCCGGGCGTAGGTGGCGTCGGACACGCCCTTGGCCAGCGCGCGGGCGCGAAAGCCCTCGCGCCACGCGTCGAAGCCGGCGGGTGCGGCGATCACCGAGGCCGGCAGCGCGAGCAGGGCGCCTGCGCCCAGGCCGGCCTGCAGCATGGCGCGCCGCGACAGCGGGAGACGAGAATCATTCTGGGTCATGGCGGCAGCTTAGCGCCGCGAAAGCGGACGCGGCAGGGACATTGCGTCGCTGGAACCGGTCACCCCAGTTCCGTCGCCACGGCGACAAGCCAGCGCCGCACTGTCACTTCGGTGCGGGCCGACAGGCTGGACGCCAGTCGCCGCTCCAGCGCCATCGCATGGCGGCGGCATTTGCCAAGCAGCACGGTGCCCCTTGTCGTCAGGGTCCATTGCAGGACGCGACCATGCACCGGGTGCGGCGTCTTGCGGATGGCGCCGGCGCGTTCGAGGTTGCGGATGATCTGGCCGACGGTCTGCGGCGTCAGCAGGGACACGCGGGCGAGGTCGGCGCCGGACAGGCCGGGATAGGCCTTCAGCATGGTCAGCACGGCGAATTGCGGCGGGGTGACATTGAGTTCGGAGAGCGCCCGCTCCAGCGTCAGCCGCGCCGCCGCCTGCGCCTGCCGCAACAAGTAGCCGAGATGGCCGGCCTCGCCGCGCTTGCCCATGCCGGGCGAAGGCGGAAGGACGCCGGGCACCGGGGCCATTTTGCGTCCGGTACGTTTTTCTGGGATGACGGATTTTGCCGATTTCCGGACTTTCCCCTTGGCCAGTTTTCGCGACGTTGCAGCGTGTGACCTGTCGGCTAAACTGATCAGCTTGCGCATGGTATAAGCCCACTTATAATATATCAGTGCACTTATAATAAAGGAAATGACGGCGATGTCACTTGCCCATCCCCCGCGCAGCGAACACAAGAATTTCAGTAAACTCGCGCCCGAGCTCGACGCCATGGTGCGCGCGCTCGGCAGCGCCGCGGCGCTGTACGGGCTCGACAAGCAGCCGCTCGAACTGGTGAAAATCCGCGCGTCCCAGATCAATGGCTGCGCGTTCTGCGTGCAGTATCACATCATATTGGCTGAGGGGCTCGACGTGCCAAAAGCCAAGCTGGATCTACTGGCAGTGTGGCGCGAAGCGCCGGTCTATTCGGTGCGCGAACGCGCGGCGCTGGTCTGGACCGAGGCGCTCACATCGGTTGCGAACGGTGTCAGCGACGATGTCTATGCGGAAGCCAGCGCAGAGTTCTCCGAGACGGAGTTGCTATACCTGTCGTCGGCGATTGCCGGCATCAATGTCTGGAACAGGTTTGGCGCAGCCTATCGCTGGACGCCGCCGGCGCGGAAGTAGACCAGGGAGCCACGCATGGCGCGGCGCAAGCTGCGCGGTGCACGCCCCGCTCTCGGTTGTCATCGCCCGCGAAAGCGGGCGATCCAGTAGACGGTGGCGGCACGGCTCTGGCACTGGCAGCGCCGCATACTGGGTCGCCCGGCTGGCGCGCGGATGCGCGCCAGCCGGGCGACGACAGTTGCGTTTGTAGCCGGTCAGTCGCCGCTCAATCCTTGGCGCGCTCGACGTAGGAACCGTCTTCGGTCATCACCACGATGCGGGTGCCCGGACCGATGTGCGGCGGCACCAGGGTGCGGACGCCGTTGGCCAGCATCGCCGGCTTGTAGGATGACGACGCGGTCTGGCCCTTGGTGACCGGCTCGGTATCGACGACTTCCACCGTGGCGCGCTGCGGCATGGTGATGGCCACCGGGACCAGGCCGTGCAGCGACAGTTTCACGGTCATGTTTTCCTGCAGGTAGGGCTCGGCATCGCCGATCACGTCTTTCTGCACGGCCACCTGGTCGTAATTGTCGTTATTCATGAAATGGAAGCCGTCGGCATCCTTGTAGAGGTAATTGAAGTTCTGGTCCTCGATGGTCGCCTTTTCCACCGCGTCCGTGGTCTTGTACCGCTCCGAGATCTTCACGCCGTCGCTGATTCGGCGCATTTCGATCTGGCTGACCGGGGTTCCCTTGCCGGGATGGATGTTCTCGGCGGTCAGAACCACGTAGAGCTTGCCGTCTTGCTCGATCACGTTGCCCTTGCGAATAGAACTGGCGATGACTTTCACAGATATGTTTCCTAGATTTCAGGCCCGGGACCGATCCGGACGATGTCCCGAGGCCAGCGAAGCGGTTTCGGGCTGCAACATACTGATTTCGCCTGATGATGCCAGCCTTTTGCAACTTATTCGGGCGGACCGGCGATGAGCGGGACGAAGCCGCCGTCGCCCTGGTGGGAACCGGGGCGGCACCAAGACCGCCGGCCGTTCCTGCAGGCCCGCGGCGCCATCACCCGGGCGACCCGGGGCTGGTTCGAGGAGCAGGGCTTTACCGAGGTGGAGACCGGCATCCTGCAGGTGTCGCCGGGCAACGAGACCCATCTGCACGCGCCGCGCACCGAACTGACCGACGCCGGCGGCGAACGGCTGCCGCGTTACCTGCGCACCTCGCCGGAATTTGCCTGCAAGAAGCTGCTGGCTGCCGGTGAGGAGAAGATCTTCGAATTCGCTCGCGTGTTTCGTGACCGCGAGCGCGGCGACCTGCATCTGCCCGAGTTCACCATGCTGGAATGGTACCGGGCGAATGCGAATTTTGAAGCCGTGATCGCCGACTGCATCGTGGTGATCGGCCATGCCGCACAGGCGACCGGAACGAGGCAGTTCGCCTTTCGCGGCAGGACCGCCGATCCGTTCGCCGAGCCGGAAATGCTGACGGTCGCCGCCGCCTTCGATAGATTTGTCGCCGTCGACCTGCTGGCGACCGTTGCCCACGGCGATGGCGACCGCGCAAAGCTAGCCGCCGCCGTTGCCGGCAGGGTGCGGATCGCTGACGACGACACCTGGTCCGATATCTTCAGCAAGGTTCTGGTCGAACACGTCGAGCCGCATCTCGGGCAGGGGCGGCTCACGGTGCTGTTCGATTATCCTGCGCCGGAGTCCGCGCTGGCGCGGACCCGGCAGCACGACCCGCGCGTGGCCGAACGCTTCGAAGTCTATGCCTGCGGCGTCGAACTGGCCAACGGCTTCGGCGAGCTGACCGACGCCAATGAGCAGCGCCGACGATTTGTCGGCTCGATGGATGAAAAGCAGCGCCGCTATGGCGAGCGCTACCCGCTCGACGAAGAATTCCTCGAGGCGGTCGCCAACATGCCCGATGCGTCCGGCATAGCGCTCGGCTTCGACCGGCTGGTGATGCTGGCCGCAGGCGCCACCCGGATCGACCAGGTGGTGTGGCAGCCGCCCGCGGGCGAGCGATGAGCAGTCCGATCCGCACGCTTGCCACCACGCTGCGCCAGCCCAGCGAACTGGTCGCCCATGGTCTGGCGCCGGCGGCCGTGCTGCCTGATCTGGAGAAGGTCGCGGCGCGCTATGCGGTGGCGGTGACGCCGGCCGTAGCCGCGCTGATCGATCCCAACGATCCCCACGATCCCATCGCACGGCAGTACATCCCAAGCATGGATGAATTGACCGTTCTGCCCGAGGAGAGTGCCGATCCGATCGGCGACCACGTCCATGCGCCGGTCGACGGCATCGTGCATCGCTACCCCGATCGCGTGCTGTTCAAGCTGGTGCATGTCTGCGCCGTGTATTGCCGGTTCTGCTTCCGTCGCGAGATGGTCGGGCCCGGCAAGGACAACGCGCTCTCCGGCGAGGCCTATGCTGCGGCGCTGGATTACATCCGGACACATCCGGAGATCTGGGAGGTGATCCTCACGGGCGGCGATCCGCTGATGCTGTCGCCGCGGCGGCTCGCCGAGATCACGGCCGACCTCGGGGCCATCGATCATGTCAGGATCATCCGGCTGCACACCCGCGTGCCCGTGGCAGACCCGGCGCGCGTCTCCGCCGAGATGGTGGCGGCCCTGAAGACGCCGGGCGCCACCACCTGGGTGGCACTGCATGCCAACCATCCGCGCGAGCTCACCGCGGCTGCACGCGCCGCGTGCGCGCTGATCGTCGACGCCGGGATTCCCATGGTCAGTCAGTCCGTGCTTTTGACCGGCGTCAATGACGATGCCGCGACGCTGGAGCAATTGATGCGAACGTTCGTCGAATGCCGCATCAAACCCTATTATCTTCACCATGGCGATCTGGCGCCGGGCACCGCGCATCTGCGCACCACCATCGCGCAGGGGCAGGCGCTGATGCGCACGCTGCGCGGCAACGTTTCGGGACTTTGCCAGCCGGATTACGTGCTGGATATTCCCGGCGGTTTCGGCAAGGTGCCGCTCGGTCCGGAATATTTGACGCGAAATCCTGCGGACGATCATGAAGCCGCGGCGGAATCGGGCTATCGTGTCGTTGACTACTGCGGCGATGTTCACGCCTATCCGCCGAAGCCATGACCGGTGCCCATGACCGAGGTAAAGCGTGAACCGCCGGACGATGAGGGCAATCGCGGATTCGAGAACGCGGTGATGCTGGGATTTTTCGTGGTGCTGGTGGCCGCCGGAATCTGGCTGCTCGGCACCATGGCCGACGTGCGAAAGGTGCAGGACTGCTCCGCGCAGGGACGGCGAAATTGTGCGACGATTGACGTTCCCGAGCGGACGCGATGAGATGCAATTGAGAAGTCGGAGAAGCAAAATGAAGAAATGGCTCGTGACAATCGCTTGTCTGACGACGCTGGGAAGTTCGATCGCGCTGGCGCAAGATCTCGACGCGCAATGCGCCGCCGGCCGCGGTCAAGCGCGCGCAGCAGCCGCAGCAGCCGGCCGCGACGGCAGCAGCTCCGGTCGGCCATCGCCAGCCGCGCGCGGGCGACATTCCGTCCGAGACCGGCAGCAACGACCCCGGCAAGATCGACGCCCAGGATCGCGAGCTCGATCGAATGATCAAGGGTATCTGCAAGGGCTGCTGAGCGCTTGCGGTGGCATAACGTGATCGTTGCGCCCGTCCGCTGAGCGCGCGTCTTGTCCGCGACAGCGGCAATGCGCGTGCCGCATAAGCGGCCGACGTGCGCCGTCCCCACGCCGGCTCGCTGCCACTTAGAAATCGATCAGACCTTGTTGCGTGCCGCCAGCGCCATGCCGATCAGCGAGGCTCCGCCGAACACCAGGTTGATGCCGACCAGCAGGCCGATGGCCCAGAGCGCCGAGCCCGGCAGGCCGCTGATGATCAGGAATGCGATCAGGATGTCCATCAGGCCGGCAAACAGCATCCAGCTCCAGCGCTCCGACAGTTCCTTGCGGTGTTGCAGGGCGTACATGATCGAGG
Organism: Rhodopseudomonas sp. RCAM05734; assembly: GCF_052658035.1. NCBI lineage: Bacteria > Pseudomonadati > Pseudomonadota > Alphaproteobacteria > Hyphomicrobiales > Nitrobacteraceae > Rhodopseudomonas > Rhodopseudomonas sp. RCAM05734. Next base: position 4,738,775 of record NZ_CP199742.1, on the reverse strand, counting down.
CAACGCCCTCCGCGAGGAAGTAGGCGCCGACAACCAGGGTCAGCGTCAGGGTGCTTTCGACCGGCTTGATCAGCAGGACGATGCCGGCGCCGATGGCCAGCACGGCCGAGATCAGCGACCACCAGAAGCCGGGCATGGCCCGTGCCCAGAAGGTCAGCGCCAGACCGGCGACGCCGGTGATCAGAAACATCCAGCCGAGAAAGATGGTCACGGCAATGCTCGCCAGCGGCGGCACGATCATGGCTGCAAGTCCCAGCACCACCAGCAGGATTCCTTCGAACAGGAATGCCTTCCAGTGAGCGCTGACCGTGGTGGTCATTTTGGCCTGCAGGGCGGCGATGTCATCGGGGAGTGTCATGGGGGAGATCCTGGTGCCGTTCCGGGAAGGTGCGGGTGGCATCAACATACCCCGGGACGGCGCGCCGCGGTAAAGATTGTACAGTCAGAAATCGCCGAACGCCGATGCCAGGGCAGGCGCATAACGCCGCAACCTGTTGCGGCCAAGGATATAGGCGGTGGTGGTCAGCAGCAGCAAGGCAAGGCCGATGGCGATCGAGACCAGTCCCAGAGGGATCAGCACGAGCGTCACGTTGCGATCCGGATTGACGAACCAGTGATGGATGGAAGACAGCACGAAGGCAGTACCGACGAAGCCCGCGCCGCCGCCGGCCACCAACAGCGCCCACATGCTGCGCAACTGGCGCAGCCGCTGCCGCGAGGCTTCGCTGCGCGGCGCGTGATGGGCACCGATGCGCCACACCAGACGTGCCGCAAGGAAGATGGTGCCGAACCCGACAAACAATCCGGTCGCTTCCAGCAGGCGGCGCGGTAGCCCCTGGATCTCGGGATATTGCTGCAGTGTCAGCAGCGGCAGGTCGAAGCAGCCGTGCAACGCGACCGGCGCCAGGACGATCAGCGCGGCGGTCTTGATGCCTGCATAGCTGTCGCGGCGATGCGCGCCGAGCGCGCCGCCGGAGCGCGCAAGGGCGATATAGGCGCCGGCGATGATGCCCACGGCACCGTGAAACGGCACGGTCAAGACGCTGCGCAACACGGCGAGCGATCGCCACATCTCCGGGAATTTCACGAGATAGACGAGGTTTTCATAGGCGGCAAAGCCGAGCCCAACCGCCGCGCCATACACCACGGTGTTCATCGGATCGTCGGAACGCGCCCGCTGCGTGGCGATCGCCAGGATCGCCAACACCTTGACGATTTCCTCGGGCGCGGCGATGCCGAAGATCGCATGCAGCAGCATGGCCAGCCACGGATTGCCGCTGAGGCCGGCCATGGAGGCGAAGGGGGCACGGGCGAGCCCGAGCAGCGAAATGCTGATGACTCCGAGCAGGAACGCGGCCCACACCAGCCCGGGCGGCCCCGGCCGCTCGTCGGCAGCGATCACCAGCCAGAGCACCAGCAGGGCTGGCGCAACGGCGGCGATGCCTATGACGGTCGGGAGCGATTCGAGCAGGTTCATCGGAAGAAAATACCGTGTCGCCGACGCGAAGTGTTGAAGGATTCGTGATCCTGACGATGAAATCTCCGCGACCGCGCTTCCCCGGCCACACGAAAAAGGGCGGCCATGGGCCGCCCCTTCGTCTTACATCGCGTCGCCGCTTACTGGCAGAGATGCGGTCGGCCATCCTCGCCGCGGAACACGGTCCCGGGCTGGCAGACAAAACCGTTCTTTTGCGCATAGCTCTGGCTGTAGCGGTAATCGCCGTTGTAGCCGTTGAAGCCATCGTCATAGGCGTAGGCATCGGCGGCGCGGAAAGGCGCCGTCGCGATGGCACCGGCAGCGCCGACGGCACCGCTTACCACGCCGGCAGCAACGTCGGCCGGCCAAAATCCGCTGCTGTCGCGCTGATAGGCGTTGGCATCGTAGGCGCGCTGCGACATCGCATGCTTATGGTTCATGTGCCTGTGGTTCATGTCGCCCGCCAACACCGGGGAGGCGATCAGCGCGGACAGGACAGCGGCTGCGGCGAGAAATTTGATTTTCGTCATGGGCATCTCCTTCGCGGGAATGATGTTGAGCCAACACCCCATGGCGAGAGACGTTCCCATATCGGGAGGGGGCGACTTCAAACGAACGTGAAGTCTTGATCCATCTCAGGCGCAGCTTTCCGCGACGAGCACTGGTCTATTGGATGGATACCCAGGGTGAGGCGGCTGGGGTGCCGCCGACCTCGCTCAACCAGACGTGGCGATTGGCAGTAGCCGCTCCTCGACAAGTTCTGGAATATGCTATTGAAATTGCTGTATAATTTGTATGGATCGCGTCCATTTGGAGCGCTGTCTCATCTGTAACGTCTCCCACTTCGACGAATCGGCTGTGAATGCGCAACGAAGTGGGACTCCGGGCTACTTAAAGGCCAACCTCGTCGATTACGCCGAACTCTATGACGGGCATGATCCAGTAGACGAGTCTGGTTCCTGCGAATGCCGTCTTGAGCCGGGCGAGCAGTTGGGCAGCATCCGGCCTTTCAAGGATGATGCGCACCAGGACCTCGTCGGCATTGCCCTTGACCTGCTCGGCCGTCGAGTGCAGGCGAACCGTCGGGCCATAGCCGGCGCCGTCGGATGCCGTGAAACCAGATACCAGATCGCGCTGCTCGCTAAGATAATCGAACAACTCCTCACGGAGCCTGCGGGCAGCGATCAATGTCAGACAAACCGGTTCACTCCTCACGTAGCCTTCCTCCCAATGCTGCCGAACCGGCGATAGAGGATCGGCAGAAGGATCAGTGTCAAAAGCGTCGACGACAGCAGGCCGCCTATGACCACGATCGCCAGCGGCTTCTGAATTTCAGATCCGGGGCCGGTTGCGAATAGCAAAGGAACCAGTCCGAGCGCGGTAATGCTGGCGGTCATCAGTACTGGCCGAAGCCGGCGCTGTGCACCTTCCAGGACAATGCGATCCTCGGGAACGCCGCGTGCGCGGAGCTGATTGAAGTAGGAGACGAGTACGACTCCGTTCAGAACGGCAATGCCGAGCAGCGCGATAAATCCGACCGAAGCCGGCACCGACAGATACTCGCCGGTCAGGACCAGCGCAAAGACGCCGCCGATGAGAGCGAAGGGGATGTTGACCAGGACCATCAGCGCCTGCCGGATCGAACCGAACGTGGTGAACAGCAGGACGAAGATGAGCCCGATGGCAACCGGGACGACGACCGACAAGCGCGCGGCGGCGCGCTGCTGGTTTTCGAACTGCCCGCCCCAGGTGAGACGATAACCCTGGGGAAGCGTCAGCTCTGCCGCCACCTTCTGCTGGGCAGCCAGGACGAAGCCGACCATGTCGCGCCCCCGAACGTTGGTTCGAACCACGCTCATCCGTGTGCCATCTTCGCGGTCTATCTTGACGGGACCGTCAATCCGCTGAATGCGGGCAACCTGGGAAAGCGCCACGTGCTGCCCGGACGCGAGGGTCAGGGGCAGATTGGCCAGCATGGTCGGCGCCTCGCGGGTCTTCTCGCTGCCGCGCACCAGGATTGGCGTGCGGCGTCCCAATTCCAGCGCTGTGCCGATGGTCCGGCCTTCGATCTGGGTGCGCAGCGAGGCGGCAATCGCGTCCACCGCCAGACCGAGGCGGCCCGCCTCCAGCCGATTGACCACGACCGTGTAATACTGCGCACCTTCGTTCAGCGTCGTATAGACGTCCTCGGCGCCGTCGATCCCGGACAGCATTGCGGACAACCCACTTGCTATCTCATTGAGCTTTGCAATGTCAGGCCCGAATATCTTCACCGCGACGTCGCCACGCACGCCGCTGATCATCTCCTGGACACGCATGTCGATCGGTTGGGTGAAGCTGAGGGACAGCCCCGGAAAGTCGGCGAGGACCCGTCGAAGTTGCTGGAGGAGCACGGCCTTGTCGGTCGTCTTTCGCTCCTCCAAAGGCTTCAAGACCAGAAACGTGTCGGTCTGGTTGGGGCCCATTGGATCGAGGCCTAGCTCATCCGATCCGGTTCGCGCGATGACCCCCGCGATGTCAGGTACCCGCGCCAGAATGGCCGCCTGAAGCTTGCCATTGATAGCGACCGACTGATCGAGATTGATGGACGGAATGGCCTCGACGCTGATGATGATATCGCCTTCGTCCATGGTTGGCATGAATGTCTTGCCGAGCTGGGTGTACGCAAAACCAGCCGCAATGAGGGCCGCCACTGCCGCGACCATCACCTTGCGTTCATTGGCAAGCGCCCACACAAGCGCCGGCGCGTAGCCCCGTGACGCCTGACGGATCAGCCACGGTTCCCGGTGCGGGGCGGCCTTGAGAAGAAACGACGTCGCGACGGGAAGCACGGTAAGCGCCAGCAATAGCGAGGCAGCCAGCGCAAAGATGATCGCAAGCGCAACGGGGATGAACAGCTTACCCTCAAGGCCTTGCAGCGCAAGCAGCGGGACGAAAACGATGATGATGATCATCACGCCGGTGGCGACCGGCTCCAGTACCTCGCACACCGACCGGAACACGATATGGATCAGCGGCGTCGTCTTGCCTTCCTGATCCTTGCTGAGATTGCCCACGATATTCTCGACGACGACCACCAGAGCGTCGATCAGCATGCCGATTGCGATAGCGAGGCCGCCCAGGCTCATCAGGTTGGCTGACATGCCGACCAGGCGCATGACGATCAGCGCGATCATGATCGCGAGCGGCAGGCTGAAGGCGATGACCAGCGACGCGCGCCAGTTGCCGAGGAACAGCAGCAGCAGGACGATGACGAGGATCGTGGCTTCGCCGAGCGCTCGGACTACGGTTCCGACGGCTCGGCCGACCAGCCGGCTTCGATCGTAGAATACGTTGATGGTCACGCTCTTCGGCAGCGACGGTTGAAGCTCCTGCAGGCGCTGACGGACGTCGCGGACAAGCTGGCCGGCATTGGCGCCGCGCAGGCCGAGCACGAGTCCTTCGACTGTTTCGCCGCGACCGTCGATCGTGACCGCGCCATATCGCGTCAGCGCGCCCACCTGAACGCGGGCGACATCGTTGACCCGGATCGGAATGCCGTCCCTGGTATCGACCACGATGGCTTTGATATCGTCGATCGAGCGAATGCTGCCCTCGATGCGGACGAGGGCGCTGTCTTCGCCCTGGTTGACGCGCCCGGCGCCGTCGTTGCGGCTATTGGTCTCGATCGCTCGGCGGAAGACTTCCGACGAAATCCCGCGCGCCGCGAGGGCTTCGTTGAGCGGCACGATCTCGAACGCCCGGACATGACCGCCCAGCGAGTTGACGTCGGCGACCCCCGGAACAGTCCGCAGTGCCGGACGGATCGTCCAGTCGAGCAGCGTCCGACGCTCGGCCAGCGAGAGCTCGGGACTGTCGATCGTGAACATGAACATTTCGCCGAGAGGGCTGGTGATCGGGGCGAGGCCGCCGGTCACGCCTTCCGGCAGATCGCGCGCAATGTTGGACAGACGTTCGGAGACCTGGTTGCGAGCCCAGTAGATGTCGGTGCCATCCTCAAAATCGACGGTGATATCGGCAAGCGCATACTTGGTCGTCGTACGAAGAATCTTCTTGTTGGGCAATCCGAGCAGCTCAAGCTCGATGGGGACCGTAATCCGCTGCTCGACCTCCTCCGGGGTCAATCCGGGCGCTTTCATGATCACCTTCACCTGAACGGGCGAGACGTCAGGGAATGCGTCGATCGGCAGTGTGGGCAGAAGAACGACGCCTGCACCGATGAGCAGAAAGACGCTCAGTGCGACGAACATGCGCTGCGAGAGCGCGAAAGCAACCAGACGTTCGAGCATTACTCGCTGGCTCCGAGCCGCAGCAGGATCCCGCGGAGAGCGGAGATGCCGCTGACCGCCACCTCATCCTTGTCCGTGATCGCGCCCGAGACGACGACGTGATCCTGGTCCTCGGCGACGAGCGTCACCGGCAGCAGCCGAAACCCGCCGTCGATGGCGACAAAGACCGACGCCTTGTCGCCGCGCCGGAAAAGCGCGCTGTAAGGGACCTCCCAGGCACTTTCACCGGAGGAAAGAAACCCGATCCGTACCGCGGCGGTCTGCCCGGGTCGCAGTTCACCGTTGTTCGGTACTTCTGCGCGCACCAGGACGGTCTGGGTCGCAGCGTCCGTTGTTTCCGAAACCAGGATCACCTCTCCCGGCGCCGCGTAGCCGTCGATTTCCACGCGCGCGCCCGGCCGGATGGCGCGGATGCTCGACGCTGGAATTGCGATCTCGACCCACAGGACCGAGAGGCGCGCGAGCTTGACGAGCGGCGCCGCCTGTTCCACCCGCTGGCCCGGAGAAACCAGGATCTCAACCACGGTTGCCGGCTGGCGCGCTGTGACCGAGACCGTCGCTGAAATCGCCGTCTCGCTGGTCAGGCGCGAAATTTCGGCGTCCGGAAGCCCGCTGAGCCGAAGCATTTGGCGTCGTTCCGCAACCGCGATGCTTGCCTGCCGGGCTTCAGCCTGGCTGGTTTCCAGGACGCGTTGCGGCACCGCCCTTCCTTCAAACAGATCGGTGTTTCGCTTGAGCTGCTGCGCCGCAAGAACGTCCTGCGCGAAAGCCTGCAGGTAGTCTCGTTGAAGCGACACGAAGCTCGGGCTCTCAAGGGTGACGAGCGGCTGGCCGGAGTCGACCCGGTCGCCTCGCGCAACCGACAGACTGGTGACCATGCCGGCCACAGGCGCGCTCACGACCCACAATTGGGGCGTGGGGATAACAATCTGGGCGGGATAGGGCAGGGTAAGGTCAGTCCGGCTCGGGATCGGATGAACCACGCGAACGCCCAAGGTCTGTGCCTGCGCGGGACTGACCTTCACCTCCTCCTCAGCGATCGACACGGATGGGAGGCCGATGAGCGCGACCACGAGCACGGCTCGACCAAAGCTGTGCCAGGTGCGCAGGTGCAGGTTCGCTTGACGGAGAGTCTTCATCAATGTCTCATATGCGTGCGATCCAGCGAAACTTGCTGTCGCTGAAATTGAACCGGTCTTGTCAGCTATCGAGCGGTCGATCGTGTCGAGCAAAGTGCATTCGTGCACGCGGTGCCCGGCACCCACGAGCCCGGTCAGGGCCCGCCCGGTGCCGTCCGAGCTTCCTGTCACTCGACAAATCGGCGGCCATTCCAGCGGAGCGCTCTTGTCTGGCCATTGACGCCGGATATCTCGACCAAGGCGGTATTCTTATCGCGAAGCAGTCGAATATCGCGCGCATGTACGGCAAGCACCCGACGGTATTGTCCTTTACTCGCGACATAGACTTCGTGGAGGCATCCTGTCGTGCTGCAGTGAACCGATTTGTTGCCACAACGAAAATCATCAAAATGAAGGGCCACGAGTTCAGCGCCGGGAACGTCGAGATAGAGCGCAAACTGCTGCGCGGCAGCAATCGATCCACCACAGACTGCTTCCCATTTCTGGACGACGGCGCGCAGTCCATGCGGCAGATTCTGGAGATGAGCAGGATTCCAGCGATCCTGGGCTATCCCGCCGTGCGAAAACGCCGGCCGGAGCATTCCCGACAAACAGAGAAACAGGACTGCAATCGTCGTAACGCGCTTCATTGCACTCGTTATGCCTCCAAGGATTGAGTTGATCATGTTTGAGTTTTGCATCCACGGCATGAAGGATGATTGATGCATATCAATAGTAGACCCCAATACATCATTCGCTAACGCGTCGCAATTGCGAGAGATCTTGTTGGACTAGAGGCAGACCATTTGCCGAGGCGAGTTGGCTACTGCCTAGAGCGACCGCGTTCTTGATCCATGTCAGCGATCCATCCGTTGGCGTTTGCCATTTAAGTGCTCTCTGGACGAACTATCCAAGCTTTTCACGACTTGCAGTCGTTGTGATCGGCTGTCCGGTGTCGATCTATCGAAGGGGATTGGACTTGTCGCGAATGGTTTGCAGCAACAGGCGGAGGATGTCGGCGTTCTCGTCGCAATCCGCTGCAACTGCCGCGCTTCTGGCCGTATTCTGGGCTACTCCGACGTCAGCAGTGACGGATGAGGACTGGACCTCCTGCGCCCGCGCCGGCGGGCTCTCCATCGCCCTTCCCATCCGCGGCTGCACAGCGGTGATCGAGGCGGGACAGCGAATGCTGGGCCAGCTCGTTGCTGCATACAATAATCGGGGCGTGGCTTTCAGATCGAACGGCGAAATCGATCGCGCCATTGAGGACTACGATCAAGCGATCCGGCTGCAGCCCGAATACTACGTTGCGGTCAATAATCGCGGGGTGGCCTTCATGAATAAGGGTGAACTGGACCGCGCCATCGCGGATTTTGACCGCACCATTCAATTGAAGCCGGATTATCTCGCTGCATTTCACAACAGAGCGGTAGCTCTCGGGCGCAAGGATCAGTTCGAGCGATCGATCGCGGACTACGATGTGCTTCTCAAACACGACACCAAGAACGTCGCTCTGTTTCACGAGCGCGGTTCGATGAAGGCGAAGATGGGCGATCAAGCCGGCGCCGATGCTGATTTCAGGCGCGCCGCTTCGGCCGGTCCCGGAGCCCCGTGGGAGGCACGGCAGCCGAAATGAGTTTTTCTTGCGCACGACGCAGATGCCCGTCGAGCCGAAAAAAGCCGTCGAACTCGACGGTCGGGTTGTGTCACTACAGCGAGAAGTTGTGGGCGCGGCCGATAAGTTGAAGCGGCTCTATCGGATGGTCGAGGAGGGCGTTGCCGAACGGGACGATATCGTGAGCGATCGAATCGCGAGCCTGAAGCTTGATCGCATACAGGCTCAAGCCGCTCCTCCAGCAAAATTCATCTGGCAGCAATCGGGCAATTCGACCGAACCATGCGCGACAACATCGCCAACGGAGAGGTTCCGTTCCGCAAATCTTACCTTCGCGCGGTCATCGACCGTATCAAATGGACGACCACAGCATCGGATCGTCTGGGATAGCGCTACAGTAATTGCTGGAAAAAGCGTCCCTGCGGCTTCTGTTCGCAGTTTTGAACGCAAGTGGTGCTCCCTAGCGGAATCGAACCGCTCTCTCCACCGTGAAAGGGTGGCGTCCTAACCGATAGACGAAGGGAGCAAAAACGTTGGCTGTCGACCGGACCGGGGTCCGAACAGGCCGCTGTTTCGCTAGGCGTATCACGAATAAGACCGCGTAATCAATGGATTGACGTTGCGATCTGGTTCGTGGCTGCGCCCCGTCGGGAAACGACCGACCGCAGCGGGCGAACGTATAGTGACGTTTGCGCGGGTCGGCAAGTCGTCTCCTGCAGCTATGTGCAGGGGTGTTAACAGCCCGGCGGAGCGCGGCATTTCCCGTCTTTCCGCCGTCATGGCAACAGATTCGTAAACCCTCAAGGTGTAGCGATGCTTATCGGGAGTGTGCGATGGCGATCACCAAAAAACGGGACGTGCGGCGGTCGGTTCAGCAGGCCGGCTGGATTACGCTGGATGGCGGATTCGCGGCGCGCCAATGCACCGTGCTCGATCTGTCGTCCACGGGCGCCAAGATCATCGTCGACGATCCGCAGTCCGTCACGGCACGGGTGCGGCTGGCGTTTTCGCGGGATGCACGAACCGGGCGCATGTGTGAAGTGGTGTGGCGCCGCGGCAAGACGCTGGGCGTTCGTTTCGTCGCCTAGGTTGCGAATCGCGATGAGCCGAACGAGGCCGATGTGACACCGGATATCCTGATTCCCGTCCTGATGGGCTGTGCGCTGTTGTGGTGGGTCAGCCGCGGCATGAGCTGGAGCACACGGCTTGCGGTGGCAGCCGTCACCCTTGTGATTATCGTCGGCGTGCTGCTGTTCGAGCGCTCGATCCGGTAGCGCGGTCCACCACGATCAGGACATCGGTGGCGCGACATATTCCTGAAAGCCGGGACGGCGGGAGATCGCGTCGAACCAGCGCGCGAGATGGGGCAAAGCCGGCTTGTGCACGCCCTCGACCCCGAACCAGCGGCGCGCATAGGTGCCGAGTGCGAGATCGGCCAGCGTGAAGCTCTCGCCTTCCACCCTGTCGCGGTTGGCCAGGTGGGCATCGACGATACGCCATTGCGCCGCCGCCACATCCGCAGCCTGCTGCATCGCGGACATGTCGCGCTCTGCGGGCGGTGTCCTCACCAGCCCCCAGAACAGCGGGCGTTCGATGGGCTGCAGCGTCGACAGCGTCCAGTCCAGCCATCGCTCCACGCTGGCGCGCAGCCTTGGCGCCGATGGATACAACGTCGTGCCTGCTCCATGGACGAGGGTCAGATAGCGCATGATGGAATTGGATTCCCACAGCACGAAATCGCCGTCCACCAGGGTCGGGATACGGCCGTTGGGGTTCATTGCCAGATAATCCGGTTGATCGTTGCGGCCGTACTGCATGCCTGCGTCGATGCGGTCGAAGCGGAGGTCGAGTTCGCTGCAGCACCACAGGACCTTCTGTACGTTCACCGAATTGGCGCGGCCCCAGATCCGAAGCGATATTGCGGGAGCGTCGGACATGCGGCACCTCTACGGACGACAACGGCATTGTGTCGCGCCACATTAGGCGCGGATTCGCGCGTTGCCGAGAGCGGCCGGAGCTTTCGCCAGTGGACCCGCACAAGAAAAAAACAGGCTCCGCGATGCGGAGCCTGTTGTCGTCTGAAGCAGATGTGCTCAGCGACCGAAGAACAGCCAGAGCAGAATGATCACCGGAATCGGCACACCCAACAACCAAAGCAAAAGACCGCGTCCCATCGTCGTTTCTCCATGAAAGCCAGTATTGCAATCAAGAACGCCAGCTATTGCTTCCGGTTCCATCATGCATCGACGAATGGGAGGAGGTTCTGTCGCCTACCAGTGCCCGGTGTTGGCCATTGACGACCATGGCTCCTGCGGCGGCAGCGCATCGCCCTTCTGCAGCAGTTCGATGGAATGCAGGTCGGGCGAGCGGACGAAGGCCATCTGGCCGTCGCGCGGGGGCCGGTTGATGGTGATGCCGAGCTTCATCAGGCGGTCGCACGTCGCGTAGATATCGTCGACCTCATAAGCGAGGTGGCCGAAATAGCGGTCCTCGCCGTATTTTTCTTCGTCCCAATTGTAGGTGAGCTCGACCAGCGGCGCGCCGCGGCCCTCGACCCGAGCCAGCAACGCTTCATCATCGGCGGCGCACAGGAAGACCAGGGTGAATCTCGCCTTGTCGTTGTCGATGCGCCGGACCTCCTTGAGGCCGAGCGCATCGGCGTAGAATTTGAGGGCGACATCCAGATTGCGGACGCGGAGCATGGTGTGAAGATAGCGCATGAACTGACCTCCTTCGGCCGATGATGATCTCGTGGCCGGATGCCGCTAGATAGCAGCAAAAAGGAGGAAAGGGCAGGCGCAGGGGATGCGTGGCCAGGTCTGATGCAGACAGCAAAAGGCCCCGCCAGTGGGATGGCGGGGCCTTTTAGTTTCGCTTAGTCGATGACGAGAACACTTGGAGATGTTCAGGGTCTCAACGTGCGATCGAAGGAGTCGTTCCAGTCGATGTTGCGAACTTTTTCGATGGTCGCCTCGTAATGATCTTCGCGCGCACGCTGGAACCGGGCCTGGGTCTCGCGGAACTCGGCCACCCGTCGCGCAATCGTGTCGCGTTCGGCGGCAATGCGGTCTTCATTCATGCGCAATCTTTCGTTTCAAGCCCCGACGTGTTTATCGGAATCGATTGGGGCGCCAATCAGGACAGTGAAGATGTCCGTGGATAACTCCGCTCCGGGGCCGGATGCGTCGGGGTTTCGTCCTCGATCTCCGCGTCGCGTCTGAATCTCCCAGCAATCTCCGCAAATTCCCGCCGCAATTCCGCGGAGACCATCGTTGCGGCCATGCGGTCGGCGAGTTCGGCCTGGGCTTTCAAATATTCGCTCCAGACATTCATGCGAATGCTCCCATAACAAGGCCCGCCGCACGGATCGTGGGGCGGGCCTTGTTTTCGACGAAAGGCGATCTGCAAAAACAACGGCGTAGAACCCAGAACGTTCCCGCCTATTCGGCGGGCTCGGCTCCAAGGGCCTCTTCGAAATCCCGCATCCGTGCCGCAATCCATTCCGTGTCGCTGGAACTCAGCATCAGCATTTCCCGCTCCGCGCGGCGGCAGAATTCAGGATTCGGATCGATGCTCTTCCAGAATTCAACGCGGGCCTGCAAATCCATGGCGTCCCTCCACTCGCTTATCCATGTGCCGAAACCGGTGCCTGAGCGAAGCTGCATATGACTTCACGCGACGGCCTTTCGTTCATGTTTTGTTCTAGTTGATCCCGGTCTTGATGTCCAAAACGAGTCGGACCTCAGCGGCCGTTTCGGATCGGCCGGGACGCTGCGTTGCGGCGCTGCCTCAGTTGGTCACAATCTGCGCTGCGACCGCTGCGGCCGTTTGAACGCCGTCGCGACCGTCGCTATAAACAGTGAATGCACCGGCGCCGTTGGTTTTCCGGGCTATTCATGCAGGAACGACCGAATGAGCAAGCAGGCAATGCGCGAAGAGGCCGAGCGCCTCATTCGCGAGACGATGGCGCGCAAGGCCCTGGTGGTGAAGCAGGGTGACACGCGCATCGAGACCAAGTGCGGCAAATGCGGTGCGCCCAATCGCGTCTCCGCCGCCAAGGGCGTGTCGCGCGTGACATTCGTCTGCAAGGAATGCGGACACAAGCAGGAGACGCTCTGACCCGGGCCTTCGCCGTGGATCGCCAAAGCGACTCGCGGGCAGCCGTCAGATGTGCATGATCATCGCCATTGTCCGTCGTGACGGAAGGGCGAACGAAAAAATCTCAGGGACGCGAAACCTTAACCCATCGGACGGTATTTATTGCTGCCGGCTGTTGGGGACGCGAGATGCGCAAGGTTGTATTCGGGGTGTTTGGGTTAGTGGTCGTGGGAACGACACCGGGGTTTGGGCAGAACATTCTGAAAGCCGAGCCGTTCGTTCTGGCTCCCTATGAGGTCGTACTGGTGGAGGACGGCTCCTGCTCGGCAGGAAAAATCCTCAAGGTCACCGGGGCAATCCGAGGGTTGAGGCGCCGCAAGGCCTGCATCCCGGCCGCCGGAATTCAGGCATCGCTCGGCGTTATCCAATAGAGATTTTTCCAACCGCGTAAACGCTCCGTTAATGCTGGCGCCGCCGCGGGCTCGACGACCGCCATGGCAGTGGTACGTTTCGGCATGATCCGTCTTGCCCCCGTGTCCACCGTCCTGGCATCCAATCGCGGCATCATGGCGCCGCCGGTGATCGACGTCCGCGACGCGTCGCAGCGCGATTACTGGTCGTACCGTCTCAGCGTTTCCCAGAACGACCTTTCGGCGGCGATCACCGAGGTCGGTCCCTCGATTGCTGCGGTCAGGCGTCATCTCGGCAAATAGCTGCCAGGTTGTGCCGGACCTACAAGCCGCGAGGCTTGACGTCGTCTCCCAGCACGGTGCGGATCTGTGACTGGACGCTGGCGTAATAGCTTTCGCGTTCCTTGATCAGCCGGTGCTGATGCGCCTTGAATGCAGCGACGCGTCGCATGATCTCATCACGCTCGGAGACCGGCGTGGGCAGCCGCGGTGACGGAGGCAGGGGCTGGGCTTGATGCGGAGGGACCGGGGGAGGAGCGGCGTGCGGCGCTGCCGGGCGAAACGGGGTCGCTGCAGCGACACCCTGCACAAAGGCCAGTGTTTGCGCCACCAGCCGGTCGCGCTCTTCCATCCACGACGTCATGATGTTTTCCTCACCCAGCTGATTTCAACCAATGCGCGTGTCGACGTCAATTGAATTGCGCGGAACTGGACGCAGTGGATAAGCAGGGCAGGCGGCTTGCGACGCATTGGCGTTGAAGATAGCCCGGAGCAAACGGGAGACTGGCATGGCAAAAATCGATCTGGACGCGCTGAGTATCGAGGAACTTGCTGCACTGCGTGATCAGGCAACCGACAAGCTCGCCGAGAAAGTCGCTGCGCGACAGGCCGAACTTGAAGCCGAGCTGGAAAAGCTGTCGCAGTACGGCAAGTCGGTCAAGAAATCCCAGGCCACGCCAGTGGCGAAGCCGAAGAAAGACGAGCCGCCGAAGGATAGCGTCGACAGGGCAGCCTGATACCGGCAGCCCCAGCGTATCGGCAGCAGCCAGACGCAGTTTTGCGTTCTCTGTCTCGTTTCACTCTGTTGTGATCGGTTCTGTTTGGCGGATCGGAACCTGACGGGTGCCGCGCGGGCAGACATTCGATCATCGTCCTGGACGACATAAGCCGGTCCCGCAGGTCATCCTTGCAGTCATCGACGGAACGTCACACGTGGTCCGATGGATGGCAGCGATCGGGACGAACCTCCTCGTGGCTCCCGCAACACTTCGGATGTCCCATGATTGCGTCAGATCTTCGCAGCGGGGTGGAGCAGCTGGGCGACATGATCGCCGCCGCGACGATGATCGTTCCGTTCACCGGCGCCGGCATCTCCACCGAATCCGGCATTCCTGATTTTCGCTCGCCCGGCGGATTGTGGACTCGCAACCGGCCCATTCCCTTTGACGAATTCGTCGCGAGCCAGGATGCCCGCGACGAGGCATGGCGGCGGCGCTTCGCCATGGACGCAACGTTTGCCGCAGCGCGCCCCAGCCGCGGACACCGCGCGCTGGCGGCGTTGTACAAGGCCGGGAAGATCCCCGCGATCATCACGCAGAACATCGACAACCTCCATCAGCTGTCCGGCTTCGCGCCGGACGATGTGATCGAATTGCACGGCAATACAACCTACGCCCGCTGTATCGGCTGCGGACTGGCCTACGACCTCGGTTGGGTCAAGGAGCGCTTCGATGGGGAGGGGAGGGCGCCAGATTGCACAGTGTGCGACGAACCGGTGAAGACGGCTACCATCTCGTTCGGTCAGTCGATGCCCGAGGACGCGATGCGGCGCGCCGTCGAACTCGCCCGGCAGTGCGATCTGTTTCTCGCCATCGGTTCATCGTTGGTGGTGTGGCCCGCCGCCGGTTTTCCACAGCCGGCAAAAAATTCCGGCGCCCGCCTGGTGATCGTCAACAACGAGCGCACCGATCAGGACGATCACGCCGATCTCGTGATCCGCTACGATATCGGTGAGACGCTGGGGCCGTTCGTCGGTAACTGATGCGCACTTGATTCGCTGCCGCGCAAGGCTGTTCATAGCTCTTTCTGTGTTCGTTTTTTGTCTTTGCGCTGCTTCCGACAGTGTTATCTTTGAATCGCGAGATTCGCGTTGCGTCATCATGAATTGTCATCGGTGGGCACGTAGGGTGGTGCTGTCATTGCTCGGACAGCCCGCAGAGTTTGGGATCCGGGGTCATGGGGTCGGACGGATTTGATTCGAAGAGGCTGGGCGCGTTACCGCCGGGTGCTGCCGGGCCATCGCGGTCGGTAGCAGCAGATTTTTCCGGCCATTCCGATCACGACGCGATGGACCCGTTTGCGGGTCTCGGCGAAGGCGCGGCGGCCAATCTCGTCGAAATCAGCGGCGTCATCAAATGGTTCGATGCTTCCAAGGGTTATGGCTTCATCGTGCCCGACAATGGGGCTGCGGACGTGCTGCTGCACGTCACCGTCCTGCGGCGCGATGGCTACCAGGCCGCCTATGAAGGCGCGCGTCTGGTCGTTGAATGCGTGCAGCGTGCCAAGGGCTACCAGGCGTTCCGAATCGTCTCGATGGATGAGTCCACCGCGATCCATCCGGCGCAGATGCTGCCGCCGCGGACCCACGTCAACGTCACCCCGACCAGCGGTCTGGAGCGGGCCCAGGTAAAGTGGTTCAACCGGCTGCGTGGCTTCGGCTTCCTGACCTGCGGGGAGGGGACGCCGGATATCTTCGTGCACATGGAAACCCTGCGCCGCTTCGGCATGACCGAGCTGCGGCCCGGCCAGTATGTGCTCGTTCGTTTCGGGCCCGGCTCGAAGGGCATGATGGCCGCCGAGATCCAGCCGGAAGCCGGTACACCCGGTCTGTCCTCGCACTGATCCGATCGCGTCGTCGGAGCTGCGGGCCCGCACGGCAGACGTCTGGTATTTGCCATGATCGTCGGGTTAGTGTTGCCCGCGGGCGCATCTGCCCAATGTGTGGATCGATGTTCATGAGCTTTGTTGTTGCTGGCCGCGGTCGGAGTCTGATGCGCGCGTCATTGGTGCTGGCCGCAGTGCTGGCATTTGTCGGCTTCACGGCCGTTCCCGTTCGTGCTGCGGAGCTTGAGCCGCTGGAGATCGTCACCAAGTCGGGCGTGCAGGTGTTCTCGGTCGAACTGGCGAAGACTGAGAAGGAGCGCGAAACCGGCCTCATGTACCGCAAGGAACTCGCCGACGGGCGCGGCATGCTGTTCGATTTCACGCCCGAGCAGCAGGTTTCCATGTGGATGAAGAACACCTTCATCCCGCTGGACATGATCTTCATCCGCGCCGACGGCCGCATCCTCCGGATCGCCGAGAATACCGAGCCGCAATCCACCAAGATCATCTCCTCCGGCGGTCTCGCCAAGGGCGTTCTGGAAGTGATCGCCGGTACTGCCAAAAAGTATGGCATCGCGCCGGGCGACAGGGTCGCTCATCCGCTGTTCAAGGGATCATAGGTCCGACAGCCTTGCTGCTCCCCCCGAAGCGTGTATCGACACGGCACCCGGGGTATAGCGCAGCCTGGTAGCGCGGCAGTTTTGGGTACTGCAGGTCCAAGGTTCGAATCCTTGTGCCCCGACCAATCATTTCAGTGGCTTAACCGGCATTCGCTCTCCTGGCGCATCCGCCGCCCAAGAGCGACCCGGCAGAATCTCGCCGTCCGGGGTAGCCTGCCGGCCCGCCCTGTGGAACGATGCCAGCGGTTCTGGCTTTGATGTTCCATGATCGAACAATCGCACTTTACCAAAACGGCGCATTCTGTTCGCGGCCTGGGCATTCCTGCCCAGCGCGGCATTGTCGCTGCGGCTGCGGCGCTGCTGATCGTCGGCGGCGCGGTTGTCTGGCGGATCGGCGCCAGCAGCACGCCAACACCCAGCCTGCCCGCGAAGGTCGCTGCGACAGCACGAAACCCCGCCATCGACGAACTGGTCGGCACCACCAAGGCGCTCGATGCCTCCCAGCAGCAGGTGGTCGACCAGTTGCAGATCGTCCAGGACCTGCTGGCCGCGCAGAGGGTGGAGACCAAGCGGACAGCCGACAAGGTCGCGGCGCTCAGCGACAAGCTGGAAGCGCTGCGGCAATCCTTTGCCAGCGTGCAACAGCCGGCTGTGGATGAGGCGGAGGCAGCGCCGCCAAGCAAGCAGGTCGCGCAGGCGAGCCGGTCGCGGGCCAAGGCAAACCGCGCCGCCCCGGCGCGCAAGTTCACGAAGAGCAAGCGGCACCGCACCGCCTCGACGCGCCGCTGAGCTGCGGCCCCAGGCACTTCTATAAGCCTGTATTTAGTCCGCGCGCCTCCCTGATCGATGCGCGTCGTCCGTTACCTTGTCAGGATTGCCCGGTCGTCACCGAGGATGACGACGCCGCAGATACGGCGTTTGACGTGGCCGGCGGCGTGGCGGCAGCGGGCTTGGGCAGCGGCTTGTCCTGCTTCTTCGACCACGAGATGTAATAGGCCACCAGGGTCATCAGCGCGATGCCGGACGCGCTGACGAAGATCTGCGCCGCCAGCGAACCCGAACTCATCATCAGTTCGAAATGGCCGACAAAGGACAGGAACACGCCGACGCAGAACACCGCCAGCGATTGCTGGCCGCATTTGACCAGCGGCTGGAACACCCGCCATTCCAGCCCGCGCCAGTCCTTCGGCACGAAGCGCGTGACGAAGAACGCGATGATCACGAAATGCAGCACGCGATAGGGCGCGAGGTTGGTCTTGTCGTTGGGGTTGAAGGCGTCGAACAGCCAGTCCGGCATCATGTGGCCGTAGTCCGGGAAGCGGCCGGCCATGGTCATGATCAGCGAAAAGATCAGATAGGCGATGCCGAAATACAGCAGCACCTTCGATTTGATCACCGAGCGCGATTCGACCGCGCCGCCGAGCGCGAACCACGCGCCGAACACGAACAGCAGCTGCCAGGTGTAGGGATTGAAATACCAAGTGCCGGACGGATAGGCCGGCAGATTCCAGCCGAACTGGCGGGCCGCGAAATACAGCGCCAGCGAGGCCAGCATGGTCAGGTCGGGCTTGCGCAGCATCATCCACAGCACCGGCGGGAAGAACCCCATCAGCACGATGTAAAGCGGCAGCACGTCGAGGTTGAGCGGCTTGAACTTCAGGAGCAGGCCCTGCGTCAGGGTCTGGATCGGATTGTCGACGAGGCCGGCGACGTTGAATTCGTTGATGATGTCCGGATCGTTGTAGCGCTGCGCCACGTAGCCGATGGCGGCGATATAGATCACGAACAGGATGACGTGGGCCACATAGAGCTGCCAGACCCGCTTGGTGAGTCGGGTCGCGCCGACGATGAAGCCGCGCTCCAGCATCATCTTGGCATAGACGAACGAGGCGGTGTAGCCGGAGATGAACACGAACAGGTCGGCGGCGTCGGAGAAGCCGTAATTCCGGGTGGTGACCCAGTTGACGACGTTGTCGGGGATGTGATCGAGGAAAATCGCCCAGTTGGCGATACCCCGGAAGAAATCGAGCCGCAGGTCGCGTCCTTTAGGGGGGAGAATGGCGTGAATTTCCATGGGAGCCGTTCGTGCTGCCGGTTTGCAGGGCCAACGATATAGACGGAGCCGTGCCGCGATTGTCACGCCGCCGCGAAAAGAATATACCAAATCACGAAACGAAACCGCCCGGCGACGGAATCACGCATCAAATTCGTGACAATTGACTATACTAAACCCGTCGTTTCCACCAATTTGGCGCAATGTCGCACGCAACAGGCCGCATCATTCCATGACCGCACGCATCTTCAAGCCCGCCAAGAACGCGATGCAATCGGGGACCGCCAAGACCAAGGAATGGCAGCTCGATTACGAGCCTGAGCAGGCGCGGGTGATCGAGCCGTTGATGGGCTGGACCAGTTCCGGCGACATGAAGCAGCAACTGACCCTGCACTTCCACACCAGGGAAGACGCCGTTGCCTATTGCGAGCGCGAGGGCATCGCCTACCAGGTGATCGAGCCCAAGTCGCCGGCCCCCCGTCAGATCGCTTATTCGGACAATTTTGCCTTCAAGCGCACCGAACCCTGGACGCACTGACGTCCGGGCGCGACCGCGGATGGGCCATGCGGTCCTCTGCCACCGTGCCCACCTGGACCGAAAGTTAGGGTTGCGCGGGCATGCCGCGCAATGACACCATGACCCTCAGCCGGTCACGGGCTGCCCCATAAGAAAAAACGAAATCTCCAGGAAACGGAAGCTGATGTCGCTTCGCTCGACTATCGATCCCACCTCGTCCGATTTCAAGCGCAACGTCGAAGCCATGCAGGCGCAGGTCGCCGAGCTCAAGTCCAGGCTGGACGCGGTCGCCGCGGGCGGCGGCGAGGTCTCGCGCAAGAGGCATACGTCGCGCGGCAAGATGCTGGCGCGCGAGCGCGTCGACCTGCTGATCGATCCCGGCACCGCGTTTCTCGAATTGTCGCCGCTGGCCGCCAACGGCCTTTACGGCGGCGACGTCCATTCCGCCAGCATCGTCACCGGCGTCGGCCGGGTGGCCGGCCGTGAATGCATGATCGTCGCCAATGACGCGACCATCAAGGGCGGCACCTATTACCCGATGACGGTGAAGAAGCATCTACGCGCGCAGGACATTGCGCGGCAGAACAACCTGCCATGCATCTACATGGTGGATTCCGGCGGCGCCTTCCTGCCGCAGCAGGACGAGATCTTTCCCGACGAGCGCCACTTCGGACGCATCTTCTACAACCAGGCGCAGATGTCGGCGCTAGGCATTCCGCAGATCGCCATCGTGATGGGCTCGTGCACCGCCGGCGGCGCCTATGTGCCGGCCATGTCGGACGAGAGCATCATCGTGCGCAACCAGGGCACCATCTTCCTCGGTGGCCCGCCGCTGGTGAAGGCCGCTACGGGGGAGGTAGTGACCGCCGAGGAACTCGGCGGCGCCGATGTCCACGCGCGGCAATCGGGGGTCACCGACCACCTGGCGCAGAACGACGGCCACGCCATCGGCATCGCCCGCAAGATCGTCGGCACGTTGAAGCCGGCGC
Source organism: Rhodopseudomonas sp. RCAM05734 (assembly GCF_052658035.1). Lineage (NCBI taxonomy): Bacteria > Pseudomonadati > Pseudomonadota > Alphaproteobacteria > Hyphomicrobiales > Nitrobacteraceae > Rhodopseudomonas > Rhodopseudomonas sp. RCAM05734. The sequence goes on along the minus strand of NZ_CP199742.1, from coordinate 4,718,706 downwards.
AGCGCGCGTCGCTGAATATGCGCGAGCCGCGGGAGCCGCTGTTCCCGAGCCAGGAGCTTTACGGCGTCATTCCCGCCGACGCGCGAAAGCCGTTCGACATGCACGACATCATTGCGCGCATCGTCGACGGCTCGGAATTCGATGAGTTCAAGAAGCTTTACGGCACCACGCTGATCACAGGCTTCGCGCATATCTGGGGTTTTCCGGTCGGCATCATCGCCAACAACGGCATCCTGTTCAGCGAGTCCTCGCTGAAGGGCGCGCATTTCATCGAGCTGTGCTGCCAGCGCAATATCCCATTGGTGTTCCTGCAGAACATCACCGGCTTCATGGTCGGCAAGAAATATGAGGCCGGCGGCATCGCCCGCGACGGCGCCAAGCTGGTGACGGCGGTCGCCACCGCCAATGTCCCGAAGTTCACGATCGTGGTCGGCGGCTCCTACGGCGCCGGCAATTACGGCATGTGCGGCCGGGCTTACAGCCCGCGGTTCCTGTGGATGTGGCCGAATGCCCGTATCTCGGTGATGGGCGGCGAGCAGGCGGCCATGGTGCTGAGCAGCCTGCGCCGCGACAACATCGAGGCCAAGGGCGGCCAATGGTCGGCGGAGGAGGAAGAGGCCTTTCGCAAGCCGACCCGCGATCAGTTCGAAAGCCAGGGCAGCCCGTATTATGCCACCGCGCGATTGTGGGACGACGGCGTGATCGATCCCGCCGACACCAGGCTGGTGCTCGGTCTCGGCCTTTCGGCGTCGGCCAATGCGCCGATCGAGCCGACCCGCTTCGGCCTGTTCAGGATGTGATGATGGCCACCACTGCTCTCTACCAACGCTTTCGCACGCTGCTCGTTGCCAATCGCGGCGAGATCGCCTGCCGCGTCATCCGCACCGCGCGGGCCATGGGCCTGCGCACCGTCGCGGTCTATTCCGAGGCGGATCGCGATGCGCTGCACGTTGCCATGGCCGACGAGGCCGTGCTGATCGGTCCGGCGCGCGCCCGCGACTCCTATCTCAACATCGCCAATGTCATCGACGCCGCCCGCAGGAGCGACGCCGAAGCGATTCACCCCGGCTACGGCTTTCTGTCGGAGAGCGCTGAATTTGCGCAGGCCTGCGCCGATGCGGGTCTTGTCTTCGTCGGCCCGACCGCCGCCATGATCACCGCGATGGGCTCCAAGTCCGGCTCCAAGGAACTGATGGAGAAGGCCGGCGTGCCACTGGTGCCGGGCTTCCATGGCGAGGCGCAGGACGAGGCGACGCTGGCGGCGGAAGCCAACAAGATCGGCTTCCCGGTGCTGGTAAAGGCCTCCGCCGGCGGCGGCGGGCGCGGCATGCGGGTGGTGCGCAGCGCTGGGGAATTGGCTGCCGCCATCGTCAGCGCCAAGCGTGAGGCCAAGGCGGCGTTCGGCGACGACCGTATGCTAATCGAGAAGTATGTCGACAATCCCCGCCACATCGAGGTGCAGATCGTCGGCGATAGCCAGGGCAATTTGGTCTCGCTGTTCGAACGCGAATGCACCCTGCAGCGCCGCCATCAGAAGGTGATCGAGGAAGCGCCATCACCGACGCTGAACGCCGCGCAGCGCGAGGAAGTCTGCGCCGCCGCGCGCAAGGCGGCGGGGGCGGTGAACTATGTCGGCGCCGGCACCATCGAATTCGTCTCCGACGGCAAGGATGTGTTCTTCATCGAGATGAACACGCGGCTGCAGGTCGAGCATCCCGTCACCGAACTGATCACCGGCATCGACCTCGTCGAATGGCAGCCGCGCGTCGCATTCGGCGAAAAGCTGCCGCTGACGCAGGACCAGATCAAGCTGAACGGCCACGCCGTCGAGGCGCGGGTCTATGCGGAAAACCCGCACAAGAACTTCATGCCGTCGGTCGGCCGGATCAAGACCTGGCGGACGCCGGAGGAAAGCAACGGATTGCGCATCGATGCCGGCTATCGCGCGGGCGATCATGTGTCGCCGAACTACGATGCCATGCTGGCCAAGGTGATCGCCTGGGCACCGACCCGCGAGGCGGCGATCGCCCGGCTCAACCGCGGGCTCGAAGACACCGACATCCGCGGCATCGTCACCAACATCCCGTTCCTGTCGGCGCTGGTGACGCATCCTGGGGTGATTGCCAACGAGATCGACACAGGCTTCATCGAGCGTGAGCTGCAGGCACTGACTCCGGCTGCGGCCGCACCGGGCGATCTCGAACTGTGCGCTGCCGTTGCCGCCATCCTGGCGAACGAAGCGGAGACATCTGCCAGCGATCGCGCGTCGCCATGGCAGACCGCGGGCTGGATGCCGGTCGGCCGGCGCAAGCGCGTGTTCGCGTTCCGCCATGCTCTGGAGCCGAGCCCGAAGGTCATCCTCAGCTACGGCAGCGGACCGTCGACGATGACCATCGGGGACCGCGAATTCGCCTTTGCCACCGCGCCGCGCGGCGAGGGCAGGTTCGATCTGTCGCTGGACGGCGCCCGATCCGATGTGACGGCCGTCATCGAAGGCCACGAACTCTATCTACGCACTCGTAACGGCCGTTTCGATCTGCACCTGATCGATCCGTTCGGCGGCGACGACGAGGAGCAGGTCGGCGACGACCGCATCGTGGCGCCGCTGCCGGGCACCGTGGTGGCCTTGCTGGCCGAGGAGGGGGCGATGCTGGAGCGCGGCGCCGCGATCCTGACGCTGGAGGTGATGAAGATGGAGCAGACGCTGCGCGCGCCATTCGCCGGCGTGCTGAAGAGCATCAAGTGCAAGGTCGGCGATATCGTGCAGGAAGGCGTCGAGCTCGCCGAGATCGAGCCAACGGAGCCGAAGCCGGTATGAGCGATCAGGTCCGCATCGTCGAGGTCGGTCCGCGAGACGGCCTGCAGAACGAGAAGACGCCGGTCTCGGTCGAAGACCGCATCGCGTTTACAAAGGCGCTGTTCGCCGCCGGGCTGCACACCATCGAAGTCGGCTCGTTCGTGTCGCCCAAGGCGATCCCGAAGATGCAGGGCTCGGATCAGGTGTTTCGTGGCGTGCGCGATCTGCCCGGGGAATTCCATGTGCTGGTGCCCAACGAGAAGGGCTATGAGGCGGCCAAAGAGGTTGGCGCAAAGGTCATTGCGGTGTTTGCCTCGGCGTCGGAAGGTTTTTCCCGCGCCAATATCAATTGCTCGGTGGCGGAGTCGATCGAGCGCTTCAAGCCGGTGATCGCCCGTGCCCAGGCCGACGGCATTCGCGTGCGCGGCTACGTTTCATGCGTGCTCGGCTGTCCCTATGACGGCGAGGTCGACGTGCAGGCAGTGGTGGATGTCACCACGACCCTGTGGGACCTCGGCTGCTACGAGGTCTCACTCGGCGACACCATCGGCGTCGGCACCCCGACCAAGGCGCGCGCGCTGCTGCGGGCCTGCGCCGAGGCGGTGCCGATGAAAAATCTCGCAATGCACTTCCACGACACTTACGGCCAGGCCTTGGCGAACATCTATGCCGGGCTGGAGGAGGGCGCCCGCGTCATCGACAGCGCTGCCGGCGGCCTCGGCGGCTGCCCCTATGCGCCCGGCGCCACCGGCAATGTCGGCACCGAGGACGTGGTCTACATGCTCGAAGGCATGGGGATTAAGACCGGCGTAGATATGGATAGGTTGCTGGTAGCGACCAACGCGATCAGTGCGCTGATCGGCCGGCCCCCGGTGAGCCGGGTGGCGTCCGCGCTGAATGCGAAGGCAGCAAAGTAATCGGAACTGGCACAGCGTCATCCTGAGGTGCTCGCCGTCTTCGGCGAGCCTCGAAGGATGAATGTTCATCGACGGTGCTTCCTCCGTCGTCCTTCGAGACGCGCGCAAGCGCGCTCCTCAGGATGACGGCTTCCAATTCGATGGTGACCTCTATCGTCCCCCGTCCGGCCCCATCACCAGGTCCGGCAGGAAGGTCGAGATCTGCGGCACGAAACACAATAGGACCACGGCGGCCATCATCAGCAGAACGAAGGGCAGCGTGCCCCAGATCACTTCCATCAGCGGGATGTCGGGCGCCACATTGCGGATGACGAAGATGTTCAGCCCGACCGGAGGATGGATCAGGCCCATCTCCATGACGATGGTCATGACGATGCCGAACCAGATGATATCAAAACCGGCGGCGCGCAGCGGCGGCAGCACGATCGGAGCGGTCATCAGGATGATCGATACCGGCGGCAGGAAGAAGCCGAGGATCACCACCATTACCAGGATCGCGGCCAGCAGCTCCCAGCGCGGCAGGTGCATGGCGACGATGGATTCCGCCACCGACTGCGAGATGTGCAGGTAGCTCATAACGTAGGAGTATAGCAGCGACATGCCGATGATCATCATCAGCATGGTCGACTCGCGGATCGTCGATTTCAGGATCGGCGCAAGGTCAGTGGGCCGCCACACGCCGTAGATCGCCGCGATCAGCGCCAGCGCCAGCAACCCGCCGAGACCTGCGGTTTCCGACGGCGTCGAATAGCCGCCATACAGCGCGATCATCACACCGGTGAGCAGGATGATGAACGGCAGCACCCGTGGCAGCGCGCTGAAGCGCTCGGCCATGGTGAATTCGTCGCGCTGCAGGATCGCGGATTCGACACCGGTCGCCTCATACGCCACCTTCGCCGTGGCGTATTCCTTGCGGAAGCGGATCACCGCATAGACGCCGAACAAAGTGACCAGCAGCAGGCCCGGGCCGATGCCGGCGAGAAACAGCCGTCCCAGCGATTTCTCGGCAGCCACGGCAAACAGGATCATGGTGATGGAGGGCGGCAGCAGGATGCCCAGCGTGCCGCCGGCAGCGATGATGCCGGCCGCGAAACCGCCGGAATAGCCGCGCTTGCGCATCTCGGGAATGCCGGCGGAGCCGATCGCCGAGCAGGTGGCGGGCGACGAACCGGCCATGGCCGCGAACAGCGCGCAGGCGAACACGTTGGCGACGCCGAGGCCGCCGGGCACCCGATGCAGCCAGGCATGCAGCGCCGAATACAGATCCTGTCCGGCGCGGGATTTTCCGATCGCCGCGCCCTTGAGAATGAACAGCGGGATCGACAGCAGCGTGATCGAGGCCATCTCCTCGTAGACGTTCTGCGTCACCGTATCGAGCGAGGCCGACGGCATGTAGATCGCCATGAACACCACGGCGACGGAGCCCAGCGCGAAGGCGATCGGCATGCCCGAAAACATCGCCACCAGTGTCGCCACGCCGTAGCTGATACCAATTCCAAGAACAGTCACGGGCGGGCCTTGTCGGATGAGGGCTTGCGGGTCAGCGGGATCAGGATCTGCAGAAAGATCTGCGCGCACAGCAAGGTCATGCCGGCGGCCATCAGGGCGTAGGGGATCGCCAGCGGCGGCGACCACATGGAATTGGACACCTGGCCATCGACCCAAGCTTCGTGGGTCAGCGTCCACGACTTCCAGGCGAAGAACGCACAGAAGGCGAAGCTGGCGACATCCACCAGCCACAGCCGGACGCGATTGACCATCGGCGACAGCAGCCCGACAAAGGCCTCGATGCCGATATGCCCGCGCTGCCCTTGGACATAGGCGGCGGTCAGGAAGGTGGCGCCGACCAGCAGGAACACCGCGGCTTCGTCCTGCCAGTAAGTGGCGCTGTGAAAGAGGCTGCGGGTGGCGACGCTGTAGCTGAGGATGACGCAGGCGGCGATCAGGGCGATCGCCGCAAGCACCACGATGACATTGTTACAGAACGCCAGAGCGCGCTCGAGAGCCGCCACGAGCGGATTGCCCGTGACGGGGAAGGGCGGATCGAAGTGATCCGGAAGGGGACCATGCATCAGGCGGCAACGTCGGTAGCAAGCTTCAGCAGGTTGGCAGCCAGCGGGGTCTTGGCGCTGTAGTCCTTCCACGCAGTGTCGCGGGCGATGTCGCGCCATTTGGCGACGATGCCGGCGTCGAGCATGCTGACCTTGGCGCCAGCCTTCTCGTACACTTTTGCCACTTCGACATCGTCAGCCTGGGCGCCTTGCTTGCCAAACGCTTCCAGCTCGGCGCCGACGCTCAGGATGATGTCCTGGTGCTTCTTCGGCTGCTTGTCGAAGATGGCCTTCGACATCATCAGCGGCTCCAGCATGAACCAGTAGGAAGCGTTGGCGCCCGAGGTCAGGTGTTTGGCCACCTCTTCCAGCCGGAACGAAATCAGGCTGGTGGAGGAGGTGATGCCGGCGTCGCAGGCCCCGGTCTGCATGGCCGCGTAGATTTCATTGGATGGCACTGACAGCACGGCGGCGCCGGCGGTCTGCAGCACCATGTCCATTTCGCGCGAACCGCCGCGCACCTTGAGGCCCTTGGCATCTTCCGGAGCGAGCAGGGGCCGGGTCCGGCTGGCGACGCCGCCGGCCTGCCAGACCCAGGTGATCAGCATGATGCCCTTGTCGGCCAGGAAGTCCGTCAGCGCCTTGCCGACCGGCTGGTCCTTCCAGCGCAAGCCCTGGTCATAGGTGGAGACGAGGCCCGGCATCAGGCCGATATTGGTCTCCGGCAATTCGCCGCCGGCATAGGGCATCGGATACAGGCTGAGATCGAGCGCGCCTTTGCGCATGGCGGAAAACTGCGCGTTGGTCTTGATCAACGACGAATTCGGGTAGACCTCGCCGACTAGGTCGCCGCCGCTGCGCTTGGCGATTTCCTCGGCAAACTTGCGGGTCAGGCGGTCACGGAAGTCGCCCTTGTCGATGGTGCCGCCGGGGAACTGGTGCGAGATCTTCAGCGTCGTGGCGGCATGGGCTGTGCCGGTGCCGAGGCGCAAGATGGCGGGGGCGGCGAGGGCCGAGGCGAGGATGTGGCGGCGGGTCAGCATGGGTTCACTCCCTGGTGCGTTTCTTGATTGTCCGTGGCGCGGGCGTTGGATCACCTTAGCCGCATTCGCGGTGCTGTGCTCTAGTCTGAAAGTTAAAGTTTGTGCAAGGCTGCTCCCTGCAATCCGATGCTGCACCGCACACCGGGGCGATAATAGAATTCCGTCCGATGCCTCTATATGGCCGCGACAGCCATCGCATCTCGGAACGGTTCAAAGGACGGTCGCTCATGGCCATCACCACCGGGATCGCGTTCGGTGATCTGGCGCAAAGCGGGCATCGGCGATTGCCCCGGAGCCGCAGCAGAAATTGGCGGAGCTTCGGAGTTCGTGTAAGCTTAAAATGTGTGCTGCACCTTCACCGTGAAATTCCTGCCGACCTCAAGCAGGGGATTGGTCAGACTCTGCGAGTAGGCCATGTTGCTGAAGGTTGAGGCGTCGCGATAGGCGGTGTCGAAGATGTTTTCCAGTCCGAGGATCAGCTTGGTGTCGCCAAGATCCCGCGACACGAGTTGTCCTAGCTGCAGCGTCGCATAGAGTTTGGGGATGGCATAACCGGACGTCTGGTATTCCTGCGCCGCATCGATTCGGCTCTTGCTGGTTGCCCAATCCACCACCCCCTGCACCGAAAAGCTGCCATCGCCTGCCACGTACTGCACGCCCATGCGGCCGCGGAACGGCGCAAGGAACGGCAGCGGCGTATTCGTCACCGTGTTGTCGCCGCGAAGATAGGCCGCCGTGCCGAAAATGTTGACCGTCGGTGTGGCCTGCCAGCGCCCTTCGATTTCGACGCCGTTGACCTCGGCCCTGCCGACATTCTGGCTCTGGGTGAAGCCGGACGAGCCGTTGAAGGTCACGGCCACGGTCTGCAGGAAGTTCTCATAGTTGCTGTTGAAGGCCGTCACTTTGAGGTTGGCGTCGGCGGTGTGAAAATTGAACCCGCCCTCGTAGGTGAGGCCTTTCTCCGGTTGCAGGAAGGGATTGGGAACGGTGGTCGCGCTGGAGGCGAACAGTTCCGAATTCGTCGGCTGCCGGAACGAGGTGGCGACGCTGGCGAGCAGATCGACGGTCGGCAGAATCCGATAGACGATGCCGCCGCTGCCGGTCGGTGCGGTGGCGTCGACGTTGTCCTTGCCGATGAAGGCCGACCGTGTCGCCGCCGACAACGGCGTGAGTTCGGTGGTGGTGTTGAACCAGTCGAAGCGGCCGCCAACCGACAGCGTCAGCGGCTGGATCGGCGTCCAATCCTGCAACACGAAGGCACCGACATTGGACTGTGAGGTATCCGGGCCGTTCTTGGTATTGGCGACGTTGACAGTGCCGGTCACCGCACCGACAGCGTTGCGGTTGATGGTTTGCGAGGACCCTTCGCTGCCGGGCCGCATTTCAATGAAGCCGTCGGTGCCGAAGGTCGTCTTGGCTTCGCCGAATCCGCCAGACCACGGGATCGAAGCGAGGAATCGGCCGCCGGTGGTCCACGGACCGATCACGTGACTGGTGGAATTCACGGTGCGCGTCGCGACGCCGCGGGCGTTGATGGTGTTGTTCACCGTCAGCAGGGTGGTGTCGAAATAGTTCGCGTAGATCGATGCTTCGACATGCTTGATGATCCCGTCGAGCTCGCCGACATAACCCAGCCGTGCGGTGGTGACCTCGTTCGGGCTTTGGCGCACGCCGAGATAGGGAGCTCCCGGCGCACCGCCGACGCCGCCGGCGCGGCCGTCGGTCTCGTTGTATTTGCGTAGCGACAGTTCGAAGCGCTGGCCGATATCCGGCGAATAGCCGATCTTCAGGTTACCGCCGAGGCTGCGGTAGTCGCTGTTGGGGACTTCGCCGAGCGGGCTGCTGTAATTGCTGCCCCACCGGCCGCTGACGCCGCCGAGGAAATCAAAGCCGCCGCCGGCGCCCTGGATCCAGTCATAGGTACTGAAGGAATCCGCGGCGCTGCCGTATCCCGCCGACCATCCGCCGCCGGTGAATCGAAACGGTCCGTTCGGGTTGCCGGTCGGCGTCCTGGTTACGATGTTGACGAGGCCGGTCAGTGCCTCGCTGCCATACAGCACCGAGGCCGGACCGCGCACGACTTCGACGCGTTCGATTTCCTCGGGTGCGAAGTAGCTCAGCTGAAGCGTGTTGCGGCCGCGGAAGCGATCGCCGTCGACGAACAGCGGCGAACGAAAACTGTTTGAACTGAAGCCGCGCAGGTAGATCTGTCCGCCGATGCCGCCGGCGCGCGCAATTGAGATGCCGGGTACCGTTGCGAGGATATCGAGCAGGCCGACGGGTGAGGTCTGTTCGATCTGGCCTCGCCCGATCACCGAGACGCTCTGCGTGAGTTGTCGCGGCGGTTTGGGCTCGGGCAGCTTGCCGCCGAGCGGCTTCAGCGAGTCTGCGCTGCTTGTTCCTGTCACGTCGATGGTCTGCAACTGGCCGGCGTCTGTCGGCGCGGCACTCGATGATTGCGCGAACGCAGCCCCGCTGCAGACCAGCTGGATCAGAACGATGCTCGACACCGAAGCACAGTGACGGATCAGGTCGGGAGAGCGCCGTGCCACGTATGAAGCCGTGTGGCTGGCTGCGTTCAGCTCCATTGCCTGTGGTGTTCGCGACATATTCCGGCCTTTCGTGCATTCGATTTATGCCGGACGTCTAGCGCGCCGTGTTTGCGACAGACAAGCGTGTGTCGTCGACATTAGAGCGATTGTCGAATCCGCGTCATTTTATCAGCGACTGGGAAACGTTGCGAAGTGAAGCCCGGATTACAATTGCTCCAAATGTCGATGAGGTTGCGCGACTCGCGCCGGGGTTTTCTGTAAGCAAGCGTGAAATTGAATCGATGTCGCGCCTGATGGGAACGGCGCGCACCGCGATCATAAGTGAAAGACGTCCGTGTTCTATGCTGAGTTGATTTTTCCTTTTCGCGCAATTCTGCTGTGGTGTGAGACACGAACGATCAGCCGGATCGCTGTCGCTGCGGTCGCTTCTGCAATCGCGATCAGTCACGCGTCGGCTGCCGATATCACCGACCAGCGCGGCCATACTATCCATCTCGACAAGCCTGCGGAACGCACGGTGTTCCTGCCGATTCCGGCGGCCGCGACCTATATCGCGATTGACGGCACCGAGCGTCATATCGCCGGTATGAATTCCTACTCGGCGAGCGCCATGCGAGAGGGCATACTTGGAAAAATGTTTCCCCGCGCCGCGGGCATCTCGACCAATGTGGTGATGGGCGGCGGTGGCGCCAACAACTTCGCGCCTAACGTCGAATCCATTCTCGCCATGCGTCCCGATGTGGTTTTCCAATGGGCTACAGCGAGTACCGACGTGATCGGCGCTCTGGACCGGGCAGGCCTGGCGGTGTTGGGCATGCGGGCCGGATCGCAGGAAGATTTTGCAGCCTATGTTGCCATGATGGGCGAGGTGTCGGGAAAGGTCGAACGGGCGGCATCGCTGGTTCAGCGGCAGCAGGACGTGCGAAGCAGGATCGAGGCTGCGATGAGCGATGTCGAGACGCAGCAGCGGCCGCGCGTCATGTACCTCAACCGCGCGTCTGAGACGCTGCGCGTGAGCGGCAAGGGGACCTATAACGACTTCTATGTCCGACTGACGGGTGGCCAGAATGTTGCCGCCGACCTGCGGGCGATCAGCACCGTCACCATCGAACAGGTTCTGACCTGGAATCCGCAGGTTATCCTGTTGGGGAATTTCGACGCGACGATGCCGGCGGATATCTATGGCGATCCGCGGTGGCAAGGTGTCGATGCCGTCAAGACGCGCCGGGTTTATCGCGTGCCCCTCGGCGGCTATCGTTGGGATCCGCCGAGCCAGGAATCCGCGCTGACGTGGATCTGGCTCGCTGGACTGCTGCAGCCCGAGCGCACGCAAGAGGATCTTCGCGCCGCGATGCGCGACTGGTATACGTTCCTGTATGGGCACGCGCTGACCGACAGCGAGATTGACGACATCGTTTTTGCTGCGCAGAACCGGGCCTCTGCGGGCTATGCGCGATATCTCGCGCGATGACGCGGCATATTCCCGATGGCGTGATCGCGCGCAGCGACGCAGGTCGGCCATACATCCGCTGGGTAGCCCTGATGTGGTTTCTGGCAGCAGCGCTGCTGGTGTCGGCCCTGTGGGCCACGGCGTCGGGCCGCTACCAGGTTCCGTTCGCGAAAGTCATTGCCATCCTGGCGGCGCGTCTCGTCGACGTGACGCCAACGTGGACGCCGACCGACGCGATCGTCGTCGAGACCGTACGGCTGCCGCGTGTGCTGATGGCCGTCGTCGCTGGAGCCGGCCTCGCACTATGCGGTGCCGTGCTGCAGGGATTGTTTCGCAATCCCCTGGTCGGCCCACAGACCATCGGCGTGTCTTCGGGTGCCGCACTAGGTGGCGTCGTCGCGATCCTGTTCGTGGGCTTCGGTGGATACGTCTACGTTGGCGCATTCGCCGGTGCTGCGCTGGCATTGCTCGCAGTGCTCGCGATTCATCGCTCCGACAGCATATCGCCGGTCCTCACCCTCGTGCTGGCGGGGGTGGTGGTGAGCGCCTTCTGCGCCGCGCTGGTGGGGCTCGCGACCTACCTGGCCGACCCCGAGACCAAGCTGTCTGACATTGTATTCTGGTTGCTTGGCAGCTTTGGCTCCGCCACTTGGCAAAACCTGGCGCTGATCTCGATCTGCACCGGTGTGGCTGCGGTGATCCTGCTCGGCATGCGCTGGCGCATCAATGTGCTGTCGCTCGGCGACGAGGAGGCTCGCACCCTGGGTGTACATCCGGCGCGCGACCGGTTGATCCTGCTGGCGGCGACCTGCCTGGCGATCTCGGCGCAGGTCGCGGTCAGCGGCACCATCGGCTGGGTCGGACTGATCATTCCAAATCTGGCGCGGACCCTGGTTGGCGCCGATCACCGCCGCCTGCTGCCGGCGTCGGCGCTGATGGGGGCCATCTTCCTGGTCGTTGCCGACACCCTTGCGCGGGCGCTGACTGCCGCCGAGATCCCGGTCGGCATTGTCACGGCCATCGTTGGCACGCCGGTGTTCGCCGTCCTGCTGCGCCGTAACGCCACGAGCAGGGCCACATGATCCGTCTCGATGACATCGGTCACTGGTTTCGCAGCGAGCGCTGGTTGTTCCGGCATCTGTCGATGGCGGTGTTGCCTTCGGAAATCACCGCCATCCTCGGTCCGAACGGCGCCGGCAAGACCACCCTGTTGCGCGCGCTGTGCGGTACGCTAGCGGTGAAGGAGGGCAGTGTGCATGCCGGCGAGCATATCGGTTATGTGCCGCAGGCCCTGAATGCAGATCAGGCCTACAGCGCCATCGAGATGGTGCTGCTCGGCCGCAGCCGCTTTCTCGGGCGCTTTCACGCGCCGGGCCGCCGCGACACCGATCGCGCGCATGAATGTCTGGCAGAGGTGGGCCTGAGCGCGGTCGCCGAACAGCGCTACGACCGGCTCAGCGGCGGGCAGCGTCAGTTGGTTTTGCTGGCGCGCGCTTTGGCGACCGGCTGCCATGTCCTTGTGCTCGATGAACCGGCATCCGCGCTCGATCTGGCCAATCAGGGGGTAGTGCTGCGGCTTATCCAGCGGCTGGCTCGGTCGCACGGACTGTCGGTGATCTTCACCACCCACCATCCCGATCACGCGCTGGGGATCGCCAGCAACACGCTGTTGATGCTGCGCGACGCCCAGCATCTCTATGGTCCTGCAGCATCGGTTCTGACCGAAGACAATCTGGCCCGTATGTATGGCGTGCCGGTCCGCCGCGTCGATGTCCGTTCCGCCGGCGAGACGGTATCGGCGATCGTTCCGTTGCATGGATTGAGCCCATCGGCCCCGGCGGCGGACTGACGCTGCCCGCGGATCGGCACACCTCAGAGCCTGGACAGCTCCCGCGCCCAGGGGAGGAAGCTGTCCAGAAACCGCGTGGCGGCGGGCATGAAGTTGCTGCCGTGGTGATAAAACGGATCCAGCGTCGAGACGATGAGGCGGCCAGCTGTGGTGGCCCGGTCGTCATACAGTAGTGCGCCGCCGTCGTCGCGGCCTTCGGGGTCCGGCGGTACGTCGATCAGGGTCTGTGCGCCGGGTGGCGGCGCCAGCAGGCCGTGAAAGTGCCAGATCGTGTCGGCGAAAGGCACGGCGCGAAACAAGTCGTGGTCCGGGCAGACGAGCCGGTTCGGCGGCGTCGCGTCTTTATCCAGCCACCACCAAAAATTGGTTGGGCGCGAAGTCCAGCGGACGCCTGGCAGCCAAGTTTCTGCCTGGTTCTCACCGAACACCACCAGCGTATGGCCGCGCTCGGCGAAATCGATCAGCAAGTCGCGATGTGCGCGCAGCAAATTCGGATTGATGTGGTCGGTGACGATCAACACCGTCACGCCGTCGAGTTGGCCGGTGTGGAGCTCCGGCATGTAGATCGTGTGGTCGAACAGGCTGCGAAAGCGCGGACCTTGAATCGCGGTATGATGATAGAATGTTCCGCCATCCAGCACGGCGAGCGTCACGATATGCACTCCGAGGACGCTGTTGCCGTGTTGAACAGCCATCGCAGCAGCTGCGGCACGATACGGCCGGTGCTTTCGGCACCGCCGAATTGCCAGAGGTCGTTACCGCCATGGAACAGCACCCGGCCGTGCCCGACCGGGTAGATGAAATCGAGCGGCTTGTCGGGGCTCCCGACGCTATTGATCACGTATGCGCCCTCTGGCGCATCATGCCATACTCGCCCATAGAAGCCGGCAACACCGCGGCGAAATGTCAGCTCATGCGCGGAAACGCCGTCCCAGACAGGATGCTCCGCCATGCGGACAATCGCCAGGTCTTCAAGACGTCCGGATGGCTGCGTGTGAAATCCAGCCATGCCGGGCAGAAATGGATAGGCGATATGGCCATTGGCGACGACGGTGCCGCCGCCGCGGAGAAAGCGTTCGATTTGCGCGGCGTGCCCGGCGAGAAATCGCTGATCCGCATGCATGCCGATCAGTAGTGCGCTATAGTTGTCGAGTTCGATAGTCGCCAGATTGTAGATGTCGTGATCTACGATGCCGCCGAGCGCCTCCGGACGCGAGGCCATCTTGCCTATCGCCGGATTGACCCCGCCATTGGACAGAAAGAGGGCTGGCTTCATCGTTCAGCTGACGCTTAGTTCAAACAGGTCCGCCGGTACTGCAGCAAGGACATCGCTCGCAATCGACTTTCTCAGTCTGCCTCAACTCCGCTTCTTCCGATGGCGTGCGTGTCCTGGAGAATGTCAGTTCGAAGAATCTCGCCGGGAGCGTCGTCGGCCGCAGTGTGATCTCGGCCGTCCTGCCGGAGAGCATGACGCGAAAGCTGTAGGAAATGTCGGCGCCGGCCACGAAGCGCGCAAGCGGCAGCGAACGATCGACCGTATATGCACCGCGAGTGACGGCGCGTGTCACGAACTCGAAAGAATCCCGAACGCCCGGGCCTGGATGGCCGCTGACAACCGTGATGTCAGCCCTCTTGGGCGGGGTGTCGGATGACAGCGCTTCCAATGCGACCCGAATGGCCTGGAATGTGATTGCCAGCATGGCAAGTGCCCCCTGGCCGTGATAGGCGGCCACGGCGGCGAAGCTGATCTCGATCGGATCCTCTTCGCCCATAATGGTAATGCTCGGCAACTGCACGGTGGATCCTTCCGAGACGAGTCGAGATGGCGATAGCGATGCTTTCCACATACTTGTCGACGACAGCCATTGAAACCGCGAATTCATACTGCGGCTTAGATCCCATCTAAGCGGTTTCGGATCAGCCTGATGAGGTGTTCAATTGCCCCGCCGCTCTACGTTGCGCGGTATCCTCGGCGACCACACGCGGTCTTCACCAAAGTCGAGGACGAAAGGCGGACGACAGATTTTGGTGCAATGCGGACGCCCGTCCGGGTTTTGCGAAAGCGAAGCGCGGCGCTATTGAAAATTTGTGCAAACCGGCCCGTAACAAAGCCGTTCGCCTATGCGTCTGTATGGAAGCGACAGAGGTCGCGTTTCAGAACCGGTTCAAAGGACGACAGCTCATGACCATCACCACCAAGATCGCGCTTGGCATTTCTGCCGCTGCCCTCTCGCTCAGCCTGGCACTGGCGCCGGCCGCCTTCGCTCAGGACAAGATGGGCAAGGATGACGGAATGAAGAAAGACGGCATGATGAAGAAGGACGACGGCATGAAAAAGGATGCCATGTCGCACGACGGCATGAAGAAGGACGACGGAATGAAGAAGGACGGCATGATGAAGAAGGACGAGATGAAGAAGTAACTTCTTCGCATCGGCGTCCGGCGGGCTCGCATATCGCGGGCCCGCCCTGCATTGACCTGCTGGATCTACTTGCGCTTCTTGCGGGCGGCGTAGCGGGCGTCGCGCGCGGCCTTCTTTTCGGCTTCCAGCGCCAGCTCGGCGGCGGCGGCCTCTTCCTTTTCGCGCGCGGCGCGGGCAGCGGCCTCAGCAGCTTCCTCGGCTTCGCGGATTTTCTGCGCGGCCTTTTCGGCGTCGCGCAACAGCTTGGCCTGAGCGCGTGCGGCGGCCTGTGCCTCGCGCTCGGCAGCGCGCGCCTTCACGGCCGGATCGTCGGGGCCCGGCTGCGACTTGAACTTGGTCAGGATGTTCTTCTTGGCGTCGAGCGCCGCCTTTTGGCGGTCAGCAAAACTCGGTTCTTTAAATCCCATCGACGAGGCCTTGTTGCTTTCATGGTTGGTGCCGGGCCGTTTGGCTCTCCACCACATGGGGCAGGGAACGGAGCGCAGCCGAAACTCGACAGCGGTTTACAGGCGACGGCGCCGCAACGCATCAACTATCTGCGAAATTCCGCACCTGTTGCGGGAAAACACGCGTGCAGCCGACCATTGCAGGCCCGGCGACCGCGATGGCGGCCGACCCGCCCGATCTGCACGGTCGGGCCGGCCGCCGGCTGCGAGGCAGTTGAGATTGCTGGTCGAACGGTCTTTGACCGCCAAAGCGCGATCCGGCGGGGCCGGGGCAGGTCTTGTTCGTTTGCAACGCAAAACCGGCCCTTGCGGCCATTAGATCAACAAAATCGAGCCTGAACCTGTGCTGCCGTCGGCGCGACTGATGGGGAACATTCCGAGCGGTGCGGGAGTTTCCGTGGCAATCAGGAGTAACCTATGCTGACCACCGTTGACCGCGTTATCGCCAGGCTGAACCTGAAACACCCGGTTTCGGACAGTCAGACGGCTGCTGCGCGTGACGATGCCGCGCAATTCGCCTCGCAACTGCTGGAAAACTACAAGGGCCAGCTCGCCCAGCGCAGCCTGTATCCCGAGGCTCCGCCCAAGCCGACGGCAAGTTGACCGGCGCGTGGCGCTCGGGGGCTTGCGCCCATGCAGGTTCCGCGGGCATAGATCTGCCCGCGCCAGCCATGTTCACCCCCGGAGATAAGATGCGTTCTTTCAAGCTTGCGGGCAGGCTCGCGACCGTGTTGCTGGGTCTGGGCCTGGCGTCGGTTGCAACAGACAGTTCACTCTCAACAGCAACGGCTCAGGCCGCAGGAAAAATCATGACGACAGCTTCAGGCCTGAAAATCGAGGATACCGTGGTCGGCACCGGCAAGACGCCGACGCGCGGACAGACCTGCGTGATGCACTACACCGGTTGGCTCTACGAGAACGGCGTCAAGGGCAAGAAATTCGACTCCTCGCTCGACCGCAACGAGCCGTTCGAGTTTCCGATCGGCATGAAGCGCGTGATCGGCGGCTGGGACGAGGGCGTCTCGACCATGAAGGTCGGCGGCAAGCGCACCCTGATCATTCCGCCGGATCTCGGTTATGGCGCCCGCGGCGCCGGCGGCGTGATTCCGCCGAATGCCACCCTGATCTTCGACGTCGAACTGCTCGACGTGAAGGGCTGAGGGCCTCGGACGCCCGATCCCGTTCAGGATTGGGCAATCCGGCGCAATACGCTCCGCGACACCTCATCGGCCGCGAACTGCTCGATGAGGGGCGCAGCCTTCTCGATGAACGGGGTCTTGTCCGGGCGCACGAAGGTGACACCGCGCTGCGCGATCTCGGTCTTGGCGCGGGTCTCGAAATCCGTCCACAACGTGTTCATGTGATCGTATGAGGCCATTGCCGCCTCGCGGACGACGCTCTGATGCTGCGGGCTGAGCGACTGCAACCGCGCGCTGCCGATCAGCAGAACATCCGAAATCATGGTGTGTTCGTCGAAAGAGTAATGCGATACCACGTCGGCGTGGTTGCCAATGATCAACGCCGCCACGCTGTTCTCCGCGCCGTCCACCAAGCCGGATTTGAGCGCGATGAACACATTGCTCCAGGCCAGCTCGACACCCTCGGCGCCGAACACCTGCATCAGCCGGGTCATGGTCTCCGACGGCTGGATGCGGATCTTCATGCCCTTGAGGTCATCGGGGTGGTTGATCGGTTTGCGGCCATAGAAGCTGCGGGCGCCGGCATCGTAGAATGTCACCCCGACCAGCCCCGCGGGCGCGGTGGAGGCGAGGATGTCGCGGCCGACATCGCTGGTGGTCACCTTCAGCCAGTGCGCCCTGTCGCGCAGCGTGAATGGCAGGTTCAGCACCTTGTAGGCGGGGTGGAAACGCTCCAGCAAGCTGGCGCTGACCTTGAGGAAATCCAGCTTGCCGGCCTGGACCTGCGACAGAAGGTCGACCTCCTGGCCGAGCTGGCCATCGGCGAAAATCGCGATTTCGATCTCGCCGCCGGTGCGCTCGCGCACGATATCGGCGAAACGCTGCATTGCCGGGTGCACCGGATGGGTCGTTGGCAGGCCATGGGCGAGGCGCAGTTTCAGCGATTCGGCGCGCAGCACCGCCGGACAGGTAACGGCCAACCCCGCGGTGATCAGAAGGCGACGCCGAGACAGCATGGCTGGGCTCAATATTGATAAAGGAGGAGGGTGCGCGTTGCGCATCTTCGCACATCTTGGGGAACCGACAAGCCGGCTGTTAAGACCTTGGGCCTAGGATCCGGTCGATCACGGACGTAACCGGGCCACAGGCGCGGTCAACACTAAAACGGGGGCAGATGGCGAACAGTGAACATCGCGACGCGCGGCGACCGAACGGTCGGCGCGACTGGCGTCGCATCCATCATTCGCCGGCGTTCTGGGTCGGCGTCGTCCTCTGCCTGGCGGCGATCGCGATCTATCTGTGGTCCGACGACCTGTCGTGGCGCCCGCGCTAGCAGTCTGCTGAAAAACCCTAGATTTGAGAGTTTTCTTGTCTCTCTGCGGTCGTTATCGAAGTGGGGAGCGGTGAGGGAGCGCGCTTATCGGCGGGGTGCCGGGGTTGTCCCCGAAGCCGGTGGCCTATGCTGCGAGCAGTTTGGGGATGCGGATCAGATTGTAGGCGATCAGGTTAAGGAGAAAGTCGGCGGCGACGCGACCGATGCCGCGATGCTTGGTCTTGCGCATGGTGCCGTGTTGTTTGCCCCAGCCGAAGATGCACTCGATCATCGCTCGGCGTGATTGCGACATGCCATAGCCGGGATGTCGTGTGGTGCGATCGTCGATGGCGCTGGTGCGGGTCTTGCCGGCTTTGGTGACGGCGTTGTTTTGCGTCACATGCGGCGTCACGTCGATGGCGCGAAGCTTGGCCACATGATCGGCGGTGTCGTAGGCCTTGTCCTCACCGGCCGTGATGCGGCGGCGGGCCGTCTTGCGCCGAGCCTTCAACATCGTCTCCGAAGCGCGGCGCTCGGCCGTGCCATTGGCGTGCGTAACCATGCCGGCGACTGCCAGGCCATGCCGGTTCTCCATGGTCGCGTGGCCCATATAGCAAAGCCTGGCCTCGCGCCCGGCCGCCTTGCGGTAGAGCCTGCTGTCGGGATCGCTGGTGCTGGCATGGGTGTCGTTCTTGCGCTTCTGGCCATGGAAATTGGCGCCGTTGTCATCGTCGCCACTGCCGTCCTTGGGACGAAAGCTCTTCTGCGAAGCCCAGGCTTCGATCAGCGTCCCGTCCACCGAAAAATGCTCGTTCGACAATAGCGGCCTGACCTGGGAATGGTTCAGGAGCCTGGCCATGAACTTCGCAAACACCTCGCCGTTCTGCAGCCTGTCGCGGTTCTTGGTGAAGGTGGTCGGGTCCCAGACCGGATCGTCCGGTGAAAGCCCTACGAACCAGCGATATAAAAGATTATAGTTCGGCTGCTCCATCAGCTGGCGTTCCGAGCGGATGCCGTAGAACACCTGCAGCAACAGCGCGCTCAGTAATTGTTCGGGAGGAATCGAAGGACGTCCCTCGCTGGCGTAAAGCTTCGCCAGGCTACGGCTCAACTCACCCAGCACATCCCGGACAAGCTCGCGGATCTTCCTCAGAGGGTGGTTCGTCGGCACCCGCTTGTCTGGTGAAATGTACGAAAACAACCCGCCCTGATCCACAAAATTGCCGCGCATGCTCGTCTCCACCGATTCGAGATGACAAAGTGAATCATCAAGAAAACCGCTTGGCGAGCTGGTTTTTCAGCAGACTGCTAGAGCTTCCGGATCGCCAGCTTGGCGGCAGCCTCCGCGGCCTGTTCGGTCTCGCAATCGTCCTCGGTGACGAAGCCGAGCATGGTCTTGCCCTGGATGGTATTGCCGCTCGGCGTTTTCGGACTGATCGAGGCGCGCCACTGTCCGGGGCGCCGCTGAAAGGTCAGGATCGAGAACAACGCTGCGTCGGCCATGGTCAGCTATCCCTGTGAGAGCGCTGAGCCGGACTGGCTGAACATTCCGGCGCCGGTGTAGCCGGCTCCGGCGGCAGCCGCAATCGGATTGAAATAACAGTGTGAATCCAGCGGGATGACGGTAGATTGGTGCGCCGCTGCGGACCGGTCGCCGCCCGACATCAAACCGTTGGGATAGCTGTGCAACCGGCGGGGGCGATGGTATGTAGGCCGCCACGGTCCCATAGCTCAACTGGATAGAGTAACGGATTTCTACTCCGTGGGTTGCAGGTTCGAATCCTGCTGGGATCGCCAATAAATTCAATAACTTAGGTGGAGTTAGGCACTAAAAACCGTGTACCGCCTGATATTGAAAGAAACCCTTTGATTTCAGGCATTCCCGTCTAGTCCCGTTTAGTGCGTGGTACACGGACGGTACACGAAGTCGCTTTTTGTTCTCCCGACAGCACGACGTCCAGGACCAGCCCGGGCATCTTCGTGAACCTTCCCAGCCACCCTGCGACAAACTGTCAAGCTGGGCAGCTTTGGAGGGTGTCATGACCGTTATCGAATGGCTTTCCACAAACCGCGCGCGAGCGACCAGCAAAACTTCCGAGTTCGACTCGGGCATCCTAATTTTCTGCGGGATCGGGCTACTGCTCTCGCTGGCATCCATGCTGTTTGGATGGTTGGGCTCAGCCGGCGCCGCGGGTTTCTAACTTTGTTCTTCCGACTGCATGATGCCCGGGACCAGCCCGGGCATCATCTTGGGATAAGCTATGGTCAGGCCTCTAGCGGCTTTATCGTCCGCTTGAATAGGGCCTCAAGGTCGCGCAGAGAACCCGTCAGCATGTAGGCGAAGTGAGCGAGGCGCTCCCCCGAATCCGGATCCAACTTAAACGGCCCCTCGGGACCATCCCGCGAAATACTCTCTGCCGTGTCTGTGACCACAGACGCGATCTGGACGGCGTTGAAGATGGCGCGGTCGATCTCGTTCATATCCTCGTTGCTGATTTGCGTCATTGGAACACCGCCCCTCAGTTCGCTACGGCGAGGGAAAGGGACGCGAAGGCCGTCGGGTTCGGCGCATCGCTCCAGAGGGCCTCCGCAAGGCCTGCAGCGGTTTCGGCGGACAATACCAGCCGCACCACGGCAACGCGCTCTATGGCCCCCTGATACCCCGGCTGGGTCGAATAGAGCACCAGCCGGCGGCAGCCTCCTACGCGCTCAATTCGAGCCACACCCTCTGCGAAAAATTCGGGGCAACCAACGGTGTCGATAAGGGGGTGCTCGTCGCGCTGCGGCGGGAACATGGGACGTTCAATGGTCATGGCAGTTGTCCAGTTTGAGGCTTTCGACAGCCCTTGCCGGTGACAGACCGGCAGCCGGGGGGTCGAAACCAGCCTGGACGACTGGTCGGCAGCGCTTTTAAGCCGCTAAGCTCTGGACATGGCGCACCGCCCCCGGCCATAATGGCCAAGTTGGTGCGCCGCCAAGCGCCACCGATGAGCGCCTGAGGAAACCCGCCAAGGTCTCCTACGCGCAATCAAGGCTTCCCCGCCAAGGGTTGCCTTTAGTCCAAGTCCGGGTTTCGACACCCACGGACACTCCACCACTGATTTGGTTAAAAATCCACCCCATTCGGGGCGCCTCGGTCGGTCCGGGCATGGACGAAGCCCAAGGCAAATCGCCACAATTCTTAGAAAAAATACGTCGACTCCCGGACATAAACTCGCTTAGCCTGCTTCATCACCGCCCGCCTTTGGCTTCGACCGGTGACTGAGAGCACGGTAACGCTCCCGCCTGATTCAAAGGGGGGGGGGCACCACATGCCCAAATTCCATTCTTTCTCCCGCAGCCCGTCAGGAATACTGGTGGGGCATTCACCATGCCCGAAATGCACGGCCAGAATGTCGCTCACGCGAATCGCTCCGGCAGGAAAAAATTTCGACGTTCAGTCCTTCGAGTGCGAGAGCTGCACGTTTGCCCACGTTGTCACGGTCGCCACAGATCCGATGAAGTCTGCGGCATCGAGGTGGCTCCATAGCGACTTGAAGGCGCCGATCTAATAATGCGCATCCCTAAAAAGAGCGACTGGACACCAGAGCATATCGCTCGCTTAGAGGCTCTGTTGGCATCTGGCGCGTCCGCATTCCGTGCAGCCGCTGCGCTAAAACGAACTATTGTTTCTGTCCGATTCAAGGCAAATCAACTCGGAAAGCCGTTTCCGACCATGCGAGCGGAGCGGCGGGCTCGGTTGGCCAAAGAAGCGGAAACATTGAGATAGTAAGGTGCCTCAGTTGGCGGCCCCTTTCGTAGACTTCACCCTTCCGCCCGCCCGGCCAGTCCTATGTCGCCGTCCCGCCAGCGTAACGAAGCGTTACGGCGTTACGCCCCTTGCGCGCCCGCTCAGGTTGCGGAACTATCGGGTGGGGAGATCGGCATGGAGTTTTCGGCTCAAGAGGTGCGAGGCGCTATAGGCGTGGGAATCGCAGTCGGCTTGGCGATCATCGTGCTGGGTTTCCGGGCCATCTTCGTGATCCCGCGGCGCCGGCAGCTGGCCGAGGCGCTGGCTGCCCGGGAGTTGGCCAATATCGTTGAGGAAACGAACCCGACCGCATGGGGTGGCTTCTGCATCGCCATGATTATTGTGACGGCGATCGGTTCGTTATTCACGTTCTCCGCCGCGACCACCGTGTTTCAACAGATCGAGGCTGGCGTCGTCTGGATCGGTGGAACGATCATGTTTGGGATCGGCGCTGGCCTTGGCCAAAAGCGCAGCTACACCGTCTATCGTTCAATCCACCGCGAGTGAACGACTGCGATGACAGGCCATGGGGGCGTTTTCCGGACGCCTGAGCTTTGCGGTGGAAATCGTTCGTTCCCGTCTTCTCGACTCGCTTAGCCGTACTATCCTGCCCCGAGAGTATCGCGCCAAGTATCACAACATGAGACGCCAGAGTCGCTGAACAACTATCCCTTTAAACGGACGAGGTTGGTCATGTCGAAATTGCAGCCCCATGAAACTCATCGCGCCCTTGTTGGCGCCGCGCTTGACGCGCTGCCGCCGCCGCTGCACGTCAAAGCGATATGCAAGGGATGTCCGCACCCGGCGGAATGCAAGGGCAAGCCGTGCCTGAATGATATTGCAAGGCCGTTGCTGGAGGCCAACGCCTTTTCGCGGTTGATGCTGCCGGCACAAGCGCGCGGTGTCGAGGCCGCGCTGCGCGAAGGCAAATCGCTACAGACGATAACAAGTTCACTCGTGAGGCACGGCGCTGCTGTATGCACGCCCTCTAAGTTTAAATACCATTGCGCTGCCTATCCGGCTTGGGGTGCCGAAATGAAGGCCCTTGCTGACACGAATTCGAGGTTTAACAAAGGTAAGGGCCGCAGAGGCGGCACGCACTGCCAAAGAGGTCATGAACTGCCGACCGAACCAAACGCGCTGCGCTACGGCAAGCCCTACACGAAGTGCTCAATTTGCCAGAAAATGGCCTGGGACCGCGGCCACATTCCGAACGAGGAAATTATTGGACGTGTGATGGTGCAGCTTTTGCTGAAACGCCCGATTAGCTCGTTCACGGCAGGCGGATCGCTAGGCTTCATCACTAGCCATAAAAACTTCATCGCGATGTGCAGGGCTTACCCTGAGATCGATGCGCTTAGACTAGCCGTAATCGAAAGCCACCGCGCAAAGCCGAAGGTGAAAAAGGCTCGCAAGGTGCGCGCGCGAAAGCTGCCATCAGATGATAGATCGAACTTGCAGGCGAGGCTTACAGGTGTCATCGCCGCTCAGCCAGACCCAATCCATTCAGCGACTGAGGCTGCGTTGCCTCGAAACCTGCCGTCCGAAATGAGGCGCGTGATCGTCAACGATATGTGGGTCGCCGTAAAAGAAGGCGCCATCGCCCTCGATGACCTTCCGAAGGCGGTCAACGACTTCAAGGCATCCTATAACCGCGTGTTCCCAAGCAAATATGCGCCGCCCTCAGTGGATGCACCGGCGTTCCGAGAGGGTGCAACACCGCTGATCGAAGCAATATCCGAATCCGAAGGGCTATGGGCATAATTAGCGAACCGGTCGCCAGAAATGTTGATGGCAGAACCAAATTTCTTGACCGAGCGATAGAGACGCGCGGGCCGACCGTATCCAGCCCTAGCGGCTGTCCGGGTGATCGATTCCTGCTTAGGCTACGCCCATGACAAACCAGCCCGCTATCTTTCTCGGCGAAATGCCGTTCCGGAATCTACCGATCGCGGTCCTGACGCCGCGGGGGACTGTTCGCACCCGCAAGGTGCCGGGGCAGTGGCGCCAGACCTACCAGGCCGGCGGCCCGGCGAGTTGGATCCGGAACGGCTTCGTCACGGTCGGCGTACATTGCTTGACGGGCGGTTGCCGCCACCAGGTCACAGTCGATCTGGCGACGCTACCGCAGGGCCTGACGTGGGCTCAGATCGGTCGGCATATGCTCTGCGAGGAATGCGGCGGCGTCGGCGCCGTGAACTTCGAACCGCACTGGCACACCAACACGCAGCATGCTGTGCCCTTCACCGCCGGTTGGAAATCCCGGCCACAGAACTAGCCTTGTGCTCTCGCTCTGGTGTGGCCCGGATGACGCCGGGCCGTGGTGGCGTGCCGGGACTATAAGGTCTCAATGTTACATTGACCTGACACCCGCAAGTGCCGCTAGATACGTGGCCTCCCGCAATTCGGGTGACAGGTGCGGGCAGAGCCGGACGAGTGCTTCCGCCAGATCGCTAATGGCCTGAGCATCGTCGTTCTGCTCGGTCGCATTGAAGTCTTCTAGTGCATCTCCCACGATACCGCCCCCTCACGGT
The DNA here is from genome assembly GCF_052658035.1 of Rhodopseudomonas sp. RCAM05734. Classification (NCBI taxonomy): domain Bacteria; kingdom Pseudomonadati; phylum Pseudomonadota; class Alphaproteobacteria; order Hyphomicrobiales; family Nitrobacteraceae; genus Rhodopseudomonas; species Rhodopseudomonas sp. RCAM05734. The sequence continues at coordinate 4,694,404 of NZ_CP199742.1, read as the reverse complement.
GCCTCAGCAACAACCTTGATGCGATAAATCAGCTTCCTGGATTTATCTAGGACGTCCAAGCGCCACTCTGAGCTTGCTACGAGTTGGGCGGCAATATCCCGGGAAAAGTCGGCGAACACCGCGGCAGCTTCTGCCCGCGCCGCTGCGGCATCGGCGAATTGACCAGGGCGGCGAGAAACGGGGTCGGACCCATCGCTGACGATCTCGAAATAGAAATCTACCATCGCGCAACGTACCGGCCCGGAGCGAACGTGTCTGCCCGGTTGCCGACGAGTGAGGCAAATATCGAGGGGGCCTAATTTGCCCCGGAGAGCGGCTAAGTCCGCCAGTAACCAGCTTGGTGCTGCCGGCGTCCGACCGCCATGGCCCAGTTTGTGAATTTTTGATCAGTGAGCAAAAATGACCACAACGTCCGATAGCGGACATGCCACAAAGTTCCATGGAACACGTTCTCGCATCATTCACATGCAGATTTAAGCCAGCCGCTGGCGAGTGTCTGCCAGGTGAGGAGCTTTGCGCTTTTGAGTTCCCATGGTGCGAGGGCTGTCCAAAGTCATTGGTCAGGAAAGGCGGCGCTTCAGAAGATCCGATGAAGTCGCCCGACGTGGCAAAGCTGCTCACGTCGCTAAGGCAACCTGAGTGAGTATCCTCGTCTGGCCGTGCCGCCAATTTTGATTTGGATCAATGCCGGATTCGTTGTTACTTTCAGCCCTGACCAAGATCGTCAGGGAGATTTCCTATGGAACGATTCATCCATGATGAGAACCTGAATTTGTGGCGCAGGCAGCTTTCGGAGACCACTGACCCAAAGAAAAGAGCGGTCTTGCTGGATCTCATTGCTAAGGTAGTCGGCCGAGAGGATGAAATAGAAGCGGGTGCGAAAGCCACCAAATCACGGTCGCAAGAAAAGCACCCCTGAGAGCCGCTTCAGTTGTCTTAGATCAACGTGGCCGCCGACTTGGAGACTATCGTCATAAGAGCACTTTCCGAACGACCTGAGGGGGTGCAGTTCCGGTATGTGTCAGGGATCCGGCGATTACCCTCAGCCGGACTCCGCTTCAATTGGCGGGCAGTGTTTACCAGCCGCCGAGATGCGTTCTCTCGCGTCCGAAAGCCCGGACTTAGATCGCCATTGCGCGCTCCGCCTCCGAAGCGCGGGCGATCATGAAATCGCCGACCAGATACCTTTATTGATGTCGAACTTGATGGAGCCTTCGTCTCGCATCTTGAGGAGGAGCGATTGACAGGCCTCCTGATTGGCGATGTTCGTCCGCTTCATGACTTCGAAGACCTTCATCGGCTTCTCGCGCAACGCAGCGATAACTTTCTCTCGGTCGTTTAGCATTTGAGCGTCCAGGTTCAGAGTGATCGGTGACAATACACGCGCTACGCCCATCTATTTCGGACAGTTCGCGCGAACCTGAGTATCGGTTTCTCAAGCCAATGGTAACTTGCTAGCCCCGCAAAGTTGGCCATGACGAAGGAAAGCACCGAAGGAATGATCCAGCCGGTTAAACCCGCCGAAAAAAGAAGCCTCCCGAGAATAGCTATCAACAGAAAATGGCACAGATAGATGGAATACGAGGCGTCTCCCAGCGCCTCGAGCCAGCGAGGGCAATTGAGCTTTAGAAGTTTCGAATCCGTCCATCCGCCAGCAAATAAGCTGAGAAGGCCGCCCGCAATGAATTCGAGAGTATTAACGGACCCTAGAAACGCCGAACTGTCGAAGATCCAAATTGTCGCTGTTACAATGGCCCAGGCCAGATATGCAGCTCGAAGTTCTATTCTCGCCGCAATGAACAGGGAAACGACCGCATAGAAAAAGACTTCATAGATGAGTGACCACGCCACAGACACGATCGGCACCGCGCTCGATGGCACCAACAAAATCGCAGGCAAAAGCTGTGGGCCGGAGATTGTATGAGGTTGCCAGAATTCGAAAAAGCCAACGGTCAGGGCGAGATAAAACCAGTAAATCGGATAAATGCGCGAAATCCGAAGAAAAACGAAAGTCCTGAAGTCTTCCTGAAGGGCCACGCGGGCTATGACAAAGCCGCTAATAACAAAAAAAAATGTCGACCCCAAGCCGGCCGAGTTGGTGTCCGAACAAGACGTAGGGCTGAAGCAAGGATAGAAACGGCTCTGAAGCCCTATTAAATGATCCATGACAACAAGGTTCGCAGCGAACGCGCGGAGCCCCTGAAGCGTCCCAATTTTTCGATGCATGCCGCCCCCGAAGTTCGCGCATCGGAACGCAACCAATAAGCGACAGCATAATGTTTCTAAATGTTGCTAGTTGCAACAATGAAATTGGGGGTATGTTCTCCTACTCAAGAGCAAGGGACGGGGTGCGGCAATCTGCTTGCCATGAGCCCCGAGGCCATGCCGGCGATCTTCACGGGGCCGAAGAATGGGACGTATGGATGAGGGCGCGCCGTGGACCGAGGCTGCCGCCTTGCAAAGACCGCAGCCCGATGCAGAACTAAAGATCGAGGCTCGCGGGAACGCAGAACAGGATGACGTTGCTTGGGCCTGATGCTCGGAACGGCGCAGGTCCTTGCGGGATGTCATCGCCGCTCACCCGTACTGCGAGTCCGGAACGATGGCGACACTTGGTGTTCGGCCCCAGTCGAAGAGAAGCACCAATTCTTTGTGAAACATATAAATCAGTTCGTCAGCGGTGATGGGCTTCTTCGGCATCTGTCCCTCAGGGCGTCATTTTAAACACCACGTCCAATAAAGCCACAAACTCGGAACCTTCAGCCGCGATATATGCGGCAATTGATTTTGGAACATATCCGGCCGCGGTCAGTTCATAGCTCGCTTTCCGCTTATAGAAGCCAATCCGTTACGGACTGTTGAGTCCCCCACGCTTAACTGCGCGCCGCTTCAGCCCATGCACCCCTACCGGAGGTTCAATGGAGCATTTTATAAGTGACGAAAATTCGAAGCACTATCGGATCTTACTTGAGGATCCGGGTGTCGCGAATGACCCAGTGCGCCATGCAACAATACTGCGGTTACTCGCCGAGGAAGAAGCCAAAAAGAAGCCGCCAACGTGAAGGCGTGGATTTATTGTACAAGCGTCGTCAATACGTGATGAGTTGCAGCGACAAATCTACTGCCCCGCGAATTGCTTGACGCCGTCCTGATCCTGCCTCGTCGGTCGGTTGCTGTTGTCGCTCACGGTCCATTGCCCTTCCGCGGTCGGAACGTCCCGCCATTCGAAGCGAGAGGTTGCGACGCCGGCCGCCGCTACCCCATGATCTCCTTCACCAGCATTGCCGTGGGGACCGCGTCCGTATTCCATGTAGTCGTGTAGGCAACGGCTGACCAGACATATACAGTGTAGTTGGTCGATGCGGTCGTGCCCGGCATGTCCATTGCGAGGAGCGTGGCTCCACTTATGACGAGCCCGCTACCATAGCCATCTGCTCGCGCCCCGATAGGCACGCTGGCGCCACGATATATCTGCGCGAAGACTTCTTGGCTGTCATTCGGCTTGCAATATTGCCCCCTAAGCCGGGGGATCGGCGTCTAAAATTGACCCCCTAATGTTGGTCTGTTGCGCTGCCTGCTTCTTAACAAAGCAGGTGGTCGGAGATGCTGATCGTGGAGACGATTGCCCGGATACGGCGCGAGCATTTCATCAAGGGCAAGACGATCAAGGAGATCGCCCGGGACCTGAAGGTATCTCGGAACACGGTGCGGAAGGTGCTGAGGTCGGGCGAGACATCGTTCGAGTATGAGCGTGCGGTTCAGCCGCGTCCGAAGCTGGGACGATGGGCAGCAGAGCTCGACAGGGTGCTGGCGGCCAATGCGACCAAGGCCGCTCGCGAGCAACTGACGCTGATCCGGATCTTCGAAGAACTGCGCGGCCGCGGTTACGACGGTGGCTACGATGCCGTGCGGCGTTACGCCAGACGATGGAGTACGGACCGTGGACAATCGACGGCTGCGGCCTACGTCCCGCTGAGCTTTGCGCCCGGCGAAGCCTACCAGTTCGACTGGAGCCACGAAGTGGTTCTGCTCAATGGCGTGACGGTGATGGTCAAGGCGGCCCACGTCCGGCTGTGCCACAGCCGCATGCTGTTTGTGCGGTGCTACCCGCGCGAGACGCAGGAGATGGTGTTCGACGCCCACGACCGGGCGTTCGCGCTGTTCAAGGGCACCTGCGGTCGCGGCATCTACGACAACATGAAGACCGCAGTCGAGACGATCTTCGTCGGCAAAGGCCGTCTCTACAATCGCCGCTTCATGCAGATGTGCAGCCATTACCTCGTCGACCCGGTCGCCTGCACGCCGGCGTCAGGCTGGGAGAAAGGCCAGGTCGAGAACCAGGTAGGGCTTGTCCGCGAGCGCTTCTTCACACCGCGGCTGCGGTTCAAAACCCTCGACGAGTTGAATGCCTGGCTGCTGGACAAGTGCATTGCCTACACCAAGGCCCACCGTCATCCGGAACTGACCGAGCAGACGATCTGGCAGGTGTTCGAAGCCGAACGGCCAAAGCTCGTTCCCTATGCGGGCCGGTTCGATGGATTCCATGCGGTGCCGGCATCGGTCTCGAAGACCTGCCTGGTCCGCTTCGACAACAACAAGTACTCGGTCGCGGCCAGCGCCGTCGGGCGGCCGGTCGAGGTTCATGCCTATGCCGACCGCATCGTGATCCGCCAGGACGGACGTATCGTTGCCGAACATCCGCGCGCTTTCGGCCGCGGCGAGACCACCTATGACCCCTGGCATTACGTGCCGGTGTTGGCGCGCAAACCCGGCGCCTTGCGCAACGGTGCTCCCTTCAAGGACTGGGTGCTGCCGGCCACGATCGAGCGCATACGGCGCAAGCTTGTCCCACGCGATGTTGTCGTGGCCGCGGCCGGCGGTGGTCGCCACCACCAGCAATGAGCCCTTCACCTTCACCAGGCCGGACCGCAGCACGTCCCAAAGGTCGCGCTTCTTCCAGGCGTGCAATTCGTCGGCCAGCACGAATACTGGCGTTCGGCCGTGCTGGGTGCCGGCGTCGCAGGAAATGGCCTCGTAAAACGACCCGTGGTTCTTCGACACCAGCCGGTTCTTGTAATCCTGCGCGCTGGTGACGACGCTCAGGCGCTTGTCGGCCCGGATAATGCCCATGGCTTCGAGGAAGCCGAGCCGGGCTTGCTTGCGATCGGCCGCGGCCGACAGCACCTCACCACCGGGAATCCGCTCAGGACCGAGCGTGTGGAGCAGCGCCAGCGCGGCCGAAAGGCTGGTTTTGCGGTTGCCACGGGGCAGCAACAGCACCACCGTCTTGACGATGCGGGTGCCGTCGGGATGCCGTGCCTGATGAGGAGGTGCGGAGGAGCGAAACATTCCGGGTCGTCTGGTGGCGGCCCGAACTCGGTGTGTTTTGTCCAGTCCCCGCACTTGGCGTACATCTTCAGAACGGCATCCCACTTTTCGTCGGATTGCAGGTCGAGCGCACGCGGCCCGGCGGTGCTGGCTAGGCGACGCGCTGCGCCTTGCATGAAGGCGCCGAGATGCTTGCTCTCTCGGCCCGTTGAGCTACCGGCATTGCTTCGCGCTGGCCGACGCTCAGGCCGAGGGCCGCTCTTCGCGTCATCGTCGATCCAGATTCGCGCTCTGGCTTCCCAGTTGCGACATTTCGCCTTCGGTCCGGCGAGTTGAAGGAAATGGTTTCGGAAGCGCTCGACCGAAATATCGACGGCTTCGTTGGACCCGAGACGATCCAGCGCCCATGCGTAGGTCTCATCTGAAACCTTAAAATCATCGGAGATGAAAGTTGCGCGCGCGTGCCTCTCGCCGGCCATTAGCTTGCCGCCCTCCGGCCCGGGAATGTGACAACGTTGGTTTGGTCCGGCTGCTCGTCAGCAGCGCGAATCAGGCGGTAGCCCCATTCCGGCGCCGGCAGCATCTGGATGAACCAGCGTTCGTGCAGGCGGGCGATCTGGGTCCGCACGCTGTCGAGCGGCATTTCCGCCAGTTCCGCCACCACGAAGTCGCGGGTGTCGGGAACATAGCCGCTGCCGTCGGAAAGCGTGGCCAGCACCAGCAATACCATCTTGGCTTTTGCCGAACCGGTCTGTTGCTCAAGTGCCCAATCGATATCGCTGGTCATGCCGACACCAGCGGTGAGCCACTATGGGAAAAAGCCTTTACGGTACAATGCTCGCCTTTAGTAAGGTGAGCCTGGCCAACCCTTTGATTTCGCTTGCCGTTCCGCTCCTGCTGGGATCGCCACTCGGCGCGATAAGTCGAAACGCGGGGCGACGTCCGGGAGGATTGTTGCGCAGGCGATTACCGTTATGGCCTCGCTCCGGCCCACACCTCACGGTAAGCATGACAGTCGCGGACATATGCGGCTATAATTTCCGAGTCGCCGGTCTGTGCCGTCGCTCATGTGCTTGACGGTTTGCGGACCTCCTGTTCGGCGGCCTTCATCGAAAGCTGCATCGCATCTGCCGTCGTTCCGCGCAGGGTCTGCCGCGGCATGACGTCGGCCGTGCATGAAACGGGGCGCCGGCTCGTACCCGCGCCATGCGCCCGCCATTCGTAAAGTTGTATGGAGGCCTGAGGACGAGACATGTTGGTACAGCAGGGCGAAGAGCGCGGAAACGATGTCGACCGGCGGCTGGCCTGCACGCTGGCGGCGGTCGCCGGCGCGCTGAACACCGCGGCGTTCGAGGCGGTAGGGTTCTTCTCGGCGAACATGACCGGCAACGTGTCGATGCTCTCCGATCATATCGCGCTCGGCAATTTTCTCAGTGGCTGGTTCTTTCTCGCCATCGTGTTGACCTTCATCGCCGGCTCCGTGGTGTCCACGGTGCTGATCAATTTCGGCCGGCGGCGGGCGATCCACGGCATCTACGCCTACAGCATTCTCGCCGAGGCCATTCTTCTCGCCATCCTCGGCGTCATCGATCTCGGCCTGCCGCAGGTCCATCGCGGGCCGTCGCTGATCCTCGGGCTGAGTTTTCTGATGGGGTTGCAGAACGCCGTGGTGACGCGCATTTCCGGCGCCCGCGTTCGCACCACCCACGTCTCCGGCATGGCCACCGACATCGGCATAGAGATCGGCATGCTGATCGACGTGGCGCTGGGCCGGGAGCCCCGGGAAACCGCCGCGCCGTACTGGGCCAAGCTGCGGCTGCATGCCATGAGCATCCTGTCGTTCCTGGCGGGCGGCACCGTCGGCGTGCTGGTCTACAAGGCGATCGGCGGGGTGCTGCTGCTCGCCACGTCGCTTCTGTTGCTGGCCATTGCCGTCGCCGGCATCCGGCAGGCGCGGGGGCTGCGTCTGCGTCCCGTGCCACTGGCATAGGGCAGCGCCCGCCGGGGCAGCGAACAGCCGAACCAAATCCTGCGTCGGCGCGACACATGCACGGCGCAGCTTTGCGTTTCGACGGCGGCATCGCATGATGCGCCGTCAGGCGGGGCAGCGCCGGATTCGTCAGGCTGCTGTCGCGTGGCGTTGTTTGAAGAGCAGTTTTCGGCGGTCATGAGTCCGTCACCATTTTGCGCATGTCTGGGCGCGCCTCAGGCGGTCCACGCAGGGAGTCCATCATGATTGGTTTGGTTCGCGCCGTTACCTTTTGCGCCGCGCTGGCATTCGGCCTGGTGTCGGCAAGTGCGGCGGACAAGGCGTTCAGGCGCGACGATCTGCAGGACTCCGCCATCAAGCTGGAGGCCCAGATCAAGAGCGAGGCTGGACCGGTCAGCAAGTCGGCCGCGACGCTGCGCAGCGACGCCGATGCCGCGTTCCGGCGCAGCGACTACCGCGCCGGGCTGACCACCCTCGGCCAGATCGTGGCCATCGCGCCGGAAGACAGCGCCAACTGGCTGCGGCTGGCCAAGACCATCTTCCAGATCCGTCCCGCGACATCGTCGGAAACCACCTTCCTGCTCGAGCGGGCCTCGACCGCCGCCTATATCGCCTATCAGCGCGCCGGCAATGCCGGCGAGGAGGCCGAGGCGCTGGCGGCGCTGGGCCGTGCCATGTCCGAACGCAAGCTGTGGCGCCCGGCGCTGGACACGCTGCGGCTGTCGCTGGAGCTGCGCGAGGTCGCCGACGTCCGCGGCCAGTACGAAAAACTACGCGACGACCACGGCTTCCGGCTGCTCGACTACACCGTCGACTCGGATTCCGCCTCGCCGCGCGCGTGTTTCCAGTTCTCCGAGGATCTCGCCAAGCGGGTCGACTTCGCGCCGTTCCTGGCACTGGCCGGCAGCGACAAGCCGGCGCTGACCTCCGAGGAAAAACAGCTCTGCGTCGAGGGCCTCAAGCATGGCGAGCGCTACAACATCAACCTGCGCGCCGGCCTGCCGTCGACCGTGAAGGAGACGCTGCCGAAATCCGCCGAGTTCAATATCTATGTGCGTGATCGCAAGCCGTTCGTGCGCTTCACCGGCCGCGCCTATGTACTGCCGCGCACCGGCCAGCAGGGCATCCCGCTGGTGTCGGTCAATACCCAGGCGGTGTCGGTGCAGGTGTTCCGGATCGGCGACCGCAACCTGATCGGCACGGTCATCGACAGCGATTTCCAGAAGACGCTCAGCAAATACCAGCTCGACAGCTTAGGCTCCGAGCGCGGCGTGAAGGTGTGGTCGGGCGACCTGGTGACCGGTTCCACGCTGAACGCCGACGTGACCACGGCATTCCCGGTCGATCAGGCCATCGGCGAGCTGCAGCCGGGCGTCTATGTGATGACCGCCGTGGCCAAGGGGCCGGGCTCCGGCAAGGACGACGACGACGGCTCGCTGGCGACCCAGTGGTTCATCGTCTCCGACCTCGGCCTGACCGCGTTCTCCGGCAATGACGGCATCCACGTGTTCGTCAATTCACTGGCCTCGACCGATCCGGTGGGCAAGGCGGAGGTCCGGCTGCTGGCGCGCAACAACGAGATCCTCGCCACCAGGAAGGCCGACGACGCCGGCCATGTGCTGTTCGAGGCCGGGTTGGCCCGCGGCGAGGGCGGGCTTGCGCCGGCGCTGCTGACGGTCACCGGCGACAAGGGCGACTACGCCTTTCTCAGCCTGAAGACCGACGCCTTCGACCTCTCCGACCGCGGCGTCTCCGGCCGCGCGGTGCCGGCCGGCGCCGATGCCTTCGTCTATGCCGAACGCGGCGTCTATCGCTCCGGCGAGACCGTCTATCTCACCGCGCTGCTGCGCGACGGGCAGGGCAATGCCGTCACCGGCGGGCCGCTGACCATGGTGATCGAGCGGCCCGATGGCGTCGAGTTCCGCCGCGTCGTGCTGCAGGACCAGGGCGCCGGCGGCCGCAGCCTGACGCTGCCGCTGAATTCCGCGGTGCCGACCGGCACTTGGCGGGCCCGGGTGTTCACCGATCCGAAGGCCGCCGCCGTCGGCGAGACCACCTTCATGGTCGAGGATTACGTCCCGGACCGGATCGAATTCGATATATCTTCCAAGGACAAGCAGATCAAAGCGGAAGCTCCGGTAGAACTTAAGGTTGAAGGCCGGTTCCTGTACGGTGCCCCGGCCTCCGGTCTGCAGCTCGAAGGCGATCTGCTGGTCGCCCCGGCGGCCGCACGGCCGGGCTTTGCCGGCTATCAGTTCGGGGTCGCCGACGAGGAGACCACCAGCAACGAGCGTACGCCCATTGAAGATCTGCCCGAGGCCGACGCCAACGGTGTTGCCACGTTCCCGGTGAGTCTGCCAAAGCCGCCGTCCTCGACGCGGCCGCAGGAGGCGCAGATCTTCATCCGCATGACCGAGACCGGCGGCCGCGCGGTCGAGCGCAAGCTGGTGCTGCCGGTGGCCCCTGCCACGGCGCTGATCGGCGTCAAGCCGCTGTTCGCCGACAAGAACGTCGCCGAGGGCGACAAGGCCGAGTTCGACGTGGTCTTCGTGTCGCCGGACGGCAAGCCGCTGGCCCGCAACGGCCTGCGCTACGAGCTGCTGAAAATGGAGTCCCGTTACCAATGGTACCGGCAGAACTCGTCCTGGGAATATGAGCCGGTCAAGTCCACCAAACGTGTCGCCGACGGCGATCTCACCATCGCCGCCGACAAGCCGGCACGCGTATCCCTGGCGCCGCAGCCCGGCCGCTATCGGCTGGACGTCAAGTCGACCGAGGCCGACGGCCCGCTGACCTCGGTGCAGTTCGATGTCGGCTGGTATTCCGACGGCAGCGCCGACACGCCGGACCTGCTGGAGACCTCCATCGACAAACCGGAATATGTCTCCGGCGACACCATGACCGTGTCGGTGAACTCCCGCTCGGCGGGACGCCTGACCGTCAACGTGCTGGGCGACCGGCTACTGACGACGCAGACCGTGCAGGTCAAGGAAGGCGCGTCGCAGGTCAAGATCCCCGTCGGCAAGGACTGGGGAACCGGCGCCTATGTGGTGGCGACGCTGCGCCGGCCACTCGATACCGCGGCCAAGCGCATGCCCGGCCGCGCCATCGGCGTGAAGTGGTTCGGCATCGACAAGAAGGCGCGCACCCTCGACGTGGCGCTGTCGCCGCCGGCGCTGATCCGGCCGAGCACGACGCTGAAGCTGCCGGTCAAGCTGGGCGGGCTCAATCCCGGCGAGGACGCCAAGATCGTGGTGGCCGCCGTCGATGTCGGCATTCTCAACCTCACCAATTACAAGCCGCCGGCGCCGGACGACTACTATCTTGGCCAGCGCCGCATGACCTCGGAGATCCGCGACATCTACGGGCAGCTGATCGACGGCATGCAGGGTACCCGCGGCCAGCTCAGGACCGGCGGCGACTCCGCCGGCGCCGAATTGCAGGGCTCGCCGCCCACGCAAAAGCCGCTGGCGCTGTATTCGGGAATCGTCACCGTGGCCGCCGACGGCACCGCCGAGATCGTGTTCGAGATCCCGGAATTCGCCGGCACCGCCCGCGTGATGGCGGTGGCCTGGACCGCCACAAAACTCGGCCGCGCCACCACTGACGTAATCGTCAGGGATCCCGTGGTGCTGACCGCGACGCTGCCGCGCTTTCTGCTGTCCGGCGACAAGGGCACCATGAGCATGGACCTCGACAATGTCGAAGGCGCGCCGGGCGATTACACCATCAACGTCAAGACCACCGGCCCGCTGAAGGTCACCGGCAATCCCGCCACCACCGTCAGGCTGGCGGCCGAGCAGCGCAGCTCCATGGCGCTGGCGCTGGATGCCAATGGCGGCGCCGGCACCGCGCAGCTCGATGTCGATATCAAGGGACCGAATGGCATCACTTTGGCGCGGCACTACATGCTCGACGTCAAGGCCGCGACCCAGATCCTAGCGCGGCGTTCGATCCGCACCCTGGCCAAGGGCGAGAGCCTGACGCTGACCTCGGATATGTTCTCCGACCTGGTGCCGGGCACCGGCGGCGTGTCGCTGTCGGCGTCGTTCTCCACCGCGCTCGACGCCGCCACCATCCTGAAGGCGCTCGACCGCTATCCCTATGGCTGCTCGGAACAGATCACCAGCCGGGCGATGCCGCTGCTTTATGTCAACGATCTCGCCGCCGGCGCGCATCTGGCGATGGACACCGGCATCGACCAGCGCATCAAGGACTCCATCGACCGGCTGCTGGCAAGGCAGGGCTCCAACGGCTCGTTCGGCCTGTGGTCGGCCGGCGGCGACGATTCCTGGCTCGACGCCTATGTCACGGACTTCCTGACCCGCGCCCGCGAAAAGGGTTTTGCGGTGCCGGACGTGCTGTTCCGCAGCGCACTCGACCGGATCAGGAACTCGGTGGTCAACGCCGAGGAGCCGGAGAAGGACGGCGGCCGTGATCTCGCTTACGGCCTCTATGTGCTGGCCAAGAACGGCACCGCGCCGATCGGCGACCTGCGCTATCTCGCCGACACCAAGCTGGACAAGCTGGCGACCCGATCGCCAAGTCCCAGCTCGCCGCCGCGCTGGCGCTGGTCGGCGACCGCGCCCGAGCCGAGCGGGTCTATGCCGCAGCGGTCGACAGCCTCGCGCCAAAGCCGGTGATCCAGTTCGGCCGCGTCGACTACGGTTCGGCGCTGCGCGACGCCGCGGCATTGGTGTCACTGGCCAGTGAAGGCAACGCACCCAAGGCGACGCTGACCCAGGCGGTGCAGCGCGTCGAGGCCGCCCGTGGTCTCACGCCCTACACCTCGACCCAGGAGAACGCCTGGCTGGTTCTGGCATCGCGGGCGCTGGCCAAGGAGGCCAACACGCTGTCGCTGGACGTCAACGGCGCCCCCATCAAGACGGCTCTGTACCGCAGCTACAAGGCGGCGGAGATGGCGGGCCAGCCGATCAAGATCACCAATACCGGCGACGTGCCGGTGCAGGCGGTGATCTCAGTCACCGGCGCGCCGGTCACGCCGGAGCCGGCGGCATCCAACGGCTTCAAGATCGAGCGCAGCTATTTTACGCTCGACGGCAAGCCTGCCGATGTGACCAAGGCGAAGCAGAACGACCGCTTTGCCGTGGTGCTGAAGATCACCGAAGCCAAGCCGGAATACGGCCACATCATGGTGGCCGACTATCTGCCGGCTGGCCTGGAGATCGACAATCCGCATCTGGTATCGTCCGGCGACACCGGCACGCTGGACTGGATCGAGGACGGCGAGGAGCCCGAACATACCGAGTTCCGCGACGACCGTTTCACCGCAGCCATCGACCGCAAGAGCGATGACAAGGCGGTGTTCACGGTGGCCTACGTGGTGCGCGCGGTATCGCCGGGCAAGTATGTGCTGCCGCAGGCCTACGTCGAGGACATGTACAATCCCTCGCGCTACGGCCGCACCGGCACCGGCTCTGTCGAAGTGACGAAGGCGAAATGAGCGAAGTGCCAGCCACGACTCCGGTGTCATCCCCGGGCTTGACCCGGGGATCCACGCCTTCTGGTGACGATGACGATGTCGTGGATGGCCGGGTCAAGCCCGGCCATGACTTGGGGAAAGCGTGGCGCATTGCTCGACGCTCATTCGTTGTGGTCGCTACTGTCTTCGTCCTCAGTGGCGCAGCGATAGCCGCCTGGGTCTACTCCCTCGGCCCGCTGCCGCTGGAACAAGCAAAGCAGGTCTCCACCACCGTGGTCGACCGCAACGGAAAACTGCTGCGCGCCTATGCCATGGCCGACGGTCGGTGGCGGTTGCCGGTGGTCGCACAAACGTCTGTCGATCCCGGCTATCTCAACCTGCTGCTGGCCTATGAGGACAAGCGCTTCCGCGCGCATGCGGGCGTCGACCCGCTGGCGCTGGGACGCGCGGCGTTTCAGTTATTCACCCGCGGCCGCATCGTTTCCGGCGGCTCCACCATCACCATGCAGCTGGCGCGGTTGCTCGAACCGCGGCAGCAGCGCTCGGTCGGCGCCAAGATCCGCCAGGCGGTGCGCGCTCTGCAGCTCGAGCGGCGCTTGAGCAAGGACGAGATCCTTGACCTGTATCTCGAACTGGCGCCGTTCGGCGGCAACCTCGAAGGCATCCGCGCCGCGTCGCTGGCCTATTTCGGCAAGGAGCCGAAACGCCTGACGCTGGCTGAATCGGCGCTGCTGGTGGCGCTACCGCAGTCGCCGGAGACGCGAAGGCTGGATCGCCATCCCGGCACTGCACGGCTGGCGCGCGACCGCGTGCTCGACCGCATGGTCCATGAAGGCAAGGTCTCGCTTGATGACGCAGCGCAGGCGAAAGCCGTGCCGGTGCCGCGGCTGCGCAAGCCGATGCCGATCCTGGCGCCGCATTCCGCCGATCAGGCGACGTCGCTGGTCAAGGACACGCCGCAGATCCGGCTGACGCTGGACGCCGGCATCCAGAAGACACTTGAATCTTTGGCCCGCGACCGCGCCGCGGCGCTGGGGCCCAATCTGTCGATCGGGATCATCGCCGTCGACAACGAGAGCGGCGACGTGCTCGCGCATGTCGGCTCGCCCGATTACTTCGACGACCGCAGGGCCGGACAGGTGGACATGACCCGCGCGGTGCGCTCGCCCGGTTCGACGCTGAAGCCGTTCATCTACGGCCTCGCCTTCGAGGACGGCTTCGTTCACCCGGACAGTCTGATCGACGACCGCCCGATCCGCTACGGCTCCTATGCGCCGGAGAACTTCGACATGACGTTCCAGGGCACGGTGCCGGTGCGCAAGGCGCTGCAATTGTCGCTCAACGTACCGGCCATCGCGCTGCTCGACCGCGTCGGCGCCTCCCGGCTGTCATCTCGGCTGAAGCAAGCCGGCGCCCGGCTGGTGCTGCCGAAGGACGAGGCGCCGGGCCTCGCCATGGGCTTGGGCGGCGTCGGCGTGACGTTGCAGGATCTGGCGCAGCTCTATGCCGGCATGGCGCGCCAGGGCAGTGCGCGACCGCTGCGCGAGATCATGCAGGCCAATGGCGGCGACGACCGCGAGACGCTGCGATTGATGGATCCGGTGGCCGCCTGGCAGGTCGGCACCGTGCTGCTGGGTACGCCGCCGCCGGACAATGCCGCCCATAACCGGATCGCCTTCAAGACCGGCACCAGCTACGGCTATCGCGATGCTTGGTCGGTGGGCTTTGACGGGCGGATGACCATCGGCGTCTGGGTCGGGCGCCCCGATGGCGCGCCGGTCCCCGGACTGGTCGGCCGTACTGCGGCGGCACCGATCCTGTTCGATGCCTTCGCGCGCACCGGCAAGCTGCCGGCCCCCTTGCCCAGGGCGCCAAAGGGGATCCTGGTGAGCAGCAACGCCAAATTGCCGCTGCCGCTGCGGCGGTTTCGGCCGCTGGGCGAGTTGATCCAGACCGGCACCGAGCAGGCCCTGCACATCCAGTTTCCGCTGAACGGCTCGCGGATCGACGCTGCCGGTATCGCCGAAGGCACGTTTTCGGCGCTGCCGGTCAAGGTCGCCGGCGGGGTACTGCCCCTGACGATGCTGGTCAACGGCGTGGCGGTGGGTGAGATCGACGGACGGCGGCAGCGGCTGGTCGACCCGCCGGGGCCCGGCTTCGTCCGGCTGACCGTTCAGGACGCTGCGGGCGCCGCGGACACAGTTGTGGTCAGAATTCAATAAGCGCAAGCTAACTGGTTGTCCGGCCGACTGTTTCAGCGTATGCGACAGCGATGGCCGAGACCTATGCAAGACCCCGATTTGGAGCACCGCGCGAGCCGAAAACCCGGGTCAATCCGGGCAGCGGACTGGTGCGGGTACTGGACTATGTGTCCTCCGGCCATGCCCGGGCGGTCGCGTTTCTGGCGATCTGCGGCCTGCTGTTCTTTTTGCCCGGTTTCTTCAATATTCCCCCCATCGACCGCGACGAGGCCCGCTTCGCGCAGGCCACCAAGCAGATGGTCGAGACCGGCGATTTCGTCGATATCCGGTTCCAGGACGAGGTGCGCTACAAGAAGCCGGTCGGTATCTACTGGCTGCAGTCCGCCGTGGTCGAGACGGCCACCAAGCTCGGCCTCCCGCGCGCCGACGTCCGCATCTGGCTGTACCGCGTTCCGTCGCTCATCGGCGCCATCGGCGCCGTGCTTCTGACCTACTGGACCGCGCTGGCCTTCGTCACGCAACGCGGTGCCGTGCTGGCCGGGCTGATCATGTGCAGTTCGGTGCTGCTGGGCGTCGAGGCGCGGCTGGCCAAGACCGATGCCATGCTGCTGCTGACCGTGGTTGCCGTGATGGGCGCGCTGGCGCGGGTCTATCTGCCCTGGCAGCGCGGCGAGGAGCCCGCGCGCAAGTCATGGAGCGAGCCGGCGATCTTCTGGACTGCTCTGGCGGTGGGGATCCTGATCAAGGGTCCGCTGATTCTGATGTTCGTCGGCCTGACCGTCGTGACCCTGGCGATCCTCGACCGCTCCGCCGCATGGCTGTGGCGGCTACGGATCGGCTGGGGCGTGGTGTGGCTGCTGCTGCTGGTGCTGCCGTGGTTCATCGCCATTTACCTGAAGTCCGGCGAGGCGTTCTTTTCCAATTCGCTCGGCGGCGACATGCTGAGCAAGCTGGCGGCGCAGGAATCCCACGGCGCTCCGCCCGGCGCCTATTTCCTGCTGTTCTGGGTGACGTTCTGGCCCGGCGCGCCGCTGGCCGGTATGGCCGCGCCGGCGATCTGGCGCGCGCGACGCGAGCCCGGCGCGCAGTACCTGCTGGCCTGGCTGATACCCTCGTGGATCGTGTTCGAAGTGGTGATGACGAAGCTGCCGCATTATGTGCTGCCGCTGTACCCGGCGATCGCCATCCTGATCGTTGGCGCGCTGGAGCGCCGCGTGCTGTCGCGGTCGTGGCTGGCCAAGGGCGCGGCGTGGTGGTTCACGATTCCGGTCCTGACGGCGGTGTTCGTGCTGATCGGCGCCATCATGGTGGTTCGCCATCCAGTGTTCCTGGCCTGGCCGTTCGCCGGCGCCGCTTTGTGCTTCGGGCTGCTGGCGTGGTGGATGTATGACGACAACCATGCCGAGCGCTCTTTGCTCAATGCGGTGGTCGCCGCACTGTTCATGAGCGCGTCGTTCTACGGCATCGTGATGCCGGCGATGAAGCCGCTGTTCCCCAGCCAGGAAATCGCGCGGGCGCTGCGCAACGTGGTCTGCGTGGGACCGCGGGCCGCCGCGGCCGGCTATCATGAGCCCAGCCTGGTCTTCATGAACGGGACATCGACGCTTCTGACCGACGGCTCCGGCGCGGCGGATTTCCTCGGCCAGGGCAGCTGCCGGTTCGCGCTGGTGGAAGCGCGCTCGGAACGCGGCTTCGCGCAGCGCGCCGAGGCGATCGGGCTGCGCTACAATATGGCGACCCGTATCGAAGGCTACAATTTCTCCCAGGGCAGGGCGATCTCGATTGCCATTTTCCGGTCCGAGGGCACCGAATAGGATGTCGACCGGCCCAGCATTGACGCCTGCGAACGGTTATTTCACGACGCTCTTCGCCTTCGTAGGGTCGTCGCTTGCGCGACTGGTGCGTGCGCCGTCGCATTCGCGTCGGGCAGAGGCCGGCAGGCGCTGGGCCCGCCGCTCGCTGGCGCTGACTGCCTTGGTCGCCGTGGCCATTGTCATGCTGATGGTCGGACTGGACGCGATCGAGATCGGCCTGATGCCGCCGCGGGGCACCGCAAGCCTTTGGCCGGTCCGCATTCTGACCGACTTCGGCAAATCGACTTATCTTCTATGGGCCCTCGCGGCGCTGCTCGTTCTGGTGGCCATGCTCGCACCGCGGCTTCGCGGGCATGGGCGGGCGGTGCTCATCGCCTGCGGGACCCGCCTCGCATTCGTGTTTTTCGCCGTACTGCTGCCGGTCTTGGCCGGCGAGGTCATCAAGGGGATCGTCGGCCGTGGCCGGCCGTTCGTCGGCGGCGTTGCCAATCCCTTCAACTACTCGCTGTTTGCCTGGAGCGAGAGCTATGCCAGTCTTCCGTCCGGCCACGCCATCGCAAGCGCGGCACTGGCATTTGCGGTCTCTGCTGTGTGGCCTCGGGCGCGGCCGGTGATGATCGTTTATGTCATCGCCATCTGCGTCAGCCGTCTGGTGCTGCTGGCACACCATCCGAGCGACGTGGTCGCCGGTGCCCTGGTCGGCGTGGTTGGCGCGATGTTCGTTCGCTACTGGTTCGCTGCCCGCCATCTGGCCTTCACCATTCGCGCCGACGGCACCATCGATCCGCTCGCCGGCCCCTCGCCAGAGCACCTCAAAAGGGTTGCCCGCGGGGCATTCGCCCCATAAGAAGCGGACGCTGCAGGCTGAGCCCGCGGCCCGGGTTCCCGTTGGACCGCCTCAAACCTTGAGCCTCGATTTGTCGTTTTCCGAGACTTCCACCGTTGATGTTTCGATCGTTGTGCCGGTGCGCAACGAGGCGGACAACGTCGCGCCTCTGATCGCCGAGATCACCGCCGCGCTGGATGGCCGCTGGCCCTACGAGATCATCTACATCAACGACGGCTCCACAGACGCGACCCCGCAGCGCCTCGCCGATCTGATGAAGCAGCGTCCGAATCTCCGCCGCCTCGATCACGCAAAATCCTCGGGTCAGTCGGCGGCGGTGCGGAGCGGGGTGCGCGCCGCACGCGGTGTCGTGGTCGCGACCCTCGACGGCGACGGCCAGAATAATCCGGCCTTCCTGCCCGACCTGATCGCTGCCGTAGTGAATGGCAACGGTCGTGTCGGCCTTGCCGCCGGGCAGCGCGTCGGCCGCAAGGATACAGGCTTCAAGAAGATGCAGTCGCGTATCGCCAATGCGGTGCGTAACGCGATCCTGAAAGATGGCACGCGCGATACCGGATGCGGCCTGAAGTGCTTTCGCCGAGATGTATTTCTGTCGCTGCCGTATTTCGACGGGCTGCATCGCTTCCTCCCGGCGCTGGTGCGCCGCGAAGGTTTTGATATCGCCTATGTCGATGTCACCGACCGCCCGCGCCATTCGGGCGTCTCCAACTACGGCTTCTTCGACCGGCTGTGGATCGGCATCATGGATCTGGCCGGCGTCTGGTGGCTGATCCGCCGCAAGCGCGCGACGCCGGTCGCAACCGAGTTCAAATAATGCTCATTCACTATGGCCAGACGCTGGGCGACTATCTTTACGACGTGTTCGTCGCCAAGTTCGATTTCTGGCTCGCCTTCGGTTTGGTTGCGCAGCTCTTGTTCACCGCGCGCTTTCTGGTGCAGTGGATTTCCAGCGAGCGCGCCGGACAGAGCGTCGTGCCGATGGCATTCTGGTTCTTCTCGATGGCCGGCGGATTGATGACCCTGGTCTATGGCATCGCCAAGCGCGAGCCGGTGATCATCCTCGGTCAGGCCTTTGCCACGGTGATCTACGTTCGCAACATCATGCTGATCATCAAGAACCACGCCAGCGGATCGAAGACGCTGGACAACTGAGCAAGCCGCCGGGCTGGCTGCTTCTCACGGTTGAGCTACGCTGCTCCACCATTGCTGCACAACTTCAGGACTCGTCAGCTGCGTCGTCGCGGCGGCGTCGAGCTGCATCTTGCGATACTGGCTGGCGGTGACACCGAAGCGGGCACGAAAACTGCGGCTGAAGTGGGCTTCGCTGTTGAACCCCAGATCGGCCGACAGGCGCGACAGGCGTCGCGTCTCGAGCGGGTCGCTGAGGGCAGCCTGTACAGCGAGCAACCGCCGTTCCTGGACGTAACGCATGATTCCGCCACGGCTCGCAAAAAACCGGTAGAGCGAGGCACGCGACACATCGAGCTTCAAAGCCAGCCAGTCCGGCGACAGTTCGGGCAGGGCGAGATTGTCGCGGATGGCCGCCTCCGTCAGCGCCAGCACGTTCTCGTCGGTATCGCGCTGTTCGACGAAGGAGTCGTCGGGGGCCGGGGCGAGCAGACGTTTGAGAAACGCGACCGTATCCGCCACTGTCGCTTCGATGTCGCTGTCGTTCAACTGAGCGCTGCGTTCCAGTAGCGACTGCATATGCGCCGCCAGCAGGTCATTCCTGAATGTGTCCAGCCGCGGCTTGAGATCGTCCAGCGCAAGATCGCCAAGCAGCTTGCGCGGAACGATGAGCGTGACCGTGCTGGACGCGAATGCCCGCGTGTCCACGGGATGAGCCAAGTCGATCAGGGCTACCTTGCCCGGTCCGATCGTGGTTTTCTGTCCGGTCACATGGCCGTTGAACCCGCCGCTGACGTAGAGGTGCAGCAGCAAATGATCCGGCGTGGCACGAATGCGCTGCTCGTCCCGCACGAAGTCCTGCGCGTTGAACGCCACCTTGGCGATAATGATGTCGCCGATAATGACGCCGTAGGCTGACCCTGTGGGGGTCTTTTTGGTCGGCCCGCAGGCGCGAGGCTCGAACAGCGGCGATATCACCGCGCTCCAGGTCTCGAAAGCATTCGGCGTATCGAGACCCGTTGTCACATAATAGAGCCGGGGAAGATTTGACGTGGCTGACCGGGGTTCGCTGCCCGAAGCTGCGACGCCAGGCTTCGGCACGACGGGGGACAATTCGGACAAATTCACACAATTCCCCATCTCGACGCACTCGCGGCAAATTTGGACGACATGGCCGGCGCGGTCATCCTGACGTCGACCGAGCCCCGAGAGCGCGCGCAGCGGCTCTATAGCCTAGGGTAGCATCAGAGTTAAGCGCAATCGGCCCGGTCTTCCGCTTGCCGTGCTCGCACCAACGCTAAGGCGACGCGAGGCTCGTCGTCATCCGCCGGTTCCGTATGTCGCATCAAAGCAACGCTGACATGTCTCCTCACCAAGATGAGACGGGGGATCAAGGGAAAAAGCCGGACCCTCGTCCGAGCCGTGCTGATGGCTCTGTCCAACCAAATCCGAGCCGTATTAGAACGGCAACGAGCCGACAACATTTGGACACAATGGCGCCGCCGCGGCGCCGACGGCCGGGGAGCGATGCGGGCCTTTGGCCGCAGCTTCCGGGACCCAGCTGGCAGGGGAGTTCGTGGTGGGCAGGATTGGTTTGCGCGGTTTTTCCGCACTTTGTCTGGGATCCACGATCCTGAGTGCAGTCTGTGGTCAGACGGTCCTGCATGCGGCTGAGGCCCACCACCACAAATCGGCTCGCACCGCTCAATCTTCAAAACCGAAGGCAATGGCACCGCTGCCGGCGGATTTTCGCCGTGAACTGTCGGCCGCGTTGAAGCTGGGCGAACTGGGGCTGATTGCCCAGGTTTACGACAGCACCTACCGACGCCCGGAATTGCGCAATGCGGTGATCGAGCATGTGCGCGAATTGGCACCGGGCCTGACGCGCAACATGACCACGGCTGCCGATCTCGGCGTGCTCACCTCCGGTCAGCCCATGACGCTCGCGCCGAATGCCGCGCAGGTGATGGCGACGCGCACGGCAAGCGCTTCGGGACTCGGGCAATCGGCCTATCAGAACGTCGCGCAGGCGGTGAACAACTCGCCGAACCTGCCTTCTCCCATGCCGAGCGCCTATGAGCAGACGTGGAATCTGCAGTTGATCGGCGCGCAGGCGGCCTACAATCGAGGCTTCACGGGCAACGGCGTGACGGTCGCAGTCGGCGATAGCGGCTTCGACACGACGAATGCCGCGCTTGTCAACAAGCTGAATATTTCACGCGGCCGTAACTTCCTTGTCCAGAACGGCGGGACCTACGATCCGGCGCAGCTCACGCTGCAGACAATCGTCGATCCGGAAAAACCTAATGCTAAAGATGTCCACGGTTCCCACGTTGCAGGCATCGTCGCTGCGCAAAAATTCGATAATGTGGATATGCACGGCGTGGCCTATGACGCCACGGTCATTCCGATCCGCACGATCGTCGCGAACAAGGCTCCCTACGGCTATGCGCCGGGAATTGACGGCAATGCCGCGCCGCTCGACTATTTCGCGTCGTTGCAGGGAGTCATGGTCTACAATGCGAGTTACGGTCCCAGCGTACTCGATGGCACGCCACCGCAGACCGTGTGGGCGAATACCCTGCCGAGCAGTCAGGCCGAAATTCAGGCGATCTTGAACGTGTTGCAAGCCGGCAAGATCATTGTCGCGGCCACCGGCAACGAGCGCGACGACCACCCTCTCGCGGGACGTAATCCCAGCGGCATGGCGCTATATCCCTATATCCAGCCGGCCCATGCCAATACCGGTGTCTATGACGATCCGGGGGCCGGAGCCGAGGCCGATTTCTCAAACTTTCAGCACCAGAATGGTTTGATTATCGGCGTGATGTCCGTGAGAAGCGACAAGAAGGCGGCCTATTACTCGAATTACTGCGGCGTGACGGCGAGCTGGTGCGTTGCCGCTCCCGGAGGCGACGTGAATAACAATCTCGGCGTTTTCTCGACGGTGCCTGACAACACCTATGCAGCGCTGCAGGGCACCTCGATGGCGGCGCCCACGGTGTCCGGCGCCATCGCCGTCCTGATCCAGGCCAATCCGACTTATAATGCGCAGGATCTGGCGCATCTGTTGTTTGCGACCACCGAGGATCTCGGCGCACCCGGCGTCGATGCGATGTTCGGCTATGGCCTGATCCGGCTCGACCGCGCGACAGAAGGCCCGACCACGCTGGCCGCCAACACCAATGTCCCGGTCGCGGCCAACACCACCACCTATTGGAGCCAGTTGCTGAACACGCAAGGTGACTTCACCAAGTCGGGTGACGGCATCCTGTCGATCTCCGGCCGCACCAATGCGGGCGGAAATGTCTTTGCCGCTTTGGGCACGCTGGCCGTGGACGGCACGCTCACCATGTCGGGCGGCAACGGTCTCAGCGTAGCGCAACCGGCGACGCTGGCCGGCTTCGGCACTATCAACGGTAACACCACCATCGCCGGCACGCTGTCGCCGGGCAAGATGGCGAATATCACCGATCTCCTCGCCAGCGGCGCGGTTGCGCCGGGTACGGTGCTGTCCGGCAATTCGGTGGGCTCGCTGACCTTCAATGGCAACGTCACCCTGACCTCGACCGCCAATACCCGGATCGACATCGACGGCACGGCGAATGTGCCGGGCGGACCGGGGACCTATGACCGGATCTACGTCACCGGCGCCGGCAATGTGTTCTGGGCCGCCGGCACGGTGACGCCGGTGCTGCGCGGTAGCGTCGGCACGGTGAGCAACTACACCCCGTCCATCGGCACCGAATTCGCCTTCGTGCAGGCGCAGAACGGCGCCCGCACCGCAGGCAGCTTCTCGACACTGGCTCAGCCAACGTCAGGTTTGCCGGCCAACGGCCGCTTCGACCTTATATACAAGGACAGCGCGATCACGCTGGTCGTGATGCCCGCCAGTTTCGCCGGCCTTGGGTCCGGGGCGTCAAGCTCGGTCGCAGGCATTCTTGACAGGGAGCGCGCGCCTTCTGGCGCCATGCCGAGCGCAGCCGAGAAAGCGCTGTTCGATGCGCTCTACAATCTCGATAGCGAGGCGAAAATCGACAAGGCACTGTCCCAGCTTGGCGGCCCCGGCCAGCCGGCGGTGTCGAGCGCGCCGCTGCAGGCCTTCTCAGGCTTTCTCGGTGCGATCGGCGATCGTCAGGATGCACTCGGGCTTGGCGCCGAGCAGGGCCAGAACGGGACATCACAATCCTTCGCGCTGTCCTATGCCGGCCGCAACGTCATGAGCGCCGAAACTGCCTCGGCGATGAATGCCTTTGCCAGCGTTGGAGCCGCGGAACGGGTCGAGACCGGCTGGAGCGTGTGGGGGCAGGGCTTCGGCCGCAGCAGCCGGGTCGGCGACTCCGGCGAA
The DNA here is from genome assembly GCF_052658035.1 of Rhodopseudomonas sp. RCAM05734. Lineage (NCBI taxonomy): Bacteria > Pseudomonadati > Pseudomonadota > Alphaproteobacteria > Hyphomicrobiales > Nitrobacteraceae > Rhodopseudomonas > Rhodopseudomonas sp. RCAM05734. The sequence goes on along the minus strand of NZ_CP199742.1, from coordinate 4,671,305 downwards.
TTGTCCGGCTCGAAGGCCGTCAGCGGCGGCTTCACCGTCGGCGCGGATCGCCGCTTTGCCAGCAATCTGATCGCCGGCGGCGCCTTCGGCTATGCGCGCACCACGGCGACCAGCACCGACATCAGCGGCACCTCCGACACCTACGCTGGTGCCGCCTATGCCAGCTGGACTCCCGGTGCGGCCGTCGTCGACTTCCGCGTCGCGGTCGGCCCGAGCCAGATTTCCACCACCCGCCAGATGATTCTGACGAGCACGGCCCTCCAGGGCAGCACCAATGGCATCGGCGTGGGCACTTCGCTGGAGGCCGGGTATCGCTTTGCGGTGGCGCCAAACGTGGTGCTGAAACCGTACGCCGGCATCAACTGGCAGGGCTTTCGCCGCGACGCCTACAGCGAAAGCCAGCTCCCGTTCGGTCTGGTCTATGCCACGCAGACCTATGACAAGCTGACCACCACAGCCGGAGTCGCCCTCAGCGCGCGGATCAGCACGCTGGAAGGCGCCACCCTGATGCCCGAGCTGAAGGTCGGCTGGGGTCACGATCTGCGCGACACCACCCTGGTCAGCACGGCGGCCTTGCTCGACGAAGCGTTCCTGGTCGACGCCGCGCATCCCGGCCGGGATGCCGCCTTGGTCGGCCTCAAGATGTCCGGCTGGCGCAGCGAAAACTTCCGGCTGTTCGCAGCCTATAACGGTGAATTCCGCAGCAACGCCGAAAGTCACCAGTTGTCGGCCGGCGCCCGGTTCGCGTGGTAACCGGTTCGGCGAACGGCGGCCGCTATCGCGAGGCGCGCGCTGTCGGGTTCGACAGCGCCAGTGCGTTAGCAGCACTTCCGCATCATGCTGCGGCTCGCGCCGCTAGCGTGCCGCGTTGAAGGCATCGAATCCACGCGCGAGATCGGCCTTGAGGTCGTCGACGTTTTCCAGGCCGATATGCAGCCGCAGGGCAGGGCCGCCCGGCGCCCAGGTGGTGGCGGTGCGATAGCTGGCGCAATCGAACGGGATCACGAGGCTTTCGAAACCGCCCCAGGAATAGCCCATGCCGAACAGTTGTACGGTGTCGAGGAAGGCGTCGACCGCCTTCTGGGGGGCATCGCGCAGCACGATGCTGAACAGGCCGGAGGCGCCGGTGAAGTCGCGCTTCCAGATCGCATGGCCGGGATGGCTCTCGAGGCCGGGATGCAGAACCTGGGTCACCTCCGGTCGTGCCGCCAGCCAGTGCGCCATCTCCAGTGCCGACCGCTGATGATGCGCCAATCGAACCGATAGCGTACGTACGCCGCGTAGCGCCAGGAACACGTCGTCCGGCCCAGCGCAGACGCCGAGCAGCTTGATGCCGTCGCTGATCTGCGGCCACGCTTCGGCGTTGGCAGAGATGGTGCCGAACATGATGTCCGAATGGCCGCCGATATACTTTGTCGCGGCCTGGATGCTGACGTCGACGCCCTGGTCGAGCGAGCGGTGATACAACGGCGTCGCCCAGGTGTTGTCGTCAATCACCAGCGCGCCGCGCGCGTGAGCGACGGCGGCGATGGCCGGCACGTCCGGCATTTCGAAGGACTGCGAGCCGGGCGCTTCGACCATGACGGCACGGGTGTTGGGCTTGAACAGGGCCGCGATGCCGGCGCCGATCAGCGGATCGAAATAGGTGGTTTCGACGCCATAGCGCGCCAGCATGCCGTTGCAGAAGTTGCGCGTCGGCCGATAGGCGTTGTCGCACACCAGCAGATGATCGCCGGCTTTCAGCACGGCCAGCAGGGCTGTCGAGATCGCCGCCAGGCCCGAGGGTGCGAGACCGACGCCGGCGCAGGCCGGTCCCTCCAGGGCCATCAGTGCTTCTTGCAGCGCCTTGGTGGTGGGCGTGCCGTGGCGGCCGTACTGATACTCGCCGCGATGCGCGTGCAGGTCGGCTGCGGTCGGATAGAGGACGGTCGAGCCGCGGACGACCGGCGGATTGACGAAGCCCTTTTGGGCTTCGGTGTCGCGGCCGGCGGTGACCAGCAGGGTCTCCGCGCCAAGGTCGATCGAGTTTCGCCTGTCGTCTGAATGAGTCATGCGTTCGCCACGGATCCCGAGTCATTTTGCCGCAGCCGGTGCGCAGGGCCGCCGTATGGCGGGAAGGCTGGGGTTCCTAATAACAGGACCCGGAAGATCATCGTCAACCCCTTGACCGCCCTTGCCGGCCGTTCTGTGATAGAAATCAATGGCCTGGTCACCGCAAGCTGAACCGCGCGCTGTCCATTTCGGTCCATTGCCTGTTCATAAGGCAGCCCTTGCCCGCTCCGATATCTGACGGGGGCTTTGCGAAACCGGGGCGGATGGCTAGGTTGCCCCGGTGGTGCATGAGACAGCCCGCAGGTTCTTGAAAGGCTTTGCCATGAAACGCGTATCCCTCGTCGTCGCGCTCGCGCTTGCCGCCGGTCTCTCAGGGCAGGCAGACGCGCAGACCCTCAAGACCGTCAAGGATCGCGGCGTGCTGTCGTGCGGCGTGAGTTCCGGGCTGCCGGGCTTCTCCGCGCCGGACGACAAGGGCAACTGGGCCGGACTGGACGTCGACGTGTGCCGCGCCATAGCCGCCGCAGTGTTCAACGATCCGACCAAGGTCAAGTTTGTGCCGCTGTCGGCCAAGGATCGCTTCACCGCATTGCAGTCCGGCGAGATCGACGTGTTGTCGCGCAACACCACCTGGACCGTCTCGCGCGACACCTCGCTGGGCGTGAACTTCACCGGCGTCACCTATTACGATGGCCAGGGGTTCCTTGTCCGCAAGTCGCTCAAGGTCAATTCCGCGCTCGAGCTCAACAGCGCGTCAGTCTGCGTGCAGACCGGTACCACTACCGAACAGAACCTTGCCGACTACTTCAAGGGCAACAACATGAAGTATGAGGTGATCGCGTTCGGCACCGCCGATGAAACCGTGAAAGCCTATGAAGCCGGCCGTTGCGACGTGTTCACCTCCGACGTTTCCGGACTGTATGCCGAACGCCTCAAGCTCGCCGTTCCCGCCGATCACGCCGTGCTGCCCGAGGTGATCTCCAAGGAACCGCTCGGCCCGCTGGTGCGCCATGGCGACGACCAGTGGTTCGATATCGTAAAATGGACGCTGTTCGCGATGATCAATGCCGAGGAACTCGGTGTCACCCAGAAGAACGTCGACGACATGGCCAAGTCCGACAAGCCCGAGCTGAAGCGGGTGTTCGGCACCGATGGCAATCTCGGCGAACAGCTCGGCCTCACCAAGGACTGGGTCTCCCGCATCGTCAAGGCGACCGGCAACTACGGCGAATCCTTCGATCGCAACGTCGGCGCCGGTTCCAAGCTCGGCATCGCCCGCGGCTTGAACGCGCTCTGGAACAAGGGCGGCATCCAGTACGCGCCGCCGATCCGTTGACCTGACCGCGCGACCGATCGCACCGATGGCGATCGAACCCCGGGAACCGCCATCGCAATGGGCCGCCAGGATGCGGCGTGCACTCGGCGGCCAGGCCGGCTGGGGCGGCTTTGCCCTGCAGATCGTGTTCGTCGCCTTGCTGGCCTGGATCGGCTACGAGATTATCGACAATGCGCGCAGCAATCTGCAGAACCAGCGCATCGCCTCGGGCTTCGGCTTCCTGGTCAATACCGCGGGCTTCGGCGTCAGCCAGTCGCTGATTCCCTACACCGAAGCAGACACCTACACGCGGGTGTTCTTCGTCGGTCTGGTCAACACCCTCGTCGTCTCGATCATCGGCATCTTCTTCGCCACCATCATCGGCTTCGTCGTCGGCCTCGGCCGGCTGTCGCCCAACTGGCTGCTGTCGCGCATTGCCGGCGGCTATGTGGAACTGGTGCGTAACCTGCCGCTGCTGTTCCAGATCCTGTTCTGGTATCTCGCGGTGTTGGGGACGCTGCCCAACCCGCGACAAAGCATCTCGCTGTTCGGCAGCTTCTTTCTCAGCAACCGCGGATTCGTGATCCCGAAGCCGGTTGGCGCCGCCGGCTTCGATGCGTTCGCCATAGCCCTCGTCATTGCGATCATTGGTGCGCTGGTGCTGCGCCGCGTCGCGCTCAAGCTCCTGTTCGACACCGGGCGGCTGATCCGGATCTGGCCCTACGTTGTCGGCCTGCTGGTCGGATTGCCTGTCATCGCAGTGCTCATTTTCGGCAAGCCTCTGACTTTTGAAATCCCCGAGCTGAAGGGTTTCAATTTCTCCGGCGGCTCCCGCGTCATCCCGGAATTCGTCGCGCTGGTGCTGGCGCTGTCGACCTATACGGCGGCCTTCATCGCCGAGATCGTGCGCGCCGGCGTGCAGTCGGTTCACAAGGGACAGATGGAGGCGGGGGCTTCGCTGGGGCTGAGCCGTGGCAATACCTTGCGGCTGATCGTGGTGCCGCAGGCCTTGCGCGTCATCCTGCCGCCGCTCACCAACCAGTATCTCAACCTCACCAAGAACTCGTCGCTGGCCGTGGCGATCGGCTATCCCGATCTGTTCTCGGTGTTCGCCGGCACCACGCTGAGCCAGACCGGACAGGCGATCGAGATCATCGCCATTACCATGGGCGTCTACCTGCTGATCTCGCTGGTCACATCGGCCATCATGAGCCTCTACGGCTGGCGCATCGGGCGGAGCATGGGCGCATGAGCGAGCCCGATCGCGCCTTCATCTCCCGCGAGCTCATTCCGGAGCGCGCCGCACCGATCAAAACAACAGGCTTCGTCGGTTTCGTCCGAACGCGACTGATGAATTCGCCGACCAACATCCTGCTGACCGCAGCCAGCCTGCTGCTGCTGTGGTTCACGGTCATTCCGGCCGTCAGGTTCCTGATCGTCGATGCGGTGTGGCAGGGGACGGACCGCAACGCCTGTCTGGCCGAAAACGCCGGCCATCCGGTCGGCGCATGCTGGCCGTTCGTGCAAGCCAAATTCACGCAGTTTATCTACGGCTTTTATCCGCAGGCGGAACGCTGGCGGGTCAATCTGACCTTCGCGCTGGCGGCGCTGCTGCTGCTGCCGCTGCTGATCCCGCGCCTGCCGGCCAAGGGCCTCAATTCCGTCCTGTTGTTCGCTGCGTTTCCTGTCGTTGCCTTCTTCCTGCTGCATGGCGGCGGCTTGCGCGGCTTCGGCCTCGGCTGGGCCGAGGGCGCGCTGGCCGGCCTTGCCAACAACCTGGTGGATGGCGGCCGCAGCCTGGCGGCAGCGACGAATCTGCCGGTGCTCTCGCAGATACTCGCCGCACTCGGCAGCCTGATCGAACTGATCGGCTACGTCGTGGCCATCGTGCTGTGGCCGCTGACGTGGCTGAGAAATCTGATACAGACGTCCGGACAGCCGGTATGGGCCGACTTCGCGGCGACGGCGCTGATCGTCTCCGGGGCGTTGTTCCTGCTCGGCGGCGGCCTGCGCAGCGGCCGGCGCATCCTGATCGTCAGCCTGGCCAGCTTCGCCGGGATCGGCGCGGTCATCGCAGTGATGGGCCTTGATCGTGGCGGACTGCCCGTCGTCGACACGCGACTGTGGGGAGGGCTTCTGGTTACCTTGGTGGTATCCGTCACCGGTATCGTCGCCTCGATGCCCGTCGGCATTGCGCTGGCATTGGGGCGGCGCTCGAGCATCCCGCTGATCCGGCTGTTTTGCATCGCCTTCATCGAGTTCTGGCGCGGTGTGCCACTGATCACCGTGCTGTTCTTCGCCACCTATATGCTGCCGCTGTTCCTGCCGGGCAATTTCACGGTGGATGGGCTGGTGCGCGTGCTGATCGGCATCGCGCTGTTCGCCGGCGCCTATAATGCCGAGGTCATCCGCGGCGGTCTGCAGGCGATCCCGCGCGGCCAATCGGAAGCCGCCAGCGCGCTCGGCCTCTCCTGGTGGAAGACCACGGCGCTGGTGGTGATGCCGCAAGCGCTGCGACACGTCATCCCCGGCCTGGTCAACAGCTTCATCGCATTGTTCAAGGACACGTCGCTGGTCTCGATCGTCGCGCTGTTCGATCTGTTGGGATCGCTGCGCGCGTCGTTCGCCGACCCGGTCTGGTCGACGCCGTCGACGCTGTTCACAGGCTTTGCCTTTGCGGGCATCCTGTATTTCGTGTTCTGCTTTGCAATGTCGCGCTATTCCCTGTTCGTCGAGCATCGCCTCAATGCTCACCGGCGCAGCCGAGATCAACGACTATGACAACGCAACCGATCGTCACCATCGCCGGCCTCAACAAATGGTTCGGGGATTTTCATGTGCTGCGCGACATCTCGATGGGTGTCGGGCGCGGCGAACGCATCGTGGTCTGCGGCCCGTCGGGCTCCGGCAAGTCCACGCTGATCCGCTGCATCAACGCGCTGGAGGAGTTCCAGGAGGGCCGCATCAATGTCGACGGCATCGAGCTTGGGCCAAACCTGCGCCGGGTCGACGACGTCCGCCGCGAGGTCGGCATGGTGTTCCAGAGCTTCAACCTGTTCCCGCACCTCACCGTGCTGGAGAACTGCACGCTGGCGCCGATCTGGGTGCGCAACATGCCGAAGAAGGACGCGGAGGCGGCGGCCATGAAATATCTCGAACGTGTGCGGATTCCCGACAAGGCCAACAGGTATCCCGGTCAGATCTCCGGCGGCCAGCAGCAGCGCGTCGCGATCGCGCGCGCGCTGACCATGAATCCCAAGGTGATGCTGTTCGATGAGCCTACCTCGGCGCTCGATCCGGAGATGGTCAAGGAAGTGCTCGACACCATGGTCGATCTCGCCAATGAGGGCATGACCATGCTGGTGGTGACCCACGAGATGGGCTTCGCCCGGGAAGTCGCCAACCGCGTCATCTTCATGGACGCCGGCCAGATCATCGAGGCCAACACGCCGGCGGAGTTCTTCGCCCATCCGCAGCACGCGCGGACCAAGTTGTTTCTCGGGCAGATTTTGCGCTGACGCTCGTCGTGCGCTTTGCGCCGGCACGAGCTTTGTCGCCGTCATCCTGAGGTGCTCGCCCGACAGGGCGAGCCTCGAAGGATGCGGCCGCGAACGCCCGCGCGTGCGGCCACCCGTCGAGGCCGTCGCTGCGCGACGGCGCCTCAGGATGACGACAGAGTCTGCTGAGAGTTAAGTTATCACACCTTCTCGAACGGCACGCTGATGCTGCTCTTCTGCTCCAGCCATTCCGGCACCGGCAGGTTCTTCGAACGCATGAAGGCTGGATTGAACAGTTTCGATTGGTAGCGGCTGCCGTTGTCGCACAGGATGGTCACGATGGTATGGCCGGGGCCCATGTCCTTGGCGAGCCGGATCGCGCTGGCGATGTTGATGCCACTGGAACCGCCGAGGCAGATGCCTTCGTGTTCGAGCAGATCGAAGACGATCCGCACGGCTTCGTCGTCCTGGATCTGGTAGGCGTCGTCGACCACAGCGCCTTCGAGGTTGGCGGTGACGCGGCCCTGGCCGATGCCCTCGGTGATCGATGAGCCCTCGGATTTCAGCGCGCCGTGCTTGTAGTACTCGTACAGCGCCGAACCCATCGGATCGGCGAGCACGATCCGGATCTTGTCGTTGAATTTCTTCAGGCCGAGCGAGACGCCGGCGAGTGTGCCGCCGGAGCCGACCGAACAGACAAAGCCGTCGATCTTGCCGTCGGTCTGTTGCCAGATTTCCGGCGCCGTGGTTTCGATATGGGCTTGGCGGTTGGCGACGTTGTCGAACTGATTCGCCCAGATCGCGCCGTTCGGGTCGCTCTTTGCGAGTTGCTCGGCAAGGCGGCCGGACAGCTTCACGTAGTTGTTCGGGTTGGCATAGGGCACCGCCGGCACTTCAATTAGTTCGGCGCCGCACAACCGCAGCATGTCCTTCTTTTCCTGGCTCTGCGTGTCGGGGATCACGATCACCGTGCGAAAGCCGAGCGCATTGGCCACGAGGGCCAGGCCGATTCCGGTGTTGCCGGCCGTGCCTTCGACCACCGTGCCGCCCGGCCGCAGCGTGCCGCGCGCGATGGCGTCACGGATAATGAACAGCGCCGCACGATCCTTGACCGACTGGCCTGGATTCATGAATTCGGCCTTGCCGAGAATGGTGCAACCGGTCAGCTCGGAAGCACGCTTGAGCTTGATCAGCGGCGTGTTGCCGATTGCTTCGACGACGTCGTTATCAATGTTCATGATGCGGAATTCTGCCAGCGGGGATGCCAATGTTGCGGCGACCCTAGTGGACGGCCGGGGGCTGCACAAGGGAAGCAGCCCTTCCTGGCCGCAGTCACTCCACCTTGGCGAACACCACCTGCCGCACGTCGATATTTCCCGACAGGAACCCGGCCTCGCAATAAGCAAGGTAGTATTCCCAGAGCCGCCGGAAGCGATCGTCGAAGCCGAGCGGCGTCAGGCTCGGCCATGCCGCGCGGAAATTATCTCTCCATGTGGCCAGTGTCTTGGCATAGTCTTGCCCGAAAATCCGCTCGCGGATGACAGGCACACCGAACCGCGTGCCCAGCGATTTCAGGATCTCGGGCGACGGCAGCATGCCGCCGGGAAACACGTAGCGCTGGATGAAGTCGACCTCGCGCCGGTAGGTCTGAAAAAACTTGTCCTGGATGGTGATGGCCTGAATCCCGACCAGCCCGCCGGGCATCAGGCGGTCGCGCAGTTGTGAGAAATATTGCGGCCAGAATTGCTCGCCGACCGCCTCGATCATTTCGATGGACGCGATGCGGTCGTACTGGCCGCGCTCATCGCGATAGTCCTGGAACCGAATCTCGACCTGGTCGCCAAGGCCGGCCGCCTGGATGCGCTTCTGCGCGAAGTCGCGCTGCTCGGTGCTGATGGTGAGGCCGACCACATGGGCGCCGTAGTTCTTGGCGGCGTATTCGGCAAAGCCGCCCCAGCCGCAGCCGATTTCCAGCACCCGATGGCCGGGCCGCAGGTCGATGGCTTCGGCGAGGCGGCGATACTTGTTGTTCTGGGCCGCGGTCAGATCCTGGGTGTGGTCCTCATAGATCGCCGACGAATAGGTCATGCTCGGATCGAGCCATGCCGAGTAGAATGCATTGCCGATGTCGTAATGCGCGAAAATGTTCTTGCGCGCCTGTCGTTTGGTATTGCGGTTGAACCAGTGACGGACGATCTGCACGAAGCGCATCAGCGGATTGTCGCCGAGCATGGCCTGGATCAGGTCGTGATTGACGCAGAACAGATACAGGAACTGGGTCAGGTCCGGCGTATCCCACTCGCCATGCAGATAGGCCTCGGCGATGCCGATATCGCCGCCATTGAGCAGACGGGATGCAAAGCCGTAGCCGTAGATCGTCATGGCCGCCGTTGGGCCGGGTTCCATGCCGCCGAGCCGCACGCGGCGGCCATCGGGCAGGGTGACGTCCAGCGTCCCGCGTCGCAGGCGCGATCCGAAGCCGAAGGCCAGCCGCACAATGCGCGGCAGATCCGCGAGTTGGGTCTCCACATTTTCGGGCGTCAGGGCAATCAGTTCAGACATGTCAGATCCATCGAGTAGCGTGGCTCTGTGTCCGAGTGCGCGACGACTGTGCGTGGCCGTAGCCGCTTGATTAAACAAGAGCCCCCTTATGCGCCGCGGAATTCGCAGTCCGCGACGACATTAGCTCCTGACTATAATCACTGCGAGGGTCTGCAGCCAAGGTAGTATTTGGAGGCGCCGGTCGCGGCACCAGCCGGGCGCCCTTGATCCACAGCCGCAGCGCCTGCCAATGAATGGCGGCCATGATTTTCAAGGTCACCAGCGGCAGTGAGATGAAGGACCGCAGCAGAGCCGCTGTGGTGAGTGGGCGCCGCTCCCCGATGAAGGTGGCGGCGAGGATCGGGCCCTCGACGTCGGTTTCCAGGATGCGCAGCTTCACGTTCTGTCCGGGCGGCGACACACGAAAATGATAGCGCATGGCCATCCCGAGGAACGGCGAGACGTAGAACAGCTTGTCCTGTTGCTGCCGGATGCCGGCCGCACTGCACTCGCCCGGTTGCACCGGCAGCACATAGGCATGGATGTCGCCGAAGGTGTTGCGCACCTCATAGATCATCAGCGCCAGCGTGCCGTCGGGCTGGTAGCAGAAATAGGCCGACAGCGGATTGAAGGTGTAGCCGAGCAGGCGCGGGTAGCACAGCAGCGTGACCCTGCCGCCGGTCAAGTCGATGCCGTGCCCGGCGGCGCAACGCTGCGCATAGGCGCGCAGCGACGAGCCATCGCGATCGCCATGATCGGATTCATGGAAGCTGTAGAGCGCGGCACGGTTGACGCCGAACAACCGCGATGCCCTGCTGGCTGTCTCGAGCTGGTCGAGATCGATCAAGAGGCTCATGACGCGATAGCTGAAGCGATGGCCCATCGGCTTCAGGCGTGCATGCATGACATCGCCGAAGTAAAGCACGGCCGCGGCATGTGCCGCGTCCGGTCGTGTTGTCGCCTGAGTCATGTCCGCCGGCATCGTTACTCCGCGGCTTCTGCCATTTCAGGCGGCGGCTCCCGCCACGGCACCGTCGCGCCGAGCGCCTCGGCGACCGCCAGGCCGGAGCGCAGCCCGTCCTCGTGAAATCCATATCCGGTCCAGGCGCCGCAGAACCAGGTGTGGCGCTGCCCCTGAATCTCGCCGAGCCGTTTTTGCGCGGCGAAGGCTGCCGCATTGTATCGCGGGTGGTCGCACAGATAGCGACCAAATGTGAGCCCCGGCTCGGGCTCGAAGGGCGGGTTGAGGCTGACGAACAGCGGCTTGTCGTCGGCGATGCCCTGCAAGGGGTTCATCCAGTAGGTGACGGCGACGTCGTTGATGGAGCTTCCCTCCCGCTGCCAGCGCAGGAAGTTCCATGACGCCCATGCGCCTCTGCGCTTGGGCATGAGGCGGGGGTCGCGATGCAGGTAGACGACGTTGGGCGCGTAGCCGATGTCGCCCAAGATCTCCTGTTCCTCGACGCTGGGATCTGCCAGCATCGCCAGCGCCTGGTCGCTGTGCGACGCCACTACCACATGGTCGTAGGTATCGCTGCGACCATGGCTGTCATTGACAACGACGCCATGCGCCGTGCGCGCGATGGACGTCACCGCGCATCCCAGCCGCAGATGGTCTCCGAAAGCCGATACCAGTTTTTCGACGTAGCGCTGGCTACAACCTTTGACCGTGCGCCAGACCGGACGATCATATTGCAGCAGGCGATGGTTGCTGAAGAACGCGACGAAATTCTCGGCGGGGAAATCGAGCATTTGCTCGGCCGGTGCGGACCAGATCGCGGCGCCCATCGGCGCCAGGTAATCCGAGAGCAGCCGCGGCGCGAATTTTCGCCAGGCAAAGTATTCGCCGAGCGTCATGGTGCCGAGCAAGCCTTCGGTTCGGTCCTTCACGCTCTGCTCGTTGAAGGTCAGGATGTCGCGGAGCATGCGCAGGTACGATGGCGACAGGAGGTTCTTGGGCTGGACGAACAGGCCGCGGGCCGTTTCGGCCCAGGATATGCCGCCGCCTTTCCACTCGAAACGCCCGGCATCCGCACTGACTGCGAAGCTCATGCAGCTCGCCACCGTGTCGACGCCAAGATGCGCAAACAGGGCGGTGAGGTCGGGATAATTCAGCTCGTTATAGACGATGAAGCCGATATCGACTGCCAGCGCCGCGCCGTCATAGTCGATGGTCACGGTGTGGCTGTGGCCCCCGGGCCGCAATTCGCGGTCGTAGACAGTGACCGGATAGCGCTTCGACAAGGCCCAGGCCGCCGCGTTGCCGGCGATTCCCGTTCCGATTACTGCCACGCGCATTCCCAGCCCCCGCCATTTGTTGCTGTAGAGATACGTTGGTAACCGATGGAGGTTTCAAACCAGAGCGGCTCGGCCGGGGGCGCGCCGCCATAACGCCACCAGACACATAAAATCACATGAAATCTTGGTAAGACTGCCACATGCGACAATCCGGCCAGTCTGCATAAAAGTACCGTGGAATATGGAGATTCTTGAGAGTCCGGTGCGGCTGGCGACGCCTCAGCCGAGGCCGCACTTTCCGGGGCAAACGCGGATCAATGCTGTCCGCGCCGGAATCCGCCCGCTACAATGGCCTTCAGTCCCTTGAAAGAAGAATCGCTCGTGAACGTGCCACAAGCTGCAGTGAAAAACGTCGGAATGTTCCCGGAAGCGCGTCAGCGCAGCGATGCCCGCGTCGAGGCGCTGACGTGACATCACCGTCGCCATGGCGGTTGCCGGCCGGGCCGGCGGGGCGGCGGCTGATGCTCCGGATCGGCGGAAGACTGATGCCTTGCGCAGTCGCCGTGTCGCTGTCGGGCTGCATTCTCACCAAGGACCTGCCGGACCCGGCGCTCGACGTTCCGGCGTCTTACCAGGCGGCGCGGCTGGCCAATTCCGGCGGCGCGGTTCCGGCGCTGGACTGGTGGCGCGGCTTCCGCTCGCGCGAACTGACCCAGCCGATGGAGGAGGCCCAGACCGTCAATCTGGATATCGCGGCGGCCACCGCGCGCATTATCCAGGCCGATGCCCAGGCGCGAATCACCGGTGCGGCGCTGTTGCCGAGCCTCAGCGGAGGCGGGCAGGAAACCTATTCCCGGACCTCGGGTTCGAGCGCCAGCGGCTTGACCAATAATGGGCGCGAGATCGTCAATTATTCGGCCTCGCTCAGTGCGAGCTACGAAATCGACTTCTGGAGCAAGAATCGCGACGCCGCGCTGGCGCTCGAAGAGACCGCCAACGCCAACCGCTTCGATCGCGATGTGGTGGCGCTGACCACGCTGACCGCGGTCGCCAACGCCTATTTCCAGGTGCTGGCCTCGCAGGACCGCATTCGGACCGCCGAACGCAATATCGCCAGCGCGCAGCGGATACTCGATGCCATCAAGCAGCGGCTCAGTGCCGGCACCGGCACCGACCTCGACGTCGCCCAGCAGGAGAGCGTGCTCGCCAACCAGCGCGCCGCTGTGCCGCCGCTGCGCCAGACGCTGGCCCAGAACGTCAACGCGCTGGCCACCCTGGTGTCGCGCCCCCCGGAGAGCGTGCGCGTTGCCGGCGGCTCGCTGAACAACATTTCGTCGCCACGGGTGACGCCAGGCCTGCCTTCGGAGTTGCTGACGCAGCGGCCGGATATCCGCCGCCAGGAATCCCAGCTCGCCTCCGCCACCGCCAATGTCGGCAGCGCCCGCGCGCAGTTCTTTCCCAGCATCCAGCTGACCGGGCAGGGCGGCTATCAGAGTTCGGCGCTGGTAGCGCTGTTCCAACCGAATGCCGCGTTCTTCAGCCTGGTCGGCGGCCTGACCCAGCCGATTTTCGACGGCGGCCGGATCCGGGGCAATTTCGAATTGACCCAGGCGAAGCAGGACGAGCTGCTGCAGACTTATCGCAAGACCGTGGTGTCGGCCTTCGCCGATGTCGACAATGCCCTGGTGGCGATCCGCCAGACGTCCGAAAAGCTGCGATTGCAGCGTGATGTGGTGACGGCGTCGCGGCGCGCATTCCAGCTCTCCGAGCAGCAACTGCGCGCCGGGACGGCTGACATCGTGACTGTGTTGAACACCCAATTGACGTTATTTCAGGCCGAAGATGCGCTGTCCCAGGCCCAACTGGCGCGGCTGCTGGCGATCGTCAGCCTGTATCAGGCGCTGGGCGGCGGTTGGGAGCCGAAGATGGAGAAGCCGGTCAATGCTCTTTAAGCCGGAATTGAACGAGACCGCGAAGGCCGCCGGCGAGGGTGTCACCCGCGTCGCCGGGCGCGCGCGCCGCCGCACGGTCTCGATCCTGGTCACGCTGATCATCCTGGGCAGCCTCGGCTATATCGGCTGGCGGGCGATGCAGCAGAAACAGGCCGCCGAACGCGTGCGTCCTGACCTCAGCGTGCCGGTGCTGGCGGCGAAGCCACGGATTATGGACGTGCCCGTCTATCTCGACGGCGTCGGCTCGGTGAAAGCGCTGAACAACGTCACAGTGCGCGCCCAGGTCGACGGCAAGCTGATCAAGGTGAATTTCAAGGAGGGCCAGGACGTCAAGGCGGGCGACGTGCTCGGCGAGATCGACCCGGTGCTCTACAAGGCGCTGTACGATCAGGCCGTCGCCAAGAAGGCTCAAGATGAGGCGACGCTGGCCAATGCCCGGCTCGACCTTATTCGCTATCAGCAACTGGCCGCATCTAATGCCGGCTCCAAGCAGCAGGCCGACACGCAGAAGTCGGTCGTGGCGCAGCAGGAAGCCCTGGTGAATTCCGACCAGGCGGCCATCGACAATGCCGCGGCGACGCTGAGCTATACCAAGATCATCGCGCCGCTGTCCGGCCGGGCCGGGCTTCGCCAGGTCGACCAGGGCAACATCATCCATGCCTCCGACACCACCGGCCTGGTGATCATCACCCAGCTGCAGCCGATCGCGGTGCAGTTCAGCCTGCCGCAGCAGCAGATCGTCCGTGCCAATGCCGCGGCGGCCAAGGGGACGCTCGCCGTCGACGTATTCGGCAATGACGGCGTCACCGTCATCGACAACGGCACCCTGACCGGCATCGACAACCAGGTCGACATCACCACCGGCACCGTGAAGCTGAAGGCAGAATTTCCCAATGCCACCTTCCAGCTCTGGCCCGGCCAGTTCGTCAATGTGCGCCTGAAGGTCGAGACCCTGTCCAAGGCGCTGGTGGTTCCGACATCGGCCGTGCAGCGCGGCCCCGCCGGGACTTTCAGCTATGTGATTGGCGAGGGTGAGGTCGTGAAGGCGGTGCCGGTCACGGTGACCCAGCAGACCGAGACCGACGCGGTGATCGCCAAGGGGCTTTCCCCGACCGACCGCGTTGTGACCACCGGCTTTGCCAATCTCGCCGAGGGCAGCAAGGTGACGATCGGCAGCAACAGCGAAGAGCCGACCGCCGACCTGGCGCCGCGCAAGCGTGGCCAGCGCGGCGAACGGCGTTCGGGCGAGGGCGACCAGAAGGGACAGACCGGTCCTGCCAAGGCGCCCAGCAGCGCCGCGCCCGGCGCAGCCAAGCAGCCATGACGTCGATATCGGCCACCTGATTTGACCAACGCAACAGCGAAGAGCGCGCAGCCATGAGCGTCTCGGAACCCTTCATTCGCCGGCCGGTCGCGACGTCGCTGCTCGGTGTGGCGCTGCTGATCGGCGGCGCGCTTGGCTATTGGGCGCTGCCGGTCTCGGCGCTGCCGCAGGTCGATTTCCCGACCGTGCAGGTCTCGACGCAACTGCCAGGCGCCAGCCCGGATGTGATCGCCTCGCTGATCACCGCGCCGCTGGAACGGCAGCTCGGCCAGATTCCGTCGCTGACCTCGATGACATCGACCAGTTCGTTCGGCGTCAGTTCGGTATCGCTGCAGTTCGATCTCAACCGGGATATAGACGGCGCCACCCAGGACGTGCAGGCGGCGATCAATGCCGCCGCCGGCGTGCTGCCGAAGAACCTGCCGTACCCGCCGGTCTACGCCAAGGTCAATCCGGCCGATGCGCCGGTGATGACGCTGGCGCTGACCTCCGACACCATCTCGCTGCGCGCCATGAGCGACATCTCCGACACGCTGCTGGCGCAGCGGCTGAGCCAGATCTCCGGCGTCGGCCGCGTCGCCGTGCTCGGCGGCCTTAAGCCGGCCGTGCGGGTCCAGGCCGACCTGTCGCGGCTCGCCGCCTATGGCATCGCGATGGAGGACCTGCGCACCGCGATCGCAGGCGCCAACGTGTCCGGGCCGAAGGGCTCGCTCGACGGCGCGCAGCAGGCCTACACCATCGCCGCCAACGACCAGATCGCCGCGGCCGACGCCTACCGCCCCATCATCATCGCCTATCGCAACGGCGCGCCGGTGACGATCGGCGACGTCGCCCAGATCGTCGACGGGCTCGAGAACGACCGCACCGGCGGCTGGTATCAAGGCACGGCGGCGGTGATCATCGAGATCCAGCGCCAGCCCGGCGCCAATGTCATCGAGGTCGTGCGCCAGATCAACGAAGAGATTCCGAAGGTGCAGCGCTCGATGCCGGCCGGCGTCAAGCTGACCGTGGTCAGCGACCGCACCGTCACCATCCGGGCTTCCGTGCATGACGTGCAGTTCACGCTGCTGCTGTCGGTCATTCTGGTGACGCTGGTGGTGCTGCTGTTCCTGCGCTCGCTGCGAGCGACGCTGATTGCCGGGGTGGCGCTGCCGCTGTCGCTGATCACCAGCTTCGGGGTGATGTATTTCGCCGGCTTCAGCCTCGATAACCTTTCCCTGATGGCGCTGACCATCGGCACCGGCTTCGTGGTCGACGACGCTATCGTCATGATCGAGAACATCGTCCGGCACATGGAGGATGGCGAGAGCCCGATGCAGGCAGCCCTGAGCGGCGCCAGCGAAATCGGGTTCACCGTGATCTCGCTGACGGTGTCGCTGATCGCGGTGTTCATCCCGCTGCTGTTCATGTCGGGCCTGGTCGGCCGCATGTTCCGCGAATTCGCGCTGACCCTGACCATCGCCGTCATCACCTCGGCTGTCGTATCGCTCACCCTGACGCCGATGATGTGCTCGCGGCTGCTGAAGCACACCGGTGAGGAATGGCAGGTGCCCGGTCTCGCCGCGGTCAGCCGCGGCATCGATCGCATGGTCGCGTTCTATCACCGCACGCTGCTGTGGGTGCTGCAGCACCAGCGCGCCACATTGGTCGTGACGTTCCTGACCGTCGCGGCCACCGTGGTGCTCTACATCGTCGCCCCCAAGGGGTTCCTGCCGCTGCAGGATACCGCCGCGA
Organism: Rhodopseudomonas sp. RCAM05734; assembly: GCF_052658035.1. NCBI lineage: Bacteria > Pseudomonadati > Pseudomonadota > Alphaproteobacteria > Hyphomicrobiales > Nitrobacteraceae > Rhodopseudomonas > Rhodopseudomonas sp. RCAM05734. The sequence goes on along the minus strand of NZ_CP199742.1, from coordinate 4,654,652 downwards.
TTACGGCGGTGACCGAAGCCGGCGCCGATGTGTCCTTCGCCGAAATGCAGAGCCGGCAGAGCGCAGTGGCAGCGGCCATCGAGGCCGCCCCCGACGTCACCGGCGTGGTCTCGGTGATCGGCGGCGGCACCGTCAACCCGACCACCAATGTCGGCCGCCTTGTGTTGAATCTGAGGCCGCGCGGCGAGCGCAAGGACGACATCGGCCAGGTCATCGTGCGGTTGAAGCAGAGCGTCGCCGGCATTCCCGGGATGACGGTGTATTTCCAGCCGGTGCAGGATATCCAGATCAGCACCCAGGCCAGCCGTTCGCAGTACCAGTATACGTTGACCGGCACGGACTCGACGCAGGTCACGCTGTGGTCGGAGCGACTGGTTGCCGAACTGCGCCGCGATCCAATGTTCCGCGACGTTTCGTCGGAAAACCAGGCCGGCGGATTGCGCGCCTCGCTGGATATCAACCGCCAGCGCGCCGGCCAGCTCGGTGTCAGTCTGCAGGCCATCAACGACACGCTCAACGACGCCTTCGCGCAGCGCCAGATCTCAACCATCTACGGCCAGGCCAACCAGTACCGTGTGGTGCTGGAGGCGCTGCCGTCGCAGCAGCGCGATCCGAACGTTCTGTCCAAGCTGTATCTGCCCGGCGCCGCCGGCGCCCAGGTGCCGCTGTCGGCGGTGGCGACGCTGACGCGCACCACGGCGCCGCTGGCGATTTCGCATCAGGCGCAGTTTCCGGCGATATCGCTGAGCTTCAACCTGGCGCCGGGGGAGGCGCTCGGCGACGCCGTGCAGGAAGTCCGGAAAATCGAGACCCGGATAGGCATGCCCGGCAGCATCGTCGGCCTGTTCGCCGGCGATGCCGCTGAGTTCTCCAAATCGCTGTCCGGCCAGCCCTGGCTGATCCTCGCGGCACTGGTGACGATCTACATCGTGCTGGGCGTGCTCTATGAGAGCTACATCCACCCGATCACCATTCTCTCGACGCTGCCCTCGGCCGGCGTCGGCGCGATCCTGGCTTTGATGGCGACCGGGCAGGACCTCTCAGTGATCGGCCTGATCGGCATCATCCTCCTGATGGGCATCGTCAAGAAGAACGCCATCATGATGATCGACTTCGCGCTGGATGCCGAGCGACATCGCGGCATGACGCCGGAAGCGGCTATTGTCGAGGCCTGCCTGCTGCGCTTCCGACCGATCATGATGACCACGCTCGCCGCGCTGTTCGGCGCGTTGCCGCTGGCGGTAGAAAGCGGCACCGGCGCCGAGCTCCGGTTTCCGCTGGGCGTGTCGATCATCGGCGGTCTGGTGCTGAGCCAGTTGCTGACGCTCTACACCACGCCGGTGATCTACCTGGCGCTGGACCGCATCAATCGCCGCTTCGAGAGAGCCGTGCCGTCCGCCCCGCTGCCGCCGGTGCCGCCGACAGCAGAAGCGGCAAAGGGAGCGCCGTAATGGCGTCCATTTCGGAACCCTTCATCAGGCGCCCGGTCGGGACCACGTTGCTCGGCATCGGCCTGTTTTTGATCGGCGCCGTCGCCTACGATTTCCTGCCCGTCGCGGCGGTCCCGAATGTGGACTTCCCCATGATCCGGGTCTCGGCCAGCCGGCCCGGCGCCGATCCGGCGATCATGGCGGCGACGGTGGCCGCTCCGCTGGAACGGCGGCTTGGCGTGATCGCCGGCCTCGACCAGATCACTTCGACCAGTTCGCTGGGGACCACCAGCATCCAGCTGCAGTTTGCCATCGGCCGCAGCGTCGACCGCGCCGCGCGCGATGTGCAGGCCGCGATCAACGCATCGCTTGCCGACCTGCCGACCGACCTGCCGACGCTGCCTAATTTCCGCAAGGCCAACCCGTCGGCGGCGCCGGTGTTCATCCTGGCGCTGACGTCGAAGACCATGTCGGCCAGCGCGATCTACGATGTCGCCGATACCGTCATCGTGCAGCGGATCTCGCAGGTGCCGGGGGTCGGCGAGGTCACCGCATCAGGCGCGGATCAGCCGGCGGTACGGATCCAGCTCAATCCGGTAGCGCTGTCCAATGCCGGCATCGCCACCGACGACGTCCGCACCGCCATCGTCAACGCCAATCCGCTGGGTCCGGTCGGCATCTTCCAGGGGGCGCGGCAGAGCGAAACGCTGTCGATGAACCCGCAAATGCGTACGGCCAAGGAATTCCGCGACATCATCGTCAAAAGTTCGAACGGCAATTATGTGCGGCTGTCGGATGTGGCCGACGTCCAGGATGCCACCCGCAACAGCCGCTCCATCGCCTGGTTCAACAAGCAGCCGGCGGTGCTGATCCAGATCACCAAGCAGGGCGACGCCAACGTCATCGACACCGTCGATCGCGTCAAGGCACTGATCCCCGATCTCAAGCAATGGATCCCCGCCGGTATCGAGGTCTCCGTCCTGACCGACCGCACCGGCACGATCCGCGCCTCGGTCGAGGATATGCAGTGGACGCTGCTGGCCACAGCCATCCTGGTGATGGTGGTGGTGTTTGCGTTCCTGCGCCGTGGCATCCCCACCATCGCGGCAGGCGTCTCGGTGCCGCTGGCGCTGGCCGGAACCTGTGCGGGCATGTGGCTGGCCGGCTTCTCCATCAACAACCTGTCGCTGATGGCACTGGCCATCTCGGTCGGCTTCGTGGTCGACGACGCCATCGTCATGATCGAGAACATGTACCGCAATCTGGAGGAGGGCATGGCGCCGCTGCAGGCGGCGCTGGAAGGTGCCCGGCAAATCGGCTTCACGGTGCTGTCGATCAGCCTGTCGCTGATCGCCGCCTTCACGCCCCTGATCTTCATGGACGGGCTGGTCGGCCGTCTCTTGCGCGAGTTCTCGTTGACGCTGACCTTTTCCATCGTGGTCTCCACCGTGGTGTCGCTGACCGTGACGCCGATGATCTGCGCGCATTACATCAAGACCGGCCTGTCGAGCACCGAGACGCGTTTCGACCGCATTGTCGAGGGCACGCTGTCGCGTATCGTGGCGTTCTACGAGCGCACGCTTCATGTGGTGCTGGGCTTCCCGCTGCTGACGCTGCTGGTCTTCTTCGCCACCATCGCGCTCACGGTGACGCTCTACATCAAGACGCCGAAGGGCTTCTTTCCGAACGACGACAGCGGCTTCGTGATCGGCGCGACGCGCGCCTCGGCCGACACCTCGTTCCAGGCGATGCTCGGCCTGCAACAGCGCCTTGCCGACCTCGTGCTGGCCGACCCCGGCGTACAGAGCATCGGGTCGATTCTTGGCGGCGGCGGTCCGGGCGGCGGCGGCGCCAACCGCGGCACCATGTTCATCAGCCTGAAGTCGCCGGAGGAACGCAACGGCGCTTCCACCGAAGACGTCATCAATCGGCTGCGCCGCAGTCTCGGAATGGTGCCAGGCATCCGACTGTTTATGTTCGCAGCGCAGGATCTGCGCGCCGGCGGCCGCCAGAGCGATTCCAACTACCAGTACACGCTGACGTCGACCAATCTCGACCTGTTGCAGAAGTGGGCCCCCCTGGTCGGCAAGCGGTTGGAGAGCGTCGAGGGCATCACCGACGTCTCCAGCGACCGCGATCCCGGCGGATTGCAACTGACGCTGTCGATCGATCGCAAGACCGCCTCAAGCCTCGGCGTCAAGGTGCAGGACATCGACAACGCGCTCAACAACGCCTTCTCACAGCGGCAGATTTCCACGATCTACACCCAGCGCAACCAGTACAAGGTGATCATGGAAATCGACGGCAAGTTCCAGAACGATCCGTCGGACCTCGACCGGATCTTTGTGGCCGGCGCCAATGGCGCACAGGTGCCGCTGTCGGCCGTGGTCCACGCCACCCGCACGCTGTCGGCACTGGCGGTATTTCACTCGCAGTCGTTCCCCTCGACCACCGTGTCGTTCAATACGCTGCCCGGGGTGCAGCTCGACTCCGTGACCGCCAATATCCAGCGCGCCGTCGATGAATTGCACATGCCCGAAGGCATTCGCGGCAGCTTCGATGGCAACGCCGGCGACTTCAACAAGTCGACCGGGCGGCAGCCGTTGCTGATCCTGGGCGCCCTGATCGCGATGTATATCGTCCTGGGCGTGCTCTATGAGAGCCTCGTGCACCCGCTGACCATCATCTCGACGCTGCCTTCCGCCGGGCTCGGCGCGCTGCTGGCCCTGCAGGTCACCAACACGCCGCTCACGGTGATCGCCTTTGTCGGCATCATCCTGCTGATCGGCATCGTCAAGAAGAACGGCATCATGATGGTGGATTTCGCGCTCGACGCCGAGCGAAATCGCGGGCTGTCACCGGTCGACGCCATTTTCGAGGCCTGTAGCGTGCGTTTTCGCCCGATCCTGATGACGACACTGGCGGCCCTGTTCGCGGCCATTCCGCTGGTGGTGGCCACCGGGCCGGGCACCGAACTGCGCCGGCCGCTCGGTATCACCATCATCGGCGGGCTTTTGATTTCCCAGATCCTGACCCTCTACACCACGCCGGTTATTTACCTTCTGATCGACCGGCTGCGCAGCCGATCGAGGCCCGCACCTCTGCCGGTGCCAGCGGAATAGCGGCGCCGGTCTGGTCACAACTGTTGAAGCCGGCGGCGGCGCGGCGTATGACGGACCATGTCAAAAAATTCAGAACTGAAAGCCGGTGATGCGCCCGAAGCGATCCCGGAATGTCCGCGCTGCCAGAAGCCTGTGCCGCTGTGCGTCTGCGACAGCATCACGCCGATCGAGAACAAGCTGAGCATCCTGATCCTGCAGCATCCGCAGGAGCAGGACCGCGCGCTCGGCACCGCCCGGGTCGCCGCAGCCCATTTCAAGAACGCCGTGGTCAAGGTCGGCCTGTCGTGGCCGAGCCTGGCGAAGGCGCTCGGCCGTCCGGTCCAGGACCAATCGCGCTGGGCCGTATTGTATCTCGGCTCCGCAAAGGTCGCCGACTTCGAGACCGACCGCGACATCCTGGCCATCGACCGCAAGGGCGAAGCCGAGGAGAACCAGCGCGCGCTGCTCAAGGACATCCAGGGCATCGTGATCCTCGACGGCACCTGGAGCCAGGCCAAGGCGCTGTGGTGGCGCAACGCCTGGATGCTGAAGCTGCAGCGGGTCATTCTCGGACCGGCAAAGCCATCGCTGTACGGCAAGCTGCGCAAGGAACCGCGCAAGGACGGGCTGTCCACCATCGAGGCGGCGGGCATGCTGATCGCCCGGCTGGAAAAGCGCCCCGATGTCGAAGAAACCCTCAATGCGGCGTTCGAACGCATGCTGGCGACCTATCGCCAGGCGCAAAGCACCATTCCGGAGCTGGCGCCGAAGCCAAAACCGAAACGTGACTACCGCCGCAAGAAGCGGGCCTGACCGCTCGCTGGCCCCTCGGACGATCCGACACCGGATGGTGCCGGGTCGGCACGGGAGAGGCCGGGGAGGGCCGCCATCCACGGCGGCTCAGGTAAGATTTCAGCGGGGCATTGCCTAAACGGCGAACCAACTGTAACAAAGCGCCAATGGGGCCATGTGGCGGAGTGGTTACGCGCCGGTCTGCAAAACCGTTTATTCGGGTTCGATTCCCGACGTGGCCTCCATCACTCCAACCGACATCTCAGGCTGAGGATCCGTGCTTTGCACGGGAGGCGGTTGAGTCGCCTGTCTCTGGCAGGCGACGCAACGAATGCGTCAGCAAGAGGCTTCCCAGCCGTCGGGGAACGGAACCAGCGGCCACGCGGTGCCATTGTCGTTGGCGGCCAGGGGAACCTCTGAGAAGAAGGTCTGCAGGCTGGCGAGATCCTGCGGATCCGGCTCCATTTCAGTCCTGACCATATCCAGCAAAAGTTCGAATTCAGCTTCGCTCATCGTCACGCTCCCTGTCTGGGCGCAACTTGGCGAAAAGCATTTGTGATGCCGTTGAATGGATCGCTCAAATTGTATCGATCCACACGCCGCAGACAGCTTGGTTACCGGCCTATTGCCGCAATCCCGAAAATGGTTCGATTCGGAAACGCCGAGCGCGCCGCTACACGCGCCGTCCTTCCAGACGCAGAATGCCTTCAATCCGCTGGAATCGGGCGCGCCGCTATTCGATGGGAACCGCGAGTCGGCCGATCAACAGGGCAAGTTCGTCGAGGCGGTCGCTGTCGTGGGTTTGCACCGCTGCAGCCAGCCGGATCAGGCATTCGTCATCGCTGACGAAGGGCAGGGAGGCAGGGTCGACGTGGGGGAGCGTGGATCGCGTCTGAATGGCCGGCATGAAATACCTCATTCGATTCGAAACTTCGCCTAGTCTCATGCCGGATTGCGACGTTTTGGCGATTCAATAATGGATTCGCCGGGGACGCGCCGCAGTCCCTTGTGGCCCAAGCGCATCCAACGACGCGGCAGAAAGGCCTGTAAAATCGAGTCTTTCTGCATTTTCCCAGCAAAAAAGACGCTTGTTGGGTGTCCGGGCATTTCCCGCTTTGCAACGCGAGAATGCTTTGTTATACGCTGCGGCCTGCGAAGCAATTCGCCTGTTCCCTGGTAGCTCAGTGGTAGAGCATTCGACTGTTAATCGAATGGTCGCTGGTTCGAATCCGGCCCGGGGAGCCAAAATTTCCGTCACATGACCGGTCGCTGACCTCCGTGGCGTTGCCTTTCAAGCAACCTTGCATCAGACTTGGCACTGCCGTAATTCCTTGCTGAGGAAGTTACAGCCACTTGCAAGGGATCGCCCATGTCCGATTTTTCGACCGCCCGCCAGAAGATGGTTGATGGTCAGGTGCGTCCCAGCGATGTGACCGATCTCAGGATCATCGACGCCATGCTGGCGGTGCCGCGCGAAGACTTCATCCCCGCCAGCCAGCGGGCGCTGGCCTATCTGGACATCGATCTCGACATCAGCGCGCCCGGCGCGGACAAGCGCTTCCTGATCAAGCCGGTGGTGCTGGCGCGGATGCTGCAGGCCGCCGACATCAAGCCAACCGATAATGTGCTGGTGGTCGGTTGCGCCACCGGCTATTCGGCCGCCGTGGTGGCGAAGCTGGCCGCGCGGGTGACTGCGACCGAAGGCGGTCCGGCTCTGGTGGCCAAAGCCCGCGATTGCCTGGCGAAGCTCGGCTCGGCCAATGTCGAATGCGTGGCGGCTATGGCTGCCGATGGCTACGCCGCCAACGCCCCCTACGATGTGATCGTGCTGGTCGGCGCCACCGAGATCGTCCCCGCGGGGCTGTACAAGCAGCTGGCGCCCGGTGGGCGACTGCTCGGCGTGTTTGCCATGGGCCTGCCGCAGCGCGCGATGATCGTCACCCACTCTCAGGATGATTTCGGAACCCGGGCGCTGTTCGATGCGGCAGTTCCGGTGCTGCCGGGGTTGGAGAAACGTCCGGCCTTCGTTTTCTAGGGGGACATAGACCTGTATTGTGCGCGCGGCATTTCAAGTGTGGCTTGGATGTCCCAGCTGCCAAGTTTTCACAGGAATAAGCCACCGGAGCCGGCTCCCGGGGTTCCGTCTCGCGGTTGCGAGGAATATGGTGAGTGAAGACTCAAGACTTAACGACCCGGGTCCCGAGCCCGCATTGTGGCTCGGCCGGTGAACGGCATAGATGGAATACCTCGAATGGGTGGCGTAAAAGTCCTTACCGGCGCTGCGACTGCGGCCCTCTTGCTGGCATTTGTCGGCGCTACGCCCGTCCGGGCCGATACGATCGAGGCTGCGCTGATCCGCGCCTACCAGAATAACCCCCAGCTCAATGCCCAGCGCGCCTCGGTGCGCGCCACTGACGAGAACGTTCCCCAGGCTCTGTCGGGCTATCGCCCTAAGGTCGCCGTGACCGCGAGCGCCGGCTACCAGTACACCGATGCCGTGGCCACCTCTCAGCTCGGCGCGTCTCATCTGACCGGCACACAGGTTCCGCGCTCCGTGGGCGCGACCGTGACGCAGACGCTGTTCAATGGCCAGCAGACCGCCAACCGCACCCGTGCCGCCGAAGGCCAGGTTTCGTCGGCTCGCGAAGGCCTGCGCGTTCTCGAGCAGTCGGTGATGCTGGCGGCCGCCACCATCTACATGGACTATCTGCGCGACTCAGCCACTTTGGAAGTTCAGCGCAGCAACGTCCGCGTGCTCGAGCAAACGCTGAAGCAGACCCGCGACCGCTTCAATGTCGGCGAAGTGACCCGCACCGACGTGGCACAATCGGAAGCGCAGCTTGCCGCTGGCCGCACGCAGCAGCCGACTGCCGAATCCACCCTGACCACCACGCGATCGAATTTTCGCCGCATCATCGGCAGCGAGCCGGTCGCGCTCGCTGCCGGTTCGCCGGTCGATCGCTTCCTGCCTTCGACCTTGCCTTCCGCCATCGACCTCGGCTTGACCGAGAACCCGAATGTGACCGCGGCAATGTTCGGCATCGACGTCAGCTTCCTCAACGTCAAGGTCAGTGAAGGCGCGCTGTTTCCGACTGTGACGCTGCAAGTCGGCGCGCAGCAGGCTTGGGAATCGTCGATCTCGAGTCCGCGCGGCTTCACGGCGTCTGCGGTGACCCAGATCTCGGTGCCGATCTATCAGGGCGGCGCCGAATACGCGCTGATCCGCCAGTCCAAGGAATCGCTCGCCCAGCAGCGTCTGGTGCTGGAACAGACCCGGGATCAGACCCGCGCCAGCGTGGTGCAGGCATGGGGACAGTTGCTGGCGGGCAGGGCGCAGGTGTCGTCGGCGCAGGCCCAGGTGTCGGCATCGGAAATCGCGCTCAATGGCGTGCGCGAGGAAGCCAAGGCCGGCCAGCGTACCACGCTGGACGTGTTGAATGCACAGCAGGCGCTGGTCAACGCGCGCGTTGCGCTGGTCACGGCCCAGCATGACCGCGTCGTGGCATCATATGCGGTGCTCAATGCGGTCGGCCGGCTGTCGCCGACCGTGCTCAAGCTCTCCACCACGGTCTACGATCCCAGCGTCCACTACCAGCAGGTGCGCGATAGCTGGGGCGGCGTGCGGACCCCCGACGGCCGCTGAGCGACGTTCGGCGGCTGCGCAAAGGGCTGTCCGCACAGCCCTTTGCTTGCAATCGATTGTTGCGATGACGTAACTTTCCCTCAGGTAGCAAGGCGATTCGACGCGCGATCGGCGTGACATGCGCTTGGTCGGGCATTGCTTGATCTGGGGACAAGTCGGGCTGGCGCGATGAAAAGCCCGCCCGCACATCGAGAACCGGCAAATCGAGCCTCGTCTGGTGTAAATGTGGACGAGGATGTTGATGATGTGGAGTCGGACATGACGCAGCCTGCAAAGGTCCAGGAACCCTCCATGGAGGAGATTCTGGCGTCAATCCGACGCATCATCGCCGATGACGAAGCCAAGCCCGTCGCCGCTGAGCCTGTACCCGCGCCGCAACCGGTGAAGCCGGAACCGCCGAAGCCCGCAGCCGTCGCGCCGAAGCCTGCGGCGATGACCAACATTCCTCCGTCGGCCATTCCCGCTGCGCAGGCCGCCGTCGCAAAGGCCGCGCCGCCTGTGCCCAAGCCGGCACCGGCGCCGGAGCCTGCGGCTACCAACGGGCAGGACGACATTGACGCTCTGCTGGCCGGTCTCGATGCCGCCACGACCGAGGAGGAGGTCCGGCCGCCGCTGCCCGACGGCGACGTGTTCGAATTGACAGACGACATGGTGCTGCCTGATCCGGAGCCCGAACCTGCTTTCCAGCACGTCGAGCCCGAGGACGACCTGGAATTCGCCGAAGCGGTCGCCGCAACTACCGAGCGCCCGCGGTCACCGGTATTCGATCCGCCGTCTTACGACCCGCCGCCGGCGCCCCAGCAGCAGATACTGTCGCATTCTACCGTATCGGCCGTGGAATCTGCCTTCAACACGCTGGCCAATACAGTGCTGAGCAACAACGCCCGTACGCTGGAGGATCTCGTCAAGGAGATGCTGCGGCCGATGCTGAAGTCCTGGCTCGACGACAATCTGCCTGGTCTGGTCGAGCGCATCGTCAAGGCCGAAATCGAGCGGGTTTCGCGCGGCGGCCGTTAGTCGCCCGGGAGCCCGCCACCGCTCCATGCTGCCTTTGTCTGGCCGCTGCGGCCAATTATACCTGCCATCATGTTGACTTGGCGCCCGCTGGCGGGTTTCTAGCGCGTTCGGCCTGCGCACCCGCCAAGGTGTCGAGAAGGCGCCGAAAACTCCTGACCGATTGAATTGTCATGATCGAAAAGACCTATCAGCCCGCAGATATCGAAGGCCGCATGGCCGCCGCTTGGGAACAGGCCGGTGCGTTCAAGGCCGGACGCGCGGACCGCATCGACGCCGAGCCCTATACGATCGTGATCCCGCCGCCCAATGTGACAGGCTCTCTGCACATGGGTCATGCGCTGAACAACACGCTGCAGGACGTGCTGTGCCGCTTCGAGCGCATGCGCGGCCGCGACGTGCTGTGGCAGCCCGGCACCGACCACGCCGGCATCGCCACTCAGATGGTGGTCGAGCGCCAGCCGATGGAGCGCAAGGAGCCCGGTCGCCGCGACATGGGCCGCGAGAAGTTTCTCGAGCGCGTCTGGCAATGGAAGGCCGAGAGCGGCGGCGTCATCGTCAATCGGCTGAAGCGCCTCGGTGCCTCCTGCGACTGGTCGCGCGAGCGTTTTACGATGGACGAGGGGCTGTCCCGCGCCGTCGTGAAAGTGTTCGTGCAACTGCACCGCGAAGGCCTGATCTACAAGGACAAGCGTCTGGTCAACTGGGATCCGAAGCTGCTCACCGCGATCTCCGATCTCGAAGTGCAGCAGATCGAGGTCAAGGGAAACCTGTGGCATCTGCGCTATCCGCTGCAGGGCAAGACATTCGATCCCGACGACGCCAGCACCTTCATCGTGGTCGCCACCACGCGCCCGGAAACCATGCTCGGCGACAGCGCCGTGGCGGTGAACCCCGACGATGAACGCTACACCCACCTGATCGGCAAGCATGTCGTGCTGCCGCTGGTCGGCCGCCTCATTCCAATCGTCGCCGACGAATATTCCGACCCCGAAAAGGGGTCCGGTGCCGTCAAGATCACCCCGGCGCACGACTTCAACGACTTCGAAGTTGGCCGCCGGCACAACCTGCCGCAGATCAGCATTCTCGACACCGAGGGCCGGCTGGCGCTCGAGGACAACGAGGACTATTTGCGCGGTCTGCCCGTTGGCTCCGAGCAACTGGTCGATGAGTTGAACGGCATGGAGCGCTTCGCCGCGCGAAAAAGCATTCTGGTGCGGCTGGAGGATTTCGGCTTTCTCGAGAAGGTCGAGCCCAACACCCACATGGTGCCTCACGGCGATCGCTCCGGCGTGGTCATCGAGCCCTATCTGACTGACCAGTGGTACGTCGATGCCAAGACCATGGCACAGCCGGCGATCGCCGCGGTGCGCTCGGGCGAAACAACCTTCGTGCCCAAGAACTGGGAGAAGACCTACTTCGAGTGGATGGAGAACATCCAGCCCTGGTGCATCTCGCGCCGGCTGTGGTGGGGCCATCAGATCCCGGCCTGGTACGGACCGGACGGCAAGGTGTTCGTCGCCGAAACCGAGGAAGAAGCTGTCGGGAACGCGCTCGGCTATTACGTCGAGCAGGAAGTCATTACCGCAGAGCAGGGCCATGACATGGCACTAGATCCGGAGAAGCGCGCCGGCTTCATCACGCGTGATGAAGACGTGCTCGACACCTGGTTCTCGTCGGCGCTGTGGCCGTTCTCGACGCTCGGCTGGCCCGACGATACCACCGACGTGGAGCGCTACTACCCGACCAACGTGCTGGTCACCGGCTTCGACATCATCTTTTTCTGGGTCGCCCGGATGATGATGATGGGCATGCACTTCATGAAGGAAGTGCCGTTCCCGACGGTCTACATCCACGCCCTCGTCCGCGACGAGAAGGGCGCCAAGATGTCGAAGTCGAAGGGCAACGTCATCGACCCCCTGCACCTGATCGACGATTACGGCGCCGATGCGCTGCGCTTCACGCTGGCCGCCATGGCCGCGCAGGGCCGCGATATCAAGCTGGCGCCGCAACGCGTCGAGGGTTACCGCAACTTCGCGACCAAGCTGTGGAACGCGTGCCGCTTCGCGGAGATGAACGAGTGCTTCCTGCCGCCGGATTTCGATCCGACCAAGGCAACCGAAGTGGTCAATCGCTGGATCGCGCACGAGACCGCACGCGCCACCCGTGAGATCACCGAAGCCATCGAAGCCTATCGCTTCAACGACGCTGCCGGCGCCGCCTATCGCTTCGTCTGGAACGTGTATTGCGACTGGTACCTCGAACTGGCCAAGCCGGTGATGATGGGCGAGGATTCGCCCGCCAAGACCGAGACCCGCGCCATGGTCGCGTGGGCGCGCGACGAGATCCTCAAGTTGCTGCATCCGTTCATGCCCTTCATCACCGAAGAGCTGTGGGCGGTGACCGCGCCGCGCTCGGGCCTGCTGGCGCTGGCGCCGTGGCCGCTGAAGGCGCGCGGCCTGACCCAGGAGCAGGAAGCGCTGATGATCGCCACTGCCGCCAGCGATCCGCTGGTGACGCCGATCCTGATGGCCACGCCGGATCCCGTGGCCGACTTCCGCGATGACGCCGCTGAAGCCGAGATCGGCTGGGTGGTCGATCTGGTCACCGCGGTGCGCTCGGTGCGTGCCGAGATGAACATCACCCCGGCGACCTTGACGCCGCTGGTGCTGGCCGGCGCCTCCGCCGAGACCCAGGCGCGCGCGGTGCGCTGGAGCGACGTGATCAAGCGGCTGGCACGCCTCGGCGAGGTGTCATCGGCCGATCGTGCCCCCGACGGCTCGGTGCAACTGCTCATCCGCGGCGAAGTCGTCGCACTGCCCCTGAAGGGCGTGATCGATGTCGGCGCCGAACAGGCGCGACTCGCCAAGGAACTGGCCAAGGCCGAGGCCGACATCAAGCGCGTCGATGCCAAGCTCTCCAACGAGAAATTCGTCGCCAACGCGCCGGAGGAGATCGTCGAGGAAGAGAAGGAAAAGCGCGCCGAGGCCGTGGCCCGCAAGGAAAAGGTGCTGGAGGCCATGGAGCGGCTCAAGAGCGCGGTGTAAAGCTACTCTCGTGCCCCGGACGCTGCGCAGTACGTCTCGAAGCGACGTGGTGCGCTGCAGATCCGGGGCCGTTGCGGACGCTGTCGCCCGTGACGGTCCCGGCTCTGCGGAGCAGCGTTGTCGGCGAAGCTTCGCTTCGCCTGCGCTGCACCGCGTCCGGGACAAGACAGCCTCACTTCGAAAACGGCTTGCTCAGAAACTTCGAGCCTTTCAGCCCGTAGCGCCACGGCAGTTCCACCGCTTTGGTGAGGCCGATGCGCGTCCCGGATATCACCTCGGGCGCCTCGGTCCGCGCCAGAATGTCGAATGGCGGGGCGTCCAGCGCCAGCCCGTTATGGGCATGGGTGATCCCCAAGGCCTGACACAGTTTTCCCGGCCCCGAGCACAGCAACCGCTCGTCCTCAAGCCCGCGCCGCAATTGCATCTCGCCGATTCCGAACGTCGGCTGCAGGGCGCGGATCAGCACGGCGCTGGCCGAGCCCTCCTTCTCGCAGACGAAATTGACGCACCAGTGGATGCCGTAGGAGCGGTAGACATAGACAAAGCCGGGTGGCCCGAACATCACCATGTTGCGCGGCGTCGGCCCGTTGAACGAATGCGCCGCCGGGTCGGTGTGGTGGTAGGCCTCGACCTCGACGATGATACCGCCGACGCCGTTGACCAGCAGCGTGGCACCGATCAGCTCGGGCGCCACCTCATGAACGCTGCGCGCGAAGAAGCCGCGCTTGAGCGGCTTTCCCAGGCCCTTTGCAGGGGCGGGAGCGGTTCGACTTGGGACTCTTGGGCTTTGAGGCATTCAATTGGGCTTGCAAGGGCTTGGCAGGCATGAAGGGCCGACGGGTGCGGCAGGGCATCCGGCATGCTAATGACCAAGCCACGGCAAGGCGAGTGGGTTGCGGGTCACGGCGCGGCGGATTACCTAGAGTTTCACTCAGAATGGACAGTCAATGGTCGTCGTCCTCGATACGGTTTCCACCAACCAGTTGCGCCCGCGTCACCCCGAAAAGGTGAACCGGCCGGATTCGGCCTCGCCGCCGAAACCGGACTGGATCCGGGTTCGCGCGCCGACCACGCGCGGCTATGGCGACACCCGCAAGATCGTCAAGGAAAACGGCCTGGTCACCGTCTGCGAGGAGGCTGGCTGCCCCAATATCGGCGAGTGCTGGGACAAGAAGCACGCCACCTTCATGATCATGGGGGACACGTGCACGCGCGCCTGTGCGTTCTGCAACGTCAAGACCGGGATGCCCGGGGCGCTCGACGCGGCGGAGCCGGAGCATGTGGCGCTGGCGGTGTCGAAGCTGGGCTTGCATCACGTGGTCATCACCTCGGTCGACCGCGACGACCTCGCCGATGGCGGCGCCGAGCACTTTGCCCAGACCATCCGCGCCATCCGCGCCATCCGCGCGGCATGCCCGACCACCACCATCGAGATCCTGACGCCGGACTTTTTGCGCAAGCCGGGCGCGATGGAGATCGTTGTCGCAGCCAAGCCGGATGTCTTCAACCACAATCTGGAGACGGTGCCGTCGGGCTATCTGACGGTACGGCCCGGCGCGCGATATTTCCATTCGATTCGCCTGCTGCAGAAGGTCAAGGAGATCGACCCGACCATCTTCACCAAATCGGGAATCATGGTCGGGCTCGGCGAGCAGCGCCATGAGGTGCTGCAGGTGATGGACGACCTGCGTTCGGCAGACGTCGACTTCCTGACCATCGGCCAGTACCTGCAGCCGACGCGAAAACATCACGCGGTCATGCGTTACGTCACTCCCGACGAATTCGCCGGCTATGAGAAGGTCGCCTATACCAAGGGCTTCCTGATGGTGTCGGCGAGTCCGCTGACGCGCTCGTCGCACCACGCCGGCGAGGATTTTGCAAAACTGCAGGCGGCACGCGCTGCACTCGCGCGCTGAGACGATCCGATGCCTCAATTCGCCAGCAAGCGCCGGGTCCGGCACAGCGCATCGCAGATGTTCGACCTCGTGGCCGACGTGGAGCGCTATCCGGAGTTCGTGCCGCTGTGCAAGGCGCTGAAGATCCGCCAGCGCACGACAAAACCTGACGGCACCGAGGTGATCGTCGCGGACATGACGGTCGCGTTCAAATTGATCCGCGAGGCCTTCACCAGCCGCGTGACGCTGGACCGCGCCAACCTCAAGATCATGGTGGAGTATCTGCAGGGCCCGTTCAGCAATCTCGAGAACCGCTGGACCTTCGAGCCGAAGTCCGACACCGAATGCGATGTCGGTTTCTTTCTGTCCTACGAATTCAAGAGCCGGATGCTCGGCATGCTGATGGGCACCATGTTCGACACCGCGTTCCAGCGCTTTTCTGCGGCGTTCGAGAAGCGCGCCGATCAGGTCTACGGGGCCAAGAGCTGAGGTTCCCCGGACGCGGCGCAGCCCGGCAATGCGAAGCATTGCCGAGAAGGCCTGCTCCGCAGATCCGGGGCCGTCTCATGCGACGTCAAACGAGAAGATCCCGGATCTGCGGAGCACCGTTTCGGACGATGCTGCGCATCGTCGCTCACGCTGCACCGCATCCGGGAAACGTGGAACAGTTACTTTTCGGGTTTTGGCTTCGGCTTCAGCGGCCCGGCGCGGTGGCGTTTGACGGCCGCTCGGCGCGGCGTGCGCGCGACCCGCGGCCGTGCCAAGCTGGCCGCTTCGCGTTTCTTGACCGGCGGCTGCGGTCCCCGCGCCAGTTCCATCAACATCCGCAAGGCTTCCACCACCGAGCGCTGCCGCACTGGGCCGCGGCCGATGGCGCCGAAGCGACACTCGCGATTGAGAATGCGGCCATCGCGCGAAGCGACGGCGAAATGGACCAGGCCGACCGGTTTGCCCGGCGTCGCGCCGCCGGGGCCGGCAATGCCGGTGATCGACACCGCGAGATCGACACCTGCCTTTTCCAGCGCACCCACCGCCATCTGCGTCGCGGTCTCCTTGCTGACCGCACCGAACGTCGACAGCGTCGCAGCGCGCACGCCGAGCATCGCGCGCTTGGCGTCGTTGGAGTAGGTGACGAAGCCGCGGTCGATCACATCGGACGAGCCGGGAATGTCGGTCAGCGCTGCCGCCACCATGCCGCCCGTGCAGGATTCAGCGGTCGCAATGGTCAGCTTGCGGCTGCGGCAGAGATCCAGCAGCGCACGGGACAGGGCACGGGCGTCGCTGCCGCTCATCTAGTCACTCCAGGGCAGGCGGATGGTGGCGCACGCCGTGGCAGCGATGCCTTCCTCGCGACCGGTGAAGCCGAGGCGCTCGCTTGTGGTGGCCTTCACCGCCACGCGCGAGATCGCAACGCCGGTGATCTCGGCAATGCGCGCCCGCATGACATCGCGGAGCGGCCCGATCTTCGGCCGTTCGCAGATCATCGTGACCTCGAGATTGGCCACGCGTCCGCCACGCGCGGTGACGCGGTCGACGGCGTATTTCAGAAACTTGTCGGAGGCCGCGCCTTTCCATTGCGGATCGCTCGGCGGAAAGTGCGAGCCGATATCGCCGTCCGCCAGCGCGCCGAGGATGGCATCCACCAGCGCATGCAGGCCGACGTCGCCGTCAGAGTGCGCGAGGAAGCCGCGCGTATGCGGCACCCGCACGCCGCAGAGCATCAGGTGATCGCCGTCGCCGAAGGCGTGCACGTCATAGCCGGTGCCCATGCGGATATCGCCGAGCGCAGCAGCAAGACGCGCTTCCTCGCGCACAAAATCTTCCGGTGTGGTGAGCTTCATGTTTGCAGGATCGCCTTCAAAGGTTGCCACCGTCAATCCTGCCCATTCGGCGAGTGCGGCGTCGTCGGTGAAATCGTCGCGGCCCTCGCGCGCCGCACGACGATGGGCTTCGAGAATGACGTCGAAGCGAAATGCCTGCGGCGTCTGCGCAAAGCGCAAGCGCCCTCGGTCCGGCGTGGCTTCCACATGGCCGGCATCGCCGACCTGCTTGATGGTGTCGGTGACGGCAATTGCGGGCACCGCGGCGCCGGTGATTCCGGCGGCGGCGATGGCGCGCGAAATCAGGGCAGGGGTCACGAAGGGCCGCGCGGCGTCGTGAATCAGCACGACATCGGGCGGATTGCCGGCCAATGCCTCAAGGCCGGCGCGGACCGAGGCTTGCCGGCTGGCGCCGCCGTTTGCTGGATGATCGTACCGCAAATGACCGACGGCCTCGTTGAACATGGCCATGTCGTCGGGATTGAGGACCGGTTGAACCGCCGCGATGTCGGGATGTGCACAGAACGGCTCCATCGCGCGGGCGATGACAGTGCGCCCGGCAATCGTGCGGTATTGCTTCGGTCCGCCGGAACCGGCGCGCAATCCGCGTCCGGCAGCGACGACAATGGCGGCAGATCTTGTCGATTTCGTCATCAGGCTCAACTGATTAAGGGGTAAGCTGTGGGCGCACAGCCATTACCATGCCGGACGGCAAAAACAGCATGTTTCCCTCGGCGTGAATGATCAACAACGCAATGCTGCACTGCACTTGCAAAATCAGCACATCTGTCTAATGTCTAGGCATGACGGTTGATTGCACAAGAAATGTGCGCAAGATACGTTCAACCGCATCGTAGCGTACAAAGGACAGTAGGTCTGTGACCGCCCTGGAATCACCAAACCACAAGTCGTTGCGGATCGGCGACATCGAAATCGCGAACCGTGTGGTTCTGGCACCGATGACCGGCATCACGGATGTGCCGTTCCGGCGGCAGGTGGCCCAACTCGGCGCCGGCCTCGTCGTCTCAGAAATGACGGCAAGCGCCGATCTCGTCAATGGCCGACCGATGTCTGTTTTGCGCGTTGAGGCGACCGGCCTGGGCCCGCACGTGGTCCAGCTGGCCGGCTGCGAGGCCCGCTGGATGGCCGAGGGCGCGCGCATCGCCGAAGCCGGCGGCGCCGATATCATCGACATCAACATGGGTTGCCCCGCCCGCAAGGTCACCGGCGGCACCGGCCAGTCCGGCTCAGCGCTGATGCGCAACCTCGATCACGCACTGACGCTGATCGACGCCACGGTCGCGGCGGTCAAGGTGCCGGTGACGCTGAAAATGCGGCTCGGCTGGGACGACAATTCGCTCAATGCGCCGGAGCTGGCGCGCCGCGCCGAAGCGGCCGGCGTGCAGTTGATCACGGTGCACGGCCGCACCCGTTGCCAGTTCTACAAGGGCGAGGCGGATTGGGGCGCGGTGCGCGCGGTCCGCGACGCGATCGATATTCCGCTGATCGTCAACGGCGACATCACCTCCTACGAGAAGGCGCTGACCGCGCTGGAACTGTCCGGCGCCGACGCCGTGATGGTGGGCCGCGGTGCCTATGGGCGCCCCTGGGTGCCCGGCCAGATTGCCCGTCGCCTGCAGAGCGGTGCAGCAGAGGCCGAGCCGGCGCTCGCCGTGCAACTTTCCTACGTCCGCACGCTCTACGAGGAAATTCTCAGCCATTACGGCGTCCATGTCGGGCTGCGCCATGCACGAAAACATCTCGGCTGGTCGCTCGATGCGGCCGCAGCCGCCAGCGACGCGCCACCGGACGTTCTGAGAAGCTGGAAACAGAAGATTCAAACCGCCGAGGCCCCCGCAGGCGTACACCGTTCGCTTGACGAGGCGTTTGACGCCTTCGCATGGAGTGCTGCCGCATGACAGCCGTCGCAGGACACCGCCACCCGATTTCCACCGACAGCGAGGCGATTCTCAACGCCTTGCCCAATCCGGTGCTGCTGATCGCACCCGACGGCAAGATCGTCGACGCCAACATGGCAGCGGAATCGTTTTTCGAGATCTCGACCCAGTTCCTGCGGCGCCAGTCGCTGAAGGAACTGGTGCCGTTCGGCAGCCCGCTGCTGGCGCTGATCGATCAGGTTCGCGACTCCGGCTCGCCGGTCAATGAGTTCAAGGTCGATCTCGGCACGCCGCGGATCGGCAGGGATCGCCAGGTCGATCTCCATGTCGCGCCGTTGAGCGAACGGCCCGGGCATATCGTGGTGATGCTGCAGGAACGCACCATCGCCGACAAGATGGACCGCCAGCTCACCCATCGCAGCGCCGCACGCTCGGTGATCGCGCTCGCCGCGATGCTGGCCCATGAGATCAAGAATCCGCTGTCAGGCATTCGCGGAGCCGCGCAGCTGCTGGAGCAGGCGGCATCGTCCGAAGACCGCATGCTGACACGGCTGATCTGCGACGAGGCCGATCGCATCGTGACCCTGGTCGATCGTATGGAGGTGTTCGGCGATGATCGCCCGGTGGCGCGCGGTCCGGTCAACATCCACTCTGTGCTCGACCATGTGAAACGGCTCGCGCAGTCGGGCTTTGCCCGCAACATCCGCTTCATCGAGGAATACGACCCGTCATTGCCGCCGGTGCTGGCCAATCAGGACCAGCTCATCCAAGTGTTCCTCAACCTGGTGAAAAATGCCGCCGAGGCCGTCGCGGAACTGGGCCACGACGGTGAGATCCAGCTCACCACTGCGTTCCGGCCTGGCGTTCGGCTGTCGGTGCCGGGCAAGAAGACCCGCGTCTCGCTGCCGCTGGAATTCTGCGTCAAGGACAATGGCCCCGGCGTGCCGGACGACCTGTTGCCGAACCTGTTCGATCCCTTCGTCACCACCAAGCCCACCGGAAGCGGCCTGGGTCTTGCATTGGTTGCCAAGATTGTCGGCGATCATGGCGGAATCATCGAATGCGAATCCCAGCCGCGGAAGACGATTTTCCGAGTGCTGCTGCCCATGTTCAACGCTGCCAAAAACTTCGAACCGAGCAACGGCGACGTCCCGGCGACGTCGCCGCACACCTCCTAAAAACCAAGATGAGAAATGACAATGGCCGCTGGTAGCATTCTGGTTGCAGACGACGACACTGCGATCCGCACCGTCCTGAATCAGGCCCTTTCCCGCGCCGGATATGAGGTTCGCCTGACTGGCAACGCCGCCACGCTGTGGCGCTGGGTGAGCCAGGGCGAGGGCGATCTCGTCATCACCGACGTGGTGATGCCCGATGAGAACGCCTTCGACCTGCTGCCGCGCATCAAGAAGATGCGGCCCAACCTGCCGGTCATCGTGATGAGCGCGCAGAACACCTTCATGACGGCGATCCGCGCGTCGGAGCGCGGCGCCTATGAATATCTGCCGAAGCCGTTCGACCTCAAGGAACTGATCGCCATCGTCGGCCGCGCGCTGGCGGAACCGAAGGAGCGCGTCGCCAGCGTTGCCGATGACGGCGAGTTCGATTCGATCCCGCTGGTCGGCCGCTCGCCGGCCATGCAGGAAATCTACCGCGTGCTGGCGCGCCTGATGCAGACCGACCTGACGGTGATGATCTCCGGCGAGTCCGGCACCGGCAAGGAACTGGTGGCGCGCGCGCTGCACGACTACGGCAAGCGCCGCAACGGGCCCTTCGTTGCCGTCAACATGGCAGCGATCCCGCGCGACCTCATCGAATCCGAACTGTTCGGCCATGAGCGCGGCGCCTTCACCGGCGCCAACACCCGCGCCTCCGGCCGGTTCGAGCAGGCCGAGGGCGGCACGCTGTTCCTCGATGAAATCGGCGATATGCCGATGGAGGCGCAGACCCGCTTGCTGCGCGTGCTGCAGCAGGGTGAGTACACCACGGTCGGCGGCCGAACCCCGATCAAGACCGACGTGCGCATCGTTGCGGCCTCCAACAAGGACCTCCGGATTCTCATCCAGCAGGGCCTGTTCCGGGAGGATTTATTCTTCCGCCTCAACGTCGTGCCGCTGCGTCTTCCTCCTTTGCGTGAACGCATCGAGGATCTCCCGGACCTGATCCGGCATTTCTTTGCGCTGGCCGAAAAGGATGGCCTGCCGCCCAAGAAGCTCGACGCCCTGGCGCTGGAGCGCATGAAGCAGCATCGCTGGCCCGGCAACGTCCGCGAGCTGGAGAACCTGGCCCGCCGGCTGGCGGCGCTCTATCCGCAGGATGTCATCACCGGCTCGGTGATCGACGGCGAACTGGCACCGCCTGCGGTGGTGTCCGGCGGCAGCCCCCAGAACGGCGTCGACAACCTCGGCGGCGCCGTCGAGGTCTACCTGTCCTCGCACTTCTCGAGCTTCCCGAACGGCGTGCCGCCGCCCGGCCTCTATCACCGCATCCTGCGCGAGATCGAAGTACCGCTGCTCACAGCGGCACTGGCGGCGACGCGCGGCAACCAGATCCGTGCAGCCGATCTGCTCGGCCTCAACCGCAACACCCTGCGCAAGAAGATTCGCGATCTGGATATCCAAGTCTATCGCACCGGCGGGTAGGGCGCCGCGCACAGGGACTAACCTCGCCCCGCTCTTGCGGGGAGAGGTCGGAGCCGAGCGATAGCGAGGCTCCGGGTGAGCTGTTAGTGTTCGCTCGCAGCCGCTCCTCACCCGACTCGGACGACCTCGGTCCTTCGAGCGCCCCTCTACCCGCAGGACCCGGGCGAGGGAAACGCATCAGATCGAGCAATTCCACGTCATCGCGACGTGAAACCGGCACGACTGCGCTTTCCGCGGCTTTTACACGCCGCGGAATTGTCGTAATTGAGCAACATTGTTGTATGATTGCATCAGTACGTGTCGGGCTCGATCCCGCGACGACATGGCGTTCACGCTCACCAAAATCCGGAATGACCAGCGCAGACACGTCGCCCCCAGCGTTTGAAGCATCGCCGGCTGAACCGCGCCGATGGACTCTGCGCCGGCTGCTGCCGCCGATTGCCGTCGGTCTGGCGCTGCTGTCGGCCTTCCTGACCTTTGTCGTCCTGACCGGGCTGACGCCGATCTCGCCGACCCACAACGTAGTCGTCACCTTCCTGCTGATCAACGCGACCGCCGTGTTCCTGCTTGTGGTCATTATCGCCCGCGAAGTCTGGAAGGTGGTGCAGGCCCGCCGCCGCGGGCGCGCCGCCGCCCGGCTGCATGTCCAGATCGTCAGCCTGTTCTCGGTGATCGCGGTGATTCCCGCGGTGCTGGTCTCGATCGTCGCCAATGTCACCCTCGATCGCGGCCTCGACCGGCTGTTTTCGGGGCCGACCCGCGAGGTGATCCAGAACTCCCTGATCGTTGCCAATGCCTATCTCCACGAACATGCGCAGCTGATCCGCGGCGACATCCTCGGCATGGCCAACGACATCGCCCATGCGCGGCCGTTATACGACCAGGACCGCGGCACCTTTCGCAGCCTGCTGACGGCCAGCGCGGCGTCGCGCAACCTGCCGGGGGCGATGATCATCGACAAGGACCGCAATGTCCTGGAATCGGCGCAGACCGGCATCCGCCAGGACTTTACGACCCCGGCCGCCGACTTTCTGAAGAATGTCGATGAGACCGAGCCGCAAATCGCGGTGTTCATCGAAGCCAATTACGTCGCCGCGGTGATCCGGCTGCGCGCCTTCGACGATACCTTCCTCTATGTGGCGCGGCTGCTCGATCCACGGGTGGTGGCGCAACTGCGCCAGACCCAGGCCAGCGTCGCCGAATATGCCGACCTCGAATCCCGCCGGCTCGGCGTCCAGGTGGCCTTCGCGCTGATGTTCACGGTGATCGCGCTGACGGTGCTGATGTCGTCGGTGCTGATCGGACTGAACTTCGCCAACTGGCTGGTGACGCCGATCCGCCGTCTGATGGGCGCCGCCAATGCGGTGTCGACCGGCGACCTGCATGTGCGGGTGCCGGTGATCCAGTCCGAAGGCGATCTGGCGCATCTCGGCGAGACCTTCAACAAGATGACCCAGGAGCTGCGCACCCAGCGCGACGAACTGGTGTCGGCCTCCGACGTCATCGACAGCCGCCGCCGCTTCATCGAGGCGGTGCTGTCCTCGGCCAGTGCCGGCATCATCGGGGTCGACGGGGCCAACAGCATCGGCATCCTCAACCGCTCGGCGGAAAAGCTGATCGGCCATTCGGAATCCGAGACCCTCGGCCACCCCCTGCACGAAATCATCCCCGAACTCGACGAGATGATGCAGACCGTGCGCGAGGGCTCGCAGCGGCTGGTGCAGGGCCAGATCAACATCGCGCGCGGCGGCCAGGAGCGGGTGCTGTCAGTGCGCATCAGCGCCGAGCAGACCAGCCAGTCGCGCGACAGCTACATCATCACCCTCGACGACATCACCGAGCTGGTGTCGGCGCAGCGCACTTCGGCCTGGGCCGACGTCGCCCGCCGCATCGCCCACGAGATCAAGAACCCGCTGACGCCGATCCAGCTCTCGGCAGAGCGCATCAAGCGGAAATTCGGCAAGGTGATCGTCGCCGACAAGGCGATCTTCGAGCAGTGCACCGACACCATCGTCCGCCAGGTCGACGACATCCGCCGCATGGTCGACGAGTTCTCGAAGTTTGCACGGATGCCGAAGCCGGTGATCGAGGGCGAGGATGTCGCCGATACGGTTCGCCAGGCCGTGTTCCTGATGCGGGTCGGGCATCCCGACGTCGATATCGAGGCCGAGATCAAGGAAGAGCCGATGCGCGCCCGGTTCGATCGCCGGCTGATCTCGCAGGCACTGACCAACATCATCAAGAACGCCACCGAGGCCATCGAGGCGGTGCCGGCGGAAGAGCTTGGCAAGGGCCGCATCGAGGTGATCGCCGCGCGCGAGGGCGAGGACATCGTCATCGACGTGATCGACAACGGCATCGGTCTGCCCACGGTGAGCCGGTCGCGGCTGCTGGAGCCCTATGTCACGACGCGCGAGAAGGGCACCGGCCTTGGTCTCGCCATTGTCGGGCGCGTTCTGGAGGACCACGGCGGGCGAATCGAGCTCAACGATGCCTCTGACATCCGGCCCGGTGCCCGCGGCGCATGGATGCGATTGCGCTTTGCGATTTCCGGCCAGAAGCCCGATGCGGCAAACGCCGAGCCAAAAGCCGCGCAGAGCAACGAAATCAAGACCGTCGCCGTGAGCGGCAACTGACCGAACGAAAAAAGACAGAGCGCATCCCATGGCAAATGACATTCTCATCGTCGATGACGAAGCCGATATTCGCGATCTGGTGGCGGGCATCCTCGAGGACGAAGGCTTCACCACGCGCACCGCGCGCGACAGCGACAGCGCACTGGCGGAAATCTCCAACCGCCGTCCCAACCTGGTGTTCCTCGACATCTGGCTGCAGGGCAGCAAGCTGGATGGTCTGCAACTGCTCGAACAGGTCAAGCGCGACCACACCGAAATGCCGGTGGTAATGATTTCCGGCCACGGCAATATCGAGACCGCCGTCGCTGCCATCAAGCGCGGCGCCTATGACTTCATCGAAAAGCCGTTCAAGGCCGACCGCCTGATCCTGGTGGCGACGCGGGCGCTGGAAACCTCGCGGCTGAAACGCGAGGTCAAGGAACTCAAGCAACTCGCGCCGGTGGCAAGTTCGCTGACCGGCCGTTCGGCGGCCATGAACCAGTTGCGCCAGACCATCGACCGCGCGGCAAAGGCCAACAGCCGCATCCTGATCGTCGGCCCGTCCGGCGCCGGCAAGGAACTGGCGGCGCGCACGCTGCACAATGCCTCGCAGCGCGCCGAAGGCCCGTTCGTCGTCATCAATGCCGCGGCGATCACGCCGGAGCGCATGGAGGTCGAACTGTTCGGTATCGAGCAGACCAACGGCGAACAGGCCCGCAAGGCCGGCGCGCTGGAGGAAGCCCATGGCGGCACGCTGTTCCTCGACGAGATCGGTGACCTGCCACGCGAGACCCAGAACAAGATCCTGCGCGTGCTGGTCGACCAGACGTTCACGCGGGCGGGGGGCACCACCAAGGTCCATGTCGACGTCCGCATCATCTCCTCCACCGCGCGCAATCTCGAGGAGGAAATCGCCGAAGGCCGCTTCCGCGAGGATCTCTATCACCGCCTCTCGGTGGTGCCGATCCGCGTGCCGCCTTTGTCCGAGCATCGTGAGGACATTCCGGAGCTGATCGAGTATTTCATGGAGCAGATTTCGGTGGCCACCGGCCTGCCGAAACGCCAGATCGGCCAGGACGCCATGGCCGTGCTGCAGTCGCATGTCTGGCCCGGCAACATCCGGCAGCTCCGCAACAACGTCGAGCGCGTGATGATTCTCGCCGGCGGCGGCCCGGAGGTGATCATCACCGCCGACATGCTGCCGCAGGACGTCGGCTCCATGGTGCCGTCGATGCCCACCAGCAACAATGGCGAGCACATCATGGGTCTGCCCTTGCGCGAGGCCCGCGAAGTGTTCGAACGCGATTATCTGATCGCCCAGATCAGTCGTTTTTCCGGGAATATCTCGCGCACCGCGGAATTTGTCGGTATGGAACGCTCGGCCCTGCACCGCAAACTCAAGGCGCTCGGCGTCGGCTAACTCGCTCGCTGTCACTCAAATCCTCAGCCATCAGGACGTCCTATGTCGCGCATTGCCTATGTAAACGGTCACTATCAAAACCTGCGCGATGCCGCCGTGAATGTCGAAGACCGCGGCTATCAGTTCGCCGACGGCATCTATGAGGTCTGCGAAATCATCGGCGGCAAGATGGTGGATTTTCCCCGCCATATGGCGCGGATGCAGCGCTCGCTGCGCGAGCTGCGCATGGCCGAGGCGATGCCGCTGGCATCCTTGAAGATCGTGATGCAGGAGGTGATCCGGCGCAACCGCATCAGCTACGGCATCGTCTATCTGCAGATCAGCCGCGGCGTCGCCCACCGCGACCATGGCTTTCCGTCGCCGGAGGTGAAGCCGAGCCTGGTCATCACCGCCAAGTCGCTCAACTTTGCCAAGAACCAGGCCCAGGCCGCGCGCGGCGTCAAGGTGATCACCACCGCCGAAAACCGCTGGCCGCGCGTCGACATCAAGACCGTCGGTCTGTTGCCGAACGTGCTGGCGCGCCAGGAAGCGCGCGACAAGGGAGCCTATGAGGCCTGGTATGTGGATGCCGACGGCTTTGTGACCGAGGGCGCCTCGTGCAACGCCTGGATCGTCACCCGCGACGGCAAGGTGGTCACGCGCAGCGCCGAACGTGGCATTTTGTCGGGCATCACCCGCGCGGTTCTGATCGAGGTGCTGGAGTCGCTGCAGCTCAAGCTCGAAGAACGGAACTTCACGCCGGAGGAGGCTTATCAGGCCGCCGAGGCTTTCGTTTCCTCGGCGAGTCAGATTGTAATGCCCGTCAT
Organism: Rhodopseudomonas sp. RCAM05734; assembly: GCF_052658035.1. NCBI lineage: Bacteria > Pseudomonadati > Pseudomonadota > Alphaproteobacteria > Hyphomicrobiales > Nitrobacteraceae > Rhodopseudomonas > Rhodopseudomonas sp. RCAM05734. Next base: position 4,628,529 of record NZ_CP199742.1, on the reverse strand, counting down.
CAGCATCGACGGCAAAACCATTGGCGACGGCAAGCCGGGCGCGATCGCCACGCGATTGCGCGAGGAATTTCATCGATTTTCGGCGATTTCCTGAGATTTGCCTCAGATTTGCCCGGCCGTTGGCTGAACTGGCTTGCCTAAAAAGCTTGCCTGCCCTCTAATCAATTCGTCGCGCTCCCGGAGGGGGATCTCAGGGAAACGCGGCGGCCAGTCGACGCTCCGGAGAGAGCTGCGTCAGGTTAAAAAAAAACAAGCACAACAAACTGCGGGATAAAAAAATGGCGGCAGACCGCGCACAGAATCTACAGGACACCTTCCTCAACCACGTACGTAAAACAAAGACGCCCCTGACGATCTTTCTGGTCAACGGAGTGAAGCTGCAGGGTATTGTCACATGGTTCGACAATTTCTGTCTGCTGCTGCGCCGTGATGGTCACTCTCAGCTTGTGTACAAACACGCAATCTCGACCATCATGCCGGGCGCTCCGATCCAGCTGTTCGAAGGCGGCGAGGACGCACCAGCTTGAGATTAAACTGATTGGAACCCCGGAGCTTCGAAGGGGGCGTTGACCGTCCTGGGTCAGCGCAAGGCGAACACAGCGGGCGGGTGGTAGTCATCGGCCCGTATTTGCGTGAACGGCGTGGCGACGCCGAATCGCAAGCGCAGATTCATGTCCGCAATGCCGACGCCCGGCTCGAGGAAGCCGTCGGTCTGGCGCGGGCCATCGACCTGACCATCGCCGAGGCGATCGTCGCGCCGCTCGCCCAGATCCGGCCGGCCACCTATCTCGGCAAGGGCAAGGTCGAGGAAATCCTCGGCCTGATCGCCGGCCATGACATCGAGCTGGTGGTGATGGATTGCGCGCTATCGCCGATTCAGCAGCGCAACCTGGAAAAGGAATGGAACACCAAGGTGCTCGACCGCACCGGGTTGATTCTGGAAATTTTCGGCCGCCGCGCCAAGACCAAGGAGGGCGCGCTGCAGGTCGAACTCGCCCATCTCAACTATCAGCGCAGCCGGCTGGTGCGGTCATGGACCCATCTGGAGCGCCAGCGCGGTGGCTTCGGCTTCATGGGCGGCCCCGGCGAAACCCAGATCGAGGCCGACCGCCGGCTGATCGGCGACCGCATCACGCGCATCGAGAACGAGATCAAGAAGGTCCAGGCGACGCGCCGGCTGCATCGTGCCGGCCGCCAGCGCGTGCCCTATCGCGTCGTGGCGCTGGTCGGCTACACCAACGCCGGCAAGTCTACGCTGTTCAACCGGCTGACCCGCGCCGAGGTCACCGCCGCCGACATGCTGTTCGCGACGCTCGATCCGACCTTGCGCGCGCTGACGCTGCCGCATGGCGGCAAGGCGATGCTGTCGGACACAGTCGGCTTCATTTCGAACCTGCCGACGCAACTCGTCGCCGCCTTCCGCGCCACGCTGGAAGAGGTGCTGGAAGCCGATATCATCCTGCACGTCCGCGACATCTCCCATGAAGACGCCGACGCCCAGCAGAGCGACGTCGACAAGGTGCTGCAGCAGCTCGGCATCGACGCCGAGGCCGGCGGCCGCATCCTCGAAGTCTGGAACAAGATCGACCGGTTCGACCCCGAGCAGCGCGAGAACCTCGCCAACATCGCCGCGCGCCGTCCGCCGGAAAAGCCGTGCTTCATGGTCTCAGCTGAAACCGGCGAGGGCATCGATGCATTGCTCAACGCCATCGAGGAGCGGCTGGCGGCGGCGCGGATCACACTCGACCTGACCATCGCCGCTTCCGACGGCGCCGGCATCAGCTGGCTGCATCGCAACGCCGAGGTGCTGGTCAAGGAACTGCATGACGATCATTTCGACATGACCGTACGCGTCGACGAGACCAAGCGCGACATCGTGATGAGCAAGTACAAGGCCGTGCAGCATCCTGACGATGCGACGGGGTAAGCGATAGCAACGCTTTCACTGACGTCACAGCTCTTCCTTTCCCTCCCCCGCGTGCAGCGAAGCTGCGCGTGGTGGGGAGGGAATCCATCAGCGTTGCGCTACTACAATTCGTGGCTACTCCGTTCCCTTCGCCGCATTCCACAGCGCATCCATCTCTTCCAGCGTCGCGTCCTGCAGCGTGCGCCCCTTCGCCGCCAGCGCCTGTTCGATATAGGCAAACCGCCGTTCGAATTTCGCGTTGGTGCCGCGCAGTGCCTGATCCGGATCCGCGTCGACATGGCGCGCCAGGTTGACCACGGCGAACAAGAGGTCGCCGGTCTCCGCCGCCAGTTCGGCCTTGTCGCCGGCGTCGAGCGCCGCTTCGATCTCGTCGGCTTCCTCGCGGATTTTCGCCAGCACCGCACGCGGGTCGTTCCAGTCGAAGCCGACGGTCGAGGCCTTGTTCTGCAGCGCCGTGGCGCGGCTCAGCGCTGGCTGCCCGGCCTTGACGCCGGCCAGAAGCGATGACGGTGCGGCGACTGCGGGACGGCGCGCGGCGCGTTCGGCCTTTTCCTCGGCCTTGATGCGGTCCCACACGCCCTTGACGTGGGCGGGGGTGATATTGCCGTCGGCATCGGCGAAAACATGGGGATGCCGGCGGATCATTTTTCGCGTAATGGCCTCGACCACGTCGCCAAACGCGAAGGCCTGCTGTTCCTCGGCCATGCGGGCGTGAAACACCACCTGCAGCAGGAGATCGCCGAGTTCCTCGCAGAGATCGCCGAGGTCGTTGTTGGCGATGGCGTCGACGACCTCATAGGCCTCCTCGATGGTGTAGGGCGCGATGGTCGCAAAGGTCTGTTCGAGATCCCAGGGGCAGCCCGTGCCGGGCGTGCGTAACCGCGCCATGATTTCGATGAGGCCGGCAATGTCGCGGGAAGGGGTCATTGAAGCTCCGAGCCGTAAGGCGGATGAGGCGAAGCCGTCATCCGCCGACGTTGCCGCCATATGAATTCGGCCGGCGGGTTACGCTTCGCTAACCCGCCCTACAAAACGACGCAACTTTCCCGCTGCCGCGCCAGATGCTAATGGCACGTCCATGACCGACGATCTTTCACAAGAAACCGCTCTGGTGCTGTTCTCCGGCGGCCAGGATTCCGCCACCTGCCTGGCCTGGGCGCTGGCAAGGTTCAAGCGTGTCGAGATGCTCGGCTTCAGCTACGGCCAGCGCCACCTGATCGAACTCGACAGCCGCGAAAAGTTGCTCGACGGGATCAAGGCGCTGAACCCAGGCTGGGCCGCCAAGCTGGGCGACAGCCATACGCTGGACATCCCGACGCTGAGTGTGATCTCCGACACCGCGCTGACCCGCGACGTGGCCATCGAGATGGGGGCAGGCGGGCTGCCCAACACCTTCGTGCCCGGCCGCAACCTGGTGTTCCTGACCTTCGCCGCCGCGCTGGCCTATCGCCGCGGCATCGCCCACATCATCGGCGGCATGTGCGAGACCGACTATTCCGGCTATCCGGACTGCCGCGACGACACCATCCGCGCGCTGCAGACCGCGCTTAATCTCGGCATGGACCGCCAATTCGAACTGCACACGCCATTGATGTGGCGTGACAAGGCAGCGACCTGGGCGCTGGCCCATGAACTCGGCGGCGCCGGTCTGGTGGACCTGATCCGCGAGCACTCCCACACCTGCTATCTCGGCCAACGCGGCGCGCTGCACGACTGGGGCTATGGCTGCGGCAAATGTCCGGCGTGCGAGCTGCGGGCGAAGGGATGGCGGGAGTTTTCGGCGAGACCGGCATAGTCTCGTGTCCCGGACGCGCTGCAGCCTGGCGAAGCGAAGCTTCGCGCGGAAGTGCTGCCGCGCAGAACCGGGACCGTAACGAGCTCCGGCATTTGGTACGGCCCCGGATCAGCAGAGCATTACGTTGCAAGGGCGACGCGCTGCGCAGCATCCGGGGCACGGAGACACTGATCCCTTAATGCGCAAAATCCGCCGGTGTCAGTACGATCGGCTGGCCATGCGGGGTGCGGTCGGCGGCGTGGTCCCAGGCATCGCGGTAGCGATGCAGCATCTCGGCCGAGGCGACACCCTTGGTGGCGACCAGGCCTTCCAGCGTGGCCAGCCAGTGCCGGTAATAGGTTTCGCCGGTGTCGGCGTCGCCGGCCGCCTGGGCGAGCTTGATCTCCGCGGCCAGCGCCGCCGCCCATTCGGTCCAGGTGAACAGGCCGCGCTCGTGCAGCGCCAGCGCCATGGCAAAGGCCTGGGCCTCCCAGGGCTCGCGAAACACCGGCCCGTCGGCATCGACGGGAATGCCGGGCAGGGCTGCCGTGGCGCGCTGCGCGGCCTGCGGATCAACAGTCATTGGGCGGCGTCCAGATACGGCTCGAAGGCCTCGATCGACACTTTCAGGGTTGGATCGCCGTCCGGGCCCCACAATTCCGCACCATCGAAAACCACGGTGTAGAGCCATTGCGGGTTCTCGCCGGCGTCATGGGCGGCAGTGTCGGGAAACACATGACAGCCGTGGTCGCGCTCGATCACCCCGACATGGCCGCGCACATAGCGCGGCAGCCGCGTATGCGTGACGGGATGGATGTTTTTGGCGCGCACGCGGTCGCCGGCCTTGAATTTCGCCGGGGCCGGGGCCGGGCGGCCGAACGCACCACGGATCATCACGCGCTCGACATCGCCGACCGTGAACGCACCGCGCGACAGCGCTTTCGGCGGGGCCGACGCGTGGCCCGCTGCAATCTCCTCGCGGGCGACATAGCCCCTGGCCACCAGCAGGTCTTCCAGACCGAGCAGCCATTTCCGGTAGTAGCTGCTCGACAGGTAGATGTCGGGCCGCAGCATCTCGCGATAAAAACGCGACGCATCGATGTTGAAGGCGCCGGCGGCACCCATGGCGCGCACCATGGCCATCACGCGCGATTCCCATTCGTGGTGAAACATCGGCTCGTTGGCTTCAGGCTCCACCTTGCCAAAGCCGTCCATGCCGCCCATGTCGTGGACGCCGTTCATGACAGCGCGCCCGGTGTCGTCGCCAGGCCGGTGCCGATCATCGAGTCCCGCGTCACCAGTTCGGCGAGTTGCGCCTCGCTCAAACCTTCCGTGCCTGCGGGGCGCATCGGCAGCACCAGGAAGCGCGTCTCCGCCGTGGAATCCCACACCCGGATCTCGACATCCCCGGGCAGGCTGACGCCGAAATCCGCCAGCACGCCGCGCGGATCCTTGACCGCGCGCGAGCGATACGGCTCCGCCTTGTACCAGACCGGCGGCAGGCCGAGCAGTTCCCACGGATAGCAGGAGCACAGAGTGCAGACGACCATGTTGTGGCGTTCAGGCGTGTTCTCGACGACCACCAGATGGTCGCCGGTGCGGCTGACATGGCCGAGCGTGCTGACGGCCTTGGTGCCGTCGGCGAGCAGCGCCTGCTTGAACGCCGGATCGGTCCAGGCCCGCGCCACCACCTGGGCGCCGTTGTGCGGGCCAATCCTGGTCTCGTAGGCCTGGACGATGGTGTCCAGCGCCGCCGGATCGACATAGCCTTTTTCGGTCAGAACGGTCTCGAGGGCGCGGACCCGGAGCTCGGTTTCTGACAATTCGGAATGGTCGTGATCATGATCGTGATGATGTTCGCTCATGGGCTGAGGATAATCGCAACAAATACCGCATGTCGAGGGCAGGGCTCTGCTAGCCTCACCCCCATGAACTGCATGCCCCCACATCTGACGCGCAGCCTGCAAACCGCGCTGTCGATGCTGGCGATCGGCGCCGCAGTGCTGGCGCCGCAATATGCGCAGGCGGCCAATGGCGCCTATGCCGTCGATGCCGCCGACATCTCCGATCTCGGCTCATGCAAGGTGGAAAGCTGGCTGTCGACAGCCACCAACACCGACTTTTCCGCGGTCGCCAACCCATCCTGCGTGGTCGACATCGTCAGGCCGGTCGAACTCAGCGTCATGACCAACCGGTCTCGCAGCGACGGCGACTGGGGCACGTCGGTGGCGCCGAAGGCCAAGATCAACCTCGTGCCGACCGGCATCGGCAAGTTCGGCGCCTCGGCCCTTGGTGGCGTCGCGTTCGATGCGCAGACCGGACAGAACACCGCGATGTTCGGCGAGATCCCCGTCACCTGGCGATTCTCCGAGGTCACGCGGATCAATCTCAATGCCGGCTGGCTGTGGGACCGCACCGTCGACCGCCACTATTTCACCTATGGAGCCGGCTTCGACTGGAAGCTTACCGACGTTTTCCAGTACACGATCGAAGTCTACGGGCAGGTGGGCGCGGCCGACATCCCGAGCGTCACGCGTCCGAAATTCCAGACCGGATTGCGCTATCGGCCCAACGATATTTTCTCGGTCGATGTGATCTATGGCCACAACATCACCGGCGAGAACGCCGACTGGATCACGGTCGGCACGACCATACGGTTTCCGCCGCCGGGCAGCACGCGCGACTCCAATCCGCATTTGTAGCGCAATCGTAGCTGGGCGTTCGGGCAGCAGACAGATCCGCATTGATGCAGATCAACAGCGACACTGAACATCAGCGCATCGAACCGTCGCTGTCCCGAATCTGTCGCGTCGCATGCAGCGCAATAGCCTATTCTGGAAGCCTTCTCGCGTTTTCATCAAATTCATGACGCGGGCATTGGCATAGCCAAATATATATAAGTCGCCGACCGTACGATAAGACTGGACAATACGCCGGCAAAAGCGCGGTTATGTGTCAGGCTCCGCGCGAAGCAGCACGCCGCCCGCGTCATGGGTGGTCGCCTCGACAGGCGTTCCCGCGCAAGCCTTCCGGAATCACAGATGACCGTCGTGCGCGAGCTCTTCGCCAGCCAACCGCTGGTGGCGTTGTTCATTACCATTGCCCTCGGCTATTTCGTCGGCAAGTTCAGGGTGCAGAAATTTGTCCTCGGCGGCATTGCCGGCACGCTGCTGGTCGGCGTGGTGATCGGCCAGATCGGCATCAACATCGATAGTGGCATCAAGGCGATCTTCTTCGCGCTGTTCATCTATGCGGTCGGCTTCCAGGGCGGCCCGCAATTCTTCCATGCGCTCAACCGCCGCTCGCTCAACCAGCCGGTCTCGGCCTTCGTGATGTGCGCCGTCGGCCTGCTCTGCGTGCTCGGCGCCGCCTGGATGTTCGATCTCGATCGCGGCATGGCTGCGGGCCTCGCCGCCGGCGGCCTCACGCAGTCGGCGATCATCGGCACCGCAGGCGACGCCATCGGCAAGCTCGGGCTCTCGGCCGACCTCACCAAGATCATGCAGACCAACGTCGCGGTCGGCTACGCCGTCTGTTACATCTTCGGCTCGCTCGGCCCGATCATCATGGTCACCTGGTTCTTCCCGACCATCATGAAGTGGGACATCCGCGCGGAGGCGATCAAGCTTGCCCAGCAAATGTCGGGCGGCCATGCCGAACTCGATCCCGGCCAGTTCAACGCGATCCGCAGCGTCGTGACACGTTTCTACGCGATCGACGCGCAGGGCAGGGCTGCCGGCAAGACCGTACTCGAGATCAACGAACTCATCACCGATGCGGCCATCGAAGCCGTGCTGCGCGACGGCTCGCCGATCCAATTCGACGACACCACCCGTCTGCAGGTCGGCAACTTGCTCGCCGTCACCGGCAGGGTCGGGACGATGGCGAGCGCCAGCGACCTGTTCGGCGCCGAAGTTGCCGCGCCCGCAGGCTTCCAGCCGGTCGAGGAGAACCGCGAGATCATCCTCACCAACCGCGCGCTCAGCGGTCGCACCATCGCCGACATCCACGACCACGCCAGCGTAGAGACCCGCCATGGCGTGTTCCTCACCGAAGTGAAGCGGATGGGGCTCGGGCTGCCCCTGCTCGGCAAGCTCGAAGTCAAGTCCGGCGACGAATTGCACTTCGTCGGCAGTCCGAAGGATCTCGACCGGGTGCAGGCGAAGATCGGTTACAAGATCAGCGCCGCGGCGGTCACCGACTTCGTGTTCTTCGGCATCGGCATGGCGATCGGCATCCTGATCGGCATGATCGAATTCCGCTTATGGGGCGTCCCGGTGTCCATCGGCAGCGGCGGCGGCTGCCTGCTGTCCGGCCTGCTGTTCGGCTGGCTGCGCAGCGTGCACCCGAACTTTGCGGCTTTGCCGCTGGGCGCCTCGAACTTTCTGCGCGATTTCGGTCTCGCGGTGTTCGTCGGCATCGTCGGCATTACCGCCGGACCGCAGGCACTGGTGGCCATCAAGCAATCCGGCCTGACGCTTTTGTTTCTTGGCGTCGCCGTAACGCTGGTACCCCAGATCGTGACGTTCTTCTTCTCCTATTACGTGCTGGGCATCCGCAATCCGATCGAGGCCTTAGCCTGCGTCGCCGGCGGTCGCAGTGCCAATCCGGCGTTTGCAGCGCTGCTTGAAAAGGCCGGCAACGCCACGCCGGTCGTGTCCTTCACGGTGACTTACGCCGTGGCCAACGTGTTCCTGACGCTGTGGGGGCCGATCATCGTCGGCATCATCACCAAGAACGCGACACCTTGAACCAGGATCGACGCATATGAACAAGCCAGAACAGGATTTCAGCAAGTTCGAAGGTCTCAGTCCGTTCGAACTCAAGGATAAGCTGATGGCGGTGGCGTCGTCCGACGCCCAGCGGCTGATGCTGAACGCGGGCAGGGGCAATCCCAACTTCCTTGCCACGCTGCCGCGCTGGGCATTCCTCAGCCTCGGCGAGTTCGCCATGCTGGAAGCCGAGCGCGCCTATTCCTATCTCGACAGCGGCTTCGGCGGCCTGCCGGAATTGCGCGGCATCGTGCAGCGCTTCGAGGCCTATGCGACGCATCACACCGACACCGACGGCATCAAGTTCCTGCGCTCTGCCATTTCCTATGTGAAGGATCAGCTCGGCCTTGACCGCGAAGCCTTCCTGTTCGAGATGGTCGCGGCGTTCCTGGGCTGCAACTATCCGACGCCACCGCGCATGCTCGTGCACTGCGAGGAGATCGTCAAAGCCTATCTCGCCAAGGAAATGTTCGGACCGCTACGATCGGAAGGCAGGTTCGATGTGTTCGCCACCGAGGGCGGCACCGCGGCGATGACCTACATTTTCCAGAGTCTCAGCGTCAACAAGCTGATTGCGAAAGGCGACAAGATCGCCATCGCCACGCCGATCTTCTCGCCCTATCTGGAAATTCCCGTACTGGCCGAATACGGCCTCGATGTTGTCGACGTGCGCATGGATGAGGCCTCCGACTGGCAGTTCTCCGACAAGGAGATGGCAAAACTGCTGGACCCCGCGGTCAAGGTGTTCTTCCTGGTCAATCCCAGCAATCCGCCATCGTCGAAATTGTCCGACATGGTGCTCGGCAGACTGGCTACACTGATCAACGACAAGCGGCCGGACCTGCTGGTGGTCACCGACGATGTCTATGGCACCTTCGCCGATGACTTCGTCTCGCTGTTCGCCAAATGCCCGCGCAACACGTTGTGCGTCTATTCGTTTTCGAAATTCTTCGGAGCGACCGGCTGGAGGCTTGGCGTCATCGCGCTGCATCAGGACAATGCCATCGATGCCGCGCTGGCGAAATTGCCGGAAGCCACCAGGAAGCTGCTCGACACGCGCTACGAGTCGCTGACGACAACGCCGCGCGAGCTGCGCTTCATCGACCGTCTGGTGGCAGACAGCCGGGCAGTGGCCCTCAACCACACCGCGGGTCTGTCGCTGCCGCAGCAGCTGCAGATGGCGCTGTTCGCACTGAACGGCCTGATGGACCGCCAGGAGCAGTACAAGAACGCCGCCAAGCAGCTGATCCGTCAACGCTACCAGACGCTGTATCGCAACATGGGCGTCGCTGCTCCGCATAAGCCCTGCGACGTCAACTATTACACCTTGATCGACCTGCAGGAACTCGGCGGCAAGCTGTATGGCCCGGACTTCGAGCGCTGGTTCATCAAGGGCGATCTCGGCACCCGCTTCCTGTTCCGGCTCGCCGAGGAAACCGGGGTGGTTCTGCTGCCGGGCAAGGGATTTGAGGTGGTCGACACATCGGCGCGGGTTTCGCTCGCCAATCTCACCGACATCGAATATGCCGCGATCGGCAGATTTACCCGCAAGGTGCTCGACGAGTATTTCGAGGATTCAAAGAAGGACCTCGGGACGCAGGCGGTCGCGGTGCCGGCGAAATAGGCGAGGGTACTGCGCGACTCCTTCGATGCCGGATTGTCCGGCAATAACCAGCGAACGCACGACGATTGCGCTCGCCGGCAGTTGGGGCATCGCAATGCCGTACAAGAATTGACCGGCCGCTCGATCGACCTCAGCAATTGACTCTCGGGACCCTGCACCTAAGGTCGATTCGGCTTTGGAGCCGTCAATGGGGAATGAATTGATGAAGCGCTTGATACCAACTTTGCTCGCAATCGGCTTTTTTGCGGCTGATTCCCATGCGGCCGACCTGCCATATGCCACCAAGGCGCCGCGCGTCTCGCCGGCCACCAACTGGAGCGGATTCTACATCGGCGCCAACGCCGGCTACACGGAGAGTGTCAGCAGCAGCGGCCTCGGCGTCAAAGGCGTACGGGCAGGCGGCACGCTCGGATACAACTATCAGGCCGGCCTCTTTGTCGGCGGAATCGAGGTCGACGCGCATTGGGGCGACGTCAAGTCTTCCGCAGCCAACGTCAGACTCGCTGCGGGTCTTCCGCTGCTCAACACTCTCGACCACAAGGTGAAAGCCTCGGGATCGGTCCGCGGCCGACTCGGCGTCGCCTTCGACACCGTCCTGATCTACGGCACCGGCGGCTATGCCTGGGCCGACAACCAGATTTCCTTCACATTGCCCGGTAACAGCTTCAGCGACAGCCAAATGCACAGTGGCTGGGTCGCCGGCGGCGGTGTCGAATGGATGTTTGTGCCGAAATGGTCGCTCAAGGCTGAATATCTGTATCGCAGCCTGTCCGGCGAAAAATACTTCGCCAGCCTGGTGCCGGCCGGCATCGCGTCCGGCGTGGCGAACTCCAATGCGGGACAGGTCGGTGTGAACTACCATTTCTAGGTTGGAACGCACTCGATCCGAACGCCATGCTTCGCATGATGTTCGGGTGGGCCAAGGCTGAGCAGGCTATCGGAAACGATGCGCCCGCTCGCAAAGCGACGCCAGTCCCTTGGTGCCCAAAATTGCGCAGCGAGGGGTGCGCGCGTCGCCGCCTTGCGCGATACCGGATCAGCGAGTTCCTCGGGACTCGCTCGCCGGTCTGATGCGGATCAGTTGAGCGTGAAGGTGATCGAATAGTCGCGCGTCGTCGGATCGAAGCTGATCGCGCCGGCCGCGCAGCTCACGAACGTGCCGCCGGAGGAGGCCGCCATTTTCGTATAGCCGCCGTTCGCCGTGTACGACGTGTCGAATCGGCAGCCCCGGGAGCCATTCTCGAGATAGAAGTGGATCGATGCGACGGTCGGGATGTGGCTGTCCACCGTGAAGGTCAGCGTCCCGCCGCCGGCGCCCGCAATGCCGGTCGGACCGGGCGACACCGTTCCGAGAATCTGCCCGGCGGGCGAACGGAAGGTCATGGCAAAGGCCGTATTGTTCCTGACCGTGACCGTCGTGACGGTGTGAGCAAGCGCTTCGCTTGCGCCCAGGCAGGACATCGGCACGACAACAGCCGCAACCGCGCCAAGCGCCCCCATGCGCGCAACGTATTTCAACATCAGAAGCCCCGTTCCAGTTGCCATGCAATCGCGAGCGCCAGTCGTATCCGAAAAGTGCATCAGCAACCGTCCAGCCTGAGCGACAAACCGGTTCGACTTACGGAGGGAATGCGACGGCCTTGGGGAGCGCTTTGGGGACCAAGTGGGGGATCGTGGGGGAGCCGCAATTGTTGATCCCCTCATAAGATCGGCATCCTGAACGAAATTTTTCAATGTTTTCGGTGACTTTCCCCTGGGAGGTAAGCCATGCTGGGTCGGCAAGTCTCGACGTGGTTTTCTTCTTGGTCGTCTATTCGGTTCGAAAGATGAGGGCGTTAAGCGCGGAGAAGTCCGTTGAGGAGAAACTCGCCCAGATTGAAAAACGCTTCCATGATGATCAATGGAAAGCCGTTAAGTTCGAACGGGACAATGGCGAGTTGGCGGTCGCATTCTGGGATTCGGAATCCGAGGATTTGCATCCGACCGCCCATGATTACGATCCCAAAGACGATTTAGGAGTTCAATCTATACAAGAAGCGCTTACTGCGTTAACGGACCCGGATATCGAGGATGAGTCGGCACCTGTTAAACCTTGACGATCCCGAGCGATCATTTTTAAGGCTCGGAGATGTGTCGGGTGCGTTCGGTCGAGAAGGCTGTTCTTGCCGTGAACTTTTTCGTGCTCACGAGCAAAAACAAGCCATTGTCTTGCAGCAACGAGGCGACTTAAAATCAATGGATCTGGCGCGTCAGCGACGCATTCCTCAATCATCGTCAAGTAATGACCGACGGTTTCCGGACGACCGATTTCCTTCGCGGAATCGAGCATCTTGAAGAGAAAATCCGGGTTCGTAAAAGGATCGGTTCGATTTGAAGCTGAATGTGATTTGGTCACGTCTACCATAGTGGCGCTCGTATAAGATTTCACTCCATCTATCGTGACGCAGAAAATCACCGGCGGCTCATAGAACGAGCAATCAATATAAGAAAACGCCCAATCTACAGCGTTTGACCCATCTGCGACATTCAGCAGGCGCAGACAAACACCCGGTGCGGCGGCCTAGCCGATAGTTGATCCAACTCAATGCTGCCAAGCACGGGTGGTGGGACTATCACCAGACAAGGACGATGATTGTGAAAACCTCCGTGCTAAAAGCTCTCATTTGCGCGACGGCGCTGGTTATCTCATCTTCAATTTCCGTGGCGCACGCCCAAACTGGCGTCGGTGCCTCTGAGGCCCGTGCCATCGCCAAGGAAGCCTACATCTACGGCTACCCGATGGTGGATGGTTATCGCATCCAACACGCCTACTTCGTGGATCAGAATAATCCCGAATACAAAGCTCCTTGGAACCAGCTTCGCAACATCCCTCGCGTCTATACGCCGGATGATAAGGCGGTGCAGACGCCCAATTCGGACACGCCTTACTCTATGTTGGGTATGGACCTGCGCGCTGAACCTATCGTCCTTACCGTGCCAAAGATCGAGAAGAACCGTTATTTCAGCATCCAACTCATCGACGCCTACACCTTCAACTTTGACTACATCGGCAGCCGCGCTACCGGCAATGATGGGGGCAGCTTCCTCATCGCCGGACCAAACTGGAAAGGCAAGACGCCCAAGGGCGTGAAAAAGGTGATCCGTTCGGAGACCGAGGTGGTGCTCGCTGTCTATCGCACCCAATTATTCAATCTGGACGACCTCGAAAACGTGAAGAAAGTGCAAGCCGGATATAGCGCGCAGCCGCTCTCTGCATTCCTCGGTCAACCTGCACCGAAGGCCGCACCGGCCATAGATTTTATCAAGCCGCTGACGCCCAATACACAGAAGACTTCGCTCGAGTTTTTCAATATCCTGAACTCCGTCTTGCAGTTCTGCCCCACACACCCGTCCGAGAAAGCACTTATGGCGCGGTTCGCCAAAGTCGGTATCGGGGCAGGTAAGACCTTCAACGCGAACAACCTTTCGCCCGAAGTGAAGGTAGCTGTTGAACAGGGCATGGCGGACGCGTGGCAAGCTCTGGCCCAACTGCAAAAACGAATGGACGCCAAGGAAATAACCTCCGGCGATTTGTTCGGGACGCGGCAGTATCTCAAGAATAATTACCTCTACCGCATGGCCGCAGCCGTGGTTGGTATCTACGGCAACTCCAAGTTAGAAGCGATGTATCCGATCTATACCGTCGATGCCGATGGGCAGAAGCTGGACGGGACCAACCGTTACAGGGTGCGCTTTGCGCCGGGCCAGTTGCCACCTGTAAACGCCTTTTGGTCGCTGACGATGTATGAACTGCCGTCGAGCCTGCTCTCGGCCAATCCGCTCAACCGCTATCTCCTCAACTCACCAATGCTGCCAGATTTCAATCGCGATGGCGACGGTGGCGTAACGCTGCTGGTCCAAAACGAAAACCCGGGCAAGGATAAAGAAGCAAACTGGCTTCCTGCGCCGAAAGGGCCGTTCTTCATGGCCATGCGCCTCTACTGGCCGAAAGACGAAGCCGTGAAAGGCAAGTGGACCGCGCCACCACTAAAGCGCGCGCAGTGAAGCACTGCCGGTCATTGATGTCTGAGTTTGGCACTTTTCAGACATAGCACTTTTGCCAAGGTAGTTCTTCTTTCGGACGGAAAGCGGAAGTCAGAATGTGGCCCTTCCAAGGGCTGCGTCTGGCACGAGACGTACGAGTTAAACATTTGGCCCAAGATTGACGTGGACATCTTGCCGTTCATCAACGCGCTGTGCTCCGAATTTGCAGCGCAGCGCAATGACGCTATGTGTCATAAGTTGCTGAAGAAGAATTATACGGCCGAGCCAAGGCCAATAAATTGAACTGACCTATTTCCGAACCAGATGATTGGTCGGTGTCACCGTGCTAACGGGTGCAGGCTCCGAGATCGAGAACGTCAGCCACGTGTTCCAGCCGGATGGCCGATTGTCGGCAGCAAACTCGCCATAACCCTTCAGCCCGAGAAACGCCTGGTTGCTTCCGATCGGGAAGATATAGCCGACCTGCGGGCCGATACCGAAAACCCGGGAGCGGAAGCTGCCGAGAATGGCCGGTTGCCCGTAATCATCCGTGACCTGCTGATAGCCGTAGCCGACAAGGCCGACGAAGACCTGCTTCGACAAGAATTGCGACGCTCCCCAGTCGAAATGGAAATCGACGCCGCTCTGATACTGCGTATCCGGGTTCTTGAAGTTGTAGGTGAAGCCGCCTACGCCGGAGAATTCCACGCCGGTTGCGGGATTGAGATAAGTGTAACCCCCGCCGAGGTCGAGGGCACCGTGACCGAGACCGATATTGGAGAGACGGCCGGAGCTGTAGTCTCCGACCGGTATGTCGCCAGCAGCATAGACCATATAATTGTGAACGCCGTTATTCCATTTAAGCTTCAACGTCGGATAGAGATCGCCATATGACGTGAGATCGTCTCCCAGAAATCCATTCCGCGTGGTCACGACGGGGCCGATAGCCGACGTCAGGGTACCCGAGAGGCTCGCGGCGTTCCTGCCGTAAACACTAGCGAGCGTCGCCGACAACTGGCCGCCGAGAACCGGCGTCGCGAAGGTATAGGTCGGCGCAAGGAGCATGAGATCGGCTTGGGCGCTCAACGCCACATTCAGGTTGATATTGACGTTCGGCGAGAGCCGTCCGACCTGGAATTGCCGCGACGCCGCGGTGGCGCCCGATGCATTCAGGCTTGCATGGTAGTAGATCGCACCTATGGACCATCCCGGCGTCGTCGGTGTTGCAGCAAGGCTTCCGTATAGCCCTGGCAACCAGAACGAAATGCCATTCTCGTCGGCGCGGGAGCTGTCGGGAAGGAATGCGAGAACCGCGCTCGCTGCGAGGAAGCCGAGCCGCCCAAAGGGCGATTTAAATCGGATCATTGAAAACCTCCACGCGGAGCTATGTTCGATTACTCACTAAAAATGCCCAAGCTTGCATACGAAACCGACGGCTTGGATAAAAGCCGCCAGCTTCAGGTCGTCTCAATTTGTCCGGCCAATGGCAGTTAGCGGCAGACGTAGACCCCGTTCACACGAACGCGAACGCAGGCCGGAGCCACTACGACCGGAGCCGCCACCACCTGTGCGCGATAGACGTGGCGCCGTACTGTGCGCCGCGCAACGCCAGCACCACTAAGAGGCGTAAGAGGCCTACCGACACGTGCCTGCGCGCTACCAATTGACAATCCCATTCCGCCGCCTTCTCCTGGCGGGGACACGATCGAGGTTGAAATTCCGGCCGCGATCACCGCAGCCATCAGAAATACACGTCTCGCGCCGAATGTTCTCATGGCCAGTTTGCAATTCAGTGCAATTCTATTGGCAGAATTCATTTTTTGTTATTTTGATCTGTATCAAGCGCACAGGTTAAGTTTCTTGTCTATTTTGCTTTCGGAGCGACGCTAAAAGCCATTCAGATTGGCGCATTTTTTGCGGGAGCTTGAGCGCCAATGGCAATTGTACTCGTTCTCTACATCTTCTTGGTTTGGCTCTTGTTTTCAAAGCTGAGAGTTGTGAGATGGGGGTAGTGGTCCGGTATCATCACCACGGTGATGGGCGTCTTCATCATGCTGGTCTTCTTGGGGCTGTTTAACTATCTCACCCCCGCGGGCCGTTTCGTCGTGATCTCCCGCGTCGTCGAGGTCACGCCAAACGTATCGGGCCAGGTGGTCAATATTCCCGTGGAAGCGAATGAGCCTGTCAAGGCGGGTGATGTACTCTTTCAGATTGACCCCACGCCATACAAATACAAGGTGAGGCGGTTAGAGGCCTCCCTGGCTCAGGCGCAGCAGCAGGTCAAACAACTTCGCGCCAGTTATGACCAGGCCAGGGCGAACGCGGATGGTTTGACGGAGCAACTCGATTACCACACGCAAAGACTGGCCGATATGCGCAAACTCACCAGCACGGGCGCGCAGGCCGAGTTCAAATTGCAAGATGTGCAGGTGAAGTACGATACGGTTCGGCACCAACTGGTAGCGGCGGAGGCGGCGGTACAGAATGCGCGGCTCGCAATGGAATCTGAAATTGGCGGCGAGAATACCAATGTCGCGCAACTCCAGGCTCAACTTGAGAATTCCCGGTGGGAATTGGATCAGACGACGATACGTGCGATGGGGGATGGTTACGTCAGTACGCTAGCTCTGGCGGTCGGCGCCCGAGCTCTGACTGCGCGTCCCGCAATGGCGTTCATCATCACCAGTGACATCACTATCGCCGGGACGTTCAAGCCTAACGGATTCCAAACCGTCAAACCCGGTACAGCGGTTAAGCTCGTCTTCGACGACAATCCTGGTCGAGTCTTTAAGGCGCGAATACTCGTAATTCCGCGCGGTGTTGGTCAAGGTCAGATGGCCGTTTCGGGCCAACTCGCGCGCGTAGGTTCTATTGGCGGAGCGCAAGGCTACCCGGCGGTGATCTCGGTGCCAGATGGGTACGACAGTACGCAGTTGCGCCTCGGAATGTCCGGAAGCGCATGGGCTCTCGCGGAGAATGCCGGACCGATCGGGATCATTATGTCCGTTATTGTTTGGGTGAGTTCGTTCACCGCATACCTGTAGGCACACGCATCGTATCGAAGGCCGCGCGAAACCCCATACTTGACGACGGGAGACGATAGAACCCATCATTGATCGCGGAATATGAATGCGTCCGAGACTGATCCGGATCCGTCGCTTGGCGAGACCGATCCGAATTGCACATTTTCGGTCGCGAGCGAAGCGTGCCGTCGTCGGTGCGCACCATATACAGGGTAGGGCGAAGCGCGGCGGAGTTTTTCGGCTATCAAAAGCGCGGCCCAGAAGGCTCTTCGACAACATCGTTCAGTCGCCTGTCGCTCTTCCAATCGTGTCCGCGGTTGAAATCGTCCATATCGTCGGGACCGTTGTCCTTAGGCATCGGGAAACCTTTGTCAGTGAGGCGATCCGAGAAGTCGGCCATCGCTTCCGGGAGGGGCGCGGGCAGGGCAGCTTGACCCACCTCCCTCCGCAACCGTTCCCGACACCGTTCTCGCCAATCGATCGCCAGTTGGCTATCGGTCGGAGATAGAAGATCGAGAATGCGCTGCGGGCAGAGGCAAGCCACGGGACCTTCGTCTTCATAAATTCCGGTCAGATCGTACATATTCTCGCCCGAAGATGGAACGGGCATCACCAGAAGGACGCCGCCATTTACGACGTCTTCCGTCTGGAACGCGATTGCAACGCTATGCTCCCCGCGATCATTGAAATAGATTTGGAAATCCAAGACGTCGTCGCCGAAGTTCTCGTCCAGATAGGCGTCGATTGCCTCGCTGACGTCCCCGGGCATCTCGACGGTCTCGCGCGTATCGAATGCATTGATCACTCGAATTCCCCCCTTTTGGTTTCAGCAAAAGATTGACCGGGTAGGGTGCAAGAGACCATTCCCTATGCGATTGCTAGATCAATAAAACTCGTCATTTGACGCTTGACATCGCACCAATTGACGATATGTATTGTGTCGCGCACAAGAGGACATAGACATGGCTCGAGCTGCATCATTCGGAGCGCCGACCGACGTCACGCCTGCCGATGTACAAACGTTTACGAAAGCGCCGGATCGCGAGCGACTGTCTCCGGTCGCCATCAAGGCATTCCGTAATATCGTCGAGCAATGGTCCCTTACGAACGCCGAAGCGGCGACGCTGCTTGGGGTATCCGAAAGCACCTGGGATCGGATCAAAAGAGGGGTCTGGGATCAACCGCTGTCGCAGGACCAGCTCACGCGGGCATCGGCGGCAATCGGTGTCTACAAGGGGCTCCGACTACTTTTCGCTGACGACATGGCTGTGCGTTGGGTCAAGCTGGCGAACACGGGTCCGATCTTCCAGAGGCGAACGCCCGTCGATGCTATGATCGAAGGCGGCATTCCGCTTATGCTCGAAACCCGTCGCTACGTCGATGCGGTGCGCGGCGGCCTTTGATCAATGCTTGAATCCTTGACGATCAGCCGCCAAGCAATCGAGCGGACCGTTCGACTTGTGACCACCGCTCGATTGCGCGATTCCGTCCTGCGCGATTTGGTTGATGCGTCAGAACTCGAAGCCCTCAGCGAAATCGAAGGCGCCACAAGCAACCGACGCATTGCCCAAACTCGTGGGGCAGGCGATGTCCCGTCTAATGAACTCCGGTACGGCGTTCCGCACGCCCACTTCATCAACGCTTCCTTCGCCTATGCCAAACCCCGTGAACCGAACAGATTCAACGGTGCAGAGCGCGGTGCCTGGTATGCCGGGTTCGAAGTCGAAACCAGCTTGGCTGAGGTGACATTCCACCTGACCCAGGCACTGGCGGCCACCGGCGACTTCAACGCCACGGTCGAATACGCCGAGATGTTCGCGAGTTTCGCAGGCGAATTCGTCGATCTGAGGCTGCACCGAACGCACCAAGCCTTGGACCCGGATAAGGCCATCGGCTACCCGGTCGGCAACGCGATGGCCGAAGAGGCGCGAGCGCGCGGCTTGAACGGGATCATCTATCCCTCGGTGCGCAATCCAGGCGGCACGTGTCTGGTCGCGCTGTTTCCACACGCGGTCCAATCAGTGGCCCAAGGCGACGTTTATCGACTGGTCTGGAGCGGTCAGCCTGAACCGGCGGTCGATTTGGTCACGGGGTAAGCAGTCGATTACGGCACAGTCGACCGACCGCAAATGAGCTGAAACCACGATTTGGCATGCGATCACCATCTAAGGTTGACGATCTGTCGGCCTGCTTGATGAAAGCATGTCGGTCTTATGTGGGGATCGACAGCAATCCCGATCGGCGGCGCCTCGCATAGCCTATTTCGGATTCGCATAAGGTATATTATGGAATATTTTATATGGTGTGATCTCAGGATCTTAACCGGGCCCGGCTGGAATGACGTCTTCGTCCGGTCGGTTCGCGTGACGGGCCACGCAAGGCGGCAATGCCGCGCCAGTCGCCGCTGCACGGCATATCGCGGTCGACCGTGAGCGCTTGTCAATCCGGCGGGCTACCCATGGTCGGACGCCGGCAAGACGGATGACGAGCGCCGCACGAGAAGCGACGGCACGATCGCTGGGCCACCGATCGACCCGGCTGTGCGTTCGGACGCCGGCAGCGCAGGCCGCCGATGGCCGGCCAACACACCCTCGCCCGGACGCTCTCTGACGGCCGTCGGACGGTCCGTTGCCGCAGGCGCTCGGGAAAGCGCGACGCGGTCTCAGCCGAAGGTCGGGGTGAAAAAGCTTGACCGGGCGGCGGTGGCGTGATGACCAGACGGCAAGGGGTCCTTATGGTGGATCTCGCAAAAACAAGAACTGGCAGGGAGAGATCAAATGCATTTTTCACGGCGGACATTGCTGAAGGCATCGGCCGCAGCGACCGTTCTCGGCGGCGTCGGCGCGCCATTCGTGGCCCGCGCGCAGAACGCCGAATTCGTCTACAAATATGCCAACAACCTGCCCGACACCCATCCGCTCAACGTCCGCGCGCGCGAGATGTCGACCGCGATCAAGGCCGAGACCAATGGCCGTGTCGACCTGCAGATCTTTCCGAACAACCAGCTCGGCTCCGACACCGACATGCTGAGCCAGATCCGCTCCGGCGGCGTCGAGTTCTTCACACTGTCCGGCCTGATCCTGGCGACTTTGGTGCCGGCGGCGTCGATCAACGGCATCGGCTTTGCCTTCCCGGACTATGACACCGTGTGGAAGGCCATGGACGGCGAACTCGGCGCCTATGTGCGCGGCGAGATTACCAAGGCCAACCTGGTGGTCATGGACAAGATCTGGGACAACGGCTTCCGCCAGACGACGTCGTCGACCAAGCCGATCAACGGTCCCGACGACCTCAAGGGTTTCAAGATCCGCGTGCCGGTGTCGCCGCTGTGGACCTCGATGTTCAAGGCGTTCGATGCTTCGCCCGCCTCGATCAATTTCAGCGAGGTCTATTCTGCGCTGCAGACCAAGATCGTCGAAGGCCAGGAAAATCCGCTAGCGCTGATCTCGACCGCCAAGCTCTACGAAGTGCAGAAATACTGCTCGCTGACCAACCACATGTGGGACGGCTTCTGGTTCCTCGCCAACCGCCGCGCCTGGGAGAAGCTGCCCGAGGATCTGCGCACCATCGTCGCGAAGAACATCAATGCGGCGGCCGTCAAGGAACGCGGCGACACCGAGAAGTTGAACGCCACCGTGCGCGAGGAGCTGACCGGCAAGGGCCTGATCTTCAATCAGCCGACCGTGGCGCCGTTCCGCGACAAGCTGCGCCAGGCCGGATTCTACGCCGAATGGAAGGGCAAATACGGCGAGCAGGCCTGGGCGCTGCTGGAGAAATCCGTCGGCAAGCTGGCCTAAGCCGCAACCATGGCGCATGTCGACATCCATCCGGCCGCGGGGGAGGTGACCCACCTTCCCCGCCCGCGTTCGTCGCTGTCATCGCTCGAGGCGATCCTGGGAGCACTGGTGGAGATTCCGGCGGCGCTGCTGGTGGTGGCCGAGGTCGTCATCCTGTTCGCCGGCGTCGTCGCGCGCTACGGGCTGCACCGGCCGCTGGTGTGGTCCGACGAACTGGCGTCGATCCTGTTCCTGTGGCTGGCCATGCTGGGATCGGCGGTGGCGTTCCGCCGCAGCGAACACATGCGGATGACGGCGCTAGTGACCGGCGCCGGCCCGGCGGCGCGGGCGTTTCTCGACCTGATCGCGACCTGTTCGGCGCTGGCGTTCCTGCTGATGATCGTGTGGCCGTCCTACGAATACGCCTACGAGGAAAGCTACATCACCACGCCGGCGCTGCAGATCGCCAACAGCTTTCGCGCCGCGGCGTTGCCGGTGGGCATCTCGATCATGGCGGTGTTCGCCCTGCTCCGGCTGGCGCGCTTCGGCAATCCGCGCACCGTGCTGCTGGCACTCGGTACCGTGGTGGCGATCATCGGCGTGTTCTGGCTGGCGCAGCCGCTGCTGCGGACGCTCGGCAACCTCAATCTGATCATCTTCTTCGTCGGCGTGGTCGGCCTGTGCGTGTTTGCAGGCGTGCCGATCGCCTTCGCCTTCGGTCTGGCGATCTTCGGCTATATGGCGCTGACCACGCATACGCCGCTGATCGTGCTGGTCGGCCGCATGGACGAGGGCATGAGCCACCTGATCCTGCTCGCGGTGCCGCTGTTCGTCTTCCTCGGCCTGCTGATCGAGATGACCGGCATGGCCAAGGCCATGGTCGCCTTCCTGGCCAGCCTGCTCGGCCATGTCCGCGGCGGCCTGCATTACGTCCTGCTCGGCGCCATGTACCTGGTGTCCGGCATTTCCGGCTCCAAGGCCGCCGACATGGCCGCAGTGGCGCCGGTGCTGTTTCCGGAGATGAAGGCGCGCGGCGCCAAGCCGGGCGATCTGGTCGCCCTGCTTGCCGCCACCGGCGCCCAGACCGAGACCATCCCGCCGAGCCTGGTGCTGATCACCATCGGCTCGGTCACCGGCGTTTCGATCTCGGCGCTGTTCACCGGCGGGCTGCTGCCCGGCGTGGTGCTGGCCATCACCCTGTCGATCCTGGTGTGGTGGCGCTATCGCGGCGAGGACCTCAGCCACGTCAAGCGGGCCACATCAGGCGAGATTTTCAAGGCCTTCGTGATCTCGCTGCCGGCACTGGCGCTGCCGTTCGTGATCCGCTTTGCCGTGGTCGAAGGCATCGCCACCGCCACCGAGGTTTCCACCATCGGCATCGTCTATGCCCTGCTCGCCGGCATCCTGATCTACCGGCAGTTCAACTGGTCGCGGCTGATGCCGATGCTGGTGGACACCGCCTGCCTGTCCGGCGCCATCCTGCTGATCATCGGCACCGCCACCGGCATGGCCTGGGGCCTGACCCAGTCCGGCTTTTCGCGGGCGCTGGCGGCCGCCATGACCGGCCTGCCCGGCGGCGGCGCCAGCTTCATCGCGGTGTCGATCGTGGCCTTCGTGATCCTCGGCAGCGTGCTGGAGGGCATTCCCGCCATCGTGCTGTTCGGCCCGCTGCTGTTCCCGATTGCCCGACTGGTGGGGGTCCACGAGGTGCACTACGCCATGGTGGTCATTCTCGCCATGGGAATCGGCCTGTTCGCACCGCCATTTGGCGTCGGCTATTACGCCGCCTGCGCCATCGGCCGGGTCGATCCTGCCGAGGGAATCCGTCCGATCCTCGGCTACATGCTGGCGTTGCTGGCTGGCCTGATCATCGTGGCGATCTTTCCGTGGATCTCGATTGGGTTTCTCTAGATCGTCGCAAATTCAATAGCTTATGCCATAAAGCAGCGTAATTTTGGCATAGTCTGAGCTAACTACTTGATGCTAGAGAATATCTGCATAAGACATTGATATTGGATGTAAAATGGCTATCGATCCTCAAGGTCCTTATAGCGTCGATCTCGACAAGACCGCCGCCAACTTCGTGCCGCTGTCGCCGCTGAGTTTTCTCGAGCGCACCGCCGCGGTCTACCCAAACCTGACCAGCGCGGTCTACGAAGGGCGCGTCTTCACCTGGGTGCAGACCCGCGAGCGCTGCCACCGCTTCGCGTCGTTCCTGGCCGACCGCGGCATCGGCCGCGGCGATACGGTGGCGGCGATGCTGCCCAACATCCCCGCCATGAACGAGGCCCACTTTGCCGTGCCGATGACCGGTGCCGTGCTCAACGCCCTCAACATCCGGCTCGACCCCGCCTCCATCGCGTTCCAGCTCGACCATGGCGGTGCCAAGGTGCTGCTGGTCGACCCGGAGTTTTCGGGGGTCATCAGCGACGCCCTGGCGCTGATGAGCGGTCCGCACCCCTTCGTGGTCGACGTCGATGACGCCGCTTTCGCCGGCGGCCAGCGCATCGGAGCGATCGAGTACGAGGATGCGATTGCGGCAGCCCGCCCCGGCTTTGCCGCAACGCCGCCGCAAGACGAATGGGATGCCATCGCGCTCAGTTACACCTCGGGAACCACCGGCAACCCGAAGGGCGTGGTGACCCATCACCGCGGCGCCTATCTCAACGCCGTCAGCAACATCCTCGCCGCCAATCTCGGCCAGCACCCGGTGTACCTGTGGACTCTGCCGATGTTCCACTGCAACGGCTGGTGCTTCCCGTGGACCATCGCCGCCGCCGCCGGCATCAACGTCTGCCTGCGAAAAGTCGACCCGACAAAAATCTTCGCGCTTATCAAGCAGCACGGCGTCACCCACATGTCCGGCGCGCCGATCGTCTACAACACGCTGATCAACGCGCCGGACGCGCCGAAGTATACCGGCGGCCCGGTGGTCAACGGATCGATCGCCGGTGCGCCGCCGCCGGTGGCCGTGCTATCCGGCGCGGAGAACATCGGCATCAAGCTGACCCATGTCTACGGCCTCACCGAGGTCTATGGCCCCGCCTCGGTGTGCGCCGAGCAGCCGGGCTGGGACGATCTACCCGCCGACCAGCGCGCGCAACTCAAGCGCCGGCAGGGCGTACCCTACCCGTTGCAGGAAGCCGTCACCGTGCTCGACCCCGACACCATGCGCGAGGTGCCGCGCGACGGCGAGACCATCGGCGAGGTCATGTTCCGCGGCAACATCGTCATGAAGGGCTATCTGAAAAACCCCAAGGCCACCGAAGAGGCCTTTGCCGGCGGCTGGTTCCACACCGGCGATCTCGGCGTGCTCGACGCCGACGGCTACGTCATCATCAAGGACCGCTCCAAGGACATCATCATCTCCGGCGGCGAGAACATCTCGTCGGTGGAGGTGGAGGACGTGCTTTACAAGCATCCGGCGGTGCTATTCGCCGCCGTTGTCGCGCGCCCCGATCCCAAATGGGGCGAAGTGCCCTGCGCCTTCATCGAGCTCAAAGAGAACGCGCAGGCCACCGAGGCCGAGATCATCGCGTTCTGCCGCGAGCACATGCCAGGCTTCAAGACGCCGAAGTCGATCGTGTTCAGCGCGATCCCGAAAACCTCGACCGGCAAGATCCAGAAATTTGCGCTGCGCGATCAGGTGAAATCGACGAAGGCGATTTCGGGATAACCCCGGTCCGTTCCCCGGACGCAGCGCAATGCGCCGCCGCAGGCGGCGTAGTGCGCTGCAGATCCGGGGCCCCGGTGACACGGGAAAAGAAGACCGGGATCCCGGATCTGCGGAGCGGCATAAGGATGCCGCACCGCGTCCGGGAAACGGGCGCGTGACTCAGCCCTGATCCAGCGTCAACCGCATCCCGTCATAGGCCGGGATCACGCCGTCGGGCACCTGCGCCTGCACCGCTTCATAGTCCAGATCGGCATGCATGTTGGTGATCACCGCGCGCTTCGGCTTGAAGCGGTCGATCCACGACAGCGCATCGCTGAGGCTGAAATGGCTGGGGTGCTGGGCATAGCGCAGTCCGTCGATGATCCACAGATCGAGATTTTCCAGCGCCGGCCAGCTTTCCTGCGGGATGTCGCTGACGTCAGGCGTATAGACGGCATTGCCGATGCGGTAGCCGAGCGCGGGGATGTTGCCGTGTTGCATGATGAAGGCCGACAGGGTTATCGCACCGCCCTTGCCGTCGATGGTCCGGCTCTCGCCGGCTTCAATGGATTTCCGCTCGAGGATGGGCGGATAGTCGCTGCCCGCCGGAGACTCGAAGCAGTACGAGAACCGTGGCAGGATTTCGCGCGCCGTCGACTCGTTGAGATAGAACGGGATGCGCTTGCGCTGATGCATGACCACGGACCGCAGGTCGTCGATCCCATGGGTCTGGTCGGCATGTTCGTGGGTGAGAAACACCGCGTCGAGATGATCCACGCCAGCATCGATCAACTGCTCGCGCAGATCCGGCGAAGTGTCGATCACCACGCGGGTGACGCCCGCCGCGGATTCACGCTCGGCCATGATCGAGCAGCGGCGCCGCCGGTTCTTCGGATTGGTCGGATCGCAGGCGCCCCAGCCCAGCGCCGGGCGCGGCACGCCGGCGGAGGATCCGCAGCCGAGAATGGTCAGGGTCAGCGTCATGCGGCGTTCCCGCGCGGCACCTTGCTGAACAGCCGGAAGAAGTTCTCCGTGGTCTGCCGCGAGATGTCCTCAAGCGAGACGCCGCGGGTTTCTGCCATCACCTTGGCGGTCTCCACCACATAGGCCGGCTCACAACGCTTGCCGCGAAATTTGCCCGGCGCCAGATACGGCGCGTCGGTCTCGACCATGATGCGATCGGCCGGCAACTCGGCGGCGAGGTCGCGCAGCTCTTGCGATTTTTTAAAGGTCAGGATGCCGGTGAAGGAGATTGAAAGGCCGAGGTCGATCGCCTTCATCGCCAGGTCGCGCCCGCCGGTGTAGCAGTGCAGCACCGCGCGGAAGGCGCCCTTCCCCATCTCGTCTTCGAGAATTCGGCCGCACTGCTCGTCGGCCACGCGGGTGTGGATCACCAGAGGAAGTCCGGTAGCGCGGGCCGCCGCGATATGGGCGCGGAAGCCGCGCTCCTGCGCTTCGTTAAAGTCGGTGCCGTAGAAGTTGTCGAGCCCGGCCTCGCCGAGCGCGACTACCTTGGGATGTGCCGTCAACGCAATCAGCTCTTCTGCCGCAATGCCGTCTTCCTCGTCGACATGCCCGGGATGGGTGCCGACCGAGCAATAGACGTTCGGGAAGCGCGCGGTGAGCGCCAGCAGGGCCGGCAACTGCTTCACCCGCGTCGAGATGGTGACCATGCGGCCCACGCCGGCCGCTTCCGCGCGCGCGACGATGCCGTCGAGGTCATCGGCGAAATCGGGAAAGTCGAGATGGCAGTGACTGTCGACGAGCATCGTCCGGCCGTTACGCTGCGGTCGGTTCGATATAGCGCGGAAACACGCCGGTCGGTGTCGGCAGCGCCGTGCCCGCGCTGATCCGGGTCGCTCCGCCCAGCGCTGCGAAATCGCGCTGATCGGCGGGAATGCCGAGCACATCGAGCAGCTTGCCACAGGACTCCGGCATCACCGGCTGCGCCAGGATGGCGACCTGGCGGACCACTTCGGCGGTCACATACAGGACGGTGCGCTGCCGCGCCGGGTCGGTCTTGGCCAGCGCCCATGGCGCCTCGCCGGCAAAGTACCGGTTGGCTTCGGCGACAACGGCCCAGATCGCGTTCAAGGCATGATGGATCTGCTGCGTGCTCATCGCGGCGCGCGCCAGTTCGATCATGCCGTCGGCCTGCGCCAGAATGGCCTTGTCGTTGTCGCTGAACTCACCCGGTGTCGGCAGTACGCCTTCATACTGCTTGGCGATCATCGACAGCGAGCGTTGTGCGAGGTTGCCGAGGTCGTTGGCAAGATCGGCATTGGTGCGCGCCACGATGGCTTCATGGCTGTAGCCGCCGTCCTGCCCGAACTGCACCTCGCGCAGAAAGAAATAACGCAGCTGATCGACGCCATAGCGTTCGGCCATGACGAACGGATCGACGACGTTGCCGAGCGACTTCGACATTTTCTCGCCGCGGTTCAACACGAAGCCGTGGGCATAAACCCGCTTCGGCAACGGCAACCCCGCCGACATCAGGAAGGCCGGCCAGTACACCGCATGAAAGCGGATGATGTCCTTGCCGATGATATGGACATCGGCCGGCCAATAGCGCCAGTTGGCGTCGGACCGGTCGGGAAATCCGACACCGGTAATGTAGTTCGTCAGCGCATCGACCCAGACATACATCACATGGTCGGGATCGTTGGGCACCTTGACGCCCCAGTCGAAGGTGGTGCGCGAGATCGACAGGTCCTTCAGGCCGCCCTTGACGAAGCTGACCACTTCGCTGCGGCTGGAATCCGGCCCGATGAAATCCGGCTGCTGCTCGTAGAGCGCGAGAAGCCGGCCCTGATAGGCGGACAGCTTGAAGAAGTAGCTCTTCTCCTCGACCCACTCCACGGCCGTCCCCTGCGGCCCGCGACGGATATCGTCGGTGCCGACCACCGTCTCGTCTTCGGCGTAATAGGCTTCATCGCGCACGGAGTACCAGCCGGCATAGCTGGCCAGGTAGATGTCGCCGTTGTCCGTCATGCGGCGCCAGATTTCCTGGACCGAACGATGGTGCTGTTCCTCCGACGTGCGAATGAAGCGGCTGAACGAGACGTTCAGCTTCTCGTCAAGGTCGCGCAGCAAAGCTGAATTCTGCGTTGCCAGCTCGAGCGCGGTGACGCCCGCCCGCTGCGCGGTCTGCACCATCTTCTGTCCGTGCTCGTCGGTGCCGGTCAGGAAGAAAACATCCTTGCCGTCGAGTTTCTGGAAGCGCGCCAGAGCATCGGTGGCAATCGCCTCATAGGCGTGACCGATATGCGGCGCGCCGTTCGGGTAGACGATCGCCGTCGTGATGTAATAGGTTTCGCGGGACAAATTGTTCGCATTCGCCATAGCTGCGAAAGCCTTTCATCGGATTGTCGTCATCGGCGTTGCGACACTGACGCGATCGGTCGAACTCAGCGCGTTGCTTCGGCCAGCAGCCCGAATACCGAAAAAACCAGCGGTTTTCGCTCGAGATTGTAGGATTCGGTCTCGCGCGCGGCGCGGTTGATCTTTTCCCATACCTCCGCGAGCCGCGCAAGGCGCGGCAGGTTGGCGTTGGCATGGGCATCGTCGGCGCGCAACCGTTCGCCGATCCAGCGATCTACGCTGTCGACAAAGGCGCCGAGCGCCACGCGGTCGCTACCGCCCAGCGCGTCGCCCAGCGCATGCAGCTCCCGGGGATCGACGTGCGGAAGGGTATTCAAGAGGGCCGCGGTGCGCTGATGCAGTTTCAGCGCGTCGCCGCCGAGCAGCGTCAGGGCGCGGGAGACACTACCCTCCGCCGCCTGTGCGGCCTCAGCGAGGGCCGGATCGCCGATCGATGTCTCTGCCGCCTGCGCCGTGGCGGCGATGACGTCCGCGATGGCGAGCGGCCGCAGGGCCAGTTTCCGGCAACGCGATTGAATGGTGGGCAACACGCGGGCCGGGGCATGGCTGACCAGCAGGAACAGCGACTGCTGCGGTGGCTCCTCGAGCACCTTGAGCAGCGCGTTGGCGGCGTTGCCATTCAGCTCGTCCACGGTATCGACGATGCAGACCCGCCAGCCTTCCACAGCCGCGGTGGAGCCGAAGAACGAGATGGTCTCGCGCGTCTCGTCCACGGTGATCACCGTGCGCATCACGCCCTTGTCGTTGAGGCTGCGCTCCAGCGTCAGCAGGCCGCCATGCGCCTCGGCGGCGACCTGTCGCGCGACGGGATGCTCAGGATCGATGGCCAGCGTATCCGCCGACTGCACTTGCGCAGACAATGGATCGCGATGCGCCAGCACGAAGCGCGCCATGCGATAGGCCAGCGTCGCCTTGCCGATGCCCTGGGCACCGCCGATCAGCCATGCGTGGGGAATGCGCCCGCCGCGATAGGCATTGAGCAGGGCCTGTTCGGCATCGTGATGTCCGAACAGCGCAGTGGTTTCGCGTGGATGCGGGATCGCGCTCTGGGTCTCGGGTGAACGGGCCATTATGCGGATGCCGTCTCGTTCTGTCGCAGCATTGTCAGAAGGCGCTCG
Organism: Rhodopseudomonas sp. RCAM05734; assembly: GCF_052658035.1. Classification (NCBI taxonomy): domain Bacteria; kingdom Pseudomonadati; phylum Pseudomonadota; class Alphaproteobacteria; order Hyphomicrobiales; family Nitrobacteraceae; genus Rhodopseudomonas; species Rhodopseudomonas sp. RCAM05734. Next base: position 4,599,453 of record NZ_CP199742.1, on the reverse strand, counting down.
CGGGTTGCCGCCCATATGCCGGCCGCGACGGTCGCGGGATCGGCACTGGCATCGACCAGCACGCAGCGTCCGGGCTCCTGCGCCGCGATCTGCCGGAACGCCGCGCGCAACCCGCGGTGAAACTCGATGTCTTCCGCCTCGAACCGGTCGGGAGCGCCTTCGCCGCGACGCGCTGCGGCGCGCTGCATCCCGACTTCGACGGGCACGTCGAGGATGACGGTGAGATCCGGCTTGAGGTTGCCGATGGTGACGCGCTCCATCGCGTTGAGAAGCCCAGGCGACACCTTGCCGAGCGCGCCCTGATAGGCGCGGGTCGAATCCGCAAAGCGGTCGCACAGCACCCAGACGCCCTGCGCCAAAGCGGGCTCGATCACGGCATGCACGTGATCGTCGCGCGCCGCGGCGAACAGCAGCGTTTCAGCTTCCGCGCCCAGCAGCTTGCCCATCCCCGACAAGACGACATGCCGGATGATCTCGGCGCCGGGCGACCCGCCCGGCTCGCGGGTGACGAGGACGCGCAACTTGGCCGCGTCGAGCCGGTCGGCCAGCAGCTTGATCTGCGTCGACTTGCCGGCCCCCTCCCCGCCTTCGAAGGTGATGAAGCGCCCGCGTCGGGGCGCCCTGTTGTCGACGGCATCGGCCATGGTCAGAGCTTCTCGACGCCGGCGCGGAAGATACTGACGACCAGCTCGCCGGCGCCATCGATGGCGCGGCGCATGGTCGAACCCGTCGCCACAGCCTCGGCCGCGTAGACCGGCGCCTCGACCGCGATGTTGGCGCCGCGCCAGACGCGGACCACACCCACCTGCTGGCCCGCTTCGATCGGCGCGCGCACCGGGCCGCTGTAGACCACGCGTGCGATCAGCTTGTCGGTGCCGTTCTTCTGCACCATCACCTTGACCGGCTCCTTGCTGGTCAGACCGACCGAGCGGCTTTCGCCGCCGAACACCTTGGCGAAGCCGACCGGCTGCTCGGCTGCGAACAAGGTGCGCGCCTCGAAATTCTTGAAACCCCATTCCAGCAATTTCTTGGCGTCGGTGACGCGGTCGTCGGGGTCATCGACGCCGTTGACGACAGCGATCAGCCGCATGCCGTTCTGCACGGCGGAGGCGGCCATGCCGTAGCCGCCCTCCTTTGTGTAGCCGGTGACCAGGCCGTCGGCCCCTTCCAATAGATTGAGCAGCGGATTGCGGTTGGTCTGGCGGATCTTGTTCCAAGTGAATTCGCGCTCGTTGTAGAGCTTGTAGAATTCCGGATAGGTCTGGATCATGTGCCGCGTCAGCCGGCCGATCTCGCGGATCGTCATCTTGTTGTCGGGGTCCGGCAGACCGTTGGAATTCGCAAATGTCGATTTGGTCAGGCCGAGCTCGCGGGCCCGCTTGGTCATCACTTCGGCAAAGGCCTTCTCGCTGCCGGCCATGCCCTCGGCCAGGATCATGCTGGAATCGTTGCCGCTCTGGATGATCATGCCGCGCAGCAGGTCGCTCACCGGAACCCGGCTGTTCAGCGCTGCGAACATGGTGGCGCCGCCGGCCGGCGCGCCCCCTTGCGCCAGGAGTTCTCGCTGACGCGATACTCATCCGTCAGCTTGATGTCGCCGCGCTGCAGGGCGCTGAACACCACCTCGGCGGTCATCAGCTTCATCATGCTGGACGGCGCGCGCAATTCGTCTGCGTTCTTCTCGAACAGAACGCTGCCGCTGCCGGCCTCGATCAGAATCGCGGTCGGCGCGTCGGTGTCGTAGCCCTCGTCGACCTGCTTCTTGGCGCCCTGCACGCTCTGATTGGCCGCGAAAGCCATGCCGCCGAACGCGATGACCGCGACCACGGTTGCGGCGAGCAGAAGCCGCCAGCGCGAAACGGCCGTCGGCGATCGGTCACTGGTTCTGAGTTTCGGTGCCATCTGCTATCCTGAAGGCCAAGTCTTAACAGGATCGGCAGGCGCAAACAACGCACGGCCGGACGATCCGGCGGCGCGCTCTGAAGACGCTGACGGCTCAGTAGAGACCGCGGCCGGACAGGATATCCCGGGCCTCGTCGGCGGGCGCGTAAGCGGCGACCGGCCGCTCGCGCGGGGCGGCGTCGTTACTGGCTTCATAGGACACGACGCGGTGATTTTCCGTCATGCGAGGGCTCGGCCGCATGCGACCGGACGCCGACAGCTCGGAGGTCGCGTTGATCGATGCGACATCAGCCGGCGTATTGCCGAGGGTATAGGGACGGCCTTCCGGCAACGGAATATCGCGCGAGACCACGCGTCCGCCCTGCATGTCCGGCACGAAGGAGCGCGCGGACGCGACGCGGACCAGGGATGGCGAAGGCGCCGGCTCGCCGGTGCGCAACGTGGCCACCAGTTGGCGATCGTCGGAGCCTTCCAGCGGCGCGCGTGCCACGTATTCGACCCGCACATTGGCAATGCCGCGGCCCTTGAACTCGAGCAGTTCGGCGGCCTTGTTGGAGACATCGATCAGGCGGTTGCCATGATACGGCCCGCGATCGTTGACGCGCACGATCAGCGACTTGCCATTGCCGAGATTGGTGACGCGGGCGTAGCTGGGGATCGGCAGGGTTGGATGCGCCGCGGTCAGCGACGCCATGTCGAACACTTCGCCATTGGCGGTCAACCGGCCGTGGAAATCATCGCCGTACCAGGACGCCAGACCTTCGGCGCGGTAATTGAGGTTCTCTTCCGGTACATAGGTTCTCCCGGCGACCGTATAGGGCTTGCCGACGCGATAGGTGCCGCCGCCCTTGGGCACGGGTTCGCCCATTCCAACCACGCGCGGGCTGCTGGAGACGCCATATTTGGGGTCGACGCGACTGAATTTGCCGGAGGACGCGCAGTTCGCCAGGAACATACACGCGCCGATAGCCGTCACCGCTCGCGCGGCCCGGCCGAGTCGATATGACCCACGAATCCCCATAGTCCCCAATACCATTCCCGCAGCCGTCTGCCCATCGGGGGCACCCCCGGCCGATACTTCCGATACAGCCCACATCCGCACCGGAAGGTAAACATATCGCAGCGAGAAGGCGGCGGAAATGCGGTCAGGCTCGGGATGGTGAGCGAATGGTTAATTTTGGTGTTCGCCACAGGCGGTCGGAAGAAGGCCCGGCATGTGGCGCGCCAGCCTGCTCCGCGGATCAATCGAATTGGCTGGTCATCGGTGCCCGAAGCGCCCATCACAGCGGCTCTTGAACCGTCAGGACATCCAGATGAGCGAACGACTCGATACGCTGCACAGGGCTCGCAGTCGCATGGTCGACGACCGCGATGCCTTCGCCAAGGTGCTGGCGGCGCCGTTCGACCGCGACAAGGCCGAACGCGCCCGCATCAAGTTCATCGAAATCCAGGCGCTGATCAACGCTATCGACGAGGCTATCGCCGGCGACGTCGCAAGCCCGTAATGATCGGGTCCGCGCGCGGGCTGCGCCCTACGCCGCCTGGGGCAGCTTGAGAGAACGGATCTGCAGCCAGATCTTGAGCCGGCGCTCGGCGGTATTGATCTGCGGCAAGGTAGCGGCGTCGCGCATCAGCCGCGCGATCTGCCAGCCCTCAAGATCGCCCCTGGCGCCCAGCGAAATCTGTCGAACCTGATAGGCGTTGCTGTGCAACGTGCTCAAGCGTCGGCCGGGTGCCAGTGTCTGTCGCATCGCTGTGAAATCGATCGTCATGGGTCACTCCCGTATTGCTACAGGGTCAACCGTCTTGGCGCGCAATGGTTGCGCCCCTGTCTCGCTGTGGTTTCCCTGGGGTTAACGGGTCGCGCCGGGAACTGCGATCGGATCCGTCCAAAACAAAGCCGCGCCAACCTTGCGGTTGACGCGGCCATGAAGCGTTCTGTTGCCAGGTGCTTCGTCCCCCGAACAGGTTACGCCGCGAGGCGCACTTCGTTCAATGCAACGTTATCGTTTGCATTTAGGTTTTTGACCCGATAACGGCGGTATCATGCCGAGCACAATTCATACCTTCTTCGCAGTCATCGATCCTGTTTCGCCCCCGCCGCAGCAGCCCTCGTGATTTACCGTTCGGCAAATCCGGTCCCGCGGGACCTGTGAAGCTGCTGCGGTGGAGGCGCCGGGTACTGCCCCCGGGTCTGCCTGCGGTCCGCTATGAGTTTCAGCGCCATCGTCTTGCGACCTCCCCAATATAGGTCCGATCTGCAGCGAATGCTAGACCGCCGAGCGGGCCACCCGCGCACCCCATCGGCCTCAGGCCGGCCGCACCGCCTTCTTCCTGGGGGCGCGATGGCGCCCGCCATTAAGCGGATCGCCGGCGATCTTGGTCTTGGTGAACTCGCACTTCGGGCACTTGTAGGTGATCGTTCCCGCCCCGTCGGCGGCCAGTTGCGTGCCGGCCAGCACCATCCGGCTGCGGCACATGGCGCAGCGCGGCGGCTTGGGGGTTGCGGGATCGGGATCGGGATCGGCTGGCAGCATGGCAGGTCCGGCGGGTTGAACGGCAATGCAGTAATATCGCACGCACGCCCCGGCCTGGCGATGCCGCCGTGGCTGCGATTTGTTAACCGGGATTGGCTACGATTCTGGCAATCGCGGAACCTGGTCAATCGTACCGCGAGATCCAACTAGAACCCGCCGCCTCAACCCGGCGGGTTTTTTGCGCCGTAACTATTCGCAGCAATCCGCGCTACATCAGCCTGCTCCGCGGAAGGAGAACCTACCGATGTCACTGTCATCCGCCAAGAATTATGCGCTGCGCGCAGCACGATCGCAGGACGAGAAGGAAGCCATTGAGCTGCTCTCCAAGGCGATCCTGGAACTCGCGACCTCCATGGAAACCACCGACGCCAAGATCAAGAAGCTGAACAAGTCGGGCGGCTAGGCTCCGGCGCGGCTAAGGATCAGCGGATGCCCAATGGCGCGTGCGACTGCCCCATCATCACCGGCAATTCGCCCGCACCGACTTGCGCCTGGGCATTAGTCCACAGTTCGTCGGTATAGACGGACCCGGCGATGGCGGCGAGGGCGAGAACGAAGACAACGGCCAAGGTTTTCATGACCGCCTTGTCGTCGGCAATTAGGGCCGAAATTGCCGCGACGACGTGCCTTTTTGCGGCAACAGCGCGGTGATATTTGAGCGCCTTGCGCCGTACTCCCGTTGGCTGCCAAATTTCCCCGGCGCCGCCAGTTCCCAGCGGCGCGCATATTGCTTACAACCTGCTGTAGGTGCAGGAAGTACCGCACAGATTGAGGACGTTACTTGGCCGACCAGTTCCAGCACGATATCGAAGTCGGCAGGCCCCCGCTGGCCGTGCGAAAGTCCTATTCCGGCGTGTTCGGCATCTTTGCTGCGCTGGCGGTCATCGCGGGCGTCTCCGGGCTGCTCTGGCTGAATTACGATCATCTGGTCGAGGCCTCGTCCCATACCGGCACGGTCGCCAGTTCCACGGCTGGCGAGGACGCGGCAGCGCTCAAGGAGCTGCAGGCGATCCAGCAACAGACGGCGGACACCTTGCTGGCGACCCGGCAGCTTTTGGAGGCCCAGCAGGCCGAAGTCAGGCGGCTATCCGAGCAGGTGTCGGGCCTGACCGCCAAGATCGACCAGTTGCAGCCCCGCCCCGCCCCGGCCCCATCCGCCGCGCCAGTCGTTGCCGCCCCCAGGCCTGCGCCGAAAAAGCCACCGGCGCCGAAGCCAGCCGGCGCGATTTCGGTCGGCGGCGCCCCGTTGCCGACGACGGCCCAACCGGCGAGGTAATCCGCGCGAAAGCGCGGGCCGGTGCCATTCGACGATCGCACGCCTCAGCCCTGTTGAGTTCGAACGCAAGGTCGGATTAGCTTAACTCGGCGTCCACTGAACCTGTACCAGCTCAGGTCAGTCAGACTGAAGCAGCGCAAACAGTCCGCACGCATTGTGAGATATTCGGCTGTTTTCGGATGGAGATCATCCTTCAGCTTGTTGCACCAAAACTTACCGGGAATAGCCGAGCGCAGTACCGATGGCGCGGGCCGCTTCCATCACGTGAACGGAGTATTCCTTAATCTGCTTGCGTTTGATGCGCGTATCCGGCCCCGACATGCCGATGGCCCCGACCAGCTCGCCGGACCGCCCCAGAATTGCGCAGGCACAGGCCGCGATACCTTCACGCCATTCGCCATGCAGAACGTAGGAATACCCCTGCGATCGCGCCAGTGCGATGTCCTCCCGGAGCTCCTCGATCGTCATGCGCGTCGTGTCTGTATAACGCCTGAAATGCGGCTTGAATTTCTCAAGATAATCGTCCGGCATATACGCCAGCATCGCCTTGCCGGTCGCCATCGTGAAAGCCGGCGCGCGCATGCCGACGCTGGTGTGGGCGCGAATGTGATGTTCACTTTCTATCTTGTCGACATACACCACGTCGGTGTCTTCCAGAATCGAAAGATGGATCGTTTCGCCGGTCACCTGCACCAGTTTTGCCATGACCGGACGGGCAATCTTGATCAAATCCATCCGAGAGATGACATGGGTGCCGAGCGCCCAGATCTTGGTCGTCAGCTCATAGGTGCTGTGCGGGGGAACCCGACGCACGTAGCCCTGCGACTGCAACGTCATGAGCAGCCGGTGCACGTTGCTCTTGGTGAACTTCAGTTCGTTCGCAAGTTCGGTGATGCCCCGAGGCCGCTCGCTCAAAGCAAGCGTTTCGAGAAGACGAAGTCCCTTGATAAAGGCCTTATCCATCCAATAACCACCGCCGCATATTTGATCTTCGCCTCGCCCGATCGGTTCGCAGCGCAGGACCTCGGCGCCCAGCTTGAAGCTGAGCGCCGAGATCATACGGTCGCCTACTGTGCGAGCAGCGCGTTCAACTTCTCCTGCCCATATTCCTCGTTGGTCGAGTTACCGGCCGGCGACGGCGCACCCCAATAGGTCGGGCTCCACTCGATCGCTTTGCTGACATTGTCCGGATTGTTCGCCCAATAGCGAGCGATCTTCTTGTCCGTGGCCGCTTCGAACACGACGGACGACGGAAGCGCGACCGGGAATGTCGAGGTCGGCTGTGCGGCGCGCGTCGGATCGAGACGCCAGGACAACAGCTTCAGCGCATTGTCGTAGTTCGGAGCTCCCTTCGGAATGGAGAAGAAATCGTAATAGATGAACCCCTGATTGAACGTCAGATCGATCGGAGCGCCTTCGAGTGCCAGCTTGCTCATCGATCCGGTGTAGGCCATGCACATGTCGGCTTCGCCATCGAGCAGCAGCTGCGGCGGCTGCGCGGATGTCGTCCACCACTTGGCGATATGAGGCTTGATCTCCTTGATCTTCTTGAGCGCCCGCTCCATGTCGATCGGATAGATCTGGCTCTTGTCGACCCCGTCGGCCATCAACGCCGCCTCGAACACGAAGCGTGGCCAGGCGGGCATGCAGCGACGACCCGGAAACTTCTTCACATCCCAGAAGTCTGCCCAGCTTGCCGGTACGTTGGCGCCCTTGAACTTGTCCTTGTTGTAGACGAGACCGACGCCGATCACCTGCAGCGCGACGCCCTTCTTGCGCTTCAGGTTGTCCGGCATGGCCGCGAGCGTCTTCTGCGCCGGTTCGGACAGTTTGGTATAATCGATGTCAGCCAGGCAGCAGTCGCCAAGCAGCTTGGTTTCCTGATCGAAGATGAAGGTAAGATCCCACTGCGCCTTGCCTGCTTCGCCCTGCGCCTTGATGCGCGGGCCGCTGCGCGCCTCCTGGACCGTCACGACCTTGATGCCCGTCGCCTTTTCGAACGGATCGTACATCACCTTGCGCAGCGCGTCGCCGTAGCCGCCGCCGGGGTCCTGCATGATCACGACGTTGCTCTGAGCAGGCGCAACGCCGGTCCCGATCAAGAGCATGGCGGCCGATGCGAGCACGGAAGCCGAGAGTCGCAGATGCTTGTATTTCGACATTTTATCCTCCCTGTGAGTTCTTATTATGCAGATTTTCGTGATGTGGTGAGCACCGGCCGCGCCAGGATCAGTCCCCCGACGACCAGCAGGACCTCGAGCGAGGACACCACGGCAAGTACGGGGTTGAGACGGTAGTTGATGTCGCCCCACAGCATCAGCGGCAGCGTCTTGAGCTCTGCGCTCGACAGGAACAGCGTCAAAACCAGTTCGTCGAACGAATGCAGGAAAGCGAAGAACGTTGCCGCGGCGAGGCCCGGCGCAATCGCCGGCAGCGTCACCAGCCGGAAAACCGTCAGCGATGACGCGCCGTGAACGGATGCCGCCTGCTCCAGCCTGGGATCGACGCCTTGCAGCGCCGCCGACAGGATCACCACAACGATGGGCAGCCCGCCAATGGCATGGGCGGCGGCCAGGCCGAACACCGAGCCGACCATGTCGAAGCGAAGGAACAGGCTGTACAGCGACAGGCCGAGAACGACGGGCGGGACGATGATCGGACTGACCAGCAGCAGCATGATCGCGGACTTTCCGCGAGATCTTGCTGCGCACGACACCCAGAGCAGCCGACGTACCCAGCGCAACCGCGATGCAGGCCGAGATCGTCGCCACCAGCAGTGACGTCCAGAACGCGCGCATCCAGCCCGAGTCCGAGAAGAACTGCTCGTACCAGCGCAGCGAAAAGCCGGGTGGCGGAAAGGTCAGGTAGCTGGCGCTGCTGAAGGAGATGATCATCACCACGATGATCGGCAGGATCAGGATGGCGACGACGGCACCGCCCATCAATCGGACCGTCCACTTGCCGAAACCCGCAGGCAAATGTCCGGACAGCCGCAGCAACGGCCAGCCGATCAGGTCAGCAAGCATGCTGGCGATGCCGCAACGGCTGTGGCCGGAAGCCTTTGCGGATCCGGCCATTTTCGGCGCGTCTTCATCCAGTTTGCGGCCACCCCAGATGAATTCGAGGCCCATGAAGCGCCCTGCGATGGCCACCACGGCCAGCGTGATGACAAGCAGCACGACACCGAGCGCCTGGAGAAAGCCTTCCGACGTCACCGAGTCCGCCTGCTGGGTGATGTGCATGGCGAACATCTGGTCGCCGGGGCCGCCCAGCAGCGTCGGCGTGATGAAGAAGCCGATGGCGGCGACAAACACCAGCAGCACGCCGGCGCCGATGCCCGGCAGGGTCAACGGCAACACCACGCGCCAGAACACGGCAATCGGCCCTGCCCCGCTGGCCAAAGCAGCCCTTGTCAGCCCCTGATCGAGCCGCGCCACGCTGGAGTAGATGCTCAGCACCATGAGCGGAAGCAGCACCGCGGTCATGCCGAGCAGCACCGTGCCGCGATTGAACAAAAGCTGCGCGGGCTCGCTCAGGACTCCCAACCCGACCAGCAGCTTGTTGACGGGGCCGTTGCGGCCCAGCAGGACCATCCAGGCATAGGTGCGGATCAGGATCGCAATGAAATACGGCAGCACGATCGCCGTCGTCACCAGGATGCGAACAATGCCCCGGCTGCGGTGAATGAGCAGCGCGGTCGGATAGCCGAACAGCAGGCAAAGGAACGACACCGTCAGCGAGATCTGCATCGTGCGGACGAGCGATTCCCAGTATAGCGGCACTGCAAAGACCCGCTCGAAATGCGCCAACCAGGTCGGCCCGCTGAAACTGATGCGAATGAGATCGATCAGCGGCAGCAGATAGATGAAGGAGAGAAATGCGACCGCCGGAAGCAGCAGCAGCGCCGGATTCTTCATGGCCTCAGCAACCACCCGACGGGCGGGGCGCCTTGATACTGTGTCGAGCAGGATCGAGCTCATGACAGAACCCAGCAGTCTTCGGCGTCCCAACTCACGTGGAGGCGATCACCGACAGCCGGCAGCGGCCGGCTGGCGGTGTCTGTGCAGCGGATCAACAACAGATCGCCACCGCTCATCTCGGCCTGAATGCGGAGGATCTCGCCGAGAAAGATTGCAGACGTCACGGTGACGGGTGCTGACTTGGCGGTCGGCGCGTCGGAGACCACGATCCGCTCCGGGCGAACCAGCACAGTCGCCTTGCTCTGCTCGACGGTGTCGCGGCTCTCGGCGTTGAACACGTAGCCGGCGCGGCTCTTGACCGTGATGGTCGTGCCGCGCTTCTGCATCACTTCCACGTCGAGCAGATTGCTCTCGCCGACAAAGGACGCGACGAAGCGATTCGTCGGGTGGCGATAGATCTCCAGCGGACGGCCGATCTGCACAATCTTTCCGGCGTCCATCACGGCAATGCGGTCGCTCATTGTCAGCGCCTCGCCCTGGTCGTGCGTGACGAACAGGACAGTGCTACCAATGGTCTGATGCAGGTCGCGGATCTCGATCTGGATCGATTCGCGCAAGCGGCGGTCGAGCGCGCTGAGCGGCTCGTCCATCAGCACCACCTTGGGCCGCATCACGATTGCCCGCGCGATGGCCACGCGCTGCTGCTGACCGCCCGACATCTGCGACGGCGACTTCGCCGCGTGCTCGGACAGCCGCATGATCTCCAGCGTCTCGGCGACCCGTCGATCCGTGGTCGCACGATCGACGCCGGCCATGCGCAGCGGAAACGCCACGTTCTGCGTCACGGTCATGTTCGGAAACAGCGCGTAGCTCTGGAACACCATGCCGAAGCCGCGCTTGTGCGTGGGCACGTCCTGCACCGGCTTGCCGTCGACGAGAATCTCGCCATCGTCGAGCTGCTGAAATCCGGCAAGAAGATTCAGTAGCGTCGTCTTGCCGCTGCCGGAAGGCCCGAGCAGGGTGATGAACTCACCGGGTTCGATATCGAGACTGATGCGGTCCACCGCTGAAAAGGTGCCGTACCGCTTCACCGCGTCGCGGACGGCAATGCTCGATCCGATCACGTCGCGGTCACGCGAGCGAACGTCCTGCCTTGTCCGCACGGCAACACCGCTGGAGCGCAGAGCCACAGGCTCAACCATTCCAAACCTCCCTGCATGTTCTATTCTATAGAACGTTATTTCATATATTGTTGGCGCGGCGCTCGATCTTGTCAAGCAATGCGATGGTGCCGGTGACCTTCAGGAACGTCGCGCGCAACGATGCTTGTGCGAGAACCCAACAACCAAAGGCCTTTTCCGCACAAGCGGATTGACAGCCCCACCCTCGTCTGACTACTTTTATTCAGAACTAAGTTCTATAATATAGAACATAAGATCAGGGAGTTGAACGTGCCGAGCGAACTTTGCGCAATGGCGAAGCATATCGAACCCGGCATGCGGATCGCACTGCCGGTCGACTATGCCGGCGTCTCCATGGCGATGACGCGTCCCATCATCGCGCACGGCGCGGGCGATCTCCATCTGGTCTGCGTGCCGACCGGCGGTCTTCAGGTGGATCAATTGATCGGCGCGGGCCTGGTTCGCACCGTCGAGACCAGCGCGGTGTCGCTCGGCGAAGCCGGCGGCGCACCCCGCTTCAATGCCGCGGTTCGTGAAGGTACCATCCGCCTGAGAGACGCCACCTGTCCGGCCATCCATGCCGGCCTGATGGCTGCACAGAAAGGCAGCCCCTTCATGCCGCTTCGCGGCCTGATCGGCAGCAATCTGCTGCGCCACCGCGAGGACTGGCGTATGATCGACAACCCGCTCGCCGACGGCGGCGATCCGATCGTTCTGATCCCGGCGATCCATCCGGACGTCGCAATCTTTCACGCCCCGATGGCTGACCGCTTCGGCAATGTCTGGATCGGACGGCGCCGCGAACTGGCCGCCATGGCCTACGCGTCGGCAACCGTGCTGGTCACCGTGGAGCGAATTGTCGAGGAGAGCCTGCTGGTCAACGAGATGAGCGCCGCCGGCGTGCTGCCGGCAATTTACGTCACGGCCGTCAGCCATGCGCCGCGCGGGGCGTGGCCCTACGGCCTGTGGGGCGAATATGCCACCGATACGGCCGAGCTGGTCCGCTATGCCAAGGCGGCACGAACTGCCGATGGATTCGCCGACTATATGAGCAATGCACAGATGGAGCCCGCCTGATGGTCCGCGTTCTTCCCCGTGAAGTGCTGATCTGCACCATCGCGCGACTGCTGGACGGCGTCCGCCACGTCGCTGTCGGCGCCTCCTCGCCGATCCCCGCCGCAGGCGCCATGCTGTTGCGCGCCTTGAAGGAAGCGGACGGCGGCCGCGGCCCGCGTCTGTCGATCCTCGGCTCCGTCGAGCACAATTTCTTCACCAATGGCTCCGCCGAATTGTTCGACTGTGCCGGCCAAGGCCGCATCGACGCTTTCTTCCTGGGCGGCGGACAGATCGACGGCAAGGGCAACGTCAATCTGGTCGGCGCCGGCGACTATCCGCAATCGAGCGTGCGATGGCCCGGCTCGTTCGGCTCGGCCTATCTGTATTACGTCGTGCCGCGGGTGATCCTGTTCCGAGAAGAACACACGCCGCGAGTCATGGTCGAGAAGGTCGATTTCATCAGCGCGCCCGGCGTCAGCGACCCCGGCGTGTTCAGAACCGGCGGCCCGATTGCCCTCCTCACCAGCAAGGGACTTTTCCGATTCGACAAGTCGCGCCCGGGCTTCGAACTCGAAAGCATCCATCCCGGACACAACCTTGCCGAAATCATGCAGGCCACGGGGTTCAGCTTCCTGCATGACGACAGGCCGGGTGAAACTGCCCTGCCGGATCGCACCACGCTGGACCTGCTGCGCGGCCGCGTGCTCGACGAAGTCGCGGAGACCTATCCCGATTTCGCCAAGCAGATGCGGCATGATCTTGCCGAGGCCGGGCAGACGTTGGCGCATGCGCTGTGATCCGCATTCATCCGATCGCAGCCGGGGAGCCGAGCGATGAGTAATGTCCAGCGCATCCAGCATTGCAGCCACTGGGGCGCCTACACGCTGCTGGTTCAGGACGGCCGGATCGTCGGCGTCGAACCGTTCGCCCATGATCCGGCCCCCTCGCCGATCATCCATTCAGTGCCGGAATGGGCCAATCCGAAGCGGCGCATCCTGCGCCCGATGGTGCGCAAGGGATGGCTCGAGAAGCGCGAACACAGCGATCGGCGCCAGCGTGGCACGGACAAGTTCATCCCGGTGAGCTGGGATGAGGCGACAACGCTGGTGGCGGATGAAATCCGCCGCGTCGCCGGAACGCATGGTAACGCGGCGATCTTCGCCGGCTCCTATGGCTGGACCAATGCCGGCCGTCTGCATCACGCCTCGTCGCTGCTCAAGCGCATGCTCAACCTGGTCGGAGGTTTCACTCGCCACGTCGATACCTATTCGATCGCCGCCGGCCCCGTGATCCTGCGCCATACGCTGGGAAGCTCGGACGCCTGCGACGGCCGAGCGAACACGCTCGACACCATCGCCGAACATACGGACACGCTGGTGGTGTTCGGCGCGATGTCGCCGCGCACGGCCCAGACCGAAGCCGGCGGCATCGGCGTGCATCGGCTCGAAACCTATCTCAGGAAGATTGCCGCCCGCGGTGTCCGCATCATCCACGTCTCGCCGCTGAAGGACGACCTGCCCGACTGGGTCGGCGCCGAATGGTGGCCGATCCGCCCGAATACCGATACGGCGCTGATGCTCGGCCTCGCCGGCGAGATCCTGCACGCGGGCCGCCATGCGCAGGACTTCCTCGCCCGCTGCACCAGCGGCGCCGACCAGTTGCTGAACTATCTGAACGGCTCATCCGACGGCATCCGCAAGAACGCCGCGTGGGCCGCGGAGATTTGCGGGCTCGATGCCGAGGCGATCCGTCAGTTGGCGCGACGCCTCGTCGATACGCGCAGCATGCTCACCGTGAGCTGGAGTCTGCAGCGCGCGCACCACGGCGAGCAGCCGTTCTGGGCCGCGCTCGGCCTCGCCTCGGTGATCGGGCAGATCGGGCTGCCCGGCGGCGGAGTCGGCTATGGCTATGGATCGCTCGGCGGCGTCGGCTCGCCGTTCAATCTCGGCAAATCGCCGGCCATCTCGCAGCCGACACGGCCGATCGACAGCTTCATCCCGGTGGCGCGCATCAGCGACATGCTGCTCAACCCCGGCGCGACCTTCACCTATGAAGGCGAGACGCGGACCTATCCGGACACGCGACTGGTTTACTGGGCCGGCGGCAATCCGTACCATCACCATCAGGATCTGAACCGGCTTTCCGAAGCCTGGACGCGGCCGGAAACCATCATCGTGCAGGATCCGATGTTCACCGCCACGGCCCAGCGCGCCGATATCGTGCTGCCGGCGACGACCTCGATCGAACGCAACGACCTGGCCGGCAACAGGCGCTCCGACTTCATTATCGCCATGAAGCAGGCCATCAAGCCGGTCGGCGACTCGCTGCCCGACTTCGAGATTTTCGATCGGATCGCCGCCAAGCTCGGCGTTGCCGACCGCTTCAACGAAGGCCGCGACGAAATGGGCTGGGTGCGCCATCTCTACGACCAGAGTCGCGCCGATGCCGCCGAGCGGCTGGCCTTCGAGATGCCTGACTTCGACACGTTCTGGCGCGACGGCTATGCGCGTTGCCCGGTGCGCGCCGACCACACCTTTCTGGCGGACTTCCGCGCCGATCCCGCGGCGCATGCGCTTAACACCGAGAGCGGCAGGATCGTGCTTGGCAGCGAGACCCTCGCCCGTCTCGGTTATGCCGATTGCCCGGCGCATCCTGCCTGGGTCGAGCCGGCGGAGTGGCTCGGCAATCGCCACGACGTGGGCGATCTGCACATGATCTCGCATCAGCCTGCCGGCCGTCTGCACAGCCAGATCGAAACCGGCATCGCCAGCGCATCCACCAAACGCAACGGCCGCGAACAGGCCCGGCTGCATCCCGACGACGCCGCCGCGCGCGGCATTAGAGATGGCCAGACCATCCGCATCTGGAACGCGCGAGGCGCCTGCCTCGCCACCGCCGATGTCACCGACAGCGTGCGGCCGGGCGTATTGGTGCTGCCCACCGGCGCCTGGTTCACTCCGCGCGACGGCATGGGTATCGAGGCCGCCGGCAATCCAAACGTGCTGACGCTCGATATCGGCACCTCTCAATTCGGCCAGGGCTGTTCGGCACACACTTGCCTTGTCCGCGCCGAGCCGCACATTGCCGATCAACGCGACGCTTTCGAAGAATACCAGGAAAGACTGGTCGCACTCGCGACCGCCTGAGAGGACACAGAGAACATGACCAAGCCAGCCATCAGCCGCTTCCCCGTTCCCGAGATCTCCAGCCTGCCGGACGACATCCGCACCCGCATCCTCGCGGTGCAGGAGAAGTCCGGCTTCGTGCCCAACGTGTTCCTGACGCTGGCGCACCGCCCGGAGGAATTCCGCGCGTTCTTCGCCTATCACGACGCGCTGATGGACAAGCCGGGTCCGATCACCAAGGCCGAACGCGAGATGATCGTGGTGGCCACCAGCAACGCCAACCAGTGCCAGTATTGCGTGATCGCGCATGGCGCTATCCTGCGCATCCGCGCCAAGAACCCTCTCATCGCCGACCAGATCGCGGTGAATTACCGCAAGGCCGACATCACGCCGCGCCAGCGCGCCATGCTCGACTTCGCCATGAAGGTCTCGATGCAGGCCTATGAGGTCGGCGATAGCGATATCGAGACGCTGAACGGCCACGGCTTCAGCGAAGAGGACGTCTGGGATATCGCCGCCATTGCCGCCTTCTTCGGCATGTCGAACCGGCTTGCCAACGTCACCAGCATGCGGCCGAACGACGAGTTCTATGCCATGGGGCGCTGAGCCCCATCACCACAGCGGCCGGCAAGAGCCGCAGCGACGAATTTCAGGGAAACGGTCCATGAGCCATCCAAGCGCCTCAGACATCGCCACGCGGCAGGCCATCATCGATGCCTGCCGCGAGATGTCGGCGGTGGGCATCAATCAGGGCACGTCGGGCAATATCAGCGTGCGCACCGGCGACGGCATCCTGCTGACGCCGTCGGGCGTGCCCTACGACACGATGCGCCCGGAAGATATTGTCGCGATGAAATGGGACGGTTCGTGGACCGCGCCGGAAGGCCGCGTGCCCTCGACGGAATGGCGCTTTCATCTCGACATTCTCAGGGCGAAGCCCGAGACGAACGCCGTGGTACATGCGCATCCAGTTTTTTGCACCATCATCGCGATCATGAACCGCGCGATTCCGGCGATCCACTACATGATCGCCGCGGGCGGCGGCAACGACATCCCCTGCGCCCCCTATGCGCAGTATGGCACCGCGGAGCTGTCGCAAGCGGCGCTCGACGCGCTGCGTTACCGGCGCGCCTGCCTGCTGGCGCATCACGGACTGATCGCCATCGGCCCCAACCTGCGCAAGGCGATGTGGCTTGCGGTCGAGGTCGAGGTCCTGGCCAAGCAGTATCACGGCTGCCTGCAGCTCGGCACGCCGCCGCTGCTGCCGGATGCCGAGATCGACAGCATCCTGAAGCGATGGGGACAATACGGCCTGCGCGACAGCGACAACACGCCGAAGACCTCGACCTAACCAACCTGCCCAACAATTTGTGAGACTTGCCAGATGGCCCATCCCCACGACGTCAGCGTCTGCGGCACCTACATCCTCGACATCCTCGGCGTTCCCGTCACGGAAATCCCGGCCGGCGGCGGCCGTGCGCTGATCGATGAGATCAAGCTCACGGTCGCCGGCACCGCGGGCGGCACCGTCGTGCCCTGTGCGCGCCTCGGCCTGAAGGCGCTGGCCGTCGGCGCCGTCGGCGACGACGAGAAGGCCGACTGGGTCCTGCAGGCGATGACGCGCGTCGGCATCGACATTTCGGTGATGGAGCGGATGGTCGGCGCGCCGACCTCCGCCACCATCCTGCCGATCCGGCCGGACGGCTCGCGCCCGGTGCTGCATGCGCGCGGCGCTTCGGCGCGCTGGAAGATTTCACCCGAGGCGCAGAAGGCCGCATGCGGCAGCAAGGTGCTGCATCTCGGCGGCGTCGGATCGCTGCTGGCGATGGACGGCGAGCCGACTGTGGCGCTGCTGCGCGATGCCAAGGCGGCCGGCTGCATCACCACCGTCGATCTGATCCAGGCGCGCGCCGAAACGCTGAAGCTGGTCGAACCCTTGATGCCCTATACCGACTTCTTCATGCCAAGCATCGACGAGACCCACGCGCTGGTCGGCACCGACGACCCCGCCGCCTGCGCGCAATATTTCATCGGCAAGGGCGCCGGTGCCTGCGCCATCTCGCTCGGCGAGCACGGCTCCTTCGTCATGACGCGCGATGGACGACAATTCACCGTGCCGGCCTTCGAGGTGAAGGTGCGCGACACCTCGGGCTGCGGCGACTCCTATACCGGCGGATTCATCGCCGGACTGGTGCGCGACTGGGACCTGCTGGACTGCGCCCGACTGGCGACAGCCACGGCAGCCATCGTCGCGACGGGACTGGGCTCCGGCGCCAACCTCGTGTCCTTCGAGGAAACAGTGAAGGCGATGAACACCCTGCCCGTTCGCGGTTCGCGCGCCTGATCGACTTTCAGCGACTGCCTTCCCGGAATCATAAACGTCTCAAGGAAACTGTCATGACTAGACATGCCATCGTGACCGGCGCGAGCCGCGGCATCGGACGCGCCATCGCGCTAGGCCTTGCGCAGCGCGGCTACAACCTCGCCCTCACCGACATCGCGGCACAGGAAGGCGTGCTGATGGAAACCGTCGCCGAAGTGAAGACGCTCGGCCAGGAGTGCGTTCCGGTGCTCGCCGATGTCAGCAAGCTCGAGGACTGCCGGCGTTCCGTGGCGGAGGCCGTGGCCGGCCTCGGCCATGTCGATGTTCTCGTCAACAACGCGGGCATTCTGCGCCTCGCCAGCATCGAGGAGACCACGCCGGAGCACTGGGACCAGACCTTTGCCGTCAACGTCCGCGGCGTATTCCAGATGACCCAGGCCATGGTCGCTCACATGAAGGAGCGCAAGTATGGCCGCATCGTCAACATCGCCTCGCTGGCCGCGCGCACCGGTGGTCCCGGCCAGTCACACTACGCAGCGTCGAAATCGGCCGTGGTCGGCTTCACGCGCGTTTCCTCGATGGAATTCGGCGGCCATGGAATCACGGTGAATGCCGTTTGCCCCGGCATCATCCTGACCGAGATGGGCCGCAACAATCTGCGCGATCCGGAGCGCGTCGCCTATTTCGAGAAGATCACCGACCTGCATCGCCTCGGCGAGCCGGAGGACGTGGTTGGCCCGGTCGCCTTCTTCGCCTCAGACGATTCCGCCTTCGTCACGGGACAGGCGCTCAATGTCGATGGCGGCATCTTCTACAGCTAGGCTTGCAGCAACAACGGATAGGAATGACCCATGGCGACCTTCAAGGCCATCAGAATCGACAAGGCGGAAAAGGGCACCACCGCTGCGCTCGTACAGTTCGACGAGGCGGAATTGATGGATGG
Organism: Rhodopseudomonas sp. RCAM05734; assembly: GCF_052658035.1. Classification (NCBI taxonomy): domain Bacteria; kingdom Pseudomonadati; phylum Pseudomonadota; class Alphaproteobacteria; order Hyphomicrobiales; family Nitrobacteraceae; genus Rhodopseudomonas; species Rhodopseudomonas sp. RCAM05734. The sequence continues at coordinate 4,581,190 of NZ_CP199742.1, read as the reverse complement.
TGATGTCACCGTCCGCGTCGAGTGGTCGACGCTGAATTACAAGGACGGCCTGGCGCTGACCGGGAAATCGCCGGTGGTGCGACGTTTCCCGATGATCGCCGGCATCGACTTCGCCGGCACGGTCGAGTCCTCCACCAATCCGAATTGGAAGGCCGGCGACAAGGTGATCGGCAACGGGTGGGGCATGGGCGAGACCCATCTCGGCGCCTTTGCCGAAAAGGCGCGCGTCAAGGGCGACTGGCTGGTCCGCCTGCCGGAGAGCATGAACACACGCGATGCCATGGCGATTGGCACCGCCGGCTACACCGCCATGCTGTCAGTGCTGGCGCTGGAAAATCACGGGCTCAAGCCGGCCGATGGCCCTGTGGTCGTCACCGGCGCGGCCGGCGGCGTCGGCTCGGTTGCGATCGCCCTGCTATCAAAGCTTGGCTACCACGTCATCGCTTCCACCGGCCGGACCTCGGAGGAAGGCTATCTGAAAGGCCTCGGCGCCGCCGAGATCATCGACCGCAACGAGCTCTCGGCGCCCGGCAAGCCGCTCGCGAGGGAGCGCTGGGCGGGTGGCATCGACAGTGTCGGCTCGACCACGCTGGCGAATTTGCTGGCGATGACCAAGTATCGCGGCGCCATCGCGGCGTGCGGCCTGGCCGGCGGGATGGACCTGCCCTCGTCGGTTGCGCCGTTCATCTTGCGCGGCGTCTGCCTGCTCGGGATCGATTCCGTGATGTGCCCGATCGAACTGCGCAGGCAGGCCTGGGCACGCCTGTCCACCGATCTGGATGCCACCAAGCTGGCTGAAATAACCCAGGAGATCACGCTCGACCAAGTGATCGACGCCGGCGCCGGGCTGCTGGCTGGGCAAGTGCGCGGTCGCACCGTCGTCAAGATCGCGTAACCTCGGCCATCGCCGGATCCAGACGTGCGCTTTGCGCCACGGGCGGCCGGTCAGAGCGACACGACCTGCAAGGATCCATAAATAGCTTCGGATTGCGCAAGCTCAACGAACGTTCAGTAGGGCGGCGCCAGCCAGAGCTCCGTTCCAGGCGTTCCGGCTATCTGAACAGAAGCCGTTCCAGCAGCTTGCAAGCCATTTTCGACTGGAGGCGATGGCGTATGGTTCGCAAGCACAAGAATTGCATGGACAGGAAGGTCGAGTCCGGAGCCAATACATGAATCTCATCAACCTGGATATTCGGATGCTGCGCTCGCTCACGTCGGTCGTGGAGACCGGCAGCATCACCGAGACGGCGCGGCGGCTGGGCCGCACGCAGCCGGCGATCACGTTGCAATTGCAACGGCTTGAGGAACTCACCGGCAAGCCGATCTTCGTCCACGAGGGGCGCAAGCTGTATTTGACGACCGACGGCGAGATCGTGCTGTCCTACGCCAAGTCGATCCTCGGCTTTCACGACGAGCTACTGTCGCGGCTGGCCTCGCCGGATATCGAGGGCCACGTCGTGCTTGGCACGCCGGATCTCTATGCCGCATTCCTGCTACCCTCGATCTTGAAGCTGTTTCGCAAGACGTTTCCGCGCGTGCAGGTCGACCTGAACTGCTCGCTGTCGACGCCGCTGGTCGGCTGTGTCCGGCGCGGCGAGGTCGATATCGCGCTGGTGACGCGGATGAACGATTTTACGGGCGGCCAGGTGGTGCGCCAGGAGCAACTGATCTGGATGACCGGCGAGCAATCGACGGCCTACAATGAAAGCCCGATCCCGCTGGCGCTGCTGCCGCCCGGCAACATCTACCGCGACCATGCGATCGAGCGGCTGGAATCGCAGCGGCTGCGATGGCGCCTCGCCTGCGTCAGCGACAGCGTCGGCGGACTGCAGGCCGCTGCTTTCGCCGGCATCGCGGTCACGGTGCTGGGGCGCAGCGCGCTGGTTCGCAACATGCGTGAGATCGGCGCCGCCGAAGGCCTGCCGCCGCTACCGAAGGTCGACCTGCTGCTCTACAAATCGGCAACCGCGACTTCGAAAGCGGCAAGCGCCCTTCATGATTATCTGGCGCACTACCTGAACCTCGACGACGAACTTCTGCTTGGCACCGAATTGCCGCTCACGGTCGGACATCACCCTGGCTCGGCGGGCCTGTCCGAGCAACCCGCCCTGAAGGCATCCTCGAGCGCCTGCACATTTATGCACGCCGGTGACGGGCAGGACGGCGCCGCCGCAGAAATCCCGGGCACGCGACGCATCCGCCCGCCCGACCAGGTCTACCGCCCCCGCGCCAGGCGGCCGGTCTAGCCGATCGCCGCGGCCACCGCCTTCTTCGCCATCACGGTGATGAGATGCGCGCGGTACTCGGAATCGGCATGAATGTCCGAACTCATATTGTCCGCCGAGACCTTGATCGAGGCGACCGCGGCGGGCGTGAAGGACTCGGCCAGCGCCGCCTCCATTTCCGGCACCCGGAATACGCCGGGACCAGCACCGGTGACGGCCACGCAGACACCGCCAGGCGATTGAACCACGCAGACACCGACCACCGCATAGCGCGAGGCCGGCGACTTGAACTTGGCGTAGCCGCCCCGCACGGGCACCGGGAAGCGCAGCGACGTGATGACTTCACCGGGCTCTAACGCCGTCTCGAACAGGCCGGTGAAGAAATCCGCCGCGGCGATCTCGCGGCGGTCGGTGACGATCGTCGCGCCCAGCCCCAGCACAGCCGCCGGATAATCCGCGGAGGGGTCGTTGTTGGCGACGGAGCCGCCGATGGTGCCGCGGTTGCGGACGGCGGGATCGCCGATCCCGACCGCGAGCTTCGCCAGCAGCGGGATGGCCGTTGCCACGATCGCGGATTCCGCGACGTCGACATGACGCGTCATCGCGCCGATCACCAGCGTGTCGCCTTCGACTGAAATCGACGACATCGCGGGAATTTTTGACAGGTCGATCAGCGCGGCCGGCGTGGCGAGGCGCTGCTTGATGGTCGGCAGCAGCGTCATACCGCCGGCCAATGGCGTGCTGTCGGGGATGCTGCCGAGCAGTGCGACGGCTTCGGGCGATGTGGCGGGTTGGTGGAATGCGAAGGTCATGGCGTGTTCCTATTCCGCCGCTTGCGGCATGGTCGCGTTCTGGATGATCCGCCAGATCCGGTTCGGCGTCGCCGGCATGTCGACATGCTGTACGCCGAGATGCGACAGCGCATCGACGACCGAGTTGATCACGGCGGCGGGCGAGCCGATCGTACCGACCTCGCCACAGCCTTTGACGCCCATCGGCGTATGCGTGCACAGTGTCGAGTGGGTCTGAACGTTCATGTTCGGCACGTGGTCGGCGCGCGGCATGGTGTAGTCCATGAACGAGCCGGACAGCGGCTGCCCGGACACCTCATCATAGACCGCACCCTCGAACAGAGCCTGCCCGACGCCCTGCACGATACCGCCATGCGGCTGGCCCTCGACAATCATCGGATTGATCACGGTGCCGACGTCATCCACCGCGGTGTAGCGCGCCAGCGTGACAATGCCGGTCTCGGGGTCGATCTCCACCTCGGCGATGTGGCAGCCGCCCGGATAGGTGAAGTTGATGGGGTCGTAGTAAGCCTGCTCTTCAAGCCCGGGCTCGAGTACTTCGAGCGGATAATTGTGCGGCACGTAGGCCGCCCCGGCGATCTCCTGGAATGTCTTGCTGCGGTCGGTGCCTGCGACCGAGAACACGCCTTCCTTGAACTCGATGTCCTGCTCGCCGGCTTCCAGCAGATGCGCTGCGATCTTCTTGCCCTTGACCACCACCTTGTCACCGGCCTTCGACAGCGCAGCGCCGCCGACCACCAAAGAGCGCGAGCCATAGGTGCCCATGCCGAACTGTACGCGGTCGGTATCGCCGAACACGATGTCGACATTCTCGAAATTGACGCCGAGCTTTTCCGAGATGATCTGGGCGAAGGTCGTCTCATGGCCCTGGCCGTGATTGTGGGTGCCGATCAGCACCGTGACCTGCCCGGTCGGATGCACACGGACCGTGGCGCTCTCATAAAGACCGCCGCGCGCACCGAGCCGGCCGGCAAAGCGCGATGGCGCCAGGCCGCAGGCTTCCACATAGGTGGAGTAGCCAAGCCCGCGGAACTTGCCTTCGCGTTCGGACGCCGCCTTGCGTTCGGCGAAGCCGGCGACGTCGGCGGCCACCAGCGCGCCTTCCAGACAACCCATCGGGTCGCCGGAATCATATTCGACCAGCATCGGCGTCTGGTAGGGATAGGCTTCCTTCGGAATGATATTGCGGCGGCGGATCTCGACGCGGTCGATGCCCATTTCGGCGGCGGCGACATCGACGATGCGCTCGACCACGAAGGTGGCTTCCGGCCTGCCCGCGCCGCGATAGGCGTCGACCGGCACCGTGTTTGTGAATACCACCTTGACGTTGCAGTAGATCACCGGAGTCGTATAGACGCCGCCGAGCAGCGGCGCGTATAGGTTGGTCGGGATGTTCGGCCCGAAGGTCGAGAGATAGGCGCCCATGTTGGCCAGCGTGTTGACCTTCAACGCCAAAAACTTGCCGTTCTCGTCAAGCGCCAGTTCGGCTTCGGTGACGTGGTCGCGGCCGTGGCGGTCGGAGACAAAACCTTCCGAGCGATCCGCGACCCACTTGATCGGCCGACCGACGCGCTTCGCCGCCCAGGTGATCACGGCTTCCTCGCCGTAGTGGAACTGCTTGACACCAAAACCGCCGCCGACATCGGGGGCGACGACGCGCAGCTTCTGCTCGGGAATGTTGAGCACCAAGGCTGCCATCAGGAAGCGCACCACATGCGGAAACTGGCTTGTGGTCCACAACGTGTAGTGACCGGTGCCGGCGTTGTATTCGGCGATCGCCGAGCGCGGCTCCATGGGATTGCCGATCAGGCGGTTGTTGACCAGGCTGAGCCTTGCCACATGCGCTGCCTTGCGGAACGCGACCGCAACGGCTGCCTTGTCGCCCATCTCCCAGTCGCAGCACAAATTGTTCGGCACGTCGTCGAACAATTGCGGTGCGCCGGGACGCACGGCTTCCAGCACGCCGACCACTGCCGGCAGTACCTCGTAATCGATCACCACCAGTTCGGCCGCGGCGCGCGCCTGCGCCAGCGTGTCGGCAACCACGAACGCCACCATGTCGCCGACGAAGCGGACTTTGCCCTGCGCCAACATCGGGAATTTCGGCTCCTTCATCGGCAAGCCTTCGGCGTTGCTGATGCCCCAGCCGCATGGCATGCCGCCGAGACCGTCGGCGGCGACGTCATCGCCGGTCAGGATCGCCTCGACGCCCGGCAGCGCCAGCGCCGCTTTGGTGTCGATGCTGCGGATCACCGCATGGGCGTGCTGCGAGCGGATGAAGACGCCGACGGTGGCGTCCGGCCGCTTCATGTCGGCGACATAGTTTCCGCGACCGGTGAGGAAACGGAAGTCTTCCTTGCGGCGCGGCGATTCACCAATTCCGATGATGTTCGACATGGCTCAGTCTCCGATCGCGGGGGCGTTCATCGCGGCGGCGCCGGCGATGATCGATGTGACGATATTCTGGTAGCCTGTGCAGCGGCAGATGTTGCCTTCGAGGCCGTGACGCACCTCGGCCTCGGTCGGATTCGGGTTCTTGCCGACCATCGCCATTGCGGTCATCACCATGCCCGGCGTGCAGAAGCCGCATTGCAGGCCGTGGTTCTGGTGAAACGCTTGCTGCATCGGATGCAACTGGTTGGAACCGCCCTTGGCCGCCAGCCCCTCGATGGTCATCAGCGTGCCACCCTCCAGCGCGGGCGCCAGCAGCGTGCAGCTTTTCACCGCATCGCCGTTGAATAGCACCACGCAGGCGCCGCACTGGCTGGTATCGCAGCCGACATGGGTGCCGGTGAGGTTAAGGTTCTCGCGCAGCAGTTCGGATACCAGCGCGGCCGGCACGACATCGACCGTTCGCGCGCGGCCGTTGAGAGTGAAGTTGACGATCATGGTGGACCTCCGGTGGGCTGGCATCAGGCGAGAATGCGGGCGCGGCCTGCGGGCCAGGTGGCCAGCAGCAGATCGCCGATATCGAACGGGTCGCGGAAGAACGTGCGCTCCGGGATGTAGGCGATAAATTCTTCATTAGGGACGGTGTCGAGCATCACCTTGACGAAAGATCCCTGATATTCGATCGCCAGCACGCGGCTTGGCAGCGCGGTCGCCCCCTCCCCCGGGCCGGCGGAACTGGCGCGCATCAGTTCAATATCATCGCGACGCACGGCGAGGTCAATGCGGTCGCCAGCGGCAATCCTGTTGCCGGGCTGCAGGCCGATATGAATGCCGCTACGGCTGGGCTGCGACAGCACGAGGTGGTCCGCGCCCACAGCCTCGACCTTGCCGGACAGCACGTTCTGTCCGCCGAGAAACTCCGCGACATAACGGTCGCGCGGATTGGCGTAGACGTCGCGGGCGGGACCGGACTGCTTGATCTTGCCCTTTTCCATGACCACCACGATATCGGCCAGCGCGATGGCCTCCAACTGGGTGTGGGTGACGTGAACGAAGGTAATGCCGAGTTCGCGCTGCATGCGGCGCAGTTCCTGCCGCATCTGCACCCGCAACTGTTCGTCGAGCGCCGACAGCGGTTCGTCCAGCAGCAGCACCCGCGGCTCGGTAATCGCCGCGCGCGCCAGTGCAACGCGCTGCTGCTGGCCGCCGGACAGGTTGGCCGGCAGCCGGTCGGCCAGCTCGGTGAGACGCACTTTCTCCATCATGCTGTCGACGGCGCGGTAGCGCTCGGCCTTCGACTGGCCGCGGACCCGCAGCGCGAAGGCGATGTTGTCGCGCACGGAGAGATGCGGAAACAGCGCGTAAGACTGAAACATCATGGCGGTGCGGCGCTCGATCGGCGCCAGTCCGACGACATTGTCGCCGCCGATCACGATCTCGCCGGCCGTCGGGTCCTCGTGGCCGGCGATCATGCGCAGGATCGTGGTCTTGCCGCAGCCGGAGGGCCCGAGGAAGCAGCAATAGGCACCGTCCGGAATCTTCAGGTTGACGCCGTCCACCACATTGGTCCGGCCGTCGTAGCTTTTGCAGAGCCCCGCCAGTTCGATATCGCCGCCGCCGGATCGCATGATCGAATTCCTCAATGGGTCGGGGTCGCGCGAATACCGCGACGCTTGTTGATCAGAACGATGGCGCCGATGCTGATGCCGATCGTAAGGAAGGAGACAACCGTGGTCACCGTGCCCAGCGCATAGAGCGACGGCGAGGTGACGTTCAGCGTCATGCTCCAGATCTCCAACGGCAGGGTATTGAGTGAGCCCGCAGTCTGCAGCGAGCGAGCGAACTCGTCGTATGACAGCGTGAAACCGAACAGAGCGACCGCGACAAGGCCGGGAGCGAGGATCGGGATCACCACCATGCGAATGGTCTGCCAGCGGCTGGCGCCGAGATCGCGCGCGGCCTCTTCCCATGAATTGTTGAAGCGCGACATCACCGCAAACATGACCAGCACGCCGAACGGCAGCGTCCACGACAGTTGCGCGCCCATCGCCGAGGAGTACCAGTTGGCATTGATGCCAACCCACTGGAACAGCAGGCCGATGCCGATGCCGAGCACCAGACCGGGTGCGACCAGGCTGCCGATCATCAGGTAGAACACGAAGGTGTCACCGAAGAAGCGGCGGCGGAACGCCAGCCCGGCCATGAAGGAGAACACCAGCGTGATCACGGTGACCATTGCCGCCAGCTTGATGGAGCGGTCGAACGATCCCTTGACGTCGCCGGTGCGCGCCTGGGTGATCAGGTCGACAAACCAGTGCAGCGAATGACCCTTCATCGGGAACACGAGGCCGCCGCGGATATCCTGGAACGACAGGATGTAGATGCAGATCATCGGCCCATAAAGCGCGATGACGTAGAGCGTGAACACGGTGGCCAGCGCGTAGAAGGTCCACGGCCGCCCGCTGCGCGGCGAAAGCGCGCCACGGCGGGCTTTCGCCGCGGGCACGGCCAGCTTGTCGAGCGCCACGGTCATTGCGTGATCTCCCGGCGAATATCGACCGCGCTCAGGATCAGCGAGATCACCACCACCAGTACCACGGTGAGCAGCACGGCACTGGCGGCGGCGATCGGGTACTGCAGCACGCCGACATTCTCATAGAACGCGCTGACGACGGAGGCCGAGCTGCCGCCCGACATCACCTTGACGACGAAGAAGTCGCCCATCACGATCGACACCACGAAGATCGAGCCGAGGCCAATGCCGCTCTTCGACATCGGGATCACGATATAGCGCATGATGTCGAGCCGGCTGGCGCCGGCATCGAGCGCGGCCTCGATCACCCGCTTGTCGATCCGCGCCATCGAATTGAAGATCGGCACCACCATGAAGATGGTGAGCTGGTGCACATAGGCGATCACCACCGCGAGACCGGAATACAGCAAAACTTCCAGCGGCGCGTTGATGATACCCACGCCCTGCAGTGAGGAATTGACCAGGCCTTCCTTGCCGAGCAGCGGGATCCAGGAAATCATCCGGATGATGTTCGAAGTCCAGAACGGCACGGTACAAACCAGAAACAGCCCTATCGCCAGCAACTGGTTGCGGACATGGAAGACCAGGAAATACGCCACCAGGAAGCCGATGATCAGCGTAAAGAACCAAGTGAACACGGTGAACTTCAGTGTTGCGACATAGAGGTGGAAGGTCTGCGCCGAGGTCAGCACGTCCACGTAATTGGCCAGCGTGAAGGTCGGGATCAGACCGCCAAAGCCGTCGGTCTCGAACACGCTCGCCACCAGCACCACTAAAATCGGCAGCAGGAAGAACGGAATCAGCACCAGCATCAGCGGCGTCACATACAGCCAGGCCGACAGATTTTTTCGCAACATCGTGGAAGCCTGAATCATTTCAGTTGACCGAAGGGCCTCCGCCGCAGCGCATGTCGCCGCGACGGAGGATGGCATCATGCAATCTTGAAGTCGTTCCAGCGCTTGTTCATGTAGGCCGCCTCGTCCATCAGCGTGTTCCAGCACGAGATGTTCTTGACGCGGTCGAGGAACGAGCCGCCGTCGCGCTTGGTGCCGGCCTTCTCCATCGGCACGCCGTAGGGGTCGTTGATGACCGTGGGCGCGGGCTTGCCGTCGTACCAGAAGTCCCATTCCGCGGGCGTCAGGAATTTTTTCGCGGTGGACGGCACCGGGCTGTAGTAGCCATAGCGACCGACAAAGCCACCCTGCCAGCCCGACAGGTACCAGTTGAGATATTCGTAGGCCGCATCCAGCTTCTTGCCAGACAGGTGCTTCATCAGGCCCATGCCGTTGCACCAGCCGCGATAGCCTTCCTTGCCGTCCTTGATATTGACCGCGGCATAGACACAGGGGATTTCCTTCACGCGCACCGCAGCCACCGCGGGCGACCACATCGACTGGATCACCACCTCGCCCGCGGCCATCAGCTGAACCGACTGGTCGAAAGTGGTCCATGTCGCGCGGAACTGGCCGGCCTTCTTCAGCTCGATCAGCTTGTTGCAGGTGAAGTCGATCTCCTCCTTGGTCATGTTGCCCTTGTTCTTGTACGTGATCAGCCCGGCGCTCTCGAAGCACAGCGCGGCGTCCATGATGCCGATCGCGGGAACATCGAGGATCGCGGCCTTGCCCTTGAATTTGGGATCGATCAGGTCCTTCCACTGCGTCACCTCGTGGCCGACCAGGTCGGGGCGGTAGCCGATCGAGTCGGCATTGTAGACCTGCGGCAGGAACGTGGCCCACTCGGTGACACCGTCGTGCAGATCGGTGGAATTGGCCTTGGCGATATACATCGCCTCATAGGGCGAGATACCCTGGCGCGGGATCTTGTGGCCGTCGATCTCGCCTTTGGTGAAGATCGGCAGGATGTTGTCGAATTCCTTGATCTTCTTGACCTCGATGCCCTGGATCACCGAGCGCTTGGCGGCCAGCTTGGCCTGCCATCCCTCGAGATCGGCGATATCCACCGAGTCAGGTTGGCTGATGAAGCGGTTGATCGCGGCCGACGTGTCGAGGTTCTGCATCGTGACCTTGAAGCCGAGGTCCTTGGCCGCCTGGTCGCCGATCGCCTTGACCACCGAATACGACACGCCGACGTGGCGCAGCTCGATGTCCTTGATCTCCTGCGCCCAGATGGTCGGCGCGCCGATCACCTCGGAGCCGATCGCGGCGCCGGCGATCGCGGCGCTGCCTTTCAGCACGGCGCGTCGCGAAAGTCCCTTTTTCACGGCTCGCTTCGCGTCAGCATTATCCTCGTCCAACATGGCTCTCTCCGTCGCGCTGGGATGGGGCAGAGGGCGGCGAGATGGCGCGTGCTCGCAACCGCATCGATCGCGGCGAAGGTGCGATGTAAGTGGCTGCTTTGTAAAATCGGAAGTCGAAATGCGAAGTATAAGGGCTGCTAATGGTCCGCCTGGCTGCCTACAGCTGCGGCGGCAGCCGCTACAATTTGACCTTTACTTCCGGAATCGGGTCATGCGTGGCCCTGTTGGCGCCATCGATCAAAGGCCCCTCGGCGATAAATCGTCGAGGGGCTGCCGCGGGTCCAGCGCCCCATAGATTCCTGGACATCGGGATACGTTTTCGATACGACCGCAATTGCCGGCGAACTTCCGCATCGAGTCCGTCTGGATAACCTTGCCAATAGGACCGGGCGCCTCGATGTCATCGCGGTTCGGAGCCGTGACATCGGACGCACGCATTCGCTGACTGCGATTACCGATCATGTATCGTCGAAAGCGAAATAACTTCCTTCAAGGCAAGCTAACATGTCCGGTACCAGGCCCCTCGATAAACGTTCCTACAGAAGGGCCTTCGGCAACAGCATATGGATGCCCTTGTTGCCGTCGACGAGCTGTGTCACGCGCAGATTTCCGGCGAGCGAGCACAGCATGTAGGCCTGATTGCGCGACAGGTTGGTGCGGTCGCAGACCTGCTTCACCATCTCGCGCACCGCCTGCTTGGCGGCATCGTCGAGATCCTCGTCAAGACCGATCGAGATCAGATGCGTGGTACTCTCCGCAAATGGCCATTTCAGATCCATGTCCTTGCGGACGGTAAGACGGAACGTGCCGGTCACGCCGGTCTCGAGTGCGGTGATGCAAACCTCGCCGTCGCCCTGCACGCCGTGGCCGTCACCGGCGAAGAACAAAGCGCCTTCGTTGAACACCGGCAGATAGAGCGTTGTGCCGGCACGCAGCTCCTTGTTGTCCATATTGCCGCCGAAGCTGCGTGGCACCGGCGAACCGCAACGGCCCCAGGCCGGCGGCGGCGCGGTGGCGATAATTCCGAAGAACGGGTCGAGCGGAATTTCAGTACCCCATGGCATCACGCAGACGTTCTTCTTGTGATCGACGACCGGATGAATGGTCTCGTATTCGGTGAACTCGTCTGGCAGCGTACCGAGCAGCGGCAGGATCGCGACAAAGCCCCAGTCCTGACGCACCTTCACGTCGAGGATATCGATTTGCAGTACATCGCCGGGCATAGCGCCCTTCACGTAGACCGGGCCGGTGATGAAATGCGGTCCGGCGCCCTGAACAAGCTGATCGAGCGCGGCCAGATAATCTGCGGGCACGATACTGAGGTCCGCCGGCAGTGATTCCTTGCCGCCTGCGGGAAAGGAATGCAGCGTGACGGTGTCGCCGGAGGCAATTTCAAGCACCGGCTTAGTCGTGCTGTCGATGTAACCCCACACCATGTTTTCGGGGGCGGACGAGATTTCGTGGCGGCGGGACATGAATAACTCCTTAGGTGACAATGGTCAGATGGCGATGTGGCGCTGCAGAAGTTCGCGGCTGGAGGATTCCATGCGGCCGGATTCGACGACGCTGCCGCGCGACAGCACGACGAAGGCGTCCGCAAGGCTGATCGCGAAATCGAGATATTGCTCGACCAGCAGCAGCGAGATTTTTCCTTTGAACGACGCCAGCACGTCGCGAATGGCCGCGACCACATTGGGCTGGATGCCTTCGGTCGGTTCATCCAGGATCAGCAGCGAGGGATTAGTGACCAAAGCGCGCGCGATCGCGAGCTGCTGTTGCTGGCCGCCCGATAGTGCGCCACCGGGGCGCCGCCACATCTGGGTCAGCACCGGAAACAGCGCAATCGTGTCGTCAACCAGCGCGGTGCCAAAGGTGCCGTGCGCCCGCGCGGCGGCTTCGATATTTTCAGCCACCGTCAGCTCGGCAAATATCTCACGGCCCTGCGGCACATAGGCCACGCCGTGGGCCGACCGCCGGTTCGGTGACCAGCCGGTGATCTCGGTGTCGTCGATCAGCACCCTGCCCCGGGTGACGGGCAGCACGCCCATCAGACATTTCAGCAGCGTCGTCTTGCCGGCGCCGTTGCGGCCAAGCACCGCGACGCATTCGCCGGGAACGATGTCGAACTTGACCTGGCGCAGCACCTGCGCGCTGCCGTAATGCTGGTCTAGTCCTTCGACGCGGAAATGCATAATCATCGCCCCAGATAGACGTCGATGACGCGTTCGTCGGCGCGCGCATGGGCCATCGATCCCTCGAACAGCGTGCGGCCCTCGTGCAGCACGGTGACTCGGTCGGCGACCTTTTCGACGAATTCCATGTCGTGCTCGACGATGACGATCGCCCGGTCGGCACGCTTCAGACTGCGGACGAGCGCCACGGTGCGCTCGGTCTCGTCGTCGGTGAGGCCGGCCACGGGCTCGTCGAGCATCAGCACCTTGGGGTTCGACGCCAGCACCATGCCGATCTCCAGCCACTGCTTCTGGCCGTGGCCCAGTTCCGCCGCGGAACGCTGCGCGAGGTCGCGCAGGCCGATGGCTTCGAGTACCTCGTCGATGCGCGTCGCCAGTTCGCCGGGCGAGAGCGAACGCCGTACTCCGCCCTGCGCGCCGATGGCGATGTGCTGGTGTACGTTGAGGCCCTCGAAGACGCTCGGCTTCTGGAACTTTCGCCGGATGCCGGCCCGAGCGATGTCCGATTCGCTGCTGCGCGTGACGTCCGTGGTGTCGTCGAAGATCACCCGCCCGCGCTTCGGGTGAGCAATGCCGGAGACCACATCCAGCAGCGTCGTCTTACCAGCGCCGTTGGGGCCGATCACGGCGCGCACCTCGCCGAAATCCACCGCCAGCGACAGCGCGTCGATGGCGCGGAAGCTGCCGAATTCCACGGTGATGTTGTCGACCAGCAACGCCACCGCCATCACGGCAACTCCGGCGCTTCGGCGGCGATGCGCTTGACGCCCATCGGACGCACCAGCTTCATCTTCGCGAGGTCGATCAGCCCGTTGGGAAATACCAGCACGATCATCACGATCAGGCCCGACAGGATGAACGGCCAAAGCTCCGGCGCCGCCGCCGACAGCCAGAACTTGATCGCATTGACGAGCACCGCGCCGATCACGGCGCCGATCAGATTGCCGCGCCCGCCGATTGCCACCCAGACCGCGATCTCCAGCGACAGTTCAGGCGACAGTAGACGCGGGTTGATGATGCCGACCTGCGGCACGTAGAGCATGCCGGCTACCGCCGCAATCACCGCCGACAGGCACCACACCGCGAGCTTCAGCCGCAGCGTATCGTAGCCCAGCGTGCGCAGCCGCACCTCATCGTCCCCCGCCGCGACGATCATCACCCCAAAGCGGCTCGCCAACAGCCGGCGGCACCCGAGCAGCGTCAGGCCGAGCACCACAACCGAGAGCGCGGCCATGGCGATCACGACGCCCGGAGCGCCGACCGGCCAGCCGAACGCGACCGTGAAACCCGTCATGCCGTTATTGCCGCCGAAGCCGGTATCGTTGCGATACATCAGCAGCATCGCAACGTAGACCAGCGCCTGCGTGATGATCGCGAAATAGACGCCACCGACCCGCGAGCGAAACGACACGTAACCGAACACGCCGGAGACCAGCAGCGTGACGACGGCGGCCACCAGCAGCGCGTAAGGGAAGAAGCCGAAGCCGGCCCAGTAAAACGGCAGATCGGTCCAGCCCATGAACTGCATGAAGTCCGGCGCCCTCCCCGTCACCTCGTAGGAGTGCTTCAGCAGATACATCGCCACGACATAGCCGCCGATACCGAAGAACAGGCCGTGGCCGAGCGACAGGATGCCGAGGTAGCCCCAGATCAGATCGAGCGAGATCGCGAGCACCGCGAACGCCGCCAGCTGACCGACGGCATTGGCGAGATAGGGTGACAGCCCGGCAGACGTGAAGGCCGACCCCGCCAGCAGCACGGCAACCGCAAGCACGATCAGCAGCAGACAGAGGAAGGGGCGATCCGACGCCAGCGGCTTCATTTGCGCCGCCCCTTGATCGCGAACAGGCCGTCCGGGCGCCATTGCAGGAAGGTGATGATCATCAAGAGCACGATGACCTTGGCGGCCACCGCGCCCCACAGCGGTTCGATCAGCACGTTGATCTGGCCGATGCCGAGCGCCGCCACAACGGTACCGATGATGGTGCCGACGCCGCCGAGCACGACGACCATGAAGCTGTCGATGATGAAGTTCTGCCCCATCTGCGGATTGACGCTGTAGATCGGTGCCAGCGCCAGGCCCGCCAGACCTGCGAGGCCTGAGCCCAGCCCGAAGGCCAGCCTGTCGATCCGCCGCACCGGAATGCCGATGCAGGCTGCCATGCTGCGGTTTTGGGTGACGGCGCGGATGTTGAGGCCGAGCGGCGTCAGCCGCATCAGCCCCCAGGTGATCGCCAGCGTCACGATCGCGAAAGCGATCGCGAACATCCTGTTCCAGGTGAAGATAAAATCGCCGATCACCGGCACGCCGCCGGTAACATAGAACGGCGTCACGAAGTTGAGATTCTGGGTGCCGAACGTCACCCGCACCAGATTGATCAGGAACAGGCTGACAGCCCAGGTGGCCAGCAAGCTCATCAACGGTCGCTTGTAGAGATGCCGTAGCAGGATCGCCTCCAGCGCAATGCCGATCCCGGCCGTCACGAGAAACGCGATCGGGATGGCGATGACCAGATACCAGTCGAGCAGCGCCGGCGCGGCGTGGCGCAGGCCTTCCTGCACCAGCCAGGTGACGTAGGCGCCGATCATGATCATCTCTCCCTGCGCGAGGTTGATGACGCCCATCAGGCCGAAGATCACGGCGAGTCCGATCGCCGCCATGAACAGGATGCTGGCAAAGCTCAATCCGTTGTAGAGCGCCGCCAGCACATCGCCGGTCAGGATGCCGCGATTGATCGTGGTAACGGCGGCATCGACGGCGCTCTTGAATTCCGGATTGGCGGCGTAAGCGGGATCGGCGGTCATCGGCCGGATCTGCGCCAGAGCCCGGCGATCCGGCGTCGCCGCGATACGCTTGAGCGCGCCGATCCGCTTGGCCGGATCGGTCGAATTCAGCGCGGCGGCCTGGGCGGTGGCCAGGATCTGCGCTTTCAGCCCGGCATCGCTCTCCTCCTCGGCGGCGATCTCGAACAGGCGGTCCGGCAGGCCGTTGGTCTGCCGCTCGAGCGCGCGCAGCGCCGCGGCGCGTTGGCCGACATCCGTCGCTGTACGCAGTTGGAGCGTCGCGGCGGCGGTCTCGAACAGCGCCCGGTTTCGCAGGCTGAGAAAGGGCTGGCGGTCACGCTCGCCGCCGGTGCGCGGCGCGCGCGTGACGGCATCCTGCGGTCCCTCGCCGGTGATAAGGACGGCACCGCCAGCATCGCAGGTCAGCTTGCGGTCGATCATCGCGCGGGCCAGAGGCGCGGCCCATCTGCGATCGTCTGGCGAGCCGTCCTGCGCCAGCCCCGTCAAGGCACGGCCGGCCTCGCCCATCGCTGTCGTGTCGCCGCACAGCTTCGCGACCAGTTCGGCACGTGGCGCCTCCGCTGCGACCAGCGCGGACGGATTCCAGGCCGCGATCAGGATCGCGGCAATAGTCCAGCAGTTTCGCATCAAATCCACCAATGGCCGCCGGCCCGTTCGGCCCGGCGGCCGCCCCGCCCGATCGCCACTCAGCTATACGGGCTGAACGGTACGGGTTTCGGCGCGTCCTTGGACTGCCAAAGGATGTCGAAACCCTGCTTCGCATTGACCGATCCGATGAAGACGCCGCGCGACACGTAGTTGTTCTCGGCGGTCATCGAGATCTTGTAGCCGGACGGGCAGTCGAAACTCAGGCCGGCGAACGCCTTCTGCACCTCGGGCACATCGAAAGAATTGGCCTTTGCCGCCGCCATTGCCCACAGGTGAACCGAATCATAGGCCGAAACCATCGGATCAATCACAACGTCGCCCTTGAACGGCACTTTCTTGGCGACAACGTAGTCCGCCCACTGCTTTAGGAAGGTTGTATTGGCGGCGCCCGGTGCGTTCTGCAGATAGGCCCAGCAATTCAGATGGCCGACCAAAGGCTCGGTGTTGAGGCCTTCGAGATCGGCCTCGACCATGTCGAGGCCGAGCACCGGGATGTCGGTCGCCTTGATGCCCTGGTTGGCGAATTCGCGCAGGAAGTCGGGGATCGACGATCCCACGACCGTCAGCACGACGACCGGCTTGCCGCCGCCTTGATCGGCAAAGGCGCGGATCTGATTGACGAGGGTCTGGAAATTCGAGAAGCCGAACGGGACGTATTCTTCCTTCCAGGCGGTCTCTGGAATGCCCTTCGACTTCCAATAGCCTTTCAACTGCTTGTTGATGGTCCGCGGCCAGACATAGTCCGATCCGATCATGAAGAAGCGCTTGGCGCTGACGCCGTCCTCGCTCATCAGATAGTCGACGGCGGGAAGAACCGAGCTCGCCGGCGGCGAATTCACATAGACGACGTTCTTGGAGTTCTCGTCGCCTTCGAAATGCAGCGGATAAAACAGCAGCCCCTTGGACTGTTCGACCACAGGCAGCACAGATTTGCGCGACACCGAGGTCCAGCAGCCGAACAGTGCTGCGACTTTATCCTGCTCCAGCATCTGCTTGGCGACCTGCGCATAGATCGGCGCATCGGAGGCCGGATCGGACACGGCCACCTCGATGGTGCGGCCGTTGACGCCGCCCTTGGCGTTGATTTCTTCGGCGGCCATCCGAACCACATGGTTCAGGCGTCCTTCGAGATTGGCCATGGTGCCAGAGGACGAAAACAGGCAACCGAGCTTGACCGTGCCGCCGGCGGCATGGCCGGGGCGAATGAGAGTGGGCGCGGCCAGTGCAGCCGTGACGGCCCCGGTCGCATGAAGGAACGAACGGCGAGACAGCAAGCTCATGAATCTGACCCCTTATAGTCGTGCAAGGTGGCCGGAGTTCACGCCGTCATTGACGAACAGACAACGCCAAATATCATACAGCCCTGCTCAACGAGCAAGCAGCGACACCCGTCTACCGACCTTGATGTCAATTTTGCCATTTTGGCGGGGCGGATCTGCTATAGCACGGTCGCAGATGCTTAATGACGGCCGTGTTCGCCAACGAACGCAAAAGCTGGTGCATGGGACCGGCTCGCCAGACGACTAATCCGGTCAACGCATAATGTGGCAGATGAAAGTAGACGCCGATGCGACACTCTCAGCACACTGACAGCGAGATTATTCACCTTCTCCATGAAGCCGAGACGGGCATTCCGATTGCCGAAATTTGCAGCACGGCGCACGTCTCACTGCGCACCTTCTATCGCTGGCGCAAGCGCTACGGCAGCCTGACGCCGGCGGCCTTGCTGCACATGAAGGAGCTGCAGCTCGAAAATCAGCGCCTCAAGGCGCTCGTCAGCCGACTTTCGGAACGCCGCAGCGACGGGACGGCGACAGCATCTCCCGTTCCCCGGCGGGCCGACTACGGATCCAGCGGGCAAAGGTCGGCATCCCCGTCAAACCTGCCGCCGCACGCACATGGAGCTTCCCTGGGGCGCTTCGCCTCGGTTCGCGGCATGCGCTGAACGCTCCCGCGCATGATGGCGCTCTCGCTCCATGGGAACGAAATTGGCCGGTGCAACCCGCGGTGCGCAACCCCGCTCTGGCACAGGGCATCGGCGATCGCACCAGCCCCGCCGCAACCGATGATCAGTGCCTGCCGTCCCTTCGCGTCAAAGCGGAGGCTTGCGGTGGCAATGAGGAAGCCAACCCCGTCGACGTTATCACCACTGAACGTCCCGTCGGGCATGCGCCGGATGACATTGACGGCCTGGAGTCGACGGGCACGGTCGGCGAATTGATCGAGACGGCCGACATATGGCGCTTTTGAGGAAGCGTCACGCGCAACTGTACGCATTTTTCCATCCTCTCAGCTTTCGCAGGAAGTCGGCGAATTGCTCCGGCGCGATGTCCGCCGGGATCATCACCGCATCGAGAGCGCGGTCGGCAAAACGCTGGCTGAATAGCGCAAGTCGCGGCGCGCGACATGAGCTTGGATGTCATGCCTTATCAACTACGCAGCTTCATTGGACCGAACGGCGCGACAAGACCACTTTAAGGCGGCGCTGTCCGCGCGGAGCAGTCATCCGTGTGGATCGCGAAAAGAGCAGGAGCAAGAAGAGCGTCTTTCGACCATCAACTCTGAGTTGCCTTACATTGGAGATTGAGCGCATCTGCAATAGCTTCGCTTATTTAACAAGGATGGCCGAACCAAATAATACAATCATGACGGAAGAGGAATACTTCAGGTTTCGTTTGAAGGGCTGTCACGTCGTTTGCAAGGATTTACGTTTACGGAACAGTTCCCTTAGCCGGCTCATTCACCGCTTATCGAGTTTCGCAATGCACTCGCCTCGGCGACTGACACTGCATCGCATCTTCATTCAGCCCAGCCGCCTGAACGAAAGGTGGCCACTCACCAAAATAGCGGAAAGCTCTCGCGCTCTGCCCCACATCGAGGATACCCCTATGCGGGAGACAATTGAGAGTGGGGCTAAGAAGCCTCAGTGCTCGTTGACTGCAGCGCCGAGCTTGATCAGGCTCAGCGAGCGGTTCGCGGTCTCGCGCAGGCGGCAGTAGCTCGCGTCGCCCTTGTACATGCCGGGCTCGATTTTGTCGAAGACCACGCAGAAGCGATCACGCGACGCGGCGAAAGTTTTCTGCGAGTCCTTGACCGCCTTGATCACGTCGGCGAACCCGCCGGCCTCAACCTTCTTCAGCGCCTCATTGGTTTTCTGCGTCCAAATGGCGAGTTCGCGCGCCGCGCAGGCTCTCCATTTGGCGACGTCGTCATTCGTGCCCTCTGCCGCTTTGATGGTAAGCGTCGTTCTCAGGCCACGGCTCTGAGGTCTTGCTTTTGGTAGGCCCACGGCAAGAGCGCGTCGATGTCGCGGTTGGGATGACCGCTGGCGATCCTGGTAAGGACGTCTGTCAGGTAGCCGAGCGGATCGATATCATTGAGTTTACAGGTCTCGATCAGCGAGGCGATGGTGGCCCAGTGCTCGGCACCTCCGTCGGAGCCCGCGAACAAGGCATTTTTCCGGTTCAGTGTGATCGGTCGGATAGAACGCTCGACGGCGTTGTTGTCGAGTTCGATGCGGCCATCGTCGAGGAAGCGGGTGAGGCCCTCCCAGCGCGACAGCGCATAGCGGATTGCCTCGGCGAGCTTGCCCTTCTGGCTGATCAGCCCGAGTTTTGCGCGCAGCCAACTCTCCAATGCGTCGACCAGCGAGCGGCTTTTCTGCTGCCGCACGGTCCGACGCTCCTCGGCGGTGCGGCCGCGGATGTCGTTCTCGATCGCATAGAGCGCGGCGATGCGCTGCAGCGCTTCGCTGGCGATCGGCGCAGGTCCGGGTGTGGCGAGCTTGTAGAAGTTGCGCCGCACATGGACCCAGCAGAACGCCAGCCGCACGTCGCCGCGCTCGGCCAGCCGGCGGTAGCCGGCATAGCCATCGACCTGCAAGATGCCCCTGAAGCTGTCGAGATGGGCGATCGGCCGCTCGGCCTTGCGGTCCGGGGCGTAGACATAGGCCACGCCTGGCGGATCGGATCCGTTCCATGGCCGGTCGTCGGCGGCATAGGCCCACAACTGGCCGGTTTTGGTGCGACCACGACCAGGATCCAGCACCGGCAACGTCGTCTCATCGGCAAACAGTTTTGGCCGCTCTCTGAGCTTGTCGAGCAGGCGTTGGTGCAGCGGACGCAGATGCCAGGCGGCATGGCCCACCCAGTCTGCCAGCGTCGAGCGGTCTAGGTTGACGCCCTGGCGGCCATAGATCTGGGCCTGCCGATAGAGTGGCAGATGGTCGGCATATTTGGACACCAGCACCTGGGCGATGGTGGCTTCGGTCGGCAGCCCACCCTCGATCAGCCGCGCCGGCGCTGGGGCCTGCACGACGCCATCCTCACATTGGCGACAAGCGTATTTCGGCCGGATCGTGACCAGCACCCGGAACTGCGCCGGCACGATATCCAGCCGCTCGCTCTTGTCTTCGCCGATCCGGTGCAACGCGCCCTGGCAGCAGCGGCAGGTCTTGTCGTCGATATCGATGGTGGTCTCGATCCGCGGCAGATGCGCCGGCAGCGCGCCGCGATTGGCCCGACGCTTCGCAGCTCCGGCCTGTCGTGCTGCCGGTGTCGCCTGCTCAGCTTCCGCGGCGTCACGCGCCGCCGCCTGCTCGACGTCTTCCAAACCGAGCTGCATCTGGTCCTCGGGCAGCGTCTCCGCCCGGCGGCCAAACTGGTGGCGCTGCAGGTCCCTGATGATCTGACGCAGCCGTTCGTTCTGCACCCGCTCGGCGAGCAGCATCGCTTTCAAGGTCTCGGAATCATCGGGCAATGCGTCGCGCGGCATGATCAAATCAGATCATGTTTACCAGCATTTTGCGACGTGCTCGATGCTGCTGATTCACTTTGCCACAGCAACAAACGTCCAGGCGTTAGCCGGGCTGTGCCGGCGTCACCGTCTCGCGCGCCGCGTGGACACGCCGCCAATCCAACCCTTCGAGCAGCGCCGACAATTGCGCGGCCGACAAATGGATCACGCCATCTTCGATCTTCGGCCAGCGGAAGATGCCGTCCTCCAGCCGCTTGGCGAACAGGCACAGACCCGTGCCATCCCAATACACCAGCTTGATCCGATCCGCGCGCTTGGCGCGGAACACGTAGACTGCGCCCGAGAACGGATCCGCCGCCATGCTCTCCCGCACCAGGGCCGCCAACCCATCGGCGCCCTTGCGGAAGTCCACAGGCCTGGTCGCCACCATCACCCGGACCGCGCCCGTCGGGCCGATCACGCTCCGGCTTTCAGCGCCCGCAACACCGCGGCGATGGTGTCCGACGGAGCGCCCGCGCCGATGCGCACCGTCACGCCGTCGATCGCAACCTCGATCGTTCCGCCAAGCGGTTCGTCCCGCTGCTGCCGCCGCGCCTTGCGCTGTCGAGATCCCGCAGTCTCGCACAGTGCCGCGGTAACCACCGCCGGGACGAACCGTGGTTCATCATCCTTGGAAACGACCGCCTGAGCTTCCCTGACTCGCCGGCGCCAGCCAAACAATTGCTGCGGCGACAATCCGTGCCGCCGTGCCACGCCAGAAACAGAGTCGCCACTGGCTTCGATCTCCGCGACGACCCGCGCCTTGTCCTCGTCGCTCCACGTCCGCCGGCGCCCCGCACCGGTGAACACCTCCAGCCGCCGAACCGGCTTGGTGATAGCACTATCCACTGTGTCCATTCTAAGCCTAGCGGTTCGAACGAACCGAAACGTCGCAGATCAGCACGTCAACCGAAAGGTGGGGCCGGGACGACGCTTACCTTTGATGCAGGGGTCGGCGACGAGCCCGACGCACGCGCCGCCGAAACCGCCGGTCTCCTCCGCGGTCTTCAGGCAGGTATCGATCACTGCAGCGTCGGCTGGCCCGGTGCCTTGGGCGAAAGCCATCGATGCGAGCGGGAGGCCTGCGGCGAGCAACGCGGCGGCAAGTTTGAGCTTCATTGGAGATCTCCGTTCGGTGCGTCGAAAATATGGAACGCAATGACACCGCGAGCAATGAAGCTCAGCGAGACGATCGACCGTCGGGTGTGGCGGAAGGCCCGGACGGCGAGTGGGAAGAGGAGAGGTGAGGATATGCGGCTTCGGCTACGCCCTCTTTAATCAATATCTTTGAATCCGCCTTGACCTGAATTGTGAGATTTCGACCAATAGGTGATCCATGCAGCCTTGGTCATCGAAGGCCCTGCGTAGGTTCACCTGAAAACGGATTTGTTGGCGCTCTCGCCCAGGCTTTGTCGGCTTCGCTTCCGGTGCCGTTGTCGCCGCAAGCCCGGCTTCGGTGCTGCACCTGTTGCGTTGAGGACGCTACGCTGACGTACAATGACGGCACACTGGTTTTAGGCACGCACCGGCTACGTCGCTGACAAAACTATGAGACTTAGAAGTTGAACAAGATCGCCACTAAGACCGACTGAAGTGGCATGAAACGAATTGTGATTTTTTCGGCACTCTTCCCGCCTCTCGCGCTGGTCGTGTTCACTGCGCCTGATGGGTTTAAGAATCTTCTCAATTGGTTGGTTGAGGCCTACGCGATCGCGATTATCCCGGCCTTGCTGCTGGCTTGGGTCGATTGGGCGCTTTCCGCCAAGCCACTCCGAGTTATGGGAACGGCGGTCACGGCAGCACTAGCTGCAGTGTTGATCGTGCGCTTCATGTCGGGAGGAACAGACGAGTTGTGGCCGGTCCTGATGGTTGGGCTTGTCGGAGGGATACCGGCCGCGGTGTGTTCGCGGCTATCCGGTGAACGATCGTCAAGCACGATCGTGTGAGCGAACTAGAGACACGTCGATGGCCAATCCCGTTGATAACTCTTCAGAGATTGATGAGCCGACTCCATGCAGTTTTTCTTATATGAAATTGTCGCCCGCACTATTGCTGCTTACTTGTGTTTCGACACCTATCGTACGATTCACCGCGGGCTTATCGATGGAAGATACGTGCCCTTTGAATCCGATGCGATGAACTGGATTCTAGATTCATTTAGGGACAAGGCCGCACTGACTGTCCATCGCGACGCCACACCGATACGATTTTGGATATCCATGGGACTAGAACTACTGCTTCTCTTGGGCTGTCTCTATGTTGCTACGTTCGGCTGGCCGCAGACGGGCACCTCGTGACGGCCGCACCCTTTGCGCACATAACCAATAAGCGTGGCATGACGTTGCCTGCACACGACCGAAAGGTCAATTTGGCTGGCGAGGTTTTCGTCGCTCCTGAGCCAGGTTGCGAAGCTGCGTCCGATACGCTTCGGCCGCTTCGATCAACTGCAGAGAATCTATAAATACTAAGCGCGCCGCGCCGTCGCGAGGTAAGGGTTGGAGTACAGCGTCAGCGACAGCGGCTTGCCGTCCTTGCTGCGGAAGCCGCCTGCGCCCTTCTTCCAGCCGGCATCGTCGAGCAGCTTCTCGGCCTTCTTCGGATCGTAGGCCAGCAGGGCGCTTTGATCGGTCGCGCCGCGAACGGCATCCAACCGAAAAAATCGACCGGCAGTGCTA
Source organism: Rhodopseudomonas sp. RCAM05734 (assembly GCF_052658035.1). Taxonomy (NCBI): domain Bacteria; kingdom Pseudomonadati; phylum Pseudomonadota; class Alphaproteobacteria; order Hyphomicrobiales; family Nitrobacteraceae; genus Rhodopseudomonas; species Rhodopseudomonas sp. RCAM05734. The sequence goes on along the minus strand of NZ_CP199742.1, from coordinate 4,557,858 downwards.
GGCAACATTTGTTCGGGAGCGAGATGAATAGGACTGGTCGTCAACATCATCGAATGGAACTGGTCGGCCAAGCAAGTAGCCTTGAGCAAAATTAGCACCGAGCACCCTCAGTATTTCGAGTTGTTCGATCGTCTCCACACCTTCGGCGGTTACAGACATGTCGAGCCCGGTGGCAAGTGTCACGATTGACGATATGATCGCCGAACTGTTTTGATGCGCTGTCAAACGACCAATGAACGACTTGTCTATTTTGATTTTATCGAAGGGAAATGCTGTCAGGCAACTCAGAGATGAATATCCGGTACCGAAGTCGTCAAGGGCAAGAGAAATCCCAATGCGTTTGAATTTCTCCATTAAGGTGTGAGTTTCTGCCGCTCTTTCCAATAGGACCGATTCAGTAAGCTCGATTTCCAGCCGCTGCGCAGGCAGTCCTGAATTGTGCAATGCCGATTGGACGATGTCGAATAGTTCTGCTTGTTTGAATTGCACAGGGGACACGTTTACGGCGACCTTGGTGTCGGACGGCCACGATGCGGCATCGTTGCAGGCCCTCCTGATAACCCATTCTCCGAGAGGCAGGATGAGGCCGCTCTCCTCCGCGAGGGGGATGAATTGGTCGGGTGGTATGAGCCCTCTAGTTGGGTGGCGCCAGCGAACAAGTGCTTCGAAACCCCGTCGATGGCCGGACAGAATGTCAAAGAATGGTTGATAGTGCAGCTCGAACTGACAGAGTGCGATGGCATCCCTCAGGTCGCTTTCAAGTGTGAATCGGGCTTCCAATTCCGTGGACATGGCTTCATCATAAAGCGTAAAGCAGTTGCGGCCAGCCGACTTCGATCGATATAGCGCAAGGTCGGCCTTCTTGAGTAACTGCTCTTGGTCACTGCCGTGCAACGGTGCCATCGAAACGCCGATACTGGTTCCGATCTCCACCCGGTGGCCGGGCAACGAGAATGGTTCGCCTATGAGTTTTGAAATGCGAGCCGCTAGGTTGATGGAAGCGCTCTGCTGATCGTCAGAACCCATCTGGATAATCGCAAATTCGTCGCCTCCCAACCTCGCGAGAAAGTCGGTTTCCCGCAATGCGGACCTCAGGCGACGCGCGACCTGCTGAAGAAGGGTGTCGCCGGCCGCGTGTCCCAGCGAGTCATTGATGTTCTTAAAGCGATCGAGATCAAGCATGAGGATAGAGAAGCTCTCCCCATACATGCGCTCTCGCGCGTTAACGTTCTCCAATCGGTCGAGAAAAGACGCCCTGTTCGGAAGCCCTGTCAAAATATCGGTCTGCGCGAGCTCCAGAACGCGCCGGTTGGCATCCGCGAGACGGCGTGAGTTACGCCCAGCGAGGCTGAGATATATGGCCAAAAAGGTAGTGATGACAATTCCGGCTGCAAGGACGGTAAGGGCGCGATCGTAATGTGTGATCAGTCGACCATTGGTCGCTGGGGTGGCCAGTACCTTCCAACTGATATCGCCTATCGTGAGAGTGCCAGACCAAGTAAGGCTGCTTGCGATAGCCAGCCTCGACTGAGGACTCTGGTGATCTGATGAGAAATCTGGAGCAGCTTGATCTCCTGCCTTCACTTTGCGGTAGGCCTCGGGCGAATATACGCTAATGCTGACAGCCGCAGTTGCCGCCATTGTGTCACGGACTGACTGAAGCAATTGTGGCAGAGACAATATCCCGACGACAAAGCCAGCCAGATTGCGCCGCCGGTCGATGACTAGTGTACGGGACGTTCCCTTTACGTAAACCGGCACGCAAACCAGCACGCCGAGAGGGTGGATACCATCGTTTGTCTCGTAAAGCTTTGCACGTAGCGCCGTGATGAGATTGTTGTCGCGTGCGCGCTCTAGTGTGACCCAGCGCTCAGGAACTGTCGAATAGTCCAGTCCGTAAACTCTCGAGGTCTTTGGCTCGGTGGAAAAAAAGATAGGGAAATACTCGTCGCTTTGCGGCGCCGTTGTAACTGCGTCATTGGCGGCCAGAGATTTGATCTGATACCCCGAGATACCGTCGCTAACTGCCGCGGCTTCGTATTCCGTGCGTTCCTTCCGGTTAATCCTCGGTATCCAGCCCACACGGAGGATGCCCGGACGATGTTCGAACAAGCGATCGCTAAACGCCTCAAATTCGCTGCGGCTGATTTCCTCATTGGCAGATTCGAACAGGGTGCGAAGCGCGAGTAGTCGGCTGGTGTATTCGCTTATGCCATTTTGCATGATGATGGTCTGGGTTTCGGCAACGGCCTCGAACTCCAGTTTTGCGACCCGCTCCTCCCATTTCCCGACGGCATATGCACCGGCCAAAGACAGCAGAAGGCCAATGATCGCGGCAACCAGCGCCGGCCGCCACGGTGATGACCGTGATGTCGAGAGGCGTCGCCACTCGATCACGTCTCCCTGGCGAGGGCTATGCCGGTCCTTGTCGCTCATCTTTGCTCCTCGTCTGGGTCATACGACCGATCCCGGCGCCGTCGTCGGCGGATGATCGAGGATGGACCTTCAACAAAGTCACAAGTCTGCAGACCAATCGTGCCTAGTATGTTCACTTAAGTTAATGATTGGTTCCGTAGGTATAATACGCCCCGTTTCGCTAATAAAGATCGCGCGGTTCATCGAAATCCGGACCGATGACGGTGGATTAGCCAGCTCTTCATACCGTGTGGATATCTTGCGTTAGTGGACGATACGTTTCATCTCTCAGAGATATCCCATGTACCAAGTGCGGCGAGCGATTTTTACCGGTCTAATGACCGCCTTCCTCACGACGAGTCCGCTTCGTGTCAGTGCTGACGAGTTCGGGGTCAGCTCCGATGCTATCCTGTTCGGTCAAGCGGCTGTGCTTGAGGGGCCTTCATCGGCGCTGGGTCAAGGCATGCGGCAAGGTATCCGAGCCGCATTCACGGAGATAAACGCTAAGGGCGGGGTGCACGGCCGCAAGCTCAAGCTCATCAGTCGCGATGATGGTTATGACCCCGACCGGTCGATCGCTGAGACCATAAAGCTGATTGACGATGACAGGGTGTTTGCTTTGATTGGCGCGGTTGGTACGCCAACCGCAACCGTAACAGTTCCAATTGCAGCCTCCAGGAATGTGCCGTTCATCGGTCCGTTCACTGGAGCGGACTTTCTGCGGGCAACGGAGCTACATAACGTCGTCAATATTCGTGCGAGCTACGGCGCTGAAGCCGAGGCCTGGATCAAGCATCTGACCGAAGATCTTCATTTTACAAGAATACCGATATTCTATCAGGACGATTCCTTCGGGCGCGATGGCTTGGCCGGCGTGAAGCGCGCTCTCGAACGCCGCGGCCTGGAGCTAACTGCTGAAGGCACGTTCGAGCGCAACACGAAAGCTGTCAGTTCTGCGCTGCGCACTCTTAAGCGCGCCGAGCCGGAAGCGGTTGTGATGGTCGGAACCTACAAACCGTGCGCGGAATTTATCAAGCTTTCGCACAAGAGCGGCTTTAGTCCGACTTTCGTCAACGTATCCTTCGTCGGTGCTGATGCCTTGGCGAAAGAACTCGGTGCGGATGGCGCAGGGGTTGTCGTTTCTCAGGTGGTGCCGTTTCCCTGGGACGCCTCAGTGAAAGTCGTGGCCGATTACCAAGCTGCGCAAAAATTGCTCGATAGCTCTCTAGAGCCAGGGTTTGTTTCGCTCGAGGGATATCTCTCCGGCCGTCTCGTGGCTGCCGCGCTCGAAATGTCTGGACCGAATCCGACGCGGGCAGATCTGTTGCGACTTATCAATGACGGCAGATTTGACATTAGTGGAAACATCATGACGTTCGGTACCGCGGCTTACAATATCCCCGCTCGAATCTTTCTAACCGTTATCCAGCCCGACGGCAGCTTCAAGGCGGTGGAAAGGCTGTAAGATTCGCCAGGAATTGTTCAGAATCCTTCGGCCGATCGATCCCCTCAATATCATGTCTTGAGTTGCCGCCGAGTCAGAGAGAGATGGTCCAGGAAATCTACGCAGGGCGATATCGGCCAGCATGGGATCAGCGTGTATGCGAATTGGCCGGCTTGGCGAATGCCCTGCGTGTCAACGGTTTCGAGGACGAAGAGATCGTGCGCGGGATGCAGGAGCATTTTCGACTGGGACGTCTCTTCCCGCCGAGGATCCTCAATACGACGAAATCTTCGAAAGCTACCAACAATCGATTGATGTCCTCAGCGACCACCCGGCAAGATCGATATTCGGGCTCCAGGACAAAGCTTCTGCGATCCGAAATCTGAAAGACGACGACGAGGCGGTCGCTGCGATCGCAAGGTCGCTGGCCAGCGACATCATGAAGGGAGCCCTTCACACATACGAGCCGAAGACGACGTAGACCGCTGAGTCAGCGCCCGTCGGCTACGGCCGGCGGGTCGACCGCCACTCTTAAAGACGATGATGGCTGCGAGCCACGGGAAGTCTTTTGAGCGAAGCGGGGCTTCCGGTGCTGGAATCCCGAATACATTGCGGGCGGCGTGCACAGCCGCCAACCCCACCCCCGCGCCAAGATAAAGTAGGCCCGCCAAGAGTTGAGGCTCTATGCTGCCCAACATCTCCTTCGCAAGCGGGGCGGCGGCTCCAAAAAGGAAAGCGGATGCGAGCGCCATCGGGACGCCGGGCCAAAGGGGAGATGGCGTGTGTCCTGACATTTTACCCTAACTCCGCCTGTCAAAGATTTTTTGCTGGTGAACGGATGCAGCACCCTATTCAGTTAAAATGGGATGGACGACTATTGCCAGTGCCACTATTCGTTGATCTCCTCTTACCGTCCACTCGGATAACTTGTTCGAGGCTCCGCCCATGACCTTCAGCTGGGCTGATATGGCCGACGTTCGTCATTCTCACATCCCGCGTTACCCCTCAAGCGAGACACACGCACGTAATCCACCTTCAGCGCGATTTGAAATCGTGAGTTGTCCCCGATGCGCCTGTATCGTCGACAGGGCGATCGCCAAGCCCAAGCCGATCCCGCCCGTCTCGCGGCTTCTCGAGCTTTCGACGCGGTAGAACGGCTGGAAGACCCGCTCCAGTTCAGCTTCCGGAATTCCCGGCCCGTCATCGTCGATAGTGATCTCGACCAAGTGGTTTGCTGAGGAGATTGTCGTTCTCGCCCGCTTGCCATACTTCACGGCATTGTCGATTAGGTTGATGAGCGCGCGCTTCAGCGCGGCCGGCTGGCAGTCGCAGATGATGGGCTGCGCCGGCTCCATGACCACAGGAAGCCCGAGGTCGGCCATGTCATCGACCACCGAGGCGAGAAGTGCCGTCACATCGGTTCGACGACGCGGCTCCGCAATCGACTCGTCGCGGGCGTATTCCAGCGTTGCGGCGATCATGGCATCCATCTCGGCTATCGTCGCCAGCATCCTATCACGCTCGGGCACATCCTCGACCGTTTCCGTGCGCAACCGCAGCAGCGTCAGTGGCGTGCGTAGATCGTGGGATATTGCAGCCAGTATCCGTGTGCGATTCTCCACAAGCGCACGCAGGCGCGCCTGCATGTTATTGAAGGCCCGTGACGCCTGCTGCATCTCCACCGTGCCCGCCTCGGGCATCGGCAGCGCATTCAGATCATTGCCGAGTTTCTCGGCTGCGGCCGACAGCGAGGCGAGTGGCGCCGTGACACGCCTGACGACCCATACGGAGACGGCGAGAAGAATGATGGCCATAAGCGCCATCGATAGAAGAAACTGCCTCGAAACGGCCGGTCCGCCCTGGGGTAGCGCAGTGGTGAACGAGAGCCATTGCCCGTCCGTCAGCGGAACCGCGACCTGCAGATCGCGAAATCCGCCAAAGGGACCGAAGCTGCCAAAGCCGTGCATCATCGGCCCGCGCCCCATCATCGGGCGCAAGCCTCCGAAAGCGGACATCGGACCGCCCGGGGATGCAGACACAAGCGGCCGCTGTGCGCCGCCGATAGACAGTTGATCGGCGAGAAATCCGGCAATGGCGTCGGCAACGTCTGCATTACCATCGGCTGATGTCATTGCTGGAGCCTGTGCCGACAATGCAACGCGAAACGTCGGGTCACTGAGCGCCGTAACGATCCGAGGGCGCGCCTCGGGTGGCGTGTCCTGAACGAGCCGGACGAGGTTCGCCATGCGCTGCGCTGCAGCAAACCCGCCAACCGCGCGCACCGCCTGTTCGCGGTCCAGCGAATAGATCCACGATCCTGCTGCATGTGAGATAACCAGGCCAACAAGAAGTGCAAGCAACGTCTGTCCGAAGAGACTGGCGGGAAATACTCGGGTCATTCCTGCTTCACCGCTGGTGCAAACATATAACCGCCTCCCCAGACCGTCTTGACGATTTTGGGATCGGCCGGGTCACGTTCGAGCTTCTTGCGCAGCCGGCTGACCTGAGTATCGATACTGCGATCGATCGCATTGGCGGAGCGCCCGCGCGCCAGATCGAGAAGCTGATCGCGGTTCAGCACGTGCTGCGGGCGCTCCACCAAGGCGATCAACAGATCGTATTCTCCAGTGGAGAGCGGCACCGTGATCCCATCGTCGTTCAGCAGCTCTCTTGTGCTGACGTCCAATTGCCAGCGATCGAACCGATAGCGTTTGGGACGGGAAGCGATGTCCAGCTCATTTAACTTGCTCCGGCTGCGTCTCAACACGGCCCGGATGCGTGCGACCAGCTCCCGGCTGCCGAACGGCTTTGGCAAATAGTCGTCAGCGCCCATCTCCAGCCCGATGACCCTGTCCACCTCCTCTCCCTTTGCGGTCAGCATGATGATCGGGATATTGGACCCCGCACGCAGGTTACGGCAGAGCGATAGGCCGTCCTCACCCGGCAGCATCAGATCGAGGAGGATCAGGTCGATGCGACCATTGGCGAGAACCTTGTGCATGGCCCGGCCATCGGCGGCAACGCTGACCCGGAATCCCTCTTTGGCCAGCGCGCGCGAAACGAGGTCGCGGATCTCACGATGGTCATCAACAACAAGGATGTGTGCCCCGTTTTGCATCATCGGACTATAGACGACGTCTTCGAAGCCGCTTCACGGAAATTGTCACCAATTGCCGCAACCGCTGCGACTGGCACACTTTGTCACACATTTCCGCACTGCTGTAATACTTGGGTGGAATGCGCGGCCCTTCATGCCTTCGAGCAACGGGCATTTCTGTTGCCAGACATTGGGAGACCGTCATGAAGACGAAGGCATTGTTGATCGGTGGTATTGCTGCTGTCACGCTATTTGCTGGCGGATGGGCTTTGGCACAGGCAGCGGGTCCCGGCAGCTTCGGCCCGCCGTTCATGGGAGGCATGGGCCCCGGAGGTATGGGCCATGGGGGCATGGGATCTGGCGGCACGGGACATGGCATGATGATGCAGCACATGGGGCCCGGCATGCACGAGGGCAAGGGAGCGAGCATGATGGGTGGAGCAGCCGGCTCTGCCCTCGCTAACCCTGCGCAAATCGAGACTCTCAAGAAGGATCTCAATATCACTGCGGCACAAGAGCCGGCTTGGGCGAAGTATGCCAAGACGGCCCAGGATGCGGCGGCAACCATGAAGGCCAACAGGGAGGGCATCGATCACAGTGCGATCGCCAAGCTCAGCCAGCAGGACCGCATCGCCTTCATGACCGCGATGCGGGAGCAACGCGTAGCCCAGTTCGAACAGGTCCAGGCTGCGGCGAAAGAACTCCTGTCAACCCTCGATGACAAGCAGAAAGTCAAGGCGCAGGAGACGCTGCCCGGACTCGCGTTCGGTCCCGGCACCATGCGCAGCGCAGGTATGGGCATGGGCATGGGACGCATGCACGACCGGCATTAGCGGAGCGATGGCTGCTGCGGCCAGAAGAGGAGAGCAGCGCCTCTCCTCTTCTCCCATGCGAATGCCATTCACCGTCCGGGGCAGTTTAGCACCACTAGGCGCTAACGGATTATTCTGATTCTCGTCGCCGGATCACGCCTCCGAGTTTTGTCACTGCAGCCACGGTATTTGAAATCGTGCCGTATTTGCGGACATTGGTGTGAAGGAGTTCAAGACGCTGATCGCTTTCATCGGTATCCACGATCAGTTCGTAGTCGACCGAAATCATCTTCGGCGGACTGTCCTGCCTGACCCCGTGAAGCTTCACCTCCACGCCCCTCAGATTGAACCGGAGCATCGGCGTCACCCGCTCGATGCCCTTGATCATGCAAGCGGCGATCGCGGCCAGGAACAACTCCGCCGGGTTGAATGCATCAGGCCGGCCGCCAATGTCCGTGTCGAGGACGATTTCGGCATCTTTCGTGGATGCAATGCTGCCGTGGGAATCGATCCGCCTGGCGCTAACGCGATATTCGAGCATCGGCGCCATGTCAGACAGCAAGCCAGCGTGCGACGGCATCGGCTTTCGGCAAACCGCCCGCATGCACGACTTTTCCGTCGATGACGACGCCGGGCGTCGAGACGATGCCGTAGCCGGCAATGGCGGCGTAGTCCGTCACCTTTTCAATGGTGACGGGAACGCCGAGCCTGTCGGCCTCTTTCTGGACCATCTCCGCGGTCGCAACGCAGCGGGCACAGCCCGAACCCAGAACCTTCACATCCCTCACCTGAAATCCCTCGCTCATGGAAACAGAAAATTGAACAGGAAACCGACCGCGAGGATTCCCATTCCGACAACGCCGATGAAGACCGCAATCAGCCGGGTCGTCAGTACCTTGCGCAGGATGATCATTTCCGGCAGCGACAGCGCAATGACCGACATCATGAAGGCGAGCACCGTGCCGAGTGCGGCGCCCTTTGCGAGCAGCGCCGTGACCACCGGGATGATACCGGCGGCGTTGGAATACATCGGGATGCCGATCAGCACGACAGCAGGCACCGACCACCAGGCGTCCCTTCCCATGATCGAGGCCAGCAAATCCGCCGGCACATATCCATGGATGAACGCACCGGCGGCGATGCCCGCGATGATCCAGGGCCAGACCTTGCCGACGATTTCATGGATCGCATCGATCCCCGCCTTGATGCGGTCGACGATGGCAACGTTTTCGGGCGGGAGGTCCACCGTACTCGATCTAATATTGCGGACCCACTCCTGGAGCCAGGTTTCCAGATGCAACCGCCCGATGACCCAGCCGGAGACGATGGCAACGGAAAGACCGAATACGAGATAGGTGAGCGCTACTTTCCAGCCTACCAGCCCAAACAGCAGGCCGAGCGCCACCTCGTTCACCATGGGCGCCGAAATGAGGAACGAGAACGTCACACCGAGCGGCACACCCGCGCTGACAAAGCCGATAAACATCGGGACCGCCGAACAGGAGCAGAATGGCGTCACGATGCCGAGGCCGGCCGCCAGCACGTTGCCGACGCCTTCGCGCTTTCCGGCCAGCAGCGCCCTCGTCTTCTCCGGCGAGAAGAAGCTGCGCACGAAGCCCATGGCGAACACCACCAGCGTAAGCAGCATCAAGACCTTCGGAGTGTCGTAAACGAAGAAGCCGATGGCCTCGCCCAGATGGCTGCTCCGATCGACGGCAAGTGACGCCACCACCCAGTCGGAGAACGGCACCAGTTGGTTGTAGACAAGTCCCCAACTCAGGAGCGCAAGTACCGTCACGCCAATCCATATCACGGCGGACGGACTTCGGCCGGGCACATGGTTGTCGATTGTATGAATGCTCATGCCGCATCCCCACTGAGTGCCGGACGGACACCACGGCCGCTACCCAGGGAGCAGACACGCTGTCTCGGACTGCTATGAGCAAAGCTTCACATTTTCGCGTGCTGCGGCGGCGCAGCCACATCTTAAATTGTAAGTACCTCGCTCTGGTGCCGGCGCATTGAGCAGGATCAAGAAAATCAGCCCGCAAACGCCTTCCGTGTCTCACCTGACTGTGAAACAAACGTGCAGTCCTGCTGTCCTTCCTCGCAGGCGCCGCCGATCTCTACGCTGTCGGAGGTTTCTAACATGTTCTGGCACGCAGGGAACCTCCAGGCGATGAGAAGTCCGGCCCCGATCATCATCTCGGCTGTGCGAAATCAATTTTGAACCCGGCTGCGGCGCCAGTGTGCGAGAATTGGCGGCGAAGGCGGCGATATCATCTTCCGCATAGTGTCCGGCAATGGTCCGCATGACCGGGTTGTCGCGATGGCTTTGATTGTAGGAATTCATCACGGCAACGAACTGATCCTCGGGCCAGCCGATGATCTGCGGCACGCCGCCGGAGACATGCCCGGAGACATGGTGGCCGGTCACGCATTCCACCTACAGATGCGGGCCCAGCTTGCCGTCTGCTGCTAACGAATCGACGCATGCCGTTGCGCCAGCAACCCGGCCATAAGAACCGCCGGGTGCGGCGATCGACCCATCAGTCCACTTTCGGGCCGGCTTTGCTGTCCGGCATCACGTCGACCGACATGGCCCGTCCAGTCAATTTCGGCGCAGCGCGACAGTCCTTCATGCACGGCTCCTTTTTCCAGAATGATCTCTCCGCGGTATCTCGATCGTCCTCGTAGAAGGCCGCGGCATTCGGCATCTTGATCGATGAGAAAGTGTTCCGGTTGAGCTCGAAATTCTCGTCCTTGATAATGTCATTCATGTTGAGGACATAGGCGGTCAAGGCGTTGATGCAGATCAAGGCCGCCTCGTTCCTGCCGGACAACACTTGCATACATTTGAATATTTAGGAGACTGCACATGCCGTCACTTTTTGACAAAGCGTGGTCGCCATACGTCGCAGGCATCGTGATTGGTCTGCTGCAGATCCCGGCCTTTCTGATGATCGAGACGGCACTGGGGGCGTCGTCATCCTACGTCACGGTTGGCGACGCGATCGCAAGCTGGTTCGATCCGTCATTGCTCAAGATCGACTACGTCAGCCGGCATCTGGCGATCAATCCCAAGAACCTCTGGCAGGTGGCGCTGGTCATCGGCGTTGCGATTGGCGCGTTCGTCTCGATGAAAATTTCCGGCGCGCGGCGACAGCCCATCTCTCCAATCTGGGCACGCGCGCTCGGCTCTTCATCATGTACATTGCGCTATGCCGTCGCGTTCGGCGCGGGATTTCTGATGCTGTTCGGCGCGCGCATCGCCGATGGCTGCACCAGCGGCCACGGCCTGTCCGGCATGGCGCAGCACTCAGTCGGCTCTACCGTCGCGGTTGCCGCCATGTTCGCCGGCGGCATCGTCACGGCTTCGCTCCTGCTTCGTCGAATCTGACTTGGGAGATCAATCATGTCCAGTTCTGTCGGTTTTGCCATCCTCACCGGCGTCGCCATGGGAATCGTATTCGGTTTTGCGCTGGAGAAATCGCGCGTGTTCGAACCCGGCATGATCGTCGGCCAGATGCAGTTGCGCAACTTCATCATGCTCAAGGTCTTTCTGACGGCGGTGGCCACCGGGGCGGTCGTTCTCGCGGTGCTCAATGGCTTGGGCTACGTCAAACTGCAGCCGAAGGCGACCCTTTATGCGGCTGACGTCGTAGGCGGGCTGTTGCTGGGGGCCGGCATCGCGCTTGCGGGTGCCTGCCCTGGAACGACGCTAGCCCAGATCGGCGTCGGGTACCGCGACGCCATCTTCACACTCGTGGGAGGACTGTCCGGAGCCGTGGCATTTTCCTACGCACAGCCCTGGCTCGACAAAGCCCTGATCGGCACTGGCCCGAAACTGATCTTCACCGACATGGTCGGCATTCCCTATTGGCAGGGGGCCATCGGCTTGGCCCTCGTGATCGTCGTCGTTCTGGCGCTAATGGAACGGGTCAGGTCTTGGCGCAAGGATCTCGGTTCAGACGCCGATGGTGATGCCGCGCATATTTACCACCCGACTAAGCAGCGTGTGGCGCCTGCCGAATGAGATGCCATCCCTTCTGTGAATCAATACCAGGCCGCATGCCCGGCGCGACCTGGCCCTTGGGATAAGCGAAGGGCTCTCGCGGTCAGGTTCGGGGATAAGTCTGGCCACCGCAGGTCAAACGCCAAATCGGAACCGGTCCGATCTCTCGCTAGCAGGGATCCGCTTTCCTCGCCCGACCAGTCGGCACTTTCACACCGGTCGCAGTTTTGCTCGGTTTCTGCGCTAGTTCGACGTAGTCGGAAGCAACCTGCGCCCCGACCAGAGCGAAGGGAGACCGGGCGAATGAAACCACATTCCGTTATTTGTCCGATGATCGTGCTGGCCACCCTGAACGTGGCGGCAGCCGAGTCTCTCGAGCAACGATTTGGACCCGACAGGGAGAGAGGCCATCGCGCCGAGCGGGAGTTCGAGGGAAAGCGCGATGGCTTCAGGAATCGCGATCGCGCCAACTTCCTTGGAGTTGAGCGGCAACCCGATCCTGAAGAGTTCGCCCCTCACCACGATCTGCATCACTCTCCACCGATTGGATTGCAAAAGTAGATTGGCATCGTCGCTACGAACGAAGGGCGGCCTAGAAGATTGCACGCGTCACTGCGAGATTGCGAGTTTGTTTCGGTCGGATCAGCGATCAACGACATAGGGACAGGTGCTCATGCGGGGCGTGCGGGGCGGCCCCACCGCTCGTGTCATCCGGCATCCGCGTCACCGATCGCCCGTTATGAAACCAACCGGCGGTCAATCTTTCGCGCAATCCAGAACGACAGTGGCATCGCAACCACGAACCCGCCCAGCACCACCATTGGAATAAGCTTCATAGCCTGGTCTGCGAGAGTTCCGATGCTGAGGACGGTCAGCAAACCGCACCCCGCCAAGGTAGTACCGAGAACAATCCAGACGACAACGGCAATCTTGATTATAGCAAATCTTCCTTCCGATCCTTGCAGAATCGAGCAAATCCGTTCGCAAGAATATCATACTGCCTGAGACGGAAGTGTCATTGATTTGGGTCAACCGCATTGACCGAAAAAAGCCGCGGCGACGGAAGAATTTTCATCAGGGTCCTGATGAGCTGCTCCACGCGGGAGTCCTTGATGCGGTACCAGCGCTTTTGCTTTTCCCTTCGGCACGAAACGAGACCGGCATCACGCATCCGTCCAAGATGCTGAGACAGAGCCGCTCGGCTCAAACCGGCGGCATCGGCAAGAAGACCGAGGCTGCACTCGCCCTGTTCGATGAGCTTTAACAGAATGAGAAGCCGCCGCCTGTTGCCGACTTCGCGGAGAACAGCGGCGATCTCCTTCGCTTCAAATTCGCTGAACCCTGACGAAATGAACGTCATCGCGAACCCACATCTCAACCAACGGATTTCCCGCCCCTCAGCGCGATGTAGATCGCCGGGATGACGAGAACGGTGAGCAGCGTCGACGACGCCAGCCCGAACAATAGCGAAATCGCCAGCCCCTGGAAGATCGGATCGACGAGAATCGTCGCTGCGCCGATCATCGCCGCCAGGGCGGTGAGAAGGATAGGCTTGAAGCGGACCGCGCCCGCTTCCAGCACGACCTCGCGCAACGGCCTGCCATCTCCGCCGCTGTGGCGAATGAAATCGACAAGCAGAATCGAATTGCGGACGATGATGCCGGCCAGCGCGATGAACCCGATCATCGAAGTCGCAGTGAACGCTGCCCCAAGAAGCCAGTGACCGATGAGAATTCCGATCAATGTCAGAGGGATCGGCGTGAGAATCACTAGCGGCAGCCGGAAGCTGCGGAATTGCGCCACCACCAGCACGTAGATTCCCAGGATGGCGGCCCCGAAGGCAGCGCCCATGTCCCGGAAAGTCACGTAAGTGATTTCCCATTCGCCGTCCCACAGGATGGAGGGCCGCGACTCGTCCGCCGGCTGTCCATGTAGGCTGATCACCGGCTTTGGTAGCGCGCCCCAGTCATGAGCGTCGACGCGGCTGGCAACCTCGAGCATACCGTAGAGCGGCGCCTCGAAGCGGCCTGCCAGTTCGGCCATCACCATGTCGGCAAATCGTCCGTCGCGGCGGAAGATGGTCGGTGATCCCTCCTCCGTGGTCGCTTTCACGACCTGGCCGAGTTCAACGACCGTCTTGCTTCCCGGCAATGTGTTGGCGGGCACCGGCGTTGAAGCCAGCGCCTCGGTCCACGCCAAGTCGCGCTTCGGCAGCCGCACGGCGATCTCGATCGGATTGCGGTCTTCGCCACGGTGCGAATAGCCCACCGATACGCCGCCGAACAGAGTCTGGATGGTGTCGTAGACGTCACGCTGCTCGACCCCGAAAAATTCAAGCCGATCCTGGTCAATGGACAGCCGCAGCCGCGGTCGCTTCTCGCCGATCGAGATCGTCGATATCGACAATGAACGGCACCTCGGCGAAGATCTTCTTCATTTCGGCCGTGACGGCCCGGCGCGTCGCCGAATCCGGCCCGTAGATTTCGGCCAGAAGAGTTGCAAGCACGGGCGGTCCCGGCGGCACCTCGACCACCTTGACGCTGGTACCTGCCGGCGCGTTGACCGCCTTCAGGCGCTGACGCAGATCCAGCGCGATGTCGTGGCTCGCCCGCTTGCGGTCGGAGCGCGCCGCGAGGTTGACCTGCAATTCGCCGAGTTCGGGCCGCTCCCGTAGGTAATAGTGGCGAACGAGGCCGTTGAAATTGAACGGCGCCGGCGTGCCGGCATAGGATTGTACCGAGGTGATTTCGGGTAGAGCGCGCGCGATGAGGCCCGCTGCAAACAGCGTCCGCTCGGTATCCTCAAGGCTGGCGCCTTCCGGCAGATCGACCACGACCGCGATCTCGGACTTGTTGTCGAACGGCAGTAACTTGACCGTCACGGATTTTGTCGCAAACAGCGTCATCGACAACAAGGTGGCAATGCCGACGCCGATCAGGAAGATCCAGGAGTTGCGCTTGCTGCGGACGATCGGAGCAGCGATGCGCCGGTAGATCCTCCCCAGCGCGCCTTCGTCATGCGCGACGTGCGCCGCAACCGCGGCATCGCCCTTCGGCGCCAGCCGCAGCATCAGCCACGGCGCTACGACCATGGCGACGAAGAACGAGAACAGCATCGCCGCGGAGGCATTGGCCGGGATCGGCGCCATGTACGGGCCCATCAGCCCCGACACGAACAGCATGGGCAACAGGGCGGCAACGACCGTCAGGGTCGCCACGACCGTCGGGTTACCGACCTCCGCCACAGCCTCGATCGTTGCCTGCAGACGCGGGCGCCCGTCGCGCATAGCCCAATGGCGGGCAATGTTCTCGACCACCACGATGGCATCGTCGACGAGAATACCGATCGAGAAGATCAAGGCAAACAGGCTGACGCGATTGATCGTGTAGCCCATCAGATTGGCGGCAAACAGCGTCAGCAGGATTGTCGTCGGAATCACCACGAGGGTGACCAGCGCCTCGCGCCAGCCGATCGCGATGGCGATCAGAATGACGATCGAGATCGTCGCCAGCCCGAGGTGAAACAGGAGTTCGTTCGCCTTTTCGTTGGCGGTCTCGCCATAGTCGCGGGTCACTGTGACCTGGACGTCATCGGGGATCAGGCGAGACTTCAGCCCCTCCAGTCGCTGCGCAATGGCCTCGGAAACAACCACCGCATTGGCGCCTGCCCGCTTGGCAAGCGCCAGACTCACGGCGGGCACACGCTGCCAGTCTGCCCTTGTTATCGCGCGCATCGTTCCAGACGCGGTGCTCAGCCGCATTCGGCCCGATCACCACCGCGGCGACGTCCTTGACGTAGACCGGACGTCCGTCGCGTGTCGAGATCAGCAGCAAGCCGATATCGGGAATGCCGGCCAGAGTCTGGCCAGCCGACACGGTGCGCACGATCCCGGCATCCCGGACCTGTCCCGCCATGAACGAGCGGTTGGCGTCCTTTACCTTGGCAACGAGTTGCTGGAGTGTCACCCCGAACAGCGACAGTTTTTCCGGATCCGGCTCGACCCTGATCTGCTGGGCGCCGCCGCCGGCGATGTAGGTCAGGCCGATGCTGTCGACCTTCATCAGTTCGGAGCGAAGCTTGTCGGCGAGTTCGTAGAGATCCTTGTCCGACCAGCGGTCGGCAGCCTCGGGCTTCGGTGAAAGCGTGAGGACGGTCACAGCGACATCGTTGATGCCGCGACCGACGATCAGGGGCTCCGGAATACCGACGGGGATCTTGTCGAGATTGGCGCGGATCTTGTCGTGCACGCGAAGGATCGCGTCTTCCGACTTTGTACCGACCAGAAAACGCGCAGTGACCAGGACACGGTCGTCTTCGGTCTGGCTGTAGACATGCTCCACGCCATCGATGCCCTTGACGATCGCCTCGAGCGGCTTTGTGACCAGTTCGACGGCATCCGGTCCATGCAGGCCGTCGGCATTGACCCGAATATCGACCATCGGGACGCTGATCTGGGGCTCTTCCTCGCGCGGAATGACCACGACGGCCATAACGCCGACGATCAGTGCGGCGAGCAGAAACAGCGGCGTAAGCGGCGAATTGATCGTCGCCCTTGTTAGTCGCCCGGACAGGCCAAGATTCACGGTTGCACCAGTACATCGCCGGCGCGAATGCCGGACAGGATTTCAAGGCCGTTCGAAAAATCGGACGTCGGCAGATCGCGGCCGCGCTGCACAGGCGCGCTGATGGGGCGGTCCGCCTGCCGCACCAGGACATAGTCGATGCCGAAGCGCGTCGTGACATAGGTGGACGGAATTACGAAGGCCGTCCGCTCGCCCCCCGCAATCCACACCCGCAATCGGTCGCCGACAAAATACTCACCGAGACCATCTACCGTCGCGTCAGCGACCACGCGTCCGTCCTCGATCTGGGGGTAGACAAGTTCGATCGTACCCGACTTCGGCGCATGGTCGCCGAACTCGGCTCCGTCAACACGGATTTTGTCACCGGCCTTCAGACCACGTGCGTGGCGCTCGGGAACGCGTAAACGCAACTTGAAATTCTGTTGCGCGATCATGGCCACCGCGTCGCCGGGCAGGACCACCGAGCCCACGGCGACCTGCTTCTTCAAGACGCGGCCGTCGGCGGGGGCCAGGACCTGCCCTTCGTTGAATTGCTGCTGGACGACGGCCCGCTCTGCCGTTCGCGCACGCAGGCCGTTTTCGGCGACGTTGAGAGCCGTCCTCGCCTCATCCAGCTTGACACGTGGAAGCGTACCGCGCTCCACGAGGCCTTCGGTTCGCGAATAGTCGGTCTGCGCCTGGGTTGACTGCGCCTGCAGCGCGTCGATCTGCGCATCGAGCGACTTCATCTGCAGCGCCAGCTTTTCATCGCCAATTACCGCGATCACCTGACCACGCGTTACCGGATCGCCCTCCCGCACATTGAGCTGAACAATCGTGCCGCCAATTCGCCCGCGCGCTGGAACGACGCTCACACTCTCGACAGTAGCGAAGACAGCCTTCTCATCGGAGACAGCGCGAGTGGCTACCGTGAGCGTCTCCGCGCCCGCGATCGGGACACCGAGGATCGTCGCGGCCACAGCCGCAGTCCTTATCAACAGCCACATTGGGATACTCGCAATCCTGTATAAATGCTTTAAAGGACGGTGCATCTGCAGATGCACGGTTGCAGGCTTGGAAACGCAGTCATTGACCTGCCTCAACACACGACGGCCTACGTCTGCGTAGACTTTCGATGCTGCGGCTTTGCTTTTAGCGCCTTTTGCGACGGGCAATATGCGCGATACAGCGTCGTTAGAATCTCGCGCGCGGGATCGCTCGCGATGGAATAGTGGATCGACTGAGCATCGCGCCGAGCCGAAACCAGCCCATCCTTGCGAAGGAGCGCGAGGTGCTGGGACACAGTCGAATCGCGGAGGCCGAGGAACCCGGCAAGGTCTCCGACCGAGCGCTCGCCATCGATCAGCTGACAAATGATCAGCAGCCGGTGTCGATTGCCCAAGGCCTTGAGGAGGTCGACCGCGCCATCCGCGGCAGCTTCCATCAATTCGATTTCCATATTCATGGTTGCGTATATACGATGTTTCGAATATACAGTCAACCATTGCAGCCCAAGAAGCTGGGATCAACCGGCTCGGCCGCACGCAGAAAGCGCAGCAAACGGAGGCGACCATGGATATCGTTGTTATTGGAGCAGGTCTTAGCGGGACGCTGATGGCCTATGAAGTTTTGCCGAACCTGCGGCCGGGCGATCGGCTAACCGTCATTTCCCAGGGGCCGGTCTATCACTTCGTCCCCTCGAACCCCTGGGTGGCGATCGGCTGGCGCAAGCGTAGCGACATCGAAATCGACCTCGTCGACATCATGAAGCGCAAAGGCATCCGACTGTTGACGCAGGGCGCCCAGCGCGTGCATCCGGTTGAAAACCGGGTCGATCTCGCAGACGGCACGTCGGTGAGCTACGACTATCTCATCGTGGCCACCGGGCCACAGCTTGCGTTCGACGAGATCCCGGGTCTTGGCCCGGACGGCCACACGCAATCGATCTGCCACGTCGATCACGCGGCCGACGCCAACGCCGCCTTTGAACTGCTGGCCGCAAACCCGGGACCCGTGGTGATCGGCGCCGTCCAGGGCGCGTCGTGCTTCGGTCCTGCCTACGAGTTTCTGTTCATTCTGGAAACTGAGCTGCGCCGGAGGAAGCTGCGGGATCGCGTGCCCATGACCTTCGTCACCTCGGAACCCTATATCGGACACCTCGGACTGGACGGCGTCGGCGACACCAAGGGCTTGCTCGAGAGCGAAATGCGAGAAAAGCATATCAAGTGGATCACCAGTGCCCGCGTGACCTCCGTTGAACAGGGACGTATGGCCGTGGAAGAACTCGCGGATGACGGATCGGTCCGCAAGACCCACGATCTGCCGTTCTCATATTCAATGATGCTTCCGGCATTCCGGGGTGTGGATGCCGTCCGCGGCATCGACAAGCTCACCAATCCCCGCGGTTTTGTCATCGTCGACAAGCACCAGCGTAATCCGGAATTTCCCAATGTGTTTGCGGTGGGCGTGTGCGTGGCGATTGCTCCGACGGGGGCAACTCCCGTCCCTGTCGGCGTCCCTAAAACAGGCTTCATGATCGAGTCAATGGTGACCGCGACAGCCATGAATATCGGGGCTTTGCTAAGGGGCCAGACGCCGACGGCACAGCCGACGTGGAATGCGATCTGTCTGGCGGATTTCGGCGACTCAGGCGTCGCATTCCTGGCGCAGCCGCAAATTCCACCCCGCAACGTCAACTGGTCTTCCAAAGGCGAATGGGTCCATCTTGCCAAGGTTGCGTTCGAGAAATACTTCCTCCGCAAAATTCGCCGCGGCGAAAGCGAACCGTTTTACGAACGGTTCCTGCTCGACAAGCTGAACATCGCAAAGATCAAAGAGCTTAAGACAGGAACATGAGCACGACCATGCAGATCGTCTGCGGACATTGCGGGAAGATCAACCGGCTCCCCACCGATCGGACCGCGACCGCAGCGCGATGCGGATCCTGTCATCAGCCCATCTTTGATGGGCACCCCGTCGAGGTCGACGAGGCGGACTTCAATCGCCACCTGGCGCAGAGCAGCGTTCCCCTCCTTGTCGATGTATGGGCTCCCTGGTGCGGTCCATGTCGCTCCATGGCGCCGATGTTCGAGCGCGCCGCCAGGGAACTTGAACCGAATGTCCGCCTGCTCAAGCTGAATTCCGACACCGCGCCGTCGGTGTCCGCGCGTCTGGGGATCAGCGGCATACCGACACTGCTGCTGATGCACGGCGGCCGCGAAATTGCGCGGACATCGGGAGCAATGGATACCCGGACCATCGTTAGCTGGACACAGGCCGGGCTAAGACAGGCCTGATCATTCTCAAACCCAAGCAAAGGGACACGTCATGAATATCGATAAAGCAGTGCTCACATTCGCCGGATTTGTTGTGTTGCTCGGCCTCACCCTCGGCTGGCTGGTCAACCCGTACTGGTTTCTGCTCACCGCTTTCGCGGGATTGAACATGGTTCAGGCGGGAATCACCGGCTTCTGTCCGGCCGCGATCATCTTCAAGAAGCTTGGCGTCCGCAGCGGCTGCGCCTTCTCCTAGCTATTGCGCTCGGCATTCAATCGCCGACAGTACTGCGGCTCCCATGATTCAAAGGAAAACACATGACCTACCATTTCTCGAAGACGGTCAAGATGCCGTTTGAAGCTGCCGTTGTCGCCACAACGGAAGCCTTGAAGAAGCATGGTTTCGGTGTCCTGACGCAGATCGATGTCAAAGACACGCTGCAGAAGAAGATCGGCGTCGATTTTCGGCCATACCTCATTCTGGGCGCCTGCAATCCGAAGCTGGCCTATGAGGCGCTGACGCTCGAGGACAAGGTCGGCACGATGTTGCCCTGCAACGTCGTCGTCCAGCAGCGCGAGGCAAATGCCGTGGAAATCTCGGCGGTCGATCCGGTGGCATCGATGGGCGCCATCGACAATCCGAAACTCGGCAGCGTCGCCGGTCAGGTCCGGGATCTGCTGCAGCAAGTCATTTCAGATATCGGGTGAGATTCAGGCTCATCAATTCACTACGGGGCGGAGTTCTCGAAGCACCGAGCTACGGTCCAATCTAATTCGGTATTGCGCTCGCGAGAACTTGCCACCTCACTCACAGGATTTATCAGATGTATAAGAACTGGCCTGCCATGACAGGCGACCTTTCAATCGCACTGAAGGAGGTCCGCAGCGGTGCGCCGGACGTGATGAAGGGGTTTTCAGCGATCGCGCAGGCAGCGTTGAAAGCCAACGCTCTCGACACCAAAACCAAGGAGCTCATCGCGCTCGCGATCTCGGTCGCGACCCGTTGCGACGGCTGCATCGGCTTTCATGCTGAGGCAGCGGTGCGCCATGGCGCCAGCCGCGATGAGTTGATGGAAACGATGGGCATGGCGATCTACATGGGCGCCGGTCCCAGCGTCATGTACGCCGCGCAAGCGATCGAGGCATTCGACCAGTTTGCCGCCAAGACTTAGCTCGCCAAGGAGTGGGTACCGGACCGTCGCCTCACACGAGGGAGGACGCCGGGCAGTCCCACTGGGGGCCGCCCAGGTGGTCCCATAAAGATGCCGAGCATCGACTTAGTCTAGATCGATGCTCGCGAAATCCATCGGGGATCATCCCGTCTTCACAACGCACCGTCACTAGCCGGATATCACAAAACCAGGTTACTGTAGGTCAATCTTGTCCGGACAACGATCCTATGACGAAGCAAGGAAAGGTCCTCCTGTTTCCACGCAAGCCTTCCATGAAATTGAAAGGCGAGCGCGAGGACGATCACCATCACCGGATGGTGGTAAATGTCATTGCTTTCGCATTCGTCTTTGTTTTTTTCATCGGAGCCTATTTTATCGTGGAAAGGCTTCTGAGCATTCCACAGCATCTCGATTGCAATTTTTCAGTTCGTCGCCCCTGCAAGGCTGGCTTGGGTCAGTGACTATTCTGGCTTTGCCAAGTTGGGTTACTTCATCCGCCATCCTTTGACTTAGCGGACTCTTCTTTGCCGGGGGGGACATCGGCCAATTCGTCACGAAAGGCGAAAGCTCTAAGCGTGCCGGGTAAGCCGCGGCGTCATTCGCGCTTCGAATACCAGAATCACTTCTTACGAGCCGCCTTGGTCTTGGGTGGCATGCAATAAACGTTATAAAGCGTTGTCAACACCTCGCGCGCTGGCTCGCTCGCGATCGAATAATAGATGGTTTGACCATCGCGGCGAGCCGCGACCAGACCGTCCTTGCGCAGCAACGCAAGGTGCTGGGACACTGTGGAGTCGCGAAGGTCTAGGAATGCAGCGAGGTCACCGACCGAGCGCTCTCCTTCAACCAGTTGACAGATGATCAGCAGTCGATGCCGGTTTGCCAGCGCCTTCAAAAGATCGACCGCGCTGTCGGCCGCGGCTTTCATAACTTCAACGGTGATATTCATAATTGCGTATATACGGCTTATCGAATATGCGGTCAATGGTCTCAAGGGCGCGTCCGCGGGTCCATCGGAATCCGGAACTTTGACCAACCGGCGCACGGCGGGAATTTGAGCCTGATCAATCGGGTTCAGAAAAAAGGGCCATGATCTTCAAGAAACGGGGTGGTCGTGGCAGCCCGGCGTTTTTTTCAGGCGAATGGCCGTAGCGGCGAAGTCGGTACGCGAGCCAATCGTCAGAATTTTTATACTCGACTGGAAACTTCTGAAATGACGAATCCTCTGCTTGTGGAACTCTCGCGGGCCCAATTTGCGCTGACCGCCATGTATCACTTCTTGTTTGTGCCGCTGACGCTCGGGCTGTCGGTGCTCGTCGCGATGATGGAGACCGTCTTCGTCATGACGCGCCGGACGATTTGGCGAGACATGACGAAGTTCTGGGGTCTGCTGTTCGGCATCAACTTCGCCCTGGGTGTCGCCACCGGCATTACGATGGAGTTCGAGTTCGGCATGAACTGGGCTTTCTATTCGCACTATGTCGGCGACATCTTTGGTGCGCCGCTGGCAATCGAAGCTCTTATGGCGTTCTTTCTGGAGGCGACGTTCATCGGCCTGTTCTTCTTCGGATGGGACAAACTCTCGTCGCGCGCGCATCTCGCCGTCACCTGGCTGGTGGCGCTGGGTAGCAATCTCTCGGCGCTTTGGATCCTGATCGCCAACGGCTGGATGCAGAATCCGGTGGGCGCCGCTTTCAATCCCGACACCATGCGCATGGAGGTCATCGACTTCGCGGCGGTCCTCTTCAACCCGACGGCGCAAGCGAAGTTCGTTCACACTGTGTCGGCTGGCTACGTCTGCGGCGCCGCCTTCGTGCTCGGCATTTCGGCTTTCTACCTTCTCCGCGGCCGTCACGTGCAGCTTGCCAAGAGGTCGTTCGTGATCGCGGCGGCGTTCGGCGTCGCAGCTTCCCTGTCGGTGATCGTGCTGGGTGACGAAAGCGGTTACACCCTGACCGATAACCAGAAGATGAAGCTCGCCGCGATGGAGGCGATGTGGCACACCGAGCCAGCGCCGGCGGCGATTACTGCATTCGGCATTCCAGATATGAAGACACGAACGACCGACTACGCCATCCAGGTCCCGTGGCTGATGGGCCTGATCGGGACCCGTTCGGTCGATCAGCAAATTCCGGGCATCTTCGAACTGGTTACAAAGACCGAGGGAAATATTCGCGAAGGCCTTGTCGCCTACGACGCCCTTGAGACGCTCAAAAAGAACCATGCGGACCCCGTCGCCCGCGCCATCTTCGAGAAGACCCGCGGCGACCTCGGTTATGCCCTGTTGTTGAAGCGCTACATCGCCGATCCAAGGCAGGCGACGACTGAGCAGATCAGCCAGGCAGCCTGGTCAACGGTGCCGAGCGTTCCGTCGCTGTTCTTCGCGTTCCGCTTCATGGTTCTGTTCAGCTTCGCGTTGCTGGCGGTGTTCGCGACTTCGCTCTGGTACACGATGCGGGAAGCAGCGGCGCCCCGCTGGTTGTTCCAGCTCGCGCTGTGCGCCATGCCGCTGCCTTGGCTCGCAGCAGAACTGGGCTGGTTCGTAGCCGAATTCGGTCGCCAGCCATGGATCATCGATGGGGTCCTGCCGACCTTTCTTGCGACATCGGAGCTCGGAATCTCCGACCTGTTGCTGACGATCGCCGGCTTCACGGCGGTCTACGGCGTGCTGGCGGTCATCGAGGTCAGGTTGATGTTGCAGGCGATCAAGAAGGGGCCCGATGCGATCACCGGCAATGCCAGCCCGCTCGGCGACTTTGGCGCGGTCACAAGCTTCGGCTTTCGGCCGGCCGAGTGAGCCCCGGTCAACGATCAAGGAAATACAGTCATGATTGACACTCTCTTGGACTACACGACGCTGCGCCTGATCTGGTGGGTGTTGCTCGGCGTTATTCTGATCGGCTTCGCCGTCACCGATGGCTTCGACATGGGGGTCGGCGCGTTGCTGCCTTTCGTGGCCAAGACCGACATCGAGCGGCGCGTCGCCATCAACACCATCGGCCCGGTTTGGGAAGGCAACCAGGTCTGGTTCGTGCTCGGCGGTGGCGCGATCTTCGCGGCATGGCCAGCACTCTACGCGCTGAGTTTCTCCGGTTTCTACCTTGCCATGTTTCTGGTTCTGTTCGCGCTGATCCTGCGACCTGTCGCGTTCAAATACCGATCCAAGCGAGACAGCGTGGCGTGGCGCCGTAATTGGGACTGGGCGCTGTTCGTGGGGGGCGCCGTCCCGGCGTTGATATTCGGCGTCGCCGTCGGCAATGCGCTGAAAGGCGTCCCGTTTCACTTCACTGACGATCTGCGCCCGATCTACGAAGGTACGCTGTTCGGGTTGCTGAATCCGCTCGGGCTGTACTGCGGTCTTGCCTCGCTCGCCATGCTGGTGATGCACGGCGCGGCATGGCTGGCCTTCAAGGCAGAGGGCAATGTCGCCGACCGGGCCGCCTCGACGGGACAGAAGGTAGCAATGATCACGGCAGTGCTGTTCGCCTTCGGCGGAGTTCTGATCTGGCTCGGGGCGTTCGGCGGATATCATGTGACCAGTGCGATTGCCTGGGACGGCCCCTCCAATCCGCTCGGCAAGACGGTGACACTGGATTCGGGGGCTTGGCTGAACAACTTCCGGGCCACGCCATGGCTGGCCATCGTACCGTTTCTCGGGATCATTGCGCCACTGTTCGCTGCGATCGGTTTCCGCGCGCGGCGTTCGGGACTGACTTTGCTGGCTTCAAAACTGGGAATTGCCTGCATAATCTCGACCGTCGGCTTAGCGATGTTTCCCGTCATCCTCCCTTCCAGCACGCATCCCGGCGATTCATTGACCGTGTTCGATGCTTCATCGAGCCAGACGACATTGCGCAACATGCTGATCGTGGTCGTGATCTTCCTGCCGATCATCCTCGCCTACACCGCCTGGGTATACAAAGTGCTGTGGGGCAAGGTCAGCGCCACGACTGTCGAGAGCGCCGGCACGGCGGCCTACTGAGCGAAAAACAACGGAGACGACAAGATGTGGTATTTCGCCTGGATCCTCGGCCTCGGCCTTGCGGCCACCGTCGGCATTCTCAATGCGCTTTGGTATGAGTTGCGCACCGTCAGGGAGAAGGCAGAAGTGGTGCCCCCTCCGATGCCGACACCTTAAGCGGCCGTCGATGAACGCAAGTCCAACGTCAGTCCTGATCCGCACACGCTCGATTTCGAAGAGCTATCGCAGCGATCGACGAACCGTAAGGCACCTCTATTCGATCCGGACCGGCTTCGACGAAGCAGCCATTCTGATCACCTTCCCTTTCGCACTCTCTGGAAGACTTTCCTCATGCTGATCGCCGTTGCCAGCCAGAATTTTCGCACCGTTACCGGCCATGCCGGCAAGAGCCGCCGCTTCCTGGTGTTCGACGCCGCTCCGGGCAGCGCGCCCCGCGAAATTGACCGGTTCGACCTGCCGAAAGAGCAGTCCATTCACGAATTCCGCGGAGATGGTCCTCACGCGCTCGATGCCGTCAAGGTCGTGATCGCAGGCAGCGCCGGCGCCGGCTTCATCAACCGCATGGCCGCGCGCGGCGTTCAGGCGGTCACTACCGCAGAGACCGACCCGACTATCGCCGTCGAGCGTTTCCTGGCTGGTACGCTTGCTCCGTCGGCACCCCACGAACATGGCGAAGAAGGCGGATGCGGTTGCAATTGCTCCTGACCATTGACCAGCCGAGCCGCGTCCAGACGCGACTTGGCTGGCCACTCAGGCTCAATGAATATGTGTCCGGGTCGACTTCCGCTCAGTAGCGCGCATCCGCCGGCTTCTTGTCTTTCGGCCAGTCGTTCAGCTTCGGTGCGAAATCGGGACGCGGCTGGTGGGTGAAATACTCCGCGACGTCGAGAGCTTCCTGATCGGAAAGCCCGCCCTGCCCCAACGGAAAATTCTCATGGAAGCCGACTGGCATGTTGCGTTTGACAAAGGCCGCAGCAGTGTAGGTACGAGCCATGCCAGCGCCGATGTTGAAAGACTCCTCGCCCCAAAGCGGCGGATAGACGTAGCGGCCATCAGCCTTCTTCAGCCCTTCGCCGTTTTCGCCATGACAGACAGCACATTGAGCAGCGTAGACCTGTTTGCCGCTCTCCATATTAGGCTTGAGAGACGCGTCGATCTTACCGACGCCGCGGCCGGCAACCTTGTCGTCCGGTTTGGTCTCGCGCTTCATCCAGTCGAAGTAGGCCACCATGGCCGCCATGTCTGCGGAATCGGTCGGCAACGGCTTGCCGTTCATGGAGCGCACGAAGCAGCCGTTGATCCGATCCGCGAGTGTGATGATACGCCCCGCTCGAGGCGCATAGCTGGGGAAAAAGGCGGAGACGCCGATGAAGGGCGATCCGTCAGCGACGGTGCCTGCATTGAGATGGCAGCTGGTGCAATTCAGAGCATTGCCCACGTTGGCCGGCAACAATGCCTTGGTTTCCAGATGCAGCCTGGCTCCTCGAATGGCCTGGTCGGCGTTAGGCAACGCGAGGAGATCCGCCAGTCGAGGTGTGTCGAAAGCGGAAGAATCCGTCTCCTTTGGATCGAGTTCAGCCCGCATCTTTTTGACCGCAGAAGCGGCAACCGGCGCGGCGTGATTGCCGAAACCTTCCCGAACGAAGCTCAGGATTTCGGAGATTTCCCCGTCGGACAGCCTGCTGAAGGCTGGCATCGTATAGACGCGCGCATGGGTGGCTGTTGCGGCGGTCTTCCAGCCAGTCAATGTCAGATGGATGAGCGTTGCCGGATCAGCCGTCGCGACCGTGGGATTTTGCGTGAGCGGCGGGAACACGCCCTTTACGCCGGCACCGTCCGGACGGTGGCAATCGACGCAGAACTGAGCATAGCCCAAGCCTCCACGCGTGGTGAACAGGGTGGCTGGCACCGTATCCGCTTCGGCGACCGACGCGGCGGGGGCTGGCAAATCGCCCTCTCCCGGCGGCAGCGATTTCAGGTAGGTGGCAATAGCGGTCAGATCGGCATCAGCAAAATGCTGGGTACTGTTGTGAATGACCTCCGTCATTCCACCGGAGGCTGTTGCAAAGGCATTCTGGCCGGTCTTCAGAAGCAGTGCGGTCTCTTCCACCGTCCAGAGGTTTCGAAGGCTGACAGCACGCCAGGCCTCGACCGTCTCGCCCGCCAGAAAGAACTTGCCGCTGGATCCGGCGTCGCCCATGGCCTTTTCCTGGAAACCGATGCCGCGCGGCGTGTGGCAAGCGCCGCAATGGCCCGGGCCCTGGACAAGGTAGGCGCCGCGATTCCAGACCGCGTCCTTCTCCGCATCCGGTTGGAACGGCGCGGCATCCAGGAATGCAAAATTCCAGAACGACAGCGTCCAGCGCATGTTGAAGGGCCAGCTCATGGCCAACGGCTTGTTCGTCTGTTTGACCGGCGCCTGCCCGTCCTTCAGGTACGTAAACAGCGCGCGCATGTCCGTTTCCGTGATCCTGGCATAGGAGGGATACGGCATCGCTGGGTAGAGGTTGTGCCCGTCGGCGGCCACGCCGCGTCGCATCGCGCGATCGAATTGTTCGAACGAGTATTTACCGATACCGGTTTCGGGGTCGGGCGTGATGTTGGTCGAGTACAGCGCTCCGAACGGCGTCATAAGCTCGCGCCCGCCAGCCATCGCCGGACCGTTGGCCGCCGTATGGCACGCGATGCAATCGCCGAGCTGCGCGACGTATTCGCCGCGCTTGATCAGCGAGGAAACTTGCGCGGAATCGGAAGCTGGCTGGAGAATGGCTCTTTCCTCCGCTGCAAGTGCAGCCGTCATCCAGGCAACGCCAAGAATGACAGAGGCTCCGATGCTCGCAGACAGTGACCGGCCAAGCTTCATAGGAATTGTCCTCGAACGACCATCTCCAGCTCCGGAGCGGATCGGGAGGCAGGCCTTTAACCTTATGAAAAGTCCGAGATGGCGGCGCATTGCGACAGGTCAATCAACCGCAAAGTGTGCGCAGCGGCTGCACTCCAATATGGACGGACAGGCCGCTCCGACGGGCCATATTGTGATGAATCAATATAGAGCGACGGAAACCCGACGATAAATAGTGGATGATGAATCAGCGGCAGCCGATCGGTCACATGGTGAAAAATCTCCAGTCCGTCCAAAATAGCACCACAGCCGATGAGGGTGCTTTTGACCTTGCGCGCCGTATCGGCGCCGCCGGGTTTCGCGCGACGTTGGCGTGGCAGGTCGCACGATCATTGCTTCGACTTCTGTTCGCCGGCTCGCTGGCGGTCTTTGCCGGGCGCCTGATCCAAAGCGGTATCTTCGACTCGGTTGTGCTGGCCTTCACGCTTGCCAGCCTCGGCCTGACGGCCATTGGCGGACTGTTCGCCGATCTGCGGGCGGCGAGCGCCGAGGCCGAGCTGGTCGATGGGATCCGCGCATCACTGCAGGACGCCACGGCTAGAATGTCGCCTGCGCGTATCCGAACAAAGCCTGCCGGAGATTTGATCGCCGGCCTTCAACGGCATCCACCTGCGCTCGCCAGTCTGGTGATCAGCCACACTGCCGCGAAGTCGCTGCTCGGGATCGGTCCCCTGCTCGTCGCCGCGACGCTCGCGTTCGTGTCATGGGAAGCGACGCTGATGCTGCTATTGGCGATCCCCGTGATGATCGTCTTCTTTGTGATGCTCGGTAGCATGATCCGCGGCAAGGCCGAGATTCAGGAAAAGGCGTTCGGTCGGCTGGCTGCGCAATTTTCTGACCGCATCCGGACGCTGCCGACGGTCCTCGCCAATCACGCCTTGCAAAGCGAGCACGGCAAAATCGAACGCAGGATGACGGCCTACGCTGACAGCACGATGGGCGTTCTCAAGGTCGCATTCCTGAATGCCGGCATCATCGACTTTTTCTCGGCGCTCGCCATCGCCGTACTCGCCGTGCTGCTCGGACTCGGCCATCTCGGACTGGCTCATGTTCCGGGCTTTTCGGGACTCGCGCTGTGGCAGACCCTGTTCGTTCTGATCATCGCGGCTGAGTTTTTCGTGCCTTTCCGGCGCTACGCAGAGCTGTATCACGTCAAGGCCGAAGGCCAGGCCGCGGCCAAGGAATTGGATTGGTTTTTCGACGGCAGGAATGCCGCGCAGCGAAGCGACACGGATACCGTATGGCCATTCGTTCCTCTCTGCGCCGGCGAGACGACCACACTGCCGCCGGCGGGCCTTGTCGTCGTCTCCGGCCCGAGCGGATCCGGAAAGTCGACCATGCTGCGCATGCTGGCCGGCATCGAGACGCCATCGTCCGACATCGCCGCTCCCCTGCCGATCGAGACCTCCGGATGCGACTGGATCGCGACGGACATCTACGTGCCGGCGGGGACTCTGGCGGAGGTCGTCGCATGGAACCGCGGCCCCGTGAGACGCTTCGCCTTGCAGGAAGCGTGTGAAAACGTCGGGCTGATCGATGAAAACTTGCTGCCGGGCGGTCTCGATGCGCGAATCGTCGAAGGGGGCGGCAATCTCTCCGGAGGTCAGCGCATGCGGATCGGGATTGCGCGCGCGCTGCTTTCCCATGGTGTGGTTCTAGCCGATGAACCCACAGCCAAGCTCGATCCACTGACCGCCCAATCGGTCCGGCGGGCACTGATCGAGGTGGCAGGACAGCGTCTCGTTATCGTAGCGACCCACGATGAGGCGCTCATCCAGGCTGCGAACCTTCGCTTCACGCTCGTCCTGCAGCAACAATCCCGGAAGGCCGTCGCGGCATGACTGCGCAACCGATTCCCATACTCGTCAGAGCGGAACACCCCCTCTCCCCGGTAGCCGCGAAATCGCCATGGCGGCTGGCATTGGTGCTCGCCGCTGCGACCGCGGCTTCCGGCATCTTGCTGACCGGCATCTCGGTCTGGTTCCTGGGTGCCGTTGCCTTGGCAGGATTGGGCCCGGCTGCACTTTTGTTCAATTTTCATACGCCGGCCGCCTTCGTGCGACTGTTCGCATTGAGCAAGACGGTGGGCAAATATGGCGAACGGGTGGTGGGTCATCGCGCTGCTTTGCTGGACCAAGTTCGACGCCGCTCGCAGCTCTTCATCGCCATGGCGCGAGCGCCGATGACACGCGCTGCCAGTTGGCAGCTCGGCAATCAGGACAGACTGTCCGACTACATGGAGGACGTCGAGGACGTCGACTATGCGCGTTTGCGCGTAGGAATGCCCGCGGCTGTCCTGTTGGCGGGATTGGTGGTTCTGACCGGAGCAACGGCCCTCCTCGCCCCACTTGCTCTGGTGCCCATCGCGGTCGTGCTCGCCGCCATCGCGATGGCGTTACGTCATGCCATGCCTCGGGCGACGGCTCTATGGACCGCGGCCAGGTCATCCCAACGCTCAGCAGGACGCCGGCTCGGAGCCGCGCTTGGTGCCGTCGTCCCGCTGCAGGCGGAGCGCGCATTTCCGGTCGTTCTTGCGGCCGGTTTCGCGCACTTCAATGAGGTCGAATCCAATCGTCTGGCGCAAAAGCGCGCATTGGCTGTTCTTGACATGGTTGCGGGTCTGGCCGGCCCGCTTGCGGCCGTCAGCATCCTGCTCGCAGCGTGGTATGCGGGAGACCGCGGCGCCGCGCTTCTGGTCCCGGCTTTTATCGCGTTCGGCTGGCTTGCTCTGGGGGAGACGGTCCAGAACGTCTCGCGCATCGTGCTTGGACGGGTGCGACAGGAAGCAGCCACGGAGAGCCTTCGGGACTGGGCTTCGACGGGCTCCGAACCAGCGTTATCGTCCGACACGCCAAGGCTCCAAACAATGGTCCTGCGGAATGTGCCGCGGCAGGCGCCGGATGGCCGCCGACTCGGCGACCCGGTCAACCTGACTTTCCGGGCCGGACACCCTACCGCCCTGCTCGGCGCAAGCGGTTCAGGCAAAACGACCCTGCTTAAGCAGATCGCTGGTTGGGTTGGCGCAGACAGCCGCGGTCAATTCATTGGCAACGGCGTCGTCATGCTCAGCGCATATCGTCGGGCCTTGTCGCATCTGTGCCTCCACGACGCGGCAATTCTGTCCGACACAGTCCGCGAAAACCTGTTTGCGTCTCACCGGTCGGATGCCGATTGCTGGCGAGCCCTCGCCATCGTCGAACTCGAGGACCGGATGGAGCTGGCCGGCGGGCTCGATGCATGGATCACACAGGACATGTTTTCGCTCGGCGAGTGTCAGCGCTTAAATCTCGCCCGCGCGCTTCTCAGCGATAGCCCAATCGTGCTTCTCGATGAACCCGTCGAACATCTGGATTCCGGGCAAGCGACACGGCTGTTGAAACGCACGCTGTCGGAATTGGCGGGTCGGATTGTTATCTACTCGACCCATGGCGACTTCGAAGTAAACGAGGTCATTCGAGTCCCACTGACACCCCACCGCTAGGGGAACCCGACGTTGCCGCCCGGCGGCGATTGCGTCTGTCGCACTTCCGGGACGCAGCTATCTACAACCACGAGGATGAATAATGATGTCTCTTCATATCGGCGATACAGCACCTGACTTTACGGTCGAAACCACAAAAGGCGAGATTTCTTTCCATAAGTGGGCCGCGGGCTCCTGGGTGTTTTTCTTCAGCCATCCGGCGGATTTTACACCGGTTTGCACGACGGAAATGGGCAAGACTGCCAAGCTCGCGCAGCAGTTCGCGGCCCGCAACACGAGACCGCTCGGGCTCTCTACCGACACGGTGGCCGAGCATCTCAAGTGGATCGAAGATGTCAACGACACCCAGGACACCGACCTCCAATTTCCGATCATCGCCGACGCAGACCTGAAGATCGCCCGGCTCTACGATATGATCCACCCCAGCCAAAGTGACACCGCGGCAGTCCGGTCGGTCTTCATCATCGATCCCAAGCAGAAGATCCGCCTGATGATGACCTATCCAATGAATGTGGGCAGAAATTTCGACGAGATTCTCCGCGTGATTAATGCCCTGCAGTTGGCCGATCGGCAGCATATAGCCACGCCAGCGGACTGGCACCCCGGTAACAAGGTCATTATTCCGCTTTCGATTGTGGACGACGATGCGGTCAAAGCCTTTCCTCAGGGCTGGGACGCGCCGCGCCCCTACCTGCGGCTGACCAACGTCGATTGACGCAGCGGCATTCGAGACCGCCCCTCCGAAGGACTGGCGTTCCGCACCCGGAACGCCAGTCCTTCCGATGTTTCGTGACCTGGCGTTCAGGGCGTTCCGGAATGATCGCCATTACGGCGCTTTACGTGCCGTCAGTCCTATGACGGCCGACATCCCGCTGTGGGCTGCGCCTTCGTGCATCTCACGTTCTTCTTGAGTGATGGTAATCTCGCGGCAAGCGCTGAAAGCCTCCTGCAGCATTTCGCGCGTGTACAGGTTTTCGACGTTCTTCGGGCCCCCGGTCCCGTATTCGAGCTGCTTGGGGGTGTATCCTTGGAGGATCAGCAGTCCATTTGGCTTGAGCGTACGAAGGACACCGCGCCACTTCTCCGCGCGCCCCGCCGGCGAACTGAACTGGGTAAAGATATCGATCACGACGTCAAAGGTATCCGCCGGATAATCCCACGCCTGGACATCCGACCGGATCAGCGCGATATCGACGCCGCGCTCCCTTGCCAGCGCGGCGGCCTTGATTTGCGCCGATTCTGAAAAATCGAGCGACACGACGTCGAGCCCCTGCTCGGCCAGCCAAACGCCATTGCGTCCTTCGCCGTCGGCAATCGCAAGCGCCTTGCCATATCTGGGCAGCAACATTTTGCAAGACGCCAGAAAATGGTTTGGCTCCTTGCCGAAGATGAAATCTGGTCCGCCGAAACGAGTCTCCCAGACATCGTGTTCGCTCATCTTTTCTCCGCTCGCTTTGTGGATGCCTTGCCGACTCGACGACTCCGATTGATCGATCGGCTCGGCCAAACAATCATTAGGCATGTTGATGTATCTGAGCTTTTTGTTCAACAGCTACCTCTGCTAACATGGCGATCGGATGGATCGATGGGCGATAAATCCGGAATACCCGCTGAACCGGGTTCGATGTTGCGGCGGGCGCCACCACCAGACGGTGACGCCGCCTCCCCCGCTTACTTCGCCGCCGCTTTACGAGCGTCGGCTATAGCCAGTTTGAATCCGGCAGCATCGAGCACGCCCGGCACGCGGAAAGTGCCGATGATGAACGCCGGCGTGCCCTGGAATCCGAATGCTTCGGCCTGCGCGTTGTTGCGCGCCAACACAGCGTCGACCGCGGCCTGATAGGTGGCGAGATCCTGCGTGGCACGGGCGACGTCGATCCCGGCCTTCTGCAGATAGTCGCGCACGCTGCCTTCGCTCAGCCGCCCGGAGGTCTGCATCAGCGCCGCATGCGCCTCAGCGTGCTTGCCCTGATACTTGGTCGCCAGCGTCAACTTCGCCGCATAGCCGGAGGCGCCGCCGAGGATCGGCCAGTCCTTCAGCACGATGCGCAACTGGCCGTCCTCGCCCGCGACATTTCGCAGGTCCTTTTCCGCTCTCTTGCAGTACGGACACTGGTAGTCGAAGTAGCTGGCGACGGTAAGATTGCCGTCGGGATTACCCAGAATCGGATTTTCCTTGTCGCGCAAAACGGCATCGCGGGATAGCGCCGCGTCGGCCGCCGATTGCGCCGCCGCATCGACGCCCGTCAGATAGAGGCCGCCCATGCCGATGAAGGCCGTCGCCAGAAAGTTTCTGCGCGTTTTCATTTCGTGGTCTCCGTTGGTTTGGATGATGCAAGAGGAACTTTTTCCGCCTGATCGAAGGCGGCGATAAGGGCAGATGTCGACAGCAATTCGGGCAGCGCGATGCCGTCCGGAGCGTTAGGCCCGAACACGATGTTGAACGGAATACCGTAGCGGCCGTGTGCGCGCATGAACCGCGCGATG
Source organism: Rhodopseudomonas sp. RCAM05734 (assembly GCF_052658035.1). Taxonomy (NCBI): domain Bacteria; kingdom Pseudomonadati; phylum Pseudomonadota; class Alphaproteobacteria; order Hyphomicrobiales; family Nitrobacteraceae; genus Rhodopseudomonas; species Rhodopseudomonas sp. RCAM05734. The sequence goes on along the minus strand of NZ_CP199742.1, from coordinate 4,524,214 downwards.
GATTCGTCGGGCCGGGTCCAGTTGCCCTGCACCGGCGTCACGTCGGAGCCGAGCCGCTGCGCGATCTCGGCGGTGTCGATCACCAGCAGTCTGTTGACCTTGCAGGTTACGCACCAGTCGGCGGTGATATCGACGAATACGGTGCGGCCCGCGCGGACCAGTTCGTCGACTTTGGACTTGGAGAACGATTGCCACGCAATCGCCTGGCCGCCGGTTTGCGACGACAATGCCAGCGGACCGAGCCACGCCAGTAGCGTTACTGCAACGATGGCAATGCCGGCAGCCAGCGCCGGCCGCGCCGCGCGCGCCAGGCGCAGTCCGGCCAGGCCAATGACGATCGCTCCGCCCACGGCTATCGCCGGCCGGGCGCCACCGACGCTGCCGAGCACCGTCACCAGCCAGGCCGCGGTGCCGAGAAGTCCGACCGCCAGTACCCGCTTCACCAGCAGCAACCAGCGGCCAGGACGCGGAATAAACCTTGCCATCGACGGAAACGCCGCCACCAGCAGGTAGGGAGACGCCATCCCGATCCCCAAAGCTGTAAAGATCGCGAAGATTTCCGGCGCGCCGCGCGCCAGTGCAAAGCCCACCGCGGTGCCGACGAACGGCGCCGAGCACGGTGTCGCGAGCAGCGTGGCGACAAACCCTGCCATGAAATGCGAACCGAGCGACGTGCCGTGGGCCTTCGCCGCCAGCCGGTTGTTCAGCCCGAACGGCAGATTGAACGACAGCAGGTCGAACAGGCTGGCGGCGAACAGTGCGAGCACGATTGCCATCGCCGCGAGAAACAGCGGCTGCTGGAACTGAATGCCCCAGCCAAGACTGACCCCGGCCCATTTCATCAGCACCAGCGCCGCCGCCAGAACCAGAAACGAGACGATCATGCCGGCCGCGCAGGCCGCAAAGCCAGCGCGTACCCGGCGACGGTCACTGCTGTCCTCCTGCACGAACCCCATCAGCTTCAGCGACAGCACCGGAAACACGCAGGGCATCAGATTGAGCGTCAGCCCGCCCAGCAGCGCGGTGGCGATGATCACCAGCAGTGCGAGCCAGGACACCGCTGTCGGGGCCTCCGGCTGCGCGACCGGCGCGGACCGCCGCGAGGAACTGGCCGTGACCGCCTGGTCACCGTTGACCACGACTGCATTCAGCGTGCGTTCCGCGAGGCCGGCCGCGGTGCTGTCCGGCAGCACCACGGTAAACGTCGCCACACCGTCGCCGTCCAGCACCAGTTCGGGCCTGGCCGCGACGATCGGCGGATCGCTGTCGATCAACACGTCCGGGCTGGCGAACGGCGCAATTGCCGACGCCGTGATCTGCAGCTTCTCCGGATCGGTGCCGAGCCGGGTGATGGAGTGGACCGTGATCGCCGGCGATTGTGGCAACGGCACCTTTGCCAGCCACGCTACGATCTGCTGCTGGCCGGCGCGCGGCGCCAGATCCGGGCCGAACGTGGCCTTGAGGGCATATTCCTCCCGCACGCAAACGTTGCTGCAGGCATAGATCGCGAGCTTGAGGACGATCGCGGTGTCTGCCGCCGGATCGCGCCGCACGATCTTCACCGGAAATACGACCTCGCCGGAATAACCGATGGTGTCGAGACCGAGGATGGACGTGCGATGCGGCAGCGGCCAGTTCACCTCGGGAGCCTTGATGTTGGACGACGCCGTCCAGTCGAACTCAGGCGGCAGCCCGGCATCGCCTGGCGATTTCCAATAGGTCTTCCAGCCCGGACCGAGCAAGACGCGGACGCCTAGCCAGATCGAATGCGGGTCCGCAATATCGGTGTTGCCGACAATGAGGTTGGCGGTGATATCGGGCCTCGCGGGCGCCGCCGCGGACGGCGGAGCGGCGAAACCGGCGAGCAGCGGAATGAAAACGAGCATCGACCAGCAGCGGGAGCGGACAGTCATCGTTAGCCCTCCTTCGCAGGCGCGTCGGCCGGCGCGGCCTGATCGAGGCGCACCGTGGGCGCCCCATGCTTGCGGTCAGTCAGCACGACGACCTTGGTGCCCACCGGCAGCCGGTTGAACAGGTCGATGACGTCCTGGTTGATCAGCCGCACGCAGCCACTGGAGACGTTGCTGCCGATGCTGCCGGGATCGTTGGTGCCGTGGATCCGGTACAGCGTGTCCTTGCCGTTCTGGTACAAATACAGCGCACGGGCGCCGAGCGGGTTGTCGATCCCCGCCTGCATGCCGCGTCGATACTGTTCAAGCTCGGGCTGCCGCTTGATCATCGGCGCTGGCGGCGTCCAGGTCGGCCACGACGCCTTGTGGCGGATTTCCGCGGTGCCGCTCCAGCCAAAGCCTTCGCGGCCGACACCGATGCCGTAACGCATCGCGTATCCGCCCTCCATCACCAAATAGAGAAACTTGGCGCCGGGGTCGACCACGACTGTCCCCGGTTGCTGCTCAGTCACATAACTCACGCGCTGCTTGAGATACCTGGACGAGACCGTATTGGCCTCGACCGCCGGAACCGGGAATTTTTCGTTCGACATGGCGGCGTATTGCGGCGGCACGGCGGCAGCTAAATGGGCTTCGGGCGGAGCGAAGGTCTGGTTGCAGGCCCCCAGCAACACGGCAAGCCCCGCAAGAGAAAGCCCACGCAGCAGCGGACGTGCCGCGCGACGCGCGGCGAATTGCGTTATCATGAAGATCTCCAGGGATTTCGGACGCAGCTAGGCTATCGGCCGCTGACGCGGCGGTGCTACGCCAAATCCCTGGGAGGTCGGAAGGGAGAGCCCGCCAGCCATTGTACGCCAAGGGCGTTACCAGACAGCGGGCGGATGCCCGCGGCGCTGGCGGAGCGCTCGATCACGCCGACGGCGCCCGCCGATGCATCGAGAAAGACCACGGTGTTGCAGGTGGTACCGACGCGGGACAGACCGCCGCGTTCGCACGGTTTCTTGCTTCCGGAACTCTGCGACACCGTCAAAATCGCCTCATACCCCTGGAAAGCCCTAGCGGCAGCCGGCACAGGACGGATCACAAACACCGCCGAGATAACGATACACAGCACGCACAACAACGCGACGAGCGCACGAAGCCTGCTCATCGATCGGCCGGCGATAACCCGCCAGGCATTGCTGTCCATCACTCGCATCCCGAGTGTCTCGCCCAGTGGGCACCGCCTTGGCAACTCATTTGTGCGTGACTCCTTGCCACGCCGTGGGCTGAGATCATCAAAAGATAAAGGCGCGATCAGCGGACTGGTGAGAACGCGGCGGGCGCCAGAAAAAAGCTTTCCTGATGCACCAGGTAAGGCAACATCTTCGGCACAAAGACTTTCCAGTCCTCATCTTGTCCAAGTTCGGCACGCCGGGCGGTTCGGGCTGCAAGATCGTTATACGCCCAGATGAAGACGATAGAGTTCAAGACCCCGCTCTCCGTTGTCCAGCAACCGATAAGCTTGGCATACTTCGAAATGATCGGCAGCCCCTCACGCTCGTATAGCGCCAACAGGGCCGGCGCCTGGCCGGGATGAACCCGATATGTGCGATGTTCGAAAATCATCGTTGTCTCTCCCTCCCGATCGCCACGCCCGCAAGAGCCGCCTGTATAGCGATGGCGTAGCCCGCCGACGACGCGTACTACCATGCGCGAATTAGTCGTCAAGTGAATACTTGTTGCCCTGAAAAATTGCAATCCGGCGCGTTTTGATGCATGACACGCCGGTTTCAGAGGCATCAGACCAAGGGTATGCTGTGAAGGCACAATCAACCAAGCTGCGCGCCGGGGCGGGCAAAAAAGCCGCAACCAAACTAGCCAAGCGTGGCAAACCCGAACAGGTCCGGATGAGCCCGCAGGACCGCCGGCGCCAGATCCTCGACGAGGCCGCCGACTTCTTCTCGCAATTCGGGCTGACGGCCCAGACCCGGGGTTTGGCGGCAGCGTGCGGAATTTCGCAGCGGCTGCTGTATCGTTACTTCCCGACAAAGGAGGCGCTGCTCGACGAGGTCTACAAGAGCGCCATCGCCGGGCCTTTCAAGGCAGTGTGGTTTGCGGAACTCGCGGACCGCACTATTCCCTTGGAAACCCGGCTTACGGTCTTCTACCGCGACTATTTCGCAACCATTTTCACCAGTCGCTGGCTGCGTCTATTTATGTATGCATCTTTGGCGGATATCGGGATGGCGCCGAATTACACCTCCACCGTGGTGATCCAGTTGCTCGAGACCATCATGGCGGAAGCGGCCCACGAGCAATCGATCAAGCTGCCAGCCGACAAGGACCTTCTGCACGAGATCGCCTGGACCCTGCATGGGGCGCTTTCGCACTACGCAATTCGACGACACCTCTACCGGTTCGACCAGTCGGTCCCCGAGGAAAGCGTGGTGGCAATCCACATCGCCCAGTTTCTCGGCGGCTTTCGGGCCGCTGTCGCCGCGGCGGGCCAAAAGCCGGCCTGACGACGCGACCGGTATAAATCGTCAGTTGACGACTTATTGGCCTTTCACTAGGCTTTCGATGTTCGTTGGCCAACGGCGCGGGGGGTCGATACGCCGGGAGGTTGCCGCAATCCGATCCGACAGGGCATATCGATGAAGAATTCAGGCACGCTCACCCCGCCCGCTCACGGCGTAGCACGACGTCAGTTCCTCAAGGGCGCTGCCATCGGCGCCGCGGCTTTTGCGGCGCCGGGGCTGGTGAGACCGGCAGCCGCCGCAGACTCCCTCAACATGCAGACATGGTCGGCCGCTGTCGATGTGGTGAAAAGCCATCTGGCGGCTTTCGAGTCGAAAACAGGCATTCACGTCGACTACGGCAACGGCCCCTACGCGCAATATCGCGAAGCCATGGTGGCGAAGTTCGCCGGCGGCGCGCCCGTCGACCTGCTCTGGGTGTCGGACGCATGGCTTCCTGAATGGGCCGAGGCCGGATGGATCGCACCGATCGACGGCTACAGCTCCCTCATGCAGTACAACGCAGACGCAATTCCGTTCTGCACGGAATCGATGACCTACAAGGGCCACCAGTACGGGCTGACCTACTACACGGATTTCATGGCGTTCCTGTACGACGCCGACAAGCTCGCCGCCGCCGGCTTCAGCGCACCGCCGTCGAGCTGGGAAGAAGTGGTGCAGCAGTCCATCGTCATGAAGCAGAAGGGAATCGCGGAATTCCCGATGATGCTGTCCATGGCGCAGGAGAGCTGGCTGATCGAATTCATGACCGCGTTGATCTATTCGCATGGCGGCCATTTCACCGACGCCAGCAACAACGCTATCATGCAGCATCCCAAGGATGGCGCCGTAACGGCGCTGCAGTGGGTGGTCGATGCCGTTCGCAAGCACAAGATCGTGTCGCCGGCCTGCGTTGAGACCGGCGAACTGGCGGGGCTCAAGGCGCTCTCGGCGGGCAACCACGCCTTTGCGCTGCTGCCGAAATACCGGCTGCGCACGCTCAACGATCCCGCCCAGTCCAAGGTCGCCGGCAAGATCAAGGAAGCCCTGATGCCGATGGGACCCGGCGGCTCGCACGAGACCGTCGGCTGGATGCGCTTCCATGGCATGACCGCGCAGACTGCAAAGAACAAGACGCGCGCCGACAATGCCGCCCGCCTCCTTGAATGGTTCGGCGGCAAGGCGGACGGAAAGTACACGTTCCAGAAGCTGGTGTTCCTCGACGCCGGTTCCGACTTCGCAGTCACGCCGCTGTACCAGGACCCCGAGGTTCAGGCGGCCTATGCGAAGTATGCCGATTTCGAAATGATCAAGAAGCAGCAGGCGCTCGCCCGCAAGAAGGATACGATCCAGCCGTGGTTCGGCGAGTGGAACGAGACGAACGGTTCGGCCTGGCAGGCGGCCATCGTCGGCAACACGACGCCGGCAGCAGCGCTCGACCAGTCCGCCAAGGCCTGGAACAAGCTGAAGTCACGCGCCTGACCGCCCACCCGCCCATGATCGCCATCGGCCGCCGCTGCTCGCGCGGTCGATGGCAAACAACGGCCGATGCGCGCCCGCGTGCATCGACACCGTCCGAACAAGGCTGGATTTGCCAGGAAAGCCCAAGGCGATGAGCCAGCCCCAGATAGCCGTCAGCAATACCCGGCGCCGCTTCAACTACGAGGAACGCAGCGCATTTTTTCTGTTGCTGCCGGTCATGACCGTGCTGATGACCGTCGCGGTATTTCCGATCCTGTATTCGTTTTACCTGAGTTTCTTCGAGGTCAAGCTGACGCGGCCGAACCGGATGCCGTTCGTCTGGTTCGAGAACTACACCGAATTGTTGCAGCTGCCGCTGTTCTGGACCTCCGTTCGGCACACAGTGGCATTCACCGTGATATCGGTCGCGGCGGTGACCGTGATCGCGCTGCTGGTTGCGCTACTGCTGAACCAGAATTTTCGCGGCCGACGCATCCTCAGCACCGTCATTCTGATCCCTTGGGCGATTCCCTATGTCGCCGACGCCCTAATGTGGAAGTGGATCTATGACTCCGGCTACGGCGCCCTGAACGGGTTGCTGTACCAGCTCGGCCTGATCGACAAATATCTGATCTGGCTCGGCGACCAGCACAAGACGATGTGGCTGATCGCCAATGCCTTTGTCTGGAAGGAAGTGCCGCTGGCGGCAATCCTGTTGCTGGTCACGCTGAAATCCATTCCCGAGGATCTGTATGGGGCGGCCAGGGTTGACGGCGCGACAGTCTGGGCCCGCTTCGTCCATATCACGCTTCCATCGATGCGGCCCGGCTTCATGCTGGTGCTGATCTACGAGACCATGGTCGCGATCCGCCATTTCGACCTGTTCTTCGTGCTGACCGAAGGGGGCCCCGCCAACGCGACCCATACGCTGTCCTGGCACATCTATGTGGAGACCTTCCGCAGCCTGTCGTTCGGCACGGGCGCGGCGATGTCCTACATGCTGGCCATGATCACTTTCGGCCTCGCCTATTTCATCATACGCGCCTTTGCCAGGACGACCTGACATGAACGAGATCGTCGCGCCAGCCCGGCGGAAGAGCAGCCCCGACTACCGTCGGCGAGCCGCATTGTCCCGATGGACGCGCAACCTGGCCATCTTCGTTGGATCGCTTGTACTGCTAACCTACGTGCTTGCGCCGGTGGCATGGCTGGTCTCATCCTCATTCCAGACCGAGAAGGAAATTGTGTCGGTGCCGCCGCACTGGATCCCCGATGAACCGACGGCGCAGAACTTCCGCGCCATCTTTTCCGCAGGTAGCGAGAAGGTCACCTACGAAAACCGCAAGGTTGGCGATGCATCGTCCGGCGGCTACATTCCTCCGACGGCCAGCAACCTGTTGCCGGCCATGTGGAACAGTTTTCTGATTGCCAGCATCGTGGTAATCCTCAATCTGCTGATCGGCACCCCGGCAGCCTATGCAATGGCCAAGATCCACTATTGGGGACGTAACGGCTCGATCTACTTCATCCTGCTGACGCGGGTCGTGCCGGACATCGCGCTGGTCGTGCCGTTCTTCCTGGTCATCCGGAAGCTCGGGCTGCTGGACAATATCTGGTCGCTGGTCATCACCTATCTGGCCGTCACCGTCCCGTTCACAGTGTTCATCCTACTGCAATATTTCGAAGGCATTCCCGACGAACTGGACAAGGCGGCGCGTGTCGACGGCTGCTCCCGGTTCCAGGCCCTGATCCGGATCTTCATTCCGCTGGCCATGCCGTCGCTGGTAGCCGTGATCCTGTTCACGTTCCTGACCAGCCGGAACGAGTTCCTGTTCGCGCTGATGTTCACCCAGACTGCGAAGTCACAAACGCTGCCGATCCTCGTGGCGTCGTTCACATCGGACTTCACGATCAGCTTCTCGTTCATCAACGCCGCCGGGGTGCTGGCCATCGTGCCGCCCGTCCTCGTCGCCATTCTCTTCGAGCGTTATATCGTTTCCGGTCTGACCGCCGGCGCCGTCAAGGGCTAGATCGGATAACTCAGTGACCAGCATTACCTTCAAGAATGTCAACAAGCGCTATGCCGGCGGCGTCCTTGCCGTGGACAATCTCAATCTCTCCATCAAGGACAAGGAATTCATCGTCCTGCTTGGTCCGTCCGGCTGCGGAAAATCGACGACGCTCAACATAATCGCCGGTCTCGAAGAAGTCAGCGACGGAGAACTGTGCTTCGACGACGACATCGTCAACTTCACGCCGCCGCATCGCCGGGATGTGGCAATGGTGTTCCAGAGCTATGCGCTCTATCCGCACAAATCCGTCTATGAAAATCTCGCCTTCGGCCTGCGCATGCGCAAGACGAAGGCCGATGAGATCGATCGCCGCGTGCGCGACATCGCCGAACGCCTGGAGATCACCCATCTGCTGGAACGCCGCCCGAGCCAACTGTCCGGCGGGCAGCGCCAGCGCGTCGCTCTAGGCCGCGCCATGGTCCGGCGTCCGGGCGTTTTCCTGATGGACGAACCCCTGTCGAATCTCGACGCCGCGCTTCGCATCTCCATGCGCGCTGAGATCAAGGAACTGCATCGGGCGATGCAGACGACTTTCGTTTACGTGACCCATGACCAGGCCGAGGCGCTGACTCTCGCCGACCGTATCGTCGTCATGCAGCACGGCGTCGTCCAGCAGATCGGCACGCCTGATCAGATCTATGAGAAGCCGGCCAATACGTTCGTTGCGTCATTTCTCGGCAACCCGCCGATCAATTACATCGATGGCAGAATCGAGGGCGCCCGGTTTCGCAGCGGCGGCCTGCAGCTCGCGCTCCCATCGGCTGTCACCGAACGTCTGGCAAACATCGAGGGTCGCCCTGTGCGGCTGGGGATTCGCGCCGAGGATATCAGCGAGGCAGCGCCTCACGTGGATGGCAGCACCCTCAGCGGTCCAGTGACCTCGATTTTGCCGGTTGGCTCCGACCAGTTCCTCGGCATGCGCGTCGAAGGCATTGAGATGTTCTTCCGGATCGGCAAAAGCGTGCGCCATTCCGAGCGCGAAGTGATCGCGCTGTCGGTCAACACAGAGCGCCTGCATCTCTTCGACGCGGACAGCGGCGTGAATCTGGTCTGGTGAAGCTGTGAAACCCGCTGAATTTACCTACCATCGCCCGAAGACCGTGACCGATGCGCTCGGCCTGCTCGCCACGCTTGGCGACGACGTGAAATTACTGGCTGGCGGCCAGAGTCTTGGGCCGATGATGAACCTGCGCGTCGCGCGACCGTCGCACGTGATCGATATCAACGACCTTTCCGATCTTGAATCGGTCAACGTCAATGGTGATCGGATCGAGATCGGCAGCCTGGTTCGTCACCACCGGCTGGCGACCGATCCACAGATCGCCGCGGCCTGCCCCATCCTGTCGGCTGCGGCCTCATCGATCGGCCACTATGCCATCCGCCAGCGTGGCACGATCGGCGGAAGCCTGGCCCATGCCGATCCCGCAGCGCAACTGCCGCTCATCGCGGTTCTGCTCGACGCCGGCATCCGCGTCGGTTCGCAACACGGAAGCCGGACCGTCGATGCGCAGTGCTTTTTTGTTTCCAGCCTCGTCACCGAGCTTGCCGAAGACGAGCTGATCACGGCCATCGAATTCCCGGTATTTCCCAGCCGATCCGGCTGGGGCATCGAGATATTTGCGCAACGGCAAGGCGATTTTGCCATCGTCTCGGTCGCCGCAACGGTCGAGTTGTCAGCAGCCGGTGTGGTGAAATCCCTGCGGCTCGCCCTCGGCGGCACCGGCGTCGTGCCGATCCGACTTCCGGACGCAGAGCTGGCGGCTGTCGGCCGCGTACCCGACCATGCGTTAAGCGAAGAGATCAGCCGTTTTGCGGCAGCGGCGGTGACAGCCGACGACGACGCGCGGATTCCTGTCGCCTACCGTCGGGAGCTGGCCGCGACGCTGACCGAGCGCGCGCTGACTATGGCGGCACAGCGGGCGGAGGGAGTATCCGAGCGATGAGCAGAATCCGCCAGGATCAACCTGTCCGTCAATGGGTCCCGTCATGTCGTCGACGTGACGCCGCGCCGCCTGCTGAGCGATGTGCTCCGTGAAGATCTCGGCCTGACCGGCACCCATGTTGGATGCGAGCACGGCGTCTGCGGCGCGTGCACCATCCTAATCGACGGTCGGCCCGCCCGCGCCTGCATCACTTTCGCCATCCAGATGGAGCGGCATGAGGTGACGACCATCGAGGCCGTGGCGCATGACGACGTTTACAGCCCGTTGCAACAGGCCATGCACGAAGAACACGGGTTGCAGTGCGGCTTCTGTACACCAGGCATCATCATGACGTTCGAAGCCTATCTGCGCGACAATCCAGATCCCAGCGAAGCAGACATCCGGGATGTGCTGTCCGGCAACCTCTGCCGCTGCACCGGATATCAGGGCATTGTCGCAGCCGTGTTCAAGGCTGCCGCTGACCTGAGGCGCCGGTCATGAAGGCGCCCACCGATACCTTCACCGAAATCGGCCGCGACTTGCCGCGGCGGGAGGATCGCCGCTTTCTGACCGGTCAGGGCCAGTACCTCGACGACATGACAATCGCCGGCGCCCTGCATGCGGCATTTCTTCGCTCGCCCCACGCCCATGCCCGCATTATCTCGATCGGCACCGAAGCCGCTGCGGCGCTTCCGGGCGTCGTGAAGGTGGTGACGGGCCGCGACGTCGCCGCATGGACCACCATCCTGCAGATGGCACCACCCATCGACGGCCTCGCCCCGACCGCGATGCCGGCGATGCCGATCGACAAGGTGCGTTTCCAGGGAGACATCGTCGCCTGTGTCATCGCCCGCGATCGCTACCTTGCCGAAGACGCGATCGAGGCGATCGAGGTCGACTACGATATGCTGCCTGCGATCACCGATCTGCCGTCGGCCTTTGCCGCCGGTGCCGCACTGGTCGACGATGCGGTGCCTGGCAACTTGTTGGCACAGCAATCCTTCGCGGCAGGCGACGTCGCGGGCGGCATGCGCGCCGCGCACGCCATCGTCGAAGCGAGCTTTTCGCAACAGCGCCAGACTCACCTGCCGCTGGAGACGCGCGGCTGTGCGGCGATATGGAATGAAGGTCGCCAGCACCTGACACTGCACATCGGAAATCAGGCGCCACATCCACTGCGCACGCAACTCGCCCGCCGGCTGTCGCTGTCGGAGTCGCAGGTGACGGTCATCTGTCCGGATGTCGGAGGAGCGTTCGGCCAGAAGATCGTGCTGTACCGGGAAGAATTGATCGTGGCGGCGATGGCCCGGCAGCTCCGACGGCCGGTGCGCTGGCGGGAAGACCGCATGGAAAACCTCCAGGCGGCCTGTCATGCGCGCGAAGCCACTTGCCGGACCCGCGCGGCAGTCGCCGAAGACGGCCGCATCCTCGCGCTGGAGCTCGATATCTCCGAGGATTTTGGCGCCTACAGCTTTTTTCCCGGCAACTACATTGCCCGCGTCGTGGCCCTGATTTTGACGGGTCCTTACCGAATCAGCGACTACTCTTACGAAATACGCGTCGCCATGACCAACAAATGCGGCGCCGGCCCGATGCGGGCACCCATGGCCATGACAAGCTGGGTGATGGACGGGACCCTCGACGCGATCGCCCGTCGTCTTGGGCTCGACCGGCTGGCGGTTCGGCAGATCAACATGCTGCAGCCCGGCGAATTCCCCTACACGATGGCGACTGGCGAGGTGGTGGATGACATCACGCCCAGCCAGACCCTCGCCGCCGTAGCGGAGAGCATCGACTACGCCGGACTTGCCGCGCGCCGCAAAGAAGGAAAGGCGCGCGCGCGCCTGCGGGGGATTGGCCTTTGCTCGGTGGTGGAATCCACCACCTACGGCTCGCGGTTCTACAAGGAAGCCGGCATCGCCGGTTCCGGCCACGAAGCTGCATGGGTGCGCATCGAACCGAGCGGCGCCGTCAACGCCTCGGTCGGCCTGATGGGCGCCGGACAAGGCTATGAAACATCGCTGGCCCAGGCCGTCGCCGAAGGGCTCGGCGTCGACGCGGAGGTAGTGCGCATCGACCTGGGCAATACCGACGTCTCTCCTTACGGCATGGGGACGCGCGGCGCCCGGGGCGCGACCGCCGGAGGCGGCGCGCTGTATCTGTGCGCGCGCAAGGCGCAGGATCAAGTGCTGCGGATCGCTGCGCATCTGCTGGCGTTGAACAGCGCAGCGGACCTCCGGCTCACCGGTGCCACGGTCCAGCGGTTGATCGACGGCGCGTGGTCTGCGACCGGCGTGGCTCTGGCTGACGTGGCGCGGATCAGCTACCTCGATCCAACAGCACTGCCGGATGGAATTCCGCCCGGTCTTGATTTCTCGCTGACCTACGACCCGCCGCCGATGACCTATTCGAATTCCGCGCATGCGTGCGAAATCGAGATCGATCCGCAGACCGGCCGCATTGAAATCCTGCGCTACGTCGTGGCCGAGGATTGCGGCACAGTGTTGAATCCCATCGTGGTGGCGGGGCAACAGCGCGGGGCAATTGCCATGGGGCTGAGCGGCTCGTTGCTGGAGCAGGTCTACTACGACGAAAGCGGCCAGAACCTGAGCAGCACGCTGGCCGACTATCTGGTGGCGACGGCCTGCGAATTACCAAACTTCGAGATCCTGCCGATGCATACGCCGAACCGGCGCACGCCTGCAGGAATCAAGGGCATGGCCGAAGGAGGCGTGATGGGCGCCATCGGCGCTCTGACCGGTGCCGTCAATGACGCGCTTGCGCCATTCGGCGTGACCGCCGACAAGCTTCCCCTGACACCTCCCTATATCCGCAGCCTGCTGCGCGGCCACATCTAATGACAGGAACTGACATCGTGCCAAATCCAATGCCTCTTCAAAAGGTCGGCTTCATCGGGCTCGGCATCATGGGCAATAGCATGGCCGGGCATCTACTGGCTGGCGGCCATGAACTGCACGTGTTCAATCGAACCCGCGCCAAAGTCGATAACCTCCTGGCCAGAGGCGCGGTCTGGCACGACGCGCCCGGTGAAATCGCGGCGGTCTGCGACGTTGTCATCACCATGGTCGGCTATCCCGCCGACGTCGAAGCGATCTATCTCGGCGCCGATGGCCTTATCACCAGGGCTCGACGAGATTCCATCCTGATCGACATGACCACATCCAGCCCGTTGCTGGCGCAACGCATCGCCGAAACGGGACTCGGGCATGGCTGCCACGTGCTGGACGCTCCCGTCTCGGGCGGCGACGTCGGTGCACGCAACGCCAAGCTTGCGATCATGGTCGGCGGCGATGCCGAAGCCCTGCAGCGCGTGATGCCGTTGCTGGCGCTAATGGGGAATAATATCGTCCATCAGGGTGCCGCGGGCGCGGGTCAGCACACCAAGATGGCCAACCAGATCGCCATCGCATCGACCATGATTGTTCGTCGTCAGGCACTTTGAGACTGATCAGGCGCTTCGAGAAGAGAGGCTCTGGCTCATCAGGGTTAGAGTTTAAGCGGCCTGCAGTCGATGCTGCAAGCGACGGTTTGCGATGGTGGCGAGTTTGATGCGTCTGCGTTCTGCGAGGATCGTCTGTGCTCTGCCGAAGTAAACGTCGGCAGGTGTGACGTTTTCGATGCTCTCATGATAGCGGACGTGATTGTAGTGCTCGACAAAGGCTCCAATCTGTCGGTCAAGATCTCCAGGTAAATAGTAGTTTTCCAGCAGAATGCGGTTCTTCAAGGTCTGGTGCCAGCGCTCGATCTTGCCCTGGGTCTGCGGATGATAAGGTGCTCCCCGCACATGACGCATGCCCTTGTCTTCGAGCCAGTCGGCGAGATCGCCTGCAACATAAGACGCGCCGTTGTCGCTGAGCAGTCTCGGCCGGTGCACGACCGTGGCGCTGTCAAGGCCCGATGCCGCCAGCGCCTGGTCCAACGTAGCCGTGACGTCGGAAGCGCACATAGTGGGGCCGAGCCGCCACGCCACGATGTAGCGCGAGAAGTCGTCCAACACCGTCGACAGATAATACCAGCCCCAGCCGGTGATCTTGAGGTAGGTGAAGTCGGTCTGCCAGAGCTGGTTGATCGCGGTGGTCTTTTCTTTGAACTCGTTCGCCGCCTTGATCACCACATAGGCCGGGCTGGTGATCAGGTCATGCGCCTTCAACAGCCGATAGACCGACGCCTCGGAGACGAAGTACTTTTTCTCGTCGGTGAAGCGCACTGCCAGCTCCCTCGGTGACAGTTCGGGAGCCTGCAACGCCAGATCGATGATCTGCCCGCGGACGTCGTCCGGGATGCGATTCCAGACGCGATCCGGTCGGGAGCGATGGTCCGCCAACGCCTCCAGCCCGCCCTCACGGTAACGGTCATACCAGCGATAGAACGTGGCGCGCGGGATGCCGAGCTTGTCCAGCGTGCGCTTGGCGGGCAGATGCGATTGCTCCACCAGCTCGATAATTTCGGCCTTCTCGGATGCGGGATACCTCATGCCTCGTCCTCCCCATCCTCGCTCATATTTTTTTTGAGCAGACGGTTCTCCAGGGTGAGATCGGCAACAACTTCTTTCAGAGCTGTAGCCTCGCGACGAAGATCCTTCACCTCGCCAGGTGTTGCAGCTCGCGCAGTGTCACCGGCCAATCGACGCTTGCCGGCCTCCAGGAACTCCTTGGACCAGCCGTAATACATCGAGGCGGCGATGCCTTCCCGGCGGCAAAGCTCCGAGATGTTCTCCTCACCACGCAGCCCCTCCAGGACGATGCGGATTTTCTCCTCGGCCGAATAATGCCGACGCGTCTGGCGCCGGATGTCCTTCAGCACTTGTTCTGCGGGCGCTTTGCCCGGTCCGGATTTCTGTTTCATCTTCGCTCCTTACGGCTACGATGAACCAGAAATCCTCCCTTCGTGAAGTCCCTCAATTTGTCTCAAGGGTGCTGACGGTGAACACAATGCAACGTTAAGGCAAGAATATGAAAAGCTACACATCGAGATTGACGAGGCTAAGGCGAAGTTTCTGAAAGCACTCAAGGAGCAATCTGGGTCAAAGAGGGACTTGGAAAAGGAATTGTCTCTCACTTTCACCAAGACAGAGGAAAACCTGCAACGAGCTTTAGTTCGGATCGAACCTGAGATGCTCACTCAAACAGCAGCTCCGTTTTCCGACGTTCAATACGACACAATTTTCGACGATAAGGTAATAGCCTTCCTAGGAACTAAAGACTTCAAAACAGCGATCGAAGCCTACATCACCAAATATAACGAGCTATTGGCCGCCTCTACGTATTTTAAGAAGGGTGTATTCAATTACTACAACGCTTCCACTATCGCGAAGATTCTTGCGGATCACGGATTCTTCAAGGCAAAGCACTCTATCAATCTCAACGCAGACGCACGATTGGAAATTAGCGATGAGAAGGAACTTGAAGCTCTAGCAGTCTGCTGAAAAACCAGCTCGCCAAGCGGTTTTCTTGATGATTCACTTTGTCATCTCGAATCGGTGGAGACGAGCATGCGCGGCAATTTTGTGGATCAGGGCGGGTTGTTTTCGTACATTTCACCAGACAAGCGGGTGCCGACGAACCACCCTCTGAGGAAGATCCGCGAGCTTGTCCGGGATGTGCTGGGTGAGTTGAGCCGTAGCCTGGCGAAGCTTTACGCCAGCGAGGGACGTCCTTCGATTCCTCCCGAACAATTACTGAGCGCGCTGTTGCTGCAGGTGTTCTACGGCATCCGCTCGGAACGCCAGCCGATGGAGCAGCCGAACTATAATCTTTTATATCGCTGGTTCGTAGGGCTTTCACCGGACGATCCGGTCTGGGACCCGACCACCTTCACCAAGAACCGCGACAGGCTGCAGAACGGCGAGGTGTTTGCGAAGTTCATGGCCAGGCTCCTGAACCATTCCCAGGTCAGGCCGCTATTGTCGAACGAGCATTTTTCGGTGGACGGGACGCTGATCGAAGCCTGGGCTTCGCAGAAGAGCTTTCGTCCCAAGGACGGCAGTGGCGACGATGACAACGGCGCCAATTTCCATGGCCAGAAGCGCAAGAACGACACCCATGCCAGCACCAGCGATCCCGACAGCAGGCTCTACCGCAAGGCGGCCGGGCGCGAGGCCAGGCTTTGCTATATGGGCCACGCGACCATGGAGAACCGGCATGGCCTGGCAGTCGCCGGCATGGTTACGCACGCCAATGGCACGGCCGAGCGCCGCGCTTCGGAGACGATGTTGAAGGCTCGGCGCAAGACGGCCCGCCGCCGCATCACGGCCGGTGAGGACAAGGCCTACGACACCGCCGATCATGTGGCCAAGCTTCGCGCCATCGACGTGACGCCGCATGTGACGCAAAACAACGCCGTCACCAAAGCCGGCAAGACCCGCACCAGCGCCATCGACGATCGCACCACACGACATCCCGGCTATGGCATGTCGCAATCACGCCGAGCGATGATCGAGTGCATCTTCGGCTGGGGCAAACAACACGGCACCATGCGCAAGACCAAGCATCGCGGCATCGGTCGCGTCGCCGCCGACTTTCTCCTTAACCTGATCGCCTACAATCTGATCCGCATCCCCAAACTGCTCGCAGCATAGGCCACCGGCTTCGGGGACAACCCCGGCACCCCGCCGATAAGCGCGCTCCCTCACCGCTCCCCACTTCGATAACGACCGCAGAGAGACAAGAAAACTCTCAAATCTAGGGTTTTTCAGCAGACTGCTAGTCAAAAAGGAAAAGGACAGCATCTCAACCGACGCAGACCTTCGCAAGAAGTTTGCCGACATAGACAAGCTAATTCTAAAGAATGCGACGGTTCGAGACTTCCAGGCATACATTGAAGAGCACGAAGAACTGTTGGCTAGCTTGGCGAACATCGACGTCTTCAAGGAAGAAGTCTGGAAATCTTACATTTATTCTCACCTTGATCTCTACAAAGACTTGCTGGAAAAATACAAAGCCGCTCAGAAGAGAAAGGGGGAGATCGAAAAACAGGCTGCGAGCGAGCGAACGCAGTGGGAAGAAGTGATCGATATCTTCAATTCTCGATTCTTTGTTCCGTTCACCCTGACGGCCAAGAACCGGGTTTCGGTCATTCTTGGTCAAGAAGCAGTGCTTAGCCTCGGCTTCATCTTTAAGGATGGCACCGAATCCGCCTCGATTGATCGCGCCGCGTTGATGGGCGTGTTGAGCACCGGAGAGAAGAAGGCTCTCTATGTTCTCAATATTATTTTTGAGATCCAGGCACGCAGGAAGGCAGCACAGAAAACAGTGCTAGTCGTGGACGACATTGCAGATTCATTCGATTACAAAAACAAATACGCTATTATCCAGTATCTAAAAGATATTGCTGATGACACGACGTTTGACCAAATCATATTGACTCATAACTTTGATTTCTTCCGCACAGTGAACAGTCGATTTGTCAAATATTCATATTGCTATATGGCCTCGAAGACGTCCACTGGACTCACCTTGACGAAGGCCGCCGGCATTCAGAATGTATTCGTCAATGACTGGAAGAAGAACTTTGCATCGGACGGCAAGAAGCGAATTGCATCGATTCCATTCATCAGGAACCTGATTGAGTTCACCAAGGGTGACCAGGATCCCGACTACCTGAAACTCACTTCGCTGTTGCACTGGAAGGCGGATTCGTCAGCCATAACTCAGGGAGACCTTGTCGCGATCTATAATACCTTATTTGGAACCGCGATCACTTCACAAGAACCGAGTCTTTCCGTGCTCGATCTAGTTCATACTCTTGCGGACGAATGCTTGCAGGCCGCGGATGGCGCAAATTTCGAGAACAAGGTTGTGCTGTCGATCGCTGTTCGACTGAGCGCTGAGAAGTTCATGGTAACGAAGATAAACGACGCAGCATTTTTGGCTACAATCAAGTCGACTCAAACACCCAAACTTCTGAGTGAATACAAGCGACGGTTCGGCGCAGAGGTTGCGGCCATATCGACAGTTGAGCGAGTCATTCTAATGACCCCTGAGAACATTCACCTGAACTCGTTCATGTACGAGCCCATCATAGACATGTCAGACGAGCACCTGCGCAAACTTTACCAAGAGGTTGCGGCTCTCACTTAAATCTGCGTTACGAATCTTCAGACCTCAAGAGCGGAGCGTCATTTGACTACGGTCGTCTCCAGCATTGCATCTTTGCTTCGGGTGCTGTCTCGGAAGCTTTCGATCTTATCCACCAGACGTTTGAATTCTCGCTCGGGGTCGCGATACCAGTCGGTCGACCACACGCGGTGGATTCTCCAATTTAATTCCTCAAGAACGGATTGCCGCAATCGATCCCTGTCGCGGGCGGACTTCGAGGAATGATACGTCGCTCCATCGCATTCAAGACCGATGATGTAGCTCCCTGGCCGGTCTGGATGGACAACTCCGATATCGATTCTATATTGGGCCACGCCGACCTGTGGATGGGCGACATACCCCGCCGACTTGAGACGCGAGAGAAACCATCGCTCGAAGTCGCTGTCCGGCTCCTGCCCCGTTTGCCGCCCGTGTTGGATCGTACCGCTCGCAGCGTATTCGAGGAATTCCTTGAGCACGCGCACACCGCGCTGTTTGCCTTCGGCAAGGATCTGCGATGGGTCGAGAGAGGTGAACAGCGCCAGCCTGCGCTTTGCGCGCGTAAATAGCACGTTAAGGCGGCGATGCCCGTAGGCCTTATTGATGGGTCCGAAATTCTGATGGAAAATGCCTTCGGCCGTTCTGCCGTACACAGTGGAGACTAAGATTATGTCGCGCTCGTCGCCCTGCACGTTTTCGAGGTTCTTCACGAAGAACGACTCAAGCGTATCGTCCCAACGCTGGCGATAAGCCTGGATCTCGGGGTCGGACGCGGCCACCTCGTCCATCAACGTCTCGATCAGCTCGCTTTGCGCCTTATTGACGGCCACGATGCCGATCGATCTATCGATCCGCCTCCTCATGAGGTCCGCGGCTTCGGCCACGATCGCTTGGGCTTCCAACGGATTGCGGCCTTGGCCGGCCTCGTACCCGCCATCAGCGACCCTGTGACAGGTAACTCCGAAGTCGGGATCGTTAAGGACCGGGCTCGGATAGACGAGCAACCGATCATCATAGAACTCACGGTTTGAATATGCGATGAGCGATTGATGACGCGAGCGATAGTGAACGCCCAGCATTCGCATCGGACGCCAGCAGCGCCGTCCGAGTTCGAGGATGGACTCTTCCGGAGAATCCTCGATATCCTGTTCGTCGCGGGTTTCCGCCGCGACGAAAAAGTCGCTCGGCGGTAACTGTTCGGGGTCACCGACCACCACAGCCTGCGCGCAGCGGATAAGCGCCCCAAGCGCATCTTCAGGGCGCATCTGCGAGGCTTCATCGATGATCAGGACGTCAAAGCGGTGCTTGCCCGGTTCGAGATACTGCGCGACCGACATCGGGCTCATCATGATGCAGGGCTTGTAGGCGCGGATGGCGGCACCCGCATTCCCGAAAAGCCGGCGGAGAGCGATGCGTGGCTTCTGCAAACTCGTCTGGTGATCGAGCATCTGATTATCGGTGTAGTCGCGCGTCGACTGGGCGCGCTGTCCCATGGGCACCTGCCGGGCGAACAGCTTCGCTGCCACCAGGCGACGGTTCAACGATAGGATTTCCTTGTCGAGCTCCTGGAATCTCTTGCGAACCTGCTCGTGCGTGCTTCCGGTATGCCTCGCAAGGGCGGGCTGCTCGCGCATCAGATGCGCTGCGGCCGAACGGTAGAACGCGGCTTCGACCGTCCATGATACGCCTTGGTATGGCAATCCCTCGTTGCTCCAGGCGGCGATCAGGTCGTCGAGTCCCAATCGACGCGCCTCGTCCTCGGTTGCGAGCAACGTGATCTGCTTCTCGAGACTGTCAGGCGCTTGGACCGCACGCTGAACTTTTTCCAGCAGTCTTTCGATAGGAACAACGGCGAACGGCCCACCGGACCACGAGGCCGCATCGATTTGAAGCAGGGCATCCGCTCGCTCGCGGGCCGCGCCTTCTGCCTTGATGGCCCTTTCCACCGCCGACGCCATCCGCGAAAGTATTTCGGCGCGTGAGATATGGTCCGGATGAAGGAGCCATTTCACGGCGCCTGCGGGGAGCCCGGCGCCGCCGATTTTTTCCGCACGAGCGAGCGTTGCTCGAACCGAGAGCACCTGAGCGAGCTCGTTTTCGCCTGACGTTTCGCAAACCGTGATCGCGCCGGTCGGCTGCGCCGCGATCGCGGCCCGGCACTCTAACGCCTGGGCAAAGCTCGTCGCCGCCTCGCTGAGTTTTCGGAGGGCAACGCCAGGCCTAAGTCCGCTCGCATGCGCCTGATCGAGCAGCGTTCCCATTCGGTTGACACGGTCGGACTCGCGCTTAGCTTCCTCGCTGACCGTGCTTTGCTTCCCGTAGCACGCACCGAAGATCCCGATCAGGTCCATCGCCTCGGCACTGCCGGCCGCCTCGGCCAAGTTCCTGACGTCCTCCGAAGGGCCATCGAACAACAGCCGCCGCAAGGCTCGCGCGCCGTCAACGGCAACAGGCGTCACTTTCTGAACAGCCTTCATCCATTCGCCCACGACCAAAATGTCTGCGAAGGGTGTGGCACTCCCCCGCCAATGGGATGCTATGGCGTCCTTGGCAGTCAAACAGCCTTCGAGCGACTCCAGCCCTTCCTTCCACTTTGCCACTGCTATGAGCCGTTCAGCACTCGATCCAGACACCTTCTCGCCAGGAAAGCACTGTCGCCAAATAGCCTTGGCCCGCCGCCCTTCGCCGCTGAAGAGCCTCCCGACAAACGAGGTGCTCTTGATGACGGCGGCGGCCGCGCGCACTTCCCGCGCGCTCGGGAGCGATGCCGCGAGGGCGGCCGTCGGAGGTTCGCCGAACCCCGCCTTGGCAGCCGCGTCGGAAGCCTCTGTCGCAAACCCGAGCGCGACCCGAACGTCTTCCAGCACGCCGTCTTCGGCCAGGCGCATCGAGCGCAAATGGGCCTTGGCGTGCGGAAAAGCCTGAACGTTGCGGAGGAAGCTCGCGGCGAGCGCCTCGGCTCGGACGTCGAGGCCGGCTGCCGAATCGCGGTCTGTGACGCTCAAGACTTGCCGCATCAAACCGACGGCCCCGGCAAGCTCCTCAGCGCGAGCGCGGGACTTCGCATGAATCACTACCAGTTCATCAAGCGTTGCTCCTTCCACCTCGAGGGTTTCGGCCGCCTCGAGCAACGTCCGAACGCTACCCAGCGAGGATTGCATTGCTTCACGTTTACAGATCGCATCGGCCGACGCTTCGAATTGGCGCGCAGACATTATCAAATCGGCCCAACGCGACAATGCAGCCGCCGATGATGGATCAAGCGTCTTGGCCAGCAACCCGCAGGCGATCTCCGGTTCGGGCGGCGGCAAGGCTCGGATGAGTTGGACGGCTTGCCCTGAGGCTTCTGTCGTATCGATTCCTTCCCATTGCGTGGCGGCACGGATGGCCCGCACCGCGTGCAACAAGTCGGCGAGAGCGGACGACCACTCCTGCACGGCTTCGATGGCACTCGCCCGGTCAAAGCGAGTGATGTTAAGATTACCGACACCGCGCCACGGCTGACGCGCAGGTTCCGCGAAAGCTCCCATGGCGGCCGCCTGGTCGTCCAGTGCCTTGCCCGCACTGACGAGCTCTCGCAGTCTGAATCGATCGATGTAGACAGCATCCGGAAACCGAAAATCGAGGGCCGACACAGGCACACCGGCCGGCAGCGTTCCGCGGCTGGCATCGCCCCAAAGGATATCGTGCGTCGTGAGGCCGGTATCGCCCGCTGGGGAATTGATCACGCCGGCGTAGTCTGTCAGCCGCTGACGCGCCTCCTGAAGCGCCGTTCTTGCGCGTTCAATTTCCTCGGCATTAGAGCGGACGCGGCCCGCATCCATTCGCTCCTTCAGGGCCTTGAGAACCTGAGCCTTCGACGCTTTGGCGGAATGAACCTCTAGACAAAAAAGACCGAGCCCCATGTGGTCGAGCCGATCCTTCACCACCCCGAGGGCCGCCATCTTCTCGGATACGAAGAGGATCGACTTTCCCTGCCAGAACGCATTCGCGATGATGTTGGTGATGGTCTGCGACTTTCCCGTGCCGGGCGGCCCTTGTATCACGAGGCTGGTCCCAGCAGCCGCGTCGATCACGGCGCTTACCTGCGACGCGTCGGCATCGGTCACGAGCACCGGCGCTTGCAGCTCGACCTCCGGATGATCGATGTCGTGTACCGGGGCGAGCGTATTCAGGTCTCCGACTGGTGCATCGCCGTAAATCTGTTGAAGCAGAAGGTGTTGTTCCGGCCGTCCCGCTGCTGGCCAACGTTCTGGGTCGAGATCGGTCCACATGGCCTGCCGCGAGAACGAAAAAATCCCTATCGTAACCCACCGTCGTACGCGCCAACGTGGGCGGTTTCGTACTGCGGCGGTGACCGAAGCGAGATAGTGCTCAGCGCCTTGTTCCGGATCGTATTCGGGCAGTTCGATCCCGTGCTGCCGCAGCTTCTCGCGAAGGGCGACGTTCGTCGTCTCATCGTCGTCCCGGCCCACAATGGAGAATACGTATTCGCCTCCGGAAACGCGCTTCTCCATGTTGATCGGCAGCAACAAAAGTGGTGCAAAGGCAGCCGTGGGTCCGTCGTCGGTCTCGTACCATTCCAGGAAGCCCACCGCGCACGATAGCGCGGCAATGCCAGCGTCTTCTTGTAAAGTCCGCGTAGCCGCATGGATGGCAGAAAGTTTCGGCTCGAGCCTGTCGGGGAAGAACAGAGTTTGAAGCTGGAGATGCCCCGAGGATGCATCCCCGCTTGCTATTCCATCCTTCAGATCATAGGACGGTTCAATTCCGAGTTCATGAGCCCGGACTTTGGGATCTGTCGCAGCCTGCCATTCTTGCATGCCGAGCAGTCCGCGAACGCGATTCCTGAGGGAGCGTTCAGCCGCCTTATCTTTACTGCGGCGCCGATTGCCCGCAGCGCGCTTGGCATCTTCCGTCGCAAGCCATTCGGGGTCGACTGCCTTAGCGTCCCTCAATGCCGCACGAAAGACGTCGGTTTCCTCGTCGCGAGGTATGCTTTCGAGCGGGGGTAACGGCACGAGATCGATGCTCTTCTCGGAGGCAAGGCAATCTACGACCGCGCTCGGCAATTGATGCACGACACGAACATGGCGGCTGGAGGATTCCGAATGGCGGTAATTCAACATGCCGTTTCGAAGGCTGAGATCGATCAGCTTTTCGCGGGCCTTTAGAATGCCCTCACGCACCATTTCGACAATGGCGCCACTGCCGTCACCGCTTCCGCGTTCCGGTGCGCCCGCCGCCTTTGGCCGCTTGAAAGACATCTCGAGACTTACCTAAGCGTTAGGTTGCGCGCCCCAAACGCAGGGGAACGTGCTAAACACAATACGAAACCAAATGAGGTTGCACGCAGAAAGTGCGCTGTTGCCGTTGATTGCACAGACATTTTTCACGTCTTCTACCGTGACACCGTGGTCTCAGTCGGTGGCGCTTGTCCGACAGGGATTCGAACCGTCAGCGAGACTGCGGCTTCAAACACCTTAGATGGCTGCCTTTGGAAACCGTACTAAATCGCCGCAGTACTAAGCTTTGGAGAAAAACGGCGTCTCCAGCCTCAAATCTCCGAAATCGGCGGTTCTCTCGTACGGCATCAATTCAAAAAAGACTGTTTTTATTGGGGAATTTGGGGACTTTGGCGGTAGACGGCCCTGGGAGCCCAACGTCGGTGGCGGAAGGGGTGGGATTCGAACCCACGGTACGGTTTCCCGCACGGCGGTTTTCAAGACCGCTGCCTTAAACCACTCGGCCACCCTTCCGCGTGGGATTCGACTTAGCAAAGCCGGCCCCGCCGGGGAAGCTTTGATTGCCGGGGTGCGGTGGGGGCGAGTCGGGCGCGACCGCTCCGTCCGCCGGGACGTCGTCTCCCTGCCCGCGAAACACGCCTGAAACCAGAAACCCTGGCTGCGGCTTGAACGCGCTCCGCGTGGGGCGCGACAGATCGGCAGGGACACCACAGCGGCGCAGCGCGCCAACCTACGGAGAACGACCATGTTTCGCAAAATGACCCTCGGACTGATCGCGGCAGCCTCGCTCGGTGCCGCTGCCCTCGCCCCGACCGCGGCTTCCGCCCATGGCTGGCACCACGGCTGGCATGGCGGCTGGCACGGCGGCTTCGGCCATCACGGCTTCTATGGCGCCCCGGGGCTCTATGTGGGCGGCCTGACCGACGACTGCTGGCAGCGCCGGGTGGTGCAGACCCGCCGCGGAGAGCGGGTCCGCCTCGTCAACGTCTGCGCCTTCTGATCGGCTTCCCGGCAAATCCCGGCCGTCCCGGGCGACGCTTGTCGCCTGGCGCGGCCGGGATTTCGTTGACCATGGCCGGAATCAAGGCGGTGCTGTGGCCCTCATGTCACAGCCTTCGACGGCGAAGTTCGCTAGGAAGGAACTGAAATCGCCAGCATCTTGAGGGCGGTGAAAGGCCTTCTTGATGAAACTTCCCTGGTTCGCCGCGATCGTCGCAGCATTGGGCGCCGCTTCGGCTGGCGCAGCCGATCTGCCGTCGCATGGCTGGACCAAGGCGCCCGCGGTCACCGATGCCTCCTATAACTGGGGCGGCTGGTATGTGGGCGGCAATGCCGGGGGCGCGTGGGGCCGCAGCGACGTGTCGAGCGCCTTCGTCAACGGCACCGCGCCGATCGCCAACCAGCAGGCCGCCGCCGCGGCTGGTTCGCCCGGCCTGAAGTCCGATGGCTTCACCGGCGGCGGCCAGGTCGGCTACAATCACCAGGTCGATCGCTGGCTGTTCGGCGTCGAGGCCGACGTCAGCTATCTCGGCCTGCGGCAGTCGCGCAGCACGACCGCGCCCTTCCCGGTCAGCGTCGGCGCCTTCTCCACCAACAATGCCGTCACCGCCGACTGGCTGATGACACTGCGGCCGCGGGTCGGCTATGCCGTCGATCGCACGCTGTTCTACGCCACCGGCGGACTGGCGTTGACCGAAATGAAATACAGCGGCAGCTTTGCCGACACCACCGGCGCCAACGAGGCTGCAAGCTTCTCCAGGACGGTGGCGGGCTGGACCGCCGGCGCCGGTGTCGAACATGCCTTCACGGACAACTGGTCGGCAAAGGTCGAATATCTCTACACCGACTTCGGCAAGCAGTCCGTGGCGAGCCCGGTGCTGGCCGGCCAGACCCCGACCGGGGCGATCGTCAACCAGGGCGTGGATCTCAAGGCCAATACCTTGCGCGGCGGGCTGAACTACCATTTCGGCGGCGCCCCGGTGGCGCGCTACTGATCCGCGTCGGCCCTGCAATCGATGCAAAATAAAAGCCCCGCACTGCGGGGCTTTTTGCTGGGCCGACCATGCCGCGCGGTTCAGGCCTGCAGCAGCAGCGCCGGGGTCTCCGTAGACTGCTGAGCAGCGGATTTTTGAGCGATGGTGATCGTCCAGCGCAGCGGCCAGCAAGTCAGATCCGGCCGAATCGTCTGGACAAAGCCGGTGGCGCAAGCGCCATGCTCGAACATCTCATCGACGGGCTGCCCGTGCAGATGGGCCATCCGGCAGCGACGCATCTGCGCATAATCGGTGGTTTCGAACGTCGCCAACAGCCTGTCTCCCGCAATTGCTACTCTCGGTAAGTCTCGACGACTCGCAGTTAACAAACCGCAAACCATGGACGTGAAGCATCGGCCCGCGAAACGACGAGATTAAGGCCGATACCCCGATATTTCAGCGATCGGATTTACGGGCGTTTCAAGAATGCGGACCACGCTGGCGTGTCTCTGGAGTGCGCCGGATGTTTCTTATCGCAGCCCTGCTCGCCATCGCCGCCGCGGTATTTTCCGCCGCCAGCGTCAACAGCGCCGGATGGGCCGCACAGGTGTGCCGCTATGGCGATGTTTTCTGCATGAACCCGACATGGCTGGTGGTCGCAGCCATCCTCGCCGCGATCTGGGCGTGCCTGATGCGCGTCGACCGGCTGTAAGACAGCCGCTTGGCGAGAAGCCTCAGATGAGATCGAAGCTGAGCAACTGGTCGAATTCGGACGGCGCGTATTGGCGGCCAGCGGCGGTCGAAATGCTGACCCGCCAGCCGGCAGCCTTCAGCGTGCGCGCCTGTGCCACCGCGACATCGGGAATGATCCTGTGCGTGACGATGGCCTGATCGTTACGAACCGCGTGAATGGTGTAAACACCGGCGGCTTCCGCCGTGAACGGCCGTGCCGGCCGCTCGAGAACCGTATCCAAGATCATCGTCGCCAACGGAATCCTCCATCGCTCGCCGCATGCCTTCGCCAATACTGCGGCGTCTTGGTTAACGAGGAGTTAGCGCGAGAGGGCCGCCGCGCTAGCGGAAGGCGCCGGTGATCTTGTCCCACAGCGAGGGGTCCTCGTCGCCGTCCTGTTTGCTCTTGGCCGGCTGGGTGGCGCTGACCGGATCCGATGCGGGGAATGAATCTTCCAGGCCAGTCTTCAGCTCCTGGTGCTTGGCGCGGTCTGCGCGCGCCGCTTCCTTGACACCGACAGCGTATTTGTCATGCGGTGCGGGATCGAATTTCTCGGTCATGATGTCGCTCTCCGTTTCAAATCAAACGTATCGGAGAACAACTGGTTCCCATCTGGAACGGGATGAACCGCGCGACCGCCTGCCGGCGCCGCGCCTAGTCGAGTGCGCGTTCGCGGCTCAGTCGCACCATTTCCTCGATGAACAGCGCCTTCTGTTTGGCGTCGAGACTGGCGAACAGCGGCTCTGCGGCGTCGGCCACGGCGCGCTGGTCGACGGCGCGATCGTTGAGGAACTGGGCCTCGTTGCGCATTTGCTCGATGATGTCGTCCGGCGGGTCGCGCTTGGCGCGGGCAATACGCAGGTTGAGCCGGTCGGCGCCGTTATGGCCGAGGTAATGCATCGCGCTGTTGAAGCCGGTCCAGTGCTTCTCCTGCTCCGGCGTCAGGTTCAGCGCGCTCTTGATACGGGCGATGTTGGCGTCGCTTTCGGCGACGATCTGATCGGCCGTGAGTTCCTGCGGCGGCGCCGCCTCGGCCGCTTTTGCGGTCTTGGCATTCTTACCCTTGGCCTTGGCACCCTTGGCGGTCTCGGCCTGCTTGGCGCCGGCCGGACCCTGCACGTTCCTGTTGCCGTTGGCGGGCACGCCGAGCACGCCGCCGACCACGCCGACAACACCGCCGATGGCGCCGCCGAGCACGCCGCCGATGGGGCCGGCGGCCTTGTTGCCGGCCTTGGCGCCCTGCTCTACGCCCTGCACCAGGCCCTGCGCCTGAGCGGTCGCGAGGTGTCCGAGCAGCAACATCGCGCCAGCGCCGAACACCGCGCGCATGCGCATCGGCCGCATCAATCGGATCATGTCGTGGTCTCCCCCTCGCGGCGCTCACAGGTCAATCGCCACAGGCCACAATACCGTTTGGCGCGATCACAAGTCCATCCAACGGGCCGCGGGAGCATCGGTTCCGTTGTGGACCCGGCCGGCGCCGTCCTGCTAAACAAGCCACATGCGGTCGTCGTGCTGCAGTGCGCAAGAATGAAAAACATCATAAAGGGCCGGGAATGACCACCAACAAGAAGAAACTGCTGATCACCGAATCCATGTCGCAACAGGGCTGGTCGCTGTTCAACGAGCGCGGCGACATCGAAATCGTGGAGTTTTCCAACCTGATTTCGGCAGGCGATTTCGACGCCCTTCTGAAGAGCGAGGCGCCGGTGCATGGCGTGGCGCTCGGCGCCACCCGGTTCGGCGAGCCGGAGCTCGCGGCCTCGCGCGACATGAAGGTGGTGGCGCGGATCGGCGTCGGCTACGACTCCGTCGACGTGCCCGCGCTGAGCCGCCACAAGGTGCCGCTGATGGTGGCCGGGACCGCCAACTCACCCTCGGTAGCCGAACAGGCGCTGTTCATGATGCTGACGCTGGCCAAGCGCGCGGTCGAGCTGCATGCGCTGGTGAAGGATGGCAAATGGAGCACGCGACTCGGCGCGTTGCCCTTCGACCTGTTCGGCAAGACCGTGCTGATTGTCGGCTTCGGCCGCATCGGCAGCCGCATGGCCAAGCGCTGCCTGGCGATGGAAATGACCGTGCTGGTCTACGATCCCTACAAGACGGCCGACGAGATCGAGGCCGCCGGTTGCGTGGCGGTGAGCGATCTCGACGCGGCGCTGGCGCGCGCCGACTTCGTCACCCTGCATTGTCCGAAGACGCCAGAGACCACCGGCCTGATCGATGCCAGCAGGCTCGCACGGATGAAGCCCACCGCCTATCTGATCAACACGGCACGCGGCGGCATCGTGGTGGAAGCCGCATTGCACGACGCGCTGGTGTCGGGAAAACTCGCCGGCGCCGGGCTCGACGTGTTCGAGCAGGAGCCGCCGCCGCTCGGCCATGCGCTGTTCGATCTGCCCAACGTGATCATCGCGCCGCACGTCGCCGGCGTCACCCGCGAGGCGCTCGACCGTATGGGCGAACAGACCGCGCGCAACATGCTCAGCGTGCTTGACGGCGAACCGATCCGCCAGAACGTCATCAATGTGGACGTGCTGGGTTAGGCGATCGCACTGAAACTGCGAGAGTTGCGCGACGACACACTGCGGAGCGCCGCGCAACTCTGCATCGCCTCACTGTGCATTGCTGGCGCGGCCCGTCCGCGCTAGCAACGGACTCCCTCCTCCGAGTATCCCGCATGGCTTTCAAGGAATATGCCGAGTTCGACGCCGTCGGTCTCGCCGAACTGGTGCGCAGCAAGCAGGTCAGTGCCGGCGAACTGCTGGATGAAGCCGTCGCGCGCACCGACGCGGTCAACCCCGCCATCAACGCGGTCGTGGTCCGGCACGACGATTACGCACGACAGCAGATCAGGGACGGCCTGCCCGACGCGCCGTTCGCCGGCGTGCCGTTCCTGCTCAAGGACCTCGACCTGCTCGACGGCACCCGCACCACCTTCGGCGCCAATCTCTTCAGGGACAACGTCGCCGACCACACCGGCACCCTCGCCGGGCGTTTCCTCAAGGCCGGCCTGACCATCTTCGGCAAGAGCGCGAGCCCGGAATTCGGGCTGATGCCGACCACCGAATGCCGCCTGCATGGCCCGACCCGCAATCCCTGGAATCTCGCACACTCCTCCGGCGGCTCATCCGGCGGCGCCGCAGCCGCCGTAGCCGCGCGGATCCTGCCGGTGGCCCATGCCAGCGACGGCGGCGGCTCGATCCGGATTCCGGCTGCGGCCTGCGGCGTGTTCGGCCTGAAGCCGACCCGCGCCCGCAATCCTGTCGGCCCCGATCGCGGCGAAGGCTGGGGCGGCTTTTCCTGCAGCCATGTGGTCAGCATCAGCGTGCGCGACAGCGCGGCGATGCTCGACGCCGTGCACGGCCCGGAGCCGACCAGCCCCTATCACGCGCCGGTGCCGCAGCGTCCGTTCCTCGACGAGATCAGCCGCGAGCCCGGCCGGTTGCGCATCTCCTTCACCGACAAGTCGCCCTATGGCGACGCCATCGATCCCGAGATTGCCGCCGCGGTACGCGACGTCGCCACCCTGCTGGAAGGACTTGGCCACCACATCGAGGAGCGCGCGCCGGTGTTGCCGGCCGATCCGGCGCAGGTGATCGCGGCGATCGTCGCCGCCAACACCGCCCTGACGGTGCGGCTCGCCGAGCAGAAACTGGGCCGTGCCGTGACCGCGGATGATTTCGAGAAACTGACCCTGGGCAGCGCCCACAATGCGCGAAAAGCCAGCGCGGTCGACTATGTCGCCGCGCAGCAAAATGCTTTCCTGATCTCACGCGCCGTGACCGCCTTCTTCGCGGGCTGCGATGTATTCCTGTCGCCGACGCTGTGCCTGCCGCCGGTGCGGCTTGGCGAGATCGACACGATGTCGGACAATCTCGGCGGCATCGCGCCGTTGCTGCGGCGCTATATGCCGGGCACCAGCATGGCCAACATGACCGGCCAGCCGTCGATGTCGGTGCCGCTGGCCTGGAGCGCTAGTGGACTGCCTCTCGGCATGATGTTCACCGGTCATTTTGGCGACGAGGCGACGCTGTTTTGCGTTGCAGCGCAGCTCGAGCAGATCCGTCCGTGGCGGCACAAGCGGCCGCCGATCTGCGCCTGAATTCGGCCAAAAGCCTTTCTTAACAAGGAACCTGCTATAGTTGATGGAGTCATATTTGTAGTTCAGCAGGTTGCCGGGAGATGCGTTTTTGAACCAGAACGATCCGACCGATCATGCACTCGCGGCGATTGCGAGCATTCTCGATCATCCCGCCGAGAACCTGAGCCCCAGGACGGAGTCCGCTGCCCCGCCGGCGGCTGACGAACCGGCCCACGCTGCCGAACCGGTGGAGGAGCCGGCTCCGAGCATTGCCCCCGAACCGGAGGCCATCGACGTCGATCACTACGTGAAACTCGGCCCTGGTCCGCTCGAGGCGATCCGGTTTCGCTGGGCAGCGCGGCGCGACGACGAAGGCCGCTACTTCGTCGACGAGACCATCGGTTCGAATTCACGGCCGCTGAGCAGCGGGCCGATGCCGAAGGACGAGGTGATCGGTTTCATCGACGCGCGAGCCCGCGAGGCGCAGCAGCGCTTTGACGCGCTGAAAAGCCAGATGACACTCCGCCCGCACGACGCCGACCACGACGGCTACGAAGCCGGCGAGAGCTGACGCATCCCACCGTCGGACAACGGTGTGTCGATCGCTTCCCCGCGTTGAAACGCGCCGGCATCCCTGTAGAATGGCCGTCAACCTGCGCATCCAATCGCGGTGATGTGGGACAATGGGGGACACAATATGAGGGGACGCCTCGCAGCCGGCCTGTGCGCCGCGCTGATGTTCATGACCGCGCCGTTGCTCGCTCAGACGCCGTCGCGGCTCGACGACATCGTCAAGCGCGGGACCATTCGCGTCGGCCTGACCGGCGATTACATGCCGTTCAGTTCGTACCAGGGCGACACATCGACCTTTCGCGGCTTCGACGTCGACATGGCGGAAGCCCTGGCGAAGGCTCTCGGCGTCAAGGCCGAATACGTCAAGACCAGCTGGCCGAAACTGATGGCGGATTTCGAGGCCGATCAATTCGACATGGCCATGGGCGGCGTATCCATCACCCTCGATCGCCAGAAGAAGGGACTGTTCTCGACCCCGATCATGCGCGAGGGCAAGACGCCGATCGCCCGCTGCGCCGACAATGGCAAGTTCGAGACGCTCGCCGAGATCGATCGGCCCGGCGTCCGCGTGATCGTCAATCCCGGCGGCACCAACGAGCGCTTTGCGCGGGCCCATGTGAAGAACGCCGAGATCAGGATGCACAACGACAATGTGACCATCTTCGATGAGATCGCCAACGGCCGCGCCGACCTGATGATGACCGATTCATCGGAGACTTTGTACCAGCAGAAACTGCATCGCGGCGTGCTGTGCGCGGTACATCCCGGCAAGCCGTTCGACTTCGCCGAAAAGGCCTACTGGCTGCAGCGCGATGTACCGCTGAAGGCGTTCGTCGATCAGTGGCTGCACATCGTCATCGAGGACGGCAGCTACAAGTCCATCTACAGCCGCTGGTTCGACTAGATTTTCATCACATCGGCGGTCGCATTTCGCCAAGAAAATGTCGCCATCCGCGGGCACCTTGTGCGGCGTCGGCACGCCTTGGCGTGGCTTCGGCATTGACCGGTCGCGCATCGCGGCCGTCGCCAACGCGCCTGCGGCAGATCACCGACGCTGCGCGCCGCGTATGAAACCAGACTGATAGCAAACCGCTCAGGAGGTCATCATGAAACGGCTTGTGACCCTCGCCACACTGCTATTGGCCGGCACCGCCGCCCAGGCGACCGATGTCTCGATAGCCAATAGCACCGATTGCCGTAATACACCCTGCCCTGCGACGGCGATTCCGGCGCGTACGCCATCACCCGCCAAACACAGCGCCGCCGCACCGGCCGCGGTTCAGGTGAAACCGCACGCCGCGAACGCGGCCAAGTCCGCCGACAAGGTCACCAAACTGAGCGCGGTGCCGGCTTCGGTGGCCGCGGCGCGCGCCGAAATGCCGGTGGCCAAGCCGGCGACGCCCGCGGTGACCAACCCCGCGGTTGTGGCGTCGCTGCAGAAACAGCAGCCCGTGGCTCCGCGTCCGCCGAGTTCCCCGCTCGGGGTCTGGCTCACCGAGGAGAAGGAAGGCAAGGTTCGCATCGAGCCTTGCGGCACCAACCTGTGCGGCTATTCTGTGAACACACAGACCGACGCCAATGCCGATCAGGTGCTGATCAACATGAAGCCTGTGAGCGATATCAAATGGAGCGGCCGGATCTTCGATCCCAACAGCGGCAGCACATATGATTCCACCACCGCGCTGAAGAGCCCGGACAGCCTGCGCGTACAGGGCTGCGCCTTCGGCGGGATGTTCTGCGGCGGCCAGACCTGGAGCCGGGTGAACTGAGCGTCACTTCGCCCCACTGCGGACGTTGCGCCTGCCCCGAACGACAACAGACGTTTGTCAGCCGCCCACCGCTGCATTGTAGTCCGCGTCGGACACCTGCTCCATCCAGGTGGCAAAGCTGCCGTCGAGGGATTCCTGCATGGCGATATGGACCATGCCGTTGCTCGGCGAGGCGCCGTGCCAGTGCTTCTCGCCAGGCGGAATCCACACGGTGTCGCCGGGCCTGATTTCCCTGACGGGCTCGCCCAGCGTCTGCACCCGGCCAACGCCGGAGATCACATACAGGGTCTGGCCAAGCGGATGGCTGTGCCAGGCGGTGCGGGCGCCGGGCTCGAAGCCGACGCGGGTCGCCACCAGCCGCGCCGGCGCTTCCGCCGCGACGATCGGGTCCTGCCAGACAGTGCCGGTGAAATAGTCCTGCGGCGCGCGTGCCGTAGGACGCGAACCGGCGGCGATGATCTTCATGGCATGACCTCCTGAGCAACCCTCATGGTGAGGAGCGCGCTCTTGGCGCGAGTCTCGAACCATGAGGGATGAACATTCCCCCATCCTTCGAGACGCGGCGAAGCCGCCGCTCCTCAGGATGAGGGTTGATAACAACAGTCGTTACTTCTTCGACGCGGCGTAGCGCGCCTTGGTCTCGGCGTTCATCGGATACAGGCCCGGCAGCACGGCGCCGTTGTTGACCTCGTCGACGATCCACGCCTCCATGCGCTCCTGCTCCGCGCCTTCGGCGAGGATCAGGTCGAGGAAGGCCTTGGGGATGACCACCGCGCCGTCCTGGTCGGCGACGATGACGTCATCCGGGAAAATGGCAACGCCGCCGCAGCCGATCGGTTCGCCCCAGCCGACGAAGGTGAGGCCGGCGACCGACGGCGGCGCGGCATAGCCGGCACACCACACCGGCAGGTCGGTACCGAGCACGCCTTCGAGATCGCGGACGGCGCCATCGGTGACCAATGCAGTCACGCCGCGCTTCTTCATGCGCGCGCAGAGGATGTCGCCGAAGATGCCGGCATCGACGACGCCCATGGCGTCCACCACCGCGATGCAGCCATCCGGCATGGCTTCGATGGCGGTGCGGGTCGAGATCGGCGACGACCACGACTCGGGCGTGGCGAGATCCTCGCGCGCCGGCACGAAGCGCAGCGTGAAGGCCGGGCCGACCAGGCGCGGTGCGCCGGGACGCAGCGGCCGGGCGCCGCGCAGCCAGACGTTCCGCAGCCCCTTCTTCAGCAGGACCGTGGTGATGGTCGCCGTTGAGACTTTCGACAGAATGGCGATGGCTTCGGGGGTCAGGGACATGGCGCGGCTTCTTCCGGTGAGGTTTGATTGGCGGCGCATCTTGCGGGGCAAGGCCGCCGCGTCAAGGGGCGTCAGCGCGCATCGCAAGGCGCGCCACGCATGGCAATCGATCACCCCAGCTTATCGCACTGATGTGCATTAATTTATTGAAGTCGCACGGCTATTTGCAAGAAAGCGAATTCCGTTCCGCGGTGAAACGCGCTACAGCCGCAGCGTCCAACACCGATGTTGTGAGGCCATGATCGCGCCCCTTTCCCCGCCCCGTATCCTGCCCAGTGGCGACGCCGCGATCACGGTCGAGTTCAGCCGCACCATCGACGCCGACGCCAATCGCCGCGTGCTGGCGCTCGATCGCCATTTGGCGCGCGAGCCGATCGCGGGGATCACCGAGACCGTCCCGACCTATCGCTCGCTGCTGGTGCATTACGATCCGCTGCAGATCCCCTTCGACATGCTCGGCGAACAGCTGGCGGTGCTGGGCCAGCTGCCGGTGCCTGCGGCCGCCCCGGCGCGGCGCTGGCGCGTTCCGGTGGCCTATGGCGGCGAGAACGGCATCGATCTCGAAGATGTCGCCAGGACCCTGAACATCACCCCGGACGAGGTGGTGGCGCGCCATGTCGCCGGCGACTATCGCGTCGCCATGATCGGCTTCACGCCGGGCTGGTCCTATCTCAGCGGCCTGTCGCCGGACATGCAGATGTCGCGACGACAAAATCCCCGGCTGTTGACGCCGGCCGGCACCGTCTCGATCGGCGGCATCCAGACCGGCATCCAGTGTCTCGCCGGCCCCAGCGGCTGGCACCTGCTCGGGCGTACAGCAGTCCGCACCTATCAGCCGCATCGCGATCCGATCTTCCTGCTGGAGCCCGGCGATGCCATCACCTTCTCGGCAGTGGACGAAAAAACCTTCGCCGAACAGGAGCGCGCCGCCGACGCCGGCGAGTTCGTCGCCGAACTGATGCCCTCATGAGCAAGCTCCTCATCACCGCCATCAGTCCCGGAAGCTCAGTGCAGGACGCCGGCCGGTTCGGCGCGCAACGTTACGGCCTGGTGCCGTCCGGCGCCGTCGACCGGGTGGCGCTCGCTGCCGCCAATGCGCTGCTCGGCAATGCGCTGTTTGCCGCCGCCATCGAGATCGGTCCGCTCAATGCCGTCGTCACCGCGCACGGCGGCGCAGTCCGCGTCGCCCTCACCGGCGCCACGCGCCCGGCCGACATCGCCGGACAACCGGTCGCGCTGAATACGTCGGTGACGCTCAATGACGGCGAGAGCCTGAACATCGGTGTCGCCCGCGGCGGCGTGTTCGGCTACCTCGCCATCGTCGGCGGCGTGCAGGGCGAGCCGATGTTCGGCAGCCTTGCGGTCAATGCCCGCGCCGGACTCGGCAGCCCCTATCCGCGCCCGCTGCAGCCGGGCGACGAGTTGCAGCTCGCCACGGCCGTCGGCAGCAGTGGCAGTGAGAAGCGCATCGATCTGCCGGCACCGGCGGATGGCCCCATTCGCGTGGTGATGGGCCCGCAGGACGACGAGTTCGGCGACGACGCCATACGGGCGTTTCTCGACAGCGAGTGGAAAATCTCGGCCATGAGCGACCGCATGGGCTATCGCCTCGAAGGTCCGGCGATCAAGCACCTGCACGGCCACAACATCGTCTCCGACGGCACCGTCAATGGCAGCATCCAGGTGCCCGGCAACGGCGCGCCGATCATGTTGATGCCGGATCGGGGCACCTCGGGCGGCTATCCGAAGATCGCCACGGTGATCTCGACGGACCTTGGCCGCTTCGGCCAGACCCAGCCCGGCCGCGGCTTCCGCTTCAAGGCCATCAGCATGGCGGAAGCGCAGGCGGAATACCGCGCCACCGCCGACTTGCTGCGCAGCCTGCCCGGCCGCGTCCAGGACGCCGATACGCAGTCGCTCGACATCGAGGCGCTGACCTCGGCCAATGTCGCCGGCGTCGCCGTCAGCGCCACCGACGCCTGGAGCTGGCAGACCCAAATGCCGGCGGAGGCCGGCGACTAGTTTTCAAAACCCTGCGAAGCGGAAAGCACAACCATGAGCATCGATCTGAACTGCGATCTGGGCGAAAGTTTCGGTGTCTGGGAGATGGGCAACGACGCCGCCATGATCGATCTGGCGAGTTCGGTCAACATCGCCTGCGGCTATCACGCAGGCGACGCCGACGTGATGCGCAAGACGGTGCAACTCGCCAAAGCACGCAACGTCTCGATCGGCGCACATCCCGGCTACCGCGACCTGCACGGCTTCGGGCGCCGGCCGATCGTCGGCCTGACGGCACTGGAGATCGAGAACCTGGTCGCCTACCAGATCGGCGCGCTGCAATCGATCGCCGCCATGGAAGGCTACAAGGTCACCCACGTGAAGGCGCACGGCGCCATCTCCAACGTCGCCTGCGAGGACGACATGACGGCGCGCGCCATCGCCGCTGGCATCAAGGGCGTCGACCGCAACCTGGTGTTCGTGGTGCTGTCGAATTCCAAGCTGGTCAGCGCCGGCGAAGCCGCCGGCCTGCAGCCGGCGCACGAAGTGTTCGCCGACCGCGCCTACGAGGACAATGGCAACCTGGTGTCACGCAAGAAGCCCGGCGCGGTGCTGCACGATCCCGTCATGGTCGCCGAACGCGTGGTGCGCATGGTGCAGGACGGCGCGGTGACGTCGATCACCGGCAAGGTCATCAAGATGAAGATGGACACGGTCTGCATTCACGGCGACACGCCGGGCGCCGTGGAGCTCGGCCGCCACGTACGCGACGGGTTGAAGGCGGCGGGGATCGATGTGAAGCCGTTCAAGGCGGGATAAACCTCCACCACGGCAAGCACCGCCCTCATGGTGAGGAGCGCGTCTCCTCGGCGCGCGTCTCGAACCATGACGCGCGTGGCATCCTTCGAGACGCGGCGAAGACGCCGCTCCTCAGGATGAGGTCGGAGGTTGTGGCCTTGCTCAGGCCTACATCACCTGTCGTTCAACATCCCCTCATGCGGCAGACCCTCGATCGGGCATTCTTCCACACCCACCGTGGTGCGCGTGAACGCCTCGACGTTCTCGCGCGCCTTTTCGGGATCAGAGACCCAGGTCGAGTAGAAATCGAACGGGCAGCCGCTGACGCCCTTGTTGCTTTCGCCGGAATTGATGGTGCCGGTGTAGCCGCGGTGCAGCAGCTTGAAGAGATGGTTTTCCGACTGGCCGTTGCGGCGGGCGTCGCGGATCAATGATTTCGACAGCGCGGCGTACTGGATGCCGTAATCCTCTTCGCCGCATTCGCCGAGGGTGCGCCCGTCGAAGCCGATGATTGCCGAATGACCGAAATAAGAATAGACGCCGTCGAAGCCCGACGCATTGGCAACTGCGACATAGACGTTGTTGGCCCAGGCCATCGCCTTGGCCATCAGGACCTGCTGGTCCTTGGCCGGATACATGTAGCCCTGGCAGCGCACGATCAGTTCGGCGCCCTTCATGGCGCAGTCGCGCCAGATCTCCGGATAGTTGCCGTCATCGCAGATGATCAGCGAGACCTTGAGGCCCTTCGGGCCTTCCGAGACGTAGGTGCAGTTGCCGGGATACCAGCCCTCGATCGGCACCCACGGCATGATCTTGCGATACTTCTGCACGATCTCGCCCTGATCGTTCATCAGAATGAGCGTGTTGTACGGCGCCTTGTGCGGATGCTGCTCATGGCGCTCGCCGGTCAGCGAGAACACGCCCCACACCTTGGCCTTGCGGCACGCTGCGGCAAAAATGTCAGTCTCCTCGCCCGGAACCTGTGACGCCGTCTCGTACATCTCCGCGGAGTCGTACATGATCCCTTGCGTGGAATATTCCGGAAAGATCACCAGATCCATGCCGGGCAGTCCGGACTTCATGCCGACGATCATGTCGGCGATCTTCTGCGCGTTGGCCAGCACCTCGGCCTTGGTATGCAGCCGCGGCATCTTGTAGTTCACGACGGCGACGCCGACGGTGTCCTTGCTGGATGAAATATCGCCGTGGTGCATCGCTGAACTCCCTGCCAGAACCGACGTCTGTCGGCGTCATGCAAGGAGGACCAGGCCACCGACATCGCGCCGCGTCGAACGGGCGCTACAGTCAGCCAGCTACGGTCGCGCAGCCATACGTGGATTCGCGGATGCAGGAAGGCTCCTACGCGGGACGATCAGAACGGATGGACCGACAGTGTCCCCAGCACGATGGCGGCGATCAGCGCCAGCGAGCTGTACAGCGCGAAGGTCTGGATATGGACGGCCGAGCCGCGCGATGCCATGCGGGCACGTCCATGCAAGCGGGCTTCCGCAGACAGTTCACGCATCGTGGTTCTCCAATCGGGCATCTCACGCATAACAAAATGCTGATTTGCCCCTGAAGCAAGCGCGCCTCGAAAATAACGATACGGACTCCGCAAAACCACGCTGCAGAGACGAAACATCTCCGGATCGATTCATCGCGAGAATTTTATTCGCTCAAGTTTTATGGACTGACGGTATTCCTGATCGTCGCCCCCGGCAGTCTCAGTACACGTCCTGCTGGAAGCGCCCGCTCTTCTTGAGGTTGGCGACGAACAGCACCGCCTCGTCGGTGGAGCGCGCGCCGTGCTGGGCGACGATGTCGACCATGGCGCGTTCGACATCCTTGGCCATGCGCTTGGCGTCGCCGCAGATATAGACGTGGGCGCCCTCGGCGAGCCAGGTCCAGAGGTCGCGGCCGACCTCGCGCATGCGATCCTGCACGTAGAATTTTTCGCCGGCATCGCGCGACCACGCCAGCGACAGCCGGGTGAGAAAACCCTCGCTCTTCATGGCGTTGAGCTCATCGGCATAGAAGAAGTCCGAGGCGCTGCGCTGGTGGCCGAAGAACAGCCAGTTCTTGCCCGGCGCCCTGGTCGCCTTGCGGTCGTGCAGGAAGGCGCGGAACGGCGCGACGCCGGTGCCAGGTCCGACCATGATGATCGGCGTTTCCGGGTTCTCCGGCAACGCAAAACCGTGCGCCTTCTGCACGTAGACCTTGAGCTGGTCGCCGGGCTGGATGCGATCGGCGAGAAAGCTGGAAGCCAGCCCGTGCCGCTTGCGCTTGCCCACCACATAGCGGACGACGTCCACCGTCAGCGACAACTTGCCAGGCGTGGCATTGTGCGACGACGAGATCGAATACAATCGCGGCTGCAGCGGCTCCAGCGCCTCGACGAAGGCTTCCGGATGCGGCCGCACATTGGAGAATTTCTGCAGCGCCGCCATCACGTCGAGCGTCGCGGCATCGCCGTCGGGGTCTTCGCCCTGCGCCAGCGCGCGTGCCTTGGCGCGCGTCGTGCCACCGGTGAGATAGGAGATCAGCTCGAACAGGCTGTCCGGCGCCGGCGCCAGCGACACCTCGTTCTGCAGCACCTCGCGCAGCGTCTTGCCGCGCACCTCGGTGGTGTGCGACGCGCCGAGCAGCGCGATGATCTGGTCGACATGACCGAGATCATTGGACGCGAAGATGCCGAAGCTGTCGCCGACCACATAGTCGAGCCCGCAGCCCGACAGGTCGAAATCGATATGCCAGGTTTCCTTCTCCGAGCCCTTGCCGTTGAGCAGGCGGCGGCCAAGGAAGGTCGCAGGCGCCGGATTGTCGCGGGAGCGGCCGAGCGTCGCGGGATCGGGCGCGGCAGGCGCCGCCGGCTCGTCCACCGCTTTGGCGGCTGGTGCACCACCTGCCGCCGGCGCCTTCTCCAGCTCCTCGTGCAGCGTCTTCAGCATCCGCGCGGTTTCCTTGCCGCCGGGCACACAGAGGTTGAGCCGCGCCTCGGCCTTGCCGGCCAGCGCATCTGCGTAGTCGTTGCAGTTGTAGCCGCACTGGCCGCAGTCCTGCTGCGCCATCGCCGCCATCATCTTGCGCCTGATCGGCTTGCCCTCGGCGAGCTTCATGCGGTCGGCGATCGGCATGGTCTGGTCGTGCCACGGCGCGCCGTCGTCCTCTTCCGCCATCACGGCAGCGCCCTGCTCCGCCGACAGCGGCGTGGGCGCATCCGACAGCAGGCCGGCGAAGAAGCCGTTCAGCCACGAACGCTGCGCTTCCGAGAACGGCGCAGACGCGGGAATGATCTCGACTTTGGGAGGCGGCGTCATCTGGTTCATGCGGACACCTGTGCGTCGGCGAGTTTGCGCAGCGTCTCGCCGTCGTGGCGGCGCGCGAAAGTGAGAAAGGTTTCATCGGGCGAGGCGCGGTTCGCCATGTAGGCCTTGAGCAGTTTTTCCACCACGAGCGGCGCGTCGTCCGACTTGATGTCGCGATAGACCTCCTGCCCGACATCCGCACCGGGCCCGAAGCTGCCGCCGGTGAAGATATGAAAACCGTCGACCGTATCATCGCCGTCGCCCACCGCGACGCGCGCGCCGATCATGCCGACGTCGCTGATGTAATGCTGCGCGCAGGAATGGTGGCAGCCGGTGAGATGGATGTTGATCGGCGTATCCAAGGTGACGCGCGGATCGCACCAGTCGGCCAATGTGGCCGCGGTGGCCTTGGTATCGGCATTGCCGAACTTGCAGCCGGCGCGGCCGGTGCAGGCGATCAGCCCAGCGCGGATTTCGGTGGTGGCGATGGAAAGGCCGATGGCTTCGATGGCGGCGGTGGCCAGCGCCACCTTGTCGTCGGGCACGCCTGGGATCAGCAGGTTCTGCCAGACCGTGAGGCGGATATCGCCGTCGCCGAGATCCCGCGCGATCTTAGCCAGGCCGCGCATCTGGTACGAGGTCACTTTGCCCAGCGGCAGCGCCACGCCGATCCAGTTCAGCCCCGCCTGCTTCTGCTGGTGCACGCCGAGATGCGCGTTGCGGTCGAAGGCCGGGCGCGGTGCCAGTGCCTCGGCCGGCACGCGGGTGAAGGCGTGGCCGAGCTTCTCCTCCACCAGCAGCAGAAACTTGTCCATGCCCATGCCGTCGATGACGTATTTCAGCCGCGCCTTGAGCCGGTTGGTGCGGTCGCCGAGATCGGTGAACACACGCACGATGGCGTCCGACACTTTTGTCGCATCGGCCGGCTTGACGATGATGCCGGTGTCTTTGGCAAAATCCTTGTGGCCGGTGATGCCGCCGATCCCCAGCTTGAACCAGATGCCCGACTCGACGCCGAAACCATCCTTCACCTCGACGGCCTGGAACGCGATGTCGTTGGTGTCTTCGAGCACCGCGATCTTGCCGGCGCCATCGAAGGCCACGTTGAATTTTCGCGGCAGGCCGATCAGCGAGCGGTCGTTGAGGATGTGATAGTGCCACTCGCGCGCATAAGGCCTTGTGTCCAGCAGCTCCTGCGGATCGATGCCGGCGGTCGGCGTGCCCGTGACGTTGCGGATGTTGTCGGCGCCGGAGCCGCGCGAGCACAGGCCAAGATCCTGGATGCCTTCGATCAACGCTACCGCATGCTTCGGCGGGATCTCGCGCAACTGCAGGTTGGCGCGGGTGGTGACATTGGCGAACGGCGCGCACAGCCGGTCCTGCAGGTCGGCCATGCCCGCGAACTGCCAGTGGGTCAGGATGCCGTTGGGAATGCGCAGCCGGCACATATAGGAATCCTGCGTCGGTCCCACATAGAACAGGCCGTAATAGCGCCAGCGAAAGTTGTCGGCCGGTGACGGCCGCGCATCGCTCTGCGCCTGCTCCTTCAGCCTGTGATAGGCATCGAACGGGTGATATTCGCGCTTCCACTTTTCCTGATCGACCAGCTTCTTGCCGGCCGCCAGCGTGCGATCCTGCGCCCTGATATGCGCCGCTTCCGGCCCGGTCGGTTCGGCAGTCGCCTTAGGGGATGCGCCGCCGCCAAAGCCCTTGCCGACGCGGCTGATCTGCAGCCCGGTGGTAAAGCCTTCCAGGTAGCGCTTCTGGTCGTCGGTGAAATCGACGGAGACGGTCTCGATTTTCATGATTGCGACGAAGCTCCTGCAGCCACTCGCGTGGCGCCAACGGGGAAACGGAACGACTAACCGCACAGAACTCAGGGCACATAGCGCGTCTGATGTCTGGAGCGGTCCGATCAGCCTCGTTGCTGCGGAAATCCATCTTGGATAGTGGCCGGCGGGCATCTGCGAACGCCGGCTGGGACAAGACATTCAAGTCTCGTGCCAGCGGCTCGGAAAAATATTCGTCATAAACTTCAGAACGTTATGTCGCTCTGCGGCGGTCGGCTTAGCGCGGCATGCCGGCATTTTGCACCGCACGCTCAATAATTAGACGGCGACTAAATCGCAGTCACTCGGGTCAGGCACGTTCGTCGGCGCCGCCTCGAACCGCGCGGATGAGCCTCACCCCTTCACGCGCGCGATCTCGAACGCCGCCAGATGCGCGGCGATATTGCGGGGGTCGAAGGCCGGGCCGGCAAATGCGCCGATAGCGTCACCGTCGGCGGCCGGCGGGGCCGCGAGGCCCAGCGCGGCGTCGTAGAGATCCGGCCGGAACACCGCCTCGGCAGTCTTCAACGCCTCCGGGTTGAATGGCGCCTGGCCCCAGCGCACCATCTGGGCATAGAGCCAGGCCGCCTGGGTGGGGTCGGGCCTTGCCGCGCCATTGCGGCCGAAGGCCATGAAGTTCGAATTTTCACGCGGCGCCCCGCCTTTCGCCGTCGCCAAACGCCCCGCCAGCACCGCATGAATGATCGCGGCGTCGGCATCGACGCGGTCGGGACGCGCCAGCAGCGCCGCGACCTCGTCGCGGTTGCCCGGCTCATCGATGAAGTCGGCGGCCTTCTGGTGCGCGCGGATCAGCGCCGACACGGTGTCCGGATGCTCCTCGGCCCAGCGGCTGCGCACGGCCAGCACCTTCTCGACGGCGCGGGTCAGAATGTCCGGGCCGAAATGCAGGATGCGACCGATGCCGCGTTCAACCGCCACCGC
The DNA here is from genome assembly GCF_052658035.1 of Rhodopseudomonas sp. RCAM05734. Lineage (NCBI taxonomy): Bacteria > Pseudomonadati > Pseudomonadota > Alphaproteobacteria > Hyphomicrobiales > Nitrobacteraceae > Rhodopseudomonas > Rhodopseudomonas sp. RCAM05734. Next base: position 4,481,697 of record NZ_CP199742.1, on the reverse strand, counting down.
GTTCCACGGCGCGCCGACGCAAAAACCGTCCACATGGCCGTTGGTCAGGCTGTCCACCATGTAGGGCGGCGGCAGCACCACCAGATGCACGTCCTCGTCGGGATCGACGCCGCCGGCGGCCATCCAGAACCGCAGCTGGTAATTATGCGTCGAGAACGGGAACGTCATGCCGAATGTCAGGGGTTCGGCGCCGCTCTTGCGCCTGTCCGCCGCGACGCGGGCCAGCGCCTGCGCGGTCGCCAGGGGATCGGCGATGTCGCCCTGCAGATGCGCCACGATCTGGTCGTGCAGCGCCGGCGACACCGTGATGGCGTTGCCGTTGAGATTGAGCGTGAACGGCGAAATGATCGGCACCTTCACATGGCCGAGCCCGAGGCTCGAGGCGATCGCCACCGGCGCCAGCAGATGGGCGGCATCGAACAGGCCGATATTCAGCTTGTCGCGCACGTTCGACCACGACACCTCGCGCACCAGGGTGACATCGAGGCCTTCGTCCCTGGCAAAGCCCTTGTCGACAGCGACGATCAGCGAGGCCGCATCGACCAGCGGGATGAAGCCGATGTGAAGCGGTTGACCGGTCATTTCAGCAACTCCGCCGCGGTGATGATCGACTGCGCGATATCGCCGATTTTCTTTTTCTCGCGCATCGCGGTGGAGCGCAGCAGCACATAGGCCTCCTCTTCGGTGAGGCCTTTCAGTTTCATCACGATGCCCTTGGCGCGATCGATGATCTTGCGGTCCTCCAGCGCCGACTTGGTGCGCTCGAGTTCGTCCTGCAGCTTGGAGAAGGCATTGAAGCGCGAGATGCACAGATCGAGAATCGGCTTGATGCGCTCCTTCTTGAGCCCGTCCACGATATAGGACGATACCCCGGCGTCCACCGAGGCGCGCGCCGACTCGGAATCGCTCTGGTCGACGAACATCGCCACCGGCCGGCGCACCGCGCGGCTGACCTGGAACATTTGTTCCAGAATATCGCGGCTGGGGTTTTCGAGATCGATCAGGATGACGTCCGGGTCCAGCGCGTAGATCCGCGCCAGCAGGTTGTGCATCTCGCTGATATGCTGGACATCCAGATAGCCGGCCTCGCGCAGCCCCTCCTCGAGGATCGCGGCCCGGATCGGGCTTTCGTCGACGATGACGATCTTTGGCGACGTTTCGTTCGGCATCGGTGTCGGGATTCCCTGCTGGTCCATCCATAACACGGGCTCAGGCCGCTTAAAGCCTTGTATTTATGAGTAAATAGGACTAGCTCCTGCCCTTCAATCAGGCAGATCGAACATGCAGCAGGCCCCCGCGCCCAAAATCTCCTTTGTTTCGCTGGGATGCCCCAAGGCCCTGGTGGATTCCGAACGCATCATCACGCGGCTGCGCGCCGAGGGCTATGAACTGGCGCGCAAGCATGACGGCGCCGACATCGTCATCGTCAACACCTGCGGCTTCCTCGACAGCGCCAAGGCGGAGTCGCTGGGGGCCATCGGCGACGCCATGGCGCAGAACGGCAAGGTGATCGTCACCGGCTGCATGGGCGCCGAGCCCGAGCAGATCGAGGCGGCCTATCCCAACGTGCTCTCCATCACCGGCCCGCAGCAATATGAGAGCGTGCTGGAGGCGGTGCACCGCGCGCTGCCGCCGGTCTACAATCCGCATCTCGACCTGATGCCGCCGCAGGGCATCAAGCTGACGCCGCGGCATTACGCCTATCTGAAGATCTCCGAAGGCTGCAACAACCGCTGCAGCTTCTGCATCATCCCGAAGCTGCGCGGCGATCTGGTGTCGCGCCCGGCTGCCGAGGTGCTGCGCGAGGCCGAGAACCTGGTGAAGGCCGGCGTCAAGGAACTGCTGGTGGTGTCGCAGGACACCTCGGCCTACGGCGTCGATGTGAAGTACGCGACCTCCATCTGGAAGGACCGTGAGGTCCGCGCAAAATTCTACGATCTAGCCAAGGAACTCGGCGAGCTCGGCGCCTGGGTGCGCCTGCAATACGTCTACCCCTACCCGCATGTCGACGAAGTCATCGGCCTGATGAACGCCAACAAGAACGTGCTACCCTATCTCGACATCCCGTTCCAGCACGCCGCACCCGAGGTGCTGAAGGCGATGAAGCGCCCGGCGGCCCAGGACAAGACCCTGGCACGGATCAAGAAGTGGCGCGAGGAGTGCCCGGACCTGACCTTGCGTTCGACCTTCATCGTCGGCTTTCCCGGCGAGACCGAGAGCGATTTCCAGTACCTGCTCGACTGGCTCGAGGAAGCGCAGATCGATCGCGTCGGCGCGTTCAAGTACGAGTCGGTGGCCGGCGCGCCGTCCAATGCGCTCGGCAACGCCGTGCCGGAAGAGATCAAGCAGCAGCGCTGGAACGCGCTGATGGAGCGCCAGCAGAAGATCTCCGCGCGTCGCCTCAAGCGCAAGGTCGGCACCCGCCAGCAGGTGATCATCGACGAGGTCGGCCCGACCGTGTCGAAGGGCCGCTCGAAGTCCGACGCGCCGGCCATCGACGGCGCGGTCTATGTCTCCGCACGTCGCCCGCTCAAGGTCGGCGAGATCGTCACCGCCAAGATCGAACGCGCCGACGCGTATGACCTGCATGGGAGTGTCGCGGGGTTTTGATACCACGCGAACTGTCGTCGCCCGGCCTGCACGCACTTGCGCGCCAGGACCGGGCGACCCAGTAAACGCCGGCGCAGGCGATAGAACCGCGATGCTTCCGGATACTGGATCCCCCGCTTTCGCGGGGGATGACACCAGAGAATGCGACACCGCCGCCGCATCGATTCCGCAACTCCACTTGACACACCTCACCCCTCGGCTGTATTCGCCCGCCATGACCTTCAACCGGACCTTGACCCGCGCTGCCCTCCGTCGTCGCTCCTGCGACGATGCCGGGTTGCGCCATGTCCGAAGACGACGCTGAACGCCTGACGTTCAGTACGTTTCGAGAAGGCCGCACCCGCAGTGCGGCCTTCTTCCGTTTCGGGGCCGCCTGTTCATTCCCAGCACAGGAGACCGCCATGACCATCGCCACCCATCCGTTCGACGCCCTGATGGATATCACCCCGCGCCCGCATATCGTCTTCGCCAGGGGCGAAGGCAGCCGGCTGTGGGACGACACCGGCAAGCGCTATCTCGACTTCATCCAGGGCTGGGCGGTGAACAGCCTCGGCCATTCGCCGCCCGTTCTCATCGACGCACTGACCGCGCAAGCCAAACGGCTGATCACGCCGAGTCCGGCGTTCTACAACGACGCCAGCCTCAAGCTCGCCGCGGCGCTGATCGCCCATAGCGCTTTCGACCAAGTGTTCTTCACCAGCTCCGGCGCCGAAGCCAACGAGGGCGCCATCAAGCTCGCGCGCAAGTTTGGCGCGCTGCATCGCAATGGCGCTTACGAGATCATCACCTTCGAGAACTCGTTTCACGGCCGCACGCTGGCGACCATGTCGGCGTCGGGCAAGAAAGCCTTTGAGCCGCTGTTCGAGCCGAAGGTGCCGGGATTCCCCAAGGCTATCACCAATGACATCGCCTCGGTGGAACGGCTGATTGGCGCCAACACCATCGCGGTCATGCTGGAGCCGATCCAGGGAGAATCCGGCGTGTGGCCGGCGACGCCGGAATTCCTCCAGGCGCTACGCGCGCTGACCAAAGAGCACGGGCTGCTGCTGATCGTCGACGAGATCCAGACCGGCATGGGACGCACCGGCACGCTGTTCAACTACGAGCAGGCCAGCATCGCGCCGGATATCATGACGCTGGGCAAGGGCATCGGCGGCGGCGCGCCGCTCGGCGCCCTGCTCGCGACAAATCATGCAGCCGTGTTCGAGCACGGCGACCAGGGCGGTACCTTCAACGGCAATCCGCTGATGTGCGCGGCGGGACTTGCGGTACTCACGCACATCGCCGAGCCGGCCTTCCTGAAGTCGGTGCGCGACCACGGCCTGTTTCTCGCCGACGAGCTGCAGCGCATCTCGGCGCGGCACGGACTCGGCGGCGTGCGCGGCAGCGGGCTGTTGCTGGCGCTCGACCTGAAGCGGCCGATTGCTGCCGCCGTGGTCGCCGCAGCGCTTGAGGACGGTTTGCTGCTCAACGCGCCGCGGCCCGACGCGCTGCGGCTGATGCCGGCACTCAACGTCACCCGCGCCGAGATCAGCCAGATGATCGCCATGCTCGATGCGATCCTGACGCGGATGGGCGCTGCCAGATGCGTCGGATGAGGCGCCAGGCGTGATCCACCAGAATTCGACCGGCTCTATGCGCGTGTGCGCCACCCGGGGCATCGCTCCCAAAATTCAAACATGAGGACACAATGATGAGTATTCGCGTCGGTATTGTCGGGATCAGTGGTTTTGGCGGCGGCGAGGCGATGCGCCTGATCGCGAGCCACCCGTCTTTCGAACTCGTCTACGCCGCGGGCGACGGCAGCGCCGACAGCCGGTTGGTGGACCGCTTCCCCGGTGTCCCGGCCATGCTGGCCGAGCTGGTGATTGAGAAGTGGGATCCCGCGACCCTGCCGAAGCTCGACGTGCTGTTCGCGTCGCTGCCGACGGGCGCCTCAGCCGAGGCGCTGGCGCGCGTCCCCAGGGACGTGAAGATCGTCGATATCGGCGGCGACCACCGCTACGTCGAGGGTTGGACGTACGGGCTGGCTGATGTCTGGCCAGTCCAGATCGGGGGGCAGACCCGCGTTGCCAACCCGGGCTGCTTTCCCGCGGCGACGCTGAACGCTCTCGCGCCGCTGCTGGTCAACAAGCTGATCGAGCCTGGCAACATCGTGATCGACGCCAAGACCGGCATCTCCGGTGCCGGCCGTGGCGGCGCCGACAGCAGGTTCGGCTACGCCGATAGCAACGAGAACCTGCAGCCCTACGGTCTGCTCAAGCACGTCCACATGCCCGAGATCGCGGAGACGATCGAGCGGCTGAGTGGCGGCAGCGCGGCCGGGCTGGTGTTCACGCCACACCTGGTGCCGATGACCCGCGGCGTGCTCGTCACCATCTACTGCCGCGGCCGCGCCACCACGGACCAGTGCCTGGACGCGGCCCGGCGCTTCTATGCCGGGCGGGCGTTCGTCCGCGTGACCGACAAGCCGCCGCAGACCAAATGGGCGACCGGCTCGAACCTCGCATTCGTCAGCTATGCCGCCGATCCGGAGCGCAATCTGGTGATCGCGATGGGCGTCGTCGACAATCTCGGCAAGGGCGCGGCCGGTCAGGCGGTACAGAATGCGAACCTGATCTGCGGCCTGCCGGAAACCACGGGGCTGGACGGCGCACCCCTTTGGCCATGAGATCTCTTGCGAGTCCGTGTTGTCCGTCGTTGGCTTGTGCGACTGCGCGTTCCCCGGACGCGATGCACTACGCCGCTCGGCGGCGTGGTGCTTCGCAGATCCGGGGTCGGTCCAATCACGGCGCCTGATACGGTCCCGGATCTGCGCAGCAGCATGCGATGCTGCGCATCGCCATGTCGCGGCGCGTCCGGGACACGAGGCCGGCAACGGCGAGCGCAAGAATCTCTCACAGAGACTATTGACTATTATCCTATTTAAGCCTTATAGTCTCCCCGTCCTGTTCACCGAGGGGCGCTGTCATGAGGCGTCTTGGTAGTGGAGCAGGATGCGGTGTCCCGCGCGCGTGCCTCGCAAGCACGCCCCCGGGAGGCGCGGGGAACCGTCCGGCCCCACTAAGAGGGTCTGCCTTGAGTGGCTGGACGCGGACAGTAAAGGCGGGCGAAATCCCGCCGCAGTGGCGTCTCTCAGGGGCGCGCACGCACTGTCCCGGAAGCACGGTCCCGTGGCCCTAAATCCCGCGGTGGCGCGCCCGCATGCGCCGCGACCCGCTTCGCCGTTGCGACGGCGTGACGGATCGCGTCCCAACCACCACAACCGCGCCTGCCGGCGCGCCGCTCCCCTCATGTCTGGAGGGGAGGACTGCTCACACCTCGGACGTCATCGGCGCCGCGAGAACAAGAGCACCTGGCTGTTTGACATTCGAATAGAGATTTGGCGCGAAGGCGCGCATCTTCACCCTCCCCTTTTGAGGGGGAGGGTCGGCGCGCAGTCCGCGCAGCGGATGCGCGGCGGGGTGGGGTGACAGCGCTGATGTCAGCTTCGATGCTGAACAAACACGGTGTCACCCCACCCCGACAACACCGCGCTGCGCGCCGTGTTGTCGACCCCCCCTCAAAGGGGAGGGTGAAGAAAAATGCGCCGCGTCGCCTCCAATCCCTACGGCTTCAAAATCGACGCACCCGTCGTGTTGCGCGCTTCCAGATCGATATGCGCCTTTGCGGCATCCTTCAGCGCATAGGCGTGGTTGATCGGCACGTGCAGCTTGCCGTCGATGACAGCCGAGAACAGCGTGTCGGCGCCTTCCAGCAAGTCCGAGCGCTTGGCGACGTAGTCGTTGAGCTTCGGCCGGGTCGCGAACAGCGAGCCGTGATTGTTGAGTTCAGCGATCGAGAACGGCGGCACAGGGCCGGAGGCGTTGCCGAACGACACCCACATGCCGCGCGGCTTGATGCACGACAGCGAACCCGGAAAAGTGGTCTTGCCGACGCCGTCATAGACCACGTCGCACAACTCGTTGCGGCTGATCTGCTTGACGCGATCGACGAAGTTTTCCTCGTTGTAGTAGATGACGTGATCGCAGCCATTGGCCAGCGCCAGTTCGCCCTTCTCCTTGGAGCCGACGGTGCCGATGACATGGGCGCCCATCGCCTTGGCCCATTGGCAGGCCAGCAGGCCGATGCCGCCGGCCGCGGCATGGATCAGCACGCGATGGTGCGGCTCGACCTTGAAGGTCTTGTGCAGCAGATACCAAACCGTCAGGCCCTTGAGCATCAGGACGGCGCCCTGCTCGTAGGTGATGCGGTCGGGCAGCTTGACCAGGCGGTCGGCGGCGAACACGCGGTCGGTGGCGTAGCTGCCGAGCGCCGAATAATAGGCGACGCGGTCGCCGGGATGGAAACCGGTGACGCCGGGGCCGACCTCGACCACTTCGCCGGACGCCTCGTTGCCGGCGATGAACGGCAGCTGCGGCGCCTTGTAGAGGCCGGTGCGGAAGTACACGTCGATGAAGTTGACGCCGATGGCGTGCTGCCGGATGCGGACCTCACCCGGGCCGGGGGCGGCCACATCGACGGCCTCGTAAACGAGAGCTTCGGGGCCCCCCACCTTGTGAACGCGCACGGCCTTGGTCATCATCTGGCTCCCTTGAATTTCTTCTCACCAATGCGATAGCCGACGAGCCATCGTTGTCAACTGCGGCCCGCTGGCGCGGCCACCGGTTCGCAAAATATGCTGTGCTTTGCGCACACCGCGACGACGCCAACGAAACCATGGAGAGCCCCGGCGATCAGGATCGGCAGCGCAGCTGGGATCGGCCGAACGCGACTATCGAGCTGTGGGCGTCAGCAGGCGGATGACCGTGTCGCCGCAGACAATGTAGACGGCAATGGCGCACAGCGCCGCACTCACCGGCGTCGCAACCCTGAAATCCTGCACCAGTGCCACGATGGCCAGCACGCCCCACAGCGCGATCAGCGCCAGGTTGAGCCGGCGCAACCGCGACACCCGCACGGGGTGGATGACGTGCAGCGGCACGAAGGTCAAAACGATCAGCGCCAGCACCGCGAGGCTGCCGACCCATTGCGCGGGGTGCAGCAGGAACAGATAGAACGCCACGGCATTCCACAGCGCCGGAAAGCCGCGGAAATGATTGTCCGAGGTCTTCATGCGCCGGTCGGCGAAATACAGCGCGCTCGACACCACGATGCCGACGCCGAGCGGCGCCGCGCTCATCGGCGCCAGAATGCCGCTGGCGGTGATCGCATAGGCCGGCACGAACACGTAGGTGATGAAATCGACCACGAAATCGAGCGCCTCGCCGGACCAGTCCGGCAACACCTGACCGACGTTCAGGCGCCGCGCGACGGGTCCGTCGATGGCGTCGATCACCAGCGCCACGCCGAGCCAGCCGAACATGCCGGCCCAGTGCATGCGCACCGCCTCCAGCATGGCGATCAGCGCGACGCCGGCGCCCAGCGCGGTGAAGATGTGAACGGAAAACGCCGCCGCGCGCGCGGATCGGGAAGAGATCGGAACATCGTGCGGGCTGGCGGTCATTTCCCGCCCAGTGCTATCAGGAATCACTCGCAATTGCACATGCCGGTTTGCGTCGTTCTGCCGCGCGGGAACGCTCGGCGGCGGCGCTGCGGCCTTGAAAATATCCGCGCAAAGGCCGATGGTTCGGGCATGACCGACCAAGCTGAAAATCCCATTGTTTACGATGTCGTGGTGATCGGCGGCGGCCCCGCCGGCCTCGCGGCGGCCATCGCGCTGACCGCAGCCGGTGCCGCCACGGCGCTGGTCGCCCGCCAACTGCCCTATGCGGACAACCGCACCACCGCCCTGCTCGGCGGCTCCGTCGATCTGCTGGAGCGGCTCGACGTCTGGTCGCGCTGCGCGGACAAGGCTGCGGCGCTGACGACCATGCGGCTGGTCGACGACACCGGACGGCTGATCCGCGCCCCGGAGGTCAAGTTCCAGTCCGACGAGATCGGCATGGAGACGTTCGGCTACAATATCCAGAACCGCGAATTGATGATCGCGCTGGAAGCGCGCGCCGCGGAAATGGACAGGCTCACCCGTTTCGACGACGAGGCGGAGTCGGTCGCGGTCGACGACATCGGCGCGGTCGTGCGCCTGCGCGGCGGGCCTTCCCTCTCGGCCAGCCTGGTGGTCGGCGCCGACGGACGGCAGTCGATGTGCCGCGACGCCGCCGGCATCGAGGTGAAGCGCCGCACGCTCGGCCAGGCCGCCCTCACCTTCAACGTCAGTCACACCCGGCCGCATCGCAACGTCTCCACCGAATTCCACACCCCGCACGGCCCCTGCGTATTCGTGCCGTTGCCAGGCGATCGCTCCAGCGTGGTCTGGGTCGCCGAGCCCAGGGAAGCCGAGCAGCTGATGGCCCTCAGTGACGAGGCGCTGTCGCAGGCCGTGGAAAAGCAGGCCCATTCGATCCTCGGCCGCATGCAGGTGGAGCCCGGCCGCTATCTGTTCCCGCTGGCCATCGAGCAGCCCAAACAGGTCGCGCGGAACCGGATCGTACTGGCCGGCGAAGCCGCCCATGTGGTGCCGCCGATCGGCGCACAGGGCCTCAATCTCGGGCTGCGCGACGCCGGCGACATTGCCGCCATCGTCGGCGACGCCCTCGCCGCGGGCGACGATCCCGGCGCGCCAATGGTGCTGACGAAATTCGAGCAGGCGCGGCGCAGCGACATTTCCAGCCGCACCTTCGCCATCGACATGGCCAACCGCTCGCTGCTCAGCGATCTCCTGCCGGTGCAGACGATGCGCGCGCTCGGCATGCATCTGATGGGTTCGGTCGGGCCGATCCGCCGCCTCGCCATGCGCGAGGGCCTGGCGCTGTCATGGCGCGCCCGCTAGCGCGCGCGCTCAGAACGCGATCTGGCCGGTCTTCAGCAGATACATCACCGACGTCAGCGTGATCACCGACATGAAGGTGCCGATCAGCACCGCCACCGAGGCGGGCTCGATCCAGGTATCGTATTGCCGGGCGATGATGAACACGTTGAGCGCCGGCGGCAGCGACGCCAGCAGCACAGCGGTGGCCGCCCATTCCGGCGGGAACGGCCCCGTGAGCCACATCAGGGCGAACACGATCAGCGGATGCACGATCAGCTTGACGGCGATCACGCCCGGAACCTCCCAGGGCACGCGCCCCATGGGCCGCAGCGCCACGGTGACGCCGAGCACGAACAGCGCCACCGGCGCCGCGGAGTTCTGCAGGAAAACCAGCATGCCGTCGATGGCCACGGGAAGCTGGACATGCAGCGCCGCCGCCAGTGCACCAAGATAGGCAGCCACGATCAGCGGGTGCAGCAGAATATGCTTGATGACGATGCCGATGGTCGGCAGCAGCGGTCGCTTCTCTGCGGCCGTCAGGGCCATCGCCAACGGCACGATCGAGAACAGGAAAATGCTGTCGAAGCAGAACACCAGCGCCGTCGGCACCGCCGCCTGGGTGCCGAGCACCGCGAGCGCCAGTCCCGGCCCCATATAGCCGATATTGCCGTAGCCCCCCGACAGCCCGGCCATGGTGGCCTGCCGCACCGGCAGCCCGCTGATCAGCCGCCCGACAAAGGCCGACAGAAAGAATGCCGTCGCCGTCGCCGCGGTCGTCGCGACCACGAACGGCAGGTTGTTCAACTCCTCGAACGGGGTCTTCGACATGATCCGGAAGAACAGCGCCGGCAGCGACACATACAGCAGGAAGAAATTCATCCAGCTGAGCCCGGCCTCCGGTAGTTTCTTCAGCTTCCCGCAGGCGAAGCCGATGAAGATCAAACCGAAATACGGCAGCGCCAGGTTAAGGACGTCCATCATGGGGGCGTGTTCTTCTTGCTGTTGGCCCGATTTGGTGGGGACTCATAATTCCGGTCTTATGAGCCAATGTTTTGTTCGCGACGAGCAGTATTTTCCTCATCTAGCGGTCTCCATTGGCGGCCAGGATATGCATCGCCGGCCCGGCGGCAGGCGAAGATTCCCGACGGAACAGGATGTAGAGCGCCGGAAGAACGAGAAGCGTCAGGATGGTCGAGGAGATGATTCCGCCGATGACGACAGTGGCCAGCGGCCGCTGGACCTCGGCACCGGCGCCGGTTGCAATAGCCATCGGAACGAAGCCAAGCGAGGCAACAAGCGCCGTCATCAGAACTGGCCTCAGTCGGGTGAGTGCCCCCTGATGGACCGCCTCCATGATCGTCTTGCCCTCATGACGCAGACGCTCGATGAAGGTGATGATCACCAGACCGTTGAGTACCGCGACGCCGGAAAGGGCGATGAACCCGATGCCCGCGCTGATCGAAAGCGGAATCCCCCTCAGCAGCAATGCGAAGATGCCTCCGGTCAGCGCGAGCGGCACGCCGCTGAAGACAAGGAATGCGTCGGCGACCGATCCGAGGCTGATGAACAGCAAGAGCAGGATCAGAAGCAACGCAATCGGGACGACGATCATGAGACGCTGTGACGCCGAAACCAGCTGCTCGAACTGCCCGCCCCACCCGATCCAGTATCCCGCGGGCAACTTCACCTTCTGGGCGATCTGGTTCTGGGCATCGGTCACGAAGGAGCCGAGATCCTTGCCACGGACGTTGGCGGACACGACGATGCGTCGCTTGCCGTCCTCGCGGCTGATCTGGTTCGGACCAGGTGACACGGTGATCTCCGCGAGTTCGGACAGCGGCGCGTAGCGCATCTGGCTCAGCGGCGAAGTGCCCAGCACGGCGGGCTGGACCTTGGCCTGCCCGTCCAGCGGCGGCAGCGGGATCGGCAGCGCCTTCATCGCTTCGATGTCCGAGCGGCTGTCCTCGGGCAATCGCACGACCAGATCGAACCGGCGGTCGCCTTCAAAAACAAGGCCCGCGCTCTTGCCGCCGACCGCGATTTCGACCAGGCTCTGGACGTCCGCGACGCTGATGCCGAGGCGCGCCAGCGCCTTGCGGTCGAGCTTCACCGTCAGAACCGGCAGACCGGCGACCTGCTCCGTCTTCACGTCTGCGGCTCCCGGCACCGCCTGCAGCACGGTCTGGACCTTGCCGGCCATCTGCGCGAGCACGTCCAGGTCATCCCCGAAGATCTTCACGCCGACGTCGCTCCGGACGCCGGAGATCAGTTCGTTGAAGCGCAGCTGGATGGGCTGAGACAATTCATAGCTGCTACCGGCGACCTCCTCGGCCGCCTCCTCGATCGCCTTCACCACGTCGGCCTTCGGCTTCTGCGGATCCGGCCATTGGTCGCGCGGCTTCAACATCACATAGCCGTCCGAGATCGACGGCGGCATGGGATCGGTGGCAACCTCGGCGGTGCCGGTGCGCGCAAAGGTTTCCTTCACCTCCGGAATCTTCAGCAGACGCCGCTCCAGAGCCTGCTGCATCTCCAGCGACTGCGTCAGGCTCGTCCCGGGGATACGGATGGCCTGGATGGCGACGTCGCCCTCGTCCAGGCTCGGGATGAACTCGCCGCCCATGCGCGATGCCGCATAGCCGCTGGCGCCCATCAGCACGACGGCCATCACGGCCACGGCCCCTCGGAACCGGATAGCGAGGTTCAGGATCGGCACGTAGGACCGATGGGCCAGCCGCATGAACCAGTTCTCTTTCTCCGACACCCTGCCCGTGACCATCAGCGCCACGGCGGCGGGAACGAACGTCATCGAAAGGATGCTGGCCCCGAGAAGCGCGATCAGGACCGTCAACGCCATCGGCGTGAACATCTTGCCCTCGACGCCTGTCAGGGTCAGGACCGGCAGATACACGACAGCGATAATCAGCGTGCCGAACAGGCTCGGTTTGATGACCTCGCGCGAGCCCGCGATGATCGTCTCGAAACGCTCGTCGCGCGTCAGTATCCGTCCGCGCTTCACCTGTTCGTGGGCGAGCAGGCGCAGGCAGTTCTCGACGATGATCACGGCGCCGTCGATGATGATGCCGAAGTCGATCGCCCCGAGACTCATCAGGTTGGCGCTGACCTTGTTCTCGAACATCCCCGTGATCGTGAACAGCATGGCGAGCGGAATGACCAGGGCCGTAGCAATGGCCGCCTTGAAGTTGCCGAGGATGAGAAACAGGATGACGATGACCAGCAGCGCCCCTTCGACGAGATTCTTCTCCACGGTCGCAATGGTCGCATCGACCAGATGCGTCCGGTCGTAGATCGCCCGGACGGACACGCCGTCAGGAAGCGACTTGCCGATCTGCTCGAGCTTGGCGGCAACACGCTGCGCAACCGTCCGGCTGTTCTCGCCGATCAGAAGCATCGCGGTTCCCATGACCGTTTCATTCCCGTCGAGCGTGGCCGCGCCGGTGCGGAGATCCTTTCCTTCCTTCACGTCGGCAACGTCGAAGATCCTGACGGGGACACCGCCGCGAGACCCGATGACGATCTGCCCGATCTCATCGAGATTAGCGACCTGGCCGGGCGTACGGACGAGGTACTGCTCGCCGTTCTTCTCGATATAGCCAGCGCCGACGTTGGCATTGTTGGCAGCCAACGCGGCCATCACATCGCGGAAGCTGAGCCTGTAGGCCATCAGCTTGCTGGGGTCCGGAAGCACATGGAATTGCTTCTCGAAACCGCCGATCGTGTTGACCTCGTTGACACCGGTGACGTTGCGGAGCTGCGGTTTGATGATCCAGTCCTGAACCGTCCGCAGGTCGGACGGGCTGAATGGCTGACCCTCGGCGTTCCTGGTGCCCGGCTTCGCCTCAACCGTATAGAGATAGATCTCGCCAAGCCCGGTCGAGACCGGTCCCATGGCGGTCTCGATACCGGTCGGGAGCATGTCCTTCACGCGCTGCACGCGCTCGTTGACGAGCTGCCGCGCGAAATAGATGTCGATCCCGTCCTTGAAAACGATCGTCACCTGGCTGAGGCCGTAGCGGGAAAGCGAGCGGGTGTTGACCAGGTTCGGCAGGCCGCCCATCGCGGTCTCGATGGGAAAGGTGATGCGCTGCTCGACTTCGAGGGGCGAATAGCCCGGCGCATTCGTGTTGATCTGAACCTGCACGTTCGTGATGTCGGGAACGGCATCGATCGGCAACCTGCTGAAATTCCAGGCGCCGAAGGCCCCCATAAGCACAACGCCGATCATCACCAGCCAACGCTGGCGGACAGAAAAGGCCAGGACGGCGTCGATCATCGTGAAGCTCCGGAAACGTAGTCCTGCGGCGGATTCTCAAGAGCGGAAAGCGAACGGTGCTGGATTGCGGAGTCAGGCGCTGACGCCCAAAGGCTGGGGTTAGTGCTCATGACCGGCACTGCCCTTTCCGAGTTCGGCCTTCACGATGAAACTGTTCCGCGCCGCGTACTTGTCGCCCTCCAGAAGACCGAACAGGATCTCGACATTTTCCCGATCCCGGGCGCCAATCTCGACCTCCCGCACTTCGAACTTCTTGCCGTTCCGGACGAAGACGACGTTCCGGTTCTCCACCGACTGGATCGCGGTCGCCTTCACGGCCATCGGCACCTTCTTTGCGGAGAGGATCAGCCGCGCCGACACGAACAGTCCCGTGCGCAGCCGCAGGCCCTCGTTCTGGACGACCGCGCGTACCAACGCGCTCTGGGTATCGCTGCTTCCCACCGGCGAGACATAGGAGATCCAGGTCTCGATCGGCTTTCCGCCGTCACCGACATCGATGACCACGGTATCGCCTACCTTCACGCGCGACAGGTCGCGCCGGTAGACGGACAGATCGACCCAAACCGTCGACAGATCGGCGACGATGAAGGAAGGCTTCTGCTCCGAGGCATATTCGCCGAGCGAGATCTGGCGGTCGATCACCGTTCCCGAAATTGGAGCGCGCATTTCATACGTGGTGAGGCTCTGGTTGCTCTCGATTTTCGCAAGCAGTTCGCCCTTTTCGACGGGATCGCCGATGCGCTTCCTGATCTCGCGGACGACGCCCGGAAAACGCGGCGTAACCTGGACCAGCATTTCCTGGTTGGGCTGGATGATGCCGTTCAGCGTGATAGAGTCCTTCAAGGTCGCCTCGGAGACCGGAAGGATTTCGATGGTCGAAGACACGACCTTGTCGTCGCTCATCTCGACGACGCCCTCCTTCTCGTGGCCCTCTTCCTCGTGGCCCTTCTCCTCGTGCTTCGACGGCTCCGCCGTCGAGGCGGATGGCTTCTCCGACGATGCGACGTAGACGCCAGTTCCCACGGCGAAGACCGCGAGCGCGCCGACGATCATGACGACAAGTTTCTTCATCGTGCGCTCTCCCGCGCCAGTGCAAATGGATTGCCGACGAGCCCCTCGATGATGGCGACGGCGACATGAAAATTCTGCTGGGCCTCCTGTTCGCGCAGCCGGGCCTGGGCGACACTGGCCTGGGCGTCTAGCACCTCGAGCAGCGAAAACCGCCCTTGACCGTATCCCTCGAAGATCGCATCGGATGCCTGGCGCGACTTCGGGATCGCGGACTCCCGGAGGATGGCCAGTTCGCGGAGCGACCCCTGCAAGGTGTCGTACGCACGTCCTGCCAGTACGATCAGTGCATTGCGGTTGGCCTCCCGCTCGGCGCGCGTCTTGGCGAGGCTCTCCTGCGCCGAAAGGATATTGCCCTGGTTCTGATCGAACACCGGGATCGCAACCGTGACCCCCAGCCGAACGGCGTCGTCGCCGGTGTCGTTAAAATGCCGCCAACCGGCGTTGACCCGCACGTCCGGATAGGGACGCAGCCGCGCGATGAGAAGCTCGGCGTTGCGCTGAGCATAGATGGCGGTCCAGCGCATCAGTTGCGGATTCTGCATCGATAGCCGCAATCACGGCGCTGAAGGACGGCGGGCGCCCGGTGGCATCGAGCCGCCCGGAGACGGCCGAGAACTTGGGCGTCGTATCCCCCATCAGCACGGCCAGTTCTCGTTTCGAAGTGGCAAGGAGCGACCGAACCCGTTCACGATCGGCCTTGACCAAAGCGGAGGCCACTTCCGCACGTCCGGTCTCGGCCACGGATGAAGCACCCGCCTCCGTGCGCCGTTGCAGCAGGGGCGCAATCCGGTCGATCTCGGCGATCTGTTCGTCAAGGATCTGTATCCGGCGCTGGGCGCCGAGCACGTTGAGGAATGCGCCGGCGGTTTCCGCCAGCACTTCCAGCCGGATTGCCTTGCGCTGGATCGCGGCGGTTTCGACGCCCGCCTGCCCGGCTGCAATGCGCGCGTCGCGCTTGCCGAACAATTCGAACAGTTGGCTTATCTGCAGTGTGGTCTCCGCCGAGCGCGTGCCGCGATAGGTGCGCGAGCCAAACGAATTGTCCTGCTCGTAGGACACCTCCGGATTGATCAGCGCTCCGGCCTGGATCCGCTGGCCCGACGCGATGCCGACATCGCGCTCCGCTGCCGTCAGCCGTGGACTGGTGGCCAGCGCACGCTGAAGTGCGGTTTGCAAAATGATGGTCTGCGAATAGGACACGGCGGTCAGCAACGGGCTGACAAGCAGTGCCGACGCGCACGCGAACAGCGTGGCGACGCTTCTCATAAACATGAATTCAGGAACCTGAAGAACGGTCGAGTCTAGGCGCTCGCGCGCCCGGCGAAGGCGTTCAGGTCAGGATTTTGGGCGGTGGGGTGTCGAGCCGGGACTGGCCCGCAAGCAACACGGACGCGATCGTCACGACGGGTGGGGCCGGAACGGCGGACGGCGCGGCAGCGACAGAAGGCGCCGGGAGCACGGCGGGAACGCAGGTCGGGCAATGATCGCAAATGGCGACGCCCGTCTTTGTCCCGCCGTCGTCAGTGGCGTCGGAGACATGCTCGATCGCGACGCTCGAAGCGACCGCTTGATCGAGGCAGGAGATATTGTGAGCGATACCAACGAACAGGTAAACGAACGCAAGGAACATCAGCATCGAACGGCGTAGCCCGTTCGACTGCCTGACAGGCAAACTTTGATTTGCGTTGCGTTCCATTCGACAATGATAACGAAGATCGCATGCGAACACTATCACAGACGCGCCGAAATCCCTGCCCAGTCTCGGTTTTCACGCGACCGATTGCCCCATGCCGGCCGCAGATGCCCGCGATCTCGCGTCCATCCGTTACGAAGCACTTTGGTTAGCCCCGATAAAGCTCCGCTTACAAATCGGAATACAATCCTTGATAGTGCCGAGCCGAGGGTTTCCAGTCATTCGAGACGGCGGTTAGTCGGCCTGGCCGCATTAAATCATCGCGCGGCCTCTAGCATCGGCCACAATCCTGGTCTATTCGACGAGGCATGATCGTAGCGCGGACCGCCAAATTTCAGATCGGACAGATCGTACGCCACCGGATCTTCTCGTTCCGGGGCGTGGTTTTCGATATCGATCCGGAATTCAACAACACCGAGGAATGGTGGCTGTCGATTCCCGAAGAAGTCCGGCCGCACAAGGACCAGCCATTTTACCATCTGCTGGCCGAGAATTCGGAATCCGAATACGTCGCCTATGTGTCCGAGCAGAACCTGCTGCCCGATGACTCCGGCGAACCGATCCGGCATTCCCAGGTCGCCGAGATCTTCGTCAAGGACAAGAGCGGCGGCTACCGGCCACGCAATCCCTCGCTAAACTGAATTCCTATACTGTCATTCCGGAGTGCGGTCGGCTGATGCCGTTCGCGCCCCGGAATGACCGATACAAAAAAGGCGCTCATTTCTGAGCGCCTTTTAGCATTGCTTTGGCGAAACTTACTTCGCAGCGGGGTTGGCTGGCGCGCCGCCCGAGGGGGCTGCAGCTTCAAGCTTCTTGCGTGCTTCTTCCGCGCGCTTCTGCAGCTCTTCCTGCAGCTTCTTCTGGGTTTCCTCGAACACCTTCGGATCGGTCGGCGGACCGTCGTAGGCCTTGGCGAATTCTGCCAGCGGCAGCGGCAGGGTCAGCGGCGCACCGTTGGAGTTTATCGCCTGGACGATCAGGTTCTGGCCCTTCTTCATATTGGCCAGCAATTCCGGGGTGACTTCGTAATCGGACATGCAGCCATTGGCGAAGCAGATCACGTAGGGGCTCTGCGCGGGCGCATTGGCATCGACGATGACGCGGGTGCCGTGCACCAGCTGCATGCCCAGAGGCAGGGTCACGCGCAGGATCTTCTTCGGTTCGCCTTCCGGCTCGATGATCACGGCAGCGATGACCGGCTGGCCGGATTCGATACGGCCGTCCTTGCCGGTGAAGCAGACCTGCTTCGCCGCTGCATCCTGGCCCTTGAGGCAGAACTTGGTCCAGGGCGCATAGATCGGCTGAACCTGCTGTTCGGGCGGCGTCGCGCCGGCGGGCGGAGCACCGGCCGGGGCCTGGGCCGCGGGGGCAGCAGGCGCGGCCTTCGGAGCGGCCTTCGGCGCAGCCTTGGGAGCGGCCTTCGGGGCAGCGGCGGGCGCACCCGGCGCGGGCGCCTGGGCCTGGGCGGCGGAAACGGTGATCGTGGCGGTCAGTGCCGTTGCCGTCAGCAGGGTGAAAACCCGCCTGCGCGGAAACACCGACGCGGCCAAGAGACGGAAATTCATTGCGGAAAACCCTTTCTGAACGGTGGCGCCTCGCCAAAGCGAGTTCTGACTCTGACCCGTTGGCCGGTGTCTCGTTGCCAATTGAGGCCCTTACGTGACAAGCCGCGCCGACCTCGTCAATTGCCCGCCTTCAATACATCGGCGGACGAAAAGATCAATGGCGACAACCATATTTGATAGGCCGCGGCGGTGCGCATGGCGGTCATGCTAGTATTTCCGGGTGAACCCCGCCGAATCAAACCGTGCCGTTGCATCGCATGTCCGCAGCCGTCCGCGCTGGAGTTGCGTTGCCGTCACGTGGCTGGCCATGCTGGCAGGCCTGGTTCCGGTACGGGCTGAGGGCGCTCAGGGCATCGCCATGCACGGTTCGCCTGCCCTGCCAGCCGGTTTCACGCACATGCCCTACGCCAATCCGGACGCCCCCAAGGGCGGCCGCCTGATCCAGGGCATTCTCGGCACCTTCGACAGCCTCAATCCCCTGATCGTGCGCGGCCAGGCGGTGCAGCAGGTCCGCGGTTTCGTCATCGAAAGCCTGATGACCCGCGGCAACGACGAAGCCTTTACGCTCTATGGCCTGCTGGCCGAGAGCATCGAGACCAACGACGCCCGGACCTATGTCACCTTCCGGATCAATCCGCGGGCGCAATTCTCCGACGGCCGGCCGGTCACGGCGGACGACGTGCTGTTCTCCTGGGAGCTGCTGCGCGACAAAGGCCGCCCCAACCACCGCCAGTTCTACGCCAAGGTGACCAAGGCCGAGGCCCTGGACGCACGCACGGTGCGGTTCGATTTCGGCGGCCAGGGCGACCGCGAATTGCCACTGATCCTCGGCCTGATGCCGGTGCTGCCGAAGCACGCCATCGACGTCGCCACCTTCGAGGACACCTCGATGGCCGCGCCGCTGGGCTCCGGGCCGTATCGCGTCACCACCGTCAAGCCCGGCGCCAGCGTCACCCTGACCCGCAACCCCGATTATTGGGGCCGCGACCTGCCGGTCAATCGCGGGCTGTGGAATTTCGACGAGATCCGGCTGGATTTCTATCGCGAGGCCAACGGCCATTTCGAGGCGTTCAAGCGCGGCCTGTACGACTACCGCGTCGAGAACGAACCGTCGCGCTGGCATGACGGCTACGACTTCCCCGCCGCGCGCGGCGGCGATGTGGCCCGCGACAGCATCAAGACCGGGCTGCCGAAGCCGTCCGAGTTCCTGGTGTTCAACACAAGGCGGCCGATGTTCGCCGACGTCCGGGTCCGCCGCGCGCTGACCCTGCTGTTCGATTTCGAATGGATCAACCGCAACTACTTCTTCGGCCTCTATACCCGCTCCGGCGGCTTCTTCGCGGGATCCGAACTGTCCGCCTATGGCCGCGCCGCCGATTCCGGCGAACGCGCCCTGCTGCAGCCCTATCTGGCCCGGCTGCCATCCGAGATCCTCGACGGCAGCTTCCGCTTGCCGGTCAGCGACGGCTCCGGGCGCGACCGCGGCGCCTTGCGCACGGCGCTGGCGCTGCTGTCACAGGCCGGCTACGATCTCGACGGCAACCTGCTGCGGCAGCGCGGCACCAAGATTCCCTTCACCTTCGAGATCCTGGTGACGACCCGCGACCAGGAGCGCATTGCGCTGGCCTATGGGCGCGATCTCAAGCGCGCCGGCATCACGGCCTCGGTGCGTTCGGTCGATGGCGTGCAGTTCGACCAGCGCCGTCTCAGCTTCGATTTCGACATGATCCAGAACCGCTGGGACCAGTCGCTGTCGCCCGGCAACGAACAATCCTTCTACTGGGGCACCCAGGCGGCGGACCTCACGGGGACCCGCAACTACATGGGCGCCCGGGATCCTGCCATCGATGCGATGATCTCGGCCATGCTGGTAGCCCACGACCGTCCCGATTTCGTCACGGCGGTCCGTGCACTGGATCGGGTGCTGATGTCCGGCTTCTACGCAATTCCGCTCTACTACGTCGGGGAACAATGGATTGCCCGATGGAATCGGATAGAACGGCCTGCAGCCACGGCGTTGACGGGCTACCTCCCCGAGACTTGGTGGCACAGACCCGATCGGAAGTGACCCGTGACAACAGCCAACGCATCGCCCACGCTCGACGGCCTGTTCCGCCGCATTCTCGCCCGCCAGCCGGGCGCGCTGGCGCTGATTGACCCCGCCGACAAGATGCGGGTGACCAGCACGCCGCCGCTGCGCCTGACCTTCGCCGAGGCCGAACAGCGGATCGCGGCGCTGACCGCGCATTTCATCAACAGCGGGCTGCCGGCCAATTCGGTGATCGCGGTTCAGTTGCCCAACACCGTCGAATTCATGCTCACCGTGCTGGCCGCGCACCGCGCAGGTCTCGTGGTCGCTTTGCTGCCGCAACTGTGGCGGCAAGCCGAACTGACGATCGCGCTGAACCGCACCGGTGCCCGCGCCATCGTGACATCGAGCCGGATCGACGGCGTCAGCCATGCCGACCTGGCGATGAACGCCGCCGCCGAGGCGTTCTCGATCCGCCATGTCTGCGGCTTCGGGAACGACCTGCCGGAAGGCATGGCCTCGCTCGATGCGGCGATGACCGCCGAATTCAGCGAACCGCTGCTGGTGACGCAGGACGCGCGGCGCGCAGCGATCATTTCCTTCGACGTGACCGCCGACGGGTTTCGCGCGGTCCCGCGCACCCATCTCAACCTGATCTCCGGCGGACTTTCAGTGTTCCTCGAAAGCGGCCTGCCGCAAGGCGCGACCATCATGTCGGCGCTGGCGCCATGCTCCTTCGCCAGCGTCGCGTCGTCGCTGGTGACCTGGCTGCTGTCAGGCGGCACCCTGGCACTACACCATCCGTTCGACAGCGAGGTGCTGGAGCAGCAGATCAACGGTCTCGCCTGTGACGTGCTGGTGGCACCCGCCCCGCTGGCGCAGCGGCTCGCCGATGCCGGCATGCTGGCGCGCACGCCGACCTTGCACCACGTGGTCGGTCTCTGGCGCGCCCCGGAACAGGTGTTCACCAGCGCGCTGTGGACGAGCGAACAGGCCGTGCTGACCGACATCTATCTGTTCGGCGAGGCCGGACTGTTCGGCGCGCGCCGCGGCAGCGACGGCCTGCCCGTTGCCATCATGCCCGGCTCCCACGGCGCGCCGCGCGCGGTGGCCAGTTCCTCCATCGCCGGCGAGATCCTGATTACGCCCAAGGGCACGCTCGGCCTGCGCGGGCCGATGGTGCCGGTACTAGCCTACGCGGCCCCCGTCGAGCCCAGCCAGTCGTTGATGTCGGCCGGGCCGGCCGCCGACCACGTTGATACCGGCTTTGCCGCACGGCTCGACCGCTCCACCGGCGCCATCTGCATCACAGCGCCGCCATCGGGCATCATGGCCGTCGGAGGCTACCGCTTCCTGGCGCAGGATCTCAGCGAGTGGGCCCGGCGGCTCGGCCAGAACACCATGCTGACAGCCCTGCCCGATCGCCTCAGCGGCTACCGGCTCGCCGGCCGCGCCGCAAACAATACGCGCGCGCGCGACGCTTTGACCGAACTGGGCCTCAACCCGCTGATGGTGGAGGCGTTTCGCGATCGCGCCAGCGTCGACTGATCGCAATCGAGGGATATCATTGACGCCGTATTAAGGACGCCCGACTAGCCTGACGCGACCCAATCATCGCTCAGTCCAGGTCATCGACAATGTCCGATCAGGCTCCCATCGTCGCCATCTCCGCGACCAGGCCGCCGACGTTTTCCGCTGCCCTTGCCGATACCAAAATGTTTCCGGTCATCGACGCGACCTGGCCGGAAGCGCTGGACGCGGTCGCGCGCGTGCAACCCGCAGCCGTGCTGGTCTCGGCAACGGCGGCCGACGAGCCAACGTTCGAGGCGCTGGCGCGGCGACTGGCGGCCAAGCAGCCTTACGTGCCGCTGATCGCCATCGATCCCATAGCGCCGCTTCCCGCCCACGCCATTCCGTTTGTGCAGTCTGCCGGTAGCTTCGATCGCCTCAACGCGCGCCTGCGTGCCGCGTTGCGGGTCCGCACCCTGCACGCCACAGTGGTTCGCCGTCTCACCGCAGACGCCGTCAAGCGTACCGCCCTGCAGACTCCGGATCCGCTCGAAGACGCCAATGTGCTGCTGATCGGCCGCGGCGCCGGCTACCCCGCTTTGTCGGTGGCGCTGGGAGAGCGCGTCGGCGTGATCGGCGCCCTCAGCATCGAGGCCGCCGCCAAGCACCTCAACGCACGCGACATCGACGGCATCATTATCGGCGAGGGTTTCAGCCTGCGGGTGGTCGATGCCTTCCTGACGGTGCTCACCGAGGATGCCCGGTTTCGCAATCTGCCTGTGACCGTCACCGCCGCCGGTCTCGCGCCGGCCTATGACCTGCCCAATCTCGAAATGATCTCCGGCGAAGCCGCCGACGTGGCAGCGCATGCGTTGCCTCTGGTTCGGCAACACGCCTTCGAAGCCCGCCTCAGCCGCACCCTGAAGGCGCTGGACTCCGACGGCCTGCTGGATGCCCGCACCGGCCTTCTGACCCGCGCCGCGTTCGAACGCGATTTTTCCACCGCCGTCTACCAGACCCAGTCGCGCGGCGGCGGCATGTCGGTGGTGCGCTTCTCGTTCGACGAGATCCCCGACCGCGCGCGCTTCGATGCGGCGCGCATCCTCAGCCGGCTGATGCGACAGATGGATTTCGGCGCCCTGCAGGACGACGGCTCGGTGATCGTGGCGTTTGCCGAAACCGATCTGCGCAATGCCCATATGATCGCCAAGCGTCTCTCCAGCGTGATGAAGCACACCCTGCACAGCGCCAAACGTGACCAGCGGGTCGAGCCGCGTGTCGTGGTCGCGACCCTGCTGCCCGGCGATACCGCGAAGTCGCTGCTGTCGCGCCTGCACGGAAAGGACGCGCGCCGCGTCGCCTCGTAGGGTTCCAGAACTGCGTACGGAACGATTGTTACCTCCTCGCATTATAGAGCACGCATTCTGCGATGGAGGACACCATGAAGAAACTTGCACTGATCACCGCTTCGCTTGCTCTGCTTGCCACTCCCGTCCTGGCGCAGACCAGCACCACCACGACCGGCACGGCGCCGGCCGATGCAAAGTTCTCGACGGTGTCGAAGGACGAGATGTTCAGCTCCAAGCTCAAGGGCCTGAATATTACCAACCAGAAGGACGAGACCGTCGGCGAGATCAGCGATCTGGCGTTCAAGAACGACAAGATCGAAGCCATGATCCTCTCGGTCGGCGGCTTCCTCGGCATGGGCGAACACTACGTCGCCGTGTCGCCGTCGTCGGTCAACGTCAAGTACGACACCAAGAACAACAAGTGGCTGGCCACGATGAACACCACCAAGGAAGCCCTGAAGGCCGCTCCGGAATTCAAGTATCCGAAGTAAGCGTCAAGCTTCAATAAAACACGGCCGTCGGCAGGAATGCCGGCGGCCGTTTTTCATTTTCTGCAACACACACCGCCGTCATCCTTAGGAGCGCGCACTTGCGCGCCTCGAAGGATAGTGGCAGGCGCTGAACATGCCTCCTTCGAGGCTGGCCCAAGTGGGCGAGCGCCTCAGGATGCCGGCGGCGACCGAGGCAGCCGCAATCACGCCGCCTTTTTCTTCTCCGCCAGATTGGCCAGCGCGCGCAGGATTTCGGTGGCGCCTTCGAGGCGTTCTTCCGGCGTCTCCCAGTCCTGCAGGAACACCACCTTCATGTCCGGACGCACCTTGGCGGCCTGGCCGTAGGAGCGGATGAAGAACACCAGACGATCCGGCTGCGCGAACTTGTTGTCGCGGAAGGTGATGACCGCGCCCTTCGGGCCGGCATCCACCTTCTCCACGTTGGCGCGACGGCAATAGGCCTTGATGGCGGCGATCTTGAACAGATAGCGCACCTCGTCAGGCAGCACGCCGAAACGGTCGCGCAGCTCGGCCGCGAAGCTCTCGATCTCCGCGTCGGTTTCGAGATCCGCAAGCCTTCGGTACAGCGACAGCCGCACAGCGAGATCGGCGACGAAATCGTCGGGGATCAACACCGGCATGCCCACGGTGATGGTCGGCGACCACCGGTCGGCCACAGGCTCGGACAGGCCGGCCTTGAGGTTGAGGATCGCCTCCTCCAGCATCGACTGGTACAGTTCGAAGCCAACTTCCTTGATATGACCGGACTGCTCCTGGCCCAGCAGATTGCCGGCGCCGCGGATGTCGAGATCGTGCGAGGCGAGCTGGAAGCCGGCGCCCAGCGTCTCCAGCGACTGCAGCACCTTGAGGCGACGCTCCGCATGCGCGGTGATCTTGGCCTGCGCCGGCAGTGTAAACAGCGCATAGGCGCGCAGCTTGGAGCGGCCGACCCGGCCGCGCAGCCGATACAACTGCGCCAGACCGAACATGTCGGCGCGATGGATGATCAGCGTATTGGCGGTGGGAATATCGAGGCCGGACTCGACGATGGTGGTAGACAGCAGGATGTCGTACTTGCCGTCGTAGAACGCCGACATGATGTCTTCGATCACCGTCGGCGCCATCTGGCCATGGGCCACCGCCACCTTCATCTCAGGCACATGCTTGTCGAGGAAGTCCTTGACCTCGGCGAGGTCATCGATGCGCGGCACCACGTAGAAGGCCTGGCCGCCACGGTAGCGCTCGCGCAGCAGCGCCTCGCGGATCATCAGCGGATCATGCGGCGCCACGAAGGTGCGTACAGCAAGGCGATCGACCGGCGGTGACGCGATGATCGAGAGATCGCGGACGCCGCTCAAGGCTAGTTGCAGGGTGCGCGGGATCGGCGTCGCCGACAGCGTCAGCACATGGACGTCGGCACGCATCTGCTTCAGGCGCTCCTTGTGAGTGACGCCGAAGTGTTGCTCTTCGTCCACGACCACGAGCCCGAGATCCTTGAACTTGATCGACTTGCCGAGCAACGCATGGGTGCCGACGACAATGTCGATATTGCCTTCAGCCAACCCCTTCTTGACCTGGTTCATGTCCTTGGTGGTGACCAGCCGCGAGGCCTGCGCCACGTTCACCGGAAAGCCCTTGAAGCGCTCGGTGAAATTCTTGGCATGCTGGCGCGCCAGCAGCGTGGTCGGCACCACGACGGCCACCTGCTTGCCCTCCAGCGCCACCGCGAAGGTCGCGCGCAGCGCCACCTCGGTCTTGCCGAAGCCGACGTCGCCGCAGATCAGCCGGTCCATGGGTCGGCCGCTTTCGAGATCGCCCAGGGTGGCATTGATGGCGTTCTGCTGGTCCTCGGTCTCCTCATAGGGGAAGCGCGCGCAGAATTCGTCGTAGAGCTGCGGCTGCACCGAGGTCTTCGGCGCCTCGCGCAGGTGTCGTTCGGCGGCGATCTTGATCAGCTCGCCCGCGATTTCCTGGATGCGGTTCTTCAGCTTGGCCTTGCGGGCCTGCCAGCCGGAACCGCCGAGCTTGTCGAGCTCGACATTGGCGGTGTCGGTGCCGTAGCGCGACAGAAGCTCAATATTCTCCACCGGCAGAAACAGTTTTGTTTCGTTGGCGTAGCGCAATTCGAGACAATCATGCGGCGCGCCGCCGACCTGCAGGGTCTGCAGACCGACGAAACGGCCGATGCCGTGCTCGACATGGACCACGATATCGCCAGCCGCGAGGCTGGTGACTTCGGAAATGAAGTTGTCGAGCTTGCGGCTGGCCTTGCGCGGGCGAACGAGACGATCGCCGAGGATGTCCTGCTCGCTGATGATGGCGACCTGGTCGGTCTCGAAGCCGGATTCCATGCCGACCACGGCCAGCATGGTTTCGTTGCGCGGCGTCGCCTGCACGGTGCGCCAGGAATTAACCGACGTGACGTTGAGCAGCTTGTGGTCCTTCAGCATGCTCGCCATGCGGTCGCGCGAGCCTTCGCTCCACAGCGCCACGATCACCTTCTTGCGCTGCGCCTGCAGCGCCTGGACGTGGGCGACCACCACCTCGAACACGTTGATCTTGCCGTCAGTGCGCTCGGGCGCGAAGTTGCGACCCTGGCGGGCGCCGGCATCCACCATGTCCTTGCCATCGGGCAGTGCGAACGGCGTCAGCCGCGCCAGCGACGCCGTCTCCAGCCGCTTGGACCACTCGGCGTCGGCGAGATACAGCCGGTCCGGCGGCAGCGGCTTGTACAATGCGCCGCCGCCGCGATGCTCCAGCGCCTCGCGCCGCGCCTCGTAGTAATCGTTGATCTGCTTGAAGCGCTCGGAGGCCGCGTCCTCGCTCTGCGGCTGCAGCATCACCGGTGCGCCGTCGAGGTAATCGAAGAACGTGTCCATGCGGTCCTGGAACAGCGGCAGCCAGTGCTCCATGCCGGGATAGCGGCGGCCTTCGCTGACGGTCTCGTAGAGCTGGTCGTCGCGCTCGGGTGCGCCGAACTGCGCGACATAGCCCATGCGAAACCGCTTGATGGTTTCGGTGACCAGCCGGAATTCGGAAATCGGCACCAGATCGAGGGCGCGCATGTCGAGATGGGTGCGCTGGGTCTCGGAGTCGAAGGTGCGGATCGACTCCAGCGTGTCGCCGAAGAAGTCGAAACGGACCGGCTGCTCGAGGCCGGCGGGAAACAGATCGAGGATGCCGCCGCGGACGGCGTATTCGCCGGGCTCGCGCACGGTGCCGGAGCGGTTATAGCCGTTGTGCTCCAGCCAGCCGACAATCGAATCCATCGGCACGATATGGCCGGGTGCCACCGACAGCGCCTGCGCCGCAATGACCTCGCGGGCCGGCACCCGCTGCACCGCCGCGTTGACCGTGGTGAGCACGATCAGTGGCTTTTCGCTGCCCTTGAGGCGGGACAGGCGCGCCAGCGTTGTCAGGCGTTGCGCCAGGACGCCGCCATGGGGCGACACGCGGTCGTAGGGCTGGCAGTCCCAGGCCGGAAACTGCAGCACCGGAAGATCGGGTGCGAAGAATTCCAGCGCCCGTGCCAGGTTCTGCATGCGCGGCCCGTCGCGACAGGTCACCGCCAGACTGACCGCCGGCGGTTTCGGCCGCGCGGCAACCGCGCGGGCGAGATCGCTGACGATCAGCCCCTCGGCGCCCTCGGCGACATTGGCGAACGTCAGAGCACGCCCGGGCGCAAGCTGCGCCGCAGGCGAAACGGTCGGCGCCTTCATAGGGTGTAGTCCAGATTGCGGAAAGTCTTGATGCGTTCGAACAGCGGCGTGCGAAACTCCGGCGGCAGTTCGATGTCGCCGACAAACGCCGGATACAGGTCCGGGTCCTCCAGGCCCACGAGAGCCTCGAGCTGCGTGACTTCAAGGTCGGCCAGACCGGCAATCTCCGCATCGGCAAAACGGCCGAGGATCAGGTCCATCTCGCGGGTACCGCGGTGCCAGCAGCGGAACAGCAGCCGCTTGCGGCGTTCATCCAGCCCGTTGCTCGATCGTGTCGTTCCCGTCATCTTCCCATCCCGTCCGAACGCCAAAAGCCCGGACGTGCCGGGCTCGGTTGATATAGCCGCCGCAGGGTCCGCTGTCAGCACCTACGGGACGCAATGCGGCCCTGGGCGCATTGCATTCGCGCCAAAATGCATTCAAGCCTTGGGGAAATTGGCCAGAAATCGAGTTTCCGAGTCGCTTGATGCGCCCTGCACTGCTCAATCCGCTGTTTGCGCCGGTCACCACAATGCCCGGCATCGGACCGAAGCTGGACAAGCTGCTGCGGTTCCTGCTCGGCCGCGACGAGACCCCGCGGATCGCCGACCTGCTGCTGCACCTGCCGGTCAGCGTCATCGACCGCCGCCAGCGGCCGACCATCTGCGATGCGGTTCCCGGTACCATGGTGACGCTGGAGGTCACGGTCGACCGCCATCGCCCTGCCCCCGCCGGCCGCTCCCGCGCGCCGCATCTGGTCTATGTCAGCGACGACACCGGCACGGCGATCCTGGCCTATTTCAAGGCCTATCCCGGTCAGGTCGAGAAGCTGCTGCCGGTCGGCGAGAAGCGCTACGTCTCCGGCACCGGGCAGTTGTTCGACGGCATGCTGCAGATCGTTCATCCCGACCGCGTCATCGACGAGGAAGGCTTTGCCAAGCTCAGCGGCATCGACCCGGTCTATCCGCTGACCCAGGGCCTCGCCATCGGCGCCCTGCGCCGTGCCGTTGGCCTCGCGCTGACGCGGCTGCCGGAACTGCCGGAATGGATCAGCCCGGACGTGATGCGCCGCTGCTCGTTCCCGCCGATCGCCGAGGCCCTGCAGCGCGTCCACGTGCCGCTCGAACTGACCGACATCCTGCCCGAAGGCCCGTTCTGGTCGCGGCTGGCCTTCGACGAGTTGCTGGCCGGGCAACTGGCGCTGGCGCTGGTGCGCGCGCAACTGCGTCGGCCGGCCGGCGACCGCAACGCCGGCGACGGGCATTTGCGCCACAAGATCATCGACGCGCTGCCGTACTCCCTGACCAAGTCGCAGCAGGAGGCCACCGCTGCCATCGCCGCCGATCTCAATCAGCCGGTCCGCATGCTCCGGCTGCTGCAGGGCGATGTCGGCTCCGGCAAGACCGTGGTGGCACTGCTGGCCGCCGCCGCCGTCGCCGAGGTCGGCAAGCAGACCGCGCTGATGGCACCGACGGAAATCCTGGCGCGCCAGCACATCAAGACCATCGCGCCCCTGGCCGAACGCGCCGGCCTGCGCGTCGCGATCCTGACCGGACGCGAGAAGGGCCGCGAGCGCAAGGACATCCTGGCGCGCCTCGCGGCCGGCGAGATCGACATGCTGGTCGGCACCCACGCCTTGATCCAGGACGACGTGATCTACCAGTCGCTGGCGCTGGCGGTGGTCGACGAGCAGCATCGCTTCGGCGTGCGGGAGCGATTGACCCTGACCAACAAGGGCGATGCCGTCGACGTGCTGGTGCTGTCGGCGACGCCGATCCCGCGGACCCTGGTGCTGACCTACTTCGGCGACATGGACATCTCGGAGCTGCGTGAGAAACCGGCCGGACGCCAACCGATCGAGACCCGGACCATGTCGAGCCTCCGTCTGCAGGAGGTCATCGACGGCGTCGGCCGTCAGGTCGCCGCCGGCAAGCTGGTGTACTGGATCGTGCCGCTGGTGGAAGAGTCCGAGATGGACGGCCCGAAGCTGACCAATGCCGAGGAGCGTTTCGAAAGCCTGCAGCAACGCTTCGGCGAAAAAGTGGGGCTGGTGCACGGAAGGATGCGCGGCACCGAGAAGGATGCGGCCATGGCGCGCTTCAGTGAAGCGGAAACCCAGATCCTGGTCGCCACCACCGTGGTAGAGGTCGGCGTCGACGTGCCCGCCGCCACCATCATGGTCATCGAGAATGCCGAGCGCTTCGGCCTCGCCCAACTGCACCGGCCGCGCGGCCGCATCGGCCGCGGCTCGGAAGCCTCGAACTGCCTGCTGCTATATCGCGAGCCACTCGGCGAGATCGCGTCTAAGCGCCTCAAGGTGATCAAGGAAACCACCGACGGGTTCCGCATTGCCGAGGAAGACCTGAAACTGCGCGGCGAAGGCGACGTGCTCGGCACCAGACAAAGCGGCCTGCCCGGTTTCCGCATCGCCCGCTCCGAGGTCCACGCCCAGTTGGTGACGCAAGCCCGCGACGAGGCGATGCGGATCCTGCAGGACAATCCGAAACTGACCGGCGAACGCGGCGAAGCGCTGCGCTGCCTGCTGTATCTCTATGAGCGCGACGAGGCACTGCCGCTGATCGGCGCGGGGTAGCCCTTAACTGTCATTCCGGGGCGCGGGCGGCGACAGCCGCACGCGAACCCGGAATCCCAAAATGTTCATCGTCCCACATCGAGGTTCCCCGCCACTGCAATTGGAGTGGCTGAGGTTCGCTCGCGTCGATGCGCGCGCGCCCCGGAACGACAGTGTGGGCCGGCTTCAATCCAGCTTCATCTTACAGCTTGGACCTTTTCATTGCATCCTCGCGAGTTCATGCGTTAGGTCGAAATAGCTCTGCAGCCAGAGAAACTCATCGTTCTCAACGATGACACCGCCAGCGCCCATCTGGGTTGCACCCGGCCACCTTCCGATGAGTTGATCATCGATAAAGACTTTTCGATCAGTAGACCTGACCTCTCCGCCTTGCGGCCTGGGAAAGTAGTACGCGAAAACATCGCGGTAACAGTAGGCGAAGCCCTGATCCGCGCCGTTTGCGGTATCTGCGTGAACATCCAATGTAGTCCGCGCGAAGAGGTCCTTGCTTGCCCACGGAAAACCAGTGTCCACCCGATAGGGGATGCGCGGAGCTCGGCCTGAGGTGACGATGAAAGGGCTTGGGTTTTCTTCGATCTGACCCACGCCAGAGCGGCGATTGACACCTTTTGCCTCCGTGAAGCTGGCGTGGCCACCAAGCGTTTCACGGTCCCAGAGCAGAAGTCGCCGGGCGTCTTCACGCATTTCTTGCCCGTATTGCGTAAGGATCGGATTGACAACATCCCAGTTCAGCAGCCAGTACTGTGGATGGTCCGCCGGCCAGTGCGAACGCACGGTCTCTTTCGGTGCGTCAGGCAACGGGGTGCGGATGAAGGAATGGCAGGTCATCCGCAGACCGCCCGCATTGCGTGGATCGCCACTAGGAAAAAAACCTTCACCACGAAAGAAGCTGCTGCCTCGCAGATATTCGGCATTGCGATCGCCGATCGGAACGATGTTCTCTTTCCATTTTGTCAGGCGCCAGATGTCATAATCGGCCCGGCTCACTTCCGTGAACGTCGCCCGGTGAAATTTAAGTTTGGAAAACGGCTGTGCGTAGGCCTGCTCGTGCAGATACGCGATCATGAATTCGAGATTGCTCGCATCGGGTGCCAGGAACACGACCGGGAGAAAATCCGCGGGCATTGGTTGCTTGGCAAGCTCCCGGTTGCAGACATTGGGGCTCTGCACCAGCACCCCTTCGCCATTGCTCGTGCGCACACCATAGATATACGGCGCCCAGACGCCGCGCGCACTGCGCCCTTCGCCCAGGATCTGCCTGACCTGCGAGCCGCAGGCGATGATGACTTCAATGTTGAGCGGTTCGTCGCCGTGGTCCAGCTCCACGACCATCCGGTAGAACCAGCCGAACTTGAAGTCATCTCGCTCAGACGGGCCACACCCGGCCAGTCCCAGAATGGCCGAGGCCAATAACACGGTAAAGATTGCGCGCCACGCAACCTCACGCATCTTTGCCACAAATAGATACTCGCCTGCCAACATCAGAAGCTGCCTGGAGGGCAGCCACCCAACTGCTCGTCAGGTCATCAACTCGCCCGGTAAAACAGTATCAATCATGCACAGGCTGTAAAGCCGATCCTGACAATCAATGGCTGCATGAAAGTAATTCGACGAGGCATTCCCCCTGATCGGGGGCCGGATAGCGAGCGTCACTGTCATTCCGGGGCGCGGGACAGCGGCGTGGCCACTGGCATGCGAACTGGGTACCGGAGATGCCTATCACGTCAAGATTCCGGGTTCGCTCGCGCTGGCGCGCTCGCGCCCCGGAATGACAGCGTGTGAATCAATCCACCTTCGCCGGCTCCGGCCTGATCGCCGCCTCGTTGGCGATGCGTGCGGCATTGGCGGTCTCGGCCAGCGCCGCGATCTTCTTCTGCGGATCGGAACCGGGCTGCACCACGCCGGCGGACATGATCAGCGTTGCGGCGTCCTCGGCGGACATGTCGATGTCGATGATCTTGCTCTTCGGCACGTAGAAGAAGAAGCCGGTGGTCGGGTTCGGCGCGCAGGGCAGGAACACCGAGATGTGCTCCTCCTGCCCCGGCAGACTGTTGTTGATCTCCACGCTCGGCGGCTGCGAGATCAGCACGATCGACCACATGCCGGGCGACGGGAATTCGACCAGCCCGACCTTGCGGAAGCTCGAGCCCGAGCCCGAGAACAGCGTCTCGAACACCTGCTTCAACCCGCGATAGATCGCGCGGACCACCGGCATCCGGCCGAGCAGCCGTTCGCCGAGATCGACCAGGGTGCGCCCGATCAGGTTGGCGGTAAGGAAGCCGAGAAGGGTCAGCGCCACGAAGGCGACGATCAGGCCGGAGCCCGGAATGCCATAGGGCAGATACTGCTCGGGCCGATAGGCCTCCGGCACCAGCGGCCGGACCAACGCGTCGACCCAGGTGACGAACCACCAGGTCAGGTAGAAGGTGATGGCGATGGGGCCGGCAACGATGAGGCCGGTGAGAAAGTAATTGCGGATCCGGGCCATGAATCCGCGCGGCGCCTCCGGCGGAAGGTCACCGGACGGCGTTGTCGATGACATATTGGTGCGGTCCATGAACGTCCCTGCTGATCGGCGCGGCCTTTGCCGGGCGCCGTGACTATTGAACCGTCAGTCTAGCAGAATTTGCCAGTGCGGTAGCGGCAATATGGCGAGCCGGACTGCGACCGGACGCCCGATCAGCCCATTTAACGGCCGTTTGAAGGAAGCGAGAGCCTGGCCAGTCGGGCCAGCTGACCACTACCGCCAATTCGACCTCCGGCGGAACCGGCACATGGAAGACCGGTTGTTCGGCACGCCTCAGTTGGCTGGGAAACGTCCGTCAGTGCGTCGCCACCACAAGACTGATTTCAACGGGAGCATTCTTGGGAAGTTGAAAGACCCCGACCGAGGTTCTGGCGTGAACGCCGTCCTCTCCGAAGATCGCATAGAGAACTTCCGATGCGCCATCGGAGACCTCACTCTGCTGGGTGAAGCCGCCCGCCGACTGGACATAAACATTGATGGACAGGATTCGTTTGACGTTATCCAGCGCCCCAAATCGCGCGAGCAGAAGAGCCACAGCTCTCATGATGCAGATCTTTGCTGCCAACTGTCCCTGCGACAGCGAAACATCCTTGCCAACGGCGCCCTGAATAACGACGGTATCGCCGACCCGCGGGATCTGTCCGCTGATATAAGTGACATTCTCGTGCACGACCAACGGCGAGTAGTTTCCACCCACCTTGATCTCACCGCCGAAATCATAGCCGAGTTCAACGGCAATTTGTCGGAAGCGGTCTTCTCTGCTCATTTTCTTGTATTCCATCGTCAGCACTGATTTTCACCGGTGCACTAAACCAGTCTGACGATGCACACAATTCAAGTCTTCCTGAAACCATATATCCGTGGAGTGCCTATTCCACGGTCACCGACTTGGCCAGGTTGCGCGGCTGATCGACGTCGGTACCCATGATCACAGCCGTATGATAGGCCAGCAGCTGCACGGGAATGGCGTAGACCAGCGGCGTGAAGGTCGCGGCCATGTCGGGCATCACGATGGTCACCAGCGAATCGACGGTGGCCTCCTCCGCGCCCTTGGCGTCGGTCATCAGGATGATCTTGCCGCCGCGCGCGGCGACCTCCTGCATGTTGGATACGGTCTTCTCGAACACCAGATCGAACGGCGCGATCACCACCACCGGCATGTTCTCGTCGATCAGCGCGATCGGCCCATGCTTGAGCTCGCCGGCCGCGTAGCCTTCCGCGTGAATGTAGGAGATTTCCTTCAGCTTCAGCGCGCCTTCCAGCGCCAGCGGATAGGAGGTGCCGCGGCCGAGATAGAGCACATCCTTGCACTTGGCGATGTCGCGCGCGAGCTTCTCGATCTGCGGCTCGGTGGTCAGCGCCTCGGCCATCAGCCGCGGGACCTCCACCAGCGCATGCACCAGTTTGGCCTCGTCTTGATCCGACAATTCGCCGCGCGCCTTGCCGGCGGCGACAGCCAATGCGGCCAGCACCATCGGCCGACAGGTGAACGCCTTGGTCGAGGCAACACCGATTTCAGGCCCGGCCAGCGTCGGCATCACCGTCTCGCTTTCGCGGGCGATGGTCGAGGTCGCCACGTTGACCACCGACAGGGTGTGCATGCCCTGCTCCTTGGCGTAGCGCAACGCCGCCAGGGTGTCGGCGGTCTCGCCGGACTGCGAGATGAAGATCGCCAGGTCACCCTTGCGGACCGGCGCTTCGCGGTAGCGGAATTCGGAGGCGACATCGAGCTCGACCGGCACCCGGCCGAGCCGCTCGAACCAGTACTTGGCCACGTAGCCGGCATAGCTGGCAGTGCCGCAGGCGGTGATCGAGATGCGCTGGATGTCCTTGAAATCGAACGGCAGCGTCGTCGGCAGCAGAACCCGTTCGCTGGCCATGTCGACATAGCGGGCCAGCGTGTGGCCGACCACTTCCGGCTGCTCGTGGATTTCCTTGGCCATGAAGTGGCGGTAGTTGGCCTTGTCGACCATGAAGGACGACGCGCCTGACTTCAGCACGTCGCGCTTGACGACCGCGCCATGCTCATCGTGCACCACAGCGCCCTTGCGGTTCAGCACCACCCAGTCGCCGTCCTCGAGATAGCTGATATCGTCGGTGAACGGCGCTAGCGCGATGGCATCGGAGCCAAGATACATTTCGCCATCGCCATAGCCGACCGCCAGCGGCGAGCCCTTTCGCGCGCCGATCAGCAGGTTCGGATGATCCTTGAACAGGAACGCCAGCGCGAACGCGCCGCGCAACTGCGGCAGCGACGCCTTGACGGCGTCGGGAGGCGACATCCCCTGCAGGATGTACGAATTGACCAGATGGGCAACGACCTCGGTATCGGTCTCGCTGGCGAAACTGGCGCCCTGCGCCTCCAGCTGGATGCGCAACTCGCGGAAATTCTCGATGATGCCGTTGTGAACTACCGCGACGCCGCCAGCAGCATGCGGATGCGCGTTGGCCACGGTCGGCTTGCCGTGGGTGGCCCAGCGGGTGTGGCCGATGCCGATGTGGCCGGCCAGCGGCGACTTGCCGAGCGCGGCTTCGAGGTTCTTCAGCTTGCCTTCGGCTCGCCGGCGTTCCAGGTGGTCGCCTTCCAGCGTTGCGACACCGGCGGAATCATAGCCGCGATATTCAAGGCGCTTCAGCGAATCGACGATCTGATCCGCAACGGGACCGCGTCCCAGGATTCCAACAATGCCGCACATGCGGGTCAATAACTCCGGCTGGGGAAAACAGTCGACGACGACGATGGAACCTCTTAGCCACAATCGCGGACATTCTGTTACTCAATAATTATTGCCGATTGAGACAGATTTAGCCGTAACCGCCTGCCTTTTTCGGCGACGGGTTTAACAAACCATCAACGGTTTTGCTGAAGCATCACGCAAAGGGAGTCCATGACCGACATGCGACCGACCAAAACCACTGACTGGAGCTGTCTGACGCGCGACAGGGTGAAACCGGGGGCGCCATCCCGACTCGCTCACTGGCCGCCGCCATTCCGGCTGGGTGCGGAAAAGCCGGCTTTGATCAGGTATGTCGCAGACCGGGAACGGGACGAGGACTACAAAAGGCCCGCCGGTTTCCGGATCACCCGTGGCATTCTGACCCGCAATGACGACTGACGCCGATCCCGCCGGATCCGTGGGGCCTGCTACTTCTTCTTGTCGCGCATTTTGATGTCGCGGAAACGGTTCGCCCAGCCGTCCTTCGTGATCAGGGGGCTGCGCTCCACCGCCAGCGCGTCGTCGGGCACGTCGCGGGTGATGACCGATCCCGAACCGATATAGGCGCCCGCCCCGATCCTGACCGGCGCCACCAGCGATGAATTCGAGCCGACGAAGGCCCCGGCGCCGATCGTGGTCTTGTGCTTGTTGAAGCCGTCATAGTTGCAGGTGATGGTGCCAGCCCCGATATTGGCGCCGGCGCCGATATGGGTGTCGCCGATATAAGTGAGGTGATTGACCTTGACGCCGGCTTCGAGAATGGCGGCCTTGGTCTCGACAAAATTGCCGATCCGCGCGCCCTCGCCCACCGAGGTGCCCGGGCGCAGCCGCGCATAGGGGCCGATCGAAGCATTCCTGCCGATCGCCGCCTGCACCACATGGGAAAATGCATGGATCACTGCGTCGTCAGCGATGCTGACGCCGGGGCCGATCACCACGAAAGGCTCGATCGTGACGTTCTGGCCGAAGCTGGTGTCGGCGGCAAGATGGACCGTCTCGGGCGCAATCAGGGTCACGCCGGCCTCGAGCGCTGCGTTGCGCAGCCGCGTCTGCATGATCGCTTCGGCCTGCGCGAGCTGGGCCTTGGTATTGATGCCGCGCACTTCATCCTCGCCGGTCTCGATCACGGCGGCCTTGAGGCCAAGCGAACGCACCACCTCGACCGCATCGGTCAGGTAATATTCGCCCTTGCTGTTGGCCTTGCCGATGGCCTCGATGACCTTCAGCGCGGTCTTGCCGTCGAACGCCATCACGCCGGCATTGCAGAGGTCGATGGCCCGCTCCGCTGCCGTGGCATCGGCATGCTCGCGGATCGCCACCAGCTGGTGGCCCTCGACCAGCAGCCGGCCGTAGCCGGTCGGATCGGCAGCACGAAAGCCGAGCACCGCCAGTGCCGCGCCGGCCTGCAGCGGCGCGCGCAGCCGCTCGAAGGTCGCCGCCGAAATCAAAGGCGTGTCGCCGAACGCCACCAGCAGATCGTCGGCACCCGCCGCAATGGCGTCGCGCGCCGCCAGCACGGCATGCGCGGTACCCAGCCGCTCGCGCTGGATGAAGGTCGATGCGTCGGACCTCGCCCGCACCGCCTCGTCGGCCACTGCCTGGTGATCCGGTCCGACCACGACTGCCAGCGAAGCGCCGGCCCCGCGCGGTGCGGCGGCGAGCACATGGGCCAGCAACGATTGTCCGGCCACCTGGTGCAGCACCTTCGGCAGCGACGAGCGCATCCGCGTCCCCTCGCCGGCCGCGAGCACGATAGTGAGGCTGGTCCTGCCGGTCATCCGAATCCCCGTTGTTGCGGCGCCCAGGCTCGGCTCGCATGGCGCCGCCGCCCTCATAGTGGGTTTTGTCCTGAAGTGGAAATCCGTTTCGCGGTATCCGCATCAACCCGGAGATGAGTTCGCGCGCGGTTTGCTGGTAATGTTTGCCAATGATTCGGACGGCCTCGGGGGGCCACAGACGTCGAATGGCAGATGATCGCAACCAGTGGGCCGACAGATTTTCGGCAGAGCCCGGCGGCGGCTGGCTCACCAGTTTTCTGGCTGAAGAGCATGGCTTCGACCGGCGTGCCAAATTGCGTCTGGGCCTGTGGGGTGTCGGCGCGCTGGGTGCCGTGGTCGTCGCGGTTCTTGCCAGCCAGTCATCGGTGCAGCAGCGCCGCGAGCATATTGCCTCCGCCGATCTGCTGAGCCGGCAATCGGAGCAGATCCAGTCGGTCGCCGCGCAAACCCAGGCCGAAGCGCGGCGACTGTCCGCCGCCATCGAAACCCTTAACCAGGACCGTGACCGGCTGTACACGCGTGTCACCTCGGTCGAGCAGGGTCTGGAGTCGGTCACAGGCTCGATCAAGCGCCAGGCTGCGGCCCCGGCGGCGCCCGCCCCGTCGCCTGTCGCGGAGCCGCCGGCCCCGCAGGCATCGGCGGCGCCACTGATCGGCCCGGTCCTGGCGGCGACGCCTGCCGAACCACCGGCCAAGCAAGTCGCGGAACCTGCCGCCAAACAGGCGGCAGTCGTTCCGACCGCAGCCCCCGCCACTGCCGAGCCGGCTGCGCCGAGGCCATCGCCGTCGCTGGTGGCGGCGTCTGCGCTGCCCGCAATGTCGGGACCTTTGATGACGGCGAGATCCATGATGGCGCCGCCGGATCCGGCCGCGACCAAACTCAGCGAGCCGGCCGCGCCGCCTGCCGCTGAGCCTATGGCCGAGACCACGTCGGCGATCGCACCCGAGACTGCAGCGGTCAAAGCCGAGTTGCCTGCTGTTCCCGTTCAACGCACCGAATTCGGCGTCGACCTCGGCAGCGCCAATTCCGTCGACGGCCTGCGCGCGCTGTGGCGCGGCCTTGTCGCCTCCCACAAGGCGCTCGCCGGCCTGCGGCCGGTCATCATGGTGAAGGAACGCACCAACGGTTACGGCATGCGGCTGCGGCTGGTGGCAGGTCCGCTCGGCGACGCGGCGGCGGCAGCCAAACTGTGCGCCGTCATGAGCGAAAGCGGGCGCGGCTGCGATACCTCGGTGTTCGACGGCCAGCGCCTGGCGCTCAAGAACGAGAGCCCGCCTCTGGCAACGCCGCCTGCGGCAACCGCCGCCCGGCCGGCCGCGCCGACGCAGCGTCACCGCGGCAGCGCCAAACCGGAGCAGCGCAGCGCGCTGCCGCCGGCGGCCAAGCCCGTCGAAGAACCGGCGCCGCCGCCGAAGCCGCAATCGTCGCTGACCTCAATTCTTGGCCTCAACTAGCACGCAAAAGAAGCCAAATTTCGCAACGACTTGAGGTCAGAACCTATCATCGAGATTGAAGATCGGGCCGGACAATTCCCGCGCGATCACTTGTCTCCTCACCGGATACGAACCATAACTGGCCCATGAAAAAAGATCCGTTTCGGTTGACCGCCCGCCAGGTCCAGTGGCTGCTCATCGTGGGCTTCTGCAGCGTCGGCTATGCGCTGTATCTGCGCTATCTCGCGGTGGAGTTCTCCACCGTGGCACTGGCCTGCGACGCCGGACTGCCCACCATGCTGTGCAAGACGCGGCTGCTTGTGACCTACCTGTTCAAGAATTCGGTGTTCGGCATCGTCGCACTGGCGATCGCGGTGCTGCATGTCATCCGGCCGTCGATCGTGCTGATGACCGGCGGCCTGGTTGCCGCCGGCTTCGGCATCGTGCTCTACAACATCGGACTTTCCGGCGTTGCGATCGGGCTGCTCATTCTGGGATTTGCGCGGCCCGCGCCCGCCACAGCGTAACGCCGAACAGCAGATAGATCGCGCAGGTCCACAGCGACTGCCAGTTGTCCGGCCCTTCGTTGAAGCCGATATACAGCACCGAGACGACCAGAAGCCCGGCGAACACCGATTCTGCAATCGGACGCAGGCCGAGCTGCGGCCGGTTCACCAGCATCAGGCCGGCGAACGGCACCACCGCCATGGTCAGCGCCGCGAAAGGGAAATCCCGGTAGCGCGGGTCGAATACGAAGCCGAGCGCGGTCTCTGCCGCGATCAGCGTGGTCACCAGCAGCGTCACCCCCAGCAGCACCGTCGACCACGAATGGGTCCGGCCAGGGCGCGGACCAAGCAGTTCGAGGAATGTCGGCAACGAGCGGCCGGACATGGTCGCGTAGGCGCAGAGCAGCGGCGAGGCGATACCCGCGGCCAGCAAACCGCCCCAACGCATCCAGACGCCGAGCCCAAAGCTCTCATAGAGCATCTTGTCGATGGCGACCCCCAGCAGGATGCCGGCGGCGGTTGCTGAAATAGCCACCGTCAGCCACGAGACGAAGCGCGGCGGCCAGGGCCGGCGCCGCAGCGTCAGCATCCCCACCGCAAACACCAGCGCACTCAGCCCGAGGCCGGCGCCCATCTGCAGCTTCCAGGCAGGATAATTGGTGATCGGAACACCGGCCGGATATTTCTCCGCCCGCTGGTCGGCATCGATCAGCCCCCAATAGCCGCCGACGGTGCCCTCGAGCTGTCGCTTCCACGGCTGGTCATAGGCCTCGATGAGATTGACGCGAAAGTTCTCGCGCTTCGCCAGATCGAGAATTTCCGAGACCACCCGGGCCTGGTTGGCGCGTGACGGCAATGCGCCATCGCGCATCCGGCCCGCGCTCGGCCAGCCGGTCTCGCCGATCAGGATCTCCTTGGCAGGGAATGCCACGGCCACCCGCTTGCGGATCGAATCGACATGCGCCGCGGCGTTCCTCGCGCGTATCGGAAAATCCTCCCAGTAAGGCAGGATGTGGATGGTGACGAAATCGACCGCGTTATAGATCTCACGGTTGCGCAGCCAGTATTCCCAGACGTCAGCATAGGTCACGGGAACCTGGACCTGCGACTTCACAGAGCGAATTGTCGCCTCCAAATCGGCCGCGGTCATCTCGCCGCGCAGCAGCACCTCGTTACCGACCACCACAGCACTGATCACGCCGGGGTATTCCTTGGTCAAATTAACAACGGTGGCGATCTGCGCGAGGTTCTTGAGCCGATTGCTGCCGAGCCAGATGCCCTGGATCACCTTGAGCCCGACCTTGCCTGCCAGTTCCGGCACCTGGTCGAGACCGTTGTCGACAGAATAGGTGCGCACGCATTTGGAGATCTTGGCCAGCCGGGCCAGATCCTGTGCAATCTGCCCGGCCGAAATCTGGGTCGACGGGATCAGCGGGGTTTGGTCGCCGCGGAACGGCGCATAGGACACGCATTCCAGCTTGGCCGCCGGATCGATCGGCGCGCGCACCAGCGACACCGGCGTGGCGAGCCACCACCAAACCGCTGCGATCATGCTCAGGGATATTAGGAGAAGCGCCAGCGGCGTGCGGTAGGAAATGGGTTCCGTCCTCCAGGAAGCCCCGTCGATTAGCCCGTCGCCGCCGATCTGCCAAGAGTAGATCGGCCGTAGATCTCTCGAACAAACAGGAACAACGCGCGCGGCCTCGCCAATTCGCTCCGGACGCGGCAAACTGTCGCCGTTCGCTTTACCAAAAGGGCAATCCCGTTGCGGCATTGCTGGACAAAATCTCAAATGTCCGTCATGGCATTCTGGAGTGTCTCCGCCGTATTGGGGACCTATTTTGGCGGCATCTGACAGGGCGTCGGAGCGACCGTGGCAGACAACAAATCGGGGACTTTATGCGTCGAGTGCTGGTCGGGTTCCAAAATGCGGTTCTGCGTTGTGTTGCCATCCCGGGATTTGCGTTGCTGCTTGGCCTCGGCGGCGCGATAGCCCAGAGCGGCGCGCTGCGCGCCCAGGATCAGGCCCAAAAGCCCGCCGCGAATGCGCCGGCCACTCCCGCCGACGTCGCCAAGGAAAGCCAGAAGAAGACCGACGAGTTCGTTGAGGCGTCCACCGCGATCAACGGTCCGGCCGGCAACCCGGAATGCGTATGGCTCGGTCGCCGTGTCGTCGTGCTGATGTGGCGCGACGATCTCGACACTGCATTTCGCCACCTCGATCTGTACGATCGCTTCGGCTGCCCCGGCGGGCACGTCCAGGCCACGTTCCGTTGCCTGGTGCGATTCGGTGCGCTGGATCCGAAAGTGCCCGATAGTCTGAATGGCCGTGTCCACGCCTGCTGGATCAATCCCAACGCACAGCCGCAGACCGCTGCCGTCACCCAGCCCGCGACTCCGCCCGCTGCCGGCGCTGCGACTCCGGCGGCGCCCGCGACCCCGGCGCCTCCCGCAGAACCCGCGAAATAAGTCGCCGCCTGCCGGAACGCCGGCAAATATTCGCGGTTTGGATATTTGGCGCCCTTAAAACGCCACGGCGTCATACGAGTTGTTAATTCTGGTGGTAGCGATATTCTTTTGCTGCCGTCTTACTGGTCGGACCTAGGGGACGGGTCCGCTGACCGGCCACGCCTCGCCCCGTTATGGTTTTTCCGCGATGCGCGCCGTCGTCGCCGTTCTGTTGTTCGTGACTGCCGCTCATGCCGCCCTTTGGGGCATCTTGCAGGACAAGCAGGAAGCGCCGGACTTCAAGGGCATGCTCCCCAGCGTCTCCTACGCCCCGTTCGACGGCACGGCACATCCCGATATCGACAATATTCCCAGCGCCGAGAAGATACGCGCGGACCTGAAGAAGCTCGCGACGATGACGCGCGCCATTCGCCTCTATTCGTCGACGGGCGGCGTCGAAATGGTGCCGGCGATCGCCAACGAATTCGGCCTCAAGGTCACCGTCGGCGCCTGGATCGACAAGAACGTCGACCGCAACGAACGCGAAATCGCCGCGGCCGTCGACCTGGCCAAGCGCAATTCCAACGTCATCGCCATCGTGGTCGGCAACGAAACGATCTATCGCGGCGAACTCAAGGCCGACGACCTGATCGAATACATCCGCCGCGTGAAGCGGCAGGTGAATGTCCCCGTGACGACGGGCGAGATCTGGAACATCTGGCGCGACAATCTCGCGGAAACACCTGACGGCAAGGCGACGCTCGCCTCCTCCGTCGATTTCATTGCCGCGCATATCCTGCCCTATTGGGAGAACTTCAAGGATACCCAGGCCGTCGATCAGGCGATGTATATTTACGGCTTGTTGCGCGAGGCGCTTCCCGGCAAGCGTATCGTGATCGCCGAGTTCGGCTGGCCGAGCGCGGGCTACAATCTGCGCAACGCCGTTCCTGGCCCGTTCCAGCAAGCTGTTGTGCTGCGCAATTTCGTCGCGCGCGCCGAAGCGGTCGGCATGGAATACAATATCGTCGAGGCCATCGATCAGCCCTGGAAGTTCTTCGAAGGCGGCGTCGGCCCGTACTGGGGCATTCTGAACGCGGCGCGCGAGCCGAAATTTGCCTGGGCCGGTCCGGTGGTCAACCAGGATTACTGGAAGCTTGCTCTCATTGCCGTGCTGGTCGGCGTCCTGTTGTCGCTGCCGATCCTGCAACTGGTCGCGCCCACCGCGATGCAGGCGCTGCTGCTGTCCGTGGCCGCCAACGGCGTCGGCGCCTGGGTCGCGACCATCTTTGCCTATCAGCAGGGCCATTATTTCGTCTGGGGCTCGGCCTTTGCGCTGACGCTGGGCCTGATCCTGCTGGTGCCGCTGATCCTGATCGCGATGGCGCGGATCGAGGAGATCGCCGCGATAGCCTTCGGTCGCGCGCCCCGTCGACTGCTGACGCCCGAGCAGACCTCGGTGCAGGCGATTCCGGCCGGCGGCACGTTCCCCAAGGTTTCGATCCACATCCCGGCCTATCGCGAACAGCCGGATATGCTGAAACAGACGCTCGACGCGGTGGCGCGGCTTGATTACCCGAATTTCGAATGTGTGGTGATCATCAACAACACACCGGACCCGGCCTTCTGGCAGCCGATCCAGGACTATTGCCGCACGCTGGGCGAGCGCTTCATCTTCATCAATGCCGAGAAGGTCGAAGGATTCAAGGCCGGCGCCCTCCGCATCGCCATGGCGCGGACTGCGGTCGACGCGGAAATCATCGGCATCATCGATGCCGACTATGTGGTCGAGCCGGACTGGCTGAAGGATCTGGTGCCGGCCTTCAACGATCCCAACGTCGGGCTGGTGCAGGCGCCGCAGGACCATCGCGACGGCGACCGTTCGCTGATGCACTACATCATGAACGGCGAATATGCCGGCTTCTTCGACATCGGCATGGTCCAGCGCAACGAGGCCAACGCCATCATCGTTCACGGCACCATGTGCCTCATCCGCCGTGCCGCCATGGACATGGTGGGCGGCTGGGCCGGCGACACCATCTGCGAGGACAGCGATCTCGGTCTCGCCATCATGGAACACGGCTGGCTGACCCACTACACCAACAAGCGCTACGGCTACGGCCTGCTGCCGGACACCTACGAAGCGTTCAAGAAGCAGCGCCACCGCTGGGCCTATGGCGGCTTCCAGATCATCAAGAAGCACTGGCGGCTGTTCATGCCCGGCGCCAGCCGGCTGACCCAGGACCAGAAGCGCGAATTCGGCCTTGGCTGGCTGAACTGGCTCGGCGCCGAGAGCCTCGGTGTGGTGGTGGCCATGCTGAACCTGATCTGGGTGCCGATCGTCGTGTTCGCCGACATCGCCATCCCCGACAAGATCCTGACGATCCCGATCATCGCCGCCTTCGTGGTGTCGCTGGCCCATTTCCTCACGCTGTACCGCCTGCGCGTGCACGTGAAGACCTGGCAGATGCTCGGCGCCATGATCGCCGCGATGTCGGTACAGTGGACGGTGTCGCGCGCGGTAGCCAACGGGTTGATTACCGAGCATCTGCCCTTTGCGGTCACCTCGAAGGGCGGCAAATCCAGCATGTCCATCGAGTTCCAGGCGTTCTGGGAAGCGGTGCTCGGCGTGCTGCTGCTGGCTGGCGCGGCACTTCTGATCGTTTCCAACAGCTTCAAGCAGGTGCACGAGATCTACGTGTTCGCCGCCGTGCTGGTGCTGCAAAGCCTGCCATTCCTGTCGGCGGTTGCGATCGCCATCCTCGAGAACTCGCGCGCCAACGACTTTGCGTTCTGGCGTTCCACCACAGTGCGGACCGCGGAACTGATCGGCCTGCGCCCGGTGGCGATGCCGACCGCAGCGACTGTCGCGCAGCCGGCGGCCTCGGAGGTCCATCGGGACGCCAGCTAGGCCGGCCTGCCCGCCGTCAATTGTGCACGGCCGCAGCGCA
This sequence comes from Rhodopseudomonas sp. RCAM05734, assembly GCF_052658035.1. NCBI lineage: Bacteria > Pseudomonadati > Pseudomonadota > Alphaproteobacteria > Hyphomicrobiales > Nitrobacteraceae > Rhodopseudomonas > Rhodopseudomonas sp. RCAM05734. The sequence goes on along the minus strand of NZ_CP199742.1, from coordinate 4,437,627 downwards.
GGCCGGTCGCGCTATTGACCCGCGCGGACCCGCCCCCTACACAGCGCGTCACGTGGGGCGTCGCTCGGACGGTGGCGAAAGCTGCATTCGAGCGAGCCGTTTGGGGGCTTAGATCGCGTAGCTCGGCTGGTAGAGCATTCGACTTTTAATCGAATGGTCGTGGGTTCGAGTCCCACCGCGATCACCACACTGCCCGCCCAGACAGACCCACGGGGCCGCCTCGGACGTCACAAGACACGGACACTTTTACTCATGCGCATTACCCTCGTCGGCTCCCGTCATTTCGGCGTCATCACCCTGGAGATGCTGCGGACCCATGACGTCGAGATCGCCCGGGTGGTCGTCGCCGACGCCGAGGACCGTTTGGCGGCAGCTGCGCGTGCAGCCGGCATCGAAGTGACCGTGCAGGCCGATCCGAAGCTGGTGGTGGCCTCCGAGATCGCCCCCGACACCGACCTGATCGTCACCGCGCACAGCCACGCCCGCATCGGCAAGGACGCGCTGGCCGCCTCCCGACTGGGCGGCATCGGCTACCACCCGTCGCTGCTGCCGCGTCACCGCGGCATCGCCGCGGTGGAATGGACCATCCGCGAGGGCGACCCGATCGCCGGCGGCACCATCTACCACCTCGCCGACCATATGGACGCTGGCGCCATCGCCCTGCAGGAATGGTGCTTCGTCAAGAAGGGCGAGACCGCCCGCGAATTGTGGGAACGCGCGCTGGCGCCCCTCGGACAGAAACTGCTGGCTGAAGTCATCGACCATGCCATCGCCCACAGCAGCCTTCCCGCGACCCCGCAGGACGAGCAGTTTGCCACCAAGGCGCCCAAGCTGGCCTGAGCCAAGCCACTGAATTCCCCACAATTTTCCCTTGAAGGGGAACCATTGCCCGGCGTGCTCGTTTCATTGCGGGACGTTTAGGGCAAGATTGCCGCGGTGCAGCAATATTTGAACACAATATCCCTGAATAAGACGCCCATCATAAAATCGGGGATCTGATTCATGCGTCACAACCGCATCCGCAACATTTTTTGCATGTCCATCATTTTGGGCGCCACGGCCGTGTCCGTCGCCCCGGCATTGGCTGAATCAACGTATGACGGCCTGTGGAACGTCACCATCGTCACCAAGACAGGCAGCTGCGAGCCGACTGCGCGTTACCCCCTGACCGTCTCCGACGGCAAGGTGACCGCGCCTGGCGCAGACGTATCCGGCAAGGTCGGCCGCGAGGGCGCCGTGCGGGTGTCGATCGGCGCCGCCTATGCGAACGGCCAGCTCAGCGGCAACAGCGGCTCCGGCAAATGGAGCGGCGCGTCCGGCGGCGTGCCCTGCAGCGGCCGATGGGAAGCCTCACGCCAATAACCTTCATCACAACGGGAACTCGCGCATGACCACTTTTCTCGTCTCTCCACGACTGCTCGCTCGCGCCGCTGTTGTTTGCGCAGCCATGGGCGCCTCGGCATCCGCGATCGGCGCGGAATCCGCACCGTTCGCCGGCATGGCGGGCGTCTGGTCCGGCAGCGGCAGCATTTCGCTGGAGGATGGTTCCAAGGAGCGGATTCGGTGCAAGGCGACCTATGCGGTGAGCAGCGAAGGCACCGGGCTCAACCAGAGCCTGCTCTGCGCCAGCGACAGCTACAAGTTCGAGCTCAAGAGCGACGTGCTTGCCAAGGGCGGAACACTGTCGGGAACCTGGGCCGAAACCACGCGCAACGTCAGCGGAACGCTGCAAGGTCGCGCCGGCAATGGCAAGTTCAACGTCATCGTTTCCGCGCCCGCCTTCACCGCGACGCTGACGATGACCACAAATGGCAACAAGCAGAACGTGGCGATCAGTTCGGAAGGCGCATTCAAGGGTGCCAACATCGCTCTGTCGCGCAGCTAGAACTTTCTCATTTGCTATCTCGCGCATCGCCGGCCGCTCACCTGAGCGGCCGGTTTTTTTGCGCTGCAGCGGTACGAGGGCAGTGCTGCCCGGCAGAATTGCACGTTGCAAAGCCGGATGATGTCACCGATACAACGCGGCCCTATATGCCTTGCCGCTACTGCAGTCAGCAGCGCGAATGCCGAGTATCAACTGTCCAACATGACCCGCGAACCTTCGAAATCGAAAGCCGCGATGTGGATGGGCGGCTGGCTGTCGCTGATGCTGATCGTCGCGGTCGCCGGACGCGAAAGCCTGCGCGAACTCAACGTATTCCAGGTGATGGAAGTACGCTCGGTGCTCGGGCTGCTGATGCTGTGGCCGATCGTGCAGCTCAACGGCGGCCTGTCAGCCATGAAAACCACGCGGCCGCTGGCGCATGTCGCGCGCAACCTGGTGCACTATCTGGCGCAACTCGGCTGGTTCTATGGGCTCACGCTGATTCCCCTGAGCCAGTTGGTGTCGATCGAGTTCACCATGCCGATCTGGATCGCCATCATGGCCGCATTCTTTCTCGGCGAGCGCATGACGGTCTGGAAGATCGTGGCGATCGTGCTCGGCCTCATCGGCGTGCTGGTGATCGTCCGACCGGCTGTCGCCACCGTCAATCCGGGCCAGGTGATCGCACTGGCGGCCGCCCTGGGCTTCGGAATTTCGATCATCCTCATCAAGTCGCTGACGCGAACCGAAAGTAGCCTCAGGATCATCTTCTGGATGATCGTGGTCCAGAGCGCTGCCGGACTAATTCCCGCGATCTACCTGTGGCAATGGCCCACGGCCCAAGTATGGATCTGGCTGGTGATGGTCGCGTTCTGCGGCACGTTCTCGCACTTCTGCATGGCGCGGGCGCTGCTCTATGCCGATGCCACTGTGGTGGTGCCGATGGACTTCCTGCGCGTGCCGCTCAGCGCAATCATTGGCTGGCTGCTGTATGCCGAGCAGATCGACGTCTACACCGCGCTCGGCGCCGCCCTCATCCTTGCCGGCAACATGCTCAACCTGAAGGGCCCGGCCCCGCTCCGCGCCCCCGTGCCGTCCTGACCATGGTCACATGCCCGCGGCCTTGCGCAGTGCGGCGTTGATGCGGTCCTGCCAGCCCGGACCGCCCTCCTGGAAATGCTCCAGCACGTCCTGGTCGATTCGCAACGACACCAACTCGCGGACGCCCGGCAGTGCCGGCTTCTTCTCGGGCAACTCCGGCACCTTGGTGGTGGTCTGCTTGAAAGCGGCCTCGGCTTCGGTGCGGGCGTCGTGGAGTGTGCGGGGACGCCGCGGCGGCTGTGACATATCAAATTCCCTCGAACAGTGCGGTTGACAGGTAACGCTCCGAGAACGATGGCACGATGGCCAGGATGGTCTTGCCGGCATTCTCCGGGCGCTTGCCGATCTGCAGCGCGGCAGCGATCGCGGCCCCCGACGAAATGCCGCCGGCAATGCCTTCGTTGCGCGCCAGCGCGCGGGACGTCTCGATGGCGGTGGCGCTGTTGATCTTGACGATTTCGTCAATGACGGAGCGGTCGAGGATATCAGGCACGAAGCCGGCACCGATGCCCTGGATCTTGTGCGGGGAATGCTGGCCGCCGGACAGCACCGGACTTTCCTCGGGCTCGACTGCAACAACTTGCAGCGACGGCTTCCGCGGTTTCAGCACCTGGCCGACGCCGGTGATGGTGCCGCCGGTGCCGACGCCGGCCACGAAGAAATCGATGTTGCCTTCGGTATCGTTCCAGATTTCCTCCGCCGTGGTGCGGCGATGGATCTCGGGATTGGCGAGGTTCTTGAACTGCTGCGGCATCACTGCGTTGGGCGTGGTGCGCACCAATTCTTCAGCCGTGGCGATCGCGCCCTTCATGCCCTGCCCGGCCGGTGTCAGTACGATTTCGGCGCCGAGGAACGCCAGCATCTTGCGGCGCTCGATCGACATGGACTCCGGCATCACCAGCTTCAGCCGGTAGCCGCGCGACGCCGCCACATAGGCCAGCGCGATGCCGGTGTTGCCCGAGGTGGGTTCGATCAGCACGGTGTCCGCATTGATCACGCCGGCCTTCTCCATGGCGATGACCATCGCCGCGCCGATACGGTCCTTCACGCTGGACGCAGGATTGAAATATTCCAGCTTGGCGAGAATGGTGGCCTGCACGCCGTGCTGCTGCGGCAGACGCACCAGCCGGACGATCGGCGTGTCGCCGATGGCTTCCACGATACTGCCGAAAATCCGTCCGCGACCCGGACGCTGCGTGTGCGCTGCATTCTTATCTGGCGACGTGTCCATGACCGCTCCTCCGTTTCGTTCGGCAACCCCGGATCTGTACCGTGATCTGTGTTCAGATGTGGTATCGCGCAACCAGACGCAAGCCTTCAAGAACAGCAGCGCATTCGCTGCACCGCAAACATGGTCGATCCTAAAAATCGTAAAACCAACGCATTTGTGTTGCGACATCGTCAAGCAAATCAGTGTAAAGTTCCACACATATCAGATGGCGAGGAGGTCACGATGTCAGCCCGCGCTGCAATCCGATCGACCAAAGTCCCCCGTCCCTCACCGCGTGGAAGCGATCTTCCCGCCTGCCCCGTCTGCGCCGACTCCATGGTCGCAGCCGAGGCATCCGCATTCCTGCCGGGCGACATGGTCAGCTATCTCTGGACCTGCGACACCTGCGGATACGGGTTCGTGACCAAGCACATGATCCCGCGGATTGCTTGCGCGTTGTTGAGGCCAGACTAGTGTGTCCATCCCGCGTATTTCTGTGTCCATAAATCAGTATAGCAGGTGTCCATTGACACACATGAAGTGTGAAGCGGTCAACGGGAAGCTCCGAGAGCGGCGGCCCCGCTGAGTTCAGTGACGCCTAGCGCATTGAAAATTTCGACATCCGTCGATCTGGTAACCGGCCCTTCGAGCGGCGCGGGGGTATCCATGCAAGGCCGACGGGTCGATGATTTGTGCGCTCCTCGACGGCGACCTTCAGGCGTTAAGTTGGAATACGGTCTGAAGTGAAGCCGCCGCCGAGAGCGGCGGGTCTTCAAAAGTGGTTCTCAGGAATTCAACGAAAATGCGGACCGGCCGCTCTGCCTGAGCGCCTGCTCGCGGCACCGGTCCCTCCAGTGGATGGCAAGTTGGTCCTCGGTGGGCGAGAGCTGGTCGAGAATTCTGATAGGGCAAAAGTCGACCACCGGCCCCTCGTTCTCCCCCATGTCATTGATGAGGTAGCTGTCCGACCCGCCTTCTGGATCGTGCTTGAGCAGGAGAACGACGCCTTCCACCGTTCCCTCCCCGGCTTGCGCATCTTCAACGGCCGCATAAGCGACGGCGGCGTATTCGCCCTCGTTGACCCCTCCCACCTCGATATCGACTACCTTACCGTACCTCTGCACGACCCAGGCTTCTAACGCCTCGGCGAGATCTCCGGAGATCCTGATGTCTTCATAGCTCATGTCGTTCTCCCATTGCTGAGATCAGGATGCCGGGGCGCGGTGCAAACGACCAATCTGACAGCCGCGGGGTAGATTACACGACCCCGGTGTCAGATCCGCTCCCGCGATGAATGGAATTTTCATAAAAGTGCGGGTATTTTTTACTAAATGTTATCATGCTTCTGACATTGGGCTCTAACTGAAGATGATCGCCAGCGCAGGTAACCACCTTCGTTCGATTCGCGAAAAGCGCCGCCGTCATGGTCGCTATTGCGCCTCGGTTGCGTGAGCTGAGGATAGCCCTCACCCCATGGCATCTCCTAGCTGAACTCACTCGTGCTGCTTATCTCACCGAAGTAAGCACGGGCGATCAACCGGCTAAACCTACCGGAGGCCTCTTCCTTCGAAACACCATTGCAAACGATGATTGTTGGCGGCGTCTCGCATGCAAACGCAATAATATAGACGCTGCGGCGGCTGATCTGCAAAACCTCCGCCTGCCGTGAGATCGACAGATCGTTCTCACGGTCGATCATCGTCTTGCGCTCAGCATCCCGCTTTGGTGAGCGCGCCTTCTAAAAAATCATTCTCAAGCGTCAGTTCGCCGATCTTGGCATGCAGCGATTTGACATCAACGGCGGGCTCCGCCGGCGCAGTGCCTCCCGCCCCAAAAACCCCGGAAGCGGCACCTTCGAGCTGCGCCTTCCAGGTCGTGACCTGATTGGCATGAACATCAAAATGCTCGGCCAGGCTGCGTGATCGTGCGATCACCCTTGATGACCGCTAATGCCACCTTCGCCTTGAAGCCCGGTGTGTGGTTCCGGCGTGGTCGTCTGCTCATGGTCTCTCCTGTACGCGGCGATTATTGCCGCTGTCAGGCAGAAATTCCACTTATCGTCCTGTGCAGATTTCCGGGGCCACCTCACCGTTCGGCCAAAAGGTACGCTATCAACCATGGTTGGCTCCTTGCTAAACTTATTCGTTGATCACGACCCGCAGGTTCCTATGCTTTGGTCAAAGAATTGATTCGGAGCGGGAATTTCGAATGCGCACCAAGGGGCTGCCGCCGTTAGAGGAGCGTTTCGAGTTTCTCGGCGATGGAATGACGGCCGGAGGCGGATCACCGCTCAGCTCGGCAATCTTCGAAGTCGATGACCGGCGAACCGGAACGCCCTTCAACCTGAAGCTCTGGACCAAAACCTCGACAGCGGTCGACGATGATCTGCGGAAACTTTGGCTGCACGAAATGCGGCAGATCCAGCGGCTCGGGGCGTATGAAGGGGCCCGAGACGTCATTGTAGAAGTCGTCGACATCGTGGAGGACGAGACAAGCTTCGGAATTGTGCTTCGTCAGGTCGGTCAAACGCTTTCTAGCAGAATGGTCCGCGCCAAGCCGGACCACTGGCTCAAAAATCTGGCGCTGCGGCAGAGCAGGACACTTTTTTGGCACAACGTGGCCCGCATCGCGAAAGCGATAGGAATCGTGCACCTACATGGTTTGGTCCACGGACATATTGGGACAGGCGCGGTGATGACCACGGGAAGCCACCAACCCGACTTTGTGCTCGGTGGTTTCGAATGGAGCTTGTGGTTCAGTGCCGGAGAGGACGACGCATCACATGCGAAGCTGCAAACAGAAAGGGCAGCGGCTGGCGCAGGCAAACACTACTCGTTCGAAGACGATTGGCGGTCTTTTGGAAGTCTGATCGCCGATTGCCTCGGCCTGCGGGTGGAAGCCTCCGGAGATCTTGTACTACCTGAAGGGAGCGATTCCAGCTATGTCGACACTTCCGAGCGGGCATTATTCAAAAGTCTGTTCGTGCCGACACGTCAAGACGTCAACGATGCGGCCACCGTCGGCCGGGCAATAGACGACATCCTCGCGAGTACTCCCCATACGCGCACCGTCGGCAACGGTACTTTCATCATTGCATTTGTGCAGAAAGGCGTAGCTGACGCCATTTATGTCGCGAGCGGAGGCCAGGTAGCGGTCGACGACTTCAGGGGCCAGCTTGACTTCATTAGAGCCGACCTGGCCGGTGGGGCCTCTCTACTCATTCCCTCGAGCTTTAGGCCGAAATCGGGACGCCTGACCCTAATGACCGATATCATGGCCTACAATCTGTCATCCTTCGATGCGGACGACGGGCAGACGTGGCAGATCGCTTTTTGCGGCGGAGCTCAGGCGAAAGGCGGATTGATGGGATACGGTGCCTTAGAAGAGCACGCTGTTCGACAGTCCATCCAAGTCGAAGGCGTGCGTGGCGCCGTTCGTCTGCGAGACCGCCTAGGCCCGGATGCACTCGACTGGAGCGGCTTCTCGGCTCCAGTCGAGACCGAGGAGCTCGACCGTGTCGGGACCATTCGGACAGCCCTCAACCTTGTTGAGATAGTCGACACGCTGGTGAAAGCCTTCGGCATCTTTCCGATCGAGGTCTTGCAGACGAGCGTCGAACCGGGTGGGCGGCGTCTCGCCGTGATCCGTGCCCTCCCCGGCAGCGAACGTGACAAGATCGGAAAGAAAATCGGGCTTCTGGAGACAGCCTCAGCGTTGCATAGGCTATTCGGCGAAGACCATCGCGATGCCGCGCGCCAATGGAGGATTAGCAGTTCGTCTGACCTTGGAAGCTCCAGATACGACGACGTCGTAGCCACCTTCGTCGATGTCGTCCCACGTAAGGGGGCGGACGCCTATCAGTTCGAGGTCGACGACGACGTGAATTTGGAGTCTCGGCTCTATCTTCGGGCGGACTCCGAAACGGGCACCGAACGCGTCGTGGGCCGTCACCTGGCGGCGATCAGAGCCCTGGAAACCCGTATCGATCTAGCCGAAATGCTCGACGATTCTTGGCGCGTGAGAACGTCGACCAACGATGCCGTCGACGAGTCCAACTTCGACGACCTGGACGGCCCAAAGCAGGTCGCGCTGCGAGCCATCTGGAATACACGGCCATCGTTCTTCGTCGTGGGCCCGCCGGGCGTCGGAAAAACCAAGCTTGCGACCGAATTCATATGGCGTCGCTTCGATTCGACCTCCGCGCGCGTGCTCCTGAGTTCGCAAGGTCACGATGCCCTCGACAATCTACAGAGGGAGGTGAAGAAAGCTCTTGTCACGCAGGGCATCGACAGCGTGATCCTCGTCCGCTCGCCATCGCTCGGCCGAAAGAAAAAGACGCCAGACGACGCACCGATCGTTGCAGCAAAGTACCTAGAGCTACTGTCTCACAGCCGCATGGTTTCAGAAGCGCCGCAGGGTCAACGCGAACGGGTGGGCGCCCTTGCAAAGGAGATCAAGCAATCCAACCGTGACAGCGTCAAGAACACACAAGCCAGATTGTCGAAGACAATGCCGGAGGACATTCGGACAGGACTGAGGGCAATGCAAAACCTCGTCCTAGACGGCGCCGATATTGTGATCGCCGCCGCTAACTCCTCCGAAATCGAACGCTTCGTCGAAGCCCGCGAGCAATTCGACTGGGTGATCATTGAGGAAGCCGCCAAGGCTACCGGCCCCGAACTCGTCGGTCCCATGATGCTTTCGAACCGTCGTCTGCTGATCGGGGATCATCGGCAGCTCCCGCCGTTCGGGGCCGACCAGACCGGCAAGATCCTCCAGGACCATTCTCTCGTCGAAACCACCCTGGATGTCGCAGAACAGTATATCGGGTCGCTGCTGCGGAACGGCGAGATCGAGGAGCTTCAGACGATGCGTACGAACCCGGAAAAGCTCAGGGAGGTCGGCATGCTGGCTTACAGACTGCTCGAGCCGTTCAGATCTACCGTAGAAGAGGACGAGAAACGCCTTAAAGAGACATCGTTACATCGTCGCGTCTCCGCTACGCTCACGGAGCAACGCCGGATGGACCCGGCAATAGCCGAGATTGTCTCGCAAGCGTTCTACAAGGGCGATCTGCAGACCGCGCCGAAACGCCGGAAGCTGGCCGAAACTGGTCCTTCGCCGATCCTTCACTTATCGCCCTTGCCGGTTTCTCCGATAGTCGTTGTCGATTTCCCGCATGTGAACGCAACCGGTTCGCGGAGAAGTCTTGAGCAAGCCAAGCCGCGTTGGCACAACCCCTCGGAAATCGAGTCGGTCGTTGACGTTTTGAGATTAATACGCGCCACTGACTCCGGCGACGCTCCCACGCTTGCCGTCCTTTCCCCATATTCGGCACAGGTCGATTTGTTAACAGAAAGGATAGGCGGGGCGATCAAGAACGGAGAGCTCGCGCATCTCAACAGCTTCCGGTCCGCCCGCGACGAAGGTCAGGGCTTCGTCGGAACGGTCGATTCATTCCAAGGAAGCGAAGCCGATATTGTGGTGATGTCCCTCGTCCGTAACAACGAAGGAAGCGGCTCGTCGGCTCTCGGATTTCTCAGGGACCGTCGGCGGATGAACGTCGCGATAAGTCGGGCGAAATGGAAGCTGGTGCTAGTAACCAGTTTTCAGTTCCTCGAAGAAGCCGTGCGCGGCGTGAATCCCGATAACGAAAAAGAGAAGCACGAGCTTGATTTCCTTACGACCATGATCGTAGAGATCCGCAAGGCCACCGGAGAAAAACGGATCGACGTTCCGTTGGCGACAATCATGAATCCCGACGAATTGCGGGTGAAGTCATGAGCGTCACCGTCGCGATACCGATCTTTCGGATATCTTGCCGTGTAAGAATCGACAAAGCGCCCCCGTGGAGCATCGTCGACGAACTTGTGATGGTCGCCATCGCACGGAAATACCAATCAATTGACATGCTTGCGAGCGCAAGCAATCTGCCTCGACAGTTGATTCTCGCCACTATCTCCCGGCTCATGAAGTTCCGGTTAGTGGAGAGCAAAGTGACGGAAGACGGAATCGCCTTCCGAGCCAGTCCGTTCGGATTCAATGCAACCGCTGGCGGCAAACCGCTACCGCTATTTCCGAAGGAACAGTATCGGCCCGCCCGATTTTCTATCGAGCGCGCCGCCGGATCCTTCTTCCGGACATCCGAGATTCGCTATAGATCACTGCAATCCCTCGAAAAAGACCGCAGTGCCGGTGCCGATGTCCGTTTCGTGGCGATAGAAGGTGACGGCCCTTTGATGACGCCGGAGGCCAACATCGCCCGATTAAGCTCCATTTTCGCGGGCGGTTGGGATGAACACCTGGGCGCCATTGTTGGGCGCGGCGCGAACGTGATCGACAATCAGTACATGGTTGTCCGGGTCATAGACGGTGAGCCGCGGGGACTGCCGGACACGTCGCGGGACGGTCTCCGCGACATCATCGTCAGAGCAGCGGCCACTTCCACCCCGAATTCGTCAGTCCGTGTGGAATACAGCGAAAGTCCTCCTCGTGACGGCCCAATTTACAGGACCTGCCGTTTCGATCCGGCTGATATCGTAATAGGCGGGTCCGTACAGCGCACCGAGTTCGAGGGGCTCATCGAGAATGCGGATCGACGAGTGATCATCCACTCGACGTTTCTTAGTGCCAAAGATTCCGGCCCCCTCATGGAATGCTTCGCGAAAGCATGCCGACGTGGGGTGGAATTTAGCGTGTTCTGGGGCGCAGAATACGACGACGAGACCGAGATACGAAACGCTGAAGAGGCCGCCAAAATAATGCAGCTAGTGGCGGCCGACCCTGACATGGCAGAGCGCTTCCGAATCAACATGCGAACGACCGGATCACATGCCAAAATCATGCTCGCCGACAGCAAATCCGGTGATTGGGTCGCGGCCGTCGGATCGTGCAACTGGTTGAAGTCGCCCTTCCGTAGCACGGAGGTCACCGTTTTGCTTCGCGACCAGCAGGTGGTTGGCGACACCATGAAGATTATGCAGCGGATCATCGGTCGACGAGGGTTGTCCGACGCAGTCGCTGAAGAACTTGAACTTGCGCGACGAAAACTGAGGGCTGGCGATGTTGACCCCTCAGCGAACGCAAAAATCGCTGTGCTTGTTGGCGAAGCGCATGACGAGCTCATCCGGGAAGCGAGTGGAAAGGCTGAGGCACGTTTCGTCGTCGGCAGCCATCGACTAGGGTCGACCGTCCGTCCAGGGGCATTTCTTCCAAGCCAAATTGCAGCAAAGCCCGGCGTGACGGCTACGCTCATGTATACAGTCGTGTCGAAACCCCTCAAATCACGCCACGTGCGCGATCTCGAGCAGGAAGGCGAAGCAAGCGGTGTGAGGGTAGTGAAATCTGGGAAGATTCCGCTACACGGCAAGTTTCTCGCGTGGGACAATGACGACCTAGTAATCACCAGCGTAAACTGGGCATCGGCGACGTCGGATGCGGATTTTCCGGAAGGGGAAGTCGGCGTGCACATTCGTACGACAAATGCCGCCGCGCACTATCTGGAAAGACTATCGAAGATACATCCGAACCTGCTCCCAATCGTTGGCTCGTAGAAGAGGCTTTTCTGTTTTTGCAATCCGCGGATCTCTCAGCGAACCGCGTTGCCCAACTCGGAGACAATAAATGGCGCAGCATCCCGTGTTCATCGAGGGCTGGACGACATCTGCGGCGCGAAAGCTGGATCTATAAGCGAAGCTTGGCGGGCATCCTGCTCTGGAACATCATCTTGGCGGAGGCGACATCTGTTCGATAGAAGCGGAGCCTTCGGCCGATAACGACAAGCCGCTCGATTGAAAATCGCAACCTTCAACATCAACGACGTTAACCGGCGGCTCTCGAACCTGTTGGCATGGCTAGATGCGTCAAAGCCTGATGTGGTTTGTCTTCAAGAACTAAAAAGCACCGATAAGGCGTTTCCCATTGAGGCGATCCGCGCCGTTGGCTATGGCGCTGTCTGGAAGGGCGAGCGGACGTGGAACGGCGTTGCGATCCTCGCCCGAGGAGCCGAGCCGGTGCTTATCCGGAACGCTCTGCCCGGCGATCCCGATGACGAGCAGAGCCGATACAACGAGGCTGCGGTCAATGGCGTCCTGGTTGGTTCAATTTACATGCCGAACGGAAATCCACAGCCCGGGCCGAAATTCCAATACAAGCTGGACTGGTTTGATCGCTTTCTCGACCATGCCGCCTCATTGCTTTTCGAGGGCATCCCGGCGGTCTTGGCCGGGGACTACAACGTGGTACCGACCGATTTCGACATCTACTCGACCCGATCGTTCTCTGACAATGCACTCCTCCAGCCGGAGCCGCGCGCGGCTTTTGCGCAGCTTATCGACATGGGCTGGGTCGATGGTCTGCGGTCGATTCATCCGGACGAACCGATGTTCACTTTCTGGAGCTACCTGCGAAACCGATGGCCGCGCGACGCGGGCTTGCGTCTTGACCACCTTCTGCTCAGCCCAGCAGTCGCTTCGAGACTGAGGGACGCTGGCGTGGACCGTGACTTTCGAGGGGTTCAGAACGCGAGCGACCATGCACCGGCCTGGATCAAACTTGGCCGGGGAGCTGCTTCCCGCACGTAGCATCTCGGCTCGAACGGCCTTCGGCTTTCCAGCCTAACCCGTCTCATTCTCTCCGGTTTGAAAGACCGATAGATTACCTTTCCGGAGGCGTCCGATACTTCAAGGCGCCAACCGCCGTTCCGGACACAAAACTCGGCTCGGTCAATCCGGACGCGTTCGGTCGGCCCGTTTCAGGCGCACCGTGATGAGGATGCCCCTCGACGCGAGGTACGCACAGCATTTAGGCTATCCCGCAATCCGCATAGGCGGTCTCGACTTCGGCCTCCGAATTCCCGACAACGACGCGTTGGTCTATCACCCGCCACGCGTTTGAGCCGTCAGCCGTTTCCTTGATGTGTCACGGCGTCGCCGAACCGGTGAGATTTTTGTAATCATTGGATCCGCATAAGCTCAGAATCTCTTCTGATCTCATGCTCAAGATATCGATCTGGAACGATATCGTTTATCTGTCCCACACGTGGTGGACTGAAACCGTCATCCATCGCTCTCGAGAGTAACCTGCCAATCGCCATCCTGAACTCATCTGTATTTTTTATGTTTCTGTGACTCCAATAGCCATCACCCTCCGGTGACACAAGACTACACTGAGCCGCTGCATTCTGGGGCAACGAACCTGACAACCTCACAAACAGCACCCAGCCGCTTGGCCATTGCATTTCCAGTCCCGATTCATAACTTATGATAGGTTTTCTCATTTTCTTGACATCACAACAAAAAGCCCTCGTCTAGACAACCACTAAAGGGAAGGCCTTTCCATGCATGACACCAGCGGTCTCCACCTGTGCTAAGCGTTAGGAAAGAAAGTTTTAGACACGGGACCCCGCTTCCCGAACACGAAGTAGTCACCTTAAAAAAGGCGTATGGTAGATTTTCCCGACCGCAATTTCGATCTGCGGGAGACGCCCTGACAATAAATTATAAATTGATGGGGCGCTGGCTTGCTTGTGATTGCAGAAACGTTAACGGCAGGCCTCCGCTGCTATTTCCGGTGTCAGGCGGCGGCATTCAGCGAGAAGATAGGGGTGACGGCGTTGAACACGCTGAGACCTGCGAATTCTCGAGGGATGCCGCCTCGCAGATCGAGCTCAATCATTCTTATCGATCCTCAAGAAATCCAGGAAATAGACTGCGCTTCCGACTGGCGCTCCCGTTCGTGCGGGCGGAGCCGCGTCAACCCCGTACAATCAATCGGGTATCGACCAATCGAAGTCGACCAGGATTGGCAAGACTATTATGCGAACTGATGGTGGCGGCTGGTTTGGACAAGATCCAGAAGCACGAAGGGCCGACATGGGACCTTGCTGCTCAATTGGCTGCGATTCGGGCGGCCGCCGCCAAAGTGGACATCGCAGACAACGTTGCGCTCGATGGTTGGCTTGCTTTGTCGCTCGGCGAGCTTCAAACCTTAAAGGCAAGGCTAGCTGTTGAGACAAAGGACTGGGGCGGCGCCAGACCTCATGGGATCTTTATATCGACGTTTAATCGGATCGAGAATGGGAGGCTGATTCCACAGCGCTCGGACATTCCGCCTATTGAGATTCAAGGCACGCTTTCGATTTTCGGCGAAATCGATTCGGGAGACAGGCCGCCATACTTGGTGATTGGATTGGTGACAAAAGATGCGCCTGAGTCTGGTGCTTCATCAATTGTTCGCGCTTACGCGCACCCATGCGTGCGGTGGGATCGTCTTACGTTATTGGACAGCGGACTTGAGAGGGCTTCCCTCCAAGAAATTCTGAATTGTAGAGATTGGCTCTTCAACAAGTTTATGATTTCAATGCTTATCGAAAAGCCCCTTTTTGACATGGGGACCGAAGAGGCAGACGTATCAAGGGGCCCCTGCCTTCCTGACTTCGTGCTCCGCGCCAGCGGAACAGGCGTTCGACATTCTACCATCGTCGTCGAAACGATGGGGTATGCGGACCAGATTTACCGAGAAAGAAAGAGAAAGTTGCGCGTTGCATTTGAGGGTATAGATCGACACCCCGAAGGGACTCCGACACCAGTCATTGAGCATGATCGATTTAGAACTGAGTTTCTTGAGGATCCAGATGAACGCCTATGGAAAGATATCAGATGGGCAGTCACCAGCCTCAGGGCGCGATAGCTAAATATTAAGCCGTTACCCTGTTCATCGGAGATCCTGGGTCTTCACCTTTGTATTGTCTAAGTGCAGGTCAGGAATGTAGATATCTCGCGTCCGAAGGCCTTTCGGCGGAAGGCTTCTCGGATCGGCTGTGAATAAGCACCGAAGTGGGACCCCCAACTCGAATGATCGCAGTGCTTTGATGTAGCACGGGGAAATTCGTTCTGGATGGGGTCCGGATCCGTGCCGATCGTGACTCCGTCGTATGCCTACTTCGCCCGCTAGATCAACAGGTTGGACTTCACGGAGCTCGGGGTCCCGCTTCGGTGCTTATTCACAGTCCAGTGGCGCTCGTAATCCCCGCCGATAAATACGATGGGTGAATTGGGCTTATTCTCGTAGGGGACGTATTCGCCCTCCCACCACTTCCGGAAGAAATCTCGCATGGGTGCTCCTGATTCGCGAACAGCACCCATTCTAGCGGGAGGCAGGATGGAAAGGCCGGTTAAGCCCACTATTCACAGGTCGCCCCGCCGAGGCGCTAATTAGAAAGCCCACCCACCCGATGGTGGGTCCGTATCCGGGCTTTCCGATTAGACACGGGCTCAAACAGGCTATGTGTTTGTGGCCTTGAGCGACTTTCCCCGCTCGTAGGTCATCCGATTGTCAAAACCCCTCCACAGGCCCGCTCAAAGCGCCAGGTCAGGTAAGTATAGGATGTCCACCCCGGGACGCTTCCGCGAACAGCCACCTTTCGGCTGCCACAGAACGGGAAATGAGGACTTCCAAAGCACGTCGAACGCGGTGGGGCGACGACTAGGGGCCTAAGCCTTCCACTCCGCGTCTTTCTCGTCATCATCCTGCTTAGCAGCCTCAACCTGCTTCCGGATATGCGTGTGAGCCTCCTTGGCCCAACGACGAAGGGAGCCGATCGGATGGTCAAAGAGCGAACGCAGTGGCTCCTCGTACAAGGCATAGTAGGTCGTCAGAGAGCCAGACCAGCCGAAGGTGTGCATGTTCTGCGTGAGGTAGCGGCGCACATCATCTCGGTCACCAAATTCATTCAGAAGTCGGCTCATCGATGGATGAAATGCCCGCTCCGCATCCTCGGCACGGCTGGCCAGAGCCGGGAAAACGCGTGCCAAGAACGCAGGACCAGTTTCTGGATTCGCGTGCGCCCATGCAAAGAGAACATCCTCCGGGACAGAAAGAATCGCTGGATTCTTGGGGTCGGCGAAAGAAAGGCCGTCACCAAGGGCATGCTCAATCCGCCAAGCGGTGGCGCGGTCTTGAAGGATGGCGTTTCCGAACGGCGTCCACGTGACAGAAGCGAACTCTTTCATCATGATCGGGAGCAGCGGCTTAATGAGGTCGCGCGCATTACCATCGGGATCGGATGCAAGGTACACCGCCAGGCTAGAAGCTGCGGCACGCGCATCTGCGTGCTCCAGCCCTTTGCCTAGCAACCAGCCGACGATCCTTTCGAAGTGGTGAGCATCCATGTGCGAGCCCGGCCGCTTAGGCCGCCTGCCCACGTTCTGAACGGCGATCATCACCTGTGGCCGCAGTTCGTTCAGGCGATCAAGCGCATCATGCACAAACATGCCCATGATATCGAGGCCAATCGAATAGCCTACGCCATCCATTGTGAGCAGCTGATCGAACAATGGTGAGGCTGACGGCGGGTCTAGTTTGGCGAGAACTCCGCCCATACTCCAGTGCGACATCGCGCCTGGCTTAAGGATGCCTGTCTTGAGACCGGCGCACACCAAGCGCACGTCGTCCGCGGTAATGCCAATCATCAGGCAGACGAACGGCAGCGTGTCCGCGAAATCGACCGACTGAACAGCTTCGTGCTTGAACTTCGCCACCGCATCTGGGTAGCGAGATTCCAGCCCGGCATAGTAACCAGACAAAAGTCCATAGTTTCGGTCTCCGTGGGGTATCGACAAGTAGGCAGACTTGATCGGCTCCTCCCATGACATCGAATCGACTGCCATCTCGGCAATCGCCTTGCCGAATTGAACCGACATGCGCTGCTGACCGATCGAGAGGTCCGAGAGTACTGCGTGTAAGGCTTCCGGCTGCGCGAGCATATCTCGAGCCAGATCGCGGATGGCTTCGACCTGCCGCTTTTCGCGCTGGGAGAACGAGAGCTTCTCACCCACTGGATAGTCCCAAGGCATTTCAGTCACAAGAAAACGAACGCGACTGAAAGCATCTTGCGGGGACAGATCGGCCATGAGCTTACGGACACGCGCCTCCTCGCCTGCCCTCAGCCCGCTGAGGTCATACTGGATGACGTCGCCCAATGCGTTGAGTGCCGTTGGCCAATACGGGTGCGCAGTCCTGACCTTCGCCACCCAGCGCTCAATCTGGTCAATCTGCCTCCCTTGGATGTATGCGCGAAACTGCTGAGGGAAGCCGTCTCGAGCCTGGGCCCCGACTGCATCGTCGCGAAGGCTGATATCGACGAGCCGATCGACGCAGGGGATGATATAATCCCACGCTTCCTGCCACGTCTTTGGCTGCCACGGGATCAATTGCGGTCGGCTGCCGTGGGTCTCGGGGCCAACGAGGCGCGCGCTTGAATGCAAACTCGACGCTTCCAGCAGCGCATCCACGACCAATGGCATCTGCGCCGGATCGTCGTCATGGATCAGCTCATCAAGCAATCGTCGACGAGGTTCCGCCGGGGCAGTCGTGTTTGCGCCGAAGACTGGAAAAAGCGCCTTGAACTGACCTACCGAGTTATTTCCCCAGCTTTCATTTTCAGCCACTGCGAGTTTCAGAAGAAGCAGTGCCCCGCGCTCGAATGTGTCGTTGAGGAAGCAAGCGTTTTCCAGTGCGTGAACAAGGCTCCGGCGGAGGTCACCTTCGATGCGCTTCATCTCATCGAGCGTCAGAGGATTCAACAGCCGCTCAATGAGAGTGACCACCGCATCCGCGTCGATCTCGGACATTGCGTTCAGGACGTCGGGATTACCCTCGCGGCTAAGGGCTTCCAGCGAGGCAAACGGACCACCCAGGCGCATTACGTGCCGCGCGACCTGGGGCCCGATCGCCTCAGTATTGAGAAATGTGAGCTGACGAGCCAGGTTCCGGCGCAGTCGGTCGGGTAGATCGCCCGCCAGCACCTGATCCCACGTGTGCTGCCCCCAATGCCGCCACTGCCGTTCAGCAAGCTTGAGGGCAAGCGACTTGGGCTGAAGGCTTGCCAAGCGGCCGTGCTGCTGCACGACGCCGCGTTGTTGCAGATCGGCCAGTGCGGCGCGGAGATCTTCCGGCGAACGACCACGCGCGTATTTGGCGACGTGTGGAAGATCGTCCAGTTCGCCGCTGGTGCCCAGAAGCCGGAACGTTCCGAGCAACATACCCGCGTCTTTCAGCAAGGCTTGATCGAACGGCTTACGGCCGAGCAGAATTCGGTCGATGAGATCGTCGTCTGTGGCAGCGGCGATCGGAATGTCCTTCAGCCACGCTTGCCCAAGCAAGATCGCCATCTGAGGATAACCGCGGGCAAAATTCAGCAGTCGGCGATAGTCTTCACTCGGCAAATCGGGGGCAATCTGCTTGATCATACCTTCCACGACCGAATCCGCGGCCTCTTCAACGAATAACAGCGTGTCGTCGCCCTTGAGTGTGGGTGGCACCTCATGGTCGATGGTCACGAGCGAAACACGACTGCCGGTCCGCTTTACCATGCCGACCAGATCGTGATGGGAATCCAAGGGGCAACGATCAACGACAACGATCGCCCGGAAATTAGAATCCACCAAGCTCTGGACGGCATTCTTGATCGCCACGGATCCGACTTCCGACTCCACCGAGTAGAGGATCAGATCGCACAGACGCACACCCGAGGTTTCTTCCTGTTCCGTCGGTCCCAGTGCCTCGTGCGTAAGCCGCGATTTGCCGACACCGGACAAGCCGACGATGCGTGCGACACCTCTGGGCTTGGTCATGAGCGAACGCAGCTTTTCACGGAAGGCGGGCAGTCGCGGATCGGGAATCCAAGGCGACGCATCGTAGCGACCCGCCCAGTGCGTCCAGTCCTTGAAAGGACCGACGATCCCCGGCTGGGTCTGCTCCAGAACCCAAGCAGCGACGGGCGGCAGAGAATTTACCCATGAGGCAAGCTGGTCGGCATCGCGAAACTGGACCTGTTCCGGAAAGATCTTCATCCCGGCTTTCGCGAGCGCCTTTCGGATGCTTTCGGCCCGTGCTTTGATGAGCTTGTTTTCGTATGATTGCCCGCTCGCCATGATGTAGACGCCGCCCTGCTCGAGGACGTCGCGCACCATCGCCTTCACCTCGCCGCTCGGGGTCAATACATCGCCCCCCGCCTCCGCGGGTCCGATGGCTCCAGCCTTGAGTTGGAATTGCGAAATGCGGTTTGGCAAAAACTTGGTTCGGTCGGGACCGCCTTGCCACTCGATGCGCGCGTCTTCACCACCATCTGCGGCGGTGATGTTGGCAGCCACATGGATGCCGTCCATGGGGAGATCTCCGCTGAAGGCCTCGCCATCGAGGAGCCGACGCATGAGAAGGACGAGTTTGCGCGGGCTGAGCGCAGCGATGTGCTTGCCGGTGACCTCAAACAATCGGGTGTCATCCGATTCCATCGGCGCGACCTTCCCGCCGGACAGCGTGATTATGGCCGAAGGCTTGGCATCCAATAGCCGCAGCAGGTTCGCGATCGCCATGGCGGGCCGGATGGTACCGCTCTCATACTTGGTGAAAGCGCGCGGGCCGCCGCCGAGCAACTCGCCCGCCTCGACTTGCGACAATCCGATTTTCTCACGGATGCGGCGAATTTCCTGCGGCGTGAGCTCTTCTGACGGATTCTGGTCCATACGACACCACAATGGTCACCGAGATAGATTATACACCATTGTGGTCACTTATATGAATTCTCGTTCAAGCGCAAGATCTATACCTACCGCTGCATGGCAGCCGCTTCGCTGCATCAAGGCGGCGGCGACCCCGAACGACCGTTTATGGATACCCGTCCCTATCGCGACTCCCCGTTCTGATCCGGATGGCCAAGTGCCAGTGACCGACCGGCCGCAGTGCGGTCACAGCCACCATCGAAGCGAACCTGCTCGCGGATCCCCCCATCCGGGACGGACCTTGACGCGTTGGTCTCCGCGGCGAAGTCGAGCATCTCCTTGAAATGATGGAGAATAGTAGACGGGTAGCGAAGGGAGGCTCATCGTACGGCGTCATGGTAAGTCGCGGGCAATAGCCGCAGGCTGTCGATGTGCGGACCCGCGGTGCGTCGCTGGCTATGAAGCGCGGCAAGTCGGTGGATTTCACCGGCTACTGGCAACGGCAGGTTAGCGCCTAAGCAGTCCAATTCTGTCGTTGTCAGCATCAATCGCCTTGGGCTGCAAGTTCTCGCTAACGACGCCGTAGCGGGAAGTTCACTTTAAGTTCTTGCCCGATCGATAAAGGGCCTTGTACAAGCCGATTGTTTGTGTCATATAGGTTCCATGACCACCAACCCAACGCTCTCAGATGTGAAGGCCCGCTTGGCAGAGATTGCCGAGGAACGGGAGGGGATCGCGCGACGCGAAACTGCTTTGGCAGCGGAGGCAAACGAGCTGTCGATCGCCGCCCATGTGCTGGAGCGCATGGCCACCAGAAGCGGGCCAGTAGACGACAAGACTGCGGGATCTTCACAGCATGGTTCTCAGTCTGCACCAAAAGTAGTGTCGCCGCCGCCAACTGAAAAAGAACAGTGGGAAAAGTTTAAGCTTTCTCGAGGGATCACGGGCAAAGAATCAACCGACAGCCTAATTTTGCTGTGCTTGAAGTCGGTCAGCTACCCTTGGCAAACCTCAGCTGACCTTCAAAAATGGGTTTCCATATTGAAGGGCCGCGAGGTCCCTATGTCCACGATGTCGCCAACGCTTTCCAACATGAAAGGCTCCGGCCTGATCATTCGGGATGGGCTTAAAGTGGCGCTGGCAGAACGTGCGGGAAATTTTGAAACACAGAAGCCGGAGTTGGCTTTGAATAGCTAAAAGAAATCGGGCCAAGGAGATCATGAGTCTCCAAGGCCCGTATCTGGTGGGTGGTGCCCACTAACCCGCCCTTTGACCGAGGGTAAATAGGAAGGCAGGTGGTGCGTAGTGCGGAAAAACCGCGCGTTATAGGGTTAGCGGCAGGCTCGGCTTTGGGATCTCACCACCCCAACGTCGGGCCTGTTGCAGTTATTAATATGGGGGAAATTTTGCCCATAGTCAATAGGGGCGCCGGGATTCGACTAGTGATTCCAGCATCTTATGAAGTTCTATTATTCAAAGACTAAACGAATACAAGGCTTTATATGGTGGCACCTCCTAATCGGAGCGCCCATCTGGCGGTTAACCGATCCCCCATCTTCACCACCCGCTGCCGCTCCCGCAGATAGGACAGGTTCGCCCGCACCCGCCGTTGCAGCGCGTGCACTGCTTCCTCGCCATACCCCCTTAGTGGCGACGATGACGGCGGCAATCTCAGGGTGTCAATCGGCATCGGATCGGGACCACTCCAGATAGGGGTCAAAGTTCGGAGCCGATGCACTACGCCGAGCCGAGCGCTCCGAGCTTACGATTGTGTACTACGCCGTAAGGGCATTGAATCGGCAGCCGAGCGCTTGCAGCGATACAGTGGCTTTGTCCTGCTGACTGGGGTCGAAATGGAGCTACGCCGCTACGCCGGCTTCGGCGGCGCCTGCTGCGATCAAGGCTCAGATCGGCCGGCAGTCTGACGGATACGACGAGCGCTCTTGCAATGGAGCACGTGCGGGCAGCAATCGAAACGCTTGAGACCGCACGCTCGCGAGATCGGTCCCGGAGGATCGAATTTATCTACATCTGTTTGGAAAGA
Source organism: Rhodopseudomonas sp. RCAM05734 (assembly GCF_052658035.1). NCBI lineage: Bacteria > Pseudomonadati > Pseudomonadota > Alphaproteobacteria > Hyphomicrobiales > Nitrobacteraceae > Rhodopseudomonas > Rhodopseudomonas sp. RCAM05734. Next base: position 4,415,908 of record NZ_CP199742.1, on the reverse strand, counting down.
ATGCCGAACTTGTCGCGCGGGGCTTGCCTCAGGGTTCGGTGCTCGTGGACTTTGTTGCTCCTCTCCGGATGCTTACGTTGCAACCTCTACCCGCCTGCGGCTGCTTGATACTCGCTCAGAAACTGAGACCAGCTTCGCTCTTTGGCGAACTGCAGATCCCCATAGTATTTTGATATGCCCAGGCCCGCCGGGGGAAAATAGATAGAGACCCCCCCGCACCCAGCGACGGTCTTGCCAAAATGGCCCTCGGTAATGATCAAGCCACCCGGCTTCAACGCCCTGGCCACTTTTCTTGCAGCCGCTTTCACGCCTCCGTCCACAGCCGACTCTTCCAGCTTCGTGCAAAACGTCAGAAGGTCCACCAGATTCATCTTGAACCGTGCGCCGCCAAGGTGCGCTCTCTGAATCATCGGCCACCCGGTCTGCAACTGTGGACGCAAAGCCGCCACTAGCGCATCGAGTGTATCCGCAAAATTTCCGAGTTCATCGCTCTTCAGCGCAGACTGCGTGACCGGCCACAGCTCTGGACTCCCGCCATGGCGTGAGATGTAACTGCTGACGATAGTCTTGGCCAAATCGGTTGCATGCGCATCAGCATCGTTTACGAGAAAACTCAGGATTGAATCGTAGGACCAGCCGGCGCCCGGCTCCAGCTCCTCTGAGCCGACAATCACGCCAACATCATTTGCCACCTGATAGGCCACTTCTAGATCGTTCATCAAGCACGCATCCATGCCTAGCAGATCGATTCGATGACCCATTGCACTTGTTGCACTGCTTAAAACGGAGCCGAGTTCCAAGGTATCGAGCGAGTGCCCGGTTTCGTCGTCCGCAAGCACGGCTCTTGCATGGGACGTGGGAGCGGCGAGCACGGTCGCCAAGGTGGTAGAAAAAAACACTCGACCGAGGGAAGAGTTCGCCAGAACTTTCGCTTCGCCTCTTGTCAGGGCTGCCGCATTAAACTGCACTTTCTTGTAAAGCTGGTCCATATCGTCGGGACTCCAGCCGGAGCCGTGACTCCACAGAATAACCGCATATCGGGCGGCGGGAGCCGTTTGAACGCCCCAGCGAATAAAATCTATCACTGTCTGTGGATGGCCGGAATCGACGGAACCGAGGTTTTCCAAAACGTCTGGCTGACCTTTCTTTCCAATCTGGATACGACGGGCATTGGTCGGAGTGCCCGGCGCGCCCTGCTGCTTTACGAATACGACAACCTTGACGTCGTCGTTGGAGCCGACCTTTCTCATGTCATCAAGGTTCGAACTTGCAAAGTCGGACAAGTCATTGTTGGCGGCCATGTAGACCATGAAAGTCCACTTTGCGGTGCCCATCTGCCCCCCCAAGTCAACGGAACAATTAAAAATCAAGCAATCCGGTATCCGCGGGGCTGACATCCGAAGATCCGAGATCAACATCTTCCGTTGCAGTTACGGCGTTAGCCGGAATGACGTTGTTTTCGAGCAGTGAAAGATCGCCAAACTTCAGTGCCGCGGCCAACGCAATCCGGCGTCTTATTGCGGGCTCCCCAAGACGGGCAATTACTCTGCTCATTATTTCTTCGTCAGAGAGCGCCGCTACGCAAAGAGTACATCGCGTGTCGAACTGATCTCCGAGACGTGATGCAATCTCGCCGCCCAGTTCATACAGAAACGCTGGCCCGAGAGTATGGATCGCCCGCACCAGCCAATTCCGTTCTGCCGCGCCGAGTATTTCGGCAATCGGCATTTTGCCAAGACGACCTAGCTTGAGCCAATCCGTCGAACGATTGCTTCGATACGCCGGCGGTCCGCAGCAAGCGATCACATCTCCGTCAGTTTTCACGACATGTTTCTGAAGCATTGGGCATGAGTCGAACACCTGCCATGGCAAAAGACTGCCGTTTGGTGCAGCCTTTGCTCGCCCGGCTGTGAGGATGGGTTGTCCGGTTATCTCAATCGATGCCGCTTCCGCTGCACCCAAGGAGTGGATCAACCGGACGTTCATATCCTTCACTTCGTGACCCAGCTCATCTACCGAGGCACAGACATTCACGGTGCTGGAGATGTTATGGTTGAGCGCCGCCCGCAACGCATTCACCGCCGCTTCAAAGGGCAGAAATTCTTCATGGTATCGGTCCACACTCACAACCAGATGGTCGACAGGAACCAGCGACAACATCTTGGTTGCCTTCGGAAGCGTGTGCGCCCAGGATGCGCTCGTCACCACACGAAACCGACATTCGTGTCGGCGGGCAATTCCCGCCAGATAAACAAGCGCCTTGGGATAGAGGAACGGCTCTCCGCCGGTAGCCACGACCGTGTCAAGACCCGCCAGGCCGGCCCCGTCGTTCAGCCACTGCTCCAGCTCATCGGAAGCGCGTTCGCGGCGCCAAGGACCGGAGTCGACTATGCAGTGCGCACATTCAAGCGGGCACCGGGTTGTTATCTCAAATCCAAGCTCTCTAGTGAACGGCATGGGATTGCCGGGTAGCCATCCATTGCCAGTGCTCTCCGAGAAGCCGGCATGTTGCCAGTGCCCGGCTCAGCAGGACGGTCCTGTCTATCGAGGGATGGTAGGCAAGTGCGCGCGCTGTTTCCGAGTGCGCAACGTCCGCCTCGGCATGAGCGAGGAACCCCTGAGCCACATCCAGGCTCAAACCGAACGTCGAAACAAGTCGCGAAATGTCTTCTTCACTGGGGGGATACCCCTCCATAACTAGAATGTGACCGAACAGGGCCGACACAGGATCCGGTTCTTGCGTCGCGCTCCACTCGAGGTTGACTAGCTTTCTTAGCGGTGGGCTTTCCTGGCCAGAAGGCGACAGCCCAAGGCGACGTAGGTCATCGAGGAGTAGCTGATCGTGTCCACGTTCCTCCTCACAATGAACCGCCAGTTGCGCCACAAGCGGATGATCCATTCGCGCCGCGTGCACCGCGGTCATGACGGGAACCGTCTCCTTCACGTAAAAATGCGTTTGGTAGAGCAACTCGCAATATGAAACAGGACTCGGATTTTCTGAGCAGTAGTTCGAGAACGCCCGCTGCGCGTTACCCACAAAAAGATCAATCAGATCAAACACCGTCTGAACTCCTTCCAGCAATATCCAATTGAAGTTTCAGCGATGGCTCAGCCAGCATGCCTCTTAGGTCATCCGCTCGTTTGACGTTGCGAACCAATTCCGAACACACATCGCAAATGGTCGCAAACGACCGGCGTTCCCCCAAATCACGACCGCGCTCAAGCGCTCGCATAAATACCCAGCCGGGCCCCAGGTTGCGGATCGCACGCAACAAAGGATCGGTCCGAACCGTGTCCCGTGCAGTCGCGAAGTCTGTGTCACCCATGTAGCCGAGCCTTAATGCATGCGGCACTCCCGTCACTATGAGGTTTGTCTCCTGTGCCTGGCAGCACGCACTTATTGACCCATCGGCTGTAACTGCAGGCGTACCAATCATCGGACATAACCCCATTGGGAGGGGCTCGGTGGCGGGGTAGCACCCTATCCCCTCCGGCTGCGCGCGACCGACTGGCTGGAAATAGGTGACCCGGATTGAAATCTCGTGCCAGAAGCCACCAAGAGCGGTGGCGACGGTGGAACGGTAAGGGTCATCGTCCTGGTCCAACGTCAGCAATAGATTGACCGCAATGCGATGACGAGTGGCGGCCTCGATTGCATTTCGCACATTCGCGAGCGGAACGAACTTTTCGTGATACCGATCAGCGCTGACAGAGAGGAGCGTGATGGGAGGCAACGAGTCCAAGACCTTACTCGCTGCCGTTACCGTGGGAGCCCAATGGGCGGCAGTAATAACGTAGGCTCGCAGACCGACCTCCTGGCAAACGGCAAGCGCACGATGCAGTGCCCGGCGTGCTACAAATGGTTCCCCGCCTGTTAGGCAAACTACTTCGGCATCCGGCAGCGCCGCGAAGCTTCGGATTCCTCTTTCAATGACGTCCGCCGAAAGTGCTTCGCGGCGCTTTGGTCCAGAGTTCACACAGCAATGATCACATTCCAGCGGACAGGCAAGGGTCAGCTGAATAAAGAGAGTTCTATAGAATCCGAAGTGGAGTTGTTCGTACTCATCAAAGGAGAGGGACTGTTCCACGTTGGGCGCAACACTGCCGATTTGGTCCAACGAGTGGTCCATAGCAACATACCCACCAATGGTTCATCTATGCGTTGCTATTTACCAAATTGCTCCCGCCCAGACGCCTCTGGTCGACTGATGAGCAGATTTTATTTTCGTCTCTATGTCTCTCAGCGCTGAGAGTTCGGCAGGAGTAATCGAAAGCAAGAGGTCTTTTTCCTGCTGCGAGAGCGGATCGGCATAGTTCGATATTGCCTGCTGAATTGTCTGATTTTTTGAAATCGCAATACTAAGAACTTCACGAATATTGGCTTCTTGAACCGCTGCTGCTGCCATAACACTTTTCTCCTTGCTGAGAATGTTAGGTACCAAAGCACGCAATGAAAACGGATCGAATTCTAACAACTGCATTTTCACCAAATGTGATTTTGGTGTCAAGCTAAAATTGCATCAATCCTTTACACGCGTCACAGTTGTTCTTCTTGGTGAGAGAGGTGGCCCCGGAAATCTGCACAGGACGATAAGTGGAATTTCTGCCTTAAAGCGGCAGATCCTCGACGCCATGCTCACCATTGCTGCGGGCATCGTCATTGGCGAAATCAGCAACGGCGCACAAGAAGACAGGGAGGGCGCGCCGTAAGTGCCGACATCCCAGCCAAAGCCGATGGCTTAGTCACCTTAAAAGTGGTAGCGGTCGGCTTCGCCGGCCTGAGCCGGCAGGTTGCCCTCCGGATTTTGGGTCCCAAAAGCCCCCCTACCTGCGCGCGCTACAACCGGTGGGTCGATCGCATCAAAGACTCCCTCCGGTGAAGCTTTCAATTACACGACCGTTCTGCAGCTAGCAGGCGTGGACGACGAGTACTCACCCAAAGCACGGCTACTGCGAGCCGATGTGCTGGCCCAGCAGGGTCAGCACATCGGCAGCTGCAGCGGATTTAAAGGCGGTGCTACGATCGGCGCGCGTTGATGATCAGATTGCGGCCGAGGCGCGGCGACTACTGGAGCAATCTGACGCGTCACGATGAGCACGGGAAGTCGTGGCTACCTCCAGCGGACGGCGAGAGATCTTGTGTAACACAAGTAGGAGCGCGGCACACTGACGCTGATCTGCGATGGCGGAGCGCGCTTCACGACGTGAGCAGGCCGGTTGCAGATAAAAGCCAGCGTATTTAGTGTCCACTTCCACTCACGCTGATAGAATCCCCATGCCCATCGGGCCAGGTTAGCCGTCCAATGGCGCTCATCGGCGCCGCCAACGAAAAACACGGCGGCGTTCGGATCATTCTCGTAGGGGACATATTGGCCCTCCCACCACCTCCGGAAGATTTCTCGCATGGGTGCTCCTGATTCGCGAACAGGATCCATTTTAGCTGCAGGTAGATTGGAAAGGGTGGTTACGATTTTAGGTTCAAAGACCGCCAGAGAAGTCACGAGCGCGCTCGCTATGGTCCTCAAACCACTAGGGAGAGATTAAGGGAACATCTGTCCGATAAGTTCAACGATCTCGGAGGCAGCCACCTCCAAACCTAATTGGACGGATAGCTCCCCGAGACGCGCACCCCACCTTTTCAGTTTTCCAGGATCTGGCGTTGGCTTCTTGGCCTCTTCCAATAAGGTGTCCGCGATATCCTTAAATCCTTCTTTGTGCTGAGGAAGGAGCTTCGCAAATTCGGATGACGCCAAGGCTTTGGCAATGGCATCGATCAACTGTTGATGGTTTTCGACAAACGCTTTCTGCGAGAAGTTACCGACCCCGATCTGCTGAATTCCGTTTCCCGTCTGGTTGGCTACGATATTTACCACAGCGTCTTTCTTCAAGCGCTCGCTCCCTTGCATGCCATGTGAGAAATCATCCAGAGCCTGTTCTCGCAATCGGTCCAACTTGGTCCGAACCTTGTGAAGATGGTTTGCCGTTGCATCTCCCAGGCTGAGCCGATCTGCTTTTTCTGAGATCTCCGACATGATGGTGTGTTGCACGCGTCCAGCAAAATTCTTGAGATAAGCCAAAGCTTCTGGCTCATGGCCGCCTGTAAACTCAAATGTAAACTTCGACGCGTCAGAGATGGTCGTTTTTAGGATGTTGACCGCTATATCTTCAAAGGCAATGAGGGTTGCACCACTCTGGAGCCTTCCGGCTGCAGCGTGCTTGTTCTGTAGCGCTTTGACTTCACGCGTCACAGATTCGTAAATGTCAGGCAATCGGTTATCGAGAGAACGTCCAAGGTAGGCAGGATCAAACACCATCATATCCCCAAAGTAAAAGCGCCCCGAAAGGCGCCATTCTAACCAACTACCACGTATATGCTACCTGGCGCTGCCGGATACTAACTGTTCCCGGACATGATCCTATTTTTGATTCCTGAGCTACGGGGGGGGCAGTTGGACGCCGACGGGGGTCAACATTCTCGGAGCCGATGCTCACTCTGCGTGCGGATCCTAGAAAACTCCTGTCAGAAACTCTTTCGCTGTCTGAAGAGGCCTAGCGCGTATTATCATTCACAAAGAAGACGTGGGTCGGGTGTTTGGCTCTCGCCATATTCTCAATATCGTTCAGGTTCAGCGGGTCCCCGGAAATCTCGCGGGCCGCAATAGTTGCTTTCAACTGCTCAAGCTCGGCCCCGTGCGCGTTCGCATAGTCGGCAGGCTTGAATGTCATTTGCGATGTAGCGGAAAAAATGCAATTGGTCCCACAAGGAACCCCAGGCGCCAGCTTGTCCCAGTGCGGTCCGAAGACATACACCGCGTAGTACATGAGCTTGGCCCGGATGATTTCGACATTACCGACCACCATCGCGGAAAAGAACATGCGCGCAGTGGACTGCCAGGTCCGGACCATGTGGGCGTTATTGGTGTAATGATCGTGCATGACAGCGGCGGGGAGGTAGGCCTTTTCCCAGGGGCCGCCAATGATCGGCTGAAATAATCCCGGGATTGATGCGCCGTCGGTGACATCCCCGGCGCCCGCCTTCCAGACCTGTGCGTTGCCGTCCACGTACAGCAGATCGGCGGCCAACAGCTTGGTATTGCCAGAAGGGTCAGCTGGATTTGGGGAGAGTTGAAGCTCGCCGATAAAACAGTTCTTGCATTGGGGTGGGTTGGTGACTTCCGCGGCAACAGCGGGATCGGACAACATAGCAATTATCATTGGTAGCAGAACGTAACAGAAAGTGCCGTTCGGGCTTGATGCCATGGTGATCTCGCTGACAGACCTTCGGGAACACAATTTATGATTGCAATCGAATCCGCGCCCGTCAAGACGATTTTCATGCGAACGGAGAGGCCACACGCCTGCAGATGCTTTAGGCGGGGTGCGCGACAGTCCAATTGCCTGGCGCTGCTGTTTGGCCCATGCGCTCGATCGTCATCGTGGTGGCGCTTGGCCTGATTTCCATCACAGTGTCAGGGACATCGAGCGGCACGGGTGGGGCAACCTTGTAAGCCGATCTGGGTCAAATGGCGTGCCTATTCACAACCGGGCGTCTGGGCTGCGTGTGTGGGTGGCTGGACCTATCCCCGGGAGAAGGACGATCCTCTCTTCAAAGGCGCGGCGACGGCATCTATGGGGCGAAAGATCTATGCTATTAAGACGCCAGAAGAATTCAGAGAGCCTACCCTATACGACTTGCCGCCCCTCACCGCATGACGCGAGCTTATTTGACTGGTTTTGCCACCGGCGACTTCATAAGTTTTGCGACCAATGCGTCCGCCTGCAACACCTCTGGCGATGATCCGATTGATTTCAAGATGATAGACTTTTTGATCGAAATCGCCCTCTTTACAAAATTATTGTAGTTATCCCCATCGCCATCATCGTCGAATTGGGAGAACGCGAACAATCGAGCCAGATTCGAGAACAGCGGGCTATTACTAGCGCGTTCGGAATACAGAACTTTGAGCTGTTCCATATGTTGCTTGAGCGTAATTTCTTCGGAAGTGGAATACCTGGTATCGATGCGCCGATTGATGATTTTTTGTAGCTCGTCATGCGTGGCTTCGGATGTTTGGCCTGCGCGCCGTACATAAACGGCTGGAGCTTTAATACCATCGCCCTCGCGAAGAGAAACAATAGGTATATGTTCGGAGCTGAACTCGACGAACATGACCTGGAATTTTTTGCCGATCAGTGTCGGGTACTCTGAAGCCTCGAAGTGAAAGTCGTGCACATCAATTCGCCCCATCATTTCGGCAGGTAGGTATCCTTTGATCCCATCGAAAATATTTGCCTTGTCGATGATAGAGGCCATTCCGATGGGCTCTAGCGTCCCCTCCGGCGTTTCCTGAATTCCAACAATGATGCAACCGTTACCGGTGTTTGCAAAACCCAATATCTGCTTTGCTAGTGCCGAATGCTTCGGCCACTCCTGTTTGAAATCAAGGAATTCTGTTTCACCTGAATGATCTTTGAGAATCCCACGAAATTTGTCTCGCGTGGGTTCTTCAAAGAACTTGGCAAAAGCTTCCTTCTGTCCCCTGGGAGATGCCATCGGTTCCTGATCTGCGTTTGCGTGATGGAAAAAGGTCCCGCTTGTCTGAACAGATTTCCCGCGTCGATAAGTGGACCTCTCCCGGGGTTAGGCCGCCATGCGGATGGGTACCGAGTTGAAGTAAGCTACATCCCAGGTTCGGGCCATGAGAACAAAAAGTGAAACATGAGTCAAGCAGCCGAGGGAGGAGCCTTGAGTTTGATTTCCCACTCCCGCTTAATGACTAGATTGCCCTCAATCTTCGTTTCAATAAACCAAACGAATTTCACGCCAGCCCCTGCCTGAGTAGACGCGGATGTCGAAGTCCCGCACGTCACGGTCCGCCCTTCGAAGAACCGTCCCCGCTCTTGCTGCATACAAGAGTAAAGACCGACATCGACCACGAAGGACTTTCCGCAATTGACCCTGTTCTTCTCATGGATATTGCGGGTCCAACTGTTACCAACAATATTCTTGCGCGATGTCTCGTACGAAGCGTTTCCGAAGAAGTCGACGGAGACCTTTTTGGTGACGGTCTCTGTCCCAGTCACCTCTAGCGACACCTTCATAGTTGGCCTGCCAGCTCGAGCTGGTCCGTAGCGTGAAGCTACCCGGCTCAACTCGCATTTGATGGATGAATCGATTGTGTCGAGATCGTATTTGTAGACCGTTTCCTGTGCATGTGCGTATGCCGCCCAAAACAAGCAAACTACCAGAGCAATAACAAAACGAGGCATCAGCTCCCCCAAGCCCAAGTTAGACGTCCAAATACAACCTAAATGCGATCAGTCCGCAAGTAGTTGCTGCGTCTAAGTTTAGGGAAATGCGACCGAAAAGCTTTCTTCGCTCCAGCACCCCTGCTCCAATGGCCAACTTCACGTCGGCAATGAAGGCGGCTTTAAAGCCAAGCTGGCGTACTTGGGCTTCCAGTTCTTCGCGCCGAGCATCTTTCGATGCGTTAAAGGCGGCAAAGATCGCTGGGAAGGCCTCAGTCTGGGCATCCAATGAAAGGGCTTTGAAGTCGGTTATGATCTTTGACATGCTGCCTCCAATAGACGGCAGCCTACGCCCGACGCGCACCCCATCTGGCCAAGTGGCGACGTACTCGTTCGCAGCCCATTTGCTGCCCTGAGGTCACGTTTGCGCGGCGCAATCCAACCAGCTTGCTCGGCAATGTGAAGGTGCGCGATAACTGCGCGCTCCGATAGTGAGCACATGCGCGACAGGCGGGCTTGGCTTGGAAACATGGGCTCGCCCATATCGTTCAGGTGGCTTGCGAGGCCTGCAGGATGATTTTGGTTGTGGCCCCCAAGGGCGACTCCCATATGGCTTGCCGCCAGCTCCAGACGCGGCTCATTAGTCCTCGTCCTGCTCATCTGTATTGAAGGTGTATTGGGTTCGAACCGAGACCTCGACATCTTGGCTGCAATCACCGCATGTGACGGTGTGTTGGTCATCACTACCGTAAAGGTGATACCACTCGTTACGGTCAACGCTCTGCAGCTTTCCGCAGTGGGGACAGCGAGGTTCTTTAGTCCCCCAGAATTCAAGTGATGATTTTGCGGCCTTAAGCGCGCGTAGCTTATCCACGTCTCCAGTCTTTCATTGTTTCCGCCAGTCGCAGTTTCGGCGGAGCCACACCGACTGGAATGCGGCTCCTTGGAAACAGAGTGCGGGCGCAAATCGTATACTTCAACGGCTTCGCTTAAATAAAAATCACGCCTTGCCACGTGCTCTCAAATCTTCAAGCTGGTCATTCAGATTTGTGAACTTGATTGCCATGTTGGCCGCCCCCAACGGGAATATCCACCCGGCATTGCCTGCGAAAATCATAGATAGCGTTTCAGCCGATGTTGCGGAGCCATAGCTTGCGAAGTCCCAGCCCTCTGGAATCCACGAGAGGCACGCAAGCGCGCCGTGGTAAATGCAGATGCCCGTGCCGATGTAAACCGGAATGAATATCAAGCCCTGCCAGCCACCATACGAACTGTACCTCAATGGCTCTCGAAACATCTCGGGCCTGAAATACACAGCCCAGTAAAAGAAGACATTGCAGGCGCCGATACCAAGGTAAGCGAGCGCAATCACGGCATACAGAAGATATTGCAAGGTCGAGCCCCCCAGGTTCGATTCGACTTTACGACATCGCACCATCGGCGCAAGATTCCCGCTCTACCCGACATCTCAACCTTTCTATCGGCGGTGCGATTCATCCCTGAACAGCGGCTAGGCACGCTGGAACGGCGAGGGATTAAGAAGCCGTTTTGAGAGCCTGTGACCCGCAATGTGCCGCGGAGAATCTTTTCCCGGAGGCCGTATGCCGTTCCGAAACTGGTTCATCTGCTGCACGCAGTGGACAACTACCACCCGTGAGACATCGAACTCACCATGCCCTATGTGCGAGAAAGTCTGCGAGCCATGGGCAAGTGAGGACACTGACACCGACAAGTACAGGGCCGACAACGGAATAAGCGGCCCCGTCCAACTCACCCTCTTCTGAACCCTACCGCCCCGTGGCGCCTCTCGCGCCAGCGGGAAAGCGTGTCCACGGTTGGCCAGCGAAGGAGCCAACATGAGCACTGGACACTCAATGCACTTCCAGATGGTCGAACACCCCTGGTCGGGCGGCGTCATCATCTTCGACGACGGCCAAACTAAGCTGCACAAACATCGGCTGCGGCCGGACACACCGGTTCTCGTCCAGGTCGAAGGGCTGCAGCCGTCCGCGGAGCAAATCCTAATGTGCCGGAATCTCTGGCAGGAGCTGTACTCCGCCATCGACTTCCGTGTGGCGTCGTTCTGCCCCGCCATCCTGCCTCACGCCCGCACCATCATGGCGCCCGACATCATGGAGATCCCCGCTTAGGCGGGGTTTTACATGCCCTTGATTTGCCGCGAACAGATGCCATACAAACTAAATCGGATTGCCAAACCTCGTTAAAGTCCCCCGGCGCCAATTCTGCTTGCGGCGCTTATGATTGAACGAGACCACGCTCAGACTGACAAAACAGCTAGCGGCATCCGAGCCTACCTCGCCTTCGATGGAAACAGCAGAACATCGAGGATTCAGCCAACCTGGCTTTGTCAGGTGGTCGTTCCTCGGATTCCCCAAGGCACTCCCACCACAGAGCCAAATTTGACCGAGGGACTCGGGATGTTTGTGCGTATCAAGGACTTCACTATTTTTATCGAGATCGACTTCTACAAAGAAGAACAACCAGTCCACACCAAGCATTCCCGCCATGAAGAAGCCCAACAGGCCATGCGGGACGAAGAACTCCAGGATATGCTCGACGATTACGATTGAGCCACTCCCCCGCTTCGGCGGGGGTTTTTCGTTTAGGGGCGCTGCCCCTCGCCCGTCAAGGCCATCCAAACGTATCCCTACGGGCTGCCCGCGTTCGGAGCCTCCCTTGACCGGCCTACCCCCGCTACTCGCCGCGAGGCAGGGGTGATGCTCGGCATCCCCTTTCCACCATAAGCTAGTTGACCTTTTGCCAATGGTGGCCCGTCACCTTGCCGTAGTGCCACGCATTCTTGGTGCGCAGATTGACGTAAACGGCGTTGCCTTTCATGGGATGTAAGTGCGCAACGATAACGCGCCGTATTCTGGCAGCAGAAACGAATTTTCGAGGAGCCAGCAGCACAGTGGTTTTCGTTTGAAGCGAGGTCAACTTGCCGAGCCTGCCTAAGGCTGCAAGCATTTTTGAAGAATTTGGTGGAACGGGGTTATCCCAAGTAATCACCCAATGCCATTTGTTAACTTCAGATGCGAGCAGCATTACACACCCAGAGTGATGATTCTATAAGCACGAGTGTAATGATTGTATTGACGGTTACAACAGCTTGTGCGCGAAATCTTAGCGCGCCTTTCTTGGTGGCGTGTTGCAGGAGCGCGTCTTTCTGTTGCAAGAACATCGCGCTCCTTCGACGTTTGCAGTTTATTTTCGCACTTCGCTTGTCAGGTAGTTGAACACGGCGCAGGATTCTTTCGCAACAGAAAGAACCAGACGTGGACTACATAGATTTTCTCGACAAACATCCGAACAATCCGACCAATGCCGTTGAGCTTCCCGAGTTCGGATACATCAGCCCCAACCAGTTTTCCGACGAAGAATTCCAGCACCCAGCTATTGAAGAAATGCTGACCGCCGCCGAAGCGACCGCGGCTGCCCAAGAGATTGCAAACCAGCTCAGTCAGCCAGTGAAGGTCGAGTACCGGCACCAGTTCTGCACAGGCCACGGATTTGAGGCCCCTCACCGCTCCCAGGTTTTCAATCCCGGCCAATGGCCCTCACTGTTCGTCGTCAGGCACTTTGAGACTGATCAGGCGCTTCGAGAAGAGAGGCTCTGGCTCATCAGGGTTAGAGTTTAAGCGGCCTGCAGTCGATGCTGCAAGCGACGGTTTGCGATGGTGGCGAGTTTGATGCGTCTGCGTTCTGCGAGGATCGTCTGTGCTCTGCCGAAGTAAACGTCGGCAGGTGTGACGTTTTCGATGCTCTCATGATAGCGGACGTGATTGTAGTGCTCGACAAAGGCTCCAATCTGTCGGTCAAGATCTCCAGGTAAATAGTAGTTTTCCAGCAGAATGCGGTTCTTCAAGGTCTGGTGCCAGCGCTCGATCTTGCCCTGGGTCTGCGGATGATAAGGTGCTCCCCGCACATGACGCATGCCCTTGTCTTCGAGCCAGTCGGCGAGATCGCCTGCAACATAAGACGCGCCGTTGTCGCTGAGCAGTCTCGGCCGGTGCACGACCGTGGCGCTGTCAAGGCCCGATGCCGCCAGCGCCTGGTCCAACGTAGCCGTGACGTCGGAAGCGCACATAGTGGGGCCGAGCCGCCACGCCACGATGTAGCGCGAGAAGTCGTCCAACACCGTCGACAGATAATACCAGCCCCAGCCGGTGATCTTGAGGTAGGTGAAGTCGGTCTGCCAGAGCTGGTTGATCGCGGTGGTCTTTTCTTTGAACTCGTTCGCCGCCTTGATCACCACATAGGCCGGGCTGGTGATCAGGTCATGCGCCTTCAACAGCCGATAGACCGACGCCTCGGAGACGAAGTACTTTTTCTCGTCGGTGAAGCGCACTGCCAGCTCCCTCGGTGACAGTTCGGGAGCCTGCAACGCCAGATCGATGATCTGCCCGCGGACGTCGTCCGGGATGCGATTCCAGACGCGATCCGGTCGGGAGCGATGGTCCGCCAACGCCTCCAGCCCGCCCTCACGGTAACGGTCATACCAGCGATAGAACGTGGCGCGCGGGATGCCGAGCTTGTCCAGCGTGCGCTTGGCGGGCAGATGCGATTGCTCCACCAGCTCGATAATTTCGGCCTTCTCGGATGCGGGATACCTCATGCCTCGTCCTCCCCATCCTCGCTCATATTTTTTTTGAGCAGACGGTTCTCCAGGGTGAGATCGGCAACAACTTCTTTCAGAGCTGTAGCCTCGCGACGAAGATCCTTCACCTCGCCAGGTGTTGCAGCTCGCGCAGTGTCACCGGCCAATCGACGCTTGCCGGCCTCCAGGAACTCCTTGGACCAGCCGTAATACATCGAGGCGGCGATGCCTTCCCGGCGGCAAAGCTCCGAGATGTTCTCCTCACCACGCAGCCCCTCCAGGACGATGCGGATTTTCTCCTCGGCCGAATAATGCCGACGCGTCTGGCGCCGGATGTCCTTCAGCACTTGTTCTGCGGGCGCTTTGCCCGGTCCGGATTTCTGTTTCATCTTCGCTCCTTACGGCTACGATGAACCAGAAATCCTCCCTTCGTGAAGTCCCTCAATTTGTCTCAAGGGTGCTGACGGTGAACACGCGGAAGTTCTCAAGCGAATCACCCTTGGCCTTAACCCAGGCCGGAGGACTTCCACAGCCGGACCACTCGTTCGCGCCATCCCGATACTTTACGAGGCGCTTTGCGCGGACTACAGGAGCGGTTTTAATCGAATGCTGACCAACAAGCGCCGGAAGCCGTTCAGCCTCGCCAGCAGGCTCTCTCTGGCGTTCTGCGACCCTATAGCCGACGACGATATCCGCATTGAGTGATCGCTGATGTCGCGCGCACTGACGGAGGCGGTTCCGATCGGCGATGCGGCCGAAGCTGCAGTCTTCGCAGTATTGGCGACGAGGGCGGGAGACTGAGCAGTCTTAGATGGACAAGAGACCAATCCAGTGGATCGCATCGTCGCGTTGTGCCGACGGTTTCCTCTTTTCGTGGACCGGCTACAGAAGCGGCAGCAAGGCCGAGCGCCCGTCTCGGTCGATGACGAATACGACGTCCAAGATTTGTTGCATGCCATTCTCAAATTGCATTTCGACGACGTGCGGCCTGAGGAGGTGACGCCCAGTTATGCGGGAAACGCTTCGCGCGTCGCTTTTTTTCCTCGCGAACGGATCGTGGTCGAGGCGAAGATGACAAGACCGAATTTGGGACAACGGGATGTAGGCAATCAACTCTTAATCGACGTGGCACGGTACGCACAGTTGCCGACGGTCGATACCCTGATCTGCCTAGTCTTCGATCCGGGTCAAAAATGCGGCAATCCGCGAACGTTGGAAAATGACGTCGAGGCAACCGTCGGGCGCTTGAAAGTGCGAGCCGTCGTGTGTCCGCAAGGACTAAAATTCGCAACGCGTCATCGACCGATTGAATATGAAACCGTGCACTACCGTCAATTACCTTTTCGGCCAAAAATGCGTTCGGCCGCGGCGCGGGATGCAGGAAGGAGATCGTTTAGTTTGGCTTTATGAGCGAGTTGTAGGAGCGAAAGCGCCTCCAACGGCCTCGAACCCTGCACATTGAGTGGGATCGAAAATGCGCACTGAAAATCTTCACCTTGGTTTATGGCTCGATTGAATTTGCGGCGAGAATCATAACCGAGGTCGATGACCGCGGTGCCGGTTTGACCGCCGAAAAGGGATATGATCGCGTTCGTCTTTTTGCCTATCGTTGCTCACCGGCAGCATCAGTCGCTTGGCGAAGCTCGCTGCCGGTCTGCCGCCGAGTGCCAGCCCGAGATGGTGGACGATGCATTCGAGCCGCGCCGTCCGGCGCGACCGGGTCGGGAGAACATCATCCCCGAACCGTTCAGCGAAGATCCGCCGCCGACAATGTGGAACCTCGCAAACGAACCGTCGCGTGATCACCCGGAGGCACATTTGCTTGCCCGCACATGGCAAATCCGCGACTTGTCTGTCGTATCGACTATGGATTCGGCGTGATCTCGCCCCGCACAATGGGCACTCCGCCATGCCGTCTTCGGATCGGACGGCTAAAATAATCGAGTCAGATGAATCGCTTACGCTCCCGATCACCAACCCACTCGGCACAAGCGAAGAAATTCGAATACCGGCTTGCATGGCGCTGATTCCCCGTTGGAGAACCGCAAGTTCGGCAGAAAAATCATCAGATGTGAGTCAGACCCACGCTTCGGCGCTGATTTACAAACGCGTCTACACAACCCGGGATCTGGCCCGGGCCGACGTCTTCGACTACATTGAGGCATTCTACAATCGAACCCGCCGTCACAGCCATCTGGGCGGCGTCAGTCCCGAGGCGTTCGAATGCGCCGCGGCGTGAGGCTGGGATTTGTCCACAAGACCGGAAGCAGTCCAATTGTAACATCGCGTCGCACTTTCACGTTCACGCTCATTGCACACCTATTGCGCAACCAGTCGGTCTCGCTCCTCAGCCGTCAGTTTGTCCTTCTGGCTCTCCGACAACTGCCCCATTCCAACGAACTGCACCGAGCCCGAAGCATCGTAACCCCGCGCCCGCTCGCCGCGGGACCGGCGATCCTCCTCGTCAATCTTACGCTCCTCTCCGCCATTACCTCCGCCATAGCCCAGCACTTCGACGATGATCACCGAGGGCTGCGCATTGCCGCTGCCCTGGTTCGGCGTCGGCGTCTGCTGCGTCGCCGCGGTGGCGTTCGAGGTCGCAAGCGCGGCGCTGATGCTGGGCGCCTGCACGGTGGGAATGCCCGTGGACTTGCCCTGCACCTGGATGTTGGCGGCATTCAGGATCTGTACGGCCGCGAGGTTGACATTGCCGGAGACGCGGATGCCCGCTTCGCCGGCGTCGATAGCACCCAGCGGTGCGATCAGATCGATGTCGCCCGGTGGCACCTCGGGGATTGGATTGAGCGTGGCAATGCCGGCACCGGACGACGGCACCTGCGGCGCCAAAGTGACATTGCCGTAGAGATCGTAAGTGCGCTTCGGCGGTGTGTAGAGCACAGTCGTCTTCGAACCGCGTCCGGCGTTGATATCGCCTTCCGCCGACCAGGCGAGGATGTCACCGCCGAACGTCGTCATGATGCGCGACAGGCCGAGCAGAATGCTGCCTTTGCTGTAGAGCTGGATGTCGCCGGATCCTTGCGTGACCAGACCCGCCGATGCCGGCGGCACCTGCCCCTCGACACCGATCACCTGACTGCCGCCGGGAGTCAGCATCTGAATGCTTCCACCGAACAGCGTGCGCACGCCGGCGCCGCCGAACATGGTGATGTCGCCGTCGTAGTCGTTGCCCGGGAACAGCGTGGCGATCACGGCACGGCCGCGCAGATAGGAGTTGAAGCGACTGCTGCTCGGGTCGTTGTACTCGCGGCCGCCTTCCCGCAGCTCTGCGAAATAGACCGTTCGCAGGAAGATGCGCTGCTGCTCCGGCTTCAGGGCGTTGAAATAGGCCAGAGCCTGCTCGACCTTGCCCGCGAAACCGTGACGTTCCTTCAGCCAGTCCGCCAACTCCTTCTCGTAAGTTCTGGCGACCTTGCCGTTCTGGTCGGCGAGCGGCACGCCTGTCACCGCGAGATTGGCGGGATCGAGATAGAGCGCCGCGAGCTTCGCATAGTCCGGCCCCGAAGCGCCGACGCCGGCCTGCAGGAGGATGCTGGCGCCGGGGCGGCTGTCGCCGGGACTGTAGGCGCCGAGCGAGGTGACGCTGGCGCGGTCCTCCATCCGGATGTTGCGCCCGGCGCTGATCTCCAGCGTGCCGGGACCTGCGATGTTGAAGCTGGAATAGATGATGTCGCGGCCGGCCGAGATGATCGATACATCGGATTCGGCGGTATGAACAATCAGGTTGCTCTTCGTCTGGCCCGTGTTGCTGGAACCAGTGACAGCGACTCCAGACTCGCCGAGATTGTGGCCGCTGTTGACGATGTCGCGCCCGGCCTTCATCCAGACCGCGCCGCCCGCGCTGTAAAAGGTCTTCCCCGCGAGCTCGCCATAGAAACCGGTCTGCAACTCGCCGGTCATCAGGCCGACGATGTCGCCGCCCAGCGCATAGAAGCGCGCCGGATCCAGAGAATATAGGCCCGAGGCGGTATTCGCCCCGAAGGCGAACAGATTATTACCGTCCCTGAACGCCTGCGGATCGAGGCTCGCCAGCGTCGCGGGCCGGAACGGCGTCGTGAGTATTGCCGGATCGGCGCTGGATCGGGACACGACGCCGCCATAGATCGACTGGCCCGCCAGCCATTCGAGCTCGCCGTGCGGTGACGGCGCGAGGATCAGCGTCCCGGCCACATCCCTGGCCGCATAGATGCTGCCGGACGGCGCGACGGCGCGCAGGATCGACGGGTAAGACACATCGCTTCCCCCACTGATGAGCGGCATCTTTGCATTGCCCGGCGTCAGATTGCCGCCGGCGGCGAACAGATCGATCGCGGTCTGATCGCTCCACAGGCTGAACCAGACTGAGGGCGTGTTCGGATCCGGATCGATGGTTTCGCGGCGGGTGGCATCGATGACGCCGCCGACCACCAGGTCGGCGCGCGTGGTCAGGGCAAAGGTCGCATCGCCCGGCAGCAGGGTCGGCCCGCCGAACATGCCGGCCTGCGTCGCCGTGAAGGGATCGTAGGGGCGCACCTCTCTGGGGTTCTGGGCGACTGCATTGGCTCCGTATTGCAAACGGATATTCCCGATGCTCGCTGCGCTGACAGAGCTATTGCCCCGCAAATTGGCAATCACGCCATCCAGCATCGGCGCCGATCCAGAGACCACGAGATCGGTGGCGGTCGCCAGCAGGTTGGGATTGAGGCTGCCGCCGATGCGCACATCGAGATCGCCGCCGCCCGTCAATACCAGATCGCCCTGGGCGTTGACCCGGCCGGTCGATCCGACCGCGAGCACCAGTCCCTGGCTGCGGAAAGGACGCGGGTTGGCCTCGACGATCCTGTCGATGGCGCCAGCGTTGCCGCCGACCTCGACCTTCAGATCGCCGCCGCCGAGCGTGCCAAAGCCGGTGAACCCCACCAGATAGGGAAGCCTGTCGTATTCGAAGGTCGGATAGTCATCGCTTCTGACATAGCTGCCGAAGTTGATCCACCAGGCCGCGCCCGCGTCGCTGCCGGCCGCATCGCCCTGGCGCCACAGCCAGTTGGTGGGATCCGCACTCGGCTTCTGATAGATGCGGAATTCTTCCGAATAACCACCGAATTGCCAGAGATCGCCGGTGAGATTGCCGCCGGCACGCAACAGCAGATTGCCGCCTCCCGTCGGATACCAGGCATGCGAGAGCCGGCCATCGCCACTGACGAGGCTTTCATAGTCCGCGCCCTCCTTGCCCAGCACCTTGCCATCGCGGATCAGTGCCCGTGGCTGATCGAACGCCGCGCCAACGCCCTGCGACTGTGTGCCCGCGGTATAGACGCCATAGGGCGAACGCTGGGCCAGATTGCCGCCGGCAACGAGGTCGAGATCGCCGGTGCCGGTGCGAACCACGCTGAAGATCGGATTGAGCGGAATATAGCCGAGGAAATCGCCGATGATCACCTTGTCCGGGGTGGCGGGGATCGGTTCGCCGAGCGAGACGCGGTAACCTGGATAGTCGAGGGTAGATTCGAGATAGAGGGGCACGGGATCGCCCGCTTTCATCGGACCTGAGAGCCCCCATGACGCCCAGTCAGTATCGAGACCCAAATCTGCGACGGCCAGCGCAGTGACAGTATAGTGGTAGTTGACGCATGCGTAGGGAGCGTCGGCGCAAAGAAAGTCAGGGCCCCATTCATCCCCAACTGGTGTTCCCGGTGCCGCTCCAAAATCAGCCGCTCCCTGGTCGCTCCAATACCATTTGCCGCCCGGCCGCGCCGGCGTGCCCTTAATGATGGTCTTCTGGTACTTGTCGAACACCGAATAATGGCTATCGGCCAGCGTCAGATTGCCGGTCGCGTCGCGCGGGCGCAGCATGCGGCTATCGGCGGCGCCGAGATCCGCACCGGCGACCAGCCGCATCGACCAGCTTTGCGAGCCGGCCGGCAGCATGCTGGCCACCGCCCAGTTGGCGCCCTGACGGCCGTTCGCGTCGGCGGGCCGCAATCGAACGGAAAGTGCGCCGTTGGGCAGCTTGACTACGGTCTGCGACGGGATCAGGCCGCCCATCGGCAGCGTCAGGTTGCCGTCGAGCGTCACGGTGTATGGCACTGGGACGTATGGCAGTGCGACACCCTTGGGCCAGACCATCGCCTTCAGCGACAGGGCGGCAGGCGCGACGAAACCCGCACCGAGCCGTGTACCGGCCGGGAGCGTGACGGCCTGCGCGAGACGTGTGCCCGCGGCGTAGAGCAGGCTGCCGTCCGCCGCGTACACGTCGCCCGCCAGAATGGTGTTGGCCGGCAGGAGGACGGCACCGTTCAGCACCGCCGCGGCCGGCAGTCGCGTGCCCGTCGGCACGGTCAGCGCCTTGACCGGCAGATCGTAATTGAGCGTGCGGCCGGGTGTAAAGGTGGTGCCGTCGGCGAGCGTCACACTGCCGTTGGGCACGATCACATCGCCGCCGAACGACACCAGACCGGGCCGCAGGATCCAGCCGTCGTCGTCCGGTGTGGCGGGCGGCGGCGCGAAGCCGTCGTTGATGCTGCCATAGATGTCGAGATTGCCGCCGGCGCGCAGATTGAGCACGCCGACCTCGCCCGATCCATAGACCGACGGGTTGTGCGGAAAGTGCGGATTGACCCCGTCATAACGATGGCCCGACAGGTCGAGGTCGCCCTTGACCACCAGATCGCCCTCGGTCCGCACCTCGACCAGCGGCCGCAGGTGGAAGGCGTCGCGATAGGCGGCGTTGTTCAGTCCCGCCAGCTTGCCGTTCATCAACGTCGCATTGCCGAGCGCTGCGTTGATGAAGTTGCTGCTTTCGGTGTGGCGGTGATTCAGCCAGTCCTGATCGATGAATTGATAAGGCCGGCCGCTCGCCGTGGTCTCCGGGCCGACCGGCACCTCGGCGCCGGAATAGACCCGCACCGCGTTGACCGCGATCGAGCGCGCGCCCTGAATGGTCAGCGTACCGGAAGCGTCGATGGCGATGTCGTCGGCGCCGAGACGCGGCGCGTTCAATTCCAGCGTACCGCGCAGGACGCCGTCATACTGACCGGGTGCGGTGCCGACGGTTGCCTTGGTGCCGTGCCGCAGATCGATCCGCACGCCCGATGCCAGCGTCAACAATCCATTCCCGGAGCTGAGTTGGACGATGGCCCGGTTCGGGCTGTCGATGATCTTGCCATAACTATCGACGCGCAGCCGCTCGCCATGGGCATCGAGCACCGCGCTGCCGGTCAGCGTCAAGCCGCCATTGGCCGCGAGCCGGATCGATCCGACCTCCGCGCCGCTGGCGTCGATCGTCCCGGTGACGGTGAGGTGGCCGCCGTCGAGCGAGAGGTTGACGTCACCCGCGCGCAGGCCGTCGCCGATCACGAGATCGCCTTGCTTGAGCTGGAAGCTGCGCCCGCCGAACACCTCGCCCGCATTGAGCCGCGCGTTGAGCGCGGCGAATTGGTCGCTGAGCGTGCCGCTGCCGCCGAGCCGCTGTGCGCGCACGTCGATGAAGCCACCGCGATAAGGCACGATCGTGCCGCCGGCAACGTATTGGCCGCTGGTCGCGCCGAGGATCGCACCTTGCAGATCCACCTTCCCGGCGCCCGCGCCGAGCGCCGACGCCGTCAGCCGGCCAGCGTGATTGTATTTGGCCGAAATGTCGATGGTCGAACCGGCCGCCTGGCGGATGTCGCCGTTGCGGCTCTCGAGAATGACCTCGCCGCCCCGGCTGTATTTCTTGACGTCGGAGAACGTGACCTCGCGGCCCGCCATGTCGATCCGCGCCGCGTCGGAAAGCACGATGTCGCCGGTGGCGCTTACCGTCAGCCGTCCGCTCGGCAGCGTCACCGCCGTGGCAATCGACACGGTCGCGCCGTCGAGTGCGAGTTCGGCGCCCAACGCCTCCGCTCCAAGCACGGTCCCGGCCATCGCGCCGGATGGCGCGGTGACGGAGATCGCGCCGCCCGCCGTGATGCGGTTGACCGAGCCGGCCTCGCCGGTCAGCAGCGGGGTCGAGATGTTGAGAGCGCCGCCGCTGTAGCTGTAGCCTGCACCGGGCACATAGGCGCCCTGGCTCTGATAAACCGCGAGACTTCCCTTGTGATTGGCGGTGATCCGATCGCTGGCGTTGAGATTGACGCTGGCGAAGCCGAGCGTTAGCCGTCCCGCATCGTCCACGCCGCTGACCTGAGTCTTGGGGCCGTAGCCGAAGGTGATCCGTTCGGCGTCGATGACGAGCGAGCCGCTGCCGGCACCGGCGCCGCCGGTGATGACAGAGCCCGGACCGCCGGTGCCGCCGCTCCAGACCAGGTTTTCGGTGTGGATCGTCGCGACATCGCCGGAGCCACCTGCCCCGTAGATGGCGGGGGTGCCGAACACCAGATTGGCGATGCGGGACTTGCCCGAAGCGTCATAGGTGTCGAGCTTCACCGTGCCGAAGAAGTTGACCGCGTCACGCGCGGTCAGGATCAGGCTTTCGAGCGCCGGAGCGCCGGTCGAGGTGTCGCCCTTGAGCAACCGGTCGAGCACCGTCTGGTTCAGCGTGAGCCCCGAGGGCAGCACGTTCGTCGCGGCAGCAGCGGCGAGCGCCTCGCGCGTCCCGACATTGACCGCGCCGACACCGAGCGCGAGGTTGCGGGTGCCGAACCGCACATTGTCGCCCAGTTCAAAACGGTTGGTCGTGGCGAACCCGATCGTGCCTTCCGAGTAGAGCGTGGTCGGCGCATTGCAATTGCCGCTCGCGCCGCAGGCGCCGATCAGGATCGCACCTTGCGATGTGATGGAGGAACCCGCCGGCAATATGTCCAACCGGCCGTTGGATACGGCGAGCATCGAGCCACCATGGCCGTAGTTCATTGGTGTGTAGATGAATCCGCTCGTCGAATCGAACGGGGTGGCCCCCATGCCCAATGTGCTGATGCCGGCGCCGGCCTCGATCGTGATCGCGCCCGTTTGGCCGGAGGGCCACTGAAAGCCCGTGACCAGGAAAACCTCCGCCGCCCGCAGCATCGCGCCCTCACGCAGCGTGATGCCGAATGTCTGGTCGGCGCTCGCGAACTCGACGTAATTGCCCGTCTGCCCATAGGTGATGGTCGGCTTGGCACCGATGGTCAGCCGGCGCGCGGACAGCGCGTTGAGGTCGTCGGCGTAGACCGAGACGCCCGTGAAGCCCTCGCTCGCCGGCGCCCCCGCCGCCAGGATCTCGATCTCTCGGCTCGAGCTGCTTCCGAGCAGGCTTGCCGAACCCGCATAGCCGCCTTGTCCGGCGCTGAAATCCACTGCGCCGTGGAACCGGAAGGCGTTCGCACCCGCGCCGGATACGAGGTTGAGATAGAGATTCTGGCCGTCGAGCGGCAACATCGCGCGTGGCACGCCGAGACGCGCCGCATCCGCCAGCGCAAACCTGGCGTAGTTCGTCTCGTTGTAGAGCGAATAGGTTCGCGTCACCTTGGCCGGAGTCAGGATCACCTGCCGCGCAAGACTGTCGCGGATGTTGGTGTTGGCGACGCCGAGCCGCGCGGCGGCGAGGTAAGAGCCATCGGCCATCGCCGCCTGGCCGATGAGACCGCGCGAGATCTGGCGTCGCCGCGATCTCGACCCGGAAGGCGCCCGGCAACAGCGCATAGGTCGATGGCATCAGCGTGTAGGTACCGGCCGGCAGACCGGGCACGCTGCCGTCGAGCGTGATCTGCTGGCCGACCAACGGATTGCCGGCGCCGGCGTCCGGACCGACCGGCGCATAGCCGGACGCCTGGTTCGGCACGATGGCATAGACGGTGTTGCCGGACGCGCTGAACCCATAGACCGGATTGGCCTTGATCAGCGGATTGCGCAGCACATCGATCGAGCCGCCACGGCCGCTGACGAAGCCCGCCCCGGTCAGATCGCCGCCGCCCGACAAGTCGATCAGCGCGCCACTCTGGACATCGACCTTGACGCCGAAGAGCGAGACGCCGCGCGTCGCGGACACAGCGCCTTCCAGCGCGATCTTCTTGTCCGCATAGTACCAATCGATGCCATCGACCGTGCCGCCATAGGGCATGATCAGCCCCTTCGAGCTGGTCGAGGTGATGCTGCCGGGCAGGAGATTGATCGTGTTTGCTCCGGATTCACTGCCCAGGCCAATCGTCCCGAGCGGCGCGCGAACCACGCCGCCCTGGTTGATCGTGTAAGCCCCCAGCGTCAGTTTTCCGAACGCCGAAAACGGCTGGGCCACCGGTGCCTGGCCGGTGCCGCGAATGGTGAGGCTGTAGGCGGGATCAAAAGCACGATTTTCGTCGAGGCCTTTCAGCCAACCGGCCCGGACTTCGGCGCTTGCGCCGGTCGCGGGATATATTTGCTGCGCGGCAAGGACGAGATCGCCACGGGTCTGGAGCAAGGTCGCATTCAGGCTGCCGCTGTGCAGGAAGCGGATATCCCCGCTGCTCTGCAACGCGACATCCGCGAACCCGCGCCGGTCGAGCGTGAAACTCGGTCCCTTGCCGCTGACGCCGAACGTGACGGAGCGCTGGACATCCAGCAATCCCGCCGTCGCGCTGAACCGCGCGGTGGTCTGCCGTGCCGATGAGATGCCGCCATTGATGACCGGTAGATGGCCGCCGCCGTCCGACCGGATATCAGGCACGCCCGAGAGGTGCATATAGGGCGCGGAGAGGGTCACGCGGGCGTCGGCCTTTGAGGTTTCCGCCAGCGCCAGCGACGTCGAGAACAACTGCAGGCTCTGGCTCATCGCCAGCGACACGTCGCCATCGAAGGCGATGATGCCGTAGCTGAGCAAATTGAGATTGCCGAAGCCGCCGGCCTCGATCTGGTCGACGCCGATCGCGGCCTTTCCAAAAACCAGGCTGCCGTTGGCCGAAGCCGGCGTGGCGTCGGCCGCCAGCGCGCTGCCTGGCGCCGTCTGGGTCACGATGAGATCGCGCGAGCGGTACCCACTGGCGTTCACATCCCGATATTGCGGAGTGCCCAGACTGACCGTCAACGTGCCGCCGGCAGCTCCCGCGCCGCCGGCTTTGGCCCGCCAGGTTCCGCGGAGATCCAAGCCGTCCGAAGATGCGAAGGAGATCGCGCCGCCACGGCTGGCCACCTCGGTCGAACCGCCGTTCCACAGATCCAACGTCGTCGCGGCGCCGGATGCGTCGAGCAGCGCTCCGTCGCGCACGACGACGAACGCCAGGGGACCGCCCGGCTGACCCGACGACAGATTGATCGCGCCTCCGATGGTGATGCTGCCGCCGTCCAGCACCGTGCCATAGCGTCGGCCCCGCATATCGACAGCACTGAAGGCGCGGCCTGCGACATCGAGCACGGCGGTCTGGCCGATCCAGATCGAATTGCTGTCAGAAATGCCGCCACCGCCGCCGATGCGGATCGAACCGCCCCAGGCGTTCAGCGTGCCGTTGACGGTCACCTGCCCGACGCCGGAGATATCGATCGACTGCCCGGGATCGACGGTGAGTGCCGCGCCCTTGCCGACGACCAGACCGACCGCCGCCGGATCCGACGATAGGACGCCCGCGGAGAGCGACAGGCTGGCCCCGCCGCGCTGGATCAACCGGCCTTTGGCGGAATCCTCCAGATACAGCGGCGGCGTCCAAAGCTCGAGCCCCGCAGACGGATCGCTGCCCGTGGCCACGGCGAACGCGCCCGCAGTGAAACGATAGACCGGCATGGTGACGTCGATCGTCGCACCATCGGCGACCGCCAGGCCCTTGTGGCCGTTGACGCTGTAGCTGGCGAAGCCGCTGCGGAACAGCGACGCATCGAGATTCAGCACGAGGCTCGCATCGCCGTCGCTTTGCTGAGCCTTGCTTCCGATCGCGATCACCCGGCCGGATTCGATCCTGAGCTTGCCGCCGCCTGAGACGCCGAACCCGGCGATCTTGCCGTCAAGGGTCAGCCGGCCGCCAGACCGAACATTCCCTTGATCGGCCAAGAGCGTAACGTCGCCGCCCTTGCCGCCGCGCGTTTTCCCGGTCGACAGGATGGCGGCGCCGGAAGAGACGTCGATGGTGCTGCCGCTCGCGAGCGTGACGTTCCGGGTGGAATCGAAGGTGACGCTGCCGCCATCGACATAGGCGAGACCGGAGAGTTCGTTCGGATCGGTGCGACCGTTGGTCCAGAGTCCGCGCACGTCGATGATCGCGCCGGTGCGCAGCGTCACGCCCGGCATCGTGGGCAGGATTGCGACCATGCCCAGGATATCTGTCTGGACGGTGACGCTGCCGCTGCGGGCGACGATGCCGGCATTGATGTCGACGGTCGGCGCGAGCAGCTTGACCTGCCCGCCATTGGCCAGCGTCAGCGTCGCATCGACCGCGATGGAGCCCCTGGTGGCGATCGTGAGGCCGCCGAGACCCTGTTCGCTGAGACGGTCCGCATCGAACCAGGCGGTATTGGTGCGGACCGACGGCAGGAGGTCGGTGGCGGACAGGCCGGCGCTGATGGCCGCGACATTGCCGAAGCGGACATCCGAGCCGTAGGCGGCAACCTGGCTTGGCGTCGCGTCATAGCGGCCCAGCCCGAGCGTGCCCTGCAGCGGCACGGCGTTCTGCACCTGCTTGTAGCCGTCGGAGAGGCCCGCGGCGCGCGCACTGGTCTGGCGCGCGCCCTTGACGACGTCGGCGATGATATCCGCCTCGAAGATCGATGTGGGTGTCGAGAGGACGAGTTTGCCGGCATCGCGGCCGACGCTGTAGCCCTCCTCCCAGCGCAGCGAGGTACGGCCGCGGTCGAAGATAGAGGTCCAGGTTTCGGTGAGACGATCGTCGACCTTGCCCTGGATGTTATGGGTACGGGTGAAGCCGCCAGCGAAGCTTGTGAACGTCATGTTTGCCGGCGCCGTGTCGACACTGTAGCGGCGGCCGTCGCTGCCGACGAGGTTGGTGGAGCGGATCCAGCCCGCCGCATAGTCCAGCGCCCCGCCGGAAATGTCGAACCGCGCGCCCTGCCGCGCGACGACTTCGGGTGCCGCCAGCGTGATAGTTCCGCCGACCGCCGACCATTCCCCGATCGTATGCGCGATGTTGCCGAGATAGCCGCCGACTTCGAGCAAGCCGCCCGCGGTGTAGTAGCGATCGCTGGCATAGCCGCCGGTACCGGCCGGCACCAGCGTGAGTCTGCGCACATCGATCCAGGCATCGTTGTTCTTGAGCACGTTGGAATCGCGGTTCTGCGGCGAATCCCTGAGTTCATTGCCCTGGACGTTAATCTTGATATTGTTCGACGCCATCGCCAGCGCGACGTTGCGCACGCCCGATGCATCGAGCGCGGCGCCATCTTCCGTAAAGATGCGCTTGTTCGCGGACACTGCGATCTGGCCGCCTTGCGCCGCGGTGTAGGAAGCGCCCTTGAAGATGACGGTTCCGCCAGTGACGATCTCGACGCGGGACTGATCCTGGCGGTCGGCCAGCAGTGAGAGGTTGTCGAACGCCCCGACGGAGCTGCCGGCGCGGGCCGGATTGGCGGCAGCAGAGGCCGCGATCAGCGCGTCACGCTGGCTGTCGAGCGCGGTCTCGCTGCTATCCAGTTCGGGAACCACGCTGGTCAGGCTGCCGGCGCCAAGCGTGATGCTCCCTGCGCTGTCCGACGCCGCATTCAGCAGATGAATGGTGCCGCGGGTGTTGACTGATGTCGTCGAGATCAGCGCCCCGCTCTGCACCAGTTCGCGACCCGCAAGAGTGATATCGCCCTGCTGCGCGAAGATCAGACCCGTATTGCCGACCCGGCCGCTCGTGCTTCCGACATTGATGACCGGCGACACCTCATTGCCGCGCGTGGTCGATGCGGTGTTTCCGTCGGTCCCGAACCCGGCGCGCAGAATGAAACTGTCACCGGCGGCGAGCAGTGCCTGCCCCTTCGGCGTCGAGATTGTACCGGCATTGCCGACCGAGTGGCCGAGCAGTACGACCGACCCGCCGCCCGCGGTCACCGATGCAGGCGCGCGTGTTGTAATCTGCGCCCCCACCTCGACGTGGATCGCACCGAGCGCCTCGGTAAAGCTCGGCGTCCAGGTCGCGCCAGTCTGCGTCGAATAGATACCCTTGAGGAACTGGTCGTCCGTAATCTTCGCTGCTGCGGCGACCAGCGAGCCGACATTCACCTGGCTGTTGCCGCCGAAGACGATGCCGCTCTGGTTGATCACATAGACATGGCCATCGGCCTTGATATTGCCGAGGATCTGGCTCGGCGCGGTGGCGTTGGTGACGCGATTGAGCGCGACCCAATTGGCTTGGCCCTGCTGGTCGAAGGTCAGCGTGGTGCGCGAGCCGACATTGAACGACGTCCAGTTCAAAATCGCCTGCGACTGCGTCTGGCGGATGCCGACCTGGGTCTGGCCTGCACTATCGACGCCCTGCGTCGGAGTGTTGGCGCCGCTCCAACCCGCCGGCACGTCCGGCAGCAGGCCGCCGGCGCCGAGACCATTTGGCACCGCGACGGGCGCCGTCAGCGACGTCTGCTGCGCGGCTGCCGCCGCACGCGCCGCAGCCTGCATCCCCTGAATGTCCTGGATCGTACGCGCCGCACGCGCCAGCGAGTTCTGCGTCTGCTTCGCCGCCGCAGCCGCCTGCTGCGCCGCATAGGCCGCTGCGTCCGACGCAATGTTCGGCGCTGACGGCGCTGTGGAGCCGCCATTCAGCGCGCGCGCATGGGCCCCATCGCCCGACACCAGCATCATGCCGATTGCAAGCCCGCTGCTCCCCGCGAGCAGCCAACGCCGCGCCCCCCGCCTGCCAGACTTGTTGTTATGACGCAGAGGAGAGCGCGACTGGGAGCCAGACATGCGAGGCAGCATCGGACAATCTTTCAAAAAGGCAGCCGCGCGCGGACCAGACGACCAACGCGCTCGCCGGACTCCCCGGCTGCCTTAAGGACGCTCGCCCCTGCGGAAAGCGGAAACGCAAACCGCAAAAATATACTGTGTGGACAACGCGATATACGTCACGTGATCGTCGCAATCAGCCGACGATAACGATGCCACCCGCAAGTGTTGTGACCTTTGCGCCGAACACTTCCCGGAATTGGGTAGCCACCGCGTCTAGGCGCGCGAGCTTGAAGCGTGCGCTGACCTGACGCCGGCCGAGTTCGGCATTTGTCAGCACGATGCGACCTGGCCGGTAGCGATTGATTTCATCGATGACAAAAGCGAGTGGCTTGTTCTCAAACACCAGCATGCCATCGCGCCAGCCGGCGGCGACGAAGGGATCGACGCTCACGACCGTGCCGAGATCGTGACCATAGCCGATCTGCTGCCGGGCGCCGATATCGGCGTCTTTTCCACCCACGGCGATATCGACGCGGCCCGCAAGGCAAGTCACCTGCACGCCCGCCGCGTCGCACCGCACCACAAACTGGGCATTGGCCGCAGCAACGGTGCCGCCACCGGCCCGAACACGAACGGGCATCGCTCCTGCCGTGACCGCTGCTTCGCCCTCGACGAGTTCAATGCGTTGCTGATCCGGGCGACTCGCACCAATATTCAGGCTTGTACGCGTATTCATCTCCACCGAAACACCCCCGGCCAGGTCCAGCTTGCGCTGCTCTCCCACAGCCGTCCGATAATCAGATGCAAGTTCCGACAGCGACGGCCACAAACCGAGCGGCGGACGGACCAGCATCGCGCCGCCCGCCGCTGCGACCGATGCCGCGATGGCGCCGCCGACGAAACCACGCCGGCCAATCGTACGTGTTCGCGCTGCGCTTGCCTTCCCGCTCTGAAGACCCGCCGCCTGTAACGGAGCTTCGAGCATCCGCCACAGCCTCTCCGCCTGCGCATAGGCTTCGGCATGTTGAGGGCTCGCCGAGCGCCAGCGCTCGAATTCGCGCAACTCGGCCTCGCTCGCATCGCATGTCGCGATTTGCACGACCCAATCCTTGGCGCGCGCACGCAAATCAGCGGGGTCATCCGTTATCACGATCACTGGATCTGGCACCGGGCCGCTCATGTTAGCCACCGTTGAGGCGGCTCGTCGCCCCCGTGATCGGCCAGGCAGGCTTCGCAGTGATCCAGCGCCTTGCGCAGTTCGAACCGCACCATGCGCGCCGAAATGCCGAACCTATCGGCAATCTCGTTCTGCGACAGTCCCTCGATCCGCGCGGCCATCAGGATCTCGCGGGTCCGCGGCGACAAAGTCGCAATGGCGCGGTTGAGCGCATCCAGCTCAGACCGGGATTCAATCTCGCGCTCGGGCCCGGGCGCATCGTCTGGCACCGCATCGAGCGGCACATTGCCTGTATGCTGCCGCGACATGCGCTGTTCGCTGCGCCGACGATCGGTCGCGATGTTCATCGCCACCTGCAGCACATAGCCGGCCGGACTCTGCACCATGCCGATCTCGTCGCTGCGATTGAGACGCAGCCAGGTCTCCTGCAGACTTTCTCTTGCCAGCTCCTCGGAGCCGAGCCTTCGGGTCAGCCGCGCACGGAAATCGTCATAGCGGGCGGTCAGCAAGTCGCGCAGCGACGCCCAGCTCATCGCGCCGCGACCGTATCGGCGCTCTGGATTGGCGCACACCAGCTCGTGGCCCCGCGACCCAAACACCACAACCGGGAAGATGTCGGCAAAGAACACACGTCCAGACAACCCTCACCCCGATGCGCCGCTATGTAGCCCGCTTTTGTGACGGTTCTGCTACAAGGCGAAGCACATCGACTTCATGGCTCGCAACCGGGCTCGTGAGGCAACAGGGCCATGGTCAGCGGTTGTCGCATCCCCGGAGGCGGAACAGCGCCGATGCTCAGGCGCTGAAGGGCCTGGGCGATTGCATCATCGCGACGAAAACTTCCGGTCGAACTCAGCAACTTCGCGCGCCGCACGGTCCCATAGTCGGTGAGCCAAAGCTGGACGGCGATCCGGTAGTCGCGGGACCGTGTTTCAACGCTGTTGCAAAGCTCGCCGATGATCCCTGCCTGTACATGGCCAAGAAACATGCGCTGTTGATCGGACAGCAGCTCCGCCCTCTCCTGCGGCCTGAGGGAGACGGTCACCGCGTCGAAATCCGTTCGGCGTCCGACGAGGCCGGTCCCCGATAGCAGCTTGTCGAGTGCGGCCTTCGATAGTTGGTATCCCGTGACGGCGGCGGACACGCGCCCCGCCACCAGCGAGGTCTCGTAGAGGACCTGCAGCCCGCTTGTCTCGGCATAAGCGTTCAAGGCAGCCTTCAGGTCCTGAGATGGAATGGCATAGTTTTGCTGTTCGCCCTCGGCACCGACCGCGACATCCGGACGCAAGCCTACACACGTATAGACGCAAAGGAGCCAGAGACAGAACGGGAGGACCGAACGGCGTTTTAGGTAGTTCATAGGTGCTTCGGCCTCTGGTGTGAATAAGCACCGAATGGGACCCCACTCGGATGATCGCAGTACTTTGATCTGGCAAAGGGAAATTGTTCGGGATGGATCCGGATCGGCGCCGATCCGGATCCCATTTTTACCTAGTCGCTCGCTAGATCAATAGGTTGGCATTCGTGCAACTCGGGGCCCCGCGTCGGTGCTTAGGCGTACGGCGGCAGTCGCTGGATTTCCAATTGTCAAAGAAGGTGCCAAAGGAATTCTTGAACTCCTATCCCAGTTAGACCGTGAATATGTGGGCGGCTGGAAGACCTCCGGCCCTGCCTCAGTCTATGGCAAACTTTTTCCCGTCTGACCCATGGTTTGAAACAGGCGACGTACGCACCGGTACATGCGATCGTGACCGATCACATCTTGTCAAAGTTCCCAATTGGACCTGGCGAAATCCTGTTCGGCGTGCCCGTGAAGACCCGTCGGCTACACTCGATCCAAACAGCAGCTAAGTTTTATGGAGTTTACGCCAAGCGTCTTCGGAAAGCGCTTGAGGTCGAAGGATTGGTGCCAGATCCTTCAGCTACAGATCACGACGTTCTGATCGATGTTGCTGACGTAGAACGAGTCGTTCTGCGCGAAAAGCATAGCTTGACCCTTTTGCAGGCTCAAGAGCGCCTCAACGTTAGCGAAGTCTCCATGAATGTCTTGCTCAAGGCGGGCCTCATCAACCGCCATCGCGTTACCAGCGGTAAAAGGGGCGACCGATACTTTGACTACGAGATCGATCAGTTCCTGGACAATCTTTCGATCAATGCCCAACCGATCAAAAAGGAAAATGGGAACGTCATGAAAATTCGATCCGTCGCTCGCTATGCTCTGCGGTCACTTTCTGACGTCATTCAGCTGATTCTTGATCGGAAAGTGAGCTGGGTTGGTAGGCTACCCGAAGTGAAAGGAATTGAAGCGCTCGTGCTAAGACTCGACGAAGTCAAAGCCGTAGTGAGAGGACCAACATTTGAAGGCTTGACGGCCGTCCCGGCAGGCCATTTTTTGCAGATCACAGCACCCGTTCTTCGCGAGATTGCTCGCCGCGGTATTATTAAAACTATCCGATGCGCGGATCCTGTAAACCGCAGTTCACGAATTGTTTTCCCGCTTGCGGAACTTGAACGCTTTCGCCTTGATTATGTCTCTCTTAATCATCTGAGGGATGGTCGCCAAGGCGGTTGGGTTCGGAGGAAACTGGCAGCGGACAACATCATGCCGGCTGAGGAATTGGCGGGTCTCGAAGCTACTTTTTACAAACGATCTGACCTTAAGATCTAAGCAATCACCCGATAAACTAAAAGCTCCCATTTTCGGGAGCTTTTTTTGCTTCTTTGAAGGTCAAACTAGGCTGCAATTCATGGACATTACACTCGAACGCGGGTTAGGAAAAACCCACAAAACGCGGGGTTTCGAGCGTTCTAATGGACAGACTAGTCTTTTCTCCACAGCGCGGAGATTGTTGTTTCCAACTAAGTGAGACGTCCGCGCGGCCTTCTGACCATTGGCGCGTGCCGGCCCGGCGGTCCCATTCGAATGCGTCGGAGAGAATTGCGGACCGCCGCTTGGTCAGTAGTTGACGTCACCGCTCAGAGTGAGCGCCGAGACCCGCCCCGACGGACGCAAATGACCGGACGCATGCCGGGGCGGCGCCAGGCGCACGATCCTGCGATGCCCACAGGCCATATGGAAATAATTGTCGTCGGGCAGGAACTCGTTGTCCGCGATTTCAACGAAGCGCGTTGCCGTGGGGACTTGCAAGTCGAGAAAGAAACCGGCCGCGTCTTCCCCGAGCGCCACGGCAATCGTCTGATCCGCCGCTGACGTCGGGGGGCCCAGAAAATGGAAGGCCTCGTGAGGTCGATCGGAGTTCTCGGCTGCGAACGTGGCATGCACGGTATCGTGCGCCGCGGGTCCGAAGCGATAGCAATGACCGGCGTCGAAGAACCGGTCGAACAGCGCGAACGCGCCGATGGAAAGCCCGCTGTGCGGCGCCACGGTCACGTGGCGCTCGGCTTCGATCACCGGCGTCTTGCCGTCTCGGAGGCAACGCAAGGCAAGGCTGCCCGTGACCGCCTCCGGCGTGTCGTTGACCAGATGCAGATAAAGCCCGTTGGTGCCTTCATCCGTGATCGACAAACGCAACGGCAGCGCGGCGCGGCGCAGGGCGTAGAAGGTCGATTTCGGACGGCCATCGCAATCCACCAGGCCCCACCCTGCGCCGGGCTGCAGATCGCGCCACAGCCAGAGCAGCGCGCCCGCAGTGGTGGAGGCCGGACGGCGCCATTCGTCGATGGTCCGTTCGATCACCTCGGCGGCAATGGCGCGCGACAGTTGGCGCCAGCGCCGGGGATCGCTGTGGCGCAGGCTGCGGCCGTCCTCGTTCCACAGCGCCTGCAGGTAATGCTCGCGCACGTCGTCGAAATCCCAGGACGCGCCGCCGTCGCGCGGCACGCCGGCAAGCCAGCGGTCCGGATCGCTGGCAGGATCGAGCCGATGCTCGGCGAAGTGACGATCATCCGGCAGGTTGGCGAAAGCCAGGCACTCGGAGGCAAAGCGGACATTGGCACGGCGCGCATCGTCGAGCGGCCGCAGATAGGCGCCGACGCCGTAATAATGCGACGGGCCGGCTTCGGCGACGAAGGGCAGCGCGCCGCCGGACGGCGAGCCCGGCACATAGGCGACGTCACTCAAGTCCGCCAGGACCTCGGGAATGACGGATTCCGCCAGCGGCACGTCGCGCAGCTCGCGCGGCAGGCCCATCATCGCCGCCTGCTGGCCGACCTCGCTGCCGCCGCACATCACCACGAATGACGGCGACGCGCCCAGCCGGCGAACCAGCGTCTTGATTTCGCTGCGGATGATGTCAGCAAAGGCTGCATCCGGCGGATAATCGAAATTGGCCATCATGGCGTCCTGCCACACCATGATGCCGAGCCTGTCGCAGAGGTGGTGAAAGTCCGGCGTTTCATAGACCATGGTGCCGCTGAGACGGAGCATGTTGAGTCCGGCAGCCTGCATCAGGCCAAGCTCCCGGGCGTAGTCCGCATCGGAGGCCTGCAGGCTGACCACGTCGATCGGCGTCCAGCACGCGCCGCGGCAAAACACGCGGACGCCGTTCACATGCAGCGTGAAGCTATTTCCGTCAGCCCCGCGGTCGACTTCGACCCGGCGAAATCCGACTTCCCCGAGATCGATCCGAACGGCGCCGACGTCAATGGTCACGGCATGCAGCGTCGGGCTGCCGTGGGTGTGAGGCCACCACAGGTCCACATCGGGAATCCGCAACTTGCCCTGCCAGCGCGTCGTCTGGCCTTCGGCGCCGAGCAGTCTCAGCGACGCCTCCGCCCCCGCGCAGTGCAGCACCGGCGTCACGCCTTCGGCCACTCCCGACAGATCGAGCGCGACCGTCACAACGCCTTCGCTGTGTTCGAGCCGGCTGCGCAGATCGACATTGCCGGCACGAACCGTCCCCTCCTCGATGAGCAGCACGGACCGATACGGGCCGACCACATCGACCGGCGGGCACCATCCGGGCATATGCCCGATCAGCGTGGTGCGCAGGAACCGCAGCTTCGGCTCCTCGATCATCATGGTTTTCCAGCGCGGACGTGGCCCCTTCGTCCCCGCCAGCACCCTGCGGAGGCTCCTGAATGCGATATGGATCCAATGCTCGCCGCCGAGTCCGATGTCGACCTCGTAGGGTTCGTACATCGAACTGCCGGTCAGAATGAGCCGGCCGTCGAGGAAAACCTCGGCGAACGTCGCGAGCCCTTCGAACCGCAGCTTGCGCTTGCCCTGTCCATTGACGCGGAGCCGATACCAGACGTCCTTGTCGTGCAACGGCTGCGGCTCAATGAGGCTCCACTGTCCGAGAGCCCGCAACGCACCGGCGGCCGTTCCAGGAACGAGTGCGGGTAACCAGACTGCGTCACCCAGCCCGCCGGGCGCCTGCCATGCCTGAGGAGGCGACAGCGCCAGTTCCCAGCCGCTGTCGAGCGGCTGCACCTTGCGTCCCGTCATGGCGCGGATGTCGGTCATGGCAATGATAGCCGATCAGGTCGCGGGGCGATCAGGCTGCGGCGCCGCGCGCAGCGAAACCGTTCATGAGGCAGTCGAGGGCGATGTCGTAATCATCAGCGAGCTGGCGGATGGCCTCGGTGACATCCGGGACCTTGCCGCGGGCCGAGGCGCGGGCGAACTGAAACTGCATGATCTTGGTGCCGCCGGCGATCGCTTCCGCGGCAAGCCGGGCGCGCTCCAGCGCCGGGTCACCCTGCTCCTGCAACCATGCCAGATAGGTCGCCAGCAGTTCGAAATTTGCACCGGCCTGACGCAAGGTGCTGAACGCGTAGGTGTGAAACCACCCGGCCGGCCGTTCCATCAGCCTGGCAATGTCGCCACCGATCGCGTCACCCCATGCGGTAAAGGGATTCTGCGACGGCCGCCGACGCAGATGGTGCGCCAGCAGCGTACGGGACTTGTCCATCTGCGCGTGCACCGGCGGCGCTGCACCGAACTTGATGAATTCGACATAGGGGAACAGCGGCAGACCGTTGTCGCTTGCGGGTCGCAACAGCGCGTCGAAATCCTCGCCATCGAGGCGGAAGTAACCGCCATTGTGGAAGTAGTCGATCCGGCGGCCCGCCGAATCCAGCACGTTGACGCCGATGGTCGTCTTGCTGTGGCTTTGGCGATAGGTGATGCCGCGGGTATCCGGCAGATAGCAGGAGTCGACCTCGATCATGGGGATACGGCCGCGCGCCAGCTGCACGCGGACGTGCTCTTCCAACTGGTCGAAGATCGCCAGCTCCAGAACCTCGACGCCGTACAGCAGCGCGAGATCGGCGGGCGGAAACTTGAAGAACGTGAACTGGTCGCCCTCGTAATCCTGCGCGACCGTGAAAGCCAGCGCTGCGCGCGGATCGTGCCCGCGCTGGGCCAGCACCTCGATCAACAGATCGACGTAGCAGTTGGTCTCGGGCCAATTTCGCGCGGCGTCATGCAAGGCGTGACGCGCATAGGTGGCGGGATCCAGTCCCTCGATGACGCAGACGGGGTGCAAGGCCTAGCCCCACAGCACGCGGCGGACGTCCGCGGGCCACGCATCGACCTTGGTGCCGTGGTGACGGAACAGCGCCAGCGCGGTCCGCTCCAGGCCGAAGCCGACGCAGGCCGAATGCACGGCTTCGCCGTCGGCGAAATTCATGCCCCACAGGCTGCCGAAATGGTTCTGATGATAGTTGAACGACAGACACGCCGTCGGATTGTCATCGCTGGCGACCGGGATCAGCAATTCGAACTTCAGGCCCTGGTCGCGCTGGCTCGACGCCAGCACGCGGCCGGTGCGCCCGAAGAACGGGTCGTTGGCCACATCGATGACGCAAGGCAGGCCGAGCGAGGAGATCAGCTTCTCGCCGCGCTCGAGCCAGGTCGCCCGGAACGAGGTCACCTCGCCGGCCGTGCCGATGCGGACGAATTCGCGCATCCGGAACAGCTGCATCCGACCGGGATCCTTCGAGGGCTCATGGCGGAAGCAGTAGGACTTGAGGTCGAACAGCCGGCCGCCCTCGGGCACCGGACCTTCCGCGGCGACGGTGGGATACAGCGGATAGCAAGCCGCCGGCGTCAGGGCGATTTCCGTCGGGTCCTGCATTTCGGTCCAGTCCTCGCCGCGATCGATCATGGCGACGAGCTTGCCGTGAGCGATGGTGTCGCCCATGAAGGAGTGGACGCAGCCGGCCGGCTGCGGGAAGCTCTTCATGTAGCCGGCCTTCTCGAGATTCTTGCGAGGCATGCCCGGCGGAAAATGAATCCGCGTGGCCTGATCGCCGACGGCCATTTTGGTGACCGCGTTTTCGAACCCGTCGATGACCTCTTCGAACACGCCGGCGCGGCCGTAGAGGCCGTCGACGCCGGTCTTGATCAGGATCGACTCGTCGAACAAGGCGGTGAGAAATGCTTCCGGGCTTTGCACGATTTTAGCAGGCGCGTTCATCACACTCACTCCAGATCTGAATCAAATCGGCTCGCGACCACCAGGCCGGCGGTGTTGGCGAGGATACGGTCGTTCGCCACCATCAGCGGTGCCGACAGCACATCCCTGAGATGGCGGCCAACGGAGAATGGACCGTCGTTACGATAGCCAGCGATGCCGGTCACCATCAGCGCCTCACGCACGACGTCGACGGCCATCGTCGAAGCCATGATCTTGAGATTGTTCATTTCGATCGCGAAATTGATCGAGCTGAGGTCGTCTTCGTCGGACTTCGCCGTCTCGAAC
Organism: Rhodopseudomonas sp. RCAM05734; assembly: GCF_052658035.1. NCBI lineage: Bacteria > Pseudomonadati > Pseudomonadota > Alphaproteobacteria > Hyphomicrobiales > Nitrobacteraceae > Rhodopseudomonas > Rhodopseudomonas sp. RCAM05734. The sequence continues at coordinate 4,378,457 of NZ_CP199742.1, read as the reverse complement.
CGATCGATATGGGCGACGAGGGTCGCTTTGAACGTCTGCAGCTTTGCGGTGGCCTCGGCCAACCGCACCGCCCCGGGCAGCGGGCCCGCGAAGTCCGACGGCATGCGCCGTGCGGTCGCGCGAACTGAAGCATGGGCGCGCGACAAGGCATCGCTCGCGATGCCGAACCAGACGCTGGCCCACAGCACATGGGCGGTGGCCAGCATGGATTGCACGGCGATCTCGCGGAAGGGTTTTGGGAAGATCTGTTCGGCGTCGGCCGTTGCCGTCAGCAGAAAGCCACCGGAGCAGGTGCCGCGCATGCCGAGCGTATTCCAATCGCCGGTACGCTGCAGCTGATAGTCGTCACGCCGCAGCGCGATCAGGACCTGATCGGACCCTACCGACGCCGGGCCGCGGCGCGCGGTCGCCATGATGATGTCGGCCTCAACTGCGTAGGACAGGACCGTCGCCTGCTTGGTCAGCGAGACACGACCCCCCGTCGTCTCGATCGCGCAATTTGACACGCGCATATCGCCGCCGATGCCGGCTTCGGTGGTCGACGACGCAATCAGCAGCTGTTTGGACGCAACATCGCGCATCAAAGCGCGGTGATAATCGGTCTCCATCCCATGGGCGACCAGACTCGACAGCTTGATCTGGTGCATGGCGTAGATCATGCCGCTGGCGCCACAGGCTCCCGCGAGGATCGCGCAAAGATTGGCGATCTTGCGCAAATCCAGATCTTCCCCGCCAAGGCTCTTCGGCACCATCAGGCCGAGCATGCCGTGGCCGCGAAGCGCCTCGAATGTCTGCGCAGGGAACGTCCCATCCCGGTCTGCAACATCGGCATTCGGAGCCGCCACGTCGGTGGCGACCCGCCGCATTACGTCACGCCACGACGCGGCCACCGGCGCGTCGACGCCTTGCTTCACCGCGCTCGGCATCATGACCTCAGACCTTCTCGGAGACGAGCTGGTCGACGGCGGAAATCAGACCGCCAAACGTCGCGAAGGTTTTGCGGGTCAACAGGCTGTTGGGAAATTCGATGTCGAATTCCTCCTCGATCGCCAGCATCGGCTGAACCGAACCGAACGACGTCATCCCCGCATCGAACAGATTGTCCTCGTCGGACAAGCCATCGACCGGAACGGGAACAATGTTCATCGATCCCACAATGGCGCGCACCCGATCACGCATTCTTTTTCTCCACAGTTATGTCCCCTTGAGGCCGGGGCGGTGTCAGAGTTGTCGGACCAATATCAGCTAAAAGTCGAGCGAATCTTAAACACTCCCGGATGCGACGCACCGTTTCGGCGTCAAGCTTAATGAAATGGAAATTTCGGCGCGCAAAATTGACGCGCTCGTCCCATGGCGGTCGGCGCGTTCGCGGCGACTGCATCGCCTCAAGAAGATCGCGGTACAAGACCTCTAACGCGCAGTAGCACGTGTTAATGATGGACAACGATATCGAATGACACCGTAGTTGCCCGTAAGCTATGAAATCGGTCTTTCGCTAGGGTGATTGCTGGATTGCGAATATCGAAGTTCCGGCCCGTTCGGTTGGCGAACTGGATCAGGCGAACAGTGACAGTTTGAAGATCATGAATTCTCGATATGGCCTACCGGTAACGCTTGGCACTTTCGGCGGCTTCTACTACCCGGGCCGCATCGATCGGCCAGGGCGCAAGGCGGTGTTATTGCTGGCGCCTATCGGCTACGAGGAATTGTGTACCCGCGCCACATGGCGCGTTCTGGCCGAGAGCATTGCCGCAGCCGGCCACCCCTGCCTCCGATTCGACTATCCCGGCACCGCCGATGCCATCGATCCCGTCGGCGCGCCCGAAGGCATCTCCGACTGGTTCGCTGCCGCCCGTCAGGGCGTTGCGTTCCTGCGCGAACATAACCCCGGCATCGAGCTGGTTCTGGTCGGACAAGGCCTTGGCGCCAGTCTGGCAGCCCAGATCGGGCCGGAGCTGCCCGACGTCGCCGCGACGGTCCTGATGACACCGCTGGTGAAGGGCCGCGCTTATCTTCGCGAACTTCAAGCCTGGTCGCGCATGGTGACCGAACGGATGGGGATCGGACCTGACCCTTTGGGTGACAACGGCTACGACGTCGCCGGCATTCCACTGGCGAGCAGCCGCGCCGCGGCCATCCAGGCCATCGACCTCACCCGGGCAACGCAGCGCCCGGCCGCAAAGGTCCTGCTGGTCGAACGTGGTCAAATGGCTCAGAGCAGCCCGATCGGCAACCACCTGAAGACGCTCGGAGCCGATGTTTGCTCCATCAACTACGCTGGATATGAAACGATCCTGGAGGATCCCACGCCGGCCGAACCGCAGCTCGGCACGCTGGCACGCATCGTGTCATGGATCGACGACCTCGCGCCTTCTCCGATGGCTGACGGCAACCTTTCAGCCAAGGCGCCGGAGCCCGCGCGGCCGATCGCTGGCCCACACTTCGAGGAATTGCCAGTCCGGTTCGGGCCCGACGAGCGGCTGTTCGGTGTGCTGTGCCGACCGCTCGGCCGAACGTCGCTGGCTATTGCCGTGCTGGCGAACTCCGGACGCGACTATCACATCGGCTGGGGTCGCGCAGCAGTGGAACAGGCGCGCGCCCTCGCGGCGCGGGGCATCGCCTCGTTGAGATTCGATGCAGGCGGCATCGGTGACAGTCCGGCTTCGGCAAACGCGCCGGCCGAAGTGCTTTATTCGGACGAGACAATTGCCGACATGGGCCACGCGATCGACTATGTCGAGCAGCTCGATGCCGGCCCGATCGCTCTGGTCGGACGCTGCAGCGGTGCTTACGCAGCATTCCAGGCGGCCGTGCAGGATGTGCGCGTTCGCAATGTCGTCGTCATCAACATCATGCGTTTTGTTTGGGACCCCAGGGAGACCGTCGCAGAAGCGGTGCAGTCGGCCCACCGCACCATCAGCGGTTCGGTTGCGATGCTGTTCAGCAAACGAAGCCTGAGACGGCTGCTGTCGGGCAATTTGCGTTTCAAGACCGCAGCGGCCTTTGTGTCAAAACGCCTTGCTCGCATGGTCTCGCTGAAGCCAAGCGAGATTCTTGCGGGCGGGCCGGGCCAGCAGCTCTACAAGGAGGGGCATCGCCGTTTCCAGACCCTCGAAAGTCGAGGCGTTGGTCTGGCGATGTTGTTTGCGGAAGGCGATCACGCTCTCGGCGAATTTCGCACCTATATGGGACGCAAGGGCGCGCGGCTCCGCCGCTATCCCAGCGCTTCGATTTCGATCATCCCTGATGCCGATCACAATTTCACCCATTCGGGAGCGCGCGCGCGACTGACGAACGTCTTGTGCGACGTGCTCGCGGCACCTGCGTCATCGCCGTCCCGCAACTAGCTTCGCCGGGCTCCCGGCTTCACCGAGCCCCTGCGCCGTCAACGCGGCGGGATATCGCCCTGTGCCCAGCCCGCGCGGGTGCGCTCGCGGAATTCGGCGAAGGTCCCATTCGCGATCGCCGCACGGATGCCCTGCATCAGGCTCTGGTAATAGGCGATGTTGATTTCCGACAGCAGCATCGCGCCCAGCGTCTCGCCGGAGCGCACCAGATGATGGATGTAGGCGCGGGAATAGTCCCGCGTCGACGGCCAGGTACTTTCTTCATCCAGCGGACGGGGATCGTCGATGTGGCGGGCGTTGCGCATATTGAGCTGGCCGTGGCGGGTGAAGGCCATGCCGTGGCGGCCGTTGCGGGTCGGCATCACGCAGTCGAACATGTCGACGCCGCGCGCCACCGCTTCCAGCATGTCGTCCGGCGTGCCGACGCCCATCAGATAGCGCGGCCGGTCTGATGGCAGGATCGGCACGACTTCCTCGATCATCGCCAGCATGACGTCCTGCGGCTCGCCGACCGCAAGGCCGCCGATGGCATAGCCATGAAAGCCGATATCGACGAGGCCCTGCGCGCTCAGGCGACGCAGCGCCGGCACGTCGCCGCCCTGCCCGATGCCGAACAGCATGTAGCCGTCCGGCGCCGTCTCGAAGGCGCGCTTGCAGCGCTCCGCCCAGCGCAGCGACGGCTGCATGGCGCGGTCGATGTCGGCGTGCTCGGCCGGCAGCCGCACGCATTCGTCGAGCTGCATGGCGATATCGGAATTCAGCAGCCGCTGGATCTCGATGGCGCGCTCCGGCGTCAGCTCGAACTTGGCGCCGTCGATATGCGAGCGGAAGGTGACGCCCTGCTCCGTGACCTTGCGCAGCTGCGCCAGCGACATCACCTGGAAGCCGCCGGAATCGGTCAGCATCGGCCCGTTCCAGGTGGTGAATTTCTGCAGGCCGCCAAGGGCTGCGATCCGCTCCGCTCCGGGGCGCAGCATCAGGTGATAGGTGTTGCCGAGCACGATGTCGGCGCCGGCGTCGCGCACCTCGCGCCAGTGCAGGCCCTTCATGGCGCCGAGCGTTCCGACCGGCATGAAGGCCGGGGTGCGAACCTCGCCGTGCGGCGTGGTCAACCGGCCCAGACGCGCGGCGCCGTCGGTGCCGAGCAGTTCAAAATGATTGGGTACGGTCATGAGTTGGTTTTATCCGGAAACAGCAGGCTGGCGTCGCCATAGGAATAGAACCGATAGCCGGACGCGATGGCGTGGGCATAGGCCTTCGTCATGGTCTCGAAGCCGCTGAAGGCCGAGACCAGCATGAACAGCGTCGACTTCGGCAGATGAAAATTGGTCAGCAGCAGGTCGACCGCGCGAAAGCGATAGCCCGGCGTGATGAAGATCGCGGTCTCGTCGGCGAAGGGATGGATGATGTTGTCTTCGGTGGCGGCGCTTTCCAGCAGCCGCAGCGAAGTGGTGCCGACGGCGACAACCCGGCCGCCGGCCGTGCGCGCGGCGTTCAGCGCATCCGCGGTCTCGCGCGAGATGGTGCCCCACTCCGAATGCATCTTGTGCTCGGTGGTGTCCTCGACCTTGACCGGCAGGAAGGTGCCCGCCCCGACATGCAGCGTCACCCGATGCAGGCCGACGCCGCGTTCGCGCAGTGCGGCTTCCAGCGCCGGGGTGAAATGCAGCCCGGCGGTGGGCGCGGCCACCGCGCCGTCCTGGGTCGCGAACATGGTCTGGTAGTCTTCGGCGTCGCGCTCGTCCGGCTTGCGGCGGGCGGCGATATAGGGCGGCAGCGGCGGCGCGCCGAGTTCGGCGATGGCCTGGTCGAGTGCGGGACCGTGAAAGCTGAACGACAACGTCACTTCGCCGGCCTCGCCCTTGGCCTCGACGACGGCATCGAGATGGCCGAGCAGGCAGACCCGCCCCTCGCTGCCGAAACGCACGGTATCGCCGGGTACCAGCCGCTTGGCCGGTTTGACCAGCGCCTGCCAGCGTGAGCCGTCGAGCCGCTTGATCAGCGTGGCGTCGATCCTGGTCTCGGGCTCGCGGCCGATGCGGCGGCCGGCCAGGCTGCGCGGAAATCACCTTGGTGTCGTTGACCACCAGCTGATCGCCCGGCCGCAGCCAGCCCGGCAAATCGGCAACGGTCTGGTCCTGCAGCCCAGCACCGGGCTGCACCACCAGCAGCCGCGCAGAATCGCGCGGGCTGGCGGGGCGCAGCGCGATATTCTCAGGCGGCAGATGAAAGTCGAAAAGGTCGGTGCGCATACGTTGTCGTTCTATGGGTACGTCATGGCCGGGCTTGTCCCGGCCATCCACGTGTCGCTTGCGATGACGTCTTAAAACGTGGATGCCCGGGACAAGCCCGGGCATGACGAACTCTGGTAGTGAGCGACGTTCTGCTTACGCCGCGGCGTCGGCGGCCATGTGGGCCTTGACGATCTTGTCGGGGTTCTGCACCGGCTCGCCGCGCTTGATCTTGTCGACGTTCTCCATGCCTTCCACGACCTTGCCCCACACCGTGTACTGGTTGTTGAGGAACGAGGCGTCGTCGAAGCAGATGAAGAACTGGCTGTCGCCGGAATCCGGGCTCGCCGCGCGGGCCATCGAGGTGGTGCCGCGGACATGCGGCTCCTTGTTGAACTCGGCCTTCAGCTTCTTGCCGGAACCGCCGGTGCCGGTGCCCTGCGGGCAGCCGGTCTGCGCCATGAAGCCGTCGATGACGCGGTGGAACACGATGCCGTCATAGAATCCTTCGCGGACCAGTTCCTTGATGCGGGCGACATGGCCCGGCGCGAGGTCCGGGCGCATCTCGATGGTAACGGGACCCTGGGTGGTTTCGAGGATCAAAGTGTTTTCGGTAACAGCCATGCTTGCTTCTCTGCTGGTTTGGGTTGGTTTCTGCGGTCGTCAAACCGCACTCTGAAGGGGCGTCCTGCGACGGCGTCGCCCAGGCCCCCGGTAAATGGCATCGGCGTGCAATGTTGCAATGTCTCCATCACAGCCGTTCGGTAGGCAATGCTGTCGGCCGCGGAAGCGTCCGGCGTTTCAAATGTGATCCGCGGCTTGCCGAAGATCTGTCCATCGCGCTGCAGGCTGAACAGCACCGTGATCTGCATCCCCGGATGTCCGCGGGGCAGCGCCGGCGCTCGCCAGCAGCGTTGCAGCCTCGCAAACATCTCCTCCAGCGTGGCGACCGGCCGATCCTGAGCGATCGCTTTGCCTGCGCCCGCAAACGTCAGGGCCAGCAGGCCTGCCGCGACGACAACCGAAGTCGATCGTCGCAGCATTGATGGTTACTTGATGTCGGAGGCGATCTGCACCTTGACCATCTTGTCGGGGTCGGTGACCGCGCCGCTCGGCGAACCGGCCGGGGCCTTCTTGAGCTTGTCGACGACATCCATGCCGGAGACGACTTCGCCGACCACGGTGTACTTGCCGTTCAGGCCGGCATTCTCCGCCAGCATGATGAAGAACTGCGAATTGGCGGAATCCTCGGAGGCGGCGCGGGCCATACCGACGATGCCGCGCTTGAACGGGACCGAAGAAAACTCGGCCTTCAGGTTCGGATACTTCGAGCCGCCGGTGCCGTTAAAATTCTGGCCGTCGCCGGTCTGCGCCATGAAGCCGTCCATGACGCGATGGAACGGCACGTTGTTGTAATAGCCTTCGCGGGTCAGCAGCTTGATGCGCTCGGCATGCTTGGGCGCCAGATCCGTGCGCAGCTTGAACACGATGCGCCCCTTGGTGGTGTCGATCACCACGGCATTGGCCTTGTCGAGACCAGCCGGCAGCGCGGTGGCGGGCGCCATGGCGGCAGGCGCTTGCGCGAGCACGGGAGCTGCGACCAGCAGGGCAGCAGCGACGGCGAAAATGCGGATCATGAAAACTCCGGATCAGAGAAAGCCGGTCAACCGGCGAGTTTGAACGTCAGGCGAATTTCAGCTTCAGGCTTTCGGCGACCGCCGGCGGCACGAACGCCGAGACGTCACCACCCATGGCCGCGATTTGCCGCACCAGTGTGGCGGTGATCGGGCGAACGCTCACCGAAGCCGGCAGAAAAACGGTTTGCACCGCGGGAGCCATGGTCTCGTTCATGCCGGCGATCTGCATTTCGTAGTCGAGGTCGGTGCCATCGCGCAGACCGCGGATCATGATCGTGGCGCCGGCCTTTTGCGCCGCGGTGATGGTCAGATTGTCGTAGGTGGTGCAGTCGAAGGCGCAGCCGGCGGCGGCGGCCAGCGGCGCGAATACTGCTTCCACCATTTCCAGCCGCTCCTCGGTGGAGAACAGCGGCTTCTTGCCGGGGTGCACGCCGATCGCCACGATCAGCCTGTCGCACAGGCCGACGGCGTGGCGGACCACGTCGAGGTGACCATTGGTAACGGGGTCGAATGAGCCGGGATAAAGCGCGATACGGGGCATCCCCCCCTCTAGCGCGCCCTTGGAAACGCTGCAAGCCGAGTTGGTTCCCCTAAAACCCCACCTTCTGCCAAGGTTTATTTTAAGCCGTGAATCGAACCAACACGGGGGCTGGCGCGTCTATTGGGGGAGCCGGCGACGTGGCTGAAAAGACAGCGGTTTCCGACCTCATGTGTCGTCCCGAAGGATGGACGAAACAGAAATTCGGGGCGGACGAAACCAGTTTTCCAGGTGACGACAACTTCTTGAAACAGCGCCTGACTATTCAGGCACCCACAGGAAGCGACAAGCCAAAACGGGCCAAAACGGCCCAAATGACAGGGGACCGTCATGATCAAGACACTTTCAGCCATCGCGATCGCAGCTTTCGTCGCCGCCGCCCTCACCGTTCTCCCGGGCTTCGCGCCGCAGGTAGAAGCGTCGGTGCCGGTGGCGCTGGCAAAAGGCGACCGCCTCGACATCAAGCCGCTCGGCCGCGACTGCTCGCAGCAGGCCTGGCCCAATTTCGAGGCCTCCTGCCTGCGCAACGCCGGCACCAAGTCTGCCAATATCCGCGAGGCCCGGCTGGTGACCGCCGAGCGCAAGTAACCGTCCGTCACCTGCCCGCTCCATCAAAAAGCCCCCGGCTTCCACCGGGGGCTTTTTGATTCCAGCGAGCTTTTAAGTCCGGTCACTCACTCGTCGACGACCGGTGCCGTACCGTTGCCTTCCGGCTCCTCACCAGTTTCCCCGATCCGCTCAACCGACACCACATGCTCGTCCTCGGCCGTGTCGAACACGGTCACGCCCTGGGTCGAACGGCCGGCAATGCGGATGCCGCCCACCGGACAGCGGATCGGCTGCCCCTTGTCGGTCACCAGCATGATCTGGTCGTCGTCCTCCACCGGGAACGAGGCGACCAGCCGGCCGTTACGGCCGTTGACCGACATGGCGACGATGCCCTTGCCGCCGCGACCGGTGGTCCGGTACTCGAACGATGAGGTCCGCTTGCCGTAGCCGTTCTCGCTGATGGTCAGCACGAACTGCTCGGAGGCCGACATCTCCACATAGCGTTGCTCGCCGAGTTCGATCGCCGCGGTCGCCTCTTCCGTCTCGGCGGCGGCCGCCTCGTCCTCGACCAGACCGCGTTCCTCGACGCCGCCACGGCGCACCGCATTGGCGCGCCGCAGATAGGCCGCACGCTCCTCGGAATTCGCATCCATGTGGCGCAGGATGGTGAGCGAGATCAGCTTGTCCTTGTCGCCGAGCGTGATGCCGCGCACGCCCATGGAGCTGCGACCCTGGAACACGCGCACGTCGGAGACAGGGAAACGGATGCACTGGCCGCCCGCGGCCGTCAGCAGCACGTCGTCATGCTCGGTGCAGATCTGCACATCGACGATGGCTTCGCCCTCGTCGAGCTTCATGGCGATGATGCCGGACCGGCGCACGTCGACAAAGTCCGACAACTTGTTGCGCCGGACGCCGCCGCCGGTGGTGGCGAACATGACGTCGAGGGTTTCCCAGGTCGCCTCGTCCTCGGGCAGCGGCATGATGGTGGTGATGCGCTCGCCCTGCTCCAGCGGCAGGATGTTGATCAGCGCCTTGCCGCGGCCGTTCGGCGGCGCGATCGGCAGCCGCCAGACCTTTTCCTTGTAGACCTGGCCGCGCGACGAGAAGAACAGCACCGGCGTATGGGTCGAGGCGACGAACAGCCGGCTGACGAAATCCTCGTCCCGCGTCGCCATGCCGGAGCGACCCTTGCCGCCGCGGCGCTGCGCGCGGTAGGTCGACAGCGGCACCCGCTTGACGTAGCCGGCATGGGACACGGTCACCACCATGTCCTCGCGCTGGATCAGGTCCTCATCCTCGACCTCGCCCTCGTGCTCCATGATCACGGTCTTGCGCGGGGTGGCGAATTCGGACTTCACCGCCGACAACTCGTCCTTGATGATGCTCTGCACGCGGGCGCGCGAACGCAGGATCTCGAGATAGTCGGCGATCTCCACCGCGAGCTTTTCCAGCTCGTCGGAAATTTCCTCGCGGCCGAGGGCCGTCAGGCGCGCCAGGCGCAGATCGAGGATCGCCTTGGCCTGCTCGAACGACAGCCGCGCCGTGCCGTCCTCGGCAAGCGTGTGGCGGGGATCGTCGATCAGCATGATCATCGTGGCCACGTCCTTGGCCGGCCAGTCGCGCGACATCAGGATATCGCGCGCCGTCGCCGGATCGGGCGAGGTGCGGATCACGCGAATAACCTCGTCGATATTGGCCACCGCGATGGCCAGGCCGACCAGGATATGGGCGCGATCGCGCGCCTTGTTGAGCAGGAACTTGGTGCGCCGGGTGACGACCTGTTCGCGGAACGCGATGAACAGCGTCAGCAGGTCCTTCAGGTTCATCACCTGCGGCCGGCCGGCGTCGAGCGCCACCACGTTGGCGCTGAAATTGGTCTGCAGCGGGGTGAACTTGTAGAGCTGGTTCAGCACCACCTCGGGCACCGCGTCGCGTTTCATCTCGATGACCACGCGAAAACCGTCGCGGTCGGATTCGTCGCGCAGGTCGGAGATGCCCTCGATCTTCTTCTCGCGCACCAGTTCGGCGATGCGCTCGACCATGGTGGCCTTGTTCACCTGGTAGGGAATTTCCGAGATGACGATCGCTTCGCGATCCTTGCGGATGGTGTCGATCGACACCTTGCCGCGCATCACGATGGAACCGCGGCCGGTCAGATAGGCCTGCCGGATGCCGGCGCGGCCGAGAATGATGCCGCCGGTCGGAAAGTCCGGCCCGGGGATGATCTTGATCAGGTCATCGATGGTGAGGCCGGGCTCGTCGATCAGCGCCGTGCAGGCGTCGATGACTTCGCCGAGATTGTGCGGCGGGATGTTGGTGGCCATGCCGACGGCGATGCCGCCGGCACCGTTGACCAGCAGGTTGGGGAATTTGGCAGGCAGCACCCGCGGTTCGCGGAACGAACCGTCGTAGTTATCCTGATAATCGACGGTGTCCTTGTCGATGTCGTCGATCAGCAGCTGCGCGGATCTTGGTCAGGCGCGATTCCGTATATCGCATGGCGGCCGCAGCATCGCCGTCCACCGAACCGAAATTGCCCTGGCCGTCGATCAGCGGCACGCGCATGGAGAAGTCCTGCGCCATGCGGACCATGGCGTCATAGACCGACTGGTCGCCATGCGGATGATACTTACCGATGACGTCGCCGACGGTGCGAGCCGACTTGCGGTACGGCTTGTTCCATTCGAAGCCGTTCTCGTACATGGCGAACAGGATGCGACGATGCACGGGCTTGAGGCCGTCGCGCGCATCGGGCAACGCGCGCGCCACGATCACGCTCATGGCGTAATCGAGGTACGAGCGTTTCATCTCATCGAGAATCGAAACGGGACGAATATCCGAGGGGGCCGGCGGCTCCCCGGGCTTGTTGTCTTCAGTGTCGGACAATGATGATTTCCGGTCAGGTTTTGCTGGGAATCATATAGCGCATCGCGCGCCCGCAAGCCACCCCTGCCCGTCCCCGGCCAGCGGATTTTATCTCCGGTTTTCCAATCACTTAAGGGAGGCTATCGGGCCTTGCAGCGGGTCCCGCGATCGGCCATGCCGCGACGGGCGAATCCGCGCCGGCGCTATGGTCCGAACATCGCCGTATGCATGATCCGGCCCGGGACCAGCGTGAACAGGCCGGCGATGACCAGGGCGCCGGTGAAGATCGAGATCATGATGATGGAGTGCGCCCTGACCTGGTGCTGCCGGGCGCGGACCACCGCCAGCACCAGCATCAACGGGGCAAAAATCGAAAGCAGGTGGATCGGACTCCAGCTCCGCCACAGGCGGAAACTGTGGCCATGGATCCAGAACGAGCTGATCGCCACGGTGGCCATCAGCGCCACCCAGACCCAGCCCAACGTGCGATGCGGCAGCGTGCCCTTGGGCGCGACGAGCTGGACCACCCCGAGCACGAACGCGGCCATCGCCGCCAGTGCGTGCAGCGGGATGGGCGTGGCAGCATCGAGCAACGGCTGGAGCGACATGACAGGCACCTGAACGGGCTCGAACGAATGTAAACATCTTTTACATCAATCTTTCCATTGTCAAGTTCATCGCATGTAGGCCGCTGCCGAGGTGCAGTCGGCGGGCTCGCGGCGCGGCGGCGCACTCTGGGACTGAGCGCATCCGTGAACCGTGAGAGTGCTGAGACGGCACGACTCCGGATTATCATCCGGGATTGTCATCCCGCTTAAAAAAAACGCCGGCGTCCGAGGACGCCGGCGTGCCGGAAGATGCTCTAAGACGCGCGCCTCAGAACGGAATGTCGTCATCCATGTCGCTGCTGCGGCCGCCCCCCGACGAGGCGGCCACTGCGGCACGGCGCGGCGGAGCGCTCGACGGGCTGCTCGCGCCGAAGTCGCCGCCCATGTCGCCGCCGTAGCTGTCGCCACCGCCGGCCCCCGCACCGCCGCCCTTGCCGTCCAGCATGGTCAGCGTCGAATTGAAGCCCTGCAGCACGATCTCGGTGGAGTACTTCTCTACGCCCTGCGGATCGGTCCACTTGCGGGTCTGCAGCGCGCCTTCGATGTAAACCTTGGCGCCCTTCTTGAGATATTGCTCAGCCACCTTGGCGAGGCCCTCGCTGAAGATCACCACGCGATGCCACTCGGTCTTTTCCTTGCGCTCGCCGGTCGCCTTGTCGCGCCAGGTGTCGGAGGTCGCAACGGTGAGGTTCACGACCGGATTGCCGTTCTGCATCCGCCGAACCTCGGGATCCTTGCCGAGATTACCGACCAAAATCACCTTGTTCACGCTTCCCGCCATCGCCGTTCTCCTGCACTCGAAACTCAAATTGCTGATTGGATATCCGCCGGACCGTCAGGCCCCCGCGCGATCGCCATTTTTCCGACCCTATACGGTCCGGGCTTCGTCAGGCCGCCGATCACGACTTATCCACGGGATCATCAGTAGCATGTTCCATTTTTGTTCTCAAGACTGCCGGCGTCCGAGCCCGGACGGCGGCCTCGTCCGCTGCGCTGTGGCCTGCAGCGCACAACCGCTCGGTTGCTGCCGCGGGCGGGCGGTAAATCAATACTTTCGTAAACAGAACAATAATTTACGGTGCTTCGCAGATCGCAGACGACTGTTGCTTTTGGGTGACGGACTTTTTTTGCAACCTCGCGTATATTTACGGCATGGAATCGGCAGCGACAGCGCTGCACCTGGCCGCTTCGGTTGGAAGCGCATGTACTGAGGGGAAATTCGATGAAAAAGTTTTTGCTCGCTTCGGCAGCTCTCGCCACCCTGGGGATGGCCACGTCCGCTTCCGCCGCTGATCTCGCCGCCCGCCCCTACACCAAGGCGCCGCCGATGATGGTCGCGATGTATGACTGGTCGGGCTTCTATATCGGCGCCAACGCCGGTTACGGCACCAGCCGCAAGTGCTGGGACTCGCTCGGCAGCCTCGCTGCACCGACCCTTGCGGTTTCGGAAGGTTGCCATGACGCATCCGGCGCTGTCGCCGGTGGCCAGATCGGCTACCGCTGGCAGTCGAGCGCCTGGGTGTTCGGTCTGGAAGCGCAGGGCGACTGGGCTGACCTCTCCGGCTCCAACGTCAGCACCGCTTTCCCGGCCTTCACCAACCGTTCGAAGATCCAGGCTCTCGGCCTGTTCACCGGTCAGGTCGGCTACGCCTGGAACAACGCCCTGCTCTACGTGAAGGGCGGCGCCGGCGTTGCTTCCGACAAGTACAACTACTTCCTCAACGGCGCGACCGTGAACACCGGCACCGCTTCGGAAACCCGCTGGGGCGGCACGGTTGGCGTGGGCCTCGAATACGGCTTCACCCCGAACTGGTCGGTCGGCGTCGAATACGACCATATCTTCCTCGGTTCGCGCAACGTGACCTTCACCTCGCCGGCGACCACCTCGGATCGCATCGGTCAGGACGTCGATATGGTCACCGCCCGCATCAACTACCGCTGGGGTGGTCCGGTCGTCGCCAAGTACTGAGCTTCGCAGGCCTTCAAGGCCTTCTGATCTGGAAAAGGCCGGCTGAAAAGCCGGCCTTTTTTATGTGGCCCTTCATCACCATCTGCACGACTGCGCGCCCCCCAGGCGGCCGTGCAACAAATCGTTGATGAAGCGCCGGCGGCACTGGAAATCCGCCATCGTTCTTCCTATGTTCTGAAATCAATCAATTGGCGTTCGATCCCGGTCCGCCGGCGATGCGCGCCCGAATGCGGCGCGTCTCGCGCGTCTGGGAATGTCTGTCATGGATGAAGTCATCAAGGCGAAGCGCCAGACCGGTGCCAACCTGCGCTCGATCACCATTCGCGGCGCCCGCGAGCACAATCTCAAGAACGTCGACCTGGAGATCCCGCGCGACAAGCTGGTGGTATTCACCGGCCTGTCGGGCTCCGGCAAGTCGTCGCTCGCCTTCGACACCATCTATGCCGAGGGCCAGCGCCGCTACGTCGAATCGCTGTCGGCCTATGCCCGCCAGTTCCTGGAGATGATGCAGAAGCCGGACGTCGACCAGATCGACGGCCTGTCGCCGGCCATCTCCATCGAGCAGAAGACCACCTCGAAGAACCCGCGCTCCACGGTCGGCACCGTCACCGAGATCTACGACTACATGCGCCTGCTGTGGGCCCGCGTCGGCGTGCCCTACTCGCCGGCCACCGGCCTGCCGATCGAAAGCCAGACCGTCTCCATGATGGTCGATCGCGTGCTGGCGCTGCCGGAAGGCACGCGCCTCTATCTGCTGGCGCCGGTGGTGCGCGGCCGCAAGGGCGAATACCGCAAGGAGATGGCGGAATACCTCAAGAAGGGCTTCCAGCGCGTCAAGATCGACGGCGCCTTCCACGAACTCGCCGAAGCGCCGGTGCTCGACAAAAAATTCCCGCACGACATCGACGTGGTGGTCGACCGCATCGTTGTGCGGCCGGACATCGGCCAGCGCCTGGCCGAAAGTTTTGAGACCGCGCTAAAACTCGCCGAAGGCCTCGCGGTCATCGAATACGCCGACGTTCCCGCGGCGCCGGCCGCGCCCCCCGCGGCTGAGAAGAAAGCCGACAAGAAGGTTGCAAAAATCCACGACAAGACCGGCGCCGAACGCATCCTGTTCTCGGAAAAATTCGCCTGCCCGGTGTCCGGCTTCACCATTCCGGAAGTCGAGCCGCGGCTGTTCTCGTTCAACAATCCCTATGGCGCCTGCCCGAAATGCGGCGGCCTCGGCATCGAGCAGACCATCGACGCCGAACTGGTGATCCCCGACAAGGAACTGACCTTGCGAAAAGGCGCAATCGCGCCTTGGGCCAAGTCGTCGTCGCCCTATTACATCCAGACGCTCACCGCGCTCGGCAAATTCTACAAGTTCACCCTGGATACCAAGTGGAAGGACCTGCCGAAGAAGACGCAGAACGCCCTCCTCCATGGCTCCGGCGATGACGAGATAAAATTCTCCTACGAGGACGGCGTGCGCGCCTACGACACCAAGAAGCCGTTCGAGGGCGTGGTCACCAATATCGACCGCCGCTTCCGCGAGACCGAGAGCGAGTGGGCGCGCGAGGAGCTCGGCAAGTATTTTTCCGACGTGCCCTGCGATGCCTGCCTCGGCTATCGCCTGAAGCCGGAAGCGCTGTCGGTCAAGATCGGCGGCAAGCATATCGGCGAGGTCTCCGAGATGTCGGTACGATCAGCCGGCGAATGGTTCAAGACCGTGCCGACCATGCTGAACACCCAGCAGAACGAGATCGCCGTCCGCATCCTCAAGGAGATCCGCGAGCGGCTGTCGTTCCTGCTCGACGTCGGCCTCAACTATCTCACTTTGGCGCGCGCCTCCGGCACATTGTCGGGCGGCGAGAGCCAGCGCATCCGGCTGGCGTCGCAGATCGGCTCCGGCCTCACCGGCGTGCTCTATGTGCTGGACGAGCCGTCCATCGGCCTGCACCAACGCGACAACGCCCGGCTGCTCGACACGCTGCGGCGGCTGCGCGACCTCGGCAATACCGTGATCGTGGTCGAGCATGACGAGGATGCGGTGCTGGCGGCGGACTACGTGGTCGACGTCGGCCCCGGCGCCGGCACCCATGGCGGCCACATAGTCGCCCAGGGCACGCCCGCGCAGGTGATGGCCAATCCGAAATCGCTGACCGGCAAATATCTCACCGGCGAACTGTCGGTGCCGGTGCCCGAGCGCCGGCCGCCGAACCATCGCCGTACCATCAAGGTGATCAACGCCCGCGGCAACAATCTCAAGAACGTCTCGGCGGAAATCCCGCTCGGCCTGTTCACCGCGGTGACCGGCGTGTCCGGCGGCGGCAAGTCGACGCTGCTGATCGACACTTTGTACAAGGCGATCGCGCGCAAACTCAACAATGCCAGCGAGGGCGCGGCCCCGCACGACCGCATCGAGGGCCTCGAGCATATCGACAAGATCATCGACATCGACCAGTCGCCGATCGGCCGCACGCCGCGCTCCAATCCAGCGACCTATACCGGCGCCTTCACGCCGATCCGCGAATGGTTCGCCGGCCTGCCGGAATCCAAGGCGCGCGGCTACGAGCCCGGCCGGTTCTCGTTCAACGTCAAGGGCGGCCGCTGCGAGGCCTGCCAGGGCGACGGTGTCATCAAGATCGAGATGCACTTCCTGCCGGACGTCTACGTCACCTGCGACACCTGCAAGGGCAAGCGCTACAACCGCGAAACCCTGGAAGTGCTGTTCAAGAACAAGTCGATCGCCGACGTGCTCGACATGACCGTGGAAGAAGCCGCCGACTTCTTCAAGGCGGTGCCGCGCGTCCGCGAGACATTCAAGACATTGCAGCGCGTCGGCCTCGACTACATTCATGTCGGCCAGCAGGCCACGACTTTGTCCGGCGGCGAGGCGCAGCGCGTCAAGCTGGCCAAGGAGCTGTCCAAGCGCGCCACCGGCCGCACGCTGTACATCCTGGATGAGCCGACCACCGGCCTGCACTTCCACGACGTCGCAAAACTGCTGGAAGTGCTGCACGAGCTGGTGTCGCAGGGCAACACGGTGGTGGTGATCGAGCACAATCTCGAAGTCATCAAGACCGCAGACTGGGTCATCGACCTCGGCCCCGAAGGCGGCGACGGCGGCGGCGAAATTGTCGCCTGGGGCCCGCCCGAAGACATCGTCAAGGCGCCACGGAGCTACACCGGCAAGTTCCTGAAGCCGGTGCTGGAGAAGGCCGGCAAGCCTAAGAAGCGGAAGGTCGAGGCGGCGGAGTGAGACCTAATGGCTTAGATCCTAGATGTTTAGTCCCGGACTTTGATGGGTCGGATCAACATTGAATCTGGTGGGCTCTTTTGTCCAGATCTTACAAACGTACTCGTAGGGTGTGAGGCCCTGCAGGGTCTTTAGCCGACGCGCGAAGTTGTAGGCGTCGATGAAGTCGCCGAGGTGGCGACGGAGTTGGTCGTGGGTCTCGTAGTGGAAGCGCTTGACGGTCGCTTCCTTGATAGTCCGGTTCATCCGTTCGACCTGGCCATTGGTCCAGGGGTGCTTGGGCTTGGTGAGGCGATGATCGATGTCGGCCTGGGCGCAAGCCAACTCAAAGCCATGGGCCCAGACCGGCTCGCCACGCTCGAGGGCCAGCTTGATCTCAGGGACCGCTGAGCCACCGGCACCGGGCGTGGTGAAGTGCGTGCCATTGTCGGTCAGCACGGTGTGGATCTTGTAGGGCACGGCCGCGATCAGGTGGCGCAGGAAGTCGCCGGCGATGCGCCGAGTGGCTTTCTCGTGCAACTCGACGAAGGCGAACTTTGAGGTCCGGTCGATCCCCACGAACAGATAGAGCTTGCCCTGCTCGGTGCGGACCTCGGCGATGTCGATGTGAAAGTAGCCGATCGGATAGGTCTTGAACTTACGCCGATCTGGCTTGTCGCCCTCGACTTCAGGCAATCGCGAGATGTCGTGGCGCTGCAGGCAGCGATGCAGTGACGAGCGCGTCAGATGCGGGATGGTTGGTTGCAGGGCATACAAGCAGTCATCGAGCGGCAGCAGCGTGTGCCGCCGGAAGGCGACAATAAGCGCCTCTTCCTCGACCGTCAGAACCGTCGACTTCGGGTCTTTCGGCCCGGTTCGTAGATCTTCGACCGAGGCCCGCGCCTTCCACTTGGCGACGGTCTTGGGATTGATCCCATGCCGCCTGGCCAAGACCCTCAGGCTCTCTTGACTATGTTGTATCGCTCGACGGACCGCCGCTGTCGTTGTGGCGCTCCCGTGGTGAACCTGTCCCATAGCGCATCCTTCCAACCGTCGGAGAATAATGCACCATCAAATGCTGGGACCAAACATCTAGCGTTCGATATCGTCACGGTGCTGTTCATCATCGCCACGTCGTTCCTGCCATCGAGCGACCTGTTCGAGGCGCTGGACGTCATGTTTGGCGTGCTGATCCTGGCCGATTTCGCGGCGCGCCTGTTTATCAGCCCGCATCGGCTGCGCGAATTCACGCGGATGGCGACCTGGGCCGACATCGTGGCGATCATTTCGTTTCTGGCGCCGTTTGCCGGCGAGGCCGCCGGGTTCCTGCGCATTCTGCGGACGCTGCGGCTGCTGCGCGATTATCAGATGGTCGAACGGCTGCGCGCCGACAGTGTTTTCTTCCGGCGCAACGAGGAGGTCATCGGCGCCGTGACCAACCTCGCGGTCTTCATTTTCGTGATGACAGCGGTGGTCTACGAGACGCAGAAATTCCACAACGAGCAAATCGCCAACTATGCAGATGCGCTGTATTTCACAGTCACCGCCCTGACAACGACCGGCTTTGGCGACATCACTCTGCCTGGCACGGTGGGCCGGTTGATCAGCGTCGTCATCATGATTTTCGGCGTCACGCTGTTTTTCAATCTCGCCCGTGCCCTGCTGAGTCCGAGCAAGGTACGCTTTCCCTGCCCCGACTGCGGCCTGCAGCGCCACGACAGCGACGCAGTGCACTGCAAGGCCTGCGGCACGGTGCTGAACATTCCCGACGAGGGATCCTAACCTGTCACCGCAGCCCCGTGCCCTTGCAGCGCTGGCAGGTCACCACCTTGTCGCCCTTCTTGAGCAGGCCCTTGCCTTCGCAGTTCTTGCATTTCTGCTTCTTCTTGGTGTTGGGGCCTTTTTGATTGGGCGCGTTCGACATCGTAAAATTCCAATGGATGTTGTGGGCGCGCCCGGTCGGGGCGCGCCGTGAGACGGATGCGCAATACTGAAAATGCTGCGCCGCTATGCATCCTCTTAGCATTAACCGGCCGCCAGTTCCGGTTTATAAGCGTCACACCTGACCGTTTGGAGGATTTGATGCTCGCCCGCCGTGCCTTTGTGGTCGCAGCACTTGCTTTGCTCGCCACGCCCTCAGCCCATGCCGCGCCGGTCGCCAACGATCCGCTGGCGATCGTCAACGCCATCTATGCCCGGGTCACCGCCGGCAAGGGCGACGAAGGCGGCGGCTTCGTCACACTGGAAAAGCCGGCACGGGCCAAATACCTGTCGAAATCGCTGGCAGCGCTGTGGAACAAGGCGGAGGCGCGGACGCCCAAGGGTGAGGTCGGGCCGGTGGATTTCGATCCCGTCACCAATTCGCAAAATCCCGACGTCAAGTCCTTCACCGCGACAGCAGAGAAGCTCGACGCGGCCCTCGCCACCGTCGCCGTGGCGCTCACCAGCTCGAGCGCCCAGGAGCCGCGCAAGCACGCCGAAGACAACACCATCCGCTATGATTTCGTGCGCGACGGCGGGCACTGGAAGATCGACGACATCCGCGGCGCGGTCGACGGCGAAGCATGGTCGGTGCGCCAGTTGCTGACCGATTCTCTCAAGACCTGAAGGCAGACATGACCGACGTCACCGACAACAAGACCAGCCAGCGTTTCGAACTCGCCGTCGAGGGCTCGCTCGCCTTCGCCAATTATCGTCTGGCCGGCGACCGCGTGATCATCCACCACACCGAGACGCCGCCGGCCCTGCGCGGCCGCGGCATCGCCTCAGAGCTGGTCAAGGGCGCGCTGGAGCTGATCCGGGCCGACGGGCACAAGGTGGTCGCCGGGTGTTCATTCGTCGTGGACTATCTCGCGCAGCATCCGGAAGTGGCGGACCTGAAGGGCTGACGAGCGCTTCACGCTGTCATGCCCGGCCTTGTGCCGGGCATCCACGCTCTTCATCACCTCGTGGATGCCCGGGACACGCCCGGCCATGACGGAGCCTCGATGCAGGCGACGCGCTTGTCTCGGATCTCAGACGATCCTGATCGACATGTCCGGCAGCCCCTGCAGCTTGCACAGCAGCACGTCGCCCTTGACCACCGGGCCGACATTCTCCGGGGTGCCGGAATAGATGATGTCGCCGGCCTTCAGCTCGAACGCTTCCGACAGTTTGGCGATCTGCTCGGCGACGCTCCAGATCATCTTGTCCATGTCGGAATTCTGCCGCACCGTGCCGTTCACCGCCAGCGAGATGGCGCCCTTGGTGAAATGCCCGGTCTTGCTGACCGGATGGATCGGCCCGATCACCGCGGCATGGTCAAAACTCTTGCCGATCTCCCATGGCTTCTTCTCGGCCGCTTGGGCGTTCTGCAGATCGCGGCGGGTCATGTCGAGACCGACAGCATAGCCGTAGACGTGGTCCAGCGCCTTGTCGGCGGGAATGTTGGTGCCGCCGGATTTCAGCGCCGCGACCAGCTCGACCTCGTGGTGATAGTTCTTGGTGAGCGACGGATAGGGATGCTCGGCGACCTCGCCGATGCCGACATTCTGGATCGCGTCGGTGGGCTTCTGGAAGAAGAACGGCGGTTCGCGCGTGGGATCGGAGCCGCGCTCGATGGCGTGCGCCGCGTAGTTGCGGCCGATGCAGTAGATCCGGCGCACCGGAAACACCTCGCTCGCGCCGACGATGGGGATGGTGACGGCCGGCACGGCGAACAATGTCTTCGGCGCGGACTGCGCGCGCGCCGGCGCCGTCTGCGCGGCGGCGCCGGCGAGCGCCAGCGCGCCGGTGGTCAGAATCGTCCTGCGGTCGATGTTGTCCATGGCGTTCTCTCCAGTCTTTTGTTTTTGTTGCTCAGTGGTCTTACTTGCCCGGCGCCCGGTCGACCGCTTCCATGCCTTTGGTCGCCATCGCGGCGGCGCCGTCCCTGCCCTGCAGCAGATCGATCAGCGCTTGCCCCGCCGCAGCCTTTGCGGTGCCGGGTGCCAGCGCCGCGGAGTAGACCGTATAGTTCTGGATCTCCAGAGGCAAAGGACCGGCCAGCACGACGCCCTTCACCGGCAGCAATTCGCTGATCTGCTGCACCGCGATGTCGGCCTCACCTGAGACCACGCGCTCGGCGGAGTAGCCACCCTTCACCAGCACCGACTTCTTGCGCACGGCATCGCCGATGCCGAGCCTGTCGATCAGCCCGGCCACATAGATACCGCTGCTGCCGCCCGCGGCCGGATCGATATAGGCCACCGCCCGCGCCGCCAGCAGCGCCTGCTTGAAGCCCTCCACGGTGCCGATATCCGGCTTCGCAGCGCCCTCCTTCACCGCGACGCCGACACCGACGCGGGCGAGATCGACGCCGTCGCCGACCTTGCCGGATTTGCGCAGCTGCGCCAGCGCCGCGGGCGAGGCGAACAGGACGTCAAAGGTCTCGCCGGCCTCGACCCGCTTGACGAGGCCGCCGACCGTATCGGTCTCCCATTGCACGTCGTGCCCCATCGCCTGGAACTGCGGCAGCATGGCCAGCAGCACCTGTTTGAAGGCGCCGGCGGTCAACACCTTCAGCGTCTCGGCCTGCGCCGGCAACATCAGCCCCCAGGCCAGCGCGATCGCCAGCACGCCACGTCCCATGAATCCCATCCCGCGTCCTTTTCGTTCTGTGCATGGCACTGTCCGGCGAACACCCGGCATTGCCCAATATTCCCTTGTCGAGGCCGGCACAACAAAAGGCCCGCGCGAACGCGGGCCCTGGTCGTCGATCTAAACGCGATCGATCAGTGCTTGATGTCGGCCGGCAGCTTGCCGCCATTGGCGGCCAGCTTGGCCATCATCTGCTTGTGCAGCCAGATGTTCATGCTGGCGGAGTCGTTCATGTCGCCGGTGTAGCCGAGCTCCTTGGCAAGGTCCTTGCGCGCGGTCAGGCTGGAGTCGATGTCGAGCGCCTTCATCAGGTCGACGATCGAGGTCTTCCATTCCAGCTTCTCGCCTTTGGCGGCAACGGCCTTGTCCAGCAGGGCCGCGACGTCGACGGAGTCCATCGGCGCGACAGGTGCTGCGCCTGCGGCCGGGGGAGCGCCGGCGGCGGTGCCACCGGGCGTCGATGCGGGCGTGGCGGCAGTGGCGCTGCTGCCGAAAATCGCGCTCATGATCTTGCCGAAAATGCTCATGGTGATGCTCCCTGATGGGTAAATGTCTGGGTAAAAGAGATTGCGCCGCACTTGGTTCCGAGCGTGGTGACAACCGCTCGCCCGGACCTGCGTTTTAGCCGTCTGCCGCCGGCTTGCCAATACATCGCCGCGGTTGCGATGGTCGCAGTCGACCTGCCGGTTATCGCGGCGCTCCCGGCCGCTGTGCAACAATCGTCGCGCAGTCACTGAAGCGTGACGAGCGGCCCGCCATGATCGGCGGTACGCTCCTATGACAGTTCGCGGCAAGACCAGTTCTTTATGACAGTCTCATTGCACTCGCGTCTGGCTTGATCGTGATCGTTTTTCGCAAGCTGCTCCGCGCCATCATTTGGCGTGAAACAGGCGGCTGCGCCAAGGGAGACAACGACCATGGCCACACTCTACCCCGGCAATGTCACGCCATTCACCGCCAGCACCGCTGACGCCGCCACCGCCCCGCCCGCCATCCGAACCATCGGCCTCGCGGATCTGCGCGATGCCCTGCGCCTCGGCTGGGAGGACTTCAAGGCGGTGCCCAGTCATGCCGTGATGGTCTGCATCATCTATCCCTTCATCGGACTGGTGATCGCGCGCACCGTGCTCGGCTATTCGATCCTGCCGCTGCTGTTTCCGCTGGCGGCGGGCTTCGCGCTGATCGGACCGTTCGCCGCACTCGGCCTCTACGAACTCAGCCGCCGCCGCGAAACCGGCGAGGAACTGTCCGCCTGGCATGCCACCGAGGTGCTACGCTCGCCATCGTTCGGCGCCATGCTCGGGCTCGGTGCGCTGCTGTTCATCCTGTTCGCGGTGTGGATCGCCAGCGCGCAGGCCATCTACGTCGCAGCCTTCGGCTATACGCCGGCCGCCGAAATCAAGGGCTTCGCCTCGCAGGTACTGACAACCAAAGCCGGTTGGGGGCTGATCGTGGCGGGCTGCGGCGTCGGCTTCCTGTTCGCCGTGGTGGCGCTATGCGTCAGCGTGGTGTCGTTTCCGATGATGCTCGACCGTCATGCCGGTGTCATCGACGCCATGACAACATCGGTGCGTGCCGTCGCACAAAATCCCCTGCCCATGGCCGCCTGGGGCCTGATCGTCGCGGCCTTGCTGGTGCTGGGCTCGCTGCCGTTGTTTCTCGGCCTCGCCGTGGTGATCCCGCTGCTCGGCCACGCCACCTGGCATCTCTATCGCAAGGTGGTCGAGCGCAATCCGACGCCCCCCGTAGTGCCGCCGCGCAACAAGATCCGGCGCTCGGCCGCGGACTTCCCGGTGTCGCTGTTCAAGTGGCGGAATGACTAGGCTCTGAATCAAGGAGCGCTGAATCGCCAGAGATCGGCGCTCCCTAAACTTCTCCCACCAGGCGAAGCATTGTTTGGCTCGGCCGAGCGGGTGCGTCGCAAGAGAAGCCTTGCTTTGGCCGCTGTTCGCCCTGACATTTCGAAGCCGGTCATCTCCAGCCGGCTTCAATTCAGAGCGAGCGTTTGCATGTCTGTCCGCCCATTTGCCCGCGTGCTGCTGTTCAGTGCGCTGCTGCTGTCGACCGCTTCTCCGGCATTGGCGGCATCGGCCTGCGGCAGCGGCAGCTTCGACACCTGGCTGGCCGACGTCAGAACCGAAGCCGCCGCCAAGGGTATCTCGGCGGCTGCCATCGCCGCCGGCCTCAACGGCCTCACGCCCGACGCCAGCGTGCTGTCGCATGACCGCGGACAGCAGGTGTTCAGCCAGAGCTTCGAGCAATTCTCCGGCCGCATGGTGCCACCCCGCCTCACCCGCGGCAGTGACATGCTGAAGCGTTACGGTTCGATGCTGTCGCGCATCGAACAGCAGTACGGCGTGCCCGGCCCGGTGCTGGTGGCGATCTGGGGATTGGAGACCGACTTCGGCGTCAATATCGGCAAGTATCCCACCATCCGGTCGGTGGCGACGCTGGCCTATGACTGCCGGCGCGCCGCGCAGTTCCGTGCAGAGCTGATGGATGCGCTGCGCATCGTCGATCGCGGCGATCTGACGCCTGCCGAAATGCGCGGCGCCTGGGCCGGCGAGATCGGCCAGACCCAGTTCATGCCGTCGTCCTACATCAAATTCGCGGTGGACTTCGACGCCAACGGCAAGCGCGACCTGCTGCGCAGCGCCGCGGACGTTCTGGCCTCGACGGCCAACTATCTCGCCAGCTACGGATGGAAGCGCGGAGAAGGCTGGGAGCCAGGCAGCGCCAACTTCGCGGTCATCCAGCAATGGAACAAGAGCGAGGTCTACGCCAAGACCATCGCTTCTTTCGCGACCCAGCTGTCGCGGATGCCGTAATGCACGATTGAACGATGGGCCGCCGCAGGTACGCGTGCGGCCCCTCGCCCGGTTTGTTATTTCGTCATGCCGGCATGCATGGCGCTGCTGAGATGCCTGCTGCAGGGGCCCATCTTGCCATCGAGCATTGCCGTCTGCGCATCGGTAATTTCCTTGAAGGCGGCCCACTTGGCAGGACCATCAGCCCATCCCTCGACGGTGGTCTCCACCTTTCCGATGTTGGTACCGCTGCAACCTTCCATGCGCGCTGCCGACGCCGGCGCGATGGATAGCACCACTGCGGCCATTGCGGCCGCGCCCAGTAACTTTTTCATCATGTTACTTTTCCCTGTTGCGCAGAGCCGGCATCATTGCCGGAGTCTGCGAGCAAACTGATACGACTGATGCGCGACGGTGGAAAACGGTTGCCGATAAATTCCGTGTGAGCATCGCGTGATGCTGCATGAACTACACTTCGGACGACGGCATAGACATGTACAGACACAAGCTTACGAAACTGCAATGCGCGCGAGCACGCTTCGACCCGTCAGCGCTCGTTGATGATCGATGGGACGGGCATGATTGATCGGGCTTCGTGCACGCGCCTTGCGAACGGGCCTTCGGCGGGCGGTCTCGAACCGGCTGACCTTGACCGGCAGACCTCGCAGAATCTGCCATCGGTCCACACAACCGGCGGGCGAGCGGCCCGGATGCGCGAGGGTCGCGGGTCGAGTCAGGACATTGCCATCGCGAGAGCGAGAGCGAGAGCGAGAGCGAGAGCGAGAGAGAGAGAGAGAGAGAGAGAGAGAGAGAGAGAGAGAGAGAGAGAGACACATCGCCGACTCCCACCCGCGCGTCCAAGCCTCCAAGGCAATGGAACCGGTGGCCATTCAGAATCTCTTAAACGAAACTGAATCTTTGTTCATTTATAAACGTCCTATGCGAATCACGCATGACGGCTTCACGACAAATCTCGAAGAAACGTTCGCCCGGCGCGCCCCGAAGGGCCAATCGGTAGGCCGCCGCGCCGAGTCGGCCACTGACGGCGGCTTGGCGACAGCACACCCTTCAAATCCATGATTTAACTGCTTAATTAACTTGAATCGAGGGACCACTGGTGCCCGATTACGCAGGGTTGGCGCTGCAAAAGCGGCAGCGTGCGAACAGGTTAATCATTTCTTGCGCTAGCCATGCAATCGACGCCTAGCTGCACCGCAACATTTACGCTGCCGCAACGCGATATTGTCCTCTATATTCACTTCAACGGCGGGACACCTTCAAGAGATGAACCGCCAAACTCAGGAGAAATAAAATGTTGGTTTCTTTCATTCGCATGATCCAGGCGTTCCGTGACTATCAGCGCAACGTTGCCGAGCTGTCCCAGCTCTCCGACCGCGAGCTTTCCGATATCGGTCTCGACCGTTCGGACATTCCGCGTGTTGCCTCGGGCGCCTACAACGGTTGATCCCGTTGCTGATGCCTTCCGGATAGCGCCCGCGTCTTGCGGGCGTTGTCGTGTCGGGGCATCGCATGCCGGGCCGTTGATGCCACGGCAATGAGACGTGGGTTCCTCTTGAAGCGGATTCCACTTCGCGTGAAAACACGCTACATGCAGGCCCATGACAACAGGCCCCCACTCCCAAAATCACGTCCATATCATCGGTGCCGGTCTTGCCGGCTCGGAAGCCGCCTGGCAGGTCGCCAGCGCCGGTATTCCCGTGGTGCTGCACGAGATGCGCCCGCACCGCATGACCGAGGCCCACCTCACCCAGGGCCTCGCGGAGCTGGTTTGCTCCAACTCCTTCCGCTCTGACGACGCTGCCAACAATGCCGTCGGCCTGCTGCATGCCGAGATGCGCAAATTAGGCTCGCTGATCATGCGCTGCGCCGATGCCAACCAGGTGCCCGCCGGCGGCGCGCTGGCGGTCGACCGCGATGGGTTCTCCGACGCGGTTACCAAGGCTCTGGAAGCCCATCCCCTGATCACCATCGACCGCGCCGAAGTCGAGGGCCTGCCGCCTGCCGACTGGGGCAACGTCATCGTCGCCACCGGGCCGCTGACCTCGGCAGCGCTGGCGGACGCCATCCGCGGCATTACCGACGAGAAGGCGCTGGCCTTCTTCGACGCCATCGCGCCGATCGTGCATTTCGATTCCATCGACATGTCCAAGGCCTGGTTCCAGTCGCGCTACGACAAGGTCGGGCCCGGCGGCACCGGCGCCGACTACATCAACTGCCCCATGGACAAGGAGCAGTACGACAACTTCGTCGACATGCTGGTCACCGGCGAGAAGACCGACTTCAAGGAATGGGAGCTCAACACGCCCTATTTCGACGGCTGCCTGCCCATCGAAGTCATGGCCGAGCGCGGCAAGGAGACGCTGCGCCACGGCCCGATGAAGCCGGTCGGTCTCACCAATCCGCACGATCCGACCGTGAAGGCCTATGCCATCGTCCAGCTGCGCCAGGACAACAAGCTGGGCACGCTCTACAACATCGTGGGTTTCCAGACCAAGCTGAAGCACGGCGCCCAGACCCGCGTATTCCGTACCATCCCCGGCCTCGAGAATGCCGAGTTCGCCCGGCTCGGCGGCCTGCATCGCAACACCTTCCTGAACTCGCCCAAGCTGCTCGACCAGCAGTTGCGGCTGCGCGCGCAACCTCGGCTGCGCTTCGCCGGCCAGATGACCGGCTGCGAAGGCTATGTGGAATCCGCAAGCGTCGGCCTGATGGCCGGGCTCTATACCGCTGCCGAAGTCAAGGGCGAGACGCTGGCGCCGCCGCCGATCACCACGGCGCTGGGCTCGCTGCTCGGCCACATCACCGGCGGTCATATCGAGACCATCGATTCCGGCCCGCGCTCGTTCCAGCCGATGAACATCAACTTCGGCCTGTTCCCGCCGCTGGCCACCCCGCCGACCAAGAAGCCCGACGGCTCGCGACTGCGCGGCAACGAAAAGACCGTCGCCAAGAAGCAGGCGCTGAGCGCCCGCGCGCTGGCCGACATGGATGCATGGATCGCCGCCAGCCTGCCGGCCATCCCGGCGGCGGCGTGACAGCAGTCGATTTGAATTCCAGGACCATGTCATGAGTTTGCCGCAACAGGACGCAGCATTGCTGTCCGCGCAATGGACCGAAGGCGTGCTGCTCAAGCGCGACGTATTCTCCACCGTGGAGCGCGGCCGCTTTCGCACGGCCACCGGCGAAGTCGACGCCGTGCTGCGCCGCCTCGACCAGGTGCCCTGGTGGTCCTATGTGGTGGCGCGCCACCTGTTTACGCGCGAGCGTCGCGCGCTGACCCTGGCGCGCGAGCTGCACGTCGGGCCGGAATTGCTGTGGGCCGGCGATCAGGCGCTGGTACGCGGTTTCATCGACGGCGTTGCGCTGCAGATGGCCAAGCCAGTCGGCGACATCAACTACTTCAAGTCAGCCAAACTGGCTTTGCGAAAACTGCATCGCATGGGCGTCTGCCACAACGATCTCGCCAAGGAGCAGAACTGGCTGCGCGGCACCGACGGCCTCGCTTACGTCACCGACTTCCAGCTCGCGGTCTGCTTCAAGTCGCGCAGCCGGCTGTTCCGCATCGCCGCCTATGAGGACCTGCGCCATCTGCTGAAGCACAAGCGCACCTACGCGCCGGAAGCGCTGACGCCGAAGGAGCGCAGCATCCTCGCCAAGAAATCCGCTTTCGCGCGGATCTGGCTGATGACCGGCAAGAAAGTCTACCGCGCCATCACCCGCGGCATCTTCAATTTCACCGATCGCGAGGGCGGCGGCCGCCGTCTCGTCAATGACGCGCCGCCGCTGCTGGCCATCATCAAGAGCAATCCCGCGGTGCGCGACGCGTCCATCGTCGCCTTCGCCGACCGCCGCACCGGCGTTGGCCTCTACGCCTTCGTCGAGGCCGACGACGTCGCGCTGGAAACAAAGCTGCAGGCCGCCATGGCCGCGGCGAAGGGTGCAAAGCCGCCGGAACACATTCAGGTCATCCCGTCCCTGCCCCGCGACGCCAAAGGCAACATCCGCAACGAGATCCTGCAACTGGTGGCGATGAACCAGCTCGATCTGATCGAGCCCATGATGACCAGCGACACCGACCGCGTGTTCCTGAAAGGCATTCTCGAGTCGCGAAAGAATCTGCGCGACCGCTTCAATTTTGAATCGCCGGAGCACGGCACGCCGTAGGTACGCTACTTGCTCCCCACACACTCGCCGTCATCCTGAGGAGCGCGCTCTTGCGCGCCTCGAAGGATGCGCCGCTAACTCTGTCGCCCGCTTCCGCATCCTTCGAGGCTCGCCCTGCGGGCGAGCGCCTCAGGATGACGGCAGTGGAGTTTGCGAGAACCTAAGAAAACATCTTGCTCCGCGAGCCAAGTCGAAAATATCAGCACCGGGATTCTGCAGCTGGTGGCGATGAGCCAGCTCGACTTGATCGAACCAATGATGACCAGCGACACCGACCGCGTGCTATCCCACGCGGATGTCATCGCCCGCGAAAGCGGGCGACCCAGTAAACGCTGGCTGCGGTGATAGAACGGAGAAGCCGCCATATACTGGATCCTCCGCTTTCGCGGAGGATGACATGAGAGCGTGCAGCGACCTGGCGGCCACCTTGCTTTACGAAAACATCTTGCTCCGCGACGCCCGCCAAAGCGTCCACAAAATCCGCAGCCGCGACGGCACATAAACCGCGAACGGATCGGTATCGGCCATCGCCATGCGGTCGAGATCGCGTGCCACCAGCGCCAGCGGCAGGAAGGCGCGCCGCGCCTCGGCCGGCACCTGTGGCAGCAGCGACTGCGCGGTGGCCAGTTGCGCGCGCGCGCCTTCAATCAACTGGTCGAGCGCGGCGCGGATCGCAGGCGTCGGCTTGCCCAGAAACACTTCCGCGGCGCTGCTGCCGTGCAGCGTCAGAATATCCAGCGGCAGGAACAACTGCCCGCGCGCGCTGTCGTAGGGCAGCAGCGCGATCACCTGGGCCACGCCCTGCGCCAACCCGCCATGATCGGCGACCTGATCGGCAGCCTCCGACGGCGCTCCAAGAATTCTTGCTGCCAGCGACAACAGCGTCGATGACGTATCGGCAAAATGGCTTTCCAGCACCGTGAGATCCGGCATCGGGTCGTGATAGAGATCGAAGATGTGCGTATCGATCAGTTTCGCCAGCCGGTCGGCCGGCAACTGATGTTGGCCAATGGCCCATAGCAGTTCGGCGGCAACCGGATTGCTGGAGACATCGCCGTGGCCGGCCCCCGCCAGCATGTCGGTCCACCATTGCAGCCGGATCTCGCCGGGCAGCGGCTGGCTGACCTGCTCGCGCACCCGCACGATCTCGACCTTGAAGGCATACAGCGCCAGCAGCGCGCGGCGCTTGTCGGCCGGCACGAACAGCGTCGAGGCATAGCGCGCAAAATCGTGGCTGCGCACCAAATCCGCGGTGAACGCCGCGTTCTGGTCGGAGACTTCGCTCATGGTACCGCGATCAAGGCCGCCGAGACGCGCCGCCGTTCGCCGATCATGATGTTCCAGGTGCGCACCGCCGGCCCCGTCTGCATGGCGTCGATCACCACGTGGCGGGCGCGCAGCGCCTCGCGCAGGTCCTTCGGCACGATCCACACGTCATTGCCGGTGCCGATGATCAGCGTGTCGATCACGGGCGCATTCTCGAAGATGCGCGCCAGCGAGGCCCGGTCGATGTCGCCGGCTGATGTCACCGGCCAGGCCCAGATCGCATCCGGCAGGCACAGCAGCGACCCCGTGTGCGACATCGTGTCGAACACGAAGCCGCCCTTGCCATAGGCCTCGATGGCGGCGGCGCGTGGAAGGTGCGGTGCGTCCGGAGGCACCGGCATGCTCAGCCCTTCTTCGGCTTGTTCGGCTTGTCCGGCGCGGTGTCGCGATTTTCGCCGACGCCGAGATAGATCAGGATCGGGGCCGCGATGAAGATCGAGGTGTAGGTGCCGACCAGCACCACGCCGAACATCATCACCGCCGTGAAGGAGTGGATGGCGTTACCGCCGAACAACAGCAGCGCCAGCAGCGCCAGCGTCACCGTGACGTGGGTTATGATCGAGCGCGACAGCGTCGAATTAATCGACTCGTTGAGCAGCTCCGGCATCGGCATCTTCTTGTAGCGCCGCAGGATCTCGCGAATACGATCGTAGATGACCACCGTATCGTTCAGCGAATAGCCCAGGATCGTCAGCAGTGCCGCGATACTGGTGAGATCGAACTCGACCTGCGAGATCGACATGAAGCCGATGGTCAGCACGATGTCGTGGACGTTGGCGATCATGGCGCCCAGTGCGAACTGCCATTCGAACCTGAACCAGAGGTAGACCAGGATCGCGAAGATCGCGACCATCAGGCCGAGCATGCCATAGGCCAGCAGCTCGCTGGACACGCGCGGCCCCACCACTTCGACGCGGCGGTATTCGACGGCGTCGCCGAGCGCGCCGCGGACCTTTTCCACGGCGCCCTGCTGGGCGGCATCGCCGCCGGGCTGCTGCGCGACGCGGATCAGCACGTCGGCGGGGCCGCCGAACTGCTGCAGCTGCACCTCGCCGAGGCCCAGCCCGCCCAGGGTCTTGCGCATCGCGGAGATATCGGCGGTGCCGGACTTGGCGCGCACTTCAAGCAGCGTGCCGCCCTTGAAGTCGATGCCGAAGTTCAGCCCGTGGGTGAAGAACAGCGTGATCGCGAGAATCGACAGCAACGCCGAGATCGGAAAGCTGATGCGGCGAAACCGCGTGAAGTCGAACTTGGTATCGTCAGGAACAATACGCAAGGAGGGCAGCCAGCCGAAGGCGCTGACGATGCTCAGGACAATGATCAGGGCCAACAGCCCGAAGAGAACGATGTGTGTCACAGCCAGCTCCGCAATCTCAAATCGGCACGCTGGTCGGCCGCTTCCAGCGCACCCAGGCCGCAACGATGAGGCGGGTGACGGTGAAGGCGGTGAAGACCGTGGTGACGATGCCGATGCCGAGCGTCACGGCGAAGCCGCGCACCGGACCAGTCCCGATATAGAACAGCACCGCAGCGGCGATGAAGGTGGTGATGTTGGAATCCAGGATGGTCGACAGCGCGCGCTTGAAACCGGCATCGATAGCCGAGATCGCGGTACGGCCGCCGCGGATTTCCTCGCGGATGCGCTCATAGATCAGCACGTTGGAGTCCACCGCAATGCCGACGGTGAGCACGATGCCGGCGATGCCGGGCAACGTCAGCGTGGCGTTGAGCAGCGACAGGATGCCGAAGATCATGGCGACGTTGATCGCCACCGCGATGTTGGCGAACAGGCCGAACAGCCGGTAGGTCAGCAGCATGAAGATGATGACCAGAATCGAGCCGACATAGGCGGCGAGCTCGCCCTTGGCGATCGAGTCGGCGCCGAGGCCGGGGCCAACGGTCCGCTGTTCGATGATGGTCAGGGGCGCCGGCAGCGCGCCGGCGCGCAGCAGGATCGCCAGATCGTTGGCGGCCTGCACGGTGAAGCTGCCGGAAATCTGGCCCGAACCGCCGGTGATCGGCTCGCGGATGACCGGAGCCGAGATCACCTTGTTGTCGAGCACGATGGCGAAGGGCTGGCCGACATTGGCGAGGGTGGCCTCGGAGAACTTGCGGGCGCCGGAGGTGTTGAACCTGAAGCTGACGATCGGTTCGTTGGTGCGCTGGTCAAAGCCGGGCTGCGCATCGATCAGATCCGAGCCGGGCACCAGCACCTGCTTCTTGATGACGTAAGGCGCGTTCGGCGGTTCGGCGCCGAGCAGGACTTCGGAGTCCGGCGGCACGCGGCCCTGCTGGGCCTGATCGGCCGGCACCGACGAGTCGACCATCCGGAAGTCCATCTTGGCGGTCTTGCCGATGATATCGATCAGCCGCTGCGGATTCTGTTCGCCGGGAGCCTGGATCAGGATGCGATCGGCGCCCTGGCGCTGGATCACCGGTTCCACGGTGCCGAGTTCGTTGACGCGCTTCTCGACGATCTGGATCGACTGCTCGACGGTCTGGCGCACGCGGTCGGCAATGGCCGCGGGCGGCACAGTCAGGCGGATCAGCCCGCCGCCGGCGTCGGCCACTTCAAGGCTGCGCTGGCCGTTGGAACCGAGCAATCCGCCGAGCGGCTGCGACAGCTCGCGCAGCTTGGTCAGCGCGGTCGGCACATCGGTGTCCTTGCCGATACGGACCTCGACGCTGTCATTGCGCGCGCTGAGGCCGGTATAGGCGATCTTGGCATCGCGCAGGGTGCGGCGGACGTCGTCGCGGACCTGCTCGAGCTTGTCCTTCTTGATCGAGTTGGCATCCACCTCGAACAGCAGATGGGCGCCGCCCTGCAGATCGAGGCCCAGCACCAGATGGCGCTGCGCCCATTTGGGCCAGGTCTTGACGGTGGCTTCGGGGAAGAAGTTCGGAACCGCGCACAGGCAGACCACCAGCGCTGTCAGAATGATCGCCAGCGCCTTCCACCGCGTGAAATACAACATCGAGTTAACCCGTCAGATCCTGAAATGGCGACGCGAAGACGCGGCCGGAGCCGCGCCGATGATGAGCCTCAGCTCGCGGAGGTCTCGTCCTTGCCGGCGTCGGCCTTCTCGATTTTCTCGACCTTCTCCGACTTGTCGGCCTTTTCCTTGGCCGGCTCGCCCTTGGTGCGCACGCCCGAAATCATCTGGCGCATCTGGCGCACGCGGACGCCGTCGGAGATCTCGAATTCGATCTGGTCGTCGTCGACCACCTTGGTGACCTTGCCGACGAGGCCGCCGGAGGTGACCACGGTATCGCCGCGGCGGATGTTCTTCACCAGTTCGGCGTGGTCCTTCACCTTCTTCTGCTGCGGACGCAGGATCAGGAAGTACATGATCACGAAGATCAGCGCGAAGGGCAGCAGCGACATCAGCATGCTGTTGGTGTCGCCGCCGGCCGCAGCGGCCTGGGCAAAGGCTGGGGTAATGAACATCGGAAATTCCTCGTGAAAACAGGAGCCACCCGGTGCCGCGGCGGTGCTCTGACCGGCCCGGGGGCGAATTCGCGCGGACTATAACCACCGGCCGCCCAATTGCAACGCTGCCAGACCGTTGATTTGGCCCTCATTTTGCCCGCTTGCGGGCGCCCGCGGGGGCCGATATGGGTTCGCGCCAAGGAAGGCCCCAAATGACAAAAAAGCCCAATAAAACAAGCCGTCGCGCCGTTGCGAAGCCTGCAGCCCGGAAACCGGCGAAAGCCGCGGCAAAACGTCCGCGTGCGACCAAACCGCCCGCCATGGACGAGCGCATCGCCCGCGCCCTGGAGACGATCGCTGCCAGCATGGCCGCCGCCTCGCCGACCGCGGCCAATGCCGATTCCCTGAAATCCGCCGACGCCTTCATCTGGCATCCCGACGGGCGGCTGGCGCCGGTGCCCAAGGTCAGCCGCGTCGACATCGCGCTGCTCAAGGGCATCGACCGGATGCGCGACACCCTGATCGAGAACACCGAGCGCTTCGCCACCGGCCTGCCCGCCAACAACGCCCTGCTCTGGGGAGCGCGCGGCATGGGCAAGTCGTCGCTGGTGAAGGCGGCCCACGCCAGCGTCAATGCCGACAAGCGCGTCGCCGGCCGGTTGAAGCTGGTGGAGATTCATCGCGAGGACATCGAGAGCCTGCCGGCGCTGATGGCCGTGGTGCGCGCCTCGGACTTCCATTTCATCGTGTTCTGCGACGACCTGTCCTTCGACGGCAACGACGCCTCCTACAAGTCGCTGAAGGCGGTGCTGGAAGGTGGCATCGAGGGCCGGCCCGACAACGTCATCCTCTACGCCACCTCCAACCGCCGCCACCTGCTGGCGCGCGAAATGGTCGAGAACGAGCGCTCCACCGCCATCAATCCCGGCGAAGCTGTCGAGGAAAAGGTCTCGCTGTCCGACCGTTTCGGCCTGTGGCTCGGCTTCCACAAATGCAGCCAGGACGAGTACCTCGCCATGGTCAACGGGTATTGCAGCCATTACGGCATCAGGCTCGACGACGCCGAACTGCAGCGCGACGCACTGGAATGGTCGACCACCCGCGGCTCGCGCTCCGGCCGCGTGGCGTGGCAGTTCACCCAGGAACTGGCGGGCCGCCTGGGCGTCAGGCTGGCGGGGAAGTAGCAGTCAACTCCGCGCTCGTGCCCCGGACGCTGCGCAACGCGCTGCCGCAGGCAGCGTGGTGCGCTGCAGATCCGGGGCCTTACCAAGCGCCAGCGTTCGTGACGGTCCCGGATCTGCGGAGCAGCACTTCGTGCTGCGCCGCGTCCGGGACACGAGACAGCAGCAAAAAAGGGCGCCGCCTGTTTCCAGACGGCGCCCTTGCTACTTCACTGATATCAACCGCGCTTACGCGCCATTGAGGAACTGCAGCGGATCGACCGGCGACGAGCCCTTGCGGATCTCGAAGTGCAGCTGCGGTGATCCCACCTCGCCGGACTGGCCGGACTTGGCGATGACCTGGCCGCGCTTGATGGTCTCTCCGCGCTTCACCATCAGCTC
Source organism: Rhodopseudomonas sp. RCAM05734 (assembly GCF_052658035.1). NCBI lineage: Bacteria > Pseudomonadati > Pseudomonadota > Alphaproteobacteria > Hyphomicrobiales > Nitrobacteraceae > Rhodopseudomonas > Rhodopseudomonas sp. RCAM05734. Next base: position 4,343,563 of record NZ_CP199742.1, on the reverse strand, counting down.
ACTCGCATGGGCATATGCGGTGACGTAGCCGTTGGAATGGCGCACCAGGACCAGGTTGCCGTAGCCCTTCAGTTCGTTGCCGGAGTAAGCGACGACGCCGTCTTCGGCGGCCTTGATCGGGGTGCCCTCGGGCACCGCGACGTTGATGCCGTCATTGGACTTGCCGTTGGTCTTGGCGCCGTAGCCGGTGACCACGCGGCCGCGCACCGGCCAGCGGAACGTCGGCAGCGCGCCGGTGGCATCGGCGGCCTTAGCCGGCGTTTCCGGTGCGGCCTCTTCCGGCGTGGTGGTGGCAACCGCCATGCGTGCCTTCTGCGCCGGTTCGGCGGAAGCCAGCTTGGTGGCGGGCGCGGTGGCGACCGCACCGGCAGGCGCCGCGGCGACCACCGGCTGTGCGGCAACCGGTGCGGCTGCGACGGCGGCTCGCGCCGACGGCACGGTGACCCTGGAGCCGATCTTCAACTGCGCCTTGGTGTCGAGGCCATTGGCCCGCGCCAGATCGGCGACCGGAATGTGATTGCGGCGGGCAATGCTGTTCAGCGTGTCGCCATTGTTGACCACGTGAACCGACGCGGGCCCGGCGACAGGCGCCGCCATCGCCACCGGCTTGGCAGCAGGAACGACAAGCGGAGCCGGCGCAGCAGCGGCGGTCTGGCGCGGAATGATCAGCTGCTGGCCCGGCGACAGCGCGCGCGGCCCCTTGTAGCCGTTGGCCTGCAGGATGGCCGCCGACGACACGTTGTAGCGGCGCGACAGGGTCTCGAGCGTATCCGACGTCCCGACAATGATCCGGGTGCCGCCATCGCGGGCCAGACCGTTGGTGGCGGCAATGGATTTCGGCGCGACGGTGCCGGTGGTCTCGATCGGCGCATGGGTCGGCGGCGTATAGGACGCCAGGCCACGCCCGCCGCCGGAAACCGGCGCGGCGGTGGTTGCGGCGGCCATCGGGCGACCGGTCGGATAGGACTGCGGCGCAGCGATCGGCGGCGGCAGGGCCTGCGACTGGTATTGCGGCTGCGGCTGATACTGCGGGCGCTGATACTGCGGCAGTTCGCTGCGCTGCACCGGCGCGGTCGGCGCCGACCGCGGTACCGAACCGGTCGCCTCACCCTGCCAGCCGAAGCCGCGGGACTGACCGGAATCAAAACTTGGGGCTTGTGACAATCGCGTCTGCATATCGGCGCTGCAGCCGGCAAAACCGATCGACATCAGCGCCAGCACCGCAGCCTGCGGGGCGCGGCGCGAGCAAAGCAACTCGACAACGCTGGACATGGGTTACTCACTCATACGCAACAACTGATTACTGAAAAGAGTAAACACCGTCCGCGTTACCAAGCCTTTAACCCTGCCGGCAGGAGCTGTGGGGGGCGTCGAACTTTTGTCAGAGTTCGCGCGCAATGCCGGGCAGCGCCGGCACAAACCTCACATCCACCAGCGGCTTCCGCTCCAGTCCGTCGGCCGTCTTGCGGATCTGGACCAGGGTCTGGACGCCGTTATGCGGCCCGACCGGTGCGATAAGGATACCGTCGACCTCGAGCCGGTCCGTCAGCGCCGCCGGCACCTCGGCCATCGCCGCGGTCACCATGATGCGGTCGAAAGCGCCGAGATTGGCGGGCAAATCGAATCCGTCGCCGAGCATCACCTCGACATTGTGCAGGCCGAGCTTTTCCAACCGCGCCCGCGCGGTGTCAGCCAAGGTTCGGAACCGCTCAACAGTCAGGACTGTCTTGCAAAGATGCGCCAGAACCGCGGCCTGGTATCCCGAGCCTGTGCCAATTTCGAGCACGCGATGGGTCGCCTCGAGCCGCAATTGCTCGGTCATATAGGCCACGACGAAGGGCTGGCTGATGGTCTGGCCGCAGGCGATCGGCAGCGCGGTGTCGCGCCAGGCTTCGGCGCGGTCGGCGGCCTCGACGAATACCTCGCGCGGAATCGCGTCCATCGCCCGCAGCACGCGCAGGTCGCTGATCCCGCGACGGCGCAACGACAGCCGAAACATCATCTTTTCGGGCGGCGGACTGACCGGCGGCATGGCGACCTCACGCAATACTTCACTTGATCGTCTACCCATTAGCGCAGATAGGTTGACGCAATGGCAGCGCCGAGGCGGCGCCGGATCGGGATCCCCTCGGGGAACCAGAACCGATCCAGATCGTTGCACCGCGGGGCGTTAATCCAGAAAATTGTTGAGGCTTGTCATCGCCCGACATTGGGGATTTGGTCGCCTCACTGTGGTTGAAGCGAGACAACGGCGTGATTGCCTTCAATCCCGTAATTTGCGATTTTGTCACGTAATGAACCAAGGAAACCGGCTATGACTTCATCGAAGCCGCCCGGCGGCTCGGTCTTCCTCGTCGAGGACGAGGTGATGATCCGCATGATGGTCGCCGATATGCTCGAAGAGCTGGGCTACAGTGTTGCCGCTGAAGCCGGCGAGATCACAGAAGCCATTCGCCTGGCCGAGACCACCGAATTCGACATCGCCATCCTCGATGTCAACGTCAACGGCAAGGTGATCTCGCCGGTCGCCGACGTCATCCATGCCCGCAACCGGCCATTCGTCTTCGCCACCGGCTATGGCGCCCAGGGCCTGCCTGAAATGTACCGCGACCGCCCCACCCTGCAGAAGCCTTTCCAGATGGAAACCCTGGCGCAGGTGCTGGCCACCACACTGAAGGGCGTCGCGGTTTAAGCTACCCAAATTGACAACAGACTAATCGACGTCATCCTGAGGCGCTCGCGTAGCGAGCCTCGAAGGACGACGGCGATGGGTGTTTTCGTCTATATGCTGCGCTGCTCAGACGGCTCGTATTACGTCGGCAGTGCGACCGGCGAAGACCTCGAGCCTCGCATCCACCAGCACAACGCCGGGGTCTACAAGGGCTACACCTACTCCAGACGCCCGGTCGTCGTCGTGTGGTCCGATTATTTCGACCGTATCACCGATGGCATCGCTGCCGAGCGAAAGGTCAAGGGCTGGAGCCGCGCCAAGAAGGAAGCTTTGATCCGGTCCGACTGGTCCGCTTTGCAGCAGCTGTCCCGGCGTCGTGGCGGTAGAGAGCGCTGAACATGCATCCTTCGAGGCTCGCCCTGCGGGCGAGCGCCTCAGGATGACGGTGGAGTATGGGGCTGGCAGGCTCAAATCACCCTCCCCCGAATCGCAACACACTCCGCCATCATCCTCGTCTGAACGCAATTGCGTTCAGACTGGAGGCGCTCGCCGTCTTCGGCGATCCTCGAAGGATGGGCCGCCAGCTCAGCTACCCCAGCGTCTTCGTCAGCGCGGCGGAGAATGCGTCGTCGGTGCGGTCGAGCCGCAGCGGGGTCACCGAGACGAAGCGCGCGGCGAGGGCTGCAAGGTCGGTGCCCTCGGCCGGCATGTCCACCACCGCGACGCGTTCGAAGCCGATCCAGAAATACGGGTTGCCGCGGCCGTCGCGGCGCTCGTCGACGCGCAGGAAGCCCTGGTTGCGCTTGCCCTGCCGGGTCACCATCACGCCCTGCACTTCCTCCGGCGCGCAGGCCGGGAAGTTGACGTTGATCACGGTGTTCTTCGGCACGCCGGCGGCAAGCACCTTGCTGATAATGCCGGGCCCAAACTTCAGCGCCGCCTCCCACAGCGGCTTGTGGCGGGTCTCGAGGCTGAATTCCTGGCTCAGCGCGAAGGACGGCAGCCCGAGAATAGTGCCTTCCAAAGCGCCGGCGATGGTGCCGGAATAGACCACGTCCTCGGCGACGTTGCGGCCCTTGTTGACGCCGGACAGCACGAGGTCCGGCTGCTTGTCGAGCAGGATGTGCCGCGCGCCCATGATCACGCAATCGGTCGGCGTACCCCTGACAGCAAAATGACGCGGGCCGATTTCGCGCAGGCGGAGCGGATCGTTGAGCGACAACGAATGCGAGACACCGGACTGGTCGAGCTCGGGCGCCACCACCCAGACGTCGTCGGACAATTCCCTGGCGATCTGTTCGAGGATTTTCAGGCCCGGCGCGTGAATGCCATCGTCATTGGTACAGAGAATCCGCATTCGCGCGCCTTTTCAGAGGTCATTGGGCAGCCGGGGCCGGGCAGCGGACTTTTGCCAGCACGCGGCCGGTTTTGCCAAGCTAATTTTCCCCCGGTCGTATTGCAGCGCACAGGGCCGGCCGCCGGAACATTCCCGTCCGAGCCCGGTTTGTCACGCAAGTCCATTACGATGGACGTCCGAGGCGCGACAGCGCGGCCGAAGCCGGTTGCGCCCGCCCCCGTCGGGATCGCGCAATGCCGACCGAACGATTTAGCAGGTTGATGGATGCAGGACTGCCGCCGATTCTGATCGCAGCGCTGGCCGGCTGGATGTGGACGGAATCGCGCAACTACCCCGCCGCACCCGCGCCGCCGCTGCCGCCACTAGGCGTCGTTCTGGCCAGCACGGCGGATGACGATGGGTCCGAGCCGGCCACCACATCGGCGCTGCCGACCAGCCGCCAAGCGGAGCCGGAGGCCACCGCGTCCCTGCAGCGCCTCAGCATCTCCAGGCAATCGTTCCGCCGCGGCGGACTTGGCGCGAAAGCGCTGATGACCTTCACCATCCGCAACCGCAACGATTATGCCGTCAAGGATTTCGAACTGCTCTGCGCATTCCGCGGACGCGACGGCCGCGTCGTTACCGAGCGCCGCCGCACCATCCCCGAAACCATCGCGCCGAAAAGCCGCAAGGCATTTCCGAAGATCCATGTCGGCCACGTCAGCATCACGGCTGCCAAGGCAAAATGCCGGCTGCTGGCGGCGGCGCGGGTATGATGCCGAACCAAGTCAGTGGTTGGACCTAATCCAGCCGAAGACAGAGCAGGCTGTCGACGTCACTGCTGGCAAGTCGTGCGGCGCGCGCCTTGCCATCGGCTCAGAAACAGAGGCCGAGCATCTTGACTGTGCAGTCGCGCGGCGCCCGCTTCGCAGGCTTGTCCCTGGCCGCTCCCTTTGCGGCGCCCTGCGCCGGCGGCTTCGCTTTGGGCCTCGGCTTCTCGTAAGCGCCGGCGATCACCATCGCCCAATAGGTCTTCCCACTGGCGCTTTTGGCGTTGGCGATGCCGACTTTCGACGCGTCTTTGAGCAGCAGATTGCGGCGATGGCCGGACGAATTGATCCACTGCCCGAGCGTGCGCGGAAAATCGGCATAGCCATAGGCGATGTTCTCGGCGGCGCTGCCGGCCTTGGACGGCGCCACGCGCACGTTGAAATTGCCGGCGACATCGTGATCGAGCACGTCCTTCGCCGCCATCGCCGACGCCTGCTGCTGGGCGATCCCATTCAGCGTCGCGTCGATCGTCACCGGGCCCTCGCCGTTCTTGGCGCGGAACTGCGAGATCAGTTCGGCGGGCGAGGATTGCGCCAGCGCCGGCGCAAGCGACGCCATCAGAAAGGCGAACAGCGCCAGCGCGGCCGGCGCCGCGATCCGCAATGCCATGCGACAGATCCTCACGCGGCCGAGATCGTTTTCAGCCCGCCCATATAGGGCTGCAGCACCGTCGGTACGGCGATCGAGCCGTCTTCCTGCTGATAGGTTTCCATCACCGCGATCAACGCGCGGCCGACCGCGGTGCCGGAGCCGTTCAGCGTGTGCACGAAGCGCGGCTTGCCGTCGGGGCCGCGCGACCGCGCGTCCATGCGACGCGCCTGGAAATCACCGCACACCGAGCACGACGAGATCTCGCGATAGGCGCCGCCGTCGCCCTGCCCGGGCATCCACACCTCGATGTCGTAAGTCTTCTGCGCGGCAAACCCCATGTCGCCGGTGCACAGGGTCATGACGCGGTAGTGCAGTTCCAGACGGCGCAGCACCTCTTCGGCGCAGGCCAGCATGCGCTCGTGCTCGTTACTGCTCTCTTCCGGCGTGGTTACCGACACCAGCTCGACCTTGGTGAACTGATGCTGGCGGATCATGCCGCGGGTGTCGCGTCCGGCAGCGCCGGCTTCGGCGCGAAAACACGGCGTCAGCGCGGTCATGCGCAGCGGCAGTTCTTTTTCGTCGAGGATGGATTCGCGGACGAGGTTTGTGAGCGGGACTTCGGCGGTGGGGATGAGCCAGTAGCGCGTGGGATCATTGTGAAGTTTCAGTTCTTGGAACGGAGCCTGACGAGCAGCATCAAATCCAAGTAACTGCGCATGATCCAAGGCGGAATTTCTGCTTCGCTTCAAATCGGATTCAAAATTCGCACGCAAATCTGGTTCTGCGTATACGGCAAACTGATCATCGTGAAACTTCGGCAACTGCGCCGTGCCGAACATCGCATCGTCGCGCACCAGCAGCGGCGGGTTCACTTCCATATAGCCGTGTTCGTTGGTGTGCAGGTCGAGCATGAACTGCCCGATCGCCCGCTCGAGCCGCGCCAGCCCCTTCTTCAGAACGACGAAGCGCGCGCCCGACAGTTTCGCCGCCGCTTCAAAGTCCATGAAGCCCATGGCCTCGCCGAGATCGTAGTGAGCCTTGGGCGCGAAGGCGTAACTGCGCTTGGCGCCGAACTTGTGACGCTCAATGTTGCCGTGCTCGTCGCTGCCTTCGGGCACTTCGGCGAGCGGCAGGTTGGGAATGCCGGCCAGCGCGGTCTTGAGTTGCTCTTCGGCGTCCTTCACCGCGGCTTCCATCGCCGGCATGGTGGTCTTGAGTTCGGTGACTTCGGCCATCAGCGCATCGGCGCGCGCGGTGTCCTTGTTCTTCTTGGCCTCGCCGATTTCCTTGGAAGCCGCATTGCGCCGCGCCTGCGCCTGCTCGGATGCCAGGATCGCCGTCCGCCTCTGCTCGTCGATGGCCATCAGCGACGCCGAAAGCGGCGCCAGCCCGCGCCGCTTCAGCGCAGCGTCGAAAGCCTCGGGATTGTCGCGGATCGCTTTGATGTCGTGCATGGCAGGGGTCCTGAGCGTGGCGACGTTGACCTTCCGCAAGAATACGGAGAGTCAGCATTGCGCATCCAGTAGCCCGAATACCCCTGATTTGGAACATGAAATGGAAAAAACTGTCGTCATCCTGAGGTGCTCGCCCCCAGGCGGAGCCCTTGCTTCGCTTGGGGCGAGCCTCGAAGGATGCGGCCACGAACTCGCTTGCGGCCATCCTTCGAGGCCGCCGCAAGTTGCGACGGCGCCTCCAGCCGAAACGCAATTGCGTTTCGGCGGGGATGACGGCAGAGTGGGCGGCAGTCCCTACTCCGTCGGCGTGACGTCCGGCGGCGACGTGCCGTCTGCAGCAGCCTTCGCGGCGGCGGCCTTGGCGGCGTTCTTTTCGACCATGCCGACGGCGATGATGGAGCCCTCGTAGAGCACCAGCAGCGGGATCGCCAGCGAGGCCTGGCTGATGACGTCGGGCGGCGTCAGCACCGCGGCGATGACGAAGGCGACGACGATGAAGTAGCGGCGCTTGTCCTTCAACTGCTTGGCGGTGATCACGCCCATGCGGCCGAGCAAGGTCAGCACCACCGGCAGCTGGAACGCGACGCCGAAGGCGAAGATCAGCGACATCATCAGCGACAGGTATTCGCCGACTTTCGGCAGCAGCTGGATCTGGGCGGTCTCGGAACTGCCGGTCTGCTGCATGCCCAGCGAGAAGCGGATCAGCATCGGCAGCACCAGGAAATACACCAGCAGCGAGCCGAGCGCGAAGAACACCGGCGTTGCGATCAGGTACGGCAGGAACGCGCCGCGCTCGTGCTTGTAGAGGCCGGGCGCCACGAACATGTAGATCTGCGCGGCGATGATCGGGAACGAGATGAAGCCGGCGCCGAACATCGCCAGCTTGAGCTGGGTGAGGAAGTATTCGAGCAGCGCGGTGTAGATGAACTTGGAATTCTCGGGGCCGGCGACCCAGACGAACGGCCAGACCAGCACGTTGTAGATCTGCTTGGCGAAGAAGAAGCAGAAGATGAACGCCACGGCGAAGGCCAGCAGCGCCTTGATCAGCCGCGACCGCAGCTCGATCAGGTGATCCATCAGCGGCGCCTTGGAGGCTTCGATGTCCTCGGCGCTCATGATGCGCGGGTGTCCTTGGTGAGTTCGGGATCGGCCAGCGCGTGGCTCTCGGCCACGACCGGAAGCCCGGCCGGCGGCGTCTCGGGGGTCACGGCTTGTACGTCCTGCGTGGCTTGCACTTCCTGGGTGATGGCCAGCGGCTCCATCTGGGCCGCGTGGGCCTCAGCCTCGACAAAGGTCTCCGGCGTCGGCGGCTCCGGCGTGGTCGGTGTCGCCACGGGCGTGTCGATGTTCTCGATCTTGTCGATGGTCATGGCGTCGCTGACGTCCTTGGTCAGCGAGGTCATGATGTTGTTCTTGGAGAATCCGGAGGCGGTGTCCTTGATGTCGTCGAACGCCTTCTTGACATCGGCCATCTCGGCTTCGCGCATGGCCTCGTTGAACTGGCCTTGGAACTCGGCGGCCATCTTGCGCGCCTTGCCCATCCATTGCCCGACCATGCGCAGCACGCCGGGCAATTCCTTCGGGCCGATGGCGATCAACGCGACCACCGCGATGACGACCAGTTCACTCCACCCGATGTCGAACATGAAAACTTCCGCTCACGCGAGGCACGTTGCCCGACCATCGGGGCCCCCGCGTTCCCTCAACTGGCCCGCCACAAAGCTGCCGCAAGACCTAGGCCTGCCACGGGTTTGCCGCAAGCCGTCACAATGCGTTCAGACAGCCTTGCTGCCGACGTCGGTCCGTGCAGCCGGCTGCGGCGGCGGATTGTCGATGGTGCGGACCGGCTCGGCGGGCTTTTCCGCCACCTTGTCGTCGTCCTGCATGCCCTTCTTGAAGGCCTTGATGCCCTGGGCAACGTCGCCCATCAGGTCGGAAATCTTGCCGCGCCCGAAAAGCAGCAGGACCACCCCGATCACTACGATCCAGTGCCAAATGCTGAGTGAACCCATCCTGCAATCCTCCAAGCGTCAGGCCGGTTGCCCGACCTCAATCTGACCGGAACGTAGGCGCAGGAGGTGGCAAAAACAAGGACTTAGACCTGCGTGGAATCGCTGATAATGCCGCAGGCTCCGGGGATCGTTAATCCCCGCGCCGTGGTCTCGCGCGGGTGTCGCCACCCGGCCGCACGGATCAGCTTTCGTGGTCCTTTTCCGGCTTTGCGTCGTCGCCGTCGACGGCATTCGGCTCAGCAGTGCCTGCGTCCGCCGCCTCGGCCTCGGTTTCGTCCGCTGCCGAAGCTTCGGCTTCCAACGCCTCGGGCTCGTCCAGTTCCGCTTCGGCATCTTCGACGTCGAGCGCTTCGGATTCCTCGAGATCCTCGGCCTCCAGATCCTCCAGCGTCAGCACGGCCTCAGCCTCGCCGGTCTCTGCTTCGATCTCGATCTCGACCGATTCGGCTTCGAATGCGACAGCATCAACGGATTCAACGGCTTGCGGTGCGGCAGCGGCGGGATTCTCGAACTCCAGCTCGGCGGCAGGCGACAGCATCGGCTGGAGATCGTCGACTTCCAGCGGATCCTCGTCGTCGCGCAAGGCAGGATCGTCGGACGGATTGGGCACGCTGAAGCCCGAGGGCAGCCGCGAGATCCAGCAGGCCGGTACCCTTCAGCTCTTCCAGCCCTGGCAGATCGCCCAGCGCTTCGAGACTGAACTGCGACAGGAAGCTCTCGGTGGTCCCGAAGGTCAGCGGCCGGCCCGGCGTCTTGCGACGGCCGCGCGGCCGGATCCAGCCGGTCTCCAGCAGCACGTCGAGGGTGCCCTTGGAGGTGACGACGCCGCGAATGTCTTCGATCTCGGCGCGGGTCACCGGCTGGTGATAGGCGATGATGGCGAGCACCTCGATTGCCGCACGCGACAGTTTTCGCGTCTCGGTGGTCTCGCGCGTCATCAGCCACGACAGATCGCCGGCGGTGCGGAACGTCCACTTGTTGGCCACGCGCACGAGGTTGACCCCGCGCAACGAATAATCGGCCTGCAGCCGGGCCAAAGCGGCCTTGATGTCGACGCCGTCGGGCATGCGCTTCGCCAGTGCCGCTTGATCCAGCGGCTCGCTGGCGGCGAACAGCAACGCTTCGAGCAGCCGCAATTCGTCCGGCCGTGACCTCGACCTCGGCAGGCTGTTCCGGCGCGGCTTCGACGGCTACGGGTTCGACGGCTACGGGTTCGACGACGGCAGGTTCTTCGACAGCAACGGCTTCTTCGACAACGTCAGCATCTTCGGCGACATCAGCATCATCGACAACGACAGCATCATCGACAACGACAGCGTCTTCGACGATGACAGCTTCTTCGACGACGATTGCCTCGACGGCCACGGCTTCGACGTCCACAGCGTCGACCTGAACAGAATCGACCTGCACGGAAGCGACCTCGGCGTCGTCGTCAGCGACGCGTTTTTCGGCACGGCTTGCCATGGGTGAATCTCCTTCTTCCACTTACTCGACCGGAGCGTCCGGCTCCACCAGCGCCGCCGACGCAGACTGCGCCGGGTGCTTGCGGAAATACAAAGGTGCGAACGCGTCCTTCTGGTGCAGGTCCATGGTGCCTTCGCGGACCATTTCCAGCGCCGCGGCAAAACTCGACGCCATCACCGTGGCCCGCTGCGCGGGGTCGACCACATAGGCCAGCAAATACTCATCAAGCCGGCTCCAGTCCTCGGCCACGCCCACCAGTCGCTCGAGCGAGGCGCGCGCCTCGGACAGCGACCACACAGTGCGCTTGGCCAGATGCACCGTGGTCAGTACCCGCGCCTGGCGCTGGGTAGCATAGGCGGATAACAGATCGTACAGCGTCGCGGTGAAATGCGGATGCTTGACCTCGGAAATCGACTCCGGCTGGCCGCGCGGAAAAATATCGCGCATCAATTGCGGCCGGGTCATCAGCCGGTTGGAGGCCTCGCGGATGGCTTCGAGCCGGCGCAGCCGGTTGGCCAGTGCCGAGGCCATATCCTCGGCGCTCGGACCGTCGGGCGTCGCCGCCTCCGGCAGCAGCAGCCGCGACTTCAGGAACGCCAGCCACGCCGCCATCACCAGATAGTCGGCCGCAAGTTCCAGGCGGATCTTTCGGGCCGCCTCGATGAAGATGAGATACTGGTCGGCCAGCGCCAGGATCGAGATCTTGTGCAGGTCGACCTTCTGCTGCCGCGCCAAAGCCAGCAGCAGATCGAGCGGACCTTCATAGCCTTCGACGTCGACGACCAGCGACGGCTCGTCGTCCACGGCGATTTCGGCGGGCCGTCCGGTTTCAAACGACAATATCTCTGCGCTCATGTGCTGGCCATCCCTGCGCGAGCGATCAATGCATCCAGTTCCGCACGACCGGTCGCGCGGTCGAACGCCTCGGGCGGCTTTCGCGCAGCCAGCGCCGCATTGGCCCGCACAAGGGCCTGACCGGCCAGCAATGGCGTCTCGGCGGCAACCGCACGCATCTCATCGAGCTTGCCGTTGCAATGCAGGACCATGTCGCAGCCGGCCGTGACGATCGCCCTGGTCCGCTCGGCGATCGATCCCGCCAGCGCATTCATGGACACGTCATCACTCATCAACAAACCTTGGAACCCGATACTGCCGCGAATCACCTGAGCGATGATTGTCGCAGATGTCGTCGCGGGTTGGGCGGCGTCGAGGGCGCTAAACACAACATGTGCAGTCATCGCCATGGGTAAATCGGCCAAGGGCCGGAAAGCGGCGAAATCCACCCGCTCGAGTTCCGCGGTGGAGGTATCCACGACCGGCAATTTGAAATGGGTGTCGGCGGTGGCCCGGCCATGCCCGGGAATGTGCTTGAGGACCGGCAGCACACCGCCCTGCTCCAGTCCGTCGGTGACGGCGCGGGCGATGGCGGCGACCTTGACCGGCTCGGTTCCATAGGCCCGGTTGCCGATCACCGCATCCGCCTCGGGCACCGGCACGTCAGCCAGCGGCAGGCAGTCGACGGTAATGCCGAGATCGATCAGATCGGCGGCGATCAGCCGCGAGCTCAGCCGCGCCGCGGCAAGGCCGAGCTGCGGATCGATATCGTAGAGGGTGCCGAACACCGCGCCCGGCGGATAGGCTGGCCAGTGCGGCGGGCCAAGCCGCTGCACCCGCCCGCCCTCCTGATCGATCAGGACGGGGGCATCTGGCGCGCCGACCGCGGCGCGCAGATCGGACACCAGCCGGGCGACCTGCGCCGGCGTGTCGATGTTGCGCTTGAAAAGGATGAAACCCCACGGCCGCTCGGCGCGAAGAAAATCGCGCTCGTCGGCCGTGAGTTCCAGTCCGGATATGCCGGTGATAAATGCGCGCGTGCTCATGGGGCCGATTAGCCCCCATCAACGTCCAGGGTCAAGGAAACGGCCGTTAATTCCTTTGGACGACGCACTGTCCGCCGGCAGATTTCAGGTTGCCGCAGAACGTGGTGGCTTCATCGGGCGACCCGAACGGACCGACCATGGCGCGGTAATAGGTACCTTTTTCGCCCAGATCCGCCCGTTTGATCGTCGCAGTGCGGGAACCCAGTACCGACGGGTACTTGCCCTGCAGCGCCCTGAACGATGCCTGAGCATCCGCTTCATTGCGCTGTGACGCGATCTGCACCAGATAGCCTCCGCTGGCGGACGTCGGCGCAATCTGGGTCGGTGCCGCAGTGGTCGACGCCACGCGGGCGGCCGGCACTGTCGCGGGGGCAGCCTGCGGGGACAGCGACAATGGCGCGTTGGCCGATGCGTTTGCGTTGGCAGCGGGCGTGCGGACCGCAGCGGCCGGAGCCGCCGTATTGCGCCCTGGGACCTGCTTGGCCGCAGGCGTCGCGTTGGGATCCTGGTCGCCCTTCACCGAAAAGGTGCGGATCTTGCGCGGTTCGTCAGCCCCCTGAACGTTCGTATTGCCCGTCATCGCCTTGCCCGCCGGCGAAACGCTGGCGGTCGACGGCGGATTGGCGTTGACGTTCAGCGGCGGAAACACCACGCGCGGTCCGGCCTTGGTGTTGTCCTGCACATTGACTGGCTGTTCTTCGCGCGACACAAGCTTCTCCGGCGCGGCGCCGCCGAGGCGGTCCTGGATCAGTTTGCCGCTGGCGTCCGTCGAACCCGTGGCCGACGGCGGCACGACCTTGTTCGGACCAGCATCGGCCTTGATCACTGGCGGCTCGCCGCTGCGCGGCGATCCGACAAAGGTGCGGTAGGCGAAGGCCGCACCGGTACCGACCACGGCCAGCGCCAGCACGACGGCAACCGTCATCATCCCGCCGCGGCGTTTCTGCGGCTCTTCGGCCACTTCGCCATATCCGTCCGGATAGGCATAGGAGTCGTCCTGATAGTTCTCATCCTGGGCGTGAACGTCGTGGCCCGGCAACTGGCCGTAAAGCGCGTCGTCATAGCGACCGGGATCCGCCTGCGGCGCGTCATGGCTCGCAGCCGCAAAGGACGGCGCCTGATGATAGTCCGCACCGGCCTCGTAATGCTCGTCCTGATAGCGCTGCGCGGGTGGCTGCGGGGAATAATCCTGCCTGGTATCATGCCGCGCATCGTGAGCATTGGCGCGCTGCATCCACGGCGGCGGGCTGGACGGCGAGTTATCGTCGTCCTGCTCCTGCGCACTGTCATCGCGGCCCGGCGCGGGATTGTCGCGACCGAAGTTGGCGAACGGATCGGTCTGGCCGATCAGGCGCGCCAGCTCGGCCAGCGGATCGCCCTCCGCCTTGGGACGCGCATGGGCATCGCCGCGATCGTAATCGGCGTCCGCGGGAAAGGGTCGGTCCTGGTACAGATTAGCCATCGTGATGTCGCATCCCCTTCGGGAAAGCTGCCGGCCCGCTTTTCAAGACGAAACAGACTGCTGCTTAAGCCGCCACGGATCCCCACGTGACCGACCGTCCCCTGCCTAACGCATCTCGTCCGGTGCGGTAACGCCGAGTACGGCGAGGCCCGAGGCCAGAACCGAGACAACGCTCTGGACCAATGCCAGCCGCGCCTTGGTAAGTACTGCATCATTAGTGATAATGAAGCGTAAATGAGGCATATCGCGCCCCCGGGTCCACAGCGCATGAAAATCGCTGGCAAGATCATACAGGTAGAAAGCGATACGGTGCGGCTCATGCGCCAATGCCGCAGATTCAATCATCCGCGGATACAACGCCAGCTGCCGCATCAACCCCAGCTCGGCCGGATCGTCCAGCCGCTCGACCGCCGCATCCGTGAGATAGGCAACCCGGGCGCCGGTTTCCAGAGGCAGGTCAGTCAGCATTTCGCGGGCATTGCGGAAGATCGAATGGCCGCGCGCGTGGCCGTACTGGACGTAGAAGACCGGATTGTCCTTGGACTGCTCGATCACCTTGGCGAGGTCGAAATCCAGCACCGCGTCGTTCTTGCGAAACAGCATCATGAAGCGCACCGCGTCGGAGCCGACCTCGTCGACGACCTCGCGCAGGGTGACGAAATCGCCAGAGCGCTTCGACATCTTCACCGGCTCGCCGTTGCGCAGCAGCTTGACCAGCTGCACGATCTTGACGTCGAGCACGCCCTGCCCGTCGGTCACCGCCTTGATGGCCGCCTGCACCCGCTTGATGTAGCCACCGTGATCGGAGCCCCAGACGTCGACCATGTTGCGGAAGCCGCGGTCGAACTTGGTCTTGTGATACGCGATGTCGGAGGCGAAATAGGTGTAGCCGCCGTCCGACTTCAGCAGCGGACGGTCGACGTCATCGCCATAGGCGGTGGCGCGGAACAGTGTCTGCTCGCGGTCTTCGTAATCGTCGACCGGCTTGCCCTTGGGCGGCGGCAGCCGACCCAGATAGACGTCTCCCTTGGCGCGCAGGAAATCGATGGTGGCAGCGACAAGATCGGCGTCGCCGTCGATCAGCGAGCGCTCCGAGAAGAAAACCTCATGGGTGATGTTGAGCGCCGCGAGATCGCCGCGGATCATTTCCATCATCCCGGCAATGGCCTTCGCCCGCACGGTCGGCAGCCATTCGGTCTCCGGCTGTGCCCTCAGCTTGTCGCCAAATTCGGCGGCCAGCGCCTGCCCCACCGGGACCAGATAGTCTCCGGGATACAGACCTTCGGGGATCGCACCGATCTCTTCGCCGAGCGCCTCGCGGTAGCGCAGGAACGCCGAGCGCGCGAGCACGTCGACCTGGGCGCCGGCGTCGTTGATGTAATATTCGCGGTTGACGTCATAGCCGGCGGTCTCCAGCAGGCTGGCCAGCGCGTCGCCGAACACCGCGCCGCGGCAATGGCCGACATGCATGGGCCCGGTCGGGTTGGCGGAGACGTATTCGACATTGACCTTCTCGGCCGCGCCGACTGCGCTGTGGCCGTAGCGCACGCCGTCGCGCAGTACCGCACGCAGCGCATCCGCCCAAGCCACGGTCTTCAGGGTCAGGTTGATGAAGCCGGGTCCGGCGACGTCGACCGACGCAATCAGATCATCGTTGCGCAACCTGGCGGCGATGATGTCGGCGAGGTCGCGCGGCTTGGCTTTGGCTTCCTTGGCCAGCACCATGGCGGCGTTGGTCGCCATGTCGCCATGGGATGCCTCGCGGGTCGGCTCGACCACCACCCGCGACAGATCGAGCCCGGCCGGCAGCGCGCCTTCGGCGGCGAGCGCCTGGCAGGCCGCATGGACACGCGCGAGGACATTGGCGAACAGATGCGGAGACGGAACGGACATCGCTGAAACCAGAACTTGCGCCGGACGATTCCGGCTGGATTGCAGGGGGTTGGATAGACGTTTTGCGGGCTCACCGCCATTTCTTTGATGGAGTCGGCGCCGCACTACCGAAACTGCCAATAATACATATAATCAGATACTTATATCGACACTTTAACGTAACTCGGGAGATGAATCGAACAGTCGCATATGCTCGGTAATGGCAAAGCGGTCAGTCATCCCGGCGATGAAGTTGCCGATCCGGCGTGCCCGATCGGTCTCGCTCTCCGGCCCGGCGCCGCGAACCGGAAGCCATTCCGGCGGCAGATCCTCGGGCGCCCGTTGATAGCGTGCGAAAAGGTCGAACAGGATGCACTCGGCCTCGCCCATCACCCGCATCACCCGCTCATGTCGATACATGCGCAGCTTGAGGAACGCCTTGATGGCGGCCTCGGCAGCGGCGGCCTCCGGCGGGAACGCGACCAGCACCTCGCCGTGATGACGGACGTCCGCGGCCGAAGCCGGTCGCGCATCGGCGAGGCGCCTCTCGGTCTCGCCGACCACCGCCCCGATCAGATAGGAGATCAGTTCGCGCACCAGTTCGGCGCCGCGCCGGCTTTCATCGAGATCGGGGTAGTGCTGCGCGATCTCGGCGATCATCCCGGCAGTGAGCGGGATCTCCTTGAGATCGTCGACGCCGAACAGGCGGGCGCGCAGGCCATCGTCAATGTCATGGGCGTCGTAGGCGATATCGTCAGCCAGGGCGGCGACCTGCGCCTCCAGCGAGGCGAAGCTCGAGAGTTCCAGATCGTAGGTGCGGTCGTAGTCGGTGATTCCGAACGGCAGGCCATGTTCGGCATAGCGCCCGATGGCGGCACCGGACGCGTCGGTGAGCGGGCCGTTGTGCTTGACCACGCCTTCCAGCGCCTCCCAGGTCAAGTTGAGACCGTCGAAGTCGGGGTAGCGATGTTCCAGCGAGGTCAGGACGCGCAAGGTCTGGGCGTTGTGGTCGAAGCCGCCGTGATCCTTCAGGCATTCGTCCAGCGCCCGCTCGCCGGCATGGCCGAACGGCGGATGGCCGAGATCGTGGGCCAGCGCCAGGGTTTCGGTGAGATCCTCGTCGAGGCCGAGCTGGCGGGCGATCGCCCGGGCAATCTGCGCCACCTCCAGCGTATGGGTCAGCCGTGTTCGGTAGTGATCGCCTTCGTGGAACACGAACACCTGGGTCTTGTGTTTGAGGCGGCGGAAGGCGGTGGAATGGATTACCCGGTCGCAGTCGCGCCGGAACGCGCTCCGGGTTCGGCTTTCCGGCTCCGCGAACAGTCGCCCGCGGCTGTGCGCGGGATCACAGGCATAGGGAGCGCGGGGAGCCGCCATTCCGACCGACAAGGGTGTTTATCCTCTATCCAATTGATTCCACGGCCCGGCGCACTTAACTATGGACGGCGGCATATTCAAACCAATGAATACCCGCGTCACGGAGCCAGATCATGACTGCAGCCAACGTCACCATCAGCGAGCGGGCGGCCCGCCGCATCGGCGAGATCCTGAAGACCGAGGGCGACGGCGCCATGCTGCGCATTTCCGTCGAAGGCGGCGGCTGCTCCGGCTTTTCCTACAAGTTCGATGTCGATCGCGCCAAGGCCGATGATGACATGGTGATCGCCCGCGAGAATGCCGTGGTGCTGGTGGACTCGGCTTCGGTGCCGTTCCTGGCCGGCTCCGAGGTCGACTTCGTCGATGACCTGATCGGCGCGTCGTTCCGGGTGGTCAATCCGAATGCCACGGCGTCGTGCGGCTGCGGCACGAGTTTTTCGATCTGATCGTCGATCGCCGGAATGGCGCGTGTCATGCGCCGCTCCCACGTCCGGTGTATCGGCTTCCGTCTATCTAGTCCGTCCCACGCTCCCTGAGATGGCCGTCGGCTCAGACTCGTCAAGCCTGGGTATGCGTCGCAGCTGCCGATCCAGCTCGCGAAAGACATATTCCGTCGCCTTGTAGGGCGTCGAAATCCGGCGATCCAGGCCATCGTTGAGCAGCACGTGCACGCCGTCACGCCCGGCCATCTGATGGCATTGGGCGCAGGTCATGCGGTTGAAGGTCAGTGCCTCCGGATCGTGGCGCCGGGGATCGCGGTAAGTTGTGGGCATGAGGTCGTCGAGCACGCTTTGCAGCTCGGCTTTCCGAGAGCCGACGGACTTGTCGGCAGCGAGACGGAACAGCGGGGTGTCGAAGGCGCTGGAATAGAAGCCGACGTTCACCCCCTCCCGCACCACCGCCACCGCTTCCAGCACCCTGTCCAAATTGTAGGATCGGCTCAGCGTCCCGAACACCCAGAGCCCCGTCAGCGACGAACTCCAGGCCACGGTCTGAACCGGCCGGGGCCCGATCGAATCCCGAATGAAGTCTGCGGTGGCCGTGTCGGTCCCCGATCCGCCGGCCGCGCGGACTCCCGTCAAGGCGTCCGCCCAGTGCAGGAATTCGGCAATGGCGACGCGCCGTTCCGGCGCGGGCAGCAGCCGGTCGACGGCGTCAAAATCGAGATGGATGAACAACTGCTCGTAGGCCCGGCCTGGAAATCGCGGGCTCATCAGCTGGTAGACCATGCGGAGCTGGGGAATCTCCTGGGGGGCCGCGAAGTGCACGTCGGTCTCCGGCTCGCCCGGACGCAGGATCACCGACACCAGCTTGAAATGCCCGGGGTCGGAGACGTCGGCCGTCACGTCGCGGATCGGTTCGATGGTCGTGCCCGAGGTGTAGAAATTCTTCGGGCTGACCTGCGTGGCGATGTTGAGCGTGTCGCCGCCGGGCTCCGTCGCCGGATCGAAGCCGGCCACCGGCTGGCCGTTGAGGAATTTCAGGACCTGCGCAAAGCCGTCCTTGCCTAACGTCGCCCCGAGGGCAAAGCGCTGTTCAAGCACCGGCTCGGCCGCGAAGAACAGATGCTTCGGCTGGGTCAGGAAGCGCAGGCCGCTCTGCGTGCGCGGCGTATCGATGCCATGGTCGGGCGCGAAGCCGTCGGGGTAGAACCACATGGAATTGTGCCGCAGGCTGTAGCTATCGTCGTAGCTCGCCCACTGGTCCTGCGACGTCTTGAACTTTTCGGAAATCAACTTGAGCACGCCGACCTTGGCTTCGTAGTGCGCGAGCAGCTCCGGCGGAATGTCCGCGAATGTCCTGAAGCTCTGCGCATAGCCGTAGATGGATTTGACCGGATCGAACAGCTCGCTGAGTTCGTGGGCATGGTGCTTGCCGCACTGGGCGTCGGGACGCAGCTTCACATAGTAGTCGAAACTGATGTCGATCAGACTGTAGCCGGCAGCGCGCAGCTCGCCGTACATGTCGGGGAATTCGTCGATGTGGCGAACCCAGTAGACCGACTGGATGCGGCAGCCCTCCGGCGTGTCGCCGGTCGAGAAGTGATCGATGTGACGGTTCAGCTCGGAGAAGCCGGCCTTGACCGGCTGCGGCCAGCTCTGCTGGTAGCCGAGCTGGAACACCGGATAGATCGGATCGGCCGCGCCCAGGCCGGTATCGAAGAACAGGTATTTGAATTTCGGACGCGAGAAGCCGAAGTCCTGCTCGAAATGTGTGAGGATGTCGTAGACCGAGCCCGGCCGCAGCGCGGCGTGGTTGCTCTCGGTGATGATCTCCTGCCATCGATGGCGCACAATCGACAGCGGGGCGCCGTCGGCGAGCGTGAAGACGATGCCAGCGAGGCACACGAACAGGACGCCCAAGAACTTTTTCATTGATCTTGCTACGACCTTCGCCGTGCGCGTTCAACCTTGCGGAAAGTTCCTCCCCGTCAAACTCGCCATGCTTTATCGCCGGCGCGTCACGAGTTCGTTGCAATTAGCTGGCGCGGCGTTCCGCTGCGATCCGACAACGCGCCGCGCGAGTCGCGAATTTTAGCCCAGCGTCGCGGCGCGGATGCAAAGTCGGTGCGGATTACTCCGCCGCGATCCCGTGCTGCCGCCCAGCCTCTTCGGCTTCGTCGTATTGCGGCTCGAGGCGGCGCTTCAGCTTGCGATCGATGCGGTCGAGATAGATGTAGATCACGGGGGTAATGAACAGCGTCAGCAGCTGCGACACGCAGAGGCCGCCGACCACGGCGATGCCAAGCGGCTGGCGCAATTCGGCGCCGGCACCGGCACCGAGCGCAATCGGCAGCGTGCCGAAGATCGCTGCGAAGGTGGTCATCATGATCGGTCGGAACCGGAGCAGCGCCGCTTCGCGGATCGCGTGCTCGGCCGACAGTCCGACGCGGCGGCGCTCCAGCGCAAAGTCGACCATCATGATGGCGTTCTTCTTGACGATACCGACCAGCATGACGATGCCGATCATGGCGATGACGGACATCTCCATGTTGAACAGCATCAGCGTCAGGATCGCACCGATGCCCGCCGACGGCAGGCCGGAGATAATGGTGATCGGGTGAATGAAGCTCTCGTAGAGAATGCCCAGGATCACGAAGGCGGCGAACACGGCGGCGAGGATCAGCACGCCCTGCCCGCGCAAGCTGTCCTGGAACACCTGCGCGGTGCCGGAGAAGCCGGTCGCGATGGTCACTGGCAGGTTGGATGCGCCCTCGATGGCGGTGATCTGGTCCACCGCATAGCCGAGGGAGGTTCCCGGCACCAGGTTGAACGAGATGGTCACCGCCGGCTGCTGGCCCTGATGATTAATCTGCAGCGGCCCCACCGTCGGCACCAGCCTCGCCACCGCGCTGAGCGGAATGGTCTGGTTGTTGCCCGTCTTCATGTAGAGTTTTGAGATGTCCGACGGGTCGATCCGGAACTGCGGCTGCGCTTCCAGGATGATCTGGTAGTCGTTGGACGGCATGTAGATAGTGCCGACCTGGCGCGAGCCGAAGGCATTGTAGAGCTGGTTGCGCACCTGATCGACGGTGATGCCGTAGACCGCGGCCTTCTCGCGGTCGATGTCGACGGTCATCTGCGGATTCTTGATGTAGAGATCCGTGGTCACGTCGAGCAGTCCGGGCACCTGGGCGATCTTGTCGCGCATTTCCGGCGCCAGCCGGTACAGCGACTCGGTGTCGCCGCTCTGCAGCACATACTGGTACTGACTCTTCGAGGGCCGGCCGCCGATATTGAGGTTCTGAATGCTCTGGAAGAACGCCTGCAGGCCCGGCACCGCGGTGGCCTTCTGGCGCAGCCGTGTCATCACCGCCTGGGCGCTGTCGCGCTCCTTCTGCGGCTTGAGCGCAATGAACAGCCGGCCGTAATTCGCGGTCGGATTCGGCCCGCCGGATCCGACCGTCGAGTTGATGTAATCGACCGCGGGGTCGGATTTCAGCACTTCGGTCAGTGCCTGCTGCCGTGCCTTCATCGCCTCGAACGAGGTGTCGGTGGCGGCTTCGGTGACACCGGTGAGGAAGCCGGTGTCTTCCTGCGGGAAAAAGCCCTTCGGCACGATCATGTAGAGATAGACCGTGCCGCCCAGGGTGGCGATGGTCAGCAGCAGCATCACCGCCTTGTGCGCCAGGACATGGTCGAGCGCCCACTCATAGCCCCTCAACCAGGCAGCGAACATCGCCTCGAAGGCGCGGAGGATGATGTTGTCCTTCTTGTGCGGGTCGTGCGCCTTGAGCACGCGCGCGCAGAGCATGGGAGTCAGCGTCAGCGACACGAAGCCCGACACAATAATGGCCGCGGCGATGGTGATCGCAAATTCGCGGAACACGCGCCCGACAATGCCGCCCATCAGCAGCACGGGAATGAACACGGCAATCAGCGAGAAGGTGATCGAGATGATGGTAAAGCCGATCTCGCGCGCGCCCTTCAGCGCCGCCTCGAACGGTCGCATGCCGTGCTCTATATGGCGGACGATATTTTCCAGCATCACGATGGCGTCGTCGACCACGAAGCCGACCGACAACGTGAGCGCCAGCAGCGTCATGTTGTTGATGGAGAAATCCAGCATGTACATCACGGCGCAGGTGCCGAGCAGCGAGATCGGCACCGCCAGCGCCGGGATGAAGGTGGCGGATGCGGAGCGCAGGAACAGGAAGATCACCATGATCACCAGCGCCACGGCGATCAGCAGGGTCTCCTCGACGTCGCTGACCGCCTGGCGGATCGACACCGAGCGGTCCATCATGACGTTGACGGCGATCGACGGCGGGATTTGCGCGCGCAGCGACGGCAGCTTGGCGCGCACGCCATCGACCACTGCCACGGTATTGGCGTCGGGCTGTTTCTGGATCGCCAGCACGATGGCGCGTTCGCTGTTCAGCCAGGTTGCGACCTTGTCGTTCTCGACGCTGTCATAGATCTTGGCGACCTCGTCGAGCTTGACCGGCGAGCCGTTGCGCCAGGCCACGACCACCTGGCGGTAGTCGATCGCCTTGTCCATCTGTCCGGACGCCTGCAGCGAGATGTCCTGCTTGGGGCCGTTGAGGGTGCCGACCGGCGTCGAGGAGTTGGCGCGGGACACCGCCGTGCGGATGTCTTCCAGCGACAGACCACGCGCCGCAGCGGCCTCGGGATCGGCCTGGACGCGTATAGCGAATTTCTGCGCGCCGTAGATCGTGACCTGGGCAACGCCCGGAATCTGCGACAACGCCTGCCCGATGGTGATGTCGCCATATTCGTTGACCGTCGACAGCGGCAGCGTCGACGAACTGAGGGCCACAAAAAGTACCGGGAAATCACCGGGGTTCACTTTGCGGAAACTCGGCGGCGTCGTCATTTCGATCGGCAGGCGGCGTTGCGCGATGGTCAGCGCGGTCTGCACGTCCAGCGCCGCGGCGTCGATACTGCGGTTGAGGTCGAACTGGATGGTGATCGCGGTGGTGCCCTGCGACGAGCTCGACGACATCGACGAGATGCCGGCGATGGTCGAGAGCTGGCGCTCGATGACGCCGGCGACCGATGCCGCCATGGTGTCGGCGCTGGCGCCCGGCAGGGTCGCCGTTACGGCAATGGTCGGGAAATCGACCTTGGGCAGCGCCGAGACCGGCAGCAGACGAAAGCCGAAAATGCCAAAGGCGATGATCGATGCGGTGATGAGCGTGGTCATCACCGGTCGGCGAATGCACAGCTCCGAAAGGGTCATGGCTCAGGCTCCAGCCTTGCGCGGCCGCGCTTCGACGCGCGTCCCGCTCGACAGCAGCAACTGGCCGTCGACCACCACGTCCTCACTGCCGGAGAGGCCGGAGGAGATCGCCGACAAGCCCTGGAAGGTGCGTTCAACGGTAACCGGCTGAACCTGGGCGACGCCCTCCTTCACCACGAACACGAAGTTGCCGGTCTGGCTGCGCTGCACCGCGACCGTCGGCACCACCACGCCATCCACGGTGCGCACAATCAGCTTGGTCTGAACGAGAGTCCCAGGCCACAGCGTCTCATTGCCGTTGTTCATGATGCCCCGCACTGTGACCATGCCGGTGGTGGAGTCCACGCTATTCTCCACCATGGCCACCTTGCCGTCCTCGGAGCGGCCGCTGTTGGGAATGGTGGCGATCACCGTGGTCGATCCCGCAGCCATGGCCTCGCGGAGATCGCCGAGAATGCGCTGGGGAATCGCGAAGGACACATAGACCGGCGCCATCTGGTTGATGGTTGCCAGCGGCGCCGTGTCCGCCGGACGAACGAAGTTGCCCACCTTCACGTTGGCGGCGCTGATCCGGCCAGCGAATGGTGCGCGGATAGTCGTGAAGCTTTTTTGCACCCTGAGATTGTCGAGCGCCGACTGGTCGGCCTGGATCGTGCCGGCGAGAATGTCGGACTGGGTTTTGGCGTTGTCGACATTGACCTGGGTCGTGGCGCCCTTGCCGATCAGGTCGCTGAAGCGCTTGAGGTCGCGTTCTGCGCCGGCGAGCTGCGCGCGATCGCGGGCCAGCGTGCCTTCGGCCTGCTCGATCTGGGCATCGATCTGGCGCAGAATCGAGGGTGAACAGCAGGTCGCCCTCGTTGACCTTGGCGCCGTCCTCGAAATGCACGGAGACAATGGTGGTCTCGACGCGGGATTTCAAAGCGACGCTGGAGATCGGCGTCACGGAGCCAATGGAATCCACTTCATAAGGAATCGGTTTGCGTTCGGCCTTGGCCAGTTCCACCGAAACGACACGAGGGCGCGGCGCCTTCTGGGCTGCCGTATTCCCGGTGGTCCAGGACGATTTTGTCAGATAGGCCGTCAGTGCGACGGCCCCCAACAGGCCCACGAAGATCCATGTACGTTTCTTCATCACATCCCACGTCAACCGGTCTGGAGCATCGGGAGCACTCCTCGATTCTCCGTCCCTCACAGCGACTTAGTGCGCTTTATGCTTAAAGCGTATCATGCCCCTCCATCCGATGGTATGCCAGCCTGACTTATTTTTGCCATTGTTGTTACCGGAATCCCATCCAATGAGAATTGCAACGTGGAACGTGAATTCGGTCCGGCAGCGGCTTGACCATCTATTGACCTGGCTGCGCGATTGCGCGCCAGACGTGGTCTGTCTGCAGGAGATCAAATGCGTCGACGAGGCATTCCCGCGGGAGGCCATCGAGGCACTCGGCTACAACGTGGTCACCCACGGCCAGAAAACTTTTAACGGGGTCGCGCTGCTCTCGAAGTATCCGCTCGAGGAAGCAAATCCGGGGCTGGCCGGCGACGCCGAGGATTTGCACGCTCGCTTCATCGAAGGCGTGGTGTCGCTGAAATCGGGCGTGGTGCGCGTCGCCTGTCTGTATCTGCCCAACGGTAATCCGGTTGAGACCGAGAAATACCCCTATAAGCTGAAATGGATGTCGCGGCTGCACGACTACGCGCAGCAACGGTTGAAGACCGAAGAGCCGCTGATCCTGGCTGGTGACTTCAACGTGATCCCTGCGGCGGCTGACGTCCACAACCCCGCCGCCTGGGCCAATGATGCGCTGTTCAAGCCGCAGACCCGCGAAAGCTTCCAGGCCCTGCTCGGTCTCGGCCTCACCGACGCCCTGCGCGCCGTCACCGACGAGCCCGGCCAGTACACGTTCTGGGACTACCAGGCCGGCGCCTGGCAGAAGAACTGGGGCATCCGCATCGACCATCTCCTACTATCGCCGCAGGCCAGCGACCGGCTCACCAATGTCGGCATCGACAAGTATGTCCGCGCCTGGGAAAAGCCGTCGGACCACGTGCCGGTATGGATTGATCTGGATCTTGAGGTCGCGTGAGTTGATCGCGCGCGGCCTGATCCACAGACGCAGCTGTTATCGCCCGGCTTGACCGGGCGACCCAGTATTCCGTGAAGGAATTGGGAAAATACGAAGACAACTGCCAGCAGTGTCGAAATCCAAACTGAAGCCGGCGTTTACTGGGTCACCCGGTCAAGCCGGGTGACGACAACCGAGCCCGAGGCGCTTTCCCCAGCCTCAGTCCTTGCGGCCCTGCACCCAGTGCTCGAGCATCTGCAGCGCCATGGCGCGGTCGTCTTCGGAGGCCTTGGCGATCGCCTTGTTGTAGCTGTCCTTGATCCAGGTCTCGTCCGGCGCAGCGCTGTCGCGCGCCAGCGTCAGCCACATCAGGCCGCGCGCCGCCTGCCTGGGCAGTTGTTCGCCGTTGAACAGCATCTGGCCGAGCATGGCCTGGGCCTGGTGCTGGCCCTTTTGCGCGGCAAGGCCGAGCCAGCGCGCGCCATACTTGGTGTCGCGCGGCGCGCCGATGCCCTTGAGGTACAGGCGGGCCAGATCGTATTGCGCATCGGCATTGCCGAAATAGGACGCGGCATAGGAGAACATCTCGCGCGCCCGCTCGGTGTCGACCTTGACCTTGGAATTCGGAATGCCGTCGAGGTAGTAGCGGCCTAGCGCCACAAAGGCGTTGGCGACGATCGCCGCCTGCGGCGCCGACGGGCTATCCTCGGCGTGCGCATTGGCGATGCGGCTGAAATATTCGAAGGCGCGCAGGTCGTCCTGCATCACGCCGTTGCCGTCGGCATACATCCGGCCGAGCTTCCACTGGGCGATCGGGTGACCGCCTTCGGCGGCATATTGCAGGGCGGTCGGCTGGGTCGAATTATCCGAGGGGGCCGCCTTCTTCAAGGCGGCGGCGGTACCTGACTGCGCCGATACCACCGGGATCGCCGTATCCGTGCCGTTCACCGCGGCGCCATCAAAGGCGGACGCGGGACCGGCCACGGCTGCGGCTCCCAAAGCAAACGCTACAAGAATGATACGCCTAGATGTCCGCATAACACTGTTTCTCGTGCGCCCCGCCCGGATGGGTGACGGCACCATCGACCGCCGGTCCAACCTGCTGGGCATATTTCCAAAGCGCACCGGTCGTGTGGTCTGTCGCACGCGGCTTCCATTTGGTCTTGCGCTCGGCCAATTCCGCGTCAGTCAATTTTACGTTAAGTGTGCCGTTGTCTGCGTCGATCTCGATGATGTCGCCATCTGCGAGCAAAGCAATCGGGCCGCCGATGGCGGCTTCAGGGCCGACATGGCCGATGCAGAAGCCACGGGTGGCACCGGAGAAACGACCGTCAGTGATCAGGGCGATCTTGCCGCCCATGCCCTGCCCGGTCAGGGCTGCCGTGGTCGAGAGCATCTCGCGCATGCCGGGACCGCCGCGCGGCCCCTCATAGCGAATCACGAGGACTTCGCCCTCTTTGTAGGTCTTGCTCTTCACCGACTCGAACGCATCTTCCTCGCGGTCGAAGCAGCGCGCAGGTCCGGTGAATTTCAGGTTGGACATGCCGGCGACCTTCACGATCGCGCCCTCCGGAGCCAGATTCCCCTTGAGTCCGACAACGCCACCGGTGACGGTGATCGGCTTGTCGGCAGAACGAACGACGTCCTGGTGGGGATTCCATTTCACGTTCTTCAAATTCTCCGCAATCGTACGGCCGGTAACGGTCAGGCAATCGCCGTGCAGGTAGCCGTGATCGAGCAATGTCTTCATCAGCAACGGTATGCCGCCAACTTCAAACATGTCTTTGGCGACATAACGGCCACCCGGTTTCAAATCCGCGACATAGGGTGTCTTTTTGAAGATTTCCGCCACGTCAAACAGGTCGAACTTGATACCGCACTCGTGCGCGATGGCTGGCAGATGCAGTGCAGCATTGGTCGAGCCGCCGGACGCGGCAACGACGGCAGCAGCATTCTCCAGGGCTTTGCGGGTGACGATGTCGCGCGGCCGGATGTTGCGCGCGATCAGCTCCATCACCTTCTCGCCGGCAGTGGTGCAGAACGCATCGCGGATCTCATAGGGCGCAGGCGCCCCGGCGGAATAGGGCAGCGCCAGACCGATCGCTTCCGATACCGTCGCCATGGTGTTGGCCGTGAACTGGGCGCCGCAGGCGCCGGCCGACGGACAGGCCACGCGCTCGATCTCGTCGAGATCCTCGTCGGACATCTCGCCGACCGAATGCTTGCCGACCGCCTCGAACATGTCCTGCACGGTGACCTGCTGGCCACGGAAATTTCCGGGCAGGATCGAGCCGCCATAGATGAATATCGAGGGCACGTTGAGCCGGACCATGGCCATCATCATGCCCGGCAGCGACTTGTCGCAGCCGGCGAGCCCGACCAGCGCGTCATAGGCGTGGCCCCGCATGGTCAGCTCGACCGAGTCGGCGATGCACTCCCGGGACGGCAGCGACGAACGCATGCCGTCATGGCCCATGGCGATGCCGTCGGTGACAGTGATGGTGCAGAATTCGCGCGGCGTGCCGCCGGCGGAGGCGACGCCCTTCTTGACGGCCTGGGCCTGACGCATCAGCGAGATATTGCAGGGAGCGGCTTCGTTCCAGCACGACGCCACGCCAACGAACGGCTGGTGGATCTGCTGGGTGGTCAGCCCCATCGCGTAGAGATAGGAGCGATGCGGCGCCCGCTCCGGCCCTTCCGTCACATGACGGCTGGGCAGGCGCGACTTGAGGTTGCTGGCTGGCGTCTTGGCGTCCATCTTGAACCCGTTTCCCCGGCCATCTCCCTGAACCCGGAAAATCTTGTGATTTCCCATTGTCTTCGCGAGCGCCGTGGCCGTTAGCTGACGAAGAATGATTTCACGGAGGCGTGTGGCTAAATAGCGGCGCACGCAAGGGCCGGCGGTGGCACCGGCCAAATGTTGGGGAACTGTTGCTTGGGCGCAACATTCGTTGCCGCACAGCAACCCTCTGGAATGCGACTAAGGTACAGTCCAAACGACGATGGCCGGCTCGGGAGCCTGCCATCGCGACCCGCGCTCGGGTTTTCTACATATTCAGGACGCGCCCGTAGGCGTCGAGGACCGCCTCCTTCATCGTCTCCGAAATGGTAGGATGCGGGAAGATGGTGTGGAAGAGCTCTTCTTCCGTGGTTTCCAGGTTCATGGCCACCACAAACCCCTGGATCAGTTCGGTGACCTCCGCGCCGACCAGATGCGCGCCGAGCAGCCGCCCGGTCTTCTTGTCGAAGATCACCTTGGCCAGGCCCTGATCTTCGCCCATGGCGATGGCCTTGCCGTTACCGACGAAGGGGAAGCGGCCGACGCGGATCTCGCGACCGCTCTCCTTGGCCTTGGCCTCGGTGAGGCCGACGGAAGCCACCTGCGGCTGGCAGTAGGTGCAGCCGGGGATCAGCAGCTTGTCCATCGGATGCGGATGCATTCCCTTGATGGCCTCGACGCAGATCACGCCTTCATGCTCGGCCTTGTGCGCCAGCATCGGCGGCCCCGCGACGTCGCCGATGGCGTAGATGCCCGGCACGTTGGTCTTGCCATAGCCGTCGATGACGATGCAGCCACGCTCGGTCTTGACCCCGAGCTTCTCCAGGCCAAAGCCCTCGATGTTGCCGACTACGCCGACCGCGGAAATGACGCGGTCGAATTCCTGGGTCACCGGCTTCTTGCCGTCGTCGATGGTGGCGACGACGCTGTCGGCCTTCTTGTCGAGCTTCGTCACCTTGGTATTGGCAAGGATCTTGATGCCCTGCTTCTCGAACTGTTTTCGCGCGACGGCGGCGATCTCGGCGTCCTCGACCGGCAGGATCTGCGGCAGCACCTCGACCACGGTCACTTCGGCGCCCATGGTGCGATAGAACGACGCGAACTCGATGCCGATGGCGCCGGAGCCGACCACCAGCAGCGACTTCGGCATCCTGTCCGGGTTCATCGCCTCGAAATAGGTCCAGACCAGCTTCTTGTCGGGCTCGAGGCCCGGCAGCGCGCGAGGCCGCGCGCCGGTGGCGACGATGATATGCTTGGCAGTATAGGCGCCCGGCCCCAGCGCGCCCTTCGGCGCAGCGGCTTCCGACTTCTTCACCGTGAACTTGCCGGGCGCGTCCAGCATCGCCTCGCCCCAGATGATCGAGACCTTGTTCTTGTTCATCAGGTATTCGACACCGCCATTGAGGCGCTTCACGACGCCGCGCGAGCGCGCGATCACCGCCTTGATGTCGAACGACACGTTGTCCGCCGACAGGCCGTAGTCCTTGGCGTGCTGCATGTAGTGATAGATCTCCGCCGAGCGCAGCAGCGCCTTGGTCGGAATGCAGCCCCAGTTGTTGCAGATGCCGCCAAGATAGGCCTTCTCGACGATCGCCGTCTTGAAGCCGAGCTGCGCGGCGCGGATCGCGGTGACATAGCCACCGGGGCCGGAGCCGATGACGACGACGTCGAAGGATGTATCAGCCATGTTGCACTCCGCGCGCCGACCGGCGCTGTCTTGAAATCAAAAATCGACGGATTCCGAATTCGATCAATCCCGTCGCCGCAAGGATTCCCAGCGCGCAATAGATCAGGAACTGTCCGAGGCTGCGCGCCAGTTGCTCACCGGAATTGTAGGCGTTGTAGAGGATGTCGTATCCGACCGGATTCAACGCCGCCGCGGCGGCGATCAGCAGCCATATCCAGGGCCATGAAGTTCTGACTTTCATGAGCCACCGGACCTGAGCCTCACACCACCATCATCACGGGATTTTCGATCAGCTTCTTGAAGGCGGTGATCAATTCCGCGCCGAGCGCGCCGTCGATGGCGCGGTGGTCGCAGGACAGCGTCACGCTCATCATGGTGGCGGCGACAATCTGGCCGTTACGCACGACGGCGCGTTCCTCGCCGGTGCCGACCGCCAGGATCGAGGACTGCGGCGGGTTGATCACCGCGGTAAAATCCTTGATGCCGAACATGCCAAGATTGGAGACCGACGACGCGCCACCCTGGTATTCATTGGGCTTGAGCTTCTTGGCCCGGGCGCGCCCGGCAAGCTCCTTCATCTCGTTGGAGATCGCCGAAATCGACTTGATCTCGGCCTGGCGAATGATCGGCGTGATCAGGCCGAACGGCAACGCCACAGCGACGCCGATGTCCGAGTGCTTGTGGCGAAGCATGGCGGCCTCGGTCCACGATACGTTCGCTTCCGGAATCTTCTGCAGAGCAACCGCCATTGCCTTGATGACGAAATCGTTGACCGACAGCTTGTAAAGCGGCTTGCCATCCTTGTCCTTGCCGGCCGCAGCGTTGATCTCTTCCCGCGCGGAAGAGAGCTTGCCGAGATCACAGTCGACGGTGAGATAGAAGGTCGGCATCGAGTTGGTTGCAGCCGTGAGACGTTGCGCGATGGTCCTGCGCATCGAGTCATGCGGCACGCTTTGGTAATCGCCCTGCTCGTACAGACCGAGAATCTGCTGATCGGACATGGCCGGCGCACCGATCAACGCCGTCGCGCCGGCGGGAGCACCAGCCGACGATGCCGCTGCCGCCTTGAGGCCGCCGCCGGACTTGGCGGTTTCGACATCCTTGGCGATGACGCGGCCGTGCGGACCGGAGCCGTTGATGCGGCCGAGTTCGATGCCGGCTTCCTTGGCCAGGCGCTTGGCCAGCGGCGAGGCGAAGACGCGCGCGCCATTGCTCGCCGGCGCAGCTTCTTTCGCCGGAGCCGGTGCGGCCGCGGCGGGCGCCGGCGCCTTCTCCGCGGCCGGCGCAGGCACAGGCGCGGCAGCAGGCTTCGACGGTTCCCTGGGCGCTTCGGCCGCAGCCGGCGCCGGCTTTGCGTCAGAGGCCCCTGCCCCTGCCGCCTTCACATCTTCACCGTCCGCAGCCAGCACCGCGATGATGGCGTTGACCGCCACGTCCTGGGTGCCTTCCGGCACCAGAATCTTGGCGATGGTGCCCTCATCAACGGCTTCCACTTCCATGGTCGCCTTATCGGTCTCGATCTCGGCGATCACGTCGCCTGACTTGACCTTGTCGCCCTCTTTCTTGAGCCACTTGGCAAGGTTGCCCTTTTCCATCGTCGGCGACAGCGCGGGCATCAGGATGTTGATTGGCATTGTCAGTGACCACCTTGTTGCGACTGCGACGTGGTGCCCACGTCAGTGGGCCGCGCGATTTCGGCTTCGAACATATCGACGATGCGGCTCAGCGCCTCGTCCTCGGAAAACTCGCTCTCGCGCCCGTAGGCGCGCGCGGCGTGGCGGGCGATGTCGACCAGCAACATGCCCCACATGTCGGGCTCCTCGAAGGCGCGGGTGAACGCGATCGACAGGCCGCCGTCGACCACAAACGCACGCAACACTTCGACGGCGTCATCGCGGCCCACGACGTCTGGCGGCAGCGGTTGCTCCTTAGGCCCCGCCATGCGTCACCGATAGCAAACGGCTTTGGCAGCCGCGACGACGTCGGCCACGGACGGCAGCGCCAGCTTCTCGAGATTGGCGGCATAGGGCATCGGCACATCCTTGCCCGACACCCGGCCGACCGGCGCGTCAAGATAGTCGAAGGCGTGTTCCATGATCCGGGCGGCGATTTCGGCACCGACGCCGGACTGCGCCCAGCCCTCCTCCACCGTCACCGCGCGGCCGGTCTTCTTCACGGACTCGACGATGGTGTCGGTATCCATCGGACGTAGGGTGCGCAGGTCGATGACTTCGGCGTCGATGCCTTCCTTGGCCAGTTCCTCGGCGGCCTTGAGCGCGTAGTTCATGCCGTTGGACCACGAGATCAGGGTAACGTCCTTGCCCTTGCGGGCGATCTTCGCCTTGCCGATCGGCACGATGTATTCATCGAGCTTCGGCACTTCGCCGGTGTGGCCGTACAGCATTTCGTTTTCGAGGAAGATCACCGGGTTGGGATCGCGGATCGCGGCCTTGAGCAGGCCCTTGTAGTCGGCGGCGGAATGCGGCGCGACCACCTTGAGGCCGGGGATCTGCGAGTACCAGGCCGAGTAGTCCTGGCTGTGCTGCGCGCCGACCCGGGCAGCGGCACCGTTGGGTCCGCGGAACACGAGCTGGGCGGTCATCTGGCCGCCGGACATATAGAGCGTCTTGGCAGCGGAGTTGATGATCTGGTCGATCGCCTGCATGGCGAAGTTGAAGGTCATGAACTCGACGATCGGCTTCAGGCCGGCCATCGCCGCGCCGACGCCGACGCCGGCAAAGCCGTGCTCGGTAATCGGGGTGTCGATGACGCGGCGGGCGCCGAATTCCTGCAGCAGGCCCTGGGTCACCTTGTAGGCGCCCTGATACTCCGCGACTTCCTCGCCCATGATGAAAACGTCTTCATCGCGGCGCATCTCTTCGGCCATCGCGTCGCGCAACGCTTCGCGGATGGTCATGGTGACCATCTCGGTGCCTTCCGGAATTTCCGGATCGGACTCGACCGTGGCCTTCGGCGCCACCGCGGCGGTGTCGCCCTGCGGGGCAGGCGCCGGTTTGGTGTCGGCCGCCGGCGGCGCGGACTGATCCGCCTTCATCTGCGCGGCGGGCTCGGCCGCGGCCTTGGCTTCCTTGGATGCCTCGGCAGCCGCCGAGGCATCTTCGCCGTCGGCCAGAATGGTCGCAATCGGCGTGTTCACCGCGACGTCTTGGGTGCCTTCCGCGACCAGGATCTTGCCGAGGGTGCCCTCATCGGTGGCCTCGACTTCCATGGTCGCCTTGTCGGTCTCGATCTCGGCGATGACATCGCCGGACTTGATCGCGTCGCCTTCCTTCTTCAGCCATTTGGAGAGGTTGCCCTTCTCCATGGTCGGGGACAGCGCGGGCATCAGCACTTGAATGGGCATAGGAACTCCGGATCGATCTTCAGGGCTGCGCGCGCTTAGCGGTAGATGTCAGTGTAAAGCTCGGACGCATCCGGCTCGGGATCGTGCTGGGCGAAATCCGCGGCTTCGTTGACGATGTCGCGAACCTCTGCGTCGATCGCCTTCAGGTCCTGCTCGGTCATCTTGGCGGCGAGCAGCCGGTTGCGGACCTGCTCGATGGGATCGGAATCGTGGCGAACCTTGTCCACCTCTTCACGGGTGCGGTACTTGGCCGGATCCGACATGGAATGGCCGCGGTAGCGATAGGTCTGCATCTCCAGGATGAACGGACCCTTGCCGGCGCGGCACCATGCCACGGCCTTGTCGCCGGCGGCTTTCACCGCGCGGACGTCCATGCCGTCGACCTGCTCGCCCGGAATGTTGAAGGAGATGCCGCGCTTGGAGAAGTCGGTCTGCGCGGAGGAACGGGTCACCGAGGTCCCCATGGCATAGCGGTTGTTCTCGATGATGTAGACCACCGGCAGCTTCCACAGCTCGGCCATGTTGAAGCTCTCATAGACCTGGCCCTGGTTCGACGCGCCGTCGCCGAAATAGGCCAGGCTCACGAGGTCATTGCCGCGGTAACGGTTGGCGAAGGCCAGGCCGGTGCCGAGCGACACCTGGGCGCCGACGATGCCGTGACCGCCGAAAAAGTTCTTCTCCTTGCTGAACATGTGCATGGAGCCGCCCTTGCCCTTGGAATAGCCGCCCCGGCGTCCGGTCAGCTCGGCCATGACGCCCTTGGCTTCCATGCCGCAGGCCAGCATGTGGCCGTGGTCGCGATAGCCGGTGATCACCTGATCGCCCTGCTTCAGCGCCATCTGCATGCCGACCACGATGGCTTCCTGGCCGATGTAGAGGTGGCAGAAGCCGCCGATCGCGCCCATGCCGTACAACTGGCCGGCCTTTTCCTCGAAACGCCGGATCAGCAACATGTCGCGCAGCGCGCGCAGCTCCTGCTCCCGGTTGAAGTCAGGCGGCGCAGGATGGCTTGCGCCATTGCTGGTTGCCTGTGCCGTTTGCGCGACGCTCTTTTTCGGTGCGGCCATGAGAATTCCGGATACGAGAGTGAATGGCCCTCTCTACTCCAACTACCAGCGGCATGAAAGGGACTGCCTGTCGCGGAGTATCGGCAAGTCATGTCGCACTGCAGCGAAGAGCAACATTCGCGATTGAATGAAGCGTGTTTTGTAATTTGCGGAATGGCAACCACGCACCGAGCCGAGGGCAGGTCCTGCAGACGTTGCGCGGCGAACCGGGAATGCCGCGCCGCGCTCCGACTCGAGATTGAAAATCAGTTCGGCTTGATCACTTTGACCAGGTCGCGCGGGTGAGCGTAGTCGAGTTGGTAGCGCACCCGCTCGTCGAGCATGTCGGGATCGACACCGCTGGAGCGCAGCAGCGACACCCGCTGTTCGCCCTCGGCGCGCTCCTTTTTCAGGCGCACCAGTTCCGAGGTCAGCGCCACGATTTCCTGATCGAGCTCCTGGCGGGCATTGAGGCCGTATTTGCCCGTGTAGGCGTTGACGCCGAAATAGCCGATCAGCATCGCCGCCAGCGCATAGAGCGCGAGCCCGGTGAGAAGCGATTTGAGTCGGGTATGCTTGACCATGGCGGAAACATGCGACGACCTGGTTAAGGGACTGCTAAAAACCAGGCCGTCGCCGCGAATCAGCCGCCTATTTCTTGATCTGCGCGACCCATGCCGCGAAAGCGTCGATATAGGCCTGCATGACCGGCTGCAGGCCGTCCTTGACGATCTCGCCGTTGTCGTCGAACGCGTCGCCGATGTGGTTGAGGTAGATTTCCGGCTGCTGCAGGATCGGACCGGTGATCCCGGGCAGGATCCGCTTCAAGTCCAGCGCCGCGGAGACGCCGCCCTGCGGGCTCGGCGAGTTGCCGACGATGCCGGTCGGCTTGCCGAGGAACGCGCTCTTGCCGTAAGGCCGCGAGGCAACGTCGATGGCGTTCTTCAGAACGCCGGACGTGCCGCGGTTATACTCTGGGCTCACGAACAGCACGGCGTCCGAGGCCTGGATGGTCTCGCGAAACTTGACCCAGTCGGCCGGCGGAGCCGCCTCGAGGTCCTGGTTGAAGAACGACAGCCCTTCCAGCGTCACGATGTTCAGCTTCAGCGTCGCCGGCGCCAGCCTGGCGAAAGCCTTGGCGATCTTCAACGAAAACGATTGCTTGCGAAGGCTGCCGACGATGACGGCAACGCTGTACGGAGTGCTCATGAGAAGTCCTCTAAAGTGAGATGTCGGCGAAGATTCCAACCGCCTTCACCTACCCCCCCTTCGCCGAAAGATGCAAGTGCATGCATTCAGCGCCGCGGTCGCAAAACCGTCAATCTGTGGCTGCTGCCAGACCTCTGCAAACACATCTTCGTCATCACAACGAAAAAACGGCGGCTTCGGGCCGGAGCCGCCGTTGTCGCTACCACTGCATCCGTTCTGCGAGCCAGCCGACCAGTTCCGGCGTATCGAAGGAATTGGCCGTCGTCGCGGCCCCCGCCGCGAGCAGATCGTCATGGCCGACACTGGTCCGGATGCCGACGGTGGCGATGCCGGCGGCCGAGGCCGCCTGCACGCCGGCACGGGAATCCTCGAACGCTACCGAGGCCTTCGGGTCCGCGCCGAGGGCACGGAGGCCCTCCAGGTAGGGCAACGGATGCGGCTTGCCATGCGCCAGTTCGTCGCCGATCACCAGCACCGCGAAACGGTCGGCGATGCCCAGGCCGGCCAGCATCATCTCGGCATTGAGGCGCGGCGCGTTGGTCACGGCCGCCATCGGCACGCCGGCCCGGTCGGCGACGTCGAGGAGTGCCATCAGACCGGGCAACGGCCGGATCTCCGCCGCCGCGAGGTCGCGGAACACGGCTTCCTTGCGCTCCATGACGGCGAGTTGTTGCTCCGGCGACTCGTCGGCGAGAAACCTCTGCTGGATCGATGCCGTGGAAAATCCCTGCACCTCACGACCGAACCGGGCGCGATCGAAGCTATGGCCGTAAGGCCCGAATACCTGGTTGAACGCGTCGAGATGCAGTGCATCGGTATCCGTCAGCGTGCCGTCGATATCGAACAGCAGCGCCCTGCCGGTCGGCTTTATCATGAAACGATCCTCCAAGCCCGGCATCTACGCCATTTTACCGTCAGGCGTCACCCCCGATCCTGGTTGCATGGCCCGCGGCGCCGAGCCATGCTTGCCGGACATCGCAATCCAGGGCCCGGCCATGACCATCGAATTCCTGATCACCTCGCTGATCGTGATCGCCTCACCCGGCACCGGCGCTCTGTACACCCTGGCCGCCGGCTTTTCGCGCGGCTCGCGCGCCAGCGTGGTCGCGGCGTTCGGCTGCACGCTGGGCATCGTCCCGCACATGGCAGCAGCCATTTTGGGACTGGCGGCGCTGCTGCACGCCAGTGCCCTGGCGTTTCAGGTCTTCAAGTATCTCGGCGTCGCCTACCTGCTGTACATGGCGTGGAATACGCTGCAGGAGCACGGCGCGCTGAAGGTGGACGACAAGGTCGACGCACGTTCGGCACTGCAGGTCACCGTAAACGCGATCCTGCTCAACATCCTCAATCCGAAACTGTCGATCTTCTTCCTGGCTTTCCTGCCGCAGTTCGTGCGCGCCGACGAAGCGCATCCGCTGGCGGAGATGCTGACGCTCAGCGCGGTGTTCATGCTGATGACGTTCGTCGTGTTCGCGATCTACGGCCTGTTCGCAGCCGGGATCCGCGACCATGTCATCTCGCGTCCGCGCGTGCTGACCTGGATGCGCCGCAGCTTTGCCGGCGCCTTCGCCGCGCTCGGCGCCAGGCTGGCGCTGGCGGAGCAGTGACAGAGCTGGCGCCCCGTGTCCCATCGTTTGCCCCGGTCAGAGACGGATCGGAAGACCCTGAAATTGACCTAGCACAATGCGGACCGTCCCGATTGATGAAGATCGTAGCTGGATTAGCCTCCGGTGGCGGGTGTCACCGATTCATTGACCTGACTTTTAGCAGTGGCATCATCACGTGAAACGTACCTATTTTTTCGACTTAAAGGATGGCGTCGCAGTCCGCGACAGGCTGGGACTTGAGTTCATCACCTCGGATGCCGCCATCGCGCACAGCAGGGAGATCGCCCTGAAACTGAGCGAAGCGGACCCACCGGGGGACCCGAACCTCCACGTTTCAGTCATCAATGAGGTTGGCGCTGAAATCCATCGCGAGCCGGTCTATCCGGATGTTGTCGATATAAGCGAAAGTAACAACGGCTGACATACGTCTGTCGCCGTCTGGCCGAAGCTGATCCCCGGCCAGACGGCTGTCATGAGCAAGACTCGTCAGACGTCGAAGAACACCGTCTCGTTCGGCCCCTGCAGGTGGATGTTGAAGCTGTAGACCGCCTTGCCGTCGCGCTCGCTGCGTTGCGCGATCAAGGTGGAACGCCGCACCGGCTGCTCGATCAGGTTCAGCACCGGATCGGCGGCGTTGGCCTCCTCCTCGTCGGAAAAATAGATCCTCGTATTGAGGCCGATGTTGATGCCGCGGGCGACGATCCACACGTTGATGTGCGGGGCGTCGACTTGGCCGTTGCGCTCGGTGACGGCACCGGGCTTGACGGTCTCGAAGCGGATCAGACCGGTGGAGAAGTCCGAGCCGCCACGGCCCCAGCCGCGAAACTCGGCATCCAGCGGACCCGTGCCCTGGTCGGCCGGATGGTTGTAGCGGCCGGCGGCGTTGGCCTGCCAGATTTCCAGCAGCACGTCGCGCAGCGGCGTACCGGTGCCGTCGAACACCGTCCCTTCCAGGGTGATGTGCTCGCCTGCTGTGTTCGGCCCGGCCAGCACCGCACCGAAGTTTTTCTCGAAGATCTCGAAGCCGGCCATGTCGGGGATGAGCCCGATATGCACGTAGGGCCCAGCGGTCTGCGATGCGGTTTCCTTGAGATAGGGCAATGCCTGCACCATGGCTCAGTTTCCTTCCGGGCGGTTTTCGAAGAACGTCGA
This sequence comes from Rhodopseudomonas sp. RCAM05734, assembly GCF_052658035.1. Classification (NCBI taxonomy): domain Bacteria; kingdom Pseudomonadati; phylum Pseudomonadota; class Alphaproteobacteria; order Hyphomicrobiales; family Nitrobacteraceae; genus Rhodopseudomonas; species Rhodopseudomonas sp. RCAM05734. The sequence goes on along the minus strand of NZ_CP199742.1, from coordinate 4,306,000 downwards.
GCGCTGGCCGCGCAGCACGATATCGAAGCGGTAGGCCAGCAGATCGAACGGCGCGCTGGCGTTGAGGTCGAGAGGTGCCACCAGGCGGTCGAGCGCGTCCTGGTCCGGCACCGTGGTGAGAATCGGGCAGATCTTGATCAGCGGGTCGCCCTCGAAATACATCTGGGTGATCAGGCGCTGCGCAAAGCCCGAGCCGAATACCGAGAAGTGGATATGCGCCGGGCGCCAGCTCGTTGACGTAATTGCGCCAGGGATAGGGGCCGGGCTTGATGGTGCGGAAATAATAATAGCCGCTGTCGTCAGTGAGGGCCCTGCCGCAGCCGCCGAAATTCGGATCGACCGGCGCGAGATAGGTGTCCTTTTTGTGGCGGTAACGGCCACCGGCATTGGCCTGCCAGAATTCCACCAGCGTGTTGGGCACGCCGCGTCCGTTCTCGTCGAGCACCCGGCCGTGCACCACGATGCGTTCGCCGATCGGCTCGCCTGACTTGGCATAGTTGCGGATCAGGTCGTTGTCGAGCGGGCCGAGATCGTTGTGACCGAACACCGGACCGGTGAATTCCGACAGCGACGTCTCCAGCGACAGCAGCGCATTGCGCGGCGAGCGCAGCACCGAGGACTTGTAGCCGGGCGCGTGGGCCGGCGGATGCACCGAGCGGTCGCGCGCCAGAAAACCACTGGCGCGCAGTGGCGATGCAAAGGATTCGACCCGGTTGCTGCCGGCGTCGGCGGGCGCGTCGATCCGTCCGCTATGGATGTTCATGGGTGGCCTCCCTATGGCAGCGACCGCCACGTCGGCGGCTCGCCTTTGCGCCAGCATGTTCTGCCCCATTCCCAAGATAAATAGATCGGTTATCATGTATTGCATGAGCAAGATCGATCATTTGGACATCGACGGCCACGTCCTAGCGCTGTTTCTCGCGGTGCTGGAGGAAGGCTCGGTGACATCGGCGGCGCGGCGGCTGGGCGTGACCCAGTCGGCGGTGAGCCACGGTCTGCAGAAATTGCGCCGGGTGATCCACGATCCCTTGTTCGCCAAGTCCGGCCGCGGCATCGTGGCCACCGCCCACGCCCATGCACTGGCGCCCGAGGCCCGCGCGCTGCTTGACGCCATGAAGGCGTTCGGCAGCGGCGCGTCATTCGACCCGGCCACGGCGCAGCTTTCCATCACCATCGCCGCCAACGACTTCCAGCGCGACCTGCTGCTGCCCGGCCTGGTGCGCCGGGTCACGGCGGCGGTGCAGAAATTCAGCCTGCGGGTGATCCCATCGCAATCGCCCTCCCCGGCCATGCTGCGCGACAACCGCTGCGACCTGCTGATCACCCCGGTGCCGCCCGTGGGGATCGATATCGTGCAGAAGCGCCTGCTGCAGGATCACTACGTCTGCTTCTACGATCCCGCCGTCAGGCCGCCCGCGACCCGCGCGCAATACCTCGCGGCCCGGCACGTCACCGTGGTCTACACCGACAACGAGCGGCTGGACTTCGACCGCCGGCTTGGCGCCAGCGGCATCGTTCGGGATATCGCCATCTCGGTGCCGAACTTCACGGCCGTGCCGGCCTTTTTGCGCGGTTCGGACCTGCTGGCGAGCATGCCAAGCCTGCTCGGCCAGCAATTGATGCGCGATTTTGCCAGCGTGCGGATCCCGCTGGCTGCCGGCGCCGGGGCAATGACGGCATTGCCGATGTACATGGTCTGGCACCAGCGTTTCCAGAAGGACCCGGCGCACAGCCGGCTGCGCGCCCAGCTGGAAGCCAGCGTCGCCGCCGATGTCCGCGGCAGCGTTGCAAGGCACAAAGCTGGAACCCGGTCGTGATTGCTTAAAAAGCCGACTTTGCTGCCGAAACAACGCGCTTCCTAGCGCCCCGGCCGTCGTGCTCAATCGCAGCGGCGGTCAGGCAACTGAACCGCCCCTGGACCACCCCGCGAGGCCGAGCCGCCGCCATGACGAAACTGAAATCACACTGGTGGTGGGACCTGTCGACCCGCGACTTCGCCGAACTCGACGCGGGCAGCGTGGTCGCCATCCTGCCGGTCGGCGCTGTCGAGCAGCACGGGCCGCATCTGCCGGTGCGCGTCGATGCCGCCATCAATGCCGGAATCATCGCCCGCGCCGTCGAACTGATGCCCGCCGACTGCCCGGCGCTGGTGCTGCCGGCGCTGCCGATCGGCAAGTCCGACGAGCACCTCGCCTTTCCGGGCACGCTGACGCTGTCCTACGAGACGCTGGCGCGGGTGTGGTTCCAGCTTGGCGAAAGCGTGCACCGTGCCGGCGTCCGAAAAATCCTGTTCCTCAATTCCCACGGCGGCCAGCCGCAACTGCTCGACATCGTCTGCCGCGAGCTGCGCGTGAAGCTCGGCATGTTCGCGGTGTCGGCGATGTGGTCGAGCCTGATCGACATGGACGCGCTCTACAGCGCCGACGAGAACCGCCACGGCATTCACGGCGGCCAGAGCGAGACCAGCGTGATGCTGCATCTGCATCCCGATCTGGTCGAGATGGATCGCGCGGAGAATTTTGTGCCGCTGTCGGTACAGATCGCTGATGAGTCCGAGCTGCTCAGCCCGGAAGGTGCGGTGGGGTTCGGCTGGCAGGCGCAGGACCTGCATCCGAAGGGCGCCTGCGGCGACGCCACGCAAGCCACGGCCGAACTCGGAAAGGAGACCGTGGAGCGCGCGGCGCGGCGCCTGCTGGTCTTGATCGACGAGATCAGCCGCTATCCGCTGTCACGCATTGCGACAGCGACCGCTTTCGACAAGACGTAATCCAGAGGATTTTTCATGGCTTTCAGCGTCGCCGATATTTCAAAGGTCCAGGCGTTCCGCATTTCGCCTGGCGACACCAACTATTTCGCCATGCTGTTCGATCGCGACACCGACAAGATCGACAACATCTTCGTCATCGAGATCTTCCAGCCCGGCGGCGCGACGCCACCCAACGAACACGCCGCGGCCCATGAGTTCTTTCATGTGCTGCACGGCGAAGGCATCGCCCGCTGCGACGGCAAGACGCTGCCGATCAAGAAGGGCGACTCGCTGCTGCTGCATCCCGGCTCCGAACACGTCATCGAGAACACCGGCACCGACAAGCTCTACACGCTGACGGTGATGACCCCGAACGAGGGCTTTGCCGAGCTGATCCGCGGCGGCGAGCGCGTCGAACTCGACGCCGACGACATCCGCATCCTGCAAGGCCTGTAACGCACCACCGCCGTTTTCGGAGATTGCCATGCTGAACACCAAGCAACCCGTCCTGCGCAAATTCTGGTACGCGACCGTGCCGCTGGCCGATCTCGCAGATGGCCCGAAACCCTTCACCCTGCTCGGCGAGCCGATCGTGCTGTTCCTCGACGGCAATGGCGAACCCGCCGCGCTGGAAGACCGCTGCTGCCACCGGACGGCAAAACTCTCGAAAGGCTGGTGCCGCGACGGCAATATCGTCTGCGGCTATCACGGTTGGGAATACGATCGCGACGGCAAGCTGGTGATGATCCCACAATTCCCGTTCGAGCAGCCGATCCCTGAGGCCAAGGCGCGCGCGTTCCGCAGCACCACGCGCTACGGCTATGTCTGGGTGGCGCTGGACGAGCCGCTCGGCGACATCCCTGACATTCCCGAGGATCGCGATGCCGGCTATCGCCGCATCCCGCAGTTCTACAGCAAATGGAAAACCTCGGCGCTGCGGCTGATGGAGAACTCGTTCGACAACGCGCATTTCGCCTTCGTGCACAAGAACACCTTCGGCGATATCGACCAGCCGCGCCCCGAAAAGTACGAGATCGTCGAGACCGATTACGGCTTCGAGGCCGAGACCATCGTCACCGTGCGCAACCCGCCCAACGCCGCGCGCATCACCGGCTCGACCGAGCCGACGACCAAGCGTCACATGCGCAACAAATGGTTCATGCCGTTCTGCCGCCGCCTCGACATGGAATATCCCTCCGGCGTGCGCCATCTGATCTTCAACTGCGCCACGCCGATTTCCGACGGCGAGATCCAGGTGGTGCAGATCCTGTTCCGCAACGACACCGAAGCAGACTGTCCGGCGCAGGAGCTGATCGACTGGGACGCCGCGATCATCGCCGAAGATCAGGACATCCTGGAGTCCACCGACCCCGACGCCATTGTCGACATGGGCCGCAAGATCGAGAAGCACATGCCGTCGGACCGCCCGGGCATGATCATGCGCAAGCGGCTGCTGGAATTGTTGAAGGCCCACGGCGAGGTGGAGCGGCCGAAGTTCGAGAATGCGTAAGGCAAAGCGCGTGAGTTACGTGTCCCGGACGCGCTGAGATGCGCCTCCGCAGGAGGCGTAGTGCACTGCAGATCCGGGACCATCACGAACGCCTGCGCGGAATACGGTCCCGTATCTGCGGAGCGGCATGTCGGCGATGCAAGAGCATCGCCTTGGAATGCCGCACCGCGTCCGGGACACGTGCCTTACTCCAGCCGATCGCCATCGCGGAGCGTTGGAAACAGTTTTATCCACAGCAACGCCACGGCGACGGCGCTTGAACGGCTGTGATCGTCTCGGGCCGTGTTGAAACGCGGCAACGGGCCCGCATCGAGATCGCATCGTCAGGGCGATTTACGCGAGCGCCCGACAAACGATGCGCGAAGCCAAAGCGCCAGGACGCACTGCCATGCGACAAACTGCAGCAACCCGGATCTCACGTGAGACGGAAAGACTGGAGGTATTCTAGGAGCGCTTTTCGAGCCCCTCGGTTAGAGGACCGCTGCGGCGGATTCTCTGCCCGTGAATATGCGAGGGGCTGGATGACGTTGAATCTGATGCGGGCAACATGCCTGGGAGCTGCAAGCTGTCTTGCACTGTCCGTTGATCTGGCGAGTCCGGTGCGCGCCCAATCTGTCCTCCCGGCGGTGACTGTTGATTCTCCCACGCGCCCAAGCGCACGTCGTATCGCCCCGCCGGCACGGCGCACAGCGGCCGTTCGCGCCGCCGCACGCCGTGCACCTTCGCCCCTGCGCCAGGTCGCGCCTGTGCCTTACGTCATACCGGCAACGGGCAACCTCGGCGCCATCCCGCCATCCTACGCCGGCGGTCAGGTGGCGACCGGCGGCCAGGTGGGCCTGCTCGGCAATCGCGGCGTCATGAATACGCCCTTCAACCTCACCAGCTATACCCGCGAGCTGGTCGAGAACAATCAAGCACGTACGCTTCCGGACGTACTGGTCAGCGATCCATCGGTCGGCTCTGCGCTACCGCGCAACATCGGCCGCGAACAGCCGATGATCCGCGGCTTCCTGCTCGGCAATACCAGCGTCGGCTTCAACGGCTATTTCGGCCTGATCGGCAATCATAACTTCAACGTGCTTGATGCCGTCGAGCGGGTCGAAGTGATCAAGGGGCTCAACGGCCTGCTCAACGGCCAGTCGCCGGACGATTCCATAGGCGGCGCGATCAATCTGATCCTGAAGCGGGCCCGCAACGAGCCGACCGCCGAGTTGACCACGTCGTTCGCCTCGCGCGGTCAGGGCGGCGCCCACCTCGATGTCGGCCAGCGCTATGGCGAGCACAAGGAATTCGGCATCCGTTACAACGGCACCTATCGCGACGGTGCCACCGAGGTCGACAATCAAAGCCTGCAACTGAATTCGCATGCTCTCGCCCTCGACTATCGCGGCGAGCGCGTACGCGTCTCGGCAGATATACTCTACGATGATTCACGCGCCGACGGACTGAGTGCGCGCAATACGCTCAACAACTCGCTCATGCGCGTGCCCGGTGCCCCGAATGGCACCAATTTCTGGAATCCAATCTGGACCGGCATCTCGGGCTGGAATGGCACGGCCCTGTTGCAGGCCGAGGTGGACGTCACCGACTGGCTCACCGTCTATGGCGGTGGCGGATATTTCGAGAACTCGATCACCAGCCGCATCTCCAATCCGACCATCGCCAATGCGTTCGGCGATACCACGGCAACGCCGTTCTCCAGCCTGCAGGAGCGGAAAAACCACACCGAACAGGCAGGCTTCCGCATCGCGGTCGATACAGGACCAATTCATCACGACATCAACTTCAACACTTCGCTGTGGACCGGCGAGATCGCCAACTCGCGCACGACCGGTACGCCGGTCACGTCAAACATCTACACTCCACGCCCCGCCACCTACCAGGCGCAGTCGCTGCCGGCCGCGACCAAGTCCAATCTCAACTCGCTCAACAGTTACGGCGTCGCCGACACCATCTCGGTGTGGAACAATCGCGTTCAGTTCACGGTCGGCGTGCGCCGACAGGAAGTCGAGGCCGCGACCTTCGACCAGGTGACGGGCGCCTCGACCGGCAGCTACGCGGCGGGCACCTGGAGTCCGGCCTACGCGCTGGTCGTCAAGCCGCTGGAAAACGTATCCGTCTACGCCAATCAGATCGAAGGCCTCCAACAGGGCACCATCGTCGACAACACGTTCCAGAACCAAGGCCAGATCTTCCCCTCCTACAAGTCGCTGCAGCGCGAGGTGGGCGTCAAGGTGGATTGGGGCCGCTTCACCACCACACTCGCAGCCTATGATATCGCCCAACCGGCGCAGATCTCGCTGCCGGGGACGCCGCTGCCGACTTTCTCGATCGACGGCGAGAACCGCAACCGCGGCGTCGAGATCAACACGTTCGGCGAACTCACGGCGGGCTGGCGCCTGCTGGGCGGCGCCTCGTTCATGGATGCGCGCCAGAGCAAGACGCAGAACGGCATCAACGACGGCAAACGCTCGATCGGCATTCCCGACGTGCAGGTCAGCCTCGGCACCGAATGGGATACACCCTTCGTGACCGGCCTGACCTTGACCGGCCGCGCCATCCATTTTGGCGATGCGTATCCGGACGCTGCGAACAAGTTCGTCATTCCGGCGTGGACGCGCTTTGACCTTGGCGCACGCTACAGTTTCGCCTCGCCGTGGAATGGCAAGCCGATCACGATCCGCTTCGCCGTCGAGAATGTCGCCGATAACAACTATTGGATGACCAGTGGGGCCGAAAGGCAGATCTATCTCGGCGCGCCGCGCACCTATCTCGCCTCCACGACATTCCGCTTCTGACCCGAAATGTCTTGACGGTGAACATGATGACGCACGCCGACGGGACCGGGACTGGAATGGGGCTCGTCCCGCCGGAGCATCGCCGCACGTGATCCGGTTTTCGACGTTCATCCATAAATGGACGGGCCTGCTCTCGGCCATCTTCCTGATCGTCGCGGGCATCACCGGCAGCCTGCTCGCCTTCGAGGACGAGCTCGAGGCTCTGGTCGATCCCGCGCAATACGTCGTCCGCGCGCCCCTCGACGAACGTGGCCGGCCTGCCGCGATGCTGGATCCGTTCGAACTGGTTGCGCGGGCAGAACGGGCACTACCCGGCTATCGGCTCATTGGCTTGCCGCTGCTGCGGCAGCCGGATCGCTCCGTGAAAGTCAATCTGGATCGACGCGACCCCGCTTTGACCGAGGCCGATCAGGCGTTCTTCGATCCCTATGACGGCCGCCTGCTGGGCATCCGAAAATGGGGCGCGAGCCCATTCGACAGCACCACCGTCATCGGCTTTGTCTATCGCCTGCATTACGCGCTGGCGCTGCCGGAGCCGTGGGGCAAGACCTTCTTCGGCGTCGTCGCGCTGCTCTGGACCTTGAACTGCATGGTCGGCATCGTCGCCACGTGTCCGCGCACCGCGCCGTTCCTGCGGCGCTGGCTGCCGGCCTGGATGATCAAGCGCAACGCCAGCACCTATCGCCTGCACTTCAACATTCATCGCGCGACGGGCCTGTGGCTGTGGGGGGTGATGTTCCTGTTCGCCTGGTCGAGCGTGATGCTCAACCTGCGCTCTGAAGTCTACACGCCCGTGATGTCCAGCTTTCTCGACTTCAAGAAGCAGCCGCAACGTCCGCCGAAAACGCCCGACAGACCGATACTCGCCTGGCGCGATGCTTATGGCATCGCGGTCGCGACAATGGACGAGGTGGCCCGCACACAGGGCTTCACCGTCAACTTTCCGAGCCACCTGTTTTATAATCGTCAGTTCGACGCGTTCATCTATTACGCCAACACATCGCGCGACGTGACGCGGGAACGCGGGCAGACCGGCGTGTTCATCGACGCACGCAGCGGCGCCTTGCTGGCGACGCGCATTCCGACAGGCGAGTATTCCGGCGACACGGTCAGCCGCTGGCTGCAATCGCTGCACATGGCAAAGGTGTGGGGCCTGCCCTACCGGATCTTCGTCGCGGTCATCGGCCTCGCGCTGGCGATCAGTGCCTATACCGGGCTCTATATTTGGTGGAAGAAACGCTGCATCCGACGAGCAAGGGAAGCGAAGAGGTCGTCGCCGGGTGCAGGCGCCAAGATGTCGGGCGAAGGGGAAAACGCAGCCGCACAACGCAGCGCATGAACTGGTCCCGATGATGGGAGCTGCCTCTCCCATCCCGTCGCCGGGCTTGCCCTACTCCAGCCGCTCCACGTCGCGGAGCGTCGGAAACAGCTTCATCCACAGCAGCGCCACCGCCACGGTCCCGATGCCGCCGAGCAGTGCTGCCGGCATGGTGCCGAACAATGCCGCAGTGACGCCACTTTCGAACTGGCCGAGCTGGTTCGACGCATTGATGAACAGGAAGTTGACCGCGCCGACCCGGCCGCGCATGTCGTCCGGCGTGGCGAGCTGCACCAACGAGATGCGGATCACCACGCTGACCGTATCGGCAGCGCCCATGATCAGCAGCGCGATCAGCGACAGCCAGACCAGTTGCGACACCGCGAACACCGCGGTGGCCAGGCCGAACACGATCACCGCCTGGAACATGCGCATGCCCACCCGGCGGTTGATGGTCCAGCGCGTCAGAACCACGGTCATCAGCAACGCCCCCACGGCGGGCGCGGCGCGCAAAATGCCGAGGCCCCAGGGGCCGGTCTGCAGGATGTCGCGAGCATAGATCGGCAGCAGCACAACAGCGCCGCCGAGCAGCACCGCGAACAGGTCGAGCGAGATGGTGCCGAGGATCGCCGGATTGCGGCGGACAAAGCCGACGCCGGCAAACAGCGCCCGAAAGCTCGGCGGTTCTTTTGCGACGATGGGCCGATCGAGCTTGATGGCATTGTTCAGCAGCCCGCCGATCACCCAGAACCCAGCCATCAGCGCATATGGCAGCCCCGTCGACAGGGCATAGGCGATGCCGCCCAGCGCCGGGCCGCAGATCATCGCCAGTTGGCCGGTGCCTGAGGTCAGCGCCGTGGCCTTCTGCAGCGTGCCCGCCGGCACCACGCCGGGCAGCAGCGCCGAACTCGCCGGACTTTCGAACGCCGTCGCCGCGCCGAACAGGCCGACAGCAACGAAGATCTCCGGCACCGTGATCCAGCCGCCATAGCTGCCCCACGCCAGATACAGCGCCACCAGCCCCTGCACGATCTGGCAGACCTGCACCACCATGCGGCGATCGTAGCGGTCGGCGGCGTGGCCGCCGGCGAACACCAGCAGCAGCATCGGCAGGAACTGGACCAGCCCGACCATGCCGAGCTGGAACGCGCTGCCGGTCATGTCATAGACCTGCCAGCCCACTGCGACCGCGGCTATCTGCGAGGAAAACCGCGAGAAGCAGCGTGACCAGACGTAGAACAGATACGGCGCATGGCGCAGCAATACGACGGAGCCAACCGGTTCGGCCGCATCCGCTGGTTGATCGAGAATGGTCATCCCGCCTTGTTCGGATTGATCAGGTACTTCGCACCGGTCGCACGCTTATTGTAAGCCTTGAGGATATCGAGCTGCAGCGCCTCCTGCAGCGAGATCACCTGCGTGTAGTGGCTGGCGAAGGTCGTCTTCAACTCGGCGGCGACGCGTTCGCGCAGCCGCTGCGCGTCGGCAGGGCCGATCTTCTGCAGGAACGGAAACAGCAGCCAGCCGCCCATGCTCCAGGCCATGCCGAAGGTCGGCGAAAACTCGATCGGCTTCGACTCCAGCCGGCCGTAGACGTAGACCTGCTTGTGGGTGGTCGAGCCGTAGCGGCTGTAGACCTTCATGGCCTTGACGGCCATGGCTTCCATGGCGGTGAGGATCTGGCCCTGCAGCTTGCCGCCGCCGGTGGCATCGAAGGCCAGCGTCGCGCCGGTGGCGACCAGCGCTTCGGTCAGGTCGTCCATGAAGCTCGGCGCGGTGGAATCGCAGACGTATTTCGCGCCGATGTCGCGCAGCAGCTTCTCCTGCTCGACGCTGCGCACGATGTTGACGAGGTCGATACCGTCCTTGAGGCAGATCCGGTTGAGCATCTGGCCAAGGTTCGACGCGGCAGCGGTGTGCACCAGCGCCGTGTGGCCCTCGCGGCGCATGGTCTCGACCATGCCGAGCGAGGTCAGCGGATTGACGAAGCACGATGCGCCCTCGGCAGGTGTGGTGCCCTCCGGCAGCGGGAGGCAATCGGCGGCCTTCATGGTGCGGTACTGCGCATACATGGCGCCGCCGATCATCGCCACGGTCTTGCCGAGCAGCGCCTGCGCCGCCTCGGACGCGCCGGCCTTGACCACCACGCCGGCGCCTTCGTTGCCCACCGCCATGGATTCATCGAAGCGCCCGGCCATGGCCTTCATGAACTGCACCGGCACCTTGGCCTTCACGACGGCCTCGTCGCCGCTGCCCGACGCCGTGGCGTTGGCGATGTCGGCGGGGCCGACCAGGAGCCCGATATCCGACGGATTGATCGGCGCCGCCTCGACGCGCACCAGCACCTCGTCCGCGCCGGGCTCGGCGATATCGACCCGCTTCAGCGACAATTCATAGTCGCCGGTCCTGGTGATCAGGGAGCGCAGCTCAAGTCCGGTGGTGTGATCAATGCTCATGTAGCCCTGCCCGCTTGCTGGATATTTGGAAGAAAAAATGAGTTCTGCCCGGCGTCAGTAGATGCCGGGGATGATGCGCTTGGTCTCGCGCATGTAGACGCGATAGTCCTCGCCGAAGGCTTCCGTCAACATCCGCTCCTCGAAGCCGATGCGGGCGAAGAACAGGATTGCGACGGCCACCAGGCCGCTCAAGGCCGCTACCGCGTTCGGCAGCAGGAACGCCTGCGCCAGCGCCCACAGCCAGAACGAGGCATACATGGGATGGCGGATCAGGCGATAGACGCCGGCGCGCACGATCTGGTGCTTTTCGCGAATCTCGAGGCTCGCCGACCATTGCCGGCCGAGGTCCTTGTGCGAACGCCGGAACAGCCACAGCGATGCGACATACACCAGCACGCCGATGGCCACGGCGGCATAGTTCAGGTCATAATTCAAAGCGCGCGGCCAGCCGGTGGCGAGATAGACCACGGGCACGACGAACAGGCCGACCGTGGCGACGCCGAGCAGAATCCGTTCGCGGCTCAAGCCATCGACGCGCACCGTCGCGGCCCGCCGGGCCCGCCGAGCATAGGGATAGCGGATCACGAACCACGCGACGGTCCCGACCGCCCAGACGATTTCTCCGAGGAGCGAGGCGGTCATCGTCGGCCGCCACAACGACTACGCGGCATTGACGGATACCCGGGGTAGCGGCGCGGTTTCCGCGGTAACAGGCGCGAACGGCAGCAGCGCGCCGTCGGCGCCGAAGCGGTCGAGGCCGCCCGCGGGCGCGGTGATTTCGTCGAAGGGCAGCGGACCGCAGATGATCATGCAGTAATCATAGAGCGCCCGCTGGTCGTTGCCCATCACCATCTGGTAATGCAGCCGCATGAAATTGAAGCGATGCCGCTTGAAGGCGTCCGGGCTCATCATGTTGTGCATCTGCACCCGCCGGATGTTCGGGCGGCCATCGCCGCGCTCGCGGCTGACGCGCTTCAGTGTCACGGGATCGAAGCGGTAGAAGCTGATGGCGTCATCGCGGGCGTGATATTCGGCCCAGCGGATCAACGGTTCATTGGCCACCGCCTGCGTGGCGGCGCGGACGCGGGTCCCGGCCGGATGCAGCGCGAATTTCGGGATCGTCGCGCCGACCGTGAGCACGCAAATGGCCGGGCCGCGGCGCGGCAGATCCGGATCGAGCTTGAGCGCGCGCGACACCGATTCCATCACCAGCGCGGCGCCGAGACAATGGCCGACGATGACGATTTCCTCGACATCAGCCTTCTGCGCCCGCGCCACGATCGCTGCGGCGAATTCGTCGACGCGGCGGTCCATCAACGGTCTCTGGCCGTAGACGAACTGCCGCGAGAAAATCCAGTCGTCGAACACGTGGTTGATCGGCTTCTTCCAGCCGTAGCGGTGCAGAAGGCCACCGAACACCGCGCCCGCCGCGACGATGCCTAGTCCCCAGGCAACTGCGCCATGCAGACCGAGCAGCCACGCAGAAGCGAAGCCCACGCCGGTGCCGGCGAGCAGGAATACGGTGACCCAGAGATAGGGGAACAGGAAGAAGCCGGCATATTTCCAGCTCGACAGCACGAAGCGGAACAAGGTGCCGGTCACGATCCAGTCGATCAGCGTCACCATCCCTGCTGCCAGCCGCGACGGCATGCTGCGCTGATGATCCATCAGGATCAGATCGTCCCAGCGCAACATCTCGTAGCTGATGACGGTGTTCCAGTTCGGTCCCGACGACTCGGCCTGCCAGGTCGCGCTCACCTGCGAACACTGCGGTTCCGACGAGGCGCGCGCGGTGACGCCCCACGTCTTCTGGAAACTGCTGAGCGAACGATGGAACCGACTTCAGCTGGGTGCCCGGCAAGATTGGATCGTAACCGCCGATATGAAAGACATGTCGCCGCGCGACCATTGCCCCGATTCTCCTCTTGGGCGTCACGCGCCAGACCGTGGCAAGCTTAGCAAATTTGCTGTCTGCCACAAACCGCACGAGCCGATTCATGCGTCATCATTCAGGTTTTTGTCACCAGCAAGTCACACTGGGGTTTTTTGCCCCCTTTTGCGTTCAAAAAGTCGAGATTGACGCGCTGTGGCGATTGACGACAGTTGCCAATGGCGGGAGATAGAAATCCGTTTCAAATGATTTCCGGGGAAAGAGTGCTGTGATGTCGACGAATCTGATGGGCACGAAACGACCGCCACTGCATGTCGTGGTCGGCTTTTTCATGATCTTCTGCTCGGTATTCGTGACATCGCTTGCGAGTTCCAGCGACGCCCAGGCTGCCGCCAAACGTCCGGGCCACGTCTATCTGTTGCGCGGCGTCCTCAACGTTTTCTCGCTGGGTATGGACCAACTCGCCTACAAGCTGCAGGCTGCCGGCGTATCCAGCTCCGTGCAGAACTACCTCGGCTGGCGAGGGCTGGCTGACGACATCATCGCGGCATACCGCAGCGGCAATCGCGAACCAATCATCCTGATGGGCCATTCGCTCGGCGCCGACGCCACCATCGATATTGCCCGCAAGCTGCAGGGCAGCGGCGTGCCGGTGGCGCTGATCGTCAACTTCGACCCGGTGAGCCCGGCCCCGGTGCCACCCAATGTCCGCCAGATCGTGAACTACTACGTTCCCGCCGGCTGGGGCCAGGCGGTCGCAGCCGACAAGCGCTTCAAGGGCAACCTCGCCAACGTCAACGAGGATGCGACCGACAACCACTTCTCCATCGACAAGTCGGAAAACCTGCATCGCAAGACCATCGCGAAGGTGCTGCAGGTCACCGGCGGCGCGCGCCGCGCCCCGAAAAAGCCCGCCAACGCCCAGGTCTCGGCCGCGCCGGCGCAGTAAGCAGGGTTGCCGCTGCTCGCGCGCTACGGCGCGCGAGCGCACTCAGACGATCAGCACGTCGTGCGACGTCAGCGGCATAACGACGCCGGTGAGCCTGATCGATGCATCGTGGCCGAGATCGATGATGGTATCCGTCCCCACCACGTGAACCGACAGGTGCTCGAGATCGGCGGCAATGCTCGACGCGATTTCGAGCACATCGCGGCCCGGCCCCTCGCCGGCCTTGAAGTTGTTGATGACGTCGTGCCCCGATGCCTCCCGGAACACGAACCTGTCGCCGCCGGCGCTATTCATGACGTCGCTGGCCGCAGTCGACGTCAACGTCACGTCCGGCGCATAGGCCGTCATGGTGTGACTGCCGTCATGGTTGTCGAAGACCGTCGAGAGCCGGTGCCCGGCGGCATCGAACCCGTCATGCCGCGCCGAATAGGCTTTCCCCTCGATCCCGAACGTATCGACATCACGGCTGCCGTCGGCATGACGGGTGGTCTCAATGGCAAGCGCGCCATCCAGCGCATATTTCGACTGCACAAACGAGCCGTCCTTCTGCATCACCGTCTGCTGGGTCATCTGCCCCCGGCTGTCATATTGATCCAGCGTGCGGACGCCATCGGCACTCACGGTCTGTTTCAGCGCCAGCGTGCCGTTGTCGTGGAACTGCTCGATCAGCGAACTGTGCCCCGCCGCATCGCGCACCGCGTGCTCCGACGTGTAATCCTTGCCGGTGATCCCAAAGCTATGAATGTCGCGCGAGCCATCGGCATGCCGGGTGATCTCGCCGGTTTCAAATCCGGTGGCATCGAATGTGAACTGCTGCCAAGCACCGTCGCCGTGGCTGGTCGCGAATTTGATCAGATGACCGCCAGCGTCATAGTCGGACGCGCTGACCGAACCGTCGCTGTTGACCACCTGCCGGAAGGCGAGATCGCCGTCGCCGAAGAAGCGTTCCACCAGCCTGGTATGGCCGGTGCCGTCGATGGCGATGTGTTCGGAGGCGTAGCTCTGCCCGACGATCGCGTCGTTATAGACGTCGCGCGTGCCGTCCGCATGGCGGACGGTTTCGCCGGTGACATGCCCCGCGCTGTCGGCGGCCTGGATCTGGTAGGTACTGGCAGCGTCGGTGGTCGCCGACGCCCGCGCGATGGTGCTGGTGTCGATCGCCATGTCCGCGAATTTCAGGACTTCGATGTTGCTGAGGCGATCGGTGCCATCACGGCCGGAGACCCGGTCGGTGACCACCGTGGTGCGACCGTCCAAGCTGATGCTGTAATCGCTGGCGACGCCCGAATAGACGGCCGTATCGGTCCCGGCACCGCCATCGATGGTGTCGTTGCCGCCGCCGCCGGTGATCACGTCATTGTCGCTGGCAGCGCCGACGAACCAGTCCTGATGCGCCGAGGTATCGAAGTTGATGGTGCGTACATAGAGATCGAACGTGCCCGGCGAGCTGGCATTGGTGCCCTGGCTCGGAACGAGCGCGACTCCGTTGACCGCAAAATCCTTGACGTGCAGCGCTCGGCCGGGCGCCGAATTCGCCAGCTCGATGGCGATGTTCGATATCTGCGCGGGATTGTCGAAGGTGACCGTATAGGTCTGGTATCCCTGGGGATCGGTAGCCGGGGTGAATTCCAGCAGTCCCGACACGGCGGTGCCGTTGACCAGGATCCGCGCTTGCGCGCCGACGCCGGCGACCACCGAGCCGTATCCCGTGATCGTCACCGTCGTTGTGGTGAGCCTGGCGATGGTGTCCGGGCCCCCGACAATGGTGTCGTTGCCCGCGCCGCCGCGGATCAAATCGCTACCCGGCCCGCCATGGATGGTGTCGTTGCCGCTTCCGGAGTCGATGATGTCAGCGACCACAGAACCTTCGACCGTCCGTCCGGGTATCGCGCCGTTGCCGTGGAAATACTGCGAGACCACATCCTGCGCAGGCTTGCCCTGCACCGAATAGCCGGTCGGTGAAACGTTGCCGTTGAGATCCCACTGCCAGAACTCGGCGCCCTTGAGCCAGCTGCCGCCCTGCGTGCTCCAGACCTGGAAGAAGGCGTTGTAGGCGTCGGCCTGCTCGGCGGCATCCGCCGGCGCCTTGGACGAACCGCCGCCGGGATTGATGGCCGTGCCGTCGATGCTGCGATAGCCCACCTCGCTCATCATCACCGGCTTGCCATAGTCCAGCGACAGCGAATGCAGGAAATCCACCGGGGATTTGTAGTTGAAGGCGGCGGCGTAATACGGATTGTACGGCACTTCGGTCCAGGCATGGACGAGGTCGGCCACCGTCGGCGTGGTGCTCGAGGTCAGCGGCGGATAGGTGTTGACGCTGATCGTATCGAGCTGGCTCCAGAAACTCACCTTGGAGGCCTCGTCGGTCGCGGCCGCGTAAGTCAGCTCACCGTGATAGACTTGGCGCACCGCCGATATCAGGTCGGTCCACTGGCCGAGATAGGCGGATCCCGACAGCTTGCTCATCTCGTTGCCGATGGCGAACGTCTTGACCCCGCCCTGCTCCGCAATGCCGGCCAAATGCACGATCTCCGCTCTGTAGGAGGCAAAGAAGGCATCGACGTCCGCGGGCTGCAGGCTGCTAGAAATCGTGCTGTCGAGGCCGGTGATCCCGGGCTTGAACGCGACCGACAGTCCCGCCGCATGGGCTGCCTGGAATCCGGCAAGCAGGCTGGCGTCGCTTTCGGTCTTGTCGGGATGGGCGATGACCGTGCTGCCGGTCTTGCTGTCGGTCCAGATCCGGACCGTCAATGCCACCGAATTGGAACCGAGCGATGCCATGTTCTGAAACGACTGCGCGGCGCCCGTGGTCGCGAACTGTCCATTGTACTCGGACAGCGCGCCAAAACCCTGAACCTGAAAAATGCCCGCCATGTTGCTCTCCACCATGCCTGGTGGAAGCGTGAAGCCTGAACGTGTTCATCGCGCGACCGCATCGCGGTATCACGATGAACGGCGCATATTAGTGCCGTTCATCGCACGGCACGATTGCAGCGATGCGCGCGATGCCACGGATGAGAGTGTGCAAAACGCAATCGTCGCCCGCTTGGGTAAGCGGGCGACGAGTTTTTATCGTTTGCCGTTCCCGGTTCGCTTGCGCTGATGCGCCTGCCCCGGAATGACGCTTCTGTTACGCCAGCGCCTTCAGCGCGGCGCGGCCGGCATACTTGGCCTGGGTGCCGAGTTCCTGCTCGATGCGCAGCAGCCGGTTGTACTTGGCGATGCGGTCGGAGCGCGACAGCGAGCCGGTCTTGATCTGTCCGCAGTTGCTGGCAACGGCGAGGTCGGCGATTGTGGAATCCTCGGTCTCGCCGGAGCGATGCGACATCACCGCGGTGTAGCCGGCCTTGTAGGCCATCTCGATGGCCGACTGCGTCTCGGTCAGGGTGCCGATCTGGTTGACCTTGATCAGGATCGAATTGGCGCGGCCGTTCTTGATGCCGTCGGCGAGGCGCGTGACGTTGGTGACGAACAGGTCGTCGCCGACCAGGCTGGCACTTCTTGCCGATCAGGTCGGTGAGTTCCTTCCAGCCGTCCATGTCGTCCTCGGACATGCCGTCCTCGATGGAGACGATCGGATAACGCGACGCCAGATCGGCCAGATACTTCGCCTGTTCCGAACCGCTGCGGGTCTTGTTCTCGCCGCCATAGACATAGGCGCCGTCCTTGAAGAATTCGGTGGCGGCGCAGTCGAGCGCCAGCATCACGTCCTTGCCGGCGCTGTAGCCGGCCTTGTTGATGGCGGCCATCACGAATTCCAGTGCCTCGTCGGCCGACTTCAGGTTCGGTGCGAAGCCGCCCTCGTCGCCCACATTGGTGTTGTGGCCGGCCTTCTTCAGCTCGCTCTTCAGCGTGTGGAAGATCTCGGCGCCGCAGCGCAGGCCCTCAGCGAACGAGGACGCGCCGACCGGCATGATCATGAATTCCTGGAAGTCGATCGGGTTGTCCGCATGCACGCCGCCATTGATGATGTTCATCATCGGCACCGGCAGGGTGCGCGCCGAGGTTCCACCGACATAGCGGTACAGCGGCATGCCGTAGGACTCGGCGGCGGCGCGGGCGACGGCCAGCGAGACGCCGAGAATGGCGTTGGCGCCGAGCCGGCTCTTGTTGGCGGTGCCGTCGAGACCGATCATGATCTCGTCGATCTGCACCTGCTGCTCGGCATCCATGCCGCCCAGCGCGTCGTAGATCTCACCATTGACGGCATCGACGGCCTTGAGAACGCCCTTGCCGAGATAGCGGCTCTTGTCGCCGTCGCGCAGTTCCACCGCTTCGTGGGCGCCGGTGGAAGCGCCCGACGGCACCGCGGCGCGGCCCAGCGAGCCGTCTTCCAGGATGACGTCGACTTCAACGGTCGGATTGCCGCGGCTGTCGAGAATTTCGCGGCCGATGATGTCGACGATGGCGGTCATGGGAGCCTCTTGGCGGTATGGGATGGACAGTTCGCGGGGTTCTACAGCAAGCGATCCGGCGGGAAAAGGCCGCGCAAGGTGACGGCGGCGCCGGGATTGGCTAAGAACCGCGCCAACGGAGACCCCCCTGATGTCCAAAACACCCCAAAAGGCGCCCGCCAAGGCCGCGTCCAAGCTCGACCCGTCCGGCCTGCAGCTCGGCCATGATGTGGCATGGCCGACCACCCCCGAGGACGCCAAGCTCGACCGAGTGCCCAATCCGCAGGCCGACACCAACTACGTGGTGCGCTTCACTGCGCCGGAATTCACCTCGCTGTGCCCGGTCACCGGCCAGCCGGATTTCGCCCATCTGATGATCGACTATGTGCCGGGCGACTGG
Source organism: Rhodopseudomonas sp. RCAM05734 (assembly GCF_052658035.1). Classification (NCBI taxonomy): domain Bacteria; kingdom Pseudomonadati; phylum Pseudomonadota; class Alphaproteobacteria; order Hyphomicrobiales; family Nitrobacteraceae; genus Rhodopseudomonas; species Rhodopseudomonas sp. RCAM05734. Next base: position 4,287,535 of record NZ_CP199742.1, on the reverse strand, counting down.
CTGCTGGAGTCGAAATCGCTAAAACTCTACATCGCCTCGTTCCGCAACCATGGCGCGTTCCACGAGGACTGCACCGTGGCCATCGGCAAGCGCATCAGTGCCGCGGTCAAGCCGAAATGGCTGCGCATCGGCGGCTACTGGTATCCGCGTGGCGGCATCCCCATCGACGTATTCTGGCAGACCGGCAAGCTGCCCAAGGGCATGTGGATCCCCGAACAAGGCGTCGCCCCGTATCGCGGGCGGGGCTAAATTTCTGGATCTTGTGTCCCGGACGCGCTGCAGCCCTGCGATGCGAAGCATCGCTTGGCTTCACGCTGCTGCGCAGATCCGGGACCGTACCGAACGACCGCAATCTGGACGCCCTCGGTCCGGTGACATCGATGGAGCGCGAGATGAGACAACGCCCCTCTTCCCGGCTGCTCATCGTCGACCGCGGCGGGCGCGTGTTGCTGTTCCGCTACCTGCACAAAAAGGGACCGCTTGCCGGCCAGGATTTCTGGTCGACGCCCGGCGGCGGCGTTGAGGACGGCGAGACGTTCCAGCAGGCGGCTATCCGCGAGTTGAAAGAAGAAACCGGACTGACCCGCGAGTCCGTCGGCGAACCCGTGGCCGAGCGTGCGTTTGTCATGCAAATGCCCGATGGCGAATACGTCGAGGCGCAGGAGCAGTATTTTCTGGTGCCTTCCGACATCGCGGTATCGTCCCGCGACGGATGGACCAACCAAGAGGCCGACGTCATCGCCGACCACCGCTGGTGGTCAAAAGACGAACTGCGGCACACGACCTCGACGGTCTGGCCCGAAAACCTGCTGGAGATGCTGGACGGCGCCCGGCAATAGTAATCTCGAACCTCCTGCGACGTCCAAGCGCTACACCGCCGCGCTCTCTCGATCCGCCGGTCGGGTCGGCTTCAGCCATCGCGCGCAGGCAAAGCCGAGTGCCAGCATGACGGCAGCGGCAGCCAACAGGGTCGGTAATTTGCCGAGGTGAAGAAGGCCGAAGCCATAGGCGATCGGCCCCACCGTCTGGCCCATGAAGAAGCAGAAGGCATGCAGCGACATGGCGCTGGCGCGGGCTTCCTCCGACAGCTCGCTGGAGAAGATCTGAAGCGAACCATGGATCATGTAGAAGCCCCAGCCCATGAACAGGAGGCTAAGGGCCTGCGCCTGCCACGGCGGGCCGAAGGCGACGATGGCCAGTTGCAGCGCGATCACCGCGCCGCCTCCGATCATCATGCCGTTGACGCCGAGCCGTGGCAGCAGCCGCGAGATGCTGGCGGTATAGAAAAGTCCGCCGAAGGCGAAGCAGGCCAGCACCAGACCGGCGATCGACAGGCTGGTGACGCCGCGTTCGAACAGGAACGAGGCGATATAGGGAAACAGCCCGAGCACGCAGCAGCCTTCGATGAAGACGGCGCCGTAGACGAACCTGGTATTGGGATTGGCAAAGATGGTGCGATAGCCGGTGCGCAGCACGCGCAGGTCCACCTTGCCCGGTGGCTTCGCCAGCGCGGCGCCCTTGAAGCCGAACGAGACGGCGAACGAGGCGACGATGGCCAGCACGCCGAGCACGGCCAGCACGCCGCGCCAGCCCAGGAGATCGCCGATCACACCGGACGCGGTGGCGCCCAGCAGGTTGCCGGTCATGGCGCCGGCCAGCACCCGGCTGATGGCGATCTGGCGCTGGCCAGGCGCCACGAGGTCGCTGGTCAGGCTGAGCGTCACCGGGAACACGCCGCCGGCGCCGATGCCGCCGAGCACGCGGGTGGCGAGCAGCAATTCATAGGACGAGGTCAGCGCGCCCAGGATGTTGGCGATGCCGAGCAGCACCAGACACACCACCATCAGCCTCGCCTTGCCGAACAGGTCGGCGGCGGCGCCCAGCGCCGGCTGCACGATGGCGAAGGTGAAGGCCAGGGCCGACGACAGGCCGGCGGCGGTAGCGATGCTGACGCCGAGTTCGTCGGCCACATGCGGCAGCACCGGATCGAGCGCCCGCGTCGACAGCGCCGCGGCGAACGACGCCAGCGCGATGATGTTGAGCACCGGCGGCATCAGCGCGCCACCGGTGGCAGCGGGCTTGGCGGCATCAGTGCGATCCGGCCTTGAGGGTTTCCTTGGCCAGCGCGTCGAACGCCATCAGGTTGCGGACCAGCGCTTCGAAATCGCGCAGCGGCACCATGTTGGGGCCGTCGGAGGGCGCATGGTCGGGATCGGGATGGGTCTCGATGAACACACCGGCCACGCCGACCGCCACCGCGGCGCGCGCCAGCACCGGCACGAATTCGCGCTCGCCGCCCGAGGTGGTGCCCTTGCCGCCGGGCTGCTGCACCGAATGGGTGGCGTCGAAGATCACCGGCGCGCCGGTGGTGCGCGCCAGGATCGGCAGCGCCCGCATGTCCGACACCAGCGTGTTGTAGCCGAACGAGGCGCCGCGCTCGGTGACCAGCACCCGGTCATTGCCAGACGAGGTCAGCTTGGTCACCACATTGGCCATGTCCCACGGCGCCAGGAACTGGCCCTTCTTGACGTTGACCGCCTTGCCGGTGGCCGCCGCCGCCAGCAGCAGATCGGTCTGGCGGCACAGGAAGGCCGGGATCTGCAGCACGTCCACTGCCTCGGCTGCGCGCGCGCACTGGTCGATCTCGTGCACGTCGGTCAGCACCGGCAGGCCGAAGCTCTCGCGGACCTCGGCGAAAATCGGCAGCGCCTCATCGAGGCCGATGCCGCGGGCGCTGGACACGCTGGTGCGGTTGGCCTTGTCGAACGAGGTCTTGTAGACAAGGCCGATGCCGAGGCGGTCCGCGATCTCCTTCAGCGCCTGTGCGACTTCCAGCGCATGCGCCCGGCTCTCGAGCTGGCAAGGGCCGGCAATCACCGACAATGGCAGGGAATTGCCAAAGCGGACCTGGCCGAGGGTAACGACGGATGCGGCTGCGGACGGTGCGGTCAAAACGGTCTCCTTTTCGCGCGCGACCATGACCGCAGGACCGGGCGGGATGCAAGCCGGTTCGACCCCTTCCCGCCCGTCTGAATATCTGGGTTGCAGCAAAGCCGACCACCCAGACCATTCGAGCCGCGTTCAATCGGCTCTCGGCGGCGCTACTTCAGCGCCGAGAACGCCGTGGGCGCCAGCAGCCGGCTGACGATATTGCCGACGATCTGGCCGCTTTCCTCGGTCTTGGCGCGCGCCGAGATCCAGTCGGGATCGGACTGGAATGCGTTCCATTTCGTCTCGCGGTCGGCCATCGAGTCCCACGCCAGAATATAGGTCAGTTCCTGGTTGGATCTCGCCGATCAGCGTGGTGAAGAATCCGGTCTGCTTGATGCCGTGCTTGTCCCACAGCTTCAGCGTGGTGTTCTGGAAGCGGTTCAGCAGCGCCGGCAAGCGGCCAGGCAGACAGCGATAAACGCGCATTTCATAGATCATCAAATCGTTCCTCTCTTGAAGCGTTGGTTTGGTCACCGTGCAATCATGGCGCCATGCGACATCTGCCCTTGCCCGAGACCATTGAGGCTTACATCATGGCCGTCCCGACGCAAACCGAGCCGGAACCGACCATGCGCATGCCTAGCCTTCCCTTGCTGCTGTTGACGATTCTCACTGGACCGGTTGCGGCACAGCAGCCCGGCAAGATCACCTCCGGCGCTGACAGCGTCCTCGTCGACGGCAAGCCGGCGGCGCGGGTCGGCGACACCACCACCGACGGCAAGATCATCGAGGGCGCCAAGGGCGTCTATATCAACGGCAAGCCGGTGGCGGTGGTCGGAGGCAGCACCGATTGCGGCGGCAAGTCGATCACCGGCAGCCATGGCGTGTTCGTCAATGGCAAGCCAATGGCCCGCCTGGGCGACAGCACGTCCGGCTGCGCCGGCAAGTAAGGGCCGCCCGCGATGCCATTTTCCCTCCGGACTTTCCGGCTCACGCGCGCTTGTCTCCTTGCCCTCACCACGTCGGTCGTCGCGCTGTCCGCGCTGCCGCAGCTTGCCGACGCGCAGAACCGCATGGCGCCGAGCGAGCGCGAGCTCGCGGTGAAAATCCAGAGTGCATTCGACGCGCTGCAAGCCGGAAACTTCGACAGCGGCCGCGAGCGCTTGAAGAACGCGCTGCGCGAGGTGACCCAGAGCAGCTACCACGGCCTGACGATCAGGGCCTATCTCAACGCCGCCAGCGCGTACGAGCGGCGGCGCGATACCGCCACCGCCTCCGACCTGCTTGCGGAAGCGGCGAAGACCCGCGCCGCACGCGATGGCGGCCGCGATGCCGTGACCTTCTGGTTCGAATATGCTCGGTTCCTCGAACGATCCAACCAGTACGAAGCCGGCATCCCCGTTGCGATCGAGGCGCATAACCGGATGCGCGCCGAATACGGCCCCAATTCGGCCCAGGACATCGCCGGCAGCGACATCCTCGCCACGCTGCTGACCGACAACGGCGCGGTCGCATCGGGACTCAATCTCTCCGAACAGACCTATCTCAGCGCGCGCAAGGCGCTCGGAGATCGCGAACCGCTGACCTGGCGTACCGAGAACAATTATGCCGAGGCGTTGCGCATGGTCGGGCATCCCGACATTGCCAGCACCATCGACGCGCCGTTGCTGCGCAAGCGCATCGCGCATTACGGCCATGGCAGCATCCAGGCGCTGGTGAGCGCCAGCAATCTCGCGCTCGACCAGCTCGCCATGGGCAACGAGGCCGAGACGATGCAGGCGCTGCTGCTGCAGAAGCGCTGCGCCACAGAGCTCGCCGATCCCCGCTCGGAACACGTCAGGCAGGCCGACGTCTGGATCGCCTATGCCAAGGCCTATTTCCATCCGGAACGCCCGATGAGCCCCGGCGATCTGGAGGCCATGGCAGAGGTCAAGGACTGGAACGGCGCGCCCGATCTGTTGCGCATCAAGGCCGCACAACTGGCCGCCGACCAGTATGAGCGGCGCGGCGACACCGGGCGCGCGCTGGCGTTGCGCATCAACGCCTACCAGCGCGCGCAGACCACCATCGCGCGCCAGCATCCGATCACCTTCGATGCCCTGCTCGGCGTCGCCATGACGCGAATGGCGCGCGGCGACAGCGAGACCCTCGCGACCTTCCGCGACGTCGAGCAGCAGGCATTTCGCTGGATGCTGCGCGAGGTCGGCACCGCCGGCAATCGCTACGTCGCCGAGACCATGCGCAAGCTCGCCGACGACATCCTCTACGAATTCGGCCGCTATGCCCTGGTGGAGCCGGCCGCTGCCGTCGCCTATGCGGACGCCGTGACGCGCTGGAAGACCATGGAGGACGGCGAGCGCACGCTGCTGCGGCTGACCGCCGACCGCCTGCCCGACGACGGCACCCGGGCACTGGCGCACACGGTGCTGCGGCTGTCCGGCCAGCAGCAGGAACTGCTGTCATCGGGCAAGCTCGACACCGACGCCAGTGACGTGCTCCGGCGATTGCAGGACGCGCGGCAAGCGCTGGCGGCGCGCATGGGCGACAAGCCGCCGGCGGGACTGCAACTGCCATCGATCGAGGACAGGCTGCAGCGCGACGACGCGCTGGTCGATTTCTTTGTCAGCGGTCGCCGCAACCGTCTCAATCCGGCTCAGCCAAAGCCCGCAATGCGGCTGCAGGCCGTCATCCGCCGCCCCGCCACAGCCCCGGCGCTGGTCGATCTCGGCCCGCTCGATGACTTGCTGGCGAGCGATGCGGCCGCGCCCGATCGCGACAGGATCTTCTGCCGGCTGCACGACACCTTGCTGGGGCCGCTGAAGCCGCATCTCGCCGACGTCAAGCGGCTGTTCCTGGTGCCTGACGCCGACCTCTACAGCCTGCCCTTCGCCATGTTGCGCGATGCCTCGGGCCGCTATCTCGACGAGATCTATGACACCCACATCCTGACCCGCGCCGACGCCATCTTCTTTACCGACCAGGACACCCGGCTCACCCGGGGCAGCAAGGCGTTGCTGGTCGGCGGGCTGGATTATGCCGGCGCCGCCAATGCGCTGCCCTCGACCCGTACCGAGATCGACCATGTCGATGCCGATGTCAGGCGGCGGGGGCTCGACAGCGTGATGATGACCGGCAGCAACAGCGGCGAAGCCGAGATAAGACAGAAGGCACAGGGCGCAGCGGTGGTGCATCTCGCCACCCACGGCTTCTACAAGGCCGCGTCCGACCGCACCGATGCGATGTGGCGCAGCGGACTGCTGGCCTCGCGTCCCAATCTCGGCCGGCCGCCGCAGCGCGACGAAAATGACGGCGTGCTCTATGCCCGCGAGCTGATGGACTGGGACTTGTCGGCCGCCGATCTGGTAGTGCTGTCGGCCTGCCAGACGGCGCTGGGCGATCCCTCCCGGATCGGCAGCGTGCGCGGCATGCCCACCGCGCTGGCCATTGCCGGCGCCCGGCGCTCGCTGCTGACGCTGTGGGAAGTCAGCGACGAGGGCGTCGCCAACCTGATGGCACGGTTCTACCAGGTGCTGGCCGACGACGGCCTGGATTACGCCAGCGCGTTGCGCAAAGTGCGGATCGAAGCCATCCACGGCCAGATCAAGGCCGCCGAGGATCCCGCGGTATGGGCCGCGTTCGTGTTTTTCGAGAGCTGAGCCGTCGATCAGACCAGCCGGCTTTGCGCAGCCGCCGCCTTGATGAAGGATGCGAACAGCGGGTGCGGCTCGAACGGCCGCGACTTCAGTTCCGGATGGTACTGCACACCGATGAACCACGGATGGTTCTCATATTCGACGATCTCCGGCAGCACGCCGTCCGGCGACATGCCGGAGAACTTCAGGCCGTGCTGCTCGAGGCGATCCTTGTAGGCGGTGTTGACCTCGTAGCGATGGCGATGCCGTTCGGAAATCTCCAGAGCGCCGCCATACACTTCTGAGACCTTGCTGCCGGCCCGCAAAGCGGCCGGATAGGCGCCGAGCCGCATGGTGCCGCCGAGGTCGCCGGCATTGTGCCGCTTCTCGAGTTCGTTGCCGCGCAGCCATTCGGTCATCAGGCCGACCGCAGGCTCATCGGTGGGGCCGAACTCGGTGGAGTTGGCGTCCTTGATCCCGGCCAGATTGCGCGCCGCCTCGATCACCGCCATCTGCATGCCGAAACAGATGCCGAAATACGGCACCTTGCGCTCCCTGGCGAACTGCGCCGCGCGGATCTTGCCCTCGGCGCCGCGCTGGCCGAAACCGCCGGGCACCATGATGCCGTTGACGTGTTCGAGGAACGGCGCCGGGTCCTCGTTCTCGAATACCTCGCTCTCGATCCAGTCGAGGTTGACCTTCACCTTGTTGGCGATGCCGCCGTGAGACAGCGCCTCGGTCAGCGACTTGTAGGCGTCCTTCATGCCGGTGTACTTGCCGACGATGGCGATGGTCACCGCCCCCTCGGGGTTGCGCACCCGCTCGTTGATGTCGTGCCAGCTCTGCAGCGCCAGCGGCGCCTTCGGCGTCAGGCCGAATGCGGCCAGCACTTCGTCGTCGAGGCCGGCCTGGTGGTAGGCCTCGGGCACGGCGTAGATGTTGTCGACGTCGCGGGCCTCGATCACGGCGCTTTCGCGGACGTTGCAGAACAGGCCGAGCTTGCGGCGCTCTTCCTTGGGGATCTCGCGGTCGCAGCGGCACAGCAGGATGTCGGGCTGGATGCCGATCGAGCGCAGTTCCTTGACCGAATGCTGGGTCGGCTTGGTCTTCAGCTCGCCGGCGCTGGGGATGAACGGCAGCAGGGTCAGGTGCACATAGATGCACTGGCCGCGCGGCAGATCGTTCTTGATCTGGCGGATCGCCTCGAAGAACGGCAGGCCCTCGATGTCGCCCACGGTGCCGCCGATCTCGACCAGCACGAAGTCGTAGTCATCGTTGCTGTCGAGGATGAAGTCCTTGATGGCGTTGGTGACGTGCGGGATCACCTGGATGGTGGCGCCGAGATAGTCGCCGCGCCGCTCCTTGGTCAGGATGTCCTGGTAGATCCGGCCGGTGGTGATGTTGTCGGCCTTGGTGGCCGGCCGCCCGGTGAAGCGCTCGTAATGGCCGAGATCGAGATCGGTCTCGGCGCCGTCGTCGGTGACGAACACCTCGCCGTGCTGGTACGGCGACATCGTCCCGGGATCGAGGTTGAGATAGGGATCGAGCTTGCGAAGACGGACCTTGTAGCCCCGCGCCTGCAACAGGGCGCCGAGCGCCGCTGAAGCCAGACCTTTGCCGAGCGAGGAGACCACGCCGCCGGTGATGAATATGTACCGCGCCATGGGGTTCAACCTTTAAGGCTCAGCACCCGATTCGCAAAAACGAAATCGCAGCCAGAGACCGGAATTCGGCATGGCTGTGGGTGACTTGAAAATCGAAGTGAATGGAAGCTCTTGATGGCGGTTATTGATGCAGGACGGTAGCCCCCCGTCCTGCATGGCCGCCCTGCTTTACTGCGATCGCGGAGCCTGCGGGCCCGCGGGAGCTGCCGGCGCCTGCTGCTGATCGCTCTTGCGCAGCGAGATCAAGCAGCCCACCGGAGGTCGGCGGCGCCAACGGTGCGCCCGGCTGCGAGATCGGCGCCGAATCCGGAATGATCACGGAACTCGGCTTGCGCTCATAGGCGGCAAGCCACGACAGGAACATGCTGGTGATGAAGAACCCGGCCGCCAGGATACCGGTGGTGCGGGTCAGCAGGTTGGCAGTGCCACGGCTCGACATGAAGCCGCCGCCGCCACCGCCGCCGACGCCCAGGCCACCGCCCTCGGACTTCTGCAACAGCACCGCGGCGATCAGCGTCGCGACGATCATGAGGTGGATGACGATAATTACGCTTTGCATCGGGTCCTTCCATCAAGCTCGCTGCGCCGGGAAGCCGGCTGCGGCGGGAGCTTGCGGGGTTTGAAGTCGCGCGGTGTCTACACGATTGCACGGGGTATTGTCACCCCCCGCACGACCGCCGGCTCGTCGCCGATCATGTACGTTCAGTTACTTAAGGACACCCCGCCGCAATCGCCAGGAAATCGGCTGCCTTCAGGCTGGCGCCGCCGATCAGTGCGCCGTTCACATTGGCCACCGCCATCAGTTCCACAGCGTTGGACGGCTTCACCGAACCGCCATAAAGGATCCGCATCCGGACTCCTTCATCCTTTACGTGATCTGTGAGCTGATAGCGGATAAACTTATGAACTTGCTCAACATCCTCAACCGTCGGGGTGAGCCCGGTGCCGATCGCCCAGACCGGTTCGTAAGCGATGACGGTGTTGGCCGCGGTGGCACCGGCAGGCAAGGAACCGGCCAGTTGACTGCCGCAGATCGACAGGGCCTGGCCGGCGTCGCGCTGTGCCCGGGTCTCGCCGATGCAGATGATCGCCGTGAGCCCGGCGCGCCAGGCGGCTTCCGCCTTGCTGCGCACCACGGCATCGATTTCGCCATGGTCGGCGCGGCGTTCGGAGTGCCCGACGATGACAGCGGTCGCGCCGGCGTCGGCCAGCATTTCCGCCGAGAGGTCGCCGGTATGGGCGCCCGAGATCTTGGGATGGCAGTCCTGGGCGCCGACCCTGATGCGCGATCCGATCGCCACCGCGGCGAAGGTGTAGACCAGGGTTGCCGGCGGGCAGATCAGCAGATCGACCGTGCGCCAGAGATCGCCGACGCCGGCGGTCATCTGACCGAACTCGGCAGCGGAATCCTTCAACCCGTTCATCTTCCAGTTGCCGGCAATCAGCGGCCGAATGGCGTCAGTCATGGAACTACCCCGAAAACGATGGAACTGGCTTGCGCTAGCAGAGCAGCGGATGGCGCTCAAGGGACGTCAGGTGGCACCGCGCAGGCCGCGCTCATGCCTGATCTCGTCGGCGGTGAAATCCGGCGCAGCGGGATCGAACCGGGTCCAGCCGGCGGAGGTCAGGGCTTCCCGGCGCTTGACGATGTCCACCGAGGACGGATGCAGGATGGCCTCCAGCCTTTCCTTGTCGGCCGCGGCAACCCGGGCACTGACCAGGCTGCCGCCACGACGGATGCTCTCGGCGTAGACCTCGGCATCGTTCACGGCCACGCCGGCTTCCGCGATCATGCCGATCACGCCGCCGGCGGCGCCGACCGCCGCAGCGCCGGCCGCGGCTGCCGCCAGCCAGCCCACCGCCACCACCGGGCCGAGGCCGGGGATCGCCAGCAGGCCGAGGCCGGCGAGCAAACCGCCAAAGCCGCCAAAGCCGGCGCCGATGGCCGCGCCCTTGCCGGCCCCCGCGGCGTAGTCCGGCGCGTACCATTTGTCGGCATTGTTGGCGATCAGGCTGATGTCGGCCTCATCGACCCCGGCATCGCGCAGATTGGCGGCCGCCTGCTGGGCCGCCGCGAAGTCGTCGAACAGCCGTGAAATTGTGACCTTGCTCATCGGATCAATCCTTGGATCGGGGCTTGTGTCATTCCGGATTGGCCGAGACGTTGCCCTTGTAATCGACGCTGATGCGCACCTTCACCGTGCCGTTCCTGGCAGTACCGCGCCAGACACCCTGACTGTCGTTCACCAGCGGCGATACGTCGGAAAAGCCGCGCGATTCGATGAGCTTGCGGGCCTGCGGCTCGGCAAAGCTGTTGGCGCCCGGCAGCGGCGCGGTCGCATTGTTGGCGGGGGCTGGCGCCTGCGCCAGGGCCGGGCCGGCCAGCGCTAGGCCCAGAAACAGCAATCCCGATCGCAATATCGTCTGCATCTAAGCTCCCCGGCGACCGACAGGCCTGCGCCGGAAGAAGGCCGCGGCGGTCAAAAAGTTCCATTTGCCGCCATTCGGGCAGCCAGTCCGCTTCAATCCGTCCACCGCGGCGCGGTTGCGAGCGGGCGACGGCCACTTTATGGTGCATCTCCAACTTGGCGACGCCCTTTTGCGGATTCCGCTGCAGGTGCGAGCCGGTCCCCTCCTGACAAATAAGATGACCCCATGCTTCGAGGAATACGCAAAGCCTCAACCAACTGGCTCGGCAAGACCATTATGAGCGTCGTGATGGGCGTGCTGATCCTCAGCTTCGCGGTGTGGGGAATCGCCGACATCTTCAAGGGCTATGGCCAGTCCTCGCTGGCCAAGATCGGCAGCACCGAAATCTCCACCGAACAGTTCCGCCAGCTTTATACCGACAAGCTGCAGCAGATCGGCCGGCAGTTCGGCCGCCCCCTGACCTCGGAGCAGGCCCGCGCCTTCGGCCTCGACCGCCAGGTACTGCAGCAGGTGATCGCCGAAGCTGCGCTCGACGAGGACGCCCGCCGCAAGGGGCTTGGCGTGTCCGATGCCGAGGTGATGCGCCAGATCACTGCCGACCCGAACTTCAAGGGCTCCACCGGGGCCTTCGACGGCGCCCGCTTCCAGCAGTTGATCCGCTCGCTCGGCTACACCGAGCAGCGCTACATCGCCGAGCAGCGCAAGGTCTCGTTGCGCCGGCAGATCGCCGGCACCGTAACAGGCGGCGCCGAACCGCCGAAAACGATGCTGGAGGCGCTGTCCCGGTTCCAGAACGAGCAGCGCACCATCGAATACGTCAAGCTCGACACCGCCCAGGCTGGTACCGTCGAGGCGCCCTCGCCCGAGGCGCTGGCGGCCTATTTCGAGGATCGCAAGACCCAGTTCCGTGCGCCCGAATACCGCAAGATCGCCTTCGTGGTGATGACCCCCGAGGAAATGGCCAAGTGGTCGGTGGTCTCCGACGACGACGCCAAAAAGGCGTTCGAGTCCAGCAAGGCCCGGATGTCGACGCCCGAGCAGCGCCAGCTCTCGCAGATGGTGTTTCCGTCGCTCGCCGAGGCGCAGGCCGCCCGCGCCAAATTGAGCCCGACCTTCACCTTCGAGGACCTTGCCAAGGAACGCGGCATGACGCCGGCCGATCTCGATCTCGGCATGGTGGCCAAGGCCGGCATCATCGATCCCACCGTGGCCGATGCGGCGTTCGCGCTGGCGCCGGACAGCATCAGCGAGCCCGTGCAGGGCCGCTTCGGCACTGTGCTGGTGAAGGTCGGCAAGATCCAGCCCGGCACGGAGCCGAGCTATGACAGCGTCGCCGCCACCGTGAAGCGCGACCTCGCCATCGAGCGGGCCCGCGCCGCGGTCGCCGACATGCACAACAAGATGGAAGACGAGCGCGGCGGCGGTTCAAGCGTGATCGAAGCCGCCAAGAAACTCGGCCTGACCGCGGTGACCGTCGAAGCGGTCGACCGATCCGGCCGCACCCCGGACGGCCAGCCGGTGGCCGGCCTCCCGGTCGGCACCGACCTCGTATCGCAGGCCTTTGCCAGCAATGTCGGCGTCGACAACGACGCGCTGCAGGTCGGCGGCGGCTATGTCTGGTTCGATGTGCTCGGCGTAACCCCGTCGCACGATCGCACTCTCGACGAGGTCAAGGACCAGGTGGTGGCGCGCTGGCGCGACGACCAGATCGCCGGCCGGCTGCGCAGCAAGGCCGCGGAGCTGGTCGAGAAGCTCGGTCCTGCCGCAAAATTCGCCGACGTGGCGGCGGCAGCCGGCGTCAAACTGGAGACCTCGGCGCCGTTCAAGCGCGACGCCACCGTGCCCGGCCTGTCGGGCGGCGTGGTCGAGGCCGCGTTCCGCAGCGCCAAGGATGCCGCCGGCAGCGCCCAGGGCGCCAGCTCCGCCGAATGGATCGTCTACCGGGTCACCGACATAACGGCGCCGGCGCTCGACATGGCCTCGGACGAAGCCAAGAAGCTGAAGGAGACCCTGCAGCGCGGCCTCACCGACGAGCAGGTGGCGCAGTATGTCGGCAAGATCGAATCCGAGATCGGCACCCGCATCAACCAGGAAGCCTTCGCGCTTGCCACGGGTGCGGGCACCAACACGAACTGAAGCTTGAAATAAGTCTCGGATCGCGAGACATACACTGCCTCATCCTGAGGAGCGGCCTTGGATGAAGCAATTGCTCCACCCAAGGCCGCGTCTCGAAGGATGGCGTTCCAGCTCATGGTTCGAGACGCGCGCCGTTGGCGCGCTCCTCACCATGAGGGTCCCGCACCATTCTGAAAGCATGTGATGGATAATCTCAGGGCAATCATCGGCAAGGTCGCCACCGGCGCCACGCTGTCGCGCGATGAATCATCCGCTGCGTTCGACAGCATGATGTCGGGCGAGGCCACCCCGTCCCAGATGGGCGGGCTGCTGATGGCGCTGCGGGTACGCGGCGAGACTGTCGACGAGATCACCGGCGCGGTGTCGGCGATGCGCAGCAAGATGCTGACCGTGACCGCCCCCGCCGGCGCGGTCGACGTGGTCGGCACCGGCGGCGACGGCTCCGGCTCGGTCAATGTCTCCACCTGCGCGTCGTTCATCGTCGCGGGGGCCGGCGTGCCGGTGGCCAAGCATGGCAACCGCGCGCTGTCGTCGAAATCCGGCGCCGCCGACGTGCTGGCCGCGCTGGGCATCAAGATCGACATCACGCCTGAGCAGGTCGGCCGCTGCATCCAGCAAACCGGCATCGGCTTCATGTTTGCGCCGACCCATCATCCGGCCATGAAGAACGTCGGCCCGACCCGGGTCGAACTGGCCACCCGCACCATCTTCAACCTGCTCGGGCCGCTGTCCAATCCCGCCGGCGTCACCCGGCAGATGGTTGGCGTGTTCTCGCGGCAATGGGTGCAGCCTTTGGCGCAGGTGCTGAAGAACCTCGGCTCCGAAAGCGCCTGGGTGGTGCACGGCTCCGACGGCCTCGACGAGATCACGCTGACCGGCCCGACCTTCGTGGCGGCGCTGGAAAACGGCAACATCCGCACCTTCGAGGTGACCCCCGAAGAAGCCGGCCTGCCCCGCGCCCATGGCGACGCGCTGAAGGGCGGCGATGCCCAGGCCAATGCGGTGGCGCTGCAAAGCGTGCTCGACGGCAAGCCGGGCGCGTTCCGCGATGTCGCATTGCTGAACGCCGCGGCGGCGCTGATCGTCGCCGGCAAGGCCAAGGACCTCAAGGAAGGCGTCGCGCTCGGGCAGAAGTCGCTCGACAGCGGCGCGGCGCTGCAGAAGATGAAGCACCTGGTCACCGTCTCCAACGCCTGAGCGTGAAGGAATATTCGTGTCCGACATCCTGACCAAGATCGAGGCCTATAAGCGCGAGGAGATCGCGGCAGCGAAGCGCGCGCATCCGCTCGCCGAGATCGACGCACGGGCCAAAGCCGCTTCGCCGCCGCGCGGCTTCATGACCGCGCTCTATGCGCAGCTCGACAAGGGCAACTACGCGCTGATCGCCGAGATCAAGAAGGCCTCGCCGTCCAAGGGTCTGATCCGCGCCGACTTCGATCCACCGGCTCTGGCAAAAGCCTACGAGCTCGGTGGCGCCGCCTGCCTCTCGGTGCTGACCGATACGCCGTCGTTCCAGGGCCACCTGGATTTCATGGTCGCCGCCCGCGATGCCGTGAAGCTGCCGGTGCTGCGCAAGGATTTCATGTTCGACACCTATCAGGTGGTGGAAGCCCGCGCCCACGGCGCCGACTGCATCCTGATCATCATGGCTGCGCTCGACGATGCCACGGCACGCGACATCGAGGACGCCGCCATCGACCACGGCATGGACGTGCTGCTGGAAGTGCACGACCAGAAGGAGCTTGAGCGCGCGCTGAACCTGCGGTCGCCGATGATCGGCGTCAACAACCGCAACCTGCGCACCTTCGAGACCTCGCTCGCCACCAGCGAGCTGCTGGCGCCGATGATTCCGAAGGACCGGCTGATGGTCGGCGAAAGCGGCGTGTTCACGCCCGAGGATTGCGCCCGCCTCGCGCGCGTCGGCATCTCCACCTTCCTGGTCGGCGAAAGCCTGATGCGCCAGAGCGACGTCGCAGCAGCGACCAGGGCGCTGTTGAAGCGCGCGGCGTAAGGTCGTGGGCCCAACGGGCAGCGCGCTGCTTGCTTACCCTCCCCTTGAGGGGGAGGGTCGATTGCGCAGCGATCGGGGTGGGGTGACAGGGCCGGCGAGCGATCGACGACAGCGCCACACGCGACGATTTCACCCCACCCCGGAGCCAACGATGCTGCGCATCGTTCGCTCCGACCCTCCCCCTCCAGGGGAGGGTGAACCGCGAGCGCCGCGGTTTTCGTGCACCACAGCAGGACTCTGATCATGGCCGGCAAGAAACCCAAGACCGCGAAGAATACCCCCGCCCTCACCCACATCGATTCCGCCGGCGAGGCGCGCATGGTCGACGTGTCGGCGAAACCGGCCACCGAACGCATTGCGGTGGCCGAAGGCCTCGTCGTCATGACCAAGGCGACGCTGGAGCTGATCGTCTCCGGCAACGCCAAGAAGGGCGACGTGCTGGGCACCGCGCGGATCGCCGGCATCATGGCGGCGAAGCGCACCGCCGATCTCATTCCGCTGTGCCATCCGCTGGCGCTGTCCAAGGTGACCGTCGACATTACGCCGGACAGGAAGCTGCCGGGCTGTCGCGTTCGCGCGTCGGTGAAGACCACCGGCCCGACCGGTGTCGAGATGGAAGCGCTCACCGCGGTGTCGGTGGCGTGCCTGACCATCTACGACATGATCAAGGCGGTGGAGCGCGGCGTGCGCATCGAGGCCATCCACCTCGTCGAGAAGAAGGGCGGCAAGTCCGGACATTATCTCGTCGGCGACACCATCGCCGATACGGACTAAACGCGCCGTCGCGAGTTCGGTGACGTCCGTCGCGACTTTAACTTGCGCAACGTCTCAGCCTGCTTCATCTCGCACTAGATCGCTGTGCGGATGGCGGTCGCGAAGCTGGCGATGTTGCCCTTCACCTGCTCGTCGCGGAAATACGCCGCCTGTTCGATGATGCTCAACGCCTCGGCCCGCTGCTCCGCCGACAGATAGCCGGACCAGATCTCGCGCGTGTCCTTCAGTGCCGCCGTCATCATCCGCGCATTGGCCGGTTTCATGCCCTGGGCGACCGAGATCAGCAGGCCGCGGACCATCTCGCCGGCGCCGATGCGGCTCAGTTCAAACCCCTCCATCCAGGTCGCCGTGCGCTGCTCCGGCGCGAGTTGCTCCATCTGCTGCATCAGCGCCGCGCTCTGCCGCGCCGCGATGCGGATCAGGAAATTGGTCGCCGCCGCGTACTGATCCTCGTAGTCCATCACGTTGCGCCGGAACGCCGCTTCATCGACGGACGACTTGCTCTGCACACCGAACCACATCACCCGAATGATGGTGTAGTTGGCGGCTTCGCCCCATGTCGAGAGCCATTCAACGTCCCCAGCCGCAAACGGCGGCAGGGCCGCCAGCCGGTCGACATCGAACAGCGCCTGCCAAAGGTCGGATGCGGGCGGCGACGTGTAGTCCGGCCGCCTTCCCGCTTTCTCCACGCGCTCAAGATAGGCCTGAAGGGCCTCCGCGGACTTTTTCGCAGCAGCGGCAACGGCCGGGCCTTGCTGCGTGCTGTCAGGGCGCGCGGCGGCGACGGGTCGGGCCTCGGCGACGGCTGCGCCGCCCAGCAGCAATGCTGCCATCACGATCAAACGTATCATCACATCCTCCGACTTCGGCGACGTTGTCAGTCTGTCTCCGGCATCGGGGGGCGCGCCTCCTTATGAAAGCGCTTACCGCGGCGTCGGTGGCGTGCCTGACCATCTACGACATGATCAAGGCGGTGGGGCGCGGCGTGCGCATCGAGGCTATAATCCACCTCATCGAGAAGAAGGGCGACACAATCGCCGACTGAGCCTGCGTCGCTCGAACCGGCGCGCTCACTTTTCCGTCGCGAACGCCGTGAGCAGAACCGCGGCGCTGTCTGTGACTTCCTTGTCACCGACACGCTTCACGATTTCCTTCAGCAGCCGCATCACCTTGGTCCGGTCCTCGGGATACAGGCCATGGATCCAGGTCGACCGGGTATCGCCGGCGGCGGCCATCACCAGTTGCGCATTGCGGGGCTTCATGCCCTGCGCCACCGTCAGCAGCGCGCCCTCGAGAACTTCGCCGGAGCCGGAACGCACCATCCGGAATCCCTCGATGCGGGCCGGCGTCAGTTCCGTCTTCGGCAGTTCGGAGATGAACAGCGCCGCTGCATCCATCTGGCGCGCCAGCACGCGAACCATGAAGTTCATGGCGGTCGCGACCTCACCTTCGTAGGCTTCCAGATTGCGCGTCATCGTCGCTTCGTCGGGCTTCTGTCCCGGCGGCAGGCCGAACAACAGGATCTGCTTGTAACCGCGGCTCGCCGCGTTGCCCCAGTCCATCAGCCAGCCGATATCTTTCGCGGTCGGCTCCGGCAGTGCGGCCAGCCGGTCGGTGTCGAACACGGCGCGCAGCAGATCGGCGGCGGGCACCGATGTGTAGTCCGGCCGTCGGCCGGCGTCGCGCAGGTTGTCGTTATAGGTCTGCAGGGCGGCGGCGGCCTGGGTGGCCCTGATTGCCGCGACCTGGCCGTCGTGCGCCACTGCCGGCGTCGCCAGCGCCAGCACGGCAAACAGGGCAAACGTTCTCAACGTGCGAGTCATGATGCTGTCCACGATGGAGGGGAAACGCGCCCTCGGCATTGAAGGCATCGTGGACATCAGTCGGCGGACCCACGCCCGCAGTTCAACCGCATGGCGAAATGTCCGAGCTTGCGGCGGTGTGGTGGCTAGATGCGCGAGATCCGCCGGAAGGCGAGGCTGGTGGCGACGCCGAGCAGCGCCCAGAACAGCAGGCTGGTCAGGGTCGCAGCGACCACGAAGTTATGCAGCAGCGCATGCGGCACGTCGCTGTGGGCCTCTGCGGCCTGCGGCGCGCCGATCAGATGCGGCAGCGCAATCAGGCCGAGGCCCAGCGCGGCCGCCCATGCTTCACGGCGAAACGTCAGCAGGCCGAGGCCGGCGGCGGTGGCGCAGGCGGTGCCGATCCACCAGGTCTGCCGCAGCGTCAGGTCGGCCACCGGCATGCCCGGCAATTCCGGCGGCAGGCCGAGGCCTGGCGCCACGGTGAACACCACGAAGCCGCCGAGGCCCCACAGCAGCCCCTCGCGCCAGTCCACCGGACGTCCGCGCAACGCGAAGATCCCGGTCAGCAGCATGCCGAAGCCGATGGCGGTGAGGATGTTGGCGCCGAAGGTGAAGGCGTTGCGCTGCAAGCCGTCGGCGGGTTCCCATGCGGCCGCGCCATGGTCATGCCCGGCAGCATGCTGATGGCCCGTCGCGGCGGGCGCCGGCGCAGGCGTCGCCTCGGCCTTGCGTTCGTAGACTTCGCTTTGCTGTATCAGCGGCGCGGTGCCGATCATTTGCGCTGCGGTGATGGCAGTGCCGACCACCAGCCCCGCCAGAGCGGCAGAAAATACGATCGACCGGAAAACCGACATCTCAATCAGTGGCAGGGAAACGCGTTGGCGTGGCGCACATCATGCGCAGCGTTGTGGATGGCACTGATGTGCGAGAAGCCGACCACGCCGACGATGAACAGGCCGAGCACCATGGCGAGCACAGCCTGGACAACGGCACTGGCGTCGGTGGTCGCGGTGGGAAATGAGGCTGTCTGGGTCTGCTGCATGGAATCCTCGCAAAATAGACCAACAGTTTAGCCGAGTTCGGAACCGGGCGCGACCCTAATTTGTCATCTGCCGCGCCACGTCCCGGCTGGTGAGGTGCAGGTTTGCCCCCTGCCCGAGCATGGCGCGCTCAATCTTTGCGCGCGCCGCGGCCTGGAACGCGGCCTCATGCCGGCGGAAGAAATCCGCGCAGTCGTCCGCCGTCGCCACACGCTTCAGCAGCGTGCGAAAGGCGCGCCGATGCACCATGCAGACGCCGTCATGGCCGTCCGGCCGGAACGCCAGTGAATCGATGTCATCGCGCCAGGCGGGCGGGCTGCGGTCACGCATGATCGAGGAGTCCGGGTCCATGATACCGCGACTAACGCGAGAGTGCGGCATGCGTCAAATCGACGGCTTCTCCACGTCGTCCCCGCCTGCACCGTGCCGGAAACCATGGACTGGGCACGATCCTTGCTTTCGTTTGACGCGCCGCCCGTGGCCGTTGCTTTGACGCAGCGAAGCGGGCAGCCTCAGGAACCAAGGCGCATCCTTTCCTCGGCGCAGTTGTTTCCACCCGTCATTGACGGTTCAAGAATCCGGGACAGATCCATCAGGAGCGTGACGATGAAGTTGTTTTATTCCAGGTTGGCGGTTTTGCTGACGGCGGCTGCTGTCGTCGCTGTTCCCGCGGCCGCCTGGGCCGGCAAGAAGAACGACACGCTGACCTACGTTTCGGATTCCGAGCCGGAAAACATCAGCCCCTATCACAATAACCTGCGCGAAGGCGTGATCATCGGCAGGCACGTATTTGACAACCTCATCTACCGCGATCCGGCGACCGGCAAATATGGCCCGCAGCTGGCGACGGAATGGAGCTGGGTCGACGACACCACCCTCGACCTCACCATCCGCAAGGGCGTGGTGTTTCACAACGGCGATCCGCTGACCGCCGACGACGTGGTGTGGACGCTGAACTATGTGGTCAGCCCGGATTCGAAGGTCATCACCAAGCAGAACGTCGACTGGATCAAGAGCGCCGAGAAGACCGGCGACGATCGCGTCCGCATCCATCTGGTCGGCCCGTTTCCGGCGGCCATCGAATATCTCGCCGGCCCGGTGGTGATCTATCCGAAGGCCTATTTCGAGAAGGTTGGCATTGACGGCTTCGCCAAGGCGCCGGTCGGCTCGGGGCCCTATCGCATCACCTCGGCGGAAGCCGGCAAGACGGTGACCATGGAGAAGAACACCAAATACTGGGACGGCAGCCCGCTGGGCAAACCGTCGATCGGCAAGCTCATCTTCCGCGTGATGCCCGACGCAGAGACACGGCTCGCCGAACTGATGACCGGCGGCGTCGACTGGATCTGGCGGGTGCCTAAGGACCAGGCGCAGCAGCTCTCGGCGGTGCCCAACATCACCGTTCTCTCCGCGGAGACCATGCGCGTCGGCTTCCTGCAGTTCGACGCGGTCGGCCGCACGCCGGCGTCCGAACCGCTGAAGGACGTGCGCGTGCGCCAGGCCATTGCCTACGCCATCGACCGCAAGAGCATGCTCGACAATCTGGTCGGCAGCGGCGGACGGGTGATGAACTCGGCCTGCTTCATCGACCAGTTCGGCTGCAGCGACAAGGGCGTGCCGGTCTACGACTACAATCCCGCCAAGGCCAAGGCGTTGCTGGCCGAAGCCGGTTACGCCCAGGGCTTCAAGACCGAACTCTACGCCTATCGCGACCGCGAACTGGCCGAAGCCATGATCGGCTATCTGCGCGCGGTCGGCATCCAGGCCAACCTCAACTTCATGAAATACGCCGCGATCCGCGAGATGAACCGCTCCGGCAAGGTGGCCATCAACTTCCAGACCTGGGGCTCGTTCTCGGTGATGGACGTCTCCGCCTTCACCGGCGTCTGGTTCAAGGGCGACGCCGATGACATGTCGCGCGACGCGGACGTGCAGAAACTGACGAAAACGGCGGACACCACGGTGGACACCGACAAGCGCGTCAAACTCTATGCCGACGCGCTCAAGCTGATCGCCGACAAGGAATACCTGATGCCGATGTTCTCCTATCCCGCCAACTACGCCTTCACCAGCGACCTCGTATTCACCGGCCAGCCCGACGAGCTGCCGCGGTTCTATATGGCGAAATGGAAATAGCGCAGCCGCAGTCGTAGGGTGGGCAAAGACCGCGAGCGCGCAGCGCACGCGGGCGTGCCCACCACGCCGGTGTAGCGCTCCGAACGGTGGGCACGGCGCAAGAGCGCCTTTGCCCACCCTACAAATTCGAGGAGCCCATGCTCAGCTTTGCCTTGCAACGGTTCGTCGTCGCCATTTCCGTGGCGGTGACGGTCTCTGTCGTTGCCTTCCTCCTGCTCCATATGTCCGGCGATCTCGCGATGACCATCGCCGGCCCGGAAGCCTCGGCGGCGCAGGTCGAGGTGATCCGCCACCAGTTCGGGCTCGATCGCCCGATGCCGGTGCAGTATTTCGACTGGCTGTGGCGCGCCCTGCATTTCGATTTCGGCACGTCGTTTTACTTCCGTGACAGCGTCGTCTCGCTGGTCGCCGCGCGCATCCCGGTGACGCTGACCCTCGGCGCCATTTCGCTGCTGATCTCGCTCATTGTGGCGGTGCCGCTCGGCGTGCTCGCCGCAGTCTATAGCGGCACCTGGATCGACCGGCTGGCGCTAAGCTTCTCGGTGATCGGCCAGGCGGTGCCAACGTTCTGCCTCGGCCTCGGCCTGATCATCGTGTTCTCGGTCAACCTGCGCTGGCTGCCGGTGTCCGGCAATGCCAGCCGGCAAAGCTATATCCTGCCCTCGGTGGCGCTCGGCTGGTACGCGATTCCGGCGGTGATGCGGCTGTCGCGCAACGGCATGCTGGAAGTGCTGTCCGCCGACTACATCCGCACCGCCCGCGCCAAGGGCCTGGCGCCCGGCATGGTGATCTTCAAGCATGCGCTGCGCAATGCCATCATCCCCGTGGTGGCGCTGGCCGCCGTGCAGTTCGGCTTCATGCTCGGCGGCTCCATCGTGGTCGAGGCGGTGTTCTCCATGCAGGGCCTCGGCCACCTCGCCTGGGAAGCCATTGCGCGCAACGATTTCCCGGTGGTGCAGGCGGTGGTGCTGATCCTGGCCCTGCTCTACGTGATGCTCACCTTCCTGGCGGATCTCGCCAACGCCTTTCTCGACCCAAGGATCCGGCTGGCATGACCGACGTATCTGCCATCGCGAAATCCCTGCCGGCCGAAACATCGCCGCAGCGCTCGTCCACAGCCGCTTTCATGCGCCGCAGTTTCCGCCACAGCGGCTTGATGATCGGCGGCGTCATCCTGCTGGTCATCGTGGTGCTGGCGCTGGCGGCGCCGCTGATCGCGCCGCACGATCCCTATGCCCAGGATCTGGCGCGCCGCATGCGACCCCCGATCTGGAACGCGAAAGGCACCTGGGACAACATCCTCGGCACCGACAAGCTCGGCCGCGACTATCTCAGCCGCCTGCTTTACGGCGCCCGCATTTCGCTGATGATCGGCACGCTCACCGTGCTGATCTCCGGCACCATCGGCACCCTGCTCGGCGTCTGCGCCGGCTATTTCGGCGGCAAGGTCGATGCGGTGCTGAGCTATGTGGTCACCACGCGGCTGGCGCTGCCGGTGGTGCTGGTGGCGCTGGCCTCCGCCGCCATCGTCGGCTCGTCGCTGAACGGCGTCATCGTCGTGCTCGGCCTGCTGCTGTGGGATCGCTTTGCCGTGGTCACCCGCTCCGCCACCCAGCAGATCGCGCAATCCGATTACGTCGCCGCCGCGCGCGCCATCGGCTGCTCGACGCCGCGCATCCTGTTCTCGGAAATCCTGCCCAACATCCTCAACGCACTGATCGTCGTCGCCACGCTGGAGATGGCCCACGCCATCCTGCTCGAGGCGGCGCTGTCATTCCTCGGCCTCGGCGTGCAGCCGCCGCTACCGTCGTGGGGACTGATGATCGCCGAGGGCAAGCAATACATGTTCTTCAGCGCCTGGGTGATCGGCGTTCCCGCTGCCGCACTGGTGCTGCTGGTGCTGGCCATCAATCTGGTCGGCGACGGGCTGCGCGACGTCACCGCGCCCGAGAACAGGAACTGACCGATGGCCCTGCTCGAAGTCGATGACCTCATAGTCGACATTGCCACGCCCAACGGCACGCTGCACGCTGTCAGGAAAATCTCGTTCTCGGTGGAGCGCGGCGAGACGCTGGCCATTGTCGGCGAGAGCGGCTCGGGCAAATCGCTGACCTCGCTGGCGCTGATGGACCTGCTGCCGCGCCGTGCATGGCGAACGGCGGCACGCCTGCGCTTCGACGGCGTCGATCTGCTGGGGATCAAGGAGCCGCAAATGCGAAAACTGCGCGGCAACCGCATGGCGATGATCTTTCAGGAGCCGATGACCTCGCTGAACCCGGCCTACACCATCGGCAACCAGCTGATCGAGGCGCTGCGCTGCCATGAGTCTGTCAGCGAGGCAGCCGCCCGCGACCGCGCGCTGCAACTGCTCGACAAGGTCGGTATCGCCAATGCCGCCAATCGTCTGCGGCAGTATCCGCACCAGCTCTCCGGCGGGCTGCGGCAACGCGTGATGATCGCCATGGCGCTGATGTGCAGCCCCGACCTGATCATCGCCGACGAGCCGACCACCGCGCTCGATGTCACCATCCAGGCGCAGATCCTTCGGCTGCTGGCCGATCTCAAGACCGAGTTCGGCATGGCTATGATCCTGATCAGCCACGATCTCGGCGTCGTCGCGCGCGTCGCCGACAAGGTCGCCGTGCTCTATGCCGGCGACGTGGTCGAGAGCGGCGCGGCGCGGCCTGTCTTCAAGACGCCGTTGCATCCCTATACGCGCGGCTTGTTGAGCTGCATTCCGATCCCCGGCCGCACCGCGCCGGGCGCCCCGCTCGGCGCCATCCCCGGGCAACTGCCGAACCTGATCGGCCCGCAGCACGGCTGCGCCTTTCGCGCGCGCTGCGAATTTGCCGCGCCTGAATGCGAAGCCGACATTCCGCTGATGCATCCGGAGCCGCAGCATGACGTGCGCTGCATTCGCCTGCCCGCGCTGGAGGCCATGGCATGAGCGACATCGCCCTTGAACTGCGCAACGTCACGCGCACCTTCGAAATCTCGCAGGGCGTATTTCGCCCGGCGGCGACGCTGACCGCCGTGGCCGACGTGTCGCTGCAGGTGAAGCGCGGCGAGGTCTACGCCCTCGTCGGCGAGAGCGGCTCCGGCAAGTCGACGCTGGCCAAGCTGCTGCTCGGCCTGCTGCCGCCGACATCAGGCGAGATCCTCATCGACGGCGTACCGATCTCGGCAGGCAACCGCGTCGCGGTGGCGCGGCGCATCCAGCCGATCTTTCAGGATCCCTATTCCTCGCTCAACCCGCGAAAATCGATCGGTCAGTTGATCGCCCTGCCACTGGTTGTGCACGGCATCGGCGACCGCGCCTCGCGCCGGGCAAAAGTCATCGAAATGCTCGACATGGTCGGACTTCCAAAACGCATGCTCGACGCCACGCCGGGCCAATTGTCCGGCGGCCAGCGCCAGCGCGTCGCCATCGCACGCGCACTGGTGATGCGGCCGGAAGTGGTGATCTGCGACGAGCCGACCTCGGCGCTCGACGTCTCCGTGCAGGCGCAGATCCTCAACCTGCTGCTGGATCTCAAGCGCGAGTTGGGCCTCACCTACTTCTTCATCAGCCACAACCTCGCAGTGGTCGAGCATCTCGCCGACCGCGTTGCGGTGATGTATCTCGGCCGCCTCGTCGAGCAGCGCAGCCGCGCCGGCCTGTTTGCCGCACCACGCCATCCCTATACAAGCGCGCTGCTGGAGTCGGTGCTGACACCCGATCCCGATCTCGGCGTGCCCGACACCGGAATCGGCGCGATCGCGCCCAATCCGCTGGCGGGCAATCCCGGCTGTCCGTTCACGCCGCGCTGTCCGGCCGCTATGGAGATCTGCCAGACCGCCTTCCCGCCCACGCGCGCCCTGCCGGATGGCTGGGCCGCCTGCCACCTCGTTCAACCCAAGGAACTGCAACTCTCATGAGCCGCTCTGATGCCGTCGCCCGCGCGACAACCTATTTTGACAATGGCGCGTTTCGCGCCGACCTGGCGCGCCGCGTCGCCGTCCCCACCGAGAGCCAGGGCGCCACGCCGCGCCTCGACATGCTGCATGCCTATCTCAACGAGCAGATCATTCCCGATGCCGAGCGCATGGGTTTTGTCTGCCGCGTGGTCGACAACCCTCGCGCCGGCCACGGCCCGTTCCTGATCGCCGAGCGTCACGAGGCCGACGGCATGCCGACGGTGCTGACCTATGGCCATGGCGACGTGGTGATGGGCCACGCCTTTCAGTGGCGCGACGGCCTCGACCCCTGGCAGGTCACTGTCGAAGGCGACCGCTGGTACGGCCGCGGCACCGCGGACAACAAGGGCCAGCACACCATCAACCTCGCCGCCCTCGAACAGGTGATGGCCGCGCGCGGCGGCAGCCTCGGCTTCAACTGCAAGCTGATCCTGGAAATGGGCGAGGAAGCCGGCTCGCCGGGATTGCGCGCCATCGCCCAGGCCGAGGGCCAGGCTTTGAAGGCCGACGTGCTGATCGGCTCAGACGGCCCCCGCCTCACCGCGGAGCGTCCCACGGTGTTTCTCGGCTCGCGCGGCGCGTTGAATTTCGAACTCGAAGTCGACCTGCGCGACGGCGGCCACCACTCCGGCAACTGGGGCGGCGTGCTCGCCAATGCCGGCACCCTGCTGGCCCACGCCGTCGCCTGCCTTGTCGACAGCAAGGGCCAAATCCTGGTCGATGCCCTGAAGCCCGATTTGCCCGATGCGGTACGTGCGGCTCTGTCCGACGTCACCGTGGGCCAGGGTCCCGGCGATCCCGTCATCGATCCCAACTGGGGCGAGCCCGGCCTCACCTCCGAAGAAAAGATCTTCGGCTGGAATACGCTGGAAGTGCTGGCGTTCAAGACCGGCACGCCGGAAGCGCCGCTCAACGCCATCCCGCCCACCGCCAAGGCGACCATGCAGTTGCGCTTCGTGGTCGGCACCGACCCGAACGGCATTCTGCCGGCGGTGCGCGCGCAGCTCGATGCCAACGGCCTCACGCGCGTCTCCGTAAAACCGGCGCGCCAGGAAGCCTTCTCCGCCACCCGGCTCGACCCCACCGATCCCTGGGTGCACTGGGCGCTGGCCTCGATCAAGGAGACCACAGGCAAGAAGCCGGCGCTGCTGCCGAACCTCGGCGGCTCGCTGCCCAACGACGTCTTCGCGGATGTTCTCGGCCTGCCCACCATCTGGGTGCCGCATTCCTATCCGTCCTGCTCGCAGCACGCCCCCGACGAGCATCTGCTCGGCTCCGTCGCGCGCGAGGCACTGCAGATCATGGCGGGACTGTTTTACGATGTCGGCGAGGACGGCAAGCGGATCATCGCGGAGCGGAAGTGACGGGGTGAAACCCTGTTCGAAGCGGGAGGGACGAAAAGCCGTGGTTTGACGCGGGACCTCCGGATCATGGGCGCCGTTCGATACCGCACTTTCTTCCCCTCTCCCCCAAGCAGCGAAGCTGCGCAGGCGGGAGAGGGTGGCCCGGACGAAGTCCGGGCCGGGAGAGGGGGTGGTGCAGCAAGCGCCCTCGCCCGCCTTCGCTACGCGAAGGCACCCCCTCCCGCTGCGCAAAGCTTCGCTTTGCTGGGGGAGAGTGAAGAGCGAGCGCCGCCGCAGCCATCCTTGCTCG
This sequence comes from Rhodopseudomonas sp. RCAM05734, assembly GCF_052658035.1. NCBI lineage: Bacteria > Pseudomonadati > Pseudomonadota > Alphaproteobacteria > Hyphomicrobiales > Nitrobacteraceae > Rhodopseudomonas > Rhodopseudomonas sp. RCAM05734. Next base: position 4,261,366 of record NZ_CP199742.1, on the reverse strand, counting down.
TTCGTCACCGGCCTGACGACTGCCCCCTGCATTGTGGTTTTCTGGATGGCTTCCCTTACAAGAATTCGCCCAGCGCATGCGCTGGCCCGAAATGACCGGTTGGCGTGAATTGTCCCCTCTTCGTCCGCAACCAGCATTTCGGCCTTTGACGGCACGGATAAAGTGGCAGCACACTCGCAGCCAACGGAGACAACCATGTCCGATACCGCGCTCATCGTCATCGACGTCCAGGAATCGTTCCGCCACCGCGACTACTGGACCGAAGACGCCCTGCCCGCCTTTCTCGAGCGCCAGCAGGCGCTGATCGATGGCGCGAAGGCGGCTGGCATTCCCGTGCTTCAAGTCTTTCACCTCGCCGATAACGGCGCCTTTTCGGCGTCCTCCGGCCACGTGACGACACTGGCGCCGCTGCAGATCACGCCGGATGCAGTTTTCAAGAAGCGCCGCCACAGCGCGCTCGTCGGCACAGGCCTCGACGTCTGGCTCATCGCCCAAGGCATCCGCAAGATCATCGTCTCCGGCATCCGCACCGAGCAATGCTGCGAAACCACCACGCGGCATGCGTCCGATCTCGGCTACGCCGTCGACTTCGTGGGCGAAGCGACGCTGACGTTCCCGATGACCGATGCCGCCGGGCGCACATGGAGCGCCGCGGAAATCCGCGCCCGCACCGAGCTGGTGCTGGCGGGCCGCTTTGCCAGGATCGCGACGGTGGAACAGGCTCTTGCCGAACAGGCAGAAAAGATCGCCGCATGACCGCAAGAGCACCGCACGCGCGCGTCATCCCGGTGTTCGTGGTGGTGCCGGCGCGCGTGCTGCTGCTCGACATCGCCGGTCCGATCGAGGTGTTGCGAAAAACCAATCTCGAACAGAACGAGGTGCGTTTCACCGTCACCTATGTCGGGCCGGCATGCGACGCCATCAGTTCGATCGGACTTGGCATCACCGGCATCGAACAGTTACCTGAGCATCTCCCCGCCGACGCGCTGGTGGTGATGCCCGGCAGCGCCGACGTCGCGCTCGGAGCGACTGCCACCGACCGCAAGAAGGATGCGCTGCAGGAGAAAGCCATCGTCGACTGGTTGAGAAAGACCATCCGGCCCGGCATCCGGCTCGCCTCGATCTGTGCCGGCGCGCTCGTTGCAGCGCGTGCCGGGCTGCTCGATGGCTATGACTGCACCACGCATCATGCCTGCACCGACGAGCTTGCGAAGCTCGCACCCTCGGCGCGCGTGCATGAGAACCGGCTCTATGTGGAGGACGGCGAGCGCCTGACCAGCGCCGGCATCACCGCCGGCGTCGATCTGATGCTGCACATCGTGGCGCAGACCGTCGGCCATGCGGTGGCGCTGTCCGTCGCCCGTTACCTCGTCGTCTACCTCCGTCGCGGCGGCGCCGATCCGCAGCTGTCGCCTTGGCTGGAAGGGCGCAATCACATCCATCCGGCGATTCATCGCACGCAGGACGCGGTCACGGCAGACCCGACAGCCGACTGGTCGGTGGATCGTCTCGCGGAGATCGCTGCCGCCAGTCCCCGCAACCTCTCCCGTCTGTTCAACGAGCATACCGGCATGAGCGTCATCGACTACGTCAACCGCATGCGGGTGGCGCTTGCCGGGCAGATGCTGTCCGGCTCGCGGCTCGACATCGAAACCGTCGCCGAGCGCTCGGGCTTCGCCTCCGCCCGGCAGTTGCGGCGCGCCTGGAGCCGCTGGCACAAGATGCCGCCGAGCCGCATGCGGAGCGTCGACGACATCTCTGAACAAGCCTGACGGCGTCGGCGATGGCTTCGTCCACCTGACATCTGCTTGACTGCATTGCGTGGGCCCCCCTGCAGATCACCGCCAAGCTGTTATAGGGTGTGGGCAATACATCGCGCGCATCAGGAACCAAGCCCCATGAACGACCAACATACGGCACAGCACAGCCACACCGACCTCGCCGACAAGGTCGTCGCCTGGCTGGCGCCGCGCGCCGCCGAGATGGAAGCGCTGCTGCACAGGCTGGTCGACATCGACTCCAACAGTTTCGACAAGGCCGGCACCGACGCGGTCGGCGTGGCCATTGCCGACCTGCTGGCCGGCGAAGGCATTGCGGTCAGCGTCACGCCCAAGGTCGGCTTCGGCGACATCGTCCGCGCCGAATTGCCGGGACGCCAGAACGGCCACGTGCTGCTGCTCGGCCATCGCGACACCGTGTTCAAGAAGGGCACGGTTTTGACGCGTCCCTATTCGCGCGACGGCGATCTCGCTTTTGGTCCGGGCGTCGCCGACATGAAGGGCGGCTTGGTCGCTAACATCTTTGCGCTGCGCGCGCTGAACGCCGTCGGCGGCCTGCCCTTCCCGGTGGTGGCGCTGTTCACAGCGGACGAGGAAATCGGCTCGCTGCAGGGCCGCGCCGACATCGAAACTGCCGCGCAGGGCGCCCGCGCCGTGCTCAACACCGAGCCCGGCCGCGTCAGCGGCAATGTGGTCACCGGCCGCAAGGGCGGCGGCTCGTTCCACATCAAGGTCACCGGCCGCGCCGCGCATTCCGGCGTCAACCACGCCGACGGCGCCAGCGCGATCGAGGCGCTGGCACGCAAAATCACCCGGCTGCACGCGCTCACCGACTACGACGCCGGGATCACCACCAATGTCGGCGTCATCAAGGGCGGCAACACCCACAACACCGTGGCTCCGTGGGCCGAGGCCGAACTCGACCTTCGGTTCATGACGCTCGAGCAGCGCGCGAGCATCGTGCGCGAGATCGAACGCATCGTGCACGATGAAGACGTGCCGGGCACCTCGGCCGAGATCGAACAGATCTCCATGTTCCTGCCGCTCGAGGAAAAATACTCCGGCAGTTTGTTCGCGCTGTACCGGGACGCGGCGACGCGGGTCGGCTTCGCCGTCGGCGGTGAGTTCACCGGCGGCTGCGCCGATTCCGGCTTCACCGCAGCCATGGGCATCCCGACCCTGTGCGGCCTCGGCCCGGTCGGCGGCAAGGCCCATACCGACGACGAATTCTGCCGCCTCGACACCCTGCTGCCGCGCACCCAGGCGCTGGCGGCGACGATCTGCGCGCTGGTGTGAGGTGTAGGGTGGGCAAAGCCTCGTCCGCGCAAAGCGCGGCGAGGCGTGCCCACCACAATACACGACGCACAGAAATGATGGGCACGGCGCTAGCGCGCCTTTGCCCACCCTACGCCCGTCATTGCACCGTCGCCCCGCCTCGGTAAAACTCGTCCATGACTCAATCTTCCCTCTCCCCCGACTCCGCTGACGCGCTGCTGTTCGATCTTGGCCGCGTCGTCATAGACATCGATTTCGAGCGCACCATCGCATGCTGGGCCGGCCACGCCGGTTGCACTCGCTCCGACCTGGTGACGCGGTTCGTGCGCGGCGACGACTACATGCGCCATGAGCGCGGCCAGATCAGCGATGAAGCCTTCTTCGCCAGCCTGCGCACGACGCTCGGCATCGACATTTCCGACGCCCAGTTCCTCGAGGGCTGGAACGCGATCTTCATCGGCGAAATGCCCGGCATCGCGCCGCTGCTGGCGCGCGCCGCCGAGCAGTTGCCGCTCTATGCCCTCTCCAACACCAACGCCGCCCACGCCGCACATTTCTCGCAGGCACATACCGAGGTGCTCGACCATTTCCGCGAGCTGTTCCTGTCGTCGTCGATCGGGCTGCGCAAGCCGGACGCTGCCGCCTACGACTATGTGGTGAAGGCGATCGGCGTGCCGGCGCAGCGCATCGTGTTCTTCGACGACCTCGCCGAGAACGTCGCGGCGGCCCGCGCCGGCGGGCTTCAGGCGGTTCACGTCACCTCGCCCACCTCGGTGGCCGAGGCGCTGGCGGCGCTGGGCGTGGCGGAAAAATCCTGAACCTGCCGCGATCGCGGTTTTGCGTCCGCACCAGCGCTCGGTTATGAAGCCCGGGTGCGGTCGCGGCCTCCCCGGCCGGCCAGCGCTGGTGATGGAGACTTTGCCGATGGCCTTGATGCCGGTTGCCGACGCGCTGGCCGCGGTGCTCGCCGATGCCGAACCGCTGTCCCGGCAGATGGTCGCGCTCGACGACTGTTTCCACCGCGTGCTGGCCTGCGACGTCGCATCGCTGCGCACCCAGCCGCCGCAGCCGATGTCGGCGATGGACGGCTATGCGGTGCGCGCCGAAGACGCCACGCAGCATGCGGCGCTCACCGTGATCGGCGAAGTCGCCGCCGGCCGGCCGTTCGAGAGGACATTGGGAGCCCATGAGGCGGTCCGCATCTTCACCGGCGGCGTGATCCCCGCAGGCGCCGATGCCGTGGTGATCCAGGAAGACACGGCGCGAGAGGGCACCACCGTATTCATCCACGAGGCCGCCCGCGCTGGCCGCCACATCCGCCCGGCCGGCGTCGACTTCACCACCGGCGACGTGCTGCTGCGCGCCGGCGCCCGCCTCACCGACCGCGACCTGTCGCTGGCCGCCAGCATGAATCATCCCGAGCTTCCGGTGCACCGCCGCCCGAAGGTCGCCTTGCTGGCCACCGGCGACGAGCTGGTGATGCCCGGCCAGCCGCTCGGCCCCGGCCAGATCGTCTATTCCAACGGCTACGCGCTGCGCGCGCTAGCCCGCAACGAGGGCGCCGAGGTGACCGATCTCGGCATCGCCGCCGATACGCTGGATGCCACCGTGGCCGGCATTCGCCGCGCCCGCGACAGCGACGCCGACATCCTGATCACCACCGGCGGTGCCTCGGTCGGCGACCACGACCTGGTGCAGCAGGCGCTCACCGCCGAAGGCGTCACCATGGCGTTCTGGAAGATCGCGATGCGCCCGGGCAAGCCGATGATGCATGGAAGGATCGGGCCGATGCGGGTGATCGGCCTGCCCGGCAATCCGGTGTCGTCCTATGTCTGCGCGCTGCTGTTCATGGTGCCGCTGATCCGCACGCTGTCGGGCCGCCGCGACATCCATCTCGAACGCGAGCCGGCGCTGCTCGGCTGCGACGTCGGCGCCAACGACCTGCGCGAGGACTATCTGCGCGCCGTGCTGGCGGTGCGCGAGGACGGCGCGCTGGTGGCGACGCCCGTGACCCGCCAGGATTCCTCGCTGCTCGGCAATCTGTCCGCCGCCCACGGCCTGGTGGTTCGCGCCCCCCACGCCCCCGCCGCGCCCGCCGGCACGCCCTGCAGCGTGCTGCGTTTGCCGCTTTAAGGCGGTCCGATTGCGTTGACGGGAAATTAATCGTTGCGGAACACATATGGAACAGATAGTGTTCGTTCATGATTTGTTTCTGACCTTCCGGCGCCGCGACCGCTCAACTTCGATCGGCTGATCAGCGCAAGGCCGGAAACGCGACGGTGGTCAACGCCGTCCTATTGAGGATCGATCGAGATGCTGACCCGCAAACAGTACGAACTTCTGCGATTCATCGATCAGCGCCTGAAGGAAGCCGGCGTGCCGCCCTCCTTCGACGAGATGAAGGACGCGCTCGATTTGCGCTCCAAGTCCGGCATCCACCGACTCATCACCGCGCTGGAAGAGCGCGGCTTCATCCGCCGCCTGCCCAACCGGGCCCGCGCCATCGAGGTGTTGAAGCTGCCCGAACTCGGCGGCAGCAGCAGCGTTGCTGGCAACGGTCGCCGCGGCTTCACGCCCAGCGTCATCGAGGGCACCCTCGGCAAGGTGCGACCGTCCTCTGGCAATGCCGAGGATGACGGCGCGCGTTCGGTGCTGGTGCCGGTGATGGGCCGCATCGCCGCGGGCACGCCCATCGAGGCGCTGCAGACCCGCAGCCACAACATCAGCGTGCCGACCGACATGCTCGGCTCCGGCGAACACTACGCGCTGGAAGTGCGCGGCGACTCCATGGTCGAGGCCGGCATTCTCGATGGCGACATGGCGCTGATCCAGCGCAAGGACGCCGCAGAGACCGGCGACATCGTGGTCGCCCTGATCGACGAGGAGGAAGCCACCCTGAAGCGCTTCCGCCGCCGCGGCGCCTCGATCGCGCTGGAGCCCGCCAACGCCGCCTACGAGGTCCGCATCCTGCCGCCCAACCGGGTGCGCATCCAGGGCCGGCTGGTCGGACTGTACCGCAAGTACTGAGTGAACGCGCAGCGACTTGCTGCGCCGTTGTTCGTGACGCAGAGCCGTTCGCTCACGGTTCATCAGCCTGCACGTCGGTCTCGGCCGGCGTCGCATCGGGCGCGCGCTGCCGCCCCGGCAAGATCGCGCCGCTGGCAACCTCGAGCGTGTCCGCTGCGGCTGGTGCCCATGGCCGGTCCCGCCCTTTCGGCCTGATCGCATCGATCACAAAACCGCCGCTGGTTTGCCGCAACGCCGTCGCACCGGTTTTCTGCAGACTATCACGATCGATCACCGTCGCTCCGCAATCCCCCGGCGGCTGTCTTGTTGTGACAATGAGCGTCGCGCGCAGGCAATCATCGACAAAGGCATCCGGCTGCAGCGCCAGCGCGACCAACGCGCCGTCGGCCAACGTCGCCACGCAGCCGGCGCCATCGCAGGCGATGCCGTTGCCCAGCGTCGGATCGTTCGGCAATCGCGAATCCGCATCCGCCGCCAGCCATTCCTTGAGCAGAAACGAGATCTCTGGCGCTGCGCATCACATGCAGCCGCCCGTCCTTGCCGCGCACCGCGACGCTGTGGCCGTCGCCTGATATCAACACATCCGGCTGCGTCACCATCGCGGCCCATACCATCGACGCCGCGACAAAGCCCGCGCCGATCCAGCGCAGCGGCGTGCGCAGCAGTCCGAGCAGCACGATGCCGATGGTTGCCGCGAGCAATGGCCCGGTCCCGAACGCCGGCACGCGGCCGATGGCACCGGGCAATGCCGCGACCCATTGCGTCACCACGATCATCCACTGGATGCCGACATCCATCAGCCGCCAGAACACGCTGTCGAGCCCGAACGGCGCGGCCGCAAGTCCTAACAGCCCCGCCGGCATCACCAGCGCAGAGACCACTGGCATCGCCAGCAGGTTTGCGACGACGCCGTAAGGCGTGATGCGGTGAAAGTGAAACGCCGCATAGGGCGTGGTCGCGAGCCCGGCGACCAGCGAGGCCAGCGCCAGCATGACGATCTCGCGGCCGCCCCACAGCGCCGCGCGCGCGGTGCGCGAATGCTCCGCCGTCGCGAACAGCATGGGCATGCCGACCTGCACCAGGGCCACCAGTCCGAGGGTCGCCGCGAACGACATCTGGAAACTCGGATGCACCAGCGCCTCCGGCGCCAAAGTGAGCACGATCATCGCCGCCACCGCCAGGGTGCGAAAGGTGATCGCACGGCGATCCACCATCACAGCGATCAGCACCACCGCCGTCATGAAAAACGAACGTTGCGTCGCGACTTCGGCGCCGGACAGCAGCAGATAGAACAGCGCGGCGGCGAGTGCTGCGGCGGCCGACCACTTCTTTATCGGAAACGTCACCGTCAGCACCGGGATCAGCGCCAGCAGCGCGCGCACCGCGAAGAACACCACGCCGGCGACCACCGCCATGTGATAGCCGGAGATCGACAGCACATGACCGAGGCCGGAGATGAACATGGCGTCGTTGACATCGGGCGAGATGGCGTCGCGCCGCCCAGTCAGCAGCGCAGTGGCGATGGCGCGGCTATCGCCGGAGAGGACGTTGGCAATGCGCGCATCGATGGCATCGCGCAGACCCTGCATGGTCGCGGCATAGCGCAGCCGTAGGCCACCCGGCGCCGGCGGATCGACTGTCTTGATCGCGCCCATGACAAAGCCGGAGGCGCCGATTCCCTGGAAATAAAGGTCGCGGCCGAAGTCGTAGGAGCCGGGCCGCAGCGGCGCCAGCGGCGGCTGCAGCCGCGCCTTCACGTCAACGAAGCTGCCGACCGCCGGCGCGGTGCCCTTCCTCACCGACAGCCGCACGCGTTCGAGCTTCGTGGTTACGCGCGGGCCGTCCATCTCGGCGACCCGCAGCACGAAGCGGTCGGTGCGCTCGCGCACCTCGCGGGTCTCGACAAAGCCTTTCAGCGTGACCGAGTACAAAGGCTGCGCCAGCACCGCGTGGGCGATCCGCGCGGTCTTCAACGTCGCCACCGCGAAGCCAACCGCCAGCGCGGCGACCATCACAACAAGCGGAAACCAGCCGTGCCGGCGCGACAGAAAGGCCGCGATACACAGTGCGCCGGCAGCCGCGGCGGCGATCCACGCGACCGGCTCATGGTCGGCGACGAAATACAGCGCAATGCCGGCGCCGAAAGCGATCGGCACCCAGGGCAGCAACCGGCCGGGGCCGGCTTCTGCGCGCGCCCACGCCTGCAGTGTGGCGATGAGCGAAGGCCAGAAGTCTGCACCTGGCCGCAGCGCACCGCTCGCCGTTGCGGCCTGCGGCGGCCATGTGCCGGCCTGCGCGCGCGGTCTGGTGTTGCGTCCCCCGTTGGCCATCGCGCGTCTCATCGCCCGGCATATTCAGCGCGATGCTAGCGGAAGGAATAACCGGGCGGCTACGAGAACGGATGGGGAATGTGTAGGCGCTCCGCACTCTCCATGTCGTCCCCGCCTTCGCGGGGACGACATGGAGAGCAAGCCATAGGATGGGTAGAGCGTCTTCGCGAAACCCATCATTGCCAAGCATCAGGCTGATGGGTTTCGCTTCGGCGCAGGGCGCCTGCGCTCTACCCATCCTACAATTCTGCTCAGGTCGCCTTGGCGTAACTATCCCTCAATCCAACCGTGCGGTTGAACACCAGTTTGCCCGGCGCGGAATCCTTGTCGCGGCAGAAGTAGCCCTGGCGCTCGAACTGCACGGCGGCGTCGGCATTGTCGCCGGCCAGCGCCGGCTCGACCATGGCGCCGGTCAGCGTTTCCAGCGACTCCGGATTGATCTGCGCGGCGAAGTTGGCGGCGTCGGGCTGCGGCGCGGTGAACAGCAGATTGTAGATCCGCACTTCCGCCGGCACCGCTTCCGCCGCGCTGACCCAATGGATGGTCGCCTTGACCTTGCGCCCGTCCGGCGCATTGCCGCCGCGGGTTTCCGGATCGTAGGTGCAGCGTAGTTCGACCACTTCGCCGGCCGCGTTCTTGATCACGTCGCGGCAGGTGATGAAGTAGCCGTAGCGCAACCGCACTTCCCTGCCCGGCGCCATGCGGAAGAATTTCTTCGGCGGCTCTTCCATGAAGTCGTCGTGCTCGATGTAAAGCTCGCGGCCGAACGGAATTTTGCGCGAACCCAAGCTCTCGTCCTCGGGGTGGTTGACCGCGTCGAGCTGTTCGACCTGGCCTTCCGGATAATTCTCGATCACCACCTTGAGCGGCTTGAGCACCGCCATGCGGCGCTGCGCGGTGCGGTTGAGAGTCTCGCGGATGGCAAAATCGAACATGTCGATGCCCACCGTGCTGTTGGCCTTGGCCACGCCGATGCGCTTGACGAATTCGCGCAAGGCTGCGGCCGGCACGCCGCGACGCTGCAGCCCGGCCAAGGTCGGCATCCGCGGATCGTCCCAGCCGCTGACATGGCCGCCGCGCACCAGTTCGGTAAGCACGCGCTTGGACAGCAGCGTGTAGGTCATGTTCAGGCGGGCGAACTCGTACTGGTGCGGCCGCGATGGCACCGGAAGGTTGTCCAGGCACCAGTCGTACAGCGGCCGGTGATCCTCGAACTCCAGCGTGCAGATCGAATGCGTGACATGTTCGATCGCATCCGACTGGCCGTGGGCGAAGTCGTAGCTGGGATAGATGCTCCACGCCGTGCCGGTGCGCGGATGATGCGCATGCAGGATGCGGTAGATCACGGGATCGCGCAGGTTGATGTTGCCCGAGCCCATATCGATCTTGGCGCGCAGCACCCGGGTGCCGTTCGGAAACTCGCCGGCGCGCATCCGCGCGAACAGGTCGAGATTCTCCTCCACCGAGCGATCCCGGAACGGGCTGTTCTGGCCGGGTTCGGTCAGGGTGCCACGGGTCAGGCGGATCTCTTCCTGGGTCTGGTCGTCCACATAGGCCTTGCCGGCGCGGATCAGGTGCTGTGCCCAGCCATAGAGCTGCTCGAAATAGTCCGACGCATAATGCAGGTTGCTGCCCCAGTCGAAGCCGAGCCAGCGCACGTCGCGCTGGATGGCGTCGATATATTCCTGCTCTTCCCGGGTCGGGTTGGTGTCGTCGAAGCGCAGGTTGCAGATACCGCCGAATTCCTCGGCAATGCCGAAGTTCAGGCAGATCGACTTGGCGTGGCCGAGATGCAGGTAGCCGTTGGGCTCCGGCGGAAAGCGCGTCACCACGCTCTTGTGGGCGCCGGAGGCCAGATCCGCCGCAACGATGTCGCGGATAAAGTCACGGCCTGCTTCGGTTACCGATTCGTCTGTCATGGGGTGCCTTTCAAGCTGCGCCCTATGTGCCAAATCCGCGGCCCCGCGCCAAGGGCCGGAGCGGCGGATTGGAACCGGTCCGCCGTGCCGCCCGCAATTCGCGGGGACAGCGTGCGGGCGGTGTGATAAACGCCCGCCAACAGTCCCCTCAGCATCGATCGAAGCCATTAATGACCGCACCTGTTGTCACCCGCTTTGCGCCCTCCCCGACCGGATTTCTCCATATCGGCGGCGCCCGCACCGCTTTGTTCAACTGGCTCTATGCGCGCAAATTCGGCGGCAAGATGCTGCTGCGGATCGAGGACACCGACCGCGAGCGCTCCACCGAGCCGGCCATTGCGGCGATCCTCGACGGGCTGAAATGGCTTGGCATCGAGTGGGATGGCGACACCGTGTTTCAGTTTGCCCGGGCCGGCCGGCACCGTGAGGTGGCCGAGCAGCCGCTCGCCGCAGGCAAGGCCTACCACTGTTACGCCACCGCCGACGAACTCAAGGAGATGCGCGAAAAGGCCCGCGCCGAGGGCAAGTCCAAGCTGTACGACGGCCGCTGGCGCGACCGGGCCGCCACCGCGGCCGAAGCCGGCATGAAGCCGACGATCCGGCTGAAGGCGCCGCTGACCGGCGAGACCGTGATCGACGACCAGGTGCAGGGCCGCGTGGTCTGGCAGAACGAGAACCTCGACGACCTCGTTCTGCTGCGCGGCGACGGCAACCCGACCTACATGCTCGCGGTGGTGGTCGACGATCACGACATGGGCGTCACCCATGTGATCCGCGGTGACGACCATTTGATCAATGCTGCGCGCCAGAAGCAGATCTACGATGCGCTCGGCTGGGAGCTGCCGAGCATGTCGCATATCCCGCTGATCCACGGCCCCGACGGTTCCAAACTGTCGAAGCGCCATGGCGCGCTCGGCGTCGATGCCTACCGCGCGCTGGGCTATGTGCCGGCCGCGCTACGCAACTACCTGGTCCGGCTCGGCTGGAGCCATGGCGACCAGGAGATCTTCTCGACCGAGGAGATGATCGCGGCCTTCGACCTGTCGGCCATCGGCCGCTCGGCGGCCCGGTTCGATTTCGCCAAGCTGGAAAACCTCAACGGCCATTACATCCGCCACTCCGACGATCAGTCTCTCGCAACCATGTTCGAGGATGTGCTGAGCTACGTCCCGAACGGCGCGACGCTGAAAGCCAAGGTCAACGATACCACCCGCGCCCAGCCGCTGCAGGCGATGCCCGGCCTGAAAGAGCGTGCCAAGACCCTGATCGAGCTGATCGACAATGCCGGTTTCATCTTCGCCGACCGGCCGCTGGCGATGGAGCCCAAGGCCGCCGCGGTATTGACGCCGGAGACCCGGGCACTGATCGGCAAGCTTCAGATCGCGCTGGCCGAGGTGACCGACTGGAGCGCCACGACCACCGAGGCGGCGATGCGCACCTTCGCCGAGGCCAACGGGCTGAAGCTCGGCGCCATCGCCCAACCGCTGCGGGTGGCGCTGACCGGAAAGACGACGTCGCCGGGGATCTTCGACGTTCTGGCGGTACTCGGGCGGTCGGAATGCCTGTCCCGGCTGGCGGATCAGGCATCCGTTTAGGGGCCTGACGGCCGATTTTGCCCATCTTGCAGCGCACACAGCAATGCGATACGCATTCTGGCGAAGCCTGCTCCGGCCTGCCGCGCAATGTTTCCTGACATTGCGAACCGGCCTGCCGGCCTCTCAACGATCGCATCGGGGACGACACGATGGACGCAACAACCAAGACCAACACCGCAACGCTCACGGTCGGTAACAAGAGCTATGACTTCCCGATTTTAAGCGGAACCGTCGGACCCGATGTGGTCGATATCGGTAAGCTCTACGCCCAGTCCGGCCTTTTCACCTACGATCCCGGATTTACCTCGACAGGCAGCCGCCAGTCGAAGATCACCTATATCGACGGCGACGCCGGCATTCTTGAATACCGCGGCTACCCGATCGAGCAGCTGGCCGACAACGGTGACTTTCTTGAGACCTGCTACCTTCTGCTCAACGGCGAACTGCCGAATGCCGCGCAGAAGAAAGACTTCGATCAGATGGTCACGCACCACACCATGGTGCACGAGCAGATGGCCCGGTTCTTCCAGGGCTTCCGCCGCGACGCGCATCCGATGGCGGTGATGGTGGCTTCGGTCGGCGCACTCGCCGCCTTCTATCACGACTCCACCGACATCAACGATGCCAAGCAGCGCGAGATCGCGTCGATCCGGATGATCGCCAAGATCCCGACGCTGGCGGCAATGGCTTTCAAGTACACCGTCGGACAGCCGTTCGTGTATCCGACCAACTCGCTGGATTTCGCGTCGAACTTCCTGAAGATGTGCTTCGCGGTGCCTTGCGAGGAATACGTCGTCAATCCGGTGCTGGCCAAGGCGCTGGACAAGATCTTCACCCTGCACGCCGACCACGAGCAGAACGCCTCGACCTCGACCGTGCGCATTGCCGGCTCGTCCGGCGCCAACCCATTCGCCTGTATCGCCGCCGGCATCGCCTGCCTGTGGGGACCGGCCCATGGCGGCGCCAACGAAGCCGCGCTGGCGATGCTGTCCGAAATCGGAACGGTCGACAAGATTCCGGACTTCATCGCCAAGGTGAAGGACAAGAACTCCAGCGTCCGCCTGATGGGCTTCGGTCACCGCGTCTACAAGAACTACGATCCGCGCGCCAAGATCATGCAGCAGACCTGCCATGAAGTGCTCAAGGAAACCGGCCACGGCGGCGACGAGATGCTCGCCGTTGCCATGGAGCTCGAGAAGATCGCGCTGTCGGACCCCTACTTCATCGACCGCAAGCTGTACCCGAACGTCGACTTCTATTCGGGCATCACGCTGAAGGCGATGGGCTTCCCGACCTCGATGTTCACCGTGCTGTTCGCAGTCGCCCGCACCGTCGGCTGGATCAGCCAGTGGAGCGAGATGATCGAGGATCCGCAGCAGAAGATCGGCCGTCCGCGCCAGCTCTACACCGGCGCCGCCCGCCGCGATTACGTGGACATCAGCAAGCGCTGATTGCCTCGACTAGATCAAACACAAACGGCGGACCCCACGGTCCGCCGTTTTCGTTTGCGCGGTACCGGCGTCAGGCCGGCGACTTCAACTGCATGTAGCTGGTCGGAATCGCGGTCGTGAACTTCATCTCTTCCATGGCGATGGACGAGTTGATGTCGGAAAACTCCAGCCGCTTGATCATGCGCTGGTAGACCGCGTCGTAGGTCTCGACGTCGGGCACCACGATGCGCAGCAGATAGTCGGTATCGCCGGTCAGCCGCCAGGCCTCGACGATCTCAGGGATGTCGCCGATTACCCGCCGGAACGCCTGCAGCCAGTCCGCCTCGTGACGCGGCGCCTTCACCGAGGCGAACACAGTCATCGGCACGTTGACCTTGCGCCGGTTCAACAGGGCCACCCGCCGGGTGATGACGCCGTCCTCATCCAGCCGCTTGATCCTGCGCCAGCACGGCGCCGTGCTGAGGCCGACCTTTTCCGCGATGGTGGCGATCGCGACCGAGGCGTCGTTCTGCAGGATATCGAGAATCCGGCGATCAATGGCATCCACGCGCTGATTCCTCCCGAATATTGAACCTAGAATGCTAATCTCTCGTCATCACCGATAAAATATTGCTCTAATCTTGAAATTTAAGCAATATCCTCGCCGCCCTGGATCGATTTCGGCGATCTTCGATCGCATTGTTGCGCGGTCTATTTGTTATCCTTCCGGCCACATCTGAAGCTGGCAAGGACGGACCGGAATGCGAACCATCGGATTATTGGGCGGGATGAGCTGGGAAAGCACCGCGGTTTACTACCGACGGATCAACGAGACCGTCCGCAACAGGCTGGGCGGCCTGCACTCGGCCGAGGTGATCCTGCACTCGGTCAATTTCGAAGCCATCGTGGCGCTTCAGAAGGCCGGCGACTGGGATCAGGCCGGTGCGGTGCTGGCACAGATCGCGCGCAATCTGGAAGGCGCCGGCGCCGACTGCGTCCTGATCTGCACCAACACCATGCACAAGCTGGCCGACACAGTTCAGGACGCGATCTCGATCCCGCTGCTGCACATCACCGACGTGACCGGTGAGGCGGTCAAGGCCGCGGGCTGTCGCCGGCCCCTGCTGCTCGCCACCCGCTACACGATGGAGCAGGATTTTTACCTCTCCAAGTTGCGCGACGACCACGGCCTTGCGCCGCTGGTACCGAACGACGAGGACAGGACCGCTGTTCACGACGTCATTTTTGGTGAATTATGCTGCGGCATCGTCAGCCAAGCATCGCGTCAGCGCTATCTCGACGTGATCGCCACGGCCAAGGCGGCGGGCGCCGACAGCGTCATTCTCGGCTGCACCGAAATCGGCCTGCTGATCGGCGCCAAGGACTTCGACCTGCCGGCGTTCGATTCCACGTTGATTCATGCCGATGCGGCGGTAGCCTTCGCCCTCGACCAACTGGACACGCGGAAACGCAACGCCGCGTAAATCCCCGCGCCTGCATGGCACGGTTCGCCACGCTGCTGTGGCCAACCGTGCCAACCATGATAGGTTCAGAAAAATTCGAACAACAGGAGATGTGAGATGTCGATCAAGAAGCTGACGGGGTCCTTCGTTGCGCTGATTACACCGTTCAACAAGGACGGCTCGGTGGACTTCGCCGCATTCCGCACGCTGCTGAAATTCCACCAGGACAACGGTACCTCGGCGATCCTGATCATGGGCTCCACCGGCGAGTCCTCGATGCTGTCGCAGCAGGAAAAACAGCAGATCATCGTCGAGTGCGCGAAGATGAAGACGCCGGACATGCCGATCTTCTTCGGCTGCACCGGCAACAACACCGACACGACTATCGCCAACGTCCGCTTCGCCAAGGACAATGGTGCCGACGGCGCGATCCTCGCGGCGCCCGCCTATATCTGCGCGCCGGAAGCCGACATCGAACGCTTCTTCCTCGACGTCGCCGACGCCACCGACCTGCCGCTTGGCATCTACAACAATCCGCCGCGCGTGAAGAGCGACCTTCATTGGGACAACCTGATCCGCATCTTCAAGCACCCGAACTACGTGGTGCACAAGGAGTCCACTGGCCGCGTCGGCCAGGTGGCGCAGGTGCTGGCCGCCGATTGCGGCGTGTCGGTGATGTGCTGCGACAGCCCGAACCTCGGCCTGGTGGTGCCGACCATGAGCCTCGGCGGTCACGGCACCGCCAACATGACCGGCAATCTCGCGCCGGCCGAGATGGCTATCATCTCCACGCCGTGGACCAGCTACACCGAAGCCGTCGGCTTCAAGAATGCCTATCTCGGCCTGCTGCCGCTGCTGCACTACACCTATTCGGCGATCAATCCGGTTGCCGTGAAGTCGCTGATGAAGGCGATCGGCATGCCGGCCGGCGATCTGCGCAAGCCGCTGACCATGCTGGAAGGCGAAGCGCTGGCCAAGGGCATCCGCATCATCCAGGAGCTCGAGCTCGACAAGAAGTACGGCTACAAGATCTCGTCGCTCTCGGCCGTCGCGGCCTGATCGATGGATCTTGGAATCCGCGGTCGCAAGGCACTTCTCAGCGGAGCGAGCCGCGGTATGGGCAAGGCCTGCGCCATGGCGCTGGCCAAGGAGGGTGTCGATATCACCATCCTGGCCCGCACGCCCGAAACCCTTGAAGCTACCTGCGCCGAGATCCGCGACGCCACCGGCGTCGCGGTGACGGCGGTGGTTGGCGACATCACCACCGCCAAGGGCCGCGACGATGCGCTGGCGGCCTGCCCCGATCCGGACATTCTGCTCAACAATGCCGATGGTCCGGTGCCCGGCGACTTCCGCGACTGGACCCACGCCGACTGGTCGGCAGCGCTCGACGCGATGATGCTGAGCCCGATCGAGATGATGCGGCGGAGCGTCGACGGCATGATGGCGCGCGGCTTCGGGCGGATCATCAACATCGTGTCGCGCAGCGTGAAGATTCCGCAGCTCGAACTTGGCCTGTCCAACGGCGCCCGCTCCGGCCTGGTCGGCTTTGTCGGCGGGCTCGCCCGCCAGACCGTGGCGCATAACGTCACCATCAACAACCTGCTGCCGGGTATCTTCGACAGCGATGCGCAACGCCGCCATATCGAGGGCATGCTGGTACCGGGCGGCAAGAGCTACGATGAAATCTGGCGCGAGCGCGCCGCCGCCAATCCCGCCAAGCGCTACGGCCGGCCGGAAGAACTCGGCGCCTACTGCGCCTTTCTATGTTCAGAGCACGCAGGATTCGTTACAGGCCAGAACATACTGGTCGACGGGGGAAGCTACCCAGGAACCTTTTGATGCAGCATTTGAGAGGATTTTCTGTGAAATATCGTTTGTCCTTCGCCCTCGTCGGCGCCGCACTGCTGGGATTGAATGCGGCGCCCGCCGCGGCCCAGACCTACCCCACGAAGAACGTCACCGTCATCGTGCCCTACCCAGCCGGCGGATCGGTCGACGGCGTCGCGCGCATCCTGGCGCAGCGACTCACCGATACCATGGGGCACAGCTTCATCGTCGAGAACCGCGCCGGTGGCTTCGGTGGCATCGTCGGCGCCAACTACGTCGCCAAGGCGGCGCCGGATGGCTACACCATCATGCTCACCGCATCGATCCACGTGGTGACGCCGTTCCTGCAGAAGGCCGTCCCCTACGACGTGGTCAAGGACTTCACGCCGATCTCGCTGGTGGCCTCAGGGCCGCTGCTGGTCAGCACCACCCCGAAAGTGCCGGCCAACACGCTGAAGGAATTCTTCGATCTGGTGCGCAAGAATCCGGACAAGTACACTTTCGCCACGTCGAGCTTCGGCTCCGCCGGCCATCTGGCGATCGAACTTCTGAAGCGCGACGCCGGCGTCAACACGCTCGTCATTCCCTATAAGGGCGCCAACCCCGCGCTCACCGACCTGATGGGTGGCGACATCCAGCCGATGGCCGACCCGATGCTGTCATCGCTGCCGCTCGCCAAGGCCGGCAACATCAAGGCGCTGGCGGTCACCAGCCTGAAGCGCGTTGCCATCGCGCCAGAGATTCCGACGGTGGCGGAATCCGGCATGACCGGCTTCGAATTCTCGTCCTGGTACGGGTTGTGGGGTCCGAAGAACCTGCCGCCGGAAATCGTCACCAGGCTGCAGGCCGAGATCACCAAGATGGCGCAGCAGCCGGACGTCAAGGCGCGCTTCGAAACGCTCGGCTTCGAAGCGATCGGCTCTACGCCGGAATACTTTGCAAAATATATCTCGGATGAAATGTCGCGCTACGACAAGATCATCAAGGACGCCAACATCAAGGCCGAGTAGCCCTCAGGTCAGCAGCGACAACACGATCTCGGCCGCGCCAACGCTTGGCGAGGCCTTGCCGGTGGCCATGATGGTGTCGAGCCGTGCAAAGGCCTCGATCTGGCGCTGCCGCAGTGGTGTGGCCCCGAGCACATCGCGCAAGGCCGGCGCGAGTTTTTCGGGGCTGCAGTCCTGCTGGATGAATTCCGGCACGACGTTCTCGCCGACCACGAGATTAGCGAGGATCACCGATGCCGACGTGATCCGCCGCCGCACGATCCAGGCTTCGGTTGCGCCGCCTTTGTAGGCCCCGACCATCGGCACGCCCGCCACGGCCAGTTCCAGCGTCGACGTCCCCGACTTGCACAGCGCGGCATAGGCGGTCCGGAATGCAGCGCGCTTGTCGTGCTCGCCGACCACCACGCGCGGCTGCACCGGCCATTGCTTCAGGGCGGCGGAGATGGCGTCCACCAGATGCGGCATGGTCGGCAGCACCAGTTCGAACGCCACGCCCTGCTGCTGCAACAGCCCGAGCGTCGCGCCGAAGATCGCCATGTGGTGGCGGATCTCGCTGCGCCGGCTGCCCGGCAGCACCAGCAACAGCGGCGGCTGCGCATCGCGCCGCGCCTGCTCTTCGGCATTCGGCCGCAACTCGGCGGTCTGCTCGATCAAGGGGTGGCCGACATAGGTGCAAGGCGGCCCGCCGAGCCGCCGATGGGCATCCGGCTCGAACGGCAGCAATGCCAGCACGTGATCGATATAGCCGCGCATCGCCGCTGCGCGGCCGGGCCGCCAGGCCCATACCGATGGCGAGACGTAATCGACGATGGGAATCGAGGGCGCGCGCCGTCGCACCCGGCGCGCCACGCGGTGGGTGAAATCGGGACTGTCGATGATGACGAGAATATCCGGCGCCGCCTTTAGCACCGCGCCGGTGGTCTCGCGCAGCCGCCGCAGGATCATCGGCAGCTTCTTTGGGATCGCCGAGAATCCCATGATGGACAGCTCTGCGATGGGAAACAGCGAGACCAGGCCTTCGCGCGCCATCGACGTGCCGCCGACACCTTCGAACACCACATTCTCGCCGAGCCGCTGCCGCAGCACTTTCATCAGCGCCGCGCCGAGCCGGTCGCCGGACTCCTCGGTGGCGACGAGAAAGATCTTTCGCGGGGGTGTCATGCCGGCAGTCCGGTGACGAACAGGCCGGCGCCATCCGCGGCCGCGATCATGGCCTGCGGTTCGGCGACGATGGTGTTGCCGGCGACGATGGCGATGCCGGCAAGCTCAGCCGCGATCGCACGCGCAATGGTTTGCGGCCCAAGGGTCGGGAGATCGAAGCGCAGGTCCTGACCGCTCTTCGGCGCCTTCACCAGCACGCCGCGCCCGGCCTTGGCGCGAATGCGGTTTTCGCCGCGCAGCCGCGCCACCCGCGCCAGCAGCCCGTCGGTGCCCTCAATGTCCTCGACCCCCACGACGTGACCGTCGATCACCACGGTGGCCTGGCCGATGTCGAACGGGCTCAGCGCGCGCAGCACGGCGCGGCCCTTGGCGATGTCGGCCTCGGCATCCGCATCGGGCACCGCGCGGGTCAGCGAGCCCGCCGGCATCAGGAGATCCGGCGCCACGTCCTTGATCCCGAGCAGGCGAAAGCCCTGCCGCTCGAAGATGCGGCCGATGCCGGTCAGCAGATGGTCGTCGCCGCCGCGAAACGCCGACAGGATGTGGCGCATGGCGCGCAGCGTGCCCCAGTCGAGGCGGATCTCCGAGAGCGCCGGCCGCACCAGAGTGCCGATGAAAACGAGGTCACGGCATCCGTCGCCGCGCATCAGCCGGGCCAGGCGGCCGAGCTGGCCGATCGGGATCCAGTGATGGCGATAGCGCGCTGCGGCTGCGGGATCGCAGATCCCCTGCAGCGCGAACAGCACCGGCGTGATGCCGCGCGCCAGCAGCGAGTCCGCGACCGCGAACGGCAGCGCGCCGCCGCCTGCGATCAACCCGACCGGCGATGAGTTGGAAGGATCCCGATCGGTCATGGCTCGCCGCTGTCCGATCCTCAAGCGCTGGTTTTATTGCCTTCGGGCAGGCACAGCGCGCGATGCTTGCCGGCGCCGATGAAGGCCAGGATCT
Organism: Rhodopseudomonas sp. RCAM05734; assembly: GCF_052658035.1. NCBI lineage: Bacteria > Pseudomonadati > Pseudomonadota > Alphaproteobacteria > Hyphomicrobiales > Nitrobacteraceae > Rhodopseudomonas > Rhodopseudomonas sp. RCAM05734. The sequence continues at coordinate 4,241,603 of NZ_CP199742.1, read as the reverse complement.
CGGCGATGGCGGGATCTTCCGACGCCATCGGCAGCACGCGCGCCAACCGCTCGGCAAACATGCCGTCGCCGTGAAACAGTTTCTGATAGAACGAGCGCACCAGCGCCAGCCGTTCCTTGGTGAACTTGCGGCGCTTCATGCCGATGATATTGAGGCCTTCGAGGCTGGCATACTGGCCGTTGGCGAGGCCGAACGGAATGATGTCGCCGCGCACGCCGCAGATGCCGCCGACCATCACCTGCGGACCGATGCGGGTGAACTGGTGCACCGCCGACAGTCCGCCCATGAAGACGAAATCGCCGATCTCGCAATGACCGCCGAGCGTCGCCGAGGTCGCGAAGATCACATCGTTGCCGACATGGCAGTCATGGCCGACATGGCTGCAGTTCATGAAGTAGCCGCGATCGCCGACCGTGGTGATGCCGCCGCCGGCCACGGTGCCGGCATTCATGGTGACGGATTCACGGATGGTGCAGCCGTTGCCGATCACCAGCTTCGTCAGCTCGCCCTTGTAGCTCAGCGACTGCGGCGGCGTGCCCAGCGACGCAAACGGATAGATCGTGCAGCCGTCGCCGATGGAGGTCTGGGCGGTGATGTGCACATGGGCGATCAGCTTGCAGTTGGCGCCGATCACGACGTTGGGGCCGATGACGCAATACGGGCCGACGGTGGTGCCCTCACCAATGACGGCGCCATCTTCAATTCGCGCCGTGGGATCGATCATGCTCATCGAAAGGTCCAGTTTCAGCCGGGTGTCGCGTGAATATGGTGGGTTTTCCGTTGGTTAGCGCGCGCGTTGGAGGCTGTCCAGTGACGTTTGATGATGCACTGTTTCAGGCTGCCCGCGCCCGCACGGCCTGCGGGTAGCCCGGTCGCGGAGTTGCCAAGTCGTTTTCCGGGGCGCAGTCTCATGACCGCGCAACGTCGCAAACACGGGGAGAGAAACGATGAAAGAGCATACGACGCTCGACAGCCGCCATCGCACGTCCGATGGCGCGATCGGCCAGAAGCACGGCAACACGCAGCTGAGCACGCTGCGCGCGATCTACGGCAAGAGTTTCGCAGCGGGCTTCCAGGACAACGCCACGCTCGGCGAGGTGCTGTCCAAACTCAACGAGACCTCGCTCAGCCAGCTGCGCCGCGACCACGAGACCGGCCATCTCAACAAGAAGATCGTCAAGGCGACGAAGCAGTAGGCTGGAATTGTGTCCCGGACGCGGTGCAGTGCGCCTCCGTCAGGAGGCGCGCGTCCGGGACACCATATCAGTCCGTCAGCATCGCACCGACGTTGGCTTCGGCCACGGTGACGCCATTGACCTTGGCATCGCCGTGAAACCACCACATGGTCTTTTTTCGGCCGATGCTGGTCATGTGATATTCGACGGTGTCGCCGGGCATCACGGGCTTGCGGAACTTGCACTTGTCGATGGTCAGGAAGTAGACCGCGCGCGGCTTCTCGGTCCCCTCCACAGACATGATACCGATGACGCCGGCGGTCTGCGCCATGCCCTCGATCATCAGCACGCCCGGATACACCGGCCGATCCGGGAAATGGCCGAGAAAGGCCGGCTCGTTGATGGTGACGTTCTTGATGCCGATACCGCTGTAATCCTTGCGGATGTTGACGACCCGGTCGATCAGCAGGAACGGGTAGCGATGCGGCAGGGTCTTGAGGATCGTGTTGATGTCGACCAGCTCATAGGCAATCGGCGACACAAGATCGATTGGTGCTTTGTCGGTCATTGCCGCCCCTCGTCTGTCGCATCCTGCGACCCCGCATCCGCGCCCGGGGCGCTGTCGCGTCCGAGCTTTTCCACCGCGAGAATTTCGCGAAACCATTGTTTGGTCGGCTTGGCAAAGAAGCCACCCCAGCGCCCTCTGGCAGGGATACTGTCCTTGACGCCGCTCATGGCAGTGACCTGCGCGCCGTCGCCGATGGTAATATGGTTGTTAAGACCGACCATGGCGCCCAGAACGACGTTGTCGCCGAGGGTCAGGCTGCCGGCAAGGCCGCATTTGGCGGCGATGAGACAATGCCGCCCGATGGTCACGTTGTGGCCGATCTGGACCTGGTTATCGATCTTGGTGCCCTCGCCGACGATGGTGTCGCGCAGGCTTCCGCGGTCGATGCTGGTGCCGGCACCGATCTCCACGTTGTTCTGGATCAGCACCCTGCCGGCCTGCGGCACCTTGAGGTGGCCCTCGGCGCCATAGATGAAGCCGAATCCGTCCTGGCCGATACGGCAGCCCGGGTGAATCAGGACGTTGTTGCCGATCAGAGCGAACTGGATCGTCGAGCCGGCGCCGACGTTGCAGTCGCGGCCGATCTTCACGCCGGCCGCGATCACCGCGCCTGAGCCGATCACCGAGCCCGAACCAATCTCGACATCGGGACCGATCACAGCCAGCGGATCGACGGTCACGTCGTCTTCCAGCCGTGCGGTGGCATGGATGACCGCTGATACCGCGATACCGGTCAGCGCGAAGCCCGATTGAGGACGCAACGCATCCTGCTGCAGTTCGCGGTGCAGCCGCACAAAGGCAGCAAACGGCTTTTTGGCGCGGAGAACCGAGACATGTGGAGGAACGCTCGCCGCGTGGCGTTCGTTCACCAGAACCGCGCCTGCGCGCGTCTTGGCGAGCTGGTCGACGTAACGGACATTGTCGAAGAAGGCCAGATGCCCAGGGCCGGCCTCGTCCAGCGAGGCAAGACCGGTCACCATCTGGTCGGCGCACGCGGCGTCGGCCAGATCCGACTTCGTTGACATGGCGATCTCAGCCAGCGTCAACGAAGTGAATTTCCTGAAGAATGTCGGTTGTGCCATTCCACCCGTCGCGGTCCGGCCGTTGATCAAACTCAGAACGAAGTTCCGCCGCCAAACTTGAACTGCTGGACGCGATCGAACTGGCCCTTCGTGAGCGGAATAGCATAGTCGAAGCGCAACGGGCCGAACGGGGACTGCCAGATCAAGCCGACACCGACCGAGGTACGAACGAGATTGGTGTCGTCATATTGCAGGCCGGTACAGTTGCCGACGGTCGTCTTGCTGGAAGGCGTGCAGTTGGCGCCGTTCAGAGCCACACCGTTCCTTGCCGCCGTGGTCTCGCCCGTCGCAGACCATGTGGTCGGCCCCTGGTAGTCCCAAAGCGAACCGGCATCGGCATAGAGCGCGCCCTTGATCCCGACTTCCTTCGGCAGGAACCAGAACGGCATCTGCAATTCCGCCGACGCGCCCCAATACTTGGTGCCGCCCAGCGCATCGCCGGTCGCACCCAGCGCAACATAGCTGATGTCGCGCGGACCAATACCGTTCGGCGCGAAGCCGCGAACCAGGTTGGAACCCATCTGGAAGTGGTCGAGCATGCGGATGTCGCTGCTGCCGGCCTTGTTCAGGATACCGCCCTGCCCGTGGATGATACCGACGATATCGGCCACCAGCGGAGTGTAGTACTTGGCGTCGAACGAGCTCTTGATGTAGCTGACGTCGCCACCGACACCGGCGTAGTCCTGCTTCCACTCGAGGAACAGGCCGTCGGTGGGGTTCTTGTTATTGTCGAGGGTGTTGTAGTTCAGCGTATAGCCGACCAGCGAGGTCAGCGACTTGCCGCTTGCCAGCTCCCGTCGGACCGGCAGCGAGGACTCGCCGTCGGCGTAGCAGCCCCATGTGGCCGAATTGCCGGGGTCAACAGCCGAAAGAGTTCCAGCCGCAGCGTTGATTGCGCCAGGCGTCAGCGTCGTAGGGTTGAAGTTGTTGCAATTCGAGTATGCAGCCGGAAGCGAGATTTCCTGCTGATAGATCGAGTAGCGCAGCTGCAGCGACAGATCTTCCCGGAGCTGGAAGCCGAGCCGCGGGCTGAAGCCGAGCGTCTTCGTGTTGTACGAGATGTACTGGTTGGACAGCTGCTGCTTCTGGTAGAAATCGAGACCAAGCGCAACACGGTAGTCGAGCAGGTACGGCTCGACGAACGACAGCGAGTAACCACGTGCGTACTGGCCGTACTGCACCGACGCCTTGGCGAACAGGCCGCGGCCGAGGAAGTTACGCTCGGAAACGCTGACCTCGCCCAGGGCGCCATCGGTAGTGGAATAGCCGCCGGAGACCGAGAAGTCGCCCGTGGATTTTTCTTCAAGATCGACCACCAGGATCACGCGATCGCTGCTCGATCCCGGCTCGGTCGTCACCTTGACGCTCTTGAAGAAGTCGAGGTTCTTCAGGCGGCGCTCGGCACGATCGACCAGCGCGCGGTTATACGCGTCGCCTTCGGCAATATCGAATTCGCGGCGGATCACATAGTCGCGGGTACGGGTGTTGCCGCGCACATTGATGCGCTCGATGTAGGTGCGCGGACCTTCCTCGATGGAAAAGGAGATCGAAACGGTGTGCTGCTCGAAGTTACGATCGCCGCGCGGACGGACCACGGCAAAGGCGTAGCCGCGACGCGAGGTCTCGATCTGCATTTCTTCGACGGACTTCTCCAGCGCCTCGGCGTTGTAGAGCGAGCCGACATTGACGCGGGAGAAGCCGCGCAGCGAATTGCCATCGAGCGTCGGAATAGTGGACTGGAAGTCGACGGAAGAAACGCGGTACTGGGCGCCCTCCTCGATCTTGAAGGTCACCAGGAAGCCCTTGCGCTCGGTATCGTATTCCGTGAGCGCGGCCACGACCTGCACATCGGCAAAGCCGTTCTTCAGATAATAGCGACGGATCAGGTCGCGATCGGCCTCGACACGGTCCGGATCGTAGATATCGCCCGAAGCCAGGAAGCTCAGCAGGTTGGATTCACGGGTCTTGATGACGTCCTTGAGGCGATAGGACGAATAGAAGTTGTTGCCGATGAAGTTGATCGTCTTGACGCCGGTCTTCTGGCCTTCGTTGACGGTGAAGATCAGGTCGACGCGATTGTTCGGCTGTTCGATGATCTCGGGCGTGACGCTGACGTCATAGCGGCCCGAGCGGCGATAGATTTCGGCGATACGCGAGGCGTCGGCCTGCACCATCGGACGCGACAGCGTGCCACGCGGCTTGGACTGCACTTCGGCGCTGAGCTGGTCATCCTTGACCTTCTTGTTGCCCTCGAAGGCAACGCGCCCGATCACCGGATTCTCGACAACGACGACCGTCAGCCGGCCGCCGCCCTGGTTGATTCTGACATCCTGGAACAGGCCGGTCTCGATCAGGGCCTTGAGACCGTCATCGATGTTGCCCTGGTCGAGGCGACCACCCGGGCCGGGCTTGAAATAGGAACGGATCGTTTCCACATCGACTCGACGATTGCCTTCAACGGCAATCGACGCCGAGGTCTGGGCAACGGCCGGCGACGCCAGAAGCGCTGCGGTCACCGTGGCTGCAACCGGCATGGCGACCAACATGAGGGCAGCCAGAACGCTTCCCCGCAACACTCGCATTCCAAACTTCATGCGCAACGCGCCCTTATCATTCCATCGCCAGCCCGCACCCCTACGGACTGACAGAATCCCATTTGTTGCCATGCTTGTAGCCAATTTTACCGGACTGGCAAACGGCCTTTCGCACTGCAATTCCAATTTCATTCCAAGACGTTGCCCATCGGCCACGCAATCAAGGTCGCGACTCATGACGCCGCCAGATGCAGAATGTCGTTGTAGGTCGCAAATACCATCAGCATCAGCACCAAACCCAATCCAATCCGGAACCCCATCTCCTGCGCCCGCTCCGACAACGGACGGCCGCGCGCCGCCTCAAAGGCGTAGAACAGCAGGTGTCCGCCATCCAGCAGGGGTACCGGGAAAAGGTTAAGCAGGCCGATGGAGATCGAAAGGACCGCCGCGAGGTGAATCAGCGCGGTCACCCCGATGGTCGCCACCTGGCCGGAGATCTGGGCGATTCGCAGCGGGCCGCCGACTTGGTCGGCCGCCTCGCGGCCGGTAAAGACGCCGCCGATATAGGCCAGCGTGCGATCGACCACGAACCAGGTCTCCTTGACGCCGAGCACAAAGGCCGCGGCCGGGTTAACCTTCTCGGTGGTCGCCTCGCCGGCCGCCGCCGAGCGGGTAATGCCCAGCACGCCGAGGCGGTGGACGTTGCCGAAGCTGTCTTTGACTTCCTTGAGTTCCGGGGTTGCCTTCAGCTCGACGGTCGAATCGCCCCGCTTGATGCTGAAGGTGAGCTGCTCGCCGGCCTTGATGCCGACGATGCGCTGCATATCGGAGAAGCTGCCGATGGCGTTTCCGTCGATCGACTTGATGACGTCGCCGGACTGGAACCCCGCGGCCGCCGCGGCGCTGCCGACCTGCACGGTATCGACCTGCGCCGTGGTGCTGGGCTTGCCGAAAAACGTGAAAAGGCAGGTGAAAATCACGATGGCCAGAATGAAATTGGCGATCGGGCCGGCGGCGACCACGGCGGCGCGCGCACCGACCGACTTGTGATGGAAGCTGCCCTCGCGCTCTTCCGCGGTCATGGTGGCCAGCGCGGCGCTCGATGGCGTGCTGGCCTCACTCTCGTCGCCGAAGAATTTCACGTAGCCGCCGAGCGGAATCGCCGAGATCTTCCAGCGGGTGTTGTGCCGGTCGTTGAAACCGATCAGCTCTGGCCCGAAGCCGAGCGAGAAGGTCAGGACCTTCACACCGTTCCAGCGGGCGACCAGAAAGTGGCCGAGTTCGTGGAAGAAAACGACGATCGTCAGGACGAACAGGAAGGGAATGATGTAGCCCACCACACCGTGGCTCAACGTATTGAAACTATTTAGAAAAAAGTCGAACATCCCAATTCCCCTACCGCGGGGCCAAAGGCCCCGTCCCCAATGATCTAGGATGCCTTTGCGGCAATTTGAGGCAAGAGGGTGGCAGCCATTTTTCGCGCGTTATGGTCAACGGCGATGGCGTCGTCCGCCGAGCTCAGCGGCGCCAGGTTCCCTGCCCGCACCCAGCCATCCATGGTGGCCTCGACCAGGCGCGCGATGGCGCCGAAGCGGATTTTCTGGGCAATGAAGGCCGCCACCGCGATTTCATTGGCGGCGTTGTAGACCGTGGTCGCGCCATGGCCCGTGCGCAGCGCGTCATAGGCCAGCTTCAGGCCGGGGAACCGGGCATAATCCGGCGCTTCAAACGTCAGCGATCCGATCTTGGCGAGATCGAGGGTCGCGGCGCGGCCGACGATACGGTCCGGCCAGCCCAGGCAATGGGCGATCGGCGTGCGCATGTCCGGCGCCCCCATCTGCGCCATCACCGAGCAGTCGGAAAACTCGACCATGCCGTGGATGATCGACTGCGGATGCACCAGCACTTCGATTTCGTCGGGCGACAGCGCGAACAGATAGGACGCCTCGATCACCTCGAGGCCCTTGTTCATCATCGATGCGGAATCGATGGTGATCTTCTGCCCCATGCTCCAGTTCGGATGCTTGAGCGCCTGCGCCAGGGTGGCCTGCTCGATGTCGGCGGCAGCCCAAGTGCGGAACGGTCCGCCGGAGGCGGTGATGATGACACGGATGAGTTCTTCGCGGTTGCCAGATCCCAGCGCCTGGAACAGCGCGTTGTGCTCGGAATCCGCAGGCAGGATACAGGCGCCGGCCTTTGCGGCCCGCTCCATGAAAAAATCGCCGGCGCAAACCAGGCATTCCTTGTTGGCCAGCGCGATGGTGGCGCCGCGATCGACGGCGGCCAGCGCCGGTTTCAGTCCGGCAGCCCCTGACACGGCCGCCATGACCCAATCCGCTGGCCGCTCGGCCGCCTCGACGATCGCGCTGTCACCGGCACCGCTGGCGATCCCGGTCCCCGCCAGAGCCGCACGCAGTTCGCCGAGCAACGAGGCATCGGCCAGCGCCACGTAGCGTGCGCCGAACTCTTTCGCCAGCTTGACCAGCCCGGTAACATTGGTGTTCGCGGTCAGGGCCTCCACCTGATACCGCTCGGGCGACGCCCGCAGCAGGTCCATGGTGCTGTCGCCGATCGAGCCGGTGGCACCGAGCACGCTGACGCTGCGCACGGCGGACGCCGCGGCCTTGTTGTTTCGCAATGGGACTGCGCTCATTTTTTTACCAAACCATAAGACCGCGGCCGACGCCATCGGCGCCGCCCCGCAAAAAACCGATCAACGCAGCTACAACAACTGCGAACACGTAACCGTCGAACCGATCCAGCAAGCCGCCGTGACCGGGAATGATGTGGCTGGAATCCTTGACGCCGAAGTTGCGCTTCACCGCGGATTCGAACAGGTCGCCGAGTTGCGAGACCACCGTCAGCACCGCGGCAAGCGCAAGCAGCGGCAGCAGACGGCCGACGCCGAACCAGGCGAAGCCCGCCGCCACAGCCAGGCTGAGCACCAGGCCGCCGATGGCGCCGGCCCATGTCTTCTTGGGGCTGATGCGCGGCCACAGCTTCGGACCGCCGATGCCCCTGCCCGCGAAATAGCCGCCGATATCGGTGACCCAGACCACCAGCAGAACGAACATCAACGCGGCGAATCCCCAGAGCGGATCGAGCCGCACCACGACCGAAGCCAGCAACGCGGCGAAGGCATAGATGACGCCGACGACAATCCAGCCTGCATTGCGGCCGACGATCATGACCCATTCGACGAACAGTCCGACGGACACCAGCGCCACAAGGCTGAACCACAGCCAGCCACCGGCATAGGCAATGGCAACGGCAATGGGGACCATCACCAGTGCCGCAAGCACGCGCATCAGAAGATTTCGCAAACCGCGATCGTCCACCTGCTTCGGTGTCGCGTCGTCGTGATTCACGCCCGTCACGAACCGGTCTTTGCGACGAGGCCGCCGAAGCGGCGCTCGCGGCGGGCATATTCGGCGATCGCGCCTTCCAGCGCCGCCTTGTCGAAATCCGGCCAGTGGATCGGCACGAACACCAGTTCGCTATAGGCGGCCTGCCACATCAGGAAGTTGGACAGCCGCTGCTCGCCGGAGGTGCGGATGATCAGGTCGGGATCCGGGATATCCGGTGCGTCCAGATACTGACCAAGCACGTCGGCATTGATCGAGGCGGGATCGCGCTTACCCTCGGCAACTTCTTGCGCCAAGCGCTGCGCGGCATTGGCGATCTCCTGACGAGCGCCGTAGTTGAAAGCGACGACGAGCGTCAGCTTGGTATTGTCGCGCGTGAGATCCTCGGCTTCCTTCAGCAACGCGCAAATGTCGGGATCGAGTCCGGTGCGTTCGCCGATCACCCGCACGCGCACGCCGTCACGATGCAAGGTCGCCAGATCGTTGCGGATGAAGCGGCGCAGCAGGCCGAACAGGTCGCCGATCTCGGTGGCCGGACGCGACCAGTTCTCGGAGCTGAAGGAGAAAATCGTCAGGTAGAGAATGCCGAGTTCGTTGGCGGCCCGCACCACGCGGCGCAGCGCCTCGACGCCGCGGCGATGGCCTTCCACGCGCGGCAGGCCGCGTGCCGCAGCCCAGCGTCCGTTGCCATCCATGATAATCGCGACGTGCAACGGCATGGATCGGTCAGATCCATCGGTTGCGGGCGCGGCGGCGTTCGACATCGATCAATCCCTGAAGCACCCTGCGGCGACGCACAATTCCGTCCGCCGCAAAAGAATACTCCAAATCAACAGGTTGCACGTCGCGGGCGGCATCACCGATGGCCGCCCGGGGATCATTCACGCTAGAGCATGAACGGGTAAAGGAGAACGTCTTTTCGCCTGCCCCGTGCCCAAATGAAAGCGTTCGGCCGGTGCAGGCGGTCCGCACCTAGACCGTCATGATTTCCTTTTCCTTGGCCGCCAGCAACTGATCGATCTCGGCGATCGACGCGTCGGTCGCCTTCTGGACCTCGTTATCCAGGCGCTTCTGGTCGTCCTCGGTGATCTCGTGGGCCTTTTCGAGCTTCTTGATGTGGTCGATGCCGTCGCGGCGGACATGGCGCACGGCGACCTTGGCGGCCTCGGCATACTTGTTGCCGACCTTGACCAGTTCCTTGCGGCGCTCTTCGTTCAGCTCGGGAATGCGCAGACGCAGGACCTGGCCTTCGGTGGCGGGGCTGAGGCCGAGATTGGAGTCGACGATCGCCTTTTCGACGGCCTTGACCATCGACTTGTCCCACACCTGAACCGACAGCAGGCGCGGCTCCGGCACGCTGACGGTGGCCACCTGGTTCAGCGGCATGTGGCTGCCATAGGCTTCAACCTGCACCGGCTCGAGCATCGAGGCCGCGGCACGGCCGGTGCGCAGACCGCCCAACTCGTGCTTGAGCGCGGCGGTGGCACCCTGCATGCGACGCTTCAGGTCGTTGATATCGAATGGGGCCATGGGGGCCATAAAGCTCTCCTCCTGAATTCTTCGGCTGGGTCCACGAACGACCGCGGATCCGACCTGTACTGACGTTTAGCCCGCGACGATGGTGCCGCGACCCGTACCGCTCAAAATGGCGCCGATCGAACCGGGCTCGGCGATGGAAAATACGATGATAGGCAGCGATGTCTCGCGGGCAAGCGCGAAAGCGGTCGCATCCATCACCTTGTAATTGCCCTCGACCGCCTGCGAATGGCTGAGGCGCTCGAAACGCGTCGCGGCCGGATCCTTCTTCGGATCGGCGCTGTAGACGCCATCAACATTGGTGGCTTTCAGCACCGCTTGGGCGCCGATTTCGGCGGCCCGCAGCACTGCCGTGGTATCGGTCGTGAAGTACGGATTGCCGGTGCCGCCGGCCAGCAGAACGATGCGGCCTTCGGACAGGCATTTATGCGCCGCGCTGCGGGTAAAGAGCTCGCAGACCTGCGGCATCACCATCGCCGACAGGGTCCGCGCCGGCACTGCGCGCCGCTCGATCGCGGCCTCCAGCGCCAGGCAATTCATTACAGTGGCCAGCATGCCCATGGTGTCGCCGGTCGGCCGCGACACCCCGCGCGCCGACACTTCCACGCCGCGGAAGATGTTGCCGCCGCCGACCACCACCGCAACCTCGACGCCGAGCTGCTGCGCTGCAATGAGGTCGCCGGCGATGCGGTCGATCGTGGGCTGGTCGATACCGAACGATTGGTCGCCGGCGAAATACTCGCCGGACAGCTTGATCACGACGCGACGATACAGCGGCTCACCCATGATGCGATCGCTTTCCTTCCGCGCGCGGCCACTCCCGGCATGACATGCCGGGAGGTCTTGTCCGATGGTTACTTCTGGCCGCTGGCGGCGGCGACTTCGGCGGCGAAGTCGGAGGTCTGCTTCTCGATGCCTTCGCCGAGCGCATAGCGCACGAAGCCGGCAACCTTGATCGGCGCGCCGACCTTGCCTTCGGCTTCCTTGACGGCCTGTGCGACCGACTTCGACGTGTCGTGGATGAATGCCTGATCGAGCAGGCACACTTCCTTGTAGTAGGTCTTCAGGCCGTTCTCGACGATCTTCTCGATCATCGCCTCGGGCTTGCCCTGCTGGCGGTACTTGTCGGCCATCACGTCCTTCTCGCGCGCCACGATGGCGGGATCGAGCGACGCCGAATCCAGCGCCTGCGGGTTGGCGGCGGCGACATGCATGGCGATCTGCTTGCCGAGCACAGCGAGCTCGTCGGTCTTGCCGGTGGATTCCAGCGCGACGATGATGCCCATCTTGCCGAGACCTTCGGTCACGGCGTTGTGCACGTAGCTGGAAACAACGCCGGCCGAGACTTCGAGCACGGCGGCGCGGCGCAGCGACATGTTCTCGCCGATGGTCGCAATCGCTTCGGTGATCGCGGTTTCGACGGTGACGTCGCCGACCTTGTGCGCCTTGATCGCATCGACATCGCCGCCGACCTTCAGCGCGACCTGGGCGATCATCTTGACCAGGCCCTGGAACTGCTCGTTGCGGGCGACGAAATCGGTCTCGGAATTGACTTCAACGACGACGCCCTTGGCGCCGGCGGTGACGACGCCGATCAGACCTTCCGCAGCGACGCGGTCAGCCTTCTTGGCGGCCTTGGAAAGACCCTTGGCGCGCAGCCAGTCGATCGACGCCTGCATGTCGCCGTCATTGGCGGCCAGTGCATTCTTGCAATCCATCATGCCGACGCCGGTGGTCTCGCGGAGGTCCTTGACCATCGCTGCAGTAATCGTTGCCATCGTTAAACCCTTTGCCTGTCAGTGCGCGCGTGGCGCAGCTAATGCTGCACGCCCCGCTTTGCCATCAGGAAACTATCGTGAGTGTGTGAACATGGAATTGTGGCCGGACGGGTGTCCGGCCACAAGACGCGTGTTGTTTATTCCGCTTCCGCGGTCATCGCCTTGGCCTGGGCAACCCAGCCATCGGCACGGGTCGGCAGGCCGACCTCTTCGCCGATCTTGTGCGCGGTATCGTGATCGAGCTCGGCCAGCTGCCAGAAGTGGAAGATGCCGAGGTCGTTGAACTTCTTCTCGATCGCACCGGACACGCCGGTGAGCTTCTTGAGGTCGTCGGCGGTGCCGCGCGGACCAGCCAGGCCCTGGAAGCCGACCGCTTCCGGCGCCGCAATGGCTTCCGGGATCGGGGCGGCGGAGGCGCCGATGTCGAAGCCGGAATCGCCCTGGGCGCGACCGATACCATCGATGACGGCGCGGGCGATCAGGTCGCAATACAGCGTCAGCGCACGGCCGGCGTCGTCATTGCCGGGAACCACATAGGTGATGCCCTTGGGGTCGCAGTTGGTGTCGACGATCGCCGCCACCGGGATGCCCAGACGCTGGGCTTCCTGGATCGCGATGTCTTCCTTGTTGGTGTCGATCACGAAGATCAGGTCGGGCAGACCGCCCATGTCCTTGATGCCACCGAGCGAACGGTCGAGCTTGTCGCGCTCGCGCTGCAGCGTCAGACGCTCCTTCTTGGTGTAGGCCGAGGCATCGCCGGAATTCAGCACTTCGTCGAGGTGGCGCAGGCGCTTGATCGAACCGGAAATGGTCTTCCAGTTGGTCAGCGTGCCGCCGAGCCAGCGAGAATTGACGAAGTACATCGCCGAACGCTTGGCAGCTTCCGCGACGACGTCCTGGGCCTGGCGCTTGGTGCCGACGAACAGGATGCGGCCGCCCTTGGCGACGGTGTCCGACACAGCCTGCAGCGCGCGGTGAAGCAGCGGCACGGTCTGGGCGAGATCGATGATGTGGATGTTGTTGCGCGCGCCGAAGATGTAATCAGCCATCTTCGGGTTCCAGCGGTGCGACTGGTGGCCGAAATGCACGCCGGCTTCGAGAAGCTGACGCATAGAAAATTCAGGGATCGCCATAGTTCTAATTCTCCGGTTGGTTCCTCCGGAAGCGTGTGAGCAATCAAGCGTTTAGGCAGGAAATCTGCTGTGAGGCCGGAATGCCACCGGACGGCCGCTAAGCCATGCTTCCGTGTGAGATGGCGCGGTATATAGCCGGATTCCCGGGATAAGCAAGGAAATCCGGCCACTTGCCGTCTCCTCGGGCACCTTTCTTGCGGATAGGATGCCGCACTGGACAGGCGCTTCAAAATTACCGTCCGAGGCCTCTGAGCGTAGAATTGGGCCGATTAGCCACCGCGATCAAGATCAAGCAGCTCCTTTGAGGGCAGTGACCATGGCAAAAACATCGTCAGAACAGCTTGTCGTGTGCCTCGACAACGAAGGCCACGCCGCCTCGTTGGAAGGGCGAAAGATTTATATCGCCCTCCCCGACCTGGAAGCCGACAAGAGCGGCTTGCTGCGGATCATCGATGAATCCGGCGAGGATTACCTCTATCCGAAGGCTTCGTTCGGTTCGATTGCCCTGCCGGCCCCCTGAAAAAGGTAGTGCTGGCGACTTGAACAGCGGAGATATCCGCATCGGATCTATCCCAGCCCCATCCAGACGGTCCGTCCATCCGCGAGTCCGTCATGGCTCAATTCGGCAAAACCCAGCTTTTTCCAGAACTGCATCCCGCCAGCGTTGGCCCGGTTGACCCCGACGTGGACGGCTTGGCCGCCATGCGCCGCTGCGATCGCGAGCCAGTCCTGCAGCAGCTTGGCTCCAACGCCTTGCCGCTGCAGGCGCGGCAGCAGGTTCATGTGAAGGTGCGCGGGATAATTCTCGGCCACGGCGGGCGGCGTGAGCGTAGGACGATGGATCATGAATGCTCGGCGCTGGTCGGGGGTCCATAACGCCATCTGGTCCTCTGCTGGAGCGGGATACTGCCGTCGCAGCGACGGCCACCAGTCCCGCTCGAGCTTCCGTTCCCAGGCGAGCGTGTCGACGGCGCCGACGACGAAGCCGGCCACGCCCTCCCGGTCCTCGACCACGAGCGCAAGTTCGGGCTCCAGCAGCGCATAGGGCGCCGAATAGATCAGCCCCATCAGCCTGGGGTCGTAATAGAGGTGCGACGCGTCGCCTCCTTCGAATCCTGTCGCCAGAGAGATCGCGTAGAGCGCGTCGAGATCGGCGGACTGGAACGGGCGGAAATTCGTCATGGACCTGAACGATTTAGTTTCCCGGGCGCGGTGCGGCGCGAAGTGCCGCGCCGCAGATCCGGGATCCCGGTTTCGTCCATGCGGGCCCCCGGATCTGCGGAGCACCACGCCGCCAATTGGCGGCGCAGTGCACCGCGTCCGGGGAACGAACGAGCTCCATCACCCCTACAGCATCTCCACCTGCACCACGCCGGTGACCGCCTTGAGCGCGCCGGCGATCTGCGGCGAGACGCGGAAACGTCCGGGCAGCTTCATTTCCACCTCGGTCTCGAGGTTCAGCATCATCACCAGCGAGACCTCGCCCTCCCCGGCGCCGCCCGACGGCGCCGTCGGCTTCGGCGCCAGCACGCCACGGCCGGTCGGCGCTGCCGCCGGCGCGTCGCCCTGCAGCCGCTTGACGATGGAATCCAGCGGCTTGGTATCGCGCAGGAAGATGCGCAGGCCCTTCTGGGTCTTGGCGGCGGCGGCGTCGAGCGGTTCGGCGTGCAGCACGCGGGCGCGGACGTCCTCGCCCTGCAGCTCGGCGCCGAGCTGCATCAGCACGGCCGCGCCCGGCTCCAGCACGTCGCGGAAGGTGGCGAGGCCTTCGGAGAACATCACCGCCTCGAAATGCCCGGTCGGATCGGACAGGCCGAAGATGCCCATCTTGTTGCCGGTCTTGGTGCGCCGCTCCTGGCGCGACACCACGGTGGCGGCGACCTTGCCGGCGGTCGCGCCGCTCTTCACGGCGCGCGAAAACTCCGCCCAGGTCTGCACCCGCAGCCGCTTCAGCACGACGGCGTAATCGTCGAGCGGATGCCCGGACAGGAAGAAGCCGATGGCGTCGTATTCGCGGCGCAGCTTTTCGGACGGCAGCCAGTTGTCGATCTGCGGCAGCATGATGGTCGGCGCGTCCGCAGCACCGCCGAACATGTCGTTCTGCCCCACGGTGCTCGCCTCATGGCTGCGCTGGCAGGCCGACAGGATGGCATCGGCGCCGCCGAACACCCGCGCCCGGTTGGGGTCCAGCGTGTCGAAGGCGCCGGCCGCCGCGAGACTCTCGATGACCCGCTTGTTGATCGCTTTCGGATTGGCCCGCGCGGCAAAATCCGCCAGCGACGTGAACAGCCCATCCTTGCGGGACCCGACGATCAGCTCGACGGCGCTGCCGCCGACGCCCTTGAGGCCGGCCAGCGCGTAGAAGATGGTGTTCTCCGCCACTTCGAAAGTGGCGCCGGAGCGGTTGATGTTGGGCGCCTCGAGCCGGATGTCGAGCCGCTGCGCCTCGGCGCGAAATTCCGACAGCTTGTCGGTGTTGCTCATGTCCAGCGTCATCGACGCGGCGATGAACTCCACCGGATAATGCGCCTTCATGTAGGCGGTGTGATACGACACCAGCGCGTAGGCGGCCGCGTGCGATTTGTTGAAACCGTAGTCGGCGAACTTGGCGAGCAAGTCGAAGATCGTATTCGCCTGGTCCTTGCCGACACCGTTTTTGACCGAGCCCGCGACAAAGATCTCGCGCTGCTTTTCCATCTCGGCGCGGATCTTCTTGCCCATGGCGCGGCGCAACAGGTCGGCGTCGCCGAGCGAGTAGCCGGCCATCACCTGGGCGATCTGCATCACCTGTTCCTGGTAGATGATGACGCCGTAGGTTTCCTTGAGGATCGGCTCCAGCATCGGATGCAGGTACTCGGACTCCTCGTCCCCGTGCTTGCGCGCGCAATAGGTCGGGATGTTGGCCATCGGACCCGGCCGATACAGCGCCACCAGCGCGATGATGTCCTCGAACCTGTCCGGCCGCATGTCGACCAGCGCCCGCCGCATGCCCTGGCTTTCCAGCTGGAACACACCGACCACTTCGCCCTTGGCCAGCATCGCATAGGTGGCTGCGTCGTCGAGCGGCAGCGTCGCCAGATCGACATCGAGGTTGCGCTGCTTCAACAGCTTCACCGCGACGTCGAGCACGGTCAGCGTCTTCAGGCCGAGGAAGTCGAACTTCACCAGCCCCGCAGGCTCGACCCATTTCATGTTGAACTGGGTCACCGGCATGTCGGATTTAGGATCGCGATACATCGGCACCAGCTCGGACAGCGGGCGGTCGCCGATGACGATGCCGGCGGCGTGGGTCGAGGCGTGCCGCGTCAGGCCCTCGAGGCGCAGCGCGATATCGAAGGCACGCTTGACGATCGGGTCCTCGTCGCGAAACGCCTGCAGCTTCGGCTCGGACTCGATCGCCGCCTCCAGCGTCACCGGCGCCGCCGGATTCTGCGGTACCAGTTTGGTCAGCTTGTCGACCTGCCCGTAGGGCATCTGCAGCACGCGGCCGACGTCGCGCAGCACGCCGCGCGCCTGCAGCGTACCGAAGGTGATGATCTGCGCCACCTGGTCGCGCCCGTAGCGCTGCTGCACATAAGTGATGACCTCGCCGCGGCGGTCCTGGCAGAAGTCGATGTCGAAGTCGGGCATCGACACGCGCTCGGGATTGAGGAAGCGCTCGAACAGCAGTCCGAAGCGGAGCGGATCGAGGTCGGTGATGGTCATGACATAGGCGACCATCGAGCCCGCGCCCGAACCGCGGCCCGGCCCGACCGGAATGCCCTGCGACTTCGCCCACTTGATGAAGTCGGCCACGATCAGGAAGTAGCCGGCATAGTTCATGCGGGTGATGACGTTGAGCTCGAAATCGAGCCGCGCCCGGTAATCCTCTTCCGTCTTGCCCTGCGAGACGCCATGCACCTTGAGGCGCTGCCGCAGCCCCTCCTCGGCCTGGCGCTTCAGCTCGGCGGCTTCCTCGCTTTCGGCGTCGGCGGCATTGGAGCCCGCTCCCACGGTGAAGCGCGGCAGAATCGGTTTTCGCGTGCGCGGCCGGAACGCGCAGCGCTCGGCGATCTCCACCGTGGAGGCCAGCGCCTCCGGCAGGTCGGCGAACAGAACTGCCATCTCGGCGCGGGTCTTGAAGCGGTGGTCGGCGGTCGGCTGCTCGCGTTCGGTATCGGCGATCAGCTTGCCGCCGGCGATGCACAGCAGGGCATCATGGGCCTCGTAATCGTCGGCGGCGGCGAAATACGGCTCGTTGGTGGCCACGAGCGGCAAGCCCCGGGAATAGGCCAGATCGATCAGGCCGGCCTCGGCGCGGCGTTCCTTGTCGACCCCGTGGCGCTGCAATTCGATATACAGCCGGTCGCCGAATTTAGCGGCTAGCCGGTCGCAGCGCGCGGCGGCGAGCGCCGCCTGGTCGGCATTGAACGCCAGCGCCAGCGGCCCTTCCGGGCCGCCGGTCAGCAGGATCAGGTCCTCGGTCTCGCCGTCGAACCAGTCGAACTTGATATGCGGCGCCTCGTGGGTCGGGGTCTCCATGAAGGCCCGGGAATTCAGCTTCATCAAGCTGCGGTAACCGCGCTCCCGCGTCGCCAGTAGCACGACCCGCGACGGCGCCATGGCATGGCGCGCGTTCGGATCCTGATCGCCGAAATCCACCGCCATTTCGCAGCCGACGATCGGCTGGATGCCGTAGCTCACCAGCTTCTCGGAGAATTCCAGCGCCCCGAACATGTTGTCGGTGTCGGTCAGCGCCAGCGCCGGCTGGTGGTCGGCCTTGGCCAGATCCGCCAGCTTCTGGATCTTGATCGAGCCCTTCAGCAGCGAATAGGCCGAATGCACGTGGAGATGGACGAAACCGGCATTGGACGCGGCTGCGGGCTTTTGGCTCATGTCTGGCGATCATCGACTCGAGGGATAGCGGCGGCCGCAGGGCCGACTCGCTGAGCCATGGTGATGGCTGGGCGCCGGGCTGTCCACGCGAAACCGGAGCCGTGGGCGAAGCGTCCCCGTTATCCCGTCGGCGGTCGTGCCGGCCCGTGTCAGAGCTGCGGAATGACCTGCGCCCAGACTGCAATCATGCCGATGAACAGCACGATCGACGCCAATGCCGCAGCTTCCTCAACGAATGTCTTCAACATGTCAGCCTCCGGAATCATAAGGAACATATGAAGAACATTGTTCTCATTTCGTTCCCGGAGTCAACGATCGCCAGACGCGCTCCGCGGCGAAGCTTAACGAAACGTTTCCGGTTCGTTTCCGTCCACAAAAGCGCGGCAACGAAACGCGGGGATGTGAGTTGACGAATGCCGGTTCCCCCGGCTTGGTATGTCTAGTAGCCACACAGGCCGGCGGTCGAGTCGGCAGGAGAATATGATGCGCGCAGCCCTCTTTGCCTTGATGGCCATCGGAACGCTTTCGGCCGTCGATATCGCCCCCGCGGAAGCGCGCGACTATCCGTTCTGCATGCGCACGCGCTTCGATACGGACCAGTGCACCTTCAGCAATTTTGCCCAGTGCCAGGCAACCGCGAGCGGCCTTGGCCTGACCTGCTTCCAGAATCCGGCGCTGGCCTACAATCGGCAATATGACGATGAGCAGCCGGCTCCGCGCCGCCGTCACCGCCAGCACCGCGCCTATTGAGACGCGGCGGTCGGGCGGGAGACTCAGTCCAGCTCGACCACGTGGCCGTTTTCCAGCGTCACCCGGCGATCCATCCGTCCGGCCAGCGCCATGTTGTGGGTGACGATCAGCATCGCCACCCGGGTTGCCTTGACCAGCTGCATCAGCGCCTGAAACACATGATCTGCGGTGTGCGGATCGAGATTGCCGGTGGGCTCGTCCGCGAACAGCACCTTCGGCGCATTGGCGACCGCGCGGGCGATGGCGACGCGCTGCTGCTCGCCGCCTGACAATTCCGAGGGCCGGTGGGTGATGCGGTCTGCAAGCCCGAGATAGGCCAGGATTTCGGTCGCCCGCTTCACTGTCTCCGCGCGCTTCAGCCCCCGGATCATCTGCGGCAGCATGACGTTTTCCAGCGCGCTGAATTCCGGCAGCAGGCGGTGCGACTGGTAGACGAAGCCGATGTCGGTGCGCCGGATCTGGGTGCGCTCGGCGTCCGACAGCCCCGACGTGGCGGTGCCGCCCACATAGACCTCGCCCTCGTCCGGGCTCTCCAGCAGACCGGCGATATGCAGCAGGGTCGACTTGCCCGAGCCGGACGGCGCCACCAGCGCCACCGACTGCCCGGCCCACAGCGCCAGCTTGGCGCCATCGAGGATGGTCAGGTGGGCCTCGCCCTGGGTGTAGGTGCGGCGGATATCGTGAAGATAAACCACCGGCACGTCTTCTGCGCCCTGCGCCATGTCAGCCATCTCTACTCGTACCTCAGCGCGTCGACCGGATCGAGCCGTGCGGCCCGCCAGGACGGGTACAGCGTGGCGAGGAACGACAGCGTCAGCGCCATGACGACCACCGCGCTGGTCTCGCCGACGTCGATCTCGGCCGGCAGCTTGGACAGGAAATACAGCTCCGGCGAAAACAGTTCGGTGGACGTCATCCAGGAGATGAACTGCCGGATCGATTCGATGTTGGTGCAAACCAGCAGGCCGACCACGAGGCCGGACAGCGTGCCGACCACGCCGATCGCCGCGCCGGTGATCAGGAAGATCCGCATGATCGAGCCCTGCGAGGCGCCCATGGTGCGCAGGATGGCGATGTCGCTGCCCTTGTCCTTCACCAGCATGATCAGACCGGAGACGATATTGAGCGCCGCCACCAGCACGATCATGGTCAGGATCAGGAACATGACGTTGCGCTCGACCTGCAGAGCATTGAAGAAGGTCGAGTTGCGCTGCCGCCAGTCGACCAAATAGATCGGGCGTCCGGCCGCCTCGGTGACGCTCTTGCGGTACTCGTCGATCTTGTCGGGATTGGTGGTGAAGACCTCGATCGAGGTGACATCGGAGGCGCGGTTGAAATAGGCCTGCGCCTCGGTCAGCGGCATGAACACGAAGGTGCCGTCATATTCCGACATGCCGATCTCGAACACCGCCGCGATCCGGTACGGCTTGATCCGCGGCGTGGTGCCCATCGGGGTGATCGCCCCCTTCGGCGCCACCAGCGTGATGCTGTCACCGGCGTGCAGCGGCAGCTGATCCGCCAGCCGACGGCCGATGGCCACACCCTGCCCCTCGTCGAAATTTTCCAGCGTGCCCTGTTTGATGTTCTTGGCAATCGAGGTCAGGTTGGTGAGGTCGGCGGAGCGGATGCCGCGCACGAACACGCCGGAGGCATTGAAGGGCGACGACGCCAGCGCTTGGCCGTCCACCACCGGCACCGCCAGCCGCACGCCGCTGACGCCGCTGATGCGGTCGGCGACGTCCTTCCAGTCGGTCAGCGGGCTTTCCAGCGGCTGCACCAGAAGATGGCCGTTGAGGCCGAGGATCTTGTCCAGCAGCTCCTTGCGAAAGCCGTTCATGACCGCCATCACGATGATCAGCGTGGCGACGCCGAGCAGGATGCCGAGAAACGAAAACCCGGCGATCACCGAGATGAATCCCTCCTTGCGCCGGGCGCGCAGATAGCGCCCCGACAGCAGCCATTCGAAGGCCGCAAAGGGTGGAGTTCGCACTGGGTCGGTCATGACATCATCCATTGGTCGAACTTCACCACGATTCGGGCTAATTCGGGTCGCGCGATCGCACCACGGCGGCCGGTCGGTGGATAAGTGATCAGGACGCCAGCCTGGCGACCGCCTCGGACAGGCTGATGTTCTCGCGCGATCCGTCGCTGCGCCGCTTCAGCTCGATCTTGCCTTCGGCCAGGCCCTTGGGGCCGACCAGGATCTGCCAGGGCACGCCGATCAGGTCGGCGGTGGCGAACTTGCCGCCGGCGCGCTGGTCGGTGTCGTCGTACAGGACCTCGACGCCCTTCGCCTCAAGCTCGCGGTACAGCTGTTCGCAGGCGGCATCGGTCTCCGGGGCGCCCTGCTTTAGGTTCAGGATCGACACCTTGAACGGCGCCACCGCCTCCGGCCACTTGATACCGTTCTCGTCATGACAGGCCTCGATGATCGCGCCCACAAGCCGCGACACGCCGACGCCGTAGGAGCCGCCGTGGATCGCCGTCTCGGCGCCGTCGGGACCGGCCACCAGCGCCTTCATGGCGTCGGAATACTTGGTGCCGAAGTAGAAGATCTGGCCGACTTCGATGCCGCGGGTGTGCACCTTCTTGGCGTCCGGCACTTCGGCAAAGCGCGCCGCATCATGGACGTCCTCGGTGGCCGCGTAGAGTGACGTCCACTGCTCGATGATCGGGCTGAGATCCGCATTGTAGTCGACGTCATCTGATGGCACCGGCAGCTCGAGCACGTCGCTGTTGCAATAGACGGCGGATTCGCCGGTCTCGGCCAGCACGATGAATTCGTGGGAATGGTCGCCGCCGATCGGCCCGGTCTCGGCGCGCATCGGGATCGCCTTCAGCCCCATCCGCGCGAAGCTGCGCAGGTAGGCCACGAACATCTGGTTGTAGCTGTGCTTGGCGGCGGCCTCGTCGATGTCGAAGGAATAGCCGTCCTTCATGAAGAATTCCCGGCCGCGCATCACGCCGAAGCGCGGACGCTGCTCGTCGCGGAATTTCCACTGGATGTGATAGAGGTTGAGCGGCAGGCTCTTGTACGACTTCACATAGCCGCGGAAGATCTCGGTGATCATTTCCTCGTTGGTCGGCCCGTACAGCAGTTCGCGCTTATGGCGGTCGGTGATGCGCAGCATCTCCGGGCCGTAGGCGTCGTACCGGCCGCTCTCGCGCCAGAGGTCGGCGAGCTGCAGCGTCGGCATCAGGAGCTCGATGGCGCCGGCGCGGTTCTGCTCCTCGCGCACGATCTGCTCGATCTTCCTGAGCACCCGCAGGCCCAGCGGCAGCCAGGCATAGATGCCCGCCGCCTCCTGCCGCATCATGCCCGCGCGCAGCATCAGCCGGTGCGAGACGATCTCGGCTTCCTTGGGCGTTTCCTTGAGAATGGGCAGAAAATAGCGCGACAATCGCATGGGTACGCTCAAGAATCGGAGGGACGGGATGATGCGGGAGTGAAACCGGATCGGCTGTCAAAACACAAGGGCGGCCGCCGCGGCGAGAAGAGACGAACATCGCTTTGAGCCGACAAACTGGGCTTAATTGGTACCGTCGCCGCTGCGGCGCCCGGTGCAACCATGAGCATCCAATCCCTCCGGGTCTGCGCACGAAATGCAACCGTTAATGGCATGCGGCAGGGCCATCCTAGCATTGCCTCAATTTTGAACAAACGCTGCCGAAATAGATGACAAACAAAAAAAGATCGGCTACGACTCGAAGCTCAGGCGGTCTGCAAGGACAAAGTCTGGTGGTCCAAGTCTCGGGAGGAGCCCTGACGCGCACAAGCAGCGTCGCCCCATAAATCAAGGATAAATCCAAAAATTCTGGGGGAATAGGGTCGACACAATTTTCCGAGCAGGGCTGTGGCCCTGCTCTTTTTTTTCGAGATTTTTTGAGAAGCTCCGCGCCCTGCTTTTCATCAGCGCGCCTGCGAGTTGACAAGCCGGCCCCCCCCGCGCCGCGATCGGATTTGACTCGAATAGAGGCTGCGTTACGCTGCGAAGACGCGATGCCGCGCTTCGGGATGGGGCATGACCTTTCGCATTGTCTTGGTGCTGGCTTGGTTCATGGCGGTCTGTCCGCCGCTTTCGGCACAGACATCGCCATCCAGTTTCGAGACCGCGGTACGGTCGCGCGGCACCCCCGATATTCCCGGATTGAATATGGTCTGGCTGACGCCGTGGGGCGATCTCGCCAACGCCCGCGAGTGGCGCAACATCGTGGTGCATCAGAGCGAAGGCGCGGCCGGCTCGGCCTTCCGCAGCGCGGTTGCGCAGATGCAGCGCCCCAATCGCCGCGGCACCACCATCTGGGTCGAGACCGACGGCACCGTGTACTGGGCGGTGGCGGAATTCGCCGTGCCGAACCACCTGCGCGACGGCAATCGCAACGACAACAAGTTCATCGACAACTCATCGACCTTCCAGCAGATCGACAACGACAGTTCGATCGGCGTCGAATTCGTCGGCAACTATCCAAACGTGCGTCGACCGGTCACCGAGGCGCAGACCGCGGCATGGCGCATGCTGGTCCGCGTGCTGCAGACCCGCTACGACATCCCTTCTGAGCGGGTGTTCGCCCACAACTGGATCGACTTCAAGGATTCGCGCTATTGCGAGGGCTGCGAGCTGGCCCGGCTGGCGCGCACCCAGGACATCCAGACCGCGACGCGCGTCAAAAGCGACCAGTGATCCCCTACAGCGGGATGCCCATCAGCTTCGACAGCCGCTCGATGTTGAAATAGTCCATGCGATAGCAATACATGCCGGCGCCGAACAACACCGCCGAGATGACCGTGGTCCACAGCAGCTTCCTGCCCATCCGGGTGATCACCGGCGCGCCGGGATCGGTGCCGTCGGTGCCCTCGCCGTCCTCGTGCTGGCTGCGCACGCCGAACGGCAGCGTCAGGAACAGCACGATCCACCAGATGACGAAGTAGATCGCAAGACCGGTTGAGATCGCATAGGCCATCAGGATTGCTCGATCTCGACCAGCGCGCCGGAGAAATCCTTCGGATGCAGGAACAGCACTGGCTTGCCGTGGGCACCGATCTTGGGCTCGCCATTGCCGAGCACGCGCGCGCCCTCGGCGACCAGCGTGTCGCGCGCCTTGAGGATATCAGGCACCTCGTAGCAGATGTGGTGGATGCCGCCGTCGGGATTGCGCTCGATGAACTTCGCGATCGGCGAGGCGTCGCCAAGCGGCTGGATGAACTCGATCTTGGTATTCGGCAAGGTGGCGAACACCGTGATGACGCCGTGCTCGGGCAGCGGCACCGCTGCGGAAATCTCGGCGCCGAAGGCGGTGCCATAGATTTTCGCGGCCTTCTCGGCGTCGGCGACCGCGATGGCCACGTGATTGAGTCGACCCAGCATCGTCCCTCCGCCGTTACTCTAGACCGTCAGGATGTGAACGTAGCACAGCGTCTTCTTGCCCCAGTGCTCGGACACGCAGGAGCGCACCGCGCGGCGGATCGATTCCGCCATGGCATCGGGGTCGCGCTTGCGCGCCTTGGGCAGGTTCTCGACGGTGTTCACCACGACGTCGAACACGATGTCGTCGATCAGCTCGCCCTTGACGTTCTTCTCGGGGATGCCGACCAGATCCAGTTCGGGATCGTTGACGAGGTCGCCCTTCTCGCTCACGGCAATAGCGATGAAGGCGCAGCCGGCGAACGACAGCCGCTTGCGCTCGGTCACCGCGCGCGACTTGGAATCCTCGAGGATGGCGCCGTCCTTGTAGAGCCGGCCCGACGGCAACTGGTCGATCACCGCGGAGTCGCCGGGTCCGAGCCGCACCAGGTCGCCGGCCTTGACGATCATGGTCTTCGGCACGCCGCAGGCACGCGCCAGCTTGGCGTGCTCATGCAGATGCAGCGCTTCGCCGTGGACCGGGATCAAGAGCTGCGGACGGACCCACGAGATCATGTCGCGCAGCTCGTCGCGGCGCGGATGGCCGGAGACGTGCACCAGATGGGTGCGGTCGGTGATGACCTCGACGCCCTGGGTGACCAGGCCGTTGATGATGGTGCCGACCGACTTCTCGTTGCCCGGAATGGTGCGCGACGAGAAGATCACCGTGTCGCCCTTGTTGAGGGTGACCTGCGGATGATCCGAGTTGGCGATGCGCGACAATGCGGCGCGCGGTTCGCCTTGGCTGCCGGTGCACAGCGCGACAACCTTGTCGGCGGGGAAATGGCCGTAGTAGTCGGCGCTGCGGAAGGCGCGGACGCCCTCGAGATAGCCGGTCTCGCGCGCCACCTGGACCACACGTTCCATGGCACGGCCGACCACGACGACCTCGCGGCCGGACGCCTCGGCGGCATCGGCCACGGCGCGCAGCCGGGCGACGTTGGAGGCGAAGGTGGTGACGGCGACGCGGCCCTTGGCGGCCTTCATCAGCTCGGTGATGGTCTTGGCGACTTCCATCTCGGAGGGCGAGCGCCCTTCCCTGACGGCATTGGTGGAATCGCCGATCAGCGCCAGCACGCCCTGGTCGCCGAGCTCGCGCAGGCGGCGTTCGTCGGTGGGCTTGCCGATGATCGGGGTCGGATCGATCTTCCAGTCGCCGGTGTGCAGCACGGTGCCGACCGAGGTGTGGATGGCGAGCGCGTGGGATTCCGGAATCGAATGCGCGACGGGGATGAATTCGACGCTGAACGGACCGAGCTGGATGGTGCCGCCCGACGGCACCACGGTGACCGGGATCTTCGGCGGGTTGCGCTCGCTGGCGCATTTGGCCGCGAACAGAGAGGCACTGAACTGGGTCGCGTAGATCGGGCATTTCAGCTTCGGCCACAGGTCGATGATGGCGCCGAAATGATCTTCATGGGCGTGGGTCAGCACCAGGCCGACGAGGTTCTTCTTTTCCTTTTCCAGGAACTTGATGTCGGGCATCACCAGGTCGATGCCTGGCAGGTGCTCCTCGTCGCCAAAGTAGACGCCGAGATCGACCGCCAGCCGGCTGCGCTGGTTGCCCTTGCCGAGCCCGTAGATCGACAGGTTCATGCCGATCTCGCCAACACCGCCAAGCGATGCAAAAGTCAATTCGTCGGGTCGCGTCATCTCACGCCGCTCCAACCGACGCTGTCGGTCCAAAAAAGACATCGCCCGCCGCGATCGGCAGGCGCTTGCCTTCGGCCGTCCTGACAATCAGGCAGCCTGCTTCATCAATCGTGTCGAACGTGCCGGTGACCGTGGAGCCGCCGGACTGGATCGACACGGGCTCACCGAGCCCCGCCGCACGCTCCAGCCACTTCCTGCGAGATCTCGCCGAAGCCGCGGCCGTTGTCCCAGATCCCGCGGAATTCAGCCCAGGAATCCGACAGCGCGCCGAACAGCTCCTCCGCCCCGATATGGACACCCAGAGCTGCAAGCGAAGTCGCGGGATACGGCGTTCCCTCGGGATAAGCAACAACATTGGTGCCGATGCCCACCACAACGGCGAGCCGGCCATCCGCAACGGCTTCCGCCTCTAGCAGGATACCGACAATCTTGGCTCCTCCCGCCAGGACGTCGTTCGGCCATTTCAGCTTGAATGCGAGGCCTTCGGCGCCGCCGCGCAGCCGCGTCTCGAGGCTGACATGGTCGAGCGCAGCGCCTATCGCGAGACTGGCCGCGAAGCCCAGGGTGGCGGCGACCGGCGGGACCACGTCGAGCAGTTCGAGGACCGAATTGTACAGGTTCCCCGGCGGCGCGCTCCAGGCGCGCTGGCGGCGCCCCCGCCCCGACGTCTGCGTGCGGGCGACAAACCAGGTCGGAGTGCGTTCGCCCTGGCGCGCGCGCTCCATCGCTTCCGTATTGGTGGAGCCGACCTCATCGAAGACGGCAACCTTGTAGCCCGCCGCGGCGGCCCGCGGCCCTAGCACGAACGCCATCTAGAACAGCGACTTCGCTGCGAAGCTGGCGGCGCTGACCAGTGGGGCGGGATAGACGAAGAAGAGCACATTAAAGATGCCGGCGACCGCCAGCACGGTGCGCAGTTCGAACCGCATGGGGTCGAGCTTGGTGCCCGGCTCGTCGAAATACATGATCTTGACGATCATCAGGTAGTAATAGCACCCGACCACGCTGGCCAGCACGCCGACCACGGCCAGCGTGAACAGGCCGGCCTCGATGGCGGCGACGAAGACATAGAACTTGCCGAAGAACCCGGCCAGCGGCGGCACGCCGGCCAGCGAAAACAGGAACATGGCGAACAGGAACGCGAGCGCCGGATTGGTGCGCGACAGGCCGGCGAAGTCCTTGATGGTCTCGATCGGCTTGCCGTCGCGCTTGATGGCCAGGATGATGGCGAAGGTGCCGAGCGTCATCGCCACGTAGATGGCGATATAGACCAGCACGCCCTGCGCACCCTCGACCGTTCCGGCGGCAAGGCCGACAAGCGCAAAGCCCATGTGGCCGATCGACGAATAGGCCATCAGGCGCTTGATGTTGGTCTGGCCGATGGCGGCGAACGAGCCGAGCACCATGGAGGCGATCGAGACGAACACCACGATCTGCTGCCACTGGGTCATGATGCCCGGGAATGCGGTCAGCGCCACGCGGGTGAATACCGCCAGCGCGGCCACCTTCGGCGCCGAGGCGAAGAACGCGGTGACCGGGGTCGGCGCGCCCTCATAGACGTCCGGCGTCCACATGTGGAACGGCACCGCCGAGACCTTGAAGCACAGGCCGGCGAGCAGGAACACGAGGCCGAACACCAGGCCGGTGCTGCCGGTGGTCGCCGCAGCGGCGATGCCGGTGAAGGTCACGGTGCCCGTGAAACCGTAGATTAGCGAGGCGCCGTAGAGCAGCATGCCCGACGACAGCGCGCCGAGCACGAAATACTTCAGGCCGGCTTCGGTGGACTTGGCATTGTCACGGTTCGAGGCGGCGACGACATAGAGCGCGAGGCTCATCAGTTCGAGGCCGAGATACAGCATGATCAGGTCGCCGGCCGAGATCAGCACCATCATGCCGACGGTCGAGAGCAGCACCAGGATCGAATATTCGAAGATCCGGCGCGACGGGTCCGCGAGGAATTCGCGCGACAGGATCAGCGTCACCGCCGATCCGACCAGCGACAGGATCTTCAGGAAGCGCGCGAAATCGTCGACGATGAAGCTGCCGCCGAAGGTCACCAGCTTGCCGGCCGGCAGCAACAGCTCCAGCGCGCCGACGATGGCCAGCAGGCACACGGCCAGTCCGGTGATGAGGCCGGTCATGGCCGGGCCGCGGTAGGCGCCGATCATCAGCAGCACCATGCTGCCGACCGCCAGCACAAGCTCGGGCAATACGGGCAGCAACGAATATCCGGCGGTCTCAAAAGTCATTGCGCGTTGTCCTGACCTGCTGCGTTCATGGCAGCAGCGCGGCTGCCTTCACGGCAGTGGTTGCAGCGGCGTAGTTGTTGACGAGGAGTTGCACCGAGGCCGCCGACATGTCGAGAACCGGCTTCGGATAGACCCCGAACAGAATGGTGAGAATGACCAGCGGGACCATGATCAGGCCTTCGCGGAAGGTGATGTCCTTGATCCCCTGCAGCGCCGGCTTGGTCAGCGCGCCGAACACCACCTTGCGGTACAGCCACAGAGCGTAGGCCGCCGACAGGATGACGCCGAGCGTGGCCACGGTGGCGGTGGGGACGCTGGTCTTGAAGGTGCCGATCAGGGTCAGGAACTCACCGACAAAGCCGGAAGTGCCGGGCAGACCGACATTGGCCATGGTGAACACCATGAAGATCAGCGAGTAGAGCGGCATCCGGTTGACCAGGCCGCCATAGGCGGCGATCTCGCGGGTGTGCAGCCGATCGTAGACGATGCCGACCGAGAGGAACAGCGCGCCAGACACGATGCCGTGCGAGACCATCTGGAACACCGCACCGGCGACGCCCTGGGTGGTGCCGGCGAAGATGCCCATGGTCACGAAGCCCATATGGGCGACCGACGAATAGGCAATCAGCTTCTTGATGTCTTCCTGCATCAGCGCCACCAGCGAGGTGTAGACGATGGCGACGGCCGACAGCGTGAAGATCAGCGGCGTGAAGTAGACGGAGGCTTCCGGGAACATCGGCAGCGAGAAGCGCAGGAAGCCGTAGCCGCCCATCTTCAGCATGATCGCCGCCAGCACCACCGAGCCCGCGGTGGGCGCCTCGACGTGGGCGTCCGGCAGCCAGGTGTGCACCGGCCACATCGGCATCTTGACCGCGAACGAGGCGAAGAACGCCAGCCAGGCCCAGGTCTGCAGGCTACGCGGCACCGCCGTGTGCATCAGCGTCGGGATGTCGGTGGTCCCCGCATTCCAGTACAGCGCCATGATCGCCAGCAGCATCAGGACGGAGCCCAGGAACGTGTAGAGGAAGAACTTGAACGATGCGTAGACCCGGCGCGGGCCGCCCCACACGCCGATGATCAGGAACATCGGGATCAGGCCGCCTTCGAAGAACAGATAGAACAGCACCAGATCCAGCGACGAGAAGGTGCCGATCATCAGCGTTTCCAGGATCAGGAACGCCATCATGTATTCGCGCACGCGCTTGGTGATCGATTTCCACGACGCCAGGATGCAGAACGGCATCAGCGCAGTGGTCAGGATCACGAACGGCAGCGAGATGCCGTCCACGCCCATGTGGTAGGTGATCGTGTTGGCGAGCCACGGCGCCTTCTCGACGAACTGGAAGTCGCCGTTAGCGGCATCGAAGCGCAGCACCAGGATCAGCGACACCGCGAAGGTGATCAGCGTGGTCCACAGCGAGATCCAGCGCGCATTGCCCTGCGCCGCCTCGTCGTCGCCGCGGCTGAGATAGATCAGGATCGCGCCGACGGTCGGCAGGAAGGTGACGACGGACAGGATGGGCCAGGTCATGACGGAAGCCGACGACATCAATGGCCTCCCAAGCCGAATATGAACCAGGTGATCAGCCCGGCGACGCCGATCAGCATCGCGAAGGCGTAGTGATAGAGGTAGCCGGTCTGCAGCTTGACGACACCGCGGGTGATGTCGATGACGCGCGATGAGACGCCGTCGGGACCGAGCCCGTCGATGATCATGCCGTCACCCTTCTTCCACAGGAAGCGGCCGAGCCACTTGGCAGGACGGACGAAGATGACGTCATAGAGTTCGTCGAAGTACCACTTGTTGAGCAGGAACTGGTAGAGCATCCCGTGCTGCTTGGCGAGTTCGACCGGCAGATAGGGCCTGCGGATGTAGAACATCCAGGACACCAGGAAGCCGCCCGCCATCATCACCGTCGGCAGATAGGCGATCCCCGCCGGGATGTGGTGCATCTCTTCGATGATATGCGGATGCATCTTCAGCGACTCCCTGAAGAACTCCTCGATGCCGTGGCCGGCGAACAGTTCCTTGAACGGGAAACCCGCGAGGATCGAACCGGCCGCCAGCACGCCGAGCGGCACCAGCATCACATAGGGCGCCTCGTGGGCGAGATCGTAGTGCTTCTTGTCGTGCGGCTCGCCGTGGAAGGTCTTGAAGATCAGCCGCCATGAATAGAACGACGTCAGGCCGGCGGCGACCATCGTCATCAGGAAGCCGTAGAAGGCGAACGGATTGTGCGAGACGAAGGCGGCCTCGATGATGGCGTCCTTGGAGAAATAGCCGGCGGTCAGCGGGAAGCCGGTCAGCGCCAGCGTGCCCACCACCATCATGGCATAGGTGAAGGGGATCTTGTCCTTCAGCCCGCCCATGTTGCGGATGTCCTGCTCGTGATGCATCGCGTAGATCACCGAGCCCGAGCCCAGGAACAGCAGCGCCTTGAAGAAGGCGTGCGTGAACAGATGGAACATGGCGACCGAATAGGCCCCTGCCCCCAGCGCCACGAACATGTAGCCGAGCTGCGAACAGGTCGAATAGGCGACGATGCGCTTGATGTCGTTCTGCACCAGGCCGACGGTGGCGGCGAAGAACGCGGTGGTGGCGCCGACCAGCATGACGACGGCCTGGGCATTGGGCGCCAGTTCGAACAGCGGCGACAGGCGTGCCACCATGAACACGCCGGCGGTGACCATGGTCGCGGCGTGGATCAGCGCCGACACCGGGGTCGGGCCTTCCATGGCGTCCGGCAGCCAGGTGTGCAGCAGGAACTGGGCCGACTTGCCCATGGCGCCCATGAACAGCAGCAGGCAGGTCAGGGTCAGGGCGTCGGCATGCCAGCCGAAGAAGTCGATGGTCTTGCCGGTCAGCCCGGGGGCCGCGGCGAAGATGGTGTCAAAATCGGTCGAGCCGACCAGCATGAAGATGGCGAAGATGCCGAGCGAGAAGCCGAAGTCGCCGACCCGGTTGACCACGAAGGCCTTGATGGCGGCGGCGTTGGCCGTGGGTTTCTGGTACCAGAAGCCGATCAGCAGGTAGCTGGCGAGACCGACGCCTTCCCAGCCGAAGAACAGCCGCACCAGGTTGTCGGCGGTCACCAGCATCAGCATGGCGAATGTGAACAGCGACAGATAGGCCATAAAGCGCGGCCGGTTCGGATCGTCTTCCATGTAGCCGATGGAATACAGGTGCACGAGCGACGACACCGTGGTGACGACGACGAGCATCACGGCCGTCAGCGTATCGACGCGCAGCGTCCAGGCAATCTGCAGGTCGCCGGAATTGATCCACGGCATCAGCACGATGCGGGCATCGTGATGCAGGAAGCCGACATCGACAAAGGTCATCCAGGACAGGCCGGCCGAGATCAGCAGCAGCGCGGTGGTGACCAGCTCGGCAGCGCGTGAGCCCGCAGCCGCCGGCTCGATGGCGTGATGGTCGTCGTGGCCATGGGCATCGGCCCCGTGATCGTCCTGGGCGTGTGCCGCATGGGCGTCGCCATGACCATGACCGTGGTCGTCGTGGTGGTCCATTTCGTCGCCGCTCGGGTTGCGCGCATGCGCGCCCGAAATGGCGATCAGGCCCGCAATAAGCGCACCGATCAGCGGCAGGAAAACGAGAGCCTGGATCATAGTAGTGCCTTGTTAAGTGGCATGATCTGATCGGAAAACCGGGATCCACTTTTCCGGATCATGCCCTCAGCCCTTCATCAGATTGACGTCTTCAACCGCGATCGAGCCGCGGTTGCGGAAATACACCACGAGGATGGCAAGCCCGATGGCCGCCTCCGCCGCTGCCACCGTCAGCACCAGCAACGCGAACACCTGGCCGACGATGTCGCCGAGATGGGTCGAGAACGCCACGAAGTTGATGTTGACCGCGAGCAGGATCAGCTCGATCGACATCAGGATGACGATGATGTTCTTGCGGTTGAGGAAGATGCCGAGGATGCCGAGCGTGAACAGGATCGCGCCGACCGACAGGTAATGTCCGAGACCGATGGTCATTGCACCCACTCCGCCGCGTCCGCGTCCTTGAGCCCCTGCCCCGAGGCGACCTTGCGCACATCCATGGCCAGCGCCGGCGTGCGGGCGTTCTGCACGTTGATGTCCTGGCGCTTGACCTTCACCTTGTGGCGCAAGGTCAGCACGATGGCGCCGATCATCGCCACCAGCAGCACCATGCCGGACAGCTGGAAGTAATGGATGTACTTCGTATAGAGCACCAGGCCGAGCGCCTCGGTGTTGCTGACATTGCCGGGGATCGCCGCGGTGATCGACTTGCCGACCGTCGGGTTGATGACCCAGCCGCCGGCCACCAGCAGCAGCTCGGCGAGGAAGATGAAGCCGATCAGCAGGCCGACCGGCAGGTATTCGAGGAAGCCCTGGCGCAGTTCGACGAAATCGACGTCGAGCATCATGATCACGAACAGGAACAGGACGGCGACCGCGCCGACATAGACCACGACCAGGATCATGGCGAGGAATTCGGCGCCCATGAGCACGAACAGGCCGGATGCGTTGACGAAGGCCAGGATCAGGAACAGCACCGAGTGCACGGGATTGCGCGACGCGATCACCATCACCGCCGAGGCGACGCAGATGCCGGCGAACAGATAGAAGAACAATGCGGGAAGGATCATGACCTCACCTCACCGGTACGGCGCGTCGAGTTCGATGGATTTTGCAATCTCTCGCTCCCAACGGTCGCCATTGGCGAGAAGTTTCGCCTTGTCATAATACAGTTCCTCACGCGTCTCGGTGGCGAATTCGAAATTCGGCCCCTCGACGATCGCATCCACCGGGCATGCCTCCTGGCACAGCCCGCAATAGATGCATTTCACCATGTCGATGTCGTAGCGCACCGTGCGCCGCGTGCCGTCGTTGCGGCGCGGGCCGGCCTCGATGGTGATGGCCTGCGCCGGACACACCGCCTCGCACAGCTTGCAGGCGATGCAGCGTTCCTCGCCGTTCGGATAGCGGCGCAGCGCATGCTCGCCGCGGAAGCGCGGCGAGATCGGCCCCTTCTCGAAGGGGTAGTTCAGCGTCGGCTTCGGCTTGAAGAAATAGCGCATGGCGAGGACGAACGCCGAAGCGAACTCCGCCAGCAGCAGCGAGTGAGCAGTTGCCCTGATATTCATAGCGACCTCATTTCGGAGCGAGCCCCCCGAATTGCAGCACGGCGGCGACGATCACGACCATCGCCAGCGACAGCGGCAGAAACACCTTCCAGCCCAGACGCATCGGCTGGTCGTAGCGGTAGCGCGGCACGATCGCCTTCGCCATCGCAAACATGAAGAACATGAAAAATACCTTGAGCGTGAACCAGATGATTCCGGGCACCCAGGTGAACGGCGCGACGTCGATCGGCGGCAGCCAGCCGCCCATGAACAGGATCGCCCCCATCGCGCACATGGTGGTGATGGCGACGTATTCGCCGAGCATGAACAGCAGGTACGGCGTGGAGCCGTATTCGGTCATGAAGCCGGCCACCAGTTCCGATTCGGCTTCCACCAGATCGAACGGAGGACGGTTGGTCTCGGCCAGCGCCGAGACGTAGAAAATCACGAACATCGGGAACAGCGGCAGCCAGTACCAGTTCAGGATGGTCAGCCAGGGCAGACCGATCAGGCTGGCGAGCCCCTTGGTGTGCTGCGCCTCGACCACCGCCGACAGGTTCAGCGAACCGGCGCACAGCAGCACGGTGATGATGACAAAGCCGATCGAGACCTCGTAGGACACCATCTGCGCCGCCGAACGCAGCGCGGCCAGGAACGGGTATTTCGAGTTCGACGACCAGCCGGCCATGATGATGCCGTACACCGACAGCGATGAGATCGCGAAGATGTAGAGCACGCCGACATTAATGTCGGAGACCACCCAGCCGAGGTTGACGGGGATCACCGCCCAGGCGGCCAAAGCCAGCACGCAGGAGACCAGCGGCGCCAGCAGGAACACGCCCTTGTTGGCGCTGGAGGGAATCACCGGCTCCTTCAGCACGAACTTGAGGAGATCGGCGAAGGATTGCAGCAGGCCGAACGGGCCGACCACGTTGGGTCCGCGACGGATCTGCACCGCCGCCCAGATCTTGCGGTCGGCGAGCAGGATGTAGGCGATCGCGATCAGCAGCACCACGAGCACCAGCAGGCTCTGTGCGATCATGATGATCAGCGGCCACAGGGTGCTTGTCCAGAATTCAGCCATCGTCCTACTCCGCCGCCGTCAGCAACTGGCCAGACGCCAGGCGGGAGCACTCCGCCATCACGGCCGACGCACGCGCGATCGGGTTGGTCAGGTAAAAATCCGCAACCGGCGACTTGAAGGCCGCCTTGTCGACGCTGCCGCCCTTGCTGGCAAGAGCCTTGATCGCAGCGCCGTCGCCGGCCTCGATCTGGTCGAGCCGCATCAGATGCGGCACCGCCTTGAAGATCGCCTGGCGCAGCGCCGTCAGCGAATCCCAGGGCAGTTTGTGGCCGAGCACGTCGGACAGCGCGCGCAGCACCGCCCAGTCCTCGCGGGCATCGCCCGGCGGGAACGCGGCACGGTTGGCAATCTGGGCGCGGCCCTCGGTATTGACGTAGATGCCGGACTTCTCGGTATAGGCGGCGCCCGGCAGGATCACGTCGGCGCGATGCGCGCCGCGGTCGCCATGGGTGCCGATATAGACCACGAAGGTGCCGTCGGCGACGTTGACGTCGTCGGCGCCGAGCGAGAACAGCACATCGAGCCCGCCCGCTTTGGTCATGTCAGCCAGGGGCAGGCTGCCGTCGCCCGGCGCAAAGCCGATATCGAGCGCGCCGACCTTCGATGCCGTCGCCTGCAGCACGGCAAACCCGTTCCAGCCGTCGGTGATCGCGCCGACATCCACCGCGAGCTTGGCGGCGAGCGCCAGCACGGCGGCGCCGTCGGAACGCGACACCGCGCCCGCGCCAACCAGCACGATCGGGGTCTTGGCGCCCTTCAGCACATCGGCAAACGCGTTCTTGCCGGCGGCGAGTTCGCCCAGCGAATCGGTGCCGGCGCCGAGATAGTCGTAGCCATAGGTGAGATCGGCCTTGTCGCCGATCACGCCGACCTTCATCTGGCCGCTGCGCCAGCGCTTGCGGATGCGCGCGTTGAGAACGGCGGCTTCCTTGCGCGGATTGGATCCGACGATCAAGAGCGCGTCGGCCTGTTCGATGCCGGCGATGGTCGGGTTGAAGATGTAGGAGGCGCGGCCGGCCTTGGGATCGAAGGCGGCGCCGTCCTGGGTGGCGACATTCGCCGAGCCCATCTTGGTCAGCAATTCCTTCAGCGCGAACATCTCTTCCACCGCGGCGAGATCGCCGGCGATGGCGCCGATCTTCTTCGGCGCAGCGCCCTTCACCTTGGCGGCGATGGCGGCGAAGGCTTCAGGCCAGGTGGCAGCGCGCAGCTTGCCGTTCTCGCGCACGAACGGGCGGTCGAGGCGCTGCGAGCGCAGGCCGTCGACGATGTGGCGGGTCTTGTCGGAAATCCATTCCTCGTTGATCGCCTCGTTGACGCGCGGCAGGATGCGCATCACCTCGCGGCCGCGGGTATCGACGCGGATCGCCGAGCCGACCGCATCCATCACGTCGATGGACTGGGTCTTGCCGAGCTCCCACGGGCGTGCGGCAAAGGCATAGGGCTTGGAGGTCAGCGCGCCCACTGGGCAGATGTCGACCAGGTTGCCCTGCAATTCGCTTGTCAGCGCGGTCTCCAGATAGGTGGAGATCTCCATGTCCTCGCCGCGACCGAGCGCTCCCATCTCCGGCACGCCGCAGACTTCGGCGGCGAAGCGGACGCAGCGCGTGCACTGGATGCAGCGGTTCATCGAGGTCTTGACCAGCACGCCGAGATACTTGTCCTCGACGGCGCGCTTGTTCTCGGCAAAGCGGCTGGTATCGACGCCGTAGCCCATGGCTTGGTCCTGCAGGTCGCACTCGCCGCCCTGGTCGCAGATCGGGCAGTCCAGCGGATGGTTGATCAGCAGGAATTCCATCACGCCCTCGCGGGCCTTCTTGACCATCGGCGACTTGGTCGAAATCTCCGGCGGCTCGCCCTTGGGACCGGGCCGGCAGTCGCGCACGCCCCAGGCACAGGAGGCCACCGGCTTCGGGCCGCCCTTCACCTCGACCAGACACATCCGGCAGTTGCCGGCGATCGACAGCCGCTCGTGATAGCAGAAGCGCGGGATCTCGGCGCCCGCCGCCTCGCACGCCTGCAACAGCGTGAACTCGGCGGGGACATCGATCTCTTTGCCGTCGATGATGAGTTTGGTCATGCCTGTCTCTAACTCAGTGGGCGTCAGCTATTTCAAGACGCCGCTCGATGCGATCGATACGTATTTCCATTCGGTCCAGCCGGCGATTAACGCCCGCAAGCCCCTCTTCCAATCCCGTTACGCGAATTTTCAAATCGCGCATGTCGTCCAGTACTCGATCCATCTTCTCATCGAGCCGCCGCAGATACACAAGAACGAGATTGTCTGGTTCTTCTGCCATCTCCGCCTCCTGCTTACCCCTACTCCGCCGCGACCATATGCGCGGGATCGAGAATGCCCTGGTCGTCGAGGCTCGCCTTGCGGCTGAAATCGTCGATACGGCGTTCGATCTCCGGGCGGAAGGCGCGGATCAGGCCCTGCACCGGCCACGCGGCGGCATCGCCGAGCGCGCAGATGGTGTGGCCTTCGACCTGTTTGGTCACTTCCAGCAGCATGTCGATCTCGCGCTTGTGGGCGCGGCCCTCGACCATGCGGTTGAGCACCCGCCACATCCAGCCGGTGCCCTCGCGGCACGGCGTGCACTGGCCGCAGCTCTCATGCTTGAAGAAGTAGCTGATGCGGGCGATCGCCGCGACCACGTCGGTGGACTTGTCCATGACGATGACGCCGGCGGTGCCGAACGAGGATTTGACGGCGCGGGTGCCGTCGAAGTCCATGATCAGCTCTTCGCAGTCGGCCGCAGGGATCAGCGGGCACGAGGCGCCGCCGGGAATGATCGCCAGGAGATTGTCCCAGCCGCCGCGGATGCCGCCGCCGTGCTTGTCGATCAGCTCGCGGAACGGGATGCTCATGGCATCCTCAACGACGCAGGGCGTGTTGACGTGGCCGGAGATGCCGTAAAGTTTTGTCCCCACGTTGTTGGCGCGGCCGATGCCGGCGAACCACGATGCGCCGCGGCGCAGGATGTCCGGCGCCACCGCGATCGACTCGACGTTGTTGACAGTGGTCGGGCAGCCATAGAGACCGACGTTGGCCGGGAATGGCGGCTTCAGCCGCGGCTGGCCCTTCTTGCCCTCGAGGCTCTCCAGCAGCGCGGTTTCCTCGCCGCAGATATAGGCGCCGGCGCCGTGGGCGACATAGAGATCGAACGGGAAGCCGTGGATGTTGTCCTTGCCGATCAGCTTGGCCTCATAGGCCTGGTCGATCGCCGCCTGCAGATGCTCGCGCTCGCGGATGAACTCGCCGCGCACATAGATATAGCCGACATGGGCGCCCATGGCGCAGCCGGCGATCAGGCAGCCCTCGACCAGCAGATGCGGGTCGTGGCGCATGATCTCGCGATCCTTGCAGGTGCCGGGCTCGGACTCGTCCGCGTTGACCACCAGATAGCTCGGCCGGCCGTCGGCATTGTCCTTCGGCATGAACGACCATTTCATGCCGGTCGGGAAGCCGGCGCCGCCGCGGCCGCGCAGGCCCGACGCCTTCATCTCGGTGACGATCCAGTCGCGGCCCCGGTCGAGAATGGCCTTGGTGCCATCCCATCCGCCGCGCGAGCGCGCGCCCTTGAGGCCCCAGTCCTCGAGGCCGTAGAGGTTGCGGAAGATGCGATCCTTGTCGTCGAGCATGGCGTCCTCGATCAGCGATTGGCTTGCTTGTAGGCGAGCATGGCGGCAAAGCCGCCAAACACCACGGCCCACAGCAGGCTTGATTCAAGCGTCGCGCTCATGAAATAGCGCTGCAGCAGAAAGATGAAGGCCACAGCCGCAGCCGTATGCAGCAGCACGTAGAGCCACTTGTTCATGGGCATTGCACCTGTCGGCATTGCGATGGCCACCGGGCGAGACGACGTCATTTCGCTGGTGCCTTCTTGGGTCCCGAACCGGTCGGCGGGTTGGTCTTGGTGGCGTCGGCCGCCGGCGGCTTCGGCGCCGGGCTCTCGCGTTCGCTGGCGCCCTTGGTCGGCTTCTTGGCGTCGGCATCGCTCAGCGCCGGACCGTCATTCGGCGGCGTATCGAGCGGCGGACGCGTGAACGCGCCGCCGTCCTTCAGCGTGCGCGCGCCGCCCTCGGGCGCCGCGAACTGGCGGCCGATCTGCGAGCCCGGCTTCGGCGGCGTGCCGGCGGCGAAACCGTCGAGCAGCTTGTTGAGACTGTCCCTGGTGAGATCCTCGTAGGTGTCACTCCAGATCATCGCCATCGGGGCGTTGACGCAGGCGCCGAGGCACTCGACCTCCTCCCAGCTAAAATCGCCGTCAGCCGAGAGATGGAATGGATCGTGGTGGATGCGGTGCTGGCAGACGTCGATCAGCTCGCCGGCGCCGCGCAGCATGCAGGGCGTGGTGCCGCAGACCTGGACGTGGGCCTTCTTTCCCACCGGCTGCAGCTGGAACTGGGTGTAGAACGTCGCCACTTCGAGCACGCGGATATAGGGCATCGCCAGCATGTCGGCGACCACGCGGATCGCCGCTTCCGACACCCAGCCGGCGTTCTGCTCCTGCGCCCGCCACAGGATCGCAATCACCGCCGATGCCTGACGGCCCGGCGGATATTGCTCGATCTGCTTCTGCGCGAACGCGAGGTTTTCCGCGGTGAAGGCGAAACTCGCGGGTTGCAGTTCTTTCGGTGCCAGGCGGCGGACGGACATTGTCTAGACTCTCATTGAGCGCGGCGCGCAGCGCTCGCATTCAGGCGGTGGAAACGGTCCTGCCAGAACGGGCTCGAAGTGCCGAACACGTTGTAGCCGACATGGCTGGACACCTTGATGCGATCGAGGATCGACAGCTCGGTGATGGTCTCGTAGCGATTGCTGCGCGGATCGTACACGATCAGCTGCAACGGCGATTGATCCAGGATAAAGCGCGATACCGTGTGCTGGGGATCGTTGCCATGCTCTTCGCATATGATCACCGAGTCGCATTGCAGCAATCGCGTGGCACCCTTGATCGCGTCGATCTCGACGCCTTCGACGTCGAGCTTGATCACGAACTTGTCGGTCGCCGATACCTTGCCGTCGTCGAGCAGGTTGTCGAGTGCCAGCACGGGCACGTCCTCGCCGCCGGCAGCGTCGCCGACGATGCTCAGCGCCTCATGCTTGGTGCCCGACAGCCGTGCGGTGCCGCGGCGGTCGCCGACCGCGCACTTCAGCGGCTCGAACCGGCCGTCATTAAGCACGGCGTTGCCGGCAAGAATCGCGAAATTCTGCGACGACGGCTCGATGGCGAGCGCCCGGTGCGCGC
Source organism: Rhodopseudomonas sp. RCAM05734 (assembly GCF_052658035.1). NCBI lineage: Bacteria > Pseudomonadati > Pseudomonadota > Alphaproteobacteria > Hyphomicrobiales > Nitrobacteraceae > Rhodopseudomonas > Rhodopseudomonas sp. RCAM05734. The sequence continues at coordinate 4,202,050 of NZ_CP199742.1, read as the reverse complement.
CAAACGGCTTGCTCGACACCAGCACCGACCAGTAGCCGTAGTTGGCGCCGCAATCGAGCAATGTGTAATCGACGTCCACGGAGTCGCGGAACAGCAGCTCCAGCTCGTCTTCATAAGAGAACGTGCGGTTGAGCAGCTTGCTCCAGTAGCCGTCGCCATAGGGAAAGGCGAACTGGGCGTCGGGATTGAGCTTCACAACGATGTCGCGCGCCGGCAGCGTCCTGCGCAGCAGGTTGGCGCACATGTTGTAGCCGCGATGGTAGAACAGCGATGACACCTTGGAGCCCGCCACCAGCGCCAGCGCAGCCGTGCGTTCCCATGGGCTTGCACCCACGAGAGCGCCTGACGCCCGGTCAAACTGGATGGGAGGCTGCGCGGAGGAGATCACCGATCGACCTCTCCAAACACGATGTCGAGGGAGCCGAGGATGGCGGAGACGTCGGCCAGCAGATGGCCCTTGCAGATGAAGTCCATCGCCTGCAGATGCGCGAAACCCGGCGCGCGGATCTTGCACTTGTAGGGCTTGTTGGTGCCGTCGGAGACCAGATAGACGCCGAACTCGCCCTTCGGCGCTTCGACGGCGGCATAGACCTCGCCTTCCGGCACCCGGAAACCTTCGGTGTAGAGCTTGAAGTGGTGGATCAGCGCTTCCATCGAGCGCTTCATCTCGCCACGGCGCGGCGGCGACACCTTGTGATCGTCGACGACCACCGGGCCCTGCCCGTCCGGCGCGCGCAGCTTGGCGATGCACTGCTTCATGATGCGCACCGACTGGCGCATCTCTTCCATGCGGATGCAGTAACGATCGTAGCAGTCGCCGTTCTTGCCGATCGGAATGTCGAATTCCATCTCGTCGTAGCATTCGTAGGGCTGGGCCTTGCGAAGATCCCAGGCTGCGCCCGAGCCGCGCACCATCACGCCGGAGAAGCCCCATTCCCAGGCCTGCGCGAGCGAGACCACGCCGATGTCGACGTTGCGCTGCTTGAAGATGCGGTTGCCGGTGAGCAGCGTCTCGAGATCCTGCACCACTTCGAGGAACGGATCGCACCACGCCTCGATATCGTCGACCAGCTTGGGCGGCAGATCCTGATGCACGCCGCCGATGCGGAAATACGCCGCATGCATGCGCGAGCCGGAGGCGCGCTCGTAAAACACCATCAGCTTCTCGCGCTGCTCGAAGCCCCACAGCGGCGGGGTCAGCGCGCCGACGTCCATGGCCTGGGTGGTGACGTTCAGCAGATGCGACAGGATGCGGCCGATCTCGCAATACAGCACGCGGATCAACTGGCCGCGGCGCGGCACGGTGATCCCCAGCAGCTTTTCCGCAGCGAGGCAGAAGGCGTGCTCCTGGTTCATCGGCGCGACGTAATCGAGGCGGTCGAAATAGGGAATCGCCTGCAGATAGGTCTTCTGCTCGATCAGCTTTTCGGTGCCGCGATGCAGCAGGCCGATATGCGGATCGACGCGCTCGACCACTTCGCCGTCGAGCTCCAGCACCAGGCGCAGCACGCCGTGCGCCGCCGGATGCTGCGGGCCGAAGTTGATGGTGAAATTACGGAGGGCGGGTTCACCCATGGCTAGCTCCCAGCCTTGTCGGTGGCCTTCTCATCGCCCGGGATGGTGTAGTCGGCACCTTCCCATGGCGAGAGGAAATCGAACTTGCGGAATTCCTGATTGAGCCGGACCGGCTCATAAACCACGCGCTTTTCCTGATCGTCGTAGCGCACTTCGACGAAGCCGGAGAGCGGGAAGTCCTTGCGCAGCGGGTGGCCATCAAAACCATAATCGGTCAACAGCCGGCGCATGTCGGGATGGCCGGTGAAGATCACGCCATAGAGATCGTAGGTCTCGCGCTCGAACCAGTCGGCACCGGGAAACACCGTGATGATCGATGGCACCTGGGTGGTCTCGGAGGCCGCGGCCTTGAGCCGGATGCGGGCGTTCAGCGTCGGCGACATCAGGTGGTAGACCACCTCGAAGCGCTGCTCGCGGCCGGGATAGTCCACCGCGGTGACGTCGATGAAGTTGACGAAGCGGCAGCCGGGGTCGTCACGCAGGAAGCGCACGACATCGACGATCCTGGCGGCCTCGACCGCAAGGGTCAGATCGCCGAAAGCGACCGAGGCGCCGGTGACAGCGCCGGGCAGCGCGCTGACGATCGTCTGGCCCAGCGTGTTGAGTGTGCCGTCGTCCATAACTTCAGCCTTAACGTTCGATGGTTCCGGTGCGTCGGATCTTCTTCTGCAGCAGCAGCACGCCGTAGAGCAACGCCTCGGCGGTCGGCGGGCAGCCGGGCACGTAGATGTCGACGGGCACGATGCGATCGCAGCCGCGCACCACCGAATAGGAATAGTGGTAGTAGCCGCCGCCATTGGCGCAGGAGCCCATCGAGATGACGTAGCGCGGCTCCGGCATCTGGTCGTAGACCTTGCGCAGCGCCGGGGCCATCTTGTTGGTCAGCGTGCCGGCCACGATCATCACGTCGGACTGCCGCGGCGAGGCGCGCGGCGCGAAGCCGAAACGCTCGACGTCGTAGCGCGGCATCGACACCTGCATCATCTCGACGGCGCAGCAGGCCAGACCGAAGGTCATCCACATCAGCGAGCCGGTGCGGGCCCAGGTGATCAGGTCGTCGGCGGCGGCGATGAAGAAGCCCTTGTCGGACAGCTCGGCATTGACCTCGAGGAAATACGGATCGTTCGCCCCCACCGGCTTGCCGGTGTTGGGATCGATGATGCCGGAGGGCGCACGCGCCACCAGCGGCTGCGCGCCGACCGGCCGGGCCGACGGCGTCGGCTGCATTGAGGACGAGGACACGGGGCTCAATCCCATTCGAGCGCGCCTTTCTTCCATTCGTAGGCGAAGCCGACGGTGAGCACGCCGAGGAATACAATCATCGACCAGAAGCCGGTGGCGCCGAGCTTCCCGAAGGCCACCGCCCAGGGAAACAGGAACGCCACTTCGAGATCGAAGATGATGAACAGGATCGCCACCAGATAGAACCGCACGTCGAACTTCATGCGGGCGTCATCAAAAGCGTTGAATCCGCATTCATAGGCGGACAGCTTTTCCGGATCCGGGCTCTGATAAGCGACCAGGAAGGGGGCGATCAGCAGCGCCGCGCCGATCACCGTCGCAATGCCGATAAAGACCACGAGTGGAAGATAGTTCTGCAAGATGCCGTTCATCGGCGATCCCTTACCCCGCGGCGCCCGCCCGCAGATTCGAAGACATTGGAATTGTTCGAGGCTTAGCGCAGCGCAACAAGGGGCGCAAGACGCGCAACGCCAGCTACGCACTCCCCTGCACGGCTGGACTGCGCCCGGCGATGACCTGGGAACAGCGACGCTCCGGAACGCCGCCACACGGCTCGCTGCAGCATCGCGTGCAGTTCGCCTCTGTCCACTTCCAAAGGTTGTATATATCTTGCCATAAATCTAAGAGTGCATGAAATTGTTTGTGCACGTTTGGGAGAAACGTCATGGCAGAAGCCCCATCCTTTTCCGACGAAGCCATCCAGGCAGCCGTCGCCTCGGCAAAGTTCTATTACGACAAGCGCGACCTCCAGGCCGAACGGCCGCAACTCGGCCTCGACGACGGGCATATGGCCATATGGCCAAACGTCGTTGCGAGGCGCGCTCCCGAGCTCGTTTTAACTCGTCACCCACCGAGCCGCTCGATAGGGCGGACGTCCTCACAGATGGCCTTTTGCCGCCGCACCCTCAGGTCGATACTTCTCGGTTTGGCCATAAAAGGTCTGATCGGATCCCCCGCTGTCGTCGCCGCCGAGCTTAGCTGCGCGCACTACGCTGTCTTTAAAAAGCTCCCGAACGGCTTTCGGGAAATCGCGAGCGGCAGTCTCGTCGGCGGTGCCGAGATATTCGTTTTATCGAACGGCTATTGCACCTGCGACAACGGCCCCGCGCTTTCACGTTATTCTGGTCGGCCGGCTCCTCTGGGCGAACACTGGTCATGTCGTCATGCATCCGGCGACGAGCTTGAGGTCAGGTAGTGGTATCTGCACCGCCGAAACACATGCGGCGGCCTCCCGCCGAAGCCAGCACCATCACGCGATCAGCTAAACAACAAAGCCCGCACAACGCCGCAGCCGCACTTAGCGGCCGTCTAGGCTACGGTCTGCATGATGTCCTGGGATATCCACTTCGCCAACCCGATCGAATTGCCGTCGGGCAAGCTTCTCTTCACTCTGCGGGATGCCGGTCTTCACTCTGCGGGATGCCGGCCTCCACATCGTCGGCCTGCCGAAGGCCGAGCAGAACAAGCCGGCTTGGCAGAACGCGATGCATGTTCTCATTCAGGCGGCGGATCATCTCGGCCCGGCCCGGCACGACTATAAGGCCGATCTAATTCTCATGGAGACGGTACTGCTGCTCAGCGTCGTCGGCGAGTTCCGTGGTATCGGCATCGTTCAACAGCCGCGAGATCCGCCAGCCCTCAACATTCCAGCTTTCAAGGGATCTTCGCCGGAGGCGGTGGGCAGCGATGATGAGGCGGGCCTTTCGGATTGGATCGAGGCGCTTGAGATCGTCGATCATCTGCGTCGCTCCTGTGTCACATACCGGACCCAACAGGAGGAATCGCACTACGTTCCATCCAGCGCCCCGATGGCCTCCATCACGAGCAGCCGGCGAAAGCCCGTGCGAACAGGTCCTCCCGATGCGCCCAACGGGCAAGACGCGTCGGTACATTCGTCGGTAGATGCTCAGCTGGACGGCTTCGCTTCCTTGCACGACTTCCGGATTGACAGCGGCCGGTGGCGCAGTTCTCTAAAGCACCATGGGACAGATCGACCAGGCAAAGCGGTGCCCTCACTGCGGATCGCAAATGGCGCTGGCGCTGCCGCCGGGCGGGCGCGGCCCGCGCATGCTGCGCTGCTTCGAGTGCGACGGCCCCGATCCGATCAAGAGCGAAGCGGTAAACTGGATCAGGGGCGAGCTTCGCCCGCCAAAATAGGTCGCGGCTCCAGGTTTGACCGAGCTTGCTGACTAGGCGGTCCAGCAGCCGCCCGCCTCATAGCAACGACCTGGATGATGCAATTTTGAAACCGACTGCTTCACCCCTGCACTAGTGAGGGACGATATCAGTTTTTGCGTCCTCTGGCGGCCGTTCCCCATTGCCGCCAGCGCTTCGCTCAACTTCGGCGCAGCACTTCCTGCATTGAAACGTCTGAATCTCAAAGTGCACGCCGAGGACCGGGTGAGGGCTCCGCCGCGTCAAGCCCATGTACGCTCCGCATACGCACTCAAGACGATGGTGAGATCCGAAGTGGGGCAACAGAAACTCCAGCGAATGATTCGTGCAATCTTAGATGGAAGGCTTGGAGTTTGTCTGTCCGATGGGTAGCTTAAGGGGCGATGCTCGCCTGATTGATCTCAGGGTGGCGAATGAACCTGCCGTGGCCAATGGTGCCGGCGAGATCCAGCAACGCCATATCGCAAGTTTTCAGACATGCGCCGCTCAGGTGCCGTCGAAGCCACGACTGGCAGAGTCGATCCCGCGGCGCTCGCCGGCAAGATGGCCAATTCGATCGACACCAATCGCGATCTGCAGGCCACCTACCGGCCTCACAGCGCGGCGCTGGTTCGGCTCGCAGCCGAAGCGCGGGCGCGTGGCGGTCTCTGCTGCGCTCTGCAGGCACCAAGGAAGGCGCCGCGTGATGGCGAACGAGAACGAAACAGGCGCACGGAGTCGAAAGTGCCTTGGGATGGAGTCGAAACTGGAATTCGGGGGATCTGCTAAGGTGCTGAACCAGTTTATAAAACTGGCGCGAGAGACGGGACTCGAACCCGCGACCTCTGCCGTGACAGGGCAGCGCTCTAACCAACTGAGCTACTCCCGCGTGGATCGTTTGCAATCCCGCAGTGAGGGTGGACATAAAGGGGTGACCAATTGAAGTCAAGGACGTTGCGAAAGCCCTTTTTCATTCGGCCTTCGATGATCGCCGATGCGAATAACCGGCTATTTGCAGGGCAAACAGCGTAGTCAGCCGGCCCCCGAATCGTTTAAGCCCTGCGGGCCTTAGGTTTCCAGGATCACACCAACGAGGAGGGCCAGAATTCATGGCGAAAAAAGCAGTTACCGCGACCCCGGCCGCAGCGAAGACCGCCGCTGCAGCCAAAAAGGCCGCCGCCCCCGCCACCGTCACCCTCAAGCACCTCGCCGCCGCCCTGGCGGAAGAGCATGAGTTGTCGAAGAAGAAGGCAGAAGAGATTCTCGGCGACATGGTCGGCCGCATCACCAAGCACCTCAAGAAGGGCGAGCGGATTCGCATCGTCGGTCTCGGCATCCTGCAGGTGCGCAAGCGCGCCGCCCGCATGGGCCGCAACCCCGCCACCGGCGAAGCGATCCAGATCAAGGCCAGCAAGAAGGTCGCGTTCCGCGCCGCCAAGGAACTGAAGGAAGCCGTCTAGGCTTTATCAGCGATTCGACACTCCGGGCCGCCGCGCGGCGGTCCGGGACGGTGCGCCCTCCAGCCATACGGTGATGCCAGTGACCTCCATCGCGTTCACGCACACCGTCACCGAGCGCTTCCTGCGCTATGTGGTGATCGACACCCAGTCCGATCCCTCCTCCCCCACCTGCCCGTCCACCGAAAAGCAGAAGGATCTCGGCCGCCTGCTCGCCGCCGAGCTGCGCGAGATCGGGCTCGCCGACGCGCATCTGGACGAGCACGGCTACGTCTACGCAACGATCCCCGCGACATCCGACAAAAAAGTGCCGGTGATCTGCTTCTGCTCGCACATGGACACCTCGCCGGATTGCACCGGAAAGGACGTCAAGCCGCAGATCGTCAGCAATTATCAGGGCGGCGACATCGTGCTGCCCGGCGACCCAACGCAGGTGATCCGCGCCGCCGACAACCCGGCTTTGGCCGACCAGATCGGCCACGACATCATCACCTCCGACGGCACCACGCTGCTCGGCGCCGACAACAAGGCCGGCCTCGCCGAGATCATGGACGCGGCGCGCTTCCTGGTCGCCAACCCCGCCATCAAGCACGGCGTCATCAAAATCCTGTTCACGCCGGACGAGGAGATCGGCCGCGGCGTCGACAAGGTCGACCTGCAAAAACTCGGCGCCGATTTCGCCTACACCATGGACGGCGAGACCGCCGGCCACATCGAGGACGAGACCTTTTCGGCTGATGGCACGGTGATCACCATCGAGGGGGTCAGCACCCATCCCGGCTTCGCCAAGGGCAAGATGGAGCACGCCATCAAGATCGCGGCGGCGATCGTCGACCGGCTGCCCAAGGACTCCTGCTCGCCCGAGACCACCGAGGGCAAGGAAGGTTTCCTGCATCCGATCAGCATTTCCGGCGCGCTGGAAAAAGCCACGGTGAGTTTCATCGTGCGCGATTTCACCGATGCCGGGCTCGCCGAAAAGGAAGCGCTGCTGCATGCCATCGTCGACGATGTGATGCGCGACTATCCGCATTCCACCGCGTCGCTGGAGATCAAGCACCAGTACCGCAACATGAAGCAGGTGATCGACCTGCATCCTCATATCGTCGACTACGCAATGGAGGCGATCCGCCGCGCTGGCCTTGAGCCGAAGCGCACCAGCATCCGCGGCGGCACCGACGGCTCGCGGCTGTCGTTCATGGGCCTGCCCTGCCCCAACATTTTTGCGGGCGAACATGCCTTCCACGGCCGCACCGAATGGGTCAGCCGCCAGGACATGGAAAAGGCCGTGCAGACCATCGTGCATCTGGCGATGATCTGGGAAGAACGCGCCTAAGGCTGCCAGCGCCCAGCCGAATACCTGCGACAATCTGCGCTGCCAGAATGGCGGCACGCGACGATCTCGCCCGGCTGAATCCCTCGCGGTTTGATGCACTGGTCCGTTCATGACGAACGGAAACAGCCAGTGATCGATTCAACTGACGACTCCCTGGTGGCCCTGCTCGCGCCCGCGCGCCTGACTCATATTGTCGACATCGGCGCCAATCCGATCGACGGCGACGCGCCCTACAAGGCGATGCTGGAACGCCGCCTCTGCCGCGTCACCGGATTCGATCCGCATCCCCAGGCGCTGGCCCGGCTCAACGCCGCCAAGGGCGATCTCGAAACCTATCTGCCCTATGCGATCGGCGATGGTGAGACTCATACGCTGAAAATCTGCCGTGGCATCGGCTTCGCCAGCCTGCTGCAGCCCGACGACAAGACGCTGATGCATTTCCCGCGCTTCACGGAACTCGGCCGCGTGATCGGCGAATCGACGCTCGCCACACAGCGGCTGGACGACATCGCCGAACTGACGCCCTTCGACCTGCTGAAGATCGACATTCAGGGATCGGAACTGTCGGTGTTCCGCCACGGCCGCGCACGGCTGACCCGGGCCGTCGCCGTTCACACCGAGGTTTCCTTCGTGCCGCTGTACAAGGATCAGCCGGTGTTCGGCGACGTCGATCTGGAACTGCGCAGCCTCGGCTTCATCCCGCACATGTTCGCGGCCATCAACAAGAAGATGATCGCGCCGATGATGGGGCCCAATCCGGCCGCAGCCCTCAACCAGTCTGGTCGAGGCCGACGTGGTCTATGTGCGCAATTTCATCGAGGCCGAGGCGATGGACGCCGAGCAGCTTAAGCATCTCGCGCTCGTCGCGCACCATTGCTACGGCTCGTTCGACCTCGCGGCTAACTGCCTGCATCACCTGGTTCGCCGCAAGGCGGTGCCCGCCGACGCCGGCAATCGCTACGTCCAGCGGCTGGCGGCGGCCCGCCCGGCGCCCGTGCGCGCCACCGCCTGACGCCCACGACGCGGCGGCAACGCTGGCATCGCCGCTCCCGCGATTTTGATGGCCGCATGATGCAGGGCTGCATCCCCCTCACGCGCCTCGCCAAAGCACCCCGCCCATGCCATTTCTGACTCGGATGCTGCGCCGCACCATGGACAGCCCCGGAGCCACGATTCGATGATATCCCGTCCCATTCTCGCGCTGGCCGCCGCCTCGTTCGGCATCGGCACCACCGAATTCGTCATCATGGGGCTGCTGCCCGATGTTGCCGGCGACTTCGGCGTCAGCATTCCGCAGGCGGGCTATCTGGTGTCCGGCTATGCCATGGGCGTGGTGGTCGGCGCCCCCATCGTGGCCATTGCCACTGCCGGCCTGCCGCGCAAGACCGCATTGCTGGCGCTGATGGCGGTGTTCATCATCGGCAATCTCGGCTGCGCGCTGGCGCCGACCTACGGCCTGCTGATGACCGCGCGCGTGGTCACCGCTTTCGCCCACGGCGCGTTCTTCGGTATCGGCGCGGTGGTCGCCAGCAACCTCGTCGCCAGCGAGCAGCGCGCGCAGGCGGTCTCGCTGATGTTCGCCGGCCTGACGCTCGCCAATGTGCTCGGCGTGCCGTTCGGCACCGCGCTCGGCCAGTTCGCCGGCTGGCGCGCGGCGTTCTGGGCGGTGGTCGCGATCGGGCTCGTGGCCGGGCTGGCGATCACCCGCTACGTGCCCTCCGGCCTGCCCGGCACGCGCGGCGGCCTCGCCCGCGAGTTCCGCACCCTGGGCCGCTGGCCGGTGCTGCTGCCGATGCTGATCTCGACGCTGGCCTCGGTGAGTATGTTCAGCCTGTTCACCTACATCACGCCGCTCTTGGAAGACGTCACCGGCCTCACGCCGCACGGCGTCACCGGCGCGCTGCTGGCGATCGGCGTCGGCCTCACCGTCGGCAATTTCTTCGGCGGCCGCTTCGCCGACCGCAACCTGCTGCGCACGGTGGTCGGCGGCTTCTGCGGGTTGATGGCCGTCCTGACCGCGCTGGCCTTCGTCAGCCACGCCATGGTCCCGACGCTGGCACTGCTGGTGCTGTGGGGCGGGCTTGCCTTCGCGCTGGTGTCGCCGCTGCAGATCTGGGTGGTCGATGCCGCCACCGACGCGCCGAACCTCGCATCGACCCTGAACCAGGGCGCCTTCAATCTCGGCAATGCCGTCGGCGCCTGGCTCGGCGGCGTGGCCCTGACCGCGGGCGCCCACTATGGGCAGTTGCCGCTGCTGGCCGCGCTGGTCGCCGCCGCGGCGCTCGGACTGACGCTCACGGCCTTCGTGCATCCGCGGACGCGGCCGGTGCAGATGCGGCCGGCGGAGTAGTTGCGACGCTAGCTGGCCGACTCTGCCAGCGCATTGCAGAGCGCCTGGGACACCATGCGCGTGCTCCACTCGCTCTGGTGCAACCGTTCACCGTCGGTCGGATCGGTCATCCAGTCGAACGAAATGCCGTCGATTTCGTGCCAGTGCCGCATCAGGGCAAAACGTCGAAACAGTTGCAGATCCCTGCCGGGCCGGGCCGCTACGATCTCGTCTATCCGCTGCACCATCTCCAGCGTCTGTTTGCGCCGTTCGGGCCGTAGCAGCGCCGGCGCGTATTGCAGGTCCATCACCAGTACGTCGATGCTCGCCTTGCAGATCGCATCGAGCCCTTGTTCGATCGCCGCCACGACCTGACCGCCGGCATAGTTCTCCTCGTGAAAAATCGCATTGGTCCCCACCTGCCAGATAATCATGGCGGGCTTCTCGCCGGCAGCCTTGCGTAAGCGGTCCAGTTCCTCCGGCGCGTCTTCGCCGCCGACGCCGCGCTTGACCACATCGATCATGCAGGGCTTGAATTTTTCGCGCAGCGCGCGCTCGAGCGAGTAAGGATATGGAAGGATGTCGCCCCTGCCCGCGGTCGATGACGACCCCACGGCAATGATCCTGACCACGTCATCATGCTTGATGGCGTTCTTCAGATTTGGAAATGCGTGCGGAAAACGCACGACGTCGGCCGGGGTCTTCGGACTCGCCATGCGCACATCCGTTCATCAAGGTCCGCGCGCGGCAGCCCTTGCGTCGCCGCGTGCAAGCTGTTCTTTTTCTCATGAAATATCGTGTACCGGCTAGAGAGAAACCCGCATGAACGGAAAAATCGTCGTCGTCACCGGCGCCTCCGGCGCACTCGGCCAGGTCGTGGTGAAAATGGCGCGCGGTCGCGGCGCGCGCGTGGCCGAGATCGATCACGCCATCCAGGCCGCAGACGGCAAGACCGCGGATCGCCTGCAGGTCGGCGGCGTCGATCTCGCGGATGCGGCGCAGGCGGGCCAGGCCATCGCCGCCACGGTCGCGCATTTCGGCGGCATCGACGTGCTGATCAACATCGCTGGCGCCTTTTCCTACCAGACCGTCGGCGACGGCGACACCGCGACCTGGGAGAAGATGCACCGGCTCAACCTGCTCACCGCGCTGAACGCCTCGCGCACCGCGATCCCGCATCTGGTGGCATCGAAAGCCGGACGCATCGTCAATATCGGCGCCATCGGCGCGCTGCAGGCCGGCGCCGGCATGGGCCCCTACGCAGCATCGAAGTCCGGCGTGCATCGCCTCACCGAGACTCTGGCCGCCGAGTTGAAGGGCAAGGTTACGGTCAACGCCGTATTGCCCTCGACCATCGACACGGCGGCCAACCGCCGCGACATGCCCAGTGCCGATTTCTCGAAGTGGGTGCGCGCCGACGAACTCGCCGAGGTCATTCTGTTTCTCGCCAGCGACGCCGCCAGCGCCGTCACCGGCGCGCTGCTGCCGGTCAGCGGTCGGGTGTAAATTTGCAGTTCGCTATCGCTGTCGTCACCCGCGAAGGCGGGTGACCCAGTAAACGTTGTCGATGCGTCGTGTCATCAACGTCGCCGAATACTGGGTCGCCCGGTCAAGCCGTACGACGACAGTCTGCGCCTTGGCTCTTAGCCCTTGTTCTTCTTGCCGAAGGCCGGCTTCTCGAATCCGGCGGCGCCTTCGCGCTTGGCCTTGGCGACATAAGGCGGCTTGTCGGCGCGCGGCTTCTTCACATAGGGCACACGCTCGCCCTGCGGCTTGTCGTAGCTCGGCTTGCCTTCGTAAGTAGGCTTGCCCTCGTAGCGCGGCTTGTCACCGGCATAGGGCTTGCGGTCGCCCTTGTCGTTCCAGGACTTCTCCTTGTAGGACGACTTGTCCTTGAAGTCCGGCCGGTCGCCGTCGGAGCTCTTGCTGTAGCTCGGCTTGCGCTTGGCATTGGAGTAGTCGCGATCTTCCGGCTTCGGACGCGACGAGGCGATGGCGCCTTCCGGGCCGTTCGGCAGCGGCTCGATGCGGATGTTGTCTTCCTTGTCCGGACGCTTGACCATGACCAGGAATTTTTCGACCGCGCCCGCGGCGATCTCGAATTCCGAGTTGGCGTCGTAGATCTTAATGGCGCCGATGTCGTTCTTCTCGATGCCGCCGCGACGGCAGATCATCGGCAGCAGCCAGCGGGCTTCGGCGTTCTTCTGCCGGCCGATGGCGGCGCGGAACCACATGGAGCCTTCGCCCATGCTCTCGCGCGGCTTCGACTTCGGCCGCACCTGGCGCGGACCGTCATGACCGTCGGTGTTGCGCGCATCGCGGCCACGCACCGGCGCGCGATCGTCGCGGCCGCGGAACGTGCCGGGATCCTGCACCTCTTCCGGCGCCGGCAGACGCGCGCGATAGAGACGCGCCAGCGCCGCGGCGATGTCCTCGGCCGAACGTTCGGCCAGCATGGCGCGGGCCAGCGTCAGATCTTCCTCGGTGGACTCCTCGGTGAACAAGGTGTCCTTCAGCATGCGTTGCTGATCGAGGGTGCGGATTTCCTCGACGGTCGGCGCGCTGCCCCAGACAGCATCGATGCCGCCGAGATTGAGCAGCAGTTCGGCGCGCCGCTTGCGCGACGGCGGCACCAGCAGGACGCTGACGCCCTTCTTGCCGGCGCGGCCTGTGCGGCCGGAGCGATGCTGCATCACTTCGGCGTCGTTCGGCAGGTCGGCGTGAATGACGAGGCCGAGATTGGGCAGATCGATGCCGCGCGCGGCGACGTCGGTGGCGACGCAGACCCGGGCGCGGCCATCGCGCAGCGCCTGCAGCGCCGAGGTGCGCTCGTTCTGGGTCAGCTCGCCGGAGAGAGCGACCACCGAGAAGCCGCGCTCCTGCAGCACGGTCTGCAGATGACGGACCGCGTTGCGGGTGTTGCAGAACACGATGGTGCTGGGCGACTCGAAGTAGCGCAGCACGTTGACCACGGCGTGGTCGACGTCGTTCGGCGAAATACGGATGGCACGATATTCGATGTCGGAATGGCCGCCATCGGCGCCGGCGACTTCAACGCGGAACGCCTGCTGCTGATACTGCTTGGCCAGCGCGACGATGCCGCGCGGCAGCGTTGCCGAGAACAGCAGCGTGCGGCGGGTCGACGGCGTGGTCTTGAGGATGAACTCCATGTCCTCGCGAAAACCCATGTCGAGCATCTCGTCGGCTTCGTCGAGCACCACGGCCTTGAGCTGCGAGACATCGAGGCGGTTGCGGCGGAGATGGTCGCAGAGACGGCCGGGCGTGCCGACGACGATATGGGCGCCTTCGGCGAGGTCGCGCTGCTCCTTGCGCGGATCCATGCCGCCGACGCAGGACACGACGCGCGCGCCGGCATATTTGTAGAGCCAGGTCAGTTCGCCGTGCACCTGCAAAGCGAGTTCGCGGGTTGGCGCGACGATCAGCGCCAGCGGCAGACCGGCCTTCGGCAGCTTCTCGGCGCCTTCCAGCAGGTTGTCGGCAATGGCTAGGCCGTAGGCCACGGTCTTGCCGGAGCCGGTCTGGGCGGAGACCAGCAGATCGCGTCCGGCGGCGTCATCGGCCAGCACGGCGGCCTGCACCGGGGTGGATTCACTGTAGTTGCGCTCGGCCAACGCGCGGGCGAGCGACGGACCTGTCGATAGAAATGTCACGGGGATGTAAACCTTGGTTTCAAGGACCGCTGTGCGGTCGGGACCCAATTGGACCAAACGGAAACGAATCTGCCGCCCCTCATATCGGGCGGTCACGTCGGGTCCAGGAGTCCGGTACGGGTGGTTGACGCTGCTTTACGCTGCTCTGCAGCAAAATGCCACTCATTGCTGCCATGTGCGGACGAAATCGTCAGAATCCGCGGAAAATGGTCAATGCGGCGTCGTCATCGATCCGGATATCGCGACATTTGCAAGAATAGCTGCCGGTTTCAGCCCGCCTCGGTCTTGCCCTCGCCCTCGCCATCGCCCTCGCGCTTGAACGGCACCAGCAGCCACAAGGTCATGAACGTGGCGAAGGAGATCACGACAGCCACGTCATAGGCGCCGAGGCCGACCGCCGCACCGGTGGCGCCGGTCGACCACAGGCTGGCGGCGGTGGCGGTGCCGTGTACCGAGCCGTTGTGCTTGAGGATGGCGCCGCCACCGATGAAGCCCATGCCGGTCATTAATCCCTCGATGATGCGCGCGGTGCCTTCGGGGTGGCCATTGAGAACGCCCTCGGTCGCCTGCACGATGCCGCAGGTCGCCAACGCGACCAGCGGGAAGGTCCGCAGGCCGGCGCTGCGCTCGGCGCGTTCTCGGTTCCAGCCGATCGGCAGCGCCAGCACATAGGTAATCGCCAGCGCTACGAGGTGCGGCAGAACACGAAAACTATCCGACATTTCAAGAAGTCGCTGCAAGGAGGTCTCCGGGCTCCGCGCCGGTCAGAGCGGCCCCCAGGCTGCCGTCGCGCGCGATCCGGTCTAAACTCAAGCATTGAGTCGCGGTTCCAGCGACCCATCGTCTCACTGCGCAGGCCCGTTTTGGAAACCACCCTCTACCTACCGGTCAAGAACTTCCTCGAAGGCCTCGGCTTCACCGTCAAGGGCGAGATCGGCGGCTGCGACCTGGTGGCACTGAAGGGCGACGATCCGCCGCTCGTGGTGATCGGCGAATTGAAACTGACCTTCAATCTCGAACTGCTGCTTCAGGGCGTCGACCGCGCCGGCGCCTGTGACGAGGTCTGGCTGGCGGCCAAACTGTCGATCCGCGGCAAGGGCCGCGAGAGCGATGCGCGCTATCGCAACCTGTGCCGCCGCCTCGGCTTCGGACTGCTGGGGATCACCGATGCCGGCGGCGTCGAGATCCTGGTGCCGCCCGCGACCGCGGCGCCGCGCCGCAATCCGAAGAAGCGTTCGCGCCTGGTGAGCGAGCACATCCGGCGCAAGGGCGATCCGGTGCTCGGCGGCAGCACGCGGGCGCCGATCATGACCGCCTACCGGCAGCAGGCGCTTGCCTGTGCCGCGGCGCTGGTAGAAGGCCCGCGCAAGGTGCGCGAACTGACGCCGGACTATCCCGACGCGCAGAAGATCCTGCATCGCAATGTCTATGGCTGGTTCGATCGCGCCGAGCGCGGCTCTTACTTACTTACCGAAGCCGGCCACGCCGCGCTGAAGCGCTGGCCGCAACCGGTGCCAACTGCTTCCGCCGCGACCGACTAAACGACGCGTTGATGGCGGCGAGAGCAGCTTCAGCAAAAGGTGATGTGCATGGCTGCATTGTCGCGAGCAATTCATATTGCAATGCAACATTGGCTCAATTACGTATCTCAAATCAACATTGAGGCGAGAGATGAGCGAAGACTGGAATACGAAGTATGGCACGCGTCGCGTCAGGCGCGACCCGCCGACCCTGGAAGAAGCGATCTTCGCCGCCATGGGCATCACCGAAGATCTGGACCAGCAGGCCGAGATCGCCGCGGCGCTGATGGGCATGCCGCTCGACGCCGTGCAGACCGAAGTGAAGAAGGCCAGCCGCACCGCCGCGCGTTCGACGCGGGTGATTGCAGGCGAACAGGGCGCACAGCGCTCGATCATCGTGGAACGTAAGGTGTCACGCAGGATCGTCGGCAACGACAAGCGCGTCGGCGCGTAACACGCGCGCGCTCGAGGCAGGGCGATATCGCCCTGCCGCAGCCTCGCTTACGAGGCTTTTCCCAATCCATACATCTTCATGACCAGACCCCAGCAGGCGCGGTTGTAGTCAACCAGCGCACGGCCGATATCGAGTCCCGAGGTGCGCGCCGCGACCATGCCGGGCATCGGCGACTGCTTGAGATCGATGGTCCCCGTCGATTCACCGTGGCGGAACGACAGCTTGGCGCCGAACTTGTTGGCCAGCGCGCGCATCGCATCGTTCTGTGCGCCGGTGGTGATGCGCAGGCTCTCATAGCCAAGCGAGCACGCTTTATCGATCAATCTGGTGAACAGGATGCTACCGACGCCCTGGCGGCGCACGCAGGCCTCCACGCTGAAGGCGATCTCCGGCAGCGAGCCGGGCGACAGGTCGGGCTGGTGCAGTTCGGCAGCGCCGCGCACCACGCCATCCTCGAAATAGGCAAGGATGATGGTGCCGTCGCTGACGCACTGCATCGCGTAGCGCGCCAAAAAATTGTCATCCAGCGAACCGTTGAAACGATCGCGACGGCTTTCGCGGTCAAGACGCAACATATGTTCACGAAACAGCGGCAACTCTCGTGCCGTCAATGTCCGGACGCTGCCGGGGGCCTGCGTCGGAACGGTCTTTAAAGCGTTTTGCATCGTCAGAACTCCGTTTAGGAGCCCTCGAAGCGGCGTCGATTCCCTACAGCCTTATATTGTGCATCGCACCATAATGTTCAACCCCCGCCTCCGCCTCAAATGTCGGCAAGCCCTGCAAACAATGGCTGAAAGCCATGCAACCTTAACCAACTCCTAACGCCCCGGCCGCGTCGTCCCCGCAAGATCGCTGTCGAAATGTGACACGCACGGCGCGGGCTGGCATATCGACGTCATGCACCACTACCCGCCCCGAAGGATCGTCTGCCTCACCGAAGAGACGGTGGAGACGCTGTATCTGCTCGGCGAGCAGGATCGCATCGTCGGCGTCTCCGGCTATGCCGTGCGGCCACCGCAGGTACGCCGCGAGAAGCCGCGGGTGTCCTCGTTCCTGTCCGCCGACATGCCGAAGATCCTCGCGCTCGATCCCGATCTGGTGCTGTGCTTTTCCGACCTGCAGGCCGACATAGCGAGCGCCCTGGTCCGCGAAGGCATCGCGATCCACGTTTTCAACCAGCGCAGCGTCAAAGGCATCCTGGCGATGATCCGCATGCTCGGCGCGATGGTCGATGCGACCGACCGCGCCGAGCAGCTCGCCTTGCAGTACGAGCAGCGACTGGCCGAGGTGGCAGCTTCGGGAAGACAGCATCCCGTGCGGCCGAAAGTGTATTTCGAGGAATGGGACGGCCCGCTGATCACCGGCATCGGCTGGGTCTCCGAGCTGATCGAGATTGCCGGCGGCGACGACGTGTTTCCCAAGCTACGGGCCGAGAAGGCCGCGAAGCACCGGATCGTCACCGAGGACGATGTTCGCGCGGCTGCCCCGGACGTGATCCTAGCCTCGTGGTGCGGCAAGAAGGTGGTGCCGGACAAGATCCGGCACCGGCCGGGCTGGGCGGACATTCCCGCGGTGCGCGACAACCGCATCGTCGAGATCAAATCGCCGCTGATCCTGCAGCCCGGGCCCGCAGCCTTGACCGACGGCCTCGATGCCATCGTCGCAGCGCTATGGCCTGCCGATTAACGCAGGTCGTGCTCCCCGGATGCTGCGCAACGCGCGGCGTTTGCCGCGTGGTGCGCTGCTGGTCCGGGGTCCCGGTATCGCAAAGGCAAGGCAACCGGGATCCCGGATCTGCGGAGCGGCATAAGAATGCCGCACCGCGTCCGGGGAAACGAGAGATTCACAGCGATCGCATACTACACCGCCTCCACGCCGCACCATTCGGCGATGAACAACGCCGTCGCCTTGGTGGATTTGCGCAGCGATTCCAGATCGACATATTCGTTGAAGCCGTGCATCGCCTGGCCATCGGCGCCGAAGCACAGGCTGGGGATGTCGTAGTTCAGCCCGTAGAAGCGCGTGTCGGTCAGCGCGGTGAAGACCAGGTCCGGCGTGGCCCCGCCATAGACGGCGTCATAGGCCTTTCCGAACGCCGCTTCCGGTGCGGCGGAGTCTTTTAGCTCGTAGCCTTCCGATAGAAAGCCCGACCACTCGACCTGCGGCGGGTTGTTGGACAGGAAGCGATGATCGCGCGCAGCCTTGTTGATGCAGGCGAGAATCTCGGCCTGATGATCGGCCACCGACCAGCCCGGCAGGATCGCGATCCGGCAATCGATATCGCACCATGCCGGCACGCTGGACGCCCAGTCGCCGCCCTTGATGATGCCGGGATTGAAGTTGATCGGGTGGTTCACATTCTTGAAATGCGGATCGTTGACCGCGCGCTTGTTCCATTCGATCTCGAGCTGCCCGACCGCGTGGATCAGATGATAGGCCGCGGTGATCGCATTGGCGCCGGAGCCCGCCTCGAACACATGGACGGGGAAGCCGCGCACCTTCAATCGAAACCAGATCACGCCGACCTGCGAGCGCACCATCTTGCCGGCGGTGGGCTCGGGAATGAAGCAGGCATCGGCGCGGTAGCCGCGCTGCAGCGTTGACAGCGCGCCGACACCGGTCGACTCCTCCTCGATCACCGACTGGAAGTGAATGCGCGCGGTCGGCTTCAGCCCGGCTGCCTTGATGGCATCCAGCGCGTACAGCGCCCCGATGGTGCCCGATTTCATGTCGCAGGCGCCGCGGCCATACATCCTGCCGTCCTTGATGACAGGCGAGAATGGCGGGTTGTCCCACATGTCGAGCGGACCGGTCGGCACCACGTCGCAGTGGCCCTGCAGGATCAGCGATTGGCCGGCATTGGTGGCCGGACGATAGGTGCCGACCACAGTGCGGGCACGGGAGAAATCGTGTTCGATCGGCCCAAAGCCTCTGAGGTCCTTGAGATCCTCGACGTCGATGTGCCAGTCGTCGACCTCGTAGCCGCGCTGGCGCAGCAGGTCGCCGATCATGTCCTGGCACGGGCCTTCGGCGCCGCGCGTGGAAGGAATGGCGACGAAGTCCTGGGTGGTCTTCAATTGGGCGTCAAAGCCGGCATCGACGGCATCGAGAATCTTGCGGTGAAGGTCGGTGGCGTTCATCAGTCGTAGGCTCCAGAAATCGCGGTTCCATGATCCAAGCACAATCTGCGCCACCACGCAGGTGTTATGTCGGCTATGAGAATCGCGGGCGTATCTTTACAATCCGCATTCGAGCCAGAGCTCACGGAGAGGCTTCATGTCCGGCAACCGCAACGTGCTATTCCTGATCATCGGCGCACTGATCGTCGGCATCGGAGTGCTCGGCTACAATCTCTACCAGACCAAGAAAGAACCGAGCGGCGTTCAGATCAACGTCGGTCCGGACGGTCTGAAGATTCAGAACAAGTGACGCGCAACAAGTGAGGGAGGGTCAGATGCGCCCGTCAATCGGATTATTGGGCGGGCTCGTCCTGCTTGCGATGACGATCCCCGCGAGCGCCGAGCAATATGCGCGAGAAAGTGACATCCCGGAACTGCGGCTCGGGCAGCGCATTCAGGTCGATGACGGGACGTGTCCCACGGGGCAGATCAAGGAAGTCACCGGCACCAATCTGACCGCCGGCGGCGTCAACCGTGTACGCAAATGCGTGCCCCGCCTCGGTACCAAGAAAAACTAGCATCGCATCTCACCGCAGTCGTCCTCGCGCAGCGATACGGCCCTGCAAGCGGCGATTGCAACGTGACCGAGCCGTGATGGCCAGCGGTGGCGGTTACTTTGCAGGCTCGAACATGCATTGCATGGTCGGCTTGGCGATCTGCGTGAAAGTCGTGCTGATCTGCGCCTGCTTGGACGGCGGAACCCAGTCGTGCTCGATGGTCGGCACGCCACGCTCACTGATGCCGCGCAATAGCGCCTCGCGAAGATCGGGATCTTCGACCGGGGCCAGGGCGTAATCGTAGAGACAGACGCAGACAGACTCCGGATGCGCCCAGCGGCTGACCATGTGGGGCGCGCACAGGCGCACGAACTCGCCGCGCTGGTCGGGCAGCTTCTTCCACGACCATATCTGCGCATGCACCGGTGACCCGAGCGCAAAACTGGCAAGGCTGGCGGCCAGAACGAATGCGGCCAAGGAACGAGGTCGGATCATCATGTCTGCTTTGCTGACCGGCTAATGTTGCTGACGTCTAGCGGGCAGCGACGATCATGGCCGGCGGCACGGGGTTCGACACTGATGCATGGTAGGAAAACGCGCCGATGCCCGGCAGGCCGTTGTCCACCGAGCCCGCCATAGATGGGCCGGTGAGAACGGATGCAAAAGCCAGGATGAAACTGAGGGTGCGCATTTGATGATCTCCTGTGAGCAGCGCTGTCTGCTGCGTCGTTGAGAGACCAATAGCCGTCCCCTGTTTCGGGACGTCGGCGCCGCCACTCAAAATGGTTTCGTGGCCGGCAAGATTTGTTTCATTGCCTCACTGTCAATGAAACACGACACAAGAACATAAATCATTTCAATGGATTACTGCGTTGAGCCCAATCCGGTCGGCGCCCAAGAGCGCCGTGCAAAAATGAACATCCATGGTGGTTTTTTGAGAGTCTAATGGTTCCCAAGGCAGTTGACGGTCAACTGCGCCGGGTGCCCGCAATTCATGCTCACCATCGAGTCTGAAAGATGCCGATCCCGAGGGGATACCGTCGCTGCGGTCTTCCGATGAGGACCCGAGGCGAGGGACAGGCAAGTTCAGGAGCGTCGCGACTGACTGCGGAAAGTATCGTGCGCAGAAAGCGGCAATGACGGACGGGTTCAATCTCGGCGGTTGTCTTGCCTTCAATGACTGACGGATCGCACGGCGCGAAAAGAATCCGAGTTGTCTTACGCCGTTAACAAAATTGAACGACAAGCTCGGTAAATCGACAAAGCAAGTGCGTGTGCAACCTTCAGGTCGACAGCGCGTTTGTTTTTACATCCAAGAGAAGGACTGCAGCGGTGGGAACCGATATTCTCCGTGGGGACGACTCGATTGCGGCCGGCGTGAATCGGCCCCTGCGGCCTGTCGTTCAAAGCCTGCGCCCCGCAGCAAAATGCCAAGGCGCGATGTCCCAGCAGGGCAGCGGCGCGCATGGCAACGAGTCCTATCCGCAGAAGCTGGTGCAACTGGTCGGCTACCGCGATCCCGAGATGCAGTTGGAGGCCTGGGGACGGCTGAAATTGAAACGCGCCGGGGGCGACGGTCTCAAGTAGGCGCGCCAATCTACTGGATGAAGTCGCCACACTTCTCGATGGCGCTGTCAGCCTGCCCCCACGGCATGATCGGAACCGACGAGGTCGAATTTTTCGGCGACCCTTCGATGATGCGGTCCGAGTACACCATATAGACCAGCACATTCCGCTTGGCGTCGCAGCCGCGAACGATTTGCATCTTCTTGAAGAACATCGAACGGCGCCGGCGGAACATGTCGTCGCCCTGCTCCACCTTGGCCTTGAACTTGATCGGGCCAATCTGGCGGCAGGCCAGTGAGATGTCCGAGACCTCCTCGGCCAGACCCAGCCAGCCCTTGAACCCGCCGCGCTCCGGCACCGTGAAGTGGCAGGCAACCCCCTCAACCTCGGGATCGTCGACACCGTAGGTGGCCAGCTTGTCGTTTGGGCTCAGCCATTTGAACACGGTGGAACGGCGGAAAATAAGATCCGGCTCGTCCGCAGCCTGGGCCGGAGCGGCGGCGAACGCAGCGAAGACGAGAAGCGCGCGCGCTATGCGTTGCAGGGAACTGGCGCCGGGGCGATCGGATGTCATGAAATTCTCCGTGAACGGTCCAGATTAGATAGGGAATTAATGGCTGCTCCGAAAGCGGCGGCGGTTGGCGTTAATCCAATGTGAGGCTTTTTTGCTACGCTGATGGCCAAATCGCCGGAGCCCAAATGGCTCAGCTGGTGAACCCGTTTCGCGTCTGCGAGACTAAACTATTAGACGAGATTCGAGGAATTTGGCGTGGACGCATTTCAGGTGGCTTTGGGCGCAGCGCGGCAATCCCAGCCGGCAAGCATGACTTTCAAGCATCCGTCGCTCCGAATTGTTTTTTTGGCCTTGGCCGGATTGTTCGCCGCCGCTCCGGCAGACGCGGCAATTTTCTGGTCGGACGACAACCCAACGGCGACGGTACAACCGGCGCCGCCGCCGCAGCAGCAGCAGCCGAAACGCCCGAAGCCGGCGCGCCGCATCGGTGCCAAGCCGGCGATTCAGACAAGAGAAGCCGCCAAACCGGTCGGCCCGCTGGTGATCGCCATTTCGATCGACCGGCAGACGCTGAAGATCTACGACGCCAACGGCCTGTATGCCGAAAGCCCGGTTTCGACCGGCATGCGCGGACATTCGACGCCGATGGGCGTGTTCAGCGTGATCCAGAAGAACAAGTATCACCGCTCGAACATCTACAGCGGCGCGCCGATGCCATACATGCAGCGCATCACCTGGTCCGGCGTGGCGATGCATGCCGGTGTGCTGCCCGGTTATCCGGCATCCCATGGCTGCATCCGCATGCCGATGGCCTTCGCCGTCAAACTGTGGGGCTGGACGCGCATGGGCGCCCGCGTCGTGATTGCGCCGGGCGAAGTGTCGCCGATTGAATTCTCCCACCCCTTGCTGACAACGCAGAAGCCCGCGCCGACGCCGGTAGCGTCAGCCGCGCCGCCGCTGGAAAAATCCCCGGCCGCAACACCCGTTAGTGCCCCGGGCGGCAAGCCAGACATGTCGTCGGCGAATCTCGGGTTGAAGCCGTCGACTGACGGGATCCAGGCCAAGGCAACCGTTGAGGCCGCGGGTGCTGCGAGGCGCGATCAAACCCAGACCGCTGATGCCAGCGGTGCGATACCTCAGGCAGCCGGCGTGGCTACCCTTTCCGATGTGTCGCAAGCGGCCGGCCGGGCGGAAAATACCCGTATCGGGCCAGCCAAGGCATTTTCCGCAGCCGAATTCGATGACAAGGCAACGGAGTTCCGTAACGCAACCGAAAAACTGCTCGACGGCGGAGCAACCCCGACTGCCAGCAACGAGACTGTCGCAGTCGCCCCGAAGATTCCGGCTCCCTCCAATACCGAGGCGACAGACCACAAGCCATCGGCCACGGCGAATGCCGTTGTCGTCGTGCCGGAGCCCGGCAAGGACCAGACCAGCCACCTCGACGACCAGACAGCGGGGATCAAACCCGATCCGGCCATTGCAACTGCCCCCAAACGTAACGGTCAGATCGCCGTGCTGGTCAGCAACAAGGACGGCAAGCTTTATGTTCGGCAGAATTTCGCACCGCTGTTCGATGTGCCCGTGACCATCGCCCCCAGCGATCGTCCGCTCGGCACCCACGTCTTTACCGCGCGGGCCGACAAGGATGACGCCAAGACGTTTCACTGGTCGGTGCTTTCCATGCCGGTGGCCGCCCGTGCCACCGACGACGGCAGCGCAACGCAGCGGCGGAAAAACACCGGCGCCATCGACATGAAACCGGCGCCCAAGGCGAACTCGGCCTCGGAAGCGCTGGACCGCATCTCGATCCCCGACGACACGATGGCGCGGATTACCGAGGCACTGGCGACGGGCGGCTCCCTCATCGTCTCTGATCTGGGCATTGCCGCAGGCGGCGAAACCGGCCAGGGCACCGACTTCATTGTGCCGCTGCGCTAGACCGCATTCATTGGCACCGTAACGACGTCTTGAGCGCGGTTGTTGCGGGATCCGGCTATCCTGCGTCTTGGACCTTCCGGTTCGGGACTTGCAGATAATGGACCGAAGAAATTTTCTGACCGCCTTGCTGGCAGCCGGCGCCGCTCAGGGCATCGGCTGTCGCGCGCATGCGCAGGGCGAGATGAGTCGGGTCACGGCCTATGGCTTCTCCTTTCCGGCCCTTGCCGGCGGCGAGATCAGGCTGGCTGACTTCGCCCAGCGGCCGATCATGGTGGTCAATACCGCCTCGCTCTGCGGTTACACGCCGCAATATGCCGGGCTGCAGGAGCTGTGGACCGAATTCCGCGATCGCGGCCTGACGGTTATCGGCGTGCCCAGCAACGATTTCGGCAGCCAGGAGCCCGGGGGTGTCGCCGAGATTACCAATACCGCACAGGTTCACTACGGCGTCAGTTTTCCGATGGCTGCCAAGGCCGTCGTGAAAGGCGCGAATGCGCATCCGTTCTATAAGTGGGCGGCTGCTGCGCGTCCCCGCGACGTACCGCGCTGGAATTTTCACAAGTATCTGGTCGGCCGCGACGGCTATCTGGCGGATGCTTTCCTCGAGTCGATCGAGCCGACCGACACGCGGATCAAGACCGCCATCGCCCGCAATCTCTCCGAGAGCTAGCTTCGGCCCCATCTCGGCGGCTGGGGATAAAATCGCGACCGTGGCAGCGCAGCCGTAAATTGCGCTATGCTTGGACAACGGACCACATCGTTCATCGTACCGGACCGCGGTCCGGGACAGAACCGACGTTCAAGAGGCCACCGATGCGCATTGCTGCAGGTTTGATCTTCGCGGGCACCCTATCCGTGTTCGCAGCAAGCGCATGGGCGCAAACCCCGCCCAAGGCCGCCGGCGCGCCCGCCCCGGCAGCCGCTCCCGCAACGCCGGCACCCGTGCCGGCTGCGGCGAAGACGGCCTGTGCCAATCCCGACGCGCTCGGCGTGGGCCGGGTGGTGGAAATCGACACCACCGGCGGCCCGGGCTTCGGCTTCGAACATTTCAAGCAGCTCGACTTCCTCCGCGACAAGGAGGTTGTGCTGACCTTCGACGACGGCCCGTGGCAGAGCACGACGCCGACGGTCCTGAAGGCCCTGGCCGACGAATGCACCAAGGGCGTGTTCTTCCCGATCGGCAAGCACGCCACCTACTATCCGGATGTGCTGAAGGCAGTCGCCGCAGCCGGCCACACGGTGGGATCGCACACTTGGTCGCACGCCAATCTGAACGGCAAGAAGCTGACCGAACAGCAGCAGAAGGACGAGATCGAGAAGGGTCTCAGTGCGGTGAAGTGGGCGCTCGGCGCGTCGCCTGCCCCGTTCTTCCGTTTCCCGGCGCTGCAGCACCCGCCCGCCATGGTGACCTATCTTGGCACCCGTAACATCGCGATCTTCTCCTGCGACATCGACTCGTTCGATTTCAAGACCCGCAAGTCGGACCAGGTGATTTCCAATGTGATGACCAAGCTCGACAAGATGGGCAAGGGCATCATCCTGATGCACGATTTCCAGAAGCACACCGCCGAGGCACTACCCACCCTGCTCCGCAAGCTCAAGGCCGGCGGCTACAAGGTCGTGTTGATGAAGGCCAAGGCGCCCGCGCAGTCGATTGCGTCGTATGACGAGAGCATCGTCAAGGACGTCAAGCTGCCGACCGTCAGCACGCTGCCGCTCAACAGCGTCGTGAAAACGATCTCGGAATAGCGGCGCCCGGCCCAGTTGATGCCCGCACTTCGTTTCAACGGCTACGTCATCGTGTCCGCGGAGGGCATGCTGGCTGACGCGCATGGCGTGATGCCCGAGGCGCTGAAGTTTCCGGGCGACCTCCGCTTCTTCACAACGGCGCTCGATCAATCCGACCTGATCGTGCACGGCCGATACTCTTTCGAAGACCAGCCCAATTCGCCCAGGCGAAGGCGGATCGTTCTCAATCGCAGCGTGGCGGGCGTCGCAGCCGATCCGTCGAACGACAAGGCAACCTTGTGGAATCCGGCCGGCGCGTCGTTCGAGGAAGCCCGCGACCACACAGGCATCCGTGCCGGCACCATCGCGGTCATCGGCGGCCCCGTGGTGTTCGAGATGTTCTTCGATCGCTTCGACGTTTTCTGGCTGTCACAGGCGCCGCATGTGCAGCCGCCCGGCGGCAAACCTTGCTTTCCCGGCGTGCCCGAACGCACGCCGCAGGCCATCCTCGCAAGCCACGGCATGAAGGCGGGAGATATCCAAACACTCGACGTGGAGCACGACGTCACCGTGACAGCGTGGCGCCGGACCACGTAGAGCCAGCGCGACGCTAGCCTTCGGTGTAGACGCCGTCGCCCCGAGGCCCGCGCCCGATGCCGGCGATGATGAACAGCCCGCCGATCAGCGACAGGTTCTTCAGCGCGTGGATCATGTTGTTCTTGGCATCCGGACCGGTCTGGTTCCAGAAATCGTGAAAGTAGAACGTCGCGACCATCACGAACAACACCAGCAGCAATGCAAAGAAGCGCGCGCCAATGTTCAGCGCGATCAGCAATCCGCCGAGCAGCTCAACGGCGCCGGCGGCAATCGCCAGCATCTGCTTCATTTGCATTCCGGTCAGCGTCTGCAGCTGCTCCGTATAGGGAGTCAGCATTTCCGGAAACACGATCTTGCCGCCGATCGCGTCAGCGGTCGCGGCGAGATCGAACAGCTTGGACGCGCCGGAGGCAATGAACAGAACGGCGAACAGAACGCGTCCGAAAGTAATAAACGCTGGCATGGTCGCCCTCACTCGTGCGCAATGGATACGGATCGCATGGTCGGGCGATTATGAGCATTCCCCGCCGGTTTTCAAACGATCATGTCCTTGCGCTTCTGACCACGTTCACCCGAACAGGGTCGGCTGCGGACGGCTGGCACGCTCCTGCGCTTCAACGGCGGCGACAGCCGTCATGTTGAGGATACCGCGCGCGGTGACCGACGGCGTCAGGATATGCGCGGGCCGCGCCGGTCCCACCAGAATCGGACCAACCGGCAGCGCGTCCGCCAGCACCTTGATCATCTGGTAGGCGACATTGGCGGTGTCCAGGTTCGGCATGATCAGGACGTTGGCGACGCCCTCGAGCTTGGAGTGCGGCAGGATCAGCTTTCGCGCAGCTTCCGACAGCGCGGTGTCGCCCTGCATTTCGCCATCAGCCTCGATCTCGGGATGCTTCTGCGCCAGGATCTTGCTGGCGAGGCGCATCTTTCGCGAGGATTCGGTGTCGTAGCTGCCGAAATCCGAATGCGAGACGAAGGCGATCTTCGGCTTGATGTTGAAGCGCTGCACGTGGATCGCAGCCAGCGCCGCGACTTCAGCGAGTTCTTCCGCGCTCGGATTGGGCCGCACCTGGGTGTCGGCAATGAAATAGGCGCCCTTGCTGGTGATCATCAGCGCCAGCGCCGCGAAATCGCTGACCCCCGGCAGGAAGCCGATGATCTCGCGCACGTGGCGCAGATGGCTCATGTAGCGGCCTTCGACGCCGCAGATCATGGCATCGGCCTCGCCGCGCATCACCGACAGCGCCGCGATCACCGTCGCGTTGGTGCGCACCACCGTGCGCGCCGCATCGGGCGTCACGCCGTGGCGTCCGGCGATGTCGATGTAGGACTGCACGTAGGAGCGATAGCGCGGATCGTCCTCGGGATTGATGAGGTCGAAATCCTTGCCGGCGCGGATCGCAAGGCCGAAGCGCTTGATGCGGGCTTCCACGACCGAGGGACGGCCGACCAGGATCGGCCGCGCCAGCTTCTCCTCCAGCACGACCTGGGTCGCGCGCAGCACGCGTTCGTCTTCGCCTTCGGCATAGATCACGCGCACAGGCTGCGTCTTCGCCTTAGCGAACACCGGCTTCATCACCAAGCCCGAACGGAATGCAAAACGCTCGAGGCCGGCGAGATAGTCGTCGAAATTCGCGATCGGGCGGGTCGCCACGCCAGAGTCCATCGCCGCCTTCGCCACCGCCGGCGCAATGCGCAGGATCAGGCGCGGATCGAACGGGCTCGGGATCAGCGAGCCCGGACCAAAACCCTGTGTCTCGTTATCGAAGCCCTGGGCAACCGCGTCCGACGGCGGGTCGCGCGCCGGCTGCGCGATCGCGTCCACCGCCGCGATCTTCATGGCCTCGTTGATCGCGGTCGCCCCGACGTCGAGGGCGCCACGGAAGATGAAGGGGAAACACAGGACGTTGTTGACCTGGTTCGGGAAGTCCGAACGGCCGGTGCAGATCATGGCATCCGGCCGCGCCTTGCGCGCCTCGTCCGGCATGATCTCGGGATTGGGATTGGCCAGCGCCATCACCAGCGGCTTGTCCGCCATAGCCTTGACCATTTCCGGCTTCAGCACGTTCGGCGCGGACACGCCGAGGAAGATGTCGGCGCCCGGGATCACGTCGCCCAGCGTCCGCGCATCGGTCTTCTGCGCGTAGACCGCCTTCCAGCGATCCATCAGCGTGTTGCGGCCCTCATGCACGACGCCGTCGATGTCGCAGACCCAGATGTTCTTGAGCTGTGCACCGAGATGCACCAGCAGGTTGAGGCAGGCGATCGCCGCGGCACCCGCGCCGGAGCAGACGATCTTGCAGTCCTTGAGGTTCTTGCCGTTGAGCAGCAAGGCATTGGTGATCGCGGCGCTGACGATGATGGCGGTGCCATGCTGGTCGTCGTGAAACACCGGAATCTTCATGCGCTCCTTGAGCTGCGCCTCGATCTCAAAGCACTCCGGCCCCTTGATATCCTCGAGATTGATGCCACCGAAGGTCGGCTCCAGCGCCGCGACGGTCTCGACCACGCGCTCGATGGTGTCGGCGGCGATCTCGATGTCGAACACGTCGATGCCGGCGAACTTCTTGAACAGGACCGCCTTGCCTTCCATCACCGGCTTGGAAGCCAGCGGACCGATATTGCCGAGACCGAGGACGGCGGTGCCGTTCGACACGACGGCGACGAGATTGGCGCGCGAGGTCAGCGTGGCCGCTTCATTGGGATCGGCAGCAATCGCCAGACACGGAGCTGCCACGCCCGGCGAATAGGCCAGCGCCAGATCGCGCTGGTTGGCAAGCGGCTTGGTCGCCTGGATTTCAAGTTTGCCGGGACGCGGCAGGCGATGATAGGCCAGCGCCGCCTTTGCGAGATCTTCAGAAGAGGATGACATGAACGCTCCCGCGCAATCGAACTCGAATGTGTAGTTAAGGCCTACGGATCAGCTCAGGATTCCGGCAGATTGAGCCGGATATGCGCCTCTCGCAACTGCTTCGGTGTTGCCTCCGACGGAGCCCCCATCAGCAGGTCTTCAGCGCGCTGGTTCATCGGAAACAGCGAGATCTCGCGCAAATTGTTGGTGCCGCACAGCAGCATCACAATGCGGTCGACGCCGGCGGCCATGCCGCCATGCGGCGGCGCGCCGTACTGGAAGGCGCGGTACATGCCGCCGAAGCGCTCGATCACGGTGTCCTCGCCGTAGCCGGCGATCTCGAACGCTTTCACCATCGCCTCGGGCTTGTGGTTGCGAATGCCGCCGGAAGCGATTTCGAAGCCGTTGCAGGTGATGTCGTACTGGAACGCATTGATGGTCAGCGGGTCCTTGGTCAGCAACGCATCGAGGCCGCCCTGCGGCATCGAGAACGGGTTGTGCGAGAACTCGACCTTCTTCTCGTCCTCGTCGTATTCGTACATCGGGAAGTCGACGATCCAGGCCAGCGCAAAGCGCTCCTTGTCGATCAGGTTCAACTCTTCGCCCAAACGCGTACGTGCGAGGCCCGCGAACTTGTAGAATTTTGCGGGATCGCCCGCGACGAAGAATGCGGCGTCGCCGGCCTTCATGCCCAGGGCCACGCGGATCGCTTCGGTGCGCTCCGGGCCGATGTTGTTGGCGAGCGGGCCTGCGCCCTCATTGCCTTCGCGCCACATGATGTAACCCAGCCCCGGCTGGCCCTCGCCCTGCGCCCACGAGTTCATGCGGTCGCAGAACGCGCGGCTGCCGCCGGTCGGTCCGGGGATCGCCCAGACCTGATTCTTGGAATCTTCCAGCATCCGCGCGAACACCTTGAAGCCGGAGCCGCGGAAATGCTCGGAGACATCCTGCATCTCGAGCGGGTTGCGCAGGTCGGGCTTGTCCGAGCCGTACTTACGCAGGGACTCCGCGTACGGAATCTTCGGCCAGTCCTTGTTGACCGCTTTGCCCTTGGCGAACTCCTCGAAGATGCCGGTGATCACCGGCTGCACCGCGGCGAACACGTCTTCCTGCTCGACAAAGCTCATTTCGAGATCGAGCTGGTAGAACTCGCCGGGCAGACGGTCGGCGCGCGGATCCTCGTCGCGGAAACAGGGCGCGATCTGGAAGTAGCGGTCGAAGCCCGACATCATCAGCAGCCGCTTGTACTGCTGCGGCGCCTGCGGCAGCGCATAGAACTTGCCGGGATGGATGCGGCTGGGCACCAGGAAGTCGCGCGCGCCTTCGGGCGACGACGCCGTCAGGATCGGCGTCTGGAATTCGAAGAAGCCCTGCTCCTTCATCCGCTTGCGCATCGAGTCGACGATCGCGCCGCGGGTCATGATGTTCTGGTGCAGCTTCTCGCGGCGCAGGTCGAGGAAGCGGTACTTCAGGCGGATGTCTTCCGGATAGTCCTGGTCACCGAACACCGGCAGCGGCAATTCCAGCGACGCGCCGAGCACCTCGATCGACGAAATGTAGATCTCGACCGCACCGGTCGGCAGGTCCGGGTTTTCGGTGCCCTCGGGACGACGGCGCACCCGACCGTCGATCTTCACCACCCATTCCGAGCGCAGCAACTCGGCATCCTTGAACGCCGGCGATGCCGGGTCCGCAACGCACTGCGTCAGGCCGTAATGGTCGCGCAAGTCGATGAACAGCACGCCGCCATGGTCACGGATCCGGTGGCACCAGCCGGAAACGCGGACGGTCTGGTCGATATGGCTGTCGCGGAGCGCGCCGCAGGTGTGAGACCGGTAGCGATGCATGAAAATCCTGGAAGGGCGTCAGAGGGCGGAATCGTTCGCGGCTAGGCCGTGAAGCGCAGGGTTTACCCGACCGGACCCGGCGCGGCAACCGAGCGGAGGCCGTCAAAACGCAGGGAAGCCGGGCGAAAATCGCTCGGGTCGCCAAGGCCTCACGCATTCGGGACGCCGCACTGCAGCATTCCCTGTTCGACCAGCAACCCGGGAAGCCTTGGGGGGCTTTATAGCCAATGTTGCGTGGTTGCGGCTCCAAACCAAGGCACTCGAATCTACCGCACCGCGGTATTCTCACACCGCATCAAACACTTACGTCAATAATTCGATGGAAATTTACTAAACTTTGACCAACAGCCCCCACTGTATTTCCCATACTTGCTCGCCTTGGTGGCGCCTGTTTCGACCCGACCCGTTGCGGATATTGCGTACCGCATTGCCATCATCATCGCCCCTGCCGGCCGCGACAGCGTCCAGAACAGCTGAGGAATGCTTTCGTGCTCTCAAAATACTCGATCAGCGCCAAGCTGTTTGCGATCGTCTCCTTTCTGTTTCTGGTGATCGCCATCATCGGCGGCCTCGCCTTCTTCCAGATGCGCGCGATCAATGGCGCCACTCAGGAGATTCAAGCCCACTGGCTGCCCAGCGTGCGCTGGATCGGCGAAATGCGTGTTCAGTCGGCGCGCTACCGCGCCGTATTGCGCGATCACCTGATCGTCGCGGACGCCGACCGCCCGGATGTCGACAAGAATCTGAAGGCCCGCAAGGCCGACTTCGAAAAGGCCTACAAGGCCTATCACCCGCTTGTTTCATCGCCTGCGGAACGCGAGCTAGCCGATCTGCTCGACAAGCAGTGGGCGGCGTTCATCGGCGCGGCCGTGGAGGTGCAAGCCTTCGCCACCAAAGGCGATCTTGCCAAGGCAAAAGACATCAACGCCAAGCAGGTCGTCCAGGTCGGCCGCGCCATGGATGCCACGCTGGCGAAGCTGGTGGAGATCAACGACAAGGGCGCCGAAGCCTCCGGCGAAGCGGCCGAGGCAACCTATTCCGGCGCGCTTCGCATGATGGCCCTGCTCCTCGGCGCCGCCCTGTTGCTGGGATTGGGCGCGGCGTTCTATCTCGTTCGCGACATCGCACGCGGGATCGGATCGATCCTCACACCGATGGCTCAGTTGACGTCGGGCGAATTGTCGGCGGAAATCCCGCATCTGGGCGGCACCACCGAAATCGGCCGCATCGCCAGCGCCCTGCAAATCTTCAAGGACGCCTTGATCGCCAAGCAGGTCACCGATGAAATGGCCCACACAGATTCCGCACTGCAGACCGCGCGTGCCGATACCATCAGCAAGGCGACGCTCACATTCGAAGCCATGATCGGCGAATTGGTGGGCTCGCTGTCGTCCGCATCGTCGGAGCTAGAGGCTTCCGCAACAACGCTCACCAAGACCTCCGATGTCACCATGACGCTGTCCGGTTCGGCCGCCTCGGCGTCGCATCTGGTGTCGGAGAACATTCAGTCGGTGGCGGCGGCCACCGAGGAAATCACCTCGTCAGTCAATGAGATCGGCCGCCAGGTGCATGAGTCCAACCGGATCGCAACGGCCGCCGTGAGCCAGGCAGACAAGACCAACCAGAGCATTACAAAGCTGACCCAGGCAACGTCGCGAATCGACGATGTCGTCAAGCTGATCACCGCCGTGGCCGAGCAGACCAACCTGCTGGCACTCAACGCCACCATCGAGGCGGCGCGCGCTGGCGAGGCCGGCCGTGGCTTCGCCGTCGTCGCCGCCGAGGTCAAGGCGCTGGCATCGCAGACGGCCAAGGCAACCGACGATATCAGCGTCCAGATTGCCGACATGCAGTCGGCGAGTTCGGAAACCGTGACGATCATCAAGGAGATCAGCTCGACCATTTCGCTGATGTCGGAAGCGTCCTCAGCCATCGCAGCTGCGGGTTGAGGAACAGGGCGCAGCGACCCAGGAGATCGCGCGCAACGTCCAGCAGTCGGTCCATCTCAGCAATCAGGTCGCCAGCGAAGTCACCGAGGTCAATCGCGGGACCAGCGAGACCGGCTCGGCATCGAACCAGGTTTTGTCAGCGGCACAGTCGTTGTCGGTCCAAAGCAGCCGCCTGAGAACTGAGGTCGCCAAGTTCCTGCAGACCGTTCGCGCAGCTTAAGCCAGGCGGCGCCAGCGCCGCCTCCAGGGCTCTTCCGCATTTGTGCAGCCGGACCGCGTTCCGGATAGTTGCCTTATCGCGACCGCCGCCTATCTTGAACGGATGACAGTCCGCTTCCCGTTCGACAACAGCTACGCCACCCTGCCCGCCAATTTCTTCGCACGCGTGGCGCCGACACCGGTGGTGGCACCGCGGCTGATACAGACTGAATCGTCCGCTCGCCATCCAGCTCGGTCTCGATCCGGACGCGCTGCAAACGCCGGAAGGCGTCGAGGTCCTCGCCGGAATGCGCGTGCCTGACGGCGCCGATCCGCTGGCCATGGCCTATGCCGGCCACCAGTTCGGCAGCTTTGTGGCACAGCTTGGCGACGGCCGCGCCATCCTGCTCGGCGAGGTCATCGATCGCGACGGCATCCGTCGCGACATCCAGCTCAAGGGCTCCGGCCCCACACCGTTTTCCCGACGCGGTGACGGCCGCGCGGCGCTCGGCCCGGTGCTGCGCGAATATATCGTCAGCGAAGCGATGTTCGCGCTGGGCATCCCGACCACGCGGTCGCTTGCCGCTGTGGTCACCGGCGAAAGCGTGGCCCGCGAAACCATGCTGCCCGGCGGAGTCCTCACCCGGGTCGCGTCCAGTCACATCCGGGTCGGCACCTTCCAGTTTTTTGCTGCCCGCGAGGATACCGCGGGGCTACGGGCGCTCGCCGATCACGTCATTGCCCGGCATTATCCAGAGGTGGCTGGCACCGAGCAGCCCTATCGCGCCTTGCTGGGCGCCGTGGTCACCCGGCAGGC
Source organism: Rhodopseudomonas sp. RCAM05734 (assembly GCF_052658035.1). Lineage (NCBI taxonomy): Bacteria > Pseudomonadati > Pseudomonadota > Alphaproteobacteria > Hyphomicrobiales > Nitrobacteraceae > Rhodopseudomonas > Rhodopseudomonas sp. RCAM05734. Next base: position 4,168,628 of record NZ_CP199742.1, on the reverse strand, counting down.
CGAGCTGGTGGCGCGCTGGCTGCTGGTCGGCTTCATCCACGGTGTCATGAACACCGACAATTGCTCGATTGCCGGCGAGACCATCGACTACGGCCCCTGCGCCTTCCTGGACGACTACGATCCCCGCACCGTCTTCAGCTCGATCGACTCCATGGGCCGCTACGCCTACGGCAACCAGCCGCGCATCGCGCTGTGGAATCTGACGCGCTTTGCCGAAACCCTGCTGCCGCTGCTGGACGACGACCAGAAGGCGGCCATTGCCGTCGCGCAGGCCGTGCTCGGTGAATTCACAGAGACCTTCGACACTGCCTATCAGGTTGGCCTGCGCCGGAAGCTTGGCCTGTTCACCGCGCGCGACGACGATCCCGCACTGGCGCAGGACCTGCTCACGGCCATGACCGAGAATCAGGCCGACTTCACCCTGACCTTCCGGCACCTCGGCGAGTCGGCACGCGACCCGGCCCACGACTCGGAGGTCCGGGCCCTGTTCACCGATCCCGCCGCCTTCGACGTCTGGGCCGCCAACTGGCGCGCCCGCCTTGCCGAAGAGCCGCAGGATGCGGAGGCCCGGCACAATGCCATGCAGGCGGTCAATCCGGCCTTCATCCCGCGCAACCATCGCATCGAGGCCGTGATCCAGGCCGCGGTGAACAATGACGATTTCGCGCCGTTTCAGGAGCTTCTGACCGTGCTGGCCCGCCCGTTCAACGACCAGCCGGCGCTGGCTGCCTATGCCGACCCGCCGCTCCCCGGCGAGCGGGTATCGGAGACCTTCTGCGGCACCTGACCGGCGCCGGCTCGGGTGACGGCCCCGCCCCCGTCATCAAAGTTGCCCGAACACCCTTGACTCAACAGCGGTTTCGGCCGAACGCCTTGGCAAAAGTGTTATGGACCGTTCATGGAACTGATTACCACCACCGCACAGCTCACCGCCGCCTGCGAACGGCTCGCCAAGCATCCCGTCATCACGGTCGATACGGAATTCCTGCGCGAAACCACCTATTATCCCTTGCTCTGCGTGGTGCAGATGGCCAGCGCCGAGGACGCGCTGGTGATCGACACCCTGGCCGACGGCATTGACCTCAAGCCCTTCTTCGACCTGATGTCGAACGAGAAGGTGCTGAAAGTATTCCACGCTGCCCGGCAGGATATTGAAATCGTCTGGCACCGCGCGGGCATCGTGCCGCACCCGATCTTCGACACCCAGGTCGCCGCCATGGTGCTGGGCTATGGCGATTCCATCGCCTACGACCAGCTGGTCGAGCGCATCACCGGTCACCGCCCGGACAAGACCCACCGTTTCACCGACTGGTCGCGCCGCCCGCTGACCGAAGAGCAGGTGCATTACGCCGTTTCCGACGTCACCCACCTGCGCGACGTGTTCGCCGCACTGGACGCCGACCTCAAGAAGCGCGGTCGCAGCGACTGGGTGAGCGAGGAGATGGAGGTCCTGACCTCGCCGAAGACCTACGACTTCCACCCCGAGCGTGCCTGGGAGCGCCTCAAGACTCGGGTGCGCAAGCCCAAGGAACTCGCGGTGTTGATGGAAGTCGCGGCCTGGCGCGAACAGGAAGCGCAGAGCCGCGACGTGCCGCGCTCGCGCGTGTTGAAGGACGACGCCGTCGGCGACATCGCCACCCACGCCCCTACCACACTGGAAAAGCTCGCCAGCCTGCGTTCCCTGCCGAAGGGTTTTGATCGCTCAAAATGGGGCTCCGATATTGTCGCCGCCGTGCAGCGCGGCGTCGCGCGCGATCCGTCGACACTGCCGAAGATCGAGAAGCCGCGCGGCAACACCAATGGCGCGGCCATCGTCGAATTGCTGAAAGTGCTGCTGCGCATGACCTCCGAGCGTCACGCCGTGGCCAGCAAGGTGATTGCCACCGTCGACGATCTCGAGCAGATCGCCAACGACGACAACGCCGACGTCGGCGCGCTGCGCGGCTGGCGCCGCGAGATGTTCGGCGAAGCGGCCCTTGCCCTGAAGCAGGGCCGGCTGGCGCTGGCGATCGAAAAAGGCCGCGTCGTCAGGGTCGACCGGAGTTAATCCATCAGCGCCGGATGATCGACCCGGCCCGCCCGACCAGCCGCGCCAGTTGCTTGAAGCGGCTGCCGACGCGATCGGCGACGAGATCGACGATGCGATGCTCGAACACCAGCATCATTTTGCGCTCTTTCGAGGTGAAGTGGATCGCGGGCAGCACGCCGGGCCGCGCCGCGGAAATCAGATGCGCCACGCGAAACGCCGCGCCGAGAATGCGCGCGCGCTCGATCTGTGCCGGCGTCACCAGAGCGCGAACCTGCAAAGGCGGCTCGTTCTGCTCGCTGAGCCCCGCATAGCGGTAGAATACCGACAGCGCGAGGAACGCGCGCCCCTGATGGTCGATGGAGCCGAAATTGCCGTTGGTGATCAGACTTAATGCCTGCTCGCCGCGGTGATCCGGATGCGCGCGCCAGCCAGTGTCCGACAACAAGCACGCGACATGGCGCAACCGCTTGTCTTCCGGCGTTTCCTTGAGGCGCGCGACCCTGACGAAGCGATCGGTCCAGCTTTTCAATTCCTCGGCATGCCGCGCCGACCGTGACAGCAGCACGTTCATAGCCTGCGCAGCGCAGACCAGCCCGTCCTGCACACGTTGGGCGGGGGGCAACATTTCGTAGAGCAGGCCCTCGCGCACGCCATAGGTGGAAAACACGATGGTCTTCGGCTGCGCCGTCAGAATCAGATGTTCGAGCACCAGCGCCGCATAGACCAGCAGCGGCTGCCGGGCTTCGGCGATGGATTCGAGATTGGCGAGCATGTTGGCGGTCGCCAGCCGGCGCACGCGCCGCACAAAACTGAGCGCATCCGCTGCCGGTATGGAATAGCCGTGCATCACCTTCAGCGAGTATCCGCTCTGGATGATGTGCAATCGCGCCAGCGCGCGCCAGGTGCCGCCGACCGCATAGAAATTGCGCCCGCGAGCGGCTGTCAGCTGCGTGACGCCGATCAGCGCAGACTTGACGATCTTCTCGGCACGTTTCGGCGACTTCTGCGAGGCGTCCTGCAGCGCCAGGCTGCCGAGCGGCAGCGTGATGCCGGTTCGTACGGCATTGCCTTTCACATCGATCAGTTCGAGCGATCCGCCGCCGAGGTCGCCGACGATACCGTTCGGCTTGTGGATGCCCGAGATCACACCCAGCGCCGACAGCTTCGCCTCGCGCGGACCGGAAATGATCTGGATCTCACAGCCGCAGATCTTCTCCGCCGCGACGATGAAGTCGGGCCCGTTCTTGGCATCGCGCGCTGCGGCGGTGGCGATGGCATAGACACGCCCCACCTTCATGACCTTGCAGAGTGCGCGAAACCGGCGCAGCGCCGTCAATGCCTTGCCGACCGCATCGGCGGCCAGCAGACCCGTGGTCTGCACTTCACGGCCGAGGCCGCACAGTGCCTTTTCGTTGAACAGCGTAACCAGGCTTCGGGTCAGCGATTCATAGACGACGAGTCGCACCGAGTTGGAGCCAATGTCGATCACCGCGACACTGGCTTCGCGTTTGCGTGCGCGGATTGTCACCGAGCGGATTCCTTACGACGACTGCTGACGCTCGGCTTTGCGCGTGAGGCGGCGCGGCGAGGATTCTTTGAGCGATTTGCCACGGCCAGACAGACTTGGATGCGTCATGAAGTAACTATGTACGTTGAAGGGTTCCTCACCCTTCGCGGCCTTCATACGCGTTGACGACCCGTCCGGCAACAACTGCCAGCTCTGCTCGTTATCCTTCAGGTTCGCCACCATGATTTGCTCGAGAACCTGTTGATGAACGGTAGGATTTTGCAGCGGGCACAGGATCTCGACGCGGCGGTCGAGGTTGCGCGGCATCATGTCGGCCGAGGAGATATAGACCGCAGCCTTGGCGCTCGGCAGGCCGTGGCCCATGCCGAAGCAATAGACGCGGCCGTGTTCGAGGAACCGGCCGATGATCGACTTGACGCGGATGTTCTCCGACAGGCCTGGCACGCCGGGCCGCAAGCAGCAGATGCCGCGCACGATCAGCTCAACCGTGACCCCGGCGTTGGAAGCGTCGTACAGCGCGTCGATGATGTCGGGATCGACCAGTGAATTCATCTTCAGCCAGATCGCACCCGGCTTGCCGGCGCGCGCGAAGGCGGCCTCGCCCTGGATGTGCTCAATCATCCGCTTGCGCAGCGTCAGCGGCGACACCGCCATCTTCTCGATGTCGCTCGGTTCGGCATAGCCTGTGATGTAGTTGAACACCCGCGCCGCGTCGCGGCCGATGGTCGGATCGGACGTGAAGTAGGACAGGTCGGTGTAGATGCGCGCGGTGACCGGGTGGTAGTTGCCGGTCCCGGTGTGGACGTAAGTGGCCAACGTGCCGCCCTCGCGGCGGACCACCAGCGACAGCTTGGCGTGGGTCTTTAACTCAAGGAAGCCATAGACCACCTGAACGCCGGCGCGTTCGAGATCGCGCGCCCATTTGATGTTGGCCTCCTCGTCGAAGCGTGCCCGCAATTCGACCAGCGCAGTGACCGACTTGCCGGCCTCCGCGGCTTCCACCAGCGTGCGCACGATCGGCGAGTTGTTCGAGGTGCGATAGAGCGTCTGCTTGATCGCCACCACGTCGGGATCGCGCGCCGCCTGCTGCAGGAACTGGACCACCACGTCGAAGGACTCGTAGGGGTGGTGAACGACGAGGTCCTTCTGCCGGATCGCGGCAAAGATGTCGCCGCCGTGGTCGCGGACCCGCTCCGGATGGCGCGGGACGTAGGGCACGAATTCCAGGTCGGAACGGTCGAGGCGCGTCAGTTGCGACAACTCGTTCATGGCCAGCACGCCGTCGACCAGCAGGATCTCGTCATCGCTGGTGGACAGCGCGCGCTGCACGAAGGCGCGCAGTTCGGCGGGCATCGTGGCTTCGATTTCCAGCCGGATCACCGATCCCCGGCGCCGCCGCTTCAGCGCGGTCTCGAACAGCCGCACCAGATCCTCGGCCTCTTCTTCCACTTCCAGTTCGCTGTCGCGGATGATGCGGAAGGCGCCTTGCCCCTTGACCACATAGCCGGGGAAAAGCCGGCCGATGAACAGGCCGGTGGCCTGCTCCAGCGTGATCAGGCGGGCCGCACTGTCTTTCCCGGTGCTGGGCAGCCTGATGAAACGGTCGATCTTGCCGGGCATGCGGATCAGCGCATTCATCGGCTTGCCGTCAGCGACGCGCGCCAGGTGCAGCGCGATAGTGAAGCCGAGGCTGGGGATGAACGGGAACGGATGCGCCGGGTCGATCGCCAGCGGCGTCAGCAGCGGAAAAATGTTGTGGAGAAAATGGTCCTCGATCCAGGTCCGCTCCGCCTTGGTGGCGTCCTTGCCATCGAGCAGCACGATGCCGACATCGGCCAGCATGCTGCGCTGGTCGCGCCAGATCGCCTGCTGATCGATGGCCAGCTTCGACACCGCCTCGTTGATCAGCGCCAGCCGCTCCGCCGGAGTCAGGCCGTCCGGGCTGCGCTCGGTGATGCCCTCGCGGACCTGGGCCTTGAGGCCGGCGACGCGGACCATGAAAAACTCGTCGAGATTGTTCGCGGAGATCGACAGGAAGCGCACCCGCTCCAGCGCGGGATGGCCGGGATTGACGGATTCCTCGAGCACCCGGCGGTTGAAGTGCAGCCAGGACAGCTCGCGATTGATGAAGCGCTCAGGCCCCGAAGCAATTACCGCAACAGGTTGGGGTTCGCCATTTTTTTCTTCAATAACAATATCTTGCGTCGATTCCATAACGTTTCGATCCATCCCGATTCCGGTCGTATTGGCGCGCTGGCAATCGGCCCGAACCATGTGCGAACCACATGACACTTCGATGACATTGATGAACTTGCCAGCGACGCCGTCAAGCGCGGCATCGCGCTCCTGGGAGGCTAAGTCAGGCGTCGCGCAGCAGTTCCGCGGCCAATGCGCGCGTCACCGGACGGCCCCGCCGCAACGCCTCGGTATCGAGCAATTCGACCGCCTGTCGGGCTGCGGCAAAAGATCGCTCGATCCGGCTGGCGAGATAACTCACCACGGTTTCGTCCACGGTCAGTTGCCGGTCGGCGCAAAACTTGACGATGAGTGCACGCAGCAGTTGATCGTCGGGCGGCATCAGATTGATTACCGGCACCGCGCGCAGGCGCGAGCGCAGGTCGCGCAGTTCGATCGGCAGTGCGGCCGGGGCGACCCGCGCGGTGATCAGCACGAAGGCTTCGTCTTCGCGCGCAAGATTCAGTAGGTGAAACAGCGCGCGCTCATCCAAAGTGGCAACGTCGAGATCCTCCACCACCAGCGCGCCGGTGGCGAGAGCTCCGGGCACGGAAGCGGCGGTCAGGGCATGGGCGCCGGTCGAGCGGGCACCGGCCTCTTCCGCCCAGATCGCCGCGAGATGGCTCTTCCCGGAGCCTTCGGGGCCGACCAGCAGCATCACGCGGTTCGGCCAGTCCGGCCAGCTCGTCGATCAGGCCGAGCGCAGCCGCATTGGCCGGGCCCTCAAGAAAATTGTCGCGGGACAGGCTTTCCGCATGGGGCAGCGCGAACGCCAGCCGTCGAGGTTGTACGCGGCCTGTCACACAGTCACTCCATGCCTGACGGCCTGCCCGGTCAGGGCGATCAGCGGGTTGGCTCGATCGTGCTCATATGCCGCATCCACTCGACCAGATAGAGGGACACCGAAAGCAAGGTCAAGACCGTCACAAAACCCATTAGAATCAAATCGTAAGGGGACGATTTGAAGCCAAATCCGAGGGCCGCGAGAACCAAGGCGGCGAATGCCACCTGGGCCACCGTATTGAGCTTCGACACCATCAGCGGCTTCATCGGGATCGGCTTGCCGAACAACCATGACACAATCACGGCGCCGACGATCATGATATCGCGCGACACCACCAGAATGACGATCCAGCGCGGCACCGCGCCCCAGATGCCCAAAGCGACATAGATGGAAACCAGCAGCGCCTTGTCGGCGAGCGGATCGAGCAGCGCGCCCAGATCGCTTGCCATATTGAAGCGCTTGGCAAGAAATCCGTCCACGGCATCGCTGACCCCGGCAATCACGAATATTGCGAATGCGATTTCCATCTGGCTGGAGGCGATTGCCCAGACGATGACCGGCACCAGCAGAATGCGGCCGAGCGTAATAATGTTTGGAATACTCAACGTGGGCTTCCCGGCTCGGTCTGTTTCGCAATCCGGGCTTTGGCGGCCCTGACCGGCTGACGCTGTACATAGTCCATACCGGGCCTGCTTGCGAGCCATTGCACGCGACCGGAATCCGACGTAACCAGCCGAAATTACACCGTTTTGCTTAATGCCAGGAAACCGGCCATGACCGACCCGAAAAAAGGCCTCACCTACGCGGATGCGGGCGTCGATATCGATGCCGGCAACCGGCTGGTCGACCTCATCAAGCCGATGGTCCGCGCCACCGCGCGCGCCGGCGCGGATTCCGAGATCGGCGGCTTTGGCGGCCTGTTCGATCTCAAGGCGGCCGGCTTCAAGGATCCGGTCCTGGTCGCGGCCACCGACGGCGTCGGCACCAAGGTCAAGATCGCCATCGAAGCCGGCGTGCATGACGGGATCGGCATCGACCTGGTCGCCATGTCGGTCAACGACCTCGTCGTCCAGGGCGCCGAGCCGCTGTTCTTTCTCGACTACTTTGCCTGCGGCAAGCTCGATCCGGAGGCCGTCGCAGCGGTCATCGCCGGCGTGGCCGAAGGCTGCCGGGAGTCCGGCTGCGCATTGATCGGTGGCGAGACCGCCGAGATGCCCGGGCTCTACAAGGACGGCGACTACGACCTCGCCGGCTTTGCCGTGGGCGCCGCCGAGCGCGGCACGCTGTTGCCGACCAAAGACATTGCCGCCGGTGACGCCGTCATCGGCCTCGCCTCCTCCGGCGTGCATTCCAACGGCTTCTCGCTGGTGCGCAAGATCGTCGAGAACTCCGGCCTCGCTTATTCCGCGCAAGCGCCGTTCCTGCCGATCATGACCCTGGGCGGTGCGCTGCTGACCCCGACCCGGCTCTACGTCAAATCCTGCCTGCGCGCGATCCGCGAGACCGGCGCCGTCAAGGGCCTCGCCCACATCACCGGCGGCGGCTTCACCGACAATATCCCGCGCGTGCTGCCTAAGGACCTCGGCGTCCGCATCGACTTGAACGCGCTCACCGTGCTGCCCGTGTTCAAGTGGCTGGCCGAACAAGGCGGCATCGCCGAACTCGAACTGCTGCGGACCTTCAACTGCGGCATCGGCATGATCGCCATCGTCAAGCCCGACGCCGTGCAGGCGGTGATGGACATCCTCCGCGAGGGCGGCGAAGTCGTGACGCTGCTCGGCGAAGTCATTGCCACCGAGGGCGAGGAGCGCGTGATTTATGACGGGCATCTCGACCTGACCCTGTGAGGCCGTGATGCGCCGCCGCGTCGCTATCCTGATTTCCGGGCGCGGGTCCAATATGACCGCGCTGATCGATGCCGCAAAGGCTGACGGCTTTCCCGCCGAGATCGTCGTCGTGATCTCGAACAAGGCGGATGCGCCCGGCCTGGTCAGCGCCAACGCGCGCGGCATTGCCACGCGGGTGGTCGAGAGCCAGCCCTTCGGCAAGGACCGCGCGGCCTTCGAAACCACCCTGCAGCAAGCCCTGGACGATTGCAGCGTCGACCTGATCTGCCTCGGCGGCTTCATGCGGCTGTTCACTGCCGATTTCGTGCGGCGCTGGTACGGCCGCATGCTGAACATTCACCCGTCGCTGCTGCCGTCCTTCCCCGGCCTCGATCCGCATGGCCAGGCGTTGCGCGCCGGCGTCAAGATCTCCGGTGCCACGGTGCACTTCGTCATTCCGGAAACCGATGCCGGCCCGATCGTGATGCAGGGTGCCGTCGCCGTTGCCGATGACGACACCGCCGATACCCTGGCGGCACGCGTGCTGGCGATCGAGCACCGCATCTATCCGGAAGCACTGAGGTTGCTTGCAAACGGCGATGCCCGGCTCGATGGCGATCTGTGCAAGACCGTCGGGAGCGTCAGCCTTGCCGGCACGATGATATCGCCGGCCATTGTCTAGGTCGGCCCGCGCGCGCATGCGACAATTGCCAAGCGATCCCGGCGATTGCATAGTTGATAACAACGAATTGCCTGATGGCACTTAAGGGAATGAACAATGGCTGACGCCGATCTGGATGTCGTAATCCGGAACATTGCGAAACAACAGAACAAGAGCCTCATGGCAGCCGTGAAAAGCCGGCGCGATCGCTTCACGGCGCTCGCTACCAAGGCAAAGGACAAGGACGCCAGGGAACGCTTCAAGCAGATCGCCAAGACGACGATGGAGCACGGCACCGCCGCCGCCAGACGGCTGCTGATGTCCGCCGACAACGCGGCCGACAGCTACGCGCGGTCGGTGCGACTCGCCGCCGAAGCCGCCTCGGTGCAGAAGCTCGCTCCAGCCAAGCCGGAGGTTGTCCCGAAAAAGGCGGTTGCCCCGAAGAACAAGAAACCCGCCAAGAAATCTGCCAAGAAGGCGGCGAAGAAGACAAAAGCCTGATCGCGCAATTCGGGCGCTCGCTGTATCGCGGGTACTTGAACATTGCCCGAAAATGAAAAACCCCGGCTTGCGCCGGGGATCGCATCACATTCGATCGCCTTGCCGTGGTTTGCGCGGATCGTGACGAGTTACGAGACTTTCAGATTTTCAGCGGACGACTTGCCGCGGTTTTCGACAAGATCATATTCCACGACCTGATTTTCGTTGAGGGTGCTGAGCCCAGCGCGCTCGACGGCGGAGATATGGACGAACACATCCTTGTCCCCCGCATTCGGCTTGATGAACCCATAACCCTTGGTCGGGTTGAACCACTTGACGGTGCCCTTTTGCATCGCCGGTCTCCTGGTTGAGCTACAAAAAAGACGCGGCCACGCTCAACGCGTGCCACGCCACAAGCGGCTTTCGGTAGTCTGCTGAATGTCCTTCATCAAACGCACAGTCGAACGGCCTAAATCCGATTGTGCAGGAATTCCAACATGAAATTTGCGCGTTAGCAAGTGGCGACGCCGGCGGCGAAAGCATCGTCACGCCGCGATGCCCGCCTCTGACTCTCCTGCAGCTCTATTGCCGGATCCCGGCGCCGCGTTTGCCGCAGACTCGAACACGCTGCGGCGCTCGGTGCGCAAAAAGTCATATCGCACTGAATTATCTGGCGATTTCCGGAGCGCGACTGTGGCAATCGCAGCACAGCCGATTTCCAATCGCGCCGCACAAGCCTCGTGTACTGCAGCTATCCCGCAGCAATCGCGTATCGTGACGACGAGCCGGTCGACCATCTGCTGTCGGCCCCGGATCCTGGAAGCTCCATCATGCGCAGCACAATACGGAACTCGCAGACTGACAGCTCGGGTGGCAAGTTTGCCCGTGCGTTGGCGCTCGGTTTCGTCATTGGGCTAGGTCTGGCGCCCGCCTCCGCGCTTGCGCAGGGCATTCGACCTCCCCCGCCTGTTGTGACACCGCCAGTCATCGTTCCCGGCACGCCACCGCTCGTCGTCACGCAGCCGGCCATCGTGCCCGTTCCATCTGCAGCCGATAGCAATGCCAGGCTGTCGGCCGGCATCGCGCTCACCGATGTCGGCAGCAATTTCCTGCGACGGCTCGGCAACCAGGCCACCTGGGGCTTCAACAAGGCGCTGCGGACCAATGCCGGCGGCGGCGGTGGCTCCGAAGCCACCGAAGCACCGGGCTTCCGCACCTGGGCAGAGGCCTATGGCGTCACCGCCAATACTGGCGCGGTGGGCGATTTTGTTGGCGACAAGCGCAACACCGCCGGCGGTGTGGTCGGCTTTGGGGCGCGGGTGATGCCAGGCGTGAACCTCGGCCTGTCGGTCGATCAGAGCCGCACCTCCATCGATGTTCCACTGGCACTGCAATCCGCCACCCTCGATCTCACCCAGGTCGGCTTCAACGCGGCGATCGACAAGGGCGTGTGGACCTGGGCGATCGCGCTGGTGCACGGATCCGGCAGGATCGATAGCCGCCGCGACACCGGCCTCGGCTTCGCCACGGCCGGCTACAATGCCCGCATTGACGGCGTGCTCACCGAGCTCAGCTACTTCTGGAGCCTCGGTCAGGGGCGCATCGTGCCGAAGGTGGCGTTCGAATACGTCCATTCCTCGACGGACGCGCTGCAGGAGTTCGGCGGCCTCGACCCGGTCGCGGCGACCGGCGCGACCGCGGAGCGCTCACGCGTGCTGGTCGGCGCGGAAATCGGGCAATACTGGATCGTCGACCAGAAGATTTTCGACCTCTCTGCCTATGGCAAGTTCGTCGACAACGTCTCGCAGCGCTTCAGCCCGGTCACCGTCAGCCTCGGCACCGAGACCATCTCCATCCAGGGCATCGGCGAGAGTCGCTACGGCGCCGATGCCGGCGCGTCGGCATCGCTGAGCCTCACCGGCTCAGCCCGGCTCTACGTCAACTATGACGGCAAGCTTCGCTCAGCCGCGCAGTCCCACCAGGGGACGATCGGCATCGAATTCAAATGGTGAGTGCAGTGGCTTAGGCAGCCTGCTCGGTATGGGCGGTGCGGCTGCGGCGCCAGATCGATCCGACCGCCAGCACCACGACCACGCCCAGCAAGCCACACACCACTTCGCCGCCATGGCCGTTGCCGGCAAATCGCATGGCCAGGCCGAGCTTGGCGAGAATGCCATCGAGACCGGCACCGAGCGGCCCATCGAACATCCGATGCAGCAGCGGCGAGATGGCGGGATCGGTGGCGATGACTTCACCGGCAATCCAGCCCAGCAGTGCCGCGCCGGCCCAGACCAGCAGCGGCAGGCGGGTGAGCAGCGCCATGATCAGCGCCGCGCCGGCAACGATCAGGGGAACGCTGATTGCAAGGCCGAGGATCAGCAAGGGAACGCTGCCATTGGCGGCAGCAGCGACCGCAATGACATTGTCGAGGCTCATGACGATGTCGGCTACGACGACGATCTGCACGGCAGCCCACAAATGGGAGGCAGCATGGACGCCGTCCTCTTCCTCTTCTTCGGGAACCAGAAGCTTGGCGGCAATCACGATCAGGGCGAGCCCCCCACCAGCTTGAGGTAGGGCAATTCCATCAGCGTCGCGACGATGCCGGTGAAAATGATGCGCAGGATGACGGCGGCGGCGGCGCCGAGGATCATGCCCCACATGCGCTGCTTCGGCGCAAGGCTGCGGCATGCCATGGCGATGACGAGCGCGTTATCGCCCGACAACAGGATATTGATCCAGATGATCTTGCCGACGGCGAGCCAGAACGCTGGCTGCTGCATCTCGGTTTCGAACTGAACGATCACCGACTTGATAGTTGCCGGGTCAATAATATGCAGCAACCAATCCAAGTCAGCCTCCACAACGTGATTTTAGATAGATGTCCGGCCCGCCGCGGAGCGGCAGGCCGGGCGCCGATAGCGATTAGCCGACGATTTCGTTGCCGGAGAAGAACTGCGCGATCTCGATCGCGGCGGTGTCTGTGGCGTCCGAGCCGTGCACCGAGTTCTCGCCGATCGACTTGGCGTGCAGCTTGCGGATGGTGCCGTCGGCGGCCTTCGACGGGTCGGTGGCACCCATCACGTCGCGATGCTTGAGAACGGCGTTCTCGCCTTCCAGAACCTGCACAACCACCGGGCCGGAGATCATGAAGTCGACGAGTTCGCCGAAGAACGGACGCGCCTTGTGGACGGCGTAGAAGGTCTCGGCCTGCTCGCGGGTCATGCGGATGCGCTTCTGGGCGACGATGCGCAGGCCGGCCTTTTCGATCAGGGCGTTGATCGCGCCGGTCAGGTTGCGTTCGGTCGCGTCGGGCTTCAGAATCGAAAAGGTACGCTCGATAGCCATGATTTATCCTTGAAAAACAGTCGCTGGAAGATTGCGGCGCTTATATCGGCGCGAATGCCCAACGGCAAGAGATCAGGTCGAATGCCACAGGGTACCGTCCGCGTGGCTTGCCATTACCACGATTTCATCAAGATGAACCCCTCCTGACTCTGGTGTGCGACAGCCGTTCAGCTTGCCGCAGCTAGATTTGCGATGTTGAGACCGGTCGGTTCGGCACCGGGTTATTCACCGCAGGCGCCGAGGCGCCAGACTTGAGGAGACGATCATGTTCCGCAAACTCGCGCTGACTGTAATCGCGGCGGCCTCGCTTGGTGCGGCCGCGCTGGCCCCGACCTCCGCATCCGCCTGGGGCGGCCACGGTGGCTGGCATGGCGGAGGATGGCACGGCGGTGGCTGGCACGGCGGTTGGCACCGCGGCTGGGGCGGTCCCCGCTTCGTCGGCGGGCCGGCCTATTTCGGCGGTGGCGGATGCTATGTGCGGCGGCTGGTTCCCACACCGTGGGGTCCGCGCTGGCGGGTCATCAACCGCTGTTACTGATTGAGGCGGGAAATTCAGTACCCCGGCCGCCGTGGCCGGGGTGCTGAATGCCCGACGATGCCGGCGTGGCAGGATTTCATGCAATTTTCACCAAAAGCCGCTGAATTCAACAAAAGCGGAAACAATTCTGGTGTGCGCGACTTGGTCATGTGTCAGGAAATGACAACGCGCGATCGGAAATTGCTATGCCATCCCGAGTTGACGAGAATGCAGCACAGGCCATTGACCGCAACACCAGCGCGTCAATCTGCAATGCCATCGGCGAACGGCTGAGGCAGAATCTGGTTCCCGCATCCGGCGCCCTGCCTTCGCGCTTGCAAGCCCTGCTCGACGAGATGCAGCGCCAGGACGGTCATGGCTCCCGCGGAGCCTGACGCCGCTCTGCGCTATTTGGTGGCCGATCCAGCGACAATCGACTTGCCTTTGTGCGCTGCAGCGGTGACAACCCCGCATGCTTTCAATCACAGACATATCGATCCGGATCGCCGGCCGCCTGCTTATTGACGAGGGATCGGCGCAGATTACGCCGGGCTCACGGGTCGGCTTCGTGGGTCGCAACGGCGTCGGTAAATCCACCCTGTTTCATGCCATCCGCGGCGATCTGCCGCTGGAAACCGGCAGTATCTCGATTCCGCCGCGCTGGCGCATCGGCAGCCTCGCGCAGGAAGCTCCCGACGGCCCGCCGAGCCTGATCTCGGTGGTGCTCAAGGCTGATCTGGAACGCGCCGCTTTGCTGGAAGAAGCGGAGACAGCCACCGATCCGCATCGGATCGCGGAGATCCAGACCCGGCTGGTCGATATCGATGCCCATTCGGCGCCGTCGCGCGCCGCCGCCATTCTCAGCGGTCTGGGCTTCTCGACCGCCGACCAGGAGCGCTCCTGCTCGGAATTTTCCGGCGGCTGGCGGATGCGCGTGGCCTTGGCCGCGACCCTGTTCTCGGCGCCCGACCTGCTGCTGCTCGACGAGCCCACCAACTATCTCGATCTCGAAGGCACGCTGTGGCTCGAGGACCATCTCGCCAATTATCCGCGCACCGTGATCGTCATCTCCCATGACCGCGACCTGCTCGACACCTCGGTCGACCAGATACTGCATCTCGACCGCGGCAAGCTGGTGCACTATCGCGGCACCTATTCCGCTTATGAGGAATTCCGCGCCAACAAGGAAATGCTCGACGCCAAGAACGTCAAGCGCCAGGAGGCCGAGCGCGCGCGCCTGCAGTCATTCGTCGATCGCTTCAAGGCGACCGCCTCGAAGGCCCGGCAGGCGCAGTCCCGCGTCAAGATGCTGGAGCGGATGAAGCCGATCAACGCACTCGTCAACCAGGACGTTCGCGAGATCGTATTTCCCGCGCCGGAAAAGATCCTGTCGCCGCCGATCCTCGCCGTCGACAACGTCTCGGTCGGCTACGATCCCGCGCATCCCGTGCTCAACAAGGTCACGCTGCGCATCGACACCGCCGATCGCATCGCGCTGCTCGGCTCCAACGGCAACGGCAAGTCGACACTGGTGAAACTGCTTGCCAACAAGCTGGCGCCGTTTTCCGGCTCGATCACCCGCGCCGAGAAGCTCTCGATCGCCTACTTCGCGCAGCATCAGCTCGATGAGCTGGTGATGGACGCCTCGCCCTACGACCACGTCCGCAAGCTGATGCCGGACGCGCATGAGAGCAAGGTGCGCGCCCGCGTCGGCTCCATCGGTTTCTCCGGCAAGGCCGGCGATACCAAGGTCAACAGCCTGTCGGGCGGCGAAAAGGCCCGGCTGTTGCTTGGGCTTGCCACGTTCTTCGGCCCCAACATGATCATCCTGGACGAGCCGACCAACCATCTGGATATCGACAGCCGCGCGGCCCTGGCCGAAGCGATCAACGAATATCCCGGCGCCGTTATCATGGTGTCCCATGATCGCTATCTGATCGAGGCCTGCGCCGACCAGTTGTGGATCGTGGCCGACAAGACCGTCACCAATTTCGACGGCGATCTCAATGACTACCGCCGCATCGTGATGCAGCAGCGCGGCATGCGCGCCAGTTCGCGCGACCGCGCCGCCACCGGCAACAACGGCCAGAACAACAGCCGCGACAAGGACAAGCCTGCGAAGCCGAAAGAGAAGAAGGTCCCGCTGAAGCAGCGCGTCGCCGACGCCGAGGCTGAGATGGCCCGCATCAACGGCATCATTGCAAAAATCGATACCGCGCTCGCCCTGCCCGGCCTGTTCAAGAAGGATCCCAAGCAGGCCGCACAGCTCAGCAAGGCGCGCGCCGGCGCCGAAAGCGCGCTGGCACGGGCCGAAGAGCAGTGGCTCGCGGCGAGCACGCAGTACGACGAAGCGAACGGCTGAGCGCGTTCACGCCCGCCCGGCCGTTGCCACGCAGTCGATTTCGACGTCGAACGGTCCCGGCCATGACGGCACATGCAGGAAAATTCTCGCCGGTGAATCGCCTGAAAAATAGCGATCATAGACCGCATTGAACCGCGCGAAATGCGACGGGTCGGGCGTGCAATAGACGTTGCACTTGACGATCTGCCGCAGCGACGATCCGGCGGCCTCCAGGCATAATTTCATCTGCTGCAGCACGATCTCGACCTGGCGCTCGAACGGCACAGGCCTGACCTCGCCGGTGTCGGGATCGAACGGCGGAAGCCCGGACAGATAGACAAAGCCATTGGCGATCACGACCGGAAAGGCCAGTCCCTTGCGGTATCGTTCGAGATAGGTCGAGATCGGCTCTACGCGCAGTCGTTCCATCGTTCGTCCTCGCTGTGGTGTCGCCCACAGACCTAGACTGCAACCGCGCGCGAATGGTTCGGTCCGCACGGAACTGTGCCGTTTGCCCACGCGCGACCGGCGATGGATTTTGGTTTGATCGACAGCGCCGCAATCGAAATTGCGGAACGCGTCACCGGTGGTCATCGGGATGCTGGAAAGCAATGCCGGTGGCGGGGCATCGAGGCAGCGCGCGCCATTGACCGCGCTCGGCGCGAACGACGCGCTGCGCTTTGCGCCCAAACGTGATCAGAGGATTTTGGAAGCGGCCGGCGCCTAAGCCCGGCCCACGCGCACTTCGCCTACGTCGCGGCGCGCTTCTTCGGCTTCGGCCGGGCGACCTTCGGCTGCTGCACCGGCTCGGGGCCGCGTTCGACCATGGTCAGACGCCCGGCGGTAAACGTGTAGATCCCCGGTCGCGCGCCACGCGAATAGGTCAGCACGGCGACGCGATCGCCCCGCGGATTGTTGGAGAGGTTGACGCTGTCGGGCGCGCCGTTGCCGCGCGCCACGTCGCATTCGGTATGACCGAGCGCGACCACGCCGGGCCGCTCACCGGCCGGCGCGCCGGCCGCGCCATCGGCGAGTGCATTGGCATCGGTCGCTCCGGGTGGCGCCATGCCGGGGCACATGCCATCGGCGCTGATCAGATCCTCGGCAGATACCGGCTTGTCGGGGGTGAGCGGCGGGCTGTCGATCGACACATTCTTGATGAAGACCCGGCCGGGCCTGGAAAACCAGTCCGCGTCCTTGGACAGCAGGTCCGACGAAAACATGTCGCCGCCCATGCCCGCACAACCGGCAAGCAAGGGGCCCGCGAGCAGCAGAACGAACAGTCCGATCCGGTGATGTTTCTCGTGTCGCACGATGAACTCAATTCCCACAACGCCTAAGCGCCTGTAACACCATCCATTTGCGGCACGACCATGGCTGGAGACAAGCGCCGCCGACGAAACCGCAGATTATCATTAATATCAAACAATACCTATTGCTTGCGTTGCCATCGCCCGTGCTCGTCGGTCTGCCAGTAGGCCACCGAAAAGCCGCGGGCCTTGCTGGCGGTCCAGGCCGCACGGGCGATGGCCAGCGCGTCGGGATCGTCGCCGTTGAAGACCAGCACCATGCGTTCGTAAAGTTCGCCGTCGGCCGGCAGCCCAGCATTGTCCACCAGAAACCTGACCTGAGCCCCGTTCGGATTGCCCTCCTCCACCGCAAGAATCACCGGCTGGTCCGCCGCATCTGCCGCACGCCAGGTGGCATGCGGCAGAAAGGAATCCTCACGGTAGGTCCACAGATGCGCATCCAGCGCATCCGCCCGTTCTTCCGACGACGCCTGCACCACCACCCGCCAGCCGCGCGCCAGGGATTTCTCCAGCAACGGCGGCAGGACGTTCTCCAGCGTCATGTCTTGCAGGTGATAGAACAGGACTTCGGTCATCGGGTCGGGCCGTCTGCGCTACTTGCCGGCTTCGTAATAGTCCGCCACCAGCCGGTCGAGCAGACGGACGCCGTAGCCCGAGCCCCAGCTCTGGTTGATCTCGGTCTTGGGTGCGCCCATGGCGGTGCCCGCGATGTCGAGATGCGCCCACGGCGTGTCGCCGACGAAACGCTGCAGGAACTGGGCGGCGGTGATCGAGCCGCCATTGCGGGCGCCGGCGTTCTTCATGTCGGCGAACTGCGAGTCCATCATCTTGTCGTATTCCGGCCCCATCGGCAGCCGCCAGACCTTCTCGCCGGTGGCCTGCCCGACCGCATAGAGCCGCTCCGACAACTCGTCATTGTTGGAGAACAGTCCTGCATGTTCGGTGCCGAGCGCAACCAGGATCGCGCCGGTCAGGGTCGCCAGATCGACCATGAACTTCGGCTTGATCTTCTCTTTCACGTACCAGAGCACGTCGGCCAGCACGAGGCGGCCTTCGGCGTCGGTATTGATGATCTCGATGGTCTGGCCGGACATCGAGGTGACGATATCGCCGGGCCGCTGGGCGTTGCCGTCCGGCATGTTCTCGACGATGCCGATGGCGCCGACCACGTTGCACTTGGCCTTGCGGCCGGCCAGCGCATGCATCAGGCCGACCACGCAGGCGGCGCCGCCCATGTCGCCCTTCATGTCCTCCATCGAGCCCGACGGCTTGATGGAAATGCCGCCGGTGTCGAAGGTGACGCCCTTGCCGACGAAGGCGACCGGCTGCTCGCCCTTCCTGCCGCCGTTCCAGCGCATCACCACCATGCGGCCGGGCTGAGTCGAGCCCTGCGACACGCCGAGCAGCGCGCCCATGCCGAGCTTGGCCATGGCCTTGACGTCGAGCACCTCGACCACAACCCCAAGCTTCTTCAGTTCGGAAGCGCGGCGCGCGAACTCGGCGGGAAACAGCACGTTCGGCGGCTCGTTGACCAGCTCGCGGGCGAGAATCACGCCATCGACAATGTGCGCCTCGGGCGCAAACGCCTTTTTCGCCGCCGCAACATCTTCCACCGCGATCGAAACCGCAGCTTTGACGGCGGTATCGTCGCCGTCCTTCTTCTTGGTCTTGTAGCGATCGAACTTGTAGGCGCGCAGCAGCACGCCTGTTGCGATGGACGCGGCCTGCCCCGGCGTCATGGCGCCGTCCGGCAATTCGGCCATCACCGTAACCGTATCGGTGCCCGCCGTGATCTTGCCGGCCAGCACGCCGCCAAATTTGAGGATGTCTGCGTCCTTGAGATCCGCAACCTTGCCGGTGCCGATCACGATCAGCCGAGTCGCCTTGAGACCTTCAGGGGCGAGAATATCGAGGGCGGCGGCGTTCTTGCCTTTGAACTGGCTGGCGGAAGCAGCCCGCTTCACGGTGGCGGCGGCAGCGCCCAGCACCTTGGCCGTGGCCGCGCCCAGCTTCAGCGAGTCGTCGCAGAACACCACGAGAACGCCGCGCGCGGCAGCGGAAAACGGAACAAAGCCGACCTTGACGGCATCGGGCATAGGGAAATCCTCCAAAAAGTCAGGTGTGTCGCAGAGGTCGGGCGAGAATCCGGTCGGTGCGGCGGTTCAGACGTTTTGTTGTCGCCACAGCCAGAGCCGTCAAGTCAGGTTCTGACCTTATATGGCCCCGCGGGCGCAGTTTCGTGCATTGGAACCGGGGGCACGTCCAGTCTCGTCTCTAGTGCTGTACGGAAACAACGCCTCCATGTCCGGATGCCTGCCGTACGATAGATAGGTCAAGCACCGGCGCGCGCGGCCAGCGCCGGTCGGCCTTCGACGCCGATCTGCAGGGGCGCCCTAGTGGCCCCCGGGCCACATGGTAAAGGATAATTAACCATATCCCCAGTGAGCCATCTGCCGGCCATTTTGTTGACCAATCAAAGGGATGGTAAGTGAGAGAGTGTGCAGTCAGAACACGGCGGCGTGACTATGGGGGATCCCTCACCGGGATTGGCCACGCAGGCGGATTTCGGGCTGGGATGGGATTGAACTGACCGATGGGGTCAATCGACAGATATATCTTCCGCACGACGCTTGCGTCGTTTGCGCTAGTTCTGGTCAGCCTGACTGGCGTGATCTGGATTACGCAGGCGTTGCGCGGAATCGATCTGATGACGAGCCAGGGTCAGACCATCCTGACCTTTCTCGGCGTGACCAGCCTCGCCATTCCCGTACTGCTGTTCATTATCGCGCCTATCGCCCTGATGATCGCGGTGTCGCACACGCTCACCAAGCTCGCGACCGATTCGGAAATCATCGTGATCAATGCCGCGGGCATGTCGCCGCTGCGGCTGTTCAGGCCATTTTTGTACGCTACCGTCGTCGTCGCGCTTCTGGTCGCGTTCATCGGCTCCTATCTGGCGCCGGACGGCATGCGCCGGCTGAAGCGCTGGGACGCCGAGATCACCGCCGACGTGATGTCGAACATCCTGCAGCCCGGCCGCTTTGCGCAGCTCGACCAGAATCTCACGATGCGCATTCGCGAGCGGCAGCCAGGCGGGCTGCTGGTCGGCATCTTCGTCGACGACCGTCGCGATCCCAAGGAACGCGTCTCCATCGTCGCCGACCACGGCACCGTCATGAAGAACGGCGACGGCTCCTTCCTGATCCTCGAGGATGGCAATCTCGAACGCTTCGAGCTCGGCAAGACCGATCCGGCCATGGTCGCATTCGGCCGCTACGCGTTCGACATGTCGAAATTCTCCAACCGAAGCAAGGACGTCACTTACGGAATCCGCGAGCGTTACCTGTGGGAGCTGGTGTCGCCGCCGGCAGACGATCCGGTCTATGTGCAGATGCCTGGCGCCTTCAGCGCCGAGCTGCATGATCGCCTCACGGCGCCCCTCTATCCGTTCGCCTTCGCTGCCCTTACCTTCGCCTTCCTCGGCACCCCGCGCACCACGCGGCAAAGCCGCAATTTCTCCATCGGCTGTTCGATCGCCGCGGTGTTCGGACTGCGCATGGCGGGGTTTGCCGCATCCGTCATGGCCGCCAAATCGAGTTTTGCAGCCCCCTTCCAGTACCTCATGCTGTTTACAGCCATTGGCGCCAGCGTCTGGATCATTGCCGGCGGCATCGTCATCGAACCGCCGGCCGGCCTGATGGAAGCCATCAACAGATCGAACGCGCGGCTGCTGCGCTGGTCGCGCCTGGGTCGGCGGCCTGTTGCCACATGAGCATGGTGACCAACACCCTTGGGCGATATTTTGCCGGTCGCTTCCTGACGGCTGCGGTCGGCGTGTTCGTCAGCATCTTCATGCTGCTGGTGCTGGTCGACTACATCGAGATGGTGCGGCGAACCTCCGGGCTGCCAACCGCCTCCGCGCTGATGGTGGCGGAGACGTCGCTGTTCCGCGTGCCGCAACTGCTCGAAAAGATGATGCCGTTCTGCATCCTGATCGGGGCAATGACCTGCTACCTGGCACTGTCGCGGCGGCTCGAACTGGTCGTGGCACGCGCCGCCGGCGTGTCGGCATGGCAGTTCATTTCGCCGGCGCTGGTGTGCGCCTTGGTGCTCGGCGTGCTAGCCACCGTGGCGTATAATCCGATGTCCGCCAATCTGCGCGAACTGTCCAAGAAGATGGAGGCCGAACTGTTCGGCGACGCCCCTGGCGGCGGCGTGCAGGACGCCTCGGGCTTCTGGATCAACCAGGTCAACAGCGAGGGCCAGGCGATCATCAATGCCGCCCGCAGCGAACAGCAGGGTATGCGCCTGACGGGGCTGACAGTGTTCCGTTTCGGCACGGACTTTCAGTTCATGGAGCGGATCGAGGCTCGCGAGGCATCGCTGGAGACCGGCCGGTGGCTGTTCAAGTCGGTACGGCGCTACACCCTCGATTCGCCGGCAGTCGATCAGGACACCATGTATCTGGCCACCTCGCTGACCCCGGCCCAGGTCCGCAACAGTTTCTCGACCCCCGAAACCGTGTCATTTTGGCAACTCCCGTCCTATATCAAGTCATCGGAAAGTTCTGGCTTTGCAACCGCAGGTTATCGTCTGCAGTACCACAAACTCATTGCACAGCCATTTTTGCTGGCTGCGATGGTCATGCTTGCAGCTTCGGTCAGCCTGCGGTTCTTCCGCATGGGCGGAGTCCAGAAGATGGTTTTGAGTGGCGTGGGCGCGGGCTTTCTGCTCTATGTTCTGTCCAAAGTGACTGAAGATTTGAGCAAGGCTGAGTTGATGCATCCGATCGCTGCGGCGTGGCTGCCTGTATGTGTGGGCGGCCTCACCGGCTTTTTGGCCTTGTTGTACCAGGAGGACGGGTAGTGGCCGTTTTCGCCGCCCTCCAAGAACGGACGCCTAAGTCGGGGCGGCGCATGAGCATGCGCTGCGCCCGATGCTACGCGCCTTCCGTTCTGGCGTCGTTGTGTGTGTCTGTGTTGGGAATTGCCATCGCGATAAGCGGTGCTGCGATAACGCCGGCGGCTGCCCAGAGCTTCACCTATAACGCACCGCATACGCGACCGAAGCCGCCGCCGGCCGCCCAGACCGGGCAGATGCTGGTCCAGGCCGTCGAGGTCGACTACGATTACAATAATTCGCGCGTGTCGGCCGTCGGCAGCGTGCAGATGTTCTATAATGGAACGTCCGTGGAGGCCGACAAGGTCATCTACGACCAGAAGACGAAGCGCCTGCATGCTGAAGGCAACGTCCGCATGACGGACGCCGACGGCAAGATTACGTATGCCAATCTGCTCGATCTCAGCGATGACTACCGCGACGGCTTCGTCGATTCGCTGCGCATGGACACCGCCGACGCGACCCGCATGGCGGCCACGCGACTGGACCGCAGTTCCGGCAACTACACGGTGTTCCAGAACGGCGTCTACACTGCCTGCGCGGCCTGTAAGGACGATCCGAAGAGGCCGCCGCTGTGGCAGGTCAAGGGTGCCCGCATCATCCACGACCAGACCGACAAGATGCTGTATTTCGAGGACGCCCGGATCGAGTTCTTCGGTGTGCCCCTCGCCTACATGCCCTACTTCTCGACGCCGGACCCGACCGTGAAGCGCAAGACCGGCTTTCTGATGCCGAGCTTCACCAACACGACGGCGAACGGCTACGGAATCGAGGCGCCCTTCTACTGGGCCATCGCTCCCGACTACGATGCGACGATCGCACCTCGCTACACGTCCAAGCAGGGCTTGCTGCTGCAGGGAGAATTCCGCCAACGGCTGATGGACGGCGCGTATTCGATCCGCGCGTACGGCATCAACCAGCAGGATCGCTCGGCCTATGCCGGCGCCCCCGGCGACAAGGACTTCCGCGGCGGCGTCGAATCCAAGGGCCAGTTTGCCATCAACGACAAGTGGATCTGGGGCTGGGATGCGGTTGCGCTCAGCGACTACACCTTCCTGCAGGATTATCGGCTGTCCCTGTACAAGGACCCGATGGCATCGCTGCTGAACCTGCAGACAGAGGCGGTTTCGCAGCTCTATCTGACTGGCGTCGGCACGCGCAGCTTCTTCGATGCGCGGACGATCTATTACCTCAGCTATTCCGGCAACCAGAGCCAGGTGCCGGTGATCCATCCCGTGGTGGACTACAACAACGTCATCAAGAACAATATTGTTGGCGGCGAATTCAGCTACAAGACCAACTTCACCAGCCTGAGCCGCGACACGGCAGCATTCAGTGCGATTACCAGCGGTGGATGCGCGCCGACGAGTGCTGATACGGCTGAAGCCCGCAAGGTGGTCCGCGCCAACTGCATCCTAAGTGGCGCCCCTGGAACCTACACCCGCTTTTCGGCCGAAGCGCAGTGGCGCAAGTCGTATACGGATTCCTTCGGCCAGATCTTCACGCCGTTCGCAATGCTCCGCGTCGATGCGATCGATTCGTCGATCTCCAACCAGCCGGGCGTTGCTGCCATGGGATTGACCCCCGGCGATACCCAGGCACTGCGGGTCATGCCGACCGTTGGCTTGGAGTATCGCTATCCCTTCATCAACGTTCAGCCGTGGGGCACCACAACCATCGAGCCGATCGCCCAGGTCATCATTCGTCCTAACGAGACCTATGCCGGCAAGCTGCCGAACGAGGACGCACAGAGCCTGAACTTCGACGCAAGCAACCTGTTCAGCGTCGACAAGTTCTCCGGCAATGACCGCGTCGAAGGCGGCGGCCGCGCCAATGTCGGTGTTCAGGCGACCACACAGTTCGACCGCGGCGGTTCGGTGAACGTGCTGTTCGGCCAGTCCTACCAGCTGTTCGGCATGAACTCCTTCGCCGTCGCTGACCTCACCAACACCGGTGTGGATTCGGGTCTCGCAACCGCGAAGTCTGACTACGTCGCCCGCATCAACTATTCGCCGAACCGGACCTATACCTTCAGCACCCGCGCCCGCATCGACGAGCAGACCTCGGCGGTTTCACGTTTTGAGGCCGAAGGCCGCGCCAGCTTCGATCGCTGGTCGGTCAGCCTGATGTACGGCAACTACGCGCCCCAGGTGGATCTCGGCTACCTGACACGCCGCGAAGGCCTGCTGGCCTCGGGCTCCGTCAAGGTCGCCGCTAACTGGGTGGTGACCGGCGCCGCGCGATGGGATCTCGAAGCGAACAAGATTAACCAGTACACTATCGGCGCTGGCTACGTTGACGACTGCTTCGTTTTAGCTGCCACCTACGGGACATCGTACGCTTATGCGGTCGGCACAGCGGCGCCCGTCCTGAGCCATGTTTTCGGATTCCAGCTCGGACTGCGGACACTCGGAACCACGGCTGCCGCCAGCACGGGAGCAGGCGTACAGTAACGCTGCTCCGTTGCCGTTGCGGCGCGACGAATCGAGATTGAATTTATGGTTGATGCGGCAGTTCTGACAATGAGCACCTCCGTTTCCAAACGAATCCTCCGCGTCGTCATCGCTGCGGCCGTCATCCTGACGTGCTACGGCTCGCAGTTGCGGGCCCAATCGGTCGCGGTAATGGTCAACGGCGAAGCGATCACCAATTTCGATATCGAGCAGCGCACCAAGCTGACGGTCCTGTCGACGCAGAAGTCCCCAAGCCGGCAGGAAGTGATCGACGAACTGATCAATGAAAAGGTCAAGATCAAGGAAGGCAAGAAGTACAGCATCGAGCCGGGATCTTCCGAAGTCGATTCCGCCTTCGGCAGCATGAGCTCGCGGATGCGTATCACGCCCGATCAGTTGGTCCAGTCGCTCGCCTCCAAGGGCATCCGGCCGAACACGCTGAAAAGCCGGCTCAAGGCCGACATGGTCTGGAATGCGCTCGTACGCGGGCGTTTCAAGCAGAGCCTGCAGGTTGGCGAAAAAGAGGTCGAAGCGGCGGTCCAGAGCGCCGGTGGCGACAGCAATGCGGAAGCCTTTGAATATCAGTTGCGCCCGATGGTCCTGATCGTTCCGCGCGGCGCACCTGCCAGCCAGATGGAATCCCGCAAGAGGGAAGCCGACGCCGTGCGCGAACGCGTGCAGACTTGCGAGGAAGCCAACAGCACCTTCAAGTCGATGCAGAACGCGACGATCCGCGACACCGTCACGAAGACGTCCGCCGATATTCCGGCCAACCTGCGCGATCTGCTCGACAAGACACCGGTGGGTCACCTGACACCACCCGAGGTGACCAAACAGGGCATCGAAATGGTGGCGCTGTGCTCACGCAAGCCTACCAAGATCGACACGCCGAAGAAGCGTGAAATCCGCGAAAAGATGTTCGCAGAAAAGTTCGAGGCCAAGTCCAAGGCCTACCTGCAAGAAGTCCGCAAAGCCGCAATGATCGAATACCGGCAGTAAGCCGCCGCACTGGCTTCATATTCTGCGCATCAACGCGCTTCTGGGCGGCTGCATGGCAAATCCTCTCGCGCTGACACTCGGTGAACCGGCGGGCATCGGGCCTGACATCGCGCTCGCCGCATGGCTACGACGGCACGAACAAAAGCTGCCGCCGTTTTATCTGCTCGGCGATCTCGATTTCATCGCCGCGCGAGCGCGCACTCTTGATCTCGACATCCCGATCGCTGTGGTGTCCCCCGCAGAAGCATCGGCGACGTTCGCTGATGCGTTGCCGGTGGTCCCCTGCGGCCCAACCACGACCGCACGGCCGGGCCATCCTGACGCCTCCAGCGCCGGCGTGGCGATCGCATCGATCCGTCAGGCCGTGGCCGACGTACAGGCCGGTCGCGCCGCCGGTCTGGTCACCAATCCCATCGCCAAGAGCGTATTGTACCGCGCCGGCTTCAACCATCCCGGCCACACCGAGTTCCTCGCCGAGCTGGCAGCCCGCGACGGCGTTACGCCGATGCCGGTAATGATGCTGTGGTCGCCTACGCTCGCCGTGGTGCCAGTGACTATCCACGTCTCGCTGCGCGACGCCATTGAACAACTCTCAAGCCATTTAATCACCGCCACCGCGCGCATCGTCGTGGCCGATCTGCGCGCTCGCTTTGGACTGCGCCGGCCTCGCCTGGCGATCTCCGGCCTCAATCCCCATGCCGGCGAAGACGGCACCATGGGCGACGAGGAACAGACCATCATCGCGCAGGCGATCACGGTGCTGCGCAACGAAGGCATCGATGTTCGCGGCCCGCTGCCCGCAGACACTATGTTTCATCCCGCCGCCCGCGCCACCTACGACTGCGCGATCTGCATGTACCATGATCAAGCGCTGATCCCGATCAAGACCATCGCCTTCGACGACGGCGTCAACGTGACCCTCGGCCTGCCGTTCATCCGGACCTCGCCCGACCACGGCACCGCCTTCGATATCGCCGGCAGCGGCCGCGCCAATCCCTCCAGCCTGATCGCGGCCCTGCACCTGGCCGCGCGCATGGCCGCGGCGCAAAACCGATGACATCGGGAATCGACGACCTGCCGCCGCTGCGCGACGTCATTCGCACCTACGACCTGTCGGCCCGCAAATCGCTCGGCCAGAACTTCCTGCTCGACCTCAACCTGCTCACCCGGATCGCCCGCGCGGCCGGCCCGCTGGAAAACGCCACCGTGATCGAGATCGGTCCCGGCCCCGGCGGCCTGACGCGCGCGCTGCTGGCGCTCGGCGCCAGACGGGTCATCGCCATCGAGCGCGACGAACGCGCGCTCGGCGCGCTGCAGGATATTTTGAAGCACTATCCCGGCCGGCTGGAGATCATCAGCGGCGACGCCACGACCTTCGATCCGCGGCCGTTGCTTGGCGGGGAACAGGCAAAGATCGTCGCCAACCTGCCCTACAATATTGCGACGGCGTTGCTGGTCGACTGGCTCAGCATCGAGCCGTGGCCGCCCTGGTACGACACGATGGTGCTGATGTTTCAGCGCGAGGTCGCCGAACGCATCGTCGCGCGAGAAGACGAGGAGGCCTATGGTCGCCTAGGCGTGCTCGCCAACTGGCGCTGCGAAACCAAAATCCTGTTCGACATTTCGCCCGCCGCCTTCGTGCCGCCACCGAAGGTGACCTCGTCCGTGGTGCGGCTGGTGCCCCGCGTGTCACCAGAGCCGTGCGACCGCAAGACCCTCGAGCGGATCACTGCGGCTGCGTTCGGCCAGCGCCGCAAGATGCTCCGGCAGAGTCTGAAGGGGCTGACTGTCGACCCGGCCGTGCTGGCCGCTGCTGCGGGCATTGATCCCACCCGGCGCGCCGAAACCGTGCCGGTCTCCGGCTTTGTCGCCATGGCGCGCGCGTTGGCCGAGTTTCGTGAGCCCCAACAGACGTGATCCGCCGGCTACGACCGGTCAGGCTTCGTTGACGCCTACCCCGCGTTCGTCAAGCAAGGCCTGGCCTTTCGAAGTCAGTTGGTACTGATCGGCAAAACAGTCCGATTCCTCCACATAGTCTTCACTGATCAGCGCCAGAAGTTCGGCCAAATGCTCCCGCGGGACATCTGCCTCGCCGGACCGCGCAACGTCGCACATGATCGAGATCTGCTGGTCTGTGGGCATATCGGTCGTCTCACGCGTGCATAAAGGGCTATCGAAAATGGCTAGCGGCGCCGGGCCACGGCGACGCCAAGCAGGAACGCGACGAGGAGCGAGCCAAGCGGCGCTTCCCTGGCGACATTGGCGAGAATGGAAAGCGGCATGCCGGGCTTTTTGGCGCGCTCGAAGGCGTCGCCAACCGTATGGGCAGCGTCGCTGACCTTGTGAGCCGCGCGGGACACCGTCTCTGCAACGCTTGGCGATGGGTCGACCCCGCCAATGGGCTCGACACCCTCATAGATGAATGGAGGCGATAGGTCGTCGGCCATAGGAGCTCCAGCTGCAAAGATGACACGCACCTAAGTCGCGCACGGCAGCAAATGTTCCGTCCGCCACGCCGGAAACCAACATCTCGGCGAAAAGCCGATGACGACGGGCAGCAGACCCGATAAAAAGCCACCGCCAACAAAAACAAACAGGGTCGGAAAACATGTCACTGCTGCGCCGTCAATCGCTGGTCAAGTTCGATGCTCCGCTGTGCGAAACCATCGTCGATACTCCGACGCCGCAGGCCCGTGAGGTTCTGGTCAGGATCGAGCGTTGCGGGCTGTGCCATTCCGACCTGCACATCCAGGACGGCTACGCCGATCTCGGCGGCGGCAAGAAGCTGGACACCACCCGCGGCATGACCCTGCCCTTCACGCTCGGCCATGAGATCGCCGGCGTGGTCGACGAGGTCGGCCCCGATGCACCGCGTGACCTGATCGGCAGGAAGGTTGCGGTGTTCCCCTGGATCGGCTGCGGCAAGTGTCGCGACTGCCTCGCCGGCGACGAGAACCTGTGCGCCCGCAACCGCTATCTCGGCGTCGCGCTCGATGGCGGTTTCGCCAGCCATGTGCTGGTGCCGGACGCCAAATACCTGCTGGACTACGATCCCCTGCCCGTGAACATGGCAGCGACCCTGATGTGCTCCGGCGTCACGGCCTACGGCGCGCTGAAACGTCTGGTCGACCGCCCGCGGCAGCGCAACCTGCTGCTGATCGGGCTCGGCGGTGTCGGTATGATGGGCCTGGCTTTTGCCCAGGCCATGTTCAAGCAACCCATTTCGGTGGCCGATCTCAGCCCGGCCGCGCGCGAAGCTGCACTGAAGAACGGCGCCGCATTCGCCTACGATCCCACCGAACCCGATGTGGCGAAGCGCATGCTGAAGGAAAGCGATGGCGGCTTCGACGGCGTCATCGACTTCGCCGGCAACGACAAGTCGATGGGCTTTGCCGTGTCCACAGTGGCGCGCGGCGGCAAGATCGTCGTGTCCGGCCTGATGGGCGGCAATTTCAGCCTGCCGATGGTGCAGTGGATCTACAAGCGCATGACCATCGAAGGCTTCATGGTCGGCACCCTGGCCGAGGCGCAGGAACTGATGACCCTGGCGCGCAGCGGCAAGATCAAGCCGACGCCGATGAAGGAAGAGCCGATGGCCGATGCGCAGAAGTGGATCGACGAATTGCGCGCCGGTCATGTGGTCGGCCGCATCGTCCTCAAGAACTAAGCATTTCATTGAGCCCGGGAGTCGCAAGACGACTCTCGGGCTCAACCTCGAAGCCGCCAGGCGAGCCTGAATTTGGCCGCACGCAGTTCGAAATTGCGGCTCATTGCCACCCAAATCTCCGAACAACGTGGGCCCGGCGATACATCGCTCAGGGCTTCACCGGGGATTCACATGACCAACCGAGCCGCGACTTTGCTGTCCGCTGCCGTTATCGGTGGCCTTGCTGCAGTCTTGCTGGCCGCAGCACCATATGCCGCGGCGAAAGCCGCCGACGAATGTCTGACGGCGCCAAAAGGCCAGGCGCCACAGGGCGCGCATTGGTACTATCGCATCGATCGGACCACCAAGCGCCACTGCTGGTACGTCCGCAACGAAAGCAAGGGATCGCAACAGGCTTCGTCATCCGGCGCTCAACCGGCTGCATCCCAGAGCTCGGTAACGCAGCAGGAATCGGTCGCCAATGCGCGCGCCGAATTGCCTGCCGCCGGACCTGAGCAACCGATGCCGACCCCACCGCAATCGGAAACTCCGGATACAGCGAATAGTAGGAACGTCGCAGGCGATTCAAACTCTTCCAGTCCCGGTGGCTGGGTTCTGGCCTCGCGCTGGTCCAACCAAGCCGACGCGGAGAGTGCCAGCGCTCCCATGGGGGCGCCCGACGCAGCTGCCATGAAACAACGGCTGCAGACCGCCGCGGCCAAACCGCCTGTTGACAATAGCGACGGCAGCTCTGTGTGGGCGCTAGTCGCCGCGCTCGCCGGCGCCCTGGCTGCGGCCGGCATCGCGACGGCTGTCATCGTCAGGCGCGCCGCCAACAAGGCGAACGAGGGCAAGGCAAGCCACGAAGTCGGACAGGCGATCTGGCGCGACGACGCCCGCGAAGAGACGCCAGTCGCCCCGAACGGCGACGAGCCTGTCATGAACTGGGTTCGTATCGCCCGCGAGATCCAGGAGGCACAAAATCCCGGCCGCGAGGTCGAGAAATTGCTCGCGCGCACCGCGGCCCTCGCAGACGGGATTGGCATACGCCTGCCGCATCGCCTAGCGGCGGGGCCGCAACGCCTCGCCGATCGCCACCACGACGGCGCAGATCGCCACTAGCACCAGCGATGTCGCCGAAGCCGCCGGCAGGTCGGTGCCGGTCTCCGATATCTTGCTGAAGAGGAACAGCGGCAGGATATTGACCTGCGTGCCGACCAGCGCCAGCGCGGTCCCATAGGCGCCGACCGCCACCGCAGAGGTCAGGCAAAACGCCGCCACCAGGCTCGGCATGATCTGCGGCAGCATCACCTCCAGCAGGGCGCGCAGGTTGCCCGCACCCAGCGAGCGCGCCGCCAGCGGCTGGTTGCGATCGAAGTTGGCCATCGATGGCAGCACGATCAGCACGACCCGCGGTACCAGATAATAGGAATAGGCCAGACCAAGCCCGAGGGGCGAGAAGATGAACCCGCCGGTGACCGCCGGGTCCATTCCCAGTTCAGCGAGCAGCAACGTGATGAAGCCGGCGCGACCGAGCAGAAGGATGAATCCATAGGCCACGATTAGCCCGGAGAACGTCAGCGGCAGCGAAATCGCGATCAGCGCGGCAGTACGCAGGCCGGGTGCCACCCGCAGCAGCGCCAATGCGACGCAGACGCCGACCACCACCGAGAATAGCGGTGCGACCGTGCCGAGCACGATAGTGCCGCGCAGCCCGTTCCAGAACACCGGATCGGCGAACAGCCGCCGAAAGGCGCTGCCGCCATCGGAGAACGCGCCGCCCAGCACCGCAGCGACCGGCAGCAGGAAGAACAGTGCGAACACGATGGTGCCGGGAAAGGCGAAGCCGACGAGTGTCGATGTCGGGGCACGGGTGCTCATGATAGTCCTGTTGCTGGCAGCACGGGCCGGGATGATCCAGGGGGATCGTCCCGGCCTACAGCGGGATTATTGGCCGAGAACGGCCTTGGCCCAGCCGGCGTCGATCTCGGCCTTCTTGGCCGTCGCCTTGGCAATGTCGATAGCCTGCACCTGCGGCGCTGCCGGCATCTTGTCGGCCACACTGGCCGGCAGCGCGATGCCGGGCACGCTCGGTCGGACATAGCCCTCGGCAAAGATCTTCTGGCCCTCGTCGCTCATGACGAAGTTGAGCCACAGTCTGCCGGCGCTGGGATTGGGACCGTTCTTGACCAGCGAAATTGCGTAAGGCGCGGCAGCGGAAGCTTCCTTCGGAATCACCACAGCGATGCTGTCACCCATGCCGTCGGTGTACTTGGCCTTCAGACCGTCGTTCTCGTAACCGATCCAGATCGGAATCTCGCCCTTGAGGAACTGCGCATAGGGCGTGGTGCCGACGGTGCGCAGCACATTGCCGGTCTTGCTCAGCTTGCCGAGATAGTCGATGCCGGGCGCGACGTTGTCCATGCTGCCGCCATTGCCGAACGATGCGGCGAAAGCCACCACCTGGCCCTGACCGGTGGAGCGCGGATCTTGGTAGACGATGGCGTTCTTGTAGTCCGGCTTCAGAAGATCGGCCCAGCCCTGCGGGATGGTCTTGACCAGCTTGGTGTTGACGAGGAAGGCGACGCTCAGCGTATGGATGGTGAACCAGCGGCCATCCGCCTCGCGCAGCGCCTCGGGCAACTTGGCGAAATTCACCGGCTTGTAGCCCTCGACCACGCCGGCCTTGGCGGCATCGAGACCGGAGGCTGCGAAGTAGTAAGCGGTATCGGCCTGCGGCCGGTTGCGGGCCTTGTCGAGGGCGACCACGGTCGCGGCCGAGCCGAGGTCGTTATAGACCATCTCCACGCCGGGATAACGCTTCTGGAACGCCTTGAACTGTCCGGCCCAGTTGGCCCACGTCGGCCCGGTGTCGAAGGAAACCACGAGGCCCTCCTTGCGGGCGGCTTCGAACAGTTCCTTCTCACCCGCATAGAGCTCGGCGCCTTCGAAGGCGAAAGCGCTGTGGCCGAGATTGATGGCGATGCTGGCGGCGGCGACGCTGCCCAGGAATTTGCGGCGATTCATGTCGATGTCCTCAAGGTGGGGTTGGTCAGTTCGGAGGTAGCAAGCGGATCGCGGCGGGCGGGATGGTCACCCCCGTCACCGGATCACGGAGATGGGTTTCGAGGCGGATGACGCCGCCGGCGACCGTCAGGTCAATCCGGCGCAGCGGGCCGAGATAGCGATCGGCAACCATGGTGCCGGCAAAGTGTCCGGGCGTCGCGGGATCGACGGCACCAGCGATCGGCTCGATCCGCTCCGGGCGCACCAGCACGGTCACCTTGTCGCCGCTCTGCCAGCCCGCCGTGTCACAGGCAAGTATCCCGATCGAGGTGGAGACCCGCCCGCCCGCGGTAA
Organism: Rhodopseudomonas sp. RCAM05734; assembly: GCF_052658035.1. NCBI lineage: Bacteria > Pseudomonadati > Pseudomonadota > Alphaproteobacteria > Hyphomicrobiales > Nitrobacteraceae > Rhodopseudomonas > Rhodopseudomonas sp. RCAM05734. Next base: position 4,136,212 of record NZ_CP199742.1, on the reverse strand, counting down.
CCTCGCCAAGCCACAGGTTGGACTGGCCGACAAAGGCAGCCACGCTGGCATTCACCGGCGTCTCGTACAGGTCGCGCGGCGTGCCGATCTGCACCAGTCGGCCGTCCCGCATCATCACCACCTTGTCGGCGATCGACAGCGCCTCTTCCTGGTCGTGGGTGACCAGCAGCGTCGCGATGCCGGCCTGGCGCTGCACCCGCAGGATCTCGTCGCGCATCTCCATGCGCAGGCCGGCGTCGAGCGCCGACAGCGGTTCGTCCAGCAACAGCCCTTGCGGCTCGAACACCAGCGCGCGCGCCAGCGCCACCCGCTGCTGCTGGCCACCGGACAACTCCGCCGGAAGATCATCGGCCCGTGGCTTCATGCCGACGCGCCCCAGCATGTCGACGGCCCGCGATCGCCGTTCCGCTTTGCCGACACCACGTACTTTGAGGGGGTAAGCGACGTTTTCCCACAGCCGCATATGCGGAAACAGCGCGTAGTTCTGGAACACCACACCGAGGCGCCGGGCCTCCGGCGCGAGATGTCCCACGTCCTTGCCGTCGATCAGGATGCGACCGCTGTCAGGCTTCACGAAACCCGCCAGCAGTTTCAGCAGCGTCGATTTTCCGGACCCGGAAGCCCCGATGATGGCCAGCAACTCGCCCCGCCCGATCGACAACGTGATGTCGAACGCGCCGGCGGTGCCACCGGGATAGGTGAAGCTCACATGGTCGAATTGCAGGGTCACGCGGCGCGACTCGATCGCAGGGTCCCGGCGAACTGTGCCGTCAGTCCGCTGGTCAGCGAGGCCAAGGTGGCCAACAAGAGCAGAACGACCGTGGCCGCGCAGGCAAAGCCGGTGGCGCCGTAAAAGGCCTGCAGCAGCACCACAGGATAAGTGCGCGACATGAACCCCGAGATCAGGTTGGACAGCTGGAATTCGCCAATCGAAAGCGCCGCCACGGTAAGCATCGAGGACAAAAGGCTCGGGCGCAGCAACGGCAACGTCACGTCACGCAACCGCGCTGCGAACGAAGCGCCAAGCGTTGCCGCGGCGTGCTCATACTGTTCGAGGCCGAGTTGCTCCATATCGGCGACCAGTGCGGTCACGGTGTAGGGCAGCGTCAGGACCAGATGGCCCGCCGCCAGCAGCCAGAAACTGCCCAGCCAAGGCAGCGCGTCCGAAGAGAAAACCAGGATAAAGCCGAAGGCGAGCACCAGTTCGGGGGCGGCGACCGGCAGCAGCGTCAGGATCCGTGCCGCCAGACGAACGCCGCCGCGGGCGCCAGCCTGGATGGCGTAGGCCAGCGGCAGGCCGATGAGGAGATTCAGAACACAGGTTGTCGCCACGACCTGCAGGCTTGTGACAAAGGCGCGGCGGAAGCTCGGATCGGCAGCGAGTTCTTGATACCAGCGCCATGTGAAGCCGGTGGGCAGCAAGGTGTTGCTCCAATTGCCGCCGAACGAGCCCACCGCCAGCAACAGCATCGGAGCGATCAGAAACAACAGGTAGACGATGGCAATAATGGCCAAACGGACACGCCTTCAAGTGAGGTCAGGAGGTCCGACCTCAGTACAGAGGCAGCATATTAGTTTTGTGACAATCTCGGAGAATTACGCGCTGCGGAATATCCGCATCGCAATGCGCGCCATGACATCCTCGACGCTGGCGACCCGATCAACGCCATCGACGGCGGGCGCATCGGCCATCGCCAGTACCAGGCGCTTGAACTGTAGCCCGAGCGCCATCTCCGACAGCGTACCGACGCCACCGCCGATCGCCACCAGCACCAAACATGCCCGCGCAATAATGGCGTTGCGCGCCGGCCCGATGCCGGTGGCAATGGGAATCGCCACATAGGGATTGGCAGTATCCCACTCCTCGTCGGGCAGCAGCCCGACTGGAAGGCCGCCGCCGCGCGCGTGCCCCTTGCACGCCCCTTCCATCACGCCATTTTTGCCGCCGCACAGCAACTGCAGACCATGATCCGCCAGTGCTTCGCCCATCTGCTCGGCCAGCGCATACTGCGTCGGCGTGGCATCGCGGGGCCCGATGATGCCGATGGGAACGCGGCGCAGCTTGTGCCCGGTCGCCAGATGCCGCAGCGCTTCGGCCGGCGTGACCGTCACCGCGTCAGCCGCCTCGGCAACGCCCGGCCCCCATGTCAGCTTCAGCGGATCGAAGCCGCGGGCGGCCTGGGTCGGCTGCTGCGCGCTGGCGCTCCATCGCAGGTCGGTCATCACGGAAGTCTCCAGACGCCCTTAGAGTTGCTGCCTGAGCTTCTGCACGAACGCCGTGACGCCGACCTGGCGCTCGAGCTTCAGCTGCTCCGCGCGGAGAATCGACTTCACCGATTCGAAGGCGATGCCGATGTTGTCGTTGATGACGATGTAGTCGTAGGCATCGAAGTGGCTCATCTCGTCGCCGGCCTTCTTCATGCGACCGCGGATCACCTCGTCGGAATCCTGCGCGCGGGTATGCAGCCGCTGCTCCAGCGCCTGCACCGAGGGCGGCAGGATGAACACGCTGACCACGTCCTTCGGCGCGCGGCCAGTCAATTGCTGCGTGCCCTGCCAGTCGATGTCGAACAGCACATTGCGGCCGGCTGCCAGGGCTTCTTCCACCGGCTTTCGCGGCGTACCATAGCAATTGTCGAATACCCGCGCCCATTCCAGCAGTTCGCCCTGTGCCACCATCTGGTCGAACCGCGCCTGGTCGACGAAATAGTAGTCGCGGCCTTCTTCTTCGCCGGGACGCCTGGGCCGCGTCGTCACCGACACAGACATCTTCAGTTCGGGAATTTCCGAGATCAGCATTCGCGTCAGCGTGGTCTTGCCGGCGCCCGACGGCGACGACAGCACGAACATCAGCCCGCGCCGCTCGACGCCTTCGAATACAGGATTGTTGGAATTCGTCATTCGAGGTTCTGAACCTGTTCGCGGAATTGCTCGACCACGTTCTTCATCGCGAGCCCGGTGTTGGTCAAATCGATATCGTTGGATTTAGAACAGCAGGTATTGACCTCACGATTGAACTCCTGCGCCAGGAAATCCAGCCGACGACCGACCGCGCCGCCCTTCTTGATCATGTCGCGCGCCTGAGAGATGTGCGAGGCGATGCGATCCAGTTCTTCACGGATGTCGGCCCTGGCCGCGATCATGATGGCCTCCTGGTTGAGCCGGTCTGAATCGAAACGATCCGACGACTCCAGCAGTGCGGCGATCTGCTCGGCAAGCCGGGCGCGGATCGCCTCGGGCTTGCGGCCCGGTGCTGCCTCGGCCTGTTTCGCAAGCGTTTCAATCTCATCCATGCGCTGTGACAGGATCTGGCCGAGGGTGTCGCCCTCGCGCTTGCGCATTTCGACCAGCGCGGTCAGCGCCTGCTCGAAGGCTGCCGCCACGGCGACCCGAGCGGCCTTGTCTTCTTCCTCGTCGCTGTCCGGTTCGACGACCTCAATGACGCCCTTGATGGCCATCAATCCGTCCACGCTGGGCGCCACCGCATCGATCTTGCCGGCGAGTTCGCCAGCAATCTTCAGGATCGAATTCAGCACGTCCTCGTTGACGCGCACCGTGGACATCGCGTTGGCGCGCTTCACGGTGAGATTGGCGTAGACCGTGCCGCGCGACAGCACCTCGGCGGCCCGCTTACGGGCGATGGTTTCAGCCTCGTCCCAGCCGGGCGGCAGCCGCACGCGAAAGTCGAAGCCCTTGGCATTGACGGACTTCAATTCCCACTCGAAGGCATACGGCCCGCTGGTGCCGTGACTTCGCGCAAAGCCGGTCATGCTCGACAGCGCCATCGCGAACGTCTCCAAAAAATAAGAGTTGAGATTCGCGAAGCGCGAACCGGGATCAGGTTAGAGCCTTTTCGGGCCTTAGGGAATTACCGCGGATTCGCGACCGCTGCCTATTGCTGAACCACCGGCGGCGATGCCGTCGATTGCGCGGCGCCCTGGCGTGCCGGCGGAGCCGCGCTGCGGGTGCGCTGTTTCTGCCCGGCGGGCTTGGCCGGGGTTGCCCCGGTGGCCGCATTCGGATCACCCGGCGTCGCCGCGGCACCAGGCTGCGGCTCGTCCGGCGGCTCGACGGTATCGTTCTGGATCTGCTTTTCCTGTGCCCGCAGCCTGGCGACGTTCTTCTGGTGCTGGTCGTAGGTTTCAGTGAAGCTGTGGCCGCCGGTGCCGTCGGCGACAAAGAACAGGTCGCGGGTGCGCGCCGGCTTGGCGGTGGCCTCAAGCGAAGCGCGCCCAGGATTGGCGATCGGGCCCGGAGGCAGGCCTTCGACCACATAGGTATTGTAGGGCGACGGCTGCTGGATCTCGCTGCGTTTGATCGGCCGCCCCAGCGTGCCCTTGCCGCCGACCAGGCCGTAGATGATGGTCGGATCGGACTGCAACTTCATCTTCTGCCGCAGGCGGTTGGCGAACACCGCCGCAACCCGGCTGCGCTCGTCGGCCTTGCCGGTCTCCTTCTCGACGATGGAGGCCAGCGTAACCAGCTGCTCCGGAGTCTTGACCGGAACGTCGGGGCTGCGGCGCTCCCAGATGTCGGCCAGCGCCCGCTTCTGCTCCTGCTGCATGCGCTGGATCACCTGATCGCGGGTGGTGCCGCGCGGAAACTTGTAGGTCTCCGGCAGCAGCGTACCCTCGCGCGGCATCTCGCGGATCGAACCGGTGAAGATGTCGTTATCGGTCAGCCGGGCAACGATCTGCTCGGAGGTCAGGCCCTCCGGGATCGTCACCGAATGCTGCACCACCTTGCCTTCGACGAGCGTGCCGATGACGGTGCGCAGGCTGGCGTTCTTCGGAAACAGATACTCTCCCGGCTTGAGCTCGGAGCTGGCCTTCAGCGCGAACACGCTGCCGATGAACACCCAGCGGTTAGCGTCGATCACGCCTTCGCGTAGCAGCGTCTCGGCGATGTCGCCCTTGCCGGCGCGGGCGGGAATGTTGACGACCTTCTCGTCTTGCAGCGGTCCCGGCGCTTCGAGCGCCTGGCGGCCGTATACGTAGACCCCGCCGACGCCGAGCATCACGACGAGGATGATGGTGATGATGGCGTTGCCGGCGATAACCAGCGGATTGCGGGCACGGTCAGAGCGTTTCGGCGGCGGCGGAACCTGCTCCGGCTCCAGCGCGGCGCGCGGGCTCCTTGGCGAAATGGGCGGCCTCTCACTCATCGATAGTACCTGAATCCTGTCGGTTCAATCGTGACCAGGGGACAACTCCCTGCCCGCCTGTAGCATACGCCCGCAGTAGGAATTAGCGCGGAATGCGGCGAAACGGTGGAGTCACTCTAGTGGGCAACACGCTGCAGGATAAGGGAGGCGTTTGTACCTCCGAAACCGAATGAATTCGACAGCGCCACATTGATCTCACGCTTGCGCGGCTTGTGCGGGACCAGGTCGATTGCAGTATCCACCGAAGGATTGTCGAGATTGATGGTCGGCGGCGCGATGTTATCCCGAATCGCCAGAATGCAGAAGATGGCCTCGACCGCACCAGCAGCGCCCAGCAGATGCCCGATCGACGACTTGGTCGAAGACATCGACACGGTCGACGCGGCATTGCCGAGCAATCGCTGCGCGGCACCGAGTTCGATTTCGTCTCCGACCTGGGTCGAGGTGCCGTGGGCGTTGATGTAGTCGATATCGGACGCAGCGATCCCCGCGCGCTTCATGGCAGCGCTCATGCTGCGAAATGCGCCGTCGCCGTCCGGCGTCGGCGACGTGATGTGGTAGGCGTCGCCCGACATCCCGTAGCCCGTGATCTCGGCATAGATTTTGGCGCCGCGCGCGCGGGCGTGCTCGTATTCCTCGAGCACGACGACGCCGGCGCCCTCGCCCATCACGAACCCGTCGCGGTCCTTGTCGTAGGGGCGCGAGGCCTTCTCCGGATTCTCGTTGAAGCCGGTCGACAGCGCGCGCGATGCGCAGAAGCCGGCCATGGCCAGGCGGCTGATCGGCGATTCCGTGCCGCCGGCCACCATCACGTCCGCGTCGCCAAGCGCGATCAGGCGGCTGGCGTCGCCGATTGCATGCGCACCGGTCGAGCAGGCCGTCACCACCGCATGGTTCGGCCCCTTGAGGCCGTGCTCGATCGAGACGTAGCCGGAAGCCAAGTTGATCAGGCGGCCGGGAATGAAGAATGGCGAGACCTTGCGCGGTCCGCGATCCCTGAGCAGCAGGGCGGTGTCGGCGATGCCCGACAGGCCACCGATGCCCGAGCCGATCATCGTGCCGGTGGCGCAGCGGTCTGTCTCGTTGTCGGGATGCCAGCCGGCGTCGTCGAGCGCCTGCTTGGCTGCACACATGGCGTAAATGATGAAATCGTCGACCTTGCGCTGGTCCTTCGGCTCCATCCACTGATCGGGATTGAAGGTGCCGGCCGTACCGTCGCCGCGGGGAATGATGCAGGCAATCCGGCTTGTGAGGTCCGACACATCGAACATGTCGATCTGCCGGGCACCGCTCTCGCCGTTGAGAATGCGCTTCCAGGTTGGTTCGACGCCGCAGCCGAGCGGTGACACCATGCCCAGCCCCGTGACGACAACCCGTCTCATATCAATCTCCAGCCCGGTCAGTTGCGGTACACAACAAGAAGCCGGTGGATCGTTGTACGACGATCCGTCCGGCTTCTTACGTGTTCCTTTGAAGAGCGTTAGCTCTTCGCGTTCTTTTCAAGAAACTTGGTGGCGTCGCCGACGGTGAGGATCGTCTCAGCGGCGTCATCGGGAATTTCGCAGCCGAACTCTTCTTCGAATGCCATCACGAGCTCGACAGTGTCGAGGCTGTCTGCACCGAGATCATCGATGAAGCTCGCGGCATCGACTACTTTTTCGGGTTCAACACCAAGGTGTTCGACCACGATCTTCTTAACTCGCTCGCCAATCTCGCTCATCGTTCAACCTCGTGCTTGTTTCATTGGACCCGACCGCAGACGATACGAGCCATCGTGGTGCGTTAAATCACATATTCCTGCGCATTGCGCGTCATCTTGATTGGCCCCGTCGTCCCGGACGAGACCTCGCGAATAACGGCAGGCTCCGCACCGCCAATATACAGGGTTTCAAATTCCTGCAATGGCATTGTTTACCCTGCCGTTCTTGGTCCGGTTACCATACTTCCCAAGCCCTGACTACAAGGCTCATCAAGCATGCCGGGGATCCAAACGGTTTGCCCTTCCGGGGTTCCCCGCAAGCTCAGATCATAGCCATTCCGCCATTGACATGGATGGTCTGGCCGGTGACGTAAGCCGCTTCATTTGAGCTCAAATACACCGCCGCCGCAGCGATATCTTCCGGCGTGCCCAGCCGAGCCGCCGGCACCTTGGCCAGAATCGCTTCGCGCTGCTTGTCGTTCAATGCATCGGTCATCGGCGTCGCGATAAAGCCCGGCGCGATGCAATTGGCTGTCACATTGCGCTTGGCGTATTCGGCGCCCAGCGTCTTGATCATGCCGATCAGTCCGGCCTTCGCGGCGGTGTAGTTGCCCTGACCGGGATTGCCGGTCACGCCGACGATCGAGGTGATGGCGATGATGCGGCCGAAGCGCTTGCGCATCATCAGCTTGGTGGCGGCACGGGCCAGGCGGAATGTCGCGGTCAGGTTGACCTTGATGACGTCGTCCCAGTCCTCGTCCTTCAGCTGCACGAACAGGTTGTCGCGGGTAATGCCGGCGTTGCTGACGAGAATATCGAGCTGACCCATCGCCTTTTCGGCCGAGGGTACCAGTGCCTCGACCTCGGCGTCGTCGGACAGGTTGCACGGCAGCACAAAAGTTCGCTCGCCGAGTTTGGCGGCCAGCGCCTCCAGCGCGTCGCGCCGGGTCCCGGACAACGCGACGGTTGCCCCCTGCCCGTGCAGAGCGGTCGCAATGGCGCCGCCGATGCCACCCGTGGCGCCGGTCACCAGCGCGGTTCGGCCAGTCAAATCGAACATGTCGTCTCCTTCGTCCGTTTACGCCGGACGCGCCGCAGCGAGCGCGTCCTTGACCACGGCAATATCATTGGGTCCGCCGACGGCGGTGCCGACGGCTCCTTCGGCGATACGCTTCACCAGGCCGCTCAGCACCTTGCCGGCGCCGACCTCGAAAAACCGCGTGACGCCGTGGCCGGCCATATAGACCACCGACTCGCGCCAGCGCACCGTTCCCGTCACCTGCTCCACAAGCCGGCGACGAATTTCGTCCGGATCGGTCAAAGCGGAGGCCAGCACGTTGGACACCAGCGGCACCGCCGGCGCCTGAATGGTCACCGCGGCCAGCGCCTCAGCCATCACGTCGGCGGCCGGCTGCATCAGGCTGCAATGAAACGGTGCCGACACCGGCAGCAGCATGGCGCGCTTGGCACCCTTGGTCTTGGCGATCTCCAGGGCGCGCTCCACAGCGGCGACGTCGCCGGACACCACCACCTGGCCACCGCCATTGTCGTTGGCGGCCTGACAGACCTGGCCCTGGGCGGCCTCTTCGGCCACCGCGACCGCGGTCTCGAAATCGAGCCCGAGCAGCGCCGCCATGGCGCCAACCCCGACCGGAACGGCCTTCTGCATGGCCTGGCCGCGGGTGCGCAGCAGCCGCGCGGCATCGCTGATGCTCAGGCTGCCAGCGGCCGCCAGCGCCGAATATTCGCCGAGCGAATGCCCCGCCACAAACGCCGCGTCCCGCGCCAGCACCAGGCCGGCTTCGGCTTCCAGCACCCGCATGGTCGCCAGCGACACCGCCATCAGCGCCGGCTGGGCATTTTCCGTCAGTTGCAGGGTCTCGGCGGGTCCGTCCCAGATGATCGCGGTCAGCTTCTGGCCGAGCGCCGAATCGACCTCGTCGAACACGGCGCGGGCGACCGGAAAGGCGTCGGCCAGCGCCTTGCCCATGCCAACGGCCTGGGACCCCTGCCCCGGAAATGTGAATGCTGCGGTCATCGACGCCCCTGAAAGTCTCTTAACGTGCGCCGTAAGACACTGGCGGGATGTGTTATGTCAAGCCGCCGTCCCGGCGCCCGGGTTCCCCTACCGCCAGCCAGACCAGCGAAACCAGCGTTGTTTCCCTTGGTTTCCCTTGCCATTCCGCCGGAAATCCGTATAAGGCCCCGATCCGCAGATCCCGGCCGGGAGCTGAACGGACGGTCTCAGCAATTTCAGCGTTTGAATTGATGTGGCAGGGCCAGTTGGCCCGTCGTCCCGTGCTTCCGCCTTCTGAGCAATATCGAGTCCTTTCCTAGAGGGTTCGAAGGGCTTGCCGCCGGGGAACGCGCTAACAGTGGAAAGGACACCCATGGCTCTCTACGAGCATGTATTTCTGGCGCGCCAGGACGCGAGCGCCCAGCAGGTCGAGGACCTGACTGCGCAGATGACCGCAATCGTCGAAGGTACCGGCGGCAAGGTCGTAAAGATGGAAAATTGGGGCGTACGCTCCCTGACCTATCGCATGAACAAGAATCGCAAGGCGCACTTCGTTCTGATGAACATCGATGCCCCCTCCGCGGCGATCACCGAGATCGAGCGCCAGGAACGCATCAGCGAAGACGTCATCCGCTACCTGACCATCCGCGTCGAAGAGCACGAGGAAGGCCCGTCGGCGATGATGCGCAAGGCCGATCGCGACCGTGATCGCGACGACCGTGGCGGCGGCTTCCGTGGCGACCGCGAAGGCGGTTTCCGTGGTGATCGTGAAGGCGGTGGTTTCCGGGGTGATCGCGGCCCGCGCCGTCCCCGTGACGACGAAGCCGCAACTGCAGCTGGTGAGGAGTAAGAATCATGGCTGAAGCTGGTGCACGTCGTCCGTTTTTCCGCCGTCGCAAGACCTGCCCGTTCACAGGTCCGAACGCGCCGAAGATCGACTACAAGGATTCCAAGCTGCTGATGCGTTACGTTTCCGAGCGCGGCAAGATCGTGCCGAGCCGCATCACCGCCGTCTCCGCCAAGAAGCAGCGTGAACTCGCGCGCGCCATCAAGCGCTCGCGTTTCCTCGGCCTGCTGCCCTACGTGATTCGCTAAGCGAACGCCTTCAGCCCGCGGCATCGACGCCGCGGGCTGTTTCTTCTCATAAGGCTTCCGGGTCGTCCGGTCGCCGATGGTTGGGGTCACAGACCTCTAACCGCTCGAAAGGAGCGGGACAGCTGATGATCATGCCCCTCCTTATCGCGCTTGCTGCAGGCGCTGCCTCGGCGCTGATGTTCGCCTCGATCATTTCGGGCGCGCTGATCTCGCTGCTGCTGTTCTATCTCGCGCCGCTGCCCCTGATGGTCGCAGGCCTCGGCTGGGGAGCGCTCGGCGCCGCCATTGGCGGCATTGCCGCTGCGACCGGCCTCGGCCTGATGTTCGGCATGCCCTATCTCGGCGCCTTCGTTGTGACCGTCGCGCTGCCGGCCTGGTGGCTTGGCCACCTCGCGCTGCTCGGCCGCCCGGTCATCGAAGGCACGCCGGCATCGAACGGCGCCGCTGCCATTGCACCGCAGACGGAATGGTACCCGGTCGGCCGCATCCTGCTGTGGGTCGCCGGCTTCGCCGCATTGACCACCATGGCCGCCCTGCTCACACTCGGCACCGACGGCGCCAGCATCGTCGGCGCGCTGAAGCGCGGCCTGCTGCGCATCATGGGGCCACGCGAAGGCAAACCCGCCGATAACGATGTGGACGCGCTGATCGACGCGCTGGTCATGATTGCGCCGGCCGCGGCGGCGCTGGTTGCCATCATGACGCTGACGCTGAATCTCTGGCTGGCCGCAAAAATCACCGCCACCTCCGGCCGCCTGCATCGCCCGTGGCCGGACCTGAGGAGCGCGGCGCTGCCGCCGATGACCCTGGTGGCGCTGGCGCTGGCCCTCGCATTGTCCTTCACAGGAGGCGTGCTCGCGATCTTCGGCCAGATCGTGAGTTCGACGCTGCTGATGGCCTATGCGCTGACCGGCTTTGCCACGCTGCATACGCTGACGCTCGGCCTGAAAAGCCGGGTGCTGTGGCTGAGTTCGGCCTACGCCATCGTGCTGGTGTTCGGCTGGCCGATCCTCGGAATGGTCGGCCTCGGCCTCGCCGATGCCTTCTTCGGATTCCGCCAACGCTTTCTGCAACGCAGGCCGCCTTCGCAGGTGACCTGAGAATTCCCTTCACCCCAACCCACTTTCGCTGCAACACACAAAGGAGACATACTATGGAAGTCATTTTGCTGGAACGCGTCGCCAAGCTCGGCCAGATGGGCGAAGTCGTCCGCGTCAAGGACGGCTACGCCCGCAACTTCCTGCTGAAGCGTGGCAAGGCGCTGCGCGCCACCACCGACAACCGCTCGAAGTTCGAAGGCATGAAGGCCGACCTCGAGGCGCGTAACCTCGTCGCCAAGGAAGAAGCCACCAAGGTCGCCGAGAAAATCGACGGTCGCAACGTCGTCGTTCTGCGTCAGGCCTCGGAAACCGGCCAGCTCTTCGGTTCGGTCACCGTGCGCGACATCATCGCGACCTTCGAGAGCGATGGCGTCACCTTCGCGCGCAGCCAGGTGCTGCTCGACGCGCCGATCAAGACGATCGGCAAGCACAAGATCTCGATCGCCGTGCATCCGGAAGTCGAAGTCAGCGTCAGCGTCACCGTTGCCCGCAGCGAGGCCGAGGCCGAGCGCATCAACCGCGGCGAAGACATCAGCACCCGCCAGGAAGACCAGGACGCCGCCGCCGAAGCGCTTGCCGCAGCCGGTGAATTCTTCGATCCGGAAGCTCGTCCCGGCGACGACGAAGACGGCGACGAGAAGTAAGACCTTCCGCTTTGCTGCGATGACGACAAAAAAGCCCGGCCAGATTGGCCGGGCTTTTCATTGGCTGATGGTCGACCACTCGGCAGCAGCCGATGGCTTCGCCCTATTGCGAGATCGGGGGGACCGTCGGACCGCCTGACGCAGGCGGCGCGACCGGCGTCGGTGGACGCGACTCGACGGCCGGAGGTTTCGGACTCGTGTCGGCGGCAGGTGCGCGCGGCTCTGAGGCTGCGGGCGCCGGTGACGCGGCGGCGGGCGCCGACGAAGCCGGAGCGGCGGGCGACTCTGCCGACGACGCAGGCCGCGACTCGCTCTCCGACGCCTTGGGGGCCGGTGTCACCGGCGGCACCGGATCGGGACGCAACGACGGGGTTTCGGCCTTTGCGTTGTCAGGCTTGGCCGGCTCAGGCTTGGCTGACTCTGACTTGGCTGGTTCAGTTTTGGCCGGCTCGGTCTTTCCCTCCTCGGCCGGCTTCGGCGCGACGGGCTTGCTGGCCTCTTCCTTAACAGGCTGCGGCTTCGTCGGCTCCGGCTTGACCGGCTCCGGCTTGGCAATCTCCGGCGCGACCTTCGGCTGCTCTTCACGGCCGCGGCGCTTGCCCTTCTTGCCTAGCTTCTGCATGGTCGCGGATGGCGCGGCCGCCGACGACGGTTCGCCTTCGGCGGCGGGTTTCGCGTCGGCCGGCTTGCCTTCGGCGGCAGGCGTTTCACCGTCAGGCTTTGCTGCATTGGGGGCATCAGCCGCAGGACGTCCGAGCCGTTTGGCGGCACGATCGGCGGCCCGCTTCTGCCGCGCTGTCATCGGCGCGGCTTCCGGCTCGGGTCTAGCTTCCGGCGCCGGCTCGGCGGCGCGGCGGCCGAAGCCGAAGAAGGACGGCGATTCGGCAGGCGCTGGTGCAGCAGCCGCTGGCGCGGCACCTGGCTTCGCCTCCGGGGCCGGTTTCGGCGCGCTACGCGATTCGATGCCCTGCTTGGTCAGGCCATCGTCATAGCGCTTGTCTGCGGCGCCGTTGGACACAAGGTAAGCACTCAGTGAAGCGGCCATGCCGCTGCTGGTCGTGTAATGCTGACGCAGGAATCCGGGCAGCGCACCGGGCGCCACGGTCTTCAACAGCCCGCGCGAGCTCTTGTGACAGGCCGTGCAGGTGCCAGAGAAGATTTGTGAAGGGGTTTTGCCGGCTTCAAGATTTTGAGCCTGCACCGGGACTGCCGCGAAGCCGATCAAAAGCATCGCCGTCGCTAAACTGAGCGCTCGGCTCAACATTCCATCCTCCAGACGCGGGAAATTGCCGGGTTTGCGGCGGTCACGTTGTACCGGATTGTTGTCCGAATGGAAGTGGCGAGATCGCGGAACTGCGCGATTGGAACAATTTTGTATGGAAGCATTGCGGCCAGTGCATTGGCAAAGCCGAAACCTCGCACTTATCATATTACCCGGTAGCTAGGACGACAGTTATCTGCTGATGCGCGGACGTCCTACTACCCCGGTTCGTACGTGATTGGGTCATTGGGGTGATTTCCATGGACCGTTTGTTGCGTTGGTTTCTCGGCCAGTACATTCGTCGCGGATCGATCACGTTCACCACCGCGAATGGCACGCGCTTCACCTGCGGCGACGGCACCGGAAAGCCTGTCGCAGTCAGGTTCACCACCAGGGCCGCGGCGCGCCGGCTACTGCTCGACCCGGAAATGGCGCTCGGCGACATCTTCATGGACGGCAGTTTCGTGGTCGAACAGGGCAGCATCGCCGATGTGCTGGCGATCGCGCTGGACCAGCCGGACCTGTCGCCGCGCTGGGCCGGGGTCCAATGGTGGCTCCGCTACCTGATCCGGCACGTCCAGCAGTTCAATCCGCGCAGCCGGTCGCGCAATAACGTCTCCCATCACTACGATCTGGATGGACGGCTGTACTCGCTGTTTCTCGATGCCGACAGGCAATATAGCTGCGCCTATTTCGAGACACCGGACGCCACGCTCGACGATGCCCAGCTCGCCAAGAAGCGCCACCTCGCCGCCAAGCTGCTGATCAAGCCCGACCAGCTGCTGCTCGATATAGGCTCCGGCTGGGGTGGCCTTGGACTGTATCTCGCCGAGATGACGGGCGCGGACGTCACGGGCATTACCCTGTCGACCGAGCAGCTCCAGCTTTCCAACGCCCGCGCCGGAGAAAAGAACCTGGGGCAGTCCGCCCGCTTCGTGCTGCAGGACTATCGCGACATCCCCGGCCCGTTCGACCGTATCGTCTCGGTCGGCATGTTCGAGCACGTCGGCGTCGACCACTACGACACCTATTTCAAGCGTTGCGCGGAATTGCTAACCGATGACGGCGTGATGGTGCTGCACTCGATCGGCCGCTCCGAGGGCCCCGGCATCACCAATCCCTGGATCTCCAAATACATCTTCCCCGGCGGCTACATTCCGGCGCTGTCCGAGGTGCTACCGGCGATCGAGCGCGCCGGCCTGCTGGTCTGTGACATCGAGATCCTGCGGCTGCATTATGCGGAGACGCTTAAGGCATGGCGCGAGCGCTTCCTGGCTCGGCGCGAGGAAGCGGTGCGGCTCTACGACGAGCGTTTCGCGAGAATGTGGGAATTTTACCTGGCGGCGTCGGAAATGTCGTTCCGCAAGCAGAACGTGATGAATTTCCAGATCCAACTGACCAAGCGCCAAGGCGTGGTGCCGATGACCCGCGATTACATCGCCCGGGAGGAAGCGCGGCTACGCAGCGTCGAACACGGACAGGCTCCGCGCCTTCAGATGGCCGGCGAATAGGCTAATACTGGGGGTGAAATTGCAGATTTCGGTCGCTCGGCAGCGCCGGGCGGGCCAGACGGGCACGCATCTCTGAAAGCAGCCGATCATCGCAGCGCACGTCGCCGAGTTGTTCAGCCTGTTCGAACGTATCGACAAGAGTGGACAGCCATTCGGTCGAACCGTTGACGGGCTGCCATTGCTGCTGCTCGCGCTGCGTCATTGCCAGGTCATCCTTGTCTAGTCGTCCCACATCAACGCCCTATCGCCGACCCAGTTCCGCGGCCCCGCCCAACGTCCACTCAGCCGATCCAGAAGTGTGACCTGGATCACAGAAGCCCCGGCTCGGCGTGCCCTAAAACGGCAACATGAAACCGAACGCACCAGACACATCCCCGGAAGCCGACAGCATCCGCGTCGATTACGTCATGATCGGTATCTGTGCCGCAGCAGGCCTGACCGCCTTGATCTATCTTCTGTTGCTCTAACCCCAAGCGGGTCAAAGCCCGGGCCATACCTATAAGTGGCGGAAGTGGCCGCGAGGTTCAGTCGCGTGCGCCAATTGTCTGCGGTTCCTTAAACAAGCCTTCATCAGCGGGCCGCGTTTCCGAAGGGATGCCGTCAAGCGCAATGCGCTCACAGCTCCCGTCATCCACCGGAAAATATCCGAATCGTGCATAATGGATGAACGGGCTTTCGCTCGGCGACCAACTGGCGCTTAGTCGCCCGCGCACCGCATCCGACAAATTCAAAGAACAATCCAGAGCCATGGCAACCTTCGATCTCGAACGTTCTCAAACTTCCCGACGCCGGTGCCCCCGTCTACCGCACGGCACCGCACAATATCGAAGCGGAACAGAGCGTTCTCGGCGCCATCCTGGTCAATAACGACGCCTTCTACCGGGTCTCCGACTTCCTGAAGCCGGAACATTTCTTCGAACCGATCCACCAGACCGTCTACGAGACCGCCGGCAGCATCATCCGCGCCGGCAAGGTCGCCACACCCGTCACCCTGAAGACCTTCCTGCCGGCCGACACCGATCTCGGCGGCATGACGGTGGCGCAGTACATCGCCCGCCTCGCCGCCGAAGCTACCACTATCATCAATGCCCACGATTATGGCCGGACCATCTACGAACTGGCGCTGCGCCGCGACCTGATCCGGATCGGCGAGGACATGGTCAATGTGGCCTTCGACGCGCCGGTCGATTTTGCGCCGCGCGCCCAAATCGAGGACGCCGAGCGCCGGCTCTACGAACTCGCCGAAGCCGGCCGCTATGACGGCGGTTTCCAGAAATTCTCCCAGGCGATGAAGACCGCCCTCGACATGGCCGCGAACGCCTACCGGCGCGAGGGCAAGCTGTCGGGCATCTCCACCGGCATGAAGGCCCTCGACGCCCGGCTCGGCGGCTTGCAGCAGTCCGATCTCGTGGTGCTCGCCGGCCGCCCCGGCATGGGCAAGACCGCGCTGGCCACCAACATCGCCTACAATATCGCCCGCGCCTATCAGTCCGAATTGCAGCCCGACGGCACCAAGAAAACGGTCAACGGCGGCATTGTCGGCTTCTTCTCCTGCGAAATGTCCGCCGAACAGCTGGCCACGCGTATTCTTGCCGAGCAGACCAACATTTCATCCGCCAGCATCCGACGGGGCGGCATCACCGAGGGCGAATTCGAGAAGATTCGCGACCACACCATCGAGCTGCAGCACCTGCCGCTCTATGTCGACGAAACCGGCGGCCTGTCGATCTCGCAGCCGACCGCCCGCGCCCGCCGCCTGAAGCGGCAAAAGGGCCTCGACGTCATCATGGTGGACTACATCCAGCTGCTGCAGGGCTCGGGCAAGCGCTCCGATAACCGCGTGCAGGAAGTCACCGAAATCACCACCAGCCTGAAGGCGCTGGCCAAGGAGTTGAACTGTCCGGTGATCGCGCTGTCGCAGCTGTCGCGTCAGGTTGAAAGCCGCGACGACAAGCGCCCGCAGCTTTCCGACTTGCGTGAATCCGGATCGATCGAGCAGGACGCCGACGCGGTGATCTTCGTCTACCGCGAGGAATACTACCTGCAGAACAAGGAGCCGCGGCCGGGCACGCCGGAGCACGAAAAGTGGCAGCTCGACATGTCGCTGGTGCACGGCCGCGCCGAAGTCATCATTGCCAAGCAACGCCACGGCCCCACCGGCACCGTCGAACTTCAGTTCGAGGGCCAGTTCACCCGCTTCAGCGATCTGGTCGGCGAAAGCCATCTGCCCGCGCATCACGAGTAGACGCGCAGCGCGGTTGAACCGCTCCTGCCCCGCGCCTATTGTGCAGTGCAGTTGATCGGTCCAGCGGCGACGCCGCGATGGCGTCATCTTCGCGCGTCAGGAACGTCCTATGAATGTTGTGTCAGATCCGAAATCCATCGCTGCCAGCCAAGCCCCCTCCGATGAGGCGGCGCTGGCGGCGGCTACCGGCGTGCTGACCATCGATCTCGACGCCATCGTCGCCAACTGGCGCAAGCTGGAAAAGACCGGCGTGCCGGCCGAGTGCGGCGCCGCCGTCAAGGCCGACGCCTATGGCTGCGGCATTGACCCGGTGGTGCGCACCCTGGCCTCCGCGGGCTGCAAGACCTTCTTCGTTGCCACCATCCCCGAGGCGCGGGCCGTGCGCGGCGCGGCGCCGGAAGCAGCGATCTATGTGCTCAACGGCTTTCTCCAGAATTCCGGCGACGCGCTGGCTGCCATCAATGCGCGGCCGGTGATCGGCGATCTCAACGAACTCGCCGAATGGGACATCTTCTGTCGCCGCACCGGCTGGCGCGGGGGCGCCGCCGTCCATGTCGACACAGGCATGAACCGGCTCGGACTCAGCGTGATCGATGCGCAAAGCCTGGCGCCGCGCATCGCGACCGGCGATCACGGCATCACGCTGGTGATGAGCCATCTCGCTTGCGCCGAAAACGTGCAGCATCCGCTCAATGCCAGACAGGTCGCGGCGTTTCGCGAGGTCGCACATCTGTTCTTCGGCGTGCCGGCGTCGCTGGCCAATTCCTCCGGCATTTTCCTCGGCTCGCAGTTCAGCTTTGACCTGACGCGGCCCGGCGCAGCCCTTTACGGCGTCAATCCGACACCGGAAGCCGACAACCCGATGCAGCCGGTGGTCGATCTCAAGGCGCGCATCGTGCAGATCCGCGACGTCGCCCGCGGCGACACCGTAGGCTACAGCGCGACCTGGACGGCGCGGCGGCCGACCCGCATCGCCGTGGTCGCGGCCGGCTATGCCGACGGCTATTTCCGCGCCGCCGGCAGCAATGACGGCACCCGCGGTGCCGAGGTGATCGTCGCCGGCAAGCGCTGCCCGGTCGCCGGGCGCATCTCGATGGACTTGCTCGCGGTGGATATCACCGACCTCGCCCACAACGCCGCGCGGCGCGGCCAGATGGTAACGCTGATCGGCGACGGCATCACGGTGGACGAACTGGCGCATCACTTCGGCACCATCGCCTATGAAGTGCTGACCAGCCTCGGCCGGCGCTATCACCGGATCTACAAGGGCGGCGGCGCGACCTTGTAAAGAACCGCCGAACCGGTCGTGACCACCGCGACCAGGCCGGGCGGCGGCGTCGTGTCGGCAGGCAGATCCGTGAGCAGCACGTAGTCGAACCTGGAACGCCAGTTCGGAAGGTAGCGCGCGTCCTCGAGATTTTCGGCGGTGAAACTGTCCTGCCACAAAATCGGCCATACCACCGACTCCGCGAGCGGCTGCGCGATCGCGTCAAATGGCGGCTTCACGATCAACGGCTGCTGGCTGGCGTCGGCGAAAAGCAGCGGCCAGAATGCGTGGCGTTCGATCAGCAGCAAGGCCGGCAGGTGGCCGTCAAGCCGGTAGAAGGACGGCATTGCGCGCGACGGCCGGCCAACATCGGTGCTGGAACCGAGGCGGCCCCTCGCTGTCAGCACGCGCGCGCCGGCCGGCACCGGCGCAATGGCGGCGCGAAGATCGGCGACATCGTGCCGGTGATCGACCCACACCCAAGAGATATAGGCGCTGCGCATGCCGATCAGGGCCGCGAACACCGCGGCTGCGACCGTCGCACGACGCCCGGTGATGCGCGGTGCCATGCCGGCAAACAGGATCAGCGACATCATCAGGCAGAGCCGGGAATCGACGAAGCTGCCCCGGCTCACGGTGATCGGCGCCACCGTATAGAGCAGCAGCAGCGCGACCAAGACCAGTTGCATGCCCCGCGCAAACACCAGGTTCTGCCGGTTCAGCACCATCAGGATCAGGACCGCGATGCAGGTCACCATCGTGACCGCCGTGCTGTAGGTCGCGAACGGCGTCAGCAGCCCCGCCAGCTTGTGGATGCCGCCCCAGTCGCCGAACGCCACGCCCTGGGCGAACGGACTGGCGAGATAGAGCCAGACCAGAGGTGAAAGAACGGCAACAGCCAGCGCCGCGGTCTGCAGCAGCTGCGGCGCGCCGAGCCTGCCGGATTTTTTCAGGGCGTGAAGCTGCGTGAGTTCGATCGAGGCCAGCATCAGCGCGAACAGCACGACGCCGAAGATGTGACTGAAGAATATCACGATGGCCGAGATCGCACCGACGATGGCGGCCATCACCACGCTGCCGCGCCGCCGCAGCACCAGCCAGGCTGCGGCGGCAACCAGCGCCAGCCCGAGCGACAGCAGGAAGTTCATGAAGCCGAGATGGAAGATGCCGTTATAGGCGATCACCCCCGATGCCAGCGGCCAGTACAGGAAGCGGCCGAAGGCAGCGCGGCTGTAGACCACCACGCCAATCACCGGCGCAAACAGGCTCAGGGCCAGCAGCATCCGTCCACCGGCATGCACGGAAGTGACATGAAGCAGTGCCGCGCCGAGCACGTCCATCGCCAGGTTGGGCAGAATGCGCCACGCCGGCGCATACATCTGCGAGAGTGTGGGATCGTCGGGGTGTGCGAGGACGAAATAGCGCGCGAGATGGTTGGGATAATCCTGCACCGGCGGCACGTCGACGAGGAAGAACGGCACCGCCAGCACGATCGCAAGTGCCGCCGCGGTCAGCCACCACAATGCTCCGGGTCCCCGCGCTGCTGATCCCCGCAACGGAGCGTCATGGTCAATCTCGGCCGTCGCAGTCATGCCTCGCCCCGTGTCGGCCGACCATGCCCAGCGGGTGTTATTATCCCGTGAACACGCCTGGAGGCGGCGAAAATAGACAGCGACCTGTTCGTGCCGTACTGGGGGGAGCCTGATCGGCCCGGCACAGGACGCCTTTGATGTCATCCAGATCTATCGAACCGCCGCCTGTCGCTTCCGCAGACGCTGGCATTCCCCGCGACGAACTGCTCTACCGCTTGCGGCAGCAGTCCCTGCTCGGCGAGTTTGCCCGCCATGCGCTGCAAAGCCGCGATTTCGGCCAGATCCTGCAGCGCGCCACGGAACTCTGTGCGCAAGGTATGCAGACGAAATTCGCCAAGGTGCTTGAGTACATTGCCGAAGACAACCACCTGCTGGTACGCGCCGGTGTCGGCTGGGCGGCGGGAACGGTCGGCGTGGTGTCGCTCGGCACCGATATCGCGTCGCCGGCCGGTTTCGCCTACCAGACCGGCGAGGCCGTGGTTTCCAACCACCTGGCAGCCGAGACCCGGTTCCGTACACCAAAGCTGCTGTCCGACCATGGCATCAAGCGCGCCATCAACGTGCTGATCCCCGGCGGCGGCAAGGGCGACACGTCGTTCGGCGTCCTCGAAGTGGACAGCGCTGACTCCGGCAAGTTCGACGCCGGCGACGCCTCATATCTCGAAGGGTTTGCCGCCCTGCTCGGCATCGCCATTGAGCGCCAGCAGGCCGATGCGGAGCTGCAGCGCGCGCTGGAACACCAGGCGCTGCTGACCCGCGAGATGAGCCACCGCGTCAAGAACAGCCTGACATCGGTGGTCGGACTGCTGCGCGTTCAGGCGCGCAGCGCGCTGTCGCAGGACGTCCGCAACGCCCTCGATGACGCCAGCGCCCGCGTCAACACCATCGCCCAGGTTCATGATCATATCTGGCGCGGCGCCAGGATCGGCTTCATCGAGCTCACCGATTTCATGTCCGAACTCTGCAAGAACCTGCAGGGCACGGCGCCCCACCATACGCTGCGCTGCCAGGCCGAAAACCTCACGATCTCCGCGGACCACGCGATCCCGCTCGGCCTGATCATCAACGAACTGGTCACCAACGCCGTGAAATACGCCTACCCCGGCAGTCATGGCGTCGTCCATGTGACTGCAGGCGCGATCGACGGCCTGCTACATTTGGAAGTCGCCGACGAGGGCGTCGGCCTGCCCGAAGGCTTCGACATCGACCTGCCGCGCAGCAGTCTCGGCTTCAAGGTGATCAAGGGCCTGGTGCGCCAGTTGAAGGGGCAGGTCAGGATCGTCACCGCGCCCGCCGGCGGCGCCCGCTTCGTGCTCGACCTGCCGATCCTGACTCCGGCGTAAGCGGGGCCACGTGGCGGCTGCGCTACTTCGAAACTTGCTGCACGACTCGCGAGGTCGTGGCTAGGCTGGTCGCAAAAGGGGCCTGTCGTGGATTACGGTTTCATCTTTGTCCTTGCGGTCGGCCTGATCGCCGGCACCATTTCGGGCATCGTCGGCACAGGCTCGTCGATCATGCTGGTGCCGGTGCTGGTCTATGAATTCGGGCCGAAGCAAGCAGTGCCGATCATGGCGGTGGCCGCTGTGATGGCCAACCTGTCGCGGATTCTGGCGTGGTGGCGCGAGGTCGACTGGCGCGCCTGCGCGGCCTATTCGGTCACCGGTATCCCCGCCGCCGTGCTGGGCGCGCGCACGCTCTTGGTGTTGCCGTCGCGCGCGGTGGACGTCGCCATCGGCACATTCCTGATCGCCATGGTGCCGATGCGACACTGGCTGGCGCGGCACCAGTTCACGATCACCCTGTGGCACCTCGCGATGTCAGGCGCCATTATCGGCTACCTCACCGGCATCGTCGTCTCCACCGGCCCGCTCAGCGTGCCGCTGTTTTTGTTTTACGGCCTGACCAAGGGCGCGTTCCTCGCTACCGAGGCCGCCTCTTCGCTCGGCCTCTATCTGGCAAAATCCGTCACCTTTCAGCAGTTCGGCGCACTGACCTGGGAAGTGCTTTTCAAAGGCCTGATCGCTGGCTCGTCGCTGATGATCGGCGCGTTTGTCGCCAAGCGCTTTGTGCTGAAGCTCGATCCCGACGTTTTCCGGCTGGTGATGGACGGCATAATGATCGCGGCGGGGGTAAGCATGTTCTGGAATGCGCTTTGAAAGCCCGCTCGGAGCGATAACAAACTTGCAAATTGGCAGCGTACTCGCATAGATGAAGAGAACAAACCGAAAACGGCCGGATTTGGCCACGCTCGCATCAACGCTCCTCCCGACAGCGGCACGCCATGGCCAAGAACGTCCTCTCCTTCGTCTGCCAGAACTGCGGCGCGGCCTATAACCGCTGGCAGGGCAAATGCGAATCCTGCGGCGAGTGGAACACTTTGGTCGAGGAAGACACCACCGGTGCCACCACCATGCCGGTGTCGATCCGCTCCAAGCGACGCGGCCGGCTGTTCAATCTGGAAAGCCTGACCGGCAAGAGCGAGGATGCCCCGCGCATCGCGTCGGGCATGGGCGAGCTCGACCGCGTCACCGGAGGGGGCTTCGTGCGCGGCTCGGTGCTGCTGATCGGCGGCGATCCCGGCATCGGCAAGTCGACGCTACTCACACAAGCGACCTCGCTGATGGCCCGCGCCGGCCACCGCGTGGTCTACATCTCCGGCGAAGAAGCGGTGGCCCAGGTGCGGCTGCGCGCAGCCCGGCTCGGCCTCGCCGACGCCGCGGTGCAGCCTGGCCTCGGAGACCTCCGTCGAGGACATCGTCGCCACTTTGTCGGAAGGCGCCACGCCGCGGCTGATCGTGATCGATTCGATCCAGACCATGTGGACCGACACCGTGGAATCGGCGCCGGGAACGGTGACCCAGGTGCGCGCCTCGGCGCAGGCGCTGATCCGTTTTGCCAAGAAAAGTGGCGCCACCATCATCCTGGTCGGCCACGTCACCAAGGACGGACAGATCGCCGGCCCGCGCGTGGTCGAGCACATGGTCGATGCGGTGATGTCGTTCGAGGGCGAGGGCTCGCAGCAGTTCCGCATTCTGCGCGCGGTGAAGAACCGGTTCGGACCGACCGACGAGATCGGCGTGTTCGAGATGACCGGGCTCGGCCTGCGCGAGGTCTCAAATCCCTCCGAGCTGTTCCTGTCCGGCCGCGATCTCGGCAGCCCGGGCACGGCGGTGTTCGCCGGCATGGAGGGCACCCGCCCGGTGCTGGTGGAACTGCAGGCGCTGGTGGCGCCGACCACATTAGGCACGCCGCGCCGAGCCGTGGTCGGCTGGGATTCCAGCCGGCTGTCCATGGTGCTGGCGGTGCTGGAGGCGCATTGCGGCGTGAAACTCTCCGGCTACGACGTCTATTTCAACGTCGCGGGCGGCCTGCGCATCCAGGAACCGGCGGCCGATCTCGCCGCCGCCGCGGCGCTGGTGTCGTCGCTGGCCAATGCGCCACTGCCGCCGGATGCGGTGTATTTTGGCGAGGTCTCGCTGTCCGGCGCGGTGCGCCCGGTGGCGCAAACCTCGGCGCGGCTGAAGGAAGCCGCGAAACTCGGCTTCGGCCGCGCGGTGCTGCCCGAATCGGCGCGCGGCGAGCCGATGGGCGATGCCGGGCTGGTGCTCAACACCATGGGCGGGCTGACTAGCCTGGTGGCCGATATCGCCGCCCGCGGTTCGCCGCGCGCCAAGGTGGACAACAGCAAAAGCACAGACGCGGAGAAAAATACCGCACCGGCCCGATTCAAGCGCGACAACGGCTGAAGCGGCGTGACGGACGGGGCCAGCGCCGCTATACCCTGCTCAACGCACCGGCCACTGACACACTCCATTAAGCCATCGGAACAATGATGGGATGACGGGGCCGTTAGCTGTTTTCCGGCCTTGCCGGACGTGCCATATGACCGTCACGCTGACCGGTAGATTCTCGCCGATTCGCGATTTTGACCACCGAGCGGACCTGACCAGCCGATGCCAATAACGATTCTCGACCTTGTCCTGCTCGGGGTAATGCTGATCTCCGGCCTGCTCGCGATGGTCCGCGGGTTCATGCGCGAGATTCTCTCCATCGCCGCCTGGGGCGCCGCCGCGCTGGTCACGCTCTACGCTTTCCCGAAGATGCTGCCCGCTGCCAAGGGCTATATCGCCAACGACACCATCGCCACCGTCGCGGTGATTGCCGGCCTGTTCATCGGTACGCTGATCGTCGTCTCGATCGTCACGGTGCGGATCTCCGACATGATCCTGGATTCGCGCATCGGCGCGCTCGACCGCACCCTCGGTTTCCTGTTCGGCCTCGCCCGCGGCATGCTGATCGTGGTGGTGGCGTTCCTGTTCTTCAGCTGGCTGGTTCCCGACAAGCAGCGCCCGGACTGGGTCACGGGGGCCAAGTCGCTGACCGTGCTGAAATCCACCGGCGATTGGCTGATGGCACTCTTGCCGGATGACCCCGAGAACACCATCTTGAAGAAGTTCAAGAAAAACAAGCCCGATGAGGAACAGACTGACACCGAGCCGGCGGCCCCCGCCGGCGCGGGCGATGGCTATTCCAAACCTGCTCGCGACAGCCTGAAAAAGCTGATCGATGGCAAACCTGCGAAACAGTAGTACCCGGTTTCTTGCGACCAGAGAGGCGATGACCCCCATGCAAAGCCCTTCCCACGACGCTGCAAAACCGGACCTCGAACCAGACCACCACCACAACCTGCGCGACAGCGATGTTGACGGCGACATGCTGCGCGAGAAGTGCGGTGTGTTCGGCATCTTCGGGCACCCAGACGCCGCCGCCATCACCGCGCTCGGGCTACACGCCCTGCAGCACCGCGGCCAGGAAGCCGCCGGCATCGTCTCCTACGACAACGGCCGATTTCACAGCGAGCGCCGCCTCGGCCTGGTCGGCGACACCTTCTCCCGCCGCGAAGTGATCGAGCGCCTGCCCGGCACCGCCGCCGTCGGCCACACCCGCTACTCGACCACCGGCGAAACGATCCTTCGCAACGTGCAGCCGCTGTTCGCCGAGCTCAATGCCGGTGGCTTTGCAGTGGCCCACAACGGCAACCTCACCAACGGCCTGACCCTGCGCCGCGAACTGGTGCGCAACGGCGCCATGATGCAATCGACCACCGACACCGAGGTGATCCTGCATCTCGTCGCGCATTCCAAGCGCAACCGCTTCATCGACCGTTACATCGAGGCGCTGCGCGCCATCGAGGGCGCCTATGCGCTGGTCTCGCTTACCAACAAGAAACTGGTCGGTTCACGCGATCCGTTCGGCATCCGCCCGCTGGTGCTGGGCGAACTCGACGGCTCGCCGATCCTGGCTTCGGAAACCTGCGCGCTCGATATCATCGGCGCCAAGTACATCCGCGACATCGAGCCCGGCGAAGTCATCGTGTTCGACAAGAAGGGCGTACAGAGCCACAAGCCGTTTGCGCCGGTGCCGCCGCGCCCGTGCATCTTCGAATACATCTATTTCGCGCGACCGGATTCGGTGGTCGGCGGCCGTTCGGTCTACGACGTGCGCAAGGCGATGGGCGAGCAGCTCGCCCGCGAAACCCATGTGGAAGCCGATGTGGTGGTGCCGGTGCCGGATTCCGGCGTGCCGGCTGCAATCGGCTACAGCCGCGCCTCCGGTGTACCGTTCGAACTCGGCATCATCAGAAACCACTATGTCGGCCGCACCTTCATCCAGCCGACCCAGAGCGTGCGCGAACTGGGCGTGCGCATGAAGCATTCGGCCAACCGCGCCGCCATCGAGGGCAAGCGCATCGTGCTGATCGACGACAGCCTGGTACGCGGCACAACGTCGAAGAAGATCGTCAAGATGATGCGTGACGCCGGCGCGAAGGAAGTCCACTTCCGCATCGCCTCGCCGCCGATCACCCATCCCGACTATTACGGCATCGATACGCCCGACCGGAACGGCCTGCTCGCCGCCACCCACTCGCTCGAGCAGATGCGCGAACTGATCGGCGCCGACTCGCTGGCCTTCGTCTCGGTCGACGGCATCTACCGCGCCATGGGCGAGCCGGGCCGCGATCCTGCCCATCCGAAATTCAGCGACCACTGCTTCACCGGCGACTACCCCACCCCGCTCACCGACATGAGCGAGATCGAGGCGCCGCGCCGGCTGTCGCTGCTCGCCGAAGCGAGCTGAGGCCCTTACCTCGCCCCGCTCTTGCGGGGAGAGGTCGACGTTTCGCGCGAAGCGCGACACGTCGGGTGAGGGGCGCTTCCGCAGGGTTTATTCCTCGGCGCCATTGTGCAATAGCAGCCCCTCACCCGGCCGCGCTGACGCGCGGCCCCCTCTCCCCGCAAGTGCGGGGCGAGGGAAGATCGAGCCGCATCATGCCCCTTCCTCTCGCCTCCCGTATTGCCCTCGTCACCGGCGCCTCGCGCGGTATCGGCTTTGCCACCGCCGTCGCCCTGGCCAAAGCTGGCGCCCATATCGTCGCGGTGGCCCGCACCCAGGGCGGCCTCGAAGAACTCGACGATACCATTCGTGCGGAAGGCGGCAGCGCCACTTTGGTGCCGCTCAACGTCACCGATTCCGACGGCATTGCCCGGCTCGGCGCCGCGCTCAACGAGCGCCATGGCAAACTCGATATCCTCGTCGGCAATGCTGGCGTGGCAGGCACGTCCTCGCCGCTCGGCCATACCGAACTGAAACGATGGACCGACAGCATGGCGGTCAACGTCACCGCCAACTTCCAGCCGATCCGCTGCATGGAGCCGCTGCTTAAAATGTCCGATGCCGGCCGCGCGGTGTTCATCACCTCCGGCGCCTCCAGTATCGCGCCGGCCTATCTCGGCCCCTACGCGGCCTCCAAGGCCGCCCTCGACGCGCTGGCGCGCGTCTGGGCCGCCGAGACCGCCACCACCGCCATCCGCGTCAACCTGTTCAGCCCCGGCCCGGTCCGCACCCGCATGCGCGCCACCGTGTTTCCCGGCGAGGATCCGGCGACATTGCCGACATCGGACCAGGTCGCGGAATTCATCGTGCCGATGTGCATGGCCTCGTGGAGCGAAACGGGAAAGCTGTACGACTACAAGTCGCGCAGGGTGATGGATTTTCATCCGCCGGCGTAGGCTCACCATAGTCGTCGCCCGGCTTGACCGGGCGACCCAGTAAACACTGACCTGTGTGTACTGGATCACCCGCTTTCGCGGGTGGTGACACCTGCGTGTGCGGTATGCGCACCGCAGCGCAAGATTGACTTCACGCCACGTCGGTACTTCACTCCCTGCCAAGCGGGATAACCCGCATCGAAAAATCGGGGAGGCTGCCCATGAGGCAGATGTCGAGGCGCGGCTGTTTGCTCGCAGCGATCGGCGGCACCGCCATCGCATGGCTCGCCATCGTCGGCACCGCCTGGGCCGCCGATATCCCGCGCTTCGAGGTAGAGGCAGCCTGGCCGAAGCCGCTTCCCAACAACTGGATCCTCGGCCAGGTCGGCGGCATCACCGTGGACGCGCAGGGCCATATCTGGGTGATCCACCGGCCGCGTTCGCTGACCGACGACGAGAAAGGCGCGGCGCTCACCCCGCCGCGGTCGAAGTGCTGCGTGTCGGCGCCGCCGGTGCTGGAATTCGATACCGACGGCAACCTGCTGCGGTCGTGGGGTGGCCCGGGTGCAGGCTATGAATGGGTTGGCCGCGAGCACGGCATCGAGGTCGACGAGAAAGGCTTCGTCTGGGTCGGCGGCAATGCTGACAACGATAATGCGATCCTGAAGTTCACCCTCGACGGCAAGTTCGTGATGCAGATCGGATCGATCGCGCCGAGCAAGGGCAGCAATGACACGACTCAACTAGGCAAGCCCGCAGAGACCGCGATCGACAAGGACGCCAACGAGATCTATGTCGCCGACGGCTATGGCAACCGCCGCGTCATCGTGTTCGACGCCACCAGCGGCGCCTACAAGCGGCACTGGGGCGCCTATGGCAACAAGCCCAACGACGACAAGCAGGCCGCCTACGATCCGGCGGCACCGGCGTCGCAGCAATTCGCCAATCCCGTGCATTGCGTGAAGATCGCCAATGACGGCCTCGTCTATGTCTGCGACCGCATCAACAACCGCATCCAGGTGTTCAAGAAGGACGGCAGCTTCGTGAAGGAGTGGTTCTTCGAGAAGAACACGCTGGGCAACGGCGCGGTGTGGGATCTGGCGATCTGGCCCGACCCGAAGCAGACATGGCTGCTGTCGGCCGACGGCGAGAACAATGAGGTCCGCGTGCTCGACCGCGCCGATGGCAAGGTGGTCGGCAGCTTCGGCCGCAATGGCCGCAACGCCGGCCAGTTTCACTGGATTCACGCCATGGCGGTCGACGCCAAAGGCAACGTCTATACCGCCGAGGTCGACACCGGCAAACGCATCCAGAAATTCCGGTTGGTGTCCGACGCCCTGAAGTAGGCCGCATCCCGGGACGACAACGGCCAGGAGCGGTCAGGAGCGGTCACGATGCCGCCGGTCCGACTCCATTAGCCTAACGAAGCAATGGCCGGCTGCCGTGCAACTGCTATGCTCGATGGGTCACCGGCGCCGAAGACGCCGGGACGGGACAAACGCCAACCAACCGGTGCAGCATCCAGCCGCCCAAGACGGTACGACTGCGCCACCAATCGAGGGGAAACTCATGAGAATTGCTATCTCAGGTCGCGCAGCCGTGGCTGTCGCGGTCGCCGGTCTGGCATGGTCCGCGCAGGCCCAGGCCCAGGACAAAACGGTCAAGATCGGCGTGCTCAACGACATGTCGAGCCTGTATGCCGATATCGGCGGCCCCAACTCGGTGATTGCCGCCAAGATGGCGGTCGAGGATTCCGGCCTGCTGAAGAAGGGCTGGAAGATCGACGTGCTCAGCGGCGATCACCAGAACAAGCCCGACGTCGGGGTCAACATCGCGCGGCAGTGGATCGATGTCGACAAGCTCGATGCGGTGGTCGATACGCCGAACTCCGGCGTCGCCCTCGCGGTCAGCAATCTGGTGAAAGAGAAGAACTCGATCCTGATCAATTCCGGCGGCGCCAGCGCCGACCTGACCGGCAAGGCCTGCACGCCGAACACCATCTCGGTGACCTATGACACCTACATGCTGGCGCATGGCACCGGCAACGCGCTGACCAAGGCCGGCGGCAACACCTGGTTCTTCCTCACCGCGGACTATGCATTCGGCGCAGCGCTGGAGCGCGACACCTCGGCCGTGGTGACGGCCGACGGCGGCAAGGTGGTCGGCGGCGTCAAGCACCCGATCAATACCTCGGACTTCTCCTCGTTCCTGCTGCAGGCACAGGCGTCGAAAGCCAAGGTGGTCGGCCTCGCCAATGCCGGCGGCGACACCACTAACGCGATCAAGCAGGCCTCTGAATTCGGCATCGTCTCCGGCGGCCAGAAGCTCGCGGCGCTGCTGCTGTTCATCAACGACGTGCATTCGCTGGGGCTGAAGACCGCCCAGGGTCTGTCGTTCACGGAGTCCTTCTATTGGGACATGAACGACAACACCCGGGCGTGGTCGAAGCGTTTTTCGGCACAGACCAAGACCGGCTCGATGCCGTCGATGACGGTGGCCGGCCTGTATTCGGGCATCCTGCATTACCTGAAGACGCTCGAGGCGATGGGCGGCAATCCGCATGACGGCGCCAAGGTGGTGGCCAAGATGAAGGAACTGCCGACCGACGACCTGCTGTTCGGCAAGAGCACGATCCGCGCCGACGGCCGCAAG
The DNA here is from genome assembly GCF_052658035.1 of Rhodopseudomonas sp. RCAM05734. Lineage (NCBI taxonomy): Bacteria > Pseudomonadati > Pseudomonadota > Alphaproteobacteria > Hyphomicrobiales > Nitrobacteraceae > Rhodopseudomonas > Rhodopseudomonas sp. RCAM05734. The sequence continues at coordinate 4,106,916 of NZ_CP199742.1, read as the reverse complement.
ATGCTCACGGCCTATCTCTTCGAGGTGAAGAAGCCCGAGGAATCCAAGTATCCGTGGGACTATTACAAGACCATCGCCACCATCTCGCCCGAGGACGCCGCACGGCCGCTGTCGCAAAGCGAGTGTCCGCTGATCAAGAAGTAACTGCCGCTGGACCGAGCGGAGCAGTTGCGAAAACGGCGCGCTCGATGAGCGCGCCGTTTTCGTATTCGCAGATCCTGTACGGCGACAGCGCGCCCGCGTTACCGCGTCGGACGCTTGCGCTTGTGAGCGAAAGGATTGGCCTTCTCGCGCAGCATGATGCGGATCGGCGTGCCCGGCAGGTCGAAGAACGTGCGCATCGAGTTGACGAGATAGCGCAGGTAGGATTCCGGCACCGCGTCGGCGCGCGAGCAGAACACGATGAAGCTCGGCGGTCGCGCCTTGGCCTGGGTCACGTAGTTGAGTTTCAGGCGGCGCCCCGACACCGCCGGCGGCGGATTGTTGTCGACGGCCTGCTCGAACCAGCGGTTCAGCGACGCCGTCGGCACGCGCCTGTTCCATACCGCGTAGGAGTCCTCGATCGCCTTCATCAATTTATCGATGCCCTCGCCCATCAGGCCGGACACCGCGACGATCGGCACGCCCTTGACCTGCGGCAGCAGGTGATCGACGTCGGTGCGGAGGTCGTTGACCAGATTGGCCTTGCCGCTCATCAGGTCCCATTTGTTGACAGCGATCACCAGCGCGCGGCCCTCGCGCTCGATCAGGCTGGCGATGCGCAGGTCCTGCTCCTCAAACTTGCTCTGCGATTCCATCATCAGCACGACGACTTCGGCAAAGCGGATGGCGCGCAGCGCGTCGGCCACGGAGAGCTTCTCCAGCTTCTCCTCGATGCGCGAGCGGCGGCGCAGGCCGGCCGTGTCGAAGAAGCGGAATTCGCGGCCCTTGAAGTTGAGCTCGACGGAAATCGAATCCCGAGTGGTACCGGCTTCGTCCGAGGTCAGCAACCGCTCCTCGCCGAGCAGATGGTTGATCATGGTCGACTTGCCGGCATTGGGCCGGCCGACGATGGCGACACGGATCGGCCGCTTGGCGATGTCCTCCTCGGACTCGATGATGTCGTCGTCGTCGTCGAAATCCTCGACGTCGACCGGCGGCTCGGGCATCAGGTCGCGCAGCGCGTCGTAGAGATCGCTGAGGCCCTCGCCGTGCTCGGCGGAAATCTGGATCGGATCGCCGAGGCCGAGCGCATAGGATTCCATGGCGCCGACCGCGCCGTGCTTGCCCTCGCTCTTGTTGGCCACCAGCACCACCGGCTTGTCGGCGCGGCGGGCGAAATCGGCGAAGGCGCGGTCGTTGGGCGTCAGACCGGCGCGGGCATCGATGACGAACAGCAGCGCGTCGGCCAGACCGATGGCGGTCTCGGTCTGCTCCTGCATCCGCGCGGTCAGCGAGCCCTTCGGGCCCTCGTCGAGGCCGGCGGTGTCGATCAGGGTGAATTCGAGGTCGCCGAGCTTGCCGGCCCCCTCGCGGCGGTCGCGGGTGACCCCGGGGGTGTCATCGACGAGCGCGAGCTTCTGCCCGACCAGACGGTTGAACAGCGTGGATTTGCCGACATTGGGTCGGCCGATAATGGCAATGGTGAAAGACATGGCTGTTCCGTGCGCCCTTTAAGCAGCGCATGTCAATGAGAGCGGCCCTTTGGGCCGCGTTCTCAGCGCGTAAAGGTGCCCGAAGGCACCGGTGCCGGGAATGGCGTGGTGGCGGGCTCAGCCGCCGGCGGCGCGGACGAATTGTCGGCCGGCGGTGCGGTGGTACGGCGACGTACGATCTTCTTGCCCTTGGGCGCGGGCGGCGCGCCGGACGTATCCTCGGTCGGCGCGGCATCGGGATCGGCAGGTGCAGCCTCGGGCGCCGGGGCGCTGCTGCGGACGGCACCGACATTGACCCGGCCCTTGGGCTTGCCACGCGGCTTCGGCTCTTCAACAGGCGGCGCCACGGCGTTCTGCTGCTGCAACTCGCGCTCGACGTTTTCCTTGTAGAGCTCCTTCGGCACGCCCTGCTGCAGGCCAGGCACGCCTTCGGGGAATACCGGCTTGCGATCGCCCGGCAGCTTCTTCTTGGTGTCGAGGAAGTCGAGCAAATCCGATGGATCCCATCCGCCCATGCTGCCGCAGCCGGCCAGCGCGCTGGACAGCGCAATCAGGACGGCGGCGGTTACGAGGCGTTGCGAAATGCGCATGGGGTTGTCTCACTCAACTCTGGATCTCGAAGGCGGCGGCCGGCTCAGCTTTTGGCCGACGGCGGCAGCAGCGCCTGCAGCGCTTCGGCGCGGGTCCGCAGGCTGGCCGGGGTCTCCGCATCGTTGGCGATGACGTCGAGCCACTTGCGGGTCGCGGTGGTGTCGTTGACGCGCCACGCGGACAGCGCCAGCAGTTCGCGCGCCGAATGGCGATAGGTCCCGGTCGGCGCTGCCGCGGCCTCAAGCCGCGCCAGCATGGCGTCATAAGGGGTGGTTTCCAGCAACAGGCCGGCGGCGCGAATCCGCGCCAGGTCCTGCTCGGCGGCTCCGACGCCGCGATCGGCGGCAATGTCGTCATACAGCTTCACCGCGGCCTGCGGATCGCGCGACACGGCCTCGGCGGCGGCACGCAGCCGCGCCAGGGTGCGATAGCCCGCCGGCGCCTCGGTGGCGAGCTTGGCGAAGGCGGCTTCGGCCTCGGCGTGCTTGCTCTGCTCGGACAGGTCCGCGGCGCGGTCGAAGGCGGCGCCGGCCTCGGCGGCCTTCTTGGCCTCGAGATAGGAATAGCCGCGCCAGCCGCCGACTCCGGCAATGATCAGAATCGCCGCGGCGATCACCACGATCGAATATTTGTCCCACAGCTTCTTGAGCTGCTCGCGACGCAAGTCTTCGTCGACTTCATTAAATAATTCAGACACTTAAGAGATCCCGTCCCCGATTGACCGCGCCCAACCCCGGCGGCGCCGGGCATCACATCCCCGGCATGGCGGCGGCGATACCCTAGCGATATGGCGACCACAAGGCAAAACCAGCGCGATCAAGGTGTTACCACAGCATCCTTAACGCCGCGAACCCGCTCACGCCTTCGGCTTGGCGCCGTAGACATGCTCCGGCCCCGGAAACGCCCGCGACCGCACGTCGGTGGCGTAGCCTTCGATGGCGGCCTCGATCATCGGCCCGAGATTGCCATAGCGCTTGACGAATTTTGGCACCCGCGCGGACAGGCCGAGCATGTCCTCCAGCACCAGTACCTGGCCGTCGCAGGCCGCGGAGGCGCCGATGCCGATGGTCGGGATCGCGATGCTCTCGGTAATCTTGCGCGCCAGCGGCTCGGCCACCGCCTCGATCACCACCGAGAACGCGCCCGCATCGGCCACCGCGCGGGCGTCGGCCTGGATCGGGCCGACCGTGTTGTCACCTTGCGCCAGCGCCTCGGACTCGGCGCGGCCCTGCGAGCGGAACGAGCCGAGTGCATTGATCGACTGCGGCGTCAGACCGATATGCGCCATGACAGGAATGCCGCGCTCGGTGAGGAAGGCGATGGTCTCCGCCATCCGCACCCCGCCCTCGAGCTTCACCGCGCCGCAGTGCGTCTCCTTGAGAATGCGCGCGGCGGAATGGAACGCCTGCTCCTTCGAGGCCTCATAGGATCCGAACGGCATGTCGACGACCACCAGCGCCTGCTGCGAGCCGCGCATCACCGCATGGCCCTGCAGGATCATCATCTCCAGCGTGACGGGAATGGTGGTCTCGAAGCCGTGCATGACATTGCCGAGGCTGTCGCCGACCAGGATGACGTCGCAATAGCGATCGACCAGCGACGCCGTATGCGCGTGATACGAGGTCAGCATCACGATCGGTTCGCCGTTCTTGCGCGCGAAGATATCAGGCGCGGTCTTGCGCTTGATGGCAGACTGAATGGACATTTTTATCAGGCTCCGAACACCGGCACGCCGATCACGACCGGATGAAATGCAAAACCAAGCGCCAGATAGGCGACGATGCCCACCGCGACGGCAAGCACATCGTTGAGCGGGCCGCCCACGGGGATCCGCGGGCCGCCGCCGTCGGTGCGGCGCTTCAGCGAGATGCGGTCGAACACCGCCCAGGCCAGGAACGAGCCGAACAGGATGATCGAGCCGAGATCGCCATTGGCGAGCAGATGCGCCAGCGCCCACAGCTTGACGCCGGCCAGCATCGGATGTTTCAGCGTGGTGTAGATGCGGCCGCGCAGATAGGCCGCCGCCACCATGATCACCGCCGGCAGCATCAGGCCGACCGCGATGTGGCGCATCGCCTTGGGCGGCGTCCAGACGTCGATCCAGCCGGTGGCGCGGTAGCTGGCAAAGCCCCAGATGATCAGCGCCAAGCCGACGGCCGCCACCAGCGCATAACCGAGCTTGTACAGGCTCTCGCCGAAACGGGCGATCGGCTGCGTGCGCAGCGTCCGCCGGGTCGAGACGACGTGAATGCCGAAAAATAGCACCAAGCCGAGGATCATGACGCTCAGTCCCACCGCATCCTCCTGTCGATGCAGACGGTTGCCCGCCGCGAAAATCCCACTATGGTCCCGGCCATCGCCGGCAGGCCGGCGCCATGGCGCCCGCTGAAGCGGCTCCGGGTATAACTCTTTTGGGGATGCGCGCAATGCTGCGAAACGACACCAGGGCATGCCGGCTGCTGCTGGCGCTGACGCTGCTGCTGGCCCTGACGCAGGCGGTGCAGGCGCAGACCCCGGCGGAGGTGTGGCCGCCGAAGCTGGTGAAGATCATCGTGCCGTTCGGCCCCGGCGCCTCGCCTGACATCATCGGCCGGGTGCTCGCCGACAGTCTTCAGGCCCGCCATCCCGGCACGACCTTCGTGATCGAGAACAAGCCCGGCGCCTCCGGCAATATCGGCACCGACGCCATCGCCAAGGCCGTGCCCGACGGCGGCACCATCGGCATCTCGCTGGGCGGCCCGCTGGCCATCAACACCCTGCTGTTCGCCAAGCTGCCCTACAATCCCGATACCGATATCGCGCCGATCACCATGCTGACGCAGCTGCCGAGCGTGCTGGCGGTGCCGACCAGCCTCGGCGTCAACACCGTGGCCGAGCTGCTCGCCAAGGCGAAGGCCGAAAGCAAGGGTCTCGCCTATGGCTCGATCGGCGTCGGCACGCTGTCGCAACTGTGCATGGAGGCGATCGCGCAGAGGGCCGGCGTGCGCATGGTGCACATCCCCTACCCCTCGTCGCCGGCGGCGACCACCGCGCTGATCCGCGGCGACGTCCAGGTCGGCTGCCTGCCGGCACCCGGCGTCACGCCGCAGCTCTCCTCCGGCGCAGTGAAGATCCTCGCAGTGTCCACTGCGAAACGCTCACCCTTCCTGCCGGATGTGCCGACCCTGACCGAGAGCGGCATCGACGTGCAGTCCGACGCCTGGAACGGCCTTGTCGGCCCCGGCGGCCTGTCGAAGGAGATCGTCGCAAAGATCAATGCCGAGGTGGTGCAGTCGCTGGGCGAGCCGGCAGTGATCGAGAAGCTCAAGGTGCAGCTCATCACCCCGGTGCCGTCGACCCCCGACGAGCTGCGCCGGCGCATGGCCGCCGAGAAGGCGCTGTGGGCGGACGTGATCAAGGCGGCGAATATCCGGATCGAGTAGTTCACTTTTCATCAGCAACGCGCCGGCGGCAGTGACGTCCCTCCCCCCGCGTCTTCCGCGGTGGGGAGGGTCGGCCGAACGAAGCGATGCGCAGCATCGCTGAAGTGGAGGCCGGGGTGGGGGCGCTCCACGTGACGTAGCGTATGCTAAACGCCCCCACCCGACCCGGCTTCGCCGGGCCACCCCAGCGCGGGCAATCGCCCGCGCGACCCCACCGCGAAGACGCGGGGGGAGGGATAGACCGCGCCCGCTGCGATCGGTCGCGCGCCACTGGCGCCGCCGCGAATTTCTATTCGAATGTCAAACAGCCGCGCTTTCGAATTCTCGCGGCGCCCACGGCGTCCGAGGTATGCTGCATTCCCCGCCCTCCCCGTGAAGAGGGCGCGCGGAACGCCGGGTGCCCGATGCACCCTTGGGCCTGACGCCAGCCGTAGTCGGCAGGAATGATGCGCCAGGACTTTCGGACAACCGGAACAACCGGCGTTCCGCACGCGGCGGGTTTGCGACTTGCTCCGCGACACCCCCTGGTGCCCGGCCAACCTTAGCGCACCATCGATGATCCAGGACGAGGATCGGGGCCATCGTGACTTGGGCCGTTCGCGGGCGATGCGTTCGCCCGTCGCGGGGTGCGCAGGATCTGTCGTGGTCCGGATCTCGACGGCGCCGCCGCGCCAGTGAAGTTCTGGCACCTTGGCTGTGTCCCGACCCGGCGTCGGACCTCCCCGTTGCACCGCGCGACGCCGCATCTCCGGCGTCCACCGCATCCCGCCCCGCAATCGTGACGATCGCGATCGCCCCTCTCGATGGGGCAGGACAAAACGGACTATAATCTTTGTCGGAAAGCCGTCAAGATGGATAGGAATATATTTTAGACGCGGCAGGGATCTCAGATCGTCGTTCCCCGGCGCGTCAATTGGCGTGCCGGGGAATGACGATGGCGTCACCGCGCCCGCCGGCATTGAACCTGCCCGGCGTCCGGACGCACAGAACGCACAGAACGCACAGATCCCGAAAATACCGCGGAAGGAATGCGCGATGAAGGCCCTGAAAGCATCGATCTGTATTGCCACCATTGCGCTCGCCCTGAGCCTGTCGCCCGGCGCGCCATCCCGCGCGGGAGAGAACGAGGCAGGCACGCTCAGCCGCCAGATAAAAGATCTTTATCGGGCCGGGAAATACCTGGAAGCGCTGCCGCTGGCGCAGAAGTCGCTGGCCCTTCGCGAGAAGAAGTTCGGTCCCGATGACGCGAAGGTCGCGACGCCGCTCAATGACCTTGGCATGATCCACTACAATCTCGGTCAATACGCCGTTGCCGAACCGCTGTACAAGCGCTCGCTGGCGATCACCGAGAAGACGCCCGGTCAGGATGATCTGGACGTCGCCGATGTGCTGAACAATCTGGGCGACCTGTACCGCGCGGAAGGGCGTTATGCCGAAGCGGAGCCGTTCCTCAAGCGGTCGATCGCCCTTTCCGAAAAAGGCGCGGTCGCGACGATCCGTCGGTGGTGATCGCGCTAAGCAACCTCGCCGCCACGTACAGCAATCAGGGCCGGTACGATAAGTCCGAACCGCTGTTCGAGCGGGGACTGGCCATCCTCGAAAAGGCGAACGGCCCCGACGATCCGGAAGCCACCGTGTTGATGAGCAACCTGGCGGATGCCTACATGCATCGGCGTCGTTACGGCGATGCCGAGCGGATGCTCAAGCGCGCAATCGCAGCGACCGAGAAAGCGTTCGGTACCGATCATCCCGACGTCGCCTATGCGCTGAACAATCTGGCCATGGTCTATTCGCGTCAGGGGCGCAACGCCGAGGCCGAACAGCTTTTGAAACAGTCGGTGACGGCTTTCGAGAAGACGCTCGGTGCGGACCATCCGGATCTCGCGGTGACGCTGGACAGCCTGGCCGGTGTTTACCGGGATATGGGACGCACCGCCGACGCCAGACAGGTTGTCGCGCGCGCAACGGCCATTCGCGGCAAGACGACGCCGAAACCGATCTGAATAAATTAGCGAGACGCGACGACACCGAGGGCCACCCTCCCCGCGAGTTCCGCGGCGGAGAGGGAGAAGCAGGCGCCTTACCTCGCGGTGTTCTGCAAATCGCGATTATCCACATAGCGGATCATGATCGGTCGCCCGGCAATGGCGCCGGCGAGTCCGCCGGTGAACCGCAGCGGCAGGCAACCATCAAGCGAGGCGTCGATCGCCTGCAGATAGGTCTGCCGCAGATCCCTCGTGGCGTCCTTGCTCGCAAAGGTCATGCGCGGCGCGGCGATCATCGCGCCGGACTTGTTGAAGCTGAACATCACCGACATCTGTATCCCGGCTTTCGCACCGTCCTGCGCCGGCGGCGACCAGCACGACCGCAGCATGGCGAACAGGTCGCCGAGCGTGTCGAGATCATGGTCCGGCCGCTGATATTTTCCCGTGTCGTCCCTGCCCGGCACGCTCAGCACCGTCACCTGCAGGTTCTGCCCGATCGGGTAGTCGATTTCCGGAATGCACGGCCCATGCTCGAACACGCTGCAGAAAGATGGTGTGCAGGGCGCATTGTCCAGCACGCTGCACGGCGCGTGCGCGAACGGCGTGGCGTCGACCGGATGTCGCGGTCGTGCTTCAGCAGAACCCGCAGCGGCGAACACAACAAGCGCCAGAACGACCATGAACGCGCGCAGCATGGGATCTCCCCGACGAGGAAGCTAGCGCGACAACGCGCGCGAACAAGCGACGGTCGCCGCAGGCATCGTAAATTATTCGTCATCGGCGCGCGCCAGGCCGTTGCCCGCGCCACGATCCGGCGGCAGACTTTGCGCACGCAGATCCAACCCAGGGAGATCCGGATGAGCAGTTCCCCGTTGCGGAGCGATGCGGCAGCCAACACCCCGGCCGCCCCGGCGCTCGACATGAAGCTCGAGGTCATCGTCATTCCGGTGTCCGACGTCGACCGCGCCAAGGGCTTCTATGCCAGCCTCGGCTGGCGGCTTGACGCCGACTTCGCTGGCGGCGACTGGCGCGTCATCCAGTTCACGCCGCCCGGCTCCGGCTGCTCGGTGATCTTCGGCAGCAACGTCACCGCGGCGGCGCCGGGCTCGGCGCGCGGCCTGTACCTGATCGTCTCCGACATCGAAGCCGCGCGCAAGGAATTGCTCGGCCGCGGCGTCGCGGTCGGCGACGTGTTCCACGGCGGCGGCGACGTCCATGCCGGGCCGGACGAACCGTTTCTGTCCGGACGGCTCCGGGTCACTGGTACCGATCCCGCGCACTCAAGCTACGGCTCATTCGCCGCGTTCAGCGATCCCGACGGCAATGGCTGGCTGTTGCAGGAAATCACCGCGCGCCTGCCCGGCCGCATCGACGCAGCCGCAACCAGCTTCGCCTCGTCGACCGACCTCGCCGCGGCTTTACGCCGCGCCGCCGCTGCGCATGGCGAACACGAGAAGCGCACCGGCGCACATGACGACAACTGGGCGGACTGGTACGCGGACTACATGGTGCGTGAGCAGGCAGGAAAGGAGCTGCCGGAGTGAGGCGATGCGAGTGGGACGATGCACCGCGCCGATGATGCGCAGGGCAGCGCCGCGACCACAACTGTCATCGCCCGGCGCCTGTCCTCGACTTGATCGGGGATGACCGGGCGACCGAGTATTCCGCGGCGTCAGTGATGGCGCCGAAATGCCGGCGTTTACCCGGTCACCCGCTTTCGCGGGTGACGACAAGCGGAGAGTATCGCTCTACGGCTGCTTGTTCACGTCGTTCTAAGCGGGATGACGCGGGTCGCGACAACTCGCGCCGATGATGCGCAAGGCAGCGCCGCAACCGCAACTGTCATCGCCCGGCGCCTGTCCTCGACTTGATCGGGGATGACCGGGCGACCGAGTATTCCGCGGAGTCAGTGATGGCGCCGAAATGCCGGCGTTTACTGGGTCACCCGCTTTCGCGGGTGACGACAAGCGGAGAGTATCGCTCTACGCCTGCTTGTTCACGTCGTTCTAAGCGGGATGACGTGGGCCGCGACCACAACTGACATCGCCCGGCCAGGCGCGCAATTGCGCGTCAGGACCGGGCGATCCAGTACACTCCGGCATCAATGATAGCACCGCGACGTTTGTGGTTACTGGATCACCCGCTTTCGCGGGTGATGACAGTGGAGAGCGGGCGATATTCCGCGCGCGATCTCTGCCATTAACAGCGTCGCCTCACGCCTTCTTCTTCACGTCTTTGATATCCGAGAACACTATGCCTTCGGCGCGTTCGCGGGTGTAGTTCAGGTAGAACTCGTTCTTGGCCAGGAACACCGGATCGCCGTCCACGTCGTCGGCGACGCCCGACGAGTTGTTGCTGACGAACGTATCGAGCTTCTTGCGGTCGTCGGATGAAATCCAGCGCGCCAGCGAGAATTCGGAAATCTCGAAGTCCACCGGCAACTGATACTCAGCCTGCAATCGCGCCTTCAGCACGTCGAGCTGCAGCATGCCGACCACGCCGACCAGGGCCGGCGCGCCGTCGCGCGGGCGGAACACCTGTACCACGCCCTCTTCCGACATCTGCTGCAAGGCTTCTTTCAGCTTCTTGGCTTTCATGGCGTCGGTGAGCCGGACGCGACGGACGATTTCCGGCGCGAACGAGGGCACGCCGACGAAGGTGAGATCCTCGCCCTCGGTCAGGGTGTCGCCGATCCGCAAGGTACCGTGGTTGGGAATGCCGACCACGTCGCCGGCAAAGGCCTCGTCGGCCAGCGCGCGATCCTGCGCGAAGAAGAACTGCGGGCTCGACAGCGACATGTTCTTGCCGGTGCGCACCAGCTTGGCCTTCATGCCGCGGGTCAGCTTGCCCGAGCAGAGACGTGCAAAGGCGATGCGGTCGCGGTGGTTCGGATCCATGTTGGCCTGGATCTTGAAAACGAAGGCCGACATGGCGGGCTCGCTGGCTTCCACCTTGCGCAGGTTGGAATCCTGCGCGCGCGGCGGCGGCGCGAACTTGCCGAGGCCTTCCAGGAGATCGCCGACGCCGAAGTTGCGGAGCGCCGAGCCGAAATACACCGGCGTCATGTGGCCTTCGCGGAAGGATTCGAGATCGAACGCCTTGCCGGCTTCCTTGACCAGCGACAGTTCCTCGAGGGTCTCGGAGACGTCGAGATTGGGATGGCGCGCGGCGAGGTCGGCCACCGCAATATTCTCCGCCGCACCGGTCTTGGCGCCGCCGCCTTCCAGCAGGCGGATGCCGCCGGTGGAAATGTCGTAGGTGCCGAGGAAGTCGCGGCCGCGGCCGACCGGCCAGGTCATCGGCGTGGTGTCGAGCGCCAGCGTCTTCTCGATCTCGTCGAGCAGGTCGAAGGTGTCGCGGCTCTCGCGGTCCATCTTGTTGATGAAGGTGATGATCGGAATGTCGCGCAGACGGCAGACCTCGATCAGCTTCAGGGTGCGCGCCTCGATGCCCTTGGCGGCGTCGATCACCATGACCGCGGAATCGACCGCCGTCAGGGTCCGGTAAGTGTCTTCGGAGAAGTCCTCGTGGCCCGGCGTGTCCAGCAGGTTGAACACCAGGTTGTTGAACTCGAAGGTCATCACCGAGGTGACCACGGAGATGCCGCGGTCGCGTTCGATCTTCATCCAGTCGGACCGGGTCGAGCGGCGCTCGCCCTTGGCGCGGACCTGGCCGGCCAGGTTGATGGCGCCGCCGAACAGCAGCAGCTTTTCCGTCAGCGTGGTCTTGCCGGCGTCAGGATGGGAGATGATCGCGAAGGTGCGGCGTCGGGCCACTTCCATGGCGAGCTGGGCGCGCGCGGGCGATTCGGCAGTGAGGGCAATGTCGGACATGGAGTTGCCTGTGGCAGGGAAAGCGGGCGCAATCAAGGGAAAATGCGGGAAAACGGCCGGGTTGCGCGCAACGGCGCTGGCCCTCATATAGGCCGGGGAAGGACGACCTTCCATTCCTTCATGCGCAGGACGGCCTGCTTGTTCCGGAGGCCGTCATGGCGTGGTTTCTACTGTTGATTGCCGGGTTGCTCGAGGTCGGCTGGGCCGTCGGGCTGAAATACACCGAGGGCTTTACCAGGCTGATCCCCTCGGTGCTGACCCTAACGAGCATGACCGCGTCGGTCGGCATGCTGGCGCTGGCGCTGAAAACCCTGCCCATGGGAACCGCCTATGCGGTGTGGACCGGGATCGGCGCTGTCGGCACCGCAATCCTCGGCATCGTGCTGTTCGGCGATCCCTCGAGTTTCGCCCGGATCGCCTGCATCGGGCTGATCGTCGCCGGCATCGTCGGCCTCAAGCTGGTGAGCTGAACGCTGGATTGTAGGATGGGTAGAGCGCAGCGAAACCCATCAGCAGAAGTTGATGGGTTTCGCTCCGGCGCTTCGCGCCTCCGCTCTACCCATCCTACAAAAAGCCCTAAAACGGCAGATGCACCAGTTGCACGGCCCAATAGGCCAGCGCCGCGACGATCGCCGACGCCGGGATGGTGATCACCCAGGCGTAGACGATGGAGCTGGCCACGTTCCAGCGCACCGCGGAAACGCGGCGGGCGGCGCCGACGCCGACGATGGCGCCGGTGATGGTGTGGGTGGTCGAGACCGGCACGCCCAGAAACGTGGCCGCGAACAAAGTCGCGGCGCCGCCGGTTTCGGCGCAAAATCCCTGCATCGGTGTCAGCTTGGTGATGCGCAGGCCCATGGTGCGCACGATCCGCCAGCCGCCCATCAGCGTGCCCAGCGCCATGGCGGTCTGGCAGGCCATCACCACCCAGAACGGCACCGAAAATTCGCTGCCGAGATGGCCCTGCGAATAGAGCAGCACGGCGATGATGCCCATGGTCTTCTGCGCATCGTTGCCGCCATGACCAAGCGAATACAGCGAGGCCGAGACGAATTGCAGGATGCGAAAGGCGCGGTCCACCGCGAACGGCGTCGAGCGCACCGAGGCCCACGAGACGATCGCGGTCAGCACCAGCGCCAGCAGGAAGCCGATCACCGGCGACAGCACGATGGCCAGCAAAGCCATCGACAGGCCTTCCCATTCGGCCGCGGCAAAGCCGGCCTTGGCGAGGCCGGCCCCCAGCAGGCCGCCGATCAGCGCATGCGAGGAACTCGATGGAATCCCCAGCCCCCAGGTGATCACGTTCCAGACGATGGCGCCCATCAGCGCGCCGAAAATCACCGAGGCATCGATCACATGGGGATCGATGATTCCGGTGCCGATGGTGTTGGCGACGTGCAGCCCGAACACGGCAAAAGCGACAAAATTGAAGAACGCCGCCCACAGCACGGCGTATTGCGGCCGCAGCACCCGGGTCGACACGATGGTGGCGATCGAGTTGGCGGCGTCGTGCAACCCGTTGAGGAAGTCGAACAGCAGTGCGATGGCGATAAGGCCGATCAGCACCGGAAGGGCGAGCGTGGCATCCACTGTGCAGCCCTGCCCTAGACCTGTTCGATGACGATGCTGTTGATCTCGTTCGCCACGTCGTCGAAGCGGTCGGCGACCTTCTCGAGATGCTTGTAGATCTCGGCGCCGACGATGAAATCCATGGTGTTGGCTTCGCGGTGCTTGAGAAACAGCTCCTTGAGGCCGATGTCGTGCAGGTCGTCGACGCGGCCTTCGAGCTTGCCGAGTTCTTCGGTGATCGCTGTCAGCAATCCGACATTTTCGCCGATGTTCTTCATCAGCGGCAGCGCGCGGCCGACCAGGTTGGCGCATTCCACCAGCAGCGTGCCGATCTCGCGCATGGGCGGCTCGAACTGCCGCACCTCGAACAGGATCACCGCCTTGGCGGTCTGCTGCATCTGGTCGATGGCATCGTCCATCGACGTGATCAGGTTCTTGATGTCGACGCGGTCGAACGGGGTAATGAAGGTGCGGCGCACCGCGGTGAGCACCTCGCGGGTGATGGCGTCGGCGTCGTTCTCGAACTGGTTGACGCGCTGGCAGAACACCGGCGTTTCGTCGCCGCCACGCAGCATCCCCAGCAGCGCTTCGGCGCCTTGCACCACCGTCACCGAATGGCGGGCGAACAGGTCGAAAAACCTCTCTTCACGCGGCAAGAAGCTTCGGAACCAGCGCAGCATCAATCAATCCATTTCGCGTCAAAATCTGCAGGACGCCGCCTCGGGCGGCACCCCGTCACATGAGCGTCATAAAGCATTTTGAGACACGCCGGGCAATTGGCGGGCGTCATCCACCGCTTTGTGGCACCAAACGGTGGATGACCGGGCGCATACAATCCCGGGCGGCACGTCGGGTCGGACATGGTCCGGGACCAGCCCCCGCGCCTCGGTCGACACCAACGCGTCTGCAATCGGCGCTGCCGCGAACGCGCGAGCTGGCCCGGACACGACCGCACACACGCCAAACGCGGCACGCCACGAATGGCATTTTGCAATCAATGTGACATGCACAAAACGCTGCGCGCCAAAATGAAAATAAACAGTTTGGCGGACCACGATACCTTTACGAATTGATTCAGAAATCGCTGCCTAGAAGCCTCTGACATGGTGTCAGAGGACCACTGCAAATGTTCGCACTACACAATCGTCGATCGCTTGCCGGGCTGCTTTCCATCACGCGCATCAGGATTGGCCTGCGCCTGCAGATCGCCTTGCTCGCCATCACCGGCGTTATCCTGACAGGCGCGATCTGCCTTGCCGGCCTGCATTTCGGCACCGAGGCGCAACGACAGGCCGACAGCAGCGTGTTGCTGCGCTCCCATGTCACAAGCCTGTCAGATAACTATTCGGAAGCCGGACAGATCGGTGCGGATTTTCTCCGCAAACCAACTGAAAAACTCGTCGACCGATACGACCACGTGCTGCAGCAGGCCCTGTCCCACCTCGCGGAAACCGAGAAACTGGTGGAGGCGGTGGAGACCGACGCGCCGCAGCAGATTTCAGCGCTGCGATCGGGCATGAACCTCTATGCCACGCGCTTTCACAACATCATTGCCGCGCAGCGGATCATCGGGTTCAGCGACAAGGACGGGCTGCAGGGCAAGCTGGGCTCGGCCGCACGCCGGCTGGAGCTGCGATTATCCGAGCTGGACCAGCCGCGGCTGACAATGCTGTTCCTGGCCATGCGCATCAACGAGAAGGACTTCGCGCTGCGCGGCGACGACAAGTATTTTGACAGGCTGCGCGAGCGCGTTGCCGAGTTTGAAACCGCCCTCAAGTCGTCAGACCTGAGCGAACAGCAGAAAGCGGAAACGACAGCGCTGGTTCGTACCTACGAACAGGCCTTCATGGCCTACTCGGTCAGCCAGAGTTCGCTCAATGAGGAAGCCGAGGACTTTGCCAGCGTTTTCGCGCGCACCCGACCGCCTTTGCTGATCCTCAGCAAATTCGCGACTGATCGCTATGAGGCCGCGGCGCGCCATGCCGACGAAACACGCGACCTGCTGTCCTCGTCGATCAAATTCGCCATCCTTGGAATCGGATTGCTGGCGCTGATTTTCGGACAGCGGATCGCGAAGTCGATTTCCCGGATGACGCAAGCCATGCAGCAGCTCGCCTCGGGCCGATTCGACCTTGTGCTGCCCGGTCTCGGTCGCAACGACGAAATCGGCGAGATGGCGCGGGCGGTCGAATCCTTCAAGGTCAAGGCCGCCGAACGTGCCGCCGAGCAGGTTGAGGAGAAAAGCCGGCAGGATCGCATGGCCGACGAACGGCGCAAGGCGGAGACGCATAGGCTCGCGGACGCCTTCGAGAGCGCGGTCGGCGACATCATCAACGCGGTGTCTTCGGCCTCGACCGAACTCGAAGCGACGGCCGTGACGCTGAAGGCCACCGCGCATGTCACCGAAGAACTCTCCCATGACGTGACCCTGGCTTCCCGGGACGCCTCCTCCAGCGTCCATTCGGTCGCATCGGCGGCCGGCGAGATGTCCTCGTCGTTCAACGAGATCGGGCGGCAGATGACGGAATCCACGCAGATCGCCGGCGCAGCCGTGCGGCAGGCGCAGGAGACCGACGCCAAGGTCAATGCGCTTTCCGAGGCCGCCGTGAAGATCGGCGACGTCGTCGATCTCATCGCCAAGATCGCCCGGCAGACCAACCTGCTGGCGCTGAATGCGACCATCGAAGCGGCCCGCGCCGGCGCATCCGGACGGGGCTTCGCGGTGGTCGCCCAGGAAGTCAAAACCCTCGCGGCGCAGACCGCCACCGCCACCGGCGAGATTCGGCAGCAGATCGGCGGCATGCAGACGGCGACCGACATTTCGGTGTCGGCCATCAAGGCGATCGGCACCACCATCGACCGGCTGGCGGACATCGCCGGCAGCAGCGCGGTCGCCGTCGAGAAACAGCACCTCGTCACCGGCGACATTGCCCGCAATGTCGAGCGCGCCTCGGCGGGCGCCAGCGAAGTCACAGCCAAGATCGTGGAAATGAGCCGCGGCGCCAGCGAGACCGGCGTGGCCTCGTCGCAGGTACTGGCTTCGGCCCAGCAACTGTCCGGCGAAAGCAACCGGCTCAAAATCGAGGTGGAGAAGTTTCTCGCAACCGTGCGGGTCAATTAAGGTCGGGAAGTCGCACCGCGGTGAAGCACCTCGATGCGCCCCGCTTCACGGTGCAACGAACGGCCCCGCCATACAGCGCGGCAGGAACGCGCTTGCGTGGCGCCGAACCAGCCGACGCTGCGCGCGGACGCTGCTGATTACAGCGAGCGCTTGAAGTAGTGCGCGATCTCGCCAATCACGCCGCGCCGGAAGGTCAGCACGCAGACCACGAAGATCACGCCCTGGATCACCGTCACCCACTGGCCGAATCCGGCGAGATATTGCTGCATGGCGATGATTACGAAGGCGCCGACCACCGGCCCGAAGATGGTGCCGAGGCCGCCGACCAGGGTCATCAGCACGATTTCACCGGACATGGTCCAGTGCACGTCGGTCAATGAGGCGTTCTGCGCCACGAACACCTTCAGCGAACCGGCAAAGCCCGCCAGCGTGCCCGACAGGATATAGGCCAGCAGCTTGTACTGATCGGTCTTGTAGCCCAGCGAGATGGCGCGCGGCTCGTTCTCGCGGATCGCCTTCAGCACCTCGCCGAACGGCGAGTTGATGGCGCGGTAGATCACCAGGAAGCCGAGCAGGAAGCCGGCGAGGATCACGTAATAGAGCGTGGTCGAATTGGCGAGATTGAAGAGGCCGAACAGCTTGCCCTGGGGAATGCCCTGGATGCCGTCCTCGCCGTGGGTAAACGGCGTCTGCAGATAGACGAAGTACAACGGCTGCGACAGCGCCAGCGTGATCATGGCGAAGTAGATGCCCTGTCGGCGGATGGCGACGAGGCCGGTGATGACACCGAGCGCCGCGGCGCCCAATGTGCCGACCAGAATACCGAGTTCCGGCGACATGCCCCAGACCTTCAGGGCGTGTGCGGTGAAATAGCCGGCGGTGCCCAAAAACATCGCGTGACCGAACGACAGCAAGCCGCCATAGCCGATCAGCAGGTTGAAGGCGCAGGCCAGCAGCGCGAAGCACAGAGCCTGCATGACGAAGAACGGATAGACCCCGGTCAGCGGCACGACCAGCAGCAGCGCCGTCATGATCACGAAGGCGATCATGGCATCGCTGGTGCCGCGGCGCGGTTCGGGAATGGCGTTTTCAGTAATGGTGGTCATGTCAGGCGGCCCGTCCCGTCAGTCCCGATGGCTTGATCAGCAACACCAGAACCATCAGAACGAAGACGACGGTGTTGGAGGCCTCGGGATAAAAATACTTGGTCAGCCCCTCGACGATGCCGAGTGCAAAACCGGTGATGATGGAGCCCATGATCGAGCCCATGCCGCCGATCACCACCACCGCGAACACCACGATGATCAGGTCGGCGCCCATCAGCGGCCGGACCTGGTTGATCGGCGCCGACAGCACGCCGGCGAGCGCGGCGAGACCGACGCCGAGCCCGTAGGTCAGCGTGATCATGCGGGGCACGTTGATGCCGAAGGCGCGCACCAGCGTCGGGTTCTCGGTGGCGGCGCGCAGGTTTGCGCCAAGCCGGGTGCGCTCGATCAGGTACCAGGTCAGCAGGCAGACGATCAGCGAGAACACCACCACCCAGCCGCGATAGATCGGCAGGAACATGAAGCCGAGATTCATGCCGCCTTTGAGGATGTCGGGGATCGCATAAGGAAGGCCCGAGGAGCCGAAGTAGTTCTGGAACACGCCCTGGATGATCAGCGCGAGGCCGAAGGTTAGCAGCAGCCCGTAGAGATGGTCGAGGCCGGAAATCCATTTCAGCATGGTACGTTCGAGGATCATGCCGAAGATGCCGACCACGATGGGCGCCACGATCAGCGCCGGCCAGTAGCCGATACCCATCACGTTGAGCAGGAAATAAGCGCAGAACGCGCCCATCATGTAGAGCGCGCCATGCGCGAAATTGATGATGTTGAGCATGCCGAAGATCACGGCAAGACCCAGTGACAACAGCGCGTAGAACGAGCCGTTGATGAGCCCGACCAGCAATTGCGCGAACAGGGCCTGAAGATTGATCGACATGGTGCTCTCAACTCTAACCTTGGAGAAGCAACGGCCCGGCAGCTCGTGGCTGCCGGGCCGCGCGTTTTATTTCTTCAGCAGCGGGCACGTGCTCTTGTCGAGCGGCGTGAAGGCCTGGTCGCCGGGAACAGTTCCGACCAGCTTGTAGAAATCCCACGCCGACTTCGACTCCGAAGGCTTCTTCACTTCGAACAGATAGGCGGAGTGGATGGTGCGGCCGTTGGGCTGGATCGCGCCCTTGCCGAACAGCGGATCGTCGGTCGGCATTTCCTTCATCTTGGCGACGACCTTGGCGCCGTCATGGGGATTACTGCCGAGCGCCTCGAGCGCCTTGAAGTAATGAATCAGTCCGGCATAGACGCCGGCCTGCACCATCGACGGCGGCGCGCCGTTCTTCATGCGCGCGGCGAACTTCTTGGAGAACGCGCGGGTGTTGTCGTTGAGATCCCAGTAGAAGGTCTCGGTGAAGCTCAAGCCCTGCGCCGTCTCGAGGCCGATCGCCTTGACGTCGGTGATGAACAGCAGCAAGGCCGCGAGCTTCTGGCCGCCCTTGGTGATGCCGAATTCGGCAGCCTGCTTGATCGAGTTGGTGGTGTCGCCGCCGGCATTGGCGAGGCCGATGACCTTGGCCTTGGACGCCTGCGCCTGCAGCAGGAACGACGAGAAGTCCGCGGTGTTGAGCGGGTGCTTGACGCCGCCGACGATCTTGCCGCCATTGGCCTTGACGACTTCGCTGGTGTCGCGCTCCAGCGCGGCGCCGAACGCATAGTCGGCGGTGAGGAAGAACCAGCTGTCGCCGCCGGCCTTGACCATCGCCTGCCCGGTCGAATGTGCCAGCATGTAGGTATCGTAGGTCCAGTGCACGGTGTTGGGCGAGCACTGCGCGTTGGTCAGGTCGGAGGTCGCGGCACCCGAATTGATGTAGACGCCGTTCTTTTCCTTGACGATGGTGTTGACGGCCAGCGCCACGCCGGAATTCGGCACGTCGACGATGGTGTCGACCTTGTCGACGTCGAACCACTGGCGCGCGATGTTGGAGCCGATGTCCGGCTTGTTCTGGTGATCGCCTGAGATGATGTCGATCTTCCAGCCCTTGGCCAGCAGGCCGGAATCCTCGGCGGCCATCTGCGCGGCCAGCGTCGAGCCGGGCCCGCCGAGATCGGCATAAAGGCCGGACTGGTCGCTGAGCGAGCCGATCTTGACGGTCTTGTCCTGGGCGGACGCCATGCTCGCCGTCGTCAGCGTCAGAGCGGTCCCGAGCAGCAATGCCGCAATCTTTTTCTTCATTTTATCCTCCTCCGACAGGTGTGACGTATTCAGACGCCGAGATAGGTGTGCAGCTTTTCCATGTTGGCCGACAACTCGGAATTGGCAAAACCATCGATGATCTTGCCGTGCTCGACGATGTAGTAGCGATCCGCCACGGTCGCGGCGAAGCGGAAGTTCTGCTCCACCAAGAGAATGGTAAATCCTTCGGATTTCAGCCGGGCGATGGTGTGCCCGATCTGCTGGATGATCACCGGCGCGAGGCCTTCGGTGGGTTCGTCGAGCATCAGGAAGCGCGCGCCGGTGCGCAGGATCCGCCCGATCGCCAGCATCTGCTGCTCGCCGCCGGACAGCTTGGTGCCCTGGCTGTTCAAGCGCTCCTTGAGGTTCGGAAACAGCTCGAAAATCTGATCCAGCGACAACCCGCCCGGCCGCACGATCGGCGGCAGCAGCAGGTTCTCGCGCACGTCGAGACTCGAGAAGATACCGCGTTCTTCCGGGCAGAACGCGATGCCGAGCCGCGCAATCTTGTCCGATGTCGCCTTCGAGATGTCGTGGCCGTCGAACTTGATCGAACCGGCGCGCTTGCCGATGATGCCCATGATGGACTTCAGCGTCGTGGTCTTGCCGGCGCCGTTGCGGCCGAGCAAGGTCACGACCTCACCGGGCTTCACGTTGAAATTGATGCCGTGCAGGATGTGCGACTCGCCATACCACGCCTCAAGATTGTTGATCTCGAGAATCGGCTTTGCGGACGCCGCGTCGGTCGCGGGGGCGGTCATTGTCATCTCAACCATGCCCGGCTCCCAGATAGGCTTCCTTGACGCGCTCGTCCTTGGTCAGGTCGGCATAGCTGCCTTCCGCAAGCACCTTGCCGCGCGTCAGCACTGTAATGATGTCGGACAGGTTGGAGACGACGCTGAGGTTATGCTCGACCATCAGGATGGTGTATTTGGCCGAGATCCGCTTGATCAGCGCCGCGATCTTGTCGATGTCCTCATGGCCCATGCCGGCCATCGGCTCGTCGAGCAGCATCATCTCCGGATCGAGCGCCAGCGTGGTCGCAATCTCCAGCGCGCGCTTGCGGCCGTAGGGCATTTCCACCGCCGGCGTCGCCGTGAATTCGCTGAGGCCGACGTCCTCGAGCAGTTCTTCGGCGCGGCGGTTGTACTGGTCGAGCACGGTCTTGGAGCGCCAGAAATCGAACGAGGCGCCGTGCTGGCGCTGCAATGCGACCCGGACGTTTTCCAGCGCCGTCAGATGCGGAAACACCGCCGAAATCTGGAACGAACGCACAAGGCCCTGCCGCGCCACGTCGGCTGGCGCCAGCGTGGTGATATCCCGCCCATTATACAGAATCTGGCCGCTGGACGGCTTCAGAAACTTGGTCAGCAGGTTGAAACACGTGGTCTTGCCGGCCCCGTTGGGACCGATCAAGGCGTGGATAGTGCCACGGCGTACCCGGAGATTGACGTCCTGAACCGCGAAGAACCCCGCGAATTCCTTGGTCAATCCGTGGGTTTCAAGAATGAACTCATCAGACAAGCAAATTTCCCCCATCAGCCTTTGCCGCGTGCGTCATCGCGCTGGCCGATTTCTGGCACGTCCTGTTCCTGTGGCGCGTTCGACTTCGCCACCGACCGGCCGTCTCGCGCGGAATATGCCTTCAACGGCGCAGCGAACGCAAGGAGCAAAGCTGGGCAACGGCGGGACGCTCCGCCGCAGCCCTCTCGGCCATTAGTCGCATTGAGCCGCCCGAATCCCCGGCGGCGGAAAACCGACGCCGCAGACCGCCGGTGACAGACCGTCAACGCCACAGGAAATCACCCTTTAATTGCATTTCCAGGGAATGCCCGCTTTCACACTATGTTTCCCAAGCCATCCGATGATACCGTCATTCCGATACTATGCTCGGATGAGCTGCCGGGGATTCGAAATGGATTTCGCAAGCGCCAACCCGTCAGTCGTCAAATCGATCCGGCAGCGGGAATTGCTGAACAACTGGCTGCGCCTGTACTCCCGACAGCAGCAGCTGCCGTGCGTCGCCGAGTATCAGCCCGAGCGGCTCGAAGAGGAAGTTCTCGATCTCGTCTACTACCTCGTCGACAACACCCGCCAGCCGCCACGGCTGACCATCGACAGCAACGGCACGCGGATGTCGCATGCCTATGGCAACACCGGCAAAGGCCGATTCCTCGACGAATATCTCGGACCAGTCCTCGGTCCGGCGATCCTGCCGGCCTATTATGCCTGCATCGGCCGCGCTTTGCCGATCTACACCGTGACCCTGGTGGAAGACATCAAGGGCCGCCCGGTCGCCTATGAACGCATGCTGATGCCGTTTTCCGACGGTCACGCCGTCAGCCACATCGTGGCATCGCTGAAAACCATCAGCGAGGACGGCAACTTCGAGATCAAGAACCTGCTGCGCGGCCAGCAGTCGCTGCCGCCACCATGCGTTCGGACGGTGATCGACCGTGACCTGTTTCACCGCCTGCCCGGCCGCAGCACCGCCGGCGACATCATCGAGTTCGGCTAATGCGACGAGAAAAAGCCGGCCATCAGCCGACCTCCTTCGCATAGATCTCCGGTTTGAAGCCGACCAGCAGGCGGTCGCCGAGATCCAGCACCGGACGCTTGATCATCGACGGCTGCGCCAGCATCAGCGTGATGGCCTTGGCCGCGGTGAGATCCTGCCGGTCGGCATCGTCAAGCTTGCGGAAGGTGGTGCCGGCGCGGTTCAGCAGGGTTTCCCATCCGACCTGCTTCATCCAGCCGGTCAGCCGGGCCTTGTCGATGCCCGCGGCCTTGTAGTCGTGAAAGTCATAGGCAACGCCGTGGCCATCGAGCCAGGTGCGGGCCTTCTTCATGGTGTCGCAATTCTTGATGCCGTAGATGGTGATCGTCATGTCGGGTGGTTCCGGATTGGCGCCTATTGGAGACCTAGCAGATCGGCGAGATCTGGCATAGGGTTAATCGCAATCTTCATCGGAGCGACAATGGAATTCACCGCACTTTTTCTGGCCGTCGCCATCGTGATGCTTGCCGCCTGGCGCGGCTCGCGCGGCTGGGCGCTTTCGCTGTTCGCCGCAACCTTCGTGGCCTGCGTCGCCACCTATCTGCACCACGCCACCGACGTGCTGAAACTGTCGTTCTGATGGCCATTCTCACCCCGGCGCGCGCCGTCACCCTCAATGTCCTCGCACTCGGTGCGGTCGCGCTGGTGCTGGCCGCGGCCTTTGCCGCGCAGCTTGTGCTGCACGAACTGCCCTGCCCGCTGTGCCTGCTGCAGAGGATCATGTTCGCGCTGCTGGCGATTGGCCCCATCCTGAATATCCGCTTCGGGCCGCGGCCCAGCCAATACGGCCTGTCGCTGCTGGTCGCGGTGGCCGGCGCGGTGGCCTCGACCCGGCAGGTGCTGCTGCACATCATGCCCGGCGACCCCGGCTACGGCACGGCCCTACTCGGCTATCACTATTACACTTGGGCGCTGATTGGATTCATTGCGGCCATCGTGCTGATCGCCTTGATCCTGCTGTTCGACGAGCAGTTCGCGCCGACGCCGGCGCCTGTGGCCGGCGGCGTTGCGCGGATGGCGGTGTGGCTGGTGATCGGCCTCGTCGCGCTGAACGTGCTCTCCACCTGGCTGGAATGCGGCTTTGCCGCGTGCGCCGACAATCCGGTGGTCTATGAACTACTGAAGCACGGGCCGTAAACCGCCCGCTCAACCGCAGGCCCTGACGAAGCAGACCAGCGTCGTCGCCGCTGCCACCGGCACGATCACGAGGCGAACCACCGCCGACGACCATGAAACACGGCGCGGCGACGCCATTGGCCGCGCTGACCAGCGGGGTGCGCCGCGCGTTGAGCGCCTTGACGTCGGTGCCGTCCGGGCCGCCGCCCGTCTGCACAACGGATTTCAGCGCGCTGTCGGGGCATGCCCGGCTGTTCGTGGAGGAGTTGGACCGGCAGGCGAAGGCCGCTAACGCCTGGCAAGATCGCGGGGCCGGTGTCCGACTGCCCTGCGGCCGCGGAACCATAACGCCAGCTGCAGCACCGCCGCCGGAAACGTCACCAGCCACAGCGCGCCGACATAGATCAGCCGTGGATAGGCTAGCTGCAGAAACAGGAACGGCGCGAGCGCGCCGTTGGCCAGCAGCCACAGCCGGATCGCTCGGCTGCCCGAAAACACCGGCGCGGCACACAGCAGCGACAAGCTCATCAAAGTGTAGCCGACAAGGTCGATGCCGGCCATCAGCTGGTTCTGACCGCAGCAGGCCAGCAAGGCGTAGCGCGCACCGTCGCCACGCAGATCATGCGGGATGACGACGCCGAGTTACGTGGCATAGACGATGCAGGCCATCACACCATACATGATGGCGAGTGCCAGCGCCGCGAGGCTGTACGTCTGGCGTTCCGCCGGAGCCGTCCCGTGAACCGCGACCATGGTGAGAACGAAGGCCGGGGCCAGCGCCAGCGACGGCGCAAAGATCAGGATCCGGTCCCACGGATCCACCAGCACGCCGGCGACCTGCAGCGGCTGCGGGCCCCCATAGCACACGCTTGCGACCAGCGCCGCCGACGCAGCCCACATGCCGAACCGATGTTGCAACGATGCAGTCCCCGCGTGACGCTCTGACACTGCGGCTTGATACCGCGTCTGCGTCGCGCGATCCTTGACACCGATCAACCCACGCGCGTCATGCATGGGGCATTCCCGATGCGGCAGCCAGTTGCCGGTTGCACGGAAAGCACAGCATGCCGAATGCGTCGAACCCACCGTCTCGCCTTGATGGTCTCAGCGTAGCGGAAGCCGGCGCGCGCCTGGCGCGCGACGGATATAACGAGCTGCCGCGCTCGGCGCGACGCACGCCGTTCCGCATCGTGCTGGA
The DNA here is from genome assembly GCF_052658035.1 of Rhodopseudomonas sp. RCAM05734. Taxonomy (NCBI): domain Bacteria; kingdom Pseudomonadati; phylum Pseudomonadota; class Alphaproteobacteria; order Hyphomicrobiales; family Nitrobacteraceae; genus Rhodopseudomonas; species Rhodopseudomonas sp. RCAM05734. The sequence goes on along the minus strand of NZ_CP199742.1, from coordinate 4,082,620 downwards.
GGTGATCCGCGAGCCAATGCTGGCGCTGCTGATCGGCGGCGGCGCTGTCTACCTGCTTTTGGGCGACCTGACGGAGGCGGTGATCCTGATCGCCTTTGCCGGCCTGTCGGTGGTTATCACCGTGGTTCAGGAAACCCGCACGGAACGCGTGCTGGATGCACTGCGCGACCTGACCAGCCCGCGTGCGCTGGTGATCCGCGATGGCGAGCGCCAGCGCATCGCCGGTCGCGAGGTGGTGCGCGGCGATCTGATCGTGCTCGGCGAGGGCGACCGCGTTCCGGCCGACGCGCAGTTTATCGAGGGGCAGGACCTGCAGGCCGACGAATCCCTGCTGACTGGCGAATCCGTGCCGGTGCGCAAGGCGCCGGACCCCACCCTGTCCCCGCAGCGGCAGCGACCGGGCGGCGACGATCTGCCCACCGCCTTCTCCGGCACCTTGATCGTGCGCGGCGCGGGCATTGCCGAAGTGGTCGCCACCGGCGCCACCAGCGAGATCGGCAGGATCGGCAAGACCCTCGGCACCCTCGATACGGCGGCGCCACATCTGCAGACCCAGACCCGCAGGATCGTCGGCATCTTTGCGCTGGTCGGCGGCGCCATCAGCGCGCTGGTGGTGGTCCTCTACGGCACCTTGCGCGGCGGCTGGCTCGACGCGGTGCTGGCCGGCATTGCCGTGGGCATGTCGATGCTGCCCGAGGAATTCCCGGTGGTGCTGACGGTGTTCATGGCGATGGGCGCCTGGCGCATCTCGCAGGTCCGCGTCCTCACCCGCCGCGCCACCGCCATCGAGACGCTGGGATCGGCCACGGTGCTGTGCACCGACAAGACCGGCACGCTGACGGAAAACCGCATGACCATTTCCGAACTTCGCCTGACCGACGGCGCGTCGTGCGTGGTCGATGCCGGCAAGCCGCTGGCGGAGCCGTTTCGGGAACTGGTCAGGTCCGGCGTCAAGGCCAGCGCCGTCCAGCCGTTCGATCCGATGGAGAAGGCGTTTCACATAGTGGCGGCTTCCAACGCTCAGGCAACGACGGCCGCCGATGGCCGTCTGGTCAGGACCTATGCGCTGCGTCCGGATCTGCTCGCCATGTCCAACGTCTGGCAGCCCGCCGCAGATGGCGCATTGCTGGTCGCGGCCAAGGGCGCACCGGAAGCGGTCGCCGATCTCTGCCGCCTCGCGCCGGCACAACGCGAAGCCGTCACCACGGCCGTGGACCAGATGGCGGCGGCCGGGTTGCGCGTGCTCGGCGTGGCCCGTGCGTCGTTCACCGGATCGGCGCTTCCGGATGCGCAGCCCGATTTCGACTTTGAGTTTGCAGGGCTGGTCGGGCTCGCCGATCCGCTGCGGCCAAGCGTGCCGGCGGCAGTGGCCGAGTGCCGCTCCGCCGGCATCCGCGTTATCATGATCACCGGCGACTATCCGGCCACGGCGCGCGAGGTGGCGCGCCAGGCCGGACTCGGCGACAGCGACCCGATCAGCGGCGACGAACTGGAAACGTTGAGCGACGCGGAACTGATCGTGCGGATCAGGACAACATCGGTATTCGCTCGCATCATGCCTGAACAGAAGCTGCGCATCGTCCAGGCGCTGAAGGCCGACGGCGAGATCGTCGCGATGACCGGCGACGGCGTCAACGATGCGCCCTCGCTGAAGGCCGCGCATATCGGCGTCGCCATGGGCGGCCGCGGCACCGATGTGGCCCGCGAGGCGTCATCGATCGTGCTGCTCGACGACGATTTCGGCTCGATCGTAACCACGGTCCGGCTCGGCCGCCGCATCTTCGACAATCTGCGCAAGGCCATGAGCTTCATCTTCGCGGTACACGTGCCGATCGCCGGCCTCGCTTTGCTGCCGCTGATCTTCGGCCTGCCGATCCTGTTCGGTCCGATGCACATCGCCTTCCTCGAAATGGTCATCGACCCCGTCTGCTCGCTGGTGTTCGAGGCCGAAACCGAGGAAGATGACCTGATGCGGCGGCCGCCGCGCGATCCCGCCGAGCCGCTGTTTTCGATGTCGATGATCCTGTGGAGCTTGCTGCAGGGCGTCCTCGCCTTCGCGGTGGTGGCGGCGATCTTCGTCATCGCGCTCCAGCGCGGCATGCCGGAAAACGAGGTGCGGGCGCTGACCTTCTTCTCGCTGGTCATCAGCATCGTCGCGCTGATCATTCTCAACCGGTCCGCCAGCACCTCGCTGCTGAAAGCGATCCGCCGTCCCAACCGCGCGCTGGCGCTGGTGGTCTGCGGAGTTGCGGCGATGCTGGCGCTGACCCTGCTATGGCCGTTCGCACGCCACCTGTTCCGCTTCGGGCCCCTGCATGCGGACGACATCACCCTGACCATCGGCGCCGGAATCGTCATTCTTGTGGTTCTGGAACTGCTTAAACCGCTATGGCGCAGGATATTTTCCGCCGCCGCGCGAAACAGCCCAATCGCGCCACAGCCGCTATGACCTCTCGCCGTTCGGTCAGGATGGCTTCCTGGTCCGGTGCTTCTCCCTCAAGGCGCGACGTTTCTGCTTTTCCAGAAAGTGCATCACTTCCAGCTTCAGCCCGTCCGGATCGAGGAAGTACACCGCATAATAGCCCTCGCCATAGCTGGGATAGTCGGCGGGCGCGTCGACGATCTCGACCTGCTCGGCCAGCAGAAAGGCGTAGAGCGCATCGACCTCCTCGCGCACGCCGAGCTCAAACGCATAATGATGGTAGCCGATGTCGCCGGTGTGGTGCTTGTGACGCTTGCCCGCGGCATCCGCCTCGGTGATCCAGAACAAGGTCTCGCCATTGTCCCAGCCGACCACCTTGTCGAACTCCCACTCCAGGGTGAAGCCCATGAAGCCGAGCACCTTGTCGTAGAATTGCCTGGAGCGCGCGAGATCGCTGACGCGGATGGCGAGATGGTCGATTCCGATGACCTTGACCATGGTCGTTCTCTCCGGCCGCTGCCCGCGGTGACATCGGCTGCAACGATCATCAACACGCGGCCCTGCGAGAATGCAAGACCCGCTCAACGGCGGCGTCTGCGGGTCATCGAGATGTCCGCGGTCTGGCGCGGCCGTTCACGGAGCCGTTGGGGCGACACGCGGCACCGGGGTTATATCGGTCGGCGGAGCAATGGTCGTCGGAGCCACGGGCGGCGCTTCTGTCGCGACGGCCGGTTCGTCGGCAACAGCTCCCGGGGGAGCGATCGGCGCGGGCGGCGCCGGCGCAACCTGGGCCGCGGGCGTGGCGACGTTAGCGGTCGGTGCGCACAACGTCATGCCGGCTGCGGCTGCGGCGCCGATCAAGGTGGCCAGCGACTTCAATTCAGGCGACTGACGGGGATCCCGCACAATCGCGCCGGCCTCGTCGACCAGCCGCGCGTTGCAGGCGCAGCTCTGAATCCCGCCGGAGGGCGTGCAGGCATCGTGGTGCATGCATGCCACGTCCAGGGCATCGATCGGGTCGGCGCCCGCGCGATTGCCGACACCGCAATAATTGCCATGGAATACCAGTTCGCCGTGCTTGACGGCGGCGGGCGTGTCGGCTGCAGCCGCCAGCTTGTCGTCGCGCTCGCCGGCCTGCGCACCGGTCATGAATGCGAGCGAGGCCGCACACAACATGAAAGCAGCAACGCTGCGCCGCAGCCGCGGGAAGAGGCTCTTGGACGTGGTCATGACAGGGAGGCGTTCCGATGATGCTGGCCGACCGGCAGATCCGGTCCGCAAGAAGACGCCCGACACGCCCATCGGTTCCCTCGGGAGGTTGTCGCTCCCGGCGATCTGCACAGGTCTCAGGCAGTCGCCCTACCGTGGAGGATGCGCTCAATCGGCCACTAATGCGTTGGCAACCCCGTCGTGCGATAGTGCGCCATGACCATCCGCACCATTGTCCGCTATCCCGATCCGCGCCTGACGCTGCCCGCACAACCCGTCACCGTGTTCGACGACGCGCTGCGCGACCTGGCGCGCGACCTGCTGGACACCATGCACGCCGCGCCGGGCATCGGCATCACCGCGCCGCATATCGGCCTGTCGCTGCGGCTGGTGGTGCTCGACCTCGACCCGGTCGATGGCGCACGCATCTATGTCAATCCGGAAATCACCTGGGCCTCCCCTGAGACGATCATGCACCAGGAGGGCAGCGTCTCGATGCCCGGCGTCAATGACGACATCCAGCGCCATGCGCGGATCCGCATCAGCTACCAGGATCTCGACGGCACCCCACAGACCGAGGAGTCGGCAGGCCTGCGCGCGGTCTGTCACCAGCACGAAATCGACCAGCTCAACGGCATGTTCTGGCTGCAGCGGTTGTCCCGCCTCAAGCGCGAGCGGCTGATCAAGCGCTTCGAGAAGATGTCACGCGGTTGAACGCCCTCAGGGGGCCCACCGCGTGAAGACGTAGTCATGGCCTTTGACGCGCGCTTCGTGGCACGCGAAGCAGGTCCGGTGCTGCGCCTCGTCGACGGGCTTGCCTGCGACAAACCTGCCAAATCCCCAGCCGCCGGTTGCCGCATATTTCCGGGAGTCCTTGACCATGATCTGGACCGTGGTCGCCGCACCGGGAACGGAGGCCGGCTCGAACTCGGGCGAGGTCACGTGCTTCCAGGCAAGCTTCGCGAGAACGGTGCCGTCCGGAAACGGCAGCGCGCCGTCGGCATAGGCCTTGATTGCCACGGCATTGCCGAGCACGGCGCGAAGCTCGTTCAGTGGCTCGGCTTCCTGCGCCGGCGCAATCGGCTGCCACTGCCGATAACCCTGCGGAATGGTGACGCCATAGATCGGCGAGGCATCGCCATTGCCGACGTTGGTTTCCGCGGCGAGCGCCGCGGCCGCCGCACATGATGCGATGGCCATGCCAATGGCGAGGTGCCTCACGCTCATGTCCCTCACCCCCGCCCGGATGCCATGCGGTCGGCGTCGATCACTGCCTCGGCGAAGGCGCGCGGCGCCTCCTGTGGCAGATTGTGCCCGATGCCGCCGGTGATCGCGCGATGCTCATACTTGCCCGTGAACTTCTTCGCATAGGCGCTGGCCTCCGGATGAGGCGCACCATTGGCGTCGCCTTCCATGGTGATGGTCGGCACCGCGATATCGGGCGCCTGAGCGAGGCGTTTTTCCAGATCGTCATATCTCGCTTCGCCCTCGGCCAGGCCAAGACGCCAGCGATAGTTGTGGATCGAGATCGCGACATGATCCGGATTGTTCAGCGACGCCGCGCTGCGATCGAAGGTGGCGTCGTCGAAATTCCATTTCGGCGAGGCGATCTGCCAGATCAGTTTCGCAAAATCGTGCCGATACTTGTCGTAACCCGCACGGCCGCGCTCGGTCGCGAAATAGTATTGATACCACCACTGCAGCTCGGCCTTCGGTGGCAGCGGCATCTCGTTGGCCTTCTGGCTGCCGATCAGGTAGCCGCTGACAGAGACCATGGCCTTGACGCGCTCCGGCCAGATCGCCGCGATGATGTTCACCGTCCGCGCGCCCCAGTCGCAGCCGCCGAGGGTCGCCTTGTCGATCTTGAGCGCATCCATCAGGGCAATGATATCAATGGCCAGCGCGGCCTGCTGTCCATTGCGCGGCGTTGCCGCCGACCGGAAGCGCGTGGCGCCGTAGCCGCGCAGCGAGGGGACGATCACGCGGTAGCCAGTTGCAGCCAGCAACGGCGCCACATCCACATAGGTGTGGATGTCATAGGGCCAGCCGTGCACCAGAATGACGACCGGCCCATCAGCGGGACCGTCCTCGGCATAGCTGACACTCAAATCGCCGGCATCGACCTGCTTCATCGCGCGGAACGAGGCATTGGCTGGGGCAGAGCCGGCAGGCAGCGTCTTTGGCACTGGCCCGGTCTGGCCGCGGGCTGAAACCGTCAGCCCGAACTGGGCGGCTGCCATGCCCAGGACGGCCGTGCCCAGGAAACGACGGCGATGGGGGTTGATATCGTCAGGCGTCCTGATGATGCTCATGGTGATCTCCTTGAATCCCGGCGGGAACTTTGCCGTTGTTCCCACGATGCCCGAATGATCGGACGGCCGCTTTCAGGTGAAAAGGATTTTCGCTTCAGACGGCGATGATTTTTCCGTTAGAACGGTTTCGCCCGCCGGGGGCAACCGCAGCGAGATCCTCATTTTGCGCTACCTTTTCGACGTTTTTGCCCTCGACCCCAGCCGCCGGGAATTGCGCCGCGGCGAAGACCATATCGCGATCGAACCACAGGTCTTCGACGTGCTGGAGTTCCTTGTCCGATCGCGTGACCGAGTGGTCAGCCGTGACGATCTGCTCGCCGCGGTGTGGCACGGGCGCATCGTCTCGGAAGCGACGCTGAGCAGCCGCATCAATTCGGCGCGCGCCGCCATTGGCGACAGCGGCGAGGAGCAGCGGCTGATCCGCACCCTGCCGCGCAAGGGCCTGCGTTTCGTGGGCGATGTCAGGGAGGAGGAGGCCTCCTCGGAGCCGGTCGTTAAAACAATTCCGGACAGCGAGGCGCCGGGCATCGCGGACCCGGACGGCCCGTCGATTGCGGTGCTGCCGTTCACCAATATGAGCGGCGATCCCGAGGAGGACTACTTTGCCGACGGCATCGCGGAGGAGATCATCACCGCGCTGTCCCGCTGCAGCGGACTGTTCGTGATCGCGCGCAATTCCTCGTTCACCTACAAGGGTGAAGCGATCGATATCCGCCGGGTCGGCCAGGAACTCGGCGTCAGCTATGTGCTCGAGGGTAGCGTCCGCCGCGGCGGCGAGCGGCTTCGTATCATCGGCCAGTTGATCGACGCACGGTCCGGCAATCATCTGTGGGCCGACCGCTTCGACGGCGACCGGGGCGACGTCTTCGACCTGCAGGACCGCATCACCGAGCACGTCGTGGCGGCCATCGAGCCCACCTTGCGGCTGGCCGAGATCGAACGCCGCAAGCACAACCGTCCCGGCAAGCTCGACGCCTATGACCTGCTGCTGCGGGCCTACGCGCTGGAACATGAATTCACTGCGGACAGCCTGACCGAAGCGCTGGCCTGCCTCGACCAGGCCCTGGCCGTCGAGCCGAACTACGCGCCGGCCATGGCCGCGGCGGCCTATTGTCATGCGCAGCGCCACTTTCAGGGATGGGTGGCGGCCGACGGAACGCATCGCGCCACGGGCATGGAGCTGGCCTGGTGCGCCATCGAGCTCGCGCCGAGCGACCCGCAAGTGCTGTGGATGACGGCATTTGCGATCTGGAATCTCGCCGACACGCAGACCGCAAAGGATGCGGCCGTCGAACTGTTCGGCCGTTCGCTGGCGATCAACCCGAACTCCGCGATGGCACTGTCGCTGGGCGGCTGGATCGAAACCATGCGCGGCAACCAGGGCACTGGTCGCGAGATGCTGCAGCGCGCCGCCCGGCTCAGCCCGCTCGATCCGCGCGGCTGGTTCGTCTCGGGCGCCATGGCCATCGCCGCGATCATCGACGAGAATTATCCGGAGGCTGTGGCGTGGGCGGAAAAGGCCCTGGTGCAGAACCGGCGCTACGCGGTAGCGCTGCGTGCGCTGGCTGTGGCACTGGTGAAGATCGGGCAGCGCGAGCGCGCCGCCCAAGTGGTACGGGAATTATTGAGCATCGCGCCGGATCTGACGATCGCCAAGTTCTTCGCGCGCATCCCCGTCCCTCTTGCATCGATGGCCAAGAATTACAGGGAAGCGCTCAAGGCTGCAGGCCTGCCGGAGTAAGCCATCTTCATGCCGCGCCGCAGCGCAGTCGCTGGTTTTCAGACGACGTCCATTTCAGTCTCGCCTCTCCAGTACAAAGTGTTACCATCGCAGCGCGACAGGATCGACCAACCGACAAGGTGAAATCGCCCGTCGGTCGTTTCGCTGCAACGCAGCGAAGCGCGGATAAGCGCGCCACAAGGCTCCGTCTGCACATGGGAGGACATGGGCATGCTCGACAAGGCACCCAACGGAAACGTCACGGCGCTACTGTCCACGCTGGACAGCGCGTTGACTGCCGGCGACATTGCGCTCGCCGTTGATGCGGCTTGCGTGCCGGCAACGATCGCAAGGAGCGATCGACGCCCCGCCGTCGTCGCGCAAAGCGCGATGCTCCAGGAGAATTCATGTTCGATCTGACACTCAGCTTTGACAATGGACCGGAGCCCGACGTCACCCCCGGCGTGCTCGACCTCCTCGCCCGGCGCGGGATCAGCACAACTTTTTTCGTCATCGGCGAAAAGATCGCGGACCCCGCGCGCCGGACGCTCGCCGAACGCGCGCAGGCCGAAGGCCATTGGATCGGCAATCACACCTACACCCATTCGCTGCCGCTCGGGCGGCAGCCCGATGCCGCAATGGCCGAGAGCGAGATTACGCGCACGCAGGCCGTGCTGGGCGACCTGGCACGTCCCGAGCGCCTGTTCCGGCCGTTCGGCGGTGGCGGCCAGCTGAATGACGGCCTGTTCCGACCGTCGGTCGTGAAACACCTCGAACAGGAGCGCTACACCTGCGTGCTCTGGAACGCGATCCCGCGCGACTGGAACGATCCCGAAAACTGGGTCGAGCGCGCGCTTGACCAATGCCGGACCCAGGCATGGACGCTGATGGTGCTGCATGATCTGCCGACCGGCGCCATGCGGCACCTGCCGCGTTTTCTCGATGCGGCAGCGGAAGCCGGCGCGCGCTTTCGCCAGGATTTTCCGCCGGACTGCGTGCCGATCCGGCGGGGCGAGGTGATATTGCCCATGACGGACTACGTTTCCAATCTGGACTGACAATCGCAACCAACAAAAATACCAAAGGGAGACTAACGATGCGGGACCTGACCACCGAGAGCGTCACCGACGCCGTTCTGGAGCAGATGGGCGAAACTCAAGATCCGCGGCTCAAGCAGGTGATGGAAAGCCTGGTGCGCCACATGCACGCCTTCGCCCGCGATGTCAGCCTGACGCCTGATGAATGGCTGAGGGCGATCGGCTTTCTCACCAAGGTCGGCCAAACCTGCACCCCCGCCCGCCAGGAATTCATCCTGCTGTCCGACGTTCTCGGGCTCAGTGCGCTGGTCAACCTGCTGCATGACAAGACGGCGATCGAACTGGGGACGGAAAGCAGCTTGCTCGGCCCGTTCTACCAGCAGAACGCGCCTTCGTTCGCTCTCGGCGACTCGATCGCCGCCAAGGCCGACGAAGCGCCGGAGCTGCTGCTGTATGGCCAGGTCACCGACAAGGAAGGCAAACCGTTGCCGCATGCCCAGATCCAGGTCTGGCAGACCGATGCCAAGGGCGAATACGACCTGCAGAAATACCGTGGCGAGCACATGGACATGCGCGGCAACTTCCGCGCCGATGCCGACGGGCGCTTCCATTTCCGCACCGTCATGCCGCTCGGCTACTACATTCCCATGGACGGGCCGGTGGGCGCGCTGATCCGCGCCCAGCAGCGCCACGGCTGCCGGCCGGCGCATATCCACTTCCTGATCGGCGCCGACGGCTACCGCGAGCTGGTCACGGCGATCTACCTGTCGAACGATCCGCATATCGATTCCGATACGGTGTTCGGCGTGTCGAGCTCGCTGGTGGTGACGCCGCGCGACAACGATGCGGACGCGCCGGTCAAGGGCTTGCCGGCCATCCGCTACGACTTCCGCCTTGGCGTGGCCTCGGACGACGAGACCGGCCGCGTCGGCGCCGACCCGTCGCAAATCCTCGCGATGGCGGGGTAAGCGTCATGAAACGCCTGCTCTCCGGACTGGCCCTCACGGGCCTGCTCACAAGCGCGACCATCGCCAGCGTCCACGCCGCGCCGCCGTCCAATCCGGTGAAGCTCGGCGTCATCACCGACATGACCGGCAGCCTGTCCGCGCAAAGCGGGCGCGGCTCGGTGATTGCCGCACAAATGGCGATCGACGACTGCCTCGCCAAGGAATGCGCGGGGATGAAAGTCGAGCTGCTGTCCGCCGATCACCAGAACAAGCCGGACATCGCCGTCAACATCGTCCGCAAATGGATCGACGTCGATGGCGTCGATGCGGTGACCGACATCATCCAGGCCGGTGTCCAGCTCGCGATTCAGAACCTGATGAAGGAAAAGAACCGCATCGCTTTGTTCCCCGGCGGCACGGCACGGCTTGCCAATGAGGACTGCGCGCCCAAGACCAGCGTGCTGTGGATGTGGGACACCTATGGCCAGGCCGTCGGCATCACCCGCCCGCTGGCGAAGCCCGACAGCTCCTGGTACTTCGTCGCCGCCGACTATGCCTTCGGCAATTCGCTGATCGCCGATGCCACCGGTCTGGTGCAGCGCGCCGGCGGCAAGGTGGTCGGTTCGGTCAAGCACCCGTTCAACGCCACCGGCGATTTTGCGTCCTACCTGCTGCAGGCGCAATCCTCGGGCGCCGGCATCGTCGCCATCGGCTCGACCGGCGGCGATCTCATCAACATGCTCAAGCAGGCGCGGGAATTCGGGCTCGGCAAGGACAAGCAGAAGGTCGCCAGCTTCGTGCTCACTCTGCCCGACGTCGCGGCCCTCGGCCTCGACATCACCCAGGGCATCACCGTCAACGAGGCCTTCTACTGGAATCTGGACGCGCAAAGCCGCGCCTTCGGCAAGCGCTTCTTCGAACGCTACCAGGGCATGCCATCGACCATCCAGGCCGGCGTCTATTCCGTGACGCTGCACTATCTGAAGTCCGTCGCCGCCGCCGGCACCACCGACACCGCGGCGGTGATGGCCAAGATGCATGAACTCCCGATCTCCGATGCCACCGTGCGCAACGCCACCTTGCGCGTCGACGGCAGGATGGAGCACGACTCCTATCTGTTCCGGGTCAAAACACCCGCCGAGAGCAAGGAGCCTTTCGACTTCTACGAGTTGCAGGCGACGATTCCGGCCAAGGAGGCGTTCCGGCCGTTGACGGAGAGTGTTTGTCCGGCGTTGAAGTAAGCGAAGCGGTGCGATATTGCGGGAGCAATCGTCGCACCGCTGCTGCCGGCGTGGAGGATCAATCTTGCTGGAAAAACTCGGTGACGAGATTTGGACGGCCGAGGGATCCGACGTCGTGGCTATGCTCGGCTTTCACTACCCGACCCGCATGGCGGTCATCAGACTGGCCGGCAGCGAACTCTTTGTCTGGTCGCCCATCGCGCCGACAGACGGCCTGCGGGCGGAGGTCGAAGCGCTCGGGAACGTCGGCTATCTGATCGCGCCCAATGCGCTGCATCATCTGTTCATCGCCGACTGGAAGCGCAGCTATCCGGATGCACGCATCTATGCCGCGCCCGGATTGCGCGAGAAGCGCAGAGATATCGCTTTCGACGGCGAGCTCGGCGACACGTCCGTTCCCGAATGGTCCGGGGACATCGAACATGTGGTCGTGAAGGGTAACGCCATCACCAGCGAGGCGGTGTTCTTTCATCGCACCAACCGCACCGTGATCTTCACCGATCTCATTCAGCAGCTTCCCGCCAACTGGTTTTCCGGCTGGCGCGCCGTCGTTGCCAAATGGGACCTGATGCTTGGCCCCGAGCCGTCGGTGCCGCGAAAATTTCGAGCCGCCTTTACCGATCGCCGGGCGGCACGCGCCTCCGTTGAACGCATCCTGGCGTGGCCCGCTGAAAAGGTGCTGATGGCTCATGGAACGCCGGTGAACGCGAACGGCCAGGCATTCCTGCGGCGGGCATTCGGATGGCTGATCCGATGATCGCCATCAAGCGCGGACCTGCACCGACAAACGCGCTGCCCTGCCCTGCCGCACCGTTGCAGGACGTCGGATGTCTCAAAGAAGATCTTTGGCATCCGTCATCGCAACATCGCTCGCCCGGACGCACATAGCGACCGCTGCGCGAACTCGATCAGCCGTCGGTCACCGTCACGCCGGTCACCTTGGCCGGTCTCACACCTGAGCAGGCGGCGCTCAGCAAGGTTCGGCGGACCTCGGCGTTGGTGTATTCATGGCCGTTCACCGCCGGCACTTCGACATCCCAGGGCCCTGCGGAGTCGCCGGGATCGCCTCCGAAGGTCCAGGTGCCCGCCGGCAGGCATCCCAGAATGTAGTTCTTCATGGTCGCCACCGACGGGTTACGCCCACGGCCGCCGAAGGTGAACTGCAACTGATGGTCGGTGGCGGCAAAGGCGGGCTCGGCAAGGACCATGGTCAGCACGACCGCGGCGAGTACGGCTCGGAAAAGACATTGGGGGCACCCTGCTCTCATGGGACACCCGACACGCAATGCAATTACTGCGATTACTTTTAATTTAATACAACCAAATGTCAAGCCGGTCGTCATGCTTCGAACCGCTGAATACGCCAGACACTGGCGCGGGTCCCAAACGACACGCTGCTCGCGCCCCCCGCAGCAAGTGCCAAGATTGCATAGGTCGGTTCGGCTGTGAGGCAGGCGCCCCCGACCATGCAGGTCAGCGCGGAAGCATTTCCGGGCCAAGTCCCATCTGCCAGAAATCTGCCTCCAGACGCGACGCCTGGCCGAACAGCGCGGCCAGTTCGTTGAAGCGTCGCCCGGTCATCGCCCGTGCCGCCAGATCGTCGAGATGTCGGCGCGCCTTGATGGCGACGTCCTGATAGGCGTCGCCGGCGTATTCGCCGATCCATTCCCGATAGGGATGATCGCCGAGCGCCTCGGCGCCGTGCGGCGCGAGCCTGCGGCCGATCTCGGCGTAGCCGATGACACAGGGCGCCAGCGCCACATGCAGCTCGAGCAGATCGCCGGCCGCGCCGCAGTCCAGCACGAAGCGCGTATAGGCGACGGTGGCCTGATGTTCGGGCGCCGCCTCGATCTCGGCGGGCGACAGCCCCCAGCGCCCGCACAGCCGGACGTGCAGCGCCATCTCGTCGAGGATCGCGGCCAGTCCCGCCTGCGCCGTCTTCATGTCGTCGAGCGTGCGGCTCTTGTAGGTCGCCAGCGCATAGGCCCGCGCGAACTGGATCAGGAACAGATAGTCCTGCACCAGATAGGTGCGAAACGCCGCCTCCGGCAGCGTGCCTGCCCCAAGCTGCCGGACGAAGTCGTGATCGACATAAGCGGCCCAGTCGTCCGCCGCCGCGGCTTTCAACCGATCGAAGATATCCATCGCTACAGCCCCAGGCGCGACGTCACTTGCCATCATCGAGGCTCACCAGCACGGCCGCATTGGCAATGAGAATGCCGTCGCCGCCGCTCTCGGCCGGAATGTCCAGGCCGCCCTTGACCGCCGTGACGGTCACCGTGCCGTAGGGAAGTTCCTTCGCCACGGCCGCTGTATCGACGTCCTCGGGATTGGGCACCGCAATGGTGACGTCGACGAGCATGTCATGCGGCGTCTTGCCGAGCAGCCGGAAGAACCCGACGCTGGAATGGCGGATCGCATCAGAGACCGCGCGCTTCGCCGCCTTGGTGGCATCGCGGCCATGGACGTCGACGCCCATGCCCATCTCGGTAATACAACGCACCCGTGCCATTCGTGTCGTCTCCGTTGGCCTCTAAAACTATCGGAAAACCCAAAGCCAATCATCACAGATGGTCACAGCGCACAAGTGCGCAGCGTACCGCGCGACCCAACAGCGAGACGGCGAAATACGCTGCGCTATTCCGCCCTACGGCCCTGCGTACTATTGATGTTGAAAGCATCACGCAACGCAATCCAGCATCCATTGCACGCCGAACCGGTCGGTGAGTTTGCCGAAGTAGCTCCCCCAAGGTTGATCTGCGAGCGGCGTAGTTATCCGGCCGCCATCAGCCAAACAGACAAACAGCCTATCGGTGCTGTCGCGATCATCCACGATCAGCATATGAGCAGAACCTCGCATTGGCTCGGCATCGTGATTGTCCGAAGCGAAAAACAGTATACCCGGCCCTTCGAAGCGCGCATGCATCACCTTGCCCTGCATGACGTCGGTGACGACGGGTATACCATGAGCGCCGTGGCGCATTAGTTCGGTGACTTGGCCGAGCCCACATTCCGTATAGAAGGCAAGCGCTTCTTCGCATTGCGTAGTGAAGAACAGATAATTGGCAAGCCGCATGTTCAACTCCGTTGCGCGGATGTGCCTGTGATGGCCCCAATGAGATCGGCATTGCTGTAGCTTCGCCCGGCGATACCCCAGGCCCCGTCCGGGGCATAGACGATGTTTGACCAGATGTGCTCGCGTTTGAGCCGTCCTCCGGCGGCCTTTTCGACGATATCTGTCGCCTTTTCGATGAAGGCCTTCTTCGCCTCGGGCGTTACCAGCGCGATCTCTGGCAGCTTGAGTTCGACAAACGCCGCCGCAATTGGCTTTCCAGCGGCACGCACATGTTCCTTCGGGAGGACGTTGATCGAGCCGATGACGTTCGGAGTCATGAAAGCATTGCCGGTCAGGCCGGAGACCTCCAGAAGGGCATCCGTCAGTCCGTCAAAGGCGCGTGTCTGCTCCTCGGATGAAAGCAGGCCCACGGGCACTGTGAGCGTGATGGGCATGGGTCTCTCCTTGTTTGAATCGCGACGGCGGCTCATATACGTTGGTCACTCTTTATCAATACACATCGCTCACTCTCTTAGCAAGAGATAAAGAGCGAATACTCTCTATGGAAATGACCATGCGTTACAGCACCGAACACAAACAGGAGACCCGTGCGCGCGTCGTCGCAGCCGCCGGACAGGTTTTTCGAGAGGAAGGCTATGGAGGCGCCAGTATCGATGCGCTGACGAAGGCGGCTGGGGTTACCAACGGCGCTTTCTACGGACACTTCAAGTCCAAGAGCGACGCCTTCCGCACCGCCGTCCTGTCGGGGCTGGAAGAGCTGCGACTGGGGATCGCGGCACTCAAGGCGGATCGGCCAGGAGATTGGCTGAAGGCTTTCGTCGGCTATTACCTCGGCTACAAGCGAACCTGCGAACTTGGCGAGAGCTGTGCCTTGCCGAGCCTGTCCCCCGACGTGATGCGCGCTGACAACGAAACGCGAGGCGCCTATACCGCGGAATTGAAGCGCCTCATCGAGGAAGTCGCCGCCGGCCTGCCGGAGAATGAAGCGCCGGGCCGAGCCGACACCTCACGAGAGGACCAAGCGATCCTGCTTCTTGCCATGCTTAGTGGCGGCGTCACGCTATCCCGCGCCGTATCCGATGCAGCGCTGTCCGCACGCATCGCAAATCTTGTCGCGCAGGCCGCCCTTTCTGGACCGCAGCAGGGTAAGAAGCGGGCTTGAACTTGGGCCGTCACACTTCGACGATAAGAACGTTGAAGCTGAGATAAGAGTTCTAAGTGTAACGAAACTCATTCTGTTCGGCGACAACGCCTATCACGGCAAAGCTAGCCTGACCGGCCTTGTATCTGTATCCATCACGACGCTCCTCACTCCCACTCAATCGTCCCCGGCGGCTTCGACGTGATGTCATACACCACGCGGTTGACGCCCTTGACCTCGTTGATGATGCGCGTTGCGGTCTCGCCGAGGAACTTCATCTCGAACGGATAGAAGTCGGCGGTCATGCCGTCGGTGGAGGTGACGGCGCGCAGGCCGACGACGAATTCGTAGGTGCGGCCGTCGCCCATCACGCCGACGGTCTTGACCGGCAGCAGCACGGCAAAAGCCTGCCAGATAGTGTCGTACAGGCCGGCCTTGCGGATCTGGTCGATATAGACCGCGTCGGCGTTGCGCAGGATGTCGAGCTTGTCGGCGGTGATCTCGCCGGGGCAGCGGATGGCGAGGCCCGGCCCGGGGAACGGATGGCGGCCGACAAAGATGTCCGGCAGGCCGAGTTCGCGCCCCAATACGCGGACCTCGTCCTTGAACAGTTCGCGCAGCGGCTCGACCAGCTTCATCTTCATAAAGTCCGGCAGGCCGCCGACATTGTGGTGCGACTTGATGGTCACCGAGGGGCCGCCAGTGAACGACACGCTCTCGATCACGTCGGGATACAGCGTGCCCTGCGCGAGGAAGTCCGCGCCGCCGATCTTCTTGGCCTCGGCATCGAACACGTCGATGAACAGCCCGCCGATAATCTTGCGCTTCTGCTCGGGGTCGGTAACGCCCTTGAGCTTGCCGAGGAACAGCTCTTCCGCCTGCACATGGACCAGCGGGATGTTGTAGTGGCCGCGGAACAGGTCGACGACGGTCTTGCCCTCGTCCTTGCGCAGCATGCCGTGGTCGACGAACACGCAGGTGAGCTGGTCGCCGATCGCCTCGTGGATCAGCACCGCGGCCACCGCGGAATCGACGCCGCCGCTTAGGCCGCAGATGACGCGACCGGAGCCGACCTGGGCGCGGATCTTCTCGATCGCTTCCTCGCGGAAGGCGCGCATGGTCCAGTCGCCGGTGAGGCCCGCGACCTTGCGCACGAAGTTGCGGATCAGCTTGGCGCCGTCGGGGGTGTGCACCACTTCGGGGTGGAACTGCATCGCGTAGAACTTGCGGACATCGTCGGCGATGATAGAGATCGGCGAGCCCGGCGCTTTGGCGACGGCGCGAAAACCTTCCGGCAGCTTGGTGACGCGGTCGCCGTGGCTCATCCAGACGTCGTACTGGCCGCCCTTCTCCCAGACGCCGTCGAACAGCGCGCAGCTGTCGGTGATCTCGATTTTGGCGCGGCCAAATTCGCGGTGGTGGCCGGCTTCGACGGTGCCGCCGAGCTGCTGCGCCATGGTTTGCTCGCCATAGCAGATGCCGAGCACCGGCACGCCGGCATTGAGGATCAACAGCGGCGCCGACGGCGCATCGTGATCCAACACCGAGGCTGGTCCCCCGGACAGGATCACCGCCTTGGGCTTCATCGCGGCAAAGGCTTCTGCAGCCTTGTTGAACGGCACGATCTCGGAATAGACGCCCTCCTCGCGGACCCGGCGCGCGATCAGCTGGGTCACCTGGGAGCCGAAATCGACGATCAGAATCTTGTCATGTTCCGCAGCCACATGGGGCGACGGATCGACGGGCGGGACGGAGGTTTTGCTGGGAGCTGTCATAGCGAGCAATTACGCGACTCCCGCGGGCCTCGCAAGCCCCGCAGGCGTCGCCATGGAACGCGATCGTCCCCTCTCCCGCTTGCGGGGAGGGTTAGGGAGGGGGTGCCGCGACGACGGAATGAGTGGCAGCCCCCACCCGGCCCTCCCCCGCAAGCGGGAGAGGGAGAAAAAGCCCTACTCCGCCTTCTTGCGCGCCAACACCGAGACGAAAAACCCGTCAGTCCCGGTCCGCCGCGGGGTCATCAGCAGGCCCTCGGGGCTCTGCAGGGTGACGGCCGCAAAAGCCTCGGCCTTGTCCCACAGCACCGAGGTGACCTGCTCGACCGGTACCACCGAGAAATCCGGGTGGCGGGCGACAAAGCCGCGGATCTGTTCGTTGTTTTCCTGCGGCAGCACCGAACAGGTGATGTAGGCGATGCGGCCGCCGGGCTTCACCAGATGCACCGCCCGCTCCAGCACCTCGACCTGGTCCTTGATGCGGACCTCAAGCGCGCCCGGGCGCATCCGCCATTTGGCGTCGGGATTGCGGCGCCAGGTGCCGGTGCCGGTGCACGGCGCGTCGATCACCACCAGGTCGGCGGAGGCATGGATGTCGCTGAGCGTGTCGTCCGGCCCCTTGGGGGTGCGGATGTCGCAATTATGCACGCCGGCGCGCGACAGCCGCTCGTAGATCGGCGCAAGCTGGCGCTTGTCGCTGTCGGTGGCGATCAGCCGGCCCTTGCCCTGCATCATCGCCGCCAGCGCCAGGGTCTTGCCGCCGGCGCCGGCGCAAAGGTCGATCACCTGCTCGCCGGGTTTTGCGCCCGACAGCAGCGCCGCCAGGCTGCGATCCCTCGTCCTGCACCTCGACGGCGCCCTTGATGAAATCCTCCTCGGCATGGATGCCGGGATTGCGGGCGTCGGCGCCGAGATCGATGCGCAGCCCGATCGGCGACCACGGCGTCTCCACGGCGCCGAGATGCTTCATCGACGCCAGCACCTTGTCGCGCTTGGCCTTCAGCGTGTTGACGCGCAGGTCGAGCGGCGCGCGGCTGGCCATGGCGGTGGCTTCGGCCACGCGGTCGTCGCCGAACACCTGTGTGAGATGGCCGTCGAGCCATTCCGGATAGTCGCCGGCGATGTGCGGCGGCGCGTCGGCCACGGTGCGCGACGCCAGTGCGGCGTGTTCGGTGTCGGTCAGTGCCGACGGCGCGAAACGGCCGCCGTCGCACAGCGCGCCGATGGCGTCGACGTCCATCTTGCGTTCGGCCTTCAGCATGCCCAGCACGCGGGCGCGCGGCGTGTCGCTGTCCATGATCCAGGCGCTGGAGGCGCGGCGGCGCAGCACGTCCCAGACCAGGCCGGCAATGCCTGCGCGATCGCCGGAGCCGGCGAAACGGTGCGCGGTGCCCCATTCCTTCAGCGCCTTGGCGGCGGGAATGCGCTGGGTCTCGATGGCCTCGATCAGCTCGATGGCGGCGGACAGTCTTGCGGCGGGAGTCATAGCAATCTTTCAACGGAGAAACGGGCGCAGTCACGCCTTCGGGCGCGCTTGCGCCGTCAGAGCAGCAGCAGCATGCGCAGCGCGAAGTAGAACCACATCGCCAGCAGCACCAGCGCGCCGGCCAGGAAGCCCTGCGAACGGCCGTTGCCAGCACCGAAGATACCGGCACTGAGGAAGCGCGTGACGACGAACACCCAGGACAGGCAGACCAGCGCCAGATCGATCTTTCGCAGGGGCAGGCCGAGCGCGACCAGGGCGTAGAACAGCAGATCGAGCTGCGACGCCGTATACGGCGCGTCGGCGGCATCGTTGCGGCCGGTCGCCGCCCCGCGCCTGCCGGTCCAGAACCACGCTCCCAGCGTCAACGCCACCAGCACGAACACCGGCAGCAAAACCATTTGAACCGACATGAATCGCCCCCAGTGTCCCTTGACGCCTACGCTATAGCCGCCGCCCCACCGCATGACAATTAAGGCCTGAAGCCGCGATGAACCGCAGCATGCGCCGCCACGACCAAGATGGGAACCGCGCTTCCCAGGCGGATGCCCTGCCCGGGTTCGATACGGCCCAGCGAGATGTCGCGATGACCGACCTGGACACACTCTTCAACGGCATGACCGGGCTGGCCGGCACATTCGGCCATGCCGTCTCGGGCGTAACGAGCGAACTCAACCACCTCATGGCGGTCGCCGACGACAATCCGGACGGATGGGGCGGCCTGCTGATGTCGGGCCTTGCCGGCGCCGCCACCGCGGTGGCGGTGGCCATCGCGCTGTCGCTATATTTCCACAGCGGATACCGTTCGTCGCGCGATCTCGTCCGCCATGGCGTCGGCGCGGTGGCGGCGCTGGTGCTGCTCGCCTTCGCGGTCTCCGATGTCCGCCACGCCGCGCTGAACTACCTCGGCATGATCGCCTCGAAACCCGCGATCGAGTTCGAGATCCGGCTGCCCGATGCGGTGGCCGCCCAAGTTGACACATCGGCCACCCAGATCGAGCTGCATACCGACCGTAACCAGACGCTGGCCAGCCTGCGCGAGGGCCCCACCTTCACCAGCGCCGGCGAGAGCATTCTGCGCGGCTCGGTGCCGCTGGTGTTTCGCACCGCCAACCGCACCGTGATCCTCAACCTGCCCGGCCAGGCACAGCGGCTGTTCCGGCTGCGGCTGGCGCCGAGCCCCAGCCAGTCAGCCGAATTCGGCCCGTGGCATCTGGTCGACGAGGTCGCCACCGCCCGTTCCGCTGCGCCGACGCGGGCCGACGATGTCTATGCCATCCGCTACCGGGTGATCTGACGCCGGAAGCGCAACGGATCTAGCCTATCGTCGCGCCAAACGTGTCGCGAAAGATGCGCGCGCCCTTCGGCGTGATCAGTACAGCACGTGTCGCGTCCAGCCGCCTGGTCCATCCCTGATCCAGGCTGTGCGCGCAGATCGCGGCGCCCAGCGCACCGGCCAGATGAGGCCGCCGTTCGCTCCAGTCCAGACACGGGCGGCACAGCACGCGGCCGGAGCGCGCCGTTCGCCGCGCCAGCAACGGCGCGGTGTCGAGCCCGATGCCGGCGAGGAAAGCCATGCCGGCGTCGGTCAGAACGCCGGCGTCGCCGGCCAGTTCGACATGGCCGCGCGCGATCAGGGAATCGGCGAGCGCCACGCCGAGTTGTCCGGCCAGATGATCGTAGCAGGTGCGCGCCTTGCGCATCGCCGCGTCGCGCGGCCCGACCGAGAGATGCGAGCGATCGGGCGCGAGATCCGCGGCCACCTGCATGATGCTCTCCAGCATCCGCGCCACCGATGCCGTCGCCAGCCGGTGATAGCGATGCCGGCCCTGCCGCTCGACGCTCAACAGTCCGACCGCGGTCATCCGGCTCAGATGCCCGCTCGCCGTCTGCGGCGTGACGCCGGCGGCCCTCGCCAGTTCGGTCGCGGTCAGCGCGCGGCCGTCCATCAACGCATGCAGCATGCTGGCGCGCGCCGGGTCGCCCGACAGCGCCGCGATCTCGGCGAACATGGCTTGGCTGGGCATCGCGTGGACCTCTTCGATTCCCATGCATCCTAGGCCGGGTCGGCGCCGAATGCTTCGGCCTCGGCCGAAGCATTCGTTCGTTTTTTCCCACATGACTGTCGGAGATGGACATCGAGTCGGAAACTGCGCGGCAGGCGAAAACAATGGGCGGCACGACGCTGTTTTATGGCTGGCGCGTGGTCGCCGCGGCCTTCACGCTGGCGGTGTTCGGCTGGGGGCTCGGCTTCTACGGTCCGCCGATCTATCTGCATGCGGTACGCGAGGCACGCGGCTGGTCGCTGGCGCTGGTTTCCTCGGCCGTCACTGCGCACTACCTGTTCGGCGCGATGGTGATCGCCAACCTCCCCGGCCTGTATCGGCGGTTCGGCATCCCGACCGTTACGAAGATGGGCGCCATCGCGCTGGCGCTCGGCGTCACCGGCTGGGCGCTGGCCGCACAGCCATGGCAGCCGTTCGCGGCGACGCTGCTCAGCGGCGCCGGCTGGGTGGCGCTCGGCGCCGCCGCGGTCAACGCGATCGTGGCACCCTGGTTCGACCGCAAGCGTCCGGCGGCACTGGCGCAGGCCTATAACGGTGCCAGCATCGGCGGCGTGGTGTTCTCGCCGCTGTGGGGCGCCGCGATCGGATGGCTGGGGTTTCCGCTGGCGGCAGCGCTGATCGGCGCGGTCATGGTTGTCGCGGTCTGGATCCTGGCGGATCTGTACTTCGCCAGATCGCCGCAGCAGATGGGGCTGGCGCCGGACGGGGATCTCATCGCAACGCCAACGATCTCCAGCGCTTCGCCTACAGCGCGCCCGCTTGCCGGCAACCTTCTGTGGCGCAACGTTCGCTTCGTCACCCTCGCGGCCGGCATGGCGCTCGGCCTGTTCGCGCAGATCGGCCTGCTGGCGCATCTGTTCTCGTTGCTGGTCCCGGTGATGGGCGCGCAGATCGCCGGCATTGCCGCCGGCGCGGCCACCGCGGCGGCAATTGCCGGGCGGTCGCTGGTCGGCTGGCTGATGCCCGCAGGCTGCGACCGCCGACTGGTCGCCTGCGCCAGCTATGGCGTGCAGATCGCCGGCTCGCTCGCCTTCCTGCTCGCCGGCGGCGACAGCGTGCCGCTGCTGCTGCTCGGCATCGTGCTGTTCGGCGCCGGCATCGGCAATGCCACCTCGCTGCCGCCGCTGATCGCGCAGGTCGAATTCGTCCGGGAGGACGTGCCGCGCGTGGTGCCGCTGATCGTCGCCATCGGCCAGGCGACCTACGCCTTCGCGCCGGCGGTCTTCGGATTGATCCGCGAATGGGCGCCCGGCGCAGGCGCAGCCGGCGCCGCGCCCTGGCTGTTCGTCACGGCGGCGATCATCCAGGCACTGGCGATCGCAGCCCTGCTCGCCGGTCGGAGCCGTTGACGGCTGAACGCTTACGCCTTGTCCGGCCCGACGCGCACCAGCTGCTTGCCGAAGTTGGCGCCCTTCAGCAGGCCCATGAAGGCCTCCGGCGCGCTGTCGAGGCCTTCGGTGACGAACTCCTTGTACTTCACCTTGCCCTCCTTCACCCATTGCGACATGTCGCGCAGAAACTCCTGACGGCGCCCGGCGAAGTCGCTGACGATGAAGCCGCGAATGGTGAGGCGCTTGGTCAGCACGTTGCGCATCATGGCACCGGCCCATTTCGGCACCGAACTCTCGGTGTCGTTGTACTGCGCGATCAGCCCGCACACCGGCATGCGCGCAAAGGCATTGAACAGCGGAAACACCGCCTCGAACACCGCGCCGCCGACATTCTCGAAGTACACGTCGATGCCATCGGGACACGCCGCCTTCAGCTTCGCCGCAAAATCCGGATCGCGATGATCGATGCAGTCGGCGAAACCGAGCTCGTTCTTCACGTAGTCGCACTTGTCCTTGCCGCCGGCGATGCCGACCGCCCGCGCACCCTTGACCATGGCGATCTGGCCCACCGCCGAGCCCACCGCGCCCGAGGCCGCCGCCACCACGACGGTCTCGCCTTCCTTGGGCTGGCCGATGTCCAGCAGCCCGGTATAGGCGGTCATGCCGGGCATGCCGAGCACGCCGACCGCGGTCTGCACCGGGCCGAGCGCCGGATCGATCTTGCGCAGCATCTTGCCGTCAGAGACCGCATGGGTCTGCCAGCCGCTATGTGCCAGCACGATATCGCCCTTGGCGAAGCCGGGATTGTTGGAGGCGATCACCTCGCAGACCGTGCCGCCTTCCATGGTGCCGCCCACCGGCACCGGCGCCGCGTAAGACGGTCCATCGCTCATGCGACCGCGCATATAGGGATCGAGCGACAGCCAGATCGTGCGCAGCAGGACCTCGCCCTCGCCCGGCGTGGGCACGGTGTAATCCTCGCTGCGAAAGTCGGAGGGTTTTGGCGCGCCGTGGGGGCGTGCGGCAAGGACGATGCGCCTGGCTGATGCGGACATGGATCTTTCCTCTGTTTCGGTTCGTTGGCGTTTCTTGACGGGGCCTCGCAAAAACGCGGCGCGCGAAAACTCGCGCGCCGCGTCAGATCCGTCAATGCTGTCGTCAGTCGTCAGGCTGCGGCGGTGATCTTCGCCAGCACCTTGTCGAAGGCGGCCGCGGCGGACGGCAGGTCTTTGAAGGCCAGCCCGCCATCGGCGGACTGCTTCTGCGCTTCGGTCGCGGTCGGACGGATCTCCGCTACCGGCTTGCCGCCATCGAGCATGGTCAGCGGCGCGATCACCTGGAATTCATGTTCCTCAACCGGCTGGTCCTTGAGCAGGAACACGCTGAGCGACACGATGTCCTTGCCGCGGCGATAGGAGATGTAGCGATCCACCGCCACCGAACCGTCGCGCTGCATGCCGCCGAGCTTGGCATAGCCCTTGGCATCGAGCAGCTTGTGCGACTTGAAGCCCTTGACGCCGACCGAATTGGCCTTGGCAGTCTCCTCGGAGAGGTCGTATTTCGCCGCCATCTCCTTGCCGACAACAGCCAGCTCTCCGGCCATCTGGTGCTCGAACTCCTTCGACGGGCTGCGCGGCTTGGCGCCGGCGCTGCGCGGCTTGTTGGCCTGGCGCTTCTCCAGTTCGGCGGTGCACTTGGCAATCAGCTCGTCGACGGACTTGCGCTCCGCATTGACCCGCAGGTTCTTCAGGTCCGGCGTGGAAAGGGCGGAGATCCTGTCGTCTGTCCAATCGACCATAGCGTTCAACATTCTTTTCTGAATTTACGGTGAGATGATTCTCTGAAAACCGCGCCACACGCCCGAAGACGGGCCCGCTGCACGTGGCAGCGTCAGGTGGCAGGCCATCCTAGCGCCTTTTCGCGCCCCTGTGGGGCTCAATTTGCGGGGAAAGCGGCTATGCGCCGCCCGCGGCAATCAAGCACCGCCGGGGTAATTCGGGCTTTCGCGGGTGATGGTCACGTCATGGACGTGGCTTTCGCGCAGGCCGGCGCTGGTAATGCGCACGAATTCCGCCTTTTCGTGGAACTCGGTCAGGTTCTTGGCCCCGACATAGCCCATCGCCGCGCGCAGGCCACCGGCCAGCTGATGCATCACATTGGCGACCGGGCCTTTGTAGGCCACCTGCCCCTCGATGCCCTCGGGCACCAGCTTCAGCGTGTCCTTGATGTCCTGCTGGAAGTACCGATCGGCCGAGCCGCGGGCCATGGCGCCCACCGAGCCCATGCCGCGATAGGCTTTGTAAGAGCGGCCCTGCCACAGGAACACCTCGCCGGGGGTCTCGTCGGTGCCGGCCAGCAATGAGCCGACCATGGCGATGTCCGCGCCGGCGGCCAGCGCCTTGGCGAGATCGCCGGAGAACTTGATGCCGCCGTCGGCGATCACCGGAATGTTGTGCTTCTTGGCGGCTTCCACCGCATCCATGATCGCGGTGAGCTGCGGCACGCCAACGCCGGCGACGATGCGCGTGGTGCAGATCGAGCCCGGACCGATGCCGACCTTGATGGCATCGGCGCCGGCATCGATCAGCGCCTGCGCGCCCTCGGTGGTGGCGACGTTGCCGGCGATCACCTGTACGGCGTTGGACAGCCGCTTGATCCGATTCACCGCGTCGAGCACGCGCGACGAGTGACCGTGCGCGGTGTCGACCACGACGATATCGACGCCGGCATCGATCAGCCGTTCGGTGCGCTCATAGCCACCCTCGCCCACGGTGGTTGCCGCGGCGACGCGCAGCCGGCCCTGGGCATCCTTGCTGGCCAGCGGATGCGCGACCGCGTGCTCCATGTCCTTGACGGTGATCAGGCCGACGCAGCGATACTGGTCGTCGACGACGAGCAGCTTCTCGATGCGATGCTGGTGCAGCATGCGCTTGGCTTCGTCCTGGCTGACGCCCTCGCGCACCGTCACGAGATTCTCGTGGGTCATCAGTTCGGAAATCTTCTGCCGCGGGTCGGTGGCGAAGCGCACGTCGCGGTTGGTGAGGATACCGACCAGCTTGCCGGGGACGCCCTTGCTCGCGCCGGTGACCACCGGAATGCCGGAGAAGCCGTGCTCCTTCATCAGCGCCAGCGCGTCGGCGAGCATGGCGTCGGGGCCGATGGTCAGCGGATTGACCACCATGCCGGATTCATACTTCTTCACCTGCCGCACCTGGGCGGCCTGGCCTTCGACGTCGAAATTGCGGTGGATCACGCCGATGCCGCCGGCCTGCGCCATGGCGATGGCCATGCGGGCTTCGGTCACGGTATCCATCGCCGAAGCGATGATCGGAATGTTGAGCGGAATGGCGCGGGTGGCGAAGGAGCGGATGTCGGCGTCCGAGGGCAGAATGTCGGACAAAGCCGGCTTCAGCAGCACGTCGTCGAACGTGAATGCTTCGCGAATCTTATGAATAACCGCCATCGCCAACTCCAATAAGCGGCTGATTTGCCGCGTTCGAACCGCAGGATGAGCCAATTTGCCGGCGATGCGGTGCATCGTCGTCGAATCGAAGCCCATCGGGAGGGTTGGCGGTGGTCGATAGCATGCTGTCGTGACGATTCAAAGCGTTTGGCAGCCATGCACAGGGATTTTGAGTGCATCGCACCAAGATGGGTG
Source organism: Rhodopseudomonas sp. RCAM05734 (assembly GCF_052658035.1). Lineage (NCBI taxonomy): Bacteria > Pseudomonadati > Pseudomonadota > Alphaproteobacteria > Hyphomicrobiales > Nitrobacteraceae > Rhodopseudomonas > Rhodopseudomonas sp. RCAM05734. Next base: position 4,057,205 of record NZ_CP199742.1, on the reverse strand, counting down.
GCGACGCGGGCGCGGCGGCCGGAGCGCCCCCCATCGGCTGCCCTGGCGCCCCCAACCCCAGACCCCGCTCATTCCGGCAATCCGGCCATGCGCAGGCCTTCCGAGGCCATGGCAAAATCCTGAGGGCGGCGGACCAGCAGCCAGTCATCGAGATTGCTGAGCCGCAGGGTCGGATCAAGCCGGCGCACATGCACCATGGCATTGCGCGCATCATCACTACGGCCGGCCAGCGCGTGGCCGGCTGCCACGAAGGCCGCCACCCGCAGAATATTGGGCATTTCGTGCGATGCCTTTTCCAGGCATGCCAGGGCGGCGTCGAAGCGTCCGCAATACAGATGGCCCATGGCGATGCCGGTCTGCATCTGGAACGTCTCCGGATCCAGCGGGCTGAGCCGCATGGCGCGCTCGAAGTGGTCGATGGCAGCGTCGTGCTCGCCGAGCGAAATGCGCTGGAAGCCGCCGAGATACCAGGTCGTGGACAAGTTGGGATTGAGCACCCGTGCCCTGTCCACATAGGCAACACAGCTAAGGAGATCGCCGCCGAAATGCGGCCAGGTGTGACCGCCCCTGGTGAGCGCCACCGCATCGTTCTTGCCCAGCGTCACCGCGCTTCGGCACAACCGCGCGGCCTCCTCCCCCTCCGCCGCGCGATCGGTGATCCAGCGGTTCATCTTGCGCCAGTAATAGCACCACGCCGCCATCCCGTAGGCAGACGCATATTCGGGGTCGAGTTCGATTGCCTTGTAGAACAGCTGCAAGGCTTCATCGAGCCCGGCTTTGGTCGCCAGATGAAACCGGGTCAGGCCGCGCAGGTAATAATCGTAGGCGTCGAGGCTTTCGGTCGGCTTGCGCTTGGCGCGCTCGATCTCCGCGAGCTCGAGCTGCGGCGCAATGGCGCTGACCACACTTGCCGCGACCTGTTCCTGCAAATCGAAGATGTCATCGACGGTGCTCTCGAAACGCTCCCCCACAGATGCGCGCCGGTCGTCGCGTCGATGAGTTGCCCGGTGATGCGGACTCGGCTCGCCGATCGGCGAACGCTGCCTTCCAGCACATAGCGCACGCCGAGTTCGCGGCCGACCTGCTTCAGGTCGACGGCGCGGCCCTTGTATGTAAAGCTGGAATTGCGCGCGATGACGAACAGCCAGCGGATGCGCGACAGAGCGAGGATGATGTCCTCCACCATCCCGTCAGTGAAATAGTCCTGGTCCGGCTCTCCGCTCAGGTTCAGAAACGGCAGCACCGCAATGGACGGCTTGTCGGGAAGAGCAAGCGCTGGCGCATCGCCTGCCGCAGCACCGATCGTCATGACGCCGACCGGGTCCTGGATATCCCTGACCTCACCGACAAAGCGCACGCCCTTGCGCGCGATGGTGCGGATCAGGCGTTGCTCGCCGCCGCTGTCGCCGAGCGCCTTGCGCGCCGCATTGATATGACTTGTGAGGGTGGATTCGGAGACGATCCGACCACCCCAAACCGCCTGCAGCAGATCGTCCTTGCTGACCACGCGCTCGCGGTTCCGGACCAGGTGCAGCAGCAGGTCGAAGACCTGCGGCGCCAGCGCAATTTCTTCCGTTCCCCGCACCAATTCCCGCAGGTCGGGATTGAGTACAAAATCCTCGAACGCGAATGCCACGCCGGTGCTCCCTGAATCCATATGCCGGCGCGCCAAAAAACCTGGCCGCCGCTTGGTCTGGCATCGGTTCTCCGCATCTTCCTAACATGGCCGGCGTTCCGCGCTACCTCTTTTTGAAGGTCCTTTGGACGCAGCCACAAGGGTTTCACATACAAAAAACAGGATGGCGGCAAAGTCTTCCTGCGCCCCGACTGTCATCCTTCTCCCGGAGCGATGATCGCAACGGTCATCAGACGGAGCATTTCCTATGAAGATCGTAGTGATCGGCGGGAGCGGACTGATCGGTTCTAACGTCGTGACCCGGCTCAGGCGCCAGGGGCATGAGGTCACGGCGGCATCGCCGTCGAGCGGCGTCAACACGATCACCCGCGAAGGCCTTGCCGCAGCGCTCGATGGCGCCGAGGCGGTCATCGATCTCGCCAATTCGCCTTCGTTCGAGGACAACGCCGCCATGGCGTTTTTCGAAACCTCGGGCCACAACCTGCTGGCCGCCGAGGCCGCGGCCGGCGTCGGCAGGCATGTCGCGCTCTCGGTCGTCGGCACCGATCGCCTGCAGGACAGCGGCTATTTCCGCGCCAAGCTGGCTCAGGAGCGATTGATCGAACAGTCGGGCATTCCGTACACGATTGTTCGGGCCACCCAGTTCTTCGAATTCATCGAAGCGATCATCCAGAGCAGCATCGACGGCGGCACCGTGCGGCTGTCGCCTGCCGATTTCCAGCCGGTCGCGGCCGGCGATGTCTCCGCCGCGGTGGCGGAGTTCGCGCTGGCCACGCCGCTCAACGGCATGGTGGAGGTGGCCGGACCGGAGCGGCTCGGCCTTGACCAGTTTGCCCAGCAATTCCTCGCCGCCCGCGGCGATACACGCCGTGTCATCGCCGACATCCACGCCCGCTACTTCGGCCTCGCGCTGAACGATCAATCGCTCACACCCGGCGATCACGCACGGCTGGGGCCGACCCTTTTCACCGACTGGCTCGCGGCCCACCCCGCGAAATGAAGAAGCACGCCATGAACGACCATACCCCCGCTCCTGCCATTGCATCGCGCCGCGACGTCGTCTTCGGCGGACTGGTCGCCGGCGCCACCATCGGACTTCAACTCGCAGAGTCAACGCCGGCATTCAGCCAGCAAGCACCGCATCCGCTCCCTAGCCATCAAGGACGCAAAACCATGAGCACGATCACCACCAAGGACGGCACCGAGATCTATTACAAGGACTGGGGCAAGGGTCCCGTCGTCACCTTCTCCCATGGCCGGCCGCTCAATGCCGATGCCTGGGACGGCCAGATGCTGTTCCTGGCGCAGCACGGTTTTCGCGTCGTTGCTCATGACCGCCGCGGCCACGGCCGCTCCAGCCAGGCCTCCGAGCACAACGACATGAACGGCTATGCCGACGATCTCGCGGCGGTGATCGAAGCGCTGGATCTCAAGGACGCCACGCTCGTCGGTCACTCCACCGGCGGTGGTGAAGTCGCCCGCTACATCGGCCGCCATGGCACCAAGCGCGTCGCCAAGGCGGTACTGATCGCCGCGGTGCCGCCGATCATGTTGAAAACCGAGGCCAATCCGGAAGGCCTGCCGATCGAAGTGTTCGACGGCATCCGCGCCGGCGTCGCCGGCGACCGCTCGCAATACTACAAGGACCTCGCCATTGCCTTCTACGGGGCCAACCGGCCGGGCGCCAAGGTCTCGCAGGGCACGCTCGACCAGTTCTGGCTATGGAGCATGCAGGCCGGCACCAAGAACGCCTATGAGAGCGTCAAGGCGTTCTCCGAGACCGACTTCACCGAGGATCTCAAGAAGTTCGACATTCCAACCTTGGTGCTGCACGGCGAGGATGACCAGATTGTCCCGGTCAAGGATTCGGCGCGCAAATCGGCGAAGCTGATCAAGGGTGCGAAGGACGTCTACTATCCCGACGCTCCCCACGGTATCACCGCGACCCATCAGGACCAGGTCAACGCCGAACTGCTCAAGTTCATCAGGGGCTGATGGAGTCGGCAACGTGGATAAAGCCGTCAATCGGACGCTCGCAGGCGTCGTCGTTCCCGACACGCCTGTCGTCGATGCCACCATCGATCATGCGCGGCATCACTGCGAGCCCTATTTGTTCAACCACGTCGTCCGTTCCTGGCTGTTCGCGGTCCGACTCGGACAGCCGCAGGCCATCGACCACGACGCCGAGGTGCTGGCCGTGGGCACGCTGCTGCACGACATCACACTGAACGAGAGCTTCGCCGGTCCGCGCCGCTTCGAGGTAGAGGGCGCCGACCTGGCGCGATGCTTTGCCATCGCGCACGGGTTCGACACGCATCGCGCGCAACTGATCTGGGACAGCGTCGCGCTCAACTCGACGCCATCGATCGGACTATACAAGGAGAGCGAGGTGGCGCTATGCACCGCCGGAATCTGCCTCGACGTCATCGGACTGCAATACAACGCGATCCCGTCCGGCGAGATCGCGCTGATCGTGGACAATTTTCCCCGGCTGGACATGAAGCGGCGAATGAGTAGCTGCCTTTGCCATATTGCCAGGACGACTCCTGAAACGACCTACGATAATTTTGTGAGAGATTTCGGCGAGCGTTTTGTGGCAAACTACAAAGCGCCGTCCACCGTCGATTTCGTAAGCCTTGCTCCGTTCGCAGAGTGACTTCTGCCACGCCTTGGCCGCTGATACTGGGGGTTTGCAACGGATCTTGATCCGGTCTTGCTGTCGCGACTGCAATTTGCCTGGGTGATCGGGTGGCACATCCTGCTGCCGGCCTTCACCGTTGGCGCCGCCGCATTCATCGCAGTCCTCGAAGGCTTCCATCTGGCGACCGGACGGGCAGTCTATCTGCGCGTCTCGATGTTCTGGATCAAGATCTTCTCGGTCGCCTTCGGCATGGGGGTGGTCACCGGCATCGTCATGCCGTTCCAATTCGGTACCAACTGGAGCCGCTTTTCGGATGCCACCGCCAATGTGCTCGCGCCATTGTTCGCCTATGAAGGCCTCACCGCGTTTTTCCTCGAAGCCGCCTTTCTCGGCGTGCTGCTGTTCGGCCGCAAGCTGGTGCCGCCGTGGGCGCACTTCGTCGCCGCGCTGATGGTGGCGCTGGGCACCCTGTTCTCGTCGTTCTGGATCCTGTCGGCCAACAGCTGGATGCAGACGCCGGCCGGCTACGAGATCGTCGACGGGCGGTTCTTCCCGACCGATTGGTTCCAGGTCATCTTCAATCCGTCCTTCCTGCCGCGGCTCGCGCATACGGTGGTGGCGTTCTTCTGCACCACGGGCTTCGTAGTGCTCGGAGTGGGCGCCTACCTGATGCGGCGCGGGCGGTTCGTGGAGGAAGGCCGCACCATGCTGTCGATGACACTGTGGCTGATGACCGTGCTGGTGCCGCTGCAGATCTTCATCGGCGACCAGCACGGACTCAATACGCTCAAGCACCAGCCCGCCAAGCTCGCGGCCATCGAGGCAATATGGGAAACCGGCCGCCGCGTGCCGCTGACCCTGTTCGCCCTGCCCGACGAAAAGGCCGAGCGCAATGCGGCGGCCATCGAAGTGCCGTTGCTGGGCAGCCTGATTTTGACGCACAGTACCGATGGCGAGATCATGGGTCTCAAGGAATTTCCTGCCGATCAGCGCCCGCCGGTCGCCATTCCGTTTTTCGCCTTCCGCATCATGGTCGGCTGCGGCCTGTTGATGCTTGGCATCGTCGTGCTGGGCGGCTGGCTGCGCTGGCGCGGCCGGCTCCATGACACCGCATGGTTCCTCGGTGTCTGCCAACTCGCCCTCCCGATCGGCTTCGTTGCAGTGATCGCCGGCTGGGTTACCACCGAGGTCGGCCGGCAACCCTGGACGGTCTACGGCCTGCTGCGGACGGCACAGTCGGTGTCACCATCGCTGACCGGCAGCGATGTGCTGATCTCGCTGATCGCCTATATCATCGTCTATCTCTTCATGTATCCGGTGGGGTTCCTGTTGATGCTGCGCATGGTGCGCAAGGGGCCCGATGCGGCGACCGAAAAAGACGACAGGATCGAAGCGGGCCGTCCGAAAGCGCCGGTGCTCGCCGGTGCGGGTATTGCCGAAGGAGCCGCGCAATGAGCCAGGTCATGGACTTCGTGCCGATCTGGACGCTGATCATCGGCCTTGCCGTGTTCTTCTACGTCCTTCTCGATGGTTTCGATCTGGGCGTCGGAATCCTCTATGGCTTTGCGCCGGACACTGCATCGCGCAATACGGTGATGAACTCGATCGCACCGATCTGGGACGGCAACGAGACCTGGCTGGTGCTCGGCGGCATCGGTCTGCTCGCCGCGTTTCCGCTGGCCTTCGCGATCATCATTCCGGCGACCTACTTTCCCATCCTGGTGATGCTGCTCGCGCTGGTGTTTCGCGGCGTCGCCTTCGAATTCCGCTTTCGCGACGCCGCGGACCGGACGTTCTGGGACCATGCCTTCTGCTATGGCTCGGGCATCGCCACCTTTGCCCAGGGCGTGGTGCTCGGCTCTTTCATCCAGGGCTTTCAGGTCACCGGCCGGGTATTTTCAGGCACGTCGTTGGATTTTCTCACACCGTTCTCGCTGCTCACCGGCGTCGCCCTGCTGTTCGGCTACGGCTTGCTCGGCGCCGGCTGGCTGATCCTGAAGACTGAAGGCGCGCTGCAGGATGCCGCGCGACGGCAGGGGCGGATCTGTCTTGTCGGCGTGCTTGTAGCGATCGCCCTGGCCAGCATCTGGACGCCACTGGTGAGTCCGGAGGTCGCAAAACGCTGGTTCACCTGGCCCAACATCGCATTGCTCGGGTTGGTCCCCGTCGCGACGGTAGCGGTGGCCGTGTTCACCTGGCGTGCCCTGTACAGCCGCGCGGAGGTCTGGCCGTTCGCCGGCGCGATCGGGCTGTTTGTCCTGTCCTATGCGGGCATCGCCATCAGCCTGTATCCGATGATCGTGCCGCATCACCTGACGCTGTGGCAGGCCGCATCCTCGGAGCGCACCCAGGCCTTTCTGCTGGTGGGCACACTGACGCTGCTGCCGGTGATCCTGATGTATACGGGTTGGTCCTACTGGGTGTTTCGCGGCAAGGTGCGGGCCGACGTCGGCTATCACTGAAGACGAATTCGGCATGCGGCGCTGCAACGGGTGCCACGGCCTCCGATCCCTCCCGAACGACGCGGTCAGTCAACCGCGTCCGTCGAGAACGCGATCTCCTTCTGCGCATCGAGCTCCGCGATCCGCGCCAGCAGCGCGGCGCGGATGTGGCTGTAACTGTCGCCGCCCATCACCAGCCGGAGCGGCGCCGGGCTGATGTCGACGCACCCGATCATTGCCTGCGCCATCTTGTCGGGATCGCCCTTCACCGCAAAGCCCCCCGAGGCGATGGCCCGGCGCACCTCACCGGCCGGCGTCGCGTCATAGACATCCATCAACGGTGCCCGCACCATGCCGCGACCGAAATCCGTTCTGGACGCGCCTGGCTCGGCGATGGTGAAGGTGATGCCGAACGGCGCCACTTCCTGCGCCACCGATTCAATGAAGCCCTCGATGCCCCATTTGCTGGCATGATACAGGCTGAAATTCGGATAGGCGATCTGGCCACCCTCCGACGACACTTGAATGATGCGGCCGCCGCCCTGCTTGCGAAGATGCGGCAACGCGGCGCGGATCACCTGGATGGAGCCGATCAGGTTGGTGTCAATCTGGTGCCGGATCTGCGCGTCGCTGGCTTCCTCACCGGCGCCGAACAACCCGTAGCCGGCGTTGCTAACCATGACGTCGATGCGGCCGATGTCGGCAAAGGCACGGTCGATCACCGTGCGCACCGCATCGGCGTCCGTCACATCCAGCGCAGCGATCCACAGCCGTTCACCGTATTGGGCCTTCAGATCGTCGAGCGCCTCCACCCTGCGCAAGGTCGCGGCGACACGGTCGCCGCGCAGCAGCAGCTTTTCCGTCATCGCACGGCCGAAGCCGGACGAAGTGCCGGTGATGAACCAGGACTTGGATGGGGTCGTCATGCTGGAAGCCTTTCGCTCGACGCGCCGCCGGGGCGCGCTTCATGGCCTCAAGCTAGACTTTCAAATTCATGCGTATATACCACCTGTTCTGCATAACTTAGTGAATAAAGCCCATGAATGCAAAGCCATCGCTGGGCGATTTCACCGCGCTGGCGGCCATCATCGCGCATCGCAGTTTTCGCAAAGCCGCCGACGAACTCGGCCTGTCGCCCTCTACCCTCAGCCATATGATGCGGGTGCTGGAGCAGAACCTCGGCGTCAGGCTGCTCAACCGCACCACGCGCAGCGTGGCACCCACGGAGGCCGGCGAGCGCCTGATGGCGCGGCTGCAGCCGCTGCTACGCGATCTGGACTCTGCGCTGGCCGAGGTCGATGCGTTCCGCAGCCGGCCCAGCGGCACGTTGCGCATCAATGCCAACGAAGCCGCCGCGCGCATTCTGGTTCGTGCTGTAGTGCCGACCTTCCTCGCGCGCCATCCCGAAATGGCACTCGACCTCGTCACGGACGGCCGCCTGATCGACATCGTCGCCGACGGCTTCGACGCGGGCGTCAGGCTCGGCGAGGCAGTGCCGCAGGACATGGTCGCCGTGCGCTTCGGCGGCGCGGCGCGCTTCCTCGCCGTAGCCGCGCCGTCCTATCTGCAAGGCCGCGTGCTGAAGACCCCCGATGACCTCGGGGATCACGCTTGCATCCGCTTCCGGCTGCCGAGCGGCAAACTGTATCGCTGGGAGTTCGAGAAGCATGGCCAAGAGATCGCCATCGACGTGCCCGGCGCCCTCACCCTCGACCACGTCGAACTCATGATCGAAGCCGCCGAAGCCGGTCTCGGCATCGCCTACGCGCCGGAACGCTCGGTGCGGCCATTGCTCGAGAGCGGCCGGCTGGTCAGCGTGCTCGACGACTGGTGCCCGACAATCCCCGGCCTGTTCCTGTACTATCCCGGCCACCGCCACGTGCCGCCCGGCCTGCGCGCCTTCATCGACGTGCTGAAGGAGGTGGCATAAGGGTCGCATAAGAGAGGCCATCCGCTGGCGGCTCGCTCACGGAAGGTTTAGGTGCCATGCACGGCTCCCCGGTGGTCCGGCCCCAAGAGGGATGTTAAAGCGCAACGCGCCCTCGCGAAGAATCGCTGCGACGTCCCGGCACCGCCATTTCCCGGACCCCCCAATTTCATGACCAAAGAACGACTGATCCCGCTCATCGTCGCCGCTGCCCTGTTCATGGAAAACATGGATTCCACGGTGATCGCGACCTCGCTGCCGGCGATTGCCGCCGATATCGGTACCTCGCCGCTGACGCTGAAACTGGCGATCACGTCTTACCTGTTGTCGCTGGCGGTGTTCATTCCGGCCTCCGGCTGGACCGCCGACCGCTTCGGCGCCCGCGCAGTGTTCTCCGTCGCCATCGCGGTGTTCATGGTCGGCTCGATCGGCTGCGCGCTGTCCGGCTCGGTCACCGACTTCGTCATCGCGCGCATCCTGCAAGGCATGGGCGGCGCCATGATGACCCCGGTCGGCCGGCTGGTGCTGCTGCGCTCCATCGACAAGAAGGGCCTGGTCAATGCCATGGCCTGGATGACCATGCCGGCGCTGGTCGGGCCGGTGATCGGACCGCCGCTCGGCGGTTTCATCACCACATATTTTTCCTGGCACTGGATCTTCCTGATCAACATTCCGATCGGTCTGCTCGGCATTTTCCTGGCGCAACGCTACATCGACCCGATCCGCGCCGAGGACCCGGAGCGCTTCGACCTCTGGGGCCTGCTGCTGGCCGGCATCGGCCTTGCCGGCATCGCCTTCGGCGCCTCCGTCGCCGGCCTCGGCCTGCTGCCATGGCCGGTGGTCGTTGCACTGATCGCCATCGGCACGGTGTCGATGACCCTGTATGTGATCCACGCCCGGCGCACCGCCTCGCCGGTGCTGGATTTCTCGCTGCTGCGACTGGCGACATTGCGCGCCGCAATCATCGGCGGGTTCCTGTTCCGGCTGGGAATCGGCGCGCTGCCCTTCCTGCTGCCGCTCTTGATGCAGGTCGGCTTCGGCCTGTCGCCGTTCCGCTCCGGCCTCGTCACCTTCGGCTCCGCGGTCGGCGCCATGGGCATGAAGGCGCTGGCGGCGCGGGTGATCCGCACCTTCGGCTTCCGCAACGTCCTCACCATCAATGCGCTGGTCAGTACGGTGTTTCTCGCCGCCTGCGCGCTGTTCACCGTGACCACGCCGCTGCTGCTGATCCTGATCCTGCTGGTGGTCGGCGGCTTCTTCCGCTCGCTCGAATTCACCGCCATCAACACCGTGGCCTATGCCGAGGTGGAGCCGCCGCAGATGAGCCGCGCCACCACGCTGGTCAGCGTCAACCAGCAGCCGGCGATTTCCGCCGGCGTGGCGGTCGGCGCGGCCTGCGTGGAATCCACCATGTTGATCCACGGCATGACGCAGCTCTCCGCCGACGACTTCGCGCCGGCTTTCATCGTGGTCTCGCTGCTGTCGGCCACCTCGGCCTGGTTCTTCTGGCAGATGCCGAACGATGCCGGCCACGAGATTTCCGGCCAGGTCATCAGCATCGCCAGCCGCAAGGGCGTCGAGAAGGCCGCGGCCAAGGCCGCCTCCGAAGGCACCGAGGACGCACGGGATCAGAAGCTGGGGTGACCTTGCTCCCATAATGGGACCGTGCTATCTTTCGTGCATGAGGATCATCGCCCGCCGCACGTTGCGACAGTTCGTTGAAAGCCTCTCGGCCAGCAAAGATCGGCCGGCCGTGAAAGCGGCATTGGATGCCTGGTTCAACGAAGCCAGCCAGGCCATGTGGAAGAACGCTGCAGACGTAAAGCGTCACTATGCGACGGCCAGCATTATTACTGCCGAACGTATCGTCTTCAACATCAAGGGCAACGATTATCGTCTCGTCGTTGCCGTCGACTTCGACAAGGCCATCATCTGGATGAAATGGATTGGTACCCACAAGGCATATGACAAGATCGACGTGACGGAAGTGCAGCATGAAAAATGAGTTGAAGCCCATCCGCACGGAAGCCGATCATGAGGCAGCGCTCGCGGAAGTCGAGCGCCTGTGGGGCGCCGGGACCGGAACGCCGGACGGTGACCGCCTCGACATTCTCGCGACATTGATCGACGCTTACGAGACGCGGATCTATCCGATGGATCCGCCCGACCCGATCGAAGCAATCCAGTTTCGGATGGAGCAGATGGGCCTGAGCCGCAAGGACCTTGAGCCGCTGATCGGCACGCGGGCCCGCGTCGCGGAAGTAATGAACCGCAAGCGAAGCCTATCCATCGACATGATCCGCCGCTTGCACGAGGAACTCGGGATTTCCGCCGAGGTGTTGATCCGACCGACACAGAAAAACGAAGCTGCGTGACGCTGGTACCCCGCCGCTCTACGCTTCTTCCGCGTCCCGCTTCTCGCCCGTACCGCGAAAGCCCATCGCCAGCACATAACGCTCCGACGAATCCGCACGGCTCGACGCCGGCTTGACGTGTTTCACCGTGGCGAAATCGCGCTTCAGCGCGCTCAGCAAGGTGGCGTCGGCGCCGCTCTGGAACACCTTTGCCACGAAGGTCCCGCCGGGCTTCAGCACCTCGGCAGCAAACGCCGCTGCGCCTTCCACGAGGTTCATGATGCGCAGCTGGTCGGTCTTGCGGTGACCGGTGGTGTTGGCGGCCATGTCGGACATCACCACGTCGGCCTTGCCGCCCAGCATCGCCTGCAGCTTTGCCGGGGCGTCGTCAGCGAGAAAGTCCATCTGCGCGAAGGTGACGCCGGAAATGCCGGGCATTTCCAGGAGGTCGATGGCCACGATCTGGCCCCGGCCCTTTTCGATGCCGATCCGTTTCGCGGCAATCTGGCTCCAGCCGCCGGGGGCAGCGCCGAGATCGACCACCGAAATGCCCGGCTTGAGGAAATGGTGCTTGTCGTCGATCTCGATCAGCTTGTAGGCGGCGCGCGAGCGCAGGCCGTCGCGCTTGGCCTGCTGCACATAGGGATCGTTGAGCTGGCGCTCCAGCCAGAGCTTGGACGACAGTTTCAGCCTGCCGGCGCTTTTGACGGTGACGTGGAGCCGCCCGGTGGTGTCTTTGGCCATGATAAACGTGCTTGCCTTCAGGATTCAGGCGATCTCTAGCACACCGCGCCACGATCGGTGCATTTAAGACAGGCCATTCAAGAGACTTGGATCACCCCGTCCTGGCGCATCATTTCCACCAGCATGCCCTCGCGCAGGCCGCGATCGGCCACCCTGAGCCGCGGCAGCGGGAACGCGGCGCGAATGGCATCGAGGATGGCGCAGCCGGCCAGCACCAGGTCGGCGCGCTCGACCCCGATGCAATTGTTGGCGGCGCGCTCCGCATAGGTCATCGCCAGCAGTTTCGCCACGGTGGCGTCGAGATCCGAGGCGGACATCCAGACCCCGTCGATGCGGCGGCGGTCGTAGCGCGTCAGGTTGAGATGCACCCCGGCCAGAGTGGTCACCGTGCCCGAGGTTCCCAGCAGGTGCATGCCGGCAAGGTCCGCAACATTCTCGGCGGCGAACGGCGCGACGTGCCCGGCCACCGCGTCGACCATCGCGGCATAGGATTCGGCGGTAACGTCGCGACCGCCGAAGCGCTCCGCCAGCGTCACCACGCCGAGCGGGATCGACATCCACGCCTTGATGAACGGCTTGGCGTCGGCCTCCCCGGGATCGCGCTCGATCCGCACCAGTTCGCTGGAACCGCCGCCGATATCGAACAGGACGGCACCGCGGCCATGCGGATCCAGCAGCGGCGAGCAGCCTGTCACCGCCAGCGCGGCCTCGGTCTCGCGGTCGATGATCTCCAGGGTGATGCCGGTTTCGCTGGCGACCTGGGCAAGGAAATCATCGGCATTGGAGGCGGCACGGCATGCCTCGGTGGCGATCAGGCGCAGCCGCTGCGCGTCCTTGGACTGGATTTTGTCGCGGCAGATGCTGAGCGCCGAGATGGCCCGGGCGATGGCAGCATCAGAGATCACCCCGGTGGTGGAGACGCCCTCCCCGAGCCGGACGATGCGCGAAAACGAATCGATCACGCGAAAGCCATCCGCGCTGGGACACGCAATCAGCAGCCGGCAGTTATTGGTGCCGAGATCCAACGCCGCATAGACACCGGAACCGGCGTCACCCATGCGATCGGCCTCAAGCGCCGCAGCCAATCCCTGCAGATCCCCGTGCGGCGCAAAGCCGGCGCGGAGTCCCGTGTCATCGCCCATGCAGCTCCGTCTTTCCGCGGCCCGCAGGGCCGGCGTGGAAATATCCATTCACGGAAAGTTTAGCAGGGCTTGGGGTCAGCGCAACTGCCAGCGCGTAGCCGCATGCCCAATCATACATTGTCGTTCCCTTGGCCCTACGGTATCTGAAAGGTCCGCGGTAGCGCGAAAACCGCTCCAAACCGCGCGATAACCGACAATTTAGTGGATTTCACATGCAGGATCATACCGGCAGCTCGCTCGACAACGCGATCGCCATGCAGAAATTCGGCGTCGGCCAGCCGGTCCGCCGCAAGGAAGACGACACTTTGGTGAGGGGCAAGGGCACCTATACCGACGATATCAGCCTGCCGGGCCAGCTATATGCCTGGATGGTGCGCAGTCCGCATGCCCATGGCGTGATCCGCAACATCGACACCGCGGCCGCCAAGGCGATGCCCGGCGTGGTCGGGGTGTGGACCGGGCAGGACCTCGCCGCCGCCGATTACGGCCCCTTCACCTGCGGGCTGCCGCTGAAGAACCGCGACGGGTCCGCCCTCAAGCAGACCAACCGCACCCCATTGATGACCGACAAGGTGCGCTTCGTCGGCGATCCCGTGGCCTTCGTGGTGGCCGAGACCGTGGCCCAGGCGCGCGACGCCGCCGAGGCCGTGGAACTCGACATCGAGGCGCTGCCGGCGGTGACCTCGCCCGAACAGGCCACCAAGCCCGGCGCGCCGCAGCTCTACGACCACATCCCCGGCAACGTGGCGCTGGATTACCATTTCGGCGACGCCGCCAAGGTCGAGGCCGCCTTTGCCTCCGCGGCGCATGTCACGAAGCTGGACATCGCCAATACCCGCGTCGCCGTGGTGTCCATGGAACCGCGCGTGGCGCTGGCGTCCTATGACAAGGCCAGCGAGCGCTTCACCATCCAGGTGCCGACCCAGGGCGTCGCCGGAAACCGCGCCGGCCTCGCAAAAATCCTCAAGGTGCCGAACGACAAGGTGCATCTCCTGACCGCCAATGTCGGCGGCTCGTTCGGCATGAAGAACATCAACTATCCCGAATATATCTGCCTGCTGCACGCGGCCAAGGCGCTCGGCAGACCGGTGAAGTGGACCGACGAGCGCTCCACCAGCTTCCTGTCCGACAGCCACGGCCGTGCCCAGGACGTCCACGCCGAACTGGCGCTCGACAAGGACGGCAAGTTCCTCGCGGTGCGCGTCAAGGGTTTCGGCAATCTCGGCGCCTACATCACCGGCGTGTCGCCAAGCCCGCTGTCGCTCAACACCGGCAAGAACCTCGCCAGCGTCTACAAGACGCCGCTGCTGTCGGTCGACATCAAGTGCGTGGTCACCAACACCACTCTGATGGGCGCCTATCGCGGCGCCGGCCGGCCCGAGGCCAACTACTTCATGGAGCGACTGATCGACCGCGCCGCCGAGGAGATGGGCATCGACCGCCTGACCTTGCGCAAGCGCAACTTCATCAAGTCGTCGCAGATGCCGTTCGCCGCCTCCTCCGGCGTCACCTATGACAGCGGCGATTTCCAGGGCGTGTTCGCCAAGGCGCTGGAACTGTCGGACCACGCCAACTATCCGAAGCGCAAGAAGGACAGCCGCAAGCGCGGCAAGCTGCGCGGCATCGCGGTCGGCTCCTATCTGGAAGTCACCGCGCCGCCCAACCCCGAACTCGGCAAGATCGTGTTCGAGGCCGACGGCACCGTGAAGCTGATCACCGGCACGCTGGACTATGGCCAGGGCCATGCCACGCCGTTCGCCCAGGTGCTGTCGGCGCAGCTCGGCGTGCCCTTCGAGGCCATCACCCTCGAACAGGGCGACAGCGACATCGTCCATGCCGGCAACGGCACCGGCGGATCGCGCTCGATCACCGCCACCGGCCAGGCCATCGTCGAGACCTCGGCGCTGATCGTCGCCAAGGGCAAGCGCGCTGCCGCGCATCTGCTGGAAGCCTCGGAAGCCGACATCGAGTTCAAGTCCGGCCGCTTCACCATCGCGGGCACCGACCGCAGCATCGACATCATGGAGCTGGCGAAGCGCATGCGCGAGGGCAAGATGCCTGAGGGCGTGCCCGACACGCTGGACGTCGACCACACCACGGGCAATGTGGAGTCGACCTTCCCCAACGGCTGCCACGTCGCCGAGGTCGAGATCGATCCGGACACCGGCGTGGTTCAAATCGTCAACTACACCGGGATCAGCGACTTCGGCACCATCGTCAATCCGATGATCGTCGCCGGCCAGCCGCATGGCGGCGTGGCGCAGGGCATCGGCCAGGCCTTGATGGAAGAGGTCAGCTACGACGAGAGCGGCCAGCCGATCACCGGCTCGTTCATGGACTATGCGCTGCCACGCGCCGGCGACATTCCGCTAATGACCGTGGGCGACCATCCGTCGCCGGCCAAGTCGAATCCCTTGGGCACCAAGGGCTGCGGCGAGGCCGGCTGCGCCGGCAGCCTGTCCACGGTGGTCAACGCGGTGATCGACGCCCTCAGCGACCACGGCGTCGAACACATCGACATGCCGCTGACCTCGGAGCGCATCTGGCGCGCCATCCAGGACGGGAAGAAGACCAAGGCGGCGTAGGCGCTCCCATTCGCTGTCGCAACCTTCCCGGCGCGCTGAGTTCTGGCGTTTCCCCGGCGCGCTGCAGCCTAGCGAAGCGAAGCTTCGCGTGGCTTGCGCTGCTGCGCAGACCCGGGATCGTCCCAAGCGCCAGCGTCCGCGACGACCCCGGATCTGCGGCGCACCACGCCGCGCAAGCGCGGCGCAGTGCACCGCGTCCGGGGAACGGAATCCGCTACTTGCGCCGCCTGCTCTCGCGGCTGATAGATCGCCACGTGCTGGCAGGCGCGTCCGGCCGGAATGTCGCTCGCCTCGCGCTCGTCAGCGGATGCGGGCGATGGCACCGGCGACGATCTGCATGGTCACGCCGACCACCCAGCCGCCCATGATGAGCAAGGTCGCGGCGCGATGCGTATCCTCGCGAAATGCGATCACGCTCATCGAGGCAATGGCCGCCAGCGCCGCCAGGAACGTGCCTGCCGCACTGAGAAATTCGGCGACATCGATCTTTTCACGCGCCGCGGGGAGACCGGGCGGCGCTTCATGGAATGGCAGAGGCGGCGTATCGATCCCCAGGTAGAACGCCACCGCACCCACCACCAGCATCACCAGGATGAAGCCCTGCGTGGTGAGCATGGAAATGCTTGAACCGACGTGAACGGCCACCAACAATCCGCAGGTGGCACCGACCATCGCGAGCCCGGTGCGCTCCATGACATGAGCCAATCGTCGCGCTCGACTTCGCATGATAAAACCCCTGAACCAGCAGATGGATCGAACGACGCAAGCGCAGATGAGAAGACAAGGTATCTTCCGCGGCGCGCCGCCGTCGCGCAAGCCGGTGCGGTGCGGCTCCGACCGGAACAGTTGCAGCGATTGGGAGGCGCTGGCTTGATATATGTCAAGTCGGTGAAAGGCGCAGCCGGGAGTGATGGCAAGGCCCGGTCGTCATTGCATACGAGGATGCTTCGGCAGAAATCACGCTGGCTCATTCGCGCGCAACGGCCAACGCCGCGCTTTTTCACCCTCCCCTTTTGAGGGGGAGGGTGAAGAAGGCGCCGCGCGCTACGGCACTTCCCTACGCTGCCGCCACCTCCCGCGGCTGATAGATCGCTACGTGCTGGCAATGCGCCACCGGGGTGATGCCATTGGCGACGATCAGCGCGTCGAGCTCGACGAAGCGATGGCCCTTCTTCTCGTAATTGGCGGTGACCCGCGCCCGCGCCACCAGTTCGTCGTCGCTGCGCGCGGCCGCCAGCAGCCGCATGGTGCTGCCGACGTGAATCCACGGGCCGAGGATGGCGTTGTCCACCAGCACCTTGTTCATGATCCGCTGCAGCACGCCGGGATGCACGAGGCCCTCGCGGCCATAGATCGGACCGGCCTCGCGGACCTCCGCGAGATAATCGAGGCCGGCCTGCCCGGCCCAGTTGCGCGGGATGGTGCCGAGCCAGTGGCCCTGCACGAAGGAACCGGGATGCACCGGAAGCCGAGCTTCCACCGGCGCCGTTACCGGAAAATTCGCCAGAACGACCTTCGGCAGTTTGGCCGTCAGCGACGCCGTGCCAGTGGCGCGAACATCGCCGCCCGGCCCGGCGACGCGCAAGGACAGCCCCTCGCCCATCGGCTCCGCGATCACATCGACGGTCTCGCCGTCATAGACCGGCCTGGTGAAGCGCGCTTCGATCAGCCCGCGCTCCAGAAAGTCGCGTCCCCACTGCGCCACCGGCGGATGGATCATGTAAGCGAGCACGTCGACGCCCGGCACCAGCCCGCCGCTGAAGCCGAACTTTTGGGCCACGCTGTCGTCGTGCATCTTGTTTTCGGATGCTTTTGCGGTGTTGAAGGCCTCCACGCGGTAGGCTTCGAGCTGTGCGGTCATGCGTCCTCCGGACTCTGCGACATTTTTTGGTCGCCGTTGCGCCAATCGTACGCACCGCCGAAGCAAGCGCAAGACGCGCGTCGGGTTCTTCGCATCATTGGTGCTGATCGCCCATTCGCTCCTTGTCATTCCGCAGGCCTGATCGCAGCCGTGGACTGGGAGCTGTCCGCCCAGCCGCTCTATCTGCGGCTCATCGCGACCATGCCGGTCGCGGTGTGTTCGTGGCTGTCGGATGAACACATGCGACGCGCGCCTGCGCGACCGAGCCCGGCGCCGCCACGGCATGCGCAGGAGCGCAGCTCATCGATCCCGCTTTGTCGGTGAAGCCAGGATCTTATCCGGTCTTGCGAACCTGTTGTTCGGACCGGGCTTGTCATCCATCCAGTCATAGAACTCGATGGCGGCATCGATCCAGTCGGCCACTTTATTCCAGAGTATGCAGATCCAGTTTTTCATGCTGTTGGGTCGCCCCTGCGGCCCGACCGGTTCAAACTTGCAAAGTACCCAAAGACGGGCTGCGGCGCAGCCCCCACCACGAGAAGGCCAGAGCAACTCGCCCGCATGAGCGCGGCGATATGCCGGGCTTCGGCAGCAAGCAAGTAGCCCGCATGCGCGCAGCGACATGCGGGACTTCTGCACCGGGGAATCCCGAATCGCGCGTCGCTCATCCGAGCGACGCCTGCTGAACTAAATCCCTGACCGGACCGACCAAGGGGCCTGGAGAGATTTCATGAAGCGAGTGCTGATTTTCGCGCTGGTGTTTCCACCGCTGGTGCTGCTGGCAGCCATCACGGCCACCCAGATGTGGCGCGAGGGCATCCCCGGCTTCGGGTTTTTTGCGTCGCTGTTCCTGATCGCCTATTCGCTCCTCGTCATTCCCGCAGGCCTGATCGCAGCCGTGGACTGGGCGCTGTCCAGCCAGCCGCTCTATCTGCGGCTCATCGCGACCATGCCGGTGGCGGCATTCCTGGTCGAATATGTCGCAGCCATGCTCGGCCAGCCAGCCTTCGATATCCCCATGGCAATCGCGGGCGCCGTTCCGGCGGCGGTGTGTTCGTGGCTGGCGGATGAAGTGATGCGACGCGCGGCTGCGTGAACAAGCCTGCAAGTAGCAAGTCGCCCGCGTGAGCGCAGGGAGTTGCGGTGCTTCCGCCCCAAGAGTCCCGGATATCGCTGCACGCATCCGGGCTACGCTTGCTACGCACTTGCCATCACAGCCAAGCGCAACCGGCACTTGCCGATTGCAACGATTTGCTCCGGCTGCGGCCGAACGATTCGGATAGTCGGACCGGCACGGTTGTTTACGCGAGCGCGGAAACTGGTCAGTTGAGACCAGCGAATCAAAATCCGTTCCTGCATACTTCGAACGGCTACCCAGAGGACTATTGACAATGCTGGCGACTGGGAGTGTCGCGCTTCCGCCTCTAAGAAAGGATTTCGCGTGTATCGCCCTTTTTTTCAAAGCACCAGACACAGACTAGCGCTGATTCGCCGGTGCTCGTCGTTTGCCCGCGATGTGACTCGCGTCAATTCATGGACATCATCGGAATCCATCCGTTGCTTTACTGCGGAAAAGACGCGGTTCTCTATCAGTGCAAGAGTTGCGGCTGCGAGAAAGCGGAGAGGACGACGCTAACAAACCGGACTCCCGCCTCCACCGGAATTTGAGCCGATAGTCCGGTTTCAAAGCCACGATACGAGCAAAATCGCGTCCAAACTAGTCGCAACGTTTGAGTTGGCCATCTGTCCGTAAGGTCTCATCAGACTTTGGCGTTCCGGCATTTCTATTCTTTAGTGCACGCCGTTTCTGCGTCGCGGTCATCTTCAACACCTTCGGCCGGGCACTGGCGGTTTTACCGACACGAGATGCCAGTTCCTTTTCACTGTACTTTCCGGCCGGGACGATGCGGATTGTCATACTGTTTAAAGTTCAGTTGTCGAAGCTCGCCCCGATCGTACACGTCGATGCGTAAGCACGACGGTCAATACAGGCCAGTTAATCGGATTCCTGAGCATGGGTTCTGACAACAGGTTCTATTCGAGCAATCAAGGGCCGATCGGAACAAGATTGCGAGCGATCCTTCAAACCTGAGTGCACAGCCTTTGCATGCCTTCTCCCAGACTTGCCGCCGGTTCCGCAATGGATCGGCGGCGCTTTTTCGCCGGCCGCCCACTCCTGCATCTGAGTGGCCTCGCGTTTCCAATCGAGATCGTCTCCGCCACGCTGTTCTAGGCGTTGAGCCCAGCTCCGTGGTCTGGACCACCGACAGGTCCCCCAAGCATATGCAATCACGCCTCTGCAAGAGAGGTGCGCCATGGCTGATTCGAATACCAAGCGGAAACGTGCGTTAGAGTGCTTGCGTTTGGCGTCTGACCTGATGCAAATGTCGAGAGATACTTTGAATCCGGATCTGAAGGCGCATTGCGTTCGAATGGCGCGCGTTTGGAATGACCATGCCGCATTTGGGCCGGTCAATGAAACCGCACCGCACTCTCGTTTGTGGCATTGACGTGCTGGACGTCTCGACCGGCAGAACCGTGGCAGAGCTGCATTCCCTTGTTGGCTGTGAGCACCGTTCATCTGGCGAAACCCGATGGAACCCGTTCAATGACCAGTTTTGCTCACAGGCGATTGGGTTGTCGGTCTAAAGTAAGCAAGAGCGACCCAGGGCTGCGTCGATTGTTCGGCGATGAGAACGGCGTGGGCGACCGCTAAACCGAATGGCCGGATCATTGGATAACGAGCAAACGCTTCCGTCAGTGTGGACCAATCAATTGCTCGGCGCCCTGGAGCCGGACAGCCGCAAACGCATTGACCCTCATCTGGAGCCGGTCGAATTCAAGCTGGGCGAGATGGTCTGCGACGCCGGCGGCTATCTCAAGCACGCTTACTTTCCACAAGGTTCAGTTCTCTCCCTGTTGACGGTGCTGGAAAATGGCTCCGCGATTGAGACCGCTAATATCGGGCGGGAAGGTGCCTTCGGCCTGTTTGCCGCGATGTACAGTCGCGTTTCGTTCAATCGATGCATCGTTCAGCTTGACGGACATACTGTTCGTTGTCCGATACAGCCGCTGCAATATGAGTTCAAGAACAGCGAGCACGTCCGCGATCTCTTTGTGAGCTATTCCGAAACGCTGCTGTCACAGATCCAGCAGACGGTTGCCTGCAATGCCATGCATACGACGGAGGAAAGAATGTGCCGGTGGCTTCTGATGATGCACGATCGGGCCGGAAATGAAGCGCTGCCCTATACCCACGAGTTCCTGTCGCACATCCTCGGTGCCAACCGAAAGTCTGTGACGCTCGCTGCGCAGTCAATGCAGAACGCCGGCCTTATCAGCTATCGCCGGGGCAGGATGCAGGTGCTTGACCGCGCGGCGCTGGAAGAGGCGTCCTGCGAATGCTACGCCATCGTTAAGGAGCGTTTCGATGCCTTTCTGAACCCGCCATCGACGGCCGTACAAGGCCACAATAGGGGGCGAAGCAAGAGCAAACCTGGCCGGATGGGCTGAGAGCGCTTCACAGTTCCCATGAGCCCTGGCAGCTCACATCCAGCGTACAGATCGACATGACGCGAGACCGGGAATGCCCGGAGCGATTGCGGTAAGTGTAGTTCTGTCGGGAACCGGATACGGTTTAGGCTATTGGTTCACTATCACCGTCCCGCCATTGGCAATATATCGGTGACTGAGAGTATTGTGCTCCCGCCACGGAGGAGAGCGCCATGAAAGTAGCTCAGCCAACATTTTTGGCCCAGCCGAATGAGTCAAGCAAATTGCTAATAAAATGGGGAGTTGGGAAGACCACCAAGGATTATCAAAAAAACCAGAATATCTTTGTCCAGGGCGAGGATGCCGATACGCTCCTGTTCATTGAGAAGGGTCGCGTAAAAATTGCGGTTACGTCCAGCCAAGGCAAAGAGGCTGTCGTTGGAATATTGGACGAAGGGCAGTTTTTTGGCGAGGGATGTCTGCAGGGCACGTCGGCGAGGACCGTGACAGCGACAGCCCTTGGCGTTTGTCGCGTGACCGAAATTTCGAAAGATTCAATGCTTTCCGCCATGCGGGATCAGCCGCAAATTTTCAATCTGTTCATGGACCATCTGCTGACTAGAAACAGTCGAATTCAGGAAGATGTCGTTGATCAACTCCTCAATTCGAGTGAAAAGCGGCTTGCCCGATTGCTGCTTCTTCTAGCAAACTACGGGAAAGAAGGAAGTCCGCCTATCGTTCCCATCGTGATCAATCAGGAGACTCTAGCGGAGATGATAGGCACGACGCGATCACGTGTAAGCTTCTTCATGAACAAATTCCGCAAATTGGGATTCATCGATTACAATGGGAAAATAGATGTCCACCCAGCACTCCTGAACTCGACATGACCACTCGCAGATGAGGCGCCGAAGCCGATTGTCGCAGAGGACGGGTCACAAGCAGAAAGCGGCGTGTCCACGAGTTTTATAGCGGGAGATCATCCGGGCTACCCCTGCCGGGACTACACCGCCGCTTCCCGCGGTTGATAGATCGCCACGTGCTGGCAATGCGTCACAGGCGCCGTGCCATTCGCGAAGATAAGAGCGTCGAGTTCGACGAAAAGGTGGCCCTTCTTCTCGTAGCGGGAGGTGACGCGGGCGCGGGAGAAGAGCAGCGACATCCGGGGCTCCCAAGTTAATCATCCCGGATGTCGCTTCGCTCATCTGGCTACGTCAGCTGCGTCAAGGCTTTAGACTAGTGATGCGGCTCCCCGCGGGGCGCCGACGTAATTGGCTTTTGCTTGGCAGTGGCTGGACGCTTTTCCGCCCCCTGGCAACCGCCGCCGTCCGTAACGACCCCGGATCTGCGTCGCACCACGCCGCAGCGCGGCGTATTGCGACGCGTCCGGGAACGAGACTGAGGTTATTGGCGGTGTTTGGCAGCCTACAGCGGCTCCATCAGGCAGATTCGGAGGTTTTCGCCCCATTTCCTCCCGAAATCTGCAATATCTTTTGTTCGCAGCCGCACAAAATGCTACGCCTCGCCGGAGCCGCGGGTTTGTCCGTGCGGCCTGCCCCCTGACCAGGCTGACCGACCCCTTTGAGCAACAGCAATCCCTTGAGCACCCGAATCTACATCGATGCCGACGCCTGCCCGGTCAAGGACGAGATCTACAAGGTTGCCGCACGCCACGGTCTGCCGGTGAGCGTGGTGGCCGGCCAGTTCATCCGGATACCGACCGATCCCTCGATCGAGCGGATCGCCGCCGGGTCCGGCATGGACGCCGCCGACGACTGGATTGCGGAGCGCGCCGGAAAGGGCGATATCGTGGTCACGTCCGACGTGCCGCTGGCCAGCCGCTGCGTGAAGGCCGGCGCCGAGGTGATCGCGCCGAACGGCAAGCCGTTCTCGGAAGCCTCCATCGGCATGACGCTGGCGGTGCGCAACCTGATGACCGACCTGCGCTCGTCCGGCGAAGTCACGGGCGGACCCAAATCATTCTCGCCGCGCGATCGCTCGGCGTTCCTTTCGGCATTGGATCAGACGATCCGCCGTATCCAGCGCGCCCAGGCCTCCGCGCCCGCGCCGAAACCAGATTGAAGCGAATTCCATGGCTCCTCCGCTGATCCAGTTGAAAGACATCACGCTGACCTTCGGCGGCACGCCGCTCCTGAACGGCGTCGAACTGTCGGTGTCGCAGGGCGAGCGCGTCTGCCTGATCGGCCGCAACGGCTCCGGCAAGTCGACCCTGCTGAAGATCGTCGCCGGCCAGATCGACTGCGACAAGGGCAGCCGCTTCGTGCAGCCCGGCTCGACGGTGCAATACCTGCCGCAGGAGCCGGATTTTTCGGGCTTCGCCACCACTTTGGCCTATGTTGAAGCCGGCATGGGCGACGGCGACGACCATTACCAGGCACTGTACCTGCTGGAGCAGCTCGGCCTCACCGGCAACGAGGACCCCAGCAACCTGTCCGGCGGCGAAGCGCGCCGCACCGCGCTGGCCCGCGTGCTGGCGCCGGAGCCGGACATCCTGCTCCTCGACGAGCCGACCAACCATCTCGACCTCACCACCATCGAATGGCTGGAAGGCGAACTGGCCTCGCGGCGCTGCGCGCTGGTGATCATCAGCCATGACCGCCGCTTCCTCAGCAACCTCTCGCGCGCCACCGCCTGGCTCGACCGCGGCCAGATCAAGCAGATCGACCGCGGCTTCTCGGCCTTCGAACAATGGCGCGACGACATCCTGGCCGAAGAAGAGCGCGACCAGCACAAGCTCGACCGCAAGATCGTCAACGAGGAACACTGGCTGCGCCACGGCGTCTCCGGCCGCCGCAAACGCAACGTCAAGCGGCTCGGCAACCTGCATGCGCTGCGCGAACAGCGCCGCGACTATCGCGGCGTCGCCGGCAGCGCCAACCTCGCGGCCTCCGAGGCCGACAAGTCCGGCAAGCTGATCGTCGAAGCCAAGGGCATCTGCCGCACCTATGGCGACCGCAAGATCGTCGACGACTTCTCGATCCGCATCCAGCGCGGCGACCGCATCGGCGTGGTCGGCCCCAACGGCGCCGGCAAGACCACCATGATCAACATGCTGACCGGCGGCGAGCCGCCGGATTCGGGCACCATCCGCTTCGGCGCCAATATCGAGATGGCGACGCTGGACCAGCACCGCGAAAGCCTGTCGCCGAAGACGACGCTGGCGGAAGCCCTGACCGGCGGCCGCGGCGACCATGTCATGGTCAACGGCACGCCGAAGCATGTGGTCAGCTACATGAAGGACTTCCTGTTTTCGCAGGAGCAGATGCGCACGCCGCTGGAAGTGCTGTCCGGCGGCGAACGCGGCCGGCTGATGCTGGCGCGCGCGCTGGCAAAACCCTCCAACGTGCTGGTGCTGGACGAGCCGACCAACGATCTCGATCTGGAAACCCTCGACGTGCTCGAGGACATGCTCGGCGACTACGAGGGCACCGTGATCCTGATCAGCCATGACCGAGATTTCTTGGACCGCGTGGTCACTTCGGTGATCGTGCCGGAAGGCAACGGCAAGTGGCAGGAATATGCCGGCGGCTACACCGACATGCTGACCCAGCGCGGCGCCGACCTGAAGCGCGAGGCCAAGACGGCGGCAGACGCGGTGTCGGCCAAGAGCGGCGGCGGCAAGTCCAATGGCGCGGCGGCCAAGCCTGCGGCGAAGAAGAAGATGAACTTCAAGGACAAGCACCTGCTCGATACGCTGCCGAAGGCGATTTCCGGCTTCCAGGCGGAAATCGCCAAGCAGCAGCGCCATCTCGACGATCCCAATCTCTACAAGAAGGATCGCAAGAAGTTCGACACCGTGTCGGCGGCGCTGGCCGCGGCGCAAAAGGGGCTGGCCGAAGCCGAGGAAAAATGGCTGGAGCTGGAAACGCTGCGCGAGGAGATCGAAAACGCGTGAGCTTGTTGCCCATCCTTCGAGGCTGATATGACAGCGCTAACGCGCTGTCATATCAGCACCTCAGGATGACGGGGAGTTTGTGGTGACGTTTATGAAGATCGCTCAAACTTCAAAGAAGCCGTCATCCTGAGGTGCGCGCACTTGCGCGCCTCGAAGGACGACGGCGAAGCGCTGTAGTAGAATTGATCGATCGGAGTTCACCATGACCACCCCCCTCGCCGCCCTCATCGCCCGCGACTATAGCACGCCGGCCCTCGTCATCGACATGGACCGCGTCGAGGCCAACATCGCCCGCATCCAGGCGGTGTGCGATGCCGCCGGCGTGGCCAACCGGCCGCATATCAAGACCCACAAGAGCCCGGTGATCGCGAAGATGCAGATCGCCGGCGGCGCCAAGGGCATCACCTGTCAGAAGCTCGGCGAGGCCGAGATCATGGCGGATGCCGGGATTGACGACATCCTGATCAGCTACAACCTGATCGGCGACGAGAAGATGGCGCGCCTCGCGGCCCTGCAGGCCAGGGCGAAGGTAACCGTGGCCGCCGACAACGCCGTCGTTATCGCGGGCCTGACCAGGGCCGCCGCGATCTCCGGCCTGCCGCTCAATGTCGTCATCGAATGCGACACCGGCCGCAAGCGCGCCGGCGTCGAGACCCCTGCCGAAGCTATCGAACTGGCACGGCTGATCCGGGATTCCGACGGCCTCGTCTTTGCGGGCTTCATGCTGTATCCGACCGAAACCGGCTGGCCCGCCGCGCAAGCCTTTTTTGATGAAGCCCTGGCCGGCGTCCGCGCGCTCGGCCTCGAGCCGACGATTGTGTCCACCGGCGGCACGCCCAACCTGAAGAATGTCGGCTCGCTCAAGGGCGCCACCGAACATCGCTTCGGCACCTCGATCTACAACGACCGCATGCAGGTCGCGGCCGGCGTGGCGAGCTGGGACGACTGCGCGCTCAACGTCTATTCCACCGTGGTCAGCCGCGCCGGTCCCGACCGCGGCATTCTCGACGCCGGCTCCAAGACGCTGACGTCGGACACGGGCGGCCTCGATGGCTACGGCCTGATCCTCGAACATCCCGAAGCGAAGATCGAAAAATTCGCCGAGGAGCACGGCTTCCTCGACCTCACCCGCAGCAACACCCGCCCGGGTGTCGGCGACGTCGTGCGCATCGTGCCCAACCACGTCTGCGTCGTCGTCAACATGTTCGACGAGGTGGTAATGGTGCGCGGCAACGAGGTGATCGGCACGCTGCCGGTCGCGGCGCGGGGACGGCTGAAGTAGAGCTTCCATCGCGCGACACGGCGCGGGCTACGCTCGTGCGTCGGTTCGGACTGACACTCCGGCTGTCGTCGCCCGGCTTGACCGGGCGATCCAGTAGTCGCCGACGTTCATGATGTCTCCAGGCAGTGCGTCGCCGCGACGCCTGTGTTTACTGGGTCGCCCGGTCCTGGCGCGCGATTGCGCGCCTGGCCGGGCGATGACACCTGAGGCGCCCAGCGAAGCGAGGCCGTAGGATGGGTAGAGCCACCGGGTCGCGCACGGCGCGCCCGATGATAAACTCCGCGAAACCCATCAAACCAGCGACGCGGTGATGGGTTTCGCAATGTCGCGCTTTGCGCGACCATTGCTCTACCCACCCTACGCGAGCCACTTCAGCGCGCCCCTGCCCGCGGCGGCGCCCGTCGCGAACGATGCCTGCAGCAGATAGCCGCCGGTGGGCGCTTCCCAGTCGAGCATCTCGCCGGCGGCGAACACGCCGGGCAGTTTTGTCAGCATGTAGTCGGCATCCAACTCGTCGAACGCGATGCCGCCGGCCGACGAGATCGCCCGCGCGATCGGCGCGATGCCGGTGAGCGCGATCGGCACCGCATTGATCAGCCCGGCAAGGCTGGCGGTCGACAGCGCCGCCAGCGTCGTGCCTGACGCCATTGCCGCCTCTTGCAGCAGTCCGATGCCGACCGGCGACAGATGCACCGCCTTGCGCAGGAGGGTCGACAGCGATTGCTTGCCGCGCGATGCCGACAGTTTGGCGATCAACTCGCCGGCCTCCATGTCCGGCCGCAGCGCGACATTGAGCGTGGCCTTGCCACTGGCCACGACGGCGTCGCGCAGTGTCGCGGACAGCGCGTAGATCGCGCCGCCCTCGATGCCGGCCCGCGTGATCATCGCCTCGCCGCGCACCGTCTTGCCGCCGAATGACAGCGCCACGCTTTTCAGCGGATAGCCGGCAAAGCGGTTGCGGAACACATCCGACCAGGCGACTACAAAACCGCAATTGGCCGGCCGCAGCGGCGCGACGTCGATGCCTTTCGCTGCCAGCGTTTGCACCCATGCGCCGTCGGAGCCAAGCCGCGGCCAGCTCGCGCCGCCGAGCGCCAGCACCGTCGCCTTCACCGCAACGGCGCGCGGACCTTCCGGCGTCTGAAACATCAGGCGCCCGTCGTCGTCCCAGCCGGTCCAGCGATGGCGCAGCGCGAACTGCACGCCGGCCCTATCGAGCCGGCGCAGCCACGCGCGCAGCAGCGGCGACGCCTTGAACGCCTTGGGAAATACCCGGCCGCTGGAGCCGATGAAGGTCGGCTCGCCCAGCAGCTCGCTCCATGCCCGCAGCATGTCCGGCGGAAATCGCTCGATGGCTTCGGCCAGCCGCGGCATCGCGCCGCCGTAGCGCGCCAGAAACGCCGGCAGCAATTCGCTGTGGGTGAGATTGAGCCCGCCGCGCCCGGCCATCAGGAACTTGCGGCCCGCCGACGGCATCGCATCATAGACGGTGACGCGCGCGCCGCCCTGCGCGATCACTTCCGCGGCCATCAACCCGCCCGGGCCTGCGCCGATCACCGCGACGTCGTTTGTGGAAACTTCCGTCACGCTGGTTGTCCGTTCAATTGCCGCAAGTCCAATCGATCGACGAAAGCGCCTCGACGCGCCGCTTCTTCACCTCTCCCCGCTTGCGGGGAGAGGTAAGAAAGGGCGATCTATGCCTTGGCCTTGATCCGCGCTTCGGCCTGCGTGCAGTATTTCGCGGTCTGCTGGAACGCGCCGTCCAGGACCTTGGCGCCGGACATATCGCTGATCTCGGCGAAATGCGCAGCGATCGTGTCCGGCGACCAGTCGGCCTCGGCGAAATTGACGCCTTCGCTTTCCAGCAGCTTGATCACTGCGAAGGAGCCGGCGCCAGCGCCCATGATGGTCTTGGTCGGCGCGTTCTCGCTCAGCAGGTATTGCACCGCCGGCGTGATCGCCTCCGGCTTCATCAGCGCCAGCGCCTGCGGCGGCAGCAGCTCTTCGGTCATCCGCGTCGCCGCGGTCGGCGCTATCATGTTGACGCGAATGTCGGTCTTGCGCCCCTCCTCGGCCAGCACGTTCATCAACCCGACCATGCCGGTCTTGGCCGCCCCGTAATTGGCCTGGCCGAAATTGCCGTACAAGCCCGACGCCGACGAGGTCAGCACGATGCGACCGTAGTTGCGCGCGCGCATGCCGTCCCACACCGCCTTGCAGCAGTAGAAGGTGCCGGTGAGATGCACATCGAGCACTTTGGCGAAATCCGCGATCTCCATCTTGGCGAACGACTTGTCGCGGAGGATGCCGGCGTTGGCACACAGCAGATCGACGCTGCCGAGATCGGCCGTCGCCCGATCGACCATGGCGGTGACCTGCTCGAAGTTCGAGACGTCGGCGCCGTCGGCAATGGCGACGCCGCCGAGGCTGCGGATCTCCTCGACGACGCGCTCCGCCGCGGTCATCGAACCGCCGGTGCCATCACGCGCCCCGCCGAAATCGTTGACCACGACCTTGGCGCCACGACTTGCGAGGCCCAGCGCATGCGCCCGGCCCAGTCCATTTCCCGCACCGGTGACGATGGCGACGCGGCCGTCATATCTGATGGTCATGAAAGCGTTCCTTACACGAAGTACGTCAGGGCCAGCCAGTCGGCAACCAGCGCCGGCTTGGTCTCGCCTTCGATCTCGACGCTGACGCCGACCCGGGTGAACATTTCCTTGGGCTTGCGCATGGTCGCCTCCTTGAGCGTGAAATGACCGCGCACGCGAACGCCGGATTTGACCGGAGAGACGAAGCGCAGCTTGTCGAAGCCGTAATTGATGCCCATCGCCACGTCGCTCAATTTCGGCAGGGCCTCGTAGGAAAATACCGAGATCAGCGAGGTCGTGAGGAAGCCGTGCGCGATGGTCGAGCCGAACGGTGTCGCCTTGGCACGGGCCGGGTCGACATGGATGAACTGGTGATCCTCGGTGGCGTCGGCGAAGACGTCGATCCGCTTCTGATCCACCAGATGCCATCCGGAAACGCCAACCTCCTTGCCGACCAGGTCCAGATACGCGCCGCGCTCGATCGTAGAATTCATGCCGTCCTCGCTTGTTTGAGGCCGCACATTCCACAGCGGAGCGGCCTTCGCCAAGCGAAATTTGTGCGGTGCGGCCATGCAATGGCCCCCGATTTCCCCCTCAGCCGTCCGATGCGCCGGTGGCACGGGCCGCCTGCAGTTCCGGAAAATCCTCCTCGCGGAACTCAAGGCCGCGCAGCGCGTCGTCGCGATTGTCGTCATGTTCGAGGCGGCGCAGCCGCACGCGGCGGATCTTGCCGGAAATGGTCTTCGGCAGTTCGCTGACGAGTTCGATCCGGCGGATGCGCTTGAACGGCGCAAGGCGATTTTGCAGGTGCCGGAAGATCGACAGGGCCGTCGCCGCCGAGCGCTCGGCGCCCGCGGTGAGCAGCACATAGGCTTTCGGAATCGCCAGCCGGATCGGATCCGGGCTCGGCACCACGGCGGCCTCGGCCACCAGATCGTGCTCGAGCAAGATGCTCTCCAGCTCGAACGGGCTGATGCGATAATCGGAAGATTTGAACACGTCGTCGGAGCGTCCGACAAAGGTCAGATAGCCATCGTCGTCGGCGAACACCACGTCGCCGCTGCGATAGATCGCGCCGTCGGCGCCGCTCAGGCTGCCGTCGTCGTTGCGATAGCCGCGCATCAGTCCGGCAGGCCGATCGGCCCCCAGCAGCAGGCTGACCTCACCCTCCTTCGTCGGCTGGCCGTCGACGTCGGTGATGGCGATGCGATAGCCCGGCAGCGGCCGGCCCATGGAGCCGATCTTGACCGGCTGGCCCGGCGAATTGCCGGCCAGCGCCGTGGTCTCGGTCTGGCCGTAACCGTCACGGATGGTCAGGCCCCAGGCCGCGCGCACCTGATCGATCACTTCCGGATTGAGCGGCTCGCCGGCGCCGCAGACCTCGCGCAGCGACACCTTGAAGGTGGCGAGCTTCTCCTGGATGAACAGCCGCCACACGGTCGGCGGCGCGCACAAAGTGGTGACGCCGCAGCGGCCGATGGTGGCGAGCAGTCCGCGCGCATCGAAGCGCGGCTGGTTGACCACGTACACCGTGGCGCCGGCATTCCACGGCGCAAACAGGCAGCTCCAGGCATGCTTGGCCCAGCCCGGAGAGGAGATGTTGAGATGAACATCGCCCGGCTGCAGGCCGAGCCAGTACATGGTTGACAACCCTCCGACCGGATAGCTGCGCTGGCTGTGCAGCACCAGTTTCGGTTTCGCCGTGGTGCCGGAGGTGAAATACAGCAACATCGGATCGTCCGGCCCGGTCGGGGCGTCCGGCACAAACGTCTCCGGAAACTCCGCGGCTTGCTCGAAGGCCAGCCAGCCGTCCACAGGCGACGACGCACCGGCAACGATGCGGATGAGGTTCTCGCCGCCGCGGTCGACAAATTTCGCGGTCTGGTCCGGCGACGCCACCACGACCTTCGCCTGCCCGCGGTCGAGCCGATCCTGCAACTCATCGGGCGTCAGCAGCGTGGTCGCCGGGATCACCACGACGCCGAGCTTCATCGCCGCCAGCATGGTCTCCCACAGCGGCACCACATTGCCGAGCAGAAGCAACAGATGATCGCCGCGCTTCAGCCCGAGCCCGCGCAGGAAGTTCGCGACCTGGCTGGAGCGCCGCGACAGCGTGGCGA
Organism: Rhodopseudomonas sp. RCAM05734; assembly: GCF_052658035.1. NCBI lineage: Bacteria > Pseudomonadati > Pseudomonadota > Alphaproteobacteria > Hyphomicrobiales > Nitrobacteraceae > Rhodopseudomonas > Rhodopseudomonas sp. RCAM05734. The sequence continues at coordinate 4,026,473 of NZ_CP199742.1, read as the reverse complement.
ATGACAGCTTTGTCTCGCGGTTGCCGCCGGCATCGACGATCCACAGCGCCGCCCGATCCTTGCTGTCGGCATTGACAGCCAGCTCCGCATCGAACCAGTCCAGCGCCCAGTTGAACGGAACTGGATCGGGCCAGCGGAAGCATGCGACCGCGGCGGCGTAGTCGGTGCGGTGTTCGAGCAGAAACGCGCGGGCTTGCTGGAAGGTGGTCATGTCATGAGCCTCTTGAATTATACTTCACAACAAACACCGCCGTCATCCTTCGAGGCTCGCCGAAGACGGCGAGCACCTCAGGATGACGGCACCGAGCATGATGCTACTTCCCCGCCAGATCCCGAATCTGATGAATAATCCCCGAAAAATCCTCACCGCCATGGCCGGCCTTCTCGTAGGTCTCATAGATACTCTCGGCGTGTGCCCCCAGCGGCGTCGCCGCCCCCGCAGCTTTCGCAGCCTCCTGCGACAACCGCAGGTCCTTCAGCATCAAGGCTGCGGCGAAGCCGGGCTTGTAGTCGTTGTTGGCGGGCGACGCCGGCACCGGGCCCGGCACCGGGCAATAGGACGTCAGCGACCAGCACTGGCCCGACGAGGTGGAGGCCACGTCGAACAGCGCCTGATGCGACAGGCCGAGCTTTTCGGCCAGCGCAAAGGCTTCGCTGACCGCGATCATGGAAATGCCGAGGATCATGTTGTTGCAGATCTTGGCGGCCTGCCCGGCGCCGGCGTCGCCGCAATGTACGATCTTCTTGCCCATGCCCTCGAGGATGGGCTTTGCCGCAGCAAAGGCCGCAGCCTCGCCGCCGGCCATGAAGGTCAGCGTGCCCGCCCTGGCGCCGCCGGTGCCGCCGGAGACCGGCGCATCGACCGATGGCAATTTCGCCTGCGCCGCCAGTTCATGGGATTTCCGCGCGCTTTCCACATCGATGGTCGAGCAATCGATCATCAGCGCCCCCTTGGCGACCGCAGGAATGATCTCGCTCCACACCGCCGCCACATGCTTGCCCGCAGGCAGCATGGTCACGACCACCTCGGCATCCTTGACTGCCGCGACGGCCGACGCCGCGATGGCGACACCGGCCGCCCGGGCAGCGTCGAGCGACGCCGGCACCAGATCGAATCCAGTCACCCTGTGGCCGGCCTTGACGAGGTTGGCGGCCATCGGGCCGCCCATGTTGCCGAGCCCGATGAATGCAATGCTGGTCATGTCCTGCCCTCGATTTTCTGTCTTGAGATTTCAGTTCGGGAACGTCAGTTCGTCAGCGCCGCGCGACTGGAAGTAGCGCGCGAGGATGTCCAGTGTCACCTGCTCAAGCCGCGCCGGCTGCCATTGCGGATTGCGGTCCTTGTCGATGACGGCGGCGCGAATGCCTTCGGGGAAGTCATGATTGACGAAGATCTCCAGCGCGGCGCGATATTCCCGCGTCAGGCATTCCTCGAGCGATGACGAGGCGCGCGCGTCGCGCAGCAGCTTCAGCGTCAGCTTCAGCCCGGTCGGCGACTTCTCGAGCATGGCCTGCAACGTCGCCTGCGCGAAGTCCGAGATCTCGTGCGCCAGCGCCGTCACGATCTCCTCGACGCTGTCGTGGCCGAACACCGCATCGATCCAGGCCTGATGCTGCGCAATCGGCGCCATGGCATCGGCGACGGCGAAACCGTCGATGATCGCCTGAACAGCGTTGCGGTCGGCCTTGGCCGGTGCCCTGGTCAGCGCCTCACGCAGCGCCGGCCAGTTCTCCGACGCCACCACGGCATCGGCGAGATGCGCATAGACCGCGTCCGCACCGGTCATGGTGGTGCCGGTCAGGCCGAAATAGGTGCCGACCTCGCCTGGCGCGCGCGATAAAAGCCAGGTCCCGCCGACATCGGGGAAAAAACCGATGCCGACTTCGGGCATCCCCATCTTCGTCCGGTCAGTCGCGATCCGCAGGCTGCCATGCGCCGCCAGCCCGACGCCGCCGCCCATGACCAGCCCGTCCATATAGGCCACATAGGGCTTGGAGAATGCCGCGATGCGCGCATTCAATATGTATTCCTCGCGCCAGAAGATCTTGCCGAGGTCGCCGCCTGCCTTCGCACTCTCGTAGAGGCCGCGAATGTCACCGCCGGCGCACAGCCCGCGCTCGCCGGCCCCTTCCAGCAGGATCAGCGCCACCTGCGGATCGGCCTCGAAGACATCCAGTGCGGCGACGATGCCGCGGGTCATCTCAAGCGTCAGTGCATTCAGAGCCTTCGGCCGGTTCAACCGGATCACGCCGGCGTTGCCTTCGCGCCTGACGATCAGATCGGGCTCGGGACCAATTGCAACTGCGGGGGAGGACGCCGTCATCGATTGCCTTCGATCAGTTTGCGCGCCACGATCAGCCGCATGATTTCATTGGTGCCTTCGAGGATCTGGTGCACGCGCAAATCGCGCACGATCTTCTCGATGCCGTATTCGCTGAGATAGCCGTAGCCGCCATGCAGTTGCAGCGCCTGGTTGGCGACCTCGAAACCGACATCGGTGCCGAAGCGTTTTGCCATGGCGCACAGCATGGTGGCGTCGACGTCGTGACGATCCAGCGCCGCCGCCGCTCGCCATACAAACGTCCGCGCCGCCTCAAGCTCGGTCGCCATGTCGGCGAGGCGGAACTGCAGCGCCTGGAATTCATCGAGCCGCTTACCGAAGGCCTTGCGTTCGCGCATATAGGCCAACGACTTGTCGAGCGCGGATTGCGCGCCTCCGAGCGAGCACGCGGCGATATTGATACGGCCGCCGTCCAGCCCGGCCATGGCAATCTTGAAGCCCGCACCTTCGTCGCCAAGCCGGTTGGCCACCGGCACCCGTGCATTGTCGAAGATCACCGCGCGCGTCGGCTGCGCGTTCCAGCCCATCTTGCGTTCGTTGGCGCCGAACGACAGTCCGGGCGTGTCGCCCTCGATGACCAGCGTGGAGATGCCGCGCGGACCGTCCTCGCCGGTGCGCACCATCACCACATAGAGCCCGCTCTGCCCTGCCCCCGAGATGAACTGCTTCTGGCCATTGAGAACGTAGTGGTCGCCGTCCACCGCTGCGCGCGTGCGCAGCGCCGCGGCGTCCGACCCGGAGCCCGGCTCGGTCAGGCAGTAGCTCGCCAGCAGTTCCATGGTGCACAGCCGGGGAAGCCACTTCTTGCGCTGCTCGTCATTGCCATAGGCGTCGATCATCCACGAGGCCATGTTGTGGATCGAGATAAAGGCCGACACTGTGGGACAGCCCCGCGCCAGCGCTTCGAAGATCAACGCCGCATCGAAGCGTTTCAGGCCGGAGCCACCGACATCCTCGCGGATATAGATACCGCCCATGCCGAGCGCAGCCGCCTCGCGCATCACATCGACGGGGAAGAACTTTTCCTCGTCCCATTTGAGCGCATGCGGCGCGATCCTGTCGGCGGCAAAGTCGCGCGCCATGTCACGAACGGCGAGTTGGTCTTCGTTCAGGGAAAACTGACTCACGACGCTATCCCGCCGCTAATTCATCGTCGGGATCGAGAACTCCGCGCCCTCCTTGACGCCGGATGGCCAGCGCGCGGTGACGGTCTTGGTCTTGGTGTAGAAGCGGATCGAATCCGGGCCGTGCTGGTTGAGGTCGCCGAAGCCGGACTTCTTCCAGCCGCCGAAGGTGTAGTAGGCAATCGGCACCGGGATCGGCACGTTGATGCCGACCATGCCGACATTGACCTTGGCGGCGAAATCGCGCGCAGCATCGCCGTCGCGGGTGAAGATGGCAACGCCGTTGCCGTAATCGTGGTCGGATGGCAGCGCCAAAGCTTCGGCGTAGTCGTGCGCACGCACCACCGACAGCACCGGGCCAAAGATCTCTTCCTTGTAGATCCGCATGTCCTTGGTCACATTATCGAACAGGCAACCGCCCATGTAGAAGCCGTTCTCGTAGCCCTGCATCTTGAAGCCGCGGCCGTCGACGGCCAGCTTGGCGCCTTCCTTGATGCCGACCTCGACATAGTCCTTCACGCGCTCCAGCGCGGCGCGGGTCACCAGGGGACCGAAGTCGGCCGACGGATCGGTGGACGGGCCGATCTTCAGCGCCTCGACGCGCGGGATCAGCTTTTCCATCAGCCGGTCGGCGGTCGTCTTGCCGACGGGCACCGCCACCGAGATCGCCATGCAGCGCTCGCCGGCCGAACCATAGCCGGCGCCGATCAGCGCATCGACGGTCTGGTCCATATCGGCGTCGGGCATGATGATGGCGTGGTTCTTGGCACCGCCGAAGCATTGCGCGCGCTTGCCTGTCGCGGCGGCGCGCTCGTAGATGTATTGCGCGATCGGTGACGAACCGACGAAGCCGACAGCCTTGATATCGGGGTCGTCGAGGATGGCGTCGACGGCTTCCTTGTCGCCGTTGACGACATTCAGAATCCCCGGCGGCAGGCCGGCCTCCATCATCAGCTCCGCCAGCATCATCGGCACGCCGGGATCGCGCTCGGACGGCTTGAGGATGAAGGCGTTGCCGCAGGCGATGGCCGGTGCGAATTTCCACATCGGGATCATCGCCGGAAAGTTGAACGGGGTGATGCCGGCGACCACGCCGAGCGGCTGGCGCATCGAATAGATGTCGATGCCGGGTCCTGCGCCCTCGGTGTATTCACCCTTCATCAGATGCGGCACGCCGCAGGCGAACTCGACCACTTCAAGACCGCGCTGAATGTCGCCCTTGGCATCCGGCACGGTCTTGCCATGCTCGCGCGCCAGAAGATCCGCCATCTTGTCGTAGTCGCGTTGCGCCAGTTCGAGGAACTTCATCATCACGCGGGCACGGCGCTGCGGATTGGTGGCGCCCCAGGCGACCTGCGCTTCGATCGCGTTCTCGACCGCGGCGCGCATTTCCGCTTTGGAAGCCAGCGCCACCTGGGCCTGAACGTCGCCGGTCATAGGCTCAAACACGTCGGCAAAACGACCAGATGTGCCCTTGACCTCGCGGCCCCCGATAAAATGTCCAATCGAACGCATGCAATCCTCCCAACAACGGCTTTTCCGCATGTTGAGCAGTCTTTGCCGGCTTTGGAAAGGGGCTCCGCGCGGGACGGATTTGCGAAAATGCCGGGCCGGCACCGACACGGCTATCTGCGACCAAAGTCGCAGGCGATGCCGTCAGCAAGCTCAGTGCTTCGCGGCGCCTGACGTCTTGGCTGCAGCCTTCTTCGCCGGCTTTTTCGACGCAGCCTTCGTTGCGGGCGACGGGCCCAGCACGGCCTCGCGGCCTGCGGCGAGGATCTCTTCGGAGAACTCGCCGGAGCCGGCGATCCGTGCCAGCACCAGCGTTCCCATCATGGTCGCGAGCGACGCCATGGCCCGCTTGCGCGCCACTTTGGGTGTCGCATCCCCGATCTGCTCGGACAGCATTCCGATCATCTGTTCCAGCTTGGCCGCAAAGGCCTTTCGGGTCTTCGGGCTCTCGCGGGCGATTTCCGCGCCAAGCGCCGGCACCGCGCAACCGTGGCCGGGATTGTCGCGATGCTGCGGCGACAGGTACGCATCCACAATGGTGGCCAGCCGATCGTCGGGCGACGTCTGGCCGGCAAGATGGCGCCAGCGATCGGTCGAGCGATCCATGGCATAGGCGAAGGCTTCGACGACCAGCGCCTCGCGCAGAATCGAAATGCGCATAAAAGCCGCCGTGGGTCAGGCCGGCGTCCTTCATCAGGTCGGCCACACCAATGCCGTGCGCGCCCCGTTCACGCAGCCGCACCGAAGCCTTCTTCACGATTCGCGCGTGGGTCTCGAGCTTGTGTTCCTTCGAATAGCGCATCCTGACTCCATACGATGTCTCAAACCGTACCACGGCATCTATCGCGTCGAAGAGCCCGGCAGCTCTGAAACGAGGCGGATTTTTGAGCGATTCCAGTAAACGGTAACCGACACTGATCGGCCGTATAAATGATGACTATCATTTTACTTCACTGCGCCACCCGGTGCAACGCAGCCCCCGCTACCGAAACGGAAATCGCTGCAGGAACTTGACAGGTTCCAGCTTTGACCCGGAAGTGGTACGACAAGACCGGCGGTTCACGCCAGCCCGACCTGCGAGGCCTCCATGCATATGCTCAACTCCCACTGCGGCATTGATCGTGATCAACGCGGCGTCGTGAAACTGACGATCTGCAACGCGGGCCCGCTCAACATCCTCGATTCGCCCGCGATCAACGCCGTCCGCGAAGGGCTCGATGTTCTGGCGTCGGAGGGCGATATTCGCGCCCTGGTGATCGCCGGCCAGAGTGAAAAGAGCATGATCGGCGGCGCCGACATCAAGGAGATGGCCACGCTCGACCAGGCTTCGGCCGAGCGGTTCATCACCGGCCTGCGCGACCTCTGCGAGGCGGCGCGGACGTTTCCGGCGCCGGTGATCGCGCGAATCCCGGGCTGGTGCCTCGGCGGCGGGCTGGAATTCGCGGCAGCCTGCGATTTCCGGGTCGCCGCCCACGACGCGAAATTCGCCATGCCGGAGGTGCGGGTCGGCATCCCCTCGGTGATCCACGCCGCCCTGCTGCCGCGACTGGTCGGCTGGGGGCGCGCCCGCTGGCTGATCATGACGGCAGCCACCATCGACGCGCCGACCGCGCTGAACTGGGGGCTGGTCGATGTGGTGGCACCGGAGGGCGGACTCGATGCCGCCGTCGAAAGCACGCTCGCCATGTTGCTGAAATGCGCCCCGCAAGCGCTGCGCGCGCAGAAAGCGCTATTGAAACAATGGGAAGAACTGCCGCTGAAGGAATCCGTCAGCCTCAGCATCGGGGTGTTCGGCGAAGCCTATCTGACCGGCGAGCCGCAACGGCTAATGCAAGGCTTCATCAACCGCAAGCGGTAGTCCGTCACAGCTACACAGGAGTTTCAGCTCGTATCGCATTGCAAATGGCGCGGCGCGTTATATGATATTCATAATTCAATACGACAGGAAACTCCATGATCTCCGGATGGCTCTCGACTGCCCTCGCCCGCCGCAACATCCACTACGGATGGGCGATGGTCGCCGTGACATTCCTCACGGCGCTGGTCAGCGCCGCTGCGGTCGGCGCGCCCGGCGTCTTCATCGTGCCGCTGCAGAAGGAATTCGGCTGGAGCACCGCGGAAATCGCCTCGGCGATGTCGATCCGCTTCGTGCTGTTCGGATTGATGGCGCCGTTCGCCGCCGCACTGATGAACCGCTACGGCCTGCGCAACGTCACGCTGGCGGCGCTGCTGGTGGTGGTCTCAAGCCTGCTGCTGTCGCTGGCCATGACGCAGCTCTGGCAGCCGGTTTTGCTATGGGGCGTCGCGGTCGGCATCGGCACCGGCATGACTGCGCTGGTGCTCGGCGCCACCATCGCGGCGCGCTGGTTCAGCGCGCGGCGCGGGCTGGTGGTCGGCATTCTCACTGCGAGTGCTGCAACCGGCCAGCTGATCTTCCTGCCGATCCTGGCCAGCATCACCGAACGCAGCGACTGGCGCTGGGCGCTGGCGCTGATGTGCGTGATGCTGGCGGTGGCGGCGCTCGGCGTGCTGCTGGTGATGCGCGACCGTCCGGGCGATATCGGGCTGCGTCCCTATGGCGACACCGGCACCGCGCCGCTGCCGGCCCCTGCTCCCGGCAACGCACCGATCATGGCGGCCGCGCTCGGCGCGCTGCGCGATGCCGCCAGGACGCGGGTGTTCTGGATTCTGTTCGCCACCTTCTTCATCTGCGGCGCCAGCACCAACGGGCTGGTGCAGGTGCATCTGATCCCCATGTGCCTCGATTTCGGCATCCCGCAGATGCAGGCCGCCGGCCTTCTCGCGGCCATGGGCGTGTTCGACTTCATCGGCACCATCGCCTCGGGCTGGCTGTCGGATCGCTACGACAACCGCTATCTGCTGTTCTGGTATTACGGGCTGCGCGGCCTGTCACTACTGGCGCTGCCGTTCACCGACTTCTCGTTCTACGGCCTGTCGCTGTTCGCCATGTTCTATGGCCTCGACTGGATCGCCACCGTGCCGCCGACGGTGCGGCTGACCGCCGCCAAGTTCGGGCCCGAGCGCGCCGGCCTGGTGTTCGGCTGGATTTTTGCCGGCCACCAGTTGGGGGCAGCCACCGCGGCATTCGGCGCCGGCCTGTCGCGCACCGTGCTGCTGAGCTACCTGCCGGCGTTCTTCGCCGCCGGCGCGCTGTGCATCGTCGCGGCGATCATCGTGTTGATGATCGCGCGCGACAAGAAGGTGGCGGCTGCCTAGCACTGTCATTCCGGGGCGCGAGGGTGCAGCCCGAGCGAACCCGGAATCCTGACATGTTCAGTGCTAAACACCTCGAGGTTCTGGGGTCGCGGTCGGCTTGCGCCGCCCGCGCCGCGGAACGACAACATTGGGTTACGGCCGCATTGCCAGCCGTGACGGTCCGGCCGTTCGCAACGGCTCCGCGAGGCGCGCGAACTCGCACAGCAGCGAACGCGTCTTGCGAGGATCGATGATCTCCTCGACCCAGAACTTCTCCGCCGAGCGGAACGGCGAGCGCAGCTTGTTGAGGCGGTCCTCGATCTCCTGCTGTTTGGCCTTGGGATCGGCGGCCGCGTCGATCTCGGCGCGATAGGCGGCCTCGATGCCGCCCTCCAGCGGCAGCGAGCCCCAATAGGCCGACGGCCACGCATAGCGCATCGAGAAGCGGTTGGCCGGCTGATGCACCACGCCGGCGACGCCGAAGGCGTTGCGGATGATGATCGTGCACCATGGCACCGTGGTCTGGTTGACCGCGGCCATGGCGCGCACGCCGTGGCGGATGGTGGCGGCCTTCTCCGCCTCGAGCCCGATCATGAAGCCCGGACAGTCCATCAGATAGACCACCGGCAGATGGAAGGTCTCGGCGAGATCGACGAAGCGCACCACCTTCTGGCACGCCTCCGCGGTCCACGAGCCGCCATAGTGATAGGAGTCGCCGGCGAGCAGCAGCACGGGACGGCCCTCGAGCCGGGCAAAGCCGGCGATGACCGGCCGGCCGAAATTCGCGGCCATCTCGAAGAACGAGCCCTTGTCGACGACGGCGTCGATGATCGGGCGCATCTTGTAGACCTGCCGGCGATTGCGCGGCACCGCAGAGATCAGCGATTCCTCGGCGCGTTCCGGATCGTCGTTGCAGGCCACGGTCGGCGGCAGGCCGTAGACCGACGACGGCAGATACGACAGGAATCTTCGCGCGCAGGCAAAAGCCTCTTCCTCGGTGTCGACCGCGTGATCGACGCCGCCGGCGCGGGTCTGGATATCGGCGCCGCCGAGCTCCCACTTGGTCAGGTCCTGGCCGAGCCGTTTCACCACCGGCGGTCCGGCCACGAACATGGCGGAAGTCTTGGTCATCACCGAATAGTGGCTCGCCGCCAGTCGCGCGGCGCCGAGTCCCGCGACCGAACCAAGGCCGAGGCCGACCACCGGCACCTGCGCCATGTTGGCGATCGTGTACCAGTACCATTGCGTGCCGCCGACGCCGCCCGGCAGATTGGCCGCGCCCTTGGTCTCGATGGTCTTGACCGAACCGCCGCCGCCGGAGCCCTCGATGATCCGCACGATGGGCAGCCGGAAATCATGGGCCATCTGCTCGGCCATCAGCGGCTTGGCAGAAATCGACGCATCCGCCGAGCCGCCGCGCACCGTGAAGTCGTCGCCGACCACAACGACGGGATGGCCATCGATCTTGCCGCGGCCGAACACGCAGTTCGCCGGCGTCGGCTGGGTGAGCGTGCCCGCTTCGTCATATTCGGCGACGCCGGAGATGGCGCCGACCTCGTGAAAGCTGTTGGCATCGATCAATCCGTCGATGCGCTGGCGAACCGTCAGCCGGCCCTGGTCATGCTGTCGCTTGACCTTGTCAACGCCGCCCATCTCCCGCGCGAACGCTTCGCGCCGGGAGAGGTAGTCGAGTTCCGGCTTCCAGTTCATTCGTGGCCTCCGCCTTGATGGTCTTCTTGTTGATTGAGGGAGGCGGCGCGTCGGTCGCCGCGTTGTAGAGGCCGTTATCGGCGTTGGTGACCATCTGGCCGATGGTGCCGCTGAGCGCGAGCAGCAGCGGCGCCACTTCGTCCTGCATCCGCTTCTCGTCATACATGGACGACAACAGGCCGATGGTGACCACCACATAGGTCTGATATTGCGGCGACCACATGGGCGTCGCGATGCCGTTAATATGCGGCGTGAACAGCCCGGTGGCGGTGACGTAGCCGTTCTCGCGCAGCGACTGGCGATTGGCCTCGATCCGGCTGCGCAGCACGCGGCCGTCTTCGGGGACTTCGCGTGCGATATCGTTGATCAGCGCGTCGCCGACGTTGTCGTCGAGGGCGGCGGTGTAAGCGTGTCCCGCCGCGGTGCGGCCCATGGCGATCCGGCTGCCGGTGGTGGAATGCAGGCCGAGCGCGTGATCGGCGCGGGCATATTCCAGATAGACCATATGGAAACGGTCGGGCACCAGGAAGCCGATGGTGCCGGGGATCTGGTCGGCGACCTCCTGTAGCCGCAGGCGGATCAGGTTGCGCAGCTGCAGACCGCGGGTCATCGACGTGCTCATGGCCACCGCGCTCGGCCCGATGCGGTACTTCTGGTCGGCGGGCAGATAGGCCAGCCGGCCCATGCGGGTCAGCGTATGCGTCAGCCGCGACACCGTGGAGCGCGGCAGGCCGCAGCGATTGGAGATTTCGAGATTGCCGAGCCGGGCGTCGTGGCCCTCGAAGCAACGCAGGATATCGAAGGCCCGCGACACCACCTGGATGACGTCGCCATCACCTGCCAGATCGCTGGCCAGAATCCCGTTTTTGCTAAGCCGCTCCGAGCGTCGTCCCATGATGCGTTTCCTGTCGACGGCGCATCTTCGGATCCGGTCATTGTGACCCTCCCCTGCGCGCCTGCCTATTTCGTTCTGCGGAATTAAATTCCACTTGCGGTCCAAGCTACATCACGCAATCCTGCACGACAACACCCCATCCCATTTCTCTCTCTCCAACCTTTTGCGCAGTTCGATCCGACCGCTGCCACTCAAACGAGCAGCCGGTGCGATCGACGGAGGACGCCATGCCAGAGATCAAGATCACCAGCGAAGTCGCCGGGCGCATTTGCGCATTGCCGCTCGACATCGGCGCAAGCGTCGGCGCGGGCGAAGAGGTCGCCTTCGTCGAGGCCATGAAGATGGAGATTCCCGTCGCCTCGCCTGTGGCAGCGAGAATCAAGTCGATCCTGGTGGCGATCGACGACGTGGTGGCCGAAGGTCAGTTGCTGGTGATTGTCGAGACGTGAGGCGCGCGGGCGCTGCGCAGCGCTCTTCCTTTTCCCTCCCCACGCGTCTTCGCGGTGGGGAGGGTGGCGCGTGTGAGCGGAGCGAACAACGCGTCGGGTGGGGGGACGCGCAGCATACGCGACAGCGCGTGGCGCGCCCCCAGCCCGGCCTCCACTTCGCCGATGCTGCGCATCGCCTTCGTTCGGCCGACCCTCCCCGCCTCGCGCGACTGCGCCGCGCTCCGGGGGAGGGATTCTTCAGGCGCCTTGCCTGAACATCTGATTCAATTGTCAAACAGCCATGCGATCGCATCCCCGCGACGCTTGCGCGCCCGGGCTGTGCTGCATTCCCTTGCCCCCTCGAAATCGAGAGGTCGCGCGGAACGCCGGGTGCCCGATGCACCCATGGGCTTGTGCGCAAAGTATAGTAAGCGCACAAGGCTTGCCACGGTCACACCGGGAAACAGCCCGGCGTTCCGCGCGCAGTGGTGTTAACGGCTTATTGCGTGCTCTCCCCGGCGGCCGACACGGTTTCTCGTCGCCGTCGCTTCCGGTTGAGGGTGTTCCACGGACGGGTTGCCGCGGACTCTCCACCGGGCTTGGTGCTCACGCGGGGCACCAGGACCACACGCCTTCGCCGTCCGCGCAGCGCTGTCGTCTGCGCTTCCTTCAGTTCTCACTGGCCATTCTGGCGAGCCCTGAACCGAATTCCGCGCCTGACGCTGCCGCGTCCACCGCACCCCGCCCCGCGAACCTGACGATCGCGATACGCCCCTCTCGGTGGGACGGGATGTCATGGATTATAAACCTAAACCAATGATCGTCAAGAGAGTCTAGGAAAAAATATCGCCATCCGAGTTGGGTCCGTTCCCCGGACGCGGTGCACCACGCCGCGCTTGCGCGGCATGGTGCACCGCAGATCCGGCCCAGCTCGTTGACATCAAGAAGCTGGATCCCGGGTCTGCGCAGCAGCACTTTCGGCGATGCTGCGCATCGCCTGTGCTGCAGCGCGCCCGGGAAACGGTGAGGAACCGGACCGAAGGCTACCTCCCCTGAAACACCACGGCATCGACCACCACGCAGCCCTTGCCCGCGCTGTCGAGCATGACAGGGTTGAGGTCGATGCTCATCACCTTGGCCGACGCGTCGCGCATCAGTTCGCCGATCTTCACCACGGCGTCGCAGAGCGCCGCGACGTCCATCGGCGGTTCGCCGCGCACGCCGGCGAACAGCGGCGCGATGCGCAGCCTGCCGAGCGCTTCCCGGACGTCGTCGGTCGAGAAGGGCGGCAGCAGCAGCGTCGTGTCCTTGAACACCTCGACATACTTGCCGCCGTCGCCGACCGCGACCACCGGGCCGAACACCGGATCGCGATGCGCGCCGATCATGATCTCGCGGCGGCCGCTGGCCATGGCGGCGACGATGACGCCGTCGAAGCGCGCGCCGTGCTTGCGGATGATGTCCTCCATCACGGCGTAGATCTCGCCGGCCTCCTCGCGCGCCTTGACGCCGACCTTGACCAGGCCGAGTTCGGACTTGTGCGCGATATCGGCCGAGCAGCCCTTGACGACAACAGGACCGCCGATGGCCTCGAAGGCCGCAACGGCTTCGGCGCGCGAGCGGCACAGCCGGTACGGCACCACGGGAATGCCGCGTTTGCCCAGCAGGTCGAGACTGTCGGCCTCGTTCAGCATGGTCATCTCGCCGGCCGACGCGATCAGCGCGTCGGATTTTCCGCGGCTGGCGCGGCGCTCCAGCGTGCGCGCCATCAACTCGCGATGGGCGAGGAACTGATGCAGCGCGGTGACCGCCTCCACCTCGGTAGGAAATACCGAGACGCCCTGGGCCTGGAATTCCACGGCCACGCTGGGCTGCGTCGCCGCCACCACCAGCGGCTTGCCGGTCTGCGCTGCGAAGGCTGCGGAGTCCCGCGCAAAGGCCGCCACGTCATAGCCGGGACCGGCGACGGGCACGCCGATCACGAAGGCATCGGCGGCAGGGTCCTCGGCAATTACCGGCAGGATGTCGCCGAACAGCCGGCTGTTGGAGAGCAGCGCCGCGGTGAGATCGATGGGATTGGTCGTGGTGGCAAAGCTCGGCAGGATGCCCTTCAGTTTCCTGTCCGTATCGTCAGACAGTTTGGCCATGGGCATGCCCACGGTGGTGGCGGCGTCCGCCGTCATCACGCAGACCGCGCCGGAATTGCTGATGGCGACCAGCCGCCTGCCCCGCGGCTTCCAGCCCTTGAGATAGAGCTCGGTGGCCTCCACCAGGCCGCGCATGTCCGGCGCGCGCCAGATGCCATGATGCTCGAAGAAGGCATCGACCACGCGGTCCTCGTTGGCCAGCGCGCCGGTGTGCGACTGCGCGGCCTGGCGGCCGGCCTCGGAGCGGCCCGACTTCAGCGCGATAATCGGCAGGTCGCGGTCGAGCGCGATGGCCGCGAGTTCTTCGAGATACTTCTTGTCCGGGATGCTCTCGAGATAGAGCAGCATCAGCTTGACCTCGGGATCTTCGGCCACCGCAATGGCCAGTTCGCCCACGGTGATGTCGGCATCGTTGCCGGTGGCATGGCTGTGGCGCACGCCGATGCCGCGCGGATTGAGGAAGCCGACCGGCACGGTGGACAGCGCGCCGCTCTGGCTGAGCATGGCGACATGGCCCTCGACGCGGTCGAACTCCATGAACATGGTGGAGAACGAGGCGATGGCGCCGGTGCCGAAATTGGCGAGGCCCTGCGAATTCGGCCCGACAATGCGCATGCCGGCCTTGTGAGCGACCTCGACCATGCGGCGCTCCTTGGCCTTGCCGGCGATGGCATCGACCTCGCCGAAACCCGAGGCCATCACCACGGCGATCTTGACGCCGAAGGCGGCGCAATCTTCCACCGCGGCAATGGCATTGTCGCCGGCCACCGCGACGATCACCATCTCCGGCGCCTCCGGCAGATCGCGCAGGCTCGGATAGCAGCGCTCGCCCTGGATCTCGGTGCGGGTCGGATTGATCGGATAGATCTTGCCCTTGAAGCCGAATTTCTTGAGGTAATGAACCGGCCGGCCGCCAACCTTGTTGGGATTTTCGGAGGCACCGATGATGGCGACCGAGCGGGGATCGAGGGCGGCGCGAAGACGGCTCATGGAAGAGTCCTTTCGAAATAGGGTACGAGGCGACCGGTGAATTGCCGGAAGCCGGCAGCCACCTTGTCGCCGATGACGAGATCGTTGGCCCCGTGGGCCATCATGCGAAAACCTTCGGCGGTGTCGATGAGAACGATGTTGTAGGGCACGTGGGCGCGCGCCTCGGGCGTCGCCGCGCGCAGCACCAGCGATGTCGCGTAGACGGTGCCCTGCCCGCTGGCGATTTTGTCGACCGGGTCGGGCGCGCCGCAAGCGGCGCAGAAGGCACGGCGGAAATATTGCACGGCTTGGCACGACGCGCACGTTTGATAGCTGATAGCTTCCACGCCGGTGGTCCAGTCGGCAACTGGCTTGAGCGACTTCATTGCACCCGCTCCAGGACCATGCTGACATGGGACGACAGCACGCCGCCGTCGCCATGCAGCAGCGCCAGCGAGGCATCGCGCACCTGGCGGTTGGCGGCGCGGCCGGTCATCTGCAGATGGGTCTCGACCAGATGCGCCATGGCGCCGCCGACGCCGCAATGGCCATAGCTCAGCAAGCCGCCATGGGTGTTCAGCGGCATGGCGCCGTGTTGTCCGAAATGCCCGGCGCGCACCAGCGCCGCCGCTTCGCCGCGGCGGGCGAGGCCGAGGTCTTCCAGCAGCATGGCAAGGGTGATGGTGAAGCTGTCGTAGACGGCAGCGTAGCGCACATCGGCGATGGCGATGCCGGTCGCAGCCTTGAGCCGGGCGATGGAGATTTCCGCGCCAAGCTCGGATAGCGCGGGCGCCGCGGTGACATGCTGATGGGTATGCGCCTGCGCGGCACCCAGAACGCGGACGCCGATGGCGCCGGTGCGCTCGCGGCTGACCACGAAAGCGGCGCCGCCGTCGGACACCGGGCAGCAATCCAGCAGCTTCAGCGGACTGGCGATCGGCTTCGATTCCATGACGTCGGCCACGGTGATGGCGTCATGAAACTGCGCGCCGGGATGGGTCAGCGCGTGCGCCCGCATCAGCACGGCGAATTCGGCGAGGTCTTCCTCGGTGACGCCGTAGTCGTGCATGTAGCGATTGGCGACGAGACCGTAGTAAGCGGGGATGGTCGGGCCAAGCGGCACCTCAAAGACGGGATGGCCGACCTGCGCCAGCGCCTGGATCGAGGCGTCGCGGCTCTGGCCGGTCAGGCGGTTTTCGCCGCCGACCACCAGCACATGCTTTGCGACACCGGCATCCACCAGCGTATGCGCCAGCATGGCCATCGCCATGCCGGTGGCGCCGCCGACCTGGATGGCGTGGGCATAGGACGGGGTGATGCCGAAATGCTCGGCGAACACGGTGGCCAGCATGATATGCGGCATGGTGGTGGAATAGCCGCACAGGAAACCGTCGATGTCGGATCGCTTGAGGCCGGCATCGGCGAGCGCGGCTTCGGCGGCCGTGCTCATCAGGTCGAGGGTGGACGAGCCCTCATGCTTGCCGAACGGGGTGAGGCCGACGCCGGTGATGTAGCTCATGTGTTGCGCCAAGCTCGGTCGTCGTCCCCGCGAAGGCGGGGACCCATAACCACCGTATTCCGAGTGGCGCGCTGCGGGAGCCACGGCGCTCCGTTTGGAGGAGCGGAGGGTATGGGTCCCCGCCTTCGCGGGGACGACGGGCGGAGAGTTGCCACCGCAACGATGGACCGCGCTGCGCTGCTCAATGGCGACACCATCATCAATACGACTTCGGCAGCCCGAGCACGCGCTCGGCGATGAAGGACAGGATCAGCTCGCGGCTGATCGGCGCGATACGCGGGATCAGGGATTCCCTGAGATAGCGCTCGACGTGATATTCCTTGGCGTAGCCGAAGCCGCCATGGGTCATCACCGCCTGCTCGCAGGCGTGATAGCCGGCCTCGCCGGCGAGATATTTCGCGGCATTGGCGGCGGGGCCGCACGGCAGGTTCTGATCGTATTGCCAGCCGGCCGACAGGGTCATCAGCCAGGCGGCTTCCAGCTCCATCCAGTTCTTCGCCAGGGGATGCTGGATCGCCTGGTTCTGGCCGATCGGGCGGTTGAACACGACGCGCGACTTGGCGTAGTCGGCGGCGCGCTTCAGGGCCAGCTTGCCGAGACCGACGGCTTCGGCAGCGATCAGGATACGCTCCGGATTCATGCCATGCAGGATGTAGTCGAAGCCGCGCCCCTCCTCGCCGATGCGGTCGGCAACGGGGATCTCGAAATCCGCGATGAACAGCTCGTTGGAGTCGACGGCCTTGCGGCCCATCTTCTCGATCTCGTGCACGGCGATCCTGCTGCGATCGAAATCGGTGTAGAACAGGCTAAGGCCGTGGGTCGGCTTCTTCACATCTTCGAGCGGCGTGGTGCGCGCCAGCAGCAGGATCTTTTCCGCCACCTGGGCGGTGGAGATCCACACCTTCTGGCCGTTGACCACGTATTTGTCGCCGTCGCGCACCGCGCGGGTTTTCAGCCGCGTGGTGTTGAGGCCGGTGTTGGGTTCGGTGACCGCGAAGCAGGCTTTTTCCGCCCCCGACACGATGCCGGGCAGCATGCGCGCGCATTGTTCGGGCGTGCCGAACACCACCACGGGATTGAGCCCGAACACATTCATATGGATCGCCGAGGCGCCGGACATCCCTGCCCCGGATTCCGAAATGGTCCGCATCATGATCGCGGCCTCGCTGATCCCCAGCCCGGAGCCGCCATAGGCTTCGGGAATGCAGATGCCGAGCCAGCCGGCCTCGGCCATCGCCTTGTGGAATTCGTGCGGGAAGCCGCCGTCCTTGTCCTTGCCCAGCCAGTAGGCATCGTCGAAGCGGGCGCAGATCTTTTCGATCGCGTCGCGGATCGACTCCTCGTTGGCGTCGGTGGCGAAATCCATGGGATCAGACCTGTGCGGTATCGAGGATCGGCGTGCGAATGACGCCGTCGGCAGCGAGCTGCGCGATTTCGGCGGCGGAATAGCCGGCCTCGGCGAGGATCTCGGCGCTGTGCTCGCCCAGCATGGCGGCAAGCCGCGGCGTTTCCACGGGGGTCTGCGACCAGGTGGCGGAGACCTTCATGTTGCGGATCGCGCCTTCGGTGGGATGCTCGACCACGGGGAAGAAATCCGTCGCCAGCAGATGCGGATCGGTCAGCATGCTCTCGAGGTCGTGCATCGGCAGTGACGGGACGTCGGCATCGTCCAGCAGCCTGATCCATTCCGCGGTCGTTCTGGTCAGGAAGATGTTCGACAGTTCGGCCAGCACCACGTCGATATGCGCCGTGCGCTGCGGGAAGCTCGCATACATCGGATCGGCCAGCAGGTCGTCGCGGCCGACCGCACGCAGGAAGCTCAGCCACTGCTTGTCGTTGTAGACCATGGCGCAGATGTAGCCGTCGCTGGTCTGGTACGGGCGACGGTCCGGCGACAGATGGCGGGCGTAGCCGCCCTTGTCGAGCGGCGGCTCATAGGTGAGGCCGCCGAGATGGTCGCCCATCACGAAGCTGGCCATGGTTTCGAACATGGGAATGTCCAGCCGCTGGCCCTGCCCGGTGCGGTCGCGATGCACCACGCTGGCGAGAATGGCGCCGACGGCCGTGAGGCCGACAATGCGGTCGACCAGCGCGTTGGGCACGTAGCGCGGCGGGCCGTCGCTGACGCGCGCCACCAGATGCGGCAGCGCCGTGGCGCCCTGGATCAGGTCGTCATAGGCGGCCTTGGCCGCATAGGGGCCGTCCTGCCCGAAGCCGAACACGCCGGCATAGACCAGCCGGGGATTGATCGCCGCGCAGACCTCGTAGCTCAGATCGAGCCGCGCCATGGCCTGCGGGCGGATGTTGTAGATCAGAACGTCGGCGTCCCTGACCAGCCGCAGCAACGCATCGCGGCCGGCGGGTTTCTTGAGGTCGAGGCACAGGCTGCGCTTGCTGCGATTGGTGTTGAGAAAGAACGGTCCCATGCCGGGATGGCGCATCGGCCCGATCTGCCGGGTGACGTCGCCATCGGGGGATTCGACCTTGACGACGTCGGCGCCGTAATCACCGAGCATCTGGGTGGCGTATGGGCCCATCAGCACCGACGTCATGTCGATGACTCTGACCCCTTGCAATGGTCCCATGGTTTCGTCCGCTCCCGATCAGCATCGCGCGGCGCTCTCGGGCGCCGTCTCGCTGCTGCCTAGTAGCGGCATGGCATCGGCAAGATCAAGGCCGGCTGGCGCGGGGCCGCATGCGTGGGATGAAGGTGTCGGGCAATGGACGGGGCGGTGCGGCGTTCCCCGGATGCTGCGCAACGCGTCGCCCTTGCGACGTGGTGCGCTGCTGATCCGGGGTCCAGCTCATGCCGCGAAAGGCAGGGTCCCGGATCTGCGGAGCAGCGCAAAGGGCGCTGCACCGCGTCCGGGACAAGAGAGCACGGACCTTCGCCGCCTACTTGCCCAACAGCGCGTCGCGCGCGGCGGTCAGCTTGTCCAGCTCGGCATTCTGCGCTTCGAGGCGATCGGCGGTGCGTTCTTCGGTCGAGCCGCCCGAGGCGCCGGCGGCCTGCTCGACCAGTTGGCGGATATTATCCTGCAGGATGGCGATGCGGTCGTTGAGTTCGGAAAGCGAAAGCGAATTGTCGTTGGCCATGAGGTCGTCTCCTGGGGGACTTTGAAGTTACGCAAGGGTTAGCCGGTTCGCGGCGCCGGACCTATCGATATTTTGCCGCACGGAGGGACATCGTCATCCTGAGGCGCTCGCCTCAGGCGCAGCTCTTGCTCCGCCGCAACGGCGAGCCTCGAAGGATGCGGCCACCAGCTTGCAGCCCATCCTTCGAGGCGCGCAAGAGCGCGCACCTCAGGATGACGACGGCGGGCCGGATTGCGCCATGACCTGCCGCAATTCGGTCTTCAGCACCTTGCCGTAATTGTTCTTCGGCAATGCGTCCATGAACACGTAGCGCTTCGGCCGCTTGAAGCGGGCGATGCTGCGCAGGCAATGGGCGTCCAGCGCCGCGTCGTCCGCCGTGGCGCCGGGCTTGAGCACCACGCAGGCGACGACGATCTCACCCCATTCGGGATCTGGCACGCCGATGCTCGACACCTCCTGCACATCGGGATGGGTCAGCAGCGCCTCCTCGACCTCGCGCGGATAGATGTTGGTCCCGCCGGAGATGATCACGTCCTTGGAGCGGTCGGACAATGTGAGGAAGCCGTCTTCGTCGAGCCGGCCGACGTCGCCGGTGCGCAGCCAGCCGTCCTTCAGCGTCTCGGCATTGGCCTTGTCGTTGTTCCAGTAGCCGAGCATCACCGCCGGCCCCCTGGCCTCGATCTCGCCGGTCTCGCCCGCCGGCAGCGGCTTGCCATCGGCATCGGTGATGCGCACCGACATCACGCTCTGCGCCACCCCGACCGAAGCGAGGCGCTGTAGATAGCGGGGATGATCGACGTCCGCATGCCAGGCGCGCGGCAGCGAGGTGATGGTCATCGGCGACTCGCCCTGCCCGTAGATCTGCACAAAACGCTGGCCCATGGTGGCGAGCGCGTCGCGGATATCGGCGAGATACATCGGACCGCCGCCATAGACGATGGTGCGAATGCCCTCGCCCTGCTCGCCGCGCTTCTTGGCGGCATCGACCAGGCGGCGCACCATGGTGGGCGCGGCAAACATCGCGACATGGTCGAGCTGCTTTGCCAGCGTCAGCACCTCGTCGGCATCGAAGCCGCCGGAGACCGGCACCACATGGCGCGCGGCCATGCGGACATGGATGAAGTTGTACAGACCGGCGCCGTGGGAAATCGGCGCGGCGTAGAGTGCGGCGTCCTGGCCGGTGACCGTATCGACATCGGCGAGATAGCACAGCGACGCCGCCACCAGATTGCCGTGGCTGAGCATCACGCCCTTCGGCCGGCCGGTGGTGCCGGAGGTGTAGAACAGCCAGGCCAGATCGTGATCGTCGCGCGGCAGCGGCGCCGGCAGGCCACCGTCGTCGTTGCGAAAGCTGCGATACTCGGCCGACTCCACCGCCAGCATCTGCATGCCGGCCGGCAGGTCTTCCATGACCTGCGCCAGCGCCTTGCTGCTGTCGTCATCGACGAAGGCGAGCCTGGCGCCAGCATTGTCGCAGATCCACGCGGCTTCGCGGCCGTGCAGCTTGGCGTTGATGGGGATCACCGCGGCGCCGATCCACCACACCGCATACATGCATTCGAGATATTGGGTGCAGTTGGACATGAACAGCGCGACGCGGTCGCCCGGCTGCACGCCATAATCGCGCATCAGCGCCGCGCCGAGCGCACGGGCACGCCGGGCAAAGGTCGCGTAGTCCGCCTCGACCGCCGTGCCGCTCAGCAGCGCCGGCGCATGGGGATGCAGACGCGCGGACGCTGCCAGCCAGTCGGCCACGTTCATGGGCTATCCTCGCCTGCGCCGGGCTATTTCGCGGGCTCCAGCACGGAGACGTAGTTGGCCACCGCCGCGCCACCCATGTTGAAGATCCCGGCCAGCTTGGCGTTCTTGATCTGCATGCCTTCCGGCGCCTGGCCGAGCAGTTGCATCGCGCTCAGCACATGCATGGAGACGCCGGTGGCGCCGATCGGATGGCCCTTGGCCTTGAGGCCGCCGGACGGATTGATCGGCAGTTTACCGTCCTTCTGGGTCCAGCCTTCCTTGATGGCACGGGCGCCCTGCCCGCGTTCGGTCAGGCCCATGGCTTCGTATTCGATCAGTTCGGCCACGGTGAAGCAGTCGTGGGTTTCCACGAAGGAGAGATCATCGAGGGTGATGCCGGCCGCCTCCAGCGCGCGCTGCCAGGCCACAGTGCAGCCCTCGAAGGCGAGAATGTCGCGCTTGGACATCGGCAGGAAGTCCTGGGCATGCGCGGTGGCCTTGATGGTCACCGCCTTGCCCATGGTCTTCGCGGTCTCGGAGTCCGTGAGCACCAGGGCCGCGGCGCCGTCCGACACCAGCGAACAGTCGGTGCGCTTCAGCGGACCTGCGACGAACGGGTTCTTCTCGCTCTCGGAGCGGCAGAACTCAAAACCGAAATCCTTGCGCATCTGCGCATAGGGATTGTGCACGCCATTGGCGTGGTTCTTGGCGGCGATCATCGCCAGCGCGTCGGACTGGTCGCCGTATTTCTGGAAGTATTTTTGCGCGATGCCGCCGAATACGCCGGCGAAACCCGCGGGGGTCTCGCCGTCTTCCGGCAGGTAGGACGCGCGCAGCAGGTTCTTGCCGATCTCCGGGCCGGGCGTGCGCGTCATCTGCTCGACGCCGACCACCAGCACGATTTTTGCCGTGCCCGCGGCGATGGATTTCACGCCCTGGTGCACCGCGGCCGAGCCGGTGGCGCAGGCATTTTCGACGCGGGTGGCGGGCTTGAAGCGCAGCGCCGGATCGGCCTGCAGCACCAAAGCGGCCGTAAAGTCCTGCGGCGAGAAACCAGCGTTGAAATGGCCGAGCACGATTTCGTCGACGTCGGCCGCGGAAATCCCCGCATCGGCCATCGCCTCATTGGCGACCTTGACGATCAGGCTCTCGACGGTCTCTGCGTCGAACTTGCCGAACGGCGTATGCGCCCATCCAACGATGCTGGCGGTCATGCGGTTTCTCCCGGGTGAAGTTGTTGGGGTCAATATAGACACGGGAGCCGGCAGATCAAACCGTCATTGCAGGATGCGCTTCAGCTCTGCATTTGCGATCGGAACTCCGTCATGCCCGGCCTTGTGCCGGGCATCCACGTTCGTGCGGAACATCGTGGATGGCCGGGACAAGCCCGGCCATGACGGGGAGAGAGCTGCGTTACGCCACGAACTTTCCGCCCAGCTCATCCTCGATGTGAATCCGGATGATGTCGTCAAAGGTCTTTTCCGCCGTGGTGAAGCCGAGCTTGAGGGCGCGGTCGGTGGTGAAGTCGCGCGGCCAGCCGGACACGATGCCGGTGATCACCGGATCGGTCTCGCGCCTGATCCGCGCCACCACGCTCTTGCCGGCGACCCGCTCCAGCGCCGCGATCTGTTCGCCCACGGTGACCGACATTCCGGGCATGCTGAGATTGCGCCGCGCGCCCATGGCGGCGAGGTCCATGGTGCCGGCGTGAACCAGGAAGCCCACCGCCGAGCGTGGCGAGGCGTGCCAGTGGCGGACGTCTTCCGAGACCGGCAGCACGGCCTCATGGCCGGCCAGCGGCTCGCGGATGATGTTGGAGAAGAAGCCGGACGCTGCCTTGTTGGGCTTGCCCGGCCGAACGCAGATGGTCGGCAGGCGGATGCCGATGCCGTCGAGAAAGCCCCTGCGGCTGTAATCCGCGATCAGCATTTCGCAGATCGACTTCTGCGTGCCGTAGGAGGTCAGCGGCGTATGGAAGAATTCGTCGCCGATCTTGTCCGGGAACGGCGCGCCGAACACCGCGATCGACGAGGTGAACACCAGGCGCGGTCTGTAGCCGCCGCCGACGGCGCGGATGGCGTCGATCAGGAAGCGGGTGCCGTCGAGATTGATGCGGTAGCCCTTGTCGAAATCGGCCTCGGCCTCGCCGGAGACGATGGCGGCGAGGTGGAAGATCACCTCGGGGCGATGTGTCAGCAGCGGCGCAGCGGTGGCGGGATCGGCGAAATCCGAGGTGACCAAGCTGATGGGAATCGTGGCGTTGGCCGGCTTCATCGGCGCCACCACGTCCTGCAAGGTCATGCGCGTGATCTCGCGGCTCCCGAGCCGGCCATCGGCCAGCAGTTTTTCGGTGAGCTTGCGGCCGACCATGCCGGCGGCGCCGAGAATGAGGATATGCAAGGGAAACTCCGTTTCTTGTTGCTAGTCGACTGAAGCACCATGACCCTCATGGTGAGGAGGCGCTTCGTCAGCGCCGTCTCGAACCATGGGGGAGTGTTTGGCCATCCTTCGAGACGCGGTCGAAGACGACCGCTCCTCAGGATGAGGGCGGTGTTTTCGTAAGCCGCCTACTCCTTCACCGCGCCCGTCATCGCCGACACATAATGCTCGACGAAGAACGCATACAGGATCACCAGCGGCAATGATCCGACCAGCGCGCCGGCCATCAGCGAGCCCCATTTGTAGATGTCGCCGTCGACGAACTCGTTGACGATGGCCACCGGCACGGTCTTGTTCTGGGTCGATTGCAGGAAGGTGAGCGCGTAGATGAACTCGTTCCAGCACAAAGTGAACGAGAAGATGAAGGCCGAGATCAGTCCGGGCACCGCCAGCGGCACGATGATCTTGACCAGGATCTGCCAGCGCGACGCGCCGTCGATCAGCGCGCATTCCTCGAGTTCGAACGGGATGGTCTTGAAGTAACCCATCAGCAGCCAGGTGGAGAACGGGATCAGCAGCGTCGGATAGATCAGGATCAGCGACAGCGGCGAGTCGAACAGCCCATAGGCCTGGATCACCGAGGCCAGCGGGATGAACAGGATCGACGGCGGCACCAGATAGGCCATGAAGATCGTCGCGCCGACCACTTCGGCGCCGCGAAACCGCAGCCGGACGATGGCATAGGCCGCCAGCACCGAGGCGATGATCGACAGCGTGGTAGCTGCCGCCGCCACATACATGGTGTTCCACAGCCAGCGCGGATAGTTGGTCTCGAACAGCAGCTTGTTGATGTGCTTCAGGGTCGGCTTGATGACCCAGAACGGATTGAACTTCTCCATGTCGATGAGCTGTTCGTCCGGCTTGATGGACGTCAGCGCCATCCAGTAGAACGGGAACAGCAGGATCACCACGATGATGAACAGCGGGATGTAGAGCGTGACGATGCGGCTGGGCAACGACTCCAGATAGGTCATGCCCTCGCTGTTGTCGTCCTGCTCGACGGTGGCCGCCGGAGCGACGCGGGTGTTGGCGGGTACGTCAGTCATTGTCAGTGCCTTGCTGCCACTTGCGGCGTTGCATGCCGAACCAGGAGATCGCGATGGCGGCCATCAGGAACGGGATCATGGCGGTGGCGATGGCGGCCCCTTCGCCGAGCCGGCCGGAGAGAATGCCGCGCTGATAGCTCAGCGTTGCCATCAGATGCGTCGCATTGACCGGACCGCCGCGGGTCAGCGCCCAGATCAGCTGGAAGTCGGTGAAAGTAAACAGCACCGAGAAGGTCATGACCACGGCGATGATCGGCGTCAGCAAGGGATAGGTGATGAAGCGGAAGCGCTGCCACGGCGTCGCGCCATCCAGCACCGCCGCCTCGTACAGCGACGGCGACACCGTCTGCAGCCCGGCCAGCAGGGTAATGGCCACGAACGGCACGCCGCGCCAGATATTGGCGAAGATCACGCTGGCGCGCGCCATGTTGCCATCGCCGAGGAAATTGATGTTGTGGTCGATCAGCCCCATCTTGATCAACGACCAGGAGATGATCGAGAACTGCGAATCGTAGATCCACCAGAAGGCAATGGCCGACAGCACGGTGGGCACGATGAACGGGATCAGCACCGCGGCGCGGATCAGCGCCTTGAACGGCATGTGGCGGTTCAGGAGCAGCGCCAGATACAGGCCGACCGCGAATTTGATGGCGGAGGCGACGATCGTATAGAGCAGCGTGTTGAACACCGACAGCCAGAAGATCGAATCGTCCTTCAGCCACTCGTAGTTTTCGAGGCCGACGAACACGCCGGCGCGGCCGATGCGGTCATCGGTAAAGCTCATCCAGACGCCGAGAAACAGCGGATAGGCCAGGAACAGGATCAGGAACGCCGCAGCCGGCAGCATGAACCACACCGCCAGCCAGTTGCGGTTGGTGCGCAGCCGGTCCCATGCGGAGGATTTCCCGTAATGCCTGGTCGGCGTGGGGAGCGGTGTGGGGATGGTCGTCATACAGTAACAGCTCCTGCTCGTGTCCCAGGCGCGGAGCAGCACAGGCCTCGCGCCGTGCTGCTCCGCAGAACCGGGCCTCGTGAGGCTCCGGCGTTTGGTACGGTCCCGGATCTGCGAAGCGGCATAAGCATGCCGTATCGCAGATCCGGGACACGGTCGACGTCAGCCGCGGAAGATGCGCTTGGCTGCGCGTTCCGCCGAGGCCATTGCCGTCTTCACGTCCTCGCGGCCGGTGCAGTAGTTGGCGTACATGTCGACCACCACGAAATCGGCAATCGCCGCCGCCGCGTTCTCGCTCATCTCGGCGTCGCCTGCCGGGGTGGACGCGGTGGTGGCGACGTCGCGATACGGGGTGTTCTTCGGATCCGCCGTCCAGATCGGGTTTTTCTGGAAGTCGTTGAGGAACGGCGACAGATAACCCTGCGCCGCCTCGACCCACGGGTTGAACTGCTCGGGCTCCATCAGGAACGCGGTGAACGCCTTGCAGGCCTGCGGGAACTTGGTGAAGGTGAAGATCAGGATCGGGAAGCCGAGATGCAGCTCGCGGGTCTTGCCGTCGAGACCCGCCGGCAGATGGGCATGGTTCATGTCGGCGGCGATGTCCGGAGCTTCCTTCTTCGCCGTGACATAGATCGAGATGCCGTTGGTGGTGAGATGCAGCTGGCCGGCGAGGAAGGCCTTGTTGTTGGACGAGTCGTTCCACGACGCGGTACCGGGAATGAAGTTCTCGTACAGCGCCTTGACGTACTCCAGCGACTTGGCGGTCTCCGGCGAGTTGATGGTGACCTTGTTGCCCTTGTCGATCAGCTTGCCGCCATGGGCCCACAACGCCCAGTGCACCCAGCCGTTGGCGTCGCCCGACGCGTGGCCGAGCGCCATGCCGGCGGGCGCGCCGACCTTGTTCATGCCCTTGACCAGATCGAGGAAGCCAGCGAGGTCCTTGGGGAAGGTCTTGTGGCCGGCCTTCTCGGCGGCGGCAACGCGGTAGTTCACCAGGCCGCCGGTGGCGGCGACGGGAACGCCGATCCACTTGCCGTTCAGCATGCCGTACTTCTTGCCGGACTCCGCCCAGCCGCCGTTCTTCTTGCCGAGGTAATCGGCAACGTCGGTGACATCCAGGCACTTGCTCGGAAACAGGAACGGCAGCGAGTAAAGGCCCCAGACCATGTCGAGGCCCTGCCCGGTATTGGCGGCCACCGAGGCCTTGGGCTGGATGTCGTCATAGGATTCGTTGGAGACGTTGATGGTGACGCCGGTGGCCTTCTGGAAGGCGTCGACGATCTTCATGAAGGCGACGTCTTCGGCCTCGACGAAGCGCTTCCAGCGCAGCAGGTTGATCTTGGCGCCGGCCTCCGGCTTGAACGGCGAGGCCTGCGCCCAGGCCTTGGCATAGCCGAGCAACTGGTCGGCCGACATGGTGGCGGCGGTGGCCAGCGTCAGCGCGCCACCCTTGATCAGGGAACGGCGGTCCGGTGTGAATCCAGTCATCTTTCATCTTCTCCCTGTTGTATTGGTTCGTTGATCGACCAATGTTTTGAACGTTCTCTTCAACCTCGACGCACCGACCATGCGCCCCCTCTCCCCGCTCTTGCGGGGAGAGGGCTGGGGTGAGGGGCGTTGCGCAAAACACGAACTCCCCCTCACCCGGATTACTCGCTTCGCTCGCAATCCGACCTCTCCCCGCCTAGCGAAGCTTTGCTTCGCGCGGCGGGGAGAGGTAAGTGCCGTCTAGATCCTCTTTCCCGTGTCCTTGTCGAACAGATGCGCCGAAGCCGCGCGCGGCCGCAGATGGATCTTGTCGCCGGGTTCGACATGGCGGCGGTCGCGGAAGATCGCGATGATGTCCTGGGTGCCGATGCGCGCCACGATCTGGGTTTCCGAACCGGTCGGCTCGACCACCACGATCTCGGCCTCGATGCCGTCATCGGCGAATTCGAGATGCTCCGGACGGATGCCGTAGGTGACCGCCTTACCATTGGCAGAGGCCGGCGCTTCCGCCACCGGCAGGCGGGCGCCGCTGGCGGTCTCCACCCAGGGCTGGCCGCCGTTGACCTTCAACGTGCCCTCGAGAAAATTCATGGCCGGCGACCCGATGAAGCCGGCCACGAACTTGTTGTCCGGATGATCGTAGAGCTCGAGCGGCGCGCCCATCTGCTCGACGATGCCGTCCTGCATCACCACGATCTTGTCGGCCATGGTCATGGCTTCGATCTGGTCGTGGGTGACGTAGACCGTGGTGGTCTTGAGCCGCTGATGCAGCTCCTTGATCTCGGCGCGCATGGCGACGCGCAGCTTGGCGTCCAGGTTGGACAACGGCTCGTCGAACAGAAAGACTTGGGGATCGCGGACGATGGCGCGTCCCATGGCTACGCGCTGGCGCTGGCCGCCGGAGAGCTGCCGGGGGTAGCGATCGAGCAGGCGGCGCAGGTCGAGAATGTCGGCGGCGCGGTTGACCTTCTCGTCGATCTCACTCTGAGCGGCGCCGCGCAGTTTGAGCGAAAAGCCCATATTCTGGGCCACCGTCATGTGCGGGTACAGTGCGTAGTTCTGGAAGACCATGGCGATGTCCCGCTCCTTCGGCTGGACATCGTTGACCACGCGATCGCCGATCGAAATGGTGCCGGAGGTTATTTTTTCCAGTCCGGCCAACATGCGCAGCAGGGTCGACTTGCCGCAGCCGGACGGCCCGACCAGCACCACGAAGGCGCCGTCCTCGATCGGGACGGAGACGCCGTGCAACACCTCAAAACCACCAAATGATTTACGCACGTCGTGAATTTGCACTGACGCCATCAAGTTTCTCCCGAATACCCGCGTCCTCCGGCACAGCCGCGGCGCGTTTTGATTTCACCCTCATAACAGAATATTCTGGAAATGTCGTTGGATCAAAGTCGTAGTGACAAGCGGTCGCTGCAAGCGTTGCGAACGCTGCGATGACATGCGAACATCCGGCGCCAAATCAAATATGACGCACAGCGTATTAAATGTGTGCGGTGCGGGAGAAAAAATGAACAAGCCGATGACCGGGATCACCCGACGCAAGCTCCGCTCCAGCGAGTGGTTCAACGACCCCCACAATCCAGCGATGACCGCTCTCTATCTTGAGCGCTACCTGAATTACGGCCTGACCCGCCACGAACTGCAGTCCGGCAAGCCGATCATCGGCATTGCCCAGACCGGCAGCGACCTGTCGCCGTGCAACCGCCATCACCTCGAACTGGCCAAGCGCGTCCGCGAGGAATCACCGCCGCCGGCGGGCTGGCGATGGAATTTCCGGTGCATCCGATCCAGGAGACCGGCAAGCGCCCGACCGCGGCACTTGACCGCAACCTGGCCTATCTCGGCCTTGTCGAGGTGCTGTTCGGCTATCCGCTCGACGGCGTCGTGCTGACCACCGGCTGCGACAAGACCACGCCGGCCTGCCTGATGGCGGCGGCGACGGTGAACCTGCCGGCGATTGTGCTGTCCGGCGGGCCGATGCTCAACGGCTGGCACGAGGGCGAACGCACCGGCTCCGGAACAGTGGTCTGGAAATCCCGCGAGCGGCTCGCCGCGGGCGAGATCGACTATGAGGAATTCATGTCCATCGTGGCGTCGTCAGCGCCCTCGGTCGGCCATTGCAACACCATGGGCACGGCGTCGACGATGAACTCGCTGGCCGAAGCCCTGGGCATGTCCCTGCCCGGCTGCGCCGCCATCCCGGCGCCCTACCGCGAACGCGGCCAGATTGCCTACGAGACGGGCAGCCGCATCGTGGAAATGGTGTGGGAGGACCTCAAGCCCTCGGACATCCTGACCCGCGAGGCGTTCGAGAACTGCATCGTCGTCAATTCCGCGATCGGCGGCTCGACCAATGCGCCGATCCACATCAACGCGCTGGCCCGCCACATCGGCGTCGAACTGGATATCGACGACTGGCAGAGCGTCGGTCACAAGGTCCCGCTGCTGGTCAACATGCAGCCGGCGGGATTCTATCTCGGCGAAGAATATCACCGCGCCGGCGGCGTGCCCTCGGTGGTGCGCGAGTTGATGACGCACAAGAAGATCCACGAAGGCGCCATGACCGTCAACGGCAAGACCATGGGCGAGAATTGCGCGGCCGCACCGAAGCCGGACAACGACGTGATCTGGTCCTACGACAAGCCAATGGTGAAGGATGCCGGCTTCCTGGTGCTGCGCGGCAACCTGTTCGACTCGGCGATCATGAAGACCTCGGTGATCTCCAAGGAGTTCTTCGAGCGCTACCTCAACAACCCGAAAGACCCCAACGCCTTCGAGGGCCGCGCCATCGTGTTCGAGGGGCCGGAGGACTATCACCACCGCATCGACGACGCCGACCTGAACATCGACGAGCACTGCATCCTGTTCGTGCGCGGCACCGGGCCGATCGGCTATCCCGGCGGTGCCGAGGTGGTCAACATGCAGCCGCCGGCGGCGCTGATCAAACGCGGCATCCACTCGCTGGCCTGTATCGGCGACGGCCGGCAGTCCGGCACCTCGGGCTCGCCCTCGATCCTCAACGCCACCCCGGAGGCCGCGGCCAATGGCGGCCTGGCGATCCTCAAGACCGGCGACATGGTGCGCATCGACCTCAACAAGGGCGAAGCCAACATCATGATCTCCGACGAGGAGCTGAAACGGCGACGCGCCGAGCTGATGGCTGCGGGCGGGTTCAAGTATCCGGCCAACCAGACGCCGTGGCAGGAACTGTACCGCTCCACCGTCGGCCAGCAGGCCACCGGCGCCTGCCTGGAACTGGCAACGCGCTATCACGACATTGCCGGCACGATCGGCACGGCAAGGCATAACCACTAACCGTCACCTACCGCGCACATCCGTCAGCGCAGTCGAGCACCTCTCCCGCCGCGCGAAGCGAAGCTTCGCTAGGCGGGGAGAGGTCGGAGCCGAGCGATAGCGAGGCTTCGGGTGAGGGGGAGCCCGTGAGACTCACTGGCTCCCCCTCACCCCAGCCCTCTCCCCGCAAACGGGGCGAGGGAGCGCTGGGCCGTCGCTTCAACTTCGAAGACTTGAATAATAACAAATGGGGAGAACCACATGTCTGATCGGCTGAAGGGTAAACGCGCCTTTGTGACTGCGGGGGCCGCCGGCATCGGCCGCGCCTGCGCGCTGGCCTTTGCACGCGAGGGCGCCACGGTATTCGCCACTGACATCGACGAGAAAGGCATCGCCACCCTGACCAAGGACGGCGTGGCGGAGGTGGCTAAACTCGACGTGCGCGACAGCGCGGCGGTCGACGCCATGGCCAAGAAGGTCGGGCCGGTGGATATCCTGCTCAACGCCGCCGGCTTCGTGCATCACGGCACCGTGCTCGACTGCGACGACGCGGCCTGGGATTTCTCGTTCGACATCAACGTCAAGTCGATGCACCGCACGATCCGCGCCTTCCTGCCGGGCATGCTGGCCAACGGCGGCGGCAGCATCGTCAACATCGCCTCCGCCGCCGGCGTGTTCAAAGCCGCACCGAACCGCTACGTCTACGGCGCCACCAAAGCGGCTGTCGCGGCGCTGACCCGCGCGGTGGCGGCCGACTTCATCACCAAGGGCATCCGCTGCAACTCGATCTGCCCCGGCACCATCGAGACGCCCTCGATGCTCGACCGCGCCGCGGCGGCCGGCCCGCAGGGACGCGAACTGTTCGTGTCGCGGCAGCCGATGGGCAGGCTCGGCACCGCCGACGAGATCGCCTCGCTGGCGGTCTATCTCGCCAGCGACGAAAGCTCGTTCACCACCGGCGTCGCCCACATCATCGACGGCGGCTGGACGCTTTG
Organism: Rhodopseudomonas sp. RCAM05734; assembly: GCF_052658035.1. Taxonomy (NCBI): domain Bacteria; kingdom Pseudomonadati; phylum Pseudomonadota; class Alphaproteobacteria; order Hyphomicrobiales; family Nitrobacteraceae; genus Rhodopseudomonas; species Rhodopseudomonas sp. RCAM05734. Next base: position 3,995,549 of record NZ_CP199742.1, on the reverse strand, counting down.
ACCTCCGCCTCTCCCCGCTTGCGGGGAGAGGCGGCCGCCGCTGCACCAGTCGTGTGAGCGGCGACTGCACGGCCATCGCCATGCGAATGGTACGCGCAGATTGGAAGTCCCCTCACCCTGCCCTCCCCCGGAAGCGCGGGGCGAGGATGTGCGTTCAGCGGACCGCAGCGGACTGTCGATCTGACCAGCTTTCGACGTCGGCCATTTCCGCAGTGCCTTCCATGGTGGTGATCTGACCGTCGCGGGCGATCAACACGGTGCGGGGGATGTCGCCCTGCCAGTCCGGATCGATCTCGAACCTCAGCCGCTCGACAAATCCATCGCCGAAAATCCAGTTCTCTGCAGATGACAGGCCGGCGTTCTGCAGCATCGCGCGGGTGGCATCGGGCAGATTCGGCACCAGGTCGGCACTGATGGTCACGACATCGATCGCCGGGTGATCCTTCATGAACGCGCCGAGCAACGGCAATTCAACCTTGCACGGACCGCAGGTGACGCCCCAGAAATGCACCAGCGTGGGCCGCCCCGCATGGGCGTGCAGAATTTTCTGCCAGCTTCCGCGCTCGAAGGGCTTCAGCTGCTCCGGGATGCCGGCGGCCTGCGCCGTCAGCACCAGGACCATCAGGATCGCGCCTGCCAGACACTTCGACTTCATGGCTCTTCCTCGATCGATTGAAAGCGATAGCCGTCGGCTTTGGTCATCCATGACAGGAAGGTCCTGCGCCCGTCCGTCACCAGCAACGGATGGTCGGATGTATCCTGTGTCGTCGCGACAGCCCTCGGCGCCGACCAGCTATTGCCATCGTCCCGCGACGTCATGAGATTGACCGTGGTCTTTTCGCCATCGAACTCTTTCCACACGAGCTCGATGCCGTGCGGGCCCGCGATGACATATGGCCGCGATGGGCTGCGTCCGGGCTGGCCGAGCGCAAGCGGCGCCGAGAAGGTCCGCCCGCCATCGTGCGAATGGGCATAGAACAGGCCCTTGCGATTCTTGCCGTTGGTGTACCAATTCACATGGTAAGTGCCTGCAGCCGAAATCGTCAGGCTCGGCCCGTGATGCGGACAGGCGGCGATCTGCCAGTCATCCTGGCTGACCCGAAAGATATCACCCGGCGTCGCCAGATCGGAGAAGGTGACGATCGCGTGGTCGCGAACGCCGCCTTCGAAGATGTTCCTGAAGATCACCACCGGACGCCCCGGCCCGACGAACGCCAGCCCGATCCGGCAGCATTCACAGGTATTGTCCTTGACCATCTGCGCCTCGGAATAGGTGGCGCCGCCGTCCCGCGACGACGCCACATAGAGGGCGGCGCCGTCATACTTCTTGCCGGCCTGCTGCACCGGAACGCGATTGCGCTTGTCGAGCCATGCGGCGAACACCGTTCCGTCGGCATCGATCGCCAGCGCCTCGAAGCGCTGGCTCTCGTTATTCGCAGTGATCGGCAGCAGCGCCGTGAAGCTCTGGCCGCCATCCACCGAACGCGCGTTGAATACCTGACCGTTGAACGCCTTGTCCCGGAACGTCGAAAACGCCACCGCGATCCGGCCGTCGCGATCCACGGCAATTTTCGGCCTTGCGTCAGGTCCCCAGTCGAGATTGAGGGTCTCTTTCGACACCGCTACCGGCGGCGAGAAGCTTTGCCCAACATCTTTCGAGCTGGCGACGGAAACCTGCCCGCCCGCCATCCATGCCAGCCAAAGCGTCCCGTCCGGACCGAAGGCCGGCGTCACCTTCGATGCGCAACGCAGAATCTGCTCTTCGCACGCGGTTTCCGACGCATGCTGATGGGACATTTGCCCGGATGCAGTCGCCCGCCAGAGCGTGACGGACAACGCCACAACGATCCCCGTTCGAAGCATCTGCCCTCGACTGTGCTGCCTCATCATTCGCGGCTACCCAATGCATGAACAGAGCGCGCCGGCATTCTGTCGAATTGCCGGCGCGCCCCGCTCATTGGAACGCCACCTTCATGCCGGCGACGAAGGTCCTCGGCGAGCCCGCGTAAATAGATCCGGTGGAGTTCGCCAGGACGGTCGCAGGGTTCTGGACGCCGCCTGATGTGACCGAGTTGCCGATGTTGTTCGCCGAAGCAATATAGGTCCGGTCGAACACGTTCCTCACCTCGAGATACAGGCTGAGCGATTTGAGATAGTTCGACGCCAGATCGGTCTTGTAGTGGACATTAAGGTTGACCAGCTCGTAGCCGGGCGCCTTCAGCAGGTTGGCGTTGTCCAGATAGAACGAGTCCTTCCACTGCAGTTCGACAAACGCGCCGAGGCCCTGCAACGGTCCCGCCAGTTCGTCATAACCCAGGCGTGCGGTCAGTTCGTTCGGGGAGACGCCCGGGATCTTGTTGCCTGCCCGGTTGAAGCTGAACACCTGTCCATTGGTCAGGTTTTCCGTGTAGTCGGTGTAGATCTGGTCGAGATAGGTGTAGGCCGCAGTTGCCCGCCAGCCGGGCGTGATCTGCCAGTCGGCCGCGAGCTCGACCCCGCGATGTTCGGAGCGCGGCGCATTGAACGTATAGCTCGAATTGGGCGCCCCGACCGGCGTCGCCTGCGAAACCAGTTCGTTGCGGAAGAACTCGTAGAAACCGGTCACGCTGAACTTCACGGCATTGTTCGGCGTCCAGTCGAAGCCGAGGTCATAGCCGAGGTTCTTCTGCGTATCGAGCTGGGTGTTGTTGCCCAACTGGCCATTGGCGAGGACGAACAGATTGCCGACCTGCGGCGTGCCGTATCCGGTCGCCACCCGACCGCGGAACAGCCACTCGCTGTTCAGCCTGTAGAGCAGCGCCAGCTCCGGCGCGGTGTTCTCGAACTGCCTGTCGGTGCTGATGACAGAGGTCGAGGTGACGCCGGACGCTCCGGTATAGCTGTAGGCGGAGTTCCTCCCGGTCAGATTCGTGACTTCCCAGCCGATGCCGGCAATTGCCGTCAGCGACGACGTCAGGGCAAGCTCCTCGCGCGCACGCAGGCCGTAGTTGGTGTGCTCGCCTACCACGTTGGAGGACAGCCGCCCGAGCGCAGCATTTCCGCCCGGCATCAGCATGCGGGTATCGCCGGACCAGCTCAGCGTGTTGTAGAAGCCGCCGAAATAGGTCGTTGCCGCCATCCCGAGGATCTCGCCGCGACGGGTGATGTCGCTGGAGTAATTGTAGGACGGATAGTCGCCGATGGCGTTGGTGGTGCCGGTCGGCTGGCTGATGTTGCGGTCATCGAAGACGAACTGGTTGCGCCATGTGGCCTGGTTGTCGAAATCGTGCTCCCACCGGCCGCCGACAATGGTGCGCCGGTCGGTACGTCCGAGCCCGGCCTGCTCCGCGGTCCGCGCGCTGGTTCCCGCCGCGTTGTTGAATCCGTTGTTGTTCAGCGTGACCGTTCCGCAGCCGGCGCCGGCGCCCGCGGCGGTCGCGCAGCCCTGCTGGAATGGATTCTGATAGTATTGATTAAGCGAGGAGCGGATCGGCAGGCGGGTATCGAGATCGTTGTTGATCACCTTCAGCGTCAGCCGATCGTCAGGCGTGATCTTCAGGGTCCCCAGAAAATTCACGGTCTGCGTGTTGAACCAGCTGTTGCCGATGAAGCCGTCGCCGCGGGCGTCGCTGGCAAACAGCGAGCCCTCGAAGTTTCCGACCTTCTTGCCCGCCGCCAGGTAGTTGTTGAGATAGCCGAAGCTACCGCCATCGACGCCGTATTCGATGCCGTTGATTTCGCCGCCCGGTCGGGTGCGGAAATTGAGCGCGCCGCCGGTGGCATAGTTGCCGTACAGCGCCGACGACGGCCCGCGGATGACGTCGATGGCTCCGTAAGCGCGCGGATCAATCAGATCGCTGCGCGACAGACCGTCGGGCTGCGTGACCGGAAAGCCGTCGTCGAAGATCACCAGGTTGCGGATCGCGAATCCGTTGCGGGCGTTGGAGCCGCGGATCGAAATGCCGAGATCGCGTGGCCCGTTGCCCTGCTTGACCGAGACGCCCGGGCTGTCGCGCAGGACGTCGCCGACCGAAAACGCCGGCCGGTTGTCGAACTGGCTGCGATCGATGGTGGTCTGGGTCTGTCCTGCCGGCACACTGGACAGGCTTCCGCGCGCATCGCTGGCGGTGGCCGGCCTGGCCTGCGACGGATTTGCGGAGGCGCTGACCGCGGCGGGCCGCGCGCGTGACCTGGCAGCCGATGAGCGGACCTTCGGCTTTTGCACCGCGCGCTTCGGCGCGGCGCCGGGCGCATCGACAGTAACGGCCGGCAAGCTTTGGCTTGCCGATTGCGCAAACGCTGGCTCAGCCGAAATGGAAACGGCAAGCACAAGCGCGCCGGCGCTCGCACTGCACAGGGCAGATGCACGAAACATAGAAATATCCTGACACCGGCATCGCCGCCGGCTTGCTTAGACACAGAGTTTGCTGCGGAGACCGCTGCAAAAACGAATGTGGTTCAGTCAGGAGAGAAGCGGTGGTGCGCGCGCCTGCGCGGGGCTGTGGCGACGATCGACGCCGTCAAGCGACGGGGGTTCGGTCCAGACAGTTCGCGCGATAGAACGGACCAGAACTGATGGCGTCGGTTCGAGATTGCCGAGCAGCGCAACACCGGCATGCGCGAGGGCGCAATGCAGAATACAGGCTGGCGAGCCGCGCTTCTGATCGGACTGGTGGTCCAGACCATCGGTCCCGGTCATTCCCGAGCAGATTTCCATGGAGGAAATCGGGCCGGCCGCAGCGACAGCGAAGTATGGCACGAGGGGAGCGACGATCTGCGCCCACACCGCCACCAAACCGATAAAAAGATATGTCTTCAGCCGCTGTCGCATGAATACCGAGCCACCCAAGGTCCCCCGTACCATGCAGGATTTGACGAGTCGAGGCCAGGTCTCGGAGACGGGCGCGTCTTCCCCTTACCGAGGCGGACATATTGGTCGAACCCCGAAGCCGAACTGACAGCCGCGGAAGCCGAGCAATGCATAGGAGAGTAGAGTATCGAGCCCCGGATCTGCAGAGCGGCACCTGGCGCTGCAGCGTACGGAACGCGAGCGCGCCCTACCCCTTGCCCTTGACGCGAAAAATCACCGGCAAAGTAAAGCTCAGGCCCTCGTCGGCGACCAGCGGCGGCGGTTGCGGCACCGGGTCGGAGCGGCGGACCATGGCCAGCGCGGCCTCGTCGAAGGCGGCGTCACCGGAGCCTTTGACAATGCTCACCTTCAGCACATGGCCGACCCGGTCGATCTCGAAATTGACGGTGATCTCCGCGGTCTTCTGCTGGCGCTCGGCCGGATAGCGCTTGTGCTTGTCGAGATGCGACACCAGCTCCTTCTGCCAGGTGGTGCGCGCGCGCCGGGCGGCCTCGCCCGAACCCTGCGCCGGAGCCACCGCCTGCGGGGCTTCCTTGACCGCCTCGAAGCTCGGCATCGCGGTCGCTTCGGCGGCCACCGACTCCGTGGAGGCGGATTGCTTGACCGTGGCCTTGTCCGGCTCCTCCTCGGTCGGCTTCTTGGATTCGTTTTCCGTGACCACGCGATCCGGCTCCTCGCTCTCGATCACCTTGGCCTGCGGCAGTTCGGTTTCCTTCTCCACCGCCTTCTGCTCGGCGATGGCCGGCGACGCGGTGGACGCCTCGGTGTCCGGCCCCGGCGGCAGGTCGGTGGCCTCGAGCCGTGGCGCCGCCATCTCGATGCCGACCTCGATGGCCGGCGCGCCCATGGCGTCGTCTGAGTCCTCGGCGTCCATCTGCAGCACCGCCGCGGCAATGCCGCCGCCATGCAGCAGCACCGCGCAAAGTGCGGCGATCATCCACAGCCGCCGCGAGGGCCGTTTGGCATCAAGGTCGGACATCATCGTTCCCTGGCTCAGGGCTTCGGCACGTCAGGCGCCGGCTGCGAAGGTGCTGCGGCCGCCGGCACGCCTTCCAGCGTCACCAGCTTGATCTTGTAGCCACCGCTGTTGAGAAGCTCCAGCACGTCCATCATGTCGCCATAGGGCACGGCCCGATCGGCGCGCAGGAACACCATGCGATCCTTGCCGACCTCGGCCATGGAGTCGAGCGTGCGCACCAGATCGACGCGCTTGACCATGTTCTCGCCGATCGCCACCGCCAGATCGGACTTGATGCTGACATAGGTCGGCTTGTCCGGCTTCTTGGTCGGCGTGGCCGTGGACGATGGCAGGTCGATCGGCAGGTCGACGGTGGACAGCGGTGCCGCGACCATGAAAATGATCAGCAGCACAAGGATGACGTCGATGAAGGGCGTGACGTTGATTTCGTGGGATTCCGCGAAATCGTCGTCGTCGTCAGCACCTTCGGAAATTGACATGCCCATGTGCTACTCCGCCGCGCGGGCGTGCGAGCCGCCATGGGTGCGGTCGAGGTCGCGCGACAGCAGACGACCGGCGGCGCCCGAGGCGCGGCTCACCAGCTCCATGTAGCCCTTCGTCACCCGCGCGAAGTGATTGTAGATGATCACCGCGGGAATCGCCGCAACCAGGCCGATGGCGGTGGCCAGCAGCGCCTCGGCAATGCCGGGCGCCACCACCGCGAGATTGGTGGTCTGCGATTTCGAAATGCCGATAAAGCTGTTCATGATGCCCCACACGGTGCCGAACAGGCCGACGAACGGCGACGTCGCGCCGATGGTTGCCAGCGCGCCCATGCCGAAGCGCACGCGCCGCGCCTCGGCGCGAACGATCTCGCTGAAGCTGGAAGCTGCACGCTCCTTGATGCCGCTGTCGCTGGAAATGCCGGCGGACATCCGTCCCTCATGCATCGCTGCCGCCAGCAGCGATGACAGCACGTTCTCCTTGCCGCCGAGCGCGAGCTGGGCTTCGGCCAGCGAGCGCTTCTCCGAGATGCGCTTCAGTGCGCCGCGTAGCTTGCGCTGGGCCACCGACAATTCCAGCATCTTGGCGATACCGACGGTCCAGGTCACCAGCGACGCAAAGGCCAGGCTGACCATGATCGCCTGGACGATGATGTCGGCGTTCCTGAACATCGACCACGGCGACAGTTCGTGAATCGCATTCGCGACAACGGCCTTGGCCGGCTTGCCGGAAGCGTCGGGCGCCGCTTCGGCCGAGGGGGCCAGCGGCACTGCCGGCCGTGTCTCGGCCGCGGGTGCCTGCGGCTGCACCGGGGGCGCCTGCGCGACCGCCGGTTGCGACGTCACCGGTGCGGCCGGTGCTGCCTTCTGTTGCGCGAGCAAGGGAGACGCCAGCGCCACGACGGCAAGCACGGCGGCCCACTTGAGAGTTTTTCCAAACGATGATGCGATCATACTTCGGCCCAGTAGCGAATGAGATTGTGATAGATGCCGGTCAATTTGACCGTTTCAGGGTCATCCCGGCCGAGGCGTTCGCAAAGATTCTGAATCGCGCCGTCAAGATCGAAGATCATGCTGCGCGCATGGGCATCCCGTACCATGCTCTGCAGCCAGAAAAAGAAGCAACCCGCGCGCCGCGGGTCACCGGCGTCACCAGATGCAAACTGGACGCAGGATAAAGAACCAGATGCCCCGCCGGCAGCTTGACCTCGTTAGACCCGTAATTGTCCTCGACGACCAGTTCGCCGCCGTCATAGTCCTCCGGCTCGGCCAGAAACAGCGTCACCGACAGGTCGGTGCGGATACGCAATCCGGTCAGATGATCGCCGCGCACGGCATTGTCGACATGCACGCCGAAGTGATGACCGTCGGACGCCACGTAGCGGTTGAACAGGGGCGGAAAGATCTGCAGCGGGATCGCCGCGGAAATGAACCGCGGATTGGCAGTCAGCGCCGACACGATACGGTTGCCGAGCTTTCGCGCCAGCTCGCTGTCGGGCGGCAGCCGCTCGTTGCGCTTCACCAGCGCAGACTGCGCCCCGGCGGTAGAGCGACCGTCTTCCCACTCGGCCGCGTCCATGAGGCGGCGGAACTCCGCCACCTCCTCCTTGCTGAGAACGTCGGGGATGCAGACCAGCATCCCGTCAGAACCTGCCGCTGATCACCAGGGACGCGGTGCGGCCCGGCGCTTCAAGCACGAACGGCGCGGCGCTCTGGTACATGGCATCGTAGTAGAGCTTGTTGAAGATGTTGTTCACGAATAGTTTCGCGGTCCAGTTCTTGTCGATCTTGGCTTCCACGAAAGCATCGAACCTCCAGTAGTCCGGCAGCGAGGTGCCCTGGTTGGCGGCAAGGAACGTGCCGCCATAGATCTTCGAGCGATAGACCGCCTGGCCGCCGAGCTCCCAGACATCCGTGAACTTGTACTTGGCGAGCATGCTGAAAGACTGGTGCGCAATGTTGGCCAGCTGCAGGCCGACATTGGTGGTGTACAGGATCGCGTTCGCAGGCGGAATATTCGACTTCGTCACCTTCGATTGCATCAGCACGACACCGCCGAACAGGCTCAGCCTGTCGGTCACCTTGCCGCCGACGCTGAAATCGAATCCCTGGATTCGATAGGCGGCGCCCGCCGATATCAGAGGCACAGTGCCGGCAATGCCCGGAACGGTCGTGTTCACCGACTCACGCGCATTTTCCTTGGTGGTCTGGAACAGCGCCGCGGTGACCAGCAGGCGCCGGTCGAACAGCTCCAGCTTGGTGCCCACTTCGGCGGCCTTGTTGCGCTCGGGTCCAAAAATCTGGTTGGAATTGCCGTTGAGCACCGGCGTCACGCCGCCATAGGCGGTGCTGGTGCCGTCGAACTCCGCGCCGACGGGATTGGACGAGGTGGCATAAGACACATAGACGCTCGACCACGGCGCCGGCTTGACCACGATGCCGCCATTGTAGTTCGTCAGACCGAACTCGGCATTTTGCTTTCCAAAGACGTTGGCCGTGCCATTGACGGTGCCATATCCGGTGGTTTGGAGGTTGTAGTCGTCGTACCGGATGCCGCCATTCAAAATGACGAGGTCATTGTAGTTGGCGGTGTCCATGATGTAGCCGCTGTTGGTGTCGATGGCGATCTTGGTCGGCAGCCCCGTCAGCGTCGGCGTGGTGCTGAACGGCAGGTTGGTGAACTGCGGATTGAACACGCTCACACCGCTCAGGCTGCCCGAGCCGGTGAAGCCGCCGAGGGCCTCCGAGCTGAGGCCCGCATATTTGTCGATGCTCGATCGCTCGCGCGAGATCTCGACGCCGCCGAGCGCGGTGTTCTTCCATCCCCCGAGATCGAACTTGTAGGTTGCCTCGGTCTGGTTGGCCAGGGCATCGGTGACCTGATAGCGGCTCTGCGGATTGGCGGACAGCGTCGACGCCGCGAGGCTGGTGGCGTTGATCACGGGGCTTTCCGGGAGCGTACCGACGTAGTTCTGGAACGACCGCTGCAGCCTGAACTTGTTGCTTACCGCCAGGTCCGGCGTGATCTGAACCTCGCCATTGATCGTACCGATGTCCTGACCGGCCTTGAAGAAATCGCGATTGACGAAGCCATAGAAATTGTTGCGGTTGGCGCCGAATTCGGGGAACGGCCCGCCCGCGGTGGAGGCCGTGCTGGGCCGATAATACGGCACGCCGAAATCCGGAATGCCGTGCAGATCCGTGTGAATGTAGTTGGCGGTGACCTTGATGGCGTCGACCGGCTTGAAGGTCAGCGCAGCGAAGGCGCCGTTGCGATTGTCCGTAACGGAATCGCGCCCGGCGACATTGGCATCCTGAAACAGTCCGCCGACGCGGACGGCGAGTGCCGGGCTCAGCACCTGATTGACGTCGATGGTGACCCGCTTGGTGCTGTCGGTCCCGAATGCCGTATCCATCTTGTAGAAGCTTTTTTCAGTCGTGGCCTGCTTGGTGACGATGTTGATCGCCCCGCCCGAGGTCCCGCGTCCGGCAAACGACGATCCCGGCCCGCGCAGGATCTCAACCTGCTCGGTGAAGAAGTTCTCACGAACGCTCACGCCCGCGTCACGGACACCGTCGACGAACACGTCGTTGCGCGCATCGAAGCCGCGAATGAAGAAGCGATCGCCGAACGCATTGCCGCCCTCACCCGTGCCGAGGGTCACGCCGGCCGTGCTGAGAATAGCCTGCTTCAGCGTGGTAGCATTCTTGTCCTGGAGCAGTTCCTTGCTGAGGACCGTTACGGTTTTCGGCGTATTCAGCAGCGGTTCCGGGAACTTGCCCGAGGCCTGCAGATGATCCACCTTGTACGGCGCAGCAGCATCCGCATAGGGATTGCGATCCGGTGCGCCAAGGCTTCCCGCGTTGGGAAACGGCACCGGCGCGGCCTGCGCCGGCTGTGTGCGGCGCGCCGCGCGGCGCAGGGCTGTGCGGGCGCGAAGCTGATCCGGCGTCGGCCTCGAAGTCGCGGGGCGCGGGCGAGCGACCGGGGCATCGATCGTCACCGGCGGAAGGTTGGACTGCTGGGCTTCGGCACCGCTGAACGAAGCGACGGCCATCAGACCGGCAACAGCCGTCACCTTGCGACCTGAGTGGTTTTCGGATTTGTCGCCGTATGCGTGCGAACGCAACGTTCGCGGTGTCTTCGCCTGGTTCATGAACTCGCCCCTGTCAGATGCACTCAATTCGTGACGCAGCAGACTGCGCTGAATTGTCCCATGGGTTGAGTATCGACCGCTAATTTTTGGGTCAATCCGTTTGGGCGCAAATGGAGCTTGAATACGTTTGAATAGATCCAGATCAAAATCGTTCTAAACTAACAGTTTAAAACGCTTCTAATCAGAGACGCATCGGACGTTTGAATGGTTCTAAGTTCGGAAAGAAAATGAAGTAACACCGTCACTCATCGACGCTCGGCGGCTTCATCAGCGAGAACATCTCATCGACAGTCTGCAGTGCGGTCTGACGCACGCGGTCGGTGTGCTCCATGCCGGCGATGTTGATACCCCGCACCACGGCTTTGATCTCGTCGCGATAGTCGGACAGGAAACGCAAAGGGTCCGATGATTCGTTCGCGACCCGCGCGATCAGACCGGTGAGAAGAATCTGGCAGGCGATCATTCGTCCGTTGAGTTCATCCATTTTCTGCTCCGTCGCTCACGAGACTTGATAGTATCGAACGGTGCTATGACCGAGATGGTGACAGGTTACAACTCGCGCGGAGTTTGCTTTCGGTTTGCAGACGCGCCCTGTCCATCGCATCGCGATTTTTCTCTCCGCTGTGGCCCATCAATCCGCGCTGGCGCTGCGCAGCATGCGGGCATGCTGCATGCGCCGTGAGCGCCCCCTGCCGTTTCGCACGGCAGTCTGCATCCCCCTGCAAAACATGAAGATTTGGCAATGAAGGGCAGTTTCAATCATTAGTGTGTTTACAGTCTTCTGCGGCTCTCTTAACTGCTTTGGCAGCCATACGGCCCGCGCCAGGCGTCGACACGCCGGCCTGCCGCCGCAACGATTAACCGTACGAACCCATCGGATCATTATGCCCCAAGCCAAACGGACCCGCTGGATGCCAATGATCGTCGCAGCGCTGGTGCTGGCGGGCGGTTACGCTGCGTGGCGCTACTACGCTGCCGCGGGCCACACACAACAGGCCAGCGCCGCCAACGGTCGCGCATCTGCGCCGGCGGTGCCGGTAAAAATCGCCTCCGTCGAGAAAATTGATTTCCCAGTGTTTCTGAACGGCCTCGGCACGGTGCAGGGATTCAATACTGTGGTGGTCCGGACCCGGGTTGACGGTCAGATCGACAAGATCGCCTTCAAGGAGGGCCAGATGGTCCAGCAAGGCGATCTGCTGGCGCAGATCGACCCGCGTCCGTTCCAGGCCTCGCTCGACCAGGCCAAGGCCAAGAAGGCGCAGGACGAGGCGAATATCGCCAATGCCAATCTCGACCTGCAGCGCTTCACCAAGCTCGGCGAGTTCGCCACCAAGCAGCAGACGGACACCCAGCGTTCGACGGTGCAGCAGCCGACCGCGCAGATCGCAGCCGACGATGCCGCCATCTCCAATGCGCAGACCCAGCTCGACTATACCACCATCAAGGCGCCGATCTCCGGGGTGGTCGGGTTCCGCCAGGTGGACCAGGGCAACATCGTCAATGCCGCGACCCAGACCGGCATCGTCACCATCGCCCAGGTCGAACCCATCGCCGTGATCTTCACGGCACCGGAGGCGCAGCTGCCCGACATCAGCCAGTCGCTGGCCGCGAACCCGCTGAAGGTGATCGCCTTGACCACCGATGGCAAAAGGACGCTGTCGGAAGGCACGCTGGCGGTCATCAACAACCAGGTCGATACCACCAGCGACACGATCCGGCTCAAGGCGACCTTCGACAACAAGGACCACAAATTGTGGCCGGGGCTGTCGGTCTCCACCCGGCTCCTGGTCACCACGCTCAAGGACGCCATCGTGGTTCCCGATGATGCCGTCCAGCACGGCGCCGACGGTCTGTATGCCTTTGCGGTCGGCCCCGACAACAAGGCGGAAATGCGCAAGATCAAGGTCGGTCGCTCGGTCGATGGACGTACCGTGATCGAGGACGGGCTTTCCCCCGGACAGCAGGTGATCGTGGCCGGCCAATACAAGGTCCAGCCAGGCACTCTGGTGGCGACCGCCGTCGCAAGCACGGAACCCGCGACGCCGGCCAAGGCCCGATAAGATGAAAGGCAGCATCTCGTCCCCGTTCATCCGCTATCCCATCGCGACGTCGCTGCTGATGGCGGGCATCCTGTTTGTCGGCCTTGTCGCCTATCCGCTGCTGCCGGTGGCGCCGCTGCCGCAGGTCGACTTTCCCACCATCCAGGTGGCCGCCAGCCTGCCCGGCGCCAGCCCGGAGACGATGGCGTCGTCGGTCGCGCAGCCGCTGGAGCGCCAACTGGCGCAGATTCCGGGCGTCGCGCAGATGACCTCGACGAGTTCGCTCGGCACCACGGCGGTCACGATCCAGTTCGACCTTAACCGCGCGATTGACGGCGCGTCGAACGACGTGCAGGCCGCCATCAACGCCGCCGGCGGCACGTTACCGAAGAACCTACCGAGCCCGCCGACCTACCGCAAGGTCAATCCGGCAGACTCGCCGATCATGCTGTTGTCGGCCACCTCCGACACGCTGCCGATCACCGAGGTCAGCGACAGCGTCGATGCGCAGCCGGCGCAGCAGATCAGCCAGATCTCCGGCGTCGCCCAGGTCTCGATCGGCGGCCAGCAGAAGCCGGCGATCCGCATCCAGATCGATCCGGCCAAGCTGGTGGCCAAGGGCCTGTCGATGGAAGACGTCCGCAGCCAGATCGCCATCACCACCGTGGACAGCCCGAAAGGCAATATCGACGGCGACACCCGCAGCTACACCATCTACGCCAACGACCAGTTGACTGCGTCCAAGGACTGGAACGACGTCATCATCGCCTATCGCAATGGCGGTCCGCTGCGGATCCGCGACATCGGCCGGGCGGTCACCGGTCCCGAAGACGCCAAGCAGGCCGCCTGGGCCAACGGCAAGCGCGGCGTGTTCCTGGTGATCTTCAAGCAGCCCGGCGCCAACGTCATCGACACCGTCGACAAGATCAAGGCGCAGCTGCCGCGGCTGGTGGCCGCGATCCCGCCCTCCGTCAAGATCGACGTGCTCAGCGATCGCACCCAGACCATTCGCGCGGCCGTCGAGGACGTGCAGTTCACGCTATTGCTGACCATCGCGCTGGTGGTGATGGTCATCTTCGTTTTCCTGCGCAACGTCTGGGCCACCATCATCCCCAGCATCACCGTGCCACTGGCCCTGCTCGGCGCCTGCGCGCTGATGTGGACGTTCGGCTACACGCTGGACAACCTGTCGCTGATGGCGCTGACGATCTCCGTCGGCTTCGTCGTCGACGACGCCATCGTCATGCTGGAAAACATCACCCGCTATATCGAGGAAGGCGAAAAGCCGATGGCCGCGGCGCTCAAGGGCGCCGGCGAGATCGGCTTCACCATCGTCTCCATCAGTATCTCGCTGGTGGCCGTTCTGATCCCGCTGCTGCTGATGGGCGGCATCATCGGCCGGCTGTTCCGCGAATTCGCTGTGACCCTGACCATGACCATCTTCGTCTCGCTGGTGGTGTCGCTGACCCTGACGCCGATGATGGCATCGCGGTTCCTGCGCGAGGAAAAGCACGCCCACCACGGCCGGCTGTACATGCTCAGCGAGCGCGGTTTCGACGCGCTGCTCAACGCCTATGCGCGCGGCCTCGACGTGGTGATGCGCTGGCGGCTGACCACTTTGTGCGTGTTCTTCGCCACCATGATCCTGTCGGTCTACCTGTTCATGATCATCCCCAAGGGCTTCTTCCCGCAGCAGGACACCGGCCTGATCACTGCGACGTCGGAAGCCGCGCAGGACATCTCCTTCGCCGACATGAAGCTGCATCAGGAAGCGCTCGGCAAGATCGTGCAGGCCGATCCGGCCGTCGCCAGCGTCGCGATGGCGATCGGGGGCAACGGCGGCGCACTGAACACCGGCCGCATGTTCATCACGCTGAAGCCGCGCGACGAGCGTGACGTCAACGCCATGCAGATCATCGCCCGGCTGCGTCCGCAGCTTGAAAAGGTCCAGGGTGCCCGGCTGTTCATGCAGGCGGCGCAGGACATCCGGCTCGGCGGTCGCGCCAGTCGCACGCAGTTCGAATACACCCTGCAGGACGCCAATCTTACGGAGCTCAACGAATGGGCGCCGAAGATTCTCGACCGGATGAAGAAGCTGCCGGAATTGCGCGACGTCGCCACCGACCAGCAGACCAACGGCACCACCCTGACCCTCACCGTCGACCGCGACGCAGCCTCGCGGTTCGGCATCCAGCCGCAGCTCATCGACGACACGCTGTACGACTCGTTCGGCCAGCGGCAGGTGGCGCAGTACTTCACCCAGCCGAACAGCTATCATGTGATCCTGGAGATCCTGCCCGAGATGCAGGGCAAGCTGGACACGCTGGACAGGATCTACATCAAGTCGCCGACCACCAGCGACATGGTCCCGCTATCGGCCTTCGCCAAATGGACCACGGTGCCGGTCCGGCCGCTGTCGATCAGCCACCAGGGCCAGTTCCCGGCCACGACCATCAGCTTCAACCTCGCGCAAGGCGTGGCGCTCGGCCAGGCCACCGATGCCGTGCAGAAGGCCATGGGCGAGATCGGGGCGCCGTCGACGCTGAACGGCACCTTCCAGGGCACCGCGCAGGCGTTCCAGCAGTCGCTGGCCACCGTGCCGCTGCTGATCCTGGCCGCGCTCGTGGTGGTCTACCTGATCCTCGGCATTCTCTATGAGAGCTACATCCACCCGCTGACCATTCTCTCCACCCTGCCCTCGGCTGGCGTCGGCGCGCTGGCGATCCTGATGCTGTTCGGGTTCGACTTCAGCCTGATCGCGCTGATTGGCATCGTGTTGCTGATCGGCATCGTCAAGAAGAACGGCATCATGCTGGTCGACTTCGCCATTGCGGTCGAGCGCGACGAGCATCTGCCGCCGGAGCAGGCGATCCGCAAGGCCGCCCTGATGCGGTTCCGGCCGATCATGATGACGACGATGGCGGCCCTGCTCGGCGGCGTGCCGCTGATGCTCGGCACCGGCACCGGCTCGGAGATCCGCCAGCCGCTCGGCTACGCCATGGTCGGCGGCCTGATCGTCAGCCAGGCGCTGACCCTGTTCACCACGCCGGTGATCTATCTCTATCTCGACCGGTTCTCCAACGCGATTTCAAGCTGGGGCCGCGCGCGCAACCTGGACGACGACGACATTGACGTCGCGGGGGCCGAGCCCGCCAAGCAGGCGGCAGAGTAGACGCTACGGCGCCGCCTCGGCCTTCACACCGACATAGACCGTGTTGCTGACCTCGTCATCGCCGCGCAGATTCTCGAACGCCACCACATGGGCCTGCGCGACGGGAAACGCCGCTGCCAGCGCCGCCTGGAAATGAGCTTCCGGCGGGTCGTTCGACCACAGCGCGAACACGCCGCCCGGCTTGAGGTGTTCGGCGAGCCGCCGCAGTCCGGCGGCGTCGTAGAGCGAGGCATGGCTGGGGTGCAGCAGGTTGTCGGGGGAATGGTCGACGTCCAGCAGGATGGCGTCGAAACGACGCCCCGGAGCCTGCGGATCGAAGCCGGACGCCGGCGACGCCGCCATGCCGAAGAAGTCGCCATGCACCAGCCGACAGCGTGGATCCGCCGTTAATTGCCGGCCCACCGGCAGCAGGCCAGCCTGGTGCCATTCGATCACCTCCGGCAGCGCATCGACCACGATCAGCGATCGCACCTGCGGGTTGGTCAAAGCGGCCTGCGCGGTATAGCCAAGCCCGAGCCCACCCACGACAACGTCCCACGCGCCGCCCGGCAGCGCCGCCAGCCCGAGATCGGCGAGCGCGATCTCCGCAGCGGTGAACGCGCTCGACATCAGGAACTCGTCGCCGAGCTTGATCTCGTAGACGTCGATCTCGGTGCCGGGTTGCCGGCGACGCCGCAAAGTGAGGACGCCGATCGGCGTCGGGCGAAAGTCCAGTTCTTCGAAATTGATGCTCATGCCGCGAGCATGACCATGCGGCGGGCATCACCACAACAGCGAAATGACCCGCCCGGTCGTTTCAGCGTCGGCAGGGCCACCCGGTGAACGGCTCAGTACAGCAGCCTTTGCTCGTGCGCCCTGACCGTCGCATAGCATTCGCACGCTGCCTTCCGCAGTCCGTCGAGATCGAGGATCTCCACGTTGCCCCGGCTGTAGCGAATGATCGCGGCATGCTGCAGCGTGTTGGACACCAGCGACACGCTGTTTCGCCGGGCCCCGATCATCTGCGCCGACACCTCCTGCGTCAGCAGCAGATTGTCGCTGCCCGACAAATCGCGCATCTGCAAAAGGTAGCGCGCCAGCCGCGCCTCGACGCCGTGCGCCGCATTGCAAGCCGCGGATTGCTGGGCCTGCGCAAATACGAACTGCCCATGCCGCACAACAGCGTTTCGGAGTTCCGCGCTCTGCTCCGCGATCCGGCGGAACTGCTCGAAGTCGATCACCGAGGCCATGCCCGGCAATTGCACGATGGCACGCGACAGCGCCTGGCGGCCCTCGAACGCGGCGGCGGCGCCCAGCACGCCATTGCGCCCGATCTTGGCGACCTCGATCGTCTCACCGCCGGCGAGGCTCACCACCAGCGAGATGACTCCCCCATGCGGGAAGTACACATGGGTCATCAGATCGCCAGCTTCGGCCAGGACGGTATCCTGAGCAAGAGTCACGGTATGCAGATGTTGCGCCAGCACCCCAAGGACCGCCGCAGGCAACGACGCCAACAGATAGTTCGACGGTGTCGGCATGACAGCGGGCTCCCTGCCGCAGGACGCGCTCGACCACCAGACCGTCGCGCGCTGCATACAACGCGATGATATCTCAACTGAAACCCGCTCGCAAAAAACCTTGTCGAACTATCATATGCACGTTTCGGTGCAGACATTCCCGCAGCAATGACTCCATTGTTAGTAACAGAATTGATTCGCAGCGACGCAGTCGGTAATTGAGTGTTCAGGATCAGGCACCGTCTACAACCCGCGCGGGGGCGCCAGCATGACACGCATCTTGATTGTCGACGACGACCCGCTGGTTTCGCTGTCCATCAAGGTTGCGCTCGAGCGCGACGGCTTCACGACCATCGTTGCCGATGGCGGAATCAGCGGGCTGAACGCGCTGGACAGCTCCACGTTCGATCTGATGATCGTCGATATCTTCATGCCGCACATGCACGGCTTTGAATCGATCCGGCTGTTTCATCAGCGGGCCCCCAAAATACCGCTGATCGCCATCTCAGGCTATGCGTTTTCGCACCACAGCTCGCCCGCTCCGGATTTTCTGCGCATGGCCATCGAACTTGGCGCCACGCGTTGCCTGCGCAAACCCTTCACGCCAGCCGCCCTGCTGGCGGTCATCAAGGATTGCCTCGCAGATACCGTCGAGTCGCATGGCGAACTCGTGGGTGACAGCGGGTCGACCAACTGACAAACGACGGCGCCCCGACGCTGCGCGCTACGCGTCGACGGTGCTGCTTTCGGATCTGGCCGCCGCCTTCTTGCCTTTTCCGCCCTTCGTCTTCAGAAAGCGGATCTCGATGTCTGCGCCATTCACCTTGACGAGTTCGCATCGTCGATAGGCCAGTCCGGTGGAAGACAGCAGCAGGAAGAATTCCTTCAGGTTGAGACCTTCGATCGATCCTTCCAGCGTCAGATCGGCATCGCTGGCGGATACCGCCTTGAGCAGGCAGTTGCGTCGCCAGGTGCCGTCGATCGCCATGATCCAGACGCTGTAACCTCGTCCGAACGTGACGCGTTCCGGCCCGGTGTTTTCCGCAGCCATGGCGCTCTCCTATGCGCCGATCCGGCCGGACAAGGGCTTCCTGTCGCCGACGGCTGTGCCCGGCGCGATCGATGGCGCCCCGCGGACGACGGGCAGGTAGACACCGCGACGGTTCGGACAAACCTTGTAGCTGTCGGTGAGACCGATCACGGTCTCGGCGGCGCCGAGGAACAGATAGCCGTCCGGCTCGCTGGCCTTGGCCAGCCGTGCGAAAATGCCGCTCTTGGTCGGCTGATCGAAATAGATCAGCACGTTCCTGCAGAAGATCACGTCGAACTTTCCGAGATGCGCGTAGTCCTGCAGCAGGTTGAACTGACGAAACTGCACCATCGCGCGGACATCGGCATTGAGCTGCCACATCGTTCCGACCTGGGTGAAATGCTTCACCAGCGATTGAATCGGAAGGCCGCGCTGAACTTCGAACTGTGTGTAGAGACCCGATCTGGATTTCTCGAGAACTTCCGGCGACAGGTCGGTGGCAATGATCTCGATGCGCCAGCCCGAAAGGATCGTCGCGGCGAGGTCCTTGAGGATGATTGCCAGCGAATATGGCTCCTGCCCCGACGAGGCGGCCGCGCACCAGATGCGCAGGCTGCGCTTGCCGGCGCGCGCCTTGACCAGTTCGGGAATGACCGTGTCCTTGAAATGATCGAACGGCGTCTTGTCGCGGAAGAAGAACGTCTCGTTGGTGGTCATGGCTTCGACCACGTCGCCGATCACCTTTTCCGAGCCGGCCTTCATTTTCTGCACGAGCTCGCTGATGCCGGCAACGCCGGCCTTGCGCGCAAGCGGCATCAGCCGGCTTTCGAGCAGATACATCTTGTCGGCCGACAACATCAGGCCGGAGCGGTCCTTCAGTATCTTCTGGAGATACTCGTAGTCGAGAGGGGTCATGGTCTCTTTCTAGGACGCAAACTGCACAACACGTTGCCGTGGATTCGACCGCCGGGACGGCCCCGGTATTCTTCTACGCGCACGTTGCGTAGGGCTCACGCCACCGTTGCATCAATTGACTAAGAGTCTACGAACAGGCTCAGGCCTCCCTGCTCAGCCGTCGTCATCCTGCCTCGCGCATGGCCTGGATCTGACGATCATGCGAGGCTCAGCAGGCGAAGGAGATGCTCGCTTCGAAGTGCACGTTTGGTCTCCGACGAGGGCGTCCGGCAGCAACAAAACCTGCGACGGACCGATGCGCCCCGGAACGGCAGCTCTGCACGTCCGCGGAGCCGCCTGAGAACGGAGGCATGGCACTCGGTGCCGACTAAGCACGCCGACATGCGCTCATACCGGCCAGGATCTTCAGCCCGGGCACCGGCGCAGGCGCTCGGCACGGCCCCCGGTCCGGATAGAGATATTGTGGGTCAGGTCGAGGATGCGCTTGCACGAGGTGCTCCGGTCGGGCTAGAACCCGCCCGCACCGGGGCGATGCGCTTCCGGTTCCGATGATTCTGGCAGGACCCCGCTAAGTCCTTGAATCATTTGGGGAATGGTGTAACGGTAGCACAACAGACTCTGACTCTGTTTGTCTAGGTTCGAATCCTAGTTCCCCAGCCAACTTGCATTTTCGATCCGGTCGCAGCTTTTCCGTCGTCGATGACCGCCCGAGTGGCCGCACGGACGGCGCCGCATCTGGACCTGCTCCGAGGTCGACCACACCCCGACTTTAGCGTTTCGCCGCCTTCTTCTTCGGCGCTTTCTTCGCGGCTTTCTTGGCTGTCTTCCTGCCGGCGGCGGGGGCCTTTTTCGCAGACTTTTTCGCAGACTTTTTCGCCGCCTTCTTGGATGCCTTCTTGGGCACGGCTCGCTTTGCGGGCTGGCGCTGCTTCGCGCCGGCTGCATTTGCGCCAACGCGCCGGCCAGCGGCCACGCGGCGGACAGACGTCGGATTTGCGATTTCCTGCTCGATGTCATCGACCGCCACCGAACGCACGAAACTGGGATCCTCGTAGTGGCCGCGGAGGACGGCGGGGTCGATACGACCGTGATTGGTGTCGCCGCCGCCGGCGGCCCATGCGGCGTCCCAGATCATGGCCAGGGTTCGCACGCCGAGCGCCATCACCTGCCCGGTTTCGCTGCCGACGCTGGCCCACAGGGCTTTTGAGTGCGGCAGCGAGCCGGGCGCAAAACTCGCTTCGTAGACGTCGATGAGATGTCGCGGCGGCAGGATCTTTGCGACGTCGCGCATGGTGGTGAGCGTGGCGACGGCGGCGCCGCGGCCATCCGGTACCAGCGCCATGCTATGATTGGTGCCGAGATTCTTGCGGATCTCCGTGAACAGCGCCCCGGTCTTCGCCGCCATGTCGATCATCTGCGTTTCATAGGCGGAATGAATGCCTTCGCCGCGGAATGCCGGTAGCTTCGTGCCCGTCTTGTCCTTGCGGCCGGGGCTGTCGCGCGGAATATCGGGCTCTTCCGTTTCGACACCGTCACTGAGCGTCGAGCCATGCAGCGGTTGGCAGGAATCGCCGACGTAATGCGCCAGCGTTCCGGCCGCGGCGATGAACTTGCCGGGATCCGTCGCCGCAAAATCCTTCAATCGCTCGAAATATTGCCAGACCCGGAACGGCAAAATGCCCCGGTGCAACACGTCGACTTTTTCGGGGAACGTATCGAAGTAGGCGTTCCAGGTCGCCGCGGTCAGCAGCGAAGGATTTGCAATACATGCCTCGGGCAATGTCGCCGAGCCCGCAAACGGCATGTCGGCATCGCAATGGTGGTTCGGATGCTCCGGCCCGGTCGAACGCATGCCGCCGGATTGCGTGTCGCGGCCACCCACGACGCCGATGTCCTCGCCTTTGCGGTTGAGGTGCGGCGACGGGTATTGCTTCCACACGATGTCAGGCACATCCGCCAGCGCCACGAATCCGGAGTCGATCAGATCCTTGTTCTTGGGCGGCTGGTTCAACCGGTCCAGCGGCAGGCTGAGGCTGTCCGCATTGTCCGCGAGGAAGGCCTTGAGCGTCCGGTTTTTCACCAGGCCGATCGCCAGCGTCCCGATCGAATAATGGCCCACCGCGCCCCAGGTGCCCGATACGCCGTCGCTGCCCTCGACCACGAGTTCGACATCCAGCAGCTTGCAGATGTTGCTCAGGCTGGTAGCCACCGAATAGGTCGAGCGCTGGTCGCTCTCGGCAAACACCTGCGCCCCCCACTCGATCGCCAGCGGACGGAGATCGCGTTCCGGAAGCGGCCTTGTGTCTTCGCGTCCGTCCGGCCCGGGCATCTGCAAATGCCAGAGCGCGCCGGAATCGCCGTGATGGCTGCCGCGCGCGCCCTTGGCCGGCGCGATCAGGAAATCCGACACATAGTCGAAGCCGCCGACCGAGCGGTAGCGATAGAACATCGCCTTGATCTTGCCCCGCAGCAGGCCCGACGCCGCGCCCATGGCAATGACCGGCTTGTCCACCATTTTGCGCAGCGACAGGTTCTGTTCGTAGATGTCGAACAACGGCTTGATCGGCGGCAGACCATAGACGTTCGGCGTCCACTGGCCGACGTCGTCGATGCGGACGAGACCGACGTCCAGCCCAAGCCAGGTCTGCCGCATCGGCAGCGCCGGATACACATCCGCGAACAGCTTGCGCGCGATCTGCCTGTTGCTGCTGACGCCGATCCGCGACAGGCCACCGCGCAGCATCGCGGATATCTCGGTGTCCGGTTCGCCGCAGGCGTGGCGGGCCGTCAGCGCGTAGGACGTATGCCCGTCGGACATCAGGCAGCCGATGGTCGCCATGTGCCGTTCATGCTGTACCTCGACGTAGAGTGGCAATCCGCCACCGAATGTGGCCTGGGGCCAGGCGACAGGCTCGCGCGGCGGACCGGCGTCCTGCGGCATCGGTGGCGCCAGCACCGTGCACACCGGCACGACCCGGCCGTCCGGCAGATACAGACTCTTCGGCACGATCTGCCACGGACGGTGCGGACCCTTGCCGAAGTCCGATTCATCGATCCAGTCGCGTACCAGCACGATGATGCATGGCCACGAATAGTCGCGCACCTCGGAATTATCGAACGTCCGCGGATAGGTCAGCTTGCGGTACGGCTTGCCTTCTTCCCCGGGCGGTGGCGGCTTCGGCCAGTCCTCCTCGCGCCGGATCAGATACAGGCCCACCGCTGTGCCGACGACGTTGACCTTGCTCATGAGATGGAAGTGATAGAGGTCGCGGGCCTCGATGAGATCCTTCAGCGACAGGCTGGAGAAATCGAAGTCGTCTTGCCTGGTTTCCGGCATGGGCTTGCCTCGCTCGACACCAACCTCTGATCGCGCGCAATCTGAATACTATCAAAAGCTGTCGCCTGCCTAGCGACTTGTCAGATCAAATCGGCCTGATGCGCATCTGTGCGCATTTTTGCGAGGACGAGTGCGCGCGAAGACATTTTCAGCCCGGCGGTCTGCCGCGGGGGCTGTCATCGGATAGTTGCATGGCTGTCACACAGCCCGATCGCGCAACGACGGCGTAGAGTGCTACTTGTGCTCCACCGGCGGCGTGCCGTGGGTGTGGAAGGACTCGATGGTCTTGAGGCCCCAGGCCTGGCCCTTCTTGCGCTCTTCCTCGGTCCAGACGATCGGCTTCCAGTCCGGCGCAAGGATCAGCCGCGCGCCGGCATTGGCGACCTCGACGCGGTTGCCGCCGGGTTCATAGACATAGAGGAAGAACGTCTGCTGGATCGCGTGCTTGTGCGGGCCGGTCTCGATGTGCACGCCGGCCTCAAGAAAGATATCTGCCGCGCGAAGAATGTCTTCGCGGCTGTCGAGCGCATAGGTGACGTGGTGAAATCGGCCCGGGACGCCATGATGGTCGCGCGAGTAAGCAAAATCGTAGCTCTTGTTCGACATGGTCATCCACATCGCCGCCTCGGTGCCGTCGTTGAGCACGATCTGCTCGGTCAACCGCAGGCCGAGATAGTTTTCGAAGAACAGCCGGTTGGCCTTGATGTCCACGGCAAGGCAGTTGAGATGGTCGAGCCGCCGCACATTGCAGCCACGCGCCGGAAACCGCTGCGCCTGGTTCTTCAGCGCAGGCTTCAGTTCCGGCGGCGCCTCGTACCATTCGGTCTCGTAGTACAACTCGACGATATGGCCATCGGGATCGCGGCAGCGATAGGCCGGGCCATGGCCGAGATCGCCGTCGGTCCAGCCGATGGCGAATTCCGAGCCCTTCAGCGCGGCCACGCGGCGTTCCAGCGCCTGTGGGCTGCGCGCCCGCAGCGCCATATGCTCCATGCCCGACGTCTTCGATGCCGTCAGCTTCAGCGAATAGCGCTCATAGTCGTCCCAGCCGCGCAGGTAGACCGAGTCGCCCTTCTGGCCGCTCACGGTCATGCCCATCACGTCGACGAAAAACTTCAGGCTCTCCTCCGGCTTCGGCGTCAGCATCTCCATATGGCCGAGATGGGCGAGATCGAAGATCGGTTCGGGGGTCATGGTTTTTCCTCCAGATTTCGCTCGGTCTTCTCATAGTGAGGAGCGCGTCTTCGCGCGTCTCGAGCCATGAGGCTGAACAGACCTCGTCCTTCGAGACGCGGCCAAAAAGGCCGCTCCTCCAGCCGAAACGCAATTGCGTTTCGGCTGGGATGAGGGGTGACGGAGTTTATCTCAACGCGTTCGTCACATGGTCGTAGAGTTCATCGATCGCATAGGCACGGGGGATCAGCCCCTGCTGTGCGGAATATTCTGTGATCAGTTCGATCGAGCGCGTCAGCTCGGCGTCGTTGAACGACGGTGACTTGCCGGCAGCCGACGCCCTGCTCTCCTGCAGCATGCGATGCACCTCGCGGACGATATCGGGATGGTTGTCGGACAGCTCCCTGCTGACTACCGTGACATGGTTGACCGGCACCACGCCGTGCCTGGCGAACCAGGCTTTCTCCTCGGTTGCGACGTCGGGAAACAGCCTGGTTGACCCGTGGGTCGTCGCTCTTCTCGCCGAGCACCGCATCGAGCTCGCCATCGAACAGCATCTGCATGATCTGCTTGCCCGCCGGCGCCTTGGTGGTGGCGTCGATATATTCGGCCACATGGGGATCTTCGAACGTGATCCAGTCGATGGCATCGAGGTTGACGCCATAGTCGTTGGCGAGGATGCCGCGCAGCCAGGCGCCGGTCGTGGTGGTGAAGGATCGGATGCCGACGCGCTTGCCTTCGAGATCCCGGGGCGTGGCGATGCCGGCCGCCGGGTTGGTCACCGCATAGGAATGCTGAAACCGCGCCATCATCACATCCGGCAGCATCACCATCGGCTTGTTGTGCGCTTTCGCCATCAGGAAGGTGACGATCGCCAGCTCGGAGACGTCGAACGCGCCGTCGCGGACCATGGGCTTGAAGCCCTTGTTGGTCGGCGTGTATTGCGCGAAGTCCATCTCGACGAGATCGGATGCGATGGCGCCGGATTTCAGCGCCGCGGTATGCGGGTGGTCCCCAAGCAGAACGCGGAGCTTCATCATCGCATGGCCCTACACGTCTTCCGGTTTGTCGACATAGACGAGGCCGGCCTTCGCGAGCCCCTCGCGCATGCTGTACATGTCGAGGCCGAGAATGCCCGATGCCAGCTTCTGCCGCTTGTCCTCCTCCAGCGCCGCGCGCGCTTCCGCCTTGTCGGCAACGTCGGCGGCATCCTGGCGCGGGATCACCACCACGCCGTCCTCGTCAGCGACGACGACATCGCCGGGATTGACCAGCGCGCCCGCGCAGACCACGGGAATATTGACCGCGCCGAGCGTGGCCTTCACCGTCCCCTTGGCGGAGATCGCCTTCGACCACACCGGAAAGCCCATCTCGCGCAGGGTCTTGATGTCGCGGCAGCCGGCATCGATGATCAGGCCGACGCCACCGCGCGCCTTCAGCGACGTCGCCAGCAGGTCGCCGAACATGCCGTCGGTATTGTCCGTGGTGCAGGCTACGACCAGCATGTCGCCGGGGCGGCACTGCTCGATGGCGACATGCAGCATCCAGTTGTCGCCGGGCTGCGCCAGCACGGTCACCGCGGTGCCCGAAGCCTCCGCGCCGGACCACACCGGGCGCATATAGGGCTTCATCAGGCCGAAGCGGCCATAGGCCTCGTGGGAGGTGGAGACGCCGAGCGCGCCGAGGCGCTTGACCACATCGGCATCGGCCCGCTGGATGTTCTGGACGACGACGGGTTTCATGCCAGCACCTCCAGGGTCATCGGGAACAGGCGCTGATAGGCTTCGCCATAGGTCATGGCCGCACCGGTGTTGCGCCCGCCCTGCATGCCGCGCTGCAGCGCGACGCGCTCGTAATAGGCCCACAGATGTTTTTGCGCGGCGAGGATTTCAAAGGTCTTGCGCTTGATGTCCCAGACCTCGTCGATGTTGAGGATCACCTGCGGCTTGAAGTTGCACATCTCCGGCTGATGCGGTTCGAACAGGAATACCGGCGGCGCCGAGTAGCTGTATTCGGCCTCCGGCTTGTGGCCCATGGCCTGGGCGATGATGCGGGCTTCCTGGGCGGCCGCGGTCGCAGCCGGGTGATCGACGTTGTAGGGATCTTCGAGCGAATGCGTCAGCACGAAGCTCGGGTTCAATTCGCGGTAGATATCGATCAGCCGCTCCTTGTGCGCCTCCGTCAGATGCAAGGGATAGTCGCCGGCGTCGAAGAACTCGATCTCGGCGCCGAGCGAGGCCGCAGCGCGCTCGGCCTCGTCGCGACGTCCGGCCTTGACCTTGGCCAGCGTCATGCCTTCCTGCTTCCAGGCAAACTGCGACTCGCCGCGTTCGCCATAAGCGAGGCAGACGATCTTGACCTTGTAACCCTTCTTGGCATGCAGCGCGATGGCGCCACCGGCGCGCCAGACGAAATCGCCGGGATGCGCCGAGACCACCAGGCCTGTTTTTGGCTTCGACATGAGAGTCGTCCTTTACTTGCTATCGAAGTCGAACAACCGCGCGGGGTTATCGACAAGGATCTTCTGTTGAATGGCGGGATCCGGCGCGAACAGCGGGATCAGGTCGACCAGGTCGCCGTCATTGGGCATCGCCTTGACATTGGGATGCGGCCAGTCGGTGCCCCAGATCACGCGGTCGGGTGCGGTCTCGCAGATCTTCTTCGCGAAGGGCACGGCGTCGGTGAAGGGCGGCCCCATCGACGTCACCCGCTCGCAGCCGGACACCTTGACCCAGCACTTCTCGTCGCGCTGCATCAGCTCGATCAGGGTCCGGAACGGCAGCCGATCGAGCCCGTCGGCAGCCTTGACGCGGCCCATGTGGTCGATGGTGTAGCGCACCGACAGTTTTGCGAGCAGGTCGGCATAATCCGGCAGATCGATCGCATCGAAGTGCAGATCAATGTGCCAGTTCAACGCCGCGACCATGTCGACGATGCGATGAAACACCTTCATATCCGGCGTGCCGCCAAGGTGCCGCACGAAGTTGAAGCGACAGCCGCGGAAGCCGCCGTCATGCAACTCCTGAAGGCCTTTTTCAGTGATGGCACCATCGAGATTGGCGACCGCGCGAAAACGGCCTTCGCTGACCTTGATCGCATCCAGCGCAACGCTGTTGTCGGTGCCGTGCACGCTGGCATTGACGATCACTGCGCGGCCGATGCCGAGCACCTTGTGCAGCTTGACGAAGTCCTCCAGCGGCGCGTCCGGCGGAATGTAGGAGCCGACATAGGGATATTTGCTGCCGGGACCGAAGATGTGGGTGTGCGCGTCGCAGGCCAGCGGCGGCAGCTTGAATTTTGGCGTGCGGGTGTGGGGGTCGGGTCCGGGAACGGTTGGTTTTGTCATCATGTCCTGTCGGCTTGAAAGTCGGAAGTGGCGGCCGCGCTATTGTTTGGGAATCCCGGCCTGGTCGATCACCTTGGTCCACTTGGCGATGTCATCGACGAGACGGGCCTTCAGCTCTTCCGGAGAACCGGCGCGTGCCTCGATGCCGAGATCGAGCAGCTTCTGCTTGACGTCGGGCTGTGCCAGCACCTCGCGCAGGCCGGCATTGAGGCTGGCAATGACCTCGGGCGGCGTGCCGGCGGGCGCAAACAGTGCGTTCCACGACACCACGTCATACCCCTTCACGCCGCCCTCGGCGACCGTCGGGACGTCCTTGAGGATCACCGAGCGCGTCTCGCCGGTGGTGGCGATGGCGCTGATCTTCTGATCGGACAGGGCCGATTTTATGCCGACATAATTGTCGATCATGACATCGATATCCTTGCGCAGCAGCCCGACGATCACTTCGGGCGTGCCGCGATAGGGCACGATCTGGAAATCGACGCCGGCCACCGATTTCAGCAAGGCAGCGGACAGGTTCTGGGTGCTGCCCACGGTGATGGTGCCGACATTGAGCTTGCCCGGATTGTCCCGCGCGAACTTGATCATTTCGGGAAGCGTCTTGTACGGCGACTCCGCATTGGTGCCGACGACGAAGTCGAAAAAGCCGATGCTGGAGATCGGCGCGAAATCCTTCACCGGATCGAATGGCAGGCTCTTGAACAGCGGCACACTGACCGCCGTGCCGTTGCTGAGCAGCGCCAGCGTGTAACCATCGGCGGCGTTGGACAGCACCGCGCGGGCCGCTGCGACGCCACCTGCCCCGCCCATGTTTTCGATGATGAAGCGCTGACCCATCTTGGTGCCGAGGCTCTCGGTCACGATCCGGATGGTGATGTCGGCGACGCCGCCGGCGGCGAACGGCACGATCACGCGAATGGGACGGGAGGGATAGGGCGATTGCGCCTGCGCGGAGGCGGCAAAGCCAAGAACGGCGACCGCGAGTACAACGAGGTTGCGCCAGAAGCCGCGCCCTGGTCCATTCTGTCTGATCTGAAATTGCATTCGCATATTGTCCGCCCTGCAACGACGCATTGTGCGTCGACCCTTGATTTTTGACGGACACCCAAGCCCCTCCCGAAAGCAGGCGCCGGCGACCGTGATCCGCAATTACCCAATACCGATATATGAAACAAATGAGACTTTTGGCACAATCAGACAAAGAACTGCATATATCGCAGGCCTGCTCTAGCCCAGCGCCAGGAAGTGCTTCCGGATCATGTCGATCAACGCCTGGGCCGGTTTGCTGACCGGCAATCCCCGCTTCACGACAATGCCGACGGTACGGCTGACGCTGGGATTGCGCAGCGGCAGCGCGACCAGCCCCTCTTTGCCCTGGGTCTCCACGGCGATGTTCGGCACCACGGCCACGCCCAGTTTCTCCAGCACCATGCCGACGGCGGTTTGCAGGTGCTGGACCTCGTAACGCCAGTTCAGCGTGTCGCGCCGGCGCCCGAGCGCGTCATCGATCAAGGCGCGGTTGCCGGCCTGCGGACTGATCCGGATCAGCGGCGTCTCCTGCAGGTTCGACCACGCCACGAAGCGCCGTTTGGCAAATTCGCTGTCTTTGGTGCACAGCAGCACGAAGCGCTCCTTGATCAGCGGCGTGACCGCGAGATCCCAGATGTTCATGGCGATGATCGTGACCCCGAACTCGGCCTGGCCGGATTGCACCAGCGTCGCAATTTCCGATGCCGAATTGTCGTGGACCTTGATCGAGATGCCGGGGTGGAGCGCGTTGAACTCGCGCAACACGCGCGGCAGGTGGTGGGCGGCGATGGTCGGCAGGCAGCCGAGCGTGATGCGCTCCTGACGCGCGCGGCCGCGCTCGCGCAGCAGGTCCACGGCATCGGACAACTCGCCGATGATCTTTCGCGCCGTCGGCAGCAGGTCGAGCCCGGCGGGAGTCAGCGCGACCTGGCGCGTGGTGCGGGCAAGCAACTGAAGACCGAGGTCCTCTTCCAGCTTCTTGATGCGGTGGCTGAGCGCTGTCTGCGACAGGTTCAGATGCGCCGCAGCACGGGAAAAGCTGCCGCGCTCGGCGATACTCAGAAATGCCTGCAGCCCCAGAAAATCGATGCGCATGACCTGTCCACCGGTGCCGATCTGCTGCACCTGCCTGCAGTTACCGCCTTGGCGCGCCGGGTTGCAAGATGCGGAAACAGACCATTCCTGAGGCCCGCCAAGTCTTTGCGTGCAGCAAGAGGACGCCGCGCCTGGCCGGGTGCGTCGCGGCCCGGATTCCAGGGGGACGCAGACAAGCCGCGTGCCGTGACGGTTAACGGCACATTAACACCGGCATATGGGCCGACGTCGAAACGTTGTTCGCGCGAAAAATCGGCACTGATATACCGCTTTGCAGGCGTAGCGCTGCGAAGCGGACTTCGGGAACGCATGCCGACTTAACTGTTTGTGCAATTCCCGCCTGCATAGTCTTCCTCACCCGGGACGCGACGAGCAAATCAGACATGACCGATACGAACTCCATGGCGTCGTTTGGACGCATCATCTCAGTCCGTGGTTCCCTCGCCCGGGTCGGACTGTTGGCGTCCAGCCAGTTGGCGCCAGCGGAGGCCCGCGGCACCGTCGGCCGCTTCGTCAGCATTCGCTGCGCCAATTCGACGATCATCGCCATGATCACCGAAGTCTCGTGCGAGAACCTGCCGACCTCCGACCTCTATATCGCCAGCGCGTCGGTCGACCTGCTCGGCGAAATCATCGGCGGGCCTGCGCGCCCCAAGTTCCAGCGCGGTGTCACCAATTACCCGACCATCGGCGATCCCGTCGAGTTGATCACCAACCAGGAACTCCGCACGGTCTATGCGCCGACCGGCTCCGACCAGATCAATGTCGGCACGCTGCAACAGGACAGCTCGGTCATCGCCTATATCGATGTCGAGGAGATGCTCAGCAAGCATTTCGCCGTGCTTGGCTCGACCGGCGTCGGCAAATCATCAGGCGTCTCGCTGCTGCTCAATGAGATCCTCAAGGTGCGCCCGAACCTGCGCATCTTCCTGCTCGACGTCCACAACGAATACGGCCGCTGCTTCGGCGACCGCGCGCTGGTGCTCAATCCGCGCAACCTGAAGCTACCGTTCTGGCTGTTCAATTTTGAGGAAATCGTCGACGTACTGTTCGCCGGCCGCCCCGGCGTGCCGGAAGAGCTGGAAATCCTCAGCGAGGTGATCCCGATCGCCAAGGGGGTCTATACCCAGTACCAGAACGCCGACCGGATCGGATTGAAGCGCATCGATCCGAAGACGATCGGCTATACCGTCGACACGCCGGTCCCCTATCGGCTGGTCGACCTGATCTCGCTGATCGACGAGCGCATGGGCAAGCTCGAAAACCGCTCGTCGCGCATCATCTATCACAAGCTGATTTCGCGGATTGAGACCGTCCGCAACGATCCGCGCTACGCCTTCATGTTCGACAACGCCAACGTCGGCGGCGACACCATGGCGGAGGTGATCTCCTATCTATTCCGCCTGCCCGCCAACGGCAAGCCGATGACCATCATGCAGCTCGCCGGCTTCCCGGCCGAGGTCGTCGACTCCGTGGTGTCGGTCCTGTGCCGGATGGCGTTCGATTTCGGGCTGTGGAGCGACGGCGTCTCGCCGCTGCTGTTCGTCTGCGAAGAAGCGCATCGCTACGCCTCTGCCGACCGCAACATCGGCTTTGGCCCCACCCGCAAGGCGGTCTCGCGCATCGCCAAGGAAGGCCGGAAATACGGCGTCTATCTCGGCCTCGTGACGCAGCGCCCAGCAGAACTCGACGCCACCATCATTTCCCAGTGCAACACCCTGTTCGCCATGCGCCTTGCCAATGATCGCGACCAGGCGCTGCTGCGCTCGGCCGTCTCCGATGCTGCCGCCAACTTGCTGTCCTTCGTGCCCTCGCTCGGCACCCGTGAAGTGCTGGCATTCGGCGAAGGCGTCGCCCTGCCGACACGACTACGCTTCAAGGAAGTGCCGGCGCATCAGTTGCCGCGATCGGAGGCAACCATTTCGACCGTGCCGTCCGTCGCAGCTGGGCACGACATGCATTTCGTCGGCGCCGTGCTGGAGCGCTGGCGCGGAGCGACATCGCATCGCGATGTGCCGAACGATCCGGGCTTCACCGAGCGTCCCGTCGCACGATCCGGCGAAGCACCGATGCTGCAGCCGTCGCTGGGCCTCGACCCCGACCGCTTCTCGCTGCTGAAGAAGCCGCTGCGCTGACTTCACCTCTCCCTGCCCTTTCGCGGGGAGAGGTCGAAGCCGAGCGTCAGCTCGGCTCCGGGTGAGGGGCTGCCAGTGTTTTGCACGATAGTCCCCTCACCCGACGAGCGCCGCCGCCTCTAAGTACACCCAGCTACTTCTCCCCCGCGCGCTCATCGCCTATGTTCGCCGCCTGCGCACGGCGCGCCGGACGGACCCAGCCGATGACACTGCCCACGCGCTTTCCTGTCCCTGCACTCGACACCCTGCCCGGCGACATCTGGGACATCACCGCGATCGCCGCATTCTTCGCGCTGTCCAACCGGATGGCCAATGTCATAGACATGAAGCCGAACGTCGAATTTGACATGATGGGCCGGCTGCCGAAGTAGCGCCGCGCACCGGGGAGTATCGCATTGCACGACTGGCCGGAAATCATGCTGCGTCTTGGCGTCGCCGCGCTGGCAGGCGGCGCCATCGGTCTCAACCGCGATCTGCATGGCAAGCCGATTGGCCTGCGGACGCTATCGCTGGTCAGCCTCGCCACCGCCATGATCGTGATGCTGTCGGATCCCACCGGGGATCCCGGCCGCTTCACCGATGCCACCAGCCGCGTCGTCCAGGGCATTCTCACTGGCATCGGCTTTCTCGGCGCCGGCGTGATCTATCACGCCGGCGCGCATGCCCGGATCTCGCGGGCTGACCAGTGCGGCCTGCACCTGGCTGACCGCCTGCGTCGGCATCCTGTGCGGCGCAGGCCAATGGCACATCGTCGCCATTGCCCTGGCCATCACCTTCATCATTCTGGTGGCCGGCGGCCCCACCGAACGGTGGCTGCACCGGGCGCTGGGCGGCAAAGCCGATCAAGGCGCCCCCACCAACCAGCCGGCCCCATCGCCGGACGCCGGACCGCAGCCACTTCCGTAGAGCATTCGTGCCATGCGAACTCTGTTTGTGTCCCGCGGGGCCGGCGTGCTAAAATTCGAAGATAACAGTGGCTGAGCAGGCCATCGGGCGATGATGAAGACCCAGAAGCCGATCATCAGGGAGCAGGACGAGCATCGCGTGCTCAAATTTGTGCCGCGATCCTCTGCGCATGCATCACCGATTCCCAGCAGTCATTCTCATCGCGCCCCTTTGTCGTCCGAGCACGACGACCTTGCGCGCTATCGGCAGGATCGCGACGAGCCGGACGATTTTCGCCACCGGATGCTGGCCAATACGGCGGCGTTCGCCCTGACCGCGGCGCTCACCGGCATCGGGATCTGGCTGGCCATCAGTATCGCCGACCTGCGCAAGACCCAGGATTGCGTGCTGATGGGACGCCGGGACTGCGCCCATATTGCCTCGACGCCACCGTGAGACGTGCGGGATAATAGTCCGCTGGGTGGAACTGGCTGGTGAGCGGGTGCTCAACTGCCATTGAACTGGGGGCGTCCCTCCGTTATACGGGCAAACGACTCCTTACGGCGGACAGGGCGTTTCGGGGCCGAGCCCCCTCTTTCCGCGTCGCCCCGACATTTATCTTCAATATATCAAAGGCTTAACGATGTCCTCCACATTCGAGCAGGTTGCCACGATCATCGCTGAAACCTGCGACATCCCTCGCGACACGATCACACCGGAAAGCCATGCGATTGACGATCTGGGCATCGACAGCCTGGACTTCCTCGATATTGCCTTTGCCATCGACAAGGCCTTCGGCATCAAGCTGCCGCTGGAAAAATGGACCCAGGAAGTCAATGACGGCAAGGCGACCACCGAGCAGTATTTTGTCCTGAAGAACCTGAGCGCCCGCATCGACGAATTGGTCGCGGCCAAGGGCGCGTAACGCCCCGCCATGAACCTCGAATATTTTCACCTCATCGACCGCATCACCGACCTCGACACAGGCGCGCGCCGGATTACGGTCGAAGCGATCGTGCCGCAGACCAGCACGATCTTCGAGGGCCACTTTCCGGGCTATCCGCTGATGCCCGGCGTGTTGCTGATCGAGGCGATGGCGCAGACCTCCGGCTGGCTGTTGATTGCGCTGAACAAGTTCGAGCGCATGCCGTTCCTGGCCGCCGTGAAGGAAGCCAAGATGCGGAGTTTCATCACGCCGGGTGAGACACTGAAGATCGACGCCACGATGGCGCATGACGGCTCCGGCTTCGCTATGACCGATGTGAAGATCACTGTCGCCGGCAAGACTACCTGCAACGCCACGCTGACGTTCCGAATCGTCCCCTTCCCGCATCCGGACCTGCGCGGGCATATGGAAACCATGGCCAAGCGGATCAACTTCCCTCACGAGGCAATGGCTAATGGCTGACACGAAATCGGCAACCTCCACACCGGTGGAAGCCTGGATCACCGGCATCGGCCTCGCGACCTCGCTCGGCGAAGGTCCGGACGCCCATTGGGACGCGCTCAACGACAAGCGTATCAATGTCGATGAGACGGGCTTTGCGCCCTACATCGTCCATCCGCTGGCCCCGGTGTCCTTCGACTCGCAGATCCCGAAGAAGGGCGATCAGCGGCAGATGGAAGCCTGGCAGCGCATCGGCACCTATGCCGCCGGCCTCGCGCTGGAATCCGCTGGCCTCAAGGGCAACAAGGACATCCTGTCGAAGATGGACATGATCGTCGCCGCCGGCGGCGGCGAACGCGATCTCGCGGTCGATTCCGGCATCCTCAATTCCGAGGCGCATGGCGCCTCAGCCCCGGGCTTTCTCAACGAGCGGCTGCTGAACGACCTGCGCCCCACGCTGTTTCTCGCCCAGTTGTCGAACCTGCTGGCCGGTAACATCGCCATCGTGCACGGCGTCACCGGTTCGTCGCGCACCTTCATGGGCGAGGAAGCTGCCGGCGTCGACGCAGTGCG
Source organism: Rhodopseudomonas sp. RCAM05734 (assembly GCF_052658035.1). NCBI lineage: Bacteria > Pseudomonadati > Pseudomonadota > Alphaproteobacteria > Hyphomicrobiales > Nitrobacteraceae > Rhodopseudomonas > Rhodopseudomonas sp. RCAM05734. The sequence goes on along the minus strand of NZ_CP199742.1, from coordinate 3,961,467 downwards.
CATTGCGCTGGCACGCATCGCGGCCGGCCAGAGCGACATCGCGCTGATCGGCGCGGCGCATAACGGCGAGCGCAAGGATCTGCTGCTGCTGTACGAGTTTGCCGACTTCAACCTGAAGAACAAGTTCGAGACGGTGTGGGCGCGCGAGAAGAACAGCGGCTTCGCGCTGGGCTCGGGCGGCGCCTTCCTGGTGATCGAGTCGAGGGCCCACGCCGAGGCGCGCGGCGCGAAGCCGTTTGCGCGGCTCACCAACGTGGTCGCCGATCATGCCCGCCGCAAGCATCCAGGCGAAGTCACGGCCTCGCTGGAGACGCTGTGGGGCAAGCTCGGCACGATCAAGGACGATGCCGCCATAATCACCGGCGCAACGGGCGCGGAGCCCGTGACCTCGGAAGAGCGCAACTTCCTGCATGAGCATCCCGGCGTTCCCGTTCGCGGCACCGGCACGCTGTTCGGCCATACGCTGGAGACGCAGTTTCCGCTCGGGCTCGGGCTGGCGGCGCTGGCGATCTCGCGCGGTGCGCTGTTTCCACCGAACGATTCCACCGGCCTCGAGATTGCAATGTCGAAGCCGCCCACCCAGATTGTGGTGATCGGCGCCGGCCACTGGCGCGGCGAAGGCATGGCGCTGGTCGAAGCCATCAATTAATCGCGTTGAACCGCGACGGAGAGATCATGAGCGCAACACGCGATAAATTCGGCCGACCGATCGTCGTCGTAACCGGCATGGGCGTGGTGACCTCGCTCGGCGCGGGCAAGTCCGACAACTGGGCCAAGCTGACCGCCGGCGAATCCGGCATCCGCACCATCACGCGATTTCCCATCGATGGCATGAAGACGACGATGGCCGGGACGGTCGACTTCGTTCCCGTCGATCCGTTCTCGTCGACCGACCTGTCGGAGAAGCTCGCGGATATCGCGACCGAGGAAGCCGTGGCGCAGGCAGGCCTCGGCAGCAAAGGCGATTTCCCCGGCCCGCTGTTTCTGGCCGTGGCGCCCGTCGAAGTGGAATGGCCGCAGCGCCAGGCCGTGGCGCGCGCCACCGGCGCCAATACCGACATCGACTATGATGCCCTGCTGCGCGTCGCGTCCGGCGGCAAGTTCACCGCCTATCACAACCGTTTCATGTTCGGCTCGGTGGCTGATCACCTCGCGGAGACGTTCGGCACCAAGGGCTCGCCGATCTCCACCTCGACGGCCTGCGCCTCGGGTGCCACCGCGATCCAGCTCGGCGTCGAAGCTATCCGCCGCGGGGAAGCCGATGCAGCGCTGTGCGTCGGCACCGACGGCTCGGTCAATCCGGAAGCGCTGATCCGCTTCTCGCTGCTGTCGGCGCTCTCCACGCACAACGATCAGCCGCAGGCCGCGGTGCGGCCATTCGCCAAGAACCGCGATGGTTTTGTCATGGCGGAAGGCGCCGGTGCGCTGGTGCTGGAAAGCCTGGAAGCCGCGCAGGCGCGCGGCGCGAAGATTCTCGGCATTGTCGCCGGCTGCGGCGAACTCGCCGACTCCTTCCACCGCACCCGCTCGAGCCCGGACGGCAAGCCGATCGTCGGCTGCGTCCACAAGGCGCTGGACGATGCCGGCCTCAGCTCCGACCAGATTGACTACATCAATGCTCACGGCACCGGCACGCCGGAGAACGACAAGATGGAGTATCTCGGCATCTCCACGGTGTTCGGCGAGCGCGCCAAGCAGATCCCGGTCTCATCGAACAAGTCCATGGTCGGCCACACCCTCTCCGCCGCTGGTGCGGTGGAGGCGGTGTTCTCGCTGCTCACGCTCGAGCACCAGCGGATCCCGCCGACCATCAACTACGATGTTCCCGATCCGGCGATCCCGTTCGACGTGGTCCCCAATACCGCACGCGACGCACGTGTCACCGCGGTGATGTCGAATTCGTTCGGCTTCGGCGGCCAGAACGCCTCGCTGATCCTGACCCGCGAGCCGATTTAGCCCGCGCGTAACTCCCTGCGCCGGTTGACGCCATAGCGTGAACCGGCGATACGCAACCATCAGAAATCACTTTATTGCCGGAGACGCAGTTCATGCGTGCGCTCAATCTCGTTGCCGACCGTGAGCTCGTCGTCGTCGATCAGCCTGCCCCACCGCCGCCGGAGGCCGGCGAGGTACAGATCCGCGTCAAGGCGGTGGCGCTGAACCACATCGACGTCTGGGGCTTTCGCGGCATGGCCTTCGCCAAGCGCAAGCTGCCGCTGGCCGTCGGCGCCGAGGCTTCCGGCGAGATCGCTGCGGTCGGCGAAGGCGTGACCAACTTCAAGCCCGGCCAGAAGGTCGTGATGTACGGCGCCAAGACCTGCGGCGTCTGCAAGCCCTGTATCGAAGGCCGCGACAATTTCTGCGAAAACGTCGGCGGCCTTTACGGCTTCCACCTCGACGGCTTTTCCCGCGAGCTGATGAACATGCCGGCGCGGCTCGTGATCCCCGTCCCCGACAATGTGAGCCTGCGCGACGCCGCCTGCGCGCCGATCGCATTCTCCACCGTGCAGCACATGCTGTTCGACAACGCCAAGCTGCAGCCCGGCGAAACCATTCTGGTGCACGCCGGCGGCTCCGGCATCGGCACCGCTGCCATCATGATGGCCAAGAAGATCGGCTGCACGGTGATCACCACGGTGGGCGACGATTCCAAGATCGAAGGCGTCAAGGCGCTGGGCGCCGACCATGTGATCAACTACCGCAAGGATCGCTTTGAGGGCGAGACGCGCAAGATCACCAAGAAGAAGGGCGTCGACGTCGTGTTCGAACACGTCGGTGCCGATACGTTCAACGGCTCATTGCTGGTGATGAAGCGCGGCGGCCGTCTGGTCACCTGCGGCTCGACCTCCGGCCCGACCACGACCATCAACCTGATGCAGCTGTTCCAGCAGCAGTACCGCATCTTCGGTTCGTTCGGCGCCACCATGAAGAACATTGCGGAGAGCCTCGACAAGATGGCCGACGGCATGCTGCCGGTGATCGACACCGAAGTCTCGATGGACGACGTCGAGCCGGCCCTGAAGCGCATGGAGAGCCGTCAGGTGTTCGGCAAGATCATCGTTCACTTCTGATGCTGCGGCTGTTCCTCCGCACCCGCGCCCGCATCCGCGACGCCATCAAGCCGGCGGGCGAGGCTGTGGTCGGGGCGCTGACCATCGCGCTGCTCCGCACCACCCGCTATTTCGATCCGATCAAGACCGCCGACCTGTTTGCGAAGATCACGCAGAAGATCGGCCCGCTGTTTCGCGAGGACAAGATCGGCCGCGCCAACCTCACCGCGGCCTTCCCGGAAAAATCTCCGGAAGAGATCGAGAAAATTCTCGCCGGCGTGTGGGGCAACATGGGTCGGTTCGCCGCCGAGTTCGCGCATCTCGATCACGTCTGGGAGCACGACCCCGCGCATCCCGAACTCAGCCGCATCGAAATCCCTGAGCGCACCCACGAGCTGTTCGCGCAACTCCGCCTCGACGGCAAGCCCGCACTGATCTTCGCCGCCCATATCGGCAACTGGGAATTGCCGGCGCTCGCAGCCGTAGCCCACGGACTCGAGGCCACTGTTCTCTATCGCCGACCGAACATCGAGGCCGTCAACCGCGTCATCGAGCAGATCCGTGCGGTCAATATGGGGACAATGGTCGCGGCCAGCCACGACGCGCCGGTGAAGCTGGCGCATGCCCTGAGCGACGGCCAGCATGTGGCCATGCTGGTGGACCAGTGGTTCACCAATGGCGTCGAGGTCGATTTCTTCGGCCGCAAGACAAAAGCCAATCCCATGCTGGCGCGGCTGCTGCGCCAGGTCGATTGCCCGATCCATGGCGTCCGCATCATCCGCCTGCCCGGCCACCGTTTTCGCGCCGAGTTGTCCGAGGAAGTGAAGCCAGTGCGCACCGCCGACGGCAAGGTCGACGTGCAGGGCACCATGCAGGCGGTGACCTCCGTGCTGGAGGGCTGGATCCGCGAATATCCGGACCAGTGGCTGTGGCTGCATCGCCGCTGGCGGTAAGCTTGTTCTGAAGTCTACCGGCGGCGGCGCCTACGCGCTTGTCATCCCCGCGCATGCGGGGATCCAGTAAACGCAGGCTGATCGGCTTTAACGATCGCGCGATGACTGGATCGCCCGGTCCAGGCGCACAATTGCGCGCCAGGCCGGGCGACGACAGTTGCGTATCGGAGCAACGACAGAGACTTACCTCCCCGTCTTCACTTTCGTCCACAGGCGATTGATCACACGCTGGGTCGCCGGGTCGCGCGCGGTGATGACGAACAGCTTCTTCAGCGTCGCTTCGTCCGGGTAGACGGTCTTGTCATCAAGGATCTTCGGATCGATCAGCTTCTGGCTGGCGAGATTGCCGTTGGCATATGACAGGTAATCCGAATTCTTGGCGGCGACCTCCGGCCGGTAGAGATAGTTGATCAGCGCATAGGCCTCATCGACGTTCTTGGCGTCCGCCGGGATCGCGAGATTGTCCAGGAACATCTGCGCGCCCTCCTTCGGGATGGCATAGCCGATCTCGACGCCGTTATTGGCCTCGGCGGCGCGACGCTGCGCCTGCTTGATGTCGCCGGACCAGCCGACCACGAGGCAGATCTCACCGGTGGCCAGCGCGCTGAGATATTCAGACGAATGAAATTTGCGCACGTAAGGCCTGATCCTGCTGACGAGATCGGCCGCCTTTTCGAGATCGCCTGCCTTGGTCGAATTGGGATCGAGACCGAGATAGCTCAGCGCCGCCGGCAGGATGTCGTCAGCGGAATCCAGCATGTGGATGCCGCAATCCTTGAATTTCGCGATGGTCTCCGGCTTGAACACGATGTCCCAGCTGTCGATCCTGGCGCCGGGTCCGAGGATTTTCTCCGTCGCCTTGACGTTGTAGCCGATGCCGGTGGTGCCCCACATGTAGTTGGCGGCAAACTGGTTGCCGGGATCGTAGACATTGAGACGACTGGTGACAACGTCCCATGCGTTGGCAAGATTGGGCAGCTTCGCCCTGTCGAGCTTCTGGAAGATTTTTGCGGCGATCTGGCGCTGCAGAAAATAGGCCGTAGGGACGACCACGTCGTAGCCGGACTTGCCGGCGAGCAGCCGGGTCTCCAGCGTCTCGTTGGCGTCGAACGTGTCGTAGACGACCTTGATGCCGGTCTCCCGGGTAAAGTCATCGAGGACTCCCGGAGCCATATAGTTGGACCAGTTGTAGAAATTGACCACCCGCTCCTGCGCCCGCGCCGGGAGCGACAATGCCAGCGCGGCGATGAGACTTGTGATCTTGCAAATCCCGATGCCCACGACTTTCTCCTAGCGTCGATGCACCGCGTCCGACAGCCGCTCCAGCGCGGTGTCCAGCGTCGCATCCTTCTTGGCGAAGCAGAACCGCACCACCGATGTCACCGGATCTTCCTCGTAGAATGCCGACACCGGGATCGCGGCGACCTTGTAGTCATGGACGATGCGCTTGCAGAACGCCTCGTCGGTCTCGTTGAGGCCGAGCGGCGAGAGATCCACCGTGAGGAAATAAGTGCCCTGCGACTGGATCACGGGAAAGCCGATGCGCTCGAGCCCCGCTGCGAGGCGGTCGCGGCTGCGCGCCAGATCGGTCTGCATCTCCTTGAAGAATTCGTCGGCCTTGCCGAGTCCATAGGCGACGGCGACCTGCAGGTTGGGCGCGGTGGTGAAGGTGAGAAACTGGTGCACCTTGGCGCAGACCCGCAACAACGGCGGCGCGGCGCAGACGAAGCCGATCTTCCAGCCGGTCAACGAGAAGATCTTGCCGGCGGAGCCGATCTTGATGGTGCGATCGCGCATGCCGGGCATCGACATCAGCGGAATATGCTTGAAGCCTTCGAACACCACGTGCTCCCAGACCTCGTCGCAGATCGCGATGGTGTCGAACTCCTGACAGAATTTTGCCAGCAGTTCGAGGTCCTCGCGCGGATAGACCACCGCCGCTGGATTGAGCGGATTGTTGAACAGCACCGCCTTGGTCTTGTGATTGAAGACCGCGCGCAGGTCCTCTTCGGTGAGGCGCCAGTGCGGCGGCTTGAGACGCACCAGCCGCGGAATGCCGCCTGCCTGGCGGATCACCGGCAGATAGGAATCATAGACCGGCTGGAAACACACGACCTCGTCGCCGGGCTCGACCACCGCGAGGATCGCCGTGGTCAGGGCCTCGGTGCCGCCGGACGTCACCATGACCTCCGTCGTCGGATCCAGGTTGAGGCCGTGCCAGTGCCCATAATGGGTCGCGATGGCCTGGCGCAGTTCCGGCAGACCCATCATCGAGGGATACTGGTTGTAGCCGTTCAGCACCGCATCGGCCGCGGCCTGGCGGATATCCAGGGGGCCGGGATCGTCGGGAAAGCCCTGCCCGAGATTGATGGCGTTGTTGTCGCGCGCAAGCTGCGACATCGCCTCGAACACCGTGACGGGCAGGTTCGCAAAGATTGGATTCATCGAGGATCAGCCGCCGGTCTTGGACGGCAGACCTGCCGCTTTCCAGCCAAGCATGCCGCCGGCGAGATGCTTGTCGTAAGCGAACCCGGCGGCCTGCGCCGCCAGCGACGCAGTCACCGAGCGCTTGCCGGAACGGCAGGCGAACACAACCTGCTTGCCCTGGGGGTCGGGAATGTCCTTCGCATCGAAGCCCGACAACGGAACCACGACGGCATCCGGATAGGCCTCGACGGCGACCTCGTTGGGCTCGCGCACGTCGATCAGCAGATAGCGACCGTCGGCGATCCCCTTGGCGACGTCGTCCGGCGCCAAATCCTCAACACTGTTACCTGTCACCAGAACCTCCCCGCGCTCCGCCTTGCGGAACGAATTGCCACGTCGATCGTATCTGCGATGACCCGCCAAACTCGCCTTTGGCGCGCGGAAAATCAAGCACCCCGCGGTCAGATCGTGACCTGTGTACCCACTTCCACCACGCGCCCGGTGGGAATCTGGAAATAGTCGGTGGCGTCGTTGGCGGTGCGGCTGAGCGCTATGAACAGAAGGTCCTGCCAGCGCGGCATGCCGGAGTGGGCCGCCGGCTTGAGCGCGCGGCGGGACAGGAAGAACGACGTCGACATGATGTCGAATTGCCAACCGAGTTTTCGTGCGATCGCCAGCGCCTTCGGCACGTTAGGGGATTCCATGAAACCAAAGCGCAGCGTCACCTTGGAAAAGGTGGCGCTGATCTCCTCGAAGCGCACCCGTTCGGCGGGGTCGATCCGCGGCGTCGGCGCTGTCTCGATGGTAAGAATAACATTCTTCTCGTGAAGCACCTTGTAGTGCTTCAGACTATGCATCAGTGCGGTCGGCGCGCTTTCCGGATCGCTGGTGAGGAAAACGGCGGTGCCCGACACGCGCTGCGGCGGTCGCTTCTCCAGCATCGCGACGAGATCTTTGAGCGGGAATTCCAGCTTGCGGGATTTCTCGAACAAGAGCCGGCTTCCGCGCCGCCACGTATACATCAGCATGATGACCACGCCGCCGAGCGCCAGCGGCACCCAGCCGCCCTCGAACACCTTGAGCAGGTTGGCAGCAAGGAAAGTGAGATCGAGCAGCAGGAACGGCACGATCAGGGCGGCCGCCGCCCACGGCTTCCACTTCCAGACGCGCCAGATGACCACGAAGCCCATCATCGCCGTGACCACCATCGTGCCGGTCACCGAGATGCCATAGGCCGAGGCCAGCGCGCTCGACGAGCGGAACAGCAGCACCAGCAGCACGACGCTGATCAGCAGCAGCATGTTGACGCGGGGAATGTAGATCTGGCCTGAGTGCGACTCCGAGGTGTGCTTGATCTCGAAGCGCGGCAGCAGACCGAGCTGAATCGCTTGTCGCGTCAGCGAATAGGCGCCGGTGATGACCGCCTGGCTGGCGATGACCGTCGCCACCGTGGCGAGCAAGACCATCGGCAGCAGCGCCCAGTCCGGAAACATCAGGAAGAACGGGTTTTCCAACGCGGTGGGGTCGCCGATCACCAGGGCGCCCTGCCCGAGATAGTTCAGCGCCAGCGACGGCAGCACGATGGCCAGCCATGCGGTCTGGATCGGACGTTTGCCGAAATGCCCGAGGTCCGCATACAGCGCCTCGGCGCCGGTCACCGCCAGAAACACCGCGCCGAGCGTAACAAACCCGATGATGCCGTGGTGAAACATGAATGAGAAAGCGTGCATGGGGTTCAGCGCAAACAGCACTTCGGGATGCTTGAAGATCGGCGGGATCGCGGCAATCGCAATCACGGCGAACCAGACACACATGACCGGCCCGAAAAAGGCGGCCACCCGGGCCGTGCCCCGCGACTGTACCGCGAAAAGAACCAGCAGGATGATGATGGTCAAGGGCACGACGTAGGCGTCGAATGCCGACGTCACCAGCTTCATGCCCTCGATGGCGGAGAGTACCGACAGTGCGGGCGTAATCACGGCGTCGCCATAGAACAGAGCGCCGCTGATGATCCCCAGCAGGATGATCACGGCACTGCCGGAGCCGACCGCACGCTGCGCGAGCGCCATCAGTGCCAAGGTACCGCCCTCGCCGTTATTGTCGGCGCGCAGCAGGATCACGACATATTTCATCGTCACCACGATGATCAGGGCCCACAGGATCAACGACAGGACGCCCAGGACCGCCGCGTTGCTCACGCCGGCCGCGGTATGCCCTCCGGCCGCCACCAGGGCCTCCCTGAGGGCGTAGAGCGGGCTGGTGCCGATGTCCCCGTACACAACGCCGATGCTGCCCAGCATCAGCGATTTGAAGCCAGCGGTGGAATGGGTGTCCGCATGGCCCTTCTCCGCCGGCGTTTCCGCGGCGGGCACTGCAGTCTCGGTGGTCATCGGATGTGCCTCGAAAATGGCTTCACTGAACCGGGCAAAGCGAGCGGGCTTATAGCCCTGCGCAGAAGGCATAGCATACCGCTAATTTAGTCTACAGCCATGCAGAATTGTGGGAAATCAGATGGTCACCTGGGTCCCGACTTCGACCACCCTGCCGGTCGGAATCTGGAAATAGTCGGTCGCGTCGTTGGCCGAACGGCTCAGGGCAATGAACAGGTGATCCTGCCATAGCGGCATGCCGGACTGCGCCGACGGCTTCAGCGAGCGCCGCGACACAAAGAACGACGTCGCCATGATGTCGAACTGCCAGCCGAGCTTCCGCGCGATCACAAGCGCCTTGGGCACGTTCGGCGATTCCATGAAGCCGAAGCGCAGCCTGACGGTGGAAAACTTGTCGCTGATGTTTTCCATGCGAACCCGCTCGGCGGGGTCGACGCGCGGCGTCTGTCCGGTCTCGATGGTCAGGATCACGTTGTGTTCGTGGAGAACCTTGTTGTGCTTGAGATTGTGGAGCAGCGCAGTGGGCACGAAATTGGGATCGCTTGTCAGGAACACCGCGGTACCCTTGACGATATGCGGCGGGCGCTTTTCCAGGCTCTTGATCAGATCGACGAGCGGCACCTCGATGCGCCGCGTCTTGTTGATAAGGATTGCCGCACCCCGGCGCCAGGTCCAGATCACCACGGTCATGGTCAGACCGAACATCAGCGGGACCCAGGCGCCTTCCAGCAGCTTCAGGAAGTTGGCGCTGAAGAAGGTCATGTCGACCACCACGAAGGGCACGATCACGGCGGCAGCCGTCGCCGCCTTCCAGTTCCACAGTTTCCAGATCACCACAAAGCCCATGATGCCGTCGGCCACCATGGTCGTGGAGACAGCAATACCATAGGCCGACGCCAGTCCGCTGGAGGTCCGGAACAGCATCACCAGCAGCAGCACACCGATCAGCAGCAGTCGATTGACCCGCGGCAGATAGATCTGGCCGGCATGGGTTTCCGACGTGTAGCGCACTTCGAAACGCGGCAGCAGGCCGAGTTGAACGGCCTGACGGACCAGCGAATACGCACCGGTAATCACCGCCTGGCTGGCGATCACCGTTGCCGCGGTTGCCAGGATGATCAGCGGCACCAGCACGGCCTCGGGCACCATGCGATAGAAGGTATTCTCGATCGCCGCCGGATGGGACAGCACAAGCGCGCCCTGTCCGAAATAGTTGATCAGCAGTGCCGGCAACACGAAGTAGAACCATCCGGTCTGGATCGGCTTGCGGCCGAAATGGCCGAGATCGGCATAAAGCGCTTCGCCGCCGGTGACCGCGAGAAACACCGCACCGAGCGTCACCAGTCCGATTTCGCCATGCGTAAACAGAAACTGGATGGCGTAATATGGGTTGATCGCAGCCAGCACCGAGGGATCGTCGCTGATGTGATACAGCCCCATCAGTGCCAGCGTGATGAACCATGCGATCATGACCGGCCCGAAGGCGGAGGCCACCTTTGCCGTTCCGATGCGCTGCACAGAAAACAGCACGACGAGAATGACCACCGTGAGCGGCACGACGTAGTGCTCCAGCGCCGGCGCCGCGAGCTTGAGGCCTTCCACTGCGGACAGCACGGAGATCGCCGGCGTGATCATCGAATCGCCGATGAACATCGAGGCGCCGACCACGCCTAGCGCCAGCAGTGGCCAACTCCGCCGCCCCAGGGCCCGTTGCCCGAGCGCCATCAATGAGAGCGTGCCGCCCTCGCCGTTATTGTCGGCCCGCAGCAGCAGCAGCACGTATTTGGCGGTGACGACGATGAACAGCGCCCAGAGGATCAGTGACAGCACGCCGAGCACGATGGCTCGTGTGACCGGTTCCCCATGCGCAGCGGCACCGACGGCCTCGCGAAAGGCGTAAAGGGGCGATGTGCCGATATCGCCGAACACCACGCCGATGGCACCGAGCGTGAGCTGCCAAAATCCTGTCGTGACCGGCGCCTCGGTCGGGACTTCGGTTGATGTTTCGCTGATTGCCATGGCGGGAAGGGGATGCCCTGTCGGTGATTTCGATCCCGGCTATGGCGTGCCGGACATGACCAGTCAACCGACAGATTATAGCATATTTCTTGGCTCGTGCCGCCGGAAGCCGGGTTTTCCGGAACCAGGCGCCGAAACAGCCATCCGCGCCCTGTTATGGCTTCAGATTGGGCGGCAGCGGCGGCGGTTCCCGCATCAGGGTAATGGTCACCCGCCGGTTGGCCGCCATTGACGGATCGTCAGGGAACAGCGGCTGGCTGTCGGCCTTGCCGGACACCGAGAACACGTGGGCCGGCGGCAGCCCTTCCCGCTCCAGGATCTGGCGCACCACATTGGCGCGGTCGGCGGAAAGGTCAAACGCGTCATATTCGCTTCGTGACGGCACGAAGCCCGCGGCGGTATGGCCGACGATCGCCACCCGCAACGGCGTGGCCTTCAGCGGCACGGCCAGTTTCTGCAACAGCATGCGGGTGCGCTCGTAGGGTGCCTTGGAGCCGTCGGCAAACATTGAACGGCCGTTCTGGTCGATGATCTCCAGGTTGAGCCCTTGGCTGGTTTCCTCGAACATGATGTTCTTCGAGATCTCGCTGATCTCCGGCATGTCCTGCAGCGCCTGTCGCAGCGAAGCCGATGCCAGCGCGAACTCGCGGTCCATCTTCAGCTTGGCGCCGGCGGGCCGACCGCTTGCGGTTTCGTCGGGGCTGGTGATGTTGGAGGCTTCTTCGGGCGAAACGTGCGCCTTGTTCTTGGTCTGGCCGCGCGTCGGCAAGCCGTCGGATTCGATGACGCCGGAATAGCGTGCATCGGACTGGACGCCGAACGCGTCGCGCATCGAACCGGCGACGATCTTGAGCTTCGCAGTATCCTGGGTCGAATAGGACACAAGCATCACGAAGAAGCTCATCAGCAGACCCATCAGGTCCGCGAAGGTCACGAACCAGCCGTGGCCGCCAGCATGCTCCTCAGCTTTTTTCTTCTTGGCCATTGCCCTAATTCCGGTCCGTCGTCAGCCGCGGACTATGCCGGGACCGGCTCGCCTTCTTCGTGTCGATGCTTCTCGGGCAGATAGGCCAGCAGCATTTCGCGCACCAGCGTCGGACTCTTGGAATCGCGGATCATCAGGATGCCGTCGATGATCAGCGTTCGGTTGGTGTCTTCGTCGATCTTCTTGCCGTGCAGCTTGTCGGCGATGGGCAGACAGAACAGGTTGGCCACCAGCGCGCCGTACAAGGTCGCCAGCAGCGCCGTCGCCATGAACGGGCCGAGCTTGGAGGGATCCGACATGTTGGAGAACATCTGCACCATGCCGATCAGCGTACCGATCATGCCGAAGGCCGGCGCGCAGTCGCCGATCGCGCGATAGATCTTGCTGCCCTCGTCGAGGTGCATCAGAAAATTGTCGCGGTCGCGTTCAAGATTGTCGCGGATGAATTCGAGGTCGTAACCGTCGGCGACGAAGCGGATGCCCTTGGCGAGGAAGGGTTCGTCGGTCTCCACCTTTTCCAGTCCGACCGGCCCCTGCTTGCGGGCGATCTCGGCAATGCGCGCCAGTTCTTCCACCAGGTCGCGGGCCGACAGCCGGCTCATGGTGAACGCGAACTTCGCGCCCAGCGGCAGGCCGTGCATCATGACGCCGAGCGGGAAGCGGATCATCGTGGCGGTGATCGATCCGCCGAAGATGATGATCATGGCATGCTCGGAAATGAACATGTGGAGATCGCCGCCCATGAACACCATCAAGGTGATAACGGCCATGCCGCCAATGAGGCCGGCACTCGTCATGATATCCATGGTCAACTCCGACGCTACGCATGCGCAAACGATCGTCCGTGCTGGACGGCGCGCCGCTCAAATTGAGCCGCGCAACATCAACCTAGCTGGAGCGCCATTAAAGACCCGTAAAGCTTACTGTACTCAATGGCCGAAGCACGCGCGAAAACCGCCGTGTGCTTGCAAAGTGGTACTTAACCACACGGCTGAGCACGCGGATCGCACGCCTTCACGCTTTGCTAACCACGTTTGTCCCGCAATGGGCGGCGCGCGGGACAAACGGATGAGACCACTACTGCGGCGTCAGTGAATCTCCGCCGACCTCGCCAGCGCTTCCTTGAGCCGTGCGAGGGAGAAGTCGGCACTTCGGGCGATGTCGAGAATGGGCGTCTCGCGACGGCCGCAAAGTTCGGCGGCATCGGGAAGCTTTGCGGCGAGGTCGATCGGTATCACCACCGCGCCATGACGGTCGGCATGGATCAAATCGCCGCAGCGCACCGTCATCCCGGCGACCCGCACCTCGCCGCCGAAGTTCTCGGCATGGACGTACGCATGCGACGGGCCGATCGAGCCTGCCAGCGCCTGGAAGCCCGGAGCCCATTGCGGAATGTCGCGGATCGATCCGTCGGTAATGACGCCGAGGCAACCGAGCGCCTTGTGCACGGCGCTCTGGACCTCGCCCCAGAATGCGCCATAGCCCACATCGGCACCGTCGATATCCTGGATCACGCTGATGCGCGGCCCCACGCCGGTGCCGACATATTCATAATAGGCAATCCGCCGCGCCGATTGCTCGGCTGGCGTCAGGCCCGAGGCCAGGACGGAGCGGATCGTGACCGTGCGGGCATAGCCAACCATCGGCGGCAGATCGGGAAACGGGCAAACCAGCGGCTTGGTGGTGTAACCGACCAGCCGGCGTTCCGGCGCGACGACCTCCATGGCGTTGCAGATCGTCGGCGTATCGTAGCGCGCCAACGCTTCGAGCGTGGACGCGGGCAGCGGTCCGGTCGCGGGGTTTGTCAAGGCGTTTCTCCTGCTTTTCTGGGTCATGCATCCGGTCTTTGCCGGATGGTCGCACCTCGCATATAGCCGACTTCCGACGGCCATCCCATTGGCTGCCGGCGATCCATGCGAAATCGCTGCGCCGTGGGGACGGCACAGCGGTCTCAAGCGCGGATCGGCAGGTCAGTTCAGGCGGCCGGGCCGGTCAGCGGGGGGAAGCTCGGGCGTGGACGGCGCATAGGGCGACGCCGGACCGGCAGGCGCCATAGGATCGACAGCCGCCTCGGCCTGGGCCGCAAGGTTGCGTTCCTGCTCACGGTAGGACTTCCAGCCCCACGGCAGGCTCAGCAGATAGGCGACGGAAACAATCGACAGGATGTGCCACGGGTAGCTGATCAGCAGCGCGATGAACAACACCGCCGCGACGACCACGGGCAACACCATTTCACGCGGCACGCGCATCTTGACGGCCTTGCCGGAAAATACCGGCAGCCGGGACACCATCAAGAATCCGATCAGCAACGTGAACAGCGCCGTCAGCACGGCCGGCGGCATCGGCATGCCCAGGAACGACAGGTAAATCGGCAGCAGCACCGTGATCGCGCCAAGCGGCGCCGGCACGCCGGTGAAGAAATTGGCGGCGAAGGGCGGCTTGTTGGGATCGTCGAGGGTCGCGTTGAAGCGCGCCAGACGCAGCCCGCCGCCGATGGCGAAGATCATGGCGGCGATCCAGCCAACATTGTTCAGGTCATGCGTAGCTGCCAGAAATACAGGATGAGGCCCGGCGCAACGCCGAAATTGACGAAATCCGCCAAGCTGTCGAGCTCCGCGCCGAACTTCGACTGCCCCTTGATCATGCGGGCGACGCGCCCGTCGACGCCATCGAGCACCGCGGCAAAGACGATGGCGGCCACCGCCAGCTCCATTCGCCCCTCGGTGGACAGCCGAATCGCCGTCAACCCGGCGCAGATCGCCAGCAGGGTGATCACGTTGGGTACCAGCATCCGGACCGGAATCGGGTGGAACCGGCGGCGACGCATCTCGGTCGATTTGGGATCGATGGGCATTTGCATGGGGCTCTCTATAGCAAACGCCACCCTGCTCCGCCATTGTGGCGGCGACAGACACAAACCGGCGGGCGACGCGGTTAATCGACCCGGAAAGTGCGTCCGCCATCGCCGAGCTGGAAATCGGCCAGCACGGTCTCGCCGGCCACCGCGGTCTGGCCCACGGAAACCAGCGATTTGGTGCCCTCCGGCAGATAGACGTCGAGCCGCGAGCCGAAGCGGATCAGGCCGAAACGCTCGCCGGCACCCAGGGTCTGGCCTTCGCGGACGAACGAGACGATCCGCCGCGCCACCAGGCCGGCAATCTGCACCACGCCGATGCGGCCGCCGGGGATCGAAATCACCAGCGAATTTCGCTCGTTGTCCTCACTGGCCTTGTCGAGTTCGGCATTGATGAATTTGCCCGGACGATAGGCGATCCGATCGATCCGGCCGGTCACCGGACTGCGGTTCACGTGGCAATTGAACACGCTCATGAAGATCGAAATCCGCAGCAGCGGCTGGTCGCCGAGACCGAGTTCGGCCGGCGGCAGGACCATCGAGATCAACGACACCCGCCCGTCGGCCGGGGACACCACGATGCCTTCCCGCACCGGCGTCACCCGCACCGGATCGCGGAAGAACAGCGCACACCACACGGTCAGCACGGTTCCGATCCAGCCGAGCGGCGTCCAGATCCAGAACAGGATCAGCGTCGCCAGCGCGAAAGCGCCGATGAACGGATGGCCTTCCTTGTGGATCGGCGGGATTTGCGCGCGGATGGAATTGGCGATGGACATGGAAGCTGCGCTCTATTCTTCTTTCCCCTCTCCCCGTCGGGGAGAGGGTGGCGCGCCGCCAGGCGCGCCGGGAGAGGGGCTGACGGCGATCACGGTGGCCAGAATGATCTCCAGCACCGCGTTCGTCTCGTTCAGGACTTCATTATTCCAGAACCGCAGGATACGAAACCCTTGATCTTCTAGCCATTTCGTCCGCTCGACGTCGGAAGCTCTTTCCGCGTGCTGGCTGCCATCCACTTCGACCAGCAACTTCCGCTCCATACAGGCGAAATCGGCTACGTACTTCCCGATTGGGACCTGCCGCTTGAATTTGATGCCTTCCAGGCGGTGTGCGCGCAGCCGATACCAAAGCCGCCGTTCGGCGTCCGTCATATTCGCGCGCAAGGATTTGGCGAACGCTCGTGACATCCCCCTCTCCCGTCTCGCCCGCGCAAATGCGCGGTCGAGCCACCCTCTCCCCCAAGCGCAGCTTCGCTGCACTCGGGGGCGAGGGGAAGAAAAGAAAGCTACTCCGCGGCGTCGGGCGTCGTCAGCAGGTCATCGACCGCCGGCGGCGCCCGGTTCGGCGCCTTGTCGTCATCCGCGATCATCGCCAGTTTCTCGCGGGCTTCCTGCGCCTCGCGCTGCCGGTTCCACATACTGGCGTAGAGACCGTGGGCTGCCAGCAACTGCGCATGCGTGCCGCGCTCGGCGATGCGGCCCTGATCCAGCACGATGATCTCGTCGGCGCCGACAATGGTGGAGAGCCGATGCGCGATCACCAGCGACGTGCGGTTGCGTGAGACCTTTTCCAGCGCGTCCTGGATTTCCTGTTCGGTGTGGCTGTCGAGCGCCGAGGTGGCTTCGTCCAGCAGCAGGATCGGCGGGCCCTTGAGCACAGTGCGGGCGATGGCCACGCGCTGCTTCTCGCCGCCCGACAGTTTCAGGCCGCGCTCGCCGACCTCGGTCTCGTAGCCCTTGGGCGACATGCGGATGAAGCCGTCGATCTGCGCCATCTTCGCCGCCTCCTCCACCTCCGCGTCGGTCGCATCCCAGCGGCCGTAGCGGATGTTGTAGCGGATGGTGTCGTTGAACAGCACCGTGTCCTGCGGCACCATGCCGATGGCCGCGCGCAGCGAGGATTGCGTGATATTGCGGATGTTCTGGCCGTCGATCGAAATCGTGCCGCCGGACACGTCATAGAGCCTGAACAACAGCCGCGAGATGGTCGACTTGCCGGCACCGGACGGCCCGACGATCGCCACGGTCTTGCCAGCCGGCACCTCGAAGGACAGCCCCTTCAGGATCGGGCGCTCCGGATCGTAGGAGAACTGCACGTTGTCGAAGCGCACGTTGCCTGACGTCACCACCAGCGGCTTGGCGCCGGGCAGATCCTTGACCTCGGGATTGCGCTGCAGGACGCCGAACATCTTCTCGATGTCGATCACCGCCTGCTTGATCTCGCGATACACCATGCCCATGAAATTCAGCGGCTGGTAGAGCTGGATCATCATGGCGTTGACCATGACGAAATCGCCGACCGTATTGGTGCCATTGCGCACGCCTACGGCGCACATCAGCATGGTCGCAGTCAGACCGCAGGTGAAGATGATGGCCTGCCCAGTGTTGAGGACCGCCAGCGACGTGTAGGTCTTCACCGAGGCGCGCTCGTAGCGTTCCATCGAGCGGTCGTAGCGCTCCGCCTCGCGTTGCTCGGCGCTGAAATACTTGACGGTCTCGTAATTCAGCAGCGAGTCGATCGCCTTGGTATTGGCCTCGGTGTCGGAATCGTTCATCCGGCGGCGGATCTCGATCCGCCATTCGGTGGCGATGTAGGTGTAGTACATGTAGACCACGACGGTGATCAGCGTCACCAGCACGTAGCGCCAGTCGAACTGCCAGAGCAGCACGCCCATCAGCAGCGTGACCTCGACGATGGTCGGCACGAGTTGCAGGATCACCATCCGGACGATGACTTCGATGCCGAGCCGGCCGCGTTCCAGCACCCTTGTCAGGCCGCCGGTCTTGCGTTCCAGATGGAACCGCAGCGACAGTTCATGCATGTGCACGAAGGTCAGGTACGCCAGCTTGCGCACCGCATGCATCGCCACCTTGGCGAAGATGCCGTCGCGCCACTGCGTCAGCACCGCCATCAGCACGCGGATCAGGCCGTAGCTCCCGGTCATGAGCAGCGGCGAGGCGACCAGCCAGAGCGCCCAACTCGACGGCTGGACCGGGGCGGTATCCGCGCCGGTCAGGGCGTCAATGGCCCATTTGAAGGTGAACGGCACGGTCAGCGTCGCCAGCTTGGCGAACACCAGCAGCACCATCGACCACAGCACCCGCATCTTCAGGTCGGCGCGGTCGCCGGGCCAGATATACGGCCACAGGTGCGCAAGCGTTCCGAGCAGCGTTGCACGTTCGGTGGTATTTTCCGGCGCCTGCGCGACCTGGTCGGGCTGGCGGGCGTGGTGGGGATTAGACATTCACCGCCCCGCAAGTAGGGAGGGCAGCGAGCGGCCGTGGTCTGGCATTTCTGGGCACTGTCATGATCGCCGACATATAGCGTGCCCGGTCGCCTCCCGCACCCCCTTGGACGGCATGGATTTTCCGGTTTGCCGCACTTTCCAGCACGAAATCGCTCCCGGCCGCGCTTTCCATGTCTTGACGCTGTCATTCCGCAGTGCCACATGGATTCCATGAGCATTATCAAAACCGTCTGTGTCTATTGCGGCTCCGGCCCGGGCACCAATCCCAGCTTCGTCGAATCGGCCATCGCGCTCGGCAAGTCGCTTGCCGAAAATGGCGTCGGCCTGGTGTATGGCGGCGGTTCGATCGGCCTGATGGGCGCGGTGGCCACCTCGGTGCTGGATCACGGCGGCACCGTGACGGGCATCATCCCGGACTTCCTGACCAAGCGCGAAAACGCGCTGTCGCGGGCGCAGGAAATGATCGTCACCCACGACATGCACGAGCGCAAGCGACTGATGTTCGAGCGCTCCGACGCCTTCGTCGCCCTGCCCGGCGGTATCGGCACTCTGGAAGAGCTGGTCGAGCAGCCGACCTGGCAGCAACTAGGCAGGCACAGCAAGCCAATCCTGCTCGCCAATATCGATAATTTCTGGGAACCGCTGCTCGAATTGCTGGACCACATGCGCAGCACGGCCTTCATCCGACCCACCCTGCCGCTCGAAGTCCTGAAAGCCGAACGGGTCGAGGACATCCTGCCCCGGCTTCGCGCCGCCGCGGCCAAGGCGTCGGAAGAAGCCAAGGAGCTGGCGCCCGAAGTCGCCACCCGGCTTTAGCTCTCAGCCAACGTCATTCGTTCGGAAACGTCACCGCCTCGATGCGGTTGCCGTCGGGGTCTGCCACGAAGGTCGCATAATAGCGCACCCGGTCATGCGGTCGCAGCGACGGCGCGCTTTCCGAGGTGCCGCCTGCTGCCACCGCCGCGGCATGAAACGCATCGATCTCCGCCGTTGTCCTGGCCCGCAGGCACAAGTGTACGCCATTGTCCGGCGATAGCGGCTTCAATCCGGCGCGCAGATTGATCCACACTTCCGGATAGGCCTTGCCGAACCCGACCATCCCCGGCCGCGTCACCAGCCTGGTCATGCCGAGCGCGGCGAAGACCTGCTCATAGAACGGCATCGACCGCTCGAGATTGCTGACTGCGAGCGAGACGTGGTCGATCATGGCTGAAATCCTCAGGCTGGCGCGTTCGACTTCACGAGCTTGTAGACCACGGAATCCATCAGCGCCTGGAACGAGGCATCGATGATATTGGGCGACACGCCGACAGTGGTCCAGCGCTCGCCCAGCTCGTCCTCGCTCTCGATCAGCACCCGGGTCACCGCCTCCGTACCGCCATTGAGGATCCGCACGCGGTAGTCGATCAGCTTCAGCCCATCGATGTACTTCTGATACTTGCCGAGATCTTTCCGCAGTGCGACGTCGAGCGCATTGACGGGGCCGTTGCCCTCCGCCGCCGAGATCAGTATCTCGCCGGCAACCTCGACCTTGACCACCGCCATGGCCACCGTGACGCGCTGGCCATTGGAATTGTAGCGTTGCTCGGTGTTGACGTCGAACTGTTCGACGCGAAAATACTCCGGCACCTTGCCGAGCGTGCGCCGCGCCAGCAGATCGAACGAGGCATTTGCCGACTCATAGGCATAGCCCGCCGCCTCGCGCTCCTTCATCTCCTCGACGAGCCGCGCCAGTTTCGGATCGGCCTTGCTGAACGGAATCCCGGCCCGCTCCAGTTCGGCGATCACGTTGGAGCGCCCGGCCTGGTCGGACACCAGCACCTTGCGGTGATTGCCCACCGCCTCCGGCGCCACATGTTCGTAGGTGTGCGGATCCTTCATCACGGCGGAGGCGTGAATACCGGTCTTGGTGACGAAGGCGCTTTCGCCGACATAGGGCGCATGGCGGTTCGGCGCGCGGTTGAGCATGTCGTCCAGCGTGCGCGACACCCGCATCAGCGTCGCCATCTTCTCCGCCGATACGCCGATCTCGAAAGCATCAGCGAACTCCGGCTTCAGCCGCAGGGTCGGGATCAGCGAACACAGGTTGGCGTTGCCGCAACGTTCGCCGAGCCCGTTCAGCGTGCCCTGGATCTGACGCGCACCGGCGCGCACGGCGGCCAGCGAATTGGCGACCGCCTGTTCGGTATCGTTATGGGCGTGGATGCCGACATGGCTGCCGGGGATGATCTTCACCACTTCGCCGACGATCTCGGATATTTCGTGCGGCATGGCGCCGCCATTGGTGTCGCACAGCACCACCCAGCGCGCGCCCGCGTCATATGCTGCCTTGGCGCAGGCCAGCGCGAACGACGCATCCTCCTTGTAGCCATCGAAGAAATGCTCGCAGTCGAGCAGCACTTCGCGGCCCGCCGCTTTCGCGGCGCTGACGCTGTCGCGGATCGAGGCGAGGTTTTCCTCGTTGGTGGTCTCCAGCGCCACGCGCACCTGATAGGCGGATGCCTTGGCGACAAAGCAGATCGCGTCGGCCTTGGCTTCCAGCAGCAGGGCCAGGCCGGGATCGTTCGACGCCGAACGACCGGGTCGCCGCGTCATGCCGAAGGCAGTGAACGTGGCGTTCGTCAGGGGGGATTTGGTGGCGAAGAATTCGGTATCGGTGGGATTGGCGCCGGGATAGCCGCCTTCGACATAGTCGATGCCGAGCTCGTCCAGCATGTCGGCGATCAGCCGCTTGTCGTGCAGCGAGAAATCGACGCCATTGGTCTGCGCACCGTCGCGCAGCGTGGTGTCGAACAGATAGAGGCGTTCGCGGCTCACGTCGCCGCTCCCGACGCTCCGGCTCCGGCCAGCGTCTTGGTCATGGCGGTGTTAGCGAGCCATTCATCGCCCATGGTGATCGTGCTGCGGCGGGTCGCGACATAGCCGCGCTTGAGGAAGAACTCCTGCGCATTGTCGCTGGCATCGACGGTCAGACTCTTGGCGCCGCGGGCGCCGGCGAGTTTTTCCAGCGCGTCGCACAGCATGGCGCCCACGCCGCGCAGCACGGCGCTGGGGTGGACATAGAGCAGATCGATGTGATCGGCGCCCTTCAGCGAAGCAAAGCCAACCGGCGAGTTCTGCAGCGTTGCGATCAACGTCGGCTGTGAGCCCAGCCGCTTGCCGAATGCGGCTTCGTCGTCGACGGCGCTGGCCCAGGCGGCCTGCTGCGTCTCGCTGTAATCGTCGCCCGTCAACTCGCCGATGCTGGCCACGAAGATCGCAGCCAGGATCGGCGTATCCGCCGGCAGGAACGGCCGCAGCCCCGGTTGTGGCATTGCCTGTCCCATCCCGCTCACCAGTATCCCACGAGCTTGAGCGCCAGCGCGACAGCGCCGGCGATCAGCAGCCATTTGATCGCGATGTAGTAACGCCAGTGGCGGGGAAACGGCGTGTCCGGCTTGCTCATCGCGCGATCTCCCAGGTGGTGCCGTCCTTGGAATCCTTGATGGTCACGCCCATCGCCGCCAGTTCGTCACGGATGCGGTCGGATTCCTTGAAATCTTTTCGCGCGCGCGCAGCGGTACGGTCTGCGATCAGCGCGTCGATCCGCGCCGCGTCGATGCCGCTGGATTGCTGCTTACGCGCGCTCCAGTCCGCCGCGCTCTCGTTGAGAAAACCGAGCATGCGCAGCGATGCCGCGAACTTGCCACGCGCCTTGTCGTCGCCGGCCGCCGCCAGGTTGCGCAGGCCATGCAGCGCCGCGATGGTCTGCGGCGTATTCAGGTCGTCGGACAGCGCTTCCATCACCTTGGTCGACGGGTGGCCGCCCCTGTCGTCGGCCGCGACCCAGTACCAATCGTCGAGGGTCTTGGCGCTCTCCTCCATGCCCTTCAGCGTCCAGTCCATCGGCGAACGATAGTGCGTCTTCAGCATGTTGAGGCGAACTACCTCGCCGGGCCAGTCGTTGAGCAACTCCCGGATGGTGACGAAATTGCCGGTCGACTTCGACATCTTCTCGCCTTCGACCTGCAGGAAGCCGTTGTGCATCCAGTAGTTCGCCATCGCCTGCGTGCCGTGGGCGCAACGCGACTGGGCAATCTCGTTCTCGTGGTGCGGGAAGATCAGATCGAGCCCGCCGCCATGGATATCGAAGACGTCGCCGAGATAGGCCGCTGACATGGCCGAGCATTCGATGTGCCAGCCGGGACGGCCCCTGCCCCACGGGCTCTCCCAGCCAGGCTCGTCGGCCGATGACTGCTTCCACAGCACGAAATCCGTGGGATGCTTCTTGTGGGCGTCCACCGCGATGCGCGCGCCGGCCTGCTGCTCGTCGAGCTTGCGGCCCGACAGCCGCCCGTAGTCGGGCATCGATTGGGTATCGAACAGCACTTCGCCGCCGGCCTCGTAGGCATGGCCGCGCGCGATCAACTCCTTGATCAGCGTCACCATGTCGGTCTTGCCATCGGCGCGCGGCAGCACGAAGTCGGTGGCGCGCGGCTCGAAGGTCGGCCGCAATGCGCCGAGCGCATCGACGTCGGCGTGAAACTGCACAAGGGTTTTCTCGGTGACCTTGCGGATCGCCTCGTTCAGCGGCAGCCCGGGAAAGTCCCGGGTCGCGCGATCGTTGATCTTGTCATCGACGTCGGTGATGTTGCGGACATAGGTGACCTGGTCCGGGCCATAGATGTAACGCAGCATCCGGAACAGCAGGTCGAACACGATAACGGGGCGCGCATTGCCGATGTGGGCGAAGTCATAGACCGTCGGCCCGCAGACATACATTCTGACGTTGTCAGCATCGATCGGCGCGAAGACGCGCTTCTCTCCAGACAAGGTATCATAAAGTCGCAAATCCATGGAATTCCCGTCCCTTGAGGCCGGGCGTCCAATGATCTCGTGTGAGAAAAGACGGCCTCAGCCAGCGAATCGCTAGCTCGTAATCTCGCGGCAAATGCCACAAATGGCGAGAGAACCGTTCATGCCGGCACCATGCGGCAGCCGGGGCCCGGCCGTCAATACCTGACAACCGCACAGCCGCGGGCAGATTTTGGCCACGATTGGGACCTACGCCCCGCCATGGTTAATGATTTTTAACCTTTTTCGTCTATCCGGTGAGGGTTATTCTCTCATTCATTTGGTGTGTCATGAACTCGATTTCCGCATTTTTAACGGCCACTTTCGTTTTGACCGCGTCCGCAGCCTTTGCCGATTCCCGTGTCTTCATCATCGCCAACCAGGCGGACGGCTACGGTATCGACCAGTGCCTGGCCAATGGTGAGAAATGCGGTGCGTCTGCCGCGCGATCCTATTGCCAGTCGCGCGAATTCGCCCAGGCCACGGCATTCCGCAGGGTCGATCCCGATGAGGTGACCGGATCGATTCCGCAGCCCATCGGCGGCAATTGCGGCCGCGGCGGATGCAACGAGTACGTCGCGATTACCTGCCAGCGCTGAGCATCAACCATGTGGCGGTGGACGAGCCTGTCCCCGCCACAGTGAAGCCCCGGAAACGACGTGACGCTGCCGCGAGAAGCGGCTATGTGGGAGCCGCGTCGCTGCGGTTTTGTTGCGTTTATCCGCTGCCGGGTGTGGGTTGTGTGAAGCTTTCTCCGCGCCGCATTGTCTCTGACTCGTTGCATTGGCCGGACA
This sequence comes from Rhodopseudomonas sp. RCAM05734, assembly GCF_052658035.1. Lineage (NCBI taxonomy): Bacteria > Pseudomonadati > Pseudomonadota > Alphaproteobacteria > Hyphomicrobiales > Nitrobacteraceae > Rhodopseudomonas > Rhodopseudomonas sp. RCAM05734. The sequence continues at coordinate 3,937,915 of NZ_CP199742.1, read as the reverse complement.
TGTCTGACACCTTTAACCTCTCCCTTTCCCGCTGGATTTTCGCTGCCACCGTGCTGATCGGCGGGGCGACGTTGAACGTTGCGGCGACCGCGCAGGGGCTGCCCCCACCGGGACCGCCGCCGCAGGCCGCCGCGCCCGGCGCCAATCCGATGTGCCAGCGGCTTGAGGGCCAGTTGGCCACCATCGACCGCGGCGGCGGCGATCCCGCCAAGGCCGACCAGATCCGCCGTTACGAGGATGCCGCCTCCAAGCAGCAGAACGAACTAGACCGCGTGACCGCACAGGCCAAGCGCATGGGCTGCGACAGCTCCGGCTTCTTCTCGCTGTTCAACGGCCAGTCGGCGCAGTGCGGGCCGGTCAACAACCAGATTCAGCAGATGCGCGGAAATCTGGATCAGATCACCGGCAATCTCGAGCGGCTGCGCGTCGGCACCCCCGGCAGTTCCGACCGCGACAGCCAGCGCCGTTCGGTGCTGCTGGCGTTGGCGCAGAACAATTGCGGTCCTCAATACGCCGCGGCCGCGCGCGCGCCGCAGCCGAACTCCGGTCCGGGCAACTTCCTCAACAACCTGTTCGGCAACAACGAGCCCAGTCCCGACGCTGCGCCGCTGGGACCCGTTGCCGGCGCGCCGTCCGGCACCTATCGCACCGTCTGCGTGCGCACCTGCGACGGCTTCTATTTCCCGATTTCCTTCGCCACCGTACAGAGCCGCTTCGCAGACGACGAGAAGACCTGCAAGGCGCTGTGCCCCGCCTCCGACGCCAACCTGTTCAGCTATCGCAATCCCGGCGAGGATATGAACGCGGCGGTATCGATCACCGGCCAGCCCTACACGTCGTCGCCGAACGCCTTCAAATATCGCACCGAATTCAATCCGTCCTGCGCCTGCAAGGCGGCCGGGCAGACCTGGTCGGATGCGCTGAAAGCTATCGACGACAAATCCGCGGCGGAAAACGGCGACATTATCGTCACCGAAGAGCGCGCCAAGAAAATGTCGCAGCCGCCGGCCAAAGGCACGCCGGCCTCACTGAAGAAGGGCGCCGCCCCTGCCCCGGTCGCTGCGCCCGCTGAGACCCCAGCAGCAGCGCCTGCGACGCCCGCCGATCCCAACAAGCCGATCCGTTCGGTGGGACCGACATTCATTCCGACAACGCGATAAGTTTTCCCGCGTGCGGCTTGTCGTCCCCGCGCATGCGGGGACCCAGTAAACACGACTTTCGCGGCTTCATCACAAAATACGGCGTTTACTGGGTCGCACGGCCGGCGCGCAATTGCGCGCCGGCCGTGCGACGACAGCGGAGTGTGAGGCGCCTTACCCCTCGAACGCTTCCGCAGATCCCTTGCTCGCCCGTGATACCAACGAGTCGTCGGGCTTCGCGGGCGGCGTCGCCAGATCCCGGAATTTGTTCGTGATCGGATAGCGCCGGTCACGGCCGAAATTCCTCCGCGTCACCTTCACGCCGGGCGCTGCCTGGCGACGCTTGTATTCGGCGATGTTGAGCAGTCGGTCGATGCGCAGCACCACATCGCGGTCGAAACCGGCGGCGATGATGTCTGCCAGCGGCTCCTCGTGCTCGACCAACCGCTCGAGGATGCCGTCCAACACGTCATAGGGCGGCAGCGAATCCTGATCGGTCTGGTTCTCGCGCAATTCCGCGGTCGGCGGCCGGGTGATGATGTTCACCGGAATGACCTCGCCGGTGGGACCCAGCGCGGCTTCGGGCTTCCAGCGATTGCGCAGGCTGCACAGCCGGAACACCTCGGTCTTGTAGATGTCCTTGATCGGATTGAAGCCGCCATTCATGTCGCCATAGAGCGTGGCATAGCCCACCGACATTTCCGACTTGTTGCCGGTGGTCACAACCATGGCGCCGGTCTTGTTGGAAATCGCCATCAACAGCGTGCCGCGGGTACGGGCTTGCAGATTCTCTTCGGTGATGTCGCGCGGCAGACCGGCAAAGGTGCCGGACAGGATGCTTTCGAAGCCGTTGACCGCCTCTGCGATCGGCAGCACCTCGTAGCGAATGCCGAGCCGCTCGGCCAGTTGCGCGGCGTCGTCGAGCGAGACCTGCGCCGTGAAACGGAACGGGAGCATGACCCCCCGCACCCGCTCCGCGCCGAGCGCGTCGACAGCGAGCGCCGCGCATAGCGCAGAATCGATGCCGCCCGAGACGCCCATCAGCACGCCCGGAAAACCGTTCTTCTGCACATAGTCGCGCAGGCCCAGCACGCAGGCGGCGTAGTCGCCCTCGTCCCCCTCGGGGACCGGCGCGAAAGGCCCCGCGCAGCGCCAGCCTTCTGCGGATCGCGTGAACTGCAGCGTGGTGATGTTGTCGGCAAAGGACGGCGGCTGTGCGGCCAGCGAGCAGTCGGCATTCAGCACGAAGGATGCGCCGTCGAACACCAACTCGTCCTGGCCGCCGACCTGGTTGAGATAGACCAGCGGCAGCCCGCTCTCGGTGACCCGCGCCACCGCCATCGACAGCCGGATATCGGTCTTGCCGCGCGCATAGGGCGAGCCGTTCGGAACGACAATGATTTCCGCCCCAGTCTCGGCGAGACACTCGACCACGTTCTCGTAGTCGGTGGACTCCTCCATCCAGGTATCTTCGCAGATCGGCACGCCGACCCGGATGCCGCGAACGGTCATCGGCCCCGCCGCCGGACCGCGGGAAAACACGCGTTTCTCGTCGAACACGCCGTAGTTGGGCAGGTTGGACTTGAACCGCAACGTGACGATGCGGCCGCCATCCAGCAAGGCGACGGCGTTGTAGAGCTTGCCGTCCTCGACCCAGGGTGAACCGATCAGCACGGCCGGGCCGCCATCGGCGGTCTCGCGCGCCAACTCCTCAATGGCGGCGCGGCAGGCCGCCTGGAACGACGGCTTCAGCACCAGATCCTCCGGCGGGTAGCCGGCGATGAACAATTCGGAGAACACCACCAGAGCGGCGCCATCGGCGTTAGCGCGGGCGCGGGCCTTGCGCGCCAAAGCGGCATTGCCGGTGATGTCGCCGACCGTCGGATTGAGCTGGGCCAGCGTGATGATGAAGGAGGCGGAATTTGTCATGGCCATATGGTGCCCGACGGGCGCCCCTTGCACAATTGCCGACGCTAGAAGATGCCTATGCGTTCGCCGAGCGCGAACAGCCAGGTCAGGCCGGCGATCACCAGCGCGACGCCAACCGCCGCCGAGCCCATGTCCTTGACCCGGCCGATCGCCGGATCATGGTCGGTGGTGAGGCGGTCGGCCAGCTTCTCGATGGCGGTATTGAGCAGCTCCACGGTCAGCAGCAGCAGCACCACCGCGACCAGTTCGAGGCGGCGGGCGGCGGTCGTGCCGATCAGCAGGGACAGCGGTACCGCAAGGAGCAGCGCGAACAGCTCCTCGCGAATCGCCTGCTCGGAACGGGTGGCGAACGTCAGCCCGTTCCAGGTGTTGATCAGCGCCCGCCAGAGTCGGGTCAAATCACAGCCCCGACGCGACCGGCAGCGGCTCGTCCTTGCCGGCGCGGTCCTGCTTGAGCAGCTCCGCGATCAGGAACGCCATGTCGATGGCCTGCTCGGCATTGAGGCGGGGATCGCAGACCGTGTGATAGCGGTCGTTGAGGTCCTCGTCGCTGATCGAGCGCGCGCCGCCGGTGCATTCGGTGACATTTTGGCCGGTCATTTCCAGGTGCACACCGCCGGCATGGGTGCCTTCGGCCTGGTGGATGGTGAAGAACGACTTCACCTCGGACAGGATGCGATCGAACGGCCGGGTCTTGTAGCCCGAGTTCGAGGTGATGGTGTTGCCATGCATCGGATCGCACGACCACACCACGCTGCGGCCTTCCCGCTGCACGGCGCGGATCAGCCCCGGCAGATGGTCGCCGACCTTGTCCGCGCCGAAACGATTGATCAGCGTGAGACGGCCCGGTTCGTTGTCGGGATTGAGGACGTCAATCAGCTTGATCAACTCGTCCGGCTTCAGCGACGGGCCGCACTTCAGGCCAATCGGGTTCTTGATGCCGCGGAAATATTCGATATGGGCATGGTCGAGCTGTCGGGTACGGTCGCCGACCCAGATCATGTGCCCGGATGTTGCGTACCAGTCGCCGGTGGTGGAATCGACGCGGGTGAAGGCCTGCTCGTAACCGAGCAGCAGCGCTTCGTGGCTGGTGTAGAAGTCGGTCGAGCGCAGCTCAGGGTGGCTTTCCAGATTGAGGCCGCAGGCGCGCATGAAATTCAGCGCGTCGGAAATCCGGTCCGCCAACTCCTTGTAACGGCGCGACTGCTGCGAGTCCTTCAGGAAGCCGAGCATCCACTGATGCACGCTGCCGAGATTGGCGAAGCCACCGGTGGCGAAAGCGCGCAGCAGGTTGAGCGTCGCCGCCGACTGCCGATAGGCATTCAGCTGGCGCTGCGGATCCGGGGTGCGCGATTCCGCCGTGAAGGCGATGTCGTTGATAATGTCGCCGCGATAGCTCGGTAGTTCGACGCCGTTGAGTTTCTCCATCGGCGACGAACGCGGCTTGGCAAACTGACCGGCGATGCGGCCGACCTTCACCACCGGCACCGCGCCGGCATAGGTCAGCACCACCGACATCTGTAGGAAGGCGCGGAAGAAATCGCGGATGTTGTTGGCGCCGTGCTCGGCAAAGCTCTCGGCGCAATCGCCGCCCTGAAGCAGGAAAGCCTCGCCCTTTGCGACTCGGGCCAGCGCCTTCTTCAGGTTGCGCGCCTCACCCGCAAATACCAGCGGCGGAAAGGTCGCAAGCTGCGCCTCGACATCGCCCAGCGCCTTCAGATCCGGATAGACCGGCATCTGCTGCACGGGCTTGCTGCGCCAACTATCGGGCGTCCACCGCTCAGCCATCGCTTCAACTCCTGAAATCCGCGCCATTGGGCAGGCGTCGGGAGGCCGCGTTATACACAGGCTGGCCGGAGATCGCCAGTTGGAAATCGGTCCCGCGAGACAACCCCTTGCAGCCAATGCCAAATTCGCATTTGCTGGGCTTTCTGCCGCAGGGAGAATGCGAGGTGGTCGAGGCTGCGCTGGACGACGTCTTCGTCGACGATATTACCTTCCCCGCCACCGACGGATATCCGCTCGGCGCGACCCTGTACCTGCCCCGCGGCGCCAGGAGCCATGCCGTCCTGATCAACTCCGCCACCGCGGTGCCGCGCCGCATCTACCGGGGATTTGCCAGCTACCTCGCCAGCCGCGGCTGCGCCGTGCTGACCTATGATTATCGCGGCACCGGCGATTCCCGGCAGCCATCGCCGGCCAGCAACAGCCGGTCGAGATCCCTGGTCGGCTTCAAGGCCTCGATGTCCGACTGGGCGGCACTGGATGCAACGGCAGCGGTCGGCTGGATGCGCGAACGCTACCACACCATGCCGCTCGGCTATGTCGGCCACTCCTTCGGCGGCCAGGCGCTGGGTTTGCTGCCCAACAATACCGAGGTTGCGCGCGCGCTGTTTGTCGCCGCACAGGCCGGCTACTGGGGCCTGATGACCGCACCGGAGCGCTATCGCATCTATGTCCTGCTGAAATTCGTTGGCGTCCCGCTGACCCGGCTCATGGGCTATGCCCCGGCGCGAACGGGGCTCGGCATGGATCTGCCGAAGGGCGTCTTCCTGGAGTGGGTCCGCTGGGTCATGAGCCAACGCTACCTGTTCGACGACGTCCGCCTGCGTGCGCTGTCGAACTTCCCGCGCTACCGCGGCGCGCTGCGCGCGCTGACATTCTCCGACGACCCCTGGGCGACCCGCCCGGCGGTCGACCTTCTGTGCTCGGGCTTCACCTCGATCCGGCCGGAGGTCGCCACCATCGCGCCGGCCGACGTCGGCGCAGCAAAGATCGGGCATTTCGGATTCTTCCGGCCGCAACATCGCGACACGCTGTGGCGCGGCGCGGCCGAGTGGCTGCAACGCGAGCCGGAGTGACTACTCCGCCGCTTCGCGCACGTACCGCGCGGTCGGCGTCCGCATGGTCACCAGTTCTTCGGCCGCACTCGGATGCACCGCCATGGTGGCGTCAAAATCCGCTTTGGTCGCCTTCAACTTCACGCAGATGCCCAGCACCTGGATCAGCTCTGCGGCCTCCGGCCCGACGATATGGCAGCCGACGATCACGTCGGTGACGCCAACAACGATCAGTTTCATCAACACGCGGCTTTCGCTGCCGGACAACGTCGCCTTGATCGGCTTGAAGTTGGTCTTGTAGACGTCGACATGGCTGAATGCGGCGCGGGCTTCGGCTTCGGTCATGCCGACGGTGCCAACCTCCGGCTGTGTGAAGACAGCGGTCGGAATATTGCTGTGATCGACCTTCACGCTGCGCTTGCCGAACACGGTATCGGCGAAGGCATGGCCCTCGCGGATCGCCACCGGCGTCAGGTTGGTGCGATGTGTGACATCGCCCACCGCGTAGATATGCGGCACGTTGGTCTGCGAAAATTCGTTGACCGCGATTCCGCCATTGGCGGGGTTGATCGCCACCCCGGCTATCTCAAGCCCGAGGTTGGCGACGTTGGGATGCCGGCCGATCGCGAACAGAACCTGATCGGCAGCAATGCTCGACCCGTTCGACAGCGTTGCCGTGAATTCGTGGCTGTGTTTCTCGACCTTGTCGACGGTACAGCCGGTCAGGATCGTGATGCCTTCCTTTTCCATCTCGCCGCGCACGTGGCTGCGAACATCCTCGTCAAAGCCGCGCAGGATGTTGTCGCCGCGATAGACCACCGTCACGTCGGATCCGAGGCCGGCGAAGATGCAGGCGAATTCCAGCGCGATATAGCCGCCGCCCTGGATCAGGATGCGCTTCGGAAGCTCCGGAAGATGAAACACCTCGTTGGACGAGATGACATGTTCGATGCCGGGAATTTCGCGCCCGTGATTGGGCGCGCCGCCGGTGGCGATCAGCACGTAGCGCGCACGTACGGTCTCGCCGGTGGACAGCCGCAGCCTGTGCGGATCCTCGAACACGGCGCGCGCCTTGACGATGGCCGCGCCGGACTTCTCGACATTGGCGGTGTAGATGCCCTCGAGCCGGGCGATCTCCTTGTCCTTGTTGGCGATGAAGGTCGGCCAGTCGAAGGTCGCCGACGGGATCGTCCAACCGAAGCCGGCGGCGTCCTCGACCTCATGCTTCACATGCGACGCATAGACCATCAGCTTCTTCGGCACGCAGCCGCGGATCACGCAGGTGCCGCCGAACCTGTATTCCTCAGCGACCATGACTCGTGCGCCGTAGCCCGCTGCGATCCGCGCGGCGCGCACGCCGCCCGAGCCACCGCCAATCACGAATAAATCGACGTCGAAGTCGCTCATGTGCCGCTCCGGAAAATTCAGCTACCCGTCAGATTTCCTTGCCGCGCTTACGCATTTCAGCGCGGAATTGGCCGTTGACCTCTTCCGAGAACTGCTGCGCCCACTGCTGCATGTAGTTCATGCTGGCGGCGATCGACTGCGGCTCCTGCGCCAACAGCTTCTGACCGAGCGGGGACTTGTAGAACGTCACGAGATCCTTCAACTCCTGCTCGGTGAAGTCGCTGGCGTAGATCCGCGCCATCTGCTCGCCGATCTCCTTTTCCTTGCCAGCCAGGGTCTGCGCCACGATCACGGCAACCTCGTTGAGGTCCTTCTGGTAGTTCAGATTGTTCTGCAGCAACGTGTCCTTGGTACGCTGCACGATGTTCGGGACGGCGCCCTGGTACATGGCACTGGCGTTCTTCAGGGTCAGGATTTCCTTGGCCGCGGCAATCGCCGCCGGCGACGCCGGCTTGATCGGTCGGCTCTCCGCCTGCGGCGGCTGCTGGGCATGGGCCGGAAGCGCGGCGCCGGCCAGGCCAGCGACAAGGCCGGCGGCGAGCAGCAGGTTCGAACGATACGTCATCTTGTTCTCCTTGATCGCGGCGTTACGGCCGCTCGAAAATGCGAATACCATCGGAGCCCGCCAGCATGGCTATGCTGGCCTGTCCGATGAAAAGACCGTGTTCGACGACGCCCGGTATCGAACTGAGCAGTCCGGCCAGACGGGGGGCGTCGGGGATCTGCCCGAGATGGGCATCGATGATCCAGTGGCCCCCATCGGTGACGAAAGCATGGCCGTCGCTGCCGTTCCGGACCGCCATCTGCCCCGATACGCCGCTTTGGGCGAACGCTTCGACAATGGCCCGGCGCGTCGCTGCGAGTCCAAACGGAATGACCTCCACCGGCAGCGGAAAGCGGCCGAGCATCGCGACCCATTTCGTCTCGTCGGCGATGACGATCATGCGGTCGGATGCGGTTGCGACGATCTTTTCGCGCAGCAAAGCGCCGCCGCCGCCCTTGATGAGATTCGGCTGCGGATCGATTTCGTCGGCGCCATCGACCGTCAGGTCGAGCCGGTCCACATCGTCCAGCGTCGTCAGCGCAATGCCGCAGCTCTCGGCCTGGGCGCGCGTCGCCTCGGATGTCGGCACGCAGATCACCTTCAATCCGCCGGCCACCCGTTCGCCGAGCAGTTCGACAAAATGCTTGGCGGTCGAACCGGTGCCTAGGCCGAGCTTCATGCCGTCGCGGACGTATTCGAGTGCTTTTGCCGCTGCCTGCCGTTTCAGTTCATCGATGGTCATGAAGGGCCGAAGTCCTCGGTTGCGTTGCCAGAGCCGCTGTGACGCGGCGGCTTATCTAGCGCTGTTTGCCGCAGAGGAACAGGCCCTTACAAGGCATCGTGACGGCGGCCGCCGACGCCGGCCGAAGCCACCCTCTCTTGCCAGATGGCGAAAGGGCGGCTAGCGATCTTCCATGAGCCATTCGCCGATCGTCGTATTCGATCTGGACGGCACGCTGGTGGACACCGCGCCGGACCTGATCAACGCCCTGAATTACGTGCTGGACCGCGAGGGCCTTGCACCGGTCCCTATGCATCTGGCGCGCAACATGATCGGCGCCGGCGCCCGCAAGCTTATCGAGCGCGGGCTAGAGCTGGAGGGCCGCACCACCACAGTGGCCGGCATCGACCGCCTGACCGCCGATTTCATCGACCATTACGCCGCCCATATTGCCGACTTCTCCCGCCCGTTCGAAGGGCTCGAGGAGGCGCTGAATGCGCTGTCCGAGCAAAATTACCGCTTTGCTGTCTGCACCAACAAGCTGGAATGGCTGTCCAAGCTGCTGCTCGACCGGCTGGAGCTCACCGCCCGATTCGACGCGATCTGCGGCGCCGACACCTTTGGCGTGTCGAAGCCCAATCCGGTCATCCTGCAGCAGACCGTTGCCCGCGCCGGCGGAAGCATGGCGTCGGCGATCATGGTGGGCGACGCCGGCCCCGATGTCGGGGTTGCCCGCCGCGCCGGCGTGCCGGTTATCGGCGTCGAGTTCGGCTATACCGATGTCCCCATCGCCGACCTCAAACCGGACCTGCTGATCGGTCATATGCGCGAACTGCCGGGCGCCGTGGCAGAACTGGCGACGGCGCGCAAAGCATAGCCTAACCAATTGCTTAGGTTACACATACCCAGCATGGAGCCGGCGACGTTAACCATCGATTAACGAAACCTGTCCGCACGGTTGCGCGAAAATACCTAGGCTCCTATGGTTACCTGGGGACTGCGGCCAGCCGCAAAAGAGACGGGTCACACATGCGTCGAGTCATCGTAATTGCAGTTGCCAGCATGAGTCTTGCTGGTTGCGCGTCATTCTCCATGGATTCCTTCCGGTCGGCGCCGCCGCCCGTGAACGTTCAGTTTGAATCCGTTCCGCCAGGCGCGGAAGCGCGCACCTCGCTCGGCGCAACCTGCAAGACGCCCTGCTCGCTTCCGGTCACCGCCGACGGCGGTTTCAGCGTGACATTCACCTTGCCCAAGTTCCAGCCGTTGACGGTTCCGGTGTCGGTCACCAAGAATCCCGGCGACATGTTCACCGCCGGCACCACGGTGATTGAGCCGAATCCGGTGGTTGGCGAGCTTCAGCCGATGACCCCGCCGCGTCGCGCCGCACGGAAAATGGTGAGGCGCAAGCCTGCCGCCGCCGCGCCGGCTGCTGCTCCGGCCGCCGAAACGCCCTTCCCGGCACCGACCCGCTGATCGCCACGCGTCCGACACATCGTCCTGCGCGATTGTGCCGGGCGCTTGCCATGCCTACATTGGCTCCATAGAGCTTGAGACGGCGTTGAGGCAAACCGATGGCGGATTTGGGACAGCAGTTGAAGGCGACGAATCCGTCCGCGATGACGGATCCGTTCGGCCGTTCCATCAGCTATCTGCGCGTATCGGTCACCGACCGCTGCGACCTGCGCTGCTTCTATTGCATGTCCGAGGACATGACCTTCCTGCCCAAGGCCGACCTGCTCACGCTCGAGGAACTCGACCGCCTCTGCACGGCCTTCATCGCCAAGGGCGTGCGCAAACTGCGGCTCACCGGCGGCGAACCGCTGGTTCGGCGCAATGTGATGGGGTTGGTGCGCTCGCTGTCGCGGCACCTTGCGACCGGCGCACTCGATGAGCTGACACTGACCACCAACGGCTCGCTGCTGGCGAAATATGCCGATGAGCTGGCGGACTGCGGCGTGCGCCGCATCAACGTGTCGATGGACACGCTCGACCCCGCCAAGTTCCGCACCATCACTCGCTGGGGCGATCTCGACAAGGTGCTGGCCGGCATCGAGGCCGCGCGCGCGGCCGGCCTTGCGGTCAAGATCAATGCGGTGGCGCTGAAGGGCCTCAACGAGGACGAGATCCCCGCACTTATGGAATGGGCGCATGGCAAGGACATGGCGCTGACGCTGATCGAGGTGATGCCGATGGGCGACATCGGCGAAGGCCGCATCGATCAGTATGTGCCGCTGTCGCTGCTGCGGGCCCGGCTCGCCGCCAGATACACCCTCACCGACCTGCCCGACAATACCGGCGGTCCGGCGCGTTACGTCCGGGTTGCCGAGACCGGCGGCAAGCTCGGCCTGATCACCCCGATGACCCATAATTTCTGCGAATCCTGCAACCGGGTGCGCATCACCTGCACCGGCACCATCCACACCTGCCTCGGCCACGAGGACGCCACCGACCTGCGCCGGCCGTTGCGCGCATCTGCCGACAACGACCTGCTCAACGCGGCCATCGACAGCGCCATCGGCACCAAGCCCAAGGGCCACGACTTCATCATCGACCGCCGCCACAACCGGCCCAGCGTCAGCCGGCATATGAGCGTGACGGGCGGCTGATTTTACCTGTCTTGCCGGGACCGGGCAAAACCTGGTCGGGTCATCCGCCAGTCACAGACCATCGCCAGCCATGGCGAAATCCTGCGGTCGCCAAACCAGCAGCCGGTCACAGCGGACGCCGAGGCGCAGCCTTGGGTCAATGCAGATCCGTCGCACGATGGGCATCCGGCATTCCTCCGAGCCGACACGACGCAAGCAAGGCTGAGGCCCCAGCGCTGCGCATTCCTTCCAGCAAGTTCGGATCGTCGGTCGCAGGCCAAAGAAACAAGCTGAAGGCGCGGAAATTACAAGGTTTGCCCAAGGTCTCGATCTCCGATCTGCGACATGGTGCATCCGGCCTCTTCAAACCAGCAGGATCAGACCTCGCCGGCCGTATCGCCCCCCTGGATGACGCAAGACGAAACGCAGCGTCGCAACGCTGATCCAACCGTCCAGATCGCCTGGCTCTGCGACATGGTCCTGCCGCCGGAGACTCCGGTGAGATCACCAGGTGACTGCAATGATCTTGAGATCGATTTTCCTGCGCCTCATCCCTCTGTTTGTCCGGTGTTGAGATGAGCAGAGATTCCGACCACCCGGATGATTCCGCGCCGGCAACTGCCGCAGTTGGCAACGAAGCGGCATCCGCCGCGCCACGCCCTGCCACGATGGAGATGGCGCGCGTTCTCAAGATGGCGCCTGTCCGCATGGTCGCCGAGGAGTCCAGCGGCGTCATCGCGCACTGGCGGCACGATCCACTGCACGATGTTGTCGGGCCGATGGCGGATCACGTGGTCATGACCTTCCCCGCCGGATCGCAGCGCTTCGAGCGACGCACCGGCAGGTCCGTGGTCCACGGAACGCTGCGTCCGGGCGTCATCACGATCATCCCGGCCGGCTCTTCGTCCCGATGGGACATTCATCGGCCGGTGGATGTCGTTCATCTCAATCTCCCGCAGGCAACGCTCGCGCGCGTCGCCAGCGAAGCGGATGCTGCCGGCCCTCGCAATCTGCTGGATCGCACGGCGCACCCCGATCTGATCACCGCGCGATTGCTGCTGAGCGCGGCCGACGCTCTGGATGGCAGCGCGGCGCTGGACGCCCTGTTCCGTCACCAACTGACGGACCTTCTTGCAACGCGTTTGCTGGCGGCTCACGCCGGCGCGCCCGTCACGACCCAGCCGGTGATCGGCGGCCTGTCGCCGCCGGCATTGATGCGCGCCATCGAACGGCTTCGCTCTGACAGTGACTCGGACGTCTCGCTCGGTGCGCTGGCGGCGGATGCGGGATTGTCGCGCTTCCACTTCTGCCGCGCGTTCAAGGAAAGCACCGGTCTTTCGCCGCATGCCTGGCTGCGCCAGCACAGGCTCGAACAGGCGATGAACATGTTGCGCGACTCGGATGTCTCCGTGGTGTCGGTGGCCGCGGCGCTCGGCTACGCCTCGCAAACCGCTTTCGCCGCCGCATTCCGCAAACTGACCGGAGAAACGCCGACCGACTGGCGCCGGCGCGTGCGTTAGCAGCAATTGCGCGACAACTCCCTCAATCGCTCTGGGGCGGCGGTCAGCCCCGACAGCTAAACCATCATTGTGTCCACGAACTGACGGAGACAACGATGACCTGGACGAGCTTTGCGATCGCACCGCGAAGAAGACTGATAGCTACCGCTCTGATGTACGGCCTTTCCCTGACCGTTCGTCTGACCTCGGCAGCAGGTGAGGACGGGAGTGTCCCGGTACAGGCCGCGCAATGCGCCGCCTTCGCTTCCACCCCTTTCAACGAGAGGCCGGCAACGCCCGCTTTCCGCATGGTCGACCTTCAACGCTCCTCACGGAGCCGAAGCTGCCAGGCGGGATGCGAGCCCGCTTTGCCGACCTGAGCGCCCCTATCGATATCAAGACCGATTGCTTCACCGCACCGCGTCGCTGATCGCCGTGAGCAACGCCGCGCCGCATTCAAAATCCATTCAGGAGTCCATCACATGAAACTTGTCATCATCGGCGCTGGCTTCGCCGGCATGTATGCCGCACTGTCGTCTGCACGATTGCGCGACATTCAGGGCATTTCGCCCGACGAGCTGGAGATCATCCTGATTGCGCCGGAGCCGTCGCTGGTCGTCCGTCCGCGTCTCTATGAGCCGAAGCCGGAGACACTGACGGCGCCGTTGCTCGATCTGTTTGCGGCGATCGACGTCGTCTATGTCAAAGGCAGCGCCGAGACCATCGATACCGCCGGCCGCAAGGTTCACACGACAGATGCGGACGGCACGCGACAGACCGTGAGCTACGACCGTTTGGTTGTTGCAACCGGCAGCCGCTTGTTCCGCCCCAACATTCCCGGCCTTGCCGAGCACGGCTACAGCGCCGATCAGCTCGCCGACGCGGTAACCCTCGATCGCCACATCCAGAGTCTGGCCACGGCGCCGGCCACCAAGGGACGTAACACGGTCGTCGTTGCCGGCGGCGGCTTCACCGGCATCGAGGTCGCGACGGAGATGCCCGCGCGGCTGCGCGACATCTTCGGCAGCGATGTCGAGACTCGTATCATCATCGTGGAGCGCGGCGCGGTGATTGCGCCTGCGATGGGCACAGAGCCACGGCCCCTCATCGAAGAAGCGTTGCGCAAGCTTGGGGTGGAAACCCGATTTGGCGCCGGCGTGGCATCGCTGGATGCGACCGGCGTTACACTCACCAGCGGCGAACGGATCGAAACGTCAACGCTGATCTGGGCAGCCGGCATGCGCGCCGCGCCGCTGACCGCGCAAATTGCTGCCGAGCGTGACAATTTTGGCCGTCTTCTGGTCGATCAGGCCTTGCGCGTGTCCGCCGTTCCAGCGGTCTTCGCCACCGGCGACGCAGCGAGGGCGGCATGCGACGATCTCGGCCACTACGCGCTGATGTCGTGCCAGCACGCGATCCGCATGGGCGCCTTTGCCGGTCACAATGCTGCGGCTGAATTGCTGGGTCTTTCGACCAAGACCTATCACCAGAAGGCCTATGTCACCTGTCTCGACCTCGGCGAAGCGGGCGCGATCTTCACCCGCGGCTGGGACCCCAAGGTCGAAATGATCGGCGCCGTGGCGAAGAAGACCAAGCAGGAAATCAATACGGCCTGGATCTATCCGCCCCGCGCGGAACGTGCCGCCGCTCTGGCAGCCGCCGATCCCGAGCGCGTGATCGAACTGTAACCACACATCCAAACGACGGCCGCGCCTTCCCTGGCTGCGCGGCTGGCTCGCTCATCAACAGCCGGGCATCTTTATCATCAAGCAAGAGAGACCCATGAACTTTCAAATGAACTCACAGTCCGTTCAATCGGGCGCCAACGAACTGGTCCCGTCGCGCTATGCGGTGCAGATCGGCGACATCGAAGTGCTTGTCATCAGCGACGGCGTGCTGCCGCTCCCGAACGCCATGCTGGGACACAACACCGAACCGGCGGCGCGGGCAGCCTGGATGCACGATCAGTTCCTGCCGCTGGACGCGTCCGACTGGCCGCTGAACGTGGTCCGGCGAACAGACCATCCTGGTCGACGCCGGGCTGGGACTGGATCCGGACCTGCATTTGCCGCGGGCCGGCCAGTTGGTCAGGCGACTGGCGGCCGCCGGCATCGACCTCGCGTCGGTGACCGATGTGGTGCTGACCCACTTGCATATGGACCACGTCGGCGGGCTGCTTGTCGAAGGAGTGAAGGAGCAGCTGCGTCGGGACCTGCGGATCCACGTGGCCACCGCCGAGGTGGCATTCTGGGAGGCACCCGATTTTTCCCAGACCAGGATGCCGGACGGCTTCCCGGCCGCGCTTCGGGCGACCGCGAAGCGGTTCATGGCCGAATACCGGAGCCATTTCCGTACGTTCAAGGACGCGCACGAGCTAGCCCCCGGCGTCACCGTCCGCCGCACCGGTGGCCATACGCCCGGTCACAGCGTGGTTCGCCTGGCGTCCGGTAACGACGCACTGACCTTCGCCGGCGACGCCGTATTCACGGTCGGGTTCGAAGAGCCAGACTGGTATAACGGCTTCGAACACGACCCCGCAGAGGCCGCCCGCGTGCGGACCCGCCTCTTGAAGGATCTGGCGGCGACCGGCGAGTTGCTGGTGGCCACTCACCTGCCGTTCCCATCCACGGGCCGGGTGGCCATCGACGGCGACGCCTTCCGCTGGGTGCCGATCTCCTGGGACTTCTGACGGTCTCCTGAGCGAACCAGCGCTGGGGCGCGTGCCTGTACAATCGGCAGGCGCACGCCCCAGCCTGATCCTTGATGTCAGCCAGCGATCCGACTGCTGCGGAATCGGGCAAATGTTCACCGGCCTGGCCCCCGACCAAGGGATCGACTGCCGCCCCAACCGGCCGAGCGTCAGCCGCCATATGAGCGTGACGAGGGGTAGCCATCGGCCAGTGCCGGGCGCCGCACGACCGCATGCCGGAGCGATATTCCCCTTGAATATCAACCAACTTCCAATTGACGGCGGCACAATGCGCTGAAATGGTGCCGGCGCTTCACGTCCCAAGGGCTGACAAGAGCCGCCGTGCTGCCGCGCATGGGCGAATGGGGAGCGAGATCGGGAGGGATTGTTGCAAACACTTCTTGGGGTGAGCCGCAGGATCGACGCGTTCAATACGCTGGTCGGTCGCTGGATATCCTGGCTGATTGTTGTCGCTGTGATCATCTCGGCGGCCAATGCCATCATCCGCAAGGTATTCGACGTCTCCTCGAATTCCTTTCTCGAATTGCAATGGGTGCTGTTCAGCATCGTTTTCCTGCTGTGCTCGCCATGGACGCTGCTGAGCAACGAACACATCCGCATCGACATCATCAATCATGCGATGCCGCTCAAGGTTCGTGGCTGGATCGACATGATCGGCCACGTGTTTTTTCTACTGCCTTTCACCCTGATCCTGCTGTGGACGTCGGTGCCTTTCTTTCTGGTGTCATACCACCAGAACGAACAATCGTTCAGCGCCGGCGGACTGCCGCAATGGCCCGCCAAATCGCTGATCATGATCGCCTGCGTGCTGCTGCTGATCCAGGGCATTTCCGAGATCATCAAGCGCGCCGCGATGATGCAGGGCATCATTCCGGATTCCAACGCCAATGCCATCAGCGCCCAGCGCGCGGCGGAGCTCGAGGCTGAGCGGCTGGTGATGCATATCGCCGGCGAGAAGCATTGAATTTACCTATGGTTTCCAGGCACGGGAAGATTTTCGCATGACCGCTATGTTCATCCACTACATGGCGCCGATCATGTTCGCGTCGCTGGTGCTGTTCCTGCTGCTCGGATACCCCGTCGCGTTCTCGCTCGCAGCCAACGGACTGATCTTCGCTTTCATCGGCATCGAACTCGGCCTGTTCCGGCCGGACTTCATGCAAGCACTGCCCGAACGCGTCTACGGCGTCATGAACAACGAGACGCTGCTGGCGA
This sequence comes from Rhodopseudomonas sp. RCAM05734, assembly GCF_052658035.1. Classification (NCBI taxonomy): domain Bacteria; kingdom Pseudomonadati; phylum Pseudomonadota; class Alphaproteobacteria; order Hyphomicrobiales; family Nitrobacteraceae; genus Rhodopseudomonas; species Rhodopseudomonas sp. RCAM05734. Next base: position 3,921,326 of record NZ_CP199742.1, on the reverse strand, counting down.
TCCCGTTCTTTACCTTCATGGGGCTGGTGCTCGAAAGATCGGGCATGGCCGAGGATCTGCTGGAGACCATCGGCCAGTTGTTCGGCAGCATCCGCGGCGGCATCGCCTATGCGGTGGTGTTCGTCGGCGCCCTGCTCGCCGCCACCACCGGCGTGGTCGCCGCGTCGGTGATTTCGATGGGCCTGATCTCGCTGCCGATCATGCTGCGCTACGGCTACGATCGCCGCGTCGCCACCGGGGTGATCGCCGCCTCCGGTACGCTGGCACAGATCATCCCGCCCTCACTGGTGCTGATCGTGATGGCCGACCAGCTCGGCCGCTCCGTCGGCGACATGTATGAGGGCGCCTTCATCCCCGGCATCGTGCTGGCGCTGATGTACGCGTTCTACATCTTCCTGGTGACGGTGTTCGCGCCGACTGCGGCCCCCGGCCTGCCGCTGGAAGCGCAGACCCTGCGCGAGCCGGAGACCGCCAAGCATCCCTCGATCTTTCCGATCGCCGCCATCTCGGCTGCCGCGACCGCTTACTTCTTCGTCGTTCACGTCGGCCTGTTCGACTGGACACAGCCGCTGTTCGACAAGATCGGCCTGAGCGCCAAGGTGCTGCAGGGCTTCTGGTTCATCATCGTCACGGGCATCCTGACCAAGCCATTCATCGGCATCGTCAGAACAATGACCATGTCGCTGTATCTGACGCTGGTCAGCGCGACCACGATCGCCATTGTCGCGATGGGCTTCACCGAGGTGAAATCCGGCGCCGACTATGTCGTTCTGACCATGTCGATCACCGTCGGCGTATCGTTCATCCTCGCCATTCTCAACCGCGTGCTGCGCCTCAAGCTGCTGTCGAAGCTGGCCCAGCAGGTGGTGTTCGTGATGGTGCCGCCGCTCGGGCTGATCTTCCTGGTGCTCGGCACCATTTTCATCGGGGTGGCCACGCCGACCGAAGGCGGCGCCATGGGAGCGGCCGGCGCGGTCATCCTCGCGATGATGAAAGGCCGGCTCACCTTCGACCTCACCCGCCAGGCCACCGAAGCCACTGCAAAACTGTCCGCCTTCGTCGTGCTGATCCTGGTCGGTGCCCGCGTCTTCTCGCTGACCTTTTACGGCGTCGACGGCCATCGCTGGGTCGAGGAACTGCTGGTCGGCCTGCCCGGCGGCCAGGTCGGCTTCCTGATCTTCGTCAACGCCTTCGTGTTCGTGCTGGCGTTCTTCCTCGATTTCTTCGAACTGGCCTTCATCGTGATCCCGCTGCTGGGACCGGCCGCGGAAAAGCTCGGCATCGACCTGATCTGGTTCGGCGTCATGATGGGCGTGAACATGCAGACCTCGTTCATGCATCCGCCATTCGGATTTGCGCTGTTCTATCTGCGCTCGGTGGCGCCGAAGGAATCCTATATCGACCGCGTCAGCGGCAAACGCATGGAGCCGGTCACCACCGGCCAGATCTACTGGGGCTCGGTGCCGTTCGTCATCATCCAGGTGATCATGGTCGGCCTGGTCATCGCCTTCCCGGCGATGGTGATGCATTACAAGGGCGCCGCGTCGAACATCGACGCTAGCAAGATCAATATCGACATTCCGCAAATGGACATGCCGGCGCTGGATTTCGGGCCGCCGAAATAGCGGGCCTGTTCTCATCGAGCGGTTCCTGGACACGCTCACGTCTAATCTCATGGTTAGGCAATACGGCGGCGCGTGAGCGCCGCTGTAAACATATGCGCGAACGTCAGGATCCGGTCGTTGCGACGATCCCGATCAGCCGCCGGCTGGCGTGGGGAAGGCCGATGCCGGCCGCTCTTCCTTCAGGTGCTGCCCAGCGAACACTTCCCTTGCCGCGAACAGGCCGTTCAGCGCCGCCGGGAATCCCGCATAGACCGCCATCTGCATGACGATCTCCACGATCTCAGCCTGGGAGAGCCCGACATTGAGGCCGGCCTGGATGTGCACCTTCAGTTGCGGCGCCGCGTTGCCCATCGCCGTCAACGCCGCGATGGTGGCGATCTCGCGGGCACGCAGATCGAGGCCGGGCCGCGAATAGATGTCGCCGAACGGAAACTCGAGCACATAGGTTGCGAAATCGGGCGCAATATCTGCGAGCGATGCGATGACCTTCTCGCCGGCCTCGCCGTCGATCTCAGCGAGCGCGCGCCGCCCGCGTTCGAGCCGGTTTTCGCCGGCGTTCTGGTGGTGCTGCGTCATAGTCCTTCATCCTCTGTTCCTCGCCGGCGTAGCCGGCGATCTTGGTATCGAGGACGAGAAGAGTGGCTTGCAGCTCAGCGACATGCGCACGGACCCGATCGCGGTGCTGCGCCAGCAGTTCGCGCCGCTCCGCCTCCGTGCCGACGCCGCGCTCCCGCAAGGCCGCATAGCGCAGCATGTCGCGGATCGGCATCCCGATCGTCCTGAGACGGCCAAGAAATCCGATCCAGACCAGGATCGATGCGTCGTAGTCCCGCTGGCTCGATCGGTCCCGGTCCGCATAGGGAAGCAGCCCGATCAGCTCGTAGTAGCGGATGGTGTGAGCCGACAGTCCCGAACGCTTTGCCAGTTCACCAATCTTCATGAGCACCTGTTCTCGCCACGACGCAAAAACAGATACGAGTTAGAGCGCACTCTAAGTCAAGGGAAAGATCAAACGCGGCACACCGCCCCGCCTGCGTTAAGCGACCCGCACGGTGAACTCATTGCAGCGACCTTCGTCGACAGCAAGCGGCTGTGAGATATAGCCGTTGGCGGGGTTGCGAACGTAATCGAGATAGTCGGACGCGAATGCGTTCTCCCCAAGCACCACAGCTCCGGGCGCCAGCCGCGGCTCGATCAGCCTGAGCACCGGCAGATAGAGCGAGAAGGCGCCGTCGATCAGCAGGACGTCGACCCCGCCCCCGATGTCCTTGAGCGTGTCCAGTGCGTCGCCTTCGCGGATCTCCACCAGATCGGCAAGGCCCGCCGCTTCGAGATGGGTTCGCGCCCGCGCAACCTTCGTCGGCTCAAGCTCGGAGCCGATCAGTTGTCCGCCGCCATTGTCGAAAAGTGCGGCCGCAAGATAGATCGTCGAGATCCCCATCGAGGTCCCGAACTCGACGATCCGGGTCGCCCTCCGCGCACGCGTGATGGCATAGAGGAAGCGGCCATAGGCCGGAGAAATCGCGAGGAAATGTTCGGCGTGACCGCGATACATGGTTCGATAGTTCACCCGTTCTTCGTCAACAAACCTGGCGGCCAAATCGTTCAACGTTTCACCGGACGTCTCCGACTGCGCCATCATCGTGGCCATCAGGTCGCGATCCGCGGCGTCGGCATCTGCGTGAAGCTTGTCGAGCGTCTCTGCGACGCGCTTGCTGCTCAGCAATGTCATGAAAGTCCCTTTCCGAAATGGACGAGACCGGGCCGGCCCCGGCTGCTCCATGCGGGTGGGATAAAGTCCGGCCGCTTTGGCGTCATTACGAAGTCTGGACAAATTCTTATCCGTTCGCGCCAACGGCATGGTAGATCGAGCCATGCCCATTCTGACAGACACTTCCGTTGCGTCCGACTGGATCGAGCCCGACGAGGTCGCGCGCCCGGTCGTCACCTACGGCATGGCGTCGAAGATGATCGGTTCTTTCGAGATCGACATGCACTGCCATGCGAAGGGGCAAATCATGCTCGTGCAGCGCGGCGCGCTGAGTTGCCGGGTGGAAGGCGGACTGTGGATCGTCCCGCCGCGTAGCGCTGTCTGGATACCAAGTGGCGCGCTGCACGCCATCAAGGCGACGGGCAAACTCGAAGGCTATAGTGCGTTCGTCGCCGCCGACTTCGATGCGGGGCTGCCGCAACGCTGCTGCACCGTCTCCGTGACGCCCCTGCTGCGCGAACTGCTGTTCCGTGCCGCCAGCCTGCCGTTGTTCTACGATGAGGGCGGCGTGAATTCGCGGTTGATCGCGGTGCTGCTCGACGAGATCGCGGCCGCCAAGGTCGAAGACCTGCATCTGCCGATGCCGGCTGACCCGCGACTGCGCACCCTTGTCGACCTCATGATGGACGCCCCTGCGGAGCGCGGCTCGCTCGAGGGTTGGGCAAAGCGGGCCGGCCTGAGCGAGCGGACGCTGGGGCGGCTGATCAGCCGCGAGACCGGCATGAGCTTCGGACGCTGGCGCCAGCAACTCGGCGTCATGCTCGCCGTGCAATGGTTGGCCGGCGGCGCTTCGATCCAACAGGTGGCCAGCGACCTCGGCTATGAGAGCGTGCCGAGCTTCGTCACGATGTTCCGCAAGACGCTCGGCACCTCTCCGGGAAGGTACATGGCAGAGCGACATTCAGGCCGACAGGCCGGCGCCAAGAGGCGGCTTCACGAAGTTTGAATCCACCGTGCGACGCGCTATCGCTGCAACGCGACCGTCGCACGCACACGATCGCGCGACATCCTCCACTGCGCAAAATGGACCCGGGCGGTCCGTTTGAAATGCCGCGCCGGCAATCGAAATCGCGCAAGCGCTATGGTATACAAGCGCTTCCGTGTGAATGGATCCTGGCTGCCGCATGACAATTCCCAACGCGCTCTATGCGATCAACATCACCATGGAAGATGAGAGCGAGCGGCGGGCGTCCGGCATCATCGGGCTGCGCGACGGGCAGATCGTCGGAGGCGACAGTTTTTTCTACTACACGGGGATCTACAGCGCAGACAACGGCAGATGGAAAGGCGAGTTGATCACGCACCAGCATACGGACACGCCGGGCAAAAGCCCCTTGTTCGGCGGGCGTGAAGTCGGCTGCGGATTCTCAGGCACCTACGCCGACGGTACGGCTGACGTCCATGGTACGGCGCTGGTGGGCAAAGCCAGCGTCGCGTTCCGGGCCACCATGCGATTGCTGGTGCCTTTCTCGCCGGGACCCGTCTAGGCGGGCCCCCGCGACCGGAGCGTCAGGTTTTGCCGGCGTCCGCCACCGCCTCAGTCGCCAGCGACTTGACCACTACCAGCCGTTTGACGCTGCCGTTCTGGAACGCGCGCAGGAAGGCGTCATAGTCCTTGAACGACACGCACCCATTGGAGTCGCCGTTGGGACCCAGCAGATAGCTGTGGGTGAGCAGGCCGGTCCTGCCGTACAGATCGCCCTCGCCGATCGGCGTCATCCGCAGCGCCTGAACGCCGTGGAAAAGTTTCTCGCGCGGCTTGAGCTCATAGACCTGCGGCGGCGTCGGACCGCGGTCTTTCACGTCGACGTAACGCACGTCGTCGAGCAGTTCGCGATAGCCGGAGTGAGCCTCCAGCCGCGTTCCGTCGGGCATGTAAACCGTGCGGGCCGAAATGTCATAGAGCGCGGTCTGGTGGCCCGGCGCGACCATCCCCGAAGGACGGTCCGAGCCATCATTGCCGATCCCGCCATCGGGGGACGCGGAGGCCAGCGTGGTTCCGGGCGGCTGCAGCATGGCGAAGGCCTTGCGCAACGCCGAGCTGACCTCGCTCAGGGGATCGGACGATGGCGGCTTCGCAGTATTGATCGACGGGGCCAGGCTTGCCGTCATGTTCGGCACGGCAGGCCGCACGCGCGGCAAGGGAATCTTGGGGACAGGTGCCTCAGCCCCATCGGCCACGGGAGCCTCGGTGCTGGCGCTCTGCATCGCCCGCGACAGTTCCTGCTTAGCCCGATCGAGCTGGGCCTTCGAGGCTGTCGGCCGCATGTCCACAAGCGTGTTTTCGAGGAAGCGCTCGGCGAACGTCACCGCGCTTTGGCCCGTCGCCTGGTGGGACGGGGCGATGACGGCGTAGGAGCCAGCCACAATAGCGCCCGCCGCCGCGGCGAGCGCCACGGCGAACCAGATCGACCCCATCAGAACCGGGTTTGATTTAGCGCTGGTTGCACGAACAGCCGCCAACGGAACTCCCCTCAATCGGTTGCGCCAAAAATGCGCCTTTGAGACGGTTTCGTCAATCGGTCGACCACCGCAGAGGAGTTCGGGGGAACCGTCGCGCCGGCCACCGATCAGCCTAAAACTGCGCTTCCGTCCCATCAGGGGATTCCCTGCCGCCCGCCCCATTCCGCGACCCTCAGGCGTCGAATACCACCTCTGCGTCACCCAGGGTCTCGAACCGCACCACGCAGCGGTCGCCGGGCTTGAGGAAATCCACCCCGGTCCAGCTGCCGGTGGTGACAATCTGGCCTGCTTTCACGCCGCCGGCGCCGTCCATCATGTTGGCGAGTGCGACGGCCCCTCCCAGCGGATCGCCGAACGGATGACTGCCCTGCTTCTCGTGCAGCGCCGTGCCGTTCACCAGCATGGTGATGCGCAGATTCGGCAGGTCGATGTGCGACCAGTCCGCGGTCTCCGGCCCGAACACCAGCCCGCCATTGATGGTGCAGTCCGCGAGCTGCTCCAGGTTGGGCCGGCCGCGCGGATCGCGATAGCGGCCCGATACGATCTCGATGACCGGCAGCACGGCGACGGCCCGGGCCACATCGTCCCGCGTATAGGGCGTGTCCCGCGGCGGCAGGTCGCGGATGAAGCGAAAGGCAATCTCGCCTTCCACGCCGCAATGCGGCACTTCGGCGGGCGACATCCGCACCGGGCTGGCGCGGATCGTGCGGGCATAGATCAGCCCGCGGGTCGGCTCGCCGTCCGGCGGCGCGTTGGCCTTGAAGCCGCCGACGGCGTCGCCCAGCAAGGCTGCCACGCGATCCTGGATGGCGTGGGCTTCGGCCACCGAGGCGGGCACCGCCGGCAGCGCATCGATCAGCCCGCCGTTGCGGCGCGCGTCGGCAAGTATCCCGGCAGCGGTTTCGATCTCTGATTCGGTCATATCGGGCCCTCGTTCGATCGGTTAGCATTAGCGGATTCGCGGCATGTCGTCCGGCAGCCATGCACGGCTTCATCCGATCGGACCTACCCTTTGAGGAGAGACGGATGCTCTACGAAGGCAGCTGCCATTGCGGAAAAATCGCATTCGACGTCGAGGGCGAATTCAGTTCAGCGATTGATTGCAACTGCTCACTGTGCCGGCGACGCGGCGGCCTGCTCGCCTTCGTCCCCCCGCACAGGCTGACGTTGAAAACCCCGGAAGAAAATCTGTCGACCTATACATTCAACCACCACCTGCTGAAGCACCATTTTTGCGCAACATGCGGGATCGCGCCCTTTAGCGAGGGCAATTCCCCAAAGGGTGAAGCGACCGCCGCGATCAACCTTCGCTGCCTGCCGGAGATCGATCTGAAGATGGTGCAGATCATGCCGTACGAAGGCAAGGATCGCTAGGACGAGACCGCCGACCTATCCGATCGCAAAAAGCGAAAGCCCGGCCTTCTCGCGAAGGCCGGGCTTTGTCCGACGATAGCCGCAAGTCAGGCGCGCGTGCGCGAACGGATCATGAAGCTGTCAAAGCTGTATTCCGCGACCTGCCACCAAGTGTACTGGTCGCCGCGGAAGGCCACCATGCTGTCATAGACTTTCTTGAACATCGCGTTGCTGGCCGAGGTCTCCGCATAGACTTCGTTGGCCGCTTTCAGCGACGCATCCATGATGGACGCCGAGAACGGACGCAGCTGCGTGCCACCCGCCACCAGCCGCTTCAGCGCCGGCGGATTGTAGGCGTCGTAGCGCGCCTGCATCGTTTCATTGGCCAGCGACGAGGCGGTCCTGATGATCGACTTGTAGCTGGCAGGAAGCTGCTCCCACTTGGCGAGGTTGACCATGTTGTGCAGCGTCGGACCGCCCTCCCAGAAGCCGGGATAGTAGTAATATTTGGCGACCTTCTGGAAGCCGAGCTTTTCGTCATCGTAAGGTCCGACCCATTCGGCGGCGTCGATGGTGCCCTTTTCCAGCGATGGATAGATATCACCTGCGGCGACCTGCTGCGGCACCATGCCGAGCTTGGTCAACACCCGCCCGGCGAAGCCGCCGATGCGCATTTTCAGACCGCTGAAGTCGGACGGTTCCTTGATTTCCTTGCGAAACCAACCGCCCATCTGGCAGCCGGTGTTGCCGGCGGCGAAGCCGATGACATTGTAGCCCTTGAGAAATTCATTGAAGAGTTCGGCGCCGCCGCCGACCTGCAGCCACGAGGTCTGCATCCGGCTGTTGAGGCCGAACGGGACGGCAGTACCAAAGGCGAATGTCGGATCCTTGCCGACATAATAATAGGCCGCCGTGTGGCACATCTCCACGGTGCCGTTGGACGCGGCATCCAACGCCTGCAGACCGGGAACGATCTCCCCGGCGGCAAAGACCTGGATCTGGAATCTGTTGTCGGTGGCCTCGGCGACGGCCTTGGCGAACACCTCGCTGGCTCCATAGATCGTGTCGAGCGATTTCGGAAAGCTCGACGTCAACCGCCATTTGATCTCCGGCGAAGATTGCGCGATGGCCGGTGCGGCGATAGCCGCGCCTGCGACGCCCATGCCGGCAGCCTTGATGAACTCACGACGCTTCATGATGTCCTCCCTGGATGTGAATGTGCATGCCGCCCTTCTTGATGAGGGCGTTGCCGCAGCATGGTCCAGGTTCCAACGAGAATCTACGGCGATCTGAATGATCGCGACGCAAAAAACCCGGCCTTCTCGCGAAGGCCAGGCTTTTTCCTGTTCGGCTGGTTGAGCCGATCAGCCGCGGGTGCGCGAGCGGATCATGAAGCTGTCATAGGTATATTCGGCGACCTGCCACCACAGATATTCATCCGAGCGATAGGCCTGCATGGCGTCGATCGACTTCTTGAAGTCGGCGTTCTTGGCGGAGATTTCGCCCCACAGCTCGTTGGTCGCCTTGAGGCAGGCGTCGAGCACCTCGTTGGTGAACGGACGCAGCTGGGTGCCGCCAGCCACCAGCTGCTTGAGCGCCTGCGGGTTCTGCATGTCGTAACGCGCCGCCATCCAGGTGTTGGCATTGGTGCAGGCATTGGCGAGGATCGCCTGATAGTTCTTCGGCAGCGAATTGAACTTGTCGAGGTTGGTGAAGGCATGCACGGTCGGGCCGCCTTCCCAGAAGCCGGGATAGTAGTAGTACTTCGCGACCTTCTGGAAGCCGAGCTTCTGGTCGTCGTAGGGACCGACCCACTCGGCTGCGTCGATGGTGCCCTTTTCCAGCGACGGATAGATGTCGCCGCCGGCGAGCTGCTGCGGCACGACGCCGACCTTCTGCAGCACCTGGCCGGCAATGCCGCCGATGCGCATCTTCAGGCCGGACAGGTCGGCCACCGTCTTGATCTCCTTGCGGAACCAGCCGCCCATCTGGGTGCCGGTGTTGCCGCAGGGCATGCCGACCACGCCGAACTTCTTGTAGAACTCATTGGCGAGTTCGTTGCCGCCGCCCTGGAACAGCCAGGAATTCTGCTGGCGGGCGTTGAGGCCGAACGGCACCGAGGCGAAGATCGAGAAGGTCGGATCCTTGCCGACGTAGTAGTAAGACACGGTGTGGCACATCTCGACGGTGCCGTTGGAGGTGGCGTCGAGCGCCTGCAGTCCGGGCACCAGTTCGCCGGCGGCGAACACCTGGATCTGGAATTTGTTGTCGGTCATCTCGGCGACCTGCTTCGCCATGTATTCGGCGCCGCCATAGATGGTGTCGAGCGACTTCGGGAAGCTGGAGGCCAGACGCCACTTGATCTCGGGCGACGACTGCGCGATGGCCGGAGAAGCGACCGCAGCCACGGCGGCCCCGGCTGTTGATACCTTCAAAAATTCACGACGCTTCATATGGCCTCTCCTTGTTGCGGGCGTTTCCCAGAATCCCCGTGAGCGTGTTCAACAGCGACATGAAAATGGCATCGCCGAGACGCTCTCGTGACGGCTCTCTAACACGGATAGTCCGCGGCTGAAAACGCGGCGAGCCCCCTCGTCGCTGCAATTAAACGAAAGTTCTATGCGACATGACAGCCGCAGCGCCTGCTGCGGGCTCAGGCCGCGGCGGTGGCCACCTGGAGCTGATCGCGGACCTGGGCGGCGATCGACCGGTAGATTGCCGCATGCGGGCCGTCCGGTTCGCTCACCACCACCGGCGTGCCGGCGTCGGACATGGCGCGAGATCGACATGTGCAGCGGCACCTCGCCGAGGAACGGCACGCCGAGACGCTCGGCCTCGTGGCGCGCGCCGCCATGGCCGAAGATGTCCGACCGGGTGCCGCATTCCGGACACTGGAAATAGCTCATGTTCTCGATGATGCCGAGCACGGGCACGTTGACCTTGGTGAACATGGCCAGACCGCGGCGGGCATCGATCAGAGCGAGGTCCTGCGGCGTCGAGACGATCACGGCGCCCTTCAGGGGCACGTTCTGCGCCAGCGTCAGCTGGGCGTCCCCGGTGCCGGGCGGCATGTCGACGACGAGCACGTCAAGGGTGCCCCAGGCGACATCGCGCAGCATCTGGGTGATCGCCGACATCACCATCGGTCCGCGCCAGATCATCGCGGTCTCTTCCTCGACCAGGAAGCCGATCGACATGATCGACAGCCCGAACTTGGCGATCGGGATCATCTTCTTGGTTTCGTCGAGGACGGGCTTGTCGCGGATACCGGTCAGGCGCGGCACCGACGGGCCGTAGATATCGGCGTCGAGCAACCCGACGCGCAGGCCGAGATCGCGCAGCCCCAGCGCCAGATTGAGCGCGGTGGTCGATTTGCCGACGCCGCCCTTGCCGGAGGCCACCGCGATCACAGCGGCGATGCCGGGAATTTCGGCCTGCCTCGACATCGGCGAGCCCGCCGGGTTGGCCGGCGGGCGATGCGCCGACACCGGCTGCACGCCCGGCTTGTGGCTGTGCGGCGCAGGCGCAGCACCAGGCTTACGCTCGGCGGTCAGCGCAACCATGGCACCGGTGACGCCGGGAACGGCGCGCACGGCCTTTTCCGCTTCGGCGCGCACGCTTTCCCAGGCGCGCGCCTCGGCGGCGTCGACATTGATCGAGAACAGCACGCGGCCGTCGGTGACGGCGATCTCCGACAGCACATTCGCATGGCTCAGCGCGACGCCGCGCGGCGATTTCACCGCCGCCAGCGCTTCGAGAATCTGCTGTTTTGTCACGCTCAATGGAGATCTCCCGGCCGGCCTCAAGTCAGACCGCACAGATAGAGCACTTCCAGCCCAAGTCCACGGCGAAATTGGCGGCGCAGGTAAGCCATGCGGCGAGGGTCACGCGCACCAAACGCGTTGTGCGTCGCAATAGCGTAGGACCATAGGCGGCTTTCGCGGGGCTTTGCCGCGCCGGCTTCCCCGTTTATGCTGGCGTCGAACGCTCTCGTTGCCCGCGGCATCGCTCCGGGCCCCCTCACCTCTTTTCAAATCACAGCCGGCGCTCAAGCCGGTCGCACACAAGGGTATGGACATGGCCAAAGTTGCTTTCATCGGTCTCGGCGTCATGGGTTTCCCAATGGCCGGACACCTGGTGGTCAAGGGCAAGCACGAGGTGACCGTGTTCAACCGCAATCCGGCCAAGGCCAAGACCTGGGCGGAAAAATTCGGCGGCCGCACCGCCTCGACGCCGCAGGCCGCCGCCGAGGGCCAGGATTTCGTGATGGCCTGCGTCGGCAATGACGACGATCTGCGCGCCGTCACCACCGGCGAGAACGGCGCATTCGCCGGCATGGCCAAGAACGCGATCTTCGTCGATCACACCACGGCGTCGGCGGAAGTCGCGCGCGAACTCAATGCCGCGGCCGACAAGGCAGGCTTCCACTTCATCGACGCGCCGGTGTCCGGCGGCCAGGCCGGCGCCGAGAACGGCGCACTCACCGTGATGTGCGGCGGCACCGAGGCCGCCTATGCCAAGGCCGCGCCGGTGATCGAAGCCTATGCCAAGATGCAGAAGCTGCTGGGCCCCGCCGGCTCCGGCCAGCCGACAAAAATGGTCAACCAGATCTGCATCGCTGGCCTGGTCGAGGCTTTGTCCGAGGGCATTCACTTCGCCAAGAAGGCCGGGCTCGACGTCAATGCGGTGATCGAGGTGATCTCCAAGGGCGCGGCGCAATCGTGGCAGATGGAGAACCGCTACAAGACCATGAACGACGGCAAGTTCGACTTCGGCTTTGCGGTCGAATGGATGCGCAAGGACCTCTCGATCTGCCTCGCCGAGTCCCGCCGCAACGGTGCCACCCTGCCGGTCACGGCGCTGGTGGATGCGTTCTACGCGGAAGTCGAGACGATGGGCGGCAAACGCTGGGATACCTCCAGCCTGCTGGCCCGGCTGCAGCGATAAAACGTCGTAAAATCAACGGATTGACGAAAGAAACGGGGATCCGCGGCGAATGCCGCGGATCGCAGACTTAATGTGCTTTTAACCGAATTATCCGGTTTTTTAAGGCACCTCTTAAGGATTGTGCGGCACAGATAGGCGGAGTGGTAAACCGCGCACGGATGCGTGCAGGATTGTGTCCAGTTTGATGAGTAAGCCTGCCGATAGGCCCGAAGTCGTTCAGCTTCCGGCGGAACCCACCGTGATTCCCACGGCGCGCAGCCGCCGTGCGGCCACGCAGCGGGTGCGCGAGGCACGCGACCGGCTGACCTCGACATCGGGCACAAGGCCGGCCTTCGATCGAGAACTGATCCGGCAATATGCCCAGACCCGGCTGTCGGCCTCGCTGGTGGTGGTGCTGCTGGTGGTGGCCACGGGCGTGCTGTTCGGACTGTGGATGCAGCCGCTGTCGGCGGCGATCTGGACCTGCGGGATGCTGTGCACCCATGCGGTCATCATCCGCTCCTGCCAGCGCTATCTCGCCGAACCGCCCTCGCCGGCGCATAGCCGCAAATGGCGCATCCGTTTCGTCCTGCTCGACCTGCTCTATGGCCTGTGCTGGACCGTGATCCTGGTTCACCCCGCCGACATCGACATCGTCTCCAACTCGATGATGATGTTCCTGATGCTGCTGGTGGTGGCGGTCTCCAGCATGCTGGCCGCCAGCCTGCCGATCGCCGCCTTCGCCGCCACCGCGCCGGTGACCTCCGGCGTCGCGCTGAATTTCATCCTCCATGGCGGCTTCGATAACTACGTGCTGGCCGCGCTCGCGGTGTCGGCCGAGGGCTACTTTGCCCTGCTGGCGCACCGGCTGCATTCGACCACGCTGACCGCGCTGGAGGCGCGCGCGGAAAAGGATGCGCTGATCGGCGAGCTGGAACAGGCCAAGGCGATCTCCGACGAGGCGCGCCACCGCGCCGAGGCCGCCAATGTCGCCAAGTCGCGCTTTCTCGCCCAGATGAGCCACGAGCTGCGCACGCCGCTGAACGCCATTCTCGGCTTTTCCGAAGTGATGAAGAGCGAGATCTTCGGCGGCCATGCCGTGCCGGTCTACAAGGAATACTCCGCCGACATCCACAATTCCGGCGTGCACCTCTTGAACCTGATCAACGAGATCCTCGACCTCAGCCGGATCGAGGCCGGTCGCTACGAGCTCAACGAGGAAGCGGTGTCGCTGGAGCATGTGGTGGCCGACTGCCATCACCTCTTGAAGCTGCGCGCCTCGAGCCGCGGCATCACCATCCATGAGGTGTTCGAACACGGCATGCCGCGGATCTGGGGCGACGAGCGCGCCTGCCGCCAGATCGTGCTCAACCTCTTGTCGAACGCCATCAAGTTCACGCCGCAAGGCGGCGAGGTCTGGCTCAAGGTCGGCTGGACCGCCTCCGGCGGGCAATACCTAAGCTGCCGCGACACCGGCTCCGGCATTGCCGAAGACGAGATCCCGATCGTGCTGGCCTCGTTCGGCCAGGGCTCCAACTCGATCAAGTCAGCCGAACAGGGCGCGGGTCTCGGCCTGCCGATCGCCAAGAGCCTGATCGACATGCACGGCGGCACCTTCACGCTGCGCTCGAAATTGCGCGTCGGCACCGAAGTGATCGTCACTTTCCCGCCGGAGCGCGTGATGTCGGCGCTGGCGCCGATGTCCGAGGACGGCCCGCCGCTGCAGCCCGAAGCCTACACCACCGGCAATGACGAAAAGCGCCGGGTCCGCAACAAGCCGATCATGAGCGCGGGGACCAGTCTTTAAGCCAGATTTTGAGCGCAAAGGCTTGCGCAAGCGAGCCGATCCACTTCAAACTCCATTCATGAGCATCGAGACGCCGTGCATCGCAGTCTGCATCATCGACCCGAAAACCAAGCTGTGCCTCGGCTGCGGACGAACGCTGCCGGAAATTGCGCGCTGGCACCGGATCGAGAGCAGCGAGCGGCTGGACATCATGGCGGCCCTGCCCGCGCGCATGATCGAAGCCGGCCTGGAGATCATGTCCGCTCCCCGCAAGAAAGCCGCCTCCTCCCTCACCTGACCGGTGCGCCATGAGCCGGCTGCTGCTGCTGATCGCGGTGCTCGCCGCCACGATCGGTGCGGCGCTGGCCTATGGCGATCCCGCCGAGATCGCCAAGGCCCGCAGCAAGGCCGGCGCGCTGGTGTCGGACATGCTGCGCAAGGCACCGGACAAGCCGGTGCGTGCCGTAGAGATCCCGCGCGGCCAGGGCGGCGAGTTCGGCCTGCGCGCGCAGATCAACGGCGTCACCACCCCGATGGTGATCGACACCGGCGCCACCTCGGTGGTGCTGACCTGGGAGACCGCGAAAGCTGCCGGCCTGCCGCTGGAACTGCTGGACTACAACGTCGACGTCGAGACCGCCGCCGGCCATACCCGCGCCGCGCGCCTCACCCTGGACCGCCTGGCCATCGGCAAACTCGTCGAGCGCTCGGTCCCCGCGCTGGTGGTGCCGCGCGGCCAGATGAAATCCAACCTGCTCGGCATGAGTTTTCTCGACCGCCTGGAAAGCTGGGAAGTCCGCGCCGACAAATTGATGCTGCGGGGATATCCGTAAGGACCGATAAGCCCAATTGAAACGCGAACCGTTTCCCGGACGCGGTGCGGCGCGAAGTGCCGCTCCGCAGATCCGGGATCCCGGTTTCTTCCACGCCAACCAGGACCCCGGATCTGCGGCGCACCACGCCGCTGAGAAGCGGCGCAGTGCACCGCGTCCGGGGAACGCCCCTGGGCGGGTTGAATTCGTTACGCCGCCGCCTGCTCCGGTTCGCCAACCTCCACCAGCGCGATCGCCGCGCGCAGCACGTCGAGTCCCGCGCCGTGCTGCGTGCCGTTCTCGGCGAGATAGCGGCGGAACGCACGGGCGCCGCGCACGCCGTGGAACGCGCCGACGAAATGCCGCGTGATCGAATGCAGCCGCGTGCCCTGCGCCAGCTGGTCGGCGATGTACGGCATCATCGCCTCGAACACGTCCTTCATCGTCGCGTGCTGCGCCGGCTCCCCGAAAATATCCGGATCGACCGCCAGCAATCGCCACGGCTCCTGATAGGCGGCGCGGCCGAGCATGACGCCATCGACATGAGCCAGATGCGCGGCGGCCTCGGCGATGCCCATGATGCCGCCGTTGATGCTGATCGGCACATCGGGCATTGCCGCCTTCAGCCGGTACACGCGATCGTAGTCCAGCGGCGGCACGTCGCGGTTCTGCTTCGGCGACAGCCCGTTGAGCCAGGCCTTTCGCGCATGCACCACGAGGCCGTCGGCGCCGGCGGCCACCACCGCGCGGGCCAGCGCGTCGAGCGCCACTTCCGGATCCTGATCGTCGATGCCGATGCGGCATTTGACCGTGACCGGAACCTTGACCGCCGCCTTCATGGCGGCGACGCCGCGGGCGACCAGATCCGGCTCGGCCATCAGACAGGCGCCAAAGCGGCCGTCCTTCACCCGGTCGGAGGGGCAGCCGACATTGATGTTGATCTCGTCATAGCCGAAATCCGCGCCGATCCGCGCGGCCTCCGCGAGATCGGCGGGATCGGAGCCGCCGAGCTGCAGCGCCACCGGATGCTCGCTGGCGTCATAGCCGAGCAACCGCTGGCGATCGCCATGGATGATGGCGCCGGTGGTCAGCATCTCCGTATAGAGCAGCGCACGGCGCGTCAGCAGACGGTGGAACACCCGGCAATGCCGGTCGGTCCAGTCCATCATGGGCGCCACGGAGAATTTATTCATCATAACGGAGAGTCAAACCAGGTTTTGCCCCAAGGAAAGAGGCCGATGGGCAGCGGACGCAGGTAATGCGGTCGCCCTCATAATATCAGCAGGCTGCGAAAATAACAAAAATGCGGTGCGATCGGGGAACTCGAAGATTCCTGCATGCGCCGAAGCAAGCGCAATCAGTTCATCGGGACTGTACTGGTGACCGCGTTAGACAAGCTCACGTCTCAGCTATCATCCGGCTGCGAAAGCCACGCGCCTTGGCGCGGTTGCCGCAACTCTCCATCGAGCACCAGCGCCTCGGCTTGGAGCGGCTGGTGTTCAGGAAAAAGCCGCCGCATGGATCGCCTTCGCAACGTCCTATTTGGCGATCACCGGGGATAAGCGTGAGACTGGCGATAGCCAGGGCAATGCGGGCGACCGGCAGACGAACGATGTGTGCGCGATGCGCATCGACCGCCGACATCAGCAGGCGGGGATCCGCAAGTGCCGAAACCAACAGTGGCTCAAGGACGCCATCGGTTCTACTGCGCCCATCGAGCATTAGATCGCCGGTTCGCACATCAAGGCAGTCGCGCCAGGCGCTGCGCAGCGCGATGGCTGCAGCATGCGTTGCTTCGGCCTCGCTCCGCAAAGCCGGCGCGGGATCGATGAGCATGGCCATCTCCTGCTCGCTCAACAGTCCGGCGGGCACCGACCACGCCACCAGAGCCTGATAGTCCGGAAGAAAGTCGACCAGACGCCTGCCGCGCCAGTGCAGCGTGTTGGCGAAGTCGAGCGAGGGATCGCCCGCCAACATCCGTAGTCGTCCAACGGCGGAAAAGTAGGCGCGCGGCTCAGCGCTTGATTTTTCTAGCTTCTTCATGTAACCTTTTAATGGGTTATTATAGGAATTAGCAAGCGATATCCACGACATGCCTCAAGGAGGATCTTGCCAGAAACGATTGTCAGCGGTCGCGGGCGGCTTCCGGCAGCCACGCGTTTCACGCGAAGCACGCAAGAACTGCGAACGCTGAATCGCGTGGCGTCCATCGGCGGTTTGCAAGCCGCGTCCGATCTGAATTGCCCGTGTTGCCCGATCGAGGAGCCCCGCACGATGTCTGCTTCAGCAAGCACGTTTTCGCAGTCGTTCTTTCACGGCACCCGGGCCGATCTGCAACCGGGCGACGGCATCCTCGTGGGCTACGCATCGAACTTCTCCAAGACCCAGCCGCTATCTTGGGTCTATTTCTCCGGTACGCTCGATGCCGCCATCTGGGGCGCCGAACTTGCCGCGGGCGATGCGCCCGAACGGATCTACGTGGTCGAGCCGACCGGGCCGATCTTCGACGATCCCAATCTGACGGACAAAAAATTCCCCGGTAACCCAACGCTCTCGTTTCGTTCGCGCGATCCACTGAGAATCATCGCGGAAGTGAATCGCTGGCAAAGCCATCCACCTGAGCAACTGCGGCTCATGAAGGAAGGTCTGGCCCGCCTGGAGCGTGAGGGCTCGCAACCCATCATCGACTAACGATTCAAACGGCGGAGCCGGATCCGACCGTTGCAAGGTCAGCAGACATGGAGGGAAACAAGGCATGAAGATCACGAGCTACTACCCCGTGCTGATGGTCGATGACGTCTCAGCGACATCCGATTTCTACATCAAGAACCTGTCGTTCCGGGCCGCCTTCGCGGCTGACTGGTATGTGCATCTCCAGTTCAGTAGCGATCCGGCCGTAAACCTGGCGATCCTGAAAGGCGATCATGGGACGATTCCCGAAGTGGCGCGCGGACGCGCCGCGGGAGTCCTGCTCAACTTCGAAGTCGACGATGTCGACGCAATGTATGCCCAGGCGGTCGCGGACGGGCTGCCCATCCTGTTGTCGCTTCGCGATGAAGACTTCGGCCAGCGGCACTTCATCACGCAAGATCCCAACGGCGTGCTGATCGACATCATCAAGCCCATTCCACCGAGTGCAGCATTTGCCGCGCAATATGCCGACGGCGCCCTGCCACAGTGAAGGTTTTCACCTGGCGGACGCCGGGACATTTCATGCGGCGATGTGATCGGGATTGTCGATGAATCATCCGGCGATTGAAACGATCGAACGGACGTAGGAGAATTCAACGACCATGCAGTTCGCACTGCGGCGCATCCCCGTCTCGTGGATCTGGGCCGCCAGTATTGTGCTGGTGTGGATTTGTGTTTCCATCCGCTTGCAGCAACCGCTATGGGCGCAGCAGACGTCGCAGGCTCTGGTAGCGTTCGGGACACTGAAGGGCGGTGATTTTGCTGCATCCGAAGCGTGTCGGCTTGTCGCCTCGCAATGGCTGCACGTCAAATTCCTGCATATGCTGTTCAATGCGCTCGTGATCGCCGGCGTCGGTCAGTTCGCCGAGGTCCGCTTCGGGCGGTGGACCGCGGTATCGCTGGGTCTGGCCGGCGGTACGTTGGCCCAGTTGGTCACCGTTTACGCGCTGCCGGATGCCTATATTTCGGGTGCATCGCAGGCCTATCTGGCGCTGTGCGGCCTGGTCCTGGCGACGGGCGCCGTCCGTTCAGTGTGGTGGTGGATCGCCGTTGTCGCGGTTGCCATCGGCGCAGGCCTCGACCTGCTGGTCAGCGGCCACGCCACGATAAAGCCAGGCCACCTGGCCGGATTCGCATTTGGCGCGATCGCTGGCCTTGCGCTCCAGCTGGCCTGGCGGACCAGCTGGTTCGCAGGGGCGGGTGCGAAGCGCAGTGCGTGACCGCGTCATCGTCGGCAACAACGCCCGTGCAGCCTGAAGGGGCTGCAGCGGGTATGCGACAGCAACTCAGCCGCCGAAACGAGGTTCAGGCAGGCCCTTGATGCCGAGATCGTAGATCGCGAACAGGCTGCCGCGCAGCACGCCGTCGCCCGGAAAGCGCGGCAGCGGTTGCCGCGCCATCGATGTCACGAACAGAATGTCGAGATTCGGCCCGCCGAACATCACGCTGGTGATCTTCTTCACCGGCATATCGATGATGCGGTCGATCGATCCGTCCGGCGCATAGCGCACCAGCCGGCCATCATAGACCAGCGCGGTCCACAGATAGCCTTCGGCATCCACGGTGGAGCCGTCCGCAGCGCCGCCCTTCGATGTATCCACCTTGGCGAAGGTACGCCGGTTCGACACCGCGCCGGTCTCCTGGTCGTAGTCGTAGGCCCAGATCTCGCCGGACCATGTATCCTGGAAATAGAAGATGCGCCCATCCGGACTCCAGCAGGGCCCGTTGGAGCAGATGATGTTGCTTTCGAGCTTTGTGACCTTGAGGTCGGTAGACAGGCTGTAGAGGCTGCCACGCGCAGCTTCCTCGCTGGTGTCCATCGAGCCGGCAACGAAGCGGCCGCGCTTGTCGACCTTGCCGTCATTGAGCCGGTTGGACGGCAGATCCGGTTCCGGATCGTGCACCAGGGTGACGTTTCCGGTCTTGAAATCGAGCAGATGGAAGCCGCGCTGCAGCGACACCACCGCACTATTGCCGTCCTTGCGGATCGCCATCGAGCCGATCTTCTGCGGCACGTCCCAGGCGCGCAACTCGCGGCCGTCCGCAGTGGCGCGAAACACGCGGCCATCGAAGGAGTCGATCCAGTACAGCCGCTGCTGTTCGACATCCCAGAGCGGTCCTTCACCGAGCGTCGTCTTGACGTCCACCAGAACTTCGATTCGCATCACGTCCTCCCGTTCTTTCTTGTCGCTTTTCTCAACTCGATTTTTCCCGCAATGCGATGACCGCGCCGAGCACAACCACGCCATAGAGTATCGCACGGGTCGCATAGGGCAGCGTGGTTCCGGACAGCAGCGTCTGCAGCGCCGTGAGCAAAACCACGCCGCCGATCATGCCGAGAAAGCTGCCGCGCCCGCCGGTGATCAGCGCGCCGCCGACCACCACGACGGCGATGGACGGCAACAGATATTCGTCGCCCATGCCGAGGCTGCCCTGCCCGGAGAAGCCCGACAGCAGGATACCGACCAAAGCTGAGCACACGCCGGACAGAATGTAGACCCAGACGAGGGTCGCCTTGACCGGCACGCCGGAGAGTTCTGCCGGACGCTCGCCGTTGCCGATCGCATAGACGCGGCGACCGAACACGGTGCGGCCCAGCAGCACGGCGGCGCCGGCGACGAAGAGGATCAGGAACGGCACGACGGGCGTCACACCCGCGATCCGCCCGGTCATGAACCAGCGCAAGGCCGGCGACGCAAAGCCGTCCGGCGTGCCGCCCGAATAGACCAGCCCGATGCCCTGCAGGATGCCGTTCATCGCCAGCGTCATGACGATCGGCGACAGGCCGAGCGCGACGATCCCCAGTCCGTTGACGAGTCCGATCAACGCGCCGACACCGAGCACAACCGGCACCGCGTAGATCAAGGCGGCGTCCGCCCCCTTCAGCAGTCCGGCGCAGAGAATGCCGCACAGGCCGATGGCCCATGGCAGCGACAGATCGAGGCCGCCGGTGAGGATCACGGTGCCCTGACCAAGTGCGAGGATCGCCAGGAAACAGCCGAGCACCATGAGCGAGTCGTAAAACGCCCAGGAGAACACCGCATTCCCCAGCACCAACTGGGTGACGACCAGAACGATGATGAAACAGACATAGGCCGGCAGGCTGGTGCGCAGCACCTCGGCGTTGGCGCGCCAGAACGCGGGAGCCGCGAAAGCCGCAGGCGGCATCGGCAGTGCCAGCCGCATCGACGGCAGATCGAGCTGGCGCGGCAGCATTCCCGCGCGACGAGCGCGCGACCGCCGCACGATGGTGCGCAGCGTGGTGGCGAGCACCGACGTCCGTGTGAACGAGGACGCCAGCACGGCGAGGATCAGGATCGTCCCCTCGACGATGGAGGAATAGAAGGCCGGCACGTTGAGCACGAGCAGGATGTTCACGACCAGCATCAGCACATAGGCACCGAACACCGTGCCAATCAGACCGCCGCGGCCACCACCGAGCAACGTGCCGCCCAGCACCACCGCAGTGAACATCTGCAACAGCATCGGATTGCCGACCAGCGGGTCGCCCGAGCCGGTCTGCGCGCTGATGAAGACGCCGGCGAGGCCATAGAGGCCGCCGGCCAGCACATAGGTGAAGAACTCGTGCAGCGGCACGCTGAGGCCCGACGCGCGCGCGGCTTCCCGGTCCGATCCCACGGCGCGAATGGCCTTGCCGAACAGCGTGTTCTTCAGTGCCAGCCAAAGCACCATCAACAGCGCCAGCAGCAGCACCGGCATCGGCAGGACACCGGGGATGGCATCGCCGGTGAGGAATTGCGCAAAGCCCGGCGGGACCTGCCCGCCCGGCTTGTCCATCACCAGCAAAGTCACACCCTGCAGGATGAACATGGTGGCGAGCGTCACCACGATCGGTTGCAGCCGGAGCACCGCGATAAAGAAGCCATTGAAGGCGCCGGTGAGCGCACCGATGCCGATGCCCGCAGCGGTCCACAGCAGGATGCTCCCGACGCTGTCCTGCATCTGCCCGGCCAGCGTCACGTTGACGAGCGAGATCACGGCGGCCGCGGACAGGTCGAAGCCGCCGGATAACACCACGAGGGTCTGGCCGAGCGCGGCGATGGCAAGGGTGGCGCCGCCGGCAGCGAGCGTGCCGATCTCGTAGTAGCCAAGCGTGCTGCCGCTCACCAGCTTGACGATGGCAAGACAGATGACAAACACTACCACCGCGATCAGCGGGCCGCGCTGCCGCTCGATCCAGAGCTTGACCGGCGATGCGCTGCGCCGGGGAGACGCCAATGTCGTGATTGTGCTCATTGCAGATTCAGGCTGGCAGGCCCGCTCCCCAGGGTCGCGCGGAGGATGGCCCCTTCGTTGATGGCATCCCCCTCAAGGTCCGCGGCGAGCCGGCCTTCGTACAGCACGAGAACCCGGTCGCACAGATGATCGAGCTCCGGGATCTCGGTGGAGTGAAACAGGATCGATCCACCTGCCGCAGCAAACTCGCGCATCAGGGCATAGATCTCGTTCTTGGTGCCGACGTCGATGCCGCGGGTCGGATCGAACAGCAGCAGGATGCGGCTATTGGCGAACAGCCACTTGGCGACCGCGATCTTCTGCTGGTTGCCGCCGGAGAACGACCTCACGCTGGTCCACAACGCGCGCGTCTGCACCTCGAGCCGGGCGAAGATCCGGGCCACGTCCACCGCCTCGCGCGCGGTATCGACAAGGCCGAACCGCGCGTAGCGGTCGATCACCGGCAGCGAGACGTTGCGCTGGCCATCGAGCTTCAGGAACAACGCCTCGGTCTTGCGATCTTCCGGGACCAGACCGATGCCGATCCGTGCATCGACGGCGTCGCGCGGCGACGTGAGCGTCACCGGCCGGTCGTCCACGCGGATCTCGCCCTGGCTCTCGGTCATGCCGAACAGGGCCGAGAACAATTCGAGCTGGCCCATGCCCTGAAGACCGGCGATGCCGAGGATCTCGCCGCGGCGCAGAGCGAAGGAGACATCGCTGAGGCGCTTGTCGGTGGCGAGATTTTTCACGGCCAGAACCGGCGCAGCCGACAGCATCGAGCGCGGCGGCTTGGCGGGAAAGGAATGGCCATCCGCCTTGCCGGCAATCAGCCCGATCAGATCCTCGTCGGTGACGTCGGACACCGCCTCGGTGGCGACGTGCTTGCCGCCCCGCAGCACGGTGACCCGATCGCAGAACGCGCGCACCTCGCGCATGCGGTGCGAGATGAACACGATGGTGGTGCCCCTCGCCTTCTGGCGCGCGATGATATCGCCGAGCCAGTCGATGTCGCGCCCCGACAGCGTCGAGGTCGGCTCGTCGAGCAGCAGGATTTTGGGATTGCGGAAAATGGCGCGCGCGATCTCGATCTTCTGACGCTCGTTGAGATCGAGATCGCGGATTTCTGCGGATGGATCGATGTCGCCGAGACCGAGCGCGTCGAGATGCGCGCAGACATCGCGCAGCGCCGCGCGCCGCCGGATCAGGCCCAGCGCGCCAACCGGCGGGTCGGGCAACAACATGTTGTCGAGCACCGTGAGATCGCGAACCAGGCTCAGTTCCTGAAACGCGGTCTGGATGCCCTGCGCATGGGAGGCGCGCGGCGAGCGCAGCGTCACGGGTTGACCGTGGACGACCAGGCCGCCGGTGGTCGGCAGGATCAGCCCCGACAGCAGCTTGACCATCGTCGATTTGCCGGCACCGTTTTCTCCGAGCAGCGCGTGGGTGTCGCCGGTGCGGATATCGAATCCGACATCGTTCAATGCGATAGTCGGACCGTAGATCTTGCGTATGTTACGGGCCGCGATGGCGATCGACGCATCGCTGACGCTACCGGCCTTGATGCGGTCGTGAGCCAAAAGGATGTCCTCGCAGAGTCGACGGGCAGAACGGGGGCGCCGTGGCGCCCCCGCAGGCGATCAGTTTTCCGGCTGGCCGACCAGCGCCGCGTCGAGACCGATCTCCGGCGTCTCGTTGGAGAAGATCGAGGCGAACCAGCCCGGGTTGGAGACGATCGATGCCTTGAAGGCATTGCAGCCGTCCTTCATTTCCTTCCAGCTGCCTTCCTGGCACAGCTTGATCGTCTCGTTGGTCACCAGCGGAAGCGGAAGCACCGTCTTCTTCGGGATGTCCTTGCCTTCGAGCTTGGCGACCGCCAGCTTCAAGGCCAGCGCGCCAGAATAGGGCGGCGAGGCATAGGAGATGCGTGGCGCGTTCATCGGCTTGTAGGTGCCGTTGGCGCCTTCGACCTCGGTGTTGACCGGCAGCATCTGGACCCGGCCGCCATTGGAGCCTTCACCGGCGCAGGGCTTCAGCTTGTCGATCGGGATCCCGGCCTCGACCTGCATCGTGTTGGCGGTGTAGCAACCGACCTGCATCCACAATCCGTCGATCTGGTCCCATTTGCGGGTGGCCAGCACCTTCGATAGTTCGGTGCGCGCGACCGCCTGACTCCACATCCCGACCGCCTCGTTGACGATCTTGATGTCCGGGTATTTCGCGAACACTTCCTTGGCCGCCTTGGTGCGCAGCGTATCGACGGAGGTACCGGGCACGCCGGTGATGGCAACGATATTGCCCTTGCCGTTGAGTTTCTTGACCAGCCATTCGGCGGTAACGCGGCCAGCTTCGACCTGGTCGATGGCGACATTGTAAGCGCAGGGTTCGGTGATCTCGCCGTCATAGGCGATCACAACAATGCCCTTCTCGCAGGCATTCTTGACCGCGGTGTTGAGCGCCGTCGGCGAGATCGGGAACACCACGATGGCCCTGGCGCCGGCCTGCACCATCGCATTGATCTGCTGGATCTGCTTCTGGGCGTTCGGGCCGGCCACCTGGACCTGGAGATCGACCTTGTCGGCCAAGGTCTTCGAGGATGCCATGGCCTTGATCATATTGGCGGCCTCGCCCTGCCAGTCGTTGCCGATGAAGCTCATCGACAGATAGACCTTGAATTTCTCGGCATGAGCCAAAGACGGCAGACCGGCGGTGACGGCCAAGCCGAGCGCGGCTGCACCTAATAGCGACTTCCTTTTGAACATCGTTCTCTCCCCTGATGCGATTGCTTGGTGATCGCCAGTTTCGGCGCCCTGTTTTTCTTTTGATCAAAGATCACAAATCAAATATAGATGCAAGCGTGGGCGATTGGTTTGCCCGAGCGCTTTGGCTGCCATGGCGACGGCGAATCCCACATACTGGCGCGAAACAATGGAAGCGGGCTGATGGCGCTATTGCGCAAACAATTGCAGGAATTGAGCTATTCGCCGGTGTCGCGGGTCACGGTGCAGGAGCATGTCTATGGACGGCTGCGCGAGTTGATCCTCAATGGCGGGATCGAGCCGGGCCGCACCGTGACGGTGGTCAGCCTGTCCGAGGCCTTCGGCGTCAGCGCCATGCCGGTGCGCGAAGCGCTGCACCGCCTGGTGGCAGAAAAAGCCCTGACCGTCGTGACCGGACGCTCGGTGGGCATCCCGCTGCTGACCCTGCAGCGTCTGCACGACTTGCGCCGTGTGCGCGTTGCCGTGGAAGGCACCGCGACGGAATGGGCGGCGCAACGCCTGACGGCGGGCGATCTTGCCGAACTCAGCGACCTGATCGACCAGATGGAGACGGCCAAGTCCGAGAAGAACAGGGAGGTTTATGTCCCCGCCAATCGCGATTTCCACTTCATGATCTACCGCGCCGCGGGTTCGGACACCCTGCTGTCGCTGATCGAGTCACTTTGGCTGCAGATTGGCCCTTACTTCAATCTGCTCAAGACCACCGACAACTGGCACACCGCCAATATCGAGCATCGGGCGATGCACGCGGCGCTGGCCCGCAAGGATGGCGCTGCGGCAAGGGAAGCGCTGACACGCGACATCGACGATGCCGAGATCGCATTGCGCGGGCTGATCACGCAAGCCTAGGCGCGGCTGGAGGTCGACGCCCTCACACCCATCCTCCGTCAACGACATATTGCTGATTGGTGCATGCACTGGCTTCGTCGGAGGCGAAGAACAATGTCGCGCGCGCGATTTCGTCGGGCACCAGCTTGCGCTTGAGGCACTGTCGCCGCATCAACTCAGCTTCGGCTTCGGGATTGAGCCACAGATCGATCTGCCGCTGCGTCATGATCCAGCCGGGCGCGATGGCGTTGACGCGGATGTTGTAGGGGCCGAAATCCCGCGCCAGCGACCGGGTCAATCCGAGCACGCCGGATTTCGCCGCCGTATAGGCGGCCATGCCGCCCTGCCCGACCATCCATGAGGTCGAACCGAAATTGATGATCGATCCGGCCTTGGCCTCGATCATGTCGGGCAGCACGGCTTGCGCAGCAAAGAACTGATGCTTGAGATTGACGGCAATCCGGTCATCCCAGAATTCCGGCGTCACTTCGAGCGCGGCGTGGCGCTGGTCATGCGCTGCATTGTTGATGAGGATCTGGACCGGCCCGAGCGCGCTGCGGATCCCGGCGATCGCGGCGCGCAGCGCGGCGATGTCGGTCAAGTCAGCCTGTTCGAAGTGAATCCGATGGCCTTGCTCCGATAACTCCTTGGCCAGTGCGCGTGACTCGGCGTCCTTGATGTCGATGAAGCCGACCCTGGAACCTTGCGCGGCAAAACGCCGGACAATGGCCTCGCCAATGCCGCTGCCGCCGCCGGAGACCAGCACGGTCTTGCTGGCCAGATCCGGATAAATCGCTCCCGCCGAGGTTACGCTTGTCATTGTCTTCTCCCTGTCGCGGCGCGTGGGCCCTTGAACTCTCTCTATCACATCCCGTTCATGGGTCACATCAAATGATGAGTTGCGCACCTCAATTCGCATGGCTAGGCTGAAGCACGTCGAGGAAACACGATCCATCAAAAGATGGACGGTTCAAAAACAGCGACCTGGGAGGACGGCATGAGGCACTTGAAACGGGCCGCTATGGCGGCGGCGTTGTTGATGCTGACGGCGAGTGTTGCCTCGGCACAGACCACCATTCGATGGCTGCATCTCGAGGTGAACCCGAACCAGGTGAAGATCTGGGAGGACGTCGCCCGCGACTTCGAGAGCAAGAACCCCGGCGTCAAGATCGAGATGCAGTTCCTCGAGAACGAGGCCTACAAGGCCAAGCTGCCGAGCATGCTGCAGTCGAAGGACCGGCCGCAGATCATCTACAGCTGGGCCGGCGGCGTGTTGAAGTCGCAGATCGAGGCCGGCGTGCTCGAGGACATCGCCGCGCCGCTCGGCGACACCAGGGATCAGCTGGCGCCAGCGGCGGTGAGTGCCTTCACCCAGGACGGCAAGATCTACGGCGTTCCCTTCGCGCAGTCCGAGGTCGGATTTCTCTACAACAAGGAACTGATGGCCAAGGGCGGCGTCGACGGCGCCAGCATCAAGACCTGGGATGACCTGCTCGGTGCCGTCAAGAAGCTGAAGGCCGCCGGGGTCACGCCGTTGATGGTCGGCGGAGCCGACAAATGGCCGATCCATTTCTACTGGACCTATCTGGCCGTCCGCATCGGCGGCAAGCCCGCCTTCGAGGCCGCCTTGCGCGGCGAAAACGGCGGCTTCGCAGGCGACACTTTCGTCAGGTCAGGACAGTTGTTCAAGCAACTGATCGACCTCGCGCCGTTCCAGAACGGATTTCTCGGCTTCAAGAATCCGCAGGCCATCGGCGCTTTCGGCGACGGCAAGGCGGCGATGACGCTGGCCATCAGCACCAGCTATCACACGCAACGCGCACTGGCGGCCGACAAGAAGGGCATCGCCGACGACAACCTTGGCTGGTTCGATTTCCCGATGGTGGCAGGCGGCAAGGGTGCCCCCACCGATACGCTGGGCGGGATCAATGGCTGGCTCGTCACCAAGGGCGCCCCGAAGGAGACCGTGACGTTCCTGAAATACTTTGTCTCACAGGACGTTCAGAAAAAGCTCGCCGCAGGAAATTTCCTGATCCCGGTCTACAAGGGCGCCGACGAAGGCCTCGCCAGTACGTTGATGCGCACCATCGCGCAGAATCTCGCGAAGTCGAAATATCATCAGAACTTCTACGACCAGAGCCTCGGCCCCTCCGTGGGCCGCGTCGTCAACGACGTCACCGCCGAAATCGCCGGCGGCAGCATGACGCCTGAGGCCGCCGCCAAGGCGATCCAGGATGCGTTCAAGCAGGGCAATTGATATGAGGGAAGCTCATCAACGCGGCGCTCTCCCTCCGCTTCCCCGGCAAGGCGACGACGAGCAGTTCATGCGGCAAACGCTCCCCTCGCCCGCCCCATGACCCTGCTCAATCCCCACGCCATCGGCCCGTCGATGCGCCCGTTCGCCATGCGCCGGCCGTCCAGCTCCGGAAAGCTCACGGCCGCGCTGCTGTTCCTGCCGCCAGCGCTGCTGCTGTTCACGCTGTTCGTGGTGACGCCGGTGGTCGAGGCCGCGTGGTATTCGGGATTTAACTGGAACGGTTTTGGCACGCCGAAGAACTGGATCGGGCTCGACAATTATCGCTTCGTGTTCGACAGCCGCGCCTTCGGCCTCGCCTTCCGCAACAACATCCTGATCATCGTGGTCTCGCTGCTGGTCCAGCTGCCGCTCGCCCTGTCGCTGGCCCTGATCCTGGCGAACAGGTTTCGCGGCGCGGTGGCCCTGCGCATGCTGTTCTTCATGCCCTACATCCTGGCCGAGATCGCCACCGGACTCATCTTCTCCTTCGTCTATGACGGCGACTACGGCCTGCTCGCCGCCATCTTCCGGGTGTTCGGCGCGGAGGCGCCGCATCTGCTGGCCAGTCCGCAGACCTCGATGCTGGCGATCCTGATCGTGGTGGTCTGGAAGTATTTCGGCTTTCACATGATGCTGTTCATCGCCGCCTTGCAGGGCATGGACCGCAATCTGGTCGAAGCCGGCCAGATCGACGGCACCACGCGCTGGCAGAACCTGCGCTACATCGTCCTTCCCTTGCTCTACCCGACCATCCGGCTCTCGGCGTTCTTTGCCATCGTCGGCTCGCTGCAGCTGTTCGACCTGATCATGCCACTGACCCGCGGCGGGCCGGCGGATTCGTCCCATACCATGGTGAGCTTCCTCTATACCTTCGGCGTCATGCGGATGCGCGTCGGCTTCGGCAGCGCCGTTGGCGTGATTCTGTTTTTGATCTGCGTCACCTTCGCCTTTACCTATAAACGCTGGATGATGCGCGATGAGTGACCAGGTCGCATTCTCGGACGGCCGGTTCGACCGTGTCGCACTCGGCAAGGTGCTGTTCCTCACCGTGGTGGCGGTCTTCGTCGCTACGCCGCTGATCGCCACCGTGCTCGGTGGCTTCAAGTCGATCGGCGAGCTGCGCACCAACCCGTTCGGCCTGCCTCAGGCCTGGGAATGGCAGAACTACGGCGGCATCCTGCTGTCGAAACGCTACTGGCAGCCGCTCGGCAACTCCCTGATCATCTCGACGCTGACGGTGATCCTGACGCTGATCGCAGCCTCGATGGCCGCCTTCGTGTTTGCGCAGATCAGGTTTTTCGGCAGCAACATGCTGATGAGCTACATCACCATGGGATTGCTGTTCCCGGCGGCGACCGCGATCCTGCCGCTATTCATCGAGGTGCGCGATCTCGGCCTGCTCGATTCCTATTTCGGCGTCGTGCTGCCGCAGGTGGCCTTTGCGCTGGCCATGAGCATTCTCCTGCTGCGGCGCTTCTTCAAGGACATTCCCTATGAGCTGCTGGAGGCGGCACTGGTCGACGGCTGCAGCTATATCGACTTCTTCCGCTACGTGACGCTGCCGCTGTCGCGTCCGATCCTGGCCACCGTCGGCACCATCGTTTTCGTCAACAGCCGGAACTCATACCTGATCCCGCTCATCATGCTGAACAGCGACGAGCTCTATCCGTGGCCGCTGGGCATCATGGTGTATCAGGGCGAGTATTCCTCGGAATGGCACCTGATCCTGGCCTTCGTCACCCTGACCATCCTTCCCACCATCGTGCTGTTCCTGTTCGCGCAGAAGCACATCGTCGCCGGCCTCACTGCGGGGGCGGTCAAGGGCTGAGCCTTACGACAACAACAAGATCGAACCTCTCGAAGCGGAGTTCTTATGAGAAAAGTCGGCATCGGCGTCATCGGCTGCGGCGTCATCAGCAAGGCCTACATGACCGCGATGAAGCAGTTCGCCAACATCGAGCTGCGCGCGGTCGCCGATATGCGCGCCGCTCCCGCCGAGGCACGAGCGAAAGAATTCGGCGTGCCCGGCATGCGGGTCGACCAGCTACTCAAGCGCGACGATATCGAGATCGTCGTGAATCTGACGGTGCCGCTGGCCCATACCGATGTCAGCCTCGCAGTGCTCAATGCCGGCAAGCACGTGCATTCGGAAAAGCCGCTGGGCGTCGACATGGTCGAGGCCCGCAAGGTGATGGATCTCGCCGCGCGGAAGAATCTGCGCGTCGGCTGCGCGCCCGACACATTCCTTGGTGGCGGCCATCAGACGGCGCGCAAACTGATCGACGACGGCGCCATAGGCACGCCGGTGGCCGGCACCGCCATTTTCGCCTGCCCCGGCCACGAACGCTGGCATCCGGCGCCCGGCTTCTATTATCTGCGCGGCGGCGGCCCGATGCTCGACATGGGGCCGTATTACATCACCGATCTGGTGCAACTGCTGGGCCCGATCGCTTCCGTGATGGGCAGCGCGTCCAAGCCGCGGCTCGAACGGCTGATCACCAGCCAGCCGCTCAATGGCACGCTGATTCCCGTCGAGGTCGCGACCCATGTCACCGGCACGCTCGAATTCGTCTCCGGCGCGGTGATCTCCATCACCATGAGTTTCGACGTGCCCAAGCACAAGCATGCACCGATCGAAATCTACGGTTTTGCCGGCAGCCTTCTGGTCCCCGATCCCAACCGCTTCGGCGGCGAGGTCAACGTCGCCAGGACGGGCGGCGAGTGGGAAACGCAGCCTTATAGCCACGGCAATACCGAGGGCGAATTCCGCTCCATCGGCGTCGCCGACATGGCGGCCGCCATCGTCAACGACCGGCCGCACCGCGCCAGCGGCGCATTGGCGCTGCACGTGCTGGAAGCCATGGAGGCGTTCCAGATCTCGTCCGACCAAGGACGGCGCGTCAAACTCGAAACCACCGTCGAAAGACCGGCGATGTTGCCGCCGGGACTGCCGACCGGACAGATCGACTGACAAGGATGGAAAGATGCGTGAAGCGATGATCGTATGGGGCGGCTGGTCCGGCCATGATCCGGACCTGTGCGCCTCGATGATACGGGGCTGGCTGAAGGCGGAAGGTTTCAGCGTCAGGATCGAGACCTCGACGGAGGCGTTCCTCGACCCGGCGATCACGGACCTGTCCTTGATCGTTCCCATCTACACCATGTCGAAGATCGAGAAGCCGGAGGCGCTGGCCTTGTGCGAGGCGGTCAAGGGCGGCGTCGGACTGGCCGGGCACCACGGCGGCATGGCCGATGCGTTTCGCGATTCCGTCGATTACCAGTTCATGTGCGGGGGGCAATGGGTTGCCCATCCCGGCAATATCATCGATTACAAGGTGGACGTCACCCGCCCCGACGATCCGGTGATGACCGGGATCGACAGCTTCGAACACAGGTCAGAGCAATATTACATGCATATCGATCCGGCCATCGACGTGCTGGCGACCACGACGTTCAACGCGGATCACGCCCCCTGGATCGAGGGGGTCGTCATGCCGGTGGTGTGGAAGAAGCGCTTCGGCGAGGGCCGGGTGTTCTATTCATCGCTGGGCCACCGCGCCTATGAACTCGATGTCCCGGAAATCCGAACGCTGATGACGCGCGGCATGCTATGGGCCGCGCGATGACGACGGAGGGCCAGCACGTGGAAGATCAGCGCATGTCCGGCCGCAGGGCAACGCTCGAAGACGTCGCCCGCGAGGCCGGCGTGTCATTGGCCACTGCCGACCGCGTCGTCAACCGGCGCGACGGCGTCCGCGGACGGACCATCGCCCGCGTCGAAATGGCGGTCGCCAGGCTCGGCTATCGCGCCAATGCCGCAGCGATGCGGCTCGCGCGCAATGAAAGCTACCGCTTCGCCTTCCTGCTGCCATCCAACGCCAACAGCTTCATGTCAAACCTGTCCGCGCAGGTCGGGCGCGCGTCCGGCTGGCTGGCGAGCCAGAACGGCTATATCGACTTGATGCATGTCGACGTCTTCGATCCGAATGCGCTGGCCGAAGCGCTGGACCGGCTGTCGCCGGACTACCAGGGTGTTGCCACCGTCGCACTCGACCATACCCGCGTGAGGGCCGCGATCGACGACCTCGTTGCGCGCGGCGTCCATGTCGTCACGCTGGTCTCCGACGCGCCCTCCTCGCGGCGCGCGCATTATGTCGGCGTCGACAATCCCGCCGCCGGCCGCACCGCAGCGTCGCTGATGGGCCGCTTCCTCGGCGGCCGAAAAGGCAAGGTCGGAATCATTGTCGGGGCGATGGCGCTGCGCGACCACGCCGAGCGGCATTTCGGATTCCATCAGGTATTGTCCGGCGAATATCCCGACCTGGTGGTGTTGCCCGCCGGCGAGGGCCGCGACGACAGCAATCAGAACAGCTCCCTCACCGCGGCCTTGCTGCGCGAACACCCCGACCTGGTCGGCCTCTACAATGCCGGCGCCGGCAACGAGGGCATCGCCTCGGTGCTGGAGACCTCCGGCCGCGCCCGCGACATCGTCTGGATCGCCCATGAGTTGACGGCCGACACGCGGCGTTTCCTGCTGAATGCCACCATCGACGCCATCATCAACCAGGATCCCGGCCACGAAGCCCGCTCCGCGGCGCGCGTGCTACTCGCCCATTGCCTGGGTGAGCCGATCATTCCCGATCAGGAACGGATCCGCATCGAGATTTTCGTCAGAGACAATCTGCCGTAGGACGACGAACCGGGCTGTTTCGTCGTCCTCGCTCTTGCGACATTTGCTCTGCCTGCCCGAAATCGGTCCCCGCGCCCAACACGTTGAGCTTCAATAGGCGAGCGGGCTCGGTCGACCGACACCGCAATACAGGAAACCGTTTCGCGCAACTTCATCGGGTGAATAGATATTGCGGAGATCCACAATGACCGGACAGGCCATGATCGCTGCAAGCTCTTTCAGGTCGAGCGCC
This sequence comes from Rhodopseudomonas sp. RCAM05734, assembly GCF_052658035.1. Taxonomy (NCBI): domain Bacteria; kingdom Pseudomonadati; phylum Pseudomonadota; class Alphaproteobacteria; order Hyphomicrobiales; family Nitrobacteraceae; genus Rhodopseudomonas; species Rhodopseudomonas sp. RCAM05734. Next base: position 3,888,837 of record NZ_CP199742.1, on the reverse strand, counting down.
CTGAACTGTTCCCATTCCGTCACGATCACCAGTGCATGGCTGCCCTTGGCGCATTCATAGGCGCTGTCACAGAAGGCGACATTCTCGAAGACCTTCCTGGCCTCATCCATGCCGACGGGATCGTAGATGCGAACATCCGCGCCCATATCCTGAAGCGCCGTGATCAACGGGATGGACGGTGCATCCCGCATGTCATCGGTATTGGGCTTGAACGTGACACCGAGCACGGCGATCGACTTGCCGCGGATGTTGCCGCCGAAGGCACCGGCCACCTTCCGGGCCATCGCACGCTTGCGCTGGTCATTGACCGCCACCACCGTCTCGATGATGCGCAACGGCGCCTCGTTGTCCTGCCCGGTTTTGATGAGTGCAAGCGTATCCTTGGGAAAGCACGATCCGCCAAAGCCGGGTCCCGCATGAAGGAACTTGAGGCCGATTCGATTGTCCAGACCGATGCCCCGCGCCACCTCTTGCACGTTCGCGCCAACCTTCTCCGCAAGGTCGGCGATCTCGTTGATGAAAGCGACCTTCATGGCAAGAAAGGCGTTGGCCGCATATTTGGTCAACTCCGCCGTTCGCCGATCGGTATAAAGAATCGGCGACTCGTTGAGATGAAGCGGCCGATAGACCTCGGCCATGACCTTTCGCGCGCGCAGGTCTTCAGTGCCGATGACAATGCGATCGGGGTGCTTGAAATCCCGGATGGCCGCGCCCTCCCGCAGGAACTCGGGATTCGAGACGACCGCAACATCCTTGTTCGAATTCGCGCTGCGAATGATGTGCTCGACCTCATCGCCGGTCCCAACGGGCACCGTCGACTTGGTGACCACGACCGCAGAGTCGGAGAGAAACCCCGCAATCTCCCGCGTCGCCGCATAGACATATGACAGGTCCGCATGGCCGTCGCCGCGACGCGACGGCGTTCCGACGGCGATGAACACGACCTCCGCATTCTCGACGGCAGCCTTCATGTCGCTGACAAAGTGCAGGCGCCCCTGCCTGATATTGGCGGTGACAAGCTCGGACAGTCCGGGCTCGTGGATCGGAATCTCTCCGACGTTCAGTTTGGCAATCTTCTGCTCGTCATGATCGACGCAAGTGACATTGTGTCCGAAGTCGGCAAAGCACGCCCCCGAGACGAGCCCGACATAGCCGGCGCCCACTATGGCAATATGCATTCAAAGTCCTGTCTGATTGTTGGTTCATCGTCTGGCCCGGCGATGGTCGCAGACCCGGCGGGCTCGGAATCAGCTGGCGAGGATCGACTCGCCGTCGAGATGGCGCGGGAAGAAGAAGAAATTGTTGACGTAGGATCGGCCGTCCTTGCGGCCGCCGTTCGGCAACAGCGCACTCGGATCCTGCAATTGATCGGAGCTGAACTGGTCGACCGACATAATCTGGTCGTCCTTCAGAAAGAATCCTCGGTAGGATCTGTCCTGAAAGAACTCGAACACCGATTTCGTCGCCTTCGCGCGATGCCGGTCCTCCGCCTCGACGAGGAACACCGGCTGACAGCGATCGATCAGGCCGGTTGCGCCGTGGAGCACGTTCAATTCGTGGCCCTCCACGTCAATTTTCACGAATGCGACGTCGCCTTCGACGGCGGTGTCGAGGCGGGCTTTCGGCACATTGATTGATATGACCCGCGCGATCGACGATTGCAGCTGCGGCTCTAGCGACGCAAGGCCATGCACCGAGCCTCTCTCACCTTGCGGAATGTATAACTCCGCCTCGCCATTTTGATCCGACAGAGCGACTTCATGAATGGTCACATTGGCAGCCGAGGTTCGGCGAAGCAGTCCGGCCATGTCGTGCGACGGTTCGAAGGCGTCGACCTGCTTCGAAAGGCGCGCCAGCTGTTGTGTATAAAGCCCACAATTTGCCCCGACGTCGACAGTCCTGGCACCCTGCGGCACGATCTTTCCAAGGTATGACAATTCACGTTCCGCAGTCTTTGGACGTCGGGCAAAATGCCACTGCAGCCAAACGGCCGGAAAGCTTTGCTTGAGAAATTCTTTCGTTCGTTGCTTGGTATTCATAGTTGGTCCCCTTCGTATTGCCAGACATTCGAACGGCTTGCAGGCGCTTTCGGCAGCCTCCAACCCTCGCTTGACCTGCGTCATTTCAGGCGACGCAGAGTACTCTGCGCGCGAACGATGAATTCATGGTCGGTTGTTCAGAACGCGCTGCCCGACAGAAACTCGCGGCGAATGGTGCGAGCGATAATGGCGATGTCCATGCGCAACGACCATTTTTCGATGTAGTCGAGGTCGTAGTCGATCCGCGCAATGGCAAGCTCTGGCTCTACCGTGCTGCCCCGGCACCCGCTCACCTGTGCAAGACCGGTGATTCCCGGCCGCGTCGTATGCCGCTGGAAGTAGTACGGCACGAGATCTTCATACGGCACATCCGCGGCAAGCATTCCGGGAACGTGGGGCCGCGGTCCGACCAACGACATGTCGCCCTTGACGACATTGATCAGCTGCGGAATTTCATCGAGGCTGGTCATTCGCAGAATCTTTCCCACGCGGGTAACCCGCGAATCGCCCTGCACCGCCTGCTTCGTTCCCGCATCGCAGGCATCGCTTCGCATGGAACGGAACTTGTAGATCTTGAACGACCGGTTCCGATAGCCGTAACGATACTGCTGGAACAGCACAGGCCCCGGCGACGTCGCCTTGATGGCTATCGCGATCGCGATCCACAACGGCGCAAAGAACAGCAGCGCAGCGCTTGCAGCCGTCACATCGAAAACCCGTTTCCCGATCGAGGTGGACGGTTCCGCCCGGGCCGACGCGAGACGGCGCTGGATGCGATGCTTGACATGACCGGCGTATGCAACGGGACGCACCGAAATCGAACGCCGCTGCTGCCAACGCGGCGTGGTGTTGTCCTGATTCAAACGGGCTATCGAGAATGTGGAGACCATTGCGCTCGCTTTCTGTTGGACCTCGGGAATGCCAAGAACGGCAGCACGCACCATCGTCTAGCGGGACCGCCGCCACATTCCGACGACGGGATCGAACATCAAAACCGCTGCTGGAACGCCTGCAGCAATTCTTAGCGAAGTGTTTCGCAACTTGATGAGCGAATTGCGGCGGTGCAGCGATTGTCGCTGCCTAATTGTTTGCAACGCGCCATCGAACTACGCCGGCATAAGATGATTGATTTGCAAGTCGAAGCATTTAGCGGCTGCTGCCCGCAAAATGCGCTGCGTTCACATCGATCCAGTCATGCACATTCGCGATAGCGCCCCACGTGCGCCACCTCTGCGCTCGGCGGACGCGCTTCGCCGGCGCCATACAGGTTCCACCTCGGCATTCATTAAAAGCTAAGCGTTCCAAATTATTGTGCTAGTCTTATCAGGCCTCTCGCGCGTCGGCTCCTCCATGATCGCCAAGCTTAAAACGACTCAGACGACGCAGCAGGCCGATCCCCTCACCACGGCCACAGTGGTGATTGCGCCATTCACGGACAAAAAACCTTTTGACGTTAGGCCTCCAGGGAATCGCCCGGCCCCTGTCCGCCCTGCGGAATCCGAGATCTCGCGACGCAGACTGCGAAATCTCTTTATACTGGCGAATGCCATCGTCTGGATCGTCATCATTGTGGCCGTCCGCCTGATCTTCTTCTAGATCCGAATAACGAACGACATCTGATTCCGCTCGCTGCTTGCGCGTCCACCGCAGCGGCCGCACATTGAACTCGAGGCCGCCTGCGAATGATTGACCGCAGGCGCGATCCGTGACGACACTCCGGCAATGAAACAGCGTTTGGCCACAATCCCGCATCCCCTCCCCGCTTCGCTTCCGGCGCAGACGCGCATCTACGCCATCGGTGATATTCATGGCCGCGCCGACCTCCTCGCCGAGATCGTTGCGCGGATAGATGAAGACCTGGACCGCAGACCCATCCGGTATTCAGCCGAGGTTTATCTCGGCGATTACATCGACCGTGGCCCGGATTCGAGCAGGGTGATCGATCTGCTGGCAACCCGACTGGTCGGAAACCGCGCGGTATGCCTTCGCGGCAATCATGAAGCCATGCTGGAAGCGTTCCTGCGGGATCCCGCGGCCCTGGCGGAGTGGCTGCCGCTCGGCGCTCGGCAGACGCTCGCCTCGTACGGACTCTCAGGAATTGATCAGCAGAGGCCGGAGAGTCTGCACCGTCAGTTCCAAGATCGTTTTCCGCGTGCGCATGACCTGTTTTTGCAGTGTCTCCGCAACAGCTACAGCTGCGGAGACTTTTTCTTCGTGCACGCAGGCATTCGCCCCAACGTGCCGATCGAACTGCAGGACCCTCACGACATGATGTGGATTCGCGATGAATTCCTCAGCGCCGCACACAGCCATGACAAATATATCGTGCATGGTCACACACCGGTTCCGCATCCCGATATTCGCAGCAACCGCATCAACATAGATACCGGTGCATGGCGATCCGGCGTCTTGACGTGCATCGCCATTGAAGGCGATGCCATCATGTTCCTGTAGCGCCGAAGCGGCTTGACGCGCTCGCTCACATGCTTTCGCCGCTTTTGCGAGAATAGTATCCGCTTTTCGTCAATCGCCTTATCCAGGTCGATCACTCGCGCAGGACATCATGATGTTGCAACGGCCATTCAGTGTCGCGGGCTTGTGCCTGTTTTTCATGCTTGCTGTGGCTGGCGCAAGTTCCCCGACAGCAGCCATTGCCCAGACAAAGCAGGCATCCGGAGATGCAGCAGGCAGCTACAGGCTTGGGCCGACTGACCGAATTCGTCTGAAGGTGTATGGCGAAGCCGACATTTCCGGCGAATACGAGATCGATAGCAGCGGCTACGCATCCATCCCTTTGGCAGGCCGGATTCGTGCAGCGGGCCTCACAACCGGGCAGCCGGAGAAGTCGGTTGCGGCTGCGCTGGCAAAGGGGATCGTGCGAGATCCGCGCGTCAACATCGAAATTGCGCTGTATCGTCCCTATTATATTCTCGGCGAGGTCAAGAAGAGTGGCGAATATCCTTATCGGATTGGCATGACGATCCTCGACGCTGTGGCCAGCGCAGGCGGATTCACCTATCGCGCCAACGAAAACAAGGTGTTCCTGCGTCGCGCCGGCGGCGCGACAGAAGAGGTCTACCCTCTCGACGCGCCGGTCCGCGTGTTCCCCGGCGACAACATACGGATTCCCGAGCGCTATTTTTAGGCGATCTGCTATCGCATTCGTCAAGTTCCGCGAGCGCCGCCAAAGACGGGCAGCGGACCTTGCCATAGTGTCGTCTCTTTACGATGTGCATGATGTTGCAGCGCAGAAGCGCTGATCGTGATGCACCCTACCCAAGACGATGCCTCTTTCTGTTGAACAGAAATTCCATCGCTCCGTTGACCGCCGCATTCGGTGCAGGCTCGCATTGCTGCTGGCGGTGCCGCGGGGTTTTCGAAGAGATCAGGCCGTGGGCCTGATCGCTTCCTCACCAGGGACAATGGATGACTCGCGCGTTGACGTGCCCGGACGCCTTGCTTGATCGCGAGAGATCGATCTGCCCGACCGTCTCGTCCGGGCGCCAGCACGGAATCGCTACAGGCTTAGCAGCATTTGCGCTTGGTCTTTCTTCGCCGGCAGGCGCCCAAGTGATTCCATCCACATTCGAAGTCGTTGCGGCTCCCTGGAATGCGCAAAAAGTATTCGAGCCGGCCATCCTGCCCGATCTGACACCGCCGGATATGCGTGATGAAGTACCGCCAGAGGATATGCCAGTGAAGCAGCGACAGCAGCCAGGATATGAGCCCGTCGGCATTCGCTACGGCTCCTGGATGTTCAACCCGCAGCTCATGTCGGGGACCTTCTACGATAGCAACGTCTTCTCATCGAACGCCTACAAGCGCGCTGACGTCGCCGCCGTCATCGCGCCGTCATTGCGCGCACATACGCTTTGGGAGCGCCACGGCATCGATATCAAGCTGGATACGGCAACAACGCTCTACAACGAGAATTCGAGCCTCAACCAGACGAACGCCAGCCTGAAGGGCAACGCCTGGTACGACGTCTCTCACGATCTTGCCATCCTGACGAGCTTCCAGATCGCGCATCTGAACGAGGGCGTCGGGACGCTGAGTTCGCCGGCGAACGCGATCTCGCCCACGCCATACAACCTGCTATCGGGCGATGTCAGCGTACGCAAGGAGTTCAACCGGCTCGCGGCGTCGATCGGAATCAGCGTCGACTCCTACGATTACGGAACGACGCGGGCCCAGGACGGCAGCATCATCAATCAGGATGGCCGCGACGGCCAGATCTATGCGCTTCACGGCCGGCTCGACTATGCGTTCTCGCCGCTGCTGGGCTGGTTCGCCGGCGTCGAGGGCAACCAGCGAAACATCCGCGGCACCCCGGCGCAATCGCTGGATCTCGCAAGGCTATCGAGCGTTGTCCGGCGTCACCTTTGGATTGACTCACCTCGTCACCGGCGAAATCGGCGCCGGCTATGCGCGCCAGGATTTCAGTGATCCTGCGATCGGCGTGATCGAGGGGCCCGCCTATCGCGCACAGCCGACGTGGCGTCCAACCAAGTTGCTCGACGTCCACTTCAGGGCCGAACAGATCGTGACCGAGACGTCAGCGACCAGTTCGACCGGCGTGCAGGCCAACGCGTTCCAGCTGGGAGCCGACTACGAATTGCGCCGCAATGTCATTCTCTCGCTTGCCGGAACCTATGAGACCGACCGGTTCTTCGGGCAACCCCGCAAGGACACGGTGATTACCTCCGATGCCCGCGTCAAATATCTCGTGAACCGGTTTGGTTCGGTTTCCGTGTTCCACCGATACTCCGACCGCAACAGCGACAACCCGGCATTCAGCTACGACAAACACCAGGTGGGGCTCAATGTTACCGCGCAGTTCTGACATCATATATCGAACGCCGGAGGAACCGGTCACGGCAGTCGTTCAGGATTGGAACAATCCGACCGTCGATCTGCGCGAGATGACCCGCATCCTGCGTCGCCGCTGGAAAACGGTCGCGCTGGTTCCGGTGGTGCTGGTGGCGCTGGCGCTGGCCTATCTGACGAGCGTCGATACGCTCTACACCGCGACATCGACCGTGCTGGTTGACCCTCGCCGCGCCAACGTGGTCGAGACCAATCAGGCGGTGCTGTCCAATTTCGGCACAGACGACGCGACGATCGAGAGCCAGACCTTGCTGATCCAATCGGTTGCGATCCTGCAACGGGTCGTCGACAAGCTGAAGCTGGCCACCGATCCGGAATTCATGCCACGGGCCGGACTGCTCGATCCCATCAAAAACCTGTTTAGCACCAGCTCCCCCGCAACTGGCTCCAATCCCGCCGATACGGCCCGATCCCGCTCCGTCGAGATTCTTCAGCGCCGCATGAAAGTCACACGTCAAGGAACGACCTTCCTGGTCGACATCAACGTCAGCACGGAGGTGCCGCAGAAATCCGCCGCCATCGCCAACGCGATTGCCGAAGGATATTTCGAGGAGCAGGTCCGCGCCAAATACGATGCGACGCGCATTGCGGCGAACTGGCTGAACGGCCAGATCGAAGCCTTGAAGTCGCGCGTGGGAACATCGGAACAGGCGGTCGAGGACTATCGTACGGCCAATAACCTTGCGGTGTCGCAGGGCGTTACCGTGAACGATCAGCAAATCACCGACCTCAACAACAAACTGATCTCCGCACGCGTTCAAACGGCCGAAGCACGCGCCAAATTCGACCAAGTGCAGCAGATGGCGAAGTCCGGTGGCGATCCCGGCGGCATCAACGCGGTGATCTCCTCGGAAATGATCTCCAAGCTGCGCACCCAATACGCCGACATCGCCAAGAACAGCGCCGATCTTTCCAGCAAATACGGCCCGCGTCATCCGCTCGTCGCCAATGCGCGTGCCCAGTTGTCCGATACCCAGCGGCTGATCAACGAGGAAATCCAGCGCATCCTGCAAAGTACGAAGCATGATTATGACATCGCTTTGTCCCGGGAGAACTCGCTGAAGGAGAGTTTTGACAAGCTGCAGGGCGTATCGAGCCAGTCGGGCCAGGCCCAGGTTCGCCTGCATGAACTTCAACGCGAGGCCGAGGCCAACCGGACGCTCTATGAATCCTATCTGGCCCGCTACAAGGAGGCGTCAGCGCAGGAAAGTCTGGAAATGCCGGACTCCCGCGTCGTCACCAAGGCAAGCATTCCGATCCGGCCGTCGTCGCCGAAAACGACGCTGATCCTCGGGCTTGCCTTGATGATGGGCCTCGGTGCCGGGACCGTGCTGGCCTTTCTCATCGACTATCTCGACGGGCGTGTGAAAACGCTGGAGCAGGCAGAGCAGATCTCCGGGCTGCCGGCGCTGGCAGCCCTGCCGCTGATCGGGGTGCGCGAACTCGCCGGCCGCGCCAAGCGCGGACGCAGTGAGCTCGACACCCACGACCCGCGCATCGTACGGCTGCTGCCGCCATCGCTGCAGCCGCCCCTGATGCGCTACGCCATCGAGGAGCCCGGCACATTCTTCGCCGAGGCGATCCGCGCCGTCCGGCTCGCCATTCAGCGGGCGTTGCGTGTCGATCCCATCAAGATCGTGGTGGTGACCTCCGCTCTCGAAAGCGAAGGCAAGACCACGCTCGCCGCCAATCTGGCGCTGTCGCTGGCCACCCTCGGCATCAGGACGCTGCTGATCGATGCCGATCTCCGCAATCCCGGCCTGACGCGCGCACTTTGTCCCAATGCCGACGTGGGATTGCTGCAGGTCGCCATGGGCGAGGCATCGCTGGAACAGGCGCTGCTTCTGGATCGGAGCACAGGCCTCTCGATCTTGCCGTCGCCGATGGTCAAGGACGACGATACCATCACCGAGTTGATGTTCTCGGAACGCATCACCGATCTGATGGACCATCTTCGCCAGCGCTATGAACTGATCATTATCGACTCCCCCGCTGGTACCTCTCGTGGACGGCCGTGCGCTGGCCGAACTCGCCGATCGCATCGTGCTCGCGATGGCGTGGGATCAAACCCCGCGCGAGGTCGTGGCGCATACGATGAACCTGCTTGCGCCGGTTCATGACCGCATCCTCGGCACGGTGCTGACACGGGTCGATCTCAACAAGCTGCAATTCTATGACTATTATCGCAGTTCGGCCTATCTCAAGCCCTATGGCACGGCTGCCGCGGCGAGCGCCGCGCGGTGAGGTCCCTGGGCAATTTCGCCGGGCAAGGCAACACCGTCTATCGCCGCCCCCCTTCGCGACCGCGCCTCGGCGGCCGGATCCGGCTGCCCGTGCCGCCCCGTTTGCGGCGACCCGGCTTGTGGATGCGATGGTGACCGCACTGATGTTGCTCGCGGCCGTGTCCATGTTCGCGATGTCGTCGGCGATGCTGACCAACTGGAAAATCCATTACCTGACCAACGGGGGCGGTTTCTACGAGAAGCTGCACCCTGCAACCTACGCCGTGGTGTTGGCGTCGCTCCTGCTGCTTGTGCGCAACGGCGATCCGGTCGGCGAGATCAACAGGACATTGTCGCAGTCCCGGCTGGTGCTGGTCTATCTGTTCAGCTGGCTCGCTTTGCTGGTGCAGATGTTCGTGCTCGAGCGGCCGTTCACGATCATCATCGACACATTCTTGCTGCCCGTCATCCTGTGCCTTGTGATCTGGCGCATCTCGGATCGTCAAAAGCGCCTGCTGGTCTGGGCGATCCACGCCACAATCCTGCTGAACGTCGCGCTTGGCTATTATGAATATTTCTCCGGTCATCGGCTGATTCCCCTGACGCTCGGCAGCGTCGTCGTGCTCGGCGAGTGGCGGGCCTCGGCGTTTCTCGGCCATCCGCTCACGGCGTCGGGCGTCGTTGCTGCCTATGTGCTGGCCCTGGTGCTGCGTCCGGCGCTTTGTCGGCCGATCGCGCTTCGCCTGCCGCTGATCACGGTCAGCCTGGGCTCGCTGATGGCGTTCGGCGGCCGGACCGCGCTGATGACGGTCCTCGCGGTTCTGGGCTGCCTTGCCCTGATCGAGATCTTCAAACTGCTGCGCGGCAAACGGACATCGCTGCTCGGGGCCATTGCCGCACTGTGTCTGCTCTTCGTCGCCGTCGCAGGCATCTTCGCTGCGCTCAATCTCGGCATCTTCGACAAGATGCTGCTGCGATTCTCATCGGACAAAGGCAGCACGCTGGCGCGCTACGCAACATTCAACCTGCTGTCGCACTTCGACTGGCATGAGTTGATCCTCGGTCCGAGTCCGGTCCGGGTGAATGCCTTGCAGTCACAGCTCGGCCTGAACTACGGCATCGAGAATTTCTGGGTCTCCAGCACCGTGCAGTTCGGCATCGTTCACACCGCCTTGTTGACGGTCGGCCTGGTGTGCTTCTTCGTCGAGATCCTCAAGCGGTCGGGCACGGCGGCCTGGGCCATCGTTCTGCTGATCCTGATGATCGCCGCAAGTTCCGTCAGCTTTTCGTCGAAGAACATTCAGCTCGCACAGTTCATCGCCCTGATCACGCTTCTGCTGCCGAACGGCGCGAGATCGGGCGCAGCCGCAGCAGATTCCCGCCCTCGCGCCGGACAACGGCACATTCCGGCTTAATTGCCGAGATCAGGACAAGCATGGCGATCTATGTCGACCACACCCATCTGGGACGTCACGTCACCGGGCTCGAGCGCATCACGCTGGAACTGTTCAGTCGTGACGCGCTGGCGCCGCTAGCGGTGGCGCCTGTGACCTCGCACGGCACGGCGCAAATGGTCGCGACGCAGACCTTTGGCCTGCCGTTGCGGCTGACAACGTCGTCCTCGATCCTGCTGTGCCCGGGCTTTCCGCCAAGCCCGCTGCTGCTACCGTTTGCGTCCCGTGTGCTGCCTTACATCCACGACGACTTCCTGCTGTCGCGCCGCGCCGACCTCAACGCCCGCGCACGGCTCTATATGGCGGCGCCATTCAAGCTCGCGCTCCGCCACTATCCCCGGTTCCTGACCAATTCAGCCGACACCAGGCGCAAGTTGACCGCGCATTGCAGGCAGGATGTCGAGATCACGTTGTATCGTCCGCCGGTGCGCAACGTCTTCAACCTCGGATCAGCCTCACGCCCCGGCCGCGATGCAGAGCCACGCCCGCTGCGGCTGGTGTCGCTGGGCACCGTCGAGCCGCGCAAGAACTTCGTCGCGGCAGCCAAAGTCGTCAGCGCGCTGCGGGCCCAAGGATTTCCCGGCACGACGCTGGATATTGTCGGGCGGCCGGGATGGGGCGACGACTGGCGCATGCTTGAAGCCAGTCCCGGCGTGACCCTGCATGGCTATCAGACCACCGAACGCGTCCGCGAGATCGTCGATGCCGCGGACCTGTTTATCTGCACGTCACACGATGAAGGCCTCGGCCTGCCGCTGCTGGAAGCGCAATATGCCGGCCTGCCGGTGATCGCGCCCGATGCCCCGGTTTTTCGCGAGGTCCTCGGCGCCTCCGGAATCTTCATTGCGCCGTCCGATCCCGCCGCTGCGGCATCGCAGATCGCCGCCGCGATGTCGCATGCTTCCTGGCGCACGCAGCATGCGATGCTCGCCAGTGAGAACCTACAGCGCTGGAATGCCCTCGCGGCGTCGGACCGGGACGCGGTGATCGACATGATCGCCCGGCTCGCAGGGCGGCAGATCTCGGCGGCCCCTTCCTATCGCAGCGAAACGCCGTAACGGGCATCGCGCCTTCTTTCAACGATTTGAGCCGGGACGGTTGTTTGCAAGACAATACCAACAGCACACGAAACCTTGACGCGCTGCGGATCATCGCGGCATGCGCCGTGGTGATCCTGCACTACTCCGACTATGTGAAGGACACCCAGGTCGGCCAGTTCATGGTCGCTCACACCTGGCACTTCAACCTGTTCGTCGACCTGTTCTTCGTGGTCTCCGGCTTCGTCATTGCCAGCCAGTATCTCGGCCGCGTCGGCGATCCCATGTCGATCGGACGTTTCCTGTGGCGCCGCCTGGCACGGATCTATCCGCTGCATCTGGCGACGCTGGCATTCTACGTCGCCCTCGCGCTGGCGCTGCATTTCGGCATCGCCAGGACGGACAACACCGCCCGTTATCCGTTGTCCGACCTGCCGGCCCAGCCGCTGTTGCTCCACGCCATCGACGGCGCACGGCTGACGTTCAATTTTCCTAGCTGGTCACTCTCCGCGGAGATGTTCTGCTACGTGCTGTTTCCGCTCATCGCGATCACCGTAACGCGGAACAAGGCGCTGATCATCGCGCTCGTCGTCCTCCCGGCATTGGCGAACAGCGCTTACGCCGCGGCCACCGGAACCGGATCGTGGGCCGACTGGATCAACAAAGGCGGCGCCTTTCGCGCACTGCCGGCCTTCAACCTCGGTGTCGCCTGCTACCTGTTCCGGGACCAGATCGCACGCTGGCCCGTCATTCCCGGCGCGGTGACCGCGCTGCTCGCGGCCTTCATCCTGGCCGGCTCCTGGCTGCCGGAAATGGCCGACCTCATTGTCATCTATGCCATTGCCACGCTTGCCATCCAGAGCGACTGCACCTGCCGCGACACCCTGTTGACGACATTCGGCTTCGATCGCTGGTCGTCGCTGACCTATTCCTGTTACATGCTGCACATCCCGGTCGCAACCATCGTCCTGACATTTGGCGCGCGTGATCTGGCGCCGCATCTGCCCGGCGGCAGGCTGACGCTGATCCCCGTCGCGATTGTCGTGCTGGCCATCGCCAGCCTTGCTTCGCTGCGCTGGTTCGAAAACCCAATGCGGCGATACCTGAATGACGCCTTCGATCGCCGTATCGGGACGCGAAGGCCGGTCGCGGTGGCCGCACGCCCGGATACCCGGCGATGACGACAACGGCGCAGGTTTCCGCGATGCTTGCCATCGACCGAGCGGCCAAGGCCGCCGGCCGCGACAGCGGAATAGACACCATGCGTGGCATCGCCATTCTGATGGTGATCGGCATCCATTCGCTGCATCAACCGCTCACGCCGGCGTGGGAGACTTGGCTTGATGCCGCGCTGCGACCATGCGTGCCGATCTTTCTGTTTGTCTCCGGCTACCTGACGGCGCAGTCCGGCCGAGTGCCGCTGGCGCGGCGCTTCAAGGCGATCTTGGTCCCCTATGCCATCGCCTTCGTCGCTGCGTACCTCTATATGGCGCTGCATAATCCGGCGATGGACCATCGACCGGTTGCCACTGTCGCGCGATTTCTTCTCGCCTATGTTTTCGTCTACTATTATGTCTTCGTGTATGCCGGCTGCACCGTTCTGCTCTGGCTGGTGTTCCGCCCTCGCTCGGAAGATGAACCTCGCACCGACCAGCAACTGGCCGTGATACTGCTGCTGGCCATTGCAATCGGCCTGATCGCCGGCAGCTATCTCGATCCCCTGCTGTTTCACTTCGGTGCGTCGCCCTCGCTGGTCGAAGAATTCCGCATGCGTGACATTCCATTCTGGTTCTGCTTCGCCGCGCTCGGTGCGCTGGTGGGCCTGCCGGGCGTCCGGACGAACGTCCAGCAGATACGGCGACCTCTGATCGCCGTCGCGTTCGTCCTGTACGTGATCTATGCTGCGATCCGACAGTTCCAGATCGGCGACGCCGCCGACTATGATTCGGTGGCGTTCTTCGGCTATGCAGCGCTCCTCTGCATCGTGCTGCTTGCACTCAATATCAGGCATCGTCAGCTCGTGACGTTGGGCTCGGGCAGCTATTTCATCTATCTCTGGCACATCTTCATCGTGATGCTGCTGCGCGATCATACGGGCCTGCGCCAGCTGGGACCGGTCGCGGACACGGCCGTTACCTTCACCGCAACGGCGGCCCTCAGTGTCATCGGCTTGCTTGCGGTCCGGCGGTTCATTCCGTCGCGTTTCGCTCATTGGTTGGGGGCCTGAGCATGCTGCTGCGACAGACCCTGCTTTATCTGCCCGCGCAGATCATCGGACCGCTCTTCCAGCTGGTCGCGATGATCGTCTGGACCCACGTCGTCGACGAGCACACGCTGGGCGTCGTCACGCTGGTGACCGCGACCCATGAATTGCTGCAGATCGGCTTCCTCGTCTGGTGGTCGCAATATGCGCTGCGGTTCTTCGGAAGATATCAAGACGCCCATCGCGCCGAGCGGTTCTACCGCACCGAGAACGCGATTCTGCTGATCTCGGCCATCCTGCAAAGCGTCATCATGGTCGGCGTGCTCCGCCTGGTGATTGCGCCAGACGCGACCGCATGGCTGCTCGTCGCCACCGTCGCCTATGTCATCACCCGTTCGCTCAATCTCTATATCGGCGAGCGCGCCCGCGTTCGCCAACAAATCGGCGTCTATTCGATCCAGCAGATCGTCGGGCCCGTGATCGGTTTTCTGGTCGGCCTCGCCATGATCAGACTATTCGGCCAGTCTCCGGAATGGCCGCTGGCGGGCTATGCGATTGCGCAGTTGATCGCCGCCGTCGTGGTGCTGCCGGTGATCGGCCACGGCCGGCGGTTCTGGCCGATCGACCGGGAGATCATCGATCACGCGCTGCGTTATGGCATCCCGCTTGTCATTGGCGGCGGGCTCGGCTGGGTCGGCCTCAATGCATCACGCTTCATCATCAACGATCTCAGGGGCGTGGCAGCAGCCGGCCTGTTCGCCGTCGGATATGGCCTCGGACAGCGCGCCGCGGCAGTGGCCGCCATGCTGGTCACGGCGGCCGCGTTTCCGCTGGCCGTCAAAAGCATGGAGCAAGGCGGCAGCAAAGCGGCGATGCGCCAGCTCGCGGACAACAGTGCGCTGCTCATCGCCGTTCTGGCGCCGAGCATCGGCGGCATCTTCATGCTGCGCAACGAAATCGTACACCTATTGATCGCCACGCCATTCCAGCAAGTGACACTGGCGGTGCTCCCGCTCTCCGTCCTGGCCGGCTCCATCCGCAATCTGCGCGCACACTTCGGCGACCAGGTTTTCCTGCTGCACAGCCGCACCCGCCTGATGATCATCGTGGCTATGATCGATGCCGCCGTGACCGTCTTTTCCAGTGTCGTCTGCATCAGGTACTGGGGGCTCGTCGGCGCCGCCGGTGCGACGGTGGTGGCCGCGAGCGCCGCAGCCACCGTCAGCTTTTCGATCGGCTTCGTGAAATTCGGCCTGACGCTGCCAATCGGGCATCTGCTGCGGATCGCAACGGCCACTATCGCAATGGCCGCTGTGCTCGACCGGATGCCGGAAGCGCGTTCCTTCGGGATGCTGGCGCTGCATATTGCGGCCGGCGCTGCGATCTATATCGTCGTTCTGGCGCTGCTTTACGCGCGCACGCTGGCGCGGCTGCTGCGCTCACGCGCAGCAACGCCGCACACCTGACGCAAGGCCCGCCTCACGCCTTCTTCACGTTCTGGAACGCCCGCGCCATTGCGTACCAAAGCGGCTTTTTCTGCATCGCCGAATCGAAGGGCAATGGCCGCGGAAGCCGTTGCGCGAGCGGGTCCTTCTTCTTCGCGGCATCCGTGTAGAAGGAATAGTTATCGGCGAGTTCCCACGCGATCACGGCCTTAACCGCCGGAACGCGCAAGACATTGTTGAGGAATTTTTCGGCAGTCTCCGCGATCTTCGCGTCGCGCGTCGGGATATCGTCCGGGAACGTATCGTCACGAACGTCGAACTCGGTGATGTAGATCTCCACCTTGCGCTCGGCCAGCGCGTGAACGAAATCCGAAAAGCGCGATGGATCATGCGGATAACGCGGCTGCAGGTGTCCCTGCAAACCGACGGCATGCAACGGCACCCCGGCCTCCTTGAGCTCATCGACCAATCGCAGCAATCCCGCGCGGACGGCGAGCCCGACCTCATCGTCGCGTTCCGTCTGCGCTTCATTGAGAACAAATTTTGTCTTCTTGTCCGCCATCGCGGCCCGCTCGAACGCACGGCGAACATAACCGGTGCCGAAGGCGTCGTACCATGGACCGAGGCGATAGCCGCCCGGGGCCTTGTGGCCCGGCCAGAACGGCTCGTTGACAATGTCCCACGATTGCAGCTGCCCCGCGTAGCGGCCGACGACTTCTTCAATATAGCTATCGAAGAACACCTGTCTCTCCGATGTACTCATGTTCCTGATCCATTGCGGAACCCACTCGTTCCAGATCAGGCAATGACCGCGCATGGGAATTTTATTTTTCGCGCAAAATTTCAGCAGCCGATCCGCACTGTCGAATCTCTTCGGTCCGGGTTGCCCGGCGATCGTGCCGATTTTCAATGCAACGTCGGTTGTAACAATTCGTGCATGCGTCGTGTATAGTTCGCGATATGCGGCGTCCTTGTCGATCACAGGGCCCGCCGCAGCACCAAAAACCAAACCATTTGAAGCTGCTATCGCGCCGAGGCTTTGTGCTGGCGCGGCGACGGAGCGTGTTCCCGACGCCGCTGCAGCGCCTGCAAAAACTGCAATTGCCTGTCGTCGTGACATTTTTTTCATCGTGAGCTCCCGAGCTATTCGCATTGCGGCGCGGTTGTGATGCGCATCACCATCGTTGCGTCGCAATATATCGATTTGATGGCGTGATCATCGAAGCGAGTCTTCGATCATCGTTCGCCTTCGCTCGACAGCGGAGGTGTGTTGGCTTTCATTCGAGCAATCGATCACAGATCATCGGAGATCGACATCGTGGAACAGCAGACTCAGCAATCACGCGACCTCACCGTCGATGGCATCGCCATCAATGTTCATTCGCTTCCAGAAGGCGTGACGTCCATCGTGTCAGCAGCGCAACACGGCGACAATTTCAGCGTTTGCACGCTCAACCTGGATCACGTCGACAAGCTGCAGCATCATTCGGGATTCCGCTCTGCCTATCGGCGCGCGCGTTTTGTCACAGCCGACGGCTTCCCCATCGTTGTCTTGAGTCGCCTCGTTGGCGCGCGCACGGATCGGACCACTGGCGCCGATCTGGTGGAGCCGGTTTGCCGCGAAGCCGGACGAAAACGGCTTCCGGTGTTCCTGCTCGGCTCGAATGAGTCGACGCTCGCGACTGCGTCGCAACGCCTGCGCGAACGATACCCGGGGCTCGACGTCGTTGGATGCCTGTCGCCCGGTCACAACTTCGACCCTTATTCGGGCGAGGCTGACGTCGCCATCGACAGGATTCGCCGGTCCGGCGCCAGGATCTGTTTTGTTGCCCTGGGTGCTCCGCGACAGGAGCTGTTCGCGGCACGCTGTCTCGACGAGCTGACGGGCACCGGCATGCTGTGCATCGGCGCGGCGCTCGACTTCATCGCGGGCACGCAGACCCGCGCGCCCGGCTTCTCCCAGAAGTACGGCCTCGAATGGGCATGGCGCATGCTGCAGAATCCCAGGCGCCTGGGACCACGCTACGCCCGCTGCCTGGGGACGGTTCCGCAGTTGGTAGCGCGCAGCATTCCGCAGATTTTCAATGCACGCATGAGGAACGCAGCATGATTTCGACTTTGACGCTGGCACAGCGGGCGCGAAATGTGAGCCATACGCCGGAGCGCTATCAGATCTGTCTCATTCATCCGTTCGATCCCCGCGGTCAGAAAGTCGGCGGACTTGAGACCTACATCCGCGATTTCATCACCTTCCACCCGGCCGACACCGACTTGCTGTTCGTCGGGGTCGATTCGATCGGCGATCTGAAGCTCGGGGAGATTCATAAACTCACCTTCCGCGGCAGGTCATTCGATTTTCTTCCGATCCTGCACTATTCCGACGATCAGGCGCGCGAGGCTGCGCGCACCATTCGCTCATCCCTGACCGGGCAGTTTTTCGTCGCGTTGGTTCGCCATTTCGGCACCATCGCCAAGGTCATTCGCGCAAGGCGCTGCTCGATCGATCTGCGCCGCGTCGAATTCTCATGGCTGCCGACGCTGTTGCGCCGGCCTTTCGTTCAGATGCTGCATGGCGAAGGCGCGCCGAAGATGCAGATGGATTCGCTGTTGAGAAAGTATTCGTTCGTCCACAACGTGGGCGAGCGCTTCGCTGTCACGATGAGCGAGCGATTTCTCTGCGTCAACCCGTTCATCACCGAACGCCTTCAGAAGACCTATCCAAGCAGGCGTCAGAAGATCGACACGCTCTGGACCTGGGTGAATACCGACATCTTCAAGCCACAGCCCTTCCCCGCCAGCTCGTCGCCGTTTCGGATCGTCTTTGCCGGGCGTCTCGACGAGTTCAAGGATCCGCCGCTGATGTTCAAGGCTATCGATCGCTTGCGATCGCGCTTGAAAGACGGTGTGGAATTTCACTACATCGGCACTAGCGACCCTCACCGCTTCGCTGAATTCGCGGCGATCGAAGACATCACCGTGCGGCACGGCTTCAAGGACGCCGCAGGCATGGCGGCGACGCTTGCATCTGCCCATGCCGGAATTCTGACGTCCGAGTTCGAGGGAATGCCAAGGTGCGTCCTGGAGATCCTCGCCGTCGGGCGTCCGGTGGTCGCCGTGCATCTGCCGCAGCTCGAACCGGTAATCCACGACGGCGTGAGCGGCTATCTCGTGCCCCGCCACGGGACAGCCGATGACATGGCCGAAGCGCTCGCGCAACGGTTCGTCGATATCCACGACGCTGTCGACGCAGGCCACATGACTCCGGCGACCATCGCGGAGTCGATCGCCGATTTCACGCCGAACACGCAGCTGGCCCGCGTCTACCGCTATCACAAGGAGATCCAGAACTCGCGCTTCATGATAGCGGCGTTGTAAACGGCAGAGGTCACCACTTGAACATTCTGATGCTCACCAGTGAGTTCGCCCCCGCACAGGGCGGGATCGGCACTTATGCGCGCGAGATGGCCACGGCCGCGACCGCACTTGGTGCGCAGGTCACGGTCGTGGCGCCCGCCTACGGCAAGAACACTGCCAACGAAGACGAGGCGCTGACGTTTGCGGTTGAACGCTTCCAGGGAGGCCTGCATTCGTCGCGCGACCTGACCGCGAAAATAGGGCTGGCCCGGCAGTTCGTCCGCCGCGAGAATTACGACGTCATTCACGGCGCCGATTGGCCGTTTTTCATCCCTGTCGCCCTGTCACGACGGCTGACAAAGGCACGGCTGCTGATGACGGTCCACGGCACCGAAATCAATGAAGTCCAGACGCCGCTCAAGCGCCTTGCAATTCGGACCACGCGCGCATTCGGTCAGCGGACCGAAATCGTCGCCAACAGCCGCTACACGCGGGATCTGTTCAGGGAAAAGTTCCCCGCGCAGTCGCGCCAGGTCAAGGACGTGCCGCTCGGCGTATCCGATTTCTGGTTTGGCCAGGGAAAGAGCCGCGCCGACACGCGCAAGGCGTACGGCCTCGCGGAAGATCGCATCGTCATCGTCACCGTGGCCCGGATCACACGCCGCAAAGGACACCATCTGACGCTGTCGGCGTTGAATTCGCTTCCGGACGATTTACGTCGACGGATCACTTGGCTGGTGATCGGCCCGGAGGGTGAATCCGACTACGTCAACGGATTGCGGCGTATCATCGACGTATCGGATGGCGACGTTCGCATGCTCGGCGCACTTCCGAACGAGGCCATTCGGGACATCTACAACGCGGCCGACTTTTTTGCCTGACAGGCGCCCTGGATCTGTCCGGGCGCGTGGAGGGCTTCGGCCTGGTATATCTGGAGGCCGGCGCGTGCGGGCTTCCGAGCGTCGCAACGGCGATCGGGGGCGTGTCCGACGCGGTTGTCGCGGACGAAAGCGGACTGCTGCTCGCGCCGAACGTGATGGCGATTGCCGGCGCCATTGCGTGGCTGGCGCAGGATGGCAGCATTCGGGCGGCGCTGGGGGCCGGCGCCCTCGCCCATGCGCGCACGCTTTCCTGGGAGCGCTGCGCCGCCGAGACCTACGGGCTCGCACACAACGAGGCACGGAACTGGACTCGTATGCCGGCACAGCAACTCGACGCTGCGGCGATATCCGCATGAGATGCGCCACTTTCATCCTGCTATTCCTGGCGCTTGCGACGGTCGGCGCCAAGGCCGAGAACTGCGGCAAGAGCCGGGAATATCTGCTCGGCGGCATGGCCGGCGACCTGCCCATGCCTCCGCAAGCCTATGAGGACCTGTTCAAGACATGCCTGGCGACGTCGGCCATGGCGAATGTCAAAGACGCCTACATCCTGAAGGATGGGGGTATCGCCATAGCCCCGAAGAAAGACAGTATTTCGGCAACAGCGGCGACGCTCTCGCAATTTTGCAACAGCTACCCGCGAGCCACGTTGCGGTTCCTGAACCGCAAGGAAATTTCCCAGTTGAAGTCTTTGGTCGACATCATCCGAACCACATCGGGTTCTGCGACGTCTTGCCGAAAGATCAAGGGCATTTCCTGACGCGCCGAGCGCCCACGACACCACACGAATCGTACGTTCGGCGCGGCGCTCAGGTTCTGTATTCGTAAAGCAGCCGCGCGCGGATAGTACCTTCCAGCTCCCGGATATCTTCCAGTACGCCCTGGCTGTCCGCCGCCGAGGTGTCGGCATCAAGCACGACATAGCCGACATCGGCGTGGGTTTCGTAATACTGCGCGGCGATATTGACGGCGTGGCGGGCCAGCACCTCGTTGAGGCGCCCGAGCATACCGGGCACGTTGCGCTGGACCTGGATGAAGCGGGTGCCCTGCGGACGTGGCGGCAGTTGCACCTGCGGGAAATTCACTGCGCCGACGGTCGAGCCGGAATCGCTGTAGTCGATCAGCTTGCGCGCGACCTCAGCGCCGATGCGCTCCTGCGCTTCCTCGGTCGAACCGCCGATGTGCGGCGTCAGGATAACGTTCGACAATCCCTGCAACGGCGAGACGAAGCGCTCGGCATTGGAGCCCGGCTCGACCGGAAACACGTCGACCGCCGCTCCGCGCAGCTTGTCCGCCTTCAACGCCTCGGCCAGCGCGTCGAGATCGACCACGGTGCCGCGGCTGTTGTTGATGAAATAGGCGCCCTGCTTCATGGCCGCGAATTCATCGCGGCCGATCATGTTGTAGGTGGCCGGTGTCTCCGGCACATGCAGGGTCACCACATCGCTCTGGCTCAGCAACTCCTGCAGGCTGCCAACCGGCTCGGTGTTGCCATGGCGCAGCTTGTCGGTGTGATCGTAGAAGATCACTCGCATGCCCAGCGCTTCGGCGAGATTGGACAGCTGCGAGCCGATATTGCCGTAGCCGATGATGCCGAGCGTCTTGCCTCGCACTTCGAGGCTGTCATTGGCGGACTTGTCCCAACGCCCCTCATGCGCCGCATTGGAGCGCGCGATGACTCGGCGGAACAGCATGACGATTTCGCCGATCACCAGTTCCGCCACACTGCGGGTGTTGGAAAACGGCGCATTGAAAACCGGAATGCCGTTCTGGCGGGTTGCGTCGAGATCGACCTGGTTGGTGCCGACGCTGAAGCAGCCGATGGCGATCAGCCGGTCCGCCGCTTCGAGAATCTCAGGGGTGATCTGGGTGCGCGACCGGATGCCGAGGAGGTGCACGCCCTTGATGGCCTCCTTCAGTGCTTCGCCATCCAGCGCCTTGGGCAACCGCGTCAGGTTGGAATAGCCGGCGGTCTCGATCATCTGCACGGCACTGTCGTTGACCCCCTCGAGCAGCAGGACGCGGATCTTGTCTTTCGACAGCGAGAGCTGGGGTAAAGCTGCGGTCTTGTTGTCCACGTCGCGACGTCCTTTGAGCGGGTGATGAGGCGCCAAGCCCGGGAATCCGGCAGGCGCCGGCAGACTCATGAAGCTTGCCCTCAAGCGATTTGGCCCTCTCTTAGTCTCCGCGCCTCGACCTGTCCACGCGCCAGACAAGCCCCTGATATGACGGGGATTTCGTCCGGCTTTCGAGGGACGGGAGGCGGACCGGCGGCGTTGGAAAGTCGCCGCAAGCGGCCCGGTCGCGCCAGGCCGATCGATCGCCATTGATGGATCTGCGATTTCACCGCGGAGGTGAATGGCGCACCCTCAGGGCGTAATCGCCACCTTCAGCACGCCATCGCGCTGGTGGCCGAACAGGTCGTAGGCGGCCTCGATGTCGTCGAGCTTGAAGCGGTGGGTGACCAGCGGCTTGAGATCGACGCGGCCGGATCTCGATCGCCGACATCAGCCGGCGCATGCGCTCCTTGCCGCCGGGGCACAGCGTCGTCACGATGGTGGTGTCTGCAAGGCCTGCGGCAAAGGCCGACAGCGGAATCGTCAGGTCGGAGGAATAGACACCGAGACTCGACAGCGTGCCCCCCGGCCGCAGCACGCGCAGCGCCGCCGCGAAGGTGGCCTGGGTGCCGAGCGCCTCGATCGCCACGTCGACGCCGCGCCCGTCGGTGAGGCGCATGATCTCCTCGACCGGATCGACCTTGGTGAAATCCACACAGTGATCGGCACCGAGCAGGCGCGAGACGCTCATGCGCGATGCCAGTCCGTCGACCGAAATGATGGTGGTGGCGCCGGACAGCCGTGCGCCCGCGGTGGCGCAGAGTCCGATCGGTCCCTGCGCGAAGATCGCAACGGTGTCGCCAATACGCACTTTGCCGCTCTCTGCACCGCTGAAGCCCGTCGACATGATGTCCGGGCACATCAGCACCTGCTCGTCGGTCAGGCCGTCGGGCACAGCCGCCAGATTGGCCATGGCATCCGGCACCCGGACATATTCGGCCTGGCAGCCGTCGATGGTGTTGCCGAACTTCCAGCCTCCGATCGCCTTGAAGCCATGCTTGGTGCCGGCACCGTCCTGGCTGAGGCAACCGCACAGGCAGGCATTGCTGTAGCCGCTCGGCGTGATAGCGCCAGCGATCACCCGCTGGCCTTCACGATAGCCCTGCACGGCGGAGCCTAGTTTCTCGATCACGCCCACCGGTTCATGGCCGATGGTGAGACCGCGTTCGACCGGATACTCGCCCTTCAGGATGTGAATGTCGGTGCCGCAGATCGTGGTGGTCGTGATCCGCACCAGCGCGTCCAGCGGACCGATATCGGGAATTGGCTTGTCCTCGAGAACGATACGTCCGGGTTCAACGAAAACCGCTGCTTTCATTTTCATGATCTTGGTCCGTTTCTGGGAGAGTACCGCTGCCCCTTTAGCAACGCCGACGGATCGCGACGTTGATCTGCATCATTCGCCGGCGATGCAACGACGGAGGTTGTGCACAAGTCATCCATGTTGTGCCTGCGCCGCAGCGATTTGTGTATCAACGGAGACATTAAGGCGACGGACGGCAGCATTGCACGGAACCTAAGGCGACGCTGGAAATTATCATGCGAATTCAGAGCAGAAGCCCCATGTTCGAGCGTACCAGCCTGCGCAAACTATCGTCCCGTTCGCTACCCCGCGGTGTCGGATTGGACCTGCGACGCCGCGGATCGATGCGTGGCTGGTTGACGGAAGACATGGGCGCGCAGCATGCGAATGCCGGAAACCATGCGGCCGATGAAGCCACAACGGGCGGCCGCCCTTGCGAAACGGTGGGTTTCTAATTCAATTTTAGTTCAGTTCGTATTCATCTCGTTGTCATTCGAGCCTTCAGGTGCTCCCATTCAGACCTTCGATTCCGACAGTACCGAGCAGGCGGACCTGCGCGGGGGATGCTCGCCGTGGTTTGCAGGGGGTGCCCGCGCTATCCGGCGGCCAGTGACCGAGGACATTCGATGCGACGTGCTCATCGTCGGCTGCGGCATCACGGGATCCTTGATGGCCGAGCAACTCACCCGCCAGGGGCTCGACGTGGTGATCGTCGATCGCGAACTGCCGGGACGTGGCAGCACGGCGGCGAGGACAGCCAAGGCGGCATTGCGGCCGGGGCCAGCGAACTACAAGTTCGTCGTTGTCCGCAGGTCTCTGCGTGCCATCGCATCGATCTGCAAAAGATCAAGGGCTGGCATGAGCGCAGCCAGGCCGGCACTGTGCAACGCGTTGCCTTGAGGGACGCGGTCGTGACCTCCGGGCCGGAAGTTCGCCCCTGCCTGAACCCGGGCGTCCATATGGTCGCCGCCAACGACGTCGAGATCGGCCCCCTGCTGGCATCATGGCGCCCTGAACCACAGTGGACTGGCCGGGGACGAACGGCCCCATCGCGTTCAGGGATAGCGCGCGTTGCTGTGATCCATCGCAGAGTTCGAATTGGTCTCCTCCGCTGGAGGCCGTGCTTCTTGACCAGCGTCGGCGTATCGGACCGGCCTTGCCAACGGCGCCGGAAACGCCGCCAACGCAGGCAGCAAAGGCATGGTTTTGCGCCAGCAGCCAGATTGACATCGCCGGACCGATTGTTAGCATACAAGTGAATTTGACCCTCCCTCCTCCTGGGTTATCCGATGAAACCGGCCGCCTTTACCCGCCACGTTCCGCGCACCGTCGACGAGGTCGTCCAGGCGCTGGCTGAGTATGCCCCGCTCGATGGCCGCATTCTCGCCGGCGGCCAGAGCCTGGTGCCGATCATGGCGTTCCGGATGGCGCGGCCCGCCCACCTGATCGACATCAACGAGGTCGAAGGCCTCGATCGTCTCGCGGTCGACGGCGACATGCTGTCGATCGGCGCGCGGGTGCGCCACGGCGCGTTCCACAAGCCGGTGGTCGACGGAGTGCTCGGCCACCTGCTGGCCTATGTGGTCAAGCACATCGCGCATTATCCGATTCGCATGCGCGGCACTTTCTGCGGCAGCCTCGCGCATGCCGATCCGGCCTCCGAGTGGTGCCTGGTGGCGGCGACGCTCGGCGCGCAACTCGTGGTCAAGAGCGTGCGCGGCGAGCGCATCGTCGAGGTCGTCAATTTCCTCGAAGGCATCATGTCGACATCGCTTGCCGAGGATGAGTTTCTGGCCGAAGCGCGGTTGCCGCTGCTGCCCGCCGACACCCGGTTCGGGTTCTACGAATTCAACCGCCGCGCCGGCGATTTTGCCATGGCCGCGGCACTCGTCACCTATCGCATCGTCGACGGCGTAATGGCCGATGTGCGCGTCGGCATCGGCGGCGCCGAGGACCGCGCCCGCCGCATTCCCGAGGCCGAGGCCGCGCTGAACGGACAAAAGCCCGACGCGGACGTCTTCGCCGCTGCCGCTTCAATCGCCGCCGTCGCCGTCGATCCGCTCGAGGATATCCAGACGTCAGCGGAGTATCGCCGCGATCTCGTCGTTGCCGTGACCCGGCGCGCGCTGGACCGATCCGCGCAATGACCGCGCCGGTGAAGGGCTCCGGCACCACCTGGGTCGGGCGCTCGATCCGCCGGGTCGAGGATCCCGCCCTCGTCACTGGGCAAGGCCGCTTCACCGCCGACCTGCCGGCGGTTCACTGGATGCGTATCGTCCGCAGCAGCGTCGCTGCCGGCCGCATCGACGGCATCAGCGCGCCCGACGGCGCGACGATTGTCACTGCTGCCGACCTTACCGCGCTGAAGCAGATCCGACCCGGCCTCAGCAAATTCAACTACGTGGCGGTCGGACAGCCGATCCTCGCCGAGGGCGTGGTGCGCTTCACCGGCGAGCCGGTGGCCGCCGTCTATGCCGCCAGCAAGGACCTCGCCGAGGATCTCGCCGACCAGGTCGAAGTCGCCGTCTCCGAGACCGCCCCTCTGGTCGATTGCATCGATGCGTTGCGCGACGGCGCGCCTCTAGTCCATGCCGAGGCCGCAGGCAACGTCGTTGTCGAGGGCCGCATTGCCACGCCTGGTTTCGACGAGGTGTGGAAGGCCGCGCACACCGTCATCCGCGTCGACGCGCGCTCGCGCCGCCAGAACGCCACGCCGATGGAGGCTCGCGCCGGCCACGCCGCTTATGACCTCTCCACCGGCCGGGTGACGCTGACATGCACCGTGCAGATGCCGCACATGACGCGCACGGCCATCGCCGATATCCTCGGCATGCCGGAATCCGACCTGCGGGTTATCGCGCCCGATGTCGGCGGAGGCTTCGGTCAGAAGATGTCGCTGGGACCGGAATATGTGCTGCTGGTCTGGCTGGCGCGCAAACTGCGCAGCTCGGTGGCGTGGACCGAAGACCGCCGCGAAAACCTGATCGCCTCCTTCCACAGCCGCGACCAGCATGCCCTGGTCGAAGGCGCCTTCGACGCCAACGGCAAATTGCTGGCGTTGAAAGGTGACATCGTCGCCAATGTCGGCGCCTATTCCTGCTTCCCCACCACTTGCGGCGTCGAGCCGCTGATGGCGCTGGCCGAATTGCCAGGCCCCTATGACGTGCGCGCCTATGATTGCCGCGCCAGGGGCGTCGTGACCCACACCTGCCCGATGGCGCCGTATCGCGGCGTGTCGCGCCCGGTGATCACCTTCGTGCTGGAACGGCTGATGGACAAGGCCGCAGCCTTCTTCGGCTGTGAGCCCACCGAACTGCGCCGCCGCAACCTGATCGACAAGTTCCCCTACACCTCCGCCACCGGTCTCGTCTTCGACGATGGCACCTACAAGGAGACCATGGAGATGGCCATCAAGGCCATCGACCTCGCGGGCTTCCGTATCAGGCAAAAGGCGGCGCGCGACAGCGGCCGCTATCTCGGCATCGGCATCGCCACCTTTTCCGAGCGCACCGGCTATGGCAGCCCCGCCTTCGCGGCCCGCGGCATGGACATCTCGCCGGGCTGGGAGACGGTGCATCTCACCGTCGATCCCTCAGGCTTCGTCGAGGCGCGGATCGGCTCGTCGCCACACGGCCAGGGCCTGCGCACCACGCTGGCGCAGGTCATTGCCGACCAGATCGGCGTCGATCCCGGGGTCGTCAAGATCGTGCACGGCGACACCGACCGCATCGCCTATGGCTGGGGCACTTTCGCCAGCCGCTCGCTGGTGCTATCCGGGGGCGCCAGTATGCTGGCAGCGCAAAAGGTGCGCACCAAGCTGATCAAGATCGCCAGCCACATGCTGGAAGCTGCACCCGACGATATCGTGCTGAAGGACGGCGCGGCCCAGGTGGCGGGTACCGACCGCTCGATCAGCATCGCGGCCATGGCGCGCGCCGCCTATCACCAGACCTTCATGTTCAAGGGCGAGATCGAACCCGGCCTCAGCGAAAGCGCCAGCTATGATCCGCCCGGTACCTTCTCCAATGCCTGCCACGTCGCCATCGTCGAGGTCGATATCGCCACCGGCAAGGTCGAGATGAAGAAGTTTCTCGTCGCCGAAGACGCCGGCCTGATCATCAATCCGATGATCGCCGACGGCCAGGTGCAGGGCGGCGTGGCGCAGGGCATCGGCAACGCACTGCTGGAAGAGATCATCTACGACGAGACCGGCAACATCCTGACCAGCACGCTGGCGGACTTCCTGCCGCCGACGTCCCATGAGATTCCCGACATCGAATTGCACCACATCGAGACCCTGACCGGAGAAACCATCACCAAGGCCAAGGGCCTCGGCGAAGGCGGCGCCATCGGTGCGCCGGCGGCGGTGATCTCAGCCATCAACGACGCGCTGGCCCCGTTCGGCGTGTCGATCGACGAAATGCCGGCCACGCCGCAACGGATCCGGGCGGCCCTGCGCAGCAGCGGAAAACTTCCATGACCGAAAAATCCAGCATTACCCTGCGTATCAACGGCCGCGACCACGCCATTTCGGTGGCGTCGCGGCGCACGCTGGCGGACGCCATCCGCGAGGAATGCGGCCAGACCGGCACCCATATCGGCTGCGAGCATGGCGTCTGCGGCGCATGCACCGTGCTGGTCAATGGCGAGCCCGTGCGATCCTGTTTGATGTTTGCGGAGCAGGCCGCCGGCAAGGAGATCCGCACCGTCGAGGGTCTCGCCAAGGGCGATGCCATGCACCCGATGCAAAAGGCCTTCATGGACAACCATGGCCTGCAATGCGGCTTCTGCACGCCGGGCTTCCTGATGCTGGCCGTGGGCGTGCTGGAGCGCGAGCCTGATATCTCCGACGACGACCTTGTCGACGTGCTGTCATCCAACCTGTGCCGCTGCACCGGCTATCAGAACATCATCAAGGCCGTGCGCGCCGCCGCCATCGAGATGCGCCAGTCGTGACCGACGCGCCACGCCAAAAGCTGGTCGGGCGCTCCATCGCCCGCAAGGAGGACGGGCCGCTGCTGCGTGGCCAGGGCCTGTTCGCCGCCGACGTCAATTTCCCCAACCAACTGCACATGCGCGTGGTGCGCTCGACCTATGCCCATGGCCGCATCGTCTCGGTCGACCTCAGTGCGGCACTGGCGATCCCCGGCGTGCACGCCGCCTGGGTCTTTGCCGATGTCGCCGACATTCCGCCGATCGATTTCCGCCTGACCAAAATCGAAAGCCTCAAAGCCTATCGCCAGACCATTCTGGCCAACGATCGCGTGCGCTATGTAGGCGATCCCGTCGCCGTGGTGTTCGCCGACGATCCCTATCTGGCAGAGGACGCCGCCGAGCAAGTGGTCGTGGAGCTCGAGGAACTGCCGGTCATCCTGCAGGCCGACGGGCCGATCGGCGATTTCCGACAGGGCTTGTCGACGGAGCCGGCGATCATCCGCAAGGGCTACGGCGACGTCGATGCCGCGTTTCGCGACGCCTATGCCAGCGTCGAACTGACGCTGGACATCGGCCGCCATTCCGGCGTGCCGCTGGAAACCCGCGGCGCGCTCGGCCGCTATGTCGCGTCCACCGACATGCTGGAAATGTACGGCGCAGCAAAAGTGCCGCACTGGAACCGGGATTCGATCGCGCGGATGCTCGGGCGCGCGCCGGAGCGCGTCAACCTGTTCGAGGGGCACGTCGGCGGCGGTTTTGGTATCCGCGGCGAGCTTTATCCGGAAGATGTCCTGGTGTGCCTCGCGGCGCTGCGCCTCGGGCGTCCCGTGAAGTGGATCGAGGACCGCCGCGAGCATCTGATCGCGGCCAACCATTCGCGCCAGCAGACGCATCATGTCCGCGCCGCCATCGATGCCGACGGCAACATTTTGGCGATCGACGACGAGTTCTTCCACGACCAGGGCGGCTACATGCGCACGCACGCCGCCACCGTTCCAGATCTTGCCGCGGCGATGCTGCCCGGTCCCTATCGCATACCGGCCTATCGCGCGGTCGGCCATATCCGCCTCACCAACAAGACGCCGGGCGGCACCTATCGCGCACCCGGCCGCTATGAAAGCACCTTTGTCCGCGAGCGCCTGCTCGATGCCGTCGCCGCCAAGGTCGGCATCGACGGCGTCGAGGTGCGCCGCCGCAACCTGATCCAACAGAGTGCGATGCCGGTGACGCGTGCTCTGGAAACTCTGGGCACCGACATCGTGCTGGACTCCGGCGATTACCCCCTGCTGCTCGACAAGGCACTGGAGGGCATCGGCTGGCCGGCGCTGCAAACCGAACAGAAACAGCGTCGCGCCAATGGCGAACTGATCGGCGCCGGCGTGGCGATGTTCGTGGAGAAGAGCGGGCTTGGCCCGTTCGACGATGTGCGCATCACCGTCAATACCAGCGGCATGGTTGAGGTGGTCACCGGTGCGGCCTCCGTCGGCCAGGGCGTCGAGACCGTGGTGGCACAGATCTGCGCCGACACGCTTGGCGTTCGTTATGACGCCATCAACGTCATCCACGGGCAGACCAACCGCATCGCGCGCGGACTCGGCGCCTTTGCCTCGCGCGTCACCGTGATGACCGGCGAAGCCACCCGCCTCGCCGCAATCAAATTGCGCGACAGGATTTTGGCAATCGCCGCCGAACTGCTGCAGTCGCCGGCGGCCGATCTCGACATCGTCGATGGCCTGATCGTGCGCAGCGGCGGCAGCGCCGGTCCGTCGATCAGGCTGGCGCAGATCGCGGCGGCACTGGCGCCCGGCTCAAAGCTGCTCGGCGACGACGAGCCCGGCCTATCAGCCGAAGCCTCGTTCGAGTCCCGCCACATGACCTATCCCTACGGCGTTCACATCGCAGTGGTGAAACTCGCTGCCGACACCGGCGCCGTCGCCATCGAGCGCTATCTGGTCGCCTATGACATCGGCAAGGCGGTCAATCCCATGCTGGTGAATGGGCAGATCGTAGGCGGCGTGGCGCAAGGCATCGGCGGTGCGCTGTATGAGGAATTCGCCTATGACGACCGTGGCGAACCACTGTCCGTGACCTTCGCCGACTACCTGATGCCGACGTCACGCGAAGTGCCCGATGTGGAGGTCATCATCACCGAAGATGCGCCGAGCCCCCTCAATCCCATGGGCCTGAAAGGCGCCGGCGAAGGTGGCGCCAACGCGGTGGGCGCCGCCATCGCCTCCGCCATCGACAACGCCCTGGGCATGCCCGGCGCCATCACGCGGCTGCCGGTGATGCCGCAGACGATCAAGGCGTTGTTGAAAGCGAAAATAGAAAGTGGCGCATGACATGGAGCAAAAAGTGCCGCCAGATGTCGGCTTTTTCCGCCTGCATGCGGATCATGTTTGCCACGGCGTCGCTCCTCTTGCTTTCAGGCGTGCGTTGCTCCATCGCCGCTCCCGAGGAGAGCATTCTGGGCAAGGCCGCGGGTTATCCCGTCGCTCCGGCCATCGATGAAAGCCGTCAGGATCGGTACCGCGTCGGCTCCTTCAGCGCGCTCGACACGCTCGGCCCATTCTGCACGCTTGCTCCGGCGCAAGTCCCCCTGCCGTTCCCGACGGGAACGCCGATCAATTTCAGCTACAGCTTTCGCGGCACGGCATTTACGTTAGACGACTATATGCACCGCCAACGCGCCACGGCGGTGCTGGTATTGCACGACGGACAGATTGTCGCCGAGAACTATAACTACGATCGCAAGCCCGACATGCGGATGCTGTCGAATTCCATGGCCAAGACGATCACCGCGCTTGGGTTGGTCAAAGCACTTGAAGACGGGCTGATACGCTCATTTGACGATACCGCCGCGACATATGTTCCCGAACTCGCCGGTACGTTGTTTGGCAATACGAAGATCGTCAATCTGATGCGCATGGCGTCGGGGGCCAAGTACGTCGAGAACTATACCCCTGATGATGACCGCGCAAAATACAACCGGATCACGCGTCGACGGGGCAATATCGCTGCCGCCAAGAGCATTACGGAGCGCATCGATCCGGAGGGCACACACTTCAATTATGCCGGGGCCCAGACCCAGGTTCTCGGTCTTGTTCTGCGAGGTGCAACACGCAGGACGATGTGCGACTATCTCGACGAAAAGATATGGCAGCCTATCGGCGCACAGGCGACGGCAACCTGGATGCTGAATCCCGCCGACCAAGCCGAGGTTGCACAAGGTGATTTCAACGCAACCGTGCGCGACTACGCCCGTCTCGGATCGATGCTGGCCAATGATGGCCTGGTGTCTGGCCGTCGCGTCGTATCGGCCGAGCATCTTCTTGATATGACGGATGCCTCACGTCAGCCGTCCGCATTTCGTCCGGGCGAGATGCGTTGGCACGATAACACGTATTACGGTTACGGCTTTCAGGTCTGGTTGCTTCCCGGCAGCCACCGTCGCTTCGTCCTGCAAGGTGTCTATGGACAGGCGATCTACGTCGATCCGGCGTTGAAGCTGGTGATGGTGCACACCGCCGTTGGCAAGGACGCGGCCGGTGACGCCAGCGGGACACATCTTGGTGCCGAGCGGGACGCGCTTTTTCGCGGCGTCGTCGCGCACTACGGCCGCTGGTGATGCTGGCAGGATGCATGGAGCCCCTCAATGGGATTTCCCGATGCCGCAGATGGTGAAGGCGACGTCACACAGACGGAGCTAGCCGTTTGTCGTCCCCGTCCCGCTTGTCTATACGTTCAGCACGGATGGGCCGCCTTCGCGGGGAGCGCATGCTGTGAGGTTCCGCGTTACGTAATCTTGTTCAGCAGCTTGGTCAGCGTGCGCTGTTCGTCAGCCGTCAAAGGCCGCAGCGTCTTGGCTGTTATCTCCGAGGCAACCTTGATGGCGGCCTTCATGATCTTGCTGCCCTTCTCGGTCAGCGACACCGCGCGACGACGCCGGTCGGTGGGGTCGGAGCCGGTGGTGACGAAGCCGCGCAGGCCGAGCCGGTCGACCACGCCCTTGATGGTCGCGGCGTCGAGATAGACCAGCCGGCCCAGATGGTTCTGCGAGCACGGCCCGACCTCGTGCAGCTTGGCCATCACGGCAAACTGCGTCTGCGTGAGATCCTCGATCATGTTGGCCATGAAGATCGAGGTGTGCCGCTGCATCGCCACGCGCATCAGGAAGCCGACCTGGGAATCGACATGATAGTCAATCGGCGGCGGTTCGGCACCGCCGGGAAGAACCTCGAGTTTTCCGCGTTTCAACATCGACTTGAATTCCGGTTGTCTTGAACGTCAGGATTCCCCGTAAGTTGCAAGCATAGTGTGACCGGAAGCATCATACAGTCAAATAAGCGCGCTGGATTTCGATGTTGACGGCAAGCTCGGCCATGCTGCCATTCCACTGGATCTGGCCCTTTTCGAGGACATATGCCCTGTCGGATACCAGTTCGGCGAAATGAACGTTCTGCTCCGACAGCAAAATCGAAACGCCTGCCCTCTTCAGCTCCAGAATCGTATTGGCCATCTGGTCAACGATCACCGGCGCCACGCCCTCCGAAGGTTCATCGAGCAGGATCAGCAGCGGATTGCCCATCAGCGTCCGCGCCACCGTGAGCATCTGCTGCTCGCCGCCACTCATCCGGCCGCCCGGCCGGTTCGGCATCTCGCCGAGATTGGGAAAGAGTTTGAGCAGCTTGTCCTCGGTCCAGACCGGCGCCGGCACGCCATCGGCAAAGCTGCGCGGCGGCTGGCGGCCGATGTCGAGGTTCTCCATTACGGTCAGATCGGAGAAGATGCGGCGGTCTTCCGGGGTGAAGCCGAGCCCCAACCGCGCGATCTCGAACGGCTGCTTGCCGGAGATGTCGTGGCCGTTGAATTGGACCCTGCCGCTCGACTGCGCCATCAGGCCCATGATCGCCTTCATGGTGGTGGTCTTGCCCGCGCCGTTGCGGCCCATCAGCGCCACCACCTCGCCGCGCCCGACCTCGAGACTGAGCCCGTACAGGATCTGCGCCGCGCCGTAGGAAGCACCAAGATTGTCGACCGTCAGCATCGGCACGCTCATGAGGAGGCCTCCGATCTGGCGAAGGTCTTTCCGGTGCCGAAATACACTTCGCGGACCTGCGGATTGTCGCGGATGGTTTTGGCATCGCCGTCGGCAATCAGCCGCCCCCTAGCCAGCACGATGATGCGGTCGGCGAAGGCGAACACCACATCCATCGAATGTTCGGTGAACAGCACCGAGATGCCGCGCTCGATCACCAGCCGCTTGACCAGCGCGATCAGGTCGTTGCGCTCCTTCGGCGCCATGCCGGCTGTCGGCTCATCCATCAGCAGCAGACGCGGATCGTTGGCCAGCGCGATCGCCAGTTCGACGCGCTTGACGTCGCCATAGGCGAGTTCGCGGCTCGGCCGGTCGGCGGCGTCCGCCATGCCGACCTGCGCCAGCAGTTCGAGCGCGCGCGCGCGATGCAGGGAGGATGCGGGCTTCCAGAGCTTGTAGATCTGGTGGGCGTGCGAGATCAGTGCCATCTGCACGTTCTCGATCACCGTCATCGAGTTGAACGTGGCAGCGACCTGGAAAGTACGGCCGATGCCGAGTCGCCAGATCTCGCGCGGCTTCTTCCCTATCAGCGACGTGCCCTCGAAATGGATCTCGCCGGAATCCGGCGACAGCTGACCGTTGATCATGTTGAAGCAGGTCGATTTGCCGGCGCCGTTGGGACCGATCAGCGCCAGGAATTCGCCGCGCTGGATGTCGAACGAGACTTCGTTGACCGCACGAACGCCGCCGAATGATTTCGACGGCTGCCGGATGGCAAGATCGCTCATGACGCCACCTTCCGGCGTGAGAACAATTTCAGGAATCCGCCGACGATGCCGCTCGGGAACGCCAGCACCAGGAGCAGGATGATGCCGCCGAGCAGCGCCCGCCAGTACTCGGTGGAGCGCATGATGGTGTCCTGCAGGATCGCGAACACCGAGGCGCCGACGATCGGTCCGCTCAGGGTCTGGATGCCGCCGAGCAGCACCATGACGAGACCGTCGATCGAGCGGCCAATGCCGATGGTCTCCGGCGAAATCGATCCCTTGGCGAAGGCGAACAGCCCGCCGGCGACGCCGCACACCGCGCCGGCAATGGCGAAGCCCAACCACTGCACGCGCTTGACGTCGAGGCCGATGGCTTCCGCGCGCAATGGCGAATCCCGCCCCGCCCGCATCGCGTAGCCGAACGGCGCGAACAGGAATTTGCGCAGCAGCAGCACGCCGGCGGCAGCCAGCGCCAGCGTGAGGAAGTAGAACGGCCCGCGGCTGTCGAACGGCGCCGACGGCCAGATGCCGAGAATGCCGTTGGAGCCGCCGGTGAGTTCTTCCCACTGGAACACCGAGGCCCAGACGATCTGCGCAAAAGCCAGCGTCAGCATCGCCAGATAAACGCCGGATAGCCGCACTGCGAACCAGCCGAACAGCAGAGCCCCCAGCAGCGCCAGCACCGGCGCGGCCGCCAATGCCAGACCCATCGGCGCAGCGAGCCATTTCACCGCCAGGGCCGTGCCATAGGCGCCGAGGCCGAAGTAAGCGGCATGGCCGAACGAGTGCATGCCGCCCGGCCCCATGATGAAATGCAGGCTGGTGGCGAACAGCACGGCGATCAGCACGTCGATGCCGAGCACCAGCGTATAGGGGGAGTTCTTCGCAATCAGCGGCAGACACACCAGCACCACCAGCAAAACGAGGCCGGCGATCTTCGCCAGCGGGGTGGCCGGCCGCATCGGCTCCTCCGGCTCGGCGACGCTGCGCACCGCCACCTGCTCGCGGCCGAGCAGGCCATAGGGCCGGATGATCAACACCGCCGCCATGACCAGGAATTCAGCGACCAGCGTCAGCTTGGAGAAATTCACCGACAGGCCGCCGAAGTGGACGATGCCAAGCCCGATGCACAGCGCTTTCACTTCCGCGATGATCACCGCGGCGAGATAGGCGCCGGAGATCGACCCCATGCCGCCGACCACCACCACGACGAAGGCGTCGCCGATCACGATCAGGTCGGTCGCAAGGGTCGCCGGCTCGCGCGCGATCTGCAGCGCGCCGCCAAGGCCGGCCAGCAAGGCGCCGAGCGCAAACACACCAGTGAACAGCATAGCCTGGTTGACGCCGAGAGCGCCGACCATTTCACGGTCCTGGGTGGCGGCGCGCATCAACCGGCCGAAGCGCGTCTTGGCCAGTGCCAGATGCAGCGCCCACAGCACCAGCGGGCCGACGAAGATCAGGAAAATGTCGTAGGTCGGCAGCCGCCTGCCGAGCAGTTCGACGGACCCGGTGAGGCCCGGCGCACGCGGGCCGAGCAGATCTTCCGGGCCCCAGATCCACAGCGTGGCGTCATTGATGACCAGCACCAGGGCGAAGGTGGCGAGCAACTGAAACAGCTCCGGCGCGCGATAGATCCGGCGGAGCAGCAGCACCTCGATGACGGCGCCGAGGATTCCGACCAGCAGCGCGGTGGCGACGATGCCACCCCAGAATCCGGTGACGCCGCCGATCCTGGTGGCGAAGGTGTAGGCGATATAGGTCCCGACCATATAGAGGGACCCGTGCGCGATATTGACGATCCGGGTGACGCCGAAGATCAGCGACAGCCCGGCCGCCACAAGGAACAGGCCCGATGCCGCGGACAGGCCGTTGACCGCCTGAAACAGAAACGAGCTGAATGTCATCGGATGACTGCCTCTCCCCGCTTCGACGCGGCGGGGAGAGGACGGGCGGCGATCATGGCAGTGCTCCGCATCACTCGGTGGCTGGACGCAGCTTCTTCACGTCGGCATCGCTCGGCAGCACGCTGGCGCCGTCGACATACTTGAAGTCGACCATGGTGCCCTTGCCGTTTTCCAGCGCGATCTTGCCGACATAGGCCCCCATCGTCGCCTGGTGATCGCTGGCGCGGTAGATGAACGGACCGAACGGACCGTCGACCTTCAGCCCTTCAAAGGCGGCGATCAATTTGTCGGTGTCGGTGGAGCCCGCCTTGGCAATGCCGGCGGCCAGCGACTTCATGGTGGTGTAGCCGACGATCGAACCGAGCCGCGGGTAGTCGTTGTACTTCTTCTGGTAGGCGGCGCGGAAGGCGTCGTGTTCCGGGGTCTTGATCTTGTCCCAGGGATAGCCGGTGACGATCCAGCCGACCGGAGCTTCTTCCTTCACCGGATCGAGATATTCCGGCTCGCCGGACAGCACGCTCACCACGGTGCGGTCCTTGAAGGTGCCGCGGGTACCGCCTTCGCGCACCAGCTTGGCGAAGTCGGCGCCGAACAGCACGTTGAAGATCGCGTCCGGCTTGGCGTCATCGATCGCCTGCGCCACGGCGCCGGCATCGACCTTGCCGAGCGGCGGCGCCTGCTCGGTGACGAACTCGATGTCGGGCTGCTTGGCCTTCATCAACTCCTTGAATGCCGCCACCGCGGTCTGGCCGTACTCGTAGTTCGGATAGACGATCGCCCAGCGCTTCTTCTTGGCGGTCAGCGCATCGGGCAGCAGCATCGCCACCTGCGAATAAGTCTGCGTACGCAGGCGGAAGGTGTACTTGTTGCCGTTCTGCCAGGTGATCTTGTCAGTCAGCGGCTCCGCGGCGAGGAAGAACACCTTCTTCTTGCCGGCGAACTCCGTCACGGCAAGGCCGGTGTTCGACAGAAACGTGCCGGCGAGAATGTTGACGCCTTCGCGCGTCACCAGTTCATCGGCGACGCGGACGGCATCGCCAGGATTGGAGCCGTCGTCGCGCGAGATCACTTCGAGCTTCTTGCCGAGCACACCGCCCGCAGCATTGATTTCCTCGATCGCCAATTCCCACCCCTTCTTGTAGGGGTCGAGAAATGCGGTCTGGGTCTTGTAGCTGTTGAGCTCGCCGATCTTGATCGTTTCCTGCGCAGAGGCAGCAAAGCCGAGCGAGACCGCCAGCGCGCCGGCGAGAGCGAGAGAATTGAAGGAACGAGCCGTCATCATGATCGAACTCCGCTGTTGATCGACATATGCCTGAAGCTTATCTGTCGCGGCGCGCCCGCAAGCAAGAGCCAAGCGCGAAGGCCTTTGCTTGCAGTGCGTTAAGCCAGCATTTGCTGACTGAATTAGTTTGCACGCAAATAGTCTTGTGCACCCTCATTGTTGTCAAGACTGGTTGTGGTGCAACGTGCTGAGCACATCGCTGAAGATTTGATCAGGTGACGATGGCGCGGCGACCTGTGCAGTTACGAGTCTTCCCTTGGCCACGAACGCTGGTCGTCCCCTCTCCCCCGGCGCAGCGAAGCTGCGTTGGTGGGAGAGGGTGGATCGAAGCCCGCGAAGCGGGTTCGAGACGGGAGAAGGGGTGGAGCCTTAAAGACAAAGAACCCTCTCCCGCCTTCGCTGCGCTCAGGCACCCTCTCCCACTGCGCGCGGCTTCGCCGCGCTGGGGGAGAGGGGAAGACAAGCACAGCGCGCTACTAACGCCTACCGGTCGCGGAAGCGATCCATCAGCGCCTTGTCCTGACCGCCGTCGATCTCGATCATCGTGCCGTTGGCCATCTGCACCAGCGGCGATGCCAGCATGACGACGAGGTTGGCAACTTCCTCGACCTCGGCAATGCGGCCGAGCGGGATCGAGGCCGGCGCCAGCTTGTCGGCCTCCTCGTAGGAAATGCCCATATCGCGCGACATGGCGCCGACGAGGCCGGCCCAGCGCTCGGTGCGCACCGGCCCCGGATTGACCGCACAGAACGAGATGTTGTGGCGGCCGTACTGGCCGGCCAGCGACAGGGTCATGTTCTGACCGGCGGCATTGGCGGCACCGGGCGCGATCTCCCAGTATGACGGTTTGACGCCGTCATTGCCGATCAGATTGACGACGCGGCCGCCGCCCTGCTTCACCATGATCGGCAGCGCGTAACGCAGGCAGCGCACATAGCCCATGAACTTGAGCTGCATGGCCTGCTCCCAGTCGGCTTCCGTGAGCGTCTCGATGACTCCGCCCGGAGCCGAACCGGCATTGTTGATCATCAGGTCGAGGCTGCCGAGCTCCTTGGCGGCCTTCTCGACGAAGTTCTTGGCTTCCGCGTCCTTGGTCAGGTCGGCGGTGATCGCAACCACGGTGACGCCATAAGCGTTGCGGATCTCTTCGGCGGTCTTTTCCAGCGGCTCCAGGCGACGTGCGCAGATGGCGACGTTGACGCCTTCTTTCGCCAGCGTCATGGCAATTGCCCTGCCGATGCCTTCGCTGCCGCCGGTGACGAGCGCGCATTTGCCCTTGAGTTGCAGATCCATGTGGAACTCCTTCAGTTGCAGAGGTGAGGAACGTGGTCGGACGGATTAGCTCCCGGTGAAGACCGGGGGTCGTTTCTCGGCAAAGGCCTTGCGGCCCTCGGCGTAGTCGGCGCTGGCGTCGGCCGCGGCATAAAATGCCTCGGCTTGCGCCAGCAGATCGGAATCGTCGGTGGTGATGGCCGCTATCGCCGCTTTCGCGGCCTTGATCGTCAGCGGCGCATTGCCGGCGATCTGCTTCGCCAGTGCCATCGTGCGGGCTTCGACCTCGCCGGCCGGCGCCACCACATGGACCGCGCCCAGAGCGTGCGCGCGCATCGCCGGTAGCCGATCCGCGGTGAACAGCACCTGGCGTGTGGCCCCCGCGCCGAACACGCGGATGAAACGCGCAATGCCGCGCGGATCGTAGCCTAGGCCGAGTTTCGCGGCCGGCACTGCGAAGAAGGCATCGTCCGCCGCAACGCGCAGGTCGCAGCTTGCCGCGACCGACGAGCCCGCCCCCATGCAGCCGCCGAAGATCATGCCGATGGTCGGCTGAGGAATCGCCTCGATCGCCTTGCAGGTGCTCTCCACCAGATCGTCATAGGCGCGGGCCTGCCCCTCGCCCGAGCGCGCGGTGGCAAAATCCGAAATATCCGCGCCGGCTGAAAACATCTGCTCGCCGGCGCCGCGGATGATGATCACGCGCACGTCCTTGCGCTCGGGCAGCTCGGCGGCAAAGGCCGCGATCTTGTGCCACATCGCGGAGGACACCGCGTTGCGCCGCGCCGGATTGGCAATCCGTAACGTCGCGATGCCGTCCGCAAGATCGATTTGGATGTCGCCGGGCGTTTTCATCGCTCAGGCCTGCTTGCGGTGCGACATCCAGGTGCCCGCGGCGGAAGCCGCGAACAGTTCGGACAGCGCCACATTGAACGCTGCCGGCTCTTCCGAGGTGATGGTGTGGCCCGATCGCGGGATCACCAGAAGGCCCGCGGTGGGCACCGCACGCTTCAGGAAGACGCTGGGATCGAGGCACCAGTCGTCTTCGTCACCGACGATGATCAGCAGCGGCACGGAGAACGCGCTCAACTGCTTCTCCATCTCCCACAGCATCGGCCGCTTGGCCTGCAATTCGCGCATGGTGAGCGCATGGCCGACCGGAGAATGATCGGCCAGCATCTTGGCGAATTCCGCGAAGCCGCGCGGGTCCTTGTTTTTCTGGGTCTGGCGCGTGGCGCCGTCGGCGTAGCGTGCCGCCGCGGTCGGAAAATCCACCGTCTCGAACATCTTCGCGGTCTCACGCGAAGCGGCGCGGCCCTGCTCGACGAATGCCGGGTCGGGGCTCGAGCCATAGCCGCAGCCGGCGGCAGTCACTGACAAACATCGTCCGGGATAGTTGATGCCGACATGCAGTGCGGTCGAGGCGCCCATGGAATGCCCGACGATATGCGCCTTGTCGATCTTCAGCGCGTCCATCAATGCAATGACATCGTCGCGCGCAATGTCCTGACCGTAACGTGCCGGATCGGTTGGCACATCCGACGGCGGATAGCCGCGCTGGCTGAAGGTGATACAGCGATGCGCGCGGGAGAAGTAGCGCAGCTGCGGCTCCCAGGTGCGATAGTCGCCGGCATACTCATGGACGAAAACCACAGGACTCCCTGATCCAACCTCTTCGTAATAGAGTTTGATTCTGTCGGGGGTCGTTACATGCGGCATCATTGCCTCCTGCAGGCAGTCGACAGCTCGGTGCAATTTCGTATGTGCACATACGAAAGGCTAGTAGGCTTGTTCTTTGACTGCAAGAGTTTTTAGTGCGTTATATTTTGGCATATCGATTGCTTACAAACAAATATAGCCGCGTGTACTGAGCCGTGAAAATGCCGTCAGCTGCACCGCACTGCAGCAACAGGAGAGAGTGTCGATGACTATTTTATCACGCCGTGCATTTACAATGGGCAGTGCCTTGGTGCTCGCAAGCGCAACATCGGCGACGCCGTCACGCGCGCAGGCCCAACCGAAGATCAAGGTCGGCAGCCTCACCCTCCCCGTCTTCGCACCGATCATTGTCAACATCATGAAAGCGCGCGGCTTCGATACCAAGAACGGGTTCGAGGCGGACGTCACGGTGTATCCGGGCTTTGCCGCCTATTATGCGGGCCTCGCCACCGGCGAGGTCGATACGCTGATCGGCGGCCCGACCTATTTCCAGAAGCTGCGGCTCGAAGGTGTGCCGCTGCAGATCATCGCCACCGGCGCGACGCTGGCGGATCTCGTTATCATCAGCAAGGACCCGGCGATCAAGAGCTTGGCCGATCTCAAGGGCAAGCAGCTCGCCGCCGACATGGGCAGCGGCCAGTTCCAGATCCTGTCGATCATCGCCAAATCGCAGAACATCGACATGGCCAAGGACATGACGCTGGTCACGGCCAATTTCGCTGTCGCCCGCGCTCAGCTCGCCGCCGCCCGCGTCGACGCCGCCATGATCATCGAGCCGATCGCCACCATGATGATCAAGGAAGATCCGTCCCTGAAGATCATCTTCAACGCCAACGACGAATGGAAGAAGCTCACCGGCTTCCCCGGCTGGGAGCTGGTCTATGCCATGCGCGAGGACGCGATCAAGAAGGCACCCAAGGCGCCCGAGATGTTTCTCGCAGCGCTGCAGGACGTCACCGCTTTTCTCAAGAGCGATCCCGACGGCGCGGACAAGATCGCGGTCGAAACCGTCAAGCTGCCGCCGGGCATCCTGAAGGAAGCGGTTCTGGCAAAGCGCTGGGATTTCGACGCGCAGCCGGCGTGGGGCGGCGAGCGCAAGGGCATCTGGGACACTTTTGAACGCGCGGTGGCGGCGGGCTTCCATCCCAAGCTGCCGGACCAAGCGATCATATATGCCCCCTGACCAGGATCACGCGACCGCGCCGTTCGAGGAACCGCGCCGTTCGCTCGCGATCAACAGCCTGCCGCGCGAAGCCATCTTGTCGATCGCGATCTTCCTGTGCCTGTGGCAGGCCATGTCCTATCTGGCGCCGACTTTAGGAATTCCGGCGTTCGCCATTCCCGGCCTCGGCCGCATCGCGCAGAGCCTGACCAAGATCACGCCGCTCGATGTCGCGGTGACGCTTGCGCGCGTGCTCGGGGCGCTGGTGCTGTCCTTCGTCATCGGGCTGGCGTTTGCGATCGTGATGCATCTCTCCGAGAGCCTGGAGCGCTATCTGCGGCCGATGGTGCGGGTGCTGATGGCCGTGCCAGTAGTGTCGTGGATCCTGTTTGCGGTGCTGTGGTTCAAGGGCGTCGAATTCCGCATCGCCTTCGTGCTGGTAGTGGTCTGCGCGCCGGTCTTCACCGTGGACGCGCTAGACAACATGCGCGAGGTGTCCAACGACTTGCGGCAGATGATCCGGTCGTTTCGGCCGACGCCGTTGCAGTTCTTTCATAAGCTGAT
This sequence comes from Rhodopseudomonas sp. RCAM05734, assembly GCF_052658035.1. Taxonomy (NCBI): domain Bacteria; kingdom Pseudomonadati; phylum Pseudomonadota; class Alphaproteobacteria; order Hyphomicrobiales; family Nitrobacteraceae; genus Rhodopseudomonas; species Rhodopseudomonas sp. RCAM05734. The sequence goes on along the minus strand of NZ_CP199742.1, from coordinate 3,847,252 downwards.
GCTGCCGGCGATCACCCCCGGCCTGATCACCAGTTGGAAGATTACGCTCAGCCTGGCGATCCGCGTCGTGACCATCGCCGAACTGGTTGGCGCCGTCACCGGGATCGGTCATCAACTCTCGGTGGCGCAGGAGTTGTTTTCGGTGGCGGATGTGTTCGCCTGGACACTGGTGCTGGTCGTGTTGCTGTTCATTCTGGAGGCCCTGCTGGTCCGGCTCGAGACCCGCGTGCTGCGGTGGCGGGCATGACCGCATCCGCGGCGATCGAAGTCGCCAACCTGCGCAAAGTATTTCGCCAGACCACCTCCGGGCACTCGGTGGTGGCGATCCATCAATTGACGCTGCTCATCGAGCCCGGCGAGATGGTCGCGATCGTCGGCCAGACCGGCTGCGGCAAGTCGACCCTGTTCGACCTGCTGATCGGCCTGGAACACCCGACCGCCGGCAGCATCTCGATCGGCGGAAAGACACCCTATGACGACTTCAACCATTTCCGCGGCAGGATCGCGACCATCTTCCAGCAGGACCGGCTGTTGCCGTGGCGCTCGGCGCTGGACAACGTCAAGCTGCCGCTGGAACTGATCGGCGTCAGTGAAGACGTGCAACAGCAGCGTGCGATGGACTGGCTGAAGCGGCTCGGCTTGGAGAAGTTCGCCAACGCCTATCCGCGCGAACTGTCCGGCGGCATGCGCCAGCGCGTCGCCATCGCGCGCGCCTTCGCAGTTCAACCGGAGATCCTGCTGGCCGATGAATCCTTCAGCGCGCTGGACGAAGTCACCGCCGGCGAACTGCGCGAGACATTCGTGGCGCTGGCGCGAGAGTTCCATTCGACCGCCATCCTGATCACCCACCAGCTCGAGGAAGCCATGAGCGTCGGCGACCGTATCATTGTGTTCGGCAAGTCGGCGGCACTGCTGGCGGATATCCGGATGTCCGACTGGGCGATCGTGGATTATCCGCGATTACGCCAGGCGATCCAGAATACGCTGCAGGCCAACGCGCCGGATGCAGGGCTGGCGCGATAGCGAGACCTATGTTCCGGTAGGGCCGAATGAACGTCCCTCCCCCGCCTCGCGCGGCTGCGCCGCGCTGCGGGGGGTATAGCCTCCGTTGACATCGCCAAACCCGGCAGATACCTCAATTTCGTGGTCTGCCGATGCGGCGCCACCGCTGCGGAAACGCCGCGTCGATCCGTGCCTGCTGCCGGCACCTCATCAGGAATGGCGTCGCCATGATGGATTTCGCCACCCGGGTCCACAACCACAATTACCGGCTCGATCCGATCATCCGGTCGCTGCTGGACACCGATTTCTACAAGTTACTGATGCACCAGTTCATCTGGATGCTGTACGCACAGGTGCCGGTCACCTTCAGCCTGATCAACCGCACCAAGAAGGTGCGGCTGGCCCAGATCATCCCGGAAGCCGTGCTGCGCGCGCAGCTCGACCACGCGCGCACGCTGCGGTTCCGCGAGAACGAGCTGATCTGGCTGGCCGGCAACCGCTTCTACGGTCGCCGCGACATTTTCCGCCCCGAATATATCGAATATCTGCGCAGCTTCCGGTTGCCGGATTATCACCTCGAAACCATCGACGGCCAGTATGTGCTGACCTTCCAAGGCCCTTGGGCCGAGGTCACGATGTGGGAGATCTACGCACTGGCGATCGTCAGCGAGCTGCGCACCCGCAGCGCGATGTCAACGCTCGACAAGTTCGAGCTGGATATCCTCTACGCCCAGGCCAAGACCAAGATCTGGGGCAAGGTGCAGCGGCTGCAGGAACACCCAGACCTCAGGCTGGCCGAGTTTGGCACTCGCCGCCGCCACAGCTTCCTGTGGCAGGAATGGGTCACCGACGTGATGGCCAACGAGCTCGGCCGCACCTTCGTCGGCACCTCCAACGCCCTGCTCGCCTTCAAGCATTCGTTCGAGGCGATCGGCACCAATTCGCACGAGCTGCCGATGGTCGCGGCCTGCCTCGCCAACACCGACGCGGACCTGAAGCGCGCCCAATACGACGTGCTGGCGAAATGGCAGGAAGTCTATGACGGTGAGCTGCTGATCATCCTGCCCGACACCTTCGGCATGACGCAGTTTCTGCGCGACGCGCCGGAGTGGGCTGGGCATTGGACCGGCATGCGCATGGACTCCAAGGAGCCCGTCGCCGCCGGCGAGGAGATCATCGCCTGGTACGCCGCGCGCGGCGAGGATCCGCGCAAGAAGCGCGCGATGTTCTCCGACGGGCTGGAGGTCGACTCGATGATCGACTTGCACCAGAAATTCCGCGGCCGAATCCGCGAGAGCTTTGGCTGGGGCACTATGGCCACCAACGATTTCCGCGGCGCGCATCCGCGCGGCCTCGACACGCTCGATCCGATCAGCCTGGTCTGCAAGGTGACCTCGGCCAACGGCCGTGCCGCCGTGAAGCTGTCGGACAATCCGGCGAAGACCACCGGCAGCCCGGAAGAGATCGCACGCTACACGCGAATTTTTGGCGTGGAGGGTTTTGAGAAACACGCGGTGGTGGTCTGATTTCATTCGCGGCGTGTGAAGGCCTCGCGCTCGCCTCCCTCTCAGGTGTCATCGCCCGGCCTGGCGCGCAATTGCGCGCCTGGACCGGGCGCCCCAGTATACTCCGGCCGGCATGTACTGGATCACCCGGTCAAGCCGGGTGACGACAGCATTTGGCAGCCATGCAAAGGTGACAAAGAAAAAACGCCGCCCGGTTGCCCGGGCGGCGTTTCCTTTGATGCGATAAAGCCAGTGCCGCTTACAGCAGTCCCGCGCCCCTCGCCCACTTGTACTTGGCGCCGAGCACCTCCACAGGCAGCTCGGTCGAGTAGGCATAGGCCGGGATGCCGTTCTGGTAGAGATACTCCGCGGCCTCCTCGACCTCGACGTCGCCGGCGAGCGAGGCGACCATCGGCTTCTCGATGCCCTTGGCCTTCATCTCGTTCTTGATCTCGACCATGTTGCGCGCGAACACCATGGGCGGGGTGACGATGGTGTGCCAGTAGCCGAGGATCAGCGAATGCACGCGCTCGTCCGTGAGGCCGAGCTTCACCGTGTTGACGTAGGTGATGGGCGGTTCGCCGCCGGTGATGTCGACCGGATTGCCGGCGGCGCCGAATGGCGGGATGAACTTGCGGAACGCGGCATCGAGATCCGGCGGCATGGTCATCAGGCTCATGCCGTTGTCCACCACCGCATCCGACAGCAGCACGCCTGAACCACCGGCGCCGGTGATGATCAGCACGTTCTCGCCTTTCGGCGTCGGCAGCACCGGAATGCCGCGGGCGAATTCCAGCAGCCGGCGCAGCGAGCGGGCGCGGATCACGCCTGACTGCTTCAGCACGTCCTCGTAGATCTTGTCGTTGCCGGCGAGCGCGCCGGTGTGCGACGACGCCGCCTTGGCGCCCGCCGAGGTGCGGCCGGCCTTCAGGACGACCACGGGCTTGATCTTGGAGACGCGCTTGGCAGCCTCCGCAAAGGCGCGACCGTCCTTCAGGTCCTCGCAATGCTGGGCGATGATGTTGGTGTTGGGATCCTGCTCGAAGAAGGCGAGCAGATCGTCCTCATCGATGTCGCTCTTGTTGCCGAGCCCGACGATGGCAGAGACGCCCATCTTCGCCGAGCGCGAAAAGCCGATGATCGCCATGCCGATGCCGCCGGACTGCGACGAAAGTGCCGCCGAGCCCTTGACGTCGTAGGCGGTGCAGAACGTCGCGCAGAGATTGGCGGGGGTGTAGTAGAAGCCGTAGATGTTCGGCCCCATCAGGCGGACATTGTACTTCTTGCCGATCTCGACGATCTCTTCCTGCAGTGCCGGCTCGTTGGCCTCCGCAAAGCCGGACGGGATCAGCACGGCGCCGGGGATCTGCTTCTCCCCGCATTCGATCAGCGCGCCTGCCACGAATTTTGCGGGGATCGCGAACACGGCGGTGTCGATCACGCCCTCGACGTCCTTGACGCTCTTGTAGGCCTTGCGGCCCATGATCTCGGTGGCCTTGGGATGGATCGGATAGATCTCGCCCTTGTAGCCGCCGTTGATCAGGTTCTTCATCACCGAGTTGCCGATCTTGCCATCCTCGGCGGAAGCGCCGATCACGGCGACCGCCTTCGGCATCATGATGCGGTTCATCGCAGTGACGATTTCGGCATTGGAGCGCGGCGCCGGGCGCGGTTTGTAGTCGAAGTCGACGACGATGCGCACGTCGGCGGCAATGGCGTCCTTCTTGGTGGCGAACACCGGATTGAGATCGAGCTCGACCATTTCCGGGAAGTCGCTGACCAGCTGCGACACCTTGACGATGATATCGGCCAGCGCCTCGCGGTTGGCAGGATCGCCGCCGCGCACGCCCTTGAGCATCTCGGCTGCCTGGATGCCGTCGAGCATCGACATCGCATCGTCATTGGTGGCCGGTGCGAGACGGAAGGTGACATCCTTCAAGACTTCGACCAGCACGCCGCCGAGGCCGAAGGCCACCAGCTTGCCGAACGAGCCGTCGGTGATCGAGCCGATGATCACCTCGGTGCCGCCCATCAGCATCTGCTGCACCTGCACGCCTTCGATCTTGGCGTCGGCCTTGTACTTCTTCGCATTGGCCAGAATGGTGTCATAGGCCTTCTGCGCGTCGTCCGCCGTCTTGACGCCGACGATGACGCCGCCGGCTTCGGTCTTGTGCAGAATGTCCGGCGAGACGATCTTCATCACAACCGGGAAGCCCATGCCCGTCGCCAGCGTCGCCGCCTCGGCAGCGGATGTCGCCACGCCTTCGCCCGGCACCGGAATGCCATAGGCATCGCAGACCAGCTTGCCCTCGGGCGCGGTCAGGCTGGTGCGTTTGTCAGCCCTGACGGCATCGAGAACTTTGCGGACCGCATCCTTGGCGGACGGCGCGGCGACCTTGGTAGCGAGATTTGTGGATGACATGGCTTCCTCCGTGAACGTCTGTTGAACCAGGCTGCGGTTGATGGCATTTGGTATGCCAGAAACAATCTTGTCAAGGCAGCACGCTGGTCGGAAGTGCTGAAAACGCTGGCAACTTGACATCGTGGTATTTGGTATGCCAAAAATTACTGGAGATTATTCTGATAAGACATCTCCCATGGAGGAGATGATTCATGGCCGTTCGCAGTAAACCAACCAAGGCGCCGCAGACTATGGCTGAGGCAGATATTGCGATCATGCGGATCGCCCCGGAGACCAGCTTCAAGAACAAGGCCTACGAGGCCTTGAAGGAAGCGATTCTCAAGATGGACATCTACACCACGGCCGAGCCGGTGATGCTCGACGAGCGTGCGCTGTCGGAACGCCTCGGGGTCAGCCGTACGCCGATCCGCGAGGCTATCGCGATGCTCGAGCAGGACGGCTTCGTCAAGACCATGCCTCGTCGCGGTATCGTCGTTGTCAAACGGACCAAGACCGAGATCGTCGACATGATCCGCGCCTGGGCGGCGCTGGAAAGCATGGCTGCACGTCTGATCACCACCACAGCGCGCAAGAAGGATATCTCGGCGCTGCGCGATTTCTTCAAGGATTTCGGCAAGGACCGGCTGCCGCAGGATCACGTCGAGGAATATTCCAGGGCCAATATCGCTTTTCACCAGGCGCTGATCTCGCTCAGCGAGTCGCCGGTGCTGGTCGACATGACCAACGACATCCTGCTGCATGTGCGCGGCTATCGGCAGCCGACGATCGGACGTACCGATCGCACCGCGACATCCCTGCCCGAGCATATGGCGATCATCGAGGCACTCGAGGAACGCAACACCGAACTCGCGGAGAAGCGCGCGCGCGATCACACGCTTGGGCTCGCGGCCTATGTCGAAGCGCACGGCCAGGAGCTGTTCACCAAGTCTGCGCAGGAAAAGGCTTCCTAAGATGCGGCTTACGGAAAGCGGCTCGCCGATTTGATACCAACGCCCATGCAGGCAACAGCGTCACAAGAATAGAAAAGGGAGATCGCGGATGACCGCACTGGCACAGAATATCGCTGCAGTAGACGCCGAGCCGGAGCTGACGGATGGCTTTCATCTGATCATCGACGCGTTGAAGCTCAACGGCCTCACAACGATCTACGGCGTGCCGGGCATTCCGATCACCGACTTCGGCCGCATGGCGCAGGCCGAGGGCATCCGCGTGCTGTCGTTCCGCCACGAGCAGGCCGCCGGCTACGCCGCCTCGATCGCCGGCTATCTCACCAAGAAGCCCGGCGTCTGCCTCACGGTGTCGGCCCCCGGCTTCCTCAACGGCCTCACCGCGCTGGCCCATGCCACCACCAACTGCTTCCCGATGATCCTGATCTCCGGCTCGTCCGAGCGCGAGATCGTCGACCTTCAGCAGGGCGACTATGAGGAGATGGACCAGCTCGCCATCGCCAAGCCGCTGTGCAAGGCCGCGTTCCGTGTGTTGCATGCCGCGGACATCGGCATCGGCGTGGCGCGCGCGATCCGCGCCGCGGTGTCCGGCCGCCCCGGCGGCGTTTATCTCGATCTGCCCGCCAAGCTGTTCGGCCAGGTGATCGATGCCGCCGCCGGCGAGAAGTCGCTGGTCAAGGTGATCGACGCCGCACCGGCGCAGATCCCCGGCCCCGACTCGATCAAGCGCGCGCTCGACGTGTTGAAGTCCGCCAAGAAGCCGCTGATCATCCTCGGCAAGGGCGCCGCCTACGCGCAGGCCGACGATGCCATCAAGGCGCTGGTCGAGACCTCCGGCATCCCCTTCCTGCCCATGAGCATGGCCAAGGGCCTGTTGCCGGACACCCATCCGCAGTGCGCCGGTGCCGCGCGCTCCACCGTACTGAAAGACTCCGACGTGGTGCTCTTGATCGGCGCGCGCCTCAACTGGCTGCTGTCGCACGGCAAGGGCAAGAGCTGGGGCGATCAGCCGAAGAAGTTCATCCAGATCGACATCGAGCCGAAGGAAATGGATTCCAACGTCGAGATCGTCGCACCCGTCGTCGGCGACATCGGCTCCTGCGTCGCTGCCCTGCTCGAAGGCATCGGCAAGGGCTGGACCAAGCCGTCGGCCGACTGGACCGGTGCCATCACCAAGAAGCGCGACGACAACATCGCCAAGATGGCGCCGCGGCTGATGAACAACAACTCGCCGATGGATTATCATGGCGCGCTCGGCGTGCTGCGGACCATCATCGCCGAGCGCCCGGACGCCATGCTGGTCAACGAGGGCGCCAACACGCTCGACCTCGCCCGCGGCATCGTCGACATGTACAAGCCGCGCAAGCGCATCGACGTCGGCACCTGGGGCATCATGGGCATCGGCATGGGCTACTGCATCGCCGCCGCCGTCGAAACCAGCAAGCCGGTGCTGGCGATCGAGGGCGACAGCGCGTTCGGCTTCTCCGGCATGGAGGTCGAGACCATCTGCCGCTACAATCTGCCGGTCTGCATCGTCGTGTTCAACAATGACGGCATCTATCGCGGCACCGATGTCAATCCGACCGGCGGCGCCGACGTGGCGCCCACCGTGTTCGTCAAGGGCGCGCGCTACGACAAGATGATGGAAGCCTTCGGCGGCGTCGGCGTCAACGTGACCTCGCCAGACGAACTCAAGCGCGCGGTCAACGAAGCCATGGATTCCGGCAGACCGACGCTGGTCAATGCGGTGATCGATCCGGCCGCCGGTAGCGAATCCGGCCGCATCGGCAATCTCAATCCGCAGAGCCTGCTGAAGAAGAAGAAATAACTCTGCATCTCGACGGGGTCGCAAGGCCCCCGCCTCTTCTCACTCCGCCGACGCGGCACAACACGATACGGGAGCAAGACCATGACTCAGGCGCTCAAGGGCGTTCGCATTCTTGATTTCACCCACGTCCAGTCCGGACCGACCTGCACGCAGTTGCTGGCCTGGTTTGGCGCCGACGTCATCAAGGTGGAGCGGCCGGGCGTCGGCGACATCACCCGCGGGCAGTTGCAGGACGTCCCCAACGTCGACAGCCTGTATTTCACCATGCTGAACCACAACAAGCGTTCGATCACCCTCGACACCAAGAACCCCAAGGGCAAGGAAGTGCTGGTCGCGCTTATCAAGTCCTGCGACGTGCTGGTGGAGAATTTCGGACCGGGCGTGCTCGACCGCATGGGCTTCCCGTTCGAGAAGATCCAGGAGCTCAACCCGAAGATGATCGTCGCCTCGATCAAGGGCTTCGGTCCCGGCCCCTATGAGGACTGCAAGGTCTATGAGAACGTCGCCCAGTGCACCGGCGGAGCAGCCTCCACCACCGGCTTCCGCGACGGCCTGCCGCTGGTCACCGGCGCGCAGATCGGCGACAGCGGCACTGGCCTGCATCTCGCGCTCGGCATCGTCACCGCGCTCTATCAGCGCACCGTCACCGGCCGCGGCCAGAAGGTCACCGCCGCGATGCAGGACGGCGTGCTGAACCTGTCGCGCGTCAAGCTGCGCGACCAGCAGCGCCTCGCCCACGGACCGCTCAAGGAATACAGCCAGTTCGGCGAAGGCATTCCGTTCGGCGACGCGGTGCCGCGCGCCGGCAACGATTCCGGCGGCGGCCAGCCCGGCCGCATCCTGAAGTGCAAGGGCTGGGAGACCGATCCGAACGCCTACATCTACTTCATCACCCAGGCGCCGGTGTGGGAGAAGATCTGCGACGTGATCGGCGAGCCCACCTGGAAGACCGACCCGGCCTATTCCAAGCCGGCGGTTCGCTTGCCGAAGCTCAACGAGATCTTTTCGCGCATCGAACAGTGGACGATGACCAAGACCAAGTTCGAGGCAATGGACGAGCTGAACGAGCACGACATCCCCTGCGGCCCGATCCTGTCGATGAAAGAACTCGCCGAGGACCAGTCGCTGCGCGCTACCGGCACGGTGGTCGAGGTCGATCACCCCGAGCGCGGCAAGTACCTGTCGGTCGGCAACCCGATCAAGATGTCGGACAGCCCGACCGTGGTCGAGCGCTCACCGCTGCTCGGCGAGCACACCGACGAGATCCTGCGCCAGGTGCTCGGCTTCAGCGACCACCAGGTCGCCGAGATCCACGATTCCGGCGCCCTGGCCCCGCCGCGGAAGGTGGCAGCCGAATAATCTCTTCAATCCGCCAATGATTTCAAAGGCCGCCGGACTCCGGCGGCCTTTTTGTTGCGGGAACTTTGATAAGAAATTCAAATCGACCAATTTTGCGCTGCAATATGGTTCTTGCTGCTATGCAAACAAAGGAATTGTCTCTGGCATCTGGTATACGTAGATTGTCCCCAGATGATTGGTGCGCTTCGAAGCGCCGCAGAAAGGGATAGATCCATGTCCAAGACCGCTTCTCTCGACCTCGCCCCGTCCAGCTCCTTGTTCGGCCGCCTGATGGCCACCGTTGACGGTTGGTTGATGTCCAGCGCCCGCATTGCGGTGCGTAACGGCGATTTGCCCCGCTTCGGTCTGTAAGACCCTATTTTTCAACGAGTTTCGCCGGCGCCGTCGCGCGCCTGCCCCGACTTCCTCCCAGACTTGGCCCCGGTTTCCGGGGCCATTTTTTTCATTGCGTCCACAGATGGACTGCCGCCGGCCCCTGCGACGTTTTGGCAGATCCCGCACAGGATAAGCGCTTGCGCACTGGCATATCGCATACCAAAATGCCTGGCCGGCAATGCTTCGACTGAATGAAAGCATTTTGGGAGGGGATCAAGGCTCGCGACGTCTCGGTAATGAGGCACGAGCCGCATGCATGCGCGCCGCATCCAGATTCGAAAACCCAAGCCTGATCGCAGCTTGCGTGCCGGGGCCGTTTGGCACAGTTTTGCTGCACCCTGCGGGGGTTTTGTATGCTGTCATCTGTATCCGAAAAGCTGAAGGAAGAGTCCCGCTAAACCAGTTCTGATTTCCAAGTCGACGATCGATCGACGCAATCAAGATCAATGGGAGAGAAAACGATGACGCGTTCTGCCTCTTGTTTCGCGCTCGGCACGGTTATGTGCTTGTTCGCCGGCGGCTTTGCCCCCGCGTCTGCCGCCTGGGAGCCCATGAGGCCCGTGGAATTCATCGTGCCTGCCGGCACCGGCGGCGGTGCCGACCAGATGGCCCGCACCATCCAGGGCATCGTCACCAAGCATAATCTGATGAAGCAGCCGATGGTGGTGATTAACAAGTCCGGCGGCGCCGGAGGCGAAGGTTTTCTCGACGTCAAATCCGCGGCCAACAATCCGCACAAGATCATCATCACGCTCTCGAACCTGTTCACCACGCCGCTCGCCACCGGCATTCCCTTCAACTGGAAAGACCTCACACCGGTCGCGATGCTGTCGCTCGATGAGTTCGTGCTGTGGGTCAATGCCGACAAACCGTACAAGACCGTCAAGGAGTTCGTCGATGCGGCAAAGGCCGCCCCCGCGGGCACCATGAAGATGGGCGGCACCGGTTCGAAGCAGGAGGACCAGATCATCACCGTCGCGGTCGAGAAGGCCACCGGCACCAAGTTCACCTACATTCCCTACAAGGGCGGCGGCGAAGTCGCGGTGCAGCTCGTCGGCAACCATATCGACTCCTCGGTGAACAATCCGATCGAGGCAGTGGCGCAATGGCGTGGCGGCAAGGTGCGTCCGTTGTGCGTGTTCGACGGCAAGCAGATGGCCTATGACGGGCAGGTCGCCGATGGCAAGGCCTGGAAAGATATTCCGACCTGCAAGTCGCAAGGCCTCGACATGGAATATGTCATGCTGCGCGGCGTCTTCATGTCGCCCAAGGCGACGAAGGACCAGATCGAATATTATGTCGAGCTGTTCAAGAAAGTTCGCGCTACGCCGGAATGGCAGGACCTCATGAAGAACGGCGCCTTCAACACCACCTTCATGACCGGAAGCGACTATGCCGGCTGGGTCGAGAAGGAAGAGAAGCGTCACGAGACCCTGATGAAGGAAGCCGGCTTCCTCGCGCAAGGTAACTGAACCAGCACGGCCACCGATCGCCCGCATCCGCTTCACCGGCGCTTGGCTCGCAGCCAGGCCCGGGCACGTATGGAGTTTTCATGACCGCGCATGGTTCACGCAATGTCGGCCCCACGCACAGGGCGGTGGAATCCGGGGTCACGCTGGTGATCGCTGTCTTCGGTGCCATCGTGGTATTCGGCAGCATCAAGGCCGGCATCAACTGGGGCGCCGAGGGTCCGCGCGCCGGATTCTTCCCGTTCTATGTCGGGCTGATCATCATCGTCTCCAGTGCGATCAATCTCTGGAACGTGCTGCGCGACGATCACGGCGGCCTGTTCGCGGAATGGAGCCAGCTTCGCCAGGTCTTCAGCGTCGTCATTCCCACGGCCATCTATGTGGCCGCAATGCCGTTCACCGGACTCTATCTGGCATCGATGATCTTTATCGCCTGGTTCATGCGGTGGCTGGGCAATTACAAATGGCCGATTGTCGCGGCCATTTCGCTCGGCATGCCCATCGTCACCTACGTCATATTCGAGCGCTGGTTTTTGGTCCCGCTGCCCAAGGGACCGATCGAAGAATGGCTCGGTCTGTAGTTTCGTAGCATTCGTCAGCAGGTATTGAGGACTCCGAGAACATGGAAGAAATTGCCAATCTCTTTCACGGCTTTGCCGTTGTCCTGCAGCCCTTCAATATCGCGGTAATGGTCCTCGGCATCGTGCTGGGCGTGATCATCGGCGTGCTGCCGGGACTGGGCGGCGCCAACGGCGTTGCCATTCTGCTGCCGCTGACCTTCAGCATGCCGCCGACATCCGCCATCATCATGCTGTCCTGCATCTACTGGGGAGCGCTGTTCGGCGGCGCGATCACCTCGATCCTGTTCAACATACCCGGAGAACCATGGTCGGTAGCCACCACCTTCGACGGCTACCCGATGGCGCAGCAGGGCAAGGCCGCGGAAGCCCTCACTGCCGCCTTCACATCGTCCTTCGTCGGCGCGCTGTTCGCCGTCATCATGATCACGCTGGTCGCACCGCTGGTGGCGAGCTTCGCGCTGCAGTTCGGGCCGGCGGAAAAATTCGCGGTCTACTTCCTGGCCTTCTGCAGTTTCGTCGGACTGAGCAAGGAACCGCCGTTCAAGACCGTCGCCTCGATGATGATCGGCTTCGCGCTCGCCGCCGTGGGCCTCGACTCCATAACCGGCCAGTTGCGCCTGACGTTTGGTTCGACGGAGTTGCTCAACGGCTTCGACTTCCTGATCGCGGTCATCGGCCTGTTCGGCCTCGGCGAGATTTTCCTGACGATGGAGGAAGGCCTTAACTTCAAGGGCGGTAAAGCTAAGATCGACCTGCGTATCGTGCTCAAGACCTGGAAGTCGCTGCCGCGCTACTGGATGACGTCGCTGCGTTCCTGCGTGATCGGCTGCTGGATGGGCATCACCCCCGCCGGCGCCACCCCGGCCTCCTTCATGAGTTACGGCATCGCCAAGCGTGTCTCGAAGAACGGCAAGAATTTCGGCAAAGGCGAGATCGAGGGCGTCATCGCGCCGGAAACCGCTGCCCACGCCGCCGGCACCGCCGCGCTGCTGCCGATGCTGTCGCTCGGCGTTCCCGGTTCGCCGACCGCAGCCGTGCTGCTTGGCGGACTGCTGATCTGGGGCCTGCAGCCCGGCCCGATGCTGTTCGTCGAGCAGAAGGAATTCGTCTGGGGCCTGATCGCCTCGATGTATCTCGGCAATCTCGTCGGGCTGATCATCGTGCTGACCTGCGTGCCTGTATTCGCCGCCATCCTGCGGGTGCCGTTCAGCATCATCGCACCGCTGATCCTTGTGCTGTGTGCGATCGGCGCCTATTCCGTCCACAACAGCACCTTCGACGTGGTCATGATGCTGGTGTTCGGCGTGATCGGTTACGCGCTGAAGAAGTGCAACTATCCGCTGGCACCCTTGGTGCTGGCGATCGTGCTCGGCGACAAGGCGGAAGAAGCCTTCCGGCAGTCACTGCTGGGCTCGCAGGGGGCGCTGGGAATCTTCTTCTCCAACAGCCTGGTCAGCACGATCATGATCCTGGGACTGATCGCGCTGTTCTGGTCGGTGATCTCCAACGGCCTCTCCCGCCTCCGCCCGCCGCGGCCGCAAGCTGCGCAATAGCACTCCGTTTCCCGGACGCGCTGCGGCATTCTTCATGCCGCTGCGCAGATCCGGAATCCCGGCTGCTTCACACGCCCCACCGGGGCCCCCGCCCCGGCTGTGCGCATTACGCTCCCTAACGATGCTTCGCATTGTCAGGGCACGCACTGCACTGCGTCCGGGGAACGGACTATCGCACCCGCGCAGTGCTGGGGTTTCGTCTTTCGATAGCTGCATGCTTCTGCTACTTCACCCTCCCGCCGGCGGCCGACCACCGCCGGCTTGCTCGTTTGTGCTGCAGCACAGCAATGCAGAATTTACGGCGACAAGCCGTCAAGATTTTCCTTGTCTACTGGCATATCATATACCAAACTGCCTGAGGTAGAGCGCTACAAAAACAGAATGGCGCCTCGGGAGAGAAACGTATGACGGATGCAGTTCACGGAGCGACTCCAGCCATCGGACGCGTCAGCGACGCGTATCGCTGGACGCAATTGGCCATTGGCGTCGGCGCCATGGTGATGATCGCCAACTATCAATACGGCTGGACGTTCTTCGTCCCCGACATCCACAAAAAATTCGGCTGGGATCGCGCCTCGATCCAGTGGGCATTTACGCTGTTCGTGCTGTTCGAAACCTGGCTGGTGCCGATCGAAGGCTGGTTCGTCGATAAATACGGCCCGCGTATCGTCGTGCTGGTCGGCGGCATCCTGTGCGGCATCGGCTGGGCGATCAACGCGCAGGCTGAAACGCTGAACGGCTTCTATCTCGGCATGATCGTGGCGGGCATCGGCGCCGGCGGTGTCTACGGCACCTGCGTCGGCAACGCGCTGAAGTGGTTTCCCGACAAGCGCGGCCTTGCCGCGGGCATCACTGCCGCCGGCTTCGGCGCCGGCTCCGCGCTGACCGTGGCGCCGATCCAGGCGATGATCGCCGGCTCCGGCTTCCAGACGACCTTCCTGTACTTCGGTCTCGGCCAGGGCCTGATCATCGTCATCCTCGCATTCTTCCTGTACGCGCCGAAGGCCGGCCAGGTGCCGGCCGTGACGGTGAATGCCAATGTCATCCAGACGCGGCGCAACTACGCGCCGACCGAGGTGATCCGCCACCCGATCTTCTGGCTGATGTATTTCATGTTTGTGATCGTGGGTGCCGGCGGCCTGATGGTGACGGCAAATCTGAAGCCTATCGCGGCAGACTGGAAGATCGACAACGTGCCGGTGACCTTGATGGCGATGACGATGACCGCCGTCACCTTCGCTGCCACCATCGACCGCGTGCTCAACGGCCTGACCCGGCCGTTCTTCGGCTGGATCTCCGATAAGATCGGCCGCGAGAATACGATGTTTATCGCCTTTGGCATGGAAGGCGTCGGCATCTATCTCCTGTATCTGTGGGGCCACGATCCGCTGTGGTTCGTCCTGCTGTCCGGCTTCGTGTTCTTCGCCTGGGGTGAGATCTACTCGCTGTTTCCCTCCACCTGTACCGACACATTCGGCTCGAAGTTCGCAACGACCAATGCCGGCCTGCTCTACACGGCGAAGGGCACGGCAGCTCTGCTGGTCCCGGTCGCCAACTACATGCAGCAGTCATCCGGTAGCTGGGACAACGTCTTCCTGATTGCGGCGGGCGCCAACATTCTGGCTTCGCTGCTGGCGATCGCGGTGCTCAAGCCGTGGCGACGTTCGGTGGTCAGCAAGGCGCTGGCCGTCTAGCCTTCTTCACGACGTCATCAAGCGCGCTCGGCTCCGGCCGGGCGCGTTTTTTTTGCGTGTAGTCGTCATGCAAATGCCGGCTTTCCTTCGCAGAAAGCTGAACGATGACCTGTGCGCACTCCCGTGCCGAGGGATCCGGCCGGCTTCGCACTGCAGCACAACTGCTCCGAAGACGGGCTTGCAAGTTGGAATATAATATACCAGACTTCCGGCGAAATCGACGCTTGCGACATTAAGTCACAAACCTTGCGGCATTAAGCCGCAAAAGGAAGCGCGCATCGGGAGGTCTTATGATTCCACAAACAGACGCGACGACGCAGGCCACCGCCCCCGGCAACTTCCGCTGGATTCAGCTCGCGATGGGCATCGTCTGCATGGCGATGATCGCCAACCTGCAATACGGATGGACGCTGTTCGTCGATCCGATCGATGCGAAGTATCACTGGGGCCGCGCCGCAATCCAGCTCGCCTTCACCCTGTTCGTGGTGGTCGAGACCTGGCTCGTTCCGGTCGAGGCATGGTTCGTCGACAAGTATGGCCCGCGCGCCGTGATCATGTTCGGCGGCGTGATGATCAGCCTTGCCTGGATCCTGAACTCCTACGCCGACTCGCTGGTGCTGCTGTACGCCGCGGCCATCTTCGGCGGCATTGGCGCCGGTTCGGTCTACGGTACCTGCGTTGGGAACGCGCTGAAATGGTTTCCCGACCGTCGCGGACTCGCAGCTGGCGCCACCGCCGCCGGGTTCGGTGCCGGTGCCGCCATCACCGTGGTGCCGATCGCCAACATGATCGCTGCCAGCGGCTATCAGCATGCCTTCTTCACCTTCGGCATCGGCCAGGGCGTGATCGTGTTCATCCTCGCCTTCTTCATGCGCAAACCGTTGCATGCCATGCCGGCCAAAAAGAAGCAGCTCCATCTGCCACAAAGCCGTATCGACTTCACCCCGCCGCAGGTGCTGCGCACCCCGATCTTCTGGGTGATGTATCTGGTCTTCGTGATGGTTGCTGCTGGCGGCCTGATGACGGCGGCGCAGATCGCACCGATCGCTCACGACTTCAAGATCGCCAACTCGCCGGTCAGCCTGGCGGGCTTCCAGATGGCCGCGCTGACCTTCGCGATCTCGCTCGACCGTATTTTCGACGGCTTCGGCCGGCCGTTCTTCGGCTGGGTGTCCGACACGATCGGCCGTGAACACACCATGTTCATCGCCTTCGGGACGGCGGCCCTGATGCTGCTGACGCTATCGGCCTACGGCCACATTCCGATGGTGTTCGTGCTTGCCACCGCTGTGTACTTCGGCGTGTTCGGCGAGATCTACAGCCTGTTCCCGGCCACCTCGGGCGACACCTTCGGCGCCAAGTTCGCCACCACCAACAACGGCATGCTGTACACGGCCAAAGGCACCGCCGCACTGCTGGTACCGGTGGCTAGCCTGGTAGCCTCGCGCTACGGCTGGCAGGCGGTGTTCGTGATTGCCGTGGCGCTGAACGCCACTGCAGCGCTGCTCGCCCTGTTCGTCATCAAGCCGATGCGGCGCGCCTTCATCAATGGCAACGAGTTCGCCACGGCGGACGCCGCGGCACGGAACGCCAAGACGGCTTAGCCGCTTCCCAATGCCCGAGTTGAAAAGGCGCTCCTCACGGGGCGCCTTTTTGCTGAACCGACTTTGCACGCGCAGAGACGAACGCTCAGCTCCGCTTGCCTCGAAGGCCAAAGGGGAAAAAACGTAAGTGGTACTGACGCTTATTCGAATTGACCCGCAGGCGTTTCGTGTTGACATCTGGCATTATGTATACCAATTTGTGGCATACAAGAACTGATCAACAACTGACCTGAGGAGGATGCGATGAAAGTCGGAGACGTCCTGCGCAAGAAGAGCACGCGCATCGCCACGGTGCGGATGAACGAGACCGTCGCCATTGCGGCCCAGCTGTTGCGAGCCGGAAACATCAGCGCGCTGGTGGTGAAGGATGTCTGCCGCACCGAAGGCAATACCGCGGTCGGTATGTTCAGCGAGCGCGACGTGGTGCGTGCCGTCGCCGAACACGGCGCGGCCGGCCTCAACCTCAAAGTATCGAACCTGATCTCGGTACAGCAGCTGATCTCCTGCCGCTCCACCGACACGCTTGAGCATGTCCGCCACCTCATGAACAAGAACCACATCCGCCACGTGCCGGTCATCGACGACCACACGCTGATCGGCGTCGTCAGCATTCGCGACATCTCGACCGCGCTTGAGCACGATGGCGTGGATGAGAAGCACGCCGCGGTGGCATAGCCCCACGACGTCGTTCCGGGGGCGCGAGAGCGAAGCTCGAGCGAACCTCAGCCGCTCTACTTGGAGCGGCGGGGAACCTCGACATGAGACGATGAACATCTCGGGATTCCCCGGCAACCCTGTTGGAGTGGCTGAGGTCTGCTCGCAACTGCCGTGCTCGCACACCGAAATGACGGCTGCGGCAACCGCCATATGTTATGGCGTGCCGGCGCTCGCCCGATGGACATTCCCTCCATCGGGCGGCATCCTCTCCCCAACAGCAAACAACGTGCGCCTTCCGTGCGCCGGAATTTTGGGGAGACCCCATGATCAAGACCCGCTTCACCGAACTCGTTGGCGTTGAGCATCCGATCGTACAGGGCGGCATGCAATGGGTGGGGCGCGCCGAACTGGTCGCCGCCGTCGCCAATGCCGGCGCCCTCGGCATGATCACCGCGCTGACCCAGCCGACTCCGGAGGACCTCACAAAAGAAATCGCGCGTTGCCGCGATCTCACCGACCGACCGTTCGGCGTGAACCTGACCATCCTGCCCTCGATCAAGCCGCCGCCCTATGCGGAATATCGCGCGGCGATCATCGAGAGCGGCATCAAGATCGTCGAGACCGCCGGTAACAAGCCGCAGGAGCACGTCACCGAATTCAAGAAGCACGGCGTCAAGGTGATCCACAAATGCACCAGCGTGCGCCATGGCCTGTCGGCCGAGCGCATGGGCGTGGATGCGATCTCAATCGACGGCTTTGAATGCGCAGGCCATCCCGGCGAGGACGACACGCCGGGCCTGATCCTGATTCCTGCGGCCGCCGACAAGATCAAAATTCCGATGATCGCATCCGGCGGGTTCGGCGACGGCCGCGGCCTCGTCGCCGCCCTGGCGCTGGGCGCCGAAGGCATCAATATGGGCACGCGCTTCATGTGCACCAAGGAGAGCCCGATCCATCAGGCCGTGAAGGAGCGCATCGTCGCCAATGACGAGCGCGAGACCGAGCTGATCTTCCGCACCATGCGCAACACCTCGCGCGTAGCGAAGAACGCGGTGAGCCAGCAGGTGGTGGCGCTGGAGAAGCAAGGCGCCACCTTCGAGCAGGTCCGCGAACTGGTTGCCGGTGCCCGCGGCAAGATGGTCTACGCCACCGGCGACGCCGAGGACGGCATCTGGTCGGCCGGCCAGGTGCAGGGCCTTATCCACGACATTCCGAGCTGCATGGAGCTGGTCTCGCGTATCGTGCGCGACGCCGAGGCCATCATCCGGTCGCGACTTGAGTCCATGCTGTCCGGCGGCCAGCGCCAAGCCGCGGAATAACTGTCACCAACCCAGCACTGAAACGAGCACGATCCGATGAAAGCCTTTGTCTACGGCGCCGATGGCGCTGCGATCACCGACGTTGCGCAACCATCACCATCGGGCACCCAGGTGCTGATCCGTGTGCGCGCCTGCGGGCTCAACCGCGCCGACCTCGGCATGACCAAGGGCCATGTCCACGGCAGCGCCGGCGGTGCCGGCACCGTGCTGGGCATGGAATGGGCGGGAGAAGTGGCTGAGCTGGGCCCGGACGCCAAAGGCGTCAAGGTCGGCGACCGCGTGATGGGCTCGGGTGCCGCGGCCTTCGCCGAATATACGCTGGCGGATCACGGTCGTGTCTTTCACATCCCGTCCAACGCGAATATGAGCCTGGAAGAGGCCGCCACCCTGCCCGTCGCCCTTACCACCATGCACAACGCGCTGGTGACCAACGGCGGCTTGCAGCCCGGCCAGTCGGTGCTGATCCAGGGCGCCAGCTCCGGCGTCGGCCTGATGGCGCTGCAGATCGCAAAGCTCAAGGGCGCGAAGACGGTCATCGGCTCCTCGACGAATGCGGAGCGACGCAGCCGGCTGCACGAGTTCGGCGCCGACCTCGCCGTCGACTCCAAAGACGCCGGTTGGGTCGACGAAGTTCTGAAGGCCACCGACGGCGAAGGCGTCGACCTCATCATCGACCAGATCTCGGGCCCGATCGCCAACCAGAACCTGAAGGCCACCAAGGTGCTCGGCCGCATCGTCAATGTCGGCCGGCTCGGCGGCACCCATGGCGACTTCAACTTCGACCTGCACGCGGCGCGCCGCATCCACTACATCGGCGTCACCTTCCGCACCCGCTCGGCACAGGAAATCCGCGATATCTTCAGCGCCGTCCGCGCCGATATCTGGCCGGCGGTGGAAGCCGGCAAGCTCAAGCTGCCGATCGACAGGGTCTATCCCTTCGCCGAGATCGGCAAGGCGTTCGACCACATGGAAGCCAATGCGCATCTCGGCAAGATCGTGGTGACGCTGTAATCGCAGTGATCGTAGGGTGGGCAAAGGCGCCCTTGCGCCGTGCCCACCATCTTACGCCGCGATTTGCATGGTGAGCACGCGTCTCCGCACTGCGCGCGGTGAAGCTTTGCCCACCCTACATCACCCCGCATCCCGCAAAATCATATCCGATGCCTTCTCGGCGATCATGATGATCGGCGCGTTGGTGTTGCCCGACACCAGATCGGGCATGATCGATCCGTCGATCACGCGCAGGCCGTCGATGCCGCGCACCCGGAGCTGCTGATCGACCACCGCCAGCGGATCGTTGCCCATGCGACACGTCGAGGTCGGATGATAGATCGTGCTACCGCGCTGCCGGCAATAGGCCAGCAGCTCGTCGTCGCTTGCCACATCGCGGCCGGGATCGATCTCGGCGACGACGAAGGGCTTCAGCGCCGGCGCGTGCAGGATTTTGCGCAGGATCTTCAAACCCTCGACATTGGCGGTCCGGTCGGTCTCGGTGGCGAGATAGTTGATGCGGATCTCCGGCGGCACGGCAGGATCGGCACTTCTGATGCGCAACGATCCGCGGCTCTCCGGGCGCAGCTGGCAGATCGAGGCCGAAAAAGCGGAGTACGGATGCAGCTTCTCGCCCATCTTGTCGGTCGAGAACGGCAGGAAGTGCACCTGAATATCCGGCGTCGCCAATCGGGGATCGGTCTTGAAGAAGGCCGCGGCGGTGCCGGCCGCAATGGTCAGCGGTCCGGTCCGAAATGCCGCATATTGCAGCCCGGTCATCATCTTGCGCAGCGGGTTGTTGACCACGTCATTCAGCGTGATGGCATTTTTGGCGCGCATGATCATGCGCACCTGCATATGGTCCTGCAAGTCGTGGCCGACACCCGGCGCGTCCAGAACCACGTCGATGCCATGCTGGCGCAGCAGGTCGGCGGGACCAATGCCGGAGAGCTGAAGCAGTTGCGGCGAATTATAGGCGCCGCTGCACACCAGCACTTCCTTGCCCGCGCGCACGGTATGAACAACGCCGTTCTGCTTGTAGGCGACGCCGACGGCGCGGCGCTCCTCGAACAGAATACGCTGGGCGTGGGCCTCGGTCTCGACGCGCAGTTTGCCTGACTTCAGCGCCGGACGCAGATAGGCCACCGCGGTGCTGGCCCGGCGGCCCCGTCGCGTCGTGGTTTGAAACATGCCGGCACCTTCCTGGGTGACGCCATTGAAGTCGGGGTTGAACGGAAGGCCGGTCTCGACCGCCGCGGCGATGAAGGCGTCGGACAGCGGGTCGGGATGCCGTGTATCGGAGACCGGCAGAGGACCTCCCGTGCCATGGAATTGATCGCCGCCGCGCTGCTGGTCCTCGGCCTTCTTGAAATACGGCAGGACGTCGTCAAAACCCCAGCCGGCATTTCCGAGCTGGCGCCAGCGATCGTAGTCCTCATGCTGGCCGCGCACATAGAGCAGCCCGTTGATCGAACTCGAACCGCCGAGCACCTTGCCGCGCGGCTGAAACACTTTGCGGCCATCCAGCCCCGGCTCCGGCTCGGTCTCGTACATCCAGTTGACGGTCTTTTCCTTGAACAACTTGCCGTAGCCAAGCGGCACGTGGATCCAGATGTTGCGGTCCTTCGGGCCAGCCTCAAGCAGCAGCACGGAATGCTTGCCGGATGCGGTCAGGCGGTTGGCGAGCACACAGCCCGCGGAACCGGCACCGACGATAACATAGTCGAATACATGAGCGGCAGAAGCTCCCGGGGACCCGGGCGCATTTGAGTTTTTCATTTTTGTTTCCCCGGCACTCCATCGGCGGAGGCACCGCGTAAAAGCTACGCAACCATCGCCCCAATCACAACACTGTCGTGCAGATGTGTAACCCGGTATTCACCATCGGGATAACTTGCCCGCCCTGTTGCCACCGCGTGCACTGTTCTATGGTGACGTGCGAATCGAGCGACTTCATATTGTGCTGCTGCGAAGCCGCGTTGCGAAGCTCCGTATCGTGTCCTCCCGAGCCAAAGGTAGAAGCATGCGCCCGTCGCGACGCGCCTTCGTGAAGTGGATGACGGCGGGCGGCATTTCGCTCAGCCTCTCGCGGCTCGCCCAAGCCGAAGATATCGCCTTCGATACGCGCGAGACGCTGCCAGGGCGCAATGCCTTCAATCCGGCGGCCAAGGGCGCCGGTCGCGTCGATGGCGTCGCCAAGGTCACCGGTGCAAAACTCTATGCATCCGATTTCCGCGCCGCGGACATGCCGGGCTGGCCCTCCACCACGTCCCACGCGGTCCTGATCCGCGCGCCTGACGCGACCCACGTCTATATCGGCATGGATCTGGCGCGCCTCACCGGCGCGATGAAGCCGACCGTGGTCGTCAGCGCGGCCGAGATCGACGGCATCGGCCTCAGCATCCCCGCTTTCTACACCGGCGACCTGTTCTGCCCGCTCGGCAAGACGCCGCTCTATATGGGGCAGCCCGTCGCGCTGCTGATCTTCGACACGTTCGATGCTTTCGACCGCGCGCGCCTTGCCCTGCGCGACAACACCTTTGTGAGATTCGGCGAGGAGACGGGCCCGGTATCGCAGCCGCCGTTCGCCGCGTTCCGTTTCACCCGGGTCGCCGGCCCCACGCCGGATGCGCCCGACGTCTATTCGCCGATCATGGCCGGCTGGGTCAGCCCTGGCAAAATCCAGAACACCGAACTGCCAGTATGGGCACCGTTCGCCAAGGAAACGACGAAGCCCTACGGCGAAGCCGCCCGCCATGGCGAGGCCATTCGCGCCGGCCTCGACGCCAGCAATCCGGACATGCTGGTGCTGGATCGCCAGTTCGATACCCAGTCGATCGATCCGATGTTCCTGGAGCCCGAAGCCGCCCTCGGCTGGTACGATGCGGGCAGCAAGCAGCTCGAACTGGTGCTCGGCGTGCAGTCGCCCTACGATACCACGGAATCGCTCGGCGAGTTGTTCGGCAAGGCAAAGGCGCCGTTCAAGCCCGCAAAAATCCATTCGAACTACGCCCATATGGGCGGCGGCTTCGGCGGTCGCGACCACACGCCGTTCGTGTTCTACATCGCGCTCGCCGCCATGTTCTTTCCGGGCCGCCCGGTACGGCTGGCCCATGATCGCTACCAGCAGTTTCAGGGCGGCATCAAGCGCCACGCCATCAAGATGCACTCGCGGATCGGCATCGACCGCAAGACCGGCAAGATCCTCGCTTTCGCCGCCGATCATGTGCTCGATGGCGGCGGCCTCGCCAACTTCTCGCCCAACGTCGCGACCGTCGCCGCCAACGCCGCGCTCGGCATCTATGACGTGCCGAAGGTCGACGTCACCACGGTGGCACTGCATTCCCGCGGCGTGACCGCCGGATCGATGCGTGGCTACGGCACGCTGCAGACCATGAGCGCCATCGAGGTGCTGGTCGACGAAGCCGCCGCCGAACTCAAACTGGATCCGATCGATTTCCGCCGCCGCAACGCGCTGAAGCAGGATGGCCGCACCCTCGCCGGCAATCGCTACATCGTCTCGGTGCGCACGCCTGAAATTCTCGATAAGCTCGAGCAGCACGCGATCTGGCAGAACCGCGTCGCCGAAAAATCAAAGGCCAAGCCCGGCTTCCTGGTCGGCACCGGCGTCGCCGTCGCCACCAAGGACTACGGCACCGGCGGCGACTGTTCCAACGGGCGCGTCGAACTCGGGCCCGACGGACACATCGCGATCTGGAACGATCACACCGAGATGGGGACCGGCGTCGGCACTGCGCTGGCCAACCGCGTGGCGCTGCACCTCGGCGGCACCTCCGATGAAGTCGCGGTCGCCCAGGTCGGCGCGTTCGATGCGCTCGGCATGATCACCTCCGGCGATTCCTACACTATGGATCAGAAGACGCAGGACGCGGCGGAGAAGAACCCGTGCTGGGTGCCGGCCATCAGTTCGGCGACTTCCGCCTCGATCGGCGCCCATGTCGGCACGCATGCACCGGCGGAAGCCGCCAAGGTGATCTTCCAGTTCGGCCTGTGGCCGGCAGCATTGCTGCTGTGGAAGATCGCGCCGACCGATCCACGCGCGAAGGAGTTCGCCAAGTCGCAGTGGAAGAACGGTGAGCTGACGTTTGCCGGGCTGCCGCCGTTGCCGCTGAAAATGCTAGCTGCCACCGCGCATGCGCGCGGCCTGGTCACCGGCGCCATGGCCCACGGCTTCTCGCGCTGGGAATGGTCGCGGGGGCGCTTCCAGCTGGGCGGCGTGCCGTACCGTGCCGAGATCGACGCGCTGGCGGTGCGCCGCGGCAACGGGCCGTTCCAACGGCTCGACCGCGTCAGCGTCAAGTTTCCGCCGACCGGCAACAACCGCATCGGCACGTCGTACACGTCGATGTGCGGCACTGCCGTGCGCGTGGAGATCGAGAAGGCCACCGGTATTCTGAGGATCGCCAAGGCCTACAGCGTGCTCGAATGCGGCCAGGCGCTGGTGCCGGAGTTGGTGCTCGGACAGGCGCAGGGCGGATTCGCCATGGGCGTCGGCTACGCGCTGCTGGAGACGCTGCCGCCGTTCGAGGGCGGCCCCGGCAACGGACAGTGGAATCTCGGGCAATATCTGATCGCGCGCGGCTCCGACCTGCCGCTGCAGGATCTGGAAATCGAGATGCTGCCGCCGCTGCCCGATGAAAAGCCAAAGGGCATTGCGGAAGTCGTCATGATCCCGGTCGTGCCGGCGCTGCTCAATGCCATCCATGACGCCACCGGCCGGCGCTTCCAGTCGCTGCCGGTGCCCCAAAGCCTGCTCAAGGGAGCGCTCGCGTGACAGCACTGAGCATCACCATCAACGGCAAGGCGCATGGTCCCACCGAGGTGCGCGACGATCTCAGCATGAACGATTTTCTGCGCGAGCATCTCGGCATGACCGGCACCAAGTTCGGCTGCGGTGCCGCGCAGTGCCTGAGTTGCGCAGTCATCGTCGACGCGCCGGACGGCACCAGCTCCACCAGCCCGACCTGCGTCGTCTCCGCGGCGAGCTTCAACGGCATGGCGATCCGCACCGTCGAGGGTCATGCGACGGACGGCGAACTGACGGTTCTGCAAAAGGCCTTCATCGAACACTTCGCGTTCCAGTGCGGCTACTGCACCGCCGGCTTCCTCAATGAGGGCCAGGTGCTGCTCGAACGCCTGGCGAAGACCCCGGTGGCGCGCGACGGGCTGGAGGCCTTGATCACCGAAGCGCTCGACGGCCACCTGTGCCGCTGCACCGGTTACATCAAGTACCATGAAGCCGTGCGCGACGTGATCCTCGCCGACCCGAAACGCTATCTCGTCTAGACAAGACCGACGGCCGCATGACCGGCATCAGGAGCGACCATATGACCGAGATGCCGGGCAAGACCGTCGCGATGATTGCCGCGCTCGCGATCGGCATGCTCACCGGCTTTGCCGCGGCCGAACCCGGATCGAACGGGCTCGCCTCGCCGCAGAGCTTTGACGGCATCGCAGACGTCAATGCGCGCTCCGCCGCGATCTTCACCGAACTTGGCAAGGTGCTGACCAATCCGCGCTGCACCAACTGCCATCCTGCCGGCGACAGGCCCTATCAAGGCGATCAGGCCAAGCTGCATCAGCCGCCGGTGGTTCGTGGCGTCGATGGCCACGGCACCGAGACCATGCGCTGCGCCAGTTGCCACCGCGCCGCGAATTTCGATCCCGCCCGCACCCCGGGCCATCCGGAGTGGCATCTCGCGCCGCTGGAAATGGCCTGGCAGGGCAAGACCGTGGCGGAGATCTGCCAGCAGATCAAAGATCCCGCCCGCAACGGCAACCGTCCGGTGGAAGCGCTGATCGATCATATCGGCAAGGACACGCTGGTGGGTTGGGCCTGGCACCCGGGCTTCGGCCGCACGCCGGCGCCGGGCACGCAGGAACGGGCCGGCGCGCTGGTGACGGCCTGGGTCAAGACTGGCGCCGCTTGCCCGAACTAGTCTA
The DNA here is from genome assembly GCF_052658035.1 of Rhodopseudomonas sp. RCAM05734. Lineage (NCBI taxonomy): Bacteria > Pseudomonadati > Pseudomonadota > Alphaproteobacteria > Hyphomicrobiales > Nitrobacteraceae > Rhodopseudomonas > Rhodopseudomonas sp. RCAM05734. The sequence continues at coordinate 3,821,983 of NZ_CP199742.1, read as the reverse complement.
TCTGCCGAAACGCACGTCGTTGCTGCACCCCACCTGTGCAGTGCAGCGCGTTGACTCAGCCGGGCCGAACCTGAAACAACCCGGGATCAGCCGCGGGCAGCGGCGCGCCGTTGCGCCGCCTGCTCTCTCGCCGGCATTCGGCCATGAGGCACCGCCTCGACCGCCGATTCAGCAAGGGTTCTGCATATGACCACGGACAGACCGGATTCATCTGTCGATACGATCGTGCTCGGCGCCGGCATTGTCGGCGTCTCGGTGGCGGCACATGTGGCGAAACGCGGCCGCTCGGTGGTGCTGGTCGATCGTCGCCTGCCGGGTGAAGAATGCTCGTTCGGCAACGGCGGATTGATCCAGCGCGAAGGCGTTTTCCCGCATGCATTTCCGCACAGCATCCCGGATATCCTCCGCTACGGCATGAACCGGCAGAACGACGTCCGCTACCATCCCCTGGCACTTCTGCAGGTAGCGCCGTTCCTGTTTTCGTACTGGAAGAATTCGAGCCCGCAGAAATATCTGAGCCTGGTCCGGCAATACGCCAAGCTGATCGAGCACAGCGTGGCAGAGCATCAGGCGCTTGCCGCAGCCGCCGACGCCTCGCATCTGCTCAAAAGCGGCGGATGGCTCCGGGCGTTCCGCACACACAAGGCCCGCGATACCCGGCTGAAGCAGGCCGAGGTCATGCGCAGCGAATTCGGCCTGAACTATCGCAGCCTCGACGCAGTTGGCCTGCAGCAGGAGGAGCCCTATCTCGCGCCGGAGATGGTCGGCGCCATCGACTGGACCGATCCGTTCCGGATCGAGAGCCCGCATGCGCTGACCATGGCGTACTTCGCGCTGTTTCAGAAGCTGGGCGGACAATTCGTCCAGGGCGATGCCCGGACCTTCGCGGCAGACGGAGGGGGCTGGCAGGTGACGACCGCCCATGGCGTCGTCCGTGCCGGCAGCGCGGTAGTGGCGCTCGGCGCATGGGCGCCGGATCTCACTATGGCGCTCGGCTACAATCTGCCGCTGGCAGCGAAGCGCGGCTATCATATGCACTACAGCCCGGCCGGCGACGCCAGGCTGAACCGCCCGGTGCTCGACACCGAGGGCGGTTATCTGCTGTCGCCCAATGTGCGCGGTATTCGTCTCACAACCGGCATCGAGTTCGCGCTGCCCAATGCGCCGCGCACGCCGGTTCAGCTCGGCGTGGTCGAGCCGCTGGCCCGCGCGCTGTTTCCGCTGGCCGATCGTGTCGATCCGGAGCCGTGGATGGGGCTGCGGCCCTGCACGCCCGACATGTTGCCGATCATCGGGCCCGCGCCACGGCATGCCGGGCTGTGGTTTGCGTTCGGCCATGCGCATCACGGGCTGACGCTGGGACCGGTGACGGGTCGTCTCATCGCCGAGATGATGACCAACGAAACGCCGTTCGTCGATCCCGCTCCGTTCGCTGCCGGACGTTTCTGATCGGCCACGTCAGCTTCGTGACAACACATTGAAGAAAAACGTACGGTTCGAGCGCTCGCAAGAATCGGACCTCAACTGCGACTAAGTTGCAGTTGCGAACACGCGCGTTGACGTCGGCCGACGGGCTGATAAACCGCGCCCATGAGCACCCCCACCATCACCCAGACCAAGACGCGCGTCGCCGTCATCTCGATCTTTGCCAGCGCCAGCATGACGGCGGCGAAGCTGATTGTCGGCATTGCCATCGGGAGTCTGTCGCTGATCTCCGAAGCGCTGCACAGTGCTGTCGATGTCGTGGCGACGGTCATCACATGGCTGGTGGTGCGTGTGTCCGATCGGCCCGCCGACGACGAGCATCATTACGGTCACGGCAAGATCGAGAGCCTGTCGGCGCTCGGCGTCATTGCCATGCTCTACGTGCTGGCCGGCGGCATTCTGGTGCAGGCCTTCAGTCATCTGCGCGAAGGCGCTCCGCCGCCGACATTGTCGGCGCTGCCGTTCGTGGTGCTGCTGGTCGATATCGCGGTGAACTTCTGGCGCGCCCGCGCTCTGCACAGCGCAGCGCGCGACACCAAGAGCCAGGCGCTGGCCGCCGACGCCCTGCATTTTGCCTCCGACGTGCTCGGCTCCGGCGCCGTGATCATCGGCCTGACGCTGTCCGCTTTCGGCTATGCATGGGGCGACGCCGCGGCCGCCATCGGCGTTGCCGTCGTGATCTCGCTGCTCGGCCTGCGGCTGGCGCGCTCGACCGTGGAGACCCTGCTCGACCGTGCGCCGGAAGGCGCCGCCGAAAAGGCGTCGGCGGCCATTGCCGCCGTGCCTGGCGTCGTCGACATCGAACGGCTGCGCGTCCGCATGGTGGGGACCATCCATTTCATCGATGCCATCGTCCACGTGCCCCGGATCTATCCGATCGACCGCATCGAGGACATCAAGCGCAAGGCGCAGGAGGCCGTCAGCCGCGTGCTCGACGATGCCGACCTGACTTTCACCGCCGTCCCGATCGCCGGCGACAACGAGAGCATTCGCGAGCGGATCATGGTCATCGCACGCAATTCGGGCGTCGCAATTCATCACGTCACCGTTCACGACCTCGGCGGCCGGCTCACGGTCAGCATCGATCTCGAGGTCGACGGCGAGATGCCGCTCAACGCGGCGCACGACATCGCCCATGAACTGGAGCGCAATATCCGCGACGAGTTCGGCGCGGACGCCGAGGTCGACACCCACATCGAACCGCTGCAGCCGGATCTGCCGCTAGGCACCGACGTGGCACCGGCGCGTGCCGAACAGATCAGCCAGGCGCTGGCGCGGTTCGCAGCCGGCGGCGCCATCAACGACATCCACAACGTGCGGGTGCGCGATACCGACGCCGGCGAGATCGTGAACTTCCATTGCCGGGCCGCGCCGACCATGAGCGTGATCGATGTCCACAATGGCGTCGACGAGATCGAGCGCGCTTTGCGCGGCGCATTCCCCAGCGTGAAGCGCGTGATCAGTCACGCCGAACCGCAACGCAACGCCTGAACACGCGGCGTTCCTGTTTCGGACTCATCAACGTCCGTATGATCACGAGCTGATCGCATAAATTTTCCCTTGGATAGAATTTATTTCACGTTAACGTTTCGTTGACTCTCGACAGCCCGGGCAATCTGGATTCAAATGAATCCGTTGATTCGAAGCGACGGGGCAGTCTTTTCGGTCAGAGTTCAGCGACAAAGCCGAGGGGGCTAAGCTATGGCGCGCGCACACGCGGCGAGCGCGTGCGTCCAATCCGATTCGATCAAGGGATTGGCGCAGTCGATCGCGAAACCGGCCTATCATAGGCTATTGATTGCGGAGCCGGCGCTCCGCCGCGCAGTGCCGACACTGATCATTGCATTTCTCATCACCATTTTCTTTGGCGCCTTCGTGCAGGTCCTGGATCAGGGCCGCCAGAAGCAGGCTTCCACCAAGCGCGACATGGCTGCGCTGGCCGACCTGCTCGGCGAGCGGCTTGAGCGCGTCGGCGCCGCGCAGCTGGACCGTGCAGCATCGAGCGAACGACTGCAGGCCGCGCTGCCCGGTCTCATTCCGTCATGGGGCATCGCAGCAGGTCGCCACGTCGTCATCATCGGCGCCGATCTTCGCATCCTCGCCCGGGTCCCGATCGACGTGCCGCTCGGCGACACCAGCCGCATCCTAGACGCTCTGAGCGCGACCCAGTCGGTCACCCCGCAAAGCCAGCACGCCGACGCCGTCGAAGTCACCCTTCCCGGCGGCAACCACGCGCTTGCCATCCAGCGCATCGTCAAGTCGCTGCCGGGCCGGCTAGTCATTGTGCAGGAAAACAACGAATCGATCTGGCGCTCCGATGCGGCGCTTGCCATCACGCTGTCGGCCACCACCGGCTTCGTCGTGCTGATCCTCGGCTTTGCCTTTCACTGGCAATCGACCCGCGCCCGCGAGGGCGACGCCATCAACGATGCCGTGCGCGGCCGCATCGACACTGCGCTCAACCGCGGTCGCTGCGGATTGTGGGACTGGGACCTGTCGCGCGGACGGATCTTCTGGTCGCAGTCGATGTTCACCATGCTCGGACTGGACAGCCGCAGCGACCTGCTGACCTTCGGCGAGGTCAACGCGCTGGTGAAGTCCGACGACATCGACCTGTTCGAGATCGCCGACCAGTTGATCTCCTCGCAGCTCAGCCACATCGACCAGACCTTCCGCATGCAGCACAGCAACGGCCACTGGATCTGGCTGCGGGTGCGCTGCGAACTCAGCCAGGGCCCCGGCGACAACGGCCAGCACCTGATCGGTATCGCTGTCGACATCACTGAGCAGAAAAGCCTCGCCGAAAAGACGGTCGAGGCCGACCTTCGGCTGCGCGACGCCATCGAGACCATTCCGGAAGCCTTCGTGCTGTGGGATGCCGAAGATCGTCTGGTTCTCTGCAACTCGCACTTCCAGCGGCTGCACAAGCTGCCGGATTCCGCGGTCACGCCCGGCACCTCGTATGAGACGGTACTTGAAGTCGGCAGCATGCCGGAAGTGCGCACCCGCCTCGCCGAATCCAGCGCCCACGCCCCCGGCGCGCGCACCTTCGAGGCCCAGATCGAGAATGGCGGCTGGCTGCATATCAGCGAGCGCCGCACCAAGGACGGCGGCTATGTGTCGGTCGGCACCGACATCACCCGCATCAAGGAACACGAGCAGAAGCTGGTCGACAACGATCTGCGGCTGCGCGCCACGGTCATCGATCTCAAGCACTCGCAGACCACGCTGGAACAGCAGGCGCTCGAACTCGCCGACCTCGCACAGAAATACTCGGACGAGAAAAACCGCGCCGAGGAAGCCAACCAGACCAAGTCAAAGTTTCTCGCCAATATGAGTCATGAGCTGCGCACCCCGCTCAACGCCATCATCGGCTTCTCCGAAATCATGGGCAGCGGCATGTTCGGCACGCTCGGATCGGAAAAATACCAGGAATACTGCCACGACATTCTCACCAGCGGTCACTACCTGCTGGAAGTCATCAACGACATTCTCGACATGTCGAAGATCGAGGCCGGCCGCATGAAGCTGGACCTGGAGCGCCTAGATCTGGCCAAGACCCTTTCGGAATCGCTGCGCGTGGTGTCCGGCCGCGCCGACGACAAGCAACTGACGCTGCGCTCGGACATCGAAGCCGACCTCGCGGTTGTTGCCGACCGCCGCGCCATCAAGCAGATCCTGGTGAACCTGCTGTCGAATGCGGTGAAGTTCACGCCGGACGGCGGCAAGGTCGAGGTCCGCGCGCGCGTGCTGCGCGACTCCGTGGTGCTGATGATCGCCGACACCGGCATCGGCATTGCCCCGCATTCGTTGCGGCGCCTCGGCAAACCGTTCGAGCAGGTCGAGAGCCAGCCGACCAAGACCTATCACGGCTCCGGGCTTGGCCTCGCCATTGCCAAGTCGCTGACCAACCTGCATGGCGGTTCGATGCGGCTGCGCTCCAAGCTCGGCACCGGCACGGTGGTCTGCGTGACCCTGCCGCGCGAAGGCCGGACAGCGGCGAACCCGATTTCCGAAGCCGCCTAAAGACCGGCTCGCCAGCGGCACGCCCCGGCCGCCTCGGAACCCGCCGCAGGGTTGCTCGCGGACATCCCTTCTATCGGCTCGATTCGACCGCCAGCGCCAGTTAGCGTAATTGTCGGCCAAATTGGAGCGGCCTTGCCACTGGCGCAGGGCGTCGCTCACCCGCCGAGCGGCGAAGACGGACAGAAACGAGCGGAATTTGGACGCGATCGAAATCAAGGGCTGGTGCCCGGGCGCCTTGCGGCCGATGCCGAGCGGCGACGGCCTGATCGTGCGCGTCCGGCCGCTGTTCGGCCGGCTCGGCGTGGACGACCTGTCCGCGCTCGGCGAGGCCGCCGCGCGGTTCGGCAACGGCCAGCTCGATCTGACGCGCCGCGCCAACCTGCAGATCCGCGGCGTCAGCAGGGCGGCGCTGGCGCCGTTGCAGCAGGGGATCCGGCGCATGGGATTGCTCGACAGCGATGCCGACGGCGAATCGGTGCGCAACGTCATGATCAATCCCACTGCCGGCATCGACCCGAGCGAAGTTTTGGACGTGCGCGAGGTTGCCGCTGCACTCACGAGAACGCTCATGGCGCGCGCGTCGCTGTGGTCGCTGCCGGGCAAGTTTGGCTTCATCGTGGATGGCGGCGGCGCGCTGGACCTGTCGGGCGAGCGCGCCGATATTCGCCTCGCTGCGGTCCGGGTGGATGCAGCGCCCATGCTCGCGGTCGGCCTGGACCGCCGCGGCGGCACGCTCTGGCTCGGCACGGTGACGCCGGACAGCGCCGCGGACGCCTGCATCGCAATCGCGACCGCTTATCTCGACGTGACCCAGCCCACGCAGCGGCGGCGCATGCGCGAACTATCCGAGACCGACGTCGCCGCGATCCGTTCGGTTGTAGCAGCGCGGCTTGGTCCGCGGCCCGATCGGCCGCCAGTCCCTGCACCGATCGCGCCCCGTCGCGTCGGTGCGTTCGATTTCGGCAACGGCCGCTTTGCCGTCGGCTTGGCGATGCCGTTCGGGCACATCGAGCATAACCAGATTCGGACGCTTGTGGCGGCTTTGACATCGGCCGGCGTCAGCGAGGTCAGACTCTCGCCCTGGCGCGTCCTCTACGCACAAGTCCCCGATGCGCCGTCCGCGCGGCGTCTGCTCGATAGCGCCGCCGGATGGATCGTCGCGGCGGACGATCCGCTGCTGCGCATCGAGGCCTGCCCCGGCGCGCCGTCCTGCGCATCGACGACGCTCAACACCCGGGCCATCGCGCGCCGGCTGGCGCCGCATCTCCCTGGCGGCTTCACCGGCAACATCCACGTGTCCGGCTGCGCCAAGGGCTGCGCCCGGTCGGCGCCGTCCGATCTGGTTCTGGTCGGCACCGGCGACCGCTTCGGCATCGTGCGCAACGGCACGGCGCGCGACCCGTTCTCCGAGTCCGTATCGGCATCCGAACTCGCGGCATTCCTCGACCGGATCTTTCGCTCCATGGCAACAGCATGACTGAACCGCACAACTACATTCGCGATGGCGAGGAAATCTATCGCAACTCCTTCGCCATCATCCGCACCGAATCCGATCTGGCGCGGTTCAACGCCGTGGAAGAGCGCGTTGCGGTGCGTATCATCCATGCCTGCGGCATGCCCGATATCGTCGACGACATCGAGATGTCGGCAACCTTCGCGGATCGTGCCCGCGCCGCGTTGCATGACGGCGCGCCCATCCTGTGCGACGCCAACATGGTGGCGCAGGGCATCACCCGCAAACGGCTGCCGCGCGACAACGAGGTGATCTGTACCCTCTCCGACCCCTCGGTTGCCGGCCTCGCCGCGCAACTCGGCAACACGCGCTCCGCAGCGGCGCTGGAACTATGGCGCCCGCGTCTCGCCGGCGCGGTGGTGGCCATCGGCAATGCGCCGACCGCCCTGTTCTATCTGCTCGAGATGCTCGATCGCGGCGCGCCGCTGCCGGCTGCGGTGATCGGCGTACCGGTCGGCTTTGTCGGCGCCGCCGAATCCAAGCAGGCGTTGGCCCTGCAGGCCCATGTGCCGTTTCTTGTGGTCCACGGCCGCCGTGGCGGCAGCGCCATGGCCGTGGCAGCCATCAATGCCCTGGCGAGCGACCGCGAATGACAACCATCGAAAGCCTCGCGGGCCGCGCCGCTGCGGGGACATTGTACGGCATCGGCGTCGGACCGGGTGACCTGCGCTACATCACGCTGCGCGCTGCAGCCCTGGTGCAGAGCGTCGACGTGGTGGCATTCTTTGCCAAGCGCGGCCTGCAGGGCAATGCGCGCGGCATTGTCGCGCCGTTGATCGCCGCCGGGCGCCACGAATTGCGACTTGAATATCCGGTGACCGACGAAGTCCCCACCCATGATGCCGCGTATCGCGAGCCGATCGCCCGCTTCTACGAAGAGAGCGGCGATCTGCTGGCCGCGCAGCCGCGGCAGGGCAAATCGGTCGGGCTGCTGGCCGAGGGCGATCCGTTCTTCTACGGCTCGTTCATGCATATGTGGCGCCGTCTCGACACGCTATTCCCGATCGAGGTCGTGCCCGGCGTCACCGGCATGTCGGGCGCGTGGACCCGCGCCAATGCACCGATCACCTGGGGCGACGATGTGCTGACCGTGCTGCCCGGCACGCTCGACGAGGCGCAGCCGACGCGGCGGCTCGGCGACACCGACGCCGCCGTGATCATGAAGGTCGGCAAGAACCTCGAAAAAATCCGCCGCGCCGTCACGGCCGCCGGGCTTCTGGAGCGCGCGATCTATGTGGTGCGCGGCACCATGGCCGAACAGCGCATCATGCCGCTGGCGGATTGCAACGATGCCACGGCGCCATATTTTTCCATGGTGCTGATTCCCGGGCAGGGGCGACGGCTGTGAGCGGCTCCCTCGTCATCATCGGCCTCGGCCCGGGCTCGCCCGACTATCTCACGCCGTCGGCGGCGCGGGCGCTGGCTGTCGCCACCGACCTGATCGGCTACAGCGTCTATATCGATCGCATTCCCGTCAATGATCCCGCGCAGGTGCGTCACGGCACCGGCAACCGCGTCGAGGCCGATCGCGCGCGCCATGCGCTTGAGCTTGCGGTCGGAGGCCGCCATGTCGCCGTGGTGTCGGGCGGCGATCCGGGCGTGTTCGCCATGGCCGCTGCGGTCTTCGAGGCGATCGAGGCCGGCGATCCCGCCTGGCGGCAGCTCGACATCCGGGTCGAACCGGGCATCACCGCGATGCTCGCTGCGGCAGCCGAAGTCGGTGCGCCGCTCGGCGGCGACTTCTGCGCCATCTCGCTGTCCGACAATCTGAAATCCTGGGAGACCATCGCCAAAAGGCTCGCAGCAGCCGCCGATGGCGACTTCGTCATCGCGTTCTACAACCCGGCCTCGTCCGCACGGCCGCACCAGATCGGGCTCGCCTTCGAGCTGTTGCGCGCCAGGAAGGCGCCGGAGACCGTGGTGCTGCTGATCCGTAACGCCGCCATGCCCGATGTCCGCGTCGTCGTCACCACGCTGGCAGAGGTCGATGCCGCCTTGGTCGACATGCGCACGCTGGTGATCGTCGGCGCCTCCACAACCCGGCTGCTGGCGCGCGACGGCAAGACGCCGTGGGTCTACACGCCGCGCGCCGAACGCGACAGACTGTGATGCAGCCGTTGCTCAAGCCAGGGAATTGCGGCGGCTGGACTGGCAAGCCAATCGCCACGCGGCTTGTGCGGACGCGCTATCATCACCACCGGAATCCCGCGTTCGCGCGCCGCGACGATTTTCGCATAGGCGGCACCGCCACCCGAATTTTTCGATACGATCACCTCGACCTGTTCGTCGTCGAGCAGCGCCGCCTCAGACGCCAGATCGAACGGCCCGCGCGCCAACCGCACATGGAGATCGGGCGGCAGCGCGATATCGCCAGGCGGATCGACCATGCGGGCGACGTAGTGGTGCTGCGGCGCGGCCGCGAAGGCGCTGAGTTCGAGTCGCCCTACCGTCAGCAACACCCGGCGCGGCGCCGCTCCGAGCGCCCCCACGGCGTCCGTGACGCTGTCGACGCTGCGCCAGTCATCGCCGGGCACTGGCTGCCATGCCGGCCGGTCGATCGACGTCAGCGGAATCCCGAGCTGCGCGCAGGCAGCCACGGCATGGGCCGACATCTGCGCGGCAAAGGGATGGGTGGCGTCGATCACCGCCTCGGTGCCATGCTCGCGCAGCCAAGCTTTGAGACCATCGACACCGCCGAAGCCGCCGCTCCGCAGCGGCACCGCCTGCGCCCGGGGATTCAGGGTACGTCCTGCCAGCGACAGGATCGCATCGAAGCGGCCGTCGGCCGCGAGCAGCGGCGACAATTCGGACGCTTCGGTGGAGCCGCCGAGAACGAGAACACGCATCGGGACATCCCGCATGAAAACTGATGCCGCAACCTGCACAATGCCGCGCTGGCTGTCTATCGTCGGAATCGGCGAGGATGGCATCGATGGCCTGTCCGCCGTGGCCAAGCGTCTCGTTGCCGCGGCCGAGCTGGTGGTCGGCGGCGCCCGCCACCTCGCAATGGCCGATGCACTCATCGGCGGGCGCAGGCTCGCCTGGTCGAGCCCGCTCGATGCCACGCTGCAGGAGATAGCGCGGCACCGCGGCCGCGCCGTCGCCGTGCTGGCGAGCGGCGATCCGTTTCATTTCGGCATCGGCAAGCAACTGGCCGCCATTGCCGGGCCGGAGGAGTTCATCTGCCTGCCGCAGCCCTCCGCCTACAGCCTCGCCGCGGCGCGGCTCGGCTGGTCGCTGCAGGAGGTCGCTTTGGTGACATTGCACGGCCGCGCGCTGGAAGGCGTGATCCGCTATCTGCAACCCGGCGCACGCATTCTCGCGCTGTCATGGGACGGCACCACGCCGGCCCGGATCGCCGCTTTGCTCGCCGCGCGCGGCATGGGGACATCGCGCATCACCGTGCTCGAGGCGATGGGCGGCCCGCGCGAAAGACTGCGCCAGGCCAGGGCGGACCATTTTGATATTGACGACATCGCGCCCCTGAACACGATCGCCATCGAGGTGTTGTGCGCGCCCGGCGCGATGACGCTGCCGTTCGCGCCCGGCCTCGACGACTCCTGCTTCGAGAATGACGGCCAGGCTGACAAAGCGCGAGATCCGCGCGGTGACCCTGTCGGCGCTGGAGCCGCGCCATGGCGAGTTGCTGTGGGATGTCGGCCTCGGCGCCGGCTCCGTCGCCATCGAATGGCTGCTGCGACATCCGTCGCTGCGCGCGATCGGCATCGAGTCGCGCGCCGATCGCGCCGATCGTGCCGCGCGCAATGCGGCGTCGCTCGGCACGCCTGAACTCACCATCGTGCAGGGCGCAGCGCCGCTGGCATTGCAGGGTCTGGCTGCGCCCGACGCGGTGTTCGTCGGCGGCGGCATGGGCGACGACGGCGTGTTTGAAGCAGTATGGGGCGCGCTGAAACCCGGCGGGCGCCTGGTCGTCAACGCGGTGTCGCTGGAGACCGAGTCCCGGCTCGGCGACTATTTCCGCGCGCACGGCGGCGAACTGGTACGGCTGCAGGTGGCCAGGGCCGATCGCGTCGGCAGCATGTATGGCTGGCGCCCGGCGATGCCGGTCACGCAATGGCGGGTGATCAAGTCGTGATGGTCGCCGGCATCGGATGCGGACGCGATACCAAAGCAGCAGAGATCGTCGCGCTGATCGATATCGCGTTGAAGCAGTCCGACATCGCGAAAGGCGATCTCGCCGCACTCGCCACCGAGAGCACGAAAGCCGACGAGCCCGGCATCATCGAAGCAGCGCGACAGCTAGCGCTGCCGCTGCTGCGCTGTTCGCTGGCGCAGCTCGATGCCGTCGACGACAAATTGCTGACGCGCTCGCAGCGCGTGCTGGACATCAAAGGCACGGCTTCGATTGCCGAGGCTGCGGCACTGGTCGGCGCGGGTCGCCAAGCAAGGCTGCTCGGCGCGCGCATCGTGGCCGGCAGGGTCACCTGCGCCATCGCAGAAGGTGAAGGTTCATGACGGTCCATTTCATCGGCGCCGGCCCCGGCGCGCCCGATCTGATCACCCTGCGCGGTCGCGACCTGATCGCGGCATCGCCGGTGTGTCTCTATGCGGGCTCGCTGGTGCCGCAGGCGCTGCTTGCCCATTGCCCGCCGGGCGCGCGCATCCGCGATACCTCAGGCATGGCGCTCGACGACATCGTCGCCGAATTTTCGCGCGCGCATGAGGCGGGACAGGACGTAGCCCGGCTGCACTCCGGCGACCTGTCGATCTGGAGCGCGCTCGGCGAACAGTTGCGCCGGCTCGATGCGCTGCAGATTCCCTACACCGTCACGCCCGGCGTCCCCGCCTTCGCCGCCGCAGCCGCTGCGCTGGCGAAAGAGTTGACGCTTCCGGAAGTCGCGCAATCGGTGGTGCTGACGCGCACCTCCGGGCGCGCCTCGGCGATGCCCGAGGCGGAAAAACTCTCGACCTTCGCCGCGACCGGCGCGACGCTGGCGATCCATCTGTCGATCCATGTCATCGACAAGGTCGTCGCCGACCTGCTGCCGGACTATGGCGCCGATTGTCCGGTGGCGGTGGTGTTCCGCGCCGGCCGGCCGGATGAGCAGATTCTGCGCGGCACGATCGGCACGATCGCTGCTGCCGTTGCCGACACGACCATCGAACGCACGGCGCTGATCCTGGTCGGCAAGGCGCTGGGATCCGATGATTTCCGCGACAGCGCGCTGTACAGCGCCGACTATCGCCGGAGGTTTCGCGGCGGTGTGGAGTAGCTGTCATTCCGGGGCGCGCCTCTTTACCTCTCCCCGCTTGCGGGGAGAGGTCGGAGTCCTGAGCGGAGCGAAGGGCTCCGGGTGAGGGGGAGTCGGTGTTTCACTCGATAGTCCCCCTCGCCCGACATCCACGCTTCGCGTGAATGTCGACCTCTCCCCGCACGCGGGGAGAGGTGAAGGAAGAGCGGTCACCGCTACGTTTACCCTGCCCGCCCCACGATCTTTCCATCGCGGTCGAACACGGCGACGTCGAGCGCGATCTGCGATCCGTCGAGCACCTTGGCCGCAGTTTTCCACGCCGCCTTGGCGACGAACTCACCGACCGGAACGTTGCGCCGTTCCGCCTCGCGCAGCACCAGCAGCGCGGTATTGGCATCGCGGCCCAACTGCACGAGGTCGTCGGGCGCCCCGTGCTCGGACAACAGTGTCGACAGCCAGTTCATGTCGACGCTGCCGGCGCGCGAATGCAGATCGAGCAGCCCCTGGCCGAGCTTGGTCATCTTGGCGAAGCCGCCGGCGATGGTGATGCGCGGCACCGGATGCCGCCTGGCGTATTTCAGCATGCCGCCGACGAAGTCACCCATGTCGATCAGCGCCGAGCCGGACAGGCCGTGCAGCGCCTGCACGGCCGCTTCCGATGTCGATCCGGTGGCTCCCGCGATATGGCGGAGGTCGCAGGCGCGCGCGACATCGATGCCGCGATAGATGGAGTGGATCCACGCTGCGCAGGAATACGGCACGACGATTCCCGTGGTGCCGAGGATCGATAATCCGCCGACAATGCCGAGGCGGCCGTTCAGGGTGTTTTCGGCCAGCGTGGCACCGCCGGGGATCGCGATCTCCACCACCACATCGCCCGTGCCGCCGTATCTTGCCATGACCTCACCGACCGCGGCGCGCATCATCTCGCGCGGCACCGGATTGATGGCCGGCTCGCCGGGCGGCAGCGGCAGCCCCGGCTTGGTGACGGTCCCGACCCCCTCGCCCGCCATGAACACCACGCCCGATCCCGGCCGCCCCGGCCGCACTGTCGCCTTGACCAGCGCGCCATGGGTGACATCCGGATCGTCGCCGGCATCCTTCACCACGCCGGCAGTCGCCGCCTCGGCACCGACCTCGGACATAGCCACCGCAAAACTGACGCGGTTGCCGCCGGGCAATTCGATCTCGACGATATCCGGGCAATCGCCGCTCACCAGCGCCTGACATGCCGCGCGCGTCGCGGCCGTGGCGCAGGCGCCCGTGGTCCACCCACGCCGCAGCGGTTTGTCCGGCACCTCCAGGTCGGCGTCGTCGCTCACGTCAAAATCCATGTCATGCTGAAGCGACTTATAGCCTTTTCCGCCGCGCAACGCGCGCGGCTCGCGCCGTTTTCAGCTCCCCGAGCTGTCGCCCTCGACCAGCGCTCGGAACACCCGGCGCACGTCGAGCTGGGTTTCCCGCACACGCGCCTCCAGCGACGAAAAATCCGGTGCGTCGCCGGCGCGGGTCAGCACGCGCAGCAGGTCTTCGCCGGCGGTGTCCGGCTTGAACTTGCTGCTGACACACAGGCGCAGGATCTGCGTGAGGTCGTGATACAGCCGTGCCGCCGGCCGCAGGATTTCCGCGTCGGAGGATTGCAGCAGACCGAGCCGGGCCGCGTTGTTGAGGACCTGCAGCGTATTGACGCTGAGGATCTCAGGTGTGGTCGCGGCGTGAACGAGCTGCAGGTACTGGGCGATGAACTCGATATCGACCATTCCGCCGGCGGCATATTTGAGATCCCAGCCGTCGCTTTCGCCCTTTTCCAGCGCGATGGCGCGGCGCATTTCCGCGACGTCGCTTGCGATGACGGCGCGGTCGCGCGGCCGCATCAGCACTGCGCGGATCACGTCATCGATACGGGCACGAAACTCGGGCGGTGCCGAGATCACCCGCGCCTTGCACAGCGCCATGTGCTCCCAGGTCCAGGCTTCATGGTTCTGATATTCGGCGAATGAATCGATCCGCGACGCCAGCGGCCCTGCCCTGCCCGACGGCCGCAGCCGCATGTCGACATCGTAGAGCACGCCGTAATTGGTGCGGGTGGTGAAGGCGCTGATCAGCCGCTGCGTCAGCCGCGCGAAATATTGCGCACCATGCAGCGGTCGCGCGCCGTCGGAATCCGGTTCTTCCAGGTCGTGGTCATAGATCAGGATCAGATCGAGATCCGACGATGCGGTCATCTCCCGGCTGCCCAGCCTGCCCATCGCCAGGATCGCGGTGTGCTGGCCCTTGATGCGGCCATGCTGGCTGGCGAACTGATCCATCACCAGGCCGTGCAGCGTGTGGGTGATACCTTCGGCGACGTCGGCAAAGGCAATCCCGGCCTGCTGCGCCGACACTGTGCCGGACAGGATGCGCGCGCCGATCAGGAACAGGCTCTCCTGCCCGAACAGCCGGAGGCGATCGAGAAATTCCTCGTAGGAATTGGCGTCCTGCAATGTCGCCGCCAGCCGCAGCGACAGCTCGTGCTGGTCCGGCATCGCGCCGAAGAAGCGCGGGTCGATCAGCCCGTCCATGATCTGCGGCTGCCGCGCCAGCATGTCGCCGAGTCGTGGCGCCGCGCCGAGGACGAGCGCCACCAACGCCACCAGATCGCGGTTCTGGCTGAGCAACGAGATCAGCCGGCCGCCGCGCTGCAGCGCCTGCAGCAGGCGGTCGAACGCCGCCACCGCATTGTCCGGCTCCTCGGCATCGGCGAGCCCCGCGATCAGCGCCGGCACGAACTCGACGAAGGCCTGCCGCGTGCTCTCGATCCGTAGCACGCGGTAGGTCCCGGCCATCCATTGCTGCACCGTCTCCGCCACCATGATCGGCTTGCGGAAGCCGAGCTTGCTGTAATGTTCGAGCAGTCGCGGATCGCCGGGGCCGGTGCTGTAGTCGATTGCCGGCAACTGCACGGTGCCAGTCGGGTCGCCTTCGAACAGCCGGCCGTAGTGCCCCTGCACGCAGTGCAGATGCGCCATCAGCTCGGCCACAAAGGACGCGCGGCCGTCATAGCCGAGAAAGCGTGAAAAGCGTTCAACCGCTTCGACACTGTCCGGCAGGCTGTGGGTCTGCTCGTCGGCGATCATCTGCAGTCGGTGTTCGACACGGCGCAGGAAAAGATAGGCCGCGGTCAGTTCGTCGCGCGCCTCCAGCGTGATCCAGTTGCTCGACGCCAGCACCTGCAACGCTTCAAGCGTCGGCCGCACCCGCAGTTCGGGATGCCGTCCGCCGGCGATCAACTGCTGGGTCTGCGCGAAGAACTCGATCTCGCGGATGCCGCCGCGGCCGACCTTGACGTTGTGGCCCTCGACCATCACCTCGCTCTGGCCGCGAAAGCTCTGCATCTGCCGCTTCATGTCATGGACATCGGCGAGCGCGGCAAAATCGAGATGCTTGCGCCAGACAAACGGCGCGATCTCCGCCAGCAGCGCCTCGCCCGCCTTGGCGTCGCCGGCGCAGGGCCGCGCCTTGATCATGGCGGCGCGCTCCCAGGTGCGGCCCTCGCGCTCGTAGTAATGCAGCGCCGACGCGACCGAGATCGCCACCGGTGTCGAGGCCGGGTCAGGCCGCAGCCGCAGGTCGACCCGGAACACATAGCCGTCGCCGGTGCGCTGCTGCAGCAACCGCGACAACCCCTGCGCCACGCGCACGAAAAACGGCTGCGGCTCGAGCCCGTCGGCCAGCACGGTGGCATCGCCGTCGAAGAAGACGATCAGATCGATGTCGCTGGAATAGTTCAGCTCGCCGGCGCCCATCTTGCCCATCGCCAGCACGACAAGGCCGCTGCCGACCTCGGGCGCATCGCTGTCCACGGGCAAAAGCCGGCCGCGCATCGCCTCCTGCCGCAGCAGGAAGCGCAGCGCCGCTTGCACGGAGGCGACGGCAAGGTCGGTCAGCGCGCCGGTCACCCGCATCACCGGCCAGACGCTGCCGATGTCGCACAGTGCGATCAGCAATGCCGCTTCGGCCTTCATGGCGCGCAGCAGCCGCATGGCTTCGGCTTCGCTCCCGGCCGCGATCACGGCCGCAGAGGTGCGTTCGATCAGCATTGCCAGATGGCTGTCCGGCGCTCCGCGCAGCAACCGCAACGCGCGCGCGGGATCGCCGCGGATCAGGTCGAACAGGTACGGTGACGCTTCGGCAATGCCGACCAGCGTGGATTTGACATGGGGAAACTGCTCAGCGACAGCGCGGAAGGCGCTGGACTGGGCCGGCTCAAGCTCGATGAGCCAGTCGGTGAGGCGCTGCTCGGCTTCGGCGGGTGCAAACACCTGGGGCCCGCTGACGAACGCGGCAGCCAGATGAAATTGGTCCGCGTCGCCCTTCGCGGATGAGGTCATGCCGTCTTCTGTGGCACATTCGACGTTTGAATCGCAAGACCCTCACCGGTGCCCGCGGGCAGCGCCAGTGTCGCACGCAGACCGGGCGCGGCGTCGCCGAGCCTGAGTTCACCGCCATGCAGCGTCGCCACCGCAGAAGCGAGGCTCAGCCCCAGCCCGGAACCCGGCAGCGTCCGGCTGGCCTCGAGCCGCACGAAGCGCTCCACGGCGTGCTTGCGGTCGGCCTCGGGAATGCCCGGGCCATGGTCGGTGACACTCAGCAGCACCCGGTCGCCGTCACGCCGCGCCTCGATCAGGATCTCCCGGAGGTCCCTGCCCTCCGCAGCACCGCCGTTCGCGGGCTGCGGCAGCAGCGGCGGCTGGCCGTATTTGATCGCGTTCTCCACCAGATTGGCCAGCGCCTGGCTGATCAGCTCGCGGTTGCCATGCATCGGCGCATGATCCGTACTGACGGCGAGCGTCAGGCCACTGTCTTCAGCGAGCGGCTCGTAGAGTTCGTGAATGCCCTGCGCCACATCGGCGGCGTCGAACTCCGCCATGTTGTCGCGCGCCTGGCCGGATTCCGCGCGCGCGATCATCAAGAGCGCGTTGAACGTCCGGATCAGGCCGTCGGATTCCTCGATGGTGCGTTCCAGCGCGGCGCGGTATTCGGCCTCGTTGCCAGCGGTCGCCAGCGCGTCCTCGGCGCGGTTGCGCAGCCGCGTCAGCGGCGTCTTGAGATCGTGGGCGATGTTGTCGGAGACTTCCTTCAGCCCCATCATCAGCGCCTCGATGCGCTCCAGCATGGCGTTGAGGTTTTCCGCGAGGCGATCGAGCTCGTCGCCGCTGCGTCCGACCGGCAGCCGGCCGGAGAGATCGCCGGACATGATGCGTTGCGTGGTGCCGGTCATGGCGTCGATCCGGCGCAGCACTCGCCGCGCCACGAAGATGCCGCCGCCGAGGCCGAGCACCACCACGATCAGCACCGACCATTGTGCCGCATTGGCAACGATGCCGAACAGCCGCCGCCGCTCCTCGAGATCGTGGCCGATCAGCAGGCGGAAGCCGCTGGACAGCCGCGACACCCGAACCAGCGCGCGGTGCCCGGAGGAGTCGGGATCGTCGAGCCGGCGGTAGGCGGTTTCCGACCAGCCGCTGCTGGCCATCACGCCGGGCTCCAGCGAAGCCACGTTGCCGGCGATGGATTGCCCCGCCGGCGTGGTGATCAGATAGAGATTGGCACCGGGCCGCAGCGCCCGGTTCTCGATGGCGAACACGATGCCGCGCAGGCCGCGCCGGGCGAACAGCTCGCTCAGCTCGTCCATCTCGCCATCCACCGTGGTGGTGATCTGGTCATTGATCAGCCGCCGCGTATTCCAGGCGAAATAGCCCAGCAGCGACGCCGCGAACAGCGCGAAGATAAACAGATAGGCCAGCGTCAGCCGGAATGCGGTGGTACGGATGAGTTTGCCGAATGCCGTCACGAATATTGGACTCTCATGGATCGCTGCGACCGTCCGGCGCAGATCATGCCGCATCCTATCAGCGGCGGCGCTGCGCCGACAGCGTTGGATCATGAGACGTTCGTAATGTGCCGTTGGGTCCTGCCGACCCGGCGTCAGGAGCGGGCGACTGCGCTCGCGGCCATCGACAACGCCGTGCAAATACCGCTTAAATGGCGCTGTGCAAATGTAGTCGCGTTGTGCCGATGACAGAACCGACCGAACACGATCATGGATTGCTGGGCCTCGTCGACCGGCTTCTGCGGAAGCCGGAAAAACCCGTGCCCGTGCCGACGGTCGTCCCCGAGGACGCGCTCGGCCCGCCCGTCGAAGCCGAAGCCGCGTCCGACCTGCTGGAGCCTCAACTCACCGCCGAAGGCCCACGCACCTGCAGCCCGCAGGAAATGACCGAGATCATTCTGCGCGCGCTCAGAGCCATCGACGGCTGTCCCAAACAGGGCTTTGAGGTGGTCGTGTACGGCTCAAGGCCGTGGAATGCGATGCTGCGCATCACACCGGCAGCGGGCGCGGTCACGGACGCTCCAGCATGGCGCGCGCGGGTACGCGCCATGGCCTATGTGTTGCGCGGCCAATACGACGTGGTGGGGTAGAACTGATGGCTCGCCGACAATGACGGTGAGCACAGAGCGGCGATGCGAAACAGGTGGACCTCGCGATGAGACTTGCAGGCAAGACGGGATTACTTGTTCTTTGTTCTATGATTGGTGTCGCCATGTCCGCTGAGGCGAGGAGCACGTCGCTGTCCAGCTTCCAATGGAAGAACCGCGTGCTGGTGGTGATGGCCCCGGGCCGGCAGGATGAAAGCCTGGCTGCGCAACGCCGAATCTTCCAACAGAACGCCAGCGGCATGGCCGAGCGGCAGATCGTGCTGATCGAAGCTGCCGACGACGACGACCGCTCCCGGGAGCTCCGCCGGCAGTTTTCGGGCGGCGACAGGGCGTTCAAGGTCGTGCTGGTGGGGAAAGATGGCAATGCCGCGGTGTCATCCGACAGGCCGCTAGCCGCGAACGAGTTGTTCGGCAAGGTGGACGCCATGCCGATGCGCCGCGACGAGATGCGGCGAAAGGAGAAATAGTCCGGACGACGGCGGCTATCCGCTGGACACTCCGCGACGCTACTTCATCCCGTCGCGGATCATGTAGCCGGCGCCGCGGATGGTGTGCAGCAGCGGTTTCTCAAAACCCTTGTCGATCTTCGAGCGCAGGCGCGAGATGTGGACGTCGATGACGTTGGTCTGCGGATCGAAGTGATAGTCCCAGACGTTTTCCAGCAGCATGGTGCGGGTCACCACCTGCCCGGCATGCTTCATCAGATATTCGAGCAGCCGGAATTCGCGCGGCTGCAGCGTCAGTTCCTCGGTGCCGCGGGCGACGCGGTGCGACAGCCGGTCGAGTTCGAGGTCGCCGACCCTGTAGCTGGTCTCCTCTGTCGGTCCGCCATTGCGGCGGGACAGCACCTCGACGCGCGCCAGCAGTTCGGCGAAGGCGTAGGGCTTCGGCAGATAGTCATCGCCACCGGCGCGAAGACCCTTGATGCGGTCGTCGACCTGGCCCAGTGCGGAGAGGATCAGCGCCGGGGTGCGGTTGCCCTTCTCGCGCAGGGCGCCGATCACGCTCAGGCCGTCGCGCTTGGGCAGCATGCGGTCGACCACCAGCACGTCGTAGGCACCGTCCTCGGCGAGCGCCAATCCCTCTTCGCCATCGCTGGCCTGGTCGGCGACATAGCCGACCTCGCGAAACGCCTTGACCAGATAGTCGGCGGATTCGCGGTCGTCTTCGATGATCAGCAGGCGCATCTGGGGAACGGGTTCTGTTCGGGTGTTGTGAATTTCCATCACCATGGCGCGCACGGGCCTCTCATGCAAGGCGGCGGAATGCGCCTTGACTGGAAATGAAACGGGCGGTGAAGCTGGGGGAGACTTCACCGCCCGTCATGCCTTCCGACGGAGGGGGCTTATCCTTCGGAAGGTAACGGCGGGGAGCGGGTTTTCACCCGCTCCCCAGGAAAGCGCCGTCGGCGGGGGCGACGATGCCAGCGGCACTTCCCATTCGCTCAAGTGTGCGGGATCAGCCCTTGGCCAGCGGCACCGCGACGAAGCGCGACGAACCGCCACTGCGAACCCTGATCAGCACGCTGTTCTTGTTCTCGGTCCGCGCCGCGACGATCGCCTCGCGCACGTCGCCGGGGCTGGCCACGTTCTTGCCGGCCACTTCGAGGATCACATCGCCTTCCTTGAAGCCACGCTCGGCGGCGGGGCTCTTGGGATCGACTTCGGTGACCACCACGCCGTCCTTGCCGGCACCCGCCACCGTGCTGGACGGTGCCAGCGTCAGGCCAAGGCGCGGCACGTCGGAACCGCGCGACGAACTGCCCTTGTCGCCGCCGTCGATGTCGGCCTTGGCCTCGATCGAGTTGGGCAACTGGCCGAGCGTCAGGCTCAGTTCCTTGTCCTTGCCCTTGTGGATCACGTTGAGCTTGACCGAGTTGCCCGGGGCAAATCCGCCGATGGTGCGTGCCAGTTCGCGGGCGTCCTTGACCACTGTGCCGTTGACCGCGGTGATGACATCGCCGGATTCGATGCCGGCCTTGGCCGCCGGACCGTCGGATTGCGGCTCAGCCACCAGCGCGCCTTCCGCCTTCTTCAGGCCAAGGCTGTCGGCGATGTCCTGGGTCACCGGCTGGATCTGCACACCGATCCAGCCGCGGCTGACGGTGCCCTTGTCCTTGAGCTGCGCGATCACCGTCTTCACGGTGGAGGCAGGGATCGAGAACGCGATACCGACGCTGCCGCCGGACGGCGAATAGATCGCGGTGTTGACGCCCATCACTTCGCCGGAGGTGTCGAAGGCCGGGCCACCCGAGTTGCCCTTGTTCACGGGCGCGTCGATCTGGATGAAATCGTCATAGGGGCCGTTGCCGATGTCGCGACCGCTGGCCGAGACGATGCCGGCGGTCACGGTGCCGCCGAGGCCGAACGGATTGCCGACCGCGAGCACCCAGTCGCCGATCCTCGGCTTGCCGTCAGCCAGCTTCGCGAACGGGAAGTTGCTGCCGCCCTCGACCTTTATCAGGGCCAGGTCGGTGCGCGGATCGGTGCCGATCACCTTCGCCTTGTAGGTCGTGCCATCATCGGTGGTCACTTCCACCTTGTCGGCGCCATCGACCACATGGTTGTTGGTCACGGCAAACCCGTCGGCCGAGATGAAGAAGCCCGAGCCCTGCCCGGTCACCGCGCCGCGTCCGCCGCGCGGACCGCCGCGCATGCCGGGCGGCAGGCCATCCGGACCGTTGAAGCGCTTGAAGAAGCGTTCCATCGGCGAGCCCGGCTGGAACGGCGGATCCTCGTTGCTGCCGCTGTCGTCACGGGCTGCAACCTTCTCCTTGATGTTGACCTTGACCGAGATCACCGACGGCTTCACACGCTCGACGATGTCGGCAAAGCCGATCGGCTTCTGGGCTTCCTGCTTGACCTGCCTGTCGACCTGCGCATGGGCCGGCGTCGAGAAGATGTCGAGCGAATGCGGCGACGGGCTGAGGCCGTAAGCGGCGACGCCGAGGCCGGCGACGACCGACGCCATCAGCGCAAACTTGCGCGCAGAGAACAGCGAGCGGCGAGCCGGCTTGTAGGACGGCAGTTCATTGAAATCGGTGGGGCGGTCGGTCATTCGAATTCTCCAGAACCTGAATCAACGGTGCGGGGGGCAGGCACCTGACAGGACTGAAGATGGGGTTTCCCGCCTTACCGTGCGCTGGCGGGGGAATTAATGTTTCGTAATATGACAGCGCGGGTGTGTGGCGGGATGTCGCAGGCGAACTCGCAGCGGAGCTGACCGGCACTTCGACATGAGACAGCGTTGAGCCTGCCAGAACGACGAAAGACGCCATCACGCAATGCTGTTGCGATGACTTGTAGGACTGCGTGGCGAGAGGCTTACGCCGCCTTGACGCTGACGATGAAGCCGTCAACTTCGCGCTTCAGGGTTTCCGCCTGACGCGACAGATCGACCGCGGAGTCGCGCGCATCGCTCGCCATCCGCCCGGTCTCCGACGAGGTCGAGGTGATCTGGACGATATGGTTGGAGACGTCCAGGGTGCCGCGCGCCGCGTCCTGCACGCTGTTCGAGATGTCCTGCGTCGCAGTGCGCTGCTGCGCCGTGTCGACCTCGATGCCGGTCATGATCTCGCTGATTTCCGCGATGGTGTTCGAGATGCCGTCCATCGCCTCGCGGGTCTCGCCGGTGATGCCCTGAATGCTCGCGACCTGCAGCGAGATTTCTTCGGTGGCCTTGCTGGTCTGGTCCGCGAGATGCTTGACCTCGGTGGCGACCACGGCAAATCCCTTCCCGGATTCGCCGGCGCGGGCCGCCTCGATGGTGGCGTTCAGTGCCAGCAGATTGGTCTGCGATGCGATGGCCTGCACCAGTTGCACGACTGCGCCGATCTTCTCGGCGGCTTCCGAGAGCGTGTGGATGGTATCACGGCTCTTGCGGGCCTGTGCGGCGGCGCCTTCGGCGCGGTGGGTGGCGTTGCTGACGCGCTGGCTGATGGTGCCGATGGAGGTCGTCATCTCCTCTGCGGAGCTGGCGACCGTCTGGACGCTGGTGCTGGCCTGGCTCGCGGCGCTGGCGACGGCGTTGGCCTTGGCTGTGGTTTCGTTGGCGGCCTGCGACAGGGCTTCGGCATTGCTCTTCAAGCGGGTCGCGGACGACGCGACGCTGCCCACCACGTTGGCGATCAGCCCGTTGAAATCCCGGATCTTGTCATCGAGAAAGCGCGAGCGCTCGCTCTGGTGCGCGGCTTCCAGCAGTTGCTGTTGCGTGAGGCGCTGCCGTTCCAGGCCATTGGTCTTGAATATCTCGAGCGCGCCGGCCAGAAGGCCGATCTCGTTCGGCTTGCCCAGGCCGGGAATGGCGGTGTCGTACTTCTGGTCGGCGACCTCCCGCATGGCGTGAACGATGGCGGCCAGCGGCCCCATGATCCCGTTGCGAACCGCGAAGAAGGTGGCCAGGCAAACCACCAGGGCAAAGATCGCGATGGCGACGCAAGCCATCAGAAAGTAGGAAAACGCCGCATGCGCCTGCTGATAGGTCTGCATGGCGTGGTCGTGGCTGGCGCCGCTGAGCGCGCCGAAATCGGCCGACAGGCTGACGATCTGGTTGTTGAGATACAGGACCGCGACAAAGCCGGTGCCGCCGCCGAAGGCCAGCAGGAGCAGCAATGCTCCCACAACGCCCCCGACCAGAAAGCGGATGGTCAGATTGCTGTTGGCGAACATGGGCTCTCTCGGGCAGGTCGAAACTGGCTGATTGCAGCGTGTTTTTGCAGACAAAGGTCAAGATTCCGTGAAAACAGGGGCCCGCATGAATCCTGCCCCATGCCGCTCGCTCATGGAGTACCTACGCCGCGGCCAGGTTGAGGCGGCGAGGCGGACCTCTCCTGCCTTGCCGCCACCCGCATGACGTGGTCGTCGGACTCATCCACGGAAATGAAATCGCCATGCGACGTTCAATACCAGCCGCAGAACTGTCGTAACCGGCACACGAACCGAATTCGCCTCCAGACAAATCGCGGGTGGAGATAAACTCTCCGAACCGCAGCACATTCAAAATTCCATTTCATTGACGATCATGATGCTGCCGCGCATCATCGCACCATCAGCTTCACCGTAGCGAGCGCCGACAACTCTGCGAAATTGAACCGGTTTCACTGAGCGTCAGCTTCGAAAGCATCAGGCAGCAACGCCCGCGCGTTGCGGCGACGGCGGCGCCTTGCCGTTTGCAGACAGGAGAGACCATGTCCATCGACAACGATCCGAACGTTAGCAAGGGCAAAACACTGCTCGATCGCCGCGGCTTGCTGCGCGCCGGTGCTGCCGCTGCGCTCGCAGCACCCATCGGCGTGTTCGGCGCGCAGGCCTTTCCGTTCCGTGCTGCGACGTCCGGCATCGACTTTTCCGAATTTCCGATCTGCAAGACCGCGTCCGATGCGCCGCCGCCAGGCGGCGCGCCGCGCAAGCTGAAACTGTCGTGGAATGCTGGCGCGGTGTGCCTCGCGCCGGTGCCGGTCGCCATCGACCACGGCTTCTTCCAGAAGCACAATCTCGACGTCGAGCTGATCAACTACAGCGGCTCCACCGACCAGTTGCTGGAGGCCATCGCCACCGGCAAGTCCGACGCCGGTCTCGGCATGGCATTGCGCTGGCTGAAGCCGCTGGAACAGGGCTTCGACGTCAAGATCGCTGCCGGCACCCATGGCGGCTGCATGCGCGTCCTGAGCAAGGTGAATTCCGGCGTCGACAAACTGTCCGACCTCAAGGGCAAGGTGGTCGCGGTGGGCGACCTCGCCGGCCCCGACAAGAACTTCTTCTCGATCCAGCTCGCCAAGCAGGGCATCGATCCCAACAAGGACGTCGACTGGCGCCCCTACCCCGGCAGCCTGCTGCAGCTCGCCGTCGAGAAGGGCGAAGTGCAGGCATTCCTGGCCTCCGACCCGATCGCCTATCTCTGGCTGAAGGACACCGCGTACAAGGAAGTCGCGTCCAATCTCGACGGTGAATACAAGGACAAGACCTGCTGCATTCTCGGCCTGCGCGGCAGCCTGGTGCGCGAGGAGCCGCAGGTGGCGCGGGCGATCACGCAGGCGCTGCTCGATGCGGCGATGTTCACCGCGCAGAATCCCGACAAGGCCGCGGCCTCGTTCGCGCCCTATGCGCCGAAGAACGCCAGCATCGCCGACCTGCAGGGCATGGTGCGCTACCACACCCATCATCATCACCCGGTGGGCGAGGCCCTGAAGCGCGAGCTCAAGGCCTATGCCGACGACCTGAAGACGGTCTCCGTGTTCAAGCCCAGCACCGATACGACGAAATTTGCGGAGAAGATCTATGTCGACGTATTCGGAGTTCTGACATCGCGCCGTTCGGCGCGGATCGTGAGACGGTGCTGGTCGCCGGCGACGGCGGCCTGCATATCGCGAGCAAGCTTCGCGCAAGTCATCTAGGCCTCAGCATCTCCGGCATCGGGGCCGGGCTCGCCTGGCTGGCTTTCGGCCTGTCATGCCTGTGGTGGCCCGATATCGGTGACTGGCCGCGTACCGAAGCGGTGGCCTACACCGCCTTCGCCGTCGCCGCGGCAATCGTCGTCGCGACAGCGGCGCGCGGGGCGCTCGGCAAGTTCGGCGCCGGCCTGCAGCAACGCGCACCGTGGTTTCTTGCGCTCGGCCTGTTCCTGACGCTGTGGGAAGTCACCACCGCGAAATTCGCCTGGCTGCCACTGCCGTTCTTTCCGCCGCCGCAGTCCATTGTCGAGGTCTACACCGACGATCTGCCCAAGCTGCTCGACAGCGTGTTCGCCTCCGTCAAACTGCAGCTCGGCGGCTACTTCATCGGCGCCACCGTCGGCTTCCTCACCGGCGTGTCGATCGGCTGGTCGCGCGCGGTCGGCTACTGGGTGCATCCGGTGCTGCGCTTCATCGGTCCGCTGCCGGCCACCGCCTGGCTGCCGATCGCCTTCTTCACCTTCCCGTCGAGCTGGAGCGCCTCGACCTTCCTGATCGCGCTGGCCACCGGCTTTCCGGTGACGGTGCTCACATGGTCGGGCGTGGCGAGCGTCAGCAGCGCCTATTACGACGTGGCGCGCACGCTTGGCGCCAAGCCGTCGTTCCTGGTGCTGAAGGTGGCGATCCCCGCCGCTTTGCCGCACGTGTTCGTCGGCCTGTTCATGGGATTGGGATCGTCGTTCGCGGTGCTGGTCGTCGCCGAGATGATCGGCGTCAAGGCCGGGCTCGGCTGGTACCTGCAATGGGCGCAGGGCTGGGCCGCCTACGCCAACATGTATGCGGCGCTGATCGTGATGTCGCTGCTGTGCTCCGGCGCCATCACCCTGTTGTTCAGGACTCGTGACCATCTGCTGGTCTGGCAAAAAGGCGTCGTCAAATGGTAGCCCTCGCACGCGCCGAACATATCCCCGTCACGGCCGGAGCCGCGCTGGACATCGCCGGCGTCAGCCACGCCTTCGACATCGACGGCAATGTGCTGCCGGTGCTCGACAATGTCAGTTTCAGCGCCGCGCCCGGCGAATTCGTCGCGCTGCTCGGGCCGTCCGGATGCGGCAAGTCCACGCTGCTGCGTCTCGTTGCCGGCCTCGAGCCGCCGCGCGCCGGCACCTTGCGTGAGGACGGCGAACTGATCACGCAACCGCATCCATCGCGGGTGGTGGTGTTCCAGGATCCGACATTGTTTCCATGGCGCACCGTCTGGAACAATGTCGCGCTCGGGCTGGAAGCCCAGGGCATTCTCAAGACGCAACGGCACCGCGTCGATGCCGCCATCGATCTGGTGGGGCTGACGACGTTCAGGAACGCGTACCCGCACCAGCTCTCCGGCGGCATGGCGCAACGGGTCGCATTGGCCCGCGCGCTGGTCAACGACCCCAAGATCCTGGTGCTCGACGAGCCGCTGGGGAAGCTGGATTCGCTGACGCGCATCACCATGCAGGCCGAACTGGTTTCGCTGTGGCAGCGCAGCGGCTTCACGGCGCTGCTGGTCACCCATGATGTGGAGGAAGCCCTGTTCCTGGCCAACCGCGTCATCGTGTTCAGCGATCGCCCTGCAACCATCAAGGCCGACATCGCGGTGGACCGTCCCTACCCGCGCCACCGTGGCGATCCGCATCTGGCGGAACTGCGAAAGCATATTCTCGGGCTGCTGGGATTGGACGCGACATGGTGAGCCGGCTGAACATTCTCAAACACGACGACCAGCACGGTGACACCGCGTCGGGCAGCCGGGAGAAAGCCGTCCAACTCGCCGCTGGCTTCGCCGAGCGCGCGACGGCACACGATCGCGCTGGCAGTTTTCCGTTCGCGAATTTCCAGGAACTGTCCGATGCGGGCCTGCTGGCGCTGACGGTGCCGGAAGCACTGGGCGGCGGCGGCGCCGGCCTGCGCGAGGCGGCCGACGTGGTCAGCATCATCGCCAGGGCCGATCCGTCAACCGCCCTGGTGCTGTCGATGCACTACATCCAGCATCTGATCATCGCGCGGAGCCCGCGCTGGCCGGCCCATCTGGCCCGCAGGCTGGCCAAGGAGACTGTCGATGGGCTGGCGCTGATCAATGCGCTGCGCGTCGAACCGGACCTCGGCTCGCCGTCGCGTGGCGGCCTGCCGGCGACGACCGCACGGCGCACCGAAACCGGCTGGCGGCTGAGCGGACGAAAGATCTATTCGACGGGGTCGCCGATTTTGAAGTGGTATGCGGTGTGGGCGAAGACTGACGAGCCGGAGCTCCGCGTCGGCCTGTTCCTGGTGCCCGCCGGCCTGCCCGGCACGCGCATCGTGGAAACATGGGACCATATCGGGCTGCGCGCATCGGGCAGCCATGACGTGGTGTTCGACGATGTGGTGTTTCCCCTCGACCACGAGATCGATGTGCGCCGGCCGGACCAATGGGGGGCGCCCGACCCGCTCCAGGCCAGCGCGCACAACGTGTTCATCGCCGCGATCTACGATGGCGTGGCGCGTGCCGCACGCGACTGGCTGGTGCATTTCCTCAACAGCCGCGTGCCGTCGAATCTCGGCGCATCGCTGGCAACCCTGCCGCGGGTGCAGGAAGCGGTCGGCGGCATCGAAGCGCATCTCGCCGTCAACGCCCGACTGATCGCCAGCTTCGCCGGTGATTTCGACGATGGCATCGCCATCGGCGCTTCGGACTCCAACATCCTGAAACTCACCGTCACCGAGAACGCCATCGCCGTCACCCATGCGGCGCTGGCGCTGAGCGGCAATCACGGCCTCACCCGCGCCAATCCGCTGGAGCGGCACCACCGCGACGCGCTGTGCGGCCGCGTTCACACCCCGCAGGACGATGCCACGCGCATCGCCGCCGGCCGACTGGCGCTCGGCGTCTAGTCTTTTCACACCCAACAGGAGCCCGTCATGTCCATCGAGTTCATCGGATTTATCAGCAACAACAATTCGTCCGAAACCATCGTCCGTCAGGGGCCGGTGATCGACCGCCATCACATCGAGACCATCGCCAAGGCCCATGAGAATGCCGGCTTCGACCGCGCGCTGCTGGCGTTTCATTCCACCACCCCGGACAGCCTGCAGATCGGGCAGCACGTGCTCGGCGTCACGGAAAGCCTCAAGGTCATGATCGCGCAGCGACCGGGTTTCACCGCGCCGACGCTGATCGCGCGGCAGCTCGCCACCATCGATCAGCTCTGGCACGACCGGGTGTCGGTGCATGTGATCACCGGCGGCAACGCGACGGAGCTGAAGCAGGACGGCAACACCGTCGACGACAAGGACGAGCGCTACGCCCGAACCGCCGAATGGCTGGATGTGATCAAGGCCGAATGGACCAGCGACAAGCCGTTCACCTACAACGGCAAGTACTATCAGGTCGAAAACGGCTTCTCGCAGGTCAAGCCGTATCGGCCGGGCGGCATTCCGGTGTTCTTCGGCGGCGCGTCGGATGCCGCCATCGAAGTCGCCGGCAAGCATGCCGACACCTTCGCGCTGTGGGGCGAATCCTATGCCCAGGTGCGCGACGTCACCGCGCGCGTCCACACCGCCGCTGCCAGGCACGGCCGGCCGACGCCACGCTTCAGCCTGTCGGTGCGGCCGATCATCGCCGACACCGAGGAGAAAGCGTGGGCCAAGGCCGAGGACATCCTTGCCCGCGCCACCGCCCTGCAGGACAAGACCGGCTATCGCAAGCCGGCCGACGGCCACGCCACCGTCGGCGCAAAACGCCTGCTCGCACTGGCCGAACAGGGCACGCGCATCGACAAGCGGCTGTGGACAGAAATCGCCAAACTCACCGGCGCCAACAGCAACACCACCGCGCTGGTGGGCACGCCCGAGCAGGTCGCCGAGGCGTTCGGCGACTATTATGACCTCGGCGTCAGCCATTTCCTGATCCGCGGCTTCGATCCGCTGATCGATGCCATCGAATACGGCCGCGAACTAATCCCGCTGACGCGAAAGCTGATCGCCGAGCGCCAGTCGATCCGCGGAGTCGCAGCAGAATGAAACACCTGATCCTCGCCGCCGCGCTGTTCGCCGCGACGCTGTCATCCGCCGATGCGCAGACCGCGCTGCGCGTCGGCGACCAGAAGGGCAACGCGCAGGCGGTGATGGAGGCCGCCGGCGTGCTCAAGGACGTGCCCTATAGGATCGAATGGAAGGAGTTTCCCGCCGCCGCACCGCTGCTGGAAGCGCTCGGCGCCGGGGCCATCGAGACCGGGTTGGTGGGCGATGCACCGTTCACCTTCGCCGCTGCGGCCAACGTGCCGGTGAAGGCGATCGCCGCGATCCGCCAGACCGGCGAGGGTCTCGCGGTACTTGTCCCGAAGGACTCCGCGATCAGGAACTTCGACGATCTCAAGGGCAAGAAGATCGCCACCGGCCGCGGTTCGATCGGCCACCAGTTGATTCTCGCCGCGCTGGAATCGAAGGGCTGGACCACCTCCGACGTGCAGATCGTGTTCCTGGCGCCGTCCGACGCCAAGGTGGCCTATACCCGCGGCTCGGTCGACGCATGGTCGACATGGGAGCCCTATGTCAGTCAGGAGGAAGTGCTGTTCGCCTCGCGCCGCGTGCTCACCGCCGAAGGCCTGACGGCCGGCCTCAGCTTCCAGGTGGCGACGCCCGACGCTATCAGGGACAAGCGCGCCCAGCTGGAGGACTTCGTGAAACGCCTCACCGCGGCGCGGGCATGGTCGCTCACGAATGTCAGCGCCTATGCGGAGACCTGGGGCAAGCTCATGAACATCCCGCCGGCGGTGCCGCAGAACTGGCTGGCGCGGGCCAAGGTGCGCATCGCGCCGATCGACGACGCGGTGGTGGCCGACGAGCAGAAGACCATCGATCTCTACCTGCGTGCCGGCCTGATCAAGCAGAAGCTCGACGCGGCCGCCATCGTCGACCGGTCGTTCACAGCGGTGATCCAGAACGCTGCGGGGCTATGAGAACGCCTATGCCTTCGGCTCCGGGAACAGGCCGGCGAGAATTTCGCCGGCCATGTTGAAGGCGGCGACGCCGCGGAACAGCGCCGCGATACCGGCGCTGGCATGCAGTTCTTCCAGCGTGGCCCCGGCCTTGATCGCGGCCTTGGCGTGATTGGCCGCAGCTTCCGAGGTCTGCACCAGCAGAATGGCAAACGACATCGGCTGCACGGTCTTCTGGTCCAGCGCAGCCGGCGTCAGGGCCGCGATTCGCCAGTCTTCCAGCGCGGTCACCAGCGCGGGATCGACACGCATGCCGAGTTCGAGCCGCTTTGCGATCTTCGGCGGCGTGAAGCCGATCATCGCTTCGTAACGGGATTTCAGTTCGTCGAGCTGCACTGGATTGTCGGTCATGGGGCTCTCATCTTCAAATCGGACATGCTGTCAGGTCCTACTCGACCTTGGCGCCGGCTGTCTTGACCACCTGGCCCCATTTATCGGACTCCGTGCGCAAAAATGCAGCGAAGGCATTGCCTGACAACGTGCCGGGCTCGGCGCCCACGTCGGCCAGTCGCTTCACCATGTCGGGGTCCTTCAGCAGCTTCGTGACGCTGTCGATCAGGGTGTTCATCACATCCGGCGGCATCCCGGCCGGTGCCACGAGGCCGAACCATGACGATGCCTCGAAATTCGGGACGCCCGCCTCGACCATCGTCGGCAATTCGGGGAACAACGGCGAACGCTTGGCGCCGGCCACCGCAATCGCGCGGATCGTGCCGCCTTGGACCTGCGGACGGATCGCCGGCATGTTGTCGAACATCATCGGGATCTGGCCGCCGATCAGGTCGTTCATGGCCGGGGCCGCGCCGCGATACGGCACATGGACAATGTCGATGCCGGCGCGCGTCTTCAGAAGTTCGCCGGCGAGATGGTTGGTCGAACCAAGGCCGGACGAACCGAAATTGAGCTTGCCCGGCGACGCCTTGGCGAGCGCGATCAACTCGGCGACGGTCGTTGCCTTCACGTTCGGGTTCACGGCGAGCACGATCGGCACCGATGCGATCAGCGCAACGGGCGTGAAATCCTTCATGGGGTTGAACGAAAGCTGCGTGTAGAGCGATTGATTGACGGCGAGCGGTCCCGGCGCGGTCAGCAGCAATGTGTAACCGTCGGCAGGCGATCGGGCGACGGACTCGGCGCCGATATTGCCGCCGGCGCCCGCGCGATTGTCGATCACCACCGGCTGGCCCCACAGCTCCTGCAGTTTGGCGCCGAGCATGCGCGCGACCACGTCGTTTGAACCGCCGGCCGGAAACGGCACCACGATGCGCACGCCGCGATCGGGAAACCCTGCTTCAGCCGGCTGGCCGATCTGGACCATCATCACCAAAGCCGCCAAGGCGGAAACCACGAGCCGCATGCGATCCTCCAAGATCATCGATTTTTTCTGTATCGTCGATTTTATGTTGACAGCCATTTCCGCTGCCGTCAAATCGGCCGGACAGCGGCACGCCGGATGGCGCACTGCAGCCGAATGAACGGGATGCACGAAAGATGACGTCACCCACGCCCGGCATGTCGCCGAAGCCCTGCCCCGGTCCGGACCGCCATCCGAAACGACCGGCGTTCGTCATGCCGCCCGGCGCCTGCGACACCCACGTCCACGTGTTCGGCCCACAGGCAACCTTCCCTTTCAGCGACCAGCGCAGCTACACGCCGGAAGACTGCACCTGCGACGACCTGATGCAGCTCCACGCGACACTGGGGATCGACCGCGCGGTCATCGTGCATGGCGGCGCGCATGGCACCGACAATCGGGCAACCCTCTCCGCGCTGCGTTCCCATCCGACCCGGCTGCGCGGCGTCGCCGTGATCGCCTCCGGCCTCTCGCCGGGCGAACTGGAAGACCTGCACCGCGCCGGAATGCGTGGCTGTCGCATGTCGACAGTGGTGAGCGGGGGTGCGTCGTTCGCGCATCTGCGCGGGCTGGCGGAGGAAACCTTCGATCTCGGCTGGCATCTGGTGCTGCATTTCAACAAGGCGACCGAACTGGTCGACGTGGCGCCGCAGCTGTTGACGGTGCGCAGCCCGTTCGTGCTCGATCACCTCGCGCGCATCAGCGCCGCGGAAGGCGTCGATTCCGAACCGTTCCGGACGCTGCTGCGGCTGCTCGATACCGATCGATGCTGGATCAAGCTCGCCAGTCTCTACCGCCTCTCCGCCGAGCCCTATCCGCATCGCGACATGCTGCCGATGATCCACCGCGTGATCGAGGCCCGGCCTGATCGGATCATCTGGGGCAGCAACTGGCCGCACCCCATCTGCCCCGTGCCCATGCCCAACGACGGCGACTTGGTCGATCTGATCCCGCTGTGGATTCCCGACGAGGCTGCGCAACAGCGCGTCCTGGTGGACAATCCCGCCGCGCTCTATGGTTTCGACAGCAACGGGTGATGCATCGATGAACGCCGCACGTACCGCCGGTTCCGTGCCGACCACGCTCTCGACCACGCTGGTCGCGCGCCTGCGCGACTCCATCATGCGGGGCGAGCTGCTGCCCGGCAGCAAGCTCAATCTCGACCGTCTGCGGGCCGCCTTCGGCGTCAGCCTCAGCCCGCTGCGCGAAGCGCTGTGCCGACTCGAGAATGACGGCCTGGTGGCGCTGATCGACCAGCGCGGCTACCGGGTGACGCCGGTCTCGCCCGGCAATCTGGCGGAAATCATCCGGCTGCGCGTCGAGCTCGAAGGTCTCGCGGTGAAGGAAAGTATCGCGCACGGCGACGTCGCCTGGGAAGGTCGCGTGCTCGGCACATTGCACCAACTCAGTCGCTGCAAGCGCGGGCCGCGTTCCATCGACGAGCAGGAAGCCTGGGAGACCGCCCATCGCGCATTTCATGCCGAGCTGATCTCGGCGTGCCAGATGCCGTTGCTAATGCAGTTCTGCGCCACCCTGCACGACCAGAGCGACCGCTATCGGCGCATCTTTCTGAAGAAGCACCAGCCCGATCGCGACGTTCCGGCCGAACACACCGCGATCGCCCATGCGATGATCGAGCGGCGCACGCGCGACGCCACGCGGATCCTGCGCGAACATATCGAGCGCACCGGCCGCAACATCCAGGCTGCATTGTCGGTGGCGTGAACAACGTACGATCCGGCATCCGGATTTGCGCAGGCTAGGCCTGTCTGGTCTCTGCCGTCTCGCCCGCGAGCAGCTTCTCCACCCGGGCCTCTTCCTCGGCCGACAGCGTCGGCGGCGTGCCGTCCGCTGCCGTCCCCTTTTCACGCCGCCGGTAGTGCCACCACAGCGCGAGGCCGCCGCCGCCGAGCGCCAGCGGCGTCAGCAGCCAGAGCAGCAGCGTGTGCCGCTCCAGCCGCGGCTTCAGCAGCACGAATTCGCCGTAGCGCGCGACCAGGAAGTCCAGCACCTGACTGTCGCTGTCGCCGCCGGCCAGCCGCTCGCGCACCAGCAGCCGCAGGTCGCGCGCCAGCGGCGCATCGGAATCGTCGATCGACTGGTTCTGGCAGACCATGCAGCGCAGCTCGCGCGACAGCTCGCGGGCGCGGGCTTCCTTGGCGGGATCGGCCATGATCTCGTCGGGCTGCACGGCGTGGGCGGCCGGCGATGCGACGATCATCGCCAAGGCGACGCATGCAGCGCGCAAGACATTCACGCGCATCATTCCGCTGCCTGCAGCGCGCGCGGGACCTTGGCCGGCTTCGGTGCGCCGACGCGCAAACGTCGGTCGGACAGCGACAGCAACCCGCCGAACGCCATCAGCACCGGGCCGAACCAGATCAGCAGCACCATCGGCTTGTGATAAATCCGCACCGCGATGCCGCCATCCGGCGCGGTGTCGCCGAGCGAGATGTAGAGCTGGCTGAAGCCGCGCGACAGCAGGGCCGCTTCGGTGGTCGACGACTGCCGCGTGGTGAAGTTGCGCTTCGACGGCGTCATCACGCTGAGCTTGTCGCCGCCTTGGCTGACGCCGAAGGTGGCGATCATCTCGCGGAAATTCGGCCCCTGGCGCTGCGTGACGTCGTCGAGCCTGAGTTCGTATCCCGCGATCTTGGCGACCTCATTCGGCTTCATGGTGCCGATATATTCGCTGTTCCAGGTGGTCTCGCAGACGATGCCGATCAGCGCCACGCCGACGCCGGCATGCGCGAAAGCAGTGCCCCAGGTCGAGCGCGGCAGGCCGCGGGCGCGGCGCATGGCGGTACCGAACGGCGCGCGGAACAGTTGGGTGCGCTCGACAAGGTCGGTGATGGCGCCGCCGATGACGAACACCGCAAGGCCGATGGCCAGCGGCGCCAGCGCCGCGCCGCCTTTGGTCCAGGCCCACAGCAGCGCGACGGCGACCAGGGCAGCGACGCCGGCGGCCATCAACCGCTGCGCCGCGCCTTTGATGTCACCGCGCTTCCATGCCAGCAGCGGCCCGAACGGCACCGCCAGCAGCAGGGGCACGAACAGCGGCCCGAAGGTCAGGTTGAAGAACGGCGCACCCACCGAGATCTTGTCGCCGGTGAGCACTTCGAGCGCCAGCGGATACAGCGTGCCGACGAAGACGGTAGCGCAGGCGGTGGTGAGGAACAGGTTGTTGAGCACCAGCGCGCCCTCGCGCGAGATCGGCGCGAACAGCCCGCCCTGCTTCAGCGCCGAGGCCCGCCACATGTACAGCGTCAGGCTGCCGCCGATGAAGATGCACAGGATCAACAGGATGAACACGCCGCGGGTGGGATCAGTGGCGAAGGCATGCACCGAGGTGAGCACGCCGGAACGCACCAGGAAGGTGCCGAGCAGCGACAGCGAGAAGGTCAGGATCGCGAGAAGGATGGTCCAGACCTTCAGCGCGTTGCGCTTTTCCATCACCACGGCCGAATGCAGCAGCGCGGTGCCGGCCAGCCACGGCATCAGGGAGGCGTTCTCCACCGGGTCCCAGAACCACCAGCCGCCCCAGCCGAGCTCGTAATACGCCCAGTACGAGCCCATCGCGATGCCCAGCGTCAGGAAGATCCACGCCACCAGCGTCCACGGCCGCACCCAGCGCGCCCAGGCGGCATCGATGCGGCCTTCGATCAGAGCAGCGACGGCGAAGGAGAACGAGATGGAGAAGCCGACATAACCGAGATAGAGCATCGGCGGATGCACCGCGAGGCCGATGTCCTGCAGCACCGGATTGAGATCGCGGCCCTCGATCGGCGGATTGGCGAGGCGCAGGAACGGGTTCGAGGTGATCAGTATGAACAGGTAGAACGCGGTGGCGATCCAGCCCTGCACCGCCAGCACGTTTGCGCGCAAGGTCAGCGGCAGGTTGTTGCCGAATGCCGCGACCAGCCCGCCAAACAGCGCCAGGATCGACACCCACAGCAGCATCGAGCCTTCGTGATTGCCCCAGACGCCGGTGATCTTGTAGAGCAGCGGCTTCATCGAATGCGAGTTCTCGAACACGTTGGCGACCGAGAAGTCCGAGTTGACGTGCAGCATCACCAGCGCCGTGAACGACAGCGCCGCGAACAGCGGCTGCGCCAGCGCGGTGGAGCGCGCCACGTTCATCAGCGCGGGATCGTGCAGCCGCGCGCCGAGGATCGGCACGGTCGACTGGATCAGCGCCAGCGCCAGCGCCAGCACCAGCGCGTAATGTCCGGCTTCGGCGATCACCGCAAAACTCCTTGTTTTGCGTCAGTGACACTCTGCGGCGTGTTCGACGCGCCCTGCGCGCCCGCCGCACCCGGCTTCTTGTCGTAGTCGTCCTTCCAGTGGCCCTGCTTCTTCAGGGAGTCGGCGACTTCCTTCGGCATGTAGTTCTCGTCGTGCTTGGCCAGCACGGTGTCGGCCTTGAACACGCCGTTGGCATCGAGCGCGCCCTCGGCGACCACGCCCTGCCCTTCGCGGAACAGGTCGGGCAGGATTCCCTTGTAGGCCACCGGCAGCTTGGCGCCGCCGTCGGCGACCTCGAAGGTCACCGCGAGATTGTCGCCGCGCACCAGCGAGCCCGGCTGCACCAGTCCGCCGAGCCGGAAACGCTTGCCGACGGGAACGTGCTTCTCGGCCGCCATGGTCGGCGTCGAGAAGAACACGATGGAGTCGCGCATGGCGTTCAGCACCAATGCCGCCGCCACCGCCAGCACCGCCAGCGAGCCGCCAATCATCGTCAACCGTCGCTGCTTGCGTGTCATATGACTCCTCCAAGGAGCATGATGTGGTCCGAAAACCGCTGCGCACTTTTCGGCATCATGCTCACCCGTCCAGCCCGGCGCTTTTCAGGCCGTCGTTGAGTTGCCGCAGCCGCTCGGAGTCGGAACCGACCGCCTGCCGCGCATCCGCCACCGCCTGCTTCGCCTTGTCGCGGTCGCCCAGCACCATATAGGCACGCACCAGCCGCAACCATCCCTCGACATCGTTGCCGTCATTCTTCAACCGCGTCGCGAGGCGGTCGACCATGCTCTGCACCATGGCGTTGCGGTCGCCCGCGCCCATGCCCTGCGCGGCAGCAATGGTGTCGTCGGACAGCGCCGGCAGCGCAGGACCGCCGACACGGGCCAGCGCGGCC
Organism: Rhodopseudomonas sp. RCAM05734; assembly: GCF_052658035.1. NCBI lineage: Bacteria > Pseudomonadati > Pseudomonadota > Alphaproteobacteria > Hyphomicrobiales > Nitrobacteraceae > Rhodopseudomonas > Rhodopseudomonas sp. RCAM05734. The sequence continues at coordinate 3,785,372 of NZ_CP199742.1, read as the reverse complement.
TGCACCACGCTGCGCCACGGCGCGTCGGCCGGCGCCTTGGCCAGCATGTCGCGCCAGACCGCCGCGGCATCCGCCATGCGGCCGTCCTGCTCGGCGGCGAGGCCGAGGAAGAAGCGCGCCTTCGCCTCGTTCGCATCGAGCGCCACGGCGCGATCGAACTCTGCCTTGGCATCCGCAGTGATGACACCATTGGCCGCAGCGGCAATGGCCTCGCCGAGGTCGGCGCGACGCGCCGCGGTGTCGCCGCCATAGGTGATGGCATTGCGGAACGCGACGACCGCATCGTCGAAGCGGCCGAGCTTGGCCAGCACCGGTGCCAGCACGTTCCAGCCGCGGCCATCGGTGGGGTTCTGCTCCAGATGCTTCTGCACCTGCGCGACCAGATTATCCATCGGGTCCGAGGCGCTAGGCGCGCGGGCGCGTTCGGCCAGCGGAAAATCGGGAAAGCGCGGCGACCCGAGCGGCAGGTAGAAGGCCATGGCCAGCGCCGGAAGGCCGACCAGCGCCAGCACCGCGACGGCGCGGCGGAACCGCGGGCTGGCCTTTGCCGGCACATCCTGCTCGGCGTCGGTGGCAGCCAGCAACCGGCGGCCGATCTCGACCCGGGCGGCTTCGGCCTCCGGCGCCGCGATCAGGCCTGCGGCCGCGTCGCGGCCGATCTCGACGAGCTGATCCTTGTAGACGGCGGATTCGCTGCCGCCGGCCTTGCCCGCGGTGGCGCGGCCAAGCGGCCACAGCACAGCGAAAATCGCTGCGGCAGTCATCAGCGCGAACACAAACCACAACGTCATTGCACAGGGTTCCGGTGACGGCGATTCAGCCCGGCGGGCGGCATCGGCTGGCCGGGTTACACCATTTCTAAACCGGCCGCGCAATTGACTTCTACGGCACCAGTGCGGCGAAAAGTTGCGTTAAATCAATGCGGCAGCTCAGCCTGCCTTCTTCGGTTTGCGCTCCACCACGACCATGGCGTTTTCCGCCGCGCGGCTCATCAGCTGGGCGTATTCGGCGCCGAACAGCAGCTCGCAGAAGCGGATCGCGGCCTTGGCCTGCATGTGCCGGAACGCCTTCACCTTGGCGTCGCCGTTACGCAGCGACTGCACCAGCGCCTCGGTGGATTTCTCGACATATTGCTGCAGGTCGGAATAGGTCCGCAGCGTCACCTCGTTGATGGCCAGCTCGCTGGCATAGGTGCGGCAGATCGCGACGAAATCGATCAGCGCCGCGGTCTCCTCGACGTCGGCCGGATCGATCTGCGCGGTGGGGGTGATGTCCTTGTCCGGACGCTGGCGCAGCAGCCGGCGGACGCGGCCGGGCACGCTGTCGATCTCCGACTGCAGCGTGGTCGAAATATCCACCCGGATCGAGGCAAGCTGGCGCCCCCACGTCGAGTCGTTGCGGATGTCGAGCTCGGTGCGCAGGCCGCGGACGCCATCATGGACAGTCTTGAGATGGTCGGCGACGCTGTCGAACTTGCCGCGCTTGATCTCGCTGCGCAGGGTGGCCGCGACCCGGGTGAGGTCGTGGATCGCCATGGTCACGGCGATGCCATAGGAGGTGGCGGCGACGCGGATCTCGTCGTCGGAGGCGGCAATCTTGATGGCCAGGCGGATGATCTGCCAGGGCGCCAGCAGCCGCTGCATCACCAGCGAAAGCGCGAATGGCAGCACCTGCGGCGTCACCAGCGCCGGCACGTTGAGGGCGCTGTTGACGGAGGCCACCTGCGCGTCGCCGAACGTCCTGAGCTGGCTGGGAATCTTGAGGCTGAGGCCGTCCAGCGCCTCGCGCGCCTTCAGTGCCGCGCCGATGCCGGGCAGATCCTCGACCACATGCGGCGCCCCGACCCGGGCCAGGCCGCGGTTGCGATCGCCGCCCGCTGCCGGTCCGGCCACCTTGAGAATGGCATCGGCGGCGGCCTGCTGGAACTTCCTCACCGCGCGTTCGACATCCGCGCTGGCCTCCGGCTTGCCGGCCACCGCAGCCTCGAATTCGCTGACCGCCTCGACCGCGCCTTCGCGCTCCAGCCATTGCCAGGTGGCCTGCAGCGAGGCACGGCGGATCTGCCCGGGCCTGACCGCGGCAACGCCCTCCGCCAGGAACGGCTCCAGCGACCGGAACACCAGCCGGGCGGGATCCTCGACCCGCGGGCGCACCGCGTCGACGTTGCCGCGCACAACCGAGCGCAGCACATCGAGCACGAAATTGGCGACATTGACGTCTTCGTTGCGCGCGATGGACCGCTCATACTCGCGCATCAGCAACGCCTGCGATTGCGGCGGCAATTGCGCGAGATAGTCCCGGAGACGGTCGATCGATGTCTGGCTCATGCACCCAAGGTCCGCGCGTTCCGGTCGGCCCAAGACCGGACGCAGCCAACGGATTTCATAGCAGGGCCGACGTTAAGAAGCGGTTGAGGAATGGCCTCAGCCGACCGCGGCCCAGCCGCCGTCGGGAGCCCGGCAGGCAGTGCCGCGCGCCGTGCTGAGCGCGCCGTTGACGGTGATGGTGTGGGAAAAGCCGCGGCATTGGCGGCCCTTCTGGTCATAGGCCGGCCCCGGCACGATGTTGCCGTAGCGCCCGGACGCCGGATTCCGCCACGGCACCGGAGCGCCGGAGGCGCCATTGTCCAGCGCCGCGAGCTCGGCCTCATAGGCCAGCTTGCGGTCGTCCTCATTGAGCAGCGGACCGAGCTTGGCGCCGATCAGCCCGCCCATGGCGGCATTGTTCACCGCCGCCGAAGCGCTTTCCCCGGATAGGCCAATGGCCGACTTGATGGAGGTGGAGGTGCCGGTGAACGCCCGCGCCATCGGGCCGGGACCGTCGCCGGAGGTGACGTCGCAGCCGGCAAGCGCCAGCGCCGCGGCCAGGATCAGGGCAGTCTTGAACTTGAACATGAACATCCGCCTAGTGCTGCAGGATGGCCATCGCAGCGTCAAGCTCTGACAAAGCGGACAATTCGGGCGGGATCGGGGCGACTGCATCGCGCCTGCAGTGGAGAGCTCGTTCTTGCAGGCCTCGCGGCGGCTGAAGGATGGTCCGGACGGCGAAGCGGTGTGCGTCAGCGTGCGATAACGTTCTTCGCCGTCGCGTCCAACTCCAGGATCATGATGCGGATTTTTTCGTACAAGGCTGGCGGGATGAATCCGTAATCGAACTGACCGGGCCGGCCCTTCGGCACCGGATAAAGGTCGAATCCGGGCCATACGAATTCGTTCAACTCGTCGCAAATGACCCACGAGCTCAGACTATCGAGACCGAGATGTTGCTTGACCCTTGCGGGTATCTCCACCGCATGCGTGCCGGCCCGAGGTTCGCTATGCGTGATGGGGGCGACAGTGACGGAGGTCTGACCTTTTTCAGTCCTGATGGCGAGCACCACAACAGAGGGCCTTATTTTTTCGCCCTCATCATAACCTGCTTCGGATTCACGACTCCAAAGAAACTTGTAGCTGATGACGAGACCCGCTTCTGGGCTTGGGAGAGGCATTCGATTTCTAGTCTTGCATCAGGGCATTCAACGCATCGTGACGTTCGTCCATATGCGCGGTCTTGAGCGCATCGACTCTATCGCTCGGGAGTTTTCCGACGATCAGAGATTTGCGCGCCTTCTCTTTCAGGGCTTCGAATTCTGCGAAATCTTCCGGCGATACAAAATAGCCAGTCACCCGATTATGGCTGGTGACAGCCACCGTTTCGCGATGCACTTCGTGCTGAATCTCTGCAAAATTGCGAGCAAAGGCGGTGGCTGTGACCGTGCGCATGTCGGGCTCCTAGAAGACAAAGCCATAATTCACAAAATACCAATAATCTGCAAGTTACAAATTTTTTGTATTTTACGCAATTTACTTGCTCACACCCCCGGCAGCACCAGTTCCGCCCGTAGCCCGCCGATCGGGGCGGTGCCCAACGTCAGGCTGCCGCCATAGAGCGCGGCGAGGTCGGTGACGATGGACAGGCCGAGGCCGGAACCGGGCTTGGTCTCGTCGAGGCGCTGGCCGCGCCGGGCCACGGTGGCGCGCTCGGCGGCGGACAGGCCGCGGCCGTCGTCGTCGACGATGATGCGCAGTTTTGGCGCGGCGTCGCTGGCCCCCTGCCGCTCGACCAGCACTTCGATGAAGACGCGGGAATCCGCCCATTTGCAGGCGTTGTCCACGAGGTTGCCGGCCATCTCCTCGAGATCCTGCTTTTCGCCGCGGAATTGCGCGGCGGCGTCAGCTTGCACGTCGATGGCGATGTCGCGGTCGCGGTGGATCTTTTCCATGGTCCGGCACAGCGCCTCGATCGCCGGCGCGACCTCGGTGATCGTCCCGACGATGGTCAGGCGCGCGGCGATCCTGGCCCGTTCCAGGTGATGGGCCACCTGGTCACGCATCACGTCGGCCTGCTCCAGCACCTTGGCTGCGAACGGATCGCGACCATGACTGTTGGCCTCGTTGACGATCACCGACAGCGGCGTCTTGATGGCGTGGGCGAGATTGCCGACATGGGTGCGGGCGCGCTCGACGATGGCGCGGTTGGCGTCGATCATCGCGTTGGTCTCGCGCGCCAGTGGCGCGATCTCCACCGGGAATTCGCCTTCAAGGCGTTCGGCACGGCCGGAACGGATGTCGGCGATAGCGTCGGAAATGCGCTTCAAGGGTGCCAGGCCGAAGCGTACCTGGAAGATGGTGGTGAGGCCGAGCACGATCGCCAGCGCCAGGAAGGTGCCGCCGAGGTAATAGTCGAAGGTGCGGGTTTCCTCGACGATCTCGGTGGCGTCGCCGGCGACGCTGACCCGGTACTTGCCGTCGGCGCCGAGATCCACCGGCCGTTCCACCATGCGCAGCTTCTGGCCTTCCGGTCCCTCGACATAGCCCAGCCGGATGCCGGCCGGAGTCAGCTCGACGCCCTGGTCCTCCAGCAGCGGCAGCTTCTTGTCCCACAGCGAGCGCGAGGCGCGGGTCTCGGTCTTGTCGGAATCGGTTCGGGCGATTTCCCAGTACCAGCCGGACAACGGCAGCTCGAACAGCGGCTCGCCGAGCGACTGCAGGTCCTTGTCCTGCGGATCGTCGGGCGCGCCGACTTCGGCTATCAGGGTGCGCAAATACAGATTGAGCCTGCGGTCGAAGGCGCGCTCGGTGGCCTGGCGATAGACCGACGACAGCACGATGCCGGTGATCACCAGGATCACCACCACCCAGGCGGTCGCCGAGATAAACAGTCGTGTCGATAACGAGCTAGCGCGCATCGGTGGGTGGCGTGAGCAGGTAGCCCAGCCCGCGCACGGTCTGGATGATGTCGACGTCCAGCTTCTTGCGGATGCGGCCGACGAACACCTCGATGGTATTGCTGTCGCGATCGAAATCCTGGTCGTAGAGATGCTCGACCAGTTCGGTGCGCGAGATCACCCGGCCGGTGTGGTGCATCAGATAGGCCAGCAGGCGATATTCGTGGGAGGTCATCTTGATCGGATTGCCGTTGACGCTGACGCGCCCGGTGCGGGTGTCCAGCGACACCGGACCGCAGGTCAGTTCACTCTGGGCGTGCCCCGCCGTGCGCCGCAGCAGCGCGCGGATCCGTGCCAGCACTTCCTCGAGGTGAAACGGCTTCGCCACATAATCGTCGGCGCCGGCATCGAAGCCCTGCACCTTGTCGCTCCAGCGATCGCGCGCGGTGAGGATCAGCACCGGCATGGCGCGACCGTTGCGGCGCCAGGCTTCCAGCACCGAGATGCCGTCCATCTTGGGCAGGCCGATGTCCAGCACCACGGCGTCATAGGGCTCGCTGTCGCCGAGGAAATGCCCCTCCTCGCCATCGAAGGCGCGGTCAACGACATAGCCGGCATCGACCAGCGCTGTGGTGAGCTGGCGATTGAGATCGGGATCATCTTCGACGACGAGCAGACGCACGGGACTTCTCCAGGCTGGATCAACCAACCGCATCAGCATGCACCGCGCAGCGGTGAATGCCGGATGAACGGCCGATCGTCCGAAGCTTACTTTTTCTTCACAACCGCCTTCACCAGCCGCTCGACCGCGCCCGGCGCATCCTGTCCGGTGACGGCGCTGACCTTTTCGCGGGTGCGGCCGCTGACATAGACGCCTAGCACGCCGAAGCGGAAGCCCCAATAGGTCACCAGCAGCGCGGTGGCGCCGACCAGCGCGTTGATGGTCTGGATGTCGCCGGTCCAGAACTCGTGCACCAGCACGATCCACAGCGCCGCGCATTCGAAGGTCAGCTCGAAGGCATAGAGCGGTCGCCACCAGCGCTGCACCACATCGTCGCTGGCGATTTCGGCGCGGATGGTGGCCTGGGTCTCCGCGATCGCCGTGCGCTGGGTCTCTGCCTCGGCGAGGATCATCTCCGCCCACTGCGCCTCCGCCTCCGCCAGTCTGGTCGGGTCTGCCGCCGGCAACGCGCTCTGCACCGCCGCCGGCGTCAAATTGACGGAGCCGACCGCCTTGGCGAGGATTTCGCCGGCGACGCCGCCGAGCGGCCCGCCCACTGCAGTGCCGAGCATCGGCGCGCCGAGCGCAATCACCTGTTTGCCGAGGTCTCCCCAATCCATGGTCATGTCCTCCTGAAGGCCGCGACGAGCGCGGCGATGAATGTTGCCAAGGTCGTCAGCCGCGGCTCCGGCGGGTCGGGCGCCAGTGGTGGCGAAGCGATCACCAGCGGCGCGTCGCCGAGTGCGGTCTTCCATTTCGCCAGCCAGGCTTTGCGCTGATCGAGACCGACGGTGCCGCCGTTGAGCCGGCGGGTGACGCCCAGCACGTCGTCCTTCAAGGCGAATGGCAGGCAGCCGCAATTGATGAAATCGGCGACGCCGCAGGCGAGGAAATGGCGCGGATCGATCACCAGCTCCGGCTGCGCCACGACATCGAGCCCGGTGGCCTTCGCCAGCCGCTGGTAGCCCTCGCGCCCGGTGGTCTGCGCCGCGCCACGGCCACGAAAATTCCAGCCGTCGTCGGAGCCGCTTCGATTGCCCATGGCGATTTTCAGGCGCCGACTGGCCGGGCCCGAGGACCTGCACCACCGCGGCCGGCTCATAGCCGAACTCGGTACTGCCGGGGATCAGCGTTACCGCGCGCAGCCCCTTGCCGCCGCCCGACGATGTGCTCTCGCTGGTGACGACTTCCTCGAGCGGCGTCGCCCAGATCACCTGGCCGCCGAGCCGTGCGCGGCCGTAGACCCGCGGGATCGGCGCGCCCTCGCTGGAGGCCATCACGTCGAGATCGGACAGGCGCGGGCCCTCGACCGTCTTGCCGGCGCTGCCGAACAGCGCGTGGTCGAGCATGTTGCCGACCACCGCGCCGGCGAGCCGCCCGGCGATGGCGCCGACCGGGCCGAACAGGCCGCCGATCGCGCCGCCGGCGGCCGAGAGAACAAGTGCGGCCATCGTCTTCCTCCGGAATTTAAGCGGCAGAAGCGCGTCACGATTGTCCTGCGACTGCCGTGACCGGTCGGCCGATCCATCTTGATCTGCGTCAACGTTGATGGCCGGGCGGACGCCTAGGTTTGCCCTGTCATCGCTCCGCTGTCGGATCGCGGGGCCGCGTCATCGTCGGGATCGTGGAGAGACGGACATGGCCGAACAAAAAACACTCGTGGTCTATTATTCGCGCACAGGAACGACGCGGCAGATCGCCCACGCGCTGGCCAACGCGCTGTATGCCGACACCGAGGAAATTGTCGCGACCGGAAATCACGCAGGCGTTTTCGGCTATCTTCGTTCCGTCATCGAAGCCCGCCGACGAACATCCTCCGCCATCGCTGCGGTCAAGAAAGATCCATCGGCCTACGATCTCGTTATTGTCGGCACGCCCGTCTGGGCATGGTCGCTGTCGTCGCCGGTCCGCGCCTGGCTGGCTGCGAACAAGGAGCACCTGCCGGCAGTGGCGTTCTTCTGCACCCTCGGCGGCGCCGGCAGCGACAAGGCCTTCGGCCAGATGCAGGAGATCGCCGGCAAACCGCCGCGTGCCACCCTGGCGGTCAACGCGGCCGACGTGATCGCCGACCGCTATGCGCCGGCACTGGCGTCGTTCGTGACGGCTCTCGAACCGGGGCGCCGGTCAGAGACCACGCCATCGAAGACCTCCACCGCGGCATGACGCCGCCATGGCCGCTGATGCAACATTCTGGCAGCGATCGACGCGGCAAGGTCGGACCTTTGATCCACGTCATGTCGGCCGGCAGGCGAACGTCCGATGGTCGCAGCCTCTCGGCAGGGACCGCAGCGAACATGCGAACGTGGCTCGAAGACATCAAACCGCTGGCCGGCCTCGAGCCGGCAACGCGCAAGGCGCTGGCGGCCATTGTCCCCGCCAAGGTGCCCCAGGGCACCGTGCTGTTCCGGCCTGGCGACGTGGCGCCGGGATTTCTGGTGGTGCTCAGTGGCCGTGTCGAGGTCTATCTGATCGGCCGGTCGGGCCGCGAGATGCTGCTATATGATGTCGTTGCCGGGCAGACCTGCATCCAGACCACGTTGTGCGTGCTCGGCGAGCATTCCTATACCGGCGAGGCGGTCGCGCAAACCGATACGTCGTTCGTGATGATTCCGAAGAATATCTTCGCCGGCCTGATGAACAGCTCGCAGGCGTTCCGCGGCTTCGTCTTCGGCGCCTTCGGCGATCGCCTCAAGGATGTCGTCTCCGTTCTGGAGAAGGTGTCGTTCGTCCGGCTGGAATCGCGGCTAGCTGCCGAACTGCTGCGCCGCGCCGGCAGCGACGATATCGCGCTGACGACGCATCGCGATCTGGCCACCGCGATCGGATCGGTCAGGGAAGTTGTCTCGCGTCGTCTCGAAGACCTGCAGAAGGCCGGGCTGGTCCAGCTTACCCGCGGCAAGGTCACGCTGATCGATCGCCCGGCGCTGGCGCGGGTCGGGGGCGATGCGGCCCTGACCTGATCGCGACGGTGACGAAGTCACCGACACGGCACGGCGTTTCGCCTAGAGCGATGTTCACGCAACAGATGCCATGGAGATACAGATGTTCAAGAGCAATGTCGGCAGCATCGATCGGGTCTTGAGAATCGTGGTCGGCCTCGGCGTCCTCAGCCTGTTCTTCCTCTATCCCGACGCCTCATGGCGATATTACAGCCTGCTTGGCGCGATTCCCCTGCTCACCGGCGTGATGGGCACCTGCCCGCTCTATTCGCTGGTCGGGCTCTCCACCTGTCCGCTCGACAGGGCATAAGACCACGGCACGTTGGCGCCAGCGCAGGACCTCAGACATGGACGACACGATCATCACAGGCCCGCTCTATGCGCCGCGCAAGAAGGTCTATCCGCAGGCGGTCCACGGCCGCTTCCGGCGGATCAAGTGGACCGTCCTGATCCTGACGCTGGCGGTCTACTACTTCACGCCGTTCCTGCGCTGGGACCGCGGACCGGGCGCGCCGAGCCAGGCGGTGCTGGTCGATTTCCCGCATCGCCGCTTCTACTTCTTCTTCATCGAGCTGTGGCCGCAGGAGGTCTACTACTTCACCGGCCTCCTGATCATCGCCGCCATGGTGCTGTTCCTGATGAATGCCGTCGCCGGACGGGTGTGGTGCGGCTACATGTGCCCGCAGACCGTCTGGACCGACCTGTTCTATGCGGTGGAGCGCCTGGTCGAGGGTGACCGCCGCGAGCGCATGCTGAGCGACAAGCGCGGCATGACCTTCACCCACTTTCGCCAGTTGGTGACCAAGCACGCGATCTGGCTCATGATCGCGTGGTGGACCGGCGGCGCCTGGGTTTTGTACTTCGCCGATGCGCCGACGCTGGTCAAGGAGCTGGCGACCTTGCAGGCGCCGTTCGCGGCCTATCTGTGGATCGCCATCCTCACCGCCACCACCTACGTCTTCGCCGGCCACGCCCGCGAACAGGTCTGCGTCTACATGTGCCCGTGGCCGCGCATCCAGGCGGCGCTGACCGACGAGTGGGCGCTCAACGTCACCTACCGCGGCGATCGCGGCGAGCCGCGCATGTCGGTGAAGAAGGCCGAGGTCGCGCGCCTGATGCAGGCGCCCGCCGGCGACTGCATCGACTGCCACCAGTGCGTCAACGTCTGCCCGACCGGCGTCGATATCCGCGGCGGCCTGCAGCTCGGCTGCGTGCAGTGCGGATTGTGCATCGACGCCTGCGACACCGTGATGAGCCAGATCGGCCGGCCGACCGGCCTGATCGCCTACGACACCGACATCAACGCGCAACGCCGCCAGGACGGGCTGGCGCCGGTCTATCGGCCGATCCGTGCGCGTACCCTGCTCTATGCCGCGATCATCGCCGCCGTCGGCGGCATCATGCTGTATGCGCTGGCGACCCGTAGCTCGCTGGGCATCAACGTGCTGCACGACCGCAATCCGCTGTTCACCACATTGTCCGACGGCAGCATCCGCAACGACTACACCGTGCGCCTGCTCAACAAGGGCGGCGACCGCACCTTCGCGCTCGACGTCTCCGGCCTGCCCGGCGCGACGTTGCGCATCGCCGGCATCGAGCGCGGCGCCGACGGCAGGATGACCGCCGACGTCGGACCGGACCAGACCCGCGAGTTGCGCGTCTCGCTGCTGGTGCCGGCCAAGGCGCTGCCGCGCGAGTCCGTCAATATCGAGATCACCGCCACCGACATCGCCACCGGCCTGAGCGCCCACGCCACCGATCACTTCATTCCGGCGAACCGGTAGCGGCTTCCACCCGGCGTGGGCATCAATCCACGCCGGGGAAACGAAACGCATAGGCCAGCCGCCGTCGCCACCATGGCACGATCGCCACCTCGCACACCGCGGCGCCGTCATGGGCGTGGACCATGCGATCCCGCCCCGTGGCGATGGCCGCATGCTTGGCAATAAATCCGTCGCGCCAGCAGAACAGCAGCACGTCGCCGGCAGTGAAATCGCTGCACCCGATCGGCACCAGATGGCGCAGCGCCGCATCGGCCAGCGCTTCCGCGCCGGTGGCTTCGGCCCAGTCGGGCGCATAGGGCGGCGCCGCCTCCGGCTCGTCGCCGATACAGTTGCGCCACACCCCGCGCACCAGGCCGAGGCAATCGCAGCCGACGCCCTTTACTGAGGCCTGATGAAGATAGCGCGTGCCGATCCACGAACGCGCCTCGGCGACGATGGCGTCGCGGGTGACGGGATGAGCCATGAAGGGATGCCCTCTTCTTCACCCTCCCCTGGAGGGGGAGGGTCGATGAACAGCGCGCGAAGCACGGTGGTCATCGGGGTGGGGTGACAGCGGTCAAGTTCGGGGATGAACAATCACCCCACCCCGTCTCGCATCACGCTGCGCGTGCTGCTCGCCGACCCTCCCCCTCCAGGGGAGGGTGAAAATTGCAGCACTCTTCAGCCGCCGCCGACACCACCCACTCCACCGCCATCCGGCGCGGCGCCGCCGACGCCGACGCCGACGGTGCCGGGGACCGGATAACTCATGACAAAGTCATTGCCGGGAATCTGCGGGAAGCCGCGGAAATTGTCGGCATTGCCGAAGCGGTCGCGGCAGGTGGCAAAACGCTTGTCGCAGCCGGCGGTGACCGTGAACGTATCGCCCACCGCGATCGGCGCGGCCATGGCCTGCCACAGCGACAGCCGCACCTCGCCCTCCGCCGCGCGATGCTGCTTGATCTCGATGGCGAGGCCGGCATTGGCGCCACTGCTCCAGCCGAGCCGGCCGCCGCTGAACAGGCCATCGGCGAAACCGTCGAGCCCGGCCGCGACAAATATCGAGGTGCGCCTGAGTGCGGCGACGCTGCCGTTGCCGCGCCAGGCGGGATTGCCGAGATCGGCGCGGCACCTGGTGTCGCCGAGATCGGCCGAGCATCGGGCGGTGTAGAGCCGGCCGCTCTCCTGCGACAGCAGGTCGGCCAGCCCGCGCAACTCGGCGGTGAAGGCCGCGCCCTCACGCCTGACCTCGCCGAGCCGGCCGCGCGCGGTCAGCACGCACAGCGACGGTTCGCTCCAGTCCACCAGCCAGCTTGCGATGCTGGCAGCATCGAAACGTTCGGCGCCGAGATCGGCTTCCGACAGCGTCGCATCGTCAAGCGCGCCAGAAATCTCCGCGCCGTCGACCGACAGGTCGAAGCGGGCCGAGGCCTCGGATGCCGCAAAGCCGGTCCCGGCGCGGCAGGTCACGCCGTCCACCACCAGATCGCGGTCGTGATCGGTGAAACCGAGCGCCACGCCGTCGCGCCGCTGTAGCGTCCAGCAATGCGCCAGCGTGGTGACGCCGCTGTCGAGTTTCGCCTGCAGGGCGGCGGGGATGGTGCACATGAATGAGCTCCTCGTGTCCCCTTCCCGGACGGAAGGCGAGATGTCGGGCTTTGCTATCGTGCGATCGGCAGTTTCGGCGCGCTCAGTCCCGCAGTGCCTCGGCGGGCTGACCCAGCAGCATCGCCTCGAAATCCGCAGCGGGCATCGGCCGGCCGAAGAAATAACCCTGGGCGTGTTCGCAGCCCATGTCCGACAACAGGTCGGCAGTGGCGGCGTCCTCGATGCCCTCGGCGATCAGCGACAGGCCGAGCTTGCGGCCGAGATCGATGGTCGAACTCACGATCGCCGCGGCGTTGCGGTTGGTGCGCAATTCGCTCACGAAGGACTGGTCGATCTTCAGCCCGTCGAGCGGGAATTTCTTGAGATAGCTGAGACCGGCATAGCCGGTGCCGAAATCGTCGAACACGATGCGCACGCCGAGGCTCTGGATCTCGGCGAAGATCGCCAGCAGCCGGTCGACGCCGTCCAGCAGGATATCCTCGGTGACTTCCAGTTCGAGCAGCGACGGCGTCAGCCCGGTGGTGGCGAGGATCAGCCGCACCGATTCCGCCAGATTGTCGGACTGGAATTGCGACGGCGACAGGTTGACGCTGACGCGAATGCGATGCCCCATCAGCTCCCATGCCCGCGCCTGACGGCAGGCGGTGTCCATCACCCAGCCGGCGATCCGGTTGGACAGCGGCGACGTATTGACCACCGGCATGAAGCAACCGGGCGACATCAGACCGCGCTGCGGATGACGCCAGCGGATCAGCGCCTCGGCGCCGATCGTCCGGCGATCGTTCAGCATCACCTGCGGCTGGTAGAACAGTTCGAACTCGCTTTGCGCCTCCGCGCGCACCAGTTCGGCCTCGATGCTGAGGCGGACTTCCAGCTCGTCGCGGAACACCCGCCGGTACAGCACATGGCCCCTGCGCTCGCTCGCTTTGGCGCGGTGCAGCGCAAGATGGGCGTTGCCGAGCAGATCGTCGAACGACCGGGCGTCGCCCGGAAACATGGCCACGCCGATCCTCAGGCTGATGCGATACGCGCGCGCGCCGGCCAGCAGCGGACTGGCGAAAACCAGCGCGCAGTCCTCGCACACTGCCATCGCATCCTGCTCCGAGGCGCCGTCGATATAGAGGCCGAATTCGTCGCCGCTGAGCCGGGCGACGAAACCGCGATTGCCGATGCGCTCGCTTAGCCGCAGCCCGACCGCCCGCAGCACCTGGTCGCCGCATTCATGGCCGAGCAGGTCGTTGATGTCCTGAAACTTGTCGATGCTGATCGCCAGCAGCATGACGGCGCGCGGCTGCGACACATCGGCGAACACCGCATCGAGATGCGCCTTCAGCGAATTGCGGTTGGGCAGGCCCGTCAGCGCGTCGAATTCCGCGAGATAGCGGATCCGTTCCACCGCGCGGTGGCGCGCCGAGATGTCGCGCAGGATCGCGCCGTACTGGAATCCGTCGATGCCCGTCGAGCCGGAGAAACAGGCCTCCACCGGAAAGATATCGCCGTTCCTGCGGCGGCCTTCGAATTCCACCACATGGCCGCCCGGCGCCATCAGCCGATCGCGCGGCATGTCGGCGACGGCGAATGCCGTGACCGTGCTGCCCTCTCCCGCGCGCGCGCAGATGGTGGCGAACGGCCGGCCAAGGATCTCGTCGGAGCGATAGCCGAACAGCGCCTCCGCGCCGGGATTCCAGAGCGTGATGGCGAAGTCCCGATCGGCGCAGACCAGCCCGTCCCCGAGCGACATGGCGATGCGCTGGAAGCGTCGCTCGGCCAGCCAGCTCCATAGCCAGCGCAAGCCGATGGCGTCAAACATCGCGGGGACCGGGTGCGATCTATGCTGTGTCACATCAATCCATTCAGGTTACACGCCAGCCTATCACAGTCATCGCAGAGAAGTATTCGCGGATGGCCATCGGTGCGCATCCGGCCATTTACGAGTTGTTCACCGTGAATCACGACCCAGGCTGCCCCGGGGGCGCGATCCATCACAAGCCCCCGGCCGCGCGGCTCGCCCCAGTCCACCAGCCGGCGCACGATGCTCGCCGCGTCGAAGCGTCCGGCGACGAGATCGGCTTCCGACATCGTCGCATCAGTCGAGTTTAGCCTGCAGGACAGTGAGGACGTTGCGCATGGCGAACCTCCTCTTCACCCTCCGTGGAGCCTGGCAGACCATCACACGAATGGGCCGGACGTATGCCGATCGCCGGGGCGCTCAGAGTCGTGCGACGCAACGCCAGCGGGCTCTGCCGCCGGGCATCGACGGCAGCTCTTGCCTATCCCATCATGGATTGATGTTGGTCCACGCGGAGCGTCGCGCGCGATATTCTGGCGTCCGGCGGTCGCATCAAGGCCGCGCCAGTTACTTCAATCTCGACCGTGCGCCATTTCGCGTCCGCTCACCAGGTGACGCGGAAGCCGCCGTTGCCTTTGTAACTGTGGCTGTTCGCGCTGTCGTTCAGGCTCGCATTGTAGGACACTTCGCCGAACACGGCATAGCGGCCATCGGCCCAGCTATAGGTGCCGCCGCCGCCGATGCTGCCCCACAGCCGGTCCTGCGCGCTGGCGAGGCCGGTGCCGGCAACATCGACGTTGGTGCCGTCAAGGAATTCGTAGCGCAGATTGCCGATGCCGTAGATATCCGAGCGTACGATACCCGTGCCGTCGTTCCAGGTCTTCTGGTGGTTGAGCGCAAGTCCGGCGCGACCGAGCAGGCTGTCGCCGGTGCGCAGCGACACCGTCGCGCCGAACCGGTCGGTGAAGCCGTCGAACTCCGCCTTCGAATAGGATAGTTGCGCCTGCGGTGTCAGCGACCAGCCGTTGCCGACGGCGAACCGCTTGCCGGCTTCGGCGCCGAACGCATAGCCGACGCCTTCGTTGCCGCGCGCCATGGTTCCGGTCAGCACCGAGGACAGATCGCTGTGGTAGAACATCGATTGCGCCTGGCCGTCGACATAAAAGCCGTTGTCGCCGAACCAGGTCAGCGTGCCGCCGACACCGGAGCCTTCGACGCGGATCCGGCCATCACCGGAGACCGATGCGACATTGGCGGTGGTCAGGCCATATTGCCCAGTGAGTCCGACGATCAACCGGCCGCGCTCGGTCTCCATCAGCAGACCGTCGAGGCCGGTCTGCACCTTCAGCTTGTCGGCCCGATAGGTTGCGCCCGTCGTGCTGGACGGCTGCAGATTCGATTGGCCGCCTTCGATACGGCCCCAGAACGCCGTCGGCGCGGCCGGTGCTGCGCCTGGCGCCGGCGCCTCGCCGATCCGCGCCATGGCCTCTCCGCCGCCCCAATAGCGGTTACCGACGCGCTGCTGCATCGTCGGCAGTTCGTTCATGCCGAGCAGCACCTGCGCATAGTTTTCGTAAAGCGGAACGCCGGGCTGGTAGAGCGGCCCCGCAGGCGCCGCTGCCGAACCGGGCGACGAAGGCGGATTGATCAGGCTGGAGCGCAGATACCAGTCGCCGTCGTTCGGCGTGCTGACGCCGTGCTTCTGCAGCGTATAGCCATAGGCGCCGGCGACCACCGCCTGCTGGCCCCGGATCACGTAATCGCCGAGCAGCGCGAACGCCCCGTTGGAGGCGCCGCCGACGTCGACGATCTTGATGCCTTCGACAGTCTGCGCGCCGGTGCCGCCGAGGTTGGTGACCCGCACATTGGTGCTGCCCGCGGTGTTGCCGGTGACGACAAGCCGGTCGGTCGGCGAGGCATCGCCGCCAAGCACCGTCTCGATCTGCAGCGTTCCGCCGTTGCCGGTGTAGTTACCGGCGACGGTGAGCGTGCCGATGGAATTGCCGGGCGCGACGATGCCGGCATTCGACGTGTCGCAGACCGTGCCGGTGCCTTGCAGCGTGCCGCCGGCCAGCACGGTCATGGCGCCGCACAGGCTGCCGTTGACGGCGAGTGTGCCGCCGCTCACCGTGGTGCCGCCGGTATAGGTGTTGACGCCTGACAGGGTCTGCTTGCCGCCGCTGACGGTCAACCCGCCGGTGCCGGAGATGATGCCGGAGAACAGGTCGTTCGCATTGGTCAGCGTCAGGTTCTTGGCACCCAGCGCTACGGTGCCGCTTCCCGCCAGGCTCTGGATGCTGGTGCCGGCCGCCGTGATACCCGAAACATCGAACGCGCCATCCGCGATAACCCTGCTGGAACTGGCGATGGCGCCGGCGCCCTGAAGGGAGAGTGTGTTGCCGGCCTGGATCGAGGTTGCGCCCGCATAGGGGCTGTTCGCCAGCAGGTTAAAGACGCCACCGCCGGTTACGGTCAGGCCGCCGACACCGGTGAAGACGGAGGTCGCGTCGGCGCCGACGGTGAAGCTGGCCGTATCGATCGTTACCCCACCCGCGAGAAGATTGAGATTCGTGCCCGAAAATCCATTGATGAAGGTTGGGTTGGTGGCCGTCGCCCGCAGGATGCCGTTGTCGAAACTGACCTGCGCCGTGCCGGCGCCGCCCCGCAAGGATTGAGTCTCCAGCGTGCCGCCGCCATTGATGTTGAGCGTGCCAGAACCAACTGTAAGCCTTCCGATAGCAACCCCGGCGTTGGCGGTTACCCGCGCGCCATTCTCAATATTGAGCGTTCCTGTCCCGGAATTGCCGACGGACAATGTGGTAGTCGTACTCAAGAGAATCCATTTCGATCCGGCTCCGGTAACAGTGACGGTACCGACGCTTCCTCCTGTCGAACCGATCGAAAAAATAGTCGCAGCGCTGGCACCGGTAAGTGTACTACCATTCTGAATGGTTAGATTGGCCCATGTTCCAGCTTGGCCGACGTTGATATTACGAGTTGTGCCGCTTGCCGGACCATTGACGCCGAGCACCGTTGGATGGGGCGATGACGGATCAATGACGGCAAAAGATACGGCGGTCGGCGCCACTCCGCTGCTCCAGTTCGAACCGACCGTCCAGTCATTGCTTGTCGCGCCGGTCCATGTCTGGGCCGCGGCCGAACCGACGGACAGGGCCATCAGTGCCGTCGCCGACGCGCCAGCCATGAACAAACGAAGCCATCGCATTCTGTTGCCGCCCGGCGATCGCTGTGTCCGGCTCGAACGCTCGTGTCGCATGTCATCCAGCTGTCGCCGGCTCGTCGCATCCCCCATGCATTGGCGCATGATCGTCATCCTATTTTCGCTTGGCCGCACGGTTCGGGATGCGAATCTCTGATCGTGCAATCCGTAAATCACAACTGTGAAGGTAAATGAGCTGAAACAGTCGGACAAGAACAGGATCTGCTCAGGCTGAACAAACACGCGGCATGTGCCGTTTCCGCAACGAAAGACGCTTAATGGAATCTTTCGATCAGACCGGAATCGTCTTGCGCGGTGCAAGGGACGCAAACGGTGACGCCTCCGATGCGCGCATTGCCTCGCTTCGCAACGGATTTCGTCACCACGCATTGCCGCCGGGCCCGCACTTCCGACAGCGACACATCTCCGTCATGGCCGGATCTCCACCAGCGGAATTTTCGGGATCGCGCCGGCCGCAAATGCCGACAGGTCGACTTCAAGATAGTCGGTGTCGAACCGCACCGGCACGTCGAAGGAAAATCCCGCGGTCACCGCCTGCCCGGCGCCGGGAATGTGGCCGCCCGCAAACGTCACGACGCCGGTGGCCGTATCGCAGCCGAACGCGGCAGCGTCCGCCTCGACGCCGCCGACCGTCACGCGCACGCTGCCCGCCACCGGCTTGGCGATCGGCCGCGCATAGGGCGCAAAGCCGCTGCCATAGGTCTTCACCAGCGGAAACGACGCGGTGACGCCGTCGCCGATACCGATGCCCTGGTCGAGGGGCGCCACCGCATGACCGGGCGCCGCCGAGGCGTGATCGAGCCGGTCGCGCCAGCGAAAGCCGTGCAGCCGGCCGCGCCGCTCCTCGAAGAACGCCACCACGGCCTGCAGCGTCTTGACGCCGTTGCCCGCATCATAGCGCCGCCGCGACTGCGCCCAGCGCGCATTGCGTTGCTCGCGCCCGGAGCCAAACGACACGATCTCGGTGCGCCGCTCCGGCCCGCCGGAGCTGCGCATGGAGATGTCGAGCGGGAAGAGGATGTCGTGAAAGGCGGTCATGGAGAACTCCTTCCCTACGATGCGGGGGAGAGCTATCGTTGGGAAACTCTGAACGGCCGACGGCTCTGAAAGGAAGGTTGAAGTCAAGACTTACAACGTTTTTTGGTCTGTGCTATCGCGCGCCATGACCTACTTTTATCTTGCTGTCGCGATCTGCGCAGAAGTTGTTGCAACGACTTTCATGAAGCTTTCGGACGGCTTTTCCAAGCCGCTGCCGTCCGTGCTGTCGGTGATCGGGTACGGAATATCGTTCTACTTCTTGTCGATTGCCCTCAGATCCATCCCGACAGGAATTGCATACGCGATCTGGTCCGGTGTCGGAATCGTATTGATCACTCTCGCCGCATGGATCTTCCAGGGACAGAAGTTGGATGCTGGCGCGGTGGGTGGGATGAGCCTTATTATTGCGGGCGTACTGGTGATGAACCTGCTCTCGAAGTCCGCGCCACACTAGATCCAGCGCGCATTGCGCTGCTCGCGCCCGGAGCCGAACGACACGATCTCCATGCGCCGCTCCGGCCCGCCGGAGCGGCGCATGGAGATGTCGAGGGGAAAGAGGATGTCGTGAATGGCGGTCATGCGCTGATTTCCACACTCAAGTCGCGTGCCCCGGACGCGGTGCACTACGCTACGCAGTAGCGTGGTGCACCGCAGATCCGGGGGCCGTACCACGCGCCAGTGTTCGCGAGGGTCCCGGATCTGCAGCGCACCACGCCGCAAAGAGCGGCGCGCTGCGCTGCGTCCGGGACACGCAGACTGCTGGCTCACAAACTTCGCTGCCCCCGCGCCACCGCGCGGGCGATCTGGCCGGTGATGTAGCTTTCGGAGCGGCGGAAGCTGTCGGGGTCCGGCGTGGCGATCTGCACCGTGATGCTGTTGCCGCCGCTTGCGCCGGCAACGCCGAGCCGTCCGTGGGCGCCGCGCCTGAGCGGCATGATCGCCTCCGGCCCGGCCTCGCCGGCGAGGCCGACGCCGCCGTCCATCATCGGAAAATAGCTGGGCGTGCCGACCACGCCGCCCGCCGCGAACGGCTTGATCGCGCCCTGGGCATTCCGCTGCAGCGCGCCGCTGCTGCCGGACGACGTCAGGCCCGAGAGCAGGCCGTTCAATGCGCCCTCCACCGGCTTGAACGCCGCCTTCAGCGCCAGGTCCGACATCTTCAGCGTCAAGGATTTCAGCACGTCGTCGAACTGCTTGCCTGAGATCACTGAAGTTGCGAACGCCTGCGTCATCGCCTTGGCGAAGGTCGCTGCACCGCTGGCCAGCGCCTTGGTCTGCGCCGTCATAGTCGCAATCTCGTTCGCCAGACGTTGCGGGGTGGGCGAGCCGACGTGTTCCAAACACGGGAGCGTTCGCTCGACGCGTATTATCTGTCCCTTGAGGGCCTGTGGAGCAGTGGCTGTCGCAACGGCGCCGAACTCTGGCGTCGCTTGCAAGTGCAGGGGTTCCGGGGATCCCTCCGTACGGTTGGCGAGTGGACAACACGTCGACGTCGGTCGGAAGCGGTCAGCAAACAACAGCCGCAAAGGGTGCCCTCCGCCAGAACTATCGCCGGTCTTATGACGATTAAGCGAGATTGCATGACCAAGGCTGATGCTCTGGTCATTGCCGCCATCGAGGCTGGCGTGCCGTCCCTTGTTGAGGCCCGCACGCTCATCGACCAGTTCCACGATATGATCCGAAAAAAGGACGAGGCCAAACTCGATGCCTGGATCGCGAACGCAAAAGCAGGCCTCGTCTCATCCTTCGCGACGGGCGTCCTCAAGGATATCGCTGCCGTGCGCGCTGCAATCACGCACCCTTGGTCAAACGGCCAAGTCGAGGGACAGATTACGAAACTTAAACTTGTCAAACGACAAATGTATGGGCGCGCAAAAATTGACCTTCTCGAAGCACGATTGCTCGGTGCAGCATGATCTGCATGCCGTCATCAAACATGCGTCAGAGCCAAAGTTCGGAGCCGATCCACAGATAAGACAATGAATCAACGATCGTGATCGACTTCAACCGGAGTTTTTCAACACAATCCGCCACAAGCGGTCATCCTGAGCCGGATAGGATCTCAACTAAACAAGCAAGATGTCGTAAGCGCGACTGGATGGCAACCAGCATCACCGGTTGTCGCTACCCGGATGAGGCAGACTGTCGAGAGCCGCCTTCAACCCAACGCCGCTGATACCTACCTTCAGCATGTTGACGACCAGCGAGGTGGCCATATCGGCAGCATCTGCAATGGCAAGGCCACCGTCGCGGACGTTGGAGATACAGTTGCGCTTGGAATCCGGCGTGCCGGATTTGGGCGCATGAGTCAGGTAGATGCCGAGGCTGTCGGCCGCCGAAAGGCCGGGGCGTTCACCGATGACCGTGATTGACACCTTTGCCCTCATGGTCGCCGCGATGGGATCGCCGATGGCCACCCGCGCCTGCGATGCCAGAACGATGGGGGCAATGGCGAGCTGACGCTCCGACAGACGTGCGACGATCGCCTTCGTCAGCGGCACCGCATTGATATCGATCGCGCTGGCGGACAGGCCGTCGGCGAGGATGATCGCGACATCGCAGTCGGGCCTCATGCCCGTCAGCCGTTCCGCGGCCTCAGCTGCGAGCATCCGCCCGAGGTCGGGACGACGGACATAGGTTGCACGATCGCCCGCCTGGCTCGCGACCTCGACGATCCCTAGTCCGAGATCGTTGAGGCCGGCTTCGACAGACGCCCAATCGACACGCGACCACACAGCCTGCCGCGCACGCGCGTGATCGAGCAGAAAAGACTGTGCCGCGCGGGTCGGCATGCCCGCCCCGAATCTCCCGAGCATGACCCGTGCGTCGGTCATCTGGCTGAGATCGCGCGGCAGCGGTGAGGTTCGCTCCGGCCCCTTGGTCATGTCAGATCCCCAGCAACCTGGTATTCGCCATGTAGTCGGTCAGTTCCGGTGGCGCGTCGAGCAGACGGCCCTTGTCGTCGGTCAGGCCTACCTCGACAAGCCACCGCTCGAACTCCGGCGCTGGCGGACGCTTTAAGGTCTCGCGGCAATAGACCGCGTCGTGATGCGCAAGCGACTGATAGTTCAGCATCACATCGTCGGCGCCGGGCACTGTGATGACGAAATTGACATTGGCGGCACAGAGCAGCGTCAGCAGCACATCCATATCTTCCTGGTCCGCATCCGCATGATTGGTGTAGCAGACGTCGACGCCCATCGGCAGGCCCAGCAGCTTGCCGCAGAAATGATCCTCGAGCCCGGCGCGGATGATCTGCTTTCCATTGAAGAGATATTCCGGGCCGATGAAGCCGACAACAGTGTTGACGAGCAGCGGATCGAATTCGCGCGCGACGGCATAGGCGCGCACCTCCATCGTCTGCTGGTCGACACTGAAATGCGCGTCGGCCGACAGGGCCGCGCCCTGCCCCGTCTCGAAATACATCAGGTTAGCGTCCGCCGGACCGCGTTTGAGGGCGCGAACCGCCTCATGGGCTTCGCGCAACAGTGACAGACTCACGCCGAAGCCGTCGTTCGCCTTTTGCGAACCGGCGACCGATTGAAACACGAGATCCACCGGCGCCTTCACGGCCATTGCCTTCATTGCCGTCGTCACGTGGCCAAGGCAGCAGGTTTGCGTCGGAATTGCCAAGCGCGTGCGCAATTCGTCCAGCAACGCGACGATGCGGACATAGTCATCTACGGTGTCGGTGGCCGGATTGACCCCGATCACGGCATCGCCTGATCCCATCAACAGCCCGTCAAGCGCCGATGCAGCGATGCCGTAGGAGTCATCGACGGGATGGTTGGGCTGATTGCGCGTGGACAGCCGCCCTTTCAACCCGATGGTCGAGCGGAATTTGGTGACGACCTCGCGCTTCGAGGCGACCGAAATCAGATCCTGCAGGCGCATGATCTTGGACACCGCCGCGACCATTTCCGGCGTCAGTCCGGGCGTCAGATCTTCGAGCTGGTGCTGAGCCGTCTCGGGGGCAAGCAACCACTCCCGGAACTCGCCGACGGTGAGCGACGATACGGCCGCGAAGGCTGCCGGATCGTGCCGGTCCTGAATCAGGCGCGACACCTCATCGGTTTCCGACGGGATCAACTCTTCGGTCAGGAATGTCTTGAGCGGCAGATCGGCCAGCGCGATCTGAGCCGCCAGCCGCTCCACCGGCCCGTCCGCGGCAATGCCGGCGAGCTGATCGCCCGATCGCTCGGGCGTCGCCTTGGCCATCAGGTCCTTCAGATCGTCGAAGCAGAAGACGGTGCCTTCGATTGTGGTTTTGTAAGGCATTTTCACTCGTTACCGCTGGATGAAGGCCAGCGCTTCTGCATGCAGCGCGGGCGTGGCACTTGCCAGCACGCGTCCGTCCGAACGGAGCGACAGTGGACGCCCTTCCCAATCGCTGATGCAACCACCAGCGCCCTGCACCACCGGAACCAGCGCCATGTAGTCATACGGGTGCAACCCCGTTTCCAGAACGATGTCGCAATGCCCGGAGGCAAGCAGGCCATAGATGTAACAATCTCCGCCGAAGCGGCGAAGTCTCGCACTCCTCGACAGCCGCTCGAACGTCTCGGCTTCCCCGTCGATGAACATGTCCGGCGACGTGGTGTAGAAGCGCGCATCTGCGACGCGCCCACAGGCGCTCGTCCGTGCTAACGTGCTCTTGTACATGGTGCGGCCCGGCCCGGCACTCCACCGCTCCCCCGTAAAGGGAATATCGATCACTCCGCAGAACGGCTTCTCTTCATAGGAGAGCGCAATCAACGTGCCGAACAGGGGGAAGCCGGTGATAAAACTCTTTGTTCCGTCGATCGGGTCGATGATCCAGTTGAAGGCGCCGCGCGGCTTGCCGCCGGTTTCCTCGCCAATAATGCCGTGATCCGGAAAGCGCTGCTGGATCCTTTCTTTCAGATGCAGTTCCGCCGCGCGATCGGCGACCGTTACCGGACTGTCATCGGGCTTGGAGATGACATCCAGCGGGCTGCGAAAATGCGACAGCAGGAGCGGTCGCACCGAATCCGCGAGTTCGGCGGCAAAAACGAGATAGGCGACGGCCTCGTCTGCTAGGACAGCGTCTTCGAACATCAAAGTGCCTTCAGAAACGATGGCCATCGTGGATCCTGGATGATGGAGCGGGCCCGCATATGCTTCCATATCCCGTACTTGTAGAAATCGAAATCCAGCGTCGAGACCCTGTTCTGCACCATCGCCCAGGTGCTCCATTTGATATCTGCGAGCGCCTTGTGAATCATGAAGCGTGCGTGCAGTTGCCGATCGAAACGGCCAAAATACGCTTCGATGATTTCCTGTTCGATATTCTCCGGGAAGAAGTGCTCGCTGCTCCAGATCGCAAGATCGTAAAGCCGTTCATTGTTGGAGGCATATTCGAAGTCGATGAGCTTCACCGAGCTGTCATCGCCCACCAGGAAGTTTCCTGGCATGGGGTCGTTGAAACACGGAACGAGATCCAGCCCCGACGCCTCCAATGCCGCGCGCGCCTGCCGATACTGCCGATACAGCCAGGCATGATCCTCCGGCCAGTGGCCGCCGAGCGGCCTGACCTGGTCATAGTGCTCGTCGATCATGTCGAACACGGTCTTTGTCAGTGGGAGCGGTTGAGCCTGATGGAAGCGGCGATAGATCTGCACCACGTTGGTGCGAAAACCCTGATCTACGGCATCGCGATGGGTCGATGCGCGGCGATCATCGAGGAATTCCGACACTTCGATATCCAAATGATCGAGATAACCGAAGGTACGCGGCCCGATATCGATCGCCTCCGCCTGCTTGCTCGCTGCCCGCGCGGCATTGCGATCTATGAACATCTCCGTGCCGCGGCCGGGAATCTTGACGAAATAGCCGACCGCATCGCCCTCGACCCTGACGCGGAAATTAGTGTTACTGATGCCACCGGAGACCGGCGCATAGGACAGGCGGCGCCCCTTCCAGGGCGCGACCTGCACGATGGCCGCTTCGAGCGACCGTTCGGCATCCGACGTGCCATTGCCTATGTCCATCATAGTATTCGTCCCGCCTAGAGAGATCGCAGACGCTGCTCGAAACCGGGGTTCCCCAGCAGCATCCGGCAGCGCAGAAAACGCCAGCCCGCATATTTCAGGAATTCGACGCTGCGCAGCGGCGATCGCGCATGCTGCAGCAGGCTGCGCAGTGCCCAGTACAGGTCGTCGGCAGCAGCATAGATCCGGCAACGGCTGAAGGTTGTTTCGCTGAAATGCCCATCATGCATTTCCAGCAGCGGCTTCATCTGGCTCTCGAACTGATAGAGTTCGTTCATCTGAGCGCCAAGCTGATAGTAGGGATCCATATCCGCCGCCATGTCGAAATCCACCAGCATGACCGCCCCTTCCGGTCCGAACATCACGTTGGAGGAATGCGGATCGCCATGCGCGGGCTTGTAGGTGACGCCCGCCGCGGAGATCGCCTCGCGCATCGCCGCCATCCATTCCAGCATCCAGTCTGCGTCCGCGGGCAGGGTCTCACCGCTCTGCGCGACGAGCGTCTTCAGCCCGTCGATGCCGTCGAACACCGACCACGACCGCGCGAACGGCGCGCCCGCCGCTATGGTTTTCTGCATGTCTATCAACCGGCTCACCATCGGCGGCTGCATCAAATCGTCGATCTTGGCCCCACGCCATCCGTTTCCGAGCCGCGCGAACAGCACAGCGCGCTGCTCGGCTGCCCGTCCCACAGGTCGCGGCGAGAACGCGAGATCGTTGAGCCTGCCGGCGGCGGCGAACGAAACATCGTCATCGACCAGCTCAGCCACTTCGTCATTTGCCAGGCGCAGGAAGTAGCTCGGCTCTGCCCCGCCGATCGCAACATCGAACGACTGCGATTCGACGGCCTGGTAGGACGGCGACGCCACCGGCGACGTGCAGGCGGCATAAGTCACCCGCGATGCATCGAGCATCGGCAGGCTCAAGATCGCGCGCTCCGCGCGGTGCTCGGTTGGTGAAGCGGGATTTCCAAGCGCCTTCATATTATGCCCCGTCCGTGTTGCCGAAGCTTTGCAGACCCTTGCAGGCTACCTCGTAGAGCATGTCCGCCAGGACCTGCGTACCGAAGGCTTGATCCGCGGCGCTGGTGAATTCGGTGGGATGATGAATAACGCCATCGCGCGAGCGCACGGCCATCACGATGGACGGGCAGACCGCCGACAGCGCGACCGCATCGTGACCGCCGATCGTATCCAGCGAGCGGGCAGTCTCTCCGTATGTCGCGGCGGCTCGCTCGGCCAGCGCGATCAGTCCCGGATCGAAACGGCCGGCGTTGCGACGATCAATCGCGCGGACTTCGTAGGCGACGCTGGCATTCGCTGCCGCCACCTCGATCCGGACCAGCATCTTGGCTTCGGCCTCGGCAAGAATCTCGGGCGAACCAGAGCGCAGCTCGATGAACAGAACGGCCTCCGAAGGCACGGTGTTCGGTGAATTTGGGAATACTTCGAGCCGCCCAACGGACGTGTGCACATCAAGACCGTGCTCGCGCGAAATCTGCTTGAGGTCGGAGATGAGATAGGCGGCGGCGAGCACGGCGTCCTTGCGTTCCGCCATCGGCGTCGCGCCCGTGTGAGCCTGCCGGCCGAGAAATGCGAGGCGATATTTTGTGGCGCCCCAGAACCGCGTAAAGACGCCGAACTTCTCTCCGGACTGGAATAACGCCTTGTCGCCCTCGATGTGAAGTTCGATCAACGCGCTGGGCACGGCAACCTTGCTCGTGCCCGCATATCCGATCTGCGCGAGCGACTGCCGCACCGAGATCCCCTCGCCATCGACGCGGTCGAGCGCCCAGTCGAGTTCGGCCGCCCCGGCGAACACGCTGCTGCCAAGCAGGCTCGGCTGGAATCGCGCGCCCTCTTCATTGGTCCAGTTCACCACCTGAAAATTGCAGAACGAGGGCTTGTTCTCGGCCTTGAGACGCTGTGACACAGCAAGAACGGCCTCGCAGGCCGATACTACGCCGAGTGCGCCGTCGAACCTACCGCCATTGGGCTGGCTGTCGATATGCGACCCCACCATGACCACCGGGGCGTTGGCGCCAGCCAGCGCCATGCTGCCGAACTGGTTGCCGATCGCGTCGACATCCTGGGTGAAGCCGTGAGCGGCAAACCAGCCCGCAAGCCAATCTCGCGCCTTGCCATCTTCTTTCGACAATGTCAGCCGCGTCATGGCGCCGTCGGGTCCACCGCCGAAGACCGACAGTTCGTCCATCATCGCCTGCAGACGGGCTTCGTCGATCGTTGCGCGATCAGAGAGGGTATCAGGCATAGATGATGTCCACTTTGGATTTCAGGAATTGGCTGGCGAAGTCCTTGGTCAGCGGCGCCCCGGTGACCACGGCGTGCACATCAGGCAAGCCGAATGTGTGGATCGAACCGATGCGCCCGAATTTCGAGCTGTCGGCAACAATGATGGCGCGCTTGGCCTGTGTTCGTGCGATCCTGCGTATGATCGCCTCGTCCTCGCCATAGTCCATGAAGCCGCGCTCGGCATGCACAGCACTAATGGCGATGATCGCGAGATCGAAGAAGTGGTCCTTCATCGCGGCAACCGTTTCCGGCCCGAAGGTCGCCTGATACTCAGGCCGCAGCCGGCCACCGAGCACGCGCACACTGGGCGCCGGCTCCCGGTAGAAGTGGGATGCGACAGCCAGTGAATTGCTCACGATGGTGAGATCCTTGCGTCCCTCGATATAGCGCAAGCAGGCAAGCGCCGTCGTTCCCTCGTCGATGAAGACCTTCATGCCGTGGTCGACCAGCGCCGCGGCGGCTTCGCCGATGCGCGCCTTTTCCTTGGCGCCGACGCGCAGACGTTCCGCAAACGGCTGGTCGCTTTCCTGCCGATCGATGACGGCGCCACCGTAAACCCGGCGCGCAAACCCCTGCGTCTCGAGCTCCCTGAGATCCCGCCTGATCGACTCATGGCTGACGCCGAGCTGATCGACGAGATCCTTGACGTGAACCCGTTGCGTATGACGCAGCATATCGCGGATCAATTCCAGGCGATGCTCCGTGAAACTCATGAACGTTCCTCGACTTCAACGGCTTTTGCAGGCTCTTGGCGCATATTATTATGCATGATCATCCTCGGGAACTGCCGGTGGCCGTCTCGCTGAAACGACCCGTTGCGGCCGGCGGCACCACAAGATGGCACGCGGCAAAATCCTGCCGTTCCCGCACAGTCAGGCTTGGTTGCAACTGGCTGCATTTGTCCATCGCTTGCGGACATCGCGACCTGAAACTGCACCCTTCGGGAATGTTGAGCGGGCTCGGCGGCTCGCCTTCCATCAAGCAATCCTCAGGCCGATAGCGCCGCTGTTCGAGCGTCGGCATCGCGCTGAGAAGCGCCCTCGTATAGGGATGCCCCGGATCGAAGAACAGGCGTTCGTTATCGGCCAGTTCGAACACTTCGCCGAGATACATCACGGCGACGCGGTTGCACGCCTTCCGCACCATCGCGAGGTCGTGCGAGATGTAGATGTAGGTGAGATCGTATTCTTTCTGCAGCTTCTGGAACAGATCCAAGAGCTTGAACTGCTCGGCCTGGTCGAGCGACGACAGGGTTTCGTCCATGATCAGGATCTCGGGCTCCAGAACCAGCGCGCGTGCAACATTGATGCGCTGCCGCTGCCCGGCGCTCAGTCCCAGCGGAAGCTCCTCATAGAGATCGACCGGCAGTCCGACCTCTCCCATCACCTTCAGTACACGCGCTCGAATCTTTGCCTTGTCACGCCATCCGTGCGTTCGCAGCGGATCCTCCAGTATCTTGCCGACCGAGGTGCGAGGCGGCAGCGATCCGAACGGGTCTTGCAGGACCATCTGCAGTTTCCCGCGGAATGCCAGTAGCTGCTTGCCTTTCAGATTTGCGATATCGGCCTCGCTGCACAGAATCTGGCCGGAACTCGGCAGTTCGAGCCGGCACAGCAGCCGCATCAGCGTGGATTTTCCGCAACCGGACTCGCCCACGATGGCAAAGCTGTCGCCGCGCCGGATGTCGAATGTGACATTGCGCACGGCGCGTACCAGATCAACCCCGCCGAAACCGGTCTTCTTGCGCACCTTATAACTTTGCGACGCATCACGCAGGCTGAGCACGACATCCCGGCGATCGTCGGGCGGCGCGGGCACGGGCGCGTCGATCCAGATTTTCGGCGTCTGGCTGACGAGATCGCGCGTATATGAATAGATCGGTTTTGCGATCAGATCCTCGGTGGACTGCTCCTCGACGATCCGGCCCTTATCCATAACCAGGATCCGAGAACATGCTTCCCGTGCGACCGGCAAGGAGGAAGACACAAACAGGACGGCGGTGTCGAAATTAGTCGTCAGCTCCTTCATCAGCCTGATCACCTGCGCGGCCACGGTGACGTCGAGCGGCTGCGTGACGTTGTCCGCGACCAGCAAAGCCGGGTTTGTCACCAGCGCGTCTACGATCAGCGCACGCTGCATCATCCCGCCCGAAAAATGCGACGGATAGTCATGAAAGCGGCTGCGTGCCGAGGGGATGCGGACAGCGTCGAGCAGTTCGACGACCCGATCCTGCGCCTCCCGGCGTGAAACGTTGGGGACGACGGCACGCATCTTCTCCACGATCTGTGCACCCACCGACAGCGTCGGATCCAGCGCGCCCTGCGGGTTCGCACCCACGTAAGAAATTCGCTGGCGCAGCAGCCGCATGTCGGAACCGCGCATGGCGTAGAGGTCACGTCCTTCGAACAGCACCTCGCCGGATTGCTTCGCCAGCGGCGGCTCCAGCCAGTTGACGACGGCCTTCGAGAGCACGGTCTTGCCGGACCCGCTGGCGCCGACCACGCCGACAATTTCGCGTGGCGCGAGGCTCAGTGATACATCGTCGAGAATGATCTTCGAGGTGCTGCGGCCGGCGGTGACCGTCACATTCCTAAGTTCGAGAAGCGGCTCTGTCATCACTCCGAACCTCCATGAATGGTGCTGCGTGCGCGTTCGAGGGAAGCGCCCATCAGATTGATGCTGGTGAGCGTCAGGCCGAGAAAAAGGCCCGGCATGGTGGCGATCCACCAGGCATTGAGCAGATATTTGCGGCCGTCGGCGATGATGTTGCCGAATGTCGGCGTCGGAGGCTGGACGCCAAGGCCGAGAAAGCCAAGCGTCGATTCGAAGATCATCATGCGGGCCACGTCGAGAACCGACGTGAACAGCACCGGCGGCAAGAGAAGCGGCAGCAGCAGCGTCAGGATGATGCGGAGATCCGTTGATCCGCCGATCTTGGCGGCGCGAACATATTCGCGTTGCCGCTCGGTCATGACGATGCTGCGCATGATGCGTGCATAGACCGGCCAGTTGGAGACGCCGAGCACCAGAATGATCGCCGGGATGGTCGGCCGTGACACGCCCAGAACCGCGATGGCGAGTATGATCATGGGAATAGAGAGTTGAGCATCGGTCAGCCGCATGATGACGGCGTCGGTCCGGTTGCCGAAATATCCCGCGATAGTGCCGAGCGCACAGCCTATGATCAGCATCACGGTGACCGACGCGACGCCGATCAGGAACGAATAGCGCAAGCCCACCAGCGAACGAACCAGCATGTCGCGGCCGATTTGGTCCGTTCCGAGCGGATAGGCCCAGCTCCAGTTGTTGCCGATGAACAGCGGCGGCAGCAGCCGTGCCTTGATATTTATCTTGGTGGGGTCGATGCCGCTTAGCTCGGGGTAGAATGCCGCGGCCAGCGCGAGGACGAGAAATATTCCCAGGCCCACGCGAAAGCCGGGCATCGACGCTGCCCTGCCGAAAATTCGGCGAGCAATGGAGCGTTGTGATGTAACGGGCACAATGGGCGCTGCGGTGGCGGGGACGATGGACATCAGTATTCCAGCCTCGGATCCATGGCGGTGGCAACGAGATCGACAATGATATTGATGAGCACGAAGATGGCGCTGGTCACGATCGCGATGCCCTGGATCAGCGGGAAATCACGTTGCAGCACCGCGTTGATCGTCAGCAGGCCGAGACCGGGATAGTCGAAAATGTATTCGACGATGATGACGCCGCCGAGCAGGCTGGAGAACTGGATTCCCAGCAGGTTGAGCAGCGGCACCGACGCGTTGCGCAGCACATGGTTGGCGATGATGCGGCTGCGGCTGAGGCCGCGCACATAACCGACCGCCACATAGGGCTCGGTCATTTGCGCCGACACCGAACTCACCAGCGTTCTGATCAGCACCGGGGACAATTCCACAGCAAGCACGATGGCCGGCAGGATCGTATAGGCGAAGCCGCGATAGCCGATCGCCGGCAACCAACCGAGCTTGACGGAGAACAGCAGCGCCAGAACGATGCCCAGCCAGAAATTCGGCAGTGAAACGAAGACGGACGACACGTAGAATGCGAGCTTGTCCGGCCATCGCCCGATGGCGAGGCCGCCGGCGATCCCCACGATCCCCGAAAACACCAGCGCGATCACCAGAGTCACCGCAGCGAGCTGCAGTGTCATGGGCAGAACTTCCATAATGAGACCGAGAACAGAAGCCCGCTCGCCACGCGTCGTGTCGTTGAAGCTCGCTCCACCGGTCGAGGCTCCGTTCGCGGGCCGCACGAAGGACTGGCCGAGATCGCCGCGGACGACGCCATACATGTAGCGGCCGAACTGCACCAGAATCGGATCGCGCAAACCCATATCGGTTGCGATCTTCTCGATCAGCGCTTCGGGCGCCATGCCTCCCGCCATCAGCCGTACGGGATCGCCCGGCACGACCCTCAGCAATGTGAAGATCAGCAGCGAGACGAGCAAGATGATGACGACTCCCTGAGCAAGGCGCCGTATGAGAAAATTCAGAACGAACATTCCGAAGCTCCGTGGAGAACAAGCGTCTCCACGCACCGCATCATTGCGGCGCGCGGAGATCGCGCTCGATTAGGCAGCGGGCTTGGATGCGTCCATCGATCCATCCGGATAAATGTACAGGCCTTCGAAGTCTTTCTGCATCGCGTGGATCATCACCGACGTGAACAGCGAGAGCGCCGGCATTTTCGAGGCGAGCAAGGGCATCGTCTCGGTTTGCAGGATCTTCTTGCGCTCTTCGAGAGTCGTCGCGCTGCGTTCCTTGTCGAGGCTTGCATCGATGGCAGGATCCTCGATGCCGCAGATGCGGTGCGACGACGAATGGAAGTGGGTGCGCAGGACCAGATCGGGCTCGGGCGAGCCAGTCGACCAGCCGCAATCCACCATATGGCCGGGACCGCCGCCCGGACGATGATAGAGCCGTTCGTTCCAGGCGGCGGGCTCGAGCACCGTGAGGCTGACATTGAAGCCCTGCTCGTTGAGCATCGCGGTGATTACCTCGCCATATTCCTTGGTCTTCGGATAGAAACCGACCGATGTGATATATTCGAGCACCGGCAACCCCTTGCCGTTCGGGAAGCCTGCCTCCGCAAGCAACGCCTGGGATTTCTTCGGATCAAATTTCGGATAGTTTTCGAGATCGACGTAGCCGAACTTCACGGGCGACACGAAGTTCGACGATGCATGGCCGGCCGATCCCAGCACTTCGAGAATGAGGTCGCGGTTGATGGCGTGACAGGCAGCGAGGCGGATGCGCGGATCGTTGAACGGCGGCTTCGAGCAGCGGAACCACAGATACTTGTTCTCGACCGACACCACGCGATTGATGCGGATATTGGCATTGCCCTTGGCCGCATCGATCTGCTCGGGCTCGAGGCGCTCGACGATCGAGGCCTGGCCGTTCATCAGCGAGAGCATCCGTGTGGTGGAATCGCCAGTGAAAGTGAAGTTGATGCCGGCAATGGCAGGCTTGCCTTTGAAATAGCCGTCATATGCCTTCATTACGGTGTCGTTGCCGCGCTGTTCGACGAATCGGAACGGTCCGGTGCCGTTAAGCCGCTGGGACAGCACGCCGCCGGAGCCGGCCGCGATGTCCTTTGCCGACATGATCGGCAGGAACGCCGCCAGGAACATGAAGAGATGCGCGGGATAGCCGCCCTTCGACGTATCGACGATCACTGTGTAGTCGTCCGGCGTCTCGATCTTCAACGTTTCTGTGGGGCCGGGATACCACTGCGCCGGGCGATCCGCGCGCGAGCCATATTCGAATGTGGCCTTAACGTCTTCCGCCTTGAACGGCTTGCCGTCATGGAAAGTCACGCCCTGACGCAGCTTGATCTGCAGGCGATTGGGATCGAGCAGCTTGATGTCGGTCGCGAGCTCGTAGATCACCTCGCCGGGATTATCGAGCTTCATTGGCGTGCGGGTGAGAAAGCCCATCACGAAGCCTTCGATGTTCTTCTGCGACAGCGTCGTGTGCGCGGTCGGATCCCAATTGCCCGTGATGTTTTCGGCCGACAGAAAGCTCATGGTCTTGCCGGCTTGGGCATGAGCCCTTGAGATGAAGAAGCCCGGATCGATCTGTGCATAGCCAGTGGCAACCGCAGCGCCGGCAGCTCCCTTCAGAAAGTAGCGACGGTCAAACTGTGTAGGCATAGCCATCTCCTGTTTCCCAACCGGACAATCGGTCAAAACGGTCATGCAGGAGACGTGCCAGCTTCTAAAGCAGCGAAAAGCAGTGTTTTACTTTGTGTTTTTTGACCGATTTTCCATGCCGTAAGGGGTAGCGGCGCTGTTCGCCCGATTATCGAATAAGCGAACGGCTATCTCTTAGGCATCGGTAACGATCTATCAGCGGTACGATTAAACCAACGGCTCATGTCGCAGTCAGCGACATGAGCCAACGGAAGGCCGTCCCGACGTTGTCCGCCGTCGCGCACAATGGCGCAAATACCGCAGCCACATCGATCCGGCCCGGCTGGTCTTCATCGATGAGACCTGGACCAAAACCGACATGGCGCCGCTGCGGGGATGGGCGCCGCGCGGGCAGCGGATCAAAGCCCACGTGCCGCATGGCCACTGGCAGACCATGACCTTCCTCGCGGCGTTGCGCCACGATCGCGTCACCGTCCCGTAGCTGCTCGACGGGCCCATCAATGGCGACAGATTCCGCGTCTACGTCGAGAGCGTTCTTGTCCCCACGCTGCGGCCGGGCGACATCGTCATCATGGACAATTTCGGCTCGCACAAGAGCCGCGCCGTGCGCCATGCCATCCGCGCAGCCGGCGCTCGCCTGTTCTTCCTACCGAAATACTCTCCGGACCTGAACCCCATCGAGCAGTTCTTCGCGAATGAAGGCGCGGCCTTGCTCCAGATCAATGCGAGTAGTTGTGCTCGCTGCATGCTGGGCTTCTTTGCCTACCTAACAGAATAGAACGGCCAATGGATTTGAACGGACTATTGCCCGGAAAGGGATTCGACCCGCGACAAGTCGTCGTGTTTCGAATCTCTATCGTCGTGAGCAACTGGGTTGAACTGCTATTGGGTCGCCCTGTTTTGCAAGGACCTGTTTGTCTAAACGACCATCTAAGCAATTTAAGGGGGACGAAAAATAGTGCTCACCTTGCATGCGGCTCGCCGCTGTTTCGTTGGATTCAGTTATTATTGATGGTTGTATTTATTCTTTTTATCTCAATTTGCCATCTTGTAGCAGCGGAGCATACTCTGCGAGTAGGAGTTGTAGGCGGGGCGGCTCCTTGTACTTATCTAAGTCATTCCGAATGGCGTGGCATTGCCATAGATCTATGGCGCCTAATAGCTGATCATGAAAAGCTTCCCTACACGGTATCTGAGTGGTCGTCGGTAAATACGATGCTGGAAGCGACCCGCAGTGACGATCTTGATGTTGCGGTTGGCTGCTTAAGTATTTCACCCGATCGCTTCAGGCAGTTTCAATTTACAATTCCTTATCAAGAGGATGGCCAAGCGGTTATGGTGGAAATAAGCCGTTTGCGCTACGGTCGCGCGTTTATAAAAAGCCTTGCATCCCCCGCATTAGCTTTGCTTCTTGGAACGTTTATTAGCCTAGTTATGCTGATGTGTTTTTGGGTATGGATAATAGAGAGGTACGTATCAGCACCGAGCACCCAGCGAATCGGGAGAGTTCGGAGTTTTGCAAAGCTTTTTTTGAATCTATTCACTGGGGTTGGAAGTGATAAGGTCGTTGAGAGCGTCGGTGGGATTTTTGTTGTAAGCGTAGCTTTTATAGGCCGAACGGTTTTCACGTCGCTACTCGTTGGATACTTGGCGGTTAGTGCCGTGAGTGAAGCGACAAGTACGGTTGGAGGGAATCTGAACCGTCTTGAGGACCTCGTCGGTCTTCGGGTTGGTGTGCTTTCCGGAACTGTGAGTGAGGCGTTATTAGAGGAGCTAAATTCAAATTCTAGCGATAAAAAAGCAGCCGCCATAAAATTAAACGATATCGATTCGGCGCTGGAGTTTCTAGCAAAGGAAAACATTGATGCTGTCCTTGCGGATGAAAATCAGCTCAAATATCTGGCCGCCAGGGCGAATGCGAGATGGGCCGTTGTTTCGATTCCAATTAGGCGAATTCGTCCGGAGCTGCAGGCATTTGCAGTCTCTCCGACGCTTTCAGCTGAAACAGTTTCGTCCATAAATCATGCGATTGTTTTACTTAAACGCAATGGTGCTATCTCTTCAATAATACAGGAAATCCTTGAAGGGGCTCCAGGGGGAATGTTCCGGAAATGATGACAGAGCGCGTTGGGTTCGTTTGCACCTGCTTTCTCAATAATATGATTTGAAAATGGGTGGGCATCTTGCGTGACGCGTCGGTGGCGCAAGATAAAGCGACGCTTGCGCGAGGGATATTGAGCACTGCGGACCTCGTGTCATTGTTTTGTCTGCGTTAGTTGAATCTCGGGAATGCATCCATGATCTTCAGTCGGCTGACGTTCATGCTATTGCTTGCGGTATTCGCCGTTCCGGTGCCCTCCGCGGAAGCTCAGACGCCGGTGGCGCAATCCCCGGTCAAAGTTTCCACGCGCGTCGTCCGGCCTTTTATCATGCGGGATGAGCGCGGCAATCTCACGGGATTCAGCGCCGATCTCTGGAATGCGATCGCGAGGGACATAGGGGCGACGACCGAGTTCGTCGTCACCGACAGTGTGCAGGGGATTTTGTCCGATGTCGCGTCGGGAAAGGCGGACCTCGGCATCGCCGCGATCTCGATTACGGCGGAACGTGAGAAGACGTTCGATTTTTCACAACCTATGTTCAACAGCGGCCTCCGTGTCGCCGTTGCGTCGCAGCCGATGCTGGCGGCCCGGGCGCTCGACAATCTCCTCTCCTTTATTGGGTCCGAGGCCTTTCTCGAGCTCATCGCTGTGATTTTGGTGCTGGTGCTCATACCCGTGCCGTTCCTCTGGTTATCCGAGCGCAAAGCAGCGACAGGCCTGCTGCAGGCCAAGACGACGGTCGGTCAGTTTGGAGAGGCTCTGTGGTGGTCGATCAGTGCGCTCAGCGGTCAGGCTCAGGACATGCCGAGCAGGCTCGTTGGCCGTATCGTGGCGATGCCCTATCTCTTGTTCGCAGTGTTGTTCGCGTCCTATTTCACCGCGACCGTGACCACACGAATGACAATCACGCAAATCGAACACAGCACCACAGGGCCGAACGATCTTGGCGGCCGGTGGATTGCGACCGTCAGCGGCAGCACGGCAGCCACGTGGTTGAAATCCCAACGTATAGCGGCGACCGAATATTCCGATGTGGATGTTGCCCTAGATGCTGTGGAGACGGGCAAGGCGGATGCGATTGTTTACGATGAACCGGTGTTGGCCTATTTTGCTGCCGGAACGAGAAAAGGGCGCGTTCGCCTTTCCGGTCCGGTATTCCAGTCGCAGCACTATGGCATTGCTTTCCTGCCGGCCTCTTCGCGGCGCCGCGCCATCGACCAGGCGCTGCTGAATCTGAAGGAAACCGGTGAATATCAGCGCATTCAGGCAAAGTGGTTTGGCGATGCCGCGCGATAGCAATAGCCTGTCGCGACTGCCTACGGATTCACTTTGAGCGCGGCTCCATGTGAAAGAAGCCTGGAAGGTCCTCGGCTTCTGCCAGACGCGCGAGCGTTTTCGCCAGATCGACTGCGCGATCGAACTGCAGCTCGATCAGCCGGCGGCTCATGAACGTACGGAAATAATCGCCCCAGATGAATTCCTGGAACGGCGTATCCTAGTCCGCAAATGCGCCGCCACGCACCCGCCGAGCCAGCGAGCGCCAGACGTTGTCGCTGAGCTCGCCGACGTGATGGGGAATGGCGGCGAAAGGCCTGCGGTTGCCGTCGGCGTCAATCGGCCAGCAATAGCTATTCTTTTCCATCTTGCGCCAGAACGGCCGCTCCCCCAGATCCGACCAGTCCGCGATCCTGTCGCCGAGCACATGAAGTGCTCCCCCAAAACTAGGCCAGCCGGAGCTGGAGTTTTCCGGGGTTAGGCTCATGCCGGCGGGGGCGCCGATGAGCCATTCAACAGCGATATCGGCGCCTTGTTACCGATCGCGCTATGTGGCCGGACTTCGTTGTAGTCTCTACGCCAATCCTCCATTTTCTGCCGTGCGTCGTCAAGGCTCAGGAACCAGTGCGTGTTCAGGCATTCGCTTCTGAACTTGCCGTTGAAGGATTCGATGAAGCTGTTATCCGTTCATTCACCATCGTCGGTGGCTTCATCTATGTCGCCATCATTCTTGATGCCTGGTCCCGGCGCGCGATAGCGCTACCCAATGGCGTTCTAGAGGTTCGCTGACGTCGTCGAAACTCTTTCCCAATTCTTCGACGTGGCCTACAATACCCGAAGGCTCCACTCGGCCCTCAGTTATATCAGCCCTGTACAGTTCGAGAATCAACACACCCGGCAGACGGTCAATCCAGAGGTCTGATCCCGTCTACTCTGAGGGGCCCACTCCATCCTTAATTTTTAGGTAATCATTTACGCTAATCGGCTCTCAATCAAAGCACCTTATGGTTTGTGAGGGAAACTGGTATGCGGCGCTCGCGAGGATTCAAACCACGGCCAATTGAAGCTAGCTTTATAGCTAGCGTGCCGTCGTGGACGGGTCCGATACTATCGCTGGTTCTTAGCGGCTTTCTGCTCATAGCGGCGATAGCGTTGGGCACTGTGCTGATGACCGACAGTTCAGCTCTCGTTGAATGGCGAGATCAAACGAAGCTCATGGCCGGCGTGACCATACTTACAGCTCTTGTTGTCGCGCTCACGCTGTTTCTAATTTTGAGGCAATTGGCGCGACGACATCAAGTGGCCAAGCAACAGCTCGAAACAGCTCTCAACAATATTACACAGGGTCTGATGCTATATGATTCCTCTTCGAGGGTCGTACTCTTCAATCGGCGCTATATCGAAATGTATGGCCTCTCATTAGAGGTAATTCGGCCCGGGCGCCTCTTCCGAGACGTTATGAAACATCGAAAAGAGACGGGCTCGTTCGAGGGCAATCCAGATGAGTTTTGCGATGCTGTTCTGAAAAACGTTGGTGAGAAACGGCTAACCCACACAATTTTGACTACCAAATCTGGTCGCTCAGTTCAGATTGTCAACCAACCTCTACCTTCTGGGGGGTGGGTCGCGACACACGAGGACATTACAGAGCTAAAACGCTCTGAACAGCGGATCGAACATCTTGCGCACTACGATTCGCTTACAGAACTTCCTAACCGCGCTCTTTTCCGAGAGCGATTAGAGTTGGAGCTCAAACGGATAGAACATGGCGGTCTGTTCGCGCTTCTCTACATCGATATTGATCAATTTAAGGAGATCAACGATTCATTAGGTCATTCCGTAGGTGATGAGTTTTTGAGATTGCTGGCGCAACGTTTGAAAGCTTGCACTAGAGAGATTGATTTCGTTGCCCGCCTTGGCGGCGACGAATTTGCGATCATCCAGAGATCTGTGTCCGATCCCGCCGATGTTGAGGATCTCGTAAAAAGGATGTACCTCTCGATCAGAGATCCGTTTAATTGCGGAGTCCACCAGATCTCGGTTGATGCCAGCGTTGGCATCGCCATGGCTCCCGCAAATGGGATCGAAATTGACCAACTGATAAAGAATGCAGATTTGGCGATGTATGAAGCAAAGTCTTCGGGACGTCGGATGTATCGCTTTTTTGAACCTCAGATGGACGCGAAGGCGAGAGCGCACCGCGAACTAGAGATCGATTTGCGCGAAGCGATTCGTGACGTTGCATTCGATCTGTATTACCAGCCGGTAGTTGATATACTTAGCAATGAAATATGTGGATGCGAGGCCCTTCTTCGCTGGAATCATCCGGTCAAGGGCGTTATTTCTCCAGCCGATTTTATTCCAGTAGCCGAGGATACGGGCCTAATCACTGAGTTAGGCGAGTGGGTGCTGCTGACCGCCTGTACGGAAGCCTCCACATGGCCTAAGCATATCAAAATCGCAGTCAACGTGTCGCCGGTACAGTTCAAGTCTCAGAGCTTGTCATTGCGCGTTATGAATGCATTGGCGGTGTCCGGCCTGTCAGCAGCCCGCCTCGAGCTGGAGATCACGGAGGCCGTGCTGATCCGCGACGACGAAGCGGCGCTGGCGACTCTGCATCGGCTGCGAGCCATCGGGGTGCGCATCGCGCTGGACGACTTCGGCATCGGATATTCGAGCCTGAGCTATTTGCGGCGCTTCCCATTCGACAAGATTAAGATCGACCGAACCTTCATCGCCGATCTGCCGGAGAGGGGGAGCTCGTCGATTGTTCAGGCCGTAGTGACAATTGCCAATGCGCGCAACATGGTCACTACCGCGGAAGGCGTGGAAACCAAGCAGCAGCTCGATCAGCTGCGGGCGCTGGGCTGCACCCAGATGCAGGGATGGCTGTTCAGCGCAGCTCGGCCGGCGTCCGAAGTGCGGCTCATGTTTCGTATGGCGGGCGGCGGGATGGTGCCATCAAGCTGGAATGTCTCTTGATGGAATTTTCACCCGCGATCGTCGAGGCCCGCTGGCAGACATGCATGAGCATGGAAGATGCCGACGATCTGACGGATCTACTAAACAGGCTAGATCGCGAGGCCAAAGCCGCCGCGAAGCACTAAGTCGATTCGGTCAGATGTCGTAGGAACTCACTTAGGTGAGGTTCCCGCTAACCAATCATTTACGATAAACGCGCATTCCCGCCGACGCTAACAGCGCTCCGACCTGAGCACGGTAGCTCCGAAGCTTCACGAACACCCGCGCCGCGATGACGCTGCGCAGCGGCCCGATCCGCGGCGTGATGCGGCCATCTTTCGGCCAGCGGTCGAGCACGATGCGCCACGTCTGCGAGAGGAGCGCGCGCCGTGTCAGCGCCTCGATCTGGCCGCGCGCCGCGGCAATCAATGCTGCGATCAGCGCGTCGTCGTCATCATGCACAATGCGCAAAAACGCCTTGGCCTCAGGCAGCAACAACGGCTCGGCGGCCGGGCCGGCCAGCAAAATGGCGGACATCGGGGAACTCCATGGTTGCGGGGCTGGTTGACATGGCGGGCGCGCGCGGGCTCACATCGCGCCATGAAGCTCAATCGCAGTCACGTCATCGCCGCCGCGCTGTTAGCAATCGTCACATCGCCCGCGCACGCCATGGTCGGTGGCGCGGCGGAGAGCCGCGACGGCATCGGCCGCGCGGTGCTCGCCATCGTCGGGTCCGGCGGCAATTTCTGTTCCGGCGCACTGATCGCGCCGCGGCTGGTGCTGTCGGCGGCGCATTGCGTGCGCCCCGGCGCGACCTACAAGATCGTGCGCTACGACGCGCAGCGTCAGCCGGAACTGGTCGACACCGTGCGCGTCACCGCGCATCCGCGCTTCAACATGCAGGGCATCGCCAGCCATCGCGCCAGCGCCGACGTGGCGCTGCTGCTGCTGGCCGCGCCGTTGCCGGGCCACGTGCCGGCGCCGCTCGGCGTGCCGCGCGAGCCGCTCAATGCCGGCGACAGCTTCACCGTGGCCGGCATCGGCGTCGCCACGCGCGGCGACGGCCGCACCGGCGGCACCGTGCGCGTCGCGTCGCTGGTCGCGGCCGGCCATCCCGGCCGTCTGCAGATCCGCCTGGTCGATCCCGCCACCAACAACACCGCGCCCGGCCTCGGTGCCTGCACCGGCGATTCCGGCGGACCGGCGTTCGAGGATCAGGACGGCCG
This sequence comes from Rhodopseudomonas sp. RCAM05734, assembly GCF_052658035.1. Lineage (NCBI taxonomy): Bacteria > Pseudomonadati > Pseudomonadota > Alphaproteobacteria > Hyphomicrobiales > Nitrobacteraceae > Rhodopseudomonas > Rhodopseudomonas sp. RCAM05734. The sequence continues at coordinate 3,745,017 of NZ_CP199742.1, read as the reverse complement.
CGCCACCATCGTCGGCGTGATCTCATGGTCCACCGCCGCCAACAATGCCAGCGGCTGCGGCGGCCTCACCGGCGTGACGCCGCTGACTTTGTACCGCGACTGGATCGCGCAGACCGCGAAGGCCTGGGGCGTGGCGATGTGACGGTGACGCTCAGCTCGGCTTGAAGGTTCCATCGTCAAGCAGCACGAGACACATGCCTGCGTCGCCGGCCTGAGGAAACCACTGCGACTCGGCAATCTCCTGAATCTGCATGCGAGCCTCAGCGGGGGAAACCGCCAGGGTATGTTTCGCTGCTTTCAAGCGAACCTGCATGTTGGGAGATTGATACAGGGACATGAGCGCACGCCGCTGGTCGCCTTCACGTGACTTAAGTTCGTTCGAAACTTCCTCCATCACACCGAACAGCCGATTGAATTTGGCAATCTCGCCACCCAAAAGTGCCTCGTCCTGCGCCACTGCGATCTGCGCAAAGCGCGCTACGAGCTCGGACGTAGTCATCTTATCGAGGCTAATTCTCTTCATGGCTTCAACACCCCGAACTTGACCAGCGCATAGAGCCCAATTCGTCGTCGCTCTTCCGGGCCTTGGTTGCTTAAGTATTCTCGGGGGGACAAACCTTTGAATTCGTCACTCCGCGTCATATACCAGCCCGTAATTTGATAATGCTTCAGTCGGGGAATGGACAAGATTGGACGGATCGTCGATTTCGCTGCGCGTCAGACCCCAATATTCGGCGGCAGTCTGCTCGATGATGTGATGGTCATCGTAGCCGGGACGACGTTTGCCGACACCGTCCATCAGCTCCTGAAGTGACTTGGGCAGGTCCTGGTTGCTCCGGATGACATCCTGATAGTCCTGCAGCCAGTCGACGCCTCTCACAATGCCGAGGAAAACATCTGCCAAAATTCCCGCGGTCCTTGCGAGAAAATTCGACACGGCGCGCACAACACCTATTCTCTTCGAGCTGCGCGAAGAACGCTTTGCAGGGATTTTCGGCGGTGAATCATCAGGACCGCCCTGGATGTCGCCGATGCTTCCGATCAGGCTGTCGAGATCCGACCAAAAGCCCGTCCAGAAATCCGGACCGGATGAGGGCGTGGAGTCGGCAACGACATCGATGGTCGGGAGCATCTCTCCGACGTCGCCACCCGTTGCGGCCTCGCCGTCACCGTTCAGTGTCACTGACGACGACAGGTCGCTCGCAGAAGATGCAGGCCTGCCGTCACCCGCCCTCCTGCCAAAAGTGAATCGGCCCCCGCCTGTGTTTCCCCCGGGTAACCTTGGCTGCCCGGGATACTTGCGCTCCAGCGCCGGATAGACGCTCGCCGGATCCGTCCCCGGCTTGAGAAATCGCGCGGCGTCGGGGCACAGGTAGCGCGCGGCGTCGGGCCGCATGAAACGCTGCTGCCGGTGGCGCAGCCAGGCATCCTCATGGTGGGCCATGCGACGGTCCCAATGATTGTTGATTGAAGGGTGCTGAAACGCGAACGGCGCGCCGAAGCGCGCCGCGGTCGTTGGGAGGCAGCAGACGGGTTCAGTCCGTCAGCCGTGCCCGAAGATTTCGGAACCATTCGGCCGGCGGCGACTTCCTTTGCCGGGACCGCGGACCGGCAGGCGCGCGAGCATCGTGCGCACCGGCACGCTCCCCCATCATCCTCGAGAGGAGGACGCCATGCGCAAGACCATGCTTCTGTTGGCCAGTACCGCGTTGATCGCCGTTTCCACGCTGGCCAGTCCAGCGCAGGCGCGCGACCGTGACCGCGAGGACCGCAGCGAGGTCACCGCCAACCAGCCGATCAACCAGGCCGACGCGCAGACCGCGCGAATGAAGGCCGACCTGCGCCTGACGCCCGCCCAAGAGAAGGACTGGGCCGCCTTCGAGGACGCCCGCCACCAGGCCGCGAAGCGCCGCGCCGATCGCGCCATGGCCATGCAGGCCGCCGAGAAGGCCGCGCGCGACGCCGACAGGGCAACGCGCGATGCCCCGCGAACGACGGATAGCAAGGCCGCGGGCGACAATGCCACCGTCGGCAAGGCCACGGACGGCACCACCGCCGCGCCGCCCAGCCTGCTCGACCGCATCAATGCCGACGCCGACGCGCAGATCGAGCGCGCCAACGACTGGAAGAAGCTCGCCGAAGCGGCGCGCCCGCTTTACGCCAGCCTCGACGACCGGCAGAGACGGCGCTTTGCCGAGATCCTGTTGCGCGGCGACCGCGAGCGGCACGACGAGCGCGAACGGGATCGCAATCGTGACCGCGACCGCGATCGCGACGACCGCTAGCGCCCGGCGATGACCGTCCCGCCGCTGCGCTGATCGCACGCCGGAGCGGCAGTGCGCCAAAGCCGCGACATTGACCCACGTCAACGCCACGCCCGTGCCCCGCGTTCAACTGCGATGCGCGACCCGCAAGGCGCGCGCACCGCAGGGCCGGCGCACTCCGCGACAGCATCACTTCCGCGGTTCAGCCAGGTGGCGCGTAATGCTTGTGGTCGGAATCCTGTCGTGTCTGTCGCTGCTGGTGTGGCTGTTCTTCCTGTTCGGTCGCGGCGGGTTCTGGCGCATCGCCTGGCCGGCCGCGGTGCCGGCGCCGGCGCAATGGCCGGGCGTCGTGGCCATCGTGCCGGCGCGCAACGAAGCCGGTTGCATCGGCCCGTCGCTGCGCTCGCTGCTGACCCAGACCTATGCCGGCGAGCTCACGGTGATCATGGTCGACGATCACAGCGACGACGGCACCGCATCCATTGCCGCAGCCGTCGCGCGCGAGGTCGGCGCCGCGCATCGGCTGATCGTGATCCCGGCGCCGCCGCTGCCGGCGGACTGGGTCGGCAAGGTGGGGGCGCAGCAGCAGGGCGTCGCCGCCGCTGCGGCCATCGCCCCGCATGCCGAATTCCTCTTCCTCACCGATGCCGATGTCGATCACCCCGCCGACGAACTGGCGTCGCTGGTGGCGCGCGCGGTCGCCGGCCACCTCGACCTCGCCTCGGAAATGGTCCGGCTGCGCGCGGTGTCGCCTGCCGAGCGCTGGCTGGTGCCCGCCTTCGCCTATTTCTTCGCGCAGCTCTATCCACCACGCTGGGTCGCCGATCCCCGCCGCGCCACCGCGGCCGCCGCCGGCCCCTGCATGCTGGTGCGCCGCGCCGCGCTGGATGCGATCGGACAGCTCAACGCCATCCACAGCGCCATCATCGACGATTGCGCGCTGGCGGCGGCGCTGAAGCCGCACGGCGCGATCCGGCTCGATCCCAGCAAGGGGGCCATCTCGCTGCGCGCTTACGCCGACTGGCATCCGATCTGGCAGATGGTGGCGCGCAGCGCCTTCACCGAGCTGCACGGCTCCTACCTCGCACTTGCCGCGGTCACGGTGACCATGCTGCTGAACTTCCTGGTGCCGCCGCTGCTGGCCATCGCCGGCGCGCTATCAGGCGCCTGGTGGGGCTGGCCCGCCGCAATGGCCTGGCTGGCGATGGCGGTCAGCTACCGCCCGACCCTGCGCCATTACGGGCAGCCCGGCTGGCACGCGCTGCTGATGCCGCTGGTGGCGATGTTCTTCCTCGGCGCCATGCTGGATTCGGCGCGGCTGCGCCGGCTCGGCCGCGGCGGCGAATGGAAGGGCCGCGTCAACAACGTCGCCAACTGGAACGACATCTCGGAGTCGGTGGAGCTGTGGTGAGCCGGCAGCAATAACGTCGCCGCGCAAGGCCACGCCGTCCCCGGCTTCATCGAATGAACACATGGCGTTCAGACCCTCACCGCATTGTGTCGCTAAGCCGTGCCGGTCCCAGATTGCAAAGGAATCATCATGCGCATCCTGACCACATCCGTCCTCGCCGCCACCCTGGCCCTCGGCACCCCCGCTTTCGTGCTGGCACAGGCCGCGCCGTCGCCGGCCGAGACGCAGACGCCGCCCGCGAAGTCCAGCACCGCGATCCGCAGCATCAAGGTGGTGGACGTCAAGGAACTGCAGCCGGAGATGCGCGCGCAGGTCGAGAAGTTCGTCGCCGGCACCAAGCAGGAAGAGATGCAGGCGCTGCGCAAATCGCTCGACGCACTGCCGCAGGCCGCCTCGGCGCTCAAGGACAAGGGCCTCAGCTCGTCCCAGGTCGTCGCCATCAACATCGAAGACGGCGTGCTCACCATGTTCGCGAAGACGGCGTAAGCCCGTAGGGTGGGTTAGCGCGCAGCGCGTAACCCACCATCCCCGTTGGTCGCATCGAAGAACGGTGGGTTACGGCGCAAGGGCGCCTAACCCGCCCTACAATAGCCTGATCCTTGGCCCGCCATACGTCCGCCCGCTCATTATCACGGTGATCGCCCACACCAGCGCGTCGAGTCTGTCCGGCGAGCGGCCGGACGACAGGCCGCCGATGCCGAAGTCGCACATCTCGTCCTCCAGCAGCGGGAAGGCGCCGACATGCTTGACCTTGCCCTGCTCGTACAACGCCGCCACCGGCTCGGCGCGCAGATATTTGCCGCGCGTGGCGTGCACTTCCTTGAGCGGCATGGTGCCGTCGACCTCGCGCAGCACCGCGCACCATCTCGCCGCCCATGTTGACCTCGGCCACCAGCGTGTCGGCATGGAGCCGGCGATACAGCGCCACCGCGCGATGCGCCCAGGCGGCGGGCGAGAGTCCCGTGGCCGAGGCGTCTTCCAGCACGAAATACATATCGCTCTCGGCGCGGCCGACCGCGACAATGCCGCAGGCATCGGCGCCCGGCTTCGAGGTGCCCGGCGGATCGATCGCCACCACGATGCGCGGCAGTTCCGGCGCAGCAACGACCCGGCAGGCCTCGATCCGCGCCCGCGACCACAGCGCGTCCGGCCGGTCCTCGATCAGCTCGCCGTCGAGCTCCTGCCGGCCCATGCGCGTGCCGGCATAGCGGCCGACCACGGCATCGAGAAAGGCCGGCGCCAGATGCGCGGCATTGGCCGAGGTCGGCGCCCGCGTCACCCGCGTGCGCGGATCGGCGAGCAGCCGCTTGATCACGGGCAATGGCCGCGGCGTGGTGGTGACCAGCTGGCGCGGGCGCGGCCCCAGCCGCAGGCCGAATTGCAAGGTGTCGAACGCCAGTTCGGCATAGCGCCATTTCGCCAGCTCGTCGCACCACGCCGCCTCGAATTGCGGGCCGCGGAGCGTGTCCGGCTCGTCGGCGGAGAACACCTGACCGATGGCGCCGTTAGGCCATTCCAGCCGCTTGCGGCTGGCGATCCACGCCAGCCGCTCGCCGCGCGGCGAGATCGTGAGGATGCCGGACTCGCCCTCCACCATCACCTCGCGGGCGTCCTGCCAGCTTTCGCCCACCAGCGCGATGCGGCGATGGGCGCGGCGGGCAAAGGGCGGAATGCCCAGCGCCAGCGCCCGCACCCATTCGGCGCCGCAGCGCGTCTTGCCGGCGCCGCGGCCGCCGAGATTCAGCCAGGTGGTCCATGGCCGGCCATCGTTGCCGGCGTCGTCATGCTCCTGGTGGCGATGCGCCAGCACCGCAAAGTCATGGTGCAGGCGGCGCAGCGCCGGAAGGCTCCCCTGCGCCAGCCATTCCCGCGTCAGTCCTGCCTGCGACATACGCGTCAATGCGGCGCGCAAGCTCGCGACGGAAGTCGTCGATGTCGGCGGGCATGTCGTCGCTGTGGTCACGATCGTCGCCCTCCGCGCCGCCGTCGCGCAGCGCGCGCACCTTGGCCAGGGTCTGGGTCAGGGTCGACAGCGTGCGGGCCACGCGCTCAGCCTCGGCGGGGCGCACACCGCCATCGGCGCTGCGCCGCCGCTCCACCTTCCTCAACTCGCGCAGCACCGCCTGCTCCAGCCGCTGCATGAGCGGCAGCGCGGCAAGCACTGCATCGTCAGGGAGCTCGACGGCGGCGTCATCGGCGGCCGGTGCGGCACCGCCGGCACCGTCGACCGGCGCAGCGGCGCGCAATGCCGCAGGCAGTTCGCGCGGCCGGTCGCGGCGCAACGGCCAGCCGAAGCGCTTGGCGGTCTGGGTGATGGTGTCTCGATTGATGTGCAGGAGTCCGCGATGGACTGGGCCGGCTCGTCGGTCTCCACATAACGGTAGCGCATGGGGCTTAGCTTGCGGAGCTCAGAGGATTGTCAACAAAGCGGAGGATATAGACTCGACTCTTAGTTCTCTCTTTGTTCTAATCGCCGGCGTGACCGACAGACCCGCGAGCTGGCGCATGCCGACACCGAAACAGATGGACAAACTCGCCGCCGACGCGGCGCGGCGGGCGGCGGTAACGCCCGAGCCGACGCCCGGCCCCGCCGACCCCCTGCCCGAAGCCTATTGGGACGCAGTGCTGCAGGATCCGCGCGGCCGCGCCCAGGGCGTGCCGATCCAGCAGCGCCGGCTGTCGGAAATTCCGCGCCACCTGCTGCGCGTGTGGTGCCGGCGCTGCGACCGCACCGTCGAGATCCAGACCGCCGACGCCATCCGTCTGTATGGCCCGCACGCGATCTGGAAGGACGTCGGCCGCAAGCTGCTCGACAACGGCTGTGAGCAGCGCACCGGGCGCCACGAGGAGGACGGCTGCTGGCCGGCGTTCGAGACGCGTTAGGTGGCCCCGGCCCCGAAGCATCACCCCACCCCGTTGTCCGGCAGCGCTCGCAGCGCCTTGAAGAAGGAACTGGCGCAGTCCCACGGCATCACGGTGATGCTGGCGCGCCAGTCGGCGGAGTTGCGCAGCCAGGGCGAGGCCTTGATCCGCCGCGCGGAGCGGCCACATGGGGTTCGTCGCCGAAGCGGCTCACTCTGGCGGCCGTAGACTGCTGTTCAGCCAACCCTTGACCTTTTCTGTCTTCAGAGGGTCAGGCCTGTCACAATCGAAGCACTGAAACGTGCGAGGCCCCTTGCCGCCGGGAGGCAGCGTCAGGATCAGATATGCCCCGCAACCGGGGCAGGTCGGTCTTTCGGCTTGGCCCATGACCGCAATCTATATCGCCGGTTTTTAAATGTCAGCCAGATTCCGGACGCAGGTACCCATTTGGAAGATCGGCGTTCTCGTCGTCATTTCTGAAGCAGCCGTACTACTTAATCGGTTTTCCCCGCTCCAACTCCAGGTCTTCAATCAGTCTGCCTATACGAACTACGGTGGTGGCGTCATTTGTGTCCCGCAACAGCCGCTTGGATTGCTCCAAACGGCGAGCGATCTCCTCCTGCCGGGCTAGTTGATCTGGCATCATGTAGGTCACCTCTCAGACAGAAGACGGGCTATAAGCTAACAAGTTCAGATTTATTTTTCGCCTTCGTCGTGGCCTGCGCCGATTGACCATCCTGCCCCGGCACCCGGATACTGACGGCGCGATGCCGGTAGGCCGCCTCCTGCCAGCCGCGACCGCGTGGCGATGGATTCCAAACGTAGATCGCCGCCTTCGATGCGGCTGACAATCGCCACACGGCCGCCCCGGCTGCGCGCTGAGACGGCGACCGCGCCCGCAGCCGGCGCGGAGGCCCGCCCCCAACGGAGATAAGATAGCGCCAGCGCCGAGCCGGTACCGCGGAGGCCGATCGTCTCTCGGTGCGACAAGTTGCAGATGCGTGGATACATGATGGAACTTTGCTCAGAGATCCAAGCGGGACGACAATACCCAGAGGTCGGCAACACGCGCCGCATCCTCCAGCCTGGTAGCCTTCCCCTCCATGATCTCTTGAAACAAGCGATCGAGCAATGTCGCCTCCAATGCGATCCGCATTCAATAACTCCAAGCTTTGCGCGTTCCCTCGCGTTCAATTTCGCTCATTGCCCAAGTGGCCGGATCTCTATGTCTGACAGCGTACTGCGGGAATTCTGCGGAACTCCTACCATTCAGGATCGCCGGTCCGAATCAGGCTCGGGTGACCGCGAGCTCTTGGAGTTAGGCCTGCGCAGAAAGCGACCATGCCGTACTATCGCGCCTACATTGTCGGACATAACGGGCACTTCAACTCGTCCAAGGACATCATCGCCGATGACGACGAGACGGCGATCACCATCGCGGAGAGGCTCGTAAACAGGCATGACGTCGAGCTGTGGCAGCGCGACCGCAGGCTCGCTGTGCTTCCTTGCAATCGCATGATGGCCGAGCCTACTCATGAGGATAAACCGCTCGTCTTAGAAGAAATGCTCCGTCCGCCGTCGTTCTGGTGAACGAAGAGGGAGATGCAGGGGAGGCGAAGAAGCCCGCCTGCGCCGCGACGTCCCATGGCTGATCGAGGCATGCGGCTGACTTTAAGCGCCTGAAGGACCGGACATGCATTACAAGGTTTGCTCCATCGACGAACACGGGAACCTGACCAGAGAAACGGACGTCATTTGCCGGGATGACATTCTGGCGACTCTGATAGCTCAATCGATGCTCGGCACCGAGGACATCGAGCTTTGGGAATACGAGCGTAAGGTCGCTCAGTTTGACGGTATCGCCGAAGCGGCCAGAGGCGATTGATCCTCACGGGTAGTGTTAAACTTGGCCCGAGCGACCCCCGACCATACGGCGTCTGCCGGAATGCAACGTTCTGCGCTCATCTCCGGAACGCAAAAGCTGGCCGGGCGTGCGCCGGGCGGCTTTCTGATGTGACTGCCGGCCCGCAAGCCCGGTTCCGCCGCAGCAAGGTCAAGCATTGCACCGGCGAATTGACGGTGTGCTGAGAGTTCGCACCGGCCACCTACCGGCGAGGTCGATCTTGTGGATCCAATCCAGATCCCTCACGGAGCGGCGCGCCCGGGCTGCAGAGCTCGGCGCCAAGAGAGGATGTCCGGAACCGAACTTAGTCTGGTCCGCTATCAGGTTTTGGAACCCTCGCCATGAGAGTATCCGACACGAGTATTTTTGCGCCGCAATGTCCAGATTGCGGGGACCGTATGAGGCCCGCAAGTCTGATCCAAGGGATGTCGGCGATTGCCTTGCACGCCTTTAAATGCATGCGGTGCAAAAAAGTCGAGTATGTGCACAGCGTTCGGGCTAGCGAAGACCAGCAGAAAGAATTCCAGCACCCGCGCGCCGGGCGCATTCGCTAGCAGCATCAAGAAAAAAGATTAAGCGTCGGGCCGGAATGCCGAACTTGATTGACTGTTAACGCGGGGTTTGTGAGCCCATCACGCTCGCTGGGGCCAGTGGGACTGGCAGTTTGAACGAGCGCGCACGAATTCAGCTTCAAATCTCAAACCTTGGGCTTGGTCGAATGAAAAACTCTAATCAGCTTCTAAAGATGCTGCCGGCAGGTGATCTTCGCGAACTGGAAGCGCGGTTCAAAACGGTTCAGCCGACAGAGGGTGCCGTTCTCGCGGAGCCTGACGACGAGATCAGGAACGTATACTTCCCGCATTTCGGCATTGTATCGTTCATGGTGGGTCTTGACGACGGATCAATGGTGCAAACGTTCATGGTAGGTCGAGACGGGGTCGTGGGAGCAGCGCAAGCGCTAGACACCAAGACGTCTGTTAACAAGATCCTGGTCCAAGTTTCCGGAACGGCTTCCGTGATCGACCGCGATCCGCTCCGGGAAATCATCGAACGTTATCCTAAAATAAGAAGCACTCTTGCTGCTCATGAGCAGTTCCTCGTCGCCGATATTCAGCAAACGGCGGCCTGTAATGCAAGGCACTCCGCCGAAGCGAGGACTGCGAGATGGATCTTGCGAATGCGAGATCTGGTTGGGGATGATCTCCCGCTTACACAGGACTATCTTGCCTCCATGATCGGCGTGCGCCGATCGAGCGTAACCGACATTGCGGGAGCCATGCAAGCAACGGGCGCCATAGCTACGCGCGCGGCCGACTACATATCGTCGACCCCAGATCGTTAGGACGCTTAGCTTGCGAATGTCACCGAACCGTTCAAGAGAACTATATGAACTTACTCGGGACACCTTGGCCCCAGCTTAGCAGGAGCGGTTCTTCCAACGACAAATCCGGTAATTAGTCGCGCGAAGGATTGAATGATCCACGTAGCCCGTAGGGTGGGTTAGCGCGCAGCGCGTAACCCACCCTACGCTGCCCCGCCTCAACTCGCCGCGAACTTCAAGAGCTTGATGGCGTCGAAATCCTGCACGCCGCCGCCGACGCGCTTGGTGGTGTAGAACAGCACATAGGGCTTTGCGCTGTAGGGATCGCGCAGCACGCGGACGCCCTGGCGGTCGACGACCAGGTAGCCGCGCCTGAAGTCGCCGAAGGCGATGGAGAGCGAGCCCGCCGCGATATCCGGCATGTCCTCGGCATCGTCCAGCGGAAAGCCGATCAGGCTGGCGCGGCCCGAGGCGGTGGCCGGCGGCTGACACAGATAGACGCCGGTGGAATCCTTGAACTTGCGGATCGCGCTCTGGGTGCGCCGGTTCATGACGAAATGCGCGTTCAGGCGATAGCCGGCGCGCAACGCATAGATCAGGTCGACCAGCACGTCGGACGGGTTCGAGGCCGCAAAGGCCCCGGCGGCGCCGGAGGCGATAGTGCCGATATTGCCCCAGCTCCACGACGCCTGCGCCACGTTGGTATAGCTGAGAAAGCCCTTCGGCTTGTTGACGCCGTCGCCACTGACGAAGGCCGTGCCCTCCTGCGCGGCGAACACCTGGTCGATCTCGCCGGCCAGCCATTCGTCGAGATTGACCGCGGCATCCTCCAGCAGGTTGGCGGTGGCTGCCGGCATCGCATAGAGCTCCATCGCCGGAAAGCCAAGCGCATCGATGTTCGGCGACGACGTCTGCGGCCGCGGGTCGGCCTCGCCGATCCAGCCGGTGGCCGGGCCGGCGATCATGAACGGCTTCTTGTAGACCGAGGACGAGATGTTGCGCACTGCGGCGATGGCGCGGATCGGCGAGATCGCCGTCAGCCGCTCGGCGATGCTGCGCTCCAGCTCCTCGGGCACCAGATGGCCGCCGTCGGCATTGCTGCCGATCGACATCGCCTTGGTCTCGATCTGCCGCAGGCCGTCGCTCGCGCCGGAGCGGTTGTATAGATCGAAGGCGCTCTTGTGCTCGCGGCCGATGGCATCCTGGGCCGCGGCATCGCTTGGCCCGTGCCAGGTGCCATCGAGCGCCGGCCGCGCCTGGCGCAGCGTCAGCTCGTCCATGCGGCGGTGCGGGGAATCGAGCGCGGCGTCGATGCGCGCCACCTTCTCCTCCAGCGGCACATCGCCGCGGCCGCGCTCCAGCCGCGCCAGGCGTTCGTCATTGGTCGACTTGAACTCCTCGAAAGTCGCGCGCAGCTCGTCATGGCTGTCGCGCGCCAGCGCGGCGAAGCCGGCCTTGTGCTCCGGCGCGGCGTCGCTGAGGTCGTAGCTCATGGTGGTCTCCTGGGTCATGGGTGGTTTGCGGGTGAACGAACAAAACCCCGAGCGCGGTTGCGGGCGGGGGGAGTGGATGGAGAAGTGCTGTCAGGCGATGCGAAGGCATCGCCGAGGACGCGGTGCACTGTGTGGCGCGCCCTCACCGCCCCTCGAACCTCGCTTGCGCCGCGACGCTGCCGAGCGCGTGCTTGCGCGCGGCGCGGCCGCGCAGCGATGTCACTGCGCGGCCGGGCCGGATGCGCGGCGTCGGTGCCTCCGCGGCGCCGCTCATGGGGGATGAGGGATCGTGCAGCCGCGCCCAGTCGCGTTCGGCCTGGGCGCGCAGCCGCGACAGCGGCGCCTTCACCGCATCGACACGGGCGCCGTCGAGCAGCGGGAAGGTGACGATGGAAATCTCCCACAGGTCGACCTGGTACAGTCTGCGCACCCGCGTGCGCGGCTCGATGACGCCGCGCCGCGTGCGATAGCCGATCGACAGCCCGTCGACGGCGCCGGAGCGCAGCAGCGCCAGCAATTCGCGCGCGCGGTTGACGTCGGGGATCAGCCGGCCCCGCGCCCACAGCCCGCGCAGGTCCTCTGATAGCTCGAGCCAGACGCCGACCGGCTCGGCCGGGTCGTGCTGGAACAGCATCGGGATTTTGCGCAGGCCGCGCTGCGCCAGCGTCTCGCGAAAGGCGCCGGGCATCACCATGTCGCGCGCCTGGTCGATGGCGCCGAACAGGCTGGCATAGCCCTCGATGGTGCCGTCGGCGGCAAGCGACAGCGCGGAAGGCGGCAAAGGGGCAAGCATCGGCGGCCTCGCAGGATGCGGGGGAAGGACCTGACGTGTGTGATGGTGTGGCGCGGCGGCTAGCGCGCTTTCCCCTCGCCCCCCGCGCAGCGTAGCTGCGCGAGGTGGGAGAGGGTGGATCGAAGCCCGCGACTTGTCCGCCGAAGCTCGCAGAGCGAAGGCGGATGCGGGTTCGAGACGGGAGAGGGGGTGTCGGAGATGGGGGCGCCCCCTCTCCCGTCTTCGCTGCGCGAAGCCACCCTCTCCCGCCCTGCGCAAAGCTTCGCTTTGCTTGATGGGAGAGGGAAAGAGCCGCCCTACCCCTTGGCGCGCTTCAGCGGCTTGCGCGGCGGCGTCTTCACGCGCGGCTTCTCGATGGCCTTGCGCTGCAGCTCGCCGAGATGGGCGAGGAATTCGCGGAACACGCTGAGATGCGGCTTCTGTGCCTTGGTCTCGGTGCGGATCGCGCTGAGCATGCTGTGCAGGTGGTCCATGACCAGGTCTCCTTCAATCATCCTGGGCGTCGTCGACGCGGTGCAGCCGTCCGCTGTGGCGGTTGAAGCGTTCCAGCTCGCGGACGAAATCGTCGAAGCGTTTCGAGGCCGCCGCCAGCTCGCGCAGCGCGAACCACGCCGCAGCCGACGCCGCGATCGCCCACAGCAGCAGCGCCACGTGGGCGAGGTCGCCGCGCTCGGCAAAGATGCGGATCAGGTCCGACATGGCGATGGCTCGCGGGCGGCGCGACGGGCACGCAGACTGCGGCCATGCGGATGCGCCGCCCGGCGGCCGGTGCGCAACGCGCGGCGGATGCCGCAGTCAGAATAGCGATGAAGTATCAGTCGTGGCGCAGCCGGCGCGCGGCGACAGTCGGCTCAGGACGACGATGCGACCGCGGCGTCGTCCGCTCCCGGCCAGATCTCGTCGACCACCGGCGCCGCGTCGGCGTGCGCCAACCGCGCTTCGGCGCTCCGTGGGCCGCTGCTGCGCGGCGGCGCCGGGCGGGCGATGCGCCGCTCCAGCTCGCCGCGGTTGACCGGCGCGACGAACTGCACGGCAAAGCCGCTCGGCAGATGCCGCACCACGCGGCCGACGCAGGCACCCACCGCCAGCGGCGTGCCGATCGCCGGCTGCACGTCGGCCGACACCGCCACCCCCGACACCGACATGTCGATGACAAAGCAGCTGTGCAGGCTGCCATCGCCGAAGGTCAGCATCGAATGCGGGCTCGACGGCACGATCCGCGCCTGCTTGCGGGCGTCCTGGATGGTGGCATCCTTCTGACGCTTCTCCAGCCAGGTGAGCTGGTTCGACATGCGGGCGCGCATCGCCTGGTCCATCGCCAGCTCGAGCAGGAAGCCGCCGGCCACGGTGTCGCTGATGCGGCCCTGCAGCGTGCCGAAATCGCCGAAATAGGAGGTAATGGACTCGCCGATCCTGCCGACCACCGGCACGTCGACGATCATGCGGAACGGCGACACCCGGCTGGTGCGGCAGGCAAAGCTGCGCGGCTTCCCCTTGGCATCAAGCCAGTTGGACAGCGTGTAACTGCCACCGACGACGATGTTGACAGCGCGCTGCTTGAGAAACTGGCTGACAGACACGGCACTTTCCTCGCGGTCGATCTGCATACGCGAATCGTACACGCTCAAAACGTAACGTAGTTTAATACCACGGAGAAAGCCATGGGACGGAAGCCTATACTACCGGCAACGGTTACCGGGCATTTACGACTTCCGCGCAGATTTGACGCAATGCGGTAGAACATTGACGTCCACTGCCGACTTCGGCCAGGAGCGAGGCACAACGTTCCTCTGCGGCGGCGAGCGGCGGCCAGACCTGATTTCGCCCCCTCATCTTGGCGACATAGAGTGCGCTATCAGCCGCAGCGATCAGTTCAGTAGCCGACAGCGCCGTGACGTTACAGGCAGCAACGCCAAAGCTCGCCGTCACGACACCACCCTGGTCAGAGCTTTCATTGGGGATCTCCGCCTGCTCAATTGCCCTGCGAATTCGCTCCGCAATGCGTACGGCATCGACCAGCCGCAACTGCGGCAGCAACAGCAGGAATTCTTCTCCACCGTAGCGAATGGCATGGTCTCCAGCGCCGCGCAACTCTGCGATCAGGGTCGCGGCAATACGCTTCAGACAGAGATCTCCGGCGCCGTGTCCGTACCTATCATTCAGGTTCTTGAAGTTGTCGACGTCAAGCATCACGACGGATACGAACGACGCTCCATGTTTTGGCGCAGACCAGAGCTTGAGCAATTCTTCGTCCAGATGGTGCCTGTTCGCCAATCCAGTTAGTGTATCACGCCTCGCTGCCGCGTCAGCCTGGGCATGACGCAGGCGATCTCTCAATGAATAGAGGTAGGCTCTTCTCAGATCGCGCTCCATTGTAAAGTTTGCGACCAGCGTGATGTAGGCGCATATGCCAACCTGCACCAAGATCATCGTTGCCACCGGCCCCGAAAGATAGCTGGCCGACAGGACCACCACAACATGGCATACCAGGATGATCGCCGTAACCGACCAGGCAAATCGGAACACCAGACGATGCAGGGATACATTTGTATAGAGAAGCGTCGGCATTACCACATACTGATAGTGAGCCGCGCCCTCGCTCACCGTTAATGCAAAACCCGTGTCTATCTGCAGAATGATAAGGACCGGCACGCTCGCGGCCAGACACTCCCGCACAAAAGCACTCGGTCTCCTGGAAATCAGCCAGGCGGCCATTAACATCCAGGGCGTTACCACAACGCAATGAAGCCACACCGCCAACCGCAGCACATCGGGCACGAGCAGCCAGTCAGCTATCAAGAAGCAATTGTAGAGTACTGCCGAGACGAAAATTCAGAGAGTCAGGCGCCGGCATCGATTTGCGTTGGTATCCGCCTCGAACTGCCGCTCTATTTCAGGCGGAAAGGCGACTACACGTTTCCGCAGCAGGCCCATATGGGCCTCGACAGTCTCCAAGCTCAAAGGCGCGTAAGACATTCCGACCTGCCAGCAATAAACCTGCAGCCTGCCCTCTAAATGCTTTCAATCTGATTTCGTAACAGAATTAAGTTTTTATCGACGGCAACACGTCGGGCAAATCACGACGTAAGCCAGCACCACCTATGCGGAGACCGGTCAGGGCCTTCGCAAACTGGATAACCATTGTTTTGGCACCGACGCTCGATGCCGGCCGCGTCTACTTGTATGTCTCTGTTACCCATCCGGCCGCGCTGCGGTCCGACATCCGCTACGTCGGCGCGCCTGAATCGGCTGCTCTACAGCCGGTCGCCGCCTTCGATCGGCGCGTAGCCGACCGCCTCGCGCTTTTCGTTCAGGGTCAGGAACGCCGCGCCCGAGACGCGCTCCCACAGCGCCGCGCGGTCCGCGGCCAGCGCGTCGATACTACCTGGCAGAGCGGCAGGGGGGCGTCCAGCGCCATTTCGCCCGCGGGGTTAGTGGAACTCTGCGGATCTACAGGGCATTCGACGCAAAATGGCCGCGTTTCAACGTCGGCCGCGCGCAGACCCGCCGCGGGGCAAACGCGACCGCGCTGATCCGACGTACAGGAACAGGACGCGCCAAGAGGCGGATATCTAAGTATCAACGTCGGTTTGGCGGTCGCGGCACCGGAAACGCTTCGGGCGGCAGGTCCTTGCTCGCAATCCATTCGATGCTGGTCGGTATCTCGCCGTCGGTTTCCATAAACTCCTTCACCGCCTTCCAAGCCAGTGGAAACGGGATGAACAGACCAACCGACAGCGGTGTATCGTGTAGCGATCTGACGAATTCGCCGAGCCGGCTGAGATCTCCTCTGGCGTTGTAGTTGAACTTTTTCTGCTCCCGGCCGTCCCATTTGTCGTAAGCGAGATAAACGCCGAGTTCAGGTTTTCCGACCATGGCCAGAGCGGCGCCGACCTGATTGATCTCGGGCAAAGCAGCCGTGCCGTCGAGCCCTTTAACATCCATTCCCCAGCTATCATTACCACCTAGGTAAGACTACTCTTGCCCCTTCGGGGCAAGAAAGAAGCGTGCAAGCGCGCTCGGATCAGGCCAATCGCACCATCTGAAACTATCAAAATAGATGCTCTTCTTCACCTATATCTCCCGCTCAACCACCCACCATTCCACAGCGCCCTCTCCAAAGTAGCCAAACGCCATCCAACATTCGCGCTCGATCTGTGGAATCCGCACGGTCGTGACGCGGCGGCATGGCTATTATTCGTGCACTTCCCCGTAGTGCCCCGGTCTTTCCGCAAACGGGCGAAACAAGCCATAAGCCTGCGACCGATACAGCGACCGACGGCCCATCATGTTATCCGAGAAATTTACCATGCGTCCGCCATGCCCGAACTGCCGCTACGACATGACGGCGACGGATCTGCACAATCTGTTCGTCTGCACGCCGTGCCGGCAGATCATGCAGTTCTTCGGTACGCCGGCCGATAGATCGACGCCGGCGCAGCCGCGCCGCCTGCCGGCGATCGATGCCGTCCGGCCGCAGCCGCTGCATGTCGAGATGTCAGCGGCGCCCGCGCCGCGCCACACGATGTCTGCGCCGCAGGCGTCCCGGCAACCGCTACGTCGGCGCGCCTGAATCTGCTGCTCTACAGCCGGTCGCCGCCTTCGATCGGCGCGTAGCCGACCGCCTCGCGCTTTTCGTTCAGCGTCAGGAACGCTGCAGCCGAGACGCGCTCCCACAGCGCCGCGCTGTCCGCGGCCAGCGCGTCGATGCGGTCGGTGTCGATGACCACGCGGATGCCGTCGCCGAATTGCGGCGCCAGCCATTGCGCGATGGCGTGGCCGACCCTTGATGCCAGCGGCAGCACGGTCTGGCGGAAGAACACCCGGTTGGCCTCCTGGAAATTGGCATAGGTGTTGTCGCCGGGAATCCCGAGCAGCATCGGCGGCACGCCGAACGCCAGCGCGATCTCGCGCGCCGCGGCGTGTTTGGCTTCGAGGAAGTCCATGTCCTTGGGTGTCAGCGACATCGCCTTCCAGTCGAGTCCGCCTTCCAGCAGCAACGGCCGGCCGGCATTGACCGCGCCCTGATAATTGCCTTCGAGTTCGCGCTTCAGCCGTTCGAACTGTTGATCGTTCAGCACCGCCCCCTCGGGGCCCGCATAGACCAGCGCGCCGGACGGCCTTGCGGCATTGTCGAGCAGCGCCTTGTTCCATTTCGCCGCCGCATTGTGGGTGTCGAGCGCCACCGCGGCGGCCTCGATCGGCGCCAGCCCATAGTGATCGTCGAGCGGGTGGAAGAACGTCAGATGCAGGATCGGCGGCACCATTGATGCGAGCTGGTCGAACCGCACGCTGCGACCGCCGACGCTGTACTCATAGGCCTCGGCCCAGCCGTCAGGACCGGGCACCACCTTCATGCGGTCCGGCCGCAACGCATAGAGCTCGCGCACGTCGTGCTGTCGCACGGCCTCATTCGGCGAGACCGCTTCGATGTAGGCATTGCCGGCCAGCAGCAGATGCGCATAGAGCATCTCGAAGAACACGCCGCCGTCCTGGCGCGGATTGGGCCGCGTCAGCAATTGCCACAGCGGATGTGCCTCGCGCTCGCTGGCGCCGTCGAACACCAGGAACGGACACGCCGCGGCGTTCTCGGCAATGAGGCGCACCGCACGATGCACGACGGCATTGCCGACGAACCCTTCGCGCGCCAGTGCCGCATAGTCGCGCGGCGTCCACCGCGCCCGCCCGCCGCTCTCATAGGCCAGCAGCCGCGCGGTCCGGCTGGCTTTCGCTTCGGGAGGGGCGAGATAGGCTTTGAGTCGGTTGAACATGCGCAGTTCTCTCGATGCCATGACTTGCAGTCGCGCCACGCCACCGACTGGATCGCCCGCGAAAGCGGGCGATCCAGTATCCGGCGGCGTTTCGCTTCAGTTTCTTTGGCCCGCGTTGACTGGATCGCCCCGTCGAGCCGGGCGATGACAGGCTTGCATTGTTGCCCGCGCAGGCGCGCGTCGAGCTACAACACCCTGATCCGCGGCCCGACATGCTTCGGGACCAGCGCCAGCGACGCCACCGCCCAGACCAGCGCGTCGACGCGGTCCGGCGAGCGGCCCGAGGACAGTCCGGTGGCGGCGAAGTCGCACATCTCGTCTTCCAGCGCGGCGAACACGCCGGCATGTTTCACCCGGCCCTGCTCGTACAGGGTCGCCACCGGCTCCGCGCGCAGCCATTTTCCGCGCAGCGCCCGCACCGGGGTGACCGGCACGGCGGCATCGACCTCGTTGATGACCGCGTGCACCATCTCGCCGCCCTGGTTGACTTCCACCACCTGCGCGGCGGCCTGCAATCGTCGCCACAGCGCGATGGCCTTCATCGCCCACGCGGCCGGCGTCACCGCGGACACGGTGCCGTCGGCGAGCACATAGACCGTGCCGCTCTCGGCGATGCCGGCGGCGACGATGCCGCAGCAATCGGCGCGCTTGCCCGACGACACCGGCGGATCGACGGCGACCACGATGCGCTGCAGGTCCGGCGCCTCGGCCACGCGGCATTCGTCGAGCAGCGCGCGCGACCACAGCGCGTCAGGCCGGTCCTCGATGATCTCGCCGTCGAGTTCCTGGCGGCCGATGCGCGTGCCGGCATAGCGCGCCATCACGCCCTCCAAGAACGTCGGCGCCAGATTGTGGGCGTTGGCTGCGGTCGCCGCGCGCGACACCACGCTGGCGGGATCGTCGATCAGCCGTTTCAGCAACGCAGTCGGCCGCGGCGTGGTGGTGATCGGCTGCCGCGGCTGGCTTCCCAGCCGCAGGCCGAATTGCAGCATGTCGAAGGCGGCTTCGGCATGGCGCCATTTGGCCAGTTCATCCGACCACGCGCCGCAGAACTGCGGGCCGCGCAGGCTCTCCGGATCTTCCGCGGAAACGCCTGCGCCACCGCGCCGTTGCGCCATTCCAGCCGCTTTCGCGAGGGCAGCCAGAGCGGCCGTTCGTGCGGCGGATGCACCGCGAGCAGCCCGGACACGCCCTCGATCATCACCTCGCGCACCTCGTGCTCGGTCTCTCCGACCAGCGCGATGCGCGACGCCGCCTCGCTGGCGAACGGCGGCAGGCCAAGCGCCTGGGCGCGGATCCATTCAGCACCGGCGCGGGTCCTGCCGGCGCCGCGGCCGCCGATCATCAGCCAGGTCAGCCAAGGCTTTCCGTTCGGCGCCAGCAGCGGCGGCGTTTGATGAGCATGGGCGAACAGATCCCAATGCGCATTGAGGTCATCCATTTCCTCCTGGCTCATGGTCTGCAGCAGGTACAGCCGTTGCTCTTCCGACCATTCCTTCCAGTCGTTGCCAAAGGATTCGGCGGAACGCGTCAAGGTCTCGGGCAGCGCTTGGTCCATGGGCAGGCCTCTGCAACTCGTCGGCTGCGCGCAGCCGCCGCACCTCGGTGAGCGTGCGCGCCAATGACGCCAGCGTGCGGGCGCGGCGCTCCGCCTCGCTGCGCTGCTGCGGTTTCACATGGTGGCCGCCGACGATGGTTTCGATCTGCATCAGCTCGCGTTCGACCGCGCGGGTGACGCGCTCGACCAGCGCCACCCCGGCGGCCGGCGGCGGATCGGCGGCCTTGTCGACGGCCGTGCGCCGCAGCCGCGCCAGTTTCTGCTGCGCGACTTCGTCGTGCTGGTCGATTACTACATCGGTCTCGTCGACGCGCAGTAATGTCGCGTCCTGGGTCCGCTTGCGCGCGAGCACGGCAGCATCGCGCTTCTCCTTGAGCAGCCGCCTGGCGGTGCGCGGCGCAACCGGCTTCTTAGCCGCGGCTTTCTTTACCGGTGTTTTCTTGACGGTCTTCTTGACCGCTTGCTTCGCCGCCGGTTTCTTAGCCACCGGCTGTTTCGCTGCGGCCGTCTTCTTCACCGCGGTCTTGCGGACGCGACTCACAACTTCAGCCCGCGCCGGCTTTCTGGCCGGCCGGGCTGCGGATATCGTTGCCATGGTTCGATCTCGCTGGAACTGGCGTCGTCGCGGGAAGCGACGTCCCGTCAGGTGCGGAAGAATACGAACCAGACGACACCAAGGATTAAAATCGCAAGGCCTGTGCTGATGGCCAACAGCGCGAGTACCGAGGGGCCGGGTTCGCCCTGCCGCGCCTCGGTTGGCGTTTCCACTATCTGACCGTTTTGTTTGGTTGCCATGGTGCCTTCTTTCCCTGACGTACCCGCAGGCACGAAGTGTCGAAGGCCAACGCACTATATGGGGCGATGTTCCTCATCGCCGGGCCACCGGCGAGGCAATCCACAACCACGCACCGCTGACGCGGCGCTTGTCTGAAACCCAATTGTGGAGCATGCCGTGAAGCTACCCCGGCAGCGCGACGCTGTCAAGGGTTTAAATCCTACATCGGATCGCCTGCCGTGCCTGCCCGCGCGGCGGACTGCATCGAATTGAAATTCCTGAGGGATCCGCCATGACCGATACGCCCGACACCTTCGTGCCCATCCGCGATCTGCCGGCAGCGCCGATTATTTTTTTCGAGTTCTGTCCGACGCTGGGCAACAACCAGGGCCTGATCAACATCATGCTGGCCGCCGGCATCGTGATGCCTACGGCCACGAGTGCCACTGACGTGGTGCCGGTGGCCGTGGCGCATTTGCGCTGCTCGACCGCTGCCGCCACCCAGTTGCGCGACGCCATCAACAAGGCGTTGCTGATCGGTGCGCCGGTCGAGCAGCAGGGCCGCTCGAACTGAGCGGCGTCAGCGTTGCCGCCGCTCGCGCTGCGGGGACAGCGACACCACGCCCTTGTAGTCGATGTTGATCACGCAATTGCCGTTGAGGTCGGCGGCAGCCTGCAGGCAGCCCTGATAGTCATAGAACCGGCACAGCCGCGGTACGCTGTCCGGACCGAGCGGACCGCCGCGCTTGACGCAGAACGGCGGCACGTTCGATGTGGCCGCGGCGGCCGGCAGCGCCTGCCCTGCCGCGCCGCCAAGCAGAACCAGCGCGGCAAGCGTTGCGCGTCGAATGCAGGTCATCAGCGATCCCTTCATAAACTATAACTGTCGTTCCGATCGCATCAGCCGGATCAGCGCCCGCCCGGATAGACCGCGCGCCAGCCGTTCGGTGCCGCCACGACCTGGCCGGGAAAGTCGATATTGACCACGCAATTGGCGCGCCGCACGGCAGCGGCCTCCAGACAGGTCTGCCAGTCGTAGTAGCCGCAGATTTGCGGCGCGCCGCCCGGACCGTTGGTCGACCCCGGCAGCAGGCAGAACGGCGATTGCGATGTGCGCAATGGCGCGGCCTGCGCGGCAGGGGCGACGGGTGGGAGCAGCGGCACGGCCAATGCAAGGCCCGCCATCACCAGCGCGGTACGCAGCGTGAGTCTCATGATCGCCTCTTTGAATGCGGCCGTCAGCAGCCGTTCCGTCAGAGGCCGAATATATAGCAGGCGGCGAAGGTCGCCACGGCCGTTCACGCGATTGCGTTCGGGGGCGGCCCCGCCGAATCGGGAAAGAATTGGGACAGACGCTATTTCAGCGAGCTGTTCACCTCGGTGAACTTGCCGCTCAGCGTCGGGCCGATGCCCTGCACGGTGGTGATGATGGCGAGGCAGATGCCGGCGGCGATCAGCGCGTATTCGATGGCGGTGGCGCCCGATTCATCGCGACAGAACTTCCAGATCAAACCCAGCACCGCGGCCTCCTCATCGGGCAGACACGGTTTCTTCCGCGCCAACCGGTGGGAACCCTACCGGCAAATGGTTGCCACAATCTTCACCAACCCCATCAAAATGGATGAACCGGCGGCAATTGCCCTGGTCGACCTATGGCTTGAAGAAAGCGGGATCGTTGAGCGCCTTGATCAGGGTGTCGACCATGTCGGCTGCCGCGGAATCGTCGCGCTCCTCCAGCAGCTCCCACATCTTGCGCAGGTTGGCGCGCATCGGCGCCTTCAGCGACGGATCGCGCTCGATCAGCGTGCGCGCAATGCAGAAGGCGATGGCTTCGGTGCCCATCTTGGTCTGTTCGACGGTTGGTTTGCTCATGGCCTGATCCTCGCGGCGCGTTCGATGGCCGCTGTTAGGCTGGCATCGCGCCCTGTGTCAATTCCGCGCAGATCGCTCACCACGCATAGCGCACCACGCCCTTGCCGGCGTAGCTGCGGGTGACGTCGGAGAACTCGCCCTCAAACGTCGCGCCGACGCTGATGCCGCTGATGAAGGTCAGTTCGGCCGCAGCCGTGGTCAGCGCCGCATTGGCCGCAGGCGACGCGCCGCCGACCACGAAGCTGGCGCCCGGCAGTGCCAGGAAGGTCGCGGTGGCCGAGCGGTCGGTATCGAAGTCATGCGCCCAGGCGGCACGGCCACGCAGGGTCAGCATCTTGTCGCCCACCGCAAACGACCTGTCGCTGCGCAGGCCGAGCTCGCTGCGCGGCGCGGTGATACCCTTCGCGGCATAGGCCAGCGCAAACGTCGTCGGCCCCGACAACGTGGTCTCCGCATAGGCCGGCAGGTCGAGATAGGTCAGCTGCGTCGCTGCATAGGGCGTGACGCCGGCGTCGCCGAACCACGGCAGCGCAAAGCGGTTGCCGGCCTCGAGCCGCGCCGACAGGCTGTTGGTGTTGAAGTTTGCGCGCAACTGATCGAGCCCGCCCACCGAGACGATGCGGTCGGTCGTCACATCCTGCCAGCCATAGGCCGCCGACGCGGTGACATAGGCGGCGCCGATCGTGTGGCGCACGAAGCCGCCGAGCTGGAACAGGTCAGAACGCCCGCTGCCGCCGCCGACGACACTGAAGTTGGTAGCGCCGCCGGCCAGCGCAAAGCCGGCGACGGTCTGCGGCGACAGATGATAGTCGGCCCCGAACGCGACGCCGCCGATCCGGCTGGTCGACGTGTTGGAGCCGGCCGCCACATTGCCGTCGGTGGTCTGAGTGCCGCCGAAGCCCGACGCCCACACGTTCCAGAACGGCCGGAACGCGGGGACGCGCGGCGGCGCCTTGGTGATCATCGCAAAGGCGTCGCGCGCCGAGCCGCTGCGCTTGTCGCCGGTGGCGGCGTAGGCGCTCATCGCATCGCCCTCCTCCGCATAAGCCGTCGCCGACGATGCCTCGCCGCCGCGGCCGGCGATGTTCGGGTCGGACATGGTCCCGACGAACTGCGTCGCCGCATTGAGGCCGGTCTGATGCGTCGCGGTCGGCGTCTCGCCGGAGATCTGCGTCAACGCATTGGTGAGGTTACTGCCGCTCAAGGCCAACACCGCGTCGAAGCGCGCCGGCACCGTGGCGCCACCGGACAGGTAGCCGTCATGCGCGGCAACCAACGCGCCATGGTTGCGCGACAGCACCAGGTCGCTGGCAAACCCGCCGGTGGCGGTCAACGTCACGTCGGTGAGGCTGTAGCTGAGGCTGCCGGTGTATCCCGGCGGCGCGCTGACGCCGGCAAACGTGCCGTTCAGCGCGCCGGCATGCAGGATGCTCTTGATCACCGTCCAGTTCTGCCAGCCTGACGAGGCGGGTATCGCCACCGTGCCGCCCAGAAACGCCGTGCCCGACACATTGACCGACGTCATCCCGGACAAGCCGACATGCACGAGGTAAGTGGCACCGGCCTGGAAGCCGAGCGTGCCGGCGACCGTCATCGACGTCGTGGGCGTCGAGCCCGGCGCGAAGGTCCCGCCATCGTCGATCAGCAGCTTGCCCACGGTGCCGGTGCCGCGCAGCACGCCGCCGCTGAGCACCGAGATCTGGTTTGAAGCGGCGATCGAACCATCGACCTGCAGGATGCCGCTTTTGACCTGCGTCAGGTTGCTGTAGCTGCTGGTGCCCGACAGGATCAGCAACCCCGGGCCGGTCTTGATGAGGCCGCCGGGCGACACGCCGTCGACGATCGCGCCGGTGATGCGGGCGTCCTGCTCGGTTGCGATGGCCGCGATGCCGGCGACGCTGATCGCATTGCCGAGGCTCAGTCCGGGCGTCGTCATGTTCAAGGTGCTGCCGGACTGCAGCTTCAGCGCGCCGCTGCCGATGGACTGCGAATTGTTGATCGCCAGCGTGCTGCCCGTTGTCACGGTGGTGCCGCCGCCATAGGTGTTGGCGCCGCTCAGCGACACCACGTTGCCCCCTGCGGTGGTGATCGCCAGTGCGCCGTCGCCGGTGAAGATGTTGCCGTAGGCCGCGCTCGCCCCGGTCTGCAGCAGCGTCAGCACGCCGCCAATGTTGATATTGCCGGTCAGCGTGCCGCCGGCCAGAGTGGTCAGTTGGCTGGTACCATAGAAATTGATGGCGTTGGCGCGGATGAAGCCGTCGCCCGACAGGCCGCCGCTGATGCTGCCCGCGTTGACGACGGTGAGATCGACGCCGACCACGCCGACGCCGCCGACGCCGGCATTGCCCGTAGTACCCTTGGAGCCCACGACAGCGCCGGACAACTCGCCGCCCGATCCGCCGAGGCCGCCGCTGCCGCCCTGCACTGTGCCATAATTGCGCAGCGTGTTGCCGGCCGGAGAAAATTCAAAATGGATTCCGGTGCCGCCATCGCCACCGTTACCGCCACCGCTGCCGGTGATGCCGGGCAGGAACATCGGGATGATGGCGGAGCCGGCATTGCCGCCGGTGCCGCCGCTGCCGCCCGTGATGGTGTTGTAGTTGTCGACGGTGCGCGCGCCGGTGCCGATCATGTACACGCCGTAGCCGCCCTCGCCGCCGCCACCGCCGCCCCCGCCATTGCCGGCGGCGCCGGGGCCGGCCCCGGGATTGAAAATATAGTTGACCTGGCCGCCGGCGCCGCCCGTGCCGCCGGTGCTACCGGCGACTGGCGTGACCAGCGTGAGATATCCGCTGCCGATCTGGCCATGGGCACCGCCGGTGCCACCGCCGCCACCGCCGCCACCGAAGCAGCCGTCATTGTCGCGGCCCGCCGCGCCGGCAGCGGCGTTGACCGGACCGCCGCCAGGGCCGCCCAGCCCGCCGCCGGCACCGCCGCCGCCGCCGCCGCCGCTGCCCGCGGTGCAGACCTGGCTTCCGGCCTGGCCGAAATCGCCGACGGGGTTCCTGCCGGAATTCGACACGCCATAGCCGCCGCTGCTGGTGCCGAACAGCGGGATCAGCCCCTGCCCGGTGCCGCCGTTTCCGCCAGCCGCGCGCACCGGGCTGGTGTTGAGCAGCAGCGCTGCGAAGGCCGCGCCCGACAGTTTCTGCGGCAGGCGATGGAGAACGCCGCGGCTGAATGCCTGCAAGGTCACAACGGCGCCGGCGCGCGTCGTCTCGTCGCGCACCAAAACCTGCAAATGTTCCACGTCGCGGCCCCCGGGCTGACTGTTGACGCCAGTCCAGCACATCAGCCGAGCGACGAATCCTGACTACCCTAAAGCAACTGAGGATGGTTCCGACAATTCTTTGCGGCGTTCCCCGATATTCGGCCGCAGCAGCGCCTCGCCATGGGCGCTGCGACGCCGCGGCAACGATGACGGAAGCCTCGACATTGGAGTCCGCGCGCCGCTTAAGTTGCCTATCAGACAAATATTTTACTAACGCGCGTGATCAATCAAGCTGCTGGCATTCCTCAGCTAATCGGCGATTATCCGGATATTTGACCGGCATCTGCGCGCCTTATGACGGTTGCCGCACGACAAAGGGACTTGAGAACCCTATATGTAGGGCACCCCGCGCGGAACGTGCTCTCGGAGCGTCATTCCCACCCCCTGCGGAATCGGCCCGACCGATCGGGCAGGATACCGTCATGCTTGCCCCCAATCTCGGCAGCCCACTCGACAACGCGCTGTTGTCGGCGCTGCCCCGCAGTGAATTCAATGCGCTGCTGCTCCCGCATTTCACCATCCAGCCGATGCCGCAGGGCCATCTGGTGCTGGAGGCCGGCGATGAGTTCGACCATGTCTGGTTTCCGCACAATGGCATGATCTCGCTGCTGGTGGTGCTGAGCGACGGCAAATCGATCGAGATCGCCACCGTCGGCCGCGAAGGCGTGGTCGGCGCCATGTCCGGCTTCGGCCTGTACAGGTCGCTGGTGCGCGCGGTGATTCAGCTTCCCATGGCGGCGTCGCGGATTTCGGCGGCGGTGTTCCGCAAGGCCGCGGCGCAGAGCGACGCCATTCGCGACCTGTGCATCCGCTACAATGAAATCCTGCTGTCGCAGGCGCGCATTACCGCCGCCTGCAACGCGGTGCATCCGGTGGAAGCGCGGTTCTGCCGCTGGCTGCTGCAGTCTGCGGATCGCGCCAACGACGACACCGTGGCACTGACCCAGGAATTCCTCGCCGAAATGCTCGGCGTGCGCCGAACCTCAGTCACCGAAGTCGCCAGCAGACTGCAGGCGGCCGGCTTCATCTCCTATTCCCGCGGCGTCATCAAGATCAT
The DNA here is from genome assembly GCF_052658035.1 of Rhodopseudomonas sp. RCAM05734. Classification (NCBI taxonomy): domain Bacteria; kingdom Pseudomonadati; phylum Pseudomonadota; class Alphaproteobacteria; order Hyphomicrobiales; family Nitrobacteraceae; genus Rhodopseudomonas; species Rhodopseudomonas sp. RCAM05734. The sequence continues at coordinate 3,718,666 of NZ_CP199742.1, read as the reverse complement.
CGATCGCGCCGGCCTGGAAGCCGCGGCCTGCGAGTGCTACCGGACCCTGATCGACGAGTCCGCGATCATCTATGATCTACACGCACCTGCATAAGTGCCAAAATCGACTCTCATATTTGACTTAGATCAAGCAGGGTTGAGCAATTGAGTCCTATTCCGGACAGCAATGGGTCTAGGCTGGCATAGCACCGCGGCAACGACATTCCGCGGTGACAGGGAGGCCGATGCCTCCCGCAGCGGGGGGGAGTGTTCGATGGCAACCGGTAGCCGTATTCCGACTGTTGAACGCCGCTACAGCCGCGCCGAACTGTTCGAGTTGCAGCGCAGCACCCTGCTCTATGCGCGGTCGTTTCCCGTCGGCCCCGAACGCAACCAGCACCGCCAGATCGCGCAGTCGCTGCGCGACTTGTTCCGCAACAAGGTCTGGCTCGCCACACACACGGTCGAGATCCCCGGCAGCACCGGCTAGCGCGTGATCGTCACAGAAGAGCGCTTGTCCCGGATGCGATGCGGCCTAGCGAAGCGAAGCTTCGCAGGGTTCTGCGTCGCAGAGCCAAAGCGGCGCGCGCTGCATCGCGTCGGGGACCCGATTCAACCAGAATCGATTCCGGTCTAGCGCGCCGAAAACTTCGGAATGCTCTCCGCAAAGCCGTTGAAGCAGGTCAGCCGCTCGTCTTCTTCCTTGATGAAGCGGCAATCCGCCACGCCCTTGGCGGGCACCGGCTTCGCCTTCGGCGGCTTCGGCGGGAACACCGCATCGAAGCAGTCCAGCCGCGGCTTCGAGCCATCCTCGATCTCGAGGCAGGCCAGCAATTTCTCGGCATTGGACAGCTGCTTGCCGGCATTGCGCGGCTTCACCTGCACCAGCGGCTTGCCGCCGACCGTGGGCGGCGGGCTTTGCGCCAGGGCGGTGGTCGAAGAAAGCACGACGGCGATGGCAATCAGTGTTTTCATGTCAGTTCGTTTCGCTTCGTCAGGAGGGCGGTACCGGCGGCAACACAGCCACCCAATTCACCTTCCATAATACCGTCGGACATCGACTACAACGGGATTGCGTCGGGGAGCGGCTCGTTGGGGCATGGGACGGAAGCGGCAATCCGCCGTTCGTTGACCGCGATGGGATGGCAGGGACCGGATACGCACCAGGCGGATGCGATAGCCAGCGCCCCGCGGCGCACTGTCTACTGTCGCAGCCTCCCCCGCAGAGGCGCGTAGCCTGCGGGGATCATCACAAAGGCGACAGGCTTTTGCTAGCCGAATACGCCAGCCTGCTCTTTCTCAAGATAAACAAGATTGGTCTTTCGTAACGCGTCATCAGATTGAGCTGCACCCGGTTCCGAAGACACCAAGTTAGGTGTTTTATGGAGCTGGAGGTGTGTCATGGAGAGACGGAAGTTTACGCGAGAGTACAAGCTTGGGGCGGTCAAGCTGATCAAGGATCGGGGCGTGTCCTACGCCCAGGCTGCCGACGACCTCGGCGTTCATCCGACGCAGCTGCGTGAATGGGTGAAGAAGTTCGCCGACGACCCGCAACATGCTTTTCCCGGGCAAGGTCAGATGAAGCCGGAGCAGCAGGAGATCACGCGCCTCAGGCGCGAGGTTGCCAAACTGAAGGCAGAGCGCGACATCCTAAAAAAAGCCGCGGCCTACTTCGCGAAGGAATCGATGTGAAGTTCGGTTTCATTTCGAAGCACCGGGGGCTCTGGCCGGCGGAGTGGTTGTGCGAGGCGCTCGGTGTCTCGCGAGGTGGGTTCTATGCCTGGCTGGAGCGTTCACGCAGTCGGCGGAGCCGAAGCGATGAGGAATTGGGTGCGAAGGTTCGAGCCAGCTTCCTCGCAAGCGACCGCACTTACGGCGCCAGGCGTGTATGGCACGACCTGCTTGCAGAGGGTGTGTCGTGTGGGCTACACCGGGTCGAACGATTGATGCGCCTACAAGCTCTCAGGGCGCGGCCGCGACAGCGCCGCCTTCCTCCTGATGTGGGTGAACGTCAGGCGAGCGCCGTCGCTGCCAACGTGCTCGACCGCGCCTTCGAGGCGGCGGCTCCCAACCGCAAATGGATCGCCGACTTCACCTATGTCTGGACGGCGGAAGGCTGGATTTATGTGGCGGCCGTCGTCGACCTGTTCTCTCGGCGCGTAGTTGGCTGGTCGATGCAAACCGCAATGACGGCGCAACTTGTGACCGACGCCCTCGTGATGGCAATCTGGCGACGAGGCAAACCTGATGCGCTGCTCCACCATTCCGACCGGGACAGCCAACACCAGCGAGCAGTTCCAGCGATTGATGGCCGACCACGGCGTCGTCTGTTCAATGAGCCGGTCTGGAAATGTCTGGGACAACGCGGCTATGGAGAGCTTCTTCTCGTCGTTGAAGACGGAGCGAACCGCGCGCAAGATCTACCGAACAAGGAACGAAGCCAAGGCCGATGTGTTCGACTACATCGAACGCTTCTACAATCCGAAGCGTCGTCACTCGACCATCGGATATCTAAGCCCTATGGAGTTCGAGCAAAGGGCCGGATTAGTTTAAGCCGGTGTCAACAGAACCGGGTGCAGCTCAATCATCGCCTCGAACTGGGCCGACAGACTTGCTGTATTTCTTTTTGGGAACGCGCCCTTTGACGGGATCGATCCGAAGAATTTCATCCAGAACGTCTTCTTTGTCGCTGGATTCGTGGCGGCAGTGTCAAGCCACTTCTTGAATTCCGTCAGCGTACTGATCAAGACACTTATCAAGACATCCGGGTAGCTGTGTCCTTTAAACTGCTCAAGATCAACGTATGCGATAGGCGTTCGACTGATAGTCAAATCAGAGGCGACCTTATGCAGCAGGCTCGATTTGCCAGAGCCGCGCCGGCCAAAAATGATGTGATGACGCTTATTTTTCGCTTTGTCTAAAACTCCTGGAGTGGGCTCAATGAAATACTTGACGCTATCTCCAGTCGCTCGGGTTGATTCTTCGACAAGTTTGCTGAGCTGCCGAACTTGGGTACTTTGAATAGGATACTCAACTGTCATGGCAATCATTACACCCCCTAGATTGGCATCATTACCCGCTCCACGACATAACCACAAGTTGCATCGTCCGCTAGCAGCTTTGTCCCCTACTCCACCAACTCCGTCGCCGCGGCCTTGGCCGGTCCCGCAAGCGCCCGCTCTTCCATCAGCAGCAGGAAAAATGCGCCCACCGCCATCATCGCCGCGGCGGCGGCGAACACGTAGCGGAACGCATGCACCATGTCGGCGGCGGCAATGGGATGTGCCGCGCCGGCATGCTCGCCGGAGATGGTGATGTCGGCGCCCAGCACCATCAGCAGGATCGTGGTGAAGGCGGCGACGGTGAACGACGCCATCAGCGCACGGAAGAAGTTCATGGCGCCGGTGGCGGTGCCGACCTGCGGCCGCGGCACGGCGTTCTGGATCGACACCACCGACACCGGGAAGGTGGTGCCGAGGCCGACGGCGAACGCGCCGAGCATGGTGAGCAGCGCCCACAGCGGCAACGGCGCGGCGAACGCCATCAGCATCGCCATGACCGCCGCCATGCCGGTGCCGGCGATCGCCACGCGCTTGTAGTGCTTGGCGCGCGTCATGGTGCGGCCGGCAATCGCGGCGCCGGCCACCGAGACCGCCGCAATTGGAATCAGCGCCAGCCCTGCCTCGCCGGCGGTGAGGCCGTAGACCACTTCGTAGTAAAGCGGCAGATGCACCGTGAGCCCGATCATCGCGCCCATGGCGCAGCCGCCGGCGGCCATCGCATACGGCACCACCGTGCCCGACATCAGTTGCAGCGGCAGGAACGGTTCGGAGGTCCGCAGCGCGTGCCAGATGAAGGCGAGCGCCATCGCCGCCGCCGCGCCGAGCATCGCCAGAATGGTCGGCGAGGCCCATGAGAATTTCGTGCCGCCCCAGGTCAGCACCAGCATGACCGTCACCGCCGCGGCCATCAGCAGCACACCGCCGAGCCAGTCGACCTTGCGCATGCGGTGGAACACCGGGATCTTCTTCATGTTCGGCAGCAGCATGGCGAGCGCGGCAATGCCGAGCGGAATGTTGATCCAGAAGATCATCGACCAGTGCAGGTGTTCGGCGAACAGCCCGCCGAGGATCGGCCCGCCAATGCCGGCGGCCACCCAGACGCTGCTGAAATAGGCCTGGTACTGGCCGCGCTCGCGCGGCGTCACCACGTCAGAGATCACCGTCTGCACGATCGGCAGGATGCCGCCGCCGCCGAGGCCCTGCAGCGCACGGCCGAGGATCAGCACCAGCATGTTCGGTGCCAGCGCGCACATCACCGAGCCCGCCATGAACAGCGCCAGCGCGGCGATGATGGTGGCACGGCGGCCGTAGATGTCGGACAGCGTCCCGAACACCGGCGCCACCGCAGTCGAGGCCAGCAGATAGGCGGTGATCACCCAGGACAGGTTGGAGACATCGCCGAACTGGCGGCCGATGGTCGGCAATGCCGTTGCGACGATGGTCTGGTCGAGCGCCGCCAGAAACATCGTCAGCAGCAGGCTCACCAGAATGGTGCGCACCTCGCTCTTGGTGAGCGGCGGCTTCGGCGCGATCGACGGGGCGTCGCTGACCTCCATCACCTCGGTCGGAATGTGCGACAGTTCCGCGACAACCTCGTCTGACAACGGCTGACCGGCCGCTGCGCGGCTCTTCGGCTCGAACTTGTTCATGTCGATGAATTCAGTGGCTGGGCGACAAAACGGCCGCGCGGGCTGCGATGGACGGGAAATTATCATGCAAATGCATGGGATGACAGGTGTTCGCTTGCATGGGAGCATCCCGCGACGCTCACGTCGCAGCTGCGGAATGTCATCGCCGACTATGCGGCAATGCGCTGCCAGCGATCGTGATGGCGACCGCGACCCGGTTCCCGTCTCCGGTGGCATTACGCGCTCCCATCGTTTAAACGCGCCGTCATGGATCTTGCCCCCGACATCATTGCCCTGCTCTGCCTCGCCGCCGTGGCGGCCGGCTTCGTCGACGCCATTGCTGGCGGCGGCGGGCTGATCATGATCCCGGCGCTGCTGGCGGCCGGCGTCAGCCCGGTGGCGGCCATCGCCACCAACAAGGTGCAGGGCTGCGTCGGCACCGCATCGGCGACCTATACGTACTGGCGCGGCGGCTGGATCGACTTCAAGCTGCTGCGCATCCCGCTGGTCGCAGCACTGGCCGGCGGCGCCGGCGGCGCGCTGGCGCTGATGGCCGTCGACACCCGATGGCTGATGGTGGTGCTGCCGATCCTGCTGGTCGGCATCGCCTTGTTTTTCCTGGTGGCCCCGGTCGCCGGCGACATCGATTCCCGCGCCCGCCTGACGCCGCTCGCCTACGCGGCGGTGGCCGCCGCCATCGGCTTCTATGATGGATTTTTCGGCCCCGGCGCCGGCTCGTTCTACGCGCTCAGCCTGGTTGCCCTGATGGGCATGGGGCTGACCCGGGCGACCGCGCATACCAAGGTGCTCAACCTGATGAGCAACCTGGTGTCGATCGCGGTGATGGCGTCCGGCGGACAGGTGCTGTGGATGCTAGGTGCGACCCTGGCCATCGGCAATTTCATTGGCGGCCGGCTCGGCTCGCGCACCGCGATGCGCTTCGGGCCGAAGGTGATCCGCCCGCTGCTGGTGATCATCTCGCTCGGCGTCACCGCCAAGCTGCTGCTCGACCCCGCCAACCCGCTGCGCGTGCTGGTGCTGGCATGGGTCGCGCGCTGACGCTCATTTGATCTTGTTGAGCTTGCGCAGGTCGGCATCGATACGCGACTGCCAGCCATCGCCGCCGGCCTTGTACTTGTCGATCACCTCGCCCGACAGCCGCAACGAGATCAGCCGCTTGGTCGGCGCCTTGTTGGGACCGCGCCCCCGGCGGATCGAGGCCGCGAGTTCGGGCAAGACTTCGGCGAACGGGCGCATCTCGGCAAGTTCCTCGTCCGTCAGTTCAGGAAACTCCGTGTCGTCCCATTCCTCCTTGGTGAAACCCTGACCCGGCTTGAATTCTTTTTTGGCCATCGATCAGTCTCCTCTCTTTGCGGCTCGCCGAAGGCATGCTGATGATGCTGATGCCTTCGGCCCCCCAGCGTCACGAAAAGTGCTGCGACAATACCGCAACGCGTGGTTCCCGACAGCACAAAGCCGCCGGACGCTCACGCATCCGGCGGCCCTGCCCTCGTCCCAACCCGCTAGCGCTGCGCGGCGGGCACCTTCTTCACCTTGACGGCCAGGCAGAGGATCGCGGCGATGATCGGGCCCGCGGCCAGGGTCAGCAGCGCCGGCGTGAAGCTCTGGGTGGTGTCCTTGATCCAGCCGACCAGATAGGGCCCGGCGAAGCCGCCGATCTGCGCGAAGCCGTTGATCGCCGCGAGACCGCCGGCGGCGGCGGGTCCCGTCAGGAACAGCGTCGGCAGGCTCCAGAACACGCCGAGCACCGCCCACACGCCGGCTGCGGCGGCGCATAGCAGCAGCAGACCGACCAGCGGGCTCGGCGCAAAGGCGCTGGCAGCGAGGAACACGCCGCCGAGCAACGCCGACAGCGCGGTGTGCCATTTGCGTTCGCCGGTGGCGTCGGAATTGCGGGCCACGAACACCAGCCCGAGGGTCGCGAACACGAACGGGATCGCGGTGACGAAGCCGGTCTGCAGGTCGGTGAGCCCGCCGATCGAGCGCACGATCTGCGGCAGCCACAGCACCACGCCGTAAACCGCCATGGCGTTGAACATATAGATCAGCGTCAGCAGCCAGACGCGGTAATCGCTGAAGATGGCGCGGAACGAATGGGTGCCGACGGCCTTGACCGCACGGTCCTCGCGATCCAGCTCCGCGATCAGCCGGCTGCGCTCGGTGGCGGTGAGCCAGCGGGTGTCGGTCTGCGGTCGGTCGACGAGATAGAAGAAGGTCACGACACCGAGAATGACGGCCGGCGCGGCCTCGAGGATGAACAGCCATTGCCAGGCCGCGAGGCCGAACCAGGTCGGATTGCTGGACAGGATCCATCCCGACAGCGGCGCGCCGATCACCGTCGACAGCACCGTCGCGGTCATGAAGCCGGCGGTCGCCTTGGCGCGGTCGCGCTGCGGAAACCAGTAGGTCAGATACAGCAGCACGCCCGGCACGAAGCCGGCCTCGGCGAGGCCGAGCAGAAAGCGCACGATGTAGAAGCTGGTCTCGCCCTTCACGAACGCCATGCAGCAGGACACGATGCCCCAGCTCACCATGATGCGGGCGATCCAGCGGCGCGGACCGACCTTGTGCATGATCATGTTGCTGGGAATTTCGAATGCGATGTAGCCGAGGAAGAAGATGCCGGCGCCGAGACCGTAGGCGGTCGCCGACAGGCCGAGATCCTTGTTCATGTGGATGGCCGCGAAGCCGACATTCACACGATCGAGGTAGTTGATGATGAACAGCACGAAGCAGAAGAACACGATGCGCCAGCGCAGCTTGCCAAGCACGCTTTTGCGGATGTCATCCTCGACCGTGACGGGAGGATGGGTAGCGATCATCGACATGGGATTTCCTCATTTCTTGATTGGTATTTGACCTGGCGCCGGCCACGACCGGCGCCAGGTCATCGGCACGCGATCAGTAGGTCGCGCGGCCGCCGGAGACGTCGAACACGCCGCCGGTCGAGAACGAGGCTTCCTCGCTGGCGAGCCAGCAGATCAGCGACGCCACTTCGGCGATGGCACCGAAACGCCCGATCGGAATCTTCGACAGCATGAAGTCGATGTGTTCCTGGGTCATCTGATCGAAGATTGCGGTGCGGACCGCCGCAGGGGTCACGCAGTTGACGCGGATATCGGTCTTGGAGACTTCCTTGCCGAGCGACTTGGTGAAGCCGATCACGCCGGCCTTGGAGGCGCTGTAGGCCGAGGCGTTCGGATTGCCTTCCTTGCCGGCGATCGATGCGACATTGACGATGCGGCCGTAGCCGCTGGTCTCCATGACGCGGATGGCCGCCTGGTTGCAGTAGAAGATGCCGTTGAGATTGACATCGACCACGCGGCGCCAGGCATCGACCGGATAGTCGCGCACGGTAGTGTTGGGACCGGTGATGCCGGCGCTGGCGACGAGCACGTCGAGGCCGCCGAGCGCCTTGACGCTGGCATCCATGGCCCTGGCCACCGCATCGGCGTCGGCAATGTCGACGACCTGGACGTCAACGGCGCCGCTGCTGGTCCGGGCGGGCTGCAGCAGCGCATCGGTGAGATCCCACAGGCTGACCTGCGCGCCCTCGGCCGCGAGCCGCGTGGCGACATCGAGGCCGATACCCGAGGCACCGCCGGTGACGATGGCCTTGCGGCCCTTGAAACGATCCTTGAACAACATGGTCAGACTTTCGGCTGCGGGAGAAGGCGATGACGCGCTGGCGCTGGGTGCCGAGCTTGGCGATCCCGAGCGTCATCACATCGCCGGGCTTGAGGTAGATCGGACTGGGCTTCTTGCCCATGCCGACGCCGGGCGGCGTGCCGGTGGTGATGATATCGCCGGGCATCAGCGTCATGAACCGGCTGAGATAGCTGACGATCACCGCGCAGTTGAAGATCATGGTGCGGGTGCTGCCGGTCTGCATGCGCGTGCCGTTGACGTCGAGCCACATGTCGAGGGCCTGGGGATCGCCGACTTCGTCCGATGTCACCAGCCACGGTCCGACCGGACCGAAGGTGTCGCATCCCTTGCCCTTGTCCCAGGTGCCGCCGCGCTCGATCTGATACTCGCGTTCGCTGACGTCGTTGACCAGGCAGTAGCCGGCGACGTGATTGAGAGCCTCGGCTTCGCTGACATAGCTGGCGCGCTGGCCGATGACGATGCCGAGTTCGACCTCCCAGTCGCTCTTGACGGACTCCTGCGGCAACATCACGTCGTCGTTCGGCCCGCTCAGCGAACTGATCGCCTTGGTGAACACCACCGGCTCGCCGGGGATCGGCAGATTGGATTCGGCGGCGTGATCGGCATAGTTGAGTCCAATCGCGATGAACTTGCCGACATTGGCGATGGGCACGCCGAGGCGCGGCGCGCCCTCGACCAGCGGCAGCGATTGCGGATCGATCCCGCCGAGACGAGCCAGCGTCGCCGGCGCCAGCGCGGCCGCATTGATATCGGTGAGATGGGCCGACAGATCGCGGAGACGTTGATCGGCGTCGAGCAGGCCTGGTTTTTCCTGGCCCACGGGGCCGTAGCGCAGCAGTTTCACTGGATTGAATCCCGATGTTGGTGGACGGACGGACGAGCGATCACCCGGCGTTCGGCCAGGTCATCGCGCATGGTTGGGCAGACGGGGGATGGTGAGTCACACGGCAATGGCAGCGCCGCTTTCAACTTCCTCCCGCCGATTATTATTATCCCAATATGTGGGACTTTGTTACGATATGTGGTATCAGACTTATCGGCGGTGGCGCTGTCAAGAGGATCTTTGGCAGCGCATCACCGTGGGCACCGATGCCATGGCGTCCTCGAAGAGGCCGTCATGGTAATCACAGGCGGATGGCGCGCTGCTGCCGCTCGATCACAGGGAATGCCGATGTCTGATGTTTTGCGCGAATCTCCGGCAGCATTGACGGCCAATGCCGCGCCGCCGGAGCGCCCGGCGCCCCAGGGCGCGCAGACGCTGATGCGGGCGCTCGATGTGCTGGAAGCGATCGCCGCAGGCACCGTGGATCTCGCCGCGCTGTCGGCGAAGCTCGGCACCACCCGCAGCACCACCCATCGGCTCGCCTCCGCACTGGTCGATCGCCGCTATCTCAATTTCTCGCCGCGCGGCGGCTACAGCCTCGGGCCCAAGCTGCTCGAACTCGGCTTCCGGGCGCAACGCGACATGCCGCTGCGCCAGGTGGCGCATGGCCATCTGGTCGAACTGGCCGCACTCACCCAGGACACCGTGCAACTCGGAATCCTCGACGAGAACGTCGTGCTCTATATCGACAAGGTGCCCGGCCAGCGCCGCTTCGAGATCCGCTCGACCATCGGCGACCGGCACGCGGTGTGGTCGACGGGGCTCGGCAAGGCGCTGGTGCTCGACAGCAACGAGGCGGACTGGAAGGCCTTCTACGACAGGGCCGCCGGCGCGCGGCGCTCCGCGGAGGACTGGCAGCAATCGCTGGCGCGCATGCGCACCTATGCGCAGAGAGGCGCCGCCTTCGACCTGGAAGAGAGCGCGCCGGAGCTGCGCTGCGTGGCCGCCCCGATCCGCGACGCCAGCGGCGCCATCGTCGCCGCGATCAGCGTCTCCAGCATCGCCCAGTACATGCAGCCGGAGCGCATGGACGAGCTCAGCCACGATGTCCGCGCCACCGCCGCATCGGTCAGCCGGGCGCTGGGCTGGCGGTAGCACGTGTCCTCATCAATTGCGGGTTCGTGTGGGAGCGAGCGTGTGATCCGTTACGATTGAAGCGATTTGGTATCGTGTCCCGGACGCGGTGCGGCCTGGCGAAGCGAAGCTTCGCACCGCAGTGCCGCTCCGCAGATCCGGGACCGCACCAAATGCTGTCTGCAGTGCACTACGCCTCCTGCGGAGGCGCAGTGCACTGCGTCCGGACACGATTCCATCGAGACTGTGTCTCGGCTTCGAATGTTCACCCGTGTCGGCGTCCAACACTGCCCCCCGCATAGCTCAGGAATCAGAAATAGTTTGCAGCACTTATGTCGCTCCGGGTAGGGGCAGCCTTGGGCGCCGATCGGGGGTCAAAGGCCATGCCGATTCACAGTCGCGTTCCCTGAACCGGAAGCAGCTCAGAAGGCTGCCTCTTATTCACGCTCCTCCGGTCCAACACACCACGGTTTCAATACGCTGTTCCACGATCGGAGCAGTATGACGGCGGGCACATTCATCTGTCTGCCGGCAGCTACTAATCAGCGAGGAGCTTCGAGAGGCAGCATCGGCTGGTCCGCGCGTGCTATTGGCAAATGAACAGATGCCTCGAAGCCGGAGGACGCGCCTGGACGTGGCGATCTTAAAATGAGTGGGCTTTCGATTCGATCCGCGATGGCGGAGACTATTGCGAGGCCCAATCCGCTGCCGTCTGTGGTTGCGCCCGCTCGCTCGAAACGGGCAGTGAGATGAGCGAGAGCATCCCGCGGCAGGACGGGCCCTTCGTTCGCAACGATCAATTTCCCATCCGGCGCAAGAGACACTTCGACCGGGGAGGCTTCCGAGCCGTGACGCACAGCGTTCTCCACCAGGTTTCGACACAATATCCCGAAGGCGTCAGGATCGAGGTCTGACATCACCGGCTTCTCTGGCAGCGTCAGCGCGATGCGGCCAGGCGCTCCTGTTCGCGCGATGTCCTCGACCACCAGCCGCGCGACGATTCTAAGATCTACAATTTGATTCAGGCGGAGCTGTCCGCCTTCCGCCCGTGCGAGCTGCATGAGACGCTCAGCAAGTCGCGTGAGCCGCTTAAGCGTAGTCTCAATGTCAGCCGCCCTTGCTCTTGCGGCCGAGTCACTGGTTTCCGACTGAAGGCGCTGCGCTTGCGCGATAGCGCCGGCAAGCGGCGTGCGCAATTCATGCGCGGCATTGGTTGCGAAACTGCGCTCGGCCTCGAAGGCTTCACGCAATCGCGCAAGCAGGCTGTTTAGTGTCGCGGCCAGTGGGTCGATCTCCGAAGGCAGCTCGTCTGTGGGGACCAAGGAAAGGTCGCGGGCGCTTCGAGCCTCAAGGACTGCCCGAAAGCGTCGCAACGAGCCGAGGCTCGTCCGGACCGCAAGTGCGATTGCCGCCAGCGCGACGGGCAGCACGATCAGCAGCGGCAGGCCGAGGCCCAGCTGGATCTCCCGCGCGACCGCCGCGCGATGGGCGAGCGGTTCGGCGACGGTGATGCGGATCGTCCCCTGGATCGCCGCATCATTGTAGAGGCGATGAGTTGCGGTCTGCCGGAAGCCGGGGCCGTCCCAGGTCGGGAACACCGCCGGATCAGCCGCGTGGGATTGCAGTAGGATGCGATCCTCGGGATCGCGCACGACATAGGTAAAGAGTTCGTCATGCTCGCGGATCGGCGCGAGTCTTTGGGTCACCCCCTCATCATCGCGCGCGATGATGTCGGTTACGGCTAGCGGCAGAATGCGCTCCGCGGTTTCCCGTAAGGAGGAGTCGAACACCTCGTCCATCTCGGCCCGCACGATAACGGCCGTGATCGCCGCGGCGAGCAGCCACAGGATCGACAGCACCAGGCCGATGGATAGCCCCAATCTGGTCTGGAGGCTTCGGGGCAGCCTCATGACTTTCCAAGCCTGTATCCCAGACCGCGCTCGGTCTCGATGACCTGCGGCCCGAGTTTCTTGCGGAGGCGGCTTACATGGACCTCGATGGCGTTGCTCTCCACCTCCGTATCGAAGGCGTAGAGCTTCTCCTCCAGCTGCGCTTTGGACAGAAGCTGACCGGGGCGCGACAGGAAGGCTTCGAACAGGGCCCATTCGCGCGCTGTTAGTTGGACGGGCTTGCCAGCAAGGCGGACGCTGCGCGCCGCAAGGTCGATATCCAAGGATCCATGGCTGAGGATCGGGTTTGGATTGCCGCTGTATCGCCGGGCGACCGATCCTATCCGGGCGGAAAGCTCGGCAAGATCGAATGGCTTCACGAGGTAGTCGTCAGCGCCCGCATTCAGCCCATCGATCCTGTCCGACACTTGGTCGAGCGCGGTCAGGATGATTACGGGCGTCACGTCGCCTCCCGCACGTAGGCTCTTCAGAAAGCTGATTCCGCGGCCGTCCGGCAGCATGAGATCGAGAAGGATCAGATCGTAAGCCGCACCGCGAATGGCGTCGACTGCCATGTCCAACCGCGTTGCCCAGTCCACCGACTGTCCTTCACCGGCAATCTGATCGCGCACTGCCGCGCCCAGAACCGTGTCGTCCTCGATAAGCAGGATACGCATCGCTCGTCTCGTTCCTTTCCCGATCGCCTTCCATGATCCGTCTAACTGACGCAACGCTGACGCCGTCAGAGGCTGCGCGTCAGGCTCCTGTCAGCTTCACCTCGCACGATTTGCCTCAAGATGAGCATCTGGAGTTTGCGCCATGAAGAAGGCATTGACAATTCTCGGCTTTCTCGCGGCTTTTCCGACTGGGACCGCAATAGCCGACAACCGCTGCTTTGTGCCCATGACAGAGTGGCAGCCGCGAGAGGCCGTGCAGCGCTTAGCACAACAAAACGGCTGGAATGTTCGCCGCATCAAAATCGACGATGGCTGTTACGAGATCGACGGCAGTAACGCGGAGGGGCGCCGCATCGAAGTGACAGTGCATCCCGCAACGCTTCAAGTGATCAAGATCGAATACGAGGACGAGGGCGATCGTCCTCGCCGGAAACGCGAAGGGGGCGGCCATGACTGATTCCTCGGCGCGTGGCGCAGCCCAAGTGGACAACGGGATGTCCGGCAAGATGCGGGTCTGGGACCCGTTGGTGTACGTATTTCATTGGGGCCTCGTCGTCGCGTTTGCAGTGGCCTGGCTGACTGCTGAGGAGCTCTTCACCGTTCACGAGATCGAGGCTACGCGGTCGCGTGCCTGGTCGCGTTCCGCCTCATCTGGAGCCTGGTCGGCAGCCGCTACGCGCGCTTCGTCCAGTTCCTGAAAGGCCCGGGAACAACGCTATCCTATCTCGGTGACATGGTGCGCGGAAAGGAACGGCGCTACCTCGGCCACAATCCCGCCGGCGCCGCCATGATCGTGGCGCCCGCATGGGCCGACGACGATGGCGATCGCGGCGAAGCGGAAGGATCGCTGAAGGAGGTCCATGAGACACTGGCGAACCCGATGCTTCTGCTCGTAGCGCTGCATGTCGGCGGCGTGGTGCTGGCGTCCTTCCGGCATCGCGAGAACCTCGCCCATGCAATGGTCACCGGCGACAAGCGCGCACCCGGTCCTGGCGACATCGCCTGATCAACGGAGCCCCAAGGCTGATCGGGACTTATCGCCTTTGGCCCCGCTCTCACCGGCGGGGCCGTTTTCTTCCTGACGGCAAGCTGAAGCGGGAATCCCTCCGCCGTCAGTAAGTCCTCAGGTCGGTTCTTCATAGTGGTCACAGTAGACGAAAGGAGACCCTGCCATGAGAAAGACCCTGACACTTCTTGTCGCCACCACGGCTCTGACGGCTGCCATTGGCGTCCCTGCCTGGAGTGCGATGCAGCCCTCGGTTGACGGAAGCCTTAGGCCCATCGCCGCGCTCTTCGAAGATCGCGCGAAGGCGATGCCGCTCGTCCTCGTCAGTGGCGAGGACGGCGATGACGACCACCGCTACCGCAAAAGCTCCCAGCGCGGTCACGACGACGTTGATCATGATGATGATGACGATGACGGCCGCAGCAGCCGCGGCGGGGCGGGTAATCCTGCGCCCGCGGGCATAGTCGCACCTCCGCAGAACGGGCTTTTCGGGAACGGCGCTCCGCCGCAGGTCCAGGTGAACTGAGCCTCTTCGAAGCAACACTCATACAAGGATCAAAACGATGAAGCCGCTGCTCGCAGCACTCTCCCTGACCACGGCGCTGACGGTTCCTAGCCTCGCGATGGCGCGGCCGGTCACGCTGACCACGACACTCAACAACTATGGCGGCGATGGCGCCTATCTCGCGCTCTATGTTAGGGACTCGTCCGGCAAGTATGCCGGCAGCCTCTGGATGGCCGGCAGAAAGTCGAAATACTACCAACACCTGACCGACTGGTACCGTGCAACCAACGGCGATAATGTGCAGGTCAACGGCATCACCGGCGCCAGCATCGGGACTGGCCGGACGCTGAAGATCACACTCGACCTTGCAGATGCGCTCTTTGACGCCGGCTACACCCTGCACATCGACGCAGCTGTCGAGAACATGCGCGAAAGTCCGAACGAAGTGGCGGTGGCCCTGACGACGGCAGGCGCGGGCAAGCCTGTGAAGGGGCGCCGCTACGTCGCCAACTTCTCCTACGGCATGTGAGGAGACGAGGCCATGATCCGTGCGTTCCATCGCTGGCCGGGTCTTCTGGCCCTCGCTCTCACGACCATCCTCAGTCTGAGCGGTGCGGCCCTGTCGATATTCCCTGCGGCTGAGCGAATGACTGCGCCGCAGGCCGAGGCCGACCTGACGGTCGCCATCCTGGCCCAGCGCGTCCAGGCAGTCTATCCGGGCGTTGAGCAGATCCGTCGGTCGCCCTCGGGACGGATCACGGCCTACCGGATCGATCAAGGTGTACCAGGTGCCGCCGTGATCGAACCCGCTACCGGTCAAGGAGTGGCCTCAGCCGATCGAAACCCAGCCGAACGCTGGCTCACAAACCTTCACCGCTCGCTGTTCCTCGGTGACGGGGGGCGCATCGCTATGGCCGCCGGCGCGGCGGCGATGCTCATCCTGTCGCTCAGCGGTGTGGCGCTGGTCGCGCGGCGCGCGGGCGGCTGGCGGCGCTGGTTCTCGCCACTGCACGGGCCATTGGCCGGTCGCCTCCATGTTGAGATTGCCCGCATCGCTGTCTTCGGCCTTGTCCTTTCGTCGGCCAGTGCGTTGTGGATGACGGCCTCCACCTTCGATCTGCTACCCGATGGTGGCATCAAACCGGTCCTCCCGGTCGATACGAGCGGGAAAACGGGCGTGGCGCTCCACCGTATAGCAGTTCTCGGCAGTACGCCCGTGGCCGAGCTGCGCGAACTGAGCTTTCCCAATCCTGACGATGTGACAGACGTTTTCAGGCTGAAGACGGACCGCGGAACCGGCTATCTCGATCAGGGCACGGGAACGCTCCTAAGCTGGGCCGATCAGACCGGGTGGGAGCGTGTTTCGGAAACCATCTACATGCTGCATACCGGACAGGGTGCCGCGACACTCGGCCTTGTACTGGGGCTGATGGCGCTTGGCGTGCCCACTATGGGTGCGACGGGCATGCTGATCTGGCTTGCTGGGCGGCGCGGGCGGCCCCGCATCCGTGGCAACCAACCAGCCGGACGGGCCGGGACGATTTTGCTTGTCGGCAGCGAGGGCGGCAGCACCTGGGGCTTCGCCACGACACTCCATTCTGCGCTGAAGCAAGCCGGGCAGAGCGTGCACGTCGCTCCCATGTCAGCCTTCGCGCCGGGCCGCTATGGCCGAGCCGAGCGGATCATTGTGCTGGCCGCGACGTACGGCGACGGCGCGGCGCCTGCTTCGGCTAAGGGTTTCCTCGACCGGCTGAACGCGGCCGATCGCGCGCCTAAAGCCCCCCTGGCCGTTCTCGGCTTCGGCGACCCGAGCTTTCCCGCCTACTGCGCCTTCGCCAAGGTTGTCGCTGCCGCGGCCAAGGCCAAGGGCTGGCCAGAACTCCTGCCCCTCGACACGATAGACCGCCAGTCTCCGCAGGACTTCACGCGATGGGGCCGCGCTCTTGGGCAGGCGCTGGGGATGCGTCTTGAGCTGTCGCACCAGCCCGTTCTTCCAGTGACGGAGACGCTGACGCTCGTCTCGCGCCGCGACTACGGCGCTGAGGTGCAAGCACCGACGGCGATCTTGCGCTTCGCCCTGCCGTGCACGAAGCTCTGGCAACGGCTGGTGGGGGCGGGCTTCGCGCGCTTCGACGCGGGCGACCTCATCGGGATCCTGCCCGAGGGCAGCCCCGTGCCGCGCTTCTACTCGCTCGCCTCCGCGCGCCGAGACGGCTTCATCGAGATCGTAGTCAGGAAGCATCCCGGCGGCCTTGCGTCGTCGCAGCCGACCGCGCTCGAACCAGGCGACACGGTGACCGCCTTCCTGCAGCGCAATCCGGTCTTCCAGCCCGGCCGAGGTCGCGCGCCCTTGATCCTGATCGGCGCTGGAACCGGCATCGGGCCGCTCGCGGGCTTCGCGCGCGGCAACGCGCGCCGGCGGCCCCTCCACCTCTTCTTCGGTATGCGTCATCCCGACAGCGACTTCTTCTACGGCGAAGAGTTGCCGGGCTGGCGGGACGACGGCCGTCTGACCCGTCTGGTCACGGCTGCCTCGCGCGGAGCGCGGCCCCACTACGTGCAGGATGCGCTGCGAGGTGATGCCACTCAGGTGGCGAAACTGATCCGCGATGGCGCCCGAGTGATGGTCTGTGGCGGACGCGATATGGCCGCTGGCGCGGCCGACGCGCTGGCCGAGATCCTCGCGCCAATCGGGCTCACGCCTGCTGCTCTGAAAGCGGAGGGACGATATGTCGAAGATGTCTACTGAGCAGGCGCGCTTCGCTCTGAATGGCCCGACCATGGGCACGCGCTGGTCAGCGCTGTTCTTCGCGGGGCAGAACTTCGACCCGGACCCGCTCCGCTCTGCGCTGCAGGCGGCCGTGGACGAGGTAGACACCCAGATGTCCACTTGGAAGCCCGACAGCGACCTGATGCGCCTCAATGCGGCGCCCGTGGGCGCTTGGGTCGCGGTGCCCGAGCGCCTGAGGGACATCCTGCGGCTTGGTCTGGAAATCGGGCGCGCTTCAGGCGGGGCCTTCGATATCGGTATGGGAGATGCCGTGACGGCCTGGGGCTTCGGACCGGACGCCGGAGGGTCCGACCGCGTCCGGGCAGCGATGGCGAAGACCCGCGGGCCCGCGCATGCAGCACTGGAGATCTACGAGACGCACATCCGCAAGTCCGCGCCAATCGCGATCGACCTCAACGGAATCGCCAAGGGATACGGGGTCGACCGGCTGGCCGAAATTCTCCGCAAAAACGGGCTCGTCGACGCCCTCGTTGGGATCGACGGTGAGATGCGTGCGCTCGGGCTGCGGCCAGATGGAGAGGCATGGACCATAGCGCTCGAGGCGCCGGACGCCGAGCGCCGGACGCCCCATTCCATCCTCGCGCTGCAAGACGCTGCCGTTGCGACATCGGGTGACTACCGCCACTGGGTCGAGGTGCAGGGGCGGCGCCTGTCGCATACCATGGACCCGAACCGTGGCGCGCCGCTGCTCGCTTCGCCCGCTTCCGTAACCGTCGTGGCCCGCACCTGCGCCGAGGCTGATGCCTGGGCGACAGCGCTCATGGTGCTCGGCCCCGAAAGGGGAACTGCATTCGCAAGAAAACAAAGGCTCGACGCCCTGTTCCTCCTGCGCGAAGATCACGAAAGCGTCAGGGGCGTGGGAGTCGGGCGACTCTTTCCAGAAGAGCCAGCGGCGTTGACCCCTACCAAGGCCCGTTGACCCGCATGAATCAGGAAAAACCGATCGCTTGAAGACCCAATTCTTTTTCTGGTCGCGACCGGCCTGATCACCGGTCTTGCATTCTGGTTCGCTGGAAAAGCCGACATCGCGAACGTTGTCCGGTTCGTCGGGGTTGTCCCCGCGCTCGTGGTCGAGATCCTGCGCAGCATCGGGCGCGGCGAGGTCGGGCTGGATCCGATCGTAGCACGATAATGCGCGAATTAAGCGTAGTTTGACTGGCGTTTCGGCCAACTACGGACATGCCGCTTCACCGCAGTAACCGACGCTTTGTGCCAATAGTGGATAACTTCGTGCCAAACGCAGACTATCATTCGTGGCTGTTAGCTGTTGACGGAACGACATATACGATACGCATCCCTTGCTCTTCAGTGTGATCTCGTAGTTCGACCGAACATCTTCGATTGGGATTGAAGGTAATTTGCAGGGCTTGGGCTGATTTCCACGCAACATTCCCTTTCATTTCATCGGAGGTCCCGCCCAGCGCAACGCAGTCGGATTGGAAAACCCTGTTGCGAGCCGCCCAAGCAGTGCCGTCAGCCTGTGCCGTTGCAACAACTCCGACGTACTGGTGCAATCCGGGTGCAAAGCCGGGTCCTCCCAGAAAAATGATTACCGCCTTATGTTGACCATCGGGCGCGAGAATACTGCTCACAACTTCGGCGCTACTTGGAGCCGTGTCGCGCGGGACAACAATCCACAATAAGGCATTAAATACGAGGTACAGCGCGCCAACAAGCGCGAGAGTACCGATCAATGCTAGCTTCGTGAAACGCGGGATGGACATGGTTGAAACGCAACTCTTTTTGAAAGTGGGCAAGCTCGCATTTATATGCCTTAAACTTATCAACCTATCCAATTCGAGAAAGGCGCAATTTTATAATTCGAGTCGAAGTCCGCTAAGGGTCCAGGCCGTGTGAAAACGTTTTTTATTCTCCAAAAATTGCACGCAGCCGGGCGTGAGCCACGTCGACGCGACCATTTTTGCATATTTGGCTGTATCGAGTCTGGAGTCGATCCGGGCGCAACCTCGGGCCGTGCTGAGCGACCTGAACGGTCACACGGCGCGCACAGCAGTACACGCTCCTCACGCCCGGACCGCCGCGAGAAGTGGTTTGATACCGACGATGTTCATCACGCGCGTGAGGTTGTAGGCGAGGACGTGCAGCGCCATCTCGGTCGCCACCTTCGGCAGCGTCTTCATCAGAAAGTGCGTCGCACCCATCCGCATCTTCAGCGTGGCGAACGGATGCTCGACGGTTTCGCGGCGCACACGCATAGCTTGCGGGTTCTGATCGAGCCGCGTCTGCGCGGCCTCGACAACGTGTTCGTGTTCCCAGCGTTTGATGCGGCGCTCGTTGGCCGTTGTGCACTGATCCTTGAGCGGGCATGTGCGGCACGCCTTGGTCAAGTAAATCCGCATTTTCTGGCCATCTTCATCAGCGGTGAAGTGGTGCTTCAGCTTCTCGCCGGCCGGGCAGCGATAGACATCGTCCTTGGCCGAATAAACAAAATCAGGTTTCCCGAAGCGGCCTGCCGACTTGGCGCCCGAGGTTTGCGGCTTGGGCAGCGTGACCGCGACCCCGGCCTGTTCGCATGCCAGGATTTCCTCACCTTTAAAGTAGCCCCGATCCGCAACGACGTCCAAGTTATCGCTGCGCAGCGCGGCTTTCGCCGCCTGCGCCATCGATGCCAGTTGCGATCTATCAGTGCCGACGTTGGTGACCTCGTGTGCGACAATCAGATGGTTCGTGGTGTCGACCGCACTTTGCACATTGTAGGCGACCATGCCTGAGCCGCGCCCGCTCGTTGCCATCGAGCGGCAATCGGGATCGGTCAGCGATATCTGCTTGTCGGGCGAGGCGAGCAATGCTTTTTCAATCGCGGCCAGCCGTTTCACCTCTTCTTCGAGCTTCGCCAGCTTTTCCTTAAGCCGTGTCTTGGTCAGCAGCACCGCTTCCGACGGGTCTTCTCCTGCGGCAGTCCGGCGGTCGGCGGTGTCGAGTTGGCTCATGTAGCGCGCCACGCTCTCTTCGATCTGCTTCTGGCAGCGTTTGATTTTGCCCTGCGTGAAGTTGTTGTCGCGACTGTTGACGGCCTTGAACTTGCTCCCGTCGATAGCAACGCTCGCCTTCGCCAGCAGGCCCATCTTGCGGCACAACTCGACGAACCGCGCACAAACCTTCTTGATGGCGGGGCCGTTGTCTTTGCGGAAATCGGCGATGGTTTTGTGATCCGGAACGAGCCGTCCCGTCAGCCACATCACTTCCAGATTGCGGCCGGCCTCACGTTCCAGCCGCCGGCTCGATTGGACTCGGTTGAGATAGCCGTAGATGTAAAGCTTGAGCATCGGCGAAGGATGATACGCGGGCCGGCCGGTCACTGCCGGATCGACGCCATCGAACCCGAGCTCGCGGAGATCCAGCGCATCGACGAACACATCGACCGCGCGAACAGGATTGCTCTCATCGACCCAATCATCAAGGCATTCCGGCAACAGCGTCGTTTGCTGGCGATCCGCCCCTTGAACGAAACCCTGCATCACTTCCCCCGCCCGATTCAGCAAGAGAATCATAGCATGGGAGGAGTTTTCACACAGGCTGGGTCAAATCCGGAAGCAGATGGCGCGATCATGGCTCTACGAGCCAATGAAGCAGTGCAGCCTCAGAAGAGCAAACAAGCTCGCTTATAGCGTCGAACGTCCGGTCTGGGGTCCATCACAGCGACCTCAGTCAGATCACCTGCCTTCCCCGCGAAGCGCCCGCAAGCCTGAACGACGAAGTCAATTACCGGCGGCACCTTTTCCGCCTCCCAATTTTCCACCTGCATCCGAATAATTTCGCCTGAGCACTCGCGCGATAAAGCGAGGACGCGTCCTGATAAGAGCTTTGCCCCCGGTCGCGGTTTATCGCATGTCGTAAAGCGGTAAATCGCACGACAGTCCATCTGAAGGCATTCCGCGGCTCGCGCGGAAGCGGCGATTGGCTCATCAATCGCGAACAGTGCGGCAAACAGCGTGAACGATACAAGTCGAAGCATTGCTGGCCTCCAGCCTGCTGAGCTTAGATAGTGCTTGGTTGCTGGCGAACATAAGACATGATGGGCATCGAGGACAAATGACCGCTCTGGGTCACTCGCGTCGATTTGACAGTGCGCGACGACTTCCGGACCATCCCCATCTGCAGACAATTTCCGAGCCAGTCGGCGCTTCGCATTTGTGCCAATTGCGGGAATAGCCTTGTCAATCACCCGCACATGTTCGTTCCGGCCAGTCCACTTGTGCTTCAACGAGCTGGCTCGCTGCACGTCGCGGCGCGATGCGGCGGCCACCAAGCGGAATCCTGAGAATTTGAGTCCTGCCGCAGAAAACATTATTCATATATGCAGCCGAGGATTGTCTGCTCTAACCCCCGAAGGTGCTCGATGAAACGCAGCATACGATCAGAGCTATCGCTATCGTCTATTGCCGCTGCCGTCCTTGGGCTCGTCTCAGCAATTTCACCACAAATCGGCAGCGCGGCCGAACCTCGGCTCGGTTTTGACGCCGTCTTGCAGATCGGTTCCCAGGGCACCTCCGCCATTGAGATTGCCCCTGACCGCACATGGTTTCTCACGGGAACCCAGCGCGAGGTCACTGTCCGCGACGTGAACACCGGAATCATATTTCGTAGTCTGGTGGCCAGCGGGGGCACACGGTTTACGCGCATGGCCATTTCGCGTGACGGGAGTGTTGTTTTTGCACGGGTTGCGCGGGACACCGGTGAAGTGGAGACCGCCGCTTGGTCCCCAGCAACTGGCCTGCGGATCGAGAATGCGGGGATGCTTGCCCCACCTCTTGAAGCGTACAACTGGACATGGATCGAGCACAAATGGCCGTCGTCTTGGCCGCGCGATCCGGACGGGCCGCGCGATCCGGCGACCGAGAAACAATATCTCGTAGATCAGAAATTGGCTTCCCTGATTGATCTAGAGAAGGTCGAAAGCGTCGAATCGACCGATCGGCAAGACTTCATTCAAGTGACGACCGCAGGCGAGAGGCAGGATGGTTTTGACCCATTTGATAATAACGCCGAACCAGGTTGGTCCTACCATGTGTATTTCATCGACGTGATCAGGAAGGAGATCGTCGCCGACGTTTCCGGAAAGACGCTACGCACCTTCTGCGGTCGTCCGCATGGTGCTTTCGCATTCGACGAACAACATCTTTTGCTTGCACCAACGGAACTTGATGCCAGCAGTTCCAACGTAAATGCGTTGCTAGTTGATGTCAGCGCAACGCCGCCGGCACTCAAATGGACCTGGCCCTGTCAGGACACCCAGGTTTCGGGCATTACGTTTTCTCGTGGGCTGATCATCGTTCGAGCAACACCAGATCAGGCTACGATATGGGACCCGGCGACAGCACGCCGCATTATGCATCTCGAGGATATATACGACAGCGACGTCCTCGCATGGTCCACCGACCTCTCGACGTTCGCGGTCGGATTTCATGAACAGCGGACGACTAAGGAGCGGCAAGGATACGGGGTTGAGGTCGTCCGATCGGCCAAGAAGCTATTCTTCCGGACGGATGAGGAGGTTCTTGAGATTCGTCTTGGCGAAGATGGAAGCAAGATCTTTGCACGAACGAATGCTGGTTGGTCGGCCTGGAACGCAGCGAGCAACACCAAGTTGTCCTCTTTCGTCCTTCCTTCCGCTCCCGATGAAGCCATCCGAGGATATCAATCGAACGAATCTCCAAGAGCCAAGCTCGAGGTCGTTCAGCCAGCTTACGGCGTCGACCCATGTGCGGATTTGCGCTCAACTTCGAACATGTCGATCAAGCTGTGCGACATAGCCTCTGGGCGATCACTCTGGCTGGCAACCGCCAGCGACGGCACAGCAGGTCGAGAGTTTCTGATCGTGCAATTTGCGGATGGGCGGGTGCTCGTGTCGGAAGGCGCGGAAGACCTAGTCAAATTTGTTAAGGCGTTCGATGTGCGTCCATTCACGGATCAACGCGGTCGCTAAATCAGTCTCCTGCAGAAGCCCTCTCCGTAGATCGGGAGCAAAACGAAATCGAAGGCTATGGTGTGAAGGGCGCAGTCCGATCTTACTTCCCAGCGATGTCCGACTTGAGTCAATCGCGTCACTCTCGCTGTACGCCGATCACTTCCAGTCTACCCTCAACTACGGACATGCCGCTTCACCGCAGTAACCGACGCTTTGTGCCAATAGGCGACATAACTGTCTTCGCCTGCCGACCACCGGGTGAGGCGGATAACCAGATCTGATCTCGAAAGACTTGATTAACTGTCTTTCGTTGCGAAAACGGCACATGCCGCCTGTTTATTCAGCCTGAGCAGATCCTGTTCTTGTCCGACTGGTTCAGCCCACTTACTTTCATACCTATGATTTGCGGATTGCACGATCAAAGATTCGCATTCGAACCGTGCGGCCATGCGAAATTAGGATGACGATCATGCGCCAATGCATGGGGGATGCGACGAGCCGGCGACAGCCGGATGACATGCGCCCCACGAGTCCCGACGGAACCCGAATGCTTCGAGTACTTCTAGTCGGCGCGTCGGCGATCGCGCTGACGGCGTTATCCGCGAGGTCTGCGTCGGCCCAGGTGAACTGGACGGGAAACACCAGCACTGACTGGATGCTCGCGACCAACTGGGCCTCAGGCGGCCCTCCCGCCGCAGGTCAAACCGTCAACATTGGTGTTCTCGGAGCACCGCCGACCAGGGACGCGGTCCTCGGCCTCAGCGGTCCGGTCAGCGTTTCGGTGGGGACGACGAACATTGGCAATAGCGGCGGAACGGCCGGCAATCTTACGATCCAGAATGGCAGTACGCTGACAAGTACAGGTCAAGCCCGGATCGGAATTAGCGCAACAGGAATCGGAACCGGGACGGTGACCGGACCGGGATCGTTGTGGAACATCACCGGCGGCAATTTCTTCGTCGGCTTTCTCGGTGTCGGCACGCTCAACATTCAAAACGGCGCGAAAGTTACAGTAGGATCCAGTACGACCCTAGGCAGCGGCGCCGCCTCTTCCGGTACGCTCAACGTCAGTGGCGGCGGCACGCTGCAAACCCAGTCCTTGCGGGGTGGAACCGGCACGGTCCAGGCCAGTTTCGACGATGGTATTCTCCGGGCCACAGCGAGCAACGCGACCTTCATCAATGGATTTTCCGGCACCAAGCTCGATATTCTCGCGGGTGGAGTAACAATCGATACTAATAGCTTCACCGTCGGCACCGACGCGACGTCCGCTTTCACCGGCACCGGCGGCCTGACCGTGACGGGCGGCGGCACTTTCAACCTGCTGGCGAGCAGCTCCTATTCCGGCGCAACCTCGATCCAGTCCGGCAGCGGCCTCGCGCTTGAGGGCGTCGGCGCCATCGCGAGTTCCAGCAAGGTAATCGCGAACGGCGCCTTCGATGTCTCGGGTA
The DNA here is from genome assembly GCF_052658035.1 of Rhodopseudomonas sp. RCAM05734. NCBI lineage: Bacteria > Pseudomonadati > Pseudomonadota > Alphaproteobacteria > Hyphomicrobiales > Nitrobacteraceae > Rhodopseudomonas > Rhodopseudomonas sp. RCAM05734. Next base: position 3,694,102 of record NZ_CP199742.1, on the reverse strand, counting down.
TCACTGCGGCCGGCACCAGTATCCAGAGTCTGGCGGGAAGCGGCACCGTGGCGCTGGGCGCCAAGAACCTGACGCTGACCAACGCGAACGACCTGTTTTCCGGCGTGATCTCCGGCACCGGCGGGCTGACGCTTAGCGGCGGCAAGCAGACCCTGTCAGGCGTCAACACCTACACCGGCGGCACCACGGTGAGCGGCGGCGCGCTCGCCGTTAACGGCAGCGTGTGCGGCGCCATGACCGTTCTGGCCGGCGGCACGCTGCAAGGCACCGGCACGGTGTGCGACACGTCGAATGCCGGCATTGTGGCGCCCGGCAATTCCATCGGCACGCTCACCGTCGCCGGCAACTACACCGGCAACGGCGGAACGCTGCAGATCGAGACGGTGCTGGGCGGCGACGCTTCGCCGACCGACCGGCTTGTCGTCACCGGCAACACGGCGGGCAGCACCAATGTGCGGGTCACCAACCTCGGCGGCACCGGCGCGCAGACTGTCGAAGGCATCAAGATCGTCGACGTCGGCGGCGCCTCCAACGGGGCGTTCGCGCTGCTCGGTGATTACGTGATCCGGGGCCAGCAGGCGGTGGTCGCCGGTGCCTATGGCTATACGCTGCAGAAGAACGGCGTCAGCACGCCAACCGACGGCGACTGGTATCTGCGCTCCAGCCTGATCAATCCGCCTTCGGCGCCCGGTTCGGCACCGGCGGCGCCTGCGGGGCCGCTCTACCAGCCCGGCGTTCCGCTTTACGAAAACTATGCGCAGGTGCTGCTGGGCATGAATGAACTGCCGACGATGCAGCAGCGCGTCGGCAACCGCTATTGGGGTGGCAGCGATGCCATGGCGCGGATCGGCGAGGCGCCGGCGCCAGGCGCAGCACCGGCCGCGTCGACGGCGTTCTGGGGCCGTATCGAAGGCGGCCAATCGAATCTGCAGCCGTCCAGTACGACGGGCGCAACCTATCGGGCCGACCAGCTGAAGGTGCAGACCGGCCTCGACGGTCTGCTGATGGAGACCGAGCGCGGCCGGTTGATCGTCGGACTCACCGGGCAATATGGCCTGACGACCGCCAACGTCGCATCGGTCTCCGGTGATGGCCGGATCCGCGTCGAAGGCTCCGGTGTCGGCGGCACGCTGACCTGGTTCGGCGACAACGGCTTTTATGTCGACGGCCAGGCGCAATCGATGTTCTACCGCAGCGATCTGTCCTCGGTGCTGACCGGAATCATGGCGCGCGGCAACGAAGGCGTCGGCTATGCGTTCAGCGCCGAAGCCGGCAAGCGATACGCCGTCGGCAACGGCTGGTCGCTGACACCGCAGGCGCAACTATCCTATTCGAAGGCAGAGTTCGACGGCTTCACCGACCGGTTCGGCGCGACGGTGTCGCTGCGCAGCGGCGACAGCCTGCTCGGTCGCGCCGGACTTGCGCTCAACCACCAGAAGACCTGGAACGACGGCGCGGGCATCGTATGCTCGGATATTTACGGCATCGGCAATCTGCGCTACGAGTTTCTTGACGGCACCAACGTCGATGTTGCCGGCACCGGCCTGGCCAGCGCGCAAGACCGGCTGTGGGGCAGCATCGGCGGTGGCGGTACCTACAGCTGGGCCGATGGCCGCTATGCCGTGTTCGGCGAAGTGTCCTACAATGCGAGCCTGAACGACAGCGCGAACAGCCACAGCTATAAGGGCAACGGTGGCTTCCGCGTCACGTGGTGACTTCGCGCCGACCTGAAGAACGGTGCAGCTCACGCGGCAATACATGCATGACCCATTCTCCGCGCGAGTACGCCGGCATCAATTGCCATCTGAGATGAGTTCCCTAATGGGTCATTCGCGTCGATTTGGCAATGTATCGATGACTTCCGCCTTATCCCAATAACCAGACATTCCCACGGCCGGTTGGCACTTCGCAAAAGTGCAATGAACAGACAAGGTAGAAATAAGCTCAGAACAGAACGAGTGATACCCCAGCACCAAGTTAGCTACTGACCTTCTGCATATGCGGTTCACTAGGGCACGCCGTTAGCCGGCATTGAGCTGGCGTGCTGCCGCTTCAGCGGTGTCTTCTGGGCGCGTGTTGAATGCGATTTTTGCGCCGGGTGCTGCTTTATGAACGGAGTTGACCACCATCTCGAACAGGGCCAAGCTTTTTGGCGGAATCCTAAGGCCGCCACCGATCACGACGCAGTCATAGGCAGCCTCCTCCAGCTTTTTTTCAAGCATATCGCGCCCGGCTTCATCGGGTGTGATCATGCAAGTGTCGCCTTCCCATCCGCGTTCTCCGATCTTCGCCACGGCCACGGCAATGCCAGCGTTAATCTTCTCCGCATCGAAACCTGGCGGCAAAGCCGGGTCGGAGAAGTCTACGGTTTCGGGCTTTTGGCCGACGAACAATATACGCGTCATATGTTTTCTCCGCCATTCGGTCGCTTTCAAGACTAGCTCGAGTATTTAGCGATGTCCGTACCGGGTCAATCGCGTCACTCTGGCTGTGCGCCGATCACTTCCAGTCTACCCTCAACTCCGGACAGCCGCTGCAGCGCAGTAACGACGCCTTGTGCCAAAAAGAGACAAAAAGCAGATTGCCCGAAGAGGTGCGATGAGCGTCAATTAAGGTATCTTGGATGACTATTTCCAACGAGACGATTTACGCGAGGACGGATGCCGAACGAACGTGTCACCAGTAGCGACAACTCTGCAACCAAAGCAGAAATAGTTGTTGTCTTCGTGGCTCTGACCGCAATGATAGGATTCAGCTACTTCATCGCCCGTTACGCGGCTTTGAACACGCTTCCTGACCCTGCTTTCCGACATCTCGTGACGCCTGAACCGACGAAGCCCCTATTTAAGACAGAATATCTATACGTCCCACTCCTATGGCAAATCGTCGCGTGGTTGGGCGTGGGTTCTTCACTCTTGCCCTTCAGCATCCAAGAATCGTGGCTGCTAATGACGCTCCGCCTGAGCAGGCCTTCGCTTTATGGCCCATTGGTGCTCTGTTCAATTATGTCGGCCGCAATATACTCGCACTCGTCAAACGCCCTGCGCGCGGCATCGGCAACTGTTCCAATCGATCATTCTAGCTCGACTTCATCCCCCGATAGCCCGAAGTGATGCAGGTCCGATTTGGGTCATTCGCGTCAGGTTCGCATCGGCAACAAGTTTGGCGACGTCCGTATTGCGCCGGAAGCGGAACAACTCCATAGCGGCTGCACAGCTTGGCGGGTTGATGGCGCTGCCCGGCACATGATTCAAGTTCCGAGAGGGGACAGCGCGTGGTATCGCGGCCTGCCGCGGCCCGCGGCAGCTTGTGCGCCGTCCCCGCCTGCCTATCACGGCGCGGACATGGCCCTCACACCGCCGACGCCGGATACGGAAATCCCGCCGGCCGCAGCAACGCCGGGTTGACGTGCGCGCGCAGCTTTCACTTTTGAAGCGCCTCGCGCAGATCCTTTTTGCGTGACCTCCGCTCAATGTGGTTGGCCGCCATGTCCGGATGAAAGATCCGGAAGCCGTTCTTGCCGGCGGCCTTCGTCGCATAGAGCGCAAGATCGGCCTTGCGCAGCAGCTCCTGCGGATCCGTCACATCGCCCGGCAGCAGCGAGATGCCGATACTCACGCCGATGCCGATGGGATAGCCGTCGATGGCGATCGGCGCGGCAACGGCCGCAACAATCCGCGATGCCAGCGCCTCGATAGCAGGACGTTCGTCGCCGTCCAGCATCTGGACGATCGCAAACTCGTCGCCGCCGAGACGGGCGACGAGGTCGGTCTCGCGCAGGCAATCCTGCAGCCGGCGCGCCACCGTGGCGAGCAACTGGTCTCCTGCCCCGTGCCCCAGCGTGTCGTTGACATTCTTGAACCCGTCGAGGTCGAGCATGAACACCGCCACCTGATCGCTGATCCGTCTCCGCTTGCAGGCGATGTCGTCGAGAAACGCGGAAAACTGATATCTGTTGGGCAGGCCGGTGAGCTGGTCGTGCCCGGCCAGATAGGCGCTGTGCCGTTCGGCACTGGCGCGAACCGTAATATCTTCATGGATGGCGAGCCATCCGCCATCCTCCAAGGCGTGCCGGGTGATCGAGATGACGCGCCCGTCGGACAGATTGTGGTCCTCCGCGGCATCGGAGACGGCGGCGTCGGCGAAGTATTCGTCCGGCGTCAGCAAGCCGACGCCTTATCTCTTGCCGGTTTCGCAACACGTCCACCAGCCGGGTTCCCGGCCGCACATCCTCGATCGCAAGACGATAGATTTCCGCATAGTTGCGGTTTGCCATGACGATCCGCTTCTCATGGTCGAAAAGACAGACGCCTTGCGACATGGTGTCCATCATCACATCGAAGCGTTCGTTGCTGCGACGAAGTTTCCTGGCGTCCTGCGCCAGCCGCAACGTCATCCGCCCGACGATGACGCCCAGCAAAGCAAGGATCGCAACGATCACGACGGTTTCCACAACGCGGCGCACGGTGTCGCTCCGCCACGGCGCCAGCAACTCGTCCATCTGGATGCCGACGGCGATCACGATGGGATAGGTCTGCCCGACCCGATAGCTGGTCAGACGTTCGACCCCGTCGGTCGCGGCAGAATATTCGGCGCTTCCGGACGGTTTGCTCCTCATCAACCTGACGACGTTGCTATCCGCCATGTCGCGTCCTGGATTGGATTCGAGGAACGGCCGCCGCACCAGGAGCTTGTCGCCCGACACCAGCATAATGGCGCCGCTCTTTCCGATCTCCAGCCCGTCGTAAAAGTCCTGAAAATACGCCGGATTGATTGCCGCAATCGCCACGCCGCCGAAACTGCCGTCCGGCCGGTTGATGCGCCGGGTCACTGGGATCAGCCAGCCGGGCGTCGTGCGACCCTCGATGGGGCTGCCGATGCGCATGTCCTTGTCGGCATGGTCCTGATGATAGATGAAATAATCGCGGTCTGAAAAATTCGCGACTAAATTCTCGCCGCCCGTATTCACGACCATCCTGCCGTCGCGGCCGACCACGGCGAAGCTGGCGAACAGCGACGACTGTTTGACCTGCCGAACCAGGAAGTCCCTGAGGCCGGGACTGATGCCGGTTGGGGCTGGACTGCGCTCGATCTGCGACGTGATGGCAGCCAACGAGGCATCGGCCGTGCGAAAGGTGAGCTCTGCGTGCTGGACCAGCGATATCGTGAGGTTGGCAGTCTCCTTGCGCGCAGTGGCGAGCGTTTCTTCGCGAGAGTGCGCAATGTTGAAGAACTGCATAGCCACCAGCGCCACGCATGCGACCACAACGAACGCTGTGGTTGCGACGGTAGCGGAAAAGCGCGGCGCGTTGCTGGATACTGACTTCGGCCGCGTCGACATGGTCCCCGGTGGTCTCGTTGATTCCCGGCGTCCATACTACCAAAACGGTTCGGCAACCAAGTGTACTAAATGCAACGTGCGCGCCTTTACGCGGCGTCCGCTGCATTCTCGCTCACAGCATGCAATGGCAGGTCACGAAACCGTACCATCACACCGCAGACGCAGGATAAGGAAATCCCGCTGGCCGCGGCAACGCCGCGTTGACGTGCGCGCGCAACGCCGCGTCGCACACCGCATAGCCCCAGTTGATCAGCCGGTTCTGGGTCTCGTCGTCGAGCCGCTTCAGCCGCGTGGCGATGCCGGCCAGTTCCATGGTGCGCGCGTGCGGACACGGCAGCGCGTCTGGCAATTTGTAGTTTGCGATGTCGGTGCGGATGCCCCAATAGGCGCCCTTGCGCGCCTCGTCGCTGTCCGGCTTGCTAGCCTGCAGCGTGAAGGAGTCGATCACCTGGCGGGTGCGCAGCGCGCGGACCTGGCTGTCGATCATGTTGAGCACGCGATAGGCATGCTGCGCCCAGTCGCGCTTGGGCTCCTCCTCGGCCTGCATCTTGCCGCCGGCATCGGAGACCAGCACTGTCTTGTACGACTTCCACACCGTCTCCAGCCCCATATTGTCGTAGACGCCGCCGTCAGTGAGCACCACCTTGGTGGTGAACGGCGGACGCTGCAGGTCCATGCCGGAATTCGGCGTGAAGTCGCTGTCCTTGAGCCGCAGGTCGCATGGCGACAGCACCGGCGGAAACGCCGACGCCGCCGCCACCGCCCGCGCCAGCGGCACCGTCGGGTTCTTCACCTCGCCGACGCGATAGTCGCGCATGAACGGTTTGGAAAACCGCCACAGCACGCCGGACTGCACATTGGTGGCATTGATGACGAAGCGCGGCGCGTCCGGCAGGTCCTGCAATGTCGCGCCCTTGAACAGCGCGTCGTCATAGGCGCTGGCGATGCGGTCGCTGACGGTGCCGGGCAGCAGCACGCCGAAGATCACCGATTCTTCGTCGATGGTCTCGCCGGCCAGCGCGCGCAGCGGGTCGACGAAATGCGGAACGAACTTGCCTTTGATATCGGGTGCCGCAACGGCGAGCTTGTTCCAGACAAGGCCGAGAAACGCCGCGGTGATCGAGCCGCCCGACACGCTGGAGATCCGCGCGATGCCGTCCTTGCCGAACATGCCGACCTCGTACAGCCGCCACAGCACCCCGATGTGAAACACCATGGCGCGGTAGCCGCCGCCGGACAGGCACAACCCCGGCAGGTCCACCAGCGGCTTCCTGACCTCGCCGGGAATTTCCTTGACGGGGGAATTTGCGGCAACGGGAATATCGGACATCGAACACCTCCCTGGCGCGATCGCCCGCGCGCCGCGCGCGTTCGACCTAAGGGTGTATTTCTGCCGGATACGTTAGAGGGCAATGGACGGACTGTGAAGTGGACTGGGACGCTGTTACCTCGCGCCGCATCAGACCTCCGCATCAAGTCTTGGCGTCGGATCTACGCCGGCCGCTTCTTCAGCTTTGCGAGCCGTGGCAGCAAGGCCGGCCAGGACACGATGTGGTCCTGCAACTCGGCATCCGGAATCGTGTCCTCGGTGCCGACCACCCGGCCGCGCACCGACACCCCGGCTTCATGCACGGTGGCCGGGCTGCCGGAGATCAGCGGATGCCACCAGTACAAATCCCGCCCCTCGGCCACCAGCTTGTAGCCGCAGCTCGGCGGCAGCCAGTTCAGGGTGCGGACATTCGCCGGCGTCAGCCGCACGCAATCCGGAACCTGGGCCGAGCGATGCTCATAGTCCTTGCAGGCGCACAGCCCGGCATCGAGCAATTTGCACGACACATGGGTGAAATAGATCTTCCCGGTATCCTCGTCCTCGAGCTTTTCCAGGCAGCAGCGTCCGCAGCCATCGCACAGGCTCTCCCACTCGGCGCCGGACATCTCTTCCAACGTCTTGGTTTTCCAGAACATTTCTGCCTGGGGCGATGGTTTTGGCGGCCGCGTGGTCATGCCGTGTCGACGATCCGTGCTGGGGGCGAAACGCCCTTCTATGAGGTGTGACAGGCACTTCGCAAGCATGATGGTGCGCCAGCCGCCGCAAAAGCCGGGGAGACGTTAGTCTTGCCCCGCAAAATCCCTGCAGCGCCATTGGTTTATCGGGTGGCCTCGGCTAGAAGTTGGGCGGCACTCCCGCGGTCGCAAAAGCGCCTTGGGTTTGCCGCATCACTTCCGCAAGACGTCGCAGCGCGGTTCCCGATGGGGGGGCCTGCCGACCAACCGACCAAGGGCCCCGGTGCGCCAGATCGTGCCATCCGCATGGAAGACAAAGCTCCGGCATTTCCTGCTGGACTTCGATGCGCGTATCGACTCGACGCTGTTTTCCTCCGGCGTCGGGCTGCGCGAACTCTGGGAGCGCTACTCCACCTTCATGGACCGCTTCTATGTCGGTCGCTGGAAGCGCTGGGTGTTCATCGAGCCGCTGTCGGAAATGGCTACCATCGGCCTCGGCGGCCTGGTGCTGATGCTGGCGCTCGCGCAGCCGGCGTTCCGCGAAACCGCCGATGACGACTGGCTCAAGAAATCCGATCTCGCGGTGACGTTCCTCGATCGCTACGGCAATCCGATCGGCAGCCGCGGCATCAAGCACAACGACTCGATTCCGCTGGAAGATTTTCCGGACAACCTGATCAAGGCGACGCTGGCCACCGAAGACCGCCGCTTCTACGACCACTTCGGCATCGACGTGGCCGGCACCGCGCGCGCGCTGGTCACCAACGCCCAGGCCGGCGGCGTGCGCCAGGGCGGCTCCTCGATCACGCAGCAGCTCGCCAAGAACCTGTTCCTGTCCAACGAGCGGACCATCGAACGCAAGGTCAACGAAGCGTTCCTGGCGATCTGGCTCGAGACCCGCCTGACCAAGAACGAGATATTAAAACTCTATCTCGATCGCGCTTACATGGGCGGCGGCACCTTCGGCGTCGACGGCGCGGCGCATTTCTACTTCAACAAGTCGGCGCGCGACGTCAATCTCGCGGAGTCCGCGATGCTCGCCGGCCTGTTCAAGGCCCCGACGAAGTACGCGCCGCATATCAACCTGCCGGCCGCACGCGCACGCGCCAACCAGGTGCTCGATAACCTCGTCGATGCCGGCTTCATGACCGAGGGCCAGGTGTTCGGCGCCCGCCGCAACCCGGCCACCGCCGTCGATCGCCGCGAGGAAGTGTCGCCGAACTATTATCTCGACTGGGCTTTCGACGAGATGCGCCGGCTGGTCGAGACGTTTCCGAAATCCTACACCGAGCGCGTCTTCGTGGTGCGCACGGCGATCGACATGAACGTGCAACGCGCGGCGGAAGCCGCGATCGAAAACCAGCCGCGCCAGTTCGGCCGCGACTATCATGCGACGCAGGCGGCGACCGTGGTATCCGATCTCGACGGCGGCGTGCGCGCCATGGTCGGCGGCCGCGACTACGGCGCCAGCCAGTTCAACCGCGCGGTCGACGCGATGCGCCAACCCGGTTCGTCGTTCAAGCCCTACGTCTACACGACCGCGCTGCTCAACGGCTTCAAGCCGACGTCAATCGTCGTCGACGGCCCGGTATGCATCGGCAACTGGTGCCCACAGAACTACGGCCATTCCTATTCCGGCGCTGTGACCCTGACCCAGGCAATCACCCACTCGATCAACGTCGTGCCAGTGAAACTGTCGATCGCGCTCGGCGGCAAATCGCCAAATCCAGCCAAGGCCGGCCGCGCCAAGATCGTCGAAGTGGCGCGCCGCTTCGGCATCACGGCGCCGCTGCTAGACACGCCGTCGCTGCCGATCGGCTCGGCCGAGGTCAGCGTGCTCGAACACGCCGTCGCCTATGTCACCTTCCCCAACAAAGGCAAGTCGGTGACGCCGCATGCGGTGCTGGAAGTGCGCACCGGTGCCGGCGATTCAGTTTGGCGCTTCGACCGCGACGGCAAGAAGCCGCTGCAGGCGATTCCCGCTTCGGTCGCCGCCGACATGGCGGGCATGATGAGTCACGTGGTCTCCGAGGGCACGGCGCGTCGCGCGGCACTTGACGGCATTCCCACCGCCGGCAAGACCGGCACCACCAATGCGTATCGAGACGCCTGGTTCGTCGGCTACACCGGCAACTTCACCTGCGCGGTGTGGTACGGCAACGACGACTATTCCTCGACCAACCGGCTGACCGGCGGCGCCATGCCGGCGCAGACCTGGCACGACATCATGGTCGCCGCGCATCAGGGCGTCGAGATCAAGGAAATTCCCGGCATCGGCGCCGGCACCAAGTTGCCCGCCACTGCCGCCGCTGCCAACGTCGCCTCGAGCGCGCCCGATGCCAAGCCCGGCCCGCCACCGATCCTGACCCGGCGCGGCGCCGATATTCTCGTGCGCGTCGAAAAGTTGCTCGACGAAGCCGGCAAGACCGCGGGCACCACTTCGTCCAGCGAACCGGCCAAGCCGCGCGCGTCCAGCGCGCTGGCATTTCCGGACAGCTTTGCCTCGGCCACCCCCGAAGCGCCGTTGGCCGTGGCCACACCGACGGCGCCCTCGCCGCGCAAAAAATGATGCACACGTGCGGCTGATATTCTTCACCCTGCTCGGCCTGATCGTCGCCGCCGTTGTCGGCCTCGGCCTCACCTGGATGACCGCCACGCGCGGCACCGATCTAGGCACGCTGACCATTGGCGCGTGGACCGCAAGGCCGCGCACCGGTACCAGCGAGATCGATCCCTATGCCCGTGCTTCGATCGCGCGATCCGGCGAATTGCCGGTTGGCACCGGCGACGGCATCGCCTTCACCGCGACCACCGACGACAACAAGCGCCCGCTGGACGGCCGTTGCGATGTGGTCGTCGGCGGCGTCACGCCGCCCGCGCGATTCTGGACGCTGTCGCTGTACGACACCAAGGGACGCCTGGTGCCGAACTCGCTGCAGCGCTACGGCTTCACCAGCCAGGAGATCGTCCGCCGCGCCGACGGGAGCTTCGAGGTGCGCATCGCGTCGCGCTCGCGCGCCGGCAACTGGCTGCCGACCGGCGCGCTGGAACGCTACGTGCTGATGCTGCGGCTCTACGATACGCCGGTCGGAGTGGCGACGCGCACGCAGCGCGATGCGCCGATGCCCTCCATCGCCACGGTAGGCTGCCCATGATCCGGCTGTTGTTCGCCATCGTCGGCGGTATCCTGCTTGGCGGCGTGGTGCACCTCGTCAGCGTGCTGGCATTGCCGCGGATCGCAACGCAGGACGCCTATTCGCGGCTGACGACCATCACCAAGCTGAATGCAGTGACGCCGCTGCCGCCGACCGAACCGGGCAATACGCTGCTGCCCTTCATGGATCCCGCCTTCGCGGTTGCCGTGTGCCGCTACGACCTGTCGAGCGGTCCGATCAAGCTCGCGGTGCCTGTCAGCCAGTCCTACACCTCGGTGTCATTCTATACGCGCAGCGACGTCGCTTATTACGCCATCAACGATCGCTCGGCCGGCCGCCGCGTCATCGAGCTCGATCTGATGACCGAAGCGCAGCACGCGGCGTTGCCGGAGGATGAGGACGTGACGGCGGCTGACCGGCTGATCATCGACGCACCGACGGCCGATGGCCTGATCGTGCTGAAGGCGCTGGCGCCCGAACCCGGGCTGATGGCACAGGCGCAGGCCTCGCTGGCCGCGGCGAGTTGCCGGGTGCAGACCGAACCGCCGACGAAGACCGTGCCGGGGAAGCGATAGCACAGCCTCACGCCCCGGAATGACCGCGTGTGACGCCCGCTAACCCTTGCTCACCACGCCGGACCGCCCCGACCGCCCGATGGCCACGCTCGCCGTCTGCGACGACAACTCGCCGATCAGCATGTCGACATTGGCTGCCATGTTGTCCGGCGTCTGGATCACCAGCCGTTCCAGCGCCCAGCGATAGGACGATACCCGGCGCTGCAGGCATTGCTCGACCCACTGCACGATCAGCGCGTTTTCGTCCATCCGTGCGATCGCGTCGGCGCGTTCGCGGGGCGACAGGCTGGAAACCAGATTCAAGCTGGCATTGCGTTTTCCGTCCAATTCGATGACGCGCGCCGCATTGGCGAAGAACGGCTCGAACCGCACGATGTCGTTGCGGACGTCATCCGCCAGCGTTGCGTAGCGCGATGTCGGCGAGCGACGCGGTTCGTCGATCAGCAGCCGGCCATAGGCGGTGCGATCGAAGACCGGCGCCTGGCGCCATGGTGAAGGTAGTGGCTTGTACTCGCCGAAGACATTCTTCCACAGCGGTCGCGAATGCGGCGGCTCGATCAGCGGATAGGCCAGATCCCGCATCAGGCGTTCGTTGTCGGTCAACTGGAATTCGGAGGAGCGTAGTCCGACGCTTGCGGTGGCCTCTTCGCCGATCCAGCGATGCATGTTGTCGCTGAGCGCGTCCTGGCGCACGCGGCCGAAATCACCGCCGCTGCAGCCGGCGAGCAGGACGCTCAGCACAAGCGAAATAGACAGAAGTGGTGCAGGTATGAGCCGAGGCCGTATCCGGATCGGTGACGTCGTATCCGGCATCTGAAAGGGTCCGGTGTCAGGAACGTGCGCGGCGGCGACGGCGGCGCCCCGGTGCGGTGCCCTCTTCCGGGCCGCTGCCGTTGGTGCCATCGGTGTCGCGTTCGATGCGGACGACCGGAAGGATCACGATGGTCGCGCCGCCTTCGCGGGCCGAGCCGACACCCGCATTGATGCCCGGCCGTCGTGCTGCCGCATCCACCGGGAACTTGATGATCGTGCTCATTCGTTGTCTCCGCGCCGCTTCGCCAAAAATGGCCGGCGCGACTTCATCTAAGAGCGATCATGGTTAATGCGGTCTTAACGGCCCATACCGTAACCCTCCCCGCGTTGCTGAAATCTCACCCTGTTTGCAATGTCGAGCAGGCTTCGCCGTTGTCCCCTGACGCCGAGGCGCATGGTTAACGGCGTCTTAAGCGGTGGGGCGTAAAGTCGTGTCAGGTTTTCCCTCCGTAAGCGTATCGCCATATGACCGCACCTCCGATGTTTCCGGGTTTCGACGGGTTGATGACACTGTCTCGGCGAGAGGGTGTCGACATCCGCCCGACCTTGCTGCGCGTCTTGACCGACCTTTACGTCCAGGCCAACACGCACAGCATCGATGAAGAACGGCAATTCGTGGAGTTGGCGTCGCGTCTGATCGATCAGGTCGACGATGCCACCCGCGCAGCGGTCCGTGCCCGGCTCGCGATCTACCCGCGCACGCCGGTGGCCATCATGCAGCAGCTCCGGCTTCATGCCCCGGCACCGGAGCAGCGCGTCCCCCTCGCTGCCAGCATCGCGCAGCCGGTTGCGCCGGCCGTCGAACCCAAGCCCCTGACGGAAACGCAGCCGCGCATGTCGACAACCATGACGATGCAGCCGACCGACGCCGCCGAAATCAGCGACATGTTTTTCGCAGGTACGGCCAGTGAGCGTGCGCAGATACTGTATAGTCTGTCAGACAAGCCGCTGAAGCCGGCCGCACGCATCCCCGCGGCCCGGGCAGCCCGCGCGCTGCACATTCTGGAGATGGCCGCCTTTGCCGAGGACCGCGACAATTTTGCGCGCGAATTGGGCGACGCGCTACTGCTGCCGTCGCAGGTCGCCGATCGGGTCGTCAGCGATCCCGGCGGCGAGCCGCTGGCCTGTATGGCCAAGGCGCTGGCGATGCCCAGCGACATGTATCAGCGCGTGCTGATGTTCCTCAACCCCGAGCTCGGCCTCGTCGGTCCACCACGTGTACCGGCTGTCGCGGCTCTACGATATCCTGAGCGAACGCTCGGCGCTGATCATGGTCGCGGCATGGCGCGGCGCCAACATGGCCGCGACCCGCACGAAGTACCGCCCCGCGCTTTATGACGATGAACGTCAGCGCGCGCGGTCGGCACCGGCCCAAGCGCGCCCCGCCGTGCAGCCGGGCGTGGACATCACCCGGGTGCGCAACGGCAGAAAATAGCCGGGCTGAGGCGACTTCCGCCTCGCCGTCGGCGAATGCAAGGAAGGTCGCTACGGCTTCGCCAGATCGAGGAAATGCCGGCCTGCCTTGTCCTCGATCTCGACGATCCAGACGTCGGGATCGAATGACATCTCCTTCATCAGCCGCTCCTCGATCTTGCGCTCCTCCACCGGCTGTGGCGGTGACGGCATGAAGATGCGTTCGATCGGACGGCTGTCGTCATAGACGGTCTGCGGCGCGGGCGCGTACAGCATCGCGTTGCCGTTCATCAGCGCCACCTTGACGAACACGGCGCCCGCCTCTTCGGCGCCACGCCGGCGCACAGCACCGAATACACCTTCGGACTGGCAGCGGCGCAGATACGCGGCCACCCATATGGACGATTTCAATCTCATGGCGGGGACGATAGGCCAGCGAGCGGATCGACGCTAGTCGATCGGCCGTCCTGTCACGGTGCCGAGCTCGCGCACCAGCCGGTCGGACATCTGGCCCGTCACCGGCAATTTGCGCTCGCGCTCGAAGCGCTGGATGGCGGCCTGGGTATCCGAACCGACCGTGCCGGTTGCCTTCAACTGGCCGTAGCCATATTCCGTCAGCGCCCGCTGCACCGCCGCCACGCGGCGCGAGTTGACGATCAGATCGCCGAGCGGATCGTGGCGAGCGGCGTTGGGAATCGGTGCCGGCGGGCGCGCCACCGCAACCGAACTCGGCGGCGGCGTTGCGGGCTTCATCACATTGGCTATCGGATCGGTCGCGCGCGGCTCCACGGCCTTGGGCACCGCCTTGCCGTCGACCGATCGGGAATCGAGCAGACGCGCGTCGAGCGACTTTGCATCTGGCTGCGCGCTGGCATCTAGCGGGCGTGGTTTGGGCAACGGACTCGTCAACGGCGCAGGCAGCGGAACGGTGACGCTTGAGCCGAACATCGGCGACGGATGGCGTCCGGCCTGCAGGAAGATCGCGTTGCCAATGATGGCGGAGACGGCAGCAAAAGCGACCGTTCCGGCCACCATGTCCTTGGGGCTGTGGAGCAGCATGCGCAGGAAGATGCTGCGCTCCGTCGGTTCTTCGATCGCGAGCGATCCGCGACCGCGCTGAGACTTGGCTTGCTTGGGAGATGCTGCTTTAGGCACTTTTCTTCACCTGACGGGTGTGGTCGGACGGCACGTGACGAACCGCGGGCGTGAGCGTTGCGATATTGCTCGCGGGTTCAACCGCCGGCGCGAATTCCAGCGGCAATGCGATGACGACGGTGGTGCCTTCGTCGATGCGGCTATGCACCTGCATATCACCGCCGTGCATGCCGACCAAACTCTTGACGATCGACAGGCCGAGGCCGGTGCCTTCGTGACGCCGCTGATAGGTCTTGCCGGCCTGGAAGAACGGGTCGCCGATGCGCTTGAGATCCTCGACGCCGATGCCGACCCCGGTATCGGTCACGCGCAGGATCAGCCGCGACGATTCCACGGCAGCGGTCACGCTGACGGTTCCACCGCGCTCGGTGAACTTGATGGCGTTGGACACGATATTCAACAGGATCTGCTTGAACGCGCGCGGATCGCCGTTCAGCTCCGGCAGATCCTGCGGCGCATCGGTCACCAGGTCGATGCCGTTCTCGCGCGCCTTGAGGGCCAGCAGATTGCAGCAATTGATGATCGCCGGACGCGGGGCGAACGGCTCCGGCGTGATTTCGAAGCTCCCGGATTCCATCTTTGACATATCGAGAATGCCGTTGACCACCGACAGCAGGTGCTGGCCGGAATCGTTGATCAGCTGCGCGTATTCCTTGCGCCTGGCTGCATCGATCATCAGCACGTCTTCCTGCACGATCATCTCGGAGAATCCGATGATGGCATTGAGCGGCGTGCGGAGTTCGTGGCTCATCGTAGCCAGGAAGCGGGTTTTGGAAGCATCCGCGCGTTCGGCCTCGGTGCGCGCCAGCGCCAGCGCCTCTTCCTGGGTCTTGCGGTCGGTTACGTCGCGCATCACGGCGACGACTTCGACGTCCTGAGGCTCAACCGGTCCCGCCCCCTGCTCCAGCGGCCGGCAGCGCATTTCAACCCAGATGAATTCGGCCGACGCCACACGCCCGTCGGCGCCGCCGCGACTATCACGCCGCAGCCGGAATTCGACGCTGCGCGCCACGCCGCCACGCGCGGCGTCGGACAGCGCAGTGAGATAGGCGGGACGGTCGGCCACATGCACGCGATCAAACAGGCCATGCCCGAGCAGCCGCGCCGGCGCTTCGCCGATCAAGGCTTCGACAGCCGGCGAAATAAACTGAATGGCGCCGTTGCGGCGGTGACGTGAAATCACGTCGCTCATATTGCGCGCCAGCAAGCGATAGCGATCCTCCTCAACATTGAGGAGAGATACGCCGGTGCGCGCCAGCGACTCGGCGCCGAAAGCCAGACCGGATGCATACAACGTGGCGGAGGCGATACCGAATGCGGTGAACACGCCATGCGCGACCGCGCCTGCCTCGGACACCGGCAGCAGATGCGAGCCGCTCAGCACGATCAGGATAGAGACGCAGGCCAACGCCAACGCGGAGGCAAACGCGACAACACGACGTGACGCCGACAGCGCAGCCTCCAGCGGCACCACCACCAGCCAGATCGCCGCGAAAGATTCGATGCCACCGGTGGCGATGGCAATCATCATCAACAGGCCGGCCAGAGCCAGCGAAGACAACAGTTGTGCGCTCTCATAGCGACCGGTGCGCGACAGGAAATAGGATAGCAGGATCGGCGCGATCAGCCACGCAAAGGCAGCGACCTCGAAAGCGCTGGGTGCACCGCGCAGCGCCAGGTACACCGGAAACGCAGCGAACGCCGCGAGGCTTCCGAGCAGTCGCGGCGCCATAAAGGCACGATGACGTGCACTCGTCAGCGCATCGTAGCGCACAGACGGATGCACTAATGCATCGAGACAATCGCGGAAGATGTTCAATACGGTCACGGTTCTCGCGCTTCGGCCTGCTCGTCGTGTCAGACGTGCCGGAACGCCTCCTTATCGTTGCCTCACCGTGTCAGAGCGAAATTAAGCTAACGCTAAAGCCGGACGCCCGATTCCGAAACCAACGCCGCTGACGGCGGTTTCGCGCGCTGCATCGCGTTCATTCAGCGCAGATGGTGAACGACAAGTTTCCGGCGCCCTCTCGCTATGGTTTCGAAAGGGTGCATATCGCGGCGACGCGCACAGACGGCTGGCACGCCCGGCAATGAAAAATTTACGGCGAATCCATTGATCGGGATTTTACGCAAATTTTCGACGTTTTAACCGCACCTCAAACACTTGCGGTTTATCGACGCCTGTTAGTCAGGACCAGATTGCGAAACTAATCGCAACCGGACGAAGAGAAGTTTACGGGGTTGCGCGATGTTTTTCCTGCTTCGCATGGCGTTCTGGCTCGGGCTGGTGCTCGTGCTGTTGCCCAGAGAGAAGACGCCGGAATCCGAGAAGCTGCCGCAGGTCGGCGCGTCCGAAGCGGTGTCGGCGGCATCTGCCGCGGTGTCCGATATGAGCCAGTTCTGCAAGCGCCAGCCTGCAGCCTGCGAGGTCGGCGGCCAGGCAGCGACAGTCCTTGGCCAGCGCGCCCAGGAGGGTGCCCGTAAGCTTTACCAGATCATCACCGACAAACGCCCGCCCGACCATACCGGTTCGATCGGCGGCATGGACGGTGCCGAGCAGGATCCGACATCGACCGTTCCGGACACCCTGATCCCGGCCGATCTGCAGGCGGAATGGCGCCAGCCAGTGGCTGAACCGTAGCGGTCGTCAATCGGAACATTTACCGGAATAGCGCGGTCCGGCGGTCGCTTTCGCGCCGCCGCGCCCCTATATAGGGCCAGCAACAGATGCAGGCCGCGATGACGATTGACGAAATCAAAGAGAACTTCTCACTGCTGGACGACTGGGACGACCGCTATCGTTACGTCATCGAACTCGGCCGCACCCTCGATCCGATGCCCGACGCGGAACACTCGGCCGCCAACAAGGTCAACGGCTGCACCAGCCAGGTCTGGCTATCGCGTCAGCTCGCGCGTACCGATGCCGGCGAGCCGGTGCTGACCTATCTCGGCGACAGCGACGCCCACATCGTGCGCGGCCTGATCGCGATCCTGCTGACGCTGTATTCCAACCGCACCCCGCAGCAGATCCTGTCGTCCGATCCGCTCGCGGAGTTCGATGCGCTCGGCTTTCGCGAACACCTGACGCCGCAGCGCTCCAACGGCCTGCGTGCCATGGTCGAGCGTATTCGCTCCGATGCCCGCGAGGCGCTCGCCGCAGCGTCCTGAGCGCCCGTTCAGCCGCTTTCGAACGCCGCATCCTCCGCCAGCCAGGTGCGGATGTCAGCCTTCTCCCGCCCCCTCGCCTCGCGCAGGAAACCGTAGTGCCGCGCCAGGCGATCCAGCGCCAGTTGCAGCACCACCTTGGCCGATCGCGCCGGCCAGCCGCGCTCGCGTTCGACATCCTCGATGCCGCGCAGGAAACAACAGACATCCATCAGTAGCCCCGCAAATTCCGGGCCGCACGCCTCCATTGCCATTTTGACGCGCTGCCGCGCGGACATCATGCGCTCGGTCATCTCGGCCGCATTATTGCCGCCCCCTTTCGGACGACCGCCGGTCGGCGCCGCCCAGTTGGCGGTGACACGCGGCGCCATGTGGCCAAGGGTGAAATCCGCGCGCAGGCGTTCACCCGCCAGGAACTGGTGCGGGCTGATCATCGCGTGGCCGTCGCGCCCCTTGCGGCGCGCCAGCCAGGCCAGCGGGCTTTCGCTGTCGTTAACGAGGACGCTGTCGAAACCGGTCTCGGTCGCGATCTGGCGCATCGCGAGGCTGAGATGCTGGGCGCGGAACCCATCGATGGGTTCGGCGGTCCCGCTTTTCGCTCGCCGCAGGGCGGCCTTGTCGCGGTTGCGATCGGAAGCGGTCATCGGCGCCCTCCTTTGAAGGCATTGCCGGTCATTTCAATGTGGGGGGGTACGTTCACTGTCATCGCCGACCTCCTGTGGAAGAAATTATTCCCACGAGTCGGAAAGGATGTCTATCCTTATTATTGTTTATTTTCCTAAATCGCACGATCCGTTCGAACCAGCGCCGTGAACCTCGAGCGAACGGTTACTTCCGTCGGCGCCTCTGCTGGCCAAGACCCATCTTCTTGGCAAGTTGCGACCGGGCCACCGCATAGTTCGGAGCGACCATCGGATAGTCCGCCGGCAGGCTCCATTTCTCGCGATACTGTTCCGGGGTCATGTTGTACTGGGTCCGCAAATGACGCTTCAACGACTTGAAGCGCTTGCCGTCCTCGAGACACACCAGATAATCGGCGGTCATCGATTTCTTCAGCGATACCGCGGGCTTTGCCGGCTCGAGCGGGATTTCCGGGCGACCGCTGGCGACCCGCAACAGTGCGGCATGGATCTGACCGATCAGTGCCGGTAGGTCGGAGGCCGGCATCGGATTGTTGCTGACATAGGCCGACACGATCGTTGCGGTGAGATCGATGAAGGTTTTGCCGGCAGGGTCGGTCATGGCATCAACTCTTTCGCGGATCCGGGCGGTGTCGGGACGGTGCAAGCCGCACGAACGGCTTGATATACCAGCCGTCTCTTCTTGGCGAATAGGCGCGCAACGCGCTCAGCATGGCGATACCAAATGCTTCGACCGCAGCGTCTCATCCAGCGCCGGATGTCGTCACGATCAACGGTCGAACGACCGCATCAGGCGCGCTGATCAAGATGCTCCCGCAGTTCGTCGATGGACGCGAACCGCATCATACCCTCCGGCATTTGCGCCTCGATCGAGCCGTCCGAATACAGCGAATAGGCCATGCCATCGACAACGCCGGATTTCAGCACCGTCACTTCGGCTGCAGCGTCGTGGCGCGGCGGCGCGGGACTTTCGGGCGGCGGTACGGCCTCGGCATCCCGGAAGGTAGACGGGCTCCGGGACGTGGTACGCCGCGGAGAATCGGGCCTGGTGCGGTCGATTTGCGGCCAGGAATCCTCGAACGTCGGTCGCGAGGTGTCGGCAGCAGTCGTCTCCGGGGCGAGGGTCGTCTGATCGCGATCGGATGTCTCTGACGCCCGTTCCGAGGCCGCCCGCTCGCGTTCGCGGCGCGACGATGAAAACAGCAGGTTGCGCCGTTTGGGTTCGGCCGGTTCGGCGGGGGTCTCGACCGGGGGACTGCTGCCCCGCGACCGCTCGCGCAGCACTTCTTGCTGCCATGGCGGCGCCGCCGCATCCCCGGTGGCAGCGCGCTCGACGGCGGATTGGTCGCGACTGAACAACGGGCCCTCCTCGGAACTCCGCTCTTCCGTATCCGCTTCCGGCCCGCCGGCGGCCCCGCGAACCGGAGCCTCCCGCTTTGACCGCAGGCCAACAGCCCGGTCGGCGGGCACAAGCCCCTGCGCCAGGGTCTTCAACTCCCGGATGACCGCCGCCAGGCTGAGCATGATCAAGCCGGTGCAAACACCAACGGTACCGGTCAGAATCAGCGTATTGCCAAAGCCAAACTCCTTGACCGGAATTCCGAAGCCGATCGCCAGCAGTCCGGCCAGAATGACACCCATCCCGGCAAAAAAGAGCACAATCATCGTCCGAATCCCCCCGGCGGCAGGCTGAACGAGTCTGTCGCCGACGCCACTATACCGTCATATATGGCTTGCTGCAGCAAACGGCAATTTGCGTTCACAACTTGTACGGGTGCCATTTGTTAATTATTGCGGCCATTCAGCAATCGTTCAAATATCATGCGTTATTCCTGACCGTGGTGCGGATTGATGTCGCCAACCGCACGCCACGCGAGCAACGATTTGACCTTGTCCGTTTTGGTGCAACGCACTAAGAATTTTTAGCCACAATTCTCAATTACTTAAAAAGAGAAGTGCGCTATATGGATGCCGGGGAAACGAGGCTCAAAGAGCGCTGAAGCTGAGCCACTGGGGACGCCGGGTTACCAATAGCCATGTCATCCATTACGACTTCGGCCATCGACACGCCGCTGCGGCGCTCGATGGAACGGACTTGCGACGACCTTGCCATGCTGACGCTGGCCGTTGTCGGCATCATCGCGGGCTTTACCTTCCGCGACTATGGCCTCGGGTGGGACGATTATACCCACGCTGAATATGCCGACCTGCTGTTGAAGATGTACGGATCCGGTTTCCGGGATACCGGCGCGCTCTCGTTCGCCAACCTCTACATGTACGGCGGCGGTTTCGACATGGCCGCGGCGCTGCTGCACAAGATCATTCCGCTGGAGCTGTTCGAGACCAGGCGCCTGCTCGGCGCCATCGTCGGCGTCATCGGCCTCGCCGTCACCTGGCGCCTCGGCCGCCGCGTCGGCGGTGCGGCGGGCGGGCTGGCGACGCTTTTGCTGCTCGCGTTGTGCCCGACGTTTTACGGCCACATGTTCATGAACCCCAAGGATGCGCCCTTCGCCGTGGCGATGGTCATCCTGATGCTCGGGCTTGTCCGGCTGGCGGAAGAGTATCCGAAGCCGTCGCCGCGCACGATCCTGATCGTCGGTCTCGGCGCCGGCGCCTCGATCGGCTGTCGCATCCTCGGCGGGCTGGCGCTGGTCTACGCGCTGATCGGCTTCATTCCGCTGCTGCTGGAAGAACTGCGCAGCCACGGCCTGCGAAACGCCGCGCGCCGCTTCCTTCACATGCTTTACGTGCTGTTGCCCGGCCTCGCCTTCGGCTACCTGGTGATGGGCCTGATCTGGCCGTGGTCGATCCTCGAGCCGGCCAATCCGTTTCATGCCCTGAGCTACTTCTCCGCCTTTTTCGAAAAGCCGTGGAAGGAAATGTTCGACGGCGCGATGATCTCGGTGCCGGACATGCCGTGGTCGTATCTGCCGACCCTGTTTGCGCTTCAGCTTCCCGAAGTGCTGCTGTTCCTGACGCTCGGCGGCGTGGTGATGACAATCCTGTCGCTGTCGCGCGACAGCGTGCCGGCGCGGCGCAAGACCATTCTGTTGATGCTGACCATGGCCGCGATGCTGCCGTTGTTGATCGCGATGGTGAAACGCCCTGCCCTGTACAATGGCATTCGGCATTTCATCTTCGTGATCCCGCCGATGACCGTGCTGGCCGGCGCCGCCTTCGCCTGGGGCATGGACTGGCTGCGCATCAACCACCGCGGCGCACAGGCCGCCGCCGTCGCCGTGTTCGCGTTCGGTCTGGCGTTGCCGGCGGCCGAGATGATCCGCCTGCATCCCTACCAATACACCCACTTCAACTACATCGCCGGCACCGTGCGCCAGGCCGACTCGCTGTTCATGCTGGACTACTGGGGCCTGGCTCTGAAGCAGGCGTCCGACGCGCTGAAGGAAGAGATCATCGAGCGGCAGGAACACCCGCCCGCCGGCCGCAAGTGGAAAGTCGCGGTGTGCGGCCCGCAGCGCCCGGCGCAGGTCGCACTCGGTCCCGACTTCACCATCGGCTGGGACAGCCACGCCGCCGACTTCGCCATGACGCTCGGCGAATTCTACTGCAAGGGCCTGACCGCGCCGGTGATCGCCGAGATCAAGCGCGACGACGTGGTGTTCGCCCGCGTCTACGACATCCGCGGCAGCAGCATTTCCAGCCTGCTGGCGATCCCGGCGCCGTAGGCGACCCTGCGATCGTCTGCACGGTGCGTCAGGCGTCGCGCGTCTTCAGCGCTCCGCCCAAGTTGCCGGGCGGCCACAACGGATCAAGTGCGAACGACATCGGCTACGCCGGTCCGCGCTTCGGTCATGCGGCCGCTCGACATCGTACCTAGCGCGATGCCGCAGAGAATCATCGCCATCGCCAACAGCAGCGAAAGGCTGACGGATTCACCGAGCAGCAGCGCCGACGCCGCGACGCCCATGACCGGCGTGGCGAGCAGGCCCAGCGACGTGACGGTGGCCGGCAGGCTGCGGTTGATCAAGACCATGGCCCAGTGCGCGAGCGCGGTGCCGACGATTCCGGCAAACAGGAACAGGCCGGCAAGCTCACGGGTCCAGACGATGCCGCTCGGCGGGCCATCCTGCAGCCACGCGATCGCCCCCAGCAGCAAAGTGGCAAGCAATGCCTGCCAGAAGACCAGCTGGAACGGCGTCGATACCCAGCGATGGCTGCGCACATAGACGATGTTGGCGGCCCAGCACAATGCCGCGAGCAGCAACAACCCGTTGCCGAGCAGCGCGCGGCGGTCGTGCCAGTCGAACGCCAGCGGATTGAACATCCAGGCGATGCCCGCCATGCCCAGCGCTATCCCCACCAGCCGTTGCGGCGTCGTCGGTTCGCGCAAAAGCAGCCATGCTGCGGGCGCGACCCACAGCGGCGTGGTGTAGCCCAGCACGATGGAGCGGCCGACCGCCACCGATTGCAGGCCGAAGCCGACCAGCACCGAGAAGGCGCCCATATGCAGGACCGCGACAGCGACGATCACCGGGACGTCGCCGCGGCGCGGGACGATCAGTTGGCCGCGCAGCAGCAGCACGACAAACAATGTCACCGTAGCGATCCCGGAGCGGATCGCGACCGACCACAGCGGCGATACGCTCTGCACGAGGGCTTTCGTCACGACCCAGTTCAGCCCCCACGCCACGACAACGAACGCGAACAGCAGCAGCGCCGCTCGGCGCGAGAGAAAATGTGAGGTCATCGTTCGATCGCTTTCTGGTGCCCGCGGCACTCGACATGCGATCCACCCTAGGATCTACTGGCCTTCACGAAAGATCCATTTTGCGAAATATGACTGAGCCAGTTGGATGAACGAAGTTCTCGCAGGGCTGGTCGATGTCGAACGCACGGACGGCGGCGTGACGCTGACCCGGCAGCTCTACGACCAGTTGCGCGCGACGATGCTGAGCGGCGCGTGGCCACCGGACCATCGCCTGCCGTCGAGCCGCGACCTGGCACGCCAGCTCGGCGTCTCCCGCAACACCGTGTCGGGGGTCATCGACCAACTGGCCATGGAAGGCTATCTCGACGTCGCGCAGGGCCGCCGTCCCACCGTCGCCGCGAGCGCCGCTACCAAGCTCGTTGGCGGCAACGCCGTGGCGCGCCATGCCCGGAAGCCGCGGTATACCTCCCGATGGGCCGAGCGGCTGCGAAAGGCCGACTGGCCGTTCCAGGAAGGCCCGGCGCGACCGCTGGCGCCGGCCCACGCCGATGCAAGGACGTTTCCCCACGATGTCTGGGCGCGCTGCCTGCGCCGCGCCGCGCGGCATGCCCCGCGGGGCGCCGCGGCGCTCAACCGTATGTCGCTGCGCGCCGCCCTGCTCCGCCATCTGGTCGAGCATCGCGGGGTGCACGCCGAGGCGCGACAGATCATCATCCTGCCATCCGCCCAGTCTGCGATCGAACTGACGGCACGGATGCTGCTCAATGCCGGTGACATCGCCTGGGTGGAGAGCCCCGGCTATGGCGGCGCGCGCGCTGCAATGGAAGCTGCCGGCGCCGAGGTGCGCGGCGTGCCGCTGGATCGCAACGGCCTCGCATGGAATGGCCGCCGCGACCGGCCGCGGCTGATTTTCGTCACGCCTTCGCATCAGCATCCCACCGGTCGGCTGATGCCGATCAACCGTCGGCGCGAACTGCTACGCTTCGCCGATGAGGCCGGCGCTACTGTGATCGAGGACGACTACGACAGCGAGATCCACTATGACGGCCGGCCGGTCGCGGCGCTTCAGGGCCTCGACGCCACCGGCCGCGTGTTCTACGTCGGCACCTTCTCGAAATCGACCTTTGCGGATATCCGCTGCGGCTATGTGATCGTGCCGCCCGATCTGGCCGAGTTGTTCGAGACAGCGCAGCGCCACAGCGGCCAGATCATGCCGGCGCCGGTGCAGGATGCCTTGGCCGAGTTCATCGACGACGGTCACTTCGCCGCGCACATTCGCAAGATGACGCGCATCTACCGCGCCCGGCGCGACCGGCTGGTGCAGGCGCTCTCGGCCGCCGCCGGCGCGCATCTCACCCTTGAGCCGCCGGCCGGGGGCGTCCAGTTGCTGGCGCATCTCGATGCCCGGCTCGACGATCGCACGGTCGCCGCGCGCCTGGCCGCAGCCGGCGTCACCGCCCGGCCGCTGTCGCCGCACTTCACGGGTGCGATCGGCGGCCAGGGTCTGTTCCTCGGCTTTGCCGCCTGGAACGAGCCGGAGATCGACGCTGCCGCCGCGACCATCGGCCGGGTGCTCGGGGACATGAGCGGACCCGCGGGGAAACGCCGACGAAAAGCATGACTGGCCCGCGAAGCGGCTGGCTTGCTGCCCCGCAGGAGCCGGACTAGGCTTTGGTCAACGGTCACAAGCAATCATCGGGAGAAATCGGCATGTCACCAGCAGAAGCGCGCCTCAAGGAAGTGCCATCCGACATGACCGAGGCCGAATGGACCCAGCGCGTCAATCTGGCCGCGGCGTATCGGCTGGTGGCCTATTACGGCTGGGACGACTTGGTCGACACCCACATCTCGGCTCGCGTCCCCGGCCCGGAGCATCACTTCCTGATCAATCCCTACGGCCTGATGTTCGACGAAATCACCGCCTCCAGCCTGGTCAAGATCGACCTGCACGGCAACCAGCTGACCGAGAGCGACTACAGCATCAACCCGGCCGGCTTCACCATCCACTCGGCCATCCATGAGGTCCGCGAGGACGCCGGCTGTGTCATGCATCTGCACACGCCGGATGGCACCGCGGTCGCGAGTTGCCTGGAAGGCCTGCAGCCGCTGAACCAGACCGCTCGGCTGGTCACCCACGATCTCGCTTATCACGACTATGAAGGCATCGCGCTCGACCATGACGAACGCCCGCGCCTGCAGAAGGATCTGGGCGAGCACAACTTCATGCTGTTGCGCAACCACGGCACCCTGACCGTCGGCCGCTCGGTGGCCTCTGCATTCGAGCGCATGTTCCATCTGGAACGCGCCTGCACCATGCAGGTGCGCACCCGGATGCTGGGTCCGGTCGCCTATCCGGTCGACCAGGCGGTCATCGACAAGAACACCCAGGTGGTGTCGAATCCCGACCGCGCCGAATTGCGGTCCACCCGGCTGGTCTGGCCGCCGCTGTTGCGCAAGCTCGACCGCCTCGATCCCTCTTACAAGAACTGATTTTTCAGCTATAGTGGTCCCACAAACCTCTGCACTGAATCAAAACGCCGTCCAATTCCGGACGGCGTTTTTATTTTTGGAACGAGCTCCCGCGGACGAGATTTTACGGGCGCATGAACATGAAGTCGGTTTCCGGGTCGCAATTGTCGGCGACAAAACGAAGCTCCGACTGCACGTCGGGCACCGGCCGGGTCTCAAGGTACTTGCCGACGACCAGACTCAGCAGCGCGCGGCAGGTGCTGTCGGAATCCACGCCCTCCGCATGTGCCTGGCTCATCGCCGCGAAAAAATGCAGTTTTGCGATTTCGGTTGCTGTCATCCGGGCTTCCTCTGCTGCATTTCTGTCACGAAGGCGCGGAGATGTCTTGATCTGAGTCAAGATGATCCGCCGAGCGCCTGGAGGCGCAAACTTCTCAACTGTCGTCACCCGGCCTGCGCGCAATTGCGCGCCAGGACCGGGTGACCCAGTAGACGCCGGCCTGAGTATACTGGATCGCCCGGTCAAGCCGGGCGACAACAGCAACAATTACTGCTCGCTCTTTCTTGAAGAACGCCGTTACTTCTTTCCCTCCGCGAACGCCGCGAGAATGCGCGCCCACGAACGGATGCCCTTGTGGAAACTTTTCAGGTCGTACTTCTCGTTCGGCGAATGGATGTTGTCGTCGTCGAGCCCGAAACCGACCAGCACAGTGTCGAGGCCCAGCGTGCGCTTGAAGTCGGCGACGATCGGGATCGAGGCGCCCGAGGCGATCAGCAGTGCATCCTTGCCCCACTCGTCGGTCAGCGCCGCCTTCGCCGCGGCGAGCGGTTTCATGTTCCAGTCGAGCGCGATCGCCGGCGCGTTGGAGTGATCGAGAAATTCCGCGGTGCAGTCGCCCGGCAGACGCGCCAGCACATAGGCGCGGAATGCATCGCGGACCTTGACGGGATCCTGGCCCTCGACGATGCGGAACGAGACTTTTGCTGAAGCGTGCGACGCGATCACCGTCTTGGAGCCCTCGCCGGTGTAGCCGCCGACGATGCCGTTGATGTCGCAGGTCGGCCGCGACGAAATCTGCTCGATCAGTTCGCGGTCCTTTTCTCCGGCTGGGATCGACAGCCCGATCGGCTTCAGGAATGTCTCGGCGGTGAGGCCCAGCTTCTTCCACTGCGCCAGGATCTCCGGCGGCAGATCCTTCACGCCATCGTAGTAGCCGGGGATGGTGATGCGGCCGTTGTCGTCGTGCAGCCCGCCGAGAATCCGCGTCAGCACCCGGATCGGATTCTGCGCGCCGCCGCCATAGATGCCGGAATGCAGGTCGCGGTTGGCGGCGGTGATCTTCACTTCTTCATAGACGAGGCCGCGCAGCGCCGTGGTGATCGCCGGCGTGTCGGAATCCCACATGCCGGTATCGCAGACCACGGCGAAATCGGCGGCAAGATCTTTCTTGTTGCCCTCGAGGAAGGGCACAAAATTCTTCGAGCCGACTTCCTCCTCGCCCTCGATGCAGATGGTGAGATCGACCGGCAACGCCCCAGTCACCTTCACCCAGGCGCGGCAGGCTTCCACGAAGGTGGAGAGCTGCCCCTTGTCGTCCTGCGCGCCGCGCGCGACGATGATGTCGCGACCGTCGGCATGCTTGGTCACCACCGGCTCGAACGGCGGGCGGTTCCAGAGATTCAACGGGTCGACCGGCTGCACGTCGTAATGGCCGTAGAACAGGATATGCGGCCGCGTGCCGGTGTTCCCCTTGGCCGTGGCGACGATCGCCGGATGTCCGGCGGTCGGCCGCACTTCGGCGTCGAAGCCAAGCGAGGCGATGTCCGCGGCGAGATGTTCGGCCGCCTTCTTGCAGTCGTCGGTGAAGGCAGGATCGGCCGAGATCGACTTGATCCGCAGCAGCGCGAACAGCCGCTCCAGGCTCTGGTCGAAATCGGCATCGATGCGATCGAGGACAGGCTGCAGTTGCGACGTGCTGGACATCAGATCTTCCTCAGGCGGGGCGTGAACCTTTTGACGCATCGACGAGTGTCGACGCAGGCGCATGATGCATATGCCAGATCAATCCGGCAACAATGAGCGCGGTGGCGGCGAGGTTGTTACCCCACGCCTGCAGCATGGTCGGGAACAGCGGCAGCGACAGCGCCATCAGCGCCCCCGCCAGACCGAGCAGTGTCCACGTTCCCGTGCGCACCGCGGGCCGCGCGTCGAACGCGGCGCGATGCATCAGCACCGTCAGCGGCAGGAACAGCCAGATGAAGTAATATTGCCGCGACAATGGCGAGGCCACCGTCATCAGGCAGAACAGGATGCCGAGCTCTTCCGCCGTCGATCGCGGCGTCATTCTGTTGCGCGCGGGGATGACTAGGATGAAGCCAAGCCCGATCAGTCCGGCCACCGCCAGCACGATCCAGTTCGCGGTCTTGTAGTCGACCGAGACCACGTTCATGTAACCGGGCTGTTTCTGGGGTTCGTCCATGTAATAGTTGATCGGCCGCACCAGACGGTGCGTCACCGCGATCAGCGACTGGTTGACCCACGACCAGTTCTGCTCGTCGCGCTGGCCAAATCCCTTCTCGGAACTGGAGCCGACCATTGCGGAGAACCAGGTCTTGAGCTCGGCAGCGTTGCGCTCGAAACCGCGCACCGGCGCCGGCACCACATACAAGAGCAGCAAGGTGCAGACGATCATGCTCGCGGACGCGGCCCATCGGCGACGCCACAGCAGATAGGGCAGCACCGCGACCGGAAACACCTTGATGGCGGTGGCCAGCGCGAACATGCCCCCGCCCCACACCGGCCGGCCCTTCTGCATCAGCCAGAAGCCGAGCAGCATCAGCGCCAGCAGCACGAGGTTGGGCTGGCCGAGATCGTATTGATCGAACACGAAGGTAATGGTGGCGAAGCCCGGCAGCGCCATCAGCCATGGCCCCGGGATTTTTCGGAGCCGGTCATCGCGTTGCTGAGCTGGCTGGTCAGGGCCCAGGCCACCGAGTTCAGAATCGAGAGCGCGAGATAGAACGGAATCTTGCCGAAGAAGGTCGGGATCGCCAGCATGATCGCGGGCGGCGGCGGATAGATGAAATCCAGCGTACCGCGTGTCAGCCGCGTATAGAGATCGCCGCCGTGCAGCACCTGCTGGCCGGCCCAGAACCACAGCGAATAGTCCTTGGTCTTGCCGGCGCCGAAGATCTCCGGGACCAACACGTCTGCCGTCAGCAGCAGGCAGGTGAACAAAAACAGGACATCCAGCGGACGCCGCAAAGATGGCCATCTCAGCACAAGCGGTTCTCACGGTTTTGGCAGCAGCAGGTTCGCGCTTGGTAGCAGCATTGGAAATCGGCTGCAATTGACCGCTGCCGGCGCCCGCGCCGCGACCTTATCGGGGCTTCACACCCTCAATGGGGCACGATTTCCACGATATTGGCGCCGCTCTTGTCCCTGATGGCGGCATGGGCGACGAAGCGGAGATCCGGCCTGCCGGCCGACAGCGCCGCCACGTCCGCCGGCGTCAGCAGCGCGAGCGCCGGCGCCGTCAGCTGGCCGATCTGTGCCAGCGAGACGACCCGCACCGGCGCCGCCACATGGGCCAGGATATTGACGTTGGCTACGTCGCTGCTCACGTAAAGCGTGCCGGGCCGCAGCGTCCGCACCGCCTCGATGGTTTGCGCCGCGATCGTGGCTTGCCGGAACGCATCCGGCGCCAACGGCATGGCGATCCAGCCAAGCAGGATCAGATAGCTGGAGATCGCGATCACCACCGTATTGCCGGCACCGATCAGCCGCGGATGGCTGCTCCACCACCTGTCGTAAAGGATGCCGCCGAGTACCGCGAGCGCCAGATTGGCCGGCATCGCATAGCGTGTCGCCACCCCGCCCGGCCACGCCAGCAGTGCCAGCGTGCCGACGCCGGCATACAGCACGACGGCTAGCACAAGGTCGTTGTCGCGAAGGTCTTGCTTGCGCGCCAGCGCCACGATCGCCGGGCCGAGCAGCAGCGAGCCCGGCAGCCATTCCACGAAGATGCTGACGATGAAGTCGAGATGATCGCGCAGCCATCGCCCCATCCCCATGCCTTCGGCCAGCCGCGAATGATTGCGCCAGGCCGCGAGATCGCCGGGCTGCATCACGGCAAAATACCAGGCGCCGACGAGAATCGCGGCCACCGCATTGGCAATGATGAAGCCGGGCATGTCGCGCCAGCGCCGCCGGATCAGCAGATAGGCACCAACGCCCAGCGTGAAATAGGCGATCGGCTGCGGCCCCTTGGTCAGCCCCGCGGCCGCGAGCAGCAGGCCGACCAGCAGCCAGCGCGGGAACGAGACTGCTCCCCTCTCGGATCCTCTCCACCAGACGAGGAAAGCGGCGAACAGCAGCGCCGAGAGCATGACATCGGGCTCGGCGGTGACGAATTTCTGCCCGACCATGGAACAGGCGAACCAGCACAGCGCGCCGAACACCGCCGGCGGCGTGCGCGTCAGCGGGCGCACCAGGTTGAACACCATCAGCCCGCCCGCGAGCAGGAACAGCAGATGCGGGACGCGGGCGCTCCACAGCGTCACGCCGCCGAACGGCCAGCTCAGCGCCGCCGCGATCCACGACAGCAGCACCGGTCGCTCGACGAAACGGTTGCCGTAGAGATGCGGCGCCAGCCAGTTGCCGTCCTCGAACGCGCCCCGCGCCAGCCCGATCACCGTGCCTTCCTCGTAATGCGCGCCACGCAGCGCCACCGCAGGAAAAGCGAACACCGCCCACAGCAATACCACCCAGACCCAGCCCGGAATGTCGAGGCTGCGCAGCCGCGCCACTTGCGCGAGAAACCAGCCATAGGCGACGTCGGTGATCGGCGCCGTCGAATTCGATTGTCGATCCATCAATTGCTTCCAATGAGAGCGTTCCCGGCCTTCGGGACGGGAGGGACGAACCCTATCGCTTCAGGATCCCGCCGAGTGTGCCGCGCACGATCTCGCGGCCGATCGAACTGCCCAGCGAACCGCCCACCGACTTGCCGACGCTGGCTGCGATGCCGCCAACAACCTGGTTGCTGACGGAGCGCGCGACATTGCGCGCAATCACCTGTCCGGTCGACAGTTTGCCACGTGAAACACCGGTGCCGAAAATGCTGCCGACGATGGAGCCAAGCTGGCCGAGGATGCCACCGCCTGACGCGCCTGCGGTCGCCGCGGTACCGGCGATGCGCTTTTGCAGAACCTCATAGGCGGATTCGGAGTCGATGGTGGTGTCGTACTTGCCCTTCACCGGGCTCGCCGCCATGATCGCCTTGCGCTCCTCCGGCGTGACCGGCCCGATCCGTGCTGAAGGCGGCCGCACCATCACCCGCTCAACCATGGCTGGCGTGCCGTTACCTTCCAGGAACGACACCAGCGCCTCGCCCTTGCCGAGTTGGGTAATGACGGCAGCGGTATCCAGCTTGGGATTGGGACGGAAGGTCTGTGCTGCGGCTTGCACCGCCTTCTGGTCGCGCGGGGTGAAGGCGCGCAGCGCGTGCTGGACCCGGTTACCGAGCTGCGCCAGCACCTTGTCGGGGACGTCGATCGGATTTTGCGTCACGAAGTAGACGCCGACGCCCTTGGAGCGGATCAGCCGCACCACCTGTTCGATCTTGTCCATCAGCGCCTTGGGCGCATCGTTGAACAACAGGTGCGCCTCGTCGAAGAAGAACACCAGTTTCGGCTTCGGCGGGTCACCCGCTTCAGGCAATTCCTCGAACAGCTCCGACAGCATCCACAGCAGGAAGGTGGCGTAGAGCTGCGGGCTCTGCATCAACTTGTCGGCGACCAGGATATTGATCATGCCGCGCCCGTCGCGGTCGGTACGCATGAAGTCCTTCAACTGCAGTGCCGGCTCTCCGAAGAACTTGTCCGCACCCTGGTTCTCCAGCACCAGCAGCCTGGCGCTGGATCGTCCCGATGGTCTGCTTGGAGACGTTGCCATACTGCGTCGTCAGTTCGGATGCGTGTTCAGCCACATATGACAGGATCGCCCGCAGGTCCTTCATGTCCATCAGCAGCAGGCCCTGCTCGTCGGCAACCCGGAATGCGATGTTCAATACGCCTTCCTGGACCTCGTTGAGATCCATCATCCGGCTCAGCAAGAGCGGCCCCATTTCCGAAACGGTGGCGCGGACCGGATGGCCCTGCTCGCCGAAGACATCCCAGAAAATCGTCGAGAACTGGTCCGGCTGGAACGTCAACGCCATTTCCTTGGCGCGGGCGAGGATGAAATCCTTGCCCTCTCCCGCTTCGGCAATGCCGGACAGGTCGCCCTTGATGTCGGCGGCAAAAACAGGAACGCCGGCGCGGGCAAATCCTTCAGCCATCACCTGCAGCGACACGGTTTTTCCCGTTCCCGTCGCACCGGTCACGAGGCCATGGCGATTGGCGAGGCCAAGCGTCAGCCAGGCCGGCTGCTCGCCCTTGCCGATGAAGATCTTGTCGTCAGTATCCCCGGTGCCGGTTCCCATGGTCGGTATCGCCTCTTCACGCGCAGGAAGGAGAATATCTCAACCGCGCAATGTGATTCATCGTCGCAATCCCGACAGCTTATGGCATCTTGACGGTCGATTGAAACGTTCAAAGCGCGCGGCTGCCGCACCGCAAGACAAAAATCGAGCGCCCCATTGACGGACGTCAATACGGCCGACCACGTAGCGCGATAGAATAAAATTGACGAGACGTTCATATTTGATCTTGCATTGATGCAACACTCATCGCGTGATTGAAATCGGCGTCGGCGTTTCCACCCGCCTACGCTTGTAATTCGGATCACAGCGGCTCAAGATCATTCCGGAATTCAAAAACACCGGCGAAAAGCCGGCAGAGGCGGGGCGCAATGGACGAGTTGATCGAACAGCTGGCCACCAAGGTCGGCATAGACAAGGCTGTGGCTGAGAAGACCATCGGCATCATCCTGGGCTTCCTTCGCAACGAAGGGCCTTCCACTCAGGTCCAGGCGCTGATCGACAAGATCCCCGGTGCGGAAGCGGCGATTGAATCCTCCGGCACGTCCGGCGGGCTCGGCGGATTGATGGGCGGCGGCCTGATGGCGCTTGGCAGCAAGCTGATGGGCCTCGGCCTCGGCATGGGCGAAATCCAGAGCGTCGCCCGTGAACTTTTCAAATTCGGTCGCGACAAAATCGGGGCGGATCAGATGGGCGAGATCATCGCCGGGACGCCCGGTCTCAGCCAGTTCGCTTAAGCACCTTCATTTTTCTGAGTACCATGACATATCCCATCTCCAAGATTGACGGCCTGACGGCCTTCGCAGCGTCCAAACTGAAATCCGCCGGCATTCGCACCATGGAAGGTCTGCTTGAGGCCGCCCACACCGCGAAAGGCCGAAAGGAGCTTTCGGCCAAGACCGGATTCAGCGAGCAGCAGTTGCTGGAATGGGCCAACCTTGCGGACTACCTGCGGATTCCCGGGATGGGCAAGGCAAAGGCTGAATTGTTGCGGGCCTCGGGCGTCAATACCGTGCGCGAACTCACGCATCGCAATCCCGTCCGCCTGGCCCAGGCCATGAAAGAGGCCAATGACAAGCGCAAGCTCGTCCAGGTGATGCCGTCGGAAAAGTCAGTCGGACAGCCGATCGAGAAGGCACGCAGCCTGCCGCTGAAGATCACCTATTGAGCCCGTCTCGATCTTCCCGTGCGTGGCGGCCCCGCGGCCTCAAGTCCGCCAGCCAGATCCATCTGACCTGACGCATGCAGCCGCAACGCCACAGGTTTTACGAGGACATGCTGGCGCTACTGACCGGCACGCTGCTGGTGTCGCTCGGCATCAGCCTGTACTCGAAGGCCATGCTGATCACGGGCAGTTCGGCTGGCATCGCCTTGCTCCTGCAATACGCGACCGGCTTCGGGTTCGGCACGGTCTTCTTCGCGGTCACCATTCCCTTCTATTATCTCGCCATCAAGCGCATGGGCTGGCCCTTCACGATCAGGACCTTCATCGCGGTGCTGCTGGTGTCGGTATTTTCGCGGCTGACGCCGCTGTGGATTGGCTATTCGATGCTGCAGCCGCTCTATGCTGCGGTGATCGGCGGCGCGCTGATGGGCGTCGGCATGCTGATCCTGTTTCGCCATCGCACCGGGCTCGGCGGCATGAATATCCTGGCGCTCTACCTGCAGGACCACTATGGCATTCGGGCCGGCTATTTTCAGCTCGCCGTCGATGTCGTGATCATGCTGCTGGCCCTTTTCATCCTCGATCTCCAGCAGGTCATTTTGTCAGCGATCGGT
Source organism: Rhodopseudomonas sp. RCAM05734 (assembly GCF_052658035.1). Taxonomy (NCBI): domain Bacteria; kingdom Pseudomonadati; phylum Pseudomonadota; class Alphaproteobacteria; order Hyphomicrobiales; family Nitrobacteraceae; genus Rhodopseudomonas; species Rhodopseudomonas sp. RCAM05734. The sequence goes on along the minus strand of NZ_CP199742.1, from coordinate 3,660,441 downwards.
GCCGCCGTATTGAACATCATCGTCGGCATGAACCACCGCCCCGGCCGCTATATTGGCATCAGTTGACGCCTGTTCTGCGGCTTGACTCTGCCTATCGGACCGCGCAAAGCCACCGCATGATCGCGCCCCATTCAAGACCCGCGGCCCTGCCAGAACACCACTCCGCGTTGCAGGCGTTCCTGTCGCAGGCGGTCCCGGCGGTGATGGGTGTGCTCAACGTGACGCCGGATTCGTTCTCCGACGGCGGTCACTTTACGGCGCCCGAACAGGCGCTGGCGCAGGCCCGGCGGATGATCGCCGAGGGTGCGGAGATCATCGACCTCGGCGCGGAGTCGACGCGGCCCTACGGGTCACAACCGATTTCGGCGGACGAAGAGTTGCAGCGCCTGCGGCCGGTGCTCGGCGATGTCGTTGCGCTCGGTGTGCCAGTCTCCGTCGACAGCATGAAGGCCAGCGTGATCGCCTGGGCGCTCGGCGCTGGCGCAAGCATTGCCAACGATGTCTGGGGCCTGCACCGCGATCCCGACATGGCGCGCGTCGTCGCCGAACATGGCGCGCCGGTAGTGGTGATGCACAACCGCGACACCGTCGACCCGACCATCGACATCATCAAGGATATCTTAGCGTTTTTTGCACGCTCGCTGGAGATCGCGGCAAAGGCCGGCATCCCCGGCGGGCATATCGTGCTCGATCCCGGCATCGGCTTCGGCAAGACGCCGGAGCAGAGCATGACGGTGCTGGCGCGCCTCGGCGAATTGCAGAGCTTCGGCCTGCCACTGCTGGTCGGCGCGTCGCGCAAGAAATTCATCAGCACCGTGACGCCTTCCGAACCGCAGCAGCGGCTCGGCGGTTCGATCGCGGCGCACCTGCTCGCCACGCAGCGCGGCGCCAGGATCATCCGCGCCCATGACGTGGCGGAAACCGTGCAGGCGCTGCGCGTGGCTGCGGCAATCGAGGAGTTCCGATGAGCGACATCATCTTCATCAAGGGCGTTTCGGTCCATGCCCATCACGGCATTCTCGACTACGAAGGCGTGGTCGGGCAGCGCTTCGTCATCGACATCGAACTGACCGCGGACATCGCCGTCGCCTCGCACAGCGATCGCCTCAGTGACACCGTCTCCTACGCCAACGTGGTGGCGACCGCGATCGCCGCCTTCAAGGACGTCAATTACAAGCTGGTCGAACGCGCCGCCGGTGCCGTCGCCGATGCCGTGCTGGCGCAATTCCCGAAGGTCACCGCCATCAAGGTCACCGTGCACAAGCCGCATGCGCCGATCGCTGCGATCTTCGATGATGTCGGGGTCGTCATCAATCGCGTCAGGTCGTAGCCGTGGCCAGCGTACTGATCGCGCTCGGCGGCAATGTCGGCGACGTCCGCGCCACCTTCCAGAAAGCCATCGCCAATATCTGCGGCATGACGCAAGCCGCCTTGCTGGCGCGCTCCGCCGACTACGCGACGCCGCCGTGGGGCGACGAACAGCAGGCGCGCTTCATCAATGCCTGCATCGAGATAGAGACTGAACTCGACCCACACGCTTTGCTGTTCACGCTGCATCGGATCGAACACAAATTCGGCCGCGACCGGCTCAAGGAGCGGCACTGGGGACCGCGTCCGCTCGACCTCGATCTGCTGGCCTACGACGACTTCAGCATCGCCAAGCCGGAGCTGATGCTGCCGCATCCGCGCATGTTCGAGCGCGCCTTCGTGCTGGTGCCGCTGGCGGAGATCGCGCCGGACCGTGTCATCGCCGGCAAGACCGCACGCACCGCGCTGGCGGGGCTGTCGACCGACGGCATCGAGCGCCTGCCCGACCTCGCCTGACCCCGAAACCGGAACGCTGAACGACGCGGATTCGGTGCGGAATCGATGCGGCAAACCCGCGACCGTTTTGCGGCAGCCGACCCCGCTTTTGCAAACCTCTCGCAATGCCCTGATTTTACGGCAAAACTTCCATTTGGATTTGCCGCCGCCACGTGGCATTTTCCGGGTAACAACGAACATGTCCCCGGGAGCGATATTCCGCGATGCCGACTGCAACTGACGCCCTCACGCTGGCCGCGGATTTCGCGCCGGCCAGCTATGATGACTGGCGCAAGCTGGTCGACGGCGTGCTCAAGGGCGCGCCGTTCGAGAAGCTGGTGAGCAAGACCTATGACGGCCTGAAGATCGCGCCGATCTACGAGCGCGCCCACGGCGCCGCACCGATCGCCGGCCGCGCTGTCGCCGCGCCATGGCAGATCATGCAGCGCATCGACCATCCCGACGCGAAGAAGGCCAACGTCCAGGCGCTGCACGATCTGGAGAACGGCGCCACCGGCCTGACGCTGGTGTTCGGCGCGTCCAACGGCGCGCGTGGCTTCGGGCTGGAGCCGACCGCCGAAACCATCGCCACGGTTCTCGACGGCATCTTCATCGATGCCGGCATCAGTATCGAGCTCAATGTCGGGCCGCAGTCTCGGATGGCCGCGATCCATCTCGCCGAATACATCACGGCGAAAGACATCGATCCCGCCAAATGCAACATCCGCTTCGGCCTCGATCCGCTCGGCGCCTGCGCTGTCTGGGGCTCCAGCGCCTATAACTGGTGGGAGATCGCGCCGGCCATGACCGGCGCGGTGAAGAAGCTCACGGATGCCGGCTTCAAGGGACCGTTCGTGGTCGCCGACGGCCGCGTCATTCACGACGCCGGTGGCTCCGAGGTGCAGGAGCTGGCTTTCGTGCTGGCGACCATGGTCTCCTATCTGCGCGCGCTGGAGGATGCCAACGTCGCGGTCGACGATGCCCGCCGTATGATCTATGCGCGGCTCTCCGCCGATGCCGACCAGTTCCTGACGCTGGCGAAATTCCGCGCGCTGCGGCTGCTGTGGGCGCGGGTCGAGGAAAGCTGCGGGCTCAAGCCGAAGCCGTTGTTCATCGCCGCCGAAACCGCGTGGCGGATGCTGACCCAGCGCGACCCTTACGTGAACATGCTGCGCGCCACGGTGGCAACGTTCTCCGCCGGCCTCGGCGGCGCCAACGCGATCTGCGTGCTGCCGCATACGCTTGCGCTCGGCCTGCCGGATGCCTTTGCCCGCCGCGCCGCGCGCAATACCCAGCCGGTGCTGCTGGAAGAAGCCAACCTCGCCAAGGTGTCCGATCCGGCCGCCGGCGCCGGCGGCATCGAGGCGCTGACCCAGGAGCTGTGCAACGCCGCCTGGGCGCAATTCCAGGACATCGAGAAGAACGGTGGCCTGTTTCAGGCAATCGGCAACAACCTGATCCAGCCCAAGGTGGCGGCGACCCGCGCGGCGCGGCAGGCCAGCATCGCCCGGCGACGCGAAGTGCTGACCGGCGCCAGCGAATTTCCCAATTTGCACGAGCCGCGCGCGACCGTGCTGAAGGCCAAGCCGGTGGAGGCCGCGCCCTACGGCAAGCAGAAGATCAAGTTCAATCCGCTGGAGCCGATCCGGCTGGCCGTGCCGTTCGAAGTCTTGCGCGACAAGTCCGACCATATCCTCGCCCGCAAGGGCGCGCGGCCAAAAGTGTTTCTCGCCAATCTCGGCACGCCAGCCGCCTTCACCGCCCGCGCCGGCTTCGCCAAGAGCCTGTTCGAGACCGGCGGCATCGAGGCGATCGATAGCGACGGCTTCACCGATCCTGCGGTGCTGGCCGAAGCGTTCAAGGCGTCCGGCGCGTCCTTCGCCTGCCTGTGCTCGTCCGACAAGGTCTACGCCGCCCATGCGGCCGCGGCTGCCCGGGCCCTTCAAGCCGCCGGGCCGAAGCATATCTATCTGGCAGGCAAGCCCGGCGAGCAGGAAGCCGCGCTGCGCGATGCCGGCGTGCAGGACTTTGTGTTCGCCGGCGGCGACGCGCTGGCGATGCTGAATGCCGCTTACAGACTGATGGGTTGAACATGGCAGAGGCGCGCGACCCCGTCCTGACCGGTGGCTGCCAGTGCGGCGCGGTGCGCTTCGCCGTCTACGCCGTGCCGACCCGCGTCGCCATCTGCCATTGCCGGATGTGCCAGAAGGCAACCGGCGCGCCGTTCGCCTCCCTGGCCGACATTCCCTTGGAGAATTTTACCTGGACACGCGGCACGCCCGAGACATTTCGCTCGTCCTCGATCGGCGAACGCGATTTCTGCGCCGCCTGCGGCACCCCGCTCAGCTATCGCGAGACCGGCGGGCCCAAGATCGAGATTACCACCGGCGCCTTCGACCGGCCGGATCGCGTGATCCCATCACAGCAGTTCGGCACCGAATCCCGGCTGGGCTGGGTCGCCACCATCACCAACATGCCCAGCAAGAGCACGCTGCAGAACTACGGCGCCGACAAGCTTGGCGGTATTGCCAGTTACCAGCATCCGGATCATGAGTGAGGCACAAGGACGTAGCAAAATGATTGGTCTGCTTTTCGATGTCCTGATGTGGCCTTTCGAGAAAGTGATGAAGAAAGTGCTGTCCAAAGGGCGACCGGATGACCCCGTTTACAAAAAGAACGTTCAGGACTTGATCGAACGCAATCGACGACTTGAGAAATCAGAATGAGCAAGATCCCCGTTTTTGCCCACATCGCCTTCGCGACATCAGCCGCAACCGCTGCGCCATCGCTGGGCGAACCGTGGCTCACGCCCGAAGGCATTCTGGTCAAGCCCGGCTATTCCGAAGCCGATCTCGACGGCATCGATTTTCTCGAGACCTGGCCGGGCATCGCGCCGTTTTTGCGCGGGCCCTACCCGACCATGTATGTCAACCAGCCGTGGACCATCCGGCAATATGCGGGGTTCTCCACCGCGGAAGATTCCAACGCCTTCTATCGTCGCAATCTCGCAGCCGGCCAGAAGGGCCTTTCGGTCGCCTTCGATCTCGCCACCCATCGCGGCTATGACAGCGATCATCCGCGGGTATCGGGCGATGTCGGCATGGCCGGCGTGGCGATCGATTCCATCTACGACATGCGCACGCTGTTCTCCGGCATTCCGCTCGACCAGATGAGCGTGTCGATGACCATGAACGGCGCGGTGCTGCCGATCCTGGCGCTCTATGTCGCCGCCGCCGAAGAACAGGGCGTGCCACCGGAGAAGCTCACCGGAACGATTCAGAACGACATTCTGAAAGAGTTCATGGTGCGCAACACCTACATCTATCCGCCGGCGCCGTCGATGCGGATCATCTCCGACATCTTCGCCTACACCTCGCAGAAGATGCCGAAATACAATTCGATCTCGATATCCGGCTATCACATGCAGGAAGCCGGCGCGACGCAGGACCTCGAGCTGGCCTATACGCTGGCCGACGGCGTCGAATATCTGCGCGCGGGTCTTGCCGCCGGCATCGACGTCGACCGCTTTGCGCCGCGGCTGTCGTTCTTCTGGGCGGTCGGCATGAACTTCTTCATGGAAGTCGCAAAACTGCGCGCGGCGCGACTGCTGTGGGCCAAGCTGCTGACCCAGTTCAATCCGAAGGACCCGAAGTCGCTGAGCCTGCGCACGCACTGCCAGACCTCCGGCTGGTCGCTGACCGCGCAGGACGTCTACAACAACGTCACGCGCACCACCATCGAGGCGATGGCGGCGACGCAGGGCCATACCCAATCGCTGCACACCAATGCGCTCGACGAGGCCCTCGCTTTGCCGACCGACTTCTCCGCGCGCATCGCCCGCAACACCCAGCCGTTCCTGCAGCAGGAGAGCGGCACCAACCGTATCATCGATCCCTGGGGCGGCTCGTATTACGTCGAGCGGCTGACGCAGGAGCTGGCCGCCAAGGCCTGGGGCCATATCCAGGAAGTGGAAGCGCTGGGCGGCATGGCCAAGGCCATCGAGGCCGGCGTGCCCAAGCTGCGCATCGAGGAAGCCTCCGCCAAGACGCAAGCGCGGATCGATGCCGGCCGGCAGTCGGTGATCGGCGTCAACAAGTACAAGCCAGTCGATGAGGCGCCGCTGGATGTGCTCAAGGTGGAGAACTCCACCGTGCGCCGGCTGCAAATCGACAAGCTGGCGCGACTGAAGAAGGAGCGTAGCCAGGCCGACGTCGACGTGGCGCTGACCGCGCTGACGCGTAGCGCGCAAGACGGCAACGGCAATTTGCTGGCGGTGGCCATCGATGCCGCGCGCGCCAAGGCCACCGTCGGCGAAATCTCCGATGCGCTGGAGAAGGTCTACGGCCGGCATCGCGCGGAGATCAAATCCATCACCGGCGTCTACAAGCGGGAGGCCTCCACCATGTCCAATCGCGTCGAGAAGGTGCAGGCGCTGATCGATGCGTTTGAAGACGCCGAGGGCCGCCGCCCGCGCATCCTGGTCGCCAAGATCGGCCAGGACGGCCACGACCGCGGCCAGAAGGTGATCGCCTCCGCCTTCGCAGACATCGGCTTCGACGTCGACATCGGGCCGCTATTCGCCACCGCCGACGAGGCGGCGCGCCAGGCGGTGGAGAACGACGTGCACATCCTCGGCCTGTCGTCGCTGGCGGCAGCGCATCTTACCGCGGTGCCAGAGCTGAAGGCCGCGCTAAAAAAGCTCGGCCGTGACGACATCATGATCATCATCGGCGGCGTGGTGCCGCCGCAGGACTACGCCGAACTCTACAAGGCCGGCGCCGAGGCGATCTTCCCGCCCGGCACGGTGATCGCGGATGCGGCAGAGGAACTGATCCACAAGCTCAATGCGCGACTGGGGCACAGCGAGGCGGCAGAGTAGCGCGATGAAGCATGTGACGATTGGGATATTATGCAGGTTCACTTGCTATTCTTGAAATCCTTCGTCGAACGCCGCATCGCTGAATCCGGCAACTGACATGTTGCTAATGCCGCGCCCGTATCCTCCCACTGCACCGGTACTAAAATGTCCTTCCTCGTCCGCGCCTCCTTGCTGCTCGCCTGTTTCGCGCTCGCCGCGCCCGCCTTCGCCGCCCAGCCGAAACCGGATTTCGCGCTGAAAACAAAATCGCTCGATGCGTCGGTCATTCTGGACAAGAACGTCAAGGCCGATCCGGCGCTGGCGGCGAACTGCCTTGCCGAGGGCAAGAAATGGGTGGCAACCAGCCGCGCCGATGCCGACAAGGAGCGCAAGGCAACGCCGGACATGTTCCGCAACGGCGCCTGGACCGTCGAGCGCAGCTACGACACCCGCTCGGTGGTCGCCGACCGCTATGTCAGCATTGTCAGGAACGACTATACCAACACCGGCGGCGCGCATCCCAACACCGACCTCGACACCATCCTGTGGGACCGGCGAGCGGCCAAGCGCATCAGCATCCGGCCGTTCTTCACCGAGACCGCCAACAACGGACCGGCGCTGACTGCGATCCGCAATGCTGTCGTCGCTGCGCTCACCGCCGAGAAGAAGAAGCGCGGCATCGATCCGCGCGCCGACAGCGACTGGGCCAAGGGCATCGAGCCCAATCTGCTGAAGCTCGGCGCGGTGACGCTGGCGCCGTCGACCGAGGCCGGCAAGAGTTCGGGGCTGACGTTCCACTATCCGCCCGATGCCGTAGGCTCACATGTGGAGGGCGGCTATGTCGCCTTCGTGCCCTGGCCGGTGCTGAAGCCCTATCTGAGCGCGGAAGGCGTCGCGATCTTCGGCGGCGACCGGCCGAAGGGCGACGATGACGAGCCCTAGACCCATCGACATCATCGCGCTGGCGGCGGACGTGCGCGCGGGCTCGCGCGCGGCGCTGGCGCGCGCCATCACGCTGGTGGAAAGCCGCCGCGCCGATCATCAGGCCAAGGCGCGCGAACTGGTGCAGGCACTGCTGCCCGACACCGGCCGCGCCATGCGCGTTGGCATCACCGGCTCGCCCGGCGTCGGCAAATCGACGACGATCGACGTGCTCGGCATGTATCTCATCGCGCAGGGCCACAAGGTCGCGGTGCTAGCGGTGGATCCCTCCTCGGCGCGCACCGGCGGCTCGATCCTCGGCGACAAGACGCGAATGGCGCAGCTGTCGGCGTCCGAGGCGGCGTATATCCGCCCTTCGCCGTCCTCGGGCACGCTGGGCGGCGTCGCGGCGAAGACCCGCGAGGCGATGCTGCTGTGCGAGGCCGCGGGCTTCGACGTGGTGCTGGTGGAAACCGTCGGCATCGGCCAGTCGGAAACCGCGGTCTGCGACATGACCGACTTCTTTCTCGCTCTCATGCTGCCCGGCGGCGGCGACGAGTTGCAGGGCATCAAGAAGGGCCTGATCGAGCTCGCCGACATGATCGCCATCAACAAGGCCGACGGCGACAACCTCAAGCGCGCCACTATCACTGCCGGCGACTATCGCGGCGCGCTGCATATCCTGGCGCCGCGCAGCGAACACTGGCACCCACCGGTGCTGACCTATTCGGCGATGGCGGGCACCGGGATCGCCGAACTCTGGCAGAAGATCTGCGAGCATCGCACCGCGATGCTGGCCTGTGGCGATTTCGAAGCGCGACGGCGCCAGCAGCAGGTGAAGTGGATGTGGACCATGCTGGAGCAGCGCATGATGGCGCGGCTGCGCGCCGATCCCGCCATCCGCGCGCGGGTCAAACAGGTGGAGCATGAGGTGGCCGACGGTCGCATCACCCCGGCGTTGGCCGCCGAGCAGATAGCCACATTGCTGAAGGAGTGACATGACCGCTCCCCTGCGCATCCTGATCACCGGCTTCGGCCCCTTCCCCGGCGCGCCGGTCAATCCGACCCAGCCGCTTGTGGCGCGGCTGCAAAGACTGCGACGGCCGGCGTTCGCCGAGGTGGAACGCATCGCGCACATCTTTCCGGTGAGTTATGGCGCGGTCGATCGCGACCTGCCGCAACTGCTGGCCCAGCATCGGCCGCATGCGCTGCTGATGTTCGGCCTCGCTGCGCGCACGCCGTTCATCCGCGTCGAGACCCGCGCCCGCAATGCCGTCACCATGCTGTGGCCCGACGCCGCGCATACGCGGGTGCGGCAGGCCTGCATCGTGCCCGGCAAGGACGCGCAAAACTTCGGTCCGCACACCGCCAGGCTGCTGCGCGCGGCGCTGGCCAGCGGCGTCGACGTCCGCGCCTCGCGCGATGCCGGGCGCTATCTGTGCAACTATCTGAGCTGGCGCGGCATCGAGACCACAAGGCTGCCCGACGGCCCGCGGCTCGCCGCCTTCATCCACGTGCCGCTGCCGGCGCGCGATGCCGCCTCCAGGCGGATGACCGGGGAACAGCTGGTGGACGCCGGCGAAGCCTTGCTGCTGGAAATGATCCGGCTGACGCGGGCGCGGCTGCGGGAGGCCCGCGGAGGGAACTTGCCGGGACTCACTCCGGTATTTGCCTAAATCTTGCCAAGAACCTGAACAGGCGCCCTTGTTTGCGTGCGGCAGCCATGCAGATGGCTCGCTTGTGCACCGCAGCATGGATGGCCTAAGTGGCGCCTTCTCGAAAGGACGCCCGTTCGTGACCGACATCAATGCCGACGCGTGGGTATCTTCCACCCACCGCCCCATGGGGTTTCCCGAGTTCCTGCTGATGATCGCCGCGATCATGGCGCTGAACCCGCTGGCCATGGACATCATGCTGCCGGCGCTGCCGGAGATCGGCGCGGCGTTCCGCATCAGCGACGGCAACCGGCTGCAGCTGTTGCTGTCGGCGTTCCTAGTGGGCTTCGGGGTCGCCCAGTTCGCCATCGGCCCGCTGGCGGACCGGTTCGGCCGGCGGTCGATCCTGCTCATCGGCATGACCGTCTATTGCATCGCCAGCCTGCTGGCGATCGTGGCGCCGTCATTCGAAACCCTGTTGCTGGCCCGCGTGCTGCAGGGACTGGGCACCGCCGCCACCCGCGTCATCGCCACCTCGATCGTGCGCGACTGTTACACCGGCCGCCGCATGGCCAGCGTGATGTCGCTGGCGATGATGGTGTTCATCTCCGTGCCCATCATCGCGCCGTCATTCGGGCAAGCGGTGATGCTGATGACCCAGTGGCGCGGCATCTTCATCGTCCTGATGGTCTATGGCGTGCTGGCGCTGATCTGGAGCGCGCTGCGGATGCCGGAAACCCTGCCGCTGTCGGAGCGCAAATCGCTGGCAGTTCGCGATGTCCTCGGCGCCTACTGGACCACCATCTCGAACCGGCAGACGCTGGGCTATGCCCTGGCGGCCGGCGCGGTGCAGGGCTCGCTGTTCGGCTATGTCTTCATGTCGGAGCAGATCTTCACCGAGATCTATCACCTCGGGCATTACTTTCCGCTCGCCTTCGCCGGCGTCGCCCTCGGCATCGCCATCGCGGGCTTCATCAATTCGCGTTTCGTCGGCACGATCGGCATGCGGGTGATGTCCCATAGCGGGCTGGTCGCCTATGTCGCTGTCGGCGCGGCCATGCTCGCAGCGGCGAAGCTCAACTTCCTGCCGCTGGCGCTGTTCATGGCGCTGTCGGCGACGATGATGTTCACCTTCGGCCTGATGTTCGCCAACTTCACCGCCATGGCGATGGAGCCGCAGGGCCACATTGCCGGGACCGCCTCGTCGCTGTACGGCACCGTGACCACCCTGCTGGGAATCGGCATCGGCTACACCATCGGCCAAGCCTACAACGGCACGCTGTTGCCGTTCGCTACCGGCTTCTTCCTCTGCACCCTGGCGGCGCTGGCCGTCGTGGCGGTGGTGGAAAAGGGCCGCCTGTTCGCACCCCACAAGAGGGTGTGCTGACCGTCGCCATTATTGGCGACTCCCGGGTGAACCCGGAACCCGTTTGAACGTTGTCCATTTTTACCGGAGCGATCCGATGCCCTATGCGCTGTTCTGTGACGATGCCAAGTTGAGCAGGTCCTACCCCACCGAAGCCGACGTCTGGAAACTGGCGCGCGACAGCGGACTCGTGACCGACATCGAAACCAAGGCCGCACAGCCGACGCCGCGCCGCGTGCTCGACAACGACTACGAAATCCGGCCATGCGAGGCCGAGCCCGGCGAATGCCCGGAAAAGAACAAGGTCGCCGCGCGCGAAGAAAAAGACTTTCAGCTCGAGCTGAAATCGCCGAAGTCCGAGCCGAACGAAGATCTCAGCCCGCTGAAGCGTTCGGCCTGATCCCCCTCGCTGCCAACGCAGCGAGGTTTGTTTCTTGCGGACATCCGGGACAGGAGTGTCAATCCCGGCTCAGCTTGCGCTGATATCAAGCACCACTCGCGCCGGAACGTCGCCGCTTTTCAGGCGGTCGAACACCGAGTTGATCGCCGACAGCGGCTGCAGCTCTATGTCTGCCTTGACCTTGCCCTCGGCGCCGAACGCCAGTGCCTCGGCCATGTCGCCGCGGGTGCCGACGAACGAACCGCGGATGGTGATGCAGTTGGCCACCACGTCGAACAACGGGACCGGGAAATCGCCGGGCGGCAGACCGACCAGCACGCAGGTGCCGCGCTTGCGCGCCATGCCGATGCCCTGCTTGAAGGCGACGAGCGATGGCGCCGTGATCAGCACGCCATGGGCGCCGCCGCTGGTCCCCTTGCGCACCGCTTCCACCGCGTCAGGCGATTTGGCGTTGACCACCAGGTCGGCGCCGAGCTTGGTGGCGTGGGCCAGCTTGCGGTCGTCGATGTCGACAGCGCAGACCTGCAGGCCCATCGCCTTGGCGTACTGGATCGCGAGGTGCCCGAGACCGCCGGCGCCGGAAATCACCATCCATTCGCCGGGCCGGACGTCGGCCACCTTGATGCCCTTGTAGGTGGTGATGCCGGCGCAGATCAGCGGCGCGGCCTGCTGCGGGGTCAACCCATCGGGAATGTGCGCGACATAGTTGGGGTCGGCGATGATGTAGTCGGCGAAGCCGCCGTTCTTGGTGTAGCCGCCGAACTCCGCTTCGCCGCACACGGTTTCCCAGGCAGCCAGGCAATGCTCGCAGTGACCGCAGGCCGAATACAGCCATGGCACACCGATGCGATCGCCCTCCTTGACGATGGTGACGCCGGCGCCCACCGCAGCTACCCGTCCGATGCCTTCATGGCCGGGAATGAACGGCAGATTCGGCTTCAGCGGCCAGTCGCCGCTCGCCGCATGCAGGTCGGTATGACAAACGCCGCAGGCCTCGGTCTTCACCAGAATCTGGCCCGGACCGGGCGTGGGCACATCCCACTCCCGCAGTTGCAGAGGCTTGCCGAATTCTTCGACGACGGCGCATTGCATCTTAAGTGCCATGACGATGTCCTGTTCAGAGAGTGAGCGGAATGGACAATGCGACGCCTGCGCATCGCCCGATGAAAGGAACCTTGCGCAACGGCGCTACAGCGGTGCGTCAACGATGTTGATGCGAACCAGCTTCTTGTTGACGAAGGCCTGGATGCCCATGTCGCCCAGTTCGCGGCCATAGCCGGAATTCTTGATGCCGCCGAACGGCAGTTCGGCGTCCGACCAGGAGATATTGTTGATGAACATCATCCCGGTCTCGACCCGGCTCGCGACGCGCTTGCCGCGCTCGATATCCCCCGTGAAGACCGACCCGCCGAGGCCGAAGTCGGAATCGTTGGCCAGCGCAATCGCCGCGTCCTCATCCTTGACCCGGAAGAACATCGCCACCGGACCGAAGAACTCATCGCGAAAGGCCGGATTGGCGGGCGCCACATCGGTCAGGATCGTCGGCTGCATGTAGGCGCCAACGCGATCGACGCGCTTGCCGCCCATCGCCACCTTGGCGCCGTTGGCGACCGCAACGTCGACTTGGCCGAGCAGCTCCACCAGTGCGCCTTCCGACGACATCGGGCCGAGCGTGGTCTTTTCATCCAGCGGATCGCCGGCCTCGAGCGCGCCCAGCGCCAGCTTGAACTTTTCGAGAAACGCATCGGCGACGCTGTCGACGACGATGAAGCGCTTGGCCGCACAACAGGTCTGGCCGGTGTTGTACATGCGGCCCCACAGCGCCCATTTGACGGTATGCTCCATGTCGGCATCGTCGAGCACGATGAAGGCGTCGCTGCCGCCGAGCTCCATCGACGACGGCTTGAGGTTCTGCCCGGCGCGCGCGGCGATGCTGCGGCCGGCCGGCACGCTGCCGGTCAATGCCACGCCCTTGATGCGGCGATCGTCGATGACGCGGTCCGACTGGTCATGGGTGACGAACAGGTTGGTGTAGAGCCCGGCCGGCGCGCCGGCGTCGATCCACAACTGTTCGAAGTCGATGGCGCATTGCGGGACATTGCTCGCATGCTTCACCACCAGCACATTGCCGGCCATCAGATGCGGACCGGCGACGCGAGCGAGTTGATAGCAGGGGAAATTCCACGGCTCCACGCAGAAGATCACGCCGATCGGCGTGCTTTCCATATGGGCCTCGCCGGCGGTCGGATGCAGCGGCTGCGGCGCCAGGAAGCGCTCGGCATTCTCTGCGTAGTAAGACAGGATGCTCGAACTGAACTCGACCTCGCCGCGCGCCTCATGGATGCGCTTGCCCATTTCCAGGGTCAGCGTGCGTGCATAGAGGTCGGCCTTCTCGTGCAGCAGCTCGGCCGCCCTGGCGACAATCACCGCGCGCTCGGCATAGGTCTTGCGCCGCCACATCTCGTAGCACTGCGCGGCCTGTGCCAGTTTCTGCTCGAGCTGCGCGTCCGTCAGCGGTTCGAATGTCCTGAGGACTTTTCCGGTGGCGGGATTGAGACTCTGATAGGCCATGGCTGTTCTCGTTACTGTTGTCGTGCGACTGGGACGCCTGCGCGGCGGGAACCACGCGACACTGTCTTGGCTATCCGGGAGAGAATTGCTGGGGGACGCTTGCTGAACCTCTGATGGCTCTGTCTGGAGCTCGTGCGTCCAGATAATCCGCGCGCTCGCGGCCGTCGTTGTCCCAGATCAACATTCAGGGATCACGACATCGACCGGCGGATCGCGGAACACGCCGCTGAGGGCGATCGCAGGGTTAACCCTACTGTCACAATCGCGTGCGCGCGCCCTCGCCTGCGCGATCGCGCCGCTGCATTCTGGGTTAGGTCAGCTTGCGGAAATCCTGCTTCCGCCGGGAGCCACGCCATGGACGTCAACCGCCGCCATCTGCTCAATGCCTCCGTCGCGGGGTTGACCGCGGGCGCGCTCGCCGCCGCAACGACCGACGCTGCACGCGCGGCGCCGCTGACCTCGACGATGGGCCGCGACGTCACGCAATACGGCGTGCGGCCGAACAGCCCCGACGACCAGACGCGCAACCTGCAGCGCGCCATCGACGACGCCGCGCGCGCGCAGGCGCCGCTGGCGCTGCCGCCCGGGATCTATCGCACCACGTCGCTGAAACTCTCGAACGGATCGCAACTGGTCGGCGTGCGCGGCGCGACCAGACTGGCGTTCAACGGCGGCGCGTCGCTGCTGGAGAGCCAGGGCGCCGATCACATCGGCATCAGCGGCATCACGTTCGACGGCGGCAGCATCAAGCTGCCGGCGCGGCGCGGGCTGCTACACTGCCTCGGCGGGCGCGACCTGCGCATCAGCGACTGCGAGATCACCGGCAGCGGCGGCAACGGCATCTGGTTGGAAAACGTCGCGGGTGCCATCAGCAACAATATCCTCACCAACATCGCCGGCACCGCCATCGTGTCATTCGACGCGCGCGGCCTGATCGTGGCGCAAAACACCATCCTCGGCACCAACGACAACGGCATCGAGATCCTGCGCACCGCCATCGGCGACGACGGCACGCTGGTGATCGACAACCGCATCGAGGACATCAAGGCCGGGCCCGGCGGCTCCGGCCAGTACGGCAACGCCATCAACGCATTTCGCGCCGGCAATGTGATCGTGTCGGGCAACCGCATCCGCAACTGCGACTACTCGGCAGTGCGCGGCAATTCGGCGTCGAACATCCACATCTCCGGCAACAGCGTCAGCGACGTTCGCGAGGTCGCGCTGTATTCCGAATTCGCCTTCGAGGGCGCGGTGATCTCCGGAAATACGGTGGACGGCGCGGCGGTCGGCGTCTCCGTATGCAACTTCAACGAGGGCGGCCGCATTGCCGTGGTCCAGGGCAACATCATCCGCAACCTGATCCCGAAGCGGCCGGCCGGCACCAAGCCCGACGACGACGCCGGGATCGGCATCTATATCGAGGCCGACAGTTCGGTGACCGGCAATGTGATCGAGAACGCGCCGTCGTTCGGCATCGTCAGCGGCTGGGGCAGGTATCTGCGCGACGTCGCCATCTCCGGCAACGTGATCCGCAACGCCTTCATCGGCATCGGCGTCTCGGTGGCCCAGGGGGCCGGCACCACGCTGGTGACCGGCAACATGATCTCCGGCGCGCCGCGCGGCGCGGTGGTCGGCCTCGACCATGCCCGGCCGGTGACGCCGGACCTCACCGCCGACGGCGCGCAGCGCTATGCGCAGGTGGCGCTGGGCAACAACGCGGTCCGCTGACGGACCGCGCCGCCGTTAAATGGCGTTGCGCAGGATCGGGTAGCGCTCAAGCAGCACCAGCGGCTCGAGCAACTTCTGCCAGTCGGCCTCGGACTCGGACGCCTGGTCGGCGACAGTAGCCCTGGCCAGCGGGGCGAGCGCGATCTGCGCCTCGCGGGTCGGCTCGACAGCGGAAGCGATCGCATCGGGCTGCAGCGGCGGCGACGGGGCCCGCGCGACCAGAGGGACGTTGCGGAGCTCGGAGGGCTGCAAAGCGCGCGGACGCGGCTCCTCGTACAGCACGGTGCCGTGATAGGCCGGAGTGCTGCCGAGACGATCCAGCCATGACGGGGTGTTGCGGGCGGCTTCTGCGGTAGCGAGGCCGCGCCAGGTCTCTACCGCCGCCTTGGCTTCCCGGATGTTGTCGAGAAAGTCGGCTTCGCTGTGGAAGCGCCGCCAGCGGCCGCTCTCGAACAGATCGGTGAGATAGTCCAGCCGGCGTTCGGCAAGTGCGCGCCAGCGTTCAATGATCTCGCGCCCGTGAACCGGCGCGTGTCGTTGCGTCATGAAAGTGCTCGAAAAGAGGGAAATGGACGCAAAAGCAACGACGAGATCAACAAACTGAATGGAGCGAGTTTCTGTGGACAAGTTCGCGGCGTCCAGCAAAATGTGTTCAATTCTGCACAGTGTCGACACGAAAGGGCCCTGAAGTCTCGATGGCACCGGCACTTCGCCAGTCAACCCGTCCGACCGAATGGCAGCCGACCAGAGCATGGTTAACTTGGCGTTAACGCAGCGGCCAAGTGTTCAGGTGAGATATTCGGGCCTTGCGACACCGGCACGACGGCGAGAAGAAACCGCGACACAAGTGCCAAATACGAAAGACCCGCCCGGGGGGACAACCGGGCGGGTCAAGCCGTATCGGACGCTGGGGTGGATGGGCGCTCGCGCCGGATACGGCCTCGTTGGGGAGGGATTGCCGCTCCCACACAGATCAGTCGCGCGCACGCTTGGGCACGTTCAAAGCGGCGCGAATAATTTTAACGAATTCGGCCTGCGGCCATCCGCGCATTATCGCGCAGCCGACGCATCCGAGGCCATCGACGGCGCGGCCTGCTCGAGCGCGCGGGTGGCTGGCGCCGGCTGTGGATCTGACACCGGTGCCGGTGACGGCGGCGCTGCGGCAACGACCGGCGTCGCGGACGGCACGGCCGATACCGCGCCATAGGCGTCGGCGATGCCGGCGCCGAACAGGTCGTCGCGGCCGGGCGCGCCGAGATCGCGCGCGGTCTGCATCAGGATGGCGCGCAGCTCCTCCGGCTTGAGCGCCGGGTTGCGCTCCAGCATCAGCGCCGCGAGGCCGCTGATGTAGGCCGCGGAGAACGAGGTGCCCGAGATCATCTGGTACTTGTTGTCGGGCGCCGGCAGAAAGATGTCGACGCCCGGTGCTGCGACGGCGATGTGACGGCCGCGGGTCGAGGCCGCGAACAGCCGGTCAGAGGCGTCGGTGGCGCTCACCGCGATGACACCGGCATTGGCGGCGGGATACAGCGGCGGCGATTTCGGACCGGCATTGCCGGAGGCAGCCACCAGCACAATGCCCCTGCCCGCCGCGGCAGTCACCGCGCGGTCCACCAGCGCATCCTGCGGACCGGCGAAACTCATATTGATCACCCGCGCGCCGTGGGACGCAGCATGGTCGAACGCCTTGACCAGGACGAACGACGTGCTCTCGGCGCCACCTGACTTCTCAGTAGCGCCCTGCCCGCCGCCGAAGGCACGGATGGCGAGGATGCGGGCGCGCGGCGCGCTGCCCATCAGGCGGCCATGGGCCACGATGGCGCCGGCGATGCCGGTGCCGTGGACGTGAGCACCTTCCTTGCTGCCGAGCGCATCGAAGGTGCCGGCGATGGCGCCCACCAGTTCGGGATGGGCAACGTCAATCCCGGAATCGATCACCGCGACGGTGACGTCGCCGCCGAGCGCCAGCCGATGCGCCTCGGGCAGCCGCAGTTTGGCCAGCGCATACTGCGCCGGATCGCCTTCAACCGGCGCCGGGCCGCTGGCCTGATCCTGCAGCATGTAGCGGAAATTCGGCTGCACCGCGCGCACGCCGGCGTCGGTGCGCAACTGGCTCTGCACCGCGTCGACGGATCGTCCATCGGCGATGCGGAACAGACCGACGGTGGCGCCGATCAGCGGAAAATTCTGCGCGCCGAGTCGTGTCAGGCGATAGCGCCGCGCCAGCGCGTCGATCTGTGCATCGCTGAGCGCGCCATCGAGTTCGGCGACGATCTGGCCGGGGACGCTGCGCGAATTGACGGCGCTGACGCCGGCGTTGCGGCGCGCGGCGCCGGCATTCTGGCTGCGCCGCGGCGGACCGCCGGCGCCACCGCGGTCGGCGGCGAGGGGCCCGTCCCGGCACGCGCCGCTGGCGTCGCGATTGGCGGCGGCACAGCCAGGATAGGTGTTGGGCGAATAGCGCACATCGCCGATGGACGGCCGGGCGATCCTCGGTAGCACCACCGGCACCCGGCCCGGCATGGTGGGCCTCACCGCCACCGAGGGGATGCCGATACGTCCTGGCGTTGCGGCCATCCCGACGCCTGCGCGTCCGGCGATATTGGCCACGCCACCGCCGGCGATGTTGGGATTGGCCCGCGCCGCGACGTTCGGCGCGATGCCGGGAACCCGCGAGCCGATGTTGATGGTGGGCGAGCGCATCATGCCCTGCGCATGTCCGGCGCTACCGGCCAGCAGCAGCGGCAGGGCGGCGACAAGCGCTACGGAGATCCGACGCAGCGGCAAGCGCCGGCCGGTGTCATGATGGTCGGCCATGGGACTTCCTCGCACGCACATCGCGCCTTCCGACGGACAGGGTCGGTCGCCGACGCCGGTTTACTGCGCTGCAACCGCCAGGCTGATGATCTTCTCGTTCTGCAGCCGGCCCATCAGCGCGGCCAGTTCGTCCTTCGACATCGCCTTGTCGCCCAACTGCAGCCGGAACATGCCGCCCTTGGCGCCATCGACGATCGACGCCTGGTAGCTGTCGAGGAAGGCGGTGATATCGGCCACCTTGGCATCCGGGGCAAAGCGCACCAGCGCATAGGGTCGCGCATCGATCGGCTGGCGATCGGCCTTCGGGGCCGATGCGGTCTGGAACGTGCCCTGCTGCTTCATCAGTACGGCGCCGATGACGCCGGCCTGCACCAGCAGCGCCAGCGCGCCGACCGCGGCGGCAGTCGCCAGCGTGCGCGGCGACAGCCGGGCAAAGAAGCCGGCGACCCGCGCCGAAATGTTGAACGACGCATAGGACTCGCGCGCCGGCTCCGCATCGATCGCCGCGAACAGCTTCTGCATCGCCCGCGACGACGGTGCGCCGAGGCTTTCGTTGAGCAGGATGGTCTCGGCATATTCTTCCCGGATCGCCGCATACTGCCGGGCCAGTTCGGGATCGCGGGCCAGCGCCTCGTCGACGCGCCGCGTATCGCGGGCATTCAGCGTGCCGGCCGCATGCCACGGCAGCAGCGCCTCGATCTCGCCGGGTGCCGTCTCGGCCTCGATCTTCTTGTTCGTCGCCATCATGGCCAGCCTCGCTCCACGCCGGCTGCCTTGAGCAGATCGGCCAGTTTCTTGCGCGCGTAAAACAACCGCGTCTTCACAGTATTTTCGGGAATTCCGACGATCTCTGCGACTTCTTCCACCGACTTCTCGTGGTAGTAGACGAGATCGACGATCTCCCGATGGTCCGGCGAAAGCGCGGTCAGGCACTTGCGCAACGCAACGCTGGTATCCTTCTTCTGCACCGTCACTTCCGGATCGTCGGAGGTATCCTCAATCGCGTTGGCGGTCTCGTCGTCCAGTTCGGCATCCTTGCGCTTGCGCAGCGCCGACAATGCCTTGAACCGCGTGATCGCCAGCAACCAGGTCGACACCGCGGACCGGCCCTCGAATTTGCCGGCCTGACGCCACACGTCGAGAAACACCTCGCTGATCAAGTCTTCCGCAATCTGCTCGTTCCGGACCAACCGAAGCCCGAAACGAAAAATCCGCACATGATGCCGGCCATAAAGAACCTGCATCGCAAGCCGGTCGCCTTGTGCGATCCGCGCGATCAGGACGTCATCCGAGGTCGCCTGTGTCGCAGTCAATGGCCGTCTCGTCAGGTTGGTCGGAATGAAAGCATCGAAGGTTCGAACAGCAAGGCAAAATCTTCTCAAATTACAAGAACCGTCCGCGGTGTCTGTGACCCAGCGCACACAGGCCGCCTGGTCGGGCGCTTCAGCCCTTGAATTTCGCCATGCTATCACATCCGGCCTGGATCCCCCCATCCGGCGGACCGTCCGGCGAACCTGGCCCGCCGTGCGGCGCGGCCCCGCGCAACGGGCGGTATGGCGCTCTGTGGGCCGAAAAGCACAATGCCGCCAAGCGCAATTCATGCTCAGCGGCACTGCTTCAACTCTGGACCCTGCAATCCCCAGCAAAGGGTAGTCTGCGCCGGCCGAAAAAGGTTCAGCGTCGAAGGAATTCCATCCGGATGCTTTCGGCGCGGCCGTCGGGACGCAACCGGCTGGCCGACGCCCTTGGCCTGAAACCTTGCGTCAGTCGTGGACCTCTACCCCCATACAGTTGAAAAAGCGGAAAATGTCTTTTGAAACAAACGAGGTAACCGCGATGGGCCGAATGTCCTGCGCCGGCCAAAGATACCAAACCTAAAGGCTTGCCGTTTACGGTAACGGTATTGCATCCCTCAATGGCGAGACCATGCCGACGGCTCATCACATCCTCCAGAACGCGGTGGACGGCGGTGTCGAGACGGCGCCAGCCGTCTTGACACCCGACGTTCTCAGGCGGCGCACGCATCGGCGACGCCACCTGCTGGAGATGATTGCCGCCTCCTACCTGGTCGACGTCGTTCTGCTGTTGCTCTACGCCGCTGCCGGCACCGTGCCGGCTTCGGTTGCCGCGGCCTATGCTGCGTGCGGCGCGGCTTTCGTCGCGGTGTTCGGCACCATGTCGGAAACCGGATTCAACGACCGCTTCCGCGACCATTATCTGGTCTGCCCGCAGGCGATCGCCGGCTCGCTGCAGATCATGGCCTTCATCTATCTCGCGCCCGAGGTGGGGGCACTGTTCATCTGCACCCAGTTCATCGTCATCAGCTTCAGCTCGCTGCGGACGACCTTGCCGCAAAGCGCGGCGTTGTGGACGCTGGTCGGCGGAGGTCTGGCGGCGCTGTTTCTGATCGACGACCTGCGGGTGGGGCTGCCGCACGGCACCCTGTTCGAACGCCTAGTGACGGTGCTGATGCTGGCGACCACCACCGGGCGCTGCATGTTCATCGGGATTTTCGCCAGCTCGCAAAGAGCTTCGCTGTACCGACGCGGCGTGGAGTTGACCGTCGCCAACCGCAAAATCGAGGAGCTCGCCGAACTCGACGAACTGACCGGTTCGTTCAACCGGCGCTGCATCATGCGCATGCTGGACGACGAGATCGGGCGCGCGCAGCGCATCGGTGTCCCGTGCTGCGTCGCGCTGATCGACCTCGACTGGTTCAAGCGCATCAACGACACCTACGGACATCCGACCGGCGACGAGGTGCTCAGGACCTTTGCCATCACCGTCTACGCAAACATTCGCAGCTCCGACAGGTTCGGCCGTTACGGCGGCGAGGAATTCCTGCTGGTACTTCCCGATACGCCCCACGAGACGGCGGTCCAGATACTGGATCGCCTGCGCGCCCTCATTACTGTGCTGGACTGGAGCGCGTTTTCCGACGGGATGAGCGTCACCATCTCGGCCGGGATTGCTAGACTCGACCCCGACGACACCGCCGATACGTTGCTTGCACGCGCCGACCGTGCCCTTTATGCAGCCAAGAAGCAGGGACGAAATCGTATTGCCAGTGCCTGATTATTTTTTTCGCTATCGCCGGCAGGGAACGTCGCCGGTGCCAATTGCAAAGCTCTAGGACAGAGTCATGAAGTCGAAATCCGCCGCCAATCTGCTCGATGAGCTTCAGAACACGCTCGCCCACGGCACGGTGGCGCGCCGGGTCGAAACGTTGCGCCGGGTCACCGACCTATTTCTCGACCACGCCGTGGAATGCTCGCCTGAGCAGATCGCCGTCTTCGACGACATCTTCGGCTGCCTGCTCGAACATATGGAAGCCTGCGCCAGGACCTTGCTGGCCGAGCGGCTGGCTCCGATCGCCGACGCGCCACCACGGGCCATCCGCACGCTGGCCTTCGACGATGCGATCGAAGTCGCCGCACCGGTGCTTTCGCAATCGGTGCAGCTCGATGAGAGTTCGCTGATCGAGAACGCCCGCACCAAGAGCCAGCAGCACCTGCTGGCGATTTCGATACGCAAGGTGTTGAGCGGCGCCGTGACCGACGTGCTGGTCGCGCGCGGCAACGAGGAAGTGGTCAAGAGCACGGTCGGCAATCCCGGCGCGCAAATCTCTGAACAGGGTTATACGACGC
The DNA here is from genome assembly GCF_052658035.1 of Rhodopseudomonas sp. RCAM05734. Taxonomy (NCBI): domain Bacteria; kingdom Pseudomonadati; phylum Pseudomonadota; class Alphaproteobacteria; order Hyphomicrobiales; family Nitrobacteraceae; genus Rhodopseudomonas; species Rhodopseudomonas sp. RCAM05734. The sequence goes on along the minus strand of NZ_CP199742.1, from coordinate 3,638,675 downwards.
TGCTGTCGCGCGCCGAACGCGAGGACGGCTTTGCCATCTGCATCAGCATGAAGACCGAGATTCCGCGACATCATTATCTGAAGCTGGTTGCCAAGGCCTCCGCTTCGGTGCGCGCGCGGCTCGAGGCGGCCAATCCATCGTCGTCCGCCGACGTATCGCAGGCGGTGCATGAAGTGGCGCGGCGCGCCCGTTCGGCGCCCTCGGCGCTGCCCCGCGAGACCACCATTGCCCACGGCCTGGTGCGTTCGCTGTATGAGGACGGCCGGCTCGACGAATGCCAGGTGGCGACCTTTGCCGAAGCCAACAAGTTCGACGAAACCAATGCCGCCATCGCCTGCCTCGCCCATGTGCCGGTGGCCGTAGCCGAAACCATGATGATCGAGTCCCGCAACGAGGGGATCTTCATCCTGTCCAAGGTCGCGGGCTTTTCCTGGCCGACAGTGCAGGCCATCGTCCGGATGCGGCAGCACCTGGCCGGTGCCGATCCGCACGAGGACGAAGACGACCGCGAGACCTATGAACGGCTGCGGCTCTCGACCGCGCAGCAGGTGCTGCGCTTCCAGCGTATGCAGCAGAGTGCATCGAAGACCCCGGCCTGATCGCCGCGGCCTCCCTATCTGCGCGAGCCCACCTGCAGATTTTTACGCCAACGCCCTTGGCGAGATTTTCAACGCGCAGGGTTTGGGTTAGAATTTGATTCTGGCGCGGCCCACGCCTCCCTCCCCCCGCTCGGGAAAGTAGAATTCATACAGGGTACATCGATCGCAAACCGACTGTTCGAGCCAAAGCAAAGGGGGGATTGCGAAGACCGCTCGCGATGGAAGGTTTTCGATGAGACTATCCGCGCCTATTTATTTCTTGAAGCGCAAGGCGAAGCTGCTGGCTCGCGAACGTGCCATTCCGTTGCACGACGCGCTCGATCGCATAGCCAGTCAGGAAGGCTTTGGCGGCTGGAGTTTGCTTGCCGCCCGGCATGCCGCCGGTTCCCCCGCTGCAAAGCTGTTCGCGCAATTGGCGCAAGGCGATCTTCTGCTGGTCGGCGCGCGGCCCGGCCACGGCAAGACGCTGATGGCGCTCGAACTGGCCATTGAGGCGATGAAGTCCGGCCACCGAGGTGTCTTCTTCACGCTGGAATATACCGAGAAGGATATCCTGAATCGGTTCGATGCGCTCGGCGTCAAACCTGCACAATTTGCCAGCCAGTTCACCTTCGATTGCTCCGACGCCATCAATGCCGACCACATCATTCAGATACTGCAATCGGCACCATCGGGTACGCTGGTCGTCATCGATTATCTGCAACTGCTCGATCAAAGGCGCGAAAGCCGGCCTCTGGCCGAGCAAGTGATCGCGCTAAGGTCATTCGCGCGGGCGCGCGGACTGATGGTCGTTTTCGTCTCCCAGATCGATCGCAGCTACGATCCCGCCAGGAAGCCCTATCCCGACATGCAGGATGTGCGGCTGCCCAACCCGCTCGACCTGACGCTGTTCGACAAGACATGTTTTCTGAACAATGGCGGCAGCCGGTTGCAGGCGGCCATTCCGCAGCCCGGATGAGCTGTTGCGACATCGGGGCGGCCCATCGATATGGGCTGCCCGGATGCCCTCGCCGGGCTGCGCCGGAGCTTCAGTATTTCAACAATCTGGCGCCGGCGAGCGCGCCGACCGCAGTGACCAATGCGGTCGCCAGCGTGTACCAGGTGGCCACGAACAGCGGCGAGTCGTCGACGCAATGCGCGGCATAGAGCGTTGCCGCCAGCCCCGCCGACAGCAGGCCGGCCAGCGCCCCGGCCAGCGCCGGCTGCGCCGGCGCGCCATGGCGCAGCGCCAGCAGCGTCGCGGCGAGGATCGGCAGCGACAGCACGGGAATCGCGGTGAGGCACAGCATGGAATTGCGGCCCACCAGCCGCGCCATCATCGGCATGCGCTGGGGCAACATCATCTCGGCGACAATCGCGATGACCAGGATGAATGGCGACAGCAGCAACAACCAGATCCAGCGTCCCAGCACCGCCTCCGGCCGCGACAGATGCAGGCTGATCACGATGGCCGGAATCGCCAGCGCCAAGGTCACCACGAATTTGAGGTCGAAGAACGGATTGCGCATCGCGGTCATGAAATTCGGACGGAAGCCGAGGGTGACCAGCAGCATTGCCGCCGCGACCGGTAACGCCACCAGCAAGGCCATCGCCAGCACGGTGCCGACGGGGAAGGCGCGGGACTCGTTGTCCGCGGCCAGGGTCTGGATCAGGCGATCGGTATCCATCGTCATTCCTTCCGCAACTTCGCCGCGAGGCTGGCCAGCCCGCGATGCAGCGCCACCCGCACCGCGCCTTCGCTCATGGTCAGCTTCGCAGCGGTCTCCCGGATCGAGGCGCTGTTCACCGCGATCGACTGCAGCACATCGCGCTGTCGCGCCGGCAGCGCCTCGAGATGCCCCGCGATCTCGCCCACCGGCAAGGTCTCGGCCACCGGCTCGCTCGGCAGCACTTCGGCGAAATCGTCGATATTGACGAACACCCGACGGCCGCGGCGGCGCAGCGCATCGATCAGCTTGTTGCGGGCGATGGCGAACAACCACGGCGCGAACGGCGCCTCGGCGTTCCACGTCTGCCGCTTCAAATGTACTGCCAGCAAGATCTCCTGCACGATGTCCTCGGCCTGATCGGGAGGTTGCCCGGCACGCGCCAGTCCGCGGCGCGCACCCGCGCGCAGCACCGGCGTCACGGCTTTGAGAAGACGGTGGTAAGCGATGCTGTCGCCTGCATTGGCCGCCAGCATCAGGTCCGTCCATTCGTCGTCGCGTCCGTGCAAGCGCCCTCACAAACTGTTCGGCTCGGCCATCGATTTGTTACACCCCCGATGAAGAAAAAGGGCACGACAGTTCTCCTAGCACTGTTCCCCACGTCTTGCTCGCGCGTTGATTCCAAAGCCGAATTTTGCCGGCCCCGGTTTCGCTGCCGCGTTTTTGCCGGACTCTCCCGAAGATTCCCTTTTTTGCCCCGCTGTGAACACGCCCGCAGTCTCCCTTGGCGCCGTTGGGGACGGACATTTTGGGGAGACATCCATGACCATCGCAACCAGCGGGCGCTCGGCGCTGATTCTTGCAGCAGGACTGTGGCTCTGCGTCGCCGGACCGATGCACGCGACCGAATCCGATGCCAGCCCGGCCGATTCGTCGGCGAAGGCCGATGGTGCAACGGGCAAGCCGATCGCGCTGAACAAGTTCGCCAAGCCGCACCACACCCGCAAGACCGCCAAGGCCGCGAAACCCGACAAGGCGGCGAAGGCCGCCGCGACGACGAATTCCGACGCCAAGAACGTCGAGAACGCCAAGAGCGTCGACACCAACAGCACCAATCCGATGCCCCCCGCGGTCGCCAACGCCAACGCTCAGTTGCCCGCGGATGCACCGGCCGAAACGCCCCAGTCCGTATCGGCCAAGGCCGACAGCGTGTTCAAGGGCATCGGTGGCGCCCCCGCCGTGACAGAACCTGCCGCCGACCCGGGCGCGCAGGTGGTGGCAGCCGATCAGCTCAACGAGCTCGATCGCGCCATCACCGACGACAAGCCGGCTTTAGCGGGCGACAAGCCGGCCTTGACCCTCGCCTCCGCGACCATCGATGCACCCGTGGTGGTGAGCCAATCGAACAGCACGACGCTCGAGCAGACCTCGCTGATCGGCAAGATCTTCATCGCCTTCGGCGGCCTGCTGACGCTGGCCTCCGCGGCACGGATGTTCATCGCCTAGAATTTTTCGGGACCCGGATGCGGCGCATCCGGGTCCCCTCCCCTTGAAGCTCATCCCGCCAACGGGCACATTGCGCGCGGCCACTCGGCCGTCAGAACAATGCGGGATGAAACATGAGCAGCTTCGAACACATCATCGTCGAACGTACCGGTGCCGTCGCGGTGCTGCGCCTCAACCGTCCGAAGATGCTCAACGCCCTGTCGTTCGGCGTATTCTCCGAAATCAAACTCGCGATCGACGCGCTCGAGGCCGATGACGCCGTCGGCTGCATCGTGCTGACCGGCAGCGAAAAGGCATTCGCCGCGGGCGCCGACATCAAGGAGATGCAGCCGAAGAGCTTCATCGACATGTTCAGCAGCGACTTCACCCAGATCGGCGGCGACCGCGTCGCCACCTGCACCAAGCCGACCATCGCCGCGGTGAGCGGCTATGCGCTGGGCGGCGGCTGCGAACTGGCGATGATGTGCGACATCATCATCGCCGCCGACACCGCGAAATTCGGCCAGCCGGAGATCACGCTGGGCACCATTCCCGGCATCGGCGGCACCCAGCGCCTGACCCGCGCCATCGGCAAGTCCAAGGCCATGGACCTGTGCCTCACCGGCCGCATGATGGACGCCGCGGAAGCTGAACGTTCGGGGCTGGTCAGCCGCATCGTGCCGGCGGACAAGTTGATGGAAGAGGTCATGGCGATGGCTGAGAAGATCGCCGGCATGTCGCGGCCGGTTGCGACTATGGCCAAGAGCGCCGTCAACCGCGCCTTCGAAACGCCGCTGACCGAGGGCCTCAAGGTCGAGCGCGACCTGTTCCACGCCACCTTCGCCCTGGAGGATCGTTCAGAAGGCATGGCGGCGTTCATCGAGAAGCGCAAGCCGGTCAACAAGAACCGCTGAGCTTCTGCTGCAACCGCAGGGTGGGTCAGGCGCGCTTGCGCCGTAACCCACCGGTGTGGCTTTGGCTGTCATCGCGCGCGGATGGCGGGTTACGCGCTTCGCGCGAACCCACCCCGCGGCTGTTGCGCTAAAATCGCCCTGTCATGAATGTCTGGCAGAGACACGCCAGCCATGGCTGAGGCGCCCGAACGGTTGCCGGCAGACGTCGATACCATCCCCAAGCCTGGTCCCGACGATGTGGCGACGACGCCACACACGGCAGGAAACGGTGCGGGTTTATTGTCGCATTCCCCGCCTCCGCCGTTCGCCGTAGGGTCCTGACTCATCAAGCAAATCGGAGCCGCGAAATGCCCTGTGGGGAACCGCACGCGAAGCCCGGCTTGTGCGCCGGATGGTTTGCCTGACAAGGCAACGCCCTCTAAACATCAATTGACGTCGGCGGGGGCAGATGTCGGAATTGTTCAGGATCACATGGTGCGTCATCACGAGAGATCAGGCCTCGCCGGACGGCGCGTGCCGCGAATGGGCATCACCATCAGGGCACTGACGCTCGGCGTCTCCGCTTTGGCCGCAATGTCCGCCACCACCGCGGCACAAGCCGAGACCGTGGCGGAAGCACTGGCCAAGGCCTACCAGTCCAACCCGCAGCTCAATGCCGAGCGAGCCCGCCAGCGCGCCACCGATGAAGGCGTGCCGCAGGCGATGGCCGGCTACCGGCCGCAGGTGGCCGCGACCCTGGGCGTCGGCCTGCAGGCGGTGCGCAACCTGTTGCCCGACAACACCATCCAGGGCGCCACCCTGAAGCCGTGGACCATCGGCGTCACCGTGACGCAGACCCTGTTCAATGGCTTCAAGACCGCCAACAGCGTGCGCGTCGCCGAATTTCAGGTGCAGTCCGGCCGCGAGGCGCTGCGCAACGTCGGCCAGGGTGTGCTGCTCGATGCGGTCACCGTCTACACCAACGTGCTCGCCAACCAGTCGCTGGTGGAGGCGCAGCGCGCCAACGTCGCCTCCTTGCGCGAGACCCAGGGCATCGCCCAGAAGCGGCTCAATGCCGGCGACGTGACGCCCACCGACCTGTCGCAGGCCGACGCGCGGTTTGCCCGCGGCCAGGCCGACCTCAACGCCGCCGAGGTCAGCCTGGCGATCAGCCAGGCCACCTATGCGCAGATTGTCGGCAATCTTCCGTCGCGCCTCAGCCCCGCCGAGCCGGTCGACCGGCTGCTGCCGCGCAGCCGCGAAGAGGCCACCGCGCAGGCCTTCAAGGCCAATCCCGCGGTGCTGGCTGCCGGCTACGACGTCGACGTCGCCACCACCACCATCAGCGTTGCCGAGAGCAGCCTGTATCCGACCGTCACCCTGCAAGGGAGCGCCAGCCGCTCCAACGATACTGACCAGACGCTGGGTACCAAACGCACCGACCAGGCCTCGATCCTCGGCCAGGCCACGGTGCCGATCTATGACGGCGGCCTCGCCGCAGCGCAGACCCGTCAGGCCAAGGAACTGTCGGCGCAAAGCCGCCTGGTGCTCGAACAGGTGCGCAACCAGGCGCGCACCGCCGCCATCGGCGCCTGGGTGTCCAACGAGGGCGCCAAGGCCGCGGTCGCTGCCGCTGAGGCTGAGGTGCGCGCCGCCGGCGTTGCGTTGCAGGGCGTGCAGCGCGAGGCCCAGGGCGGCCAGCGTACCACCGTCGACGTATTGAACTCACAACAGGACCTGGTGTCCGCCAAGGCGCGGCTGATCGGCGCGCAGCGCGACCGCGTCATCGCCTCCTACCAGTTGCTGGCGGCGGTCGGAAAGCTTGACGTCCGGACGCTCGGCCTCAACACGCCGGACTACCTGCCGGAAGTGCACTACCATCAGGTCCGCGACGCCTGGCATGGCCTGCGCACGCCGTCGGGGAAGTAGCGGCGTCTCCAGGTTGATCGAGACCTTCAAGGAAGCGCACCGCAAGTCCTGATCGCGCTTCCGCGGAAATGCGCCCTCTGGTAATCTGACACTCCCGGAGAATAACCAGGAGTGAGAATCAGGTGAGGATCGCATGATGAAGACATGGACTCTCGGCTGCGCCATGGCGCTGCTCGCTTGCACAACCGCCGGCGCGCAAGACTGGACCAAATCCAAGTGGGGCCCCGACGACGAGATCGGCGCCGCCAACTACATGAAGCCGGAACTGGTGCTGAAGGCGGCGCAACTGGTGAAGACCGGAAAGGCCTATGCGCTGGGCTTTCCCGTCGGCGCGGAGATGCCGGCCTATCCGCCGCGCGGCTTCAAGATCACCGTGGTGCAGCCCGGCCAGGCCGGCATCCCCGGCATTGGCCCCAACAAGGCGACCTACAATGACGACATGCTGCAGGGCTGGGTCGGCGTCGGCAGCCAGATGGACGGCCTCGGCCATCTCGGCATCGAACACGTCTACTACAACGGCAACAAACTGGCCGATTTCGCCGACCCCACCGGGCTGAAGAAGCTCGGTATCGACAAGGTGCCGCCGCTCGTCAGCCGCGGCGTGCTGCTCGATATGGCCGCTTACTACGGCACCGACGTGGTCAAGGAAGGTACCGCTTTCAACACCAAGGAAATCGAGGAGGTGGCGAAAAAGCAGGGCGTCGAGATCCGCGAAGGCGACGTGGTGCTGTTTCATACCGGCTGGGCGGGCCTGATCGGCAAGGACAATACGCGCTTCGGTGCCGGCGAACCGGGACTGGGCGTCGAAGGCGCAAAATACCTCACAGGCAAGGGCGTGGTGGCCGTCGGCGCCGATACCTGGGGCGTGGAGGTGGTGCCCTTCGAGACCAACAACGTGTTCGAGGTGCACCAGATCCTGCTGGCGATGAACGGCACCTACATTCTCGAAGTCATGAACACGGCCGATCTGGCAAAGGACAAGGCCTACGAGTTTCTGTTCGTGCTCGGCCAGCCGCGCTTCAAGGGCGGCGTGCAGAGCATGATCAACCCGGTGGCGATCCGCTGATGAGGTGCTGACGGCGGGCCGTCAGTTCGGCGTGCCCGCCGCCAGCCAGGCGGCGATGGTGGCGCGCTCCTCGGGCGTCATCTCGGTGACGTTGCCGGGCGGCATGGCGCTCGACCAGGCGGCGTTGCGCCCGATCAGGCGGGCGTAGCGCTTGATGTGCGCGGCATCGTCGAGCTGTACGTTCTTCGGCGCGGTGACGATTCCCGACCATGACGGCTCGACGGCATGGCACATGCTGCAGCGGGTCGACACGATCTCCTCCACCATGGCGAAGGTCGGCGTCGCCGATGCGGCCGCCCCGCTCGCGATGCGTGGCCCTGTCCCGGACAGCAGCAGGATGGCGATCATGCCGGCCGCGGCAACGCCCCACACCCACCACGGCGACGGCTTGTCGGCGTGGCGCTGGTTGAAGAAGTGGCGGATCACCGGCCCGAGCGCCAGCACGATGGCCACGATCAGCCAGTTGTAGCGGGTGGCGTAGAGCAGCGGGTAGTGGTTGCTGATCATCAACACGATCACCGGCAGCGTCAGGTAGTTGTTGTGCACCGAGCGCAGCTTGCCGGCCTCGCCCCAGGCCGGATTGGGCGTCTCGCCCTTGAGCAAGGCGGCGACGATCTTCTTCTGGTTCGGAATGATCGTGGCGAACACGTTGGCGACCATGATGGTGCCGACGATGGCGCCGATCTGGTTGAAGGCGCCGCGGCCGCTCAGCACATGGGTGAAGGCATAGGTCAGCGCCACCAGGAAGACATAGCCGCCGATCGAGAACGCCAGTTCGTTGCGGGCGAGGCCGGAGCGGCATGCCGCCTCATACAGCAGCCAGGCCAGCGCCAGGCTGACGAGACTGAACAGGCCGGCCTGGATCGCCGTGAGGTCGAGCACCGACTTGTCCACCAGAAACAAGTCGGCCTCGAGGTAATAGACGATCAGCATCAGCACGAAGCCGGACAGCCAGGTGGTATATGCCTCCCACTTGAACCAGGTCAGTTCGTCCGGCATCGCCTTCGGCGCCACCATGTATTTGACGATGCGGTAGAAGCCGCCGCCATGGACCTGCCAGGCCTCGCCCTTGACGCCATCGGGCAGATCGCGGCCCGGCTTCAGGCTGAGGTCGAGGTGGATGAAGTAGAACGAACTGCCGATCCAGGCCATGGCGGCAACGACGTGCAGCCAGCGGAAGATCAAGCTGCCCCATTCGGTGAGGATCGATTCCCAGAGCATCGGTGGCAAGGTCCAGTTCGGGCGGGGTCATGGCGTGATGGCAGCACTATTCATGCATGATGCATGCCGGACGGGCCACCGGCAACCCGTATCCACGACGGCGAACGCGATCTCCACGATGGCATGATCGCCACCAACCGCGCAGCGGTCAGGGCCGCCTCGCCCTGGCCATGGCGCTGGTCAGCGCCGCGATCAGCCCGTCGATATCGTAGGGCTTGCGCACGATCGGCACCTCGGCGAGCGACGGCGGGATCAGGCTGCTTTCGCCGTAGCCGGTCGCGAAGACGAACGGGATGCCCTGCTCCTTCAAGGCATGCGCGACCGGCAGCGAACTGCCGTTGCCGAGATTGACATCGAGGATGGCGACGTCGGGCCGAATGATCGACAGGCTGTGCAGCGCTTCCTTGACGGACGACGCCGTCTCGACATTCGAGGCGCCCTCGTTGGCCAGCATGGTCTGGACATCCATGGCGATCAGCAGCTGGTCCTCGACCATCAGCACGCTGAGGCCGCGCATCGAAGCCATCGGCTTGTCCTCGACCGCGCGCGGCGGGGCCACCGCTACAGGCGCCGCGTCGGGCCAGGTCACAAACCGCGCCGGGATCAGCAGCCGAACGCTGACGCCGTCCGGCGCGTAGTCGACGTCGCTTTGGCCACCGAGATCGTAGGGGATGCTGCGGCCGATCAGCATCGAGCCGAAGCCTGTCCGCTCCGGCGGCGCGACCGCCGGTCCGCCACGCTCGATCCAATTGATGTGGCAATCGTCCTGCCCGGTGCGCTCCCAGCGCAGCGAGAGCCGTCCGCCGTGGAACGACAGCGCGCCGTACTTGGCGGCATTGGTGGCCAGTTCGTGCAGCACCAGCGCCAGCACCGAATAAGCGCGCGCGTCGAGCTGCACGTCGGGGCCGTCCACGGCGATCTCTGCCACCGTACCGCGGTACGGCGACAGTTCGGCATCGAGCAGCGCTTTCAATGCGCCGCCGCCGGCGCCGCGGATCACCTGGTCATGGGCCAGCGACAGCGCCTGGATGCGTCCCTTCAACGACACCACGTAGTCCGCAATGCTGCGTCCGTTGGCGACCGGATGCGACACCAGCGACTTGATCAGAGCGAGGATGTTCTTGACGCGATGGTTGAGCTCCTCGTTGAGCATCTTCTGGCGCAGGTCGGCCTTGTGCCGCTCATCCGCCAGCACCTCGTTGTGCCGCAGCACCACCTCCACCAGCGCGGCGCGGACCGCTTCCGCGCTGTCGCGCTCGCCCTGCAGCCACGGCAGCGACTGTCGCTCCACTTCCTGCTTCCAGATCGCGAAGCTCTTGCGCGGCGTCAGCCGGTCGCCGAGCGGACCGCTCTCATAGGTCTTGTTGGGATCGCCGCCCCAGTTGACGGTCTGCGCGACCTCGCGGCGGAAAAATAGCAAATAGTCGCGCGGCAGTTGCGACAGCGGAACTGCGAGCACACCCGACACCTCCGCGCGATAGCCATCGGCGCTGGGCAACCGTTCCGACAGCGCACTGGTCGCCCAGACCCGCCCCTCCGCCACCGAGCTGATGAAGGCCATCAGCCCGGGCACCGCGCCGGGCGGCGGCGCGCTGCCGTGAGACGTCCAGCTCTTGTTGAACAACAGGCCGACGCCGTCGCACGACATCAGCTCGCCGAAATCGGCGATGCTGCTCTTCAGCAAATCCTCGGCATCGGCATGATGCGAGACGCTGTGCAGCAGCCGGTCGAGATAGCGTTGCGCCCGCTCGCTGGCTTCCAGCTTGCGCTTCTGCACCACCGCCTGCAATTGCAGCGAAAAGAACTCGCCGAACATCTCGGCGGCAACGCGCTTTTCCATGGACAGCGTGCGCGGCTCGTAGTGGTGGCAGGCGATCAGCCCCCACAGTCTGCCGTCGCTGACGATGGAGATCGACATCGAGGCGCCGACCCCCATGTTGCGCAGGTATTCGCAATGCACGGAAGAGACGCTGCGCAGGTGCGCGTAGGACAGGTCGAGCGGCTCTCCGGACTGGTCCAGCACCGGCTCGATGGCGATGCGCTCGCCATTGGCGTTCGCGACGATGCGCAGCGTGTTCTGCAGGTACAGCACCCGCGCCTGCTGCGGGATATCGCTGGCCGGAAAATGCTGGCCGAGAAAGCTCACCAGATCGCCGCGCCTGGCCTCGCTGATCACCTCGCCGGAACCGTCCTCGGCGAAACGATAGACCATCACACGGTCATAGCCGAGTGCTGCGCGCAGCAGCCGCGGCGCGGTGGCAAACAGCGTTTCGAGCGTCGAACACTGCCCGATCCGTCCGATCAGTAGCCGCGCCAGTTCCAGCGGCGGCGTGGCATCAGCCGCATCGACTGGTTCAAATTCGATGATGTTGACGCCCTGATGGCGGTGCGCCGCGATGTTGAAAATCAGCGGAGAATGCGCGACGCTGACGCCGAGCAACAGGCCGGCACGCGTCATGTTGCCCCACTTCGCGATGGCATTGCCGATGTCGTGGGCCGCCGTCGCGCCAATCAACGCGTCGAGCGTGCGTCCGTTGATCTCGGAACTGCCGAGACCCAGCATCTGCCCGGCATTGACCGAGTGCCGCCGCACCGTCCCCAGCGAACTGTCGCAGGCCAGCAGGCAGCCATGGGCCTGCACGCTGCCGGGCACATGGATGGGTTCGCGATCGCAATTGGAGAGATCGACGGCGGTATCGAGCATGTCGTGCATGTTGATCTCTGGACGCGGCATTGCAAATGCCGCCACCTTCCATTCGCCGGTACGCGAGGAGCGCCGGTCTATCCTGCGGGAAGAGCATAACGGCAGAGTGGCCGGTTTGGATCCACGGAGGACTGGAAAAACGCCCGAGCGCCCGATGGGGATCGCCGAATCAGCGTGTTCGCCGCGAGAAGAACGAGATCAGCACCGGCAGCGTGATCAGGATCACCAGCGGCGCCAGCATCATGCCGGTCACCACCACCACCGCCAACGGCTTCTGCACCTGAGAGCCTATGCCCGACGACATGGCCGCCGGCAGCAGACCGATACCCGCCACGATGCAGGTCATCAGCACCGGCCGCAACTGCAGCTCGCCGGTGCGGATCACTGCCTTGATACGGTCGAGTCCCTCGTCGATCAGCCGGTTATACTGCGACAGGATGATGATGCCGTCCATCACCGCGATACCGAACAGCGCGATGAAGCCGATCGCCGCCGACACGCTGAAGGGAATGCCGGAGATCAGCAGCCCGAGCACGCCGCCGAAGATCGCCATCGGGATCACGCTCATCGCCAGCATCGTATCGACCATCGATCCGAAGTTGAAGAACAGCAGCACACCGATCAGCGCGAGGCTGATCGGCACCACGATCGACAGCCGCTTGATCGCATCCTGCAGGTTGCCGAACTCGCCGACCCATTCGACCCGCGATCCCGGCGGCAGCCGGACCTGCGCGGCGACCTTGTCCTGGGCTTCGCGGATGGCGCTGCCGAGATCGCGCTCGCGCACCGAGAACTTGATCGGCAGATAGCGTTCCTGGCCTTCGCGATAGATATAGGCCGCGCCCGACACCAGCGAGATATTGGCAACCTCGCTGAGCGGAATCTGCGTGATGCTGCCGTTCGGACCGGGGGCACCGATGCGCAGGTTCTGGATCGCCTCGGCGCTCTTGCGATATTCCGGTGCCAGCCGGACGATGATCGGGAAATGCCGGTCGCTACCCGGCTCGTAGAGATCGCCGGCGGTGTCGCCGCCGATCGCCACCTTGATGGTGGCGTTGATGTCGCCGGGCGCCAGACCGTAACGGGCGGCCTTGGCGCGATCGATATCGATCTGGATGGTGGGCTGGCCGAGCGAGGTGAAGACCGCAAGATCGGTGACGCCCTGCACGGTGGCCAGCACCGACTTGATCTTGTTGGCGGTGTCGGTCAGCGCCTGCAGGTCATTGCCGTACAGCTTGATGGAATTCTCGCCCTTCACGCCGGACACCGCCTCCGAGACGTTGTCCTGCAGATATTGCGAGAAGTTGAATTCGACGCCGGGGAATTTGGTCTGCAGGTCCGTCAGCAATTCGGCGGTCAGCCTGTCCTTGTCCTTGGTGTTCGGCCAATCCTTGACGGGCTTCAGCGGCGCGAAAAATTCGGCATTGAACAGGCCGGCCGCGTCGGTGCCGTCATCGGGACGGCCATGCTGCGACACCACCGACTCCACTTCGGGCCGGGCGCGGATCATGCGGCGCATCTCGTTGACGTAGGTGTTGCCCTCCTGCAGCGAGATCGTCGGCGGCAATGTGGCGCGGATCCACAGATTGCCCTCTTCCAGCTTCGGCAGGAATTCCAGCCCCAGCAGCCGGGCGCAGATCACCGTGAGCACCACGAGGCCGGCGGCGGCGCCCATCACCAGCTTGCGATGATCGACCGCCCAGTGCAGCGCCGGCATATAGAGCCTGTGGAACTGGCGCACGATCCAGGTCTCGGTCTCCTGCATGTGCGACGGCAGGATGAGGGCGCTCAGGGCCGGCGTCACGGTGAAGGTCGCGAGCAGGCCGCCGGCCAGCGCATAGGCATAGGTGCGCGCCATCGGCCCGAAGATGTTGCCCTCGACGCCCGACAGGGTGAACAGCGGCAGGAAGGCGGCGATGATGATGGCAGCAGCGAAGAAGATCGAGCGCGACACGTCGGCGGACGCGCTGAGGATGGCATGGCTCTTCATGCCCATCACGGTGTCGCGCGAAATGTGGCTGCGCTCGGCTTCCGACAGTTCGGTGGTATGCGACAGCCGGCGGAAGATCGCCTCCACCATGATCACCGTGGCATCGACGATCAGGCCGAAGTCGATGGCGCCGACCGACAGCAGGTTGGCGGACTCGCCGCGCAGCACCAGGATGATGACCGCGAAAAACAGCGCGAACGGAATCGTGGCGCCGACGATCAGCGCGCTTCTGAGGTTGCCGAGGAACAGCCACTGCAGCAGCACGATCAGGCCGATGCCGACCACCATGTTTTCCAGCACGGTGTGGGTGGTCAGGTCGATCAGGTCCTTGCGATCGTAGATGCGCTCGATCCTGACCCCTGGCGGCAGGATCGAGGAGTTGTTGATGGAGGCGACCAGCGCATGGACGCGCTCGATGGTCGGCGAGCTCTTCTCGCCGCGCCGCATCAGCACGATGCCCTGCACGATGTCGTCGGCCTGGTCGATACCGGCGATGCCGAGCCGCGGCTTCTCGCCGATGGTGACGGTGGCGACATCCTTGACCAGCACCGGATTGCCGTTGCTCTGCGTGATCATGGTGCTGGCGAGATCGTCGATGGAACGGATCAGGCCGACGCCGCGGACCACCGCGGATTGCGAACCGATGTTGACGGTGTTGCCGCCGACATTGATGTTGGCGTTGCCGACCGCGGTCAGCACCTGCGGCAGCGTCAGGCCGAACGCGACCAGCTTGTTGAAGTCGACCTGCAACTCGTAGGTCTTGGTCTTGCCGCCCCAGCCGGTGACGTCGATGACGCCCGGCACCGCGCGGAAGCGACGTTGCAGCACCCAGTCCTGCAGGGTCTTGAGATCGAGCACGCTGTAGTTCGGCGGCCCGACCAGACGATAGCGATAGATTTCGCCGATCGCCGACAGCGGCGAGATGCCCGGCTGCACATTGCCCGGCAGCGGCGACAGCCGCGACAGCCGGTTCAGCACTTGCTGCAGTGCCTCGTCATAGGTGTAGTCGAAGGAGAACTGCAGCTTGACGTCGGAGAGGCCGTACAGGGAGATGGTGCGGATCGTCTTCAGGTTCTTGATGCCGGCGACCTGGGTCTCTATCGGAATGGTGATGTAGCGCTCGATCTCTTCCGACGACAGTCCGGGCGATTGGGTCACGATGTCGACCATCGGCGGGGTCGGATCGGGATAGGCCTCGATGTTGAGCTGGTTGAAGGCGATAAGGCCGCCGATCAGCACGGCGACGAACATCGCCACCATCAGAAAGCGGCGGTTGACGGCAAGGGCAACGAGACGATTCATCCAGATCGGACCTTAGTTGACGAGCCGAAGCTGGAGTTAGCTGCCTGTAGCAGCACGGTCGATGAACAGGCTGCCCTTGGTGACGATCTTCTCGCCGGGCTTCAGATTGCCCAGCACCTCGACCAGATTGCCGTTAGCAAGCCCGACCTTGATCTGGCGCAGTTCGATGGACTTGTCCTCATGGGCGACCCAGACCCGGACCTGGTCGCCTTCATAGATCAGCGCCTGCTTGGGCACGCCGACCGACATCTTGTCGCCCGGCGAATAGATCGTCACGGTGGCGAACATCTCGGGCTTGAGCGCGCCATTGGGATTGTCGATGGTGGCGCGCACCATCAGTCGCCGTGTCGCCGGATCGATGGCGGTGGCGACATAGTTGATGCGGCCCGTCAATTCGCGGCCCGGCAGCGCCAGCACGTTGAAAGTCATCTCCTGGCCGACCGCCACCGCGGCCGCCTCGGTCTCACGGACGAAGCCGGTGAGCCAGACCGTGGAGAGATCGCCGATGACGAACACCGGATCGGCGGCGCCGGAGGAGACATATTGCCCCGGCCCGATCTTGCGTTGCACCACGGTGCCCGCGATCGGTGCGTAGATGGTGGTGTTCGGATCGATCTGGCCCTTGGTCTGGAAGGCGGTGATCGCCTCTTCGGTCAGGCCGAGAATACGCAGCCGGTTACGCGCCGCTTCCAGTGCCGTCTCGGCCGAGCGTTGATCGTTCTGCGCCTGCAGCAAGGTGGCCTGGCTCTGCTGATAGTCCTTCAACGGCACCGCCCGGCCCTCGAACAGGTCCTTGGCGCGCTTGTCCTGGATGACAGCCAGTTCGAGCTGCGACCTGGCCTTGTTGAGGCCGGTCGCGGCCGTGACGAAATCGTTCTGCGCCTGCACCGTATCGGCGGCCTCGATGATGAACAGCGGCTGGCCCTGGACGACAGTGTCGCCGGGCCGCACCAGCAGCTTTTTCACACGACCGGCATAGGGCGAGAACACCGGGGTAGAGCGATCCTCGTCCACCGCGATCTTGCCTTCGGTCACCAGCTCGGCACGAAACGCGCGCGAGGTCACCGACTCGATGGTCAGGCTGGCCCACTCGGCCGGCGTGGTGGCATAGCGCGGCGGCTGCCGGCGCGACTGGCTGGAGACGTCAGAGTGGCCCTGCGGAGGCTCGACGCGCCGCGTCCAGCCGAACCCTGCCCCTGCAACGACTGCCACAAGGGCTGCCCCCAGGATCAGGCGACGTCTTCCAAGTGATTGAAACTGCTCACGAATATTCGTCACACCACAACCTATCTCGGAGGCGCGGACTGGCCGCGGCGATTTGTCTCATCTGGGCGCTAGTAGTACGCAATTTGCAGTTCAAACAATCTAAAAACGCGTGCCCCATCGGCTTTTTAAGTTAAAAATTTGAGAGCCTCAGTCACACCGCGGCCATGTCGGCGCGTCATTTCCAAGCGGCACGGCCGGCCGTGCCCAGCGGGCCGGCGTGGTCGATAGCATGGCGGCATGACGAACTGCCGACAGCGAACCGAAGCCGGACGCCGTCTGCTCGATAAACGGCGTGATGGCCTCTGTCGCGAGATCCTCCGCCCGCAGGCCATCGGCGAGCCGGCCCATATCCCACAGCCACTTGCCGGTGCGCGCAAGCGATAGCTGGACGTGCCAGCTGCCGCCCTCACGCGCCTGCCGCGCACGGGCCAGCATGGCGCCAGCCGCCATCAGGTAACCGGTGGCATGGTCGAGTATCTGCGCCGGCAACTCCTTCGGCCCGTCGACGCCGGCCGCCTGCCCCTCGGCGTGATTGAAGCCGGTGGCACACTGCACCAGCGAGTCGAAGCCGCGGCGTCCGGCCCACGGTCCGGCCCGGCCATAGGCCGACAACGAGACATAGACGAGGCCCGGGCTGATCGCAGCAGCCTGCTCCGGCGAAAAGCCGCGCGCCGCCAGCGACTGCGGACGATAGCCCTGCGAGAAGATGTCGGCATCTGCCAGCAACGTGCGCAGCGTGGCGCGGCCCTGCTCCGTCTCGATATCGGCGAAGCTGGAAAGCTTGCCCCGGCCGGTGTCGATGGTCAGCCACGGAATCGCCGGCAGTTCGGGGCTTGAGACCAGCATGACGTCGGCGCCATGCACCGCCAGCGTGCGGCCGGCGACCGGCCCGGCAATGACGCGTGACAGATCGAGCACGCGCAGCCCCGACAGCGGACGATCGCCGACCGGCCATGGTTTTGGCGCGGCGTCGCCGGTCCTGGTGATCTCGATCAACGGCAATGCGGCGATGGCCGCGGCCTGCGGCAGCGCCGACCACTCCGCATATGACCGCATCAGCGCGACGACGCCGCCTGCGGCATAGGCCGCGGTCTCGAAGGCTTCGCCGTCCCAGTGCATCAGCGCGGCCTGCACCGCCTCGCGCTCGGGCAAGCAGTTCAGCACCGCGCAGACCGCGTCGCGGTGATGCGGGAAGTTGGTATGCAGCCGGACGAATTTTCCGTCACCGGTCCGGTAGATCCCGGCGATGGCGTCCCAGGCCGGCGGCGGCGGCGCGCGGTCGCGACGCAGGTAGCGTTCGGAGCGGCATTCCACCACGGCATGGCGCATATCGACGCTGACGCGCTGCGCCTGCCCGCTGCGCAATCGCCAGATTTCCGCTGCAGCCAGGCCGGCCGCCGCAATCCCGACCTGCGCGGCGGCGCCGACACGAAACGACGACGGCAATTGCGGCTCACTACCGGTCAGCGTGACCGCCTCGAGCGCCGCGACATCGCCGCCGGCGTCTGTCCAGAGAGTGGAGAGCAACTCGGCAGGCGTGAGCATCGAATCCCCTTCAGCGTCAGCGCAACCATATTCCAGGCGGCAGCCTGGCTGAACGATTGCTGAACGGGATAAGGATTCAAGATGGGATTGGGCTTCACCTCTCCCCGCTTGCGGAGAGAGGTGAAGCCGAGCGCCAGCGAGGCTTCGAGTGAGGGGGAGCCGGAGTTTCACGCGATAGTCCCCCTCTCCCGTCTCGGATCACCCGTTGCGGTAGGTGTAGCTGTAGCCGTTCAACGCGGGGGCGCCACCGAGATGGGCGTAGAGCACCTTGGAGCCGTCGGGAAAGTAGCCCTTCTTGACGAGATCCATCATGCCCTGCATCGACTTTCCCTCATAGACCGGGTCGGTGATCATGGCTTCGGTCTTGGCGGCGAAGCGGATCGCCTCGCTGGTCTCGTGGCTCGGCACGCCGTAGGCCGGATAGGCGTAGTCATTCAGAATGACGATCTCGTCGTCGCGCACCTTGCGGCCGAGTTCGACCAGTTCGGCGGTGTTGTCGACGATCTCGCGGACCTGCTTGCGTGTCTGCTCCGGCGTGCCGGAGGCATCGATGCCGATGACGCGGTCGGCGCGACCGTCGGCAGCGAAGCCGACGATCATGCCGGCCTGGGTCGAGCCCGTGACCACGCAGACGATGATGTAGTCGAACTTGATGCCCATCTCCGCTTCCTGGGCACGCACCTCTTCGGCGAAGCCGACATAGCCGAGGCCGCCGAGCTTGTGCACCGACGCGCCGGCCGGAATGCCGTAGGGCTTGCCGCCGGCATCCTTCACCGACTGGATGGCGTCTTCCCAGCTCTTGCGGATGCCGATGTCGAAACCGTCGTCAACAATGCGGCTGTCGGCGCCCATCAGGCGCGTCATCATGATGTTGCCGACGCGGTCATAGACGGCGTCTTCGTGGGGCACCCAGCTCTCCTGGATGACGACGCACTTCATGCCGATCTTGGCAGCGGTCGCCGCTACCAGTCGGGTGTGGTTGGACTGCACGCCGCCGATCGAGACCAGCGTGTCGGCGTTCGACGCGATGGCGTCCGGCACGATGTATTCGAGCTTGCGCAGCTTGTTGCCGCCCATGGCCAGGCCGGAGTTGCAGTCGTCGCGCTTGGCGTAGATCTGCACCTTGCCGCCCAGTGCCTCGGTCATCCGCGGCAAATGTTCGATCGGGGTGGGGCCGTAGGTCAGCTTGTAGCGTTCGAACTTGTCCAGTCTCAGCATGTCGATCTCCGGGGGTGATGCAGGCCCGAAAATTAGCATATTGGCCGCGAAAGGTGCTCTCGAATAACTGGATCTGATTTACTTCTTGGTCCGCAGATGCAAGAATATCTATAAATAACATCCATCAAATGGAATTATATGGAAGATTCTTCCGACGACATTTTGCTGGACCGGATCGACCGCAAGATCCTGCATCGGCTGCAGCGCGACGGGCGGCTGAGCAACGCCGATCTGGCCAAGGCCACCAGCACCAGTGCCGCGACCTGCCACCGCCGCACCCAGCGACTGTTCGACAACGGCGTCATCCGCTCGGTCAGGGCGGAGATCGCGCCGGAGAAAGTCGGCCGCGGCACGCTGGTGATGGTCGGCGTGGTGCTCGACCGCTCGACCCGGGAAAGCTTCGCCATCTTCGAGGCCGCCATCGCCAAGCTGCCCTTCGTGCTCGACTGCCATCTGGTGGCGGGCGACTTCGACTTCTTCCTCAAGATCCGCGCGCGCGACATCGCCGATTTCAACCGGCTGCACGGCGAGCAGTTGATTGCATTGCCCGGCGTGCGCCAGACCCGGACGTTTTTCGTGATGAAGGAAGTCGTCGACAACCGGCCGCTGGATTTTTAACGATCCGGCGTAGATCGTGCCCCGGACGCGGCGCAACGCGCTGCCTTTGCAGCGTGGTGCGTTGCAGATCCGGGGCCCACTCTTTTCATTTCAATGGGTCCCGGATCTGCGGAGCAGCGCAAGAGCGCTGCACCGCGTCCGGGACACGAGTCCAACGACTGAAGCAGACCTTAGTGAAAATCCCGCGACCGCGGCAGGATCCGGACATCGCGGGGATGACGGATTTTTTGCGCGGGGGTGTCGGGATGCTCGCGACGGTCGTCGTTGAGCGGCTCGGCGGGCGGACCGGTCAGCAAGTCTGAATTTCGGCCCAGCGCTTCATTGCTCAACTGCTTCAGATCCTCCGAGCAGTCGAACAGCCGTTCGGCGACGAGATGCACCACCTTTTCCGGACTGCTCTGGATCCGCCCCTCGACCATGACCAGCCGCGCGCCCATCACCTCCTTGCGGAACTGCTCCATGATCGCCGGCCACACCACCACATTGGCGATGCCGGTCTCGTCCTCCAGCGTCATGAACACCACGCCGTTGGCGCTGCCCGGCCGCTGCCGCACCAGCACCACGCCGGCACAACGCACCCGCTTTCTATCGTTGACGTGAGCAATCGATGCGCAGGTCACAATCCCCTTGGCCGCCAGCCTCTCGCGCAGGAATTCCAGCGGATGGCCTTTCAGCGACAGCCGAATGGTCTGGTAGTCGGCCACGACCTGCTCGGGCAACGGCATCTGCGGCAGCGGCTGCGCGTTTTCGTCGGGCTGCTCGCGCGCGCTGGCGATCTCGAACAGCGGCAGCGCCACGTCATCGGGCAGCCGCCTGACGGCCCACAACGCCGCGCGGCGATCCAGCCCGATGGAGCGGAATGCATCGGCGTCCGCCAGCAGGATCAACGCCCGCTTCGGCAGCGCGGTGTCGCGGGCAAAATCCTCCAGCGAGGTGAAAAGCTTCTTCATGCGCGCATCGACGATGCGCTTGGCCCAGTCTTCTTCTGGAGGCTTGCCAGCCTCCTCCCGTACCCGCGCCTCGTCGGGATCGGCCCATTTGAAACCGTCGATCTGGCGGAAGCCGAGGCGGACGTCGCGATATCTCCGGCCATGATCTTCCAGCGTGTTCTGTCCGTGGCTGAAGGAGACATCGATAGCCCCGATCTCGACACCGTTCTCGCGGGCATCGCGCACGATCTGCGACGGCGCGTAGAACCCCATCGGCTGCGAATTCAGCAGGCCGCAGCAGAACACGTCCGGATGGTAGTGCTTCAGCCATGACGAGACATAGACCAGCTGGGCAAAGCTGGCGGCATGGCTTTCCGGAAAACCGTAACTGCCAAAGCCCTTGATCTGTTCAAAACAGTTCCTGGCGAACGCCTCATCGTAACCGCGCCCGATCATGTTGCCGACCATCTTGGCTTCGAACGTGCCGATCGTGCCCATGTTGCGGAATGTCGCCATCGCACGCCGCAGTCCGTTGGCCTCCTCCGGCGTGAACTTTGCGGCTTCGATGGCAATCCGCATCGCCTGTTCCTGGAACAGCGGCACGCCAAGGGTCTTGCAGAGAACGTCACGCAGCTCGTTCCTGTTGCCGCCCTTGGGAAAAGGATACTCGATATCCTCCTCCCTCATGGAGCGTCGCTTGAGATAGGGATGCACCATGTCGCCCTGGATCGGGCCGGGCCGCACGATGGCGACCTCGATGACCAGGTCGTAGAACGTCTTCGGCTTCAGCCGCGGCAGCATGTTCATCTGCGCGCGGCTTTCGACCTGGAAGACGCCGAGCGATTCACCGCGCTGAAGCATTTTGAAAACCGGCCTGGCATCCTCGGCTTCGGCTTTGATGTCCCTGAGTTCGAAGCGCTGGTTCTTGTGCAGCTGGATCAGGTCGAAACATTTCCGGATGCAGGTCAGCATGCCCAGCGCCAGCACGTCGACCTTCATCATCTTCATGGTCGCGACGTCGTCCTTGTCCCATTCGATGAAGGTACGGTCCTCCATCGCGGCATTGCCGATCGGGACATAGGTGTCGAGCCGGTCCTGCGTCAGCACGTAGCCGCCGACATGCTGCGACAGATGGCGGGGAAACTCGATCAGCTCCGTGGCCAGCGCAATGGCACGCCCGATCATCGGATTGTGCGGATCGAGCCCGGCCTGTTTCACCTGCATCTCGTTAAGGCCCGTTCCCCAGCTTCCCCACACGGTATCGGCCAGCGCCGCGGTGACATCCTCGGTCAGACCCAATGCCTTTCCGACATCGCGGATCGCCGAGCGCGGCCGGTAGTGAATGACGGTAGCGATGATCGCCGCACGATGACGGCCATAGCGGCGATAGACGTATTGCATCACCTCCTCGCGCCGGATGTGCTCGAAATCGACGTCGATATCCGGCGGCTCCAGCCGCTCCTTGGAGATGAAGCGCTCGAACAGCAAATTCACCTCGGCCGGATTGACCGCGGTGATGTCCAGCATGTAGCAGACCGCCGAATTCGCCGCGGATCCCCGCCCCTGGCACAGGATGTTCTGGCCGCGCGCATATTGTACGATGTCATGAACCGTCAGGAAGTAATGGGCGTAGTCGAGCTCGGCGATGAGGCGAAGCTCCTTCTTCAAGGTGGCTTCGAGCTTCTCGTCATACACATTCGGAAAACGTCTTTTCAGGCCGGCCCAGGTCAGATCCTCCAGATGCTGCTGCGCGGTTTTTCCTGCTGGCACGGGCTCGTCGGGATACTGGTATTGCAACTGCTCGAGCGAAAACGAAATGCGCTCAGCAAAGCGCACCGTCTCGTGGATCGCGTCGGGATAATCGCGAAACAAGCGAGCCATCTCCGCAGCCGGTTTCAGATGCCGTTCCGCATTCATCTCCAATAACCGGCCGGCGGTTTCGATGGTGGTCTTCTCGCGGATACAGCTCACCACATCCTGCAACATGCGGCGGTCAGAGGCGTGATAGAGCACATCGTTGGTCGCAATAACCGGCACGCGTGCGGTCGATGCGATGCGATGCAGCTTGGCCAGCCGGCGCTTGTCGTCACCGCGGTGGAACAGGCTGGCGCCGAGCCAGACGCCATCCGCGGGCAGCCGCGACAAGGCGTCGAGCGTCTGCTGCGTCGCCTCTGCATCGAGGCGATAGGCCGGCATCAGCACCAGCAGCAGCCCTTCACTGAATTCGGCGAGATCGCCGAGCTGCAGATCGCATTCGCCCTTGCCGGCGCGCAACTTGCCCTGGCTGAGCAACCGGCACAGCCGACCATAGGCCTCGCGGTCGCACGGATAGGCCAGCAGATCCGGCGTGCCATCGGTAAACACCAAGCGCGATCCGATGAGCAGCTTCGGCTTGTAGCCCAGGTCCTTGTTGTCCAGCTCGGCATAGGCGCGCACCACGCCGGCCAAGGTGTTGCGGTCGGCGATGCCGATGGCATGCAGCCGATATTCGCTGGCCTGGTGCACATAGTCCTGCGGATGCGAGGCGCCGCGCAAAAACGAGAAATTGCTGGTGACGCCGATCTCGGCATAGCCGGGGGTCATTTTTCTACCCTCCCCTGGAGGGGGAGGGTAAACGAAGCACCGCCTTCCAGAATCTTCATGCGAACAGTCCGTGCATGAACCATTTCGGTTCGGTCACTTCGCCATACAGGCCATCGCGGAACAGCCAGAAGCGCTGGCCGGCTTCATCCTCGATCCGGAAATAATCGCGGGTCGGCATCGCGTCCTGCGCACGCCACCATTCCATACTGACCCGCTCGGGCCCTTCCACATGGACGATCCGGTGAAAGGCGCGCCGCCAAGTGAAATGTTTCGGCGGCTTGTCGGGCGCTTCGACGAGTCCGACATCAATCGGCTCTGGGCGCTCGAACAGCCGCAGCGGCCGCAATGGCGGCTCGTCCGGAGTGCGGGCCGGCCACACCGCCTGCGAGGCCGCGGCGAGATGGTGCTGTGCCGGCGCCGCCCACACCGCGCGTTCGGGAATGTGGGTCTCGACCGGAAGGTGCACCATGACGCGGCGGGGGCCGACCCGCGCGGCGATGCGATCGACCAGCGCCGCCAGCTCATCGTTGTCGTGGACGTTGGCGTCGAGATCGCGCTGCTGCTGCACCACGATCTCGGTGCGGCCCGCAGACAGGCGGATGAGATCGAAGCCGAAGCCGGGATCGAGCGGATCGGAGATGGCATCGATGCGTTCGCGGAACAGGCGCTCGATCACCGCGACTTTCGTCACGGCCTGCCCGGTCTCCACCGTGATGCTGCGCACCGCGCCGTCTGTGCGGAAGAAGCTGGCCTCCAGCCGCCGCGCGCCCTTGCCCTGCTTGTCCATGGCGTCGATCAGCATCCGGGCGAGGCCGGATAACGTCGCCGCGATCACGCCGTCGGTGGCGACCGGCTCGGGAAAGCGTTTTTCGACGATGTAATCCGGCAGCGGTTTTCGCGGGGATATCGGCGCATCCGATTGTCCCAGCGCCTGCTCCAGCAGCGCGGTGAAGCCGGCGCCGAACCGCGCGGCAATCTCGTGACGGCCGCGCGCAGCGACATCGCCGATCGTCTTGAGACCGGCGCGGCGCAGCCCGCGTGTGATGGCGTCGTCGGCGCCGAGGGTGAACACCGGCAACGGCTTGACCGCCCTGGCCTCCTCGCCGTCGGCAACGATGCGGCCATGGCCATGGCGGCTGAGCGTGCGCGCGCACACCGAGGTCCCGGCGATCGCCGCGCTCACCGTAAACCCCTGTGCGATCAGCGTGCCGCACAGCATCTGCATCAAGGCCGCCTCGCCGCCGAACAGATGGGCGCAGCCGGTGATGTCGAGGAACAGCGCATCCGGCGCATCGAGCGCCACCAGCGGTGTGAAGCGGTCGCACCAGTCGGCGATGTGATCGAGCAGCAGCCGGTCGGCGGCGGGATCGGCGTCGTAGACCTGAACCTCCGGGCATACCGCGCGGGCATTGGCCAGCGGCAAGCCGACGTCAAGTCCGAGCCGCGCCGCAGCGTCATCCAGCGCGACAATCTGCAGCGCATTGCTGTGCTTCGCCACCACGAGGCACGGCTGGGCGTTATCCGGCGCGCCGCTGCGCACGCGGGCGCGCTGCAGGCGATCGGTGGACAGCCGCGGCAGCCACAGGCTGAGAATGCGGCGCTTCACGGAAAAGGCACTCATCACACTTCCATTCCATGATCCAGTGGCCGTTGGGGCCATGACGATTGCGAACCAGTTGGGCATCGAGCGCGGGCGCGCCCCATGCCTGCCAGGGCAACGCCGGCGGCGAATGCGCGGAACGCACGATCCACCGCGTCTCCGCCGTCGACGGCGACGGCACCGCCGCCATGCGCAGCAGCAGTCCGGTGACACCCGAGGCACGCGCCGCCAGCGTCAGCCGCCGGCTGGCGACGAGATCGAGTTGCCGCGCCTCGCCCCACACTTCCAGCACCACGGTGCCGAGCGCATCGCAGGCCAGCGCATCGGCGGCGATGCGCAGCGCGGTGTCGCCGTCCGGCGCGCGCACGGTGACCACCAGGCGCGGATCGAGGCCGAGTTCGGCCCAGCCGCTCATGTCGAGCGCGCCGGTTTCCATCTGCGCAAAATCCTGCCGCACCCACAGCAGCGGTCGCAGCATCGAGACCCGCCGCGCCAGGCCGGCGATGAAGCCTGTCGCCGCGGCGCCCTGCCGTCCCTCGGCGAACACCTCGTGCAGCGCGCCGAGCGCGAGGCCCCCCTGCAAAGCTGCATCGGCCTCGGCATGGCCGAGCGCCACGCGCGGCAGGCGATCCTTTGCCTGCGCATCGCCATGGCTCTCCATGCGCTCGATGTGCCCGCGCAAATGCGCAAGCGTGTCCGTGCGCGCGCCGCTCATGCGCCGCTCCTCTGCAGATGTTGGCATCACGGGTTCCGGGAGAACCAATGATTGGCTCATTTGTTCATGATATGTTCTAATATAAAGCTAAGACGGCCGGCAGAGTCAATCGGGATCGACCGCCCTCCGGCACGCAGATTTTTTCGCGAATGGAATCAAAGGGATTTTGCAATGGACGTGCAACGCAAGCTGGCGATCCTGGCCGACGCCGCAAAATACGACGCGTCCTGCGCTTCAAGCGGCAGCGAGAAAAAGGACTCCCGCGATGGCCGTGGCATCGGCTCGACGGATGCCGGTATGGGAATATGCCACTCTTATGCCCCGGACGGCCGTTGCATCTCGCTCCTGAAGATCCTGCTCACCAACGCCTGCAACTACGATTGCCTGTATTGTGTCAACCGCGCCTCCAGCAACGTGGCGCGCGCTCGCTTCACCGTCGATGAAGTCGTCACGCTGACGCTCGACTTCTATCGGCGCAATTATATCGAAGGCCTGTTCCTGTCATCGGGCATCATCAGGAGCGCCGACTACACGATGGAACAGGTCGTCGCTGTCGCGCGAAAACTGCGCGAGGAGCATCACTTCAAGGGCTACATCCATCTCAAGACCATTCCGGAGGCCGACGAGGCGCTGATCACCGAAGCCGGCAAGTATGCCGATCGGCTCAGCATCAATATCGAGGTGCCCGAGGAAGACAGCATGGCCAGGCTGGCGCCGGAGAAGGACGTGCACGCCATTCGCCGCACCATGGGCCAGCTACGCCTGAAACTCGACGAAGCCCGCGAAGGCCGCAAGGTGACGCCCAGGGGCAACGTCGCGCCGCGCTTTGCGCCTGCGGGCCAGAGCACGCAGATGATTATCGGTGCCGATGCCGCGACCGACCAGACCATCATCTCGACCTCGGCCAATTTGTACGGCTCCTATCGGCTGAAGCGCGTCTATTACTCCGCCTTCAGCCCGATTCCCGATGCCAGCCGTTCGCTGCCGCTGCGCGCGCCGCCGCTGATCAGGGAACACCGGCTGTACCAGGCCGACTGGCTGATGCGATTCTACGGCTTTGCGTCAGACGAGATCGTCGATGCCGATGACGGCATGCTATCGCTGGAGATGGACCCGAAGCTGGCCTGGGCGCTGCGCCACCGCGAACGCTTCCCGCTCGACGTCAACCGTGCCAGTCGCGAAGAACTTTTGCGCGTGCCCGGCTTCGGCGCCAGGGCCGTCGATCGCATCATTGCCACACGCCGGCTCTCGTCGATCCGCATCGGCGACCTCGCCAAACTACACATTATCAGGAACAAGGCGCTGCCGTTCATCGTTCTCCCCGACCACCGGCCGGCGACATCCGTGCTGGACAGCGCAGGGCTAGCGGAGCGGTTCAGGCCGAAGGCGAGGCAACTGGGATTTGGATTCTAATAGCGCCGCACATTCTCCCGTCATCCTGAGGCGCTCGCCGTGGCGGCGGAGCTCTTGCTCCGCCGCCACGGCGAGCCTCGAAGGATGGGTGTTCAGCGCTTGCGGCCCATCCTCGAGGCCGCCGCTGCGCGACGGCACCTCAGGATGACGGAGAGTTTGTGGCAGCTTTGATGGTTGAGAGTTTTCAATGCATTTCATTTCCCTCGACAGCGACACCGATTTCGACGGCTGGCGCAGCGCGGCGCGGGCGCTGATCTTCAACGGTATCAAGCCGGCCGATGTGACGTGGTCGGTGCGCGACGACGAGCAGGAATTGTTCGCGTCCCATGAAGCTCCGCTCGAGGCGGGTGAAGGCACCTTCAGCGTACCGGCCGCTTTCGTCGACCTCGCAAAATCCGTCATCCTCAACCGCGATCCCGAACGCTTCGCTTTGCTCTACCGCGTGCTGTGGCGGCTGCGGTCCAGCCACGATCTGTTGCAGGTCGCGACAGATCCGGACGTGGCAAAACTGCAGGCCCTAGCAAAGGCGATGCACCGCGACCGGCACAAGATGAAGGCCTTCGTACGGTTTCGCGAGATCGGTCGCGAGCCGAAATCGCGCTACGTCGCCTGGTTCGAACCGGCGCATCACATCGTCGCGGCCACCGCGCCGTTCTTTGCACGACGCTTCGCCGACATGGCATGGTCGATCCTGACGCCGGACGTCTGCGCGCATTGGGATGGCCATGCCATCTCCATCACGCCGGGCGTGCCGAAGAGCGACGCGCCATCGGAGGATCGCCTGGAGGAGACATGGCTGACCTACTACGCCAGCATCTTCAATCCGGCGCGGCTGAAGACCAAGGCGATGCAGTCGGAGATGCCGAAGAAATACTGGAAGAACCTGCCCGAAGCGGTCCTCATCAAGCCGCTGATCGCGGAGGCCGAACGGCTGAGCGGTGCGATGATCGCAGCCGACCCCACCGAACCGAAGAAACTGCAGCGTCGGGAGGCGCCAATGACAAGAACAGCCCATGCGAACAGCGACAGCGTAGACGCATTGCGCGATGAAGCCAGCCATTGTCGCGCCTGCGATCTGTGGAAAGACGCCACGCAGACCGTGTTCGGCGAAGGCCCGCCGCACGCCACGGTGATGATGGTCGGCGAGCAGCCCGGCGACAAGGAAGACCTCGCGGGGAAACCCTTTGTAGGCCCGGCCGGGCAAATGCTCGACCGCGCGCTGCAGGAAGCGGGCATCGACCGCGGCAAGGTCTATGTCACCAATGCGGTCAAGCATTTCAAATTCGTGCTGCGCGGCAAATTTCGCCTGCACCAGAAGCCGAGCGCCGCAGAGATCAAGGCCTGTCGGCCGTGGTACGAGCGCGAGAAGGCTGCGGTGAAGCCGGAACTGGTCGTTGCCATGGGGGCCACCGCGGCGCACAGCGTGTTCGGCAAGGCCACGCCGATCAACAAGAGCCGCGGTCGCATTATCGAAATTGACGATGGCACCCGCGTGCTGGTGACGGTGCATCCGTCCTATTTGCTACGGCTGCCCGATGAGGAGGCCAAGGCACGGGAGTATGCGCACTTTGTGGATGACTTGCGCATCGTCGCAGAGCATCTCAGGAAAAATCAGGCGGCGTGACTTACCATACACACGCCTGTCATCGCCCGGCCTAGCGCGCAACTGCGCGCTTGGACCGGGCGACCCAGTACACACCGCCGCCTGTGCCGAAGCAGCGGCTGCCGTGTTTACTGGATCGCCCGCTTTCGCGGGCGATGACAACTGTGTTTGAGGTAGGCTTAAGCCGCCGCAGCCGTGTTCACCGAAGCCTCGGCCAGCGTGGTCAGGGCAACGTCGGTCTTCTTTTCCTGCTGCAGGGTCTGGTCGAGCAGACGTACCGCATCCTTCATGCCGAGCTGGGTGGCCCACTGCTTCAGCGTGCCGTAGCGGGAAATCTCGTAGTGTTCGACGGCTTGCGCAGCGGCGAGCAGGCCGGCATCGAGCGCCTCGGTGCCCTTGTACTCGTCCATGATTTCCTTGCCCTCGTCGAGGATGCCCATGATGGCGTCGCAGGTCTTGCCGCGCGCCGGC
Organism: Rhodopseudomonas sp. RCAM05734; assembly: GCF_052658035.1. Lineage (NCBI taxonomy): Bacteria > Pseudomonadati > Pseudomonadota > Alphaproteobacteria > Hyphomicrobiales > Nitrobacteraceae > Rhodopseudomonas > Rhodopseudomonas sp. RCAM05734. Next base: position 3,609,879 of record NZ_CP199742.1, on the reverse strand, counting down.
TTGCCCAGCAGCTCGAAGATCTGCTCGAGACGCTCGACCTGGCCTTCGGTTTCGTCATGGTGCTTTTCGAAGGCCGCAGTCAACTTGTCGGACGTGGCGGCCTTCGCCATCTTCGGCAGCGCCTTGAGGATCTGTTTTTCGGCGAAATAGATATCCTTCAACGTATCGAGGAAGAGATCGTTGAGGTCCTTGTTCTTCTCGGCCATGACATTACTCCGTTGCGGTAGCAGGTTGCTCCGCCTCCCCAACGGCACTTTATGTTTTTGGTTCCTGTGGCTGCGATGCCGTGACGAAAAAAGTGTAGTTCGACACTTTTCATGTACGGCACCGCACAAAGCAGGATCACGCGGCCAGCGTGGTCTCCACCAGCTTCACCCAGTACGAGGTACCGAACACGATGGCATCGTCGTTGAAATTGTAGGCGGGGTGATGCAGGCCGGCGCTGGGGCCGTTGCCGCAGAAGATGAAGGCGCCGGGTCGGGCTTCGAGCATATAGGCGAAGTCCTCGGCCCCCATGATCGGGATCATGTCGGCGTTGACGTTGGCGGCGCCCGCCACCTCGCTGGCGACCTGTACGGCCATCTCGGTTTCCGCGGGATGGTTGACCACGACCGGATAGCCGCGGTCATAATGCAGCACAATCTTGGCGCCGGTCTGCAGCGCAACGCCGGCCACCACCTCGTTCATGCGTTTCTCCATGAGGTCCCGCACCTGTGGCTTGAGCGAGCGGACAGTGCCCTTCAGCGTGGCCGTGGCCGGGATGACGTTGTGGGCCGTGCCGGCATTGAATGCGCACATGGACAGCACCGCGGATTCCAGCGGGTTGACGCTGCGCGACACGATGGTTTGCAGGGCGACCACGAGTTGCGCGCCGACCGACACCGCATCGATGGTGTTGTGCGGATAGGCGGCGTGGCCGCCGACGCCCTCGATCTCGATGGTGATGACGTCCATCGCCGCCATGATGGGGCCGGGCCGCAATGCAAACGAGCCGATCGGAAGGTTCGGGCCGTTGTGCATGCCATAGACACGGTCGATCTTGAATCGATCCATCAGCCCGTCGCGGATCATGGCGGCGGCGCCCGCGCCGCCCTCCTCGGCCGGCTGGAAGATCACCACCGCGTCGCCGGCAAAGTTGCGGGTCTCGGCGAGATACTGCGCCGCGCCCAGCAGCATCGCGGTGTGGCCGTCATGGCCGCAGGCGTGCATCTTGCCCGGCGTCTTGGATGCGTAGTCCAGCCCGGTTTCTTCCTCGATCGGCAACGCATCCATATCGGCGCGCAGCCCGATCACCTTGACCTCGCCGCCATTCGCCGGCCGGCGGCCCTTGATCACGCCGACCACGCCGGTCTGTCCGATGCCGGTCACCACCTCGTCGCAGCCGAACGCCTTGAGCCGCTCGGCGACGAAGGCCGATGTCCGGTGGACGTCGTACAGCAGTTCGGGGTGGGCATGGAGGTCGCGGCGCCACGCCATGATTTCCGGTTGCAGATCGGCGAGGCGATTGATGATGGGCATGATTCAGTTCTCGAAGGACATTTGCGGGATTACCCCGTCTGTCTAGCACGTTACGTGCCACCCGCCCAACCGCCTCGCTCATGGCAGGGACGCTGTACAGCCGGCCGCGACAAGGCTATGGGCTTCCGACCCGGCGATCCGACCGTGGGCGGATGGAGACGATGACGACACAGCTTGAAGGTGATTTCGACTATATCGTCGTCGGTGCCGGCACGGCCGGCTGCATCGTCGCCAACCGGCTGTCGGCCGACCCCGGCAAGCGGGTTCTGCTTCTGGAAGCCGGCGGCCGCGACAACTGGATCTGGTTCCACATCCCGGTCGGCTACCTCTTCGCCATCGGCAATCCACGCTCAGACTGGATGTTCCGTACCGAGCCGGAAGCGGGCCTCAACGGCCGCTCCCTCGCCTATCCGCGCGGGAAGGTGATCGGCGGCTCGTCGGCCATCAACGCGATGATCTCGATGCGCGGCCAGGCCGCCGACTACGACCACTGGCGCCAACTCGGCCTCGACGGCTGGGGCTGGGACGACGTGCTGCCGGCGTTCAAGAACCTCGAGGACCACTTCCTCGGCAACAGCGAACATCATTCGACCGGCGGTGGCTGGCGCATCGAGGCGCCACGGCTGTCATGGAAGGTGCTCGACGCGGTCGCCGACGCCGCCGCCGAAATGGGCATCCGCAAAACCTCCGATTTCAACACCGGCGACAATGAAGGCATCGGCTATTTCCACGTCAACCAGAAGCGCGGCCGGCGCTGGTCGTCGGCGCGCGGTTTCCTGAAGCCGGTGCTGCACCGGCCGAACCTGCGCCTCGAAACCGGCGTCATGGCCGATCGCCTGATCCTGGAGAACGGCCGCGCGGTCGGCGTGCGCTTCACCCAGGACGGCGTGACAAAAGAGGTCCGCACCCGCGGCGAAGTCATCCTGTGTGCCGGCGCGGTGGGCTCGCCGCATCTGCTGCAACGCTCGGGCATCGGTCCCTCGGACTGGCTGGCCGCCGCCGGCGTCGACACCGTGCTCGACCGTCCCGGTGTCGGCCGCAATCTGCAGGACCATCTGCAGCAGCGCGCGATCTACAAAGTCTCCGGCGTGCGCACCCTGAACGAGACCTACTACAACCTGATGCGGCGCGGGTTGATGGGACTCGACTATGCCTTCCGCCGGCGCGGACCGCTGACCATGGCGCCGTCGCAGCTCGGCATCTTCACCCGCTCCGATCCGCACCGCGAGCGCGCCAACATCCAGTTTCATGTGCAGCCGCTGTCGCTCGACAAGTTCGGCGATCCCCTGCATCGCTTTCCGGCGATCACGGTCAGCGCGTGCAACCTTCAGCCGACCTCGCGCGGCACCATTCGGCTGCGCTCCGGCAAGCCCGACGACGCGCCGGCAATCGCGCCGCATTACCTGTCCACCGACGAAGACCGCGAGGTCGCCGCCGATGCCATCCGCACCACACGGCGGCTGATGAAGCAGCAGGCCCTGGCGGCCTACCATCCGGAAGAATATCTGCCCGGTCCCTCGGTGGGCGACGACGCGGCGTCGCTGGCCAAGGCCGCCGGCGACATCGGCACCACCATCTTCCACCCGGTCGGCACCGCCAAGATGGGCGCAGCCACCGATCCGATGGCCGTGGTCGACGCGCGGTTGCGACTCCACGGGATCGAAGGGCTGCGCGTGGTCGACGCCTCCATCATGCCGACCATCACCTCGGGCAATACCAATACGCCCACCGCGATGATCGCCGAAAAGGGCGCGGCGATGATTGTCGCGGATGCGCGATGACCGTCGGCCTGCAGCGGCATCGGCTGTGGGTCGATAGCGAAGGCGTGCGCATCGCTGCGCTGCGCTGGGGCGAGGCCACCGACAAGCCGCCGGCGCTGCTGTTGCACGGCACCAGCTTCGTTGCCGAGACATGGGACGAGATCGCCCACGGGCTTGCCGAGCGCTATACGGTCTACGCGCTGGACCGCCGCGGCCACGGCGCCAGCGACAAGCCCGGCCGCTACCACTTCGTGGATTTTGCCCGCGACGTCTGCGCGACGATCGAGGCGCTCGACCTGTCGGGCATCTACGGCATCGGACACAGCGCCGGCGCCACCGACCTGCTGCTCGCCGCGAAGTTGCTGCCCGGGCGCTTCACGCGGTTGTTCGTCATGGAGCCGACCATCATGGATCCGACCGCTTATCCCGGCGACGATGCCCGGCTGAGCGACCAGAGCGCGGCTTCAGTGCAAGGCGTGCTGCGCCGCCAGTCCGAATTTGCGAGCACCGCAGCCGCCTTTCAGCGCTATCGCGCGGCGCCCGCCTTCGCGCAATGGACCGATCCGGCGTTGCATGCCTACATCGCGCACGGCTTCCGGCGGCTTCCGGACGGTCGGGTGCAACTGCTCTGCAGGCCGGAGGTCGAATCCGCGATACTGTTGCCGATCTTCGAGGCGATGGAGCAGGTCTATCGCGGCGACCACAGCGGCAATCCATTCGGCTGGCTCGGCGAGATCGATTGCCCGGTGCGCATCGCCACCGCCGAGACCTCCTGGTCGGTCTACAAGGACATGGCGTCGCGCGCTGCCCGGTTGATGCCGAGCGCCAGCCGCGTCACATTCGAAGGCGTCGGCCACTGCGTCGCCCAGGAGGCGCCGGCACTGCTGCTGCGCGCACTACACGCTTTCGCGGCCGAGGCCGGCTGATACCGTTCACGCGATCGTCATCGGCGCGCCGGCGTTTTCGCGCATCGTGCGGCCCTGCCCGGGAATAAACCGCCGGCCCGGCCGATCCAGTCCCCGTGACCCAATCAAGGGTGATGGAGATTTGCGATGAGCGCCTTCGATCACGACCATGACGACCCCCGCCTCAGCCGCCGCAAGGTGCTGGAGTGCATGACCTGGGCCGGGACCGGCGTGCTGTGGACCATTTCCGGCGGCGTGCCGCGCTCGCTCGGGCTGGTCGACTCGGCACAGGCCGCAGAACCCACCGGCCTGACTTTCCTGCAGATCAGCGACAGCCATATCGGCTTCGACAAACCGGCCAATCCCAACGCCATCGGCACCCTCGAAGAGGCGATCGGCAAAATCAAAGCGATGCCGGTGAAGCCGTCGTTCATGATCCACACCGGCGACATCACCCATCTGTCGAAGGCGTCGGAATTCGACGACGCCGACCGCATCATCTCGCAGGCGAAGCTCGACGTGCATTATGTGCCGGGCGAACACGACTTCATCGACGAGGAGGTCAAGCTGTACAAGGAGCGCTACGGCCGCGGCAGCAAGGGCGCCGGCTGGTATTCCTTCGATGCCAACGGCGTGCACTTCATCGGCCTCGTCAACGTGGTCGACCTCAAGGCCGGCGGGCTCGGCAATCTCGGCGCCGAGCAACAGGCCTGGCTCGAGGACGACCTGCGCGGAAAGTCGAAATCGACGCCGATCGTGGTATTCGCCCATATTCCGCTATGGGCGGTCTATCCGACCTGGGGCTGGGGCACCGAGGACGGCGCGCGCGCGCTCGACTATCTCAAGGGCTTCGGCTCGGTGACCGTGCTCAACGGCCACATCCATCAGGTAATGCAGAAGGTCGAGGGCAACGTCACCTTCCACACCGCGCGCTCCACGGCCTTTCCGCAGGGCACGCCAGGCATCGCGCCCTCGCCCGGCCCGATGAAGGTTGCGGACGAAAAGCTGCGCGGCCTGCTCGGCATCGCCAGCGTCATCTTCAAGCCCGGCGACCAACGTCTCGCCATCATCGACACCCCGCTGCAAGGCTGAGGACAACAGCATGACGTTCCTGACTTTGCGCACTCTCGCGATCCGCGGCGCCGTGGCCGCGGTCCTGGCGTCCCAGATCAGCGCGGCGCGCTGCGAAACCGTCCAGGTCACCATCGACAACTTCACCTTTGCGCCAGCGGCGCTCAGCGTGAAAGTCGGCACCACCGTGACCTGGAAAAACCAGGACGACATCCCGCATACCGTTGTCTCGGCCGGCAAGTTCAAGTCGAAGGCGTTGGATACCGACGACAGCTTCTCGTTCACCTTCACCAGCACGGGCGACTACACGTATTTTTGCTCGCTGCATCCGCACATGACCGGGACGATCAAGGTTGAGTAGCGGTGCAAAGCAAGGCATCAAAACGATGCCCGGACGGTGGTCATCCACCGGCCGGGCACCGGCTGCCACGGACAGAACGATGCCGCTGAACGCACAGGCCAACGATCCGGACCGGACGCGGCGGTTTCGCGACGCCGCGCTGCCGCATCTCGACGACGTCTACACGCTGGCGCGCTACCTGATGCGCGACGCCGATGCCGCCGAAGACGCCGTGCAGGAATGCTATCTGCGCGCGCTGAAGCACTTTGACAGTTTTCGCGGGCCGGCGATCAGGCCCTGGCTGCTGGCGATCCTGCGCAATGTCTGCAATGCCGAATTCGCCCGTCGTGCCAGCGCGCCGGCCGCGGTCGAAGACGTCGCGGACGAGCAGAGCGATGCCGCGCCGTTGTGGCATGAGGCGCAGGACACGCCGGAGACCCAGTTGCTGCGGCGCCGGAATGCCGCCACCGTCCGCCGCCTCGTCGCCGCACTCGCCGAACCGTTTCGCGAAACTCTCGTGCTGCGCGAGGTCCAAAACCTGTCCTATCGCGAGATCGCGGACATCGTCGATGCCCCCGTGGGCACCGTCATGTCGCGCCTCGCCCGAGGCCGCGCTTTGCTGCGGGCCGCCTGGATCGCCGAAGAGGAGCCCAAGACATGACCTGCGACGAGGCGGAGATCCTCATTCATGCGCTGGTTGACGGCGAACTCGACGCTGTCCACGCCAGCGCAGTGGAGACGCATATTGCCGGCTGCCCGCGCTGTCAGGCGGAGTTGCGCATGGCGCGCGACATGAAGAACGCCCTGTCGTCCGGCGACCTGCGCTTCACGGCGTCGCCGCGGCTGCGGCAGCGGATCGAGGCCGCGCTGCCGCAGCCCCGCGTCAGCGACAGGCGCGCGGTGCTGAAGGGTTTTGCCATGGGATCGGCGGTGTCGGCGCTCGCTGCGACCGGACTCGTTGCCATCGTCCTGCGCGACAACGGCGAGCAGCGCATCGCCTCCGACGTGGTCTCGGCGCATCTGCGTTCGCTGCAGGCCGGGCATCTCACCGACGTGCTGTCGAGCGACCAGCACACTGTCAAGCCGTGGTTCAACGGTCGCCTCGACGTGGCGCCGCCGGTGATCGATCTGACGGCACAGGGCTTCACCCTGATCGGCGGCCGGCTCGACACCATTGACGGCCGCGCCGTCGGCGCCATCGTCTATCGCCGGCGCACCCACGTGATCAATCTGTTCGTGGCGCCGGCGGCCAGCGCGGAGCCGCACGCGGCGCGGATCGAAACGGTGCAGGGATTCAATATCAGGCGCTGGAGCGACCGCGGTTTGAACTATTGGGCGGTCAGCGATCTCGGCGTCGAGGAGCTATCGGACTTCGGCCAGAAGTTCGAAAGCGCGATGCACGCGGCGTGACGGATCACGCAACCTGACGATCAGGCGGACTTGCGGACAGCGTTGTCGACAAGCGTCTTGCCGAGCGACCAGATCGCACCGGGCACGCGATGGCTGTCGGCGATCACGGTCTCGAACGAGGTCTCGATCCACTTGCTGTCGGCTTCGGTGATGGTCAGTGGCGGCAGCAACTTGATAGTGTGACTGCCGTGCCCGGAAACCTGGGTGAGAATCTTCTGTTCCTTGAACAGCGGCACCGTGATGAGCTGGCAGAACAGACCCTTGTTGGCGGATTCCAGGATATTCCACGAGGCCTTCAGCCGCAGCGACTTCGGCGGGCCGAACTCGATGCCGATCATCAGGCCCTTGCCGCGCACTTCCTTCAGCAGTTCGAAGCCCGGGATCATGTTCTGCAACGCAAGGCGCAATTCGGCGCCGCGCTTGGCGGAATTCTCCACCAGCCGCTCGTGCTTCATGACCTCGAGCGTGGCGATGCCCGCGGCCATCGCCAGGTCGTTCTTGGCGAAGGTCGAACCATGCACCACGGCGCGGTCCATCCGGTTGAAGATCTTGTCGAAGATGCTCTTGCGGGTCAGCAGAGCGCCGATCGGCACATGGCCGCCGGACAGCGCCTTGGCGAGCAGCACCATGTCGGGTTCGACATTCCAGTGCTCGATGGCCAGGAACTTGCCGGTGCGGCCCAGACCAGTCTGGATCTCGTCCGCGATGAACAGCGTGCCATATTTGCGGCACAGCGCGGCAGCGCCCGGCAGGAATTCGTCGGTGGGTATGTTGACGCCCTTGCCCTGGATCGGCTCGACGATGAAGGCTGCCACCTGCTTGGTCGAGAGCGCCTTTTCCAGCGCCTCGAGGTCGTTGAACGGCACCGAGCTGCAGCCCGGCAGCAACGCGCCGAAGCCGCCGCGAAAATTCGAATCGTCGGTCAGCGACAGCGCGCCATAGGACAGGCCGTGATAGGCGTGGTCGCAATAGAGAATATCATTTCGCCCGGTCGCGTTGCGCGCGAATTTCATTGCCGCTTCGACGGTTTCGGCGCCGGAATTGGCGAAAAATACCTTGTCAAGATAGGGCGTATGTTCCAGCAGGCGCTCAGCCAGAATACCCGCGAGGGTGGACAGGTCCAGTTGCACCAGATTGGGCATGTCGGCGTCGAGCACGCTCTTCAGCGCCTGACGCAACACGGGATGGTTCCGACCAATCGCAAAAACGCCAAAACCGCTCAATAGATCGAGGTAGCGGGCACCGTCGCGATCAAACAGGTACTGGCCGGTTCCGCGCTGGAAGCCGACATCATAGCCGATGGTCTTGAGCACTCGCACCAGTTGTTCATTGAGGTGACGCGCATGCATCGTGCTGCGCTGCGCCTGCCGGTCAACAAACATCTCGGAAACGTCTAGATTCGGATATAGCATGAGATACTTACGTCGGTTGAAGATCGTTTCGTCAACTGAAAACCTTGAATGCGGCGATTTGACTTTGCCGAAAACAGCTACTTATGCATAGGCCTTAACCATGTTGCAGCGCTTCAACTTTACCATGCGGCACTCAATTTACTGCGGAATTCTTTTCTCGGCAGGCCTTGTCTCGGCCGGGCTGACGCCGGCGCACGCCACCGACCCGACGGGAGATTGGCAGGTCGAAGACGGTGTAGCTAACATCCGCGTGGCCGAGTGCAATGGCAGTATGTGGGGAGCAGTGTCCTGGGAAAAGCGTGTCGGGGGCATCGACAAGAACAATCCCGACGTATCGAAGCGGAATCGGCCCACGCTGGGCATGGTGACGCTGATCGACATGAAGAAGAATCCCAAGGCCGATGAGTGGAAGGGCAAGGTCTACGACGCCAAGGACTCCGGCAAGCTTTATGACGCGACCATTCGCCCGAAGGGCCCGGACGAACTAGAGATCGAGGGCTGCCTGGTGTGGCCGCTGTGCGGCAGCCAGACCTGGACCCGCGTCAGCCCGCCGATTCCCTCCAGCCCCACCAACCCACCCAAGGGCGCCGCAACACCGGCGCCTGCCAAGCCGGGCATCATAGCGCGGATCACCGGCACGGCGCCGAAGCCTGCAGCGCCCGCCGCGGGTCAGGCCCCGGCTGCTGCTGCAGCCCCGAAGGCGGCGCCGACCACCGCAGCAGCCGGGTCCAAGGCCCCTACTCCGAAGACCGCGGCCGCGACGGCTGCGACCGGGCAGCCCGCCGATATCGGCGATATCTGCCTGCTGCCGGAAATTGCCCGCCCCGCGCGCTGATCGGCAGCACGGCGCCAGGTAGCCTTCGTTGACCGGGCCTATTCGCCCGGTTCGCGGGGTTTGCCCATGAGCGCCGGCTGGAACAACAGCACCGCCGCCAGCGTCACCACGAACGACAGCGCGAGCAGCTTGCCCATGCTCGCGGTACCCGGATGGCTCGACAGCCACAGGCTGCCGAAGGCCGTGGCCGTGGTCAGCGCACTGAAGAAGATCGCCCGGGTCAGCGCCGACTGCAGCAGGTTGGTGTGGCCGGCACGCCATGCCGTCACATAGTAGATCTTGAACGCGACGCCGACGCCGAGCAGCAGCGGCAGCGCGATGATGTTGGCGAAGTTCAGCGGCAACCCGATCAGCACGCAGATCTCCAGCGTGACCGCGCCGGCGACCAGCAGCGGCACCAGCGTCAGCAGCACGTCGGTGATGCGGCGCAGCGCCAGCCACAGCAGCAACGAGATCGACAGCAGCGCCCAGATGCCGGCATGGATGAACGCCTTGACGATGGTGTCGCCGGATTTCAGGATCGAGATCGGACCGCCGACCGCCAGCGGCTCGGACGCCAGCACGGCGCCCGCAAACTTGCGCAGTGTGTCGTTGTCGTTCGGATCGCCGCCCGGCAGCGCCTGAACGCGGATCTGACCGTCCTTGGTTTTCCAGGCATCGACGAGGTCGGGCGGCAAGGTCTCCAGGCTGACCGGTGCGGCCTGCATCAGCCCGCGCAACTGCGCCAGGGCGATCTGCAGAGGCGCCACGAATGTGGCCTGCACCTTGTCGCGGAGCGCCGGCGTGGCTTCGGCCACCTTGGCCAAGGCGTCGGCGAGACGCTTAGCCGCGACAGCACCCGGCCCGGTCTGGTTACCGGCCACCTTGCGCAGGCTGTCGGCCGACTCCTTCAGGGCCGCGACATTCTCGGCATCCGTGGGTGGCGCATCGACCGAATCCGGATTGAGCGCCGGCTCGAGAATCTTGGCGCCCGCCTTGATCAGCGCCAGTTTGGCCGGCTGGTCCTCGGGCACGAAGCTGTCCAGCGACATGGTGCGGCTGACTTCCGGCACCTTGCTCAGGCGTTGCTCGACCTGCCGGGCGCCGGCTTCATTGGGCGCCATGATGTTGACGGCGTTGGCACCGGTGTTCGGATCCTTGCGCAGGTCCAGGAAGGTGGCGATCGATTCGACCTTTGGATTGCGCAGGTTGATGGGGTTGAAGTCGAACTGCAGGAAGTACAGCAGCGGCAGCCCGGCGATGGCGACCAGCAGGGTGCCGCCGATGATCCAGTAGCGCTGCTTCTCGAGGAAATGATCGACCGGCGCCAGAAACGCATAGCCCAGCGGTTCCTTCTCGCCGGCCGGGTTCAGCAGGTCGAGCAACGCCGGAAGGATGGTGATGCTGGTGAGGAAGGCGATCATCATGCCGGCGCCGGCGATCTTGCCAAGCTCGGAAACGCCCTTGTAGTCGGTCGGCAGGAACGACAGGAAGCCCGCGGCCGTGGCCAACGCAGCCAGCGACAGCGGGATCGCGCAATACTCCGCGGCCTTGATCAGGGCGCCCTGCAGGTCGCCGCTCTTGTAGCGTTCCGAGCGATAGCGAACGCTGAACTGGATGCCGAAGTCGACACCGAGGCCGACGAACAGCACCGCGAAGGCGATCGACAGCAGGTTCATCGATCCGACCATCATCAGGCCGACGGCCGTGGTCATCAACAGTCCGGAGATCAGCGTGACGAACACCGCGAAGATGATCTTCACCGAATGCAGGGCCATCCACAGGATCAGCAGCACGATCAGGATCGTGCCGATGCCGTTGACCACCGCGCCGTCCTGCACCGTCGCGAACTCCTCGTTGGCGATCGGCACCGGGCCGGTCAGCCGGACCCGCGCGCCATACTCACCGGCGATGTTGAGATCGACCGCCGCCTGGCGAATCGCGTCGGTGGCTGCCTTGCCCGGCTCCAGCGCCTGGAAATCCATGATCGGCTTGATTTCGATGAAACCGCGCTTGTCGGCGTCGGTCAGCGGCTCCGGGCTCACCAGCTCGCGCCACGAGAAGGCCGTGGGGGTGCCCTTCAGCACCGTTTCGACGGTCTGCGCGACCGATGAAAATGTCTTCGCCGTATTGTCCAGCGGCAGCCGGCCGCGCCGGACACCGACCAGGCCGGTTTCCAATGCGCCGGTCAGGCCGCGCAGGCTCGGATCGCCAGCCAGGATTTCGATCAACGGCGCCGCCGACTGAAACTGGCCGGTCATTTCCGCGACCTCGGCCGTGGGCAGGAATAACAGCCCGTTCTTCTCGAAGAAATCCCCGGCGCCGAGCCGGCGAACCGAGTCGAAGTTGCTGGTATTACTATGTAATTTCTTTTCCATCGCGGCTGTCGCGGCATTCGCGAACTCCGGCGTCGGCGCCTCCACCACGGCCAGAATCAGCCGCTCCTGGTCGAACGCCTTGTCGAAGGCGATGTCACGTTTGCGCCAGTCGAGATCCGGCGAGATCAGCGTGTTGATGTCGGTGTTGATGCTGAAATGTTTGGCCGTGTAGAAGCCCGCGCCAATCGCCAGGATGAGGGAGACGACGACCGTAGGAATCGCAAAGCGAGTGCAGGCTCTAACAATGGAGACGACAAAAGTTGTCAGCACACTTTTTCTTTCTTTTCAGGGTAGGCTTGCAAGGAAGGCGGATAACCTTGCGAGGCGCACGGCTCATTCTTTGCGGTTGAACACACTTTATTCAATCGACCGGGAAAATGGCATAAAACATGCCCTAAGGGCTGATATAGTTGGACGTCAAGGCTGCAAAGTGACGAACAGATTAGTTCTCGGACAGATTTGCCCATTTTGCAGAATGCAGTAATTTTACCACCCGCCATCGCCGGGGAACCCACGTTGCCACATCTTGATTGCATGGTGCGGGATTTTTGTCACACAGACCGGCCCTCGGCCGTAACGCAACAATCGACGAGCGGCCTGACCGGAATTGAACGGAATCAGTCATGAACGTGGTGAATTGTGCTGAGTAAGAATCCTCTGCAAGTGCTTCTCGCGCAGCCCCGCGGCTTTTGTGCCGGCGTGGTGCGCGCCATCGATATCGTCGAACGGGCGCTGGAGAAATACGGCCCACCGGTCTATGTCCGCCACGAAATCGTCCATAACAAGCACGTGGTCGAAAGCCTCAAGGCCAAGGGCGCGATTTTTGTCGAGGACCTGTCCGAGGTACCGCCGCAGGCGGTGACGGTGTTCAGCGCCCACGGCGTGGCCAGGAGCGTCGAGGAAGAGGCTGAAAGCCGCGGCCTGCCTGTCTTGAATGCAACCTGCCCGCTGGTCACCAAGGTCCATAATCAGGGCAAGCGCTACGTGTCGAAGGGCCGGACGCTGGTGCTGATCGGCCATGACGGGCACCCCGAAGTGGTCGGTACCATGGGTCAGGTTCCCGGACCGATACATCTGGTACAAAGCGTTGAGGACGTGGCATCCCTGCAACTTCCGGTAGATTTACCGATCGCCTATATCACCCAGACCACCCTCAGCGTCGACGACACCCGGGACATTATTGTCGCGCTTGAACAGAAGTTTACCGACATTCAGGGCCCGGACATCCGAGATATCTGCTATGCGACACAAAACCGCCAATCTGCGGTAAGAGACCTCAGCAAGCTCGTTGACGTGATCCTGGTGGTTGGCGCCACCAACAGCTCCAATTCCAACAGGCTGAGGGAGATCGGAACCGAAGTCGGCGTGCCGAGCTATCTGATCGCCGACGGCAGCGAGCTCAACCCGAACTGGTTGAAAGACGCCCGCACAGTGGGCATCACGGCTGGCGCTTCGGCGCCAGAAGTGCTTGTAGATGATGTTATTGAGGTTTTAAGGCGCATCGGGCCGGTGGCCGTGTCGGTGTTGCCGGGACGCGAAGAGAATATTGAATTCCGGCTGCCTGCCGAACTGACCGCGGTTGATTGAATCCACGACGCCGAGAAAGAAAACTGTAATGGCAATTCCGTTCTTCAAAGAGATCAAAATCGGCAGCTATCTGGTGAAGCAGAAACTGCTCGGCCGGAAACGCTATCCGCTGGTTCTCATGCTCGAGCCGTTGTTTCGTTGCAACCTGGCCTGCGTCGGCTGCGGCAAGATCGATTATCCCGACGCCATCCTCAACCGCCGCATGTCGGCGCAGGAGTGCTGGGATGCCGCCGACGAGTGCGGTGCGCCCATGGTCGCAATCCCCGGCGGCGAGCCGCTGATCCACAAGGAGATCGGCGAGATCGTGCGCGGCCTGGTGGAGCGCAAGAAGTTCGTCTCGCTGTGCACCAACGCGCTGCTGCTGGAAAAGAAGCTCGACCTGTTCACGCCGTCGCCCTACCTGTTCTTCTCGGTGCATCTCGACGGTCTCAAGGACCATCACGACAAGGCCGTGTCGCAGAAGGGCGTGTTCGACCGCGCCGTCTCCGCCATCAAGGCCGCCAAGGCCAAGGGCTTTGCCGTCAACGTCAATGCCACGATCTTCGACGGTCACTCGGCCGAGGATATCGCCAAGTTCCTGGACTACACTGTGGAGCTCGGTGTCGGCGTCTCCATGTCGCCCGGCTACGCCTATGAGCGCGCGCCGGACCAGGAGCACTTCCTCAACCGCACCAAGACCAAGAAGCTGTTCCGCGACGTCTTTGCGCTGGGCAAGGGCAAGAAGTGGAACATCATGCATTCCGGCCTGTTCCTGGACTTCCTCGCCGGCAACCAGGAATACGAATGCAAGCCGTGGGGCATGCCCGCGCGCAACATCTTCGGCTGGCAGAAGCCGTGCTATCTCCTCGGCGAAGGCTACACCAAGACCTTCAAGGAGTTGATGGACACCACCGACTGGGACACCTACGGCACCGGCAAGTACGAAAAGTGCGCCGACTGCATGGCCCATTGCGGTTACGAGCCGACCGCTGCGGACAACGCCATCACCAACCCGCTCAAGGCTTTGTGGGTCGCGTTGCGCGGCGTCAAGACGTCAGGCCCGATGGCGCCGGAGATCAACCTCGATCACCAGCGCCCGGCGCAGTACATCTTCTCCGCCGAAGTCCAGAAGCGGCTTTCCGACATCCGCAAGGACGAGGCGGAAGCCGCCGCGCAAAAGGCGCAGCAGAAGGCCACCACCGCGGCGTAAGGCAACGAACTACGAAATCGAAAAAAAGGGCGCGATGCAAATCGCGCCCCTTTTGTTTCGCACTTTTAGAAACCTGGGACCGGCGGTGCGTCCCCTCCCCCGCTTGCGGGACAGGGAAAACAGCAGCGTCGCAGTCTGCGGTATCAGACTTAGGCGACGCGCTTGATGGCATCGCCCAGGATCGAGACGATATCGTCGATGTGGCTCTTCTCGACGATCAACGCCGGCGACATGGCGAACGCGTCGCCGCTCTGGCGCAGATACAGGCCGTGGTTGAAGCAGTCGACCATCACTTCATAGCCGCGCGCGGCCGGGGCGTCCTTGCGCGGGGCGAGTTCGACGGCGCCCATCAGGCCGCAATTGCGGATGTCGATGACGTTGGGCAGATCCCGCAGCCGGTGCAGGGCATCGCGCCAGTACTCGGCCATCGAGGCGCCACGCGTCAGCAACCCCTCTGCCTTATAGATGTCCAGCGTCGCGATGCCGGCCGCGCAGGCCACCGGGTGCGCCGAATAGGTGTAGCCGTGGAACAGCTCGATCTGGCCTTCCGGTCCGTGCATCAGCCCGTCGTAGATCTTGCGGCTGGCGAAGACCGCGCCGCACGGCACGGTGCCGTTGGTGATGCCCTTGGCGGTGGTCATCAGGTCCGGCGTGACGCCGAAGAAATTTGACGCGAACGGTGTGCCGAGCCGGCCGAAACCGGTGATGACCTCGTCGAAGATCAGCAGGATGCCGTGCTTGGTGCACAATTCGCGCAGCCGCTTCAGATAGCCCTGCGGCGGCGGCAGCACGCCGGTCGAACCCGGCACCGGTTCGACGATGACGGCTGCGATGGTCTCGGCGCCATGCAGCGCGACCAGCCGTTCGACGTCGTCGGCGAGTTCGACGCCATGCTCCGGCAGGTCCTTCGCGAACGCATTGCGCGCGAGGTCATGGGTATGTCGGATGTGATCGACGCCCGGCAGCCGGGCGGATGAGAAGGCGCGGCGGTTGTTGACCATGCCGCCCACCGACGTGCCGCCGAAGCCGACGCCGTGATAGCCGCGCTCGCGGCCGATCAAGCGCGTGCGCGTGGCCTGGCCATTGGCCCGGTGATAGGCCAGCGCGATCTTCAGCGCCGTGTCCATCGATTCCGAACCGGAATTGGTGAAGAAGATGCGGTCGAGGCCTTCGGGTGCAATCTCGGCCAACCGGTTGGCGAACTCGAAAGCCAGCGGATGGCCCATCTGGAACGCGGGCGCGAAGTCGAGGGTGGTGAGCTGACGCTCGACGGCGGTGGCGATCTCGCGGCGGCCGTGGCCCGCGTTGGTGCACCACAGGCCCGCCGATCCGTCGATCACCTTGCGGCCGTCTTCGGTCATGTAGTGCATGCCCTGCGCGGAGGCGAACATGCGCGGCGCCGACTTGAACTGCCGGTTGGCGGTAAACGGCATCCAGAACGATTCGAGTTGCAGGCTGTTCGGAATTTGATGAATGGTCACGGGGCGCTCCTCTGGCTGTCTGCACGAGATCACGTTCGCCCAAGGCACAACAAGTCCTTTTCTTGGTCCAGGTAAGCCATTGATTTATCTGTATACGACGGCGCATATTTGCCGGATCCGAAACACTTCCAACAGGCATTCGGGATGACCATCGATCTGGGCGAACGGCTGCGGTTTGTTCGCGGGCATCACAAGCTGTCGCAGCGCGAACTGGCCAAACGCGCGGGCGTGACCAATTCGACGATTTCGCTGATCGAGTCCAACCAGATGAATCCGTCGGTTGGCGCGCTCAAGCGCATTCTCGACGGCATCCCGATGGGGCTGGCCGAATTCTTCGCCATGCAACCGGAGACGCGGCAAAAAGCCTTCTATCGGTCCGATGAGCTGACCGAGATCGGCAAGAAGCCGATTTCCTACCGCCAGATCGGCGACAATCTTTTCGGTCGCAGCCTGCAGATCCTGAAAGAGCGCTACGAGCCGGGCAGCGACACCGGCCGCGTGCCGCTGGTGCATGAGGGTGAGGAAGGCGGCATCGTGGTGAGTGGGCGGCTCGAAGTGACCGTGGACGACGAGCGCCGCGTTCTCAACCCGGGCGATGCCTATTATTTCGAAAGCCGCCGCCCGCATCGATTCCGCTGCGTCGGGGACGCGCCTTGCGAAATCATCAGCGCGTGCACGCCGCCGTCATTTTGAAGACCGGCAAGCGCTTCTCATCTTGGGGAGCGCGGTCCTCGCCAGAGGGCCGCGGGGTGGCGCGATCCGGGAACGTCTAGACCTCGGCGGCCGAGAGGCTGCTGCTGCCGAGCATGAAGCTGCGGCAGCCGCGCAGGCTGCGCAGGGCGCGGTTGAAATCGCGGCCGGTGGACACCAGCGCGCGGATCACCATGGGATTGCGGGCGATGCCGCGCATCACCTTGCGCAGGTCGACATCGCCATTCGGCTTGATCGCGGTGGTCGCCAGTTCCGGCAGCGCACGGTGCGCGGGATCGCTGACCACCCGCAGGGCGGCAAACGGCAGACCCGCCGCATGGGCGAAATCGGCAGCGATGTGGCTTTCCATGTCGACGGCGACGGCGCCGGTTTCCGAGCGCAACGCGGCCTTGCCGGCCTGCCCCGTCACCACTTTCTCGACCCCGACCAGGCCACCGCGGAACACGGTCTGGCGTCCGAGGCCGGCACCGGCGATCAGTTCGTCGCTGAGCGATTCGGCGGCCGTCCAGCGGCGGTCGCCGCCCATCACTTCCGTGGCAATGACCACGGCGCCTGATTTCAACTCGGGATCGAGGCCACCGGCGACGCCGAAGCTGATGACGCCGCGAATGGAGCTGTGATCGAATTCCGCCAGCAGCGCGCGCAGCCGCATGGGGTCGCTGCTGCTGCAGATGACGGTCATACCGGGCCCGGTGGCAATCCGGGCTTCCTGAACCAGACCAGTCACGATCAACACCGGCCGCGGGTCCATCATATTGCCCGCCGACGCATCCACAGCCGCCAAAATCACATTCCGACCCCTACCACCCTGCTATTGGTGCTTTTCAAATTCCGGAACCGCGCCAGCGCCCAGAGCGGGAAGAACTTTGCATAGCCATGGTAGCGCAGATAAAACACCCGCGGAAACCCTGTTGCGGTGTAACGCGCCTCGTCCCACCAGCCTTTTTCGCCTTGTGTGTCAATCAGGTAACGCATTCCGCGGGCGACGGCGGGATGTTCGACCTCACCAGCAGCCATGAGCGCGAGCAAGGCCCATGCCGTTTGCGATGAGGTGCTCGGGGCTGGCTCATATCCCTTGTAGTCGAGCCGGTAGCTGACTGCGTCCTCGCCCCAGCCGCCATCGGCGTTCTGGATCGACAGCAGCCAGCCCACCGCCTTGCGCATCGTCGGTTCCTGATGGTCCACCCCGGCGGCGTTCAGCGCGCACAGCACCGACCAGGTGCCATAGATGTAATTCAGGCCCCAGCGGCCGTACCAGGATCCTTCCGGCAGCCGGGTGCGGCGCAGATAGTCGACACCGTCGGCCATCGGCTTGCTGGACCCGATGGTCTCGCCGAGCTGGGCCAGCATCGAGACGCAGCGCGCGGTGACGTCCTCGGTCGGCGGGTCGAGCAGCGCGCCGTGGTCCGAGAACGGGATGTTGTTGAGATAATATTCGAGGTTGTCGACATCGAACGCCGCGAAGCCGCCGTCGCGGCTCTGCATGCCCTCGATCCATTCGCGGCCGCGGTCGATGGCCACGTCATAGTCGCTGGTGCCGCTGCGCCGGCGCGCGCGATCCATCGCCATCATCACCACGGCGGTATCGTCGAGATCGGGGTAATGCGCATTGTTGTACTGGAAGGCCCAGCCGCCCGGCCGCAGTTCCGGCCGCTTCACCGCCCAGTCGCCCTTGACGTCGAGCACCTGCTTCGGCCGCAGCCAGTCCAGCCCCTGCTTGGCCTCGGCCACCGCGTCGTCACCGCCGGTCTCGAGCAGCGCATGCGCGGTCAGCGCGGTGTCCCACACCGGCGACACGCAGGGCTGGCAGTAGGCCTCCTCCTCGCCGATCACCAGCAGCTTGTCGATACCCGCGCGGGTCACCGCCCGCGGCGGATAGTCGGCGGGAAAGCCGAGCACCTCATACATCATCACGGTGTTGGCCATCGGCGGATAGATCGCGCCAAGACCGTCCTCGCCGTTCAGCCGCTCCTCGACAAAGGCCACCGCCTTGGCCATCGCACGCGCCCGCAGCCGCTTGGGAAAATACGGCTCGGTGGCGCGCAGGACGATGTCGATGCCGCTGAAGAACGCGAACAGCGCGCGGTTCTGATGCGGCGCCCGCGGCGTTCGGCCGATCAGCTTGGGATCCTGCAGAAACAGTTCGCGGATATCGATCTCGCCGAGATTCTGCGCCCGCGGCTTCAGGGCGGCGAGCACCATCAGCGGCACGATGGTGGTGCGCGCCCAGTACGAAATCTTGTTGAGGTGAAACGGAAACCAGAAGGGCAGCAGCATGATCTCGACCGGCAGCACCGGTACGCTCTTCCACGTCAGCACGCCGAACATCGACAGCATGAAACGCGTGAACACGTTGACGTGGATGGCGCCGCCGCGCGACCGGATCGCCTCGCGCGCCTTCGCCATGCACGGCTCGTTGGGATCGACGCCCATCATCTTCAACGCAAAATAGGCCTTCACGCTGGCGCTCATGTCGAACGCACCGTCCTGCACCAGTGCCCAGCCGCCATGGGTTCCCTGCGTCCGGCGAATGTAGTTGCCGATCTTGCGCTGCAGTTCGTGATCGACCGGCTCGGCGAGATAATGGCGCAGCAGAACGTATTCGGAGGGGATGGTGACATCGGCTTCGAGCTCGAACACCCAGTGGCCGTCGGGCTGCTGGAAACTCAGCAGGCCGTGCTTTGCCGATGCGATGCTCGCATCGAGCGTGGCGCGTTCAACTTCGACGTGGTCGTTCATGACATCCATCCTGCTCGACTTCTCCGTGGTCGCCGCGCGAGCCGGTCGCGCGCCTGTGGGATCAGGCCCGGCGCATCGCCAGCACGAGATCGGCGGCGCGATCGCCCGATCGCACCGATCCCTCGATGGTCGCCGGCAACCCGGTATCGGTCCAGTCACCGGCGAGAAACAGGTTCTTGAAGGCGGTGACGGGACCGGGCCGCAGCGCGTTCTGCTCCGGCGTGGCTTCAAAGGTGGCGCGGCGCTCGCGCACGATCTGCCACGGCGGCAGCTCGGTGGCGACGTCGATGCCGGCGGTCCGGCAGATGTCGTGCCAGAGCGCGCGCGCCAGTTCCTCGCGCGGCATGTCGATGAGCCGGTCGGCGTTGCTGATGGTGATCGACAGCCGCTGCGGAAACGCGAACAGCCATTCGACCAGCCCGCCGACCACGCCGGTCAGGTCCGGCAATCCCGGTGGCGGATCGAAGCGGAAATGCGCGTTGACGATGGCGCGGAATTTGGTCGGAGCGGTCAGTCCGGGCAGCATGGACATGGCCGCCCGCGGCGGCGCCGCCATCACGACGACATCGTCGATGCCCATCGCAATGCTGTCGCCGGCGCCGAAATTCAACGCGCCGACCCGGTCGCCCTGCATCTCACAGCCGCGCAGCTCGTGGCCGAAATGCACGCCGGCGCCCCCGGCCCGCAGCAGCTCGATGGCCGGCTCGACCAGCACCGCGGACAGGCCGTCGCGGGCAATCAGCGGGCGGCAGGACCGCCCGCCGGCTAACAGGGTTTCGCGGACGATGGCGCCGGCCAGCCCCGCCGAGCCTTCCGGCGGATCGACATTGAGCGCCGCCAGCAGCAGTGGCTGGACCAGCCGGTCGTAAAGCGTGCCCGTGCAGGGGATGGCATCGCCGACCAGCCGGCTCGGCTTCGACCAGACCAGCGGCATCAGCCGCAGATAATCCATCACCGAGGTGTCCGGGACACGGCGGGACTTGTCGAACAGCCAGGTCGGAATTTTGCTGTTGCCGAGATCGAGCAGCCAGCGTTTTCCGCTCGCCAGGTCGATGAACGGAAACTGCGCGGTTGCCGGCCCGACAAGGCCTGCCTCGGTGCCGATCGACCTGGCATAGGCGACGGCGTGGCTGTTGCCCGACAGCAGCAGGTGGTTGCCGTTGTCGATGGTCAGCTGCGTCGCTGCGTCGAAATAGGAGCGGCAGCGACCGCCGGCCTGCTGGGTGGCCTCGTGCACCTCGACCTGCCAGCCGGCATTGACGAGGCGAACCGCCGCGGAAAGGCCGGAAATTCCAGCACCGATGATGTGAACTGTTTTGGGCATCAGATGATCGCGTATTGCAGCAGGATGGCAATCTTGGACGCCTTGCCGAGGCGCACCGGATCGCGCGGCAGCGCAAAGCCGCGCTTGACCAGCAGTTCGAGAATCTTGCGATAGTATTTCGACATGATGCGCGGCGCCCGCACCAAACGCCGCTTGTTGCGGCTCATGATCTCGTCGGCCTTCTTGAAATGCATCCGTGCCCGCAGCACCAGCGGCGCGCAGACCTTCGGCAGCGCCGGGCTGGCGATCACCACCTGGGGATCGCTCGACGTGATGCCGGCGTGAAACAGCATCTCGCGCGGCAGATACAGGCGCCCGATGCCGGCATCCTCGTCGATGTCGCGCAGAATGTTCGTCAATTGCAGCGCGCGGCCGAGGTGATGCGCCAGCAGAATGCCGTCCTCGTCCGGCAGGCCGAACACCTTGACCGACAGCCGGCCGACGGCGCTGGCGACACGGTCGCAATACAGATCCAGCGTCGCCTCGTCGGGCGCGCGGATGTCGGCGGGAATATCCATTTCCATGCCGTCGATGACGGCGATGAAATCTTCCTTGCGCATGCCGAACTGCTTGATCGGGCCGACATAGTCGCGCACGCGGGCTGGCGGATGGCCGTCATAGAGCGCATCGATATCGCGCCGCCACTGCGCCATGTCGGCAAGCCTGACGTCGCGCGGGCCATCGGAGTCGGCGATATCGTCGACCTGACGGCAGAAGCTGTAGATCTGGAACATGGCCTCGCGCTGGGCGCGCGGCAGGATCCGCATCGCCGCGTAAAACGAGCTGCCTGCCGCAATGCCCTGAGGCTGTTCGACTTCGGACGTCATCTGCTGGTTCATGCGCGGGGCGTCGATCGGGACAACGGCGCGCTGCCGGTGGCGCGGCGCCACAGGAAGCCGGCGATGCCGCTCAGGGCGAAACCGGCCATCGCCGGCTTCGACAGGTGGACATTGTCGCTGAGCGGATCGCGCACCTTCAACAGGTTCAGGATCTGCCAGGCGAAGGTTTCGATCACCGCGATCTCGCAGCCGAGCCGGATGTCCGTCACGTGCCCAGCCAGGGTCTGGCTCTGCACCATCAGGGTCTCGGTCTTGGCCGCCAGTTCGCGGATACCGGCCAGCAGCGCTGGCGAAGACTTCGGTTGGGCGAGATCCGCGATGCCGGCGCCGTGGCGCGCAAAGGTCTCGGCGGGAATGTAGACGCGATCGAGGTCGCGATAGTCGGCGGCGCAATCCTGCAGATGGTTGTTGATCTGCAAGGCCGCGCACAGCGCGTCAGAGGCCGGCCAGGTGGCCGTGCTCTCGCCGTGCACATCCAGCATGAAGCGGCCGACCGGCATGGCGGAAAACGAGCAATAATGAATCAGCTCATCCCAATTGGCGTAGCGCCGCTTGGTGACGTCCATGCGGAATGCCGTCAGCACGTCACAGGCGTGGCGCGGCGGCATCGCCCGCTCCGCGAGTGCCGAACGTAGCGCCAGCGCCTCGGGCTGGGCATCGCCCTGCCCGAGCAGCCCCGCCTCGAGCTCGTCGAGCAACGCCAGCTTGGCCGCATCGCCAAGCTCGGCGTGATCGGCGATGTCGTCGGCGGTACGGACGAAATTGTAGAAGGCGAGAATCAGGGCACGGTGGCGCGGATGAATGATCCACGACGCCACCGGGAAATTCTCGTCGCGATGGGTCTTCCCAGATCGCAGGTCGCTCGCAGGGGTCATCAGGAACTGGCTACGTTGGTTGGAACATGGTCACCCGCGTACCGCCCGGGCCCGAAAAGGGCCATGGACGGATCGGGTCGCGCCCCCATATAGGGGAAATCCGCCGGCTAGACCAACGCCAATCTGCCGACCGGAACTTTCCGCGGCGGACTGGGCAGTTGGCCCGCCCTCCGCGCGGCCCAGGCCTTACTGGCCGTGGCTTACCAACACCTCGTTGCAGGCCTTGGTCAGCTTGGGGCGGTTTTCCTTGAGGCAGGACAGAATGACAAGGTCACCCTGATCCATCAGGGGGCGGCAAAAGCGCTGGACGTCGCGGGTACAGGCCTTTTGTTCCTGCTCGGTGCCGCTTCGCTGTTGCTGCTGGGCCAATGCGCCCGTCGAGGCAGAAACAGAAACCACCGCCAGTACCAAGAAAATTTTACGCATTGTCTTCCTTCAATATAGGGGGATTCAGCCCGGATTCTGCATAGCATATCCAGCGTGGTTCGCACCGTTGGCAAGGCCTGAACGTCAGGCCCTCGCGCTGTTTAGCGGCGAACGATGCAGCCGTGCCACAGGAAACATTGCGATAGGCCGAATTTGTGTCCACGCTACGCCGAGGAGGTGGCCTCGCCCGCAATCCAGGCATTCGGCTCTGCGGGAACTTTTGGTCGCAAGCCACCCGGCAACATAAATGCTTCACCTCCTGCGGAATAACATCGCATCGCGGAGCACACCATCGCTTGAACCAAAAGCACCGCAGCGACACTTAAACTTCGATAGGACGCGACGTATATCTCGACGCGGCATCGTCATCTTGATGGGGAAAGTCGATATGCAGAGCTTTGCTGAAAGTTTCACCGCGCGCGCGATCAAGGCGGCGAGCATCGGCGCCGCGTTGCTGTTCTCGGTATCCGCCGGCCATGCGCAATCGGGTCCGTTTGCCGGCTTCGACGGCTCGTGGAGCGGCAACGGCACGGTCTCGCTATCGGATGGTACCACCGAGCGGATTCGCTGCCGGGCAACCTACAAG
Source organism: Rhodopseudomonas sp. RCAM05734 (assembly GCF_052658035.1). Classification (NCBI taxonomy): domain Bacteria; kingdom Pseudomonadati; phylum Pseudomonadota; class Alphaproteobacteria; order Hyphomicrobiales; family Nitrobacteraceae; genus Rhodopseudomonas; species Rhodopseudomonas sp. RCAM05734. Next base: position 3,586,514 of record NZ_CP199742.1, on the reverse strand, counting down.
GTCGACGGCGGTAACGCGCTGAAGCAGACCCTGCGCTGCGCCAGCGACAGCTACAAGTTCGACCTCTCGAGCGACGTCACCAGCCAGGGCAACCAGGTGACCGGAAGCTGGAGCGAGGCCAGCCGCAATGTCTACGGCAACCTCAATGGCCGCGCTGGCGGCGGCCAGATTGACGTGTTCGTCGAAGCGGCCGGTTTCGCAGCCACCATCACCCTGACGACCCGCGGCAACCGGCAGTCGGTGTCGATCAGTTCGAAGGGCGAGATCCGCGGCGTACAGATCAGCATGGTCAAGGGCTGAGGTACATTCCCTGCCGTCGCCCGGCCTGCGCGCAACTGCGCGCCAGGACCCGGCGACCCGGCAGCACCGGCAGTTGCGATTTATCACAAGCGCCTGCGTATACCGGGTCCGCCGCTTTCGCGGGGGATGACAGTCGCGTGCGTGGTGCCCCAGTCCCTACTCCGCCGGCTTGGCCAGCACGGACGTCCCGGAAATCTTCTGCTGCAGGTTGATCAGCCACATTGCGGTCGGACGCAGGATGAAAAGGTCGGCGAACAGGGCCGCGACCATGGCGAAGGCCGAGAGCCAGCCGAACAGCCGCAGTGACGGCAGATCCGAAAACACCGTGACGACGAGGCCGCAGGCCAGCACCACCGTGGTCAGGATCAGCGCCGGCCCGACCAGCACGGTGGCCCGCTCCACCGCGATCGCGGGATCGGTGCCGGGCGTATCTTCCAACCGCAGGCGGTTGAGGAAGTGGATGGTGGCGCTGAGGCCGAGGCCGAACGACACCGTGAGGGCCACCACGCTGGCAAATTGCAGCCCCTCCCCGAGCAGCCACAGCACCGTGCCCGACAGCACCACCGGGAAGATGCCGGGCAGGATGCAGGCGAACATGACCACCCAGGAGCGGAACGCCAATCCGATGAAGATCGCCACCAGCCCGAATTCGATGGTCAGGCCGTGGTTGAGCTTCTCGATCATGCCAGCGGAATTGCGCGCCGCGATCGCCGACAGGCCGGTCACCGCGATTTCGTAGCCGGGATGCTTCTTGCGGATGTCGTTCAACTGGCTGTCGAGCTTGTCGACCACCGGCAGGATCGCGCTTGAATCGAGGTCCGGTACCCGGCCGGACACCACCACCGCCATCTGATCGGCGGAGATGAAGCGCCGCACCAGATGTTCGGGGAGCAGGCTGACATATTCCTTCAGCGTCGCCACGTCGTTACTGCCCGCCTTTTCAGCCAGCCAGCGGCGCAGCGTTTCCAGCGACCAGACATTGCCGACGCCAGCCGACTTCTCCACCATCGAATGCACGTCGGCGATGGTCTGCAGGGTCTGCGGCGAATACAGCGTCTCGCCCTTGGGGAACTCGATCAACACGTCGATCGGATTGGCGCCCGTCAGCTTGGCATCGAGACGACCGGAGGCGGCCACCGCCTGCTCCTTGTCCGGCACCTGGTCAGCGAGGCGATAACGCGGTTCCAGATTGGCATAGATGACAGCCAGGCCGCCGACGAGAACGACCGAGATCAGGCTGAACAGGCCCGGACGGCCGACCATACGCACCGCGATCCAGTAACAGAAGGAGCGTAGCGCGTTGACGCCGGCGTCGGCGGTCTGGAACTTGGCGGCAAACACCTTTTCGTTGCGTACCAGCAGCACGCCGAACACCGGCACCAGCGACAGCACCGCCAGCAGCGCAATGACGGTGGCGGCGAGACCCGCCTCGCCGAAGGCGCGGATCAGATCCGAATCGGAGAACTGCAAGGCGAGAAAGGAAATGCCGGCGGTGGCGTGGGTCAGCACGCAGGCCGGGCCGACCACCAGGACCGCGTTCTTGAACGCCGAATACTTGTCCTCGCCCGCAATCAGCCGGTCGCGCGCCGCGAAGGTCAGCTGCATGGAATCCGCGAAGCTGATCACCATGATCAGCGGCGTCATCACGTTGAGGAACATGTTGAGGCTGAAGCCGGCCCAGCCCAGCGCGCCCAGCGCCAGCAGGATCGCCAGGAGCGGCGGGAATGCCGCCACGATCATGAACGACACCTTGCGGAAGAAGATGATGGCGATCAGGCAGCCGGCGAGAATGCCGGCGACGTTGTAGATCAGGCCGTCGCGCTCGACCGCGTTGCGGATCTCGAGCTGCATCACCGGCACGCCGGAGAGCTGCTTGGTCAGCCCACTGTCGGCCAGATCGTCGTTCATGATCTTGCGGATCTCGCCGACGGCCTTGCTCAGCTTGTTGTTGCTGACCACCGCCGGATCGAGCGACAGCACCACAAGGGCCAGCGTGCCGTCATCGGACAGCAATTTGCCGCGGATGATCTCGTTGTTCTTCACCGTCTCGATGAATTTGTCGTAGGCGGCCCCTTCCGGCAATTCCGACGGGAACAGCGCCGCCGGCAGCTTGCCGGGCGCCGGCGCCTGGCGCGCCGAGAACAGCGAGATCAGCCCGCGCACGCCGTCGACCAGGCTGCAGATCGGTGACGAGGTCGCGCACCTTCTCGAGGTTCTGCCGTTCCAGCAGGGTCTTGCCCTCGACCACCACCAGCACGTCGAACTCGCTGGACGGAAAGCGCTTCGTCACTTCCTCGTACTGCCGATATTCCTTGCTGTCGGAGCGGAACAGCTGGCTCAGCGAATCGTCGATCTTGATGCGCTGGATGCCGAAGATGGCGCCGACCACCAGCGCCAGCAGGATAATGCAGGACAGCACCGGCGCCTTGACCGCAATCAGGCCGATGCGCTCCAGCCCGAAGGCGATGCTCAGCGACCGGCGACCCGATGGAGAGAGATCGGCGTCGCGGGAATTCTTGTCGTGCATGGTGCGTCCAGTCCTGTCGTCGGCGTCGTTTGCCTAGCTAGCGTCCCGGGCAGGAATGAGGCTGAGAGCGCCGCAGCGACCAGCATTGGCCCTTGAAAACATGCAGTAAATTTGGCGTTGCGAGGTGTAGCAGGTCCGCATGACGACTCGCAAGGCGGCGGCAGCGCGGCGATTGCGTTCCCGGTCACAATGGCGCGAACACCCGCGATGTTTTCGTTCAGGCCCTTGAGCTCGCAACCGGGCCAGGACCGGCAATCTGCGACGGTCGTCCGCTGTCGTCCTTCAGCGCCACGCCGGTGACGCCGCGGGCGAGGCCCGCGCGCGCCAGCCAGGCGATCTTGAAGGCGGCCTCGTCGTAGCTCAGCCCGGCGGCATGGATGTTGGAGACGCAATTGCGTTCGGCATCGGTCAGGCCGGGCTTGGGCGCAAAGGTCAGGTAGGCGCCGAGACTGTGCGGCGCCGACAGACCGGGCCGCTCGCCGATCAGCACCACCACCATTCGCACATTCAGCAAGGCGCCGATGCGATCGCCAAGCGCAACGCGGGCACCGCCTGCCACCACCGCCGGCCCAAGGCCGATCCCCGCCTCCGCCAGCCGCGGCAGCAACCCGCGCACCAGGCCTGCGGCATGGGCGTTGACGGCGGCCGGCGACAGCCCGTCGCCGATCACCAGCACCATGTCGCAGGGCGGTTGCTGGCGCTCCGCCAAACGCGTCTCCGAGGCAGCATCGAGCAACCGGCCGAGATCGGGGCGTTTCAGATAATCGCCGCGGTCGGCGACCTGGCTGGTCACCAGGATCGGTGTGAGGCCGAGGCCGGCCAGATCGGAGGCGAGCCGTTCCGCATCGAACGGCGCATGCACCGCGTCGCGGGCGCGGGCGTGATCGAGGGTGAAATCCAGCAGTGCACGGGTCGGAAGGCCGCCGCCAACGCGGCCCAGCGCCACCCGCGCCGGGGTCAGCGCCTTGAGATCGTCCAGCGTCCGCGGCGGGCGCGATGGCAAAGTCATTTCGTCCCGCCCAGTGAAGCCGGCGCCACGCCGGCCTATTCCGCCGGCACCGCGTCCGGCATCTTCATCGAGTAATAGGAAGCACTGGTCGTGCCCTGTGAAGCGTCCCGCGAGAACATGATCAGGTGCTGCGCAACCATGATCGAGGAGATCAGGTATTCAATCTCGCCGCGGGCCAGGCGGCGCAGTGCGAACTTCCAGAACACCGCCTTGTAATCGCCGAGGACGCCGACCTTCCAGAAGATGTTGCGCAGCATGATCAATCCCATGCGGATGTTCTTCCAGGACATCTGCTGCTTGGTGCGCGGCATGATGCGGTTCGGATAGGTATGGGTGATCTGGTACTCGTAGCGGTCCAGCAACTTTTGCGGCTGGTAGGCCGCGCCCATGCAGGCGCGCCATGAATTGACCACGTCGTGATACGGCAGCAGGAATTCGACGTTGGAATCGCGGCCCTCGTCCTCGTTGAGACGGTCGGCCTTCTTGAGGCGATCCCACAACGGAGTCTGCGGCAAGGCTTGCAGCAGGTTGATCGTCAACAGCGGGATCTGCGACGCGTCGACAAAGTCGAGCAGCGCCTGCCCGGTTTCCGGCCTATCGGTGTCGAGACCGAGGATAATGCCGGACACCACCTCCATGCCAAAACTGTTCAGGACCTCGATCGATTCCATGATGGGCAGGACCATGTTGTGGTCCTTTTTCATCGCCTTCAGGGCCACCGGGTCCGGCGTCTCGATGCCGCAGAAGATCGTCCCGAACAGCGAATCGCGCATCAAGGCCAGGATTTCCGGGCGCTTGGCGATGTTCAGCGTGGCCTCGCAGGATAGACGCAGCACATAGCCGGTCTTCTTCTGCCATTCCACCAGATGCGGCAGCAGATCGAGCGCGGCCTTGCGGTTGCCGATGAAATTGTCGTCGACAAAATAGACCGAGCCCATGATGCCGCATTCCAGCAGCTTGTCGAGCTCGGCGGTGATCTGCTCCGGCGACTTCAGCCGCGGATTACGACCGTACAGGCCGGGAATGTCGCAGAATTCGCACTGATACGGACAGCCCGAGGAATACTGGATCGAACCCAGGAAATAGCGCGGAATCTCCGCCAGCTCGTAGGCGGGGATTGGAAATTCGGTCATATCCAGACGGTCAGCGGTTTTCAGCACAACCTGCTGCGCCGGACGCCTCGTGTCGGCCGCAAGAATGTCGATCAGCCGGTCGGTGGCGTCGCCAAGTTCGCCGCAGTGCAGATAGTCGAAGGCCGGATAATATTCTGGACATGACGACACCGACGGCCCGCCGATCGCCACCGCCAGGTCGTAGCCGTGGGCGCGGTGACAGATCTCGTTCATCTGCGGGCGCTGGATATGCATGCCGCTGACGAACACGGCCTCGGCCCACAGGAAGTCTTCAGGCGTGGCCGGACGGATATTTTCGTCGATGAAGCGGACCTGCCAGTTCGCTGGCAGGTAGGCCGCGATCAGCAGCAGGCCCTGCGGGGGCATGAAGGCCTGCACACCATCGGTGAGAGGATAAGCGTATTCGAACGTGCCAAACGAAGAGGTGTATCGCGGAAAGACGCACAAAATGCGCCGTGCCGTCTGCCTGCCCTCAGCTCTCATCGAGTGTCCTCTGTGAAGTCGTCCGCGCACCGCCCCTTGGTCGCGCAACGCTCAGTCTAATCCCTTGGATATCAAGCGGTTCCGTCAAACGTAACAGTAATCAATTTAATCACTGCTGGACAGGCTGGGCTACAAATTCTTCAAGATTGTGGCGGAACCCGACCCGGCCAATCCCGGCGAGCGCGCCTGTTTGAAGCCGGGATGACATCTTTTTGACGTCGGCGATCGGCTCGGTCGGCGGGCGCGGTCGGAAAAGACTCCGGCACACCTGCCGGCCCCTGCGTCGGCGTCGATGCGAAAGCAAAAAGGCCCGCATCGCTGCGGGCCTTCGTTTGTCTGGAGCAGAGCGGAAGCTTAGAAGCCGCCGCCGAGGCTGCCGAGGTTGAAGCGGTAGTTCAGGCCAGCCTTGATGGTGTGCTCGTCGTTCTTGATGTTGCCAACGACAGGAACGGTGAAGTTCGCGGTACCGAAGTCATAGTACTGGTACTCGATCTTGCCCGACCAGTTCGCGGTGAACAGATATTCCAGACCGCCACCGACGGTGTAGCCATCGCGGCCGCCGTTGCCGGAGAAGCCGTTGCTGAAGCGCGTGTCGGCCCAGGCGTAACCACCCTTGACGTACAGCAGGGCCGGGCTGCCCCAGGTGTAGCCGAGACGGCCGGTGACCGAACCGAGGCCGCGGTTGGCGAAGCTGCTCGCGGTGTCCAGCCAGCTATAGTTGGCTTCCACGCCGAACACCCAGTTCGGGGAGAACTGCATGTCGTAACCGACCTGGGCGCCGCCCATGAACACGCCATCGTTGCCGGTTCCGAGAACGGTGTTGTTGCTGCCCGCGAACGCGCCGCCGACGTGACCGCCGAAGTAGAAGCCGGTCCAGTTGTAGATCGGCGCAGCCATCATGGCCGGTGCCTTGGTGTACGGACGGGCGGCGAGGTCGGCAGCCGAAGCCTGCGAGGCAACTGCGATCAGGGAGAGGGCAGCCGAGGCCAGAAGAAGCTTTTTCATTGTCGTTCCTAAATTTCAGCCCCGTATGGGCCATCGCGTTCGTCCGTGAACCTAGACTATTGCGCACAGATAACTGTCACTCTCCCGCAACAGACGCGCCCTTTCACCACCGACGATGGATAAAAAGCTGATGACGATATGCACGAGCGTTTTATTCACACATCGATGCATGCGCCCTATATTTGCTGCGCCATCGCCACGCTTCTGACCAACTCGAACGCGCACCGACACCTCAGACATTCGTTGTCGGAACTGTAAAGAGGTCTCGCCTGCCTGAAGCCGTCGCACGAAATCCGCAGGGCCTTGCCTGAAGGGAACCGCGCTCACTGAGGCTCGCTGGGTCTGTCCCGCTCATGACTTTCCGCTTCCGCAGCGGCACACGCGTCAACGCCGTGACATTTGCTGCGGTAATACCAGGTGCCTGCCGCGACCGCGGCAATCACCACGACGGCGAGCAGCACAAACCATTTTCGATCAACGTTCTTCATGTCTTCCCCTCTCGCGACAACATCGGGAACCGTTGATCGCACAGCTCGCCGGATTCGGCCTATCCTTCTGAGGACCACCACACGGCCTGTGGATACAGCGCCGATCTCCTCTTCGCTCGCAGCGGCCAGATGGCTGAATTTATGGCCGGCGTGATCCACCGTGCGCCTGCATCATCACGCGATCAGCCGCGCCGCGAGTTCCGGCAGCAGGCCATCCTGCGCGGTGAGCCGGCCATCGGCGCCGGCCAGGCCGGAGCGCACGAGCCAGGCGTCGAATTCCGGCGCCCGCTTGAGGTTGAACAGGTCGCGGACGTAAAGCGCATCGTGAAACGAAGTCGACTGGTAATTCAACATGATGTCGTCAGCGCCCGGCACCCCCATGATGAAGGTGACGCCGGCCGCCGCCAACAGCGTCAGCAGGTTGTCCATGTCGTCCTGATCGGCTTCGGCATGGTTGGTGTAACAGACGTCGACGCCAAGAGGCAGGCCGAGCAGCTTGCCGCAGAAATGGTCCTCGAGCCCGGCCCGGATGATCTCCTTGCCGTCATAGAGATATTCCGGGCCGATGAAGCCGACCACGCTGTTGACCAGCAGTGGATCGAAGGCGCGGGCCACGGCATAGGCGCGGGCCTCGCAAGTCTGCTGATCGACGCCATGATGGGCATTGGCCGACAGCGCCGAGCCCTGTCCGGTTTCGAAATACATCACATTATTGCCGATGTTGCCGCGCTTCAGCGACAGGCCGGCGGCATGCGCCTCTCTCAGCAGCGCAAGGTCGATGCCGAAGCTGCTGTTGGCGGCCTCGGTGCCGGCGATCGACTGGAACACCAGATCGACCGGGAAGCCCTGCCCGATCAGGTCGATGGTGGTGGTGACATGGGTCAGGACGCAGCTTTGCGTGGGGATTTGCAACCTGGTGATGACGTCGTCGAGCAGCCACACCAAGGAGCCCAGCACGGCGGGATCGTCGCTGGCCGGGTTGATGCCGATGCAGGCGTCGCCGGAGCCGAGCATGAGACCGTCGAGAATCGCCGCGGCGATGCCGCGGGCATCGTCGAATGGATGATTGGGTTGCAGCCGCGCACTCATGTGACCGCGCAGACCGATGGTGTTGCGGAACCGGGTGGTGACCTGGCACTTCTTCGCCACCAGGATGAGGTCCTGGTTGCGCATCAGCTTCGACACCGCGGCCGCCATTTCCGGGGTGATGCCAGTGGCGAGCTTTTGCAGCACCGCAGGGGTGGCGGCATCCGACAGCAGCCAATCGCGCAAGCCGCCGACCGTCAGCGACGATACTGCCGCAAACGCCACGGCATCGTGGCTGTCGACGATCAGCCGGGTGACCTCGTCGTCTTCGTAGGGAATGACGGTCTCTTGCAGAAACTGCGTCAGCGGCAGATCGGCCAGGGCCATCCGCGCCGCGATCATCTGCTCGGCGGTGGCGGCGGCGATGCCGGCCAGCCGGTCGCCGGATCGCGGTGGCGTCGCTTTGGCGAGCAGGTCGCGCAGAGTGTCAAAGACGAATGAATGCGCACCGACGGTCTGGCGATAGATCATTGCAGCCCCTCGGCTGCCGCGCCTGAAGAAGTCCAGGTCCGGCAGCCGTGTCGCAAGCTAACACCGAAACGGAGCTTACGCAGCCTTGACGGTGGCAAGGAATTTATCGACCTCGCTGCGCAACTGCTCCGATTGCCGCGACAGTTCCGAAGCCGCCGACAGCACTTGCGAGGCAGCCGCGCCGGTTTCGCCGGCGGTCGCCGTGATGCCGGAGATGTTGGACGATACTTCGCTGGTGCCCCGCGATGCTTCCTGAACGCTGCGCGAGATTTCGTTGGTTGCCGCGCCCTGCTCCTCGACCGCCGCTGAAATCGCCGTCGAGATCTCGTTCAGCGCATTGATGACCTTTGTGATGGTGCCGATCGCCGCCACCGATTCGGTGGTCGAGCTCTGGATGTCGCCCACCTGCTCGGCGATCTCCGCAGTCGCCTTGGCGGTTTGCTCGGCTAGCGACTTGACCTCCTGCGCCACCACCGCGAAACCGCGCCCGGCCTCGCCGGCGCGCGCCGCTTCAATGGTGGCATTGAGCGCCAGCAGGTTGGTCTGCGCCGCGATGTTGTTGATCAGCTCGACCACCGTGCCGATCTTCTGCGCACCCTCCGCGAGACGATTCATCTTCACCGCGGTTTCGTCCGCGTCGCGCACGGCCGCACTCGCGATCCGCGAGGATTCGTTGACCTGGCGCGAAATCTCGCTGATCGAGCTGGTGAGTTCTTCGGTGGCCACGGCGACGGCCTGCACACTGGATGTCGCTTCACGCGAGGCCATGTCGACGACTTGCGACTGCGATGCGGCCGAGCTGGCCGACGAAGTCAGGCTCTGCGCCGAGGTCTGCAATTCGTTGGAGGCCGAGGCCACGATGGTGACCACGCCGCCGACCGTCTTCTCGAAATCCGCCGCCAGCCGGTCCAGCGTCGCCCGCCGATCGCGGCGGCCTTCCTCGATATAGACCGAGATCGCCAGATCCATGTCGAGCATGGCGGCCTTGATGATAGCGGTCTGCAATGCGGCGCGCTTGGTCTTGGCGCTGGAATCGAACCGGCCGAACGGCATCCGCTGCGCAATAGCGTCAACCAGCCCGGTGACCAGCGCGTTGTAACCGCCGATGTACCAGCGCGGCTCCAGGCCGAGCTTGTTGTGCACCTGGCCGATCTTCGTCACTGACGCCTGGTAGGTATCGTCGAAACGGCCGTCGAGGATCACCGTCCAATGCTGGATCTGCATCTTCTTGGCGTGCATCATGTGCTCGCGGCTTTTGAAGAACGCGGCGGTCTCGGAAAATTTGGAGATGTGGTCGTAAAACCGGTCCATGATTTGCGGCAGCTCAGCGAGCACGAATGATTTCCCGTTGCGCAAGGTTGCAATCGTCTCTTGATCGATCAGATTGAACTTCAGGCGCTCGGAAATCGTATTGTTGCTGCTCATGGGAATGCTCCGCTCGAATTCTGTGTTCGAAAAATTGATGGGCAACAGATGTCGCCCGTGGCTGAACCAGCCCACCGCAATACGCACTGGAAGCGCGACCTCGACATCACGAAGCTTATGCTTTCAGACGTCTTAAGCTCGCTATCAAACATAGCGCCAAGAGGGTTAACTGGGGGTGGGTGCCCGGCACCGTAGAATTACTGGGATTTGCTTAACAAAAAGCAACTCGTCCCTGTCTTCCGGAATTGGTTACCGGCGGCGAACGGGACGACACGCCCCTTGGGAATTGAAGCCGCCGGACGTCAGCGCCTTTTGTCGATGAAGTGCATTCCATACACCGATTGCGAATCGAAGGCTTCGAAAGACAATTCGGTCGTCTCCGCCCGCCCGGCATCCGCGGCAACGTTGCCGTCTTCGATGCAGCGTATGCTACGCGGCCCGGACCGTAGCGAGGAACTTCTCCATCTCGCCCCTGAGCCGCGCACTCTCCCCGGACAGCAGTTGCGCTGACGTCAGCACTTGCGACGATGCCGTGCCGGTATCGCCGGCGCCCCGATTGACCTCAGCGATGCTGGCAGCGACCTGCGCGGTTCCGTTCGCAGCCTGCTGAACGTTGCGGGAAATCTCCCGTGTCATCGTACCCTGCTGCTCGATCGCAGCAGCGATCGTCGACGCGATCTGCGACACCCTGCCAATCGTCCCGCTGATCTCGTTGATCGCCACCACCGATTCTTCCGTGGCCAACTGCATTTCGGCGATCTGGTTGCTGATCTCGCTGGTCGCGCTGGCTGTCTGCGACGCCAGTGCCTTCACCTCCTGGGCGACGATCGCGAACCCCCGTCCCGCTTCGCCGGCGCGTGCGGCCTCGATCGTGGCATTGAGAGCCAGCAGGTTGGTCTGGGCTGCAATGCTCGTGATCAGTTTCGTCACGTCACCGATCCGGCTCGCCGCGAGCGACAGCTTGGCAATACGCGCGTCCGCACGTTCCGCCTGACCGACCGCCTCGTTGGTGATCGCATTGGAATTCGTCACCTGTCTGCCGATCTCCGCGACCGATGCTGCCATCTCCTCGGTCGCAGATACGACTGACTGGACATTGCCGGAGGTCGCATCAGAGACCACCGCAACTGCGCCACCGAGTTGTTGGGTTTCAGCGCTGCTTTTGGTCAGAATGGTCGCCGAATGTTCAAGTTCGCTCGATGCGGTGCCGACCGCCTCGACGATGTTTCCAACCGCGGACTCAAAACTCCGGGCGAGATTGTGCAGTTCGCGGCGTCGCGTCTCGGCCAGCTCTCGGCTCCTCGCCTCGCGCCCGCTGGTTTCCCGTTCGGCCCTGGCTATCGCTTGAATTTTGAACTCTTCCACCGCCCGCGCCATCTGGCCGATTTCATCGAAGCGATCGAGACCGGGCAACTGAACGCCAAAATTTCCCTGCGCCAGTTCACGCATCGCAGCGGACATCACGATCGCGGGGCGGGATATGCTCCGGCCGATCAGGAACGAGACGATCACACCGACAACGGCCATGGCCAGAACAATTCCCCCCAGCGTCCATTGCTGCTGCTCAAGTCGCATGCCGGCGCGCGCGATCTCGCGATCCTTGCCGTCATTGCTTGACAGAATGAGATCGTCGGTCAGCGCCTCGATATCCTTGAAGTGCCGCTCGGCCCCCTTGATGAACAACAGCGCCGATCCTGCATCGCCATCGGCCATCTCGATCGCATTCTTCGATTGCTTGAGATAGCCGGCGACCGACGTCTTCAATTTTTCAAAGGCCGCCGGCTTGACCGACGCCCCATCATGCCCGCTTTCGACCGCCTTCAGCGCCTCGGAGATCCTCGCCGAGGCGACCGACGCCTCCTTGGAGACGCCCTGGATCTTCTTCTCGTCCTGCTCGTTGGCCGCAGTCGCCGCGAGTCGGTAAAGCTTGGCGTGCGCCGTCCAGATCACCGTATTGAGTTCGTTCACCAGTTCGGATTGCCGTACCGGCCCGGAAATCAGACCGTCCACGCTCGCCTGGTTCATGCGCAGGTTCTGCAGGGCATATGCGCCAACGCCGATCAGAACCATGACCAGAAAGGCCGGGGCCAGTTGGACTTTCCACGCTAGGCCGATATTCTTGGCTCGCTTGAACATATTCTGAATCCATCAAACAGCGCGCCGGGAAAAGCGACCCGGCACGACTGTGCGAGATCGGACGCCGGTTCGTCCCGGGAACGGAGGTCGTGGGCGCGCGCGCAAGGAAGTCCTCGCGCGCGCGACCTGTCAGGACTTGTAAATACCAGCGCAAACCGCGGTGTTGTCCAACTTCTCGCAATACATCTGCTTCGGTTCGACCTTCTTGCTCACCGGATTGACGAACTTGTAGTCCTGCCAGAACGAGGGCTGCTGCGCGGCGAGTTCGACGCGTTCCTTGACGTAGAGTTTTCCGTCAACGTCCTGCGCGTCGATCATGTCCTTGCCGACGAACTTTTGATTCGATCCATGTGCCAGCACCTTGCCGTCGAGTTGATAGACCACGACGTAAAGATCGCGATCGATGAACTGACCGGCCTTGTTGCTGATCTCGGCATAGGCCTTGTCGGGGCCCTGCGCCTTGATGAAGGCGGTCGCCTTCTTGACCATGCTCACGGCATCATCTTTGCCGGCACCGTCGGCTGCGAAAGCGCTGCCAGCGACAACGACCGCGATCAGTGGCAGAATCCGCTTCAAGCTGGACTTGATCATAATTTTCTCCTGCGATGGTATAATAGGAATTTCTATCGGCAGGATTGCAGAAAAAGGAAAAGCAACCATTAAACCGGCCGCGCTGCACTGCACTAGAACGAGCCTGGTTCCAGCGGTGGTATTCGCAGCCGCAGCGATAGTAGCAAAAGGGCACACCGACTCGCGATGGCTACAGTGATCGTCCTGCCGCGAAGCCTGACGACCATGCCCACTGGAAATTGAAGCCGCCAAGATGACCGGTGACGTCGACGACCTCGCCGATGAAGTAGAGTCCGGGGACCGCATTCGCCTCGAACGTTTTCGACGACAGCTCGGTGGTATCAATGCCGCCGAGGGTGACTTCAGCCGTGCGATAGCCTTCGGTGCCATTGGGACGAAGATGCCACTGTTTCACCGCGGCAACGACGTTGAGCAGCAGCTTGTCGGAGAAATCCGCCAGCCGCGCCGGGCCATCGATCCGCTCCGCGATCATCTGCGCCAGCCGCTTCGGCAGCCCTTCGCCGAGCGCCGTGGCGAGTTCCTGCCGCGGGCGATCGCGGCGCGCCTGCTTCAGCACGGCGAGCAGATCGACGTTGGGCGCCAGGTCGATGACAATATCGAGGCCCTCGCGCCAGTAGGACGAAATCTGCAGCACGGCCGGGCCGCTGAGCCCGCGATGGGTGAACAGCAGCGCCTCGTCGAAACTGGTCTTGCCGACGCTGACCACCGCATCGACGGCGATGCCCGACAGTTCCTTCAACTGCGCCAGCGCGGCCACGTCGAAAGTCAGCGGCACCAGGCCGGCGCGCGGCGCCACCATCTTCAGGCCGAACTGCTGCGCGAGCTTGTAGCCGAAAGGGCTGGCGCCCATTTTCGGAATCGACGGCCCGCCAGTGGCGACCACCAGCGACGGACTGCGATATTCGCCCTGGTCGGTGGTCACGACAAAGCCGCTGTCGCTTTTGGCCACGCCGGTGATGCCGGCGCCGAGCCGCATCTGCACATCGCCGCGGCGAGCTTCCGCGAGCAGCATGTCGATGATCTGCTGGGCGGAGTCGTCGCAGAACAGTTGGCCGCGGGTCTTCTCGTGCCAGGCTATCCCGTAGCGGTCGACCATGGCGATGAAGTCGCGCTGGGTGAACCCCTTCAGCGCCGATTTGCAGAACTGCGGATTCTGCGACAGGAAATTTTGCGGCGAGGTATGCAGGTTGGTGAAGTTGCAGCGGCCGCCGCCGGAGATGCGGATCTTTTCGCCGGGCGCCCTCGCCTGTTCCAGCACCATGACCGAACGGCCACGCTGGCCGGCGACACCGGCACACATCAGGCCAGCCGCGCCCGCGCCGAGGATGATGACGTCATAGCTGTTGTGCGGACGGGCGCTCATTCGACCAGCAACACGTCGACGGCGACGGCGAGCTTCTGCTTGCGCGAACCGACGATGATGCCATCCACCGGCGAGACGTCGGAAAAATCGCGACCGACTGCCAGGACGATGTGATCGTTCTCGACCAGGATATCGTTGGTGGGATCGAAACCGATCCAGCCGAGCTCGGCGCCGCACCACGCAGTGGCCCAGGCGTGGGTGGCGTCGGCGCCCTGCAGCCGCTCCTTGCCCTCAGGTGGAATGGTCCGCAGATAGCCGGAGACATAGGCCACCGGCAGACCGAGACCGCGCATGCCTGAGATCATGATGTGGGCAAAATCCTGACAAACGCCGTGGCGCTTTTCCAGTACCTCCGCGAGCGGCGTCGAGATCACCGTCGCCTTCGGATCGTATTTGAACTCGGTCCGGATGCGATGCATCAGGTCGACGGCGCCCTCGAGAATGCCGCGCCCCTCCGGGAAGCTGACCGCCGCATAGGCGGTGACGGGATCGAGGATCGGCACCAGCGGGCTCGCGAACACGTAACCGATCGGCGACGCAGCGCTGAGGTCGCTCGACTTGAACGAGGCCTGCCGCACATTTTCCCAGGCGGCACTTGGGTCGCCACGGCCCGGCGCCCGGCGCGAGACGAAGACGCGCGAGCGGCTGTCGATGCGCAGCACCTTGTGCGGCGCCTCGATCAGCACGCTCTCGGTCCGGGTGCCGAAGAAGTCGGTGCGCGTGGTGCGCAGCGCCGGCGCCGGCTTGATCTCGACGCTGTGCGATACCAGTTGCTGACCGTTGCCGCCGATTGGCTCGAGACGCAGCGAGCAGCGCGCGAAGCTGACCGGGCTCTCGTAGCTGTAGGTGGTGACATGACGGATATCGTAGATCACGCCAGCCCCGTCAGCTTTTCCGGCCGCGTGGCGTTGCTGCCATGGGGGAAATAATGCGAGCCGATGGCATCGGCGAGCGTCAGTAGGTCCTGCTCAAGACCGAACAGCGCCTTGGTATGGAATTCATCGGCTTCGCCGGTGACCAACGAAGCCTGCAGTGCCACCGCGAGTCGCTGCGGACGCTCGATCAGACCGTTCTCCTTGAGCGACGGCAGCATCGCAATGTGCTCGTTGAGCGCCGACACCTGGAACGCCACCGAGCGCGGATTGTAGGGGTCGAGCAGCACCAGATCGCGTACCGGCGCAAGCAATGGACCGACCAGATAGCGCGAGCGATAGGTGATCTGGCAATCCACCAGCGTCAGCAGGATGTCGAGATCGTCGCTGCTGGCCTCGTCATAGGCGAACTGCCGGGCGAAGCGGGTGATGTTGATGGCGCGCTCGGCCCGGCGGCCCATCTCGAGGAAACGCCAGCCGGCGGCGCGGTTCATGTTTTCCTGCGCCAGACCGGCGAAGCTCGCCAGCTCCTGCAGCGTCAGTTCGGCAGCGCTGACCACGCCGTCGTCATCCTCGATTTCATGAGACAGACGTTCGGCCATTTCGGTGATGACCTGCCAGGCGTCCGGCGACAGCCGTTCGCGCAACGAGGTCGCGGTGCGCTGCGCGGACCGCACCAGCGACAGCGCTGAGCCGAAGCGCTCTTCGTCCTGCAATGCCTGCGCGGCCACCTTGTACGGCTGCGAGCGGGCGCCGAGCGACGTGGCGCCCCAGGTCAGCAATAGACGCTGGATGCGTTCGACCGACTGCTGTGCATTCTGCGCCTTGCCGGGATCGCGCTGCGGCACGCTGAGCGCGCGCACCAGCCGCAAGGTCGATTCGGCGCGTTCAAGATAGCGCCCGAGCCAGAACAGATTGTCGGCGGCGCGGCTCGGCACCCAGCCCGCGATACGCCTGATGCGCACGGTCTCCACCGCCGGCAGCAGCGTCGATGCCACCACCGCCTTGTCGGCGACCACCCAGACGTCCGCAGCGCGCGCCCCGGCGCCCATCGACACCGCGCGAGCGTCGGGCCGGTCGGCGATACGGCAGAAGCCGCCGGGCATCGTCGTCCAGCCATTCGGCGTCGCCGCCGCGAATACCCGCAGCACGAACGGCCGCGGCGCCAGCCTGCCGTTGTCCCACACCGGCGTGGTCGACAGCCGCACCACTTCCTGGCCGACATAGTCGATGCCGCGATTGTGGATGGCGTCCTTCAGCCGGTCGCGCTCGCGCGCCGACAGGTTGGCCGCCAGCACCGGCCCCTTGCCGGGGAATCCCGGCACCGAGGCGCCATAGGCACCTTCGATGGCGAAATCATCCAGTCGCGACAACACCTCGTCGCGCGCCTTCTTCTGACCGCACCACCAAGTGGCGATGTGCGGCAGCTTCAGCTCTTCGCCGAGCAGCCGCTTGCTGAGGCTCGGCAGGAAGCCGAGCAGCGCGCGCGCCTCCATCACGCCGGAGCCCGGCATGTTGGCGACCACCACACCGTTCTTTCTGAGCACATCGATCAGTCCGGGCACGCCGAGCTGCGACGAGGCATCGAGCTCAAGCGGGTCGAGCGAGTTGGAATCGACCCGGCGCAGCAACACGTCGAGCCGCTTCAGCCCGGCAACGGTGCGTATGTGGACGCGGTCGCCGGAGACCGCGAGATCGTCGCCCTCCACCAGCAGGAAACCGAGATAGCGCGCCAGCGTGGCGTGTTCGAAATAGGTTTCGCTGAAGGGACCGGGCGTCAGCAGGCCGATGCGCGGCTCGTCGCGATCGGCGGACGCGCGCAAAGAGTCGCGGAAGGCTTCGAAGAACGGCGCGACGCGCTCGACATTCATCGACTTGTAGAGGTCGGTGAAGGCGCGCGACAGCACCAGGCGGTTTTCCAGCGCGTAGCCCATGCCGGACGGCGCCTGCGTGCGATCGCCGAGCACCCACCAGCGGCCGTCGGGGCCGCGGCCGAGATCGGCGGCGTAGACGTTGAGATACCTGCCGCCGGGCGGCGCGATGCCGCACACCGAGCGCAGATATTCGGCGCTGCCGGCGATCGCCGCTGCCGGCACTGCACCCTCGGCCACCAGCCTCGCGTCGCCATAGAGATCGGCCAGCACAAGTTCGAGCAACTGCGCACGCTGGGTCACCGCCGCAGAAATCTGCTGCCATTCGCTCTCGTCGATCAGCAGCGGCACATGGCTGAGCGGCCAGCCGCGGTCGGCGATCTCGCCGGGGGCGCGGTAGGTGACGCCGGCCTCGCGCAGATGCCGGTCGGCGGAGCCGAACCGGCGCTCGATGTCAGCCGGGGCCAGCGCGCCGAAGGCGTCGAAGAACCGGGCCCATACGTCGCGCGCATTGCCGTCCTGATCGATGAATTCGTCTGGGATTCCGGGCAGCCGCTCGTAATCGCGAGTCCACTGCGCGACCCTGCGACTTCCCGGTCGGGGCTTCTTCCCCTGGCCGGCTTGACCCGTCATACGACTCTCCTGCCGAAACCCTGAGCATTCTCAATGCAGGAGCGGCGTCCGCAAGTCGAGGGTTAAAGGAAATTCCAGGCTGCGTTCTTCGCGCGGCACGTCCATCGTCCCCGGCGTGTGGCCGATTTCCTCGAATCGGGCCAGCCGGCGCGCCTCGGCCTCGTAGGAATTCACCGGCTTGGTGTCGTAGCTGCGGCCGCCGGGATGGGCGACGTGATAGACGCAGCCGCCCAGCGACCTGCGATTCCAGGTGTCGACGATGTCGAACACCAAGGGCGCATGCACCGGAATGGTCGGATGCAGGCCGGACGCCGGCTGCCACGCCTTGAAGCGCACCGCGGCGACGAACTCGCCGGAGCGGCCGGTCGCGGTCATCGGCAAGGCCCGGCCGTTGCAGGTGATCAGATGGCGCCCGGCGATGAAGCCATTGGCCTTGAGCTGCAGTCGCTCCACCGACGAATCGACGTAGCGCACGGTGCCGCCGGCCGAGCTTTCTTCGCCCAGCACATGCCATGGCTCCAGCGCCTGGCGCACTTCCAGCGTCACGCCGCCATGGGTGACATGGCCGAACACCGGGAAGCGGAATTCGAGCTGCGCCTCGAACCATTCCGGCGAGAACGCATAGCCGGCGTCGCCGAGCTCGGCGAGCACGCCCTGGAAATCCTCCCACAGATAGTGCGGCAGCATGAAGCGATCATGGAGCGTCGTGCCCCAGCGCACGAACTTGCCCGTCTGCGGCTCGCGCCACATTTTTGCGATCAGCGCGCGGACCAGCAATTGCTGGGCAAGGCTCATGCGCGGATCGGGCGGCATCTCCAGCGCGCGGAATTCGACCAGGCCGAGCCGGCCGGTGGTGCCATCCGGCGAATAGAGCTTGTCGATGCAGATCTCGGAGCGATGAGTGTTGCCGGTGATATCCACAAGGATATGCCGGAACAGCCGGTCGACCAGCCACAAAGGTGCCTTGACGCCGGGCGGCGGCACCTGCGCCAGCGCGATCTCCAGCTCGTAGAGCCCATCGTGGCGGGCTTCGTCAATGCGCGGCGCCTGGCTGGTCGGCCCGATGAACATGCCCGAGAACATGTAGGACAGCGACGGATGGCGCTGCCAGTACAGCACGAGGCTCTTCAACAGATCCGGGCGGCGCAGGAACGGCGAATCCTCCGGCTTGCTGCCGCCGACCACCACGTGGTTGCCGCCGCCGGTGCCGGTGTGGCGGCCGTCGACCAGGAAGCGGTTGGCGCCGAGGCGCGAGCGCGCGGCCTCCTCATAGAGGATCATCGTGGTGTCCACGGCCTCGCGCCAGGTCTGCGCCGGATGGATGTTGATCTCCAGCACGCCGGGATCCGGCGTCACCTTGATGACCTCGACGCGCGGATCGAACGGCGGCGGATAGCCCTCGACGTGGACCTGGATCTGCATCTCCTCGGCGGTGGCTTCCAGCGCCGTGACCAGTTCGAGATAGTCCTCGAGCTTCTCCACCGGCGGCATGAACGCGCAGAGAATGCCGTCGCGGACTTCGATGGACATCGCGGTGCGCACCGGGCCGCGCTTCAGCTGCTGCTCCTGCACCTTTTGCGCCGCGGCCAGACTCTCCGGCGACGGCTCGGAATCGAACACCGGCAGTTCGTCACGCGGCTCCAGCGGATCCTGCTCGACGATATAGGGAAACTCCTCTTCCGGAATATGCGGCAAGGAGGCGATCGGCAGCCGCAGCCCGAGCGGCGAATCGCCAGGCGTCAGAAACAGGTTGCCGCGGCGCAGCTTCCAGCGCTCGGAGCGCCAGCGCGTGTCGGGCCCGACGTCGGCGTTCCAGCGCTGGATCGGCAGCACAAAGCCCTTCGGCGTGTTCAGCCCCTGGTCGAACACTTTTGCCATGCGCGAGCGCTCTTCGGGATCGGCCAGTTTTGAGTCGCTCGGATCGACGTTGGGCGGCAGCCCGGCTTCCTTCTGCAGCCAGTGCGCGGGGTCCTCGAACGCCGGCATGATGTACTCGCTGGGCACGCCGAGGCGCTTCGCGGCGCCTTCGGCGAATTGCTCGGCCTGCGCGACGCCGGCATCATGCTTGCCTTCGATGCTGGCGATCAGCGCGTCGTTCTTCCAGATCGGAATGCCGTCCTTGCGCCAGTACAGGCCGAAGGCCCAGCGCGGCAGACTCTCGCCGGGATACCATTTGCCCTGGCCGAAATGCAGCAACCCGCCCGGCGCGAAGCGCGTACGCAGCCGGCGGATCAGGTCGTCGGCGAGGCCGCGCTTGGTGGGGCCGACGGCTGCGGTGTTCCACTCCGGCGATTCCAGATCGTCCATCGACACGAAGGTCGGCTCGCCGCCCATGGTGAGGCGGACGTCGTCATCCTTGAGGTCGGCATCCACCTTGTCGCCGAGGTCGTCGAGCAGTTTCCACTGTGCGTCGGAGAACGGTTTTGTGATGCGCGGCGCCTCGCGCACGCGCTTCACCGCCATCTCGAAACCGAATTCCACCTCGGCAAAGCCGACCGCGCCGGAGATCGGCGCGGCCGAACGGTAGTGCGGCGTGGCGGCGACCGGGATGTGGCCCTCGCCGGTCAGCATGCCCGAGGTGGCGTCGAAACCGATCCATCCGGCACCGGGAATGTAGGCTTCAGCCCAGGCGTGCAGATCCGTAAAATCGTTCTCGACCTCGCGCGGACCTTCCAGCGGATCGATGTCCGGCCGCAGCTGGATCAGGTAGCCGGACACGAAGCGCGCTGCGAGGCCAAGGTGGCGCAGCGTCTGGATCAGCAGCCACGCCGAATCGCGGCACGAGCCGGACCGATTGGCCAGCGTCTCCTCGGGCGTCTGGATGCCCGGCTCCATGCGGATGATATAGTTGACCTGGTTGCGCAGCCGCGCATTGAGGTCGACCAGGAAGTTAACGGTGCTCGGCGCCTCGCGCGCGATGTCAGCGAGATATTTTTCGAACAGCGGCCCCGGCTCCGTGGTCGCCATGTAGGGCGCCAGCTCGGTCTTGAGGTCGTCGGGATAGGTAAACGGGAATTTTTCCGCATAGGGCTCGACGAAGAAGTCGAACGGATTGATCACCGTCATTTCCGCGGTGAAGTCGACCTCGATCTTCAGCTCGGTGGCCTTCTCCGGAAACACGTAGCGCGCCAGCCAGTTGCCCTGCGGATCCTGCTGCCAGTTCACGAAATGGTTGGTCGGCGTCACCTTGAGCGAATAGCTCAGAATCGGCGTGCGGGTATGCGGTGCCGGCCGCAGCCGGATCGTCTGCGGGCCGAGATCGACCGGGCGATCGTATTTGTAATGGGTGACGTGATGCAATGCGACGAAGATCGACAATGGGCAACTCCAGCAGCTTTTTTGAGCAGAACACTGCGGGAGGTGCGGATCAAGGCCTAACAACGGGCACGATGTGCCTGAAAGGGTGGCGCTTGCAATGGCCCACTCTCCGCTGTCATCGCCCGGCCGGGCGCGCACTTGCGCGTCAGGACCGGGCGACGCAGTAAATGCCGGCATTCGTGCCTAAGCGCCAGCGCCTGCGTTTACTGGGCCACCCGCTTTCGCGGGTGGTGACAACAGCGTTTGTGATGCCTGCATGCCGCACCACCCTCTGCTGTCGTCGCCCGGCCGGACGCGTACTTACGCGTCTGGACCGGGCGACCCAGTAAACGTCGGCATTCGTGCCTAAGCGCCGGCGCCTGCGTTTACTGGGCCACCCGCTTTCGCGGGTGGTGACAACCGCGTGCGGGGCGGCCGTTGCGCCTCGCCTCTTCTACATCGTCGCGCCAAGCACCCAGGGCGCGAATTCGGCGCCGCCGAAATCGAAGCTCTCGCTCTTGGTCGGCTCGCCGGACGCGGTCTTGAGCATCTTCTCGAAGATGCGCTGGCCGCAGGCCTGCACGGACTCGTCGCCGTCGAGGATGGTGCCGCAGTTGATGTCCATGTCCTCTTCCATGCGTTTAAACATCGGCGTGTTCGTCGCGAGCTTGATGGAGGGCGCCGGCTTGCAGCCGAACACCGAACCGCGGCCGGTGGTGAAGCACACGAGATTGGCGCCGCCGGCGACCTGCCCGGTCGCCGCGACGGGGTCGTAGCCGGGCGTGTCCATGAACACAAAACCCTTCTTCGTCACCGCCTCGGCGTAGTTCAGCACGTCGACCAGATTGGTCGAGCCGGCCTTGGCCATGGCACCCAATGACTTCTCCAGAATGGTGGTGAGGCCGCCGGCCTTGTTGCCGGGGGAAGGATTGGCGTTCATCTCGGCGCCCTCGCGCTCGCAATAGGCCTCCCACCAGCGCATCAGCCCGACCAGCTTCTCGCCGACCTCGCGCGACACCGCGCGCCGCGTCAGCAGATGTTCGGCGCCGTAGGTCTCCGGCGTTTCCGACAGGATCACCGTGCCGCCGTGACGCACCAAGAGATCGCTGGCCGCGCCCAGCGCGGGATTGGCCGAGATGCCGGAATAGCCGTCGGAGCCGCCGCATTGCAGGGCCACCGCCAACTCGCTGGCGGAGACTTCCTCGCGCTTCACTCTATTCGCATCGACCAGCGCCTCGCGCACGAAGGCGACACCCGCCTCAGTGCTCTTGCGGGTGCCGCCGAGTTCCTGGATTTCAAGCTCGCGCAGCCGCCCGGCCAGCTTCTGCTCCTGCATCAGCCCGCCGATCTGGTTGATCTCGCAGCCGAGGCCCAGCACGACCACGGCGGAGAAGTTCACGTGCCGCGCATAGCCGCCGAGGGTGCGGCGGAGAAGTGTGAGCGGCTCGCTCTGGGTCATGCCGCAGCCGGTCTTGTGGGTCAGCGCCACCACGCCGTCGACATTGGGAAAATCCGCCAACGGATTGTGGCCGGTGAACGGGTTCTTCTTGAACACATCGGCGACCATGCTGGCGACATGCGCCGAGCAGTTCACGCTCGTCAAAATGCCGATGTAATTTCGCGTGGCGATGCGGCCGTCGTCGCGGCGAATGCCCATGAAGGTGGCCGGCAGATCGAAATTCGGCGTCGGCTTGACGTCGACGCCATAGGCGTAATCGCGGGAAAATTCGCCCATGCCGAGGTTCTGCGTGTGGACGTGCTGGCCGGGCGCGATCGACTGCGTCGCAAAACCGATGATCTGGCCGTAGCGGCGCACTTCCTCGCCCACGGCGATCGGCCGGATCGCCACCTTGTGACCGGCCGGAATCCGCTCCGACGTCACCACGCCCGGCGCGACCTCGACGCCCGGCAGCAGGCTCGAGCGCGCGATCAGCACGACGTCGTCTTCATGCAGGCGAATGACGGGGGATGGGGCCATGGGGTTTTCTCCGGATGTTCTTGTTGGGCACTGGCCTTTGGAACGAGTCTAACGGAAAGATCGCGGTCGCGTTAGCCCCGCAATGCAGGGGCGCCCTGCCCTTGACCGCCGACACTCGGGCGGGCAAAGGCGCTCTTGCGCCGTGCCCACCATCCATCGATGCGGCTTCATCGTGGGCACGCCTCGCCGCGCTTTGCGCGGCCGAGGCTTTGCCCACCCTACAGATCTCAAGTGTTCCATCACTCACGTGATCGCGATCCCGCGGCGCGCTACGCCCGGGGTGTGCTGCATTCGCTGCGCCCTCGATGGAGAGGGCGTGCGGAACGCCGGGTGCCCGATGCACCCATGGGCTCGTGTGCAGTAGGGTAGTAAGGCACACGAGGCTTTGCCACGGTCACACCGGGAGCAACCCGGCGTTCCGCACGCGGTGGTGTTAACGGCTTATCTCGTTGCTCCCCGGCGGCCGACACGCTGTTTCGTCGCCGTCGTCCTGGGCTGAGGGTGTCCGCCTGCGGTTGCATGCGGCTCTCCACCCGACTTGATGCCACACGGGGCATCGGGACCACACGTCTTCGCCGTCCGTGCAGCGTCGTCGCCAGCGTTTCCTCCCCGGTCTCACGGACCCTTGTGGGTGCCCGCCCTGCCCGAAAATTCCGCGCCTGACGCTGCCGCGTCCACCGCCTCCCATCCCGCGTGCCGTGGCGATCGCGATACGCCCCTCTCCTTGGGACGGGATGCAGGGGATTACAATCCAGATTAGAGGATCGTCAATGGACTTGCGGATTATTTTCTTTGTCGTGCCGCTGCGCGCGAGATGTGGCGCCCAGCTGCCGGAACGTGGCGACATCCGGCAGATTCTTGATGCGCCGGCGCGACACCCAGACGGCGTGCGCGTTTTACGCTCCGTCTGTCACCCCCGCGAAAGCGGGGGTCCAGTCAACGCAGACGTCTGCTGTCGACTGCAGACGACAGCGTTGACTGGGTCGCCCGGTCCAGGCGCGTAAGCACGCGCCCGGCCGGGCGATGACAGTCGAGGTGTTCCGCGCTTACGCCTTGCCGCCGGAGCCCTTGCGGGTGTCGTTGACCCAGCTCTTGGCGCCGGTGGCGAGGATGCCGCTGTCGTTGAGCAGGGTCACCAGCTTGAAGCCCATGGCGATGTTCTTCGCCGCGCCTTCGGGGCCGGAGCAGTGGATGCCGGGGTTGAGGCCGCGCTTGTCGCATTCCTTGATCAGCTTGTCGTAGATCTTGAGGATCTCCGGCTCTTCACGATCCAGCTTCGGCACCAGGCCGTAGGAGAAGCCGAGGTCGGAGGGGCCGACATAGACGCCGTCGATGCCTTCGACATCGAGGATGGCTTCCATGTTGTCGACCGCGGTCTTGGTCTCCAGCATCGGCAGGCAGATGATCTCGTCATTCGCCGTCTTCTGGTAGTCGCCGGCGCCGCCATACATGCCGGAGCGGATCGGGCCGTTCGAGCGGGTGCCGCGCGGCGGATACTTGCAGTACTGCACGAAGTTCTCTGCTTCTTCCTTGGTGTTCACCATCGGGCAGATCACGCCATAGGCGCCGCCGTCCAGCACCTTGCCGATGATGCCGGGCTCGTTCCATGGCACGCGGACCATCGGCGTCACCGGATGAGCACCCATGGCCTGGAAGCACTCGACCATGGACATGTAGTCCTGCACGCCGTGCTGGATGTCCACGGTGACGCTGTCGAAGCCGCACTGCGCCATCACTTCGGCGGAGAAGCCCGACGGAATCGCCAGCCAGCCGTTGACGGCGACCTTGCCGGACTTCCAGATTTCCTTGACTTTGTTTGCCATTATTTTGGTCCTTCTTTTTGACGAGTGAATTCGTCATTGCGAGCAGCACTTGCTGCGAAGCGATCCAGTCTTTCCTGTTGCGCTGGACTGCTTGCCGCACTCGCAATGACGGGCGTTCTAGATTCCTGCGTGTTGAATGGCGGCCTCGCTGACCCCGACCTCGCGCGCGGTCTGCACGATGGCGCTCCAGGTCTCGTCGGGCAGCGGCACGCCGTTCTTGGTGCGCTCCGCGCGGGTCGCGGCTTCGGGATCGCCGGGCACCAGCACAGCATCGACGCCGGCGGCGGGTTTTGTGCTCCTGAAAAAATCGATGTAGCGCGTCACTTCACCGTCGAAGAAGTTGGAGGGATCGATGACCTTCGGATCGATGTAGATCGAGAACATGCCGTTGGCGAAGGGGCGATCGTATTTGGTCGCGCCGTTGCCGGTCAGCGCGCCGCCGAGCAGTTCGCAGATCAGCGCCAGGCCCGAGCCCTTGTGATCGCCGAAGGCGCGGATCGCGCCGGTGCCCTTGGAGTGATCGCGCGGGCCGTCGGCGGCATAGGGTCCGTACGGCTGCGCCGGATCCTCGCTGAGCGTGCCGTCGAGGCCGATCAGCGCGCCCTTCGGTAGCTTCTTGCCGCCGCGGCTGGCGACCAGCACCTTGCCCTCGGCCACCACCGAGGTGGCAAAATCCAGCACCACCGGGGCCTGGCCCGGGCGGGGAATGCCGACGCAATATGGCGCGGTAGACAGCCGCCGCTCGACGCCGCCATAGGGCGCCACCAGCACCGAGCCCGCCGCGGTGACGAAATGGATCGAGACGAGGCCCTCGGCCGCGGCCATCTCGGCCCAGTCGCCGATGCGACCGATATGGCCGGAGTTGCGCGTGGCGATGGCAGCGAGGCCGGCGGCCTTGCACTTGTCGATGCCGAGCTTGACCGCCTGCGGACCGACGGTCTGGCCATAGCCGAACTTGCCGTCGACCACCGCCAGCGACGGCGTGTCCACGGGGATCTCGATGGTCTGGTTCGGCACGATCATGCCGGCCTTGCGCCAGCGCATATAGACCGGCACGCGGATCACGCCGTGGCTGTCGTGGCCGGTGAGATTGGCTGTGGTGAGATAGGTCGCGATGCGCGTCGCTTCTGCCTGTTCGGAGTCCGCGTGGGCAAAAATGTCGCCCACGAAATCGATCAGTCTGTCGACTTGAATAGTCACCATGTCTGGACTTTTGCCCTTATTCTTGCGCGTGCAGTTCTGCGACGAGCGGCTTCTTGGCGTGGCCGCCGAGATAGGCGGCGGCGATGGCTTCGTTGCCCCACAATTCATCCGGTTTGCCGCCGAGCACGATGCGGCCGGTTTCCAGAACATAACCATGGTCGGCAACGGACAGTCCCATGCGCGCGTTTTGCTCCACAAGCAAGACGGTGGTGTGCTGGCGGATCTCGGTGATGATGCGGAAGACCGCCTGCACGATCACCGGGGCGAGACCCAGCGATGGCTCGTCGAGCAGCAGCAGCCGCGGCTTGGCCATCAGCCCGCGGGCAACGGCGACCATCTGCAACTGGCCGCCGGACAGCGTCCAGCCCAGCGCATCGGAGAATTTGCGGATGTCCGGAAACAGGTCGAACATGGCGTCCGATTCCCGCGACAGTTCGGACTTCGAGGCGCGGCGGTTGGAGCCGCCGAGCATGATGTTTTCCTTCACCGTCAGGCCGGGAAACACCCGCCGTCCTTCCGGCACGTGCGAAATGCCCATGCGCACGATCGGCTCCGGACCGAGGCCGGCGATCGACTTGCCGTCGAACAGGATATCGCCCGACGCCGGTTTGGCGAGGCCGGAGATGGCGCGCAAGGTCGTCGACTTGCCGGCGCCGTTGGCGCCGAGCAGCGTCACCACCTGCCCCGCCTCGACGCTGAACGAGATGCCGCGCAGGGCCTCGATTTCGCCGTAGCGGACGTTGAGATCGCGAACTTCGAGCAGCGCCATCATTCCGTTCCCAGATAGGCGGAGACGACATCCGGATGGCGCAGTACCGCCATGGATTCGCCGTCCGCGATGCGGCGGCCGAAGTTCAGCACGGTGATGTGCTGCGCGGCTTCGGACACCAGCGTCATGTCGTGATCGATGATCAGGATGGTGAGGCCCTGTGCCGCGATGCGCTTCAGCAGCTCGTGCAGTTCGAGCTTTTCGGTGGAGTTGAGGCCGGCGGCGGGCTCGTCGAGCAGCAGCAGCGTCGGGTTTGCCGCCAATGCGCGGGCGATCTCGATCAGCCGCTGGTGGCCGTAGGAGAAGCTGGAGATCAGCTCGTTGGCGCGCGGGCCGAGGCCGACAAATGTCAGCGCAGACATGGCGCGCGCCGTCAGCAGGGCATCGTTGCCGTTGCCGATCAGCGTATTGCCGGGCCGCTCGGCGCCGATGATGACGTTCTCCAGCGCGCTCATGGTGCGGAACAGGCGGATGTTCTGGAAGGTGCGCCCGAGCCCCGCCGCCGCGCGCAGATGCGGCGGCATGGTGGTGACGTCGGTGCCGTCGAGCAACACCTTGCCGGCGGTGGCGCTGTAGAGGCCGGACAGCACGTTCAGCGTCGTGGTCTTGCCGGAACCGTTCGGCCCGATCAGCGCATGCACGCCGCCGCGGTGCACGGCAATGTCGACATTGTCGACGGCTTTCAACCCGCCGAAATGCTTGGCGAGGCCTGTGACTTCCAGCACCATTTCGCCGCCGGTCTTTGCGGGCGCCAGTTGCAGCGGCACGCCGGGATCGGGGATTTTGACCTTGCCGCGGAAGCGGTCGAGGAAGGCGGTGACAAAACCCCAGATGCCGTCGGGCATGTAGCGGATGATCAGAATCACCGACAGGCCGTAGATCGCCAGATACAGACCCGGCACGCTCTTGAGGAAGCGCAGCCACTCCGGGATCAGGATCAAGAGCCCGGTGCCAATCGCCGAGCCGATCGGCGAGGCCACGCCGCCGAGCAGCGACATGGTCAGGAACACGATGGATTCGGCGAAGGAGAACTGGTCGGGACTGACATAGGCGAAGCCGCCGGCGAACAGCCCGCCGCCGAGCCCGCCGAGCACGGCGCAGATGGCGAATGCATAGACCTTGGTGCGAAACACATCGATGCCGACCACGCCGGCGGCGAGTTCGTTGTCGCGCACCGCGCGCATGGCGCGGCCGAGCCGCGTCTGCGGCAGATGCCAGACGAAGTAGCCGATCAGCGCCAGCATCGCCACGCAGAAGGCCAGATAGGATTGCGACGACTGGAACAGCGCCGGACGCCCGATCTTGCCGACGCCGTCCGGGCCGTGAGTCAGCCATATGGCGTTGATCATCACCAGCGTCACGATCTGCTGGAACGAGATCGTCACCATGGCGAGATAGTGCCCGCCGAGTCGCAGGGTGGACATGCCGAGCACCGCGCCAGCCAGCAGCGCCATGACGCAACCGGCGGCGAGACACAGCCAGTAGCTGATCTGGTAGTCGGCGGTGCCGATGGCGACGGCATAGGCGCCGAAGCCGAAGAAGGCCGCCTGCGCCAGGTTGATCTGGCCGCACAGGCCGAGCACCACCGACAGGCCGAACACCGCGATGGCGAAGGTGGTGGCCTGCATCAGGATGTTGAGGATGTAGCCGTCGAAGCTCATCGACGCGGCAAGCGCCACGACGACGGCGGCGCCGATGAAATACGGCGCGTGACGGATCAGCAGCGGCGTGGTGCGCGGCACGGCGACGGGCTGGACGTTCTCGGTGACGCTCATGCTTTTTCCGCCACGCGTTCGCCGAAGATGCCCTGCGGGCGGAACACCAGGAACGCAACCAGCACCATGAAGGCGAAGGCGTCCTTGTACGGCACCGAAATATACGCGGCGCCGAAGGTCTCGATGATACCCAGCGACAGGCCGCCGATGATGGCGCCGGTGACGTCGCCGAAACCGCCGATAATGGTGGCGGCAAAGGCCTTCAGCGCGATTGTCGAGCCCATCTGGATCGAGACGAACAGGATCGGCGCCACCAGGATGCCGGCGAGGCCGCCGAGCATCGCCGAATAGATGAAGGTGATCATGATCATGGTGGAGACGGAGATGCCGAGCAACGAGGCCATCTCCTTGTCCTGCGATGTCGCCTGCAGCTTCTTGCCGAGCATGGTCTTCTCGAAGAACCAGTAGTTGAAGATCACCAGCACGAGGGTCACGGCCATGATCAGCAGATACTGGCTGTCGAGATAGACCGGGCCGACCTGGATTCCGGGGGTCTCGAACCAACCCTCGAGCACCTGCGGCTGCGGCCCGTACAGCGCCAGCACCGAATTGGCCAGTAGGATCGAGGCGCCGATGGTGGCGATGATGACAGGCAGATAGGTGCGATGGCGCAGCGGATAGTAGACGCCGAGGTTGAACACCGCGCCGAGCAGCGCCATGCCGGCCAGCGCCACCAGAAATGAAATCCAGTACGGCCATTGCAGGTCGACGGCGAACACCACCATCAGATAGGCGGCAACCATGGAGAACTCGCCCTGGGCGAAGTTCACCACGTTGGTGGCCCGGAAGATCAGCACGAAGCCCAGCGCCACCAGCGCATAGACGGCGCCGATGCCGATTCCGGTAAACAGAAGTTGAAGCGCAAGATCCATCAGGGATGCTCGGTGGGAGAAAAGTAGATGTCATTCCGGGGCGGACGACAGCGGCGAAGCCGTCTGGCGGGCGAACCCGGAATCCCGAAATGGCGTTTGCGGAAAAGGGCGCTGAACATTTCGGGATTCCGGGTTCGCTCGCGGCTGGCGCCGCTCGCGCCCCGGAATGACAGTGTTAGGCTGGTTCGCGCGCAGCTCACGCTGCGCGCGAACCGGGATGACGGCCTGCGGCCGTCAGTCCTCAAACTCGATGTGCTTGTCGAAGACGATGTTGCCCTTGTCGTTCTTCACGATGTTGTAGCCGTGCAGACCGTCGCCCTTGTCGTCGAAGTTGTATTCGCCCTCGGCACCGGGGAACTTCTTGATGGCGATGATCGCCTCGCGGATCTTTTGCGGATCGGTGGATCCAGCCTTGTTGATGGCCGCAGCCAGCACCGTAACCGCGTCGTAGGGCCACGAGCTCTGGTTGTCCGGCGCCACCTTGTAGGCATCGCGATAGGCCTTGCCGAACTTCTTCGAGCCCTCGCTGGACTCTTCCGCATAATCGGCGACGCCGTAGGTGCCGTACAGTGCGGGGCCTGCGAGTTTCAGGGCGGTGACGTTGACGATGGAGGGCGAGCCCACCCACGGAATACTGACGCCAAGCTGGCGCAGGCTGCCGGGCGAAAATGCCGAGGTCGTTTTCGAAGGTGAAGTAGGAGCCGAGGATGTCGGCGCCGGACTGCTTGATGGCCAGCACGACCGGGGTGAAATCCTGGCTCTGGTTGGCATAGCCCTGATCGATGGCGATGGTGGCGTCGAGCTTGCCGAGCGCCTCGGTCAGCGCCTTGCCGCCGGCGGTGCCGAAGGCGTCGGTGGAATGCAGCACGGCCCACTTCTTCTTGCCGAGCGTCTTGACGCCGTAGTCGGCGATGACGCGGCCGGAATAGCTGTCATTGGGCCGGAAGCGGAACAGCCAGGGATTGCCAAGCTTGGTGAGATTGGGATCGGTGCCGCCGAACATCACCGGCTTGCCGAGCTTCAGCACGTCGGGCGCCATGGCGTGCACCTGGGTGGAGCGGATCGAGCCGAGGAAACCCACAATATCGGACTGCGCTGCGAGCTTGGAGAACGCCAGCACGATTCCGGGATTGGTGGTCTGGTCGTCCTCGATGATCAGTTCGATCTGCTTGCCGAGCACACCGCCGGCCTTGTTGATCGCCTCGACCGCGAGCTTGGCACCGCCAGTGGCGTATTTCCCGGCTTCGGCGGCCGGGCCTGTGATGGGCGCACACATGCCGATCTTGATGGTGGCACCCTGCGCCCGCGCGCTGCCAATGAGAGCGGGTGCGGCAATACCGGCCGCGAGACCAGCCGTAAAATCACGTCTCGTAAGCTTCATCGAATCCTCCCGTAAGAGGCCGGACTTGAGCGCCAGCCTTCTTTGATTGTCAGAGTTGAGCGAAAAATTCCGCGCGTGTCTACTCTCCGTTCGGCAAGTCTGTGTCTGCACAAACGTTATGCATGCCCGCGCACGACATATCATTCATCCGCATCGTCGCCCGCCACCGGCATTGTCATGAGACTGCCTTCCAGCGCATGCAGCATGTCCTGCAGATCCGCCAGCTTGCGCGCGCCAAACCGGCTGGCGATTTCGGCATAGATCGCCTCCGACGACGGCGCCACTGCGGCGATCAGCTTCACGCCGCTGTTGGTGATGGCCACAATGCTGCGACGCAAATCGGACTTCACCAATTGCCGCCTGATCAGCCGGCGCGCCTCCAGATCGCGCAGGATGCGCGACAGGCTCGGGCCGAGCAGACAGGCGACATTGGCCAGTTCCGTGACCTCGATCGCGCCGTGCGCCGACAGCGCGCGCAGGATGCGCCACTGCTGCTCGGTCAGCCCATGGGCGCGCAGCGACGGGCGGAAATGCCGCATCACGGATTCGCGGGCGCGCAGCAGCGCCATCGGCAGCGAACGCGAAAAGTCGCGCATCGGAACTTGCGTGCCGGATCCTGTGCTGCCCTTGCTGGCGGAGGTCATCGATATCCTGCATTCGGCCGCGTGCATCGCACAATGGAAATCCGCCGGAGCGGTTTGATCGGAGACACTTAACATGTTAATCGGTTTCGCGCAGGATACTTGCACGGCAATTCCCAGGAAGCGAGCCGCCAGATGCCGCATTTCACCATCGAATATTCCGCCAATCTCGACACGCAGATCGATATCGGCGCGGTGTGCGAGTTGGTGCGCAAGGCGGCGGTGGAGACCGGGGTTTTTCCGCTGGGCGGCATTCGCGTGCGCGCCATCCGCTGCCCGCATTACGCCATCGCCGACGGCCGGCCGGGGCTCGGCTTTCTCGACATGGTGCTGCGGATCGGCGAAGGCCGCGACCTCGCCACCCGCCACAAGGCCGGCGAGCATATCTTCCAGGTATTGTCCGATTATCTCGACCCGGTCTTCACCAGCAGCAACTTCGCGCTGTCGTTCGACATGCAGATCAACGACAAGGCCACCAGCTGGAAGCGCAACAACATCCACGATCTGCTGATCGGCGAGGCCCGGCATGGCTAAAGCTCCCATCGATTCCGCCGCCGTGTTCCAGGCCAACCGCGACCGCGCCGCACCTCTGCTGAAGAAACTCACCGGCGACGGCATCGGTCACATCATAGATGGCCAGATCGTGCCGTCGGCCTCCGGCGAGGTGTTCGAGACCACCTCCCCCATCGATGGCGCCGTGCTGGCGCAGGTGGCGCGCGGCAATGCGGCGGATATCGACCTCGCTGCCAAGGCGGCGCAGCGCGCATTTCGCGACTGGCGCGACATGCCGGCCGCCATGCGCAAGAAGCTGCTGCACCGCGTCGCCGACGCCATCGAGGACCGCGCCGACGACATCGCGGTGCTGGAATGCATCGACACCGGGCAAGCTCACAGATTCATGGCCAAAGCGGCGGTACGCGGCGCGGAAAACTTCCGCTTCTTCGCCGATAAATGCACCGACGCCCGCGACGGGCTGAACATGCCGGCCGATGAACACTGGAACGTGTCGACCCGGGTGCCGATCGGCCCGGTCGGCGTGATCACCCCGTGGAACACGCCGTTCATGCTCTCCACCTGGAAGATCGCCCCTGCCCTCGCCGCCGGCTGCACGGTCGTGCACAAGCCGGCGGAATGGTCGCCGGTCACCGCCGATCTGCTCGCGCAGATCGTCAAGCAGGCCGGCGTGCCCGACGGCGTGCTCAACACCGTGCATGGGTTTGGCGAGGAGGCAGGCAAGGCCCTCACCGAACATCCGGCCATCAAGGCCATCGCCTTCGTCGGCGAGACGTCCACGGGTGCGGCGATCATGGCGCAGGGCGCGCCGACGCTGAAGCGCGTGCATTTCGAACTCGGCGGCAAGAACCCGGTGATCGTGTTCGACGACGCCGATCTCGACCGCGCGCTCGATGCCGTGGTGTTCATGATCTACTCGCTGAACGGCGAGCGCTGCACCTCGTCGAGCCGGCTGCTGGTCCAGGACAGCATCGCGGACACCTTCATCGCCAAGCTGACCGCGCGGGTGAAGGCGCTACGCATCGGCCATCCACTCGATCCGGCCACCGAAGTGGGGCCGCTGATTCATGCGCGGCATTTCGACAAGGTGTGCTCCTATTTCGACATCGCCCGGCAGGACGGCGCCACCATCGCCGCCGGCGGCAAGGCGCATGACGGCCCCGGCGGAGGGCACTATGTGCAGCCGACGCTGGTCACCGGCGCGCGCAGCGACATGCGGGTGGCGCAGGAGGAAGTGTTCGGCCCGTTCCTGACGGTGATCCAGTTCCGCGGCGAGGACGAAGCCATCGAGATCGCCAATGCCGTGCCCTATGGCCTCACCGGCTATGTCTGGACCGGCGATGTGGGCCGCGCCCTGCGCGTCGCCGACGCGCTGGAGGCCGGCATGATCTGGCTCAATTCGGAAAACGTCCGCCATCTGCCGACGCCGTTCGGCGGCATGAAGTCGTCGGGCATCGGCCGCGACGGCGGCGACTACTCGTTCGACTTCTACATGGAAACCAAGCACGTTTCGCTCGCCAAGGGTACGCACAAGATCCAGAAGCTGGGCATCCCCTCATCCTGAGGAGCGGCCTTTTGGCCGCGTCTCGAAGGATGAGGGGTGCGCCTCATGGTTCGAGACGCGCGCAAGCGCGCGCTCCTCACCATGAGGACAACAACAAACGACGATGAGGAAACGCCATGCCGGTCCCGCAGCACGTCTTCGATCCCCCTTCAACATCCTGCGCGCCAGCCACGTGGTGCTGGATGTCACCAATCTTGCGGCGAGCCGCGCTTTCTACGAGACCACGGTGGGGCTGCATGTGGAGGACGCCGACGAGGATACGGTGTATCTGCGCGGCAGCGAGGAGCACCAGCATCACTCGCTGGTGCTGCGCAAGGCTGACAACGCCGCCTGTGCCCGGCTCGGCTTTCGGGCCGGCGACGAGAACGACCTCGACAAGGCCGCGTCGTTCTTCGCCGCCAACGGCATCGTCTACGCCTTTGTCGCACGCCCGTTCCAGGGCCGCACCCTGCAGTTCACCGATCCGTTCGGCTATCGCATCGAACTGGTTGCCAGCATGGACAAGCGTCCGCATCTGCTGCGCCGCTTCGATCTCTACAAGGGCTGCCATCCGCAGCGGCTCGACCATTTCAACGTGTTCGCGCCCGAACTGCAGGATACGGTCGAGTTCTATGCCCGACTTGGCTTCCGCCTCACCGAATATGCCGAGGAGGACGGCGAGAACGGCCGCATCGCCGCGGCGTGGATGCATCGCAAGGGCAACGTCCACGATCTCGCTTTCACCAACGGCCGCGGGCCGCGGCTGCACCATTTTGCCTATTGGGTGCCGACCGCGATGAATATCCTGCATCTGTGCGACGTGATGGCATCGTCGGGATACCTCAAGAACATGGAGCGCGGCCCCGGCCGCCACGGCATTTCCAACGCCTTCTTCCTCTACATCCGCGATCCCGACGGCCACCGCCTCGAACTCTACACCTCCGACTACCAGACCATGGATCACGATCACGAACCCTTGCGCTGGTCGCTGAAGGATCCGCGCCGCCAGACCCTGTGGGGCGCGCCGGCGCCGCGCTCGTGGTTCGAACAGGGCTCGCCATTCCCCGGTGAGGCCGTGCGCGAGCCGCTGTTCACGGCGGATGTGACCATTGCGGATTGAAGCCACGCAAATGTTGTCGTCGCCCGGCCGGCGCGCAATTGCGCGCCTGGACCGGGCGACCCAATATGCGCAGGGTTCTGCGTTGGCCACAGACGACGCCGGATACTGGGTCACCCGCTTTCGCGGGTGACGACAACCGAGTGTAAGGATCGCACAGCATGACCCCTCCCCGCCTCGCCACCTTCACCGTCAACGGCGCGCTGAAATATGGTGCCGTGACCGATGCGGGCGTCGTCGATCTCTCGGCGCGCTACGGGCACTATCCGACGCTGCGCGAGGCGATTGCCCATGGCGCGTTGCCGCGGCTGGTGGATGCGGCGGCGAGATCTTGCGCCCGACTTCGCGCTTGATGCTATCGCGTTGCAGCCGCCGATCCCGGCACCGGAAAAGATCATCTGCATCGGCGTCAACTATCCCGACCGCAATGCCGAATACAAGGACGGCCAGGACGCGCCAAAATTTCCCTCGATGTTCATGCGGACGCCGCGCTCCTTCGTCGGTCACGGCGCGCCCCTGGTGCGGCCGCACGTCTCGCCGCAGCTCGACTACGAGGGCGAGGTGGTGCTGGTGATCGGCAAGACCGGCCGGCACATCGCCGAGCGCGACGCGCTGGATCACGTCGCGGCGATCACCCTGTGCAACGAAGGCACCATCCGCGACTGGGTGCGCCACGCCAAATTCAACGTCACCCAGGGCAAGAACTTCGATTCCTCCGGCAGCCTCGGCCCGTGGCTGGTGCCGTATACGAACGAAGCGCAGATCGCCGACATCCGGCTCACCACCCACGTCAATGGCGAGCTGCGTCAGGACGACCGCACGTCGCGGCTGATCTTCAGCTTCCGATATCTGCTCGCCTATATCTCCACCTTCACAACGCTGGTGCCGGGCGACGTCATCGTCACGGGCACGCCGACCGGCGCCGGCGCGCGCTTCGATCCGCCGCGCTTTCTGATCCCCGGCGACGTCGTCGAGGTCGAGGCCACCGGCATCGGCGTCCTGCGCAACGGCGTGGTGGATGAAGCATGAGCATGCAAGCAAACAACGGATTCACATCATGACTGCAATCACCGGCGGCGAAGCCATCGTCCAGGGTCTTGTGGCGGAAGGCGTCGACACCGTGTTCGGCCTGCCGGGCGCGCAGATCTACGGGCTGTTCGACGCCTTCCATCAGGCGCGGCTGCGCGTGATCGGCGCGCGCCACGAACAGGCCTGCGGCTACATGGCCTATGGCTATGCGCGCGCTTCGGGCAGGCCCGGCGTGTTCAGTGTGGTGCCCGGCCCCGGCGTGCTCAATGCCGGCGCGGCAATGCTCACCGCCTTCGGCTCCAACGAACCGGTGCTGTGCCTGACCGGCCAGGTGCCGACGGCGTTTCTCGGCCAGGGCCGCGGCCATCTGCATGAGATGCCCGACCAGCTCGCGACCTTGCGCAGCTTTGTCAAATGGGCCGACCGCATCGACTATCCCGATTCCGCGCCGACCAAAGTGGCGCGCGGCTTTCAGGAGATGATGTCGGGACGGCGCGGACCGGCGGCGCTGGAAATGCCGTGGGATGTGTTCACCCAGCGCGCCGATGTCGGCGCGTCCCAGCCGCTGCCGCGCTTCGCCGCGCCGCTGCCGGACAGCGAGCGCATCAAGGCGGCCGCGGCCCTGATCAAGGCCAGCAGGAATCCGATGATCTTCGTCGGCTCCGGCGCCATTGATGCCGCCGACGAGATTCTCGAACTGGCGGAGATGCTCGACGCGCCCGTGGTGGCGTTCCGCTCCGGACGCGGCATCGTCAGCAATGCCCATGAACTCGGGCTGACCATGGCGGCGGCGTATCATCTGTGGCCGCAGACCGACCTGATCATCGGCATCGGCACACGGCTGGAGCTGCCGGCGTGGCGCTGGCCGTACCGCCCGGCCGGGCAGAAGTCGGTGCGCATCGACATCGATCCGGTGGAGATGCGCCGCTTCGCGGCCGATGCCGCTGTGGTCGCCGACGCTCGCGCCGGCACGGCCGCCTTGCGCGCCGCGGTCAGCAAAGCGGGCTTCGGCAAAACCGCCGGCCGCCGCGACGCGATCCGCGACGCCTCCGCGAAAGCGCTGCAGGAGATCCAGGCCGTGCAGCCGCAGATGGCCTATCTGAACATTCTGCGCGAGGTGCTGCCTGACGACGCCATCGTCACCGACGAGCTGTCGCAGGTCGGCTTCGCCTCGTGGTACGGCTTTCCGATCTACCAGCCACGCACCTTCATCACCTCGGGCTATCAGGGCACCCTGGGCTCCGGCTTCCCCACCGCGCTCGGCGCCAAGGTCGCGCATCCGGACCGCGCGGTGGTGGCCATCACTGGCGATGGCGGATTCATGTTCGCGGTGCAGGAACTGGCGACCGCCGTGCAGTTCAACATCGGCGTGGTCACGCTGGTGTTCAACAACAACGCCTATGGCAATGTGCGGCGCGACCAGCTCACCGTGTTCGACGGCCGCGTCACCGCCGCGGATCTCGTCAATCCGGATTTCGTCAAACTTGCCGATTCGTTCGGCGTCGCCGCGGCGCGGGTCACCGCGCCGGATCAGTTTCGTGCTGCACTTGAAAAGGCGCTGGCGCATGGCGGGCCAAGCCTTATCGTGATCGAGGTGCCCAGGGATTCCGAAGTGAGCCCGTGGGCGTTCATTCATCCGGCGAAGCCGTAGCCGATGCCCTCATGGTGAGGAGCGCGTCTTCGCGCGTCTCGAACCATGAGATGTGTGGCCATCCTTCGAGACGCGCGCAAGGGCGCACACCTCAGGATGAGGTCGCGGGACTCCCCCGCTGCGCGCGCGATGCCGCCAGCACCAGGAGGCCGGCGCCGGCCACCGACCAGCACGCCACCGGCGCCCAGTACAGCAGCGGCGCGTAGTCCGGCAGCTTCTGCAAGCCGCCGGCCACCGCCGCCATGCGCGCAAAGGTCGCCAGCGCCAGCGCCGAGAACACCAGGCCGGTGACCTTGCCCTCGGCGCCGGTCTCGCCGATCGCCAGCGCCGCGGCCACCGCGCTCATCAGCATGCAGCCCCACGCCGCACCGGCGAGGAACTGCGCGACGATCAGCACGTTGAGGCTGCCGGCCAGTTCGGCGCCGAGCACGGCAACGGCACCGAGCAGACCGGCAAAGCCCATCACCACCAGTCCGCCGCGGCGCCGGGTGACGATGCTGGCCGGGAACATCGCGATGTTGAAGCCAATCCAGAACACCGGCATCAGCCATTCCAGATCCGCCGGCTTGGCGAAGCGCAGGAAGAACGGCGCGCTGTTGATGCTGAAATGCAGCTGGTAACCCAGCGCCAGGATCACCATCGAGGCGATGAACAGCAGCGGCACCCGGCCGAGCGGCTTGGCGGGCGCCAGCTTCGGGCGGCCCTCGCGGGCCGCCACCGCGACGAGGCCGCGCTCGACCCGCGACAGCGCCAGCGCCACCAGCAGCAGCACGACGCTGGACAGGATGAACGGCAACCGCGCATCGATTTCGCGCAGCGCGACGCCGAGATAGGGCGAAAGCGCACCTGCAAGTCCGTAGCCGAGCATCACCAGCGCGGCGAGCAGCGGCAGCTTCGGCCGCGCGCCGTATTTGCCGAGCATGGTCAGCGGCGGGGCGCGCAGCGCCGACGAGGTCACCGCCCAGATCGCGATCAGCGCGATCAGCGCGGCCTGGGCGTTCGGACCGTTGCCGGCGACGAAAGGCATCGCGACAAAGGCGATGCAGGAAATCGCGGTAAGCAGGCCGACGATCAGCCCGAGCCGGCCGACGACACGCGAAATGCGGTCAGCGACGATGCCCATCGCGGTGTCGGTGACGGTGAAGATCAACTGGTCCATCATCAGGATGACAATCACCGCGGACGGCGCGATGCCGACGCTGGCGGCCAGCTTCGGCAGGAAGATGACGTAGACGGTCCACATCAGCGTGAACGCCAGCTGCAGCACCGCGAGATAGACGCCGGCGCGATTGCTGGCGCTGGTCGCTGCGGCATCTTCGGCGAGTTCGACTTCGGTCATCGGGCTGCTCCGAGCGGAAGCATAAAGGAGCGACAGCGAGAAAGGAAAGCCGGGCTTTCTTCCCCTCTCCCCCAGCGGCGCGCCGCGGGAGAGGGTGCCTGAGCGAAGCGAAGGCGGGAGAGGGCCCTTGGCAGCTAGCTGACGTCGGAGTATGTGGCACGCCCCCCCTCTCCCGCCTCGAACGCACTCCGTGCGTTCGATCCACCCTCCCCGCCCAGCGAAGCTGCGCTTCGCCGGTGGGAGAGGGGAAGAAGAGCACTTTGCGCTGCGAATGCGCCTGCTACTGCACTTTCCGAAACGTCAGGTTTATCCTCTGCCGGCCCATCAGGGGATGCTCGCCGTCGGCGAGCGGCGCGACGCCATGATAGGCCAGCCGCGCCGGGCCGCCCCACACCGCGATGTCGCCGTGTTCGAGACGATAGCGCTTTGCCTTTTCACTGCGCGCGAGGCCGCCGAACATGAACACCGCCGGCAGGCCGAGCGAGACCGAGACGATGGGCGCGCCGAGATCGAGCTCATCCTTGTCCTGATGCAGCGACATTTTCGCGCCCGGCACGTAGCGGTTGATCAGGCAGGCGTCGGGCACGAAGTCCGCGAAGCCGCCCTGCTCCGCGGCGCGACGCGCAAGGTCGAGAAACGAAGGCGGAAGAGCCGGCCAGGGCCTGCCGGACTCCGGATCGTTGACGTCATAGCGATAGCCGCTGATATCGGTGACCCAGCCCTTGCTGCCGCAATTGGTCATGGCCACCGACATGGTGTGGCCGCCCGGCGTGACCATGCGGCGGAACGGCGCCTGCGCGACGATCGCGCGCAAGGCGGAGATGATCTCCGGCTCGTCCGCCCTGAACAATCCGCGCAGCAACACCGCGCCCTCGGCCATCGCCTCGCGCGACGGACGGTGGTCATCGGCCAGAGCTGCAAACAGGTCAGTCACGCATCACTCATTTGGCATCGTGAAAGATCACACCAACGGTATGGCGGTGGCCGGAGCGGATCCGGCTGACGCCATGGCGCATGTTAACACGATAGGCGCCGCGCGTGCCCTGCACCGGGCGGTGATGCACAGCGAAAACCACCGCGTCGCCCCGGCCGAGCGGCACCACCTCGGCACGCGACTGCATGCGCGGCCGCTGCTCGGTCAGCACGAATTCGCCGCCGGTGAAATCGCGGCCCGGTTCCGACAGCAGGATCGCCACCTGCAGCGGGAACACATGTTCGCCATAGAGGTCCTGATGCAGGCAATTGTAGTCGCCCTCGCCATATTGCAGCAGCAGCGGCGTCGGCCGGGTCTGGCCGGCTGCGTGGCAGCGCTGCAGGAAGGTGTCGTGATCGCCGGGGAAGCGGACGGCGATGCCCATCGTCGCGTTCCAGCGATTGGCGACGTCGCTGAGCGGGCCGTACAACGAAGCCCGCAGGGCCGCGATCGGCTGGGGCAACGGATAGGAAAAATACTTGTACTCGCCGCGGCCGAAACCGTGGCGGCCCATCACCACGCGGCTGCGGAACCGGCTGTCGTCGGGATACAGCATCGCCAGTTCGGCGCATTGCTCCGCGGACAGCAGGTTGTCGATGACGGCGCAGCCGCGGGCATCGAGTTCCCCGGCGATATGTGCCCAGTCGATGGTGGCAAGGCGCGGCAACAAGGATTGCGCAGGAGCGCTGTCGACGCGTCGCGCATTTGCGGGAGAAACCATGCCATCGTCTCCATCGATCACGTGGAGGATATCGTGACCTTTGGGCAAGATTGAGATTTCGCTGAGGGTCGCGACACCCGATTTCCGACACGTCGGGCGCGGACCTAACCTCTCCCCGCATCTTGCGCGGGGAGAGGTCGACCGGCGTAGCGCAGCGAAGTCGGTCGGGTGAGGGGCCGGGCACAAGGCGGGCAAAATTATCTCGCATCCCGTGACGAATTGAGCGCCCTGCCCCGCCCCTCACCCGCCTTCGCTGCGCTCAGGCACCCTCTCCCCGCAAGTGCGGGGCGAGGGAAGAAACTACCCCACCACAGGCAACGTCACGATGTCGTAGCCCGATGCAACCTTGCGCTTCAGCACCGGGTCTTCCATTTCATAATCGAAGCGCGTGGCGGGGCGGATGCCGCCCTTGGCCGCAAACGTGCCGCCGAACATGGCGGTGCCCTCGGGCAGCGTGTCACGGTTGAAGCCACGCCGGATCAGTTCGGCCACCGGCAGCATGCCGCTCAATGTGCCTTCCTGGTACAGCACGCGGACGCCGTCGATTGTGGCGAAGGAGCGCAGGATGATCTGGTCCCAGTGGCCTTCGACCTCGGCGAGATCCCACACCGTGGCGGCAACCGGCTTGTCGCACATCTGCTTGGACACGGTGATGTTGTAGGTCTCCACCTTGCGGTCGGTATGGTCGGAGCCGACGCCGACATAGGTCTTGCCGTCGCCGCCAAACAGACAGAACTCGACCTCGCCGGAGGAATCGCCGCCGGTGCATTCGATGGCGCCGTCGGTGGTGAAGCGGCGCGCGGAGCAGCGATAGTAGATCGGCGTGGAGGCCGGCGGCGCGATGCCGATGGCCGCGAGTTCGGCAATATGGTGATCGCGCGCCACGGGATCGCGGCCGGTCCAGCCAGCGATCACGCCCTGGGTGATGGACAGCGTCAGCGGCGATTGCGTGCCCCTGGCGTCCAGCGTGAACGCGATGGTGGTGGTCATAGGATGGTCCTTCGTGCAATTGGCTCGGATGGTCCGGGCCTCATGGTGAGGAGGCGCTTCTTCAGCGCCGTCTCGAACCATGAGGCAGTTCGTGGCTCATCCTTCGAGACGCGCGCGAAGGGCGCGCTCCTCAGGATGAGGTCTGCGTGTCCTACCCGCGGATGACGCCTTCAATGCCGGCGGCGAGTTCGAAGATGCGGCGATCGGA
The DNA here is from genome assembly GCF_052658035.1 of Rhodopseudomonas sp. RCAM05734. Classification (NCBI taxonomy): domain Bacteria; kingdom Pseudomonadati; phylum Pseudomonadota; class Alphaproteobacteria; order Hyphomicrobiales; family Nitrobacteraceae; genus Rhodopseudomonas; species Rhodopseudomonas sp. RCAM05734. The sequence continues at coordinate 3,545,298 of NZ_CP199742.1, read as the reverse complement.
GCCGCCAGCACCGGCCAGCATCAGCCCGACCGGCACCTCGCCCTGGCGATGCGCCGGCAGCGAGATGGCGCAGCCGTCGATCATGTTGATCAGGGTGCAGTTGCGCAGCGACAGGATGTTGGCCTTGGCGAAGGCCTTGTCGTCGGCCATGTTCGCTATCGACGGCGGCGTGTTCGCCGTGGTCGGCAACACCAGCGCGTCATAGGGCGCGATGCGGGCCTCGGCACGCTCGATCATCGAGCGACGCGCGGCAAACAGATCGATGTAGTCGGCCGCACTCTGGCTTTCGCCGCGCATGATGCGCACCGACACGCGCGGATCGTATTCGCTGCCGCGGCTGGTCAGCAGGTAGCGATGCCAGGCATAGCTTTCCGCGGCAGCAAAGCCGCCCTTGGAACTGATCGGACCGATGTCGAGGAATTCCGGCACCGCGATGCGTTCGATGATCGCGCCGTGCTGCTCCAGCGTCGCCAGCGCGCGCTCGAAGGTCTTTGCGACGGCCTCGTCGAGATCGTCGAGCGCAATGGTGGTCGGCACCGCGAGCCGCATGCCCCTGATCGGGCGCGGCACCAGCGGCGTGAAGCTCTCATCGGCGAGCACGGCGTCCATCGCCGCGCAGCACGCCACGGTGCGCGCCAGCGGGCCGATGCTGTCCAGCGATGACGACAGCGGCACGGCGCCGTCGAGCGGCACGCGGCGCTGGGTCGGCTTATAACCGACAATGCCGTTATAGGCCGCCGGAATCCGGCACGAGCCGCCGGTATCGGTGCCCAGCGCGCCATGGGCCATGCCGTCGAGTACGGACACCGCGGCGCCCGCCGACGAGCCGCCGGGCACATGGCCAACGTCGCGCTGCCACGCGCCCTTCGGGGTGCCGTAATGCGGATTGATGCCAATGCCGGAATAGGCGAATTCGGTCATGTTGGTGCGGCCGATCACCACGAAGCCGGCGCGGCGCAGCCGCGCCACCGCGGGGGCATCTGCCTCGGCGGGTGCAGAGTCCTCCAGCACGCGGGAGCCGGCGGTGGTCACCTGGCCCCTGATGTCGAACAGGTCCTTGATGGAGACGGGGATGCCGGCAAAAGGCGACGGCGCCGCTCTGACCTTGCGCAGGGCATCCATGGCATCGGCGGCGGCCAGCGCTGCCGCCTTGTCAACATGGATGAACACCCGCTCGCCCTCGCCCTTGGGATCGGCGATGGCAGCCAGACAGGCCTCGACCAGTTGTCGCGAGGTGGTACGTCCGGAGTCGAGATCGGCCGCCAGGCCGGCGAGAGTGGGCTGGTCTGTCATGCGTCGGATATCCCGTTTCAGACCGTGGCGAATGACCGCTCACGGCGCGGTAGAGGTATCGCCCAAGTCGCCGTCGATTTCCAGATCGAGCAGCGCGGAGCTGAGCGATTTGCCATGCGCGTCCAGCGCCAGCGAGCGCGTCACGCCGCCGCCCAGCGCCTGGTCCATGACGAAATTCAGCGCGGCGATGCCGGGCAATTCGTAGCGCACCACATCGCCGGCAACGATGCCGGCGAAATGCGCCCGCACGCGCGCGCTGGTGACCTGCGCCAGCAACAGCGGGTAGTGCTTCGCGTCATAGGCGATCACCGAGATATTCGAGATATTGCCCTTGTCCCCGGTGCGGGAATGGGCGAGTTCGCGCAGCTTCATCTCAGCTCTCCACGAAACGGATCGACGGCGTCGCCTGCTCGCGCGGCAGCAGCACCGAGGCGACTGCCACCACCTCCCGCGCCGATTTGGTGGCACCGCCGCCGCCAGCCGGGCCGTTGGTGTACAGCGTCTCCACCTCGTTGCCGATGCGAACTGCCTCGCGCATGGTTTCGGTGCGCCCGGTGACGCGGACGCGGACCTCGTAGGGTTCGGCCCGGCCGGCGCTGAGCGCCTCGCCGTGCAGTGAATCGATGCCGATCAGATCGAAGCGCAGCTCGCTGCTGGCGACGCCCGTCAGCTTCAGGCGCTCGCGCACGATCTCCAGCGCCAGCCTGCCGCGCGCCACGGCGCCGGGGCCGGCATAGGAGATCTGGCCCTCGCCGATGAAGCCGTCGACATAGCCGACCGAGACCTTCAGCGTATCGGTGCGCGCCGTGCCACGACCGCCGCCAATGCGGACGCGGTCGGGGCCGATCTGCTCGACGCTGACGCCGGAGAAATCCGCCACCACGTCGGGCTGGATATAGCGTTGGGGATCGTGCACCTCGTAGAGCGGCTGCTCCTTGCAGGTCGCCGCAGTCACGGCGCCGCCGGAGCCGGCCACCTTGGTGATGACAAGCGAGCCATCCTCGCCGACCTCGCCGATGGGAAAGCCAAGACGCGCCAGACCCGGTACATCCTTGAAGCCGGGGTCCGCAAAATAGCCGCCGGTGACCTGGCCGGCGCATTCCAGCAGATGGCCGGCGACGGTGCCCTGCCCCAGCAGATTCCAGTCGTCCAGCGCCCAGCCGAAAGCGTGGATCATCGGTGCCATGAACAGCGCAGGATCGGAGGCGCGGCCGGTAATCACCACATCGGCGCCGGCGCTCAGCGCCTCCACCATCGGCGCGGCACCGAGATAGGCGTTAGCGGACAGGACGCGGTTGCCGAGCTGCCGCATCGTGCCGTCGATTTCCAGCAACGGCAGCGCGCTGTCCTTGCAGGCCTCCAGCACGTCGTCGCCGACGACGGCGGCGATCTTCAGCGACAGGCCGAGCGCGCGCGCAATCTCCGCGGTACGGCGCGCTGCCGCCTCGGGGTTCGCCGCGCCCATGTTGGTGACGACCTTGATGCCCTTGGCGGCGCAGATCGGCAGCACTGCGCGCATCCGCTCCTCGAGCAGCGGATCGAACCCGCCGTCGGGATTCTTCATCCGCGCCTGCTGCGCCAGCGCCACCGTGCGCTCGCCCAGGCATTCGAACACCAGATAGTCGATGTCGCCCTTTTCGGCGAGTTCGACAGCGGGCTCGATGCGATCGCCCGAATAGCCGGCGCCCGATCCGATTCTTATGCTGCGCAAGATCGCCCCGGCATGTCGGCTCCCTCAAATTTCTGCATGTATTTTACGCGAACCTACCCCGGCAGGTTGCGACGGCACAAGCCTCGCCACGCGACCAGCAGATGCGGCCATGCGTCCACCGCGCTGGACCGTTGCCCCCGGAATGTGGAATGTCCATCAAGACACAACAGGACCCCCGCGGTCCGATCCCAGGGAGAGAACGAAAGCCATGGCCGAACCGGCACGCGCACGCCCCAAACCGACCCCGGAAACCCAGCACTACTGGGATGGCGCCAAAGCCGGCGAGCTGCGGCTGCAGCGCTGCGACGCCTGCGCCAACGTGTATTTTCCGCCGCGCCCGTTCTGCCCGTCCTGCGCCTCGCGCAAGGTCAGCGTGTTCAAGGCGTCCGGCAAGGGCACGCTGTATTCCTACGTGATCAACCACCGGCCGGCCGCCCCTGGCTTTACGCCGCCTTACGCCATCGCTGTGGTCGAACTGGAGGAAGGCCCGCGGCTGATGAGCAACATCATCGACTGCCCACAGACCCCGGAGGCTCTGGAACTCGACATGAAGCTCGAAGTCGCGTTCGAGACGCTCGACGACCAGATCACCCTCCCCGTATTCCGTCCGGCGAAAGGCTGACACCATGCGCAGAAACGCAGTCGCCGTGGTCGGCGCCGCCGAGACCACCGAGCTCGGCGTCATCCCAAACATGTCACAGATCCAGTTGCACGCCGATGCGGCACTGAATGCGATCGCCGATGCCGGCCTGAAACTGTCGGATATCGACGGCATCGCCACCGCGGTGGAGACGCCGCAGCAGATCGCGCACTACCTCGGCATCACGCCGACTTGGGTCGACGGCACCTCGGTGGGCGGCTGCTCCTTCATGCTGCATGTCCGCCACGCCGCCGCGGCGATCGAGGCCGGGCTGTGCAAGACCGTGCTGATTACGCACGCCGAGTCAGGCAAGTCGATGATCGGCAAGCAGCCGCGCTCGACGCCGGCGGACAGCCTGAATGGCCAGTTCGAGGCGCCCTATGGCGTCTACGGGCCGCCCAGCATGTTTCCGATCCCGGTGCTGCGCTACATGAAGACCCACGGCATCACCCACGAGCAGATCGCCTCGGTGGCGGTGGTGCAGCGCGAATGGGCGGCGAAGAATCCGCGCGCCACCATGAAGGCGCCGATCACGGTCGAGGACGTGCTGAACTCGAAGATGATCGCCTACCCGTTCCGCATCCTGCAATGCTGCCTGGTCACCGACGGCGGCGGCGCGCTGATCCTGACCTCGGCGGAGCGGGCAAAGGATTTCCCGAACAAGCCGGTCTATATCCTCGGCACCGGTGAGAGCGTGGAAACGCCGATGGTCAGCCAGATGAAGACGTTCGACAGTTCGGCGGCATTCCGTGTCGCGGGGCCGACCGCGTTCCGCGAAGCCGGCATCGCGCATGAGGATGTCGACCACCTGATGATCTACGACGCCTTTGCGCATCTGCCATTGTATGGCCTCGGCGATCTCGGCTTCATGCCGCATGAAGAGACAGGCAAGTTCATCGCCGACGGCAATACAAGGCCAGGCGGCAAGCTGCCGCTCAACACCAATGGCGGCGGGCTGAGCTACATGCATTCCGGCATGTACGGCATGTACGCGCTGCAGGAGAGCGTGCGACAGATGCGCGGCATTGCGCCGGCACAGGTGCCGGGCGCGAAGATCTCCGTCTGCCACGGCGTCGGCGGCATGTTCGCGGCGTCGGGCACGGTGATTTTTACGAACGAGAAGTAACTGTCGTTCCGGGGCGCGAACGCCGCCAGGCGGTCGCGAACCCGGAACCTCGATATGTTCATCGTCTCATTCCAAGATTCCGGGTTCGCTCGCAGCTTGCGCTGCTCGCGCCCCGGAATGACAACCAAGGGAAACAGAAGAATGGCCACTACAAAATCACTCGACGGAAAAGTCATCGTCGTCACCGGCGCCGGGCGCGGCATCGGGCGGGGCATTGCGCTTCTGTGCGCCGCCGAAGGCGCCAAGGTCGTGGTCAACGATCCCGGCGTCGGCACCGACGGATCGGGCGGCGCCAGCGTCGCACCGGCCGAGGAAGTGGTCGAGGAAATCCGCAAGGCCGGCGGCACTGCCGTCGCCAACTTCGAATCCGTCGCCGAGGCGATCCCCGCCAGCAAGATCATCCAGCAGGCGGTGGACACCTATGGCCGCATCGACGGCGTCGTGAACAACGCCGGCATCCTGCGCGACGCGATCTTCCACAAGATGTCCATCGACGCCTTCGAGATGGTCATCAAGGTGCACCTGATGGGCTCGTTCTACACCTCGCATGCCGCCGCGCGTTTCTTCCGCGAGCAGAACTCCGGCTCGTTCGTGCACTTCACCTCGACCTCCGGCCTGATCGGCAACTTCGGCCAGGCCAACTATTCGGCGGCCAAGCTCGGCATCGTCGGCCTGTCGAAGTCGATCGCGCTCGACATGCAGCGCTTCGGCGTCAATTCGAACTGCGTGTCGCCGTTCGCCTGGAGCCGCATGATCGGCTCGATCCCGACCGAGACCGAAGCCGAGAAGGCCCGCGTCGAGCGCATGCAGCGCATGGGTCCGGAAAAGATCGCGCCGCTGGTGGCGTTCCTGCTCTCCGATGCCGCCAAGGACGTCACCGGGCAGATCTTCGCTGCGCGCATGAACGAGATCTTCCTGATGGGCCAGTCGCGCCCGCTGCGTTCGATCCATCGCAGCGAGGGCTGGACTCCGCAGAGCCTCGCCGAGCACGGCATGCCCGCGCTGAAATCGTCGTTCTACAAGCTGGACCGCTCGGCGGATATTTTCAGCTGGGATCCGGTGTAACGCACAACCGAGGTTCGATTCCCGGACGCGGTGCAGCGCAGGCGATGCGAAGCGTCGCCGACGACGCTGCTCCGCAGATCCGGGACCGTTCCAAGCGCCGTCGCCCCTAGGAAGGCCCCGGCTCTGCGAAGCAACACTTCGTGTTGCATCGCGTCCGGGGCACGTGCCTCCACCGACTTGTGCATCGCGCTCGCCGCACGGCAGCATCGAATTCGCTGGCCTCCCTGTCACACCGGTATTCTAATAGCTGCATAGGCTGGGGGAAAATATAACCGGGAGGACGATCATGCAGACTCAGTCTGAGACGCGCGATGCCGTGCCAAATCACCTCGACCGCCGAACCCTGTTGCGTGGCGCTGCGACCCTTGCCGCAACTTCGCTGATCGCCACCGACGCATCGGCGCGCAATTTCGGCCGCGGCGCCGAGCCGCAGCGTTACCCCGATCCCGATATCGTCGTCATCGACGCAAAACGTTTCAAGGCCAAGGTCGGCAACACCGCGATCCAGCGGCTTTATACGGGCTGCCTGTGGGCGGAAGGACCGGCGTGGAATGCGCAGGGCCAGTATCTGGTGTGGAGCGACATTCCGAACAACCGGCAACTGCGCTATCTCGACGACGACGGCCATATCTCGCCGCAGTTCCGCAAGCCGTCCAACGAGAGCAATGGCAATTCCTTCGACACCGAAGGCCGGCAGATCACCGCCGAGCGCACGCGGCTGGTGCGCTTCGAGCACAACGGCAGCGTCACCACGCTGGCCGAGAAAGCTGGCGACAAGCCCTTGAACGGCCCCAACGACATGGTCGTGCATCCCAACGACAAGTCGATCTGGTTCACCGATCCCGGCTATGGAGCGATCAGCATCTATGAAGGCCAGTTGGCCAATACCGGTTCGGTCTCGCCCTATCAGAAGGAGGCGGTGTATCGCATCGACGGCCAGTCCGGCCAGGTTACCAAGGTGGCCGACGAGCCGTTCAAGCCCAACGGCCTCGCATTCAGCCCCGACTACAAGAAGCTCTATGTCTGCGACACCGGCATCACACACTACCCGAATGCGAAAAACGTGGTGTGGCAGTACGACGTCGACGGCGGCAAGCTCAGCAATGCCAAGCAGTTGGTCGACATGACCTTGGATGGCAAGTCGGGCTTTCCCGATGGCCTGCGCGTCGATACCGAGGGCAATCTCTGGGTCGGCGCCGGCTGGGTCGGCGAAGGCTATGACGGCGTGCACATCTTCGCGCCGGACGGCGCCCGCATCGGCCAGATCAAGCTGCCGGAAATCTGCGCCAACGTCTGCTTCGGCGGCAAGAAGCGCAACCGGCTGTTCATGACCGCGAGCCAGTCATTGTATGCGGTCTATGTGGAGACGCAGGGCGCGCATTTCTGTTGAGGCGATGTTCGCCACATCCAAAACTGTCGTCGCCCGGCCGGGCGATGACACCGCGTTTGGTGAGCGGCCGTTCCAATTCCACCGCGACATCACCCGCTATTCCGCAATCCCGCCGAAATGCCGTTGATGGTCAGTTGAATCCCGCGCAGCACCTGCTCGTCCGGATCGTGCGCGCGATGGGCCTTCAGCAGCTCCACCTGCACATGGTTGAGCGGATCGAGATACGGAAAACGGTTGCGGATCGAGCGTTCGAGCAGCGGGTTGTCTTGCAGCAGGCGATCGTGGCCCATGATGTCGAGCAATGTCTCGATGGAGGTGTGCCACTCCTGGCGGATACGGCCGAAGATCTTTTCGCGCAAGGCGACGTCGGGCACCAGTTCGGCATAGCGCGAGGCGATGGCGATGGAGCTCTTGGCCAGCACCATATCCATGTTCGATGCCAGCGTGCGGAAGAACGGCCATTCGCGGTGCATCTCCTGCAGGAACGCCATGCCCTTGTCGGGATGGGCGATGAGCCACGCCTCCACCGCGCTGCCGAAACCGTACCAGCCCGGCAGCATCAGCCGGCATTGCGCCCAGGAGAACACCCACGGGATGGCGCGGAGATCCTCGATGGCCCGCGTCTTCTTGCGTGAGGCTGGACGGCTGCCGATGTTGAGCGTCGAGATCTCGGTGATGACGGTCGACTCCCAGAAGTAGTCGACGAAGCCGTCGGTCTCGTAGACCAGTCCGCGATAGGCCTTGAAGGCCAGCGCGGAAAGCTCTTCCATCGCCTCGAGATATTCGGCGCGCGGGGCGCTGTGACGTGGCGCCAGCAGGCTGGCTTCCAGCGTGGCCGCCGCGAGAATTTCCAGATTGTTACGGCCGACCTCGGCGTTGGAATATTTCGACGAGATGATCTCGCCCTGCTCGGTGATACGGATCTGTCCGTCCACAGCGCCGCCGGGCTGCGCCAGGATGGCGTCGTAGCTCGGGCCGCCGCCGCGGCCGACCGAGCCGCCGCGGCCGTGAAACAGCCGCAGCCGGATAGTGTGGCGCTCGAACACCTCGATCAGCCCGATCTCGGCCTTGTAGAGCTCCCAGCCCGAGGTGACGAAGCCGCCGTCCTTGTTGCTGTCGGAGTAGCCGAGCATGACCTCCTGCACGGCGCCGCGGCTGTCGACCAGGCGGCGATAGTCGTGCAGCGAAAACAGCCGGTCCATGATCGCGGCGGAGGCCTGCAGGTCCTCGATGGTCTCGAACAGCGGCACGATGTTGATGCCGCTGCGGCCGGAGCAATCCACGAGGCCGACCTCCTTGAGCAGCACCGCCACCTCCAGCATGTCGGAGACGCCCTTGCACATGGAGATGATGCATTGGGGAATCACGCTTTCGCCGTAGCGCGCATGCGACGCGGCGGCTTCGCGGAACAGCGCCAGTTCGCCCAGCGTCTCGTCGCTATACTTGACGAAGGGCGACGCCAGCGGCCGGGTGTTGCGCAGTTCGCCGGTCAAAAGCGCGATGCGCGCGTCCTCGCCGAGCGCCAGATAGGAGGTGCCGGGCATGGCGGCGTCGATCAGCTCGGCGATGGTGCGCTCGTGCACCGCTGAGTTCTGCCGGATGTCCAGGCTCGCAAGATGAAAGCCGAAGCAATCCACCGCGCGGCGCAACGCGCGCAGCCGGCCGCGTGCGATCACCCTGGAATTGTTTGATATCAGCGAGCGCTGCAGCACGTCGAGATCGGCCTTGAATTCTCCCGCGCTGGCATAGGCCTCGGCGGCACCGACCGGATGGCGGCTGGCTTCGACGCCGAGCGCATGCGCCGTCGTCGCCAGCCGCGCATAGATCCCGGAGACCGCCAGGCGATAGGGTTCGCCGACGCGATGCGGCGAACGATCCGGGGAACGCTCGGCGAGCGCGCGCAACTCGTCGGAAATATCGGCAAGATGGGCCGCGAGCGACAGTTCGGAGCCCAGCACATGCAACTCGTCGAGATAGAAGTTCAGGGCGCGGGCGCTCTGCAGCGCCAGCGTGCCGCGCATGACATCGGCGGTGACGAAAGGGTTGCCGTCACGGTCGCCGCCGATCCAGCTTCCCATGTGCAGGAACGAGGCCCAGCTCACCGTCCGCCTCGCTAGCGTCCGCGGGCAGATCTGCATCCAGCCGGTCCTGCAGCGCATTGTGCAGGCGCGGCACCTCGCGCAGGAAGGTGTAGTCGTAAAATGACAGGCCGTTGGTGACCTCGTCGAGCACGGTCAGCTTGGTCCGGCGCAGCAGGTTGGTCTGCCACAGCGTCAACACCGCCCGACGTAGCTGCTCCTCCAGCAGGTCGTCCTCCTCGAGAGTAAGCTGCATCCGCTCACGCTTGTCGAGCAGTGCGGCGATCTCCATTTCGCGGTCGATGGTGCTCTTGCGCCTGACCTCGGTGGGATGCGCGGTCAGCACCGGGCTGATCAGCGCCTGGCCGAAGAACCGCCGCAGCGCCGCAGCATCAATGCCCGCCGCGTGGGCGCGGCCGATCGCGCCGGCCAGCGTCCCCGCCGATGCCGCGCCGTCATGGGCGCGCTGCGCCCGCATGCGCCGGATGTTGTTCTGGTCCTCGGCGATGTTGGCGAGATGCGAAAAATAGCTGAAGGCGCGCACGATGCGCACGGTCTCGGGGGTCGACATAGCATCGAGAATGGTTTCCAGTTCGCGCCGCGCCGGCAGATCCTCGTCGCGGTGGAAGCGGATCGAGGTGGTGCGGATGCGTTCGACCAGATCGAACACCGCCTCCCCCTCCTGGTCGCGAACGGTGTCGCCGAGAATGCGGCCGAGCAACCGGATATCGTCGCGCAGCCTTGCATCGGCTTCGAGGGCGGCGACGTCCTCACTGCGGTTGGCAAGGACATCCTGGTCGAGTGGCATGGTTCTGGACACGCGCATGCTCCAACGGTTGCCGGCCGCTTTGGTCGCAAGTTTTTTGCGGCGGTGCAAGAGCGGTGGTGCAGAATCAGATGCAAGCTACGGGCCGATCGCTGGCCGCCACTGTCATTCGCGTCCGCGCTCGCCGTTCACCGCGCTATATTGGCAACCGTCCTCTGGCCGACGGCCCGTGGTAGCGCGCGGCCGCTTCACGGAACGATGGCGCAGGCGGGCGCTAAATCATTGCGGTGCAACGACGATCTGGCGTAAGCAGGAGTTGGAGGTGCGCTTGTTGAAGCAGGGACTGAGCCTATCGACGCGACTGACGATCGCAATCGTCGCGCTGGTGCTTGCCACGGCCGGAACGGTCGGCTTTCTGAGCTACCGCAACATTGCCGCTATCGCGGTTCCCCGCGCATTGGTGCGCCTGGATGCCAACGCCCGCGCCCTCGCCGTCGATCTGTCCAATCTCGTTGCAAATGCCCGTGCCGACCTCAAGGGGTTTCGCCACATCATCGGCCTCGACGAGGTGATCGCCCTCAGTCGCGATCCCGCAGCCGGGCAGACCGGCCTCTCTCTCGCCCAATGGCGTGGCCGCATCGCGCAACGACTTGCTGCCGAACTCGACGCCAAGCAGCAATACCTGGCGTTCCGCATCATCGGACTCGCCGATGGCGGGCGCGAACTGGTGCGGGCGCAACGACCGACTGCGGGTGGCGCGGCCCGTATCGTCCCGGACGCCGAACTGGAGCAAAAGGCGGATCGACCTTATTTCGCGCGGACCATGGCGGCACGCGACGGCGAGGTCGTGGTATCGGCGGTCGAGCTGAACCAGGAAAACGACACGATCGAAATACCCCGTGCGCCCGTAGTCAGGGTGTCAACGCCGATTTTCGGACCTGACGGTGCGCGGTTCGGCATGCTCATCATCAACGTCGATATGCGGTCTGCTTTCAAGCGGCTCGACGAAGAGACCAGCCTGGATGCCGCCACCTATGTCGTGAACGAGCGCGGCGACTATCTGTCCCATCCCGACAACAGCCGCGAATTCGGTTTCGCGTTCGGCAAATCCTATCGGATCCAGGACGACTATCCCGGGCTGGCGCGCGCAGTCGCGACCGGCGAACAACAGCCGGATCTCTTCGAGAGCCGCGAGGGAAAGCGCTTCGGGGTGGCATTCGTGTCGGTCCGCCTCGCCGACGGTCCGCGCGTCTCGGTAGCTGAAGCGATTCCGGAGGACAAGATTGTCGGCGCGGCGCTCACCGCGCTACGCGACTCCAGCCTGATCGGCGGGGCGATCGCCGTCCTCGGCGCCGTACTGCTGGCGGTGGCATTCGCACGCAGCCTGGTCCGGCCCCTGAGCCAGATGACCACCGCGGTGGCGGGGTTCTCGCAGGGTGCACCACTTCTGGTTCCGCTGGAGGCCAAAGGCGAGATCGGGATACTCGCACGCGCATTCGAGAAAATGGCGCGCGAGGTCCGCGAGCGGACCTCAGCCATGCAACACGACAGGGAAGTGTTCGAAAGCATCATGGCGACCATGGCCGAGGCCGTTCTGCTCGTCGATATGGACGGGACGGTGGTCTACGAGAACACTGCGGCAACCGCCATTCTCACATCGCCCATCCCCGGCGAACGCCCGTCCTGGACCGCCGCCTTCGAGGCATTCTATCCCGACGGGATGACACCGCTTCCGCCGGAGCAATGGCCAAGCCGACGCAGCCTGCGCGGCGAAACCGTCGATGGATTCGAGGTCTGCTTTCGCCCGCACGGCGTCGACAAGCTCAAACATCTGTTATGTGGCGCGCGTCCCATTCGCAATGCCGCCGGCAAACAGACCGGCTCGGTGGTCGTGTTCCGCGACGTCACCGAAGCCAAGGAGACCGAGCGACAACTGCACCAGTCGCAGAAGCTCGATGCGATCGGCCAACTGACCGGCGGCATCGCGCATGATTTCAACAATATGCTCACGGTGATCACCGGATCATCGGAAATCCTGCTGGAAGAATTGACCGACAGGCCGACCCTGCTGACGATCGCCGGCATGATCGTGGAGGCCGCCGACCGCGGCGCTGAGCTGACCAAGCATCTGCTTGCCTTCGCGCGCAAGCAGCCGCTGCAGCCACGCAATATCGACGTCAACACGATGGTCCTCGATACCGTGAAACTGCTGCGGCCGTCGCTCGGCGAGCAGATCGAGATTGAAACGACGCTGGAGCAGGACGCCCAGCCGGCTCTTATCGATCCGTCGCAGCTCTCCGCCGCCCTGCTCAATCTTGCGGTCAACGCACGCGACGCGATGCCGAACGGCGGCAAGCTGCTGCTCGAGACCGGCAATGTCGTGCTCGACGACTCCTATGCCCAGAATAACGTTGAGGTGGTCCCCGGCCCCTACGTCATGATCGCCGTCAGCGATACCGGCGTCGGCATTCCGGCCAGCCTGCGCGACAAGGTGTTCGAGCCGTTTTTCACCACCAAGGAGGTCGGCCGCGGAACCGGGCTGGGCCTGAGCATGGTGTATGGTTTCGTCAAGCAATCCAATGGACACATCAAGATCTACAGCGAGGAGGGCTACGGCACCACCATCAAGCTATACCTGCCCTGTGCCAGTACGGAGTCGCAGGCGGCCGAAATCGCCGCGCCCATCGAAGGCGGCAGCGAGACCATCCTGGTGGTGGAGGACGATCCGCTGGTCAGCGGCTTCGTCGTCACGCAACTGCACAGCCTTGGCTACAGAACGCTGATGGCGTCCAGCGGCACCGCGGCGCTTGCGCAGGTCGATGGCGGCGCCGCTTTCGATCTGCTGTTCACCGACGTGATCATGCCGGGCGGCATGAACGGCCGCCAGCTCGCCGATGCCGTGACGCAGCGCCGGCCGCACATGAAGGTTCTCTACACATCCGGCTATACCGAGAACGCCATCGTGCATCACGGCCGTCTCGATGCCGACGTGCTGCTGTTGCCGAAGCCCTATCGCAAGTCCGAACTGGCGCGCATGGTGCGGCTTGCGCTGACGCCCGCTCCCGCCGCTGCATCAGGCGAAGCCGCGAACGCGCGTGGCCAGGCCGGTTAGCCCGCCCTGTCTCACACCTTGGGCTTGAACGCGGCGAGAATACGATCGGCCTCCATGCGCCAGTCAGTGCTGCGCGCGAATTCCGGCGTGCCTCTTGTGCCGAACAGACCGTCGTCGGCGAGGTCGGCGACCCAGCCCTGGCGCTCGGCGGTGCCCTCGGCGGACCACGGCGTCAAACCGATCTCGCGTACCGTCTCGGCCACCTCGCGGACTTCCTCGCTGCGGCGACGACCGTGCTCGATCACCCGCTGGAAGAAATAGGCACCCTGCTTTTCCCAGTCGATGCTCGGAAACGTCTCGGTGAGCGATGCGAGCAGCGCATCCTCGACGCCGTAGGCGCGCGCCGTGGTGAAGCTCTCGATCACCATGGCCTCCATGCCCTTGATCATGATGCTGCGGCACATCTTGGTGGCCGAGGCGATGCCGAGCCGGTCGCTGGAGACCTTGGCGTCGAAGCCGATCTCATTCAGCAATGGCGCCAGTTCGCGCGCGGCGGGGCCGCCGAGCAGCAGCGGCACCCTGAGGCGATAGGGCGGCACCGAGGTCATCACCGCGCCCTCGACATAGCGTCCGCCGCCGCCGTCGATCAGCGCCGCCGCGCGCTGCTTGGCGCCGGGCGAGGCGGAGTTGAAGTCGAGGAACCAGGCCTGCGGCTGCAGGCCCGGCACGCAGGCTTGCGCCGCCGGCACGGTCTGGCTCGCCGTCACCGCGGAGATGATGAAGTCCGCGTTTGCCGCGAGATCGGCGTGCGACGATGCAAGCACAACGCCATGCATCGCCGCGTGGTCCTGCAAGGCGGCGGCCTGCGAGCCGCCGAGCTTGGTGTCGTAGGCGCTGACGCGCAGGTCCTGCTTGCGCAGGTCCTCGGCAAGAATGCGCCCGACTTCGCCATAGCCGACGACGCCGATGCGCCACTGGTTCGAGGCGTTGGACATGACGCTTACTGCACCTTGATGTTGGCCTGCTTCAGGATCGGTCCCCACTTGTCGGCTTCGGCATGCATGAAGGCGTCGAATTCCTTGGGCGAACTGTCGGCCGGCGTGGCGCCGATCTTCTTCAGCGCTTCCAGCACAGCCGGATCCTTCAAGGCCGTCGCGATGTCGGCGTGAATCCTGGCCACCAGTTCCGGCGGCATGTTGGCGGGTCCGAGAAAGCCCCACCACACCGCGGTGTCGTAACCGGCCACGCCGGACTCCGCCACAGTGGGCACGTTGGGCAGCATCGGAGACCGCGTCGCGGTGGTCACCGCAATGGCGCGAACTGCGCCGCCGTCAAGCTGCCCCATGATCTCCGGCAAGGGATTGATGCTGATGGGAATGTCGCCGGCCATCACCGCGGTCAGCGCCGGCGCACCGCCCTTGTAGGGGATCGAGACGATCTTGACGCCGGCCATGTAGTTCAGCAATTCGCCGGCCAGATGCGCCGAGGTGCCGTTGCCGGACATGCCGTAGGACAGCGCGTCCGGTTTTGCTTTCGCCTGCGCCAGCAATTCCCCGAGGTTCTTGGCCGGGTTGTCCTTGGCCACCACGATGGCCAAGGGCGAATAGGCGACTTCGCTGATCGCGGTAAAATCCTTGAAGGTGTCGTAGGGCAGTTTCGGATAGAAGAACTGGTTCAGCGGATGACCTGACGCGACCAGGATGAGCGTGTAGCCATCGGGCTTGGCCTGGGCCAGTGCCTGCGAGGCGATGGTGCCGCCGGCGCCGGGCCGGTTCTCGATCACGGGCTGCTGGCCCCAGGTCTTCGACAGCGACTGGCCGACCGTGCGCGCCAGCACATCGACGGCGCCCCCGGCCGCATAGGGCACGAAGATCGTCACCGGCTTGGCCGGCCAGTTGTCGGCCGCCAGCGCGAGCTGGCTGCCATGTCCAAACAGGCCAAGCGCGAGCGCACAGCCGATGAATATTTTGCGGGTCAACATGTCTTGGTCCTCAGTACCTGATGGCGCATTGCGCCACTTCTAGAGCATTTTCGGATTGAAACCACCCACCGTCCTCATGGTGAGGAATCCTTGTAGTGAACGCGGATCAATTAAAACCAATTCAAAATAAAAATGCTCTAGCCTGACAGATCCGCGGCGTCTGCCCCCTAGATGGTCCGCCCGGCCCGCGCCCAATAGGGATCGCGCAGGCGGCGCTTGAAGATCTTGCCGGAATCCTCGCGGGGCAGGTTCGACTGGATCTCCATCTGGCGGGGCACCTTGTAGTCCGCCAGTTGCCGCCTGAGGTCGCTGCGCACCGAAGCGAGGTCGAGTACGACGCCCGGCTGCGGCTCGATCACCGCCATCAGCGCCTCGCCGAATTCCTCGTCGGGAATGCCGAACACGGCGCAGTCGTGCACGCCGGGCAGAGCATGCAAGGCCGCTTCGATTTCGGCGGGATAGATATTGACGCCGCCGGAGATCACCATGTCGCGCTTGCGGTCGCAGATGAAGACGTAGCCGTCTTCGTCGATGTAACCGACGTCGCCCGAGGTGATGAAACCCTCGCGGTCGATCTCGGCGCGCTTCTCAGGCTTGTTGTGATAGGTGAAATCCGGATTGCCTGGGATCCGCGAATAGATTTCGCCGATCTCGCCTTGCGGCAGGATCTGCCCGTCATCGCCGAGGAACCGCAATTCGGCGCCGGGGGCGATCTTGCCCACAGTGCCCGGCTTCTTCAACGCATCTTCGGAATTGGCGAAGGTGACCGCGCCGGATTCGGTGGAGCCGTAGAATTCGAAGATCACCGGTCCCCACCAGTCGATCATCGCCTTCTTAACGTCGGGCGGGCACGGCGCCGCGGCATGGATGACATGGCGCAGCGACGACACATCGTATCTGGCACGCACGTCCGCCGGCAGTTTCATCAGCCGAATGAACATGGTCGGCACCATGAAGATGGTATCGATCTTTTCATCCTGCACGATGCGCAGGAACTCCTCCGGCTCGAAGCGCGGCATCATCACCAGCCCGCCGCCGAGACGGCCGGCGCGCAAAGCAAAAGCATTGGGTGCGGAATGATATAGTGGCCCGGGCAACAGGGCCCGCGCGCCTTCCTTGAGGCCATAGACCCGCGCCCGCATCTGATCCGCCGACGCAGCCTGCGCCGGCGTCGGGGCAAAGCGACGCACGCCCTTAGGATGCCCGGTGGTACCCGACGTATAGATCATGTTGTGGGGTTGCGGCACGACGGGGCCGTCATAGGGCGCCTGCTCCGCCAGCCACGCTTCCAGATCGATGGCGCCGGCCGGCGTTGCGACATGCGCCGGATCGATCTTGTAGTTCGCCAGGATCTCCGGCGGCGGCGGCACGCTGAGGGTTACGGTGCCGGCCGGAATGGAATCGCGCAGCCGATGCAGCATGTCGGCATGGGCGATCAGGATGTTCGATCCGGAATCGGCGATCACATAGGTGATCTCCTCCGGCTTGAAGTGCCAGTTCACCGGCACGCCATAGGCGCCCAGCCGGGCCACCGCATAGGCGGCTTCGATGAACGCAATGTCGTTGCGCATCAGGATGCTGACGCTGTCGCCCTGCTTGACACCGAGACGCTGCAACCCGCCGGCCATGCGGCCGGCGCGCTCGGTGACGTCGGCGAAGCTGCGGCGGCGCTCGCCGCTGATGATGCCGTGGAATAAGGACGCCATGATGCGTTCAGTCCACGAACCGCGGCGCGCGCTTTTCCATATTGGCGCGCACCGCCTCAAGCTGGTTCGGCTGGCCCATCAGCTTCATCTGCTCGACGGATTCGGCGAGCAAGGCCGGGCCTGGATCGACCGACAGCTTGTTGAGCATGCGCTTGGCGGCGCGGATCGCGTCCGGGCTTTTGTTGGCGATCTCCCGCGCCAGCGACAGCGCCTCGGCGCGCGGGTCGTCGCAGATCCGGGTGGCGAGGCCGTAGCTCAGCGCCTCCTGCGCCGAGAAGATGCGACCGGTGTAAGTGAGCTCGCGCAAAATATCGTCGCGGACCAGGGAGGCCAGGATCGGCGTCCCCGCCATGTCCGGCACCAGCCCCCATTTGATTTCCATGATCGACATGCGCGCGTCCGGCGTCAGGAAACGCATGTCGGCACCGAGCGCGAGCTGAAAACCGCCGCCGAAGGCGACGCCCTGGATCGCGGCGATCACCGGCACCGGCAACTGCCGCCAGCCCCACACGGCCTGCTGGGAATGATTGGCGAGGCCATGGGTGCGCGCCGCAAGGTCGCGCTTCTGGCCGCCGCCGAGCCCTTCACCGCCGCTGTCGTTCATGGCGGCAAATCGTCCCATGTCGAGCCCGGCGCAGAACGCCCGTCCCTCGCCGGACAGCACCACCGCGCGGAGCCCCTTTTCACGGCTCAGGCGATCCGACGTGGCCACCAGCGCCTCGAACATCGCCGCATCCAGCGCATTCATCTTGTCGGCGCGAACCAGCCTGACATCGGCGACACCGTCCGTGACGGACACCGAGACGCGATCTTGCACATCCTGCACTGGGCGTTTCCTCCCCAAACTTGTTTTTGTTTTGCGCTTTACAGGAAAGCGCCCACCGGTTTTAGTCAATCAACTAATTAACCCGGCAACATTCTCTTAGAACAGGACCATCCGATGTTCAATCCGCAGCTTCTCGCAGGTCGAAACATACTGGTGACCGGCGGCGGCACCGGCCTCGGCAAATCGATGGCGTCCAAATTCCTGTCGCTCGGCGCCGAGGTGCACATCTGCGGCCGCCGCAAGGGAGTCTGCGACGAGACCGCCACCGAACTGATGGCCGAGTTCGGCGGCAAGGTGACCAGCCACGGCGTCGACATCCGCGATTGCGCGGCGGTGGATGCCATGATCGAGGACATTTTCACCGATCGCCCGCTCACCGACCTCATCAACAACGCCGCCGGCAACTTCATCTCCCGCACCGAGGACCTGTCGCCGCGCGGCTTCGATGCGGTGGCCAACACCGTGATGCACGGGACGTTCTACGTCACGCATGCGGTCGGTAAACGCTGGATTGCCGCCAAGTTGCCCGGCAACGTGGTGTCGATCACCGTGACCTGGGTGCGCAACGGCAGTCCCTATGTGGTGCCCTCATCCATGAGCAAGTCGGCGATCCACGCCATGACCATGTCGCTGGCCACCGAATGGGGCCGCTATGGCATCCGGCTCAATACAATTGCGCCTGGCGAAATTCCCACCGAGGGCATGAGCAAGCGCATCAAGCCCGGCGACGAGGCCGGCGCCCGTACCAAGGCGATGAATCCCATGGGACGCGTCGGCACCATGGAAGAGTTGCAGAACACCGCGGTGTTCCTCATCTCCGGCGGCTGCGACTGGATCAATGGCGAGACCATTGCCATGGACGGCGGCCAGGCGCTCGCCATGGGCGGCAATTTCTATCAGTTGCGCAGCCGGTCGGACGAAGACTGGACCCAGGCCCGCGACGCCATCAAGTCGCAGAATGAAAAGGACAAGGTGGCGCGGGGGTAGAGTTCTAATTCGCGAGTTTGAATCCAGCGCTGCGCTTCAACGTGAGTAGATCGCAGTCCCGGGGCCGGATTCTGCTCAATGGAAGCGTGTCCCGGACGCAGCGCAATGCGCCTCCGCCAGGAGGCGTGGTGCGCTGCAGAGCCGGGACCGCCCAAAACTCCGGCGCCCGGGACGGTCCCGGATCTGCAGAGCGGCACTTCGCGCCGCACCGCGTCCGGGACAAGATTGAGCCGCTTCAGTCTTGATGGATCAGACTCTAGATCTTCACGCGGTAGGTCTCGTGGCAGCCGCCGCATTCCTTGCCGATGCCGCCGACATTGGCCTTCAGCGAGTCGAGATCCTTGATCTTGGCCTTGGCCTCGGTGACCACCTTGGCGAAGCTGGCGATCTTGGCGTCGAAGCCGGCCTTGTCTTCCCAGATCTTCGGCGAGGCGCTGTAGTCGCCCTCAGGCTTCAGGCCCTTGGTGCTTTCCGGAAACAGGGTCGGCAGCTTCTTGGCAGTGTCGTCGAGCTGGGCCAGCGCCGCGTCGACCGCGGCCTGATCGTAGGGCTTCTCGCCCTTGGCCATGGCGCTGAGCACGCCGCCGAGATTCTTGCCATTGGCCTTCATGATGTTCTGGGCTTCCTTCACGACGTCCTGCTGCGCCGCCACAGCACCCACGCCAAGCATCAAGGCTCCCACGACAACCACAGTGCGTATCATTGGCTCATTCCCTGTTTCGTTGACTGATCAGCGCGACGAGATACGTCACTGACCCTACGAACGCGACGCCTGTCACGCCCGAACCCATAACCCCGCTGCTGCAGGTCTATTCCAGCGGCTGCCACATTACAGCCGGTGCAGCCGCTCGTGTTCGCGGATCGCCATCCACACCCGCTCCGGCGTGGCGGGCATGTCGATGTGCTCGATCCTATATTCGCGATGCAGGCCCTCGATGATGGCATTGACAACCGCCGGGCAGGAGCCGATCGCGCCCGCCTCGCCCGCGCCCTTCACCCCCATCGGATTGGTGGTGCAGGGGATGTTATGGGTCTCGAACGTGATCGGCGCACCATCGGCGGCGCGCGGCAGCGCGTAATCCATGAAGGTACCGGTCACCAGCCGGCCGTCCTTCGGATCGTACACCGCCTGCTCCATCAAGGCCTGGCCGATGCCCTGCATGGTGCCGCCATGGACCTGGCCGGCCAGCAGCAGCGGATTGAGCGTCACGCCGAAGTCGTCGACGATGACATAGTTGACGATCTCGATCCTGCCGGTGGCGGGATCGATCTCGACTTCCACCAGATGGGTCCCGTTCGGGAAGGTGCCGTCGGCGCTGCTGAAGGTCTCCGACGCGTTGAGTTTTGCCGGATCCGCCTTCTTCGCCAGATCGGCGAGGGATACCGAGCGGTCGGTGCCGGCGACGCGGGCCGCGCCATCGCTGATCTCGATATCGCCAATGCTGGTTTCCAGCGCGTCGGCGGCCAGTTCCTTCAGATACTCTCCGAGCTTGCGGGTGGCGCGCTGCACACTGACGCCGCCGGAGGGGATCGAGGCGGAGCCGCCGGTGCCGAGGCCGGTGGCCACCTTCTCGGTGTCGCCCTGGACGATGTGGACGCGCTCCGGCGCCACCCCGAACTGTTCGGCGACGATCTGCGCATAAGCGGTGTGGTGGCCCTGCCCGGTCGACTGGGTGCCGATCAGGATGGTGATGTCGCCGTCAGCGCCCAGCGCCACATTGGCGGTCTCCTCGCCCATGGTGCCGCAGACCTCGACATAGGTCGCCAGACCGATGCCGCGCACCAGGCCGAGCTTCTTCGCAGCCTTGGCGCGCTTCGGAAACTCCTTCCACTCGCCGACCTCCATCGCCCGCTTCATGTGGGCGGCGAAGTCGCCAGAATCGTAAATCTTCCCCGTCGCGGTGGTGTAGGGCATTGCCTTCGGCGGCACGAAATTCTTGCGGCGGATGGCATCCGGCGTCATGCCGAGCTTGCGCGCGCAAGCGTCGACCAGACGCTCCACCACATAGGCGGCCTCGGGCCGGCCGGCGCCGCGATAGGCGTCCACCGGCACGGTGTTGGTGAACACGGTGCGCACCCGGCAATGGAACGCCTTGATGTCGTAGAGACCGGGCAGCATGCCGGCGCCGCCATGGGGGATGTAAGGGCCGAAGGTCGAGAGATAGGCGCCCATGTCGGCCATCAGGTCGACATCCATGGCGAGGAACTTGCCGTCTTCCGCCAGCGCCATGCGGGCGTGGGTGACGTTGTCGCGGCCCTGCGCATCGCCGACGAAATGATCGGCGCGGTCGGCCGCCCACTTGACGTTCTTGCGCAGCTTTTTCGCGGCCACCGCCACCAGCGCATATTCGCGGTACGGGAACAGCCGTGTGCCGAAGCCACCACCGACATCCGGGCAGATCACCCGCATCTTGTCCTTGGATATCTTCAGCACGTTGTCGCAGAGGATATCGCGCAGCCGGTGGCTGCCCTGGCTGCCGATGGTCAGGGTCATGTGATCGCGCTTGGCGTCGTATTCGCAGATCGCCGCGCGGGTCTCCATGTAGTTGATGATGACGCGCGGATTGACGATCTGCACTTCGGCAACCGTGTGCGCCTTGGCGAACACCGCGTCGACGGCCTTCTTGTCGCCGATCGGCACGTCGAACAGCACGTTGCCGGCGTGTTTCGCCCAGACCTGCGGCGCGTCCTTCTTGACGGCATTGACGAGGCCTATGACGGCGGGCATCGGCGTCCAGTTGACCTCAATGGCCTCGACCGCATCGCGGGCCTGATCGATGGTCTCGGCCACCACGAAGGCCACGGCGTCGCCGACATGGCGCACTTCCTTGTCGGCGAGGATCGGATAGTCCGGCCCGGTGAACGGCGTGTCCGGCAGATTGAACAGGCACGGCAGACCGCCGAGATCCTTGACGTCCGCAGCCGTCAGGATGGTGGCAACGCCCGGCAGGGTGCGCGCGCGGCCGGCATCGAGGGTGAAGGTGGCATGGGCGTGCGGCGAACGCAGTACCAGCGCATGCAGCGTGGCCGGCGCATGGTCGTCGGTATAGCGGCCCTTGCCGCGGATCAGCGCATCGTCTTCCTTGCGCAGCACGCTTTGACCGACGCCGAATTTGATGGGAGCCATGGTGTTTCCGTCTGCAGTTTAGATTTGCTCCATATTGCAGCGGATCGGCGGGAAGCGCAAACGGCCTAGCTGCGCACCAGCGACACCAGCCAGCGGCGGCCGAACAGCAGCAAAATCAAGGCCGCATAGACCGCGGCGCCGACCACGATCAGCACCGCCAGCGCCGATCTCGTCGCGCAAGGCGCTCAGTTGCGCGAACTGCGCCGCAGCAAACCGCGCTGTCAGCCAAAGCGCCGCCGCCAGCACCAGGCCGGTGACGAGGAATTTTGCCAGCGAGCGCAGGAAGGCACGATCGAATTCCAGATACCCGAACCGCACGGCGAAACCGATCACCAGCAGCAGATTGATCCAGGCGCCAATGGCCGTGGCCAGCGCCAGGCCGACCTGCGCCAATGCCCCCACCAGCAGGATCTTCAGCACCACATTGACGGCGATGCCGGTCAATGCGGCCTTGACCGGCGTCGCAGTGTCCTTGCGCGCATAGAACGTGGCGACGGCGCTGCGGATCAGCACGAACGGCACCAGCGCGATCGCATAGGCGGCCAGCGTCGCGCCGGCGGCGGCGGCGTCGGCCTTGGTGAAGGCGCCGCGTGCGAACATCGCGCGCATGATCACGTCGGACACGCTGAGGAAGGCGGCGACGAACGGCACGGAAAACAGCAGCGTGAATTCGAAGGCGCGGCGCTGCGACGCCATGGCGCCGGCATGGTCGCCCGAGGTGATCCGCCGCGACATTTCCGGCAGCAGCACGGTGCCGATGGCGATGCCAATGACGCCGATCGGCAGCCGGTTGAGGCGGTCGGCATAATACAGTGCCGACAGCGCGCCGGCCGGAAGAAACGTGGCAATGATGGTGTCGGCGAACAGCGCCACCTGGGTGCCCATAGAGCCCAGCGTCGCCGGCCCGAGCGCGCGGAAGAAGGCGCGGACGTCCTCATCGAGCCGGAGCGGCGCAAAGCGCGGCAGCCCGCCATGCGTGGCCAGATCGCCCGCCAGCAGGAAATATTGCAGGAAGCCGGAGATCAGCACGCCCCATGCCGCGGCGTGGCCGGCGCTGGGGAAGAACGCCGCCAAAGCCAGCGTGGCCATCATCGAAATGTTGAGAAAGATCGACGCCGCCGCAGCAGAGGCGAAGCGCTGCATCACATTGAGGATGCCGCCGTACAGCGTCACCAAAGTGATCAGCAGCAGGTAGGGAAAGGTGATGCGCGTCAGCTCGATAGCCAGCCGGCGCTGCTCGGCGTCATCGGTGAAACCGGGCGCCAGGATGCTCATGGCCTGCGGCATGAACAGCCAGGCCGCCACCAGCAGCACCACCTGCGAGGCGAACAGCAGCGTGAAGATGCGATCGGCGAACAATCGCGCCGAGGTTTCGCCATGCTCGCCGTGGACATGGGCATAGGCCGGCACGAAGGCGGCGTTGAAGGCGCCTTCTGCGAAGATGGCGCGGAAATGATTGGGCAGCCGCAGCGCCACGAAGAAGGCGTCGGCGACGGGCCCCGCGCCAAGGATGGCGGCGAGCATGATGTCGCGCGCGAATCCGGTGATCCGCGACAACAGCGTGTATCCGCCGACGGTGAAAATACGTCTCAGCATCAGCCGCTTCTACAGCATGAGCTCTGGGCTGTCGTCACCCGGCTTGACCGGGTGACCCAGTAAACGACATTGCCGGCGATACTCTCGGGCGATGCCGGATACTGGACCGCCCGCTTTCGCGGGCGATGACACTTGTGGGTGACAGTTGTGATTGTGACAGCTTACGCCAACGCGTCGCGGATGGCTTGGATGACGCGGTCCTGGGTCGGTTCGTCGAGATAGGCGTGCACCGGCAGGCTGATGACGTCGGCGGACATGGCTTCGCACACCGGCAGCCCGCCATCGGCGACGGGATAGTTTGCGTAGGCGGTCTGCATGTGCACGGACTTGCCGTAGTAGACAGCGGTCGGCACGCCTTGCGCCTTCAGCGCCGCGGCGAAAGCGTCGCGGTCGGTGCCTTTGGGCAGGCGGATGGTGTAGCAGGCCCAGATCGAGGTGTTGCCTTCGGCGACCCGCGGCACGGTGACGACGTTGCCAAGGCTGCGCGCATAGCGCTCCGCCACCTTGTTGCGCGCGGCGATCTCGTCGTCAAAGATCTTCAGCTTCTCGAGCAGCACCGCGGCCTGGATGGTATCGAGCCGGCCGGTGAGTCCGAGGCGGACATTGTCGTATTTGTCGGAGCCCTGGCCGTGGACGCGGATGCTGCGCAGGTCGGCGGCCAGCCGATCGTCATCGGTGAAGATGGCGCCGCCGTCGCCGTAGCAGCCGAGCGGCTTTGCCGGGAAGAAGCTGGTGGCGGTGGCCAGCGCCGCGGTGCCGAGCCGCTTGCCCCGGATGGTGGCGCCGAACGCCTGCGCGGCGTCGTCGAGCACGAACATGCCTTCGGCCTCGGCGATGGCGCCGATGGCGTCATGGTCGGCGGGCTGGCCAAACAGGTCGACCGGGATCACCGCCTTGAGCGTCAGGCCAAGCTTCTTCGCGGTGCCGATCGCGCGCTTCAGCGATTCGGTATCCATGTTGAACGTGGTCGCATCGACGTCGACGAACACCGGCGTGGCGCCGGTCAGCGCCACGGCCTCGCCGGTGGCGCAGAAGGTGAAGGACGGACAGAACACCGCGTCGCCGGGGCCGACCTTCTTGGCCATCAGCACCATCAACAGCGCGTCGGTGCCGCTGGCGCAGCCGATCACATGCTTGGCGCCGCAATAGGCCGCCAGCGCGGCCTCAAGCTCGGCCACTTCCGGCCCGCCGATGAACTGGCAGTGGGTCAGCACGCGGCCGACCGCATCGTCGATCGACTGGCCGAGGCGGCGACGCTGCGCGCCGATGTCGACGAACGGAACGGGATCAATGCGGGTGTGCTGGTTCATTGGGCTCTCGGACTTGGTCATGGCGGTGTGGTCGCGCGGCGGGCGGCGTCAGCCGACCACGCGGCGCGGTACGGCGCGAGCCGCTGTAGCGGCCGGCTTCTTCGGCGCGTCCAGGCACTGGATCGCGATCTCCAGCGAGGCGACGCCCTCCTCGCCGGTCACGGCCGGCACGCCGCCGCTGCGTACGGCGGAAAGGAACGCCATCAGTTCGGCGCGCAGCGGCTCGTCCTGGCCAACCGGCAGGTGGCGCATGGAATAGCTGCCGTCTGTCTTGAAGCCGAAGCATTCGGTGACCTGGCGGGTCAGGAGATCGCCCATCACATATTTGCCGCGGGTCGCCACCGTGACGGTGCGCGCCTTGAACGGCGTCAGCCAATTGGTGTTGATATGCGCGAGCACGCCGGATTCGGTGCGGAACTGGAGCAGCGCAATGTCCTCGCGCTCGGCGACAGCGCTGGCCGGCCGCGACTGCACATCGACGATGTCTGATTCGGTGAACCAGCGGATCAGGTCGATGTCATGCACCGCGAGATCGATGACCACGCCGACATCGGACATGCGCGGCGGAAACGGGCCGACGCGGGTGATGGCGATGGACAGGATATCCTCGTCCTTGATGGCCTGCTTGACGGCGGCGACTGCCGGATTAAAGCGTTCGACATGGCCGACCATCAGGGTCACGCCGGCCTTGCGGGCTGCCTCGACGATCTCGCGACCCTCCTCCACGGTGGAGGCGATCGGCTTCTCCACCAGCACGTGGATGCCCTTGGCAATGCAGGCCAGCGCCACCTGGTGATGCAGATGGGTCGGTGCTGCAATGGTGACGGCATCGACGCCTGCCGCGATCAGGGATTCCAGGTCGGAAAACGTCGGGCAGCCGATCAGCTTGGTCGCACGGGTGCGGTGTTCCAGCATGGGATCGACGATGCCGATCAGCTCGATACCGGGCAGTCCGGCCAGCACACGCCCATGATTGCTGCCCATGACGCCGGCGCCGACGACGCCGACACGAAGCACGCGGCCCGCGTCCGCTGCAGATTCTCTCGAAACCATCAATAAACCTCGAAATGACACGTTCGGCTCATGGAATGAACCGCGCGCTGGTTCTCCTAGCATGCCGCCACAATTGTGGCGAATGGCGGAGCGAGATACCCAAACACGTTTTGATTCAAAGAATTACAGGCATTTTAACCGTCCACACAGCCTCGCCTGCGCAAATCGACGCCCGGGACCTGGCTCCCTGCCGGCGAACCGAGGCTTCCCGCAACGGCGAAGTTGACCTATCTCTCAGAGAGGCGCTGCGACCTGATCGTTGCTGCGAATCGTCATCCTCTGCACGGGACGCCTTCATGACCCAATGGTATTTGCGCGCGCGCATTCGAAGCCTGCTGCGGGCCCGCACAGCGGGACTTAAATTCAAGGCGCGCTCCGCCGATCGCGATTCTGAAACCGACCGGCTGCGCGATGATTCCATCTTGCGGGCGATCGACGACGCGCTGAGAGGCGCCGAGGCCGAATATGCCGGCCTTGGAAAACGCATTGACGACGTGCTGGCACAAGCCGCGCTCAAGCTGGGCAACGACGGCAACGATTCCGTTGCCCAGGTCGCCGGCCACGGCCAATCCACCGACCTGATCGAAGTCGACGTCCTGAACAGCCAGCGCCGCCTCGAAGACCTGTCCGCCCGCATCGTTCACTACAAGCTTCTGAAGGCGGCACTGCTGAGCGGGATGCCTGACGTCAAGCCGACGGCTTGAGCCAGCGCATGGCGGCTACGGTCGCCGCGACCTGGCATTAACCGGATGATAACCAAGAAGGGGCCAAGAACCGAAGGCCAGTCTATTCGGTGATCCTACAATGGGACGTTGCCACATGTTCCAACTGTTCCGGCGGGCCCGGGCGAGCACCTTTCTGCGCGGCATGATCGGCGAGCGCGAGTTCAAGGCGCGCTCGGCGGAACGCGACGCCGAGACGGACCGTGGGCGCATCGAGGCCGTCATCCGATCCATCGACGAGGCGGTGCGCAGCGCCGAGGTCGAACAGGCCGGCCTGACCCGACGTATCGACGACGTGCTGTCGCGTGCGGCAGTTTCGTTCGGCAACGGCAACGACGAGTACCTGACAAGGGAAAAAATCGACAGCGAGCATCTCGACCTGTTCGAGCGCGAGATCGCCAACGGACAGCGCCGGCTCGATGAGCTTGCCGTCAGCATTCCGCACTTCAAGTTCCTGAAGACGGCACTGCTGACCCGGTTCCCGAACGTCAAACCGACGCCCCCGACCAAGTAGCGCGTTGGCGACGGACGCCAGCCTCGCATTGCGCCCGACGAGCAGGAACAGGCGGTTCTGGCTATCCGTTGGCGCTCGCCCGGTCACTATTTCCGCTGATAGTCATCCTCGATCCGGATGATGTCGTCCTCGCCGAGATAGCTGCCGGTCTGGACCTCGATCAGTTCCAGCGGAATCTTGCCGGGGTTTTCCAGACGGTGGGTGGCACCGATGGGGATGTAGATCGACTCGTTCTCGTGCACGACCTTGACGAGTTCGTTGACTGTCACCTGGGCTGCACCGCGGACCACGATCCAGTGCTCGGAGCGGTGGTGATGCTTCTGCAGGGAGAGCCGGCCGCCGGCCTTGACGATGATGCGCTTGACCTGGTGACGCTCGCCATTGTCGACCGACTGGTAGGACCCCCACGGGCGATGCACCTTGAGGTGATCCTCCGTCACCTTCGGCGCCACGGCCCTGAGCTTGGCGACCAGCCGCTTCATGCCGTTGGCGTCGTTCTGGCGCGACACCAGCACGGCATCGAGCGTCGCCACCACGACGAGATCGTCGACGCCTTCCAGCGCAACGATTGCGCCGTCGGTGGACACATTGCAGTTGCGGGAGTCTTCGAACACCGCCAGGCCCTGCGCGGCATTGCCGTGGTCGTCCTTGCCGGACAGTTCCCACACCGCATGCCATGAGCCGACATCCGACCAGCCGCAGGCCATCGGCACGACCGCAGCATGAGACGTCTTTTCCATCACCGCGTAGTCGATCGAGATGGCCTTGGCCTCCCCGAACGATTCCGGATCGAGCGTCACGAATCCAAGATCATGGCCCGCCTTGGCCACGGCATCGGTCACGGCATCGACACTCGCTGCGTCGAGCTGGCGGTATTCGTCGAGCAACATGGCCGCGCTGAACATGAAGTTGCCGCTGTTCCAGAGATAGCCCGCCTCGATGTAATCGGCGGCCGTCGCCGGGTCGGGCTTCTCGACAAACTTCGCGACAGCCTGGACGTCGCCCATAATGGGGGCGCCGGGAGAGATGTAGCCATATTCCGTCGCGGGCCGCTCCGGCTTGACGCCGAAGGTGACGACGTGTCCGGCCTTGGCGGCCGGCAAGCCCTGGCGGCAAGCGGCGATAAAGGCGGCGTTATCTGCAACCACATGATCGGCAGCCAGCGCCAACACCACGGCCTCGCCGTCGCGCGTCAATGCGAACGCAGCGCCGGCAGCAATCGCCGGGCCGGAATCCCGCCGCGCGGGCTCCAGCAGTACATCCGCTTCGACGCCGATGTCCGCCAGTTGTTCCAGCACCATGAAGCGGTAGGCCTGGTTGGTGATGACAATCGGCCGTTCGAACAATGTGGGATCGGAGACCCGCAGCAAGGTGTCCTGGAACGTCGAGCGCGGCCCGAACAACGGCAGGAATTGCTTCGGGCGCCCCTCGCGCGACGAAGGCCACAGCCGGGTCCCGGCGCCACCACACATGATCAGTGGAATGATACGTTTGTCCATAAGGTCCTCAAATCGATTGGCTATGCATTTTCTCGTACGTCGTAGTGCCGACGATACCAGGCGACAAAGTTGCGAATGCCGGTCGCGATGGAGGTTTCCGGCCTGAAGCCCACATCCCGCATGAGATCATCCACGTCAGCGAAGGTTTCCGGCACATCGCCCGGCTGCATCGGCAGCATGGTCTTCTGCGCCGCGCGTCCGAGTTCCTTTTCCAGCACGGTCACCACGTCGAGCAGATCCTCCGGCTTGTTGTTGCCGACATTGTAGATCCTGGCGGGCGCCTGTTCATCGCTGCCTTCGGGCACATGGTCAATCAGCCGATCGATCACGCGCGTGACGTCGTCGACATAGGTGAAATCGCGGCGCATCTTCCCATGGTTGAAAAGCTTGATCGGCACGCCCTCGACGATCGCCTTGGTAAACAGAAAAATCGCCATATCCGGCCGGCCCCACGGCCCATAGACGGTGAAGAACCGCAACCCGGTGGTCGGAAGCCGATAGAGATGGCTATAGGAATGCGCCATCAGCTCATTGGCCTTCTTCGTCGCGGCATAGAGGCTGATGGGGTTGTCGACCCGGTCGCCGACCGAAAACGGCATCTTCTTGTTGGCGCCGTAGACCGATGATGATGACGCATAGAGCAGATGCCGGCAATCGTTGTGACGGCAACCCTCCAGCACGTTGAGGAAGCCTTCCAGATTGGCGTCGGCATAGGCATGCGGATGCTCGATCGAATAGCGCACCCCCGCCTGCGCCGCGAGGTGAATCACAACCGGGAAGCGATGCCTGGCAAACAGCGCGGCGATGGCGGCTCGATCCGCCAGATTGGCGTGCACGAACTCGAATCCGGGGTGTTTCTGCAGGATGTCCAGCCGGGCTTGTTTGAGGGTCGGATCATAGTAATCGTTCAGGCTGTCCAACCCGACGATGCGACGACCATCGTCGAGCAATCGCTGCGCGACGTGAAATCCGATAAATCCCGCAGCGCCCGTGACCAGAACTGGTTCATCCGACATTCGACCTCCGGTGGCATTCAAGCATCGGCCCTGACCGGCAGCAACCCGGAGCTCGCTCCTTATGCTGCGAAGCCCCTCAACGCAAGATTGGGCAGATCCAGCTCAAAAGTCGCCATCCAGTTGGATGGTGATTCCCTGAAACTGGGATATGAAACGGAAACGCGGCTATGTTATGCCCCCGCCACATCAAGTTTGATCATCTCAATGTCACATTTCGAACTCGCGATCATGGCCGTCGGAATAGCCGCTGCAGCGCTTTGTGCTGCGCTGACGCCAGTCCTGCGACCGCTGCTCGTCCGCTACGCACTGGCACGCCCCAATGCGCGGTCGTCGCACGTCGTCCCCACCCCACAGGGCGCGGGGATCGCGGTGATCGGCGCGACGCTGCTGGTCGCCGGGATCGCGATCCTGTCGGTATTGGGGGCTCAACCGCTGGCGCTGTGGACGGTGTTTGGCGCGACCGTCGGGATCGCGGCCATTGGCGCCGCCGACGATCTGCATCCGATATCGGTGGCGCCACGCTTGGCGATGCAGGCGATTGCCGTTGGCGCCGTCCTGTTCGCCATCCCCGCCGATCTGCGGATCGTCAATGATTTCCCAATCTGGCTCGAGCGCGGCGTGCTGTTGCTCGCCGCTCTCTGGTTCGTCAACCTCGTCAACTTCATGGACGGGCTGGACTGGATGACCGTTGCCGAAGTCGTCCCGGTCACCGGCGCTCTGGTCGTGATCGGTCTGTTCGGTGGACTGCCTGCATCCGCCACATTCGTCGCCGCCGCATTGGGTGGCGCAATGATAGGCTTCGCACCGTTCAACCGCCCGGTAGCCCGGGTTTTTCTCGGCGACGTCGGCAGCCTGCCGATCGGCCTGCTGCTGGGTTGGTGCTTTCTGGAACTGGCGTTTCGGCAGCATCTGGCCGCTGCAATTCTTCTGCCGCTGTATTATCTCGCCGATGCGACGATCACGTTGCTGCGGAGGCTGGCGAAGCGCGAGGCTGTCTGGCTCGCTCACCGCTCGCATTTCTACCAGCGTGCGACCGACAACGGCTTCACGGTCCTGCAGGTCGTCGGCCGGGTATTCGTCCTCAACATCGGACTGGCGATGCTGGCCGGCCTGTCGATCTATCTCGATTCCACCGGCGCGGATCTTGGCTTGCTTGCGGCGGGTGCAGTCATCGTCGCGGTCGTGCTGCGGCAATTCTCCACGCCACAGCGCTAACCTGCGTCAGCCAGCCTCTGCCCGATACTCCGGAACGGCGTCCTTCAGGATCGCCACCACCACATCGTGCTGATCGGCCGCGATGGCACTGAGCAAGGCCGCCAGCCACGACTTGAGCGTCGGCAGCGGCAGTTCGTGCGGCCGCGCCGCGAGAATGCCGGCAATGCCGATCTCGCTGGTGGGCTCCTGCTTGGCAAACAGAATCTCGTTGAGCCGCTCGCCAGGACGCACGCCGGTGAAAACGATGTCGATGTCGTAGCCCGGCTGCAGTCCCGACAGCCGGATCATGCGATCGGCGAGATCGACGATCTTGACCGGCTGCCCCATGCTCAGCACGTAGACCGAAGCATCGGAGTGCTGCGCATTCATCGCATGGGTCGCAGCGGTGACCACGAGATCGCAGGCCTCGCGGATGGTCATGAAGTAGCGCACCATGTCGGGATGGGTCACGGTCACCGGGCCGCCGGCCTCGATCTGCGCCTTGAACTTCGGCACCACCGAGCCGTTCGACGCCAGCACGTTGCCGAACCGCACCGAGATCAGCCGCATCGGCGACTTGGCGTCACAGCCGCTGGAGGCGTCGCCGTCGAGTGCCTGGCAGTACATTTCGGCGAAGCGCTTGGTGAGGCCGAGCATCGACACGGGCTCGATCGCCTTGTCGGTGGAGATCATCACCATGGCATCCGCGCCCGACGCCAGCGCCGCATCAGCGACGTTGACCGAGCCGAAGATGTTGGTCTTGACGCCCTCGCCCCAGTCGCGCTCCAGAATCGGGACATGCTTCAACGCCGCCGCATGAAACACGACGTCCGGCTTGAATGCGATCATCGGCTGATGGATGCGCTCGCGATCGCGGACATCGGCAATATGGCCGTCAACGACCGCGCCGGTGACCTTGGTCGACAGCTTCTCCATAGCGGCATGAAGTGCCGGCTCGGAGTTTTCAATGATCAGCAGCCGCGCCGCGCCGAAGGTGGTGACACGGTCGCAGATCTCATAGCCGATCGAGCCACCGCCGCCGGTCACGACAACCGACTTGCCGCGCACGAAGGCTTCCAGCCGCGCGTAGTCGATCTTGACGCTGGGACGCAGCAGCAGGTCTTCCACGGCCACTGGCGCGAGTTGCGGCGTGTCCCGGCTTTCCTCCAGCGACGGCAACCGGCTAACCACGAGGCCAAGCTTCCGCGCCCGCATCAGGACGGCTTCGGGATGGGCCTCATCCGTGAAGGCCGAAGGCGTCATCACCACGCGCTCGATCGGTCGGCTGCGGTTGGCAAAGTCCTCGACCACATTCTGCAGGTCGTCGATCCCGCCCAGCACGGGAACGCCGCGGATGGTCTGGCCGCGATCCGACATCGCAGGCGACAGAATCCCGACCGGCCACAGCCGCTTGACCGCGCCGCTCTCGATGCCGCGCAGGAAGACCTCAACATCCGCAGCGCGGCCGATCAGCAAGGTCGGTGCGGCATCCATCGCGCGCGCCTGGTTGCGCGTGCGCGTGTAGCGAAAGTAGCGATAGGTCAGCCGCGATCCACTGAGAAAGAAGATTTCGATGAACCAGTAGATGATGATCGTCGTCTTGCCCAAGAAGAACGTGCCGTAGACGTTCGGGGCGAGGAAAATATAGTCCAGCACCAGCAGCGCGACCGACATCACGGTGGCGGCGCGGATGATATTGAACAGGTCGGGGACCGAAATGAAGCGCCACTTGGTGGTCGTCAGCTGGAACATGTAGCAGACGAAAAAACTGAAGACGACGAAATAGGGCAGAATCGTCAACAGCAACGGCAGCCGGTCCCACAGGTTTTCGCCGTCGAAACGCAGCATGAAACTCAGGACCACAGCCGCCGCGGTCGCGCCTGCGTCGTGAATCGCAATCAGCCAGTTTCGCCAGGTAAACGCAAAAATACGGGCCATCAATGTGCCAACGATCGTGAGATTGGGATGAGTGTCATCTTTGGTCTCCGCGAGCGCGGTTGACCAGGGATGTCGTGCTGTGGCCCTGCAGGATGTCGACCAGCACAACCTCCCCGCCGTTGGCGTCAACGACCTCGTGCCCGACCACCTGCTCACGGGTGTAGTCGCCGCCCTTGACCAGCACGCTCGGCCGGATCTGCGTGATCAACTTCAGCGGGGTATCCTCTTCGAAGATGACGACGAGATCGACCGCCTCCAGCGCCGCCAGCACCTCCGCACGCGAACGCTCGTCCTGCACGGGCCTGTCCTGGCCCTTCAATCGCTTCACCGACGCGTCGCTGTTGAGACCGACGATCAGCCGGTCGCAGGTGGCCCGCGCGGCGGTTAGCACCTTGACGTGGCCGGGGTGTAGAATGTCGAAACAGCCATTGGTGAAGCCGATGCGCAGCTCGGCCTTGCGCCATTCCTGCAGCCTTGCATCGAGATCGCCCGGCGCCATGGCGATCTTGTCCTCGGCAGCGAGAAACGCATCGGGCAGCATCCTGCGCCGCAGTTCAGCAAGGGTCACGATCGCGGTGCCCTTCTTGCTGACCGCGACCGCGGCCGCCGCCGTCGCGGTGCGCAAAGCGGTCTCCCAGTCGGCGCCAGCCGCCAGCGTCACCGCAAGCATCGCCGCCACCGTATCACCGGCACCGGAGACGTCGCGCACCTTGGCCGGCAACGCCGGCACGTGGATCGGCTCGCCGCCACGCGGCACCAGCGTCATGCCATGCTCGCTCTGCGTCACCAGCATGGCTTCGCAGTCCGCCAGCAGCATCGCCTCCTGAGCTGCCGTCGCGATGCCTGCTTCGCTGCCGGCACGGCTGCGGGTGGCCTCAGAAAATTCCTTGCGGTTCGGCGTCAGCAGCGTGGCGCCGCGATAGATCGCGAAATTGGCGCTCTTCGGATCGACAATCACCCGCTTGCCGAGTTTCTTCGCGGCGTCGATGACGTTGCGGATCACCCGCGCCGTCAGCACGCCCTTGGCATAGTCCGACAGCAGCACGATATCGGCGCGCGCAAGCTGCGGCAGGATCGTATCGATCAGTTGCTGTTCGATGGCTGCGGCGGCCGGCGCCGCCAATTCCCAGTCGGCGCGCAGCATATGGGTCGAGAAATGTTCCGACACGAAGCGCACCTTGCGCGTGGTCGGCCGCTGAGGGTCGACGATCAGCAGCGTCTCGATCAGGCTCTCCTGCGCCAGTGTCTCCTTGAGGGTTGCGCCGGCAAGGTCGTCGCCGACCAGTCCGACGAAGATGCAGCGCGCGCCGAGCGCCGCGATATTGCGCGCCACATTGCCTGCGCCGCCGATATTGATCTCGCTGCGCTGGACCGCGATCACCGGCGCCGGCGCTTCCGGCGAGATCCGCGAGACCTCGCCATAGACGAATTCGTCGAGCATGAGGTCGCCGACGCACAGCACGGTCTGGCGGACGATCGCATGCGACAGGGCGTCAAAATCGAACATCAAGCTGTTACCTGTGGCACGTTCAGCGGAAGCGATCGGGCTGGTCGAGGAAGCCCCGGACGTATTGATCGACCGCATCCTCCAGCGAGGTGAAGCCGCCGTTATAGCCGGCCCCGCGCAAGCGATCACCATCGCTTTGCGTGAAATACTGGTAACTGCCGCGGATCTGCTCGGGCATGTCGACATAGGCGATGTTCGGCTTGCTGCCGAGCGCGCTGTAGGCGGCGAGCATCATGTCCCTGAAGCTGCGCGCCGTGCCGGTGCCGACATTGAACAGCCCGCTTACCGACGGCGTCGCCAGCAGCCAGGTCATCACCCGCACCACGTCGTCCACATAGATGAAATCGCGGCGCTGGTCGCCGTCGGCGATGCCGTCGCGATGCGACTTGAACAGCTCGATCGTGCGGCCGGCCTTGATGTCATCGAAGCGCTTGGTCAGCACGCTCATCATGCCGCCCTTGTGATACTCGTTGGGACCAAACACGTTGAAGAATTTCAGGCCGGCCCATTGCGGCGGCAGTTTTTCGCCGCGGGCCGCGCGCTCCGCCACCGCCATGTCGAACAGATGCTTGCTCCAGCCATAGAGATTCATCGGCCGCAGCGCCTTCAGCGCGGTCAACGACGCATCGTCGCGAAATCCCTGGGCGCCGTCGCCATAGGTCGAGGCCGACGAGGCGTAGATCAGCGGCGTCGCACTGGCCGTGCACCAGTCGAGCAGGCGCATCGACAGGCGAAAATTGGTCTCGATGACTAAGTCGCCATCGGTCGCCGTGGTCTCCGAGATCGCACCAAGGTGGATCACGGCATCGAGCTTGCGGCCCTGCAGCCAGCCCATCAGTTCGGCCGGCGGCACGATATCGGCCGGCTGGCGCTTGGCGAGATTGCGCCATTTGCCGTCGTGCCCGAGCACGTCACAGACGGCCACGTCCGTGCGGCCGGCGTCATTCAGCGCGGCCACGACATTCGATCCGATAAAACCGGCTCCTCCGGTCACCAGCAGCATGGAATCCCCGAACTGATTGTGCGCCGCCACCTTTGCCCCAGTCGCGCCCGGCAGGCAACTTGGACCGCCGCGAGGCCTGCGCCGCCGACGGCTTGGTCTCGATGTGACTTTACCCGCCTGCGGGGAGCAGGTACCGACAAGACGTCGTTTGCCAACAGCGAATTCATTAAATTATGAATATAAATTCAACACATGACGGCGCCGCGGGGGGCGAGGCGGACGACACGAGTCCGATTCTGATCGTGCCCTATATGTGGATCGGCGACTTCGTCCGCGGGCACACGGTGGTGCGGCTGCTCAAGCAGCGCTGGCCGAATCGCCCGGTGGACATCCTGGTGAATTCCCAGGTCGCCTCGCTGGTCGATTATATGCCCGGGGTGCGGGCCGGGGTGCTCTGGGACCTGCCGCGCCGCCGGTTGGCGCTGGCCAAGCAGTGGGAACTGGCGGCGAAACTGCGAGCCCGGCACTACCGGACGGTGCTGGTGATGCCGCGGACGTGGAAGTCCGCCCTCGCCCCGGCGCTGGCCGGTATCCCGGAACGGATCGGCTTTGTCGGCGAGTTCCGCTTCGGCCTGCTCAACCGCTGGCGCTGGGGCGAGAAGGCCCTGCCCCGCATGATCGACAAAAAGGGCGCGCTGGCACTGCCGGAGGGGGCGACCCCGCCCGCGGAATGGCCGGTTCCGCAGTTGCAGGTACCCGCCGACGAGATCGCCCGCTGGCGCCTCGCCAACGGCCTCGGCAACGGTCCTGCCGTGGCGCTGGGGCCCGGCTCGGTCGGCCCGTCCAAGCGCTGGAGCTGGTATGCCGAGGCGGCAAAACTGCTGGCCGAGCGCGGGCTGGACGTCTGGGTCATCGGCGGCCCCGGAGAAAAGGCGCTGGCGGACGAGATCGTTGCCACCGGCGGCCCCAGGGTGCGGGATCTGACCGGGACCGACCTGCGCAACGGCGTGGTGGCAATGGCCGCGGCGGGCGTCGCGGCGACCAACGATTCCGGCCTGATGCATATCGCCGCCGCTGCGGGCACGCCGACGATCGGCATCTTCGGCCCGACCAGCCCGCATCTGTGGGGCCCGCTCAATCCCCTAGCCGCCACCATCCAGACCAAGACCGTGGTGCCGTGCCAGCCCTGCCACAGGCCGGTCTGCACCATGAACAACCATGCCTGCATGCGCGACATTCCAGCCATCGAGGTGGCCGACATCACCGCCAGCGTGCTGGCCGAAGCCACCGCGCGACTGGCGCACTGATCCTGCCGGTCGCGCTTGCGCCGATCCGGCCCGGCCGCTACCAGAACCTCGCAATCAACCGGGACACTGCCGTGAACCACGATCCGATCGCCGCTCATTTCGAACAATCGCGCGCCGCGATGGAGCGCGCCGCCGGCGATCCCGCTTTGCTGGCAATATGCCACACCATTGCCGGCGTGATCGTCGCGGCGCTGCGCGCCGGCAACAAGGTGCTGCTGATCGGCAATGGCGGCAGTGCCGCCGATGCCCAGCACATCGCCGCCGAGATCGTCGGCCGCTACAAACTGAATCGCCCCGGCTGGGCCGCGATCGCACTGACCACCGACACGTCGGCATTGACCTCGATTGCCAACGACTACGGCTTCGAACAGGTTTTCGCGCGCCAGGTCGAAGGCCTCGGCCGAAGCGGCGACGTGCTGCTGGCCCTGTCCACGTCCGGCAAGTCGCCGAACATTCTGGCCGCGCTGCGCAAGGCGCGCGCCATGGGAATCGTCACGGTCGGCCTTACCGGCACCAAAGGCGATGCGATGCACGCCGACTGCGATCATCTGCTGGTGTCACCGAGCGACGACACGCCCGTGGTCCAGCAGATCCATCTCGCGGCCGCGCACGGTATCTGCGACGAAGTGGAGCGCGCGCTGGTGGCCAGGACCGACGCGACATGAGCGGCAGCGCCATCTCCCGGCCCGCCGCCTTCCTCGACCGCGACGGCGTGATCAATCATGACGACGGCTACATGGGCACGGCGGACCGCATCCGCTGGATGCCGAATGCGGCCAGGGCCATCCGACGCCTCAACGACGCCGGCTATTTTGTCTTCCTGTTTTCCAACCAGTCCGGCGTGGCGCGCGGCTACTTCACCGAGGACGAGTTGCTCACCTTGTTCGGCTGGATGCGCGCCGAACTGAAGGCGCAGGGCGCGGTCATCGACGACATCCGCTATTGCCCGCATCACCCCGCGGGATCGGTCGCCGGCTATCTCGAGGATCACCACTGGCGCAAACCGAGCCCCGGCATGATCCTCGATTTGATGCAGCACTGGCCGGTGCAGCACGCGGGCAGTTTTGTGATCGGCGACCGCGCCACCGATATCGAGGCCGCCACCGCCGTCGACCTGCCGGGCTATCTGTTTGCCGGCGGCGATCTCGACGCATTTGTCGCCGACATTCTCACGGGTCAGGTCAGCGTGCGATAGACCGCAGCAATCCCGGCGGCCTCGGCATCGAGACTGAATTTGTCCAGCACGCGCTGACGCCCGCGGGCGCCCATCGCTGCAGCCTTGGCGGGATCGCACAGCAGCGGCCCCAGCGCGACCGCCAGGGCATCGGCATCGTCGATTGGCACCAGCACGCCGGTGACGCCGTCATCGACCACCAGTTCCGCCGCACCGGCGCGCGTCGCAACCAGCGCAGCGCCGGCCGCCATGGCCTCGATCAGCGTCAGCCCAAATCCCTCGTTGCGCGAGGTGAAGGCGTAGATCGTCAATCTCTGATACCAGCGCTGCACCTCCGCGATCGGCAATTCGCCGGTGATGACGATGCGCGACTGCAGTCCGGCTGCGGCGATCTGCCGGCGCAGTTCATCGGCAAAGCCGGCCTGATCCGGCTTGATCTCACCGACGATGACCGCGGTGAAATCAGGATAGAGCGGCAGTAGCCGGCACATCGCCGCGACAAACAGATCGGTTCCCTTCTGGGCGCGGACCCGTCCGAAGCAGCCGATCGCATGGCGTCCCGGCAATCCGGTTTCCGCGAAGGCTGCCGCGCGATCCGCGGGCGGCGCATAAGTTTCCGCATCGACGCCGTGGGTGACGACAACCGAGGGCACCTTCAGATAGGAGGCAGAGACCGTGCTGGTTGCGATGATGGCGTCCATCCGGCGGATCAGCCAGCGCGTGATCCAGGTGTGATGGCGCTGCGCCGCCGAGGTGAACACCAGTTTCAGTGGCCAGCCGAGCGCCTTCAGCAGCACGCCGACGATCATCTCGTTGTTGCGTCGGGCGTGCCAGATCAGCGGCGTCGAGCGGCGCCACAACCTCAGAAGGTCGGCCGCGCCCATCCGCTCAATGCCGTCCGGCGCGTCGGAACCCAGCCAGGCGGCGCGAAACATCCTGGCCAGCCTGGGAGCGACCATGCGGTTGGTCGCGGTCACGCCGGAGTAACGCCAGTGCAGATTGGTGACGATCGGCTGCAGTTTCTGCCCTGATTGATGATCGATCGGCACCCGCAGCTCCATTTTGATGCAGTCCCTATACGCAACATTAAGCATAGTCGCCAGTTGGGCGGCACGGAAACCCACTCTTCATCCCGGAGAGGATAGCTTTGCAAGCGAAAGGTGGGTGAGTTGATGACCATTCTCGTGACTGGCGGCGCCGGCTACATTGGAAGTCATATGGTCTACGCGCTGGTGGAAGCCGGCGAAGACGTCGTCGTGATCGACAACCTGGCCACCGGCTTCTCCACCTCGCTGCCAGAGGGCGTGCCGTTGTTCATCGGCGATGCAGCCGACGAGAACCTGGTCATGGGCGTCGTCGCCGCACATGGCGTCGATGCCATCATCCATTTCGCCGGCTCGGTGGTGGTGCCGGATTCGATGCGCGATCCGCTCGACTATTACCGCAACAACACCATGACCACGCGCAGCCTGCTCAGTGCTGCCGTGAGATCCGGCGTCAAGCGCTTCATCTTCTCGTCGACCGCGGCGGTCTACGGCAATCCCGACCAGATGCCGGTCAGCGAAGAGATGCCGACACGGCCCCTGTCGCCCTACGGTTCGTCGAAGCTGATGAGCGAGATCATGCTGCACGATGCCGCCCGGGCTCACGGCCTCGACTTTGTCGTGTTGCGCTACTTCAACGTCGCCGGCGCCGATCCGCAGGCGCGCACCGGGCTCGCCACCATGGGGGCCACGCATCTGCTGAAGATCGCCGTCGAGGCGGCGACCGGGCAGCGTGCCAAGATCGACGTGTTCGGCACCGATTATCCGACGCCGGACGGCAGCTGCATCCGCGACTTCATC
The DNA here is from genome assembly GCF_052658035.1 of Rhodopseudomonas sp. RCAM05734. NCBI lineage: Bacteria > Pseudomonadati > Pseudomonadota > Alphaproteobacteria > Hyphomicrobiales > Nitrobacteraceae > Rhodopseudomonas > Rhodopseudomonas sp. RCAM05734. Next base: position 3,505,933 of record NZ_CP199742.1, on the reverse strand, counting down.
CATGTCAGCGACCTCGCCCAGGCGCATCGCGCGGCGTTGGCCTATCTCGAATGCGACGGACCCTCGACCACGCTGAATTGCGGCTATGGCCGCGGCTATTCGGTGCTGGAGACCATCGAAGCCGTGCGGCGCGTCTCCGGCCGCAATTTTGCGGTTCAGGAGGGCCCGCGCCGGCCCGGCGACATCGTGACCATGATTGCCGATACCTCCCGGATTCGCTCGACCCTGGACTGGACGCCGCGCTACGACGATCTCGACACCATAGCGGCGCATGCGCTGGCCTGGGAGGAGAAGCTGGCCCGCGAACGGACGGGCGGCGACATGCTGGCCCGATCGGCCTGAAAGGCCCCCCAGTAAAGCCGACCGCAAACCGGATTTTGGCTTGAAATACCTGCCCATAGCGGGCAATGAGACGGCTGTTTCGCAAGCCAATACTGACGCCGGGCAATCCCTGCTTTGGCGTCAGGGGAACGCGGATGGCCGATATTCCTCGTAAAATTACCGACGATCCCACCGGCGCCTGGGTGGTCATCCGCCGCCTGTTGATGGAACAGGCCGCCGTGCACTGGCGCCGCTATGTCATGGCGTTCGCGCTGATGGCGATCTCCGCAGGCACCACCGCCGGCGCCGCGCAAATGCTCGGCGAGGTCATCAACCAGGCCTATATCGACAAGAGCATCCCGCGCATCGCCCTGTTCTCAGGCATCGTGGTGCTGATCTTCCTGGTCAAGGGCGTGGCGACCTACGGCCAGACCGTGATCCTGTCGCAGATCAGCAATGCGATCCTCGCCAACAACCAGCGCCGGCTGTTCGCCAAGCTGATGAGCGAATCGATCGGCTTCTTCTCGGCGCGGCACTCCTCGGAATTCCTCGCCCGGCTCAACGCCGGCGCCGCTTCGGTGACGCAGGTGCTGAGCCTGCTGATCAACGCGGTCGGCCGCGACCTGCTGACGCTGATCGCCCTCATCGGCGTCATGCTGATGCAGGATCCCTATATGGCGCTGTTCGGCTTCCTGATCGCGCCGCCGGCGATGCTGATGCTGCGCAAGCTGGTGAAGCGCATCAAGGGCCTCGCCCGCAACCAGTTCACCGGCACCGCCGACATCATGGAGACCATGCAGGAATCGCTGCAGGGCATCCGCACCGTCAAGGCGTTCACGCTCGAGCAGACCATGCTGGAACGCATGGAAGCCAGCATCGCCGCGGTGGAGCGCAACGCCAACAAGATGGCGCGGGTGTCGAACCGCTCCAGCCCGATCATGGAAACGCTGGGCGGCCTGGCCATCGCCGGCTCGCTGATGTATGGCGGCTATGCCGTGGTGGCGATGGGCGCCAAGCCCGGCCAGTTCTTTTCCTTCGTCACCGCCTTCCTGCTGGCCTATGAGCCGGCCAAACGGCTGGCGCGACTCAACATCGACCTGCATTCCAGCCTGATCGGCGCCCGCATGCTGCTGGAGATCGTCGACAGCCCGGCCTCCGAACCCAATGACGACGACAAGCCGGCGCTGGCGCTCACCGACGCCCGCGTCGAACTGCGCGACGTCTCGTTCCGCTACCGGCCCAACGAGCTGGTGCTGAACCGCATGAGCTTCGTCGCCGAGCCCGGCAAGGTGACGGCGCTGGTCGGCCCGTCCGGCGGCGGCAAGTCCACGGTGCTGGCGCTGCTGCTGCGGCTTTACGAGGTCACCGACGGCGACATCGTCATCGACGGCCAGTCGATATCGGGCGTCTCGCGCCGCTCGCTGCGCCAGCAGACCGCCTATGTCGGCCAGGACGTCTATCTGTTCCGCGGCACCATCAGGGAGAACATCGCCTTCGGCAAGGTCAACGCCAGCGAGAGCGAGATCGTCGCGGCGGCCAAGGCGGCCTGCGCGCATGATTTCATCATGGGCTTTCCGCTGGGTTACGACACCCCGGTCGGCGAGCACGGCGCGCAGCTGTCCGGCGGACAGCGCCAGCGCGTCGCCATTGCCCGCGCGCTGGTCAGGAATGCGCCGATCATCCTGCTGGATGAAGCCACCGCGGCGCTGGATTCCGAATCCGAGAAGTCGGTGCAGGAAGCCATCGAGCATCTGTGCCGCAACCGCACCACCATCGTCATCGCCCATCGCCTGCACACCATCATGCATGCCGACGCCATCCTGGTGGTCGAGGGCGGCGAGATCGTCGAGCGCGGCCGCCACGACGACCTGCTGCGGCAAAGTGGCCGCTACGCCTCGTTCTTCAAGCTGCAGCACCGCGATGCCAGTCCGCTGGCGCCGCTCGATGCCCCGGCATAACACCGTGCCTTCTCTTCCTGCCGCCTGACAGCGGCATCCTGCCTTCCACACCAGCCCGAGAGCCGTCCATGACCGCATCCTTCGTTATCGCCCCTCCGCCGCAGGCCGCCATCGCCGTCCAGGGCGACGACAAGATGTTTCCGGTGCGCCGCACCTGGTGCGTCGGCCGCAACTATCTCGAGCACATCCGCGAACTCGGCAATGACGAGCGCAACCCTCCCTTCTTCTTCGCCAAGCATGCCGACATGATCGCGCCGGACGGCGCCACGATCCCCTACCCGACGCTGACCAAGGACATGCAGCACGAGGTCGAACTGATCGTGGCGCTGAAGAGCGGCGGCCTCAACATTCCCGCCGACAAGGCGCTCGACCATGTCTGGGGCTACGGCGTCAGCGTCGACCTGACCCGCCGCGACCTGCAGACCATCTCGCGCAAGAAAGAGCAGCCCTGGGAGATCGGCAAGTCGTTCGACATGTCGGCGCCATCAGGCGCGCTGGTGCCGGCTGCCAAGGTCGGCCATCCGTCGAAAGGCAAGATCTGGCTGTCGGTCAACGGCACCGAACGGCAGAAGGGCGACCTCTCCGAGATGATCTGGAACATCGCCGAGATCATCGCAAAACTGTCGCTCCAGGTCGAACTCGGCGCCGGCGACGTCATCCTCACCGGCACGCCGGCCGGCGTCGCCGCGTTGCAGCCCGGCGACAAGGTGGAATGCGGCGTCGACGGCATCGGCACGCTGAAGTTTGCCATCGGCCAGCCGAAGTAAGCGAGGCTTTCTCTGTTCCCCGGACGCGGTGCACTGCGCCGCGCTTGCGCGGCGTGGTGCGCCGCAGATCCGGCCCAGCTTGTGGACCAAGCAAGGTGGCCGGATCTGCGCAGCAGCGTGGCGGCGATGCTCTGCATCGCCTGCGCTGCAGCGCGTCCGGGACACGAGAAGTCCGCCCGCATGCGACGCGTGGTTTCGATTCCCTAATTCAATTGTCAAACAGCCAAGCAACTACAATCCCGCGACGCTTGCGCGCCCGGGCTGTGCTGCATTCCCTTGCCCCCTCGAAATCGAGAGGTCGCGCGGAACGCCGGGTGCCCGATGCACCCATGGGCTTGTGCGCAAAGTATAGTAAGCGCACAAGGCTTGCCACGGTCACACCGGGAAACAGCCCGGCGTTCCGCGCGCAGTGGTGTTAACGGCTTATTGCGTGCTCTCCCCGGCGGCCGACACGGTTTCTCGTCGCCGTCGCTTCCGGTTGAGGGTGTTCCACGGACGGGTTGCCGCGGACTCTCCACCGGGCTTGGTGCTCACGCGGGGCACCAGGACCACACGCCTTCGCCGTCCGCGCAGCGCTGTCGTCTGCGCTTCCTTCAGTTCTCACTGGCCATTCTGGCGAGCCCTGAACCGAATTCCGCGCCTGACGCTGCCGCGTCCACCGCACCCCGCCCCGCGAACCTGACGATCGCGATACGCCCCTCTCGGTGGGACGGGATGCGATGGATTATAAACCTAAACCGATTTCCGTCAAGATGGGGCTAGGAAAAAATATCGCAGTTCGAGTTGGGGTCCGTTCCCCGGACGCGGTGCACCACGCCGCGCAGGCGCGGCGCAGTGTACCGCGTCCGGGGCCCAGCTTGTTGACATCAAGCAAGCTGGGTCCCTGGGTCTGCGCAGCAGCACCGGCGATGCTGCGCATCGCCGGTGCTGCTGCGCGCCCGGGACACGGAGCAAACTGTCGCGCGCCGGGAAAACGGAGAGTAGCGGCGCGCTCCGCATCAATACCGCACCTCCGGAAACCGGCGACCACCGCAACATTCCGGTGACTTGCCGTGGCACGATGCTTGTATCCACCCGGGAACTCGCATTCAATTCCACATCGCATTTGCATCACCAAGAGGCTCCCATGACCACAGCCGTCCATCCGGTCGATGAAATCCTGCCAACCCCTCGCCTGCTCGCGCTCGGCCTGCAGCATGTGCTGGTGATGTATGCCGGCGCGGTGGCGGTGCCGCTGATCATCGGGCGCGCGCTGAAACTGCCGCCGCAGGACGTGGCCTTCCTGATCTCCGCCGACCTGTTCGCCTGCGGCCTCGCCACTCTGGTGCAGTGCATCGGCTTTCCCGGCGTCGGCATTCGCCTGCCTGTCATGATGGGCGTCACCTTCGCCTCGGTCGGCCCGATGCTGTCGATGGCGGCGTCGCCGGAAATCGGCCTGCTCGGCATCTACGGTTCGGTGATATCAGCCGGCATCTTCGCCATCCTGGTCGCGCCGTTCATCAGCCGGATGCTGCCGCTGTTTCCGCCGGTGGTAACCGGCACCATCATCATGGTGATCGGCATCTCGCTGATGCGCGTCGGTATCAACTGGGCCGGTGGCGGATTGCCGACCCTGACCAAGGTGGTCGACGGCGTCCCCGGTGCGTTCCCCAATCCCGGCTACGGGCAATTGCAGGGCCTCGGCATCGCGCTGTTCGTGCTGCTGGTGATCCTCGCGCTGATCAAATGGGGAAAGGGCTTCGTCGCCAACATCTCGGTGCTGCTCGGCATCATCGCCGGCGCCATTCTCGCCAGCGTGCTCGGCGTAATGCACTTCGAGAAGGTCGCCAGCGCGCCATGGGCCGACATCGTGACCCCGTTCCACTTCGGCATGCCGCAATTCCATCTCGTGCCGATCATCACCATGTGCATCGTGATGATCGTGGTGATGATCGAATCCCTCGGCATGTTCCTGGCGCTGGGCGAGATCACCGGCAAAACCGTCGACCGTGACGCGCTGACCCGCGGCCTGCGCGCCGACGGCGTCGGTACCGTGCTGGGCGGCGTCTTCAACACCTTCCCTTACACGTCGTTCTCGCAGAATGTCGGCCTGGTCGGCGTCACCGGCGTGCGCTCGCGCTGGGTGACCATCGCCGGCGGCGCCATCATGCTGCTGCTCGGGTTGTTGCCGAAGATGGCGGCGCTGGTGGAGGCGGTGCCGCAGGTGGTGCTCGGCGGCGCAGGTCTCGTGATGTTCGGCATGGTGGCGGCCACCGGCGCGCGCATCCTCACCGCGGTGGATTTCAAGACCAACCAGCGCAACCTGTTCATCGTCGCCATCTCGGTCGGCTTCGGCCTGATCCCGCTGGTGTCGCCGAACTTCTTCAAGGCGCTGCCGCACGACCTGCATCCGCTGCTGGAATCCGGCATCCTGCTGTGCGCGCTGGTGGCGGTATTGCTGAATGCGTTCTTCAACGGCATCGGCAGCGCCGAGAAAGCCAAGGCGGAAGCTGCGGGCGTGGCGGCGACAGCGACGCATTGAGGGCTAACCTCTCCCCGCTTGCGGGGAGAGGTCGAAGGCGAGCGAAGCGGAGCCTTCGGGTGAGGGGGAGCCAGAGAGACTCTCGGACTCCCCCTCACCCGACGCGCCAAGCTATCGCTTGTCGCGCCACCCTCTCCCCGCAAGCGGGGCGAGGGAAGCAAGCGCCCTACTTCACCTTTGGCTCGAGCCCGCTCTTGGCGATCACCGGCGCGGCCTGGGCCGACGACAGGAAGGCGATCAATTCCTTCCCGGCGTCGGGCTGCGGCGCGGCGCTGGCGAGGCCGGCGGAGAATACCGTGACCTGCTGCAGGGCCGGCGGCAGCGGGCCGACGATGTCGATACCGTGCACAGGCTTCAGCTCGCTGATCTGCTGGAAGCCGATCTCGGCGGCGCCGCTGGCGACGATCTCGCCGACCGGCGTCGCCGGAATCTTGCGCGCCTTGTCCTTCATCTGCTCGGCGATGCCCAGCTTCTTGAACATCTCGGTGCTCACATAGACGCCGCTGGCGGAATCCGAATAGGCGATCGTCTTGCTCGCCAGCAATGCCGCCTTCAGCGTTTCCGGCGACGACAGGTCGGGCTTCGGCGCTCCGCTCTTGACCGCGACGCCGATCAGCGAATCCGCCAGCGCCATGCGGCTGGCACTGACCACCTTCCCCTTGGCGGCAAGCTCGTCGAGCGCATAGCCGACCATGATCAGCACGTCGGCGGGCTCACCGCGCGACAGCCGCATGGGAATCGCCTGCGGCGTCTCGCCCATGGACGGCCCGTAGGCGGTGACCACGGTGTTTCCGGTGGCCTTCTCGAACGCCGGCACCAGTTCCTTGTAGGCCGCGGAGAAGCCGCCTGAGATCATCACATGGACCTCGGCGGCGAATGCGCCTTGGGCGCCGATGAATGAAATGGCTGCACCCAGCAGCGCATGAGTGATGCGACGCATGACGTTTCTCCCGCTTTTCTTGCATCGCGCCGCGACGGACGACGATGGCACCGCCACTGTGGCGATGCGTCGCAGGGTAGATGAGGATGGGGAGAGAGGCCATAGGGCCGTCTGTTGGAAGTTAAAATGACGTTGCGTGCAAGTGCCGCTCGTCACCCTCCCCTGGAGGGGGAGGGTGAAAACTTCAGCTTCCGCGATACGTCGCATAACTCCACGGCGTCATCAGCAACGGCACGTGGAGATGGCCTTCGGGCTCGAACACGGAGAAGCGCAGCGGGATGATGTCGAGGAACGGCGGGTCGGACAGCGGCACATTGTTGGCGACGAAATGCGCGGCGGTGTGGAAGCGCAGCTCGTAACGGCCGATGGGCACCGGGCGACCGCCGATCAGCGGCGCATCGGTGCGGCCGTCGGCATTGGTCATGGTGCGGGCGATGATGCGGTTTTCGCCGAGGTCGGACAGTTCGATCAGCTCCACCGCGATGCCGGCCGCCGGCCTGCCGCCATGGGTATCGAGCACATGGGTCGACAGCCGGCCGTGCACCTTCAGCGGATGATCGCCGCTGACCAGCAGATCGGTGCGCAACGCCGCGATGCGGAAGATCTCAGTGAGCGACGCCGCCATCTCGGTGGCGGCATCGTTGGGCAGCCGTCGCTCGAAATCGCGCAGCACCGAGATCCTTGGTCTGGCGCCGCGCGCAGACGATATAGGGAAAGCCGAATTTTTCCCGGTAGGCGCTGTTGACGCGATCGAAGGCGGCATATTCGGCTTCCGACAGCCGGTCGAGGCCGAGGCTCCCCTGCTCGGCGTTGGATTCCGCCGTGAGGTCACTGGCTTTTTTCGTCTTGTCGGCGAGATCGGGATGCACCCGGATCAGCGCCAGCCGCTGACCGGGCGCCGCCGCCTCGACCACGCTGCGCATCGCCGCGAACAGCTCCGTCACGCCGGCGAACGGCCGCTGCGCTGCGGCCGCTTCCGCGATCCACGGCGAGTATTCGAAGATGTTGGCCAGCGCCGCGACAAAATCGTCCTTGCTGCAGGCGTTCAGTTCGGCGATCGACTTCTGCGACATCGAAATTCCTATCCGACCTCGCGGGCGTCGGCGGCGAGATGCTTGAGATGGGCGTGCCAGTGTTCGGCGATCTGCAGCCGCGTCGGCACCCAGACCTTGTCGTGGCTGCCGATGTAGTCGAGGAAGCGGATCAGCGACGCGGCGCGGCCGGGACGGCCGACGACGCGGCAATGCAGGCCGACGGTCATCATCTTCGGCGCCGTCGCGCCTTCGGCATAGAGCACGTCGAAGGCGTCCTTCAGATAGGTGAAGAACTCATCGCCGCCGCCAAATCCCTGCGGATTGACGAAGCGCATGTCGTTGGCATCGAGACTGTAGGGGATCATCGGCTGCGGGCCGTTCGGCCCCTTGAGCCAGTACGGCAGGTCGTCGGCATAGGTGTCGCACAGATACATCAGGCCGCCTGCTTCCATCAGCAGGCGGTTGGTGTTGATGGAGCTGCGCCCGGTGTACCAGCCGAGCGGCGGAGCACCGGTGGCCTCGGTGTGGACGCGGATCGCCTCGGCGATTTCGGCGCGCTCCTCGACCTCCGACATGTCCTTGTGCTCGATCCATTTCAGGCTGTGGCTGGCGATATCCCAGCCGGCCTCCTGCATGGCCGCGACGATCTCCGGATTGCGCTTCAGCGCGGTGGCGACGCCGAACACCGTGGTCGGCATCCTGCGTTCGGTGAACATCCGCCACAGCCGCCAGAACCCGGCGCGCGAGCCATATTCGAACATCGATTCGATATTGGCGTGGCGCTGGCCCGGCCACGGCTGCGCGCCGAGCACGTCCGACAGGAAGGCTTCCGACGCGCGGTCGCCGTGCAAGATGTTGTTCTCGCCGCCTTCCTCGAAATTGACCACGAACTGCACCGCGATGCGGGCGCCGCCCGGCCATTGCGGATCGGGCGGATTGCGGCCGTAGCCGCGCAGATCGCGGGGATAGGCGGCGTCCGCCATCAGACGATCTCGAAGCGGACTTTTTGCGCGCCCTTCCACAGCACGGTCTTGCCCATAGCCGGCAGGTTCTCGAGGCCGGAGGTCAAAGTGATGAAATGGTTGCCGGCGAGCTGGCCCATCTTGCTGGCGAAATGCACGCCGCTATAGGCCAGCAGGATCTCGGTCTCGCTGATGCCGCCGGGATACAGGATGATGTGGCCGGGCGCGGGATAGGAAGTGTGGTTCTCGTAGCCGACGCCGAAATCGAGATCGCCGAGCGGCATCCACACGCCCTCGCCGCTCCAGCGCACATGGATGGCCTGGCTCTCGAACGGCATCGCCTTCTTGAAGGCAGCCACGGTCTTAGGCGCCAGTTCCTCCTCGAACTTCGCGTTGAAGGAGAAGTCGCCGACATGGACAATGAGCTGGCTCATAAGGGGGTCTCGAATGCTGGGGAGATGGCGGCCGCGGGCAGCCGTCGATTGACGCGGGAACAATCCCGCCCGCGACGGGATTTGTCCAGACCCTAGCGCCTGCCCGGCAAAACAGCAAAACCCCGCCTGAAATATACGCTGTTGCGGGCCGCTCAAATCGGGTTTGTTCACAGCCCAGACGCACGCACAGGGAGCACCGGCATGAACGGATTGGGCGGCCTCAACAAATCGCCTGAGGGCGTGGTGATCGGGCTGGTGCAGTTGCAGCTCCCGGTGGTGGTAACCCGGCAGGACCTGGCGCGGCAGACCGACCGCATCGTGTATATGGTCGGCAAGGCGCGGCGCAATCTCGGCACCATGGACCTGGTGGTATTTCCGGAATATGCGCTGCACGGCCTGTCCATGGACACCAATCCGGACATCATGTGCCGGCTGGACGGGCCGGAAGTGGCGGCGTTCAAGCAGGCCTGCATCGACAATGCGATCTGGGGCTGCTTCTCCATCATGGAGTTCAACCCGGACGGCAATCCGTGGAATTCCGGCCTGATCATCGACGACCATGGCGACATCAAACTGTATTACCGCAAGATGCATCCGTGGATCCCGGTGGAGCCGTGGGAGCCCGGCAATCTCGGCATCCCCGTGATCGACGGCCCCCGCGGCGCGAAGCTGGCGCTGATCATCTGCCACGACGGCATGTTCCCGGAGATGGCGCGGGAATGCGCCTACAAGGGCGCCGAGATCATGATCCGCACCGCCGGCTACACCGCGCCGATCCGCGACGGCTGGCGCTTCACCAACCAGGCCAACGCATTCCAGAACCTGATGGTGACGGCGAACGTCTGTATGTGCGGCTCGGACGGCTCGTTCGACTCCATGGGCGAAGGCATGATCGTCAATTTCGACGGCAGCGTCATCGCTCACGGCACCACCGGCCGCGCCGACGAGATCATCAGCGCCGAGGTGCGCCCCGACCTGGTGCGCGAGGCGCGCATCCACTGGGGCGTCGAGAACAACATCTACCAGCTCTGGCACCGCGGCTATGTGGCGGTGAAGGGCGGCGCGATGGACTGCCCCTACACCTTCATGCAGGACATGGTGGCGGGGACATACCGGCTGCCGTGGGAGGACCAGGTCAAGGTCACCGACGGCACCTCATGCGGATTTCCTGAGCCGACACGGGTATTCACGGCGACGACTGCGAAGGCGGCGGAATAAACGCCACAGCCGTCATCCTGAGGCGCTCGCCCGCAGGGCGAGCCTCGAAGGATGAGGCCACAAGTGCCGAGCTTCCCGCCGCCGCCCTTCGAGGCGCGCAAGCGCGCACTCCTCAGGGTGACGGCTCTTTTTGACTCACCCTGCCAAGGAGAGCGACGGCCTCGGTCGCCCCCGCTGCCTATGCATCTTCGATGAAGAACCCTACTTCATCGCGTCGGTCACCGCCGTCGTGGTCGCGCCTTCCGGCTTCTTCGTGATCACCGGATCGGAGCCGCCGGCCATCAACGTGGCAACGGTCCGCTCATAGTCCTTGGGGTCGAGCTTGCCGTCCATGGGGCCGAGCAGCTTTGCCACCTCGGTCATCATGCGCTTCTGGTCCTTGGCGGTCTTGGCGCCGGTGGAATCGCCGGCCAGGATGATCTTCACGGCCTCGTCGGGATTGGCCCTGGCGTAGTCCCAGCCCTTCTCCGACGCCTTCACGAACTTCGCCATCTTGGCGACGAAGACGGGATCTTTCAAATTCTTCTCGACCACGTAGAGACCATCCTCCAGCGTGGCGACGCCTTCGTCTTCATACTTGAACACGACCAGCTGGCTGGGCTTGTAGCCGCCGTCGACCACCTGCCAGTATTCGTTGTAGGTCATGGTGGAGACGCAGTCGGCCTGCTTCTGCAACAGCGGATCGACGTTAAAGCCCTGCTTGATGATCTTGACGCCATCCTTGGAGCCGTCGGTCTTCAGGCCGAGCTTCGACATCCACGACAGGAACGGATATTCGTTGCCGCCGTACCAGACACCGATGGTCCGGCCCTTGAGGTCCGCGGGCTTCTTGATGCCGGTCTCGGCGCGGCAGGTCAGCATCAGGCCGGACTTCTTGAAGGTCTGCGAGATGTTGACCAGCGGCACGCCCTTCTCGCGCGACGCCAGCGCCGAGGGCATCCAGTCCACCACCACGTCGGCACCGCCGCCGGCGATCACCTGCGGCGGCGCGACATCGGGGCCGCCCGGCTTGATGGTGACGTCGAGACCGGCGTCCTTGTAGAACCCCTTCTCCTTGGCGACGAAGTAGCCGGCGAACTGTGCCTGCGCCACCCATTTGAGCTGGATCGTCACCTTGTCTGCCGCCTCAGCGGAAACCGCCGACAACCCGATCGCCGCCGTCGTTGCCAGTGCCAGAATTTTCTTCATGCATAACTCCAGGGGCTGCGGACCCGCCGATCAGGTCCGATGGGATGGGTGCCAGAAAGTGGTCGCGCGTTCGGCCAGCGCGACAAGTCCGTAGAAAGCCATGCCGGCGATCGCGGCCAGCGCGATCTCCGCCCACACCATGTCGATCGCCATGCGCCCGGCCTCGGTGGAAATCCGGAAGCCGATGCCCTGCGTCGGCGTGCCGAAGAATTCGGCGACGATGGCGCCGATCAGCGCCAGCGTCGCGTTGATCTTCAGCGCGTTAAAGATGAACGGCAGCGCCGCCGGCAGATACAATCGCGTCAGGGTCTGCCGATAGGTGGCGCCATAGGAGCGCATCAGGTCGCGTTCGATATGGCCGGACGCCGAGAGCCCGGCCAGCGCATTGACCAGCATCGGGAAGAACGTCACCAGCGCCACCACGGCGGCCTTGGACGGCCAGTCGAAGCCGAACCACATCACCATGATCGGCGCGACGCCAACCAGCGGCAGCGCGGAGAAGAAATTGCCGAGCGGCAACAGACCGCGGCCGAGGAAGGCGAAGCGGTGCGCGACGATGGCCACCGCGAGGCCGGCGCCACAGCCGATGACATAGCCGATCAGCACGCCGCGCACAAAAGTCTGGACGAAGTCCGCGCCAAGGATCGGCAGCGAGGATGCGAATTTCGCAGCGGCCGCGCTCGGCGCCGGCAGCAACACGCTGGGCACGCCGAAGCCGCGCACCAGCACTTCCCACAGATAGAACACCACCGCGCCGAACAGCAGCGGGACCGCAAGATCGAGCCATTTGCGTCGCGCGTTGCTGCCCGGACGCACCACCGCCAGCGCCATCACGCACAGAGCGGCGCCGAGCCACACCGCAAGCACGATCATCCAGAAGCCGGTCGCCGCGGAGCCGGCGATGCCGTCATCGTGCAGCAGCGTGATCGTCGCGGCGGCACCGCAGACAGATCCCATGAGACCGAGCACGATGGCAATGACGCCGCCGATGCCGGCCGCGACGGCGAACAGCAGGGCGGCGGCGAGCACCAGCGACATCGCCAGTGGACGCGTTGCGAGCGGCGGCACGGCGTCTGACGCCAGCGGCAGGACGAAGCCCAGCAACGCGGCGACTGTTGCGACGATGAATCCGAGCCGAAGCTTTTGCGGGTTCATGGCCGCACTCCCATGCGGCGTGCCGTGATGCGCTCGGCGAGGCCGACCAGCGCGATCAGCGCCGAGGCCAGCACCGCCGCCGCCAGCAGCGCCGCCCAGATCTGGATGGTCTGGCCGTAATAGGAGCCGGCCAGCAGCCGCGCGCCGATGCCGGCCTCGCCGCCGGTCGGCAATTCCGCGACGATGGCGCCGATCAGCGAAATCGAGATCGCCACCTTGAGGCTGGCGAACAGATACGGCACCGCCGAGGGCCAGCGCAGCTTTGCCAGCACCTGTCGCTGTGAGGCCGACCAGGTGCGCATCAGATCCATCTGCATCGGGTCCGGCGCAGTGAAGCCCTTGACCATGCCGATGGTGACCGGGAAGAAGCTCAGATAGGCGGAGATGATCGATTTCGGCAGCAGGCCCTGCAGCCCGATGGCGCCGAGCACCACGATGAAGATCGGCGCCAGCGCCAGGATCGGCACCATCTGCGAACAGATGATCCACGGCAGCAGGCTTTTCTCCAGCACCCGGCTGTGCACGATCATCAGCGCCAGCGCGACGCCGAGCAGCGCGCCGAGCACGAAGCCGAGCAAGGTCGCCGACAATGTCACCGCCGAGTGATAGACGAGGCTGCGCGGCGCGTTCGGCGCATAACCGAACACGCCGTCGAGAAAGCTTTCCACCACCTGATGCGGCGCCGGCAACAACGGCCGCTCGGCGCTCATGGTGCCGGCAATCAGTTCCGACGTCGTATAGGGCGTCTCCTCGCGCTCGAAGGCATCGCGCACCAGCGTGAGATTCATCAGCACCGCAGCGACGTACCAGACGGCGATCAGAACGGCGACCACCGTGACGATGGGTGCCGCGCGCTGCAGCAGCGGATGGCGCGACAGGCCGCGCACAGCGACAGGCACGGCGAGTGCGTCACTCGTCATAGGAGTGCCCTGCCCGCAACCCGTTGCGCACGCGCTGCGCGATGCGGATGAATTCCGGCGTCTCGCGGATCTCCAGGGTGCGGTCGCGCGGAAAATTGCAGTCGATGATATCGGTGATGCGGCCCGGCCGCGGCGACATCACCACGATCTTGGTCGACAGGAACACCGCTTCCGGAATCGAATGTGTCACGAACAATACGGTCTTGCCGGTCTTGTCCCACAATTGCAGCGGCTGCTCGTTGAGATGATCGCGCACGATCTCGTCCAGCGCACCGAAGGGTTCGTCCATCAGCAGCAGCGCCGGATCGAACGAAAGCGCGCGGGCGATCGACACCCGCTGCTGCATGCCGCCGGACAATTGCCAGGGAAACTTGCGCTCGAAGCCGGTGAGGTTCACCAGCGCCAGATAGCGCGCCGCGCGTGCAGTCTGCTCGCTATCGGAAAAACCCATGATCTCGAGCGGCAGCTTCAGATTGGCCTCGATGGTCCGCCACGGAAACAGGGCCGGCGCCTGGAACACGTAACCGTAGGCGCGCGACAGCCGCGCCTGCTCGGCGCTCATGCCGTTGACACGGAGTTCGCCGGAGGTCGGCTGCTGCAGGTCGGCGATGACGCGCAGCATGGTGGTCTTGCCGCAGCCGGAGGGGCCGATGAACGACACGAACTCGCCCTCGGCGATCCCCAGGCTGACATTGGATAGCGCATCGACCGCGCCGTCGGCGGTCTGAAACGTCAATGAAACATGGGAAACATCGACCGCCAGACGCCGCGGCGGCGGGTTGAGGACGGTCGTTGCTTCGGCGAGGTTGCTCATGCGCGACGGTTCGACCCAATTGGTGGATGGCTGGCGAATGATTGGCGTCATCCGGTTGCACTGTAGCGCTCAGGGTGGCGCGTTTCAACGCGGTCGGCAAGCGCGACGAGCTCGACGCATCCTGTCAAACTATCGCGGCACCGGCGCGCTCAATGTTTGCGCAGCAGGTGCATCGCGTGGGCAGATACATTATCGGAGTCGTTCATGCCGTTATCTGCTTTTCCGATGGGTCGAATTCGCGGTGTTGTTTTGACTTGGCGCGGCGCCCACCTCATACTTCGCAGGGCGCGTCACGCTGCGTGACCGTCCTGCAATCCTGCCTTCGAGCGTCATGAAGCCGGCTGCCTTTCGATACATCGCCGCGACATCGCTCGGCCACGCGCTGGCGCTGAAGGCGGAGCATGGCGATGAGGCCAAGTTCCTCGCCGGCGGCCAGAGCCTGATGCCGACCATGAATTTCCGGCTGGCGCGGCCGGCCGTGCTGATCGACATCAACGGCGTGAATGAGCTGGCCGGCGTTCGCTGCAGCGACCATGCCACACAGATCGGCGCGCTGACGCGCTACCGCGCGCTGGAGCGCGACGCCGGGATCCAGGCGCGCTTTCCGCTGATCGGCGAAGCGCTGCCGGAAATCGCCCATCCGCAGATCCGCAACCGCGGCACGCTTGGCGGCAATCTGTGCCACGCCGATCCGGCCTCGGAAATGCCGGCCATCATGGTGGCACTCGGCGCCAGCCTGCGGATCGCCTCGGCGCACGGCGAACGCGTGCTGCCGGCGAGCGAATTCTTTCTCGGTGGCCTGACCACCGCGCTTGCGCCGGACGAAATGCTGGTGGAGATCGAACTGCCGGCAGCGCCCGCGCGCAGCGGCGGCTGCTTCATGGAAGTGGCACGTCGACGTGGCGATTTTGCCATTGCCGGCGTGGCCGCCATGGTGACGCTGGACGGCGACTACATCTGTTCGAACGTGCGACTGGTGCTATGCGGCGTCGGCGAGATGCCTGTCGATGCCGGCGGCGCCGCGGACGCGCTGCTCGGCCAAGCGGACATCACCGACGCCGCTATCTGCGATGTCGCCGCCGCGGTGCAGGCCATGCTCGATCCACCCGGCAGCGTCCACGCCACCGCTGCCTATCAACGCCACATCGCCGGCGTGCTGGTGGAGCGGACGCTGACCACGGCGCACATGCGGGCCCGCCATGGACAATGATTTTCACGATATCACCGTCACGGTGAACGGAATTAGCTACAACAAGCGCGTGGAATCGCGGATGCTGCTCAGCGACTTCCTGCGCCACGAACTCGGACTGGCCGGCACCCATGTGGGCTGCGAACACGGCGTCTGTGGCGCCTGCACCATCCAGCTCGACGGCGAACCGGTGCGCGCCTGCCTGATGCTGGCGGTGCAGGCCAACGGCCGCGCCATCGCCACCATCGAGGGGCTCGCCGGCCCCGACGGCGCCTATCATCCGCTGCAGCAGGCCATGCACGACCATCACGGCCTGCAATGCGGCTACTGCACGCCGGGCGTCCTGATGACCATGACCGCGTTTCTCGACGAACATCCCGCGCCCAGCGAACAGGAGGCGCGCGAGGCGCTGTCTGGCAACCTGTGCCGCTGCACCGGCTATCAGCACATCGTCGATGCGGTGCTGGATGCTGCCGACAAGATGCGAGGCTGAGCCATGTCCACCCGCACCCTCGGCGAACCCGTCAAGCGCAACGAGGACCGCAAGCTGCTGACCGGCCAGGCGCTGTTCGTCGACGACGTCGAACTCCCCGGCCTGCTGCACGCCGCGCTGCTGCGCAGCCAGGTGGCGCATGCCCGCATCGTCAGCATCGACGTCTCCCGGGCGCTGAAGCGGCCCGGCGTGATCGCCGCCTATACGGCGGAGGATCTCGGCGATTACTGGAAGCCCAATGCGGTGGTGGTGCCGCCGCCACCGATCCCCGGCGCCGTCTTCAATGCGCGCACCCACGGCCCGCTAGCCAAAGGCAAGGTACGCCATGTCGGCGAGCCGCTGGTGATCGTGATCGCCGAAAGCCGCTACATCGCCGAGGACGCGCTCGACGATATCGACGTCGAGCTCGAGACGCTCGACGCGGTGGTCGATCTCGAACGCGCCCTGGCGCCGGGATCGGCGCGCGTGCATGACGACCTCGACTCCAACGTCGCCGCTCATGTGCGGCAGAGCAAGGGCAACTACGCCGCAGCGGCCGCGAAGGCCGGTTGCATCGTCAAGCGGCGCTTTCACTACGAGCACGGCATCTCGTCGCCGATCGAGACCCGCGGCGTGGTCGCGCAATGGGATGCCCGCGCCGGGCAGATGACGGTGTGGGACACCACGCAGGCGCCGGTGTTCATGCGCAACGGGCTGGCCGCCATGCTCGGCCTCAACGAACGCAACATCCGCGTGATCGCGCCGTTCGTCGGCGGCGGCTTCGGCCCGAAGATCATGATCTTCTATCCGGAAGAACTGCTGCTGCCCTGGGCCTCCATGCGGCTGAACCGGCCCATCAAATGGATCGAGGACCGGCTCGAGCACTTCTTCGCCACCACGCACGAGCGCGGCCAGATCCACGATGCCGAAATGGCGCTGAGCAAAGACGGCCGCATCCTCGGCGTCAAGGATGTGTTCCTGCATGACGGCGGCGCCTACGATCCTTACGGGCTGACGGTGCCGATCAACAGCCAGTGCACCCTGCTCGGCCCCTATGTGGTGCCGAGCTACGACAGCACGTTTACGCAGGTGTTCACCACCCTGCCGATCGTGACGCCCTATCGCGGCGCCGGCCGCCAGCACGGCGTGTTCGTGATGGAGCGGCTGCTCGATCTCGCCGCAAACGAACTCGGCATCGACCGCGCCGAGATCCGCCGCATCAATCTCATTCCAGCCGACGGCTTTCCCTACAACAACGAGATCATCTACCAGGATTTTGCGCCGCTCTGCTATGACAGCGGCAATTACGAGCCGGTGCTGGACATGGCGCTGGAGGCGATCGGCTATGCCGGCTTCCGGGACGAACAGGCTGCGGCGCGTACGCAGGGCCGGCACATCGGCCTCGGCATCGCCTGCTACGTGGAAGGCACCGGCATCGGCCCCTATGAAGGGGCCAAGGTGCAGGTGCAGTCCAACGGCCGCGTCTCCATTGCCACCGGCATCGGCACCCAGGGCCAGGGCCATTTCACGGTGTTCGCGCAGATCGCCGCCGATCAGCTCGGCATTGCGGTCGGCGATATCGACGTAGTCACCGGCGACACCGACCAGTTCTACTGGGGCGCCGGCACATTCGCGAGCCGCGGCGCGGTGGTCGCCGGCAATGCGGTGAACGAAGCCGCCAAGGTGGTGCGGCAGAAGGCGCTGAAACTGGCCAGCGACCGCTTCGAATGTTCCGAGGACGATCTGGTGATTGCCGACGGCCGCGTGTCGCTGGTCGGCGTGCCCGGCCAGTTCGTCACCATGGGCGAGCTTGCAGCATCGGCCAATCCCATGCGCGGCGCGGTCAAGCCGGGCACCGAGCCGGGCCTCGAATCGACCCAGTACTTTGGCCCGCCAAGCGGCGCCACCGCCAACGGCGTCCAAGCCATCATCGTCGAGATGGACCCGCGCACCTTCGACCTCAAGATCCTGAAATACGTCGTGGTGCATGACTGCGGCACCGTGCTCAATCCGCTGATTCTGGCCGGCCAGATTCAGGGCGGTGTCGCCCAGGGCATCGGCAACGCCTTCTATGAGAAACTCTGCTTCGACGATCAGGGCCAGTTGCTCAACGCCTCGCTGGCGGACTACCTGCTGCCGACGTCGCTGGAGGTTCCGCGCATGGAACTCAGCCACACGGTGACGCCGTCGCCGCTCAATCCCATGGGCATCAAGGGCGCCGGCGAAGCCGGTGCCATTCCGGTCGGCGCCCTGTTCGCGCAGGCCATCGAGGATGCGCTTGACCTTGCCGCCAAAGGCGTCGAACTGCTGGAAATTCCGCTCAGCCCGAGTCGGCTGTTCGAACTGACCCGCAAGGCGACAGAGGTGCGTTGATGATCCTGGTTACGTCAGCCGGCGGCAAGACCGGCCGCGCCGTCATCGCTGCGCTGGTGGCGCGCGGTATCGCGGCGCGGGCCTTCGCACGCAGCGCCGCACACAGCGAAGCGCTGAAAGGCATCGGCGCCGCCGATGTGGCGATTGGTGCGCTGGACGACGACGCAGCGCTGCTGCGGGCGATGCAGGACATCGACGCGGTCTATCATATCTGCCCCAATGCCAGCCCGCACGAGGTGGCCTATGCCGACGCGGTGATCGCCGCGGCGGAGGCCGCCGAAGTGCCCCGGCTCGTCTATCACTCGGTGCTGCACCCGCAGATCGAAACGATGCCGCATCATTTCGCCAAGATGCGCGTCGAGGAAATGCTGTTCAGCTCGGAGCTGAACTTCACCATCCTGCAGCCCACCGCCTATATGCAGAACATTCTCGGCGAGCGTGAGCGCATGACGACCGAGGGACTCTACCGCGTGCCCTACCCGGTGGAGACCATGCTCAGCCTGGTCGATCTCGACGATGTCGCCGCCGCCGCCGCCCGCGTGCTGACCGAGGACGGCCACGCCTTCGCCACCTATGAACTCGTCGGCACCGCGCCGCTCGACCAGAACGAGATCGCCGCAACATTTGCGGCGGCGCTCGGCCGCGAGGTGCGTGCCGAAGCCGAATCGGTCAAGGCCTGGCAGGCCCGCGCGCGCATCGACGGCATGGACGAGCACACGGTGACGGTGCTGACCAAGATGTTCGTTTCCTATGCCGGCGACGGGCTGAAGGGCAATCCCAACGTGCTGGGCTGGCTGCTCGGGCGCAAACCGACGACGCTGGCAGAGTTTGCGGCAAGGGTAGCCGTCCAGCCAAAGGCATGACCTCTCCACGTCATGGCCGGGCTTGACCCGGCCATCCACGTCGTTCGTCGCGAGCAGGTCGCTCGTTGTCGTCGAATTCTGAGAAAGTCGTGGATGGCCGGGTCAAGCCCGGCCATGACAAACTTGAGCAGCGTGCCTCACCCAAACGTCGGCCAGCCCACGGGGTGCGGCTGCTGCACGATCTTCATCGCCGATAAAATCAGCGGCTCCTCGAAACGCGGGCCGACGATCTGGATGCCGACCGGCAAGCCGTCGGACGTCATGCCGGCCGGCACCGCGCCGCCGGGCAGGCTCATCAGGGTGATGAGGAACGAGCCGGCGATCCAGTCGGTGTAGTTGTCGAGTTTTTTGCCGTTGATTTCGGTGGGAAAATTCATCTCCACCGGGAACTGTTTGACGGGCGATTGCGGGGTGATCAGCAGATCGAAGCTCTCGAAGAATTTTGCGAAGCGCAGGAACAGTTCGGCACGTTTCTGCTCGGACGCAGCGAAGTCCAGCGCCGTCACCCTGAGACCGGCCTCGACATTGCCCTTGAGATTGACGCCGAATTCGCCGAGGTGATCGAGGTTTTCATATTGCTGGCCGACCATCCACAGCCCGCGCCAAGCCTGATACGGCGCCTTGCCATCGGAGATGTCGAAGGCGATCTCCTCGACGCTGGCGCCGGCATCCGCCAGCGACAGCGCGCAGGCGCGGCAGAGCATGTCGATCTCGGGATCTACGCCGATGCCGGAGATATCCGAGACATAGGCGATGCGCAGGCCCTTGAGGTCATGCGTCCCGGCCACGACAGCGCGGGCGCTGGCCCAGGGCGGCGCCACGGAGATCGGCGAGCGCCGGGAGTAGCCGACCAGCGCGTCGAGCATCAGAGCGGCGTCTTCCGCCGTGCGCGCCAGCGGCCCATGGACCTGACCGGGATCCCAGGCCAGCGGCATCGGATAATTGGGCGTCAGCCCCGGTGTCGGGCGGATACCGCAGATGCCGTTGAACGACGCCGGCATACGAGATCGAGCAGCCGAAGTCGGTACCTTGCGCCAGCGGCACCATGCCGGTGGCCACTGCCACGGCCGAGCCGCCCGACGAACCTGACGGGCTGAGCGCCGGATTCCACGGATTGCGGGTAACGCCGAACACGTCATTAAAAGTGTTGGCGCCGGCGGCGAATTCCGGGGTGTTGGTCTTGCCCAGCACGATGGCGCCATGGGCCTTCAGCCGGCGCACCGCCTCGGCGTCTTCGGTCGGCACATGATCCTTGAATCGCGGCGAGCCATAGGTGGTTCGGATACCGGCCGTCGGCGTGATGTCCTTGATAGCCACAGGCAGGCCATGCAGCGCGCCGAGTGGATCGCCGCGCAGCACAGCAGCTTCAGCCTTCTTGGCCAGCACCTTGGCGCTGTCCGCGACCAGCGTGACGATGGCATTGAGCTTCGGATTGATGCGGCCGATGACAGCGAGATGCGCGTCGAGCACCTCGACGGGACTTACGGCCCTGCTTGCGATCAACGCCGCCAGTTCACAGGCGGATTTTCTTGAAAGATCGTTGGACATGGAGATCTCCCGTCATGGCCGGGCTTGTCCCGGCCATCCACGATGTTCTGCGCTGCCAGACGTGGATGGCCGGCATGCGCCGGCCATGACGAAACTGGGCGTTGGTGAATGCTACTTCCCTGCCCAGTGCACGAAGCGGCGCTCGATGGTCAGGAACAGCAGGTTGAGGCCGTAGCCGAGCGCGCCGGCGGCGAAGATGGCGGCATACATGTCGGGCATCTCGAACATCTGCTGCGCCTCGAACACGCGCTGGCCGAGGCCGTCGACGGAGCCGATGAACATCTCGGCAACCACCACAATGACCAGCGCCAGCGACACGCCGTTGCGCAGGCCGACGAAAGTCGCCGGCATGGATTCCCAGAGCATCACGTCCCACAGCACGCGGGCGCGCGACGCGCCCATCACCTTGGCGGCCAGCAGGCGGGTCTTGCGCGCATTCATCACGCCATAGGCGACGTTGAACAGGATGACCAGCGCGGCGCCGAAGGCGGCCACGGAGATCTTGGTGCGGTCGCCGACGCCGAACAGTACCAGGAACAGGGGAAACATGGCGGAGGCCGGCGTCGAACGGAAGAAGTCGATGAGGAACTCCACCGAACGGTAGAGCTTTTCGGAAGAGCCCAGCAGGATGCCGAGCGGAATGGCGATCAGCGCCGCGATGACGGTGGAGTAGATGGTGCGCTCCACCGTCTTGAGGAAATCGACGCCAAGCTTGCCGTGGAACATGCCGGCCCACAGCGCCTTGAAGGTGGCGACGGGCGACGGCAGCAGCACGGGATCGACGACGCGCATCCACACGGTGAACGACCACACCACCAGCAACACGATGACGCCGACGAAGGGCAACAGGATTTCCAGACGCTTCCAGTTCATCGCATCACCCCTTGCGCACTTCGCGCTGGAAGATTTCCAGGCAATGCGCCTTGGTCTGGATGAAATCCGCTTCCGTCATGGTCTTATCCGTGCGCGGCCGTGGCGCATCGTAGTGCACGAATTCCACAGCGCGCGCGGGATGCCGCGACAGCAGCAGGATACGGTCGGACAGGTACACCGCCTCCTCCAGATCGTGCGACACCAACACCGTGGTAGTGTGGGTCTCCTGGAACACGCGCTGCAATTGCTCGCGCATGAACAGGGTCATCTCGTAATCCAGCGCCGAGAACGGCTCGTCGAGGAACAGGATTTCCGGATCGACCACCAGCGCCCGCATGATCGACACCGGCTGCTGCTGGCCACCGGACATCTGGTAGGGATACAGCTTCAGATCGATCTTGACGTTGAGCGTAGCCACGATCTTCTCGACACGGAGATTGCGGTCGGCCTTCGGCACGCCCATCACCTTGAGGGGATAGGCGATGTTGTCGAAGGCATTGAGCCAGGGGAACACCGCCTCGCGATAGTTCTGGAACACATAGCCAAACTTGATCTTGTTGAGCGGCTGGCCGTCGAACAGGATCTCGCCACTGTCGGCGGGAAACAACCCGGCGATCATGTTGATCAGCGTGCTCTTGCCGCAGCCGTTGGGGCCGAACACCGACATCAGCTTACCGCGCGGGATGTCGAAATCGAAGTTATCGTAGATCGTGGCGTCGGAGAATTTCTTCGACAGGCCACGGATCGTCACATGCGGCGCGGTCCGCACGGCTGCGGCCCGCGCGTTGTCTGACAATGGCCTGGTTGCTGCGCCCTGCAGGGTCACGCCGACCTCAATACTTGTACAGGAATTTGGTGGCGTCGACCTTCTCCGGGATCGAGCCGATCGACGTGCCGAAATCCACCAGCTTCTGCAGGTCGCCGAGCTGCTTCGGCGTCATGTCCTTGGCCATCACGTAGCCAAGCATCGATACCATGTCGACGACGTTGTCCGGCGTGAAGGTGTTCTTGGCGAGGTACTTTCGTGCGTCGTCGGGGTTCTTGTTGATGTAATCCAGCGCCTTCGACCAAGCCATGGCAAAGCGTTTGGCGACGTCCGGGCGCTTCTGGATGAAGTCCGAGGTGATGGCGCAGCCGGCGGCATAGGCGTCGGCCTTCTCGTCGCCGAGGATGTACTTCGAGAGCACGCCGGCCTCCAGCGTGCGGGCGACGCCGGCCTTAATCATCATCGAGGCATTGGGCTCCAGCGTATAGCCGCCGTCGAACGTGCCGGCGGTCATGACATTGACGTGCTGGCTCATGTCGAGCTGGTCGAGCGTATAGTCGCCTTCCTTCAGGCCGTTCTTGGCGAGGACGCCCTTGGCGGCGTTCATGTTGGCGGGGCCCGGCGCCGACATCAGCTTCATGCCTTTGAGGTCGGAAATCTTGTCGGCCTTGACGCCGGTGCGGACGACGAACTGCTCCATCTTGTAGACCGGGGTCTGGCTGTTGAGCGCGATATACATCGCGACGCCCGGCTTCTTGACGTTGGCATTCATGCCGTCGAGCGTCACCATCACCGCCGCGACCTCGATCTGGCCGGTGATCAGCGCCGCGACGTTGGCCGGGCCGCTCATCAGCTTGGTCATTTCCGGCTCGATGTTCTGCTCCTTGAAGAAGCCCTTCTCGAGCGCGACGAAATACGGCAGCGACGAGCTCAGCGGAAACACGCCGACCGCGACCTTGTCCTGGGCCGAGGCCCGGTCGGTGGCCAAGCCGGCCACGGCCGCGATGGTTGCCAGAGCGAATACCAGTCGATTTAGCGAATTCATCCGTCGTGCTCCTGTGATGCAGATGGCGAGCCCCCTCGCCGCAAAATCCCTCGCGCCGTCACCGGCGGCTGCCCTTTTTCAGAGCAAGACTCGTGCCGGTTACGACCGCCGCCGGTGGCCCGTCACCGGCCGCCCCCTCACATCCGCGACTTGAATTCGCCGCGCAGCATCTTTTCGTAGCCCTCGCCGCGATCGATCATCGGCAGGGGGCCCGGGCGCGCGCCGGCCAGCTCGGCGCGGCGCGCCAGCGTGGCGGCCTCGTCGATCTCGGGCGCTTCAGCGGTGCTTGCAGCAGAAAATACCACGCCATAGTCGCGCATGGCCGCGGCGACCGAGACCCGGCCCTCGATGACATCGCGCAGCACCAGCGGCAGTTCGCGGGTCAGCGGATCGCCCCAACCGCCGCCGCCGGTGGTGACCACCTTGACCACCTGCCCCTTCCGCACCTTGGCACCGTCGACCAGGCCGCCGAGCTTGCGTGCCTCGCCCTCGGCATCCACGGTGACGCAGAACGGTTCGCCGGCCTTGCCGCCCTTGACGCCATAGCAGCCGAGCCGCACGCGGTCGGCGGTGACGATGGTGCGGCAATCCACCAGCGCGCGGTAATGCTTCTCGTAGCCCTGCCCGCCGCGGCGCAATCCGGCGCCGCCGGAATCCGTCGACAGCGCCAGTTTTTCCACCATCACCGGAAACCTAGTCTCGGTGAATTCCGCCGGCTGGTTGCGGGAGTCCGGCACGATGTGGATGGCATCGTTGCCGTCGGCGTAATAGCGCCCGCCGGAGCCGCCGCCCAGCACCTCGCGCGACAGGAACGGCTTGCCGTCCGCGTCATTGCCGTAGAAGCCGGTGTAGCGGATGGTCTCCTGGTCCGCCGGCATCCGCCCGTCCACCGCCTTCGCCACCACGCCGGCCAGCAGGCCGAGGCTGCGCAGCAGCACGAAGGAGCGGGCATTGGTCGCCGCCGGCCATTCCGGCGTGATCAGCGTGCCCTTGGGCGGGAACACGATCTCGAACACCTCGCAGACGCCTTCATTGACATGGATCTCCGCGGCGCGCTCCGGCGTGTCGGCGAGGTTGCGCAGGATCGGCGCAATCCACTTGATCAGGAAGGCACCGTCGGCATAGTCGGTCGGCCAGTTGATCGGGCCGGTGGACTGCGGATCGGTGCCGTTGAAATCCAGCACAATCTTGCCCGCGGTCTTGGTCATCTTGACCGCGATCTTGTGCAACTTGGGATCGGTGATGCCGTCGTGCTCGACGTAATCCTCCCAGGCGTATTCGCCGTCGGCGATCTTGCTCAGCAGTTCGTTCCGGTAGATGTCGCGGCACTTGTCGAGGATGGCCTGGAAGCAGGCCTCGACCTGATCCTTGCCGAAACGTTCGAACAGCCCCTGCATGCGGCGCGCGCCCATCAGGCAGGCCTGCACCTCGCTGTCGAGATCGGCCGACAGCATTTCGGGCACGCGGGTGTTGCGCCTGATGATGGTGAACACCGCCTCGTTCTTGACGCCCTCGCTGTAGATCTTGACCGGCGGGATCGCGATGCCTTCCTCGAACACCGTAGCCGCGGTGCCCGGCATCGAGCCCGGCACCTTGCCGCCGACGTCGTCGTGATGGCCGAAGGCCTGGATATAGGCGACCACGATGCCGTCGCAGAACACCGGCACGGTGCTGCACAGATCCGGCAGATGGCCGATCGAGCCTTCGGTGAGATAGGTGTCGTTCATCAGGAACACGTCGCCGGGCTTCATGGTTTCCGGCGCAAAGTCGCGCACCACGGCGTTAGGCATCGCCGAATAGGAGCGCCCGGTCAGCTTGCGGCAATAGCGGTCGAACAGCCCGACACGGAAGTCATGGGCCTCGCGGATCATCGGCGAGCGCGCGGTGCGCTCGATGGCGTATTCGATTTCCGCCTCGATGGAATTCAGCGTGCCCTCGACGATCTGCAGCACGATGGGATCGACATGGGCGGCCTCGCGCACGGGCGCGGTCGGCCAGGGATGCGGCTTGTGCATGTTCATCGCGCGGACTCCTGCGCTGCGGGGCGAATGACGAGAATGCCGTGCGGATCGACGGTGAGGTGCTGGTTCGGAAACACCACGGTGGTGGAGCCGAATTCCTCGACCACCGCAGGGCCGACAATCGTCGCGCCCGGCGGCAGCATGGCGCGGTCATAGAGCGGCGTGTCGACAAAACCGCCGTCGAAATACACCGGCCGCGTGCCGCTCGGCGCGAACTGGCCGGTGCCGGCGTCGAGCTTCGGCATCTGCGGCCGTTCGATCACGCCGAAGCCGGAGACGCAGAGATTGACCAGTTCGATCTTCTGCTGGCCCGCATAGTCGTAGCCGAAGGTCTTTTTGTGCGCGGCGTGGAAGGCGCCGATCAGCCCGGCCAGGAACGTGGCATCGGTCGCTCCCGACGGCGCGGTCACCCGCACCTCCATGGACTGTCCGGCGTAACGTAGGTCGGCTTCGCGCACGAGGCGGATCTGCGATTCCGCGATGCCGTCGCGCGTGAGGTTGGCGACCGCTTCCTTCTCCAGCCCGGCATAGCGTGACGCGATATCGGCAAGATCGATGGCGTCCTCATGCATCACCTTGGTGATGATGTGATCGGTGCGCCAGTCCACGGCAAGCAGGCCGAAGGCCGAGAGGTTGCCGGGATTGGGCGGCACGATGCAGGCCTTCATGCCCAACAGGTCCATCACCGCCGGCGACTGCACGGGACCCGCGCCGCCGAACGACAGCAGCGCGAATTCGCGGGGATCGATGCCGCGCTGGATGGTCATCTGGCGGATCGCGTTGGCCTGCGCCCAGTTGGCGATCTCGATGATACCCGCGGCAAGCTGCTCCGCTGTCATGTTGCCCGGCAGCTTTTCGGCCAGCGCAGCGATGCCGGCGCGGGCGCGCTCCACATTCAGCGCAATGCCGCCGCCGATCAGTGCCGGCGGCAGCCGCCCGAGCACCAGATTGGCGTCGGTGATGGCCGGCTCTGCGCCGCCGTTCGGATAGCACATCGGCCCCGGCACGGCGCCGGCGCTGCGCGGGCCGACCTTGAGATGGCCCTCGCGGCTGATCCAGGCCAGCGAGCCGCCGCCAATGCCGATGGTGGTGATGTCGATCATCGGAATCCGCACCGGGAAGGCGCCGACCGAGCCGCCATTGGTGAGCTGCGGTTTTGCGCCTTCGATCAGGCAGAAATCGGTGGAGGTGCCGCCGGCATCGAGCGTGACGAGATCGGGGAAGCCGGCGATTTCGGCAATCACCGCGCTGCCGAGCGCGCCGGCGGCGGGCCCGGACAACGCCGTGGTGATGGGCTTTCGCAGGATCTGCTCGGACGAGGCGACGCCGCCGCTCGACTGCATCACCAGGAACGGCACCTTCTGCAGCGGACCCAGCTCGTCATGCACGCGCTTGAGATAGCGATCGAGATAGGGTTTCACGAAGGCATCGACCAGCGTGGTCACCGCGCGCTCGTATTCGCGGTATTCCGGCAGCACCACGCAGGACAGCGACAGGGTGGCCTCCGGATACTCCTCGGCCACGATCTCGGCGACACGGCGCTCATGGCTGTCATTGGCGTAAGAGTGCATCAGGCAGATGCCGATGGCTTCGATCTTGTAGCTTTTGAAATAACGTGCGGCGTTGCGCACCATGTCCTCGTCGAGCGGGCGCAGTTCCTTGCCCTTGAAGTCGAAGCGTCCAGCGACCTCACGGACGAACTGCAGCGGCACCAGCCGCTCCGGCTTCACCCAGAAATAGGAATTGCCGTAGCCGTCGGGCACCGACTGCCGCGCGATCTCCAGCAGATGGCGGAAGCCCGCGGTGACGATCAGGCCGAGCGAGGAGATGCCGCCCTGCAGCAGCGCATTGGTGGCCACCGTGGTGCCATGGGCGAGACCGGCGACATCGGCGGGGCTGGCGCCGGCCTGGGCTAGGATGTCGTTGACGCCGCGCACCAGACCGATCGCCGGGTTCGACGGCGTGCTCGATACCTTGGTCACCGACATGGCGCCGGTCGACGCGTCCACCGCGACGATGTCGGTAAAAGTGCCGCCGGTGTCGATGCCGATCCGGAAGCGGGGAGAAACCTGGGTCATGCGCGCCGTTCCTGCTGAGTTCGCATGCAGGATGGGTCGGAGCGGCGGCGGGAGTCAAAAACCGATTATTGATGCGGCTATCGGAAAAACAGATGGCACCGCGTGCCCCGGACGCGGCGCAATACGCCACGAAGTGGCGTGGTGCGCCGCAGATCCGGGGCCCGCGTGGCGCGCACCCAAACCGGGATCCCGGATCTGCGAAGCAGTGTTTCGGACGATGCTGCGCATCGTCCCTCACGCTGCACGGCGTCCGGGAACGAGGGGGCGGGATTTTGTCGCCCCTACCACTTCAGCAGATCCCTGATCTTCAGCAGCGCGGCTTCCTTGCGTCGTGACAGCGGTTGCCGCCGGCGGAACAGGCTGAAGGCGACGTTGCGCGCCGGCGCGATCGGGAGTGCCTTCAACAGGCCCAGCGCCACCTCATTTTCCGCGCAGGCGCGCGGCACGACGGCGATGCCGCCGCCGGACTGCACGATGATCTTCATGGTCTCGATGTTGTCGACGACAGCGACAACGTTGGGCCGGATGCCGAGGTCGGTGAACAGCGAGAACACCGCCTGGCCGTAGCCGACCGTCAACTCGCTCATGATGAAGGGCTCGGCCACCAGCCGCCCGATGTCCACCGCCTGCCGGGCGCGCGCCAGCGGATGTTTCGGCGGAACGATCAACGCCATCTCGGCATCGGCCAGGCGATCGAACACCAGTCCGGCCGGCAGCCGGTCGGGATCGGATTCGATGGCGAGGCCGGCATCGATGCGCTCCTCATGCAACTCGCTGAAGATGTTGCGGGTCGGCGCCGTCGAAATCTCCAGCCGAATGCCCGGCAAGTCGGCTTTCAGGTTGCCGAACAGGCGGGGGATAAACAACTGGGCCATGCCCGAGCCCATGCCGATGGTGAGGGTGTCCAGCATGGCGCCGCGCAGCCGTTTCGCGGTGTCGGTCAGGCTGAGCAGGTCGCCCATCACCCGTTCGGATTCGTACAGGAAGGTGCGGCCGCGGTCGGTGGATTCAATACCGCGCGAGGTCCGGCTGAACAGTTCGAAGCCGATCTCCTCCTCGAGCAGCTTGACCTGCTCGCTGACCGCCGATTGCGAGATGTTCAACCGCTTCGCCGCCTTGGTGAAGCTGCGTTCCTTCGAGACCGAGAGCGCATAGCGCAGTTGCCGGAAGTCCAAGCTCGAATCCCCCACTGGCCGGCACGTGCGACGGCGCGCGACAGCATCCTAGGGGATCGCAAATATCTTGGCTATCAGGCAGCCGGCCGGCCATCCCGACCATCGACCGCCGGGCGCTATCGCTCGTCGGTCAACTGGGTGCTGAACGTCTTGGGATTTTCCAGAGCGCGGCGGCGCGCGACGGCGAGAGCCTCGGCAAAATCCGCCGCATCGAACCAGGCCTCGCCCCGCATCGATGCGTCCAGATCGTCTTGCCAGATCCGCGTCGCCTCGATGTCGAATTTCATCTCGAGCTTGTTGCTGACGGCCTGGATGCCATAACCGGTGACCGCCCATTGCCGACCTAGCCAGTAGATGTCGCGATGTAGCACGTAGAGATGTCCGTTTCCGGCTTGACGCCAGGTTGTTGATTGCACGCCAAAGAAAGAACCCCAGCCCGCAAGGGTTGACATTCTGTTACATCAAAATGACGAATTAAAGATGTTCAAGCGGTCCCGCTTCGGTCAGATCCGGTCGTCCTCGGTATGACCCGGACGCGAGCGCTGGGTCGCCGCCCGCTCCCGCTCCGCATCGGCCTTGTTGGCCTCGTGCCGGCCAATGATGCAGCCGGCAACGACGCCCACCTTGCCGTGTCCGGCATAATGCCCGGCAATGCCACCGATGATGGCGCCCTTGATGCAGCCCTTCGCTTCGGCCGCGACGAACGACAGCGACAGCCCAATGAAGGCGGCGGCCAAGACGATGCGATTCATGGCGATCTCCTATGAATTTCAGCAACATAATGCCGAACCACGGGTTTGGTTCCACGGCTCCTCGCGCCTTCTGCGACGGCGACCGGGAAGCGGACTCGACAGGATTTTCACCGCTTGACAAGCCCCGCCTGTAATTTCATAGATGAAATCTGAATATCGCTAATAAAATATTGGGAGAGAACCAAGGAGGATTGCGTTGCGCCCTGTCTAAGCAAGGCGCGATCCGATCACGGACCGACAATCTTCGAAACTTGCGAGCACAGCGAGCAGCCGATCTCGTCAAGACGCCCGTCGGTCCCCACGACGCCGACACGCGCGCTGCGTCGCGCTTTCGTCATCGCTTCAGCGAAGCCAAAGGACAGAACATGTTCGGGAATTATAAACTCAAGCCCAACAGCGGGGTGAATCCACCTTACTCTCCGGCCTATCCGGTGGAGTGGGGCTGCACGTTGCGAACGCTGCAGATCATCACCCGCGTCGATCAGGCGAAGCTTGTCGCGCTGCTGTCCGATACGCCGTTCGAACTCGTCAACGACCGCGTCGCCTTCCAATACATGGTGTCGCCGGGCCACTCGCTCGCTGTCCATGCCGGCCAGATGTTCGATCTGATGGTGACGGTGCCGGTTCGCTGCGAGGGTCTGTTCACGCATACCCACATCTACATGTACTGCAGCGACCCGATGGGCATCTGCGCGGGACGCGAAGTCTTCGGCTACACCAAGAAGGACGCGACCTACGCCTTCGAGGAGGCGCCCGACCATACCATCGTCGGCTGGGTCAAGCGCCGGGACACGCCGCTTGCCGACTTCAGCTTCGTACCCGATGCGGCGGCACCGGTGGTGAGTCTTGTCGACGGTGACGAGCAGCCGGCAGGCGAGATCCACGTGCGCCGCTTGCCGCACCCGGAGCGCCTGGCCACCGCCTATGCGGATGTCGTCTATCGACGCACCCCGCTGGAATATTCGCAACCGCTGGCCGGCCGCGCCCAGATGAAACTGCACGCATCGGAATTCGACCCTCTGACCGAGCTCAATCCGGAAATCATCGGCGCGCGCTTCATGTATTCCGGCGTCTACGGCGGCGGATTTGACGTCGAAGACAGGCGGCTCATCAAGCGTCTCGATGTCTGACGCCAAGTCGTCCTGACAACTCAAGCAGTGGCATCAGACCACGCATCATGGGAGGAAATGAGATGTTGAACTGGAAGTCGACGGGCCGAATGCGGCTGCTAGGAAGCCTGGGTTGTTTGATGTGGGCCCTTGGCAGCAGCGCCAATGCCCAGCAGCCACCGCTCAAGCTTGGCGTGCTCACGGATATGTCGAGCCTGTACGCCGATGTCACCGGCCCCGGCTCGGTGATCGCCGCCAAGATGGCGGTGGAGGATTTTTGGCGTCGCCGCATCGCATGACACGCCCGGTCGAGGTGATCAGCGCGGATCATCTCAACAAGGCCGACGTCGCCGCCGGCATTGCGCGCGAATGGCTGGACCGCGACGGTGTCGATGCCATCGTCGATGCGCCGAACTCGGCCGTGGCCCTTGCGGTTCGCAACATCGTGCAGACCAAGAATCGCACGCTGCTCGTCACCGGCGCCTCATCATCCGACCTTACCGGCAAGGCCTGCTCGCCCAACCTCATCCACTGGACCTACGACACCTATGCGCTGGCCACCGGCGTTGCGCGTGCGGTCGTCGAGTCCGGCGGAAAGTCGTGGTTCACACTGACGGCTGACTACGCTTTCGGTCACGCGATGGAGCAGGACATCAAGACCGCAATCCAGAAGACCGGAGGAACGGTGGTCGGCGGCGTTCGAACGCCGATCAACACACAGGACTTCTCGTCCTTCCTCCTGCAGGCGCAGGCCTCGAAGGCCCAGGTCGTCGGCCTCATCAATGCCGGGGGCGACACCATCAACTCGATCAAGCAGTCCGTCGAGTTCGGGATCGGCGCCCGCGGTCAGCGCGTCGTGGCAACGGTCCTGTACCTCAGCGACGTGCACTCGCTTGGGCTGGCGGTCGCGCAGGGGCTGCAGTTCACGGAGTCGTTCTACTGGGATCTGAACGACGGAACGCGCGCCTGGAGCAAGCGCTTCGCGCCACGCAACAACGGTCGCTATCCGACCGCGCTCCATGCGGGAGTCTACAGCGCCGTTCTTCACTATCTGCGCACGGTCGATACGCTCGACAATTCAACGGACGGCAAAGCCGTCATCGCCAAAATGAAGGAGCGGCCGACCGA
Source organism: Rhodopseudomonas sp. RCAM05734 (assembly GCF_052658035.1). Lineage (NCBI taxonomy): Bacteria > Pseudomonadati > Pseudomonadota > Alphaproteobacteria > Hyphomicrobiales > Nitrobacteraceae > Rhodopseudomonas > Rhodopseudomonas sp. RCAM05734. Next base: position 3,474,309 of record NZ_CP199742.1, on the reverse strand, counting down.
CGATCCGCTGTTCGGCAAAGGCAGCATCCGCAGCGACGGCCGCAAGCTGCACAACATGTATCTGTTCGAGGTGAAGAAACCCGAAGAGTCTAAATACCCGTGGGACTACTACAAGGTCATCAAGACCATTACGCCGGACGAGGCATGGAGACCTTTGGCAGAGGGTGGTTGCGACTTCTCGAAATCATGATGGAAACTGCGAAGAAAAATGCCGTCGCCCTGGTCACGGGCGGCGGTGGCGATATCGGGCGAGCGATCGCACTGAAGCTGGCACAAACCTGGGCGAGCGTGGCAGTCGTGGATATCGACGAGGCCAGCGGTGCCGAGACGGCCCGGCTCCTGAACAACATCGGGTGCAATGCGGTCTGTATCCGCGCCGACGTGTCAAACGCGATGGCGACAGCCACCTATGTCGACCAGGTCGAGCGCCTGCTTGGGCCGATCGGTGCATTTGCCAACAATGCCGGCATAGAAGGCGTCGTATCCCCCATTCAGGATTATCCGGAAGATGCGTTCGATCGCCTGATGCAGGTCAACGTCAAGGGCGTGTTTCTCGGGATGAAGTACGTGATCGCGAAAATGATGGTTCGCGGCAAAGGCGCCATCGTCAATACGGCGTCCACATCGGCGATCCGTGGACGTGCCGGCCTCGCGGGCTACGTGGCCAGCAAGCACGCTGTGCTTGGCCTGACGCGGGTCGCGGCCCTCGACGTTGCCGGCACGACCATCCGGATCAATGCCGTGCTGCCCGGTCCGATCGAGTCGCGGATGGTACAGTCACTCGACAGCCAGGCATCGAACGGCTTCGCGCGCGCTGGCGCCGCCAGTTATGGATCGCCGGATAGCGTCGCCAACGTCGTCGCATTCCTGCTGTCCGCCGAGGCATCTCATGTCAACGGGGCAGCCTGGACCATCGATGCCGGTGGGACAGTCGCCTAACGTGACATGACCGGACTCCCCGGCGGCGGCAGCAGGCTGGCACTCTTGGAAAGTTGAGCTTCAAGGGGGAACTTGTTAGAACGCCGAATGGCCGAAAAAGACGAGATCGTGCGACCGGGTGCGCCCGCACTGGAGAAGGGCCTCGATCTTATCGAGGCTCTTGCCGCCGAGTCCCGCGGATTGAGCCAGAAACAGATTGCGGAGCGGGTGGGCCGATCCGTCGGCGAGATTTTCAGGATGCTCAGCGTTCTCGAAGAGCGCGGTTATGTCTCGCGCGATCCCGTCACCGCGGAATATACCCTGACACTGCAGTTGTTCCGGATCGCCGCGCAGTTTCCTCCGACAAAACGTCTGCAGCAGGCAGCCCTTCCGGTGATGGAAAAGCTCACGTCCCAGACCGGGCTATCGTGCCACATGGCCGTGCTGAGCAGCCACCAGTTCATGGTCATCGCGCAGATGGACCCCGAGTGGCAGATGGGCTGGTCGGTGAGGCTGGGAGCCGTTTTTCCGCTGACGCAGGAGTATGCATCGGCCAAGGTTTTGGCGGCTTTCCAGCATGAGGGCCGCCGCAGAGAATTGGCCGAGGTGATAGCAAAACACGACGGCTCACCCATCAAGGGCGTCGTGGCCGAACTGGCAAAAGTTGTCACGCGCGGTGGCGACTTTCCGCAGGAAGGACTTGGTCCGCGGCTTCGCGCATTCAGTTGCCCGGTGCTCGAAGCGTCGGGCCGCGCTGTAGCGGCCTTGACGGTCCCTTTGTTGCGGCAAGAGAAAATTCAGGCGAGCGAGTCCGAGAGCATCAAGCAGCATCTGCTGACCGCCGCCGGACAGATCTCCGAAAAGATCGGCGCCGGCGGCTGAGGCTTCGGCGGGCGTCCTGTTCGTCGCATCATGAGCCCTGCTCGCACTCAGTGATGCCCCACCGGCGCGCTGACCACCACATGATCCACCGTGGCCTCGCCGTGCTGGGTCAGCGGACGGTTGCCGGCCAGCGCGCGCAGCAGCACGTAGAACATCGGCGTGAAAAAGATGCCGAAGGCGGTGACGCCGATCATGCCGGAGAACACCGCGACGCCCATGGCGTGGCGCATCTCGGAGCCGGCGCCGGTGGAGATCACCAGCGGCACCACGCCCATGATGAAGGCCAGCGAGGTCATCAGGATCGGCCGCAGCCTGAGACGGCTGGCCTCGATGGCCGCCTGGATCGGCGTGCGCCCGCCGAATTCAAGCTCGCGCGCAAACTCGACGATCAGGATGGCATTCTTCGCCGACAGGCCCACCAGCACGATCAAACCGATCTGGGTGAAGACGTTGTTGTCGCCCTTGGTGATCCAGACACCGAACATCGCCGCCAGCAATCCCATCGGCACGATCATGATGATCGACAGCGGCAGCGTCAGGCTCTCATACTGCGCGGCGAGCACCAGGAACACCAGCAGCAGCGCCACCGGGAACACAACGAAGGACGAATTGCCGGCGATGATCTCCTGATAGGTCAGTTCGGTCCATTCATAGCCGATGCCCTTCGGGAAGGTCTCGGCGGCGACGCGGGCAATGGCAGCCTGCGCCTGACCGGTGGAATAGCCCGGCGCGGCGCCGCCGTTGAGATCGGCGGTGAGGAAGCCATTGTAGCGCATGGCGCGCTCCGGCCCCGAGCTCTCTTTGATCTTCAGCAGCGTCGACAGCGGCACCATTTCGTTGGTGTCGGAGCGCACCTTGAGCAGGCCGACATCATCGGCGCGGGCGCGATATTTTGCGTCCGCCTGCACCCGCACCGAATAGGTGCGGCCGAACTTGTTGAAGTCGTTGACGTACAACGACCCCAGATAGATCTGCATGGTCTCGAACACCGAGGTGACGGGCACGCTCGGCTGCCGCGCCTTGGTGCGGTCGATGTCCGCATAGAGCTGCGGCACGTTGACCTGATAGGAGGTGAACAGCCCGGCCAGCTCCTTCTGCTGCGAGGCCTTGGCGACAAATGCCTTGGTCGCCTCGGACAATGCTTCGTAGCCGAGACCGGCGCGATCCTCGATCTGCAGCTTGAAGCCGCCGATGGTGCCGAGGCCGGACACCGGTGGCGGCGGGAACATGGCGATGAAGGCGTCCTGGATACCGGCGAACTTGCCGTTCAGCGTCATGGCGATGGCCGCGCCGGACAGCGACTTGTCCTTGCGCTCCTCGAACGGCTTCAGCGACACGAACACGATTCCCGAATTGGACGAGTTGGTGAAGCCGTTGATCGACAGGCCGGGAAACTGGATCGCGTCCTCGACGCCCGGCGTCTTCAGCGCGATCTCGCCCATGCGGCGGATCACCTCTTCGGTGCGGTCCAGCGTCGCGCCGTCGGGCAGCTGCGCGAAACCGACCAGGTACTGCTTGTCCTGACCGGGCACGAAGCCGCCGGGCACTGCCTTGAACAGCAACGCGGTGACGCCGATCAACGCGATATAGCCGACCATGACAATGCCGCGGCGCGAGATCACACGGCCGACACCGCCGCTATAGGCATTCGAGCTCCAGGTGAAGGCGCGATTGAAGCGCGCGAAGAAGCCGCCGAGCACCCAGTCCATGCCGCGGGTCAACGCGTCCTTTGGCGCGTCATGGCCCTTCAGCAGCAGCGCCGCCAGCGCCGGCGACAGGGTCAGCGAGTTGAAGGCAGAGATCACCGTGGAGATCGCCACCGTCAGCGCGAACTGCTTATAGAACTGCCCGGTCAGGCCGGTGATAAAGGCCAGCGGCACGAACACTGCCACCAGCACCAGGGCGATGGCGATGATCGGACCGGTGACCTCGCGCATCGCCTGATAGGCGGCGTCCTTCGGCGACAGGCCCTTCTCGATGTTGCGCTCGACATTCTCGACCACGACGATGGCGTCGTCGACCACGATGCCGATCGCCAGCACCAGTCCGAACAGGGTCAGTGCGTTGATGGAGAAGCCGAACACATGCATCACCGCGAAGGTGCCGACGATGGACACCGGCACCGCGATCAGCGGGATGATCGACGCGCGCCAGGTCTGCAGGAACAGGATCACCACCAGCACCACCAGCGCGACGGCTTCCAGCAGGGTGTGGATCACCGCCTCGATGGAGGCGCGGACGAACTGCGTGGGATCGTAGACGATGCTGTAGTCCATGCCATCGGGCATGTTCTGCTTCAGCTCGGCCATGGTCTTGCGGACGTTGTCGGAGATCTGGATGGCGTTGGAGCCCGGCGACTGGAAGATCGGAACCGCGACGGCCGACTTGTTGTTCAGCAGCGAGCGCAATGAATAATCGGCAGCGCCGAGTTCGATGCGCGCGATATCGCGCAGCCGCGTCACCTCGCCGTTGCTGCCGTTCTTGACGATGATGTCGCCGAATTCTTCCTCGGTTTGCAGCCGGCCCTGGGCATTAATCGAGAGCTGCAGGTCGAGGCCGGCTTCGCTCGGCGACGCGCCGACCACGCCGGCTGCCGCCTGAACGTTCTGCGCGCGGATTTCCTTGACCACGTCCGATGGCGACAGGCCGCGCTCGGCGACCTTCTGCGGATCGAGCCAGACCCGCATGGAATAGTCGCCGGAGCCGAACAACTGCACCTGGCCGACGCCCTCGATCCGCGCCAGCCGGTCCTTGACGTTGAGCACCGCGTAGTTACGCAGATAGGTCATGTCGTAGCGGTCGTTGGGCGACAGCAGATGCACGACCATGGTGAGATCGGGCGCGCTCTTGATGGTGGTCACGCCCAAAGTGCGGACCTCCTGCGGCAGCCGCGGCTCGGCCTGCGACACCCGGTTCTGCACCGGCTGCTGCGCCTTGTCGGGATCGGTGCCGAGGCGGAAGGTGACGTTGAGCGTCATCAAGCCGTCGGTGGTCGCTTGGCTGCTCATATAGAGCATGCCCTCGACGCCGTTGATCTGCTCCTCGATCGGCGTCGCCACCGTTTCGGCGATCACCTTGGGATTGGCGCCGGGATAGGTCGCGCGCACCACCACCGTCGGCGGCGCCACTTCCGGATATTCCGAGATCGGCAGCACCGGCAGCGACAGCAGGCCGGCGAGGAAGATGACGGTCGACAGCACGCCCGCGAAGATCGGCCGGTCGATGAAGAATTTTGAGAAATTCATGGCGATTTCTTTTCAGAAGCAGCGCTTACAAGCGCAATGGGGCGGCGTGGTTGTCAGTTCGCCCCGCCGGGAGCTTTCTTCACCCTCCCCCGGAGGGGGAGGGTCGAGCGCGCCGTCAGGCGCGATCGGGGTGGGGTGACGGTGGTGCAGTTGGTTGCAGTGGTGCGTCAGTCGGGGGCGCTGTCACCCCACCCCGGTGCCCATCATGCTTCGCATGCCGGGCACCGACCCTCCCCATCCAGGGGAGGGTGAAAACGCGCTAGCGCGCCGCGACGTTGGTCGCCGCCTGGGCATAGGCGGCGTCCATCGCCACCATCTCGGGCTTGATGGTGGCGCCCGGCCGAACGCGCTGCAGGCCGTTGACGACGATGCGTTCGCCCGCCTTGAGTCCGCCGGTGACGATGCGCAAGCCGTCGACGGAAACGCCGAGCGTGACTTCGCGATACTCCGCCTTGTCCTTGTCGCCGACCACCATGACGTATTTCTTGTTCTGGTCGGTGCCGACCGCGCGCTCGCTGATCAGCAGCGTCCGCTCGGGCTTCGGCTGGCCCATCAGCAGCCGCACGAACTGGCCGGGCATGAGACCGCCATCGGCATTGTCGAACTCCGCGCGCACCCGTACCGTGCCGCTCTTCGCGTCGACCTGGTTGTCGATGAACTGCATCCTGCCCTTGTAGGGCGTGCCGGTGGAGACGCCGGTGGTCATCTGCACCGGGATGCGGTCGATCTCCGCCGGAGTCTTCTCGTCGACGAGGGTCTTCAGGGCGCGGGTCACCACCTGCTCGTCGGCGTTGAAGCTGGCATAGATCGGATTGACCGAGACCAGAGTGGTCAGGAGCGGCGCACCGGGACCGGCGGCGATCAGATTGCCGACGGTGATCTCCACCTTGCCGACGCGGCCGGAGACGGGCGCGCGGACTTCGGTGTAGCTGAGATTGAGCTGCGCGGTCTTCAGCGCCGCCTCGGTGGCCTTGAGGTTGGCTTCGGCCTCGCGGAATGCATTCACGCGGCTGTCGAGGTCGCGCTGCGTGATGCTGGAGCTGGTGAGCTGCTGACCGCGATCGAAATCGGCCTTGGTCAGGATCAGCCGCGCCCGCGCCGCCGACACCTGGCCCTGCGCGCGATCGACTTCCGCCGCATAAAGCGACGGGTCGATCAGCACCAGCAGGTCACCCTTCTTCACCAGCGCGCCCTCGCGAAAATGGATCTCCTGAACCGCGCCGGCGACCCGGGAACGGATCTCGACGCGTTCGACCGCCTCCAGCCGGCCGGAAAATTCGTCGAACGGCGCAGTTTCGCGCGGCGTCACCACGGCCACCGAGGCCTGCACCGCCGGCGGCACCGCAGCGACTGCCTCCGCCTGGGCGGCGTAGCTGGACAGGTTCATCAGCGCTGCGCCGCCGCCGATTGCGGTGGCCCCAACCACGATTCCCACACCCAAAGCGACATTCCGAAGCAGATTGTTGGTCATAGCGAACCCCGTTCGTCTCGCGGAACTTGATAAGTTCCATAAATTCAATAGCTTGGATGCGACGATCGCCGCTTTCGGTTGCTGCAGCGCAAGCGCTGCATCGCACACATCCGTAACGTTCGGTATAGATGGACTATCGACATCCGGTGTCAAGGGACTTATCTAACGAAAGGTACGAAACTCAGGAGGCATGCCGTCATGGCCATCATGGGCCGCCCGCGCGAATTCGATTGCGAGAAGGTGCTCGACCTCGCGCTGCAGGTTTTCTGGCGCAAGGGCTACGAGGGCGCGTCGATGGCCGACCTGACGGAGGCCATGGGGATCACCAAGCCCAGTCTTTACGCGGCCTTCGGCAACAAGGAAGAATTGTTCCGCAAGGCGCTCGACCGCTATGTCGATGGCCCCGGAGGCTATTTTCAAGCCGCGCTGCTGAAGCCGACCGCGCAGGAAGTTGTGTCCAGCCTGCTCTACGATTCGGCTGACGCCCTGACCAATCCCGACACGCCGGGCTGCCTTGCGGTGCAGGGCGCGCTGAGCTGCGGCGAGGCCGCGCAAACCATCAAGCAGGAGCTGATGGCGCGACGCGCTGCCGGCGAAGCCGATCTGCGCCAGCGCTTCGAGCGTGCGATCGCCGAAGGCGATCTGCCGGCGGACGCGGATGCCGCAGATCTGGCCTGCTATATCTCGGCGGTCATGCAGGGCATGGCGGTACAGGCCGCCGGAGGCGCCGGGCGCGACAAGCTGCGCAAGATCGCAGACCTCGCGCTGCGCAACTGGCCGCCGCTGTAGCCGCACGAATACGCGCCGCGCCGGCTAACGCCGCCGCATCATTCATGGCATACAGGGCGCCCGTTCGCGTTCAGGATGTCGCTCACATGCCCGCCCCCAAGCCGCCTGCCTTCGAGACCCTGAGCCTGCATGCCGGCCAGCGACCGGATCCTCTGACCGGCGCACGCGCGGTGCCGATCTATCAGACCACCTCGTATGTGTTCCAGGATTCAGATCACGCCGCGGCACTGTTCAATCTCGAGCGCGCCGGGCACATCTACACCCGCATCTCCAATCCCACGACCGCGGTGCTCGAGGAGCGTCTCGCTGCGCTGGAAGGCGGCGTCGGCGCGGTGTGCACCGCGTCCGGCATGGCGGCGCTGCATCTGGCCATCGCCACTCTGCTCGGCGCCGGCGACCACATCGTCGCCTCCTCCTCGCTCTATGGCGGCACCATCAACCTGCTGGCGCACACGCTGCCGCGCTTCGGCATCACCACCACCTTCGTCAGGCCGCGCGACCTCGATGGCTTTCGCAGCAGCATCCAGCCGAACACGCGGCTGGTGATCGGCGAGACCATCGGCAATCCCGGCCTTGAGGTGCTGGACATTCCGGCGGTTGCCGCCATCGCCCATGACGCCAAGATCCCGCTGCTGATCGACAACACCTTTGCCACGCCCTATCTCAGCCGGCCGATCGAACTCGGCGCCGACATCGTGATGAACTCCGCCACCAAATGGATCGGCGGTCACGGCATCGCCATCGGCGGCGTGGTGGTCGATGGCGGCCGTTTCGACTGGCGCGGCTCCGGAAAGTTTCCGGTGCTGACCGAACCCTATGCCGGCTATCACGGCATCGTCTTTGACGAGCAGTTCGGTCCCGCCGCCTTCATCATGCGGGCGCGCACCGAAGGTCTTCGCGATTTTGGCGCGTGCCTGTCGCCCACCAATGCGTTTCAGCTATTGCAGGGCGTCGAGACACTCGGCATCCGCATGGAACGCCACATGGCCAACACCCATGCAGTCCTGGCCTTTCTCACCGCGAGCAAGGCTGTGGACTGGGTGCTGCACCCGTCGCTCGACAACCATCCGGATCACCAACTCGCAAAAAAGCTGCTTCCCAACGGCGCCGGCTCGATCATCTCCTTCGGCATCAAGGGCGGTCGCACCGCGGGCCGCAAATTCATCGAGGCGCTGAAACTGGTCAGTCACCTCGCCAATGTCGGCGACGCGAAGACGCTGGTCATCCATCCGGCCAGCACGACGCACCAGCAGATGGATGCCGAACAGCTCAAGGCATCGGGCATCGGCGAGGAACTGATCCGGCTGTCTGTCGGCATCGAGGCCTCGCAAGACATCATCGACGATCTCGGCCAGGCGCTGCGCGCCTCGCAGAAGGCCTGAGCCATGCAGATCTCCGTCAACGGCTTTGATACCTTCGTCGGCACCGGCGGACGTCGATTCGATCCGGCGTTGCCGGCTGCGGTGATGATCCACGGCGCCGGCTTCGATCATTCGACATGGGCGCTGCACGACCGCTGGTTCGCGCATCACGGCTTTTCCGTGCTCGCGCCGGACCTGCCCGGCCATGGCCGGTCGGCGGGCACGGCGCTCACGACGATCGCCGATCTCGCCGACTGGACCGCCGCTTTGATCGACGCCGCCGGCGCCACCAGCGCGCGCCTGATCGGCCATTCCATGGGCTCGCTCATCGCGCTGGAAACCGCGGCGCGGCATCCGCAGAAAATCACCCGGCTCGACCTGATGGGCACCGCGGTCACCATGACGGTCGGTCCCGATCTGCTGAAGGACGCCGAGGCCAACGACCACGGCGCCATCGACATGGTGTTGATCTGGGGCCTCGGCTATCAGGCCGAACTGGGCGGCAGCCTGGCACCGGGCCTGTGGATGCATGGCGGCGCGCAACGGGTGCTCGAAGCCGGCAAACCGGGCGTGTTGTTTACCGACCTCACCGCCTGCAACAACTACCAGAACGCCCTGGCCGCAGCCGCCGATATCAAGATTCCGGTGACCCTGATCCTCGGCGAGCGCGACATGATGACCCCTGCCAAAGCCGGCAAGGCGCTGGCGGCGGCACTCCCCAATGCCCGCACGGTGATTCTGGCCGGCGCCGGTCACATGATGATGGTGGAACGGCCCGACGAGGTGCTCGCCGCCTTGCGGGGCTGAGGATACCCGGTTCCGGTTGCACGCTGCCCCGCGCTGTGCTTCCTGTGGTTTGTCATCGGTGCCTCCGCAAGGAGGTGAAACGGGAATGCGGTGCGGGGATTTTCCCCTATTCCGCGGCTGCCCCCGCAACTGTAAGCGGCCATTTTCGATCCATGAAGCCACTGAACCTGTACGCAGGTTTGGGAAGGCGGATCGAAAGACGACCGCGAGCCAGGAGACCGGCCGGTGACGAGTTTCAACTCGTTCGACGGTGGGTCGACGGAAGGGGTTATCGATGGCTATCCGGGAGCTTGCTGCCAGTACGGCAGCCGTTGTTGCGTTGTCCTGTTATCACGGCGCCGTATGGGCGCAGTCCAGTCCGGACCGATTGCCGGATCTGGTGGTCACGGCGGACAGAGGCGCAGAACCGATTGGCCGCACCGGAAGTTCGATCAGCGTCGTGAAAAGCGATACCATCGCCACCAGCAATCCAACCTCTCTGGTCGACGCGTTGCGCACCGTGCCCGGCCTCGACATCACCGAGAGCGGCGGCCCGGGCGGCACCACCAACATCCGCATGCGCGGCGGCAATACCGGCCAGACCCTGGTGATGATCGACGGCATCCGCATCAACGATCCCACCGCGGCGTCTGGCGACTACGACTTTGCCATGTTTGCGCCGAGCAGCATCGACCGCATCGAAGTTCTGAAAGGCCCGCAGAGCGCACTCTACGGCTCCGACGCCATGACCGGGGTGATCAACATCATCACCAGGAGCGGCACAGGCCCGGCACAGTTCAACGTGCGCAGCGAGGGTGGCAGCTATGGCACCGCTTCCACGGCCGCTTCCCTGAGCGGCTCGCAGGGCCCCTGGTCCTATGCCTTCACCGGAAGCGGCCAGCACAGCAATGGCTTTTCGCGATTTGGCTATCGCATTCCGGCGTTCGAGGCCAAGTTCCCGAATCTGGAACGTGACGGCTTCGACCGCGTCGGCGGCTCGGCGCGGATCAGCTATGACGCCGGCGACCTGAAGCTGGAAGCAGGCATCCTGTCGACCTTCACGCGATCGGCCTACGACGCCGCATACAATGCCAGTTCGAAGACCGTCCAGTTTCCGGATACGCCAAACAGCGCCACGCGCCAGCTCGATCAGGTGTGGGGCAAAGCCAGCTTCGACAGCCTGAACGGCCTGCTCACCCACAGCGTTACGCTGTCCGAGACGCATGTCGAACGCTCGTTTAACGAGTTCGCCTACAAGACAAACACCCTGCCGCAGAATACGACGACCACCTTCTCCAGCTACTTGGCCAACAGCGCCGCCGCCGAGTATCAGGCCACATTGAAACTGGGCGCATTCGGATCGCTGGTCTACGGCGCCAAAAGCCAGCACGAAACAGCAGACATCTGGCAAGTCAGCGCGCCCGCCGCCAACCCGCCGGTGGCGGCCCTGTCGAAATCGCAGGACACCAACGCGATCTTTGCGCTGTGGCAGGTGCCGATCGGCGAGCGATTGAACGTCACGCTCGGCGGGCGCGTCGACGATGTCGCCGATGTCGCAAGGTTCGAAACCTGGCGGGCCACCGCCGCCTACAGCATCGCGGAAACCGGCACCAAGCTCCGCGCCAGTGCCGGTACCGGCGCCAAGGCGCCGACCCTGTACCAGCTCTACGCGCCGCTCACGGCAAGCCCGGGACTGAGCCCGGAGACCAGCTTCGGTTATGACGCCGGCATCGACCAGTCGCTGTTCAACGGCCGCGTGGTGCTTTCGGTGACCGGCTTCGCCAACGACTTCAGCAACCTGATCAACTACGTCGTCGATGTCGCGCGCCCCAACGGCTATTACGTCAACGTCGCCCGCGCCGAGACCAGCGGCATCGAGGTGGGCAGCACCGTCGACATCGTTCCAGGCCTGCTGAAATTCAACGCCGCCTACACCTATCTGCACGCCATCGATCTTGCCAACGGATCGATCCTGGCGCGGCGCCCGAAGAACCTGGTACGCTTTGCGCTGGCCATCACGCCCACCGACCGTTGGACCATCGAGCCGCGCGTCACCACGGTGTCCAAGCGCTTCGACAAGGCCAACCAGGTCGGCGAGCTCGGCGCCTATACCCGCGTCGACCTCTATAGCGAGTACAGGATCGACGCCAACTGGAAGGTCTTTGCTCGAGGCGAGAATATCCTGAACGCGCACTATCAGGAGGCGCTGAACTTCGGCACCACCGGCCCCGCGGCCTATGCCGGTTTCAACGCCACATGGTGAGCGCAAATCCCTCACGACGGCTGCTGATCGTCACGGCCGCACTGGCCGTGCTGGTGGCGCTGCTGGCGCTGGGCTCGCTCGGCACCGGTCCAGTGCGGATGTCGCCGCTGACCGTGGTCAACGCATTGTTGGGCGGCGGCAGCGACGTGCAGCAGGTGATCGTGCGCGAGATCCGCCTGCCCCGCGCCATCCTCGGCCTCGCCATCGGCGCCATTCTCGGCCTGTCCGGCGCGGCGCTGCAGGGATTGCTGCGCAATCCCCTGGCTTCGCCGTCTTTGTTCGGCGCGCCGCAATCCGCCGCCTTCGGCGCGGTGCTGATGATCGCACTGGGCTGGGCCGACGTGCGCTCATGGGCGCTGCCGGTCGCCGGCATCAGCATGGCCTTCGCGTCGGTCTTCGTGTTGCTCAGCATCGCCGGCCGCAATGCCGGACTGCTGCTGCTGATCCTTGCCGGCCTCGCCATCTCCAGCCTCGCGGGCGCCGCCACCGCGCTGGTGATGAACCTGTCGTCCAATCCGTTCGCCGCGCTGGAGATCGCCTTCTGGCTGCTCGGCTCGCTGGAAGATCGCAGCTTCCGCCATGTTGAACTGGCGCTGCCCTTCATCGCCGCAGGCGCCGTCATCCTGATGGGCCAGCGTAGCGCCTTTCGCGCGCTCAGCCTCGGCGAAGAGACTGCGCAGAGCCTCGGTGTCGATGTCGGCCGCCTGCGGCTGCTGGTGATAACAGGCGTGGCGCTGGGCGTCGGCGGTGCCGTGGCCGTCACCGGCACCATCGGCTTCATCGGCCTCGTGGCACCGCATCTGATGCGCCCGTTGATCGGCCACGATCCCGCGCGCCTGCTGGTGCCCAGCGCGCTCACCGGCGCGGCGCTGCTGCTCGCCGCCGACATCGCCGTGCGGATCATTCCGTCCAACACCGACATCAAGGTCGGCGTGCTGACCTCGATCATTGGCGTTCCGTTCTTCCTCTATCTGATCGTGCGCGAACGCCGCGCGCTCGGCGGAGGCGTGGCATGAGCGCAACCGCTTTGCTCACCGCGCAGCACCTCGGCGTTGCCCTGTCGGGCCGCGCCGTGCTGCACGACGTCTCATTGGCCTTGCAGCCCGGTCATCTGGTGGCGCTGGTCGGCCCGAACGGCGCCGGCAAGACCACATTGCTGCGCGCGCTGGCGGGACTGCTGCCATCCACAGGCGCCATCCATGTCGGCGGCGACGCGCTGTCCTCGCTATCGCTGCGCGAGCGCGCCAAACGTTTCGGCTACCTGCCGCAGGGCCATGTGGTGCATTGGCCGCTCGATGTGAAGGATGTGGTGGCGCTCGGCCGCTATCCGCATGGCGCCACCGATCCCGGCCGGCTATCGCCGGACGATGAAGCCGCGGTGCGGCGCGCCATGCAGGCCACCGACGTCACCGGCTTCGCCGAGCGACGCGTGACCGAACTGTCCGGCGGCGAGCGCAGCCGCGTGGCACTGGCACGGGTGCTGGCGGTGGAAGCGCCGATCGTGCTGGCGGATGAGCCGACCGCCTCGCTCGATCCGCGCTACCAGCTCGACGTCATGACCAATTTGCGCGATGTCGCCGACGCCGACGTGCTGGTGATCGTGGTGACCCACGACCTCGGCCTGGCCGCGCGTTTTGCCGACACCGTGCTGGTGATGGCGGACGGCCGGCTGGTGGCCCAGGCGCCGCCGGCCGAGGCGCTGTCCGACGCCATCATGGCCGATGTGTTCCGCGTCAAAGCCTACCGCGCCACGCATCGCGACGAGACCGTGATCCTGCCTTGGGCGGGCATCTAGCGATGGCGCTAGTCCACATAGAACAGAGCATCTGCCAGCCGCCCCAGTGCGACATCGTCGGGCGGCAGGCCGAAGCGCAAATGGTCGCTGGCCCAGTCGAACTTGCGGACCCAGACGCGCTGTCGTGCGAGCTGGACGTGGAGGTATCGGGCGTCCGGATGGCGGACGAAGCGAAACAGCGAGGTGCCTCCGATGAGTTTGCCTCCGGCCTGCGTCAGGATGTAATCGAGCCGGGTCGCGTGCTCGGCAAGTTGCTCGCGCATGCGGTCGGCCCACGCCGCATCGCCCAGCGCGCGCGCGCCGACATGCAAGGCCGGGCCGGACACCCCCCACGAACCCAGCGCGGCGCCGATGCGCCTGATGGTCTCTGGCGCGGCAATGGCGAAGCCGAGGCGGAGGCCCGCGAGGCCATAGAATTTCCCGAACGAGCGCAGGATCACCACCGGCAGTTTTTCGCACAGCATAGCGGCGCCGATCGCCGGATCGACATCGGCAAAGGCCTCGTCGATCAGCAGCCAGCCGCCACGTTGCTGGAGCCTCGCGGCGACGGCGGCGAGGGTCGCATGGTCAGCGATCCGGCCGTCGGGATTATTGGGGTTGACGATCACGGCATGCACGGCGTTGTCGGGCAGCGCGGCGAGATCGGGAATCGCAATGACCTGGTGGCCGGCATTCTGCCAGGCCGGTGCGTGCTCGTTATAGGTCGGACCGACGATGGCAACGGGCCCGTTTGCTGCGAGATGCGGCAGCCACTGGATCAGCGCCTGGGTGCCGGGAGCGGCGACAACATCGACAGCATCCGGCACGCGATAGGCCGTTCGCGCGGCAGCGAGCAGCGCCTTCGCATCGGCCTTAGACGGCAGCCGGCGCCAGGCCACATCGGGGATGTCGCCGACGGGATAGGCCCAGGGATTGATTCCGGTCGAAAGGTCGAGCCAGTCGGCGGCATCGCCGCCATAGCGCGCCATTGCTTCGGTCAGATCGCCACCATGTTTCATGGCCGCTTCATGCCATCACCGCGCGCAAAGTGCGAGGGGTTAAGACAGGGCTTGGCTGCGCTGACGCTGCTGTTCGCGGTTTCAGAGGCGCAGGCCACCGGGCCACGCTTCGCCTCGATCAACCTGTGCACCGATCGGCTGCTGGTCACCCTCGCCGATCCCGACCAGATTCTCGGCCTCAGCCCCTATGCGCGCGATCCCGCCCGTTCGTGGGACGCCGTCAGGGCGGCGCAGTTTCCGAAGCTATCGGGCGAGGCCGAGGACGTGCTAGTGCTGAAGCCCGACGCGGTTGTCGCCGGCCGCTTCACCAAACGGGCGACGCGCGAACTGCTCAAGGACAAGGGCCTGCGCGTGATCGAATTCAACCCGGCGCGCTCGCTCGACGACGTCAAGAACCAGCTGCGCCAGATGGGTGCATTGGTCGGGCATCCCGACCGCGCGGTCCTAGAAATCGCCAAACTCGATGATGCGATCGCCCGCGCCCGCACGATGGCAGCGAAAAAACCCCGGCGCGTGCTGGCGGTGTCGCGACGCGGCTGGGTATCCGGCGGCGACAACCTCAACACCTCGCTGCTGGCGGCAGTCGGCCTCGCCAATGCCGGCGGCGAGCTCGGGCTGAAGGCCGGCGGTTATGCCTCGCTGGAGGCGATCGTCAGTGCACGACCGGACTTCCTGCTGGTCGCCGACGACAGCGGCTTCGCCGAGGACGAAGGCCGCGCCTTCCTGCTGCATCCGGCGCTGGAAAGATTCTATCCGGCGTCGAAGCGCATCGTGCTGCCCGAACGCCTCACCACCTGCGGCGGGCCGACGCTGGCGGAAGCGCTGGACCGGCTTGCCGCCGAACTCGTGCGGGTGGATCGCTGATGCTGTTCGCCAGCGATACGCTTGCGATTGTGGTCGCGGCGCTCATCTTCGACGCGCTGATCGGCGATCCCGACTGGATCTGGCGGCGCGTGCCGCACCCGGTGGTGTGGATCGGCAAGGCGATCGATGCCCTCGAACAGGCCCTCAACGTGGCAGAGTGGTCGCCGCAACAGCGCAAGATCGGCGGCATCGGCGCCGTGCTCTGGCTGGTGATCGGCGCCATGCTCATCGGCTTGCTGATTGAGATCGCTTTGCCGCACGGCTGGATCGGCACCGCGGTCAAAGGCCTGCTGGCCTCGGTGCTGCTGGCGCAGCGCAGCCTGTATCAGCACGTCGCCCGCGTCCGCGATGCGTTCGCCGACGGCGGCCTCGGCAGCGCACGACAGGCGGTGGCAAGGATCGTCGGCCGCGATCCGGAGCGCCTTGACGCGGCCGGCGTGTCACGCGCCGCCATCGAATCCACTGCGGAGAATTTTTCCGATGGCATCGTCGCGCCGGTGTTCTGGCTGGCGCTGCTCGGCCTGCCCGGCCTGATCGCCTACAAGGCCATCAACACCGCCGACTCCATGATCGGACATCGCAGCCCACGCTATGAATCCTTCGGCTGGGCGGCAGCAAGGCTCGACGATCTCGTCAACCTCGTGCCGGCACGACTATCCGGCCTGCTGATCGCGCTGGTCGCGCCGATCGCCCGCGGCTCGTTTGCGACGGCGTTCCATGTCATGCTGCGCGACGCGTCGAAGCATCGCTCCCCCAATGCAGGCTGGCCGGAAAGCGCCATGGCGGGCGCACTGGGCATCGCACTGGCAGGTCCCCGCGCCTATGCGGAAGGCGCGGTCGACGACCCCTTCCTCAATGCCGAGGCACGCAAGGCGGCCACGCCCACCGATATCGGCCGCGCCCTGCAGCTGTTCGTCGCCGCTTGCGCGCTGCAGGCGATGATCTATGCGGCGTTGGCTGTGCTGCTTTAGACGAAGGATACTTGTCCCGGACGCAGCGCAGTGCGCCGCCGTTAGGCGGCGTAGTGCGCTGCAGAGCCGGCAACCGCCAAAAACGCCAGTGTTCGGCGCGGTCCCGGATCTGCGAGGCAGCACTTCGTGCTGCATCGCGTCCGGGACGAGATCGCCATTCACCGGCTGCGCGCAATCTTGAGCAGCGCATCGATGTCGAGATGCTGTTCGAAATGATCGGCCAGCGCATCCAGTGCGGCTTCGATCTGTGCGTCGTAGGCCAGTGACGAGGCAATGCCGAGATTGGCCAGCCAGGCCTTGCGGAAGGCATCCCCGGTGAACAGGCCGTGCACATAGGTGCCCTGGACGCGACCGCTCGGCGAGATGGCGCCATCGGGCCGGCCATCGATCATGAGCAACGGCCGCGCGCAGTCGGCGCCTTCGCTGCGGCCAAGATGGATCTCGTAGCCGGCGACGGCTGCACCGGTGGCACAATGCTCGCCGTGCACTAGCGTGGTCGATTTGTCCGCGCTCATCAGCGTGTCGATCGCCAGCAGGCCGAGACCGTCGACCGTGCCGGGCACGCCGTCGACCCCATCGGGATCGGCAATGGTCCGGCCGAGCATCTGATAGCCACCGCACATGCCGAGCAGATGGCCGCCACGGCGCACATGGGCCTTGATGTCGATATCCCAGCCCTGCGCGCGCAGGAAGGCGAGATCGCCGATGGTGGATTTCGACCCCGGCAGGATGACCACATCTGCATCGCCCGGGATCGGTTCGCCCGGCCGCACGAAGACCAGTTTTACGCCGGGCTCCATGCCAAGCGGATCGAGATCGTCGAAATTGGCGATGCGCGCCAGCACCGGCACGGCGACGATGCGCGTCGATGTCGACGCATGCGTACGGTCGAGATCGACGGCGTCTTCGGCCGGCAGCCGAGCTGCTTGCGGTAGCCACGGCAGCACGCCGAGCGACGGCCAGCCGGTGAGCTGCGTGACGGCGGTGAGGCCGCTGTCGAACAGCGCGGGATCGCCGCGAAACTTGTTGATGATGAAACCATGGATGCGCGCGCGTTCTTCGGGCGCGAGCACGAGATGCGTGCCGGCAAGGCTGGCAATGACGCCGCCGCGGTCGATGTCGCCGACCAGCACCACCGGCACATTCGCAGCCGCCGCAAATCCCATATTGGCGATATCGCCGGCGCGCAGATTGATCTCCGCCGGCGAACCCGCGCCCTCCACCAGCACGATGTCGGCGCGATCGCACATATGCGCGAAGCTCTCGAGCACCGCTGGCATCAACGCCGCTTTCTTCTCCAGAAAATTCTTCGTGCGCAGGGTGCCCCAGCGCTTGCCCTGCACGATGACCTGGGCGCCGGTGTCGGTCTCCGGCTTTAGCAGCACCGGGTTCATGTGCACGCTCGGCGGCATTCTGGCGGCGCGCGCCTGCACCGCCTGTGCCCGCCCGATCTCGCCGCCGTCGACGGCGACAGCGGCGTTGTTCGACATGTTCTGCGGCTTGAATGGCGCCACCTTCAGGCCCCGGCGCAGCAGCGCGCGCGCAAGGCCCGCGACAATAGTCGACTTGCCGGCATTGGAGCCGGTGGCCTGGATCATGAGCGCGGGGGTGGTGGTCATTCGTCAACTCCGATGCGGCCGCTCTTCCCTCTCCCCGCCTGCGGGGAGAGGGTGGCTCGAAGGCGCGAAGCGCATTCGAGCCGGGTGAGGGGCAGCCCGCGAGTGAAACATTGGCTCCCCCTCACCCGGAGCCGAGCTATCGCTCGGCTCCGACCTCTCCCCGCAAGCGGGGAGAGGTAAAGTGCACCGTCATCAAAACTCGATGCCCTTCTGGCCCTTCACGCCGGCGCGGAACGGGTGCTTGATCAAGGTCATCTCGGTGACCAGATCGGCCATCTCGATCAGCTCCGGTTTTGCATTCCTGCCAGTGATCACCACGTGCTTGTCCGCCGGCTTCTCGTCGCGCAGGAATTTCAGCACCTCATCCAGATCCAGGTAGTCGTAGCGCAGCACGATGTTGAGTTCGTCGAGCAGCACCATGCGGTGGCGGTCGTCACGGATCATCTCCTTGGCGCGCTCCCAGCCGGCGGTGGCGGCGGCGATGTCGCGTTCCCTGTCCTGGGTGATCCAGGTAAAGCCCTCGCCCATGATGTGCAGCGTGACGAGATCGGGAAAGGTCTTCAACAGGCGCGCTTCACCGGTGTCCCATTCCGGCGACTTGGTGAACTGCACAATGCCGACGGGAAAACCGTGGCCGATATGGCGGAACACCATGCCGAGCGCCGCGGAGGTCTTGCCCTTGCCCGTGCCGGTATGGACGATCAAGAGGCCCTTCTCGCCGATCTTGGTGGCCATGATCTTGTCTTTTGCGGCCTTGTGCTTGGCGGCCTTGATCTTGTGACGGGCATTTTCCTCGTCGGGCGAAAGCTCGGTCATGCGGTTTCCTCACGTATCGGCAGGAGTTCGGCGATCAGGTCGGCGGCGCGGTTGGAGCGCGGCGTCCACAGGCCGCGGCGGATGGCTTCGGCAAAGCGCGCGGCGGTCTCGCGCAGGGCGGCGGGATTGGCCTCGTGCATGAAGTCGCGCACGCGGTCGTCCTCAAGATAGGAGGCGAACAGCTGATCGAAATGATGGTTCGCCACCGCGTTCTGTCGAGGCGGCGAAGCCGAACAGGTAATCCACCGTGGCGGCGATCTCGAAGGCGCCCTTGTAGCCATGGCGCATCACGCCGGCGATCCATTTCGGATTGGCGGCACGGCCGCGCACCACACGGGAGATTTCATGGCTGAGCGGGCGCGCCAGCGGCACCTCCGGCCGCGAGGTGTCGATATGCGCGATACGGGGGGCCACGCCGCGCAAAGACTGTACGGTGGCGCTGAGGCCGCCGATGAACTGGTAGTAGTCGTCGGAGTCGAGGATATCGTGCTCGCGGTTATCCTGGGTTTGCGCCACCAGATCGATGCCCTTGAGCTGCGCGGAAAACTCGTCGCGCGCCGCCTCGCCGTCGATGCCGCTGCCATAGGCGTAACCGCCCCAGTCGAGATACACCTCGGCGATATCGCCGCGACCGCCCCAGCCGCCTTCGTCCATCAACGCCTGCAGCCCCGCCCCGTAGGCGCCAGGCTTCGAGCCGAACACGCGACGCATGGCCTGGCGGCGCGCCACCTCGCAGGTCATGCCGCCGGATTCCAGCGCCTGCCGACGCGCGCGCACATGCGCGGCGATGGGGTTGGCCTCGTCGGGCTCATCGAGTGCGGCAATCGCCGCCACCGCCGAGCCGATGATGTCCATCTGCGTCGGGAAGGCATCGCGAAACAGGCCGGACACGCGAAAGGTGACATCGACGCGCGGCCGCTTCAGCTCCGACAGCGGCGTGATGGCGAAGCCGGTGACGCGGCCGGAGGTCTCCTCCCACAACGGCCGGGCGCCGATCAAGGCCAGCGCCTGCGCCACGTCGTCGCCACCGGTGCGCATGTTGGAGGTGCCCCAGGCCGACAGCGCGATCGAACGCGGCCATTCGCCCGCCTCCTGCCAATAGGATTCCACCAGTCGCTCGGCGGCGAGCTGGCCGATCCGCCATGCCGACGGCGTCGGCACCGCGCGGACATCCACCGCGAAGAAATTGCGACCGGTGGGTAGCACGTCCGGCCGCCCACGGGTCGGCGCGCCGGACGGGCCGGGGCGGATAAAGTTGCCGTCGAGGCCTTTCAGGAGCGCAGCCATCTCGGCGGCGCCGCAGACATCGATGGCGGGACGGAGGGTGCCGGAGATCCAGGCGAGGACAGCGGCGGTGGCGGGCCAATGCGCTTCAGCAAACTCCGTGTCGTCCCCGCGAAGGCGGGGACCCATACACCGTGTAGAGATAAGTTCGCCCGACGACAAAGACTGTGTTTCTGTGTCTTCGCCGGAGGCTATGGGTCCCTGCCCCGTGTGCGCCGAAGGCGCACTAGGTGGGGACGACACCGCGTTTGTGGCGGCTGCTTCGGCAACCAGACACAGCGCTAGCGCTTCAATGCGCTCCACCGTATCGCCCGTGGTGCGCCACAACGCGTCGCTGATATCAGCCAATACCGCAGGCCGCGGGCCGAGATAGTCATCTGCCAGTTCCCGCGTCAGCGGATCGAAATCGAGCGCCAGATCTGCAGCGATTGCCCGATGCAACGAGGCATCCTGCGGCTTGGTCTCCGAGCGTGGCAGCCGCGCGATGGAGACCAGCAGATCGTTGCGCTGGGCCTCCTCCGGCGTACGTCCGAAGATGTGCAAGCCGTCGCGGATCTGCATTTCCTTGAGATCGCACAGATGCGCATCGAGCGCGCGCAGGGCTTCATGGTCCGGCGTGTCCCGGTCGATGTTGACGTCGGCATCGAGACGCTGCGCGCGGGCCAGCGACAGAATGTCCTCGGCAATGACGGCGGCGCGTCTCGGATCGAGATCGGCGGCGACGGCGTATTCGTCGACCAGCGTCTCCAGCCGCGCCAGATCGTCGTGCAGTTCGGCGCGGGTCATAGGCGGTGTCAGGTGATCGACGATCACGGCCGCGACGCGGCGCTTGGCCTGGATGCCCTCGCCGGGATCGTTGACAATGAACGGATAGAGATGCGGCAGCGGTCCGAGCACTGCATCGGGCAGGCAATCGGCGGACAGGCCAGTGCTCTTGCCCGGCAGCCATTCGAGATTGCCGTGCTTGCCGAGATGCACCACGGCGTGAGTATCGAATTCGCGGCGCAGCCAGAGATAGAAGGCGAGATAATGATGCGGCGGCACCAGATCAGGATCGTGATAGCTCGCCTTGGGATCGATGTTGTAGCCGCGCGCCGGCTGCACGCCAACCACCACATTTCCGTAGCGATGCAGGCCGAGGCGGAAGCTACTGTCGAGCACATGCGCGTCGTCGGCCGCTTTGCCCCAACGCGCCTCGACTGCGCGCTGCACGCTCACCGGTAGCGAGGCAAAGGCAAGTTGATAGTCCGCCAGCGGCCATGTCGCACCTCCTTGACGCGCATCGCGATCGATCAGCGCGTTGGTCGGCCCCTGTTGCAGCAGCGCCATCATCGCGGCGGCGTCATCGGGCGCATCGTCGATCGCATAACCGGCGCCGCGCATCGCGGCCATCACATCGATCAGACTCTGCGGCGTGTCGAGGCCAACGCCATTGGCGAGACGGCCATCGCGGTTGGGATAGTTGGCGAGGATCAGGGCAACGCGGCGCTCCGGCGTCTTCGCGCGGCGCAACCGGACCCAGGCGCGCGCAAGATCGGCTGTCGCATCGACGCGATCCGGCACCGGCTGGAACGTGACCGGCTCGAAACTGCCATCACCGTCGGCGCGCTCCTTGAAGGCGATGACATTGGCGAAGATGCGGCCGTCGACTTCCGGCAGCACCACATGCATCGCGAGGTCGCGCGGCGTCAGCCCGCGCGATGACGCCTCCCAGCTTTCGCGCGAGGTGCCGGCCTGCGCCACCTGCAGCACCGGGCAGCCCGACGCCGCCAGCACCCCAGCATCGTCATGGGCGGTGGCCGTGGCGAAGGCCGTGGCGTTGATGATGATATCCGGCGGATACGCCGCCAATGCCGCGCGCAGAAAGGCGCCCGAGCGCTCGTCCTTCAGGCTGGTGACGAACAAGCAGACGGCGTTGAGGCCTCGGGCGTTGAGCGCAACGCGCAGCGCCGCGATCGCCGCGGTGTCGCCCCCGGCGACCAACGCGCGGTAAAAGATAACGATGGCGTTGGGGCGTTCGGAGATTGCGGGTTCGCTGGGCCAGAAGCCGGCGGAGGGCATCGGCCGCGCCGAGGGCGGCGCATCGCCTTGGCCGATCAGATGCGCGGCGTAGCGCAGCATCAATTGCGCATTGTCGACGCCACCCTCGCTGCAATAGCGCCAGAACTGTTGCGTGACCTCTTCGCCGACGGTGCTGCGCGCCGCGAGGTCGGCGTTCCAGTACATTTCGCCGGGCAAACACACGAACTGCGTGCCGCGACGCAGCGCATCGCTGCGCAGGCTGTCGACGCCGTGCGGCCAGTAGCTCTCGCCGCCGAGCATGCGCAGCACGACGATCTTCGCATGGCGTAGCGTGCGTTCGACGTAAAGATCGACGGACGCGTTGTGGCCGAGTGCCAGCATGTTGGTCAGCCGCACGCTGGGGAAGTCGCTGGGCAACGCTCTGTGAGCAGCGCCGAACGCAGCGAGATCGCTGTCCGCCGCCGACAGCACGACGATATCGGCGGTGTCCTGCCCGAGATCCCGGGCGACGTCGCCGTCGTCGATGGTGCCGGAGGTGTCGAGCTTCAGATGCATGCGGGTTTGGCAGCCTTCATGTTAACGCGATGACGGTGCGGTATCCCTCCCCCGCGTCTTTGCGGTGGGGAGGGTCGGCCGAACGAACGACGATGCGATAGCATCGACGGAAGTGGAGGCCGGGGTGGGGGCGTCACACACGCTTTAGAGTCCGTGGCACCGCCCCCCACCCGACCGGGCTTCGCTGCGCTACGCCCGGCCACCCTCCCCACCCCGCACCGCTTCGCTGCGCTTGGGGGAGGGAAAAGACGGCGCCGCCTTTGCCCAGATTGCTACTGCAGCGCCCGTCGCACCGCGTCGCCGTCAAATCCCTTCAGCCCGATCACCACCAGATGCTCGGCCTGCTTGACGTCCGGTCGGCCGAATGCCAGTTCGACGCGGCTGCCGACCGCCTGCACCACGATCGGCGCGGCCTTGTCGCTGATGCGTGCGTGCCCCTTGACGCGCAACACGCCTTCCAGACCCAACGCATCGCTGACACGGGCGCGCAGGGCTTCCACGGTCACGGAAGCCGAGGGCAAGACTACGATGCTGTCGAAATCGTCGTGGTCGTGCTCTTCCTCCTCGCTATGATGGCCGGCACGGGCTTTCATGTCGTTCTCGGCCTCGGCGTTCATCCCGATCAGGACGGCAGGCGCCAACTCGCCCTTCGAGCGGACGATACGTACGCCCGGCCGCAGGATGGCTTTGAGTTTCGTTTCGATCTCCGCTAGCTGGGCAACCGTCACCAGATCGCTCTTCGACAGCACCACCAGATCGGCGCAGGCGAGCTGATCCTCGAAAACTTCCTCGATCGGATCGTCATGTTCGATCCCCTCATCCTTCGCACGCTGTTCAGCGACGGCGTCCTCATCCAGCGTGACACGGCCTTCCGACAGCGCCAGCGCATCGACCACGGTGACGACGCCGTCGACCGTGGCGCGGGTTTTGACCGCTGGCCACGCAAATGCTTTCAGCAACGGCTGCGGCAGCGCGAGCCCCGACGTCTCGATGACGATGGCGTCGAGCGGAATATCGCGGGCCAGAAGCTTGTCCATGGTGGGGATAAAATCGTCGGCCACGGTGCAGCAGATGCAGCCGTTGGTGAGTTCGATTATGTCGCCGGGCGCGCAGGCGTTGGCGGCGCATTCCTGGACCAGGCCGCCGTCAAAACCAGCATCGCCGAATTCGTTGACGATGA
The DNA here is from genome assembly GCF_052658035.1 of Rhodopseudomonas sp. RCAM05734. Lineage (NCBI taxonomy): Bacteria > Pseudomonadati > Pseudomonadota > Alphaproteobacteria > Hyphomicrobiales > Nitrobacteraceae > Rhodopseudomonas > Rhodopseudomonas sp. RCAM05734. The sequence continues at coordinate 3,450,490 of NZ_CP199742.1, read as the reverse complement.
CAGCAATACGGCGGCCGTCGGCCTGGGTCAGCAATGCGCGCAGCAGCGTGGTCTTGCCGGCGCCGAGGAAACCGGTGAGCACGGTGACGGGAACACGGGACATTTACGACTCCTCAGGCGAATGTTTGAGCCAGAGCGGCAGCCCGGCGGCGATGAAAACCACTTGCGGCACGGCGGCCGCGATAATCTGATTGAGGCGCCCCTGCGCATCGCGGAAGGCGCGGCCCAGCGGCGTCTCCGGCACCAGGCCCATGCCGACCTCGTTGGAGACGAATACGATGGGATATTTGGCGACGCCGAGAAAGCGCGTCAGCCGGCGCGCCTCGATCTCGGGATCGCGGCCGGCGAACATCACGTTCGACAGCCACAGGGTCAGGCAGTCCACCAGCACGGCGCGGCCGCGCGTCGCCTCGCGCGTCAGCGCATCGACCAGCGCCAGCGGCTCCTCGACGGTGGTCCAGCCGTCGGCGCGGCGATTGCGGTGATGGGCGATACGCTGCTTCATCTCCTCGTCCTCCCCCGCGGTGGCGGTGGCGAGATAGATCCGCTGCAGCGCGCTGTGATCGATCAGCTGCTCGGCGAAGACCGACTTGCCCGAGCGCGCGCCGCCGAGCACCAGAGTGGTTTGCAGCATCTTCATTTCGGCGCGCGCCCGTCGTCGGGCGACCAGCGCATCGGCGGCACCCGCGCCACCATGCCTTTTCGCAACACGTCGGCGCGCTCGCGCCACGGCACCAAGCCATAGTCCGACTTCTGATACGACTGCACGAACGACACCAGCGCAGCGCTGCCGCTGTCCGTCTTCAGGTCGCCGAACAGGAACGTATAACCGTCGGGGCTGGTGACTGCGACGGTGGCCGGGCGCTTGCAGACGCTAAGGCACTGCACCGGACGCACCATGACGTCGCTGACGCCAAGCGCGGATTTCACGGCGTCGAACATCTCCGGCCCCACGACGGCGCTGCCATCGGCGGATTTGCAGGTGATGCAGACGCTGACGATGACGGGACCTGCTGGCGCATGGCTGCGCCGCGGTTCGGTCATCGTTACGTCGGACGGCAGGGTCGTGCTGTCGCGATCCATCACATGCTCACATCAAGGCCTGGAAAGGCCGCGAGCTTTGTTGGGTCGCGCGCTACGGCACAGGCCGTCGCGCTCGCTCCCGTCCGGTGCACCCCGCCCCGACGACGCCTCCAAAGCACAGTTCGTGATGGCAGGTCTCCTGGCTCGCGAGTCGCTGCCTGCGCCGCCTTCCCGGGATCTCCCAGTGGCATCGGTGCAGGCTCGTCGCTTACAGTTGCGGGGGCAGCGCCGGCCTGGAGAAGTCTCAATCGAGACCGCTCGCACCGGCTTCCCTATTCACCTTCACGCGGAAGGACCATCGCGCACGACGCTAGCCCCGGGGGCTGCGGGGTCAACCGCGCAAGCAGGCTGTTGACCGGATGATGGCGGTTGCGTCAGGTACGCGCCACCGCGAGAGGACCACCATGACCGCCCACACCCCGCCTTTGTGGCAGCCGCCCGCCATTGTCCCCCTCGATCCCGCGCTGGAAGCGACCCTGCGCGCCCGCATCGACGGCAAGGCGAAACCGCTGGGCTCGCTGGGCCGGATCGAGGACCTTGCGGTTCAGCTCGGCATGATCCGGCATCCCGGGGAACCGCGCGGCGAGAACGCCGTGCTGCTGGTGTTCGCCGCCGATCACGGGCTGGTCGAGGAAGGCGTGTCGCAATATCCCTCGGCCGTGACCGTGGCCATGGTGATGACCTATCTGGCCGGCCGCGCCACCGCCAATGCCTTTGCCACCGCCAACAACGTCGCCGTCCGCGTCATCGATGCCGGCGTCGCGGCTGAGCTGCCGGTACATCCCGGCCTGCTCGACGCCAAGATCCGCATGGGCACCGCCAACGCCGCGCGCGAGCCGGCGATGACATTTCATGAGGCCTCCGGCGCGTTGGCAGCGGGTGCCCGCATTGCCGTCGGCGAAATTCGCGCCGGCGCCGACATCCTCGCGCTCGGCGAGATGGGCATCGGCAACACCGCCTCCTCCGCGCTGCTGGTACATCGCCTCGCCCCGGCTCCGCTCGACGACTGCATCGGCGTCGGCGCCGGGCAGGACGATGCGGGCATGGCCAAAAAGCGCGCGGCGATTCACAAGGCCGCCGCGCGCAGCGACGCCAGCGCGCCGCTCGATGTGCTCAGCGAATTCGGCGGACTGGAGATCGCCATGATGGCCGGCGCGATTCTCGGCGCGGCATCGCAGCGACGACCGGTGATTGTCGATGGCTTCATCTCGACGGCGGCGGCGCTGCTGGCGATCCGTCTCGCGCCCGCGGCGCGCGGCTATTGCGTGTTCGCGCATCGCTCCGCGGAAAAGGGCCACGACCTGGTGCTGGCGGCGCTCGATGCCAAGCCATTGCTCGATCTCGGGCTGCGGCTCGGGGAAGGCACCGGAGCGCTGCTGGCGGTGCCGCTGGTCCGCGCCGCAGCGCGACTGCTCACCGATGTCGCCGATCTCAGCGACGTGCTGTCGGGAAACATCTGATGCAACTGCCGGGCGCCCTGTATGATGCGATCCGCTTCCTCACGGTGGTGCGGGTGCCGGACACCGCAACGGCTGGCGCGCCGGACTGGCTCGCGCGGGCGATGAAGTATTTTCCGGTGATCGGCGCCGGTATCGGCGCGGCATCGGCGCTGGTGCTGCTGCTCGCCAACGAGTTCTGGAGTCCGGTGGTCTCAGCGCTGCTGGCGGTGACGACCAGCATTGTGCTGACCTCGGCGCTGCACGAGGACGGCCTCGCCGACACCGCGGATTCCTTCGGCGGCGGCTGGAGCGTGGAAAAACGCCTCGCCATCATGAAGGACAGCCGCATCGGCAGCTATGGCGCGCTGGCGCTGGGCCTCGGCGTGATGCTGCGGGTCACCGCGATTTCCGACCTGCCGATGTGGGCCGGCCCTGCCGCGCTGATCGCAACCCATGCCGCGGCGCGCGCGGCGCCAGCCTTCGCCATGAACAACATGGCCTATGCCGGCGACACCGCGGCGATGAAGGTCGCCTATGCCGAAGCGCCGGTACGATCCGACGAATTGCGCTTTGCACTCATCGTTGTAGCACTGGCGGCGCTGCCGCTGGCCTTCATCTCGCTATGGGCGGTGATGGCCGGCTGGTGTAGTGGCGCGCTGCTGGCCTGGCTACTGGCAAGATGGTCGCGCCGCCTGCTCGGCGGCTACACCGGCGACGTGCTCGGCGCGGTGGAGCAGGTGTTCGAGATCGGGTTTCTGCTGGGCGTCGCGGCGGTAATTTTGGCCTGACGAAACGGCGCTTTCTTCATCCGCCCTCCTCCTACCATCGTCATCCCAGCCGAAACGCACTGCGTTTCGGCTGGGATGACGATGGAGTTTGTGGCCACAGCAACGGCAACTGATACGGCTTGCCCTCAAAGGCTTCGGCGCCGCGGCCGATGCTGGCGACGGCATCGACCATGACACCGTTGCAGCCGAGCAAATCATCGGCCAGCGCCACCATCAGCCGGTTCGGTGTCGCTTCGGGCGCGCGGTGGCGCAGTTCCATGGCGATCTCGCGCTCGAAGCCGGGATTGTGCGCGCAGGCGATCGCGTAGGCCGCGGCGCTGGAACGGCTGATGCCGGCCCAGCAATGAACCAGCAACGGACGGCCGCGCGCGGCGTCGCCAAAGGCAAGCACCTGCCGCATGGCATTGGCGTCGGGCGCGACCAGCGCCGGCGCGGGTTCGACGATGTCGTGAAACGACACGTGCAGATGCCGGTTTGGCGACAGCCCGCTCCAGTCGACGGCACCGTGAGTGGGCGACAGCAGCGTCAGCAGGTCGAAGTCGTCGAGCGAGGCCGCGACGGCATGGAGACCGCCGAGAGAACAGATGTGGATCATGAGGCCACCATACAAGGAACTTGACCCGGCCGCACCAGGCATCGCCGCTCATCGGATTTGCCAGTGGCCTGCGCCGGCTAAGCACCGTACAACCCGCTCCGACGTCCCCTCCGCATGCAGATATCCGCCATGACATCGTCCGGCTATTTCCTCGAGGCTCCGCGCGCGCTGCGTACCTTCGTCCGATCGCGCGAAACCAGCCTCGTATTGGTGGCGGCACTGATCGGGGGCATCGCCGGTCTGCTGGTGGCCGCGATGAGCGGCGCCGTAAACCTGATGCACGTAGCGCTGTTCGATCTGGCGCTGGGCGAGCGCCTGTCGAGCCAAACTGCCATCGATCCGGTTCGCGCCGTCCTGGTGCCGACGCTGGGCGGGCTGGTGCTCGGCGTGGCACTGCTGATGCTGCTGCGCTGGCGGCCGGGGCGTGAGGTCGATCCGATCGAGGCCAATGCGCTGCATGGCGGCAGGATGTCGTTCCGCGGCAGCATCATCGTGGCGCTGCAGACCGTATGGTCGAGCGGCGTCGGCGGCTCGGTCGGGCTCGAGGCCGGCTACACCCAGATCGCCAGCGGCGTCGCCGCCTCGATCGGTCGCGCGCTGCATCTGCGCCGCGCCGACCAGCGCATCATGGTCGGCTGCGGCGCCGCCGCGGCCATTGCCGGCGCCTTCGGCGCGCCATTGGCCGGCGCGTTTTACGCCTTCGAACTGATCATCGGCGGCTACACACCGGCGAGCCTGACGCCGATCGGCGTCGCCGCCGTGGCCGGCTATGCCGCGACGCGGGCATTTTCACCGCTGTCGCTCGGCATCTCCGTCAACCAGATCGGCGAGGTCAGCGGCCCCGACCTCGCGTTGGCCGCCCTCCTCGGCCTGGTGGCGGCGCTGTTCGGCATCGCCATCATGCGTGGCGTGGCGCTGTGTGAGACGCTGCTGACGCGCAGCCGGCTGTGGACGCCGCTGCGGCCGATGCTCGGCGGGCTGCTGGTCGGCCTGCTGGCGCTGGCAACGCCGGAGGTGCTGTCGTCGGGTCACGGCGCGCTGCATGTCAGCGGCGACACCAGCGAGCCACTCATGGTGATCGCCATGGTCTTCGCGCTGAAGACGGTGGCCTCGGTGGTGTCGCTCGGCTCGGGTTTCCGCGGCGGATTGTTCTTCGCCTCCCTGCTGCTCGGCGTGCTCGGCGGCCACCTGTTCGCCGCCGGCGCGTCCGCGCTGCTTCCACAGCTCGCGCTCGACACCAGCGTCTACGCGGTGATCGGTATGAGCGCTTTGTCGGCCTCCGTGATCGGCGGGCCGCTGACCATGACCTTCATCGCGCTGGAGGCCACCGGCAACCTTTGGCTGACGACCGCGGTGCTGATCGCGGTCATCGTCTCGACGCAGACCACGCGCGAGCTGTTCGGCTATTCTTTCGCGACCTGGCGACTGCACCTGCGCGGCGAGACCATCCGCAGCGCCGCCGATGTCGGCTGGATCCGCGACCTCACCGTGGCCAGCATGATGCGCGCCGATATGGTCACGGTAAATGCCGGCATCAGCATTGCCGCGTTTCGCGAACAGTTTCCGCTGGGGTCGAAGACCCAGGTGATCGCCATCGACCAGCACGGTCGCTATGCCGGCATTGCGCTGGTCGCCGAGGCCCATGAGCCCGAACGCAAGCCCGAGACCAGTCTTCAGGGAATGCTGCGCAACCGTGGCGCCACCCTCACACCGGACATGAATGTGCAGCAGGCGGTGGCGGCCTTCGACGGCGCGGAATCGGAATCGCTGGCAGTGGTCGACAGCCACGACCGCAATCGCGTCGTCGGCGTGCTCACCGAGGCCTTCGCCTTGCGCCGCTACGCCGAGGAATCAGAGAAGCGGCGCCGTGCCGCGGTGGGGGAACTCTGAGACGTAAAACAGCCCCTGAAAAAGGGCGTCGCCGATGCGCGGCAGACAACCACCGCAGAGTACCGTCCAGCGTCCGAAACCGGACATTAATCTCAAATTCCCCAGCAAATTCATACACTACTTTAACTTGTATGGAACACGTCCTTGTGCCTGGCGGCTCTTTCGCAGGCCATTGTTAAACTATCTGGGCTAACTCTCCTCCTCCGATCGAACGTTTCGATGTCCAGGAAGGACGCGATGCTCAGTCAGCTTCAATCATTTCAAGCCCGTGTCCGGGCGGTGCTGCGTCTGCCACGCGAGAACCCCGAACTGATCCAGGCCAAGCTGGCCGCATTCACGCGACAGATTCCGATCATGTACACGCTCGTGATGGTTAACACCGTGGCGCTCGCTGTGACGCATTATGGCTCCGCACCTTGGCTGTTGACCGTGGTGATTCCGTCGGTCCTGAACTCGGTCTGCCTGTTCCGCATGATCTTGTGGTGGCGCTCCCGCGGCAAGATTCTCAGCGCCGAGCACGCCATCGCGCGACTGCACGGCACCATCGTCACCGCCGGCATTCTCGGCGCCGGCTTCAGCGCCTGGAGCCTGAGCCTGTTTCGCTACGGCGACGCCTATGTCCAGAGCTACGTCGCTTTCTTCCTGGCGACGACCACCATCGGTATCGGCTTCTGCCTGATGCATCTGCGCTCCGCCGCGCTCCTGATCATGGCGCTGGTGGTGATCCCCTTCACCATATTTTTCGTATCTACCGGTAGCATGGTGTTCGTCGCCACCGCCATCAACTTCGTGACGGTAGTCGTTGCCTGCGGATACGTGCTGCTGATCAACTACCGGAACTTCGAAAATAGCATCAACTCGACCAAGGCGCTGCTCATCAAGCAGGAAGAACTGAAGGCGCTCAACGACACCAATTTCAGGAATTCGAATATCGACAGCCTCACCGGCCTGCCGAACCGGCGTCATTTTTTTGCCGAACTTGATCGACGCATGGCGCAAGCCGCCGCAGAGGGCCGAAGCCTGACCATCGGCATCCTCGATCTCGACGGGTTCAAGCCGATCAACGACGTGCACGGCCATCGGACCGGCGATCGCCTGCTGATAGACGCCAGCCTCCGGCTGCGCGCCGCACTCGATCCTTCCATCTATCTGGCGCGGCTGGGTGGCGACGAGTTCGTCATCATCGATGAGAACGAGACCTGTCGCGCGCGTATCATCGAAGCCGGCACGGCCATCGCCGACCTGCTACAGGCGCCGTTCGAGATCGACGAACTCACCATCCGCATCGGCTCTTCGATCGGCTTCGCCACTTTCCCGTCGGTAGCCATCACCGCCGAAGACCTGTTCGAATGTGCCGACTATGCGCTGTATTTCGTCAAGCAGCACGATCGCGGCCGTGCGGTGATTTTCTCGGCGGAACATCAGGCCAGCATCCGCGAGGCCAGCCTGATCGACCAGGCGCTGCTCAACGCGGACCTTGAGACCGAATTGTGGATCGCCTATCAACCCATTATCGACACCGATAGCGGTCGCACGGTCTGCTTCGAGGCGCTGGCGCGATGGCGCAGCCCGACGCTGGGCGACGTGTCGCCGATGCGCTTCATCACCGCCGCCGAACGCTCCGGCTCGATCTGTGAGCTTACGCCGATCCTGCTGCGCAAGGCCCTGGAAGGCGCCGCATCATGGCCTGCCGACGTCCGCATCTCGTTCAACCTGTCGGCACTCGACGTGGCGTCACCCCTGTCGGTGCTGAAGATCATCGGCATCGTGCAGCAGAGCGGCATCGACGCCCACAGGATCGATTTTGAGGTCACCGAGACGGCGGTGATGCGCAACCGTTCCCAGGCATCGGAAGCATTGAAGACCCTGAAGGCGCTCGGTGCACGCATCTCGCTCGACGATTTCGGCACCGGCTATTCGAGCCTCAGCTGCATCCGCGAACTGCCGCTCGACAAGATCAAGATCGACCGCAGCTTCGTCCAGAACGTCGAGACCGACGCGGCATCGCAAATGATCCTGAGAACCCTGGCAGGGCTGTGCATCAACCTGAAGCTCGATTGCGTCGTCGAAGGTGTCGAGACGACCCAGCAGATGCGGTTGCTGCGCGACGAAGGCTGCCGCTTCATGCAGGGTTACCTGTTCGCCCGGCCGATGGCCGCCAGCAAGGTGCAAGCTTATCTCGCCGCCAGCGACAACGCCGCTCCCGCGGCGATGGCCCGCGCATAACGGCGGCACGTCACTCTTCACCTTGCTGACGTCCATCTCGACGGCGGGATCGCGCAGGCATGGGTTGAGCACGGGCTGCCCCGCCAGCGGGGCTGTGCAGACCGCCGCATGCCGATGAATGCCACAACACCACGGGCGCGCGATCTGGTCCTGGCCGGGATCAAGGCTTTGAAGACCTGCGTTCTTTCGCTACGTTCGCCTGCAATCAAAAAAGGGAGCGCATCGTGAGTGGAGACAAGAAAATCGCCTGGGTCACCGGCGGCGGCACCGGCATCGGCAAGGCAGGTGCTGCGGCATTGCTCGCCGATGGCTGGACGGTGATTATTTCCGGCCGCCGCGCCGAAATGCTGAAGGAAGTGACCGACGAACTCGGCACCGGCGGCAAGCCGATCGAGGCGATGGCGCTGGACGTCAGCAAATCGGCCGATGTGACAAAGGTGGCGGAAGCAATTCTCGCCAGGCACGGCCGCATCGATCTGCTGGTCAATAGCGCCGGCGTCAACGTGCCGAAGCGTAGCTGGGAGGACCTCTCGCTGGACGGCTGGGACCAGCTGGTCGACATCAACCTCAACGGCGTCATGTATTGCATGCGCGCGGTGTTGCCGGCGATGCGCGCGCAGAAGGACGGCTGCATCATCAACGTCGCCTCGTGGGCGGGCCGCCACGTCTCCAAGATGACCGGGCCGGCCTACACCGCGACCAAGCATGCGGTGCTGGCGCTGACCCACTCCTTCAACATGGACGAATGCGTCAACGGGCTGCGTGCCTGCTGCCTGTCGCCCGGCGAGGTCGCCACACCGATCATGCTGAAGCGTCCGGTGCCGCCCAGCGAAGAAGTGATGGCGCGGATGCTGCAACCTGCCGATCTCGGCAAGACCATCGCCTTCATCGCCGGCATGCCTGCGCATGTCTGCGTCAACGAAGTGCTGATCAGCCCGACCTGGAACCGCGGATTTATCGGCGGGATGTAGCCCCCTGGTCTTGACGTCTCCGCGCTCGTCGCGAGGAAACGTCAGGAGCGCGGCTTCGGCGTGAACGGTCCCGGCGGTGCGGCGCTCATCAGCGAAACGCAGATCAGCGCCGCGATGGCGAACCACACCGTCAGCCAGAAGCCGTCGATATAGGCCAGCGTATTGGCCTCGCGGGCGACCCGCGACGCCAGCGTGCCGACGCTGCGCGCCTGCGCCAGGCCGGCGCCGTGGCTCGCGAAGCGGCTGGTCAGTTGCGCGAGGATGCCGGTGACGTCGGCGTCGCCGGTCGCGATGTGCTGGCCCAGCAGGTTAGAATAGAGCTGCTCCCGCACCCGCAGCCAGGTGCTCATCAGAGCGATGCCGATCTCGGCGCCGCCGAGGCGCATCACCTGGATATAGGCGGCGAAGGCGGTGGCGCGCGACGGATCGGAATTCGACAGCGCGATGATCACGATGGGCAGCAGCGTGAAGGATTGCCCGAGCGACTGCAGCAGCACTATCGGGATGAAGTCGCCGAGCGCCCAGTCATGAGTGAGCCGGGTCCCAAGGAGGCCGGCGATGGCGAAGGCCGACAAGCCGATGATCAACGGCCAGCGCACGTCGAAGTATCGCACCAGCGTGATCGAAAGCGGCAGCAGCACGATCATCGGCGCGACGCCATAGAGGAGAAACAACATCCCCGACTGCTCAGGCCGCAATTGCGCGATGACGACAAGAAAGTTCGGCGCCAGCGAGGAATTCGACAGGCTGGTCAGCGTGTATAAAAGGATTGTCGCCAGCGCGAGGCCGATGTTGCGCGACAGGATCACCTCGGCATGGGCCCAGGGCCGCCGCACCAGCGACTCGTTGATGAAGAACCCGACCACCAGAGCCGCGCCGCCGAACAGCAGCGCCACGACGGTGCCTGACCCGAGCCAGTCCAGCCGGTTGCCCTGGTCAAGCCCGGCATAGACCATTGCCATGCCCGCGCCGAGCAGCAGCATGCCGCCCCAGTCGGCCTCATCCAGCACGAAGGTGTTGACCGGCTCGCGCGGCGTGCCGAGCCAGACGAACAGGCCCATCAGCGGCGCGATGATGACATCCTGCCAGAACATCCATTGCCAGCCGAGGTGCTCGACATAGAAGCCGACCAGCGAAATGCCGGAGTTGAGCGTGAAGCCGACGCGGATCGAATAGATCGCGATCGCCGGCAGCCACCAGAACATCGGCAGGTTGCGAAAGATGATCAGCAGGGTGGCCGGCACGAAGGTGCCGAGCAGCAGTCCATGGATGACGTTGAGTACCAGCAGCGTGGTGTAGTCGTGCGTGAGCGGGATCAGCAGCGAGATCACCGCATAGACCAAGCTCGGAAAGCCCAGCACCCGGCGCAATCCGAACACCGTGGCCATCCAGGCCACCGCGGGGGCGATGAAGATCTGCGACGCCGTCGCCGCAGTCGAGAGCCAGGCGCCCTCGTCGAAGCTCAGCGAGAGTGCGCCACGGATGTCCGGCAGCCCGACCGAAAAGATGCGGGTGTCGAAGTTGGCCAGGAACGAGCCGAGCAACACCGCGCCTACCGCGAAGATCGGGCGGTGCGAGACGCCGCCGGTGGAGACCGGGCCGCTCTCGATGACCTTACTTGGTGCCATGGATCGCATCCCCGCGCGTGGCAACGGCGGGCTGGTCGGTGTGGATGCGCGCGGTGACCGACATGCCCGGGAGCAGCCGTTGCTGCAGCCGCTGGCCGGGATCGAGTTCGATGCGGACCGGCACGCGCTGCACGACTTTCGTGAAGTTGCCGGTTGCGTTGTCCGGCGGCAACAGCGCGAATTGCGATCCCGAGGCCGGCGAGATCCGCTCGACCCGGCCGCGCAGCGGCTGGTCGGAGAAGGTATCGACGATGATATCGACCGGCTGGCCGGGCTGCACCCGCGTCGGCTGCGTCTCCTTGTAATTCGCGATCACATAGACGTTCGGCAGCGGCACCACGCTGATCAGGCTCGAGCCGATATTGACGTAGTCGCCCGCCTGCACCTGACGCTCCCCGACGACGCCGTCGAACGGCGCGACGATCCTGGTATAGCCGAGCCGCAATTTGGCGGCATCGAGCGCGGCCCTGGCGCCGAGCAGATCCGCGGCGCGCTGCTGCTTGGTGCCGGCGAGCACTTCGAGCTGATGGCGCTGCGCGGCGATGATCGCGGCACTGGCCTTCACATCGGCCTGCGCCTTGGCATAGGCGGCCACCGCCTGCTCGAACTTCTGCCGCGTGCCGGCTTCGGTCCGGGTCAGCGACTGCTGGCGCTCCTGCTCTTGCCGCGCCTCGACCTCAAGCGCCTGCGCCGACACCCGCTGCGCCTCGGCCTGGGCGATGGTGGCATATTGCAGCTCGACCTGATTGGCGAGGTTGTCCAGCGCCGCCTGGGCGGCGGCGACGGCGGCCTGCGCCTGCGCCACCTGGGCCTCGTAATCGGCGGGATCGATCTGCACCAGCAGGTCGCCGGCCTTGACGCGCTGGAAATCCCGAACGGGCACCGCCAGCACCGCGCCCGCCACCCGGCTGCTCAGCCGTGTCGTCTCGGCACGGATATAGGCGTCGTTGGTCGACTGCACCGCCATGCCGCCGATCCAGATATCCCAGCGCAGGGTCGCGACAACGATGAAGGTCACCGCCGCCGCCAGTGCCACCAGCGGAATCGCCAGCCGGCGCCAGGTCTGCTGCGCTGGCGTTAACGCCGGATTCTGGTTTTGGTCAGCCTGAGACATCGGGTCCGTCCTCGTATCGATGGAGGCAGACTGCCTTTGTCCCCGGCCTCTCGCAAGATTCGTATCGCAGGTTTTGGCGCCAGCGAGCCGGACCGCAACCGGGCTGGAAGGAAACAGCGACGTCGACGTTGCCGTGTCGTTGCTCCTGCCGCCTATGCCCCCGATTTCAGCTGCGCCGGATCAATCGGCAATTTACGCAGGCGCTTGCCTGTCAGGTTGAAGATCGCATTGACCACGGCCGGCGCAATCGTCGCGGTGCCGGGTTCGCCGATGCCGCCGGGTTCCTCATGGCTGTCGATTAGATGGACTTCGATGACCGGCACTTCATTGATGCGCATCGCCTGATAGGTGTCGAAATTTCCCTGCTCGACGCGACCGTTCTTCAGGGTGATTTCGCCATACAGCGCGGCGGTCAACCCGAACAGGATGCCGCCCTCCATCTGTGCCTTGATGGTGTCCGGGTTGATCATCTGCCCGCAATCGACGGCGCAGACCACGCGCTCGACCCTGACCTGACCGTCCTTCCCCACCGAAACCTCGGCGACCTGGGCGATATAGCTGCCGAAGCCGAACACGACGCTGACGCCGCGGCCCCGGCCGGCCGGCATCGGCTTGCCCCAGCCCGCCTTGTCGGCGGCGAGGTCGAGCACCGCTTTGGCGCGCGGGGCCTTGTCGAGCAGCGCCCGGCGGTAGGCGACCGGATCCTGTTTGGCGGTCGCCGCCAGCTCATCGACAAAGCCTTCAACCATGAAGGCATTGTGCGTGGTGCCGACACCGCGCCACCAGCCGGTTGTGAGCCCGGCCGGCGGCTCCTGCCGGACATAATCGACCAGCAGGTTATCGAAGCCGTAGGGGCCGGAGCCGGCCTCCACCGCATCGGAATCGAGACCATCCTTGAAGAAGGGCGGTGCCCAGCGCGCCAGGATCGACGAGCCGACGACACGATGGTTGAAGGCCACAGGTCTGCCGCTGGCGTCGAGACCGGCGCTCAGCGTGTCGTAGTAGTAGGGACGGTAGATGTCGTGCTGGATGTCCTCCTCGCGGGTCCAGATCACCTTGACGGGATAGTCGACCTGCTTGGCGATCTGCACCGCCTGGGTGATCCCGTCGACATCGAGACGGCGCCCGAAACCGCCGCCGAGCAGATGGTTGTGTACCTTGACCTTGTCGAGCGGCAGGCCGGTGACCGCAGCGGCCGTCGCCTGCGCGCGCGAAACCACCTGGGTGCCAACCCAGACGTCGCAGCCATCCTTGCGCACATGCACGGTGCAATTCATCGGCTCCATTGCCGCATGGGCCAGCAACGGCATCTGGTAGACCGCGTCCATTTTCGTCGCGGCGCCGGCAATCGCCTTGGCGACATCGCCCTGCTTCACCGCCACCACGCCGTCCCTGTCCGAAGCATCCTTGAGCTGCTGCACCAGGTCGGCGCTGGAGAACTGTGCACTAGCCCCCTCGTCCCAGGTGATCACCAGCGCTTCGAGTCCCTTCTTCGCCGCTCCCATGTGATCGGCAATCACCGCCACGGCATTGTCGAGCTTGACGATCTGGCGCACGCCCCTGACCGCGGTGGCCTTGCTGTCGTCGACGTTGCCGAGTTTGCCACCGATCACCGGACACGCCGCCACGGTGGCGACCTTCATCCCGGGCACCTTGGTATCGATGCCATATTCCGCGGTACCGTTGACCTTGCCGGCGCTGTCGAGGCGCTTCGCCGGCGTGCCGATCAGCGCAAAATCCTTTTGGGTTTTCAGCGGGACATCTGCAGGAACCGGCAGCTTGGCGGCGGCATCGACCAGCCTGCCATAGGCCAGCTTGCGTCCGGTGGGCGTATGGATCACCTCGCCCTTGACGGCGCGACAGGTGGCAGGATCGACCTTCCACTCTGCCGCAGCGGCCTGGATCAGCATGGTCCGCGCCGCAGCGCCGGCCATCCGCAGCGGCTTCCAGAACCCCCGTACCGAGGTCGAACCGCCAGTGACCTGGAAGCCGATCAGGGGGTTGACGTACAGTTTGTCGTCCGGCGGCGCGTGCTCGAGCCTGACCTTCGCCAGTTCGACTTCAAGTTCTTCGGCAATCAGCATCGGCATCGAGGTGTAAGTGCCCTGCCCCATCTCGACCTGGGCCATCACCAGCGTGACTTGGCCGTCGCGGTCGATCCGCACGAAGGCATTGGGCGCGAAGGCGGCCGCGTCGGCGGCATCGGCGCGGCCGGGCCATCCGGGCATGCTGATACTGAGCAACAGCCCGCCTCCGGCGGCCGCACCCGCCGTGAGCACGGTGCGGCGCGACAGCACGCGCGGCATCCTGGGTTCAGAAATGGCGTCGCGATCGATCAATTTGTCGAACATGGTGTCAGCCCTTCTGCCCGTTGGTCGCGGGTGCCGCCGCGGCATGCTTGATGGCTTCGCGGATCCGGACATAGGTGCCGCAACGACAGATGTTGCCCGCCATGGCATCGTCGATATCGCTGTCTTTCGGGCTGGGATTGCTCGCCAGCAAGGCCGTTGCCGACATGATCTGGCCGGACTGGCAATAGCCGCATTGCACCACCTCAAGATCGAGCCAGGCCTTCTGGATCCGGGCGCCGGCCGGCGTCTGGCCGATGGCCTCAATGGTGGTGATCCTGGAGTCGCCGACGCTGTCGATCGGCGTGACGCAGGAGCGGACGGCGCTGCCGTCCTGGTGCACGGTGCAGGCGCCGCACAGGGCCTCACCGCAGCCGAACTTGGTCCCGGTCATGCCGAGTACGTCGCGCAGCACCCAGAGCAGAGGCGTGTCGCTGTCGACGTCGACCGAATGGCTCACGCCATTGATATTGATACTATAGGCCATGACGATCTCCAGACACAGGCGCACGACTCGCGGTCGCAGCAAGGAGTTACCGGCAGTCGGGGCGCGACAGCCGGGCGAATGGAATGACGAAGACAATATCATACGGACGCCCGCGGCGTCTCGCAATCGCCTCTAGCGCGCAAAAGCGTATTTCACGCGAGAACGGCGCGCGGAGTCATTCACAAAGTTGCGACAAGCCCGATCCGACGCGGGACGCTAGAGCGACGTCGGAGAATCGCCCCTCGGGGTCGGCCGAGCGCCGGCCGTCAGCGGGCGGCAAGTGGCGCAATGCCGGATGCGAATGGCCCGGCACACAGGCAGGCGGCACTCGACGGCCGCAGTGTCGACTCCGTCCTCGGAGAGCGCCTGACCGTTGCGGGCTGCCGGAAATGCCTCTAGACCAGCCGGCATGGACGCCATCTTCCTCGACCTCGACGGCACGCTGACCGACCCCAAAGTCGGCATCACCCGCTCCATCCAGCACGCGCTCGCCGCCCTCGATCAACCAGTCCCCGCCGAGCAGGATCTGCTGTGGTGCATCGGCCCGCCGCTGATCACCAGTTTCCGCACCATGCTCGGCGACGAAGCCCGTGCGGCACGCGCGGTGACGCTGTATCGCGAACGGTTCTCCGACATCGGCCTCTACGAAAACAAGCTCTATGACGGCATCCACGAACTGCTGACAGGGCTGAAGGCGGCCGGGCCCCGGCTGTTCGTCGCCACCAGCAAGGCCCACGTGTTCGCCAGCCGCATCATCGAGCATTTCGGCCTGGCCGGCTATTTCGAGCATGTCTACGGCGCCGAGCTCGACGGCACCCGAGGCGAAAAGACGGCGCTGCTGCACTACGCGCTCGACCAGCGCGGTCTCGCCGGGAATCGCGCAGTCATGGTCGGCGACCGCAGCTTCGACATGATCGGCGCCCGCAACAACGCCATGACCCCGGTCGGCGTTCTCTATGGTTACGGCAACGAGCAGGAACTGCGCGGGGCCGGCGCCGCCCACGTCTGCGTGACGCCGCAGGCGGTGGGCGTACGTCTCGCCGGACTGCTCGGCGCGACAAAAATCGCCTGAGCCGTCCGGCCAGCGCGCTCACCAACCCCGGCGGGCCTCAGCCGGTAGCGCCTGCCTTTTGGCCAGCGGCGCGCGCCATCCGATCAGGCCTGGGCGAAGCTGCGAAATTGCACGCCCATAGTTTAACCAGCACCCTCACAATTGCTGGGCATTTTTCGGGATGCCTTCGCGCGTTGCACCGTACCCCGCCGGGGCCGATCGGCATCAAATGTACCTTTATGCGGGCTTGATTGATCCGCGCAGGCCAGCCATGCTCATGGCGGACATCTCAGATTCAGCGTGATCCAAAGGAGAACACCATGGGCTATAAACATGCGACCGGCATTCTGATCGCCGCCGCGCTCTGCGCAGGACCGGCTTCGGCGCAGGAGCTGACCGGGACATTGAAGAAAATCAAGGACAGTGGCGCGATCACCATCGGGTTCCGTGACTCCTCGGTGCCGTTCTCCTATCTGGACGACAACCAGAAGCCGGTCGGCTTCGCCATGGACATCTGCTACAAGATCGTGGATGCCGTGAAGAAAGAGCTGAAGAACGACAAGATCGAAGTCAAGCTCAACCCGGTGACCTCGGCCACCCGCATTCCGCTGATCGCCAACGGTACCGTCGACCTCGAATGTGGTTCGACCACCAACAACGTCGACCGCCAGAAGCAGGTCTCCTTCACCAACACCCACTTCCTGACCGCCAGCCGCTTCGTCTCGAAGAAGTCCAGCAAGATCAACTCGATCGACGATCTCAAGGGCAAGTCGGTGGTCTCCACCTCCGGCACCACCAACATCAAGCAGCTCACTGAAGCCAACGCCGCGCGCAACCTCGGCATCAACGTGATTGCCGCCAAGGACCATGCCGAAGCGTTCCTGATGGTCGAGACCGACCGCGCCGTCGCCTTCGTCATGGACGACATCCTGCTCGCCAGCCTCGCCGCCGGCTCCAAGGATCCGTCGGGCTACGTCATCTCCAAGGATGCGTTCTCCAAGCCCGAGCCCTACGGCATCATGCTGCGCAAGGACGACGCGGCTTTCAAGAAGGTCGCCGACGACGCCACCGCCGCTCTCTACAAGAGCGCCGACGGCAAGAAGCTGTATGACAAGTGGTTCATGTCGGCGATCCCGCCGAAGGGCCTGAACCTCAACGTGCCGATGGGCGCCGAGCAGGCCAAGGCCTTCGCGAAGCCGTCGGATTCGGCCGATCCTGACGCCTACACCAACTAAGCAAGGACGACACGAGGCTCATGCGATGGCCCGGCCATTGCATGAGCCTTTTGCCAACAGGCGTGGGGCGGGGGTAAATTCGTGAACTATCACTGGAATTGGGGCATCTTCTGGGAGCAGACGCCGGAGGCGACGGGCACCTACTTCAGCACGCTGATGAGCGGGCTTGGTGTCACAATCCTGCTTGCGCTGTGTGCCTGGACGATCGCCTTCGTGGTCGGCTCGCTGATCGGCATCATCCGCACCCTGCCCTCCAAATGGTCGGAACGGCTCGGCAACGCCTATATCGAGACCTTCCGCAATATCCCCCTGCTGGTGCAGCTCTTCATCTGGTTCTTCGTCATTCCCGAACTGCTGCCGAAGGATCTCGGCACCTGGGTCAAGCAGTTGCGCAACGGCCCGTTCTATACGGCGGTCATCGGCATCGGCCTGTACATGTCATCCCGTGTGGCCACCCAGGTCAGCGCCGGCATCAATTCGCTGCCAAAAGGCCAGCGCATGGCCGGCACCGCGATCGGCCTCACCACCGTGCAGACCTATCGCTATATCCTGCTGCCGCTGGCCTATCGCATCATCTTCCCGCCGCTGACCTCCGAGTTTCTCAACACCATCAAGAACACCGCGGTGGCACTGACCATCGGCGTCATGGAACTGACCGCGCGGGCGCGCTCGATGCAGGAATTCTCGTTCCAGGTGTTCGAGGCCTTCACGGCCGCGACCGTGATCTACCTTGTCCTCAGCGCCGTGGTGACAATCGGGATGCGCTATGCGGAGAAGCGCCTCGTCATCCCCGGCTTTAACGGGGGGAAGGCGTAATGTTCAGCGATTTCGATTTCAACGTCATCTGGCGCAGCCTGCCCTACCTGTTCGAGCAGGGCATGACCTTCACGCTGACGCTGACGGCGATAGCCACCGTCGGCGGACTGATCCTCGGCACGCTGGTCGCCTTGATGCGACTGTCGTCGAACGTCGCGCTGTCGACCTTTGCGGCGAGCTACGTCAACCTGATGCGCTCGCTGCCGCTGGTGCTGGTGATCTTTCTGTTCTACTTCCTGATGCCCTATATCGGACAGTGGATATTGCGGGCCGACCAGCCGGTCCAGGTCGGCGCCTACACCTCGACCATCGTCACCTTCACACTGTTCGAGGCGGCGTATTTCTCCGAAATCATGCGCGCCGGCATCCAGTCGATCCCGCGCGGCCAGGTCATGGCCGGCTACGCCATCGGCCTGAACTACCGCGAGGTGATGCGGCACGTCGTGCTGCCGCAGGCCTTCCGCAACATGCTGCCGGTGATCTTCACCCAGACCATCGTGCTGTTCCAGGACACGTCGCTGGTCTACGTGCTGTCGATCACCGACTTCCTCGGCGCCGCCTCCAAGGTGGCGCAGCGCGACGGCCGCCTCACCGAAATGTACCTGTTCGCCGCGGTGGTCTATTTCGCGATCTGCTTCACCGCCTCGTTCTTCGTCAAGCGCCTGCAAAAGCGCATCAGCATCATCCGATAGCCGTGCCCTTCATTTCCGTGCCTCCAACATCCGGTCGATCCCCATGCCCATGATCACCATCGACAACGTCAGCAAATGGTACAATCCCACGTTCCAGGTGCTGAAGCACTGCAGCACCACGGTGGACAAGGGCGAGGTCGTGGTGGTCTGCGGTCCGTCCGGTTCGGGGAAATCGACCCTGATCAAGACCGTGAACGCGCTGGAGCCGGTGCAGGAAGGCACCATCCTGGTCGACGGTCTCAACGTCACCACGATGAAAAAGGACCTGCCGAAGCTGCGCTCGCGCGTCGGCATGGTGTTCCAGCACTTCGAACTGTTTCCCCACCTGCGGATCGTCGAGAACCTGTGCCTCGGCCAGACCAAGGTCCTCGGCCGCTCCGAGGACGCCGCGCGCGCCAAGGCCATGAAGATGCTGGAGCGCGTCGGCCTCACCGCGCATGCCGAGAAATATCCCGGCCGGCTGTCCGGCGGTCAGCAGCAGCGCGTCGCTATCGCGCGGGCGCTGGTGATGGACCCGATCTGCATGCTGTTCGACGAGCCGACCTCGGCGCTGGATCCGGAAATGATCAACGAGGTGCTCGACGTCATGGTCGAGCTCGCTAAGGAAGGCATGACCATGATGGTGGTGACCCACGAAATGGGGTTCGCCAAGAAGGTCGCCAACCGCGTCATCTTCATGGATGCCGGCGAGATCGTCGAAGACGCCCAGAAAGACGACTTCTTCGGCCACCCGCGCAGCGACCGCGCGCAGCAGTTCCTGTCGAAGATCCTGACACACTAGGCAACGAGCGACGCGCTTTCTTACCTCTCCCCGCTTGCGGGGAGAGGTCGGAGCCTGAGCGAAGCGAAGGCTTCGGGTGAGGGGGAGCCGCGAGTGAAACGCACGCTCCCCTCACCCGCCTCGAACGCGCTTCGCGCCTTCGAGACGACCTCTCCCCGCAAGCGGGGAGAGGTGAAGCCTACCAGGTAGCCAGCACCGCGCCCTTGAACTTGGTGGCGATAAATTCCTTGATCTCCGGCGACTGATAGCTCTCCACCAGCGTCTTCACCCACGGCTTGTCCTTGTCGGCAATGCGCACCGCGATGACGTTGGCGTAGGGCCCCTTGGGATCTTCACGCAGCAGCGCATCCCTGACCGGGTCGAGGCCGGACTGGGTGGCGTAGTTGGTGTTGACGCCCGCGGCATCGACGTCGTCGAGGGTACGCGGGGTCTGCGCGGCATCGATCTCGATGATCTTCAGCTTCTTCGGGTTCTCGGTGATGTCGAGCATGGTCGGCTTGAAACCGACGCCGTCCTTCAGCTTGATGACGCCCTTGTCGCGCAACAGCAGCAGCACGCGGCCGCCATTGGTCGGGTCATTGGGGATCGCCAACGAGGCGCCGGTCTTGATCTCGTCCCAGCTCTTCACCTTCTTCGAATAGATGCCCATCGGGAAGTTAACGGTGCCGCCGACGGATACGATCTTGTACTTGCGGTCGGCGATCTGGTTATCGAGATAGGGCTGGTGCTGGAACGAATTGGCCTGCAGGTCGCCGGCTTCCAGCGCCGCGTTCGGCACCACATAGTCGGAAAATTCGACGACCTGGATGTCGAGGCCCTTCTTGGCGGCGACCGCCTTCACGGCCTCCATGATCTGGGCATGCGGCCCGGCGGTGACACCGACCTTGATGGTCTCGGCATGAGCAGCGGCCGTCAGCGCAAGGGCTGCAACGGCGGAGAAAGCGAGAGAACGTAGCGACATATTCGATTCCTGTGGTGGTGTTGAAGATTGATCGAAGCGGTTCAGTTCGTGTCCCGGACGCGACGCAGCGTGCAACGCTGCTTCGCAGATCCGGGACCGTACCGATCGCCGGCGTTTTTGACGGTCCCGGCTCAGCAGTGCACTATGCCGCTAAGAAGCGGCGCACTGCACTGCGTCCGGGACACGTCCCATAAGTGACCTCACGAATGACGGTTGCGCTTGTCGAGGCGGCGGGAGAGCCGGTCGCCGATGGTCTGCACGCCCTGCACCAGAACGATCAGCACGATGACCACGGTGGCCATCACCTCCGGCATGAAGCGCTGGTAGCCGTAGCGGATGCCGAGATCGCCAAGCCCGCCGCCGCCGACCGCGCCGACCATGGCGGAGTAGCCAATCAGGCTGACCGTGGCCAGCGTCAGCGCCAGCGTCACCGCCGGCAGGGCTTCCGGCAGCAGCACCTTCTGCACGATCTGCAGAGGGCTGGCGCCAAAGGCGCGCGCGGCTTCGACCAGACCCTGGTCGACTTCGCGGATCGCGCCCTCGATGACGCGGGCAATGAAGGGAATTGCGGCGATGGTCAACGGCACCACCGCGGCGCTGGTGCCAATCGAGGTGCCGGCGATCAGCCGCGTCAGCGGCACGATGGCCACCACCAGGATGATGAACGGCGTCGAGCGCGTGGCATTGACTACGAGGCCGAGCAGACGATTGACCATCGGCGCCGGGAATAGTTCGTTGGCGCGGCTGGTGGCGAGAAAGATGCCGAGCGGCAGGCCGACCAGCGTGCCGAAGGTGCCGGCCAGCGCCACCATGGTCAGCGTGTCCAGGGTCGACCAGGCAATCAGCGACAACAGTTCAGGCGACATAGCCAAGGTGCTCCACTTTGTTGCGGGTGCTGGTCAGCTCGGCCACCAGCTTCGCCAACAATTCGGGCTCGGCGGCGACGGATGCGATCAGCGTGCCGGACGGATGGTCGGCGACGTATTCGATCTGGCCATGCATGATGTTGAAATCGACGTTGTAGGCGCGGGTCAGCCGCGACAGCACCGGCTCGTCGGCATCCGCGCCGGTGAAGGCAATGCGGATCACCGCCTGCATGCCGGGCGCGTAAGCGGGCTTCAGCTTGGCCTGCAGCCATTCCGGCACGTTGCCGCCGGTGACCTCGCCGACGAAACGCCGGGTGGTCTCGTGGTGCGGGTTGGCAAAGATCTCGTAGGTCGTGCCCTGCTCGACAATGCGACCGCCTTCCATCACGGCGACATGGTCGGCGAGCTTCTTCACCACCGACATTTCGTGAGTGATGAACAGGATGGTGAGGTTGAGGTCGGCGTTGATCTGCTTAAGCAGCGCCAGGATCTGGCTGGTGGTCTCCGGATCCAGCGCCGACGTGGCCTCGTCGGACAGAAGCACTTTCGGCTTGGTGGCCAGCGCGCGGGCAATGCCGACGCGCTGCTTCTGGCCACCGGACAGTTCGGCAGGATAGCGGTCGCGCTTGTCGGCGAGGCCGACCATGTCAAGCAGCGGATTGACGATGCCCGGGATATCGCGACGCGCCACGCCGGCGATTTCCAGCGGCAGCGCGATATTGTCGAAGGCGGTGCGCGACGACAGCAGGTTGAAATGCTGGAAAATCATGCCGATCGAACGCCGCGCCTGGCGCAGGCTGCGCTCGTCGAGCGCGCCGATGTCGAGGCCGTCGACATTGACCTTGCCGGAGGTCGGCAGTTCGAGGCCGTTGATCAGCCGGATCAGCGTCGACTTGCCGGCGCCACTGCGCCCGATCACGCCGACGATGGCGCCTTCGGGCACCTTGAGGTCGATGCTATCCACCGCCCGCACCTCGGCGGAGCCTGATCGCGCCGGGAAAATCTTGCTGACGCCATCGAAGGAAATGATGGCGCGCCCCTGCGGGTCGATGATGGGCACGGGCGCTCCGGTTGGCTTGGATAAGGGAGCGTTCATAGGAGATCAGTTCTGCGCGAATGGAAAGGCGGCGATGTGAGGATTGTTGGTCCGCAACGACGGCGAACCCGCGCAACCTACGGATTTTGCCAGCTAATTCAATGGCGTCGCCAAGAAAACCACAACCGCCTCCTAGGCTGTTCCGCTAGGGGACAGAAATGCCGGATTCGGCCTCATGGCAGCACGGCTGGCCTCCGCTCAGGCTTGCTCCAGGAGCTTGAGCGCCGCAGTGTCATCGCCGGCACGGGCGTCATCGATATAGGCCACCAGCAGCCGGTTGACCGCATCGGCGTCGAGCAGCCGGAGGTCCTGCGGATCGAGCCAGCCGTCGAAATAGCGATCGAGATAGCCGCGACGACCGTCCTGCTCACCGATCCAGACAGGACCCACCAGAGCGGCCGGGGCCGTCTCCCAGTAACAGAGGACCAACCGCCGCGTACGGGGATGGTGGCCAAGAATGCGCTTACCGTCGCGAGGGGCCTCGTTCATCGGCCGCAGAAGCTGACCGTATTCGCGTAACACCCGTTCGACGTGCATTTGATGATTCCATGGCGACGGCCCGAGCGAGCCGCCGTATCGCTAACTTCGTATTGAAGCGATTGTTTCCCGCCGCAAATCCGGTGATCACGATGGCGCAGCGCTTATGAAAAAGCCCGGAGCGAAGCTCCGGGCTGGTTCGTCCTGCGGGCGGTTACCAGCCACGATAGTAGCGCGGCCCGTAATAGGCATAGCGCGGACGGTAGCCGTAACCATAGCCGTAATAATGCGGACGATAGTAGCGGGGGCCGTAGTATCCGTAGCCGTAGCCGGGCCCGTATGCACCATAGGCGCCAGCGGCGAGCGCGCCCGCCGCCAGACCCAGACCGATGGCAGGGCCAGGGCCCCATCCGCGACCGCGCGCCTCTGCGGGCGCCGTCGTCACTGCCGCCGCGCCGAGCGCTGCGACGGTCGCCAAAATAACTGCTGTCTTCTTCATCACATTTTCCTTTCTCTCCCTGCCCCGAATAACGCCGAAGGAATTCGCTGGTTGCGGGAGGAACCTGGATTCTTTGGGTTCCAAAACGTCGAACGACGGGGCGCGGACCGGCAGATGCAACCGGCCGCTATTGCACGTCGGCAGCCCCATGTAGGCAAATCCAACTGGTCTAAACACAAATAGAAAATGACTCGGCCGTCGGGTTCGTCGTAGCGTGGTTCCATGCCGGCCGAGGTCCCGCCGGCACCGGATATGCGCCTGGAGAAGACATGACACTTTCGCGTTTCGAGATCACCCGCCGCACCGCGCTGCTGACATCGGCGGCCATTGCCGCCAACGTCGCCAATCCTTTGCGGGCCTTCGCCCAGGAGACCCCACGCAAGGGTGGCGTGTTCAACGTCCATTACGGGGCCGAGCAGCGCCAGCTCAATCCCAGCATCCAGGCCTCCACCGGGGTCTACATCATCGGCGGCAAGATCCAGGAGTCGCTGGTCGATCTGGACGCCAACGGCCAGCCGGTCGGCGTTCTCGCGGAAAGCTGGGAAGCCACGCCCGACGGCAAGACCATCACCTTCAAGCTGCGCAAGGGTGTGACCTGGCACGACGGCAAGCCGTTCACTTCGGCCGATGTCGCCTTCACTGCCATGAACATGTGGAAGAAGATCCTCAATTACGGATCGACGCTGCAACTGTTTCTGACCGACGTCGAAACCCCCGACCCGCTCACGGCCATCTTCAAATACGAGCGGCCGATGCCGCTTGGCCTGCTGCTGCGCGCGTTGCCTGACCTTGGCTACGTCTCGGCCAAGCACCTCTATGAGTCCGGCGACATCCGCCAGAACCCGACCAACCTCGCACCGGTCGGCACCGGGCCGTTCAAGTTCGTCAAGTACGAGCGCGGCCAGTACATCATCGCCGACCGCAACGAGAACTACTGGCGGCCCAACGCGCCCTATCTCGACCGCATCACCTGGCGCGTCATCACCGACCGCGCGGCCGCCGCGGCGCAGATGGAGGCCGGCGACCTGCACTACAGCCCGTTCACCGGCCTGACGATTTCCGACACCGCGCGCCTCGGCAAGGACAAGCGCTTCGTCGTGTCCACCAAGGGCAACGAGGGCAACGCCCGTACCAATACCATCGAGTTCAACTTCCGCCGCAAGGAGCTGGCCGACATCCGCGTCCGCCGCGCCATCGCCCATGCGATCAACGTGCCGTTCTTCATCGAGAATTTTTTGGGCGATTTCGCCAAGCTCGGCACCGGGCCGATCCCGTCAGTGTCCACCGACTTCTATCCCGGCGCCGACACGCCGCAATATCCCTACGACAAGAAGAAGGCGATCGCGTTGCTCGACGAGGCCGGCTTCAAGCCCGGCGCCGGCGGCACCCGCTTCAGCCTGCGCCTGCTCCCGGCGCCGTGGGGCGAGGACATCTCGCTGTGGGCCACCTTCATCCAGCAGTCGCTGGGCGAAGTCGGCATCCCCGTCGAGGTCGTGCGCAACGACGGCGGCGGCTTTCTCAAGCAGGTCTATGACGACCATGCCTTCGACCTTGCCACCGGCTGGCACCAGTACCGCAACGACCCTGCCGTCTCGACCACCGTCTGGTATCGCTCCGGCCAGCCCAAGGGCGCACCGTGGACCAACCAGTGGGGTTGGGAAGACGCAGCCATCGACAAGGTCATCGACGACGCCGCCACCGAAATCGATCCGGCCAAGCGCAAGGCCCTGTATGCCGAGTTCGTCAAGCAGGCGAACACCGCATTGCCGGTGTGGATGCCGATCGAACAAATTTTCGTCACGGTGATTACCGCCAAGGCACGCAACCATTCCAACACGCCGCGCTGGGGCTCCTCGAGCTGGCACGATCTGTGGCTATCGGCCTGACGCAAAGGCTGGCAGGATAGCCCGATGCGTATTCTGACTCTCGCGGGGCGGCGGCTCGCCGCCTCGATCCCGACCCTGTTCCTGATCCTGATCGGCGTGTTCCTGCTGCTGCAGTTCGCGCCGGGTGACACCGTCGATGCGATGATGGCCCAGATGGGCGGCGGCGACGCGGCCACCGCGCGCGAGTTGCGCAAATTCTATGGGCTCGACCTCTCGATCCCCATGCAGCTCGGCAATTATCTCTGGAAGCTGGTGCGCCTCGATCTCGGCTTCTCCTCGATCTACGGCAAGCCGGTCGCGACCGTCATTCTCGAACGTCTGCCGCCGACGCTGCTGCTGATGACGGCGTCGCTGTCCTTCGCCTTTTTCTTCGGACTGGTGCTGGGCGTCATCGCCGCGCGCGGCTTCAACAAATGGCCGGACACCCTGATCTCGACGCTGGGCCTGATCTTCTACGCGACGCCGTCGTTCTGGTTCGGGCTGATGGCCATCGTGGTGTTTTCGATCTATCTGCAATGGCTGCCGGCCGGCGGCTTCGAGGATATCGGCGCGGTGCAGACCGGCCTGTGGCGTACCCTCGACATCGCCCGCCATCTGGTGCTGCCGACGCTGACGCTGGGCCTGATCTTCCTCGCCATCTATCTGCGCATCATGCGGGCCTCCATGCTCGAGGTGCTGAACCTGGACTTCGTGCGCACCGCGCGCGCCAAGGGCCTCGACGAGACCCGTGTGGTGGTCCGCCACGTGCTGCGCAACGCCCTGCTCCCGATGGTCACCCTGATCGGCATCCAGGCCGGCACCATGCTCGGTGGCTCGGTCGTCGTGGAAAGCGTGTTCTCGCTCCCGGGCCTCGGTCGCCTCGCCTATGAATCCGTCGTGCAGCGTGACCTCAACACGCTGCTCGGCATTGTCTTCGTCTCAGCCCTGCTGGTGATCGTGGTGAACTTCTTCGTCGATCTGCTCTATGCGCGGCTCGATCCGCGCATCACGGCCGAGGGCTGAGCCATGGACGCCGTGAAACGCTATTGCCGCAGTCCCTCCGCTCTGGTCGGCCTCGTGCTGCTGCTGCTGGTGATCGCCATGGCGATCTCCGCCGGCTGGCTGTATCCGCGCGATCCGCTGGCGCTGGCCGGCCGGCCGCTGATCTGGCCGTTCTCCAATCCGCGCTTCCTGCTCGGCACCGACAATTCCGGCCGCGACATCGCGGCCCAGCTGTTCTACGGCGCGCGCATTTCGTTGCTGATCGGCGTGGTCGCAACCGCCATCGCGGTGGTCATCGGCGTGCTGATCGGCGCCTTCGCCGGCTATTACGGCGGCTGGGTCGATACCGTTCTGATGCGCATCACCGAGGCGTTCCAGACGCTGCCGAATTTCGTGCTGCTGCTGGTGCTGGTCGCGGTGTTCGGCTCGACGCTGACCACGGTGACCATCGCCGTCGGCATCGTGTCGTGGCCGGCGCCGGCGCGGCTGACCCGGGCCGAATTCCTGTCGCTGCGCAACCGCGAATTCGTCCAGGCCGGCCGCACGCTCGGCATGAAGGACATCCAGCTGATCCTCGGCGAGATCCTGCCCAACGCGCTGCCGCCGGTGATCGTCTATGCCAGCGTGGTGATGGCTGTGGCGATCCTGCTGGAAAGCGCGCTGGCCTTCCTGCGGCTGTCCGATCCGAACGTTGCGTCCTGGGGCAACCTGATCGGGCTCGGCCGCGACGTGCTGCGCGTGCAGTGGTACGTCTCGGCGATCCCCGGCATCGCCATCCTGGTCACCGTGCTGGCGGTGTCGCTGGTCGGTCAGGGCCTCAACGACGCGCTTAATCCAAGGCTCAAGGGACGATGACCGAGACTTCCACCGCAGTCCTGCGGCTCGATAACCTGAGCGTCAGACTTCCCGATGGCGCGGACCGGACCCACGCGCTGGCGGGCGTCTCACTGGCCATCGCCGCCGATGAGATTCTCTGCGTGGTCGGCGAGTCCGGCTCCGGCAAATCGATGATGGCCAATGCCATCATGCGACTGCTGCCCGGCGGCGTCAGCATCGATGGTGGCCGCGCGCTGTTCGAGGGCATCGACCTCGCTTCGGCGAGCATCAACGACCTGCGCAAGGTGCGCGGCGCCGGCATCGCGATGGTGTTCCAGGAGCCGATGACGGCGCTCAATCCGCTGCGCACCATCGGCGACCAGATCGGCGAGATGTTCTCGATCCACACAGACCTGTCGAAGGCCGACATTCGCGCCCGCGTGCAGGCGCTGCTCGAAGACGTGCGCATTCCCGATCCCAAAGCGGCAGCGCGGGCCTATCCCCATGAGCTGTCGGGCGGGCAACGCCAGCGCGCCATGATCGCCATGGCGCTGGCGCTCGATCCGAAACTGCTGATCGCCGACGAGCCGACCACCGCGCTCGACGTCACCACGCAGGCGCAGATTCTCAAGCTGATCCGCGAATTGCAGCAACGCCGCAGGACCGCGGTGCTGTTCATCACGCATGATTTCGGCGTGGTGGCGGAGATCGCCGACCGCGTGGCGGTCATGCAGCACGGGTCGATCGTCGAACAGGGCAGCGTCCGCGACGTCCTGCTGAAACCGCAACATGCCTATACCAAGCAACTGCTCGCCGCGGTGCCGCCGCTGACCGCGCCACCGCCGCGGACGTTGTCCGAGGACATGGTGCTGACCATCGACAACGTGTCGAAAACCTATCGCACCGGCGGCTTTCTCGGCCGCGGCGCGCGCGTGACTCATGCGGTGAAGAACGTCTCTCTGCAACTGCCGCGCGGCGCCACGCTGGGCATCGTCGGCGAATCCGGCTCCGGCAAATCCACCCTCGCCCGCTGCCTCGTCCGCCTCATCGATCCCGATGCCGGATCGATCATGGCCGACGGCAAGGACTGGGCGACGATGACCAAGGAAAACGTGAGGCGCGAGACGCGGCACATCCAGATGGTGTTCCAGGACCCGTTCGCCTCGCTCAATCCGCGCCGCAAGGCCGGCGAGCTGGTGGCGCAGGGGCCGATCATCCACGGCACGCCGCGCGCCAAGGCACTGGCCGACGCCCGCGAACTGTTCGCGCTGGTCGGCCTCGATCCCGCCGCCAGCGATCGTTTTCCGCACGAGTTCTCCGGCGGCCAGCGCCAGCGCATCGGCCTCGCCCGCGCGCTCGCCTTGCAACCTGCAATTCTGGTGGCTGACGAAGCGGTATCGGCGCTCGACGTCTCCGTGCAGGCCCAGGTGCTCAAGCTGCTGGCCGAACTGCGCCAGCGCCTCGGCCTGTCCATCGTGTTCATCACCCACGACCTGCGCGTCGCAGCGCAGATCTGCGATCTCGTCGCGGTGATGAAGGACGGCGAAGTGGTGGAGCATGGCCTCGCTGGCGATGTGCTTGGACGGCCGCAGCATCCCTACACGAAGGCGCTGATCGCCTCGATCCCCGGCGGCAATTTCGAGCGTGCGAGGCCGTAGCCGGCTAGACCAGCCCGCGCCAGCGCTGGGCCGCACTGAATGCTGGCGCCCACAGCTGATCGGCTGGCTGGCCGCGATGCAGCGCTTTGCCGAGTTCACAGATCGCCATGAAGGCGTCGGTGCGCGCCTCCTGGACTTCGAGCGTATCGTCCCCGTCACCCTTGATGAGGCCGGCGATGCCGTTGAGGATCGGCAACGCGGCTTGCGGAAGCTCCTGCTCGGCGGCCTTCAGGGCTTCGAGCACGGCCTCGGCCTTTTCCAGCTCGTTCATGTCAGATCTCCCGCGCATCGCGACGGCGGTAAAGCGCCAGCATCAGCGGCGCCAGATGGCGCAGCAAGCCATGCGCGACGATCGGTGTCGGCTCGGAGAACGGAAGCGCCAGCTCGCTCTCCGGCACGCCACGCACCGCCTTGGAGAGTTCGTCGCCCAGCGCGATCGACAGCGCCACCGCGCGGCCGTTGCAGCCGGCCCAGGCATAGGCGTCCGGCCCGAGCCGGTGGATGCGCGGCAGGAAGTCCGTGGTCATGCCGACATAGCCGTTCCAGACATAGTCGAATTTGACGTCGCCGATCTCCGGCCAAAGCCGCTGCAGGCGTTCGGCAACCATGGACTTCAGCTTCGCCACCGCGTCGTTGGTGTTGATCAGCGCGCCGCCCGTGACCAGGCGATTGCGCGCATCGTAACGCGCGAAGTACAGCTCGCCATGGGTATCGGACATCGCCTGACGGCCGGGAATGATGATCTTGCGGGCGGCGTCGGACAGCGGCTGCGTTGCCATCTGCCAGGAACGGATCGGCATCACTTCATGGGCGATATCCGGCGCCAGTGCTTTGGCGAACTCGCCGGTATAGGCGTTGGTGGCCAGGATCAGCGCGCGGCCGCTGATCTGCCCGTTCGCCGTCTTGACGACCCAGCGGTTGTTCAGGCGTTCGAAGCTGACCACCGGCGACCGGGCAAAAATGCGCCCGCCTCGCTGCAGCAGTGCCGCCGCAAGACCGCGCGCCAGCGCCAACGGATTGATGTGGCCACCGGTCCTGTTCCAGAAACCACCATACCACGCATCGGAGCCGAGCATTTGCCGCGTCTGGTCGCGCGACAGGATCTCCACCGGCGCGCCAAATTTCGACCACTGCCGGACGCGGCGTTCGGCGATCTTCATGCGGCCGGGCGAATGCACCGGCTGGACCCAGCCGGCCTGCTCCTGCTCGGCCTGGATCTGGTAACGGCGCGCCACGTCGAACAGCGTCGAGGCGCTGTCGCGCAACAGCGCGACGAAGCGTTCGCCGACGATGCCATGCCTGGCGATGATGTCGTCCGGATCGGGTCGCGACAGCGTGGGGATCACCTGGCCGTTGTTGCGGCCGGACGCGCCCCAGCCCGGCTCCGCGGCCTCGACCACGGCAACGTCCACGCCGGCCTCGCGCAGATGCAGCGCGCTGGACAGGCCGGTGAAGCCCGCACCGATGACGATCACGTCGGCAGAGACATCGCCGGCAAATTGCGGCAATTGCGGCCCGGCCGGTGTCATCGCGGCCCACAGCGAGTCGGGCCAGCGCATATTTGCGGAATCCATCGTCGTCCTTTCCCGCCGATCAAGGCCTTTGGGGCCGGGGCCCCCTGCAGCAGGTTGGGTTGCCGGGGCCTGATCGATCTGTTTAGCTTAGATGCCAATTCACGCCGGGGAAATAACAGAGTGTCACTCAAGAATGTCATCGGAATCGACCACGCCGTCGTCGTGGTCAGCGATCTCGACAAGGCCGCCGCCAACTGGAAGCAGCTTGGCTTCACGGTGTCGCCGCGCGGCACCCACAGCGCCAAGATGGGCTCCGGCAATTACACCATCATGCTCGATCCGGATTACATCGAACTCCTCGGCGTGCTCGTCGAAACCGAGCACAACACGCCGACCCGCGCGTTCCTCGCCAAGCGCGGCGAAGGCATCGAACGCATCGCCTTCACGGCGGTCGATTCCGCCGCCGGTGTCGAAGAGATCCGCGCCCGTGGCTACGAGCCGCTCGGCCCGACCGATTTCGAGCGCCCGGTCACCCTGCCCGACGGCAGCGTGTCGGCAGCAAAATTCCGTGTCTTCCAGTGGCCGATCGAAGAGGCCCCGGGTGGACTGCGCATCTTCGCCTGCCAGCACAAGACGCGGGAAACCGTCTGGATCCCAGAACTGATGAAGCACGCCAACGGCGCACAGCGCCTGCGACAGGCCCTGATCGTGTCGCCTGATGCGGCGAAGGACGCCGCGCATCTGTCGCGCATGATCGATCGCGACGTCAGGGTTGAGCCGGACGGCGCCGTGGCGGTGCCGTCGGGATCCGACCGCGCGGATTTCGTATTCGTCACCAGGGAACAGCTGGGCGCGCGCTATCCCGGCGTTTCGCTGGACGGCCTGCCCGAGCGCGGCGGCGCCGCGCTGGTGATCGCCGTCTCGGATCTCGCCACAGCGGAAAAGGCGGTAGGCAAAGTCGGCGTCCGCAGCGCCGGCGCCGTTTGCGTGCCGCCCGCCGCCGCCAACGGCGTGCTGCTGGCCTTCGTCAAGTAAGCGACCCGGGGACACGCCATTGCCCTTTCGCGGGGCGTGTCCCCAAAATCCCGGAGCGGCCCGGCCAGGATGTCGGGGACTTCAACGGTCACCGACACCAGGCCTCCCTACAAGGCTCACGGACGCAGGCTTGCCCTGCACCGGGCGCCCCAGAAATTTCTTTCGTTGACGAACAGCCGTGCAGCACGCTTCTGCCGCCGTCGACCAAACAACAGTCTCCGGTTCTGTTGACTGCATCGCACCGCGCCGTAGCATTGCGGTGCAGGTCGGCGATAGCGCAAGGCAAGCCGTTCTGCGCGCGGGCGCTCAAGGCCCGCGGAGACATCCCCGTCCCGAATGAAGAATCACCATGTCCGAACGCCACAGGCTCCGCGACTTCGTCATCGATTTCACCCGGCTGATCGACCGCCATCTCGACGAACCCGCGATTCTCGTGGAAGGACGCAAACTGGTGGCCCGTCTTGTTGCCACCGACGACTGGCTGCCCGAGCCCTATTCGCAGCCGGGCGCAAACCACTATCAACAGTATCTGCTGCACGCCGACCCGCTGGAGCGTTTCTCCGTGGTCAGCTTCGTGTGGGGACCGGGGCAGAAGACGCCGATCCACGACCACACCGTGTGGGGCATCGTCGGCATTTTGCGCGGCGCCGAGACCGGCGTCGCCTATACGCTAAAGCCCGGCGGCGGCTTCGAGACCGGTCCGGCGGAGCGCCTGGAGCGTGGCGAAGTGGTGGCGGTTTCGCCTGATATCGGCGATATTCATGTCATCGCCAATGCCTATGACGACCGCCCGTCGATCTCCATCCACGTCTATGGTGGCAATATCGGCGCCGTCAGGCGCTCGGTGTTCGATCCGCTAAGCGGCGTGCCCACGCCGTTCATCTCGGGCTACTCCAACGCCACCGTCCCCAATCTGTGGGATCGCTCCAGGGATTGAACGATCCCGCGACACTTGCCAGAAAGTCCCGTCATGACCCGTCTCGTCACCACCGCCGAGGTTCGCGCCTCATTGATCGAAGGCCGCGAGATCGCCTTGTTCGACGTGCGCGAGGAAGGCCCCTATTCGCGCGCCCATCCCTTGTTTGCGGTGTCGCTGCCGCTGAGCCGGATCGAGCTCCGCGTGCTTGATCTAGTGCCCCGGTGGGATGCGCCCATCGTCGTGTATGATGACGGCGAGGGATATGCGGCGCGCGCCGAAGCACGGCTTCAGCAGCTCGGCTACAGCAACGTCGCGCAGCTCGATGGCGGGCTCGATGGCTGGCGGCGCGCCGGCGGCGAGATCTTCATCGACGTCAACGTGCCCAGCAAGGCGTTCGGCGAGCTGGTGGAGTCGACGCGGCATACGCCGTCGCTGGCCGCACACGAAGTCGAGCGCCTGATCGCCGACAAGGCCGATATCGTGGTGCTGGATTCCCGTCGCTTCGAGGAATACCGCACCATGTCGATCCCATCAGGCACCAGCGTGCCCGGCGGCGAACTGGTGCTGCGCGTGCAGGATCTGGCACCGCGACCCGAGACCACGGTGATCGTCAACTGCGCCGGCCGCACCCGCTCGATCATCGGCACCCAGTCGCTGATCAATGCCGGCATTCCCAACAAGGTGTTTGCGCTGCGCAACGGCACCATCGGCTGGACGCTGGCCGGACTCGAACTGGACCGTGGCGCCGAACGGCGATTTCCTGAACTGTCGGCGGACGCCCGGGCCGCCGCGCAGGCCCGCGCGCAAGCGCTCGCCGAACGCGCCGGCGTCCGTAACGTCAGTCCCGAAACGGTCTCGCAATGGCAGCAGCAGAGCGATGTCACGCTGTATCTGCTCGACGTGCGCACCCCAGCGGAATTCGAAGCCGGACATCTGCCCGGCTTTCGCTCAGCGCCGGGCGGGCAACTGGTGCAGGCCACCGACGAATGGGTCGGCGTGCGCCATGGCCGCATCGTGCTGGCCGATGATGACGGCGTCCGTGCCACCCTCGCCGCGTCATGGCTGATCCAGATGGGATGGCGCGATGTACATGTGCTCGATGGCGGCATCAAAGGCGGGCATCTCGAAACCGGGCCGCGCGCACCGCGCCACCCGCCTTCGCCGTCCGGCACCATCGCAACCATCACGCCACAAGCGCTTGCTGCAGAACGCGACCAGACCGTGGTCATCGATCTCGCCACCAGTCCGCGCCATGCCAGCGGCCATGTCCCCGGCGCCTGGTTCGTGGTGCCCGCGCGACTCAGGGAGGCGCTGCCGCGATTGCCGGCCGGCCGGCTGGTGCTGACCTCCTGCGACGGCGCGCTGGCGCATTACGCCGCCGCCGATCTCGCAGACATCACCGACCGCGCGGTCGCGGTTCTCGCCGGCGGCACGGAGGCCTGGAAGGCCGCAGGGCTGCCGCTCGAACGCGGCGTACCGCACAGCCTCGAGGAGGTCGATGACGTCTACAAGCGGCCCTACGAGGGCACCGACAATGCCGCCGCGGCGATGCAGGCCTATCTCGACTGGGAATTCGGCCTGGTCGAACAGCTTGCCCGCGACGGCACTCATGGCTTCCGCGTGTTGTGAGCGGTTTGCATCGATCCTGATGCGGATAAAAACTGGAAAGGAATGGTGCGCCATTCAGAATAAAACTACGAACTCTTATGTTATTGAAATATCTAAATAATTTCGTTCCGTCTGAACGTGATGCTCTATTAAGTGACCGCATTGTGCCCGATATCGTTGATTTAGTCGCCGCTTTGTTTCGGGCTCATCCGTTTCCACGGCCATGCTTGCTGAGTTCGGATTTCAGGTCGCCGACGGTCAGGATCGGTACGGGCTCTGTCGTCGTTGGACACCTCTTCGCCGGTCTCGGCATCTACTTTCGCGTACTTGATGCGGTGGCCGGTGTTCTTGTTGATCTGATTGAAGGAGACCTTCTCTCTCTGAGGTCGCCAGAACAAGGCGATCGGACAGGTCACCAGCGACAGCCGCAAAAAGCCCTTCCAGTTCGCCCGCGGCGCCATCTTGGAACTCCGTTGCACCAGACGGCGATTCAATCGGTCAGACGGCCTGGGGTTCCATCACCTGCATTCGGGACAGGTGCCCCGACCGAATCCAGCACCTCCCGGGCGTGGGGATCGCTCCGGTCCTTCGCCCATCCGTGCTGGTCGCATTTTTGGATGGCGCCGGCCTCCAGCAGCAGGCCGATCGCCCACCGGTCCACCGTCCTGAAATCCGGCCGTTCTCTCGTCAGCATCTTGCCCCCTCTCTTGACGGTGAATCCGCGGACCCCGCGGTTTGTTCCTCCGGGGCTCGGGTGTGAGCGGACGACTATCGACTTCGCGAAGCGCGTGGGTGCATCCGTTCTGTCAGACGAACACCTCGACGGCAGCCTCGGAGGAAAAATGATCATCTATCCGGGTGCGGGCAAGGTCGATGGCAGAAAAGCCATCAATACAACGCCCGCCGGCCCACAGGTATCCTGTTCGTAGTAACGGTCAATTATTATTAGCGGGATCTGGGGGACTGGATCGCCGCAGCGTCGCCCTCGTCCGAGATGTGACATAAGTGACAGGGATTTTGCCATGGGTGTCGGGTGATTCCCGCAACACGGATCTGACCGGGACGCCATCGCTGGGCGCCGAAACTCTAAGCTCCGGCAAAGGAGACGCGTTTACGATGATGCGCCGATTTTTTCTGGTTCTTTCAAAATCGCAAGACGGGCGCCATCACGGTTGCTCAGGCGCCGAACTTCGTTTTATGGGTTGTAATCGTGGGGAGCGTCTTGATCTGGGTTTGGCACCCCCTAGGTCGCTTAAGGATTGCCCCTCGAAATTATTGTCAAAGGCGGTCTTTTCGTTTGGGCGATCGACGAGGTCTGGCGCGGGGTCAATCCGTTTCGCGCTGTTTCGGGGTAGCCGTGTTGTGTTATGCGCTCGTGACATTCCGTCCTCGGATTCTCTCCGTTCTTTTCTGAATCGTCGCGGATTACCTTTTAGTGGACGGGAGAAGGTTCGGCATCGATGGGCTTATTCTCTGAAATTTGTGAGCGTGTTGTAGCAGAGGGTTGGTGCTAGGCCCGCGAGGCGACGTCACGCTGAATGAAGCGGATAAATTCAACGCTGGTACTGAGGCCGACGAGGGTTTTCGTGATCGATAACGTAATGGGCGGAGAACTCGGTGCCGATTCAGATCGGAGTTCTCAAGCGCAGCGGCACCCAACATGCGAGTTCTACGTCGGCCAATGGTCTGGCTCGCGCGCGAGCCCGACGCAATCTGTTCGAAACCTCAACGGCGTTGTGGCGCAGATGATCCGGGAGACTGCATCGGGGAAGGCAAGGATCGGTTTGACCTCGGGCACATGGGCGTGAACGACGAGCAGACAGTTCTTCGGTCAAACCGGTCACACACCTAACGGATGCATGTCGAGGATCTGGCGAAGCGCAACGTCGAGTTCTTCGCCGGGGTTGCGAGGCAAGGTTCGGCTCCTCCAGGCAACATGCCGATCGGGTCGGACAAGAACCGCCCCGGAGTCATCGGTACCGGAGAAATTAGTCCACGCGCGTTGAGGATCTTCGTAGTCCGCATCTGGTCCGCTACCTATGACCAGACACCTTACAGCGAGCGGCCCATGACTATCGACGCTCTGAACGGCGTCAAGCCAAGCTCGCCTCGCCTCCGGCTTCACCAGCAGCGTCATGCTGTCGTCGGCGATCACGTCATGAATAGAAAGCATCACCCCATCGCGCCTTATCCAGAAATGCGGAAGCCGTGCTCCCGGCCATGTTGTCGGCTGATAGTCGATAATGGGGTCGATCGGCTGCGGTACACGACCAGCTTCGGCGATGACGGCGCCATCCTGATAGATGAAACCGAGATCGAGGCCGAGAAAATGATAGTGCCTTGTTTGTCCAGGAATCCTTCGGATGAACTCCGATCGTGCCTGCTTGCCGCGCTTGTCATCCGCGTCAAGCAAAGCGGTCTTCTTGAGCGCCTTGCTCACGAGACGGTCGATCAGGGAAGTCTGCCAAGCGAATGGCAGCACGCGGAAGGTGATTGACCGTTGAAGCGCTTGCAACCGCCGGAGGTCGTTTAGATGTAGCCCACAGACCTCTAGGAGATCGCTCATCTCATCAAAGTTCTGCGCGCTATGTCGAATGTTGGTTTGGGCTACGGGTCGCCGTTCTCGCTCGTAGCTGTCGAGAAGCTTTGGACCGGACAAGCCGCGGATTGCGTGAGACAGTTTCCATGCCAGATTATGGGCGTCCTGAACGCCTGTGTTGAGCCCAAGGCCGCCCGTGGGCGGCAGGCTATGAGCCGCATCACCGGCCAGGAACATCCGCTCGCGGCGATAGGCCGAGGCGAGCTTGGCCGACACAGCCCAGGGTCGTATGAGCTTGATTCTTAAATCAGCCAGTTGGCGGCCCACTGCGGCCGCAACCAGCGCTTGGCACCTCTTTTCGGTGAAGTCCTCGGGCGCTTGCTGCGGAGGGAAATAGGGGGTGAACAGGACCCATTCGTGCGGTATCCAATGTGCGATAAGCACGCCGAACGCCGCGGGGTTAATAATCCAGTACAGAATGCCTTTCCGGTGCGCGACCAGATCGGTCAGGTCTGCGGTGAAGTAAACGCCGATCATGTCCTGGAGCAATCGCCCCTCCCACTTCACGTCCATTGCTCTCCGGAGCGGGCTGGAGGCCCCATCGCAGGCAACGAGGTAGTCGCCCGACACACGTTCGGCTTCGGGGCCTTTGAGTAAGGCATGGACTGCTTCTCCGTCCTGTTCGACGGAGACACATTCGCACCCCGGAAGGAAGCGGATCAGTTCGTGCTCCCTCACCTTTTGCCAAAGCAGCGGCTCAAGGCGGTTCTGCGGGAACTGCATCGCATGAACGGGGCTAAGAGCCAGGAGCGAGGGGAGATCCTCCGGCATGGCAGAGCATCGGCCGAGTTCGCGACCCGCCAACGACGTCACCCAGCTGATGTAAGCCCGCTCGAAGACGTTTTGGCCTTGGCGCATGATCAGGTCAGCGACGCCGATTTCGCGAAAGACTTCCATCGTACGCGTGTTTAGTATGCAGGCGGCAGGATGTGCCTGAGGCCGGGCGTTCTTTTCGACTAAGGTCGATGAGATGCCAGCTCGAGCAAGCAGGAGCGCCAAGGTTAGACCCGTGGGTCCGGCGCCGATAACGACGACCCGTGGAGAGGACTTGTCCATGAGTATCTCGCCTGTTGATAGTCGATGCGGTGCCGAGCCGTACCGGGAAAGTTGCCGCAGTTCGGAACGAAGTGATAGATCATCGTCATGACAGACGCGTTGGGAGGTCAGGTGGACCGAGTTCTCGTCCTCTATTATTCACAATCCGGCGAAGGAGCCGATATAGCAAGCCTGTTTACGACTGAACTCTCTGGGACCGGAGTCGAGGTGACGATCGAGCGGCTGGATCCAGAAACCGCCTACCCCTACCCTTGGCGATCGATCCGCCGGTTCTTCGACGCCATGCCTGAGAGCGTACTTGGCCTACCGCCGCCAATCCGGCTCCCAGGGTACGATCCGACGAGCCGCTTTAGGCTGGTGGTTTTGGTCTATCCCGTCTGGTTCTTGTCTCCCGCGTTACCGGTGCAGGCCTTCTTTCGCCTGCCGCACGCCGAAGTTTTGCGTGGCACCGAAACCGTGACGATCACCGTCAGTCGCGCCATGTGGCAAAGGGCTTCTGAGCGAATTAAGGGCCTTCTCGCCACCGCTGGAGCGGTCCATTGCGACAATGTCGTGGTTACTCACCATGGATCGCCGTTGCTCACACTCGTCAGTACGCCCCGTGCCCTGTTGTTCGGTCGGAAGGACTCCCTCCTTGGAGTTTTCCCCAAGGCCGGTGTCGCAGATTCGGAGCGGGCTCGAATCCGCAGACTGGCTGCGGTCATGGGGCAGCGGCTCCAGAGCGACCGACCTTTCGGCGCGTCGCTGCTAAGTGGCGAACCAGCGCTTTCGGTCACGCGTTGGCTAGTCGTTCCGGAGCTGTTGGCGTCGTACTGTTTCTATGGCTCGGCGGTCGCAATTCGCGCGCTGGGGAGTATCCATCCAGCTTTACGGGTATTGGGGGTTTATGCGTTCGCCATTTTTCTGCTCATGCTTATTCTGATCGGGCTCCCATTGGCGATCGCAGGTACGGCGCTCGCTTCGTTAGTCATGCGACGACACCTGGACGCTTACGTCAAGAAACTGTTAAAGCCGACCGGAATTAGTCATCAGAAAGCTGTCGGATCGGATTCTTCATAGAACCGGATCAAATTTTTCACATATTAAGCTTATGGCGGCTGGGAGCCGAAGCGAACTCTCGACAAAGTGGAGAAGAAATATGGCTCGCGGCGCCTATATCAGTGGATGGGGTGCGTACCTTCCCAACGCTCCAATTGAAAATCAGCAGATCGAAGATGTTCTGGGACACATGAAATCCCAGTCGGCTGCGGTAAAGCGCCGTGTTCTGATAAATAACGGTATCACGCGCCGCTACTATGCGATTGACCCTGCGACCGGCGCGGCTACCCACACGAATGCCCGTCTTACCGCCGAGGCCATCAAGAATCTCTGTCAAACCTCAGGATTTTTAGCCGCGGACATTCAATGCCTGTCGTGCGGCACTTCCAGTGCCGATCAGATCATCCCTAGCCATGCCAGCATGGTGCATGCTGAGATCGGCTCTCCGCCCTGTGAAATTGCCTCTCTTAGCGGTGTCTGCTGCTCGGGGGTCAGTGCTCTGAAATACGGCTATCTCAACGTTCTTGCTGGAGCCTGCGACAATGCCGTCGTTACCGGCTCCGAGTTGGCTTCGCCTAGCCTGCGGTCAGCCCATTTCGAACCCCAGATCAGATTGAACACCAAGGGTTCGGCCGACCAGCCCGGGCTACCCTTCGGCAACGAGTTCCTGCGCTGGATGCTCTCCGATGGCGCTGGCGCCCTGTTAATCACCCCAACGCCGAGGCCGGACGCCCTGTCCCTTCGTATCGACTGGGTTGACATCGCGTCCTACGCCAGCGAGTCCGACGTCTGCATGTATTTCGGTTTGCAGAAGCATGCAGACGGGAGGACCTCAAGTTTCAGAACTGTCGACAATGAAGGCGATCTTTTTCGAGGAGGCTATTTGAGCCTTACACAGGACATAAGAGTCCTCAATGAACGTCTACCGCAGCTCATGCGCGTAGCCTTCGGCCGTTTGCTCGAACGACACAAGCTCGCCGCAGCCGATATCGATTGGATTCTCCCCCACTATTCATCGCAATGGTTCCGCCAACCCCTCCAAAATGGGCTGGCGGAACTCGGCTTTGTAGTTCCTTTAGAAAAATGGTTCACTAATCTTAGCAGCAAGGGAAACACCGGCTCCGCGGCGATGTACATCATGATCGATGAGCTGATGTCGACCGGCAAGGCCCACCGAGGACAACGCATCCTGTGCATCATTCCAGAAAGCGCACGGATGATGTTTGGTTTCGTCCATCTAACAGTCGTCTAGTTACCTCACAGGTCGAGGATCGCCGCAGATTTGCGGCGGCGTGGCCAGTTCATACGGTGCTCCATGAAGATCGGTGCCATCCCTGAAAACCTGCTCGAACGATTGGCCATGGTGTTCGGACTCGTACCGACTCCGTTTATTGACACGTTCAACGCGGTGATTGTTGCCCGCGCCGTGATGGTCGCAACCAAGCTCGATGTCTTCGATTCGCTGGCCTCGCGTCCGCTTTCCGCGACTGAGCTTGCTAAGCAACTCGGCCTGGATGCGGCTGCGCTCGAGAAGCTCCTAAACGTACTCGTCGCAATCGGTTACGTGAAAAATGGGCCCGCGGGCTTTGCGCCGACGCGCCTAGCCCGGAAATGGTTGATGCGCGACAGCCCGCGATCCATTCGCGACAATATGCTTCTCCGCTTCCTTGAGTGGCAGGCGATCGAAACCACCGAGGAATTCGTGCGTACCGGCAAAGCTCTCGATGTCCATGACCTCATTCGTGACGAGCAGTGGGCAGTCTATCAGCGAGGCATGAGGTCTCTGGCGCGCCTGTCAGCACCTGAGGTCGCCGCTCGGACACCCTGCTTGGGAAATCCCCTGACGATGTTGGATGTCGGGGGAGGGCATGGAGCTTATTCGG
Source organism: Rhodopseudomonas sp. RCAM05734 (assembly GCF_052658035.1). Lineage (NCBI taxonomy): Bacteria > Pseudomonadati > Pseudomonadota > Alphaproteobacteria > Hyphomicrobiales > Nitrobacteraceae > Rhodopseudomonas > Rhodopseudomonas sp. RCAM05734. The sequence continues at coordinate 3,410,454 of NZ_CP199742.1, read as the reverse complement.
CGGCTTTCTGCCGCCGGTACCCTCAATTGAAGGCAACCATCCTCGACCTGCCCCAAGCAGTTGAAGTTGCCGTCCCGCTTGTGGCGGAGGAGGACCTCGAAGAGCGGATCGTTCACAAGGCCGGAAACGCATTGACGGAGGATCTCGGCCGGGCCGTTTGGGACATCATTCTCGTCTCCCATCTGGTACATCATTTCAGCGATGCCCAAAATCGTTCCCTTCTTAAACGAGCTGCGGATGCGCTTCGACCGAACGGCCTTATCGTCATTCTCGATGTACTGCGGGAATCATCTCGGGAGGTCGGCAGTCAGACAGGGGCTCTACTCGATCTTTATTTTGCGATCACCAGCCTCTCTGGCACTTTTTCGGCGGAGCAGATCGCTGGCTGGCTTACCCCAACCCAGCTAGGCATAGAACGGATCATACCCCTTCGCTCCGCTCCCGGGATCAGCCTCGTGGTCGCGAAGAAAGTGGCTGACAGCAAGGGCTGACGGCTCCGATCTACGTTGGACGATATGAATTATTCTTCCGTTTTAACCTCGTCCAAGGCACGTACCGCCGACGCGTTGAGGGCCGTGCCATCCACCGCAAATTGCGAACTGTGAATCGGCGCTGGGATCCGACGCCGATCGGCACGATAAGCTATTGATACAATTTACGTTCGAGGGGTCACTCTCGGGCGCTTATTTACAGGCAGCCGCACCGACTAGTCGCATCCCCAATTCGGGATCTGCGAATGCCCTCATTGCCATGCCCGCGCCGGCACCCTGATTGCGATTAGTCTGCAGCTAATACTGCTAGGCGCGGTGTATCGTTTCTTCTGAAACACTCACGGAAAGTCCGCGAGTTGTGACTCAGAATCTGGTGCCGCGACGCGATCCTGCGGGCGCGGTTTCTGCAGAAAGGGAAAGTAAAGATGCCACGGATTATGCTCGTCGGTCAGGAGAAAGGCGGTGTCGGTAAGACAGTGCTCGTCCGCGCACTTGCTGAGGCGGTCGGGGTACGATACCTTGGGCATCGACCGCTTTTTGCTCCGCGACGACAGCCCGCTGGTCGAATTCGTCTTTCGAAGCCCGCTTTAAGCTGCGGCCTGTTTGATGGACTGCACTGCCTCTCGTCGGCAAGCACTGAGGTAGGACGCAGACTTGAATGATCCGAATGGATTTGATGGGGCAGGGAAAAATCCCGAAATGAATACGGAATTTGCTAGGAGAAACACAGCATTTGTTTCCGGAAGGTGCTCCAGTATCAATGGAGCGTGTCGCGAACCCTATTTTATCATCCAGAGGGGTCTATGAAGTCCAGTTCGCCGAAGCCAAGTGCGCAATCCGGCAAAGGCAACCAACCGCCTGAAGACATTGCCCGAACGCTCAAGCTGGATAAGGGGCTTGGCTTCCTTGTTCGCCTGCTGGATACGCGCGTCAACCTGCTCTACGAGCAATTGACCGCGCAGAGTGACATCACACCCAGGCAATTCGGCGCGTTGCTGACCCTCTACCAGCGCGGAACATTGACCCTCACGGAACTCGCAAAGCACATCCGCGTCGACCGCAGCACACTCGGGGAGATGATCAACCGCATGGCCGAACGGTCCCTGGTCACGAGGCGCAGCAACGGCAGCGACCGTCGTTCCGCCGAGGTACTGTTGGCACCGGCCGGCAAAGCGGCGCTGCTGAAGATCGTCGCTGCAGTTGCCGAGTTGCAAGGTGCCCTGCTTGCCCCGCTCGCCCCCACCGATCGGGCGCATTTCATGCAGTGCATGAAGCTCTTGGCGGAGCCGGGTTCGAACGCCGACACTCCCTAGACCCCCGCACGTGGCGCCGGACCGACCTGCGCGTTGCGCAGGACGAGCACCTTGCTCTGCACCGCTCGGAATGATACTACGTATACGTACTATATTTGGAATAACCATCAAAGGGGGCGTCTTGCGGATCAGGGATTACCTCGCCGTGCCTTACATTCTGGAGGCCGAGACGGTCGAGGTCTCTCCTGGCCTGTGGTGCAGCCACGTCTCCTACCCGGAATTGCCAGGTTGCGCCGTCCAGGCCTTTGTCGTGGAAGACGCTCTCCGGCAACTCGAACGGCTACGAATCGAGACCATCGTCGCAATGGTCGCCAGCGGACAAATGCCACCGCTTCCCCGCCCACCTCTCCAGCACTGCGACCCCGTCTGGGTGGCGGCAGAAGCCGGCGTGCAGCGAGAACTCATTGCGCAGATCGCACAGGACGCACCCAGCTCCGGCGCCGCGCGCTGAGCGTCATCTCAAAATCAATAAATATGAAAAGGAACGCCGATGCTTTCGCACCAAGACAATGAAACCCTGGTCCGGGTCGGCCCAAAAACCGCGATGGGCTCGCTCTTCAGGCTGTACTGGATCCCTTTCTTCTTCTCCAAGGACCTTGTCGCGAACGACCGGCCGAAGCGGATTATGCTTCTCGGAGAGGACCTGGTCGCATTCCGGGATTCAGAGCAAAGAGTCGGCCTGATGGCCAATGCATGCGCTCACCGCGGCGCGCCTATGATGTTCGGTCGCAATGAGGATTGCGGTCTGCGTTGCGTCTACCACGGTTGGAAGTTCGACGTCACCGGCGCCGCCACGGACATGCCGGCTGAACCAGCCAACAGTCGGCTGAAGGATAAGGTGAAGATCACAGCCTATCCATGCCGGGAACGCAACGGCATCGTCTGGACCTACATGGGACCGCAAACCGGCGAGTTGCCGCCGCTACCTAATCTCGAATGGAATCTGGTGCCGGCAGAGAACGTCCATGTCTCGATGAGAATTCAGGAGTGCAACTGGCTGCAGGCGCTGGAGGGGGAGATCGACTCCGCCCATGCGCCGATCCTACACAGCCGCATAGACTCCAAGGGCGCGATCAACAAGTGGCTCGCGACGCGCGACCTGCGCCCAACCTTCGAATGCATCCGGCAGGACTTCGGCATGAGCATCGCAGCAAAGCGGCAGCTCGACGAACACACCAACTACTGGCGCGTCAACCAGTTCATGCTGCCATTCTATTCGCTGGTGCCGCCGCAGTCGAAGTTTCCAGAGCTGAGCGGCCACGCTTGGGTCCCCATGGACGACAATCATACGATTTGCCTGATGTTCTCCTACCATCCGGCGGAGCCGCTGCCGGCGAAAATGCGCGAGGTGTTCGAGCACGGCCACAACGGACGGGAGTCGGCCCATGCCAGCCAGGACTCCTTCGTCAAGCGTGATGCGACGGTACCGTACGCCGACTATTGGACGAAATACACCCGCGACAACGGCTTCATGTTCGACTATCAGAGCCAGGTCGAAAGCTGGTTTTCCGGGCTACCCGGCCTCTGGGTGCAGGACGGCGCCTGCCAGAGTGGCACCAGCCCGATCTTCGATCGCACAAAGGAGCATCTGAGTTCTAGCGACACCGGCATCGCCATGACTCGACGCACGCTGCTGGAGGCAGCCGGCGCTTACCGCGACCGCGGCGCCAAGCCAAACGGAGTCGAGAACCCCGACGCATTCATGGTTCGCGCGGTGTCCCTCACCCTGCCGAAAACGGCATCGTGGATCGAATTCGGCCGTCCGCATATGGCTGCAACGCTCGGTGCCGGCTTTGGCTACCAGTTGTAGCCGGGATGACCGCGGTGACAGGCGAACCGATTTCCGTCCGTATCAAGAGCATCATCTTCGAGGCAGAGAACACTCACTCGTACGTGCTGCAGGCGGTGGATGGTGCGCTGCCGCCGTTCACCGCGGGAGCCCACGTCGATCTCCATCTCGGCAACGGGATGATCCGCAGTTATTCGCTGCTCAACGATCCTTCCGACACCAGCCGATATGTCATCGGGGTCAAACGCGACGCCGGCGGTCGAGGCGGTTCACGTTTCGTGCATGATACGCTGCGCGCAGGCGACACGGTTACGATCAGTCGTCCGACGAACAATTTCGAATTCGACGAAGATGCACCGAGCTCGGTCTTCGTCGCCGGCGGGATCGGCATTACGCCGATCCTGGCGATGATCCGGCGGGCCGCGGCGCTGCGGAAACCGTGGCGGCTTCACTACGCGGCGCGGACCCGGCGTGATGCCGCCTACCTCGATCAACTCGCGGCGCTCAATGCCGGATCCGATGCAGACGTGCAATTGACCTTCGATCAGGAGCCCGGCAGCCATATGCTGGACATCGCGGCGATCGTCGAAGCCGCCGCGCCCGATGCCCACCTCTATTGCTGCGGGCCGCTGCCGATGCTTGATGCATTCGAGCGCGCCGCCCAGTCTCACCCGCGAGGAAACGTCCATGTCGAATATTTCTCCGCCAAGGAGGCACCGGCCGTGCAAGGCGGTTTCGACGTCCACCTGCAACGCAGCGGACGTGACGTCCCCGTACCGCCGGGCAAGACGATTCTCGAGGCCCTGCTCGACGCCGGCGTCAATGTCTCCTACGCCTGCAGCGAAGGCGTCTGCGGAACATGCGAAATCAAAGTGATCGACGGAATTCCGGATCACCGCGATGCCTTTCTCAACGATGACGAAAAAGCTGACAACAGGCAGATCATGGTCTGCTGTTCCGGATCGAAATCTCCGATCCTGGTTCTCGATCTTTAGGTAAGTCCTGCTCGGGACAGCGGGCGCGCTACGAACATCGGTCCGTCGCGATAGCTGAGGACGACGATCTCAACGGCAGTATCAAGTCGTGGCTCGTCGCTCGCCAACACGCGGGTCGCGATGCGCAACCCTTCGTGGAGATCGACGATGCCGACGCGATACGGGACCTCATCGCGAAACACAGCCGGTGCCGCGTGCACCACGGTCTGCGAATAAAGTATTCCGCGACCGCAGAGCGGCACCCAGACGATTCGCTCCGACCAGCAATGCGGACAAAATGGCTTCGGCGGGAATGTCAGCCGGGTGCAGTCGTCGCAGCGGGTGGTTTCGAAGTGGCCGGATGCCAGGCCCTGCCAGAACCGCAGGGTGAACTCGGTGACGCGCGGTGGAAACGCCCGGACACCGTCGACCGCCAGCACCGGTAACATCATCGGACCGCCTCCAGCACATGCACCATTGCCGCGTTATAGTTGCCGAGTTCCGCACTCGTGATCGCAAGGCGGGCATCGGTCACCTGGCGTTCTCCGGCTCGCCCGGTCAGCTGCTCATGGACCTCGAGAAAGCTGTAGAACGGCGTCACATGTGCCGGATGGCCGCGCGACTGCAGTCCTCCCGATGTGCAGATGGGGATGCGGCCGCCGAGCGACGTGACGCCTTCAGCACAAAGAAGCGCGCCTTGCCCTCGCGGCAGAAGCCCGAGAGATTCGCTGGCCAGCACCTCGATGATGGTGCACGGCGCGTAGAGTTCAGCGAGGTCGACATCGGAGGCGGTGATCCCTGCGTCGGCATAGGCCGCCTCCCCGGCCCGCCGCGCGGCGACCAGTTCGATCATGTCGTTCGGGACCTCGTTGATCTGATGGGCCCCCTCGTGAAAAAATCCTCTGCCGCGCACGCGGACGTAAGGCTTTCCCAGCGCTTTTGCGATGTCTTCGTCGACCAACACGATGCAAGCCGCACCGTCACCACGTGGAGGAACCTCGTAGAGGCCCAACGGCTCCACGATCGGCTTCTGGGCGAGGATCTCGTCGAGAGTCACTGGCTTACGGAGCTGGGCGAGCGGATTCAGCGACGCATGACGGCGGTTCTTGACCGCCACGCTTGCCAATTGCCTGCGCGACGAACCGAACTCGTGGATATAGCGCGCCGCGTCCATCGCATACCATGAGATCGGCGTGAAGCCGAACGGCGCGTGGAAGTCGACATCGCCCGTCGCACGCATGGAGTTCATCATGTGCTCGACAGCCGGCGTCGCGGTTTCGAAGTTGACGCCCAGCGCCAGCGCAACTTTGGAGCGCCCCAGACGGATATCATTCGCTGCGGCCTCGAAAGCAAGCGCCGCAGTCATACCATTGCCGAGCAATTCCAGAACCGAGCCGGAGCATGGCAATCGCAAATAATTGGCAATGAACGTCGCGAAATACTTCTGCTGCGTGTAAGGGCGTGGCTGAGCGAAGGCGAGAGTCGATATCTCGCGCTTGTCTACGCCCGCCTCAGCGACTGCGGCAAGGACCACCTTGGCAAGAACTTCATGCTCCAACACCTGGATTTCGGCATCCCTGGGCTTTTGCCATTTGCCGACGGGAATGGCAGAGGCTCCGACAATCGCGACGCTTCTGTCCATCTTCACCCTCATTGCATGTTCGGCGCCACCTCGCGCTCACGGCGTATTGAAGCCCTTCAAGACCGGTTTCGCGGCGGCTTTCTCCGGAGGCCAAACGGTAACGAGTCGATCGCCCTGAAACTGCGTGACAGTGGTATCGCGGCCCTTGTTGCGGCCGTTCGCATCGAATTCCAGAAAGTCGGATGCGGTGATCATGTCTTCTTTCCTGACCTTCACCTTGCGCAAGGCGTCGGCGATATCTGCCGCCGCGAAGCTTTTGGCTTCATCGATGGCCTTCACGACAACCATCGTGCCGAAATACCCCAGGGCCGAATTCAGCGTCAGCGTCTGATCGAACTTCTTCTTGAAGGCCTCGGCAACCGGTTTCGCCGCCGCCAGATCTTCGGAGAATGGCGTCACAGCGAATTGCCACTGCACCAGATTGCCGATCTCGGGGCGAAGCTTGGGGTCGCCGGACATTCCACCGGTCCCGATGACCACTGGATGGAAATCGAGCTGCTCGTAGGCCTTCGCGGCCAGCACGCCGGCGCGGAAATACCCCACCTGAACGACGACGTCTGGCCGCGACGCCTTCACCTTCAACACTGGCTGCAGCAGCTCCTGTGCCGATGCGCCGTACTCGATGAACGCGGTGAGGCTGAGATCCTTGCGCTTTGATAGTTCCGCCTTCAACAGCTTGCCCATCTCGATGCCGTATTCGTTGTCCGGACACAGCACGGCGATCCTGGTCAGTTTCGGGTCAGCCTGATGGATCATCTCCAGCGCACGGAAGATACCGGTCACGTAGTCGCTGTCGACCAAGGTGGTGGACCACGTCCACTTCAACGTGCCGTTGGAGAGCGATTCTTGCTGCGGAATAGTATTGATGTGGGGTACGCCGTATTTTTCGGCCACTTGCGACAGCGGAACGGTCTCGTTGGATGTCGCGGCCCCCATGATGACGGCGACCTTGTCCTGATTGATCAGACGTTCGGTCTCGCCAACTGCGTTGATCGGCTTGCTTTGCGAATCGCCCTTCACCAGCTCGATCTGGGCTCCATCGTGGTTCTTCAGACCGCCGGCGGCATTGATCTGTGCGATCGCCAGCTCGGTTCCTCGCATGCCGTCACCGCCACCGACAGCACCCGGCCCGGTCAACGCGTAAACCGCGCCGATCTTGACGGTTTCCGCCGCATTCGCCTGTGTTCCTGGTGCAAGAAGCGCCGCGAGCAGCAATGCACTAATTGACCGTCCCATTGCTCTACTCCTTTGGATCATTGTCTAGATTCCGAGATAGGCCTGCTTAACGCGGGGGTCGCGCATCAATTCCGATGCCGGCCCGTCGATCGCAACATGCCCGTGCTCCAGCACGTAACCGCGGTCCGCGACTTCGAGCGCAAGCGCCGTGTTCTGTTCGACCACCATGATGGTCATCCCCTGCGCGGCAAGCAGGCGAACCGCATCGAAAATTTCATCGACAACGCGCGGAGCGAGCCCGAGGCTGGTCTCGTCGAGCAATAGCAGGCGCGGCGACGCCATCAGCGCACGTGCGATCGCAACCATCTGCTGTTCACCGCCGGAGAGCGTCCCGGCCAGTTGGGAACGCCGCTCCTGAAGCTTAGGGAACAGCTCCAGCACGAGCGCCAGGTTTCGGTCACGCTTGCTGTGAGCGGTCGGAGACGAGGATCCGACCAAGAGGTTCTCATGGACCGTCATCGTGGGAAACAGCCGCCGCCCTTCGGGCACCTGGACGAGGCCAGCCGCCACAATATCCTGCGGCGGCATTCTCGCGATGTCCCGACCGTCGAAAAGGATTTGCCCGCTGCTGGCACGATTGATCCCGGAAATGGCCCGCAGTAACGTGGTCTTACCTGCACCGTTGGCACCGATCAACGCGGTGATCGTGCCGCTGGCGACCGCGAATTCGACGTCCCGCAGCACGGGAACGTCACCGTAGCCGGCAAAAAGCCCCTTCACTTCAAGCAGCGGCATGTCGCCCCCTGCCTAAGTAGGCCTCGATCACGGCCGGGTTGTTCGCGACGACTGACGGCGGCCCCTCGGCGATCTTCCTGCCGCTGGCCATCACCACCAGTCGGTCCGACAGCGACATGATCGCGCGCATCACGTGCTCGACGATCAACAACGCAATTCCATCCCGACGAAGCCCCTGCAGGATCAACATGATCTCATCGATCTCGGCAGGCGTGAGACCGGCCATCACCTCATCCAGCAACAGAATCCGTGGCTTGGTTGCGAGTGCGCGCGCCACCTCGAGCCGTTTTTTTTCGGGTAGCGGCAGGTTCCGCGCCAGCACAGACGACCGGTGATCGAGCTTGACCTTTTCCAGCACCGCAAGCGCCTCGCCCCGGGCATCTGCGACAGGCCGGTTCGGCCCCAAAACACCGGCGATGACGTTCTCAAGGACGGAAACGTCTCGAAATGGCTGCACAATCTGGAAGGTCCGGCCAATTCCTAGCCTTGCGAGACGATAGGCCGGCTGGCCGGTGATATCTTTTCCATGGAAGGTGACGCTTCCCGCACTCGGCTGAAGAAACCCCGAAATCGTCTCGAACAAAGTGGTCTTGCCGGCTCCGTTCGGACCGATCAATCCGAGGATTTCATGGCTGTGAAGATCGAACGATACGTCGTCGACCGCGCGCAACCCTCCGAACCGACGCGAAACCCCGCGAACTTGAAGCAACGGCGCGCTCATTTTCCTGTCCTCGCTACCGCGTCGCTGAGCAGACCCCAGAGCCCTCTCGGAGCCAAACGCATCACCAGGATAAGGATTACGCCATAAGCAATGAGATGCACGCCAGCAAGTTGCCCTCCCAGAAGGTTGCGCAGGCCTTCCGTCAGCGGCACCAATACCGCTGCACCGAGCAGCGGTCCGAACAACGAGCCCAGGCCGCCGACAAAAGCAAACAGAATAGCATCGATAGACACCGGAACGCCGAGCACCGATTCCGGGTCGATGAACAGCACGTAGTTGGCGTAGATCGGCCCCGTCATCGCAGCCAAGCCCCCGCTCAGGGCCGCCGCAATGATCTTGCCTCGCACCACATCTATTCCAAGTGCAGCGGCAGCCCGCTCATTCTCACGGATCGACAGGAACACATAACCGAGACGCGACCGGTGAATTGCGATGATCGCAGCGCAAACGATCGCCAGAACCCCAAGGGCCGCGTAACAGAACCCGGTCTTTGAACCGAACTGAAAATTGAAAAAGTCCGGTCGTGAGGGAATCGCAAGGCCATTTGCTCCGCCGAGCGCCGGTATATTACTCACGATGTGCATTGCCATCTCCGCAACGGCGAGAGTCACTAACGCGAAATAGACCCCCGACAGCCTGCGCCGAAACACCACGTATCCCAGCATTGCTCCAAGCGCCGCGCCCACGAGTACCGCGCAGACAAGGCCGATCCAGGGGTTGACACCGAGGTTGAGATAGAGCGCCGTCGCAACATACGCGCCCGCCCCAACAAACAGTGAGTGCCCCAGCGACATCTGACCGGCCATTCCACCAAGAATATTCCAGGCGAGTGCGATCGATCCGTAAAGTGCGACCAGAATGAAGATATGTTGCGCATAAATCGGAAGCAGCGGGACGAGCGCAGCCAACGCAGCAACCGCAACGATCAGACCGAGCGCCGGTTTCATAGTCGCCGCACTGCAAACATGCCTTCCGGCTTGAACAACAAAAACAGGATAAAGATCGCGTAAGTGATGACAAAATTGATGGATCCGCCGGTCAGTAGGCCTCCCACCGCCTCGACTACGCCGATGATGAATCCCCCGGCCAGAGCACCCATAAAGTTTCCCATACTTCCGAGCACGACGACGATGAAGGCCGTCAAAGTGAAGCTCGAGCCCACTCCGGGGCTGACATAATTGAACGGAGCGATCAGCGGTGCGACCAGGCCGAGAGATCCGATCCCGATACAGAATGCCAGTAGATACATGCGGTCCACATCGACCCCGCACATCAGCGCCGCATCGCGATCCTGTGCCGCAGCGCGAATTCGCCGGCCAGTTTCCGTGGAATGCAGGAACCAGTACAATGCAAGGCAAACGACCACCGAGGCGACGCTGGCAAGGATTGCGGCGACTTGAACGAAAACACCCCCGACCTGCACCACCCGCGCCGACATTACCGACGGTACAGTATGAACGTCGGCGGTAAACAGCACTAGCATCACATTCTGCAGGATCAGCGACAGGCCGAGCGTAACCACAATCTGGTTGTGCTCCGGAGCATGCATGGCGGGGGCGATCAGCGTTTTGTAGGTAAACGCAGCTCCGAGCGTGACAAGCGGCAGGACCGCCACCAGCGACCAATACGGATCGACCCCAAAAAGCTTTGCGCCGAGATAGGTCAGATACAATCCGATGGCCAGAAAGTCGCCATGCGCGAAATTGACGATCCGCAACACACCAAATGTGAGCGTCAAACCCACTGACACAATCGCGTAGACAGAGCCCATTAGCAGCCCGTCAGCCACCGCCTGCGGCAATAGCGGAAGCATATCCATCAACGTGACACGCAGCCGAGCCAGATCAACCAGCAGCCCCCCATGATAGCTTTTCCCCGCCGCTGAATGTTTCTTTGTTTAATTACGCCGACCAGCAAGCCAGAGGCTGAGGGCCGTGGCCGCAGCATTGGTCATACCATTAACACTCGCTGGAATTCAACAGTTTTCTCCGTGAAATCCCGCCCATCGTGGAACACGGCAAGGTGTCACGGGTCTTGCTCCGACGAGGGGCCCAATACAAATTCCACAGCCTCGTTCACTATTGCATTGGTTCAACCATTGTATTAGGTGAAGCTTCGCGCCGTCAATTTCCGGCTCAAGTGGCGAACCTTGTACCTCGCGGTTCCGCCCTTGCGCCTCATGCTCGGCGCGACAGATGTCTTACTCGGCAACGGAGCGCCCGAATGAAACTCACCGAAGAACAGAACGCCTTTCGTGACGCTGTGCATCGCATGGTCGAGCAGCACGTCGTTCCGATCGCAGCCGAGATTGATGAAACCGATCGGTTTCCCGAGGAGCTGATCCCGATCTACGGGGACATGGGCCTTTTGCAGTTGTGGGTACCGGAGGAATACGGCGGTCCCGGCGGCAACGTTACGATGGTGTGCCTGGCGCGCGAAGAAATCGCAAAGGTTTCGGAAGCGTGCGCCTTGATGGCAGGTATGAACAACATGTTCGCCCTTCCTCTGATGCACTTCGGCAACGATGAGCAGAAGCGCCGGTTCCTGCCGTTGCTGGCAAAGGGCCGTACCGTGACGGCGATCGCGATCAGCGAACCCGATTGTGGCTCGGATGTCGGCGGCATGCGGACGCGTGCGGTTCGCGACGGTGACAGCTATGTCCTCAACGGACAAAAACAGTGGTGTACCTTCGGGAGTCGCGCCGACTACATCATGATGTTCGCCAAGAGCGGAGATGGCGGCGGCGCCAACGACATCAGCGCCTTCATCGTCGACGTCAAGAACAGCCCAGGCCTGAGCTTCGGCCGCAATGAGCGCAAGATGGGCATGAAAGGCACGATCAACGTGCCGATCTATCTCGATAACGTTCGCGTGCCCGTCGAAAATCTGCTCGGTCAGGAGGGCAAGGGATTTCGCTCAGCGATGCGAGCACTCGACCTTAACCGACCGGCGATCGCAGCCGCATCGGTCGGCCTCGCCCAGGGCGCACTCGACGCAGCCTTTGCCTATGCCCAGCAGCGCCGCCAATTCAAGCGGCCGATCGTTGAGTTTCAGGGCATCCAGTTCATGCTCGCTGATATGAAAATGCAGATCGAGGCTGCACGTGCGCTTGTCTACGAATGCGCGCGGATCGGCGATGCCGGCGACTTCGATCGACTCCCGCTCTACGCCAGCATGGCCAAGTGCTTCGCCAGCGACGTCGCGATGAAGGTCACCACCGACGCGGTCCAGGTCTTTGGCGGCTACGGCTATGTCAAGGATTATCCCGTGGAGCGCATGATGCGCGACGCCAAGCTCAACCAGATCTTCGAGGGAACCAATCAGATCCAGCGCATCGTGATCGCGCGGGAAATGATGCGCGCCGGATCAGGTTACTGATCACGCGGCGCGCCTTCTTTCTCCCAGACTGCCGCGGCGCTCGTCGCGGCATTTTTTTTGCGGCGGTCAGATCTGAGATGCTCGATCAAAGACTGATATGGAATCCGCCGTTGACGCCGAGGTGCTGGCCCGTGACGTAGGATGCCGCATCGGACAGCAGGAAGCATATCGTCCGGACCACCTCTTCCGGCTTCGCCCACCGCCCGAGCGGAATCTGCGCCAGTATTCCGTTGCGGAACTTGTCTCCACGTACGACTTCGGTCATGGGGGTTTCGACCACACCAAAGCATAGCGAATTGGCGCGGATGTTGTGTTTGCCCCATTCGCGCGCCGCCGTCATGGACATCGCCAGCAGGCCGGCCTTGGCCGCAGCGTAGTTGATCTGCCCGATCGAGCCCTTGCGCCCGGCGTCGGACGAAATGTTGACAATCGAGCCGCCGCTCGGGTCGCCGGCCTTGACGCGCTGCACCATGTGACGCCCCACCGCCTGGGTCCAGTAGAACGCGCCGGTCAGGTGAACGTCGATCACGTCCTGCCATTGAGCTGCGGACATTTTCTCGATCATGGCGGGGCGGGTGATGCCAGCATTGTTGACAAGCCCGTGGACCGCGCCGAACCGCGAGACTGCGTCCGAAACGGTGCGCGTGGCCAGATCGGCATCCACGACGCTTCCCGTCACGGCCATCACGCGATCGCTCGGCAACGGCGCAAGCGCCTCTCGTAGCGCTGTACCGTTCAGATCGAGCGCGACAACATTTCCGCCCAGCGCCACCACGAGCTCCGAGGTCGCCTTGCCGATTCCCTGCGCCGCGCCGGTGACGACCACTGTGCGTCCTTCGAGTGTAACCATATCGTTCATGTATTCATCCTGTTGCAAAGTGTTGCGGAGTATCACTAGAGGGCGCTGGCCGGGCTGCTTCCGATCAATCCGACTTGGGGAAGCCGCGATAAAAGCGTTTCTCTATTCTGGAATCATATCGTCGCCCAGCCATTGGTCAGGACCAGAGCGTCGCGTTCGACGATGCGGCCCCGGAATGCGATGTTGCCATCGACCTGCCAGCATTCGAGGCTGATCGTTTCGCCTGGGTAAACCGGCGCGGACAACCGCGCACGGATGCCTGTCAGTCGGTTTGCATCACCGCTGCAGAATGCCTCTACCAGTCCGCGACATGCGATGCCGTAAGTGGCAAGGCCATGCAGTATCGGACGCGGAAAGCCCGCCTTCGCCGCGACCGAGGGATCGATGTGGAGTGGATTTAGATCTCCGGACAGCCGATAGAGGACAGCCTGCTCGGCTCGGGTCGGCAAGCTGATGACCCGTTCGGGCGCGGTCTCTGGCGTATTTGGCGGGGCTGGAGCGGCCTCGTCGCCACCACCCCGCCTGGAGAAACCTCCGTCGCCGCGCAAAAAGAGGACTTGTTCGCAGGTCGCGATCTTTCGCTTGCCGGTCTCGTCGAGTAGCACCTTTTCAACATGCATGATCGCGCCTTTGCCCTCCCCTTTGTCGACAAGGCGGACGACGCGACTTTGGCCGATCAGTGTCGTGGCCACCGGCAACGGCTCGTGCAGCTGGACCGACTGTTCGCCGTGGACGAGCTTGAGGGCGTCGATCCCCAGTTCCTTGTTGTCGCGCATCCAGAACCCCGGCGACGCCAGCACCGACGCCATGGTGGGCAGCGCGAGGAGATTCCTCTCATACACCAGGCGGAGCACGTCTTCACTCAAAGGATCGGCCCCCGCACCCACACCGAGCGCATAAAGAATGGTGTCGTTGGCCGTGTAACGATGCGGCACGTCAGGCGAGCGCCACGCCCGCGTCTTCTGATAGTCGACCATGGAAAAACCACCCCGGGGGCCAGCGGGCCTGTTGTCTTTGGTTGAACCAATGATATACAGCCTGAAACGGTCCGGTCAACCTGGACGCGCCGCTACGATTCCTGGCCGATGGGTCACGGATGGATCCAGCTGCTTTATGAATTCGATTGGGGAGTTGTCCGATGAGCATCCGACGCAAGGCCTGTATTGCAGGCGCTTTCGAACATCCGACCCGCAAGGCTCCGGACAAGACTGTGGCCGAGTTGCACGCGGAATGCGCCAAGGGCGCGCTCGCAGATGCGGGCCTGGAGCTGCGCGACGTCGACGGCTACTTCTGCGCCGGTGACGCGCCCGGGCTCGGGGCCAACAGCATGGCTGACTACCTCGGGCTGATGCCGCGTCATATCGACACGACCGACACGGGCGGCTCGTCCTACCTGATCCATGTCGCCCACGCCGCGCAGGCGATCACGCTGGGCAAATGTGACGTCGCCCTGATTACCCTCGCCGGGCGCCCACGCAGCGACGGCTCCAGCGGCGTCGCGCCGCGCAATGTCACGGCCGCCACACCCGATGTCCCATGGGAAATGCCTTACGGCCCGCTGACCGTGAACATGTATGCGCTGGTGGCGGCCCGGCACATGTACGAGTATGGCACAACGAGCGAGCAACTCGCCTGGATCAAGGTCGCGGCCGCCGCCCACGCACAACACAATCCAAACGCGATGCTGCGCGAAGCGGTGTCGGTCGAGCAGGTGCTCGAATCGCCGATGATCTCCGATCCACTGCGCCGACTCGACTGCTGTGTCGTCAGCGACGGCGGTGGCGCGCTGATAGTGGTGCGCCCCGAGATCGCGCGGTCGCTGAAGCGGCCAGTGGTGAACGTGCTCGGTACCGGAGAGGCCATCAAGGGGCAGCAGAACGGCCAGGTCGACCTCACCTGGTCCGGCGCCGCATTGTCGGGACCACGCGCATTCGAGGAAGCCGCGGTCAAGCCGGCGGACATTCAGTATGCCTCGATCTACGACAGCTTCACCATTACCGTGCTGATGCAGCTCGAGGATCTGGGGTTCTGCGCAAAAGGCCAGGGCGGCAGGTTCGTCGCCGACGGCAATCTCATTTCCGGCATCGGCAAGCTGCCCTTCAATACCGATGGCGGCGGTCTCTGCAACAATCATCCAGCGAACCGCGGCGGCATCACAAAGGTGATCGAGGCCGTGCGCCAGTTGCGCGGCGAAGCCCATCCGAAGGTCCAGGTGCCCGATTGCAGGCTGGCGCTTGCCCAAGGCACCGGCGGCCTGCTCGGTTCCCGGCACGGCAGTGCGACCTTGATCATGGAGCGAGCATAAATCATGACCACGATGTCCCAAGACCGGCCGTTGTCCGCGCCTGAGTCCGATCCCGCGACCTCCGCGTTCTGGCAAGCGACGCAGCAGCAGTCGCTCCGCCTCAAGCGGTGCACCGGCTGCGACAAGATGCATTGGTATCCGCGCCTGCTTTGTCCCTATTGCCTGGGCGAGACCGAATGGCGCGAGGCCTCCGGCAAGGGCACGATCTACAGCGTCAGCGTGACCCGGCGCGCCGGACCAATTCCTTACGCCATCGCCTATGTCAGGCTCGACGAAGGCGTGACGATGCTGACCAACATCGTCGATTGCGACTTGGACAGCCTTCGTATCGGACAGCGGGTCAAGGCCGTTTTCAAGCCAGCAGAGGGCGGCGCGATGATACCGATGTTCACGCCGAACGATTAGTCGCTATCTATCTGCGGACGCTGTCGCTGCGCCCGCGCCCCAAACCTAAGGATAAGTACCACGATGGCACTGGACGCACGGATCAAGAACTCACTCGTGTTGCCGGCAATCTGTGCCCCGATGTTCCTCGTCAGCGGCCCTGAACTGGTCGAGGAAGCCTGCAAGGCTGGGCTGATCGGGGCGCTGCCGCGTCAAAACGCGCGGACGTTCGCGGAATTCGAGGCCTGGCTTAACCGAATTCGGACAACGCTGGACCGGCATACCGCGGAGACCGGGAGGCGATCCGGGCCGGTCGCAGTCAATCTTGCCGTCAGGATGGCCGAAGCGGACGCGAGAGCACATTTCGAGCTCTGCGTCCGTTACGGGGTCGAGATCATCATCAGCGTCGGTGGCGATCCTACAACCATGGTCCGTCATGCGCACGACGCAGGCGTCAGACTTTTCCACGACGTCACCGACATCCGCTTCGCCGAGAAGGCCATAGCAGCCGGAGTCGACGGATTGATCTGCATCGGTGCCGGCGGCGGCGGGCATTCGGGGACGACAAGCCATTTCGCCCTGATCCGCAAGGTACGATCGATCTTCGACGGCACGATCGTCATGGCCGGCGCGATCTCGGATGGCGCTGCCATCCGGGCGGCCGAAGTGCTAGGAGCCGACCTCGCCTATCTCGGAACACGTTTCATTGCTACCGCCGAATCCATGGCTCCGGACGAATACAAGCGGATGCTCATATCGCAGACGTCATCGAATCTCATCTACACCGGCAAGGTGGCGGGCGTCCCCGCGAACTGGCTCGCGCCCTCGCTTCGCAATGCCGGACTTGACCCGGACAATCTGCCGGAGCCACTCGGCAAGGGGATGCGGCACGATCACCTCCCGAGTTCGGCGCAACCCTGGAAAACGATCTGGAGCGCGGGCCAGGGCATCGACCTGATCAACGATGTGCCCAGCGTCGAATCGCTTGTCCGGCGCCTCCGCACGGAATATGTCGCTGCGTGCGGAACACCCGATATGGCTGCGGTTGCCCGCCTGCCTCAGGACTAGCATCCCTGATCTGCATCAGGACACGCATCCCTGATCTCGGCGGCGACCAACATCATCGTGGGAAGCTCCGGTGCGCCTCAGGCACCGGCGCCGCATCAGAGACCCAGTACCAGTTTCGCCACGATGTCCATGGGTCACATTGCCTCGTGCGATATTTAAATCGCGGCAAATGCTGTCGGACGCACCCCGCCCCGTCACGGTTCGCCGAGCAGTCATGCCGCCGCCGTTTCAGAGATCTTGAAGCTGATGGGCAACCGCTTCAGCCCGCCCAGAAATGAGGTTTCAGTCCAGGCCGGGTCTCCGGCAAGCTCGATCGTGTCGACCCGCGCCAGCAGCTCGCGGAAGAACGCGACCATCTCAATCTTCGCCAGGTACATGCCAATGCAGGCATGGATACCAAAACCGAAGCCGACATGACGATTTGGACTGCGATCGGCGATGAACGAGAAAGGCTGTTCGAATGCCTCCTCATCCCGGTTTGCCGAAGGATAGGCCATCATCAGGTGATCGCCCGGCTTGATCGTCTTGCCGCGCAATGTGTATTCCTCGGTCGCCGTGCGGAAGAAATGTTTGACCGGTGAAACCCACCGCACCATTTCGTCGACCGCCTCCGGAATTAGCGCCCGGTTCGCCCTCAATTTTTGCATCTCCTGCGGGTTCTGGATCAGCGCGAGCAGGCCACCCGCAAGCGTGGCACTCGTGGTGTCGTGACCGGCGCTGGCGAGAGCGACGAAGTACGACGACGCCTCGAATTCGCCGACAACTGTGCCATCGACCTCGGCAGTGGCAATCAGAGTGGCAACGTCATCCGTCGGATTGTTGCGCCGTTCCCGCGCGACGCCGCGAAAGAAATCCATGTAGGCGAGCGTCGCATCGATCAAATCACTGCCGCGCTGCATTTCAGGATCGCCGCCACCGAAATAGGCCCGTGTAATGTCGAGCAGATGCTGACCATGCTTATCCGGGATGCCGAGGATCAGCATGATCACCTTCAACGGGTACCAAACAACGACGTCATTGTAGAAGTCGCACGATCCGCCATGCGCGAGCATGCGATCGACACTTTCGCGCGCAAGCCGATTGATACGCTCTTCGAGCAGGCGAACCTGCCGAGGCTGGAACCAGGCATGGGTGAGCTTCTTGTACTTGGCGTGGTCGGGATTATCCATCTGGTTAATGGCGCGGACGAGCATCGGCCGCCCCCCCATGGCCTCCCTGACCTTCGATTCTGAATTCGATCGAGAGCAGCTTGGTCCGCGGCGCATTGATGAACTTGTCGTTCTGCCGCTCGACTTCGATCACATCCTTATGTTTCGAGATAGTCCAGAACGGACGATAGCCATTTGGCTCGGTCCAGTGCACAGGATCTTCGCTGCGCAGCATCGAAAACAACGCGTGGTGTTGCTCCAGGCTGCCGTAGGTCTTGTGATTGGCGATGGCTTCGTCAACGTTTGATTCCCGCATGATGTTTCCCCTCGAACTTTCTTGTTGTCGCCTATTCCATCACCAGGACCGGCTTGATCACAGCGCCGGTTTCCATCTCGTCAATTGCGCGATTGATCTCATCAAATGGAAAGAACGTCGTGAGCCTATCGATCGGCAGAAGCCCGCTCCTGAACAGGTCGATCAGCTGCGGGATGAATACATTCGGGACCGCATCGCCTTCCACGACACCGCGAATGGTGAGGCCGCGGCCAACGATTACGCTCGCTTCGACCGGATAGCGCGTGCCCCGCGGGGGTGCAGCAACCTGCACAGCGCATCCACGCTGCCGCAGGCAACTCACCGACGCCTCGACCGCCGCAGGATGCCCCGTGGTATCCAGCGAAAAGTGCGTGCCGCGACCAGTGATCTTGACGATCTGATTGGCGACATCGCCAGATTGCCCGTCGATGGTGTGGGTCGCCCCCACATCGCGCGCCGCCGCAAGGCGTTCCGACCTGATATCTACTGCGATGATCGTGGTGCAGCCAACGATCTTCGCAGCCATGATTGCAGCCAGGCCCACCGCGCCCGTACCGAACACCGCAATCGACGTTCCGGCGCGCGGCGCGAGTGTATTCAACACCGCTCCAGCTCCGGTCTGGATACCGCAACCGAGCGGGGCCAGTACCTCAATTGGCAGATCGGCAGCGATCTTCACCACATTGCGGGTCGTCGCGATGACATGCGTCGCGAACGCCGACTGCGCGAAAAAGTGCCCGCTGAGCTCGGCCCCCCGGTATCGAAGCGCCGATCCACCTTTGCGCTGACCGAACATGTTGATAGTACCGAAATCGTCGCAATAGAATGGAGCTCCCTGCTGGCAATTCAGGCACCCGCCGCACGATCCGAAGCTCATCAGCACGGCGTCGCCCTCGGCAAGCTCGACCACGCCGATCCCGACGCGCTCGATGATGCCGGCCCCTTCGTGACCGAGCACCTTCGGCAACGGCACTGGAATATGCTGGTGCTTGACTGCGAGATCGGTGTGGCAGATGCCGCAGGCCTTGACCCGCACCAGCACCTCCCCGGGTCCCGGTTCCCCGATCTCGCACGTGATGATCTCGAACGGTTGATCCGGAGCCCGTGCAACGGCGGCTTTGATTTTCATCTGTCTCTCACCCCTGCTCGCTGCGCGACTGACATGCATCCGCATCTCCGCGTAGCTCCAGCAGTGTTCACCGCAGGACAACGCCAGAAGACCACCGAATCCGCAGGGACCCGGCCCAGCACCGCCGGCATTGGAAGCGGTTCGACCGGCTCCAGGAGAACCGGAACCCCGCTCGGATCTTGCGGGATCCAGCGCGTTTCCGAAATTGACGGCGTCAAGCTCGTCCTCCCAATTCAAAACACCAACGTCGGCGTTGCTCGCCGCTTCTTAGAAATTTTCTTACGTCGCGTTTGCGGC
Source organism: Rhodopseudomonas sp. RCAM05734 (assembly GCF_052658035.1). Classification (NCBI taxonomy): domain Bacteria; kingdom Pseudomonadati; phylum Pseudomonadota; class Alphaproteobacteria; order Hyphomicrobiales; family Nitrobacteraceae; genus Rhodopseudomonas; species Rhodopseudomonas sp. RCAM05734. The sequence continues at coordinate 3,390,669 of NZ_CP199742.1, read as the reverse complement.
GATCAATTCAATTCGTAACGGATAGGCAGTCGCTTCGGGCCATTGACGAACCAAGACACGGACATCGCCGGCTCACCATCCAGCGCGACCGACTTCAGGCGCAGCATCAATTCCTCGAACAAGATCCGCATTTCCATTTTTGCGAAGTATTGTCCGAGGCACAGATGTGCGCCGTATCCAAACGCGAGATGCCGGTTCGGAGAACGGTCGATACGGAAAGTGTCTGGATCGTCAAAAACTGCTTCGTCGCGATTACCGGAGGCATAGCAGAGCATCAACCAGTCGCCCTTACGAATCGGGCGACCGTCGATCTCGGTATCCGCGGCCGCACTCCGCATGAAATGCTTGACCGGCGTCGTCCAGCGGATCGCCTCGTCAATGAAACCGGCAAGCAGGGATGGATCCTGCTGCAGCCTCCGGAACTGGTCCTGATTTTCGCACAGCGCCCACATGCCCCCCGCCGTCGACGACGACGTCGTATCATGGCCGGCGGTAGCAATCGTGACGTAGTAGCTAAGCACATCGAGATCGGAAATTGGTGCCCCGTCCACGCTCGCGTTGGCGATAACGCTGGCAAGATCGTCCTGCGGATGCGTTCGCCGGTCCTGTGCAATCTTCGCGAAGAATCTGCCGAACTCGTCGATCACATCGGCCAGCGCGCCGACGTCCGCCCGCCCCTTCTCACGGATAGTGTCAGGATCTTTTGTCCCGAAGAATTCCTGCGTCAGCCTCAGCATACGCGGCTCCTCCTCTTGAGGAACCCCAAGAATTCCCATCACCACGCGCAGGGGATAGCTGAGCGCAACATCGGAGACGAAATCGCAACGACCTCCAAGCGCGACGAGACGCTCCGCGTACTCCTGTGCGGTCGCCCGAATGCGCCCTTCAATCAGCCGGAGGTTGCCCGGCAGAAACCACTTCTGGCTCAGCGCCCGGTATTTCGGATGATCGGGAGCATCCATCTGCACCAGCGCACGCAGCAAACCAGGCTGGCCACCGGACATCGCGCGCAGCTTGACTTCGGCGCGCGCGCCCAACAGCGCAACCGGACGGTCGCTGCTGCGAAACAGCTCACTCTGACGGCTGATGGACTGAATATCGGCATGCCGGGTCACGACCCAGAACGGCGCAAACCCGTCGACATCGGCAACCCCTAACGGCTGGTTGGCACGTAACCAGCGATAGGTTTCATGAAGTCGGTGATCGCCGTAGACCGAGGGATCGACGAGATTTGCAGCTATTTCTTGCGGAATTCGAAAGTCGACAGATGCCATTTAGCCGGTCTCCATATGCACTTCTGCAACCGCAGCCGATCACGGGCTATTCAGCCCGCATCAAGTCGCGACAGCGACGGCCGACTCCTGCGTGTGGCAGAGCGCTCCGCATCGGCCAAGCTCGGCAATCCGCGCCTCGCTGAGCCCCAGCAGATCCCGCAGCAGCCTCGCACCGTCCTCGCCCAGGGCCGGCACCTTGTTACGGGCGTGCGCGGCATTGCGCGCGAACCTGAAAGCGGGATTCGGGACCCGCATTGGACCGGCACCGTCGTCGATCGGCTCGAACACGCCGCGTTCGACGATTGGTGGCAACTTCATGGTGTCCCGAATCGCCAGATATTGTGAACAAGGCACCCCGGCCTTTGTCAGGATGGCCTCGCACTCTGCCGCGGTGCGCGAGCCCGCCCACTGGTCGAGCAGTTGCATCAGCTCCCCCCAGTTGTGTTCGCGCTTGCTGGTAGTCGCGAAGCGATCGTCGACAATCCATTCCGCATGGTTGGTGGCCTGCGCGAGCGCTTCGAAGTTGTTCTGGCTGACCGGCGCGATCAGCAGGAAGCCGTCCCTCGCTTGCGTCGGCTGGTAAAGCGGACGGCGTCGCTCCGCTGGAAACTGGGCTTCCTGGCATTCATAGACCAGCAGTCCCACCATCGCGTCGAGCAGCGACACGTCGATATGCTCTCCCTGTCCGGTCTTGAGCGCATGATACATTGCGGCCTGGATAGCGCCGAAGGCCATCGAGCCGCCGAGGACGTCCGCCACGAAGATCCCGTTCTTCAATGGCCGCTCCACGTCGCCTTCCTGATAGTCGAGATTGGCCATGTCGTAGCCGCTGGTCGCATGCAGCACCGGCGCGTAGGCGCTCCGACCGGACCACGTGCCCTGCTGGCCAAATCCAGAGATCGAGCAATACACGAGTTTCGGGTTCAGCTTCGATAGCGCCTCGTAGTCGAGGCCGAGCCGCTTCATGACCCCCGGCCGATAGTTCTCAACCACGACGTCGCATTGCGGCACCAGGTCGCAAATCAACGCGCGCGCCTCGGGCTTCTTGAGATTGAGCGCCATGCTGTTCTTGCCGGCATTCAATTGCGCGAAATAAGCGCTACGCCCGTCGCGCAACGGCGGCCGGAGGCGAATGTGGTCACCTTCCGGAGGCTCCACCTTGATCACTTCCGCGCCAAGATCGGCCAGCAGCCGAGTGCAGTAAGGTCCTGACATTACCGCGGTAAAGTCAAGAACCCGAATACCATCGAGAATTCCGGGACGCGCGGACATGTTCATCAGGGACCTGCTTCAAACGAGATTGGTTTCCGACACGGCGAGCGAAGCCAGGCGGCTGCCACCGATGGCATCGAGATAGTCCGTATGTCGCGGTGTATCGCGGACATAGCGCCGCAGGTATTCGGCGAAAAGATCGTCGTTCGCGCTTTTCTTGACGTATTCCTTGAGGTGTCCCTGATCGGAACGATAGATCGACGGTGAAGCCGTCGGATGAGCGCCGAACGGCGCTTCGACCACCGCGTCGACCATTGCACTTGGAAGCTTGGTCAAATGATTGGCACGCCGGATCGTATCGGTCGAGACGATCCGGTCCACCGAGACGATCACCCGCCGCGATGCCTGAGCGAGCATGGCGTCAAAGAACGGCGGACCAAGGTGCTGCACGTTACCGTGCTCATCGGCCTGCTGCGCGTGAATCAGGCATACATCCGGTTTGATCGCGGCGACAGCCAGTAACTTCCGCTGCCCGGGCTCCGTTGGCAAAGGCCAGTAGTGTTCCGGCGCGTGCTTCGGTAAATCCGTGCCGAGGTCCGGAATCGGCATGTAGGGAAGATCGCATATTCCGGCGCGCAATCCTCCGGCTATAGCAGGCCCGTCGAGATCGTAGACTTTGAGCGTACCGCTCTCGGCCCGGCGTCGGAAGTGGGGCGCTAAACCGAAGTGCTCGAAACTGATAAAAACGCAAGCCGTGGAGCGTACGCAACCGGCGCCGATCAACATATCCGGCGCGATCGAGCCGGGTGCGGGGATCAAATCCAGATTCCGCGCGCCCTTGCGTATCAGGGCGCGAACCAGTGCCATCGGCTGCGCGTTGAATATCCACCCACCGAGAGCCACTTTCGAGCCGTCGGAAATATCGGCGACCGCCTCGTCGATGGAAATAATCTTGCTCTTGCTCATATTTGCTTTGACCGGGTTATTTTGAACGGGAACTTGCAAAGGCAACGAAGGAAGCGATCATTGAAACTTGCGGAGGAGATCGCCACGGCGGTCAACGACCTGCCGAAGAATGCGTAATTCCTCGACGGTCGGCATGTCCGTAACGGGAGGCGTACCATCGACGATGAGATCAAACGCGGTTGCTTCGTGGATCTGCTCCAGGGTGACCCCCGGATGGACTGACCGGACACGCATGGCCTTGCTGCGCGGCTCGAAATCGAACACGCCCAGCGGCGACAGTACCAGCTTCGGACCGCCTGGAGGCAGGCCCATCTGTTCTCGGGAATTGCCGCCTTCCATGTGCCCCGCGCCGCACAGAAAGTCGACGCGAGGAACGAAAGCACTGCGGTCATGGCGAGTCACAAACACATAAAAGCGCTTGGCGAGGCCACAAAGGGCACTGATACCGACAGTACCCGGACCGCGTACACGCGGCTTGTGTTGGTCGCCCACCACCACGGTGTTGATGTTGCCGAACCGATCGACCTGCAACGCCGACAAGATGGCGAAATCGAAGAAGTGGATCTGCCAGTCAATGAAATCAATCATGTTCGGCAGATCCATCCACGCCTCTGCCGACTCGAGGTTCTCGTAGTCCGCCGTGGACAGAAGGTGATCCCGGGTCGGGTTCACCATTCCGCCGGGGCCGGAGATCCACCACAACCGTGGCGCCTGCATGTTCCGCGCGAGATTGCAGGCCGCGAGTTGGATATCGGAATTGGTGCCGATGATGGCCTTTTCGCCGTCAGTCATGTCCCGCGCCAACAACACCGCCAGTTTTTCACCCAAGGAAGGCGCCGCGTCCATCTCATCCATCCGTTTTTGGTTCAACCATTGGAAAACCTAACCGCGATGGTCCGGACTGTCAAACCCTGCGGTCGAGGACGGTGCGGGCGTAGAGCCGCCGTCCCCAATCGAATGGACGCGCGCAAGCCGCGCCCCCCTGCTGAAAGGGGCACGGCGGACGGTTTCGAGGAAATAGTGAGGGGCGAAGACGGCTTAGCGTGGAGTCTTGGCCACGGCGCGGCGTTTCGGTGCCGAAATCGGCTCGTCCGTGTCCTCACCGCGGTCGGCTTCAATTCGGGACAAATAGCTGCGCTGCAAGCGCTTCAGGCAGGTCTCCATCTCCGCAGCCGCTGCATCGGCATTCCCTTCGGAAAAGAGTTTCATGAAGCGGCGGCGCGACGGCAAAACAAAATTGTTGTCGTATTCACCGATGCGCTGGACGAAGTGGCTCAAGACGTCCAGCACGCCATTCATCACGATGACCATCACCGGATTATTGGTCATCCGCGCCAGGATGCGGTGGAACTCGATGTGCCGTTCTGCACGCGCGTCGAAGTCTCCGCGCTCCTTCGCGTCCTGTGCTTCGTCGATGGTCCGGTTGAGCAGATCGATGTCCGCTGGCGTTGCCCGCCGGCACGCTTCCCGCACGACAACCGATTCGAGCCAGATCTCGCGCTTCTGTCAGCTGCGCAGGCTGGATCGAGCCGACATGGTACATATCCATCAGCCCGGTGGAGATGGCCTCGTCGCTGTGCTGGCTGATGAACGCACCGCCACTCGCCCCCTTTTGCAACCGGATCAGCCCCGCATGCTCCAACGAACGTAGCGCCTCTCGCAGGGTATTGCGCGAGACACCGAACTGCTCGGACAGAGCACGTTCGGACGGCAATCGGGTGCCGACGGCGAGACGCCCCTCAGCCAATTCGGTGCGAATCTGGGCAGCGATTTCGTCGAAAGCGCGGGCCGAGCGGATGCGCCGGAATGTGGCGGACGGAGCTTGAGCCGGTTTGGGGCCTGCGGACGGGCGAGCGATGGTCATGGCACCTCGGGGTAACAATGATCGGACCTTTTGCCCAACATAGCAGATCAACCTTAATCGTTCCATCAAACAGAGGCATTGTTCCGATGCGCAGCACGTAAGAACCGGTCGGTTGACGCGTCAGAGAGTCACCTATTACAATGGTTCAACCTTTTACAGGTGACTTCCCCCGGATCCGAGCATGCCCAACCACGACCAACTACCGACCGACGAGGAACGCGACATGCTGCGTGGTTCCGTGCGCGGATTTCTCGGTCAGCACATCGCCGGCGCCCGAACCGTTGACGCCGGCCGGCAGACCGAACGACAGCTCTGGAAGCAGTTGGCAAACCTGGGGTTGACGGCCCTGGGTACCGATCCGGGCCAAGGCGGCTTACGCGAAGTCGTGATCGTACAGGAGGAGCTGGGGCGTGCGGGATGCGGATCACCGCTGCTGTCCGCCGCCCTCCTCAACCTTTCTGGTGTCGTGGAACAAGCGAATGATGAGCGGGTTGCGGCGGTGTTGGCCGGCATGCATACCGGCGACCACTGCATCCCGCTGGCATTCGGCGAGTTCGACGGCGACCGCTCCGCCGGCCGGCCGGCGCTGCGATCGGACCGACTGACCGGCGATATCGCGTTCGTCGAAGGAGCGGAGGGCGCCACCCACTTCGCAGTCTTCACAGCGGGGCCGGTCCTCACCATCGTCGACGCCGACGCACCTGGCGTCATGATCGAGGCGGCTACAGCAATGCACCTAGGCGGACAGTCGCGCGTCCGGTTCGCCGATGCACCGACTGTGCGGGTGCCGCTGAACAAAGACGGCGTCGACAATCTCGTGGCTATCGCGCGATTGGGATATGCCGCGCGCGCCTATGGCGCGGCCAGACGGGCATTCGAACTCGCCGTAGCTTATGCGAAGGAACGCAAGCAATTTGGCCAGGCGATCGGCCGCTTTCAGGCGATCCAGCATAAACTGGCGAACTGCCACATAGACCTTCAGGGCGTGGAGCTGACAATCGGCAGTGCGGCGAAGCAATACGACGCCGGTGCGCGCGACTGGCATTGGTTCGCGGCAGCAGCATGCGTACTGGCCGGCGATGCTTTGCGCCAGGTTTCGTTGGAAACCCACCACACGTTCGGTGCGATCGGCTACAGCGAGGAGCACGAAGCGCCGCGACACTTCAAGCGGATACACCTCGACGTGCTGCGTCACGGCGGCGCGCGTCCAGCCCGCGACGAACTGGCAGATCGCTTTCTCGGCGGTACCCCGGATCGCCTTCCTGAATACGATCTCGGCCCCGCCGCTAACGAGTTCCGCGGTGAGGTTAGAGCGTGGCTGCTGGAGCATTGGAGCGGCGAACGTCGCGCCGCACATCAACAGCCGCCATTCGCCGAACGCGAATATGATCGCGCTTTTGCCCTCGACCTGGGGCGAACCGGCTGGATCGGCCTGGCATGGCGGAAGCATTTCGGCGGGCAAGAACGCAGCGCTTTCGAGCAACTGGCGCTTATGGAGGAGATGGAGCGGGCCGAAGCTCCGCGTGCCGGTGCCCCGGTTCAGGCAGCAATGCTTCAAGTCTATGGGACCCCCGAGCAGCGGCGGAAATATTTGCCGGAGATCCTCAACGGAAAAGCAATCTACGGCATGGGCTACAGCGAGCCCGACTCCGGCTCCGATCTTGCCTCGCTGCGGACCCGCGCGGTCCGCGACGGCGACCACTACGTCATCAATGGCCAGAAAATCTGGACCACGACGTATTGGGGCGAATATATGCTGCTCGCAGCGCGGACAAATCCCGACTCCAAACCGGCTCATGCCGGCATCAGCATGTTCATCGTGCCGATGGACACCCCCGGCATCACCATCCAGACGTCGACGACCATGTATGGCGGCACGTTCGCCAACGTGTTCTACGACAACGTAAAGGTGCCAGCCGCGAACATGGTTGGCGACGAGGGCAACGGCTGGAAGGTGCTGACCGGAGCGCTGGCCACGGAGCGCGGATTCATCGGTGGCGGCATTGTGCTCAAAGTCGCGCACGCGTTTGAGCTGTTGTGCACCTATCTGCGCGGTGTCGAGACAGACGGGAAGCCAATGCGGCTTGACCCGATTGTCCGTCAAAAGATCGGGGATCTAGCGGCGCGGATCGAATCGGGTCGGCAGATGATGCTTTATTGCGCCAAGCAAGTCGACAGCGGCGAGACACCGCCACACGACGCCGCAGCAAGCAAGGTCTACTCGGGCGAACTGATGGAACGCTTCGGCGAAGTTGCGCTCGACATCCTGGGCCTCGAAGCAACTCTGACCGAAGGCAGCCCCGGCGCGATCTTGCGCGGTCGTATCGAGCAAAACCTTCGCCATTCACTCATGTGGGTCATCAGTATCGGCACCAACGAAATTCAACGCAGCATCATTGCGCAGCGCGGATTGGGCCTACCGCGCTGATCTGTTCCAGTCCTATTCTCTTAGCAAGGATGCCATAATGGCAACAGCGAACGAACGACCGGATCTCCCGGCCCCGCTTCTCCGAGTGGCCGGCGCGCCGACGCCTCTCGAAGGCCTCCGCGTGGTCGATTTTTCGCACTTTATTGCCGGACCGATGTGCACCCTGTTTCTCGGCGACATGGGCGCGGAAGTGATCAAGATCGAAAATGCAGCAAAGGGCGACGACTTTCGACGCTTTCAGCCCTATCTCGGCGGCGAGTCGGTACCATTCCTCTGGGTTAACAGAAACAAGTCAGGCATCGCACTCGATTTGGCGACGGATGCTGCGCGCGACGTCGCGAAAGATCTGATCGCCAGCGCCGACGTCCTGGTCGAGAACTTCTCCAAGGGAGTCATGGACCGTTTTGGTTTGGGCTTCGATCAGGTCAAGGAAATCAACCCGCGCCTGATCTATTGCAGTGTATCTGCCTACGGTCGCGACGGTGCCCTGGCCGATCGCCTGGGCTTCGACCCGGTGATTCAGGCAGAGACCGGCTTCATGTCCCTGAACGGATATCCCGATCAGCCGGGGGTCCGGACCGGGCCGGCCGTGATGGACATATCGACCGGCATGATTGCGGCGATCGCCGTGCTGGGCGGTATCGCTGCGCGTGAGCGAACCGGCCGCGGCCAGCAAGTCGAAGTGTCGCTGCACGATACTGCGACACTCATGCTCGGCTTTCACGCGATGAACTACCTTGCGACTGGCCAGAATCCGACGCGTTTCGGCAATCGCAGCATGGATAGCGCCCCGACTGGCGTCTTTAATGCCGCGGACGGGCCGCTATACATCGCCTGCGCAAACGATCGAACCTATCGACGCCTCGTCACGGACGTGTTGGAGCGACGGGATCTCGTCGAGCACAGTCAATTTGCGACAAATGCCGAACGTGTCGCAAACAGGGGAGAGTTGACGGAGGTCATCGAGGGAATTCTCGCCGGAAACTCCTGCGAGTATTGGGCCGACAAGATGCAGCGAGCAGGCGTTCCCGCCGGGCCCGTTCGCACCGTCGCGGGGGCTTTTCAATCATCCGATATGGCGGAACGTGCGTTAGCGACATCGATCCCGCATCCCACGGCCGGACAGATCCCGAACATCGGCTCCCCCATGAAGTTCAAGGACACGCCGCTCGCTGACCCCGTCGCAGCCCCCACCCTTGGACAGCACACCCACGAGGTGCTGACACAGATGCTCGGATATTCCTCATCCAAAATCGAGGAACTCACCGCACGTGGTGCCTTCGGCGAGGTATAAGGCCTTCCCGGACGCGTGACGCACACCAATCGTGCATCCCTGCCTTCACATATCACGGGGGAAAGCCCCCGTTTGCCGAAGTCCGACCGCCGCCGAAGTGCATCAGTTCGCGATCTTTGTAGCGCTTTCCGGCACGGTTATAATGTCACCAAAGAACACCCAATTCCTTCCATCGAATCGCTCCATCTGCCCCTGGCGCCAGCCTATCCGGCTTGTTTGGGATACATTGATCATGACTCCAGGAATGAACAACGGCAGCCGATAGTCCTTGATGGTCGTCGCTTGCCTGATCAGGTTTTCTCGTGTCAATTCGTCCCCGCAGCGTCGGAGCACTTCTGCGAGTAGTTGTGCGCCTGAATAGGCGTATGTTGCGCTGGCATCCTCCGGGCGCGCATCTGGCACCCACTTCGCCATGAAGGCGTCGAACTCCTTCATGGCCGCCACGTTCTCCCAAGCGGGATCGCCGCCGGCCATGATCCACTGCGAGCTCAGGAGATCTTTCGATGCCTCCAGACCCGCAGCTTTCAGCACTGTCTGAATCTGGCTTCCCGCAGTCACGACGATACGCGTGGCCTTCCAGTCCAGCTCGTAGGTCTTACGGATCGCCTGCGCCGAAAATTTCGGAGTGGCAGCGATGAAGAAAATGTCGGCTCCCGACGACTTCAGTGTCAAAATCTGCGAATCCGCTGTCGGATCAGTCAGATCGTAACTCATTTCCTTCACAATCATCGATGCCCTGCTGCCAAGTGCCGCCTTCAGGCCAACCAGATAGTTGCGACCAAAATCGTCGTTCTGGTAGAGGATTGCGATCCTGCCGTCGGGCTTGTTCTTCAAGATATATTGGGCATATATCTGCGTCTCGACGTAAGCCGATGCGTAAAACGTCGTCGTCCACGGAAGCGCGACGGGATCGTCAAGCTTCGGATTTCCTGCCAGTGCGAGGATCTGAGGGATCTTCTTGGCGTTGAGATACTTGGCAACTGCGATATTCGTGGGCGAGCCCATCGACGAGGTGATGGCCAGGACCTCGTCGGACTCCACTAGCCTGCGGGTCTGCTCAACCGTCTTGGGCGGGCTGTAGCCGTCGTCCAGCGAGATGAGATTGATCTTCCGTCCGTTGATGCCCCCGTGCTCGTGGTTAAGCATCTTAAAGTAGGCGACCATTATCCGTCCCACCAGCGCAAAAGCTGAAGCAGGGCCGCTGTAGGCCATGGTCTGGCCAATCTTGATTTCAGCGTCCGAAGCGCCCGAATCATATTTCTTGTCGGCAATGGCAGCAGAGGAAGCGAGAAACGTCAGACCGATCGCAACGATGACAGGCCTGGCGATATTTCGCCTGCGGATCCGCGAATTGGCAAAATGACGGAAGACCATGTGCGCTTCAACCATAGTCACTTTCTCCGCATACGCCGGCGCTCTCCGTCCGGCAGCCAAGCAATCGTCAATGATCCTGAGCCCAATCAAATTTGCCGACCGGCGGCATTCCAGAACGGATCGCGCAAGCGTCGTTTGAATATCTTTCCGCTCTCCTCCCGAGGTAGTGTTTCGTGGAAGTCAATCCGCCGCGGAACCTTGTACTTGGCGATACGTGCCTCGAGGAATTCACGCACCTGCAGCGCCGAGGGCGCCTCATCCGAGGCACGCTCCACCGCAGCGACCAGGGTCTCGCCGAATTCTTCGTCGGGAATGCCGAAGACGGCGCAGTCTCGAACGCCGGGACACTGGATCAGAACCGATTCGATTTCTGCCGGATAGATATTAACGCCGGCGGAAATCACCATGTCGGAACGACGGTCACAGAGGTAGAGCCTTCCATTTTTCAGATACCCGATATCCCCGACGCTGATAAGTCCGTCGCGCTCGATCGCCCTTCGCTTGTCGTCCTGATTAAGGTATGTGAAATCGGCAAGCGCCGGCTGGCGAATGTAGATTTCCCCGACCTCGCCGGGCGCCACCTGCTTGCCATCATCCCCGTAGATCGCGATCCGAGCCCCGGGCGTGGGCTGTCCGACGCTACCGGGATGATCCAGCCAATCCTGCGGGGTGGAGATCATTACCGCGCCGACTTCGGTGCCACCATACGTTTCATAAAGCACCGGCCCCCACCATTGCATCAGAGCCTTCTTGATATCGGGTGCACACGGTGCACCCGTGTGAATCACCCAGCGCAGCGAACTGATATTGTACCGCTCCCGAACCGCCTCAGGCAGCCGCATCAGGCGCACGAACATCGTCGGAACCATTACCGCATGGGTAATGGCATGTTGTTCGATCGCGGCCAGCGTCTCCTCAGGATCGAATTTCGACTGCAGTAACACGACATCGGCTTGCGAGACTGCCTGCCGCAAATATGCATTGGGCGAAGCATGATAGAGTGGACCGCCGATCAGAACCCGAGCGCCTGGAACAACGCCATACACATTCCGCATCAGTTCCGCATAGGCCTGTGCCTGCTCCGCGGTCGCAGGCTCGCGTTTGACACCCTTCGGATGCCCCGTCGTTCCCGATGTATAAATGAGAGTTGCGCGGCTGCGCTTCGCCTGTTCGCTCCACGGCTCGAACTGCGCTAGCCAGTCAGGCCACGATACGTCGCCCGGGGCGGGCCTCGCCAAATCGGCAGGTACGTTGAATTGCGCGCAGATCTCCGGAGGGGTCGGAACGCTGAGCACCCTCATGCCGCTAGGCATTGCGTCGCGCGACGGCGCCAGCAGATCCGCATGCGCCACCAGCACGACGGGCTTTGCGTCATTGAGGATATATTGAATCTCATTGGGCTTGCCGTGCCAGTTGATCGGCACGCAATAGGCCCCCAGCAATGCGACAGCTTGCGTCGCTTCGACGAACGAGAAATCGTTCCGGAGCAGCAGCGCGACCGTATCCCCCTCGCTCACCCCGAGAATGTGCAGCCCCCTCGCCGCTTTGGACGCATTCGACAGAACTGTTTCGACCGGAACGGCGCGCCTGTCGAGGAACATTGTTTTCGAGCCCATTGTCATATCCAGGCGTTGTTTTGAGTTGAAACGAATGATTAGCCGGCGTTGAACAACGCATGAACCTTGATCAAGGCATGGATCGACCCGGCGAACACGGATATATCGGCTTCACCTCCGAAACGGTGCTAACGTTGCTCAATAGCGCAGTCGGGGTTCGGTTGCGCGGGCATCAGCTCGCTTGCCTTCAACCGGCGGATGATTTTGTAGTAGTCCCACGGGCCACGGGACTCGTCCGGCGATTTTACCTGTACCAGCAGCATATCGCGCATCACCCGACCGTCTGCTCGGATCGTCGCCGAGGGCGTCGTTAAATCGGAAACCGGTAACTCCCGCATCTTCTTTGCGACCTCAACGCCCTCCGTGGTACCAGCGGCCTTGACGGACTTCAGGTAGTGGCTGACCGAGCTGTAGACACCAGCCTGAAGGTAGGTTGGTGGGCGCTTCATCTTTTCCGCGAACCGCTTGCTGAAAGCGCGGGTGTCGTCGTTGTCATCCCAATAGAACGCAGCCGTGGTGTAGATACCTTTCATGCGATCGAGACCAAGACTATGGACGTCAGTGATGAACAGCATCATGCTCGCAATCCTGATCCCCTCCTTCAGCAGTCCGAACTCGGAAGCATTTTCGATCAGCAATACGCCGTCGTGACCGGCGAAGGACGATGCAATGACCTGCGGCTTGGCCTCGGCCGCTGAGAGGAGCAGAGATGCAAAATCCGAGGTTCCGATCGCCGAACGTCTGGTGCCGACGACTGTTCCACCCATCTCCGTCACGGTGTCCGTGACCGCGCGTTCCATCTGATGGCCGAATGCATAGTCAGGACCGACGACGAACCACTTCTTCAGGCCGTCAGCCGCGCCGCTGAGCACCGACGCCCGGGGCAGCACTGTAGTGTCGAAGCTCCAGATGAAACCGGTCGGCGAACACGACTTCCCGAACAGATCGAGCGAGCCGGATCCGGAAATCAAAGCGATCTTGCCCTTCGACTTGGCGAGATTTTGGACTCCCAAGGCGACATTTGATCCGGGCACGTCTGCAATCGCCTCGACGTGTTCCTCGTCGAACCACCGGCGCGCGATCGTCAATCCGATATCCGGCTTGAATTGATGGTCTGCGGACAGGATCTGAATCGGACGCCCTAGAACTGAACCACCCGCATCGGCGACGGCGAGCTCAGCGGCGACCACGGATCCCTTGCCCACCGTATCGGCTATTACGCCCGACATGTCGGTGAGCACCCCGATCTTAAGCGGCTCTGCGCTTGCAGAAGCGGACCACCCGGCAAGGAAAGCAACTGCCCAACTCAATCTGGCCACGGTTTCCACCCTGCGATTTTGATGCCAATCCTGGCTTTGGTTGTACCATTGATACAATATGTTCGAGACGTCCGCAAGCCTGCCCCGGTGCGCATCACAGGTCAGGATCGATCAGGCCTGACGCGCCGCGATCGGCGGTACAGCACCACGACACGCCGTAGCGCGGTCCGCCTCACCCGTCTCGCGGTGTTAGCAACCGCAGCATCGGTGGGGCGGATGCGCCGAGAACAACGTGCGCGCGAGTGATCGGCACACCCAGGACGATCAAGCGCCTCGCTTGCCCGCCATCGGAGAAAGGCTCCGCGGCGGCGTTGATCAGCTGCAGAAGCGGCCGTCGCGCTCCGCGGTCTTCAGTAACAGTGGCGGCGGCGCATAGCGCTCTCCGTATTTGACCGCCAGCTCCAACGCCCGGCGCGCGAACGCTCTGCTTCCGATCATATCGATGTATTGCAGCGGACCACCGGTCCACCGCGGATAGCCGATGCCCAGCACGGCACCGATATTGGCGTCTCTGGGACTTTCGATAACGTTCTCCTCAAGGCAACGCACTGACTCCAGCGCCTGGATGTAGAGGAAGCGCTCGGACAGTTCGTCTTGCGGGATCTGCTCCGCGCTCGGCGGAAATTCCTCGCGCAGCCCCGCCCAGATGCGCTTCTTGCCGCTTTGCGGATACTCGTAGAAGCCGCCGCCTCCGGCACGGCCAGGGCGCTTCAGCGCGTTGACCATCCTGTCGACGACAGCCCAATGTGGATGCGGAGGCGCCGTCTTGCCTACGGCTTCGAAGTCCGCGATTGTCTGCTGCCGCACGCTCCAGGCCAGTGCCAGCGACGTCTCGTCCATCACCGCGAGGGGGCCGACGGGCATGCCGGCCCAGATTGCGGCGCTTTCGATTTCCGCTGCGTCGACGCCACTGAGTAGCATGGCGCCCGCTTCGCGCGTAAACGTCCCGAACACGCGGCTGGTGAAAAAGCCGCGGCTATCGTTCACCACGATCGGCGTCTTGCCTATCTGGCAGACGAAATCGTAGGCTCGGGCCAGCGTCTCCGGTGATGTAGAGGCGCCCTTGATGACTTCAACCAGCGGCATCCGATCGACGGGCGAGAAGAAGTGCAACCCGATGTAGTTCGCCGGAGCGGCCGAGGCTTGCGCCAAGCTGGTGATTGGCAGCGTCGACGTGTTGGAGGCGAAGATGCCGCCGGGCGAAAGATACGGCTCCGCCTCCCGCGTGATGCCTAGTTTCAAATCGCGGTCCTCGAACACCGCCTCGATGATTAGTTCTGAGCCGGCGAGATCGGCCGTCGTCCCGGTCGGCTTGATCAAGGCCAGCGCGGCATTCATGCGATCGGGCGCCAGCCGGCCTTTCTCGACCTCCTTGCCCAAGCCGCTCGCGATCATCGACTTGGCCCTGTCGGCCTGCTCCTGCGTCGCGTCCTTCATCACGACGGCGAGGCCGCGCTGCGCGGCGACTTGTGCGATGCCGCGACCCATCAGGCCAGCGCCAAGAATCCCGATCCGCGCGAAGTTGGCATCCGGCACACCCTGCGGACGGCTCTTGCGCGCCTTAATTTCGTTCATCTGGAAGAAGAACGTGTGGATCATGTTCTTGGCGACGCCCCCGACCCCGACTTGCGCCAGATAGCGGCTTTCAATCCGGCAAGCCGTGTCGAAGTCGACCGCAGCACCTTCGACTGCCGCCGACATTGCGGCCTGCAAGGCAGGATAGCGTGCGCGGGACTTCTTCATCAGAAGCGTCGGCGCGGTTCGCAGCCAAGCGAGCGGCGCCGCCGCGACCGGCGTCGAGCCGGGGATGCAGAACCCCTTGCGATCCCACGGCTGCACCGCCTCGGCATTGTCGAGAATCCAGGCACGCGCCTGCACCAGCAGATCGTCCTTGTCACGCGCAACGCCGGTCAGCAGCTTGAGGTCGAGTGCGCGCCGCGCGGCGAACACGGCGCCCTCGATAATCAGCGGCATCGCCGTCTCGAGCCCGAGCATCCGGACCAGACGTACAACGCCGCCGGCACCCGGGATCAGCCCAAGCCCCGTCTCCGGAAGGCCGAGCACGAGGGACTTGTCGTCGATAGCGAAGCGCGCATGACAGGCGAGGCAAAGCTCAAAACCGCCGCCAAGCGCCGTGCCGTTGATTGCCGCGACCACGGGCTTGCCGAGTTTTTCGAACCTGCGCATGGTCGCCTTCATGGCTTCGGCGCGGGCAAACAGCCCGGCGGCATCGTCGGCGACGAGCAGTCCCTTGAGATCTCCGCCGGCGAAGAAAGTCGGCTTGTTAGACGTGAGGACCACCCCCGCAATCGTATCGCGCTCCTGCTCGATCCGATCCGCGGCCGCAATGTAAGCGTCGCGGAATATCTGATTCATGGTGTTGGCGCCCTGACCAGGCATGTCCATCGTCAGCGTGACGATGCCTTGCTCATCCTTGGCGTAGTCGATGGCGGTCATGGTAACTCCCGATCAGATCCGTTCGATGACGGTGGCGACGCCCATACCGTCGGCAGCGCATAGCGTGACGACGCCGCGGTTCAGTTCACGCCGTTCCAGTTCGTCGAGCAGTGTACCGAGCAACATGCAGCCGGTGGCGCCGAGCGGATGACCGAGCGCGATGGCGCCACCATTAACGTTGACCTTATCGAGCGGGACTTGCGTCTCCGCGATGAAGCGCAGCACGACACTCGCAAACGCTTCGTTGACCTCGTACAGATCGATGTCTGCGAAGCTCAATCCGGCCTTGCGCAGCGCGGCAGCGGTAACGGGCGCAGGCCCGGTGAGCATGATCGCCGGCTCGACACCCAGCGCCGCCGTAGCAACGATCCGCGCGCGCGGCTTCAGGCCCAGCTCGAGGCCTTTTTCGAGACTGCCGATCAGCATCAGTGCGGCCCCGTCGACGATGCCCGAGGAATTTCCGGCTGTATGAACGTGCCTGATCTCTTCCAGCCGCGGATATTTCGATTGGGCGATCGCATCGAAGCCGCCGAATTCGCCCATGTCGGCAAAGGACGGCGCGAGCTTTGCCAATCCCTCCATGGTCGCATCCGCCCGGATCGCCTCGTCCGCAGCCAGCAAAACGACGCCGTTGATATCGCGCACCGGCACCAGCGAACGATCAAAACGCCCCTCGTCTCGCGACTGTGCCGCGAGGCGCTGCGAACGCAGCGCATAGTCGTCGACCTCCTCCCTCGCGTGCCCCTCTACCGTCGCCAACAAGTCAGCACTGACGCCCTGCGGGATCATTCCCAGCTCGAACGACAGCCGCGGCTGATGATCGCGCACACTCGGCGCCGCGCCGATTCCCATGCGCGACATTGACTCCACGCCGCCGGCGACGATCAGTTCGTCCCACCCGGAACGGATCTTTTGCGCTGCCAGATTCACGGCATCGAGGCCCGAGCCGCAATAGCGATTGAGTTGAAGGCCCGGGCCCGTCCAGGACCATCCAGCGGCGAGCGAGGCGATCTTGGCAATCACGCCGCCCTGCTCGCCATACGGCTGCACGCAGCCGATCAGAACATCGTTGATCAGCGCGGTGTCGATTGCAGTCCGCCGCTCCAGCTCCTGCATCAGCCCGGCCAGCAGTTGAACGGGACCAACCTCGTACAGCGCGCCGTCCCTCCTTCCCTTGCCTCGCGGCGTGCGGATCGCCTCGAAGATAATCGCTTCAATCATCGCTGTTTCCTGCTGTCAGTCTGAAAGAGAGGACCGGGCGCGCCTGCGGCAACGCACGGCTCCCCGACCATCCGGCACGCGATGGCGCGATCACTGCACCGGGCAGCTCTTCATACGGTACGTGATCGGCAGCCGTTTCGCGCCACTAACGAGATTGGCCTCAATCCACGCAGGCTCCCCCGCCAGTTCGATCGAGTCCACCCGAGCAACAATTTCCGTGAACAGCGCCTTCATCTCCATCCGCGCAAGGTTCAGGCCGAGGCACTGGTGCACGCCGTGGCCGAAAGCGATATGGCGGTTGGGCGTCCGATCGACCCGGAACGCGAAAGGATCGACGAAAACCTCCTCGTCGCGATTACCGGAGGGAAAGCACATCATGAGCGAATCGCCGGCGCGGATCTGCTTGCCCCGAAGTTGATAGTCCTGAGTCGCCGTGCGGAAGAAGTGCTTCACCGGCGAGGTCCAGCGCAACATCTCTTCGACTGCGGAATTCAGCAGCTCCGGCGACTCGCGCAGCCGACGGAACTCCGCCGGATGCGCGATCAACGCGTGCAATCCACCGGCCATTGCCGAACTTGTTGTATCATGGCCCGCGGTCGCAATCACCAGGTAGTACGAGAGGCTCTCGAAGACTCCGGCCGGATTGCCGCCGACCGACGCATTGGCGATTACCGAGGCGAGATCGTCCTTCGGGTTCCTGCGACGGTCCTCCGCGATAGCGCCGAAGTAAGCAAAGAACTCCTGAGCCGCGACTTGGCGGCCTTGGAAATTGTTGCTCCCTCCCGACAAATCCTTGTCCGACGAAGCAAGCAGAGCTTGCGTAAGCCTGAGCAGCTTGGCGTCGTCTTCGCGCGGAACGCCGAGGATCGTCATGATGATCCGCAGCGGGTACCAAAGCGCGACGTCGTTGACGAAATCGCACCGGCCACCGCGCTCGTCCATCAAAGCGACAAACTCTCCGGCGAGATTCTTGATCTCATGCTCGATCTTGCGCAGGTTCACCGGCATGAACCACGCCTGTGTGATGCCTCGGTAAGCACGATGGTCGGGCTCGTCCATGGTGATGAGCGTCCTGACTAATTTCGCGTTCCCCGCGCGGACTCGTCTTTCTTCCTCCTCGATCGGCACGAGGCTAGTACGCGGATCGTTGATGAATTTGTCGTTCTGCCGCTCGATTTCGAGGATGTCGCTGTGCTTCGCGATGGTCCAGAACGGCCGATAGCCGGCAGGTTCTGTCCATCGCACGGGGTCGCTTCGCCGCAGTTCGGCGAAGATTTCGTCGTACTTGTGGGGCGTTCCGTACGTGACAGGGTCTACGACCTGGTCATCGATCCGTTCGACCATCGTCTCCTCCAGATGTTATGATTATTTTGTAATTTCTTAACACCAAGACCAAAGTCAAACCTGCCGTTGAGTGCCAAGCACTTGACGTACGGTGCCAAGTTTAACTCGCAGGAGCATGCCCATCGGTGGGTGACGACGTCCATTGCCTGGGCGATTGGCCGTACCGCGCCCGGAACACCCGGCTGAAATGCGCGGGGTCGACGAAGCCGACGAGGTACGACACGTCGGCGATGCTCCGATGCCCCTTCGCGCGGTCTTTTAACAATCGCGCAGCTCGCGCGAGGCGGAGCTCCTGAACCAGACTCATGGGGGTCTGATCAATCTCGCGAACTAGCCGGTATAGGGAGCGGCGGGAGAGCCCGACAAATCGGCCGATTTCGTCAGGGCCGAGATCGGGATTACTCAACCGAACCTCAATGGCCTGTCTCACCTGCTCTATTTTCGCAGCGTTCGGGTTGAAGGTGCTCCGTTCGGCGGCGCTCGCAGGCAGACTTGCCTCCACAGCGTCCATAAACAGAACTTCCATCGAAGCCTGAACGCGCAGATTCGGCCAGTCGGCAGATCCCAACGCCTCGGAAATCATTGAGAGTGCAACCCGGCTCTCGGCCGACCTCGCCAGGCGGGTTCCGCCAAGCTGAGGGCGCGGCCAATGCTCGCAATATCGGTGACTAACGGTCACCCCGATCGTCCGACTTCCGTCCGGAATCAGAAATGAAGTCGGCACGGAAGCGTCAAAGATCGCCCATTCGCCTGCGCGGAGCTCCGTCGAACGATCAGACTGCTTCACGAATGCGCTTCCGAATCGCTGCAGCAAAATAAAGCAGCTTCCCGTCTCAATCGGATCGATCGAAAATCCGTACGTGTCATTGGCGGGGCCCAGTCCAGATGCGGCGACATAGTTGTCAACCAGCAGTGCATCGCCCAGTCGCTCAAGTCGTCCCCACACAGAGAACGAATGCGCCCGCCTCGTGTAGCGGCTTCTCGCGAAGTGCGGCTCGATAGCGGAGTGCCATTCCTCCGCCGACGTGAAGCGTCGGTGCACTGCAGAAATCGGCGACATGCCATTGTTGCCCTTCGGCTTCCATGCACATCCTATTAATGGTTGAACCTTTGCGTCAAGTGTGGTAGGTGACGACCAACCAAAGAACGATGCTGGCATTGCTAAGCGGGCAAGCGCCAGACGCCAGGGAGAAACGAAGTGACCGGTATATTCCAAGGTCTCAAAGTCATCGATGCGGCGACGTTCGTAGCCGGCCCTGCGGCAGCTGTGATTTTTGCGGATTTTGGCGCGGACGTTATCAAGATTGAGCCCGTCGCCCCAGGCGATCCGCAGCGGATGCTCGGACACCTGCCAAATCTCCCCAAGGCGGATCACAACTACGCATGGAGCATCGCCGCGCGCAGCAAGCGAGGAATGGCGTTGAACCTGAAGACGGAAAACGGCCGCGCGATTTTGACGCAGCTTGTCCGTACCACCGACGTGTTCATTACAAACCAGTCGCCTGCCTCGCGGGAGCGACTTGGGATCACCTACGAGCAGCTTTCGGCCCTAAACCCGCGGCTCGTCTACGCGGCGCTCACAGGCTACGGCGAGACCGGCCCGGACGCCGAGCGGCCCGGCTTCGACGCCAACGCGTTCTGGGCGCGCTCGGGTCTCGCCGACAACGTTCGCCCCGACGTCCGCAGTGCACCCGCCGCCCCGACCCTCGGCATGGGCGACCAGCCGACAGGAGTCGCGCTCTACGCCGCCATCGTCACGGCGTTGTTGCATCGCGAACGTAGCGGACGCGGCAGTTGCGTCACCAGTTCGCTCCTCGCCAACGGCGCCTGGGCCAACGCGGCTTCGATTCAAGCCGTGCTCTGTGGCGGCGAAATCCAATATCGCCTGCCTCGGACCGAAACGCGCAACGCGCTGACCTGCTTCTATCGATGTGCCGACGACCGCTGGTTCATGATCAGCCTGGTCCAGGAAGAGCGCGACTGGTCGCGGTTCTGCGAAGCAATGGGTGTGCCAGAGCTCGTCGACGACGTTCGTTTCGCGACGCTGCCGCCCCGGCGCAGTAACGCCTCCCAGCTTGTTGCCATACTTGACGACGTGTTCGCCAGGCGCGACAGCGCTGAATGGGAGCGCATCTTTCAGGCGGCAGATATTACTGCTTCCGTTGTCGCGCGCGCCGGCGATCTCGTCGAGGATGAGCAAATGACCCACGCAGGTGCGTTCGTAGCCGCCGACTGGATTCCGGGCCGCGGTATGACCATCGATAGTCCGTTCCGGATCTCAGGCGTGAGCAAGACAGCTCCGCGGCCCGCTCCCGAACTGGGACAGCATAGCCAGATGATCCTTGAAGAACTCGGATACTCCGCGGACGATATCGCCCGCCTCAAGGAAGTAGGCGCGGTTGGTTGAGCCAAAGGCCCCGGTTCATCCATCGCCTCAAATCCTTTTAAATCTCCCGCATTATTGAGCCAGAGGAAGATTCATGTCGAGGAAGCACCTGTCGCACGTTGTCGCTGGCGCCTTGGCTGCCGTTCTCATCGCGACCTCGGCGCCCGCCGCAGAAAAGAAATACGATCCCGGCGCGACTGATACCCAGATCAAGATCGGAAACATCGCGCCCTACAGCGGGCCGGCGTCGGCCTACGGCATTAGCGGCCGGACCGCGGCGGCGTACTTTCGCATGGTCAACGATGAGGGCGGTATCAACGGCCGGAAGATCGAATTCGTGAGCTACGACGATGGCTTCAGCCCTCCTAAAGCCGTGGAGCAAGTCCGCAAGCTGGTTGAAAGCGACGAGGTCCTGTTTATTTATCAGTCTGTCGGCACTCCTTCGAACGCGGCGATCCAGAAATTTCTAAATGCCCGCAAAGTGCCGCAGCTCTTTGTCGCCAGCAATGCGACCCGCTGGGGCAATCCGGAACGGTTTCCGTGGACGATCGGCTGGCAACCCAACTTTCAAAGCGAGGGACGCGCCTACGCCAAGTATATTTTGAAGAACTATCCGAGCAGCAAGATCGCCGTGCTCTGGCAGAACGACGATGGCGGAAAGGATCAGCTCAAGGGATTACGCGATGGCCTCGGCAGCAGAGCCTCGATGATTGTCGCCGACGCCTCATTCGAATTGTCCGAACCAACCATCGACGCTCACCTCGCCCGCCTGAAGAGCTCCGGCGCGGATATTTTCGTGGCCTGGAGCACGCCAAAGGCAAGCGCGCAGGCAATCCGCAAGCTCGCCGAGCTCGACTGGAAGCCAACCTTCTTTCTCGGGTCGATCTCCAGCTCTGTCGCAAGCGTGCTACGCCCGGCCGGTCTGGAGAATGCTAAAGGCATCATCTCAAACGCCTATTTGAAAGATCCTGCCGATCCGACGTGGAGGAATGATCCGGAAATTAGGAGCTGGAACGCCTTCATGGACAAGTATCTCCCGGATGGTGACAAGGCGGACCGGGTCACCGTTTACGGTTACGCCGTAGCGGCGACCCTGGTCGAGATCCTCAAGCGCTGCAACGACGATCTTACACGCGAGAACGTGATGCGGCAGGCAACGACGATAAAGGATCTCACCGTTCCGATGCTGCTCCCTGGCATCAAGATCAACACGTCCCCGACAGACTATTTCCCCGTCGAGCAGATGCAACTCATCCGCTTCGATGGCCAGCGCTGGCAGCCACTCGACGAGCTGGTCGATGCCGAGGTCGGAAGCAGCAACACCAACTGATCAAGCCAAGCTTTAATCCATCTATCCGTTGTGAGACCAAGTCAACGGATTCCAGGTCGGACATCGTGCGACGGCATGCGAGTTATAGAGGGAACCTCAATGAAAGCGGTCGTCGTCGAGAACTATACGGCCATAGATCAGATCGTGGTGAAGGAGGTCCCGATGCCCGATCTCTCCCCCGGTTTGGTGCGGGTGCGCGTACGCGCAGTCGGTATCGGCTTCGTCGATGGCCTAAAGGTGCAGGGCCTCTACCAGACCAAGGATCCGTTGCCGTTCATTCCAGGCACTGAATTCGCCGGTGAAGTAGAGGCGGCAGCAGACGGCGTTGCCGGCTACCCGCCCGGCACTCCGGTGATGGGAATGATGCGCTCCGGTGCGCTCGCCGAATACGTCTTGGTTCCGCCCGAGGCCCTGCACCGCCTGCCCGATGGCGTGTCGGCTGAAGCCGGCGCATCTTTCCGCGCGAACTATCTCACCGCGCACTATTCGCTCACCGAGCGAGCCTGTCTGCGGGCCGGGGAGCAATTGCTCGTGCTCGGCGCCGCCGGCGGCGTCGGAACGGCAGCCATCCAGCTCGGCAAGATTTTCGGCGCCCGCGTCATCGCCGCGGCTTCCACCGAAGACAAGCGGCACTTCGCCCTGGAGCTCGGAGCCGATGCGGTGGTCGACTACACGCGCGCGGATTGGCGCAACGAACTCAAGGACCTCACCGGCGGCCACGGATGCGATGTGATCGTCGATCCGGTTGGCGGTCCGGTCTCGCTCGAGGCGTTCAGATCTATCGCCTGGAACGGGCGCCACCTCGTGATCGGGTTCGCTTCCGGCAGCATTCCTGCGCTTCCTTTCAACCTGCCGCTGCTGAAGGGGGCTACGCTGATGGGCGTAGATCTCGCGCAGGTGTCGCGGCGCGAGCCGGAAGCGTATCTGCGCGTCACAAGCGACTTATTCCGGCTCCTGAGCGAACGACGCCTGCAGCCCGCCGTCGGACAGGTATTCGACCTCGTCGATTTCCGTGACGCCTTCAATACGCTCGCCTGCCGCCAGGCGCTGGGCAAGGTCGTGGTGAGAGTATAAGCATCGTCGCCGCATAAGTCGTTTCACCCTCAAGACGCGATCCAATTCGGACCGGAGGGGCGCGAGCCCTCCAGTCGCGCGGACAGATCCGGCACGCTGAGAGAATCAGCTTGAAACATCAATGGTTCAACCATACTGTTAGCTAACTGATGGATTGGACTCGCAACATGGAATTGAACCTGAGCCCCGACCAGCGCGCCTTCAGGGACGACGTGCGCGCCTTCATTGGCAGCCGGCTGCCGGCCGACATCCGCGAACGTCTGCGCGCCGGCAACTTCCCGCGCAAGCAGGATATCGTCACGTGGCAACGCATCCTCAACGAGCGCGGCTGGGCGGCGCCACATTGGCCAAAGCGCTACGGCGGAGCGGATCTTGGCCAAATGGAGCGGCTGATCCTGCTTGACGAGATCTACCGTGCTCCGGCACCTATCCCATCCGTGTTCAACGTCATCATGCTGGGTCCGGTGCTGCTGAAGTATGGCACGGAAGCTCAAAAAGAGTTCTTCCTTCCCAAGCTGCTCAACATGGATCTGTGGTTCTGTCAGGGTTTTTCTGAGCCTGGCGCCGGCTCGGACCTGGCTTCCCTGCGCACCAGCGCGCGGCGCGAGGGCGACGAATACGTCATCAATGGCCAGAAGATCTGGACCAGCAGTGCGCACTACGCCGACTGGATGTTCGCACTGGTGCGTACAGATCCGGAAGCGCGAAAGCAGCTGGGGATCTCGTTCCTGTTGATCGATATGAAGACGCGCGGCATTTCGGTCCGGCCCATCATCACGCTGGACGGAGACCATCATCTCAATGAGGTGTTCTTGGACGAGGTTCGGGTACCAGTCACCAATCTCGTCGGCGAGGAGAACAAGGGCTGGGATTGCGCGAAATTCTTGCTCGCCAACGAGCGCACAGGCATCGCCAACGTCGGCCTCTGCCGCGAACGGTTGGACTATGCGCGCGAACTCGCTTCTCATACCCTTCAAGCCGGCCGGCCACTCATTGAGGATGTGAAGCTGCACCGGGAGATCGCTGTCCTGGATGCCGAAATCCGCGCGCTTGAGATCACCAACGCCAGATTCCTGCTCACCGAAAGCGAGCAGCGTCGGCTGCCGCCCTTCGCCTCCGTTCTCAAACTCAAGGGCACCGAGATTCAGCAGGAAATCTACCAGTTGTTGACGCGGATCGCCGGCCCTGCCGGTTTGGAGCGCCGGACGCCGGCCGAACCGAGCTTGGCCGCGGTCAATGCGCGCTATTTCTACTCCCGCGCGGCCTCGGTCTATGGCGGCAGCAGCGAGATACAGAAGGACATCCTGGCGAAGACGGTCGTGGGTTGAATGAAAGAGGGCTGAAGGTGAATTTCGAGTTGAACGAACAACAGTCAGCATTAACTGACAGCCTGTCGCGGCTGCTCGTCGATCGCTACTCTTTCGAGCGGCGCTGGTGGCCGCTGGGCAATTGCACGATACTCAGACGTGGGCCAAACTCGGGGAAATGGGTGTGCTCGCGCTAACCTTGCCTCAGGCGCACGGCGGTTTCGATTGGGGCGCGCGCGATCTGCTGCCCGTCATGCAATCTCTGGGGCGTGCACTCGTGCTCGAACCGGTACTGGCAACCGGCGTCCTGGGAGCTACGGCCGTACGTCTGGCGGGCCGCGAAGATCAGCAAGCGAGGGTGTTGCCTCGCGTGGCAACCGGCGAGACCATCCTCGCCTGGGCCCATGATGAGCCGGCTGCGCGTCACGAGCCAGTGTGGATCGAAACGCGCGCCGAGCGCAAGAATGGCCGCTGGGTGCTGAGCGGCTTGAAGTCGCCCGTACTGGCGGCGGCGTTAGCCGGACGACTCGTCGTCAGCGCGCGAGTAGCGGGTAGCAGCAGCGAGAGTGAAGGCCTGGCGCTTTTCCTCGTGGATCCGAAGCAGGATGGCGTGAAACTGCGTAATTTCACACTCGTTGACGACAGCAGCGCCAGCGAGGTGACGCTGCTTGGCGCCGTAGCCGAGCCACTAGGCGACCCCTACGACGGCAGTCGTGCGCTCAGAGCGCTGAAAGCCACTCTCGCCGCCGGTATAGCCGGCGCCTGCGCGGATATGGCCGGCGGCGCGCAAGGTGCTTTCGAGCTCGCAATGGATTATCTGCGTGTGCGCAAGCAGTTTGGCCGCGCAATCGGCGAGAACCAGGCGCTTCGACATCGCGCAGCCGACATGCTCGTATGCCTCGAGATGACGTGTAGCATGGCTATGGCTGCCGCCTCTGCGGTAGACCAGCCGGATGGTGAGGAGGCCGCGCCGGACTTGCATCGCGCCAAGCTGTCGGTGGCGCGCAACGCGCGCGAGGTGATGCATGGCGCAGTCCAGATCCACGGTGGCATGGGGGTGACTGAGGAGTGCGCCGTGGGACACTACCTGCGGCGCCTCCAGGTGCTCGATCAACTGTTCGGGGATGCCGACGCGCACGCCGAGCACCTCGCGGCTGAACTTTACACATCTTGCCAAGGTGCGAAGTGAACTCCGCAAGCCCAGGCTCTCAGATTTTGCGTGAAACGCGCGGCCACGTCGCTACGATTACGCTCAACAGACCCGAGAAGCACAATGCAATCCTACCGGAGATGTTCGACCAGTTCGGCGCTCAACTGCAAGCGATAGCCGGCGAGGCGGACCATATCCATGTGGTGATCCTGCGCGGGGCCGGCCGCAGCTTCTGTGCGGGACTCGATCTCCACGACGTGGTCGGCGCGGTGGATCTGGCCTGGCTGCGCCAGGGGTCTCGCACCCTCGAGCTGTTCTCACGCCTTCCGCAGATCGTGATCGCGGCAGTACATGGCTACTGCTTCACGGGCGGGCTCGAACTTGCCCTGGCAGCCGATCTAATCGTTACCTGCGAGTCGGCGACCTTCGGCGACACTCACGCCCGGTTAGGGTTGGTCCCGATGTGGGGCGGATCCCAACGGCTGCCGCGCCGGGTCGGCACCAGCAAGGCGATTGAGCTGATGACGACCGGTCGCCGTATTGGCGGCCGCGAGGCCGAGCGCATCGGGCTGGCGAACCAGTGCCTACCCGACGTCGAATTCGAAGCCGGTATCGACCGATTGGTCGAAGAGATCCTGGCGAATTCGTTCCACGGCAACAGTTCGATCAAGCGGCTAGTGCACGAAACCGATGGCATGCGCCTGTCGGACGGCATCGCGCACGAGCAGTTCCGCTCGCCTGGCTCGCAGCGACGAGACCCATTTCAATCGTGAACGCATCGACCGGCGCTGACCACTCCGGTAGGGCAGAGGTCGCATTACCGAATTTGCGACATCGCTATTGCGCCGTGTAAAGCGGAGTGCACTGGGTTGGCAACGCCCCTTGCCGAATACGGCCGGTCTGCGGATGAAGGCCAAGCTACGGGACGATCGCACAGCGGCGACCAGCCCAACGAAACTTGGGCGATGGACGCCAGAAGCGGTCGGATGCGCTTCCCGACGATGATGAAATGGGTAGGGAAGCTTCACTCAAGAGGCGGGCATTCCAGATTTCATGCCTCGTTTCGGACGGTGTCCTTCAGGAGATTGCCAAGCAACTCATCGAGGCAATTCGGCCGACAGCCCCGCGATCTCGAATCGAAAGCGCTTCGAGCGAGCTCAAAACAGAGTTCCTGGCTGGAGTAAGGGCGGAGGAGTTGTGAACCGCCCGGTTTTTTTCGGAGGCCATTTGGTTTAGGTTAGGCAGTGATGGCCGGTTTTTTCCGCATAGCGTAGTAGCGCGGCTCGGCTTCGGCCGGCGGGATGTTGCCGATGGGTTCCAGGGCCGCCGGTTGTTGAATCAGTCCACCCGTTCGCGGGTAGCCAACTCAACGGCCTCGAAGCTTCGCCATGGTCCGCGCCAGTGCCGAACCGTCTGATGGAACGCACCCAACTGTTCGAGCTTATGGGCGAACTCAAGCTCTATGACATGAAGGCCTCCTACGACGAGATCATGGCCACGGCAATCAAGCGTCAGCACGAGCCCCAGCGCATCGTCGGCGATCTGCTCAGCGCCGAGATCAACGAGAAGCAGGCGCGCTCGATCAAATACCAGCTCACTATCGCAAAATTGCCGCTTGCCAAGGATCTCGACGGCTTCGAGTTCGACGGCACGCCGATCAACGAGACGCTCGTCCACGACCTCAGCGGCGGCGGCTTTATCGAACAGCAGCGCAATGTCGTGCTGATCGGCGGCACCGGGACCGGCAAGACGCGTCTGGCCATCGCCGTCGCGCGAAGCTGCATCCGCGCCGGTGCTCGCGGCCGGTTTTACAACGTCGTCGACCTCGTCAATCGGCTCGAGACCGAGACCCGCAACGGCAGGAAAGGGCAGATCGCGGAGCATCTCACCCGAATGGACTTCATAGTGCTCGACGAACTCGGCTACCTGCCATTTGCCCAGGCCGGCGGCCAGCTCCTGTTCCACCTCGTCAGCCGGCTCTACGAGCGCACCTCGATCGTCGTCACCACCAATCTGGCGTTCGGTGAATGGCCGAGCGTGTTCGGCGACGCCAAGATGACCACCGCGTTGCTCGACCGGCTGACCCATCACTGCGACATCGTCGAGACCGGCAACGACAGCTGGCGTTTCAAGAGCCGCGCCTGAAGCCCGCAAGCCGCTCGCTCGCTACAGCGCAATTGGATGGCTCGCTCGCTCGCGGCTTGCTCCGTCGTCCAATTAGGGGGCCCTTTTGGGCGCGCATCTGGGGGTCGATGTGGACGCCGATCAAGCGTCAGACCCCACGCCGCTCCCTGGCGAACGGCCGCCGCCAAAAGGCGGCCATGGGCAACCCAACGGTCCCTCAGCGTTCACGACAAAGTTTGAAGTTCGCCAACACCTATCGGAGGCTTAGTTCGCCAGCCGATCATGAAGGCTCGATTTGCCAGCCCGTTCTGAACGCGAGCGATCTGCGTCCGCTCTCTAACGAGACGCAATCGCAGCAACGGATCGTGAGTCCCCGAGGCGGCAAGGCATTTGTTGATGATCCAACCGAACGGCTCGATACCGGCCCGCCGCAGGTCCTCCTGAAGATCAGCGGCCTCGGAAACCGGCGTTGTCTCCGGCAGGGTTACCAAGATCACCCTCGTGTGGGTGGGATCCTGTAGCCGCATCAGCGGGGTAACAATACGACCCGCTCCGCTCGGTTCGAGCTGGCTCGTCATCTGGCGATGATAGGCACCGGTCGCGTCCAGCAGGAGCAGCGTGTGGCCGGTAGGAGCCGTGTCAAGCACCACGAATGCGCTTCGCGCTTCCGCCACAACATGCGAAAAGGCATGGAACACGGCGACTTCCTCGGTGCATGGCGAAGCAAGATCCTCGAGCAGCAACGCCCTGCCCTGCGCGTCGAGGTCACGGCCGCGGCTCGCCATGATCTTTGCGACATACCGCTCCGTCTCGACCCGGGGATCGATCCGGTCGACCGTCAGGTTCGGCATTGTGCCATCAACGACGAAAGCGACATGAGCGGCCGGATCCGTCGTGCTGAGGTGAACGGCATGACCCCGCTTGGCCAGTCCAACGGCAATGGCGGCGGCAACCGTCGTCTTTCCGACGCCGCCCTTGCCCATGACCATGATGAGCCCATGGGCGCCTTGCGCGATGTCGTCGACGAGCCGGTCAAGGCCCGGCAGGTCTACCGGCCCGGCAGTTTGTTCCCCGTTTGCGATCGGCGGCAGCGGATTGGAGGATGACAACAATGCCCTAAGCGCTGCAAGGCCGACCATGTCAAAACCGAGCAGCGGGATTTCGTCGCGTGGCAGTTTCGCCAGCGACGCCGGCATGTCGGCCAAGGCCTCGTCCTGATCCCGCTCAAGCGCAACTGCGACGGCATCGGTCGGGTCCGTGGCGTGGAAGCGTCCGTTCACGGCGACTATCTGGTTCGAGAGATCGAGCGCGTCGAGCTCGCCGGACGTTCTGGCCGCCTCGCGGATCGCACCCCGGTCGGCGCGCGTGACCAGGATGATGGTGGTCCGCCTGGCATCGCCCAGCGCCTGAAGCGCCTGGCGAAAGCGGTCCTCCTGCATCTGCAGACCTGAATGCGGACCGAGACAGGACGCACCACGGTCATTGCCCGCTAGAAAGCCCGTCCATGCCTTTGGCAGGCTAAGCAGTCGCAGCGTGTGGCCGGTCGGGGCGGTATCGAAAATGATGTGGTCGAATCCCGCCTCATCGCCGTCGAGAAGTCCAACGAACTCGTCGAAGGCGGCTATTTCGGTGGTGCAAGCGCCGGAGAGCTGCTCACGCACGGTCGATCGCTCGCCAGCGGTGGTCTCGGGACGAAGTTGCTCAAGCACACGGGTTCGATAACTCTCGGCAGCAGCTTCCGGGTCAATGTTCATTGCCGAAAGCCCGGCGACGCTCGGCACCGGGGTCGGGCTATCGCTCAGGGCAATCCCGAGCATCTCATCGAGGTTTGACGCAGGATCGGTGCTAACGAGCAAGACCCGCAATCCGCGGTCAGCGAGGGCGATGGCGGTAGCGCAAGCAAGCGAGGTCTTACCGACACCGCCCTTGCCGGTAAAAAACAAAAACGGCGTCGGGGCGTTCAGCGCGCGAAAGTGAAGCATCTATATCCATCTCAACGCCGATGCAGATACCACTCGTCAATTCGGGCTCATCGACCCCAGCGTGCCGGAAACCGGCTCGCCGAATTAGCTTATGGCGCCATCGACCTAAGACACCAATTGACGGTTTCGAATGCAAGAATCGTGAAGCGAAGGCGAGGCCGCTGAAGGGAAAATCGACTAAGCCGATGAGCGGCCTCGATCAACAACCTTACTTAAGGGAAGAGAACCAACTATCAATGTCCTTGCGAACCTGATCTTTTGCAAACCCATATCGCTGTTGAAGCCGGCCTTCAAGCTGCTCGCGTTTGCCGTTTATCGCGGTGAGATCATCGTCAGTTAGCTTGCCCCATTTTTCCTTCACTTTGCCTTGGAACTCTTTCCAGTTTCCTTCAACTCGGTTCCAGTCCATGGTGTATCTCCATATTCAGATTGAACACGCGCCCTCAATACGAGGCTTACCCACTAAGACCGATTGCGCTCATACGGTTCTTGACAGAGATCAATTAAAGTCCGCGGATCTGAGGACCAAACGACGCGATGAGCTACCAAGCCGGAGATCCATTTCCGCGCCGATAATCGTCTCCCAGACTGCGGCAGACTCGACCGCCAGAACGATGACACTGGACAACCCGTCCTCCTCGAATTAGGCCAGCGGGATAAGCGCGATCACGGGGGCGGGACGACGTTGCTCAGAGGAACAGCACGACGACGGTGCGGACGAGACACTTGGACGGCGTCGAGCGGAGCGGGCCAGCGCGGATAGACAAGCTTCCCGAGATAATCTCAGCACAACGCGGCGATCATGAGCGGCAGGCCGGCTACGATCGAGACACCGGTGCAATAGCGACCACAGCGAGCAGCAGCATGATTCGACCGAAGGAGCGCCCGTTCATGCGGCTCATTAGCCAGCCAAGGGTAACGTGATCCCGCGGCGCCTCGTCGTGCAGCCGCTGCAGCAAGACCGATGGGACAACAAACGCCTTGGCGCCGGAATCCGCGCCGGTTTCAACTTGGGCTTCCTCACCTCCTGCTCGGGCCGAGGCGCGCGTTCCCAGAATCGTCGCTCTCGGTCGGAACTGCGCGAGAATTGACCCTCGAGCGTCGGCCCGATTGTTGACCTGAACGTCGAGCATTATGCTGGAGACTTCTCCTATTCCGTCGTCTTACCATCGAAATGCTCGTTGTCCTTCTCGGCATCCGCGCGCGTGCGATGAACGACGCCGTCACGGTGGTTTGGCGGAGCATAGAGCGTGTAAAGCTTCAGTGGAGCTCCACTCGTATTGACGATGTTGTGCTTGGTTCCAGCAGGAACGAGCACAGCGAAGCCGGCGCTGATCGGACTGCGGACGCCATCGAGGACAGCTTCTCCAGATCCTTCCTCCACACGAAAAAACTGGTCCAGCTTGTGAACCTCCATACCAATCTCTTCAGCAGGATCTAGCGACATTACGACAAGCTGGCAGCTTTTTGCTGTATAGAGCACGCGCCTAAAATTTGCGTTCTTTGTCGCCAGCGCCTCGATATTTTGTACAAATCCCTTCATCACGAATCTCCTCATGAGCTAAAATGACCGTCTTGCCGCGTGCGCTGTTCAGCCGGGCAAAAGCGAAGTCGAATTCATAACTAGTTTCGAGCAGGCCCATCAGCCTGCTCGCTAACTCACAGTCCACCATGGCGATATCTTCGCGGTTTAAAGCTTGCCAAGCAAAAGCAATATCACCAGGATGACGATGACGAGTCCGAGTCCGCCGCCCCCATAATAGCCTGTACCATAAAAAGGGCCGCCGCCGATTCCACTGAAGCCGCCCAGCAGCGCGATCACCAGAATAATCAGAATGATGGTCCAAAGTGACATATCTGAATCTCCCTTATTCGGATCAGCCGCAATCGCCGATTGGCTACGACGTCGGAAGCTTCCGAAGCTTGGAAAGGGCTTGGATGCATCCCGCGATACTTTATTCCGCGTTCTTGGTAACGCCGCGTTGACATGAATCAAAGGCAGTCGAGGTGGAAATCTTCCTCATATTGAAACATGAACCCCCATGCTCCGGTCGTAACAATGCCGCCCGTCCCTTAACGACTATCGCTCAACCGGTGCGAGTTCGATGCGGGAAAGTATCGCGGCGAGTTCCTCATATTTGAACGGCTTTTTCAGCACGGGCCGGTCGGAGTAACCGTCCCTCGCGCTCTGACCGGTGTTACCAGTCGAATATCCGCATCATGATGCTCATCGCTCATTGACGGAAAGGTCACGACGAAACCGTTGATGTCCCAATCGATCTTGCAGTCGATGATGCTCGGATCAACTGCGGACGCTTGGACAAACTGCTCAATCTGGTTGTGGCTGAGCCGCCTGCCCTTCATGGGATTGGGATTGGCCTGAAAATGGAGGGGAGCCAACCGGAGCGGTTTCCACGTTTTTCCAGGCTTGCTCACCGCGATCGGTTTCGATGCGGTTTTGTCGCGAAGTCCAGTAAGGGTGCCGCTCATCATTGGTGCTCGCGTTGGAATGGAAATGCGCCGGGTTCAGCCAGGGCAAATCAGCACGGCAGCAGGAAAACGGTCTTTACTGCACACTGCGCTCGCATTCTATCCGCAGTGCTTCGTCCTTGCGTGATCGCATGACAGTTCGATGATGATGCGTGATGCAGCGTGTGACGTACAACGTAGATCAAAATTTGAATCTCATTGCGCGTCACGGCGGCATCGCAAAAACGGATGAGAAACTATCAAATGCGAAGCGATTAAAACTCTGCGCACGCGCCAGCTCGTTCTTCAGCCTGGCGGCCGAGGTCCTTTCAAGCAGCGTGCGGGTCGTACAAGCGCTCGGCGTCGGACTTCTGGATCTCGACGGTGCGGTCGCAGCGCCGGCACCAGACGCGCAGCAAGTGACGAGGAATCTCCGACAGCCGCCACTGTTGGATCGGCAAGCATTGTCACGGCC
This sequence comes from Rhodopseudomonas sp. RCAM05734, assembly GCF_052658035.1. Lineage (NCBI taxonomy): Bacteria > Pseudomonadati > Pseudomonadota > Alphaproteobacteria > Hyphomicrobiales > Nitrobacteraceae > Rhodopseudomonas > Rhodopseudomonas sp. RCAM05734. The sequence goes on along the minus strand of NZ_CP199742.1, from coordinate 3,358,003 downwards.
GCTTCGGTGCCTCCTTGGGCGCGGCGGCTGGCGCAGGATTTTTCGCCGCCGGAGCGGCCGGCTGCATCGCGGCGCCTGGTGGTGCTTGTGGCGTGGGTGGCCCCGGCGCGGCAGGCGCCGCCTGGCCGATCGACACCGAGATGCCGAACAATCGCCACTGCCCGTTCACCGGCGCAAAGGCGAGTTCGAAATTGACTTGCGACGGCACCGAAGGAAACAGGCCGGCCATGCGCATCAGGCCGTTCGGTTCGATCTGCGGCAGCAAGGTGAGTTGCGGATCGATCGCCGCGACGCCGGACAGATCGAGATTGTCGTTGCGCTGCTTGACAAAGATTTCGGCGAGCCGCGCGGCGGTGTTGGTTTGAAAACCAGGCGCGCCGAGGTCGCGCAACACTGTGTAGTTGCCGGTCTTGTTGGCCTGATCGAGTGCCAGCAGCGAGGACCGGATCAAGATCAGCACGCCATTGCGGTCAATCTGCGCCGGCTTTGCCGTCGCCTCGTGCTGGCCCGGCTTGGACGTCTGGCTTCGCGCTGGACCGCAAGGCAGAGCGCATGCCACCGCGATCGCAACGAGAGCAAGGCGCACGACACGCATGACCTTGCACCACGCTCCCCGTATGCGCCTCAAAACTCGCCGCCAAGACCGACATAAGCCGTGTGTTGAGTGCCGCCTCCATTGCCGTAGCCGGCAACCACGCTGAGTGGGATAGCCATGTTCAGACGATGCGCAACACCGAAGCCGAATCCACCTTCTCCCTGGAACACCGAACCACGCACCTGCCACGTCGTCTTGCCCGGTGCGGAGGGCATCGGCGCGCTTGCCGTTGCGACGGCGGCGGCGATGCCGCGCCGTGCTTCGGTGCGGTTGTCCCCGATCTGCGACTGCAAACTGGAAATTTGCGACTGGAATCCTGAAGTCAGACCCGAGAGCTGGCTCATATTGACCGCGTCGGTTAGATTGATGCCGGCGGCGACGTTGGTGAGCCGCCGTTCATTGCCTGCGGTGCCGAACGACACCGTATTGGCCAGCGTCGCCACCGAGCCGGATCCGATCGCGACCGAATTGGCCGCAAGTGCCCGGGAATTAGGCCCGAGCGCGGTTGCGAGCGAACCTGTCGCGACGGCACCGTCACCGAAAGCGGCGCCCCCGTTCGCGGCCGATGCGGCTGCGCCCACCGCGACCGATCCGGTCGCAATGGCACCGTTACCGATGGCGATGGCGTCGACACCAGTGGCCGCCGAATTCTGGCCCACCGCGACCGCGCCTGCTGCGGTTGCCTGGGCGCTGGAGCCGAGTGCCGTCGCGCCCACTGCGCTGGCCACGCTCGCCTGGCCGACTGCGGTGGCGCGGTCGGCGCTCGCCGTACTATTCAGTCCATAAGCGCTCGCGGCCGTTCCGCTAGCTGTGCTGGCGTTACCGGTCGCAGTGCTGAAGTCGCCTGAAGCCGTGCTCTGCGTCCCATAGGCTGTACTGCTGGACCCCGTCGCCCTACTGAACGCGCCGCTCGCGGTGCTGGAATTTCCGCTCGCCGTACTCTGGATGCCGTTAGCGGTGCTGAAGTCTCCGGTCGCTGTGCCGAGGACGCCGGTCGCCGTGCTATTGAGGCCGCTCGCCGTACTGGAAGCTCCACTCGCCGTGCTGAAGTCGCCGCTCGCAGTGCTGCCCTGTCCGTAGGCGCTCGCGTTGGCACCGGTCGCGCTACTGCCGACACCACCCGCTGTGCTGTTGTCGCCGGTCGCCGTTGTTCCACTGCCAAGCGCGGTAGCGTTCACTGCATTGGCCATTGCTTGGTAACCCAGCGCCGTCGCGTTGGTTTGTCCAGCGCCCGTAGAGCCGGCCTGTGAGTCGCCGCCGATCGCCGTCGTCCCGGCATTCTGAAACCCAGAGCCGACGAAGTTATCTCCCGCTGCGGCTCTCACACCATAGGCGACGCTGTTGGTTCCGGTTGCGTTGCTCGTGCGGCCAGTTGCCGTGCTGGAATCGCCGCTTGCTGAACTGCCATAGCCGGTCGCGGTGCCGTAGTCGCCTGTCGCCCTCGAGCTGGAACCGGTCGCGGTGCTGCCCACGCCCTGTGCCGCACTAGACCGACCGGTTGCCGTGCTGAACACGCCGGTCGCACTGCTGGTATCGCCGGTCGCCGTACTGTATTCGCCGGTCGCCGTGGCGTTGTTGCCGGTCGCCGTGGCGTTGCCGCCGGTCGCGTTGGCGGAATTGCCTGTCGCCGTGCCTATGCCACGCGCTTGTGCATTGGGGCCGCAGGCCGAATCGCCGGCGCTACCTGCCGTGGCGCCCGCGGAACTGCCCGAGCCCGCCTGGCCGCAGACGAATTGCGCGGTAGCGGGCGCTGGAGCGAGCGCCAGGACAAACATGGAGAGCGCCGCGGATACGAGGACACCGATTGCAAGCTTGGCCGGCCGAAAATGTATATTCCGAACAGCCGTTATATCTGCGCCGCAGTCGCCGCCCGCGCCGGCACGAAGGACAACGCCACAGAATACGGCAAGATGCGGGCCGTTGGTCCTCGTCTGGCGGCCACGACGTCGTATCGTCGTCGAATGAATGAGTATGGGTGACAACGCATCGCTCCCCTTGTTATGCGGGAGCGAAACTGCGGACAAGACGCCGGTGGCGCATCAACCGTTTGGTGGAGACCAGGGTGGTATCAGCTTCCCGCCCAACGTTTTCTGCGGTGTGTTGCCAAAGTACAACCGACCCGACTGCTGCGCATTCGAATGCGTATGACGAATAACGCGATCAAGTCGGGTTCCGGGCTGACGCCATCGCCGATGGCGCCGGAAAGATCGAGACGGCAAATTCGGCAATCGACGCGGAATACCGAATTGTCCACGTTGAATACCGATCAGCCTACTTCAAGATCTGACTTCGATTCGGAGCGCGACGCCTGCGCAATATTCGCCTTGATATCAACTTTGCGCGCCCCTTCCCCGATCGCAGATCCTTGTTCATTGTTCATTGTTCATTGTTCATTGTTCATTGCTCATCCCAAGGCTGTCCATCTTAAGGCTGTCCATCCCAAGACTAGGTGCTATCCCAACTCCAGGTGCGATGTCGGATGAGGTCGATTGCGGGCGCATCAGTGTGACCGGTTCCCAGAAAAAACGCATCGCTTCGACTTGCGCATCGAACAAATCGATACCGATATCATGGAGAAAATCGGCTGCATCTACCATATCCGCGCGCAACTGCGCTCTGAAGCGGATGCGTTGCCACCATGTCGCTGGAAGCCGCAAGATTGCACGCAGCGGCGCGACAAAAATGATGGCACTGCTTGCCGGTGCGCTGTCCGAGTAATCTGTTTTGGCCAGAGTGGGCGAGTGGATAATCACGCTCCCGCATGTATCTGTCGTTTGGTTTCGGCGAATAATTCCGGACTGCATTTGTCGCTCTCCCATTTCGATTAACCGCATCAGAAACTGGGGGAGATAAACCGATGGCACATCAACCGTTCGGTGGAATCACGGTGGCGAGTTCTTTACCTTCAGGCTTCGACTCGTCTTTAGTAAGTTCGCACGGCATCGCATCATGGTCGAAGACGCATTGGCTGGGCCAACGATGATGCAGCCACACTGCAACACGACCACCCAGCAGCGCGAACGGCGTCGGCAGCCGCCATCACAATCCAGATCCTGTCACTCCCGTCTGGCTCGCACCGGTGGCTTCAATCTCTCGAAGAGGTGAACCAGTTCCAACTGGCGTCCGGTGTTGGTTTTGACAAAGATTTTCAGCAGATGAGTTTTTACGGTAGCGAAGCCGATGCCCAGGTCATCCGCCGCCTCCTGAGGTGTTTGCCCTCTCACAATTTTCTCGAGCACGCGCTCTTCGGCCGCGCTCAGTCCATAGAGCGTGGCAAATGCTTGCGTGAGCGGTGGCGCCGCGTCGGAGGGATCCTGGATGAACACAGCCGCGGTCCCCGGCAACGGCATCAGCGGGTTGCGACCGTCTCGCCATCGCAGCGGCAGGACGTTAGCGATCAGACCGCCGCCTTCCTCATCCGGCAGCGCAACTGCATGCCTCCCTGTGAAACGCGGCGCCTTGCCGACGACGCTCTGCGCCAAGGCGTGCGCGAGGCGATCCCGCGCCCCGGCATCCGTGGCCATCAGTCGGCCGTTCGTCGACTTGAGGGTGCCGCCCGCCTTCAGGATGCGCTCGGCAGAACTGTTCATATAGGAGATGCGACCATCGTCTTCGGTGAGAAAAATGGCTGTCGAGAGATGATCGACGGTCTGTTCGAGGCGCGAGGCTGCGATGGTGCGCAGATCCAAAGCATCCGAGATAAGTAACGCCCGGCAGATGTGCGGCGACAGCAGCGACATCTGCTGCAGATCCTCCTCGGTAAAACGAGATTGCACGCTGGATCTCGTCACTGAGAACCACGCCACGCGCCTTCCAGATTTCAGGACCAGCACACCGATGACGTCGCGCAGACCGAGCGGCCTGACCCATTTCATGTAGAAATCGCTGTTGAGCGGCTCGCGCTCGCCCGCCAGCACCGTCATGGTGGCCACTTCGCCGACATTGTCGAGTGTCGTCGAATGCGTCGCCGGCAATCGCGATGCGACGAGCTTCTCGAAATACAACCGCAGGAATGATTGCTCGGCACCATGTTCAAACACACTGGCAGCATCGACCGTACTGCGGCCCTGGATCACGATCGAGCTTGCAGCACTTTCCCCAAAGGTTGAGATCAGTGGCAATGCGCGGTACCAGTTCTCCGGCGCGAGCACACAGTCGTAAACGGCGCCAATGATATCAGAGAGAGTCTCGGGTCGCATTTGATTGCCTGCCTGGGTCAGTGGACCATTGCTGTTCGTGTGATCTTGGCGACCAAAGCTAATCCCATCCTTTGGGAGGCACAAAGCCCTGAAACTCCCGCTCGAGCAACCGCGCCACCTCGATGCAGGTGAGATCGCCATATTCTGGACCGACGATTTGCACGCCGACTGGGAGCCCGCTTTTTGACAGGCCTGCCGGCGCAACCGTCGCAGGCAAATGGGCGACGGTGAAATAGGCGCCCCAGAATGTCGGGTCGGCGGGAGACGTGGGTTTCCCCTTCACCATCACCTTGCGCTCATGCCATGCGTGTTTCGGATCATGCGGAACAGCGACGGTCGGCGCCGCCGGGCACAACAACACGTCCCAATCGTTGAAAAACATACGCCAAGCCTGACGCAGCCGGTTGCGCGCCGTATCAAGCTCCGACCAATCCGCGTGGGTGAACACCTTCTCGGTTGCAGGGCCCTTGCCGTCATCCATTGTCAGGAACCGCGCGCGCAAGTGGGCCAGCCTGGTCCAAAATTTTTCGTCGTGCTGCCGGGTAGCGAGGCCGGCCATCAGCAGGCCACCGAAGATCTGGAACGCTACCGCCGGATCGATCGCGGGACGCGCGCGCTCGCTGACCTTCGCTTTTCGACTGACAAGAAAATCGACAACGGCCTGGAGGCGTTCCTGAACCTCGTGATCGACGGGGAAGCTTGGGTCGTCCAGCATCACCGCGACACGTAGCTCGCTCAGATCTTTCATACGCGGCGGCGGCAGGCTCAACTTCCAGCCAACAGCATCCTCGGGCATGGGTCCCGTGATCAGAGATAGGCCGAGCTTCAGATCGTCGGCACTCCGCGCCAACGGCCCCGCGACACAGAGGTCCGGCTTGCTGCCAATGCCGGGCATGACGTGACCGGACCAGTTGGTAATGCCATAGGTCGATTTATGCCCGAAGATTCCACAATAGTGAGCGACGTTGCGAACGCCGCCACCGAAATCCACACCGAGCTCCAATCCGGTGAGGCCTGCAGCCAGAGCCGCTGCCGCTCCGCCCGATGAGCCACCCGGTGACCGGTCAAGATCCCAAGGGTTGCTTGTCGTGCCATAAATTTCATTTTGCGTCGCCCAGCCGACCAGATAGGCGGCGACATTCGTCTTCCCGAATGCAATGGCGCCGGCATCGATATATCTCTGCACGGCCAGTGCATTGGTTGCCGGCCGATGATCCCTCAGTTCCGGCACCCCCCAGGTTGCCGGCATGCCCGCGAGATCAAAGCTGTCCTTGATCGTGACGGGAACGCCGTGCAACGGGCCCCAGACGTCTCCCTTCGCCAGTGCTGTATCGGCGGCCCTTGCGCGCCTTCGCGCACCCGGGATGTCGGTCGCGACAACCGCATTGACGCGCGCGTTGTGCTTGTCGATGCGCGCGAGATAGAGGTCCAGCAACTCCTCGGAGCTGATCTTTTTCGCCTTGATCAGACCAGCCAGCTCGGTTGCCGATCGAAATGCTGTTCCGTCCATTGCTAATTCCCCGCAGCGCTTTCCGATACGTCGGTCAACGGCGTTCCCTGCAACGAGAATGGCGCGTTCGGTGAGCTCCATGCCAGAACCTGATCCATCATCGCTTCGGTTGAAGCGAAGCGCCGCTGATCATAGCAACCCAAGGGGAATACGGCGGTTTGGGCGCAACAGAGCGTGCAGAAGGAGCAAGGCCGATCCGGTTGCTTCACGCCGCGTGCGAATTGCTCGAGCAAGTCCGGATTCGCAAGCAGCGGGCGCGCAATCGCAACCATGTCACATTTGCCTGCGGCAAGCGTACGATCGATCGTATCGCGATCCTGAAAACCGCCATTGGTGATAACGGGAATACTGACTTCGGCGCGAATGGCCGCGGCGAAATCGGCATTGGCCGCCGGTCGAAAGCGCCAACCGATACCAAACAGGTTCTTTCTTATCGCGGCCGGCGTGATATTGAAGATGCCGGCGCGAACATTCGCCTTGCGACTAAGATAGCGCGTCGCATTAACAAAGGTCAGAAAGCCCTCGTCGGGATAATCTCCCGGGCTTCCCATCGGATTGGGAAAGCCGAATCCACTATCGACGTGCAGGTAGTCCACGCCAAGCTCTTGCAGCTGCCGTGCATAGTATGTGGTTTCCGGCAGTCCGTTGCCCATGATGTATTGCCGCAGCGGCCACACCGGAGGAAATCGCAGATTCAACGGCAGGAAATTGAAGTCCTTGGCCGACAGGCGGACGCCCAAAAGGAAATTCGTGCCGATTGCCTCACGCACGGCTTCGACAATATCCCGCAGCAGCCGGAAGCGCTTATCGACCGAACCGCCATAGGCGTCCTTGCGTCGATTGGTTGCCGGGTTGAGAAACTGGTGAATCAGATATCCCTTGGACGCAGTAATCTCGATGCCATCGCACTCTGCCTCAGCAGCACGCCGAGCGGCTTGCTTGAAATTCAGGATCGCCCCCTTGATCTGTGCGGAACTCATCGGCAACGCGCTGTTGTGGTAGCCGTACAGAAGATCGAAGAACCAGGAGGCGGATAGCCGATCACCATCCTGAGGCCGAAGGCTGGTATGCGTCGCCGCACCGGTATCGCCAAGCTGGATGATGTATTTGCACCCGCCGGACACACTGCCCGCTTGTCTAATCTCGCCGATCGCATTGCGCAGCGGCGGCACGAAACGGTCGCTGTGCAACGCCGGATATTCGAGGGGCGACATGCGCGTTTCGTTCACGCTGATCGTCGCCGAAATGATCCCGGCGACGCCCCTTTCGGCAAATCGTTTTTCGAAATGCGTCCAGGCCGGAGACACGGTCCCGTCGTAATACGCGTTTCGTCCGCCCATTGATGAGCGAAGCACGCGATTGCTGAAGTCGACATTCTTGATCCGAAACGGCTCAAACAACACCATACGTCTCCAAAGCTCATCCCCAAGTCACGCATTCATGGCGACCATGATTGGTTCGACGCGACGCCGGTGAACTGACTCGCCATGGCATCGGAGATAAGTTGGGGCTCTGTCGGATCATCTGCTACGCTGGCGGCGCTCGTCGAGCCTGGCTTGGGCATTTCAGCTACGCTTTCTATCGTCAAAGCCGCTTAGGTCGTCGATAAGCCTCCGGCTCGATCAGCACCCTAAGGTGTTGAAATTTTCGGCGTTGCCTGAACTCCGGAGATCACCGCCACCAGTCTTCTCCAACGACCAGCCACCAGGTTCGTCAATGACGCCCGGCCATCGACGACGACAAATCTCGACAATAGCCATTAAGCATCCAAAATCATACCAACGCAAGCTGCGCTTCTACAAATCTGCAGAGCCTGAAGCACGACGTCGATAGATTGCATTTGATGTGATCGTTTCAGGTGCTTGGTCCCGCCGCCGCGGGCACGATAATTCTTGAGCGCGGGAACGACGGTACAGCCGCTTCAGCAATACCGAGATTGTTCGCCAGCAGGTGCCGCGGTGCCTTGGTCACCCAATCGGCCAGACTGCTCTCGCGATAGGTTCCGCTATCGAGAACACCCACCATCTCAGCGTTCTCAGTACCGATATTCTTGATCGAGTGACCACAGTTGCGAGGAATATAGGCGCACTCACCTGCGGACAATTCAGCAGTGGCCACACGCTTGTCGGTTCCAAAAAGTGTGACCTGAGTTCGCCCCTTCAACACGTAATGCCACTCGTTGGCATCAGGATGCCAGTGAGGTTCGTGCATCGCTCCGGCTTTGAGCTTCAAAACCATTCCCGTCAGCGTCGTCGAGAGTGGGAATTCTTTTTCCGACGCGATGTAGAGTTCACCACCGGCGGTGGCCACTTTAGGCTTGTGTGCCATCAGCGCATAGCGGTGGCTCCGATTGCGATCGAGCGACCGCGCCATTCGCGCCTGCGGTCCATCGACAGCCAGCACCTCGCCTTGCATGATGTAGGTCTCGGCCTTCGGAGCCGTCGTGAATGCGCTCGCAGACACACCCAATGCCTGCGAGAGCGAGGCCGCATCGTAGCGGCTCATCCAGTCGCTGATTCCAAAAGTTCCGTGCTCGGAATAAAGGCCGTCGTCAAACGCAAGGATCGCGTGGCAGGGTTTTGCGCCGAGCGTCTGGATGGCATGGCTATGCCCCCGCGGGAAATACCATAAATCACCTTGCCCAAGATTCACGACCTCGGTCACGCCCTCCGGATCCACGACGGTGACCTGACAGCTTCCGTCGATAATGTAGGCCCACTCCGCGGAGTTATGCCAATGCATCTCACGTGCGCCGCCCGCGTTGATGAACAGATGCGCCCCGGCGATATTGGTCGCGATGGGCAATCCGCGCGTCGTGATCTCGCGCGCCCATCCGCCCGACGTCGCCTTGATCGGAGCCTTGTCCAGAGACGCGGTGAAGATCACGGGATCGCCGGGTTTCCGCGGAATCGTGCGCACGAAGTCCGAGGCAGGCGCCACATCGTAGCCAGCCGCATGCCCATCGCTGGGTGCTGCCATCGACCGGCTGGCTGCAACACTTGTCGCCCCGAATGCGAACGCTCCGATGAAAAGACGCCGGCTTGCATTGAACATGGGTAACTCCCGTCGATGATTACATTTGATTTGATGGTCGAAGACGCTCGCTTGAGATCGCTGCCGTACGAATGGACGCATCAGAGTTGTAGCTTGCCGCAGAACAGGATCGAGCGAACATGCATCTCTTCCCGCCCGCGACAGGCTCGAGAGCTTCCATTCCGATCAAGTCCGAACGGAAGCTCTGGATTCCCGTTATGACGCGTCGTCGTCACGCGAACCGGCATCCCCTTCGCCGGAAACTCCCTAGAAGGTCGCACTCACGCCAAGGCGCGGACCGTGGATGTAGCGATCGGTGGTCTGCTTGGTGTCCGGGTCGACGCTCTGGTTCAGCACATTGAAATAGGCATCCAGCCGGTAGCTGGCGCTGAGCTTGACGTTTGGCGTCATCCAGTAGGACACGCCGACTTGGATATCCGCGTTAAACACGGTGGCAAAACGCTGGTCGGTCGACCTGTTCATAAAGTTGCCGCCGCCACCAAGAAAGGACGGATCGACGACGCTCGTGCTCGTAGATGTGCTCACCAGCTTCTGGTTTCCGAACAGCACGGCGGCATCGCCGAGGTAGTCGAACGCCCAGTTGCCCGCGAGGGGCATGGAGCCTTCAATGCCTACACGCGGACCGGCGCCGAGAAAACTGCTTCGCTGATCTGTTGCTTCCGTCGAACTCACTGAGAATTGACTGATAAGCCCCCCCCGCCGCCAAAAGCAACCGGCCTACCGAAGTTTTGAGTGTTATTGGTCTTCTGCGTTGTGCTCGTCTGGCCCACGAATTCCGCCAGGCGCAGGCCGAATTTCACCTGCATCGCGGACGCGCCGTCGCCGAGAATATCCCGCCCGACAGCAATATCGGCCAGCCAGTGCGTTTCCTTGTACGTCGCCCCGAACGATTGACTGGCGCTGGCGCTGGCGCCGCCACCAAGAGCAAGCCCCCCCTCCAAGCTGTTGTGCAAGCTGTGCAAGCTGTGCCGCATCTAACGTAGCCGCGGACGATGCGAAGCCGGAAGCCTTGCCTTCGCCGTAACGGAACTGACCGCTGACATGCCAGGGCGAAGCAGCAAAGCGGTAGTCAAAGCCAGCCGCCGCCTCCCAGCCCAGTTTGGGAGTAAGATCGAACGATCCAGGCACACTGACGCCGCCGGTTATGACGCCCAAGCCGCTAAAATCGAGGAGGCTGTAATCCGACGCGAGCCGATCGCCGCCGCTCCAGATCGCGCCACCTTCGCCCCATACCCGGAACTGACCGGCCGATTCGACCGGCCGCGCCTTGTAGGCCAGCGGCAGATCGGCCGCGAACGCGCCGAACGGATCGGAGCGCTTGGCTCCCGGCTGCGCCGCCACGACAGGCGTGGCCGCCGTCGATGACTTCAGCGTTGCATTCTGCTCGCGCAGGGACTTGTTCTGGCGCAGCGCCGCGTTTTCCTTGCGGATAGTAGCATTTTCCTTCTCCAGCGCAGTGAGCCGCGCCGCTACGTCGTCACTCGATGCTGCGTGCGCAGCGCCGGCCGCACCGATGCCAAGTACCAAAACCGTGACCAGACTCTTCTTCATTATCGCCTCACCCCATTTTTTGCGTGGCGCCGACAAGCGGCGCGACTGCAGCGAATGTTTCCGAAGATGGCGGGCGCTAACACCTCACATATGCTAGGGGCAGAGGTACTTTGCGATCGGCTGTGACAAAGCGGCCACGCAGCCGGCAGACTCAGCCGCGCCGGATCAGCGGCTGCGTGCTCTTCAGCAGCGCGACCAACTGGCTTTGCTGATTGGTACGGGTCTTGCGGAAGATGTCATTGAGATAGAAACGTGCGGTGCTGAAGCGAATGCCCTGATGGATCGCGGCATCCTTCAACGTCAGACCTCTGGCAAGCCCCGCTGCAAGCCGGGCTTCAGTGGGCGTAAGTTCGAACAGTTTGCGGGCGTGATCTTCGAAGCCGCTGGGCAACGCCAACGACATCTCGCGCAGATAGATGACGGCGTGCCGCGGCTGCCCGCCCCGGGATACACCTTTGCCCACCGCCGGCCCGACGCTCAGCACAATATCGATGCCGGGATCGTCGGCCTCGCCGGCGCGAAGCAGAAGATCACCACCAAGACCGGGCGCGACATCGTTATGAACAGCGCATGTGTCCGCGACGAGCTTCTGCAGGGTAACCGTGCTTCTGGCATCCGCTGTTGCCAGCACGCGAGATTTCGCCCGCAGCGGACTTCCCTGGCGCATCAGGATATCCTCGGCTACCTCGTTCATATGCACGATACGCAGATGGGCATCGACGAGCAGCACGCCAAACGGCAGGTGCGCGTAACTTGACGCCAACATCTGCGCCGATTGAAATCTGCGGCCGAGCTCGGCCGCGCGTGCGACGTGCTGCCCGACGAATTGCAGCAATTCGGCATCAGCGGCGTCAAAGGCCCGCTGGTTGCGCCCGCGCTGAACGTCGAGGAACCAGAACGACGGGCCAAATTCCAACAATTTGCTACCGAGACCGCTATACATATCCTGCGGCGCCATCCATTCATTCCAGAAGCGGCTGCGCCGCAAGACGTCATTGCCGATCAATTCGCTATCGCTGTAAATCAACCCGACCGGAGCGGCCTCCAGCGCACTGGTATAGATGTCGGACCGCCCCGCATGTTCCTCGATATAGCGACGCTGGAACGTGGGATCAGGATTTGCGTTGATGACATCGGTCGGCACAAGGTCCGGACCGCTCCGGACGAAGCACGCCGCGGAGCCATGGAACATGACGCGAACTTGATCGATAGCGACCTGCCACTGCGACGGCTCGAAAGCTGCCGCGTAAATCATGTCTATAACGCCGAACAAAAGTTCAGGTCTGATCAATGTCATATCCAGTTTTTTGCACTGAGATTATTGGGGCCGAAGAAAGCCCCATGTCTATTCTTGTTGCAGTTCAGTTCTGAAATTCGTCTGTAACCGTTGCCGTGCGACGCGAGACATCAGTTACAACTTCACCACGTTGCTCCCGCAGCCAAACGGAGAGCCGGACCAGGCGCGACGCCGTTCAAAACGCGAGTACAGCACATCAACCGTTCGGTGGAGACATCGCGCGTGCGAACACTTCATTTCGGATTTCGGATGCTTTTGCCTCCCATGATCCGTCGAGCAGCTCAGGTATCCAAGCCCGAACCTGCACTCACAACAGCCCCTTCGATAAGAACCCACTAAATATCCAAATGAGGTCCAAAACAAGCCACGTCTTTAAATTTCCGCCGGTGGAGAGAATAAGGAGGAAGAGAAGCCCGTTGGGGCTGGTGGGGCGTCGCCGCGTTAGTCAACAATGGTCGAGCAGGAAGGCATCGACGATCGCCCGGTCCGGGAAGGCATCGAAAACACCCCAGGTGCTGGCGAGAACGGCACCACAGGCGCTCGCAAAGGCCATGACTTCTTCCCGGGGCTGCCCCTCAGCCAAGCTTACCGCGAGCCCTGCTGCGAAAGCATCGCCCGCTCCCAACGTATCTATCGCGATAACCGGAAAGCACGGCTGGTGGAGGGGCAGGTCCCCGCTGCGGCAGAAGACGGCGCCTCCCTGCCCCAGTGTCACGACGACGATCGCGGGGCCCATCGTCATCACGGCTTCGGCGAAGGTTTGGATCTCTGTAAGCCCATGAGCATCAAAAGGTGATCTGCTTGCTCCAGCCAGATCCGAAGCCATATCTGCAGCCTCACTCGCGTTGAGGACCAGGATGGTTGTCAGCGCGAGAAGCCGATGGTCCAGTTTACGAAACGGAGAGGGATTGAGAAGCGTCGTTTTGCCCGCTTCGCGCGCGATCTCGAAAGCCGCGATGATTGGCTCATCACCAACCTCAAACTGCGCCAGAGTTATATTTGCCTTTGAGATGGCAGCTTGCTTTTCACGCACATCGTCCGCGCCAAGGCGCCCATTCGCGCCCGGAAAAACTGCCAGGCAATTCTCTCCTTGAGCATCGATGAAACCGATGCCCGCGCCTGTTGCACCAGGAAGGCGGCGGAGCATCTCACCAGGGAGCCTGGCGCGTTCCAACGCTGGCACCGCAAGCCCGGACAGCATATCGTCGCCAACCGGCAGGACCCCGTCCACGTTGGCGCCTAATCGCCTGCATGCAACGGCAAGGTTGAAACCCTTGCCGCCAGGCTCCAGAGCAAAGGCGTGCGCCGTCAAGGATTCGCCGGGTTTGGGAAGTCTCTCGACCTTGGCGGCACTTGCAGCGACAAAACTACCAACGACAAAGAGATGAATATTGCTTCGCATGGACCGTCCGTAGATTGATTTGGCAAGGATAATTGGTGTAACTCTCCCGTTGTCAGGTTATTTTTCCTTCAATGTTATAACGGTTATGTAGAAAATTGAACGGCAGCAAAATTTCCAAGCCAAAGCCCAAGAGCCTGATTGATGTTCTCAAGCTCCGCGAAGACACGGCGATGCCGCTCTATCGTCAGCTTGAAGAACAACTTGCAGCAATGATCGAGCAAGGTCGGCTGGCTCCTGGCGCGACGATGCCGGCAGAACGCCACCTGGCGGCTGAATTGCGCTTGAGTCGGACCACAGTGCAGCATTGCTACGATGCGCTACGCAAACGGCGGCTGCTCGCCGCTCACGGTCGCCTCGGATACATCGTTCAGAAGCCGGAAACCGTTCTTGAGCCGGGCATGAACCGCCTGAAGGGCTTTACTCAGGAGATGAAAGAGCTCGGCCGCACGCCCTCGTCAAAGATTTTGGAGCGACAGGCTGTCAGCGACCGATTGATCGCATCCATCTTCGGACTACCATCGACAGCGCGGTTTCTGAAGCTCGTCCGCGTGCGTCTCGGAGATGGCATCCCCCTGTCGCGCGAGGTCGCGTGGTACAGCCTTGATGCCTGCCAAAGCCTAGAACATGCCGACCTATCAGGTTCGGTTTATACTTATCTCGCCGAGCACGGCGCCCCGCCGGATCATTGCGAACAGACGATTGAAGCAACTTCGCCCGATCAGGAGGAGTGCTCGATATTCGGCTTCACCGAGCCACTGCCCTCACTGCTGATCAAGCGCCGCACCTATGATCCAACCAACCGGATGCTGGAATATGTCGAGGGCCTGTTCCGCGGCGACAGCTATGCATATCGACTGAAGATGAAGATCTAGGAACGCTTGCAGACCGGTGCTTGCGGATTTCTTGCGTGAATTCTAACTTTCGTGAGATGCGAAGAAAGGCCCGCAATGCCAACAGCCGGCTCGGTAGCTTCAACTCGTCCACGCGACGAAATCCGCGATGGCCTGCGCGATATTTTTCCGGCCGCCGTCGCAGCGATCCCGATAGGTCTGTTGTTTGGCGCACTGTGCGTGGGAAAGGGACTCTCGCCGATAGAAGTCGCATTGATGTCGGCCACGGTCTGTGCCGGCGCCGCACAGTTTGCCTCAATCGAGATTTGGGGGCAGCCGGTTCCCGTCGCGGCGATCGTGCTTTCCACCCTTTTGGTCAACCTCCGCAACCTGCTGATGAGCGCGTCCCTGGCGCCGAAAACTGCCTCTTTCACAACCTTGCAGCGGCTGCTCGGGTTCTACGTCCTGTCCGATGAGAACTGGGCCCTGAGCGAACGGCGCGTCCGAGCGAAACCACTGACCCCAGCCTATTTTCTCACGATGGGCGGGGTTCTCTACACAAATTGGGTCTTCTGGACCACGCTTGGTGCGCTTGCTGGCGCGTTCTTGGGAGATCCTCGGCGCCTCGGTGCCGATTTTGCGTTTACGGCGCTTTTCATCGGCCTTATCGCCGGCTTCTGGAAGGGAAAGAGCACCGCAAGTGCTGTGGTTTCCAGTGCGGTTGCCTCGGCGATCGCGTTCGTGACCATCGGCGCGCCATGGCACGTCCTGATCGGGACCATCGCAGGCATTGCGGCGGTTTATGTTGCCGCTCCCGAGCAGACGCCATGAGCGTCTCCGCGTCGACCATTCTTGCCATCGTCGGCATGGCTATCGTGACATATGCCACGCGGATCGGCGGGATTTTCTTTGCAGACAAGCTTCAACTCAAAGGCAGAGCCAAGGTGGCATTCGACGAGATCCCCGCGGCGGTCCTCGTATCCGTCATCGCCCCAGCGGTGCTCACGACCGGACCGGCCGAAACAGTCGCTGCCTTGATAACGATACTCGCCGCGCGGCGACTGCCTTTGATCGCGGTCGTCATCGTTGGAGTTATCGCAGTGGTCGTATTGCGGCTCGTCGTGAACTAGGCGGCATCGGTTGCGGACGTCGTCCTCCGTCAATGACCCATCACGATATGCGCCAAGAATTGTCGCGCTGTGTCGCACGGCGGTAGATCACCATGACCAATGCGGAGCTTGATGCCTGGATGCTTCCGAAATTTGAGATCCTTCGGGACGCTGTGCGCAAAATCTCGATGGAGTGGAAGGTCAACAGATCGAAGTATACCACCGTCGATAATTTCATGCTCGCGACTAAGCCGCTGCGGGATCGCGCCGAGCGGGTTGCCTTCAACGTTTCCCTTATGGATTCGGGCACGCAGGCCAGCGCTGACATGAAGGCGCGCGCAGTCGCTTATTTAGCGACGGGCAACTGGGACGCTTTGCTCGATGAAGACGCCGCTTCAAGCGCCCTGGCGATGGAGCAGGCAGCGTAGCCGCCGATCAACCGACTACGGAAATGCCTAGCACTTTTCTTTGGACTTGGTCAGGATGACGCGCGGTCTGGAAACTGACCTTCTTTCCTACTGCATTGTCATTTCACTCGGCGAAGGTATCCGGCCGGCATGCTCTGTCGGGGAAATTCGAAGATCGATCCGGGCAATCGATAAGTAATCCACCAAGGTAGATTCTTGAGAAATTCCACCATGACCCCCCCGGCCTTAGGTAACTAAAAGCCGGTTGTGGCAGACCACCACGCCCGTTTCAAAGGGCAGATACTGGCTTTTGCAAGATTAGGACGGCCGATCGGCAAGGAGCGGTCGACCAAAGCGGCCCACAGATCCCACAGCGTTCATTCGATGGATATTAGACGAAATTTCGAGACAGCTGCTAAGCCATTGAAATAATTGGTGCTCCCTAGCGGAATCGAACCGCTGTTTTCGCCGTGAGAGGGCGACGTCCTAACCGCTAGACGAAGGGAGCGTGGGCGTAGCCAATACCTTGCAAAGACCGCCTCTGCAAGATGCCATTGGCGGCTAAAACCCCTGGAAGGCGGAAACGATGCCGGGAGCTTCCCCGGCACGCGCCTAGGGCTCGCTGGCGAAGCGCATGATGCCGGCCGGCTTCAGCGTTTTGGCGTCGTAAGTGCGGATTTCCATGGAACCGGCCACGTCCAGCGTCAGCACCAGCCGGTCCCCGGCCACGGCGGTGGAGAGGATTTTGGTGCCTTTCGGCAAGGTGGCCGTGGTGGTCGCCGCGGCCGTGGTGCTTCCCTCGGCCTTGAAAAGCTTGTAGCCGATGACCACGAGCAGCGCGCCGACGCCGATGGCGGTGGTGAGGCCGGCAATCAGCATCATTTTCCGCACCCGTGCCACCAGAGCTGCGGTTTGTTCGGGATGCGGATCCGGCGTAACAGGTTCGGTCATGCAAAACTCTTTGACTCAGGAAGCGGCGGGAATGAACGATCGACGGCTGGACGTCACGGTATTGGGCGACGAAGGCTCGATCCGGCTCGATCGGGTGCTCGCCGTGCGCAGCCCGGAGCTGTCGCGCTCGCGGCTGAAGGCGCTGATTCTCGCCGGTCAGGTCACGATCGGCGATACCCCCGTTCGCGACCCCGCTTATCATGTGAATGCCGGCGATACGATCACAATCGACGTGCCGCCATCGGTTGCACCGGAGCCGGAAGGCGAGGATATCGCCCTCGATATCGTGTTCGAGGACGACGACATCGTCATCATCAACAAGCCCAAGGGCCTGGTGGTGCATCCCGCCGCCGGCCACGAGACCGGCACGCTGGTCAATGCGCTGATCGCCCATTGCGGCGCCACCCTGTCGGGCATTGGCGGCGTGCGCCGGCCGGGCATCGTGCACCGCCTGGACAAGGACACCACCGGGCTGATGGTGGTCGCCAAGAACGACGCTGCCCATAAATCGCTGACCGAGCAGTTTGCCGACCACGGCCGCACCAACGAGATGCGCCGCGGCTACATGGCCTTCGTCTGGGGCGTGCCGAAGCGGCTGACCGGCACGGTGGATGCCCCCATCGACCGCCATCCCCATGCCCGCGAGAAGATGGCGGTGCGCGACACCGGCCGGCAGGCCGTGACCCACTGGGAGGTGACGGAAACCTTCAACGACCGCCACGGCAAGCCGGTGGCGAGCCTTTTGGCCTGTCGGCTGGAGACCGGCCGCACCCATCAGATCCGCGTGCATATGGGCCATATCGGCCATCCCCTGATGGGCGACAGCGTCTACGGCCCGCACTTCAAGACCAAGGCCAATGCGCTTGGCCCGCTCAGCCGGCCGGCGCTGTCCGACCTCGGCCGCCAGGCCCTGCACGCCTACATGCTGACCCTCGAACATCCCCGCAGCGGCGAGATTCTGGAGTGGCTGAGCGACCTGCCGGCCGATCTGGCATTATTGCGGGATCGCCTGAGGGCGACGGAATGACGCAGATGCATCAAAAAGAGTTAGGCAATTCATAAGCTTATGGCGGCAACACCGGAACGTGACAGGGAATTCACTTCCACTACGCCCGTAGTTCAGTGTATGTTGCACCTGCGTTGAATATCCAACGCGGAACTTCGCAGCGCGGGCGGCTTTAACAAAGCGACCGTCTGCCTGGCCCGCCGCTATCGGGGGCCTGAACCACTGGAGGGCGCGAAATTGGCCCGTACAGCTACACTCCCGGTTCTCAACGGAGAATCCGGACTTTCTCGCTACCTCGCCGAGATCCGCAAGTTTCCGATGCTGGAACCCCAGCAGGAATACATGTTCGCCAAACGCTGGCGCGAACATGACGATCGCGACGCGGCGCATCACCTGGTGACCAGCCATCTGCGACTCGTGGCGAAGATCGCCATGGGCTATCGCGGCTATGGCCTGCCGATTTCCGAAGTCGTCTCCGAAGGCAACGTCGGTCTGATGCAGGCGGTCAAGCGGTTCGAGCCCGAGAAGGGTTTCCGTCTGGCCACCTACGCCATGTGGTGGATCAAGGCTTCTATTCAAGAGTATATTTTGCGGTCGTGGTCCCTTGTCAAAATGGGAACCACCGCGAACCAGAAGAAGCTGTTCTTCAACCTGCGCAAGGCGAAGAGCAAGATCTCGGCGCTGGATGAGGGCGATATGCGCCCCGACCAGGTCAAGATCATCGCCAAGCGACTCGGCGTCACCGAGCAGGACGTGGTCGACATGAACCGCCGCCTCGGCGGCGATGCGTCGCTCAACGCCCCGATCCGCGACGACGGCGAAGCCGGCGAATGGCAGGACTGGCTGGTCGATCACACCCCGACCCAGGAGGCCGTGATGGCCGAGCACGAAGAGCTCGATCATCGCCGGCAGGCCCTGAACGGCGCGATCGGCGTGCTCAACCCGCGCGAACGGCGCATCTTCGAGGCGCGTCGCCTCGCCGACGAGCCGATGACGCTGGAAGACCTCGCCACCGAGTTCGGCGTGTCGCGCGAACGCGTCCGCCAGATCGAGGTGCGCGCCTTCGAGAAGGTGCAGACCGCGGTCAAGGGCACCATCGCCCGGCAGGAAGAAGCAACCTTGCACGCCGTGCATTGAACGGCGCAGCGATCACGAATGACGAAAAGCCGGCAGCAATGCCGGCTTTTTTATTGCGGGGCTTGACCGCAAAGCGCGGAGCACGCGCACCATCCGCCGCTGACAGATCTTTCGACCCGAA
The DNA here is from genome assembly GCF_052658035.1 of Rhodopseudomonas sp. RCAM05734. Lineage (NCBI taxonomy): Bacteria > Pseudomonadati > Pseudomonadota > Alphaproteobacteria > Hyphomicrobiales > Nitrobacteraceae > Rhodopseudomonas > Rhodopseudomonas sp. RCAM05734. The sequence continues at coordinate 3,338,834 of NZ_CP199742.1, read as the reverse complement.
CTGAAGAGAACTCTATGTCGAAACACATGTCGCACGGCTTGCGACAGATTCTGTCGCACCGCGTGGCACGGAGCCGTTTTTTCTCGTTTTGACTTGGAGGTGTTTCTCAAAACCCCTTGTGCATCAGCACTTTAGGGGTGGTGGGCGCACCAGGGCTCGAACCTGGGACCCGATGATTAAGAGATACCTTGTTCGCCATATCCATCAACGGCTTACGTGTCGCATTGCGGGCCGTTTCCGCCGATTTCCGGCGTTTGTCGCACGGCTGTGGCACAGCGCTTACTTGATCTTCACCGTGAAGAACTCGCCGAACGCCTTCCACGGCTGCGACACGCCGATGAACAGGCCGAACAGGGTGGCGGCGCCGATCCACAGGAACTTGCCGATGATGCCGGCGGCGTTCATGAAGCTGATGGTGGCGTCGAGCTGCTTGATCTTGGCCTTATCCGCCTTGCGCAGGAAATCCTTGGCCTCCGGCGACAGGTCGGCCCAGTCGTCGGCAGCGGCCCACAGGTTGGCGACGCGCTGCGACGTCAAGCCGACCCAAAAGGCCTCCTGCTCCGGCGTCACCTCGGCGATGTCCAGCTTTCCGCGCGCCACCGGCTACTTCTTCCGCCCGGTCACGGCACGCACCGTCGAGGCGACGACGCCTTCGGGCGCCTCGCCGGTCATCGCGGCCATCCCCTTCCTGGTGGTGTCGTTGGCCACGAAGCCGAGCAGGCCGGCGCCGATGCCGAGAATGCCGACGAGCGGAAAATTCAGGATGGCGTTGGTCTTTTCCGGCGACGAGAAGATCACCACCGCGAAGGTCGCCACCGGAAAGGCGAGGATGTGGAAGCCGATGACGTAGCCCAGCAGGTGGCGCCAGTGCCACCACGACACCCTGCCCATTTCCCGGCGCATGGTTTCGTTGACTTCGGCGATGTTGGTCTTGTCGACCTCGCCCCTCACTTCCGCCAGGCGCGTCAGATAGGCGTACTTCGCCGCGACGTCTGACTGCGCGGCCTCGAGCGCGGCGCGCGCCGTGTCGGGATCGGCGGCGATCGCCGTGCTGACGTCATCGGCCGAGGCCGACTTCGGCAGGTTGAGCGCGTTTTTGATGGCGTTGACGGCGAAGGCCGACACCGGGCCTGGAATGCCCAGCGCGGTGCCGAGCACCGGCAGGCCGAAGTCGACCGCCATGCCGGCGATCCATGACCACTTGCCGAGATCGAGGCCGGCCATCTCAGGCGGCCTGCTTTTTCGTGGTCTTTTTCTTCGATACCTTGCGCTTCGGCACGGCCTTGACTTTCGCAGTCGCCATCACCTCCGGCGTCGACCACAGCGCGGCCGGCGCCGGCAGCGCGTCTGCGGTCGCCGCAGATGGCTCCGCAACCGGCGCGGCAATGACCGCGGCGGCCTTGCGGTTGTGCCACCAGTGCACGGCGTAGTAGCCACCGACGATGAGCGCGATCGCCGCAGCGGCCAGTGCCAGCCACACCCACAGCGGCCAGCCGGCCTGCACGCCAGCCATTGCCGTGACGGCCACGACGGCGCCGCCGGCTGCCTTGGTGGTGTCCGCCACGGGCGTGACGGGTTTGGCCGGCGGCGCGGCGGCGAACACGCGGCGCTGCGCCTCGATCCAGTCGGCATCCGGGGCGGGATATGGCTTGCCGGCCTCGTGCCAGGCCTGCGCCTTGAGGAAGGCGATGCCCGACGGGCTCTTCCAGAAGGTGTCGTTCATGATGGTGTTTTCGGTCAGGCCCGGCACACGCTTCTTGCAGAAGGCGATGTAGGACGGCACCTCATTGTGCCCTGACCAGGTGGCGATGGCGTCGGCGAAGCGCTTGTTGCGATAGCTCTTCGACGTGCGCCACAGGTCGAGCTGCGCGCAGATGCCCTGCACATAGGTGGGGAACACGGCGATGTTGTTGCCCTGGCCCTTGCCGTCATTGAGCGTGACGGCCTTCTGCGCGGCGCCCCACTTGATCGCCAGGGCATTGCCCCACATGGCGCCGGGATTTTTATAACGGATCGATGCTGGTTCCATCTGACAGGCCCTCTCGCTATCAGCGAGAATGCGGCCTTATCCCTGCCGTCAAGCGTGACGGAGGATCAGGCCGTGCGGCCTGTCATCGACGCGATCAGCGCCTGCCATTGCTGCACCGGCGGCAGGATGTCGGACCACAGCGCAAGGGTCAGTACCAGCAGGAGCACCCCGAGCCGCGCTAGCGCGCGATGCCCGTAATGCTGCCAGGTCAGGACGGCGATGATCACGGCAATCAGCGTGGCCTTCCACCAGACGGCGCCAAGCTGCAACGACGCGGCGAAATAAACGCAGCTATTGAGCGCAACCAGCGGATCGAACAAGGGACGGTCCATCTCCGCCACATCGTCGTCGTCGGCAAAATCTTCAGCGTGCAACGATCGCATGAGGCGGCCTCCGAACGACGAAGATTCTAGCCCTCACACGCTCGGCGTGTAAAGGGGGCGCCGCCGTCATCAACGGGTGTCGTCGGTGCTATTGTGGGGGAAATCCGAGCACCGCGCGCAGGTCGGCCGGCGTCAGCCCGGCAGCCGTGAGTTTTTCCAGCGGCGTAGGCTGAGGCAGCAACCGGTCGGGATCGTGCGCGGCCATTACCGCGTCCAGCGCGGCGCGGTCGTCCGGGTCGAGATCGTCGTAGCCGTGGATCTCGCCCGCGTCGGTCCAGGAGATAGGCAGTTTTGCCAGCCCGGCCGCGACGATCTCCTCAGCAAAGGTCGGACCGATCCTGCTCATGCCATGACCTCCTGCAGCTTCATCTGGGTGTTGAGGACGCCGTCCCCGAAGATCGAGGCGTTGGTGCCGTCGCTCTTGAACATCAGGTAGTAGGTCAGCGCCGAGGCCGTGCCCGGCAGGTCGTCGCCGCAAACATGAGCCGGTACCATCTGGAGCAGGCTGGCATTGTTGTAGAACAGCGTCTCCTCGCCGAACATGTTGGCGTTGCTGGTGCGGGCGAAACGCAGCGCTGTGCGGATACCGGTCGTGGAGGAGCGCAGGATGCCGCCACCCTCGGCATGGATGACGTTGGGCGCGGCTGTCGGTGTGATGCTGGCCGACAGGCCCGTGGTGACGTAGCTGCTGCTCACAGTGGACGTCGACGAGGCGAATGTGGCTGTGACGGACTGCACGACTTCGCCCGGCTTCTTGCCGCCGGGGCCGTAAAGGATGATGCGGCTCGGCGCCACCGACCAGGCGCCGACGCTGGCGAGGCCGCCGTCATAGTCGGCATGGCCGACAAGGCAGGGATATTTCGACGCGCGCGCCGCGGCCGAATAGATCGTCTTGATGCTGTCGGCGCCGCCGGCGCCGCCCTCCGCCGTGGTCGAGACGGTCATGCCGTCATGCAGCGCCATGGTGCCCGAGGCATCGGTGCAGTTGACCGCGGCCAGCTCGGCCGTGCCGGCATTGTCGATCAGCAGCAGCCACAGCCGGAACGCCGTGCTGTTGGCCACCACACCCATCGACGATCCCGACGAGATGGTCAGCGACAGCGCCGCGCTGATGGTGCGCACCGCATAGGCGCCGGCGCCGGTGTTGAACACCGCCAGCACCGGATCGGCCGACGACGGGTCTGCGCCGGCCAGCGTCTTGACGGCGAAGGTGGCGGCGCCGGCCGAACGGCTTTCCACCAGCGTGCCGTTGATCAATCCTGTGCGCGCGCCGAGCGCCGAGCCACCCACGGTCTGCGCGGTCACGGCGCCGGCGGCGACCGCGCTGCCGCCGGTCTGCGACAGCAGCTTCCAGCGGCTGTCGGTGCCGTCATAGCGCAAGAGCGCCGCCTGCTTGCCGTTCAGCGTCACATCGGCGCCGAAGTCGAAGCGGTTGGCGGCCGTCGATCCGGCGTCGGCGTTCTTCAGCACCAGCGAATTGGAGCCGACATTGATGATCATCTTCATCGCGCCATCGCGGGCATCGACAAGCCCGGTCAGGTTGCGCGTCGCATCCGTCGACAGCCGCAGCGTGGTGGCGATGGCGACGCCGGCCGGCGCATAGTCGTTCTGGTTGGCGGTGATCTGCGCCGGCGAGATGACGCCGGTCAGCAGCAGCTCCTGCGACACGGTCGCGAACTTTGTGCCGCCGGAGGTGCGCATCCAGCGGCTGTCGGTCGAGGACCATTGCAGTTCGACCGAGCCGCGCGGCTGCAGCACCAGGTCGGCGTCGAACAGGAAGCGGTTGGCCGCCGTCGATCCGGCGTCCGAATTCTTCAGCGTGATCTCGAAGCTGCCGCGGTTGATCAACTTGATATTGCGGCCGAAGCTGCCGCCGGCCAGGCCGGTGATGTTGCGTGCCGCGTCGGAATTGAGCAGCACGGTCTCGGCGATCGACAGGTCGGTCGGGTTGTAGTCGTTCTGGTTGGCCGTGATCTGCGCCGGCGCCAGCGGATAGCTTAGGCCCCAGCGTTTGATCAGGTAGCCGCCCAGCGTGGCGCCGTCGCCGACGCGGATGGTGTTGAGCGTGGTGTCATAGGGGTATTCCGCCAGCAGCGGCGTGAACGACGCATCGAGATAAGCGCGGGTGTTGCGGATATGCTGTCGGCGGGTGGACATCAGGCGGTCCCATCATCGATCGGCCCGCTCTCGGCATCACCTGCGATGCCGTCGTCGGGGTTGTTGAGGAGGTAGACGACGGAGGCGGCATAGGCCTGCGCCTTGCGCGACCAGTGATAGGCGGAATATTCTGCTGCTTGCACTGGCGTGTTCTCGGCCATGTCCGACCAGGCCTGCGCCTTGTCGCGCGCGGCTTCCGATGCCGTACTGTAGCCCATCGCTTCCAGCGCCGAGGCAGCCGCGGCCACGGCCGAGGCCGCGCACTGGATCACGTAGTTCTGCAGGTTGATAATGCCGGTGACGGTCAGCACGTAGAGCTTGGTGGCGAGATCCTGATCGTTGACTGGCGCCGCCGCCATGACGCGGCGCGGCCGAAAATCGACCACGTCGTCAGCCGTGAAGAACGGCCCGACCGAGCGCACCACACGCGACTTCAGCTCGGCCAGGATGCGGAAGGTGCGGTCGAACAATACGCCGTGCACGGTCGCGTTGAAGCGCTGCAGGTTGGCAAAGTCGGTGCCCTGGACGGCCTGCGTGTCGCGCTCGAATACCAGCGTCACTGGGCTCGCCACCGAGGCTGCCGGGAGGCTGAGCGGCGTGACGGTGACGTTGAAGGCGGCATCGAGCGACGGGGTATAGTGCACCCCAGCGGTCAGCGGCACCGGCAGGCCGTCGGCGTCGAGATAGCTGACGTCGAGATCGGCCGTGCGCTCGGCCGTGAAGCCCGGCGTGAACGCCGTTTCGGCCCCGGTCCAGAGCAGTTCTGCATAAGCGGCTTCGGTTGGCACGGTCATGCCAGCAACCTACCGGCAGCCGGCGGGCGTCAAGCGTGCGCCTGCCCTACTGCCCTACTGCGCGCCCATGACAGCGCCGAAGTCCGGCATGCGGCGGGCCTCAGTCCGGCCCGGCGGCAGCCAGTAGCTCTGGCCCCAATCTTTCTTCGCCTGCTGCTCGATCCGGCTGAAGCGTTCGCGGGCACGCGGATCGGCCATCAATGCGAGCTGGTCGAGCACGCCGCGCTGGAAAGCCAGCCGCGTGAACCACAGCGACGAGCCTGGGATATGGCGGCCCAGCGCATAGAGCGCGTCGCCGGCGAAATGGGTGTCCTGCCCCTTGCCTGCCTGCTGGATGTTCTTGATGACAAAGTCGCCCAGAATGCTTTCGGCGGACGCCGCCAGCGGCCCGGCCAAGGTCGCCGCCCAGGAGTTGCCCTGCTTGGTCTGGTCCAGAAAAAGAATGTCGCCGAACACGCCGAAGCCGCCGCCCTGCAGCGTCGCCTTGCCCCATGCGCGCAGGCCGTTGCCCGTGGTCGGATCCAGCGACAGCGGATCGCGACCGCTGGCCAGTTCCTTGGTTTGCATCGAGACGACGCCAAGGGCTGTCATCACGGCGAAGGCCAGCGCCGAATGTCCGAGGCGCGTGCCGTCCCAGCCGCGCGCCGTCGCCCGCGAAAAGTGCATCATCACGAAGGTGGCGGGAAAAGATCGGTACATGCTGACAGCGCGGCGGGTTTCGCCGCCGAGCGAGCCGGGCTTGCTGTCGCCGATCATCATGGCGCGCGTCACCGGATCGCCCTCGATCACGGCATAGTCCATTTCGGTGTCGATCATGCGCTGCAGCTTGTCGGCCGCGGCGACGTGCGCCTGCGTTGCGCCCTCGCGGATGTCGACCGGGCGGATCAGCGTGGCCTTCGGCCGCGGCTCGTGCGGAGGCGTGGCGCGGATCAAATCCCAGTCGCTCTCGGCAATGCCGTAGCGGCCGAGCGCGCCGCGGAATTCGTCGGACAGTCCGGCATAGGCCAGCCCGCGTTCGTGCGCCACATGCGCCATCATCTCCAACCCGAAGGCGCCGCGCAGCATCGCGGTCCAGCGGCGCAGGCCGGAGGCGCGGATATTAGCGCTGGAGAGTTTTTGCGCGAGGCCCGTGCGGATCACCTCACCCATGATGCGGTCGGTCTGCCCGGCGGCATGCGCCAGGCTGTCCATCACCAGGCCCTGCTGCGCGATGAAGGTCTCAGAGCCCTTCTCGACCATCATGTCGGTCGCACGCTTAAGCGTGTTCATCACTGGCAGGCCGTTGAACCGCGCCACCATGGCCAGCGAGCCGGGATCGGTGAACGATGAGATGATCGCGCTACCGAGCTGAGTGGCGGACAACCAGTGCCGGGCGTCGGCCATCGCGGTCGCGAACGTCGTGTTGACCGGCGTCTGGTTGGCGCCGGTCACCTCGGCATAGAGATCGTCAAACAGGCGCTTCTCCAGCTTCACCCGGCTCTCGATGGATCTATTGGCCTTGACGGTGTCGGCAATCTGCTTCGGTGTGGCGCCGTCGGCGGCCTTCAGCGCCAGACGCGCGGCCTCCCGGTCGAACAGGTTGTGGATAAAGGTCTTGGTAGCTTCCGGATTGGGGCCGAGCACGCGCAATGCCGCGATGTCGTCGGCCATGCCCTTGATGTGGTTGGTCATGGTTTCGAACACGCTCTGATGCGTGCCGACCGCATCGGCCACGGCCTGCCAGCTCTCCGCATCCTTCCACGAAAAGAACCGCGCCATGTCGCGCTGGTTAGCCAGCATCGGTCGGCCGGAGCGTGCGGCGGTGACGGCGCCCTGTGGCCCGTCGATGATGTCAGCCGTGACGCTGTCGAGCAGTTGCGCGAAGCGCGCATCATTCATCGGCTTGCCGGTGTCCCAATCGAGCATGTCCTTGCGGTCGACGTTGTCGCGCACCGGCTGGCGGAAGCGATCGGCGCCGAGCGCGCGCGCCTTGGCCGGGTCGATAGACGGGTTCGGCAGCCGCCATGTCTGGCGCTCGCCCAGCGCGCCGCCGGCGGCGCGGTACTGATCGGCCAGGCTCTTGGCCACTTCGCCCCAGGCCTTCGCCGCGGCCGCCGCCTCCGGCTGGATGTTGGCGCCCTGCCCGTCGCCATAGACCGCGCGCAGCACGTCCAGCTCGCGCGTTGCCTCCGGAGAGAAGCCGAGTTTCTTCGGGCGCAGATATTCGATCGCGTCGGCGAAGGCGGCATGCGCCTGCCCGCGGATGTTGCGCGCGAGGTAGTGCACGTTGTTCCGGCTGGAGATCTCGAAGGCGTCGCGGGCCAGCAGCGAGCGTACGGCGAAACCGAGCGTCGACTGTTCCTTGCCGAGCGTCGGCGGCGCCTTGTTGCCGAAGCCAAGATCGCCCGGCGTCTCGCGCAGGCGTATGACCTCTGCGTCATAAGCGGCGGCAGCGCGCAGCACGCCGGATTGCGCGATGATGCTGCCGCGCGTCAGATCGGCCTTGCGGGCAGCTTCACTTGTCGCGATCTCGGCCGCATCAAGCGCGGCCTGGCGCGCGCCTGCGGCATCGCCCAGCGTCTTTTGATGCTCGGCCTCGAAGGCGTTGAGCATGTCGAGGATCGGCCGGCCGGCGGCCGACGTCACCTTGCCGGCGGAGATCTTGCGGACAAAGCATTTACGGGCGGTCAAAACGGAGCCTCCTCGGCTGCGCCCGCGATGCAGGCGTTGAGTTCATCGGCGGCGCGGACATCGTCCTCGACCTCGCGCAGGGCGTCGGTCGCCTTCAATGTACGCGTGGTGCCGTCAGGATTTTGCAGGGTGATTTCGAAATCGCCGCCGGCGTCCTCAAGCGCGCGGGCGGCATCGGCCGCGAGTGCGGGATCGCCTAGCTGGCGCGGCGCTCGATCGCCTTGGCCAGCATCTCGTGGTTCTGCGCCATCTTTTCCGCCGTCGCCTTGTCCGGCGCGTTCGGCTTGCCGGCGTTTTGCAGGATCAGCCGCGCCATCGCGCGGTGCTGCGCCGGGTTCATCAGCGTCCCAGCCGGGGATTTTTGCGAGTTCGGCATCGTTTGCTCTGGCCGCAGCCAGCCCCTCGTAACGCTCGGCGTCCTCCATGATAGCACGTTCATAGGCGGCGAGCAGATCTGTTTCTTTCTCCTGACGGACGATTTGCACCACCCGGTCAGCAATGGCCTGGTCGACGCGAATGTCGCCGCCGCCGCTGTCGAAAAGTTCCTTTTCCAGCGCGCCGACGATGGCATGGGCTTCCTCGCCGTCATCGATGGCGCGGTCGGGCGCGCGGTCGTGACGGTAGAGTTTCTGGCCGCGGTTCTCGGCGTCCAGCCGGTCCAGCAGGTCGTTCGGCGTCAGTCCCATGTCGGTACGGCCGGAGCGGCCGAGCGTGCCGTTGTCCGGCCTGTCGAGATCGCGGGCGTCGAACAGATACCCGGCTTCCTTGGCAGCCTTCAACGCCTCGTCGAGCGTCGTGCCGCCCTTGCGCACCAGCGGTCCGAAGCCCGGCACGAACGGGCCTTTCTCCGTGCCGAAGATGGCTGATAATTCCGGGTCGGGCTTCAGCCCGCCCTTGGAGGCGAGGAATTCGTTAAGCGACCAGCTCTGCGGATCTGCATTGCTGCGGCCACGATTGGTCTTCTTGGGAGGCTCGATCTGCATGACCGCGGCGGCCGCATTGGCACGAGCTGCCAGCGACGACGCCCCGCTCGATCGTTTCGCTTCTGGTACCTGATCTCGATAATCGAGCGCGTCGAGCTCGCCCGCCATGTTTTCGGATGGCCTGATCTTCTTCTCGTTGGCAGTCACCCATTCCAGCGCCTGCGCGCGGTTCAGAAATTCGCCTTGCGGATTGACGAAGCCGGTGTCTTTCCAGGTGTATTGGCCGGGCTGCAAATCCAGTTGCTGGCGCACGCTCTCGCCATGTTCTTCGCTGATTAGAAAGTGCTGCCCATTTTTCTTGCCTACGTAAATCGTGCCATCCGGAGCCATGTTGGCCGGCACGACGCCGACATTCGGCAGTGCCTCGCCGCGGTAGATCATAGCTGGAGTGCTGACGCCGCCGACAACTTCGATCCGGGCCGCAGCCGCATCTACCTTTGCCGCATGATCTAACCGGCCATCGGCCGTATCAATCGGCGCCATGACGTCAATGACGTGGTCGCGCTCGGCAAGATCGCCGGCAGCGTGGAAATCGTCCGGCGCGAATTGTTCGGCCGGACCGGCCGGCGCCAGCGGTCCGGCCGGAGCCGGAGCGGGGCGGGCCACGGGCGCGGTGCCGGAGTCACTGGCGCGCGCAACGCCCTCCGGCGACACGATGGCGCCCTCCGCCGGCGCCGACGTACCAGCGGCCTCCGCAGGCCGTTCCCCGCGCAGGGTGCGCAGGCCGCGGCCGGCGACGTGAAACAGGCCGGACAGGACGCCGCCGCCAATGCCGGCTTCCAGCACATTGCCCACGGCGCGGCCGACGCCGCTGTCCAGCCCCAGGCGTTCGCGGGCGGGCTCGACAATCGGCTCGACCGCCGCTTGCGCCGCCGCATTGGCGCCGGCCTCGCGGCCGACCGTCATCAGTAGCGATGCGCCGCGGGCGGCCCCGAGCGGCGCGGTCGCCACCATGGCGGCGACGTTGACGGGATCCGCCGCCTGGCGCGCGACGCCGGCGATGAACGCCGTGGCGACGCCGGACAGGCCATAGGTGGCGTTGCCGATCTCGTCGGCATCCGCCTCGATCTTCTGGGCCTTCCGGGCGGCATTGAGCCGGACATCCTTCAGCGGCTCAATCGACTTGCGCTTGTCCTCCGGCAGCGTGTCGGCCAGTGCGCCGAGCAGCCGGATGTCCTCGGCCTGCGTCACGCCGCTGCCGAGCCGGACGCCCATCTGCGCTGCGTAGTCCTCGATCGGGCGGCCGGCCGCGGTCTCGATCGCGGTGACGAGCTCGCCTCGCGCGTCGCCGAACGGCTGGCCAACCCCGGCGATGGTGTCGAGGCCTCCGCGTTTCCATTCGCTGTCCCACACCTGGCCAATCGTCGCCGGCTGCTGGCCGCCGGTCTGGCGCGACAGTTCGGCGAGATAGCCCGTGGCGTCGTTTTCCCAGCTCATGGCGCGATACCGTCGGTTTCGCGGCGGGTCTGCTGGATGCGGTCATTGATCTCCGCGCGGTAGCCGGCGCGGCCTCGCTGATAGGCAGATAGCTGCCCCGTTGGCGCGTTCTTCAGGGTCGCCATGTCGATGACCAGCGGCGCGTTCGGCACGTTCGGGTCCGGCGATTGCCACACCGGAACGTCACGACCGCCCGGCCCCTGCGGCAGGACCACCACATAGCGCGAACCGCCCGGCTCCGGCTGGCGCAGCTGCGCCCGCGACGAAAGAAACGCTCCGCTGTATGGCTTGCCGTTGCGATCATAGGCGCCTCCGAACTGGTCGAATGAACTGTCGGTGAGATTGTCGAGGATCCCGGTGAACTGCCCCGCGGTCATGCCGGGAGGCGCTGCGGTCTTGCCGCCGTTGCGCTTCACGATGGGTCCCGCGACGTCCTCGATCGCCTTCTCGATCGCGCCGCCGTCGGTCGCGTCGTAGAGCTGGCCAGATGCGCCGCGGCGCGCAGTGTAGAGAGCCAGCGCGGCATCGATCACGGAGCCCTGCTGGTCGGCGCTGACGTAGAGTTGCCCGCCGAGCTTGGCCGACAGCGCGGTTCGTACGTCGCCCATCTTGTTCTTGACGCCCTCGGTCTGACCGAGCTGCTGGCCCTTGAATATCTCGCGCGCCAGCTCCGGCCGCGTCCGCGCGATCTGGCCGATGAATTGCGTGCCGCCGTCCGAGCCCGCGACCTGTTTCAGCGTATCGGTGTAGACGTTTTCCGGCAGCGACACCGCGAGCGCCTGGACGATGCGGAATTTCTCATCCGAGCCGGCGCTGTCGTAGCGCTCTTTCAGCGCCGTCGCCTCTTCCGGCTTCAGCGCCGCAGCACTGCCGAGATAGACCTTGGCCGAGGTCGCCGCCTGCACGCCGCGTTGCGTCAGCGAGGCGCGGAACGACGGATCTTCCGGATTGGCCGAAGGGTCGATCGCGACCGCGGGATAGTAGCCGCCGCGCTCGCCGAGCGAGATCGGGTCGGTGTTGCGGCGCTTCACGACTTCGTCACGCACCGCCTTGAACGCCTGCAACTGCTGTTGCTGCGATGGCGTCACGTTCGGCGAATTTGCGACGTCGGTTTCCAGCCGGCCGATCAGCCCGTCGAGCATCGCCGGGGCCGTGCGCCAGGCCTGCTGGATATAGGGGTGCATCTGCAGCGCCTGGTCGAGCGAGCGCACGGCGCCGGCGGCGGCCGCGTCGCCCTTATCGGCCGCGGCCTGTTGCGTGGCGCGGTAGCTGGCAATGCGCGCCGGATCGGCATTAAGCCCCTGCTGCAGCAGGTCGAGCACCGGTTCGGTCTGCCGGACGGCCGAGGCCTGCGCGGTCAGCAGATGCGCTTCCTGCGCCTGCTGCTGCGAGATCACCGAGCCGATGCCGTTGACAGTCCGCTGCAGCGAAGCCGGCGACGCAAAATTGACGTCCATCGGCGCGCCGGCGTTCTTGTAGAGCTTGCCGATGTAGTCGCGCGTTTCCTTGAAATCGACGACGCTGGCGAGCTGCGCCGCATTGAAGGTCGAGCCGAACTTCTGCTCCGCGAGCGCCTTCCAGCGATCAGCGTTACCGGGCCCGGCGTTGTAGGCGGCCGCAGCCAGCCCCACATTGCCGTCATAGCGAACGGCCATCTGCTGGAAATAGGCGCGGCCGAGCTGCACGTTGAGCCCGCCGTCGCTCAAAAGGCGCGCTTTCAGATCCTCATCGGAGAGCGCTGCGATATCGGCGCGGCCGGTTGCACGGGCGACGTCGCGCGCCGTTGATGGCATCGGCTGCGCCAAGCCGAGCGCGCCCTTGTCAGAGACCGCATCGACCTGCCCGGTCGCGTTCTCGATCTTGAGGATACCGGTATCGAAGATTTTTCGCGATTGATCCGGCGTCGAGATCCGGCCGACGGTCAACGCAGTACCGACTGGATCAAACGGAGCGCGGGCAACGAGGGTCGTCTGCTGGTTGACGTCGGCCTGCCCCATCGCATGGGTGATGTAAGACTGCCGGGTGACCGGATCCAGCGCCGGAAACTGCGCGGGATCCTGCAGGCGGACAAGGGCGGATGCCGGGTCCTTCTGGATCGCCGACATGACGTCGGCGTTCTGCAGCTGGGTCGAGAACGCCTTGCCTCGCGCCACCGCGGTGCGCTGGTCGATCCAGCCGGCTTCGACGGCCCGGTTTACCTCTGCCCCGTATTCCTGAATGACCGACATGCGCGCGACGTCGGACGGCGCGCTGATCGCCCGGCGCATCGCGTTGTCGGCGGAGGTGTCGAGCGCCGCGACCGTGATGTCCTTTTGCTTGATCACCACGTTGTTGCGGATGGCGCCGGCGGTCTCGATCGAGGCGCGCTTCATCTGCAGTTCGGTGCGCGAGCGCGGCTGCGGATCGGAGATGTTTTCGAGCCGCGCCATCTTCGAGGCTTCGAGATCCTGGCGCAGCCTGTCCTCGGACGTCGCGTAGTCCGGGTCCTTCAGATATTGCTGCGTCAGCCGGTCATTGTCGTCGAGGAAGCCAGACATGGCTTCCGTCGCCTTGGTGTGCTGGATGCCCTCATTGAGCTTCTGCGCGATCGACCCCAGTTCGGTGCCGAACGCCCCCAGCGCGGACGCCACGGCCGTCGATTGCACGGGCGCCACAGGACCGACCAGCCCGGGCGAGCCCGGCACCGAGACCAGCGGGATCGCCGAAATGCCGGGCGTCGGACCATTGCCGATCGTGACGCGGTCCTGATAGTCGGGGAGATCATTTGCCATCGGTCACGCCCCAAAAGCCACGTAGCTGTTACCGCCGACGTCCATCGTTCCAGCGGTGCCGCCTGATCCGCCGGCAAACGCGCCGGCGCGGCCCATCGAGGACGCACCCGACAGCAGGGCCGACGCAGCGCCGATCACGCCGGACGTGGCGCTGTCATTCGACTTCGAGAACAGCGACCGCGCCCTCCCGAATTGCGATCCGGCGCGCTCATACTGCGAACCGGCCTTGAGCTGCGATCCGAGCTGCTGACCGATCGACGACACCACCTGGCCCTGCGCGCCGGCCGCCTGGTTGATGATCGACGATTTGCGGGTGATCGCATCGGCGGCCTCGACGGCGGCGCCGGCGTCGGTCAGGTCAAGATCCTGCGCAATGCGGCCGGCGGTGAGCGCCTGCGTCACCAGCGGCGAACCGAATGCCGGATCGAGGTTGCGGCCGGCGAAGGTGGCGCGTTGCGTGGCCAGCGTCTGCCGGCCCTGCTCGATGATGCGGCCCTTTTGCAGCCGCGCCTTGGCATAGGCGAAGTCTTCGCCCAAGCCGGCTATCTCGGCCTGCGTCGTCAGGATCCCGACATTGCTCTTGGCGGTTTCGGCGTTGATGCCGTAAAGCTGCGCCTGCGTCAGCGACGGCTGCGCTTCGGTCAGCGTGATGTTGCCTTCGCTGACGGTGTTCTGCGCCTCCGCCTGGTCGGCAAAGCCCTGCGACGCCGCGCCGGACAATTTGCCGTAGGCCGACAGCGCGGTCGATGCCATCGCCAGGCCGATCGTGAATGGATCCATCAGTCGTCCTCCTCGATCTCGATGACCGGCGAGAGGCCGAGCAGGGTAAAAGGCATGGCGTCGTCGCAGACGAGCTCGAGCTGCGCTTCGTCGCGCACGCTGCCCTCGACATTCATGCGGAACTGGCCGGTCATCAGCGGCGGGGCAGCGTCGTAATCGTAGCCGCCGGTCTCGACGAGATCTTCCCAACTGTCGCGATCGTCGGCGATCTGGGCGGCTGTCGCGTCCGATGGCAGGAGGTTTTCCGGGTCATAGGCGCGGATCTGGCCGCCGCCGGCATGCAGGATGTGCACGTCGGCCTCGGCGATGCGTTTCTGTTTGGCGGATGTGCCCTGCAGGTTGCGCGGCAGGTCGCGCAGATAGCCGCGGATGGGCAGGCCGACCGTGACATCGTTCGACGGTCGATCAAGCTGGATCGTGCCCAGCGTGACGGTCTTGCGGTTCTGCATCGCGCCGTCGGCGAACACCGCGACCTCCTGCCCTTCGAGATGCACCGGCTGCGAGATCTGGGTCAGGTTGGCGCCTGTCGCGCGCAGCCCGCAATCGACGAACCAGGCGCCCATAGCCGTAGCATCGTCAGCATCCTCCGGTTCGAAGTATTCGGCGAGCTGCTCGACATAGCGCTTGGTGACGCCGGCGATCGTCCGGCGCACGATCATGTAAACTTCATCGACACCACTGGCGACGCCGGGGATCGCAGCGATGTTCTCGACGAAGAAATTAGTGCGCGGGTGGCGCGCGAAGGCGATGATCTCCTGCTCCGGCATGAAGGTGGCGGAGGCCAGCGTGCCGTCCTGCATCGCCATCCACAGGATGCGGTGCGGATCGCGCTGCCAGGCCATCTCGGCGACGCCCTCGCCGAAGATGTGGCGCGCCGTCACCGAAATCTCCTGGGTTTCCAGCGGCTGCTTCTGGCGGTCGTACTTGCCGTAGTGCATGCGCTTGCCGGTCTTGCCGACGAACATCGCGCCGCCGTCGACACGGACCGGCACATGTGGCGTCGAGCCTTCGCCGGTCTCCGGGAAAGCGTCGATAGTCTTCGGCGTCAGCGCATCGAACACGTTGGGGCCCCGCAGCACCCACTCGCCGTCGGCGGTGCCGAGCATCAGCGCGCCGGACGGCAGCGCCCACTTGATCTCGACCAGCGACGCGTCTGGCGCGCGCAGCCGCTGCGCGATCGCATTGTCGTCGTCGGCCAGGCCGAGATCGTGATCGTCGGGATCGTCGACGGCCGATAGCCAGATCTTGTCGCCGCGGAAAAAGCCGAGCCGCGATTTGACGAAGGTCACCAGCTCCGGCCAGCCGTCCGCCGAATTCCATGCCGGCGGATACCAGCGGAAGCTGCCGGCCGAGGCGACGCTGTCGGGCAACCGGCTCAGGATCGTTCCGGTCGCGCTGTTGGCGTTGGTGAAGGCGCCGATGCGGATATAGCCGAAGCCGCTATGCAGGAAGCGCCAGGTCTGCATGCCCTGGCCGGCCGACACGTCGCCTTCGGTGTGAACCGGCGCGTTCGAGCCGGCATCGCTGGCGGCGGCAACCGCCTCATAGACGTTGCCGTTCCAGCGACGTTTCTGGCCGGTCGCGATCGCCGTTTCCGATGCACTCCATTGCGGCGTCAGCGACAGGTCGCGATCATCGATGCGGATCACGCCGCCGACCCACTCGGCCTTGAGCGGCGATCCGATACCGGTGAGCGTCACCGCGCCGGGCGCCACCGCACTGGCCTGCAGCGTGATGGCGACATCGAGGTTCTTGGTCCCGACCGGCCCGCTGTCCGGCGCGTAGAGCGCGACGGTCCAGTCTGTGTGATCGTTGCGCGTCAGCTTCTGCGGCGGCTGCAGCGAGGTGACGTACAGCAGGTTGCCCGCCGGCGCCGACCGCAGGCTCGCCATGTCGGCTTCGACCCACGGCACGGTGAATTCGAAGATCGAGGTGTTCGGGTTCTGGACGAAGCCGCCTTCCCGGACTAGGCGCGTGACGCCGCCGTTGACCACCAACATGTAGTAATCGTTCGACGCCACCCGAAACGGCAGCAGCCGGCCGCGCTGGTCGTTGTTCTTCACCTCCAGCACGAAGCGGGTGCCCGGCGCGCGGGTCACGATGCCCTCGACCAGAGTGACGAAGTTCTCCTGCTTCTCGAACGCGATCTGGTATTTCGCCGTGTCGGCGCGCGCGACGAGCTTCTGGCCCATCTCGCCGCCGGCGAAAGTGATGCGATCGATGAGGCCGCGGCCGCCCATGGTGGCCCCTACCGGTACGCGCGCGTGCGGCCGCGGCGGGCGGCGGCCCAGCCGGTCTCGGGCCGCGGCGTCTCGCGGGCCTTTTCCTTGCTGTCGATGCCGCCGGCGATGCGCAGCTTTTCGGCCGCGATGGCGCGCAGGTTCGAGGCATAGGCCGCGGACTTGCCGCATTTGCGCGCGCAGCAGGCCGCCAGCTCATAGCCGAACTGTTCGAGGAACAGCACGTCCCACAGCCGCGGCGCCTCGACGCGGCGGGTGTAGCAGACATTCGGCGCCGCCATCGACGTCACCAGGATGGAGGCCTCGACCGGCACGCCGCCGACCGTGATAGCGGCGCTCTCGATCGCCCGGCTGTCGTCATGGGCGCCCTCGACGAAGCGGACGCGGATGCAGTCTGCCGGCAGGGGATGGCGGATGGTCAGGGTTCCCGTGGAGGCTGTGGCGTCCGCCGCCGGCGTCACCCAGGCCGTGGCAAAATTCCACCACTTCAGCCGCAGCGTCGCATCGCGGGCGATGGCGAAGAACTGCCGGACCGCACGCGTGCGCGTGTTGTTGTCCGTCAGCGTGGCAATCTCGCGCTGGCCCAGATGACCCATCGCGAGATTGGCCGCATACTCCTCGCTGCCGCCGAGAGCGGTCATGAACTACTTCTTGCTGTAGTTGATGTGCCCGCCGACGCTCGCCGTTGCTGTCGCCGCGACGTTGATGGTCAGCACGATGTCGTAGATCTTGCCGGGGTCGTTGGCGAGACCGAGCAGTTCCCAGATCCGCTTGCCGACTGTGCCGACAACGATGGCCGCAAACGGATCCTTGGTGCCGGCGGACGAGATGTCGAGCGCCGCAGCGAACAGATTGGCGTTGACGACCGTGCCATCCTTGTACAGGCCGATATCAGCGGAGTTCACCGAGGTGACGGCGCCGTGCTTCAGCGAGGCCGATCCAGCACGCGGCACATCGCCGGAGCCGATGCGGCCGAGAACATATTTCGAACCGATGCTGTCGCCCGACGTGATGGCGACGGCGGGGACGTGGATGGTGCGATCGCGCGCCTCGGCGAGCACGGCGGGGGGAAGTGCAGAAGCAGACGGATCGTTGGCGCTGGCGGCATATTTGGTGACGACGGCCATGAAGGCCTCCTGTGATTGAATGGCGCAGATGGCGAAGCCGCGGGCATCGCTGCCCGCGGCGCTGGCGTTATTTCTTGTTGAGGATCTTGACGACCTTATAGTCCTCGGAGCGCGTCGCGGCTTCCCAGCCCTCGATGTAGACGTGCTCGCGGAACTGCTTCGACGGGTTCTGCGCCGACTTGATATCCATCGGCATGAACGGCCCCCAGTGCATCGCGCTCTTGCAGTACAAAGCGGCCTGGTAGGTCGACCCGTCATAGGAGCCGAGCCGCTTGGTGATGGTCACCGGGATATCGAAGATCGTCCGTACCCGCTGGCTCATGTCGTCGAGCTGCGCCTTGGAGCGGTAGTCGCGCGAGATGTGGGTCAGATCGTTCCAGAGCTGCTCGTTCTCGACGGCCGTCATCGCCAGCGTCAGGCTTTCCTCCTCCAGCGTCAGGTCGTCGGTCTCCATCAACTGCATGGCGTTGAGGATCTTCTTTACCGACATGCCGGCGGGCGTGCCCGACGCCACCAGGTCGACGGGCACGGTGCGGCCGGCCCATGCCGAGGACGACGGCACTTCGTTGCCGATCAGCCGCGGACCGAAGATCGCCGCGGCCAGGATGGCGTTGTGGGCGCGGATGTAGGCATTGGCGCCGGACTGAACGTATTCCGACTTGAAGTCGGTCAGCGCCTTGATCTGATCTTCCTTCTTGATCAGCTTGCCCCAGTCGATGCGGGTCGGCTTGACCCATACCGGTTCGTGGGTGTTTTCGATGTCCGGCGTGTCGCCGCCTTCCGGGGCGTTGATGCGGGCATCGGTGGTGCCGATGATATCGGTGATCGTCACCTGCTTGCCGGACATGCCGTCGAGATAGCTGAAGCTATCGTCGAACTGGCGCATGTGCTCCTGGATCGCCAGGATCGTCTGGTCGCGGTAGATGATGCGGTGGGCATCGGTAACTGGGCCTGCCATTGCAGCCTCCGATCGAAACAAGGGGAAAGGGTTGCTTCGGTCGGGTTGCGGCAGGCGGGTCGCCTGCGGGTCCGTCCTGCCGAGTATCGCTTCGGGTCAGCGGCGCGGCTTTCGCGCGGGTCAGCCGGGTCCGGCTTGCGCCGGGTTGCGGGCTCCAAAGGGGCCGGCATTTCTGCCGGCCCAGTCTGGGGAGGAAATACCCAAGAGGGGCTCAACCAGTTTTACTCATGAACTGGACGCGACCATAGGCGGCCTTGGCCGCCGTCAAGCGTTAGAGCTTGTCGTCCTGACCGGGCACGTTGGCGTAGCTGTCGGCGCGGGTTTCCGGCGACGCCTTGATGGCCTCGATGAAGCGACCGCCGGCAAAGGTCAGGATCCAGTCGGCGCCGAGCACGCGATAGTCGCCATCGGGCACGCCGTGATCGGTGGCCTCCTTGCGTGCATCGCGATCGAGCGTCCACGCGCCCTGCGACATCGCCGTCTGCGGCACGTTGCGCGACCACCACGCCCAGACCTTCTGCACCGCCGAGATATGTTCGTCGGTCAGATCCTCACCCATGGCGCGGCGACCGGTTTTGGCGCGTCCGCCAGCCTTCACCGGCTGCCGCGGCGATTTGGCGGCGGCGGCGGCCTCTGCCTTGCGGACGGCCTCACGCTCGATCAGTGCCTCGACGTCGTCGCGGGTGGTCGCGCCAGAGATGTCGACATGGGCTTCCTCCGCATATTTACGCAGGCCGGCATCGTCGAGTTTGGCGAGCTGCTCGCGCAGCGTCTTCAGTTGCTTGTCGGTCATGTCTGGTCACTCCAGTTATGCTGCATCGAGGTTCAAATTATTTATTTGCCGCGGGCTTTCAGTTCGAGCGCGGCCTTGCGCTCCAGCAGGTTGGCACGCTGCGCCTTGACGTCGGCGTGGCGCGCATTGCGCGGATCGTTGAAGGCCTTCTTCCACTCCGGATCCTCCCAGAGCCGGTTGAGTTCGGCCGACAGCGCGCCGACCGTCTCGCCGCGCTGCAGATCGGATCCGGCACCGGCGCCGGGCATCTTGTCCTCGCCGATTAGCTCGTGCAGCTTTGCGAACAGTTTGGCGGTGCGCGGCGAACCGATCGCGGCCTCGATTTCCTCCGGCTTGAAATCCTCGCCGCCGAGATAGGCGAAGGCGCGCTTGGCGCCCTCGACCTTGGCGTCGTAGTCGGCGCCCCATTCGGTGCGCAGCTTGCCTTCAAGCTCGCGCTTGGCGGCGTTGCCGCGCGTCGTGGCTTCCTTGGCGATCCGCCGTTCCTCGGCGTGGAGCGCATTGGAAACCGCTTCGGCCTGCCACGGCAGCAGCTTGGCGCCGTGCGCGATCTCGGTGAACTTGTTGAAGAAGCCGTCGTCGAACTGCTCGCCCTGTTCGATCTGCGGTTTGTTGACGACGTATTTTTCACGATCCGGGGTCCAGCCGAGTTCCTGAAAGCCGGTCCAGTCCTTGACGT
The DNA here is from genome assembly GCF_052658035.1 of Rhodopseudomonas sp. RCAM05734. Taxonomy (NCBI): domain Bacteria; kingdom Pseudomonadati; phylum Pseudomonadota; class Alphaproteobacteria; order Hyphomicrobiales; family Nitrobacteraceae; genus Rhodopseudomonas; species Rhodopseudomonas sp. RCAM05734. The sequence continues at coordinate 3,319,033 of NZ_CP199742.1, read as the reverse complement.
TCTTCAGGTCGGGCTTCGGGATGACGTTGCGGTCGCGCGCCAGCTTCGAGCCTTCCCGACCCGCCTTGAGAGTTTCGTTGAGATCCGGAAACCTGCGTTCCTCGATCCACGCCGTAGTATCGGCGTCGAAGTTATGCGAGGCGTACCAGGGCGCCTGCTGCTGACCCGCGCCGGCTCCGGCACCTGCACCTGCACCTGCGCCTGCACCTGCGCCTGCACCCGCGCCGGCACTAGCTGCTGCACCCGCTGTACCGGATCCAGCGGCGGCCGCGCCGGCGCCGCCGGCTGCACCAGCGCCTGCGCCGCCATCCTCCGGCGCGCGCAAAAACGCCGCGCCCATCATGTACTTCTGCAACAAATTCATCGCGTCTCTCCTGCTTTGGATGGCCGTTTCTCGATCTGCGCCCACAGCAGGTCGATGTCGGTTTTGGCCATCTTGAAAATCTCGACCGCGAGCTGCCGGCGGCCTTCCTCGATCCACGCCTGCCGGTCGGTCTCTGCCCTGATCGGGCCGAATACGTTGGCGCGCAGCGCGATGTCGGCGAGCAGCTTTTGCTTGCTGCCGAGGTCACGGTATTGCTCGAGCACAACGCGGCGGCGCCCGCCGTCCGGCCACGTCGCGGCAAACCAGTTGACGGCGTGGTCATAAAGTTTCGAGGCGACGCCGCGCATCACGAGGCCTTCCTGCTGCGCGCCAGCGTCTGCGCCTGGGCGGCATGGGCGTTGTTGGCGTTAACTTCGGATCGCGCCGCAGCGTTGGAGAGTTCGACCTGCTGCTGCTGCGCGGCCTGGCGGCTCTTGCGGATCTGCTCGACCTCGCGCGGATCGCGTTTGACGTTGGGTTCGCCGGTCATGGCGTCGTGCAGCACGTTGACAACGCCGTCGGCGTCGACATGGTCCATCCAGCTGGGATCCTGCGAGTTGGCGGCAAAGCCTTCGATCGTCCGCACCCAGCCGAGCACACCCTGGGCGCGTTCCGATTTCTGCGCCTTGGTGAAGGGCGACACAAATTTGGGCGAGATCGGCTGGCCCTGCAGCTCCGGCGGCGGTGGCGCGATCATGCCCGGCATGCGGCCGATGATATTGGCGCGGCGCGCGACGAAACCGCCGATGCCGCGATAGACGCGGACAAGATTGGGCGCCAGCTGCTTCAGCTCGTCGGATTTGTAGCCCATCACCTCTTCCGCGGTCATCTGCGGACGCGCCGCGAGGATGTCGGTCAGGCCGAAACGAAACGCCTTCTTCACCGACAGCCGCAGGCTGCTGGATATAGGCCAGCGCCAGCTGCGGGTTTTCGCCGCGCTTGATCGGTGCCACCGGCGGCTTGCCGCCCTGCAGCGCCTCGCCATAGATCGTGCTGCCGGGGATCATGTCCGCGGCGGTCATGATATCCTCGTTGGCCGACCACATCATCGGCTCGGCCTCGAACTGGATGCCGATGATGGTGGAGCGCGCGGCCTCGTCGAGGCCGCGCATGTCGGCCAGCGCGTTATGGCCGGGACCGGTTGCCCAGGAACGGCCGGAGCGCATGTTCCACTGCAGCTCGTGGCACGGCAGCTCGTTGTAGCCCGGCCGCTGCTGATGAAAGTCGCGCTTGTCCGGCGACACCACATAGCTTTTCCACAGCTTGCCACGCGGACCGAGCATGCCCGGCTGATAGTCCTCGTTGCGCGAGACGCAGTGGATGAACACTGCTTCCTCGTTGTCGCGCATCTGCAGGGAGTTGCTGCCGCGAAACTCGATCTTCGCCTGACGGCCGTTGAGCTTGAACTTGCGGTGCAGCGCGATGGTCTCACCGTTGGCGTCGACCAGCTTATAAATTTCGCCGATCGGCCGCGCATTCGACATGATGCGGCCGGCGCCGACCATCTCCTCCTGCCACAGGAAGCCGTTGCCGAACGCCGCCATATCGGCGAACCAGGCCGGCGCTGACAGATAGAAATTATCGTAACCGGGATTGAGCGATGCGAAGATCTGGCTCGTGTAGTCCCACAGCCATTTCTTGACCGGCTTGAATTCGGCGAGGTCGCTGTCCTCGATGCCCAGCGAGCACCAGCGCTCCGCCGGATTGATCGACTTGACGAACATACCGCCGGCGAAATCGTCCAGCGCATAGAGCGGCGTACTGTCGAACGGATCGTCGGCGCCGTCGCGCTCGCGGCGATCGGTAGCGTTGAAGCTCTGGTTGTCCGGCCGCAGGAAGCGCGCGAGATCGCGCCATGCGCCCTCCTCGCGCTGGCGCTCGCTTTCCATCTGCGACTGGATTGGCTCGACGTCGTTCCAGGCGGTCATGTGCTATTGGCCTGACAGGACGCGGAAGCCGGTCGGCGCGGCGCCGAGTTTCTTCTGCAGGCCGATACCGAACGGCGATGTCGATGTCAGCTTGCGCTGCCGGGTCTCCCCGGCGACGCGCGCGCTCTCGCTATCGACTGTCGGGATCAGCGCCGCCTCGCTGACCGCCAGCGCCTTTTTCTGCTGGGCCAGCGCGGCGTCGGACGATGCCTGCGCGATCGCGGTTTGAGACTTGAGTGCCGCGGTTTGCTCGGTCAGCGCGGTCTGGGTCGCCGCAGCACTGGCTGACGCCGCTGCCGCGCTGTCCCTGGCGTCCTGCTGCTGTTGCGCCGTCGCCGCTGCCGCCGCATCGTTGGAGGAACTATCCGGCAGGTCGATGCCGAGCACGTCGTCGATCAGCCAGCTGAAAAAACCCATAATCCGGCTCCGGAGAAGATCAGGAGCCGGAAGCTAGACCCGCCAGGCGGACGTCAAGCGTGGTCAGCGCGCGCGACGCACCGGGTTGTATCGCTTCGCGCCGCGGTTCTCCTCGCGCTTCTTCGCCAGTTCCTGGCGCCGGTCGGTCCTGCGCTTGCGGGCGGCATCGGTGCCGCATTCCATCGCCATGTACTGTTCGGCGTCGGCGACGTGGGTGTCGAAGGACGGCTTGACCGACGACAGGTCGTTGGAGCCCTGCAGCTTGCGGAACTGGTAGGTCTGGCGCTTGCCGCGCAGCAGGCCCTTGCAGGACGGGTCGAGCAGGTACTGCCGGCCGGGCGGGCCGATCTTGTCGCGCACCGCGTCCCAGCGCCGGCTGGCGACGTTGCTGGCTGCCAGCTCGACGTTGCGGCCGAGTTTCTTTGCCAGGCGCTGGCGATCGGAGCCCTTCGAGACCTGCTGCTCGGTTTCCCAGTCGCCGTTGTCCTGCAGATCCTTGTCCTCGCCCGCCACCATCGCGGGATCGCAGACAGTGTGGAAGTCGCAGCCGCGAAAGTCGCGCGCCTCGAGCACCAGCATCGCCTTGGCCAGTTCGTCCATGCCGCCGCGCTCGAGCGCGATCTCGCGCAGCACGCGCAGCCGGCCGTCCGGCATCTCCTGCCCGTACACCGCCGCCGGCGTCAGCCCGCCGTCGCAGCCGACGATGACCGGCAGCGCCGGCTCCGGCTGCAGCGTGACCTTGGAGACGTGCAGGTCCTCGTCGAACTTGTCGTAGACCAGATCCGTCGCGCGCGTGATGCCGGGCTTGGCGCCCACCATGCGGCGGACGTACCAGGGGTTCTTGTGGTTGACCGCGATGATCTGCTCGTAATAGGCGCGGTCGCCGCCGTGCGCCTGCAGGTTTTCCGCGCCTTCATCCATGCCGCCCGGCTGCTGGTAGCGGATGAAGCCCGGCGGCGGATCTTCCCAGAAGGTCGGATAGGTCCAGTTCTCGACATCGGGCGCATTGAGGTCGCCGAAGATGCGCCCGGTGCGGCGGGTCACCTCGCGCGGCGGCTCGCGCCCGACCGCACGGCCGAGCCCGATCAGCAATTCCTCCGGCAGAGTGTCGATCTCGCCGAGCTGCACATCGGTGAATTCGAGGCCGCGCAGGTCCTCAGGGTCTGCGTCCTCGCCATGGGCGAGAAACTGCGTCGTCATGTGGATGCGCCCGAAGGCGTCGTCGAAGTACAGGTCGTGACGAGCCGCGCGCGGGCTGGCGCCTTGCCAGTGCGAACCGGCAAAGTCCTTGGGGAAAAGTTTCCAGTGCGAGGGGATTGCGGCTTTCCACAACGCGTCGTACTTTTGGCGGAAGTTGCCGAGCACGTATCGGCGCACCCCGTCCGACCCGGGATAGATCCTTTGAGCCTCGACCAATCCCTTTTTCTCGCTGGCGATCGTCTTGCCGCTGCCCACCGGGCCGCAGATGACGCTGACGGGATGCGTGCCGAGGATGTAGGCGTCGGACACCGGGCCGGCGCTGCGCAGCAGATTGATCTTCCCGGTTTTCTCCCCCTTGTGAATTTGCTCGACGATCTCCGGGTTCTGTTTTCGGAAATCGTCGTCGGCTTCCAGGTAGCTCATCTGGTTCCGATACGGGTCGGCGTTGCCCAGCGCATCGGCCAGCGACGTATCGGCTAGCGGGATCTTCGATGTCATCGGGCGGCTTCCCCCCGCCCCGTGGACGCCTCACAACTGTCGCGATTTTTTTTGATGGCCGGTCTAGCCAACAGGCGGCTTGGGTCGATGGCCGGAAAAAATCTCAGGAGAGCAGCCGGGGTGAGAGGGCGCTGGCGATTTTGGGGGTCGGGGTCCGGGCGAGGCCGGGGGGTGGGCCTGCGTTGTTGCGCGAAGGCCGGATGCCGGCGGCAGCGTGCGCCGGCATCCGGACCGTGCGGCAGCGGATCCGACCCCGCGCCGCGACCACCGCCCTGCCCTTTGAGACACAGGCCGGTGATTTGGGATCAGCGGCCCTGAGAGGACAAGCCGCTGATGTTGTTTCACTTCTTCGGATCGTGCGACATGACGCCGTGCGACACGCTTGGCGAGACGTCGATAAGTCGTTGATTTTGCTCATGTGGTGCATCGGCGGTCGGCGCGTCCTGCTGGTACAGCCAGGGCGGCAGCTGCGCGCCATCCGCCCCGATCCGAGCAGCACCTTGCCCGTGAAACTCGACCGTCAAGCCAGGCACCGGCTTGCCATCGGTATCGACAGGCGCCTGTTTCGCGAAGAAATACGGCCGGAGATCCGTGCGGATCTTCTCCAGCCGGTCGAACGCCTCGCCCTTGGTGCAGCCCAGCTCGATCGACAGCGTCTCTGGCGTATGCATCAGCTGCCGCGCGCTCTCGATCATCGGGCAGCCGATGACCTTGCGGATGAAATCCAGTGTTTCCCGCGTGGTCTTGTTCTGCGCGCCTGGCGGCCGGCCGGCGCGATCGCGCTTCACTGCCTGCTCGACACGCTCCATCTCGGCCGGCGTCATGTTCGACCTGGTCGGCGGCATCAGGTCGAGCTGCTCGGCCTCGGCCGGTTTCGCCGCCGCCGCCGCCGCCGCAATCTCTCCCCGAACATCATGACTTCTGGTCATTCGCGCCGAACCTCCTGAATTTACGATCATATTTTATTGGCGACGCGACGGTCGTCATGCGAGCAGCGCAGAGCGTGGCGAAGTGTCTGTTGAGTGTCTGTTGAAGTGTCTGTTACTAAACCTTTGCTCCATCTTCCTTTTTTCTATTACTAGACAACTAGACAAACAGACACCTACCACCCCTTACGCGCGCGCGCGCGAGCGCGCATATGCTAGGGCTATGGCTGTCTAGGTGTCTGTTTGTCTGTCACAGGAGATTGCTTTGATAGTTCAGATGCTTGGTAACAGACACCTGAACAGACACTACCTCGGCTAGGTGTCTGCCACCCGCGCCCGTCGCCCTCGCTTCGAGCGCCGGAGGACGCTGGCACGCCTCGCAAGCCGTCAAGCGTGCTGTGATCATTGCTCGCTTCTTCAAAGAGAGCCTGCGCGATGCGCGGGGCGCGGAAAGTGCGGCATTCGCGAGCTATGCAATCGCGCATTTCGCGCAGTCATTCTTTGACGTCACGGGGCGAGGGCGCGGGAAGGCTTGCGAGGCGACCGATCCTTGGCTGATATGGGCGAGGGCGCGGGAAGCGCAGCAAGGAAGGGCAGACAATGCGAGGCGTGGTGGCCGGCCTGGCGCTGGCGTTGATGGCATCGGGCGCGGGCGCGCAGCAGGGTTTGTCGCCGGTCGCTCAGGCTGCCGCAAAAGTCTACATGGACTGCATGCATGCCACGGCTGAGAAGGTGGACGACGGGCGATCGGACGCTGGCAGCATCGCGATAGGTGTCGTCGCTTTCTGCCGCGTGCATCAGCGGCCGCTGGCGATCGCCATGAGCGCCGGAAGTCCTGAGATGCAACAGGTGATGCAGCAGGAGATCGAGCAGCGCGCGTTGCAGACCGCGACCGGCTTCGTGCTGGCCGTCCGCACCTTCCGCCGCAACTCGGCGCGTCCAGCGATGCCACGACCAAAGCCGAAGCCGAAGGGCGAGACGATCTAGAGCCGTGAATGCTCAGCCGCCCACGGTCGACGCTAAGTATCGCTAATATTGGCTGAAAAAAGCGGGAGCTGCGGTCGCGGCAAAATTGCTATGGAACCCAGAATCATGCTTAATCGAAAGTTGAGTCGGCAGCCGCCCCCGCCAGGGCGGCCACCGATCCCGCAAACCAGCAACAGGGGCTGATCGCGGGCCACTTGGCAGTGAGCTTCGAAGTTTAGACTCCGAATCTGCCAGGACGTCAAGGTCAGCCCCGCATTTGAAGGAGCCAAAATGGCTACCGGTCAGATCGCTCTCATCAGAGAGCAAGGAGTGAACTTTGGCGTTGTGTGCGTTCCTGATCACGTCGTCGACCATCCGAACCAGCGCGAAGATCAGCTTCGCATCTGGACCGCCCAGCTCGGTGTTCCTGTCGCGCTCTTGGGCGCGCAGCGGCATCGAACTTACGGACGCAAGGACATCGTCGGGTGGCTTGGCAGCGTCGATGTGAACCGCCTGCCCTGGCGCAACATGACGTTCTAGTTGCGACGATGGCGGGCGCTGCTGCGCCCGCCATCGCTTCCTCAAGGCGTTTTCTGAGCGTGGCTGGCATAGGGCTCTGGCCACTCGCGCCAGTCGGCCGGCGCCATCTGCTCGGACACCCTGCCCCAGCCGAGTTGGTGTTGATCGTCCTGCATCACCTCTCCCGCGCCTGGCGCCGCCGTTCCAGTCGCTCGATCGCGGCGCGCATCGGCGCGAACCGCGCCATGATCTCGGCAGAGAACGGCGTCAGCCGCGTCCGGCCTTCGGTGATGTTGGTGTTGCGGCGGATCTCCGGCTGGGTGAAGGTCCAGAATTCGCCGGTCGCGTCGATCGAGCAGTGATAGCGCGCAGGATGGTCGATGCCGTGGTCATAGATGACGTGGCATTCAGCATCGCCGATCGGCGTGGCAACCTTCCATGGCGGATCCAGCAGCGTCGCAATGAGGCTCATCCTTATTTCTCCGGGGCGAGGTGGTAGCGGTCGAGAACGATCAACGTGCAGCGCTCCTGGGCGCCGGAGATCCACACGCGGTTGATTTCGCTGTTGCCGATCATCACGCCCGGCACCGGGCATTGCCGCAGCGCGTCGTTCCAGCCGCCGGCGTGCCAGTCGCTGCCTTCGAGGTGGCGGGAGACCTTGACCGACTTGTTGGGCACCGCGAGCACCCAGCCGGCCTCAGGCAGGCCGTATTTCTGCAGCGCGGCTTCCATCTTGATGTTGATGCCGTTCTTGGCGGCCTTGCGGATCACCGGCGCCACCACCTCGCGCACGTTGAGCAGGCCGAAGCCGGCGATGTCGATCTCCTGCCTGGCCTTGTCGCGGTCCATGCGGGCTTCTTCAGGGATTGTCGCGCCGTCGTCGTCGGTGGTGCGCAAGGCGCGGATGACCTGGCCGATGGTGTTGTAGCCGGAGTTGCGCCAGTCCCGCACCGTGGTGGTCAGGATGCGGTTGAGGCACTGCCGGTAGTTCGGCGTGGCGTCCTCGGTCTCCGGCAGGTTCTCGACCGACAGGTGCTCGGTCCACCAACGTTCCTCCTCCGGCCCCACCTTCACGTCCAGCTCGCTGGCGAGCTCGTCGCCCAGCAGCATGGCGGCGCAGGCCAGCAGCGTGCCGTAGGTGTCCTGGCCGCGCTTGTCGTGGCCGCCCTGCTTCAACGCTTCGGCAAAGCGCTCATATTGGTCGCGAAAGCCCTGCCCGTTGTCGCCCCAGGCGCGCATCATCTGGGCCAGCACCTTCGGCCCTGCCGTCTCGGCATTGATCGGTTCCGGCCGCTCGCTGTCCTTATCGAACGGCAGCATCCGCAGCACCGCGACGCGCGACAGGTCCGCCGCGGTGTGCAGCGGGTTGTTGATCGCCGAGAACAGGAACGCCGAGCGCATCTGGTAGGCGTTGGCGGTGCCGTCCGACGATCCGCGCCGGCCGATCGCGCCCGACGCCGAGGAGCGCATCAGGTCGGCGATGTTGCTGGCCTTGCGGGCATCCATGCCTGGCTCCATTTCGTCGAGCGCCACGGCGCGGCTGTCGTGGCCCATGGCCTGGTAGATGCCGGCCGCGGTGCTGTCGCTGGAATGAAACAGCGCATCACCGAACAGCACCTTGAGCGTGTTCTGCAGCGTCGATTTGCCGGTGCCCTTGTCGCCGAGCAGCAGCGCCGAGGGGCGCCAGTCCAACGCGCCGCCGAGATAGGCGCCGCCGATCCAGCCGAGCAGCAGCACCGGGTCGACGTCGGGCCGCAGCCACTTGCTCTTGCGGAAGCCGGCCAGCAGCGCGCGCGCCGGGTTGTCCTCGGCTGTCAGTTCTTCCGTCCAGGGCGCGGGCAGCGGCGACAGGTGCGGATAAAGGTTGCCTTCGTGCACGCCGGTCGCCATCTCGACGAAGCGGCCGCGCTCGCATTTCCACAGGCAGTCGCCGGCGTGATAGACGAGATTGCCGGACTTGAAGGTCCAGCTGCCGCGCCCGCGCATCCTGTTTTCCGGCGAGAAGAAGCCTTTGCGCGAACAGGCGAGAAACAGCATTTCCTTGATGTCATCAGCCTCGAAGGAGACGATTTCGCTCTCCTTGACGATGGTCTTGCCGTCCTTGGCGAACACCGGCTTGGAATAGCGCGGATGGATGAACTTCGGGTAGTTCGGCGTCGCTGAAAACAGGTCCTGGATGCCGACCTGGTTGAGCTTTTCCGCCTTCAGCGCGCGGAACTGCCCGCGGCTGTCGATGAAATAATACAGGTCGCCCTCATAGCCGATCGGCTCCACCGGGCTTTCGCAGCCGGGATCCTTGGGCATGCCGTAGAGATCCGGCTGCCAGTGTCCGGCATGCACGTCGTTGCCGCGCGGAATGAACGGCAGCGGATCGCGGCTCTGCTGCTCGCGCAGCTTCCTGATCTCGCGCTCGGCCGCGCCGAAGGCGACGACGTTGGCGCGCTGGCCAGCAGTTGTTTTGGTGGTATCGGCCAAGGTGCATTCCAGCGGCTGGGAGAAAATGGCCGGGCGCAATGCCCGGCCGGTTGATCAGACCATCGCTGCGACGATAGCCTTGAACACGTGATCCTTGGCCTGCTGCTCGCGCGGCAGTTGCTCGTAAGGGACGAAGCACGGATGCGTTTTTGCCTCCGGGTCCTTCACGTCGCCATATCGCCAGCCCGTGCGGCGCTTTTCCTCGAGCCAGCTGTCGTGCGACGCGCTGGCCGGCGCGGTTGGATTGGCAACATTGAACTCGACGCCAGTGATGGCGCTCTGGCGCTGCCAGTCGGGGGCGGCATCCCAATGAGGCTGCGAGTAGTCACCGAACGCCTCGCACAGCGCTTTGTTGGCCTGGTGGCAGACCTTGGCGATCGTTACGGCCTTCCCGTGCGCAATCTTCGACGGGTATTTTGCTGCGATTTCTTCTGGCGTCATCAGTCTTCTCCTCGAAGGGTGTCGTTCAGATCCTTGCCGCCATAGGCGGCCACCGTCGCGACCATCCGCCCGGTCGCCCGCATTGCCGACATGCCGCGCTCGAATTGCGCGACCGCGGCCGATTTCATCCAATCGTTCTGCTGGTGGACGATCACCGCGTCGGTGAACTCCGGCAGCCGGCCGGCCACGTGGCCCATGTTCGACAGCGAGATCATTCCCCAGGTGCGATATTGCGGCCGCGCCAGAACGGCAGACAGGCCATCCTCGACGCCTTCGGTCAGCACCAGCGTCTCGACGACGCCGTCGGTCTTGAAACTCTCCAACGCCTGCGCCACACCGCCCTGCCCCGTGCCGCGCCACAGCGGCAGCACGGCGCCGGCGGAGGATGGAAACACTTTTCGTGCGGGCTGCTCGGTGCCGTCGGGCGCGGGCGAGAACACAGCCTTGCCGCGGCCGTCGGCGCGCAGCCAGGTCTGGTGCAGCGCCACGATCTTCATGTCCTTGTCGACGCAGCAGGCGATCATGCACGGCGGCTTGGTTCGGGCGGTGATGTTGCCCCCCTTGTCGCGATGCACGTAAGGGTGCTCCGGCAGGAAGCGCAGGCTGTGCGGCGCGATATTGCCGCCGCGCGGGCCGATAAAGGGCGCGGCGCGCAGATCCACGCCGCGCGCCTCGCGCAGATAGGTCTCGCCGGCGCTGTCGAGGATCGGCCGGGCTTCCATGAACGTCTTGAACGCCCAGGCCTGCGCCCGTTTCAGCTCGGCGCCGGCGTCCTTCTGCGCCTGCTCGACCTTCTCTTTCGCCAGCGCACGATCGCGGTCGAGATCCGCATTGTTGATGCGGCCGAGACCGAAACGGTCGACAGCGTAGCGCGCGGCCTCGACGCCGCCCCGCTTGTCGAGATGGTACCAGCCGTTGACATAGGCGATCAGCTCCAGCGAGCGGCCCTTTTCGTCGGTCGTGTAGTTCTTCCAGGCCAGCCCGTCGGCGCGCAGCCACAGCGCGAAATTGTTTTTCCCCTGCCCGCGCGGGTCGTCGATCACGATTGTGCCGCCGCGCCTGGCGGGCAGCGTGATGCCGCACACGGCCAGCACTTCGTCCGGCCGATCGTCGAGGTGGCGCTTGACGTCCTCGAAGCCTTGCCTGGTGCGCAGATCGATGCTCACGCCTTCACCTGCAGCAGCACGGCGGTCAGCGCCTGGTCGACCTCGTTGCCGTCCTCGCGGCGCTGCTCGACCTCGTCGCGGGCGTATTTGATGTTGGCGCGCGTAAGCCCCAGCGCGCGGCCGAGTTCGGCATTGCCGACCTGCAGCTCGACAGCGGTGATGTAGATCGCCATCTGCCGGATCCGCGCGGCCGCAAGCCATTGCGCGTTGAACGGCCGCTGCACCGTGAAGTCAGTGGCCAACAAGGTAGGAATGTCGAAACTGAGGTGGATCGCTAGAAACTGCATCACCAGCCGATGGAACGAGGCCACAACCTGCACCGGCTTTGTCGATCGCGGCTCTGCGAGTGCCGCTTCAAAACGGCTCAACAATTCATTGCTGGCCGCCTGCTCGCCCCGAAGGATGCGAAACCAGTTGCGCGATCCCGCGCACGCCCGGCGGCAGAGTTCCTCGTGCGACATGCCCGCGGCAATGCGCGCCCGGTTGATTTTCACAACGCGACCGCTGACGCTTGACGAAGCACTGTCCTCGACGGCCCTTGCGTCACGCTTGACGAAGCACTGTCCTGCCCGGCTGATAGCAATGCTTGACGAAGCACTGTCCTTGACCCCAGCAAGGTAGTCTGCATGCAGCGCTGTGTCGGCAATGATGTCGAGCTGGTCAGCCATCAGAAGCTGTCGTCCTTTTGTGTAGTTGAAGCGGCGGCCGCTTCATCGTCGGCGTTCATGTCGGCGAGCACGTCGGACAGCAGCTGATCGAAGTTGTCCGGCGTGACGCCGAGCTGCGGCGGCGCGTCGGGCGCGGGCCGGTGATCGACGGATAGCGGTTCGTCATCACCATCGTCGTCGGATTGGCACAGATAGCCGCCGCACTTCATGCAGGTCTCGGTGTCGAGCCCTAGATCGCTATGTTCCCATCGGTCACAGGTTGCGCAGTACATGATCAGACCCCCTGCCAGTTGGCATTGAATTGACGCTGCAGTTCGGCATAGCGAACCGGATGCGCGTGGATCTTCCCCATGACCTGGAAGACCGCGGGCCGCTGACGAAACTCACCACCGAACCGCCTGATCAGCTTCTTGCGGATCCGCGCCGATCGATGTCGCGAATACGGAAACAGCCGCTCTGTCGTCGTCTCCAGACAATTGGGATCGCAGATCACCTGCATGCCGCCGAACGGCACGCCCGGCGCCGACACATCGATCTCTTTGATCTGCTTCATGGCGTCGAGCAGCTTTTGCATGGTGAGCGCCATCAGCCCTGCTCCGGCCGTTGAGAGCTGGTTACCGGTGCGGGATCTGCCAGCGTGACGTTCACGGCAACCGCTCGCCAGCCGTTGCGCTTATTCGTGCCGTCGGTCTCGTTGAGATCCTTGACCATCTCAACGAGATCGTCGCCGACGTCGGCGAACGCGATTGCGCCCTCGTAGCAGTAGGCGTCGAAGCCCTTCACCGGGTGCCACACAGCCCAGCCCTTGACAGTGTGCGACACGTTTTCCGTCGGCGACTGTCGGGTTTCATCGGTCATTCCGACACCCCTGCGGCCGTCTTTGGCGTCAGTTCCCGGATGCGCTTGTCGATGGTCCAGACAATATTTTCGCCCATGCCCATGCTGGCGCGCGGCAGCAGACCCAACACGATCGCCAGCTTGTCGTATGCGTCTGCCTTCGGGTTGAGGAGGTCGATGGTAGCCCGCAAGCTGACGATCTCTTCTTTGCAACGACGCATCATGTCGACGGCCTCTTTGTCGCTCATGGCTTGCTCAGCCGGCGCGACTGGCATCCCCTCGATCATGTGGCGCACCATCTGATCCGCTTGGCTTGCACCGAACAGATTGGTGCCGCTCGGCATTTCGCTGTCCGACGGCCCTGCGATGGCACGCAAGGGCGGGGAATAGCTGATCCCGGCGTCGGGGTTGAAGTCGCGCGGCAAGCGCCAATTCAGGAAGCGGTCGACGAGGTATTTGATTTGAGCTTCGGTCATCGCGATTTCCTTAGTTGAGTAGGTCCAGTCCAAGAACTTTGCGCATCTCCGGTGAAAGCTGGCGCGCGGCCTCTTGCCCCGATGGGCTACGTGCCCACTCGTCACTCTCTTCCTTCGTGGCATCGAATTCGCCGTTGGCCACGCGGGCCGCGAACTTGTCGAAACCAGCGGCGGTCAGCTCCTGGTGGAGCTGGGTGATCGGGCAGACGTAGGTGTCGGCGTAGTCGTCGAACTCGCCGGTTTCGGCGCGCTTTGCGAAAGCCTCATACGTCGCGGTATGCCGCGTCGACAGCGCGCCAACCTTGCGGAGTTCGGATGCCAGGCGATCGCGCGTCCTCATGTTCCCTCCGGCCGCTGACAGGCTGATAGCTGCTTCATGCTGCTAGATCCTTCTGCAGTAGATCTTCGACGATCGCCTTTGAGGCGGCCGACATGCGGTAGCCCTGCCCCCAGACCGTCTCGATCTCGATGCCGAAACGCTTCAGCTTCTTGCGGATTTTGCAGACGAACACGTCGATGATCTTTATCTCGACTTCCTCGCCGCCGGCGCGATCGCCGTACAGCACGGTCATGCCCTGCTCTTTGGTGATCAGGTCGCGCTTCAATAGAAAGCCGAACAGTTGCGCCTCGTGGCGCGTGAGCTGCAGGATGAAGGGCACTTCGATCCGCATGCCCATCACCTCCTCGAGCGCAGCAAGCCTGTCCTGCAGAGCCTCGATCTCCGCCTCGAGCGCCGCCACGAATTCGTCGCGAAACGTCATGCCGGGCTCCTGTTCATGCGGAGGACGTATCGTCGCAGCAGCGCCCGCCATGCCTGCGAGCGTTCAGCCTTGGCCTTGGCGCGCGCCTTGGTGACACCGGCTTCGCCCTCGATGCGGATCGCGGCCGTGAGCAGGTCGAGATCGACGTTGGGCTGCTCGACGCAGACCAGCTCCTCGACGGCTTGGATCTCGACGGCGGAGATCGGCGCGCGCTTTGCCTTGACCAGGCACTGCAGCACCTTGCGTGCCGGGATAACGCCGCGGCGGGCGACCAGGCTGCGCACGCGCCCGATCGCCGCGGTGTCGCCTTCGCTGATCACCGACGATGGCGAGATGTAGCGGATCCGCACACCGGCCCGCCGGCAGACATTGTCGACGTCGATCGCGTCGGGGTCTCCGGAAGCCAGCAGCGCCCGGTAGATGTCGAATGACGACACCGCGACCCGGTCGCTGTTATGGCCGACAAAGGCGCGGGCGCGCTCGTCGATGCCTTCCGCCTTGACCACGAACACCGGGATCTGCGGGATCCCGATCGAGGCCGCAACGATCGCCGTGTGCTGGCCATCGACGATGTGCAGGCCGGCGCCGACCTTGACGACGATAGGCGGCTTCAGCCTGTTCCAGGCGAAGCTCTCGATCATCTTGCGGATCAGCCGCACGGATCGCTCCGACAGGTCGCGCTGATAAGTGGCATCGACCAGCAGATCTGTCGGCGCCACCCATTGCAGCGTCGGCTTCTCGCCGTCGAACGATGCTGGTTTCAGGTCCGCGTAGTTGATCGCCTTGATGGGGCGCAGCTTCATCGCTTGCCCTCCGGCCGGTGAGTGCTGATCGGCTGCTGTTCTTCGTCCTCGCGGCGGAACGCGGCGCGGTCAGCGGCGCAGTCGGCGACCTCGCGCGCAGTGATCGGACCGCCCCAGCCGCGCACCAGGCAGCCGGCCATGTCGGTGCGGGCCGGCGCGCCAGAATGACCGGCGCCGCTGAAAGCGAGGGCGAACAGGGCGATGAGCAGGATGACGATCTGCGTCATGGCGTCGGCCTCTTGCGCAGTTCCAACGCCCTGCCGAAGTCGGCCCGGATGTCGGGCAGCAGGCAGCCGATGATGCGGAAGTACACTTGCGCGCCATCGGCGTTGTGGATCTGGATCGCGCCGCCGGCTTCCACCAGCGCGCCCATCAGCAGCATGGCATAGGGGTGGATGACGCGGCCGTCCGGGGCCGCCTGGTCGAGGGCGCGCGCCACGTCGCCGGACAGCTGCGTCAGGAATTCCTCGGTGCCGGGTGCGTGCAGCCGCAGCGTATTCTCCGAGGCGATGATCAGCCTGTGCAGCACGGTGCAATGGTCGCTCATGCTGCAACCTCGCGCTTGAGGTCCTGAAAATTCGCCGTCCAGCGCACCACCAGGTGCTCCGGCAGGCCGGTGTGATCGGCGATCGATTGCGTGTCGAAGCGTGCCATCCACATGGCGATGACATCGCGGTAGCGCTTCAGCTGTTCGCGGGTGACGCTGGGAGGTGTTTGGCTCATGCCTTCGGCCTCCAGTGCAGCGCCAGGATGAAGCCGCGCGGATCCGGGGCGATTGCCATGGTCACGGCGATGATTTTTGCGCCGCCGTTGCGCTCCGAAAACCTGTCGATCTCGTTGCGCATCTTGGCCTTGGCATCGTCGGGCCATGTCTCGATGCTGTGGCTGATGCGCCCCGCATCGAACCTGGCGTGATCGTATTCGTTGAAGGCCAGCACCACGGTCGAGACGTTGCAGCCCTTGAAGTCGACGCAGCCGGCGCGGCTGATGTCGGCGCGCTGCTGTTGCAGGTCGGCCGGCAGCCGCGTGTGCGGCGTATCGGCGGCGACAGGTGGATTGGGGAGCGGACAGGATGTCATGGTCAGATCCCGGCGTAGCTTGCGGCGGCGAGGACGTTGGCGACGATGCCGGCCAGCAGCAGCAAGCCGATCAGCAGCCC
This sequence comes from Rhodopseudomonas sp. RCAM05734, assembly GCF_052658035.1. Classification (NCBI taxonomy): domain Bacteria; kingdom Pseudomonadati; phylum Pseudomonadota; class Alphaproteobacteria; order Hyphomicrobiales; family Nitrobacteraceae; genus Rhodopseudomonas; species Rhodopseudomonas sp. RCAM05734. The sequence continues at coordinate 3,303,429 of NZ_CP199742.1, read as the reverse complement.
GGCGCGGCCGAGGTCGGCGCGATCGGCGCCGGGAAGGTCAAATGCACGCATGCGCTCACGCTTCATCGGCGGCCTCCTGTTGCAGTTTTTCGATGAGCTTCTGGCTTTCGAGCAGCTGCCGGCGGGCGGCGTTGACATCGAGCTGCTTGCGATAGCGGCTGAACCACTCCGGCCGGGCATCCCCCATCAGCGCGAACAGCACGTCGCGGCCGAGGTCGGAGCGCAGCAGCGCAGTTAGCAGCTCGACATTTTCGGGGCGCGCACCGCACAGCATTTTTTCGCATGTCGAGAACGGCTGATCCGTCAGGATGTGTAGCGTTGCCGCGGCTTTTGCCGACGGCAGTAAGCTCTTCACTTTTTGCATGACGGGCGAAATCGACTGCCGGATGCGAGGTTTTGACTGCCGGATCCGGCAATCGCTCTTTTTGCCAGCACCATGGTGCCGCGTTACCGGTCCGCTCATGAGTTCACCTCGGAAAATTCACCGTTGCAGGACGGGTGGTTCGCAGCAGGCCAGGGAAGGTCGGGCCGAATGGCTCTGGCCTTCACTGCGCCGGCCGTCGCCTGCTCGATCGCCATCGACAGCTCAGCTGAGCATCGCTGCACGTGCATGGCCTGCCAGATGGACGCCTGGGTGACGCCGCAGGCAGCGGCGAGCTTGGCCTGAGAGCCAAGGATCCGGACAGCTTCTTGGATGTGTTCGCGAACCATGCACCAGCCGTAACAGGCGCGCTTGTTGATTCGCAACAGTTTCTTTTGTCATTTCTGTTGACAAGTAAACCTGTAGACTTCTCCCATGGATCCCAGAGAGTTAGGCCAGATTGTTCGTGCTGCACGGGAGGCTAAAGGCCTGTCCCAGGCGCAACTCGGCCGCCTGATCGGCGTCAAGCAGCAGTCGCTGGACGCGATTGAGCGCGGCGAGACCCAGCGCAGCAAGTTCCTGCCGGAAATTGCCAAGGAACTGGAAATACCGCCGCAGTCGATCGGCCTGCCTGCAGAGGCCTCCCACCCGCCTGGGACCGCCCCCGTTGGCTCGCCCTACGCCGCCCGCGATTTTCCGATCTACTCGGCGGCCGAGGGCGGCCCTGGAGAGATTATCCGATCCCCTGATGCTGTAGACTGGTGGCCTCGTCCAATCGAGGTTCAGCACGTCAAGGGCGCCTACGGCATGTACATTGTTGGCGAAAGCATGATCCCCGAGTTCGAAGCCGGGCAGATCGCCGTCGTTAATCCGAACCTCCCGCACATTGGGGGCAAATCCTATATTTTCTATGCGCAGGACGAGGCCGGGCAGGCCCGCGCGACCGTCAAACGCCTGCGCCGCGCGACCGGCGACGCCTGGCAGGTCACGCAACACAATCCGCCTCCAGGCCAGAAGCCGGATTTTTCGCTGCCCAAAAAGACCTGGGCGATGGCGCATCGCATTGTCGGACGACAAGACCCCTCCTGATGCAACAGGCTGGATTGTACACCTGTTGACTTAACAGTTTTAACTGTTAAAAACTGTTTCACGTGAAATCACTCACGGGAGACAGTCTATGGCAACCATCCGACGCACCCGCCGGCTGCCCGGCATCAGCACCATCCGCCCCACCGTCACCATCTCACCGATCATCGACAGCTCCCTGGTGGCCCCGCGGGCCGCCATGAGCGATGCCGCCGCCACCCGGCGGATGGCCGAGGACATGCGCGAGGCCGTCTACCGGGAGGGCGGGCTGACAGAGGAAGGGCTGGAGCTGCTTGGCTACAGCGCGGATCAGATCGGCGCGCTGGTGCGGCCGGCGCGTGCCATGGCGAACCGTCTTGCCGCGCTGGCCTGACGCCGATGCCCCCGCTCAACCGCACCGACTTCAAGGCGCTCGCCTTCCTGCGCCACGGCGCGCTGGTGCGCCGGAGCGGCGAATGGCGGTTCGGCGCTACCCGCGTCGGCGACAGCGTCGTCGAGCGCCTGATCGCCGCCCAGCGCGCGACGCGACTGTGGCCGAACCAGCCGGGTGACTGCGTCATCCTGCGTCGCGAGGCCGCCTGATGGCCCGCGCGCACGCCGACAAGGCGCCAGCCGTCCGTCCCGTGCGCGCGGTGCTGATCAACATTCTCGGCACAGTCGAAGCGAAGATCACCATGGTGGTCGCCGACGAGATGCCCAAGGTCGTCATGCTCGACGGCAATCCCTACCTGCTCGACGCCGGCGCCGCCGTCGTCACCTACGTCCAGCACCGCCCTTTTCGCGCCGACGGGAGTTTTTGATGAGCGACCGATACGCCCTGCTGCGTGCGCTGCTGAAAGAGCGCGAGGCGGCGGACTACCGCATCAATGACCTGCTGCGCGTCCAGTTTCCGCTGGGCAGCGAGATCCGCTGGTGCCGCAGCGGAAGCGGCAAGCCGATCCTCGGCATCGTGCTGGCGCACGGCTACCGCGACCGGATCCGGGTGAAGAACCTGCAGACCGAGCGCAGCTACTGGATCCATGCCCATGACGTCTACGGCACAATTGCAGCTAGGAGCAGCGCCGATGCTTAAGCCCTACAGCGCGGCCGACGTCGCCCAGGCGCTCGGCCTCTCCGTCGACACCTTCTATCGCACCCGCGAAACCCGCCACGTCAGGGACGGCCTGCCGCGCCCCATCTGCGAACGCGGCCCGCTGAAATTCGAGCGCACCGGCTTCGACGCCTGGCTGACGCGTCACCACCCGATGCGCCCGCCGGCGCCCGCAAACGACCCTGTGGTGCCCCCGGACGCGGCGACCGACGCCGAACACCGGCAGCGCCTGGCGCGCGCCTATGCCCCGGTAAGGCCCGTTCCAGCCCTTGACAGGGCGCGCCATCGCGCCTGACGCTGCCATATCCTCCTCCGCCCGACCCGGAGCCTTTGCGATGACCGTCAAACTTCCCTGGATCAAATGGCGCGACGGCCGCCCGCGCCTTACTCACAGCCCCCGCGAACGGGCGCTGGGCTTTGCCGATCGCGACCTGCGCCACGGGCCGGCCGGCCGCTGGTTCACCTATGAGGAGGCAGAAACTGCATCGGCCGAGCACCATGCCAAGATCCTGATCGCCCGCGCAGGAGGCGCCACCGCGAAACCAGCCAAGCCGCTTCGGCCGGCAACGATCGAGGACCTGCTCGACGACTGGTTCGCCTCCGACGAGGTGCAGACCCTCAAGCCGACGTCGATCAAATCCTATGAGAAGGCCAAGCGCGCGGTGATCTTCCGGCCGGAGAGCCGCACCGAGGCCAAGGAGCGCCGCGAGCGCGAGCGGGCCGCCGCGGTGCTCGGCATCGCCATTCCCGAACGCGCGCGCGAACCGATCGCCTCGGCCCCGCCATCGTCGATAGGCGCGCCGGAGCTGCGCGACTTCTTCAACTATCTGAAAGGCGCCCGCGGCCATCACATGGCGCTGGCTGCGATTGCCGCGCTGTCGGCCGCCATGACGTGGGGGCGCGAGAGCACGAAATGGCGGCTGCTGCGCAACCCGCGCCTCGACATGCAATTCGACCGGCCGGACGGCCGCGTGGTGCTGATCTCGCTCGAGGAGTTTCAGGCGCTGATCGCCGCCGCCGACAGTTCCGAGATCAACCGCCCATCCGCCGGCGATGCCATCTATCTCGGCCTGTTCACCGGCCAGCGTCAGACTGACCGGCTGGCCCTGAAGGATGCAGGGCTCACAGCAGAGGGCCGGCGCCGCTTCGTGCAGAGCAAGACCGGCGCCATCGTCGAGGTCAAGGAGACGCCACAGCTCGCAGCCCGCATGGCCGCCGCAAAGATCCGCGTCGCCGCGGTCAAGATGAAGCTGGGCCTGCGCGACATGCCGGAGACCATCGTCGTCGACGAGAACACCGGCAAGCCCTACAACGAGCACACCTACCGACATCTGTTCGCAGAGATCCGCGACCTCGCCATCAAGGGCCACGGCGACGTGGCGCCCTGCCCGACGCTGGCGTTCACCAACGAGAACTCCGGCGCGGTGGACTTCAAGCACGATCAGGATCTGCGCGACACCTGCGTCATGCTGCTCGACCGCGCCGGCAACGACCTCCTGTCGATCTGCGACGTCACCGGCCACAGCTACCAGTCGGCGCAGACCATCATGAAGCACTACCGCGCCCGCAACGCCGCCCGCGCCGACGCCGCGATCGACCGGCTGGTGGCGTTCATGACCAAGGAAGGGATGACGGGATGATTTTCTCCAAGGGGCTTTTTCTTTGTTCAATTGCAGGTACACTGCAGCATGTTTCCTGAACCAATAAAAAGGGCACTTGAGGCCGCAGGCGTCAGCGAATCATCACTTGATCGAATTCGACTTGCGCAAGGCTTCGTCGGCAAAGCTAGCGCAGTGGCAGGTGCAGCATTTTTAGTATTGTTGATGGTTGCCTTTTCGCTTCGAGACACTAACGCCCTACTGCTCGTCGCCGGCATTACCCTGCTCCTATTTGCCATCTTCTTCTTAGGATCTCTCTGGTTCGCCCACACGCATCCAGACCTAGCCCTGTTAGAAGGCGCCGAGCTTGTTCGCTGGCGGACAATCGACATGGCCGCGAAAGGTATCAGTATTGACCACACCGCACCGCCCCAGCCCATCGGCAAAGCTGAGGGCGAGAAAACATGAACCAATTTTATGTAATTAGCGTTTCCTGGGTTCCTGGTCCTGCAAATCTCACTGACGTTGAAGCAGTTGAGCTTTGCATTCAGCGTTTCGGGGATTGGTTTCGCTTTAGCGCCTCGACTTGGCTCTGCTGGACCGATGTAGGTCCTCAAGCTCTTTACGGAGCGCTGCGCACTGCGCTCGACGCCCGAAACAATTTCCTCGTCACGGCATTCGATCCTTACCAGTGGTCTGGTTGGGGACCGAATGTGTTAGAGGAGTGGATCAACGAACGTAAGCTCAAGTTGATCAGCAATTAGCTCGATGGTGCTCCTCCCTAGCCATTTCGCACGTCCCAGAAATACTGCGGCTGGCCGGTGACGACCTCGGCCCACTTCTCGATCGCTAACCAGAGTTCATAGCTAGCGATCGCGCGCGGCGTATCGATCAGTTGGGAACCTCCGACATAGCGCCGCACGGTCCGCAGCTGCTCCAGCATATCGAGGTCGGCGGTGCTGATTTGCGCCGCCGCCGCCGCCTTGCGTCGTCGCCGTTCTTCCTGGGACCACTTCGAAACCATGCTCGCCTCCTGTCGGCGGGCATGAAGAACAATTAGAGAACATCTGTCAAATGTCGCATGGCGTGCGACAGATTTTGTCGCACGGTGTCGCATAGAGCGGTTTGTTCTCGTTTTGACTTGGAGGCGTTTTCTTAAAACCCCTTGTGCATCAGCACTTTAGGGGTGGTGGGCGCACCAGGGCTCGAACCTGGGACCCGATGATTAAGAGTCATCTGCTCTACCAACTGAGCTATGCGCCCGGAACCAGTCCGGAAGTCCACATCCCCTTGGGGACGGCGTCGTTTAGCAAAGCGATTCCAGGATGTCCAGCAAGCTGGTGAAGATTATCCGGCGTCGTCACAAAAACTGCACGAAAACGAAAAAGCCGCTGAAAATCAGCGGCTTCGTCGTGTGGAAAAGTCGATGGAAGAGCGCCTTTACATGCGCTCGGGGCCGGGACCGCGATCATGGTCCATGCCGCGGCCCGGCCGGTCGCGATCCATGCCGCCGCGCTCGTCGTCGCGGTCGCCCATGCGGTCCATGCGATGCTCGAAGCCCCGGTGGCGCATGCCCTCGCGGCCGCCGGAGCGGCCTCCGTCCATGTGGGTCAGGATGGCCAGCCGGCGCTTCTGGCCGTCATCGAGGGTCTTGTAGAGCGGATCGGCGGTCTCGGCGATCTTCTTCAGTGCGGCTGCCGTGGCGGCCATGGTGTCGGCGCGCTGCTGCAGCCGGACCACCGGATTGTCCGGGGTCTGCGGGCCCTTCGATTCGTCCTGGCGCTCGGCCATCCGGGCATTGGCGCGGTCGATCCGCAGCTTGGCGAAGTCCTTCGCGGCGGCTTCCACCGGCGGCCACAATTTTTCCTGGTCCGGGGTCAGCTTCAGCCCGGCATGCACCGCGGCGATGCGCGCGTCGGCGAAGGCGGCGCGATCTTCCGGATTCATCCGGGCGTGGTGGTGATGCCACGGACGGTGCTGGGCATAGACGGCGGTGGAGCCGGCAAGCACGAGAACGGCGGCGCTGGCGAGCAAAATCTTCTTCATGCGAACCTCCATGGAAAGTTGCCTGAGGATGAGCGCCCCTGCCCGCGCCTTCAACTTAAGCTTTGGACAGAAAGCGCTCTGTTACCAAGATGTAATGCTGCGCCACCGCTCACAGCATGCCGAGGGTTCGCGGCAGCCACAGCGACAGTTCGGGCACATAGGTCACGACACCGAGGAAGGCGATCATGGTGATCAGCCACGGCAGCACCGCGATGGTCAGTTCGGTGATGCCCATCTTGGCGATGCCGGAGGCCACGTAGAGATTGAGGCCGACCGGGGGATGGCACATGCCGACCTCCATGTTGACCACCATCAGGATACCCAGATGCACCGGATGGATGCCGAGCTTGACCGCCACCGGAAACAGGATCGGCGCCATGATCAGCACGATCGACGTCGCCTCCATCACATTGCCGGCCACCAGCAGCAGCACGTTGACGATCAGCAGGAAGATCACCCAGTTGACGCCGATGCTGGTGATCCAGTTGGCGATCTGCTGCGGGATATTCTCGTTGGCCATCAGGAACGAGAACAGCACCGCATTGGTGATGATGTAGAGAATCATCGCGCTCATGTTGGCGGAGGACAGCAGCACCTTGGGCACGTCCTTCAGCGACATGTCCCTGTAGACGAACACCGCGATGACGAAGGCATAGACCGCGCTGACCGCAGCGGCCTCGGTCGGCGTGAACCAGCCGGCATAGATGCCGCCCAGCACCACCAGGATCAGCAGCAGGCCCCAGATGCAGCGGCGGAACGCGACCCAGCGCTGCGCCCAGCTGGCGCGCGGCAGCCGCGGATAGTCGTTCTTCCAGGCGCGATAGAAGGTGGTGAAGCCGAGCAGCGTCGCCAGCATGATGCCGGGGATCACGCCGGCCATGAACAACTGCCCGACCGAGGCCGACGACACCCGTGCGCCCGACGGGTCGAGCGCCACGCTGCCGCCGGTGGCCACCGAATACACCACCATGACGATGGACGGCGGGATCAGGATGCCCAATGCGCCCGAAGTGGTGATGACGCCGGCGCCGAACTGTTTTGGAAATCCCTGCCGCACCATGGCCGGCATCATGATCGAGCCGATGGCGATCACCGTGGCCGGCGACGAGCCGGACACCGCGGCGAACAGCGCGCAGGCCATCACCGCGGCGAGGCCGAGGCCGCCATACCAGTGCCCAACCATCGAGGTGGCAAAATTGATCATGCGGCGGGCGACGCCGCCATGGGTCAGGAAATTGCCGGCGAGGATGAAGAACGGGATCGCCATGATCTCGAAGTTCTCGATGCCGGTGAACAGCTTCAGCGCCACCGACTCGATCGGCACCGAAGTCATCAGGAAGATGAACGACAGCACGGTGAGGCCCAGCGCGATGGAGATCGGCATGCCGGTCAGCATCAGCGCGACCAGCAGCGCGAAGATCATGGCGCTGCTCATCGGACGGCTCCCGCGTTGCCGACAACGGGCGCTTCGACCTCGATGCCCTCCACGTAAGCGTGGTCATGGTGCGGCAGTTCGTTGTCGCGCCAGTAGTGCCAGGCGACCTGCAGGAAGCGGAAGCACATCAGGTAGGAGCCGAGGGGAATGCAGAGGTAGACGATCCAGCTCGGCAGCTCCATGTCGGGGGTGACCTGGTCGGTCTGCATCAGGCCGTAGACGAATTTGGCGCCCATCGAGCCGATCACCGCGGTGAAGAACGCGCCGCAGAACAGGCCGAACAGGATGGTGGCCTTGCGCCAGCGCGCGTCGAGCTGGTTGACCAGCACGTCGACGCCCACATGGATTCCGGTGCGCACGCCATAGGCCGCACCGAACTTGGCCATCCACACGAACATGTAGATGCACAGCTCCTGCGCCCAGGACAGGTTGATGGGAAACAGGAAGGGATAGAAGAACGGAATGCCGACCAGATAGCGGTGCACCACCGCGATGAAGATGATCACCGTGGCGGCGCCGATCAGACAGGTGATCAGGGTTTCCTCAAGCCGGTCGAGGATGCGCAGAAACATCAATTCCCCCAGTAGAAAAACGCAGAGCGATCACGAAGGATGGTCTTCCCGGACGCGCTGCAGCGTTCTTCACGCTGCTGCGCAGATCCGGGATCCGGGCTTCTTGGCAACAACCGGGACCCCGGATCTGCAGCGCACCACGCTGCAAGAGCAGCGCGCTGCGCAGCATCCGGGGAACGGCCCTCAGTTCGTGGTGCCGCGGGTTTCCTTGAGGAATTCCTCGATCAGCGGCTTGCCGACGCGGCCGGCGACGTCGTTGTAGACCGGCTCCACGGCCTTGCGCATGGCCGCGTCCTGCTCCGGCGTCAGCGTCACCAGTTCGGTCTTGCCGGACTTCTTCATCTCGGCCAGCGCGTCGTCGTTTTCCTTGGCCGACTGGCCGTTGCCATAGGCGGTGGCTTCCTTCATCGCCTTCTCGAGCTGGGCTCGGGTATCGGCGGGGATGCCGTCCCAGAACTTCTTGTTCACCACCACCACGTAGCCGATGTAGCCGTGATTGGTCAGCATGGTGTACTTCTGCACCTCGTGCATCTTCTGGGTGTACATGTTGGAGGCCGTGTTTTCCTGGCCATCGACCACGCCGGTCTGCAGCGCCTGGTACACTTCCGAGAACGCCATCACCTGCGGGATCGCGCCGAGCGCGCGGAACTGGGCTTCCAGCACCTTGGACGACTGGATGCGGAACTTCATGCCGCGATAGTCGGCCGGCGCCAGCAGCTTCTTGTTGGCGCTCATCTGCTTGAAGCCGTTGTCCCAATAGGCCAGGCCCGTCATGCCCTTGGCATCCAGCAGCTTGAGCAGCCGCGCGCCGAGCGGGCCGTCGGTGACCTTGCGCAGGGTGGCGAGGTCCGGAAGGATGTAGGGCAGATCGAACACCTCGAATTCCTTGATGCCGATCGGGCCGAACTTGGAATTCGAGGGCGCCAGCATCTGCACGGCACCGAGCTGCAGCGCCTCGAGCTCTTCCTTGTCCTTGTAGAGCTGGGAGTTCGGATAGACCTCGACCTTGACCTTGCCGTCGGTGTATTTCTCGGCGAGTTCCTTGAATTTTTCCGCCGCCAGGCCCTTCGGCGTGTTCGGCGCCACCACGTGGCTGAACTTGATGACGATCGGCGCCTGCGCCGCAGCCGGTGCAATCAATGCGAGCGCCGCGACCGACGCCGCTGCCAGGATCAACTTGCGCATGTTTCTCTCCCAATGACGTAGCGGGACTCATTGAACGGTCCCACGCTTGTATGCCAGTTGCAGCAATACAGAGAAGCGACCGCAAATGCCATTGCCCGTTCGCAGGGGTCCGCGCAAATTCTTGCTGCAACGCAAAACGCGGCGCCGGGGCGCCGCGTTTTCGATCTTCTCAAAAATTTCCCGAAATGTATGACTTCACCTCTCCCCGCATGCGGGGAGAGGTCGGAGCCGAGCGTGAGCGAGGCTTCGGGTGAGGGGGAGCCGGAGAGGCTCTCGGACTCCCCTCACCCGACTCGAATGCACTTCGCGCCTTCGCGTTGACCTCTCCCCGCAAGCGGGGAGAGGTCAAGCAAGAGTCGCCTCAGCTCACTCCGCCGCCGTGACCTGCGGCATGTCGCGCTGGTGCTTCATGACGATCTTGTTCAGCGCACCAAGATAGGCCTTGGCCGACGCCACCAGCGTATCGGGATCGGCAGCGCGCGCGGTCATCGAGCGGCCCTCGTGGGCCAGCCGCACCGAGACTTCTGCCTGCGCGTCGGTGCCCTGGGTGACGGCATGAACCTGGTACAGCTCCAGCTTGGCCTCGTGCGGCACCAGCGCCTTGATGCAGTTGAACACCGCGTCCACCGGACCGTTGCCCTCGGCTTCCTCGATCTTGATCACGCCATCGATGTTCAGTTTCATCGTGGCGCGCTGCGGGCCATGGGTGCCGGCGATCACCGTCAGCGACGCCAGCTTGATGCGGTCGTGCGCGGCGGTCATTTCCTGGTCGACCAGCGCTTCCAGATCCTCGTCGTAGATGTCCTTCTTGCGGTCGGCCAGCGCCTTGAAGCGGATGAAGGCGTCTTCCAGCTGGTTGGCGCCGAGCTTGTGGCCCATCTCCTCCAGCTTGTGGATGAAGGCATGGCGGCCGGAATGCTTGCCCATCACCAGCGAGGTCTGCTTCACGCCCACCGTCTCCGGCAGCATGATCTCGTAGGTCTGGGCGTTCTTCAGCATGCCGTCCTGATGGATGCCGCTCTCATGGGCGAAGGCGTTGCGGCCGACGATGGCCTTGTTGTACTGCACCGGGAACGAGGTCGCCGCCGAGACCACCTTCGACGCACGTGTCAGCATGGTGGTGTCGATCTTGTTCCAGTAGGGCAGCTTGTCATTGCGCACCCGCATGGCCATCACGACTTCTTCCAGCGCGGCGTTGCCGGCGCGCTCGCCGATGCCGTTGATGGTGCATTCGATCTGCCGCGCGCCGCCGCGGATGCCGGCCATGGAGTTGGCGACGGCCATGCCGAGGTCGTTGTGGCAATGCACCGAGAACACCGCCTTGTCAGAATTCGGCACGTTCTCGCGCACCCGCTTGAACAGGTCGTAATATTCCTCCGGCACCGAATAGCCGACGGTGTCGGGAATGTTGATGGTGGTGGCGCCGGCCTTGATGGCGGATTCGACGCAGCGGCACAGGAAATCGAATTCGGTGCGGGTGCCGTCTTCGGACGACCACTCCACGTCGTCGGTGTGGTTGCGCGCGCGCGTCACCGACGAGATCACCAGGTCGTGGACCGCATCGGGCTCCATCTGCAGCTTGAACTTCATGTGCACCGGCGAGGTGGACAGGAAGGAATGGATACGGCCGCGCTTGGCCGGCTTGATCGCCTCGGCGCAGCGGTCGATGTCCTTGGCGCCGGCGCGCGACAATCCGCAGATCACCGAGTTCTTGCTGCGTTTGGCGATTTCGTGGACCGCCTCGAAGTCGCCGTCGGAGGCGATCGGGAAGCCGGCCTCGATGACGTCGACGCCCATGTCGTCCAGCATCGCAGCGATGTCGAGCTTTTCCTCGAAGGTCATGGTGGCGCCGGGGCACTGCTCGCCGTCGCGCAGGGTGGTGTCGAAAATGATGACGCGGTCCTTGTCGGACACTGTGGTGCTGGTCATGGAGAAAATCCTTTGGTCGGGGCGCCGCTGTCAGGGCGCTGAAGGGAGCTGGTTGATCTCACGGTCCCCTGAGTGCCCAGGCCAAAAAGGCCCAGACGGCGCTCAGGGGCAGATAAGAAGAAGCAGCCCGCCGAGAAGGGTGGACAGCAGCGCAGCCGGAATCGCTTCGGCACCAGCGGCAATCGCCACCGTCCCGTGAACTCCAACATTTTCGCTGCGAATCAGCATTGCCACACCTTCAGACCGCATCCTCGACCCAAACCATTGAGAGTTCGTTGCCGATTGCGCGTCTGATGCCGTTGTAAACGCAAAATGTGGCAGGCCGCAACGGGTAAAGAAGGGCAGGAAGACTGACCTTTCTTCACCCTCCCCTGCAGGGGGAGGGTCGATCGGCAGGCGCGGAGCGCGTGCTGATCGGGGTGGGGTGGCGGCGCGGAGGTTCGGCAATGAGACCCACATCTGCAGTGTCACCCCACCCCGGTATGCGTCATGCTGCGCATGCCGCACACCGACCCTCCCCCTCCAGGAGAGGGTAAGCCACATCGCGAGGACATCCATGACCAGCTTCTTGAAAGGCCTGTCGGCCTTCCCGATCACCCCGGCCGATGCCAGCGGCAAGGTCGATCTTTCGGCACTCGCGCGGCTGCTGGCACCGCTGGTCGCGGCCAAGGTCGATTCCATCGGGCTGCTCGGCTCGACCGGCACCTACCCGTTCCTGTCCCGCGCCGAGCGCCGCCGCGCGACGGATGCGGCGCTGGAAGAAATCAACGGCACTATCCCGGTGCTGGTCGGCATCGGCGCGCTGCGCACCGACGAGGCCATTGCGCTGGCGCAGGACGCCAAGGCCGCTGGCGCCTCCGCCGGGCTGCTGGCGGCGGTGTCCTACACGCCGCTCACCGAGACGGAAGTATATGAACATTTCTCCGCCGTCGCCGCCGCGAGCGGCCTGCCGATCGTGATCTACGACAATTTCGGCACCACGCATTTCCGATTCACGCCGGAACTGATCGGCCGCATCGCGCGCATTCCCCACGTTGTGTCGGTGAAAGCCACGGCCCCGACGCCCGATCTCGTCGCCGATAACCTGAAGCAATTGCGCGCTGCCGTGCCGTCAGGTTTCTCGGTCGGCTATGCCGGCGATTGGAACGCGACCGAAGCGCTGATCGCGGGCGGCGACGCCTGGTACAGCGTCGCCGCGGGCCTGTTTCCCGGGCCGTGTCTGGCCATCGTGCGCGCCGCGCAGGCCGGCGATGCCGCCGAAGCCCGCCGGCTCAATGCCGCCATGCAGCCGCTGTGGGAGCTGTTCAAGGAATTCTCCAGCCTGCGTGCAATGTATGCAGCAGCCGATATCATCGGCATCAGCGATGCACCGCCGCCGCGCCCGATCCTGCCGCTGCCGGACACGGCGAAGCGCAAGATTGCGCAGACGCTCGAAGCTTTGGAACTGAGCTGAATCCGCTCAGGTCTTCAATTTCGTCGACGCCTTGTCCGCCAGCGCTTTCTTCATCTCGGAACGGGCGCTGGTGCCACGCTTGCTCTCGTTTTGCAGCGCCGCACGAACGACCTTGAATTCCTCCTGCGACGCCTTGTCGACCTTTGGAAAGTGCAGATCGAGCTTCTCCAACGCGGCGACGATGGCCGAACTGATCACCAGCCGGCTGAACCATTTGTGGTCCGCGGGCACCACGATCCAGGGCGCCGCCGGGCTCGACGTATGGCGGATCATGTCCTGATAGGCCGCCTGGTACTTGTCCCACAGCGCGCGTTCGGCGACGTCGGCCATGGAGAACTTCCAGTTCTTCGACGGCTCGTCGAGACGATCGAGGAAGCGCTTGCGCTGCTCTTCTTTCGACACGTTGAGAAAGAACTTCAGCACCACGGTGCCGTTGCGGGCGAGGTAGCGCTCGAACGCCGAAATGTCCTCGAAGCGTTCGCGCCAGATGTTCTTTGTAACCAGCGACGGCGGGATCTTCTGCTTCGCCAGGATTTCGGGATGCACCCGGACCACCAGGCACTCCTCGTAATAGGAGCGGTTGAAGATGCCGATACGCCCGCGCTGCGGGAGGTCGATGGTGTGTCGCCACATGAAATCATGGTCGAGTTCGTTGCTCGACGGCTGCTTGAAGGAGGTCACCTCGCAGCCCTGCGGATTGATCCCTTCGAACACCGCCTCGATGGCGCTGTCCTTGCCGGCGGCATCCATGCCCTGGAAGATCAGCAGCAGCGACCAACGGTCCTGCGCGTAGAGTTTTTCCTGCAACTCGCGCATCCGGCCGCGGTTGGCCGCCAGCAATTTCTGCGCTTCGTCCTTGCTGAGATCCCCCTTCTCGCCAGGCTTATGCGCCTTGAGGTGAAACTCCTTCGCTCCGTCGATGCGGAATGGATCGACATAGGCCTTCAACGAGGCTTTGGACGTCTTGTCGTTCATGGTCGATGGAACTCCCGGCTGCTGGGTGCAACGCTACCGCGCGCGGCAGCGCCGCGCCAGATGGCCTGCGTCAGGCCGCCGCCCATTGGGCTGCGAGAAACGCGGTGACGAAGGCCGGCATGGTCGATCTGAAATCGTCGACGCCGCGTACCAGATGGATGGCGCAGAGTTCGGGCATCTCCTGCCGCGCCAGTTCGGCCTGCAGCCGCGCCTGCAAGGCGTCGCCGGTCATGTCCACGTCGAGCAGGCGCATCATCGCCACCGAAAACGGCGTCACGACGCAGTCCCAGTGGTCGCCCTGACGGTAGTCGGCCACGGTCAGGCCGATCTCCTCTTCAACTTCGCGGACCACGCTGCCGGCGATATCGACCACCTTGCCCTTGAGATCGCTGAGGTCCGGCGTGCCGGACGCAAAATAGATCCTGCCGGCATTGGAGGTATGCGCGCCCATTTCGCCGAGCACAAAGGCGCCGTCGCGGCTGCGCACCGCGCCCATGCCGAAACCGTTGAATACGTCGCGATCGGGAAAGCCCCAATCGCGCCAGGCGAGAAAGCTGGCGAAATCGGTTTCGAAACAATCGGCGCTGAAGCAGTCCGGAGTGAAGCGCGCGTTGCGCCCGAGCAACACGCGACCATTGAACATCTGCGGCTTCTCGGCCTGCTTCAGCGCAAAGTGCGTATCGATCTCGGCGCGCCGGTCATGGGCGAATGGCCAGGACCAGTCGCCGCGGGTCAGGTCGAGCGTCCCGACCCGGTGGATGACCGGCGCGGTCATCGCAGGCGTCTACTTGGCATTGGTCCCCGACGTCTTGCCGGCCTGGTCGACATATTTGTTGGTCCAGGTCTTGCTCACATCGATGTTCGCCTTGGCGATCTCCGGCGAACTCTCGCTGAAAACGGCGAGCACGGCGGCCGCGCCCTTCGGATCCATCTTGCCATCCAGCGAATACATCGGAATCGTGTTCTTCAACGCGGCAAGATACAGCGCCTTGTCCTTGCCGACGATGCCTTCGGGCATCTTGGCCATGATCTCTTCCGCCGAATGGCTATGGATCCAGGTCAGCGTATTGACGATAGCATTGGTCAGCGCCTGCACTTCCTTGTCGTGCCCGGCAACCCAGGCGGCGGTGCTATACAGCGCGCCGCCGGGATAGTCGCCGCCGAACACGTCCAGCGTATCCTTCTGCGTGCGCGTGTCGCTGAGGATCCGCAGGTCGGCGTGCGTCCCCTGCAGCACGGTGACCGCGGGATCGAGCATCACCGCGGCATCGATCTGGCCCTGCTCCATGGCCGCCACCGCGGTGGCGCCGAGGCCGACGCCGATCACCGCCACGCCCGACGAGTCGACGCCGTTCTTCTTCATCAGATATTTGAGGAAGAAGTCGGTCGACGAGCCCGGCGCGCTGACGCCGATCTTCTTGCCGGCGAGATCCTGGATCGACTTGATCTCGGTCGTGTGCTTCGGCGACACCACCAGCACCAGGCCGGGATAGCGGTCATAGACCACGAAGGACTGCAGGTCCTGCTTCTTGGCGGCGAGATTGACGCAATGGTCGAAATAGCCGGACACCACGTCGGCGCTGCCGCCGAGCACCGCCTTCAATGCATCCGAGCCGCCCTTGAGATCGACCAATTCGACAGCGAGGCCCGCCTTCTCGAATTCGCCAAGCTGCTTGGCCAGCACGGTGGGCAGGTAGCACAGGCAGGCGCCGCCGCCGATGGCGATCGTCACCTTGGTCTGCGCCGCCGCGGAACCGCACATCAACGCAATCGCCAGCAGCGGCGCGGCCAGCCGGCCGAAAATGGTCTTCATGGTATCCTCCAGAATTTTGTTGCGGACAGGATAGAGCAGTGCGCCGACCTTGGAAAGCGCACTGGCCAGCGAAGGTTCGGCGACATAGCATCCGCGCACTGCGCGCAACACGACGCAGGCATCAAAGAGGGGAAACACCATGAAGCGAATCGTTGCCATCTTGTCCATCGGCGCGGCCTTTGCAGCCGGCGTTGCCGTCGATCAACTGGTGCTGCCGGCCTTTGCTGCCGAGAACATCACGGCGCAGGTCATCCACGTCCCCGAAATGACAGGCGATGCGCTTGGCCCCGCCTCGCCGACGGGCTTCCGCTCCAAGACGTTTATGGCTGCGGACGGCGCCACTATCTCGATCCAGGACGGCAACGTGCCCAAGCACATGCATCCCAACACCAACGAGATCCAGTACATCCTCGAAGGCACCGGCACGATCTGGCTCGGCGACAAGGAAGTGACGGTCAAGGCCGGCGACCTGGTGATAATCCCCAAGGGCACCGCCCATGCCGGCACCAAGCCCGACGGCCGCCCCTTCAAGTCGATCGCCATCAAGACGCCGCCGCAGGCGCCGGATGACACCAAGATGCTGAATTGAGCAATTGCCCGGGAGGCCTTTGCGGCGGCCCGGGCAATCCGCTTATGCGGTGTTCGGCGACGTATGGAAATAGAAGCGGATCATGTCAGTTCTCGCTTTGAATGGCGCTGCGCGAAGATGACGGGTCGGCCGGTGCCGGACGCGCGGCCATGAACACGCCGGCCGCGATGACAACGACGGCAATGCCCCCTAACCACGACGGGATTTCGCCGAGCACCGGGACCGCCAGTGTCGTGACGATCACCGGCAGCAAGGCAATGATCGCGGTGGCCGCGGCTGCTCCCAGCAGGGTCACGGCCCTGTTGAAGGCAATAGTCGCCACGACGCTCATCAGCACGCCCTGATAGATGAGTTGGAACGCCAGTTCAGGCAGCGACGCGCTCCCAAGTCGCGACAGGCCGAACCACAGATAGAGCGGTACGTAAATCACCGCCGACCAGAAGCAGATCAGTGCGCCGGCCTGCAGCGACGTCAGACCGCTGCTGCGAAACAGCAAGGTGTAGATCGCCCAGGTCAGCCCGGCGCCGACCAGCAACGCGATTCCATAGGGATCGGGCCAACCGTGAATGCGGGCATTGCCGATCACCAAGGCGGCCAGCCCGATCACGATCACCAGATAGCCGGTCAATCGCCAACGGCCCGGCGCCTCCCGCAGCGCCGGCCATGCCAGCAATCCGGCAAACACCGGCATCAGCGCCGGTGATATCGCCGACGCCTGGGCCGCCGATGTCAGTTGCAGGCCGAGCCCGACGAGGAACACAAACGGCGCGCCCCACAGCACGGCGAACAGCAGGCCTTCCCGCCATGCGCCCCGCGGCAACGCAGCCTTTCGACCGACCAGAAACGGCAGCAGCAGCACGCCGCCGATTCCGAACCGCAGCGCCATGATGTCCCAGATCCGCAGTTCATGGGTCACGCTGAACCGCGTCACCACGAACCACCCGGAGAAGATGCACACCGACAATGCAGCCCACAGAAATCCTGCGAAGCGCCGCCGGCTTTCGGAGACGACGGGGCGCTCCGGCGGCGCTGCCGGTAGGACGTCGATACTCATGCCGCGACCCGCTCCAGCGGAAACACCGGCCCCTTTTCCGCGCCTCGAATGCCCCGCAATTGCGTTTTAGATCGACTGTTATATAATGCAAGCGTCCGCTGCGGCGTGGCTGATATGATGCCGGTGCAGGTGAGGTTGGGGATGGCGAGACCACGGGAGTTTGACGAAGCTGACGTGCTCGACGCGGCGATCCAGTGTTTCTGGACGCGTGGCTACGAGGCCACCTCGGTGCGCGAACTGGCCGGATCGATGGGACTGACGGGCGCCAGCCTCTACAACGCCTTCGGCGACAAGCGCGCGCTGTATCGCAAGTCGCTCGATCGCTATGTCGCGCAGAGTTTTGGCGACCGCGTCGCGCGATTTGAGCATCATCTGCCGCCCAGGCAGGCAATCGCCGCGTTCTTCGAGGAGATCATCACCCGATCGCTGGACGACCGCAAACGCAAGGGCTGCATGCTGGTCAATTCGGCCATCGAGATCGCGCCGCACGACCGGACGCTGGGGCGTGAGATTGCCGGCGTGCTGGTGCGGATCGAGCAGTTCTTCCTGCGTTGCGCCCGCGCCGGTCAGGCCGACGGCACCGTCACCCAGTCGCAGACTGCCGAGGATCTGGCGAGGCTGCTGCTCAGCACCCTGCTCGGCATACGCGTTCTGGCGAGGGCACGGCCGGACCCGGAGTTGTTGCGCGGCATCTTGCGGCCGGTGTCCGCGATCCTCGACCAGCCCTAGCCGCGGCCCTCCGCAGCATCCGGCTTCCACACCAGCAGGCGCTTTTCCACCACCGTCACCCCGAGATCGATCAGGATGACGAAAGCCGACAGCACGAACATGCCGGCAAACACGCCGGCGACGTCGAACACCCCCTCGGCCTGCTGGATCAGGTAGCCGAGGCCGGCAGCGGAGCCGAGATACTCGCCGACGACAGCGCCGACCACGGCAAATCCGACCGACGTATGCAGTGACGAGAACATCCACGACAGCGCCGACGGCCAGAACACATGCTTCATCGGCTGCCGCTCGCTCATGCCAAGCATGCGGCCGTTGTTGAGAACGGTGGTGCTGACTTCCTTGACGCCCTGATAGACATTGAAGAACACGATGAAGAACACCAGCGTGACCCCGAGCGCCACCTTGGACCAGATGCCGAGCCCGAGCCACAGCGCGAAGATCGGCGCCAGTACCACGCGTGGCAGCGCATTGGCCATCTTCACATAGGGATCGAAGATGGCGGCGACCCGAGGCTGGCGCGCGAACCAGAAGCCTACCAGCACGCCCAGCGTCGAGCCGATCACGAACGCCAGCATCGATTCCAGCAGCGTGATGCCGAGATGCTTCCAGATCACGCCGGAGGCGAACCAGGCGACGATCTGGTTGAAGACATCCACCGGGTTGGAAAAGAAGAACGGCGGCAGCAGCACGCGACCGAACACCGGCACGCTGGTCAGCAATTGCCACAGGCCGAAGAACACCACAGCGACGAGAAGCTGGCATAGCAGCAGCATCGAACGGCTCATGACAAGGCTCCCGCCGATTGCGCGTAGCCCTTCATCACTTCGTCCTTCAGCACGTTCCAGATTTCGCGATGCAGGGCGTGAAAGTCGTGCTGCAGCCGCACTTCGAAGATGTCGCGCGGCCGCGGTAGCGCCACGCGCCAGTCCCCGATGATCCGCGAGGCCGGCCCCGCCGACATGATGACGACGCGGTCGGCCAGCGCGATCGCTTCTTCCAGATCGTGGGTGACGAACAGCACCGCCTTGCGATCCCTGTTCCACAGGTCCAGCAGCAGGTTGCCCATGATCTGCCGGGTCTGCGCGTCGAGCGGCCCGAACGGCTCGTCCATCAGCAGGATCTTGGGATTGCGGATCAGCACCTGCGCCAGGCCGACGCGCTTGCGCTGGCCGCCGGACATCATGTGCGGATAGCGATTGCCGAAGGCACCGAGCCCGACCGAGGTGAGCCATGCCTGCGCGCGTTCCAGCGCCTCCGCGCGCGCCACGCCGGAAATCTCGAGGCCGATGGCGACATTGTCGAGCGCGGTCTTCCAGGGGAACAGCGCGTCGGCCTGGAACAGGTAGCCGGCCTGCGGATTGAGGCCGCTGAGCGGCCGATCGAAGATGCGCACACTTCCCCCGGCGGGCTTCAGCAGCCCCGCCGCGACGTTCAGCAGTGTGGATTTGCCGCAGCCGGTGGGCCCGACGATGGCGACGAATTCGCCGTCGGCAACGGACAGCGTCGCCTTGTCGACGGCCGTATAGACGCGCGCATCGGCCAGACCGAACGCTACCGTGGCATTGTCCAGCGCAACCGCCGGTGTTGTTGCGGCTGCCAGTGCCTGCACGTGCGTTCCCCGATTTATGTTTCGTCCGATGGCTTAGCCGCGCAGGGCGGAGATTTCAACGGGCTGCGGCCCGGGTTGGTCGGTTGAAAGGGCTATGTTAGCCTTGCGACCGGGCAGCGTTCGTTCCGACCTCTCTATGGGTCGTCCCCGCGAAGGCGGGGATCCATAGCCTCCGGAGTTACAATTTTGCGCTGTGGGTACGACCAATATCCAATTTCACGGACGGCGGTTATGGGTCCCCGCCCCGCGCGCGCCGTTGGCGCGCTTGGCGGGGACGACAGCCGAGTATGACGCCCCTCATCAGCTTCACCGCCTTGGAAAAAAGCTTCGACGGCGGGCGCATCAAGGCCGTCGACAACGTCACGCTGGATGTCGCCGAGGGCGAGTTCCTGGCGATCGTCGGCGGCTCCGGCTCCGGCAAGACCACCCTGCTCCGGCTGGCCAACCGGCTGATCGACGCCGACCGCGGCCGCGTCACCGTTGCCGGAGAAGACGTCACATCCGTCGATCCGATCAGCCTGCGTCGCCGCATCGGCTACGTGTTCCAGAGCGGCGGGCTGTTTCCGCATATGAGCGTCGCCGGCAATATCGGCATCACGCCAAGACTGCTGGGTACGCCCGCCGACGCGATCGCCGCACGCGTCGACGAACTGCTCGATCTGATGCGCCTCGACCGCGCGCAACATCGCGACCGCTTCCCGCATGAACTGTCCGGCGGCCAGCGTCAGCGCGTCGGCGTCGCCCGCGCGCTCGCCGCACGCCCACGGATCGTGCTGATGGACGAACCCTTTGGCGCGCTCGATCCGCTGACCCGCGACGCGCTGGGCGATGACTATCGCGCGCTGCACGACAAGCTCGGCCTCACCACCGTCATGATCACCCATGACATGACCGAGGCGATCCTGCTCGCTGACCGCGTCGCGGTGATGCGCAGCGGCAAGCTGCTGGCCGAAGGCACGCCAGCCGATCTCTCCGGCAGCACCGACGCTTACGTCGGCGAGCTGATGCGCACGCCGCGCCGCCAGGCCGAACGGTTGGCGGCGCTGCTCGGAACGGGCGCCGCATGAGCCTGTTCACCGATCCACGCTGGAGCGAGGCGCTCGGCCATCTGCCAGACTATCTCGGCAACCACGTCCGCGTCAGCGTCACCGCGCTGGCGCTCGGCCTCCTCGTCAGCCTGCCGCTGGCGATCATCGCGCGCCACCGGCCATTTTTGCGCGGCGCCCTGCTCGGCGTCGCCAGTGTGGTGCAGACGGTGCCGGGGCTGGCGCTGCTGGCGCTATTCTATCCACTGCTGCTGGCGCTGGCGGCGCTCTCGCTGCAATGGTTCGGAGCCGGCTTCTCGGCGTTCGGCTTCCTGCCCTCGGTACTGGCGCTGGCGCTGTATTCGATGCTGCCGGTGCTGCGCAACACCATCACCGGGCTCGACGGCGTCGATCCCGCCCTGACCGAAGCCGCTGAGGGCGTCGGCATGACGCCGCGCCAATCGCTGTTCATGGTCGAACTGCCGCTGGCGTTGCCGGTGATGATGGCCGGCATCCGCACCTCCGCGGTGTGGGTGATCGGCACCGCGACTTTGTCGACGCCGATCGGCCAGACCAGCCTCGGCAACTACATCTTTGCCGGACTCCAGACGCAGAACTGGGTGTTCGTGCTGTTCGGCTGCTTCGCCGCGGCCTTGCTGGCGCTGGCCGTCGATCAACTGCTGTCGCTGATCGAGACCGGCATCAGGCTGCGCAGCCGCGTCCGCGCGGCGCTCGGCACCATCGGTATCGCAGCCCTCGTGGCCGCCACACTGGCGCCTGCACTGGGCCGCGCCCAATCCACCTACATTGTCGGCGCCAAGACCTTCACCGAGCAATATGTGCTGGGCGCGCTGATGGCGCAGCGGCTGCAGGCCGCCGGGCTCTCCTCGGGCACGCGGCAGGGCCTCGGCTCCAACGTGATCTATGACGCGCTGGCCTCAAACGACATCGACGTCTACGTCGACTATTCCGGCACGCTATGGGCCAACCAGTTTCACCGCACCGAGATTCTGCCGCGCGACAAACTGCTCGCCGAGCTGAAGGCCACGCTGGCAAAGAGCAACATCACTTTGCTCGGCGAACTCGGCTTCGCCAATGCCTATGCGCTGGTGATGCCGCGCAGCAAGGCCGAGACGCTGGGCATCAGGACCGTCGCCGATCTCGCCGCGCGGTCATCGGCCATGACCATCGCCGGCGACTATGAATTCTTCTCGCGGCCGGAATGGGCGGGATTGCAGAAGGCCTACGGTTTGGCGTTCCGGGCGCAGCGAACCATGCAGCCCGATTTCATGTATGCGGCCGTTGCCTCCGGCGAGGTCGACGCCATCGCTGGCTACACCAGCGACGGGCTGATCGCCAAATACGATCTGGTGGTGCTCGACGATCCCAAGGCCGCGATCCCGCCCTATGACGCGATCCTGCTGCTGTCGCCGAAACGCGCCGGCGATGAACGATTGAAGGCCGCGCTGCAGCCGCTGCTCGGCCGCATCGACATCGCCACCATGCGCGAAGCCAATCTGCGCGCGGCGGGCGGTGATGGCGCCAGTTCGCCGGAAGCAGTGGCAAGGTGGCTGTGGGAGAAGGTGGGAAAGAAGTAGCGCGCTTCAAACTCTGTACGAGCGGCTCCATCGTCCCCTCTCCCACAAGCAAAGCGAAGCTTTGCGCAGGCGGGAGAGGGTGGACCGGACGAAGTCCGGGCCGGGAGAGGGCCGCTTGCGATGGAGCGCAGTGCCCGCCCCCTCTCCCGGCTCGAACCCGCTTCGCGTGTTCAAGCCACCCTCTCCCGCCTTCGCGCAGCTTCGCTGCGCGCGGGGGCGAAGGGAAGAAAGAGCGGCGACCTACAAATTCTTGATCATCCCGGCGTCGATCAGCAAGCGGTTGAAGCGCCGCGCCTCGGCGCCGTCGCGGCACGCATAGAACATGCCGCCACAGCGCAACATGATCTTCTTCTGCTCTTCGAACGACGGATCGAGCGGGATGCCGGCGGCTTCCTGGATCACCAGCGGCAGATAGGGACCGTCGACGGTGTCCATGGCGGTCGGGCTCTTCACCGGCTCGAAATTCACGGCGTCGATGGCGTAGTAGGTCGCGTAGTAGCGCGGATCGTAGGCCATCAGCTTCTTGCCCACGCCGGCCTCGTCGAGCTTGGGGTCCAGCACATGCGGCGAGAATTCCGGCTGGTGGTCGCCGTAGCGCACGATCAGGAACGGCTGCGCCGGAAACTGCTTCTTCAGCCGCGTGATGAAGGCGCCGTAATTGTCCGCGCTCATGGCCTGGCGGCGCAGATATTCATCCACCACCGGCTCGTTGCCGGGCGCGCGCCAGCCCGGCGTCAGGTCCGGCCGAAACTTCGTCTCCCACGGAAAGTGATTGGCGGCGAGATAGACGAACATGAATTGCGGCGTCGCCGGATCCTGCTGCGCCAGCTTCTGCACCGCCTTGTCGTAGAAGAAGCTGTCGGGCTCCACCGCCTTGGCGCCGAGATCGTCGGCATCGAAGAAATTCTGCATGCCGGTGGTGAGCTGGAAATTGCGCGCGCTCATGAAGCCGCCGATCGCCGGATACAGCGCCGTGGTGTTGTAGCCGCAGCGGCGCAGCGCCAGCGGCAGGCCGCGCTCGACGCGCCCCGATGCGATCCGCGTGACGAAATAGGAGAAGCGGCCGAACGACCGCGCCGACAGGCCGGCCAGCACGTTGTACTCGGTGTACCAACTCGGTCCGCCATTGCTCTCGGCAAGGAACTTGCGCGCCTTGCCGTCGAACGACTTGAAGTGATTGCCGTAGCCGGCCGGGGTCTTCACCTCGGCCGCGTCGCGAATGTCGAACGACGACTCGTCATGGATCATGATGATGTGCGGCCGCCGCGCCGCGGGATGGCAGGCATCCACCAGCGGCATTTTCAGCCGGTCGGTGGCGACGGCGTCGGATTCCATGAAACCGTAACTGACGAAGTCGGACACCGCAGTGACGCCGGAGCGGGCGAACTTCGAGAGATAGCCATCGTCGTAATAACCGCGCCAGGCTTCGTCGGGCCAGACGAAGGCATAGCCGACCATGGCGGCCAGGCAGGTCAGCATCGCCGCCACCGCCGGCAGCCGGCGGATGCGGAACGGATCCAGCCACCACAGCGCATACATCAGCGGCAGGGTCAGTGCCGCCGCCCCGATGGCCGACCAGCGCAGGTTCGGGAAGATGGTGAACAGGAAGGCCGCGGTGTCGCGGTCGATCACCATCAGGTCGACGAAGTTGGCGGTCATCTGCACCACGTCGTGCTTCAGCCGCGACAGCAGCACCAGGATGACCACCAGCGTCAGCGACAGCGCGCCGGACAGCGCCGGGCGGCGCAGCAGCGCGATCCAGAAGAAGTTGAGGATGCCCCAGCCCAGCACGAAGCCGAGCCGCGAGCCGAGATCGGTCTCGGTCTGGAACATGACCAGCATCGCGCCGAGATGCGGCACTGCCACGGCAAGCGGGCGCCACACCCCCATAGAGGCGGCGGCGGCTGTGGTCGTGGAGGGCACTGGATTGAGCGGAGCCGCCATGGCGGGACGCAACACCACCGGCGAGGCGGCCTCGGCTGGCGGCGGCCAGAAGGCGAACGGCGCAGCCGGACACTGCGACGTGTCATAAAAATGTAATGGAATAGACATGAACAGGCAATGAACTTGGGCACCCCGGGACTCCCCGGATAATTATTGCGGAATGGGCCCGCCCGCCGCCTCCCGCTTGGCGATGCCATCGATGAACACCGCGAGAATGGCCTCCGCCATCGCCCCGGCTTCGGCCTCGGCGATGCCCCAGCGCGGAAAATGACCATCGATATTCATGCGGGCGAAACCGTACACCATGGCCCGACCGGCGATCTCGATCGCCCGCAGATCGGCGTCGCGAAGCTGGCCCTGCCCCGCCGCCTCCGCCAGCAGACGGCCGGTCATGCCGACCAGTTCGCCGTTGTCGGCGCTGACCTCCGCAGATTGGTCGTGGGTGAAATACTTGCCGCTGGAGATGACCTCGAAGTGCGCGGGATTTTGGATCGCCCAACGCAGGTAAGCCAGGCCGAGGGCACGAAACCGCGCCAGCGGATCGGTGGTGGGGGTATCGGCGATCGCCTCCGCGAGTTCTGCGCGGAACAGCCGCTGCGCCTCCTCGGCGACGGCCGTCATCAAGGCATTGCGGGTGGGGAAGTGGCGGAACGGCGCGCCCGGCGACACCCCCGAGCGGCGGGCGGCCTCGCGCACGCTCACCGCGTCGGGGCCCCCCTCCTCGACCAGCCGCAACGCCGCCTCGATCAGCACGCGCCGGAGGTCGCCGTGGTGATAGGCCTTCGGTGACAGGACGGCAGGCTCCGCCGCGCGGCGGGGCTTGGCGGGCGCCTTTCGCACGGCCGGCTTGCGCGACGCTGGCTTCGCATTCTTGATCATGCCAGTTTCTACCATCACCTGAACGTGAATGTAAGCACTGCATACACAATTGACGACGACGCCCCACCGATATGTAACTGCCGATTACATTGGTTCCGCAACGAGGAGTCTGCCATGGCCGAGCGTCGTCACAACTGGGTTGAGGGATGGCGGCTGGTCAGCCTGCTGGCGCTGGTACTCGCCGGCCTCAGCCTGTGGATCGGCGCCATGCAGCAGTTCGAGGTCGAGGGCGTCCGGATGGTGGTCCGGTTCACCGCACGCAGCTCGCTGCTGCTGTTCTGTCTGGCCTTTGCTACCTCATCCCTGGCGCGGCTGTGGCCGGCGGCGGGCACGCACTGGCTGCGACGCAATCGGCGCTATATCGGGGTGAGTTTCGCCATCTCGCACGGCATTCACGCCGTTGCGATCATCTGCTTCGCGGTCATGGCGCCGCCCCTGTTCATGGAGGCCACCTCGCCGGCCTCGTTGATTTTCGGCAGCATCGGCTACGCTTTCATCATCGCCATGACGATCACGTCTTTCGACCGGACCGCGACGATTCTGGGTCCACGCGCCTGGCGCATCCTGCACACATCCGGCATCTACTATCTCTGGGTCCAGTTCATGATCAGCTTCGGCATGCGCGTTCCGCAAATGCCGAACTACGTCTGGTTCCTGCTGCCGCTGCTAGCGGTGATGACACTGAGGATTGCCGCGACTCTGCAATCGCGGCGCCTGCGCGTTCCCAACGATACGGCAGCTGCAAGCCGCACGTCCGACTAGCCCTCAGCCCGGGGAAGCAGTCCCAGCCGCTTGGCGATGATGCCGTCGAGCAGCCGCTTCGGCAGGATCCGCATCATCAGCATGCGGAACGGCTCCGGCGAGATCTGGGTGCGCACGGGCGGCTTCGGCAGCGTCAGCGCGTCGTACACAAGCGTGGCGATGGTCTCGGCAGGCAGGCCAGTGGCCGCCAGCGTCTTCATGGCGCCGCGCAGCCGCTCCAGCACGGGGAGGAACGGCGATTTTGCCCAGCGGGCCATGTCGATGTCCTCGGCCTTGTCCCAGATCGGCGTCTTCACCGCCCCGGGCGCGATGACAATGACGTCGATGCCGAACAGCATGAATTCCCGGCGCAGGCTTTCCGACAGGCCCTCCAGCGCGTGTTTCGAGGTGCTGTAGGGCGACATCAGCGGATTGCCGTTGGTGCCGGCCACCGAACTGATCATTACGATGCGGCCGCGCGGCCCGGTCAGGGCGGGATCGGCGCCGAGCAGCGGCGCGAACGCCTTGGTTGATATCACCGGGCCCATCACATTGACCTCGATCTGGCGGCGGAAGTCGGCCACCGGCAGTTCGAGCAAGGGGCCGGACACCGCGATGCCGGCATTGTTGACGAGGCCGGCTAGCGTCGTGCCCTCCAGTTCGGCGCGCACCACGGCGGCGGCGGCATTCACCGCCGCCTCGTCGGTGACATCGAACAGCAGCGGCACGAAATTGGCGCCGAACTCGGCCTGCAGCCGCGCGGCATCGGTCGGCTTGCGGACGCTGCCGAACACCCGAAACCCGCGTTCGATGAGCAGCTTCGCGCTGGCATGGCCGATGCCGGTGGAAGCGCCGGTGATGACGACAGATCGCATGGGTCCCCGCTATGTCGCTTGCCGGGCAACACGCCCTGCCCCGTATTCTGCCGTGGTCCGCAGCCGCTGCACAAGCCACGCATCGGCACCGGGTCGCTGCCTGCCTCTGGATTGATCCAGATCAAAGCCCGCAGATAGCCCAACTCTATTGAAGCGACATGGCAACGCTTCATTCCATGCATGGTCCCGACAGGTGGCTTCCCGTCTCCATTGCTCCCGTGGGACTGCCGGTGGAAGTGTCGGTCATCGACGACAGTGGAGTTCGGACCCTGGTCGTGGCCTGCCGCTGGAACGGCGAGGCTTGGACCGGCGTATCGACCCGGAAGAGACTGGACATCGCGCCCACCCATTGGCGGCCATGGTCGGACGACCGGTCGCGCCGGAATCTGGCGATATCGCGGATCTGGATCAAATACGGCTTCCGGTCCGGCCGTTCCTGACCGGGCGGCGCCCGCTTTGTCGCCCCGGCCGGTGCAGCCCCATGCTTCGTCCGCGGCCGAAGCATCCCGGCAGCCCGCCCCCTATTAAGGGTCTCCAAATCGCATCGGGAGACCCCGCCATGACCTTCGACATCAGCATCTGGATCATCTGCGGCGCCGTGTTGCTCCTCGCCGGCTTCGTCAAGGGCGTGATCGGACTTGGATTGCCGACGATCTCGGTCGGGCTGCTCGGCCTCATCATGACGCCGTTGCAGGCCGCAGCGTTGCTGGTGATCCCGAACCTCGTCACCAACATCTGGCAGCTGGCCATCGGCGAGCCGGTGATGGCCCTGGTCAGGCGTCTGTGGCCGACGCTCGCCGGCATTGTGCTGGGAACGCTGTTCGGCGCGCTGGCACTGCCCGCCGGGACCTCGCGCTGGGCCGTCATCGCGCTCGGCATCATCCTGGCGGTCTATGCGCTGATCGGCCTGTCGGCCGTGCACCTGCAGGTGTCGCCTGTCGCGGAGCGCTGGGCCGGCCCCCTGGTCGGCGTGCTGACCGGGCTGGTCACGGTGGGCACCGGCGTCTTCGTGGTCCCCGCAGTGCCCTATCTGCAGGCCCTCGGTCTGTCGCGCGCCATGCTGGTGCAGGCGCTGGGCCTGTCGTTCCTGACCTCGACCATCGCGCTGGCGCCGGCGATCGCCGCCACCGGCGACATGTCGCCCGAGATAGCAGGCGCATCGCTGATCGCTTTGGCGCCCGCGCTCGGCGGCATGTTTCTCGGCCAGGCGTTGCGCAACAAAATAGGCCCGGCAGTGTTCCGCCGGGCCTTCTTTGGTGGGCTCTTGCTGCTCGGTTGCTATCTGGCGACCAAGCCGTTGCTGTAAATCTTAGTTCTTGGTCTTGTCGACCAGAGCGCCCTTCTTGATCCAGGGCATCATGTCGCGCAGCTTGGCGCCGACTTCCTCGATCTGGTGGCTGGCCATCTTGGCGCGGGTCGCCTTGAACGAGGTCTGGTTGACCTTGTTCTCGAGCATCCAGTCGCGGGCGAACTTGCCGGCCTGGATGTCCTCGAGCACGCGCTTCATCTCGGCCTTGGTCTCCGAGGTGACGATGCGCGGGCCGGTGACGTATTCGCCGTATTCCGCGGTGTTGGAGATCGAGTAGTTCATGTTGGCGATGCCGCCTTCATAGATCAGGTCGACGATCAGCTTCACTTCGTGCAGGCACTCGAAGTACGCCATCTCCGGCGCGTAGCCGGCTTCCACCAGCGTTTCGAAGCCGCCTTTGATCAGTTCGACCAGGCCGCCGCACAGAACCACCTGCTCGCCGAACAGGTCGGTCTCGCATTCCTCCTTGAACGAGGTCTCGATGATGCCCGCACGACCGCCGCCGATGGCGGAAGCGTAGGACAGGCCAAGGTCATGGGCGTTGCCCGAGGCATCCTTGTGGATCGCGATCAGGCAGGGCACGCCGCCGCCGCGCTGATATTCCGAACGCACGGTGTGGCCCGGGCCCTTCGGCGCGATCATCAGCACGTCGAGATCGGCGCGCGGATCGAGCAGGTTGAAGTGCACGTTGAGACCGTGGGCGAACACCAGCGCCGCGCCGTTCTTCATGTTGTCGTGCATGTGCTCGCGATAGATGTCGCCCTGCAATTCGTCGGGGGTCAGCATCATCATGATGTCGGCCCACTTGGCGGCCTCGGCGACTTCCATCACCTTGAAGCCGGCGGCCTCGGCCTTCTGCGCCGAGGTCGAGCCCTTGCGCAGCGCGATCGCCACGTCCTTGACGCCGGAATCCTTCAGGTTCAGCGCGTGGGCGTGGCCCTGGCTGCCGTAGCCGACGATGCAGACCTTCTTGCCCTTGATCAGGTTCAGGTCGGCGTCGCGATCGTAATAAACTCGCATGGGTCGTTCCTTTATTCGGCAACTATCTGTCGCGTTGCCTGCTCGAAGCGGTCAGAGGCCGAACGGCCGCTGACCATGAATTGCCGCCGGTTTCTAGGGCGACGAAAGCCGCGAGACAAGCCCGCGACGGTGATTTGTGCGATGTATCCGGCTCATGGCTCGTGCAGCACCGGATACAGCGAGGCCAGCAGCAGCACGGCCATGGTGACGTTGAAGACGCGCACGGCGGCGGGCGATTTTACCAGCGATTGCAGCGCAGTGCCGGCCAGCGCCCAGCTCACCGTGGAGCCGAGGCCGAGCAGCAGCGACAGCGCCACCTGCACCACCACGTTCCACGGATAGCGGGCAATTGCCGCATAGGCGGTGATGGTGCCGATCGCCATCACCCAGCCCTTGATGTTGATCCATTGAAACAGCGCCGCGCCGAAGAACGTCATCGGCCGGCGCTGCTCGACCGCGCCGGGATCGGGCGGGCCGGCCATTCCTATCGCAACTGCGAGATAGACCAGATAGGCCGCGCCGGCATATTTCAGCACCGTCTGTAGCCATGGG
The DNA here is from genome assembly GCF_052658035.1 of Rhodopseudomonas sp. RCAM05734. Classification (NCBI taxonomy): domain Bacteria; kingdom Pseudomonadati; phylum Pseudomonadota; class Alphaproteobacteria; order Hyphomicrobiales; family Nitrobacteraceae; genus Rhodopseudomonas; species Rhodopseudomonas sp. RCAM05734. The sequence continues at coordinate 3,273,962 of NZ_CP199742.1, read as the reverse complement.
TAAGTGGTGAACACCGCGCCAAGTCCGAGCCCGGTGACCGCGATCATGAAGGCGAAGCCGAAGGTCACGCCGGCCATGTGCGGCAGCGTACGGCGGAAGCCGAAATTCAAGCCCGACGCCAGCAGCATGATGTTGTTCGGGCCCGGCGTGAAGAACATCACGGCGGCGAACACCACGAAGGCGATCAGCAATGGCTGGGACACGGCCATTAGCTCACTTCCACGAGAACCGGCGGCCGCGGCGACAGCAGCATCACCGCGATGCCGCACACCACGACGATCATGCCGGCCAGCCGCAACGGACCGAACTGCTCGCCGAACACCAGCGCCGACGCGCCGGCGCCGACGAACGGCACCAGCAGCGCGAACGGCACCACCTGCGCCGCGGAGTAGTCGTGCAACAGCCGGCCCCAGATCCAGTAGCCCAGCGTGCTGCCGATCACCGCCAGCGCCAGCACGCAGGCGGCACCGCCGAGCGAGATATGCGTCAGGGCCAGCCAGGTGACGCGCGGACCGTCGACGAACAGCAGCACGGTCAACAGCGGCGCCAGCCCCGCGAGGCCGATCCAGGCGAACAGGTCGAGCATCGGCACGCCGCGGGCGCGGCGCAGCAGCAGATTGGACAGGGCGAAGCTGAGCGGCGCGGTCATCAGCACCGCGAAGGCGAACACGCTGAAATCGTAACCGACGGTGAAACAGATCAGCAGCAGGCCGCAACTTGCGATGCCGATGCCGGCCACCTGCCAGCGCGTCGGCAGTTCGCGCAGGAACAGCGCGGCGAGGGCCACCGTGAACAGCGCCTGGCTCTGCACGATCACCGCGGTCAGCCCGGCCGGCACGCCGTGGGCGATGCCATAGGTCTGCGCCAGGAACTGGCTCACCAGGAGCCAGCTGATCGCCACCACCGGCTGCCACGACATCCGGGGCCGCGGCAGCACCAGGCACGGCAGCGCGGTGATGGCAAAGCGCAACACGGTCAGCAACGTCGACGACATCTCGTCGAGCGCCAGCCGTGTCAGCACGAAGCCAACACCCCAGATCACGGCCACCAGGGTGGCGAGGGCGATGTCCAGCGGTTTCATGATGTTGCTGTTGGGCCGAGTGTCACATCCCCTCGGGGCCGCGGCCGATGGCGGCGACGCCGGTGCGGGCCACCTCGACCAGGCCGAGCGGCCGCATCAGATCGATGAACTGGGTGATCTTCTGCGAATTGCCGGTGATCTCGAACACAAAGCTCTCGATGGTCGCGTCGATCACCCGGGCGCGAAACGCTTCCGCCAGCCGCAGCGCCTCGACGCGGTGATCGCCGGTGCCGCGCAACTTGACCATCGCCAGTTCGCGCTCGATTGAGCGGCCCGAGGTGGTCATGTCGACCACGCGGTAGACCGGGATCATGCGGTCGAGCTGGTGCTTGATCTGCTGGATCACCATCGGCGTGCCCGTGGTGACGATGGTGATGCGCGAGACGTGCTTCTGGCTCTCTGTCTCCGAGACCGTAAGGCTCTCGATGTTGTAGCCGCGGCCGGAGAACAGGCCGATGACCCGCGCCAGCACTCCGGGTTCGTTCTGCACCAGCACGGACAGCGTGTGGGTCTCGTTGGGGTCTTGGCGCTCTTCCATGAAGTAGGCGGAGGCGGGCTGTTCCATTGTCGTCCTCGTCGATCTCAATCAGTTCAACTCATCTCAGTCTCGTCATCCCCGCGAAAGCGGGGATCCAGTAACCGACGCTGCCGATGATAGACACCACCGTCGGAGATTACTGGGTCGCCCGGTCCAGGCGCGCAATTGCGCGCAGGCCGGGCGACGACAGCCGTGGAATATCACACCAGCGCGCCGCCGCCGGCGAAGGCGAGTGCGGTGGCTTCGTCGTTGGCTTCGGCGGGCAACAGCATCTCGTTGTGCGCCTTGCCCGACGGGATCATCGGGAAGCAGTTTTCCAGGTTGGCCACGCGGCAGTCGAACAGCACCGGCTTCTTCACCTTGATCATCTCGTGGATGGCGCCGTCGAGATCGCCCGGCTTGCTGCACTGGAAGCCGACGCCGCCATAGGCCTCCGCCAGCTTGACGAAGTCCGGCAGTGCCTCGGAGTAGGAATGCGACAGCCGGTTGCCGTGCAGCAGCTGCTGCCACTGCCGCACCATGCCCATGTACTGGTTGTTCAGGATGAAGATCTTGATCGGCAGCCGGTGCTGCACCGCCGCCGACATTTCCTGCATGGTCATCTGCACCGAGGCGTCGCCGGCGATATCGATCACCAGCGAATCCGGATGCGCGACCTGCACGCCGAGCGCCGCCGGCAGGCCGTAGCCCATGGTGCCCAACCCGCCGGAGGTCATCCAGCGATGCGGCTCCTCGAAGCCGTAGAACTGCGCCGCCCACATCTGGTGCTGACCGACCTCGGTGGTGATGTAGGTGTCGAGATTCTTGGTCGCCTCGAACAGCCGCTGGATCGCGAACTGCGGCAGGATCACGTCGTTGTTCTTCTTGTAGGCCAGCGAATTGCGCGCCCGCCAGCCGGCGATGTCCTTCCACCACGCCCTGGTGTCCGGCTTCTTCGCCTCGGCCTTGAACACCTGCAGGATGTCGCCCAGCACATTGCCGCAGTCGCCGATGATCGGCACGTCGACGCGGATGTTCTTGTTGATCGACGACGGATCGATGTCGATGTGGATCTTCTTGGAGTTCGGCGAGAACGCATCGGTGCGGCCGGTGATGCGGTCATCGAAGCGCGCACCGACGCACAGCATGACGTCGCAGTCATGCATCGCCATGTTGGCCTCGTAGGTGCCGTGCATGCCGAGCATGCCGAGCCAGTTCGGCCCCGACGCCGGATAGGCGCCGAGCCCCATCAGCGTCGAGGTAATCGGAAAGCCGGTGACCTCCACCAGTTCGCGCAGCAGCTTCGAGGCCGAGAGGCCCGAATTGATCACGCCGCCGCCGGAATAGATCACCGGCCGCTTGGCACCGGCCAGCAGCGCCACCGCCTTGCGGATCTGCGTGGCGTCGCCCTTGACCCGCGGCGAATAGGAGATGTGCACGTCGGACTTGCGCGGCGGGTGATAGGTGCCGGTGGCGAACTGAACGTCCTTGGGCACATCGACCACGACCGGACCTGGCCGGCCGGTGGTGGCGACGTAGAACGCCTCGTGCAGCACCTTGGCGAGGTCCTTGACGTCGCGCACCAGCCAGTTGTGCTTGGTGCAGGGGCGCGTGATGCCGACGGTGTCGCATTCCTGGAACGCGTCGTTGCCGATCAGATGCGTCGGCACCTGCCCGGTGATGCACACCATCGGGATAGAATCCATCAGCGCGTCGGCCAGCGGTGTCACCATGTTGGTGGCGCCCGGCCCCGAGGTCACCAGCACCACGCCCGGCAGGCCGGTGGAACGCGCATAGCCCTCGGCGGCGTGTCCGGCGCCCTGCTCGTGGCGCACCAGGATGTGCTCGACCTCGCTCTGCTGGAAGATCTCGTCATAGATCGGCAGCACCGCACCGCCGGGATAGCCGAAGATGTGCTTGACGCCGTGGTCGGCGAGCGCGCGGACGATCATCGCGGCGCCGGTCATCTGGTTGGGATCGTGAGGCTTGTTATCGCTCGCGGTGGTCATTGGCTGGCTCCGGATGCGCCTTGTGGCGCGGCTTGGCAGATCGTTTTGGCAGATCGTTTCGGAAATAAAAAAGGGCCCCGTGAAGGCCCTCAGCGCACCGTCCGTAGCGGGATGGCCTCAGCCAGCCCCGGCGGTGCGCCTGGCTACGACGAGAATAAGAAGATTGGTAATTTTGTTGCGCATATTGTCGTCACAGCATCCCAAAGGTTGCGCAATACATAGCTGGCCAAAGCCGGAAGTCAAGCGAAGTTGCCAATATCGCGCCAATTGGCAGCGTAGCCGGGTCTTTTGGGTTCGGCGAGCGCAAAATGGGGCGGGCAGCCCTGCGCCCGGTAGGGCCGGCAACGCGGCCCGACCATCGCCGCCCTTATGGTGAGAGGGCGCGAAGCGCCGTCTCGAACCACGAGCCTGCCCAGGTCGCGCAGCAACGCACGCATAACGCTACGCCGCGTTCACCAACGGCGTCGCACGTTCGATCCGCGCAAGGTCTTGCGGCGAGTGCATCGCCTCCCAGAGGTCGTTGCGGCGCTGCACGTTCAGCCAGAAGTCCGGGCCATTGCCGAAAACGCGCGCCAGAATGAGCGCCGTCGCCGCTGTCACATTGCGACGGTTGTTGCACAGTTCGTTCACATGCTTGCGCTGGACGCCCATCGCCTTGGCCAACGCCGCCTGCGTCAGCCCAAGGGGTTGCATGAATTCCTCTACCAGTATTTCGCCGACCGTCGCCGGCTTGCGCTTGGTCATCACCATGTGTCGCCTCATCGGTAGCTGTGATCGTCCAGATAGATGTCCGACGCTTCACCCTGGCCGCCCCACCGGAAGATCAGCCGCCATTGGTCGTTGATGCGAATCGAATGAAAGCCGCTCAGCCTGCCCCGCAGCTTCTCGAAATGATTGCTGGGCGGAACGCGCAAATCCTGATCGGTCGTCGCGTCATCGATCATCTGCAATTTACGAAACAGCCGGCTTTCGATGTCTGCCGGAATATTCCGGAAGCGGACATCGTCTACGAAGAAAGCCCGCAGCCATGCGTCGCGAAAACCCACGATCATTCCGGACCTCCCGGATGAGCTAATGTACCACTCTATGGGTCTTCGTGCAACGGTCCCGCCAGCTTCCCCACCGCCTCCTCCGGCGTCACCCATTCGAACTGCGGCAGTTGGTGCCGGAACCAGGTGAACTGCCGCTTGGCGTAGTGCCTGGTATCGGCGCGGCCGATCACGGCTGCTTCTTCCAGCGGGAGTTCTCCGCGCAGATGTCTGATCAGCGCCGGCACGCCGTGGGCCTTCATCGCCGGCAGCAGCGGATCGAGGTTTCGCGCAGCCAGCGCGGCGACTTCATCGAGCGCCCCTGCCCTCAGCATCACATCAAAGCGCGCATCGATCCGCGCATAGAGCTCATCGCGCTCCGGCGTCAGGAACACCGCCGTAAAACTATCCGGCGGCAGCAGCGGCGGCATCGCATCGGCATGCCAATCGGTGAGCGAACGCCCGGTGGCCTCCACCACTTCCAGCGCCCGCGCCACGCGGCTGCGGTCGCGCGGATTGAGGCGTTGTGCCGATGCGGGATCGCGCAAGCTGAGCGCCATGTGCAGCGCCTCCGGCCCGTCGCGCTCGAGCCGCATGCGAACGTCCTCGCGGACCTCCGCCGCAATCGGCGGCACGTCGGACAGCCCGACGGTGAGCGCCTTGAAGTAAAGCCCGGAGCCACCGGTGAAGATCGGCAGCCGATTTTGCGCGCGCACCTCGGCCAAAACCTGCGCGGCCTCGGCGACCCATGCGCCGGCCGAAAAGTTCACCGCGGCGTCGACGGTGCCATAAAGCCGATGCGGCGCCATCGCCTCCTCGTCAGCCGTCGGACGGGCGGTGAGTATGCGCAGGTCGCGATAGATCTGCATGGAGTCGGTATTGATGATCACGCCATCGTGCGCCTGCGCGAGGCGCAGCGCCAGCGCCGACTTGCCGCTGGCGGTCGGCCCTGCGATAAGCAGCGCTCTGCGCTCACTCCCGGAATTCACCATGTCTCTCGTTGCGACGCTCATCTGCCATCCCGCCAATCCCGCCCTCGATAGCACGGTGCTGGACGGCGCGCGCGCGGCGCTGCCGGGTCCGAACCACGCCGAGTGGCTGTTCGACGGCGTCGCCGCCGACATCTTCTTTGCCAGCGACGACGACATGCTGGCGATCGCCGAGCGGCTGCGCGCGTCGCGCGGCGACCAGCCCATCGACATCGTCGTGCAGCCTGCCGCCTCGCGGCGCAAGAAGCTTTTTCTGGCCGACATGGACTCCACCATGATCGGCCAGGAATGCATCGACGAGCTCGCCGACTTCGCCGGGCTCAAGGCCCATGTCGCGGCCATCACCGAACGCGCGATGCGCGGCGAGATCGAATTCGAACCGGCGCTGCGCGAGCGCGTGGCGCTGCTCAAGGGCCTGCCGGTCGGCGTCGTCGACGAGGTGCTGGCCAGCCGCATCACGCTGAATTCCGGCGGCCGCGAACTGGTGCAGACCATGCGCGCGCACGGTGCCTATACCTGCCTCGTCTCCGGCGGCTTCACCCTGTTCTCGCGCAAGATTGCCGAACTGATCGGGTTTCAGGAAAACCGCGCCAATGAATTGCTGGTCAACGACGGCAAGCTGACCGGCGAAGTGGCCGAACCGATCCTCGGCCGCGCCGCAAAACTCGCCACGCTGGTTGACCTGCGCGAATCCTTCGATGTCGACGACATCGACACGCTGGTGGTCGGCGACGGCGCCAACGATCTGGCGATGATCCAGTCGGCCGGCCTCGGCATCGCCTACCACGCCAAGCCGGCGGTCGCCGCCGCCGCCCACGGCCGCATCGATTTCGGCGACCTCAGCGCGCTGCTTTATGCGCAGGGTTTTAAGCGCAGCGAGTTCGTCGGCGGGTAACGCTGAGCACGGCTTCGTTCCCCGGACGCGGTGCACCACGTCGATTGCAATGCGCTGGCCCGTTCCCCGGACGCGATGCACTACGCCGCCTTGCGGCGTGGTGCTTCGCAGATCCGGGGCCGTCCCAATCGGCGCCCTGGTACGATCCCGGATCTGCGCAGCAGCATGCGATGCTGCGCATCGCCATGCCGCAGCGCGTCCGGGAAACGGAAGCTGGGACGCGCGAACAAGGCAAATCTCTTCATTAGCGCTATTGACTATTATCCTAATTTGGACTAATAATCCCTCCGCCCTGCTCAACGAGGGGCGCTGTCATGAGGCGCCTTGAGAGTGGAGGAGGATGCGGTGTCCCGCGCATGCGCCTCGCAAGCGCATCCCGGGAGGCTGGGGTCACCGTCCGGGCCCTACTACGGGGGCTCTGCCTTGAGTGGCTGGACGCGGATGGCGAAAGGCGGGCGAAATCCCGCCGGAGTGGCTCCCAAAGGGAGTTCACGTGCCAGCCCGGAAGCACGGTCCCCTTGCCATAAACCCCGCGGTGGCGCGCCCGCAGGCGCCGCGACCTGCTTCGCCGTTGCGACGGCGGTGCGGATCGCGCCCAACCACCACAACCGCGCCTGCCGGCGCGCCGCTCCCCTCATGTCCGGAGGGGAGGACTGCTCACACCTCGGACGCATCATGCGCCGCGAGAACGAGAGCACTTGGCTGTTTGACAATTGAATCAGTTCTGCGCGACAGCACGCGCATCTTTACCCTCCCCTTGAGGGGGAGGGTAAGAAGAGCCAACGCGCGCACGGCCCCTACTGCACGCTCAGCGCGACAAAGCGCAGCTCACCTTCGGCGTTCGACACCAGCAGCAGCACCGACTTCTTGCCGTCCTTCTTGAGCGCATCGACGCGCTTCTTGACGTCGGCGGGATTGCTGACCGCCTCCTGCGCGACCTCGACGATGACGTCGCCGGCGGCCAGGCGCTTCTCGGCGGCGTCGGAGCCGGCATCCACCGAGGTGACCACCACGCCCTTGACACTGTCCTTGATCTTGTACTTGGCGCGCATGTCCTTGCTGAGGCCGGTGATGTCGAGGCCGAGCGCCTTCTGGGTCGCGGGCTTCTCGGCTTCCGGTGCGGATTTCACCGAGGCCGGCTGCGCCTTCTCGCCGTCGTCGAGACGGCCCAGCGTGACCTGCTTGGTCTCTTCCTTGCCCTTGCGGATGATCACCACATCGACAGCCTTGCCGACCGCGGTGTCAGCCACCACGCGCGACAGGTCCTTGGGCTCCTTGATGTCCTTGCCGTCGAACTTGATCACCACATCGCCGGGCTCGATGCCGGCGGGTTTTGCCGGCCCCTTGTCCTCAACGCCGGCGATCAGCGCACCGCGCGCCGGCTTGATGTTCAGGCTTTCGGCGATCTCGTCGGTGACCTGCTGGATGCGGACGCCGAGCCAGCCGCGACGCAGCTCGCCGAACTGGCGCAACGAGTCGACCACACCGACCACGGTCTTCGACGGCACGGCGAAGCCGATGCCGATGGAGCCGCCGGACGGCGAGATGATCAGTGTGTTGACGCCAATGACTTCGCCGTCGAGGTTGAACAGCGGGCCGCCGGAATTGCCGCGGTTGATCGAGGCGTCGGTCTGGATGTAGCTGTCATAGGGCCCGGAATTGATGTCGCGGTTGCGCGCCGAAACGATGCCCGCGGTGACGGTGCCGCCGAGCGAGAACGGGTTGCCGATGGCGATCACCCATTCGCCGAGCCGCAGTTTTTCGGAATCGCCGAACTTCACCGCGGTCAGCGGCTTGGGCGGCGTGAACTTCAGCACCGCAAGGTCGGTCTTCTTGTCGACGCCGACCAGCGTCGCCTTGATCTTGGTGCCGTCGTTGAGGATGACGTTGATCTCGTCGGCATCGGCGATGACGTGGTTGTTGGTGACCACGACGCCGGAGGTGTCGATGATGAAGCCGGAGCCGAGCGAATTGGTCTTGCGCGGCTGCATGCCGCCATTCTTGTCGCCGCCGGGACCGCCGCGACGGTTCTTGAAGAAATCGTCGAAGAACTCCTCGAACGGCGAACCGGGCGGCAATTGCGGCATCGCACCGCGACCGCTGTCGCTCTTGTCGCCGCCGCCCTTGGCCTCGATGGTCTGGGTAGTGGAGATATTGACGACCGCATCGATCACCTTCTCGGCGACGTCGGCGATCCCGTCAGGACCGCGCGCAAAGGCCGGTGCGGTGAACGCCGCGACGGACGTGCCAAGGCACAGCGCCGTCAGCAGCGGGCGCAGGCGGCGGCTCAGGGCTGGAATCGCGATGGACATGAGCGGAGCGTCTCCTGAAGGGATTCGGGAATTTGAAGGCAGATTGCGCCCGTTTGCAGCATTGGCGCAAGCATCGCGCGGCTGCGGCAGGCCACCATCAGCGTCGCCGATTGCGGCGAAAAGCAGAGCGGCGGTGCACGATCGCGTTGATCAGGCAGTGGTTTTCAGGGGCAGCCCGGTCAGCGCCGGACGTACCAGATCAGGATCAGGCCGCCGACCGCGGAGCCGATTCCGGCGAGCCGCAGCATGTTATCCGGGGTTGCCAGTGCGCTCTTCATGGCGCGCCGCATCCAGCCGGGGATGGCCAGGAAGAGAATACCTTCAAGCACAAACAGGATTCCGAGGCCGATGAGGAAGTCGGCAAACGCTATGGACCTCATCCGACTTCAACTCCCGACCGTTCACGCCCTGGACGCTTTTATATGTGCGACGCGCCGGGAGCGATCCGGAGTTGGCTCCGGATCGCCCGCGGCGCGCCCCATCCTTTAGAGCAGAGTGCGGTCGAACGCAAAACAGGTATCGGCGTATGCTGAACAAACGCCGATGTTTGCGCCTTACGGCTTGGCTGCGACGGGCTCCGCCGGCTTGCCCGACGGATGGGCAAAGAAGCGGAAGAACTCCGAATCCGGCCGCAGCAGGAAGCGGGTGTCGTTGTTCTTGAGCCCGTTCTCATAGGCGGTCATGGAGCGGTAGAACGCGAAGAAGTCGGCGTCCTTGCCATAGGATTCGGCGAACAGACGGTTGCGCTCGCCGTCGCCCTCGCCGCGCACCTGCTCCGCCTTCGAGTTGGCCTCGGCGATGATCACCGTGGCTTCGCGATCCGCCTTGGAACGGATCTCCTGGGCCTTCTGACCACCCTGGGCGCGGAACTCGGCGGCCTCGCGCTGCCGCTCGGTCTGCATCCGCTGATAGACCGCCTGGCTGTTCTGCTCGGGCAGATCGGCGCGACGGATCCGGACGTCGACGACGGAAATGCCGTAACCGTCGGCCTCCTTGTCGAGCTGGTCGCGGATCTTGTTCATCAGGCCTTCGCGTTCGTCACGCACGACCTGGATGAAGGTGACCTCGCCGAGCACCCGGCGCAGCGACGCGTTGAGCAGCGTCGTCAGCTGGATGTTGGCGGCCTGGATCGACCCGATGCTCTGGTAGAAACGCAGCGCGTTCTTGATGCGATAGCGCGCGAACGCATCCACCACGAGGCGCTTCTGGTCGGAGGCGATCACTTCCTGCGCCGGATTCTCGAGATCGAGAATCCGCTTGTCGATGGAGATCACGCTGTCGATGAACGGCACCTTGAAGTTGAGGCCGGGCTCGGTGACGACACGGACCGGCTCGCCGAGCCGAACCACCAGAACCTGTTCGGTCTGGCTGACGGTGAACAGCGAGCTGAAGCCGATGACGACGACGAACAGCGCGACGACGAGCGCAACGATACCTGAAATTCCGGACTTCATCGGGTGCTCCCGCTCTGCTGTTGCGGCTGCACAGGTGTCGCCGGGGGCTGCCGCCGCGGCGACAGTTCATTCAGGGGAAGATAGGGCAGAACGCCCTGCGCGTTGGCACCGCCGTCATAGACCAGCTTCTCGGCGCCGCCGAGAATCCGCTCCATGGTTTCGAGATAGATGCGCTGGCGGGTCACTTCGGGCGCCTTCTTGTATTCGTCGTAGACTTTCAGGAAGCGCGCGCTCTGGCCCTTGGCCTCGGCGACCGCCTGCTCCTTGTAGCCTTCGGCGACCTGGAGGATTTGCGAGCCACGACCGCGCGCATCGGGAACGACACGGTTGGCGTAGGTCTGCGCTTCGTTCTGCAGGCGCTCGAGATCGGCACGCGCCGCCTGCACGTCGCGGAACGCGTCGATGACCTGGGCCGGCGGATCGACCTTCTGCATCTGCACCTGCTGGACCAGGATGCCGGCGCCATAGCTGTCGAGCGTCTTCTGCATCAGCTCCTGAACGTTGGCCTCGGTGGTGGTACGGGCGCCGGTGAGGATCGGCTGGATGTTGGCGCGACCGACCACTTCACGCATGGCGCTTTCGGCGACCGCTTTCACGGTGCCTTCGGGGTTCTGGATGTTGAACAGGAAGTTGCCGACGCCGTCCGGCTTGATGCGCCACAGCACCGTGAAATCGACGTCGACGATGTTCTCGTCGCCGGTCAGCATCAGGCTTTCCTCGGGCACGTCGCGCATGGTGCGTCCGCGCCGGCCGGGATCGTCGCCCAGCGTCATGCCGATGCTCAGCGTCGAGACGCGCAGCGCCTTCGGCAACAGCACGGTCTCGATCGGATAAGGCAGATGATAGTTCAGACCGGGCTGCACGGTGCGCACATGCTTGCCGAAGCGCAGGACAACGCCGAGTTCTTCCGACTGCACGCGGAAGAAGCCGGACAGGCCCCAGATCGCCACCGCAGCGACGAGCACCAGCAGGATGCCCATGCCGCTGACGAAGCCGCCGGGCAGCAGCGACTGCAGACGATCCTGTCCGCGGCGCAGCAGATCCTCGAGATCAGGCGGCCTCGGGCCGGACGATTGCGGACCCGAACCCCAGGGTCCTTTCGGACCAGAGCTCCACGGGCCTCCGCCTTGATTCTTCCACGGCATTCAAATCTCCTCGGCGCGGGCGCCGGACCGAAGTCCAGCCTCGCATGGTCAGCACGGCTTTATAGGGGACCGTCCGGCACCTTACAACGCAGGTCGTTACGTGCAGGAGCTATGCTTAACCCCCTGATTGTCAATGCAGAACATCGCCGGATGCGGTTAATGCCGGCGGGGCGACTATATGGCGCGGGGGCCGCTCTTATGCCGCTCATATGTCACATAGGAGAAATCGGCGCTGTCATCCGGGCCGGCAGGATGCTTGATGCGCGCCACTTCGTCCCATTCCGCGGCATCAATGGCAGGAAACACGGTGTCGCCATCGGGCCTGGCATGAACCTCGGTGATTTCGAGCCGATCGGCGATCCCCATCCATTGCGCATAAATGTCGGCGCCGCCGATCACCGCAATCTCAGTGGCTAAACGCCGCAGCGCATCGCCCTGCGCCACCATGCGGGCAGCTTCCATCGAGGTCGTGACCACAGCGCCCGCAGCCTGGTACTGCGCGTCGCGCGTGATGACGATGTGGGTTCTCCCGGGCAGCAGCCGAGGCAGCGACTCGAAGGTTTTGCGGCCCATGACGATGGGCTTGCTCATGGTCAGCGCCTTGAAGCGCTGCATGTCGGACTTCAGCCGCCACGGGATCGCGTTGCCCTGCCCGATCACGCCGTTCTCGGCGACAGCAACGACGAAGACGATCGCGATGCTGGACTTGTTAGTCGCGTTCAAACCGCGACCTCGGCCTTGATATGCGGGTGCGGGTCGTACCCCTCCAACGTGAAGTCCTCATAGCGGAAGGCAAAAATGTCCTTCACCTCGGGATTGATGGTCATCACCGGCAGCGGCCGCGCCGGGCGGGTCAGTTGCAGCCGCGCCTGTTCGAGGTGATTGGAATACAGATGCGCGTCACCGAGCGTGTGGATGAAGTCGCCAGGCTTCAGCCCGGTGACCTGCGCCACCATCATCGTCAGCAACGCGTAGGAGGCGATGTTGAAGGGCACGCCGAGAAACACGTCGGCCGAGCGCTGGTACAACTGGCAGGACAGCTTGCCGTTCGCCACGTAGAACTGAAACAGGCAGTGGCACGGCGGCAGTGCCATCTTGTCGACGTCGGCAGGATTCCACGCCGTCACGATCAGCCGGCGCGAATCCGGATTGCGCTTGATCATTTCGACCACGTTGGCGATCTGGTCGATCGCCCGGCCGTCGGCCGCCGGCCACGAGCGCCACTGCGAACCGTAGACCGGGCCGAGATCGCCATTGGCATCGGCCCATTCGTCCCAGATCGAGACGCCGTTATCCTTGAGATACTTGATGTTGGTGTCGCCGGCCAGAAACCACAGCAGTTCGTGGATGATCGCCTTTAGCGGCAGCTTCTTGGTGGTCAGCATCGGGAAGCCCGCCGCCAGGTTGAAGCGCGTCTGGTGCCCGAACACCGACAACGTGCCGGTGCCGGTGCGGTCGTGTTTTTCCGCGCCGTCGGCGAGGATCCGCTCAAGCAGGTCGTGATATTGATTCATGTCGGCAACTGCGAGCCTTGGAGTGGCGTGGGAGCCGGCGAACCTAGCGCCCAATCGCCGACTGGACAGCCACGATTCGACGCTGACACCGAATTATACCCTGGAAAATGGCCCCCTGCCCCGCAAACGGCAAGGGCCGGATCCTGGGATCCGGCCCTTGAAATCACGCCACAATCTGGCGCGTGGTCACATCGTGGGTTTGAGCACCGCCGACCATTTGGCGACTTCGCTCTTCACCAGGGTTGCCAGCGCGGCCTGGGTGCGGCCTTCCGCCTTCGGGATATCCGATCCCAGATCGAGCAGCCGCTTGCGGACGTTCTCGTCGTCCAGTGCCTTGGCGGCGGCGGCGTTCAGCTTGGCGAGGATCGGCGCGGGCGTCCCCTTGGGGGCGAAGATCGCGTTCCAGGCCGACACCTGATACTTGGGCAGGCCGGCTTCGGTGGTGGTCGGCAGGTCCGGCAGTGACGGGTTGCGCTCCGGTGTCGCCACCGCATAGGCCTTGATGGTGCCGCCATTGATCTGCGGCACGGCGTTGACGATCTGGTCGCACATGTAATCGACCTGGCCGCCGACCAGCGCGTTCATTGCGGGCCCGGTGCCGTTGAACGGAACCCCGGTCGGCTTGATCTCAAGTACCGAGTTGAGCAACTCGCAGGACGAGTAGGAGACCGAGCCGATGCCGGCATGGGCCATGTTCATCTTGTCGGTGTTGGCCTTCACGTAAGCCACGAATTCCTTGAGGTCCTTGGCCGGAAAATCCTTCTTGGCAAGGATCAGGATCGGCGTGCCGGCGAGCAGCGCGACGGGCTCGAAATCCTTCTCGGGATGATAGGCCAGCTTCGGATAAAGCGGCACCGCGGCGGCATGGGTGCCCATGTGGCCGGTGATCAGCGTGTAGCCATCCGGATTGGCGCGCGCCGCGCGCGTGGTCGCGGTGGTGCCGCCTGCACCCACCACGTTCTCGATGATGATGCTCTGGCCCAGCGTCTTGGCCATCTCGGCAGTGACGATGCGGGCAATGATGTCGGTCGGTCCGCCGGCGGCGAACGGCACAATCATGGTGATCGAGCGGGTCGGATAGTCCTGGGCCTGGGCGGAAGCGGCAATCGATCCGAGGCCGGCCAGCGCGAGACCGGCGGTCGCAAGTGTGCGACGAAGGTAGTTCATGGCGTTCTCCCCGAAATTTTATGTCATCGCCAGCGCGACACATTCCGGGCAACTGAATACACGCCGCGGCCCGAAGTCCATTCGACTTCGGGCCGCGGCGCAACGCCGCAGGTCAGTTTTCGGATTCGACGAACACCTCGTCGCGCTTCTTCCGCAAGGAGGGAAGCAGCGCCAGCACCAGCAGGAAGGCCGAGATCGCCATCAGGCTCGCCGACAGCGGACGGGTGAAGAATACCGTCGCATCGCCGCGCGAGATCAGCAGGGCGCGGCGCAGGTTCTCTTCCATCAGCGGTCCCAGCACCATGCCGAGCAGCAACGGCGCCGGCTCGAAATCGTGCTTGATCAGCCAGTAGCCGAGCAGACCGAAGATGCCGGCCAGTACCACGTCCATCGGCGCGTTGTTCACCGAATAGATGCCGATGCAGCAGAACACCACGATCGACGGGAACATCAGGCGGTAGGGCACGCGCAACAGGCGGACCCAGATTCCGACCAGCGGCAGGTTGATCACCAGCAGCATCAGGTTGCCGACCCACATCGAGGCGATCATGCCCCAGACCAGTTCGGGCTGCTTCTGCATGACCTGCGGGCCGGGCACGATGCCATGGATGGTCATCGCGCCGACCATCAGCGCCATGACGGCGTTGGGCGGAATGCCCAACGTCAGCAGCGGAATGAACGAGGTCTGCGCCGCGGCGTTGTTGGCGCTTTCAGGCGCCGCGACACCTTCGATCGCGCCGCGGCCGAACCGCGACGGATCCTTGGCGAGCTTTTTCTCCAGCGTGTAGGCAGCGAACGACGCGATCACCGCGCCGCCGCCCGGCAGAATGCCGAGGATCGAGCCCAACACCGTACCGCGCAGGATCGCCGGGGCAGAATCCTTCATGTCCTTGCGGGTCGGCATCAGGCCGGTGACCTTCTGCTGAACCAGTTCGCGATCGCCCTCGCCGCCCGCATCGAGGTTGCGGATGATCTCGGCAAAGCCGAACAGGCCCATCGCCACCGTGGCAAAGCCAAGGCCGTCGGCGAGTTCGGGGATGTTGAACGACATCCGCGACGCGCCGGTCTCGATGTCGGAGCCGACCATGGACAGCAGCAGGCCGAACACGATCATCGCGATCGCCTTCAGCACCGAGCCCTTGGCCAGCACCACCGCGAAGATCAGGCCGAGGACCATCAGCGAGAAATATTCCGCAGGTCCGAACGCCAGCGCCAGCTTGGTGAGCGGCGCGCCGAGCACCGCGATCAGCACGGTCGCAACGCAGCCGGCGAAGAACGAGCCGATCGCCGCAATCGCCAGCGCCGGACCGGCTCGGCCCTGCTTGGCCATCTGGAAACCGTCGAGCGCGGTCACGACCGAGCCTGCCTCGCCGGGAATATTGACCAGGATCGAGGTGGTGGAACCGCCATACTGCGCGCCGTAATAGATGCCGGCGAGCATGATCAGCGCGCCGACGGGCGGCAGGCCGAAGGTGATCGGCAGCAGCATGGCCACCGTGGCGATGGTGCCGATGCCCGGCAGCACGCCGACCAGCGTGCCGACCAGCGCGCCGATCAGGCAGAGCAGGATGTTCATGGGAACGGGAATCGACAGGCCGTGCAGGAACGCCGGCGACCACTGCACGAACTGGAAAACGACGCCGAAGCCGAGGCCGAGATTGGAGAAAAGATCGCCCATGATGCCCTCAGCGGTTCAGAAACGTCGGCAGCATCTGCATCGGCAGACCCAGCCCATAGGGAAACAGAATCGCGCAGAACGCGGTGAGGCAGACGCCGACGATGAAGGTTTCCTTCCACCGCGTCTCATGGGTGCCGAGCGCAGCGATCATGAAGCTCGCCATCGCGGCGAAGATCATGCCCATCGGGCGAATGCTGACGGCGAAGCTCAGGATCGCCAGCGAGACGAACAGCGGTCCGCGCCATGCATAAACCGCGAGCCTCGGCCCTTCGGTCAGCACGCCGACCAGCATGATGGCGAAGCCAAGCCCGAGCAGCAGGATGCCGAACATCCGCGGCGCGGTACCGGCACCAAAGGAGAAGCCCCGCATGCCCTGCAGGTCGCTGGAAGCCCAAAGTGCGAACGCCGCAATCGCGACCAGGGCGAGACCGCCAAAAAAATCCTGCGGTGCCTTGATCCAGTTCGGCAGAACTGAATCCTCCGGCACATGGCTCGGCATATCACTCATCGGTCGGTTCCCCCTTGTAACGAGCCTGTCGCCCACGTCTTCTGGTTGGCTTCATTCAGCCTCCAGACCAAGCCTGCCTAGCGATTTTCATTGGAGAATGCCAGCGAAACCAAAACTGTCCCCACCACGCCATCACACAACAACCATAGCGGGTTGAGCCGCGTGGCAACCGACAAAACGGCGGCAACGGCCGATCGCGATCGCCGCTGGACAGACCAAAACCTGCCCCCAGGACTGGCCCCTCCGATCAACCGGAGGCCAGCCCGCCGTCAAGGCGCCAGCGGGAAGAAGCCGGAGTCCAACGGCAGCGCGGCTTTATCCCCCTCTATTTCCGTCCTATATTGGGGCTGCAGGCTTGCCTGGCGTGCTGACCTCGGGCTTAAGCCGGGATAGAATGAAACAGACGGCGCGAGTCGGCCACGGTATCGCCGCCGGCCCGCGTGTGGCTTTTGAACGACGGGACCGACCTGATGGCTACCGATCATATCCGATACGACGTCTTGGCCCGTGACGCGTTGCGCAGCGTGCTGCGCCGCGTGCTGACCGACGCCGCCGAACACGGCCTGCCGGGCGAGCACCATTTCTTCATCACCTTTGTTTCCACCGCCGACGGCGTGAAACTGTCGCCCAGGCTGCTGGCGCAGTATCCGGAAGAAATGACGGTGATCCTGCAACACCAGTTCTGGGATCTGGTGGTGACCGAGGACCGCTTCGAGGTCGGGCTGTCGTTCAACGGCATTCCGGAACGCCTGGTGGTGCCGTTCAACTCGATCAAGAGCTTCTTCGACCCGTCCGTGCAGTTCGGCCTGCAGTTCGAACCGTCCGAGACCGCGGCAGAAACGGCCAGTGCCAGCTTGGCTGCGGACCCAGCGCCCCCTGCTCCCCCGGCGCCGGGCGACGACGAGTCTCCAAAGCCGAGCGAAGGCGCCGAGGTCGTTCGCCTAGATCGTTTCCGCAAGAAATAAGCCTTCCGGCCATCAAGGATGCGCGCGCCGCGCAGCGGCACTAAACTTATGCGCCGCTCCGGCGTTGGTGTGGCACCGCAACGGACAGCAACCCATGCCCCACGCCTCGAAGACCACCGGCTCTACCCGCACCGAGACTGACAGTTTCGGTCCTATCGAGGTGGCGGCCGACCGCTACTGGGGCGCGCAGACCGAACGATCGCGCCAGAACTTCCGCATCGGCCATGACCGGATGCCGATGCCGATCATCCGCGCCCTCGGCATCGTCAAGCTCGCCGCAGCGCAAACCAATCTCGAACTCGGCCTGCTCGACCAGCGGCGTACCCGCGCCATCGTCCGCGCCGCACGCGAGGTGATCGACGGCAAGCTCGACGAAGAGTTCCCCCTGGTAGTGTGGCAGACTGGTTCTGGCACGCAGACCAACATGAACCTCAACGAGGTCATCGCCAACCGCGCCAACGAATTGCTCGGCGGCGAGCGCGGCAGCAAGAAGCCCGTGCATCCCAACGATCACGTCAACATGAGTCAGTCGTCGAATGACTCGTTTCCGACAGCGATGCACATCGCGGCAACCGAAGGTATATTGAAGCAACTCATTCCCGCTTTGGATGAACTATCAGTTGCGTTGCGCAAGAAGGAGAAGGCGTTCGCGACCATCGTCAAGATCGGGCGCACCCATACGCAGGATGCGACACCCCTGACATTGGGACAGGAATTCTCCGGCTATGCGGCGCAAGTCGAGAGCGGCATCGCGCGCCTGCGCAGCGCGGTGAAGGATCTTTACCCTCTGGCGCAGGGAGGCACCGCAGTCGGCACCGGCCTCAATTCAAAACCACGGTTCGCCAAGCTGTTTGCCAAACATGCGGCCGCGCTGACCAAGCTTCCCTTCGTCAGCGCGCCGAACAAGTTCGAGGCGCTTGCATCCAACGACGCATATGTCTTCGTGCACGGCGCCATCAACGCCGTCGCGACCGGCCTGTTCAAGATCGCCAACGACATCCGCCTGCTCGGATCGGGTCCCCGTTCCGGGCTCGGCGAACTGATCCTTCCGGAGAATGAGCCAGGCTCATCAATCATGCCGGGGAAGGTAAATCCGACACAATGTGAAGCGATGACAATGGTATGCTGCCAGGTATTCGGGAACCACACGGCCATCACGGTGGCCGGCAGCCAGGGTCATTTCGAGCTTAACGTGTACAAGCCGGTGATGGCGCATTGCATGATGCAGTCCATCCAATTGCTGGCGGATGTGTCGCGTTCCTTCACGGAAAACTGCGTAAGCGGGATTCGTGCCGACGAGAAAAGAATACAGGATCTGATGGAGCGATCGCTGATGCTCGTCACTGCCCTCGCGCCGAAGATCGGATATGATAACGCCGCCAAGGTGGCCAAAATTGCACACAACAGTGGAACCACGTTGAAGGAAGAGGCTGTCCGGCTGGGCTTCGTAACGCCCATAGAATTTGACCGGCTCGTTCAGCCGATCAAAATGATACACCCTGGCTAGACGCGCAATCGACAGTAACTTCTTATTGAGGATGCGCTGGCGCCGAAATAGTTATAATTTATAAGGGCTAAGTGCTTAGACCGAACCTCTATCGTCGATGGTTTTCACCGTGATAGAGCAGAAGACGACAGCGAAAGGATTCGCAACGGTATATATTTTGTGACGTCGAGTGGAATAACGGAGTATTATTTGGTGTTTGAAACCAGATTTACTGCTCGAACGTACAACTACCGGATGGTGAGCTGAAAGTTATCGCTCAAGAATTTTTATTGAATGACAGGAGAGATCATGGGCGACCTGATCAATCTGAACCGATTTAAGAAACGTAGCGCGCGAGACGAAGCGGCCAAGCAAGCCGAGGTAAATCGTGCGCAGTTCGGCCGGACCAAAGCCGAGCGTAATTTGCAAGAGCAACGCACAATCCGTGCGAATAATTTGCTGGATCAGCATCACATTGATGGCGAGGACGCATCATGAAATCGCCCGTAGTTAAACGTTCAATCGTCGTCGCAGGTCACAAGACCAGCGTCAGCCTCGAAGAGGCGTTCTGGAACGGCATGAAGGAAATCTCGAACCTTCGGGACATGACACTCTCGGAGCTCGTCGGCGAGATCGATACGAATCGGCAGCAGGGCAATTTGTCCTCTGCAATTCGACTGTTCGTGCTGGACTACTTCCGTACGCGCGCTGTTCCGCATCGCCCCCAGGAACACAGCCTCACCATGTGAGCGCAACGGGCGCCTGCTTCAACTGATCCGATGCAGGCGTTCATCGTCGGTGCGCTCTCAAGGCCGCCGGGACCAGCTCGAGTTACTGTCGCGCTGAGTTCGCCGGCGGCGTCAGCACAAGCGGAGGCGCGGGCCGCGGCCTTGGCGAGCGTGCAGCACCGGGAGCAGGTCTGATTTCAATCGGCGCAGGCAACGGCGCAAGCTGCGGGCTGACCGATGGCGTAGTCGAATCCTGCGGCAACGCTGCAGGGCGTGGAAGCGCTGGCCGCGATGGCGTCCGGCGCGGATCGCGACCGGGAATCGGCACGTCCGCGGCCGGCGGTAAGGCCAGCAATTGCGAAGCCGAAGGCTCCGGCGGTTTTTCCGCGGGAACAATCGGTGCGATTGGCGCGACCGCTGCGGGCAGCGTGGCCGGCGGAACTTCACCGCGTTCGAGCGAGATCCAGCCGGCGCGTTTCGCGATCGATGGCCCGCACTGCCAGCCACGACGACAGCGCCGCGATGTCCAAGGTGCGCTCGAGCCGGTCCGGCGATCCCGCCATAAACAATTGTATCTCGGGACGTGCGGTTCCCGATGCGCCGGCCATCGACGTCAGCGCAACGCGAACGTCGGTCTGGTCGGCAGCAAGGTCGTAGCCGCCCGAGACGATGGCGCGCGCACTGCCCCCATCGAGCGTGGTGGCGCCGACCCGCAAGCGACCGTCCTTGATGAGGAAGGGAATCTGCGCGGCCGTCACCGGAAGCGCTGCGGTCGCCAGTGACCGTTCGACGATCTGCCGCAACCGGTTGTCGTCTGTGGCCTGCCCGCTGTCGCTGGCACGGATCGCAATATCGAAAGCGTCGGGGTTCAGCCCGGCGATCCGTGCCGCGTCGATGGAGAGCAAGCCGTTGCCGGACAGTGCCCCCTCCAGTCCGAATGCAGTACGGCCCTGGGTAGCAAGAGTCGCGCGCAGCGACACGCGACCGGACGGCATCGCCAGTGCACGATAGCGCAATGCTGCGCCATCGACGTTGGCCATCTGGATGCGGGCATTCAGAGCCAGGCCGGTCAGGCCTGGCTTGATGTCGATATCGGCGGTGACGTCGCCGCCGCCGACATTGCCCTTGATGCTCTCGATGCTGAGCGACTGCCCGTCGCTCTTGATGACACCGCTGAGCGGCCGCAGTTCGATGCCGCCCGGCAACGCGCCGCTCAGCGACTGAAACGCCAGCTGGCCGCGCCAGCCCTGCAGCAAGCCGCGGCCGAGCGGTTCCGTCGCATCATGCCCCCGGGCGCCAACCACGAGACCGAACGCCGGAGCGAGTTCGATGGCATCCATTCCGAGCTGACCGTCGATGGTCTTTTCGGTGCCGAAGGTGAGCGCGAGGCGACCGCGCAGCCGCGCGCCCGCCACTGTGCTGTCGATGTCGTCGAGCGTGAGCTTGCTGGCGGCCAGGGTCGCGCGGGCCGAAAAACCAATCGTCTGCGCCAGCGCGTCGGACGCCTTGAGATCGAACAGCGGCGCGACATTGGCACGGCGGACCGCGAGCGCGAGCACGGCTTTCGGCTGCTCAGCCCACGGTTCGGCCGTCCCCTGCGCGTCGGCGTCGAGCTCTGTACCTGCAAGCCTGACCTTGACGCGCAGCGGCGCGCGCCACGTCCCGGTCGCAGAGCCCTCGAACCCCAGCGGCGCATCTCCCGCAGCCAGCACGCCATTGAGACCGAGCAGTGTCAGCAGCTGCGATCCACGGTCCGCGGCAAGCCGGGATTCGACGGTGATTTCACTGCGCGACAGCGCGTCGATATCGAGGCTCCGCATGGCCGCAACGGACGGCGTCGCCGTGAAAGTCGTCACACCGCTGACCTGCGGCGCGGCGATATCAACCACGGCACGCGCGCTTGCGCGGTCGGGCTGGCTGCTATCCCGGCCGAGGTCGAAGGTCAGCTTGATATTCGTTCTACCTGGTGCAGGCGACAGCGTGTTCAGCCGCGCCGCCACCGCAGGCGCAAGGGGCGCCAGCAGCGCTGTCATTTTCGTCAGCGATGCCGACGCGGCGCTGAGCGCCAGTGTTCCGGTCGCCTCGGTCCGGTTGAACGAGCCGCTGCCTTCCAGCAACAGCGTGCTGGCTTCGCCGATTGTGAGACGGTCCAGCGATATTGTCTCCGGCCCGTAACCGAACTGCGCGACGAAAGGGTGCATTTCCTGACCGGCCGATACGGCGCGATCAATGTTCAGCGAGAGCTGGGCCACGTCCGGCCAATCACCGGGCGGCCCCGCGAGCGAACGCAGCAGCGCTGCTGCGGCATCGACATCCAGCCGGTCCGCCTTCACATCCGCCTCGAAGCGCGAAGCGCTACCCGCCGGATTCGAGAGCGCGACCCGCCCCTCGACGGTGCCGCCATCGATCTCGGCCTTGATCGCGTCGATCGCGAAACGATCCGCGGCCACGCTCACGTCGCCGCGCAGGCGGAGCGGCTTCTGGCTGCGGTAGGTGACCTCGCTGCGGCCCTGCAGCCAGGCAGCCAGCGTATCGGGGTCGTTGGAGTCGAGACTCACCGCGCCCTTGAAGTTGCCCGACGCAGCGCCCGGGGCGATCCCGCTCAGCGTGACGCGGGTCGCGCCCGGGGCGCGGAAATCCAGCCTGTCGATGGTCCAGGCCGTTGCATCGCCATGCAGATCGGCGGCGAGATTCTGCACCGGACGACCGCCCAGCATGATCTGTTCCGCGCTGACCTCGACCTGGGTCGCAAGCGGCGGCTGCGGAAATTCCGCGAACAGCTTGCGGAGCTGCGGCAGCAGACGACCTGGCGCCCCTGCAGCGACGTCCCTGGCGAGCAGCCGGTCGGCGTCCAGTTGCCGCGCCGACAGCACGGCATGGAGCAGCGGCGACGGACCGAAGCGGACCTCCGCGAGGCCGGCAAGCTTCAGCGCCATATCCTCGGGACCATAGCTGATTTCGATCTGCTCGAGCTTTGCTGCGGCCGGATCGGCCTTGAGCCGCGCCGACAGCCGCCACGGCGACGGCGCACGGTCGGTGGCAGGCTCCGCCTTGGGGCCGGCAGGTCTGGCCAGGATCAGCCCGCCCTCGAACCGCGGCGCGCGGCCGTCGAAAAACAAGGTGCCGTCGAGATCGACGGAGAGCGGCCGCTGGCCGGGATCGATGGTGAGATGAACGCGGGTACCGTTCCCGTCAACAGTCTGGCCCGACGACACACGGAACGGATAGCGCGCGCCGTTCAGCGAGAAGTTGCCGTCGCCGCGGATCGCCCCGGCCAGGGAGCGCACGTCGCCGCTAAAGGCAATGTCATTCAATTCCAGCGTGCTACGGCTGGCCGCATCGTGCAGCGCAATACGCCCAGTCAGGTTCAGCCGGTCGATCGCCAGAGTGCCGAGGTTGAAGCGGCCGGTGGAGGTAGGCAGGTCGATGCGCCCCTGGGCGTCGAGGCCGAGATCCAGTGCGGCGCCGTTGATCGTCAATTCGGTGGCGCGCCATTCGCCGCGCATCAGTGAGCTCAGACTGAACTCGACGTCGAGCTTGTCGGCGCGTATCCGGCCGCGATCGTTGGCGCCGCCGACCATCACCGAACGCAGCCGCAGCGACGGCGCCGGCAACAGCCGCGCATCCAGGGCACCGGCGACGCGCACCGGCGCGCCGAGCACGCGCGATGCCTCGGCTTCGAACTGCGGCCGAAATTGATTCCAGTCGACGAAATACGGGCCGACCAGTGCGGCGACCAGCGCTATGATAAAGGCAATCGCCAAGCCGAGCAGCGTCGTCTGCACGGTATCTCCCCTTAAGCATGTTCCGGCAACATGCGGCCCGCTTCACATAGCAAAGCCTATTCCAACGCGCCCACATTCGCGATGCCGCCCGCAAACGTCGCGATGGTCGCACTGAACTCACACCCGAAAGTCCGCTATATATACGGATAACTGTGGCGAAGTCACAGCATGCGTGAGCGGCTGCAAGCTGGCCTGCGGTAAATCGCCGTCTAAAGCGATTCGGACGTGGCCCGCTCCGGCGCGTTCGGCGCGGCAGCAGCGCGGTGCAGCCGTCCGGCAACGGCGCGGACCTTGCCTGGGGAGGCCATCCAGATCGCGGTGGTGGCCACGGCGCTCACCACGATTCCGATGGCGAAAGCCGGTGCATAGGTGCCGCAGATATCGTGGATGATGCCGGTGACCAGCGGACCGGCAGCGCCGCCGGCCAGCGCAGCGAGCATAAGGGTGCCGAAAATGCTGCCGAAATGCTCGCCATGAAAGATCTCGGCGACCACTGCCCCCATGATCGACGTCACGCCGTAGCCGAGCAGCCCCTGCGAGATCACCATCACATAGACAAGCGGCAGGCTCGGCGCATATTCGAGGCCGATCAACGCCGCAAAGCAGATGGCGAAGCCGACGCTGCTGACAGTCCAGATCCATTCGCGGCCGATCCGGTCGGAGAGATGGCCGAGCAGGATCTGGCCGGGGACGCCGAACAGGCTGACCATGCCCAGCGCCCAGGCGGCCACACCGGGGCTGAAGCCGATATCGATCAGGTATTTGGTCTGGTGGACCTGGACCGCGTACCAGGCATAGAGCCCACCGAACAGGCCGAGGGCCAGCCACCAGAACCGCGCCGTCCGCATCGCGCGGCGTAGTGTCCAGTCGACGCTGACCCAGGCGTGGTCGACCACATTCGAGACTGGCTTGAATGCCGCGGTCGGCGCGTCGTCGCCATCGGGCTGCAGCCCCATATCCTGCGGCCGCTTGCGCAGCAGCAGGTTGATGGGGAGCAGAACGACCAGGACCAGAATGCCAATGGTCGTACATGCGGTGCGCCAGCCGCTTTGTTCGATCATGTGCTGCACCCACGGCAGCACGGTGATCGATCCGATGCCGACGCCGGCAAAGGCAACACCGATGGCAAGTCCGCGCTTGCGAATGAACCAGTTGGGCAGGAACAGCGATTGGCCGGAATAGCCGAGGCAGACGCTGCCGGCCCCGACCAGCACACCGATGGTCAGATAGAGGTGCCAGGGCTGCGTGGTCAGCGGCGCCAGCAACAGGCCGGCAGCCATCAAGGCCACGCCGAGTTCCATCACCGCGCGCGGCCCGGCGCGATCCATCAGCCGTCCCATCAGCGGGCTCATGATCGCCGAGATCAAAAAGCCGAACGAGAAGGCGCCGGCGGTGACGCCGCGCTCCCAGCCGAACTCCTCGATGATGGGCGGAAAGAACAGCGAGAACGAGGTCCGCGCGTTGACGCCAATAGCCATGGTGACGAAGGTGACGGCGATGACGATCCAGCCGTAGAAGAACGGAAGCCGCATGTCGGGCCTTTGGATTGGACGCACGCGTCGCGTCAGGAACCGCTGAACCTTGAACTTGCCGACGCTTCGTTGCGCCGGATGGCGAGAGTCATCCGTCGATCGCCCGTCGCGCTTCAGCGTGCCGGAAGGATCTTGCCGGGATTGAAGATGTTCTGCGGATCCATCGCCAGCTTGATCGCACGCATGGCGTCCAGTGCCTCCACACCCAACTCGGCCTTGAGGTATTTCTGCTTGCCCTGCCCGATGCCGTGCTCGCCGGTGCAGGTGCCGCCCATCGCCTGGGCACGCCCGACCAGGCGATGCATAAAGGCCTCTGCGCGCGCCACTTCTTCGGCATCGTTGCGATCACACAGCATCGAGCAATGGAAGTTGCCGTCGCCCACATGGCCAACAATCGGCGCCACCAGGTTCATGCGCGCGAGATCTTCCTCGGTCTCGGTGACGCATTCCGCAAGACGGGAAATCGGCACGCAGACGTCGGTGGCCGCCACATCGGAGCCCGGCCGCAGGCTTTTCACCGACCAGTAGGCGTCATGGCGGGCCTGCCAGAGCTTGGTGCGGTCTTCCGGTCGCGTGGTCCAGGTGAAATCACCGCCGCCGCATTCCAGCGCGATCTCGCGAAAATTCTTCGACTGCTCGGCGACCTCCGCCTCGCTGCCGTGGAATTCCAGCAGCAACAGCGGCGTCTCCGGCAGCGTCAGTTTGGAGTAGGCATTGCAGCAGCGGACCTGCGCCTCGTTGAGCAGTTCGATCCGGGCCAGGGGAATGCCGGTCTGCACCGCCAGGATGGTGGCCTGGCAGGCGCCCGCCACCGTCGCGAACGAACAGGACGCTGCGGCAATGGTGTCCGGAATGCCGCGCAGCTTGATGGTCAGTTCGCTGATGATGCCCAGCGTGCCTTCGGCGCCGACGAACAGATGGGTCAGGTCGTAGCCGGCGGAGGATTTCTTGGCGCGCGTGCCGGTTTTGATGATCTCGCCGTCGCCGCGCACCACCTTCAGCGCCAGCACGTTGTCGCGCATGGTGCCGTAACGCACTGCATTGGTGCCGGAAGCGCGGGTCGAGGCCATGCCGCCAAGCGAGGCATCGGCGCCCGGGTCGATCGGAAAGAACAGCCCCTGATCGCGCAGATTCTCGTTCAATGCCTTGCGGGTGACGCCGGGCTGGATCACGCAATCCAGATCCTCGGCATGGACTTCAAGGATACGGTTCATGTCGCGCAGGTCGATGCATACACCGCCGGCCGCCGCGTTGACCTGGCCTTCCAGCGAGGTGCCGGTCCCGAACGCGATCACCGGCACGCCGTTGGCCGCACAAATCCGCACCACGTCCTGGATATCGGCGGTTTCCTGCGCCATCACCACCGCATCCGGCGGCTGGTTTGGCAGCCACGTGGTGGTGTGGCCGTGCTGTTCGCGCACCGCCTGCGAGGTCACCAGCCGGTTGCCGAACCGCGCGGCAAGCGCTTCGATGGTGGTGGCCAGCGCCGCCGGCTCAGGTCGTTTCTGATTATTGTTCATTGTACCCACGTCAGCCCCTCCGGGGACGCCCGTCCCTCCGGCGCGCGGGACCGTGACAAAGGATGTATATGGGGTCAAGTGATGATGAATTGCCGGAGTGGGGATAGCCGATGACGAACGCGACAATGCCTGACGACCTGCTGCTACAGCCGGTGGCCTTCCTGTCGTCGGTGATGGCCATTGAACCGCAATGGATCGACTATAATGGCCATCTCAACATGGCCTATTACAACGTGCTGTTCGACCGCGCGATCGACGAACTCTGGCTCAAGCTCGGGATCGGCCCCGCTTACATGAAAGCACGCGGCGGCTCGACATTCACCGCGGAATGCCATGTCCGCTACCTGCGTGAGATCCATCTCGGCGATCCCGCGCAGGTGTCGATCCTGCTGGTCGCGGCTGACGACAAGCGGCTGCACACGTTCGAGGAATTGCGCCACGCCACCGAAGGATGGGTGTCGGCGACCTCGGAAAACATGTCCATCCACATGGACATGAATGCCCGAAAAGTCGCGCCATTCCCGTCGGATATCCGCGCCAACATTGCGGCGCTGGCGAACGCCCATCAGGCGGCGCCGCGGCCCGAGGGAATCGGCCGCAGCATCGGGATGCCCGCGAAGAAGTAGCGACCGCTAGGCCCGGGTTCGACCGCGGACCAGACCGACAACGGCCGAAACCAGAAACAGCACGATCGCGACGAAGAAGATGATCTTGGCGATCTCGATGGAGGCTCCGGCGACGCCGCCAAAGCCCAGAACACCGGCGATCAGGGCGACGATCAGAAACGTGACAACCCAGCCGAACATGGCACAACCTCGAATTTTCGTTCTGTTGAACGCGGCCTGAGCGCCGCGCGTCGATCGTGAAAACAAGCCGCAACGGGAACGAAAGTTCCCTGCCTGTGGTAGGCCGATGGGCCGAGCGCAAGCGCCGGCAGCCGGCTCAACCGCATCTGGCCCTGCCCCGACGCGGGAAAACTCTGTCAACTCGCCGCTTCGCCCCCTATATGCCTGTGACCCCTGCTATGAAGGCTCCCCTTCACGGCCCCGCGGTGCCATCGTGGGAACAAGACGATCTCGCATGACCGAGCCCTACAAGACGCCCTCCAACGATCTCCCTGCCTACCAGCCGGCGGCGGGCGGCATTGGCGCGCGTGCACGCGCCCAGGCGGCGCCGGCCCAGTACCTGGCCGGCCTCAACCCCGAGCAGCGTGATGCCGTCGAGACCCTCGATGGTCCGGTTCTCGTTCTGGCAGGCGCCGGCACCGGCAAGACCAAGGTGCTGACCTCGCGGATCGCGCATATCCTGACCACCGGCCGCGCCCGGCCCGCCGAGATCCTGTCGGTGACCTTCACTAACAAGGCGGCGCGCGAGATGAAGCACCGCCTCGGCCTGATGCTCGGCCAGGCCGTCGAAGGCATGCCGTGGCTCGGCACCTTCCACTCGATCGGTGGCCGCATCCTGCGCATCCATGCCGAACTGGTGCAACTGACCTCGAATTTCACCGTGCTCGACACCGACGACCAGATCCGGCTGCTCAAGCAGTTGCTGGCGGCCGACAACATCGACGACAAGCGCTGGCCGGCGCGGATGCTGGCAGGGCTGATCGACGGCTGGAAGAACCGCGGCCTGACGCCGTCGCAGGTGCCGGCCGGCGAGGCCGCCGTGTTCGGCAACGGCAAAGGCGGCAAGCTCTACGCCGCCTATCAGGCCCGGCTCAAAACCCTCAATGCGGCCGATTTCGGCGATCTGCTGCTCGAGGGCATCCGGCTGTTCCGCGAACATCCCGACGTGCTCCGGCAGTACCAGCAGCGCTTCAAATACATCCTGGTCGACGAATATCAGGACACCAACGTCGCGCAATATCTGTGGCTGCGGCTGCTGTCGCAGACACCGGGTTCGCAAAGCCATGCCCCCATCCTTCGAGACGCCGCGCTTCGCGCGGCTCCTCAGGATGAGGGCGCAGAGACCGTTGCCGACACACACACCGAGTTGTCCCCTCACCCTGAGGAGCGCGGGCGAGGCTCGCGCGTCTCGAAGGATGAGATGACGCCATCGACGGCGCGGCTCAAGAACATCTGCTGCGTCGGCGACGACGATCAGTCGATCTACGGCTGGCGCGGCGCCGAGGTCGACAACATCCTGCGCTTCGACCACGATTTCCCCGGCGCCAAGGTGATCCGGCTGGAGCGCAACTATCGCTCCACCGGCCATATCCTGGCCGCCGCCTCACATCTGATCGCGCATAACGAAGGCCGGCTCGGCAAGACGCTGCGCACCGAGGATGTCGCCGGCGAAAAGGTCACCGTCACCGGCTGCTGGGATTCCGAAGAGGAAGCCCGCACCATCGGCGAGGAAATCGAGGATCTGCAGCGCGGCGGCCACAAGCTCAACGACATCGCCATCCTGGTGCGCGCCTCGTTCCAGATGCGCGAATTCGAAGATCGCTTCGTCACCCTCGGCCTGCCCTATCGCGTGATCGGCGGCCCGCGCTTCTATGAGCGCGCCGAGATCCGCGATGCGCTGGCCTATCTGCGGGTGATCAATTCGCCCGCCGACGATCTGGCTTTCGAGCGCATCGTCAACACGCCGAAGCGCGGGCTCGGCGACGCCACCGTGCAGATGCTGCACGACCACGCCCGCAAGCGGAAGATCCCGCTGTCCGAAGCTGCCCGTCTCGTGGTCGACACCGACGAGATGAAGCCGAAGGCGCGCGGCAGCCTGCGCGAATTGATGATGAACTTCGAGCGCTGGCGCACGCAGCGCGATACCATCACCCACACCCAGCTCGCCGAGATCGTGCTCGACGAGAGCGGCTACACCGAGATGTGGCAGAAGGACCGTTCCGCCGACGCAGCCGGCCGGCTCGAGAACCTCAAGGAACTCGTCCGCTCGATGGAAGAATTCGAGAACCTGCAAGGGTTTCTCGAACATATATCGCTGGTGATGGATCGCGAGGGCGGCGCCGACGAGGACGCGGTGTCGATCATGACGCTGCACTCGGCCAAGGGGCTGGAATTCGACAACGTGTTCCTGCCGGGCTGGGAAGAAGGCCTGTTTCCGCACCAGCGCGCGCTCGACGACCAGGGCCGCGCCGGACTGGAAGAAGAGCGCCGGCTGGCTCATGTGGGGATCACCCGCGCCCGAAAACGCGCCAAGCTCTATTTCGCCACCAACCGGCGCATCCATGGCACCTGGAACACGACGCTGCCGTCGCGCTTCCTCGACGAATTGCCGGCCGACAATGTCGAGATCACCGAGTCCAAGGGCGGCAACAATTGGGGCGGCAACAGCGGCTACGGCCCGTCGCGCTTCGACAATGTGGAATCCTTCGGCTCCACCTATTCGACGCCCGGCTGGCAGCGCGCCCAGGCCAACAAGTCGCGCAACAAAGGCGGCGGACAGGCCGGCGGCGGCTTCAACGAAAGCCAGTCGCCGTTCTCGTCGTCACGCAGCGACGCGCCGGGCAGCGGTTTCTCCCGCGGCAGGAACGGCCCGATGACCATCGAGGGCGAACTGATCGCGAAATCGACCGGCACCGAGTCGGCATTCACGCTGCAGGATCGCGTCTTCCACCAGAAGTTCGGTTACGGCGCGGTGACCAAAATCGACGGCAACAAGCTGACGATTGCGTTCGAGAAAGCCGGCGAGAAGAAGGTCGTCGACAGTTTTGTCGAGCGGGTGTGACGTGCGGGTCTACATCGCGTTGATTCAAAAGGACTCCGGCGGCACTTTTCGCGTGTCGTTTCCCGATTTTCCAAGCCTTGTCACCGCTGGCGACAGTCTCGATGAAGCGATCGAAGAGGCCGAAGAGACTCTTGAATCCGTGGCAGGGGACTGGACAAATCCGGACGGCACTACCGATCTTCCCATACCGCGCACCATTGAACAGTTGCAGAACGATCCGCAATTTTCGGATGCAGCAGATGGCGGCACGATCGTCGAAATTGACTACGACGCCGCAGAATAACTGCAAATCTGCCATGTCTGCGATTGCGCGCCCCCTTTCGCGTTCCTATGTACTGACACCGTGCCCGGCGCGTCCCGATTCAAATCGACAAGCACCCCATGCCCCCCATCATCTCCATATCCAGCCTAACCAAGAGCTATGCCTCGGGCTTCACCGCCCTGAAAGGCATCGATCTCGACATCAACCGCGGCGAGATCTTCGCGCTGCTGGGGCCGAACGGCGCCGGCAAGACGACGCTGATCAGCATCATCTGCGGCATCGCCAATGCGACGTCCGGCAAGGTGGTTGTCGACGGCCACGACAATGTCGGCTCGTTCCGCGCCGCGCGCCAGCCGATCGGCCTGGTGCCGCAGGAACTGCACACCGACGCCTTCGAGACGGTGTGGGCCACGGTCTCCTTCAGCCGCGGCCTGTTCGGCAAGCCGAAGAACCCCGCTCATATCGAGAAGGTGCTCAAGGACCTGTCGCTGTGGGACAAGAAGGACAGCAAGATCGTCACTCTGTCCGGCGGCATGAAGCGCCGGGTGATGATCGCCAAGGCACTGTCGCACGAACCGCAGATCCTGTTTCTCGATGAGCCCACCGCAGGCGTCGATGTCGAACTGCGCAAGGGCATGTGGGAGGTGGTGCGCACGCTGCGCGCCGCCGGCGTCACGGTGATCCTGACCACGCACTACATCGAAGAGGCCGAGGAGATGGCCGACCGCATCGGTGTCATCAACAAGGGTGAGATCATCCTGGTCGAGGAGAAGAACGCACTGATGCAGCAGCTCGGCAAGAAGCGCCTGAAGCTGCACCTGCAGGGCAAGGTCACGGCGATTCCGGCGAGTCTTTCGGCGTATCATCTCGAGCTTGCCGCTGACGGCGAACAGCTGATCTACACCTACGATACCAAGAGCGAGCGCACCGGGATTACCAGCCTGCTGAGCGACCTGCGCGAAGCCGGCATCCGGTTTTTCGATCTCGACACCACACAGAGTTCGCTGGAAGATATCTTTGTTAGCCTGGTGAAAAAATGAGCATGAACTTCCGGGCCGTCAAAGCCATCTATCTGTTCGAAATGGCGCGCACCTGGCGCACCGTGCTGCAAAGCATCGTCTCGCCGGTGATTTCGACATCGCTGTATTTCGTGGTGTTTGGCGCCGCCATCGGCTCGCGCATCACCTCCATCGAAGGCGTCAGCTACGGCACCTTCATCGTGCCCGGGCTGGTGATGCTGTCGGTGCTGACGCAGAGCATCTCCAACGCCTCGTTCGGAATCTATTTCCCGAAGTTCACCGGCACCATCTATGAGCTGCTGTCGGCGCCGGTGTCCTATGTCGAGGTCGTACTGGGCTATGTCGGCGCAGCCGCCACCAAGTCGATCCTGCTCGGTCTGATCATTCTGGCCACTGCCGGGCTGTTCGTGCCGCTGCACATTCTGCATCCGTGGTGGATGCTGACTTTCCTGGTGCTGACCGCGGTGACATTCAGCCTGTTCGGCTTCATCATCGGCATCTGGGCCGACGGCTTCGAGAAGCTGCAGGCGATCCCGCTACTGGTGGTGACGCCGCTGACGTTTCTCGGCGGCAGCTTCTATTCGGTGAGCATGCTGCCGTCGGGCTGGCGCACCATCACGCTGCTCAATCCGGTGGTCTACCTGATCAGCGGCTTCCGCTGGAGCTTCTACGAGATTTCCGATGTCAGCGTGGTGCTTAGCGTTTCGGTGACGCTGTTCTTCCTGGCGGCCTGTATGATCGCCGTGTGGTGGATCTTCAAGACCGGCTACAAGCTGAAGAACTGAGACCGAGCAGCCGGCGATATAAAAACGGCCCGGATCATCCGGGCCGTTTTGCTTTAAATCAGCTTAAAGATTAACGACGATAGCAGTGGAAACGATGACGCCTGTCGTAGTAGCCGCGGCACTCGCGGCTACGCCCTTCGGGAATGCCGAGCACACCCTTGACGCCGCCCACAGCTGCACCGACCCCCAAGCCGAGCGCGCCGCCGACCACCCCGCCAACCGGACCGGCCGCCCGGTTGCCCTCACGAACGCCCTGACGAGCGCCTTGATCGGCTCCGCGAATGACGCCTTGTGCCTGCGCCACATGGGGAATTGCCAGCACCGCGAGCACGCCCGCCAGCATTGCGAGTTTAGCCACGACCGGGCTGGCGGACAGGATCGATGTCTTGGTCTTCATGTTGAATTCCTCTGGATGACCACGTTCGTTCAATCACCGCGTGGAACTCAATAACGGCAAAGTGACTGATTAGTTGCACTGACGCAGATCAATTTTACGACGCTAGGCCGGACCGGTTTTCTGCCCCCGCGGCGCCATAGGAAAGCCGTCCGGGACATTAACGATGCACGAAACTGTCACTGGAACTTGATCGCGCCGACATGCATATAATGGCGGGGTGATATTGCAGTGCAGAATGGCCGGAGGCCGAAATACAATGCGTTCGATGTTTGCCGCTCTGGTCGGCCTGGCCTGTTTTGCTGCCGCGACCACTGCTGAAGCCAAAATCGCGATCACCATCGACAAGGATGTCCAGCAGATGACCGTCGCCGTCGACGGCGTCGAAAAATATCGCTGGCCGGTCTCGTCGGGCGACGTCGCGCACGAAACGCCGAACGGCAGCTTCCGCACCTTCCGCATGGAGGAAGACCACTACTCCAAGGAATTCGACGACGCGCCGATGCCGAATTCCATCTTTTTCACCAAGCAGGGCCACGCCATCCACGGCACCGACTCGGTGAGCCGGCTCGGCACCCCGGCGTCCCATGGCTGCGTGCGCCTGTCGCGCGAGAACGCCGCGACGCTGTTCGCGATGGTCAAAGCCGACGGCGTATTGAACACCACCGTCACCCTGACCGGCTCGGCGCAGGTGGCGATGGCGCGCAACCCGCGACCGGCCAAGCCGTCCGCCGTCGCGCGCCGCAACGTCGCGCCGGTCGAGCCGTCGTTCGATGCCGCCGGCAATCCGGTCGAACTGGTGCCGCAGCCCGTGATGCCAAACCGTCGCATCGTGCGTCCGGCACCGCAAATGGCTGATGACGGCTACATCTATCCGGCCGACGGCAACGACAATGGCCAGCGTTTTCCAGCCCCTCGCGGCTATCGCCGCATGACCGAGGCCGAGACCCAGCAATATTACGCCAGCCGCGGCTACGCCCAGCCCTACCAGCCGCAGGTCTATGCGCCGCGGCCGTACCAGCCTCGCGGTTTCTTTTCCTCAGACTACTGAGGCCGGCGTCGACTTGACCCGAATTCATTTAGTCATCTATATGACTAAATGAATTCGGATCAACGACTACCACTATACCAGCAGCTGCGCGATGCCTTCGCCACAGCGATTTCGAATGGCGAGTGGCGCGCGGGCGAAGCCATTCCGTCCGAGAGCGAACTGTCGCGGCTGTATTCGGTTGCGATCGGGACTGTCCGGAAGGCTATCGACCAGCTGGTCGCCGAAGGCGTGCTGGATCGCCGGCAGGGCCGTGGCACCTTCGTCAAACGCACGCGCTTCAATGCCTCGATGTTCCGCTTCTTCCGTTTTCAATCGGAGGCCGGCGAACGCCGGATTCCGGAGAGCCGGATTCTGCGCCGTGAAGTTCTGCAGGCGCCCTCCGCCGTCGCCTCGGCGCTGCGGATCGGGCCGAACGACGAGGTCATTCACCTTTCGCGCCTGCGTCTGATCGACGGCACCCCGCTGCTGGCGGAGGACATCTGGCTGCCCCGCGCGCGCTTTGAAAAGCTGCTTGGCCTTGCCGAAGCGGATTTCGGTGACCTGCTGTATCCGCTCTACGAGGAATGCTGCGGCGAGGTGGTAACCACGGCGGAAGAGACGCTGACCGTCGAGACCGCCGATCCGCTGAAGGCCCGCCTGCTGCAGCTCCAGCCCGACGCACCGCTGATCGTCATCGAACGCCTCGCCTTCGATCTGACGCACCGGCCGCTGGAGTGGCGGCGCTCGCGCGGGGCCGCCAACAAGTTTCGCTATCACATCGAGATTCGATGAAACGTCACGCCGAGCCGAAAACGGCCGGCGTCAATTGGTGAGAAAACCGTGTCGAACTGGTACCAAGAGAGCTCGCCCCCCGAACGCAAGACGTTCTGGGCATGTTTCATGGGCTGGGCGCTCGATGCGCTTGACGTCCAGATGTTCAGCCTCGCCATTCCCGCCTTGATCGCCAGCTTTGCGATCAGCAAGACCGAAGCCGGTCTGCTGGGATCGGTGACACTATTCGCGGGCGCCTTCGGCGGCTGGATCGCCGGCGCATTGGCGGACCGCTACGGCCGGGTCAAAGCGTTGCAAATCACCATCCTGTGGTTTGCGCTTGCCACCTTTGCCTGCGCCTTCGCGCAAAGCTACACGCGGCTGCTCGTGCTCAAGACGATCCAGGGAATCGGCTTCGGCGGCGAATGGGCCGCTGGCGCAGTTCTGATGGCGGAAATCATCCGCCCGCAGCATCGCGGCAAGGCACTGGCCTCGGTGCAAAGCGCCTGGGCCGTCGGCTGGGGAGCGGCAGTGATCCTCGCCACGTTCGTGTTCATGTATCTGCCGGCTGACATCGCATGGCGCGCCATGTTCGCTGCCGGGCTGCTGCCCGCGCTGCTGATCTTTTATGTCCGCCGCGGCGTGCCCGAGCCGGTACGGACTATTCCTGCGGCCGGACAAGGTCCGTCGACGTGGACCATCCTGTTCGGCATATTCAAGCCCGAGGTGTTGCGGGCAACGATGATCGGCGGGCTGTTCGGCATTGGCGCGCACGGCGGCTACGCCGCTTTGACCACCTTCCTGCCGACGTTTCTGCGCGAAGAACGCCATCTCTCCGTGCTGGGGACCGGCGGCTATCTCGCGGTCATCATCGTGGCTTTCTTCTGCGGCTGCATCGCCAGCGGCATTCTCAGCGACCGGCTCGGCCGCCGCACCAACGTCAGCTTTTTCGCGGCCGCCTGCGTGGTGACCGTGCTGGTCTACGTATTCGCGCCGCTGACCAACACCGAAATGCTGATCCTCGGCTTCCCGCTCGGTTTCTTTTCGGCTGGCATCCCCGCCAGCATGGCGGCGCTGTTCAGCGAACTATACCCTGCCGGCGTGCGCGGAACCGGCGTCGGCTTCTGCTACAATTTCGGTCGCATCGTCTCCGCCGGATTTCCGATCATGGTCGGCTATCTCAGCCAGCATGTCGGACTTGGGGCTGCGATTGGTATCGACGCCGCCTTTGCCTACTCTCTCGTTCTGATCGCCGTCCTGCTGTTGCCGGAGACCCGCGGCAAGGCCCTGTCCGACACCGCCCCGGTGACCGCCGGGCCGCTGAATGCAGGTGCGCGATGAGGAACATCTGTCCCGATGGCACGGTCAACCGGCGCCTTTTGTTGAAAGCGGCTGCCACGACTGCCATAGCCCTTGCCACCTCACCGGCGGCCAGGGCCGCCCCAACGAAACCGATCATGATCGATACACACTCCCATGTCTTTCACCGTGGGCTGAAGCTCGCCGACGCCCGCAGATATGCGCCCGCTTATGATGCCCCGCTGGATCTCTATCTTCGTCAGCTCGACGACAACGGCATCACCAACGGCGTGCTGGTGCAACCAAGCTTCCTCGGCACCGACAACTCGTATCTCGTCGACTGCCTAACGGCAGCGAAAGGACGGTTGCGGGGCATCGCCGTGGTCGATCCGGAGGCCAGCACCAATGACCTCAAGCTGCTGAACGAGTCCGGCGTGGTCGGGCTACGCCTGAACCTCGTCGGGAAACCGCTTCCCGACTTGGAAACTCCGCTGTGGCGCGGCTTGCTGGACAAGGCGCACAAGCTGCAATGGCAGGTCGAGGTGCAGCGCGCCGCGGCCGATCTCCCCGCGCTGGTCTCGCAACTGCTCAATTCAGGCGTCGATGTGGTGATCGACCATTACGGCCTGCCCGATTCACAGTCGGGCATTTCCGATCCCGGTTTCGTCGCGCTGACAAAGCTCGGTGCGACGCGCCGGCTCTGGGTCAAGATTTCCGCGCCCTATCGCACCGGCGCCGACGGCGAACGCATTGCCCGCGCCGCCTACCCGGTGCTGCGCGACGCGCTCGGGCGCGATCGCCTGCTATGGGGCAGCGACTGGCCGCACACCCAGTTCGAGGGCTCGCAGAATTACGGCAAGACCCTCGCCTTCTTCACCGACATGGTGGGGAACGCGGAGGATCGCGCGGCAATCCTGCAGAATCCCCGGGGGCTTTTCCGGTTCGGCTAGTTCTCCCCATCCCGCAGCCGGCGCCATACCGCGCCGAGCACGTTGGAATAGTCATCGGTCCAGACCCGCTGGTTGTCCGCGGCCTCGGTCAGCGCCCACTTGTCCGACGATGCCAGCGTGCCGATATCGGCGGGCTCGCGCGCCGATATCACGACATTGGTCGAGAAGATGTACTCACTGTCACGACCGGAATCCTCGTTGAACACCCAGCTCTTGAGATCATTGGCGTCGGCGATGCCGACCACGACGCTGGCCAGTTCGAGATGCCGGTTCGACACATGCATCACCACCGCACCCTGAGGCGCCAGCTTCTCCTTGTAGATTTCCATCGCTTCCTCGGTCGCGAGGTGGATCGGAATCGCATCGGATGAATAGGCATCGACGATGATCAGGTCATAGACGCCGTCCGGCTCCCTGGCGAAGGTCAGCCGCGCATCGCCGATCACCGGCTTCATGTCCGGTTCGCAGCGCTGGATGAAGTTGAAATACTTCGGATCGCGCGCGGTATCGACCATCGACTGGTCGATCTCGAAGAATTTCCAATCCTCGCCGGGCTGCGAGGCGCAGGCCAGCGTGCCCGAGCCCAGCCCGATCACGGCGACACGCAGCAGCGCCCCCTTGCGCGCGCGCAGCGCGGTGATCGCCTGACCGATGCCGCCATCCTTGTGATAGTAGGAAATCGGCTCGGGCCGGCCGGTCACCGGCGTGCCGTCGTCGTTGAGAAATTTCTCGGCGCCGTGGATCGTGGTGCCGTGCATCAGCACGTGATACTGGCCGTTCGGCGTCACCACGATCTTGTGCACGCCGAAGAAGCTGCGCACCGTCTCGACGCGGCCATCGTCGGACGGATAGAAGCGGATCAGGGCCAGCGCCAATAAGGTGACGGCCAGCAGCTTCAAGCGATCGGCGCGTGCCAGCAATGCGAGGATCATGCCGAGCACCGCAATGACGCTGATCACATAGACCCGCTTGTCATCGACCCAGGTGAACGTCTTGCCGCTGGAATAGGAGATCGCGATCAACACGAACGCGACAATCGCCAGCAACGGCCAGTACCATCGGTTCCAGTGGTGCAGACGCTCCTCGCTGGACGGACGGCACAGCACGGCCAGCGCGACCAGGATCGGGTATTCCGCGATCCATGAGAACGTGAACGGCGCGATCAGGCCTGCGAACAAGCCGCCGACCATGCCGCCGAACGACAGCGCCACATAGTAGCCGGTGAGATACTTCGCCGCCGGGCGCGCTTGCGCCAACTCGCCGTGGCAGGCCATGGCGATGATGAAGAAGCACAGCAGATGACCGCCAAGCGTCAGCAGCAGGTTCTGCTCGCCGCCGACCGCCAGCAGCACGATGACACCGGCGATCGCCAGCGGCTGCAGCAACAGCATCCATTTGTGGGGCAGCAACGGGCGCGACTGGAACACCAGCACCCAGGTCAGCAGATACAGCGACAACGGCAACACCCACAACAACGGCGCGGCGGCCACGTCGGTTGAGATGTGCGCGGTGACCGCGATCAGCAGGCCGGACGGCACCGCCGCCAGAAAGATCCAGCGCGCGGCCAAGGCCCGTGTCGGCGCCGGCGCATCGACCTCGTCCGCCGCATCGGCGACGAAGACAAAAGCCGGCGAGCGCAGCAGCAACACGCCGCAGCCGGCGATCAGCAGGATCAGCAGGCCGTAGCCGCCGGTCCAGATCATGTTCTGGGTGTGCAGCGAGAACATCGGCTCCAGCAGCACCGGATAGGACAGCAGCGCCAGGAAGCTGCCGATGTTCGACGAGGCATAGAGGAAATACGGATCATGGCCCTGAGGATGGCCGGTGCGCACGAACCAAGCCTGCAGCAGCGGATTGTTCGCAGCCAGCGCAAAGAACGGCAGGCCGATCGACACCGCGAACAGCCCGAGCAGCCAGAACGCATAGCCGCTCGATGGCGGCTCGCCCCAGCCCGCGGCAATCGACAGCGGCAACGTCAGCAGCGCCAATGCCAGCAACGCCAGATGAATCGCCACCGGCCAGATCCGGCTGCGAAGCTGCATCAGATAATGCGCATAGGCGTAGCCACCGAGCAGCAGCGACTGGAAAAACACCATCGCCACCGACCACACCGCCGGCGAGCCGCCGAGCCGCGGCAGCACCATTTTGGTGAACAGCGGCTGCACCGAGAACAGCAGCAGCGCGCTGGTGAAGATGGCGGCAGTATAGACCACCAGCAGCAGGCGGTTGCGGGACGTGGAGGCCGGATCGGCGGCGGCGGGCAACGACGAATTCATGAAAGCTCCGGCTGGGATTCGGCGGGCGTAAGGGCTTCAGAATCCGGCAGGACGCCGGGCGCCGGAATGGAGCATAGGTTACCGTATCCGGCAATGCGGCGCCGATGGAGCCGAAAACATGCCGGCCCCCTTGTGCGCAACGTCGCCGTCTTCGATAAAGACCGCAGGATGAACCTTTGATGAAGTTCCCAACGAATGTCTGACGCCTCTGACATCGACGTTCTGATCATCGGTGCCGGCCATAACGGCCTCACCTGCGCGGCCTATCTCGCCATGAGCGGGTTGCGGGTGAAGGTGGTGGAACGCCGCGCCGTGGTCGGCGGCGCCGCGGTGACCCAGGAGTTTCATCCCGGCTTCCGCAATTCGGTGGCCGCCTACACCGTCAGCCTGCTCAATCCGCAGATCATTGCCGATCTCAGGCTGCACGATCACGGCCTCAGGATCGTCGAGCGCAAGGCGCAGAATTTCCTGCCGGCACCGGACGGCAGCTATCTGCTGACCGGCGAAGGCCGCACCCAGCAGTCGCTCGCCAAACTCAGCGCCCGCGATGCCGGCCGTCTTAACGCCTTCACCGGGGAACTCGAAGTCATCGCCGACGTGCTGCGCGCCTTCGTGCTGCGCGCGCCGCCGAACCTGGTCGCGGGCTTTGGCGCCCGCAGCATCCATGAAGTCATCAACGCGCTCGGCACCGCCAACGTGCTGCGCGGGCTGACACTGGAGCAGCAGCGCATCCTGCTCGACCTGTTCACCTGCTCAGCCGGCGAGATGCTCGATGACATCTTCGAGAGCGAGCTGATCAAGGCGCTGTTCGGCTTCGACGCCATCGTCGGCAACTATGCCAGCCCCTACGCCGCCGGCTCGGCCTATGTGATGCTGCACCATGCCTTCGGCGAGGTGAACGGCAAGAAGGGCGTGTGGGGCCATGCCATCGGCGGCATGGGTGCCATCACCCAGGCCATGGCCGCTGCCGCGCGCAGCCACGGCGTGGCCATCGAGACGATCAACGGCGTGCGCGAAGTGCTGGTCGAGGGCGACCGCGCGGTCGGCGTCATCCTCGACAACGGCGAAAGCGTTCGTGCCAAATACGTGGTGTCGAACGTCAATCCAAAACTGCTCTACACGCGGTTGATATCGGCCGACGCCCTGCCGCCGCCCTTCCTCGCGCGCATCAAGAACTGGCGCAACGGCTCCGGCACCTTCCGCATGAATGTGGCGCTGAGCGCCCTGCCTTCCTTCACCGCGCTCCCCGGCAAAGGCGATCATCTCAGCGCCGGCATCATCCTGGCGCCGAGCCTGGCCTATATGGACCGGGCCTGGAGCGACGCGAAGCAGCATGGCTGGAGCAGGCAGCCGGTGGTCGAACTGCTGATCCCCTCCACCATCGACGACTCGCTGAGTCCGCCCGGCCAGCACGTCGCCAGCCTGTTCTGCCAGCACGTGGCGCCAGAGCTTCCGAACGGCGCGTCGTGGGACGATCATCGCGCGGAGGTCGCTGACCTGATGATCGCCACCGTGGACAGCTATGCTCCTGGCTTCGCCGGTAGCGTGATCGGCCGGCAGGCGCTGTCGCCGCTCGACCTGGAGCGCGATTTCGGGCTGCTCGGCGGCGACATCTTCCACGGCGCGCTGAGTCTCAACCGGCTGTTCTCGGCGCGGCCGATGCTCGGCCACGCCGACTACCGCGGGCCGCTGAAGGGACTCTATCACTGCGGCTCGGGCGCCCATCCCGGCGGCGGTGTCACCGGCGCGCCCGGGCACAACGCGGCCCGGACCATCCTGCGCGATCACCGGGCGCTGTTCGCATAAGACTGCGCGGTTATTCCGGTTTCTCGGTCGGCTGACAGTGTCCGTGGCCCGGAACGACAGCCTGGGGACAGCCCTGTGGAAAAGCCTGTGGGTATCCGATGGAGAACCCCGGGAGAACCCCGGTACGTCCCTGTTGAAAACCCTTGCATGAACAGCGAATAACCGGTGAACACAGGCATCGCGCCCAACCTGCCGGACCACCTCATGACCGCCACCATCACCCCCGCGACCACCCGCGCCATTTTCGCCATCGGCGACGAGCGCAGCGCCAAGCATGTGGTCGACCTGCTCACCGAGAGCTTTTTCGAGGGCCAGGCGGCGATCGCGGCGTTCGAACGGCCGGACGGCCGCTGGGACATCAGCGTGCATTTTGCCGAGCCGCCGGACCAGGACGCCATCCGCGATCTCGTTCGGCTGGCCGCCGGCGACGCGGTGGTCGAGAGCATCGTGTTCGACACGGTGGAGGCCAAGGACTGGGTCAAGGCCAGCCTCGAAGGACTGGTGCCGGTGCGCGCCGGGCGTTTCAT
The DNA here is from genome assembly GCF_052658035.1 of Rhodopseudomonas sp. RCAM05734. Classification (NCBI taxonomy): domain Bacteria; kingdom Pseudomonadati; phylum Pseudomonadota; class Alphaproteobacteria; order Hyphomicrobiales; family Nitrobacteraceae; genus Rhodopseudomonas; species Rhodopseudomonas sp. RCAM05734. Next base: position 3,232,843 of record NZ_CP199742.1, on the reverse strand, counting down.
CGTCCATGGCGCCCATGACCGCGCCAGCGTGCCGCCGAACAAGCTGGGCATCGAGATCGAGGCGGCGCTGGCGTTCGGCACCGGCCATCACGGCACCACGCGCGGCTGCCTGCTCCTGCTCGATCATGTGCTGAAGTCGAAAGCGCCGGCCCGCATGCTCGATCTGGGGTCGGGCACCGGCGTGCTCGCCATCGCCGCCGCCAAGGCCACCCAGCGTCGCGTGCTGGCCAGTGACATCGATCCGATGGCCACGCGCGTCGCGCGGGAGAATGCCCGGCTCAACGGCGTCGGCAATCTCGTGGAGTCGATCTGCGCCACCGGCTTTTCGGCGCCGCAGTTTGCGGCGCGGGCGCCGTTCGACCTGGTGCTGGCCAACATCCTCGCCAACCCGTTGCGTCAAATGGCAACGCCGCTGGAGGCGCATCTGGCCCCGAACGCGATGGTGATCCTGTCTGGGCTGCTGCTGCCGCATACGACAGGGGTCATCGCCGCCTACCGGGCGCGCGGACTGGTGCTGTTGCGCCATCTGCGCGTGGAGGGCTGGAGCAGCCTGCTGATGCAGCGGGCCGGCTGAGGGCTATTCAGGGGGCTTATAGGCCGAGCCGGTCTGGCTCTGCTGCTCGACCCGTTCGGCGCGCTGGATGCGGGCCTCCACAAAACGGCCGAGCACCCGCACGATGACGCCACGTTGTTTCTGCTCGACTGGTGGGATGGGGCCGCGGCGCACCGGCGGCGAGATTTTCTCGAACGTAAAAGCAGGCATCGTGTATCCCCTCTTCGTTGAGTTGAAACACTCGGCAGGAATCAGACCGCATGGTGAACGCATGCCGGAGCGGGATGTTCCATCCGGTTGAACGCTAGTGCAATATTGCAAGCATAAGTTATGCCAGCTTCGTGCAACCCTGCCCTTCGATTGCCGGGTCTGCAAGGCGACCATAGGATGACCAGCGATGTTCGAAGCTCATTTCCAGACATTCGAGGAGCCCGAAGGCGGCGTGGCGCTGACCGCGCGGCTGGCCGCGTTTCGCGAGGAATTGCTGCGCCGGAAGCTGACGGGCTTCGTGATCCCCCGCGCCGATCAGCAGCAGAACGAATATGTCGCGCCGTCCGAAGAGCGGCTGGCGTGGCTGACCGGCTTTACCGGTTCGGCCGGCATGGCGGCGGTGCTTCTCCATGAGGCCGCGGTGTTCGTCGACGGCCGCTACACCCTGCAGGCCGCCAAGCAAGTCGACGGCAAGGCCTGGAGCGTGCAGTCGCTGGTCGAGCCGCCACCGGAAAGCTGGCTCGGCGAGCATCTGGCAGCCGGCGACCGCCTCGGATTTGACCCCTGGCTGCACACTTCCGCGGCAGCCGAGCGGCTGGCGGCGGCCTGCGCCAAGGCCGGGGCCGAACTGGTCGCGGTCGACAGCAACCCGGTGGATTCGGTGTGGGCCGAGCGGCCGGCGCCGCCGATCGGACCGGTCACGATCCACGGCCTCGAATTCGCCGGCGAGTCCGAATCCGACAAGCTCGGCCGGATCCGCGCCGAGATCATCAGGCTTGGCGCCGATGCGCTGGTGCTGTCGGATTCCCATGCGGTGGCCTGGACCTTCAACATCCGCGGCGCCGACGTCTCGCACACGCCGCTGCCGCTGTCCTATGCGCTGGTGCCGAAGGATGGCCGCCCCTCGATCTTCATCGATGCGCGAAAGCTCTCCAATAGCGCGCGCGCCCATCTGGAGGCCAATGCCACGGTGGAGGAGCCGGAGGCGCTGACCGCGGCACTCACCACGCTGGCCGAGCGCGGCGCGGCCATCGCGCTGGACAGCGCCACCGCCGCCGATGCGCTGAGCCGGCTGGTCACTTCCCATGGCGGACGGCCACTGCGCGGCAACGATCCGGTGGCGCTGCTGAAGGCCAGCAAGAATCCGATCGAGATCAAGGGTACGCAAACTGCGCATCGCCGCGACGCTGTGGCGCTGGTCCGGTTTCTCGCCTGGGTCGACCGCGAGGCGCCCAAGGGCGCGCTGACCGAGATCGACGCCGTCGAGGCGCTGGAGACGTTTCGTCGCGACACCGGCGCGCTCAAGGATGTCTCGTTCCCGACCATCTCCGGCACCGGGCCGAACGGCGCCATCGTGCATTACCGCGTCACCCGCAAGAGCAACCGCCGCATCGCGGTCGGCGACCTCTTGCTGATCGATTCCGGCGCGCAGTATGAGGACGGCACCACCGACGTTACCCGCACCATCGCCGTGGGCGAGCCGACCGCGGAAATGCGCGACCGCTTCACCCGCGTGCTGCGCGGCCACATCGCCATTGCCCGCGCGGTGTTTCCCGACGGCACCTCCGGCGCGCAGCTCGACAGTTTCGCGCGCCAGTTCCTGTGGCAGGCCGGCCTCGATTTCGGCCACGGCACCGGCCACGGCGTCGGCAGCTACCTCTCGGTGCATGAGGGGCCGGGCCGGATCTCCAAGCTCGGCACGGTGCCGCTGAAGCGCGGCATGATCCTGTCCAACGAGCCCGGCTACTACAAGACCGACGGCTTCGGCATCCGCATCGAAAATCTTGAACTGGTGGTCGAAGCGACCATCCCCGGCGCCGAGCAGCCGATGAACGCCTTTGCGACGCTGACGCTGGCGCCGATCGATCGCCGGCTGATCGACCTCGCTTTGATCAATGCCGACGAGCGCGCCTGGATCGACGACTACCACGCCCGGGTCAAGCGCGAGGTGCGCCCGCTGCTCGACGACGAGGCCACACGGGTCTGGCTCGATGCGGCAACAGAGCCGCTCCCGCAGTAGCCAACACGAAAGAATTCTGCCCACGTGAACTACAGCCCGCCCCCGCCCGCTCCCATCGTCGAGGTGATCGACCATTCCAGATCGCGGGTGATGCTGCTGTTGCTGGTGGCGATGACCGGCGTGGCGCCGATCTCGCTGTACATGCTGGTGCCGGCGCTGCCGGAACTGGCGCGGGTGTTCGGCCGCGACATCTCCATCGCGCAGATGACCGTGTCGCTGTACATGGTCGGCCTCGCCTTCTCTCAGCTGATCATGGGGCCGCTGTCGGACCGCTTCGGGCGCCGCCCGGTGCTGCTCGCCGGCCTCTGCCTGATGGTGCTGGCCGGCGTCGGCAGCATCTTCGCCGAGACGCTGCCGCAACTGATCGCGGCGCGGTTCTTCCAGGCGCTCGGCGGCGCCACCGGCATGGTGATGAGCCGCGCCATCATTCGCGATCTCTATCCGCGCGACCGCGTCGGCGCGATGATCAGCCTGGTGATCGCGGTGATGATGATCGCGCAAATGCTGAGCCCGCTGGCCGGCGGCCTGCTGGAGACTGGGCTCGGCTGGCGTGCGATCCTCTATGTCATCACCGCCGCATCGCTCGCCGTCATCGTCGGCATCGCCGTGCTGCTGCCGGAAACCCGGCGCGTCAGCGACAACGTGTCGGGCGCGGGCTTCGTCGCCGACGTCAAGGTGCTGACCGGGAGCCGCGCCTTCATCGGCTACCTGCTCTGCTACGTGATCGCTTCGTGGATCATCTTCACCTTTGCCGGCGGAGGCCCTTATGTCGTCGTCACCCAGATGGGCCGCACCTCCGCCGAATACGGCGCGTGGTTTGCGACATCGGGCCTCGCTTATCTCCTGGGCAACCTGTGCTGCGTGCGCTTCGCGCCGCGGCGGAGCATCGAGCACCTGATCTGGTTCGGCCTGACGCTGCAGCTCGGCGGCGCCCTGCTCAATGTGGTCTGGGGCCTCACCGGCCTGAACCAGCAGCCGGCCTGGCTCTTCCTCACCCATATGATCGTGATGTTCGGCAATGCCTTCGTGATGTCGAACTCGGCCGCCGGCGCGCTCAGCATTCGTCCGCAATCGGCCGGCTCGGCGTCCGGCATGATGGGTTTCCTACAGATGGGCCTGGGGGCGCTGTGCTCACAGTTCGGCGCCTGGCTGGGCGGCAATTTCGCCACGCCGGTGCCGCTCAACATCGCTTTGGTGGTGCTGTCCTGCGGCTGCGCCGCCTGCATGGTCCTTCTGGTACCGCGCGGCGGCGCGGTGGCGACGGAAGAACTGATCGAGAAGGTCGAGGAGGAAGATACGGGGCTGCTGTAGCACGGCCTCGCTCACCCCTTGGTAAACTGCCGGAAGTCCGGCTCGCGGTGAAACCAGAACTCGTAGCCGGAGACGTTCTTCTGCATGGCGACGTCGTGAATCGGCTGGTTGAGCGGCACCATCGGCACGTCGCGCATGCACAGCGAGATGAACTCCTTGACGGTCTTGTCGTACTCCGCCGGATCGGTCGTGAAGCGGGCTCTGTCGATCAGCGCGTCCATCGCCTTGTTCTGGTACGAGGAGATGTTGAAGATCGAATTGTTGCCGTGGAAATTCCAGAAGAAGTAGTATTCCGGATAATCGAGCCAGCCGCTGAAGCGGTTCAGCGCCATCGGCAGCTCCTTCTTGTTGAGCGTGGTGCGCCAGTTGGCGCCGGGGATCTTCTCGATCGCCGCCTTGATGCCGATCTTGGCGAGGCTCTCCTGGATCAGCAGCACGGTGGGCTCGCCGACCGTCGCGGTGCCGGTGTCGAGCGACAAAGTCGTTTCGAAACCGGATTCCAGTCCGGCCTCCTTCATCAGCGCCTTCGCTCTGTCGAGGTCGGTGACATAGGGAAACGGCTGCGGCCAGACCGGTCTGGTGACCTCCGCCGGACCGCCATGCATCGGCACCGCGCGGTTGAAGAACGCGCTCGACTGGATCTGCTCGTAGGGCATCGCCCAGGCCACCGCCTGGCGCAGCTTCACATTGTCGAACGGCGGCTTCGCGGTGTTGAGCGCGACGTACCACAGCGCGTTGGGAATCGGCACGCCGGACACCTTGACTTTGGCGTCCTTGATGATCTGGTCGAAATCGCGCGGCGCGAAGCCGCTGGAGAAATCGGCATCGCCGCGCTCGAGCATGGCGCGGCGGGTGCCGGCCGAGGGCACGTCGCGGGCGATGATGCGCCTGATCTTCGGCAGCGGGCCGCTCTTCCAGTCGTCGAAGCGCGCGAAGATGGTCTCGGTGCCGGGCTTCCAGCTCTCGATCCGGTAGGCGCCGCCGCCGGCCTCGTTGTTGCGCAGCCACGCCAGCGCCCACGGATCCTCCGCCGTCGCGTTCTTCTTCGCCAGTTCGGAGTTGATGACGAACGGCACCACCACTGCGACGTTGAACAGCAGCATCTTGTCCTTGCGGATGTAGTCGATGCGGAAGGTGTGATCGTCGACGGCCACGAACTGTTCGGGCTTCTCCAGCGAGCCCGCCGACATCTGGAAGGTCGGGAAGCCGCCGACCTTGACCGCGCGGTCGAACGACCATTTGACGTCCTTCGCGGTGACCGGCGTGCCGTCATGGAATTTCGCGTCGCGGCGCAGCTTGAAGGTGCATGACATGCCATCGGCCGCCACCTCCCAGCTCTCCGCCAGCTCCGGCGTCAGCTTCTCGCGGTCGTAGGACGGCGTGCCGTCGGGCAGCGTCTTGGCGGCGTAGCTCAGCAGGCGGTCGTAGCAATTCCACGACAGGCCGTTGACGGTCTGGTTGGAGCCGACGCCCTGCATGTCCAGCGAGTTGGGGCCGAGCTCCTGCACGATCAGCAGCGTCTCGGCGCGCGCTTGCGCATGCACCTCGCGCACCCCGAACGTCGCCGCCGACGCGCCGGCCAGCGCGGTATGCAGGAAGTGGCGGCGGTTCAGGGCGATGGTGCTGATGGACATGGCGGGGAATTCCTTGAGGTGAAGGTGACGACAATGGCTGAGAGGTGAGCAAGGGCTGTGCCAAGAGGAGAGCGACGCCGTTGCGGCTCTCGTTCCCCGGACGCGGCGCAGCGCGCCGCGCCTGCGCGGCGTGGTGCGCCGCAGATCCGGCCCACAGCTTGTTGACATTAAGCAAGCTGGGTCCCGGGTCTGCGCAGCAGCACTGCCGGCGATGCTGCGCATCGCCTGTGCTGCAGCGCGCCCGGGAAACGGAGAGTTGCAGCAGCGCTGTCACCCCACCCCGCCGCACACGCGCTTCGCGCGCTGTGCAGCGCCCCTCCCCCTCGAGGGGAGGGTAAAAAAACTGCGCGGCGGAGGCGGACCTTCCCGGCTCAGATCGTCTGGTTATACGCGCCGACTTCGGGATGGGTGCGCAGCACCACGTTCATCGCCTCGAACATGTCGTGCATGCGCTGCTCCGACACCGGGCTCTCAACCACCACCACCAGCTCGGGCTTGTTCGATGACGCCCGCACCAGGCCCCGGCTGCCGTCGGCGCAGGTGACGCGCACGCCGTTGACGGTGACGAGATCGCGGATCGCTTGTCCTGCGACCTGGGCGCCATTCTTCTGCGCATCCTCGAAGTGCTTCACCACGGCGGCGACAACGCCGTATTTGGTCTCGTCGGCGCAATGCGGTGACATGGTCGGCGACGACCAGGTTTTTGGCAGCGCGTCCTTGAGGTCGGCCATGGTCTTGCCGGGGGCGCGGTCGAGCATCTCGCAGATGGCGATGGCCGACACCAGGCCATCGTCGTAGCCCCGGCCGACCGGCGCGTTGAAGAAGAAGTGGCCGGACTTCTCGAAGCCTGCCAGCGCCTTCGTCTCGAAGGTGCGGCGCTTCATGTAGGAATGGCCGGTCTTCCAGTAGGTGGTCTTGGCGCCCTGCGCCTGCAGCACCGGATCGGTGACGAAAAGTCCGGTCGACTTCACGTCGACCACGAAGGTGGCGTCCTTGATGACAGCCGACATGTCGCGCGCCAGCATCACGCCGACCTTGTCGGCAAAAATCTCCTCGCCGGTGTTGTCGACCACCCCGCAACGATCGCCGTCGCCGTCGAAGCCGAGGCCGACATCGGCCTTGTGCTCGAGCACCGCATCGCGGATCGCGTGCAGCATCTCCATGTCTTCCGGATTCGGATTGTATTTCGGAAAGGTGTGGTCGAGCTCGGTGTCGAGCGGGATCACCTCACAGCCGATTGCTTCCATCACCTGCGGCGCGAAGGCGCCGGCGGTGCCGTTGCCGCAGGCGACGACCACCTTGAGCTTGCGCTTCAGCTTCGGGCGGCGGGTCAGGTCGGCGATGTAGCGGGCCGGATAGTTTTCATGGAATTGATAGGAGCCGCCGGGCTTGTTGTCGAACTCGGCGCCCAGCACGATCTCCTTCAGCCGGTTCATCTCGTCCGGTCCGAAGGTCATCGGGCGGTTGATGCCCATCTTGACGCCGGTCCAGCCATTGTCGTTATGCGACGCCGTGACCATCGCGACGCAGGGCACGTCGAGATCGAACTGGGCGAAATAGGCCATCGGCGTCACCGCCAGGCCAATGTCGTGGACCTTGCAGCCGGCGGCCATCAGTCCGGTCATCAGCGCGTATTTGATCGAGGCCGAGTAACCGCGGAAGTCGTGGCCGGTGACGATCTCCGGCTTCTGGCCGAGTTCGCGGATCAGCACGCCGAGCCCCATGCCCAGCGCCTGCACGCCCATCAGGTTGATCTCCTTGCCGAACAGCCAGCGCGCGTCATATTCGCGAAAGCCGGTGGCCTTCACCATCGGCTCGGATTCATAGGCGTAGGTGTTGGGAACAAGAACGGGCTGCGGCTTGGGGAACATCGAATGGCCTCGCTGTCAGTCGTGCCAGGAAAGAAAGTCTCAACAAAAACGGGGCGCTCCAGCCCCGTTTTGTGACACTCATGGGTCGCGCGTGGCGCCCGGATCGGACGCTCAGTAGCGGTAGTGATCGCTCTTGAACGGACCCTCGGGCTTGACGCCGATATAGGCGGCCTGCTCGGGGCTGAGCTCCGACAGTTTAACGCCAATCTTGGCGAGATGCAGGCGGGCGACCTTCTCGTCCAGTGCTTTCGGCAGCACGTAGACTTCCTTCTTGTACTTGCCGTCCTTGTTGTTGGCGTAGAGTTCGATCTGCGCCAGCGTCTGGTTGGTGAAGGAGGCCGACATCACGAAGGACGGATGGCCGGTGGCATTGCCGAGGTTCACCAGGCGGCCTTCCGACAGCAGGATCATCCGCTTGCCGTCCGGGAAGGTGATCTCGTCGACCTGCGGTTTGATGTTGTCCCACTTCAGGTTCTTCAGATGCGCGATCTGGATCTCGTTGTCGAAGTGGCCGATGTTGCAGACGATGGCACGATCCTTCATCGCGCGCATGTGCTCGATGGTGATGATGTCCTTGTTGCCGGTGGCGGTGACGAAGATGTCGGCGCGAGGCGCCGCGTCTTCCATGGTCACAACCTCGTAGCCTTCCATCGCCGCCTGCAGCGCGCAGATCGGATCGACTTCGGAGACCAGCACGCGGCAGCCGGCGTGACGCAATGAGGCTGCCGAACCCTTGCCTACATCGCCGAAGCCGGCGACCATGGCGACCTTGCCGGACATCATGACGTCGGTGCCGCGGCGGATGCCGTCGACCAGCGATTCACGGCAGCCGTACAGGTTGTCGAACTTCGACTTGGTGACCGAGTCGTTGACGTTGATCGCGGGCCACAGCAGCGTGCCGGCCTTCTGCATGTCGTAGAGGCGATGCACGCCCGTGGTGGTCTCTTCCGAGACGCCCATGATCGAGTCGGCGATGGCCTTGAAGTAGCCCTTCGGCTTTTCCTTGAGCTGCTTCTTCAGCAGCGCGAAGAAGATCACTTCTTCATCAGAGGCCGGCTTGTCGAGGAAGGCGGTGTCGCCGTTCTCGGCGCGCAGGCCGAGATGCACGTACATGGTGGCGTCGCCGCCGTCATCGAGGATCATGTTGGGATAGCCACCGCCATGCCAGTCGAACATGCGGGCGGTGTAGTCCCAGTAGTCCTCGAGGCTCTCGCCCTTGATGGCGAACACCGGAACGCCCGCGGCCGCGATGGCGGCTGCCGCGTGGTCCTGGGTCGAGTAGATGTTGCACGACACCCAGCGCACGTCGGCGCCGAGCGCAACCAGCGTCTCGATCAGCACGCCGGTCTGGATGGTCATGTGCAAGGAGCCTGCGATGCGGGCGCCCTTCAGCACCTGCTTCGGGCCGTATTCCTCGCGGGTGGCCATCAGGCCGGGCATTTCCGTCTCGGCGATCGAGAGTTCCTTGCGGCCGTATGGCGCGAGCGAGATGTCCTTGACGATGTAGTCGGTGAAGCCTGCGGGGGCGGTCATGGGTTAATCCTTGTTCCTGTCCGAGAGCTGCTCCCGGACGCTAATAGTGGCGCCCTCTCCCCCAGGCGAAGCGAAGCTTCGCTAGGCGGGAGAGGGCTGCGGAGGCGGTCACTACAAACTCGTTTGGGAGAGGGGGCTTTCTAAAAGGCCCTCTCCCGCCTTCGCTACGCCGTAGCCGATGCTACGCATCGGCGTCCATTTAGAACGGCGGCCGAAAGGCCGCCTACGCACCCTCGCCCGCGGCGCGCTGCTTCGCAGCGCTGGGGGAGAGGGGAAGTAACTAGACGTTGCTCTTCAACACCTCGGCGAGGTCGGTCTTCTCCCAGGAGAAGCCGCCGTCCGCGTCCGGGGTCCGGCCGAAGTGGCCGTAGGCGGAGGTGCGGGCGTAGATCGGCTTGTTGAGGTCGAGATGCTTGCGGATGCCGCGCGGGGTCAGGTCCATCGAAGCGGCGACGGCCTTCTCGATCACCTCGTCGCCGACCTTACCGGTGCCGTGGGTATCGATGTAGATCGACAGCGGCCGCGCCACGCCGATGGCGTAAGCGAGCTGCAGCGTGCAGCGGTCGGCGAGGCCGGCCGCGACGACGTTCTTGGCGACGTAGCGGGCGGCATAGGCGGCCGAGCGGTCGACCTTGGTGGAATCCTTGCCGGAGAAGGCGCCGCCGCCGTGCGGGGCTGCGCCGCCGTAGGTGTCGACGATGATCTTGCGGCCGGTCAGGCCGGCGTCGCCATCGGGGCCGCCGATGAAGAACTTGCCGGTCGGATTGATGTGCCAGATGGTCTTGTCGGAGATCCAGCCATCCGGCAGCGCCTGGCGCACGTAGGGCTCGACGCAGTCACGCACCTGCTGCGAGGTCATGTCCTCGACCAGATGCTGGTGGGAGACGACGATCTCGCGCACGCCGACCGGCTTGCCGTTCTCGTACTGCACGGTCACCTGGCTCTTGGAATCCGGTCCGAGCACCTTCTCGATGCCGGCATGACGGGCCTCCGAGATCAGGCGCAGGATCTTGTGCGCGTAGAAGATCGGGGCCGGCATCAATTCCGGGGTCTCGTTGACGGCGTAACCGAACATGATGCCCTGGTCGCCGGCGCCCTCTTCCTTGTTGGTACCGGGCTGCAGGGCGTCGACGCCCTGCGCAATGTCGGCCGACTGCGGATGCAGCAGGATCTCGATGTCGGCGGTCTTCCAGTGGAAGCCTTCCTGCTCGTAGCCGATATCCTTGATCGCGGCGCGTACAACGGCCTCGATGTGATCGTTCGTGACGGACTTGGGACCGCGGGTTTCACCGGCGATCACCACCTTGTTGGTGGTGGCCAGCGTTTCGCAGGCGGCACGGATCGACCAGGGGTCCATGCCGGCCTTGGCGCCTTCGCGGAAGAACAGGTCGACGATCTCGTCGGAAATCCGGTCGCAGACCTTGTCGGGATGGCCTTCGGAAACCGATTCACTGGTGAACAGATAGGACGCGCGCATCAATCAACCCCTTTTCCGCCAGACCTCGGCGGTCCTTTCATCAAAATGTCCAAGATTGTCAGTCGCGACGCCGCGAGATGACGTAGGATTCGTCATAGAACCAGAGGCCGTTGTGCTTGCGCAGAACCTCTCGGGTGGCATCCAGGTAGCGGCCGCTTTGGGTCACTTCCGTCAAACGGTCGTCTTCGATCTGGGCGACATAGACCGCCGCGTTCCATGCTGCAAAAGCCGTCGAGGTTCCGATCGTCCCGGTGACCTCGTTCGGCAGCGCCTCCATGGCGTAGCGAAAGATCGACCGTTGATCGGAATAGGCATTGAAGTTCAGATCGCGAGCCGCTGAGCCCAGTTCGTATTTCACTGCGCGCAATAGCTCATGACGGCTGACAGCGAAAGGGTTTTCTTTGGGCCAGACGGCTTGCACGATCTCCATACCAGGGTCCTGCCCATGGGAATGGATGCCGATCAGCCGCCCGCCGGCGCGCAAGGCGCGGGCCAGTGGTGCGATGATCCGTTTGGCGCGGAAACTCACCGAGGATTTGGCCCGGTAGGGCTGCGAGGCGATAATCAGGTCGAAATTGGCCTCGGTGCGGCCGGCGCGCGGAATGATCGAGTCGAGCAGGAAGCGGTGATCCTCGCGATAGACCACCAGCGCCACCGGCCGTTCATAGGTCGGCATGCCCGATCGCGGGTTGATGCTGGCGCGCCAGTTATCCTCAAGAAAAGGTCCAAGTCCGGCGATCTGCGCCTCGAACTCGCCGGACGACGCCCCGCGCAACGGCACCTCGTGCCAGATCATCCCGGCGGCGGCTGCCGGCGACAGCGGCGTCAGGGTCGGCGCTTCCGCGTAATGCATGTTGGTCAGCACGAACACCGTGGCGGGGTGCTCGAACAGCCGGTCGGGCACCTTGTCGAGAGTCAGGCGGACGTCCTCGAGGCTGAGTTCCTTGCCGGCGATGTAGAACGGCATATGCGGAAAACGGCCGTGCATCGACCGCATCACCCGCGCCAGCACGGTGCCGTCGCCGACCCCGGCGTCGAACACCCGCAGCGCCGGCGGCCGCGGATGGATGCTGGCCAGTTCCAGCCCGACCCGGTCGGCAATCACCCGCTTCTCCGAGCAGGTGTGCACGAAAAGCAGGTATTTCTGACGGTTTTCGAAGAAGCGGAAATTGCTGCGGGGGTCGCGCCGCTCGATCGGCGGTTCCAGTCCGCGCGGCGGCGGCGCCCCTTCGGGCAGCGACTGGGTGATGAAGGCCTTGATCCGGTCCAGCGTATCGATGGTGATGCGCTTGCCCTCGCGCAGCCGGTGCACCAGCTTGCCGTCATTGACGGCACGGCGCCCGAAGGTCGACTCCGCCATGTCGACCTGGCGGCAATAGTCCGAAATCTGGTCGAGGATCTGGTCGTTTTTCATCAGCGGGGACAGGCCAAGCCGGTGGGCAGAAAATGGTCTAGCCCACTTCCTAGCACCATCTGCCCACAATGGAAATGGACCGTTGCTGCATTGCAGCGTCGTGTGAAAGTCGTCTGCTTCTGCTAAGACCCGTCCGCAGGATTCCCCCTCCCCCTCACCCCAGCCACAGGTTTTCCATGCGCATCGCCATGATCGGCACCGGCTATGTCGGCCTTGTCTCCGGCGCCTGTTTTGCCGACTTCGGTCACCACGTGACCTGCGTCGACAAAGACGCCGACAAGATCGCGGCGCTTCGCGGGGGAGAGATCCCGATCTTCGAACCCGGCCTCGACGCGCTGGTGGCGACCAATGTGAAGGCCGGCCGGCTCGATTTCACCACCGACCTCACCGGCCCGGTCGGCCAGGCCGACGCGGTGTTCATCGCCGTCGGTACGCCGTCGCGGCGCGGCGACGGGCACGCCGACCTCTCTTACGTCTATGCCGCCGCGCGCGAGATTGCCGCAGCGCTGTCAGGCTTCACCGTGGTAATCACCAAATCCACCGTGCCGGTCGGCACCGGCGACGAGGTCGAGCGACTGATCCTGGAAACCAATCCGGCGGCCGATGTGGCGGTCGCCTCCAATCCGGAATTCCTGCGCGAGGGCGCGGCCATCCGCGACTTCAAGTTCCCCGACCGCATCGTGGTCGGCACTTCTGATGAACGCGCGCGAAAAGCGATCGGCGAGATCTACCGGCCGCTGTCGCTCAACCAGGCGCCGGTGATGTACACCGCACGGCGCACCGCCGAGCTGATCAAATACGCAGCCAACGCATTTCTGGCGACCAAGATCACCTTCATCAACGAAATCGCCGATCTCGCCGAGAAGGTCGGCGCCGACGTTCAGGACGTGGCGCGCGGCATCGGCATGGACAACCGCATCGGCAGCAAATTCCTGCATGCCGGCCCCGGCTTCGGCGGCTCGTGCTTTCCCAAGGACACCCGTGCGCTGGTCAAGATCGCGCTCGACCAGGATGTGCCGCTGCGCATCGTCGAGGCCGTGCTGTCCGTCAACGACAACCGCAAGCGCGCGATGGCGCGCAAGGTGTCACACGCGCTCGGGGGCAACCTGCGGGGCAAGACGATCGCCGTGCTCGGCCTGACCTTCAAGCCCGACACCGACGACATGCGCGAGGCGCCGTCGATCCCGCTGGTCACCGGCCTGCTCGACATGGGCGCCAAAGTGCGCGCCTTCGACCCGGTCGGCATGGAGGCGGCCAAGGCCGAACTCCCCGACATAACCTATTGCGCCGATGCCTATGACTGCGCCGACGGCGCCGACGCGCTGGTGATCGTCACCGAATGGGTCCAGTTCCGCGCACTGGATCTCGACCGGCTCAAGGCGGCGATGAAGCAGGCGGTGATGGTGGATTTGCGCAACGTCTACCGGCCGGAAGAGATGGCGGCGGCGGGGTTTGTGTATGAGGGCGTCGGGCGCGGGAAGGCGTGAGGCTTCCGGCCACACGCGTCTCATTCACGTGAACTCCGCAGCCGCGATCAATCCGGCAATAACACCACGCTCGCCACGGCTTCGATCTCGATCCGGAAACCGTAGTGAAGCGCGGGCACGGGAACAACCGCGCGGGCCGGCCTGACCGCGCCGGCCCATCCGGCATAAATCCGGTCGAAGGCGGGCCAGTCGTTGATGTCGGTGATGTAAACGCGAACCTGAACGAGCGCATCGATCCCGGTGCCTGCCGATGCCAGCGCGGCTGCGACATTGGCCAGCGCCTGACGCGCCTGCGTCTCGAAATCCCGGTCCGACAGCCTTGTGCCGTCGGATGCTATGGGCAATTGCCCGGACACGAACACCAGGTCGCCGGCGCGCATGGCATGGCGATAGTGCCCTCCAGGAGCCGCCAATCCGTGAAGCGTGCTCACGTTGCTATCACCAGCCATTGAAGCGCTTCCAGGTGGCCGGGGCGGCATCGCCGACAGCATGGTACTGAGAGAACTGCGCGCCGGTGGCGCAGGCGTGGTTTGGAAGGATGCGAAGCCGCGTGCCGATCGGAAAGCGATTGGCAACGGACATGGCGGCGGCATCCGGCGCGGCCAGGATCCCGTGTTCCTGGTTCGCGGCGATCATCACCAGGCGTTCCTCGATCGGCTTGCCCGCCGCATCGCATACGAGTCCGTATCCATAATCCTGCGACTGGCGGGCCGTGCCGCGGTCCCGGCTCATGGCCATCCATCCGGCATCCACGATGACCCAGCCCTTGTCCGGCTGATGGCCGATCACCGTCGTCAGCACGGACAAAGCGATATCGTCGATCGCGCAGACGCCGACATTCGTCATGAACAGGTCGAAGAACACATAGACGCCGCAGCGCACTTCCGTCACGCCGTCCAGCGCGCGGGCCGACAGCGCGGTCGGGGTCGATCCGACGCTGACGACGGGACAGGGAAAACCGGCGGCACGAAGCCGCTCCGCCGCACGAACGCTCAAGGCGCGCTCCTGCTCCGCCAGTTGCTGCAGAGAAGCGGGATCGTGCAGATCGTAGGAGTTGCCGGCATGGGTCAGCACGCCGCGAAGCGTGGCACCGCCGGTGTCAAGGATGCGGGCGATCTCGATCAGATCGGCATCCTCCGGACCGACCCCGGAGCGGTGCCCGTCGCTGTCGACCTCGATCAAAAAGTCAAAAGGTCCGCAACGTGTTTGCGCTTCGACGACGGCTCGAGCGATCGCGATCGAGTCGACGAGAATGGTGAGACGGCACCCCTGCTGGCGCAACCGCCCTGCCCGCTCGAGTTTATGCGGCGCGATGCACACCGCATAGAGGATGTCGTCGTGGCCGGCGGCAAAGAACTCTTCGGCTTCGCGCAAGGTCGAGACGGTGATGCCGGTCGCGCCCGCGGCGCGCTGCCTGTCGGCGACGGCGACGCATTTCGTCGTTTTCACATGCGGACGGAAGCTGACGCCGAAAGCATTCATGCGGTCCTGCATGCGGGCGATGTTGCGCTGCATGCGGGCGACGTCGACGATGGCGGCCGGCGTTTCGATATCGAGGAGAAATGTCATGCTCAATCCAGGTATTCGCCCTTGGCGCGCAGCACGGGCACGTCCTGCTGCAGGCCCCGTGCGATCAATGCGGTGACCGCGCCGGGTTCGAGATTGGCGCCCTGCGGCAGCTCGACGCCGACCGCGGTCATTTGCCGGGCGACATCCGGATCGGCAATGGCCGCACGCAGCGCCTCGTTCAACTTTTGCACGATGGGTGCGGATGTCCCCTTGCGCACGAAGATCGCATTCCACGAGCGCAGGTTGACGTCGGGATAGCCCGCTGCCGCCGCAGTGGCGACCTGCGGCGCCTGAGGCAGGGTCTGATCGCCGAGCACGGCGATGGCCTTGATGGTCCCGCCCAGCACCTGCGGCAGCGCGGTGGTGGTCTGGTCGCACATGAAGTCGACGTGACCGCCCATCAGATCGTTCATCGCCGGCGCCACGCCGCGATAGGGAACGTGGGTGATGTTCAGCTTCAGGCTCGACAGCAGGACGACGCAGGCATAGTGCGAAATCGATCCGACGCCGGCACTGCCATAAGTGAGCTTCTCGCGATTGGCGCGGGCATAGGCGACGAATTCCTGCAGGCTGGACGCGGGCAGGTCTTTTCGCGCCACCAGAAGCGTCGACGCCATCCCCGCAAGACCGACAGGTTCAAAGTCGGCGACCGGATCGTACGGCAGCTTCTTGAACAGCGCGACATTCGCCACATGGGTCCCGATGGTCCCGAAGCCGAGCGTGTATCCATCCGCCGGGGCCTTCATCAGCTTGGTCAGGCCGATGGTGCCGCTGGCGCCACCGATGTTCTCCACCACGATGGATTGCTTGAGGTGCGCGGCCATGGCCTGGGCCACGCTTCGTCCGAGCGCATCGCTCGGGCCACCGGCGGGAAACGGCACGATCAACGTCAGTTGCCTGTCGGGGAAAACCTGCGCCGTCGCCGCAGAGATGTTCAATCCAACGATGAAGGCAGCCGCGAGTAAGCGAGATTTCATGAAAAATCCTCCAGCCACGGAACGAGATCATCCAGGTTTGCAGATTCTTTTTCGGCCGCCGGCGCCCCTCGGGCCGCGCCAGGCCGACGCGGTTGTGCCAATAGGTGCGCAGCCCCACAGCCGACGTGCCGAACACGTCGTAGCCCGAGCCTGCGACGAAGGCGGCGTCCGCAGCCGAAACGCCCAACCTGTCCAGAGCGAGACGATAGGGGCGCGGGTCAGGCTTGTAGAAGCCGGCTTCCTCCGCCGTGACCACCACATCCCATGGCGTTTGAAGCCGCGCGGCGGCCATGCGTCCGAGGCGCGCCGAGCAGTTCGTGACCACGGCCAGACGGGTCCGCCCCGCCAGTCGGTCGAGCGCCGCCTGGGCCCCGCTCCACACCGGCAACGAGCCCCAACTGGCCTCAAGCGCGTCGGCAACCGAAACCGGAAGGCCCGTCGTGCGCGCGGCCTGCCGGACCAGATCCTCGTAGGGCACATAGGCCCCGCAGCCGTAGGTCAGACGCAGGTACTCCGCGCGCCAGGTCCGGCCTGCGGCTTCGGATCCGGCTGCGGCATTCCAGGCGCTCCAGGAATCGAGCAGCGCGGTGAGGAGATCGAAAAGAACGGCGCGGGGCATGGTCATGTCGAACCTCTATCATCCCGATCATCAGTTGTGTTTAAATGGAACTACCTCATCTGTTCAGGAAAATTGAATGATCTCGCTCGATGACCTGCGCTTCGTGGCGGCGCTGAGCCGGACCGGGTCGCTGAGCGCGGCCGCAAGAGCGCTGGACGTCACGCCGCCCGCGTTGTCCATGCGCCTGAAGCGGCTGGAAGCCAGCCTCGAAGCCAATCTCGTGGTGCGCAACTCCCGCGGACTCCGCTTCACGCCGGAAGGCGAGCAACTCGTGGAGGAAGCCAGGTCGATATTGTCCCGTGTCGAAGGTCTCGCCGACAGCCTGCGCGGCGGCGCATTTGCCGGATCGCTGCGGGTCGTGGCGCCGTTCGGTTTCGGCCGGGTCCACGTCGCTCCTGTCATGGCGGCGTTTGCCCGCGATTATCCGCAGGTGCGCGCGACGCTGGATCTTGCGGAAGCGCCATGGAATGGCAGTGTGGAAGCCGACGTCGTGGTCCATATCGGCGCGATCCGCGACTCCTCATGGATCGCTCATCTCCTCGCGCGCAATGCACGCTGGGTCTGCGCCAGTCCCGCCTATCTCAAGCGATGCGGAACGCCGATGCATCCCCGCGACCTCCAGCAGCACGCCTGCCTGTCGGTTCGCGAAAACGAAGAAGACGTGACGCTCTGGCGTTACAAGGATCGCAACGCGTCGTCCCGACGCTGGGAGCCCCTCCGGATAAGCCCGACGCTGACCAGCAACAATGGCGAGGTCGTTCGCGCGTGGGCTGCAGCCGGCCTGGGTATCGCACTCCGCTCGGAATGGGACGTGGCACCTTCCGTCAAGCGCGGGGAATTGCGTCGGCTCTTCCCCAGCCACGAGTTCGAAGGTGCCGATATTCTGGCGCTGGTGCCGGCGCGCCGCGGCGTCTCGGCGCGGGTGTCACACTTTGTCGAATGCCTGAAAGCGCGATTTCAGCCGAAAACGCCGTGGCGGATTGCATGAGGCGACGCGCGATCACCTGTCGGCCGGCGACGCCCTATCGGTGTATTGCCAGAGCAAATGGGCCGCGGCAGGGGCACCCGCGACAGTTGCGTTGCGGCCATCCGCACGCATGAACGCTTTGTTAACCATAATCCCGCAAGGTCTCCCCGGGGGTAAACCACACTCGGAGAGACCGCCGTGCTTTCAGCAATTCAACTGATCAGACTCGTTTCCATACCGGCGACAATGGCCTTGTTCATGGTGGCCGCACAGCTGTCCGCCAACCTGACCCTGCGGTCGGCCGAGCCGCTGATCGTCGTCAGCAGCCGCTGATTCGACGAATCCACCGCGCCCCGCCGCCTTGCCTCCCCACCGGGAAGGCAAGACACGCGGTTCGGACTACTTGCCCCAAACCTCGTTGGCGACGTCGACGGCAAGCCGCAGCTTGGCCCACTGCTCTTCCTCGCTGAGGATGTTGCCTTCTTCCGTCGAGGCGAAGCCGCACTGCGGCGACACCGCGAGCTGCTCGAGCGGCGCGAACTTAGCGGCCTCCGTCAAGCGCGCCTTGATGTCTTCCTTCTTCTCGAGCTCGCCGACCTTCGAGGTGATGACACCGACCACGACAATCTTCTTGCCCTTCGGCAGGAAGCGCAGCGGTTCGAAGCCGCCGGCGCGGTCCGAATCGTATTCCAGGAAGTAGCCATCGTAGTTGGTGCCGGCCAGCAGGGTTTCCGCCACCGGCTCATAGCCGCCCGACGAAATCCAGGTGGAGCGGAAGTTGCCGCGGCAGACATGGGTGGTGATCACCATATCGGCCGGGCGCTCGGCGATCGCGTAATTGATGATCCGCGAATAGATCTGCTGCAGGTTGTCGGCGTCCTCGCCGCGGTCGCGCACCTTCTGCAACTCGGCTTCCGAGCACAGATAGGCCCAGACGGTATCGTCGAGCTGCAGGTAGCGGCAGCCGGAGTCGTAGAACGCCTTCACCGCCTTGCGGTAGGTCTTGGCGAGGTCCTCGAAGAACACTTCGATGTCCGGATAGACCTCCTTGGAGATCGCCTTGCGGCCGCCGCGGAAATGCAGCACCGCCGGCGACGGGATGGTCATCTTGGCGGTGACGCCGGCAATGTCGGCGTGGCGCTTGAGAAACTTGAAGTGCGCCAGCATCGGATGATCGTCGGGGAAATCCAGCTTGCCGATGACCCGCACCGAATCGTGGCGGGTTTCGACGCCGGCGAACTGGATGCCGGTGTCGGGATGATACAGTTCACAGCCGGTCAGCTTGGCGAGGAAGTCGAAGTGCCACCACGAGCGGCGGAATTCGCCGTCGGTCGCCAGCTTGAGGCCGAGCGAGGACTGCTTGTGAACGACCTTCTCGATCTCCATGTCCTCGACCTTGCGCAGATCGTCGGCGGAGATCTCGCCCTTCTCGAGCTTGGCGCGGGCATCCTTGATGGACTGCGGGCGCAGCAGGCTGCCGACTTCGTCGGCACGGAACGGGGCAGTTGTTCTCAGCATGTCTTCGTACTCCCTCAATGATCTTGTCGTATCAGCTAAAACTTGCGTCCGGGACCATGACGGGCGACGGCGTTTGAGACGGTCCCGGTTCTGCGCAGCGGCATAAGAATGCCGCAGCGCGCCCGGGACAAGTGTCTATTTCGCGTCATCCCAATCCTAGTGTTTCGCCGCGCCTGCGACCCCGAGGAACCGTTCCAGCACGTCCGGATCGGCCTTGAGTGCGGCGCTGGCGGCGTCATGAACGATCCCCCCGCGTTCTAATATCACGACACGATCGGCCAGCCCGAGAATCTTTCGCGCATTCTGTTCGACGATGATCGAGCAAATGCCGCCCGCCCGGGTGATCTTGCCGAGCGCCGCCAGCAGTTCGTCGACGATGATCGGGGCGAGGCCCTCGGTCGGCTCGTCGAGCAGCAGCACCTGCGGATTGAGCACCAGCGCGCGCCCGACCGCCAGCATCTGCTGCTCGCCGCCGGACAGACTGGTTGCCGAAATTCGCCTTGCGCTCTTCCAGCCGCGGAAACATCTCGTAGACCTTCTTCACGGTCCACTCGCCGGACTTCGCCACCGCGGTCATGTTCTCTTCCACGGTCAGCGAACGGAAGATATTGCGCTCCTGCGGCACCCAGCCGATGCCAAGGCGGGCACGCTGGTCCGGCCGCAGCGACGTGACGTCGCGACCGCCGAGCCTCACGGTGCCGCTGAAGCGGCGGGTGACGCCGACAATCGAGTTGATCAGGGTGGTCTTGCCGGTGCCGTTGCGGCCGAGCAGCGCCAGCACCTGGCCCTCGCCGAGCTGCAGTGTCATCTTCGGGATCACCACGGCCTGGCCGTAGCCGGCGCACAGCTGATCGATTTCAAGCAATTCAGGCATCGGCACCCTCGCCGAGATAGACGGCCTTGACCCGCGGATCGCGCGCGACTTCGTCGGGCGGTCCCTCCACCAGCATGGCGCCGGCGACCAGCACCGAGATGCGGTCGGCAAAGGAGAACACCAGGTCCATGTCGTGCTCGATCAAGAGCACCGTGACGTCGCGCGGCAGGCTGGCCACCGCGGACAGGATATCGTGCCGTTCGCTCTCCGGCACGCCAGCGGCAGGCTCGTCGAGCAGCAGCACGCGCGGCTTGGTGGCGATCGCCACCGCGATCTCCAGCAGCCGCTGCTTGCCGTAGGGCAGCGTGGCGGTCCGCTCGTTCATGACGTCGAGCAGATGGAAGCGCGCGAGGTTTTCGGCGATCTCATCGTTGACGTCGGTGCGGGTGCCCATGCGGCGCCACCAGTCGCTGCCATGTCCGAGATGTTCGGATGCGGCGAGACCGATGGTCTCCAGCGGCGTCAGGTCCGCATACAGCTGGTTGATCTGGAAAGTGCGCGACAGCCCGCGCAGCACGCGCTTGTGCACCGGCAGCGCGGTGATGTCCTGGCCTTCCAGCAGGATGCGGCCGGAATTCGGCGCCAGCACGCCGGTCAGCAGGTTGATCACCGTGGTCTTGCCAGCGCCGTTGGGGCCGATCAGCGCGTGGCGCGCGCCGGCCTCGATCTTCAGCGAGAGGTCGCGGGTCACCTTGAGCCCGCCGAACGTCTTTTCCAGATTGACGGTTTCCAGGGCGATGGTCATGGCGCGTCACCTTCCGGCAGCATGATCGGCGCCTTCGCCCCGAAGCGGCGCATCACCAGGTTCGGCAGGTACAGCGCCCAGCGGTGCATGCGCTCGCGGCCGACCAGCACGATCACCACCAGCACCAGGCCGATCCAGAATTGCCAGTATTGCGGCGTCAGGGTCGAGAACAACTCCTGCAGCAGTTTGAAGATCACCGCGCCGATCAGCCCGCCATAGAGATAGCCGGTGCCGCCGATGATCAGTACCAGCATCAGGTCGGCCGAGCGGTCGAAGGCAAAGCCGTCGAGCGAGGCCAGCGCCGTGGTCTGGGTCGACAGCGCGCCGGCGACGCCGGCGAAGAAGGCCGCGACGGTATAGATCGCGATCAGGCGGCGATCGACGGGAATGCCGATGGCGGAGGCACGCAGCGGATTGTTGCGGATCGCGCGCAGCGACAGGCCGAACGGCGAATTCACGATCCGCCGCGCCAGCAGGAACATGACGAACAGCACGCAGAGGCAATAGATGAAGCCGACCTTGCCGAAGATGTCGAAGGAATACAGGCCGAGGATCGGCGCCATCTCGATGCCCTGCAACCCGTCGGAGCCACCGGTGATGTTGGAAAACTTGTTGGCAAGTTCGCGCAGCAGCAGCGCGATGCCCAGGGTCACCATCAGCCGCGTGAGGTCCGATCCGCGCATCACCAGGAAGCTGGTGACGAAGCCCAATGCCATCGCCGCAAAGCCGGCGACTAGCAGCGCCAGCACCGGCTCATCGACGATGTGGTGCAACGCCAGCAGACCCGCGGCGTAGCCGCCGAAGCCGAAGAAGGCGGCGTGGCCGAGCGAGACGATGCCGGCATAGCCGAGGATCAGGTCGAGCGACAGCGCGAACAGCGCCAGCCAGGCGATCTCGGTGAGGATCAGATAGCGGTTGGGAAACAGGAACACGCAACTCGCGGCAAGCAGCCAGAACACCAGCTCCGGCCAGCGCCAGCGGCCGCGCTGCATGGCGGAGTGGCCGACCTGGGAACGAAGCGTGTCGTTGACGGTCATGACGCCCTCACCGCGCGTTGGCGCGGCCGAACAGGCCGTTCGGGCGCCAGATCAGGATCACGATCATCATGGTGTAGATCACGAAGGCCCCGAGTTTCGGCACGTAGTACTTGCCGGCGACGTCGCCGATGCCCAGCAGCAATGAGGCCAGGAACGGCCCGGTGATACTGGAGGAGCCGCCGACGGTGACCACGATCAGAAAGTAGATCATGAACTTCAGCGGGAAGTACGGATCGAGCCCAAGGATCTCCGCGCCGAGCGCGCCACCGAAGCCGGCCAGGCCGCAGCCGAACGCAAAGGTCAGCGCAAAGACCTGCGGCACGTTGATGCCGAGGCCGCTTGCGGCGCGGGGATCATCGACGGCAGCGCGCAGCCGGCTGCCGAACCGGGTCTTCGACAGGATCAGTTGCAGCGCCACCGTAAGCAGGCCGCAGATCACAATGATCATCAGCCGGTAGCGCCCGACGCCAAGGCCGAAAATGTCGATCTGGCCCTGCAGATAGTCCGGCAGGTGGATGAAGGTCTGCGACGACCCCATGAAATAATCGCAGGCGGTCACCGACATGAAGACGAGGCCGATGGTGAACAGCACTTGGTCGAGGTGGCTGCGGGCGTAGAGGTGGCGATACAGCGTGCGCTCCAACAGCGCACCGAGGGCGGCGCTGACCAGGAAGGCGATCGGCAATGCGGCGAAGAACGGCAGGCCGGAGCGGTTGACGAGAATAGCGCAGACATAGCCGCCGGCCATGGCGAAGGCGCCGTGGGCGAGGTTGACGAAATTCATCAGGCCCATGGTCACCGCCAGGCCGCAGGCCAGCACGAACAGCAACATGCCGTAGGCGACGCCGTCGAACAGGATGGTGAGAAGGGTCATGTCGCGCGGGAGCTTTCTTGCTTATCCCTCCCCCCGCGTCTTCGCGGTGGGGAGGGTGGCCGGGCGGAGCGTAGCGAAACCCGGTCGGGTGGGGGGGTGCAGCATGGAGATCGGCGTGTGGGGCGCCCACCCCGGCCTCCACTTCGGCGATGCTCTCGCATCGCCTCGTTCGGCCGACCCTCCCCACCCCGCGCAGCTTCGCTGCGCATGGGGAGGAAAACCATCAGCCGTCGCGCTTAATACTACTTCTTCGTCTTGCCGGGATCCTTGACGGCGTCGAAGGTTGCGAATTCGACGTTGTAGAGTTCGCCGTCGACCTTCTTCACTTCACGGATATAGACGTTCTGGACGATGTCACGGGTGTCCGGATCGATCGAGATCGGGCCGCGCGGGCTCTCCCAGGACATGCCCTTCATGGCCGCGATCAGCGCATCGCCGTCGACCTTGCCGCCGGTCTTCTTCAGCGCCTCATAGACCAGGTGGATGCCGTCCCAGCCGCCCACGGCCATGAAGCCCGGGCGGGTGCCGTAGGCCTTCTTGTAGTCTGCGACAAAAGACTTGTTCATCGCCGAGGGATGCGCTGCCGAGTAGATGTGCGCGGTGACGGTGCCCAGCACTGCGTCGCCCATGCCGTTGAGCAGGTCGTCGTCGGTGACGTCGCCGGGTCCGATCACCTTGATGCCGGACTTGTCGAGGCCGCGCTCGGCATACTGCTTCATGAAGTTGCCGCCCTGTCCGGCCGGCACGAACACGAACACCGCGTCGGGCTTGGAATCCTTCATGCGCTGCAGGAACGGCGCGAAGTCCGGATTGGCCAGCGGCACCTTGACCTCTTCGACCACCTGACCGCCGCCGGCGACGAAGTGCTCCTTGAAGAACTGCAGTGCGTCGTTGCCCGGCGCATAGTCGGAGGTCAGCGTGGCGACCTTCTTGATGCCGTTCTTGGCGGCCCAGTCGCCGATGATGGTGGACGACTGCGCCAGCGTGAAGGAGGTCCGCACGATATAGGGCGAGCGCTCGGTGATGATCGAGGTGCCGGCGGCCATGACGATTTCCGGCACCTTGGCCTGGGTCGCCAGCGGCGCTGCGGCCAGCGCGGCGGGGGTCACGCCGAAGCCGGCGATGACATTGACCTTGTCGTTGACGATCAGTTCCTGGGCGATGCGCTTGGTGTTGTCGGGCAACGCCGCGTCGTCCTTGAGGATAACCTCGATCTTCTTGCCGGCAACGGTGTCGCCGTTCTTCTGCATGTACAGCTTGATGGCGTTGTTGATCTGCTGGCCCGTGGAGGCCTGTCCTCCGGTCATCGGCACAATGAGACCGATCTTGACGGTCTCCTGGGCCTGCGCCGCGGTGACGGCGGACGCCGCCATCAGCGCCATGCCGGCGATCCCCTGCAACATCGTCCTGGTGCGATTAAACATCTGCCGCTCCTCCCCTGTCCATTTGGGTCGCCGAACCGCGTCGAGCCGGTTCTTGCTGCAACCCTGGCTGAAAATTCCTCGTCACGACGTGCACCGCACCTCATGCCGCCGCATGCGTCTCAGTTGCGCGTGTCCGCGTCAATCGCAACTTTGGACCCGATCTCTCCTGCCCGCCGCGGCCAACCGACGCCCCCGGCAACGACCGTTGCCCGGCCGCCTGGAAGGGCGGATCAATTTATCAGGTATTTCAATACCTTGACATGACCAACCGGTCCGGCCAAGGCCCGCATCTTGCAGGTAAGTGTTTCATCACCACTTGGGTTATAGATGACCTACCGCGTCTTCACAGGCACCTAGCGCAAGCCGGATATATGAAACAAATGATAGTTTTCGCACAATGCGGCGATGGCGTGCTTAGGTTGGAACGGCCGCCCCACAAATCGCCTGACAGCATGTCCGGATCTGGTAAAGTTGGCCCGGTGGTGCAGCAGCGATGGTTGTCCATGGCCCTGGTTCGTCGCGTCTCCATTTTGACCGCTGTCACGCTGATGGCTGCGAGCCTTGGGGGCTGCGGCTCGATCAGCTCTTTTGTTGCGGGCAGCATGGGCGACCTGATCCCGGCCTGGGCCGGTGGCCTGCCGGCCGATGCGCCGCCCCGTCCCGGCACCGAGAAATACGACGAGTGGCTCAGACAGCAACAGGCCGCGCAGGCTGCGCAGGACGCCGCCAATGGCGTCGCGCCATCGTCGGCGACGGCGATTCACTGAGCACGGCCTGAACGTATTCATCGCCCGCCCCGGGAGCTACGACCGAGGCAAGGCCAGTCCGTCCCCTGCGCAATTTCTGTGCGGCGGCGGCATTCTGCCTGAGCACTCCGATTCTTGAGCGGGGCTCAATTGGTCTTGCAACGTTGGGAGGGACGCCCGCCACGGGCGATGCTCAATCCTGCCCGCCAAACCAACGAGGCCGCTCGCACGGCACAGATCATGCAACTTGTTCCCGTTGAGCACGTCCTGCATGCTGCAGGACCTACGGGGGGAACTATGCATGGCGATGGGGCCACTTACGACGTCAGTTGGCGACACACCGAAGGTCCGCGAACTCGAGGGCGCGCTCAACGCCATCGGCACCACCGTCACGCATAAGAAGATCGTGTTCCTGATTTTGATCGGCTGCCTGTTCGACAGTTTCGAACAGAACACGGTCGGCATCACCGCGCCCATGCTGCGCGCGCAATGGGGGCTGACCGGCGCCGACATCGGATTTCTCAACACCATCACCTTCGGCGCAGCGGCCACCGGACGGCTGGCGTCGGGGATCATCTCCGACAAGTATGGCCGGCGGGTGATGCTCGGCATCAACCTGCTGCTGTTCACCATCGGCTCGCTGCTGTGCGCAGCCGCGCCATCCTTCGGGCTGCTCTGCGTCGGGCGCGCCATTGTCGGCTTCGGCCTGGGCGGTGAGATCTCCACCGCCGTCACCATCCTGGCTGAAATCTCGTCGGCGAAATTCCGCGGCACGGCCGTCGGCCTTGTCAATGTCGGCGCCGGTGGACTCGGCAACTTCCTGGCGCCGGCCTTCGGCCTGCTGATCTTCACGCTGTTTCCCGGCGACAACGGCTGGCGCTGGCTGTTCCTCAGCCTCGCGCTGCCGTCGTTGCTGATCGTGTTCTACCGGCGCTACATTCCGGAAACGCCGCGCTACCTGCTGTCGCAGAACCGGACCGCCGAAGCCAACAAGGTGCTGTCGATCCTGGCCTCCGGCCGGCTCAATCCGAAGAACCTCGTAGTCACACCGTATCTCAGCGAAGGCGGTGCCCCGCTCCCTGTCGCCGACATCGACTGGACCGGGATCTTCAAGGCGCCCTATGCGTCGCGCACGATTCCCGTGACCATCGCCATCCTGATGAGCTACGGCGCACAGCTCTCGGTGCTGACGCTGCTGCCGATGATGATGGTGGCACAGGGCTACACGCTGTCGGCCAGCCTGTTTTATACGATGGTGATCCAGTTCGGCAGTTTCCTCGGCACCGTGGCGGCGTCCGCCCTGGGCTACAAATTCCCGCGCAAACGCATCCTGACCATGGGCGCGATCTGCGCGTGCCTGGCCTCCCTGTGCTTCGGCTTCCTCGGCGCCAACATCTATCTGCTGCTGTTCTTCGGCGCGCTGTTCCAGTTCTTCGTGCTGGTGCTCAACACCACCATCTGGATCTATGCGCCGGAACTGTACCCGACCAGGTCGCGCGCCTTCGGCGTCGCCTTCATCCTGGCCAGCGGCACCGCGGCGGGCGCCATCATGCCGCTGATCTCCGGCCGCGTGCTGGACGGCTACGGCCTGCCCGGCGTATTCACGATGATCGCCGTGATGTACGGCATCTTCGCCGCCTGCATCCAGTTCGGTCCGGAAACCTATGGAAAGTCCATGGAAGACATCAACGTGGCGGCATTGCCGGAAACTACCTGAGCGATCATGCGACAAATCCTGCTGATCAATCCCAACAGCTCCGGCAAGACTACGGAGATGATGGTGCGCATCGCCGCCGCGGGCTTGCCCGACGATGTGCAGATCGTCGGCGCCACCGCGCAAAACAGCCCCGCAATGATCACCACAGCCGTGGAGCTCGCGGCTTCCGCCAATGAGGTGGTGGACATCGGCGTGCGCGAGGCTGCCGGGTTTGCCGGCATCATCGTTGGCGCCTATGGCGATCCGGGACTCAAGAGCTTGCAGGATCGCGTCATCATCCCGGTGGTCGGGATCTGCGAAGCTTCGATGCTGGAGGCGTCTGAAGCCGGCCGCCGCTTTGGCGTCGCCACCGTGACGCCGGACCTGGTGGATTCGATCGAGGACGCCGCGCGGCGCCTCAACCTCAGCCATCTCTTCAGCGGCGTCCGCCTCACGCCCGGCGATCCGGTTGAACTGGCCGCGGATCCCGAGCGGCTGCAGGCGGCGCTCGCCGATGCCGTCCGCGCCTGCCTCGAAAAGGACCGCGCCGAGGCGGTCATCATCGGCGGCGGGCCGCTCGGCCAGGCCGCTATGGCGCTGGCGCCGCTGTTCGACGCGCCGATTGTCGCGCCGATCCCGGCCGCGGTGCGGCGGCTGCTCGGAATGTTGACGACAGAGGCCGCGGGGCCTGCGTAGCCGCGGCCATCCGGCGTTTTAGTCCACGAACACCACGGTCTTGCTGCCGTTAAGGACGGTACGGTCCTCGAGGTGATAGCGGATGGCGCGGGCCAGCACGCGGCGCTCGATGTCGCGGCCCTTGCGCACCAAGTCCTCCGGCGTGTCGCGGTGGCTGATGCGCTCGACGTCCTGGTCGATGATCGGGCCTTCGTCGAGATCGCTGGTGACATAATGCGCGGTGGCGCCGATCAGCTTGACGCCGCGCGCATGGGCCTGGTGATAGGGCCGCGCGCCCTTGAAGCCGGGCAGGAACGAGTGATGAATGTTGATGCAGTGGCCGGACAGCCGCGCCGACATCTCGTCGGACAGGATCTGCATGTAGCGCGCCAGCACCACGAGGTCGGTCTTGGTCGCGTTGACCAGATCCCAGATCGCCTGCTCCTGCTGCTGCTTGGTCTCCCTGGTGACCGGCATGTAGTGGAACGGGATGTCGCCGAAATCGAGGTCCTTGTAGGTCTCGCGCGGATGGTTGGAGACGATCGCGGTGGGGATCATCTCCAGCTCGCCGGTGCGCCAGCGATACAGGATATCGACCAGGCAGTGGTCGGACTTCGACACCAGCAGCATCACCCGGCGCAGCGTCTTGCGGTCGCGCATCTTCCAGTCCATCGCGAAGCGCTCGGCGATGGTGCGGAAACCGTCTTTCAGCACCGGCAATTCCACCGGAACATCGGAGGCGGTGAACACCACGCGCATGAAGAACTGGCCAGTCTCGACGTCGTTGAACTGTGCGGCGTCGAGAATGTTCTGGCCGTTGTCGAACAGGAAGGTGGTGACAGCGGCGACGATGCCCGGGCGATCGGGGCAGGACAGCGTCAGGACGAACTGATGATGAGGCATGGGATGAGATTTCGGCCGGAGGAAAGGCGTTGACAGGGCCCTTCCCTATCACCCGGCCGGGCCTTGCGCCAATGC
The DNA here is from genome assembly GCF_052658035.1 of Rhodopseudomonas sp. RCAM05734. NCBI lineage: Bacteria > Pseudomonadati > Pseudomonadota > Alphaproteobacteria > Hyphomicrobiales > Nitrobacteraceae > Rhodopseudomonas > Rhodopseudomonas sp. RCAM05734. The sequence goes on along the minus strand of NZ_CP199742.1, from coordinate 3,204,634 downwards.
CGTCCCGCGCTGCAAGATGGCGCCCACCGCGATTGGTCCAAACGCTTGATTCCGCAGGCAAAGAACGGGTTCTCCTCATGGCTGGCAAGCTCGACGGCTACCGCATCCTGATCCTCGAGACCCGCGAGGAGGCGCAGTTTTCCCGGCTGCTCGCCGAACAGGGCGCCGACGTGCTGCAATGTCCGATGTTCACCATCCACGACGCCCCCGACCCCGCCCCGGTGGAAGCCTGGATCCGCCGCTGCATCGACCGTCCGTTCGATGACCTCGTCCTGATGACCGGCGAAGGGCTCCGCCGGCTGATGAAGGTAGTGCGGCGGCTGGGCCTCGAGGCGGAATTTGTCGCCGCGGTCGGCAAGTCCAGAAAATTCACCCGCGGCCCCAAGCCCGGACGGGCGTTGCGCGAAATCGGGCTGGAGCCCGACATCACCACGGAGAAGCCGACCTCGGAGGGCATCGCCGAAATGCTGTCCCGGCTCGACCTCAAGGGCCACCGTCTTGGCCTGCAGCTTTATCCCGAAAAGGACCATAGCGTACTGACCGACGCCATCAAGGCCTGGGGCGCCGAGGTCGATACGGTGTCGCCCTACGTCTATGACTCCAAGGCGGCGGAGGCCAACATAGTCGCCGCGATCGACGAGATGGCCGCGGGCCGCATCGATGCCATCGCGCTGACCAGTTCGGGTCAGGTGCGCCGGCTCGTCGAGGCGGCGACAGCGCATGGCCGCGACCAACAATTGCGCGCAGCGCTGGCCGGCACGCCGATTGCGTCGGTCGGACCGGTCGTGTCCGACGAGTTGAAATCCTTCGGCCTACACACCGGCATCTATCCGGCGAACGACGCCTTCTTCATGAAGCCGCTGATTGCAGCGATGTCGCTGGCGCTCGGCAAATCCGCACCGCGGAATGCCGTCCAGACCCGGATGACTTGACACCGCCACGCGCCTCGACTTGATGCGAGCAAGCAAGGACAAGATCGGGCGGAAATGAAACTGCATTATCGGACTTGCGCGTCGTGGAAATCGGATCCGGCGACAGCGAGCTACTGCGGAAAACCGTTCGCCGATTTCGGTGCCAAGGTCATCAGGATCGAACCGCCTGGCCGCGACGAGGCACGGCAATTCCCGCGGATGGTCGACGATGGCGACGGCCACCGCGAGAGCGCGTGCTCGCTTGGCTCAACACCAACACGCGCACTGTGACCGTCGACCTCGATCGCGCCGAAGACGTGGCCAAAGTCCTCGCGCTCCTGATGCAGAACGACCTGCTGCTCGATGCGCGACCACCGACGCAAACTCCGGCGTCCCTGCCGGATCGGGGGCGAGGTCGGGACGGTGCCAAGGGAGGTCGAAAGCTGGAATACCTGGGAGAATAACGATGCTAACACCGATATCCGCGACGATCACCACACCGGAGCACCGGGAGCTGACGTTCCCGCGGCTGTGGCTGCGGACCGTGGGACCGCGACAAACGAAATCGACTTAGAGTATTTGAGGTTGGAGGCACCCGAGTTCGGACAACGATCCGGAAATCGATGGTTCGCTGATTTTTGCATGACGCCGCGCGTGCCCCAACGCTCATCCCAACCGCGACATCAATGCCCTGCTGCCAAGGACAAAAGCAAGACCTCAGAGCCGTGGCCTGAAAACATCACTTACAACTTATCGGACAGGGCTGCCGGGAGCTCCGGACGTTCCGGAAGGGATTTGAAAGAGACACCTCGGTTCGGCGTCATTCGCGCCGGCAACGGGAACCACACCAAAACGGCGGGGAATCCGAGAATGTCAGGTAGTATCGACGATCGTAAGCATGCGGATCTTGCGGCCAGCGGCCAGCTGCACGGCCGGAGTACTCAGCGGCAAGCTGATTTTCACATTCTTGGTGCGCTATGACGTCAGGGCGATGCCAGTCTTGCTGTCTAGCGTCGTCCCGTCGCCGCAGGATGTTCCAACATGGATGTCCTGCTCGTGGCTGACAGCAAATAGATGCCTGGTGAATTGAAGCAGAATCGTGGCCTCAATTCTAAGTACGCCGTTCGCTCGCTGACTGATTACCTCACATATTAAGATTAAAAAATAGGGTTGAAGCCGAGCTACCTTTGACGGCTCCTGAAAATCCGTATTCGATATTTGGAGACGCGGCGGAAACACGGTCACCCAAATGATCTCCCGAGCCCAGGAATGCGATCAACGACTGAAGATCCTGATCGAGCACCGCGCGACGATCCGCCGCGAGCTCACGCAGCTCTGGGAAATGCGGCGCCTCGTGGAACAAGCGGAGGCACGATTTCTGATGCGACGTCGATCCGCTTCCGTTTCCTCGTCGTGGAGAAGGCGTAGCAGATAGGCCGCGGCAGACCAAAAAATGCCGGATAGGTAGCTGCATCTGCCAAGGCAGCTTTGATTTTTGGAGCTTTCCATTGCGCATTTTTACGACGCGAAGCTAAAGTATTGCAGTTCAATATCATGATACCGCACACCCAAACTCGATCAGGTCAAGCGCCTCAGTCCAACACGATACGCATATTCCCGCGACAAATGATGCGAACGGAATATATGGTACGTCGGTGTGCCGCAGATGCAGCGTAGGAAGATCGCGCTACCGATAAAGTAGTCGACCGACGGTCCTGATCATCGCGTCACCACTAACGGTTTAGTCAGGCAGCCAACGGCCGCGATCAGGACGGTGCGCCGTTGAGGGCAAGGCTCAGCGACTTCAGCTCTGCCGACCACGCTCCGCTCGCCATCACGAAGTCGCGCGCGTCCTCGTCCTCGGGCGACGATCCTCCCTGTCTGAACCCGCACACCCCGACGGTTATGTCGATGGCGGCGCGAGGCGCGCCCAGCCACAATGGCCTGAAGGTCGTTTGGAAGACTTCATAGGAAAGCTGGACGGAAATGTTGACGAAGGGCGCAGCGCCGCTGGCGTCGTTGCCGCCATGAAACTCGACCGCCGCCCGCGTCTTGTCGGCAGATACGACATACAGGAATACTCGCTGGGCGCGCCCGAGAAATACCTCGCCCTGGAATCCATACACATGCTGCCTTCCGAGTGAGATCTCTGCCGAGATAGCAAATCTGGTCGCCGATTTCTCCGCCAAACTCACAGGCCTCAGCGTCGGCATGTCGATATAACGGGTGTGACGGACGTAGATCTCGGCGCTGATCCTCTCGCCCCCGGCGAGCCAGACATTTTCGAACTCGGTGATGGTTCGCACCACCAAATCGTTGCTCGTTCCGCGCAGATACAGCATAGCGCCGTCAAGCTCCAGGTTCCCCCAATGGTGGTGATCACCCGAGAGCAACAGCCTGCTTCCATCGATGCGACAGCCCGAAACTTCCTCGAACATTACGGCTTACCTTAGGAAAAAATACGCATACTGAAATAAAACCAATGATTGCAATTCGTCAATCGACCGGCCCCCTGATGCGAGCCGGTGTACCAAACGCTTTCAGTCCGTCGCCAATGTCACGGTTCACGAACGAGTTTGCGCCGACAACGGTTCGGTCGCCGATCGTGATACCCATCTGAACCACGACGTTCGGCCCGAGATAGACCCCGTCTCCGATCCTCGTCGGCGCATATCCGATCGGCTCGACACCCATCGACAGCGATCGTTGAACGGTATGATGTGTATAGATCTGGACGCCCGCCGATATTGAGCAGTGATCGCCGATGCGGAGGCCGCCGCCCGAGCCGTCGAGAATGCATCCAGGCCCTATCCAGGTATGACAGCCGACCTCCACCCGGCCGAGAACAAGGACGTTGTCGTACATCGTAGTCCCCTCGCCGAAGCCATAGGCCGCGGCGTTCTCCGCGCGTTCGCTCAACAGATCGCCAATGGACACCCGGCGGTTGAACTGCTGCTTCTTGCGGATTGACAGCACCCGCAGATAGCGCCGCACACGTATCAACCACTCATCGGCCTCTTTCTCTTCAGCAATTTCGCGACGATTGTTAAAGTCGGCGTTCATCCGAACAGCTCCTCCGCACGCGCCGGGCAACCGGCTCACGGCCAGCATTAAATCGGCCCGCCGCTAGGGCGGCGCTCCACGAAACTCAGACCGGACCGCATTTCACCGCGGGCAGCCCCGGCCGAACTCGTCCGCACTTGTATAGCCATCGTCGTTAGTCTGGAGGCCGCTCGCAAGCCGGGCGCTCGCCATTCAATACGAAGACCGGGAGGGACGTCCCAGCGCATCCGAGATATGGGCCAGGGTGTCCTGATCCTCCGATGGCTGGCCCCCAGGGGATCGCCGCGCGGATGCGTCGGGTTGTTCAACTGATGTGCTGACGCTCTCCAACGCGCGGTCCGCGCGCCGGATGGCATCGACCATCTGCGGCTTCGGATGCGTCTGAGCCACGATCAATCCCTTGAAATAAATCAGTCGCAGGTCGGACTGCTTGGCACCCCGCATGATTTCCGCCCGCAAGATCACATCGAGAGCGACCGGATAGAACTCGACGATATCCCGCGTCAGAGTTCGCTGCGGCTTTGGCGGCGACGTCCCGTAATGCAAAATCCACATCACCGCGATCTGGGCAACGCTCAGATCCAGTTGATCGTTCGGGCCGCCGAGCGACGGCTCGGGCACTCGCCCGGCGACGGGCTGACGGCCGCTCTCCGGCAAGGCAACCACGCCCCCAACATGGTTGGGCCCCGGCTCTTGGCGTGGTTGGTGATCTTGTCGCATCTCAATCGTTCTCGAAAAATCAGCTTCGGCCGATCGGCAGCCACCTGCTCCCAATCCTTTCCACCTACGCTGCAGCGTTCTTGCCGACGGTGGTTCAGCGACGCAGCGCCGCATCCCGCCCAAAAATGCCCACGTTGGCCCGGAAGCCGGCACCGTCGTTACATCAAGTCATTTAATTTTAAATATGTCAATAAATGAAAACTTCGCGTTTATCGCCACTTCGACCACTCGGCGTGCACGAGATCCCCGAAAATAGGCCTTAGCGCAGCGATTGTACCGTACTGCACAAAACTCCACAGACAGACCGAAAATGTGGACTTCTTTTAATTTGTCGCGTGACATATTTAATATTTCTAATAATGTTAGATTTATAAAAAATTAACTTAGCCTCTCGACGCGAGGAGATGAAGATGGCGGTTTCCGTTGACGCAAGCTCCGCGAGCACAAGCGTCGATACGTGGATGACGCAGTGGCAGCAGGACTCCCTGCAGACGCCTTGCGGTTCATGTACCGGACGGGCTTGCACAGTGTGCTCGATCCGGGTCGGCGGATCGACAAAGGCCGACGGCACGCCTTCCGGGTATGCGCCCAAGATCCTCGAATACTACAACACAGCGAGCAGCGTGCCTGCTGATATCGCGCCCCTCGTCGTCGACCTGACGGCCATGACTCTGCAGGGGCGCTCGACCGATGCATCGACACAAAGCGGACCCGCTACGCCACCCCCGGAGCCGTCCTTTGCTGCTGATAGCGGCGCCCCCACGCTGGCCGCGCCGGCGGCGGTCCAGACGGCCGTGCAGACCGCAGCACTAAATTCCATCGTCCTCGAAAACATGAAGCCCGGCACGCCAGAGAGCGTTTGGCTCATCGACCAAGCCGACTCAAGCATCGAGGGATTTGCCGCCCAATTCACGATCGACCACGGCCAGCGGGTAGATTTCAAGATTAACACGGACGCCACCAACTATCGAGTCGATATCTACAGGCTAGGCTACTATAGCGGCGACGGCGCTCGCCTCATGACCAGCTTCACAAGCAACCTCACGACGGCCCAGGTTCAGCCTGTGCCTTTGTTCGACCCGGCCACGAAGCTCGTCGATGCCGGGAACTGGTCCGTGTCGGCCTCTTGGGACATCCCCGCCGATGCCGTGTCCGGCGTCTATTTTGCCGAGCTCACTCGTCTAGATACTGGCGGACAGAACATCATCCCGTTCATCGTCAGAGACGATGAGGTCGCCAGCGACATCACATTCCAGACCTCCGATACGACCTGGCAAGCATATAATTGGTGGGGCGGCTACAATCTCTACGGCGGCATCGATGCAGCCGGCCATGCGGGCCGCGCGAGCGCGGTAAGCTACAACCGGCCAATCATCACGCGCGACGGCGGCTATTCGGCCGGGCCGCAGGACTTTATCTTCGGCGCTGAATATCCGGCCATCCGCTGGCTCGAGCAGAACGGATACGACATCAATTACATTTCCGGCATCGACACCGCGCGCGATGGCGCGCAACTGCTCAACAGCAAAGTGTTTCTGTCTGTCGGGCACGACGAATACTGGTCAGCCGACCAGCGCGCCAATGTCGAAGCCGCCCGCGATTCCGGCGTCAACCTCGCGTTTCTGAGCGGCAATGAAGTCTATTGGGAGTTCCGGTGGGAAAACAGCATCGATGGCTCCGGGACGCCCTACAAGACGCTCGTCTCCTACAAGGAGACGTGGTCCAACGACGACACCGATCCCGGCTACACTACCGGCACCTGGCGCGATCCGCAATACGGCGCCGGTATGCCTGAGAATGCCCTGACGGGAACTATCTTCACGGTGGACTCCTATCGTCTCGACACCATCCAAATCCCCTACGATCTGTCGCAATTTCGCTTCTGGAACAACACGGCGGTAGGTAATATCCAGTCCGGGCAGACCTATTCGCTTGTGCCGAACCTTCTCGGTTACGAGTGGGATTCGGACGTCGACAACGGCTTCCGCCCCGCCGGCCTCATCGCGCTGTCGTCAACCACTGTCGACGTCAACACGTTGCTGCTGGACAACGGCAACACGACCGGACCCGGAACGGCCACCCACAGCCTCACCCTGTATCGCGATCCCACCAGCGGCGCGCTGGTCTTTGGTGCCGGCACCGTTTACTGGACGTGGGGTCTGGATTCGCATCACGACAACGAGGCGACGCCGGCCGATCCGAACGTCCAGCAGGCAATGGTCAATCTCTTTGCCGACATGGGCATTCAGCCGCAAACGCTGATGGCAAGTCTCGCCATCGCCTCGCAGACGACGGACCACTCCGCTCCGACGTCGACCATCACGTCGCCTCTTGCGAGCGGGTCATACACCGCGGCCCAGCCGATTACGATCACCGGTACCGCCGTTGACAACGGCGGTGGCATCCTTGCGGTCGTCGAAGTCTCGACGGATAGCGGCGTGTCGTGGCACCGCGCCACCGGCATCGAAAACTGGACCTACAGTTGGACCCCGCTCGCCGGCGGTACTTACAACATCCTGTCTCGCGCCGTCGACGACAGCGTGAATATGGAACACTACGGTGCTGGAACGACGATAACCGTCGCCGCAGCCCCGACAACCTCGCTTTTCGCTCCCTCTGACGTGCCGGCCATCCTGACCGACAGCGACGTCGGCTTCGTCAATCTCGGCGTTCGCTTCACGTCATCTCAGGCGGGCACCATCGTCGGGCTTAAATATTACAAGAGCGTCGGCGATGGTGGCACTCATACCGGCTCGCTCTGGAGCAGCTCAGGCCTACTGCTTGCCACCGCCACTTTCACCCAAGAAACCGCGAGCGGTTGGCAGACCGTGACATTTGCGAATCCGGTATCGATTGCCGCCGGAACGACCTATACCGCGAGCTACCACAGCAACGGCCACTATGCTGACTCGCTTGACTATTTCACGTCGGCGCACACGAATGGCCCGCTGACGGCGGCCGCGGGCAACGGCTATTACACCTATAGTGAGGACACCCTCTACCCGACACAGGCATCCGGCGGTGCCAATTACTGGATCGACGTCGTCTTCAGCCCCATCAACACCGTCAATCAGGCGCCTATCGGCACGAATGACAATGGCTTTACCGTCACGCGCGACACTGCGACGACTTTCTCCGCCGCGCAGCTCCTTGCGAACGATACCGATCCGAATGGCGATATCCTGACGATCACCGGCGTCGGCTCGGCCTCGGGCGGAACGGTCAGTTTCGACAGCCAGACCAACATCATCACCTTCACGCCTAACGCCGGCTATACCGGTTCGGCCATGTTCGGCTATGCCATTTCCGACGGTCGGGGCGGCACAGGCTCGGCGATCGTCAACATGTCCGTCGCTGCGCCGTCGAACAACGCCACGCTGTTCAGCGCATCCGACACGCCGGCGACGCTCGGCGATACCGACACGTCCCAGGTCAATCTCGGCGTCCGGGTTATGTCGTCGTCATCGGGCTTCATCACCGGGATCAAGTATTATAAAGGCGTCAACGACACCGGCACTCATACAGGCTCCCTCTGGAGCATCAACGGCACCCTGCTCGCCACCGCGACATTCACGAACGAAACCGCGAGCGGCTGGCAGACGGTGACGTTTTCCAGTCCCGTGGAGATCACGGCGCAGACGACCTATGTCGCTAGCTTCCACAGCAATGGTCACTATGTGTCCACCAGTAACTACTTCACGTCCGATCATGTCAGCGGCGTGTTGACGGCAACCGGCGGCGCGAACGGTGTCTATGCCTATGGCAACGACAATCTGTTCCCCACCAGCACCTATGGCTCGACGAATTACTGGGTCGACGTCATCCTGAATTCGGGGTCGACTACAACGACGAACCATACACCTGTTGCGACGAACGACAGCGGCTTCACCACGCCGCAGGGCACGCAGCTTACCATCGCTGCCGTCAACCTGCTCGCTAATGATACCGACGCCGATGGCGACACCCTGACGATCACTGGCGCGGGCCTCGGCGTCAACGGCACGGCAGCCTGGATCTCGAACACGAATTCGGTCACGTTCACGCCGACACCAGGCTATGCTGGCCCCGCCTCCTTCACCTATGCCGTCTCGGATGGTCAAGGCGGCGTGGCGAACGGCACCGTGAATCTTACTGTCACCGCTTCGTCCAACAATCCCCCGGTTGCAACCAACGACAACGGCTTCAGCACGGTCCGGGACACAGTCGTGAGCATCGCCGCTTCCGCGTTGCTTGCGAACGACACCGACCTCGATGGCGACACGGTGACCATTGCCAGCGTCAGCGGTGGCGTTCATGGCACTGCAAGCTTTGATGCGCAGACCAACACCGTGACCTTCGCGCCCACAGCAGGATATACCGGTCTTGCGTCATTCATCTACACCATTTCCGACGGAAATGGCGGCATCGCAAGCGGTACGGTCAGCCTCAACATCACGGCGCCTCCGAACCATGCCCCGGTGGCAAACACTGACAACGGTTTCGCTACCGTTCAGGACGGTGCCCTCAACATCCAGGCAGCCAGCCTCCTGGCCAATGACACCGATGCGGATGGTGATGCGCTGACGATTACCGGCATCGTGTCCGGGAGCGGGACGAATGGTATCGCGACCTTCAATGCCCTAACTAACTCGATCACCTTTGTTCCGACCGCGGGATATGTTGGCCTCGCAAGCTTCAGCTACAGCGTGTCCGACGGAAATGGCGGCTCGGCGACCGCGAGTGTGAGCTTGAACGTCATTCCGCCCGCAACCGGCGTGAGCCTGTTCTCCAGTTCGGATACGCCCGCAAACCTGTCCGATCCGGATCCGGTTCAGGTCAATCTGGGCATGCAATTCGTGACGTCACAGTCCGGCACCATCACGGGAATTCGATACTACAAGGGTGCTGGCGATACCGGAACGCATACCGGTTCGCTATGGACGAGCACTGGCACGCTGCTGGCGACCGCCACCTTCACCAACGAAACGTCCAGTGGCTGGCAGACAGTCACATTCAGCAGTCCAGTCACGGTGACGGCTGGCACCACCTATTTGGCCAGCTATCACAGCAACGGGCATTACGCATCGACCAGCGGTTACTTCGCCGCTGCGCATACCACCGGTCCTCTGACAGCGCCGGCTTCCGGAAATGGCCTCTACTCCTATGGCAACGGTAACCTGTTTCCGACCTCCACTTACGGCGCAACGAATTACTGGGTCGACGTCCTGTTCAGCGCCGCGAGCGGTGGCGCCAACCAGTCGCCCATCGCGATCAATGACGGCGGATTTACGATTGCAAAGAATGCGACTCTCTCCATCAATGCTTCCGCATTGCTTGCGAACGATAGCGATCCGAACAATGACAGCCTCGCGATTACGGGCATCAGCGACGTGGTGAACGGCTCGGCGGCTTTCGATGCGCAGACCCACATCATCACTTTCGTTCCCACCACGGGATATGTGGGAGCGGCCGGCTTCAGCTATACGATCTCGGACGGCCAGGGCGGCACCGCTGGCGCTGGCGTGACGTTGAACGTCACCGATCCGTCGACCACCGTGAGCCTATTCAGCGCCAACTCGGCACCCAGCATAGTCTCCGTCAACGATCCTAACCCGGTCGAGCTCGGACTGAAATTCCAGGCATCGACGAACGGGGACATCACCGGCATCCGCTTCTACAAAAGCGAGCTCAATACCGGCACTCACATGGCCGATCTTTGGACCGCCACCGGCACGCTGCTCGCCACAGCGACATTTACCAACGAAACCGCGAGCGGCTGGCAACAGGTGGATTTCGCAACGCCAGTGTCGATTGCGCCGGGCTCCACATACATCGCGTCGTATCATACGTCCGGCAATTACTCTGCTGATCCGGGACTTTTCGCCAACTCGGTCGCTAATGGACCCCTTACCGCTCCTTCGACGTCGTTAATCGGCGGCAACGGCGTATATGCATACGGGACCAATTCGCTCTTCCCGTCCAACACCTACAATTCCACGAGTTACGGTGTGGACGTGCTGTTCCGGCCCCAATTGGCGGCCTAAAGCGATCCAGTTGGGAGATGTCGGCTGCAGATGTCGGAGGTCTGCGAACTAAGCGGCGATCTCAGGCGCGATCGGATACAGCAAGGTCGCGGCAGGCGAAATGCTAGGGCGCCGGCGCAAGCGCCAGCGCGATTTTGTCGAGCACTTTTTCATCCTCGCGATCCTGATTCAGTGCAGGTCGGAACGACGCTGGGGCCGGATCTGGAGGGGCGAATGCGCGCGCGTCGATCTCTATGGACGATGCCAAACCGCTTCCCGCGTCGGCATCATCGCCGTGAGAGGCTAGTTGAACCGCATGACGGTGCAGGCTGCCGAGTACCAGGGCAAGCTCGTGGATGCGCTGCGTCGTCTCGCCATCGCGCCCGTTCAGATACGCATGGGATTGGACTTCCGCAGCCCGATCACTCAAGGGATGGCGATCGTCCATCCCCGCCATGGATATCGCTTCCGGGGCTGGAGCCGGCGCTGGCCGCTGCTGCAAACGGCTCGCGCTAGAGGGGGCTGGCTGGCTTGCACGAAAGACCTTGCCCGCCTCTAGTTCAACCAGGCGCGACGCCAGTTCATCGGACAGCCGCTCCAGCCGGCCGAGCATTGCAAGTGCGGTCAGCGCATCGGACTGCTGCACGCGCCGCGCAAAATTGGCAAGAAACGCGCGGCCCCGCGCTGTTTCCTTCACGGCGGCTTCGATCGCAAGGAACCCCTGATGCTGCGCGTCAGATGCTGTCGACATTGTCATACCAGTACCAAGTGACCAAGTTGCGACGCACCGAGTATGGCCATTAACCCTTAACCGAAATTTAAACGGCGCATTCGCACCAAGGACGCCACTTATTCAGGCTCATCATTTAAATTCTTGAGCTCGGCTTATTTGATATTATATTGACATATGATCCGTTAGATTTGATTTGTTGCCGATATCGGGCTGAACGCCCCCATGCCGACAGGAACCGACCGTGTGGAAACGTTCCCGCGAAACGAAAATTTCGAGGAAAGCAAGCCTGCCGGACGGTATTCGCGTCTACGCGATCGGCGACATCCACGGGCGCACCGACCTTCTCACACTTCAACTCGCGCAGATCGAAGCCGATGCTTCGCTTTATCTGTGCGCTCGTTCGATCATCGTCTTCCTCGGTGACTATATCGACCGCGGACCGGACTCCCGGGGGACAATCGATCTGCTACTGGCCTGTGCGCGGTTGCGAGAAGTCGTGTTCCTGAAGGGTAATCACGAGACCTTCATCCGGCGCTTCCTCGACGTGCCTGAGTCTTTGAGCGACTGGCGATCTCTGGGCGGTCTCGAGACGCTGGTATCATACGGGCTGAGACCTTCCCTTAGTCAGCGCAGTGGCGACCATAAGCGACTGTCGCAGGAACTGCTGGCTGCATTACCACCGCAGCATCTCTCTTTCTTCGATTCGCTGCCCCTGTCCTTCACCTGTGGCGATTTCTTTTTCGTCCATGCGGGAATTCGTCCGGAAATCGCATTGCGCAAGCAGACCGAGGACGACCTGCTTTGGATTCGCGAAGACTTCCTGCATCACGGCTCGCCGTTCGAGAAATTCGTCGTCCATGGACATACGCCGGTCAACGAACCCGACGTCCGGTCAAATCGGGTGAACATCGATACCGGAGCCTTCGCCACGGGACGCTTGAGCTGCGTCATGATCGAAGGGCCGGATATCGTGCCGCTAGTCGATATCCGCGACTGGACTGCAGGCAGCAGAACGCGAGTCAAGGACGTGCAAGCAAAGCATGACGACGGTATCGCAGCGATGCCTTGGAGGCACCGTAGCCCGCAGGCTCCGCAAGGAGCCATGCGCCAGGGAACGATGCGTCACCTCTAGCTACGGCTGCGGTCGGGGGCCGGAGGCGCCGCCCCAGCATCATCGTTCCTTGAGCGCGCGCTCGGCCTGCTCCTTGAGCGGTTTGATCAGATAGGCGAACGCAGTCCGGCCGGGCGTCTGGATGAAGACGTCGACCGGCATGCCCGGCACCAGCTTGGCCTCTCCCAACCGTGCGACCTGATCGGGTTTGAGCGAGACGCGCGCAGTATAGTAGCTCGTGCCGGTGCGCTGATCCTGAGTGAGATCCGCCGAAACCAGGACGACATCGCCTTCGATCTCCGGCGTGGTCCTCTGATTGAGGGCGGCAAAACGCAGGAACGCCGATTGCCCGATATAGAGCTGGTCGATATCGCGCGGCGTAATCTTCACCTCGACCGCCAGCGTGTCGTTGTCGGGCACTATGAGCATGATCTGCTCGCCGGGCGAGATGACGCCACCTACCGTATGGACCGTCAACTGGTGAACACGTCCGTTCTGAGGCGCCCTAATGTCGATGCGATTCGGCTGATCCACTGCGGCGGTCCTCCGCTCGGAGAGCTCCGAGATCTTGGAGCGTGTCTCGATCAGGTCCTTGCCGACTTCGGTGCGGAGATCCTGATCGATCTGAATGGTCTGGAGTCCGATCTCCGAGATCTTGCCCTTCGCCTGCGCGATCATTCCGGACAACTGGCTGCGTTCGCCTTCAATGCGTGCGGTATCTCGCTCGAGTGCGGTCAAGCGTGTAATCGGCACCAGACTTTTCTGCCAGAGCGTGCGAACGCCCTCAAGCTCCTGATAGACGAAGTTCACTTCCCTCTGCTTGGCCTCGAGCTGACCCGTATAACCTGAAATTTCGTTCTGGAGCTGGGAGCTGCGTTCCTTGAGCTGGGCCTTCTGTCCGCTACGCGCCAGCCGCCGCAGATCGAACAGGCTCCGCTCGGCAGCGATCGCGCGCGCTGCCTCAGATGCCGGATCCTTTGCGCGTTCGACGAGCACACCCGGGAAAATGATCTGGTCTGCGCCATCGCGCTCCGCTTCCAGACGGGCCTGCCGCGCCTGCAATTCATCGAAGTTCTTGATGATGATAGTCGCATTGGCAAGAGTCTGGGTCTCGTCGAGGCGCACTAGGATATCGCCGGCCTTGACCCGGCCGCCTTCCTTTACACGCAATTCGCTGACGATGCCGCCCGTCGGATGTTGGACCTTCTTCACGCTCGAATCGACGACGATCACGCCCTGCGCGACGACCGCACCCGACAGCTCGGTGGTAGAGGCCCATCCGCCGATCCCGAAGGTGACCAGGACGACCAAGATCGCGCCGCCGATGATGTAACGCTGGATCGAATGCAGCGCCGGAGTACCCGCATTAGTCATCCGCGATCTCCCACCACCTTCAACGGAGGTGCCCCCCGAAGTACCTTCGTCAGCACGTCATCCTTGCTGCCAAAGGACTGCACTTTGCCCGCTGCAATCACCAGAACGTGGTCGACGCCATCCAGCGCCTTCGGCCGATGCGCAATCACCACGACGATGCCGTTGCGACGACGCACGTTCAGGATGGCCTCGGTCAATGCGGCTTCGCCATCGGCGTCCAGATTGGACGTCGGCTCATCTAGAACGACGAGGAACGGGTCGCCGTAGAACGCGCGCGCGAGCCCGATGCGCTGTCGCTGGCCAGCCGAGAGCGCCATACCGTTCTCCCCGATCTTCGTGCCATAGCCCTCAGGGAATGAAAGGATCAGCTCATGCGCGCCTGCGGCGCGCGCTGCGGCGAGGACGGCCTTGGGATTGGCATTGGGATCGAAGCGCGCGATATTGACGGCGATACTGCCGTCGAACAGCTCCACATCCTGCGGCAGATAACCGATATGCTTGCCCAGCGCTTCCGAGGACCACTGCCCCAGGGCGGCATTGTCCAAGGTGATCTTGCCCCGCATCTGCGGCCACACGCCGACGAGCGCTCGTGCCAGTGACGACTTGCCGGATCCGCTCGGGCCGATGATGCCGAGGCCCTCGCCCCTTTTCAGGCTGAAAGAGACGTCGTGGAGCAGGGCCCGATCAGACGCCGGCGCGTTGACATAGACGTGTTCCATTGCAATCGCCTCGACGGGGGCCGGCAACGCCAGCGGCTCCTCCTCCTTCGGCAACAGCGTCAGAAGCTGTTCGAGCCGCTGTCCCGATTGCCGCGCGCTCACAAATCCCTTCCAATTGGCGATCGCTAATTCGACGGGCGCCAAAGCTCGCGATGTCAGGATCGAGCCGGCGATGATGATGCCTGCCGTCGATTCTTGATTAATGACGAGATACGCTCCGACCGCCAGAACGGCGGACTGCAAGATCGCCCTAAACGCCTTCGACGTACCGCCCAGCCCACTGGCGACGTCGCTCGCAGCTTCGTTGGCCGCAAGATATCTCTGATTAGCCTCACGCCAGCGTGCAGCAGCCAGCCGGCGCATACCCATGGCGTGAAGGGCCTCGGCATTGCGCCGCCCCTCGGTCGCCAGCGAGTTGCGCACGACGGCGAACCGCGCCGAGGCCTTGGCGGGCTCCTGGGAGCGAATTTCGGTCAGTATCGTGATGGCGACAAGAACCAGAGCGCCGACCGATGCGGTCACGCCGATCCAGAAATGGAATAGGAAACAGATCCCGAGATAAACCGGCATCCATGGCATGTCGAACAGCGCAGATGGACCGCCGCTCGCCAGGAAGCTCCGCACCTGATCGAGATCACGGACAGGCTGCAGGCCATCGCCATCCCCCCGCGTCTTCAGCGGGAGACGAATAACGGCATCGAATATGCGGCCGCTGAGCATCTCGTCGAGGTGGCGCCCCATGCGCGCGCTGATGCGGGCGCGAATGAGATCAAGCCCGCTCTGGAAAAGATAGAGCAGGATCGCGAGCGCGAGCAGGGCGATCAGCGTCGGCACGCTCCGGCTGGGCAGGACACGATCATAGACCTGCAGCATGAAAAACGAGCCTGTCAGCATCAAGATATTGCTGACGCCGCTGAATATCGTCAGGGCCCAGAAAATCTGGCGGCACGAGCTCAGAAAGCCCGCGAGCTCCGACCTTGGCACGGCATAGTCGTCCCCCGGCCGGGCTTTGCCCGAGAATATTTTCAGCCGGGCCATTTCGATCACATTCAGGAATGTCTTGCGCTTCGAAGACGGCTTGGGGATTGCCCCATTCGAAGGCATCGGCGACTTCCGATCGGCTGGCTGCTTCGCTTTCGCGTTGTTACCCGCGCCGAAAAATCGCGAGAACTCTGCAAAGCGAGGAGCCTTTCTAAATCGTGCCCGCTCCGGCGGGGGCATCTCCCCCCGCCTTCCAAAGGTGGTCATCATGGTCCCCCTCACGATAGATCGATCCAGAGCCCCTCAGATCGAAGCGTCAGCTAGTCTATCGGGCAAAACGAGCGCCCAAGATAATCAAGCGAAGTGGAAGTCCGACCTATCCAGCGCCCCTAGCTGCGTGTTCTTCAGCGTAAGCGTGTCGTGGCCCGACGTGATAACGACATCCTGGGCGCTTTGCGTAGCATGAGACAAAATATCGGCGAAGTTGTCGAACATGCTCTTGCTGAATTGCACGACGTCATGCGCCGAACCGCTCGCCTGGAAATCCTTGATAGTATCGTTCCCAAAATTCGGCGTGAAAACGAATGTATCGGGATGTCCGTTGCCGGTGAAAATATCGTCGCCCGACGTCCCCTTGAGCGTATTTGCGCCGTAAGTTCCGACAATTGCACTTCCCGAAGTTGAAACCACATGTCCGGAATTATCAAGCTCCTTGGCCGAGAACGTGTGCACGTAGCTCGGTGACACCGCACCGGTACCGAAACACCAATTACCGTCCGCATGCGCCTTCACCGTGCCTATTTCCTTGGACGCGTCGAAGATCTTGATCTGACTGTAGGCATCGGCCGTTCCCTTGATAACAAAAGAGTTATTCGACCCTTGATACACTTTGGTCAAGTCGATCCCTTCCGAGGATGCCGGAGGATCGATCACGGAGATCGCTTTCGTCGCCGATGCCGCGCTTGCATTGCCAGCGAGATCCGAGGCGATCGCCGCATATTTGTGATCGCCGTCCGACAAATGCCCCGTATCGAAGCTCCAAGTGCCGTCGCTCTTGGTATTCGCTGAACCGACCAGCTTGCCTGCATCGTAGAGCTTGACGAGGCTGTTCGCCTCGGCCGTGCCCTTCAGCAGGAAGTCGTCCACCGTCGTCGAACCGCTGAGCGCCTTGCCGTCCGACGAGAAGACTCCCAGCGTCGGCGCGTTAGGCGCATGAGTATCGATCGTGACTTTGGTCACCGACGATGCCGCGCCGGTCTGGCCTGCGCTATCGGTTGCCTTGGCGGTCAGGTTATGCGAGCCGTCGCTCACTGCGGCAGTCGTGAAGCTCCACGCGCCGCTGCCGTCGGACATGACCGTACCGAGCTTCTGCACGCCGTCGTAGATCGTGACCTTGACGTTGCCAGCCGCGGTGCCATCCAGCTTCAGAGTATTGTCGCTGGTGATGCCATCGCCCGCTTTGCCAGTATCATTCGAAAAGGACGCGATCTTGGGCGCCGCTGGCGGAGTTGGGGTCGGCGCGCTGACGCTGACCTTCACTGCGGCAGACGTCGCCCCGGCATTGCCGGCGACGTCGGTCGCCTTTGCCGTCAGCGTATGCTGGCCGGCGGAAAGGCTATCGGTGGAAAAACTCCAGACGCCATCCGTGCCGGCCGTAACGTTACCGATCTTAGTAGCGCCCTCATAGATGGCGACCGAGCTCTTGGCTTCCGCCGTGCCTTTCAGGTTCACGGTCGTCCCGCTGGCAATGGACGTTGATTGCGCGCTGGCCGCAGTCGCCGCGCTCACCGATCCGACTGCGGCGATCGTCGGAGCGCCTGGAGCCTTGGTATCGATTGTAATCGCGACGGCCGAAGACGCGGCACTGGTCTGTCCCGAGCTGTTCGTCGCCGTCGCGGTCAATGTATGCTTCGCATCGGTCAAGACCGACGTGATATAGCTCCAGGATCCACTGGAATCTGCCTTTACACTGCCCATCTGGGTGGAACCGTCGGAGATTTTCACCGTGCTGTTAGCTGCGGCGGTCCCGGTCAGCGTGATCGTATTGTCGTTGGTGATGCCATCTCCCTTCGTACCGCTATCGTTGGAGAAGGAGGTGACCGTCGGAGCGTCCGGCTTCGGTGTCGTCGGGGTCGAAATGGTCACGGGGACAGCCGCCGAGGCGTTTCCGGTATTGCCGGCCGCATCCATCGCCCTGGCAATGAAACTGTGGCTGCCCGTGGCAAGATTCCCCGTGGTGAAGGTCCAAGCACCGTTGCTGCCCACCGTCGCAGTGCCGATCTGCGTGGCGCCGTCGAACACCTTCACAGTGCTGTTGGCTTCCGCATTGCCGGTGAGCACTGCCACATGGGAGGAGGCGAGCGCCGCGGCCGAAGTGGACACGGCCATCGTCGGCGCGACCGGAGCGGCTGTATCTATCACCACAGTACGCGCAACCGATGAGGCGCTCGTTCCTGCGGAAGTCGTCGCGGTTGCCGAGAATTTATGGCTCCCGTCGGTCAATGCGGAACTGCTGAACGTCCAATTCCCGCTGGCGTCAGCAGTGGAGGTGCCGATTTGCTTGGTGCTGTCGAGTATCTTGATCGTGCTGTTTGGAACCGCCGTGCCGTTCAGAGTGACGGTATTGTCGTTGGTGATCCCGTCACCCTGCACTCCGCTGTCATTCGAGAACGACGAAATGACCGGCGTACCCGGTGTTTGGCCTGTCGAGGCCGGTGGCTGGCCGTCCATTGTCAACCCGGCGACGATTGTCGCACCGTCACTCACGTTTCCGCTCATCTTTGGCTGATTGCCAAGTTGGGTAACGAGATTTAGATCACCCCAATAGCCATTGCCTACATGATTGTTGCTATACGTGACATTGGTTACGGCACCGCCCTGATTGAGCATTTCGTTGATATAAACTGTGTAGCCGCCGCCAATCAGGAGGTTATTATCGATAAGGACGTTGTTGATCGCCCCCCAATAATTGTCCAACATGATCGCTGAGGTCTGGCCTTCCTCGTTGATCACGGTGTTGTGCTGGATAACGAGGTTCGAAAAGCCACCATCAGCCTGAATACCATCGAAATGAGAATCCGGCGTGCCTCGCATATTGTGGATGAAGTTGTCCTGGATGACCGTGTTATCGCCGCGAACGTCAATGCCATCCGCACAATCATGGATATTGTTAGCGACAAATGTCCCCTGGCCGCCAATTCCCTGCCCGCCGGATCCAAGACCGTCAATGTCGCAGTTCTTGATAACTGCGCCGGTGACACCTTCCTTGATCAGCACGACATCAAAGGCGTTAGAAGCGATCTTACAATTCAGAAGGGTGACGTTCGCGGCGTTGATGATCACCTGACCCTTGATATCCAGGTTCTGGATCACAGCACCCGGCGTGTTGATGATGAGGTCCCCAGACGGCGTCAGCGTCACACCCGCCGGAACGCCGGTATTCGTTGCATCAGGAAATAAAGCCAAGACAATTCTCCATATGTCTGCACTTGGTAAAAGAGGGACTACATTCCCTTTTCGTATTTATTTACCCGGGTCCCTCCGGGCATACGATGAATGTGCAACCAGTCCCTACGCGGCTCGATCGGATAGCTTGGTCGAAGTGACCGAGCAGCGGCGGCTTTTTTGGGACCACAGAACGGCCTCAGAAGGGTCATTTTAGAACTATCGAGTGTTTAGACCACGTCGGAATTAAACGATATTTCAATTTTATAATGCGCCCGATTATTTCATGATATCTCACAAAAAAGCCGGTCCAAATACTTGGGACAAACGGATTGCGACGGTCAGACTAGCGGCTTCTCTTTTATAAGAGCTTAAACTTTAACCGGCTCAACTTAGTATGGCAGACACTTCTTACTTGCACTTTAAATTCAATTCGTCATCTAGGTCGTATTTTATTCACCTTCGACATTTTTTCAGGGTGACCTGCCCCCGCCAAATTAGGCCAGTCTGAACTGGAATTTTCCATTTATGATCCCCTGACCGGGGACGAGGAGAGTCCCATGAAGGCATCGAAATTTTCAGAGGCACAGATCGTATTCGTTTTGAAGCAGGCGGAAGACGGCTCGGCAGTTGCAGAGGTCTGCCGCAAGGCCGGGATCAGCGAGGCGACGTTTTACAACTGGCGGAAGAAGTATGCGGGCCTGATGCCCTCAGAGATGAAGCGACTGCGTCAGCTTGAGGAGGAGAACAGCAAGCTGAAGCGGATTGTCGCCGATCTGTCGTTGGACAAAGCCATGCTGCAGGATGTGCTCTCAAAAAAGCTCTGAAGCCTGGCCGCAAGCGTGAGCTTGTCGACAAGGTGCGAGGCGACTGGAAGGTCTCGATCAGGCGAGGCTGTTCGACGCTCCGGATCGATCGCGCACTTTACGTCTGCAAATCGAAGCGCGGCGACCAGGCCGCTCTCAAGAGCCGGATCAGGGAGATCTGCGAGACGCGGGTGCGATACGGCTATCGCCGGGTCCATGTCCTCCTGCTGCCTGAGGGCTGGGACGTCAACGTCAAGCGTGTCTACCGTAAGCGTCGTTCTCAGGCCACGGCTCTGAGGTCTTGCTTTTGGTAGGCCCACGGCAAGAGCGCGTCGATGTCGCGGTTGGGATGACCGCTGGCGATCCTGGTAAGGACGTCTGTCAGGTAGCCGAGCGGATCGATATCATTGAGTTTACAGGTCTCGATCAGCGAGGCGATGGTGGCCCAGTGCTCGGCACCTCCGTCGGAGCCCGCGAACAAGGCGTTTTTCCGGTTCAGTGTGATCGGTCGGATAGAACGCTCGACGGCGTTGTTGTCGAGTTCGATGCGGCCATCGTCGAGGAAGCGGGTGAGGCCCTCCCAGCGCGACAGCGCATAGCGGATTGCCTCGGCGAGCTTGCCCTTCTGGCTGATCAGCCCGAGTTTTGCGCGCAGCCAACTCTCCAATGCGTCGACCAGCGAGCGGCTTTTCTGCTGCCGCACGGTCCGACGCTCCTCGGCGGTGCGGCCGCGGATGTCGTTCTCGATCGCATAGAGCGCGGCGATGCGCTGCAGCGCTTCGCTGGCGATCGGCGCAGGTCCGGGTGTGGCGAGCTTGTAGAAGTTGCGCCGCACATGGACCCAGCAGAACGCCGGCTGCACGTCGCCGCGCTCGGCCAGCCGGCGGTAGCCGGCATAGCCATCGACCTGCAAGATGCCCCTGAAGCTGTCGAGATGGGCGATCGGCCGCTCGGCCTTGCGGTCCGGGGCGTAGACATAGGCCACGCCTGGCGGATCGGATCCGTTCCATGGCCGGTCGTCGGCGGCATAGGCCCACAACTGGCCGGTTTTGGTGCGACCACGACCAGGATCCAGCACCGGCAACGTCGTCTCATCGGCAAACAGTTTTGGCCGCTCTCTGAGCTTGTCGAGCAGGCGTTGGTGCAGCGGACGCAGATGCCAGGCGGCATGGCCCACCCAGTCTGCCAGCGTCGAGCGGTCTAGGTTGACGCCCTGGCGGCCATAGATCTGGGCCTGCCGATACAGCGGCAGATGATCCGCATATTTGGACACCAGCACCTGGGCGATGGTGGCTTCGGTCGGAAGCCCACCCTCGATCAGCCGCGCCGGCGCTGGGGCCTGCACGACGCCATCCTCACATTGGCGACAAGCGTATTTCGGCCGGATCGTGACCAGCACCCGGAACTGCGCCGGCACGATATCCAGCCGCTCGCTCTTGTCTTCGCCGATCCGGTGCAACGCGCCCTGGCAGCAGCGGCAGGTCTTGTCGTCGATATCGATGGTGGTCTCGATCCGCGGCAGATGCGCCGGCAGCGCGCCGCGATTGGCCCGACGCTTCGCAGCTCCGGCCTGTCGTGCTGCCGGTGTCGCCTGCTCAGCTTCCGCGGCGTCACGCGCCGCCGCCTGCTCGAAGTCTTCCAGGCCGAGCTGCATCTGGTCCTCGGGCAGCGTCTCCGCCCGGCGGCCAAACTGGTGGCGCTGCAGGTCCCTGATGATCTGACGCAGCCGTTCGTTCTGCACCCGCTCGGCGAGCAGCATCGCTTTCAAGGTCTCGGAATCATCGGGCAATGCATCGCGCTGCATGACCGCATTAGATCATATTTACCGGCATTTTGCGACGTGCTCGATGCTGCTGATTCACTTTGCCACAGCAACAAACGTCCAGGCGTTAGCCGGGCTGTGCCGGCGTCACCGTCTCGCGCGCCGCGTGGACACGCCGCCAATCCAACCCTTCGAGCAGCGCCGACAATTGCGCGGCCGACAAATGGATCACGCCATCTTCGATCTTCGGCCAGCGGAAGATGTCGTCCTCCAGCCGCTTGGCGAACAGGCACAGACCCGTGCCATCCCAATACACCAGCTTGATCCGATCCGCGCGCTTGGCACGGAACACGTAGACCGCGCCCGAGAACGGATCCGCCGCCATGCTCTCCCGCACCAGGGCCGCCAACCCATCGGCGCCCTTGCGGAAGTCCACAGGCCTGGTCGCCACCATCACCCGGACCGCGCCCGTCGGGCCGATCACGCTCCGGCTTTCAGCGCCCGCAACACCGCGGCGATGGTGTCCGACGGAGCGCCCGCGCCGATGCGCACCGTCACGCCGTCGATCGCAACCTCGATCGTTCCGCCAAGCGGTTCGTCCCGCTGCTGCCGCCGCGCCTTGCGCTGTCGAGATCCCGCAGTCTCGCACAGTGCCGCGGTAACCACCGCCGGGACGAACCGTGGTTCATCATCCTTGGAAACGACCGCCTGAGCTTCCCTGACTCGCCGGCGCCAGCCAAACAATTGCTGCGGCGACAATCCGTGCCGCCGTGCCACGCCAGAAACAGAGTCGCCACTGGCTTCGATCTCCGCGACGACCCGCGCCTTGTCCTCGTCGCTCCACGTCCGCCGGCGCCCCGCACCGGTGAACACCTCCAGCCGCCGAACCGGCTTGGTGATAGCACTATCCACTGTGTCCATTCTAAGCCTAGCGGTTCGAACGAACCGAAACGTCGCAGATCAGCACGTCAACCGAAAGGTGGGGCCGGGACGACGCTTACTGTCTACCGCCTTTATAGGGAGTTAAGCCTGCAATTGCGCAACAAAACGCCGAAGCGTCGCGTGAAGGCCAAGCTGCGTGAGGATCGAACAGATGCTGTCCAGGTCAACGAGAGCTGGGCAATGGACTTCGTTCACGACCAGCTCGCCACTGGCCGCAAGATCCGCGTGCTGACGATCGTCGATACCTTCAGTCGTTTTTCGCCCGCCGTCGATCCGCGTTTCAGTTATCGTGGCGAGGACGTTGTGCTGACGCTGGAACGCATCTGCAAGACCGTTGGCTACCCCAAGACCATCCGTGTCGACCAGGGATCAGAGTTCATCTCTCGCGATCTCGATATCTGGGCTTACCAGAAGGGCGTCGTGCTGGACTTCTCGCGGCCAGGCAAGCCGACGGACAACAGCTTCATCGAATCCTTCAACGGCAAGTTCAGAAGCGAATGCCTGAACACGCACTGGTTCCCGAGCCTTGACGACGCACGGCAGAAAATGGAGGATTGGCGTAGAGACTACAACGAAGTCCGGCCACATAGCGGGATCGGTAACAAGGCGCCGATATCGCTGTTGAATGGCTCATCGGCGCCCCCGCCGGCATGAGCCTAACCCCGGAAAATTCCAGCTCCGGCTGGCCTAGTTTTGGGGAGCACTTCAATCCCGCCGAGACTCTAATCGCCGCTGGATGAAAGTTCAGGGGCGGGTCATTCGGATCATGCGAATAAGCCTTGGCATCCATGCTAGCCCCCAAATAGCCACCACTCGAATAAGACCTCGCCCTGAATTCTAAACGTTTCAATAGAACGGAAATCGGACTCTAGCGAAGGTGCTGTCCGTCGATTTGCGAAACCACTGTCCCGCCGGTTTGAAATACGCACCGTAAGATCGCGGATGCCCCTCAACGCCACACTCCGCGCGCCGTCCCATTGCAAATGCCCCGGTAGTGCTTGCAGAGTTGCTCACACGAGGTTCATCGAGCAAACCGTACCTGACCGGGCAGTAGCCGACCGGATACCCTATCCAGATTTCCTGACAAAGTCGGCCTGTTGCCGAGCTGAGATCTCAGATCCCAATATCCCCAGCGACCCTTCCCGAGGACGTTATTGACAAAAACGACATTCGTCATCGGGCCGCCACCCGGTTGCCCCTTCCCTACCTCGTTCAAATACACAGTATACCCGCCCCCAATCAGAAGGTTGTTCTCAATCCTGACATTATCAATCGGCCCCCAATAATTGTCGAGCATCAACGCAGAGGTTTGCGCGAACTCGTTGATGACAGTGTTGTGTTCTATGATCAGATCCGAAATTTTTCCATCTGCTTGAATGCCATCAAAATGCGAGTTCTCCGTTCCGCGCATACTATGGATGAAGTTATCCTGGATGCGCGTATGGTTGCCGCGAACATCGATACCATCTGCGCAGTCGTGAATATTATTGGCAACAAATGTTCCCTGCCCCGCAATCCCCTGACCACCAGCGCCCTGACCATCGATCTCGCAATTCTTGATCAGCGTCCCGCTGATCTCATCCTTGATGAGGATCACGGCGAACGAATTCGATGTGACTTTGCAGTTGCGCAGCGTCACATTGGGCGCATTGATAACGACCTGCCCGACAATGTTGAGTCCCTCGATCATCGCACCAGCCGTTGTGACCGTTAGTCCGCCTGACTGCCTGAGCGATATGCCAGCAGGTACACCGGCACTCGTCGCGTCGGGAAAGTTCCGCGCCTCGATTGCGCCCTCATGATCGCGTTCCTGGCCTGCTTCGACGACCGTAGCAACCACGGCGACAATACCAATGGTCAACCAGCGCAAAGCCGCTTGAATCGGACCACTCATAGCGATCGTCTCCTAGGATTTTTATCAACCATGCCCCCGTAACGTTAGCTCACTTCTCGCGCAAGGCATTGCAGGATCTGGCACTTCCGTCGCTCGGCGACCGCATCCCAGCAAAACGGCTGCGCACGCTGTTCGGCAGATCGCCCCATCCGCGTGCGGAGATCTGCATCACTGGCCAAGGCATCGAGGGCTGCCACCCAGCCGGACCGATCATATGGATCGAGAACAAATCCCTCAATGCCGTGGCGAACAACCCTGCCCGCGCCCATCGGGGTCGTGATCGTAGGTAATCCACAGCCACATGCTTCATAGGTGACCTGAGGCCCCCCTCCTCCAGTGAGGCAAAGACGAACACGTCTGCTGAACGATAAAGCGCGCCGATATCATCCACAAAATCGAGTACGATGACATCCTCGCGATCCAGCAAGGTCGAAAATCTAGTTCGGATTACTGGCTCGATCTCGCCAGCCAGGACCAATTGCCCCTTCACTTTACTCCGCGTCCAATATTCCAGCAGAAGGTGGCACCCTTTCCGTACGCAAATCGATCCGACAAAGACGAATGTTATTCCATCAGATGGCGGCAGCAGACGATGTTGACCCGAGAACCTCTGCGGATCCCAGCCGTAGCTGGCGCTAAGTATCTTCTTGCCTTCGATTCCGTGGTCGACCATCGACTGCTCGGCCATAACGTTCGAGCAAAAAATATAATCCGCCGCTTCCAGCAATTCCTGCTCGCGATCTACTGAAAATCCGGAAATGCCATGACTGGGAGTAATACCAATGCGGCGATACGCGTCGTCGAGTACCTGCTTTGCGGTTCCTCGATGACAATTGATCATCTCACGAAAAATCTTCAAGCCGGCATCGCGCAATTTGGTAACTGTCTCCAATTTGGCGTCGGGCCACACGTAAACTCCCTGCGTGTCATGTTCACGCATATCAAACTGCGAAAGAAACCGGCTGTCGAACTCATCGATGGCGCGCTGCTTAACCCACCGATATGGAACGCACCTCGCCCATAGGGGTAGGGTCTGCGATATCGTTGCAGGATACACCGGAAGAGACCGGGCGCGTGGAGTAACAATTCGAATCTGAAGGTCATCTCCGGCCATCTCACGCGCCAACATTCCGCATGTATATGCGGGACCACGCTTCGTCAGAGGTAGCGGCAGAAATACATCGAGTGCAGCAACCATTCGACCAGGGCTCACTATTCGATTGGACTTAAGGGGATCCCTCGGGCCGGAGCCCATCGCCGCACCTCTCATCCTGGCTCGCTGTGCCATTTTGGCCGACCGGTTTCGCCGCGTAAACCCGCGACCAATCCCGAAATTACAAATCCGAAATTACGTGGCGATCCCGCCAGAAGAAATCTGAGCGCATAGCAACAGGAAATCGCAAGCCTCAACCAAACCGTGTGCGGGAAATGCCGCCGCACGAAGCGAATCCCATTACGATGCTCTAGATAGACCGAAAGCCCCGAAACCGATTTCAGCGTTCCAGAAGATCCTGTCGTCGTACCGCGCTTGTGGCCGACAACAGAGTTGCTCGCGTATCCCAGTCCAAGCGGTTTGGCCCTGACACCCCAATCGATGTCCTCATAGAAGAGAAAGTACGCGTCATCCATCAGCCCGATGTGCTCGACACATGATCGTGTCACATACATCGACGCGCCTGACGGGCTGTCCATCACCGCTTCGATAGCCGAAGGATCGTGTGCCGCGGACAGCGAGTCACCCAATCCAATCGCCACTACCCTTGCCAATGACGTCTGCCAGCGGAGCCCTCCTCTGAAGCGAACGCGGCTGTCCTCTCCAGCTTCCAGAATCGTGCTGCCTACCATCGCTTTGCCTCCACCCTCGGCGCGTTCGACGAGTTCCGCCAGGGCATTCGGCTGTGGCACAGTGTCGGGATTCAGCACCCATATTCCGTTCCAACCCGCAACTAAGGTCAATGGGCGCAGCCAGGCATTGATCCCGCCAGCGTAGCCAAGGTTTGAATGCGCACGGGCCACCCAAACCTTGGCCGCACGTGCCCGCAGTCTGAGACACTCGACCTCTGCGAACTCGTGATTCAGGTCGCACGGCTGCGAAGACCGTTCACATATCCGCGCCGCGGTCAGTTGTTCGACCAGCCGCAGAAAGGGGTCTCGACCTCCGTTCTCGCAAATGAAAACATCGAACCGTGGAGAGATCGCCGCTTCGGACAGCGCGGCCAGGCAGCCGACAATATCCGCTGCATTACGGTAGCCGACGACGAGGATGGCGACTTCCGCCACATCTGGGCACATGATTTCACCTTCCACCCGCGAAGCTTCGAAACCGATGCGTCAGCGCGAACGACGCTGTCCCCCCGCTCAAACTCCGGAGCGATGTGTATGATACCGTAAATTAAATATTTATTCACATTAATTTTCGTATATTAATATTGGCGCGCTCGACGAATTCCGCGACGCGCGCCGCCGCAATACAGGGCCAATTGCATGAGTACCAAGGCTCTCGCACGTTACCTATATGCCCATGTCCCGGGATTGGCTCGGCTGCGCTTCGGTGCAATGGATGTGACTGCATCGGCCTTTGCGAAGCCCGAATATGCCGGCGCCGCCCACCTCCGGATCGATACGGGTCTGATCATCGACGTCGGCGCCAATCGCGGACAAAGTATCTCCGCTCTAAGAAAATGGGCACCGAAGAGCAGGATTGTCGCGTTTGAGCCAGATCCGAACTGCGCGCAGAGGCTCAGTCAGCGCTACCGCAACGACCCATCCGTTACATTTTTCGACCGCGCCCTTGGCAGCAAAAGCTCGAGCATTACATTTTTTTCGCCCAGATACGGTAGATGGAATTGCGACGGAATGGCTGCGACAAGTCTGAAAATGGCGACCGACTGGCTGGACGACCCAGGTCGCATGTATAAGTTCGACGCTGGAAAGCTGTCGGTAGAAGAATATTCCGTAAGGTGCGACACTCTTGATTCATACGAATTCGCTCCGAGTCTCATCAAGATTCACGCGCAGGGCGCTGAACTCGATATTCTGAGAGGTGCCCGGCACACTTTACAGGCATGCAATCCAGCATTGCTGTGCGCTTTCCCGTCGCATGAAGTCACCAAACTCCTTTCAGAACAGGGCTATGCGCCCTTTACTTTCATCAATGGAGCGTTTCGCCCCGGCGAGGCAAAGCGGCCCATGACCTTCACGTGGTTTTTGAACGTTCGTCAACGTGACACGCTCGTTCGTCCCGTGTAGCTTTTGGCGCGGTCGCTCGGAAATATAGCTGTTTCGCGACTTTCAGATCCGCGAGCCGGATCACATCGGCGATGAACGCGATGGGAAAGCCGACCAATGGCGGATAGAAGAGCCCCGCGAACCTCAGCACACGCGCCAATATGGAATGCGGCCGGGCCCATGCGCGCATCTGCTTTATTTCGTGCTGATAGCGAGCTGCGGCGAGCGTATACGGCGATAGATCGAGATACAGGAGATCCATCGACGTCCGCCAGTCATACGGCTTCTCGGAGCTTTGGAATTTGATCCACGGCTTAAACACTTGGGAGTGAACGAAGCGAGGAGGACCGCGAAGGATGTTCCGCGCCCTTTCCGCACAGGTATACCCACTGGGACCGAAATACTGCAAAATGTCGGTGCCACGCATTAGAAACTTCAGCTTGATATGTGAAAATTCGGCGCTGGTCAGAAGAGCAGACAATACGTCTTGGTCTCCAAACAAGTGATCCGGCCGATCGGCCGGCTTTAGCTGTTGCGCCTGATGATAAACATCGTCAGCAAGCAGCGAACGCCAGCGCTCCAACAGGGGAATATGGGCGGGAGTCGTGCGCAGGACCGCTGTATTTACCGTGAAAGGCAGATTTCTTCCGACCTCGAATCCCCACGCCCTAGCGCGTCTGGCGTCGCTGTCCAAATAGCTCCCCCAGAGCGCCTCTTCAGTCGCGACCAATGTCTCTGGCTCAAGGTGATCGAAGAAGTCAAGGAAGTTACGCGTCACGATGATGTCAGAGTCGACCCACAGGACGTCCTGATGTCCTCTGTTGAGCAAATCAAGCAGGGCGTCCGGCTTTATGTTCCAGCCACCGCGCTGGCTGAGACTCCTGGTCTCCAATTGCACGTTCGGAAAGTCTTTCAGCCAATCCTTGATGCAGTCGTCCGCGGGTGGATAGAACAATACAGTCGGTAGCGCGCCGCAGTGCTCCGCCATGCTGCGTATCAGCAATTTTACGGCTACCTCCGAAGCAGCACGGTCCTCTGCGATACAAACTATCATGTTAGCGCCGATCCCACCCGTAGAGGCGTTTCACGTCGGTCTCGCCAAGGCTCACCTGCCTCGACATGGTCGGCCCACTCGCCCAGCGACGTTCGGATGCCCAGGCAGACTCCCCAGAATATCCAGATATAGTTCCAGAAGTAGACAGTCAGCCCCGCAAACATAAATATGATGAGCACGATGCTAAACGCCAGACGCATGCGAGCCTGAAGTGGACCCGTCTTCGCGGTATGCTTCCCGCCCGCGGCAATGGACGCGACATTGGTCAGGAACAGGAGGACGACCATCGGTACGCCATACCCCAATGAAAAGACCAACCAGATCGAGTCGATCGTCGCGTCCAGAATCTGATCGCCAAACGGACCGGTATGGCCGGTGATTGGGTTGTATGAGATGAACTGGAACGCCTTTTCCCAAATGAGAATACGATAATAGCCTGTCTCGGGATCCAGTGTCAGATGGGAGATGATCCAGCCCAGAGGACTATCCGTCACGACGATCACGGCAACGAACAACGCGAACACAAACAACCAGAATGCGGTCCACCGTGCGGGTACATGACCCATGACCTGATCGTACGAATAAGCCGCAATGATCAGCATGAGGCACATGAAAGACGCCGATGACTGCGATAGCACGCACCCAGCCAAGCAGAGGCTTACCCACATGATTCGCCGCGCCGACGTCTTCTCCCAGAACAGCAAGATGCCGGCGACGATCGAGCAGAAGACTCCGAACAGAATGGGATGGTCGAAGCTCGCCGTCGCCCTGATCATGCCGCCACGGAAGACGGGTTGCAGCGCGGGCATCCCGAATACCTTGCCCGCGATATCATGGGTTATCCAGCTATTGGTAACATTGTCCCCGAGCGCCAAGACCAACGCCGCCAGCATCAGGATCTTGAGGATCCGAATGAACGTCGCGAGTGAGCGCACATTGGTCAAATATGCGCGGCCCGCAACATACCCTCCAAAGAATTCCAGGCTCACGGCCCCGGCCGTCGCCAAATAGGTGAAACCGTGGGAATAGACGGAGACTGCGATACCCCAGGCAGCAGTCATGGCGGCGAACCAGTCTGCCACCAGGAAGCGGCGGTTACGCCGCAACAACAGGAAAAGCGCGGGAATGAGGAGAATTGCGACTCCTGCCCTTCCAACCGTAAACTTTCCTCCGGCAATCTGAACCTGCATTTCCCAAGCAGGCAGGATCATTCCTATCAGCAGGAGCCAGATCGCAACGTCATGCCTCTCACGTTTGACATCCGAGCGATGTCGAACCCCCCCGAGCGACATCGCGGATGGTTCAGATGAAGCCCGACCGAGTGGGAGCGTTGTGCGATCATGACCACTCCGTTCCCACCAATCGCGATATCATCACCGGGCTCACGGATTCCCGCCTCCGATTTGCCTCGCCGTGATGACGAACTCTGGCGACATCAATAGATCAGAAAAGCTGCCGGCCCTCCCGCGAAGCCCAGCGAATGGCCTACCGTTCACTCCCTTTGTTCGCTCCACCGCATAGCCCGCCGATCGACACCAGTCGTGGACTATAGCGGCCGACGTTCTGTGAGCGCGCGACGTGGCAAAGTCAGGCGAGCTGAACAAATGCCGATCGCGAAGATTCCGTCGAAGCGCTTGAGCGCTTAGCATATTCGGGCATTGCACGACGATGGACGCGCCCGGATCGCACACAGATCGAAGGAGCGAGATGATCTGAGGTGGATTCTCCGCGAGATGGAGCACGTTGAGATACAGTACGCAATCGAATTTTTCGGAGCCAAGGCTAGAGCATGCTTCTTCCAAACTTCCCTCGACTACGCGCACACCGTTTGCGACAGCGTTTGCCGCACAAACCGCATCAAGAGGAATGGCCGTGACATCTACGCCTCGCTCGGTCAGCGCAAGTTCGTTACCCCCCGAACAATAGCCCACCGACAAGACGCGTTTCACCGACGGCGGGACTGCGGAGAGAACATCGCTGCTCCGGGGCTCGTAGTAACCTTTTGAATACAATCCATTGGTAAGCTTGGTATCAGTGTTGACAAGCGAAACGGAGCGTTTTCGGTCGCGCTCAATCGTCAATAGCGCGGTCAGTTGACGTTTGAACTCAACCGATCCGATGCCAATGAGGTTCAAATACCTGTTTGACATGTGATGGACAATGAAATCATCGACATGCGACACGGGAATGAATTTTTTCATCCCGCACTGGGTGTATGGGTCCGTCGCAGCAGTACAAAGAAGATCATATCTCCCTTCATGCGGCGCGACCAAATAACCGCCAGAACCTATTGCCGCCTTCAACTGCGATCGTGTGAGAACGTAGCAAGCGGCATGTTCATTGGTGAAGTGCGCGAGGACATACTCTCCCCGTGATCGAACGGACGCACAATCCCAATGGAAATACCCCTGCCAATCGGGGTAGTTCACATGGCCATCCGCATCTTGCTCAATGCGCAGAAAGCCGGGGATCTCGTCCGGAGGCAGCGCCTGGGATACTTCGAGGAACGCGCGGATATTCCGTTCCGTAACGAGAATGTCATCCTCAGAATACAGGAAAAGATCATATCGGTCGACATTCTCAGCAAACAGCTTCTTGTGCCCGAAAGGCAATGACCACGGGTTCTTGGTCGGCAGCCCCACCAGACAACGGACGCCATCACCAGCGTTCTTGCTAACGTTCGAGAGCACAACAATATCGACGTCGATCGTCATCGAGCGATAGGTCGATATCAGTTTCTGAAGATATTGGTCATTGCCGGTCCCATAGCTTGCGACAGCGACAAGCATACGGATTGATCGCGCCAGATCAGGCCAGGCGCCGGCAGTCATCACCCTTGAGGAAACAGCCATCCCCGGAACCACTCGTTCGTCTCACCAATTAACTAGATTATTAAAGCTATTAATCGGGCGTGAAAAGCGATAATTTAATCAAGCGGATGAAATTGAATGGCAACATCGAGCATTTGCGCAAGAGTCAGCTGTTTTCCTTAGCTTTTTCATAATGTAGAGGATTAACCAGTGCTGCGAATTGCTTTATATCCACATTCGATGGAGCTGGGCGGGTCGCAGCTCAATGCGATTCAGTTGGCGGGCGCGCTACGGGACCGCGGACACCAATTGACGGTCGTCGCGGAGCCAGGTCCGCTGGTTGCGCACGTGAGGGCATTGGGACTGGAGCACGTCGGAATTCCATCCCATCGGCGTCGTCCCGATTTCACCGTAGCCCGGATGCTTAGCCGACTCGTGCGGGAGCGAGAGATCGACGTCGTTCATGGCCATGAATGGCCCCCAATCTTGGAGGCCTTTGCCGGACCTGGCCTGAGCGGATGTCCGGTGATCGGGACGGTGATGTCGATGTCGGTTGCGCCCTTCATCCCGAAGAAAGTGCCTCTGACGGTCGGCACCGAACTGATCCGTCAGTCGGCCCTGGCCGCGGGTCACAAACAGGTCTTTCTCCTGGAGCCGCCCGTGGATACCAGCGCGGATAGCCCATTCGTAGATGGACACGGTTTTCGCGAGCAGTCCGGTATCCAGCCAAGCGAGATTTTGATCGCGATCATTTGCCGCCTCGTTCCCGATCTCAAACTAGAAGGCATCTTGTCGACCTGCGATGCTGTGGGCGAACTTTGCCGGGCAGGGAAACCTGTACGGCTTCTCATCGTTGGGGATGGCAGAGCAAGGGCTGAAGTCGACCAGCGAGCGGCCAACATCAATTCGTCGGTCGGTCGCGAACTCATTATGTTGACCGGGGAACTCTCAAACCCTCGCCCCGCCTATGCGGCTGCCGATGTGATCGTCGGCCAGGGCGGTTCGGCGCTGAGAGGCATTGCGTTTGCCAAGCCGCTCCTTGTTGTCGGCGAGAACGGCTTCAGCGAACTTCTTACCCCCGAGAGTTGTGCGACGTTCCTGCAGCAGGGTTGGTACGGACTTGGTCCTGGTTCACTCGGCGGAGGCCCAGCCGCCATCCGCCGTGCGCTCGAAGGCTTGGTGGATTCTGGCCAAATGCGTTCCGAGCTCGGAGAGTTCGGCCGGAATCTGGCGGAGAGCCGCTTCAGCCTCCGGCAGGCCGCAAAAACGCTCGAACGCGCCTATGCGGCGGCCATCGAACAACGGGACCATGCGGGCAGCAGGCTTTCTGAAGCCGCATGCTGCGCGACAGCGCTTGCGGCCTACAAGATCAACCGAAAATATCAAAAATGGCTGGGGACCGCGCGGGTCGACGACAGCAACTCGCGTAGTCGGGTTGCGGCCGTCCTGAATCAAGTCCGCGGTAGCAGAACTCCCTGATCCCTATCTTCTGTAGGACAAACCGATGTCGCCGCCTTATGCAACCGCGGTCAGCGCTCGACCTCAGCTCTGAAGGCCCGAACGACCTCAAGCTGATCGGATTTTTTCATCTGCGCATAGAGCGGGAGGAGTATCGAGTGTTTCTGGGCCCGCTCGGATTGCCGCAGCGTGTGGCGGGTCTCGGCATCGCGATAGGGAGCCTCGAGATGTGAGCACATGATCCCGCGCCGTGTAGCGATCCCCTGATCGAGCATATTCTGCATTACGGCTTTCTGATCGAGCCTATCGGGAAGTCCCACGCAATAGCTCTGCCAGTTGGAGCGTGCCCAGGCGGGTTCGTACGGCAGCCGCACGCCCTCGATGTTCCCGAGCAATTCGGCATATGCCGATGCAAGTTTGCGCCGGCTCGCAATGATGCCTGACAATTTCGCCAATTGCTGCCGCCCGATGGAGGCCTGCACGTCAGTCATACGATAATTGAATCCGACTTGTAGATAATTCTCGAAAATGACCTGCGACGCACCGTGGCGGACCGTGTCGGGCACGCTCATCGCGTGTTGCCGCAGCAGCTTGAACTTGCGATCAAGCTCCGGGTCGGACGTGGTCAGCATACCGCCCTCCCCAGTGGTAATGACCTTGCGTGGATGAAACGAAAAGCACGTAATCCGACCGTGAGCCATTCCAATCCGCTCCCACTCGCCGCCAATCGAGATCTCGCTCCCTGCAGCACAAGCGGCATCTTCAATCAGAACGATGTTGTGCCGCCGGGCAATATCGACCAGAGCGGACAGATCACAAGGCATGCCCATCTGATGAACAGCAATGATGGCGCGCGTTCGGCTGGTGATCGCCTCTTCGACTCGCACGGGGTCAATGTTGTAAGTATCCGGGTCGATGTCCACGAATACCGGTATGGCACCAACATATCTGATGCAGTTCGCTGTCGCAATAAACGAATGGCTAGCGGTGATAACCTCGTCGTCCGGCTCGACGTTGGCGGCAACGAGCGCCAAGTGCAGCGCGGTGGTGCAGTTCGACACCGCCGTCGCATAGCGTGCACCTACAAATGCTGCAAATTCGCATTCGAAGGCCGCCACCTGCGGGCCCTGCGAGACCCAGCCCGACAGAACGGCGTCGCGAGCGGCGTCGGCTTCTTCTGTTCCGAGAAACGGCAAAGCGATTGGTATCACGACGCCAATGCCTCCCGTCGATCTTCTTTCACCAACGCACCGTGCTGTGCGCGCCACCAATCGACCAGTTCGCGGAGGCCCTGCTCAAGGGGAACGGAAGCAACGAAGCCAAGCTTCTGTTCGGACTTTGTGGTCGACGCAAGACGGCGCGGCACCGGATTGACAGACCGCTCGGGCCCGAACTCCGGCACCAGATCGCCGCGCCCCATGACGGACGCCAGTGTAGCCGCGAGCTGGGTCAGACTCGTTTCGGTCCCGCTTGCAATATTGAACACCTCGTCAGAAACCTTGGCC
This sequence comes from Rhodopseudomonas sp. RCAM05734, assembly GCF_052658035.1. Classification (NCBI taxonomy): domain Bacteria; kingdom Pseudomonadati; phylum Pseudomonadota; class Alphaproteobacteria; order Hyphomicrobiales; family Nitrobacteraceae; genus Rhodopseudomonas; species Rhodopseudomonas sp. RCAM05734. The sequence continues at coordinate 3,170,117 of NZ_CP199742.1, read as the reverse complement.
TTGGCCCCCAGGATATTCGCCCGAGCGACGTCGCGAACATGGACGAAGTCCATCGTCTGCTGACCATCGCCGAAAATGATGGGCGGAAATCCGGCTTCCAGGCGTTCCATCCAGCGAATGAGGACTTCGGTGTAGCGGCCGTGGATGTCCATCCGATCCCCGTAGACATTGAAATAGCGGAAGGCGACGTAATCGAGCCCATACATGTCCTTGAATGTACGAAATAGACCCTCGTTGAACGCCTTGGCGGCGCCATAGAGCGTTCTGTTATCGTACGGATTCTGATGCTCCGTCGTCGGGAATTCACTGGCCATCCCGTACACCGACGCCGACGAGGCAGCGATGACCTTCTCGATCTTGTGCTTCTCGCACAGTTCAAGCAAGTCGAAGGTCGCCTGCACCATCACATTCATGGCCAAACGCGGTTCTACCGCACAATGTGTGATCCGTAGTGCCGCCTGATGGAAGACGATGTCCGTCGCTTGCACGAGCGCGCCCATAAGCTTCTGATCGCAGATGTCTCCCTGAACAAGTCTTACAGGGCCCCGCGCCATCGCCCGGCCTAGGTTGTCTGCGCGACCGCGAACCATGTTATCGATCGCAACGATTTCGATGCACTCTTCATCGCAAAGCAGGTCGACGATGTGAGACCCAATGAATCCGGCACCGCCAGTAACGAGTACGCGCTTTCCTCTCAAGCTTACCACGGCATTCTCCCGTTCGATTGTTTTTCTGGAGGTGACATTGCGGCTCACGCCGCTTCGGCCATCAGGAATTTCTCGAGTACCGAAACTACTTTCGCAGCCTGTTCTGCCTTCAATTCCGGAAACATCGGGAGCGACAGAAACTCTGCACACAACATCTCAGTCACAGGCAGACTGCCCTCACCGCCGCCAAGGTGGGCATAAGCCTTCTGAAGATGTACGGGTACTGGGTAGTGAATGCCGAAGCCTATTCCCGCGGATTGCAGCGCATCAAGGGCGGCGCCCCGCTGCGGCAGCCCGACGGCATAGACATGATAGACGTGCCGACTGTGGTCTGGCGAGACGGGGCGCCGGCACGGATAGCGACCGAGGAGCTCGTGATATCGGGTTGCTGCGCGCCTACGCGCCTCGGTCCATTCCTCGATATACTTCATCTTCACGCTCAGGACCGCACCCTGGACACCATCCATGCGATAGTTGAAACCGGGAACGACGTGATTGTATTTGCTCTCCTGACCCCAGTCGCGCAGCAGGGACACCCGCTTGGCGGCAGCCACATCGTTCGTGACAACAGCGCCGCCCTCGCCAAACGCGCCCAGATTCTTGCCGGGGTAGAAGCTGAAACAGCCGAAGTCTCCGATCGAGCCCGCGCGCCGGCCTTTGTATTCTGCTCCATGAGCTTGAGCAGCATCTTCGATCACGATCAGGCCATGCCGGCGGGCGATCTCCATGATCGGATCCATGTCGGCCATCAAACCGTGAAGGTGGACCGGCATGATCGCCTTTGTACGGGGTGTGATCGCGGCCTCTACGAGACTTGGATCCATCGTCCAGCTTGCCGGATCGACATCGACGAAAACCGGCGTGGCGCCGCTGTAAAGAATGGCTGCCGTGGTCGCCACGAATGTCAGAGAGACGGTTATGACCTCATCGCCAGGACCGATATTCGCCGCCACCAGCGCAAGGTGCAACGCCGACGTGCCGCTGTTCACTGCACGGCAATGAGGGACCTGGCAATAATTGGCAAACCGCCCCTCGAAGGCCACGACCTCCGGCCCGAGCACAAAATTGGTACTCTCCAATGCCCTCAGGACCGCGGCTTCGATCTCTGGTTTAATCTGGCGGTATTGCGCTTTTAGATCAAGAAAAGGAACGGGGTCGTTCACGCCTGCACCCAATCGTTTAATAAGTCATTTTTAAATTAAATCACAAAATATAATATAAATAAACAAAAATCTTTTTATATACTAAGCAAGCGCTCAGATCTCACTAGCGTCCAGCTCGGCGCCAGCCCGCTCCGTCCCCGTGCTAAGGAGAATGCGAGCCGGAACACCAACGACAGTCGTGTTCGGAGGCACATCGCGGGTCACAACGGCGCCGGCCCCGACGACGGCCCCTTCGCCGATCGTCAAGCCGCAAAGAATGGTGACATTGGACCCGATCGATGCCCGGGTTCCGACCCTCGTATGTACCACCAGCCAATCGGCAGCGCTCTGAGGCCGCCCATCCTCGGTCGTGGCGCGCGGAACCTTGTCATTCGTGAACATGACGCCGTGCCCGACAAAGACTTCGTCCTCTATCGTGACCCCCTCACAAATGAACGTATGGGACGAGATTTTGCAGCGGGCACCGACGGTCGCTCCCGCCTGGATTTCCACGAACGTTCCCAAACGGGTCTCGTCGCCAACCGTGCAACCATAAAGGTTCACCAAATCGGGGTGAAAAATACGTACGTCCTTTCCAAGTTTCACATCTTTCGAGATCGGCATTCTACACTCCTATCAAACATTCCGCCCCTGCTCGGCGGAGCGAATTTTTTGCGTATTGCGCCTGTCAAACAAGCGATTCAATCGACGGTCCCACAATCCGTTCGAGGCGTTCGCAATCTTCTCCAGGAGAGGATGCCGGGTAACCGTCATACCGGTCAACCACGCCCCAGCAGCACAAGCGGATCCTGCGGCCAATCCCGACACCATGCCGATCTCGTCGAGACTGATCATAACCGCAAACAACAGAGCTGCAATCGACGACATCAGCGACACGAGCGCGCTTTTCCACAGCGCAGCGAACAATTCGGACCAGGTCAAGCCCAGCCGTTTGGCGATAAACCCGATCGCAACCGCGGCCTGGAACGGGAGCGTCACGAGCATCGAAGCAGCCACCCATGTCACGCCCCAGAACGATGCCGCGAAGACGAGACAAAGCGAGGGCGGCAGTGAGATGAGCGAGGACAACAATGCATCATGAACCCTGCCGGCAGCCACCAGAACCGGGTAAGTGAGGCATGCCGCGAACAACGCGAGATATCCAATGCATATCAATCTCACTAACGGGACGATCTCGAGCCATGAAGAACCGAGCCAAATCGTGATTATCGGCTCAGCCATGATCGCCATGAAAGCCAATGACGGCCAATACACCGCGGTCAATAACCGGATCGCATCGAGATAAATTAGACGCAGTTCGCCGCCCGCGCCAATCTGCTGAAAAATAGCAGGCATCATCACGGGGCCGAGCACCTGTCCTATGAGCTTGTCGAAGACTTGAGTTACGCCGAGCGCACGGCTGTAGAGGCCAACCGCACTAAAATCCAGAATGCGTGCTAGAAATATCTGGGGCGCAAGATTGTAGAAAACGTTGATGAGACTAATTCCGCTCGAGTAAAGGCCAAACCCCATCACTTCTGTCGCACCGGCGAGCGAGGGCCGGAACAGCTTGATGTCCCGCCGCGCGGTCGCCAAGAGCGCGGCGAGAACGAAATTGCCCGCAACGCCTCCCCACACAGGCGCCATGAAACTGTAGTGCAAGGCGGCCAAAAGAATGGCCACGATCATCGAGGCTGTATTTGCAATCAGGTTGCAGACCGCCAGCTTGCCAAATTGCATTTCTCGCCGGTATAGCGCCGTGATCGTTGCCGAAAAGGGCGTCAGGACGAAACTGATTGCAGCGACTGCGAGCCCGGTGCCTAGACTTTCCTGGCCATAGAACCTGGCAATTAGCACGCCTGCTACAACAACTGCCATCGTAACGGCGACAGAGAACATAAGCGTGACGGTAAAGGCAGTGCGGACGTCGGCTGCGGACAGCGCTATCTTCTGAATCAAGTAGTTCGCACCGCCGATTTCTTGATATGACGCACTGATCACCGCGAGGATCGCGCTGATGACGGCATAGACGCCGAATTCGGCCGGAGACAGCAGCCGCGAAAGCACAGCCATGGCCGCGAAAACAAGCAGAATGCTTCCGTACCGCTCCAATGCCGAGAACAATACCGATCTATGCACTGAGCTCATCGACCCCCTCTAGGACTATATCGAAACTGCAAGGACGCACTAATACGCCGGCTGTCGGAGCCGCAGGTTCGTTCGTCCAATTCTCACGGGCCGCCCCTGCTCGGTCATTGATTGCGATGCGGCCTCGAGGATCTCGATCACTTGCAAGCCCGACTCGCCGCCGGAAATCGGCTGGCTACCGCTCCTGATGCAATGTGCAAAGTGCTCCACCTCGGTCTGCAGCGCTTCCTTGGAAGAAATATGCGGGGCCAACATATCGCCTGCGCGATACCCGATACGAAGCTGATAGGCATTTTCGGCCGACCCGTTCAGCGTTATGCCCTTGTCATAGACCTTGATCTTCTCGGTCGGCTCTACATCGTCGTAGACAATCATCTTTCGGCTCCCGCCGATGAAAGTCTGCCTGACCTTGATCGGAGATAGCCAGTTCACGCTGACATGCGCAACGCAACTGCTTTGGAAGAACAGCGTGATATGGGCCATATTTTCCGGAGCACCTGCTACGTGGCTTGACCCGGTTGTCGAGACCGCTACCGGTCTCTCATTCAGGATGTGCTGGATGATTGAGAGATCATGAACGGCGAGGTCCCATATGACATTCACATCACTTTGGAACAATCCAAGGCTGGAACGGATGCTGTCGTAGTAATAAATCTCGCCCAATTCGCCCTGGCTAACCAGTTCGCGGATCTTCTGGACCGCAGGCGTATAAAGGAACGTATGGTCGACCATCAGCGTCAGGTTGCGCCGAGCCGCTTCATCTATCAGCCGTCGCACCTGGTCTGATGTAGGCGCCAGCGGCTTCTCGACGAACACATGCTTTCCGGCATTCAAAGCGGCCAAAGCCAATTCGTAATGCGTGTGGACAGGCGTTGCGATCGCGATCGCATCGATATCAGGATTTCTGAATAAGTCACGTACGTCAGTCGTCGTCTCAATTTCCGGATGAAGGCGTTTGCCGATCGCAAGCCTTGACGGATCGCGATCGCTCAACCCGACAACACGCGCGCACTCGCTGGCTGCAAAATTGCGGACAAGGTTCGGGCCCCAATAGCCGTAACCGATGACGCCTACTCCCAAACGACCGCCTTGCATGGTGTCCTCGCCAAAACGATTAAGAATACTGCGTTCGCGCGCCGTGCCCCGCCATCGACCAGGACAAGTATAACGCCCTCAAGTACGTGCCGGCATATCGAGCCAGATTCCGCGCGTGTCGATCACGTCCAGATGACGGCGCTCGGAAATCGGCACCATTTTGAACTCGTCGTGATCAACCAAAACGATCGCAATTTCGCACGTCCGCAGCGCCTCATCGATGCTCACGAGGTCCGCTCCGAGCCCCTGCAACGCCTCCGGCACCGCACGAATGTTCGGCTCAACGATCTTGATCCTCGATCCGTATTTCGACACCAGATGATGCGTGACTTCCATCGCCGGGCTTTCGCGCAAGTCATCGACGTTCGCCTTGAACGCGAGCCCGCAGCAGGCAATCGTGGCATAGGGGTGATCGTCGATCAGTTGTTCAGCCCGCTCGATCACCTTTCTTGTTTTTGCGACATTCACCTCGCGGCTGGTGCGCATCACTCTCGCAAGATCGGGGGCCGAATCGATGATAAACCACGGATCAACGGCGATGCAGTGACCTCCGACGCCAGGTCCCGGGCGCAACACATTGACGCGCGGGTGTCGGTTGGCCAGGTCAATGACTTCCCAGACATTTATGTTGAACCGGTCACAGATAAGAGACAGCTCATTCGCGAAGGCGATGTTGGTGTCTCGAAATGCGTTTTCAGTGAGTTTGACCAATTCTGCCGCCCGCGCCGTGGTCGGGACGCAGGCGCCGCGGACGAAGGTCTTGTAGAACCGCTGTGCCCGCCGCGTGCACCAGGGCGTTATTCCACCGATACACCGGTCATTGTTCACGATCTCAGTGAGAATTCGCCCAGGCAATACCCGTTCCGGACAATAAGCGACAGCGACACCGGTCACCCCCTCCCGATCGCTGCCTCCGATCTCGAGGTCGGGGCGACGTTCGGTGATCGTTTTGGTGATCATCTCCGTGGTGCCGATTGGCGATGTCGATTCCAGAATGACGAGATTTCCCGGAGCCAGAAACTCGACGATACTCTCGATTGCGGCCTTGACGTGAGTGAGCTCTGGACGATTTGCGTCATCGATCGGCGTGGGAACCGCGATGATGAAGACGTCGGCCGATTCCGGTTTGGTCGAGGTGCGGAGGGCGCCGCTCGAGACGACCTTCTGCACGAGACCGTCCAGATCGGGCTCCGCGATATGGATCGCGCCCGATGCAACGGTCTCCACCACGCTGGCTTTGGTATCTACGCCTAGAACCTTCATCCCCTTGCTGGCGATCACCGCCGCGGTAGGCAAACCGATATAACCCAGTCCCAGGACAACGACTTTTCCGAATTCAAGCATTGAGCAGAACCTTTGCAATTCGCTCGCTCGCGCGCCCATCCCCGAACGGATTGTGTGATCGCGCCATACACGCGTAGGCGTCCTCGTCGTCGAGCAAGCGAAATGTTTCGTCGACGATCCTGCAGGTGTTCGCACCGACCAACCGCGCGGTGCCGGCTTCTATCCCCTCGGGGCGTTCCGTTGTCTCGCGCATGACCAGGACTGGCTTTCCGAAGGTCGGTGCCTCTTCCTGCACCCCCGGAGTCGGTGAGGACCAGATACGCAAGCGATAGCAGTCCCACGAAGTCAGTGTATCCTTGCGGCGCGATCAGCGTCACCCGCGGATGATTGGATAAGCGCTCAGCGAAGATGTCCCGTACGTTCGGGTTCGGATGAACGGGAAGAACCATCGCCACGTCGTCTCGCTGCAGAATTGCCAGCAAAGCGTCGACGATGTTGTGAACGCCCTGGCCGAAGTTCTCTCTCCGGTGACACGTCACCAAAATGATCCGCCGATTGCCGTGTTGCTGCCGAACGCTTTCCCAGCGCGTGGACATTCGCGGGTCCGCCTCGACCACCGCTTTCGCGGCGATGAGTGCGTCGATCACAGTATTGCCGGTGACATGGATCCGTTCCTTTGGAACGTTCTCGGCCTGGAGCGCCTTGGAGGCACGGTCCGTCGGGGCAAAGTGCTGGTCTGCGATGGAGCCGACGATCTTCCGGTTCACTTCCTCCGGCCATGGCGCATAGATATCGCCGCTTCTGAGACCGGCCTCGACGTGCGAGACGGGGATTCGCCGATAATACGCAGCCAACGAACCGACCATTGCGGTGGCCGTGTCCCCCTGCACCACAACACGAGTCGGACGTGACCGATCCAGTACATCGCCAATGCTGTCAAGCAAGCGTGCGCTCAGCCTATCTAGGCTTTGGTTCGCTGTCATGATGTCCAGGTCGAAATCCGGAACAATATTCGACAGCTTCAAGACCTGATCGAGCAATTCCCGATGCTGAGCCGTGGCACACACCGTAACGGTTGCACGCTTATCGCTTTTCAGCTGGTTGATAACCGGAAACAGTTTGATGGCTTCAGGACGAGTTCCGAGCAGCACTAAAAAATGCTTTTGCACGGTTACCTCCCACCGCGTGTAGGCTTTGGTGACCCAAGCCGGCCAACGCCGCTGACCGCCAAGACACCCCGGCGCAGTATCTCCGTGGAGATAATGCCTGCAAAAATGCTGTTCGTTCTGAGGTAGCGCCACCACATGCGGCGCGGCTCCTGATAGATCCGATAGAGCCATTCGAGGCCGAGCCGCTGCACGGTCACGGGAGCACGACGGGTGCGCCCGGCTATGATGTCAAAAGAGCCACCGACCCCCATGATGAAGGAGACGTCGACGTCATCGCGGTGCGCCGCCAGGAACCGCTCCTTGCGCGGCGTCGGCATCCCAATGAACAGACAGTCGGCGCGACTGCTCCTGATGTCTGCCACGACCTGCGCTTCAGCGGCTGCACTGAAATAACCATCATGCCATCCGGCAAATTTAATCTCTGGATACTTGTCCTGCGTGCGCCTCACGGCGAGGTCAAGAATCTCGCGTGTCGCGCCGAGAAAATACGGCCTGAATCCCTCTTTCGCGCATACCGCGAGAACCTCGACAAGCAAATCTACGCCGCTCACGCGGGTCGTCGCCGGAATTCCGAGACAGCGCGCCCCCCACACGATTCCCATGCCATCGAGGCCAACGATATCGCTTCCAGCAACATCATCAGCCAACACCAAATCGGTGCGCATATTGACGAGTTTCGCGACATTCAATGCAACGTGGTGCAATCGCTTCCGATTGCACATCGCGTCGCGGGCGCGCTCGACCGTCTCTGCCATGGTCAGCAAATCAATCGGACACCCTAAGAACGTTTCCCTCATTGGGCCCTCATCGACGGAATGATTTCTTCGACGCCGCAGAACGAGTAAATTAATTGATTGGTCGAATTTAATGTTAGACAAGCATTATATTTATTATTATCAATTGCAAGAGTTAAATTAATTAATATGAAATAATGCGTGGGCATGGAGAGAGCGAATGCCGGCCGAGCTAGCCGCGGTTGTGAACTTCACCGGCGGCGCCGTGAGCGAATGCGGATCGGCGACAGACGGAACTAAATCGGAGCAGCAGCACCTGCTGATCACGGTGATCATTCCGCATCTGAATCAGCCTGAAGGTTTGCGGGAATGCTTGGAGAGCCTCGCGGAGCAATCTCTGTCCGCCGACAGGTTCGAAGTCATCGTCATCGACAATGGCTCAACGTCCTTGCCGACGACGATCGTCGCCAGCTACACCGGCGCGCGCCTTCTGCATGAGGCGAGACCCGGACCAGGACTGGCGAGGAATGCCGGCGCACGTGCCGCTGGCGGCGAAATCCTTGCATTTATCGATGCCGACTGCCGGGCCCATCCCGACTGGCTTGCATCGATCCAGGCAGCCTTCAGGCACGCCGGTCCAGGCCAAATCCTTGGCGGCGATGTCCAGATCTGGCGCGACCCCAGCCAACCGATCACTGGCATCGAAGCCTATGAGAGCATCTTTGCCTACCGGTTCAAACTCTATATCGAGCAGCATGGCTATTGCGGCACGGGCAATCTTGCCGTGCGTCGGACCGAATTCGACGAAGTTGGACCCTTTGCCGGACTCTGCGTGGCCGAAGACATGCAGTGGGGGCAGCGCGCCAGCGCCCGCGGTTTTAAGTTCAATTACGTGTCGGACATGATCGTTTATCATCCGGCAAGAAGGACATTGGAAGAACTTCGACTTAAATGGGACCGTCAAATTTGCCACTATTTCAATATGGCGGAAGGCACCCCGGCTTGGCGCTGGCGCTGGGCCTTGCGTGCATTGCTGATCTTGATATCGCCGTTCCGCGATTTCCCGAAGGTGCTGTTGACTAGCCGGATCCAGGGATTTCCCGCCCGTCTGAAAGGTTGCGCTATTCTCTGCGCAATCCGGGTCCACCGGGCTCGGAGGATGCTCCAAATGCTATTCGGCGATCGCGCGATCGTCTGGAATCGCGAAACAAAAATCTAGGTGTCAAATCCGGTGCGGCAGTATCAGCCACGCTGCCTCCGACCGAAGCGCCTTCTTTCAGCCAGCAATGGGCAGAGTCCTGCTTGCAGTGCAGTGAGACCGAACTTTGGACCACCCAGAATTAGATTTTGCGCCGGGGCACGTCACCTTCAACCCGCGCCCCGAGCTGGCCGTTGCGCTATGCCAAGGCCTCCGCGCAAGTTCGCGGCGCCTCCACCACCAGAACCGGAAAACACTTGGGGCAAGGTCAGCTAGTCGAAAAGTTAGCCCAGCTCGATCTCTGAGGGCTCTCCCTCTTGTCAGAATAGCCATATTAATATTAATTATTTTATTAATTGAACCACTAAACGGGTTGTTCAATTTCCCGTTTTTACGCTTTTGATTATTTAAAGGAATCCAATTTGCGGCAGAATAAATTAGATTCGCTGAGGGGAATCGCGTCGTTGGCGGTTGTGCTTCACCACGCCTGCTTGACCATTCTGCCGCACTACCCTTGGATAGAGATATTTTCATCATGGTGGTCTCCGATCAGGCTGATTTTTGTCGGACGACCTGCAGTAATTTTGTTTTTTATTTTAAGCGGCTTCGTCCTTGCGATCTCTATCGAGCGCGAGATGACCTGGAATTATACCATTTTCGCCTTCCGGCGTATTTGCCGAATATACATCCCAGCGATCGCTGCCATAGCGTTTTCTGCCACGCTTTATTACATTGTACATCCGGTCGATATTGCTCACCAAACAAGTTGGTTTAAAGAAAACTGGACCGAGCATTTGGATTTCACCAAGCTTCTGAACCAGGCATTCTTCCTTGGGCGAAAACAAGACGCGTCACTAAACATCGTTTTTTGGAGCCTAATTATCGAGCTCAGAATATCACTAGTCTTTCCAGCGCTTTATTTTTTGAGCAAGCATCTTTCAACATCGCGTTCAGTGTTCGCAATGCTCATCTGGATAGTGGGCACTGAGACGGCAGTTCGATTGTTCGGATTTGATACTTTGCCGTACTTTTCAGATTCCCCTTCGCAAGCTATTCTTGCTTGGTGTCATTTTATCCCATTTTTCTACTTCGGCGCGATGCTGGCATCGCATCGCGAAACGATAAAATTCGAGTTGAATCGCTCATCGAGATTAGTTTTCTTGCTGGCGCTAGCGGTTGCTTTAGCGGCCATGACACGCGTGAACGATTTCATCGCCGGCGTCGGGAGTGGGATCATCATCGCTCTTTCACTTTCGGATCGCGCAGTTCTTCTTGAACACAAGATATTCTGCTGGTTGGGCCGCATCTCGTACAGTCTATATCTGGTGCACGTACCGATTATTTTTGCTATGTATTACTCACTTTGGCAGCGCCTGCCGCCAGTATTGGTCATTGTTTTGGCCGTCGCGGTATCGATCTGCTTCGCAGCAGTATTTCATGCCCTAGTTGAGCGTCCGTCCCAACTGTTAGGCAAGACGCGATGGCCATCATCGGACCGACCCCAACGCGTTTAGGTTTGGCGAAGAGCCTCAATCATTGGAGAGCGCCGCCGCCTGGCAGAACTCGTCACGACGGTGACCTGACCGGTTCGCACGAATCTACCGAGCTTTTCGATGTCGACATGGATCAGCTCGCAGGAGTGGCCGCGCACGTAGCGACGCACTGGCTCTGCCGCAGCGGCGCCCTGAGAACGCGCGTAAGCATCCCGCGAGGAGCGCGTAGCAGTGTAAGCGTCGTTCTCAGGCCACGGCTCTGAGGTCTTGCTTTTGGTAGGCCCACGGCAAGAGCGCGTCGATGTCGCGGTTGGGATGACCGCTGGCGATCCTGGTAAGGACGTCTGTCAGGTAGCCGAGCGGATCGATATCATTGAGTTTACAGGTCTCGATCAGCGAGGCGATGGTGGCCCAGTGCTCGGCACCTCCGTCGGATCCCGCGAACAAGGCATTTTTCCGGTTCAGTGTGATCGGGCGGATAGAACGCTCGACGGCGTTGTTGTCGAGTTCGATGCGGCCATCGTCGAGGAAGCGGGTGAGGCCCTCCCAGCGCGACAGCGCATAGCGGATTGCCTCGGCGAGCTTGCCCTTCTGGCTGATCAGCCCGAGTTTTGCGCGCAGCCAACTCTCCAATGCGTCGACCAGCGAGCGGCTTTTCTGCTGCCGCACGGTCCGACGCTCCTCGGCGGTGCGGCCGCGGATGTCGTTCTCGATCGCATAAAGCGCGGCGATGCGCTGCAGTGCTTCGCTGGCGATCGGCGCAGGTCCGGGTGTGGCGAGCTTGTAGAAGTTGCGCCGCACATGGACCCAACAGAACGCCAGCTGCACGTCGCCGCGCTCGGCCAGCCGGCGGTAGCCGGCATAGCCATCGACCTGCAAGATGCCCCTGAAGCTGTCGAGATGGGCGATCGGCCGCTCGGCCTTGCGGTCCGGCGCGTAGACATAGGCCACGCCTGGCGGCTCGGATCCGTTCCATGGCCGGTCGTCGGCGGCATAGGCCCACAACTGCCCGGTCTTGGTGCGACCACGACCAGGATCCAGCACCGGCAACGTCGTCTCATCGGCAAACAGTTTTGGCCGCTCTCTGAGCTTGTCGAGCAGGCGTTGGTGCAGCGGACGCAGATGCCAGGCGGCATGGCCCACCCAGTCTGCCAGCGTCGAGCGGTCTAGGTTGACGCCCTGGCGGCCATAGATCTGGGCCTGCCGATACAGCGGCAGATGATCCGCATATTTGGAGACCAGCACCTGGGCGATGGTGGCTTCGGTCGGAAGCCCACCCTCGATCAGCCGCGCCGGCACTGGGGCCTGCACGACGCCATCCTCACATTGGCGACAGGCGTATTTCGGCCGGATCGTGACCAGCACCCGGAACTTCGCCGGCACGATATCCAGCCGCTCGCTCTTGTCTTCGCCGATCCGGTGCAACGCGCCCTGGCAGCAGCGGCAGGTCTTGTCGTCGATATCGATGGTGGTCTCGATCCGCGGCAGATGCGCCGGCAGCGCGCCGCGATTGGCCCGACGCTTCGCAGCTCCGGCCTGTCGTGCGGCCGGTGTCGCCTGCTCAGCTTCCGCGACGTCACGCGCCGCCGCCTGCTCGACGTCTTCCAAACCGAGCTGCATCTGGTCCTCGGGCAGCGTCTCCGCCCGGCGGCCAAACTGGTGGCGCTGCAGGTCCCTGATGATCTGACGCAGCCGTTCGTTCTGCACCCGCTCGGCGAGCAGCATCGCTTTCAAGGTCTCGGAATCATCGGGCAATGCGTCGCGCGGCATGATCAAATCAGATCATGTTTACCAGCATTTTGCGACGTGCTCGATGCTGCTGATTCACTTTGCCACAGCAACAAACGTCCAGGCGTTAGCCGGGCTGTGCCGGCGTCACCGTCTCGCGCGCCGCGTGGACACGCCGCCAATCCAACCCTTCGAGCAGCGCCGACAATTGCGCGGCCGACAAATGGATCACGCCATCTTCGATCTTCGGCCAGCGGAAGATGCCGTCCTCCAGCCGCTTGGCGAACAGGCACAGACCCGTGCCATCCCAATACACCAGCTTGATCCGATCCGCGCGCTTGGCGCGGAACACGTAGACTGCGCCCGAGAACGGATCCGCCGCCATGCTCTCCCGCACCAGGGCCGCCAACCCATCGGCGCCCTTGCGGAAGTCCACAGGCCTGGTCGCCACCATCACCCGGACCGCGCCCGTCGGGCCGATCACGCTCCGGCTTTCAGCGCCCGCAACACCGCGGCGATGGTGTCCGACGGAGCGCCCGCGCCGATGCGCACCGTCACGCCGTCGATCGCAACCTCGATCGTTCCGCCAAGCGGTTCGTCCCGCTGCTGCCGCCGCGCCTTGCGCTGTCGAGATCCCGCAGTCTCGCACAGTGCCGCGGTAACCACCGCCGGGACGAACCGTGGTTCATCATCCTTGGAAACGACCGCCTGAGCTTCCCTGACTCGCCGGCGCCAGCCAAACAATTGCTGCGGTGACAATCCGTGCCGCCGCGCCACGCCGGAAACAGAGTCGCCACTGGCTTCGATCTCCGCAACGACCCGCGCCTTGTCCTCGGCGCTCCACGTCCGCCGGCGCCCCGCACCGGTGAACACCTCCAGTCGCCGAACCGGCTTGCTGATAGCACTATCCACTGTGTCCATTCTAAGCCTAGCGGTTCGAACGAACCGAAACGTCGCAGATCAGCACGTCAACCGAAAGGTGCGGCCGGGACGACGCTTACGGATCAACTTGTAGGATGTTGTGCCAATTCCACGGCAAACAGCTCATCGAGCCTTTGGACGAGATGCTCGGCGATGCGCCAGGACATCGGCAAGCCAAGCCTTCAGATCTCGTCATCCATCCAGCGACGGCGCCGACCAGTCTCGACCATGGCCAGCCGAGAGTCCTTGTGGATGTTCATCCGGGGCCCCTCGCGGACCGCTAAAGCTTCGACGCCCGCAGCTTCCCCGACCGGGACCGGACGGACAACCTATTGAAAGCTCGCAGCTAAGCCTCTCTCGGCTCGGTCCGCTCCACTTGACTTCGGGACCGAGCTACCACTCAGAGTCAATCGTCAGTGATCGCATCGATGCGTCTTTCTTCGCCACGGCACTTAGCGTGACCGCCCTCATCGCAAGGCGCTGCTGAACACCAAATTATGCGTCAATTGGTCAAGATCGTATCGCTCTCCGAACGACCACAGGATCCATCCGAGTTCGTAGCTTCGGCACTCCATCCGGAGCGTAAGGCTGGCAGGCGGGATCAACTGGGTTTTACGACCAAGATAGGCGTTCGCGACAGCGCGAACCACGCGCCTGTCCTTCGAATGCAGTTCGTTCACACGCACCTGCGACCGATAGCTCAGCTGCGACGCCGGCAGCAGCATCGATCGCCTCAGTTGGTTCTCACCAAAGATCCAGTTGAATCCCTTCACCAACGCCTTGGTTGCTCCCTCCACATTGTGGCGTTCCGCAAATTCAAGCAACGCAGGTGCCATTCCGTACTGATGAACCGAATAGACCTCGTAAAAATCGACCACCTCGCCACGCTTCGCGTCGAAGAACCACGGCCATTCACCTTGGGGGCCCTGTAACTCAATCAAGCGGCGTACGCATGAATTGGCCAGCTCGATTGCCTCCGGCTCGCCGGCAAACTCACCATAGCTGTAGCAGGCGATGGCGAGATATGTCTGGGTCGCGAATGACGCGAAGCGGCGCCGGAACCCGGTAGCAGTGTCACAGAACAGTGCGGAATCCGTTGCGTAGGACTCGCTCAGAAAGTTGAACAGAAGCGCAGCGTGATGGGAAAATTCGGTCCTGCCTTCCACCGCTTGGGCAACGATCCCTATCAGGAGCATTCCTAGATCCTGCGCCCGGAACGTCGTCCACCTGCCTCTGTTTTCAAGCAATTGTCTAATCACTTTAGAAACGCTGAACGGCACCTCAAGTTTCAGTTTCGCCGCGGCCCAAAGGGCCATGCCGAACGCATAGGTCGGCACGGGCAGACGCGTAAGCTGATCGACATTGGTCGAGAACACGTCTGGAATGTTGATAGCCTGCGGCACGGCCCGGATGCGTGACATTCCCAAGAGAACATTTAGCGAATAGAAGACGTCGCTATGAGGAACGGATTCGTTGGGATTCTCGCGCCCGTCGAGATGGTAAATATGAGACCATCGCTGCTTATCTGGGAGCCAGCATTTCTGCAAGCCGCTCAGCGCGTAATTGACCAGCGGCGAATTCCCCATGACCCCGCTTGCTGCAACGGACCTCGGAGCGACAACATCCTGCCCACCTGCGTTGCTCATACAACCTCTCGTTCAATATTCACGAATGCTCTCATCCAGGCCACGGAGAAGTGGATAGAGAAAATAGGACATCACGCTCCGTTGCCCGACTTTGAGCTCCGCGGTCACGGCCATGCCAGGGATGAGTTGAACCTGCCCCAACGGAGTTCGCAGCTTGCCGTCGGTCACGTCGACCAACACGCGGTAATAAGGAGCGGGATTGCGGCGCGACGCGTCAGTCTTCGAGTCCGGGTTAAACGCATCCTCGCTGACGACGCGCACCATTCCCGTTGCCGTTCCATATTTCTGGAAGGGAAAGGCGTCGAACTTGAGACGGGCGGCTTGTCCGAGGACAATCTGGCCGATATCTCGGCCCTCGACGTTGACCTCCACCTGCAACGGCACGTTGCGAGGCACGAGTACGAACAAGGTCTCGGCCTCCTTAACCACTGACCCGACGGTGCGGTTCGCGAGTTCCAATACAACCGCATCAGCTGGAGCCGACAGGACGATGAGTTGCCTGCGCAGCTCCGCCTTCTTCAGGTCTTCTGCCGCACCGCTCCGCTTGGCCAGTGTCTCGACCAGTTCCTGATATGTCGCGCGCTTGAACTCCTCAATGAAAACCTGTCGATCCGCTTCGGCCTTCTCGATCTTGTGCGCGCTATCTACTTGGTTTCCCCGCGCTCTCGACAGGCTGCTTTCCACCTCGAGACGCGCATCCCGCGAGAGCAGGAAGTTCAGCCTGGATCCGACTTCCCGGTCCATCAGGGTGGTCCGCATCGACTCGATGGACTTCATCGTTTCAAGGCGCTGAGCCAGCACCGTCTCATCGTCTTGACCTGTCTTCAAATTCGCGCGGGCGCTGGCAATCTGCGCGTCGAAAGTCGCCAATTGGGCGCTATAGAACGACCTACGTTGTGCGAACAACTTGCTCTGCAAGATAGCATCGGGGTTGTTCGGCTCCGTCAGAACGTAGTCGCGCCCTTCGAGTTCGGCCTTGAGGCGTTCAATCGCCGCATCGAACGCCGCGACTTTAACGCGCAATTGGTCGAGGTCAGCCTGCGAAAATGTCGGGTCGAGGGTCGCCAGCGGATCGCCCTTCTTGACCACGTCCCCAGCGCGGACATGCATCTGCCGTATGACAGACGTTTCGAGCGGCTGAAGGACGAGATTCGGGCGGGTCGTCGTGAGCTTTCCCTGCGCCGAGACGATCGTTTCGACGTGAGAAAGCGAGGCCCACAGAACGGAAGCGAATATCAGGGCCACCACGCAGTAGAGAGTGAGACGAGCAACGTTCGGCGGCGTACTCTGTTCGATCTCCACAGCATCGGACTGGAACTCGCGGACGACGTCGGGGCGACGCATCCTCGCGGACCGTAACGCCGTTGGCTTCCGCCTTTCGGAGCTCGCCGGACTTGCTCCCCCCGCGGCAGGCGAGTTCGCGCGCTCATTGATGTCCATCGTCAGGCCGCCTTCATCTGCTGATTCCACAAGTGCCGATATATGCTGCATTTGGCGATGAGCTTGTCGTGCCTATCGACATCGACGACACGGCCGCCCTCGATCACAAGGATAGAGTCCGCCTCCGCCAGCATCGACAGCCTGTGCGAGACGATAACCACGGTTCGGCCGGACGCGATGCGACGGAGATTGCGACGAATGATAGTTTCGCTCTCCGAATCGAGGGCACTTGTCGCTTCATCAAGGATGAGAATGCGCGGGTTGACGATCAGCGCGCGCGCGATCGCCAGCCTTTGCTTCTGCCCGCCGGAGAGATTGGACGCGCCCTCCTCGAGCAGAGTGTCATAACCTCGCGGCAGTCGCTGGATGAAATCGTCCGCGCCCGCGAGTTGTGCCGCCTGGACGACCTCAGCAAAGGTCGCATCGCGTTTGACGCGTGCGATATTCTCCCGAATAGTCCCGCGGAACAGGAAGCTGTCCTGCAGAACGACGCCGAGATTCTTCCGGAGGTGAACAAGGTCGACCTCGCGCACATCATAGCCGTCGATCCGCACCAGCCCCTGCTGGATGGGGTACAGGCCTGACATCAGACGCGTGAGCGTCGTTTTTCCGGAACCACTGCGTCCGACGATCCCAAAGACCTGCCCTGGCGCAATTGAAAAGGACACGTCGTCGAGAGCTGCGGCTCCTTCGGCGCCATAGCGGAAGGAGACGCTTTCGAATTCGATGCTTCCCTTAATGTCCGGTCGCAATCCGCTGCGCAACGCCTCACGCTCTGGAGCCTGGTTCATGACTTCACCAAGCATCCTGACGGCGAGCGCGACTTCTTGATACTCATGCACCATCGTGACCATCTGCACCAGCGGCCCTGAGACACGACCAGCGAGCATGTTGAACGCAACCAATGCGCCGATCGTCAATTCGCCGCCGAAGACGTCCAACGCACCGAGGCCGATGATGCCGAGCGTCATCAGCTTCTCGAGGAACCCGGTCGTGGATTGAGCAGCGGCCGAAATCTTCTCCACGTTGAAGCGCATGGAGACCGACTGTGCGCAGCAGTCGTCCCAAACCTTGCGCTGCAACGGTTCCATCGCCAGCGACTTTACTGTCCGCATGCCATGGACGGTCTCGACCAACAATGCCTGCCGCGTGCCTTCGGCTTGGTACAAACTAAAGAGGCGGCGCCGGAACGGCCCCATGAGAAGCACGACGATCGTGCCACTGAGAAAGGTGAATGCCAGCACGATTCCCGTCAGCTTGAGGCTGTACATCGCCAAGACAGGAATGAAGACGAGAAGCGAGAGCGCGTCCAGGAAGGTGAGAAACAGCCGGCCGGTGAGGAATTCCCGGATGCGGCTGGCCTGCTGCATATGTTTGACCAATATGCCTGCGGAGATGTGTTCAAAGAACGTCACCGGCAAACCCAACATATGGCCGAACGTCTTCGTGGCTACCCGTATATCGACTTTGTTGGTCGCATACAGCATCAGATATCGGCGCAGGAAGCTGAAGATCGCATCGAATATCAGGGCAACGACGGCTCCGGCTGCAAGGACGTACAAGGTGGTGAAGCTTTCATGCACCAGAACCTTGTCGATGACTAGCTGGAAGAAAATAGGAACCACGAGACCGAGTCCGTAGAGCAGAATGGCGGCGACGGCGACATCGACGAAGAGGCGCCGCTCGCACAGAAGCTCCGGGACGAACCAGCGGAAGCCGAACGTCTTCTCGGACGCGGCGCCCTTCTGATCCTGCTTGATGAGCAGAACATCGCCGTTCCAATTGGTACAAAATCGATCCTCGTTCACCAGCAAAGGCTCGTTACGCCGGTCCGCGAGCGGATCGATGACGTTGACGCATGGGGCATCGCTCCCACCGCCGGCGCCCGCGACCACCACCCAATTGCCGTTCGCGAGTTGAACCATCGCGGGGAACGCCTCCCCGAGGTTTACCAGAGCCTGCCAGTCGATCTTCGCAATCTTCGCTCTTAGCCCAGCCTGTCGGGCCATACGCACGACGTCCGAGACCGGGAGCGCGGCGCCATCGACCGCATGAGCATGCATCAACTGTTCGACGGACAGATCTACGCCGTGGCGCGCCGCAACGAATTCCAGGCACTGGAGTGCCGTCTGGACTTCGACGCGCCTCGCGGCGACGGGCTCGGTCTCCTGAGGAGGCGGTTGAACTTCGTCTTTAACGGAAATTTGATGAAGCATTTGGATTCCGTGACAGGTTCGGGGCTGATGCGGTCATATCCGCGTTGGTCGGGCTCGACATCGAGGGGTCCGACGACGGTCGCGGTTGGTTGCGTTTCACCACACCCGCGTCGACCAGCCCCTGCAGCGCGTTCTGCATGACTTCGACGGAGTTGGCGAACGCCTCGATCGGAAAGATCAGTCGCTGGCGAAAGACCTTCTTGGGCGCATTGTTCGCGTCGCGTTCGGTCGGCGAAAGACTGACGATGTCGACGCGAACGATCGACCCGCCTACCGTGATTTCGTCGATTCCATCGGTATATATTTCGGAATGCATGGTAGTTCTCCCTAGCCTGTGAGATTCGCCTTGAACAAGACATCGACGCCGTAACCGGTGGCGTTGAAGCTACTGGTCGGAAAAAGGCTCGCCGAGCCATAGGCATAGAGTCCGTTCGCGCTGCCGGACGTGCTTGCAGGCGCAATCAGCAACCCGCTGGTGTGCGAGTCGGCAAAGAAGCCAGGATCTGCGGAGTAATTGCCGTCGGTGTGATACGAAGCGATATAGGTCACGCCGGCGGTCAAAGAGACCGGGGTCGAGAACATCACTTGCTGCCAACCCTCCGCCGTTTCATTGGCAAACGTCGCCGTTGCGAGAAGGTCGCCCGTGGCGCTCCAGAAGTTTCCGACGTGAGTACCGGTGTTGTCGACGCCTTTGAAGAAGCGCAGTCCGACCACATCGCCATCCATCATGCTGTAAAATTTGAAGCCCAGTTCGACGGAATTGCTGTCGTTCGCTGTGACCACGCTCGGCACAGCCGCCGAGTCGAAGAACGTGGTCGGCTGCGCCCCCGCAACCCAGAGCTTCACATCCGCCGTAGCGGACATGCCGAGGCTATTGGTTACCGTGTAAGAAAATCCGGCGGCGCCGAAATACCCTGACGCAGGGGTGAATATCACCGCTTGCGTAAGCGGGTCATACGAGACCGTTCCGTTGACTGCGCTCCCGGCCGCCGTCACGGAAAGAGGAAGATCATCCGGATTCTGGTCGTTCGCGAGAAGCCGCGACGAGGCGATGGACGTCGAGCGCCCGGCGGCGATCGCCCCGACGACATCGTCGAGCGGTCCTGGCGGCGCGGGCGGCCTGCTGTAGACCACATCGACCCAGTAATTGTTGGCATTGTAGCTGTTCGTCGGAAACACGCTCGAAGAGCCGTATGCGTAAACGCTGCCGACCGCCGTCAGGTCTCCGCTCGTCACCGGGCTTGCGAAATAGCCTGGATCGGCGGAGTACAGGCCGTCGGTGTGATAGGAGGCGACATAGGTGACGCCCGCGCGAATTGCGACCGGGTTCGACAACGCAACCTGTTGCCATCCGCTGCCGGTCTCGCCACTGAACGTGGCTGTCGCGAGCAATGTGCCGGAAGAGTCCCAAAGGCTCGCCGTGTGATTTCCGACGTTATTCGCGCCCTTGTAGAAGCGAAGACCCGAAATCACCCCGTCCGAGGCGCTGACAAATCTGACGCCAAGTTCGACCGCATTGGGATCGTTCACCGGATCCATGACCGGTTGCGCGCCGCTATCGAACAGATGCTCGTCCGGCACCACGAACAGCGTGACGGTCGCTGGCGCGCTGCGCCCCTCGTCGTCCTTGACGGTGTAGGAGAAGCTCGCATTGCCACGATATCCGGCCGATGCGACGAAAGTGATCTGCTGGCTGAACGCGTCGTAGGTGACAGTCCCTTGCTGGGCCGCGAAAACCGCATCTACCGAGAGGTGCGAGCCAGGCGACGCCGTGTCGTTCGTCAGCAAGGCGGTTGCCTGGATCGTCCTCTTGCCGCCAAGAACCAGATAACCTTCGTCATTTCCGGCCACAGGTCGCGCAGTTGCCGGCGTAGCGACGGGCGGAGCCGCGGGCCCTGTTGTCGAGGCTCCGCCGTCATTCCCAGCGACCGGTCCGGCAATTGGGGACGAGGCAGCAGGCATAGCCGCGGACTCTGTCGCTGGGGCTCCGGTCATGGCCAGCGGCAAGGATCGTCCCGCCGGCGCCAAGTCGAACCATCCAACCGCGGCGGGAACTGCGAGGCGCTCTTCTTCGAAGCCGACGGCGGGGGGCGAGACGGCGCCGTCAGTTGCTCGAAATGCTCGGCCGTCGATTTCTCTATGGCAGTCTCCCCGCTATGCCAACTGTCGGGTGGGGTACCCGATCCAATCCAGCGTCGGCGCGCATCGGGGCTCCGCGCGCCCTGCCCGTCACTCTTCGGAACGCTCCCCGTCACCAAAGGCTCTTCGGTTGCCGGGTCCAGCGCCGGATCGTCGCCTTTCGGAGCAAAATCGGCGCGCGTCTGGCCATCGACGCGGTCACCCGCCAAGCCAGCGTCAATGGACGGTGTGGGCAACGCAGCAGCAGCGGTACTCAACAACGCGGTCAGGGCCGATATCAGACCGAATGCGAGCGGATCCACCTGCACCGCCGACGCATCCTTGCATCGTACCTGAACGGCACGACCGGATACGCGGCGCTCAGCCAGGATTGTCACGCGGACGATGAACGGCTCACCATCTGTTTCGATGGTTCGCAGCTCAAATTGGGGGTCTGATACCGAAGTGTGCGGGGAAGCCAGGAATTGCAGCGTTACCAGATTGGCGGCGAGGATCAGGTCCCCGACCTTGAGGCCTTGCTGCGATGCTGTTGTCCACATACGACCGTTGCGGGGGAGCGACATCACCTCAAGCGCCTGCTCCGGGCTTATGCCCAGAGCGGCAAAGTCCAGGTCCGTCCGCACCGGCCCCCCGTCCTGCTGTAGACGAAGCTGGATCGCAAGGATTGTCACCCGGGACCCGACGGACGATTTAATTCCGATCTTGCTCGTCGCGCACATCGCCTCCTCCCGGGGCGAGCAACCGGTATCTTCCGCTTTTCGACCGACGACAGGGGGAAATCGCGCGGAGGCTTCGCACGCCGTTGAATAATTTAGCAAATCTTCAACGTAACCGTGCTGCGGGGTAGTCTCCGCATACGGAATCGGTATCCGATTTGACATGATCAAACGCATCGCCCACCAAGGAGGAGACAGGTCTCAGTTGCGAAATAAATAATATTAAATAAAACCTGCGGTCAATTGAAATATGGAAATTTAAATGTATTGGCTAACGACGATATCGCCGCCCGTTGGCGAAGTTCGTGAAAATTGGGCCCGCAACCGCCCTTCTGTGCCCGGCGCACTGGCCTAAGCGACCGATCGCTCAAGATCCCTCACGTGATACGCGAACACCGTCGCGCCACGCTCGCGCTCCGCCGCCCGGGCGGTTCGACTCCGAGAAATACTCCCGTGGCCCGAGCGCAGTGCGGGGACGCCCCATTCGAGATAAATTGAGATCGGCAATTGACAGATCGGCGCGACTTCGAAGCTAGATGAACGACCGCCTCAGACACCGGGGCCGCCGAATGGCGGTCAAGACCGCACCGATGCAAACGTCGAGTCGCTGACCGCCGGAATTCGGGTGTGCGGCGCGTACACTCCTCGAACACCCTGTATTGGGCTTGCCGAATGCACAAAACCAGTACAGAGAGCCCATCGCTCTGCGCCAAATTCCTTTTGCGTCGATAAATCAAGCTGGTATGACCTGAAAGAATTGACCAGCATCGCCGACAAACGCCAAAAATTAATTATACGCATTTAATTTTCGATCCTGCTTTCTTTATTCAGTACAATGATATTAAATGCTACTACATGCGATCGACGGCACCGATATCATTCGCATGAGCACAGCTCTTTTCTTCCCGGCACAACCGAGGGGCTTGGTGGCTTTCGATGCTTCAAAGTAACATTCTGCAAACGGACAGGATGCTTCCGCTGTTCGATGGTCCTCACGACGATGACGGTGCCGGCGGAGACCTGGGACAGATCGTCGAACTTGTCATCGGATTTGTTAGGCGACAGTATGCGGTCATCATATTCTGCACCGTCTTGACGGTCGTCGTCGCCGGCATCTATCTGAAGACGGCGACCCCAACCTATATGGGCCAAGTCAAGATCCTTCTCAGCAACCAAAAGACTCCTTTCGTGCAGCAACAGTCGTTGGTGGCTGAGGCCGCCATCGATTCAGTCCAAATCGAGACCCAGCTTCAGGTGCTGAAATCG
This sequence comes from Rhodopseudomonas sp. RCAM05734, assembly GCF_052658035.1. Lineage (NCBI taxonomy): Bacteria > Pseudomonadati > Pseudomonadota > Alphaproteobacteria > Hyphomicrobiales > Nitrobacteraceae > Rhodopseudomonas > Rhodopseudomonas sp. RCAM05734. The sequence goes on along the minus strand of NZ_CP199742.1, from coordinate 3,147,075 downwards.
AAAGCAGTCGCGACGTCGGTTATCCAGAATTTGAAACTGTATGATGACAGCGAATTCCAGCCTTCGTCGCAAGTGCACGCGCTCATCCGCAAGGTACGGAGCTGGTTGTCGATGGCCCCGCTCGACACGGGTGCGCATGAGGCGGCCACGGCGGACGACCTCGTTCTGGCATTCGGAAACCGGCTTACAGCCAATCGCGTCGGCATGAGCAATGTCATCGAGTTCAGCTACAACGCAAGCACGGCAAAGCGGGCCGCGGAAATCGCCAATGCGGTCGCCGACACCTATATCCTCGATCAGTTGAATGCGAAATTCGAGGCGAACAAAAGCGCCACGGCGTGGCTGCAAAGCCGGCTGCGCGAACTGGGACAACAAGCGCTCACAGCCGAACACGCGGTGAACGCGTTCAAGTCGGAGAACAATATCGTCGTCAGCGGCGGCAAACTGATCGACGACCAGCAGATCGTCGAACTCAACAGCCGTCTCGTCGCAGCCCGCGCACTTACCTCGGATAGTCTGGCGCGGCTGAACCGATACGACGAGGTCCTCGGAGCCATCGCGCCGGACAGCCTTAGTCTTGCCGGCATCGACACGCCAGGTTCGGAAGTTCTGCTCAGCCCCATCATCAATTCACTGCGACAGCAGTATCTCGATTATGCGCGGCGCGAGGTCGACTGGTCTTCGCGGTTCGGCAAGGGCCACCTAGCCGTCATCAACCTGCGCAACCGCATGCGCGATATCCGCACCTCGATCGTGGACGAAGTCCGGCGCCTCGCTGAGACCAACCGAAGCGACTACGAGATTGCAAAGCAGAAGCAGAAGCAGATCGAGGATCAGCTCGCATCCGCAGTGTCTCGGTCCCGGGGCAGCAGCTCGGCCGAGCTGACGATGCGCGAGCTCGAGACGAGTGCGAAAAGCTATCGCAGCCTCTACGACAGCTTTCTGCAACGTTACATGGGTTCGGTGCAGCAGGAGTCGTTTCCGAGCGCCGATGCGCGCGTCATCGCCTCGGCCTCGCCGCCACCCGGCAAGAGCAAGCCCAAATCGTCACTTGTCATCGCGCTTGGTCTCGCAGCCGGCCTGGGCCTGGGCGTGGGGCTCGGCCTGCTGCGCGACGTGATGGACCGCGTATTCCGCACGTCGGCTCAGCTCGAGGCGGCGCTGCGCCTACCCTGCCTGTCACTCGTTCCATTGCTCAAGGACATCACCCCACCCGGATCGGCGAGCCTGCCGTCGTCCGGAAACGACGCCCGGATGATATCACGCCGATCGACCGCCTATTGGGCCGCGACTGCGATGCCGCTGTCGAGATTCGCAGAGTCGATCCGCGCTCTCAAGCTCGCTATCGATCTGAACCAAAGCCTGTCGGACAACAAGACCATCGGCATTACGTCGTCGCTGCCGAACGAGGGAAAATCGACCATTGCAGCGTCTCTCGCTCAGCTCATCGCCCACGCCGGCAAGCGCGTCATCTTGGTGGATTGCGATCTGAGGAACCCGTCGCTGTCGATGAATCTCGCTCCCTCCGCGACGAGCGGCTTAATCGAGATCATCTCCGGAGCCAAGCAGCTCGACGAGGTGACCTGGCAAGACAAGAGCACGGGGCTCACTCTGCTCCCGATCGCGAAGAAAGGTCCGCTGTTCCACACGAGCGAAATCCTGTCCGCCCAACCGACCCGCGCTCTGTTCGACAAGCTAAGGGCCAGCTACGACTATGTCATCGTCGACCTACCTCCGCTCGCCCCGATCGTCGACGTCCGCGCGACGACGCCTCTGGTGGATTGCTATGTACTGGTGGTGGAGTGGGGACGAACCAAGATCGACGTTGTCCAGCACGCTTTGCACACCGCTCCAAACATAAGAGAAGCGTTGCTCGGTGCAGTGCTCAACAAGACCGACATGAACATCATGAAACGCTACGATAGCTATCACAGCGACTATTATAATAGCGAGCACTACGGTCGGTATGGCTACGTCGACCATGATGGCTAAGGTTGCATATCCGCCGGGCGCATCCGTCCATTGTGGCCAAGATGCAACAGTGCAAATCTCTATTTAAAAGCGACTAATAAGCTGCTGGTTTGAATCGGCAAGGGGTGCGAGTCTTGGCTTCCGCATTAGTCGTCTGCCTGGGGGCTTTCCTGAAACCTTTCCCGCATCATCTGGCGATACTATCGATCGCGGCCCTTTCATCGCTTGGCGCCGGCTGTTCGATCATGCCAGCAAGCGGTCCTCAGAGCATGGATATCAGGAGCGGCCCCCCCCCGAATCGGACAGCCTCCCCTATGCGCTCGTGCGCCTCAATCCCGATATGGTCCAGATTCTCGGGCGCTACACGCCACGGCTGTCCACCGCATTTGCCAATCGGACGCCGCCCAAAGCGTTCCGCTTCGGCATCGGCGACATCCTGAGCGTGACGATATTCGAGGCCGCGGCGGGCGGCCTGTTCATCCCGGCCGAAGCCGGCGTTCGTCCCGGCAACTACGTCGTCATCCCAAACCAGGCCGTCGATGATGGCGGCAATATTACCGTGCCCTACGCTGGCGCTATCAGGGCCAGCGGGCGGACGCCCGCGGAAGTCCAGCGGGCGATCGTCGATACGCTAAAGAACCGAGCCATTGAGCCGCAGGTCCTTGTGTCCGTAGTCGAGCAGCGGACGTCGCTGATCAGCGTGCTGGGCGACGTCAAGGCATCGGGGCGCTTCCCGGCCAGCCCGTCCGGCGAACGTATCGTCGACGTCATCGCCCGCGCCGGCGGCCCCGCCTCCCAGGGCTACGACATGTGGGTCACTCTGGAGCGTCAGGGCCATCGCGCCAGTGTACCGTTCGGCGCTCTCCTTTATGAGCCGTCCAACAATATCTTCGTGCTCCCGGCCGACGTCATCTATCTCTACAACCAGGCCCAGACCTTCGTCGCCTTCGGTGCCGCCGGCAACCAGGGACAGTTCAAGTTCGACGCGTGGCGCATTTCGCTGGCCGAGGCGGTGGGCAAGGTCGGCGGCCTGGCCGATGGTCAGGCGGATCCAGCCTCCGTTTTCCTCTATCGCGGCGAGACCAAGGAAGTCGCGCGCCAGATCGGCGTCGACATCTCCGGTTTTAACGGCCCCATCGTGCCGGTGATCTATTCCGTAAACTTGCGGGATCCTAGCGGGTATTTCCTCTCGCAGTCCTTCGAGATGCGCAATAAAGACGTAATCTTCGTCTCGAATGCGGCTGCGGTTGAAACGACTAAATTCCTAAATTTCTTGCGCACAATCATGGCCACCGCCAACGATCCCATCCTCTACGCGACCAACGGATATGCTCTGAAGGCTGCGATCAACGGGGGCACGTCGACGATAATCACCACGCCGACTCCGATCACTTCGGGCCGGTAGGCTGATCCCCTGGTGTGGAAACCAGCCAAACTGTCCCTTCATTCCGAGAAGGGTTCTGAGATAGCGACGCCGTGACAACGCACGCATCCGTGCGGCGATGCAGCGATCGAAGGCTCAGCTCGGGAAGTTGATCGCACAACGCGGTCTAAATCGGAAGAGGTCTGCCAGAGCGCGAGTGGATCTTTGTCCATGATTCCCGATGCGCCCGAAGACCGTGCGCCTGACGGCAGTCCGCCGGGCAGGACGCGAAGGTCGTCCTTTCCCCGGACACACGCTTTTGCTCCCTGGATGACTGCATCCAGTCCGGTAGGCGACGATAACGCACCTGACGCGGTCATCCTAGCGCCGTCGCCTGCAGTGCCGCGGGGTCGGTGATCTGCCGGATGTCGCAGGTGAAAACCAGCCGAAGGCCGTTTAGGCATAAGCGTTGTTCCGATCCCACCTTTCGGCTGATGTCCTGACCTGTGTTTCGGCGTGGATCCGATGCCGATTGACACTAGCGCGCCACTCTTTGATCTGAGTCTTCGAGAGCAGGTCATCGGGCTCCGGCAAAAGACCCTATGTGGGTCCGCCCGACGTAGCCATCGCACGGCCTCGGCAAACGAGCCGGATCGCTTCGGGCTCCAATCCACTTGCCCTCGGGACTGAACACCTCGGCCGAAGTCTGGCTTCGGCCAACGTCGGCTCTCAATATGCCAGGCGGGCGGAATAAAAATCTAGATTTGCATAAAAACGCATTATCTGATATTTAATATTTAATTAATTGCCAAGTTTTTATATGCGGGTTCGCCGCCGTTTCGTCACGTTATCCTAGGAGCGGCAATGGCGACGACCGTCGTTTTTCTACTGTATTGCGGCATGATCGCGTCTGTCCCGGTGCTGCTTCTTTCACAGAGCGCCATCGGTGACGGCATCGTCTCGATCTTGGGCGCGATGGCCGTGGCCATCGTCGCTGCGACGTCGGTATCACGCGATCTGTACAGGCTGCCGCGCCTTTTCAGCCCGGTCCTTCTCGCCGGATTGGCCGGAGCCTTCCTCGTCATGCTGCTGCAGATCCTGCCCTTGCCGAGCGGCCCGCTGATGCATCCGATCTGGAGCAGTGCCGCGGCGGCCGTTGGCGAGAAGCTGGCGGGCTCGATCACGATCGATACGGGCATGACCCTGCTGGTCCTCTGCCGCCTCACTTGTATGGTCGGGGTCGCCCTGCTCGCAGCCCTGCTCGGGCAACACCGACGACGCGCCGAGAGACTCCTGTGGACGCTTGCAGGGATCGCGACGTTGGTGTCGCTGGAGCGTATCGCAAGCCCCTTCTGGCTGCCGGAGACCTTCCAGATTCTGCCGCCCACGGCGAATGGCGTTGCCGAGACAATCGGCATATTCGGCTTCGTGCTAACCGTTGCAGTGATCGTTCGCAGATATGACTCGCCTCCGACGCGGTCAAAGAGCCGCAAGCCAAGAGGGACCTTCACAATTGACATGGCGGCGTTGGCGGCCTGCCTCATCAATCTCGGTGCGGCTTTCTGCAGTGCGAATCCCACTACACTATTTTCTGCCTTATTCGGAGGAGGCCTCCTGGTTGCCGTCCTGGTCGTCCGCAAAAGCCGCCTCGGCGCCTGGGGGCAGGCCGGAACGGCCGCGGTGCTGGCACTTGCGCTGACGACGTTTTTAGCCTTCATGCCTGGCCGCGCCGAAAGCGAGATGATCGTGCACATGATGGACGACGCGCGACTGCTGGGCGTCGGCGCCGGAACTCTTTCGGCGCTGGCGCCGATCTATGGCCATGCGTTAGCAGGTCCGCCCCTTGAGATTCCCGTCGTTGCGACGGTTGCCATAGAAATGGGGCGGCCGTTTCTTTGGTTGATCGCCCTGATGGTCATGGCATGGGCTGCGATCGTGCTACGGGCCTCGCTGATGCGTGGTCGGGATTACGTCTATCCCGCTGCCGGCGCGGGGTGTATTGCCGCGTTTCTCATATCCGCGCTGTCGAATGGAGGCGGTCTCGCGCTCGCGTCATCCGTCATCCTGAGCGCAGTGCTCGGATTGGCCATTGCGCAGAGCAAAGGTGAAACCCCCGCCTCTGATGCCTTTCCCCCTGGACCGGCGCCCGCTGCATCGCTCGATCCCCATTCGTTTGGATGTTATCTGCGCAGCGCATCAGCGATTTTCGCGCTGATCCTCACGGTGCAGGGAGCATGGATCCTGTTGCCGGAAATGCTGCGCCCGACGCCCATCGGCTTCCCCAGCGACGACCGACACGCCACGGTCGCGCGGCTGGACAAGGAGAGGGCGACGAGGTCTGCCGCAATTGCGGCCGTCCGCGGCGACCTGTGGGCAGAGAGCGCCTTCAGCGAGGCCGGCATGGTATGGACCGACGAGGCATTTGAACTCGAGGCAAGTGGTGCCCGCAACGCGGCGACCCTGAAGAGCCTGCTCCAGACGCTGCATCACTCGCCGCACCGCGGCGATGCTTGGCTGATGCTGGCCTCGACCTGCGAACGGCTGAAGCTGCAGGCCTGTAATGTCGGCGCGCTCCTGAAAATGTCGTATTATACGGCTCCCAATCAAGCCGGATTGCTGCCATTGCGACTGGCGCAGGCATTGCGCGCGAAGGACATCTTCAGCGACGAAGAACTCGCCGACATGGTCCGTCGCGACGTCCGCTTGGTGATCATGCGGTTCACGGCCTTGCGCCCCGCCCTGATCGCCGCCTACCGGTCAGGGTCCCCCTCGGGGCGGAAGTTGGTGGAGCAGACGGTGACGTCATTCGACCCCGTCTATCTGACCATACTGCGCGCGCAACTCACCTAGGTTCTGCACTCAAACCTCTTGCAAGTGACGATGCGGATTCATTCGAGGCTCTCATAAGGAGGCCTTGACGTCACGTTCGATCTGGCGACGTCAGGTGGTCTGTCCATCATTGCTCCTCTGTTGCCCGGCGGGGGGCAAAAAGAACGGCCGCCCGTGGCCGGACGATAGCAAGCCTCTCAATGGGATCATCTTTATGTTGCGCACAGGGATGCTTAAGCGCGATCTGTTGCAGCGCCACGATCCGTAGAAGACGATATCAAATCGCTTCAATGCCTTCGCCGATGCAGGTATCTCGGTTCGGATATTCGCGGCCCTGCAGCGAAGTCGCCGCAGTCGCCGCAATTAATCAACTCGTCCATCATTCGCGCTCACCATCACGCGGCCAGCGGAAGAAAGGGGGCCGGATAACGCAATTGGTCGTTCCCGTCGAGGAGAGAGCACCAAGACCAACGCGACTGTTGCCAGGCCGGCATGCCGATCCGCATCGTTGTGTTCCCGCGCCAGTCGTGCGCTAAGGGCTGGCTCCTGACCGCGACCTCATCGTCGACGGAGCCTACCACGACGCCGTGCGATCATTGATCTGGTCGAAGGCCGCGGCGGCCGGCTTACATCCCGTCCTGCCGGGACCCCGAGGTCCGACGTTCAGTCGATCCAGTACACAACTGCGGGCACCACCCCATCGAACGCTTCTTAAACAAGCTGAGGCGCTTCCGCCGCATCGTTACGACAGACGGCTCGAAACTTCTTCGCAGCGCCCCGTCTATGGATAGTAAGCGTCGTCCCGGCCCCACCTTTCGGTTGACGTGCTGATCTGCGACGTTTCGGTTCGTTCGAACCGCAAGGCTTAGAATGGACACAGTGGATAGTGCTATCACCAAGCCGGTTCGCCGGCTGGAGGTGTTCACCGGTGCGGGGCGCCGTCGGACATGGAGCGACGCGGACAAGGCGCGGGTGGTCGCGGAGATCGAAGCCAGCGGCGACTCGGTTTCCGGGGTGGCACGCCGGCACGGATTGTCGCCGCAGCAATTGTTTGGCTGGCGCCGGCAAGTCAAAGAATCTCAAGCGGTCGTTTCCAAGGATGACGAACCACGGTTCGTCCCGGCGGTCATCGATGCGGCACCGTCCGACACCGGGGGGCCTCGGCAGCGCAAGACGCGGCGACAGCATCGGGATGAACCGCCCGCCGGAATGATCGAGGTTGCGATCGACGGCGTGACGGTGCGCATCGGCGCGGGCGCCCCGGCGGACACGATCGCCGCGGTGTTGCGGGCGCTGAAAGCCGGCGCGTGATCGGCCCGATCGGCCCGATCGGCCCGACCGGCGCGGTCCGCGTCATGGTCGCGACCAGACCTGTGGACTTCCGCAAGGGCGCCGATGGGCTGGCGGCACTGGTGCGCGAGAGCATGGCGGCGGATCCGTTCTCTGGCGCGGTCTACGTGTTCCGCGCCAAGCGCGCGGATCGGATCAAGCTGGTGTATTGGGACGGCACGGGTCTGTGTCTGTTCGCCAAGCGGCTGGAGGATGGCATCTTCCGCTGGCCGAAGATCGAAGACGGCGTGATCCATTTATCGGCCGCGCAATTGTCGGCGCTGCTCGAAGGGCTGGATTGGCGGCGTGTCCACACGGCGCGCGAGACGGTGACGCCGGCGCAGCCTGGCTGACGCCTGTTGCTGTGGCAAAGTGAATCAGCAGCATCGAGCACGTCGCAAAATGCCGGTAAATATGCTCTGATTTGATCATGCCGCGCGACGCATTGCCCGATGATTCCGAGACGCTGAAAGCGATGCTGCTCGCCGAGCGGGTGCAGAACGAACGGCTGCGTCAGATCATCAGGGACCTGCAGCGCCACCAGTTTGGCCGCCGGGCGGAGACGCTGCCAGAGGACCAGATGCTGCTGGGCCTGGAAGACGTCGAGCAGGCGGCGGCGCGTGACGCCGCAGAAGCTGAGCAGGCGACACCGGCCGCACGACGGGCCGGAGCTGCGAAGCGTCGGGCCAACCGCGGCGCGCTGCCGGCGCATCTGCCGCGGATTGAGACCACCATCGACATCGACGACAAGACCTGCCTCTGCTGCCGGGGCGCGTTGCACCGGATTGGCGAAGACAAGAGCGAGCGGCTGGATATCGTGCCGGCGCAGTTCCGGGTGCTGGTCACGATCCGGCCGAAATACGCTTGTCGCCAATGTGAGGATGGCGTCGTGCAGGCCCCGGCGCCGGCGCGGCTGATCGAGGGTGGGCTGCCGACCGAAGCCACCATCGCCCAAGTACTCGTCTCCAAATATGCGGATCATCTGCCGCTCTATCGGCAGTCCCAGATCTATGCCCGCCAGGGCGTCAACCTCGACCGCTCGACGCTGGCAGACTGGGTGGGGAATGCCGCCTGGCATCTGCGTCCGTTGCACCAACGCCTGCTCGAAAAGCTCAAAGAGCGGCCAAAACTGTTTGCCGATGAGACGACGTTGCCAGTGTTGGATCCCGGCCGCGGCCGCACCAAGACCGGCCAGTTATGGGCCTATGCCGCCGATGACCGGCCATGGAATGGATCCGATCCGCCGGGCGTGGCCTATGTCTACGCCCCGGACCGCAAGGCCGAGCGGCCGATCATCCATCTCGAAGGCTTCAAGGGCATCCTGCAGGTGGACGGCTATGCCGGCTACCGCAGGTTGGCCGAGCGCGGCGACGTGCAGCTCGCATTTTGCTGGGTCCATGTGCGGCGTAACTTCTACAAGCTCGCCACGCCCGGTCCTGCGCCGATCGCCAGCGAAGCGCTTCAGCGCATCGCTGCGCTGTATGCGATCGAGAACGACATCCGCGGCCGCACCGCCGAGGAGCGTCGGACCGTGCGGCAGCAGAAAAGCCGCTCGCTGGTCGACGCATTGGAGAGTTGGCTGCGCGCAAAACTCGGGCTGATCAGCCAGAAGGGCAAGCTCGCCGAGGCAATCCGCTATGCGCTGTCGCGCTGGGAGGGCCTCACCCGCTTCCTCGACGATGGCCGCATCGAACTCGACAACAACGCCGTCGAGCGTTCTATCCGACCGATCACACTGAACCGGAAAAATGCCTTGTTCGCGGGCTCCGACGGAGGTGCCGAGCACTGGGCCACCATCGCCTCGCTGATCGAGACCTGTAAACTCAATGATATCGATCCGCTCGGCTACCTGACAGACGTCCTTACCAGGATCGCCAGCGGTCATCCCAACCGCGACATCGACGCGCTCTTGCCGTGGGCCTACCAAAAGCAAGACCTCAGAGCCGTGGCCTGAGAACGACGCTTACTATGGATACGGTTTGAACCCACCCACAAACCACGCGTTCGCACACCTAAATTATTTAATTTTCTCTTAATATATTTAACAAAACGCTTGCCAGCTACGCTTCCGAATATAATAGTTAATTATTATTTAATTTAATTCACCGGGTGGCGGGCATGCAGTCCATGCGGAGACAGTTCGAGTTGAATGCCGCGTCTGTTCCAGACCTGGCCAACGGCCGGGCCCAGGACAAGAGGTGGCCGGTCCAATACGATTCCGTGGAGATCCTGGCCTTGCTTGCGGACATCGCGACTATCTTCGTCGCGAGCCTCGTGGCCGCATTCGCTTACATGCTGCTGCACGGAACGTCGCAGGAAATCACGCGGCTTGCCAGCGTAGCGCTGCCGACTTCGGTGGTTTTCACGGCTGTAGCGAAGTCATTTAAAATGTATGTGCCCAAGGCCCTGCTCGACCTGCGTAATCAGGTGCGAGCGGTGTGCGCGATCTGGCTGGGCGTGTTTTTAATCCTCGTGGCGACCACCTTCACCTTACAGATGAAGAGCGAGATTCCGTGGGATTTCGCCCTCATTTTCGGTGTCGGCGGGCTTGCGATCCTGATCGCCCAGCGCGCGCTGCTGCGCGACGCGCTGCGCAAGGGGCTCGCAGAGCGGCGCTTCTCCGGCCGCAAGATCGTCCTGATCACCGATGAAGCCGGCCGCGACTTGGTCAATACACTGAGCGACCTCGGCTTCTTCGTAGAACGGCATTTTGCGCTGCCGCCAGCCCGCTCGTCCCTCCAGGAGGAACTCATCGGAAAGGTAATCAATTATACACGTGAGACCGAGATCCGCGAGATCTTCTTCGGAGTGACTCCGGACCATTGGTCGCGGCTGAAGCATGCCGTCGCCGGGCTGGGCGTGCTGCCCCTGCGCGTCAGGCTAGTCCCGACCGGAGCGAGTTCAGATCTGTTTCACAGGCCGTCTACGGAGCTTGGCGGCGCGCGCTGCGTCGAACTCCAGCGCGGACCGTTGTCGCCAGTCGCGCTGCTCACAAAGCGTGCCCTCGATATCTGCCTGGCTGTCGCCGTACTGACGGTGCTGTCACCCTTGCTCCTGCTCGTGGCGGTTGCCATCAAACTGGATTCGAACGGCCCCGTTCTGTTCAAGCAGCAGCGCTGCGGGTTCAACGGCCGCATTTTTACGATTTACAAATTCCGCTCGATGTCGGTGCTTGAAGACGGGCCGACTGTCGTGCAGGCAAGGGCAAACGATGCGAGGCTGACGCGGCTGGGTGGATGGCTCCGCAGGATGAGCATCGATGAAATTCCCCAGCTCCTCAACGTGCTTGAGGGTAGCATGTCCGTCGTCGGGCCACGACCGCACGCCGTTGCTCATGATAACGAGTTCGACAAAGCGGTCAGAAACTATGCCTATCGACGTAGGGTGAAGCCCGGTCTGACCGGCCTCGCCCAGATCAGGGGTTTTCGAGGCCCGACCTCAACGCCCGCTTCGATCGAACTACGCGTGAAACAGGACTTGCGCTACATCGACAACTGGAGCTTGGGATTGGATCTCTTGATCCTGCTCCAAACACCCTATGAGCTGATCCGCGGAAGAAATGCGGTCTGAACGTCATTCCGTGAAATGGGAGGACCGTTTGACCGTCCTGGTTTCAGCTCGACTGATCATCGCGATCGGCAAGCGCCTTGGCGATATGCTCGAGCAGCGCATCCGTATGGTCGACATTTACCCCATCGGAGTCGGGGACCGTCGACGAATGCTGCGGGTCGGACTGAGTAACAGGTCCTTGCCCAGCCATGACGCTTGCCGCGGCGACGGGAAGCCGTTGCCAACCGCCCGTCAATTCCATCCGAACCCGATCCCAGTGGGAATGAACCATCGGCGCCCTCCGGTTGCGTATGAGAGCAAGCTTAAGCCTGTTCTGCAAACGGCGGGCGTCAGGTTGAGCAGATGGTTAACCGGAAGACACCGCAGATAACCATGGAAATCAAGCGTATTGCCGCCGTCCTTTGGCGTTCGCCTCGTCGCGGATGCGAAAATCTTCGATCTTGCGGCCTGACTTGAGGGCGGCAACCAGCCACCGGGGCTGCTTGCCGCGACCGGACCATGTCTCGGACGGGGTGGTCGGGTTGCGATATTTGGGGAACACCCGTGGATACTTCCGCCGAACTTTGTCTTGGTCATCAGAGGCTCGCTCCGCCCCAACATCGAAAGCACTGTGGCCCCGGTTCAAGACTGCCAAGCGCTTCTCTAGCCCCTCCTTTTCGGACGTGATCCGGGCCGACAAGATTCGGCTGATCGTCTCATAGAGCGACCATAGGTCATCAACAGACATCGATTCCAGCTCAAGCTTCTTAGTCGACATAAGATAGTCCCAACCGGTCCATTAAAATTCACCGTTCGCCACACACCAGATATTTGTTCCCGAAATAAGGCGAAATCACCGAGTCGAACAAGACCAAAATTGACCTGTTTCACCGACTTTCGGCATAAAAAATATTAATTACGCCAACCAAGCTGGAATTTAACAACCTTCATAAACGGCTAGAACGCCCCTGCTGCCCGTTCTGCACAGCCGAAAACTTGAAAAGACGAGCTTCTAGGTCGGAACGTCGCGGTGCCAACAATGTTCCCTATTGTTTAATTTTAATCGACAAATCAAATTCAAAGTATTACAATACAATGTCGCATGACGTAGTTAATATAATAATTTCTATATTAATTGCGGCCTTATGCAGAATGGCTCAACCGATTACTGAGCGGGTAGCGCGTCAGAGATGAGATCGCCTTGCCTGTTCGATCTTTCGAAGTCCGGCCTGATCCGAATTTTTCAATGGTGCGGAGAATTATGCGCAAGCCAGACCTACCAGATTTGGAAGCCATGCAAGTCGACGAGCTCTGGACCATCCATGAGGAGCTCACGAAGATCCTGTCCGACCGAATTCTTGGTGAAAAACGCGAGCTCGAAAACAGGCTCTCGAAGTTGAACCAGACCGCCCCCTTGACGGCCGAGGGGCTGCGGAAACGCCCCTCACGTCGCAAGTATCCCAAGGTCCTACCCAAGTATTTCAATCCCTTGGCGCCGAGCGAAACATGGTCGGGCCGGGGAAAGAGACCTCGCTGGCTCGCTTTGGCGCTCCAGGCTGGACATGTCCTAGAAGAGCTGAAAATCAAGAGAAACGACGACGACAACGATCCTGAATTGGTTCCCGCGGAGCAGTCGTCATCCTGACCGTGACGCAATCGCTAGAGATCGCAATAGTTCGGCTTGGCGCGCGGTGTCACGCAGCGCCACTTCGCGAATGCGCCGTCGCTGCGAGAGGCCCACAAAGGGACTTGTCAGCGCTAGCCACCATCGTCGCGAAGGGCAACACTCTTCTGAACACCTCCAATGTCCCGAGGATCACCATCCCTTCGCGAGCCATCGTTGCGAAAGGCGACGCCGATCCGCGCGCCACGTGCATTCGACGACAGCTGCCTGAGATCTCGATCGATCTCTCCGACCCTGTGGATCAATTCGTCGCAGATATCGATCCGCGCTTCAACCGTGGATTTGTCGCGCGGCTGCGCCGTTCGCGCCAGTCTAGCCCTGGCATTCCTCAAACAGAAGATCGACACGACAATTCTATCGGCGGGCATTTCGCGGGTCGGCATCCGTTGGCGCTCCCAATGTCCAGGTCCGTTGATCTATCTGAAGTTGGATAGTAGACCGAGCAATTGGTTCAACGCCATGAAGAGTTTTTCTTGGAAAAAATAAAAAAATATCCTGACGAACACGCACGCGAGCCGTCGGTTCAGCAATGTGCCCAGCGCTCGTTCGACGGGACGTAGATTTCACCGTGAAGGCTGTCGCCGCAACGGGCCCCTCAACGCTGAAAGACCGTGTGATCGATTCCTCGACGTAGTCGGATGGCAAACATGACCCGGTGGCCGAACCTTCGTAGGACGCGCTGGGAGGCGCGTGGCGGGCACTCTAAGCGCAGCCAGATAGGCACCTCGCGCCGATCGGCCCAACACGGGCAAATTCCGGAACGCCCCTGAGCCCCGGCGCCCCTGCATCGCCGCATCTCGACCGCCGCCGTTGCTCTCGCCCCAGCCGATACGGTCTCACGCCTCAGAAGAATTTACTCAGCAACTTGTCCAGCCACTCAAGCAGATCGCGATCCCGGTCGCCGCGCGGAGGACCGTCACGGCCGCCACCGGACTTCGCGACGGCCTCCGAATTCAACGACGTCGACAGGAGCATCGTCAATGCCGGTGGCGTAACGGCCGCGAATTTCCCGCACGCGGCCAGAAACTTGCGCCGGTCTTCGTCGAGCTGATCTTGTAACGAATCTTGACCTTCCACTTTTGGATCGTTGTCAGCAGACATGTCACGTCCCTGCGTTTAATTAAAATGAAAGATTGCCGTTTCTTTAAATCGAATTAAATATAGAGTCAAGTTTACGTCGAACCGGCCGCTTGTGCGCCACATCGGCGTAATAACTGGAGAAATGATGGATTCAATTGCGCCTCAAGGATCCAAGCCAACGTTCGGCGGTCTTCGACCGGCAACCGGCACGTCGTTCGCGCTCATCGGACAGTTGCCGGTACTGTTCAGCGAATACGCGCAAGAGCTTTTCGAGTTGACTGACGTGGCTGCCTTCATCTGGTGCAGCATGCAGGACGAGGTGTCGTTGGAGACAATCCGCGATCGACTCATCGATCGCGGTCTTAGCGCCACAGGGGCGCGCCAGACCTTGCGAGACGCTCTTAATCAATGGCTGAGAGCTGGACTGCTTGTGCCCCATATCGACGCTGCCGATTTCGCGTTCACCGCGCTGATCGGCCTGCGGCCTCTCGAAGTCCGCGCATCGGATGCCGGGGTCCTCGACCTCCTGAAGTCGTTGTTCGTCTCCACGGCGGCCCCCGCCAGCAAAGCGGAGGCGACCTTCACGGTTCATCGGTTCGGCGACTCCTCCATCTTGATGCACGACGGCCGCATGATCCTCCATTGCTCCTTAAAAGAGCTTGCTCCTAGCTTCAGGGCCTATGCCGTCAAGCATCTGCTGCTCACTGCCGGTGCCCGCGATGTGATCTTCCACGCTGCCGCCGTGACGTCAGGCGATCGCGGAATGCTGATCAGCGCGCCGCCGGGAGTGGGCAAGAGTACGATCACCATGCATCTGCTGCATGCTGGTCTCCGATTTGCGACTGACGATATCGTGTTCATCGCGCCCGATGGCTCGATCAGGGGCGCGCCATTTGCGCCGACGCTGAAGTCCGGTGCCTGGCCGCTTATCGGAGATTTCAGGCCCGATCTATTCAGTGTCCCGAGCCATGACCGGTTTGACGGCAAGGCGGTCCGCTATCTGGACGTCGGGTCCAATCTGCACAAAGGCGCAATGCGGGCGAGCTGGTTCATCTTTCTCGAACGTACGACCCGCTGCGCGCCGCCGGTGCTGGAGGAACTGAGCGCTCTGGAAACCCTCAAGCGGATCGTCGGCGCCTCTTACGCGAGCCATGGCAAGCTGACCAGCGACGGCTTCGGCATGCTAAAGAACATGGTGTCCCGTACGCGCTCCTTTGTGCTCCATTACACGGAAGCTGAGGAGGCCGTCGACAAGCTGTTGGAGCTCTGCGATGGCAGGCTATAGCCGCGCACTGCTGCCGCTCTGCGCGTGTTTCCGGGGCGACGATCCCGGGCGCACCGATTGGACGGCACTTCTAGCCCTCGCCAACCACACATTGACGACACCGTCGCTGGCCGTCTTCGTCAGGTCGCAGCTCGCTACGATTCCGGCCGACGTCGCCGCCTATGTCCGGGAACTCCATGAACGCAACGCGATCCGCAACGATCGCCTGAACGCTCAACTCGAAGAGGCCGTTCTCTCGCTGAACCGCGTCGGGATAACTCCCGTCCTCGTGAAGGGGACAGCCACGCTCGCAACTAGTCCACTGTCCGATCGCGCACTTCGATTGATGTCCGATCTGGATCTTGTTGTCGGCCCCAACGAGATCGCCGCCGCCATGAAGGCACTGGCGGCGATCGGCTACAGCATCGATTATGAGTCGGACAGGCGACACACGAAAAAATGGTACGCCGACCTCAAACGCTCCCAAGACGTCGGAACTATCGACTTGCATGAGGCGTTTCCTGGCCAGCCTTTTTACGATCAAACACCGGACGAGCTTCGTCTCCACCTGCAGCCGATCCGCCTGGGCGGCGCCAGTGCACTGGTTCCCTCCCCGGAGCTTCAGGCGCTAATGTTGGTGGTGCACGATCAGTTTCAGGACTACGACTACTGGACCGGCTGCATCGACCTGCGGCATCTGCTCGACTTGAAGGCGATTTTTGCAGCGCCCGGTGGCTTCCGTTGGGAACTCCTCGAGACGATGACATCTAGTGCGATCGCGCGAAACGCCTTTGAAACACAGCTTTTGCTGCTCACTACGCTTTTCGACGTCCAATTTCCTGTCCGTCATCGGCGACGGATGCCGAAGCTCCGGGCATGGCGCCAACTGTATCAGGCGAGGTTTCCTGCCGTCCGCTATCTGCTTCTTCCGATGGGGCTGCTCGACCTTCGAAGACATCGCGCACGCCCGGGACCGGCAGGATCGGGCGGGGCGAAGAAGCGCTGGTTTCCCAAGGTCAGCACCTTTCTCTTTCTGCTCTCGCTGTCGCGCCGGTACCGCGCCGGAAAACTGTAAGGCATTAAGCGCTCTCCCATTTGGGTGATACACTTAAGCAACATTTGATAACTATCATTAGTTGAAAAAAGGATGTCGAGAGATTTCAGTTTGTATCCGGCAGCATTTTCTGTAACTTCATCATCGCCGGGTATTTGAGATATGCGTGACTACTAGATCGCCAACGACAATTGCAAATCGGTGACAACCGTGAGTTCATTGGTTCGAAGTGCTGTTGCGACACAACGTTTGGCTGACGTTTCTATCCATATATGGAACCTCATGAGGGACCTCTATGAACTACGGGAGGCCGTAGCCCAAGCCGAGGGCCGCGCCCGTGTCGCGGAGGGTACGCGACGATGGCAAAAGTTCCCGCCGCGCGCAGAGATCGCTTGCGACGGGCAGCAAACCATATCAAGGCGGCATTGTCCGCATGCGGCGCGACGTGACGCCCCCTCTGCTAACCGACGTAAGCGGACGGGTCGAAGAGGTATTGTATCACCCGCTGTCGGCGATCGACGACGTTCTGGCCCTCGACCGTTGCAGCCTTGATCTGGCGGATTTCCGGAACGGGGGGATCGCAGTTGCTCTCGCTCGACCGCGGTAGGATCTGATGAACGATTCTGGCCTATACGGCGACAGACCGCGCCGGGGGCGAGCGCGTTGTCGCCTCTCCATCATAAAGGAGCCGGGAGCCACAATCGCCCGGACGGCCGGCTACAGACTAACGCTCGCCCAATTTCTCCACCGACTTTGTTCGATGGCTCGGCGGTGCGAGGACGCGCAGCCAGCGTCGCAGTCGATCAAGCAACCTTGCCGAACGCGCAATCCGGAACATCCTCGTCCAGCAGTATCAATCATGCGGAGACTGGAATCATTTGCCGATCCAAAATCGAATTATGCTCCCTCCAGTGAATCTCGCTGGTAATTCACATTAACAGCGTGACTGGATTTTCGAGATGGAGCGTGACGCTCGATACCTCATGATTGATAGTCCGATACATGTCCGGCAACGTGATAGGAGCTCTCAATATGGCGAAAAAATCAGCGATCGACGAATTTTCCGCCGGAATCATCACTAGAGTTAGCGTCTACCTGACAGCATGTCTGGGCATGCTCCTCACGTTCGCGATGCTGGTTCGTACGCTTGATCCGCTAGAGGCAAAAAGGCTGACGCCGACCGATGAACTCCTCGTTCTATTTGTCACGCTGCTTTTCACGTACATTGCAGTATGGTGTGCCGGCTTCCTCGCCGTTACTTCGACAAAGAATAAGATGCTTCAATCGTCCAAAGGGAATTATCGTCGCGACACCTCGCATAGCGAGAGCCGCAGGCTCGGCAAACGCACAACGGAAACAGCAAGATTGACGTCTGAAGAACGCGGATCTACCGCTCCGAAGAGACGAGCCACGCCATCTTTCTGGAGCAAGATCGACCAGATCACCTTTCCTTCAAAGGCGTCGGATTCGCCTCGCGAAAGCGTGCGTGACGACGCAAAGCGTGCGTGACGGCGTCATGAGGGAATACGAACGACCGAGATGATTAAGCCGGAGACCGACCTGATCATGATCTGGACAATTGCGAACACTCGGCAAGTTCGCCGCCCAAGCATTCCGATGTTCCGGGAATCAATTAACGAACCGCACTGCCAGCATGAGCCGATCGCTCCGGATAGAGGTGGAGTCGCTCGGTGAAAGCACGACGTATCCTGAACGAAGCGGGTCCCAGATGCACTTTCTCTCATGATCTCATTTTCGCGCCCGCCCGCGGAACATTCGCTGCTTGCCGCGCAAACGCAGTCGCCAATCGGCGGACGCCGCTGTAGGTTTTGCGGACAATCCGAATTTGGCCAAGGACGTAGTGGAACTCCCTTTGATTGACTTTCCGCGCGATCGACTTGAGGTCCATAGCTGCCCTCCTCGCAGTGAGGTGAGACGGACGTTCAATGTGGCTCGCGAGGTGCCTGTCAGAACTCCGGTCACGCAATGATCCACAAGAGCCCTAGAAAATAAATAGTATTTAATCTATCTGTAAAATAATTAAATACTGCTAGTCGACGTTGTCAAGCCAAGGCCGATCAGCCTGCACGGAAGCCTCCGTCGGCCGCTCCAGCCACCACGACGTTGCCATCACGGAAGGTTCTTGCCGGAGCTCCCGAACAGACCATCCCGCAAATTGGGCTTCGTTTGCATATCGCGCAATTAAACGAGGCTCCATGTAGGAATTGCCTTCAAAGTTTCGTCCTCCGAGAGTGCGGCGTCATTCACATCCGGTACTGTCCAAACTCGCAAAACTATCGAACGGTCACAAGATGCCGGGAGCGATGGCCTTCGAACTCGTCTGGGAAGGTAGAAACTCCCGGCCTGGCATTAGGTCTGAAGATATTGGTGCGGGTCTGGGTCCCGAGGTGGGGCCACCACCGATCTCGCTTGATGTAGAAATACCCGACGCGTGGCCCGATATTTGCGTATGCTGATCTCTTAGCGCCGCCGCTTCAGATTCGTGGGCGCGATGATCGATGTTGCGACCGGGTAGCGGCAATGTGCGCGAATCCGTTCATCCTTCCTGGAAGTTCAGAGAGCGACGAAATATCGACGGCTGCCCCTTTCTCATGAGTTGACTTGACGTCCCCACCGACGTCGACATGATGCGGGCAAGCAAGAACAAGATCGGGTGGAAATGCCGAAATTGCCGTTGTCGGACATGCGCGTCGTGGAAATCGGATCCGGCGACGCCCTGAGCTATTGTGGAAAACTGTTCGCCGATTTCGGCGCTGAGGTCATCAAGGTCGAACCATCAGGTGGCGATCCGCTGCGCGGCATCGCCCCGTTTGTCGATGCCGGCGATGGCCGCCGCGAGAGCGGGACCTTCGCCTGGCTCAACACCAGTAAGCGCAGCATCATCGCCGATCTCGACCGGCCTGCCGATGTCGCAAGAATAAGCGCGTTGCTGGCCACCGCCGACCTGCTGCTCGACGGCCGCCCGCCGTCGGCGATCCAGGCTTCGCTGCTGCCGCACGACGAATTGCGTCGTCGGCAGCCAGGCCTCGCCATCACCGCGCTGTCATGGTTCGGCGAGCACGGCCCGTATCGCGACTACCAGGCCACGGATTCGGTGTGCCGCTCGCTGGCCGGCAGCGTCAAGCTGGTGGGGCCGCTGGAGGGCCCGCCGGTGCTGCCGCGCGACGGCCAGATCGCGGTGATGGCCGGTACCACCGCCTTCATTCCAAGCCTCGCCGGCCTGTATGGTCGTGCCCATGGCGCGCGGCGCTTTGCGGTCAGCGCCTTGGCTTCCATGCTGCAGATCAGCGAGTTCGACACCGGCCTGGCGCTGGAGGTCGGCTTCACCCGGCCGCGTCTCGCCATCAACCGCTTCGGCCGCGGCTATCCGGTCGGCACTTTCCCGACCAAACACGGCTGGCTCGGCATCACCGTGGTGACGCCTGCTCAGTGGGGCGCCTTTTGCACGATGATCGGCCTGCCCGAGTTGGAAGCCGAGCCGCATTTCGCCGACAGCCTGCAGCGCACCACCCATTCCGCCGAGCTGCTGGGGATCTTCCAGCCGGTGCTGATGCAGCACACCGCGCAGCATTGGTTCGAGCGCGGCATCGAACTGCGCATTCCGCTGGCAATCGTGCCGGACATGGCCGAACTGCTGCAGCAGCCCTATTACCGCGAGCGCGGCGCCTTCGCGCCGGTCGCGATCGGCGGCGCATCGTTCGACGCGCCGGTGCTGCCGCAATACCTGACCAGATCGCGGCCGCTGCCCAACGGTCGCGCGCCGCTGGCCGGCGAGCACGATGGCGAGGCCCTGCCCGCGCGCAAGCGCGTTGCCAGCCGCGCGGCGACGCCGGACGATCCACAGCCGCTGAAGGGCCTGCGCATCCTCGACCTCACCATGGGCTGGGCCGGGCCGTCGGCGACGCGGCAGATGGGCGATCTCGGCGCCGACGTCATCAAGGTCGAATCCTGCCAGTATCCCGACTGGTTTCGCGGCACCGACACCCGCGGACCGTATTATCCGGAGCGCACCTACGAGAAGATCTACTGGTTCCAGCAGATGAACCGCAACAAGCGCGGCATCACCCTGGACCTCACCCGGCCGCAGGGCATGACCCTGCTGAAGCGCCTGCTCGCCGATGCCGATGCGGTGATCGACAACTATGCCGCCGACGTGCTGCCGCGTATGGGGCTCGATGCTGCCGCGATGCTCGCGATCAATCCGCGGCTGGTGGTGGTGACCATGCCGGCGTTCGGCATGAGCGGGCCGTGGAGCGGCGTGCGCGCATACGGCTCGACCCTGGAGCAGGCCTGCGGCCTGCCCTCGGTCACCGGACGCGAGGGCGACCCGCCGACCATGCTGCATGCGGCGCTCGGCGATCCAGTCGGCGGCGTCAGCGCCGCCGCGGCGCTGCTGCTCGGCTTCATGCATCAGCGCAACACCGGCGAGGGCCAGCACATCGATCTCAGCGCCGTGGAAGCACTGCTGCCGCTGGTGGCGCCATCGATCATCGAACAATCCGCCACCGGCACGTCCGGCCCACGGATCGGCAACCGCCACCCGCGCTTCGTGCCGAACGGCTGCTTCCCCTGCGCCGGCGAGGACCAGTGGATCACGCTGGCGGTGCGCAGCGATGCGGAATGGCAGGCATTGTGTGCGGTGATGCATCGCCCCGACCTTGCCGGCGATTCGCGTCTGGCATCGGCCGAGGGACGGCGCGCCGAGGAGGACCGCATCGAGGTCGCGGTGCGACACTGGACTGCCACCGTGCGGCCCGACCTCGCGATGGTGACGTTGCAGGCGCACGGCATCCCCGCCGGCGTAGCACGGCTGCCGATGGACCTGCCCGGCGACCCGCATTTGGTCAAGGTGGGCCACTGGCAGTCAGTGGAGCGGCCGTTCATGGGGCCACACCTGCTGCCGTCGGTTGCCTACCGCGAAGGCGACGCCGAGATGCCCTACCCGGTCGAGCATCTCGCGCCGACGCTCGGCCAGCACAATGCCGAAGTGCTCGGAGAGTTGCTCGGACTGTCGGACGCCGAGATTGCCGAATTGCGCGCCGCGGAAATCATCGGCGACATGGCGATCGCGAAAAAGGCGAAGGCCGCGAGCGGCAAGTAAGACGCCTCGTCGTCATTCCCGGGGCGCGACAGCGCAGCTCGCGCTCCCGGGCATCACACTGCACTTATGTCGTGCTTGCGGCTTTCGCACCGTTGGGTCACAATTGGCGCAAGGTCTCTAACGGACGGGCGCAAAGCCCGGCGTTTCAACAGCGGCCAACAAAAACTTCCAGGGAGAATCCGATGCGCAGGTTCGCACTCATTGCTGCCATAACACTGCCTTTGCTCGCGACGACCGCGATGGCGCAGGAAACCGTCAAGATCGGTTACATCGATCCACTGTCCGGCGGTGGCGCCAGTGTCGGCGAGGTCGGCTACAAGACCTTCCAGTTTCTCGCCGACGAGGTGAACGCCAAGGGCGGCATTCTCGGCAAGAAGGTCGAGATCGTGCCGCTCGACAACAAGACCAATCCTCAGGAAAGCCTGATCCAGGCGCAGAAGGCGATCGATAGCGGCGTGCGCTATATCACCCAGGGCAACGGCTCCGCGGTGGCCGGCGCACTGTCAGACTTCATCACCAAACACAACGATCGCAATCCCGGCAAGGAAGTCCTGTACTTCAACTATGCCGCGGTCGACCCGGTGCTCACCAACGAAAAATGCAGCTTCTGGCATTTCCGCTGGGACGCCAGCTCCGACATCAAGATGGAAGCGCTCACCAACTACATGAAGGGCGTTCCGGCGATCAAGAAGATCTATCTCATCAACCAGGACTATTCGTTCGGCGAGTCCGTGCGCTCCGCGGCCAGGAAGATGCTGGCGGCCAAGCGGCCCGACATCCAAATTGTCGGCGACGAACTGCATCCGCTGCTCAAGATCACCGACTTCGCGCCCTACATCGCCAAGATCAAGGCGTCTGGCGCCGACAGCGTGGTGACCGGCAACTGGGGGCAGGACTTTGCGCTGCTGTTGAAGGCCGCCGCCGACGCCGGACTGAAGGTCAACTGGTACACCTATTATGCCGGCGGCACCGGTGGTCCCACCGCGATCAAGCAGGCCAATCTCGACCACCAGGTATTCCAGGTCGGCGAGGGCATTCCGAACCTCGACCACAAGTCGTCGCAGGAATTCGAGAAGGCGATCCGCGCCAAGTATGACTTCAGCCTGTTCTACCCCCGCGCCGTCAACGAGATGCGGATGTTCGCTGCCGCCGCCGAAAAGGCCAAGTCGCTCGATCCGGTCAAGGTCGCAGCGGCCCTCGAAGGCATGGAGTGGGAGGTGTTCGACGGCGGCAAGGGCGTGATGCGCAAGTCCGACCATCAGTTCTTCCAGCCGATCTACATCTCCTCGCTCGGCGAACGCAGCGCGAAGGAGCCGTTCGACGAGGAAAAGACCGGCTGGGGCTGGAAACTGGTGGCCAAGATCGACACCGCCGCCACCGAACTGCCGACCACCTGCAAGATGGAGCGGCCGTAAGATCGGCAGAAGTGCTGCTGACGCCACGGGCGCCGTAGCTCCCTCTCCCCGCCCTGCGAAGCGAAGCTTCGCTAGGCGGCGAGAGGGTCGGGGTGAGAGGGATTCTGTGTTTCACTCGCTGGCTCCCCCTCACCCGACATCCGCGCTTCGCGCGAATGCCGACCTCTCCCCGCAAGCGGGGAGAGGTAAAGAAGGAAGCGACTCCTTTCGCTTTGCTGATCAACGCTCATCACCATTAGGTCCACCGTGCTTGAACTGATCGTCATCTCCACCCTCAACGGCGTCCTGTTCGGCATGCTGCTGTTCCTGATGGCCAGCGGGTTGACGGTGATCTTCAGCATGCTCGGCGTGCTCAACTTCGCTCATGCCAGCTTTTACATGCTGGGCGCCTTCTTCGGCTTCCAGATCAGCCGCTGGGTCGGCTTCTGGCCCGCGCTGCTGATCGCCCCCCTGCTGGCCGGCGCGATCGGCGCCGCCGTCGAGCGATATGGCCTGCGCCGGGTGCACAAGAACGGCCACGTCGCCGAACTGCTGTTCACCTTCGGCCTTGCCTTCGCCATCGAGGAAATCGTGCAGATCATATGGGGCAAGAGCCCGGTGGATTTCCGCGTGCCGCCGCTGCTCGATTTTCCTGCCTTCACCATCTTCTCCACCAACTATCCCGCCTTCAAGATGTTCATGCTGCTGGTGTCGGTGGTGATCTTCATCGGCCTGCTGGTGGCGCTCAAGCGGACGCGGATCGGCCTGATCGTGCAGGCCGCGCTCACCCATCCGCACATGGTCGGCCATCTCGGCCACAATGTCGGGCGGATCTTCATGCTGGTGTTCGGCGTCGGCACCGCGCTGGCCGCCGTCGCCGGCGTCATTGCCGGGCCGGCGCTGGTGACGCAGTCCAACATGGCCGGGCTGCTCGGGCCGATCCTGTTCGTGGTCGTTGTGGTCGGCGGCCTCGGCTCTCTGCCCGGCGCCTTTGTGGCGTCGCTGCTGATCGGACTGGTGCAGACCTTTGCGGTGTCGATGAACGGCTCGCTGGCCGGCGCCTTCGGACCGCTCAGCCCCGACTACGCCGCCACCTGGCTGTCCGACATCTGGAACGTCACCATCGCCCAGATCGCCCCGATCATGCCCTACATGCTGCTGGTGCTGATCCTGATCTTCCGCCCGATGGGTCTCCTGGGAACACGCGATACATGAGCGACCTCGCCTCCACCTCCTCCGTCGCGCCGCCGCTGCCGGCCGCCGCCGACAAGCTGAAATTCTACGGACTTTGGCTCGCCGTCATCGTGGCGCTGCTGGTGCTGCCAAAACTGTTCTCCTCGGGAGGCGCGCTGACCACCTTCAGCCTGGTCGGCATCTCCATCATCTTCGCGCTGTCCTACAACATCCTGCTCGGCCAGACCGGCATGCTGTCGTTCGGCCACGCGGTCTATTACGGGCTCGGCGGCTTCCTCGCGATCCACGCCATCAATATCGTGGCGAAGAACAAGTTCGCCGTCCCGCTGCCGCTGATTCCGCTGGTCGGCGGCCTCGCCGGCCTGCTGTTCGCAGCCCTGCTCGGCTGGGTGTCGACACGGCGCTCCGGCACCGCCTTTGCCATGATCTCGCTCGGCCTCGCCGAACTGGTGGCGTCGTCGGCACTGATCCTGCGCACCTTCTTCGGTGGCGAGGCCGGCGTCTCTGCCAACCGCACCAAGGTGTTTCGGCTGTTCGACTGGAGTTTCGGGCCGCAGATCCAGATCTATTATCTGGTGGCGGCGTGGACGCTGCTCGCCGTCATCGCCATGTATGCCCTGACCCGCACGCCGCTAGGCCGGATGTGCAACGCGGTGCGCGACAATCCCGAGCGCGTGCAATTCGTCGGCTACGACCCGCACGTCATCCGCTATCTCGCTTTCTGTTTCGCCGGCTTCTTCGCAGGCATTGCCGGCGCCCTGGCCGCGATCAATTTCGAGATCGCCAATTCGGCCTACCTCGGCGCGGTACAGTCAGGCACTGTCTTGTTCTCGACCTATATCGGCGGCATCGGCTTCTTCATCGGCCCCATCGTCGGCGCGATCTTCGTCACCGTGCTGTCGCTGGGGCTGAGCGACCTCACCCCGGTATGGCAGTTGTATTTCGGCCTGTTCTTCATCGTCGTGGTGATGTATGCGCCGGGCGGGCTCACCGGGCTCCTGATGATGCACCGACCGCTGATCCGGGCGGGCACGCTCGGCCGCGTGCTGCCGAGCTATGCCGTCGCCCTCGTCCCGACCCTGGCGATGATCACCGGGCTGATGCTGGCGATCGAGACCATCGTGCATTTCACCGTCAATCCAGGCGACGATTCCCACATCAAGTCGTTCGGAATCCCGTTCGATGCTGCGAACCCGTATATCTGGGGAATCGCCGCACTTCTGATCTTCGGCGGATTTTATCTGGCGCAGAAGAGCTGGGGTCGGGTCGCGCGGGCCTGGGACGATGCGCTCGGCGCCGCGCGCGAAAAAGGAATCGCCGCATGAGCACCGCCATCGAGCTGCGCGGGGTCGAGAAGGCCTTCGGCATCACCAAGGTGATCCGCAATGTCGACCTCGCCGTGGCGCAAGGTGAGCGCCATGCTCTGATCGGCCCCAACGGCGCCGGCAAGTCGACTTTGTTCAACCTGATCTCCGGCTACATGAAGCCGACGGTGGGCCAGATTCTGCTGCGCGACGAAGTGATCTCCGGCCTGCCCCCGTTTCAGATCAACCGCCGCGGCCTGTCGCGCAGTTTTCAGGTCACCAACGTGTTCGCCAACATGACTGTGTGGGAGAACATCCGCTGCGCTGTGCTGTGGGCCACCGGGCAGCGTTACGCGTTCTGGAAGAACATCGACAACCTGCCGGAGGTGCGCGAGCGCACCGCGCAGATCCTGGGCGACATCAGCCTGACCGCCCGGCGCGACGTGCCGGCAGGGCTGCTGACCTATGCCGAACAGCGCGCGCTGGAGATCGGCATCACCATCGCCGGCGGCGCCGATGTCATCCTGCTCGACGAGCCCACCGCCGGCATGAGCCACGCTGAGACCGAACGCGCGGTCGCGCTGATCCGCCGCCTTACCGAGGGCCGCACGCTGTTGATCGTCGAGCACGACATGAGCGTGGTGTTCGGCCTCGCCGACCGCATCTCAGTACTGGTCTACGGCCAGATCATCGCGTCGGGCACGCCGGAGGAGATCCGCGGTAATCCCAAGGTGCGCGAAGCCTATCTCGGCGAGGAGGCTGCGTAATGCTCGAAGTCACGGACCTCCACGCCTATTACGGCAAGAGCCACATCCTGCAGGGCGTCGACATGCATATCGATGCCGGGGAGGTGGTCAGCCTGCTCGGCCGCAACGGCGTCGGCCGCTCCACCACGGTGAAGGCGATCATGGGCGAAGTGCCGCCGCAGGGCCAGGTGCGCTTCAAGGGCAAGGATATTGCGGGGCTGCCAAGCTACAAGATCGCGCATCTCGGCCTCGGCTACGTGCCCGAGCATCGCGACATCTTCCCGGGCCTGACGGTCCGCCAGAACCTGATGCTGGGAATCAAGGATCCTAAGCATCCCGGCAAGTGGAAGCTCGACGACATGCTCGAGATGTTTCCCAACCTCGCCGCGCGCGTCGATACCGCCGCCGGCGTGATGTCCGGCGGCGAGAAGCAGATGCTGACGATCTGCCGCACCCTGATGGGAGACCCCGACCTGGTGATGATCGACGAACCCACCGAGGGGCTGGCGCCGATCATCGTGCAGCAGGTCGGCGACCTCATCGCCGAAATCGCGCGACGCGGCGTCGCCATCCTGCTGGTGGAGCAGAAGCTGTCCATCGCCATGCGCATCTCGCATCGGCTCTACGTCATGGGCCACGGCCGCATCGTGTTCGAAGGCACGCCGGCCGAACTCAAGGCCAACGACGCCGTGCGCAAGGAATGGCTGGAGGTGTGAAGGTAGGGCGGAAATCACCCGCTCCGTTGTCATCCCCGCCCAGCGCACCGAAGGTGCGCGCCGAGCGGGGATCCAGTACACGCAAGCCTGCGTTTCTATCGCTGAAGTCGATGTTTACTGGGTCGCCCGCTTTCGCGGGCGATGACAGCGGAAAAGGCGGCGCCGCTGGAGCGTCCCGGAATGACGGCGCACCTGTCGTTAGTCGAATAGGGTACGGTGCCGGACCCGTGTAGGTTTGACGTAACAGATCAAAACAACAGAGCGCCTAAGCGCCGTTGCAGGGGAGGAACAGCGTGGAACACGCTTTGGAGGTGCGCGGGGTGTCCCTGCGCTTCGGGGAGTCCGGGCGCTGACCGACGTCAGCTTCGCCGTGCGTGACGGCGAGCTGTTCTCGATCATCGGCCCCAACGGCGCCGGCAAGACCTCGATCGTCAACTGCATCTCCGGCCGCTATCGCCCGACCGAGGGGCGGCTGTTCTATCGCGGCCGCGACATCACCGCGCTCAACCCCAATGCACGGCCCGGCCTCGGCATCGGCCGCACCTTCCAGAACCTCGCGCTGTTCCACCACATGAGCGTGCTCGACAACATCATGGTCGGGCGCCATCACCTCCTGAAGAACAACTTCCTGACAGGCTCGCTGTACTGGCTCACCGGCGCGCGCACGGAAGAACTGGAACACCGCCGCAAGGTCGAGGAGATCATCGACTTCCTCGATCTGCAGAGCGTGCGCAAGGCCACCGCCGGCACCCTGCCCTATGGCCTGCGCAAGCGGGTCGAGCTGGCTCGCGCCATGGCGCTGGAGCCCAGCCTGATCCTGCTCGACGAACCGATGGCCGGCATGAACTTCGAGGAAAAGGAGGACATGGCCCGCTACATCGTCGACCTCAACGAGGAGTTCGGCATGACGGTGATGATGATCGAGCACGACATGGGCGTGGTGATGGACATTTCCCATCGCGTCATGGTGCTGGATTTCGGCCGCAAGATCGCCGAGGGCGATCCCGCCGCCGTGCTCGCCGACCCCCATGTCAAGCGCGCTTATCTCGGCGAGGAAGACGACGTGCTGGTCGATCCCGACGACACCCCGATCTCGGAGAGCGCGGCATGATGGATTATGCAGGCCGGGTGGCCCAGGCCGACACCTTTCCAAAGCTGCTGCGGTTGAACGCCCGCGAATATGGCGGCGAGATCGCGTTGCGCGAAAAGGATTTTGGATTGTGGCGCGTGTTCACCTGGAACGCCTATCAGGACCGGGTGAAGGCCTTCGCGCTGGGTCTGGTCGAACTGGGCCTCGGCCGCGGCGACGTCATCGGCATCATCGGCGACAACCGGCCGGACTGGGTGGCGGCGGAGATCGCCGCCCATGCGGTGGGCGGCATGAGCCTTGGCCTGTACCGCGACGTGCTCGACGAGGAAGCCGCCTATCTCCTGAACTACGGTGAAGCGAAACTGGTGTTCGCCGAGGACGAGGAACAGGTCGACAAGCTGCTAGCGCTGGCCGACCGGGTGCCTGAACTTCGCCACATCGTCTATTCCGACCCGCGCGGCATGCGCAAATACGACGACCCGCGCCTTCTCAGCGCCGACAAGCTGGCCGCCATGGGTCGCGAACGCGCCGCGCGCGAGCCGGATCTGTACAACCAACTCGTTGACGCGACCCAAGGCGAGGACGTCGCGATCCTGTGTACGACCTCAGGCACCACGTCGCATCCCAAGCTGGCGATGCTGGCCGCCGGCCGCGTGCTTGGCCACTGCGCGACCTATCTCAGCTTCGATCCCAAGGATTCGTCCGACGAATACGTCTCGGTGCTGCCGCTGCCGTGGATCATGGAACAGGTCTATGCCATGGGCAAAGGCCTGCTGTGCCGGATGAAGGTCAACTTCGTCGAGCAGGCGGACACCATGATGAACGATTTCCGCGAGATCGCGCCGACCTTCGTGCTGTTCGCGCCGCGGGTGTGGGAAGGCATCGCGGCTGACGTGCGCGCGCGCGTCATGGACGCCTCGCCGTTGAAGCAGAATTTTTACGAATACGGCATGAAGGCCGGATTGGCCGCGCTGGCCGAAGGCAAGCATTCGGCGATCGCCGACGCGGTGCTGTTCCGCGCGCTGCGCGACCGGCTCGGCTTCACCCGGCTGCGCTCGGCGGCGACTGGCGGCGCGGCGCTGGGCCCGGACACATTCAAGTTCTTTCGCGCTATGGGCGTGCCGCTGCGCACGCTGTACGGCCAGACCGAGACGCTGGGCGCCTTCACCTTGCACCAGCCGGATGCCGTCAATCCCGACACCACCGGCGTGGCCATGGGCGACAACATCCAGATCGAGATCCGCGACCCCGACGTGCACGGGGTCGGCGAGATCGTGGTCAAGCACCCCAACATGTTCCTCGGCTATTTCAAGGCGCCGGAAGCCTCCTCCGCCGACCTGCGCGACGGCTGGATGCATTCCGGTGACGCCGGCTATTTCAACGACACCAAGCAGCTTGTGGTGATCGACCGCATCAAGGATCTCGCGCAGACCGCGCGCGGCGAGCGCTTCTCGCCACAATATATCGAGAACAAGCTGAAGTTCTCCCCCTACATCGCCGAGACCGTGGTGCTCGGCGACCAGCGCGATGTGCTGGCGGCGATGATCTGCATCCGCTTCTCGATCGTCTCCAAATGGGCGGAGAAGAACCGGCTGGCCTTCACCACCTATACCGACCTTGCCTCACGGCCGGAGGTCTATGCGCTGGTTCGCAAGGAGGTCGAGGCGGTCAACGCCACGCTGCCGCCGGCGCAGCAGATTTCGAAATTCCTGCTGCTCTACAAGGAACTCGATGCCGACGACGGCGAGCTGACCCGGACGCGAAAGGTCCGCCGCAGCGTCATCAACGAGAAATACGCCGATATCATCGACGGCATCTATGGCGGCGCCCGCGAGATCCCCGTCGATACCGTGATCCGCTTCCAGGACGGCACCACCCAGCGCATCCGCACCACGCTGGAGGTCGTCGACCTCAATCGCCCGATCGCGGCGATGGAGGCGGCGGAATGAGGGTGCAGCAACATATCCCGGCGCCAGTAATGGTGCCCTCTCCCCCAAGCAAAGCGAAGCTTTGCAGGGTGGGAGGGGGCTGCACCGGCCGATACCTGAAACTCATTCGGGAGAGGGGGGACCGCACGCTCCGGCCTCACCTGTGGCGCCCCCTCTCCCGCCTTCGCTTCGCTCAGGCCCCCTCTCCCACCAAGCTCCGCTTCGCTGCGCTCGGGGGAGAGGGGATCCGCCTCACATCATTCGCGTGCAGGCCATCATGAACACCCACCTCCTGCTCCAGCTTCTCGTCAACGGCCTCGTGGTCGGCACGCTGTATGGCGTGGTGGCGATGTCATTCGTGCTGATTTACAAGGCCACGCAGGTGGTCAACTTCGCGCAGGGCGAGTTGCTGCTGATCGGCGCCTGGGTGTGCTGGACGCTGCTGACGAAATATCAGGTGCCGTTTTGGCTGGGCATGCCGATGACGCTGATCTTCATGTTCGCCTTCGGCATCGCCATCCAGATCGTGATCCTGCGGCCGATGATCGGCGAGCCGATCATCTCGGTGATCATGGTGACCATCGCGCTGTCCACCGTGTTCCAGGCGTCCTTGAAATGGATCTACGGGGTCAGCCCGCAGCCGTTCCCACGGGTGTTCACCAGCGACTCCGTCAGCTTCGCCGGGCTGCAGATCCAGACCGTCTATGTCATGAGCCTCGTGGTCTCCGTGCTGATGATGATCGGCATGGCGTGGTTCTTCCGGGTGTCGAAATGGGGCCTGGCGATGCGCGCCACCGCGTTCAACCAGCAGGTCGCGCAGTCGCTGGGCATTTCCGTCAAGACCGTGTTCGCCATGGCCTGGGCGATCTCGGCCATGGTGTCCGCGGTCGCCGGTGTCGTCGTCGCCGTCGTCAACGGCGTGTCGTCGGGGCTGTCGATCTACGGCATCAAGGTGTTTCCTGCGGCGATCCTCGGCGGCCTGGATTCAATCGGCGGCGCGGTGCTCGGCGGCATCATCATCGGCGTGCTGGAAAACCTCGCGCAGTTCGTCGACAGCGAATACCTGCACTGGGGCAACCTTTATGAAATTGCGCCGTTCTACGTGCTCATCATCATCCTGATGATCAAGCCCTATGGCCTGTTCGGCACCAAAGACATCGAGCGGGTCTGATCCTGATGGCAACTCCTTCCCTGATTCCGGCCGGCGACTTCCGCACCTCCTACGCGGCGGACACCACCATCTTTCCGACCGCCACGAGCCGCAATTTCTGCATCGCAGGGATCGTGCTGGTGTGCCTCGCGCCACAGCTGTTCAGCGAATACTGGCTGAGCGTGCTGATCCAGATCGGCATCTTCGGCATCGCCGCGCTCGGTCTGAACATCCTCGTCGGCTTCACCGGCCAGATCTCCATCGGCCACGCCGCCTTCTTCCTGCTCGGCGCCTTCACCTCGGCCTACATCTCCAACCACGCGCCGATCCCGGTGTTCTTCGCCATCCCGCTGGCCGGCGTGGTCACCGCGCTAGTCGGACTGATCTTCGGCCTACCGGCGGCGCGGCTGAAAGGCCTCTATCTCGTCATCGCGACGCTGGCCGCGCAATACATCCTGCTCGACTTCTTCTCCCGCGCCGAATGGTTTACCGGCGGCTCGGTGCCGGCCATGGCCGAACCGTTCTCGATTTTCGGTTACGTGCTGCGCGGCGACCGGCAATACTTCTATGTCGTGCTGGCGTACGTCGTGGTGAGCTATCTGCTGGTGACCAACCTGATGCGCTCGCGCGACGGCCGCGCGCTGGTGGCGATCCGCGACCATTATCTCTCGGCCGAGATCATGGGCATCAACCTGACCAAATACCGCACGCTGTCGTTCGGGTTGGCCGCCTTTTTCGCCGGCATCTCCGGCGCACTTTACGCGCACTATCAGCTGGTGGTCTCCAACGAAGGTTTTGGGATCGAGCGTTCGATCCTGTTCCTGGCCATGGTCATCATCGGCGGCACCGGCTCCATCTCCGGCACACTGATGGGCACCGCCTTCGTGGTGCTGCTGCCGGAATCCATGGAGTGGATTTCGGCCAGCCTGAAGGGCAGCGCGATCGACCGCGCTTTGCAACTCAACAACAACCTGACCTTCCTGCGCGAGATCGCCATCGGCCTGATCATCATCGCCTTCCTGATCTTCGAGCCGGATGGCCTCGCGCATCGCTGGCGGCAGATCAAGACCTACTGGAAACTGTACCCGTTTTCGCATTGAGGTTGGAACGGGACTGGCTAGACTGAGACCTCAAAACAAAAGATCACCGGGAGAATGCTCATGACGATGAAATCGCTGCTCAGTACCGCATCTGTCGCCCTCTTGCTCGCGGGGGCGAGCGCCACCGCGCAGGCGCAGATCGCGCTCGGCCATCTCGCCGATTATTCCGGCGGCACCTCCGACGTCGGCACGCCCTACGGTCAGGGGGTGGCCGACACCTTCGCCTGGATCAACAAGAACGGCGGCATCGGCGGCAAGCCGGTCAATGTCGACACTGTCGACTACGGCTACCAGGTGCCGCGCGCCATCGCGCTGTACAAGAAATGGTCCGGTGCCGACAAGGTCTCCGCGATCATGGGCTGGGGCACCGCCGACACCGAGGCGCTGACGGGCTTCCTGGCAGCCGACAAGATCCCCGACATCTCCGGCTCCTATGCCGCCGCCCTGACCGACCCCACCGGCGCCGGCGGCAAGGCCAAGCCCGCGCCCTACAACTTCTTCTACGGCCCCTCCTACTCCGACGCGCTGCGTGCCGAACTGACCTGGGCGGCGGAAGACTGGAAGGCCAAGGGCAAGACCGGCAAGCCGAAATTCGTCCACATGGGCGCCAACCATCCCTATCCCAACGCGCCGAAGGCCGCGGGCGAGGCGATGGCCACCGAGCTCGGCTTCGAGGTGCTGCCGCCGCTGGTGTTCGCGCTGGCGCCCGGCGACTACAGCGCGCAGTGCCTGAGCCTGAAGAGCGCCGGCGCCAACTACGCCTATCTCGGCAACACCGCGGCCTCCAACATCTCGGTGATGAAGGCCTGCAAGTCGGCCGGCGTCGACGTGCAGTTCATGAGCAACGTCTGGGGCATGGACGAGAACGCCGCCAAGACCGCGGGCGATGCCGCCGACGGCGTCATCTTCCCGCTGCGTACCGCGGTGAGCTGGGGCGGCAACGCGCCGGGCATGAAGACGGTGATGGAGATCTCCAAAATGTCCGATCCCACCGGCGCGGTCTATCGTCCGGTGCATTACATCGCCGCGGTCTGCACCTCGCTGTACATGAAGGAGGCGCTGGACTGGGCCGTCAAGAACGGCGGCGCCAGCGGCGAGAACGTCGCCAAGGGCTTCTACCAGAAGAAGGACTGGGTGCCGGCCGGCATGGAGGGCGTCTGCAATCCCTCGACCTGGACCGACAAGGACCATCGCCCGACCATGAAGGTCGACCTCTACCGCTCGAAGGTCACCGGCGCCACCGATGGCGACCTCAACGACGTCATGAAGAAGGGCACCATCAAGCTGGAGAAGGTGAAGACGGTGGAGCTGCCGCGCAAGCCGGAATGGTTCGGCTGGTAATTGAGCGCAGGCGCCATCTTCCCTCGCCCCGCAAGGCGAAGCAAAGCTTCGCTAGGCGGGGAGAGGGTGGCTCGAAGGACCAAAGGTCATTCGAGCCGGGTGAGGGGCCGGAGTTTCGCGCGAGAGTCCCCCTCACCCGGAGCCTTCGCTTCGCTCAGCCTCCGACCTCTCCCCGCAAGCGGGGAGAGGTGAGCTAGAACCGACAATTCGGAGTCCATCTGTGCAGCCAAACGTCGATGCCAGCGCAAGTCCCGCCGCCGCCGCACAGGTCGCCCCCCTGCTTGCCGTGCGCAACATCGAGGTCGTCTATGACGACGTCATTCTGGTGCTGCGCGGGCTGAGCATGGAGGTGCCGAAGGGCGCCATCGTCGCCCTGCTCGGCGCCAATGGCGCAGGCAAGTCGACGACCTTGAAGGCGATCTCCGGCCTCTTGAAGACCGAAGACGGCGAGGTCACCCGCGGCGAGATCGTGTTCGACAATGAGCGCATCGACGGCATCGATCCCGACAAGATCGTTCGCCGCGGCATTTTTCAGGTCATGGAGGGCCGCCGCATCGTCTCCGACATGACATCGCTGGAAAACCTGCGGCTCGGCGCCTTCACCCGGCGCGACAACGAGGTCGGCGCCGACATCGACATGGTCTACAACTATTTTCCGCGGCTGAAGGAACGCACCGGCCTCGCCGGCTATCTCTCGGGCGGCGAGCAGCAGATGCTGGCGATCGGCCGCGCGCTGATGGCGCGCCCGAAGATGATCCTGATGGACGAGCCGTCGATGGGCCTGTCGCCGCTGCTGGTGAAGGAAGTGTTCGCCATCATCCAGCAGATCAACCGCGACCTCGGCGTCACCATCCTGCTGGTGGAACAGAATGCCCGCGCCGCACTGTCGGTGGCCAGCCATGGCTACATCATGGAACAGGGCAAGGTGGTGCTCGATGGAACCGCCGAGGAATTGCGCGACAACGAGGACGTCAAGGAATTCTACCTCGGCGGCGCCGGCGACCAACGCAAGAGCTTCAAGAATCTGAAGAGCTTCAAGCGACGCAAGCGCTGGCTTTGACCGCGCTTTTTGGAGGCGAGTTCCGTTGATCTGTCTCATGGCAGGATTGCTGCTAGGTGCTATGATCTTTTGGATCATGGCACCCCGCATCGTCGGTCGTCATGAAGCCAGCCGAGGAACCTGATGCGCCACTTCGACTCCCTCGAAAATTGCGATCCCTCGCACCGCCACGCCAACCTGTTTTCGCGGCTGCCGGACATGCTGCGCCACGCCATGGCCGCGCCGGCCTATGCCGAGCGCCTGAAGGGCATCAATCCCTCCACCGTCGTCAACACTGCCGCGCTGGCGCGGCTGCCGGTGCTGCGCAAGTCCGACCTCCCGGGCCTGCAGAAGGCGCGACCGCCGTTCGGCGGGCTGGTGATCAGCCCGCCCGGATCGTTCGGGCGGCTGTTCACCTCGCCCGGTCCGATCTTCGAGCCCGAGTCGAAACATCTCGACCCCTGGCACGGCGCCCGCGCTCTGTTCGCGGCGGGCTTCCGCGCGGGCGACGTGGTGCTGAACACGTTCAGCTATCACATGACGCCCGGCGGCTTCATCTTCGATGGCGCGGCGCGAGCGCTAGGCTGTGCCGTGATTCCAGCGGGGCCGGGCAATACCGAGCAGCAGCTGGAGCTGATCGAGGCCTATCGCCCGGTGGCCTACAGCGGCACCCCGGATTTCCTGAAAATCCTGCTTGATGCTGGCAGGACCGGCAAACGCGACGTCTCGTCGATCAAGCGCGCGCTGGTGTCCGGGGCGGCATTTCCCAAATCCCTCCAGGACGACATCAAGGCCCGCGGGATCGACGCCTATCAGGCGTTCGCCACCGCGGACCTCGGCTTCATCGCCTATGAAAGCGCGGCCCGCGACGGGCTGATCGTCAACGAGGACCTGATCCTGGAGATCGTCCGCCCCGGCACCGGCGATCCCGTTCCCGAAGGCGATGTCGGCGAGATGGTTGTCACCTCGCTCGATCCGCATCACCCCTGGATCCGGCTGGCGCTGGGCGACCTCACCGCCGCCCTGCCCGGTCACTCGACCTGTGGCCGCACCAACATGCGGATCAAGGGCTGGATGGGCCGCGCCGACCAGGCCACCAAGGTCAAGGGCATGTTCGTGCGGCCGGAGCAGATCGCCGAGATCGGCCGGCTTCATCCCGAACTCGGCCGGCTCAGGCTGGTGGTGACGCGGGACGGCGAGATTGATGCCATGACACTACAGGCGGAAACGGGCAACGTGGCCGCCAAGGACCTCCAGGAGGCCGTTGCAACGACCCTACGGGCGGTCAGCAAGCTTGGGGGCACCGTCGCACTGGTGGCCCCCGGAAGCCTTCCCAATGACGGCAAGGTGATCGCCGACGAGCGCGGTGCATAGCAGCCGAGGACGTGCCGCGGGTAAAAATCCCGGACTTGCTCTGCCGATCCTGTTAAGCACCGGCCCTGAACAAGGACGGGCCGCCACCCATGAAGTTGCTTTTGCCACAATTTATCGAAAACCGGCTGTCGCATCCGATGGTCGCCAAGATGGTCAGCTTCGGCATCATCGGCCTCGGCAATACCGTCATCGATCTGGCAATCTTCAGCTTTGCCTACAAGGTGCTCGGTCTGCCCTTGGTCCCCGCCAACGTCCTGGCCTGGCTGGTCGCCGTGTCCGGCTCTTACGTGATGAATACGATGATCACGTTCCGCGCCGAGTCCGGCCGGGTGTTGCGGCGCAAGGATTATGTCAGCTTCGTCGCCTCCGGCATCCTCGGCGTGATCGCCACCACCACAACGCTGGTGGTGCTGTCGAACTTCATGCCTGTCATCGGCGCCAAGCTGGTGTCAATCCTTGCGGGCTTCGTCGTCAATTTCGCGATGTCGCATTTTGTTGTGTTCCGTCGGAAAGTGCCGCTTGACCAGGCATAAGCGACGTGAAAAATAATCTACCGCGCGGAGATCTGAACGGAGCGGCCATCCCTGACGATCATGCGCACTCGCCGCGCCACGAGAAAAATGATGCTCATCGCGATCAGCGCCGCGAGCGCTACAAGCCCCTTGCTGAACGGCAAAGGAAGATCGTCCAGCAGCATTCGTCCGGACGAGCCCAGATAGGTATAGAATGCGATCTGCGGCAGCGTGAACACTAAGGTGATCAGAGAGTATGGCAAGACCCCGATACCCGTCAGACCGAACAGGTAGTTCTGCGCCGAATTGGGCAACGGCCCCCAGAACCGCATCAGCGCGACGATAGGCCAGCCCTCGTCGTCAACCGCCCGAGCGACGATTTGCCAACTAGGACGTTTGCCTATCTGCTTCTCGACCCAGGTTCTGAGCAGCCCCCGGGCCAGCAGGAACGCCAAGATGCAGCCGAGCGTCGTGGCCGGAACGATGACCGTCAGAGCGCTGAGGCCAAAGGCAGCGCCCGCCCCCAGCACGATAATCGTGCGTGGCACCGGCAGGAACGCCGCGAGCACCAGAATGCCCGCGAGCACAGCGGCCGCGCGGGCATCCAGAGTGCCCCACGCTTCCAGCCACCGAACAACCTGCTCCAATTTCATTCCACTGCAGTAGCATAGCATCGCCCGCGCCAGAACCCTGCCGTTCGACACCGCCGTCCATTCGAACGGCATGCACCGACGGCGAACCGGCAACTTGCCTGGAGCAAGTCGGACAGTCCCTCCGCCGCTCGTCTTGGCGGTTTCAAAGCCACGGTTATCCATGCTAGTGAGCGTTTGCGGTTTTCGAGGCCCTGCCCTGAATGCGCGCAGGTCAAGCAGACCGGCAACGGGCGCAGCTGCCTTCGTGCATTTTTCCCGTACTCCGTCATGTACAGGTCGGGCCGTGCTGAGAAAGGGCGGGTATTGGCTGTGCCGGCTGCCCCGGTACGGCCCGCACGTTTGTTCGCACCGATGCGACCGCTGCGGGCTCGCCGTGAGGCTCGCGCGGCGGCGCAGTGATAGGGGGACTACTTGAATAAATCCGCGCTGGTGACCGGTGCCGCTGGTCAGGATGGCAGTTACCTCATCGATCTCCTGCTCTCACGCGGCTATGCCGTTCACGCGCAGTCGCGCCAGCCGCGGGCTGGCGGCGCCGATCGGCCGGGACTGCAGTGGCATATCGGCGCCCTCACCGATCCGCAATTCCTCGATGGCCTGCTCGGCGAATTGAGAGCCGACGAGATCTACAACCTTGCCGCCGTTTCCCGGCCTGCTCTGTCCTGGGAAATTCCGTTCGAGACTACGCAACTCAATGCCATTGTGCCGCAACGGATCTGCGAATTCCTGGTCAAGACCAAATCGACCAGCCGGCTGTTTCAGGCGTCGTCATCGGAAATTTTCGGCGATACCGACGATGCGCTTCAAAACGAGACCACCTGCTGTCGTCCGAAATCTCCCTACGGTATCTCGAAGTGCTTCGCCCATCAGATGACCGGCGCCTACCGGGAGCGCAATGGCCTTCACGCATCGTGCGGAATCCTGTTCAACCACGAGAGCCCACTGCGGCCTTTGAGCTTTGTTTCGCAGAAGATCGCTCATGCCGCCGCCGCTGTTTCGCTGGGCATGACGGAGACCCGGGAACTGGACGAGCGCGGGCGCCCTATCGTCTCGAAGGGCAAGGTCCTGCTCGGCAACCTCGACATTCGCCGTGACTTCGGCTTTGCCGGCGACGTCGCCAGGGCCATGCACATGATGCTGCAAAGCGAACAACCCGCCGATTACGTCATCGGGACCGGCGAGAACCATTCGATCGCCGAGTTCTGCGAAGCCGCGTTCGGCTTTGTCGGCCTGGACTGGCGCGCCCATGTCGATGTCGATCCCGGCCTGGTCCGCGCCTCGGACATGCGCGTGACCACCGCGGACACCAGCCGGCTGGTTTCACAACTCGGCTGGAAACCCGAGGTCGGCTTCTCCGGCGTGGTGGCGATGATGGTCACGGCACGGATCAGTGCCCTGCAGGACGGCTAGTCTAGCCATTACTGATCGCGTTGCGGTAGCAGACCGCTGCGTCAGCGCGGAGCCGCGGTCTGCATGCATGAGTCCGCCTTGCTGGACAGCACGGCGCGGAATGGTCCCCGCGCACCGGGAACCACGTGACCGATCCAGGGAACCGACTGCACGATCTTCTTCAACTGGATGCGCCGCGACTGCTCGATCTGTATCGACGCGAATGCCAAACCGACGATCCTGTCGTCCGAATCCAGAACAAAGATCATCGGAGGACGCAAGACGAACGGGTTGACCTCGGCCGTGCCGGTGATGCGCCATCCGCCGCCGACGACAGGTGTATCGCCGGTCACCGCCACCGCACACGCTGCAACTGATCCGGAAAACTTGCGGCCAAGCAGGCGATATCGATCGTCGGCGAATATCGACGCGGACTCCGACCTGAAGTAGCTGGCGCCTGCACGCACAAGGTTTGCATCGATGAAGACGTTCCGGAGGGCGTCCTCATCGTTCACGCCGGTGTAAAGGGCCGTCGTCGCCGTGTCGCGGCCGATACGCCGATTGTCGGCCATCGCGATGAAGTAAGGCTGGCTCAGCGCAACCAGCGCCAGAAAGAGTGCCACTCCCGAAAGCATCGTTGCCTGGATCCAAGCCCGACCGGCGCTGGAAAGAACCCAAAGCAACAGGAATACCGCTGCCACGGTGGCCAGTCCGCTACCGGCCACGTAGCGGGCAGAAAGCGCCGATTCCAACCCTAACCCTGCCCGCCCCAGCGCCGTGATGCCGGCGCTTCCGGCCGCGAAAGCGAACACGCAGGCGATGGCCACGGTTTCCGGCCGCACCCGGCGCGAGGCGAACAACACGACCCATGAACAGAAGCCGACCAGCATCAAGCCGAACATGAAGGCCAGCCGGATCGTCGTCGCCATGTCGGTGACACCCATCGCACGGCCAAGGCTGCTGTTCGTCACGGTGGTCGCCAGGAACCCGCCCAGATAGACCAACGTGTATTTCACCACGAGCATCACGTGCGACTGAACCATCGTGGGATCAGACTGGAATACGATCTGGCCGAATGCGTAAGTCAACACCACCGTTGCCATGCCCAAAGCGATCAGCACGAGCACTTTCCAGGACGTCCTGTAGTACAGCGCGAACAGCATCAGCAGCGGAAATGTGCCGATGCCATTGGCCATCTCGAAACTGGCGACCAGCGCTGCCGCGAGCGACTCGAGCAAATAGACCGGGCGCCGCCGGTCGATAAACAGGGCAAAACAGAGAAAGGAGGCGCTCGCCATGGCGAACACCAACACGAACTGGGTCTGGAACCCCCAGGTGAGGTTCTCGTAATTCTGCGTCGCGAACAGCGTGCAAATCACGGTCATCGGAACAAGCAGCGAGCGGATGCGTCCCTTGATTCCAGATCCCAGCCCAAGTCTCACCAGAACCGCGCAATGGAAAGCCTGGATCAGATAGATCGCGCTGTAGAGCAGGATGTTGCGGCTGCCGAACCACTGCGCGTCCGCCAGGAACAACAGCTTGGAGATGACCGCCCGATGCTCGTTGTGAAACCGGAAAAAACTCGCGGAGATCGCATCCGGACCGACATATTGCCACTGGTCCCAGAATGGCAGTGCCGAATAGCCGCGAAACGCCATGAAGGCCGACGACACGAGCACGCCAAGCGTCGATAGCAATGCCAGCACAATGATCACGGTCCCGATCAGCACGATGCGCGGGACCACAAAGCCGAAAATCCGGAGCTCCGGCGGCGCCGCCGACTTGCGCGATCGATAGCGTTCGTTGGCCTCGGGGCCCTTGCGCTGCAAGCGCTCGTACCGAGCCACCAGATTGTCGTACCGGCTGCGCTCCCGTGCCTGGTCGATGCCGCTTTCGAGGTCGGCGGCGACGCGGTCCCAGCCCTCGCCGTTGCCGTCGAAGCTGCGATCCTCGGGATTCCATTGCGTCGCCGGATCGCAGGCAAGCCGGACCATTTCCTCGATGGTCTCGCGCTGATGCAAGTTGGAACTGCCGCGGAGCCGCGCATTGATCTCATCGTACAGCGGCATGGTGCGAACGATCACCGGCCGCCGGCGTGCGATCGCATGCATGACCGGAAGGCCGAAACCTTCATAGTGCGACGGAAACAGGACCACCCTTGCATCCTGGTAGAGCTGGTCGATCACATCGGGGGCGAGGCTGCCGCTCGGATGAACGGTGACGGAGGGACTTCGCACGCTGGAGCCACCGAGTACGACGACCTTGACGTGAGGATGGCTGGCAGCCAGCAGCGAAACCGTCGGATCGACGTATTTGTGGCTGAAATGATTGCCGACCACGAGCACAGTGTCGCCGGCAGCGGGGCGCGCTGCACCCTCGCGATAGTCCGTAGTATCGAGCGACAGCAGCGAGGCCAGTTCGAGCGTCGTCGGAGATATCCGGAACCGGAGCCTGAACTGGGTCTGGGTGTACTCGCTGATGTAGACGACCAGATCGGTCGAATCGAGCGAATACTGCCAGATGTCCTGCAGACCGATCTCGTCCAGATATTGACAGTCAAGCGCGATCGTATCGAGCAT
Organism: Rhodopseudomonas sp. RCAM05734; assembly: GCF_052658035.1. NCBI lineage: Bacteria > Pseudomonadati > Pseudomonadota > Alphaproteobacteria > Hyphomicrobiales > Nitrobacteraceae > Rhodopseudomonas > Rhodopseudomonas sp. RCAM05734. Next base: position 3,106,324 of record NZ_CP199742.1, on the reverse strand, counting down.
GTACAAAACGACGACCGGGCTATGCTGCACTAGGAAATCGATCACGTCGGCATCGAACGGCTGGCCTACCCTGATGATGGCCGCGTAAATCTCTGCCTTGTCGCGGGCTACGATTGACACCCCGGCAATGGCGTCGATGCCATGGAAGGCAGCCGCCTGCGCGCTAGCGATGACCACGATGTTGTAGCTGGACTGCCAGCGGCGGGCGGCCGCCACCAGAATCGCCTTGGCTGCCTCGAATGTCCCGTTGTGATAGAGACCGATATGGGACCAGTCGAAGGCGATGGTGAGCTTGCCCTGATCGTCGGGCAGAAACCCTGTCAGCATCGTCTCCGCGAAAACCTCGGGCGACTGCAGCTCGCGCTCGATGCTGCGATCGTATTCCGGATAGCGCTTGCGGAAGATCTTGCCATTCTGCAGGTCGCGGGCGCTCGTTGATGACGATGTCAGTGAAAAGGATTGCTCGCCGATATGGAAGACGAATGCGTGATTTGCCAGCGCCGCACGGTAGCCGCACCGGCTCGCACGCATCACGAGGTCATTTTCCTCGTTGTAGCCACGGCCGTAAATCGGGTCGAAACAGCCGAACTCGGCTAGGATCGTCCACTTGATATACATGCAGAATCCGACCGCGGTCGGGACGTAGCGGAAACGTGGCAGGTGGGGCGACAGCAGGTCGTAGCTGGCGCGGCTCTCCTCGACTGAGCGGTGCCGATAGCGCGGATCACTCGGCAGCGAACAGATGGTGGCATTGTTCGATCGCGGACATACAAAGCCCGTCATGTGGTCCAGATAGGCCACATCGCGGATCTCCCGAAATGCGCCGGCGGACACCACGACGTCGGAATTGAGAATGATGGTATCCCGCCGTTCCGCAATGGCACGGGCAAAACCGAAATTCACGCTTCCGATGAAGCCAATGTTCGTCTCGTTGACGTGCACCACGGTCGGCACGACCGCCTCAAGCGCAGGCAGTTCGCGCCGAAGCATCTCGCGCAATTCATCGTCGTCAGGAGAATCGACAATGATCAGCAGCCGCCCGCCGATTCCGGCGAAATCGTCCGCGGCGGAAACCAGCGAGCGAAAGAGCGCTGGAACGAGGGCTGCGTTTCGGTAAAGCGGCAGGATGACGAGAACGTCTCTCACTGAGCTCCCCGCGAGAATGTGGAATCGACCTGCCGAGCCTCACGCCATGCACCGCGCTCCCAAAATGGCAACTGGCAACGGCACGCCGCCATCGATGGTGTTATCGTCATGTTCGGCGAAGCCCCGGTAAATCGACAAATATCAAATCAAGACCGCAGAAACAGTTCCCGGCTAATTCAGTGAGAGGCCAGTCCACGAACATATTGTGCGTAGTCACTCTTCCCCAGCGCAATCCCGAGCTTTTCCAATTGGTTGCTATCAATGAAATTCTGGCTGAACGCCACTTCTTCCGGACAGGCTATGCGCACGCCCTGCCGCCGCTCAAGCGTTGCCACGAAGTCGGCGGCTTCCAGCAGGCTGTCGGGCGTTCCGGTATCGAGCCACGCAAATCCCCTGCCCATGCGCTCAACCGCCAGTTCGCCCCGCTCGAGATACACCCTGTTCAAATCGGTGATCTCAAGCTCGCCGCGCGGCGATGGCTTGATGTTGGCGGCAAAATCGACGACCTGCGCATCGTAAAAATACAGGCCGGTCACGGCAAAATTCGATTTTGGAGTCGCCGGCTTTTCCTCGATCGAGGTCGCCCGTCCATCCTTGTCGAACGCGACGACGCCATACCGCTCGGGGTCGGCGACATGATAGGCGAAAACAGTGGCGCCTGCCGGCCGCGCAACGGCGTTGGCCAGCAATTCCGGCAACCCGTGTCCGAAGAAGATGTTGTCGCCCAGGATGAGAGCAGAAGGGGCGCCCTGAACAAAATCCGCGCCGATGATAAATGCCTGCGCCAGGCCCTCGGGCCGCGGCTGCGCCCTGAACTCCAGCGAGATTCCCCACTGCGACCCATCGCCCAGCAAAGCCTGGAACAGAGGCAGATCCTGCGGTGTCGTGATGATCAGGATTTCCCGGATCCCGGCCAGCATCAGGGTGGTCAGGGGATAGTAGATCATCGGCTTGTCGTACACCGGCAGCAATTGCTTCGATGTCACCAACGTCATGGGATAGAGCCGCGTGCCGCTACCGCCGGCGAGGATAATTCCCCTCACAGTGAACCCCATTCCTAATGTGGCCCGCCCAAGATGCGGTCCAGACACGCCGCCAATGACTGATTCAGGGGCGGCAATCGTGTATCAAACAGAGACTCCAGCCGTGCGGTGGAAAGTCGCGAATTGGCCGGTCTTGCCGCTGCAGTGGGATAATCGGCGGTTGAAATTGAGTCAACAGCGATCGCCCGCCCCCCACGCTCCGCCTGCATCTGAATGATCTTGCTTGCGAATTGGCACCAGCTCACGGCGTCCGGACCGGCTAGGTGACACACGCCGGCCTTGACGGGATCCCATCCGGATCCGAACAATTGCCCAGCAATGCGCAGGATTGCCTCGGCGATGTCCGGAGCATAGGTGGGGCAGCCGACCTGATCGTCGACCACGCGCAACTGATCGCGTTCACCCGCAAGCCGCAGCATCGTGCGGACAAAATTGGAACCGAACGGGGCGTAAACCCACGCCGTTCGCAGGATCACATGGCGCGGGTTGGCCGCGGCAACCGCGCGTTCACCCTCCAGCTTGGACTGGCCATAGACGCTTTGCGGTCCAACGGCATCGCTCTCCACATAGGGCGAGGCCTTTCGCCCGTCGAAGACATAGTCGGTCGACAGGTGGATGACGGGAACGCCGCATCGCGCAGCCGCCTCGGCAACGAAACCCGCACCGTCGCGGTTGATTGCGAAGGCGGCAGCGGTTTCCACCTCTGCCTTGTCGACGGCGGTATAGGCCGCCGGATTGACCACGACGTCCGGCTGAAAATCCGCCAGCGCCTTTTGGATCGTCTCCGGCCGCGTAAGATCGAGACCGGGCCGCGCACCATAGCCGAACACGATGTCCGGGCGGCCTGCGGCCGCCTCATGCAGAGACCGGGCGACCTGCCCCTCGGCACCCACGACGAACAGGCGCATTGGACGGTTCATGCCTTCACGAGTCCGAGGCGATCCCCGCCATAGACGTCCTTGCGGAGCGGTTGCCACCAGTCCGACCGGTCGAGATACCATCGAACGGTCTTTTCAATGCCGGTCTCGAATGTTTCCTGCGCGCGCCAGCCGAGCTCTGTTTCCAGCTTGCTGGCATCGATCGCATAGCGGAGATCGTGGCCCGGCCGGTCAGCCACGAAGGTGATGAGGTCGCGGTGTTCGGCCACCGCCGGTCGCAGACGATCCATCCATGTGCAGATCTGATGCACGACGTCGAGATTGCTGCGCTCGTTCCGACCGCCGATATTGTAGGTCTCGCCGGGGCGACCCTTGTCCAGGATCAGGCCGAGCGCGCGTGCGTGATCTTCGACGAACAGCCAGTCGCGGATGTTGGAGCCATCGCCGTAGACCGGCAGCGGCTTTCTCTCGAGCGCGTTGAGAATGATCAGCGGGATCAGCTTCTCGGGAAAATGATAGGGGCCATAGTTGTTCGAGCAGTTCGATACGATGACCGGGAGCCCGTAGGTCCTGTGCCAAGCCTTGGCGAGATGGTCGGACGCCGCCTTGGTCGCAGAATAGGGCGAGCTGGGATCGTAGGAAGTGGTCTCCGTGAACAGGCCATCCGCGCCCAGCGATCCGTAGACCTCGTCGGTCGACACATGGACGAAGCGGAATCGGTCGGCGTTCTTGCGCGAAGCGACGTACTTGCGGGCGGCTTCCAGGAGATTGAACGTGCCGTTGACGTTGGTCTGCACGAACACGTTGGAGCCGGAGATCGACCTGTCAACGTGGCTCTCAGCCGCCAGATGCACGACGGCATCGGGCTGATAGGAGTTAAAGAGACGGTCGACCGCCGCAGCATCGCAAATGTCGTGCTGGGCGAAGGAATAAAGCGGGCTCGACGCCACCGGCGCCAGCGATGCCAGGTTTCCCGCATAGGTCAGCTTGTCCAGCACGACGACATCGTGCCCGAGGTCCTGAATGAAATGACGACAAACCGCCGATCCGATGAAGCCGGCGCCGCCGGTGACGATCACGCGCATATCGGTATTCCTCGCTCAGCGGCTGAACTGAAAGACAGGACCAAGGTCAACAAGCTTCGGCTGCCGGCCATCCTTGTCAGACAGGATGACGTCACCGGCCGGTACGCGCCAATCGATGCCGAGCGCCGGATCGTTCCAGGCGATGCCCCGGTCGCATTCTGGAGCATAATATTCGGTCACTTTGTAGATGACTTCGCACTCATCCTGCAACGTTACGTAGCCATGAGCGAACCCCGGCGGAACCCACAGCTGCTGCCAGTTGTCCGCCGACAGTTCGACGGCAACATGTTGACCGTAGCTCGGCGAACCGACACGGATATCGACCGCCACATCAAGAATGCATCCGCGCACGCAGCGAACCAGCTTGCCCTGGGACTTCGGTGCGACCTGGAAGTGCAGTCCGCGCAAGACACCCTTTTGGGTGGAGCGAGCATGATTGTCCTGCACGAAGGCGAGATCGACGCCATTTGCGGCCATGACATCGGTGCGAAACGTTTCCGAGAAAAACCCCCGGTGGTCCCCGTGCTTGACGGGCTTAAGCAACAGGAGGTCGGGCACTCCAAATCGTTCGACTTGCATTCCTGACATCCTAAAGAAGGAAATTTCCTCCAATTGCAGCCGTTAGAACCCAACCTAGTTGTCAACGTCAATCGGATTCCGCCAGTCCGCCGGCATACATCCGCAGCGCTCGACTGGTCCAGACATTGAAAACGTCCAAATTTGCGACCAACGGACTGAGAACACGGCGACATTCAGGACCGAAATTGGTCAATTTTGCTTCACAACATCGTCGAGTTCGATCGTAACAGCGCGGTACCTTCCCGTTCGCTACCTTCTCCATCCAAAAAGGTAAAAAAACACCCTCGTTGTCAATCAAGACATTAGCGGCGTGTCACATTTGACGCCGCTCATCGACGCTTCAGTCATTGGACCAGCTGTGCGAAAGAGCGGCCCGTCAACGGGCCATTACTGGGTAATGGCGGGATAGTAGTGAAACAGCCGGGGCCATCGCTTGGCGGCCGCGAGATAGGCCAGCGTTGGGGCCTTGACTTCGTAGACCGGGCTGGGAATGCCGAAGGTGCTGTTGACGTAGTACAGTTCGACAATGCGACGCTCTCCGTCGGTCGGGTACTTGCCCTTGTGGAACGAACGGGTGTCGACGCAGAACACCGTGCCGCGCTTGCCGGTGATCTCCACCTCGCGACCCGGATACAGCGAGTCGATCTCGGCGTCGGGGATGCGCACCGCGCCGCGCCGGCGCAGGTGCGAGCCGGTGGTGTCGAACGGATTGTGCGAGCCCTTGATCAGGCAATGCGGTCCGTTCCCGGGGCCGACGTCGGTCAGATAGACGAAGACCTTGAACATTTTCAGGTTGCTGAGGTCGAAATGGTAGAGCTGGGCGTTTTCCGCCGACGGCGCCGTGCCGAACGGCGTGCTGATCCAGCTCTGCGCGGTGTGGATGATCGGGTCGACGCCGAGATATTCGGTGGCCAGCGCCGCGAGGTTTTCGTCGGCCATCCACTGCTGCATGGTCGGCGAGAACGAGCGGTAATAATAGGTCGGGCCGACCGGTTTGGCGGCGTCGTATTTGGCGTATTCGGTGCCGTTGGGCAGGCGGGGATACAGCTTGCCCTCATCGGTCGCCATCGGCGCTTCGAGTGCCTGGATCACGGATTCCGGCAGTCGCTCCGGAAACACGTAATAGGCATCCTTGTTCATCGCCGACACGATCTCGCGGCGCCGCGATTTGGTGAATTCGCCGAGCAGGCCGTGGGTGGTGCCGTAACGCTCGCGATGCTGGATGGCGCGCAATCCATAGCTGGTCGCGCCGCTGACCAGGCAATTGGTGCGGATGTCGAGATGCGCCCAGCCCTGGACGCCTTCGGCGTCGTATTCGCCGTGACGAAAATGGTTCTTGAGCGCGCGAAAATAGCGCTTGGTGTAGTCGAACACGGTCGGTTCGCGGGGCGCTTCCGTTGCGGTCATCTGTTCCTCCAGTTCTCACAAGCGGCCGGGCCTGGCCGCCCAGGCGGTGGTCTATTTCTTGATTCTGAAAATGGTCGAGAGCATCAGGCCCCAGCCGTCATAGGGCGGCGACGGATCGGAGCGGAAGTTGACCTCGGCAACGCTGTCGCCGAACAGGTTGAGGACGTCATCGATCTTGCCATAAAAGGCCGGCGCGGGTTCGAGGTCGTCCGCCTTGTCGTAGGGTTTGGGCACGTCGGTCTTGTGCTCGGCCGGAAGGAAATCATAGTGCATCGGCTCGACAAAGGCGACGTAGCCGCCGTCCTTCAGCACCCTGGTGACTTCCGACGCCACCTTCTGAACGTTCTTGCTGTAGGACAGCACGCAGGTGATGAACACGATGTCGAAGTGATTGTCGGCAAAAGGGATGGCGTGCATGTCGCCCGGCGTCACCAGCGGCGAGTAGCTGAACAGGTCGAGCGCCGAAATGTTGCCGGGCGTGAAGCCGGCCGCGAGCGCCGAGTACAATTCGGTTTCGGAGCGCGGTCCTATCAGCAGGATCTTGCGCTCGTGCGGGTTGCGGCCAAGCGTCGAGATACTGTTGACGACGTTCAGGGTGATGCGGATGCGGTCCAGCGACAGATAGTGGTCGAGCGCGCCCTGATTGTACTTCACGGTGTTGCCGAGCACGTCGCTGTCGTCGAACGGCGCATAGTCAACCGCGCGGTCGCGGGTCAGGTGTTTGTGCCGTTGCGTCGCCAGGTAATCCCGCACGAACGGGATCTTGAACAGTTCGTCGCGACGTTCCGCCAGCAAGGGCAGCAGCGCATTGTACTGGCGATCGGTAATGCTCAGATTGGTGCCGGTATATTCCTGCCGTTCGAACTCCATGTCATGCTGCAGCGCCTCAGGCGTCGGGACAGGGGCTGCTGCCGGCTTTGACAGCGCTTCCAGGCGTTCCTCGGCGCGGCGCGCGCGCTCCTGCAGTTGCAGGAACACCGGCTCATGCACGATGGTATAACCCATTGCCTTGACGGTTCGCAGGAGCAATTGCTTCATTTCAGATATCGATGCTTGTTGCGCGCTCGGGAGCCGGCGGCTCGTGACGCAGGAAATATGGGCTCGCGAACCTAGCCGCGCGCCGGGACCGCGTAAAGCCTTGGCGCGGTGCGGGCCGCCCTACCAAGGCCGCCATTAGCCGCCTCGCCGGGGAAGTTCCGGAGGCCGCCCCCCGGCGTGCGGTCAGCTCTTCTTTTTCAGCACCGCAAAGGTGTCGTTGATGTGCATCCAGTCGAACTTGGCGGGATGGCCGATATGGGAGCCGCGGACGGTCACCGGCCTGTCGACGATCTCGTCGACCAGTGACTTGATGAAGCCGACCATTCCGGCGTCGTGCGACGGAATGCGCGGCGGAATATGGTCTTTCGGCACCTCTACGATGTTGCGCTGGTAGCGCGAGCCGTCGGCCCAGTCGTCCCAGTAGCCGGGCTGCCAGTCCTCGACGATGTACAGCCCGCCGGGCTTCAGGCGCGGATACAGCGAATCGAAGGTCAGCTTGCTCCAGGAGCCGTAATGCGAGGCGTCGTCGATGATGATGTCGAACCCGGCCGGAGCGAAGCGATCGGCGATCTGCTGCAGATGGGCGCCGTCGCGCTGGTCGCCGACGACGAAATGGCCGTTCTCGTATCCGGTGAGGTCGAGGCCGTAGTCCTGGATGTCGACCCCGACGACGGTGCCGCGGTGAAAATAGGACGAAAACACCTTGATGCTTTCGCCCTTGTGGACGCCGAGCTCGATGACGGCGACCGGCTCGCCGCGCAGCGGCGCGAAAAGCTCTCATAGCGATCGTAGAAATAGATCGGCTTCGACGTCGTGTCGGAGGCATCGTTGATCGTTCTTGCGATATCGGACAGCGAACGATTTCCCCGGATATTCAGCATGCGTAGCACCTGCTCGAGTTGAAGCGCCAACTTAGCGTCCTGATTCCAAAATAAGCTTCATTCTAGGCGTACACAGAGAGTTTGCGAAGTCATCATTTGATGCTGGCCAAGATATATCCGCAGTCTTGGTCCAGAGGAACGGTTTGCGATCGGCATTTGTGGCTTGGATGTAATTCCTGATAGTTTTTCGAGCTTGGCGACCAAGCCGAACACACCTCGTTTCAGGGCACGTTCGGTCCGCAGCAAGAAGAAGTCCTCGACGTGACTGATCCGTAACCCTCCCTCGGCAAAGCGTTGCGCCAAGGGGACGATCGTGCTCGCCCGCATCCTAAGCTCCGACGCGATCTCCTTCTTCATCAGGACACAAGCCGCCGTTGGACCGCCTTCTCGTCTCGTGATACTCTCAACAGTGCAGATGGGAGTCCGATTATAGAACCCCTTCGACGTGAGATAGCGAACCGCTGATGCGAAAACGGGGGATCTGCCGATGGCAAGAAGGTATCCCACCGCAACAGTGCGTGCCCTACAATGGCTTCGAGTTCCAGAACTTGCGATCATTTTTACTCAATGCCAGATTTACTACATCGTAGATTTCTTGGCGGAAGGTAGCCCTCAGCTACCCCGGCGCTCAAGAATTCTGGCTGCCTTGGCGACGTCGTCCAGATCGGCGAAGGCACCAAGCGCGGTCAGATTAACCTCGATGAACTCGATCACGCACCAACGGGTGCCCGCAGGCAGGTTTTCGGCAATTGTGCTCAGCTTCAGATCTGGCTTCCAGCGCGCACGGGCGGTCGCAAGGAACGAAGATTGAATTCCTGCCCGGATCATTCCATCGAAAAAGCTGTCGCCAACAAAGACCGTTGAAGGCAGATATCCAGGCGTTCCCGGCGTTGCTGTGGTGACCTGCTCAAAGATGCCGACGTCGAAACTGTTCGCGAGGCCAGGTGGCCCAGCGAAGTTTGGCTTGACCATCAGAGCCTGCTCGGAAGGCGGGACGAACAGCGGCATGAACGAGGCAATGCCACCGCTGGAGGGCATCGTCTGGATCTCAAGCCTGTGCTTCCAGGCCGATTGCGGCAGGCCTTCTGCATTGCTCATGACATCGACAATGGCTTCGGCGACCGGAAAGGCGGCGGGATCATTCCAGTGAAAGTCCGTCTTATGAAAGATCGCTCGCTGCTTCATGGTTTCCCGAAGGATCGCAAAGCTGTCCACCAGTTGCACGTCAGGCAGCAGCCGCAACTTCGCGATCAGGTCGTCGATGCGCGGATGCGCAGGACGGCGGATGGCGGCCGCCGGCAGCTTGTCGGCATAGAAGCGATCGCTCATCATGTTGATCACGAGGACCGAGCGGATACCCGCCTTCTGCAGCGCATCCGAGAACATCCGTACACCCGCGACGATGTCGGCTTCCTTGCTACTGGCGAGCATGGTTTCGACCATCGGCGCTTCGTTGTTGACCGTCGAGCGATAGAACAGCCATCCGTCGCGGCCGACCAGAACCCGGTCCGACGTCCTGAACACAGAATAGTCTATCTGAGTCTTCAGGCGGATCAGCAGCGGCCGCAAGCCGAAGTGATCGTTGAACCAATCGCTGGCCGCACGAGGAATGCTGTCAATCGGGGCCAGCGACGCCGGCCAGGCCGCCAGCCTGCGATTTTCGTTCACGGGAGCCACCGGTACGAGCCCCGTGATCATCTGCAATGCAGGCAGCAACGACAGGATCAGGAAGATCGCGATGAAGGTGCGGGAGCGCATGACCGTCGTCAAAACCTGAAATAGATGAAGGGGTTAAATCCGTTGGCGGCGACAAGGGCCGCCGAATAGACAAACAGCAGGAGCGCCCCGACTTGCCTCAGCGATCGGCCGAGCGGCGCGGTCTCCGACCAGCGACCAGCAAAGCTGATCTGCGTCCCCTTTGGCCACAGGGCGATCACGCAAGCGACCAGGAAGAACACCACCTTGTCCGGCGTCACGAAGGCGGCGAGGTCGAACACCGACGAGGTCGCCCCGAAGCCCGCCATCGCCCACAGCATCGTGCCCGCATGGGCCATCGTCCCGGCGCGGAAGAAGACCCAGCCGATCACCACGAGCAAAAGCGTCAGCGGCCAGCCGACGACGGACGGCAGCGAGAGACCGAACATGCGCATGTTTATCCGCTCGATCACTAGCAAGGAGCCATGGTAGATTCCCCAGACTAGGAAGGTGTAGGCCGAGCCGTGCCACAGGCCGCACAGTACGAAGACGATGAACAGATTGAGGTAGGTGCGCAGCCAGCCGGAGCGGTTGCCCCCGAGCGGAATATAGAGGTAATCGCGAAACCAGCGCGAGAGCGTCATATGCCAGCGCCGCCAGAACTCGGTAATGCTCTTCGAACGATACGGCTGGTCAAAATTCTCGGGAAAGCGAAAACCCAGCATGCGACCGAGACCGATGGCCATATCCGAGTAGCCGGAAAAATCAAAGAAGATCTGCAAGGTGTAAGCGAGGATGCCAAGCCACGCGGCCGACGTCGTCAGTTGGTCCGGCGCAAGGCCGAACATGTGGTCGGCGACGGTCCCCATGCTGTCGGCAAGCACGAGTTTCTTGGCAAGCCCGACGCAGAACCGGATGATCCCGAGTTCGACGTCACGAGCACCGACGTCACGGGTGACGATCTGACGTTCGACCTCGCGGTACCGGACGATCGGACCTGCAACCAACTGCGGGAAGAGCGTGTGATACATGCCGAAATCTACGATGGTCGGGGCCGGCCTGATATCACGGCGGTAGATATCGATGATGTAGGACAGGCCCTGGAAGGTGAAAAAGGAAATCCCCGCCGGCAGCACGATCTCGGCAAGGCTGAACGCCGCGGTTTCGCCGACAAGGCCGCGCGCATCATTCGCCACCGTCAGAATGAAATTCCAGTACTTGTAATACAGCAGCGGCGCCAGATTCAGGACAACGCCTGCAGCCAGCACGTTCAACCGCCAGCGATGCGACACTGATCTGTCGATGAGCTCGCCAAACACGTAGTTGACCGCGATCGAGGCGATCAGGACCGCGGTCACGAACCCGCCCTCTATGCTGTAAAAGGCCAGGCTTGCCGCAACCAGAACCGCATTTCGAAGCCACGCGGGCACCGAAAAATAACAGATAAAAAAGAGCGGCATAAACGCGAAAATGAAGCCCGGAGAACTGAAAGACATGGACTTCGGCTAACCCAATCCCGCGCTGTGCAAGCGGTCAATCTCTAGCGCAAATGGCAATTCCGAACCAATATCATAGGCATTCTGCCGGAGCAATCTGGATGTCTGCCGATCCACGGAAATGAATCGGACGGCGCCATTTCCTGACCGCCCCCTTGCCCGCGCCACCCGCGGCTGCCAGGCATCGCATGGCAGGACGCTGTTCAATTGCGTCATCGTCCGTCTGAGTTTATAAACGCCCGAAGCCATATTGCGCGCTCTGCCACCCACGCCACGGAATTCCTGAATGACAATCGACGACAAGGCTGCTGCCATGGCCGAGCGTGGCCCGCTGGCGGATGAAGCGGCGCTAAAGTGCATTTCGCCTGCATCATTCTGGTTTCCAAACCTGTCCAGCGTCGGTTCGGGATGGGCCGAACACGCCCCGTTTGCCTTCTGGCTGATGGAGGCGCTGCGGCCGAAGGTGTTCGTCGAACTGGGGACGCACAAGGGGTATTCCTTCTCGGCTTTCTGCCAGGCGGCCCTCGAGGTGCGCACGCAGGTCCGCTGCTACGCCGTCGATACGTGGCAGGGAGACGAACATGCCGGCTTCTATGGCGACAAGATCTATGACGAGGTCTTTGCCTTCATCGAAGCCCGTTACAGCTCCTTTGCCCGAATGGTCCGCTCGACCTTCGACGATGCCCTCGTGCATTTCGAAGACGGCACGGTCGATCTCCTGCACATTGACGGCCGGCATCACTACGAAGACGCCAACCACGACTACACGTCATGGATTCCGAAGCTGGCTCCGAATGCCGTCGTGCTGTTCCACGACATCAATGTCAGGGAGCGCAACTTCGGCGTCTACCGGCTCTGGGATGAGTTGAAAGCCAAACACGAGCACTTCGAATTCCTGCACGGCAACGGCCTCGGCATGCTCGGCATCGGCAATGGTTTGCCCGACCGTGTTCAGTGCCTGCTGAAGCTCCCCGACGATTCAGAGAGCGCGGGACTGGTCCGGCAGATCTACAGCCGGTTGGGCAAGGCCATCTCGAACCATTACGAACTGGCCGATCATGGGCCGGACATCGCCAACTCATTGCGGGGCGGCATCGAGGAGCGCGACGCCGAAATCATCCGGCTGCGCCTCGAGAACCTCGACCTGCAGAACGGAAATATGGTGCTCGGCAATACTAGGCTGGCCTCGGGCGACAGCGCCGGGCTGACGCAGCCGATGGATAGCGACGTCATCATCCAGCGCCTGCGCGAAGACATCGACAGCCAGACCGGAACGATCCGCGCCATGCAAGCGGCGCTGAAGGAAGCAGAAGCCAGAGTCGGCCAATTGATGGTCTCGAAATCAGCCACTTGAATTTTCGTCAAGTCGAACCCCGGACATTCAATGCCTGACGTCTATTCGAAGACACTATCGCGGCTCAAGGTGCATGCAGCATCGCTGCTATCGGGTCACCCGCAAATCAAGCGGTATGCGCGCACGGCCCTGCGGCGGCTGCGGGCGCTCGCAAGCCTGTCTCCGCGTCGCGGAGCTCCGGTCAATGCCAGCAGCGCCCTGTATCGGAAACTCGTTCGGCTGGGCTACTTCGATCCGGCCTTCTATGCGATGGCAAATGCGCCCGAGCTTATGGACGGACCCGGTGTCCGCGCGTCCGACAAGGAGTTGTGGACGCATTACTGGACGATCGGGCGCCGTCAGTACTTGCGCCCGTCTGCCGCCTTCAACACGGCGGCCTATCTCAAGACCCATACCGATATCGCTCAGGCCGGCATCGAGCCGCTCGAGCATTATTTTTACTATGGACGCCACGAAGATCGCGGGCTCGCGCCCACGGACATCCCACACCACAGCCGCGAAGCCGCAGCCCAGCGCATCCGTGCCAGCCATCTTTTTGACGAGGCCTTCTATCTTTCGCAGAATCCATGTGCCGCATCGCAGGGCCTCGACGCCGCAATGCACTACCTCGTCAATGGCGCCACTCTTGGCTGCAATCCTTCGCCGCGATTTTCGGCGCAAGCCTATCTTGCCGAACACCCCGACGTCCGGCGCTCGCATGCCAATCCGCTGCTTCATTATATCGATTGGGGACAGCACGAGAATCGCGCGATCCGCACCATCGACGAAGATTTGAAATGGGTCGGCGGCGACCACCCGATGCCGGATGACATAGTCGATCTCGAGCATATGGCCGGACGCTCGTTCTTCGCGCGGTTCGGCTTCTCACTCTCGCCCGACGGATCCACGCGCTGGGTCGCCGAAGCGACCCGTGAGCTCGCCGCGCGCAATCCGCGCATCAGGGTGGATCGCCTGTCGCCTGTCGTCACGATCGTCATCCCGGTCTATGGCCAGCTGCCGTTCGTGCTTGGCTGCCTCGACTCCCTGTCGCAGCATATCAGCCAGCACAGCGTCGAGATTATCGTGTGCGACGACGCCTCTCCGGCGGCCAGGGAGACCGAACGCCTCCGCGCGATACCCTGGATCCGGTACCTGCGTCGGGACAGCAATGGCGGCTTCATCGATGCGTGCAACTGGGCAGCCGGACAGGCCCGCGGCAGCTACGTCGTGTTGCTCAACAGCGATACGCGGGTCGCACGGGGCTGGCTCGATGAGCTGATCGGGACGTTTGCTATCTTCCCCAAGGCCGGCCTGGTAGGCTCCAAGCTGTTCAACGAAGACCTCACGCTGCAGGAGGCCGGCGGCATCTTCTGGCGCGACGGCTCCGCTTGGAATTACGGTCGCAACGACGATCCAAATCACTCGCGCTACTGCTTTGCGAGGCGGGTCGATTACTGCAGCGGCGCCGCCATCGCCATCCCTACCACCCTGTGGTGCCGGCTGGGCGGCTTCGACACGGACTATCGCCCGGCCTATTGCGAGGATGCCGATATCGCATTCAGGATCCGCGAACTGGGGCTGGAAACCTGGTATCAGCCGCTGGCGCGCGTCATCCACTATGAAGGCAAGACCCACGGCCGCGACGTGGCGTCCGGCATCAAGGCCTATCAGGTCACCAATATGAAGCGGCTGGCCGACCGCTGGGGACACCGGCTCAAGGACCACGCCCCGAACGGCGTCACTCCCCATGACGAAGCCAATCGCCTCGCCACGCAACGCATGCTGATCATCGATTCCATGAATCCGATGCCGGACATGGATTCGGGCTCGGTCGTCACCATGCAGATGATCCGCTCCTACCAGGAACTCGGGTTTCAGATCACGTTCCTCGCCCAATCGGACTACCGGTTCGAGCCGCGGTTTGGACCGTCCCTGCAACGGACCGGCGTGGAGTGCCTGTACGCGCCGTTCGTTCGCAATATCTCCAAGGTCCTCGACGAACGCTGCAATTTCACCAATGTGCTGATCTACAGGATCACGGTCGCTGTAGATGTGTTCGACGAAGTCCGGCGTCGGATTCCGCTCGCGCCGATCATATTTCACAACATCGATCTGCACTACCTGAGGGAAACCCGCGAGGCGCTGTTGCGAAAGAGCCAGCCCGGCTTGCTGCGGGCCGCTGAAACGCAGCGCCGCGAGCTCGAAATCATCGCCCGCGCCGATTGCGCTATCGTCACTTCGTCGGCCGAAACCGTCGAAATCCAGGCGCGGATGCCTTACCCTCTGAAGACCATCGTCGAGATGCCGATCTTTGTCGAAGCGCAGGAATCGAACGTCGCCTTCGCCGAGCGGCGGGACGTGATGTTCTTGGCGGGCTTCGCCCATCCGCCCAATATCGACGGCGCCGAGTTTCTGGTGCGCGAGGTCTGGCCGCTGCTGGTCAAGCGCCTGCCCCCAGACGCGCGTCTGCTGCTGGCCGGCGCCAGCCCCAGCCCCGCCGTCCAGGCGCTGGCTACCGAGCGGATCGTTGTGACCGGTTTCGTCCCGGATCTGCAGCCATGGTTCGACAAGGCGCGGGTCTTTACGGCGCCGCTACGATACGGAGCCGGCATCAAGGGGAAAGTCATACAGAGCCTCGCGCTGGGGACGCCGGCCGTGATCAGCGGCATTGCCGCCGAAGGCATCGGCCTAAAGAACGGCGTCCAGGCCCTGATCGCCGACCGGCCCGAAGAACTGGCAGAGCATATCCTGACGCTGTATTTCGACGAGCAGAAGTGGACCCGCATGCAGCGGGCCGCCTATGATTTCGTGATCGATAAATTCTCGCGCGAGACAGGAACGCGCTGCTGCCAGCAGGCGCTCGATGTGGCCAACGCAACGAGGCTGCAGCGGAGCGAGATCCGGTTGAAACGCGAACTGGCAGAGATCCTTCGGGACGACGTCGCTGCCCACGACGCGTTGCTGCCCGAACCGATGGTCGCCAGCCGACGCGGTCGTCTGGAAAGTATCGCACAAGCCGCCAGGCGCAGGTGGCTGCGCCGCGGCCGGGATCCGCCGCGGCAGCTCAGGCAGGTGTCGGCGCCGCAGGCCCACTTCGCGTTGCGCCGCTGAACTGCGGGGGACGTCGGCGCAGGATGGGCTTCTCCACACATATGTGGAGCAGCCAGGCAAGGACGAAACTGCCGAGCAGCGCCAGCAACAGAGCGCCCGAGGCCTTTACCGGACCGCCATCGAGCCAGGGCGACACCTGCACCAGAATGCTGAGATGGACGAGGTAGAGGCCATATGACCACGCGCTGATCGCCAGAACGACCCGACGAACAGGTCCGCCCGGTTGAAACCTGACACGCCGCGCGATGGGGAACACCAGCGCGAAACCGATGCCGGTCAGGTTGAAGATGAAGGTCCGCCAGAAGTAGCCGTCGATGTTCCATTTCTGGATCACCAGCAACCAGTACGCCGCAATGGCGAGCAGCATTGCCAGGCCGATGGCGAAGCACGGGATGGCACGCCGGTCCAGAAAATCGCTCTTGCGGATGATGCCGGCCAGAGCCACGCCGTAAGCGATCGCGTCCAGACGCGTGATGACGACCTTGCGGATATGATCGTCCCAGGCGAGATCCGGCGCAACCAGAAGCCTGACGATCAGGGGCACGACCAGGTACGTCCCGATCGCGATCCATGGTCCCTTGCCCGGCCAAAAGGCCGTGGCCCCGATCATGAAAGCGCTGAAACTCAGATAGAACCACTCCTCGATCGTCAGCGACCACGTCACCGGAAACCAGAACTCGGGGAACGGCCACGCCAGATTCTGCGCGAAAACGGCGAACAACGGCAGGGTGGTCGAGGGATGCAGGGGCGGCGCGATCACCACCAGCGCCACGAGGCACAGGAAATAGACAGGCATGGTTCGCATCGCGCGGCGCAAAAGGAAGATGCCCAGCGCGCGCGGGCTGACATCGCGCTCGGCGATGTCGAACAGCAGATTTCCGATCAGGAAACCGCTGAGAATGAAGAACAGTTCAACGCCGAAATAGCCGGGCACGAAGACCGCTAGCGGCACGCCGATGCCGGCGGCGTAGGTCACTCCGCCCCCGAAATGAGAGACCAGCACCAGAAGGATGGCGATCGACCTCAACAGATCGAGGCCATCGTTCCGGCTTTGTCCTCCACGGACAGCCCTTTCCTCCGAGCCGGATCCCGTCCAACGAACCGTGCCATCGCCAGCCGCGCTTTTCCGCATCGGCTACAGGATTCCGTGGCTTCCGAGACGCTTTTTCACGACTCCCCAATCATTGGGGACGACGTTCATGCTGGCGTCCAGACAATCGGCGACCTCGCCAAACGGCATCTTCATGAAGCGCTCGACGGCCTCGTCGTAGCGATCCGCCAGGATGCGAGAGCCCGGATCCAGGCCGGCGACAACCGTCAGGCCGGTCCAAGGGGTCGCAATGGTGAAAACGTCCAGGTCCGGCCGATAGTGTTTGAGGCAGACGATGGTCTTCCACACGTCGCCGGTATGAAACTGAGTGTCGGTGGCTCGACTCTGGGTCGCCTCGTCCAGCGGCAACGTGTCGTGGAACATGATGATGGACTTGGGGCCGCAATATTTTTCGAGGTTGATGAAATCCTTCAGGGCCTGTTCGAAAAGGTGCAGGCCATCGATGAAGCCGATCGTGACGCGGTTGTCCTTGAGCAGACCGGCCAGTTCGCTGCCGGCGAAGAAGTCGTCACTGGTTTGCTTGAAGATCTTCGCGTTCACCTGCAGCGGCACCAGCGGTCGCGGCTCGGGATCGACGCCGATGGCCAATGTCGGCGGGCGAAGATAGGCCAGCGACTTTCCTTCATAAACGCCGATTTCAACGACAACGTCGGGCTTCAGTTCGGTATAGAGCCGATCGAGCCATTGATAGTAGAAGTCGCCGGGCAACCTGATGGTGGCAAGGCCGACATGCGCCTGGACAAGATCGCGGTTGATCTTGAGGGCTTCCTGGTAATGCCCCTTGGCCGCTTCGTTTTCGCCGAACAGGCGGCACGCTTCGCCCAGCACCAGGTGGTAGTTTTCCTGTGGTGGATACGGTGCTGCCTCGGATGGAAGCCAGGGGCACGACAGAGATAGCAAGCGCCCTGCCTCGGGCTCGCGGGGATCGCGCTTCAGGATCAGACGCGACAGCGCGGCGACGGCCGCGTATTGCCCGGCGCGAAACTGTTGCTGGGCAAGATCGACGAGTTGCGCGATCACCGGATCGGACGACCGCGGCGACGCCGCAGCGGTCCACAGGCCGAAATCGAAGCCGTCGCCGAGCGGCGCCGGGCTGTTGTGGAGCTTGGCCGGATGAACCGCCGCGCGCACCAGCCGCGCGAGAACCGGGGTGGGCAATGTTCCCACATAGGCAGGCGGATTGGCGAGGACAGGCAACGCGTAAGGGCGGCTGCGGATCTGCTCGTACTGGCCGGCCCACAGGTCCCAATTCGTGCGCGCCTTGTCGGGCGCTGAGTTGGTGGCGACGCCGCCATGCAGCCGATGGAAAGTCCCTTCGCCCAGCATCAGCACGAGACGGGCATCCGGCAATTCCACCGCCCGCCGGAATGTATCGAGGTTGACCAGTCCGCCACCGGGCAGATCGAATTTCTCATCCAGACCGCCGAGCAACTGCCAAGTGGCACGGCTTGCGAACAACGCGTTCAACTCGGCTATCGTCGACAGCCAGCCGTCCACCGACGACTCGTCCATCGTTGCGATCTCGAACAGGCGATAGCCATCGTTCGGCCAGCTGATCGAGTCCAGCAACTGGTCTTCCTGTGCGTGATCGTAGCCGGCAAGGACGCCAAATCTCTGATAGTCGCGTCCCAGGTACCACCCGAGCGCGCCGACGATGCTTCGCTCGAACATCCGCGCGCCGCTGCGCGCAAAGTGAACGAGCCCGGGGCTGGCAATTCGGGCCCCGTCGACCATGACACCGATATACTCGCCCCGGGCTTCTGCGATGCCCCGGTTGGCGGCCATGGCCGGCGAAGACGACGCATCCTTGATGCGGATAAGCCGGAAATTGTCGCCGCACGACCGGACCATTTCCGGATCCACCGGCGGCGTAGAGCCGTTGTCGACCACCAGGACTTCATATTCATGCGCCGCGATATGCCGCTGATAGCGCGCGCACAGCGACAGCAATGTGCGCCGGGATTCGCGCGGAATGTTGTAAACCACGACGACGATAGAGACCTGCGGCCTCCTGGAATTCAGCGCCGGATCGCGAAACGAGATGTCGATCTGAAGCTTGTCCTGCAGATAGCGTCGCGCCTTGACGACGGCATCGATCCTCGTGATCCGCTTGATAATTCGTCTCAGCATCTTGTTCCCGCCCCAGAAAAGGTCTCACTCCATAGCAGAGCCGACAGGTCGTGGCGACGATGTTTTGGGTGTTTGGCGCCATGCGGCGCTGGTTGCCCGCGACCGAGCTCAGTGACCCAGCAATTGTTCGACCAAGGCCGCATCCGACGCCCGGTGCAGGGCAGTCCCGGCTGCGGAATCGACGCCGAGATCTCCGAACAGAACGACCCGCTGGTAGCCATTCAGATTGTCCGGAGCAAAGCGATGGACACGATCGCCATGCAAACCGATCCCGTAGTGCCGGCAGAGTGACCGTATCCGAGACCTGCTGCACATCTCGCGCGCAGCAAATTCGACATCGTAATAAGGCCCCAGCGTCTCGGCCAGCACCAGCATGTCACGACACTCGTCGGAAATTTCCATTTTTCCCGAGGTGCACAACAGGAGCTTAGGGAGCGACGCCGCCTCGATGGCGTGCGCGACCGGTTTCACCTCGCGCAGCGGCGGCGGCTCGATGTCGCGCACCAGGCGCTCGGCAAGATAGCCCTTCCACCTCTGATAAAACTTCTCATGGTTCGCACCGGCGACCGCACCGACTTCCTGGCGCGACCAGACCGCCAGCGAGGTTACATTTTCCAGATGGTAGACCACGGATTCGCTGCAATAATAGGTGTACAGGCCTTTCGACCGTAATCGGAGCGACAGATCAACATCCTCGAAATAGGCCGGATCGTACAACGGATCGAACCCGCATATTGCGAGGAAGGCATCGCGCCGGACCAGCAGACAGGCGGCCGAGCAATAGTCCACGATCTGACAGCCTTGGTTGAATCGTTCGGAAATCTCCATCCCGAATTTGCCCTGCTGGAAGGTGTATCCATCTTCAAGCACGAAGGCCCCAGCCTCCTGCAGGCTGCCGTCGGGGTACAGAAATTTCGACCCCACCCCACCGACGGAATAATTCTCTGCGAATGCCCGCAGCAGCGGCGCGAGATAGCCGGCCGTCACCTGCACGTCGTTGTTGAGAAACAGGATGTATTCACCGGTCGCCGCCTCGACGCCGATGTTGTTGGCCTCGCCGAAGTACAGGTTCTCCCTCAACGAGATCAGCCGGACCTCCGGGGGCAGTTGCTGGGTCAGCAGGCCGAATTCGTCAGGCGTGCTGCCATTGTCGACCACGATGATTTCATAGTTGAGTTCTCCGGTATGCTCCCTGACCAGCCGGATGCAGTCGAGCGTCAACTCGGCCTTGTTCCAGTTGAGAATTACAATCGACACCACATGGTCAAGCGTAGCCATCCCGTCCAGTTCCGGATCTGCCGCGTTCGCCCTATTCATGCTGAACTACTCAAGGCTGCGGACTTCGCAACCACGCCTTCGCGCGTCGCGCGATGGCTCTCAGGCGCGGCGGCAGGACGGGCATGTAAAACTTGCGCTGCATCGCGGCCATAGCCGCGCTGCGCTCCCGCTCGGCCGCGGCGTGGATTTCTCGCTCCGACTGCAGTTGCACCCGTTCCGCCGACAGTGCGCGCCGTTCATCGCGCAGATGCAGACTTAACAGCGCGTTGGTTGCCAGCAGCAGGTTGATCTTGGCGTCGCGGCCGGCAATCAGGCGTCGAATCGCATCGGTCTGTTCAGCGTCCATATCGGGCCTGCAGCGAGACGTCCGTGCAGGCGGCCCCCGATTCCGGAGCGTACGCAGCAACCGTCGAAATACGCAGGACGGATACGCCGCGAAACTTCGCCAGACGAGAATGAGCAGGAAATGCAGTCAAGGGCGCTTCCGGAGCCACGCGATCCGCCGTCACGGCGAGAACTGATCGCTTTTCTTATGATTGGATGACCGCTAGGTAAAGCAGAACATGAAACAATTCGCCCAACATTCGCCTCTAAACCCCGCCGTGTCGCTTGGTATTGCACTGCTGGTGCTGGCGGCTGCAGCCCTGTTTCAACTCGTCCACGCGCTGGGCACCCCGTCTCCGATCTACGGCGGGGACGAATACGCCTATTTTGCCAGCGGGCTGTCGCGGGCCAACTTGCCGGATATCTGGCTGCACGACCCCTACCTTCAGCGGGTGGTCAACCCGCTATTCCTGGCCCTGATCGATCGCTCGGCGCGGGCTTTCCCGGATCCGGCAGCCGTCATCCGGCTGCTGGGCGTGTTCAGCTATCTCGCCATGGCGGGCTTCGTCGGCGGGTTCGTGCTGCGTCGGGGTGGAAAGCTGCCAGCACTTGTCGCGGTGATCCTGACATGCCTGTTGCCCTCATCCGGATATGCCGCCGCGGTGATGCCGGAAGTGCTGTTCTATGCGGCGGTCGTCGCCGCCGTGCTGGTGCTGGCTCTGCCGACATCTCCCGCGGCCGGGGCCCTCCTCGCCGGGCTGCTCACGGCCGTCGCTTTCCTGCTGAAGCCACATGCCATCAGTGTGCTGGTCGGCGTGATCGCCGGCCAGCTCGCGCTCATGGGACTGCTGTTGGCGCAACGGCGCCCCTGGCGCGGCGTGGCGATGGCGACCGCGGTCTATCTCGGAGCGACCTACGTCTTTATTACCCTTTCTTCTGCCCTGTTAGGGTCGCTGCAATTCGACCCGCGGTTTCTGCTCGGCGAGTTCTACAGCAGCGCCGCCCGGACAACGGTAGGCTCGGCAGCCGATGGGCTGGGCTGGATCGCCTATTACCTAGCAGCCAACGCCTCCGGGGTGCTGCTCTACACCTTCCCCTTTCTCGCCCTGATGATCCTGAAGGCCCGCGACCTGCTCCGCACGGACCGAGCGATCCCCCTCGACCTGCGTCCTCTCACGCTGCTCGTGATCACGGTCTTTGTCGCAGGCGCGACCCTCCTGATGGTCGCCATGTTCACCTACGCAGCCGGGGCGTCGACGCCTTCGGAAGCGATGCGGCTGCACGGACGCTATTATGCCTATCTGCTGATCCTGATCTTCACCGGAGCGCTGTCGATCCCCCGCTGGGACACGGTTCTTACCAAGCCCGTCTTCGCCTCCCGGCTGCCGTGGCTCGACGGCTATCGCCTGGTCGGCGCCGGCTGGCTCGTCTGCGGTTCACTATTCCTGACCCTGATCTGGCG
This sequence comes from Rhodopseudomonas sp. RCAM05734, assembly GCF_052658035.1. NCBI lineage: Bacteria > Pseudomonadati > Pseudomonadota > Alphaproteobacteria > Hyphomicrobiales > Nitrobacteraceae > Rhodopseudomonas > Rhodopseudomonas sp. RCAM05734. The sequence continues at coordinate 3,084,327 of NZ_CP199742.1, read as the reverse complement.
ATTTCAGATTCTGCCCTGGGACAATCCGGAGCTGCAGGCCATCTTCCGCAACGAGACGTCGGTATGGCAGTCGCCGGTCCATATCCGCTGGTTTGCCATCGCCACGCCGTTGGCGCTCGCTGGTGCGGCACTGGCGCTGTTGGCCCGCAGCCGCTTCGCACCCGCCTGCATGATCGCCGCGCTCGGTGCGGCATTTGTGATGGGTACGGTCAACACTACGAAATTCCAGCACTTTCAGATCGCCAGTTCCCAGTTCCTGACGCAGGCCGGCCGCTTTGCCAGTGAATACTTCCCGCGAACGGAGGCCGACAAGGTGCTGGTGGTCGGTACCGACCGTTATGGCGCCATGGCCTATGTCCTGTTCGGGATGGCGTGCCGGTGCAATGTTCTGGTCGTGGAGGACGGCAAGCAGTTGACCCGGGCGAACCTTCCGCCCGGAACGCGCATGATTTTCGCGGTACGGTCCTATCCGGTGGAATTCGCGACCGAACTGCTGTTCAAGGCGCCCGCCGGGTCGTTGCACCGCGTGATCGACTGATCATTTTCGTCCCGGCCGAACCAACGCGGATCACACTTGCTGATTCCGCGAAGCCTTGCTAGGCGTCCAGACGGGTGGTTTTGCGCAATTTTCACAAATTCGGGTGCCGAGGCATGACCCGTTGACATGCGTCGCAGCGGCGGTGCACTAAGTCGCCGAGCGCCTCGGAGCATGCACAAGGTGGGGACATGAGGGTAGCGGCCGTTATACCCTGCTATCGCGTCGGCCGTCATATCCTGGATGTGGTCAGGCTTGCATTGACGAAGGTCGATATAGTCTACGTCATCGACGATTGCTGTCCGGACCAAAGCGGCAATCTGGTCGCGGAACACTTTTCGCCGGACCGGGTGCGGGTGATCCGCCACACCGTTAACCAGGGTGTCGGTGGCGCCGTGATCTCCGGATATCTCGCCGCCCGCCAGGATGCGGTCGATATCGTCGTGAAGCTCGACGGTGACGGGCAGATGGACCCGGACAACATTCCGGTGCTGATTGCTCCGATCCTCGCCGGCACTGCCGACTACACCAAGGGCAACCGGTTCTTCAACATCGAATATCTGCGCCACATGCCGCCGGTTCGAGTGTTCGGCAATTCCGCGCTCTCGTTCGTCAACAAGATCTCGTCCGGGTACTGGAACATCATGGATCCCACCAATGGATTCACGGCGATCCATTCCACGGCATTGAGAGAGATCGACCTCGACAAGATCGCCAAACGCTACTTCTTCGAGTCCGACATGTTGTTCCGGCTCAACGTCATCCGGGCGGTCGTGCGCGACGTACCGATGGCCTCGATTTACGGTGACGAAGAAAGCAACCTGAAGATCGGCAAGGTGCTGGTCGATTTTCCGCTGCGGTACCTGAAAAACTTCTTCAAGCGCTTCTTCTACAATTACATCCTGCGCGACATGAACATCGGGACCATCGAAACGCTGATCGGCCTGTTCCTGATCCTGGCCGGCGGGATCTGGGGCATCGTCAACTGGATCAGCCACGGAATGATGGAGCAGGAAACGCCAGCCGGCACCGTCATGCTGGCGACCCTGCCGATCATCATCGGATCGCAATTGCTACTGGCCGCAATTGGAGCGGACATCCACAATGTCCCGAGCGAAGCGCTGCAGAAGATGAACCTTCCTCGTCCCCCGCATGCCGGCGTCAGGAAGCCGGCGTTAGCGGGCTCGCGCGAAACGTCCCCGGGAAAGACGGGCGTCTGATGTCGACCATTTCGTTTCTCAGGGACAAGCTCAAGGACGTCAGCATCGGGCAGGTACTGCGCGACGAAGTCGAGCAGATGCTGCTCTGGCTGTTCAAGTACGCGCCCGGCAGCCTGGGCTTCCTGTTGCGCTATCCCGTCTACAAACTTCTCTTCAAGCGCCTGGGAAGCCTGCCGTTCATCCAGGCAAACGTCACGATCTGGCGTACCGATCGCCTGCAGGTGGGATCGCACTTCGGAGTAAATTCCGGCACCTACATCAATGCCATCGGCGGCATCGAAATCGGCGACCATGTCCTGATCGGATCGAACGTCACGATCTCGTCCGGCAGGCACCCGATCGATGGCGAATTTCCACCGGTGTTTGCCCGTCCGACGATTCCGGAAAAGATCGTCATCGAGGATGACGTCTGGATTGCCGCGAATGTCGTGATCCTGCCAGGCGTCCGCCTCGCCAAGGGTACTGTGGTCGGAGCCAATTCGGTGGTCGTCCGGGATACCGAGCCCTACTCGGTCATGGCCGGAACGCCCGCCAAACTGCTGCGCTACCGCCGCAACGATCGCACCTGAGATGCGCCAGGCGGCCTCCACCATGTTCCGCTATATCGTGGTGGCCGTACTTGCGTACGTCGTCGATATCGGCGTCTTCAGCCTTCTGCACCACAGCGGTATGGCAGGCGTCACAGAGTCCAACGTGATCGGCAAGATCGCGACCGCGATCTTCGGCTTTTTCGCACATCGGCGCGTGACCTTTCAGTTGATCGGCCGCGACAGCATGGCGAAGGAAGCGGTCAAATACTTCACCGTCGTGATCCTCTACACGCCTTTCACTACCGGCCTTCTGCTGCTGCTGATCCCCGTGACCCCGAACGTGACGATCGCCAAGATCATTGCCGACTGCGTTGGCGTCGTTGCGTCCTTTGCCATCTCCAAACTTTTCATCTTTCAGAAAGGACCGAGCGGTCTGGATCTCCCGTAATCCGGAACCGTTGCCGATATGGAGCAATCCCCACCAGCAGATGCTCGCATCACGGTCGCGGTGACCGGAGCGACGGGCTACATCGGGCGCATCGTGGTCGCAAGACTGCTGGACGCCGGCGCCGGCGTCGTCGCGTTGAGCCGGCGGCGGCCGCCTGCCGCGACGGATTGGCGACGCTACGACCTCAGCGAACCGCTGCAGCAGGATGCCCTCGACGGCATCGACGCGGTGATCCATCTGGCTGCCCAGACCCATCTCGGCCCGTTTGCCGATGCCGGGATTGAACTCGTGGCGCTCGACCGCCTGATCGAGGCGGCGCGGAAGCAAAGCGCCACATTGGTTTTCGTCTCGAGCCAGGCGGCGCAGGACAACGCCCCGACCGGATACGGCCAGTCGAAATGGCGCTGCGAAAAAAGCGTGCTCGCGGCCGGCGGAATCGTGGTGCGGCCGGGCCTGGTCTATGGCGGCGCCGAACAGGGACTGTTCGGGACCCTGTGCCGTCTTGTCCGCGCGTCGCCGGTGGTGCCGCACTTCGTGCCGGCCCCCAATATTCAGCCCGTCCATGTCGAGGATCTGGCGGAGGCCCTGCTCGCCTGCGCCACGAGGCAGCAGGTCGTGTCCGGCAGCTACCAAATTGCCGCGCCCGAGCCGGTTGGCTTCTCGACCTTTCTGAAACTGCTTGCCGACATCCGCTTCGACAGGGTGGTGGTCGGCCTTCCCTTGCCTATGCGGGCCATCGTGGCGTTGGCCGATGCCCGGTATCTGCCGCGTGCCATTGTCGGTATCGCGCAACGGCTGAAATCGCTGTCCGAGCTTCCCGCCATGGACACGCCTGCGAGCCTGACCGCGCTCCAGGTCACACTGAGGCCGCTACGCGACGGGCTTGGCCGGTCCGGTCGCGGCCGGCGGCGACGCCTGATCGGCGAGGCGCGCACGCTGCTGCGCTATGTCCTGCGCGGCCCGGTCCCCTGCGATTGCATCAAACATTATGTGCGGGCGGTCGAGGCGCTCTATCACGGCGAGCCGTTGCTGCTGCGGCCGGTGTTCAGACGGTGGCCGTCCCTGCTGGCCATCGCCGATCAGCCGACGCTACGTCGCCGCACGGCCGACGCCGCGTTCTGGAAACGCGTCGATCTGGCGACGGTCTGTGCCGAGACCTCGGTCGACACCGTGGCCCGCTTTTTCATTCGCGATCAGCGCCAACGCATGACCGGTATTATAATGCTTGGTCTCCGCATCTTCGCGGAAGCCGGCCGCCAGATGATCGGCCTGCTGGCCGGCGCCCGTCTCGATCGCTTGCGTCCCCGAACCGAACATGAGCCGCTTCTGTAATGGATTATGACGTCATCATCGTGGGCACGGGGCCAGCCGGCGTTTCGGCCGCCTTTCCGTTGCTGCAGGCCGGTCGCAAGGTTCTGATGATCGATGCCGGCGGCGGCGACGATGCGCCGGACCCGCCGCGCGGGGACTACCTGTCGCTGCGCGCGACCGACAGGACGCAGTGGAACTGGCTCGCCGGAGCCGACTATTACGCCATCAAATCCGCCCATGCGACGTCGCCCAAGCTGCGGATCCCGAATCTGGCCGGCACCTTTGCCGGTTTCAATGAAGCCAACCGGGTGGTCTGCGAGAACTTCACCAGCATCGGTTCGTTGGCCAGCGGCGGCCTGTCCAATGCCTGGGGCGCCGGAGTTGCCCGCTTCGACGCCGGTGAACTTGCCGCGTTCCCGTTTGCGCCAGCAGATCTTGACGCGGGATTTGCCGCTGTTGCCCGGCGCATTGGCCTCAGTGGCAGCAACGCCGACGACCTGTCCGGCTATTTCGGCCTCGATGACCTGGCGACCGAACCGCTTCCGCTCGATACCAACTGCACCCTGCTGTTCGACCGCTACCGCCGCAGGCGCGCCGGCGTCATCCAGACCGGGCTCCGCATCGGCCGGGCCCGGCTGGCGCTGCTGACGCAGGACAAAGGCAGCAGGCTCGGCTGCGACCACACAGGCTTGTGCCTGTGGGGCTGCCACCGCGGCGCAATCTATTCGGCGCGCTATGACCTCGCTGAACTCAGGAAATACCCCAACCTCACTCACCGGACCGGTCTGGTGGTCGAGCGGCTGTCCCAAGACGCCTCCGGATGGCTGGTTCAGGCGGTTGAGCGCAAGACCGGGACCCCAAGATCAATCTCCGCCGGGAAGGTTGTGCTCGCTGCGGGCACCATCTCAACCAGTGGCATTGCGCTGCGCAGCCTCGGACGCGTGGGCCAGCCGTTGCGCCTGCTCTCCAACCCAACGGCGGCGTTCGTCCTGATCCTGCCCGGACGGATCGGCCGTCCGGTCACACCCGGGCACAATATGGCCCAGCTGATGGCCAGCGTTGACGGCGTGAGCGAGTTCGGAAACGTGCATTGCGGCCTGTTTGCCGCAAGCCACCTGCCGGCGCGGGAATTCGTCAACCGCTTTCCCCTGAGCCGTGCGGTCGCGCTCGACCTGTGGCGGATGCTGATGCCTGCCACGGCCGTCGGTAACTGTTTCCTGCCCGGCGGCCATTCAAGCCATTCCCTGACCCTGCAGTCCGACGACCGGATCATGATCCGGGGCAGCGCCGGCGGCACGCTCGACGCAGCGATGCGCGGGTTGCGCCGCGTCCTTGCAAAGGGCTTCGGAAAGCTTGGCGGCATCATTCCGCCCGGAGGGTTTCTGCCGGGCTCGCCGGGATCGGACATCCATTACGCGGGTACGCTCCCGATGAAAGCGGACGGCGGCATCGGCACCACCCGCCCTAGCGGCGAACTGGTCGGGCTGCCGGGCGTCCATGTGGCCGATGCCGCCTGCCTGCCGGTCCTGCCAGCCAAGCCGCATACCCTGACCATGATGGCCAACGCACACCGCATTGGGGCGGATTTGGCCAGTCGTACGGGCTGAGCCGGATCCACCCAGGGCCGGCTTGCATGCCGCACGACCATGACTCGCAGCCCGTGCCGGTTTCATGTATCAGACGCAAATTAAGCTCGGACACGATCGTACATTACGTCCAATCCCGCGGTCTCTCCGAAAATCGTTACCTCTTCGAGGAATCAAATGGACTTTCAGTGCAATGTTTGCGGGACCGAGGTGAAGAATTGCCCGGTCGAGAATATCGACCGCGAAATCGCCTCATGCCCGACCTGCAACTCTTCGGTACGCATTCGCAGCATTGCTCATCTTCTCAGCATGGCGCTGTTCGGCCGCTCGATGCCGGTGACGGAATTTCCGGCGGATCGCAGCATCGTCGGCATCGGGCTGTCCGACGGGCTCGGCTACGCACAGCCCATCGCCGAGCGGCTGGGTTACACCAATACGTTCTTCCATCAGGAGCCGTTCTTCGATATTTGCGCGCCGGTCGGCGACCGGGCCGGCACCTGCGATTTCATGATCTCCACCGAGGTGTTCGAACACGTCGCGCCGCCCGCGCAGACGGCCTTCCAGCATGCCTTCGACGTGCTCAAGCCGGGCGGGACCTTGCTGCTCACGGTGCCGTTCACCAACAATCCCGAAACGGTCGAGCATTTTCCGGAATTGGACGACTACCGCACGCTGCAGTTCGGCGATGAGTATGTGCTCGTCAATCGGGCCGTCGACGGCCAGTACACCATGCATCGCAATCTGGTGTTCCACGGCGGCCCCGGCACCACGCTCGAAATGCGTGTGTATTCGCGCAGTGCGGTGGAAAAACATCTCGCCGATGCCGGCTTCGTCGATGTCCAGGTGTTCGATCAGGACATTCCGAAATGGGGCATCCTGCACAGGTATCCGTGGAGCCTGCCGATCGTGGCAACACGCCCGCAAACCGACCGGCGCTCCGCGATCAAGGCGCCCCGCGGCCAGCAGACCGTTCCGACTGCCGGCCCCACGCGTTCAACGCCTCCGTCTGGCGGCAGCGCGCTGGCGATGCTTCGCGACATTCCCTCGCTGGCCCTGATCGCCTGTGTCGCGCTCGGCATTTTCGGGCTGGTCCGCTCCGGCCTGCTGGCCGAGGTTCTGTGGCAGCCTTCGCTGATCCAGCAAACGCAGTTCCTGTTCGCCGGCGTCGCAGCCGCCGGCATCGCCGCCTGCATCGTGGCCGTCCGTCTCCGGCTGCGGCCCGAAACCGTGCTGGGCCTATTGATCGTCCTCATCGCCGCCGCGCTGTGCGGCCCCGCTCCGGCAGCGATCGTGCTCGCCTTTCTCCTGTCCTCGTGGTGCCTCGGCGCATTCCTGCTATCACGGGCCGGCACCGTCACCAACAACCTGCCCGCGGTGGTGACGATCGTGGCAGGCTGGGCGGTCTTCGCCATCGGCTTTGCACTGCTGGCCAGCGTTCCCGTCAACACCACGGCCACGCACACCCTCATTCTGGCGGTGCCCATCGCCCTCGCTCTCGCACGCCCGGGAATCCGGAGCGACTTCCGGGCCGGCACCGCGGCGGCATTCACCCGGCTGCAATCGCCGAACCGCCCTGGCCTCGCCTATCTGGCCGGCCTGGTCTTCACGGTCGTGATCCTGTCGTTTCATCTCGCCATGGTGGCGCTGCCCGAGCGCTACTTCGATGCCATGGCGATGCATCTGTACATTCCCTCCTACATCTCAGCCCACCGCGCCTGGAGCTATGATGTCGCAAACTATGCATTCGCCTACACGCCGATCGGCGCGGACATGCTGTATGCGCACATGTTCCTGCTGCAGGGCGAAGCAGCCGCACGGCTGCTGAACTTCACCGCTTTCGCGTTCACCTGTCTGGTAACCTTCCAGATCGCCGCACGCTGCTGCGCGCGCAGTTCGGCGATCTGGGCCGTCGCGTTGCTGGTATCCGTGCCGCTGACACTGATCGAGTCGGCAACCTTATTCGTCGAAAACACCGCTGCCCTGTTTATCACGACGACGGTTCTGGTATTGATCGCTGCAAATTTCCGGATACGGATCGCCGATTATCTGGCCATTATCATCCTGATCGCCGCGGCATCGGCCGTGAAACTGCACGGCGCCATCGTCGCCGCGCTCCTCGGGCCGCTTGCCGCCTTTCTGCTGTTTCGGACCAGGACGGCGCCCCGCCCGCTGGCCCGTTTCGCCATCATCACGGCCGCAGGCATCGGCGCCGCGCTGTGGCCGTATCTCTACGCCTGGACCAAGACCGGCAATCCGGTGCTCCCGCTGTTCAACAACATTTTCAAATCACCATTCTTCCCGCCAGTCGAATTCGTCGACAGCCGCTGGATCGGGAAATTCTCGCCTTCCTTCCTGTACGACGCCACCTTCGCCACCGGCGGTTTTGTCGAGGCCTACAACGGCGCACTTGGCTTCACGTTCCTGGTGTTCCTCGCGGCGGGCATCTTCGCCGCGATCCAGCGCCGCGACCGCATTGCGCTGTTCTGCGGCGGCTTCGGCCTGTTCCTGATCGTCATGCTGTCGGTCAAGACCCAGTATCTGCGCTACCTTCTGATCTTCTTCCCGCTGCTGGTCGTTGTGGTCGCGGTGGCCATCGACCACCTTCGGCAGATCCGGCTGATGCGGTTTCCGCTGGCAATCGTCATTGCCGCGGTGGCGCTGCTGAACGTCTACAAGATGCCGGCCGGCGGCTGGATCCTCGGCGTCTCCGACCTGCGCGCCTGTTGCAGCGAGAACCTGCGCCGCCAGCTCGAACTCGGCCAGGCTCCGGAACGGATCGCCAACCGCATCCTCAACGAAGCCGCGGGACCGCTGGCAAAGGTTCTCTACGTCGGCAATCCTTTCGGCGGCCTGCTGACCGGAATCGCGATCTACTCGGCTTGGTACAATACTGCCTTTGGAACCGAGTTCGCGTCCGTCACGACAGAGGAACAATTTGCATCGCTAATGACCAGGGTACGTCCGACCCATGTCGTGTTCGACACCAGCGGTTTGTCTGCACTGGAAAAGTCGGCTGGCCTCTACCTCAGCGCCAAAGCGACCTTGCTGAATCGGATCGGGCGACTGGCGATCTACCAATTGCCTATCTGACGGCGGGGGTACAATCGCTCAATCTGCGGGGCAAGTTGCCTCGCCTTCCCTTCGGACGACCTGCCGCTCGCGAAGAGGTAACCGTGGGCTCGACCAGCGGATCGCCGCGCAGCTCATGCGCCCCTCGCACCTCATGATTCGGTGCCAACGACACTGACCTCACGTCGGCATTCAGCGCGGCCTGCGAGGCCACTGGCTATGGAGTGACGGAGCCGTCAGGCAGCAACTGGCTTCTTTCACCATTGCGGATGATCCCCGAGCGTATCAGCCGTGGCCTTCCTTTTACTTCTTCCAGAATCTTGGCGATGTATTCACCAACAAGACCAACGGAGAACAGGTTCAGTGCACCGAAAAACAAGGCCACCAAGAGCAGGCTCGTCACGCCTCGCGGTGCGCTTTCGGGAAACAGCAGCCTCATAGCGACGACGATGATGCTGGCGAAGATAGAGACGCCGAGCAAAATAACGCCACCAGCCGACAGAAGCTTCAGCGGAGCATTGCTGAATGAAAAGATGCCCCGCTTCGCCCACTCCAGATTCTTGATGAGGTTGTTCGTGCTTTCTCCGAACATCCGCTTCGGCCGAATATAATCGACGCCGGTTTGGCGAAAACCCACGTAAGCACGCAGGCCACGTAGGAACAAATCTCGTTCGGGACAGTGCAACAGCCACCCGACAACGCGCCGGTCGATCAGCGAGAAATCTCCAGCATCGTGCGGAATGGTAACGTAGCTCAGCTTGGAAAATATTCTGTAGAACGCTTTGTAGAGCAGACCCCAAATGAACGGCATATCGCGTTTGATTCGCCGCCCGTAAATCACGTCGGCGCCTTCAACCCATTTCTCATAGAACTGCTCGATCAGCTCCGGCGGGTCTTGCAGGTCGCCATCGAGCAATACGCATGACTGCATCACCGACATTTCCATCCCGCTCCGGAACGCCATCTGCGAGCCGAAGTTGCGCGAATGCACGATGCCCAATACATGCGGATCGGAAACTGACAATTCCTGGATTCGGCCAGCGCAATCGTCGGGACTGCCATCATTGACAAAAATAATCTCATAATCCACGTCGAGCTTCTGGAATACGGCAGTCAGCCGCTGATGCATGATCGGGATCGCCTGCTCGTCCATATAGCAAGCGATAATTGCCGAGATGCTCCGACGCGGAGTGCCTACGCCAAGCTTGGTCCTGGCGGGAAATTCAGTATTGCCGATCGTGCGATACCATTCGGACGTCAGCTTGATGCCTTCCTCGAGTCCGACGCGAGCCTTCCAGCCCAGTTCATGCGCAGCCTTTGCCGGAGCGGCGTACCAATTGGACATATCCCAGGCTCGACCAGCCATGTTTCCAAAGTTGGGCTGGGTCGGAATATCGAAGACCTTGGCCGACACGTCAGCCAGTTCACGAATGGTCGTTCGCTGACCAGTTCCAATGTTGAAGGATTCGCCATACAGATCGGGAGTGATTTTGGCCGCTGCAAAAATGAACGCCTCGCAGACATCGTCGACGTAGACGAAGTCGCGCGAGATGTCAGGGTTTACGAAGGGAGGGTATTCCCGGTTCATTCCCTTGGCCACGAGGTTCGGGATCAACCGCGACGTATCTTCGAATGGTCCATACACCGAGTACAGCCGAAGATTGATGACCGGCAGACGGCGCACCTTTCCGGCGAACGACAGGTAATCGCTCGCAGCCACCTTCGAAACGGAATAATGGCTGTTCGGCTGCAGCGCTTCTTCTTCCTTCGGGCCGGCGCTGTTGAGCCCGTACTCCGACGAACTTCCCGCATGAACGAGAGCAGTGAACTCGGTTTCCGCGAGAAGCTCGACCAGTTGCACCAGCGAAGAAAAATTGGTGCGATAGATCAACGCGTAATCAGTTTCGAAGGAATATGCGCCGTAGGCTACACAATCAAATACGGTCGACGGCCGAATGCTGCTGATCATGTTGCGCGTTGCTGCGAGATCGTTGATGTCGATCTCCAGAATGTGTCGACGATCAATCGCATCCAGACGCCAGGCCGGGAGTTTCCGAACAACGCCGAACACATCCGTTCTGTACTTCAGCAGCATGCGCAACAGATTTGCGCCGACGAAACCGCCGGCGCCAAGCACTACAATCGGTCCGCGCAACGCACGGACGTAATCAGCTATCTCGGTCATCTATCTCGCCAGCGCTTTCGCGTCATTTGCAATATTTTGCGGATCCAGACCGCTCTGAAGTCTCAAGAAATTCTGCGAACCATAAGTACCGCTCGGATAGCCGCGGGCGAACAGATGGCGAAAGCGATCAATACCTATTCCAGATTTCATGGCCCAGTGGCACATTTGTTGACCGCATCCTCCTTGCGCGACATGTTCTTCGACAACCATCAGTCGTCGCGTGCGCTCAAGTGCCTCAAGCAATTCTGCCGGCGGAGGGTTCGCCTCAATAGGCAACTCGGTCACGACCCATAATGCGGGCCGCTCGGAAGAATCAAGATCCCGCAAGGCTCCCCAAGCGGGCCCGACAAGCGGTCCGACCACGACCATTACGCCAGCGTCACCTTCAAGAAGACGCCGCCACGGCGCATAGCCGGGAACGACAGAGTCCGCGGGCTTTTCGCCACGGCCCAGACGGATATAGGCCGGTCCTTGAAAATCACCGGCTTGCGCCACTGTGTCTTTGACATCTTCGGTAAATGCCGGAACGAATACTTTCATCTTCGGCAGCGTGAGGAGGATGCCATAATCCTCAAGAGCGTGATGGGTCGGACCCATCACACCGTAACCATAGCCCCCGCCGTTTGCTAAGAGCTTGACGGGCAAGCCGTGGATACAAATGTCGTTACGGATCTGCTCAAAGGCCCGCGCGTAGCAAAATGGCGCAATGGTATAGGTCCAAGGCTCAAGGCCTTCAAAACTAAGAGCAGCAGCCACGGTGATCATGTTCTGCTCGGCCACACCGCAATTGACGAAGCGTTCCCCCATCGCTTCCTGCAATGGCTCCAGGGCCATAAACCCAAGATCACCCGTCAGAAAAACCATGCGTGAGTTTACGGAGCGGACAACCAGCTGCCGGCACAGTTCGTCTCTCATGATGCCGTCGCAAAAGTTGCAAGCGCTCCTGAATATTGATCGGCTGAAAGCGGCAAGTAGTGACTCTCCATCAGGCCTTCTACCTTTGGAATACCGCGACCCTTGACAGTGTTGAGAACAATCAGAAGCGGGCCGTTTTGCTTTTGTGAAAGGGCTTCGCGGATAGACGAAGGATCATGGCCATCACAGACGCGCGTTTCGATTCCGAATCCTGCGAGGCGCTCACCCAAAGGGTTCATGGATGCGACAGCCTCGGTCGAGCCAAACCCCTGCAATCCATTATGATCAACCAGAATCGTCAGATTATCGAGACGCTGATGGATCGCAAAGATAATCGCCTCGAGCGTTGAGCCCTCCTGCCATTCTCCGTCGGACGTCAATGCGAAGACTCGCCGCGTCTGCCCCTGAAGTTTCGCAGCTTTAGCGAGTCCGGCGGCAAGGGAGAGACCATGACCAAGGCTGCCTGTTGCAAACAGGACGTCCGCAATCCCTTTCGGAGGCGGATGCCCGCCCAGCAGAGTATTGTCCTGATGAAAGCTGGCGAGATCAGCATCGGTCAGCCGATCTAATGTCCAAAGCGTTACATACAACGCACCGGCCGAATGCCCCTTGGAAAGAATGAATCTGTCTTCAGGTGTCATGAATTCGTGGTAGATGACCATCATAGCATCGATACAGGAAAGGTTGCCACCGAGGTGGCCAGCACGAGCGCGATAATGCATCTCCACGAGACGGGACCTCGCTCTGTTGAGATCACTGTCGGCCAAAATCATCGAACCACCACTTTCCTTCTCAAGCTAAAATATCGAATACCACGGACAAATCGCTCTGTCACGGCGATCGCCGCCGTACCAAGCGGATGCGAGATGCGAACAAAAAACCTTCTGATCAGGCGTCTTCTTGGTCACGCATCTCATCGAACTGCGTCTGCTGCACATCCAGCCGGCTCGCCCGAAACGCACTTATTGGCGCGGCGTTACCGGCTGGCTCGAGTCACCGTCGGTGGACATGAAAGGTCGATTGGGTCATAAAGTGACGATGGATTGTGCCCGTTTTTCAGAAGAATTCAAACCGATACCGATCAAGCGTCGCGCGGGCTTGATAGGATCCGTTGCGTTCGGAACCCGGATGGTTCTGGACCTGCAGCTGCTGACCTGTTTCCGCTTTCTGAAGCCCCGATTGGCGAAGATGCAGGGCAAAGTGCTCGACGTGGGCTGTGGTGAGATGCCATTTCGCGGATTGTTGCCGCCGGGTTGCAAGTATACGGGCATTGACGTCCCACTCGCCGACGAATTCGGAATGACGCAGAGTTCGGATATCATCGCCTTCGATGGAGTTCACATTCCGTTTCCTGATGCGAGCTTTGATCACATTCTCTGTACGGAAGTGCTGGAGCACGTGAAAAGTCCGGAAGCCCTGATCGCCGAAATGCACCGTGTTCTTCGCCCCAATGGTACCTTGGTGGCAACTGTCCCGTTTTCCGCGCGCGTTCATCACGCTCCGCACGATTACCACCGATTCACTCCCTATCGCCTCACCGACATGTTCTGCAATTTTTCAGAAGTGACCATCCAGGAACGAGGCGATGATCTATCAGTCATAGCCAACAAACTCATTGTCGTCTGCATGCGGCTTTTGAAGCCATCGGTTGCCTTGATCTGGCGGCTACCCTTGGTCCTGATCATAGGGCTGGCAGCAGCGATAGGCCTGGCTGTTGCACATTTGTCGTTGTGGTTCCGCTGGGGCTCGCTGGCAGACCCTCTGGGCTATGGTCTCGATGCGAAGAAGATGATCTGAAAATGTCCAAAATCGCATTGCGGGATGAACAGGGCTTCAACCAGGTGTTCCGACCTGTAGGCTCGACCCCCCTGAGGATGCGCCGGCGCAGCGATTGGTTCGTCTCCCAGATCGAACATCTCGGTGCGAAACGTGTGCTTGAAATCGGAAGCGGCACCGGCGAAACGGCAGCTTACCTGGCTGCGAATTCAAGCGCCGAAATTGTCGCGGTGGACATTAGCCCGGCATTTATCACTGAAGCGCGTGCGCGGCATGCCGCTCCGAATTTGCGCTTCGAATTGTTCGACCTTCTGGGCGAGACCCCTCCTCCGTTCGGTGAATTCGACATGGTCTGCGGAAACGGCATTCTGCATCATCTGGTGATGCGGCTCCCGCAGGTTTTGAGTTCCCTCAAATCCCTGACAAGGCCCGGCGGTGGATTGGCCTTCATCGAACCAAATTTTCTCAATCCGTATTGTGCATTCATCTTCGGTACGCCCATGGGACGCCGCTGGGCCCGGCTCGAGCCGGATGAAATGGCCTTTACCCCGCGCGAACTGAGGGTAGCGCTGCCGGCGGCTGGATGGCACGACGTCTCCGTTCGTACGAAAGACTTCCTGTTGCCGGGCCTTCCAAAGGGACTAACGTCGCCCATCCTAGCGGTCGAACCGGCGCTCGAGGCTACCATACTGACGCGATGGCTCGCCCAGTCTCATTTCGTCACCGCGCGAGCCTGACGAACCGATCACGAGAGATCAAGACTGGTTAATCAGCTATTCCCGGGATCAGTTTAGGCGCCTGAGCAAAAAGACCGGACGACTTGTCTCGGCGGCCCCATGACGTCGGGTCGAATGTATCGAACGGAAAACGGAAGCCGAGCAGGAACGAGATATACGTTTGCGTACCGGACCCAACAAACAACGATTAGCCCTGATAAGCCGCTTCGGCATCGTCGGCATCATTGCGACCCTGCTGTACTTTGTCACGACGACTATGCTCGGACGCCCACCGATCGGAATGGATCCGGTCGCCGCTAATACCGTTGGCGTCGCAGTCTCTCTGCTATTTTCTTACTTGGGACATCATCGCTATACGTTTGAGGTGTCCGGCGGTCACCGGCAGTCTTTGCCGCGCTTTCTCGTCGTCTCAGCGAGCCTATTTGTTCTGAGCAGCGCAGCAATGGCCGCTGCCCGTTACGCATGGGGTTACGATCATCTGATCGTAACGGCATGTATAACGGTCTGTTATCCGGTGATGAGTTACATAATTAACTCCGCCTGGACTTTCGCAGAATCCCCAACCAAGTCCCCGGCCGATTAGCTGCCCGCTCAGGTCGATAAGTAGCTATCTTTTCGAGTAGATCTCGAAGCGCAGACCACCGTATTCTGCTTGTTTCAGAAGATTGTAAGTCCGATCGACACGCTCCTGGACGCAGACGCGAATTTTTGCGGCCTCGGCCTCGGACTGGAATGATTGGACTTGAAGTTGATAACTGCCATCGGACATGCGGGCGGAAGTCATCACCACAAACGAGTCCATACCGACGCCAAACGGCAGGAAATCGATTGTAATGCCGCCGCGATCGACAAGCGACGGCCACATCCATTCAGGGGCAGATACCGCGACTCCCTCAGGAATGGCGGACACAAACTCCCTCGAGAATTCGCGCATGGCCAGGGATCCAGCAACCCATGGATTAGGGAATCCGGGAACGAGAGCGCGCGGCAACACGGGGTCCACCGGATTGTTGAAGACAAACGTGCGGCTGAGATCGGTGTGATTGAACCAGTTGTTGTAGGCGGCGATTGCAGCCAGCAACACGGTCATCACAAAGCCGGCGCGGATGGTTGCAAAGCTGAAACCCCCGCCTTGATTGGGCTCGGGCCTGATCATTGACCAGAGCCTCACCAACCCCAACGCGGCACCGGCAAGCACAAATGGCAAATATGGCATATGGTAGTGCGTGAGGAAGACATACTTCTCTGCGCCGCCGATGCTGACCAGCAGGTTCGGCACAACCGCGCCGATCGCAATCAAGCACATGCGCCAGTCGAACACCGCCAGAAGAATGAACGGGGCAATCACCGCGAACAGCTTCATCGTTGCCGGATAAAGCCCGCCGCCCTGTATCAACGCTGACTGCAGCGCGGATATCATCCCCGCCATGCTCGTCCAACTCACCAAATAGGGGCTCTCCTGAACGAACTTTGTGTAGATGAACACGTAAGCGAGACAAGCAAGCCCGGCGCCCATCAATGTCAGGCAATCACGCTCCTCGAAGACCTTCCAGCCTTTGCGCAGAAAGGGATAACCGATCAGGAAAACGCCGACCATCAAGGCTGGGCGTTCCGAAATGAGAACGCACACAAATGCCAGCGCCACAATGGCGAGCAATGAGCCGGCCTTCTCAGTCAGCCGTAAATGAGTAAGCAAAATGAGCGCCGTTCCTGGAAGAATGAACAGCCTGTCGAAATATAGCTGACCGAGCACGCTTTCGGCCCATGGCTTGAAGACGAAAACTGCGACACAAAACGTGATTACCAAAATCAGCGGGACGCCCTGCCGGCGCAAGAACCACCAGAGCAGGCCAAACACACCCACGTGACTGAGAGCCAACAGAGCCATAACGGCGCTTGCCGCCTTCACACCGGGAATCAAAGTGAGAGCAGCGATTGGAAACGTCATCCAGTAGGGATGCCACGTTATGACGCTGGCACCCCGAAATCGCGGAATGAAATCGGAGCTGCAGTACTTTTCAGCGAGTGCACCAAGCAGCGGCCACAGATCGTTTGCAGAATTAAAGCTGGAATCGACGAGACCGTGACCGGCCGCGGCCTGCTTGACGAGGTCAATCATGCTGGCCGAGTCGCCCGCACCGACAAAATACCGAACAGATAAAAGCTGGGTAATGCCAACGCACGCCATAACAAGCAATGCGGAAACGATGAATGTCTCAAGCCTCCCCGGTCGCGAGCCGCAAAGTTCAGCCGTACGACCCGCCGAAGAAATCGTCATAGGAAATCTGCAACTTTCTTGACAACGTTGCGTGGCTTACACCCGCACTATCGATCAGACCATTAATAAACCTCAATTTAGAACAGATGGATCTCAATGTCCAATAGCGAGACAGCTAGATACCAAGCGCGTCACTACACCCGATGTTCTCAAAGATCGGATCGACCGCAAATGTGCGTTTCGCCGGTGCAAACCGGCCTGAATGATGGCGCATCCATCAACTTGGCGCCTATCTAGCAGATACGATCGCCAATCCTGTTACGGCCTATTGATCTGGAGGGATTTTCATGGCCCGGGCCTGGCGCCTATACTGCTATTAGCGGACGTTAATGCCTTCCTTCTTCATCTGGCGCTTGGCCAGCGGATAGCTGTGTTCCTTGAAGTTGAAGATATTGCCAGCGGCTGCCGCCTGCGCGCCACCGATAGTGATGGCCTTGCCGAAATGCGCGAAGTCACCGACGCCGCCGAGCGCGATGACGGGGACCGGCGAGGCGGCCGACACGCTGCGCACCAGTTGGAGATCATAGCCGCGGCCTGCGCCGTCGCGGTCGACCGCGTTCAACAAAATCTCGCCAGCTCCCCGGCGGGCGGCCTCGACACTCCATTCCGCGGGGCTCCAGCCGGTCGCTGTCCGCGCGGAGTGGGAAAACACCTCGTAGCTGTCGGGACTGCTCCCACGCACATCGATTCCCACGACGACCGCCTGGCTGCCGAACTCCCTGGCACAGGCATCGATGAAGTCCGGATCGACCAGGGCCTGGGTGTTGATGGTGATCTTGTCTGCGCCCAGCCGGAGCCGCTGGCGTGCGTCTTCGAGCGTCCGGATCTTGCCGCCCACCGTCAGCGGCATGAACGACCGTGACGCCACAAGCTGTACGATGTCCAGAAACGTGCCCGGATTGACCGAACCGGCACCGCCGAGATCGTCCCGCTTGGTGTCGTAGGTGTCGTCCGGCGTGATGTCGATGTACACGAGTTCATCAACGTTCCAGGAGTTGTAACGGTCGACCTGGGCGATCGGATTGCCGAGGTTCTGATGATGCTCGAAGCCTTCGCTGCGCACCAGCCAGCCGTGCTTGAGGAACAGAACCGGTATCAGGCGGTGCTTCAGCATCGGGTCATGAAATTCGTGAGCAGCGCAAGACCGCAGCGCTGGCTCTTCTCGGGATGAAACTGCACGCCATAGACATTGTCCTTTTCCACGGCCGCGACCACCGGACCGCCGTGATCGGTCAGAGCCGACACCTCCGCCGCCGAGGGGGCATTGAAACCGTAGCTATGCACGAAATAGAAGCTGGGTACCGGATCCGGCAGGTCGCGGAACAGCCGGAAGTCGCCCACCGGCTTCACATCGTTCCAGCCGATATGCGGCAGACGGAATTCCGCCGACGACGGCGTCAACAGATCGACCTTGCCGGGAATCAACCCCAGGCCCCGGGTCGGCCCGAATTCGGCCCCCTCACCTGCCAGCAACTGCATGCCGAGGCACACACCCAGCAGCGGCTTGCCGGCCGCCGCTGCCGCGATGATCGACTGGTCCATGCCGAGCGCGCGCAGCGACTCCATGCCTTTTGGAAAGCTGCCGACACCCGGCAGGATGAGATGGGAATAACGCGGCAGCGCGTCGGGATCGCTCGTGCTCTCCGCCGCGAACCCCAGCAGACGCACCGCGTTGAGCACGGAGCTCAGGTTGCAGATGCCGGAGTCGATAATTCCTGCCATCGCCATCGCGATTCAGCCCCCATGCGCCGGCTGGCGGCCGGCATAGGAAGAGCATGGCCCGCACAAAACTGAGTCTTCATCGATGGCGCAGCCCCGGTTTGACCGAGCTCAGGCTGGTCACCCACATCCAACCCCGGACGAGCGGAGATTTCAATCACTTTGGCCAAGCCGGCACGACCGCACGCCGCGACGTCATCAGGCTAACGCTTGATGGCGACCAACCACATGTGGGACGACAACCCGTTATCTCGCAGGAAGGCTTGAAATGGAGGACCCAGACGCTCCCATTGGCTGAGCAGGACCTCGCGCAGGAACGGCTGTCCGTCCAGCGACAACTGACCGGCCACCGCAGCGTCGCGGACGATGGATGCATCCATCGCGCCGGGCGTGGTGCATTCCAGCACGGAAAACCCGTTCTCCTCGAACAGGCGCGTCAACGCCGCCGGGTTGAACATGTTGACGTGTTCGACGTCGAAGCTCAGCGAATCGGTGCCGAGAGTCTGGATGTCGAAACCGAGCTGGTTTGGGCAGGTCACCGCGACCATTCCGTTCGGGGCCAGCAGACGGTGACACCGCGCGAGAAACTCGACGGCCGAAAACAGATGTTCGATGACCTCGAACGCGGTGATCAGGTTGAGGGGCTCGTCAAACGTGTCGAGTTCGAAAAAATCCGTTTCCAGCGTCTCCAGGCCCAGACGCCGGCAGGTGCTGGCCTGAGCGAAATTGGGCTCCAGCGCCACGACCCGGCGAAAGCGCCCGGCATCCCGCAAAGTCTCGCAGAAGATGCCGACCGAGGCACCGACATCGATCGCGACGCCGGTTTCGATGCCGCGCTCGGCGCTCAGAGCGAGGATGCGGTCGACCCGCGGCTTGAACACCCTGTTCTTGCGCACGTCGCGCGAGGCAGGAAAAACATGTTTGTCCCAGTATTCGTAATTGGTCGAGCGACCGTAGAATTCGCCCATGATCTGCGCCGTCGCGCGCGGCGACATGAACACGGTCCGACAGGACGGACATTCCTCGAAACTGAAGCCGGATTTGGTGAAGGCGGGCTGCCCCGCGCCGCCGCATGCCGGGCACTTCACCGCAACGAAATCGGCGCGGCGTTCCAGCAGCCAGTCCATGTCACGCTGGATTTCGCGCGCCTTGCCCTCCTCGAGAGCGGCCGGGCGAATGTCTTCGGGTGTAAAACTCATGCTGCCTTGGCCCATGCTGGCAAACCACGCACCGGCCC
Organism: Rhodopseudomonas sp. RCAM05734; assembly: GCF_052658035.1. NCBI lineage: Bacteria > Pseudomonadati > Pseudomonadota > Alphaproteobacteria > Hyphomicrobiales > Nitrobacteraceae > Rhodopseudomonas > Rhodopseudomonas sp. RCAM05734. The sequence continues at coordinate 3,064,781 of NZ_CP199742.1, read as the reverse complement.
GTAGGCCGATCTGCCGCCCCAAACGTTTTCCTTGACCCACTGGCCGTCTTCGATCGACCACACCCGGTGATTGCGGAAGGTATCGGCGATCGCGTCGAACTCGTCCTCACTCATGCCGGTGTAGGCCAGCCAGCGACGGATATCGCTGGGCTTCACATGATCGTATTTGCGGACCATCGCGATGCCCTCTTCGCGGGTCATGCGTCCTGCGCGGATATCGTACTGCGCGTGATCGGAAGCGCGACCGTAGCCCAGCTTGATGAATTTCATGTAGTCGTGAACGCCGTTCTCATGCATGTCGTCAACGTTGGAGACGCGCCGGTAGGTGCGATCGAACGACTGCTGCGCCTCGAGCCAGCCATAGGTCTCGCGCGCGATCTGCGCATTGATGTGACCATCGAAGGGAAAATAGTTCGACAGGTAGATGCCGCGCAGGCCGACATCCATGATCGCCGCGTCGTCCGGGTACATCAGGAACTGCAGATCCTTCTTTCGCAGTCCTTCGACATTCTCGAAATCGAACCAGTCGAAGCCATGGAGACCGTTCTCGTAGCGATCCTTGGCGGTGAATTCGAAGAAATCGTTGTGGGTGTACATGCCGCCATGTTCGGTGAACCCATGGTCGCCCCAGAACACCAGCGGGATCTTGTACTTGACGGCGATCTGCATCGGATAGGTGAAAATGCCGGCATGGCAGTGCCAGTTCATGTCGCCGGTCTTGATGAAGCCGGCGCGGTTGAGGCGGATCAGCGCGTCCTGCGAGGGACGGAAAACGATGTGATCGAACGGAAACACCTCGCGCATGCGCTGCAGGTTGGTCTCTCCCTCCGGCAGGTAGTTGTTGCCGTGATAGGTGACCAGCAGCGCCTTCAGGCCGAATTCCTTGGCGATATGTGCGGCGCGGTAGCTGTCCTTGCCGCCGCTGACCGGCAACAGGCAGTCATATTCGCTGTCCGTCCGATACTGGTCGATCAGATCGACGAACATCTGCCGGCGCTCGTCCCAGTCGATCTTGACCTTGTTCAAACCGATCCGGCAGCCACTGCAAACGCCGTGAGAATCGAAGGTCAGGGGCGTCGCCGCCACCGCCGGATAAACGCATTTGGTGCAATACTGCATGACAACGGTCTCTTCAGTCGATCGGGGCTCGCGGGCCCGTTCCGCGCGCCGGCAGCTGCCGACCGGAACCAGGAATTTTCGTATAAACAATGGGTTGGCCCAGCGCCAGCCCAAATGCTGAAAGCCAGGTCGGGCCGGAAACGGCGCCGTTCGGGAGCATGACACGGACGCTGCGCGCAAAACCTGCAGAGGCCTCGCGGATTCGCCGCCGCGCACGGGTTGCTTGGCTCGCTTGTGGCGGATATTGCTTGCCGCAGCAGCCATTTCCGGCGTCCATCGCCGGACCCCCATCCTCCCGCCGACGCGACATTCCGTTTCAACTGGTCAGATTCATGAGCAAAAGCATCACCGCCGACAGGATCGAGCCGATTGCGGCCGGTCATCACGCGCGCCTCAGTCAGCGGATTGCCGAGCGCACGGCCGTCGTGACGGTTTGCGGCATGGGTTATGTCGGCCTTCCCCTCGCCTGCGCGATCAGCGAGTGCGGGTTCCCGATCGTCGGGGCCGACACAGACCAGGACAAGGTCGACCGGCTGCTGGCCGGGCAATCCTACATCAAGCACATCCCCTCCGCCGACATCTCGGCCATGGTCAAGACCGGCAAGTTCAGTGCGACCAGCGATTTCAGCCATATTGCCGGCAGCGATATCATCGCCATCTGCGTGCCGACGCCGCTCGGGCGCCATCGCGATCCGGACCTATCCTACGTCGTCGCCACCGCCGAGGCCATCGCCAAGCATGCGCGCGCGGGCCAACTGGTCATTCTGGAATCGACGACGTATCCAGGCACCACGATCGATATCCTGGTCCCGATCTTCCGCGACCACGGCTTCGAGCCAGGCCGAGACATCTTCCTGGCCTTCGCCCCGGAGCGGCACGACCCCGGCAACAAGGCCTTCGCCATTTCCGCGGTCCCAAAGGTGCTCGGCGGCCAATGCGTCAGGGCCACCGACCTGACCGCCGCCTTTTATGGCAGCTTCGTCGACAAGGTGGTCCCCGTCTCCTCTCCGAGCACCGCGGAAGCCGTCAAGCTGACCGAGAACATCTTTCGCGCCGTCAATATCGCGTTGGTGAACGAGTTGAAGGTCATTTACGAGAAGATGGGGATCGACATCTGGGAAGTGATCGAGGCGGCAAAAACCAAGCCGTTCGGATACATGCCGTTCTATCCCGGTCCAGGACTCGGCGGGCATTGCATCCCCATCGACCCGTTCTACCTCACCTGGAAAGCCCGCCAGTTCGGCATCGACACCCGCTTCATCGAACTCGCCGGCGAGATCAACTCGGCCATGCCGGAATATGTCGTTTCCCGGCTGGAAGACGCCATCAAGGCGCGGACCGGCAAGGAGATGCGGGGCGCCAAGATCCTGATCCTCGGCATGGCCTACAAGAAGAACGTCGACGACATTCGCGAAAGCCCGAGCCTCAAGCTGATCGAACTGATCGAGGCGCGCGGCGCAATGGTCGATTATTCCGACCCCTACATTCCCGAAATTCCGCGGACGCGCGAGCATCCGGAATTTGCCGGGCGCCGTTCGGTCAGCCTCGAAGCCAGTGCAATCAGCGCCTACGATGCGGCACTGATTGCCACCGATCATGACGATATCGACTATGCCGGCCTGGTGGAGCATTCTGCTGTGGTGGTCGATACCCGAAATGTCTGCAGCCGCTATGGCGTGATCAGCGACAAGATCGTCAAGGCCTGACTACGCCGGATAGCGATCTCAGCGGTTCAGGCCGCGGTCATACTGCTGCGCACATTCGACGATTTGCGCCAGCGACACATCGGACAATGGCGCGGGCAATCGGCGAAGGATCCATCCGACCCGCTCCATGTCGGCGACATCGTCGACGGCAAGTTGCAGCCCCGTCATGCCCTGCAGTTCGTTGACAATGTGGAATGTCCGAGCGAATTGCGGCATGTCGTAAAAGAACTTGGTCACATGCTCGCGATGCAGGTTGTCCGTCATCGCAGCGCATGCGGCCTTCATGATCGACGCACCGACCACCTCGACACTGATGCCGAAGGGAAATGTCCGCCCCGGCACGTTCGTGACGAGATCCCAATCGCCGCCGCGGAAAACCGATACGGCCCGACCCAGCAAGGCCGGACGGTTGAGCGGGCTGTCGCCATTGAAACGTAGCGCACCGTCCAGGTTATAGAATTCCAGCGCGCCGAGAAAACGCCCCGCCACATCGTCAAGGTCACCCCGGAAACATCCGATGCCGTGCGCTTCGGCATATGCCGCAAGAGGGTCGTCTTCCGCTCGATCCGACGTCGCCAGCACCGTGACATCGATGCCCGCGGTCGCCGCACAGGCATCGAAGGCATATTGGATGAGCGGGCGGCCGTTCAACTCCAGCAGTGCCTTGCCAGGCAGCCGCCGGGAATCGAGCCGCGCAAGCACGACTGCGCCGACCTTCATTCGCGATACCTGACAACGCGCGCCGGCGATCCGACCGCAATGGCAAACGCTGGAATATCCTCGGTCACCACCGAGCGGGCGCCAATCACCGCGCCGTTGCCGATGGTCACGCCGGCTGTCACGGTGACGCCTGCGCCGAGCCAGACCCCCGCTCCGATCCGGATCGGCTCACAGCGCATCGGCTGTTCGCGGATCAGCCTGGACCGCTCAATTCCGTGATCGGAGTCAACCAGATAGCAGAACGGCGCGATCAGGCAGTCCGGACCGATCTCGATGCTGAGCGTCGCGAAGATGAAACAGTGATAACCGACGGTGGTCCAGTCGCCAATCGAAACCCGCGCCTGCGGATTGGTCGGGCAGATCCGCGCGCCTTCCTTGAGCATCACCCTGGATCCGAGCTCGATATTCTCAGGATGGCGCAAAAGTTCGACATTGCGGTCGACATAGACGTCCTTCCCGATGCGGCCGATGCCACGCGTAATCCACCGGCGACGGATCGCCTGGCGCAACGTGAAGGGAGCATACTTGCGTACCCCGCCTTCGACGGCCACACCGGCTGTTACGGGATTTTCGACGCTGGCATTCATGTTAGCTCGCTAAAAACAGATGATCGCTAAGAGGTCGCGGACTTCCTCAGCACCAGATGCACCGCCGACGACAGCTTGCGCGCATCGACCGCCATCTGCCAGTCATCAATGATCGGACGCATCATTGCGGTCCACATTTCCAGGGCAGCCTCGCTCTGGCCAGCCTGGCGCATGCGGACCGCGACGTCGCGAAATATATCCATCGCGTCGGAGCCAAACCACCATTCCGCCACCCGCTCGAAGCCACCGTACTCCGCCAGCCAGCGCAGCGATCCGTCGCTGAAGACATGGGTGTGGGCGGACAGGTGCCGTTCGAACACGGTGGGAAACACCAGTTCGAAAAACATCGTCGGGCAGACCGTCGGTACGGCAATCATCACATATTTGACATGCGGATTGGCCCGAAGCGCAGCGATGATTTCGCGCGGCTGCTCGAGATGCTCCAGTGTGAAGATCAGCGATACCACCTCGGCTTCGACGGTGGCGGCGAGATGGTTCAGCTCGTCCATCGCGTGGGGATGCAGCAGATTGTCGCCGAGCATCCTGTTGCCGAGCGCGATCTGGTCGGCCGAAACATCATAACCGGCGGGATCGGCGACACCCGCATCGCGCAGCGCGGCAACGAAATATCCGGATCCGGCGCCGAGATCGGCGTGACGCAGCTTCGCCGGATCGTCGCCCGCAGCGGCGATCGCCTCGAACAGGAATCCGGCCTTCGGCACATAGATATCGGTGACGCGACGGAAGAACGCCTCCCGGCTGTCCTCGCGATAGTCCGCGGTCATGCCCTCGCTGGCGTCCCCCGTATAGAGGAAATCGTTGAATGCCGGTGTATCCTCGAAGCCACCATTGAAATGGCCGCAGGAAGCGCAGAGGAAATATGGAATATCGAACTTCTCGAACACCGGCGCGGCATCCAGCGCATGATCGCAGATCTTGCAGCTCAGCCGGCGCGGCTGGCGTCGATAGCAGTCGTAGATCCGCTGAGTTCGGGCGACCAGCGCGTCGTTGCCGGCGACCGTCAGCAGGTGTCCGCGCGCATCCAGCAGTGGCCCGTTGGGTTTGCCGAATTTCTCCATTTAGCCCACTCCGCTCACGCCTGCATGTTGCTCAAGAAAGAACTTGGCGCACAGGAAGTTGAAAAGAAACTTGCTCTCGCTGTTGGGGAATGTCTTTTTTGTTAGAAGCGCAGCGACAAAGCTGCGCTCGACCCATTCGAAAATTGGGCTATCCGCCATGATCTCACGGATCACCGCGGGATTCGACGTATCCAGCAGATCCAGCAGCGGTGCATTGAAGCCCACCTTGCGATGCGTATCGAGCACTTCGTCGGGAACGATGCCGCGTACCGCCTCGCGCAGCACGGCCTTGCCGTATCCGCCGCGGATCAGATGACGGGTCGGGATCGAATAGGCGAAGTCGAACAGATTGCGGTCGAGAAACGGGGAGCGATTCTCGATGGAGAAATACATCGCGTTCAGATCGTCCTCGTGAAGAATCACCGGGACGGCTTCATGAAACAGTTCATTGAGCATGCGGTTGCGCAACAGGCTTGGCGAATAGGCCGTTTCGCTGAAGGCTTCTTGCCACGGCGCGCGAAATGCGCCGGCGAACCGCTCCGACCCGAAAATATGATCGCGGTAAGCGGGGTTGCGGACGTAGAGATCGGCATCCTGCAGATCGGCACTGCGAACCACCGGCCGAATATGGCGCTGCCAGTTGACCAGCGCCTCGGCATGGGCCGTCGGGTCGCCGGCGACCTCCGCCAGATAGGCGTTGTGGTGATCGAAATAGCCCGTGAATAATTCGTCTGCGGCCGTGCCGCTCACCGAGATTTTGTAGCCGTGCTCGGCCACCCTCTGCATCAGCTGCCAGTGCACGTAATAGGAGATCGTGTAGATCGGCGCGTCGTGATAGGCGACCAGCTCGCGCAGCCGGGCAAGAAATCCATCGGTCTGCAGCGGCAATGCGACATGCCTGATGCCGAGTTGGCGCACCACGGCATCGACGGTGGCACTTTCCTCGTAGCGAGCGTCGGTATTCATCACGGTGAAGCCGTGCACGTCGTAGCCGAACACCCGCTTTGCGATCGAGATGAGGGAATTGGAATCCACGCCGCCGCTCATGCAGAACGCCATCGGCACATCGGCGCGCAGCCGCAGCCGGACGCTCTCGATCAGCCGATCCTTCGTGCCCGCTACGGCCTCCGCAAAGCTCATCGCGTCGTTCGGGCGCGGCACCGGCCGCCAGTACCGGACTTCTTCCGCGGGCTTGCCCGGACGGAGGGTGAGCGCGCAGCCGGAGCGCAGCTCGCGAACGCCTTCAAAAAATGTCGCATCCGCCTTGTAGAGCGCCTTGTAGCCATTCACCAGATAACGCATCAGATGGTCGGTATCGACCGTCAGCGACCGGCCGGACAACGCCATGAGAAACTTGACTTCGGATGCGAAATACCAGCCGCCGTCGCCTTCCATCAGGTAGAGCGGCTTTTCGCCGAACCGGTCGCGCGACAGCACCAGCGCGCCGGTAGCCTCATCGTACCAGGCAAAGGCCCACATGCCCTCGACCTCATCGAGACAGTCCGTGCCGGACCGGTTGAGGCCGGCGAGCAGCACCTCGGTGTCGCCTGCCGTGACGAAGCGTTCACCCTGCTTCTGCAGCGCGTGTTTCAGTTCGAGGTAATTGTAGATCTCGCCATTGAAGGCGATGGTGCGAGCGTCGCGCTGCATCGGCTGGTCGGCGCGGCTGTCGAGATCGATGATCGACAGCCGGCTGTGCAGCAAACAGACGTGCCAGTCATCGTGCAGACGATGCCGGTAACTGGCCGAGGCATCCGGACCACGCCGGCGCATCGTATCCAGGCACGTCCCAACGGCCGAGTCCGGCGGCGGGCTGCGACCGATATAGCCCGCTATCCCGCACATGGCTCAGCGCCCATTTTCGTAGTCGAGGATCGCCTCGGCAATCTTCAGATCAAGCGGCGTCCGCACCGAGGTGGCGCCGTGGCGACTCAGAACGAAATGCCCGATCCGGCCTTCCAGCGGCTGGCGGAAGTGATTTTCGTAGAACGATTTCCGCACCAGCACCGCGCCGCCGGCATGTCGGTAGATATAATCGCGTTCGAACCGCAGCGGGCCTTTCATGATATTGGTGCCGATCGGCGCTAACCCCGAACCGTCATGCTGCAGGAACAGATCGTTGTCGGGCAGCACCCCCAACACCACGTCGACGTTGAACACCTGCATCACGCTGATGGCCTTCTCGACGTAGAACGAACTCCGGAACGGGGCGTCGATGGTCAGCAGCATGATGGCATCGACCGGGCCCGATGTCTTGCGCCGGGCCACTGCATCGAACACCCCCTCGTCGTAGGAGACGTTCTCGAGGCCCTGTTCACGCGGTCGCAGATGCAGGCCGACGCGGTCACCATATTCGCTGGCGATCGATTGCAGCAGCCGCTCGTCCGGCGACGAGACGATCACCTCGTCGAGATTGTCGGCGCCTAGCGCCGCATCGATGGTCCAGTTGATCAGCCTCTTCCCCGCCAGCATCTCATAAGACATGCACTGCGCGTCGATGGCGCGTCCGCGGACCGGAATGACGCAGACGGTCCCCAACGGCGCGCGATCAGCGCGGCGGACGTGGGCCTTCAGGATCTCGGAGCGGGTCCGGAGGATGAACTCCTGGTTGTTGGTCAGGTTCTCCCCGTGACGGCGATAGTGGAACAGCGGCAGATCGATGTTGCCGACCTTGTAGCGGTCGATGATCTTCAGCCAGAGATCATATCCATCCTGGGCACGGTAGCCTTCCGAATAGGCGTTCACCTCGATCAGGCAGTCGCGCCGGATCATCGTGCAGGCGCCGTGCGCCGGCTGATCCAGCAACGTCACATCGCGCTGGAAATTGTGGCGGCGCTCCTGGCCGGTGACCGTGCCGCTGTCATCCACATAAAAATAGTCCGGAAACACCAGAGCGAGCTCCGGGTCGTTTTCCAGCATGTTGGTCATCACCAGCAGCGCATTCTCATTGAGAAAGTCATCGGCGTCGAGGCGCATGATGTACTTGCCGCGTGCAGCTTTGACCGCGATGTTGTTGGTGGCGTTCAGCCCCTTGTTGTCCTGCAGAATGATGCGGGTCTGCGGGTGACCGGCATATTCGGCGATGATGGCGCGGGAATCGTCGGTCGAGCCGTCATCGATGATGATCAGCTCGAAATCCTTGAAGCTCTGCTGGTACACGCTCTCCAGCGCGATCCTGAGGTAGCGGCCATAGTTGAAGTTGGTGACGTAAACGGTAACCAGGGGATCCTTCATCGTCTTGCTCTGCCGGCTGGATCAGCCGACATCCTCCTCGCGCAGCACTTCATGCGCCTTGAGCGCGCGCTTGGCGACCTTGCCGACCACCTCGTCGAAGCGGTTGGCGGGCAACCCGTGCGCGGGCCGCAACACCGTCAGGTTGTTTTCGGAGAAAATCTCGCCTTCCGCGATGTCGCGCAGCGGATAGATCGCCCGCCGGAACGACAACTGATGCGCGGCGTCGGACTCCGCAACGGTGAGATGCTTCGTGGCACCGCCGCGCAGGATGACGATCCGGCGCAATCGCGGCATCAGATCGAGCAGTTCGTCACGGGTGATGGAGACCTTGTGATCGCGAAATTCCTTGCCCTCCCGCGTATCGGTGAAGTGCTTTTCGATGATTTCCGCCCCCATCGCCACCGCGGCTTCCACCGCGAGGGTTCCGATGCTGTGGTCCGAGAACCCCACCGGGAGCCCGAAGGTGCTCTTCAGGGTCTGCATGGCAAGCAGGTGAACATCCTCGTCACGGCACGGATAGGACGAGGTGCACTGCAGAAGCGCCAGCTTGCGGTCGCTGATATAGGCCGGATCGACCTTCTCGACGAAGCGAATGGTCGCCTCGATCTCCTCGAGCGAGGACAGGCCCGTGGAGAGAATGATCGGCTTGCCCGTTTGAACCAGCTTGCGGATCAGCGGGGTGCAGGTGAGATCGCCCGACCCGACCTTGTGAATCGGGATGTAGCGGTCGATCCATTCGATCGCCGCCGCGTTCCAGACCGAGGCCATGAACATGGCCCCACCCGCGATGCAGGTCTCGGCCAGGGCGATATACTGTTCAGCGGACAGTTCGAAGCGCTTGAAGTGCTTGTTGAGATCGGGCCGCTCCAGCGAACTGACCAGCGTGTCGCCGGAATAGATCTGGAACTTGATGATGTCAGCGCCGGATTCGAGCCCAAGCTGCATCAGCCGCTGGGCGTAGGCAAAATCACCCTCATGATTTCCGCCAATCTCGGCAATGAACAACACCGGATTGACCTTCGAAGCGAAGTGACTCAAGCGAATTCCTTTCGAACGGGTGACCGGCGACGGGCCGCAACCGCAGCCAGCTTTCCGAGTCCCCAGGGAGCCAGAGCGTGTAACAAGGACCCGGAATAAAATCCGATCACCGATCAACCCAGCTCTGACTAGCTAGCTGGAACGAAGACATTTGGCTATGCGCAATACAACGATTTCTGCTAGGTTTATCAGGTAATTGGCGCGTTGACCATGGCCATCATTCCATGGTAGCTCGCGCTTTGTTTTGAAGGAGGTCATTTTGCTTCGGCGAATATTCGGCTCAATCCTTGGCTCGCCCAAGAGAGCTCCGGTCGGTACATTCTTCGCCGAACGCAAGCAGCCCCAATTATCACCCGATCAGGTCTCCCTGGTTAATCAATTCCACGATCTTTACTATCGTAGGTGGCTCTCAGGCGACGCCGACACTATCAACCTGAGTTGGTTCGGGTTCCGCGTGCTGAAATGCCCAATGGATCTTTGGGTTTATCAGGAACTGATCGTAAGGATGCGCCCCGACGTCGTCGTCGAAACAGGCACTTTCGACGGTGGTAGCGCGCTCTTCATGGCGATGATCTTTGACCAGATCGGGCACGGAAGGGTCATTTCTGTGGACATAGAAGACAAGCCGGAACGACCGCAGCACCCCCGCATACGCTATATTACTGGCTCAAGCACGGATCCGGCGATCGTAGCCGATGTCTATAAGGACGTAGGAGGTCGACCGGCAATGGTCATACTCGATTCCGACCACAGCGCCGGGCACGTCTACAACGAGATTCTAGCCTACCAGAAGCTCGTACCGCTAGCCGGCTACTTGATCGTTGAAGACACCAACGTCAATGGACACCCCACGTTTCCAGAATATGGGCCTGGACCGATGGAAGCACTTGATCGGTTTCTCGGGGAAAGCAAGGAATTCGAGATCGATGAACGCTGCGAACGCTTCATGATGACCTTGAATCCGCGCGGATACCTGCGGCGGGTGATCTGATCACCATCAACCGACAGTCTTTGATTCACCTAATACATCACCATTAGCCCAACGCTGTTCAGATCGGAAAGTGAACATGAGCGCCGAAGAACGCGACGCGTTCCTGAATTTCATCAAGCTCAACACGGCTCTTTGGTCGATTGAAGATTCGGTTCTGCCCGCAATCGACACGAAACGCATCGTGCTGGTTGATCTACTGAGCCACGATCTTCAAATTTATGCGACGCGCGCAATTCTTATCGCGAAAATGCTCCAGAAACAGCACGGCTTTAAGCTTGTCGGCCTTATCGGCAACCTGGTATTTTCTCGCGATCTCGAATTCAATTATCAGAAGGAAGACGCGATACGTCTTGCCGAGTCGTTTGGCATTACCGAATTTTTTGACCTTGAAGATCCAGCCTCAATTTTCGCACACGGCCTTTCTGGACAATTCACGGAGGACGATACTTCAGCAGCGGTCCGTGCGATCCACGACAGCGCCGACGAAGATCTTGCGGACGCTGTTCTACGCCAGCGCACGGCGGACGGCTGCCGAATTGGTGAATATATTTTTGAAACGGCCATTCGCGTGGCAAGGAACCCATTCCTAACTGATGTACGCCCGCAACTTGAGGCCATTACCCGAGAAGCCCATCATATACACAACATCGTTCGGGCAGCATGCAAGAGCCAGCAGGTGGAGGCCTTCATATCAGGCCACCTTAGCTACACTCAGTGGGGGATGACCGCAGACATCATTCTTCGCGGTGGAGGCAAGGCAATTTGGTTCGATACGACGGGGAACTTTTCTGCCTATCTCTTGACGCGTCCTCCCGCGGGCGAAGAAACGCTCGACAGCCAGATACGGCAGATCGACAAAGTCCTTTTTGAAAGTGAATTCCAAAACAGGGGTGACCTTGATCCGCAGTTTGCCGCAAAGGTTCGGCTGCTTTTCTCAAGCGACTATTTCTTGCGACCTTTCTGGTTTGAGCCCGCGAAGTCACCGCCAGCTGCGCTGGCGCCGGTCCTGCGCAAAATTGCACTGCAAAAGCTTGGCTGGCCCAACGACCCTCGCCCGGTCGTTTGCGTTTTTTTCCATTGTCTCAGCGATCTCCCGCGCGACGACGAGCAGATCTATCTCGACTATTACGTCTGGATTGTCGAAACGCTGAAAATTGCGGTTCGCGACACCAGCAAGAACTGGATCTTCAAGACGCACCCGTCCAATCGCGGCGTTTACGATGTCACAAATGCGACGGAGCGATTGAAAGAGGAGCACCAAGGGCACCAGAACATCTTCTTTCTCGAGAACGAATTGCAGAAAATGGAACTGTACTCGGTCTGCGATCTCGCAGTCACCGTCCGCGGCAGCATCTCTTATGAAATGTCCGTATTTGGGAAGCCCTCGCTACTGGCGGGTCGTTCTGTTCTGTCGGATCTCGGCTTCTGTCATGTCGCCAACACGGCTGAGGAATACGAAGAGCTTCTGACGAAGAAATTTGCAACCCTTACGCTCAGCAAGGAAATGCAGGAGCGCGCAAATTTTTTTCTGATCTATGACAAGATCATCTGCCGGCTAGAAAGCACGTTTATGCCGTACTGGACCTACCAGATAACCGGCAATAACAGTATCTGGAATGCGCTAAGCGAGCGAATTCTTTACAACGTCAGCGATCTCGATCCCGTGGCGAGCGCGATCCTTGCGATGTTCAACGGCGGTCCGCCCCGCACCATCAACACCGCCTATCGCCAACTCATGGACACAAAAGCCTCCCGTCGGGCGCCCACCGCCGATCTTGCAGCACAGGACCCGTTTTCCGTCGCTAGAATCGACACCGGCGAGACTGTCTCCTTTGGACTGGAAGGGCGTGGGGCGCTGGCGCTGCTGTCCAAGCCTGCGCGCCTCGACAAGTATGGCAGCCGGTTTGCTGCCGGCCAGTCAGCGTCCATCGGATTTGTTCTGAGTCAAGCAGCCGGGCAGACCAACCTCGCCGGCCTGGCGCTCGGGCTGCACTTGTTCACGGCCTATGCGACTGGCCAGGTCTACGTCAGCGTCAATGGCGAACGTTGCGCGACGATCCCTCTGCGCGGCAGCGGATCGCGCGTCGAAATCATCGAGATCGGTACGGTCCTCACCGCAAATCCAGGCGCATGTATCATCGACGTGTTCGTCATGCTCCCGTCCGGCGCCATGGTCCCGTTCCGGGTCGATGCGATGCAAATCGCCCCGTTGTCGGAACTCCGTCGCTATCCCACGCATCAGCCGTTCTTCGGGTTCGTTACCGAAAAGGACGGCGAACGGGAATTTGCATGGATGCCGCAGACCGTGGCGCTGACCATGCCGCCGGATATCGGCGGCAAGCAACTGCGCCTGGCGGGCTACCTGCCCTACGCCATGCACCGGGACAAGAACCAGATTTCGTATTTCACCGTCGATGTCCTGGTGAACGGGCAGCGGATTGATACCATCCGCGCGTCCGCTGACCGCGTCTTCGAACTATCGGTCGATCTCGACGATTCCAGCCCCGGGGATGACGGGACGGTTCGCGTCGACCTGCGGGCGAACAGCGTGTTGCCAGCTGAAAATGATGGACGCCAGCTCAGCTTCATCGTCACCGAGATGAGCGTCCAATAGCACCTTCGTGGATCCGGCCGTGCGGAGTTGATCCGCCCGGTCGTTCGAACGAAGGCCTGCAGCCTTCCACAGTCGCATGAGGTGTTCAATGTCCGATGATTCGACCCTGGTGACAGGCGCAGCCGGCTTCATCGGCTTTCATATGTCGCGTCGGCTGCTGGAAAGCGGCCGGCAGGTGGTCGGACTGGATAACCTCAACGCCTATTACGATGTGGGCCTGAAACAGGCGCGGCTCAAGATCCTGCAGTCCTATCCGGGCTTCGTTTTTGTGCAGAGCGATCTCGCCGATCGCGAGGCCATGCAGTCGATGTTCGCGAAGCATCGGTTTCCGGTGGTGATCAATCTCGCCGCCCAGGCCGGCGTCCGCTACTCCCTGGAGAATCCGCACGCCTATATCGATTCCAACCTCACGGGCTTTACCAACGTCCTCGAGGGATGTCGCCACAATGGGTGCAAGCACCTGCTGTTTGCATCCTCCTCGTCGGTCTACGGATCCAACACCAAGCTGCCGTTCTCCGTGCACGATAACGTCGACCACCCGATCAGTCTGTACGCCGCCACGAAGAAGGCCAACGAACTGATGGCCCATGCATACAGCCATCTGTTCGCAACGCCGATGACGGGCTTGCGGTTCTTTACGGTGTACGGCCCCTGGGGACGGCCCGACATGGCGATGTATCTGTTCGCCAGTGCGATCATGGAGGGCCGGCCGATCAAGCTGTTCAACCACGGCCAGATGCAGCGCGATTTCACCTATGTAGACGATATTGTCGAAGGCATTTTCCGCCTGATCGACCATCCGCCCCAGGGAATCGCTGCGCAACCTGGTCACGCGCCGGATCCGGGCACCAGCGCGGCGCCGTGGCGCGTCTACAACATCGGCAACAACAAGCCCGAACAGCCGATGCGCGTGGTCGAACTGCTGGAGCTGGCGCTGGGCCGCCCGGCGCTCCGGGAAATGCTGCCGATGCAACCAGGCGACGTGACGCAAACTTATGCCGACGTCGACGACCTGATCCGGGACGTCGGGTTTCAGCCGGCCACGACCCTTGAGCATGGTATCTCCGAGTTTATCGCGTGGTATCGTGATTACAACAAATGCTAAACTGGACCGCCATCGGCCGGTGCCGTCGACTGGCGAACATTGTACCACGACGATGACCGACGATTGCGCAGCAGGGTGAACATGACAGATCCGCACACGCCTGCTTCGGGCCAGCCTTCCCGATTGCCGCTATGCGTTGATTTTGATGGCACGCTTGTCAAGACCGACGCGATCTACGAGTGCTTCCTGTCTGCGTTGAAGTCGAGGCCACTGGCGCTCCTGCAGATACTGCCGCAGATCTTCCGCTCAAAGGCGGCATTCAAGTCGGCGCTTTGGCGACTGGCCTCACCCGTCGTGGATGTCGGCTCGTTTCCGCGCGAGCCGGGCGTCGTCAGCCTGATCGCGCAGGCACGGCAGGATGGCCGGCGTGTCGAACTGATCAGCGCATCGCATCAGGAACTGCTCCGTTCGGATCCCGCACTTGTCGCGATGTTCGACGATATCGTCGGCAGTGACGGCACGACCAATGTCAAAGGCCCGGCCAAAGCGGCGCTGCTGACCGCACGACATCCCGACGGCTTCGAATATGTCGGCGACAGTGCGACCGACATACCGGTGTTCGAGGCGGCCGTGAAAGGCTACGGCGTCAGGCTATCGGCCCCTACCCGCCGAAAGCTCGATAGCGGCAGCACCACGATCGAGCATCTGGCCAGCCCGGCGCATCGCCTCAGCGCCTTGTTGCGATCCCTGCGGCTTCATCAGTGGTTCAAGAATATTCTCATCTTTGTACCGATCGGTCTGGCGCTTGGCACGCTCAGCGTGGCCGAGATCCTGCGTGTCATGACAGGCTTCATCCTGCTGGGCAGCCTCGCCAGCGCCACCTATCTCGTGAACGACCTTTTCGATCTGTCATCCGATCGCCGCCACCCCCGCAAATCGAAACGTCCGCTCGCAAGCGGGGAACTGCCTGTGGCCTGGGCCGTCGTCGCAGCGCCTTTGATCATCGCCCTGACGCTGCTGTTCGGCTATCTGCTCGAACCGGCATTCGGCGCGGTGCTGGCGCTCTATCTGGTGATGACGCTCGCTTATTCATTCCGCCTCAAGCAGACGCCGGTCATCGACGTCTTGCTGATTGGCCTGGTGTTCACGCTGCGGGTGGTTGCCGGCATGTCGCTGGGGTCCGCACCCTCTTCGCAGTGGCTGCTGATTTTCTCGGTATTTTTCTTCACCGGACTGGCGCTCATGAAGCGCGATGCCGAAATCGCCGTGCTGGCTGCTTCGCAGCAGCACTCGCTCAGAGGACGGGGATATACGGTCGACGATCGTCCGTTCGTGCAGATGGTCGGGATCGCGACCTCCGTTGCATCGATGGTGATCTTTGCGCTGTTCATCGCCGCGATCTTCGAAGACAGCCGGCAGTATTCGGCCCCCTATTTCCTGTGGGCCGCGTATTTTCTGCTGGCCTACTGGATGCTGCGCCTTTGGTTCATGTCTTTTCGCGGCCACATGCATGACGATCCCATCGTCTTCGCGATCAAGGATAAGAAAAGCCTGATGATCTTCCTCGCCATCGGACTGGTGTGTCTGCTGTCGCAGGTCTGGTAGCGCGGCGGATGGCCCCTAGATGTTTGGTCCCAGCATTTGATGGTGCATTATTCTCCGACGGTTGGAAGGATGCGCTATGGGACAGGTTCACCACGGGAGCGCCACAACGACAGCGGCGGTCCGTCGAGCGATACAACATAGTCAAGAGAGCCTGAGGGTCTTGGCCAGGCGGCATGGGATCAATCCCAAGACCGTCGCCAAGTGGAAGGCGCGGGCCTCGGTCGAAGATCTACGAACCGGGCCGAAAGACCCGAAGTCGACGGTTCTGACGGTCGAGGAAGAGGCGCTTATTGTCGCCTTCCGGCGGCACACGCTGCTGCCGCTCGATGACTGCTTGTATGCCCTGCAACCAACCATCCCGCATCTGACGCGCTCGTCACTGCATCGCTGCCTGCAGCGCCACGACATCTCGCGATTGCCTGAAGTCGAGGGCGACAAGCCAGATCGGCGTAAGTTCAAGACCTATCCGATCGGCTACTTTCACATCGACATCGCCGAGGTCCGCACCGAGCAGGGCAAGCTCTATCTGTTCGTGGGGATCGACCGGACCTCAAAGTTCGCCTTCGTCGAGTTGCACGAGAAAGCCACTCGGCGCATCGCCGGCGACTTCCTGCGCCACCTGATCGCGGCCGTGCCCTACAAGATCCACACCGTGCTGACCGACAATGGCACGCACTTCACCACGCCCGGTGCCGGTGGCTCAGCGGTCCCTGAGATCAAGCTGGCCCTCGAGCGTGGCGAGCCGGTCTGGGCCCATGGCTTCGAGTTGGCTTGCGCCCAGGCCGACATCGATCATCGCCTCACCAAGCCCAAGCACCCCTGGACCAATGGCCAGGTCGAACGGATGAACCGGACTATCAAGGAAGCGACCGTCAAGCGCTTCCACTACGAGACCCACGACCAACTCCGTCGCCACCTCGGCGACTTCATCGACGCCTACAACTTCGCGCGTCGGCTAAAGACCCTGCAGGGCCTCACACCCTACGAGTACGTTTGTAAGATCTGGACAAAAGAGCCCACCAGATTCAATGTTGATCCGACCCATCAAAGTCCGGGACTAAACATCTAGCCGGCGCGCCCCGCAAAGGAAAAGTACTTGTGACCGAAATAGCTCGACACGATCGGCACCGACACGCCGATTCCATGGGCGATCGTTTCGGCATTCCACGTGAAATGGATGGCCGGAAACAGATAATTGGCGAGTCCGACGCTGACGATCCAGACCTGCACCAGCGCCACCAAATTGACGAGCCCGAACCGCAGATACTCGCTGGCTACACTGCGACCGGACGATTCGAAGACGTAGACGCGGTTGAGGACGTAGGCCGTCGTCATGCCGCAGAGGTAGGCCAGAACGATGGAAACCTCGTAGTTCCATAGCAGGCTGAACGCGATGCGCGACAACACGTTGACGACGGCTGAGAAGCCCCCGACCACCAGAAAGACAATGAATTCACGGTTGGGTTTCATGGCGGCAGTTCAAGCGATCCGCCGCGCCATCTCCGCGCCGAAGCGGACACTTTCGGCGATGCCGCGGTCTTCGGGATAATAGAAGCAGGTGTCCGCGACCTGCAGACCTGCTATCGGCGTCTCGACCGGTGGAATTATCGACAGAAAACCGGGCGGACAGACCGGCTGGGCGTGGCGCAGGCGCCCGACATGCATGTCGATGAAGTCGTCGTCCGTGATCGCCGGATTGAGCCGTTTCAGATAGCCGAAGGCTTCCTGCCGGAAATAGGCGTCGTCCATGCTCCACTTCGGTTGCGTGGTCGGCATGTAGTAGGGAACGTAGACGATCGTGTCGCCCGTCGGCCGCAGATTGGAAAATTCGATGATGCCGGGAATCTCGAAATTCGGATCGATGATGTTGACCCAAAAATGCGGAGTCACCGAGCGCCGCAGCTTGAACACCACACAGATGACGCCGATGTTCTCGATCGCGTCGTATTTCGCTTTCCATTCATCCGGTAGAGACGGCACCAGACGCGCCACCTGCGGCGTCGGCACTGTGGAAATCACGGCATCGGCGGCGAAGGTGCGGCCGCCTGCAACGACGCCCACAACCCTGCCGGCCTCGCTGAGAACCTCATCCGCTGGACAGCCGAGCTCGATGCGACCGCCCATCCGCTCGATCTCGGTGACAAGCGCGCGAACCAGCGTATCCGAACCGCCATCGATGTAACCCATCTCCTCCTGGAACAGCGACCGGCGCGAATTGCCGACGCGCTTGATCCGTGTCCAGATCCAGGCTGCCGAGACGTTGTCGGCATATTCGTAGAATTTCAGGTCGAACAGCGGCTTCCAGAGCTTGCGGTATACGGTTGCGCCGCACCAGCGCTCGATCCACGTCTTGGCGGAGACGTTCTCCAGCGTCGACCAGTCGCGGCGCTTGGTCTGAACGAACATCATCATTCCGTAGCGGAGCTTTTCGATCAGGCTGAGCTTGGGAAAGGTCAGCAGCGAAACCGGATCGCCCCACGGGTACAGCTTGCCATCGACATAATAGCCCATCGACGTGCCCACCCAGCGCATACGGTCGCCTATACCGAGTTCGTCCATCAACTCGAATGTCGGCCGATCCGCCTTGCAGACGAAGTGATAGTAGCGCTCGAGCGACAGCCCGCCGAAATCGAAATGCGCGGCCATGCCTCCAGGCTGCGGCCCCGCTTCCAGCAAGGTCACGTCGTGCCCCAGCTTCAAGGCGTGATAGGCTGCGGCGAGACCCATCGCTCCAGCACCGAGCACAACGACGCGCGCCATCAGAACTCCAGCACGATTTTGGAATATTTCGGATCCTGAAACGTGGTTCGCAGCGCCACGTTCAGCGGCGTCGGCGAGACCGAGAAGATACCCGGCCAGTCGATCACCTCAAAAATGTCGGGTGTCACAAGCGCCTCGAGTTGCTTGGTGGTGAATGGCGGATCGCGATCGAACATCGCATAAAGCGACAGAAGACCATGAAACAGGCCGTAGGGAATTTTAACGATCGCGGTGCGCGCGCCGGTCACGCTCTTCACCGCGCGCATCAGGTCGATGTAGGTGATCTTCTCCAGCCCCGAGATATTGTAGGCCTCGCCGTTGGGGCGGCGCTCGATGCAGGACATGATGATGTCGCAGAGGTCGCCGGCGAACAGCGGCTGGCGTGCATATTCGCCACTGCCCGGAATCGGAAACACCGGTGTCTTCTGCATGAAACGCGACAGCCATGCGACGTGTTTCCTGTCGAACCAGCCGAACATTAGCGTCGGTCGAAGCACCACATGCGGCAGGCCGGAGCTCACGTAGATCCGCTCCTGCTCCGCCTTCGTCTCGGTATAGGCATCCGATGCGGCGGATTCGACAACAGAGGAACTGATGCCAACGACGTAAGCCTTGCCTTCGGCCTGCAGCACCTCGACCACGCGCCTTGTGGCAACGACGTTGTTATCCGCGAAGGCCTGCGGATCGATCCCGCCGATCTGCGCGTGCGAGACAACGACGATGTCGCTGTCACCGACAGCCTCCTGCCAGCCGTCGTCATGCGCGAGGTCCGCCTCGATGACCCGGATATCGGGGTGCAGCCGGCGGAGAATCTGGGTGTTGGCTCGATGCTTGTCGATCGCGACCAGATTGGTATAGCCGCGTGCCTTCAGCCGCGGAATCAGGTTTTGACCGACGAGACCGGCGGCGCCGGTGATCGCAATCCTTATCTGCTCGCCAGCCATCAGATCTTCATTCGATTGAATATGACACGCGGCAGGTTCCGGATGATCATCATGATGCCCCACCAGAACCAGGGTGAAAAGACCTCAGCTTTACCGGATTTTGTCGCGGCGACAATATCGCCGGCAACCTTGTCCGCACTCGCCCACAGCGGGCCTCCCTTGCCAGATATGCCAGCTGTCATCGGCGTATCGACGAAGCCCGGCTTGATCAGGACAAACCGCAACGGACCCGCGGCATTGGCGTGCTGCAGGCCCTGCACGAACCTCTCGAGTCCGCCCTTGGCTGCGCCGTAGACGAAATTTGAAGCCCGCCCCCGATCTCCAGCGACCGAGCCGATGACGATGACGGTGGCAGCCTGCCCGGCCGGCCGCGCCTTCGCCAGCGCCAAAAGCCACAGTGCCGCGCTGGTGAAGTTCGTATCGATGACCTCGCGGGCGTAATGTGGGTCGTCCTGGGACCTCGCCTGGTCGCCGAGGCTGCCATAGGCCAGCAGCACCACGTCGGGAAATCCGGAGCCGGTGCATTGCGCCAACATCTGGTCGAGGCGGTCGACCTGCGCGAGGTCGGCCACGACGATATCCACCCCCGCAGCGCCGCGGGCCCGCAGGTCGGCCGCGTTGGCCTCCAGCGGCTCGGACCGTCGCCCGGCCAGAACCAGGGACGCACCCGTAACCGCCATGCGCCGGGCGTAGGCATGGGCAATCGCTGAGGTCGCCCCGAGGATGAGTATTTTCTGGGTCATCGGGATGCCGTCCCGGTCATGCGGCGCCAGAAGTCGGACATGACCCCGGGGTCTCGCAGGCGCTCGACCTCTTCCCAGCGCGGATAGGACGTGCGGAATTGGTCGCCGGTCATGGTTGCATCCTTTGCAGGGTAAATTCGGCCGCCGGCATCGATCGCCATCGCGTTGAGCCGGCCGACCAGGGTCAGCGTGCGCGGCCCCTTGTTGGGAAAATCCAGCGCCAATGTCACGCCTGGCCGGGGAAACGACAGTATCCCGGGAGAGACGAGATCGCCAAATGTCTTGAGCACGATCAGAAACGAACCTTGGCGGGCCTCGGCCGCAGCCGAGAGCATCTGCCGCATCAACTCGGGTCCGTTGCTCGTCGGCACGACGCATTGAAACTGGTAGAAGCCCCGCGAACCGTAAAGGTTATTCCACGATGCAATCGAATCCAGCGGGTAGAAGAAACTCCCATAGTGCGTTCGCTGCGATCCGCTTCGCCCGGCAACCCCGCGATAAAACGCGTTGAAACCGCGGATCGTCAGCGGATTGAGCAGAAACGACGGCAGTGCAAAGGGAATCGCGAGCCGGGGGCGCCCGTGAACAGCGAGGTCGCCATCGGCAAGCGGGCGCCCTCGCATGTAAAGACCGCGACCGACCGCGGCCCCGGTTGCGAAGCAATCGACCCAGGCCACCGTATAGGGCCATGCCTCGCTTTCGGCGTTGATTCGGAAGAAGTCGTCGACGTCGCTCATCGGCAAGGTCTGCACGTCGAGAAACGCGGATCCGATCTTCGACATCGACAGTTCGACCTGCAGGATGACGCCTGTCAGACCGAGCCCGCCGATCGTCGCTGCGAACAGTTCGGGCCGCTGCTCGGCGGAAATCTCGACCACCTCGCCATCCGAGCGGGCCAGTACCAGCCTGCGTATGAAACGGCCGATGGTGCCCATCTGATGATGGTTCTTGCCATGGACATCATTGGCGACGGCGCCACCGAGGGTCACGAACCTGGTTCCCGGGGTGACAGGAATGAACCAACCCTTCGGTACCGACACGCGCAGCAGATCGTCGATCGTGAGTCCCGCCTCGGCAACCACCATCCCGGCCCGCCAGTCCGCGCTGATGAATCGGTCAAGGGCTGCGGTGTCCAGCAACTGGCCGCCCCCATTCAGGCAGACATCGCCATAGGACCGTCGCAGGCCGATCGGCAGGTTCGCGACCTGGGTATCGCCGATTGCCGCAACCGCTTCGGCGGCGACCGAAATCCGCGCCACGCGATGCAAATCCGCCGTCAATCGTCCCCAGGCGGAAACAGGTCGGGAGCCCTTGTCCCCAGTCATCGTGAATTCCGGTTGGTTGGCGCGGCCCGCCCGTGGGGTCGGTGCCATCAGCGCGAATCTCGCCACCTGCCGTTCAGCGGGTGGGGACCGGAGGCAGCGATCAACGCTTCGTCTTCTTAAGGCCTTCCGGCTGCGCTGGGAAGGGCAGCTTCCCGGACCGGCGACGGCACGCCGCCGGTCACTTGCGGCAGCCTGCCCCCAGGGCGCCCCCCACTACCGGAGCGCAGGTCCCGCCCCCACTGCGGCGGTTGATTATGCTGGGAAATCATCCTAGAAGGCGGGCACTTTCACCGGTCCTCCCCAGAGACAGCCCGCCTCTCCCGCTCCGCGAGATCTTCAGTCTGATGACAGCCAAAACAGCTTTGATCACCGGCGTGACGGGTCAGGATGGTGCATACCTGGCTGAACTTTTGCTCACCAAGGGTTACATAGTCCATGGCATCAAGCGACGGTCGTCCCTGTTCAACACCGATCGCATCGACCATCTCTATAGCGACCCTCACGAGAAGACATTTGACTTCACGTTGCACTACGGGGATCTGACCGACTCGACCAGCCTGATCCGCATCATCGAGCAAGTGCAACCGGACGAGATCTACAATCTCGCGGCGCAGAGCCATGTGGCCGTGTCGTTCGAGGAGCCGGAATACACGGCTAACTCCGATGCCGTCGGGGCTCTGCGCATCCTTGAAGCCATCCGCATTCTCAAGCTTGAGAAAAAGTCGCGGTTCTATCAAGCCTCGACGTCAGAGCTTTACGGGCTCGTGCAGGAAACGCCGCAGACCGAAACCACGCCTTTTTATCCCCGCTCGCCCTATGCGGTCGCCAAGCTGTATGCCTACTGGATCACGGTGAACTACCGTGAGGCCTACGGCATGTACGCTTGCAACGGAATCCTCTTTAATCACGAGTCGCCGCTGCGCGGAGAGACATTCGTCACCCGCAAGATCACCCGTGCGCTGGCCCGCATTCATCTCGGCCAGCAGGAGCGGCTTTATCTCGGCAACCTCGATGCGAAACGCGACTGGGGCCATGCGCGCGACTATGTCGAGATGCAGTGGCGGATGCTGCAGCAGGACATTCCCGAGGACTTCGTCATCGCAACCGGCGAGCAGCACTCGGTGCGCGAGTTCGTCGATCTGGCCGCCAACGAGATCGGCATGAAGCTTCGCTGGGAAGGCGAAGGCATCGAGGAAAAAGGCTACGACGTCGCATCCGGAAAATGCATCGTTGCCGTCGACCCGCGTTATTTTCGCCCCACCGAGGTGGCATCCCTTCTGGGAGATCCCTCGAAGGCAAAGCGAAAGCTCGGCTGGGTGCCGACCACGACCTTCCCGCAGCTTGTCAGCGAAATGATGCAAGCAGACATGAAATCGGCGAAGCGCGACGAACTGATCAAGCAGCACGGTTTCCGCTTCTTCGACCGTCACGAGTAAGTTCAATCAGGGATGCCGGCGGCGCGGCGATCCGTGCTGCAGGTCTCCAGTTCCATCTGGCAATGACGATTGGGACATACGCCGAGATCATTGCGACCCCGTTTCCGCAACCCGGCTCGGTTCAGTGGTCACGAACAATCGGCTGAGCGGCGATCTGCCGGGACGCCTTTAGAAAGCTTTCTTTCCGTGTGCGATAGCGCCTACTGAGAGCCATGCTCAACAGATGAATACCTCAAGGTCTTTTTGATATGGCAACAATACCGAACCGCCTGTCGGATGACGGCTCCGCTGAACTTCCGGTCGCGCGCAGCTATGCGCGCACGGCGGTCGCAGCCGCGCTCACCGATTTTCGCTCGGGGCTGCTTTTGTGGCGTCTCTGGGTCAGGCTCGGTTGGAACGATATCCTGCAGCGGTATCAACGCTCCGTTCTCGGACCGTTCTGGCTCACCATCAGCACCGCCATCATGGTCATCGCCCTCGGCATCCTCTATGCGGAGCTGTTCAAGGCGCCGATCCACGACTTTCTTCCGTATCTTTGCGTCGGCCTTCTTGTCTGGAACATGCTTGCGAGCTTCCTGACGGAAGGTGGCATGCTGTTCACCGGCTCGGAGTCATACATCAAGCAGATCAGGCTGCCCTACTCGGTCTATGTGTACAGATCGAGCTGGAGCAAGCTGGTTATCTTTGCGCATAACTTCGTTATTTACTTCGGCGTGCTGATCTATTTCCAGATCTGGCCGGGCGTGACCGCGTTGCTTGCCATTCCGGCCCTGATGATCGTCATCCTGAACGGCGCGCTCGCAAATCTGTGCATCGGGATCATCTCTGCGCGGTTCCGGGACGTGCCTCAGGTCATCAACTCGTTTGTTCAGATCGTGCTGTTCATCACGCCGATCTTCTGGAAGCCGGAGCTGCTCAAGAACCACCCCTACATAGCCGATTTCAATCCGTTCTATCATCTCGTCGAGATCGTTAGAGCTCCGCTACTTGGCAACTTGCCCTCATCGGGGACTTGTCTGGCTGTCGTGATCATCACGATTGTGAATCTCACGGTGACCGGCGCGTTCTTCACCCGCTTCCGTTCCCGCATCTCGTATTGGGTGTGAGTCTGATGAACGTGGCCATGAAAAAGAAAGCCGAAGAGAGCCAGCTCACGCTTCGGAATGTGAACGTCTCATTCCCGATCTATCAGGGCGGATCCCGCTCGCTGAAGAAGAGCATCCTGTTCCGCGGCTCCGGCGGGCAACTCGCCACCGACGCCAGCCACCGGATCGTCGTGGAAGCTCTGCGCGACGTCTCTCTTGACCTGCGCGCCGGCGACCGCGTCGCCCTGATCGGCTCGAACGGAGCCGGAAAGACCACGCTGCTTCGGGCGATGGCCGGAATCTACGAACCCGTCACGGGCACCGTGGTGAGCCGCGGCCGGATTTCCCCGATCTTCGACATCGCCCTCGGCATCGACAGCGAGATCAACGGCTACGATAACATTCGGCTGCGCGGGCTCATACTCGGCCTGTCATCGAGCGAGATCGAAGAGCGGATGGCCGAGATCGTCGAATTCACCGAACTCGGCGACTATCTCGACATCCCCGTGCGAACCTACTCCTCGGGCATGATGACACGACTGACATTCGCCGTTGCCACCTGCTTCTCGCCCGAGATACTGCTGATGGATGAGTGGATCGTCGCCGGCGACGCCGGCTTTCTGACCAAGGCCCAGCATCGCATCGCGTCGTTCGTGGAGCGCGCCAACATTCTCGTTCTGGCTTCGCACAGCCCCGAGATCTGCCGCACGTGGTGCAACAAGGCGATCTGGATGGAACGCGGGCAGATCAGGGCACAGGGCGAGATCAATAAGATCCTCGAGGAATATGCCATCGCGAGCAGCGCGGTCTGACCGGTCCCGGCCGGACCGCACCAAGAGGGGTTGGAAGCAACAGCATGGGACGCCTCGGCGAATTGGTTCGAACCGTCCTGAGCCTCTATTTCGTTGCTCATGACTTCGTTATCTGGCTGCTCTCGCATCTCGTTCGACATGGCCGCCTCGTTCGGGAGGACGTTGTCGGCAGCGATCCCCTGGCATCGTCCAAACGCGTCGCAATCTACGTCCATTTCGACGGGGATGGACTCGTCCACGACTACGTCGTGCATCAGCTTGGCGAGCTTCGGCAGTCAGGCTTCCGGATCGTCTTCGTGTCCAACTCGCCGATATTTCCGGAAGCCAGCCGGGCACGCATCCTGCCGCTTTGCGCCAGGCTGATGTGGCGCCACAACACCGGATACGATTTCGGCGCCTACAAGGACGGCATTGCATCGCTCGGCGATCTTGGCGATCTCGACAGCCTGTTGTTGATGAACGACAGCATTTACGGACCGTTCCGGAAGCTCGGCGAGACGCTCGCCGCAGCCGATCCGTTAAAGTACGATTTCTGGGGGATCGCAGACAGTTGGGAGCATCAGTATCATCTGCAGACGTTCTTCGTGCTGTTCCACCCCAGGGCATTGCATTCAGCCGCTTTCAAGCGGTTCTGGCACCGTCATCCCTATATCGGCAACAAGGGCTGGGTCATTCGCAACGGCGAGGTCATGCTGACCCAGCAACTGGCACGCCAGCGACTGCGAGGCGGCGCCCTCGTTCCTTATTGGCAAGCCGCCGAAAAAATGAAGGATCGCCTCGGCACTCTGGACACGAAAGCCTTCAGCGAATCCGAGCGAGTGGTCTTCGATCGTCTCCAGATGGCGTTGCTGCGCGGCCGCCCCATCAACTCGATGCACTATTTCTGGGATCTGGCGATCGAAGAGTTCGGCTGCCCCTTCATCAAGCGGGAGCTGCTCAAGGCGAATCCGGCCGGCATCTTCAAGACATCACAATGGCCCGACGTCATTTCATCACGCAGCGACTATGATGTGTCGCTGATCAAACGGCATCTTGGGCCTTGAACGCTGGCCGCGCGCTGCGCGCGTCAGATTGGCCCGCATTGACGGCTAGAGCCGACCGAACAGCGCTCCGACGAACAACCCGATGTTCTCGATAGCGCTCTGGCGGTAGACGCCGGATCTCCAGATCAAGTACAGCCGCACCGGCAAGGAGGCGTGCCGCGCGCGTGCGAAGCGTTCGAGCACTACAGCGTTCGTGGGCGTCAGCAAGCTGCCGATCCTAGCCAGAAATGCCAGATTGGTCGTATTCCAACTCACGACCCGGCCGTTGGCAAATGCGCGGAGCCGAACCAGGCGGGCGCGCAGGCCGATGTTGGAGCCGACGATATTCTGCCCGTGCTGCCGG
Organism: Rhodopseudomonas sp. RCAM05734; assembly: GCF_052658035.1. NCBI lineage: Bacteria > Pseudomonadati > Pseudomonadota > Alphaproteobacteria > Hyphomicrobiales > Nitrobacteraceae > Rhodopseudomonas > Rhodopseudomonas sp. RCAM05734. The sequence goes on along the minus strand of NZ_CP199742.1, from coordinate 3,038,552 downwards.
TACTTCAGACTTGGCCGAGGATCATAGTGGGCCACTCCGCCGATGCCGGTGATCATCTGGTACGTCCACCAGTCGTGCGAAACCAGCTCGGCATCCACCGGGGTGGTTTGCAGCGCCAGCCGCGCAGCACGATTGAAAACCATGGTATTGCCACCGCCGATGTTCTGCACCATCGCATTCTCGAAGACAGGCGGCCGCGTGAACAGCGGTGAAAACCCCAGCGGCGCGCCATCCCTGTCGATCAGCTCGGTGCGCGTGAAATAGAGCAGCGGCCGGCCTTCGGACTGCGCGTCGAACCACGCAACCGCCATGTCCAGCTTTTCCGGCAGCCAGATATCGTCCTGGTCGCTGTAGGCAAACAGATCGCCGTCACTGTCACCGTCGCGGACCAGCGATACAAAATTCTGCCAGAATCCCTTTTGTGGGCCCGGCCGCAGGACGACTCGCTGGGTCACGCTCGCCGCGAAAGCACCGACAATCGTTGCGGTGGCGTCGGTCGAACCATCGTCAGAAACGATAAGTTCCCAGTTTGCATAGGTCTGGGCGCGAAAGGACTCGAGCTGCTCGCGAAGAAACTCCGCGCCATTTCTCGTCGCAAGCAGGATGACGACCTTGGGATGTCTTGAAGGCAATTTGGCTAATCCTGATTGAGTCGTCCACACCGTGTCATCACACCGGTTACCGGAAGGGCGCGACGGGCCTGCGGTCCCTGATTTGCGGGGCGGCGGGCAGAGCCCGCTCCGCCCGCCGGATTGCTCAGCCGGGAGGGCCGAACTGCGGATGAAACTTGCGCGGCTTCCAGCCGAAATCCTCCATGGCCGGCGCCGCATCGAACACCATGTCCTTCGACATGCGGCTTCCCATGGCCACGTTGGCTTGGGGAAACAGCGGCTTCGCCAGCGTGAAGGCGACGCGCCAGAAGATCGGCGGCACGGAAATCACACGCCGCGGCCGGTGCAGGCCATCGAAGATCCGGCCGACCATCTCGCGATAGCTGACCACTTCGCCGCCCGGCAGCGCGTATGTCTTGTTGGTCGCTTCGACGCTTTGGGCGGCGGCGATGGCTCCGATCGCAAGATCCTCAGCGTGGACGGGCTGACGCAAGCCGGCGCCGCGCCCCATCAAAGGCAGGAAGCCCAGTTTCTGAATCAGGCGAGCCAGGCGCGAAATATTACCGTCGCGCCCCTCGGCATAGATGATCGTTGGACGCAGGATGGTCCATCCGATGCCGCGCTGCTCGCAGACGGCCGCCAGGCGGCGCTCGCCATCGGCAAGACGACGCAGCAATTCGCGTTCGGAAGCCGTCCCGGACTCAAGCTTGGTCACGATGCTGGTCGACGTGAAGGCAACCACGCGCTTCAAAGATGGCGGGCACAGGTGGGGCAAGGCGTCCGCAAGCAGGCCGATCTCGGCGGTGCAAAACAGGGTCTCGAACGGCGGTACCGTCAACTGGTCAGGACGGACAAGGTCGCCCTGAATCCAGTCGATGTCGGGGCCGCTGTGCTGGGATCGCGACAGCACGATCGGCCGACGACCGGCCTTGAGCAGATGCGCGACGATGTAGCCGCCGACGATCCCTGTGCCGCCAACCACCAGATCCTGCATTTCGATTGGCTCGCTCAAACACTGTCCGCTCTGTTGATGCACATGAGGGTGCGGCCGGATGACCGGCCACGACGACCGCGGCCTGCCGCGCAGTCATGACTGCGTTGGAGACGCCGCCGATGGCCCCCAATTCCAAGTGTGTTTACCGAAACTTTTACTCAGAGGGAAATGCCGGCCTACGCCCCTCCTTTGGCCGTGATCGCGAATTTTCGGGCGATGCCGCGCCCCTGGACCAGCACATTCGCATCCCGAAAATATTCAATTTTTCAGATATTTGAACGATTTTGCGGCGCGGGCGGTGCGGCGAAGCCGCGGGACGCAACGAGAAACGCTTTATGGTTAACCGTCCGTTAACGGCTCGGTGCCATCCTGAACGCCGATTGAGCTGGGGAGCGTCAATAAAAATCTGCTGATCCGCGATGAACGATTGGCTGCAGGAGGCTCGCTATGAACATGAGGGTGTGTGAATACCCCGCCACCACGGTGCCGGACTTTCTTCTGGAGTCCTCATTCTGGCTTCCGCAGCACAATGTGCCGTCAGCCTGGATTGGACATGCTCCGTTTGCCTTCTGGCTTGTGAACGTCATGAAGCCCCGCAGCATCGTGGAACTCGGCGTGCATTGCGGCTTCTCGTACCTCGCCTTCTGCCAGGCCGTGAAGAAGACGGGCATCGACTGCGCATGCGGCGGAATCGATACCTGGCGCGGTGACGAGCACGCGGGTCTGTACGGCCAGGAAATCTACGACAATCTGCTCGATCTGCACCGCCCCTACGCCAGCACATCGCGACTGATCCGTTCGACCTTCGACGAGGCGCAGTGCCAGTTTGCCGATGGGTCCATCGACCTGTTGCACATCGACGGCCGGCATCACTACGAAGACGTGCGCCGCGACTTCGAATTCTGGAAGCCGAAGCTGTCGAACCGGGCCGTTGTGCTCTTCCACGATACCAACGAACCGGGCTTCGGGGTCGGCCGGTTCTGGTCCGAATTGACTGCGGTCTACCCCCACTTCGAATTCAAGCATGCGCACGGCCTGGGCGTGCTGGGAGTCGGCTCCGACATGCCCGTGCGGTTGAAGCAGCTGTTCGATCTTTCGGACATCAACGACATCGCCCAACCGATTCGCCAGGCCTATGAGCGCCTCGGTCAGTCGGTGATCGACAGGCAGGAAACGCTGCGACTCGCTGACGTCGTTCGCACCTATCAGAACAGCCTCTCATGGCGTCTGACAGCTCCGCTCAGAATGGCGAACCGCCTCGCGAAGTCGGTCGTCGCGCGGTTGAGCCATCGCGTGCCGGTGCCTCGCCAGCTCCAAGCAGGACGGCCTTCGATCTTTGCAAATCCTGCGGTCCGCCACGCACAATCCTGACCGGAACCTGCACCGCTGGTTCCGGACGCAAACAGCAGACGATGCGCGCCCGAACCTTCGCGCTGCAAAAACAGATAAATCAGCGGTGACGTTGCGTGCCGTCGGGCGATCCTGAATAACGACGCATGACAACGGACCGGGTTTGGGCGAAGAATTGCACGGCGACCGACCCGCCCCCTCTCTGTCCGTGCATCCTGATTCCTCTCCCAACCCGAGCTTTCCGCATGACATTCCCGCGCGCTTCTTCGGCCTTGTCCCGCTTCACTGTGCTTGACCTGACCCGCATTCGCTCGGGACCGACGGCCGTCCGTCAGTTGGCCGACTGGGGCGCCAATGTCATCAAGATCGACGCCCTGACCGACGACGCCGGCGGCGAGCAGCCGGGCGGACCGCGCCAGGGCTCCGATTTCCAGAACCTGCACCGCAACAAGCGGGCGATGACCCTGAACCTGAAGGACCCGCAGGGCTTGGCGGTGTTCAAGCGGCTTGCTGCCAAGGCCGACGTGGTGGTCGAGAATTTTCGTCCGGACGTCAAAGCCCGGCTCGGCATCGATTATGAGAGCCTGCGCGCCATCAATCCCGGCATCGTCTATGGCAGCATCTCCGGCTTCGGGCAGGATGGGCCCTACCACAAGCGGCCGGGTTTCGATCAGATCGCCCAGGGCATGGGCGGGCTGATGTCGATCACCGGCGCGCCGGGCGAAGGCCCGATGCGGGTCGGCATTCCCGTCGCCGACCTCACCGCCGGCCTGTTTTGTGCCATGGGCATCCTAACGGCGCTGCTGGAGCGCGACGTGTCCGGCCAGGGCCAGTGGGTACAGACATCGCTGCTGCAGGCGCAGATCTTCATGCTGGATTTCCAGGCCGCGCGCTGGCTGATGGAAAAGGACGTCCCCAAGCAGGCGGGCAACAACCATCCGACCAGCATCCCGACCGGCGTATTCAGGACCTCCGACGGCTACATCAACATCGCCACCACCGGCGGCAAGATCTGGGAACGCTGCGCCCAGGCGATCGGCGCGCCGGAACTTGTGACCAATCCGGATTACGCCACCGCCCCGGCCCGCTCCAAGAATCGCGATGCGCTCAGCGCCGAGATCAACGCCCGCACTGAAAAGAAGACCACCGACGAATGGGTCAACGAGTTGAACGCCGCCGGCGTGCCCTGCGGGCCGATCTATTCGGTCGACCAGATGTTCGCCGACGAACAGGTCAAACACCTCGGCATCGCCCAGGACGTGCCCAACGACCACGGCCGCGACATCCGGCTGGTCGGCCAACCCTTCACGCTGTCGCGTACGCCGAGCAAAATGGCGGCAAGACCGCCGGAAGTCGGCGAGCAGACCGACGAGGTGCTGACCGAATTTGGTTTCAGCACCGAGGAGATCGCGGCGCTGCGCGATGACAAGGTCGTGTGAGGTTCAGCCCGCCACCCGCGCGGGCCGCAACATGCGGCCGACACCAGCAAATAGCCTGTCGATCACCGGCCAGAACAGCAGCGCGATTGCCAGGGTGGTGATCGAGCCGACGAGGCCGTTGGACCAGAACACGCCGACGCTGCCGCCGGAGCCGATCATCGACAGCCGGAAGGCGTCCTCGGCGCGGCTGCCCAGCACCAGCGCCAGCGTGAACGGCGCGAGGGGAATGCCGATCTTCTTGAACACGTAGCCGACCACGCCGAACCCAAGCATCAGCCAGATGTCGAACATCGCATTCTGGATCGCATAGGCGCCGATGGCGCAGGACACCACGATCATCGGCGCCACCGCGGCGAACGGCACGCGCAGGATCGAGGCGAAGATCGGCACCGTGGTCAGCACGATGACGAGACCGACGACGTTGCCGAGATACATCGAGGCGATCAGGCCCCAGACGAAATCCTTGTGTTCGACGAACAGCAGCGGACCGGGATTGAGCCCCCATACCATCAGCCCGCCGAGCAGGATCGCCGCGGTGCCGGAGCCGGGAATGCCCAGCGCCAGCATCGGCAGCAGCGCCGCGGTGCCCGAGGCATGCGCCGCGGTTTCCGGCGCGAACACGCCTTCGATGCGGCCCTTGCCAAAACTGTCCGGGTCTTTCGAGAAACGTTTGGCCAGGTTGTAGCCCATGAAGGAGGCCGCGATGGCGCCGCCCGGCGTGATGCCGAGCCAACAGCCAATCACCGATGAACGCAACAGCGTCACCCAGTAGCGCGGCAGATCCTTCCAGACCTTGAGCACGGTGCGCAGGCTGATCTTGGCCGCATGGCCGCGCAGCGCCAGGCGCTCTTCCATGGTCAGCAGGATTTCGCTGATGCCGAACAGGCCGATCACCGCAACCAGGAAGTTGATGCCGCGCAACAACTCGTTGGAGCCGAAGGTCATGCGCAGCGTGCCAGACACCGTATCCATGCCGACCCCCGCAATCAGCAGACCGAGCGCCATGGAGATGATGGTCTTGTGCTTTTCTTCGCGGCCAAGGCCGACGAAGGAGCAGAACGTTAGCAGATACACCGCGAAGAATTCCGGCGGGCCGAATTTCAAAGCGAAGGACGAGATCATCGGCGCCAGGAAGGTGATCAGCAGCACCGCAACCAGCGAACCGATGAAGGACGAGGTGAAGGCCGCGGTCAGCGCCTCCGCGGCGCGTCCCTGCTGGGCCATCGGATAGCCGTCGAAGGTGGTGGCCACCGACCATGCCTCGCCGGGGATGTTGAATAGGATCGAGGTGATGGCGCCGCCGAACAGCGCGCCCCAATAGATGCAGGACAGCATCACAATGGCCGAGGTCGGGTCCATGGTGAAGGTCAGCGGCAGCAGGATGGCGACGCCGTTCGGGCCGCCGAGCCCCGGCAGCACGCCGACGAAGATGCCGAGCACCAGGCCCACCACCATCAGCGCCAGGATCTTCCAGGTCATCAGCACGGCGAAGCCGTGCAGCAACAGTCCGAAGGCTTCCATCAGATCAGTCCTAGCGGCCGAAGGCCGCTTCGAGCGGTCCCTTGGGCATGATGACGTCGAAGGCGATGTCGAAAGTGGCGAACATGATCGCGGTGAAGACGAAGGCGGTCAGCAGCGACTTCCACCACGCGATCTTGCCGACCAGGCGCATGAAGCCGGCGATCAGCAGGAAGCTCGCCACATAGAGACCGAGATATTGCATCGCCAGGCAAAAGGCGGCGGTCGGCAGGAACACCAGCATCACGCGGCGCAGCTGCGCGCGGGTGACGAAGGTGTCCGACGGCACAGCTCGGGCCAGCAACGTGGTCACGAGGCCATACAGGCTGGCGCCGCCCAGGATGACCGAGAGATAGAACGGGAAGTAACCGGGCTGCGGGCCGGTGTCGTCCCAGGAAATGCCGGTGGCGTAGTTGTCGATGCCCAGCGTGACCGCGAGGGCGAGCAGCAGCAGGCAGACCACGATCTCGACCGTGCGGGTGCTGCAGACCGCCGGCGAATCCGGCTCGGGCGCGGTGGGATCGTCGACGATGATTTCGAGGTCGGTGTTGGACATGGAATTATTTCTGAGGCGTGAGGTACGTTTCCCGGACGCGGTGCGGCATTCTTATGCCGCTCCGCAGATCCGGGATCCCGGTTGATTGAAGGAAGCTGGACCCCGGATCTGCGACGCACCACGCCGCTTCGCGGCGTATTGCGTCGCGTCCGGGGAACGTGCTCCTACTTCGCCACGAATCCCGCTTCGCTCATCAATGACTTGTTCAGCGCGTCGTCCTCTTCGAGGAATTTCAGCATCGCATCGCCCTTCAGGAAGATCGGCTTCAGCGCCTGCTTCTCCATGTAGTCCTTGTATTCTGCGGTCTTGGTCACCTTCTCGAACAGGTCGACATAGAACGCCTGCTGCTCCGGCGTCACCTTGCCGGGCAGGAACATGGCGCGCAGCATGAGGTACTGGACGTCAAGGCCTTCCTCCTTGCAGGTCGGGATGTCGTTCCACGACTGCGTCTCGGTGACCTTGGTGGTGTAGCCGATGCGCTCTTTGTCGAATACGCAGAGCGCGCGGACCTGGCCGGCGCGCCAAACTTCGAGATTTTCCGAGGGGTTGTTGACGTTGGCTTCGGTGTGGTTGCCGACCGGCTGCGTCGCCGCCTCGCCGCCGGACTTGTACGGCAGGTAGGAGAACTTGGCGCCGGTGCGCTTTTCCATGAACACCGTGAGCACGTGGTCCTCGCGCTTCGAACCGGTGCCGCCCATCTTGAATGGCGACGGGGCCGCTTTTGCTGCTGCGATAAAATCCTTCACGGTCTTAGGGCCGGCAGCATTGTCCCACAGCACGAACTGATCCATCGCCACCACCGACACGGGCGTCAGGTCTCGCCAGTTGAACGGGATTTTGGCGGACAGCGGCAGCATGTAGATCAGCGAATAGGCGATCAGCACCTTGTTGGCGTCGCCTTCGCTGGACTTCATGTAGATCAGCGCTTCGGCGCCGGACGCCCCGCCCTTCAGCGAGACGATCACCGGGGCCTTCATCAGATTGTTCTTCTGGATCGCGGCTTGCATCATGCGCGCCATCTGGTCGGAGGCGCCGCCGGCGCCGGCCGCGACCACGATCTCCACCGGCTTGGTCGGTTCCCACGCGGCAGCTGACGCCGACATCGCCGGCGCACCGGCCAGTACGGCCGCAAGCGCCGCTGTGGCCCTGATCAACTTGGACATGAAATCTTCCCTGGTTCGTTGAACGCGGGCTCGAAACGGCCCGTTTGATAGTCGGTAGTGTGCGGTTTATTCGACGTGACTTCAAGCGTGCGAGGGGCGTGCAGAGGACGACTTTGGTAGGTCGCGCTTCACCTCTCCCCGCTTGCGGGGAGAAGGAACAAGTCGCTTACTTGCCCTGCCAGTTCGGCTTGCGCTTGTTGAGGAAGGCATCCATGCCCTCGCGGAAATCCTCGCTCATATAGGCCTTGAGCACGAGGTCCTGGCCTTCCTCGCGGGTCAGCTTGGGGCGCAGCCGGCGCACGGCTTCCTTGGTCACTTCCAGGGTGATCGGCGCGTGGCTGGCGACCAGTTGGGCGATCTCCAGCGCGCGGCGCTGCAGCGTCTCGACGTCGGGCACGATCTCGTTGATCAGCCCGAGCGCCAGCGCCTCATCCGCCTCGATCAGGCGCGCGGTGAAGATCATGTCCTTGGTGCGCGCCGGCCCGACCAGCGCCATGACGCGGCTGATGTTGGACATCGACAGGCAGTTGCCGAGGGTGCGGGCGATGGGGAAGCCCATGCGGGTGGCTGATGTGCCGATGCGCAGGTCGCAGCAGGCGGCGATGCCGGCGCCGCCGCCGGTGCAGGCGCCGGCGATGGCGGCGATGGTTGGCACGCGGCAGGTTTCCAGCGCGGTCAGCACGCGATCGATGCGCGCTTCGTAGTCGAGAGCATCCTGCGCGGTCTTGAAGGCGCGGAACTGGGAGATGTCGGTCCCCGACGCAAACGCCTTGTCGCCGGCGCCGGTGAGGATCATCGCCTTGATGGAATGATCGGTGTTGGCGGCTTCGCAGATCTCCGCCATCCGCTCATACATCGAGAACAGCATGGCGTTGCGCGCCTGCGGGCGGTTGAAGGTGATGTGGGCGATGCCGTCGGTGACGGAATAGATCAGGTCTTCGGATGCGGGCGTCGGCGCGTTCATGATGTTCTTTCTCGTGATGCAGCTCCACGCCGCGAAACACCGTAACGGCCGGAGCGCAGGCGCTCCAGCCGCGTTTCGGGATAACAGAATTGCCTCAGGCGACCGCCGCCTTCAACTGCACCACGTCCCTGCCCTTCAGCACTTCCATCGCCGCCATCACGCCGCCGGCGCGGTGCGGAACCTTGGCGAGATCGAGACCCATCTCGACGCCGGACAGCGTGCCCATGAGCATCAGGTCGTTGAAGTGGCCGATATGACCGATGCGGAAGATCTTGCCCTTCCACTTGGCCAGACCCGTTCCCAGCGACATGTCGAAGTTGTCCAGTACGACTTTCCGGAACGCATCGGCGTCATGGCCTTCGGGCATCATCACCGCGGTCAGCGCCGGCGAGTGGTCATGGGCCTCGATGGACACCGTCTCGAGGCCCCAGGCCTTCACCGCGGCGCGGGCGGCGGCGCCATGGCGCTGGTGGCGGGCGAACACGTTCTGCAGCCCCTCCTCCTCGAGCATGGCAATGGCTTCCTTGAGCCCATAGAGCACGTTGGTGGCCGGCGTATAGGGCCAGGAGCCGAGCTTGTTGGCGTTGATGACCTCCTGCCAGTCCCAGTAGGCGCGGTACGAGCTGTTGGCCTTCGACGCCGCCAGCGCCTTGTCCGAGATCACGTTGAAGCCGAGGCCGGGCGGCAGCATCAGCCCCTTCTGCGAGCCGGCCACGGTGACGTCGATGCCCCAGGCGTCGTGCTCGTATTCCAGCGAGCCGATGCCGGAGACGGTATCGATCATCAGCAGCGCCGGGTGCTTGGCGCGGTCCATCGCCGCACGGACGTCCTGGGGATGGGTGACGCAGCCGGTCGAAGTCTCGTTGTGGACCACCATCACCGCCTTGATGGCGTGCGCCTTGTCGGCCTGCAGCCGGGCCTCGATCTGCGTGAGGTCGGCGCCATGGCGCCAGTCGCCGGGAACCAGCTCGACGTCGAGCTTGAACTTCTCCGCAATGTTGCGCCACAGCGCCGCGAACTGGCCGGTCTCGGCCATCAGCACCCGGTCGCCCGGCGACAGCGTGTTGACGATGGCGGCTTCCCAGGCGCCGGTCCCCGACGACGGATAGATGATCACCGGCTGCTTGGTCTTGAAAATGCGCTGCGATCCGGCCAGCACGTTGTGGCCGAGTTCGGCGAATTCCGGACCGCGGTGATCCAGCGTCGGCATGTCCATGGCCCGCAGCACCCGGTCGGGCACATTGGTCGGACCCGGAATCTGCAGAAAGTGTCTTCCAGTGTGTACGGTCATGGTCTGTCCTTCCCAGGGCGTATTTTTTGGTTCGGCGCCCGGATATCACTTTTCCCGACCCTTGTCCCGCATCTGGTATACCAGAGCGTCCAAGAAAAACGTGGAGCAGCCATGAGGTTTTGTTATCGCGTTTGGGTGCAGTGCAGCGTCGCGCGCAAACGCTGAATGTCCGATTTGAATGTCAAACAGCCAGCCGCTCTTGTTCTCGCGGCGCCGATGGCGTCCGAGGTGTGAGCAGATCTCCCCTCCAGACATGAGGGGAGCGGCGCGCCGGCAGGCGCGGGGATGGTGGTTGGGACGCGATCCGCCATGCCGTCGCAACGGCGAAGCGGGTCGCGGCGCCTGCCGGCGCGCCACCGCGGGGTTTATGGCAAGGGGACCGTACTTCCGGGCTGGCACGTGAACTCCCTTTGGGAGCCACTCCGGCGGGGTTTCGCCCGCCTTTCGCCATCCGCGTCCAGCCACTAAAGGCAGAGCCCCGTAGTAGGGCCCGGACGGTGACCCCAGCCTCCCGGGGCGTGCTTGCGAGGCACGCGCGCGGGACACCGAATCCTCCTCCACTCTCAAGACGCCTCATGACAGCGCCCCTCGTTGAGCAGGACGAGAAGACTACAAGTCTAGTATAGGACAATAGTCAATAGTGGCGATGAAGAAATTTGCATCGTGTTCATCCGCCGCCGCTGCCGTTTCCCGGGCGCGCCGCGGCATGGCGATGCGCAGCATCGCATGCTGCTGCGCAGACCCGGATCCCGGCACGCCCTTATTCAAGCGTGGGCCCCGGGTCTGCGACGCACCACGCGGACGACGATGCTGCGCATCGCCGGCCGCGCGCTGCATCGCGTCCGGGGAACGAGACTTGCCCGCTTGCCCGCCTTGCCAAGCCAAAACCCGGATGCAAGACAGGGCGCTGGCGCGGGAATGGAATCGATGGCGAAGACGGCGACAATCCGGAGTGCGGCGGCGGACAGCGCGCTGGCGGCAAGGCTCAGACGCGAGACCTCGGGCGACGTGTTGTTCGACGCCTTCAGCCGTGGCCGCTATGCCACCGACGCCTCGATCTACCAGATCGTGCCGTTCGGCGTGGTGGTGCCGCGCACCGTCGAGGAAGCGCTGCGGGCGCTGGCGATCTGCGCCGACGACGGCCGCGTTGTCACCCCGCGCGGCGGCGGCACCTCGCAATGCGGCCAGACCGTCAATGACGGCATGGTCATCGACCTCTCCAAGCATCTCAACAAGATCATCTCGCTGGATGTCGCGAACCGCACCTGCGTGGTCGAGCCCGGTATCGTGCTCGACGACCTCAACCGCCAGCTCAAGAAGCACGGGCTGTGGTTTCCAGTCGACGTCTCCACCGCGTCGCGCGCCACCATCGGCGGCATGGCCGGCAACAATTCCTGCGGCGGCCGCTCGCTGCGCTACGGCACCATGCGCGACAACACGCTGGCGATGGACGCCGCTTTGACCGATGGATCGCTGCTGCATTTCGGCGAGGTCAATGCCGACGGCGGCGATACCCCTCAATTGTTTCGCGACATGCTGGCGTTGGGCCAACGCGAGGCCGGCGAGATCGCCGAACGCTTTCCGCAAGTGCAGCGCCGGGTCGGCGGCTACAATCTCGACGCGCTGGTGCCGAAGAACAGCGCCAACAACATGGCGCATCTGCTGGTCGGCTCCGAGGGCACGCTGGCCTTCACCACCCAGGTCGAGCTGAAGCTGTGGCCGCTGATCACCAACAAGGTGCTCGGCGTCTGCCATTTCGGCAGTTTCTACCAGGCGATGGAATCGACCCAGCACCTGGTGAAGCTGAAGCCGATCGCCGTCGAACTGGTCGACCGCACCATGCTGGGGCTCGGCCGCGACATCGACATGTTCAAGTCGATCATATCAACCGCCGTGCGCGGCGACCCGGATGCCGTGCTGATCGTCGAATTTGCCGAGGAGAGCCAGGCCGACAATCTCGCCAAGCTGAAGCAGCTCGGCGAGCTGATGGGCGACCTCGGCTTTTCCTGGGAGAATGCCAAGCGCAAATGGGGCGGCGTGGTCGAGATCGTCGAGCCCGCGCTGCAGACCGGCATCGCCGAATTCCGCGCAGCCGGCCTCAACGTCATGATGTCGATGAAGCAGGAGGGCAAGCCGGTGTCCTTCGTCGAGGACTGCGCGGTGCCGCTGCCCAATCTGGCAGACTACACCGCGCGGCTCAACGGCATCTTCGTCAAGCACGGCACCACCGGCACCATGTATGCGCACGCCTCCGAAGGCTGCCTGCATGTGCGCCCGGTGCTCAATCTCAAGCTCGAGCAGGACGTCAAGGCAATGCGCGCCATCGCCGAGGAAACCTTCGAGATGGTGCGCGGCTACAAGGGCTCGCATTCCGGCGAGCATGGCGACGGCCTGGTGCGGTCGGAATTCCACGCCGCCATGTTCGGCCCGCGCATCGTGCACGATTTCGCCGCCGTGAAGCGGCGCTTCGATCCCGGCAACATTCTCAACCCCGGCAAGATCGTCAATCCGCCGAAAATGGACGATCGCTCGTTGTTCCGCTTTGCGCCGGATTACCGCGTCGATGAATTCGCGACCGCGCTGGACTGGTCAGCTTGGCCGGGCGCTGGCGGCGGCTTCCAGGGCGCGGTGGAGATGTGCAACAACAACGGCGCCTGCCGCAAGCTCGAGGGCGGCGTGATGTGCCCGAGCTACCGCGCCACCCGCGACGAGAAGGATGTGACGCGCGGGCGCGCCAACACGCTGCGGCTGGCGATCTCCGGCCAGCTCGGCCCGGATGCGCTGACCTCGGACGAAATAGCCGAGACCATGCAGCTGTGCGTGTCCTGCAAGGCCTGCCGTCACGAATGCCCGACCGGCGTCGACATGGCGAAGATGAAGATCGAGGTGCTGGCCGCGCGCGCGGCGAAATACGGTCTGTCGCTGCGCGACCGGCTGGTCGGCTATCTCCCGCATTACGCTGCCATCGCCGGAACGCTGGCGCCGCTGGCCAACCTGCGCAACAGAAGTCCGTTGTTGCGCAAGCTGCTGGAGCGCTACGCCGGCATCAGCGCCAGGCGCGACCTGCCGGCATGGCGCCGCGATGCGTTTCGCAGCGACGCCGAAGCCGTCGGCCCCGCCGATGGCCGCGAGGTGGTGCTGTTCGCCGACACCTTCAACCGCGCCTATGAGCGCGAGAATATCGATGCTGCAATCCAGGTGCTGGTGGCCGGCGGCTACCGCGTGCATCTGCCTGTTGCGGCAGACAAGGGCCGCGCCCTGTGTTGCGGCCGCACCTTCCTCTCCGCGGGGCTGGTGGACCAGGCGCGCGCCGAGCTGGACAGGCTGGTTGTCACCTATGCGCCCTTCGCGGCGCGCGGCGTGCCCATCGTTGGCCTCGAGCCGAGCTGCCTGTTGACCCTGCGCGACGAGCTGCTGTCGCTGCGCTCCGACGATGCCGCCAGAAGCGTCAGCGCCCAGGCGCTGCTGTTCGAGGAATTCCTGGTCCGCGAGGTCGAGGCCGGACGCCTGCGGCTGCCGCTCGGCCCTATCGCCGAGAAGGCGATGCTGCATGGCCATTGCCACCAGAAATCCTTCGGCGCGTTCAAGCCGGTCGCGCAGATCCTGCGGCTGATCCCGGACCTTGCGGTCGAGACCATCGAGTCGAGCTGCTGCGGCATGGCCGGGGCCTTCGGCTATGGCGCCGACACCTATGAAGTGTCGATGCAGATGGCCGAGGCGTCGCTGCTGCCCGCGGTGCGCAAGGCGGACGCCACCACCCTGATCGTCGCCGACGGCACGTCGTGCCGGCACCAGATCCACGACGGCAGCGCCCGCGACGCGCTGCATGTGGCCCGGCTGCTGGCCATGAGCCTCGACAGCGCCGCCACCCGCCACTAGTTTGCCGCCAGATCACAAAGGACAGATTTCATGGCCGACCTCTCCCTCGACACCGCCCGCAAGATTCTCGACGCCGCGCTCGCGAAGGTGATCGAAAAGAAGATGAAGCCGATGGCCATCACCGTGCTCGACGCGCGCGGCTGCGTGAAGGCGTCATTGGCGCAGGACGGCACCAGCCTGATGCGCGGCGAGATCGCCTACGGCAAGGCCTACGGCGCCCTGTCGCTCGGCATCGGCTCGCGCGCTATCTTCCAGCGCGCCCAGGAGCAGCCCTATTTCGTCGACGCTATCAGCACCATGACCAAGGGCGCGATGATCCCGGTGCCCGGCGGCGTGCTCATCATGGACACATCCGGCTCCCTGCTCGGCGCCGTCGGCATCTCCGGCGACACCTCGGACAATGACGAGATCGCCGCCGTTGCCGGCATCGAAGCGGCCGGCCTGAAAGCCAATCCCGGCTAGGCCGCGGCTGCGGACTGCGAGATCGAGCAAGCGCGCCTGACGGGACGTCCCACATGACCACACGCGATCGCGTCGCAGTCCTCATCCCGTGCTTCAACGAGGAAGTCGCCATCGCGACGGTCGTCGCGGACTTCCGCCGCGTGCTGCCCGACGCCCGGATCTATGTCTACGACAACAACTCCACCGACGGCACCAGGGCCGTCGCCCTAGCGGCCGGTGCGGAGGTGCGCAGCGAGCGCCGCCAGGGCAAGGGACATGTGGTGCGGCGGATGTTTGCCGATATCGACGCCGACATCTATCTGCTGGTCGACGGCGACGCGACCTATGACGCGGCTTCCGCGCCACGCATGCTCGAGACGCTGACGGGCAATCACCTCGACATGGTCGTGGGACGGCGCATCCAGCAGCACAAGGCCGCCTACCGGACCGGGCACCGCACCGGCAACTCCTTGCTGACCGGATTTCTGGCCACCGTCTTCGGGCAGGACTTCAAGGACATCCTGTCCGGCTACCGGGCATTTTCCCGTCGCTTCGTGAAGTCGTTTCCGGTGCTGTCCGACGGCTTCGAGATCGAGACCGAACTCAGCGTCCACGCGCTGCAGCTCGCGCTGCCGATCGCCGAGATCGAAACGCCGTACTTCGCGCGGCCCGAAGGCTCGGTCAGCAAGCTGAGCACCTGGCCGGACGGCCTGCGCATCCTCGGCACCATCCTGAAGCTCTACCGCACCGAGAAGCCGCTGCGCTTCTTCGGCGCCATCGGACTGTTTCTGGCCATCGTCGCCTTCGGTCTCGCCGTGCCGGTGGCCGTGACCTATTTCGAAACCGGTCTGGTGCCGCGACTGCCCACCGCCGTGCTGTCGACGGGGATGATGATCCTCGCAATGCTGTCGATCTCGTCGGGCCTGGTGCTCGACACCGTGACGCGCGGACGCCGCGAAGTGAAACTGCTGGCCTACCTCGCCCAGCCGGCGAACTAGATGCTCAATTGCCGGTTTCGCGAACCTGACAAAGACAGCGCTCCGAGCATCGCGTCTTGCTACTTCCCCGGCCACACCGGCTTGCGCTTCTCGGCAAAGGCCTTGAGCCCTTCTTTGGCGTCCTCGGTCATCGCCAGCAGCGCGATCTGGCTTTCGGTGTAGGCGATGCTCTCGTCGAACGACATCGATGCGATGGCGCGCATGGCGTATTTGCCGCGGCGGATCGCGGTCGGCGACTTGTCGACGATGCGCGCGATCAGCCAGTCGATCTTGGCGTCGAGTTCGGCAACCGGCACCACATGGTTCAGCAAGCCCGCCGCCTGGGCCGCCCGAGCGTCGAACGGCTCGCCGGTGATGCACCATTCGTTGATCAGCCGGCGCGGCGCGGTCGAGTGCAGCAGGCTCAGCACCTGCATCGGAAATACCCCGACCTTGACCTCGGGCAGGCCGAACACTGCCTGCTCTGCCGCCACTGCCAAGTCGGTCATGCACAACAGCCCCATGCCGCCGGCCATGCAGGTGCCGTTGACGCGGGCGATGGCCGGTTTTGTCGACGCCTGCGACAGCCGCAGCAGGTCGGCGAAGTCGGCATTGGGCTTGGAGAAATCCGCGGCGAAGGCCGCGCCGGTGTTCTGCAGGTCGGCGCCGGCGCAGAACGCCTTGTCGCCGGCCCCGGTCAGCACGATGACCCGCACCTCGGCATCGTCATGGGCGGCGCGATAGCCGCGCGCGATTCCGGCGATCACCTCGCCGTTCATGGCGTTACGCTTGTCCGGCCGGTTGATGGTGATCCACAGCGCCTGCCCGCGCTTGTCGAGAAGCACGCTGTCGCCGGAGGTAACGCCGTCAGTCGCTTTCATGGAATCGCTCGCTGCATATGTGGACGAATCAGAAGGAGCTGCCCTGGCTGCGCCGCGGCACGCCCTGCGCGTCACTCGCTACATTTTCCGCCTCGACCGCGCTGCGATAGCCGTCGCGTGCCTGGAGGCGCTGCCAGTAGGCGGCGACCGACGGGCCGAACTGTGCCGACAATCCCAGCCGCTGCGCCAGCAGCAGCGCATAGCCGACGGAAATATCCGCGGCGGTGAAGCGCCCGGCGCACATGAATTCGGATGTTGCGGTGACGGCTTCGATCGCCCGCAACCGGCCGAGGAACCACTTCGAATAATCCTCCACCACCTGCGGATGGCGGCGCTCCTCCGGCTCCAGTTGCGAATAGCGCAGCACCAGCGTCTGCGGAAAGGTCAGCGTCGCCTCCCCAAAATGCAGCCAGTTCAGGAATGCGCCGTAGGCCGCTTCGTCGATCCCCACCGCCAGCGGCGTCGGGCCGTACTTCGTGACGAGATACTGCGCGATCGCGGCCGACTCCGTCATACGCGTGTCACCGTCAAGCAGAAGAGGAATGGTGCCGAGCGGGTTGATGCCGAGATAATGCTTGGCATGGACGCGCGGCGGGAACGGCAGCATCTTGAGTTCGTAGGGCAGCCCGAGCTCTTCCAGAGTCCACAGCGGCCGGAACGAACGCGCCGCGGCGCAATGATAGAGCGTCATCATCCGGCGGATTCCTCTGCTGCGCACAGCCCGAGGCCAGCGTCGTCCCGACGTAGTCTCACCAATGAGGCTTCGTCAAGGCCGCCCTCAGTGAGGTTCGGCGCATCGAGGCGGTGACTATGACCCTCTAGATATCACCGATCTAAGCAAGATTTTCGACTTCAAGGGAATACCGGCCGTTGTGCTCGCCATCGTTCCTTGAACTTCTGCCAGCGTGGCTAATCTAAATACTCACTTGGTATTAGACAGCACTCACGAACTAGAGGGCGCCACATAGCCGCCAACGTAGGAGCGTGCTCGGCCCGTATAGACCACGTCGTGCGGCCAACAACGTCTTCGATGGGGATCGGATGCCCCACCGCATGACCACGCTGGAGGTAGCGCAGCTCTGAGCACCCATCCAACATGGCATGGGGGCGTGTCATTCTATACACTGCGGCCCCGTCCGGCGATCCAGTTCCAGAGCCGCTCATCCATCGTCTCGCGTTAGCGTTCGCAACGATTTCCTTCAATTGACTGGAAGAAAGTGGAGGCATTTTCCTTCGCATCCGATTCAACTCTTCGAAAGAGCGATTCAAAGACGTACAAGCGCGTTGCAAAGTTCGGTAAACCTGATTCATATCGACATAATTCCGATTCAGATCCCATGATTTCCGTTACTTTGATCATGTAAGGTGAATACCCCTTTGCGATCTTCGCGACGGACGACGATTTTCGAACATGTGCCGCGCCACCAGCCATTGGTTCAGCAGTTGGACACCATCTCGCTCTGTCGGCGACCTTTTCCAATTCCCAGACACATCGAAATCAGTTGCCGCGTACGCGATCGCAGTTGCGCATTTACGATTCAAACTCAGAGAATGACGATTCAAATCCCGAAATCATCGTTTCAGCGTTCAACAACGGCGCTACAGACATGGCTAAATCCATGCAAATGAGCTCCACACTTTGAAACATCTGATTCAAAGCCCGATATTTACGTTGCAAAGTTCGATATCAATGATTCGAGATCCGACAGCGCCGATTCAATGTTTAGTATATGCGTTGCATTCCTTGAATGACGCTTACGCTATTGATCTGTAACGGAGCGACCGCAAGATTCTGCCATGCGCAAGCTCACATACGTTCCCGGAGACTGCTTAGTCAGGCTTTCCTCCGTGTTTGATATTCGGGGCAACCCGGGACAAGTTGCATGAATAGCAACTAAAGTTGCACCAGACGCAGAAGCAGTTGCGCATTTTCGATTCAAAGTTCGAAAATGGCGATTCAAAGCCAGATATCTTCGTTGCAATTCTCGGGTTTTGCGTTGCGGAGTCCGAAATTTCCGATTCAGAATGTGATGTGGGCGAGGCGCCGCGGGAGCGGCGTTCACGCGTTGCCGGGGGACTAGTCGCTTTCTTCCATCGATTGCGATCTCAGAGACGCGACACGGGTTCGCCAAAACGCCCGGCCTCCGATCGTCTTTTCCGCCTGGTCAAACGCTCGTAACGACCCCGGTCCTTCCGACGGTCCGTCCGATTTCTCGAAGGTCGCTCGATATCACCTGATTTTCCGCATTCAGCCAAGGGTTTGATTTCGATCAGCATCGAGGCCTGGTCGAAGGAAAGAATCTCTGCCGGCGCAGATTTGTCGCTTGCTCCGACCAGACGCATACTGGAATGGCTGGAACGTGTGTGCCGCGGGGGCCAGCGTAATGAACATTTTCCGGAGGATTGCTGATGCGTAGACCGATCACGCAACGCCGCGCTGAGCAAGCGGAGCAGCAGCGGGCGTATCGCTTGCAGCAGACTGCGTTGCGCAAACCGTCGCGTGACGATGTGGCGAGGGTGGCGCTCCACCTGATGATCACTGAAGCTCTGCGCACCCCGGATGCTAAATTCGGGTCGTGGTGTGATCACCTCGTTTTGCTCCTGGCAGCCCAGGGTTTCGACCGTGATGCTGCATATCGCCGAATTGACCAACTGGTGGAGCGCTACGCTGACGGCTGGCTAGCACAGCGCAAGCCTCATCTGGCACGGCCGGGCGCGGGTTGACGCCCAGCAGTTGGTGTATTCCCCCCGTTACTTCACCCAACGGCGTTGACGTCTGAATCGCCTTCCAGACTGCCGCTCGCAAGGTGCCTGGACTGTTTTCGGGCGGGCCGTGACGCACCTTCCGGAAGCACTTCCCCAGCCGCCGGCTTCATTCGGCCAGTATATCGAGTGGCTGTCGGATCTCCGGCCAGGCGTTGGATGCCGCAATGGGACGCTGGCTGGATGGTTGACCAGATGAGGCCAGCGAGCGGGCGGTCCACAAAATAGGATCTAGATCCTAGACAACCCTTTGGGATCCTGCCAGGTTCGCCCCAGGCAAAGGAGCGCACATGTCACCGTCCAGGTTTCCCCCGAAATATATCGAACGCATCATCGCTCTGCGGCCGGCCCTGCGCCGCCAGGCCACGTTTCTGATCGGTAGACGGACCCAGATCGGTGCCCCTGACGATTACGTACAGGACACGATGATCACTGCGCTGATGAGCGCGGATCGGTATGCCGAGGACAATCTGTCCGGCTGGTTGATGTCCATTCTGAACAGCCACATCCGGAATGCGCGCCGCCGCGCTCACGTCCGCACCTCGGTGCCACTGTCGCCGGTGACTACGGATGACGGCGATGCAGTAACGATCGACCTGCCGGTCGCCGCGCCCCAGGAACTCAGGCTTGACGTCGCCGATGCGTTGGCAGCGCTTTCTACGTTGCGGGTGGTCGATCAAGAGATCATCTATCTCGCGCGGATCGAAGAACTGTCGCATGACGAGATCGCGGCACGGCTCGGATTGCCGATCGGCACCCTGCATGCGCGGTTGTCCCGCGCAACCGCGCGGTTGCGCGCTGCATATGACGCAGAACCGGGCGGGCCGGAGACGCTGGGTTGCGCTCGTTCTCGTCGTGCCGCGTGAGAATGCCATCATGACCATGCAGATTTATCTGGTCGCCGGTCTCAACGGCGGCGGCGGCCGCAGCCTGACCGCTGCGCTGCTCGCGTACGGACTGCACTTACAGGATAGACCGACGATCCTGGTGCGACAGACCTACCATGGCCTTCTCTCGACGATTGAGCCGCTCGAGGCAACGCTACCGGTAACGTGCTGCGAGCTGATGCTGCCAGCCCCCTATGCGCTTCCGTCGGACCTCAGCGCCGGACTGGCGACCATGATCCACAGCGCCGACGCTCGCTTTGTGACCGCGTTGCGCGAGATGGCCATGGCCGAGGTCGGCAAAGACGGACATGTCGTAGTGGATCTATGCTGCAACGAGCGCGCCGCGAATGCCGCCACTATGCGCGATGCGTCAATGGTGCTGATACCGGCGCGCGCGTCGGTTCTAGAAATCGATTGGGCGGTGCGCACCTTCGCGCGGGCCCGCGACGTCCAGCGTTATCGTGATATCGCCGTGCCGACGCTCATCGCAACCATTGTTCCGGACAGCGGGCGTACCCACCAGATAGATGTGCTGGGTCGCATGCTGCGCGACTGCGATCCGCATCGCGAACTCCTGCCGGGTGAGCCGCGGGAGGTGGCAATCGAGGTCCCGTTCCTCGACGAGAGTACCCTGATGACGCTCTTCGACGAACGCTCGATCTGGCAGGATCCGCTTTTGAGCGCTCAATGCCGCGCCTTCGCGACAGCAGCGGCGGTTCGGGCCGATGCGTTCATGCTCATGCTGGCTGAAGATGACGGTGATCTTTGACGTTCAAGCGAACTCCGTCAGCCGCCCGTGGTCTCAACAGCATTGCTTGCCGGATGGGCGTGCCAAGGCAGGCAGCCTTGGTGCCTCCCCCCGGTTGACCCGTTCTGACCAACGAAAGACTTCCATGCTGACCAAAATGTTTCCATTTCTCGATCCAGTCCACATCACGCGCGCATTATCAGACCGGCTACAAGCGTTGGCCAAGGATTGCCTCATGCTCGAACATGACCTCACGTTCGTGACGGCGCGTTTGCGCACCGCACCAATGCTCGATTCCTATGTCCCCGTGCTCTCTCCGCTCGGCCTGCATCTCGTCGGCCAGGTCACGCAGCATCCGCTACTAGGATCGCCAGAATCGTCACTTCACAGGTCTGGGTTGCCGATCCGGAAGGACACTGGGCTCGAACTTTATCACGATTCTACCGGCTGGGACGCCCCGCCGATCCCGACGATTGCGATCGCATCCTCGCAACCTCGCCGTTTACGTTCGACGGCTGCGACGAAGCCGGCTGGTCCGGAGACGTCAATTGAACCACGACGACGACGACGGCAATGATGCCTTGAGCCCCCGTGAAGTCGATCCGGACACTGTCGCAAACGGCGCTGCGGCAGATTCAGCCGATAGCGAGTTGGAGCGTCTCAAAGGCCTGCCAAGAATTTTGCGATACGCTATGCTGTCCAAGGAAAACCGCGACGAAGTCGTCGCACAACGCCTAGTTGCGGAGATCGATGAACTCTGCCCAAATCTCCCGCAAAACGTCGTCTGGGCTGCCACCCAGGACGCCGAAAGCGGTCGCGCTCTCGCTGCCGAACTCGACCGCCTCGCTGTGATAGCGGACCTGCCGCTTTTGCGCAGCCTGAGTGACTGCGTTCGATTGCTGTCGCTGTCCGTGCCACACGATTTCGAAAGCTTCACAGCCTACCGGCGCGTCACGCGCGCCATGATCCACGCCCTGCATCAGGTTGCCGCACATCTCGAGGATCAGCAGTGCGCGGACCTCGAAGAATTAGTCTACGGTTTTGCCGCGCTGCCCGCCGCGAAAGGGTTGACCGATGGTACTCGCCATTGGCCGGCGATAAGCAGCGCGGTGTACCTGGGCGACCGGTCGGCGCGCCATCGCATCCGCGCCGCAGTCGTCAATGCGACGAACTATATCCGCCGTGACATGGAGACAAATCAGGCGGTCAGGCCATCGCATCAACCGGCCGCAGATTCCACAATGCGCGATCAGCTAACGATCGAGCCGATTGCTGAGCACCATGTGACCGTCGGGCGCATGTCTGAGACCGAGATGAAGGCCCTTAAACTTACAGAGCCGCTGAAACACGTTCTGCGAACTTCGTTGCCGCTCATCCATACACCTCCCCTCGACCGCGTCCGCGCGGCATTGTTCGCCGAATTTCCCTATGCCATCGATGTCATCGATTTCACACTTACAGACCTCGTCAGCCGTCCCACTGTGCGGTTGCGACCGCTGCTGCTCGTCGGCGAACCGGGCAGTGGAAAATCCCGATTCGCCCGCCGGCTAGGCGAGGTTTTGGGCTTGACTATCTGGCGCAATGACGCTGCACAATCAGACGGTAACACCTTTGCCGGCACCGATCGGCGATGGAACACGGCCCAACCATGCCATGCCTTCCTCGCGATTGCCCGGGGCAAAACCGCCAATCCTTTTGTATTGATCGACGAGATCGAAAAGACCAGCACGCGCAATGATTACGGTCGGTTGTGGGATTGTCTGCTTGGCCTGTTGGAGTCCGAAACAAGCGCTTGTTATCCGGATCCTGCATTGCAGATCCCGCTCGATCTAAGCCACGTGAACTACATTGCGACCGCCAACACAATTGATCCACTTCCCCTTCCGCTCCTCGACCGCTTCAGGATCATTGCGTTTCCAAAACCGACAATCCGGGATCTTGATGCGCTGTTGCCTGTGATGATCAGAGGTCTTGCCGCCGATCGCGGCATTGATAACCGCTGGATCACTCCGCTCGATGCCCATGAACTCGCCAGCGTCACTGCCGCGTGGCCCGGTGGATCCGTGCGTCATCTGCGACGTATTCTTGAGATTATCATTCAGACCCGCGATCGAATGGCGTCCAAGCATTGAAGTCTATTTCGCAACACGTCGACAAGAACTCTGGCCCGAAGCTGCCACCCAGGGAATTGCCATCCTGGTTAGGTACCTTGGAGGTTACATTATCCGATCCGGAGCCCTGCAAACCGTCACGGCTCTTCAAAAACGCTTCCAGGAACGGACTTCGCTTCAGTGGATGAGCAGCAAGACGACAAGCGCAGGGCCTTCGATCTAGCTGTTCGCAATCGAATACCGACGCCTTTTAATGTCAGATCCTCGGTAATGTTAATCACCAACCGACCGCTACCGGCTCCGCTTCGTAGCCGGGGTATTGCATGCCCGCACATCTGTCACAAAACCGATGTGCGGGCATCGTTGCCTAGGCTGACTTTTCCGGAAGCGATTTTGAACGCGACCCTATTTTCATTATTGGAAGCCCACCGCTGTCTTCTTCCTCATCTCTGAAGTTATAGTCTTCGGTTTCGGCGATCGAAGTTCCATAAGGCCGCGGGTCTCCCGCCTCAAAAAATGCAATTATCTGTTGTTGCCACTCTTTCCTTCGTTCCTTTGTCGTTTACCTAGCGGAACAAGGTGCAAGTCGGACCGACGAACCACTGATCTATCAGCAGTGTAAAGCCGAGGGAGACATCCTCGGCGGTAAAGCGCCTGACGCACATGAATTCAGAGGTTGCGGTGACGGCTTTGATCACCTTCAGCCGGCCGAGGAACCACTCGAATAGTCCTCCAGCACCTGCGGCTGGCGTCGCAGGTCCGGCTCCAGTTGCGAATAGCGCAGCACCAGCGTCTGCGGAAAGGTCAGCGACGCTTCTCTTCGCCAAAATGCAGCCGGTTGAGGAATGCGCCGTAGTCCGCTTCGTCGATTCCCACCGCCAGCGGCGTCGGGACGTATTTCGTGACGAGATATTGCGCGATCGGCGCCAACTCCGTCATACGCGTGTCACCATTGAACAGCAGAGGAATAGTGCCGAGCGGATTGATGCCGAGATTATGCTTGGGATGGACGCGCGCGGGAACGGCAGCATCTTGAGTTCGTAGGGCAGTCCTAGCTCTTCCAACGTCCACAGCGGCCGGAACGAACGTGCCGCGGCGCAGTGATAGAGCGTGTTCATGGCGCGTGTCGTCCCGATATTGCGGCTGCCGCCTCGCCGCGATGCGGCGTCGGCGGCAGCCGGAAGGATGCAGCGCGTTGCGTCAAGGCAGTGCGCGGTGCAGATGCGCGCGCGAATCACCTATCTGCAAATTCTGCGACAACCCTTTCCTGCTGCGATGCGGCGGTGTTTATGGGACTTATCTTGCGACGCAGCGAAAGCAGGAGATCACTATGGATGCTTCGGCGTTGACATACCTTCACAGGCTCCGCATTATTTGAGCGGTAATACCGGACGCCATTGACCAAGATGCATCGCCCGGTGCGGATCTGACAAAACTTCAGCGACCAGTGGTTCGCTTGCAGGTCCCGCGTCGCGAACGGACGGAACGACCGAACACAACGAATCTAACTTCAAGCTTTGGCGACCCGGAGAACGACAGATGAAAACACGCGCAGCCGTTGCTTTCGCGGCGAAACAGCCGCTGGAGATCGTTGAGATCGATCTCGAAGGCCCCAAGGCCGGCGAGGTTCTGGTCGAGATCAAGGCCACCGGCATCTGCCACACCGACGCCTACACGCTGGATGGCTTCGACAGTGAGGGCATCTTCCCGTCGGTGCTGGGCCATGAGGGCGCCGGAATTGTGCGCGAAGTCGGTCCCGGCGTCACGTCGGTGAAGCCCGGCGATCACGTGATTCCGCTGTACACGCCGGAATGCCGGCAGTGCAAAAGCTGCCTCAGCCAGAAGACCAATCTGTGCACCGCGATCCGCGCCACCCAGGGCAAGGGCGTGATGCCCGACGGCACCTCGCGCTTCAGCTACAAGGGCGCGCCAATCTATCACTACATGGGCTGTTCGACCTTCTCGAACTTCACCGTGCTGCCGGAGATCGCGGTGGCGAAAATCCGCGACGACGCGCCGTTCAACTCCAGCCGCTACATCGGCTGCGGCGTGACCACCGGCGTCGGCGCCGTGGTCAATACGGCGAAGGTGACGCCGGGCTCCAACGTGGTGGTGTTCGGTCTCGGCGGCATCGGCCTCAACGTGATCCAGGGCGCACGCATGGTCGGCGCCGACAAGATCATCGGCGTCGATCTCAACGACTCCAAGGAAGAATGGGGCCGCAAGTTCGGCATGACCCATTTCGTCAACCCGAAGAAGATCGAGGGCGACATCGTCGCGCATCTCGTCGGTCTCACCGACGGCGGCGCCGACTACACCTTCGATTGCACCGGAAATACCACGGTGATGCGCCAGGCACTGGAAGCCTGCCATCGCGGCTGGGGCGTCTCGGTGGTGATCGGCGTGGCGGAATCCGGCAAGGAGATCGCCACGCGGCCGTTCCAGCTGGTCACCGGGCGGGTCTGGAAGGGGACGGCCTTCGGCGGCGCGCGCGGCCGTACCGACGTGCCGAAGATCGTCGACTGGTACATGAACGGCAAGATCGAGATCGATCCGATGATCACCCACGTGCTCAAGCTCGAAGACATCAACAAGGGCTTCGAGCTGATGCACGAGGGCAAGTCGATCCGATCGGTGGTCGTCTACTGAGTTTTACTGGGTTTCAAGTTCGGCAGGAGAAACGGCAAGACGCAGCAAGTTCAAATCACAAGCGTCCAACGAAGACGCAAAACGGAGGATTGATCCCATGACTGTTCACATCCACCCCTCAGTCGACAGTGGCGTAAAGAAAGGCTCCGGCAGCTTCGCCGGCGGCACGCTGGTTTGCAAATGCAAGGACCGCCCGGTCAAGGTCGGCATCAAGGGCGACGTCGCCCACAACCACGCCTGCGGCTGCACGAAATGCTGGAAGCCGGACGGCGCGACCTTCTCGGTGGTCGCCGTGGTGCCACGCGACAATGTCACCGTGCTCGAAAACGGCGACAAGCTGCACATCGTCGACGCCTCGGCGACGATCCAGCGTCACGCCTGCCGGATCTGCGGCACGCACATGTACGGCCGGATCGAGAACAAGGATCATCCGTTCTACGGGCTCGACTTCATCCACCCGGAACTGTTCGAGGAAACCGGTTCGGCAGCGCCGGGCTTTGCGGCCTTCGTGTCGTCGGTGATCGAATCCGGCGTCGATCCCGGCGAGATGGACGGCATCAGGGCCCGGCTCAAGGAACTCGGGCTCGAACCCTATGACTGCCTGTCGCCGGGGCTGATGGACGCCATCGCCGCCCACGTGGCAAAATCGAAAAAGAAGGCGGCCTGACCGCTCACGCTTGATCCGAAACGGTGTCCCGGGTGCGGTGCGGCACGAAGTGCCGCTCCGCAGGTCCGGGGTACGAAGCCTCAAAGCTGAAGCCATCCGGAATAGCCTTCCGGATGGCTTCGCTGCTATTGATCGAACTCCTTCCGTCCAATCCAGAGATTCCTGCCGATGACCATCGAAACAGTCTCGCTCAACCGGGCTTATGGCGGCACCCAGGGCGTCTACAAGCACGCCAGCCGCTCCACCGGCACCGACATGACCTTCTCGGTGTTCGTGCCGCCCCAGGGCGCCAACGCCAAGCTTCCCGTGGTCTGGTATCTGTCCGGCCTGACCTGCACCCATGCCAACGTCACCGAGAAGGGCGAATTTCGAAAGGCCTGTGCCGAGCTCGGCCTGATCTTTGTCGCCCCCGACACCAGCCCGCGCGGCGCCGACGTGCCCGGCGATCCCGACAAGTCCTATGACTTCGGACTCGGCGCCGGCTTCTACGTGGACGCCACGCAGGCGCCCTATGCGCGCAACTATCGCATGTGGAGCTATGTCACCGAGGAATTGCCGGGACTGGTCGCCGCGCAGTTTCCTGTCGACGCCCACAGGCAGTCGATCCTCGGCCATTCCATGGGCGGCCACGGCGCGCTGACCGTTGCGCTGAGCTATCCGCAGCGCTACCGCGCCGCCAGCGCCTTCGCGCCGATCGTGGCACCGGCGCAGGTGCCGTGGGGCGTCAAGGCGCTGTCAGGCTATCTCGGCGGCGACCGCGTGACCTGGCGCAAGCATGACGCGGTGGCGCTGATCGAGGACGGCGCGCGCTTCACTGACCTGCTGGTGGACGTCGGCGACGCCGATCCGTTCCTGACCCAGCAGCTGCAGCCGGAGCGGCTGGAACATGCCTGCGAAAAGGCCGGCATTCCGCTCACTTTGCGCCGCCAGCCTGGCTACGACCACAGCTACTATTTCATCTCCACCTTCATGGACGATCACCTGCGCTGGCATGCGGAGCGATTGAAGGCGTGACAATGTCATTCCGGGGCGCGGGCGGCGACAGCCGAACGCGAACCTCAGCCAATCCAATTGGAATGGCGGGGAATCCCGAGATGTTCAGCGTGCAACTGCCCGGGATTCCGGGTTCGCGCGCAGCTGGCGCTTCGCACGCCCCGGAATGACATTTCACTGCGGCCTGCCGAAATCCGGCGCCAGCAGCCGGTTGCGCAGCAGCCAGCTTGCCGTGCGGGTCCAGGACTCGTCGGTGTTGCCCCGCAGGTCGGCGCTCATGCTGGCAACGATATGGCCGGTGCGGGCGTTGCGCATGTAGATGTTCATGTTGAGGATCAGGTTGGAGACCTTCTGCACCACGCCGGTGACGGCGAGATCGGCGCCGAGCTGCTGGGCCAGTTGCACGTCGCAGCCGCCGCAGGCCTGCAGGTTCTTTTCGTGGGCCGCCGCATTGACCGGCGCGATGTCGACGATCGCATAGCGGCCTGACTCCGCCAGCCCCTTGCGGATCTGATCGCCGGCGCGCAGCAGCCGGTCGTGTTCGTCGGTGCGGGGGCCGTCGGTCTCGCCCTGCAGGCTGGTGTCGAACAGTTCGAAATCGAACACCGCCACCTTGGGCAGGCTCGCCGCGGGCGCCTGTGCATGAGCCGGCGCTGCCAGCACGAGCAGAAGAAATGCAGCGAGGCAATATCGGCGCATCAGCGGGTTCCCCGCGCGATCCAAGTGAACGAACTCAAGCGAACGAATTTGTCACTTGCAACCTAGGCCGGATCAGCCATGTTTCAAGTAGAAAGTCCCCGTGGCCTGGTACCGCAAAAGGGACGCGTCAGGGAGATTGAATGATCCGCTCGTTGGTCGGCGCGATGGTCCTGGTTGCGCTGGCCTCCGGCGCGCTGGCGGATCCGCTTGAGATCAGGATCGGCTATCTCGGCCGGGCCGGAGGCAAGTCGACATTGTCGCTGCTGGCGCAGCCGGCGGAGAACGACGGCATTGCCGGCGCACAGCCGGCCATCGAGGACAACAACACCACAGGTCGCTTTCTCAACCAGCGTTTTGCGCTTGACGACGTGCGCCTCAAGGAGGGCGACGATGCCGCGAAGGCGGCGCTGTCCCTCGTCGATCGCAACGTGTCTTTCATCATCGCCGACCTGCGTACCGATGCGCTGCTGCAGGCAGCCGATGCGGTGCGCGACCGCAACGCTGTCATCGTCAATGCCGGTGCCATCGACGACCGGCTGCGCGAGCAGGACTGCCGCGGCAATGTCATTCACGTCGCGCCGACGCGATCGATGCTCGCCGACGGCCTCGCGCAATATCTGGTCTGGAAGCAATGGAAGCGCTGGCTGCTGGTGGTCGGCTCGCATCCAGAGGACAAACTGTTCGGCGACGCGCTGCAGCGCGCCGCGACACGGTTCGGCGCCAAGGTGGTGCAGTCCCGCACCTTCGAGGACACCGGCGGGGCGCGGCGGACCGACAGCGGCGTCACGCTGATCCAGCGCCAGATGCCGGTGTTCACGCAATCGGCGCCGGCCTACGACGTGCTCGTGGCCGCTGACGAGAGCGAGGTGTTCGCGTCCTATCTGCCCTATCGCACCTGGGATGCGCGGCCGGTGGCCGGCTCCGCCGGGCTGGTGCCGACCAGCTGGGATCCCGCCCATGATCAATGGGGGGCCGAACAATTGCAGAGCCGCTTCACGAAGCTGAACCGGCGGCGCATGACCGCGCTGGACATGCAGGCCTGGACCGCAGCGCGCATCATCGGCGAAGCCGCGTCACGCACCAACTCCGGCGACGCCAAGACGCTGCTGGCCTTTCTCAAAGGCCCGGATTTCTCCATCGCCGCGTTCAAGGGCCAGCGCCTGACCCTGCGCGACTGGAACCTGCAGCTGCGCCAGCCGATCCTGCTGGCCGACGGCCGCATGGTGGTGTCGGTCTCGCCGCAGGAGGGCTTCCTGCACCAGACGTCCGAACTCGACACGCTTGGCATCGATCGCCCGGAGAGCAAATGCAAGTTGAACTGACCATTGCTGTCGCACGCATCGGACGCTGGCTGTTGCTTCCGGCCTTTTTCGCCTGCCTCGCCTCGCCCGCTTACGCCTTCATCGCCTATGTCTCCAACGAGAAGGGCAACACCGTCTCGGTGATCGACACCGAGACCTGGACCGTGACCGCGACCATCAAGGTCGGCCAGCGGCCGCGCGGCATCGAACTCACCCGCGACGGCAAGTTCGTGCTGGTGGCGGTCGGCGACGACGACACCATCCAGATGATCGACACCGCCACCAGGCAAATCGTCGACAGCCTGCCCTCCGGCCCCGATCCGGAACTGTTCGTGCAGGACACCGCCGGCAAGATCCTCTACGTCGCCAACGAGAACGACAACACGGTGACGGTGATCGATATCGAGAAGCGCGCGCGGCTCGGCGAGGTGCCAGTCGGCGTGGAGCCGGAAGGCATGACCATCAGCCCCGACGGCAAAACGCTGATCAATACCTCCGAGACCACCAACATGGCGCATTTCATCGACACCGCGACGCGCCAGATCGTTGCCAACGTGCTGGTCGACGCGCGGCCGCGCTTCGCCGAATTCAAGAGCGACAGTTCGGAACTGTGGGTGTCGGCGGAAATCGGCGGCACCGTGACCATCATCGATCCCGCCAAACGCGCGGTCACCGGCAAGATCACCTTCGACATTCCGGGCCTGCGCCGCGAGGCCATCCAGCCGGTCGGCATCGGCATGACCCGCGACGGCAAGACCGCCTTTGTCGCCCTGGGCCCGGCCAACCGGGTCGCCGTGGTCGATGCGACCACCCATCAGGTGAAGAAATATCTGCTGGTCGGCCAGCGGGTCTGGCACATGGCGTTCACGCCGGACGAGAAATACCTGCTCGTCACCAACGGCGTATCCAACGACGTCTCGGTCATCGACGTCGCCGCGCTCAAGGTGATCAAGACCATCCAGGTCGGCGAACTGCCCTGGGGCATTGCCATGGCGCCGCCATGACGCAGATCGCTGCCGCCCACCCGATCCGCATGCCGGAGCCGCAACCGCACGGAGGCGTGCGCGCGACGCCTGCGCTGTCGGTGGAGAGGATCAGCCATGCCTATGGCCCGCGCCGCGCGCTCGAGCATGTCGGGTTCGACGTGGCCCCCGGGCGCTTCGTAGCATTGCTCGGCCTCAACGGTGCCGGCAAGAGCACGCTGTTCGCGCTGATCACGCGGCTGTTCGGCGTGCAGGCCGGTCGCATTACGATCTTCGGCCATGACATCGTCAGCAATCCCGGCGAGGCGCTGCGGCTGCTCGGCGTCGTCTTCCAGCCGCGGACGCTGGATCCCGATCTCTCGGTCATGCAGAATCTGCTTTATCACGCGGCTTTACACGGCATCGGCCGGCGCGAGGCGCGGTTGCGCGGCGGCGAGGTGCTGGCCCGCATCGAACTCGGCGACCGCGCCGACAGCAAGGTGCGCGATCTGTCGGGTGGGCAGATGCGCCGCCTCGAGATCGCCCGCGCGCTGCTGCATCGGCCGCGCCTGCTGCTGCTCGACGAGGCCACGGTCGGTCTCGACGTCAAGGCCCGCGAAAGCATTCTCGGCCATGCCCGCCGCCTGGTCGCGGATGAGGGCATCGGCGTGCTCTGGGCCACGCATCTGCTCGACGAGATCGTCGCCGGCGACGACCTCGTGGTGCTGCATCAGGGCCGCGTGCTGGCGAAAGGTGTCGTCGATCGCGTCATATCCGACAGTGGCGCGCACGACCTGCACGGAGCCTTCATGCAACTGACCGCAGGCGCCGCCGACGCCGGGAGCATCGCGCCATGACCGTCGTGATCTCGGACCCGCCGCGCGGATTCACGTTTGCGCAGTATGTCATCTGCCTCAACGGCATCGTCTGGCGCGAGGGCCTGCGCTTCCTGCATCAGCGCGAGCGCTTCATCTCGGCGCTGGTGCGGCCGCTGGTCTGGCTGTTCATTTTCGCCGCCGGCTTCCGCCAGGTGCTCGGCATTTCCATCATCCCGCCATACGAGACCTACATTCTCTACGAGGTCTACATCACGCCGGGACTGGTGGCGATGATCCAGCTGTTCAACGGCATGCAATCGTCGCTCTCCATGGTCTACGACCGCGAGATGGGCAACATGCGCACGCTGCTGGTCAGCCCGCTGCCACGCTGGTATCTCTTGTCCTGCAAGCTGCTGGCCGGCACCGCGGTATCGCTGCTGCAGGTCTACGCCTTCCTGGCGATCGCCTGGTTCTGGGATATCGAACCGCCCCATATCGGCTATTTCACCGTGCTGCCGGCGCTGGTGTTGACCGGGCTGATGCTGGGCTCGCTGGGCATGCTGATCTCCTCGCGCATCACGCAGCCGGAGAATTTCGCCGGGGTCATGAACTTCGTCATCTTCCCGATGTTCTTCGCGTCATCGGCGTTGTACCCGCTGTGGCGGGTGCTGGAGGGCAGCCCGCTGCTCTACCAGATCTGCCTGTTCAATCCGTTCACCCATGCGGTCGAGCTGATCCGCTTCGCGCTGTACAGCAAGATGAACTGGCTGTCCTTCGCCGTGGTCGGCGGATGCACCGCCGTGTTCATGATCGGCGCCGTGCTCGCCTACGACCCGTCGCGCGGCATCGCGCGATCCAGACCTGCAGGAGGCGAGACATGAAATGGCTGATGACGCTGGCCGCGTCGCTTGTGGTCGCGGCGGTGTCCGCCCCCTGCTTCGCGGCGGATCCGCGCTATCCCGACTGGCCCTGCGTTCAGGCCAAGGTGCCCGAGGTCTCGCTGGCCGCGGTGTGGGCCGGTCCGGATCTCGATGATGTCGCCGGAAAATGGAAGGACGACGCCAAGATCAGCGCGCTGGTGTCCCGGCTAGCAGCGCGGCGGACGCCGCTCGAGGAAGCCGAGAAAGCCGTCACCGCATTCCTGTCGGAAGCAGGCGCGGGAAAGACCGAGGCGGGAAAACTGTTGTTCTCCGGCCTGTTCGAAACGCTCAATGCGCAGCGCGCGTCGGTGATGAACGGGCTGGAACGGATCACCCGCAAGCAGCGCGCGGCGGCAGACAAGATCCGCGCCGACACGCTGGCGCTGCAGGCCCAGCAAGGCGCGGCGACGCCCGATCCGGCCAACGTCGAGGAATTTGGCAACCAGCTGGTCTGGGCAACGCGCATCTTTGACGATCGCCGCCGCGTCATCACCTTCGTCTGCGAGGTCCCGGTCGCTATCGACCAGCGCCTGTTTGCGCTCGGCCGCGTGATCCAGCAGGAGATGGAGTAGCACCGGTGGTCATTCGTCCGGTCGCGGTTGCGGCTGTGCGTCGACCAGCGGCAGAAGTGCGCCGTCCCAGCCGTCGGTGCCGTCCGGATACCAGGCCACGTTGCTGTAGCCGTAGCTCAGCGCGCGCTTGGCGGCATTCCACGACATCCAGCACTGGGCTTGGCAATAGAACAGCAACGGCTTTGCGGGATCACCGCCGGTGGCCTGTGCCAGGCCGCGCCTGAAATACGCCTCGGTTGGCGCCGCCAGCGCGCCGTAGCCGGTGTCGACCAGCCAGATACTGCCGGGAATGTCGGACCTCGGTATGTCGCGCCAGATGGTGCCGGCCGGCAGGTTGCGCGGTTTTGGCGCGCGCGGCATGACGTCGATGAAGACCGCCGCTTTGGCGCTCCACATTGCTTCCGCCTCCGGCGTCGTGACAACGCGGGCGCCACGCAACGTGGCCGGGACCGGCGTGCGATAATTGTCGCTGCGGTAGCCGTCCGGCTCCGGTACGACCTGCTGGGCATGCGCGCATGTCGCGAAGGCCAGCAGGACGATGCCGGCCAGCGCGGGTCGCATCACGGCTGCTTGGCCGCGCTGTCTGCGCCGAGCGGGCGATCGTTCTCGTCCAGCAGCGGCACGCCATAGTCGAGCAGGATCTTGTTGATCGCCGGCTGGTTCTCCTGGATCAATCGATTGAGCTGGCGCTTCCAGTTCTGGTCGGCATGGCGAACGCCCATGCCGATGCGGAAGGCCGTCCTGGGGCCGACGGTCTCCTTGACCAGCGGTGCAATGTGCAGCGGCGGATCGGCACGCTTGGCGTAGTAGCCGGCCATCGGCCCCCACAGCACGGCGGCGTCGATGGTGCCGGCCTTGAGGTCGTCGATCATCGCCTGACCGGAGGAATCGATCCGTGTGTCGATCATCAGCGGATAGGGCTTGGCGTTCACCATCAGTCCATTGGCGGCCATGTTGGTGGCTGGCGGCGTGCCGGCGACGATGCCGATGCGCTTGCCCTTCAGGCGGGGATCGCCGAGCGTCGCCACATCGTCGAGGCCCCCGCCTTGCTTGACGACCACGGCATAGGCCGTCCGGTAATAGGGATTGGTGAGCTGCACCAGATCGTCGCCTTGCGGGAAGCCCATGATCACGTCGCAACGATGTGCATTGAGGGTCATACGGACGAAGCCGGTGGCGTCCGGGTAGAACATGTAGTCGAGCTTCTTGTCGAGTTTTACGGCAAAAAGCTCGGCGATCTTGTTCTCGAAGCCCTCCCCCTTGTCGTTGGAGAACGGCAGGTTGCGCGGGTCGGCGCAGACCCGCAGCACCTTGGGATCCACCAGCTCGATGGACGGGTCAGCACTATCGGGCGGCGGCGCCTGTGCCGCCGCCGGGACCGCGGTCATGCCGAGCAAGAAAGCAGAGGCGACGATACCTGGCCAATTGCGCAAAGCGGCGTCTGTCATGGCCGTTGTTCCTTCCAGCCGGACTTCGTACGGCGTCCGAACCGCGTCACTTCCGGCCCATACAGGAATCTTCTGCCTGCTGTGCGGCGGGCGGCTTGTCCTCGTGCTTGGCCGGCCGCACTCGCGCCACCGCGTCGAAGCCGCGCGCCCGCAGATAGACGTAGATGTCATCGAGATAACAGGCGACGTTGGGGTTGTCGCCGAAGGCCGGCATGACGTTTTCCTGCGAGGAGGTCACATTCTTGCGACCGCTCGCCACCACGCCCAGGAAATCGCCATAGCTCATCGCTCTGACCGATTCCTTCAGTGCCGGCGCATAGGTCGACCCTTCGCCATCCGGGCCGTGGCAGACGTGGCACTCGGAATGATAGCGGCGGTAACCGGAATAGGTGTACCAGTCGACCGTGCCGTCGGGCGCGACCTTGTAGGTCGGATTGCCCTGCTTGTCGTAGTATTTGCCGTCTTCTGATTTGACGGCGGTGGGATCAAAGAGGTCTTCAGCGACAGCGAGTCCTCCGGATGCCACGACAGCGATCGCAGCAACCACAAAGCAGATTTTACGCAAGAGCATGTCCTCGACGTTCGGGCTTTGATGGGGGTGAGCGAACCGGCGCGTGGAAGGATCCACGCGCCGGCCGATGGTTGCCGTCTATTGCGGCAGCGCGAACACCGTGAGCGCTCCCCCGAGCGCGGTGTAGTTGCTGAGTGCCGCATAGCCGCCGACCGCGCCGAGGCCTGCGGTCGGATCGGTCAGGCCAGCCGCCAGACCGATGCCTGCCCAGCCACCCACGCCGGACAGCACAGCGATATACTGCCTGCCATCCCGCTCATACGTCGTGACGTTGCCGATGATGCCCGATGGGGTCTTGAACTTGTACAGTTCCTTGCCCGTCTTGGCGTCAACCGCCTTCAGGTAACCTTCCAGCGTTCCGTAGAACACCACGCCGCCAGCCGTGGCGAGGGCGCCTGACCAGACCGAGAAGGCTTCCTTGTTCGACCAGGCGATCTTGCCGGTCTTGTTGTCCCACGCAATGAAGTTGCCCATATGCGTGTCACCCGGAGGCGGATACATCGACAGCGTCGCCCCGACATAGGGCTGACCGGCGGTGTAGCTCACCTTGAACGGCTCGTAGTCCATGCAGACATGGTTGGTCGGCACGTAGAACAGCTGGGTGTCCGGCGAATAGGCGGCCGGCTGCTGGTCCTTGGTACCGAGGGCAGCCGGGCAGATACCCTTGCTATTGTGGTCCTCGCCGCCCGACTCGGTCGAGTATTGCGCGACGACCTTCGGACGCCCGTAGGTCGGCGACGACTTGTTCATGTCGACACCGGAGGTCCAGTTCACCTTCGGATCGTACTTCTCGGCCACCAGCAATTCGCCGGTAACGCGATCGAGCGTATAGCCGAGACCGTTGCGGTCGAAGTGGGTGAGCAGCTTTCGCGGCGCACCGTTGACCTGCTGGTCGCTCAGGATCATCTCGTTGACGCCGTCATAGTCCCATTCGTCATGGGGCGTCATCTGATAGACCCATTTGGCCATGCCGGTATCTGCGTCGCGCGCGAAGATGGTCATCGACCACTTGTTGTCGCCCGGGCGCTGCTTCGGATTCCAGGTCGAGGGATTGCCCGACCCGTAATACACGAGGTTCAGCTCAGGATCATAGGAGGTCCAGCCCCATGTGCAGCCGCCGCCGATCTTCCACTGATCGCCCTGCCAAGTCTTGATGCTGGAGTCCTTGCCGACCGGCTTGCCGAGTTCGGTGGTCTTTACGGGGTCAACCATGATCTGGTCATCCGGGCCTTCCGAGAAGGCACGCCAGGCCAGCTTTCCGGTCTTGGTATCGTAGGCCGTCATGTGACATTGCACGCCGAACTCGCCGCCGGAAATGCCGATGAGAACCTTGTCCTTGACCACGAGCGGCGCCGACGTTCCGGTCGCGCCCTTGCCGGGATCGCCGTTCTTGACGGTCCAGTCCACCTTGCCGGTCTTGGCGTCGAGCGCCACCAGCGTGGTGTCGGCCTGATGCAGGAAGATCTTGCCGTCACCATAGGCGACGCCGCGATTGACCGTATCGCAGCACATCACGGGAATGACGTTGGGATCCTGCTTCGGCTCGTACTTCCAGACGATCTGGTTCTCCTTCGACAGGTCCATGGCGTAGACCTTGTTGGGGAACGGCGTGTGGACGTACATCATGTTGCCGATGATGAGCGGTCCGCCTTCGTGGCCGCGCAACACACCGGTCGAGAATGTCCAAGCCACCTGCAGCTTGCCGACATTGTCGGCCGTGATCTGCTTCAGCTTGGAATAACGCTGACTGCCATAGTCGCCAGCCGGGATCACCCAATCCTTTGGATTTTGCGACATTTTGATGAGTTCATCATTGGCAAATGCGGCGCCTGAGGCAAACACCGCTGTCGCGCCAAGACAGGTCGCAAGCAGCACCTTGTGCATTTCGACTTCTCCCACATGATATTGTTCATTTTTATTTCAAACGCGACGGACCCGCAGCCCTCGAGCCCGACTTCAACAACAGGGATGCAGTTTAGCGACACTCTCGCGATCATGACGCGGCAACGTCATCGATCTCGTTGCAGACCAACTCATCTTCCGTGAACGTCGGCCATCCCAATCAACCGAGGTCCAATTGGAGTTCGAGTACGAAAATGGTATTCCCGTGAACTGACGCGCGCAATCGAAATAATTCACTACCCGGTTCGTCGCGCATCGCACCAAATTCCGTTTGCGTCGCCGCAACTTTTATTTGGTCAGTGCCACTGACGCACATGTCCGATGGAGCAAAACATCAATGAAAATGCGGTGGAATGCGCTTGTTGCTGCCGTCGCAATCGCCGCGACTACACTTGTGCAAGCGCAGCATGACAGCTCGGCGCTTGCGGTCGACGAAGTAGCACCCGGAATTTTTGTTCACATCGGCGCCATTTCCTTGATGACGCCGGGCAATGAAGGCGACGCGGCCAATGCCGGTTTCATCATCGGCGACGACGCCGTGGCGGTGATTGATAGCGGCGGCAGCGTGCGCGAAGGCCGCCGCCTGCTCGCCGCCATTCGTGCACATACGAAAAAACCGATTCGTTATGTGGTGAATACGCACGGGCATCCCGACCATGTCTTCGGGAACGCGGCATTCGTGGCCGATGGAACCGTATTCGTAGGCCACACGAAGCTCGCGCGCGCTCTGGAGGCACGCGGCGACTTCTATCTCGACACATTCCGCGGCGTCATCGGCGAAGATCTGATGGCCGAGGTGCGCATCGTCGCGCCGACCCTGCTGGTTGACGACGCGATGGAACTTGACCTGGGCGGCCGCAAACTCACATTGCAGGCATGGCCTGCCGCCCACACCGATCATGATCTCACAGTGTTCGATCGGAACACGGGAACTCTCTTTGCCGGCGACCTCGCCTTCATTTCGCATATCCCTGTGCTCGACGGCAGCCTGCGCGGCTGGCTCAAGGTGCTCGACAGGCTCGACGAATTGCCGGTCCAGCGTCTGGTCCCCGGACATGGGCCGGTGACTGCGGGGCGACACGGGCTGGACGATGAGCGTCGCTACCTGACAACGCTCATCACCGACATCCGGGCGCTCGTCGCCCGAGGGGCGCCAATGGCCGCGGCCAGTTCCGCCGCTGCGTCGGAGCGCACGCGCTGGCAGCTGTTCGACGACTATAACGGCCGCAATGCAACAACAGCCTTTTCAGAAATTGAGTGGGAATGAACGCGCAGCAGGCCTATGCTGTGGACTGTTGCGTCAACCATGGACAGGAAGCGCGACCATGTTTCGATCCGG
Source organism: Rhodopseudomonas sp. RCAM05734 (assembly GCF_052658035.1). Taxonomy (NCBI): domain Bacteria; kingdom Pseudomonadati; phylum Pseudomonadota; class Alphaproteobacteria; order Hyphomicrobiales; family Nitrobacteraceae; genus Rhodopseudomonas; species Rhodopseudomonas sp. RCAM05734. The sequence continues at coordinate 3,001,138 of NZ_CP199742.1, read as the reverse complement.
ACTCCGCCTCTTTTGCCTGGCCGCCCTGCTTGCCGTCGCGCCCGCGGCGCGCGCTGCAGCGCCCGATCCCTGGCCCGGTCTCGTACAGGACATCTTCAACAGTCGTGAGATCAAGGACGGTACGGGCATCATCGCGCTGCAGATGCCGGCCCGCGCCGAGGATGCCGCGATCGTTCCGGTGACACTGCGGGCACTGCTGCCGCCGACCGATCCGCGCCACGTCAAAGCCATCACCCTGGTGATCGACCAGAACCCGGCGCCGATGGCCGCGCGCTTCGTGCTCGGCGCGGACGCCGCGGTGTCGGAGATCTCGACCCGCGTCCGCGTCAACAACTACACCGATGTGCACGCCGTCGCCGAGCTCAGCGACGGCAACCTCTATATGGTGAAGACCTATGTGAAGGCGTCCGGCGGCTGCTCGGCGCCCACCGCCAAGAATGCCGACGAGTCCAAGACAAGAATCGGCCAGCTCCGGTTCCGGCAATTCTCCGGCGCCAGCGACGCCAAGGCCGGCAACGGCCCCGTCAGCCGCACCCGCGACGCCCAGGTCATGATCGGTCATCCCAACAATTCCGGATTGCAGATGGACCAGGTGACCCAGCTCTACATTCCGGCATTCTTTATCGACACCATCAAGATCACGCAGGACGACGCGCTGGTGCTATCGATGGAGGGGGGAATCTCGATCTCCGAAGATCCGAATATCCGCTTCACCTACGCCTCCAACGGCGCCCGGCAGATCCGCGTCGAGGCCAAGGACACCGAAGGCCACATTTTCCAGGGCGAATGGAAAGCGGAAACGCCGGGGATGTGAGCGAACCCTGCGCTTCGCGGAGCGGCGCGCGAGGGAAGGCGCCAGCTTCTGCCGCAAGACGAATTCTAGAAGCAGCGCACTTCGGCTTCGGCTTGGGCGCGGCGTAGGTCGTTGAGCGCCGTGGTGGCCTGCAGGGACGAGCGGAACTGGCCGCCGAGATTGCCCTGAACCTGCGCCATGCTCAGCACCGTCTCCGCAGTTACATAGCGATCGTAGGGCAACAGCGACGCCACCACATCCACCGAGCAGGAACACTGGTCGAGAGCCTGGCGGTTCTCGCCATTGGCCTTCATGCAGCCGAACACATATTCCGCCCGCGCCGAGGTGGGATAGTCGTTGACGTCCTCGGCCGTGGCAGCAGACACCGCGCCGAACACGACCAACGCCGCGATTGTCATCGATATGAATTTGGCCGCCATCGTCAGGTCTCCGCCTTTTCACTACGCTACTACGGCCAGCGCCGGCAGCAAACAGCACAGTCTCGTGTCCAACGATTTTGCGCTGCACCACGAGTGCGCCGGCTTTCACGATCCCCTCGCAGCGTGATAGCAAGAGATAACGAACGACAAGTCCGGGAGAAACCTCATGATGCGCGTGCTGCTGCTCTCGTCGGCGATCCTGATCGCCGCCGCCGCCCCTGTCGCGGCGCAGGTCAAAGGCAAGGGCATCCGGCTCTGGAACTTGACCGCGGAGACCATATCGGGCTTCCAGCTGTCTCCGGCCGGCAAGAGCGAATGGGGCCCCAACCAGACTCTCAATGACAAGGACAAGGAGGTCGACCACGACGAACGGCTGCGCATCACCGACGTGGTGCCGGGGCGCTATGACGCCCGCGTCAGCTACCGCGACAAGCGGCAATGCACAGTGCGCGACATCGAGATCGTCGCCGACGCGGTGTTCTCGATTGCCGACAAGGATCTCAAGGACTGCAGCAAGGGCAACTAGCCGCGTGCCGGCGTCCCGGCCGAGGCCTTGTCGTTGGTGTGGGGATATTCGCAGCGCCAGCGCACCGCGGTCCATTTTGGATGCTCGCCGACCCATTGGGCGATGTAGGGCTGCGCCCCCATGCTGCATTGCTGCAGCGAGCCGCTCCAGTTGAACGTCAGACGCGTCTCTTCACAGGTCGCCGGCGACAGCACCGCACAGACGGTCACGATCAGATTGATGGGATTCATTCCAGGCATCCTCTTCTCAAGGCATTCCTGCTTCGCAGCCACGATACCACGAAAAGCAACGGAACGGCGCCCGAGAAGTTTCAAGACAACCCACTGCGACGAGCAGCCGACAGCAGTCGCTGGTATCATCGCCCCGGCCTGGCTCAGAAATTGACGCCATAGATGATCCGCGCCTGATGGCGCTCGAAACTGACCAGGTCGAGCGCGGCCCGCGAGCCGCTCTCGCGCCCCCAGACCTGGGAGCTCCAGGCGGCGGTCAGCCGCGACCGCTCGGACAGTTTCAGATAGGCCGTCGGCCCGACGAACAGCGCCTGCCCTTCCAGCGCGTCGAGGCCAAGGCCGTCGTAGCGACGCAGATAGCGCGCTTCGCCGCCGATCAGCAGTCCCGGCCGCACCTGGGCCATCACGGCCATCGCCACGCCCAGCGTCGATTCGCGCTCGGTGGATGCGGCCCCGGCCAGCCGCGTCCATTCCGGCTGGTAGCTGACATTGAGCGCGGCGAGCACCGCGTTCGGCACCAGTTCGCGATCGAAGGCCAATGTCAGCTCGGTGCCGTAAGCGCGGCCCGGCAGGCCGCTGGTCTCGTCGATCCGCTCGGCGTGAGTTTGCAGCGCCACGGTCATGCCGAACGGCGCCGCCTCGCGACCGAAAAACCGATAGCGCAGATCGAGCGACACGCCCTGCCAGGCCGGCCGGCGGCGGTCGTCGAGACCGGGGACGTTGCGGATGTCGTGAGCTGCGAAGCTGCTGCCGAGTTCGACGCGGAAATCCGGCGCCGGCACGAACTCGACTTCGAATTCCTGCTCGCCGCCGCGGTAGGCGCCGCCGCGCTTGCCGAACCGCCCTGTCGACTGGGTCTGGAACTCACGCTCGCCGCGATCGCCGACGTCGGATCCGATCATGAAGCCGAACAGGTGCTCGGTATCGATTCCCTCGGCGCGCGCGCCGGCCGGCAGCAGGGCCGCGATGCACAGCGCCGCAGCGCGAAGGATGTCCGAGCGGACTGGCATCAGGATCACCGGCAGACGGAGACTGGCCGTGACGGTTGGCCAACCCGATCCTAGCGCAAGCCGCTGTGTCCTGGATAGCCGCCACCGTTCGCGGTAGCGCCGACGCCGAATGGTTCCGTGCAAGATTTAATTCATTTTCCTCGCCATCTGCCGGGCGGTGGCGCACTGATGTGTGATGGATGCCGATCTTCCGGCTAATCCTGACTGCGCAATCGCGGTCAGGGCGTCCAATCATCAATTGCATCCTGCCGCCTGGGTCGAGCACTGCGTCGGACTCGCGCGATATTGTCGGCTCCTTTTGAAAGCGTCAGTCCCTCCATGGCCACCCTTCCGCCGGACTCCCAGACCAACGTCCTCATCGTCGAAGACGAGATGGTGCTGCGCATGCGCGCCGTCGACATCGTCGAGGATGCCGGCTACACGCCGGTGGAAGCGGTCAATGCCGACGAAGCGATCGCCATCCTCGAGTCGCGCTCCGACATCTCGCTGCTGTTCACCGACATCCAGATGCCCGGCAGCATGGATGGGTTGAAGCTTGCCCATGCAGTGCATGACCGCTGGCCGGCGATCAAGATCATCCTGGTGTCCGGCCAGATCAAGGTGGCCGACAGCGAAAAGCCGACCGACAGCCGCTTCTTCGGCAAGCCGCTGGAGGTCAAGCAGATGATCAGCGAGCTGCAGAACATGATTGGCAAGGGCGTCCTGACGGCCGTTTCCAAAGCCACGATTCCGCTCGCCGTCGAAGCGCTCACCAAGACCAGACCGAGCGGGCCGCCCTCGTCGGCACAGGAGTCGCTGACCGCCGAGAACGACAGCCTGCGGCTGCTGCTGGAGCAGGCGGTCATCGATGCCAAGGTGTTGCTGGCACAGGCCGGCATCGACGCCGAGGAGCGCGAGGCTGCCGACAAGCTGCAGAAACTGATCCTCGACGAGCTCCATCACCGCATCAAGAATACGCTGGCCACCGTGGGCGCGATCGCATCGCAGAGCCTGCGCACGGCGACCTCCATCGAACATGCCCAGCACGCCATCGAGGGCCGGCTGATCGCCTTGGGACGTGCCCACGACCTGCTGATGCAGGTCAGCTGGGCCAATGCCAGCCTCGCCCATACCGTCCGCGGCGCCACCGAGCCCTATGACAGCCAGGGCGCCGGCCGCTTCTCGATCGAAGGACCGGATATCCGCATCACCTCCGGCGCGGTGATCGCACTGGCCATGACCTTCAACGAGCTGTGCACCAACACCACCAAGTTCGGCGCGCTGTCCGTGCCCTCCGGCCGCATCGATATCGCCTGGACCATCGACGCCGCCGCGCAACGGCTGCGCCTGACCTGGACCGAAAAGGGCGGCCCCGCGGTTAAGGAGCCGACCCGCCGCAGCTTCGGCACCAGGATGATGGGATCGCTGGGCCAACAGCTCAGCGGCGAAGTGCATCTGGCCTATGAGCCGGACGGATTCGTCTATGTGCTCGACGTGCCGCTGGCTTCTCTGGAAGTCAAAGCCTGACCGGAGCACCCAACAACGCTCATGCGACCGCAAGCCTGCTGACGGCTATGAGCGCGTCGCACTGCAGCGACGGCGAGACGTTAACGAATACGAACGCATTCGCTCACATTCAAGCGACGCCGTAACCTTTACTGGTTAGGTTAAGACGTGAGAAGGTTTGTATTTCGCGGTCGTCTTTGTAGTCTGCCCTGGTGAGGGATCAGAGATGTCCAGCTCCATGCACAATGCCGACAAGAGCACGCATCGAAGGATCATGGTCACGGGCCTGCTGTTCTGCCTGGCCTTTGTCCTGATCAGCTTCTTTGCGCGGGAACAGCCGGAAAGCCATTACGTCCTGCAAAAGGCCGATCGGCTGGTGCGAACCGCCGGGGGACCGACACCGGCGAATTGACAACTCATAGACGTTGGCCTGGACCTTGGCCGACGCCGGAGTTTTCCGCTCGGCTGCCGGCGGCCATCGGCAGCTTCTCGATATGCGGCACGGCGTCGACCAGTTCGCGGGTGTAGTCCGTCTGCGGATTGTCGAACAAAGCGTGGCTTTCGCCCTGCTCGACGATCTCGCCGTTGCGCAGCACGATGGTGCGCTGGCACATCATCCTGACCACGTTGAGATCGTGGCTGACGAACAGAAACGACAGCCCGTCCTCGCGGCGCAGCCGCTCCAGCAGTTGCAGCACCACTGCCTGCACCGAGACATCCAGCGCGGCCGTCGGCTCGTCGAGCACCAGCAGGCTCGGCTCGCAGGCAATGGCGCGGGCGATGCCGATACGTGCCTTCTGGCCGCCCGACAATTGATGCGGAAAACGCTGCAGCAGCTCGGCCGGCAGGCCGACGCGTTCGGCGCATTCGCCCACGCGCTTGCGCAGGGCATCGCCGTTGCGCATGCCGACCAGCCGCATCAAGGGATGGGCGATGCAGTCGAACGCCGTGAAGCGCGGATTGAGGCTGTCGTTGGGATCCTGGAACACGATCTGGATGGCACGGCGCTGCGGCGCCTTGTGAAAGTCCCGCGCCGGGATATGGCTGATGGATTCGCCGTTGAAGTTGATCTGTCCCTCGCTCTGGTCGAGCAGCCGGCAGATCATCCGCGACGTCGTGCTCTTGCCGGAGCCGGACTCGCCGACCAGGCCGACGCTCTCGCCGGCCGCCATGGTCATGGAGAAGGTCTTGAGCGCCAGGGTGCCGTCGGGAAAGCGCTTCACCAGGTTCTGCACGTCAAGCAGCGGCGGTGTGCCGTGCGCCAGCGCCGGCCGGGGCGCGGCGGGAACGGTCGGCGGCAACGCGCGGTCTTCGCCGGTGACGAGGTCCTCGACCCGCGAGGTCGCCGTCGGCGACGCCGCCACAAGCCGCTTGGTGTAGGGATGCTGCGGCGACTGGAACAGGGTCAGCGCGTCGGCCTGCTCGACCAGCCTGCCCTGCTCCATGACCACCACGCGACGGCAGTAACGGGCGGCGAGGCCGAGATCGTGGGTGATCAGGATGGTCGCCATACCCCGTGCGGCGGCGATCGATGCCAGCAGATCCATCACCACCTTCTGGGTGGTGACATCGAGACCGGTGGTCGGTTCGTCGGCGATCAGCAGAGACGGATTGCATGAGATCGCCATGGCGATCATCACCCGCTGGCACATGCCGCCAGACAGCTCATGCGGATAGGCGCTCATGCGCTTCTCTGGATCGCGGATCTGCACGGCGCGCAGCAGCTCGAGCGACTCCGCGCGCGCGGCTTCGGCGGAGATCTTCTTGTGCGCGAGGATGGCATCGGCGATCTGCTGGCCGATGGCGCGGATCGGATTGAGCGCCCCGCGCGGGTTCTGGAAGATCATGGCCATGGCCGAGCCGTGCATCTCGCGCAGGCCGGCATTGGACATTTTCGTGATTTCGCGGTCGCGGAACAGGATGCGGCCGCCGGTGATCTTGCCGGAGGTGTCGAGCAGCCGGGTTACCGCGAAGCCGGTCACGGATTTGCCGGAGCCGCTCTCGCCGACGATGCCGAGGGTCTCGCCCGGCGCCAAAGCCAATGAGACGCCGCGCACCGCCTCGACCGGGCCGCGGCGGGTGGAGAAGGTGACGTGCAGGTTTTCGATGTCGAGAAGATTGCTCATGTGCGCTGGCGGGGATCGAGAATGTCGCGCAGCCCGTCGCCGAGCAGGTTGAAGCACAAGACTGCCATCATCAGCGCCAGGCCGGGAAACGCCACCAGCCACCATTTGCCGGTGGAGATGAAGCGCGCGCCTTCGGCGACCATGATGCCCCATTCCGGCGTCGGCGCCTTGACGCCGAGTCCGATGAACGAAAGTCCGGCGGCGTTGATGATCGCCCAGCCGAGATTGAGCGACATCTGCACCACCATGGCCGGCAGCACGTTGGGCAGCAGGAAGCGCAGCACCACGGAGAAATGGCTCTCGCCGCTGGCGCGCGCGGCCTCGACCCAGCCGAGGTTACGCCGCACGTTCACTTCGGCGCGGGCGAAGCGGATGTAGAATGGCAGGTTGATGATGGCGGTGGCGATGATGATGTTCTCGACCCGGTTGCCGAGCGCGGCGACCATGGCCATCGCCAGCACGAACAGCGGAAACGCCATCAGCACGTCGACGAAGCGGCCGACCGCGCGATCGAGCCGGCCGCCGCTATAGCCGCACAGCGCGCCGATCACCGCGCCGAGCGCGAAGGAGATGCCGACGGCGGAAATCGCGATGGCGAGATCGAGCTGGGTGGCGACGATGATGCGGCTGAACACGTCGCGGCCGAGCTGGTCGGTGCCAGCCCAATGCGCCGCGCTCGGCCCCTGCAGGGCATTGGCCACGTCGGAGACGATCGGATCGTAGGGCGCGAGCCACGGCGCGAAAATGCCGACGAGAATCAGCAGCGTCGAGCCGGCGGCAGCGATGCCGGTGATGGGATTGCCGCGCAGGATGAAGGCGGCGTGACTGAGGGTAGCGCTGCTCATCCGATGGAGATCCTGGGGTCGGCGATGCCGTAGAGGACATCGACGACCAGATTGACGATGACGAACACGAACGCCATCAAGAGGACAAAACCCTGCACCGGCGCGTAGTCGGACGACAGCAACGCGTCGAGCGCGTAGGACGCGACGCCGGGCCACGAGAACACTTTTTCCACCAGCACGTTGGCACCGAGCATGGTGGAGAACACGATGCCGGCAATGGTGATCACCGGCAGGATGGCGTTGCGCAGCGCATAGGTGACGACGATCCGCCACCACGACAGGCCGACCGAGCGCGCGGTGCGCACGAAGTCGCTGCCCAATGAGGCCAGCATCGAGGCGCGGGTGATGCGCGCCAGCGGCGCGATCACGAACAGCGCCATGGTGCAGGCCGGCAGGATCAACTGCTTGAAGGCGGCCCACCAGCCCTCGAAATCCCCGGCGATCAGGAAGTCGATCAGCAGGAAGCCGGTATGCGACGGCGGCAGCGTCATGAAGATATCGACGCGTCCGGTCGGATCCGGCGCAATGCCGAGCAGATAGTAGAACACATAGATCAGCAGCAGCCCGGAGACGAAAGTGGGCACGCAGACGCCGAGCGCGCAGAACATGCGCACGCCGTGATCGATCAGCGACCCCGGCCTGAGCGCCGCCAGAATCCCGAGCGGCAGAGCGAGCACGAGCGCGATTAGCAGGGCCGAGAAGGTCAGTTCCAGCGACGCCGGAAGCCGCTCCTTGAGATCCTTGGTGACGGTCTGGCCGGTCATCAGCGAACGGCCGAGATTGCCGCGGCCGACGTCGTAGAGGTACAGCGCGAGTTGCTGCGGCACCGGCTTGTCGAGCCCCATCTGCTTGCGGATGGTCTCGATCTCTTCCTTGCCGGCATTGGGACCGGAGGCGAAGAACACGGCAGGATCGCCAGGCAGCACCCGCATCAGCAGGAACGTAAAGATCAGCACGCCGAACAATGCGGGCAGTGACGAGGCAAAACGCCGTGCGGCGCGTTTCGCAGTGGATGCCAGCTTCATCAACACAAATGGTTCGCCTTAAACTGTCGTGAGAAAGATCACACGGCTCATGATCTTCATTACCTCTCCCCGCTTGCGGGAAGCTGCAATTGTAGGGTGGGCAAAGCTGCGACGCGGGAAGCTCGGCGAAGTGTGCCCACCACCGAGCATCAAAGTGGTGGGCACGGCGCAAGTGCGCCTTTGCCCACCCTACGCTCTAGTTTGTCGTGCAGTATCGGTCTATCACTTCCTGCTGAGGTCGCGATAGTCGACCTGGCGGTGGAACTGATAGGTGTAGCCTTCGATCGACGGCGCCATCACCGCGTCCTGGCTCGGCTGCCACAACGGCACCTGGGGCATCTGGTCGAAATTGATGGCGTTCAGCTTGATGCCGTCGGCCTCATACTTCGCCTTGTCCGGCTCGAAACGAGCTTCCTGCGCGATGGCGGTGAGTTCGGCATTGTCGATCGAGCTGTAGTTCCAGCGCTGGTTACCGGTGTAGAAGTTGCGATAGAAGTAGTCGGTCGACGGCAGCCAGGCGACGATGCCTTCGGTGAAGAACGGCAGTTTCTTCTCGGTGATCTGCGTCGACATCTGCGCGTCGGGCAGCTTCTGGATATCCACCTTGATGCCGATCTTGGCGAGCGATTCCTTCACCAGTGCGGCCATCGGTTCCGCAGTCGCGGACTGGCCGACGTTGAAGCTGAATGTGGTGGAGAAGCCATCCGGGAAGCCCGCCGCCTTCAGATAGGCCTTGGCCTTGTCCAGATCGAGCTTGATCGGCTGCTTGATCGGGAAGCCGCCTGATGGCGGCTTGCCATCGGTCCAGGTGGCGCCGGTGAGCAAATCGCCGCGCCCGAACAAAGCCGCCTTGAACATATCGTCATAGGGCAACGCATAGGCAACGGCCCGGCGCACATCGACCTTGTCGAAGGGCGGCATCTGGTTGTTCATCGAGATGAAGGTGATGGCATTGTACTGCGGGGTCGAGATCACCTTCAGCTTGCCCTTGGCCTCCAGCGATTGCGCATCGCTGGCCTGCAGGTCGATGACGATGTCGACATCGCCCTTCTCGACCAGGTTGGCGCGCGTCGAAGGCTCCGGCACCGACTGCAGGATCAACCGCTTGAAGAACGCCTGCTTGCCGCCGGGACCGCGATTCCATGCGTCGTTGCGCTTCAGGATTACCTGCTCGCCGGGCTTGAAACTGTCGATGACATAGGCGCCCGAACCCGCGGTATTTTCCTTCAGCCAGGCCTGCGCCCAGGGATCTTCCTCGGTCACATGCGCCTTCGCGACTTTCGAATTGATGATGATCGGATAGACGGTGGCGAGGTTCGGCAGCGCCAGCTTGTCGGGCTTCGGCAGCGTCACTTCGAAGGTCAGGGGATCGATCACCTTGAACTGGCTGGCATCGGTCAGCGAGCCCGTCAGCAACTGTGCCTTGCCGAGAATCTTGGCGGTGACGGCGCGATCGAGCGACCACTTCACGTCGTCGGCGGTGACCGGCGAGCCGTCCTGGAACTTGGCGTCCTTGCGCAGCTTGAAGGTGATCTTCAGTCCGTCGGGGCTGACATCGAAGGACTCGGCGAGTTCGCCGCGGATGGTATCGAGGTCGAACACCCATTTGCCGTTGAGCTGTTTGCGTCCGAACGAGACCAGCCGGTCATAGGTCGAGAGACTGACGGCAAAGGCTTCGCGGGTCGAGCCGGGAATGTTCGGGTCGAGCGTATTGACCGAAGCGCCCGTGACATAGCGCAGCGTCTCGGCCCGGGTCTGCGCCTTGACCGGTGCCGCGGCGACCAGAAAGGCCAGCACGGCGGCCGCGCCCAGCATCTGCTTCGAATAAGAAAGTCTCATCGTCCTGTTCCCCTGAAATCAACAACCCTTCGATGCCCTGCACCGTGAACTATTCGATATCTAAAGCAATTAATGCGCCAAGCGGTCCGGCCGGCCTCCGCGAGGCTGCGTCAGCCTGCACGATCGCACCGGGATCATCCAGCGTCGTCTGCAGTCTCCGGCTCCCTGCGGATAACGGCCTGCCGGACGTCGTAAGCCTGCAGGGTAGCCCAGTGTCCCTCAATATCCGCGCGAAACAAGCCGCGAGTCAGTCCATGCACAAGCTTCGGAACCGCGGTCGTCATCGCGTTGATGGATGAACCCGATGCGCCGAAACTCATGGTTGAGGCGATGGCGAAGAGATGGATATCGGAGATCCACGGCGTCGCTCCGGCCACGCGCTCGGTGAGGGCATAATCCTCGGCCAGATAGGGAAAGCGGCCGAGCCGCGGGCTGCGCTCGCTTTGCGGCGGCTGGTAGCGGTCGGCCCAGGTGGCGATATTGGCCGCGCAGTTCTGCAATTCGGGCCGGCTGGTAAAATCCATGGCGATGCCGGTGCCGCAGATCAAGAAATCGGCGACCATCGCCCCGCCTGGCGTCTGCAATTCGACCTTGTTGCCCGCCTGTTGGGCAGCCTCGACCGGAGCGCCCTCATGCAGGACGAAATTCGCGTGGCGCGCGCAGCGGTCCCAGGTCGGCTGCGGAAACCCCTCGCGCATGTCCAGGATGGTGCGCATGAAGCGCCAGCGCCAGGCGTCGTCGAGCTCGCTGAAATGCCGCAGGAAGCCTCGAAAGGTCAGCCAGTGATAAGGCTGGATCAATTGCACCTCGGCGCGGCGGCACAGCAGGTGCACCTCGGCGGCGCCTGCTTCCAGCGCCGTGGCGGCGTTGTCGAAGGCCGACGCGCCGGCGCCGATCACCACGACCTGCTTGCCGCGCAGCGCTGCGAAATCGATGTCCGCCGACGCGTTGACGCACAGCGAGGGCGGCAGATGCGCCAGTGGCTCCGGAATCATCCAGTTGCCCATGCCCTCCTGCCCGGTCGCCAGCACGATTTTTCGCGCATAAAGCGTCTCCATGCCGCCGGCGGTCTGCACCGAAGCCGCGAGCAAACCATTCGCGGCCGGCTTGATGTCCAGCACCTCGCAGCCGTTGCGCACGGGCACGCCGACCACACGCCGGAACCAGATCAGATAGTCCACCCAGTGCTGCCGCAGGATGCGATCGAGCTGCTGCCAGTGCTCCCGGCCGAACATCGCCTCGTGCCAGGACTGGTAGGTCAGGCTCGGCATATCGAGGTCCGGACCGGTGAAATGCTTCGGGCTGCGCAAGGTCGGCATGCGCGCGTAAGTGAGCCACGGACCTTCGAGACCTTCAGCGGCCTTGTCCAGAACGAGGATATTGCCGACCTGCGAACGCAGCAGGCCGAAGCCGATGGCGAGACCGGACTGGCCGGCGCCGACGATCAGCACGTCCAGCGCCGGCTTGCCATCCGGACCGGGCCTTGCCTTGAGCCACGGCACATTGGGATGCGCGGTCTTGTGGAGATCGTCGCGAACCTGTGCTTCCAAAGCCGAGAGAGCGTCGTTCATGCCGCGAGCCATCCGCCATCGACCGGCAGCACGGTCCCCGTGGTGAAGGACGACGCGTCGCTGGCGAGATACAGCGCCGCTTCGGCGACCTCCACGGCCTCGCCGAAACGTTTCATGGCGTGGCGGTTGCGCGACGCTTCGCGGACCGGATCGGGATCGGCATGCCGCGCAAAACTGCGGCGCAGCAGCGGCGTGTCGATGGCCCCCGGTGCGATGGCATTGACGCGAATGCCGTCGGTGGCAAAGTCCACCGCCATGGTGCGGGTCAGGCTGAGGATCGCGCCCTTGGACGCGATATAGGCGCTGTTGCCCTTGCCGCCGGCTATGGCCAGCTGCGAGGCAACGGTGACGATCGAGCCCTTGCGCTGTCGCTGCATCTGAGGCACCGCCGCGCGCGCCCACAGCCAGGTGCCGCCCACATTGGTGCGGAACACCGCATCCCAATCCTCCGGCGCGGTGGTCACCACCGTGCCGCCGACGGAGAAGCCGGCGGAGGTCATGAGGATGTCGAGCCGGCCGCGCTGGCCCACGATATGCTCAACCGTTCCGGACGCGTATTCGCCGTCGCCGACATCGCCGACGTGGATCGAGGCATCGCCCTTCGCGTCCTGGATCTCCGCAAGAGTTTCCTGCAGGCCGGCCTCGTCGCGATCGACCAATGCGACGAATGCGCCCTCGCGCGCAAACAGCAGCGCGCTGGCGCGGCCGATGCCGGAGCCTGCGCCGGTGATGATCGCCGTGCGTCCATGAAGTCTCATCTCAGTTTCCTTCCTGATGCTGCGACCAGTCCTGAAGGTCAGCCGCGGAATCGGCGCAGCCAAAGCGCGCCCGCCAGCCAAACTCCTCCGCGAGGCGCGTCACAGCCAGCGGCGCGCGGTCGGCGGCGCTGTGCAGATTGACGTTCGGGGCTTCGCCCGGCGCGGCGAGCCGGCAGACGAAGCCCGGATTGAGCGCCGCCAGTGCTTCACCCCATTGCAGCGCCGACCATTCGACGCCGGTGGAGATATTGTACAGGCGATGTTGCGGCCTGGCAGCCTCGAGCAGCAGGGCGATGGCGTCGGCCACGTCCGGCGCGTAGATCGAGTCCTTGACGCCGGCGCGCGGCAGTACGGCTTCGCGTCCCGCATGCAGCGCGTCGATGATCTGCATCTGCGGGCTCAGCGTGTCGCGCACGCCGGTCGCCCGCTCCCACGGTCCGAACACGCCGCTGAGCCGCACGCTGACGATGTCCATGGACCACAGCGCGGCGAGGCGCGCGGCGACCTTCTCGGAAGCGAATTTGGTGATGGCGTAAAGCGACTGGGGATCGCAGGTCAGTTCCTCGTCGAGCAGCGCGTGCCGAAAGGCGGCGGCGCCATAGGCGCCCGCGGAGGACAGGTTGATCACGCGTCGAACGCCGTGACGCCTGGCCGCAACAAGGATCGGCGTCTGCGCCATCAGGTTGACCTGCAGAATGCTCTCGGGATCGGCGGCGTCGCGTTCCGCATCGGCGGTGATCGCGGCGCCAAGCACGATCGCATCGATGCCGCCGGCGATGGCCGCATCGACCGCGGCGCGATCGAGGATGTCGCCCAATACCATCGTCAGCCTGTCGCCATGACGGCGGAAGGCCCGCTGCGCCGCCGGCGGCAAGCCTGCGCGGTCGAACAATGTCACCGCATGGCCCCGCGACAGCAGGACATCGGCGATATTGAGCCCCACAAAACCGGTGCCGCCAAAGATCAGGACGTTCATTGCTCGATCCAGGAACCGCACTGCCGGTTCAACCGGCACTCTTTGGACCATCGGCCCGGTCTTCTCCAAGCAAGTTTTTGGAGCGCGCAACGCTCATTCAACAGGCAGCATGACGCAAGGCAAGATGGCGTCCGCGACTAGCCACCCGCCTCGGCTGCGGTTTTCAACGCCGCGAGAACCGCGTCGCCGGTCTTGCGGGTATGCGCGCTGAGCGACGCCGCAAAGCCCTGCGCATCGCGCGCGCGCAGCAGCGCCATGAAATCCTCGTGCTCCTTGACGGACTCGGTCCACCGTTTCGCATCGTAATTCGCCGTCGCGCGCGCACGATAGATATTGGCGTTCAAGGTGGTCCAGATGTTGAGCAGCACCGGGTTGCCGGCGAGCCGCGTGATTTCGATGTGAATATCCTGGTTCATGCGAAAATAGGCTGCGCGTGCCGCATCACGGTGCAACGCCACCAACTGCGCATGCATCGCATCGAGCCGGGCGATATCGGCGCCGGTCGCAAGCATTGCGGCCTGGGCGCCGGCCACGCCATCGAGCGCCACCATGACGGCAAAGCTGTCGGCGATCTCATCGCGGTTGACCGGCGTCACCACCGGCGTCCGGTGCGAGCGCAATTCGATCAGTCCTTCGGCGGCCAGGATCTTGAATGCCTCGCGCAGCGGCGTGCGCGACACGCCGAAGGTCTCGCACAGCATCTTTTCCGGCAACGGCGCGCCGGCCGCGAGTTCGCCGTCGACGATCATCTCCCGCACCTTGGCGACCAGTTGGTCGTGCAGCGACATGCGCTCCAGCGGCCGCTTCGAATGGTCGGACGACAGTTTCAGCCGGGTGGGCTTGAAGCGCGTCCGCAGCCGCGCGCGGGGGCCAGCTCAGTCATGAGCCACATCGCTGGACGGTTCGAAATGCCTCAAAATCGTGTTCTCCGCCTAAAGATGCAGCAATTTTTGATGACTACTATTAGCATTTAATCATTGATATTTCAAGATAATATGAAAATTGCATATCGTATTCGAAGTGGCATGAGGCTTGCTGATGGATGCAGGTCAAAGCGAACCCATCGCCCACGCCCGGAGATTGCGACCATGAAACGATTATTGCTCGGCATTTGTCTCGCCCTTGGATTGACCTCGGCCATGTCACCCGGCGCCCTCGCCCAATCAGAGCCCGTCATCAAGCTCGGTTACGCCAAGTGCGCCCATTGCACGCCGATGTCGCTGACCCCGCAATACGCCAAGGGCGTGCAGATCGATGCCGTCAGCTTCAACACCGGCACCGACGCACTCACCGCGCTGATCTCGAAAAATCTCGATGTCGCGCAGGTCACCTATCTTCATTACGCCATCGCGCTCGACAAGGGTTTCGACGTGGTCGCGATTTCCGGCCAGGTCAACGGCGGCTCCGCCATGCTGGTCGGCAACGACCTGCCGGTTACGCCCAACGACTGGGCCTCGCTGAAGAAGGTCATCGCCGACTACAAGGCAGCCGGCAAGCCGTTCCGCGTGGCAGCGTCGCGCGGCAATGCGCAGGACATCCACATGCGCGGCGCCTTCGCCAAGCAGGGTATCGACATCAACAAGGATGTGCAGTTCGTCAATATTCCCAACCCGTCGGACCATCTGCAGGCGCTGCGCCGCGGCGAGATCGAACTGATCTGCACCGTCGAGCCGTTCGCCACGCAGATTCTGCAGCAGAAGGCGGCCAAGATGTTCGGCCTGCCCTACGACCAGGCCGCCGGCAAGCTGACGAACCTGATCCTGACCCGCTCCGACGTGGTCAAGGACAAGCCCAAGGAACTCGAAGCGACCGTCAAGGCGATCGTCAAGGTCGATGAATTCGTCGCCGCCGACAAGGGCGCGCTGATCGACGTCATCTCCAAGGTCACCGGCCTCGACAAGGCCATCGCGACAGGCGCCGTCGACAATCTCGATCCCGATCCGAAGATGTACCGCGCCTCGGCGCTGGCCATCGCCAACATGATGCGGGACCTGAAGTACATCAACTCCGACGTCTCCGCCGCGGTCGAGAAGAACATGAACTACACATTCCTCGAAGCCGCCACCGGCAAGCCCAAGACCGAACTCGGCTATTGAGATCGATCATGGCCAGCCTCCGGCACTTCAGAAAACTCGACCGCTATATCGTGCCGGTGCTGATCCTGGCCGGCTGGGAAGCGTTCTCGCGCTCGGGCGCGCTTCCCGCCGCCTTGCTCCCCGCCCCGTCCACCGTGGTGTGGGCATGGGCGGACTGGCTGTTCGGCACCGACGGCAACACCCAGACCTATAGCGGGCACTGGCTGTCCGACATGGCCGCCAGCCTGTCCCGCGTGCTGGCGGGATTTGCCATCGCCACGGTACTGGCGGTGTCCACCGGCGTCGCCATCGGCTGGTCGCGCAAGATCGAGGTGATCATCGAGCCGACGCTGCAGATGCTGCGGCCGATCCCGCCGGTGTCGTGGATTCCGCTGGCAATCATCTGGTTCGGCATCGCCAACAAGCCGGCGATCTTCCTGGTGTTTCTCGGGGCGTTCTTCCCGATCCTGCTCAACACCATCCACGGCGTGAAGACCTGCGACCGCAACCTGATCCGCGCCGGCGCCATGGTCGGCGGCGGCAACCGCGAGCTGCTGCGCTTCATCGTGCTGCCGGCGGCGCTGCCCAGCATCTTCGCCGGCCTGCGCATCGGCATCGGCTCCGCCTGGATGCTGACCGTGACCGCCGAGATGGTCGCCGTCAAAAGCGGCCTCGGCTATGTGCTCTGGGATTCCTATTACTTCCTGCGGTACGACCTCGTGCTGGCGGCGATGGCCAGCATCGGCCTGCTCGGCTTTCTCAGCGACCTCGGCATCCGCGCGGTGATGAGCCAGGTGCTGCACTGGCAGCGCAACACCACGATCGCGGGAGAATAGGCGATGGCAACGATCGATATTTCCCACGTCTCCAAGGTCTTCAAGGACGCCAAGCGCAAGGCCGACGTCATCGCGCTCGACGACATCAACCTGGAGGTTTCCAAGAACCAGTTCCTGTGCCTGCTCGGCCCCAGCGGCTGCGGCAAATCAACCCTGCTGAACATGATCGCCGGCTTCGAGAAGCCGTCGTCCGGCACCGTCACCGTCGACGGCCAGCTGATCACATCGCCAGGCTCCGATCGCGGTGTCGTGTTCCAGCAGGCCAATCTGATGCCGTGGCTGCCGGTTTGGGAAAACGTAGGCTTCCATCTCAAGCTGCGGGGCGGCCAGAAGGAAGAACGCCGCACCGTCGCCCAGCGCTACATCGACATGGTCGGCCTCACCGGCTTTGAAAACCATTATCCATCCGAGCTGTCCGGCGGCATGAACCAGCGCGTCGGCATCGCCCGCGCGCTCTTGATGAATCCGCAGGTCATCCTGATGGACGAGCCGTTCGGCGCGCTCGACGAGCAGACCCGGATGGAGATGCAGAACGAGCTGGTGCGGATCTGGCAGCAGCATCAGGGGACCATCGTCTTCGTCACCCACGGCATCGACGAGGCGCTGACCCTCGGCACCCATGTCGCAGTCATGAGCGCCCGGCCCGGCCGCATCAAGGAGATCATCCCGATCGACCTCGAGCGACCGCGCGATATCACCAGCCCGCAGTTCAACGAGATCAAGCGGCACATCCTCGACCTGCTCCGCTCGGAGCGGGCAACACCCACCCTCGAAACTCTGGATCACCCATGACCAAACGCGTTCTGCTCGGCCAGCTCACCCCATCGTCCAACACGGCGCTGGAGCCGATCACCACCGCCATGCTGGCGGGGCTTCCGGAAGTCTCCGCACACTTCTCCCGCTTCAAGGTCACCGAGATAGCCCTGTCCAACACCGCGCTGGCGCAGTTCGACAATTCGGAGATCCTGCGGGCCGCCGAACTGCTGGCCCACGCCAAGGTCGACGTGATCGGCTGGAACGGCACGTCGTCGGGCTGGCTTGGCTTCGAAGCCGACGTCCGCCTGTGCGAGCAGATCACGGCCGCCACCGGCATTCCCGCCACCACCTCGATGCTGGCGCTGAACGAGATCCTTGCCACTACGGGCGTGAAGAAGCTCGGCTATGTGACGCCCTATCTCGATGCGGTTCAGGCAAAGATCCTGGACAATTACGGCAAGCTCGGCATCGCTTGCGGCGGTGAGCGCCATCTCAACCTGCAGGACAACTTTTCGTTCTCGGAAGTGCCGGTGCCGCAACTGGAGCAGATGACCCGCGACGTCGCCGCTGACAAGCCCGACGCCATTGCCATCATCTGCACCAATCTGCGGGTGGCGCCGTCGACCGCGAAACTGGAGCAGGAAACCGGCATCCCGGTCTACGACACCATCGCCACCGTGGTATGGAAGTGCCTGAAGATGGCCGGCGTCGACACCAAGCGAGTGACCGGCTGGGGCTCGCTGTTCCAGAACGTCTGACCGGTTCGCAACACACACTCAACGGGAGGTCTCGCCATGGCCACTTTCGACACCGTCATTCGCAACGGCACCGTGGTGACCGCCAGCGAGACCTTCAAGGCCGACGTGGGCATCAGGGACGGCCGCATCGTCGCGCTCGGCGAGGCGCTGACCGACGCCAGTGAAATCGTCGATGCCACCCGACTGCTGGTGCTGCCGGGCGGCATCGACAGCCACGTCCACATCTCGCAGCCGTCCGGTCCGGGCATCGTGATGGCCGACGATTTTACCAGCGCGACGCGGGCAGCGGCGTTCGGCGGCAACACCTTCGTGATGCCCTACTGCCTGCAGGCCAAGGGGCAGCCGCTGCGCGAGGCGCTGAAGGACTATCATGCGCTGGCGGAGCGGCATTGCTACATCGACCACTCCTTCCATCTGATCATCTCCGATCCCACCGACGCCGTGCTCGGCCAGGAACTGCCGGCGCTCGTTGCCGACGGCTACACGTCGCTGAAGATCTTCATGACCTATGCGGACATGGTGCTGAGCGACTACGAGATCCTGCAGGTGCTGACGGTGGCCCGTGAGACCGGCGCGCTGGTGCAGGTTCATGCCGAGAACTATGACGCCATTCGTTTTCTTGCCGACCGCCTCGAACGTGCCGGCAATACCGGGCCGTATTACCACGCCAAGTCGCGTCCCATCGCCGTGGAGCGCGAGGCTACCCATCGCGCCATCTCGCTGGCCGAGCTGATCGACGTGCCACTGGTCATCGTCCATGTCTCCAACCGAGAGGCGATGGAAGAGATCCGCCGCGCCCAGCAGCGCGGGCTGAAGATTTCCGGCGAGACCTGCCCGCAATATCTGGTGCTCACCGAGGAGGACCTGAAGGATCTCGGCATGGAGGGCGCGAAATACGTCTGCTCGCCGCCGCCGCGTGACGTGGCCAGCCAGCAGGCGTGCTGGGAAGGCCTGCAGCAGGGCGTGTTCACGCTGTTCTCGTCGGACCACTGCCCGTTCCGCTTCGACGACGAAGCCGGCAAGCTGACGCCGGGCGGACGCACCAGCTTCCGCTGGATTCCCAACGGCATTCCCGGCGTCGAGACCCGGCTGCCGATCCTGTTTTCCGAAGGCGTCAGCAAGGGACGCATCACCGTCAACCAGTTCGTGGCACTGACCTCGACCAACCACGCCAAGACCTACGGACTGACAGGAAAGGGCTCGATCAGCGTCGGCTACGACGCCGACATCGCGCTGTGGGACCCCAAGAAGACGGCGACCCTGTCGCAGGCCGGCCTGCATCACGGCGCCGACTACACGCCCTATGAAGGCATCGAGATCACCGGCTGGCCGGTGGCGACCATGCTGCGTGGACGCTTTGTCGTGCGCGATGGCGCGCTGGTCGGCCGCGAGGGCGGAGGACGCTACGTCAGCCGGAGCGCGCCGGCTGCCGGGGACCGCGGCCCGGCATAGACGTACCCACGCAACGCCGGGCGAGCCAGGAGCATGGCTCGCCGCGAGCCCCCTTGCTCGACAACCGGGCGGGCACTAGCTTGGACCGATGTCCAGATGCCTTGTCATTCCGCTGATCGCTGTGGCCCTGTCGGGATGCTCCATCGATCCCGGCGCCACCTGGGCGCCGGACATCCTCAAGGACAAGGCCGCCGCGGCGCCCCAACCCGAGCCGGCTCCGGACATCCGCAATCTGCTCGCGACACGGCTGTCCGAATTCTTCATGCCCGCAGCGGCACCGTCCAACATCAGTTTTTCGCCGCCGCTGCAGGCAGCCGGAGCCTGGGAGACCTGTGTCCGCGCGACCGTGAACGGCGCGATGGGCAATTCGATCGGGCAGCAGACCTACGTCGTGACCATCCTGCACAACAAGGTGTTTCGACAGGAAAAGGCCGAGCCATCGCATTGGTGCGGACGAGCCACCTTCGAAACGCTGTAGACTAGTTTCTTCGCGACCTGCGCGCCTCGGGATGGGTCACGACGATCGTGCCGGGACCGGGCGTGGCCGGCGCAAACAATTCGTCGCAGACATAATCGCCGAACACGGTGGTGCCGTCGTCTGTATAGGTCATGCCCTCCCTGACCTCGAATGCCGTGTCGTATTCCAGATCGATCGACAGCGACCGTTTCGCGATCCAGGTTTTATGGGACATCTTCAGACTCCAGTGAACTGGTCGGGATTTAGCAGCGTGTCGGCGATGACGCCAGTCTGCAGGTTGGCGTCGACCGACGGCGACGAGGCCGGATATTTCCCGATCCTGGCGCTGCATCGCGATCGAGAATTGCGGTCAACTATCCCGTGACAGATGCGCTGTCAGCGGCAAACTGGCTGTTGGCGGCAAGCGTGGCACGCCCAAGACTGCCGTAGCACCTTCCGGCCGTCGTTTGATCACGAAAGAGTTCCTGAGCTTGAGCACGGGATATTCAAACAGGTGCCACGAGATCACAGCGGCTGTCAGCGAGAGCGGAAACCCGACCAGAAACAGTGTCCACCAACGGTCGCCGGTCCAGGCCTCCGGAAAGTAGTGGATCAGCAGCTGCAGGAACGGGACATGATAGAGATACAGCCCGTAGGAGTAGTCGCCGGTCCCAAAGCCCGGAAGACGTGGCATCGGCGACAGCCCGACCAGGACGGTGAGATAGCCGAGCAGCGGGAGCGCGATGGCATGAACGCCGGGGTTGCCGAACAACGCCGCATTACTTCCAAATGCGCTCAAAAGAGCCGCCACGCATAGCAGGCCGATGGCCGCCGTCCTGGAGAACGGCACGCAATACCGCAGTTGATAGAGGACGATTCCGATCAGGAAGGACGGCCAGAGCAACGATCCGCGGAAAAGGAAGAGGTTCATCGCCAGCAGATCGAAAAACGAGGCATGGTCGCTGACGAGGTGCGATGACATCTGCCTGAGATAGATTCCGGCGATCAGAACGCCGAGAGTGAACAACGGCACCACTCTGGTTCGTTTGATCGCCCCGGACAGCATCAGTCCGATCAGAATGACATAACAGCCCATTTCGAAAGGGACCGTCCAGAGCGCGCCATTCACCTCCGGCGAAGGATTGTTCTCGAACACGCCCGGAAGAGAGTAGTGGATCCATCCCGTGATGTTGAGAAAGTAGCTGAAGAAAGTCGCGTCGGTGAAATATTCTCTTGCGGGCAACGTCGTCACCAGCGGGCCGATCAAGAGCGCCGCAAAGAAGATGTCGACGATGAGCGCCGGCAGGATGCGCGCAGCGCGGTTAAGCATGAAGTTCTTTGCAGAGAGACGCGTGCTGCTTCCTGCCACCAGGAATCCGCTCAAGGCGAAAAACATCGGCACAAGCATGTATTCGGAAAGCCAGAAGACGGATGCCCTGGCCAACTCCAGATGCCCGCTCGGCTGGGCGGTGTGCCAGGCAATGATTCCGGTCGCCAGACATATCCGAAGGAAATCGAATCCCCGGCCGAAACCCTTTTGGTCGTCCAAAGCTGAACCAAGGGTTTGCATCGAGGTACCTTCCTGGACCTTCCGGTCCACCTTTGCGGGGCTCTCAATCGCGCAATTGGAGCGCAAATCTAGACGCCGAGTTCTAATCTCTCCTTAAGGCCGACGCGCAAAATCGCCTGGTCAGGTCATGGATTTCCGCGTGTAACGCGCGCGGCATCGAGGGCGTCGGAAATCAACCTCTCGGACCCGCCCGGTGCTACCGTCGTCGCCGAACTGCAGAACCCGCGTGCTAGTAATAGTCGCGCAGAAAGGCCGCGGCGCTATCGGGCTGCCAGTCGATGCCGGCAGAGTCGACGGGGTCGTCGGCCAGCAGCGCGCCGGCTTCGGACTTGTAGTCCGGCGACACCGCATCCGCCTGCGGCAGCGGCGCGCGCAGGATGTCCAGATACGACAGATAATTGTCGCGGCGGCCGGTGAAGATGCAGACGCAGGCTTTCGGATCGGCATAGACGTAGACCGGACCGTTCGGCGTCTTGTGCACCACGAAGCGGTGGGCCGGCAGTTTGCGCATCGCCTCCTGCGAGGCCGCATCGCTGACGAACCGCGCCTTGAAACCCGCCGACTCCAGATAGAAGCCGTTCTTCTGCAGGAACGGCGCGCTCGGCGCCTCGCGCGCCGTCGATGGCGACGGCGACAGCGCCAGCAGCACGATAAAGGCCTGCGCCAGACGACGCAGACGCAGGTCGGAACAGATCGGCAGGATCGGCAGAATCGTGGTCGGCATCATCAGCGAGCCCCAAAGCGAGCGCGGGCAGCCGGGCTCTGACGGCCGCCACGCTACGCCAACACCATAAACGAGTCGTCACCGCCCGTGCTCCGATTTTCGCGCATGCCGCAGCCGTAGCTTCGGCATATGCCGCAACCGCGCCAAGGCGCGTCCGCTCGTCCCCGCGCCGCGCCGGCGTGCACACGGAAAAGGTTACAGTTTGGTGTCGATGGCGCGATGTCGCCATCACTTCAATGTCAGCCGCAGTCATCGCCAGTTCATGGCCCTGACTCACATCAGCCCCATTGCGTCGTCATGGTCCGCCCATTGAGAACAGAGGGCCCCATGACGACAGAGTCGATGCCGAAATTCGACCCCAGCTACATCGCTGCCTTGCGCGAAGTGCTGGATATCGCGGTGGAGCAGATCGCCGAGCAGCATCGCACTCCCGCCACCAAGGCGAAGATGGCCGAAACCATCGTGCGCAGCGCATCGGAAGGCATCACCGACGCCCACGACCTAGTGACCCACGCGATCGCCGCCGGCGCCGGCGGCGCGCCGTAGTTTTTCGGGTTCCCGGCGGTCGCATTTGTGCACATTGCCGCCACGCCCTTGCCCATAACCGCGCACAGCCTCCGTCAATTGTTCGTTGATGGACGGAGGCTGCATGATTTCAGAAATGTACCTGCGGCAACGCGCCGATGACTGCAACCGGCTCGCCAGCCAGGAAGCCGACGCCGAACTGCGCGGCATGCTGTGCGACCTCGAACTGGACTATCGCGCCAAGGCGGTCAGGGCCGCGGCCCGCGACTGGCGCGACGCGCCAAGATATTTCGCCGCCGCGCCGGCTTGATCCAGCACCATCCGTAGAGCATTCAAACGTCGCAATGGCCCGGCGTATTGCGCCTGTCTGACGCCGAATGGCAGATCACGCTTCGCTGATCCGCCCTACTCGCTGGCGTGGAGGTTTGTGTCCGAGCGAGGCCCCTCACCCGGATTGCTTCGCAATCCGACCTCTCCCCAGCGGGGAGAGGTGAAGGAAGACTACTCGCCCCAGGCCGCGAAGGCCTCGTTGAAGGCGCGCTCGCCCGGCGAGCCCTTCTCGATGGCGATGATGGCGCGGCGCTGGTTGCTGTAGACCAGCGGCACGTCGAACCACGAACGCTCCTTGAGCAACTGGATGTTGCGGGAGCGGTCGCTCTCGACGTTGCTGAGGCCCACCAGGAAGAAGCCGTCGGTGACCTTGACCGCGAGTCCTGCCAGCGGCGTGCCGCGCGCCTGCTCGTTGGACTTCATCAGGATGCCCGGCACGTTGCTGACACCGCCTCCGGAGAAATCCGGCGGCAACACGAAGGTCAGTTCGGCGGTGTGGCTGGCCGGCAACGACGTATCGGTATTGCGTCGGAACGACATCGACATCTTGAACTTGCGTTCCGGGATCTCGATATCGGCGCGCACCGCGAGGTCGCCGGGCTTGCCGCCCGACGCCTTGATCTGCTCGGTCCGCCACACCACGGTGCCGACATATTGCTTGCCCTTGGGCTCGGCCGGATCCTCGTCATAGAGCACCACGCGCTGTGCCACGGGGGCGACCTGGTCCGACGAACTGGGCTGGCCGACGCGATCGGCAATCTTCGGCCGCGGCGCCAGCGGCGCATCCTTCGTGGCATCGACCACGACCGGCGTCGAGGAGCCGAACCCGCGCACCGTCTGCATGATCTTCGGACCCGCCAGGATCGCGGTGCCGACCAGGATCATTGCGATGCCGATGCCGACGGCAGTCTTGAGCGGAAACCGGCCGGTGCGCGGTGCGCGCGGCGGCTTGATCTTCTTCTCTTTCTTCGGCTTTACCGAATCCGGGCGCTGCCGCGACGCCGGTTCAGACTCGAAGCGACCGTCGTTGCCGGACTCGTCATAGGCATAATCGCCGCCGCGGTCTTCCATGCTCGGCTCGAGCCGGTCGAACTCGGGCGACTCCGACGGGACGTTGGCATAGGTTTTTCGCGCGGCGCGGTTGGCCTGCGCGGCGGCGCGGCCGAGATCGTCGACATCGGCAGTGACGTCGCGAAAGCCGCGCATGGCCGCGGCACCGGGAGCCGCCGGCTGGTCGGGGCGCGGCGCAGCGGAGCGTTCGCGGGTCGGCGGCAGGGTGGGCTCCTGCATGGCGACGCTGGGCTGCTGCTGCCGCGGAATCGGCGGCGGATCGATGCGCAGGTTGCGCTTCGGGCGCTCCGCCGCGACATCGTCGGGACGGTCGCGCGGCGGTGCCGGCGTCGGCACGATCGGCTGGCGGCCGCGCGGCGAGGGCTCGGCCGGCGGCTGTGGATTGGCGCGGTTGTTGTTGCGGAACGCGTCGCCGGCGCGCGGCTTGCCGTCGCCACCGCGACTGATGTCGCGGGCCCGGGCCGCGGCCTCGGACTCGACCTTGCGGACGGCATCCTCGAGCGACAGCCGTTCCCGGGTGATCTCGGATTCGGTGAGCGGCGGCTCGACGCTGCGCAATTGCGCGATCAGCGCGCTGCGCGCGCGCTCGTACAGCGCGCGGCGCTGCTCGCCGGGAGCACTGGGATCCAGGCCAGCGATGGCACGGGCAATCAGCGGGTAGTAGTCAGCCATCGGTACTCGACTCTGTGAATACCCTCACTTTGAGAGTATTCTGGTAATACTTCGTTAAGCCTCGAACGGATTTTGCACCAGAATAGTATCTTCGCGTTCCGGGCTGGTGGAAAGCAAAGCAATCGGACAGCCAACCAGTTCCTCGACCCGGCGCACGTATTTGATGGCCTGGGCCGGCAAATCCGCCCAGGACCGGGCATTGGCGGTGGGTTCCTTCCAGCCTTCGATGGTCTCGTAGACCGGCACGATGCGGGCCTGGGCGCCCTCGCCGGCCGGTAGATAGTCGATCTCCTTGCCGTCCAGCATGTAGCCGACGCAGACCTCGATGGTGTCGAAGCCGTCGAGAATGTCGAGTTTCGTCAGGGCCAGGCCGTGAATGCCGCAGGTCCGCACGGTCTGGCGCACCAGCACGGCGTCGAACCAGCCGCAGCGGCGCGGGCGGCCGGTGTTGGTGCCGAATTCGCGGCCGCGCTCGCCGATGCGGCGGCCGATATCGTTGTCGAGTTCGGTGGGGAATGGGCCGGCGCCGACCCGGGTGGTGTAGGCCTTGCAGATGCCCAGCACGTAGCCGACCGCGCCTGGACCCATGCCGGTGCCGGTGGCGGCCTGCGCAGCGACGGTGTTGGACGAGGTGACGTAGGGATAGGTGCCGTGGTCGACGTCGAGCAGCGCGCCCTGCGCACCCTCGAACAGGATGCGCTTGCCTTCGCGGCGCTTCTGGTCGAGCAGCCGCCAGACGGCCTCGGCGTAAGGCAGCAGTTCCGGCGCAAGCGCCATCAGGCCCTTCTGGATCTCCGCACCGTCGAATTCCGGCAGTCCGAAGCCGCGGCGCAGCGCATTGTGATGCGCCAGCAGGCGGT
The DNA here is from genome assembly GCF_052658035.1 of Rhodopseudomonas sp. RCAM05734. NCBI lineage: Bacteria > Pseudomonadati > Pseudomonadota > Alphaproteobacteria > Hyphomicrobiales > Nitrobacteraceae > Rhodopseudomonas > Rhodopseudomonas sp. RCAM05734. The sequence continues at coordinate 2,975,428 of NZ_CP199742.1, read as the reverse complement.
CGATCTTGTTAGGCAGCGTGTCGGGATCGGCGAGGTCCATCAGCCGGATGGCGCGGCGGCCAACCTTGTCTTCATAGGCCGGGCCGATGCCGCGCTGGGTGGTTCCGATGGCATTGGCCTTGCTGGCGTTTTCGCGCAGGCTGTCGAGTTCGCGGTGCAGCGGCAGGATCAAAGTGACATTCTCGGCAATGCGCAGATTGTCGGGACCGATGTGCACGCCCTGAGCCTGAAGCCGCTTGACCTCATCGAGGAACGCCTGCGGGTCGAACACCACGCCGTTGCCGATGACGCCGAGCTTTGACGGACGCAACACGCCCGACGGCAGCAGAGCCAGCTTGTAGGTGGTGCCGTCGATGACCAGCGTATGGCCGGCATTATGGCCGCCCTGGAAGCGCGCGACGATGTCCGCCTGCTCCGACAACCAGTCGACGATCTTGCCTTTTCCCTCGTCGCCCCACTGGGCGCCGACGACGACAACATTGGCCATTTCGAGGTAATCCCTGCAATTCACTTCATGGCGCATGACTGTGGCGGGAAAACCGGTTTCCCGCCGTGCGAATCATGCCGGAGCGCCCAGCCAAACACGGCCGCAGCCGCTCGCATGCGAGGCATCACGGGATTAACGGAAGCCGCTTGGGGAAGCAAGCAAGAAGGGCCGTTTTGAGGACTTCAGAGCGCGGTCAAACCCTTGATATCCCCCAAAAATCCGTACTCCGTGGAGGCGCCGGGCAATGATGGCGCGGGTTCCGGCACATCCGGCGTAATCAGCGGGGTGGCTGCGTTGCCGTGGCGGTGAGCGACAGGGAACCGTCACCCACCTCGCAACTTGATGCAAGCACTGCTGATACGCAGCAACTGACCGCTCGAGAATTCATTGTCAGAGGTATTCGTGGATCAATCGTTCGGGCCGCTGTCAGACCCAACGTTGCTGCTGCGCAGCCTGCTGGCCTCGTCGGGCGACTGCATCAAGATCCTCGACCTCGAAGGCAACCTCGAATTCATGACCGAGGGCGGCCAGCGGATCATGGAAGTCACCGACTTCGCTGCTATCCGGGGCTGTCCATGGCCGGACTTCTGGCAGGACCAAGGCCATATCGACGCCAAGGCGGCAGTGGCCACCGCAAAGGCCGGAGGTGCCGGACACTTCCGGGGCTACGCCGCCACCATGGCCGGCTCGCCGAGATGGTGGGACGTCAGCGTCACGCCCATCCCCGGCCCCGACGGCAAACCCGAAAAATTACTGTCGGTGTCTCGCGACGTGACCGCCGTGCATTTTGCCGAAGTGGCGCTGCAGACCAGCGAAGCCCGTCTGGCCGCCGCGCTCAACGCCGCCGACACCGGGACCTGGGACTTCGATCCGCAAACCGGCGTCCTGAAATGGGATGCGCGTTGCTACCAGCTGTTCGGCCTGACGCCCGGCAAGCCGGTGAGCTTCGACGTGTTCCTGGCGGGCGTCCATCCCGACGATCGCGAAGCAACTGACAAAGCGTGTACCGACGCCATGCGGCCGGACGGACCGCAAGCCTACGACATCGAGTTTCGCACCATTGGCTTCGAGGACGGCATCGAGCGGTGGTGTTCCGCCAAGGGCAAGTCGGATTTCGAGAACGGCAAAGCGATCCGCTTCATTGGCACGATCTGCGACATCAGCAAGCTGAAGCGCGCGGAGGCGCAGCAGCGGCTGCTGACGCGCGAACTGGAACACCGCATCAAGAACACCATGGCGATGGTCGGCGCCATCGCCAACCAGACCTTCCGTACCGCGGCGACCAAGGAGGAAGCGCGCAGCATCTTCGATGCCCGCCTCCATGCGCTCAATCAGGCCCACGACATTCTCACAAGGTCGAGCTGGACCAGTGCCTCGATGCCTACCGTGGTGGACGGCGCGCTGGCGCCGCATCGCACCGGCGAAGGCCGCATCCGCGCCGGCGGCCCCGCTGTCCAGCTCACCGCGAAGCAGGCGCTGTCGTTGGCACTGGCGCTTCACGAGCTTGCGACCAATGCAGCCAAATATGGCGCGCTGTCGGTGCCCGGCGGAACGATCGCGATCGATTGGAATTGTATCGCGTCTGACAAAGAGCCGCTGCTGCACTTCCAATGGCGCGAAGCCGGCGGCCCCCTTGTGGCGCCGCCGACGCACCGCGGCTTCGGATCGCGCCTGATCGAGAGAACATTGGCATCGGATTTTGGCAATTCGGTCAAAATCGACTACCTGCCGGAAGGCCTGCTCTGCCGGTTCGAGACCAGATTGAGCGATCTGGTTTCGGCCGCCCCCAGCCTCTGATACGAGATCGCAATGGCAACATCGAAGAAACCTGAACGCTACGCCATCCTGATCGTCGAAGATGAAGCGTTGCTGCGCATGCATGCCGCCGACATCGTCGAAGAAGCCGGGTTCATCCCCATCGAGGCCTCTAACGCCGACGAGGCCGTCGCGATCCTGGAGTCTCGTTCCGACATCGCGCTGCTGTTCACCGACGTCAACATGCCCGGATCGATGGACGGCCTCAAACTCGCACACGCCGTTCGCGACCGCTGGCCCCCTATCAAGATCGTGATCGTCTCGGGCCATCTGCAGGTTTCAGAAAATGAGCTGCCCGCCGACAGCAGGTTTTTCGGCAAGCCGTTCGAGACCGATCGGATGATCGACGAACTGCGTACGCTGATCGCCGATTAGGCATCAGGCGGACAGCGGCTCGCGTTCACAGCGGCTTGATCGCGCCGGTGCGCGGAGCCGAGCCGCCCGAGATGCGCATGCGGATCTCGCTGCGTCATCGCGAACCTGCGCAAAACCGCACCGACATAACGGCCAAGCCTCCAAAAACTTGAACCGGCGGGTGGCATGGGTTTCGGCCGGCCTTATATAGGTACCGGCGCCCCGCCAATCCTTGGGCCTTGAACGAAACCGCGCGATGCACGCCTAAAGGACCATGGCTGTCGAACAATTTGGAGTATTGGCATGAGTATCCCCACGCAGATGGCGACCGCCGCGCTGGTGGGCGCAATATTCTGCGGCGCCGCTTCGGCGCAGCAACCAGGGATGGGCTGCACGGCGCAAGCGTCGGCCGCGGGTACGCAGACCCTGCGCTGCGGCGGTGGGCTGACCATCGTCGCCGAGAGCGGCGCAACGTTCACGCTGCAGGATCGCAATCGTGACGGGCATGTGGACGCCATCGACCTGCAGAGCAAGGCGGTGTTCGTCGAGGCGCCGAAAAACAAATCCGGCAAGCGCTTCGAGGTGACGACGCCGCAGGCCATCGCCGCGGTGCGCGGCACCAAATGGGCGGTCGATGCCGACGCCGCCAAGACCTCGGTATTCGTCGACACCGGCCGTGTCGCCGTCCGCCGCCCCACCGTTGCGGGCCAGGTGGTGCTCGGCCCGGGCGAAGGCGTCGATGTCGAGGCCGGCACGACGCCGTTGGAAGTGAAGCGCTGGGCCGCGCCCCGCGTTGCGGCGCTGATGGCCCGGCTCGGCCGCTAGGCAGCCGATGAAGGCCCGGGCATTCCAGGCTCCCGTTGCCATCGTGCTGGCAGGCCTTTGGGGCGCGGCGCTGACCTGGGGAAACGGGCCCTCCGGCATGCGGCTGCTCGACCGTTTCGAGGCGACGCTGACCGATCTGCGGGTGCTGGCGCGCGGCACCCGGCTGCCGCCCGACGCGGTGACCATCGTCGCCATCGACGACCAAGTGGTGCGCGAACAGGGCAGCTATCCGCTGCCACGCGCCGCCCTCGCCCGCATCATTGAGCAGATCGCACAGCTCAAACCCAGGGTGATCGCAGTGGACTTGCTGCTGGTCGATCGCAGCACGCCCGAGGACGATGCCGCGCTGGCGCGGGCGCTGGGCAACACCAATGCGGTGATCGCCGCGGCGGCGATATTCGCCGAGTCGCGGCAGCGCCTCGCCGCCGACGGCGACGGACCGCTGGCGCGGCTTCCAACCGCGGCGCGCTTCCTGCTGCCGCTGAAAGACTTTACCGATCAGGCCGGCGTCGGCGTGGTCAACGTGACCACCGATCAGACCGGCATTCCGCGCTCGATACCGCTGCTGTTCCGCACGGCAGATGCCGTGCTGGTGTCGCTGCCGCTGCGCACGGCGGCGGCGGCCGCGCGCCAGGACCCCAGCATCGCGCCGAACGATTTCGTTCTGTCGGGGCCGGATGTCCCGACCGACGTCGGGCATCTCTTGCCGATCTCGTTCTACGGCCCGCACGGCACCATCCCTACTGTTGGCGCCTCCGCCGCGCTTGACGGCACGCTGGCGCGCCACGACATCGAGGACCGCGCTGTGGTGATCGGCGTCACGGCGACCGGCGGCGGCGACTTTTTCCCGACGCCGTTCGATCCGGTGATGCCCGGCGTCGAGGTGGTCGCGACTGCCATCACCCATCTGCTGGCCAAGGATGCGCTGGTGCGCAACCACGCAGTGCGGCTCGCCGATGGCGCCGTCGCGGTGCTGTTACCGATGCTGCTGGTCGGCCTGCTGGCGTGGCGCCGTAATACGGTCGGGCTTGTGGCCATCGCCGCCGTCGCGGCGATCTGGTCGACGGTCAACGTTGCGGCGTTCGCACACGGGGTCTGGCTAAGCGCCGCGCTCCCGATTGCCGCCGCCGCCCCGCCGACGATCCTGTTCGGCGCCGTGCAGATCTGGATGGGGCGCCGGCGCGCCCAGCACCTTGCGGATCGCAGCGACCTGCTGCAGCAGTTCCAGGCGCCGCGGCTGCACGCCTGGCTGACCGAGGATCCCGACTTCCTGCTGCAGCCGGTGCATCAGGACGCGGCCATTGTGTTTATCGATCTGTCAGGATTCACCGCACACAGCGAGACGGCCGGCCCCAATGCAACGCGCGAGTTGCTGAGCGATTTCCAGCGCATCGTCGACCGTGAAGTGGAGGCCTGCGGCGGCCTGATCACCAGCTTCATGGGCGACGGCGCGATGATCCTGTTCGGCCTGCCGCAAGCTTCCGCCGACGATGCCGTCAACGCCGTAAATTGCTGTCTCGGCCTAAGCGCCCGCACACACGCTTGGCTGGCCTCGCTGCCGCCGCAGGTCGGAAGCCGGATCGGCTTCAAGATCGGCGCGCATTTCGGCGCCATCGTCGCGTCACGGCTTGGCGGCAGTCACCAGCACGTCACCGCCATCGGCGACACCGTCAATGTCGCCAGCCGAATGATGGACGTAGCAAAGAGCCATGGCGCCGAAATCGCGCTGACCGACGACCTGCTGCGCAAGGCCGGACCGAACTCGCCGGTGCAGACCTCCGGTGTGCTGAACGGCCCGGAGGACGTGCAAGTCCGTGGCCGCACCGGAAGCATCAATGTCTGGCTGTGGCGGCGCGGCGCGCCCACGCAGTAACACGCGCCGCCACGCCACGCCGCTCAATGGGTGTTGGTCTCGCTCCACTTTTCAAGATCGGGTTTCGGCGTATCCGGTGCCGCCGGGTCCTGCGACTTCTGTGCAGGCTGTTTCCACGGTTCGTCGGTCCCCTTCGTGGGCTTCCAGTCGTCGCGCTGCCGTGGATCGTCCTTTGGGGTCTCCTGGCTCATGCCGGCTCCTGTTGCTTCTGCGTACGTAGGGGTTAATTGGTGGTGGCGCCCAGCGCCGTGCCATTGCCGGCCGCGCGCGAAGGCACGCTGACATGGACTTCATGGCCTTCGCGCACCGCCAGCGAGGCCGCGGCCACTGCGGATTCGAAAGCCGCCTCCTTGGTTTCGTAATCGCCCTCGACATTTCCGTCGTGGAGGATTCCCCAGGTGCTGTAGATGTTGGGGCCGGAGGTTCCGGTTTTCCCCGTTTCGATAATGGCGTATGTCGCAAGTCCCATGGCGCTCTCCTGCGGTTGCACGGAGCAACGTCAAGGGCAACAACAGGTTCCGGCCCCGCGCCGGACGAAGCAGGACGCACCATGTCGAAGACCACCCCCGCGACGCTGGCGCTGACCAGGCTGGGCATCGCCTTCACGCTGCACAGCTACGATTACGATCCCGACGCCGACAGTATCGGGCTGCAGGCCGCAGCCGCGCTGGGCGCCGAACCGCGGCGGGTGTTGAAGACGCTGATGGCCGAGGTCGACGGCAAGCCGGTCTGCGTCGTAGTGCCGTCCGACTGCGAAGTCAGCATGAAAAAGCTGGCGGCCGCATTGCACGGCAAGACCGCGAAGATGATGCGACCGGCCGACGCCGAGCGTCTGACCGGCTATCATGTCGGCGGTATCAGCCCGTTCGGCCAGAAGAAGCGTGTGCCGGTGGTGATCGAGCAGGCGGCGCTGAGCGAGGCCAGCATCTATCTCAACGGCGGCCAGCGCGGCTTGCAGATCGCGCTGGATCCGAACGACGCCTGCAAGGCACTTGGCGCCACCGCCAGCAGCGTGGTGGCCTGAACGTAAACAGATAAGTTCCCGGAACAGGTCCGCGTCGGGCGGGTTTCCCCCTTGCCGTCCAGCCACGCGAAGACGCGGCCGATGACGGGGAAACCCAGGAGAGACACATGAAGATCCACCAGACCATGATGGCCGGAATGGCCATTCTGATGCTCGGCCTCGGCGCCGCACAGGCAGGCCCCTGCACGACGGGCAAGGACGGCAAGATGGGCGATGCCGGCGCCGGGCCCACGCCGGGCAATACCGGACAGACGATCACCACAGGCTCCGCCACTACAGCGCAACATCCGCCGACCAGCGCCATGGGCAATGCCACCGCCGGCGGTGCCACCTCGTCGGAGGACGTGCGGCGACAGACCGAGGGTCAGCCGACAGCGGCGCAGCAGGCCCAGGGCGCCACCTCGACGGCCAAACCCGGAGACTGCTGACGTCACCCACGAGACTTGACCGCGCATGGCGGAACAATCAACTGTCCCTAGAATTGGACGGTCATTGTCAACGAGCAAGGATTCTACCATGCGTTCAATCTTGGCGGCCTCCGCCTTTCTCCTTGTCCTCGGCGCGACGCCGAGCATGGCTAGAGATTACCCGTGGTGCTCGCGCACCTCGGTCACCGGCTTCAATCCGAGCTGCTCGTTTACGTCGTTCAACCAGTGCATGGCGACGGTGAGCGGAATCGGCGGCGACTGCATCGTCAATCCGCGACTGGCCTTCGGTCAGGAGCAGCGCCCGCGCAAGAGCCGCCGCCACGGTGCTCGCGGGGATAACGACTGGAACAACAACTGGAATAACGACTGGAACCGACGCTGGTAAGGTCGGTCCGCAGCGAAAAAGGCCCCGAGCCGTTCGGGGCCTTTTCTTTGCACTGCGAAGGTTGCGCGGCGGCGGCGCGACCGCGCTGTCCTGCATGATCGCAATGCAGTTCCGCCATTGATATCGGCGGCAAATCCGTGTCTGTCAGACCGATCCGGCAGCCGGCCAGTAGCTGGCCGCGCGGTACCAGCGTTTTCTGTCCAGGCCCAATCATGCCCCCTTCCATCTCGACCGAACGCACACCGATCGGATGGCTGTTGAACCAGCCCTATCTGCTGCTCAGCCTGACCTCGCTGTTCTGGGCCGGCAACGCCATCGTCGGTCGCGCCGCTGCCGGCCACATTCCGCCGTTCACCCTGTCATTCTTTCGCTGGGGCCTCGCCGCACTGATCTTGCTGCCGTTCGGCTGGCGAGCGATGCGGCAGGACTGGCCGGTGATCCGACGGCAATTCGGATTCATGATCTTCCTGTCATTGATCAGCATCGGCCTGTTCAACTCGCTGCAATACTGGGGACTTGAATACACCACGGCCCTAAACTCGCTGCTGCTGCAATCGTCGGGACCGCTGTTCGTCGCGATCTGGTCGCTGCTCATTCTTCGCGTGCGGTTGACCATCGCGCAAGCCTGCGGCATCGCGCTCTCCATGATCGGCGTGCTGGTAATCCTGCTGCGTGGCGATCTTGCGGCGTTGACCGCCATCGAGCTCAACAAGGGCGACCTCCTGTTCCTGCTGGCGATGGCGATCTTCGGTCTCTATGCGGTGCTTACCCTGAAACGGCCGGCGATCCAGCAATTGTCGTTCTTGACCTTCACCTTTGCCTGCGGCGCGCTGTGCCTCGTGCCGCCGTTCATATGGGAGCTGTTCACGCGGCCACCGGCGGAGATCAATGCCGGCAACCTGTTGTCGCTGGCCTACGTCGCGGTGTTCCCCTCGGTGCTGGCCTATACGTTCTACAACCGCGGCATCGCCCTGATCGGCGCCAACCGCTCGGCGCCGTTCTTTCACCTGATCCCGGTGTTCGGCTCGGCCATGGCCATCTTCTTCCTCGGCGAGACGATGCACCTGTTTCACATCGTCGGCTATGCGCTGGTGCTGTGCGGCATCGTGGTGGCGGCCAGGAAGCCGAAGCCGGCGATTGCCGCGGCTTCGGCCGGGGTTGACTAATCCTGCTGGTCTTCCTTGAGCCGATCGGCACCGCTGCCTTGACGGCCTGCTACCACTTGTAGCCGACGCTGGCCGTGACGCGACGGCGATCGCCATAGAAACAGGACGATGCCGTAGCGCAACTCGCCACGTAGATCTGGTCGGTGACATTGACCGCATTCACGGCCACGCGCCAGTTCTGCCACTCGTAGTGAAGTGCCGCATCGCCCAGTATAGTGGAGGGGACCGGCAGCAGGTTGGCGGCGTCGGCGAACGACGAACCGATATAGCGCACGCCGCCGCCGAAGCCGAAACCGCGCAGCGGTCCGTCCTGGAACGTGTAGTCGGCCCAGCCTGACGCCATCTGGCGCGGCGTATTGGTCGGCACCGTACCGATCAATGCCGGGTTGCCATCCTTGCTGACGAACAGGTTATAGGTCGTGAATGAACCGATGACCTTGAATCCCGGCGCCAGATTGGCGACCGCCTCCAGTTCAAGGCCGCGCGACGTCACTTCACCGTTCTGCACCGTGAAGTTGGCGTTGCTGGGATCGCTCGTGAGGGCATTCTGACGCTTCAGGTCGAAATAGGCGAAGCCGAAGTGACCGTCGAACCCGACCGGCTGATACTTGATGCCGACTTCGGTCTGCTGGCCGGTTTCCGGCATCAGCAACGTGCGGGTCGAGAAGTTGGTGCCTACGACGGGGTTGTAGCTGGTGGCGTAGGACACATAGGGGGCGACGCCAGAGTCGAAATTGTAGATCAGCCCGGCGCGACCGCTGAACTTGCTGTCTTCGCGGCTCAGGCCCGCGCCGATGCGGTTGTCGTTGTTGGTGCCGACCCAGTCGTTGCGACCGCTCAGCACCAGCGTCAGGCGATCGAGCTTGATCTGGTCCTGCACGTAGACGCCGAGCTGGTTCTGCGTCAGCATCGCATTCTGGTACGGCGTCCCGCTGAACTGCGCGGTGGGGGCATAGACCGGATTGATCAGGTTGAGCGGCGTCGCCGCGCCGAATCCCTGGTAGTCATCGATGCTGTAGTGCTTGAGGTCGAGGCCGAACAGCGTGGTATGACTGAGAATGCCGGTGTCGAAACGGTATTCCACCTGGCTGTCGAGGTCGGCCTGGTTGCCTATGCCATGGGTGAAGAAGTTGCCGCGCGCCAGGTTTGCGGCGGCGGGCGTCGTCGCGTAGCCCAACCCCTGCTGCGTCGACAGCGTGACATCGGTGTGCGCGTAGCGCGCATTCTGGCGGAACGTGACGTTGTCCGACAGATGGCGCTCGAACTGATAGCCCAGCATCTCCTGCTCGCGCTTGAACGTATCGGCGCTCGGTTCGCCGGCGAACAGCCCCGTCCCGATCCTGCCAAACGGCGCGGCGGTGACAGTGCCCGCATAGGGAAGGAAATTCTGCGCGCGGGTCTGGTTATAGGATGCCGACGCCAGCACCGTGAGGCTGGTGTCAGCGTCGGGCTTCCAGGTCACCGACGGTGCGATGAAGTAGTTGTTGTTGGGTGTAAAGTCGGTCTGGGTGCCGCCGTTCTGCACCTGGCCGACGAGACGGGTGTACAGCTTGCCATGCTCCGGCGAGATCGCGACCGGGCCGCCGAAATCGAACGCCGTGTAACCGTTGCCGAAGCTATCGACGCCGGCTTCGATGTAGCGGATCGGCTCCGCCGGCGGCATCTTGCTGACGGCGTTGACGATGCCGCTCGGGCTCGATCCACCGTACAGCACCGCGGAAGGCCCGCGCAGGACTTCGACACGCTCGAGATTGAACGGCTGAAGCTTCCAGGTCGCGAAAGCGGTCGAGAACAACTGGATGCCATCGAGGAACAGACTATTGTCGTCGGACTTGAAGCCACGAATCAGGAACCAGTCGTTGCGGGTGTCGGCGCCGAAATAGCCGCCGACGATGCCGGGCGTGTAGCGCACGATCTCATCGAACTTCTTCGGCCTCTGGTCGCGAGATCTGTTCGGCGCCGATGACCGAAACCGACTGCGGGTTCTCGTTGATCGCAGTGTTGGTCTTGGTGCCGGCCATGCTGCGCCCGGCGACATAGCCACGGATCGCGCCGCGCGGATTCTCGACGAATAGGGCGGCGCGCTCGACCGGCGGCCTGCGCGAAGCAGCAGCGCTGCTGCGCGGCGCACGGGCGGCGCGCTTTGGCGCGGCCGCCGCGGCACGGCGCACCTGCGGCTGGCTGATCACCACCGGAGGCAGGGTCTGCGCGCCCTGCCCAGCCCCCGCGTTCGCTTGCTGTGCCGCGGATGAATTCAATGTCAGCACGCTCAACGCACAGGCCGACGACAAGGCCGCCAGCCGCGACAGATGGATCTTCTTCAACGCAAGCCTCCACTCATATCCGGCGCATCTGCTGATGTGGATGACGCAACACTTCGCTGGATTCCGCTTAGGCGACTTGTCCAGGCAACTCCAATGGAAGGCTTCCAGACAGAGCCTTTCGCTGTGCACTGTTGCCAGACTGCCGCAGCTTTGCGCGCGGCGGCACGTTGGTGCATGGAAGCGTCCCGCGTCGGACGGTTGTTTGTTTGCGTGAGTTGCGATTATTTGAATCGATCTAAACTCCTTGCGTGGCGATTGACGGGCTCGATGATGGACCAAAGCCGAAAGCTGTCTCCCGTCACTTGGCTCTCCAACCAGCCCTATCTGCTGCTCAGCCTGACGTCGCTGTTCTGGGCCACTAACATGGTGCTGGGACGCTACGTGTCCGGGCATGTCCCGCCCGTGACGATGGCCTGCGTGCGCTGCGTCGGCGCGTTCTTGCTGCTGCTGCCGTTTGCCTGGCCGCATCTGCGCGACGACTGGCCGGTGCTGATCGCGCGCTGGCCTTTGATGCTTGCGCTCGGCTTCACCGGATTTGCCGCCAACACCGTGCTCGCCTATTGGGGCCTGCTGTATACTCAGGCGCTGAACGGGTTGCTGATCCAGTCGGCCGGACCGCTGTGCGTGGCGCTGTGGACGCTGATCCTGTTCGGCGTGCGGCTGACGCTGCCACGGCTGCTGGGCATCTTCACATCGCTCATCGGCGTGCTGATCATCATCCTGCGTGGCGACCTCGCGGCGCTGACCAGCATCGAGATCAACAAGGGCGACGCGATGCTGGCGGCGGCGCTGTTCATCTTCGGGATCTACTCGGCGCTGATGCTGCGGCGACCGGCCAGCCATCCGTTGTCGCTGATCGTGGTGACCATCGGCGCCGGCGCGCTGATGACCATTCCGCTCAACATCTGGGAACTTACGTCCGGCACGCCGCTGATCCTCGACCGCCTGACGCTCGTCACGCTGATCTATGTGATCGTCTTTCCCTCGGCGCTGGCCTACCTGTTCTTCAACCGCGGCATCGCCCTGATCGGGCCCAACCGCGCTGCGCCGTTTTTCCACCTGATGCCGGTGTTCGGCTCGGCCATGGCCATCGTTTTCCTCGACGAACAGCCCAAACTGTTTCATCTGGTCGGCTATGCCTTGGTGCTGGCCGGCGTGGTCGTGGCATCGCGGCGGTAGTTGCCCATGCGCCCCTGCATTCCGGTGGCGCCGGAAGTGTCGACGGAGGGGTGGTGCGCGCGACGCTCAGGAAGCCAACCGCTACGCTACTGCGGACGCAACACCTCTACTTGGGGACCGCGCTAAGCGGCCCGCACCGAGTCGAGGAACTTGCTGACCTCAAGCTTGAGCCGGGCGCTTTCCGATGACAGTGACGTCGCTGCGGTGAGCACCTGCGAGGACGCAGATCCGGTCTCGCTGGCGCCGCGCTGCACTTCGGTGATGTTGGCCGAGACCTGCTGGGTTCCCTGCGCCGCCTGCTGGACGTTGCGGGAAATTTCCTGCGTCGCCGCACCCTGCTCTTCCACCGCTGACGCGATGGTCGAGGCGATCTCCGACATGCGCGCGATGGTCTCGCCAATCTCCCTGATCGCTGTCACGGATTCCTGGGTCGCGGCCTGGATGCCGTTGATCTGTGCGCTGATATCGCCGGTAGCCTTGGCCGTCTGCTCGGCCAGGGCCTTGACCTCGGACGCCACCACGGCAAAGCCGCGGCCGGCATCGCCGGCGCGCGCCGCCTCGATGGTCGCGTTCAGCGCCAGCAGATTGGTTTGTCCCGCGATGGCGTTGATCAGTTCGATGACATCGCCGATGCGGGCGGCAGCCTTCGCCAGTTCACCGACGCGGTCGTTGGTCTTCTGCGCCTGCTCGACCGCCTCGCCGGCGATCCGCGCCGAATCCTGAACCTGGCGGCTGATCTCGTTGACCGACGACGCCATCTCCTCGGTCGCCGAGGCCACCGACTGCACGTTGGTCGAGGCCTCTTCAGACGCCGCCGCCACCAGCGTGGTCAGTTCCTCGGCGCGCTCGGCAGTCGACGTCAGCGTGGCCGCCGAAGCTTCGAGTTCGGTGGAGGCCGACGCCACGGTTTCGACGATCTCGCCAACCGCGCTCTCGAAACCCTCGGCCAGCCGGTGCATGTCCTTGCGGCGCTGCGCCGCAATGCGCTCGTCGTCTGCGGTTTTTGCCTCGATCTCCTCTCGCGCCCGGGCCTGAACGTGGCGCCTGCAGGCGTCCACTGCCTGCGCCATCTCGCCGATCTCGTCGGTGCGCCGCAGCCCCGGCAGAGCGACGGTCAGATCGCCCGCGGCGAGACCGCGCATCGCGGTGGTCAGCGTCGACAACGGCCGCAGGATGCGAGCGAAGGTCAGCCACAGGCTGACGATGACCAGCAGCAGCGCCGCGGCCAGCACCCCGCCGTTGACGTTCACGGCAGCGCTGCTGCGCGCCGCGTCGTTGGCCGCCTCCTCATCGGCCGCGCCGCCGATCGCCTCGGCGAGCCGCAGGATGTGGCCGACCGCCACCGTGGCGCGCTTGAAGTACTCGTCGGCGCTGAGCGCGTAGTCACCGCGTTCTCCGGAGGCGAATATCTGCTCGCGCACCGCGTTATAGACGCCGTAGTATTCCTTCGCGACGCCGTCGATCGCATCGCTGACCGCGGCAGGCGTGTCGACACGCTGTTTCAAAGCTGCCACCATCGACCAAGCCAGATCGATATGGCCGCGGAACATCGACAGGTTGCGTAACTGCTCGCTCCCCAGTTTGGCACGCGCGCTGATAATGCCGCCGAGATAGCCGCGCTCGCGGCCGGCATACTCGGCCATGTCCGCGGTGAGGTGGCGCAGCATCACCAGTCGCGCCAACGCCGCAGAGGGTGGGGAGCTGAGCGTTTCGAGCGTCTGCCGCAGCTTCGCCGAAGTCTCGATCGCCAGGGTGATCTGGGCGAAGGCGCCCTGCACCACCTCAGTCGCCCGCACATTCATCGGCTTGCCGAGTTCCTGATCGATCTTGCCGCGCACGGCCTGCAGCGCCCGATGCATCTGCTCGGCGTCGGCGATCACCGCAGCGGTGGCTTTTGTCTGCGCTTGCGCACGCAATAGTTCGAGCGCCTGGCGGAGGGACTGGTCGCCGGCCTCGCGCAGGGCTTTGATCTCGCCGAGCCGCGCCACGCCCGCCGCTTCCGGCGCCTTCAGCGTGGAATTGATGATGCCGCGCTCCGTCGCCCATTGCCCCGAGCTGCGCAGCAACGCCCGCGCGATCTGGTTGACCTCGAGAAAGGCCTCCGACTGCGCGCCGCGCTGCAGCGCGTCACGGACGCCAAGTCCGGCAAGGCCGACCGCAATCAGGGCGAGCGCGCAGACGACCAGCGGCAGCAGCGTGCGGATTCGAAGATTCATGGGGGGCCCCGAAACGGTCTGGTCAGGCGCGCGAATGGTCGTGCCCGCGCATGCCCGCCGACAGCGGAGAATCTGCGCTTGCGTCCATTCGAACGCCGGCCTGCATTTTCTTTGAACGCAATTTTGGTGATGCAACGACAGTAAATAAAGCTTTAGGTGGCACTCGGTTAATTTCGAGTTGATTTGGCATCACGTAGGACTGCAGGGACGCAACCGGCGGCGGCTACGCGCCGCCGATCAATATTCCGACCGCCAGCACGATGACTCCACCGAGCACGATCTCGAACACTGCCTGCACTAACGGCATATCCGTGTGCTCTTGATCATCAAGTCGCAGATGCCGCCGCGCAGCCACGGGGACCCGCACCTGGTCATCGAGCCCTTGTCGGAGAGCGCCTCAGCAATGCCCAGCTTCCGAACGCAGGCAGCTTGCGCGTGGCAAGTGCTGGCGGATCGCGCTACGCGGCGCGAACCGAGTTGAGGAACTGGGCGACCTCGGCCTTGAGGCGCGCGCTTTCGCTGGACAGCGACTTGGCCGCATGGAGCACTTGAGAGGACGCGGATCCGGTCTCGCTGGCGCCGCGCTGCACGTCGGTGATGTTGGCCGAGACCTGCTGGGTTCCCTGCGCCGCCTGCTGGACGTTGCGGGAAATCTCCTGCGTCGCCGCGCCCTGCTCTTCCACCGCAGACGCGATGGTCGAGGCGATTTCCGACATCCTGGCGATGGTGTTGCCGATCTCCCGGATGGCGTTCACCGATTCCTGCGTCGCGGCCTGGATGCCGGTGATCTGCGCGCTGATCTCGCCGGTCGCCTTGGCGGTCTGCTCGGCCAATGCTTTCACTTCGGACGCCACCACCGCGAAACCGCGGCCGGCTTCGCCAGCGCGCGCCGCTTCGATCGTCGCGTTCAGCGCCAGCAGATTGGTCTGTCCGGCAATGGTGTTGATCAGTTCGACCACATCGCCGATGCGCGCAGCCGCCTTCGCCAGTTCGCCGACGCGGTCGTTGGTCGACTGCGCCTGCACCACGGCCTCGCCGGCGATCCGCGCCGAGTCCTGCACCTGGCGGCTGATCTCGTTCACGGAAGAGGCCATCTCCTCGGTGGCGGAGGCCACCGACTGTACGTTGGTGGACGCTTCTTCGGAAGCTGCCGCCACCAGCGTGGTCATTTTCTCGGAGCGCTCGGCGGTCGACGTCAGCGTTCCGGCGGAGGCCTCCAATTCGGTGGAGGCCGACGAGACGATGTCGACGATCTCGCCGATCATCGCCTCGAAATCGCGCGTCATCGTATCGACGCGCTGGCCGCGCCGGATCTTGGCATCGGCTTCCGCGGCAGCGGCCTCGTCGGCGGCTTTCTTGGCAATCAGGGTTTCCTTGAACACCTGCAGGGATTTCGCCATCGTGCCGATCTCATCGGTCCGGTCGATCGCGGGAATGACGACGTCATGCCGGCCGGCGGCGAGTTCGCTGACGGCCTCGGTGATCGTCGCCACCGGCGCGATCACCCGACGGCGCAACATCACCGTCACCGCGCCCAGCACGCCAAGCAAGGCAAGAACTGCGGCGCAGGTCAGAGCCAGCATCATCATGGCGTGGTCGCGCCCGGTGCGGGCACGCTGCGCGGCCTCGGCCAGCGCTGCATCGCGGACCGTGATGAAAGCTTGGATGGCCGGCACGATGGTTGCGGCGAGGACGTCGGACGTCATGGCGTATTTGCCGTCGCTGCGTGCGGCCGGCATCTCCTTCTCGATGGCGGGCGCGGCGCGATCGAAATAGCCCTCGATCGCGACCTTGAGCGGCGCCAGCAGCCGTTCCGGCTTGCCGAGCTGATCGACAGACGCCTCGATCCGTTCCCGGCCGGCGTCGATACGGCCCTGGCCACGATCCATGCTGGACATCTCCGCCGGCGTCAGCGGCCGGCGGGTGCTGACCGGCAGCGAGAACGTCGCCGCGCGGCTGCCGCCGGTGACGCGGATATCCTGGGCGGTGCGGGCGATGCTCAACAATGTCGTGAGCGATGCGTCCGCCACGGCAACATCGTTTTCAAGGCGGTTCAGAAGCGGCTCGACGCTGGCGACGGCCTTGCCGACGCCAGGCAGGAAGCCCTTGATGATGGCGGGGTCGCGCGCCGTCATCGGTGAGGTCATGGCGCGATCGGCGCTACCGAGAACGTCGGTAAGGCTCGCCGCGGCCTTGGACAGGCCGTCAATTACCGCCGCGCCGTCGCTGAGTGCACCGATAGCCTCGCGCGCGCTCGCAAAAGCGGCGTCCGATGCCGCGCGCACCTTCGCAACGGCGTCGAGCTGCACCGGCGTCGCCGCGGCTTCCTGGAACAAGGGTCCGACATAAGGCGCCCGCAAGCCCGCCATGTTCTGTCCCACCACCAGAACTGCGCCGAAGGCCTCGACGGCCCTCATGGCCTCGCTCTTGCTGGCGACGGTTCGATATTGCGGGACGAGCACCTCGGCGCCCAGAAGCACTGCCAATCCCGTGACCGCGAGCATGGAGAGCGAAAACAGACGACCGATTTGCATGGCACGTTCCTATGGTTCGTGCCGTCAAGGTATTGGCCGGAGCATAACTGTGCATTAACGGGCGGGCTGCGCGACAAACGCGAGTGGTAGCTCGATATTGGAAAATGAAAATTTTCTCAGTATGCCAAGCTACATATTGCCGCTATGTCGTCCGTCAGAAGCGGGGTGACTCGTGTTTCGAACGGCGCGGGTCCTGCTATCAATTCGCGCGCGGATGCGACGCATCAGTGAGCCGTCGACGTCGCAATCGGAGCCGCTACGCGCGGCTGCAAAGCACGATGGCTCCGGCTACGCGCCGCCGATGAGGATGCCCACCGCCAGCACGATGACGCCGCCGAGCACGATCTGGAACACCGCCTGCATGAACGGCGTGTCCATGTACTTGGCGCGGATCCAGGCGATCGCCCAGAGTTCGAAGAACACCACCACGCCGGCAATGGCCGTAGCGATCCAGAACGCGTTGGCCCAGGAGTCCGGCACAAGATACGGCATGGTGTGGCCGAGGCCGCCCACGGTAGTCATCAATCCGCAGATGCCGCCGCGCAGCCACGGCGAGCCGCGCCCGGTCATCGAGCCGTCGTCGGACAGCGCTTCGGCAAAGCCCATGCTGATGCCGGCACCGATGGAAGCGGCGAGGCCGACAAGGAAGGTCGCCCAGTTCTGGTGTGTGGCGAAGGCCGCGGCGAACAATGGCGCCAGCGTCGACACCGAGCCGTCCATCAGGCCGGCGAGCCCGGGCTGGACATATTGCAGCACGAACATCCGCCGCCTGGTGTGATCCTCTGCGCTGCGTGCGCCCGGCGTCAGGAACGTCTCCGACAGCCGCGACGCCAGCTGCTCGTGGCCCTTTTCCATCTCGGCGAGATCGCCCAGCAGCTTGCGGACATGGACGTCGGTGGTCTGCTCGGCGGCCCTGGCGTAGAATCGCTCGGCCTCGAATTCCATGGTCTCCGCTTCCTTGCGGATGGCATCGAGCGGGAGATTGCGGGTCAGCCAGATCGGGCGACGACGGATGAATCCCTTGACGTCGCCGCGGCGGATCGGCGGCAGGTTCGGCCCGAACCGTTGCTCATACATTTCCAGCAGCATGTGCCGATGGCCCTTTTCCTGCTCGGCCATCTCGCTGAAGATCTTTGCCGAATCCGGGTAGCGATCGAGCAGGTCCTCGGCGAAGCTGGAATAGATGCGGCTGTCTTCCTCCTCGCCGGAGATCGCGACCGCCAGCACCTCGCGCTCCGTCAAGTCTGAAAATGCCTTCATCTTCAATGCCTTATTTTAGATTAGAATTATTCTAATAGATATAACGACGGCCCGCGGTTTTGTCAAAACGATTGCCGCGGTGCGGCACAGGGACCACGGTCTTGCTATTCGACATGCCGCAACGATCGCTCCCGCACGCCGCCCTGCGGACACTGCCCCGGGGGACGATCGGGAGCAGCGACGGCTGATCGTCATCGCCGTCTGCGGCGCCTTCCGCCACGCGGTATCAGCGTGCCGCGTTTCGGCTTTGACGCCGCGCGACCGTCAGTTAGTTTGCCCGCAACAATGCCGGCCACTCAGGCCGGAGACAGGGAGAGCAAACGGGATGATCGACATTCATGGAGTCCGCGGGGCACTGCGGGCGGCGGCGGCCGTCATCGCCATCGGCACGGCGGGCAGCGCGCTGGCGCAAGGCACCTACCCCAATCGCGCCATCACGCTGGTACTGCCGTTTGCCGCCGGTAGCGGCACCGACACCACCACGCGCGTCATCTCGCAGCAACTCGCCCAGGCGCTCGGCGTCACCATCGTGATCGACAACAAGCCCGGCGCGAACGGGTCGATCGCCGCCAGCTATGTCGCCCGCGCGCCGGCGGACGGCTACACGCTGTTCGTCACCACCAACACCTCGCATTCGGCCAATCCCTATCTGCTCAAGACCATGAACTACGATCCGATCAAGGACTTCACCCCGATCGCCCGCACCGGCGACCTGCCCTTCATGCTGGTGATCAATCCGGAGATCCCCGCCAACTCGGTGGCCGAGCTGATCGCCTTGGCCAAGAAGGACCCGGGCAAGTACTCCTATGCGAGCGGCTCATCGTCGGCGATCGTGTCGGGCGCAACATTCGCGCGGCTCGCCGGCATCGACATGCTGCACGTTCCCTACAAGAGCTCGCCGCCCGCGCTGACCGACGTCATCGCCGGCCGCGTCAGCATGATGTTTACGGACGTGCCGACCGGACTGCCGCACGTCAACGGCAAGGCGCTGAAGGCGCTGGCGGTGACCACCAAGACTCGTTCGAAACTGTTACCCGATCTGCCGACCATGGACGAAGCGGGCGTCAAGGGCTTCGATATCACCTCGTGGCAGGGCTATCTCGGTCCGGCCAACATGCCCCGGGATATCGTGCTGAAGCTCAATACCGAGATCCGCAAGATCATCGACCGTCCGGAAATGAAGAAGGATCTCGCCGACCGCGGCATGGAGGCGTTCTCCGGACCACCGGAGGAGTTCGATGCCTTCCTGAAGGAACAGCTCGTCGTGTGGGAGAAGCTGATCAGGGAAGCCGGCATCGAGAAGCAGTAGGGACTACTGCCACAGACGGAGCGTCATCCTGAGGTGCGCGCTCTTGCGCACCTCCCGCCGAAACGCAATTGCGTTTCGGCGGGGACGACGGCTGCGCCCCCTTGCCGCAGCCTTGTCCCCCGCTGTCATTCCGCCGTCATGCATCCGTCAGCGCGCCGTAACGCGCGCGCCCCAGAACACGCAGCATGGTCACCACAAGGAGAACCACCATGCGCAAATCCCTGCTCTGTTCCGTAGCGTCGATGCTGCTGCTGTCGTCCGCGGCTCTGGCGCAAAGCGAAGGCGAATTTCCCGCCAAGCTGGCCGGCCATGCCGTGCTGCCGGCAATGTCGACCATCGATGCGCCGGCCGACGCGCCGAACGACCTCAAGACCTCCGGAAAATACACCACCGGCAAGCGCGTGGACGCGCTGGGCACCGTGATGGGCAAGTCCTTTGAGCGCGATACCGGGATTTCGCTGCCGATGAAGGGCCAGCCGCTGCAGGGGCATTCCGGCATCAAGGTGATGCCCGACGGCTCGTTCTGGGTACTGACCGACAACGGCGCCGGCTCGCGCTACAATTCAGCTGACTACATGCTGTATCTGAACCACCACAAGATCGACTGGAAGGCCGGCAAGGTCGAGCGTCAAGCCACCGTTTTCCTGCACGACCCCGACAAGAAGGTGCCGTTCCGCATCGTCCACGAGGATACCGCCAAGCGCTATCTGACCGGCGCTGATTTCGATACCGAAGGCTTCCAGATCATCGGCGACAATTTCTGGATCGGCGATGAATTCGGGCCCTACATCCTCAAGACCGACATGACCGGCAAGGTACTTGCGGTGTTCGAGACCGTGATCGACGGCAAGCCGGTGCGTTCGCCGGACCATTGGCAGGTGCAGTCGCCGGGCGCACCGGGCGCCACCTTCACCAACGTCAACCTGCGCCGCTCCAAGGGCTATGAGGGCTTCGCGTCGTCGAAGGACGGCAAGTTCATCTACGGCCTGCTCGAAGGCCCGGTGTGGGATGCCGAGAAGAAGGACTGGGAAAAGGTCGACGGCAAGGAAGCCGCGCGCATCCTCGAATTCGACGTCAAGGCCGAGAAGTTCACCGGCCGCTCCTGGCAGTATGTGTTCGAGAACAACGGCAATGCGATCGGCGACTTCAACATGATCACCGCCGACAACGGCCTGATCATCGAGCGCGACAACGGCGAAGGCACCAAGGACAAGGCCTGCGCCGACGGCAAGCGCGGCACCGACTGCTTCCCGGATCTGGCCAAGTTCAAGCGCGTGTTCAAGATCGAACTCAGCGACGCCAATGTTGGCAAGCCGGTGCGCAAGATCGGCTATATCGACCTGATGAAGATCCAGGATCCCGACAAGAAGTCGCTCAAGCCCTTGAACGACGGCGTTCTGACCTTCCCGTTCTTCACCATCGAGAACGTCGATCAGGTCGATGCCACGCATATCATCGTCGGCAACGACAACAACCTGCCGTTCTCATCGAGCCGCGAGCCCAACAAGGCCGACGACAACGAGTTCGTACTGCTCGAAGTCGGCGATTTCCTGAAGGCGAAGTAAGCTTCGCTGCTCGGCCTTGTCTCCACGAGAAAAGCCCTCCCTTGCGGGAGGGCTTTTTGCTGCGCGGGCAGGTTCGCCTGCCCCATTCCGGGAGAGCGAGCAAGTCAGCGTTACGCCGCCCGCACCTTGCTGAGGAAGTCATTGACCGCCGTGCGCAGCATGCCGGACTGGCCGTCGAGATCGCGGGCATTGGACAGCACCTGCGAGGCCGCTGCACCGGTGGCTTCGGCGGACGCGCTGACGCCGCCGATGTTGTTGCTGATCTCGTGGGCGCCGGCGGCGACCGACTGGATGCTCTGCGCGATCTCGCGCGTCGCCTTGCCCTGCTCCTCCACCGCGCCGGAGATGCGGCTGGCAATCTCGCTCATCTCGCTGATGGTGCCGGTGATGCCGGTGATCGACGCCACCGCCTCGCCGGTGGAGGCCTGCATGGCCGAGACCTGGGCCGAGATTTCCTCGGTGGCCTTCGCCGTCTGACTCGCCAGCGCCTTCACTTCGGAGGCGACCACCGCGAAGCCGCGGCCGGACTCTCCGGCACGCGCTGCCTCGATGGTGGCATTGAGCGCCAGCAGGTTAGTCTGCGAGGCGATATTGTGGATCAACTGGACGACCTCGCCGATCTTTTCGGCGCCGCGCGACAACAATTGCACGGTGGCATTGGTGCGTTCGGCATCGCTGACGGCACGGCTGGCGACCTGCGTCGACTGCGCCACCTGGCGCAGCACCTCGTTGACCGACGCCGACAGTTCCTCGGCGGCCGAGGCCACCGTACCGACATCGTCGGACGAGCGCTGCGAGGCGGCGCCGACGGTGGCGGCGCGCGAGCTGGCGTCAGACGCCGTCGCGGTCATCGACTGGGCGGTGGTCTGCATATCCGTCGCCGCGGTCGCAACCGACCGGACGATGCCGTTGACGCTGCGCTCGAACTCGTCGGCGATGCTCTGCATCGCTGCGCGGCGCTCGGCGGCCGCGCGGTTCTGGGCGTCGGCCTCGACCTGCTCGAGGCCGCGGATCCGCAGCGCATTGTCCTTGAACACCTGAACGGTCTTGGCCATGGCGCCGACCTCGTCGCCGCGCTCCACGCCGGGAATGCTCTCGTCGAGCGCGCCATTGGCGAGCCCCTCCATGCGCGCGCCAAGCTGGCCGAGCGGCGCCGTGATGCTGCGGCCGATCAGCCAGGCGATCAGCCCGGCAATGGCGCCGATGGCGACCATCGCCAAGCCAAGCGTCCACATGATGGGCTTGAGCTTGGTATCGAGGTCGTCGAGATAGGCGCCGCTGCCGACGAACATGTTCCAACCGGGAATCGGAACCGCGTAGGCCACCTTGCGCGACATCTCCTGCGAGTTGGGTTTGAGGTTTTCATAGCGGAGCGCAATTTCACCCTTGGCGGCTCCGTCGCGCAATTCGCGGATCACCCCCCGCCCATTAAGCAGCGAGTCAATCCGGTTCTGGCCGACCAGCTTGGGATCCGGCAGCGCCAGAGCCACACCTTCCATTGTATAGGCGAACAGGTAGCCCGCGCCGTTGTCATAGGTCAGCGTATTTGCGCGACTGACGAATTCCGCGATCGCCGCTTCCTGGGTAAGTTTCCCGGCGGCTACCTGCTTCTGCAACCCGATCGCCATGTTGCGTGCGGCCTCGACAAAGATCTTGGTCTGGTCGATACGCGCCGTCAGCATTTCGTTCCGCATCAGATTGGCGGCGAGAAGGCCGGCTGCGCACAGCCCCATCAAAGTCACCCCCACAAGGATGATCAGCTTGGAGGTGACGCGAAGGTTGTTGAATTGCACTGGCTATCTCCCGAACGGTCGCGGCGACGGACCTAATCCGACAGTAGCGTTCATATCCTCGCTATTGATTAGCCTGCGACTCCGTAAAAATACGGGGAATCGCAACGCGTGATTGCCACCATAAATACCTTCCCGTAACGCACGGCATTTCCGGGGAGCCGGCAGGTCAGAGGATCAGCAAGCAGCACCGGCATGGCTCACGCCGCCCGGACCTTGCCGAGGAAATCATTGACCGCCGCGCGCAGCATGCCGGACTGACCGTCCAGATCGCGGGCATTGGACAGCACCTGCGAGGCCGCGGCGCCGGTGGCTTCGGCGGCCGAACTGACGCCACCGATGTGATTGCTGATCTCGCTGGCACCGGCAGCAACCGACTGGATGCTTTGCGCTATCTCGCGCGTCGCCTTGCCCTGCTCCTCGACGGCGCCGGAGATGCGGCTGGTGATCTCGCTCATCTCGCCGATGGTGCCGGTGATCCCGGTGATCGACGCCACCGCCTCGCTGGTCGATGCCTGCATGGCCGAGACCTGGGCGGAGATTTCCTCGGTCGCCTTGGCGGTCTGGCTGGCCAGCGCCTTCACCTCGGATGCCACTACTGCAAAGCCGCGACCGGACTCGCCGGCGCGGGCCGCCTCGATGGTGGCGTTGAGGGCCAGCAGGTTGGTCTGCGAGGCGATGTTGTGAATCAGCTGCACCACTTCGCCGATCTTCTCGGCGCCGCGCGACAGCAGTTGCACGGTGGCGTTGGTCCGCTCGGCGTCGCCGACAGCGCGGCGGGCGACCTCGGTCGACTGCGCCACCTGGCGCAGCACCTCGTTGACCGATGCCGACAGTTCCTCGGCTGCGGAGGCGACCGTGCCGACGTCGTCGGACGAGCGCTGCGAGGCGGAGCCGACCGTGGCCGCGCGCGAACTGGCATCGCTTGCCGTCGCGGTCATCGATTGCGCGGTGGTCTGCATGCCGGCCGCCGCGGTCGAAACCGAGCGGACGATGCCGTTGACGCTACGCTCGAAATCGTCGGCGATGCTTTCCATCGCCGCGCGGCGTTCGGCGGCGACGCGGCCCTGCGCGTCGGCTTCGACCTGATCGAGGGCGCGGATGCGCAGCGCGTTGTCCTTGAAAACCTGCACCGTCGCCGCCATCGCGCCGATCTCGTCGCCGCGCTCCACACCGGGAATGCTCTCATCGAGCGCGCCATCGGCGAGCGACTTCATGCGCGCCCCGAGGCGGCCGAGCGGGCGGGTGATGCTGCGTCCGATAAACCAGGCGATAAGGCCGGCAACGGCGGCAATCGCGAACATTGCCAGACCGAGCGCCCAGATGATTGGCTTCAGGTGCTCGTCGAGGTCATCCAGATAGGCGCCGGTAGCAATGAACATGTTCCAGCCGGGCAGCGCCGCCGCATAGCCCATCTTGCGTGACAGAACCTGCGCGTTGGGTTTGGCAAATTCGTAGGTCAGAATGTGCCAGCCCTTGGCTGCCACGCCGTCGCGAAACTCGCGCGTCACGGCCACGCCGTTGACCAGCGTGTTGAGGCGATCGGCCCCGGATTTGAAGCCCGGCAGATGAACCACGGTGCCATCCATGGTGTAGATGAACAGATAGTTGCCGTTGTCATAGGTCATCGGCTCGATCCGGCGCACCAGCTCGGCGGTGGCGGCTTCCCGCGTCAGCTTTCCGGCGGCGACGTCCTTCTGCAGGCCGGCAGCCACGTTGCTGCCGATTTCGACGATCGACTTCAACTGTTCGGTCCGCGCCGCGAGCATCTCGCTCTTGACCATGTGGGCCGCCAGAACGCCTGCAGCACACAGGCCGATCATCGTGACCGCCACCAGAATAACCAGCTTGGTCGTGATGCGAATGTTGTTGAATTTCACGGCTATAGCTCCCTTGGCCCACACTTTCAGCAGCGCTCGGCATGACCCCTGGAAAGAATATATCAACGTAGTGTTTTCAAATGCTTACGCCCGCCGCCGATCAAAAATACCGCGACGTGGAATTCACGCAAAAAAATCCCCGCCTTTTTGGGGCGGGGATTTTCATTTTCGTCGTTGCAAAGAGTCGCCTGCGGCGACCGAAGCGCTTGCGATCCTAGAACGTCAGCGCCTTGGCCTGCTTCACCTGCGGCAGGGTCTGCACCTTCGCCAGCACATCCGCCGGCACGGCACCGTCAACCTCGACCAGGGCAATGGCGTCACCGCCCTTGCTGTTGCGGCCGAGATGGAAGGTAGCGATGTTGATCCTGGCGTCGCCGAGCAGCGAGGCGAACTGGCCGATGAAACCGGGCTTGTCCTCGTTGGTAACGTAGATCATCGACTTGCCGAATTCGGCATCGACCCGGATGCCCTTGATATCGACCAGACGCGGCTGGCCGTCGGCATAGACCGTACCGGACACCGAGCGCTCCTGCTTGTCGGTGGTCACCGTCACCGTGATCAGGCTCTCGTAGTCGCTCTGCGCGGCACGCACCACTTCGTCCACCACCATGCCGCGCTCCTTGGCGACGACGGGGGCGGAGACGACGTTGATGTCGCCGAGCATCGGGCGCAGCAGCCCGGTGAGCGCCGCCGAGGTCAGTGCCTTGATCTTCATTTCGCCGACAGCGCCTTCATAGGTGATGGTGACCTTGGCGATGCCGGTCTCGGTCGGCTGCCCGGCGAACGAGCCCAGCTTTTCGGCGAGTTCGATGAACGGCTTCAGCTTCGGCGCTTCCTCGGCGGTGATCGACGGGAAGTTGACCGCGTTCGAGATCGCGCCGGTGAGCAGATAGTCGGACATCTGCTCGGCGACCTGCAGCGCGACGTTTTCCTGCGCCTCGGTGGTGGCTGCGCCGAGATGCGGCGTGCAGATCACGTTGGGATGGCCGAACAGCACGTTAGCGGTCGCGGGCTCCTCGACGAACACGTCGAAGGCGGCGCCAGCGACATGCTTCGTGTTCAACGCATCGACCAGCGCCTGCTCGTCGACCAGACCGCCGCGGGCGCAGTTGATGATGCGCACGCCCTGCTTCATCTTGGCGATTGCTGTGGCGTCGATGATGTTCTTGGTCTTGTCGGTCAGCGGCGTGTGCAGCGTGATGAAATCGGCGCGCTTGAACAGGTCCTCAAGCTCGACCTTCTCGACGCCGAGATCCTTGGCGCGCTCCGGCGACAGGAACGGATCGAAGGCGATCACCTTCATGCGCAGGCCGAGCGCGCGGTCGGCGACGATCGAGCCGATATTGCCGCAGCCGACCACGCCCAGCGTCTTGCCGGTGATCTCCACGCCCATGAAGCGGTTCTTCTCCCACTTGCCGGCCTGGGTCGAGGCATCGGCCTGCGGGATCTCGCGCGCCAGCGCCATCATCAGCGTGATGGCGTGTTCGGCTGTGGTGATGGAATTGCCGAACGGCGTGTTCATCACGATGATGCCCTTGGCGGTCGCCGCGGGGATCTCGACATTGTCGACGCCGATGCCGGCGCGGCCGATCACTTTCAGTCGCGTCGCCTTCTCAAGGATCTTGGCCGTGGCCTTGGTGGCCGAGCGGATGGCCAGGCCGTCATAGTTGCCGATAATTTCGGCGAGCTTGTCCTTATCCTTGCCGAGGTTCGGCTGGAAGTCGACGTCGATGCCGCGATCCTTGAAGATCTGCACGGCGGCGGGAGAGAGAGCATCGGAAATGAGGACTTTGGGGGCGGTCATGATGAGGCTCCTTCACCCTCCCCTTGAGGGGGAGGGTCGGCGCGAAGCGCCGGGATGGGGTGAAGCTACGAGCTGACAATTGAGTGAACGAGCGGGGGGAGTTCTTCACCCCACCCCGCCGAATCGTGACGACGCCGCGCGTCGCTCAGGGTCCGTCGACCCTCCCCCTCCAGGGGAGGGTAAGAAGTGCTTAAGCCGCCTTGGCGAGCGAGGACTTCATCTCGGCGAACGCCCAGTCGATCCACTGCGTCAGGATCTCGACGTCCTTGGCTTCCACGGTGGCGCCGCACCAGATGCGCAGGCCGGCGGGAGCGTCGCGGTAGTGCGCGAAGTCGAAACCGGCGCCTTCCTTCTCGACCAGCGCCACCAGCTTCTTGGCGAAGTCAGCCTGGGCATCGGCTGACAGCGACGTGATGGCGGGATCGACCACCTTCATGCACACCGAGGTGTTGGAGCGGATCGCCGGATCGGCAGCGAGGAAGTCCACCCACGGCGTGCGGGCCTTCCAGTCGGCCAGCACCTTGGTGTTGGCGTCGGCGCGCGCGATCAGCGCGCTGAGACCGCCGACCGACTTGGCCCAGCCGAGCGCATCCAGATAGTCCTCGACGCACAGCATCGACGGCGTGTTGATGGTCTCGCCTTCGAAAATGCCTTCGTTTAGCTTGCCGCCCTTGGTCATGCGGAAGATCTTTGGCAGCGGCCAGGCCGGCGTGTAGCTCTCGAGACGCGCGACAGCGCGCGGGCTGAGCACCAGCATGCCGTGCGCAGCTTCGCCGCCCAGCGCCTTCTGCCAAGAGAAGGTGACGACATCGAGCTTGGCCCAGTCGAGCTTCTGCGCGAACGCCGCGGAGGTGGCGTCGCAGATGGTCAGGCCTTCACGATCGGCCTTGATCCAGTCGGCATTGGGCACGCGCACGCCGGAGGTGGTGCCGTTCCAGGTGAAGACGATGTCCGACGCCGGATCGGCCTTGGAGAGGTCAGGAATTTCGCCATAGCCGGCATGCAGCTTGGTGACGTCCTTGAGCTTCAGTTCCTTGACGATGTCGCTAACCCAGCCTTCGCCGAAGGATTCCCATGCGATGGTGGTGACGGGCCGCGCACCGAGCAGCGACCACAGCGCCATTTCGACCGCGCCGGTATCCGACGCCGGCACGATGCCGATCTTGTAGCCGGCCGGAACTTCCAGCACTTCGCGGGTCAGTTCGATGGCGAGCTTGAGCTTGGCCTTGCCGACCTTCGCGCGATGCGAACGGCCGAGGGCTGCATCCTTGAGATTTTCGGGGGTCCAACCGGGGCGCTTGGCGCAGGGACCGGAGGAAAAATGCGGCACGTTCGGCCGCGAAGATGGCTTAGCTGCAGTCATAATCTATCCTTCCAGATAGCAAGCCTCCCGTTGGGGGAGGTGGCCCGCTGGCGTGGATATGGGAATCGCCTTCCGGCGTCAAGGAACTTCCCAGCACGCGCGAAAAGGTGATGACGGTTCATCCTGCTCCGCTTCCTGCTCCCGCGCGAGCAATCCCGCCGCCACGGTCACTGAACGTATCGCCTTCCGTTTGCTGGTGAATTTCATCACGCCGCGATCGTTCACCTGGACAACGTAGTCGTTGCCGATTTTGACGATCGCATAGCATTTCTTGATTTCGACATTCACGCTCGATATACGCGCGAGACGTCTGTCCGTTGCACGACATTACCATCGCGCGCCCATTTGGTTGCCAACAGTTTAACCGGAACCGGCCGAATCGCAGCCTCGCTGCGGCAATCAACGGGCCGGCGGCAGGTCCAGTTCACGTTCCGCCGCGGCGATCCAGCGCCGGATCGATGCGTAGCCGTCGAGATGGAAGCCGCCTTCATGGGCGACGCGCGTATAGGCAAGCAGCGCCACGTCGGCGAGTGAGAACGGATCGCCGATCAGGAACCTGGTCGCCCCGAGCTGGTGCTCCATACGTGCCAGCGCAAAGTAGCCACGCTTGATCTTCTCCGGATCGAGGTCGGACGCCGGCTTGCCCTGATAGACCATCTGGTGGCGGCAGACCGCGATATAGGGCTCATGGCTGTACTGCTCCCAGAACAGCCACTCATCCATTTTCGCTGCCTGGAACGCATCGCGGGGAACAAGATCGCTGTCGCGCGCGAGATAGCGGATGATGGCGTTTGATTGCGCCAGCATGCGGCCGTCGTCGAGCACGATGGTTGGCACCTGCCCGGCCCCGTTGAGCTTGAGGAATTCCGGCGTCCGGCTTTCGCCCTTCATCGTATCGACGTCGATCCAGTCATACGGCAGCGCCAGCCGATCACAGACCCACTTCACCTTCAGGCAGTTGCCGGAATTGCTGTCGCCGTAGATCTTCATGATCGCCCTGCTCCATGTCGGAAGCCCAGAGCAGCAGCCCGGCCAAATCCTGTCAACAGGTTTGGCGGGCGGCGGCGCGCGATCAGAACTTGTAGCCGAGCCCGGCGCGCACGGTGTTGATGCTGGTATCGACGGCCGACGAGAAGCGGATGTATTCCCACTCGGCACGCAGGAACAGGCCGCCAATCAAATTGACGTCCACGCCAAGTCCGGCGGAATAGCCGTAGAGCAAGTGGCTGTATTGGGCATCGGTCTTGTTGTGGTCGAACGAAATGTACTGAAAACCTGGCGCCGCGTTGACGTTGACGGACTGGCCGAAGACGCGCGCCGTCCTGATGATGTCCGCCTGTCCCAGCGCGACACCGCCGAACATGTAGGGCAAAAATGATCCGAACGCGTAGCCCGCGCGGGCCCGGAACGTGCCGATGTCGGTGATCGACATGCTGGATAAACCGTAGTTGGTCACGCCATCGGTGTAGCCGAGCGAGTCGACAAACGAACGTCCCACGCTGCCGCTCTGCGTGCCGCCGAATTTGCCATGCAGATAGCTGAGCTCGACGCCGATCACCACGTCGTCCCACTGGCTGTTATAGCCGACGAAGCCGCCGAAGCCGTTGCCGTTCTGTGATGCCTTGCCCATGACGGGCCATTGCGACACCTGGCCGTCCTGCTCGATCGCGAGGCCGTCAAGCATTCGCGCCGTAACCGCGCGCGTGGCTCCCGCGAAATTCATGTCGGAGCGGCCATAGCCAGCCTGGGCACCGATATAGTAGCCCTGCCAGTTCACCTGCGAGGAGCTCACGCCGTCCGAAAAGGCGCCGCGCAGCACCGGAAGGTCCGGCATGTCTGCGGCCTGTGCGCCATGCGCCATCCCAAGCATTGCCGTCGCCATCAGAAACTTACGCATCACGACATCCCTCAACTCATCGACTGTCATGATCATCCCGCGTTAACCTTAACCAATGGTTGCGCGAGCGCGGTTCACGCAAAACAAAACGGCGCGGGAAGGTCCCGCGCCGTTAAGATGTCTTAAGATAGTTGGGCCGATCAGCCCTTGCGGATCAACGGCGGCGGCGGCGGCGCATAGGCCGGCGCAGCGTCGAGATTCCAGCGCACGCCGAGCTTCAGATCATGCGAGGTGATGTCCTTGAACTGCATGGCAACCCCCTTCGTGAAGCCAGTGTAGTCCGAAACGGGCCCGGTGGTGCCGCTACCGAGATTCATGTAGCTGTAGCCAAGTTCGACGGTCATCGCCGGGTTGACCTTGTAGGCCAGACCGGTGTGCAGCGCCCAGGCGAAATTCCACTTCGACGCGGCCGGCGCGCCCGCGTAGCTCGACGAGCTGACGAAGTTGACGAGCGTCCCACCGTTATCAGTGTAATTCGCAATATTGACGCGAGCCATACCGACACCAGCACCGACAAACGGTGTCACACACCACCAGGTGCCCAGATCGACATAGCCGTTGGCCATTGCGACCCACTCAGACTTGCTCGCATTATAGTTATTGACGCCACTCCCAACGAATCCGCTCGAAGGAAAGGTGATGCGG
This sequence comes from Rhodopseudomonas sp. RCAM05734, assembly GCF_052658035.1. NCBI lineage: Bacteria > Pseudomonadati > Pseudomonadota > Alphaproteobacteria > Hyphomicrobiales > Nitrobacteraceae > Rhodopseudomonas > Rhodopseudomonas sp. RCAM05734. The sequence goes on along the minus strand of NZ_CP199742.1, from coordinate 2,945,305 downwards.
TCGGTGCCCTTAAAGTTCGAATTGCCGCGGTACTGGCCAGTGATGTCGCCGCGGAACCAGCTATTGAACTGATAGCCGACGCCGACCTGATAGATGCCTGCGGTGTCGAAAGCCGTGGTCTCCTGAAGCGACAGCAGAGCGGCGTTCCGGTTATCGCCCATTTCGATGTTCTTCACGCGCTGATTGCTGAAGCCGATGTCGCCCCGCAGATACCAGCCACCGAACTCTTCGGCCGGCGGGGCCGGCGGCGCGTAGTACTGCGGCGGCGGCATGGGCATGTCGGCGGCAAAAACCGCGGTCGACATCAGGGAAGCCGCTCCGGCGACCAATATCAATTTCACGCTACGCATTGGCGTCGTCCTTTTTCAAGAGAGGCAATACCGGGGGCCCCACACTCAGAAACTCACGGACGGACGATGACACCAAATTCTTAAGCGGCGCTTAACCCTAACAATTAAGGTTGACAATATGTGAGGACCGCTGTGGAACCCGCGCACGACGCGGTCGCGCCACAATTACTAACAATGTGTTGATATCAAACTGGAGCGCGCGGCGGATCGGCTAGTGCGCAGAGCGCGGCATCTTCGGCAGCAGCACCGCGAGCAGGCCGATGGCCGGCAGCACCGCGCAGAGCTGATAGACGAAGGCGATGCCCATGCGGTCGGCGACCTCGCCGAGCAGCGCCGCGCCGATGCCCCCTGCCCCGAAGGCAAAGCCGAAGAACAGGCCGGAGATCATGCCGAAGCGATGCGGCACCAGTTCCTGCGCGTAGACCAGGATCGCCGGCATCGCCGACGACAGGACGAAACCGATGATCACGCTCAGCACCGCGGTGCCCATCAGGCCTGCGAACGGAAGCGCCAGCGTGAACGGCAGCACGCCGAGGATCGAGAACCAGATCACATAGCGGCGGCCGATCCTATCGCCGATCGGACCGCCGAAGAAGGTGCCCACCGCATTCGCCCCGAGAAACGCGAACAGATAAAGTTGCGCGCCCTGCGTCGAGACGCCGAACTTCTCGATCAGGTAAAATGTGTAGTAGCTGGTCAGGCTCGACATGTAGATGAACTTCGAGAACACCAGCACGATCAGAATGCCGATGGCAAATGCCACGCGTCGCGATGTCGGGGCATCGGGATGCCGCGCCACGGCCCTAGCGGCACGCGGCACGATGCGCGGCTTGTACCAGCGTCCGATCTGCCACAGCAGCACGATGGCGACAAATGCGATCGACGAAAACCAGGCGATGCTGGGCTGACCGAACGGCACCACGATCAACGCCGCGAGCACCGGCCCCAGCGCCGATCCGGCATTGCCGCCGACCTGGAACACGGATTGCGCCAGACCATAGCGCCCGCCGGACGCGAGCCGCGCGATCCGCGCCGATTCCGGATGGAACACCGCCGAGCCCAGCCCGACCAGCGCCGCAGCGACCAGGATGACCGCATAGACATGGGCGATGCTGAGCAGCAACAGGCCGAAGAAGGTAAAGCCCATGCCGATCGCCAGCGAGAACGGCAGCGGCTTCTTGTCGGTGAAATGGCCCACCACCGGCTGCAGCAGCGAGGCGGTGATCTGGAACGCCAGCGTGATCAGGCCGATCTGCGCGAAATCCAGCGCATAGTTTTCCTTCAGGATCGGATAGACCGACGGAATCAAGGACTGCATGGTGTCGTTGAGGAAGTGCGATAGGCTGATGCCGCCGAGCACCAGATAGGCCGGACCGGTTGGCGCAGCCAGTGCGGGCGTGCTCACAGGCGCGACCTGCGATTCCTCGGTAACGACAACGGGCTTGTTCACGACGGCATCCTGCAATGGGACGCTCCTCGTACAATGAACCGCCCGGGCGGACTATGGATATTAGTCGATAGCAGCGATGCGCGGCGATCGAGGTCTGACGCGCACGCCTGGATCTCACTGTCATCGCCCGCGCAGGCGGGCGATCCAGTAGTCACCGGCGACAGTGACAAAGCCGAGGCAACGCCACTTACTGGATCACCCGCTTGCGCGGGTGATAACAATTGAGTGTAGTTCTAAAACGTTGTGGTCCGCGCACCCGTAGGCGCTCCATCAAGCCGCGGCCTGCCCCAGCGCGGAGACGATGGTATCGACGACCTCCTCCACCAGAATGCGGTCGTCGCCCTCGCCCATCACGCGGATGACCGTCTCGGTGCCTGAGGCGCGGATCAACAGTCGGCCGTGGCCGTTCAGCCGGACCTGACCGGCGGCGATAGTCGACTGCACCTCGGCGTCGTCGAGCGGCTTGCCGCCGCGATAACGCACGTTCTTCAGGATCTGCGGCAGCGGCTCGAACAGGTGGCAGACCTCGGAGACCGGGCGGCCCGACTTCTGCACCACCGCCAGCACCTGCAGGGCCGCGACGAAGCCGTCGCCGGTGGTCGCGTAGTCCGACATGATGATATGGCCGGACGGCTCGCCGCCGACATTGTAGCCGTTCTTCATCATCTGCTCGAGCACGTAGCGATCGCCGACCGCGGTGCGGATCAGTTCGATGCCCTGCGCGTTGAGGAAGCGCTCGAGGCCGAGATTGGACATCACCGTGGAGACGATGCCCGGCTTGGCGAGGCGGCCGTCTTCCTTCCAGCTCTGCGCGATCACCGCCAGCAACTGGTCGCCGTCGACCACATGGCCACGCTCGTCGACGATGATGACGCGGTCGGCGTCGCCGTCCAGCGCGATGCCGATGTCGGCGCGCATCTCACGCACCTTGCGCGACAGCGCTTCCGGTGCGGTGGAGCCGCATTCCTTGTTGATGTTGAAGCCGTCGGGCTCGACACCGATGGAGATCACGTCGGCGCCCAATTCCCACAGCGCTTCCGGGACCACCTTGTAGGCGGCGCCGTGGGCGCAATCGACCACGACGCGCAGGCCGTCGAGCGAGAGGTCGCGCGGCAGCGTGCGCTTGGCGAATTCGATGTAGCGGTCATGCACGCCGTCGATGCGACGGGCGCGACCGAGGCTGGCGCTTTGCGCGAGCTTCCGGCCGAGATCCTCATCGAGCAATTCCTCGATCTGTTTCTCGACGTCGTCCGACAGCTTGAAGCCGAGCGGACCGAACAGCTTGATGCCGTTGTCCTCGAACAGGTTGTGCGATGCGGAAATCATCACGCCGAGGTCGGCGCGCATCGACTTGGTCAGCATCGCCACCGCCGGGGTCGGCATCGGGCCGACCAGCAGCACGTCCATGCCCACCGAGGTGAAGCCCGCCACCATGGCGTTCTCGATCATGTAGCCGGACAGCCTTGTGTCCTTGCCGATCACGACGCGGTGGCGATGTTCGCCACGCTGGAACACCAGGCCGGCGGCCTGCCCTACCTTCAACGCCAGCTCCGGCGTGATGACGCCATTGGCGCGGCCCCGAATGCCGTCGGTCCCGAAATATCTGCGGCTCATGCTAACCCCCACGGTCGCCTGCGGCTGCCGGCAACCCCCGGCCCAACGCCCCAAGCGCGACGCCCCACTGGCGTGTGACGATCTTATAAAGCCCCTCGGCCTAAAATCGCTTCAAAAAATATGATGAATAATTACCACCGGGCGGGTCGCAAAAATCAACCAAGTCATTGATTTCGCTTAATTATGCCATGGATACGGCCGCCCGGGCCGCGCCGATCTAGCCCTTCCGCTTGACGTGATTGTCGGCTTTCGAGGGCGCCGGCTGGGTCACGTTGACCGGATCCGAGCCAGGAAAGGTCTCCTCGAGGCCCTCCTCCAGGGCGTCGTCGAGCTGCTTCTTCTCGATCTCGGCGGCGATCTGCTGGTTCTTGGATTCCGGCATGGTGGACTCCTGTGAATCGTGGCGAGGTGCGCAACGTAGGATTTGGCAGCCGGCCCAACCATGCTAGATGACTGCCCGAGCGGCAAATACAAGAAGGCAGCGCAATGTCCCTGAACAAGATCACCTGCATCGAAGACCTTCGCCTGGAGCACAAGCGCAAGGTGCCGAAGGCATTCTTCGATTACGTCGATCATGGCTCCTATAGCGAGGACACTTTTCGCGCCAACTGCACCGACCTGCAGAAGCTGAAATTCCGCCAGCGCATCCTGGTCGATATCGCCAACCGCGACACGTCGACGACGATCCTGGGCGAGAAGGCCACCATGCCGCTGATCTGCGCGCCGGTGGGCTCCACCGGCATGCAGTACGGCGACGGCGAGATCCACGCCTGCCGCGCCGCGCAGGCGGCCGGCATTCCCTACACGCTGTCCACCATGTCGATCAATTCGATCGAGGACGTCGCCGAGAACGTGGAAAAGCCGTTCTGGTTCCAGCTCTACGTGATGAAGGACCGGGGCTTCATCAAGGAACTGATCGAGCGCGCCATTGCTGCGAAGTGCAGCGCGCTCGTCCTCACCGTCGACCTGCAGGTGATCGGTCAGCGCCACGCCGACATCAAGAACGGCCTGTCGGTGCCGCCGAAGATCTACAATCTCAAGAACATGATCGATTTCATCAGCAAGCCCGCATGGTTGATGCGCACATTGCAGGCCAAGCGGCGCAACTTCGGCAACATCGCAGGTTTCGTCAAGAACGCCGACGACCTGGAATCCGTTTCGCAATGGACGGCGACACAGTTCGACGCCTCGCTGAACTGGAAGGATCTCGACTGGATCCGCAGCATCTGGCCGGGAAAGATCGTGATCAAGGGCATCCACGATGTCGTCGATGCGCGCGAGGCGGTGAAGGTCGGTGCCCAGGCCATGGTGGTCTCCAACCATGGCGGCCGTCAGCTCGACGGCGCGCCGTCGTCGATCTCGGTGCTGCCGGGGATCGTCGATGCGGTGGGGTCGGATATTGAAGTGATGTTCGACAGCGGCATCCGCTCCGGCCAGGACGTGATGCGCGCGCTCGCTTTGGGCGCGAAGTCCTGCATGATCGGGCGGGCCTATATTTACGGCCTCGGTGCTTACGGCGGCCCCGGCGTGACCAAGGCGCTGGATATCCTGCGCAACGAACTCAGCGTCACCATGGGCCTGTGCGGCGTCAATTCAATTGCCGAAATCGACAAGCACGTATTGGTGCAGTAGCGACACGGCCGCGTCCTTCCCTCTCCCGCAAACGCAGCTTCGCTGCGTTCGTGGAAGAGGGGAAGCAAGTGAGCTCACATCGGCGGCGTCAATCCATCCAGGCCGACATTGACGCGCGCGGTGTCGTAGGTGCCATCCTCCTTCTTGGTGGCCCCCATGATGATGATCTTGGCGCCCGCCTTCAGCTCGGCCTTGTTGCCCGGGACGAAGGTGACGATCGGCGTTTCCGGCGTCACCGTGACTTTCTTTTCGCCGTCCTTGTATTTCACCGTCAGGGTCTGACCGTCAGTGGCCTCGACCTTCTGATCCACCGTGGCATTGGTCATCGTGCTGTTGGGGCGCAGATCCCAGGGACGGAACCCCTCACCGGTGCCGCGCATGGCTTCCGGGAAGATGTGGATCGCAATCGCCTTCTGGGTGCCGTCAGGCTGCGGCTGGCCGGTGACGCCGATATAGGAGTCCGGCTTGATGTCGGCGAGCGTGGTCTTGACGATGCCGGTGACGGCGACATTGTCAGACAGATGCACCTTCCGCTCGTCGCCGTCGCGGGTCTTGACGGTCAGCAGCGCGCCATCGACGCTTTCGATGCTGCCGCGAATACGCACCGGCTGCGGCTGCTGCGCCCACGCGCCCGATGCGAGCAGCGTCGCGGCCAACAGCATTCCCGCGCCGGCGCGCGAGAACAGTGAAACAGAACCTGACATGATCAATCCTTTGCAGAGAGCACCCAGTACCCTGCAGATGGAAACACCATGGCCGGATTGCTATTCCCGCATCACGCCACTGTGACGGCGAGATCGGCCTCGACCAGCGCGCGCAGCTCAGGGGTCACTTCGGGCCGAAGCCCGAACCACAACTCGAATCCGCGCACCGCCTGATAGAGCAGCATGCCAAGACCATCGGCCGTGCGCAGGCCGCGAGCACGCGCCGCCGCCAGCAGCGGCGTCACCAACGGCACGTAGACGAGATCGGCGACGACGGCATGGTCCGGCAGCAAGCCGACATCGACCTGCAGCGCCGGCTGACCATTCATGCCAAGCGAGGTGGTGTTCACCAGCAGCCCTGCCTGCGGCAGGACCATTTCGATCTGCTGCCATGCCACCGGCACGACCCCCGCGCCGAACTGGTCGGCCAGTGCCTGCGCCCGGTCCGTGGTGCGGTTGGCAAGATACACGCGCTTCACGCCACGTTCGAGCAAGCCGAACACCACAGCGCGCGCCGAGCCACCGGCGCCGAGCACCAGCGCATCGTCGGCGGCATCCCATTCCGGCGCCGCATGATCGAGATTGTCGATGAAGCCTTCGATGTCGGTATTGGTCGAGCGCAGCGTGCCATGGTCGTACCACAGCGTATTGGCGGCACCGACGGCGCGGGCACGCTGGTCCGGCGCGGTCAAGGTAAGCACCCGCTCCTTGTGGGGAATGGTGATGTTGGCGCCGATATAGCCGTGCTTCGACAGGTTCAGCACGAATTCGGCGAAGCCTTCCGGCGGGACCGATTCGATGCTGTAGCCGCCGGGGATATCGAGCGTGCGCAGCCAGTGGTGATGAATCAGCGGCGAACGCGAATGCGCCGCCGGCCAACCGATCAGGCATGCGGCGCGAGGTTTGCTCTGGTAGGGCATGTGGATTCCTTTGCCCTATCATCAAGGCATTGCGATGCTCAAATCATGCTGATGTCCGGGCTGTCAATGCCGTGTCACATTTGCATGCGCTGGCAGCGCAGCAACGGTGGCAGGCGAGGCCGCAGACCACCCCAACAGGGCGCAGCGCGGCCCCGCCATCAGCCCGCCGCAGACTGCGACGCGGCCGGTCCGATCGCGTCAAGCCTGCCGGTCCGTGCCTTGATCTCTGCGACGGCGTCGGCGATGTCCGACCGGTATTTGACCAGCGGCGGTCGCGCGCCATGGGTCAGCAGCGCACGGCGCACCGGCTGCGACGTGCCGGTGAGGATGACGCGGACACCGCGCCGCCTGGCCTTTTCGGCAATGCCTTTGATGGCATTGGCGGCCGTGGAATCCAGGAACGGCACCGCGGCAAAATCGATCACGAAGGCCTTGTGGCGATCCGAGATGCTGTCCAACACCGAACTGATGGTCGAGGCGACGCCGAAGAAGAATGCGCCCGTGATGCGGTAGACCAGCACGTCGGGATCGACCACCAACCGGGTGTCGTAGGGCACCCGCTCGCCATTGGCGTCGTCGGCGCGGTCGCCCGCTGCCAGCGGCGCGCCGGCCTCGATGCCGGTGGTCTCCGCCATGCGGTTGATGAACAGCACGGCCCCGAGCGCGAAGCCGACGAGAATGCCTTCGGTCAGGTCACGAAAGACGGTGAGCAGGAAGGTGGCCAGCAGCACCACGGCATCGCCCCAGGACGAGCGGACCAGCGTCGCGAATTCGTGCTTCTCGGCCATGTTCCAGGCGACCACCGCAAGCACGGCCGCCAGTGCCGCCAGCGGGATGTAGCTAGCCAGCGGTGCTGCGACGAGAATGAAGACCAGCAGGAAGACCGCGTGCAGCATGCCCGACATCGGACCATGAGCGCCGGCACGGACATTGGTGGCGGTGCGCGCGATGGTCCCGGTAACGCAGATGCCGCCGAACAGGGCCGCGCCGATATTGGCGATACCTTGCGCCACCAACTCGCAATTGGAACGGTGGCGTCGCCCGGTCATGCCGTCGGCGACCACCGCCGACAGTAGCGACTCGATGGCGCCGAGCAGCGCGAAGGAAATCGCGTCCGGCAGCACCGCCTGCAGCTTGGCCAGCGAGATCGCCGGCAAGGATGGCCGCGGAAAGCTCTGCGGGATGCCGCCGAATTTGGTGCCGATGGTTTCCACCGGCAGCGCGAACGCCCATGCCGCCACGGCGCTCAGGATCACCGCTATCAGGATGCCGGGCACCGCCGGCCGCCACAGCCGCAGGCCGAGGATGATGACGAGGCTGGCGACGGTCAGGCCCACCGCGGCGGGATTGAAGCTGGGCAGCGCCCGGCCGAGCGCTTCGAGCTTCGGCAGCAATTCGCCGGGCTCCTTGCCATCCAGCGTCAGCCCGAACAGATCCTTGACCTGGCTGGCGAAGATGATGACGGCGATGCCGGCGGTGAAGCCCACGGTGACCGGAAACGGGATGAACTTGATGTAGGTGCCGAGCTTCAGATAGCCCGCGGCCATCAGGATCACGCCGGACAGCATGGTCGCCAGCACCAGGCCGTCGATGCCGTGACGGCTGACGGTGGCGGCAACCAGCACGATGAAGGCGCCGGCCGGGCCGCCGATCTGGAAGCGGCTGCCGCCGAGCGCCGACACCAGAAAACCGCCGACGACTGCAGTGACCAACCCGCGATCAGGCGAGGTGCCCGACGCGATGGCGATGGCCATGGACAGCGGCAGCGCCACGATCGCGACGGTGAGCCCGGCCAGCACGTCATCGCGGAAATCGGCGACGCCATAGCCCTCGCGCAATACCGTGACCAGTTTGGGCGTGAACAGTTCTGCAAAGGTCGGCTGCTTCAATTGCTCCATGCGGTGCCTCGCCCCCATGTCCCGATGCCAGACTACCATATCCCGGTAGACGGCCGCAGGTATTGAGCGGGATCAAGCAGGGGCGATTCCGTCGATCTGTTTGGCATTGAGTAACGGACCGATGTCCGATCGATCCCGGATGCGAAGTTTGTCTCCCATGAACCCCTCGAACAGGCCGAGGTGACCATCATAGGAGGTGGAGGTCCGACGCTGCCAATAGTGCTCTGCCCATGAGAGAAATTCGCCGTGCTGTTCGGCCGTCGCGCCGCGCCACGGGCCGCGCTGCGCAAGGCTTTCCCGGCAGAGACTCCACGGCATGTCCAGCCAGATCAGCGTCGTCGCGCGGAACAGCGCCGCTTCGGCCAGCCAGCCGTAGACGCCTTCAATGATCCAGCGCTGCCCCGCCGCGGCGAAGGCGGCGACCATCGCCTTCGCCGCGGCTTCGTCGCGCTTGACCCCAACCTGGTCCAGCCAGTGGATGCGATCGAGATCGGTATGCTCGCCACCGATCCGGCTCTCAAGCAGTCGCGCCAGCGTGCTCTTGCCTGAGCCGCTGTTGCCGATGATGACGATCTCGCGGTCCTAAAATCATGGACCGCAGTTTACCTCACGCCGCGACCCTGTGCGCGGCGATGATCTGCTCGGCGGCGCGGCCGGTGACTTCGGCCATGCGGTCGAAGGCGCGGACAAAGCTGCCGGCGCCCGCGGTGGCCGAACGCAGTTCGACGATCAGGTCGCCGATCTCCGCTTCCGGCAACATGGCGCGCACACGGTCCCAGCCCGGCCAACCCTCGCGGGTGTCGAAGCCGAGGATCTGGCCACGGCGTCCTGACAGGATGGCATTGATCTTCGCCGTGGTCTCCGTGGGGCACGCCACTTCCACCACATGGATCGGCTCCAGCAGCACCGGCTGGCACTGCGGCAGCCCCTCCGAGACGCCGATGCGCGCGGCGGTGCGGAACGCGAGATCCGACGAATCGACGCTGTGATAGGAGCCGTCGGTGAGCGTGACCTGCACGTCGATCACCGGGAAACCGAGCGGGCCACGGGCGAGCCCGTCGACCACGCCCTCGCCGACCGCCGGAATGTAGTTGCGCGGCACCGCGCCGCCCACCACCTTCTCGTCGAAAGCAAAACCGCCGCCGCGCGGCAACGGCCGGATCTCCAATACCACGTCGCCGAACTGGCCGTGGCCGCCGGACTGCTTCTTGTGACGGCCGCGCAGGGTGATCGGCTTGCGGATGGTCTCCTGGTAACCGATGGTTGGTGGCTGCGACCTGACGGTGACGCCGAAGCGGTCGTGTAGGCGCTCCAGCGCGACGCGCAGATGCATTTCGCCCTGCCCCCACAGCACCACGTCATGGCTGCGCGCATTGTTGACGACGCTCAGCGAGGGGTCCTCCTCGTTCAGCTTCAACAGCGCCTGGCCGAGCTTGACGTCATCCTTGCGGTCGGCCGCAGCCAGCGCCATGGCCAGCACCGGCGGCGTCGCCACCACGCTGAACAGCGCCCTGGGCGCGGTCTTGCCCGACGACAGCGTGTCGCCGGTCCTGATGTGCTCGAGCTTGCCCAGCGACACCACCTCGCCGCCTTCTGCCGCCGCGCGCTTGCTGTCGTGACCGGCATCGGCGGCGAGTATGCCCGATACCCGACCGCTCTCACCGGACGAGGCCTGCAGCGTCACTCCGTCCTCAAGCCGGCCCGAGACGACCCGCGCCAGCGACAGCTTGCCGCCATGGGGCTGGTGCGTGGTCTTGATCACGCAGGCCAGCGCCTCCTTGCCCGCGGCGGGCACGCCGAGACGTTTCGCGGTCTCCGCAATCCCCGGCGCCTCATGGCGCAGCGCCTTCAGGAGCCGCAGCACGCCGTTCTCGCGCAGCGCCGAGCCGAGCAGCACCGGGCAGATCACGCCCTCACGCAATTCGCGCGCGAGGTCGTCGAACACCGCATCGGCCGGTGGCACGATATCTTCGAGCAATTGCTCCATCAGCGCGTCGTCGTGATCGGCGAGTTTTTCGAGCATCGAGAAGCGCGCTTCCTTCTCGCGCGCGAGATCGCCGCCATCGAGTGCGATCACCTCGGACGCCTTATGCTCACGATAGACAAAGGCGCGCTCCAGCGCGAGATCGACGAAGCCGGCGATCAGTTCGCCGTTCCAGATCGGGATCTGCCGCAGCACCAGCGGAATCCGCGACGCCGGCTGCAGCGTGTCGAGGGTTTCGCGCACGCGCTTGCTGGCGCGGTCGATCTTGTTGAGAAACAGGAAGCGCGGAATCCCGAGATCCTCGAGTTCGCGCATGATCAGTTGCGGCTGCGGCAGCTTGCGCTCGTCGGCCTCGCAGACCACGACCGCAGCATCGACCGCCGGCAAGGCCGCGCGCATGTCATGGGCGAATTCCACCGAGCCTGGACAGTCGATGAAGGTGTAGCTGTCGCCCATGAAGGTGGTGCTGACGGCGGTGAGGCTGACGCCCATCTTGTGGTGCCGCGCCTCGGGGCTGGCATCGCCGACGCTTGAGCCGGCATCGACGCTGCCGGCCCGCGGGATCGCCCCGGTGCGGGTCAGGATCGCTTCAAGCAGGGTGGTTTTTCCGCTCTGGAAAGGGCCCACCAGTGCAATGCACCGGGGCCCGCGGGGACTTCTCAGGTCTTGTCCCATTGCCGCCTCCTGATCTGGAGCTCGGCCCGTGATTGGGTCGGCACGGGATCGTCCGCCCGCGCTGCGCTATTGGCAAGTCACAAACGTTGCTGCGCTGCAGGGGTGTTGTGTCCCGGAGGCGATGCGGCATTCTTATGCCGCTTCGCAGATCCGGGACCGTCACAGATACCGCCGCCCGTTACGGCCCCGGATCAGCAGCGCACCACGCCACTCCGCGGCGCGTTGCGCTGCATCCGGGGCACGGACATTCTGCGTGTTGCTGCTTATCGTCCCGGACGCAGCTCGAGGCTTTCCAGGCCGGCCGCGACGTTGACGCCGGTCGAGCCCTGCAGGCTGAGCGGCTGCAATGCGATGGAATTGGCGGAGCCGCCGACCAGGACATTGGCGCCGAGTCCGACGCCGAACGAGGCCGAGCCCTGGGCGCCGGCATAGTTGCCGGAGAGATCGCCGATGCCGGCGCGCTCGACCGGGGCAAACACCGCCCACGACAACGCGGTTTCCTGGGTGATGCCGAGGTCGAGTCCCACCTTGCGGATGGTGGCGACGTAGGGCTGGTCCGGACGACCGCTGGCCTGCAGCAGGCAGCCCAGATTGGTCACCGAGCCGACGACAAAGCCGACGCTCGCGCCGCCGCGGCAGTTGAGAACGCCGATCTGAACGGCCTGCGGCTGCTGCGCCTGCGCGGCGACGGCGACCAGCATGGCGGCAGCGGTGCCGAGAAGTAGCGAGAGGCGGCTCATAATATGATCTCCAAGGGGTCAGCGGTGTGATGCACAACGATGCGGGGCCGGCGCGACAGAATCCCTTGCCGATCCGCGGCGGTATCTAGTCACAGCAGCCGTGTCTGTTCAATGACCACGGGCGCAGCCGATCCCAACAAGCAAAAAGGCCCGCTTGCGCGGGCCTTTCGTTAACCGTAACCGGTCGTCGATTAGTGGTGACGATGATGACGGCGCGAGTGACGCTTGCCACGCACCGGCGCAGCGGGGGTCAGCTCGAGGTTGACGATGCCGGCTGCCACGTTGAGGCCGGTCTGGCCCTGAACGCTGATCGGCTGCAGGGTGTACTGATTGCCGTTGCCGCCGAGCAGGAAGTTGCCGCCGAAGCCGATGCCGACCGAGGCATTGGAGCCGACGCCGCCGTAGCTGCCGGCGAGACCGCCGCGGGGAACGCGCGCGTAGGGTGCGAAGGCGGTCCACTGAACGGTGGTGTTCTGGGTGAAGCCGAGATCGAGGCCGAAGCGCTTGATGTTGGCGACGTAACCTTCTGCACGGCCGCCTTCGCTCTGGAAGACGCAGTTCAGGGTCGCATTCGAGCCAACCACGAAGCTGACATTCTGGCCGCCGGTGCATTCGAGCACGCCGACGCGGACGCCCTGCTGCGCGTTCGCCGAAGCGAATGACGCGACGAGCGCAACGGTTGCGATACCGAACATTTTAGAGAAGTGCATAGATTTACTCCGCCTTTTTGGGATTCAAATTGCGTGGGCACAGGAAGGAAGCGCCGTGTCCAAAACAAGGCGCTTCCCAATAAACGGCGTCAAAAGGTCGCGATTTTTGACGTTTTATATTTTGACTCAGCGCAGGTTGCCGCAGAAGCGCTGAATCCGGTTGCAGGCATCCTCGAGATCCGAGGTTTTGGTTGCATAGGAGATCCGGAATGCCGGGCCGAGGCCGAAGGCAGAGCCCTGCACCACGGCGACACCTTCGGTCTCCAGCAGTTCAGTGACGAAGTCCTCGTCGTTCTCGATCACCTTGCCCGACGGCGCGGTCTTGCCGATGGTGCCGGCGCAGGACGGATAGACATAGAAGGCGCCTTCCGGACGCGGGCAATCGATGCCCTTGGCCTGGTTGAGCATCGCCACCACCAGATCGCGGCGCTCCTTGAACACCGCGTTGTTGGCCGGGATGAAGTCCTGAGGACCGTTCAGGGCTTCCACCGCCGCCCACTGGGCGATCGACGAGGGGTTCGAGGTCGACTGCGACTGGATCGTCGCCATCGCCTTGATCAGCTCGACCGGGCCGCCGGCATAGCCGATGCGCCAGCCGGTCATGCAATAGGCCTTGGACACGCCGTTCACGGTCAGCGTGCGGTCATACAGCTTCGGCTCGATCTGCGCCGGGGTGGTGAACACGAAGTCGTCATAGACCAGGTGCTCATACATGTCGTCGGTCATCACCCAGACGTGCGGATGCTTGACCAGCACGTCGGTGAGCGCCTTCAGCTCGGCGCGCGAATAGGCGGCGCCGGTCGGGTTCGACGGCGAGCACAGGATGATCCACTTGGTCTTCGGCGTGATCGCCGCTTCCAAGGCCTGCGCCTGGAGCTTGAAGCCGAACTCGGCGGTGCAGACAACCGGCACCGGAGTGCCGCCGGCCAACGCCACCATTTCCGGATAGCTGACCCAGTACGGCGCCGGGATGATGACCTCGTCACCGGGGTTCAGCGTCGCCATCAGCGCGTTATACAGCACCTGCTTGCCGCCGGTGCCGACGATGATCTGGTTCGGCTTGTAGGTCAGGCCGTTCTCGCGCTGAAACTTCGCGATGATCGCGTCCTTCAGCTCGGGAATGCCGTCCACCGCGGTATACTTGGTCTTGCCGGCTTCGATGGCGTGGATGGCCGCCAGCTTGATGTTGGCCGGGGTGTCGAAGTCGGGCTCGCCCGAACCGAGGCCGATGACGTTGCGGCCGGCTGCTTTCAGCGCACGTGCTTTATCCGTCACCGCGATGGTCGCGGACGGCTTCACACGGTCGAGCGCAGCGGACAAAAACGACATCATCATCTCCTTGCAACGTCGCGCAACAGCCGGGCGCGACTTCAATTATGAACGATCCTGTTGGGATCGGCGCACCCTAAAGCCCGCAACGCAGCATCGCAAGAAGCTTGGGCAAAACACGCCGCGTCAGACGGGCTTTTTTTGCCGATTTTGTCCGGAGCGAGCGGCATCGATGGCAATTCAGTCGATTTTCGCGAATGCCGCTGAGCGACAGCCTGACGGCCGCATAGGTCGGCGCTGCTGCTGCATCGCGTTCGCGAAAGAGTGATCGCGACGCCGCGCCGATGAACGTCGCGCCATCGTCGCGGTGCGGCATGGCGCGGCGCATGGCATGATCTTTCACGCCCTCTTCACGCGACGCTGGTTTTCGACTTTTTCCAGATCCGGGGGCTTGCGACGCAAGGCCATCGGCATCATTGTTTGAACGCGTTGCGGGGGTACGCGCGCGTCAATCACCGATGAATCGAACGACCGCGAATGTACAAGCTCTACTCCATGCAGCGATCCGGCAACAGCTACAAGGTCCGCCTTGCGCTGGCGTTTCTGGGCGCGCCCTATCGCGCCGTCGAGGTCGATATTCTGCGTGGCGAAAGCCGCACCCCTGACTTTCTCGCCATGAATCCGAGCGGCCAGGTGCCGCTGCTCGAGGTCGCCGAAGGCCGCTTCCTGGCCGAGTCCAATGCCATCCTGTGGTATGTGGCCATCGGCACGTCGCTGGCGCCGGAATCCCGCATGGACCGCGCCGAGGCGCTGCAGTGGATGTTCTTCGAACAGCACGCGCTGGAGCCGAATATCGGCGCCGCCTATTTCTGGCTGTGCCTGGTCAAGGGCGGCCGCGATCTGCAGACCCACGCGCTGGAAGACTGGATGGAGCGCGGCTACGCGGCGCTGCAGGTGATGGATAACCATCTCAACACCAACGACTACTTCGCCGCCGGGCAGCTCACCATCGCCGACATCGCGCTGTACGGCTATACCCACGTCGCCGAGCAATGCGATTTCGACCTGTCCACCTTCCCGTCGATCCGGCGCTGGCTGCGTCGCGTCGAGCAGGAACCCGGCTTCGTCTCCATGGCCGAACGCGCCGGCGCGGTTGCGGATCTCGATACCGCAGCAGCTGCCGCCGAGGCATAATTTCTTAAAATAGCGGCCATAACCGGCATTTACGCCCTCCTTTCGCCACGGTTGGCGGTTTTTCGCCCAAATATTGCCTGCCATCGCTGCAAAATCTGGAGGTACGCGGGTGATTCGCTCGTGTATTGAAGGATTTACGGCCATGATACGGTCGCTTCGCCAAGGTCCCGGTTTCCAGCTTCGCCTTGCCCCGGTTGCTTCATCCCGGCTGACCAACGCCGTCGCTGCGGCGCTCGCCGTCGGCTGTCTGTCGCTCTGCCTCATCGTCACCCTCACCATGCTGTCGATCAGGGTAGCCACGGCGATGCCTGTCCTCGGCTGAACTCCTGACCTCTCCCCCTCACGCACATCGTCTCCCCCTCGCGATCCACCGGGGATGATCGACGACGCCAGCGAACCACGGTCACCCCCGCGATGGAGACCAGGATGAAGTCGCCAGTTGTCTGGGTCACCGCATCGCTGGCAGCCGCGATCATCGTGACCGCCACGTTCCTGATCGCCACCGGCACCCGCGGCGAGAATTCCTCGTTCGCCTCCTCCGCGGGACAACTCCAGGTGCAGACCGTCGCCGGCGGCCTCGTCAATCCGTGGGCGCTCGCCTTCCTGCCCGACGGACGCATGCTGGTCACCGAGCGGCCTGGCCGCATGCGCCTTGTCACACATGAAGGGCAGCTTTCGCCGCCGCTGAAAGGCGTGCCCGAGGTCTGGGCATCCGGCCAGGGCGGGCTGCTCGACGTCATCATCGATCGTTCTTTCGCTGACAATAGCGACATCTATTTCTGCTACGCCCAACGCGCAGGCAACGGCGGCCGCACCGCGGTGGCGCGCGCGAAACTCAACGCGGCGGCCGGGCGGCTCGACGACGTCAAGGTGATCTTCCGCCAGGACGGGCCGCTGTCGTCGGGCAATCACTACGGCTGCCGCATCGCGCAGAGCCCGGACGGCAACCTGTTCGTCACGCTCGGTGAGCACTTTACGTATCGCGACGAGGCGCAGAATCTCGCCAATCATCTTGGCAAGCTGATCCGCATTGCGCCGGACGGCTCGGTCCCTTCGGACAATCCGTTCGTCGGTCGCGACGGCGCCAGGCCCGAGATCTGGAGCTATGGCCACCGCAACGAACAGGGCCTCGCCTTCAATCCGGCGTCCGGCGAATTGTGGGAGACCGAGCACGGCCCGCGCGGCGGCGACGAGGTCAACATCATCAGCCCGGGCAAGAACTACGGCTGGCCGGTGATCGGTTTCGGCATCGACTACAATGGCGCCAAGATCCACGGCAGCACGTCGAAGCCCGGCATGGAACAGCCGGTCAAGTATTGGGTGCCGTCGATCGCGCCGAGCGGCATGGCGTTCTACACCGGCGAACTGTTTCCGAAATGGCGCGGCAGCCTGTTCACCGGCGCGCTGGCCGGCCAGATGCTGGTGCGGCTGTCGCTCGACGGCAACAAGGTCACCGGCGAGGAACGCCTGCTGCGGGACCTCAACGAACGCATCCGCGATGTCCGGCAGGGACCGGACGGCGCATTGTATCTGCTGACGGACAGTACGGCCGGACGAATTCTTCGCGTGTCGCCGGCGAAGTAGCAATCGTGGCCCGGCACCGCGTGCGGGCAACGCGACGGCGCCTCGAACCTTACCGGCTTCTTCCGATGTCGCGACCAATTGAATCGAAAAAACGGAAAAATGCGCCGGATCAATCCATCCGGCCCTAGGCATACCGACAAAAGAACTCGTGTACATCGCACCGTTCGTCATGGCGTCGCCCTAGTCTCTGGGCCACACGGGACAACACGATGCCATTCAGCGCGCGCACCACGTCCGGACTTCTTCTGACCGCAACGGCGGCATTGGCCGCCATGGCGGCGAATCTGTACTTCGCCGTAACGCTGGATCTGGCGCCGTTGTTCGTCGGCCTCGTGGTCTGCGCCGCGGCGCTGGGCGGCATCGGCGCGGGCCTTGCCGGCGCGGCCATCGCGGTCGGCTGCGTTGTACTGCTGGCGCTCGTCCACGGCACGCCGTTGGGCTTCAGATTGGCTGACCTGATCGACATCGCGCTGCTGGCGATCGGCGCAACCATGGCAGCGATCGTCACCGGCATGTTGCACACCGCCGCGCACAAGGCATCGCGGCGCGAGCGCGCGCGTCATGCCACCGCACGGCGGCTCGCCGCTGCGCTCGACCAGACCACCATCGGCATCGTCCTGCTCGACGCCGACACCCGCGCCGAATTCATCAACCGGGCGTTTCGCGATCTGTTCGCGGTGCCGGACGCGCTCGCCGACAGCAACCCGCCCTTCATCGCGCTGATGTATCACGGCCGCGACACCCGCGCCTATGCGCTGCCGGACGACGAACTGGACGGCTTTATCGCGCGGCGCACCGAAATGATCCGCGCCGGCGACACCACGCCGTGCGATATCAGGCTCAGCAGCGGCATCGTGGTGCGGCTGAGCTGCACGGCGCTGCCCGATGGCGGCCGCATGCTCAGCTACACGCCGATCACCGATCTGATCCGGCGCAGCGACAATCCCGCCGACTACGATCGTTACCTGGCGCTGCGCGGCACCGGCGACGTGTTCGCCGACGGCCATCTGCACGCCGCCGAATAGGCCGTGCGGCTGGGGATAACCAGGCGTGTCACAGCCGCGTAACAACCCCGGACTAGCCTGCGCCTGCGTCCGGCCGCTTCCCCCGTCGCCGACCGGATGTCCCCAAGCGGTCCCTGCCTGTCGCCGCGTCCGGCAGGGACCGCATTTTTTTTCGCATCCCGCCGGGATAACTATCCGAGCTCCCTGCTCTGTCCTCGCGCTGCGGTCCGAAATCGCGGTACAAGGTGTCATGATCCGCTTCATCGCCGTCCTCATCGTTGTCACGGTCCTGACCCTGCTGCTGCTGCCGCTGCAGTTGCTGGCCATCGCCTTCAACCTGCGCCTGCAGCGCAGCCTGCCGCATCTGTTTCACCGCATCGTCTGCGCGCTGTTCGGCGTCCGCATTCGCCAGGTCGGCACCCGCACCATGGACTCGCCCGTGCTGATCCTGTCCAACCACGTTTCGTGGCTGGACATCTGCGTCATCGGTGCATTGAACCCGGTGGTGTTCATCGCCAAGAGCGAGGTCGCGCGCTGGCCGGTGTTCGGCTTTCTGTCGAAGCTGCAGCGCACCATCTTCATCGACCGCCAGGCCCGCCACAAGACCGGGGCGGCCACCCGCGAGATCGGCGACCGGCTGCTTGGCGGCGACGCCGTGGTGCTGTTCGCCGAAGGCACCTCCAGCGACGGCATCCGCATCCTGCCGTTCCGCTCGGCGCTGGTCGGCGCGGTGCATCATGCGCTCGGCAGCAGCACTCACCACAAGTCCATCATCGTGCAGCCGATGTCGCTGGCCTATGTGCGCGTCGACGGCCTGCCGGTCGGACGCGCCTTTCGCGAGCGCGTGGCGTGGTATGGCGACGCCGACCTGATCCCGCATTTCATCGGCGTGCTGGCCTCCGGCGCCATCGACATCACCGTGAGTTGGGGCGATGCGGTGGCCTATGACATGAGCGCCGACCGCAAGCAGATCGCCAGGGATGCGGAACTGGCGGTGCGCCGCATGACCACCGCGGCGCTGCGCGCCGGGGCGCCGAAGCAGGCGCCTGTTGCCACGGTCGACCCGCAGCCGCTGCCCGCCGCCTGACACGCGCGCGCGGCCGCCATGATGCGGTGCGTCTTGCCGCGGCGCGTGGTGCGCGCGATAAGACGAAGCTGTGACAACCTGATGGGACCTTCCATGCAACTTCGCAATCTCGGCGGCTCCGGCCTGCGCGTCTCCGCGGTCGGCCTCGGCTGCAACAATTTCGGCCAGCGCAGCGACCTCGAAGCCTCGCGAAAGGTGATCCACAAGGCGATCGACTGCGGCATCACTTTGTTCGACACCGCCGACATCTATGCCTGCATGGGCGGCTCGGAAACCGTGCTCGGCCAGGTGCTCGGCGATCGCCGCAAGGACATCGTGCTGGCGACGAAATTCTGCAAGCCTATGGCCACCGACGGCAGCAAGCAGGGCGCCTCGCGCCGCTACATCATGAGCGCGGTCGAAGCCAGCCTGACCCGGCTGAAGACGGACTGGATCGACCTCTACCAGCAGCACGATTTCGACTCGCTGACGCCGATCGAGGAAACCCTGCGCGCGCTGGAAGACCTCGTGCGCCAGGGCAAGGTGCGCTACATCGGCAATTCCAACTTCCCGGCCTGGCGCATCGCCGAGGCCGAATTCACCGCGCGCGGCGCCGGCACCAGCCGCTTCGTGTCGTGCCAGGACGAATACAGCCTGCTGGTGCGCGACCACGAGAAGGAACTGATCCCGGCCGCGCAGCAATACAATCTCGGCCTGCTGCCGTTTTTCCCGCTGGCCGGCGGCATGCTGACCGGCAAATACGCCGGCGCCACCAATGTCGACGCCAACACCCGCTTCGCCAAGGCGCCGGCGCTGCGCGACCGCTACTTGGTGCCGCGCAACGAAGCCATCGTCGACAAGCTCGCCGCCTTTGCCAGTGCGCGCGGCCACTCCATGCTCGAACTCGCCTTCTCCTGGCTCGCCGCGCGGCCGCAGGTGTCGAGCGTCATCGCCGGCGCCTCGACGCCGGAGCAGATCGAGCAGAACGTCAGAGCGATCGAATGGAAACTCAGCGCCGAGGACATGGCCGAGATCGACACCATCACGCTGGTGTAGTTGCACGCTGCTGCTGAAGGGCAGCACTTCCTTTCCCCTCTCCCCCGCGCGCAACGCAGCTGCGCGTGGCGGGAGAGGGTGGACGCGCGCCCGCGCGGCCGGGAGAGGGGCGCAGCCGCATACGCCGCAAGCCCCTCTCCCGCCCTCACTTCGTTCGGGCACCCTCTCCCGCTGCGCAAAGCTGCGCTTTGCTGGGGGAGAGGGGAAGCACGAACCGCGCTTACCTCTCGCACTCTACCTCCGTCCCCACATCCGCCGCATCCCGCCTCAGCGCTTGCATTTCGGCATAGACATACTCGATCAGCTCCTGCTCGACAGCATGGGGGAGCCTGACGCGCAGCACGGCGAAGCAGGCGAGATAGGCTGCCGGCCGGCAGTGCCGCGCACGGCGGCAGCGCTTATCCGGACAACGCACAAAGCCGCGATGCACGTCGGACACCTCGCGCTTGATCTGCAATTGCGCGCGCTCCCAGTCGGCGTCGGTCTGCCGCGCCAGCGCCGCCGCGCGCGCATCGACCGCGCGCTGTTTCAGAAATGCCTCGTCCCAGATCGTCGTCCTTGCCATGCCTCGCTCTCCTCTCGGATGATTGATCGCGGCACGCCGCCCCGGCCGGGCAAGCCTGTGCGTTGCCCGCAAAATGCTTTGCGTGAAGGTCTTGCCAGGGGGCCTCCCGAAACGAGGGAGGCGGAGCGCCGACAGGCGCAGCTTTTGTAGTAGTGGCCGCAGCGTGATCCCGACGCATCGGGAGGAGAGGCCGGGGAAACGCCTTGTCAGCGCTCCCACCGTGGCGATTTTGGGCTCCAGGGCCGTGCTTCCGGGCCAGCACGTGGCTTGCGCCACTCCGGCGGGATTTCCCCGCCTTTCGCTGTCCGCGTCCAGCCACTCAAGGCAGCCCCCCTTAGTAGGGTCGGACGGCCACACAGGGCCTCCCGAGTGCGCAAGGCAACGTCTGCCTCGCGCCCGCAGGCGCCACCGCCTCATCCCGCACTTCCAAGCGTCCCAGGAAACGCCCCTCAGTGGGATGAGGTGACTAGGTTTATAATCCAAATCAACGCAGCCGTCAATCCACGATGTGAAAATTATCCTCCACGCGGTTGACATCCCCGCGAATCTCATTATTGTACACCCAACTATTTGACGTACCGGCTTTCCGGGTGCACATTTAGTTTCATGGCCAAGCCCTTCGATCCCGCGAAAGACGCCATAAATCGCGCACGGCACAGGATTTCGCTGGATCGCGCGACCGACATGGTGATCGCGCGTTACATCGTCGACGAACGCGCGGACTATGGCGAAGTCCGCTACCGCGCGTGGGGCCATATCGATGGCAAAGCCTACTATCTCGCCTTCACCGTTCGCGACGGCATCGTGCGGCCGATCAGCCTGCGCCGCGCTCATGCCAAGGAGATGAAACGACATGCCCCGTAAGAAGAAAGCCGGAACGGCACCCCTCGACGACAACCCCGACTGGACGGCAGCCGATTTCGCGGCCTCAAAGCCCGCGGAGGACCTGCCGCCGGAAATCCTCGCGCAATTCAAGAACAGGATCGGCCGCCCGCGCCTCGACAATCCCAAGGTGCCGGTGAAGTTGCGGCTTGATGATGACGTGGTGGCGGCCCTGCGCGCCACCGGACCGGGCTGGCAGACGCGGATCAACGACATGCTGAAAGCGCGCATCAAGCGAGGAAAGATTCAGTTCGTTGGACCGGGCGACAAGCGGAAGGCAACGCCGCCGCGCGTCGTGGCAAAGCGCAAGAGCGCGTGAGCGGAAAGCAAACAACCCGCATGAGCGCAGAGATATGCAGGACTCGCCGAAGTCCCGGATATCGTTCTACTCTCCCGGCTATGTTGGCTTCTGTCGGTCATCCAAAATGGAGGCAACCGGTGTCGTATTTCAGGATCGCGCTCACATTCGTTGTCGTGACATGGACCCTGCCGTTTGCCGCTGTGGCGCAGACGGCAGACCCTTCCCTGCACGAGGCGCGCGACGTCAAGATATCGCAGCAAGCTGTCGATCCATTGGCGGGCGACGCGCTGTATGCCGACGTCGAGACATACGACTCCTTCGGCATTCACAGGTACGGCAGCGTCGGCATTCAGCGGGCGATGGACTGGCTGGCCGACCGGCTGCGGACGGACGGGCTCACCATCGAGGAACAGCGCTTCTCGATCGGCAAGCAGTATTTTCTCGACGCGGCGTCCCTGACCGTCGGCGACAAGACCCTCGCCGTGCTGCCGCAATGGTGGATCCCGGAGGACAAAGCGAGCTTCAGCCTCTCCGCCCCGATCGCAAATGGCGGCGATGCAACGGGAAAATTTGTCCGGCTGCACATTCCCTATGACCAGGGCGCCTATCTCAACAAGACACACCGGGAGCTGATCGCCGGCGCCATCGCCAAACACCCCGCTGCGGTGCTGCTCAGCATCGGCCACCCCAGCGGTGAAATCTTCACTTACAACGTTGCGCAGACCGATGAACCGTGGCCGGTGCCGGTCATTCTTGTGGCGGCGAAAGACGAGCCGCTGCTCGAAGCCGCCGAGACCGCCGGAGCTTCGGTTTCGGCGTCGGTTCAAGGGCATTATGAAAAGGGCGTCGCCGGGCGAAACCTCATCGGACGGCTTGACCGCGGCAAGGACCGCACCGTCGTGGTCTCGACCCCGGTTTCCAGCTGGTTCACCAGCACCTGCGAACGAGGCCCGGGCATTGCGGCCTTTCTCGCCACCGCCAGCTACGCCGCAACATCATTGCCCGATGCCAACTTCATCTTCGTAGCCACCACCGGGCACGAAATCGGCCATGGCGGCATGGAGTTGTTCCTGCATGACAAGGCGCCGAAGCCGGATCGGGTTGCTGCATGGATTCACTACGGCGCATCGCTTGCCTGCTATCAGCGCGTGCGCGACGGCGGAGACTGGCGCATCGTGCCGGAGGTCGATGCAAAAGCCCGCTTTATCGGCGTCAGCGCAAGCCTCGCGGCGACCATTGATCGCCGGTTTCAAGATGTGCCGGCGGTCCGGATGCAGGGCGACCGGGCGGCGATCGGCGAGTTGCGCGACGTTTTTGCCGCGGGCTATCCGAATTTCATCGGCATTTTCGGCCTGCACCCGTTGTTTCATACCCCGATCGATCGCGCGGCGATGACAGGGCCCGCGCCGCTGCAAGTCGTGATGGGTGCCTTCGCCGCCGCACTGGACGAGATTGCCAAGAAGTAGCGTCGGGGCATCGCAACGAGGACGCAGGCGGTCGGGTCCCTGAGCTCCCCATGGACCCCGCCTGCGATTTCCCGCACTCTGCGCCTCAGCCGCACCGGCGCAAGAATCACGTTCCCAAGGACTTCTCATGATGACCTCCACCCTGCGCACCGCCCTCGTCGCTGCCACCATCGCCCTCACGAGCCTCGCCGCCTCCGCCGCGCGCGCCGACAGCGGCACGGTTCGCATCAATGTGCTGAAGGGCGGCTGGTTCATCGGCGCGTCGGGCGGCTCGGGCACCCTGACGTTTCGCGGCCGGCAGTATCCGCTGTCGATCGGTGGCCTCAGCGCCGGCCTGGTGTTCGGCGCGTCGCAGACCTATCTGTCCGGTCGGGTGAGCCGCATCAACCGTCCTTCGGATGTCGCGGGCGTCTATGGCGCGGGCGGTGCCGGTGCTGCGGTCGGCCGCGGCGTCAGCGCCATCGTGCTGACCAACGAAAAGGGCGCGTTGCTGGAACTGAGCGGACGGCAGACCGGGCTGATGGTCAATGCCGACCTCAGCGGGCTGGCGATCTCGCTGCGCTAGGCGCGCCGCACTGCGCCGCTACTGCGGCGCGGTGCGTTCGCTCACCAGCTGGACGACGAACCCCGACGGATCGATGCGATACCTTGCAGACGCAGGACCGGCCCGCTTCAGAGCGGGCCGCAGCAGATAGCTGATCCGCTGCGTGGTGTTGTAGGGCGCCAGCCATTTCGGAATGACAAACTCCGGCGTTTCCTCATCGACGATGGCCGCCTGCGGCGGCAACGACGCCAGCGAGAGCTGCAGATTCTGCATGTACTTCTTGGTGGCGACGATGTCCCAGGCATGAAACACATTGGTGCTCTGCCATTGCAGCACCCCGGCAATCGCCACGCCGGCGGCGACGGCCGACATGCGCAACAGCAAGGTGGGCCGCAGGCTGGATAGCGCGATCATGAGCACGACAATGAGCAGCGCGGAGGTCTCGACATTGTAGCGCAGCGAGCTGCCGCTGCCGCTGCCGAACATCCCTGCCCTCTGGATCGCCACCGGGAGAATCCCCAGAACCACATAGGCCAGGTAGGTCGCCCACAGGATCGCGTTTCGCGGCTGCGCCCGGATGGTGACAATGGCGACGACGACCAGCAACACCACCGCCCCGATCGCGGCAAAGGGTTGCGGGGCCGACGAGGCCTGCGAGCCCAGCCCGATGCTCGATGCCGCGGCGCCGTCGGCAAAGGCATTCCAGACGAACAGCGCCACGTCGGCGACGCTGCCGCGCGGCGCGCTCATGCCGGGAGATACCACCACGACCATCGCCACATACAGCGCCAGCGCCAGCACGTGAAACTTGAAGCGCACGGCAGCCCGCCAGACATCGGAACGGCTGCCCAGCGGCGCCACGGACGCCCAATAAAATCCCGCCACCGGGATGATGGAAAAGATCGCCTTCGCCGTGAACGACAGGCCGATCGCATAGGCCACCGCCGACAGCAGGAAGCGCCCCTGCAGCGCGGCGTGGATCGCCAGCAACATCGTGGCCATGCACGACACCGTATGCAGCGCCGACGAACACCACGGCTGCATGTGAAGGGCCTGCAGCGAAAAGATATAGACGATCAGCAGCGCCACGATGCTCCAGCGCGACGTGGTGAAATGCATGGCGATCCGTACCAGCAGATACGACGACAGGACCGACAGCACGACGATATAGAACTGGGTCGCGACAAACGACACGCCGGCGAGCTCGAACTGCAACGCGTGCACGGCCCTGAAGCCAGGCGCCACCTGCCCGAACACATCGCGGAACAGGTATTTCAGCGTGAAGCCCATGTCCTGGTACACGATGAAACCGAAGAAATCGTCGGAAAACAGCCAGCTGTTGCGCACGCGGTAACAGATCAGCAGAACCTGCAGCGCCATCAGGACAGCGACGATGGGTCCAAGCGACCACGCCGTGGGTGCGACCAGCGAATGATTGATCTCTTCGGCCACAGCCCTCGCGGTCGCGTCCGCTGACGGGCACTCCCGTATCGTTTGGTCCATGTTCGGAGCGGGAACGACGCCGATGCCAGCACCGCCGAAGGACAACCTCCGGCTCACCGCTGTCATCAAACTGAAATATCGATGCATGAGCCGGTCGGCTCCAAATAAAAAATGAAGAAACAGGGCAATAACAATAGGCGCAATCCTACCGCCCACGGCCAGCTACGCAAGGCGCCGTGGCAGAAAATGTATCAGGGATCGCTGTTTTCGGCCGGCACGCCGCCTGCGGCCGCCGGCAGGTCCGCTTGACCGCACCGACGACGCCGCTGAAGCAGAAGTCCAGGCGTGGGATCGCGCGCCCGCCGCGGCCTATGCGACCGGAACTATGCCACCAGCCCCTTGGCCGGCTTCACCATGGCGCTGTCGGGGAAGACCGACTCGGCCAGCACGCGTTCCGACAGGCCGAGGTGGTCGTGCAGCACGCCTTTGAGGATGGCGCGCAGGTCGGTGGTCGGCGCGAGGTCGCGGGCCTCGAACAGGTTGGCCGGCTTGAGGCCGGGCCAGTCCGATATCACCCGGCCGCCCTTCACCGCGCCGCCGGCGAGCAGCGCCACGGTGCCGGTGCCGTGGTCGGTGCCGGCGGTGCCATTGATCCGCGCGGTGCGGCCGAACTCGGTGGCGACCACGATCACGGTGTCGCGCCAGTGCGGGCCGAGGCCTTTCTCGAATTCCAGCAATGCGCCGTCGAGTCCGCCGAGCAGTTGCGCGAGGCGGCCGACCGGGCCGCCTTCGCCGGCATGGGTGTCCCAGCCATCGAACGCCAGCGCTGCGATGCGCGGACCGTCATCGGCGGCCATCAGCTTGGCGGCGCCGCGGGCGATCTGCTGCATCGCCGTGATGCCCTTGTCCGGTTTCATGGTGTCGCCCTTGGCGATCTTGTCGAGCTGCAGGCCCTGCGCCAGCGCGGCGCCGAGCGCCGGATCGCGACCGCGATAGAGCTCCATCAGCCGCTGCGCGGTGTCGTCGGCGGCGGTCGGCAGATTGACCGGCGCCCAGCCGACCGTCGGCGCGTTGCCGCGCAGGATCAGCGGCGTGGTCGGGCCGATCGCCAGCCCGCTCCTGACGCGCTGCCCCGCGGGCAGCGCGTCGATGGCGCGGTTGAGCCAGCCGGACTGCACCCGGCCGGGACCGGCGAAGCCGCTCTCCAGCACGTCCTGGCCGTCGAAATGCGAGCGCTCGCGATAGGCGGTGGCCACCGCGTGAACCACCGCGGCCTTCTTCTCGCGCACCATGCGGGTGAATTCCGGCATCGCCGGATGCATGGCGAAGAACGAGATCCAGCATCGGCGCGGCATTCGGGCCATCGGCGGTCAGCGCGATGGACCCATGCAGGCCGGCATAGTCGGGATCGCCCAGCGGCGCCACGGTGGCAAGACCATCCAAGGCACCGCGCAAAATCACCACGATCAGGCGGGGATCGCGGGCATCGGCGGCGCGGGCGAATTTCGGGATATAGGCCCAGGCGGCGAAGGCGGCGCCCCCGAGCAACAGGGAACGGCGCGAACTGCGCAACGAGGTGCGGCTTTCACAGCAGTCCATGGTCATCTCCTCTGGAATTCCGGCGACATCAACAGCAGCGCCAGCGCCTGCTGACGGGTCTCGGCACGCGCGATGGTCTGCCGCGTCTCGTTCGACGCCGCATCGCCGGCGATCACGTCGAGCAGTTCGCGCGCGTCGATGCTGTCGGCGATTTTCGACGACACCTGGGCGGCGAGATCGAGCCGCAGCTTCATGCCTTCCGGCGCGGCCCAGGCGGCGTTGCTGTCGGGAAAGCCGTTCGGACCCGGCGGCGTCCATAGCGGCTGGCCGAGCGTGTTGAGCCCGCCGATCACCTGATAGGGATTGTCGGGGATGCGCCCGAGCAGCCGGGCCGTGCCGATCAGGTATTCGTAGGGGCTGCGCACTTTGGTCAGCGGCGCGCTCCATGCCTCGTCGGAATCCAGCAGCGCCAGCGTCAGCGCGCGCAGGTCGCCGTCGGTGCTGCGGAACGTGGCCTGCAGTCTTGCGACCAGGGCCGGCGGCGGCGTGTCGGCGACGAAATGCGCGGCGAATTTCGTGGCGATGAATTTTGCCGTCGCCGGATGCCGCGCGATGTCCGCCAGCGCCGCCTCGCCCTGCCCGACGCCGTTGTCGTCATAGGTCTTGCCGAGCAGTACCTGCGGTCCGGGCTGATGCGCATTGGCGTTGAAGGCGAAGCTGCCGGGCACGCCGAGCTTGCCGTCGCGGCCGGCGAAGGTCCAGCCGGTGATGATGCGCGCCAGCGTGGTGACGTCATCCTGCGAATAGCCGCTGCCGACGCCCAGCGTATGCAGCTCCATGATCTCGCGCGCGAGATTTTCGTTGAGGCCGCGCTTGCCGTTTTGCCCCGCCTTTGATTGCGGGCCGATCGACTGCTGGTTGTCGAGGAAGAACAGCATCGCCGGATGCTGTTCCACCGCCTTCAGCATGTCGCTGAAGCGCCCGAGCACATGCGGGCGGATCGCCTCGCGCTCGAACGAGCCGGCCCAGATCCGCGCCGGCTCGCCCTTGTTGGCGGAGATGCAGAAATGGTTCGACCAGAACACCACCAGCCGTTCGATGAAGCCGCATTCGGCGATGGTGGCGCGCTGGATCCGCGCCAGCGCCTCGTTGCGAAAGGTGTTCTGCACCACGTTGGGCGGTTGCGGCGGCATCGGCGGCGGTTGCGGCACATCGGGTTGCACGGTCATGGTTGCGGTGGGCGGCGGCGGCGCGTCGCCGGCGGCCACTTTCATCGGCTCCGGTGTGGCGGTTGCCACCTTGGCGGCGGCGGCGCGCGCCGCCTTGACCTCGTCCTGATAGGCGAACATGGCCTGACCGAGCGCCGGGGTGGATTGCAGCCCCGGCAGTTCCAGCAGCACGCCGCTGGGGCGGCCGAGTTCGGCCTTGACGAAGCCGCGCGGATCGGACGCCGCATTGAGGATGTCGCCGGAGGCGCCGCCGCGCGCGCCGAAGCCGAAACGATTCAGCGCCACCAGGCCGCCACGAGAATCACGCGCCATCGAATGTCCTCTGAACAGTCTTCCCTTGCCGGTCGGCGCGGGTAGAGTCGGTGCCGAACCCTACGCCTGCAACGATGAACCCGGCCTGAAAAAGCCGGTGAAAGTTGGCCCGCTTCATGACAAATCGGACAGATGACCTGGCCTTGCCACGCAGCCTGACCTGCGAACGCTGCGGAACCGGGTTTTCCTGCACGCTGTCGGGCGATTGCTGGTGTATGGCGGAGCCGGTGCAACTGCCGATGCCGGCGGTCGGCGGTGGCGATTGCCTGTGCCCGGACTGCCTGCGCGCCGCGGCGAACGTCGCGTGGCAGGTCGATGCCGTGCTGCTGGACATGGACGGCACCCTGCTCGACACCGAGCGCGTCTATCTCGCCAGCCTGGACACGGCATTGCAGTCGATGGGCTACACCGACGGCGCCGCGTTGGGCCATGCCATGATCGGCATTCCCGGGCCGGAATGCGAGCTGATGCTGATGAAGCACTATGGCGCGGATTTTCCGCTGTCGGCGCTCAACGACGCCTATGTCATCAGACGCGACGAGATGTTTCGCGCGGGCATGCCACTGAAGCCCGGCGCCGTCGAACTGCTCGATGCGCTGCGCACCGCCGCCTGCAAGGTGGCGCTGGTCACCTCGTCGGGCCGCGCCACCGCCGAAGCGCATCTCGCGGCTGGCGGCATCCGCGCGCATTTCGAGACCGTGCTGACCCGCGACGACGTCGCCCGCGGCAAGCCGTATCCCGACCTCTATCTGCTGGCGGCACAGCGGCTCGGCGTGCCGCCCGCGGCCTGCGTCGCCATCGAGGATTCCGGACCGGGCATCGCCGCCGCGCACGGCGCCGGCACGATCCCGATCATGGTGCCCGACATCCTGGCACCCTCCGCCGAGACGATCGCACAATGCGCCGCTGTGGTTCCCGACCTGCATGCCGCGCTGGCGCTGCTGAAAACCCGCGGCGGGCTTTGAAACCGCGTCATTCCACGCGGCGTGGCATCGTGACGCTGTTGACCACATGCAGCGATGCCCATGCGTTGGCATTTCGTGAAGGTTTATGGCCGACCGTCGGCGAAACCCCACAGCGCCATAGCCGCATGCGACGTCACGGAGACTCATGAGATATTCATCTGCGATCACGTTCCTTCGTCCGATGCCGGTATCGCGCGTCGCAGCGCTCACCGCAGTGGTTGCGGTCGCGCTGGTCGCCGTTCATGCGCCGGCGCACGCGACATCCCGCGACGATATCGCGGCCATCGCCGACGCCACGAAACTCGCGATGTCCGGCAAGACGGCCGCGGCCACGCAGCGCCGCGACCAGATCCGCGATCCGCTCGGACGCCGCGTGGCGGAATGGGTGATCCTGCGCGCCAATGACAATGACGCCGACTTCGCGCGCTACGCCGCCTTCATGCGCGACAATCCGGCGTGGCCGAGCATGGGATTGTTGCAGCGACGGGCAGAAGCACGGCTGTGGACCGAACGCGCCGAGAGCGGCACCGTGCTCGCCTTCTTTGCGCAGCGGGCGCCGCGCAGCGCGCTGGGCCGGCTGGCCATGGCGCGGGCGCAATGGACGCGCGGCCAGCACGCCGCCGCCACCGACTACGCGCGCCAGGCTTGGCGCAACGACGATCTCTCCGCCAGGCTCGAGGCCGACATTCTGGCAAGCTTCGGCGCCCGGCTTGACGCCGCCGACCACCGGGCGCGCATGCAGAACCGGCTCTACGCCAACGACCTGGCCACCGCGATGCGCGCCGCAAGGCGGCTCGGCGCCGCCGAGGTGGCCATTGTCACGGCGCGCACGGCGATGGTCCACAAGAGCCCGCGGGCCGGCGCGCTGCTGGCGGCGGTTCCGGCCGGCGCGCGCAGCGACCCGGCCTATCTGTTCACGCGGATCCAGTGGCTGCGTCGCAACGACCACACTGCGCAGGCTGCGCAACTGATGGCGACCGCGCCGCGCACGTCCGCCGCGCTCGGCAATGCCGACGCGTGGTGGCTGGAGCGGCGCGCGCTGGCGCGGCAACTGCTCGATGCCGGCGACGCCAGAGGCGCCTACCGCACCGCGCGCGATGCGGCGCCGGACAAGCAGACCTATCAGGTCGATCGCGCCTTCATGGCCGGCTGGATCGCGCTGCGCTACCTGCACGACCAGAAGACGGCCGAACGGAATTTCGCCGAGATCCTGAGCATCACCTCGCAGCCGACCTCGGTGGCGCGGGCGCATTACTGGCTCGGCCGCGTTGCCGATGCCCGTCACAACACGCCGGCGGCGCGGCAGCACTACCAGGCCGCGGCCGTGCACGGCACCGCCTATTACGGCCAGCTCGCCTGCGCCCGCCTCGGCTGCCGCAACACCCGCCTGCGCCAGCCGCCATCGCCCGGCAGCATCCAGTCGGCCAGCGCCGCGCATCGCGATCTCATCGGCGCCGCGGAACTGCTGTATCTCACCGGCAACCGCAAGCTGGTGGTGCCGTTCGTCGCCGATCTCGACGGCGTGAAGGACAGCCGCGCGCTGGTGCACATCGCCGAGGTGGCCGCGCGCCGCAACGACGCCGCCGCCATGCTGGCGATCGACCGCGCCGCGCTGAACCGCGGCATGGCGTTCGACAGCTATGCCTTCCCCGCGGCCGGCCTGCCGGCCTTTGCGCCGCTCGGCGCGAAAGCCGACAAGAGCCTCGTCTATGCGATCACCCGCACCGAGAGCGCGTTCAATCCACGCATCACCTCGGGCGCCAGGGCCACCGGCTTCATGCAGGTCACGCCAGCGGCCGGCGAGACGCTGGCGCGGCGGATGGGCTTCGCTTTCGACGTCAAG
Source organism: Rhodopseudomonas sp. RCAM05734 (assembly GCF_052658035.1). NCBI lineage: Bacteria > Pseudomonadati > Pseudomonadota > Alphaproteobacteria > Hyphomicrobiales > Nitrobacteraceae > Rhodopseudomonas > Rhodopseudomonas sp. RCAM05734. Next base: position 2,914,366 of record NZ_CP199742.1, on the reverse strand, counting down.
CGACTGCACGAGGACTCCGCCTACAATCTGCGGCTCGGCTCCGCCGAGATCGTCAACCTGCTCAGCGACTACAACGGCAATCATGTGCTGGCGCTGATCGGCTACAATGCCGGGCGCGGACGGGTGAAGGAATGGATCGCGCGCTACGGCGACCCGCGCCGGCCCGATGTGGACGTGGTCGACTGGGTGGAGCGGATCCCGTTCGCGGAAACCCGCAACTACGTGCAGCGCGTGCTCGAAAACCTGCAGGTGTACCGCGCCCGCTTCGGCCAGCCGGCGCTCGGCATCGCCACCGACATGAACGCCGGCTGATTGCCTGGCTGGAATGCCGCAGGTTAGGATCGGTGTTCGATCCATTCAAAGATGCATGCGCGATGACGTCCGCGACAAAACTTGCCACCCTGCTGTTCGTCACCATCAGCGCGATGCCGTCCGATGCCGCTTTGGCATCCTGCTACGGCCGCAACGCCGGAGAGACCGAGACCCGGTTCAAGCTGAGCGGCGACGAAGCGCGCGATACAAGCACCGGACTGGTCTGGAAGCGATGCAGTCTCGGCACCCGCTGGGACGGCAAGCGGCGTTGCGAGGGCGAGCCGGCCGCCGCCAACTTCGCCGAGGCGCGCGCCGCGGCGGAGCAAGCCGGTGCGGGCTGGCGTGTGCCCTCCGGGCCCGAACTCGAAACCATCGTCGATACCGGCTGCGGACGTCCGGTGGTCGACACAGCGGTGTTTACCGATATCAGGCCCGACGCCGACGGCATGGCCAAATACTGGACCACCAACGAGGTCGGCGCGGCGAACCTGGTCTACTACTTCGACTTCATGAACGGCGCCGCCGACGGCCACAGCCGCGGTTTTCAGCTCTCGGTGCGACTGGTGCGAACCGGACCGTGAGCCGCCGATGGGTCGGAACCAATCACCACTTTCGCGATTGGAGCGGTAACCGTCACCGGGTCGCAGCATGGTGCTGCGGCGCCGCTGATCGCCGCCATAGGAGACATCCGTGAAACTCAACCGCACCGCCATCATCGTTGGAAGCCTGCTGCTCGCCACGCCCGCGCTGGCGCAGTCGGTGGCCGAGAAGACCGGCGTCAACTCCACGCTCGGCATCAGCCCGGCCACCGCCGATTTCGTCAAGGAAGTCGCCATCAGCGACATGTTCGAACTGGAATCGAACAGACTGGCTCAGGACAAGGGCAATGCCGCGGAAAAGAAATTCGCATCGATGATGGTCACCGACCACACCAAGACCAGCACCGAGCTGAAGGCCCTGGTCAGCGGCGGCAAGGTTAAGGCCGAACTGCCGGCCGGGCTCGACGAGTCGCACCAGAAGAAGCTCGACACCCTGAAGGCCAAGACCGGCAAGGACTTCAGCTCGGAATTCGACTCCATGCAGGTCAGCGCCCACAAGGATGCGGTGTCACTGTTCGAGCGCTACGCCAAGGGTGGCGACAATGCCGAGCTGAAGAGCTGGGCCGGCAAGACCCTGCCCGCACTGAAGCACCATCTGGAGATGGCGCAGGACCTCGCCAAGGCTCCGGCCACGGTGGGAAGCACCAAGACGAAGTAACCGGAATGCGTCAGGCCTGATCGCTGACGCTGCGGCGGTCGCAGTCGGCCTGCGCGTAATACTGCCGCTTGGCCTGCAGCATCAGCATGTCGGCGAGCTTGATGACCTGCTCCAGCCGGTCGCCCGGCCGGCTGGTGGCAATGCCGATCGACATGCTCAGCTCGAGGTCGGGATAGTACTGGTTGTTGACCTCGATCAGTTCCGCCAGCGAGGCCAGCACGGCGTCGCCGCCGGCGGCGTCGGTGCCGGGCAGCAGCACCGCGAATTCGTCACCGCCGATCCGCGCCACCGAGGCCGGCTTCTCCACCAGCGAGCCGAACACCTCGCCGGCCCGGCGCAACAGCGCGTCGCCGACGCTATGGCCGAGGTCGTCATTGGCGGTCTTCAGGCCGTTGAGGTCGGCGATGATGATGGTGACCGGGTGCAGTCCCCTGCGCTCGATCCGGTTGAGCTCGTCGACATAGAAGGCGCGATTCAGCGTCCGCGTCAGCACGTCGTGGGTGCCGAGATATTCGAGATAGGCTTCCGCCTTCTTGCGCGCGGTGATGTCGGTCAGCGCGACCTGCACCAGCGACCAGTCGCCTTCGTGGCTGGGCAGCACCGAGAACTGCAGCAACAGGTGCAGCTTGGTGCCGTCGAGCGCATAGTTCACCACCTCGCGCTGCTGGAACAGCTTGCCGTTCCACAGATCGACGAGCTGCTCGCGGAAATGCGGCCCCATCTCGTCGCGGAAGACATCGCCGAGGTGGCTCAGCAAGGTCGCCTTGTCCGGCGCGCCGAACAGTTCGAGCGTCCGCCCGTTGACGTCGAGCACGCGGATCTCGCTCATGCAGCGCTCAACGAACTCCTGGTGGACATCGGTGAACACGCGAAAATCCTCGACGCCGCGCGCGCGCACCTCGTCGAGCAGACGTTTCACATCGCTGAAATCCTCGACCCACAACGACACCGGGGAATGGGCGAACAGGCCGAATGCGTAGTTCTCGCTGTCGACAAGGCGGCGCCGCGCGGTTTCCCGCTCGGTGACGTCCTCGATGGAGATCATCACCCGGTCCCATTTCTGCTCATGGCCGGGCAGCACGATGCCGTGGAGCTGGACGTCGAGGCGTTCGCCGGTGAGCGTGTAGTTGACGGTGTTGCTGGAGAAGTGGGTGCGCCCGCTCCACGGCTGCGCCAGCTCCGAGACGTGGCTCTTGAAGGTGTCGTCGCGCATCACCAGGCTGAGGCTGACCATCAGATGGTCGAGATCGCGGGCGCCGAACAGCGACAGCGTCTTGCGGTTGACCTTGATGATGCGGATGTGCTGCGAACACTGCCGGACGCGTTCGGGGTTGGCGAGCAGGAACGTCTCGATATCGTCGACGCCCTGCGCATGCCATTGCTCGAACAGCGCCTTGACGTCGCTGTAGTCCTCGATCCACAGCGAGACCGGCGCCAGATCGAACATCTTGGCGTCGTCGTTTGGATCGGTGAATAGAGCAGACATGGACATCTTCGCGATCGGTGTTCGGGTGCGGTTCTACCGTTTCTTACGCACGACTTGTCAAGAAACTCTCAACCCGTGTGCGGCCGTCGGGCGGGCTCTTCACACCGCGTATCCCGGCGAGTTCCGCGCCATCCCGCCAAAGGCATCGAGCATTCTTTCGCGCCATGCATAAATTGTATCGTCGGGCGCCAGCAGCTTGAACGGGCTGGTGGCCCGCGCCCACTGGAAGCCGCCGAACATGATGTAGTCGGCGTAGTTCGGCGTGTCGCCGCCGACATAGGCCTGCGTCTTCAGCGTCAGCCGCAACGGATCGAGCGACTTGCGGAAACCGGCGACGACACTGTCGCGACCGGCCGAGACCTCTTCCAGCGTCTTGCCGAAGCGCGCTTCTCGGCTCTTGCGGAAATAGGCCTGATCGACCGGGCCGAGATGGCCGTGAATGTCGGCGACGATCATCGGGAATATGCCGGCGATCACCACCATGTCGCCCCACCAGTTCAGCATCCGGGCCATCGCGCGGCCGCCCTCACCGCCGAACAGCGACGGACGGTCGGGATAGGTATCCTCGAGATAGTTGGCAATGGTCCAGGAGTCGGAGACGGCGCGGTCGCCGTCGAGCAGCACCGGCACCTTCTCGGAGCTGTGCGGGGCGATGGCCTCGCGCTCGGTGAAGCGCCACGGAATCGAGGCGACGTCGAGACCCTTGTGCGCCAGCGCCATCCGCGTGCGCCAGCAATACGGGCTGAACGGACGGGACTCGTCGGTGCCGACCAGTTCAAACAGTTGGATGGCCATACTTGCTTCCTGCCGGCGTCGATTGCCAAGCCATCATGCCCGCGCACGTCGCGGGCATTCATCTTGCTGCGATCCGTACACTAAAGGCGTGGATGGCCGGGACAAGCCCGGCCACGACAGGGCGGCCATGACGGCGCCGCGCGAAGGGCCTCAATTGGCTCCCCGACGGCCCGCGAATGGCAGGACAGCGCGCCGTGTGGTACTTTCATCTTGTACGCGGGGTCGCCCTGCGGCAACTTGCAACCGAGAATTGCCCTCAAAAATTGCCCCTGGAGAGTCGCCATGACCACGTCACGACGCGCTGTTTTGCTGTCCTTCGCCCTGGGTTTCGCCGGCCTTGCCACCGCGGAGGCGGCCTCGCCGCTGAAGCTGCTCGATCCCGACAAGGACGGCACCGTCGATCTGGCCGAAGCCAAGGCTGCCGCGTCCAAACTGTTCGACAAGCTCGACCGCGACAAGGACGGCACGCTGGAAGCCAAGGAGCTGCGCGGCCGGGTCAGCGCCAAGGAATTCGCCGCCGCCAATCCCGACAAGGATGGCACGCTCGACAAGAACGAATACATGACCATCGTCGAAGCCCGCTTCCGCGCTGCAGACCCCGACAATGACGGCACGCTGGATGCGAAGGAACTGGCGACGCCCGCCGGCCGCGCGTTGCTGAAGCTGCTGATGTGAGCCGGCAAGAGGCCTCCGACCGGCGCAAGACAGAGCTATCAACACCGGGAGGGGCCCGGCTCGCTTGAAGGCGCCGGGCTCGGTCACCAGCGTCGGAACAGCGCAGCTGAACCGGCGAAAGACTGCGGGTCCGACCATCAATCGGGTGATCGGGAGACCTTTTTCGACGGCCTTTTCCCCCCATATTGGTGTCATGGCGAAAAATCCCGACTCCCCCAAGAAGACCGTCACCAAGCGCGCGAAGACCCCCGCGGCCAAACCCGGCGCAGGGCGGCCCGAGGTCAAGCCGATCGGCCCGGCACTTGCGGAACTGCTGAATCCCGCGATCAACCGCGGCGATGCCGGCATGGGTTCCGGCACCGGGCTGCAGCCGCCACCGGGCAATTCGCTGGAACGCCGCTCCGGCGGCGAGGCCGCGATCCATCGCGCCCGCGCCTCGACGCCGAAGAAGTTCGAAGGCGACGCCGGCGCGCGCCCAACGCCGCTGCAGCCGTTTCCGCAGCCCGCAGTGGCACCCTACGCGCCCCGCCTGAGCGAACAGGCCTTCGAGGAGGCCCCGCAGGCGGTCTATGGCACCCATGCGGCGATTCCGGAACTCGATCCGGAACTGGCAAAACAGCTCGGCTTCACCACCGAGGAAGACGACAACGCCGCACTGGCGCGTCCGCCGCGCAACAAGATGGAAGCCCTGGGCGTGCAGGCCACCGCCGACGCGCTGGAGGCGCTGGTGCGCGACGGCCGTCCGGAATTCAAGGACGAGAAGATCTGGGTGCCGCACCGCCCACCACGGCCGGAGAAATCCGAGGGTGGCGTGCCGTTCGTGATCAAGTCGGAATACGAGCCGAAGGGCGACCAGCCCACCGCCATCAAGGAACTGGTGGAGGGCGTACAGCGCAACGACCGCACCCAGGTGCTGCTCGGAGTCACCGGCTCCGGCAAGACCTACACGATGGCCAAGGTGATCGAGGCGACGCAGCGCCCGGCGATCATCCTCGCGCCCAACAAGACGCTGGCGGCGCAGCTCTATGGCGAGTTCAAGAGCTTCTTCCCCGACAACGCCGTCGAGTATTTTGTCAGCTATTACGACTACTACCAGCCCGAGGCCTATGTGCCGCGGACCGACACCTATATCGAGAAGGATTCGTCCATCAACGAGCAGATCGACCGCATGCGCCATTCGGCAACGCGCGCGCTGCTGGAGCGCGACGACGTCATCATCGTCGCGTCCGTCTCGTGCATCTACGGTATCGGCTCGGTCGAGACCTACACCGCAATGACGTTTGCGCTTAAGAAGGGCGAGCGCATCGACCAGCGGCAATTGATCGCCGATCTGGTGGCGCTGCAGTACAAGCGCACCCAGCACGATTTTACCCGCGGCACCTTCCGTGTCAGAGGCGACGTCATCGATATCTTCCCGGCGCATTACGAAGACCGCGCCTGGCGCGTCAACCTGTTCGGCGACACCGTGGAGACCATCGAGGAATTCGACCCGCTCACCGGCCACAAGCAGGACGAGCTGGAATTCATCAAGATCTACGCCAACTCGCATTACGTGACGCCGCGCCCGACCCTGATCCAGGCCATCAAGTCGATCAAGGCCGAACTGAAATGGCGGCTCGAGCAACTGCACGAACAGGGTCGCCTGCTGGAAGCGCAGCGGCTGGAGCAGCGCACCACCTTCGACATCGAGATGATGGAAGCCACCGGCTCCTGCGCCGGCATCGAGAACTACTCGCGCTATCTCACCGGCCGCCGGCCGGGCGAACCGCCGCCGACCCTGTTCGAATACGTGCCGGACAATGCGCTGGTGTTCGCCGACGAGAGCCACGTGACCGTGCCGCAGATCGGCGGCATGTTCAAAGGCGACTTCCGGCGCAAGGCGACGCTTGCGGAATACGGCTTCCGCCTGCCCTCCTGCATGGACAACCGGCCGCTGCGTTTCGAGGAATGGGACATGATGCGCCCGCAGTCGGTCGCAGTGTCGGCCACGCCGAGCGCGTGGGAGCTCAACGAGAGCGGCGGCGTGTTCGTCGAGCAGGTCATTCGCCCGACAGGACTGATCGATCCGCCGATCAACATCCGCCCTGCCCGCACCCAGGTCGACGATCTCGTCGGCGAGGTTCGCGCCACCGCCAACGCCGGCTATCGCAGCCTGATCACCGTGCTGACAAAACGCATGGCGGAGGATCTCACCGAATACCTGCACGAGCAGGGCATCCGCGTGCGCTACATGCACTCGGACATCGACACCATCGAGCGCATCGAGATCATCAGGGATCTCCGCCTCGGCGCCTTCGACGCGCTGGTCGGCATCAACCTGCTGCGCGAGGGCCTCGACATTCCCGAATGCGCGCTGGTGGCGATCCTCGACGCGGACAAGGAAGGCTTTCTGCGCTCCGAGACCTCGCTGATCCAGACCATCGGCCGCGCCGCGCGCAACGTCGACGGCAAGGTGATCCTCTATGCCGACAGGGTGACGGGCTCCATGGAGCGCGCCATCGCCGAGACCGACCGGCGCCGCGAAAAGCAGGTCGAGTACAACACGCTGCATGGCATCACGCCGGAGAGCATCAAGAAGTCGATCGGCGACATCATGAACTCGGTCTACGAGCGCGATCACGTGCTGGTGGAAATCGGCGGCGGCAAGGGCCATTCCTGGTCGGACGACGTCAGCAGCATCGGCCACAATTTCGAGGCGGTGCTGGCCGATCTCGAAACCCGCATGCGCGAGGCCGCCGCCGACCTCAACTTCGAGGAAGCCGCGCGGCTGCGCGACGAGGTCAAGCGCCTGCGCGCCACCGAGCTGGCCGTGGTCGACGACCCCACCGCCAAGCAACGCAAGGTGGCCGGCGCCGCCGGTGCCTTCAAGGGCAACAAGCAGTTCGGCGCCTCCGCCAACATGCCGAAGCAATCGAGCGAGCGCGGCGGCAACAACACGCCATCATCCAAAGTGCACAAGCCCGATCTCGACGAAATGGGTATCGCCGGCTGGCACGAGGTCAAGCCCGCGCGCGGCAACAAGGTCGCGCGCCCGCGCAAGCCGACGCTGGATGAGATGGGCCCGGGCACCGAGAGCAAGATCTATCTGCCGCAGAGCATGACGGAGTCGATGCCCAACGCGCTGCCGAAATCGCGCAAGACTGCGCCTTCCGACGGAAGCAAGATCATCCAGCCCACCAACTCGCGGGAGTCCGGCCCGGAATTCGGACCGGTGGCAAGAAGCTCCGGCGGCGCGCCGGGGCATCGCGGCGGATGGAAGAAGCGATAGCAGCGTGAGGTAAGGCACCGGCCGTCATGTCCCCTCTCCCCCGGCGAAGCGCAGCTTCGCGGGGTGGGAGAGGGGCAGGGAGAGGGGGCGCCCCACGGAACGGCGTTCATGCCGGCATTGGACGGATACGTCGTTTCCGACGACTAACCGTCTTTAACCCCGGGGACCTTCATGCCGCATCGTCGCTTCGCCCTGCCCGCCCTCATGCTCTTCCTCGCCACGCCCTCTTACGCCCAGCAACCAACCCCGCCGCTGACCCTCGCCTGCAGCGGCCCGTTCGCAAAAGATTCCTCCCACGGACGCCTTCAGCAGACCTTCGGCGCGCCGAACGTCGCGATCCAGAAAGTCGACGGTGCCGAGGGCGAGAGCTTTGAAGCCAGCGTTCTCTATCGCTCCACCCCGGAGAAGCGGCTGGAAGTCGCCTGGAGCGACGACAAGAAACGCAGCGGGCTCGCATCGGCCAGTGTGAAAAAGCCCTCCGCCTGGAGCGGCCCCGAAGGCATCCGCGTGGGCATGACGCTGGACGAGGTCACCCGCCTCAACGGTCAGCCGTTCAAACTCAACGGCTTCGAATGGGACTACGGCGGCTTCGTCGTCGACCTCAAGGGCAAGCTCGCCATCCTGCCCGGCGGCTGCGCCATGACCCTGCGCTTCTCGCCCGGCATGGCGCTCGACGCCAGGAAGCACGCCGGCCTGCTCGGCGAGAAGAAGCTGTCGTCGTCGGACGCCAAACTGCTGGCGGTGAAGCCGGTGCTGACGGAGTGGAGCGTGGGGTATGGGGAGTGAGGACGCGGCGTTTAGGTAACACAAGGATCAGCTTATCTACTGGCAATCTTGGTCAGCTCGTTTAGTTTGCAACGATGAAGCTTGGATTTGAAGAACCTCAATCCGCCTATTCGAGCAGTTCACAAAATGCGCGCTCGTGGACCGAGGCCTGGGTTAGCGCGTGGGCTTACTGCCCACACTGCGGAAATGCCAAAGTTTCACAATTTCCGAACAACAGCCCTCTCGCGGATTTCTTCTGCACTTCATGCGATGAGGAATTCGAGCTTAAGAGTCAGAAAGGAAAATTCGGCAAGCGCGTTGTTGACGGCGCATTTAAGACCAAGGTCGAACGGCTTTCTGCGAGCAACAATCCCAAATTGCTTCTAATGAACTACGATCTGAAATCGCTTGCGGTCGTCAATCTGTTCATCATCCCGAAGCACTTTTTCGTCCGAGATACCATCGAGGAACGAAAGCCGTTAGCCGCCACTGCTCGGCGTGCTGGATGGATCGGATCGAACATCTTGCTCGGCCACGTGCCCGACACCGGCAAAATTCAAATTATCCGGGACGGCGTTATTCGCCCGAAAGACCTCGTGCTTAAGGAATGGCAGAAGACGCTCTTTCTCAGAGAAGAGTCGCTCGAATCTCGCGGATGGTTGCTAGACGTTATGAAATGCGTTGAAGCGCTGGGCAAGCCGGAGTTCACGCTCGACGATGTCTATGCGTTCGAACAGCATCTTAGCCATCGCTATCCCGACAACCAGAATGTTCGGCCGAAGATACGCCAGCAACTTCAATATCTCAGGGATCGTGGATTCGTTGAATTTGTCTCTCGAGGCAGTTATCGTCTGAGCAAATAGGAGCCGCGCCATGGCTTGGTTTCTCAATCACTATAAGTGCGAACGCTGCAAGCGCCGGTGGGCTGACGAATGGTCTTGCATGTGCGACGATGAATGTCCGCATTGTGGCGCCCGGTACATGACGCCCCACACCAGCGAAGACCTCACCACCCTGATTGAACAGGAAGGATCGAATTTCGTAGTCCGCTGGTCGCCCGAGACGGCGGAACACGATCCGGATTATCGGGTGCTCGGATACTTCCCGACCGAGCAGGAGGCGATCGCGTTTCTGTCTGCAGACTGACTTTTCACCATCCACATCTCGACAATATTCCTACAAGACTATATACCCCCCGTCGTCCTGCTCAAGAGGGGCGCTTCTCGAGGGCGCTCGTTGAGTGGAGCGGGATGCGGCGCCTGCGGGCGGGGTTCGCAGCCCTGCACTCGGGAGGCCGGGGGTCGCCGTCCGGGCCCACTACGGGGCTCTGCCTTCAATGGCCGGACGGGTGCGGGTGAAGGCGGGGGAAATCCCGCCGGATCGATTGGCAGCTCCAACCCGCAAGGGGGCGAGCACAGTGCCTCCCGTACCCGGAAGCACGGTCCTCCGGACAAAAATCGCCGCCAGTCGCAGTCGCAGACTGCGTAAACTTGTCTGCGGGCCGCGCCGAAAGGCGCGCGCGCGCCGGGATGCGGCCATCGCAGGCCGCAGCGCGGAGCGCCACTGCTACAGTTCGCGCCTTTCGGCGCGCCGTCCCCCCTCGTTGGGCGAGGGGCCGTCGGGAAAGGCGGTTTTGCGCGGCGGCGCGAAACCGACGGCGCGTGGGCGAAGCGAACCGACGCCGCCGGGATGTTTGACAATTGAATCGGAATGGCGAGGCAACGCACGCAGGCGCGACACACGCCGCTGTCATCGCCCGCGAAAGCGGGCGGCCCAGTAACCGACGGCGACCGTGATGAAACGCGGGCACCTGCGTGTACTGGGTCCCCGCATAGGCGGGGACGACAGGTGGAGCTGCCTACACCCGCTCGATGATGATCGCCGGCGCCATGCCGCCGGCGGCGCACATGGTCACCAGGCCGCGCTTCAGGTTGCGGCGCTCGAGTTCGTCGAGCACGGTGCCGATCAGGATCGCCCCTGTCGCGCCGATGGGATGGCCAAGCGCGATGGAGCCGCCGTTGACGTTGACCTTGGCGCGGTCGAGCTTGAGGTCGCGGATGAACTTTTCAGCCACAACGGCAAAGGCCTCGTTGATCTCCCAGAGGTCGATGTCATCGACAGTCAGCCCGGCTTTTGCGAGCACTTTTCGCGCAGCAGGGACCGGTGCGTTCAACATCAAGGTCGGGTCGTCGCCGATATTGGCCATGGCCACGATGCGCGCGCGCGGCTTCAGGCCGTGCTTGTCGGCATAGTCCTTGGAGGTCAGCAGCAAGGCTGCGGCGCCGTCGACCACGCCCGACGAATTGCCGGCGTGATGAAAGTGCTCGATCTTGAGGTCGGGATATTTCTGGTTGATCTGCTTGCGATAGGTCGTGCCGTCCGCATCCAGCGGATGATCGGCAATGGCGGCGAAGGCCGGCTTCAGGCCGGCGAGGCCTTCGGCTGTGGTGTTGGGCCGCGGGAATTCATCCTTCGCCAGAACCACATTGCCTTCATCGTCCTTCACCGGAATGAGGCTCTTGTCGAAGCGCCCTTCGGCGATGGCGACCGCGGCGCGGCGCTGGCTCTCCAGGCCGAGTGCATCGAGCGCTTCCCGCGAAATGCCTTCCATGGAGGCGATGGCGTCGCCGCAGATGCCCTGATGCGACTGCGGATGCACCTGCGCGAGCCGCTTGTTGCCCGAGCCCATGCCGAGCGGCGGCTTGCCGGCGGCCATGTCCTCGGCGGCCATCGCTCCCGTGAGCGACATCATCTCGGTGCCGCCGGCGATCACCACATCTTCCATGCCGCTCATGATCTGCGCCGCCGCGAAGTTCACTGCGGTGATACCGCCGCCGCAGAACCGGTCCAGCGTCGTGCCGGACGCCTTGATATCGTAGCCGGCGTCGAGCGCGGCCATGCGGCCAAGGTCGCCGCCCTGCTTGCCGCGCTGGGTCGAGGTCGACCAGATGACGTCGTCGACATCCGCGGTATTGAGGTGGTTGCGCTCGGCGATGGCCTTGAGCACGGTAGCCGCGAGATGCTGCGGATGATGCTCGGCGAGCGCGCCCTTGCCGACCTTGCCGATGCCGCGCGGCGTGCGGACTGCGTCGATGATATAGGCGTCGGCCATGATGATCTCCCGAAGTGTTTTTGATATTTTTACGGTCGCGAGATTGGCCGACGCGGGCGCGAAGTCAAGCCTGACCGGCCACAGCGCAACTTCGCGTGGCGGAATATCCGCGCCGCCACCCGGCGCTATTTCTCGGCCGGCGCGACGTCGGCGACCTGCCCGCTGCGTGCCAGCGCCGCGGCGACGAAGCCCGACGCCTTCATCTCCTCAACAAAGGCCGCGAGATAGGCCGCGCCGGCCGCGCGCGGCTGGCCGTCAACGCGGGGCATCCCCATGGCCTGCTTGATCTCCTGGAAATGACCGGACATCACCCGCATCTCCGGGTGGTCCTTGGCATAGGCGTCGAGCTGCTGGCGGACGCCGGCAGCGACGTCGAGCTTCTCGTCGAGAAACTTCCGGATCATCGCCGTGCCGCCGCCCACCTCCGCGCGCAGCACCGTGGCGCTCTTGATGGTGCGGGTCAGGTACAGATCGTAGGCCGAGCCGAGGCCGACGGCGATTTTGATGCCGGGCTTGTCGACGTCGCCGACATACTGCAACGGCGAATCCTGCCGCACCATGTAGGTGCCCTCGATGATCACATAGGGCGCGGTGAACGTGATTTCGGCCGCGCGCGCCGGCTCGATCGCCATAAAGCCGATGTCCCAGACCCCGGCCTTGGCGCCCTCGAAGACCTTTCCCGCGGCCTCATAGGGCACGAAGGCGACCGGCACGCCGAGCCGCTTCGCAAGCTCGGTGGCGAGATCGACAGAGACGCCGCGCGGCGCGCCGCCCTCGCCCTTCTGCGCCAGCACGCTGTTGCCGAAATTGATCGCAGCGCGCAGTCTGTCCGGTCGGCGCGAGATCGCGCAGCACCTCCGCCGACGGCGCCGGCTGGGCGAAGGCCGGAGTTGCGGCGGCAACAAACAGCATGGCAATCCATCGCAATGAACGCATGGCAAGACCTCTGACTCAGGCGGCGACCTTGCCTGCAATATCATCGCGCAACAATGCGCCTTTGCCGGCGCCGCTGCGCGTCGGACGATCGACCGGATCCGCTGCTCGCCGCCGCCGGCTGCAGCGGGAGAAATCGTCGCAAAAGGTACTCTGATGAGCCGAGAGGTTGCCGACGGACGCGAGCGCCCCGCCGCCGCGTACCGCCGTCAATGGAAGCTTAATGCACCTTCCGTAGGTTGACGGGCGTTCATTTGCACTCAATTCTTAACCGACGGTAATTTCATGAAAATCGGTACCTTGCTGACCATCGCCATCGCCTCTCTGTCGGCCGCCGGCGGCGGGCTTGCGGTCTATGTCGCCGCGAGCCGTTACGAGACGATGGACAAGATTTCCAACGCGCAGGGGCGCCTCGAACTGGTTCGTACCGTCGGCGACATCCCGCGCTATCTCAATCCGGAACGCGGCTTCTCCACGAACATCCTGTACGGCCCCGCCGCGATCGATCCGAAGGCGCGCGCGGAGCAGGACAAGTACCGCAAGCAGACCGACGGTGCCGTCGACAAGATGAACCGGCTCAGGACCACATCGCTCGGCGCGTTCGACGACAGCGCCGAGATTGCCGGCAAGATCGATGCGCTGAACGCTCAGTTCAAGGCGCTGCGCGCGGCCATCGACAAAGCGATCGAAGGCCCGGCGGAGGCCCGCCGCGATGCGGCCAAGAAGATCGTCGCCGACAACTCGATCTTCAACACCGCAGTCACCGCCCTGCTTGCCGAGCAGGTCCGCAAGATGGCTTCGCTGAACGGCGAGGCCTATCGCCAGGCAACCTACGCCAACGTCGCATGGACGCTGCGCGACATCGGCGGCCTCAATTCCAGCCTGCACAAGAATCTCGTCGGCGCCAACCGTGTGGCGACCGAGCAGGAGCGCCTGGACATTGCCCGCTCCCAGGGTGCCGCCGATCAGATCCAGGCCTCGCTGCTCGAACTGCGCGGCAATCCCGCGACACCGGCCAATGTCGCGGCCGCGCTCAACAAGATGCAGGAAGTCTTCGTCGAACGCTTCGGCAAGGAGCTGAAGCTGGTCAAGGCCGGCGCCGTCAGCGGCAAATACGAACATGACGTCGACACCTATTTCGCCGAAACGCAGCTCGGTCTTGGCACCGTGATCGGTGTACGCGACGCCTTCTACGACAACGCCGAGCAACTGCTGACCGCGGCCTATGGCAGCGCGCGTACGAGCTTCATCATCGCCCTGCTGGTGCTCGCAGCCGTCGTGGCCGCCAGTGCCGGCCTGATCGTGATGGTCCGGCGCCGGATCTGCCAGCCGATCGTCGACATCACCGCCGCCATGTCGCGCATTGCCGGCGGCGACGCGTCCGGCGACATCCCGGCCAGCAATCGCCGCGACGAGATCGGCGCGATGGCCGCCGCGGTCCAGGTCTTCAAGGACAACATGCTCACCGCCGCCCGTCTGTCCACCGAGCAGGCGGCGGAGAACGACGCCAAGATGCGCCGCGCGCAACTGATCGACGACCTGACCCGCTCGTTCGAGTCGCGTATCGGCGAGCTGGTGGGCGGGCTGTCGTCGTCGTCGTCAACGATGGAAAACGCCGCGCGCTCCATGTCCTCGACGGCATCGACCACCAACCGGCAGGCGGGCGTCGTCGCCGAAGCCTCCGAACAGACATCGTCGAACGTCCAGATGGTGGCCAGCGCCACCGAGGAACTGACGTCCTCCATTTCCGAAATCAGCCGTCAGGTCGCGCAATCCGCGCAGATCTCGGCCCGCGCGGTCGAGGACGCGCGCCGCACCGGCGACACCGCCCAGTCGCTCGCCGCCGGCGCGCAGAAGATCGGCGATGTGGTCACGCTGATCCAGAACATCGCCGCGCAGACCAACCTGCTGGCGCTCAACGCCACCATCGAGGCGGCCCGCGCCGGCGAGGCCGGGCGCGGCTTCGCCGTCGTCGCTTCGGAAGTGAAGTCGCTGGCCGGGCAGACCGCACAGGCCACCACCGAGATCTCCGCACAGGTCGCAGCCATCCAGGGCGCCAGTGACGAGACCGTTGCGGCGATCCGCAACGTGGTCAACGTGATCGCCGAGATCGAGCAGATCGGCAGTGCCATCGCCGCCGCCATCGAGCAGCAGGGCTCGGCGACCAAGGAAATCGCCCGCAACGTTCAGGAAGCCGCGCACGGCACTCAGAATGTCACCGCCAATATCTCCGACGTGCAGCAGGCGGCCAACGACACCGGCGCGGCGGCATCGCAAGTGCTCGGTGCAGCCGAGCAGCCGTCCCGGCAATCCACGGATCTCGCCAGCCAGGTCAATATTTTCCTCGCCGACGTCAGGGCCGCTTAGGCAGCACGACGCAGAAGGATCGCGACGCGGCACCGCCGACCTGTTAGGATCATTGAAACAACCGGCGGGAATATCCGATGTTGGTACAGACGGCTTGTGAAGCGCTGCGTTCGGGCCATGTGCTCGAACTGCAATATGACGGCACCTCACGACTGGTCGAGGTTCACACGGTCGGCTTCAACGCCGCCGACGAGCCGATCGCCCACGTCTGGGAGCTCGGCCCCGAAGGCGTCGCAGGCTGGAAGATGCTGCCGCTCAAGGACGCCAGGGGCGCGCTGATCACCCACCGGAAATCGCTGGCGCCGCGGCCGGGCTACGAGCCTGGCGACCGCGAAATAAGCGTCATCACCTGCCAGCTCTAGCCTGCCGCGCGTCGCGCAAGCCCACATACAAACCCATCTGCATTTGCTATGCGTCATCTGCGCCGAGTCCATCAACCGGGCGCAGGGAGACCGCGATGGCTAAAGGTCAGATGAAGTCCAACAAGGAAAAGAAGAAACCGAAGGCGGACAAGAACCTCAAGAAGGGCGGCGTCGCCAACGTCAACCCGTTCGCATCGAGCAAGACCCCGGCCGGCTCCGCACCGAACAAGAAGTAAGCGTACGGCCCGGACCAGGTGTCCGACATCGGGCTGCACTGGAACGCGATCGACCTCATCGCGATCGCGCTGCTGGCCTGCTCGCCCGGTCTTCTGACCGGGCTTCTGCTGGGCGCCATCGCCTGGCGTGAACGCCGCGTCGGTGGTGCCGCGCTCGGCGCGCTGGCGGGCATCGCCCTCAATGCGGCGCTGCTGTTTTTCTGTTTCCGGTCGCGCATCGCGTTGGCCGACGGACTCGCCGGCGCCAGCCTGCTGGCGCTAAAGGTGAGCTTTCCCGGCATGTTACTGGGCGGCATGGCCGCGGCGTGGCGCTTCGGCGAGCGCTGGGTGGTTGCCGCCGTGGCGGGGGCCGTCACCGGCGGTGTCGCCTGGCTCGCCGGATGGTCCTGTCTCAAGTGACGCCCAGCCCGATGCGCCAAGGCCCGGTCAATACCCTGTGATCCACGATGTCGCGTTAAGGCTTTCCCAACCTTTGCCCCGCGCAAGGGTTGATCCCGACCGGTCCGACCTGACAAGAGTACCGCGGGAACGGGGAGAGCAGACACCAGAAGAGCCAATAATGGACGATCTCCAGACGCGCCGATGCGTATCCGACTTTCTCGATGCCTTCTATGCGGGCGACACCGCGCGCCTCGCAAACTGCTGCCACGACGATATCGACAGCATCACCTATGCGCCGATCGAACTGTTCCCGCACCACGGCCAACACCGCGGCAAGGCCTGGGCGGCCGAGGCCATCCGCACCCAGCAGGAGCGCTATTCGAGCCGCCGCATCGAAATCACCTTCATGGCCGTGGACGGAGCGAAGGCTGCGACCATGCTCCAGGTGGCGCTGCAGAAACGCAGCGACCAGCGTATCCTCAGTTTCAAGATCGCCGACTTTTTCACCCTGCGCGATGGACTCGTCTTCGAACATCGTTCGTTTTTCGATTCCTTCGACCTGGTGCAGCAGATACTCGGCCGCGACCTGACCCCCGACTACGCCAGCAGCGTCCGCCTCGCCATGCGTCCCGGCTAGCACTGCTGCGGCGGCAGATCCGCGCGACCGTTGAACCGGCCGCCCTGTTGCCACGACCGATTGGCCTTAGGCACCCATGAGAGCAATCAAATCGCATGGCGCAGTCTGCCGGGCTGGTGCCCGAATTGACGCGCGGCGCGATCCTGTTGGGTGGGATTGCCGCCAGCGACGTGGAAATCGCCATCGAGCATCTTGCAGCGCATGAAAATGACCGCTCACCGGTAACAAGAAACCACATCGAATACTAAAGTACCTACCTCTTCCTGCAATTGTGCAATGCACAAAAACGGATTGTATTTGAGCTAAACGAGATTATTCCAAGCTCAAACGATTGAACTTTCCGCGCCGCGTCGGCCCCAATATTGGCCGTGCGGCGCTATTTCATTTCAGGATATGACCTCATGACAGAGCACAGTCTCTGGCGTTTCTCGCGCGCGTTGCATCGTGCCATCAACGAACGTCAGCTGAAAGACCTCACCGACCTGATCGACGACAACATCGAATGGGCGGTTTACGGACCGATCGACATGTTTCCCTTCCTCGGCGCACGGCGCGGCAAGGCTGCAGTCATGCAGGTCTGCAAACAGGTCGCAGACAACATCCGGATCCATCGTTTCGAACGCGAATCCGTGCTGCTCGGCGCCGATTCGGGGGCCTCGATCATGCGGTTTTCGCTCACGGCGCTGGATTCCAACCGCCCGATCAGCCTGCGACTGGCGCAGTTCGCCCAGTTCAAGGCCGGCATGCTGACCAGCATGCGGGTGGTGATCGATACGTTTGACCTGGTCGAACAGGCGTTGGGCCACCCGCTGCATCTGCCGCGGATCGCCTAAACTCAGGCAAGCCTGAAGCAAGTGCTTGAACGTTGAATGTCCACCACGCACTTTGCTGCGCTGCCACAATTCTGCCGGGCCTCAAGCGGTACTATTGGCTTCTCACGCCAACTCGCTGGGCGGCTCGCATGGTGACGGCCTTGACCATCAAACTGACACGGGGCGCCGCAGTCGCGCTGCTCGCCGCAGGCGCAATCAGCGCGCCAGCCCGGGCACAGGATCCCTGGAGCATATTGGCACCGGCGGCAGCGCCGGACGATGCACCTGAAACCCACGATCAGCCGGCCGCAGTGCTGGATTTGCCGGAGCCGGACTGGAGCCTGCTCGATACCAGCACCAATGCCGCCGCAAAATCGTCGCCCCGCCAAGCGCGCGCCGGGCAGTCCGGCGACGCCACGGCGTGGACATCGCAGAACAAGGCCGACGGCTCCGCCGCCCTCTCCGTCAAGCAGCAGCTGGTGCCGTTCTGGGATGCCAGGATCGGTGCCGACATGAACGTGGCACGGAGCGCACCGAGCATGAGTACCTCCGACATGCTGCGACAGAAATACGGACCCGACGGTTCACCATCGCAATCCGGCGGTACGGCCTGGGCGGCCGTGACCGCGCCGGGCGTGGGTTCGATCTGGGACAAGACCGCCATCGAGGCCCGCATCGATCCCGGCCAGGACCAGAGCAAACTCGCGACCTCGCTCAGCAAATCGATGCCGCTCGCCGGCGACCAGTATTCGCTGACCCTGCAGAACGGCTACAACGTGGTGCAGCAGGCCGGCCTGCCGGTGATCGGCTTCAACGGACGCCCGACGCGCAGCTACGAGACCGATCAGTCGGCGAAGCTGCGCTTCAACGAGACCGGCACCAGCCTGGTGGCCGGCCAGTCGCTTTCGACCGTTGACGAAAAGTGGCTGCGCAAGGTGGGCGCGGAGCAACAGATCTTCGGCGGCGTCAACATTTCGGCGACGGTCAGCGAGACGCTGCAGGGCCCTGCCAACAAGAGCCTGACCGCAGGCTTCAAACACAGACTGGTAACCTGCTGGTAACCGTGCGCGGGTCAACTGCTACCGCGATCATGCAAAGAACGGGAGCGCGCCGCACATTGGCCGCGATCTCGTCAAATTCAGCTGCCCAGATAGTAAACTGAGTTTGTCGTGCGGGGGACAATCCGCGCTCGCTAGATGCGAACCAGCAAGGAAGAGCCGATGAATGCAATACTTTCCGAAAAAACTGAATCGACCGTGGACAGCGATCTCGCCGCCGTCTCCGAAGTCGAGGCAGGGATCCGCGATTTCGTGCGCAACGACGTCGCCTATCTGCGCCGCCCGGTGCCGGGCATGCTGAACACACCGGGCAGCACCGACCTGCCGCTGGAGGCCAGCACCGAGGCCACCGTCAACAGCGTCAACTCGCTGATCCAGCGGGTCGCCGGCACCTCGCTCACCGAGATCGAAAACCTGGTGGCGGAGCTGGAAAGCCTGCGCGACCTGCTGCATGCCGAAGGGCAGCGCGTGCAACGCGAAATCTCGGGCTATGCCCAGCTCAGCCAGGCGGCCATGAAATCCACCCGGCTGATTGCCGACAATGTCGCGCAATGGAAGCGCACGGCGGACAATCTGCGCCAGCCCTGAGCGACCTCCGGGTCCACGAAGAAAACCGCCGGCTCCGTGGGGAGCGCGGCGGTTTTCTTTTGAATCCAATTGAACGCAATTTGTTCCAGCCGCGACCAAGCCCTGATGCGCGCAACGCAGCCGCAGTCCTTGTTGGGGGCAAACGATCGTGCAAACCATTCGGCCGAACACAACAGATCCGATCCCGCACCGGCCGTCGTCGCCCAGGATGGGAACGATTATCGTCCGATTCGTCGGCCTTCTGGTGATTGCGGTGGGGCTGCTGGCCTGGGCGTGGAGCCGCTGATGGACCGGCTCACGCAATGCCGCTCGCGCGACATGGTTAGCAAAGTCTGACTAGCGGCCGGCGACCGGGGCGTTGTCCAGCGAGTAGCCGCCGTCGGCATAACCCTTCACCACCATTCCCGTGACCAGCATCACTGCCAGCGTGATGCTGGCAAAGATGAAGCCTACAAATTTCAGTCCGGTGCGGTCAGCCATTGTCATCCCCAAAGCGTATTCAGTCATCGTAGCGTAAGTATCAAGACACTCTCGCAAGGTTCAGAACGCGTTAACGCGCGCCCTGTTCCCTTCAAGAAAATTGGATTGGTTAACCAGCGTCGCTCCGGCGCGGCACGAACGCCGTCGCCATGAAAGTCATCACCTGTTCGCCGTGCTGGTTGGTGACGATGTTGCGGGCCTGGACGATGCCCCAGCCCGGCCGCGTCGCGGTCGCGCGCACGGTCTCCACCTGGTTGGCGTAGCTGATCGTATCACCTGCCCTTACCGGCTTCAGCCAGCGCAACTCGCGAAACCCCGGCGACGGCCCCCATGTCGCCACCGTCTCGCCGGCGGCAATCTGCGCCGCGGTCTCCCGTTGGCCGTCGGCCACCAGCAGCTTCATGCCCACCGCCGCGACGTGCCAGCCCGACGCGACAAGCCCGCCGAACAGCGATCGTCGACCGGCGTCCTCGTCGAGATGAAACGGCTGCGGGTCGAACTGGGCAGCGAACGTCTTGATCAGCTCGGCGGTGAAGGTGAACGATCCCAGTTCGCGCCGATGGCCCACTTTGATGTCTTCGAGAAATCGCATCGCTCAACCCTGGTCCATTGCAGCGGCGCGGCCAATGATGATCGGCGCGACCATCTCCGCCACGGCCTGCCCGGCGGCGTTGCGCGTGCTGCACTTGAATGTCACGATTCCGGTCTCGGGACGGCTCTGCGACGGTCGCGCTTCCAGCACCTCAACATCCATCGTGAGGTCGTCGCCGGGCCGAAACGGCGCCAGCCAGCGCATCTCGTTGACGCCGGGCGAGCCCATCGACGCGGTGTTGTGCAGGAAGCCGTCGAACATCATCCGCATCATCAGCGCGCACATGTGCCATCCGGATCCTGCGAGGCCCTTGAGCATCGACTTGCTGGCGGCGGCTTCGTCGAGATGCATCGGCTGCGGATCGAATTCCGTGGCAAACGCGATGATCTCTTCGCGCGTCACATGGCGCGGCCCGAATGTGCCGAAATGTCCCGGCGGGAAATCTTCGAATGTCATGGTCATGATGGGAATTGCCGGTGAGGAGGCCTGATTGTGGCCGCTATTTGCGTCATTCTCAAGCAACGCGGTCGCATGGCCTGCCCGCGATCTTGCCCGCAACGACCTTCAGCGATAGTGCCTGTACGGCCAGATTTTTGCATGTCACTTTCGCTGAATCGCCAGGAGAGCGTTCGATGTTCGAGTTTCGAGATCTTTTTCAGTGGGACCGTTTCATCACGCCCACGATCATCAAGACGTTTTACTGGCTGATCATCGTGCTGATCCTGTTGTTCGGCGTCTCCGGCGTTTTCTCCGGCCTCGCCGCCATGGCCATCAGTCCGTTCGGCGGATTCATTATCGTTCTGTCGAGCATCGCCAGCGTCGTCGTCGGCATCGTCTTCTCGCGTATCGCCGCCGAATTCATCCTTATCGTCTTTCGTATCAACGAGCATCTCGGCGCCATTCGCGACCAGGGCCAGGTGCATTGAACTATCGTATGCATCGTGTCCCGGACGCGCTGCGTCATTCTGAGGCGATGCGCTTGCATCGCCGCCATGCCGCTGCGCAGATCCGGGATCCAAGTAACTTCTTTGCAAGAACCGTGGCCCCGGATCTGCGGCGCACCGCTTCGCGCTGCGCAGCGTCCGGGGAACAGATCAGCGTTTAGTTATTGAACCGGAAGTGCAGCACGTCGCCGTCGGCGACCACGTATTCCTTGCCTTCCAGCCGCAGCTTGCCGTTATCGCGCGCGCCGGATTCGCCGCCGAAGGCGATGTAGTCGTCATAGGCGATGGTCTCGGCGCGGATGAAACCTTTCTCGAAATCGGTATGGATTACCGCCGCCGCCTGCGGTGCCTTGGTGCCACGGGTGATGGTCCAGGCGCGGGCTTCCTTCGGACCGACGGTGAAATAGGTGATCAGCTTCAGCGGCTGATAGCCGGCGCGGATCAGCTTATCGAGGCCGGCTTCTTCGAGACCCAGGGTCTCCAGGAATTCGGCGCGCTCGGCGCGCGACAGGGTGGCTATCTCGGATTCGATCTTGGCGGAGATGGCAACGGCGACGGCACCCTCTTTCGCGGCATGCTCGGCCACCAGCTTCGAATAGGCGTTGCCTGTGCCGGCGGAGCCTTCCTCGACGTTGCAGACATAGAGCACCGGCTTCGAGGTCAACAGGCCGAGCATGCCGAAGGCACGCTCCTCTTCCGGCTTGCGCTCGAGGAAGCGCGTCGGCTTGCCTTCGCGCAGCAGCACCAGCGCGCGCTGCACCAGGTCGAGCTGGTCCTTGGCGTCCTTGTCGTTTCCCTTGGCCTTCTTGGTCAGGTTGTCGACGCGCTTCTCGCAGGAGTCGAGATCGGCCAGCATCAGTTCGGTCTCGATGATCTCGATGTCGGCGAGCGGATCGATCTTGCCTTCCACATGCGTGATGTCGTCATCGACGAAGCAACGCACCACATGCGCCACGGCATCGACCTCGCGGATGGTCGCAAGGAACTGGTTGCCGAGGCCTTCGCCCTTGGAAGCGCCCTTCACCAGGCCGGCGATGTCCACGAAGGTCAGCCGCGTCGGGATGATCTGCTGCGATTTGCCGGCGGCGGCCAGCTTGTCGAGCCGCGGATCGGGCACAGCGACTTCGCCGACATTCGGCTCGATGGTGCAGAACGGATAGTTCGCCGCCTGCGCGGCCGCCGTTTCCGTCAGCGCATTGAACAGCGTCGATTTGCCGACATTCGGCAGCCCGACGATACCGCATTTGAATCCCATGACCTGTCCTAAATCTTCGACGGCTTCGCGATGACGCCGTTGTCGTCTTTCGACGTGAAACCCTTGGCCTGCATCGTCAGATGCACCTTGTTCTGAAAGTTGGAGTCGCGATCCACCGCCAGCAGCCCGGCATTGTCGGCCACCGCGTCGATCAGCGCCTCCAGCGCCGGCCGCTCGCTCTTGGCAAAGTCGCTGAGCACGTGGTTATGCACCAGTTCCTTGACGCCGGGATGGCCGATACCCAGCCGCACCCGGCGATATTCGTTGCCGACATGGGCGGAGATCGAGCGCAACCCGTTGTGGCCGGCGATACCGCCGCCGACCTTCACGCGCACCTTGCCGTACGGCAATTCCAGATCATCGTGGAACACCGCGATCTCGGCCGGCGTCAGCTTGAAGAAAGCAGCGGCTTCCTGCACCGCGCGCCCGGAGTCGTTCATGAACGTCAGCGGGCGCAGCAGGATCACGCGTTCGCGCTCCAGCGTGCCTTCCGAGGTCTCGCCCTGAAAGCGGCGGCGCCACGGTGCAAAACCGTGACGCCGTGCCAACTCGTCGACAACCATGAACCCGATATTGTGCCGGTTGCCCTGGTATTTCGCGCCAGGGTTTCCGAGACCAACAAAGAGTCGCACGGCGCGGTTGTCCGCGGTCTCTTACTTCTTCTTCGCGGGAGCCGCAGGCGCCTTGGCGGCGGCGGCAGGCGCCTTGGCACCGGCTGCGGGAGCCTTAGCACCGGCTGCGGGAGCCTTGGCACCAGCGGCAGGAGCCTTGGCACCGGCTGCGGCAGCTGCGGGCGCAGCAGCAGCACCAGCGGCAGGCGCGGCGGATTCTTCGCCATAGCCCGACGGCGGCACGATGGTGACCAGGGTCACGTCCTCGGCGCTCTTCAGCGTCTTGACGCCCTTCGGCAAGGCGATGTCCGACATGTGCAGCGAGCCGCCGATGTCGAGCTGGCCGACGTCGGCTTCGACGAACTGCGGAATGCTGTCGGCCTCGGCTTCGAGTTCGAGCGTGTGGGTGACGACGTTGATGGTGCCGCCGCGCTTCACGCCCGGAGCGGTTTCCGCATTCTTCAGATGCAGGGGAACGCTGACGCGGATGGTGGCGCCGACGCCGAGGCGCAGGAAGTCCACATGCAGCGGGAAGTCCCTGACGGGATCGAGAGCGAAGTCGCGCGGAATCACGCGGTGCTTCGCGCCATCGAGCTCGATGTCGTAGATGGTGGTCAGGAAACGGCCGGCCAGAATGCGCTGGCGCAGCTCGGCATCATCGACCGAGATCGACACGGGGGGCTTGTTGTCACCATAGATCACACCCGGCACTCGGCCGGCGCGCCGTACAGCCCGTGCGGCCCCCTTGCCGCCTGCCGAACGTACGGTCGCCTTCAATTCCTTGACGGAAGCCATCGTTTAAGTCCTTGTTTTCAAAAAAGTTAAAGGCCGCAACGCGGCCCGTTTCGTCGTCGCAGCAAGCCTCCAGGGGTGCGGGGGCTGCAGACGTGCCGGGCTTTTAGCCCCAAAGGGGCGAAAACACAAGGAAACGTGGGGGAATTTTGCGGTTTGTACCCGGTATCCGGCGCGGGATAGGATTGCTCCATACCCTATCAGGTTCCGGGCCGGCGATGAAAGTTCGCGACGCCATCCGCATGATCGAGGACGACGACTGGTTTCTGGTCGCCACGCGGCGAAGCCGTCGGCAATATAAGCATTTGCTGAAGCCAGGCCGCGTTACGATCGCCGGTCACCTCTCCGATGACCTTGCACCGGGGACGTTTGCCAGTATCTTAAAACAAGCTGGCCTGAAGGAGCGACGCTGATGCGCTACGCGGTCGTGATCGAGAAGGCTGACGGCAATTATTCTGCCTATGTGCCGGACCTGCCCGGTTGTATTGCGACAGGAGACAGCGTGAAAGCCGTCGAAATCGAGATCCGCGACGCGATCCGTTTTCATATCGACGGCCTGAAGGATGATGGCCTTCCGGTGCCGGCGCCGACCAGCATTGCGGAATACGTCGAGACCTGAGGGGGCCGGCAACCGCGGTCAATGCCCGGCCTTGGCCGTGGCGCTTCGTGTCAGATGCTCGGTGCCTCACCTGCCCCGAGCTTCGCTTCCAGCGCCGCGATACGCGCCTTCAGCGCCTCGTTCTCCTCGCGGGCGAGGCGCGCCATGTCCTTCACCGCCTCGAATTCCTCGCGCTTGACGATGTCGAGATCGCGCAGGATCTTCTCGGCCTGGTTGCGCACGACGGTGTCGACCTCGCGCTTGACGCCCTGGGCAGCCCCGGCGGCATCGTTCATCAGGCGGCCGATCTCGTCGAAAAACCGATTATTGGTCTGGGTCATGGTCGCGGAACTCCGGTCGGCGGCAACTGATCCCTGACAATGGCGATCCCGGCGGTGCAGATCAAGCCCGCGGCCCCCGGCAGGTGCGCCCCGCGCCACAGGCCCCGCCAAATTCGTCGCAAATGCCTGCTAGTGCTTTACCGCCGCGGCTTTGAATCGTAAGTCCAGACGATGCACTTTCTCGCCATCACCTTTCCCGTCTTCGATCCCGTCGCCATCGCGCTCGGTCCCATCGTGATCCGCTGGTACGCGCTGGCCTATATCGGCGGCATCGTGCTCGGCTGGGCCTATGCCCGCGCGCTGATCAAGCGCGAGCGGCTGTGGGGCGGCCCCTCGCCGATCTCGCTGCTCGATTTCGACGATTTCATCCTGTGGGTGACGCTGGGCATCATTGTCGGCGGCCGCACCGGTTATGTGCTGTTCTACAATCTCGACTTCTTCGTCGCCCATCCCGCCGAGATCCTCGAGCTGTGGAAGGGCGGCATGTCGTTCCATGGCGGCTTCATGGGCTGTGTGGTCGCGGTGATGGCGTTCTGCTGGAAGCGTGGCCTGCCGGTGCTGTCGCTCGGCGACCTCACCTGCGCGGTCGGGCCGATCGGGCTGCTGCTCGGGCGGCTGGCCAACTTCATCAACAGCGAATTGTGGGGCCGGCCGGCCGACGCCAGCGTGCCCTGGGCCATGGTGTTCCCCAATGGCGGGCCGCTGCCGCGCCATCCCAGCCAGCTCTACGAGGCCGGCCTGGAAGGCATCGTGCTGTTCACCATCCTGGCGCTGATGATCCGCGCCGGCGCGCTGAAGCGCCCCGGCCTGATCCTCGGCAGTTTCATCTTTTTTTATGCGCTGGCGCGTATCGTCGGCGAATTCTTCCGTGAGCCGGACCCGCAACTGGGATTCCTGTGGGGCGGTCTCACCATGGGCATGCTGCTGTCGCTGCCGATGATTGTGGTTGGACTTGTTGTGATGATCACCGCCTGGCGCAGACCGCCGCTGCGGCCCGAGCCGAATTTGACAAGAGCATGATGTGACCGAGTCCTCACCGCTGCAGGATGAAATCAAGCGCCTGATCAAGTCCGCCGGACCGATGCCGGTATGGCGTTACATGCAGCTGTGCCTGACCCATCCGCAATACGGCTACTACGTCTCGCGCGATCCGCTGGGGCGCGAGGGTGACTTCACCACCGCGCCTGAAGTCAGCCAGATGTTCGGCGAGTTGCTGGGCCTGTGGGCCGCGTCGGTGTGGCGCGCGATCGGCTCGCCGCCGCTGCTGCACCTGATCGAGCTCGGCCCCGGCCGCGGCACCATGATGGCCGACGCGCTGCGCGCGTTGCGCGTGTTGCCGCCGCTGTACCAGGCGCTGAACATTCATCTGGTCGAGATCAACCCGGTGTTGCGCGAGAAGCAGAAGGCGACCCTGCAGGGCGCCCGCAACGTACAGTGGCACGACAGCATCGACAGCGTGCCGGCCGGCCCCTCGGTGATCCTCGCCAACGAATATTTCGACGTGCTGCCGGTGCACCAGGCCATCAAGCGCGACACCGGCTGGCACGAGCGCACGGTGGAGATCACCGACGACGGCCGGCTGCAGTTCGGCGCCTCCGCCGATCCGATCCCGCGCTTCGAACTGCTGCTGCCGCCACTGGTGCGCGCGGCGCCAGTGGGCGCGGTGTTCGAATGGCGCCCCGATGTCGAGATGATGAAGATCGCCAGCCGCGTCCGCGACGACGGCGGCGCCGCGCTGATCATCGATTACGGCCATCTGCGCTCCGACGCCGGCGACACCTTCCAGGCCATCGCCCGCCACAGCTTCACCGATCCGCTGAAAAACCCCGGCCAGGTCGACGTGACCGCCCATGTGGACTTCCAGGCGCTCGGCCGTGCCGCCGAGGACGTCGGCGCCCGCGTGCACGGCCCGGTGACCCAGGGCGATTTTCTGAGACGGCTGGGCATCGAGACCCGCGCGCTGACGCTGATGGCCAAGGCAAGCGTGGAGGTGTCGGAGGATATTTCCGGCGCCCTGAAACGCCTGACGGATTCCGGCCGCGGCGGCATGGGCTCGATGTTCAAGGTGATCGGCATCGCCGATCCCGCCATCCCCAACCTGGTGGCGCTCAGCGACGACACCGAGGCAACCGCATCATGAGCATTGCATCCCCCCTGCTGGCGTCGACACCGGGCCTGCGCCACATCTTTTTCAGCCGCGACGGCGGCGTCTCCGAAGGCATCTATGCCGGCCTCAACGGCGGCCTCGGCTCCAGTGACGATCCTGCCCATGTGCTGGAAAACCGGCGGCGCATGGCGGTACGGATGGCCGTCGAGCCGCAGCATTTCCTGACCGCCCACCAGATCCACTCGGCCGACGTGGCCGTCGCCAAAACGCCGTGGGACAACGCGACGCGACCGCGCGCTGACGCCATCGTCACCGCGGTCGCTGGGCTGACGATTGGCGTCACCACCGCCGATTGCGGCCCGGTGCTGTTCGCCGACCCCAAGGCGCGCGTCATCGGCGCGGCGCATGCCGGCTGGAGAGGCGCCCTCAACGGCGTGCTGGAATCCACCATTCAAGCCATGGAAGACCTCGGCGCCGCCCGCGCCAACATGGTGGCGGCGATCGGGCCGCTGATCCGCCAGCCCAGCTACGAGGTCGGCGCCGAGTTCGTCGACAGTTTCCTCGCGGCCGATGCCGGTTACGCCGGGTTCTTCGGTGCGTCGACGCAAGAAAACCACGCGATGTTCGATCTTGCCGGCTTTATCAAAATGCGGCTGCAGCGGGCCGGAGTGAGCGAGATCGACGATATCGGCATCGATACCTACGCCGACGAGCGCTTCTACAGCTATCGCCGCTCGGTCCATCGCCGCGAGTCCGACTATGGCCGCCAGATCCACGCCATCGTGTTGGAACCCTGATCTCTCCGGAAGTGCTTCAAGTTCAAAGCAAAATATCCGCGTGCCCGGAGCGGTTCGGTCACCTTGCGGGACATCGTGTCCGGGCTGCCCTAGACCTTAACGCATTTTAACGATATCGCTCGACCCATCGGATGGCCTGCTGACGGCCGTCGTCGAAGTCGGGACGTTGCATGCGCCTTGCCACACTGACAGCCAACCGAAGCGCACCGCGCCTTGCGCGCGCCGTGCTGGTGCTGGCGGCGCTGTGCGGGCTCGGCAGTTCGCTGGGCGGTTGCGCCAATGTCGGCAGCGCCGGCGGCCCCTCCAATGCGCAGGCCAGCATGGGCAGCCCGACCGGCGCCACCGTGGCCTTCGACTCCATCGACGGGCCGCCGCCGCAGCTGTTCGACCGCCTGGTCAGCCAGCTCGACAGCGAAGCGCGATTGCGCAACCTCGCTGTTGTTTCGCGACAGGATCCCGCTGCCTATCGGGTGCGCGGATACCTTGCGGCGCAGATCCGCGGCGGCAAGACCACCATCGCCTGGGTCTGGGACGTCTATGACCGCGACCAGCAACGCGCGCTGCGCCTGTCCGGCGAGGAGCCCACCGCCAAGGCCGGCCGCGATGCCTGGGCCAATGTGGATGACGTGGTGCTGCGCAGGGTCGCGCAATCCGGCCTCACCGGGCTGAGCAGCATGATCAACGGGACCGCACCGGAGGTTGCACCCGCTGCTCCCGCACCGCGCGGCGACGGGCCGGCGATTGCCAGCGCCGACGACCTGGTGCCGCATTCGACGGCAGTCGCCGAAAGCACACTAAGCTTCAGCGCGCGTTAACGATCAAACCCTGAATTTGCGCAGGAAAACCGCGCCCAACGGGTTGCCAGCAGAGGCCCGTCCTTGATATCACCTCGCTCGTTCAATCCAGCGAGTCCATGGGTAATCCGATATGCTGAACGTTGTGTCCACCAAGACCCGGGGAGACGCGTCGATGTCGGCCAAGAACGGCTCCATCAAACTGGTCGCCGGCAATTCCAACCCGGCGCTGGCGCTGGAGATTGCCAACTGGCTTGAATTGCCGCTGACCAAGGCCAGCGTCCGGCGCTTCGCCGACATGGAAATCTTCGTCGAGATCCAGGAAAACGTCCGCGGCTCCGACATCTACATTATCCAGTCGACGTCGTTCCCGACCAACGACCACCTGATGGAATTGCTGATCATCACCGACGCGCTGCGCCGCGCCTCGGCGCGCCGCATTACCGCTGTGGTGCCGTATTTCGGTTACGCGCGGCAGGACCGCAAGGTCGGCTCGCGCTCGCCGATCTCCGCCAAGCTGGTGGCCAACCTGATCACCCATGCCGGCGTCGATCGCGTCATGACCCTCGACCTCCACGCCGGCCAGATCCAGGGCTTCTTCGATATCCCGGTGGACAATCTCTTTTCCTCGCCGGTGATGGTGCGCGACATCAAGGAAAAATTCGACCTCACCAAGGTGATGGTGGTCTCGCCCGACGTCGGCGGCGTGGTGCGCGCCCGCGGCCTCGCCAAGCGCATCAACGCGCCGCTGGCGATCGTCGACAAGCGCCGCGAACGTGCCGGCGAGTCCGAAGTGATGAATGTGATCGGCGAGGTCGAAGGCTACACCTGCATCCTGATCGACGACATCGTCGACTCCGGCGGTACGCTGGTCAACGCCGGCGACGCGCTGCTCGCCAACGGTGCCACGGATGTCTACGCCTACATCACCCACGGCGTGTTGAGCGGCGGCGCCGCGGCGCGCATCGCCGGCTCCAGGCTAAAGGAACTGGTGATCACCGACTCGATCCAGCCCACCGACGCCGTGGTCAAGGCGCCGAACATCCGCGTGCTGTCGATCGCCTCGCTGATCGGCGAAGCCATCGCCCGCACCGCCGCGGAAGAGTCGGTCTCTAGCCTGTTCGACTGAAACCAAGTCGCGCACTTTTCCCCCCTCCCCCAGCAAAGCGAAGCTTTGCGCAGCGGGAGAGGGTGCCTTCGCAAAGCGAAGGCGGGAGAGGGCAAGACACACACACGTAAGCCCCCTCTCCCCGTCTCAATCTCGCTTCGCTCGTTTGAGCCCCTCTCTCCCACGTTCGCGCAGCTGCGCTGCGCGCGGGGGAGAGGGGAAGAAAGAATCCTACACAATCCCCGCCGCCACCTGACCGCGCAGCCGCTCGAGGCTGAGCAGGGTATTGGCGCAGGCTGCGGCCACCTCCACTCCCTTGGTGGCAAAATGCTGGCGCAGGAACTCCACACTCTCGTCAGTTGTGACGAGTTCTTCCGGCGTCACCACCGCGGAGAACACCGGCACCTCGGTGCGCAGCTGCACCTCCATCAGCGCCTTGATCACAGTATCGGCGACATAGCCGCGCACACCGCTGTCAACCACCAGGCCGGCGGCCACGATCGCAGTGTAGCGTCGGGTCTTGGCGAGGATCTGCACATGCAGCGGGAGTTCGAACGAGCCCGGCACCTCGAACAGGTCAACCTGGGAGGGCTGGATATGCCGCACCTCGATCTCCGCCAGGAACGACAGCCAGCACGGCGTGACGATGTCGCGATGCCACGACGATTGCACGAAGGCAACGCGCTGCGGCTTGGCGAAGCGTGGATGAGCGACGCCGGCAGCTTCGGCTTCGGAGGCGTCGGGCGCGATCTCGTTCATTGGATTTGCTCTCGGTGACCATCGGCAGGCTTTCCGGAACTATGCCGAAACCCTGCCGGCGCAGCAACCGCCATCCACAGGATGAGCGGCATCGCGCCGTTCGCGCTTGCGCCCGTCGCACGGACTCACTTTGCATTGCCCGAATCAAATGGTTAACGCGTCAAACCAGACTCGTGCCGCGTGAGCGCGACACCCGGGACTCGCATGCCGGGAATCCGATTCCGGTTTGTTCTCATCGCGATGCGATGAGCTGTGGATGATGTCATGTTTGCCTGTGGATGGATTCGCAGTGCCGTTGCGCCGATTCCGCAAATCACATCACTTCAAACTCGCAAGCTCCGAAGTAACGGAGACTGCAGCAAGCAGCGGCACACCGAGATTGTTGCGTATCGGCCTGCCGCGCGTATCAGCAAATTTGGGCGTATCCCACAAAGGCAAGGTCGAGACGGCATGTCCCTCCTCGAAGGCACTATCGATTCACGCAACAACCCGCTCGCCGTGGTGGAAGACATCGCCACCGATCACGACTGGTCGTTCGAGCGCTCCGGCGAGGATGAAGTCACGATCATCTCGAAGGGCGACTGGACCGACTATCAACTCTCCTTCACGTGGATGAACGAGATCGAGGCGCTGCATCTGGCCTGCGCCTTCGACATGAAGATCCCGACTGCGCGCCGCGCCGAGGTGCAGCGGCTGATCGCCGCGATCAACGAGCAGATGTGGGTCGGCCATTTCGATATCTGGACTCACACCGGCATGATCATGTTCCGGCAGGCCCTGGTACTGCCCGACGGCCTCACCGCCACCACCGCGCAATGCGAAGCCATGCTGGTCGGCGCCATCCATGCCTGCGAGCGCTACTATCC
Source organism: Rhodopseudomonas sp. RCAM05734 (assembly GCF_052658035.1). Taxonomy (NCBI): domain Bacteria; kingdom Pseudomonadati; phylum Pseudomonadota; class Alphaproteobacteria; order Hyphomicrobiales; family Nitrobacteraceae; genus Rhodopseudomonas; species Rhodopseudomonas sp. RCAM05734. The sequence continues at coordinate 2,883,278 of NZ_CP199742.1, read as the reverse complement.
GGCGATGCAATTCGTGGTGTGGGCCGGCAAGTCGGCGTCGGAGGCGATGTCCGCGGCCATGTTCGATACCATGGGTGAGGCGTAAGCTGACCATGACGACGCCGCAGCCGACCATTGTCGTTCCCGCCAAACCGAACGACAGCCACCGCGATGTCGTGGTGAAGGCGCTGATGGACTACAACGACAAGTCGGTCGGGCCGTCCGGCTATCAGCCGCTGGCGATCCTGATCAACGATCCGGTCACCGGCGAGCCGGCCGGCGGGCTGTGGGGCAAGACCGCCTACAACTGGTGCTTCGTCGAACTGTTCGTGATCCCCGAGCGATTCCGCGGCCAGGATCTCGGCGCCAGGGTGCTCGCCCAGGCCGAAGACATCGCGCGCGAACGCGGCTGCGTCGGCGTGTGGCTCGACACCTACTGGTTTCAGGCCCGCGCGTTCTACGAGAAGCAGGGCTACGAAGTGTTCGGCGCACTCGACGATTATCCGCGCGGCGGGGCGCGGTTCTTTATGAAAAAGAGCCTGGTCTAGCCCGCTGCGGGCTACCCTGCGGCATTTGCGGTGATATGGTCCCGGCGTATTTCGCTCCTCGGGATTTCGCTATGACCTCATCGACTACGCAAGCGCTCACTCATATCACCGGCCCCATCGTGCTGGCAGGCGCCGGCAAGATGGGCGGCGCGCTGCTCACCGGCTGGCTGGCGCAGGGCCTCGACGGCGGCGACGTCGCGGTGATCGATCCGTTCCCGTCCGATGACATCAAGGCGCTCTCCGCGCGCGGCGTGCGTATCAACCCCCTCGCCGCCGAGGTCGGCGCCGTCTCCACGCTCGTCGTCGCCGTGAAACCGCAGATGTTTCGCGAGACCGGCGCGATGCTCAGATCATTCGCCGGCCCGGACACGCTGGTGATCTCGATCATGGCCGGTACGCCGATCAAGACCATTTCCGATGTGTGCGGCGGCAAGGTGGTGCGGGCGATGCCCAATACGCCGGCGGCGATCGGCCGCGGCATAACCGTGGCGGTCGCCGCGAGCGATGTCAGCAAAGCGCAGCGCGCCACCACCGACGCACTGCTGCGCGCCACCGGCGCAGTGGAATGGGTGGATGACGAGGCGCTGATGGATGCGGTCACCGCCGTGTCCGGCTCGGGGCCGGCCTATGTGTTCCTGCTGGCCGAAGAACTGGCCCGCGCCGGCGTCGCCGCCGGCCTGCCGCCCGAACTCGCGACAAAGCTGGCGCGCGCCACCGTGTCCGGCTCCGGCGAGTTGCTGCACCGCTCGGAACTGGACTCCGCGACCTTGCGGAAGAACGTCACCTCGCCCGGCGGCACCACGGCGGCTGCGCTTGAGGTGTTGATGGGCGCGGATGGCTTCCAGCCGCTGCTGGAGCGCGCGGTGGCGGCTGCGACCAAGCGGTCGCGGGAATTGGCGAAGTAGCAATCGCAAACTCACACGCCGTCATCCTGAGGTGCTCGCCGACTTCGGCGAGCCTCGAAGGATGCGGACGCAAGCGCTGGCAGCGCATCCTTCGAGGCCGTCGCAAGAGCGACGGCCTCGAAGGATGACGTTGGCGTGTGTGAAGAAAACGAAATCGCCAACTACACCGGCACCCGCACCGTTGCGCGCAAGCCGCCCATCGGGCTGTCACCGAGCGTGATGTCGCCGCCATGGGAGCGCGCGATGTCGCGGGCGATGGCAAGGCCGAGACCGGTGCCGCCTTCGTCCTGGTTGCGGGCGTCATCGAGCCGCAAAAACGGCTTGAACACCTCTTCGCGCATGTCGGCGGGAATGCCGGGGCCGTCGTCGTCGATAGTCACCGTCAGATAGCGATGGTCGCGATGCCCGGTGATGGCGATGGCGTTGGCGTGACGTGCTGCGTTCGAGACGAGGTTCCCGAGGCAGCGCTTGAACGAGGCCGGCTTCACCGTGACCACCGGCAGGCCATGGAATTGCACGGTGGCCGCATGGCCGTTGCGCTCGGCGTCGCTGCGCAACTCCTCCAGCGCCGCCGCCATGTCGGTGGGCTGCGCCTGCTCGCCCGAGTCACCACGCGCGAAGGCCAGATAGGCCTCCAGCATGCCGGCCATCTCGTCGACATCCTTGCGCATGTCGTCGATTTCCGGGCTGTCGCCGAGCAGCGCCAGCTCCAGCTTGAAGCGGGTGAGGATGGTGCGCAGGTCGTGGCTGACGCCGGCGAGCATCGCAGTGCGCTGCTCGATTGAGCGCTCGATGCGCGCCTTCATCTCGATGAAGGCATTGGCAGCGCGCCGCACCTCGCGGGCGCCGCGCGGCCGGAAGTTCGGCGCCTCGCGGCCCTTGCCGAAGCTCTCAGCGGCATCCGCCAGCCGCAGGATCGGGCGGATCTGATTGCGCAGGAACAGGATCGCGACGATCAGCAGAATCGATGAAGTACCGATCATCCAGAACAGGAAGATCTCCGAATTCGACGCATAGGCGGCGCTGCGCTGCGCGAAGATCCGCATCACCGCGCCGTCGAGCTGGATGCGGATCTCCACCACATTGGAGCGGCCGACGGTGTCGATCCAGAATGGCCGCGCGATCTGCCGGCCGATCTGCACCGACAGCGCCTGGTCGAGCAGCGAGAAGAACGGCTTCGGGCCCGGCGCCGGCAAATCGCCGGTCGGCAGGAAGTCCACCACCAGGCCGAGCCGTTGCTGGGCGATAGTGCGCAGCTGGGTGCGATCCTTGTCCTGCGGATAGACTGAATAGACATCGATCAGCGCCGCGATGTCCTGCACCACTGCCTGCGACAACCGCCGCGTCACCGTGTTCCAGTGCCGCTCCATGAACACGAAGGCGACCACTGACTGCAGGATCACCATCGGCACGATCATGATCAGCAGCGCGCGGGCATACAGCCCCTTGGGCATGAAGCTGTTGAAGCGGCGGCCCATCCAGCCATTGGCCGCGGAGACGCGCCGCCCTGCGGTGCGGATCAGCGTGAGGCTGGTGTCGAGGGTACTCATGGGCGGGCCCCAAACGCAGACGTCACCTCGCCCCGCTTGCGGGGAGAGGTCGGAGCCTGAGCGCAGCGAAGGCTCTGGGTGAGGGGGAGCCAGCGAGTGAAACGCCGACTCCCCCTCACCCGCCTCGAACGCGCTTCGCGCCTTCGAGACGACCTCTCCCCGCCTAGCGAAGCTTCGCTTCGCGCGGCGGGGCGAGGTGAAGCAAGGTCGCTTCGGGCAAATGGATCGCCTTGGAGAAAGTTCACGGCGCCGCGACCAGGCGATAGCCGATGCCGCGCACCGCCTGCAGGAACAGCGGATTGGCGGGATCGAGCTCGATCTTGCGGCGCAGCCGGTTGATCTGCACGTCCACCGCGCGCTCGTTGACGGTGCCGTCGCCGCCGGTCAGCGCGCCCCGCGGCACGGTCTCGCCGGGCGCGGCGGCCAGCACGCGCAGCATCTCGCGCTCGCGGTCGGTGAGATGAACGATCTCCTCGCCGTGGCGCAGCTCGCCGCGCTCCAGGTGATAGATGTACGGCCCGAAGGCGATCGACTCCAGCCGCTCGACCGGCGCCGGGGCGCTGCGCTTGAGGATATTGCCGATGCGCAGCACCAGTTCGCGCGGCTCGAACGGCTTTGCGACATAGTCGTCGGCGCCGATTTGCAGGCCCTCAATGCGCGCCTCAGCCTCGTGGCGTGCGGTGAGCATGATGATCGGCACGGCCGACGAGGTGCGGATGAAGCGCGCCAGTTCGAAGCCGGTCTCGCCGGGCATCATCACGTCGAGGATCAGCATGTCGAAGTTCAGCCCGAGCAGCTTGGCGCGGGCATCCTTGGCGCTCGCGGCGGTCGTGACGCGATAGCCCTCGCCGGCCAGGAAGCGCGACAGCAAGTCGCGGATACGCCGGTCATCGTCGACCAGCAGCAGGTGCGGCGCGTCGTCCGACGGCTGCGGCGTTCGTTTGGCAGCGAGGTTCAGCATCATTCCCTTGCTATCCCGCGGTTCGTTCGGGCCCGGCCCCGAGGATGCCCTGCAGCACCTTGTCGGGATCGCCGCGATCAATCATTCCGATCAGAAAGCGGTTCACCGCCTCGACCTCCGCCGGCTTGAAGTCCCGCAGCGCCCGCGTGATGCGATCGGTCTGCAGGCCTGCCAGTTGCGCCACCAGCGCTTCGCCCTTGGCGGTGGCGAAAAGAAGACGCTGCCGCCGGTCGGCGGCGCCGGCCTTCTGGACGATATACCCTTCGTCGAGCAATTGCTTCAGAACCCGGCCCAGCGACTGCTTGGTGATGCGCAGCACGTCGAGCAGGTCGGCCACTTTCAGCCCGGGATAGCGGTAGACGAAATGGACCACGCGGTGATGCGCCCGGCCGAAGCCGAAGGCATCCAGCACGTGATCGGGATCGCCGACGAAGTCGCGATAGGCGAAGAACAACAGCTCGATGACGTCCCAGCGCGGTTTCGGCGCCCCATCCGGGGACGGCCCGCCAGCGACCGCGTCAGGCGATCGTGAAGCGGCGTTCTTGAAATTTATGTCAGGCATATTGACATATCTTGGGTTCAATCTTACAAAACGACCCATCGCGACGAAATATTAGAACCTTCGCCGCGCGGCGGTCAGAAACGCCCGATACAACGGATACGCAGCCTGGCTGCGCATCCACCACCGGCGATTGTCGCGTGACAACCGTCTCACCATACTGAATTTCGCGTCATCCGCAAAAGCGGGTGACCGGCAACAATACTGTGTTGCAGAGCGCGAAGTGAGCGTAGAAACACCGACGCTGCCGCCCAGCCGCTGCGCCGCAAGCCAGGAGTTAGGTCCATGGGAATTTCGTTCGACAAAATCGATGGCGCGGCCTTGCTGAAGTTCGACGTTCAGCCCGAAGCAAATCCGGTGACCGAAGAGCATCGCGCGGCAAAGCTGGTGAACCCCGGCTTCGGCCGGGTCTTCACCGAACACATGGCGATCGTCCGCTATAACGAGGTGGAAGGCTGGCATGGCGCGCGCATCGGGTCCCGCGCCAGTTTCCCGCTCGACCCGGCCACCGCCGTTCTGCACTACGCGCAGGAGATTTTCGAAGGCCTGAAGGCCTACCGGCGCGACGACGGCGGCGTGAACCTGTTCCGCCCCGACGCCAATGCCCGGCGTTTCAGGAACTCGGCCGAGCGCATGGCGATGGCGCCGCTGCCCGAACCGACCTTCGTCGAAGCCGTCGAGCAACTCGTGCGCATCGACAGCGCCTGGATTCCAGGTGGCGAAGGCAGCCTCTATCTGCGGCCGTTCATGATCGCCAGCGAGATCTTCCTCGGTGTGAAGCCCTCGGCGGAGTACATCTTCGCCGTCATCGCCTCCCCGGTCGGCTCCTATTTCAAGGGCGGCCCGGCGCCGGTGTCGATCTGGGTGTCGGAGAACTACACGCGCGCCTCGGTCGGCGGCACCGGCGCCGTCAAGTGCGGCGGTAATTACGCCGCGAGCCTGCGCGCGCAGGCCGAAGCCATCGATCACGGCTGCGACCAGGTGGTTTTCCTCGATGCGCTGGAGCGCCGCTACATCGAGGAGCTCGGCGGCATGAACGTGTTCTTCGTGTTCGACGACGGCTCGCTCTCGACGCCGCCGCTCGGCACCATCCTGCCCGGCATCACCCGCGATTCGATCATCGCGCTGGCGCGCGACGCGGGCCGGACGGTGCGCGAGGAGGCCTATACGATCCAGCAGTGGCGCGCCGATGCCGCCAGCGGCAAGTTGAAAGAGGCGTTCGCCTGCGGCACCGCCGCGGTGATCTCGCCGATCGGCACGGTGCGCTCCGCGAGCGGCGACTTCACCATCAACGGCGGCGTCGCCGGCGAGGTCGCGATGGGCCTGCGCAAGCAGCTGGTCGATATCCAGTACGGCCGCGCGCCCGACCCGCATAACTGGATCCGCAAGGTGATCTGAGCGAAAGCGCCTCTTCTTCCCCTCTCCCCCGGCGCCGCGCAGCGGCGTTGGTGGGAGAGGGTGGATCGAAGGCGCGAAGCGCATTCGAGCCGGTAGAGGGGGCTCTTGTTTCCGAGTGAGTGCGCCCCCTCTCCCGTCTTCGCTTCGCGAAGCCACCCTCTCCCACCTTCGCGCAGCTTCGCTGCGCGCGGGGGAGAGGGAAAGACAACAGCGTTCACGGCGGCAACTACACTCCCACCAGCCCGAGCCGCGCCCGCTGCGTCCATCGCCTGATCATCATGATCGCGACCACGACGAGCCCGGCGGCCAGCCCGATCCAGATGCCGACGCCGCCGAAGCCGAGCTGGAAGGCGAACAGCAGGCTGAGCGACATGCCGAATCCCCAATAGCCGAGCAGCGCGAAGAGCATCGGCATCCTGGTATCCTGCAGGCCGCGCAGCATGCCGGCGCCGACCGACTGCGCGCCGTCGGCGATCTGGAACACGGCGGCGCAAAACAGGAACGACACCGCGAAATTGACGACGGCAGCGTTTGCGGCGTCGCCCGTGTCGATGAAGGCGCCGATCAGCGTCCGCGGCGCCAGGATCATCAGCGCGCTCATGGAGGCCATGAACACAATGGCGAGCGCGAAGGCGGTCCAGCCGGCGCGCGTGACGCCATCGCGGTCGCCGGCGCCATGGGCGCGACCGACCCGCACCGTGGCGGCCTGGCTCAGGCCCATGGGCACCATGAAGGTCACCGAAGCGATCTGGATCGCGATGGTATGCGCAGCGATCGCCGCGGTGCCGAACTGGCCCATCAGGAACACCGCGGCATTGAACACCGTGATCTCGAACGCCATGGTCGCGCCGATCGGCAGGCCGAGCCGCCACAGTTTCAGGAAGCGCGGCCAGTCGGCGCGCCACCAGCGCCCGAACAGATGGTAGCGGCGGAATCTGCCATGGAAACTGATCACGATCGCAAAGGCGACGAACAGAAACAGGTTCGACAGCGTGGTGGCGAGGCCGGAGCCGCGAAGCCCCAGCGCCGGCAAGCCGAGATGACCGAACACCAGAACCCAGTTCGCGACAATGTTGAAGGCAATGGTGACGGCGGTCACCACCAGTGCCCACGTCGGCCGCTGCAGCGCTGCCACGAAAGAGCGCAGCGCAATGAACCCAAGTGTCGGCAGAAAGCCCCATTGCAGCAGGCGCACGAAGGTCTGCGCGTCGGCCGCCGCCTGCGGCTCCTGGCCGAACAGCAGCAGAACCTGTTCCGTGTGCCACAGCACGATCCACGCCGGCACCGAAATGATGACGGCCGACCACAGACCCTGCCGGAACGTGCGCCGGATATCGCGCACCACATGCAGCTTGCGGCCCACGGCGTCCGCCATCATCGGCGACGTCGCGGTGATGAGGCCGATGGCGAAGATCAGGATCGCCAGATACAGGTTCACGCCGAGCGCCGCGGCCGCCAAGGCCGAGGCGCCCAGCCGGCCCAGCACCAGCACGTCGGTGGTGGTCAGCGCGATCTGCGCCAGATTCGTCAGCACCAACGGCCAGCCGAGCGCCAGCATCGCGCGGAACTCGCCGAGCCAGGCCGCGCGCGTAAAAGCTTGGGATTTATCCGTGCTCAACATGAGGATCTTGTAGGACGGGCGGAGCGCTGGCGAAACCCGTTACAGCTGCACGACCGCAATGACGGATCCCCTCTCCCCCGGCGCCGCGCAGCGGCGTGGCCGGGAGAAGGACCAAAACATCGGCGCCTTGGTTCGTTCGTTAGCTGGCCGCCGGCAGCCAGAACACTTCGCCCTCGGAGTCCTCGGTGTCGAGCCACAGGAATCCGGCGTCCGGATAGGCATATTCCAGCGTGGGCTGGCAGCGGCCGACCTCGCACAGCAGGCCGCCGCCGGGATTAAGGTGATCGCCGGCCTCTTCGACGATGCGCCTGACAAGGTCGATGCCGTCGTCGCCGCCATCGAACGCCATGCGCGGCTCGAACAGGCATTCGCGCGGCAGGTCGGCCATGCCCTGCGCATCCACATAGGGCGGATTGCTGATGATCAGGTCGTAGCGGGTGTCGCGCAGCGGCTTGTACAGGTCGCCCTGGTACAGCGTGATGCGCTCCTCCAGCCCGTAATCCGCGACATTGCGTGCCGCGACCGCGAGCGCGTCCTTCGACAGGTCAACGGCGTCGATGCGTGCATTCGGAAACGCCCGGGCGGCTAGGATCGCCAAGCATCCGGAGCCGGTGCACAGATCGAGCACGGACTCCACCGCGAGGGGATCGTCGATCAGCGAGCCGTCCTCTCCGGAAAAATGCGAGTCCAGCAATTCACCGATGAAGGACCGCGGCACGATGGTGCGCTCGTCCACATAGAACGGCATGCCGTGCATATAGATCCTGTTGACCAGGTAGGCGGCAGGTTTTCGCGTGCTGACGCGTTTGTCGATCACGTCGAGAATTTGCCGCGCTTCCACCGCGGTGACGCGGGCGGTGGCAAAGGTCTCGAACTGGTCTGGATGCAGATGCAGGACTTCGCAGACGATGAAGGCGGCCTCGGCCACCGGATCGGTCGTGCCGTGGGCGAACACCAGCTTCGCCGCAACGAAGCGGCTGACCCCATAGCGGACGAAATCGAACAGCGTGACCAGTTCGCCGATGCCGACTTTTGGCGCGGCGGCGACCTTGGCCGGCTTCGCCGGGGCGGGTTTGCGCTTCACTACCTTCTTCGCCGCGACCTTTGTCTTTTTAGCCATCAGGATTTGGTCCAGCGCGCGGCGGCCGCATCGTCGTGGCTCTTGGCCTCGATCCAGCCGGAGCCCTCGGCGGTCTCCTCGCGCTTCCAGAACGGCGCGTGTGCCTTGAGATAGTCCATCAGAAACTCCGCCGCCTGAAATGCCGCCTGGCGATGCGCCGACGCGGTCAGCACCACCATGATGTTTTCGCCGGGGACGATCCGCCCGACGCGGTGAATGACGGTGAGGCCGGTGAGCGGCCAGCGCGTCATGGCCTCGTCAGCGTGACGGGCGATCTCGGCTTCCGCCATGCCGGGATAGTGCTCCAGCATCAGCGCCGTGGTGGCGTCGCCCTGCCCGCTGTCGTTGCCGCGGCAGATGCCGCTGAAGGTCACGACTGCGCCGATATCGGTGCGGCCGTCGGTCAGCGCGGCGATCTCCTGCGCGATGTCGAAATCGGCCTGCTGGATGCGGATGGTGGCGGCGGTCGTCATGACGACGCTAGCCGCCGGTCATCGGCGGGAAGAAGGCGATCTCGCGCGCGCCGGCGATCATGGTCTCCGGCTTGACGTGGGTGTGGTCGATGGCGGCGCGGATCACCTTCGGCGTCTCGAAAGCGTACGCATATTGCTCGCCGCGCGTGGTCAGCCAGCCGATCAGGTCGCCCACCGTCTGCACGGCGGCCGGCGGCTCGACGATTTCTTCGGCCTTGCCGATACGCTCGCGCACCCAGGCAAAATACAGAACCTTCATGCATCCTCCGCGATGAGGTGATGAATGCCGGAGCGGAAATAGTCGTAGCCGGTGTAGATGGTCAGCAGCGCCGACAGCCAGAGCAGCACGATCCCCGTCAGGGTCGTGAACGGCAACACCATGTCGCCTGCTTCACCAGCCAGCAGGAACCCGATGGCGACCAGCCGCATCGTGGTCTTCCACTTGGCCAACTTGGTCACCGGCACGCTGACGCGCAAGGCGGCGAGATATTCGCGCAGGCCCGACACCAGGATCTCGCGGCACAGGATCACGACGGCGGCCCACAGCGTCCAGCCGTGAATGCTGGTATCCGCCGCCAGCATCAGCAGGCAGGACGCCACCAGCAGCTTGTCGGCGATCGGGTCGAGCATGCGGCCGAAGGCCGAATGCTGGTCCCACATCCGCGCGATATAGCCATCGAGAAAATCGGTAATCCCGGCGGCGATGAACACCGCCAGCGCCACCCAGCGCAGCCAGAGCGGGCCGTCCTGGACCGACTGGGCGTACAGGCATCCGACCACCACCGGGATTGCGGCGATGCGGGCATAGGTCAGCAGATTCGGCAGGGACAGCGCGGAGTTCACAGTCCCTCGTGTGGTTGCAGCGGTCATTCGTCTTACCAATACTGCCAAGGCGCGGAGGTCAACCGCCCCCGGGAAATCTTATAGGCCGGACCGACGACATTCGCGCGGGACTTTCGTGTCGCCGGCGCATTACTTTACGTCCATCTTCGGACGGTGGTCGGCAACCTCTCGGCTGCCCTGAGCGTGGAAAAAATCGAAAATCTTGCGCGCGCTTTCCGCCGAGATGCCGGGAACCTTGCCGAGATCGCCCACCGAGGCGCGTTCGATCTCCTTCAGCGTGCCGAAATGGTGCAGCAGCGCCCGCTTGCGGGTCGGCCCGATGCCGGGGATTTCCTGCAGGCCGGCCTCGCGAATATCCTTCTTGCGCAGCTTGCGGTGGGAACCGATCACGAAACGATGGGCTTCGTCGCGCAGCCGCTGAATGAAATACAGCACCGGGTCGCGCGGCTGCAGCTTGATCGCCGGGCGGTCCGGCATGAACAGGGTTTCCTGGCCGGCGTCGCGTTCCGGCCCCTTCGCGACCGACATCAGCGTCACGTCGGTCAGCGCCGGCTGGTCGAAGATCTCCTTGACCGCGTTGAGCTGGCCACGGCCGCCGTCGATGATCACCAGGTCCGGCCACTGCGGGAAATCCTCGTCCTTGGCCTTGGCCACGCCGTCCTGCGGCGGCGCCAGCAGCCGCTTGAAGCGGCGCTGCAGCACCTCCTTCATCATCGCGTAATCGTCGCCCGGCGTCAGACCCTCCGACTTGATGTTGAACTTGCGGTACTGGTTCTTCATGAAGCCGTCGGGCCCGGCCACGATCATCGCGCCGACCGCATTGGTGCCCTGGATATGGCTGTTGTCGTAGACTTCGATGCGCTTCGGCACGTGCGGCAGGCCGAGCGCGGTGACCATGCCCTGCAGCAGCCGCGCCTGGGTGGCGGTGTCTGCCAGCTTGCGGCCAAGCGCCTCACGGGCATTGGTCAGCGCATGGGTCACCAGTTCCTTTTTCTCGCCGCGCTGCGGGCAGATCACCTCGACCTTGAAGCCGGCCTTGATGGTCAGCGCGCTGGCCAGCACGTCGCTGTCCTCGATGCCATGCGACAGCAGGATCAGCTTGGGGGGCGGCTTGTCGTCGTAGAACTGCGCCAGGAACGAGGACAGCACCTCCTCCGGGGTGAAGGATTTTTCGGCACGCGGAAAATACGCCCGGTTGCCCCAGTTCTGCCCGGTGCGGAAGAAGAACACCTCGACGCAGGAATAGCCGCCCTCCTGGTGGATGGCGAACACGTCGGCCTCCTCCACGGTTCGCGGGTTGATGCCCTGCTGCGACTGGATCGCCGACAGCGCCGCCAAGCGGTCGCGGTACAAGGCCGCGCGCTCGAAGGCGAGTTCATCCGATGCCTTCTCCATCTCGCCGGCAAGCGGCTGCTTCACCGCACGGGAACGGCCGGACAGGAAATCCTTGGCCTCCTTGACCAGCTCGGTATAGCCGGGAAAGTCGATCTCGCCGGTGCACGGGCCGGCGCAGCGCCGGATCTGGTACAGCAGGCATGGCCGGGTCCGGCTCTCGAAGAACGAATCCGTGCAGGAGCGCACCAGAAACGCGCGCTGCAAGGCGGTGATGGTGCGGTTGACCGCGCCGACCGAGGCGAACGGACCGAAATAGCGCCCGGGCCTCGACTGCGCGCCGCGGTGCTTGAGAATCTGCGGCGCCCAGTGATCCCCGGAGATCAGGATATAGGGAAACGACTTGTCGTCGCGCAGCAGCACGTTGAAGCGCGGCCGCGGCTGCTTGATCAGGTTGGCTTCGAGCAGCAGCGCCTCGGTCTCGGTGGCGGTCGAGATGATCTCCACCACCACGGTGGCCGCGATCATCCGCGCGATGCGCATCACATGGCCGGTGGGCCGCGCATAGGACGACAGCCGCTTCTTCACGTTCTTGGCCTTGCCGACATAGAGCACATCGGAGGCCGCGTTGAGCATGCGGTAGACGCCCGGCGAGGTGGGCGCATGTTTCACGGCATGTTCGATGGCCGCGCGACCGACCGCCAGCGGCCCCTCGAGCACCGGCTCGCTGGAATCGTCCACCACGTCGGGCAGCCGCGAATCCTCATCGTCCTCGGCGGTGACGGTGGCCGGATCGAGATCCTGCGCAGCCGTGGACGGCTGGATCGGTGCATCGGTGGAACCCGGCTCCGCCGCGGGTTCGGCCGGCTCCGGGAAAGGGGTGGGATCCTGAATCATGGGACCAATTTAGGCACTGCAGCGGATCATCGCCAGCGCCTCGCTCATTCCATCCGGCTGCCGCAAGTAAGACTTCATTAACGCCAATAAGGCGCCGAAACGGGCCCTTAAGAACTGCTTAAGTTAAAACTCTCGATAACTTGTCTCGAGAAAAGATGCAGTTTCGTAACCCTAAGGATTTGGTCGGGCATGCCCCGAACCGACCGCCGGAACTGCCGAGTCAGCGTTGTGGAGAGTAAGATGACCAAGTTCACGTTTGCGGCAGCGGCCGTCATGGCAGCAGGCATCACCGTTGCCAGCGTCGCGGCAGCGTCGGCGGCGGACCTTCCGTACCGCTCGCGCGCGCCCTATACGGTGAACCAGCCGCTCAACGGCTACAGCTGGGCCGGCCCCTATCTCGGCGGCACCCTGGGCTATGAGTGGGGCAACGTCTCCAACACCGGCGCGAAGCCCTCCGGCATCGCCGGCGGCGTGACCGGCGGCTACAACTGGCAGAGCGGGAACATCGTGTTCGGCCTCGAAGGCGACATGCAGGCCACCGGCGCCGACGACAAGTTCGCCAGCTACAAGTTCTCCAACCCGTGGTTCGGCACCGTGCGCGGCCGCATCGGTTACGCCTTCAACAACGTCCTGATCTACGGCACCGGCGGTCTCGCCTTCGGCAGCCTGCAGGGCGAATCGCTCATCACCGGTCTGCAGCAGTCCAAGACCTCGGCCGGTTACGCCGTCGGCGTCGGTGCCGAAGTCGGCATCTACCAGAACTGGACCGCCAAGATCGAATATCTCTACGTCAACCTGTCGAGCAACGACTACACGCTCACCAATGCGAGCAACGGCCTCGACTTCGGCACCGTCCGCCTCGGCGTCAACTATCACTTCTAGTCATCACGGCTCCAAGTATAAAAAAATATGCATTCGAACTCCCGGCTGCCGCGGCGGCCGGGATTTTTTTGCTCTCCGGCAACTCCATCGCCGTCATCCCCGCCGAAACGCAATTGCATTTCGGCGGGGATGACGGCGTGAGTTTGCGGCAGACGGTTGCGTTTAAGCTGTGATCACCAGATTGACCGCCTTGGGGCCCTTGCCCTTTTTGTCCGGCTCGACTTCGAAGGTGATGCGTTGTCCTTCGGCGAGGTCCTTCAGGCCGGCGCGCTCGACCGCGGTGATGTGCACGAACACGTCGCGACCGCCGTCGTCGGGCTTGATGAAGCCGTAGCCGCGCTCGCCATTGAAGAACTTGACCGTCCCGCTCATGGCCATCGGGAAACTCCTCTCCCCGCAATGCTCCGCCGCTACGCCCACGTATCGGCGCGACCGGACATCACTGCCGGAAAGCTCGGCCATCTCGCGAAGCCGGCGACAATTTCCGCTTCGCGCAAACCCGAGGCCTTGTCACTCCGCCGCCCCCATTCGCGGAGACGGAACGTAAAGCCAGTCCAATGGCCGTAGCATAATACGGTTTGTGACGGATTGACTACCGCCCTGATGCGGATCGGTGCGCGGTTGCGCCGCGAAGGTAGGCTACAGTACCGGACTGAGTGTAGTTCAGGTCTTGACGGTCTCGAGCCGGAAGCGGCCGGCGCCGCCCTGCCCCAGCGGCTTTTCCAGCTCGGGCAGGATCGCCTTGAGATCGGCCATCAGCTTCCAGGGCGGGTTGACGACCAGCAGGCCGGCCGACGTCAGCCCGGCATCGGGCGCCTGCGGCGCCACGCTGAATTCCAGCCGCAGCACCTTGCCGGGACCGGCGGCGGCAACGGTGTGACCGACGTGATCCGCCAGCGTGTCGGTGGCCCGCCGGCTCTTGACCGGGTACCACAGCACATAGATGCCGGTCGCCCATTTGGCGAAGGCCTCGTCGAAGCCTGCGGCCATGCGCTCAAATTCGTTCTTGGCCTCGAACGGCGGATCGATCAGCACCACGCCGCGGCGCTCCTTCGGAGGCACGAAGGCCGGCAGCCCGACCCAGCCGTCAAGATCGACGATGCGGGCCTGCTTGTCGCGGCGCAGCGCCCCGATCAGCTGCTTGCGCGCCTTGGGCTCGACCTCGCAGGCCACCAAGCTGTCCTGCGGCCGCAGCATCCTGCGGGCGATCAGCGGCGAGCCGGGATAGGTCTTTAGTTCGCGCGGCGGGTTGAACGAGCGGACGATGTCCAGATAGGGCGCGACCAGCGGGAGCGCGGTTTCCGACAGCCGCGCCTGCATCACCCGGGCGATGCCGGTCAGCCATTCGCCGGTGCGCTGGGATTCCTCACCGCTGAGGTCATAGAGCCCGGCCCCGGCATGACTGTCGATGACCCGAAAGGCCGACGGCTTTTCGCTGAGGTAGCTGAGAATGCGGACCAGGACGATGTGCTTGATGACATCGGCAAAGCCGCCGGCGTGAAAGGCGTGGCGATAATTCATGCGGCAGGCTTTACGCTAACGCGGCGGATTCAGCAAAGAATGGTCGTGTGGCCGACCCAGCCGCTCACTCCGCTGTCGTCGCCCGGCCGGCGCGCAATTGCGCGCCAGGACCGGGCGATCCAGTAAACACCGGCGAATTGATGGAGCCGCAAAGCCAGCGTGTACCGGGTCCCCGCATGCGCGGGGACGACCGCAAGGTGCTTGCCGCCCCTACCCGCCGCGCATGGGCGGCATCACCACGTTGTCGCGGCGGCAGGCGCGGCGGTCGGTTTCCTCGCAGGCGCGGAACTGGAGGTCCTTGCTCATGCAGATCCGGACCTCGCTGAGCCGGGCGCGGTCGCAGGTGACGGCGATCGCGGCATTGCTGAGGCCCGGATTGACCTTGATGAAGGCCTCCTCGATGGCCAGGGGCGCGATGGTCCTGGGATCGGCCAGTGCGAGGAATTCAGCCGGAATCTTCACCGCGGCGCGCGCCTTGCGAATGGTCTCGAAATAACCGCGCGGCCCCAGCCCCGAACAGGTGCCGTGCTTGTCCCATTCGTTGAAGACAAGGCCGGGCGCCGGCATCAGGTCGAGCATCGAGGTCATGATGTTGCGGTCGAGCCGCGGCGACGGCCGCTGGCAATAATCGGGAAAACCGCGCTCGTATTGCGGCCATAGCCCGTGCACCACGAAGGAATAGGGCCGCCCGCCGCACTGCATCTGGGCGCGGCCGGCATTGCCGCGCTCCTGCGCCGCCTCGCAGAACGACGGCGACCACGACAGCGACAGCACGTAGAAATCGAATTCGCCGGGTGCGTTCTGGCGGCGGTCCTGCGCCGCCACCGGGCCGGCCAGCGCCGCGAAGGCGGCCACGCACAGCGCAATCAGCAGAGGAAATCGATCAAACATCACGCGCCCCAGCCCTGACCGGGACAAGCCTAGCCAGCCATCAAGAACATCTCAAGAACAAAATCCGATCCGCGGGACGCAATAGCCCGCGTCAGGTTCAGGGCCGTGCGGCCTTGCAGGCCGGATTGTAGGACCAGTCGCGATCGAGGCCGACCACGCAGAATTCGACGCCCTGGCCGAAACCGGCGAAGCCGCCGTCCTCGATGATGGAGTAATGCACGGTGCGCAGCTTGCCGTCGTTCAGCATGGCGCTGGCGGTGCAATAGCGGCGCGGAATGTTGTCGGACTGCCAGGGCCGGAACGCGGTCTCGCGGACATTGGCGTAGCCGGTGATCTGCAGCGCCGAGTTCCAGAACGTGCTTTCCTTTTCGGCGAACTGCGAACTGATGCTCGACAGGCCGGCTTGGCAGTCGGCAACGCGGCCGTCATAGCTCGGGCCGAACAGGCCGAAATTCAGTTCCAGCGGGTTGGCGGCCTGCGCGCCGGGCGCCAGAGCCAGCACCCCGAATGCGACGCCGGCGATCGTCGCCACAGCAGCTTTCTTCCAGGATGAGATGAGGTCGCGCATGGGGAATCCGCCGGCTGATGATGGTTCCGAACGGTGCCGCGAAGCCCGGGCGAGGTCAAGTGCACCGCGGCAACACCCTGCGCACAAACCCGGCCGGATCTGCCGGCGTTCTTTTCACGGCCCCCGATGCGCTCTAAGGTAGCGGCAACGACAATGGAGACGACGATGCGAATGATTCGGCCGGCTATCCTGGCTGCTGCTGTTCTCTGTGTGCTGGGAAGCGCCGCGCGCGCCGACACCGTGCCGCCGTTCAAGGGCAACGACACCGGCGGCATCATCGCCTATTCGCTGGTCAGCCAGAGCGACGTCCGCGCAATGGCGGTCGATCACTGCGCGCGCTACGGCAAGGTGGCGAAGTTCCTCGGCGCCCAGGCCTATTACGGCGGCTACATCTCGTTCGCCTGCCGCTGGGTGCCTTATGGGGCATCGGACCGACCGCTGCGCGTTCGCTACTGAGCGCGACGGCACGGCTCATCTTCGAGGCTAATCTGCAAGGCTAATCTGCAAGGCTCATCTTCAAGGCTCATCTTCAAGGCTCATCCTCGTCACGGAGCGAACCATGATGCGACGACCTGCCCTCACCTTCTGCACCGCCGGGCTGCTGCTCGCGACACTGCCAGCGCTCGCTTCCGCAGTGGAACTGCCGACTCGCAAGGCCGGGCTGTGGGAATTGAAGATGGTGCGGGCCGGCTCGCCGACGCCCGAAATCACCATGCAGCACTGCACCGACGAGGCCACCGACAAGCAGATGACCGCGACATTCTCGCCGATGTCGAAGGAAAAGTGCGCGAAGAACGAGACCCAGAAGACCGCGACCGGCTACAGCACGGATGCGGTGTGCAGCTTCAACGGCACCACCATGACCTCGCATTCCGAGGTCACCGGCGACTTCAACTCCGCCTATGCCGTCAAGGTCACCTCGCATAACGACAAGCCGCCGGCCGGCATGCCGCAGGACACTTCCATGACGCTGGAGGCCAAGTGGCTCGGCGCCTGCGCCGCCACGCAGCAGCCCGGCGACATCGTGATGCCCGGCGGCTTCAGCATGAACATCAAGGACATGGAAAAGCTGAAGGGCCTGATGCCGACGAAGTAGGCCGGGATCAGCGCGCGCCGAACCGCGCGGAAAATTCCGCGACATTGACCAGCCCGCGGGCATGGGTGCCGTCGCCGATCTTGCGCTCGCCATCAAACGCCTCGACCGCGAAACGGATCACCCGCTTTTCCACGCTGACGACGCGCGACGTGGTGCGCACCACGCGCCCGATCGGAGTCGCCGCGAGATGGCGGATATTGACCTCGGTGCCGACGGTGACCCAGCCTTCCGGCAAATGCCCGTCCAGCGCATCGCCGGACGTCAATTCCATTTCCAGGATCATCATCGGCGTCGCATAGACCGCAGGCATCGTCGGCACGAAGTGCCGGACGGTGTTCTCCGCGGCGACGGTGAGGTTGCGTTCGGCGCTGAGTCCGGTCTTGATAATGTCGCGTGCGTCCATGGCCTGTCTTTAGGCCGGCGACCGCCCGCAGACAAGACGGTCGGAAGGTTTGCCGACGCCGCCCGATTTCCTGTATATGACGATGATCATGCAAAGGCGCAGCAAGCCGCCAGCAACGAGGATTGCCCATGACCGGATTTAGCGACCTGATGGCCAGCCTGGAGCGCGCCGGCGACGACTGGGGCATCACCGTGGGCGACGACTGGCTGCAGGGCCGCACCGTCTATGGCGGCCTTGCCGCCGCATTGTGTACCGAGACCGCGCAGCGCGCGTTCGCCGACCTGCCGCCGTTGCGCTCGGCGCAGTTCGCCTTCATCGGCCCGGCGACCGGCGCGCTGCAACTGCGCCCGACCCTGCTGCGCAAGGGAAAATCCACGGTGTTCGCCGGCGTCGACCTGATCGGCGAGGCCGGCCTCGCCACCCGCGCGATGCTGTGCTTCGGCGCAGCGCGGCCGTCGGCCTTCGCCCATACCGAACTCGGCTCACTGCAGCCGCAGGCGCCGGAGCAATGCCCGGACTTTTTCGCGGCGCGCCGCCGATGCTGCGCTTCCTGGAACATATCGAGGGTCGTCACGTGGCCGGCGCGTTGCCGTTCAGCGGCGCGACCGATCCGCAGATGACGCTGTGGCTGCGCCACCGCGATGCCGTGGCGCCGTCGCTGGTGGCATTGCTGGCGCTGGCCGACGCGCCACCGCCGGCGGCCTCGGTGATGTCCAGTGCGCCGGCGCCGATCAGCACCATGACCTGGTCGATCGACATGCTGACCGACGACATCGCCACCGACGACGGCTGGTGGCTGATCCGTAACGTCGCCGAACAGATCGGCCAAGGCTACTCCAGCCAGGCAATGACGCTGTGGAACGCACGCGGCCGGCCGATCATGGCCAGCCGGCAGAACGTCGCGGTGTTCGGGTAGATCGCTTTTCCCCTCTCCTCCAAGCAGCGTAGCTGCGCAGGCGGGAGAGGGGAAGAAAGCCGCCCTACTTCTTCGCCGCCGCAGCCGCGGCGTAGCGTTCCACGAAGGTCTGGCCGCCCTTCATCTTGTTGTTGTGCGGCGCCTCGTTGATCTGGATCACCACGGCCTCCGCGGGGACGCCGAGGTTCTTCACCAGCGCGGCAGTGATGTCGAGCATCATGCCCTTCTTCTGCTCGTCGGTGCGGCCGGCGGCCAGGTTGATGGTGATCTCAGGCATTGTCGTCTCCCGTTGCTCTTGCGTTGAAACATGTCCGCGCGTCCGACACGCGGTTTCGCATCCTGCATGGATGTCGTCATCCGCGAAAGCGGATGACCCAGTATTCCGCAAAGCTCATGTTTGAACACTGGCATTTCGGAATACTGGATCCCCGCCTACGCGGGGATGACAGCCGAGGTTCGATCATCCCCACTTCACGGCGTGCTTGTCCAGAATCCTGCGCACCTCTTCAACCAGCGCCGCCTCCGGCACCTTGACCTGCGCTTCGCCCTGCTTCGCGAGGTACGCTTCGCGGTCGCCTTCCCCGAGCTTCGACAGTTCGGCGCCGAGGATCAGATCCTTCAGCATCAACTCGCCTGCGGCCTTCTCGTCGGAGCCCTGGATGATCACGCAGGGCGAGTTGCGGCGGTCGGCATATTTGAGCTGGTTGCCCATGCTCTTGGGATTGCCGAGATAGAGTTCGGCGCGAATGCCGGCGTTGCGCAATTGCGCGACCATCTTCTGATAGTCGGCAATGCGGTCGCGGTCGAACACCGTGACGACGACGGGACCGAAGGCCGGCGTGGTGTCGATCTTGCCGAGCAGCGTCAACGCCGCCTGCAGCCGCGACACGCCGATGGAGAAGCCGGTAGCCGGCACAGGCTCGCCGCGGAAGCGCGACACGAGGCCATCATAACGCCCGCCGCCGCCGACCGAGCCGAAGCGCACCGGGCGGCCCTTTTCGTCCTTGGTCTCGAGGGTGAGTTCGACCTCATAAACCGGGCCGGTGTAATATTCGAGGCCGCGGACGACGGAGGATTCAAAACGAATACGATCCTCGAGGAAGCCGCCAGCAACAACGAGGTCCGCGATTTCACGAAGCTCTTCAACGCCGGCTAGGCCGCTCGCCGATGTGCCGACCGCTTTTTTCCAAGCGTCAAACCTTGCGTTCCAAGCGATCTTTATCTTTTCAGACGAGGTTAAACTTCCACCTGAAAAACCTGTGCTGTACTGCGCCCCTAAATAAAATAGCAAAGCGTCAATCTGACCGGCGTCGAGTCCCGCTCCCTTGGTGAAATCGCCCTTGCCTTCTTCGCCGCCGTCCCAGCGACCGGCGCTGAGGAGCTTCTTAATTTCATCGACGGGAAACTTGTCCATCTTGTCGATCGCCCGCAGCACGGTGAGCCGCTGACCGGCCTTGTCGTCTCCGCCCAGCCCGATGCTCTCCATCACGCCATCAAGCACCTTGCGGTTATTCACCTTCACCACATACGACCCGCGCGGAATCCCCAGCGCTTCCATCGCATCCGCCGCCATCATGCACATCTCGGCATCCGCCGCCGGCGAGGCCGAGCCCACCGTGTCGGCGTCGAACTGCATGAACTGGCGGAAGCGGCCCGGGCCGGGCTTTTCGTTGCGGTAGACATACCCCTGCCGGTAGCTGCGATAGGGTTTTGGCAGATGGTCGAAATTCTCGGCCACATAGCGCGCCAAAGGCGCGGTCAGGTCGTAGCGCAGCGAGATCCACTGATCGTCGTCGTCCTGGAACGAGAACACGCCCTCGTTGGGCCGGTCCTGGTCGGGCAGGAACTTGCCGAGCGCGTCGGTGAATTCCATGGTCGGCGTCTCGACCGGCTCGAAGCCGTAGCGCTCATAGACCTCGCGGATGGTCTCGATCATGCGCCTTGTGGCGGCAATATCGGTGGGGCCGCGGTCGCCGAGGCCGCGCGGCAGCCGGGCACGCAATTTCTGGGGCTTTTTGGGTTTTTCACTCATGCGGCGGGTGGTACCAGCCGCGCCGAAACCGGGCAAGCCGCCGGCCGCACCTCCGGCAGCCGGATTGGCCCGTTGAGGTAGCGGAAAGATTTCTTACCCCGGACCTCCGAACCGCCGTAATGTCGGGCGAACGACGTAGCAAAATACCTCCGGAAAATGCGAACCGATGTCTGGCCCGAGTCTGCCCCAGGATTTTCTCAAGGCCGAGAATACCGGCCTGCGGCTGCTGCTGGAGCAGGCCAACATCGACGCCCAGGCGCTGCTGGCCCAGGTCGGCATCGACGCCCGCGAACGCGAGGCGGCCGAGAAGCTGCAGAAGCTGATTCTGGAGGAATTGCACCACCGCATCAAGAACACTTTGGCCACTGTCAGCGCCATCGCTTCGCAGAGCCTGCGCAACGCCACCTCCATCGAGCATGGCCAGCAGGCGATCGAAGGCCGGCTGCTAGCGCTGGGCCGCGCCCACGATCTGCTGCTGCAGGCGCGCTGGTCGAGCGCCAGCCTGGCGACCATCGTACGCGGCGCCACCGAGCCTTATGACAGCAAGGGCAGCAACCGGTTTTCGCAGCACGGACCGTCGATCGAGATCACCTCCGGCGCGGTGCTGGCGCTGGCCATGACCCTCAACGAATTGTGCACCAACACCACCAAATTCGGCGCGCTGTCGGTGCCGGCCGGCCGGGTCAGTATCGCGTGGTCTGTCGACGAGGTGACAGAGCGGCTGCGGCTGACCTGGACCGAAACCGACGGCCCAAAGGTGCATCCTCCGACCCGCCGCAGCTTCGGCACCCGGCTGATGGAAACCCTCGGCAAGCAGCTCAAGGGCGAGGTGACGCTGGCCTATGAGCCCACAGGTTTCGTCTACACGCTGGACGTGCCACTGGGCTCCGTGAAAGCACCCGAATAGGCTCAAACTAAAGATGCGGCGCCCATGGGCGGCGTGAGCGCCACGAGACCATCCACACGCCTTCTCCCCCTGGAACCTTCGCCGCGCCTCCTCGTTCATCCGCCGGGCTGCCGTTTTCGGCGCCGTTTGATGAACCGAGGAATCCGACCATGCATCCACTCGCAAGTGCCCTGATCCGGACGGGGCTGGCGATCAAAATCAGTCGAGTCAAACGCGCCACCGAATCCTATGCGCGCGACCGGATGGCACAGAGCCAGGGTGCCGTGGTGTCCTACGGGGTCGCCGCAGGCCTCTACGCCGCGGCCGGAATCTTCGCCATCGCGCTGCTGCTGGTCGGCGTCGCCGCGCTGTTTCGCTGGGTCGAGCTGCGCTATGGCCTGTTCGAGGCGTTCGGCGCCAGCGCCGCGGTGCTGCTCGTTCTCGCGATCATTTGCGCGGCCGCGGCCGCCAGCCGGCTAAATCAGAAGACCAGGCCGATCGTCAGCCTCGGCAGCCGGCTGCGGGTTGCGGTCAATGCCAGCCCGCAGCCCGACCGCGCCGACACCGCGCGCGATACGGCCACCGGCGTGCTGCGGACGTCTCCGAGCCCGGCTGCCGAATTCCGCCCGTCATCGCAGCAACGCCTTCACGCCCCGGTGCAACCCTCCACCGCCACCAAGGCCGGGCTGGTGGTGGCCGCCACCCTGATGGGCTGGGCGCTCGCCCGGCGCCGTTCGCTGGGCAGACAGCCCATGGCGAGACCTGTGGCCGAAGCTGACGCCTGATGCCCGCCCGACGATCCGGCACCGCCGAAAGCCTGGTTCTGATCGCCGCCACCGCCTTCATCGCCCTCACCCTGCAGCGCTGGTATGGGGCGTCGGCCGCATCGGCGGCGCCGGCCGATCCGCCGGCCGGCGAGGTGCCGCCGCAGATCGGCGATACCGGCGTGCCGCCGCCCGCGACGTTCACCCGCGAACTGGCCCAGCGTGGCCGCGGCCGCTTTTCGGAGACGCCGCTGCAGATCCCGGCGGCCGGCTGGAAGGACATCCTGTGGCGCACCTATGACCGCACCAATGAGGATCGCCTGCTGGCGATTGCCGCCGGCGTGGTGTTCTTCGGCCTGCTCGCGGTGTTTCCGGCGATCACCGCGCTGGTTTCCTGCTACGGCCTGTTCGCCAACCCCGCGACCATCGCCGACAACCTGCAGACGCTGGCCTACATGCTGCCGGACGGCTCGTTCCAGATCGTGCAGGATCAGATCGCGCGCGTGCTCGGCAACGGCCAGACCAGCCTCGGCCTCACCTTCCTGTTCGGTCTCGCACTGGCGTTGTGGAGCGCCAATGCCGGCGTCAAGGCGGTGATCGACGCGCTGAACGTCGTCTATGGCGAGCGCGAGAAGCGCAGCTTCATCCAGTTGAACCTGCTGTCGCTGGCCTTCACCACCGGGGCCATCGCGGCATTGTTGCTGATGGTCGGCGCGGTGGTGGCGCTGCCGCTGACGCTCGACAGAATTGGCCTCGCTTACGACAGCAAGATCATCATCAGCCTGGCCCGCTGGCCGGTGCTGCTGGTGCTGCTGCTGCTGGCACTCGGCATTCTCTATCGCTTCGGCCCGAGCCGGCCCGGAGCGCGCTGGCAGTGGCTGGGCGTCGGCACCGTCGTCGCGGCGCTGCTGTGGATTGCCGGCTCCTCGCTGCTGTCGTGGTATCTGTCCAACTTCGGCAACTACAGCGCCACCTACGGATCGCTGGGGGCCGCGATCGGCCTGATGATGTGGATGTGGATGTCGGCCATCATCGTGCTGTACGGCGCCGAGCTGAACTCCGAGATCGAGCACCAGACGGCGGTGGATACCACCGTCGGACCGGGCCTGCCGATGGGGGCGCGCGGCGCCGCCATGGCCGACACGCTGGGCCGCGCCACCGCCTGATTTCCGTGCACGGCGCGGTTGCGGCGCCACAACGCGGCTTTCCGAATCAGCAATAATGCTAAGCTTCGGAAAGCGATGGGCTTATGCGATCCTGCATGGCTTCTCGCGGACACCCGGAGACAGGCCTGAGGATGTTGCGCGCGTCATGATTCGCATCTCCACGATGTTCATCACCATCTGCATGGTGCTGGTCGCGGCCTCGCTTGGCATGGTGCTGTATGCCGGGGCCGGCGTCAGCGCGTCGCAGTCGGCGATCATCGCCCTGACGGCGCTGACCCTGCTGATTCTCTACGGCGCCATCTCGACCCGGCTGCAGGATCGCAGCGAAACCAGCAGCCAGATCGGCGACCTCTCGCGCGGCACCGCCGACCTGGCGCGCCAGATCGCGGAATTCGGTCGCCGTCTCGCCGCCGTCGAGGGCAAGATTGCCGCCGTCAACGCCACCGGTCAGGATCGCATCCAGTCTGTCATCGGCGAGATCAACGAGCTCGGCACGCTGGTCCAGCAACTCGCCAGTTCGGTGGCCAACCACGAGGACATGCTTGCGACCCAGCCGGCTGTCGCCGTCTCGGCGCCGACGGCCTACATTCCGGTGGCGCCGCCGAGCCCCGCCGACAAGGTCGCAGCCGTCGAGCAGCCTCCAGCCGCCATTGTCGCCGAAGACACCGTCAGCGTGATCGCCGACAAGCCGGCCACGACCGCGACGGTCCCGGCCGCGGCACCCAGCGATGCGCAGCTGATGGCGACGGTGAAGGCCGCAGTCGCGGAGAACCGCATCGACATCTATCTGCAGCCGATGGTGACGCTGCCGCAGCGCAAGGTGCGCTTCTACGAGGCGGTGACCCGGCTGCGCGACGCAAACGACCAGATCATCGTCGCCGACGATTTCATCGCCGCGGCGGAATCCGCCGGGGTCATGGCGCAGATCGATCACACCGTGATGCTTCGCTGCATGCAGGTGCTGCGCCGGCTGATGGTCCGCAACAAGGACGTCGGCGTGTTCTGCAACATCGCCTCGGTGACGCTGTCCAACGCCGAGACCTTCGCGCAATGCATCGATTTCCTCGAGGCCAACCGTGCGCTGGCCTCGTCCTTCGTGCTTGAATTCAAGCACGCCACCTTCCGCAACCTCGGCCCGGTGGAGAGCGAGCATCTGGCAGCCCTTGCGCAGCGCGGCTACCGTTTCTCCATCGACCATGTCGCCGATCTCCGGATCGAGCCGCGCGAACTGGCCGATCGCGGCGTGCGCTTTATCAAGGTACCGGCAACCCTGCTGCTCGACCCGAAGCAGAGTTCTACGGCGGACATCCATCCGGCCGACCTGTCCGACCTGCTCGGCCGCTTCGGCATCGATCTGATCGCCGAGCGTATCGAGGGCGAGCGCGCGGTCATCGATCTGCTCGACTATGACGTCCGCTTCGGGCAAGGGTTTCTGTTCGCGGCGCCCCGTCCGCTGCGGCCGGAGCAGCCGAATGGCGGCGGCTCCGCGAAGCCGTCCACCCACGCGCCACAGGATACCAATGGTTCAGCCAAGCCTGCCAGAACTGAGATCAAGCCTGAGATCAAGTCAGAACCCAGAATCGAGCCGGCCCGGTCCGAGCCGCCGCGCACCACCGGCAATGCTGCACTGGCGCGCCGCGCCACGGGCCCGAACTGATCGGCAATCCTTCTCATGACCACATTGCGTTTTGTCGCGCAGCTGCGCGACCTCGTCGCCGGCGTCGATGTCGTGCTCAGCGATATCTGGGGCGTCGTTCATAACGGCCTGGAGTCGTTCCCCGAGGCCTGCGAGGCGCTGCACACGTTTCGTGCGCAGGGCGGCACGGTGATCCTGATCACCAATGCGCCGCGTCCTGCGGATTCGGTGCAGCGGCAATTGCGGAAACTCGGCGTCGCCGACGATGTCTACGATGCCATCGTCTCGTCCGGCGACCTGACCCGCAATTTCGTCACCAGCCGGCTCGGCCAGTCGATGTACTGGATCGGCCCGGACCGCGACAATTCGATCCATCGCGGGCTCGATGCCAGGTTCGCGCCGCTGGAACAGGCCGACTACATCGTCTGCACCGGTCCGTTCGACGACGAGACCGAAACGCCGGAAGACTATCGCGAGATGATGCAGCAGGCCCTGGCGCGCAAGCTGACGCTGGTCTGCGCCAATCCCGACATCATCGTCGAGCGCGGCGACCGCCTCATCTATTGCGCCGGCGCCATTGCCGAACTGTATCGCGAACTCGGCGGCGACGTGGTGTTCTACGGCAAGCCGCACCGGCCGATCTACGACCAGGCCATGGCGCTGGCGAAGGCCAAACGTGGATTGGATACGCCGCTCGACCGGGTGCTGGCGATCGGCGATTCCGTGCGCACCGACCTGACCGGCGCCCACGCATTCGGCATCGACTGCCTGTTCATCACCCGCGGCATTCACGCCGGCGAGTTCGAAGGCATCGAGCGGATGGAGCCTGCGGCGGTGAAGGAGCTGTTCGGCACCCCGCCAAAGGCGCTGATGCGGGAATTGAAGTGGTAGGGCGACGAAACGGGGCTTCGACGCACGCTCAGACGCGTTCGCCGGATGCAGTGCAACGCGTCGCTCTTGCGACGTGGTGCGCCGCTGATCCGGGGGCCAGCTTTATTTGATTGGACAGGGATCCCGGATCTGCGCAGCGGCGTAGGAATGCCGCAGCGCGTCCGGGAAAAGGGGCGCCTTACGCCGGCACGGTGTCGGGGAACACGGCCTCGATCTTGGTCTTCAGCGTCGCCGCGTTGAACGGCTTGACGATGTAGTTGTTCACGCCGGCCTTCTTGGCGGCGATCACGTTCTCGGTCTTGGATTCCGCGGTGATCATGATGAACGGGGTCTGCGACAGGTTGGGATCGGCGCGGACTTCCTTGAGCAGGTCGTAGCCCGTCATCGGCTCCATGTTCCAGTCGGAAATCACCAGGCCGTATTTCTTGGTGCGCATCTTGTCGAGCGCCATCGAGCCATCGCTGGCATCGTCGATGTGTTCGAATCCCAGCTGCTTCAGAAGATTGCGAATGATGCGGATCATGGTGTTATAGTCGTCCACCACCAGCACCGTCATCGACAAATCAACCGCCATCTTCATTCCCCCTGATACGACGCGCAAAACACACTGGAATAGATGCCAGAGAGGCAAATACGTCCGGGCGCTGGATCGACAGCGAAATTGTCTTCCGCAGCCCGCTGAAGGATTAGCACCTGTGGTTAAACAGCGCGTTAACTGCCCCCCGGCAACGAATACCTAAAACTCGAACAACCCCCAAGATCTGCGCCGGCTTGACTTCCCGGCCGGCAGTGCGCCACGGTCCCGCGCCCGCCGCAATGATCCCGAATCCCATCATGACATCAAGCTTTTGCGTCATCCGCGACACCACGCCAGCCGCCGCCATCCCCCGGGGATGCGTGGTGGCGATGGGAAATTTCGACGGCGTCCATCTTGGCCATCGCGCGGTCATCCAGGCCGCGCTGGAAATGTCGAAGCTGCATAAGACAACGGCGCTGGCGGTGACCTTCGAGCCGCATCCGCGCAGCTATTTCAGCCCCAACACGCCGCAATTCCGGCTGACCGACGAGACCACCAAGCTGCGGCTGCTGGCGGGCACCGGCCTCGCCGGGGCGGTGGTAATGACCTTCGACAAGGGCCGTGCCGGCACCACCGCGCAAGACTTCATTCACCATGACCTGATCGGCCGGCTCGGCATCGGCGGCATCGCGGTGGGCTACGACTTCCATTTCGGCAAGGGCCGGGTCGGTTCCCCCGCCTTGCTGGTTGCCGAGGCGCCGCGGCTGGGCATCGAGGTCGACGTGCAGCCGCATATCGACATTGACGAGCGCCCGGTGTCGTCCACCGCCATCCGCATGGCGCTGGCCGAGGGTGAGCTCGCCGAGGCCACCCGGATGCTCGACGGGCCCTGGTTCGTCACCGGCGAGGTGATCCACGGCAAGAAACTCGGCCGTGATCTCGGCTATCCCACCGCCAATATCCGCCTGCCCGCCAGTTGCGGCCTGAAGCACGGCATCTATGCGGTGCGGGTCGGCCGCGGCTCCGAGCGCTTCGACGGCGTCGCCAGCTTCGGCCGCCGTCCCACCTTCGACAACGGCGCACCGCTGCTGGAGGTCTTCCTGTTCGATTTTGCCGGCGACCTCTACGGCACCACGCTGGATGTGGCCTTCATCGCCTTCATCCGCGACGAGCTGAAATTCGACGGCATCGAGCCGCTGATCCGCCAGATGAACGACGACAGCGCAAAAGCCCGCGCCGCACTGGCAGCGGCCCCGGATGCATTTCCGAAGCTGGGAGTGGTGGGATGAGCAGGACCGAGAAACAGAAAATGCTGGCCGGCGAGCTGTATCGTCCCGGCTCGCCCGAGCTGAGCGCCGACGAGAAGGCCAACAAGGCCTGGCTGGCCGCCTACAACGCCGTGCTCGACCGGCCGGTCAAGGAGCGGCTGGCGCTGCTGAAGGCGCATTTCGGAGCGGTCGGCAATGACTGCGTGATCCGCCCGCCGTTCTTTTGCGATTACGGCTACAATATCCGCCTCGGCGACGGGGTGTTCCTGAACTTCAATTGCGTGATCCTGGACGTCGTCACGGTGTCCATCGGCGACCGCA
This sequence comes from Rhodopseudomonas sp. RCAM05734, assembly GCF_052658035.1. Classification (NCBI taxonomy): domain Bacteria; kingdom Pseudomonadati; phylum Pseudomonadota; class Alphaproteobacteria; order Hyphomicrobiales; family Nitrobacteraceae; genus Rhodopseudomonas; species Rhodopseudomonas sp. RCAM05734. The sequence goes on along the minus strand of NZ_CP199742.1, from coordinate 2,855,334 downwards.
CCCAGATCGGGCCGGCGGTGCAGATCTATGCCGCCGACCACCCGCGCGACGCCAAAACCCGGGCCGAGGGCCTCGAATTCGGCCGCCCGGTCAGCATCGGCGCCGATGTCTGGATCGGCGGCGGTGCCATTATCGTCCCCGGCGTGACCATCGGCGATGGCGCGGTGATCGGCGCCGGCAGCGTGGTGACAAGGGATGTCGCCCCGGGGGCGATTGTCGGCGGCAATCCGGCCAAGGTATTGAAACAAACTCAACCGTCATCCTGAGGCGCTCGCCGTCTTCGGCCAGCCTCGAAGGATGCTGTTCGGCGCCGTCCGAGCGGCCCGCCGTCGTCCTTCGAGGCCTTCGCTGCGCTCGGCACCTCCCGCCGAAGCGCAATTGCGTTTCGGCGGGGATGACGGCTCCAGGGCCCTCCCAGACTGCTGCCCAAGCCCTCTCAAGCCTTTGCGCTTCCCCCCGCCGGCTGCTATTGAGTGCGGGATGTCTGCACGGCGCCCCATCATCCGCATTATCGGCCCGGCTTCCGCCTGAGCATTGCTCGGCGCAAGACCGGGATCGTTGCCGTTCATCGCGTCCCCCACGCGTTTCCGCGCCATTTAGCCGAGCCAGAGCCTTCATGTCCGACACTTCAGCGAAACCCGAGACCACCGACTATTCCAAGACCCTGTACCTGCCGCAGACCGAGTTTCCGATGCGCGCCGGCCTGCCACAGGCCGAGCCGAAAGTGCTCGAGCGCTGGCAGGAGATCGACCTCTACGGCAGCCTGCGGAAGCAGTCGAAGGGCAAGCCGAAATTCGTGCTGCATGACGGCCCGCCCTATGCCAACGGCAACATCCATATCGGCCACGCGCTCAACAAGATCCTCAAGGACGTGGTGACCAAGAGCCAGCAGATGCTCGGCTTCGATTCCAACTACGTGCCGGGCTGGGACTGCCATGGCCTGCCGATCGAATGGAAGATCGAGGAAGAGAACTACCGCTCCAAGGGCAAGCCGAAGCCGGACTTCAAGGACGCGGCGGCGATGATCGCCTTCCGCAAGGAGTGCCGGGCCTATGCCGGCAAGTGGCTCGACGTGCAGCGCACCGAGTTCAAGCGGCTCGGCATCATCGGCGACTGGGACCACCGCTACGCCACCATGGATTACTTCGCGGAAGCGCAGATCGCCCGCGAGTTGATGAAGTTCGCGGCCAACGGCACGCTGTATCGCGGCTCCAAGCCGGTGATGTGGAGCGTGGTGGAAAAGACCGCGCTCGCGGAAGCCGAAGTGGAGTACGAGGACTATACGTCGGATACGGTGTGGGTGAAGTTTCCAGTCAAGGCGGAGTTCGGCAGGCTCGCCAAGGCGTCGGTGGTGATCTGGACCACCACGCCATGGACGCTGCCCGGCAACCGCGCCATCTCCTTCTCCAACAAGATCGCCTACGGCCTCTACAAGGTCACCGAGGCGCCGGACGACAACTGGGTGAAGCCCGGCGAACTGCTGATCCTTGCCGACGCGCTGGCCGAGAGCGTGTTCAAGCAGGCCCGCGTCACCGCATATGAAAAGAGCGGCGATGTCGACTCCGGGATCCTTGACGCGCTGGAAGTCCGCCATCCGCTGGCGGGCTTTGCCGGCGGCTATGAGTTCACCGTCCCCCTGCTCGACGGCGACCATGTCACCGACGATACCGGTACCGGCTTCGTGCACACCGCGCCCGGCCACGGCCGCGAGGATTTCGATATCTGGATGCAAAATGCGCGCGCGCTCGAGGCGCGTGGCATCAGTTCTGTTATCCCCTACACGGTCGACGAGAATGGCGCGCTCACCGCGCAGGCGCCGGGCTTCACCGGCAAGCGGGTGATCAACGACAAGGGCGAAAAGGGCGACGCCAACGAGGCGGTGATCAAGGCGCTGATGGAGGCCGGCATGCTGCTGGCCCGCTCGCGGCTGAAGCATCAGTATCCGCATTCCTGGCGCTCCAAGAAGCCGGTGATCTATCGCAACACGCCGCAATGGTTCATCGCGATGGACAAGGACATCGTCGACGACGGCAAGGCGAAACCGGGCGACACCCTGCGCCATCGCGCGCTCGAGGCCATCAAGGTCACGCAATGGGTGCCGGCGGCCGGGCAGAACCGCATCAACGGCATGATCAACACCAAGCCGGACTGGGTGATCTCGCGGCAGCGCGCCTGGGGCGTGCCGATCGCGGTGTTCGTGCGCGAGAAGGGCGACGGCTCCGCCGAGATCCTGATCGACGAGACCGTCAATCTGCGGATCGCGGAAGCCTTCATGAGCGAGGGCGCCGACGCCTGGTATGCCGAAGGCGCGCGCGAGCGCTTCCTCGGCGAGCGCGCCAAGGAGGAATGGAGAAAGGTCGACGACATCTGCGACGTCTGGTTCGACTCCGGCTCCACTCACGCCTTCGTGCTCGAAGACCGGCAGAACTTCCCGGGCCTCGCCGGCATCCACCGCAAGGTCGACGGCGGCGACGACACCGTGATGTATCTGGAAGGCTCCGACCAGCATCGCGGCTGGTTCCAGTCGTCGCTGCTGGAAAGCTGCGGCACCCGCGGCCGCGCGCCCTACGACATCGTGCTGACCCACGGCTTCACCCTCGACGAGAACGGCCGCAAGATGTCGAAGTCGGTCGGCAACACCGTCGAGCCGCAGAAGGTGATCGCGCAATCCGGCGCCGACATCCTGCGCCTCTGGGTCTGCGCCACCGACTACGCCGACGACCAGCGCATCGGCCCGGAAATCCTCAAGACCACCATCGAGACCTATCGCAAGCTACGCAATTCCGTTCGCTGGATGCTCGGGACGCTGGCTCACTTCAAGCCGGCCGACGCCGTTGCGTTCGACGAGATGCCCGAGCTGGAAAGACTGATGCTGCACGCACTGGCCGAGCAGGACGCCATCGTGCGCAAGGCTTACGAGACGTTCGACTACAAGACCGTCGTAGCCTCGCTGTCGACCTTCATGAACACCGAACTGTCGGCGTTCTATTTCGACATCCGCAAGGACACGCTGTATTGCGACGCGCCGTCATCGGTGACGCGCAAGGCGGCGCTGACGGCGATCGACATGCTGTGCAATGCGATCCTGAAGTGGCTGGCGCCGATCCTGTCCTTCACTGCGGAAGAAGCCTGGCGGATGTACAGGCCCGATGCCGAGCCCTCGGTGCATCTGACGGTATTTCCCGAAGGCCTCGGCCAGTATCGCGACGACGCGCTGGCCGCGAAGTGGGAGATCATCCGCAACGTCCGCCGCGTGGTCACCGGCGCGCTGGAGGTCGAACGCGCCGCCAAGAACATCGGCTCGTCGCTGGAGGCCTCGCCGCTGCTGTATGTGTCCGACAAGGCGACATTCGGCATCCTCGCCGATATCGATCTCGCCGAGGTGTTCATCACGTCCAACGCCATGATGACCAATGACGACGCGCCGGCCGGCGCCTTCACCCTCAACGACGTCTCCGGCGTCGCCGTGGTGGTGGAGAAGGCGATCGGCACCAAATGCGCGCGGTCGTGGAAGATCCTGCCGACGGTGGGCGAAGACGCCGAATATCCCGACGTCACCCCGCGCGACGCCCAGGCGCTGCGCGAATGGAAGGCGCTGGGGGTGTCCGTGTGACCCCCCTGCTCCGCTCCGGCATCCTCGCCGCGGTCGCTGCCCTGATCCTCGACCAAGCCTCGAAACTCTGGCTGCTGTTCGTGTTCGACCTCGGCCGCCGCGGCGCGGTGGCGGTGACGCCGTTCCTGGACCTGGTGCTGGCCTGGAATACCGGCATCAGCTACGGCTGGTTCGCCGAATCCGGCGCCACCGGCCAGACCGTGCTGGTGGCGGTCAAGGCGGTGGCGATCGTGGTGCTGGCGATCTGGATGGCGAAATCGACCACCCGGCTGGCCACCGTGGCGCTGGGGCTGATCATCGGCGGCGCCATCGGCAACGGCATCGACCGCTTCGCCTGGGGCGCGGTGGTCGACTTCGCCCTGCTGCACGTCCAGATCTCGGGAAAAACCTGGAACTGGTACGTGTTTAACCTTGCCGACTGCGCCATCGTTGCCGGGGTTGCGGCCCTGCTGTATGACTCGTTCTTCGGGACACCCGCCGCAAAAGCGCCCTGATCACGGCAGATACGGGCGGGTGCGGGGCGATACCGCACAAGCGGAGCTGCCGGTCGGCGCCCCGCCGGAAAACTGAACAGGATGAACGCGATGCGCGAGACCGAACAGAACGGTTGGAGGTTGCGGATCTCATCGGGTGCGCTGCAGCGCACCGCGCGGCTGGCCGCCGTCACCCTCGCACTCGGCTGTGTGTTGTCCACCGGGATGGCCCGCGCCCAGGACGACGAGGAAGACCAGACCAGCTTCGAAGACAAGGTCATCAAGAATATCATGAGCGGCCTCGGCGGCACGAACATGGAGAACCAGGGCATCGATTATCGCGAGCGCTCGCCGCTGGTGGTGCCGCCCAAGATCGACCTGCCGCCGCCCGACAGCTCGGCCAAGCTTCAGGTGCCGAACTGGCCGAAGGATCCCGACGTTGCCGCGCGCAAGGCCGCGGCTGCCGGCGCTAACGATAAATACGCGCCAGGCGAAACCGCGCTCACTTCCGCGCGCCCGCTGACCCCGGCCGAGATGGCCCCGAAGCGTGTGCGCAGGACATCGACGGCCAACGACGTCAGCTCTCCGGGCGACCCCAACAAGAACATCGTGCTGAGTCCGAAGCAGCTTGGCTATGAAGGCGGCATGTTCAAGAACATGTTCGGCGGCGGCAACAAGAGCGAGACCGCGGAGTTCAAGGGCGAGCCGTCACGCGGCGAGCTGACGCAGCCTCCGGTCGGCTACCAGACCCCTTCGCCCAACTACGCCTATGGTACCGGGCCGAAGGAAGTCATGCGCAATTCGGCCGACATCAACCCGATGACGGGCAAGTATTGAGCGCGGCGCCGTTGCGCCACTCTCCCCCTTTAATCATTTCATGGCGATCGGCTTGCGCGCGCGAATGCGTGCGGCGAGATCGCGAAACTGCGCCGAGGAGCTGCTAGCCCCGCCATGTCACCATCATCCCGACTCGCCTTGCGATCCTTCGCCACGCTGGCACTGCTGCTGACCCCGATCGCCGGCGCGAGCGCCCAGACCGTGACTTCGGAGCGACCCACCACCTTCACCCTCGGCAACGGCATGCAGGTGGTGGTGATCCCCGATCATCGCACCCCGGTGGTGACGCAGATGGTCTGGTACAAGGTCGGCTCGGCCGACGAGACCGCCGGCAAGTCCGGCCTCGCGCATTTTCTCGAACACCTGATGTTCAAGGGCACCGCGAAACACCCGGCCGGCGAGTTCTCGCAGACGGTGCAGCGCGTCGGTGGCAGCGAGAACGCCTTCACCTCCACCGACTACACCGGCTACTTCCAGCGCGTCACCAAGGACCAGCTCGGCAAGATGATGGAGTTCGAGGCCGACCGCATGTCCGGCCTCGTGCTCAAGGACGAGAACGTGCTGCCGGAGCGCGACGTCGTGCTGGAAGAATACAACATGCGCGTCGCCAACAGCCCGGATGCGCGTCTGTCCGAGCAGATCATGGCCGCGCTCTATCTCAACCATCCCTACGGACGCCCGGTGATCGGCTGGCACTCGGAGATCGAGAAGCTCGACCGCGAGGACGCACTGGCCTTCTACAAGCGCTTCTACGCGCCCAACAACGCCACGCTGGTGATTGCCGGCGACGTCGACGCCACCGAGGTCCGCCCGCTGGCCGAGCGTACCTTCGGCGCGGTCGCGCCGCAGCCGTCGATCCCGGCGCATCGCATCCGTCCGCAGGAGCCGACACCTGCAGGTCCGCGCACCGTGACGCTGGCCGACCCGCGCGTCGAACAGACCAGCCTGCGGCGCTCCTACCTGGTGCCGTCGGCCACCACCGCGGCGAAGGGTGAAAGTGCGGCGCTCGACGTGCTGGCGCAGCCGATGGGTGGCGGCAGCAACTCCTACCTCTATCGTGCGCTGGTGATCGACAAGCCGCTCGCGGTCAACGCCGGCGCCGGCTACCAGGGCACGGCGCTGGACAGTGCGCAGTTCATGATCTCGGCATCGCCCAAGCCAGGCGTCGAATTCGCCGACGTGGAAAAGGCGATGGACGCGGTAATATCAGGCATGGCGGTGAACCCGGCGCCGTCGGCGGATCTGGAGCGCGTCAAAACGCAGCCGATTGCCGAGGCCGTCTATGCGCAGGACAACCAGGCGACGCTGGCGCGCTGGTACGGCGCGGCGCTGACCACCGGCCTCACCGTCGACGACATCCGCGCCTGGCCGGATCGCATCCGCGCCGTCACCGCCGAACAGGTGCGCGCCGCAGCCGAAAAATGGCTCGACAAGAAGCGCTCGGTTACCGGCTATCTGGTCAAGGACACCACCGCGCCGAAGCGCGAGGAGAAGCGGTCGTGAAGCACAGCATCCATCTCACCCGTCGCGTTGCGCTGATCGCCGCCACCGGCCTCGCGCTCGGAACCCTGTTCCCGGCCACGCCGTCGCAGGCTGCCGCGAAGATCCAGCACCTGGTGTCGCCGGGCGGCATCCAGGCGTGGTTCGTGCAGGACGCCACCGTGCCGCTGATCGCCATGGAATACGCCTTCGGCGGCGGCGCCACCCAGGACCCCGCCGGCAAGCCGGGGGTCAGCAACATGGTCGCCAGCCTGATGGATGAGGGCGCCGGCGATCTGGATTCCAAGACCTTCCACGAGCGGCTCGAGCGCCGCGCCATCGAGCTCAGCTACAGCGCCAACCGCGATTACCTGCGCGGCTCGCTGCGCATGCTGACCGAGAACCGCGACGAGGCCTTCGACCTGCTGCGGCTGTCGCTCTCCGTGCCGCGCTTCGATGCCCCCGATGTCGAGCGCATCCGCGCCCAGATCATGTCCGGCCTGCGCCGCGAGAGCTCCACTCCCGGCTCGCTGGCCAGCCGCAAATTCCTCGAAGTGGCGTTCGGCGAGCATCCCTATGGCCGCCAGCCCGGCGGCACCCTGACCAGCGTGCCGACCATCACTGTCGACGACATCAGGGACTACAAGCGCCGCGTCGTGGCCAAGGACACGCTGCGCGTCGCCGTGGTCGGCGATATCGACGCCGCCACGCTGGGCAAGCTGCTCGACCAGACCTTTGGCGGGCTGCCGGCCAAGGCCGAACTCACTGCAGTGCCGGACATCGTCGCCGCCAAACCGCCGCAGCGCGTGTCGATCGCGCTCGACGTGCCGCAGACCGTGGTGACCTTCGGCAGCCCGGGCCTAAAGCGCGACGACCCCAACTTCATGGCCGCCTATATCGTCAACCACATTCTCGGCGGCGGCACGCTGTCGTCGCGGCTGTATCACGAGGTGCGCGAGAAGCGCGGCCTGGTCTATTCCGTCTACGGCTCGCTGCTGTGGATGGCGCATTCCGGCATCTTCATCGGCAACACCGCGACCCGCGCCGACCGCGCCACCGAGACCGTCGACACCATCAACCGCGAAGTGAAGCGGATGGCCGAGGAAGGTCCGACGCAGCAGGAGCTCGACGAGGCAAAGTCCTATCTCAAGGGCTCGCAGATGCTGGCGCTCGACACCTCCTCGAAGCTCGCGTCCGCGCTGCTGCAGTACCAGCTCGACAAGCTGCCCATCGACTATATCGACAAGCGCAACGCCATCGTCGATGCCGTCACCCTCGACCAGGCCAAGGCCGCAGCGAAGCGGCTGTGGAGCGATGGCCTGCTCACCGTCAGCGTCGGCCGCGCCCAGGCCGCAGCGGCAGAGCCGGTGGCCCCGGCACCGAAGGCGAACTGAGGCGGACTGGCGCCGGCTGGTTTCCCGGACGCGGTGCGGCGTGAGCGACGATGCGCAGCATCGGCCGAAACGCTGCTCCGCAGATCCGGGATCCCGCTTTCTTTGAAGCGATACCGGGGCCCCTGGATCAGCGGCGCACCACGCTGCAAGTGCAGCGCGTTGCACAGTATCCGGGGAACGCCCCTGCTGCTTGGCGCAAACAATTCGAAACTCCGCTATCCTGCTCCCGTCGATTCCCATCCCGGGAGTGCGCCGGTGACCCATGCTGCGAATTGCGCGAAACCTGTCCATCGACGAGAACGACATCGAGGTGACGTTCGTGCGCGCCTCCGGTCCGGGCGGGCAGAACGTCAACAAGGTCTCCACCGCGGCGCAACTGCGCTTCGACTCCAAGCGGCTGAATATCCCCGAGGATATGGCGATCCGGCTGCGCGTGGCCGCCGGGCAGCGCATGACCAAGGACGGCGTGATCGTGATCCACGCCCAGCGCTTCCGCACCCAGGAGCGCAACAAGGCCGACGCGATCGAGCGGCTCACCGAACTGCTGGCCGAGGCGGCATTCCGGCCGGTCACCCGGCGGCCGACCAAGCCGACCTTGGGCTCCAAGACCCGCCGCCTCGAAGGCAAGAAGCGCCGCAGCGACGTCAAATCGAAGCGCGGCTCCGGCGGGTTTGACGACTGATCCTCACAGACGAAAGCGGCCCTCCCTTGCGGGAGAGCCGTTGAGACGCGCGCGGCCCGACCGCGCGCGATTGTTAGAGCATGATCGCGACCTGCTATCGTTTGGTCCCTGCGGCGGGATCGCCGGCTCCCAACCCGTTGGGCGCGGCGTTGGGAGCTGCACTGCCGGTGGCGCCGGCGGTGCCGCGGGCCATGCCGCCATTGCCGGAGCCGACCGTGCCCTTGGTGGCCGCGCCTGCGCCCGCCTTGCCGCCGGGCGTCGCGGCATTGAGTTCAGTGTCGGCGCCTCCCGCCGCGCCGCCGCGCTGCATCGCGCCGCCCTGCTGCACGGTTCCGCCGGTATGTGTCCCCGATGCGGCGCCCTGCGCCAGAACCGGGCCGGCCAGCATGGCCGAGAGGGTGAGTGCGATCGCCGAAGTTTTTACAATCTTCATTCGCTTCTCCTGGAATGTCGCGCGATGAATGGTGCCGCGGATGGTTGCGCCGCCCGCATGTTACGGCACCGTCACGCACGAACGTCTGTCGCGGGGACGCATGGCCATGGAAGCCGCCGGCTGTGTCCGCAATTGAGAGACAGAGCGGTCATTTCGCGATGGTTTTGTGGGGCTCCGTCTTATATGCGGCAAAGCCCGGTGCCGATCCGGGTCTCACTGCCGCGCCCGCTCCCTGCAGTTTCGCTTTGTTCTGCTCACAACAGCCGGCTACTACCACTGGCCGGATGACGCGACCTAAGCTTGCTGCAAAGAACGGTGAGCATGATGCGGCGAACGATTGTTCCGACGACACTGGCATTTTGCAGCGCTCTGCTGTCGATCGACATGGCCGTCGCGCAGATGGCGCTGCCATCCGCCAAGCCGCTCGATGACGCCGCTTTGTTCAAGCAGCAATGCGCCACATGTCATACCACGAATCTGGCCGACCCGCCGCGCCAGGGACCGTCGCTGGCGAGCGTGATCGGCCGCGAGGCCGGCAAGCAGGACGGCTTTCGCTATTCGGCGGGGCTGGCGCAGGCGCATTTCGTCTGGGACGAAAGCCGGCTCGATGCCTGGCTCACCAATCCGCAGGCGGTCGTCGCCGGCAGCAACATGGCCTACCGCCAGTCGAAGCCGGAGATTCGCGCCGCCGTCATCAACTATCTCAAGGGACTGAACTGAATGGCCAAGCCTGTGCATTCGATGATCCGCGTGCTCGACGAAGCCCGTGCGCTGGATTTTTACGCCCGAGCCTTCGGGCTTGAAATCGCCGAGCGACTGGCATGGCCCGACTTCGCGCTGATCTATCTGCGCCACCCCTCCTCGCCGTTCGAGCTGGAACTGACGGTGAATTTCGACCGCAAGGAGCCCTATGTGATCGGCGACGGCTACGGCCATCTCGCCGTCGTCGTCGACGACGTCGATGCGGAGCACGCGCGCTTCGAACGTGAAAAGCTGTCGCCGGGACCGCTGCGCGATTTCAAGCATGACGGCCGCACGATGGCGCGGTTCTTCTTCGCCACCGATCCAGATGGCTACAAGATCGAGGTGATCGAGAAGGGCGGACGTTTCGGATAGCAGCTCAACGACCAAGATTATAAAAATACTTTCAGGGAGGATCATATGAGAGAAGTTGATCGACGCAGCCAGTACAGCCGCCGGATCTTTCTTCAGGGCGCAGCGACCGCAGTGCCCGTAGCCGCCGCGATCGGCGCCGCCGGCATCGAGGATGCCTGGGCCGCCGACGCCACCGCGCTGGCGCCCGCGACCCTGAAAACCATGGTCAAAGTGGCGCGCGATATCTATCCGCACGATTTCCTCGGCGACAGCTACTACATCACCGCCATCAAGCCGTGGGATGGCAAGGCCGCCGCCGATCCTGCCGTCAAGGCGATGCTGGAAGACGGCGTGCGCCGGCTCGATGCCGACGCCAAGGACCGCCACAAGGTCGCCTATACACAGGTGCCGTGGGAGGCCGATCGCGTCGTGCTGCTGCAGGGCATCGAACAGACCGCGTTCTTCAAGACGTTGCGCGGCGACCTCGTGGTGTCGCTCTACAACCAGGAGCAGCTGTGGCCGAAATTCGGCTACGAGGGCTCCTCGGCCGAGCATGGCGGCTACATCAAGCGCGGCTTCAACGACATCGACTGGCTGCCGAAGGCCTGAACGACATCGCGCAACAAAGGTTGGGAGGATACAGCATGGCTAAATTCGATCTCAATGACGATGGCGTGGTGGTGATCGTCGGCTCCGGCGCCGGCGGCGGCACGCTCGGCAATGAACTGGCGCAGAAGGGCATCAAGGTGGTGATCCTGGAGGCCGGCGCGCGCAACGAAATCCAGGACTTCGTCAACAACGAATGGGAGAGCTTCACGCAGCTCGCCTGGACCGACATGCGCACCACTTCGGGCTCGTGGCGCGTCGCAAAAGACTTCGCCAACCTGCCGGCCTGGATCGTCAAGTCGGTCGGCGGCTCCACTGTGCACTGGGCCGGCGCGTCGCTGCGCTTCGACGAGCATGAATTCCGCACCCGCAGCGTCTATGGCAACGTGCCCGGCGCCAACCTGCTGGACTGGCCGATCACGCTCGCCGAGCTGGAGCCGTGGTATGCCCGCGCCGAGAACAAGATGGGCGTGACGCGCACCAACAACATCCCCGGCCTGCCCGGCAACAACAACTACAAGGTCATGGAAGCCGGCGCTAAGAAGGTCGGCTACAAGGAGGTCCATACCGGCCGCATGGCAATCAACAGCGAGCCGCGCGACGGGCGCGGCTCGTGCCAGCAGATTGGCTTCTGCTTCCAGGGTTGCAAGTCCGGCGCCAAGTGGTCGACGCTGTACACCGAAATCCCGAAGGGCGAAGCCACCGGCAATCTCGAAGTGCGACCGGGCTGCATGGCGCTGAAGATCGAGCACGACGCCTCCGGCAAGGTCACCGCAGTGGTCTATGCCGACGATGCCGGCAAGACGCAGCGCCAGAAGGCCCGCATCATCGCGGTGGCCGGCAATTCGATCGAGAGCCCGCGCCTGCTGCTCAATAGCGCCTCCAGCACCTTCAGCGACGGCCTTGCCAACTCCTCCGGCCAGGTCGGCCGCAACTACATGCGGCACATGACCGGCAGCGTCTATGCGGCATTCGAGAAGTCGGTGCACATGTATCGCGGCACCACCATGGCCGGCATCATCCGCGACGAGGCGCGGCACGATCCGTCACGCGGCTTCCTCGGCGGTTACGAGATGGAGACGTTGTCGCTCGGCCTGCCGTTCATGGCGGCGTTCCTCAATCCCGGCGCCTGGGGTCGGCCGTTCACCAGCGCCATGGAGCAATATCCGCGGATGGCCGGGATGTGGCTGGTCGGCGAGGACATGGCGCAGGAAACCAACCGCATCACGCTGGATCCCAAGGCCAAGGACAAGTTCGGCATGCCGGTCGCCAGCGTGCATTACGACGACCACCCCAACGACATCGCCATGCGCGACCACGCCTACCGACAGGGCGCGGCGGTCTATGAGGCGATCGGCGCCACCGTCACCTATCCGACCACGCCCTATCCGAGCACGCACAACATGGGCACCAACCGCATGAGTGCTAAGGCGCGGGACGGCGTGGTCAACAAGTTCGGCCAGACCCACGACATCAAGAACCTGTTCGTCTCCGACGGCAGCCAGTTCACATCGGGCGCGGCGTGCAACCCGACCCTGACTATCGTCGCACTGGCGATCCGCCAGGCCGACCACATCGCCGGCGCGATGCAGAAGAAGGATATTTGAGGGAGCGAACATAGCTCATGGGACTCGTGTCCCGGACGCAGTGCAATGCGACGCCTCTCGGCGGCGTAGTGCACTGCAGATCCGGGACCGCCTCAGGCTCCGAGCTTGGTAAGGTCCCGGATCTGCGGAGCAGCGTAAGAACGCTGCACCGCGTCCGGGACACGGTTGAAAACCGTCGCCCCTACTCCGCTGCGTCCAGCATCTGGGTGGCGTCGAAGGCGCCGACAGCGGCCGACGCCGCGCGCGAGCGGTAGATCAGGCAGGAACAGCGCAGCAGCGAGGCAAAATTGCTGACCTCGCCGCGATGATCGAGCACCTCGTCGTGCAAGGTGGTGCAGAACTTCGCCAGGCTGAGGCCCTGCTGCGCGGCAATCTCCTCCAGCGTGTCCCAGAACGACATTTCCAGCCGGATCGAGGTGGAATGGCCGCCGATCCGCAAGGAGCGGGTTTGCGATTCGTAGTCGCGCGACGGCTGATGGGCGAACAGCGTGCACATGGCGTTTTTCCCGTGTTTTTTAGAGCTTTTCCAAACGATATACCGGGCGGCGCGCCGTCACAATAAATTCGCTGTGTCCGTGTTCTGGACGCGCTGCACCACGTCCGGGGAACGGAACTCGGCGCGATAACAGCGGGGAGAGATCCTGCCTGCCCCTCCCGCAGCCCGATAAAACCGCCTAAATTGGGCGCCCGCCCCCAGAGTCGCGCCATGCCCGTCCGCCAGCTGCCCGAAATGATCGTCAACCGCATCGCCGCCGGCGAGGTGGTGGAGCGCCCGGCCAGCGTGGTCAAGGAACTGGTCGAGAACGCCATCGACGCCGGCTCGAGCCGCATCGACATCTTCACCGACGGCGGCGGCCGGCGAAAGATCGCCATCACCGACGATGGCGGGGGCATGACCCATGCCGATCTGACGCTAGCGGTCGACCGCCACGCCACCTCGAAGCTCGACGACGAGGACCTGCTGGCGATCCGCACGCTGGGCTTTCGCGGCGAAGCGCTGCCGTCGATCGGCGCGGTGGCCCGGCTCGGGATCACGACGCGCCACGCCGGCGAGCCGCATGCCTGGTCGATGAGCGTCGAGGGCGGCGTCAAGGCACCCATCGTGCCGGCCGCGCTGACCAAGGGCACCCGCGTCGAGGTCAGCGATCTCTTCTATGCGACGCCGGCGCGGCTGAAATTCCTCAAGACCGACCGCACCGAGGCCGAAGCGATCCGCGAGGTCATCCGCCGCCTTGCCATGGCGCGGCCGGACATCGCCTTCTCCATGGCCGGCGAAGAGCGCGCACCGGTGACCTGGGCGGCGGCACTGCCCGGCCCCGCGGGCCAACTGACAAGGCTCGGCGATATCCTCGGCGCCGAGTTTCGCCTCAGCGCCATCGAGGTCCGCTCCGAGCGCGAAGGCGTGGTGGTGGAAGGCTTTGCCGCAGCACCCTCGCTGACCCGCGCCAATGCGCTCGGCCAGTATCTGTTCGTCAACGGCCGGCCGGTGCGCGACAAGCTGATCATCGGCGCGGTGCGCGCCGCCTATTCCGATTATCTGCCGCGCGACAGGCATCCGGTGGTGGCGCTGTTCGTGACGCTGGACCCGCAGGAGGTCGACGCCAATGTGCATCCGGCCAAGACCGAGGTGCGCTTCCGCAATGCCGGGCTGGTGCGTGGACTGATCGTGCACGCGCTGAAGGAAGGCCTCGCCCGCGAGGGGCGTCGCACCGCCGCCAACAGCGACGGCGCGGTGCTGGCCTCGTTCCGCCCCAACTTCGCGCCGAATTTTCCGCCGCGCCCGGCAACCAACTGGGACTGGCGGGCGTCGCCGTCTTATCCGGCCAACTATGCGACAGGCCCGATGCCATCCTTCGATGGCAGCGCGGCCCTTGCCGAACCCGGCCAGGCCGCCTTCGATGTCGGCGGCCCCTCCGCCGATGTGCGCTTCGAGGTGGCCCCCGATCCAGACCTGATCGACCGGCCGCTGGGCGCCGCGCGGGCGCAGATCCACGAGAACTACATCGTCGCGCAGACCCGCGACGGCATGATCGTGGTCGACCAGCATGCCGCCCACGAGCGCATCGTCTACGAGAAGCTCAAGGCCTCGATCGCTCGCAACGGCGTGCAGCGGCAATTGCTGCTGATTCCGGAGATCGTCGAGATGGACGAGAGCACCGTGGAGAAGCTGGTCGACCGCGCCGAGGAACTGGCGTCGTTCGGCCTCGCCATCGACTCCTTCGGCCCCGGCGCCATCGCGGTGCGCGAGACACCGTCGCTGCTCGGCAAGACCAATGCCGGCGCGCTGCTGCGCGATCTCGCCGAGCACATGGCGGAATGGGATGAAGCTTTGCCACTGGAGCGCCGGCTGATGCACGTCGCCGCCACCATGGCCTGCCACGGCTCGGTGCGCTCCGGCCGCCGGCTGCGGCCCGAGGAAATGAACGCGCTGCTGCGCGAAATGGAAGACACGCCGAACTCCGGCCAGTGCAACCACGGCCGCCCCACCTATGTGGAGCTCAAGCTGGCGGATATCGAGAAACTGTTCGGGCGGAGATGAATTTTTCGCGCCGCAAACTCGGCTGTCATCGCCCGCGAAAGCGGGCGATCCAGTATCCGGCGGCGTCAGTGATTTACGCGATACTTGTGTCTACTGGATGCCCCGCTTTCGCGGGGCATGACAGCCTGTGTGAGGCAGGCGCGTCCCCCAACGCTCACTGATACTTCTCGTTGCGCTCCAGCAATTCGATCGACACGCCCTGCGGCGCGCGGATGAAGCAGATGCGCACCCCTGGATTGAGCGTGAACGGCTCCTTGGTGAACTCGACGCCTTTGGCCTTCAACGAGGCCGCGACCGCGTCGATATCGGTCACGCTCAGCCCGAAATGATCCAGCCCCTGATACGGCGTCACCGGCGGCGGATTGACGCCCATGTCGGGCGTGACCGGCGCGAGGAAGATCATGGCGTCGCCCAGCTTGATATTGACGCGGCCCGGGGCACGCACGATCTCGGCGCCGAGCATGTCGGCAAACCACTGCGCGGTGGCTTCGACATTCGGCGTGCGGATATGGACATGATCCCAAGTGTAGTTCGGCGTGACGGACATCAAGCTCTCCTCAACGTTTCTTGTAGGATGGGTAGAGCGCAGCGAAACCCATCAGTAGCGAGCACCAGGAGAAGATGGGTTTCGCTGCGCTCTACCCATCCTACGATCTACGTATTGGCAAACCTCAAAAACGTGAACTCGGTGTCGTCATAGGCGCGGCGTTCGAGTTCTTCGAAGCGGTCCGGCGCGACGAAGCCGGCGGCCTTGTGCTCCTCGACCACCAGTAGCGCGTCCGGCGTCAGCCAGCCGCCGTCTCGCAAGGACGCCAGCGCCTTCTCGGCGAGCTTCATGCGATAGGGCGGATCGAGAAACACGAGGCTGAACGGCTCGACCGGATGCGCCGGCCCGAGATCGGCGGCGTCGCGGCGATACACTTTGGTCACACCGCCGAGGCCGAGCGCCTCGACATTGTTGCGCAACAGCGCGCGCGCCTCGGCGCCGTTGTCGACGAACAGCGTGAAGCCGGCGCCGCGCGACACCGCCTCGATACCGAGCGCGCCGGTGCCGGCGAACAGGTCGAGCACGCGGGCGTCGAGCACCGGATTGTCGTAGGCATGGATCAGGATGTTGAACAGCGCCTCGCGCAGCCGGTCCGCCGTGGGGCGGATCGCCTGGGTCTGCGGTGACGCAATGTTGCGGCCCTTCAGCCGCCCGCCAACGACGCGCATTAGAGGGCTCGCATCGTTGGTAACAAAGCCGCGGCCTGCATGTTTTGGTCCCCTCCCCCTTGCGGGGGAGGGTGGCTGCGCGCAGCGCAGACGGGAGAGGGGGAGCCGCGGGCGATGTCGCTTGTGGCTCACCCCTCTCCCTGACCCTCCCCCGCAAGGGGGGAGGGGACATTGCGGTCGGAACGCTACAAAAAATCGATCGCATCGACATCACGCAGCCAGCTCACTCGTCGCGCGGCTTCAGATCGCGCTTGCCGTGATAGCCGCGCTTGGGGCGCTTCGGCGGACCGTAGCCCGAGGCTTCTTCCTCGTTGCGCGCCCGCGATTCGTCGCTTCCGGTGCGCTGCACCAGCACGCGGCGGCCCTTGCGGTCCTCCACGGTGGAGCGCTTGAACTCCGGCTTCTTGACGATGATCGGATCGTCCGACGGATCGCCCTTGCTGGGAATCTGCCGCGCAAAATCGGCGCCGGAGGCTTCCGCAATCTTCTCGCCGAGCTGCTCGCGCAGCACCCGGGTTTTGACTTCCTCGACGCCGCCTTCTTCCAGCTCGCCGAGCTGGAACGGGCCGTAGGAAATCCGGATCAGGCGATTCACCTCGAGGCCGAGATGCGCCAGCACGTTACGCACTTCGCGGTTCTTGCCTTCGCGGATCGCGAACACCAGCCACACGTTGGCGCCCTGGTCGCGTTCCAGCTTGGCGTCGATGGAGCCGTACTTGACGCCGTCGACCTCGACGCCGTGCTTGAGCTGATCGAGCTGGCTTTGGGTGACATCGCCATGGGCGCGGACGCGGTAGCGGCGCAGCCAGCCGGTGTCGGGCAATTCCAGCGTACGCGCGAGGCCGCCGTCATTGGTCAACAGCAACAGGCCTTCGGTGTTGAAATCGAGTCGGCCGATGGAGATCAGCCGCGGCAGATGCTCCGGCAGATGGTCGAACACCGTCGGCCGTCCCTCGGGATCGGCATGGGTGGTCATCAGGCCGCGCGGCTTGTGATACATGAACAGCCGCGTGCGCTCCGGCGCCGGCAACGGCTTGCCGTCGACGGTGATGACGTCGCGGGTGGTCACATCGAGCGCCGGCGAATTGATGATACGGCCGTTGACCGCGACGCGGCCCTGGGTGACCCATTCCTCGGCATCCCGGCGCGAGCACAGGCCCGCGCGCGACACCACTTTTGCCACGCGCTCGCCGGCCTTCTTCGGCGCGGGCGGGCGTGGCGGACGGCGCTCTTCGGGCTTGCGCTCGCGATAGTCGCCACGACCGCCGAAGGCCGGACGCTTGGCGAAGATGCGGCTGTCATCCTCGTTCTCGCGGCGCGGACGCTCGAGGCCGCTGTTGTTGCGCGGATGCTCGTGAAAATCATTGCTCGGACGCTCGCGCGGCCGGTCGAATTTTGGACGCTCCTCGCGCGGACGCTCGAAGCGCGGACGGTCGCCAGCGGGACGATCCTCACGCGGCCGGTCAGAGCGCGGCTTGTCGAAGCTGCGGGCGCCATCGCGCGCCGGACGCGCATCGCGGCCGCCCTCCTCGCGCTTTTGCCACGGCTTGGACTCGCCGCGATCCGGGCCTCGGCTCTCGCCGCGATCGCCACGGTCCGAAAAGCTCTTGCGCGGACCGCCACGGTCCGGCGCACCGCGGGAAAACTTCTTGTCGCCGAATTTCTTCGGCCCGCCGCTGAACGGACGATCGCCGTCGCGCGACGGACGAGCACTGTACGGGCGATCGCCCGACGGACGCGGCCGATCACCATCGCTGCGCGGCGTATAGGGCCGCTTGTCGCCACCACCATCGCGCGCGGAATAAGGCTTCTTGTCGCCAAACTTCTTGTCGGAGAAACGCGCCGCCGGACGGCCCTCATTGCGCGCATCGTCGCGCTTGAAGCTCGGACGCTCGCCGCGCGGCGCATCGCCACGCGGCGTATAGGGCCGCTTCTCACCGCCGCCTTCCCGCGGCGTGTACGGACGTTTCTCGCCGCCGCCATCGCGCGACTGGTACGGGCGCTTCTCGCCACCGCCGCTGCGCGGGGAAAACTCCTTGCGCGGGCCGCGATCCGGACGATCTCCGCCACTGCTGCGCTGCGGGCGGTCGCCGCCAAAGCTGCGCGCCGGGCGCTCATCCTTGTTGAAGCGCGGACGCGGCGCGTCGCCGTAGTCGCGGCGCGGGGCGCGGTCGTCGTCGCGGCGCGGCGGCGCGCCTTCGCGCTTGCCGGCATAGGGCTTGCCCGGACCGGAATAGGGTTTTGCGCCGTAGGTCTTGCGCTCGCTGCCGCCGGCATCGTGGGGCTTGGGCGCATAGGTGCCGTCGCGCTTGGCGAATTTCTTGTCGGGGCCGCGGGCGGCGCCGGAGCGGCCCTTGCTCGGTCCGGTGCCGCCGCCCTTGCCGCCGGGCGGTCGGCCGCGCGAGGGGCCGTTGCTTCTGTCGTTGTCGCGGGGCATGAAGGGTCTCACTGCAGCTGAGGCTGAATGGGGTTGAGCGGTGCAGATGGATTCGCACTCGACATTGCGCGCTCAACCTTGGGGCGCATTGTCACGCAAAACCGGTATCCACTTTGCTGAATGCACTCCCTAGCAGAGTTTTCGATGTGATACGAGGCATGAACGCACCCTCTTTCATGGATTTGGCGCTGAAAGCGGCCGAAAACGCCGCAAAAGCCGGCGAAGTGCCGATTGGCGCCGTGATCGTGCGCGATAATGCCGTGATCGCCTCGGCCGGCAACCGCACCCTGACCGACCGCGATCCCACCGCCCACGCCGAAATCCTCGCCATCCGCGACGCCGCGCGCCTGCTCGGCAGCGAACGCCTGACCGACTGCGATCTCTATGTGACGCTGGAGCCCTGCACCATGTGCGCCGCGGCGATCTCCTTCGCGCGGATCCGCCGGCTATATTTCGGCGCCATGGATCCGAAAGGCGGCGGGGTCGATTCCGGCGTGCGCTTCTTCGCGTCGCCGACATGCCACCATGCGCCGGAGGTCTATTCGGCGGTGGGAGAACAGGAATCGGCGACAATGCTGCGGGAATTTTTCAAGGCAAGGCGATAGGGGCGTTTGGCGCGACTGCCCCGCGCTCAACTGTCATCGCCCGGCCGGCGCGCAATTGCGCGCCAGGACCGGGCGACCCAGTAATCACCAGCGCCTGTGTTTACTGGGTCCTCGCATGCGCGGGGACGACAACGGCACCTGGGGCGAAGACGCCGTGCATCTCTAACCCTTCGCTTCCCGCGCCACCGCCTGCCAGCCGATATCGCGGCGGCAGAAGCCTTCCGGCCAGTCGATCAGGTCCACGGCCGCATAGGCCTTCTGCTGCGCCTCGCGCACGGTCTTGCCGGACGCGCAGATGTTGAGCACGCGCCCACCGTTGGCCAAAATCCTGTCGTTATCGGCCTTGGTCCCGGCGTGAAAAATCTCCACGCCTTCGATGGCAGCAGCGGCGGCGAGACCGCGGATTTCGGAGCCCTTGCCGTAGTCGCCGGGATAGCCCTTGGTCGCCATGATCACCGTCAGCGCCACGTCGTCGAACCACCGCAGGCTGAAATTCTTCGGCTGCCCATCGGCGCAGGCGATCAGCGCCGGCAGAAGATCCGACATCATCCTGATCATCAGCACCTGGCATTCCGGATCGCCGAAGCGGGCATTGTATTCCACCAGCTTCGGGCCCTGCGCGGTGACCATGACGCCGGCGTAGAGCACGCCCTTGTAGGGCGTGCCCATGGCGCCCAGCGCGCGCAGGGTCGGCTTGATCATCTCCTCCATCACCTGTGCGCGCAGCGCCTCGGTCATCACAGGCGCCGGCGAATAGGCGCCCATGCCGCCGGTATTGGGCCCCTTGTCGCCGTCGAAGGCGCGCTTGTGGTCCTGCGCGGTGGCAAGCTCCAGCGCGTGCTCGCCGTCGCACAGCGCGAAGAACGAGGCCTCCTCGCCCTGCATGAATTCCTCGACCACCACTTCCGCGCCGGCTTCGCCGAAGCCGCCTGAAAACATCATGTCGACGGCATCCAGCGCCTCGGCCTCGGTCATCGCGACCACCACGCCCTTGCCGGCGGCGAGACCGTCGGCCTTGACCACGATCGGCGCGCCCTGCTTGCGGATATAGGCCTTCGCTTCATCGGCGCTGTGGAAGTGGCCATAGGCCGCGGTCGGAATGTTGTTGTCCCGGCACAGCGCCTTGGTGAAGCTTTTCGAGCTCTCGAGCTGGCCGGCGGCTTTGGTCGGGCCGAACGCCTTGAAGCCGGCGGCGTTGAGATCGTCGACCATCCCCGCGGCGATCGGCGCGTCCGGCCCAACCACCACGAAATCCACCGCATTAGCCTTGGCGAAGGCGATCACTGCGGCATGGTCGGTGATATCCAGCGCCACGCACTCGGCCTCTTTCGCGATGCCGGCATTGCCCGGCACGCACCAGAGCCTGGTCAGCAGCGGCGACGCCGCGATCTTCCACGCCAGCGCATGTTCGCGCCCGCCGGAACCGAGAAGAAGAATGTTCATGGGATGCAGCCAGACTGGTTTGCGCGAGGAAGCGCAGGGTTTAGCCGCGGACGGCGGGGGCTGCAACACGCGCCCTGTCATTCCGGGGTGTGCGCGGCGCCAGCCCCGCGCGAACTCGGAATGACAGTTTTAGCCCCCAGCCCCCGCGATGATCTCGCGCAGCGTCGCCACATGGCGGGCGAAGGCGCCGCGCCCCGCCGCCGTCGCAGTCACCGTGGTCTGCGGCCTCTTGCCGACGAAGGCCTTGTCGACGCCGACATAGCCAGCCTTCGACAGCGTCTCGATATGCGCGCCCAGATTACCGTCGGTGGCGCCGGTCAGTTTCTTCAGGCGGGGGAAATCCATCCCCTGCCCGTCCGGCAGCGCGTTCAGCGCCGCCATGATCCTGAGCCGCAGCGGCTGGTGAATGATCTCGTCAAGCTCGGCCATGTCAGTTCCGCCGCATCCAGAAGCCGCCGAGCAGCAGCCCGCCACCGTTGACCACCGCCATCCACAGTTCGAACCAGGGGCCGGCGAAGAAATATCCCACCAGCGTCAGCGCGGTGATGCCGAGGCCGATGGCGACGAAGGCCGCGCCGAGCCACAGCCCGGCGATGCTGTAGACCAGCATGAAATAGATCGGCCAGAACGCGCCCAACTGGCGCGGCGTGAAATGCACGATGCCGATGCTCCACAACAGGCCGAAGCCGAAGAACAGCACGAGGGCCACGAACATGCGGCCATCGAAGCGATGTGTGCCGTCGCT
This sequence comes from Rhodopseudomonas sp. RCAM05734, assembly GCF_052658035.1. Classification (NCBI taxonomy): domain Bacteria; kingdom Pseudomonadati; phylum Pseudomonadota; class Alphaproteobacteria; order Hyphomicrobiales; family Nitrobacteraceae; genus Rhodopseudomonas; species Rhodopseudomonas sp. RCAM05734. Next base: position 2,834,131 of record NZ_CP199742.1, on the reverse strand, counting down.
GGCGCGACCGCGCGCACTGATGGCGTAGGAGCCGGCGACGCCGATGAGATCGATCAGCACCCAGCCATAACCGGCATAACGCGGCCATGCCCACGACACCGCGTAACCCAGCGCTATGAGCGGTCCCCATAGCATCAGCATCAGGCTGGCGAGCTGATAGCTGCGGGACCGTTTGACGCGCTGGACGATGTCGTCGATATCATGCAGCGCGGCGGCAGCCTCGTGGAGATCGATGCTCATCGCGTGCTCACCTCGGATTTGACGACCTCGTCGGCGATCACCGACACCGCGCGGGAATCCGCGACAATGCCCATGTGGTCGATGCCGTCAAGCAAGCGAACCTTGATGGACGGCGATACGCTGCGCAGCGCCGCTTCGTACTTGCCGGATTCCATCAGTTCGTCGTCGGTACCCGACAAGACGGTGATGGGTTTGCTGGCCGCAGAGAGGTCGGTGCGGAAGTCGCTGTGAGTGCCGAAATTGCTGCGCAGCCTTTCGCTGTAGGTCGCCACCAGCCTGTTCGTGGAACCCGGCGGCACGGCGAAGGCCACCACCGGCAGGTGGTCGCAGCAGGTGATGCCGAGCTTGCTCAGCGCCAGCAGTCCGATGATGCGCGGGACATCCGCGCGGGCCCAGCCGCCGTCCGGCTTGTTGGTCGGCGCGTCGTAGCCGAGATAGGGCGCCAGCAGGATGGTGCGGTCGAACAGATTCTGGATCGGGGAGCCCGCGATCCGCAGCGCGAAGCCGCCTCCGGAGGAATGGCCGATCAGCGTCAGCGGCGCCGTCGGGTTGTCGCGCCTGATCACGGCGACGAGGCGGGCCAGGTCGTCCTCGAGCTGGCCGACATAGCCGATATCGCCCCGCGTTCCGGACGCGCCGTGGCCGCGAATGTCGACCGCATAGGTCTGCACGCCACGCTGCTGCAGCGCCGACGACAGCGCGTGAATGGTGCCGCCGCTCGATCCCGACGAGCCGTGCACCAGGATGGCGATGCGATCGGTAGTCGCCTGCGCCGGACGATAATGCCGGTAGGCCAGCGAGGTGCCGTCAGCGCCCTCGAAGCGTTCCAGCGCCGGCAGGCCGGAATAATCCACCAGCTTACGGGCGCCGGAAATCGACTTCAGCTCGGGCGGCTGCTGCAACGGCGTGGCGATCAGGCCCGCCAGAACCAGTGTGGCGAGGCCCGTGACGACCATCGCCGACCGGAAGACGCGGAAAACAAAGGAAAAAATCGTCCTGACCATGGCACGTCTCCCAGAAGGGTTAAGTCAACAGATAACTCTGTATTACAGAGTAATCTGATATGCAAGTTCCGATTGGCGTTCCCGCTGCAAACTCCCTACCTTGCGGATACAGCCGAGAGCCGAGAATCGATGCCAAAGCCGCCCGTCGCCGCAAGTCTTTCAAATTCCAGCGAATTCACCGTCACCGAGCTGTCCTCGGCGCTCAAGCGGACGGTGGAGGACGCCTATGGCAATGTCCGGGTGCGCGGCGAGATCTCCGGCTTTCGCGGCCCGCATTCCTCCGGCCACTGCTATTTCGCCCTCAAGGACGAGGGCGCCAAGATCGAGGCGGTGATCTGGAAGGGCGTCCACGGCCGCATGCGGTTCAAGCCGCAGGAGGGCCTCGAGGTCATCGCCACCGGCAAGCTGACCACCTATCCCGGCTCGTCGAAGTACCAGATCGTCATCGACGCCATCGAGCCCGCCGGGGTCGGCGCGCTGATGGCGCTGATGGAAGAGCGCAAGCGCAAGCTTGGCGCCGAGGGCCTGTTCGACGAGAGCCGCAAGCAGTTGCTGCCGTGGCTGCCCGAGGTGATCGGCGTGGTGACCTCACCGACCGGCGCGGTCATTCGCGACATTCTGCACCGGCTCGCCGACCGCTTCCCGCGACGCGTCCTGGTATGGCCGGTCAAGGTGCAGGGCGAAGGCTCGGCCGAACAGGTTGCTGCCGCGATCCGTGGCTTCAACGCGCTGCCCGAAGGCGGCAAAATCCCGCGACCGGATCTGCTGATCGTCGCGCGCGGCGGCGGCTCGCTGGAGGACCTGTGGTCGTTCAACGAGGAGATCGTGGTGCGCGCCACCGCCGAGAGCATGATCCCGCTGATCTCGGCGGTCGGCCACGAGACCGACATCACGCTGATCGATTTCGCCAGTGACAAGCGCGCGCCGACGCCGACCGCCGCCGCTGAAATGGCGGTGCCGGTGCGCGCCGAGCTGTTCGTCGAGGTACAGGCCTATGCGCGCCGCATGATGCTGTGCTGGCAGCGCGCCCAGGAGTCCCGCCGCAACGAGCTGCGCGCCGCGGCGCGCGCATTGCCGACGCTGAGCGGCCTGCTGGCGATCCCGCGGCAGCGGCTCGACGGCGCGACAAGCGGCCTGCCGCGCGCGTTAAAGGCCAATACCAGTTCGCATCACCGCCGCTTCGCGCAGGCCTCGGCCGGCCTGACATTGCGCGTGCTGCGCGCACAGATCGCCCAGGCGACGCATCGCTTCACGGTATCCGGCGAGCGATTGACGCTGTCGGCCCGCGCCGCCTTGCGTCAGCGCCGCGAGCGTTTTGCCGGCCTGTCGATCCGGCTGCAGGCCTCGAAATCCGCCAATGCCCAGGCGCAGCGCAACGCCATCGCCCGGGAGCGCGAACGCACCTTGCGCCTGTCGGAGCGCGCGCATCGCGCGCTGACCACCCTGATCCAGCGCCAGCCGGCCCGCGTGCTGGCCTCCGGCCAATTGCTCGGCGCGCTGTCCTATCGCGGCGTGCTGGCGCGCGGCTTTGCGCTGGTGCGGGATGAGCACGGTGCGGCCGTGCATGCCGCCGCCAATATCGGCCCCGGCGCGCGCCTCAATATCGAATTCGCTGACGGACGTGTCGGCGCGACGGCCGATGGCGACCGCTCGGCGGTGGCCAAGCCGACGCCGAAGCGCACGGCACCGAAGATCGATCAGGGGTCGCTTTTTTAGGTGTTCATCAGATGGGTTGATCTCTCTGCGAGACCCATCGCCCCACAAACGCAACCGTCATCCCCGCCGAAACGCAATCGCGTTTCGGCGGGGATGACGTAGAGCGTGTGGGACAGGGCGATGGGTTTCGCACCGCCGCGCTACGCGCGCCGGTCCTCTACCCATCCTACAACGACACTTCTCAATCCCTCGCGATGATCTCGCGTTCGCCGCGGTATGTGCCGGCTTCGCCAAGCAGTCCGCCGGCGCGACGTCGCACCAGGAATTTCGGGCGACGCGCGCGGATCGCATTGTGGCGTCGGCGACGCTGCGCGGGTTCGCGCACCACCTCTTCCGGCAGCCGCGGCAACGCGAAGATCGCGCTCCACATCTGCCAGGCGGTGTCGATCTCGACGCGGTCGGAACTGACGCACAACGGAATCGACAGCGCCGGATCGCGATGCGCGAGCACCAGCATCTTGGCATCGTCGAGGCCGCGCACGGCCACGCCGAGGAAGTCGCTGACGCGAACGTTGACCGCCATGCGCATGCCTCTGATGGCACGACGCAGGATGACGCGTTCGCGATGAAGTTCAATATGCCTGATGCTGCCGTCGGCGCGCTGGTCGTGCGCCTCGAAGCTGACAGGTAGCGAGTGAGGGTCGAGCCGTATCGCTCGGCTCGACCCTGCGGGATCGCTCCCGGCTGTTGCTGTTTGACGTCCCAATTTTTATCTCCCCGCCGGAATTATTGTCCCGGTCGATGGGAGGAGCTTGCCAGAGCGGCTTCCGGAATCGCTTAAAAAGGCTGGTTAATCATCTACCACCGCCGCGCATGCTTGACAGAAGCTTGGCGGAGATGATTGACGAGACCTTGCTGCGCGCCCGACAATTCTTCGCTTTATCGGCCCGGCATGCTTGAAGTCCGCGTAAAATAGGCACATCTGATGGGTTCATCCCCGCCGTCCGGCCTTCCTTCAAGTGTTGGGAATTTGTTCGTGAAGTCTTCACCACATCCGTCTGCACTGAAATCCGACTCATCCGACCTGTTCGACCAGTCCGCGCTCTCCGCGCTGGCGCAGCGTCTGGTCGAGGCCGCGAAGCGCGCCGGCGCCGATGCGGCCGATGCGGTCGCGGTGCGCGGCGTGTCGCACGGCGTCGAGATTCGCGACGGCAAGGTCGAAGCGTCCGAGCGTTCCGAAGGCGACGATGTCGGCCTGCGCGTGCTGGTCGGCCGCCGCCAGGCGGTGATCTCCACCAACGATGTGTCCGGCGACAATGTGATGCAACTTGCCGAGCGCGCGGTGGCGATGGCCCGCGTCGCGCCCGACGATGCCTATGTCGGCCTCGCCGATCCCGCTTTGCTGGCGCGCGATTTTCCCGATCTCGATCTGCTCGATCCCGTGACGCCGTCGGTCGGCGAGCTGGAGCGTCGCGCGGTCGCGGCGGAAGAAGCCGCGATGGCCGTCAAGGGCGTGACCAAGTCCGGCGGCGCCTCGGCGTCCACCGGCATCGGCGGCATGGTGCTGGTGACGTCCACCGGCTTTCACGGATCGTACCTGCGCTCCAGCCAGGGCATCTCGATGACCGCCATCGTCGGCGACGGCACCAAAATGGAGCGCGACTACGACTACACGTCGGCGATGCATGCCTCGGATCTGGAATCGCCGGACAAGGTCGGCAGATTGGCCGGCGAGCGCGCGGTGGCGCGCGCCAATCCGCGCAAGGTTGCCACCTGCAAGGTGCCGGTGGTGTTCGATCCGCGCGTCTCCAACTCGCTGGTCGGCCACGTGGTCGGCGCGGTGAATGGCGCCTCCATCGCGCGAAAAACCAGCTTCCTCAAGGACAGCCTCGGCAAGCAGCTGTTCAAGAACGACATCCGCATTATCGACGATCCCTTGCGCGTGCGCGGCCTGCGCTCGCAATCATTCGATGCCGAAGGCGTGGCGGTGAAGAAAACCGCGATCATCGATGCGGGCGTGCTGACCACCTGGCTGCTCGACTGCGCCACCGCGCGCGAATTGGGCATGATCACCACCGGCCACGCCCATCGCGGCGTGTCGTCGTCGCCCTCCCCCGGCCCCTACAACCTGCATCTGGAAGCCGGCAGCGCGACGCCGGCCGAACTGATCGCCGACATCAAGGACGGCTTCTACGTCACCGACCTGATCGGCTCCGGCGTCAACGGCGTCACCGGCGACTACAGCCGCGGCGCCGCCGGGTTCTGGATCGAGAACGGCGAGATCACCTTTGCGGTGAGCGAGATCACCATCGCCGGCCATCTCTTGGAAATGTTCAAGTCGCTCACTCCCGCCAACGACCTCACCTTCCGCTACGGCGTCAACGCGCCCACGGTGCGCATCGAGGGACTGACGATTGCCGGACGCTAGCGCCACGCTTGGGCGCGACACCACGCTGGCGAGCGACGCCGCACTGCTCGCCGACACGGTGCGCCAGGCCGGCGCGCTCGGGCTGGCCATGTTCCGCACCGAATTGAAGATGTGGACCAAGGGCGAATCCTCGCCGGTCTCGGAAGCCGACATCGCGGTCAACGACCTGATCGAGAGCCGGCTCAAGGCGGCGACGCCGGATTACGGCTGGCTGTCGGAAGAGAGCGCCGACAACGAGTCGCGGCTTGGCCGCAAGCTGACCTGGATCATCGATCCCATCGACGGCACCCGCGGCTATCTCGCCGGCCGCGAGGACTGGTGCGTCAGCGTGGCGCTGGTGGAGGATGCCACGCCGCTGCTGGCCGCGGTCTTTGCGCCGGCCACCGACGAGTTCTTCTTCGCCGTGCGCGGCCAGGGCGCCCGTTGCAACGATCGGCCGATCTCGCGCCACGCCGGGCATCGACACGCACTTTCCCCGCATCGCCGGGCCGAAGCCGCTGGTGCAGCGCCTTGCCGCCCCCGCCGAGGACATCACGCTGTATCCGCGAATCGGCTCGCTGGCGCTGCGCCTGTGCTGGGTGGCCAACGGCCGGCTGGATGCGGCCTTCGCCGGCGGGCAGAGCCGGGACTGGGACCTCGCGGCGGCCGATTTGATCGTGCACGAAGCGAATGGTAGGATGACCGAGCTTTCCGGCGATCCGATCCTCTATAATCGCCGGGAGGTGACCCATGGGTTGCTGGTGGCGGCAGGGGCGGATCGTCATGCCCACCTTGTCGAACAATTCCGCAACCGCCCGCGGGTCTGAACGGTCTCACGGCCAACTCCAATTCATCTGACCGCAGCCGGGACGCTGCAGGAAACACATTCATGTCGGACAATGCGCAGCCGCAACTGCTTCATCTGGTCGTCGGTGGCGAACTGACCGATCTTACCGGCACCACCTTCAAGGATCTCGACCAGGTCGAGGTCGTCGGCCTGTATCCGAACTATGCCTCCGCCTTCGCGGTCTGGAAGTCGAAGGCCCAGATGACGGTGGACAACGCGCACATGCGCTATTTCATCGTCCATCTGCACCGCCTGCTCGATCCCAGCCAAGACGCGAAGCCCCGCAGTTGAAACGACTGCTTCGCAACACGCTGCGCAGCAGCTGGGTCCAGCGCGCGGCGGGCTTCGTCGCGGCCGAATTCCTGCGGCTGGTGTGGAAGACCAACACTTTCGCCTACGATCCGCCGAACGTCTATGACATCGTCGAGCCTGAGATGCCGGTCATCCTCGCCTTCTGGCACGGCCAGCATTTCATGACGCCGTTCATCCGCCGCAAGAACTATCAGGGCAAGGTGCTGATCTCGCGCCATCGCGATGGCGAGTTCAATGCGCTCGCTGCCGAAAGGCTGGGCATCGGCACGGTGCGCGGCTCCGGCGATCATGGCGGCGCCTTCCACCGCAAGGGCGGCGTCGGCGCCTTCAAGGAGATGGTGCGCGTGCTCGAACAGGGCATCAACATGGCGCTGACCGCCGACGTGCCGAAGCGTTCGCGCGTGGCCGGCCTCGGCATCATCATGCTGGCGCGCGAATCGGGCCGTCCGATCATGCCGTTCGCTATGGCCACGAGCCGCTTCATCCAGCTCCAGAACTGGGACCGCACCACCATCAACCTGCCATTCGGACGCGGCGTCCTGATCGGCGGCGAGCCCATCAGCGTGCCCGCGGACGCCGATTCCGCGACCATGGAAATGCTGCGGCTGCGCCTTGAGACCACGCTGAACGACGCCACCCGGCGCGCTTACGAAGCGGTCGGCCGCCCGGAAGAGGCAACCCATGCCCCGCATCAGGGCTAAAGCCTTGGCGACGACGGATTCGCTGCCGGTGACGCTGCGCGCCTATCGCCGGCTCTCGGCGGCGCTGGGGCCGCTGGCGCCGTTGCTGATCCGTCAGCGGCTGAAGCACAGCAAGGAAGACCCGGCGCGCTGCGGCGAGCGCCGCGGCATCAGCGCCATCGACCGCCCCGCGGGGCCGCTGGTGTGGATCCACGGCGCGAGCGTCGGCGAGGTGCTGGCGGCGGCGGCGCTGATCGAGCGGCTGCGCGCGGCCGGCATGCGCATTCTTCTGACATCGGGCACGGTGACCTCGGCGGCGATCGTTGCCAAGCGTTTTCCGGCCGACATCATCCACCAGTTCATCCCCTACGATGCGCCGCGCTTCGTTTCGCGGTTTCTCGATCACTGGCGGCCGTCACTGGCGCTGTTCATCGAATCCGACCTGTGGCCGAACCTGATCCTGTCGGCCCATGCCAGGCGTCTGCCGATGGTGCTGATCAACGGCCGGATGTCGCAACGCTCGTTCCCGCGCTGGCAGAAGTTCTCGGCCACCATCGGCGCCCTGCTCGGCCGCTTCGACATCTGCCTCGCGCAATCCGACACCGACGCCGAACGCTTCAGCGCGCTCGGCAGCCGCAACGTCATCACCACCGGCAATCTCAAGCTCGACGTGCAGGCGCCCCCCGCCGACGACGCCAAGCTGGAAAAGCTGATGGCCGTGACCCGCGGCCGTCCGGTGATCGTGGCCTCGTCGACCCATCCCGGCGAAGAGGAACTGCTCACCGCCGCACACAAGAACCTCGCCGGTTTCTTTCCATCGCTGCTGACCATCATCGTGCCCCGTCATTCCCACCGCGGCGAGGCCGTCGCGCAGATGATCGCGGCCACGGGCGCCCAGGTGGCGCTGCGCTCGCGCGAGGAATTGCCGACCTCCACCACCGACATCTATGTCGCCGACACCATGGGCGAACTCGGCCTGTTCTACCGGCTCGCGCCGGTGGTGTTCATGGGTGGCTCGCTGGTGCCGCATGGCGGCCAGAACCCGATCGAGGCGATCAAGCTCGACGCCGCCATCGTGCATGGCCCGCACGTGTTCAATTTCACCGATGTCTATCAAGCGCTCGACGGTGCCGGCGGCGCGAAGCAGGCCGACGACAGCGATGCGCTGGTCCGGCAGCTCGGTCATCTGCTGGGCCATCCGGACGCGCGCAAGAGTTCGATCGCGGCCGGCGTCGGCGTGGTCGAACGGCTCGGCGGCGCTCTGGAGCGGACGCTGGGCGCGCTGGAGCCCTATCTGCTGCAATTGCGGCTGGAGATGGGATCGCGCGATGCATGAGCCGGCGTTCTGGCACGCGCCGTCATCGTGGCTGGCGCGCCTGCTGATGCCGCTCGCCGCCGTCTACGGCGAGATCGCCGCCACCCGCATGTCACGCAAGGGCATCGATGTCGGCATTCCCGTGTTGTGCGTCGGCAACTATCATGTCGGCGGCGCCGGCAAGACGCCCACCACGCTGGCGCTGGTGGCGCTGTTGCGCGATCTCGGCGAGACGCCCGTGGTGCTGAGCCGCGGCTATGGCGGCAGCCTGCGCGGCCCGGTCAGGGTCGATCCCGGGCGGCACGGCGCGGCGGAGGTCGGCGACGAGCCGCTGATGATGGCGCGCCACGTGCCGGTGGTGATCGCCCGTGACCGTGTCGGCGGCGCGGCGTTGGCCCGCTCCACCGGCGCCAGCGTCATGGTGATGGACGACGGCTTCCAGAACCCGGCCCTCACCAAGGATACAAGCTTCATCGTCATCGACAGCGATCGCGGCCTCGGCAATGGCCGCGTGCTACCGGCAGGACCGCTGCGCGCACCGCTCGACGCGCAGCTCCCGCGAACCGACGCGCTGGTGATCGTCGGCCGCGGTCACGCTGCGGACGCCGTGGCGGATGCGATCGCCGCACAAGGCTGTCCGGTGTGGCGCGCGCAGATCACGCCGGACGCGGCCACGGTCGCGCGGCTGCAGGGAAAGCGGGTGCTGGCCTTTTGCGGCATCGGCGATCCCCGCCGGTTCTTCAACACGCTGCGGACGGGCAATGTCGATGTCGTCGTCGAGAAGGCGTTTGCCGATCATCATCCCTACACGGCAGCCGATCTCGATGCCCTGCTCGCACAGGCCAGGCGCGACGGTCTGACATTGGTGACGACTGAAAAGGATCTGGTGAAATTGCGGGCGCTGCCCGGCGCACAGGACATCGTCCCCTTCGCCATCAACCTGGCGTTCGACGAGGCCGGGGCGCTTGAAACCTTCGTCCGGACGGAGCTCAACAAAGCGCGCAGCAGGAACTGGACGACGAAGCCCCGATGAGATGTAGGGTGGGCAAAGGCATCGACCGCGCGGAAGCGCGGAGATGACGTGCCCACCATCAGACGCACAGCGGGTGTCGTGGTGGGCATGGCGCAGGCGCGCCTTTGCCCACCCTACTGTCTAAACCTCAGCTCGCCTTCAGCGCAGCCGGGTAGTGTCGCTGCAGCACAGAGGACGGGAGCGCATAGGCTTCCTGCAGATCGACGCTCCAGTATTTCAGCTCATCGAGCGGAATCCGCTCCTGGGTGATCGCGCATTTCACATAGGTACCCGGCGACACCACGCGGAAATCGCCATCGAGATATTGCAGCTTCGCCTCGCCGTTGCCCGACGGTCCGAATTTGTTCAGCACAGTGTGTCTCCTCGTCGTCGCGGCGGCCTGCGGCCCGACGGAATGTTGTCGTACCCGGTAGCATAAATCGCCTGCTGCGTCGCAGATATAAACCATGCATGACGCCGGCGGTAGGGCCGCGGCGGCCGGCCTGTCAGGATGTCTGATCCAGCGATTTGCCGTAGCGATCGAGCAGCGCCGCGACCTCGTGCGGATGCCTGTCGAGCGTCTCCGACGCGCCTACTCCTCAGGCCCGCAGCACGGCATCGACCAGCAATCCCGCCAGTAGCAGCAGCCCGGCGTCGCGGTTGGATTTGAATACGCGCAGGCACAAAGCGGGATCGCGGATGTCGAGCCGGACGATCTGCCAGATCAGATGCGCAGTGAAGACCGCAAGCCCCAGCCAGGCCGGCCAGTGCGCACCGGCCAGCGCCAGCGCCGCGCCGATCAGCGCCACCGCCAGCGCGTAGAATGCCCCGAGCGCCAGTCGGGTGCGCGCGCCGAACAGCAGCGCCGTGGACTTGATGCCGATCAGCGCATCGTCCTCGGCGTCCTGGTGGGCGTAGATGGTGTCGTAGCCGATCACCCATGAGATCGAGCCGGCATAGAGCAAGAGCGCAGTGGCATCGATGCGGCCGAACTGCACCGCAAAGCCCATCAGCGCGCCCCAGGAGAACGCCAGCCCGAGCACCACCTGCGGCCAGTAGGTGACCCGCTTCATGAACGGATAGGCGGCGACGATGACCAGCGAGGCGATGCCGGTGGCAATCGCGAAGCTGTTGAACTGCAGCAGGATCGCAAGTCCGATCAGCGCCTGGAGGACCAGGAACGCGGCGGCCTTGGTGACGCTGACCTGCCCGGCCGGAATCGGCCGCGATCGCGTCCGCTCCACTTTCGCATCGAGATCGCGGTCGGTGATATCGTTCCAGGTGCAGCCGGCGCCGCGCATCACGAAGGCGCCGACGAAGAACAGCACGATGATCGTGGGAAGCTGGCTGACGTCGTGGGCAACGCCGGCGGCCAGCGCCGCCGACCACCAGCACGGCATCAGCAGCAGCCACGATCCGATCGGCCGGTCGAAGCGCGCCAATCGCAGATAGGGCCGCGACCACAGCGGCGCGATGTGATCGACCCAGTTGCCGGTCGCATCGGCAACGCGGGCGGCCGCATCGCTCATCGGAGGGCGATCATCGGGTCAACACGTTGCCGTTCAGCGTGTCGAAGGTGCTGCCGCCGCGCTTGGCGGCGGTGGCTTCCGGCATCGCCGCCGAGGAGCCGAGCACGTCGGCAAGGCTCGGAGCCGCCGGCCCGCGCTGCTGCACCTGCTGGGCCGCGTTGCAGACCTGCGCTAGCATCTTCTCGGTGTTCTTGTGACCGGACTTCATCTGCTCGCTGACATTCGGCGGAATGCCGCATTTCTGCGCGTTGGCCTCGATGTACTTGATCATCTTGACCTCGCTCTGCGAGAAGTTGCCGATCAGCTTGCAGGCCTCCTGCGGCGGCGCGTGGCGCGAGCTGGCGGCCTTGATCGCCTGGCCGCGCTTTTCCGCTTCCTGACGCAGCGGCATGAACTGCTTCATGCAGTCCTCGCCGCCGGGGGGACCCGCCTGCGGACCCGGCTGGGAAAATGCGCCAACCGGCGGTGCGCCGGCCGACGGAAACGGGCTGGGCGCACCCACGGCAGCCGCCGGCGCACCGTTGACGGGTGGAAATGGCGAGGCGGCGGGGGCGCCGTTGACCGGCGGGAACGGCGAGGCGCTAGCCGGCGCAGCGGCGCCGCCCGGCAACGGCGCGGGGAATGCACCCTGGGCGCGAAGCTCGGCGGCCTGGACGGCCAGGACCGCCATGGTCAGCGGCACGATCAGATAACGGATGAGCAAAGATCTTCCTCCGGCAAGGTCCACGCGTCCCCGAGCCCTTTTGAAAGGGAATGTTGGTTCGGGGCCTTTTACGATTCCTGCCAGTCCTTAACAACCCGCGGAATTTGGCAACAGCACGGCGCAATGCCATGTCGGGCGGTGATAATTCGCCGCAGTTGGGCTAATGCTCGCCTCCCCGATGGAAACCGACCGATGCCGCAAGCCGATTTTCGCAGCCCCCGCCTGTTCGTCGATGCGCCATTCGCGCCTGACGGCAGCCTCGCGCTGGACCGCAGCCAGAGCAACTACCTCGGCAATGTGCTGCGGCTGGGCGCCGGCGACCAGGTGCTGGTGTTCAACGGCCGCGACGGCGAATGGCGCTCGGCGATCTCCGGCGGCAAGCGCGCCGATCAGCTGACCCTGCTGGCGCAGAGCCGGCCGCAGGACCGGTTGCAGGACATCACCTACCTGTTTGCGCCGCTGAAACACGCCCGCCTCGACTATATGGTGCAAAAGGCCGTGGAAATGGGGGTTTCGGCGCTGCAGCCGGTGACCACCCGATTTACCCAGGTGTCCCGGGTCAATACCGAGCGGATGCGGGCCAATGTGGTGGAAGCCGCCGAGCAATGCGGCATCCTCAGCATCGCCGGAGTCGGCGAACCGCAGACCCTGGACAAATATCTCGGCCAGCGCGACGGCGCCCGGCTGCTGGTGTTCTGCGACGAGGAGGCCCCCGTGGCCGATCCCATGGCGGCGCTGGCCGGCGCCTGCGACCGGGCCGGCCACGGCATCGACGTGCTGATCGGCCCGGAGGGCGGCTTCGCCGGGCCGGAGCGCGACGTTCTGCTGAAGCAGCCGAATATCCTGCGGCTGGCGCTGGGACCGCGAATCCTGCGCGCCGATACCGCCGCCGTAGCCGCCCTGACCCTGGTGCAGGCCGCGCTCGGTGATTTTGCGGTAACCAAGTAGGAAGACGGGTGGAAATCCTGACCCCGCATTAAGCCACTTGGCCGATGGTGGGTCGAAACTCCCCGCCGGCCATGTTAAGGGGCTGCGCCGACTGACACTTTGGAACTGCTGGACGCTGAGATGACCGAAACCGCCGCCCCTCGCGCGACCGGATCCGCCGCATGGGCGGATGCGCTGCTGCTGTCGTTCGCCCAGGCCGGCTACCACCAGGCCGAGCCGGCGATCCTACAGCCGGCCGAACCGTTTCTCGACCTGTCCGGCGAGGACATCCGCAAAAGCCTGTACCTGACCACCGACGCCTCCGGCGACGAGCTGTGCCTGCGTCCGGACCTCACCATTCCCGTGGCCCGGGATTACCTCGCCTCCGCCCAGGCCGGACAGCCGGCCGGCTTCTGCTATCTCGGCCCGGTGTTCCGTTATCGCCAGGGCTGCCCGAGCGAATTCCTGCAGGCCGGGATCGAATCCTTCGGCCGCCAGGACAGTGCCGCCGCCGACGCCGAAATGCTGGCGCTCGGCCTCGAGGCCACCGCCACCTTTGGCGTGACCGACGTGGACATCCGCACCGGCGACGTGGCGCTGTTCACCGCGCTGATCGACGCGCTTGACCTCTATCCGGTGTGGAAGCGCCGGCTGATCAAGGATTTCAACCGCAAGGGCGATCTCGAGATGGATCTCGGCCGCCTGACGCTGGCGGAAGCGCCGGCCCGCAACGAATATGAAGGCGTGCTCGCCGCATTGGCCGGCTCCGACCGCAAGGCGGCGCTGGCACTGGTCACCGACCTGATGTCCATCGCCGGTGCCAGCAATGTCGGCGGCCGTTCGGTGGCCGAGATCGCCGACCGTTTCCTCGAGCAGTCGACGCTCAAGGGCGGCGCCCTGCCCCGCGAAGCACTGGCGCTGATCAAGCGCTTCCTCGCCATCTCCGGCAGTCCCGACGACGCGCTGGCGCAACTGCGCGCGCTGGCCGCCGAGGCGCAGCTCGACCTCACCGCGGCCATCGACACCTTCGAAAGCCGCACCGGCTTCATGGCCGCCCGTGGCGTCGACGTTTCGAAGATCCGCTTCGCCACCTCGTTCGGCCGCGGCCTCGACTACTACACCGGCTTCGAGTTCGAACTGCACCGCAAGGGCAACGGCGTCGAGCCGTTGGTGGCCGGCGGGCGCTATGATGGCCTGCTCAGCCAGCTGGGTTCCACCACGCCGATTCCCGCCGTCGGCTTCTCGATCTGGATCACAACTCTGACACAGGTTCGCCGCAACGCTTCCGCAAGCGAATTGGCGGGGAGCACACCATGACCGCGCCGTTCGTTCTCGCCGTTCCCTCCAAGGGCCGCCTCCAGGAAAACGCCGAGGCGTTCTTCGCGCGCGCCGGGCTTGCGCTGGCCAAGCCGGGCGGCGCCCGCGACTATCGCGGCACCATTCCCGGCCTCGACAACGTCGAGATCGCCTATCTCTCGGCCAGCGAGATCGCCTCGCAGCCTGGCGCGCGGCGCGGTGCATCTCGGCGTCACCGGCGAGGACCTGCTGCGCGAGAGCATCGTCGATGCCGACAGGCGCGTTGCGCTGATCGAGGGCCTCGGCTTCGGCAGCGCCAACGTGGTCGTCGCCGTGCCGCAGTCGTGGATCGACGTCCGCACCATGGCCGATCTCGACGACGTCACCACCGGCTTCCGCGCCCAGCACAACCGCCGCATGCGCGTCGCCACCAAGTACATCAACCTGACGCGCAACTTCTTCGCCGCACATGGCGTGGTCGACTACCGCATCGTCGAGAGTGCCGGTGCCACCGAGGGCGCCCCCGCCACCGGCACCGCCGAGATGATCGTCGACATCACCACCACCGGCGCCACCCTCGCGGCCAACGGCCTCAAGGTGCTCGATGATGGTGTGATCCTGCGCAGCCAGGCCAATCTCGTCGCCTCGCGCGACGCCGACTGGAGCGACCACGCGCGCGAGACCGCACGCATCATTCTCGACCATATCGCCGCGCGCGCCCGCGCCAGCAAGTACAAGGAAGTCCGCACCCGCTTCGCCGGCTGCGACGCCGCCCTGCTGGCCGAAGCGCACAAGCGTTTCGGCGTGGTGTCGCCATTCGGCGGACCGACCTCGTCGGGCATGATCACGCTGCACTGCCCGCCGGCGCAGATCTATGCATTGGGCAGCTTCCTGCGCGACCACGGCGCCGATACGGTCTCCGTGGCATCGCTCGATTACGTGCTCGACCGCGCCAATCCGCTGTTCGCCAAGCTCGAGACATTCCTGCGGCCGTAGAGCGCGAACCGCCGGCCTTGCTGGCGACGACGCCTCGCCGTAACCATATGTTGCTGCATGTTGTGGATTCTGGGACCTGATCGATGATGCTCGGCAGTGACGTTTCTGGCTTGGCGACCGACCCCGCGACCGCTGCGGCGCAGGGGTTGTCGATCGTCGTGCCGGTCTACAACGAAGCCGCCGGCCTGACCCACTTCCATGAGCGGCTGGGCGTGCTGGCGCAGACCCTGAAGCAGCGCCACGGCCTCGCCTGCGAAGTTGTCTATGTCGATGACGGCAGCGCCGACGGCACGCTGGCAATCGCCCGCGCGTTGCCGGCCACCTCCTCGCTCGACGTGCAGGTGGTGTCGCTGTCGCGCAATTTCGGCAAGGAAGCCGCCCTGATGGCCGGGCTCGACCACGCCTCCCGCGGCGCCGTGATGTTCATGGACGGCGACGGTCAGCATCCGCCCGAACTGGTCGAGCAGCCGGTGCGGCACTGGATCGTCGAAGGCTATGACGTCGTCTATACGGCGAAGGCGCATCGCGACAACGAGTCGTTTCTGCGCCGCCAGGCGGTGCGCGGCTTCTACGCGCTGATCAACTGGGGCGCCCGCCAGAAGATTCCCGAAGACGCCGGCGACTTCCGGCTGCTGTCACCGCGCGCTGCCGCGGCACTGCGGCTGCTGCCGGAGCGCAACCGCTTCTTCAAGGGCCTCGCCACCTGGATCGGCTTTCGCCAGTTGCGCGTCGACTACGAACCGGCGGCGCGCGCCCATGGCGTCACCTCGTTCAACCCGCGACAGCTGATCGGCCTGTCGATCGAGGGGCTGACCTCGTTCTCGGTGGCACCGTTGCGCTTTGCCAGCATGTTCGGATTGCTGCTGGCGCTTGGTGCCTTCCTGTTCGGCCTCAACATCCTGTGGGAGACCTGGATGGAGGGCAAGTCGGTGCCCGGCTATCCCTCGCTGATGGTCGGCCTGATGACCATCGGCGGCGTACAACTGCTGATGATCGGAATCATGGGCGAGTATATCGGCAAGATCCTCTCGGAGCTGAAAGCAAGGCCAATCTACTTCGTGGCCGAGCACAGCGTGAAGCGTAGCACGACCGACGCCGCCGTCAGCGTCGGCGACCGGACCGCAGCCGAATGACCGACGACACGCCGCGCCGGATCTGGCTGTGCGCCGACGATTACGGTCTCAGCTCCGGCGTTAATCGCGGCATCCGCGAGCTGATCGAACGCGGCCGGCTCAACGCCACGTCGGTGATGGTGGTAGGCCCGGCGATCGGTCGCGACGAAGTCAGTGCCCTCAACGAAGCTGTCGCCAGCAGTCCCCGCTGCGCCATCGGCCTGCACGCCACGCTGACCGCGCCGTTCTATCCGCTGACGATCAACTTCCGGCCGCTGCAGGGTGGCCTGTTCCTGCCGCTCGCCAGCAAGCTGCGCAGCAGCATGTTGCGGCGGCTCGATCCGCAAATGATTCGCGGCGAGCTGACGGCGCAGATCGCCGCATTCGTGAACCTGTTCGGACGTCCGCCGGACTACATTGACGGCCATCAGCACGTGCACATTTTCCCGCAGGTGCGCGATGCGTTTCTGGCCGCGGCCAGGACGCAGGCGCCCGAAGCCTGGGTGCGCCAGTGCGGTCGCACCGGGCCGTTGCGGGAGCGGCTGAACATGCCCAAGGCGATGCTGCTCGATACGCTCAGCGCCGCGTTTCGCAAGCGCGCCGCGCGCCATGGCGTCGCCTTCAATCCCGGCTTTGCTGGCGCCTACGACTTTGTCCGAGAGGCCGATTTCGGCAGGCTGATGGGCGGCTTTCTCCACGGGCTGCCGGACGGCGGACTCATCATGTGCCACCCTGGCTTTGTCGACGAGGTCCTGGTCAGCCTCGATCCGCTGACCGACCAGCGCGAGCGGGAGTATGCGTTTCTCGCCAGCGACGACTTTTCGCGCCTGCTCGACGCGAACAAAGTTACATTGAGCTGACGCTTCGGGTCGGCCGCCGGCGATTTGTCGCATACCGAAATTTAATCCGGGCGGCACTATTCGCGACACAAAGCGTCACTACATCTCCCAGGCGCTGCCGAAGCGCGCTTAGTGCAAGCCGGAGAACGCCATGACACCGCAGGAACGCCAGCCGGTTGACGATCTGTTCGACCGGCTCAGCAAGGTCGAAGCCGCGCCGCGCGACCGCGATGCGCTCGACGCTATCGCCGCAGGACAACGCCGCGCGCCCAATGCCCTTTATGCGCTGGTGCAGACCGTGTTGCTGCAGGACGAGGCGCTGAAGCGCGCCCATGACCGCATCACCGAACTGGAAGGCGGCGGCGCGCCCGAACAGGCGCCGCCCGGCGGCTTCCTCGATACCATGCGCGACGCGCTGTTTGGCCAGAACCAGCCCGCCCCGCGCGGCTCGGTCCCCAACGTCCCGCCCCCGAGCAGCCGCCCGGCCTGGAATACCGGGCAGGTGCTCGGCCAGCCGCCCGCGCAGGGCGGCTATGGTCAGGGTCAGTACGGCCAGGCGCCAGGCTACGGTCAGGCCCCCGGCTACGCCCAGCCGCAGGCGCCCGCCGCCGCCGGAGGCGGTGGATCGTTCCTGGGCACTGCCGCAGCCGCTGCGGCCGGCATGGTCGGCGGCTCGCTGCTGCTCGGCAGCATCCGCTCCATGATGGGCGGTGCCGGCGGCCATCAGGGCTTTGGCGACAGCGCCAATGCCAGCGAGAGCCGGAGCCCGTGGAGTTCGGATTCGTCCGGCGGCAATCTGGCACGCGATGCCGGCGTCAATGACATCGGCTCATCCGGCCAGCGCGCCGGCGCCTTCGATCAGGCGCAGGCCGATGCCGACCAGGACCAGGACCAGGACCAGGACGATCACGACGATATGGACATGGATTCCGACGATTTCGGCGGCGACGACGACAGCAATTTCGCCTGACCCGGACGCGAACCAAAATGAAAACGGCCGCTCCAGGGAGCGGCCGTTTTGCTATCATGGTGAATGAATTCAGATCACGATGACCCGCGCGCCGACGTTGACCCGGCCGTAGAGGTCGATCACGTCCTCGTTGCGCATGCGGATGCAGCCGGACGAGACATTGGTGCCGATGGTCCACGGCTCGTTGGAGCCATGAATGCGGTACAGCGTCGACCCCAGATACATGGCCCGCGCGCCGAGCGGATTGGCGGGACCGCCTTCCATGTGCCGCGGCAGATCGGGACGACGCAGCAGCATTTCCGGCGGCGGCGTCCAGGCCGGCCATTCCTTCTTGGCGGTAATGGTCTTCACGCCCGACCAGGTAAAGCCGGGCTTGCCGACGCCGATGCCATAGCGCATCGCGCGGCCGTCGCCCTGCACCAGGAACAGGAATTTGTTGGGCGTATCGACGACGATGGTGCCGGGGCTCTCCTTGCCGGAATAAGCCACCAGTTGCGGCTCGTATTTCGGATCCATCGCCGGACGCGCCGGATCGATGGATTCATCCTGCTGCAACATGCCCTGCTGCTGCGGTAGTAGCGCGCGCTGCGGTTCATAGGCGCGCGGATAGGGCTGCTGTTCGGCGGACGGCTGTTGCTGGTAACGCGCGCTTTGCGGCGGCGCGTCGCTGAACAGGAATTCGATGAAGCCGCCGCCCATGCGCGGGCGCTCGGCGTAAGCGACCCGCTGCGGCGCGGGCTGCGACCGATCCGCATAAAGCACGGCGGGCTCGGCAAACGGCGCTGCAGCGTCGAGCGCGGCAGCCTGATGGAGTCCGGCGCCGAGACATGACGCACTGGCGAGAAATGCGACGGATAGTTTTCTGAACATCGACGTACTCTGCACTGTTTCGTCGTGGACGCGCCCTCGACCGAGGAGCGCCTTGCACGCCACGAGTTAGAATCAAAACCGCATCGGTTTGGTAAACGGAAACGGTATTTCGATTCACCACGTCGCAAGTTGAGCCTGTTCTGGATAGTAGCGTTTATTTTCGATGAACACGGATTGTGCATGGTTAACCGTTGATGAGCGCGTGATGAGCGGTGTTTGCAACACGACAATCCGCGTGAACCCGCCGTTAAACTGATCCGTGTACGACAAGGCATTGATTGAACGTTGGGGGACCTGATGTCTGTTCGTCGCAAGCGCTTTCGTATCGAAGAAGTCATTCTCGGTGGTACGCCGATGCCCGCCGAAATCGCTGGCGATACTATGCCCATGCACCGGGAGATCATGACGGAGCTGCGCGCGATCCGCGACCAGATGGGTCGACCTCATCAAGGCGAGAATGCAGTTACCAACCAGATCGGCGCGTCCACCGACGCCCAGGTCGCCGAGGCCCACGCCCTCCTCGAGACCTATCGCGCCCAGATCGAACAGTGCGAAAAGCTCAAGATCGAGCTCGACCTGATCCACGATGCCATTACCCGCACCAAGCAGGAGATTGCCGTTCTGCACGGCAAGAGCTTCGACGGCGAGGAAATGGCCAAGGTCAACGGCGAGCTCGGCGCGGTGGTCGGCGGCACCGAGGAAGCCACCCAGCAGATCCTGGAAGCGGCGGAAGCGATCGACAACGCCTCCACGGCCCTCAGCAAGATCACCTCACCCGACCAGCAGAAGCAGCTCACCGAGGAAATCCAGGAACGCGTTGTCTCGATTTTCGAGGCCTGCAACTTCCAGGATCTCACCGGCCAGCGCATCAGCAAGGTGATGACCACGATGAAGTTCATCGAGAACCACATCACGACCATGATGGACATCTGGGGCGGCGTCGACGCCATCCGCGCCCATGCGCCGCCGATTGTTGACGAGCGCGAGGGTGACGACCGCCTGCTCAATGGCCCGAAGCTCAACGGCGACGTCGGCCACGCCTCGCAGGACGATATCGACGCGCTGTTCGGCTAGGCCCACCCCCTCATTCCGGGATAGCTCGCAGCTTCAGCGCTCACGTTCCCGAATGACCACAAAAAACGGCGCCTCCCACGGGAGGCGCCGTTTTCGTATCAGACCGGACGTAGCTCTTTAGGCCCGCGGTGCGCAGCGGACGTACACCATGTTTCCGTAGCGAACCGCGGCATCCTTGTCGATGAAGCGCGTCACCAGAATCCGACCGTCAAAAGAGACGATCTCGCGGTCCTTTTCGCCGCCCGCCGGGCCGGCCGGGCCGATATAGTTCTTGCCGCTCGGGCTGCCTTTCAGGCGCAATTCCTGGGGCGTCGCCTCGTCGGCGAGATGCATGATCACCCCGCCGGAGGTGCCGGCGCCGATGATATAGGGCTGCTTGCACTGGCCGCGCGCGGCATTCTCGGTGCGGGTGCGATCCGCCGGGTTCATGTAGGACGCCAGACCCCAGCGGCCGACCAGCTCGTCGGCGCGGATCGAGGCCGGCATCTCGGGCGCCGGCGGCGGCTCCTGGGCAACCTCGGGCTGCGACGTGCCGAAGCCGCCGAGTCCACCGAAAGAGCTGCACGCGCCCAAAGACATGGCCAGCATCGAGGCGACCCCCAAATTGGCAATTGCGCGCGCGTTGCGTGACCTGATCATAGCATCCCCGTAAAAATATCGATTGTTGCTGACTGCGCCCGTCCGCAGCCCAGCACGAACACCGGCGGAGCAATGACGCTATCAACTACGCCTTTGCACCGATATGGTTTCCAAATCATCCTATATTGGCCTCACCAAGGCCTTAAGCCCTTGCTTGACAGGATCGGCATCTCGCCATATTTCCGGAGCACTTCTTTAGCACTCTTGAAGCGCGATTGCTAAGGGCGCGGACCGATCGACCCAAACGCGGCCAAATCGTCCGGCCCTGGCCCATATGACAGCGATTCACCCGTCAGCCTAGCCAAAGGAACATCCATGTCGAAGATCAAATTCCGTCCGCTGCACGACCGCGTCGTGGTCAAGCGCATTCTCGCCGAGGAAAAGACCAAGGGCGGCATCATCATCCCGGATAGCGCCAAGGAAAAGCCCCAGGAGGGCGAGGTGGTTGCGGTCGGCCCCGGTGGCCGTGACGAGGCCGGCAAGCTGCTGCCGATCGACATCAAGACCGGCGACAAGGTGCTGTTCGGCAAGTGGTCCGGCACCGAGATCAAGCTCGACGGCGAAGAGCTGCTGATCATGAAGGAATCCGACATCATGGGAGTGCTGGCGTAAGCACTGGCGTCGCATACCACTAGGACTGTCACCACCCGCGAAAGCGGGTGGCCCAGTAGACGCGGTCGCCGGTGATTGAATCGCCAGGCCGGCATGTACTGGATCGCCCGTTCCTAGCGCGCAATTGCGCGCACGGCCGGGCGACGACAACCGGAATTCGTTTTTCCAAGTTTCTCTTTCAGGAGCACCCAACATGGCTGCCAAAGACGTCAAGTTTTCCGGAGACGCGCGCGATCGCATGCTGCGCGGCGTCGACATCCTCGCCAACGCAGTGAAGGTCACCCTCGGTCCCAAGGGCCGCAACGTGGTGATCGAGAAGAGCTTCGGCGCTCCGCGCATCACCAAGGACGGCGTCACCGTCGCCAAGGAGATCGAGCTCGAGGACAAGTTCGAGAACATGGGCGCGCAGATGCTGCGCGAGGTCGCCTCCAAGACCAACGACACCGCCGGCGACGGCACCACCACCGCCACCGTGCTGGCCCAGGCCATCGTCCGTGAAGGCGCCAAGTCGGTTGCCGCCGGCATGAACCCGATGGACCTCAAGCGCGGCATCGACATCGCCGTCGCCGCCGTCATCAAGGACATCACCAAGCGTGCCAAGCCGGTCGCCTCCTCGGCCGAGGTTGCCCAGGTCGGCACCATCTCCGCCAACGGCGACGCCACCATCGGCAAGATGATCGCCCAGGCGATGCAGAAGGTCGGCAACGAAGGCGTCATCACCGTCGAAGAGAACAAGTCGCTCGAAACCGAAGTCGATATCGTCGAGGGCATGAAGTTCGATCGCGGCTATCTGTCACCCTACTTCGTCACCAATGCCGAGAAGATGACCGCCGAACTCGAGGATGCCTACATCCTGCTTTACGAGAAGAAGGTGTCCGGCCTGCAGGCCATGCTGCCGGTGCTCGAAGCCGTTGTGCAGAGCGGCAAGCCGCTCTTGATCATCGCCGAGGACGTTGAAGGCGAAGCGCTCGCCACCCTCGTCGTCAACCGTCTGCGTGGCGGCCTCAAGGTTGCCGCCGTCAAGGCGCCGGGCTTCGGTGATCGCCGCAAGGCAATGCTGGAAGACATCGCGATCCTGACCGGCGGTCAGCTGATCTCGGAAGACCTCGGCATGAAACTGGAGAGCGTCACGCTCGCCATGCTCGGCCGCGCCAAGAAGGTGGTGATCGACAAGGAGAACACCACCGTCGTCAACGGCGCCGGCAAGAAGCCCGCCATCGAGGCGCGCGTCAACCAGATCAAGGCGCAGATCGAGGAAACCACCTCGGACTACGACCGCGAGAAGCTTCAGGAGCGTCTGGCGAAGCTGGCCGGCGGCGTCGCGATCATTCGCGTCGGCGGCGCCACCGAAGTCGAAGTGAAGGAAAAGAAGGACCGCGTTGACGACGCGCTCAACGCGACCCGCGCGGCCGTTCAGGAAGGCATCGTGCCGGGCGGCGGCACCGCGCTGCTGCGCGCCAAGAAGGCCGTCGGCCGCATCCAGAACGACAATCCCGACGTCCAGGCCGGCATCAATATCGTGCTGAAGGCGCTGGAAGCCCCGATCCGCCAGATCGCCGAGAATGCCGGCGTGGAAGGCTCGATCGTGGTCGGCAAGATCCTCGAGAACAAGTCCGAGACCTTCGGTTTCGACGCTCAGACCGAGGAATATGTCGACATGGTCGCCAAGGGCATCATCGACCCCGCCAAGGTGGTTCGTACCGCACTGCAGGACGCGGCCTCCGTCGCCGGCCTGCTGGTGACCACCGAAGCCATGGTCGCCGACATTCCGAAGGAAGCCGCGCCGGCAATGCCGGGCGGTGGCGGCGGTATGGGTGGCATGGGCGGAATGGGTGGCATGGGCTTCTGAGCCCGACCGTTCAACCCGAGCGTTCAATATCGAAGGCCGCCCCTCCGGGCGGCCTTCTTTTTGCGGGGAACGCAAGGTTGTCGAAGCTCTTTTGTTGTCGCCCCGGTTCTGATTCAATCCGGCGACAAAAAGCTCTAGGGTGGAATCATTGCCCTGTTCGAGGAATTTGAAATGCGCGCGCTTCGTTTTTGCCTGACCGGTCTTGCTGCGGCCTCAACCGTGCTGGCGCTGGGACCTGCCTCCGCCCAGATGAAGCTTGCGCCCAAGAGCGCCGCGCCGGCCAACGAGGCCCGCTACTTCACCTCGATTGACGGTTTGATGGACGGCAATGCCGACGTCATCCTCAAGGAAATCCGCCAGGGCAAGACCGTCACATCGGCGACGCTCGACGTCTGCTATCCCGCCGAAAAGGGTTCCGAGCGCAAGGACCGCTTCGTCGCCAACCTCGCCGTGAGCGGCCAGACCCTGACCGGCACCGCCCAGACCCAGGTCGACAAGCTGCCGGTCTCCGTCAAGCTGACGCGCAAGCCCACCGGCGAGAATTTCGAATTCAAGGGCCAGATCTCCGTGGGCCAGACCACCAACAACGTGGTCTCATCCGACAATTCCGACCAGAGCGAAAAGGAATTCCAGGACAACCAGGCCGTCGACGACAACATCACCGCGTCGCCGAAGGATTTCACCGAAGTCTCTCCCGAAGCGGTTGCGGTCAAGATCAAGCTGGAGGCGGCGCTGGATTTCGTCCGCACGCTGAAGGGGCAGAATGTCGAGGTGTCGCTCGGCAGCCTCAGCGTCGCCTGCGACGCCTTGCGCGCCGGCGAGCAGGTAATCACGCTCAATATCGATCCGGAGCGCGCGGCGGCCTTCGTGGCCAAGGCAAAGACCTATCCCGGCGTGGTCAACGCCGGCTGGACCACCGGCGCGGTCGATCTGGAACGCACTATCCGCTTCGCCGCCGCCGAGTGGCGCGACGGCGACAGACTGAACCGTGACAAGATTGCGACGACGATCGCCAACGTGCTGGCCAAGTCCCTGTCGGCCAAACTGACGGCGTCGAAATGGAGCGACGAGACAGGAAAATTGAAGCTGACCTTCAAGCGGCCGAGCCAACTGATGCCGGGGCTTGAGCTGACCGAGACGCTGGAGATCAACGCCCTCGCCGCCGCCGACCGGCCGGGCGCGTCCGACCGGTTGATGCTGTGGGTCGGGGCTCCAGCGGTATCCACCGCGGATGAGGCCGCGGGTGCCAAACTTAACCTCGCCGACGCCACCGGCGGCGAGGAGGAAAGCGACCCGCGCGACGACAACGGCGCGATCGCAGCCCTCGCCGCGGAGTTCAAGGCTCAGCGCTGGAACGCCGACAATTCGAACTGGAAGTAGCCGCCATCGCAGGAACGAACCGCTGATGGCGCGCTATGATGTGGTGGTGATCGGCGCAGGCCTCGGCGGCCTGGCCGCGGGGGCGATTCTGGCCCGCAATGGCCGCAAGGTGCTGGTCATCGAGCGCAGCAATTCGGTGGGTGGCGCGGCATCGAGCTACAAGGTCGGCGACCTGTTCGTCGAAGGCTCGCTGCACGAGACCAGCGACCCGCGCGAGATCGGCGATCCCAAGCACGGACCGCTGACCCGGGCCGGTGTGCTCGACGCCATCACCTGGACACCCGGCGGCGATCTCTACGAGGCACGCGGCGGACCGCTCGACGCGCCATTGTCGGTGCCGGCAAATTTCGACGACGCCTGCGCCGCGCTGACGCGGCGTTTTCCCGAGGCCCGCGACGGCATTGCGAAGATCCTGGACGACATCGCGCAGATCGTCGCCGGCGCAGCACCGCCCGCCTCCGACGCCTCACTGTCGCTGCAGCAGAAGCTCGATGCCGTGTTCGGCGACAACGAGGCCGTCAAATGTGCCCTGGCCGCCAATCTCGCCTACTACCATGACGACCCCGCCACCTTGTCCTGGCAATGGTTCGCAGCCGCCCAGGGCAGCCTGTTGCGCAACGGCGCCTGCTACGTGAAAGGCGGCTCGCAGCGGCTGTCGAGCGCGCTGGCGCGCGCCATCAAGACCGCCGGCAGCGATGCGCGGCTGCGCCGGACCGTGACTGCCATCGCGCCCGGCCCGGACGGCATGCAAATGGTGACGCACAGCGCCAAAGACGGCAGCGATCCGCAGACCGTCACGACGCCATGCATCATCAGCAACGCCGCACCGGAAACCCTCGCCGCACTGCTGCCGCCGGCTGCCGCGCAGACCTTGCGCGCGCACTACGAGGCGGAGACACCGTCGATATCGCTGTTCGCGCTAACGCTCGGCCTGTCGCGGCCGCCAGGCGAGTTCGGCCTGCACGGCTACTCGACCCAGCTGCTGCCGCCGTGGCTGACGCGGCTGTCGGACTATGCCAAGGGAACGACGCTGATGGCCGCCGAGCCCAGCGAGCACATGCCGCCGCTGGCCATCGTCGATTATGCGGCCATCGACGCCGGCGTGCCGGCGCCGCCGTTTGTGCTGTCGATCTTCGGGCCGGACCTGCTGTCGAACTGGGATCCGTCCGACATGGAACGTTACCGCGCCAAGCGCGGGCGATGGCAAGCCGCCATCATCGCCTATCTCGATCTCGCATTATCCGGGTCTGGCGGACGCCGTCACCGCGACCTCCTTCAATACCGCGCTGTCGGTGCGGCAATATCTCAACGCGCCGCACGGCGCGGTCTATGGCTTCGCGCCGACCCCGGGCGCGCCGGTGCGCTCGCCGCGGACGCCATTGCCGGGGATCTATCTGGCGTCAGCCTATGCCGGTTTCGGCGGCTACACCGGCGTGATCCAGAGCGCAGTGGCGTGTGCGGACATGATTCTGGCAGATCGGTAGCGGACGCGTACTTCTCAGTTGGTATTGAGCCGGAACCGCAGCGGCTTCGGTCCGATGAAGGTGATCGCATCGCCCTGCCGCTTCCAGTTGGTGGCCTCACCCAGCGCCGCCAGCAATTCGTCATCGAGTTGCGCACGCGCCGGTGGACAGTTGCGTGCGTCCATGGCGCCGGCGACGAAGACAACGGTGTCGCCGGCCACCGAGAACTGCCCCTTGCCACCCTTGCACCACAGTTCAACGAGGGTTTCGCCGGCATCGCCGATGTCGAGATTCGGCACCCGCTTCGACCCGGGCTGCGGGGCCGCGTCGAGACTCATCTGCAGGCCGAACGGAAACTCCTCGGCGGCCTGCGCCGGCAGGCCGACCAACAGCACCGAGACGGCGACTGCCGCGCGCCAACATGTCATGGCTGACATCATCTGAATCCCGATTTGACTGACCGATCCAACCCGGCGGGTTCTTACGTGACGCCCGCAACATTGGCCAGATCGGTTCGCGCACAAATCGGGCGAAAAGAGGAAGCGCGCTGCTTCACCTCCCCCAACGGGAGAGGTGAAGCAATATGCTGGTTGCCGGAGTGGTCTACTTCAGGACCATCGCCGTGAACGGATAGACATAGGCCTGCAGCATCACCACGCAGCCGACCAGACAGGCCAGCACGATGGAGTGCCAGAATACGTAGCGCAGGATGGTGCCCTCGTGGCCGTACCAGTTGGTCGCCGTCGATGCCACGACGATCGATTGCGCGTCGATCATCTTGCCCATCACGCCGCCCGACGAGTTCGCCGCCGCCATCAGGATGGGCGACAGGCCGAGTTGCTCCGAGGTGATCTTCTGCAGGTTGCCGAACAGCACGTTCGATGCGGTATCCGAGCCAGTCAGCGCGACACCGAGCCAGCCCAGCAGCGTTCCGAAGAACGGATACATCACGCCGGTCGCAGCAAAAGCGAGGCCGAGCGTGGCGTCGACGCCCGACAGCCGGGTCAGCGTGCCGATCGCCAGCATCGCCGAGATGGTGATCAGCGAGATCGCGCACAGCCTGATGGTGCGGCCGTAGGAGACGATCATCTTGGCGGGCGAATAGCCCATCAGGAACCCGGAGATGATGGCGGCGATCAGCATGCCCGTGCCGGTGAACGACAAATAGGTGAAGCCGAACACCGCGCCCTCGGGCGTCGGCTTGGGAGCGACCGGCGGCACCTTGTTGATCATGTTGTGCAGTTCCGGCACCGGATAGTTCCAGGTGAAGATCGAATTCGCCCAGGTCTTGAAGCCGCCATTGCCCCAGATCAGCATCACGATGCACACGATGATCCAAGGCATCAGCGCGCTCCACAGCTCGGCGGAGGTCAGCGGCGTCTTGTCCATCGGCTTCGGCGCCGTCATGGTGGCCGCGGATTCGTCCTTGCCGCGCAGTGCCGGCGACAGCCACAGCACCTTCGGCTGCCAGACTTTCAGGAACAGGATCAGGCAGCCCATGGAGATCAGCGACGCACCGATGTCGACGATCCATGGGTTGATATAGTTCGAGATCACGAATTGCGGGATCGCGAAGGACAGGCCGGTGACCAGAATGGCCGGCCAGACATCCTTCATGCCCTTCCAGCCGGCGAATGCCCACACCACCCAGAACGGCACCAGCAGCGAGAACACCGGCAATTGCCGGCCGACCATGGCACCGAGAATGTAGGGATCGAGGCCGGTGACGGAAGCCAGGCCCTGGATCGGCGTGCCCAGCGCGCCGTAGGCAACCGGCGCGGTATTGGCGATCAGCGACAGGCCGGACGCCGCCAGCGGCGAGAAGCCGAGACCGATCAGCACCGAGCCGGTGATGGCCACCGGGGTGCCGAAGCCCGACGCGCCCTCGAAGAACGCACCGAAGGCGAAGGCAATCAGCAGCAACTGCAGCCGGCGGTCCTCGGTGACGCCGCCGATGGCGCGCTTGAGCAGGTCAAAGCGGCCGGTGGCCACCGTGATCTGGTAGAGGAAGATGACGTTCAGCACGATCCAGCCGATCGGGAAGAAGCCGGCCACCACGCCGAGCAGCGACGCGCGGATCGACATGCCCGCCGGCATGGTGAAGATGAAGATCGCGATGAGATTGGCCACTATCACGGCGATGATCGCGGCGAGATGCGCCTTGACCTTGCCGCTGGCGATCAGCACCAGCAACGTCACCACCGGGATCGCCGCGGCGATGGTCGATAGCACCTGACTGTTCAACGGATTGTAGACCTGATTCCACATCGCGGCTCTCCCCCACGCCCAATTGCCGATCCCGATCTGCGTGGTGGGTCAGGACAGCCTGGCGTGATCGCGGGAAGATCGCATTGCGTGATATGACGACCACTCGCCCCGGTCGCTCAGGTCACATCCAATGGGAAAGGCCCCCGCCCCTCGCCGTTACTGCCATGCTAGGGTCAATTACCTTTTGGTAACAAGACGACGCAGGCCATCAAAACTGCAACTTTAGTATAGACAGTCGAATTCTTTCCTATCCCGGGGCAGTTCGCGTCCCGATCCGGAGACCTATTTGTGAAGAACATTCGCGCGACACTGGCGACCGTTTGGCGGATCGCCATCCCTTACTTTCGCTCCGAGGACAAGTGGATGGCGCGCGGCCTGCTCGCCGCCGTCATCGTCATCGAACTGGCCGTGGTCGGATTGAACGTGCTGTTCAACCGCTGGAACAACGTGTTCTACAACGCGCTGCAGGAACGCAATCTCGACGTCTTCACCTACCAGCTCGGCTACTTCTCGGTCCTGGCGGCGATCTTCATCGCGCTCAAGGTGTACCAGCTCTATCTGAACCAGTGGCTGCAGATCCGCTGGCGGCGCTGGATGACCGAGCGCTATCTCGGCGGCTGGCTGTCGCACGGCAACCACTACCGCATGCAGCTGCAGGGCGACGCCGCCGACAACCCCGACCAGCGCATCGCCGAGGACACCCAGCTATTCGTCGACCGCACGCTGGCGCTCGGCGTCGGCCTGCTCAGTTCAGTGGTCACGCTGGCGTCGTTCGTGGTGATCCTCTGGGGGCTGTCGGATGCCGCGCCGTTGCACCTGTTCGGCCGCGAAATTCCGATTCCCGGCTATCTGGTCTGGGCCGCGCTGGTCTATGCGGCGATCGGCACCGCCCTCACCCACCTGATCGGCTCGCCGCTGGTCGGGCTGAATTTCCAGCAGCAGCAATATGAGGCGGACTTCCGCTTCAACCTGGTGCGCGCCCGCGAGAATGCCGAGCAGATTGCCTTGCTGCATGGCGAGCCGGTGGAGCGCATCCGCCTGTCGACGCGTTTCGCGCGCGTGGTGGAGAACTGGCTCGGCATCATGAGCCGCACCAAGAAGCTGACCGCCTTTACCGCCAGCTATTCGCAGATCTCGGTGATCTTTCCGTATGTGCTGATCGCGCCAGCCTACTTCGCCGAGAAGATCCAGCTCGGCGGCATGATGCAGACGGCATCGGCCTTCGGCAGCGTGCAGGACGCACTGTCGTTCTTCATCACCGCCTATCGCACGCTGGCCGAATGGCAGGCGGGCGTCGCGCGTCTCGACGGCTTCGAAGCCGCGATCGCCGGCGCCGAGGCGCTGACCACCAAGGCCGACATCATCCATGTGGCTCCCGCCGACAACGGCGCCATCGACCTCGATGACGTGAAGGTCGGCCTGCCCGACGGCACGCCGATGGTCAGCGCCGGGCGCTTCAGCTTCCGCCGCGGCGAGCGTACGCTGTTCACTGGACCCTCCGGCTCCGGCAAGTCGACCCTGTTCCGCGCCATCGCCGGCATCTGGCCGTTCGGCAGCGGACGCATCGCGATCCCCGCCCATGCCACCTTGATGATGCTGCCGCAGCGGCCGTATTTCCCGGTCGGCCTGCTGCAGGACGCGATCGCCTATCCCGCCGAAACCAGCCAGTTTGGCGCGCAGCGCATCGCCGATGCCGTGATCGCGGTCGGCCTGCCGGCGCTGGCGACGCGGCTTGACGAGGATGCGCACTGGAACCGGATGCTGTCGCTCGGCGAACAGCAGCGCCTCGGCGTTGCCCGCGCGCTGCTGCACCAGCCGCAATACCTGTTCCTAGACGAGGCCACCGCCTCGCTCGACGAACCCGCCGAGGCGGCGCTGTACAGCCTGATCGAGGATCGTCTGCCGAACACCACCATCGTCTCGATCGGGCATCGCAGCACGCTCGAGGCCTTCCACCGGCGCAACATCACCATGGCCCGGTCGGGCCACGGCTTCGCGTTGCAGGAGGCGCCTCAGCGGCCCGCCGATTGAGGCTCCGCCTCGCCGGAAGCACCGGCCTCGAAGCGCGCCAGCGTGATCTTGGCAAGCGCGTGATAGAGGCCCTCTTTGGTCACGAGTTGCGAGGCGGCGTTGGCGATCAGCGCCGCCGCCATCAGCGGGATCACCATGGCGTGGTCATTGGTCATCTCGGACGTGATGACGAAGGATGTGATCGGCGCGCGCACGACGCCGGTCAGATAGGAGACCATCCCGATCAGCACCAGCGCGCCGAGCGGCGCCTGGGGAAACAGCAGCGACAGATCCGACGCGATGCCGGCCCCGATGGCCAGCGACGGCGCGAAGATTCCGCCGGGAATGCCTGATATGGCCGACAGCAGCGTGGCGGCGAACTTCCATCCGCCGAAGCTGTAGTCGATTGCCCCCGAGCCATCGTGAATGATAGCGCGCGCCTGCTCATAGCCGGTGCCGAAAACATGCTCGTGGCTCATGAGCCCGCACAGCGCCACGCCGAGCCCGCATATGGCCGCGAACGCGACCGGATGCCGCTTGATCCAGCCGCCCGCCCGGCCGGGAATGCCAAGCGCAAAGCGGATCAAAACCCTGCTGAACAGCCCGCCCAGCATGCCGCACAGCACGGCACAAACCGGCACCGCGATCCACGCCATGCCCAGCGGCAGCGTCGCCGACGTGGTGCCGAAATATTGATAGTCCCCGACAATCGCCAGTGAGGTGAGGCCCGCGGCAATGATCGCCCCGATGATCAGTCCCGCTGTCCGCATTTCGAACGCGCGACTGAGTTCCTCGATGGCGAAGACGATTCCTGCAAGCGGCGTGTTGAACGCCGCCGCGACGCCGGCTGCAGAGCCGGCGAGGAGAAAGCCGGGCTGCCGGTAAGGCGCGAACCGGCCAAGCGCCGCCATGATGGCGCCGCCCACCTGGATGGTCGGGCCTTCGCGTCCGGTCGAGGCACCGCACAACAGCCCCAGCGTCATGACGATGACCTTGCCGAAGGCGACCCGGAGCGAAACCAGGGGGCCACGCTGCTCGTGCGGCAGCCGCAGCGCGGCAATCACCTGCGGCACGCCCGACCCTTGCGCATTCGGGAAAACGACGATCGCCAGCCACATGCAGACGGCGAAGCCGAGCGGCGTCACCAGCACGGCCCAGTAGCGGGAGTGGCCGAGCACCATGCCGAACGCCGCCTGCGCCTGATCTGCCAGATAGGCCATGGTGATGGCGGCAAGGCCGACGCAAAGGCCGCCGATGACGAACAGGACGTGCCGGGTCCAACGTTTGCGGGCGAGTCGGGAGCGAATGCTGAGATGGGTCAGGTAGCGACGTGTCTGCATGATGGCATGCTTCTGCAGGTCTCGTGCCGCGCCGCAATCGCAGCCCGCGGGCGCTTCACGCCATCTCGACAACGAAAAAGGGGCGGCAGATTGCTCTGCCGCCCCTTCGATCCGAAGAGAGGTGCTTACTTCAGGTTCGACATCGCGGTCAGGTCAGCCGACAGCTTGACGATGCCGGTGGCGCCGCACCAGTTGGACTCAAACCCGCCCGGATTGATGGCGGACTGGCTGGAAACACGCGTCGTGGTGGCGGTGTTGTCGCTGGTGAAAGCGTTGCAGGCGCCCTTCGAGAGGTCGGTGTCGGAGTAACGCAGGTCGAGGGTGAACACCTTGTAGGTGAAGCCGACGCCGACGTTCCAGGTGTTGTAGCTTGGCTCAGGAATGCCACCCGCGTAACGGGTGCCTGCACCGGTGCCGTAGAAGGCATCCGAAGTGCCCAGCCACTGGCGGCCGTACTCACCCGAGATGTACATGCCGATGCCGGTGGAGCCGAAGTAGGTGCTCGGCGCGGTGTACTTGCCGGTGACCGAAGCGTAGTTGCCCCAGGCGCCCAGGTTCAGGAAGTTCGGCGAATAGTACTCGTTGAAGCCGATAGCGAACTGGTCGTTGAGGGTGAAGTTAACCTTGGCGTAGCCTTCGTAGAAGCTCGCATCCTTCTTCGCGAAGTTGCCGTTGATCGGCAGACCGCCGGTCAGAGCATCCGCGAAGGACTGGTTGCTGCCGCAGAAAGCCTGCGACTGGTAGCACTGGCCACCCGGATATCCGTAGTACCAGAAGCCGAAGTCGAAGGCTGCGATGCCCCAGGTCGGGCGGATACCGAAGTAGCCGTCAAGCTCAGCCGCGGCGCGGTTCGCGAAGGAAATGCTCGATGCCGAGGTACCGACGTAGAGCTGCAGATCCTTGGTCACATTGTAGCGCGGCTCGAAGTAGGCCGTCACCGAAGGCTTGTGGTTCGACTGGGTGACGCCGCGGAACACGTAGTCGTTGGTGATGGAGCTGCCGAAAGCGATATCCCAAGGATCGAAAGCAACGATCGGGGGGGCCTTCTTATACACTTTGGCCCCGAGATCAGCCGCCGAGGCCGAGCCCATACCGATCGCGAGCAAGGCTGCGACTGACACTATTGTTTTCTTCATGGTGGTCCCCATCACTTTAAAAGCCCAACTGTGCTGCAGTTCCAAGATCGCGGTAACCGACGCAGCGAATTCCTTAATGTGGCCCCAATCTGCGGCGGGATGCCGCGAGCGTGAAGTGAAAAAAACAAGCAAGCGCCGACTTTTTAGGCATTCTCGGCTTTTGGGAAGATGTTGTTTAGAGGTGTTGCATAACGACAACAATTTGGACGGGTCCATTGGCTCAAAATACCACCCTAAAGGCGAATCCCACCGAGTCCGTCGCCCGAGCGCTGGCAATTCGATAGCGGGTCGGGGGTAGCAGGGAGCGCCATCGCTAAGCGCCTCCCCGAATCGGAAGGCCGCGAGATCAGGTATCGGGCTCCCCAAATACAAAAGACCGCGACGGGATCGTCGCGGCCTTCAATCACATGGGGCGGCTGCGGGTCTCGCGACCCGGAGGCTAGTTGGGCTCGCCGTGCGGCAGGTCCGAGGAGGACTCGACCGGAGCGCTGTCGCCGGTGGAGTGGCCCTCGATCGGGGAGGTCTCCGGCTCGGGTGCAGACCAGGTCGAGGTCTCGACCGGTGCAGTCACGGTAGGAGCTGCCGGCTTCGGCTTGCGAATACGCGGCTTCTTGGCAACCGGCGGCGGCGCTGCGACGACAGCAGCCGGCGGCGGCGCGACCGCCTTCTTGGCGGCCTTTTTCACGGGCGCCTTGACAGTCTTCTTGGCAGCTTTCTTTGCAGCTTTTTTGGGGGCCGCCTTTTTCGCCGGCGCCTTGGCGGCCTTCTTCGGCGCCTTCTTGGCGGATTTCTTGACCGCCTTCTTCGCGGTCTTCTTCACCGATTTCTTCGCCGACTTCTTCGCCGACTTCTTGGCAGACTTCTTTGCCGCCTTCTTGGCGGCCTTCTTCGGCGACTTCTTGGAAGCCTTCTTCGCGACCTTAGCCGCGGTCAAAAGCTTCTTTTTGCCTTTCTTGTCCTTCTTGTCTTTTTTGGACTTCTTGTCTTTAGCCATCGTGTCCTCCTGTTGGCGGCGATCGAGATGGATCGACGTTCAAGTTGTCCGCGTCAGCGGGGGGCAGCACGTCAGCTCAATCCTGGCCGTGGACCGCCCGTCGCCCAGTCGAGAAGCTCAATAGTGTGGACGACGGGGACCGCAGTCCCACCGGCGATCTGCACCATGCATCCGATGTTGCCCGCGGCAATCAAATCCGGCTTGACCATCGCGATGTTGGCGACCTTGCGATCGCGCAGCCTGCTCGCAATATCAGGCTGGAGAATGTTGTACGTTCCCGCCGATCCGCAACACAAATGGCTCTCCGGTATATCTTTCACCACGAATCCATTCTTGGAAAGCAATTCTTTCGGCGCTTGCGTGATTTTCTGGCCGTGCTGCAGCGAGCAGGCCGAGTGATAAGCGACGACAAGATTGCTTGAGGCCTGCGGCGCAGGCATTTCCATCGTGCTCACATACTCGGTGATATCCTTCGCCAGCGCCGAGACCTTTGCGGCCCGCTGAGCATAGTCGCGGTCCTCGCGCAGCATGAAGCCGTAGTCCTTGATGACCGTGCCGCAGCCCGACGTTGTCACAAGAATCGCATCGAGACCGCCGCGGTCGGCTTCGGCCAGCCACGCCGCGATGTTGCCGCGGGCGCGGGCCAGCGCATCGCCGTCGCGGCCGAGGTGGTGGGTCAGCGCGCCGCAGCATTGCTCGTCTTTGACCAGCACCACCTCGATGCCGTGCCGGGTCAGCAGGCTGATGGCCGCCTTGTTGATGCGCGGCGCCAGCACCTGCTGGGCGCAGCCCTGCAGCAGCGCCACCCGGCCGCGCCGCGGTCCGATCGCCGGGAACACGCTGCCGCCCGCCGGACCGGCAGCGGGAATGGCTGCCGGCGCCAGCGCCAGCATCGCCTTGAGACGGCTCAACAGATTGGGACTCGCCCGCTTCGCGCTGGACGGCAGCAACGCCCCCAACGGTCGCGCCAGCCGGGCCAGGTGCATGCTGGCACGGAACCAGCCGGGACGCGGAAGCACGAAGGCTAGCACCGCGCGCAGCAACCGTTCCGTGGGCGGCCTGACATAATCCCGCTCGATCCGGACCCGAGCCTGATCGACCAGGTGCATGTAGTTCACGCCCGACGGACAGGTGGTCATGCAGGCCAGGCACGACAGGCAGCGGTCGATATGCTTGACCACATCCTGCGTCGGCTTCTGCTCCTTCTCCAGCATCTCCTTGATCAGATAGATGCGGCCGCGCGGACTATCGAGTTCGTCGCCGAGCAGCACATAGGTCGGACAGGTCGCGGTGCAGAACCCGCAATGGACGCATTTGCGCAGGATCGTATCGGCTACCGCGAGATCGGGATCGGCGAGTTGCGCCAGAGAAAATTCGGTCTTCATGCCACCGGCCCTCGCGCCATCCGGCCGCGGTTGAGAATGTTGTTCGGATCGAAGCTTTGCCGCACCCGTTCGCCGAGCGCGGCAAGACCGGCCGGCTGCGGATGGAACACATCCACTGCCCGGCGCACCGCTTCGTCGGCGCGGATCAGCGTGGCATGGCCACCGGCGGCATCGACGAGCTTGCGCAGCGGCAAAGCCTGCGCGTCGGCCGAGGGCGGCAGCGCCGCCCAGATCAGCCCGCCGCCCCAGTCGTAGATCACCTCGCCCTGCGACCCCTTGGCCAGCGCCTGGCCCAGCGCGCCGCCGGAGGCCGGCGGACAGACGATCCGCCACACCGGCCACAGCGCCCGCGGGCCGCGGGCAGCGAACGGCGTGACGTCGCGGATATCCGCCCACAGTGCCGAAGAGGCTGCGCCCTCGACGACATCCGTCGGACCGAACGCGGCCAGCGCGGCGGCCAGCGACACCGCGCGATGCGCAACCGATGCGGTGATGCCCTCGAGCCGCAGCAACGTCACCGACTGGTCCGGCGCGGCGATGTCGCCGAGGGCGCCCTGCGTGGTGCGCAACGCCGAGCCCGGCAGATGCGCCGCGCCAGACACATCGAACGGCGATCCCAGCGCCGCGGTCATCGCCTTGTTGGCGGCAAGATCATCGAGCCCACGCAGCACCAGCGTACGCTCGCTCTCGGCCCGCGGCATCACCTTCAGCGTCACCTCGGTCATCACGGCCAGCGTGCCCCATGAGCCCGCCAGCAGCTTGCACAGGTCATAGCCGGTGACGTTCTTCACCACGCGGCCGCCGGCCTTGAAACTGTCGCCGAAGCCGGACACCGCATGCGCCCCGAGCAGATGGTCGCGCGCCCCGCCGGCCTTGATACGCCGCGGCCCGGCAAGGCCGGCCGCGATCATGCCGCCGATGGTGCCGACATCCGGCGTGCCCAGCGGCTGCGCGGTGTTCACCGGCTCGAAGACGAATTGCTGGTTCCGCGAATCGATCAGCGACAGCACATCGGCCAGCGGCGCGCCGGCCTGCACGGTGATGATCAGCTCGTTCGGCTCGTAGGCGGTCACCGCATTGAGCGCCGACAGGTCGAGCACCGCATTGGTGGAAACCGGCTGGCCGATGCTGCGCTTGCTGCCATGGCCGACGATCTCCAGCGGCTGCCCGTCGCCGATCGCCGCCCGCACTGCCTGCTCGACGTCCTGCGCGTCGCGTATTTTCAGTATATCCACGGGTGATTTTTCTTTTTGATATTTGAAAGCGAGGCGGAAGTGGCATCCCTCCCCCCGTGTGCAGCAAAGCTGCGCGGGGTGGGGAGGGTCGGCCGAGCGAGACGATGCGGAGCATCGGCGAAGTGGAGGCCGGGGTGGGGGGCAGACCACAAGCGCCATCGCCCGCGGCCGCCCCCCACCCGACCGGCCTGACGGCCGGCCACCCTCCCCACCGCAAGGGCGGGGGAGGGAAAAGACAGGCCGGCGTCTTGCTGCTGTCTACTGTTCGCTTCATCCTCAAAACCGCGGCAGATCGGGAAATGCCAGCCGGCCGGCATGGACGTGCATGCGGCCGAGTTCGGCGCAGCGGTGCAAGGTCGGAAACACCTTGCCGGGGTTCAGCAGTCCCTGCGCGTCGAAGGCGCATTTCAGCCGCTGCTGCTGGTTGAGGTCGATCTCGCTGAACATCTCCGGCATCAGATCGCGCTTCTCGATGCCGACGCCGTGCTCGCCGGTGAGCACGCCGCCGACCTCGACGCAGAGCCGCAGGATATCCGCGCCGAAGTCCTCGGCGCGCTGCAGCTCGCCGGGCTTGTTGGCGTCGTACAGGATCAGCGGGTGCAGGTTGCCGTCGCCGGCATGGAACACGTTGGCGACGCCGAGGCCGTATTTCGCCGACATCTCCTTCATCCGCCGCAGCACCAGCGGCAGCGCGGCGCGCGGGATGGTGCCGTCCATGCACAGATAGTCCGGCGAGATGCGGCCGACCGCCGGGAAGGCCGCCTTGCGGCCGGACCAGAACAGCAGCCGCTCGTCTTCGGAGGTCGAAATCTGGCAGGTGGTGGAGCCGCAGCCCAGGGCGATGGCCTCCACGCGCTTGATCAACTCGTCGACCTCGACGCCGGGGCCATCGAGCTCGATGATCAGCAGTGCCTCGACATCCAGCGGATAGCCGGCATGCACGAAGGCTTCGGCAGCGTGGATCGCAGGCTTGTCCATCATCTCCATGCCGCCGGGAATGATGCCGGCGGTGATGATGTCGGCCACGCATTTGCCGGCCTCCTCGACCTCGGCAAAACCGATCATCAGCGCGCGCGCCGTCTCCGGCCTCTGCAGGATGCGCACGGTGACCTCGGTGATGACGCCGAGCAGGCCTTCGGAGCCGGTGATGATGCCCATCAGGTCGTAGCCCGAGGTTTCGGCCGACTTGCCGCCGACCTTGATGATCTCGCCGTTCATCAGCACGATCTCGCAGCCGAGCAGGTTGTTGGTGGTCATGCCGTATTTCAGGCAGTGCACGCCGCCGGAATTCTCCGCCACATTGCCGCCGATCGAGCAGGCGATCTGCGACGACGGGTCCGGCGCGTAGTAGAAGCCGGCATGGGCGACGGCCTGGCTGAGCGCGAGGTTGGTGACGCCGGGCTCGGTGACCACGGCGCGGTTGTCGAAATCGATCTCGCGGATGCGTTTGAATTTTCCAAGCCCCAGCAGCACCGCATCGGCCAGCGGCAGCGCGCCGCCCGACAACGAAGTGCCCGATCCCCTCGGCACCACCTTGATGCTATTGTCGAAGCAATAGCGCAGCACGCGGGAAACCTGCTCCGTGGTGTCCGGCAGCACCACCACCATCGGCGGCTGGCGATAGGCCATCAGCCCGTCGGATTCGTAAGGAAGCATCTCGGCGGCGCTGGAGATCACGCCCTCGCCCGGCACGATCGCTCGCAGTGCAGCAATGATCGTGTCGCGGCGCGCCAGCACCGCCTGATCCGCTGCGGGCATCATGATGGTCATCTTGTTGTCGTCTCCCGCGCCGGCCTGCGCTTTTGCGCCTGCTCGTGCGGCGGAATCAAGCACGTCTGGGCAAGTTTGGGTAGATCGCCCGCCGGTCTTTGTTCCACCATCGTTGTGCTTTGCAAAGCGCCTCCCGCGTGCGACAAATCCGGACGGAAAGCCAACAGCAAGAAGAGCCATCCATGAAAAAATTCGTTCTGCGCAGCCTCGCCTTGATCGCCGTGTCCGCCACCACCGCATCCGTCGCGCTGGCGCAGGACGTCGCCGCCGGCAAGACGTCATTTGCCAAGTGCCTCGCCTGCCATGCCATCGGCGAAGGCGCGAAGAACAAGGTCGGTCCCGAGTTGAACGGCCTCGACGGTCGCAAGTCCGGAACCGCCGAGGGCTACAACTACACCGATGCCAACAAGAACTCCGGCATCACCTGGAACGAGGCCCAGTTCAAGGAATACATCAAGGACCCGAAGGCCAAGATCCCCGGCACCAAGATGGCCTTCGCCGGCATCAAGAAGGAAACCGAGGTCAACGACCTCTGGGCCTACGTCTCGCAGTTCGACAAGGACGGCAAGATCAAGACGAAGTAACGCTGCTCTCCAACGCACGACAGCAGCCATGTTTTGTCCCCTCCCCCTTGCGGGGGAGGGTGGCGCGAAGCGCCGGGAGAGGGGAGCTGCAAGCGACATCGCTTGCAGCTCCCCCTCTCCTCGCCCCTCCCCCACAAGGGGGAGGGAGCACTACGGGCGTCGCCCGGATTACAATCAAATTGTCAGCTAAGCCCCGACCAGCATCTTGGCCGGCAACACAGCCTGCACCACCAGTCCGCGGGCGCGGGCGTCCATGACGCCGACCGCGCGCAGCGCCAGCAACGTCACCGTCTGCACCGCATCGCGCAGCTTGGCGGGATCTTCCAGATTGTCCGGCGCCAGCGGGCCGACCAGCGCCTCATGCAGCGCCCCGAGCAGCGCGGTGGCCGCGAGCGCGGTGTCCTGCGCCGGCAGATGGCCGGCGCGCACAGCGGCCGAGATGCGCAGCTCGATCTCGCCGGCAATCTCGCGACGGCTGGCCAGCCGCGATTCGGTGACATCAACCTCCACCGGTTCGGCGAGAATGCCCCAGGCCAGCTTGCGGTGCGACAGCACATGGACGGCGACGGTGGTCACCGCGGCGGCGAGCGCCGACGACGGCCCGGGTGCGGCGTCGGCGGCGCGGCGGATCGCCGCCAGTTCATCGCGCGACACGTCGGCAATCAGTTCGGAAATCAGGTCGGCCTTGGACGGAAAGTAGCGGTAGACGGTGCCGGCGGCGACGTTGGCGCGGATGGCGACCGGGGCGATCTGCACCGCCGCCATGCCGCCAGCGGCGCAGGTGTCACGCGCAGCTGCCAGAATGGCACTGCGCCGCGCCGCTAGGCGCTTCACGACCTGATGGGTCCGGCGATAAACCATGCGCTTCATCCCTTCGCACGCGGTTCCGGGCCGACTGGCAATCCGGAGAAGACGCACGACTTCAACGTTTTGGGCGAGATCCCAGGGTCACTCGCAGGTAAGAACTGAACAACAATTCAGAGCTCCTGACAAGAGGTTTCCGCTGTGTCCGGTATGCAGCTTTTGTAAATCCGGGATTAGCCTCCGAAGCCGGCCGCGCGGGCGGCTGCGGCGACCGCCATGCCGGTGATCACGGCAAGGAAATCGTTGCGCCGGATGATGGTCACGACCATCGCGGCGAGGATGGCGAATACCACCACCGGCCCGCCGTTGACCGCCACCGGCAGCGCCGCGGCGACGATGATCGAGCCGGGAAGCGCATCGAGCATGCGGCGCACCCGCGGCGTCACGTTGACGTAGCCCATCAGCCAGTAGCCGCCGAGCCGCGACGCCACCGTCACCGCCGTCATGACGGCAAACGCAACCATGACATCGCTGCGCAAAAAATCGTTCATGACGCGGCTCCGTGGGCCGGCGCCGGCTCGTCCATCAGCCCGGCGCTGATGCTGCCGCTCAGCGCGCCGGCGATGATGAACCACCAGCCGCCGGCCAGCCAGTGCACGACCAGCGCGACGACGCCGGACACCACCCAGGGGATGGCGCGGCGCGGCCCCTTCCAGGCCGGCACCAGCATCGCGGCGTAGAAGGCCGGCATCACCAGGTCGACGCCGTATTTGCGGGGATCGGTGAGCTGTTCGGCGAGCAGGAAACCGGGGATCGAAGACAGCAGCCAGACCAGATACAGCACGATGCCGCCGCCGACATAGAACCAGGCGTCGGCGCCGCCGTGCTCGCGGTAGCGCATCGCCGCCAGCCAGCCGCCATCGGTGACCAGCAGCATCGACGGATAGGCCTGCCACGCCGGCAGCGTGCCGAACCACGGCCGCAAGGTCGCGCTCATCAGCATGAAGCGGATGTTCACCGTCAGGGTCAGCAGCGCCAGCGTGGCGATCGAGGACGGCGTCAGGCGGTCGGGCCAGGACTGCACCGCAACAAACTGCGACAGCCCGCCATAGACCGTGGCCATCATCAACTCGACCTCGGCCAGCGAGAAATGCTTCTGCGCACATAGCGCGCCGAACGCCATGCCGAACGCCAGCGTGCCCGGCAGCATCGGCACGATGGCGACAATGCCCGGCATGATCGCCGCGGTGGACCAGTAGGCTGGCGTCTTGGGAATTCCGGTGTGGTGCATGGCATGATCCGCGTGGGATGCCATGACTGCGGGCAGAGCGCGGCGCCGTCAAGCCGTCGCCGCTCATGCGCGTTATGCGCGGGCGAAGTTTACCCGCGCTTCTCGTTCCCCCTCACTGCCAGCCCGGAACGCCCTTCATGTCGGGCAGATGATGCGCGATGCCCTTGTGGCAGTCGATGCAGGTCTTCTCGCCGGTGAACAGGAAGCGCTGGTGCGCCACCGAGGCGCGCGGCGACTGCTTGGTGATGTCCATCGAGGCCGCGCTGTGGCAGTTGCGGCATTCCAGGGAATCGTTGGCCTTGAAGCGGGCCCACTCGTGCAGCGCCAGTTCCAGCCGGTGTTCGCGGAACTTGTCGGGCGTATCGATCGAGCCGAACAGATGGCCCCAGACTTCCTTGGAAGCCTGCATCTTGCGCGCGATCTTGTCGGTCCAGTTGTGCGGCACGTGGCAGTCCGGGCAGCCTGGCGCGCACGCCGGAGCGGTTGGAGAAGTGGATGGTCGACTTCAATTCGGAGAACACGTTGTCGCGCATCTCGTGGCAGCCGGTGCAGAATTTTTCGGTGTTGGTGATTTCCAGCGCGGTGTTGAAGCCGCCCCAGAAGATCACGCCGGCAACGAAGCCGGCGAGCACCAGCA
The DNA here is from genome assembly GCF_052658035.1 of Rhodopseudomonas sp. RCAM05734. Taxonomy (NCBI): domain Bacteria; kingdom Pseudomonadati; phylum Pseudomonadota; class Alphaproteobacteria; order Hyphomicrobiales; family Nitrobacteraceae; genus Rhodopseudomonas; species Rhodopseudomonas sp. RCAM05734. The sequence goes on along the minus strand of NZ_CP199742.1, from coordinate 2,792,945 downwards.
CGCCGAGCCCGAACACCGAACTCGGCCGTCGCAGCACGTTCCACAGATCGATCACGAACCCCCAGGTCCGTGCCGGCCATGCGCGGCGCGGCGGGGTGATATCGGTCATCGCTTGCCCCCGGGCGCGGCGCTCTTCTGCAGCAGCAGCGAATCGATATCGACGAAATCATTGACGATCGGCGGCTTTGCCGTGCTCTGTGGCACGTGGCATTCGGTGCAGAAGAAGCGGCGCGGCGACACCGAGGCCAGGAACTGGCCATCGCGATCCATGAAGTGGGTGATGCTGACCATCGGCGCCTGCGACTCGCCGATTCGCGCGCGGGCGTGGCACGACAGGCACTTGTTGCCGTTGAGGTCGATCTGGTAACCCTCGGTGGTGTGCGGGATCACCGGCGGCTGTTCGGGATAGTTGCGCACTTCCTTGTCCGCCGAGTTGCGCAGCGGCAGCAGCGGCGGCGCTGCCCCCTCCTCGTTGAGCGGCGTGGACCCGCGCAGCCCGGAACTGACGGTCTGCGCGACCAGCGACGTCGAGGCGGCGGCGAGGATGATCGCCAGCGCCAGGAATACAGGTTTTCCGATCATGTGCTTTGCACCCGCTCGATGCGCACCGCGCATTTCTTGTAGTCGGTCTGCAGCGAGATCGGATCGGTGGCGTCCAGCGTCACCTTGTTGATCGGCTGCGCTTCGTCGAACCACGGCACGAACACCACTCCGCGCGGCGGCTTGTTGCGACCGCGGGTCTCGACCCGGGTGCGGATGAAGCCGCGCCGCGACGACAGCTTGATCTCGTCGCCGCGCCGTAGCTTGGCTTCCAGCGCGTCGTCTGGATGCATGAAGCAGACAGCCTCCGGGAACGCCTTGTAGAGTTCGGGCACGCGCCGCGTCATGGTGCCGGAATGCCAGTGCTCGAGCACGCGGCCGGTCGACAGCCAGAACGGATAGTCGGCATCGGGGGATTCCGCCGGCGGCTCATAGGGCAGCGCGAAGATCCGCGCGCGGCCATCGGGGAAACCGTAGAACTCGATGTCCTTGCCTTGCTTGACGTAGGGGTCGAGCCCCTCGCGGAACCGCCACCGCGTTTCCTGGCCGTTGACCACCGGCCAGCGCAGCCCCCGCACCTGATGATAGGTGTCGAACGGCGCCAGGTCGTGGCCATGACCGCGACCGAAGCTGGCATATTCCTCGAACAGGCCCTTGTGGACGTAGAAGCCGAACGCCTTGGATTCGTCGTTGAGGTAGCCGGCCTCGATGTCGGTAACCGGGAATGCATCGACCTGGCCGTTCTTGTACAGCACGTCGTACATGGTCTTGCCGCGAACTTCCGGCTTCTTGGCGATCAACTCCTCCGGCCAGACTTCCTCGATCTTGAAGCGCTTGGAAAACTCCATCGGCTGCCACAGATCGGATTTCGACTCGCCCGGTGCCGACACCGGCTGGTGCCAGAAGTGGGTGCGCCGCTCGGCATTGCCGTAGGCGCCCTCTTTCTCCACCCACATGGCGGTGGGCAGGATCAGGTCGGCGGCCATGGCCGTGACCGACGGATAGGCGTCGGACACGACGATGAAGTTCTCCGGATTGCGATAACCCTGATACGTCTCTTCGTTGGAGTTGGCGCCGGCCTGCAGGTTGTTGTTGACCTGCACCCAGTAGGCGTTGAGCAGCCCGTCCTTGAGCATGCGGTTCTGCAGCACGGCGTGATAGCCGGGTTTGTCGGGGATGGTGCCTTCCGGCAGCTTCCAGATCTGCTCGGTCTTGTCGCGATGCGCCTTGTTGGTCACCACCATGTCGGCGGGCAGACGGTGCGAGAAGGTGCCGACCTCGCGCGCGGTACCGCACGCCGAGGGCTGGCCGGTCAGCGAGAACGGGCTGTTGCCGGGCTCGGAGATCTTTCCGGTCAAGAGGTGGATGTTGTAGATCAGGTTGTTGCACCAGACGCCGCGGGTGTGCTGGTTGAAGCCCATGGTCCAGAAGCTGACCACCTTGACCTTGGGGTCGGCGTAGAGCTCGGCCATCGCCTGCAGCCGGTTCAGCGGCACGCCGGACATTTCGGCGGCCTTCTCCAGCGTGAAGTCCGAAACGAACTTGACGTAATCGTCATAGCTCATGTCGGTGGAGTCATTGGCCTTGGTGCGGCCGGTGGCCTTCTTCTCGAGCGGATGTTCGGGCCGCAGGCCGTAGCCGATATCGGTCTGGCCGCGCTTGAACAGCGTGTGTTTGTCGACGAAATCCTTGTTGACGCGGCCGGTCTTGACGATGTGGTTGGCGATGGCGTTGAGCAGATAGAGATCGGTGTGCGGCTTGAACACCATGCCGATGTCGGCGAGATCGAACGAGCGATGCTCGAATGTCGACAGCACAGCGACCTTGACATGCGGCGCGCTGAGACGGCGGTCGGCCACCCGGGTCCACAGGATCGGATGCATCTCCGCCATGTTGGAGCCCCACAGCACGAAGGCGTCGGCGGCCTCGATATCGTCGTAGCAGCCCATCGGCTCGTCGATGCCGAAGGTGCGCATGAAGCCGACCGCGGCGGAGGCCATGCAGTGGCGCGCATTGGGATCGAGATTGTTGGAGCGGAAGCCGGCCTTCATCAGCTTCAACGCGGCGTAGCCTTCCCAGATCGTCCACTGGCCGGAGCCGAACATGCCAACACCGCTGGGGCCGCGCTTCTTCAGCGCCGCCTTGAACTTCTCCGCCATCACGTCGAAGGCTTCGTCCCACGACACCGGCGTGAACTCGCCGTTCTTGTCGTACTTGCCATTAGTCTTGCGCAGCATCGGCTGGGTCAGCCGGTCATGGCCGTACATGATCTTGGACAGGAAGTAGCCCTTGACGCAGTTGAGGCCGCGGTTGACCTCGGACTTGATGTCGCCATGGGTGGCGACCACGCGGTTTTCCTTGGTGGCCACCATGACGCTGCAGCCGGTGCCGCAGAAGCGGCACGGCGCCTTGTCCCATTTCAATTCGCTTTGCGACCGCTCGGTGGTGAGGTTGGCGGCCAGCGCCGGCGCTGCCATGCCGCCGGCCATCGCCGCCATGGCGGCGGCCTCGAGCTTGAGAACCTGGCGACGGTCGAGTTTCGGTGCGGTCATGACAATTCTCTCCAACGCCTAGGCGGCATCGATGGCGTGAAACACGAGCGAGGCCGAGTAGACGTCCGGCAGCAGCGCGATGGTGTTGAGGGTCGACCCGATCGCGCCCGCGTCGGGGACATCGATCACCACCACCAGCTTGCCCTTGGGATCGCGGCCGTGAATTTCGCAGCCGGCCAGAGCGAGGATGGCGGCCTCGACGGTTGCAAGATGCTCCGGTCGCGCCTGCACCAGAATGCTGGCAATCTCGCCGCCGGGCGGGGCGATGACGCGGTCCGGGTTAAGAAGGCGCCCCCTCATCAGGGAGCGGCGATCGATAACAGTTTGCTGCTTTTGCACGGACATATTCCTTGCTGTTAACGACTGCTAGTGGGCGGCCGGCGGGCCGGGCGGCCCGACGATCATCTGAAAAATCCAGACCGAGAGCCCGTAGCCGCCAACTGTCGCCACCGCGAGCGCCGGCATCAGCACCACGGTGAGAAATAGAAATGCGAAGACTTCCATGCGCCGACGGCGCACGTGTCCCGTGTCGCTGCCATTGGCGGACATGAGGGGCTCATTCGATGATGGGGGGATTTGCCGGCATCAGGGTCGGCGCCTGATTGCCATCATAGATCATCGGCTCTGGCCGTTCTTGATCCACATCAAACACTTGCTGACAGCCGCCGCAGCTTTCCGATCTCCGCGGGACGACAGTTTGGTGACGTCATCCGACATCGCACCACAATATGCGAGAGCCGGTCGGGACATTTTCCCGATCGCGCCGGAAAAGTTTCCCGCATCGGCAGCGGTATTTTTGTTTGCGAAAACGGCGGCTCTCTCGCAGTCTTTGTCCAACTGACCAAGCAAAAAGGCAGGGCGGGGATGGGACGTTATTTTTCTGCGTGTCGCACGCATAACGGGGCGAATCCGACTCTCACACGGCTGGCGGGGGCCACCATTGCGTCAATCGGCCTGCTATGGCCCGCATCGTCACAGGCGCAGCAGACGCTGCCGACCATCGACGTGATCTCCAATACCCCGCTTCAGGGAACCGGCATCGACAAGGACAAGATCCCGTCGCTGACGTCGTCGGTCACATCAGAGGATTTCCAGCGCAGCTATTCGCAGAACATCACCGACACCCTGTTCCAGCGCATTCCCGGCGTCACTCTGTCGGATCCCAACGGCAACAGCGCCCAGCAGGCCGTCAGCTATCGCGGCTTCTCGGCCTCGCCGCTGCAGGGCACGCCGCAGGGCCTCGCCGTTTACATGAACGGCATGCGCATCAACGAGATCCTTCGGCGACACGGTGAACTGGGACCTGATCCCCACCAATGCGATCTCGCGCGCCGACGTCTTCACCAACAACCCGGTGTTCGGCCTCAATGCGCTGGGCGGCGCCGTCAGCCTGCAGATGAAGAACGGCTTCACCTATCAGGGCTTCGAGGCCGAGGGCCAGGGTGGCTCCTACGGTCGCGGCCAGGGCGGCGTGCAGTATGGCGCGCAGAACGGCAACTGGAGCAGCTACTTTGCCGCGCAGGGCCTGACCGACGACGGCTGGCGGCAGAAGTCACCAGCGAAGCTCGGCCGCTTCTATGGCGACGTCGGCTGGCGTGACGATCGCGCCGAGTTCCATCTGTTCGGCGGCGTCTCCACCAGTTCATTCGGTGTTGCCGCAGCGACCCCGGTGGAAATGCTCGCCCGCAACTGGAGCTCGATCTACACCACGCCGCAGACCACCGACAACAAGATGGCCATGATCGGCATGAACGGCAAAGTCGCGGTCACCGACTCGTGGACCGTGCAGGGCAACCTCTACGGCCGCTTCTTCCGCCAGGACCATGTCGACGGCAACGACGGCAATGTCGAGCGCTGCAGCAATTCGTCATCCTATGCCGGTCGTTTGTGCCTGCAAGACGACGGCTTCCCGCGGCCTGTACCGTTCACCGGCGCCGCCGCCCTCGCCTTCCGCAACCAGTTTGTGATCCTCGACCAGAACAACCAGCCGATTCCCTGTCCGCCCGGCTCAGGCAATACCTGCGCGCCAGTGCCCTATGGCAGCATCGATCGGACCAAGACCAGCTCCGATACTTTTGGCGGCTCGCTGCAGGCCACCAACGATGACAAGCTGTTCGGCCACGGAAATCATTTTGTGGTCGGCGGCAGCATCGATCGCGGCAAGACGGCGTTCGACGCCACCTCGACGCTTGGCTACATCTATCCGGACCTCACGGTCGGGCTCAATCCGACGATCCCCGGCAACGGCTCGGTGATCCACACGCTCGGCAATGTCGGCTACACGCCGGTGAGCATCAACACCCGCAATACCTATTACGGCATCTACGCCACCGACACCTTCGACATCACCGATGCGCTCGCGGCCACCGCAGGCGCCCGCTACAACATCGCCGACATTTCGTTGCGCGACATGCTCGGCACCAGTCCCGACCTCAACACCGATGCGCGGTTCTCGCGCCTCAATCCCGTGGTCGGCCTCACCTACAAGATTGCGCCGTGGATGACCGCCTATGGCGGGTACTCGGAATCCAACCGCGCGCCGACGCCGCTCGAGCTCGGTTGCTCCAATCCCGACAAGCCATGCCTGCTGGAGAACTTCCTGGTCTCCGATCCGCCGCTCAAGCAGGTGGTCGGCCACACCTATGAGCTCGGACTGCGCGGCAACAGCGCACTGGCGGGCGGCATCTTCGAGTGGAAGGCCGGCCTGTTCCGTACCGACAGCGACGACGACATCATCACGCTGGCGAGCACCATCCAGGGCCGCGGCTACTACCAGAACGTCCCGCGCACCCGCCGCCAGGGCGTCGAGCTCTCGGCCGAATACAGGTCGAGCCAGTGGCTGGTCTATGCCGGCTACAGCTTCATCGACGCCACCTATCGCTTCAACGGCACGCTGGCCTCGCCCAACAATCCCTCCGCGGACGCAAACGGCAATATCTTCGTCACCTCCGGCAACCGCATCCCCGGCATTCCCCAGCACCAGTTCAAGGTCGGCGCGGAATATCTGGTGACGCCGCAGTGGAAGGTCGGCGCCGACATCGTCGCCGTGGGTCGCCGCTACTACGTCGGCGACGACGCCAACCAGAACCAGATGCTGCCATCCTATGCGGTGGTCAATCTCCACACCTCCTACGAGGTGACGAAGAACGTGACGCTGTTCGCGGTGGTCAACAACCTGTTCGACAGCAAGTACGCGCTGTTCGGCACCTATTTCGAATCGTCCGGCACCGCCAAGGCGGGGCTGCCGATCACCTTCACCGACCAGCGCACCGAAGTGCCGGGTGCACCGCTGGCGGTGTTCGGCGGCATCAGGGTGAAGCTGTGACGATGGGAAAACTGCCCCGCTGAATTCTCTCGGCACGCTGCTGCTCCCACGGCAGCGTGCCCGCTCTCCCCGGCAAGGGAGAGCCGTGGGTGAGGGGGCGCGATCGACTGCCCAGCTCGCGCCCCCACCCATCGCTTCGCTGTCTTCACCCGGCCACCGCAGGGTGAAGAGATGCCGTCGGCACCATCGCCTCCACCGTCACGCCCTGCTCCGTCGAATTCACCGTCATGCTGCCGCCCAGCGCCAGCACGCGCTCGCGCATCCCGGTGAGGCCGAGGCCGAGCCGGTGATCCGATGGCAAGCCGGCGCCGTTGTCTTCCACCCGCACCAGCGCCGCTGTGCCGCCGGCCTCGTGCAGCGGTGCAATCGAAACGACAACGCGGGTCGCGCCGGCATGACGGAACACATTGGTCAGTGCCTCCTGCACCACGCGATAGACGGTCAGCTCGACCGCTTCGTCGGTGATATCGAGCGCCGGCGACAGTGCGATTTCGACGGCGACACCGGGATGGGCCTCGCGCCACAGCCGTGCCAGCGCTGCCAGCGCCTCGCTTAGGCCCAATTCGCTCAGCCCCGCCGGCCGCAGCCGGGCCAGCACCCGGCGGTTGGACTGCTGCAGCGCATTGACCTGTTCCAGCATGGCGCCGCCATGGCGGCGCAGCGCGGCGATGTCCGGCTGCGGCGCATCGGCCACCCGCGTCAGCGCGCTGCCATGCGCACGCAATGCAAACAGAGTGGGGCCGAACTCGTCGTGCAGTTCCCTGGCGATTTCCTTGCGCTCGACGTCCTGCAGCGAGACGATCCGCGCTGCCAGTCGCCGTTTGTCCTCCACGGCCCCACCGAGCGCCGCCGCCAGATGATTGAGCCGGTCGCCGATATCGGCGAGTTCCGGCGGGCCCAACGGCAGCACCCGCGTGTCGTAGCGACCCGCTTCGATGCCGGCCATCGCCGCTCCAAGCCCCTGGATCGGCTGAAGCGCGCGGCCGACGACCGTCATGGTGATCAGCAGCAGGATGGCGGCGATGGCCGAGCCGACCTCGATCTGCGTCACGATGCCGTCCCAGATCTCGGCGATCTCGTCGGTGGGATGCGACGCCACCACCAGCGTGCCCAGCGAACGCCCGTTGGCCGTCACCGGCACACGCACCATGCTCTGCTCGGGATGCACCAGTTGCACAAACCACGCCGGCGGCGCGGCGGCCTGCGTGGCGGAGCCCGCCGGCGGTGGCAGGTCCCTTGATGCTGCGGCGATCAGCGCGCCGCCTTCGCGGGTGATGCTGACATGGCGCAGCCGGCTGAGGTCGGCGAGGATGTCCGCCAGCTTCGCTTCGGGATCCGGCGTATCGTTGAGGCCCGCCACCAGCGTCTGGATGAATTCGCGCGCCAGCCGCACCACGCTCTGGTCCTCGGCCTGCACCCGCGGCGCTGCGTCGAGCACCAGCCGCGCCACGTTGACCGCCAGCCCGAGCACCAACACCAGCGCCAGCAGCATGTTCAGCCGCGCCCGCAATGACAGCCTTTGCCACATCGTTCCGCTCCCTCGTTGCCGCACTGCACAATCAGGGAACGTTGACATGCAAAACCGGCAACCCTTAATTGATGTTACAATAAGTTGCCGGCGAGATACGACCCGGAGCAGTTGATGCGCGTGCTGATTGTCGATGACCACCCGATCGTCGCCTCCGGCTGCCGTGCGCTATTCGCTGGCGATCCCGACATCGAGGTGGTTGAGGCCAACGACGCCGAGAGCGGCGAGGCCGCCTTCGTCGCCGAGCAACCGGACATCTGTGTGCTCGACATCAACCTGCCGGGCGTGTCCGGATTCGAGTTGGCGCGCCGCATTCTGGCGCGCGCCGCGGGTGCGCGCATCATCATGTTCAGCATGAACGACGATCCCGTGTTCGCCGCGCGCGCCATCGAAGCCGGCGCCAAGGGCTATGTGTCCAAATCCGGCGAGCCGGACGATCTCATCGAGGCCATTCGCGTGGTCGGCCAAGGCGGCGTGTTCCTGACCCGCGCCACCGCCAGCAGCATCGCCTTCGCCGGACCCGGCCTCGCCGGCGGGCCGCTCGGCAAGCTGTCGGCACGCGAGATCGAGATCCTGCGCCTGCTTGCCGCCGGCAAGAGCCTGACCGAGATCGCCTGGCTGGTGCACGCGTCCTACAAGACCATCGCCAATACGTCGTCGCTGATGCGTCAGAAGCTCGGCGTGCGCAATTCCGCGGAACTGGTCCGCTTCGCCATCGACTGCCGGCTGGCATAGACGCGGGGCCTAGGATCCCGCGGACGGCTCTTGCGAGACCGCATCGGCAAACTTTCGCATCAGGCGCACCAGCTCGTCCAGCTCCTGCGTCTCCCAAGTCGCGAAGATGCCGCGACCGATCCGCTCGCGTGCGGCGTCGACAAGGCCGGTCATCGCCTTGCCCTTCGCGGTCGCCACCGCCTCGCGCACCCGGCGGTCCGCAACGCTTTCGCGGCGTTCCACCAGATCGAGGCTTTCAAGCTTCGCCACCTGGCGGCTGACCGTAGTGTAGTCGCGCCCGACCCGGTCAGACAGGTCGACCACGCCAATCGGTCCGAACCTTTCGATCAGGACCAGCAGCGGAAACAGCGCACGATCGAGCGGGATGCCCGCCTCCCGGATCAGCGCCTCGTCGCGTTGCGGCCGGTTCATCACGCTGACGATATCCAGCACCGCGCTGTGAATCTGCCGAAGCCGCTCACTTATATGTGTATTTTGCACATTTTTTCTTGACGCCATCGCACTCCTCCTAATATGTGCATAATACACGCATTTACTGAGACTGGAAGGGAAACCACATGAAAGCAGTGATCGTCTCCAGGCATGGCGAACGGCCGGTCTATGGTGACTTCAGCGAGCCGCAGCCGGCTGCAGGCGAGAGCCGCATCGCGGTGAGCGCCGCCGCCATCAGTCAGTTGGTCAAGAGCTGGGCCTCCGGCCGGCACTACAGCTCCTCCGGGGAATTTCCGTTCGTGGTCGGCGTCGACGGCGTCGGACGGACTGACGATGGGCGCCGGGTTTATTTCGTTCTGCCGAAAGCCCCCAACGGCAGCATGGCCGAGCGAACCGTGGTGTCGTCGGCGCAATGCATCGCCCTGCCCGACGATCTTGACGACGTGACCGCCGCGGCGATCGCCAATCCCGGCATGTCGTCGTGGTCGCCTATACGGAGCGCGCAGCATTGCAGGCCGGCGAAACCGTGCTGGTCAACGGCGCGACCGGCACTGCGGGTCGCCTCGCCGTGCAGATCGCAAAACATCTCGGCGCCCGGCAGGTCATCGCCACCGGCCGCAATTCCGAAGCCCTGGAAGCGCTGCCGGCGCTTGGAGCCGATGTGATCATTCCGCTCGGGGACGACGAAGCGAATACGGAAAACGTCATCAAGGAGCAGTTCGCCGCAGGCGTCGATGTGGTGATCGACTATCTGTGGGGTCGCAGCGCCGAGCGCCTCCTGATCGCAGGCGCCAGGGCCGGACGGGATGCCGTGCCCATCCGTTTCGTCCAGGTCGGCGCCGCCAGCGGCACGGACATCACCCTGCCGGCTGCAGTATTGCGTTCCTCGGCCATCACGCTGATGGGCAGCGGCATCGGTAGCGTCCCCCTCGATCGCATGCTTCACGCCATCGACGCGCTGCTTCGCGCCACCGTGCAGGCCGGCTTTCAGATCCGGTCCACCCCTGTGCCGCTGTCGGATCTCGAACGCGCATGGGGCGATGACGACAGCACCCGACGCACCGTGTTCATTGCGGATGCGCCGACGTCATGATCAGTGCCGAGGGCTGCCCTGCCGGTTGCGCGGCGCGCTTCCGCCACGCCCCGCAGCGCGCCGCAATCAGGCCGGCCACCAGCAGCGTGGCGCCGAAGCCGGTGGGCGCGCCGAGCAGCGGATAGATCATCAGCAGCACCGCTGCGAGGCCCAGCACCGGCAGCTCATGGCGGGCAAAACCTTCGGCAAGGCCGACGCGCATCAGGAACGCCACGGCGATGGCCAGCACCATGACGTCGTAGAGAAACAGATAGGGCGTCACCAGCAGGGTGCCGGTGGCCAGCGCCGCGGCCTTGAGTTCATAGCGCACGCGGCTGCGCCACAGCACTACCAGCGTTGCCGCCACCGTCGCGGTCATGACCCACTGGAATGTCCAGCCGAGCGGCTCGCTGCCGCCGAAATAGCGCACCAGCGCAAAGATGCTCTGCATCTTGCCCCAAGGCGCCCGGCCCTCGGTGAGGAAGGCCTGCGAGAACATTGGCATCCACTTGAAGAAGGCCTGCCGGCTGTCGCTGCCGAAGGCGAGCCATGACACCAGAACCAGCGCGACCACGGTGACGCCGGCGCTGACGAAGGTGCGCCATTGCGCGGTGGCGATCAGCACCAGCGGGAACAGCAGGCCGTATTGCGGTTTGTAGCTGAGCAGCCCGAGGCAGATGCCGGCGAGAATCGGCCGTGTCGGCAGCAGCACCAGCATGCCGCCGATCAGCGATGCCGTGAGGAAACCGTTCTGCCCGACCAGCGTGTTGGTCATCACCACCGGGAACGCCAGCGCCAGCAAGAGACCGAACGGCCGCCCGACAATGGCGCGCATCGCCGCGAGATAGGGAATGAGACTGACAAGCGGCCAACTGACAAAAGCGAGGCCATAGGGCAGCAGCGCCAGCAGTTCGGCGACGAACAGGAACGGCGGCGGATAGTGCCAGGCGAAGTTGCCCTCATAGCTCTGGCCGAGCACCGCCACCTGCAACTGCTTCTGAACGCCCCAGTCCCAGGCCAGCGCCGGATGGCCGTCCAATGCCAGCCTGCCGGCCGACCAGACATTGACGAAATCGGTGGGCATACCGAGGCCCTGGTCGTCGAAGATCCAGCCGCGGCCGTAGAAGGCCGGGAAGAACACGACGTTGAGCACCGCCAGCACGAAGCAGACATTGAGCAGCACCGCGGGGATCGCGGGGCGGTCCCTCGGCGTCGACATCGTCAGCGGCGCGGCCATGCGCACTCCCCAGCGCGCCTCATGCGCGCCGGCAGAATGCCATCGCGGCGTTGCGGAAAACTTAAGGCCGGGCCAGCCCGGGCGCTGGCACCACTGCCCGGCCCCGCATCAGCGCCATATACAGCGCCGCCGCCAGCGTCGCGCCGATCAGCCAGCCCCAGTCGCCGATATTCGGCACCACCTTGTAGGCGCCGAGCAGCGCCAGGCCGATCGACACCACCGCGGAGCCGGCCAGCGCCTGCAGTGCCCGGACGTTCCAGCCGCTCGCGAAATACAGCGAGCCGTTCGGCGACATCGTATAGAGGTCGGCCAGCACCACCTGCTGCTTCTTCACCAGATAATAGTCGGCGATCATGATGCCGAACATCGGCCCCAGCGCCGCGCCGAAAATGCTGACGAAGATGGTGATGGCCTGCGGGCTGGAGACGAAGATCCATGGGCACACCAGCACCGACAGGATCGAGGTGATCAGGCCGCCGAGCTTGAAGTCGATCTTCTCCGGATAGAGGTTGGAAATGTCGTAGGCCGGCGACACGAAATTGGCGACGATGTTGATGCCCATGGTCGCCACGATGAAGGTGACCGAGCCGAGCGCCACCACCCAGGGATTACCGATCCGCTCGACGATGGCCACGGGATCCATGATCGCCTCGCCGAACACGTTGACCGTGCCGGCGGTGACGATCACCGTGATGATCGCGAACACGATGAAGTTCACCGGCAGCCCGAGGAAGTTGCCGACCTTCATCGACCTTTCGTCGCGGGCGAAGCGCGAGAAGTCGCCGAAGTTCAGCAGCAGCGCCGCGAAATACGCCACGATCAGCATCGCGGCATTGGCCATGTGGCCGATGGCCGACCCCTCGACGCGCGGGCTGAGCTGCAGCGACAGGCTGGACGTGCCGGTCTGTGCCAGAATCCAGATCGCCAGCGCGAACATCACGATGTAGACGACGGGTCCGCAGAAATCGATGAACTTCCTGATCGTCTCCATGCCGTTGAGAAAGATCAGCAGCTGGAACAGCCACATGAACAGGAAGCTGCCCCAGCCCAGCGGCGACAGGCCGACAAAACTGCCATGGGTCCAGATCTCGGCAGCGGGATAGAACGCCAGCACCAGAGCCTGCACCGCCTTGGAAGCGAAATAGGTCTGCACGCCGTACCAGACGATGCCGACAATGCCGCGCAGGCCGGCAGCGATGTTGGCGCCCATGACGCCGAACGACATCCGTGCCACCACCGGAAACGGCGTGCCGTATTTGAGCGACGGCCGCCCGATCAGGTTCATCAGGAAATAAACCGCGGTGATACCAACCACCATGGCGACTAGCACTTCCCAGCCGGTAAGGCCGAGGAAGAACAGGCTGGCCGCAAAGGTGTAGCCGCCGACCGAATGCACATCGGACATCCACATGGCGAAGATGCTGAACACGCCCCAGGTCCGCCCGGCGGGCGCCACCGGCGCCAGATCGTGATTGTAGAGCCGGGGATCGGCGCCTGGGATGACAATGACGGGCGACGGGTTCGAATGGGCTGACATCGGAATCTCCTGCGCTGCCGGAGGATCGACCTGATACTTTTGAAAAGCAAGACCCGCGCCAGAATTGATACCAGTCAGGCCAGCATCTCCGTGACCGGCCGGCGCAACGACGGCGGCATCGGCGGCCCATAGCCGAAGCGGACGATCAGGTCGGGCCGCGCGCCGGACGCCAGCAGCCCCGCAAGCCGCTGCCGCACCGACGCGACCTCGACCGCCTGGTTGAGGAACGCGTGGCTGATGCCGAGCGCGGTGGCCTGCAGGGCGAAGCGCTGATAGGCGCGCCCGCTCGCCAGCCAATGCGCCCCGTCGTCCCGCGCCGAGACGAAGATGGCGAGGCCCGCCGAACTGGCGATCTGGTCGCGACATTTTTTGTTCTCGGAGTCGGCGGACATCACCACGTCGAACAGCATTCGGCCGACCGGCGTCGGCAGTGCCGGATTGCCGGACGCCGCCACGAACAGCCCGTCTGCCGTGCGCAGCGCCTCGGCATAGCTAAAGCGTAGCCAGTGTTTCAGCTCGGCCATGAATACCGGGTCGTTCAACTGCCGGCTATTGCCATCGATGATCAGGCCCGCCACGGCATCGATGGCCGGCCGCTCGGTCAACAGCAGCAGCTTCACGCCCTCGCCGTTGCCGGCCGCGGCCAGCGCCCGCAGCGCATCCGCGGCAACCGCACGGCCGTCATACAAGGCGCGGCTGCATTGCCGCGTCATGATCGCCGCGGCCATCGGCGTGGTGACGGTGTCGCCGTCGCTGAGGTCGATGACCACGCGCTCGTCGCCCTGTGAATCGAATCGCGGCGTCGCCACGAGTCCGAACACCGGCGCCGCCTGCACGATGTTCTCCACCGCCGCGCCGAGGCTGGCATAGAGATGATGGTCGTCGGGATCGACCACCGGCGTGCGCCGCGCAAAGTCCGGCAGCACGGCGATCGTCGCCTCGCCGATCGCGAAGCGCCAGGCCTGGGTGTTGTGGCTGTTGGCGGCGAGCGTCGCGGCGCGCACCAACTCGGTCAGCGCGTTGCGACCGCGCAGCCTGCCGTCGAGCGGCCGGCGCAAGGCCGCGGCGGCAGCACGCCATTCGCCGATATCCTGCCGTGTCTCAAGTATCAGACCGCCGACGCCAGCCGCGACCACGCCGCCCGCCACGCCGCCGCCGATGAGAAGAGTCCTGCGATCCATGGCGCGCTCCGAAGTTGGTCGTCGTGACCCTAGGTGGTCATCGGCGCGGTGGTATTGATATCGCGCAAGCAGCCGGGTGTGCAGAGTCCGCTGCGCGGCCCAGCGTGACAAGATTTCCTCAACCTCACTATTGACTATAGTCCTATTGTCACCTATAGTCTCCCCATCCTGCTCAACGAGGGGCGCTGTCATGAGGCGTCTTGAGAGTGGAGCCGGATGCGGTGTCCCGCGCGTGTGCCTCGCAAGCACGCCCCGGGAGGCTTGAGGTCACCGTCCGGGCCCACTACGGGGCTCTGCCGCTCTTTGCCGGCTGGACGTGGACAGTGACAAGGCGGGGAAAGCCCGCCGGAAGCTGCCCCGGAAGAACGGTCCCTCAGCCATAAACCCCGCGGTGGCGCGCCCGCAGGCGCGCCGCTCCCCTCATGTCTGGAGGGGAGATCTGCTCACACCTCGGACGCCTTGGGTGGGCGCCGCGAGAACGAGAGCACTTGGCTGTTTGACATTCGAATATGATCAGCGCGAAAGCGCCAAGATGCGTGTCCCGGACGCGCTGCAGCCTAGCGAAGCAAAGCTTCGCGCGGATGCGCAGCATCGCATGCTGCTGCGCAGATCCGGGACCGTCACGAACACCGTCGATTGGAATGGCCCCGGATCAGCGAAGCGATACTGGCGGCGATGCTGTCGCTTCGCCTGGCATCGCATCGCATCCGGGGCACGAGATCCAACCACAAAAAACGCGGCCTCGCGGCCGCGTTTTGCAATCCTCGATGCAGCAGGCTCAGGCCTGCGGCTGCGGCTCGAGACCGGTATCCGGACGCGGGCGCGGCTTGCCGGCGGGCGGCACTGCCGAGGTGCGCGGGCCGGTCGGCTCGAGCACCGACTCGCGGTTCGGCTTCTTGCCATTCAGCAGATCCGTAATCTCGTCGCCCGACAGCGTCTCGAACTCGAGCAGGCCCTTGGCGAGGGCTTCGAGATCGGCACGCTTCTCGGTCAGGATCTTGGTGGCCTCGTTGTAGCCCTCCTCGACCAGACGGCGGATCTCGCTGTCGATCTTCTGCACGGTGGCCTCGGAAGCATTCTGGGTGCGCGACACCGACATGCCGAGGAACACTTCGTCCTGGTTCTCGCCGTACGACACAGTGCCGAGTTCTTCCGACAGGCCCCAGCGCGTCACCATCATGCGGGCGAGGCGCGTGGCCTGCTCGATGTCGGACGACGCACCGGACGTCACCTTGTTGCGACCGAAGATCAGCTCTTCGGCAACCCGGCCGCCCATCATAATGGCGAGGCGCGAGGTCATCTGCTCCAGCGACATCGACAGCTTGTCGCGTTCCGGCAACTGCATCACCATGCCCAGCGCACGGCCGCGCGGAATGATGGTCGCCTTGTGGATCGGGTCGGTGGCGATGACGTTGAGGCCGACGATGGCGTGACCGCCCTCGTGATAGGCCGTCAGCATCTTCTCTTCCTCGGTCATGACCAGCGACTTGCGCTCGGCGCCCATCATCACCTTGTCCTTGGCCTCTTCGAACTCGCTCTGGGTCACCATGCGCTTGTTGCGGCGCGCGGCGGTGAGAGCGGCTTCGTTGACCAGGTTCATCAGGTCGGCGCCGGAGAAACCCGGGGTGCCGCGTGCGATGGTCTTGAGGTTGATATCCGGCGCCAGCGGCACCTTGCGGACATGGACCTTGAGGATCTGTTCGCGGCCGACGACGTCCGGGTTCGGCACCACGACCTGACGGTCGAAGCGGCCCGGGCGAAGCAAAGCGGGATCCAGCACGTCCGGACGGTTGGTCGCGGCGATCAGGATTACGCCTTCGTTGGCTTCGAAGCCGTCCATCTCCACCAGCAACTGGTTGAGGGTCTGCTCTCGCTCGTCGTTGCCGCCGCCGAGGCCGGCGCCGCGATGACGACCGACCGCATCGATTTCGTCGATGAAGATGATGCAAGGCGCGTTCTTCTTGGCCTGCTCGAACATGTCACGGACGCGGCTGGCGCCGACGCCGACGAACATTTCGACGAAGTCAGAACCTGAAATCGTGAAGAACGGCACGTTGGCCTCGCCGGCCACCGCGCGCGCAATCAGCGTCTTGCCGGTGCCGGGAGGGCCGACCAACAGCACGCCGCGCGGAATGCGACCGCCGAGGCGCTGGTACTTGCCGGGGTCGCGGAGGAATTCGACGATTTCCTGCAGGTCCTGCTTGGCTTCGTCGACGCCGGCGACGTCTTCAAACGTCACGCGGCCGTGCGCCTCCGTCAGCATCTTGGCGCGCGACTTGCCAAAGCCCATCGCCTTGCCGGCACCGCCCTGCATCTGGCGGGACAGGAAGATCCACACGCCGATCAGCGCGATGAACGGCAGCCAGGACACCAGCAGCGAAACGAACCACGGCACGTTGTCGCCGGGCGGCTTGGCGGTGATCGAGACTTTGCCGTCATACAGGCGCTTCACCAGCGTCGGATCGGAGGGCGCGTAGGTCTGGAAGCTGGAGCCGTTGGTGAAGGTGCCGTGAATCTCTGGCCCCTGGATCACCACGTCGCGCACATGGTTCTGATCGACCTCGGTCAGCAGCTGCGAGAAGGTGATGTCCTGCGAGGCGGCGCGCTGACCAGGATTCTGGAAGAGCGTGAACAGCGCCAGCAGCAATAGAACGATGATGACCCAGAGGGCGAAATTGCGCAGATTCGCGTTCATTGAACTTCCTTCGTCGCCGCGCGGATCGCGGCCTTATTTCCCTTGGATCGGCTCAAGGGATCACCCTGGGTCGGTTGCATTACAATCTAGGTGCGGGACGACGCGATGCCAAGGGAACCATTCGGGACTATTTAGCGCATCCTAGCGCTATTCCAGTTCAAATGATGGCGTCTCGCCGGGGTTTTCCGCCGGTGGTTAAAGGATAGCGCTGCGGCTGCTCCGCCTTCACGTCCCAATCGGCCGGCGGCGCGGCGGCGCAGCCTCGATTCGCAGCAGGTCGCCGGTCAGGCTGACCAGCGCACCGGCCAGGGTCTGCTTGAGCCGGATACCTTTGGCACCGTCGCGACAGGCCTGGTCCAGCGCCAGCACCAGCGCCTCGGCCTTGCCGAGTTCGGCCGGGCCCTCATGGCCGGCCCGGTTGACCATGCGCAGCAGCAGCCGGAGCCGGATTTCCTCAGGGAGCGCGGCGAAGATCTTGGCGTCAACACCGGGCCGGGGATCGCTTTTCAGCGCCAGAAAGCGCTCTGCCCCGTCGACCAACACCTCCAGCGCGGCATTGGCCCGCGCCAACCGCGCCGCCAGCCGCGCCAGATTGCGCGAATCGAACCCCTCTTCGGCCAAACCGGGCATCAGCGCCCGCAGCCGCGGCCGGGTGAAATGGGTATCGCGGTTGGTGGGATCGTCGGCGAAATCGACCTTCGCCCTGGCCAGGGTGGCGATTAACCGCGCCTTGGCCACGTCGAGCAAGGGCCGCGCCAGCACCACGCCCCCGCGCTCCGATTCGCGCGCCATGGCGGCCAGGCCTGCAATACCGCTGCCACGCGCCATCCGCATCAGCAGCGTCTCAGCCTGGTCGTCGCGGGTATGCGCGGTAAGGATATGGGTCGCACCGCTCGCCCGTGCCGCCTTGGCCAACAGCCGGTAGCGGGCCTCGCGCGCCGCCGCCGGCAGGCCGGTTTCGGGCTTGGCGTCGGTCCAGCGCAGGGTCCGATGCGGCAGATCAAGACTGACGGCGAGCCGCTTGACGTCGCGGGCCTCGCGGGCGGCTTCCGGCCGCAGCCCGTGGTCGACCGTGACGGCGATCAGCGCCGGCCCGTTCTTGAGGGCGCGGCGCCAGCGCACCGCCAACCACATCAGCGCAATCGAATCGGGCCCGCCCGACACCGCAAGCACCAGCGCGGGCGCAGCCTTCCAGTCGGCAAGCGGCTGCCTGGCATCCTGGGCCGAGATCGGAGAATCGTCGTCGTCGGACATGAGCGGAAGCCGGTTGCCGTCCCCCGACAGATCGGAGGTCTAGTCGCGCGCGTCAAGCTCTAGCACTTAACCCGCTTCTGCTCGCGGTCCACGGCCTGCTTTACACCCTGCGAGGCGCGCGGATATTTTCGCGTGACCTCGCCGAACGCGGCGCAGGCAGCTTCCTTTTCCTTGAGCGCCGCCAGCGACTGGCCGAGCCGCAGCAAGGCGTCCGGAGCCTTCGCCGAACTGCCAAACTTGGTGGTTACGCCCAGAAAGGACTCCGCGGCGTCGCGATACTTCTGGCGCTGAAAGAAGCTCTCGCCGAGCCAATATTGCGAATCCGCCAGCAGCGGGTCGCTCGGATATTTCTGGGCGAAGTTGCGCATCGTCTCTTCGGCCAGGGCATAGTCGCGGCGCTGCATGTAGCCGATGCCGAGGTCGAACTCGTCCTTCGGCGTGGCGCCGGGCGGCAAGGTCGTCAGACCGCCGGCGGCGGCACCGCCCGGGCTGGCGTTGCCGAGTTCAAGCGGCTCTCCAGCCCCGCGACCGTTGGGCATGGTGGCGGGGGCATTGGCGGTGACCGGCAACTGGCCGCCGCCGAGCGCACGCGGCGCGCCGGGCGCGGCCGGATTGGCATTGGGATCGAAGGCGTCGTTACGCCGCCCGCCCCGCTGCGGCGGCGCAGGATCCTGCACGATCGGCGCGGGTGCCGCGATCTGCGGCTGGTCATAGGTCGGCTGCTGTTGCGTCGGCTGCCGCGCCGGCGCCGGTTGCGCGGGCACCGCAGCCACGTTGGGCCGCGCATTGCCGGCCGGCGGCACGCCGGCCTGCAGCTGGCGGATCTGCTCTTCAAGCTGGCGGTTGCGGAACTGCAGTTCTTCGTTCTGCCCGGTGAGCTGACGCAGCTGGCTCTCGAGCCGCTGGACCTGGACCTCGGGGTCGACATCGTCGGACTGCTGCATCTGGGCGAAAGCGTGCGACGGAATCGCCAGCGCCGCGGACATCAGGACCACGCGCGCGAAAGTATGAAGAGGGGATGACATGTTTGCCTGACGAATTTTGCGCCAATCGAAAGCGCACCACATTGAGAGCTTCACTACGCCGAAAATGTGACTTTCGACAGGGGCAAGTTCTTTCACCCAAAACAAAACCGGCGCCTGCCCGAAGGCAGACGCCGGTGTGTTGATATCAATCGTTCGCTCAGGCGCCGGCGTTCAGCACGGTGACGGCACGGCGGTTCTGCGACCAGCACGAGATGTCGTTGCAGACCGCGACCGGACGCTCCTTGCCGTAGGAAATCGTCCGCATCCGGCTGGCATCGATCCCGCGCGAGGCGAGGAAGGTGCGGACCGACTGGGCGCGACGGGCGCCGAGCGCGATGTTGTATTCGCGGGTGCCGCGTTCGTCGGCATGGCCTTCGATGGTGAAGGAGTAGCGGTTGTAGCTCTGCAGCCACTGCGCCTGCTTCTCCAGCGTGGCAATCGCCTGCGGCGACAGTTCGGTCTGGTCGCTTTCGAAGAACACGCGATCGCCGACATTGACCACGAAGTCCTGCTGGCTTCCCGGCGTCGCGGCGTTAGCCATCGAACCGTCGGCCCCCAGCGGATTCTTGTTGGCGCAAGCGCCCATCGATAGCGCCACAGCCAGAACTGCAGCCAGTTTAAATCCCTGGAGGATTCGCATCTGATTTTTCATTCCGGAGCCTCCAACGCTCACGTTTTTTCCAACTGACAACCGGTCTACAGGGCGTTGGTTAAGCGAACGTTCCGTCAACCTTGATGAGGTGTTGCCAAACCCGATCAAATGCCACAGGTCGCCGAAAAGCAACGGCTTGGTTAATGCGGAGTAAATGTGGCGCGACGGTGAAGGAAAGCCGCCAAAGCCAGCCGTTCCGGCAGAACTTTTGCAGTCGCCGGGCAAACACCCCTTGCGGCAGGTAGCGGCGGCCGCCTCTGCGGTCAGGTCCGGGGGACGAGCGAGGGTCGCTCCATGGTCAGCAGCGGGACTTCACCGTGCCGATGGGCCCGATCGCTCATCCGCTCGAACAGCTTCCGGCGTTCGAAATAGGTGGAGCGCAGGAAGGGATAACGGGCAAAGACCTTGTCCCGCATGCTCGGGAACTCGATCGCCAGCAGCCCGATCTGCTTGGTCAGCCCCGGATAGTCGCGCAACGGCGCGATGCTGTGCATGAAGATCCGGCGGTAGAAAGGCTGATGTTCGGCGCGGACCGATGCAAGGCCAATATCGGCATGGAAGTAATCGCAGGCCACAAAAGCCAGCCGCAGCGTCATATAGGGAAGTTCGGGAAATCGATTGGCCGGAGCCGGCTCGGCGACGAAGCGGCTGGGATCGACGATGATCTTGCCCTGCGCGAGGGCCGGCTCCATGACTTCGGGAAAGACGCTGCGCGAAGGCGTGGTGGGATGTTCCGGCGATGCCACGCTGATACGCAGCGAGCTGGCCAGTACCCCTTCAAAGTAAACGCCAAAGATCCAGGAGTTCGGCAGATCGTCGTAGCGGTCGCTGATCTTGCACTCGCGGTTCGGCTCGATGGCGCCCTCTTTGAGATAGGCGCGATAGCGCAGGCGATAGATCTCGTCTTTTTCTTCCTCAGTTTCGGCCAGGCGGTAGTCGACGCGGTCGAGGAGTTCGATACCGCGCTCGACAGGCCGTGCTTGCTTGACTGTTTCTTGCGCGTTCATGAAGTGGCCTGACGCTGCCTGCTAACAGAGGTTCCAAAAGCTAGGGTAAACGTCTTCTTTACCGGAGCGCAAAGAACTACCTATGTTAAGGTTAACTAACCGTGAGGTTACAGCTCCGAGCAACATTTAGAAGCCAGTTCAGCCAGAAATTTGGAATGACATCCGTTCAGGGAAGCAATGACGCGACAAGACGCTTGTCGTGGACGGCATGGCGCCCGTGCGACGCGTCCAGCAGCTTACGGACGCTGGTAGCGGGTACGGGCCTGCTGAACAGGTATCCCTGAACTTCCGTGACCGTTCCGTCGGCGCTGATCAGTTCCAGCTGTTCGTTGGTCTCGACCCCTTCCACGACCACCGACATGCCGAGATCGGCGCTGAGGCGCGCGACCCCGCGCAGCAGAGTCAGCGGACGGTCGGTGTCGATCCCCTCAAGGAACGAGCGATCGATCTTCACCTTCTGCAGTGGGAAATTGTGCAGATAGCTGAGGCTCGAATAGCCGGTTCCGAAATCGTCGAGCGAGATCCGGCATCCGGCCGCATGGAGCTGGGACAGTGCGTCGTGCGTCCACTGCGTGTTGCGCAGCAGCGACGACTCGGTGATTTCGATCTCGAGGCGTTGCGCCGGCAGGCCGGACACTTCGAGGGCGTAGCGCACTTCGCTCAGGAAATCGCGCTGATGGAACTGCTGCGACGAGAAGTTCACCGCGACGCTGACCGCCTCTGGCCACTTCGTACATTCGATGCACGCCTTGCGCAGGATCCAGCGGCCGAGATCGACGATCAGGCCCATGTCCTCCGCCACCGGAATGATCTCGGTCGGGGACACCGTGCCGCGAACCGGATGATTCCAGCGCAGCAGTGCCTCGCAGGTGGAGATCCGGCCGGACTTGAGGTTCACAAGCGGCTGGTAGAACAGTTCGAACTCTTCGTTGGCCAGCGCCTTGCGCAGGTCGAGTTCAAGGACCCGCCGCGCCTCGACAGTCTGGGCCATTTCCTCACGGAAGAAGCAGAAGGTGCCGCGGCCGGACGCCTTGGCCCGATACAGCGCCATATCGGCATTCTTGAGCAGACCGTCGGCACCGACGCCGGGTTGGGTCAAGGCGATGCCGACGCTGGCGCCGATCTCGACCTGATGATGATCGACTTCGTAGCGTTCGCTCAGGCGTTCGACCATGCGGCGCGCCAGGTCCGCGGCATCGTGGTTGGCCTTGATGCCGCGCTGGAACACCACGAATTCGTCGCCGCCGAAGCGCGCGACGAAGTCGTCCGCCCGCAGCATTTCGCGAATCCGGTCGGCGACCATGCACAGCAATTTGTCGCCGCTGGGATGGCCAAGCGTGTCGTTGACCTGCTTGAACTGGTCGAGGTCGATGAACAGCAGTGCCGACAGCGAGGCGGAATCGGCGCCTTTGAGCATGCGCCCGATTTCATTGCGGAAACTGACACGGTTCGGCAGACCGGTGAGTTCGTCGAAGCGCGCCATGTGGCTGATGCGGGCTTCCGAGGTGCGCCGCTCGGTGATGTCTTCCACCAGCACCACGGTGCCGCCGCCGACCATCGGCTGGAATTTCCACGACAGCGCACGCTCGCAGTTTCGCGCGTGGTCGAGCGTGGTGATCTCGGCGGCCCGCGAATTTTCGATTTCAGAGATGATCGTCATGGCGCTGGCGGCAGACACCGTACCGACCTCGACGAAGGCGGCCACGACCTCGCGCAGCGAAGCTCCCGGCCTGACGAAGTCGGCACCGGCACTCATCATTTCATTGAGGCGATCGTTGATAACGGCCAGCTGGCCATCCGCCGCGAACATGCACAGGCCATGCGGCATGTTGTTCAACGCGGTATCGAATTGACCGGCGAGCGCCGCCTCGCGTTCCCTCGCCAGCCACGCGTTCAGGTAGATGCCGTTCAGGCTTGAGGTCAATTGTCTGATGGCGACGAAGAAGACGATGCTCAGCAAAGCCAGCGAAAAATGATAGGCCCCACCGATAAACATCAGCGAGACAATCAGCGGCCCGCATCCGAGCAGAACCTGCAGATGAAAAATGCGCGGCCGGCCAAAAGTGCGGCCTACACCTGCCGACATATAGGCGACCACCGTCGTCACGCACAGCATGTGTGCGGCCGGGCTGTCGACCCGCAGCAAGACCGTGCTGCTCCAGATGCCCAGCGCAACGCCATGCGCGAGCGCACCCCACAGATATCGTTTTTCCCAGACAGCCGCTTCGGTGGCCGTCAGCGCAGAACTCCGCTTTTGGTAACGGTACATCTGCAGCGCGCGCGCGGCCCCGACCATGACGAACAGAGGCACAGAGAGCCATACGACGGGATCGCCGGACATGACGGCGATGACCGCGCCAGCAATTGCCGGACCGAAAGCCCCCAGAATCATGGGCACGGGATTCATAAACAGCGAGATCTACCAGTGCCGCATAGATTTTAGGCGGCATCTCCTGATCCATCATCGCGCTTTGGTCGGCAGATTGCATGGCGGAATGCGTCCATTTCAGCGCCTACAGGTACCGGATTCAGGTGAAGCCTTCCTGAGGGAACATCCTTAGCGAAACGTTGACGCCCGCACATAAAGTGCAAAATTGAACATGATTCCAGCGAGGTAGGCAAAGAATGCCGCACTCACCTGGCACTTCCGACGAGCCTCGTAAACGCTCTGTTTACGATAGCAGCGGCGACCAAGCCGGGTCCGACGCAAAACCCGGGGTCGGAACTTTGAGCTCGTTACGTCCGGAAACGTCCACAGTATAGAGCGACGGTCCGCCGTTGCCACCGAGATCGCGGAAAAACATGATGACGCGACCGTTCGGCGCAAAGGTCGGGCCTTCGTTGTGATAGCCCGAGGTGAGCAGTCGTTCGCCGGAGCCGTCGGGCTTCATGATGCCGATCGAGAATTGCCCACCGCCCTGCTTGGTGAAAGCGATGTAGTCGCCGCGCGGCGACCATACCGGCGTCGAATAACTGCCCTCGCCAAACGAGATGCGCTGCGCCGCGCCACCGCTCGCCGCCATCACGTAGATCTGCGGCTTGCCGCCGCGATCGGACTCGAAGCAGATCCTGCCACCGTCCGGTGCATAGGACGGCGACGTATCAATCGCAGGGGTATCGGTGAGGCGCGTGGTGGACTTGGAGCGCAGGTCCATCACGAACAGGTTGGAATTGCCGCCCTGTTGCATGCTCATGATGATGCGCTGGCCATCCGGCGAGAACCGGGGCGAGAACGACATGCCGGGGAAATTGCCGACGATCTCGCGCTGACCGGTCTCGATGTTGAACAGGTAGACCCGCGGATCGCCCTGGCCGAATTCCATATAGGTGATTTCCTGGGTCGACGGCGAGAACCGCGGCGTGAGCACCAGATCGGCGCCGCGCGTGAGATAGCGCACGTTGGCGCCGTCCTGGTCCATCAGCGCCAGACGCTTGACCCGGCGCTCCTTGGCCCCGGTCTCGTCGACGAACACCACGCGGCTGTCGAAGTAGCCCTTTTCGCCCGTCAGACGCTCATAGATCTGGTCCGAAATGATATGGGCGATACGGCGCCAGTATTCGGGCGAGGTGAAATACTGCTGGCCAGTGAGCTGCTGGCCGGTGCCCACATCCCACAGCCTGAACTCGGCTTTCAGCCGGCCATCGGGCTGGCGCGTCATGCGGCCGGTCACCAGCGCCTGGGCGTTGATCGTCTTCCAGTTCTGAAACTGCGGTGGCGCGTCGATGTTGGTCACCTTCTCGATGAAGGCTGCCGGATCGATCGGCGCGAACAGTCCGCTGCGCTTGAGGTTGTTGGTGATGACCTGCGCCACGCCGACGCCGACCTCGTTGTCGGCCGCGCTGCCCGCGACGAAGTTGGGAATCGCGATCGGCAACGGAGCGACTTCGCCACCGGTGACGGTCACGCGCGCCTGGCCGAAGGCGCGATGCGCGCCGCCAAGTATCAAACCGGTGGAAGCCATTCCGGACAGGAGCTGCCGGCGACTGATGCGATAGAGCGGATTGGTCGATGTATGATCGGACATATTTTTTGCTTTCAACTTACCGCGCCGCTACAGATCTTTGCTGTCAAAAACGGGGTAGAAAAACTTCCATTCTTCGAAAAATGCCGGCGGCAGCTTGTATGGCTGGCAAGCGATGATGGCGCGGGCACCGCTTTCCTGGAACACCCGCTGAAATGGCGTGGTAGCCGATCCCCGCATCACCGGCATGGATTCCAGCGTCCCATCCTGCTTCAGCTTGATGCTGAACTCGGCCTGAGCCAGTTGCGCGTCGAGACCGCCATACGGCTTCTTCCAGCAACGGTTCACCTGTTCCTTGAACATCGACCCCCACGTCGCCGAATTGTCCGCTGACTTGCCGTGTGCAAGTCCGAGGGCTGCATTGGAGTTCAGCGTCTCGCCGGTCGCCGCGGCGCGACTTGGGTCGCGCTTGTCGAGCAGGGCCGCGATCTTTGTTTGATCGAAGGTGCGTTCTGGCTTCTTCGCCTCCAACATGGCCTTTGCTTCGGCCTTGGCTTTCGCGTCAGCTTCAGACTTGGCCTTCGCTTCGGCCTTGGCCTTCGCTTCAGCCTTCGCCTTGGCTTGCGCATCCGCCTTGGCCTTGGCGTCGGCCTGGGCCTTCGCTTCAGCAGTTGCCTTGGCCTGCGCCAGAGCTTCAGCCTCGATCTTGGCCTCGGCCGCCGCATCGGCCTTTGCCTTGGAGTCTGCGGCAGCCTTGGCTTCCGCCTTGGCCGCAGCAGCAGCCTTCGCGGCCGCCTCGGCGGCCGTCTTGTCTTCCGTCTTCGGCTGTGGCGGCGGCGTGGTATCGGTCACCACCGGAGGCTTCTCGGTAATCTTGCCGACGGTGTCTTCGATGGGCTTGGCTTCGGCGACCTTCTCGACCAGCGGCTTGGTGACTTCCTTCTTGCCGCTCTTGATGCCGGCGGTCACCTTGGCCAGTTGGTCGGCGGAAATGATTTCGACCGGGAGGGATTCTTCCGGCGAGGTCTCGAACGCCTTGGACGAAAAAGACACGAGTCCCCAGCCCAGCACCAGCACGTGCAGGGCGGCGGACGCCACCAGTGTCTTGTCGACCTTCACGTTCAGGTCCCCTGCTCCACCTCGGTCACCAAAGCCAGCCGCTTGAAACCGGCCCCCGAAAGTTGCCCCATCACCTTGGCAACAGTTCCGTAATCCGCCTTTTTGTCCGCGCGCATGAATATACGTTCGTCGGTCCCGCCGCGGGCGTCGGTGATCGCCTTTAGTTTCGGCACCAGATCGGCCATCGACACCTCGGTGTCGTTGATGAAGATCTTGCCTGCGATATCCACCGACAGCCGCAGCGGCTGCTTGTCCTGCTCCAGGCTCTTGGCCTGGGTCTGCGGCAGGTCGAGCGGCACGCCGACGGTCAGCATCGGCGCCGACACCATGAAGATGATCAGCAGCACCAGCATGACATCGACCATCGGGGTGACGTTGATCTCGGCCATGACCGGCGCACGGCGGCGTCCGCGCCGTCCGCCGCCGCCTCCGCCGCCCATACTCATGCCCATGATCGGGTGCTCACTTTTTGATCCAAACCTTCGACATCAGGCGCGCTCGTCGATCTGGCGCGACAGGATGGCGGAGAACTCGTCGGCAAATCCCTCGAGGCGCTGTGCCTGCCGGTTCACCTCTGACGTGAATTTGTTGTAAAAAATAGTCGCCGGGATGGCGGCGATAAGGCCGACCGCGGTGGCAAACAGCGCTTCGGCGATGCCGGGCGCCACCACGGCCAGCGAGGTGTTCTTGGACGAAGCGATCGACTGGAAGCTCGACATGATGCCCCAGACGGTGCCGAACAGGCCGACGAAGGGGCCGGCCGAACCGACCGTCGCCAGTACCAGCAGCCGCCGCTCCAGCCGCTCGATCTCGCGCGAGATCGACACGTTCATCACCTTGTCGATGCGCATCTGCAAACCGGTGAAGGAGCGCGCCTGGCTTTCGAACGAGCGCTTCCACTCGCGCATGGCCGCCACGAAACACGCCGCCATCGATTGCGTCGGCTTGGCCGACAGCGCGCGATACAGATCCTCGATGGACTCACCGGACCAGAATGCCTGTTCGAAACGGTCCATCGCCTTCTTGGTACGGGCGTAGAGGAACATCTTGTCGATGGCGATGGCCCAGACCCAGACCGAACAGCCGAGCAGGCCCAGCATGACGGCCTTGACGATCCAGTGCGCCTGAAAGAACAGCGAGATCAACGATACGTCGGAAGACGCCAGCGGAAGCGCTGACTGCGCTACATCGGCCGGATTCATAGGCGGTATCCTCTCAACGCAAAAATCCCAAATGGTTCGCGGCGGAGGAGCCCGCTGCGGATTCCGCGGCCACGCACCGCGCGCGGCGTAAACGCCAGCGCCAAGCCCTGTTGTGTCGCATGGAAGGCTCGTCCAAAGCCGGGGCTTGCTTTGCCTGCCAAGATGTCAAAACGAGGGCTCCAGCGTGTCTGGCCGCCCCTTACCAGACGCTGATCGTGGTTAATGCGAGGTTACTAAAGAAGATTTCGCGGGAGAAATGAAGCTCCGTTCGCTTGTTGGAAGGGTGCGGAAGCGAGGCGCAAGCAAAACCGCCCGCCTGCGGATGCAGACGGGCGGTTGAGCGGCATCGGACGACGGAGGTTTGACGCCCGAGGCTCAATCCTTAGCCCTGCGGCTGGGCATCCGACGGCGGCGTCGGGCGCGGGCGGTGCTGGGCCATGAACTGGTCGAACTCTTCCTTGTCCTTAGCGTGGCGCAGACGATCGAGGAAATCCTTGAACTCGTGCTGCTCTTCTTCGAGACGCTTCAGGGTTTCGACGCGATACTCGTCGAAGGCGCGGTTGCCGCTGGACGGCGGACCGAAGCCGCCGAAGCCGAAGCCGCGGCGCTCCATGCGGTCGCGCATGCGCTCCATCTTGTACTGCATCCGCTCCATCTTGTTGGCGAAGCGATCACCATTGTTCCAGCAACCCATGTTCCGGCTCCCGAGTGTGAAAAAGAGGAGTGCGAGGCCGACCGGCCACCACACGATAAAACCGAGCACGATCAGAGCGATACGCCATGGCGAGCGCATCTCGTAACGGATGCCGGGCGGCTCGTAGGGACCCCAGCGATTGGCGCCTGCGGTGTTGGACATTGCCTCTCTCCATGGCGGCATCATGCCGCCCGTGAATGTAAATAACATTTACATACGTAAACCGCGGCCGGATTTTGTCAAGACGGACGCAGAAGCGTGCGATCAAAATAATCGTGAAGACGCGGGCCTGCGCTATTTCGGCGCAGTGCCCCAGGGGCCCGACGGCGCTGCGGCCGGCTTGGCGGAGGGCTGCGCCGACGGCGCCTGATCGGTCGGAAAGCCGAGGCCGCGCAGATAGATCAGCACGCCGGCTTCGAGCAGGTCCTCGGGCGACATGGGCAGCTTGCGCCGCGCCGCATCGCCGCGTGAAAACAGCGACGCCACACCATGGGCCTGCGTCCAGATGTGCAGCGCCATCATCAGCGCCGGCGGCCGCGCCACGCCGGGCGGCGTCAGCGCGGCGAGTCGTTCGGCGGCGGCGCGGATGACGCCGAAGGCGCGCTCGCCAGCCGCATTCAATGTGGGGTTCTGGTCGACCGGAACGCCGGATTCGAACATCGCCGAGTAGAATGCCGGCTCGTTGCGGGCGAAGGCCAGATAGGCCTTGCCGACACGCATGAAGGCGGTGACGGTGTCCGGCCGGCCGTCATCCCATGCCGTCGACAACGCCAGCTCGAACTGACCGAAGCCGCGCTCGGCGATGCTGGCGAGCAGATCGTCGCGGTCGCGAAAATGACGATACGGCGCGGCAGCGCTGACGCCGGCCGAACGCGCGGCGTCGGCAAAGGTGAACCCGGCCGGGCCCTTCTCCGCGATCAGCCCGAGCGCTGCCTGCAGCAGCGCCTCTTTCAGATTGCCGTGGTGATAGCCGCGCTCGGCGCGGCGGTCGTCTTTGCGCCAGCTCATGTGAAGGGCTTTTACATGAGCCGGGTTCGCAGGTCACTTCAAATCGCTGCGCCGGCGGCCATAATGGCCACCGGAATCATTGAAAAATCTCGAATGAAATTCTTGCGGCAAACCCGTGGCAGCGTTGCTGCAGCCAATTTCGCCGGTCCTTCCCTCAGGTGCGCCGCGTCCGCGCCAGCATGTCCTCGTAGCCGACCAACGCGTCCTGCACCTCCGGCGAAAAATCCGCCATCTCCTGGACCTGACGGATCTCGATGATCTCGTTGGGGCCGGCCGGGCAGCGCTTGGCCCAGGCGATCGCCTCGTCGCGCGAGGCGACGTCGATCATCCAGAAGCCGCCGAGCACTTCCTTGACCTCGGCGAACGGTCCGTCGGTGACCATCGGTTTGCCGCCGTCAAAGCTGACGCGGGCGCCCATCGACGGCGGATGCAACCCTTCCAGGGTGATCAGCACACCGGCCTGCTGCAATTCTTCATTGTACTTCATCATCGCCGCGGCGGCCGCCGGGTCGAGCTGGACGTCGGGCGGCGCGGTCTCGTAGCCCTTCGGAATCATCAGCATCATGAAACGCATGGTTGGCTCCTGCTATTCGGGATGTCGGCGATTATGTCCTGGCGACGTTTTTCGCTGTGCCGGAACGCAGGCGCTCTTCCTGCTCACGCAATTCCGGCGTCAGCGCCTCGCCGAAATCCTCCGTCGCAAAGATCTGGCGGATCTCGATCTCCGCGCCACCGTCGAACGGCGCGCGCTTCATCCAGGCGATCGCCTCGTCCTTCGAGGCGACGTCGATCAGCCAGAAGCCGGCGATCAGATCGGGGGTCACGGGAAACGGCCCCTGTGTCACCACCGGAGCGCCGCCGGGAAACTTGATCCGCGCGCCCTTCGAGGTCGGATGCAGGCCCTCGCCGGCCTGCATCACCCCGGCCTTGACCATCGCTTCGTTGAACTTTCCCATCGCCGTCAGCAACTCCGTCGACGGCGTCGCGCCGGCCTCGGTTTCCTTGCTGGCATGGACGATTACCATGAAGCGCATCGCTAGCTCCTTGCTGTACAGCGCACGGGACCGGTGCTGCGGTCTCGTTTCCGACCTCAGGACGATTGCGCGTCGATCAGACAGACAATGGTGGAGAAATTTTCTCAGGGCTGGCCGGTTCGATTGCGCGTGGCGCCTCGACTGACCGCGCCGCACAGGGGACGCCGAAAATATGAACGCGGTTTCGACCGGCCTCTTTGGCTTGATAGAGCGCCATGTCGGCGCGATCCACCATCGCCTGAACGGTTTCGGCATCGGACGACCGCACGGCGATCCCCGCGCTGACCGTCGCCCGGATCGCACCGGCCGGCGTCACAAACGTCTTCGCCTCGAACTGCGACCGGATGCGCTCGGCCATCGCCGCGGCGGCGCCAATGTCGGACAGGAGCACGCAGAACTCTTCCCCGCCGAGCCGAACCGCCAGATCGCTTGCACGGATGTTCGAGAGAATAATTTCAGCGAAGGCGCGCAGGACGCGGTCGCCAGCCGCGTGCCCGAAGCGGTCGTTGATCGCCTTGAAATGATCGAGGTCCATCACCACCACCGCCGCCTCCCGGGCAACATCATCGGTGCGACGACCGAACAGCGCGCGCCGATTGTGCAGGCCGGTCAACGGATCGGTCATCGATTCCGACCTGTGCCGGTTGGCGATGCGGGTTTGATGGATGGTGAGGGACAGCGCGCCGATGCCGGTGAGACCGATAATGATGGCGATGGCATTGAACTCCTCCGCCCAATTTGACGGCCGCGCATCGAGAACAAGCTGGCCATGCCAGGCCAGGACACAAGCGCAAGCGACGAACGAGATGGCGGTGATCAGGTAAAGCACTGCATTCGACACCATCAGCAGCGCCGCTTCATTGCGCGCGTTCCAGTATTCATACGCATTCAACGCCAGCAGCAGCGCGATTGCCAGATTCGCGGCTATCGTTCCCGCGCCGGAAAAGCCGAGCGCGAATGCGCCGAGGGTCGGCAACAGCCCTGCCGCGGTGGCCCGGATCGCGCAGCTCCAACGGCTGCGTTCGCTGCAGAACTGCGCGGAGCCGGCATAGACAAGACCGAAGCCGCAGATCAACAGCAGGAACGACGCCAGCTGCAAGCCGGCGTTGTAGCTGTCTCCGAAGCCGGCGAAAAGCACGACGCCGACGACGATGACAGCAAGGCCGATGGACCAGGTGAGCAGATAGGCATCGGACCGGCCGACCATCCAGCTCACGAACAGAGTCAGCGCAAGAGCGGCGCTGGAGAGACCGATGGCAGAAAAAATCGAAAGCTGATCGAGGGGCATTCCGGCCGACCATTTTAGAACCTGGCAGGTTCGTCATAGTCCACTGGAGTTTACCAACCATCGGTATCCCGGTCTTTCCGCGAGTATGGTGACCAAAATGTTACGGACCTCGATAAGCAGGCGGCCGCCGCAGCCGTCTAGGATTCCTGCTTCGCGAACACCCCGTCGCGATACGTCGCGCCGAAATAGACGTTGATACTGCGGATGCGGTCGCCATCGAAGGTGAAGAACTCGGTGTTGCGAAAACTCCTGCCGTCCTTCGCCACGCATTGATAGGTGACGAAGGCCGCGTCGCCATCGACGACAATGTGCTCGATGTCCTGTTCTTTCATCCAGCCGTCGATCGAAGCCGGCCAGCAGCGCTCGAAATAGGCCGCTTTGTCGAGGCGGTCGTCGAACGGGCTGGTGAAGCGGAAGTCGTCGGTGAAGGTTTGCTCCACGGACGCGCGGTCGCTGGCGCGGTAAGCAGCGAACAGCGCGCGGACGATAGCGGCCTTGTCGGTCATGCCGTCTCCTCCTGCGGAAACATGTGAAAATAAGGCTCGGCCTCGCGCACCACCCGCGCCACCGAGGGCCGCGCCAGCAGCCGGTCGAGATAGGCCGCGACCTTGCCATGCGCGGCGCCGAACGGCTGCACCTTGTTGCCATAGAACAGTGCCGGCACCGCCGCACAATCGGCAAGGCTGAAGCTCTCGCCCATCGCCCAGCTCCGACCAGCCATCTCGCGCTCGATCATGTCATAGCCGTAGACGATCCGCGCTCGCGCCTCGGCGACGCCGTGCGGATCTCGTTGGCCGGCCGGGCGCAGCCGATCGCCAACGACTTTCTGTACCGGCAGGTGGACATAAAGATCGTAGAGGCGGTCGCGCAACCGGGTCTGCAATGCCTGCCCGCAGTCCGCGGAGATGAACCGCGTCGGGCCGGGCCAGGCGTCGTCGAGATATTCGATGATGATGCTGGATTCCGGCACGATGCGGTCCGCGGCCGTGTCACGCAGCACCGGAAATTTTCCGATCGGCCACAGTTGCAACAGCGCGGCGCGCTCGTCGGGATCGCCGAGGTTGACCGGCTTCGGCGTGAACGGCGTGTCGTTTTCATAAAGGGCAATCAGCGCCTTCCAGCAGAAGGACGACAGCGGATGATAGTAGAGTATCAGTGACATTGTGATCTTCCTCGATGCTTTCGGATGTCGGCGCCGCATGCTCGGCCGTTGGACGCGGCAAGGATGTTACGCGCAGGACGAACGGCATCTCGCGACTCCGACATGACCGCCAGAATAATTCGACGGATCGTCATGCGCGCCCCGGCGGCACGACGGATTGCACCGCAGTGCAGTGTGTCCTGCGACAAATTCCCGCCGCATTGATGTCAGACTCTGGAGTGGTAAATCTTCGTTGAGTGGGGACTCTTGTCGCGAAGATTCTGTATTGGGGCGTTCTGCGTAAACTCTGTCCGATCGGATGAGCGTTCGTCACGCGATGACGGAGTGCGCCCATTCGGTCGCCATGTTCATAAGCCGATGTCTGGGGAGAAACGATGAAGGATGCCACACGCAAGGCAGCCTCACCTGCCAAGAAAGTCTCGGGGGTGTTCGCGCAAATGCTGGCGGTGACGGCCATGCTCGTCATTGCAAGTCTTGTGTTCTACGCGCGATGAACGCGGCCACGCTCAACAACATCCGCCACACCGGATTCGAATTGGACTAATTCCAGATGGAACTATAGAGCGATACTAATTTCGCGCGCTGTGGAAACGCCGGTTTGGCGTTTCCACAGCCGACAGCGCACGTTAGGCCTGCCCCCGACGATAATGTTCTGGGGGCAAGAGTGACTGAATTCAACAACGCGCCACGCTTTGCGGGCGCCTCGATGCTGGTGCTGGCGAGTCTGGCGATCACGGCGCCCGTACGGGCGCAATCGCCAAGCCAGCTCCCGGCCGTCGTCGTCGAGCAGCCGACGCGTCAGGCTGCGCGAACGCGCCCCGCCTCGCGACCGCAGCAGACCGCACGCTCTTCCGCAAATCGCCGCGCCGCCGCGCGCGGCACCGCCGCAGCAAACGCCGTCTCGACGCCCGGCGCGCGCGCCGAAACCGGCAGCAGCCCGGTGCAGGGCTATCTCGCCACGGTCAGCGGCACCGGCACCAAGACCGATACGCCGCTCCGCCAGACGGCACAGTCGATCAGCGTGGTCGGCGCCGAGCAAGTCCGCGACCAGGGCGTCACGAGCATCCAGGAGGGCCTGCGCTACGTGCCCGGCGTGTTCGCCGAACCGGGCGGCGTCGATTCGCGCAGCGACTATCCGAAAATCCGCGGGCAGAGCCCGAACATCTATCTCGACGGCACGCGGGTCAACAACACCAACGTCTTCAACGAATGGCGCGTCGATCCCTACATGCTCGAGCGTATCGAGGTGTTTCGCGGCCCGGCATCCGTCCTGTACGGCGACACCTCCACCGCAGGCCTCGTCAACCTGATCTCGAAGCGACCGCAGGCGGAATCGCGCAATGAAGTTGGTGTGAGCTTCGACAATTTCGGACGCAAGCAGACCCAGATGGACTCGACCGGCAAGCTGACCAAGGACGGCGAATGGCTGTATCGTTTCGTCGGCCTGTTCCGCGACAGTGGAACGCAGGTCGATTCCGTGCCGGATGACCGTTTCGTGCTGTCGCCGTCGCTGACCTGGCGCCCGACCAACAACACCAGTTGGACCGTGCTCGGCACCTACCAAAAGGACAAGACCGGCACCACAAACGGCTTCCTGCCGCGCGAAGGTGTGCTGTATCCCGGCCCGAACGGCACCATTCCGCGCAACCGTTTCGTCGGCGACCCGAGCACCGACCTGTACCAGACCGAGACCGGTGCGGTCAGCAGCCTGTTCGAACACAGCTTCAACAATGCCGTGAAGTTCACGCAGAACCTGCGCTATGCCCGTGTCGATGGCATCTATCAAAGCGTCTACGCGAATTCGTTCTCGGCCGATCCGTTTCTCGACGCGTCGAGGCGGACGGTGAATCGCTACACCATGTCGCAGGCATCGGCGAAGGACAACTTCACGATCGACAACAACGTTCATGTCAAGGCGCTCACCGGGGCATTGTCGCACCAGTTGCTGTTCGGCGTCGACTACCGGGACGTCAGAGAGCGTTCGGCGGTGGGCGGGGGCCTGGACGCCACGCCGTTCGACCTTTACGCGCCAGTTTATAGCAACCTGCCCTTGCCTGCACTGATCGCCACTCCTGACACGCGGCAAACCCAGACCGGGCTCTACGCGCAAGACCAGATGCGCCTCGGTCCCTGGCTCGCCACGCTCGGCATTCGGCAGGACTACGCCAGCACGCGGCGAACCGTCGCGGACGACAGCGACCGCTCGGCGACGACCGGACGCGCCAGCCTGATGTATGAAACGCCGTACGGCTTCAATCCCTATGTGACGTGGGCGCAGTCGTTCAATCCGGTGTATTTTAGTGCCGCCTACGGTGGCAGCTCCTGCATCGGCGGAACCTGCAAGGACCAGCGCGGCGAGACCTACGAGGTCGGCTTCAAGTACAATCCGACAGCATTCCTCGCGGTCAACGGCGCGATCTACGATACGGTCGAAAGGAACCGGCTCTCCGTATCGAACGATCCGAGCAACCCGTTCGCCTCGAGCCAGATCGGCCAGGTCCGCATCCGCGGCGCCGAGATCGAGGTTCTGGGCAAGGTCACACCGGACTTCGACCTGATCGCCAGCTACTCCTACATCAACGCCAAGGTCGAGCAAGGCGACAATGTCGGCGAGCGTCTAGAGACCGTGCCCATGAACCAGGCCTCGCTGTGGGGCAAATACCGCCTCGGTGCACTCGGCCTGCGCGATGTCACGGTCGGCGCCGGTGTGCGCTATATCGGCAATGCCTGGGACGAGACCAATACCGTCACGCTGCCGGACTACACGCTGTTCGACATGATGGTCGCCTGGGATCCGGGCCCGTTCCGGCTGCAGATCAACGCCAACAACATCAGCGACGAGCGCTATGTCGCAGCGTGCTATGCCCGCGGCGACTGCTACTACGGCATCGGACGCACGGTGCTGGGAACCGCGACCTACCGGTTCTGAGAACGGAGAGACGTACGGTGGGCAAAGGCGCGCTTGCGCCGTGCCCACCATCTCCGCGCCGTGGAGGACGTGGTGGGCACGCGTCTCTGCGCTGCGCGCGGCGATGCTTTGCCCACCCGAATGCTCCCCACCTCGCGAAGCTTCGCCGGGGGAAGGAAAAGGCGCCGCCAGGCTTGTCGCGGACTTCGCCGTTCTCTAGACAGCCCTGCACCAGCACAAAACCACAGGGCAGGACATGATCAGCACCACACCGCGCAAGGTTGCGCTTGTCACCGGCGCGGCGCGCGGCATTGGCCTCGCGGTGGCCAAGCGATTTCTCGGCGAGGGCTATGCCGTCGCGTTGCTGGATATCGAGCGCGAATTGCTGGCGGCGACCGTCCAGGCGCTGAATGCGCCGGATACGACGCTGGCCCTGCATGCCGACGTCTCCGATGCCGCCGCGGTGGCTGCCGCCTTCGCCGCGGCGCAGGCGCGCTTCGGCCGGCTCGATGCGCTGGTCAACAACGCCGGCATCGCGGTGTTCAAGCCGTTGCTCGACACCACCCAGGCCGAATGGCAGCGCGTGCTGGACGTCAACCTCACCGGGCCGTTTTTGTGCACCCAGGCCGCGGCGCCCCTGATGCGCGAACATGGCGGCGGCGCCATCGTCAACATCACCTCGATCTCGGCATTGCGGGCCTCGACGCTGCGCACCGCCTACGGCACCAGCAAGGCCGGCCTCGCACATCTCACCAAGCAGTTCGCGGTGGAACTGGCGACGCTCGGCATCCGCGTCAATGCGGTGGCGCCCGGCCCGGTGGAGACCGCCATGGCCAAGGCGGTGCACACGCCGGCGATCCGCGCCGATTATCACGACACCATTCCGCTCAACCGCTACGGCGGCGAGGACGAACTCGCCGACGCGGTGTTCTATCTGTGCAGCCCGCGCGCCAGCTACATCACCGGCCAGACGCTGGCGGTGGACGGCGGCTTCGACGCCGCGGGCATCGGCCTGCCGACGCTGCGCAAAGAGGGAAGCAACGGGTAGCGCGCGGAGCGCAGCTCTCGTGTGCCGGCCGCGATGCAACACGAAGTGTTGCTTCGCAGATCCGGGATCCCGGTTTTTGCTTGCCGACGACCGGGGACCCCGGATCTGCAGCGCACTACGGCACAAGCGCGCCGCACTGCGCTGCGTCCGGGGAACGCAACGGCGTTACTCCGCCAACTGCGGCGCGGCAGCGCGGCAGCGCAAGGTCGCCAGCGTCACCACCAGTGCCGCCACCGCGGTGAGCGCGATGGTCGCCACCATCGGCAACGAGGTGCCGTCGAAGAACAGGCCGGCCACCGCGATCATGACGCCGCCGGTGACCATCTGCAGGGTGCCGCCGAGCGCGCTGGCGATGCCGGCGATCGGGCCGTGGTCCTCCAGCGACAGCACCATGGTGGAGGGGATCACCAGGCCGAGGAAGGCGAAGGAGGTGAACAGCAGCGGGATCAGCACGCGCAGGCTGTCGAAGCCGGCGAGCGTCAGCGCCAGCAGCAGCACCGCGAAGGCCGCATAGGCCGACACCGCCGCGATCACCACGCGCACCATGCCGAAGCGGCCGCCAAGGAAGCCTGCCAGTTGCGAGGCGCCGATGAAGCCGATGGCATTGACCGAGAACGCCAGGCTGTACTGCGTCGGCGTCAGCCCATAATGGCCGATATAGACGAAGGACGACGTCGCCAGAAACGCGAAGAAGCTCGCCATGCCCAAGCCGCCGATGAAGGTGAGGCCGAGGAAATGCCAGTCGCGCAACAGCTCGCCGAAGCTGCCGAGCACGTTGCGGACGCTGCCATTGATGCGCTCTTCCACCGGGCGGGTTTCCGGCAACAAAGACGCCACCAGCACGATGGCGAGCAGCGCGGCCACCGTGACGGCGACGAACACCGCGCGCCAGCCGAACGGCACGATCAGCGCGCTGCCGGTCAGGGGCGCGAGAATCGGCGACACCGAGAACACCAGCATCACCAGCGCCATCAGCCGGGTCGCCTCGACGCCGGTGTGCAGGTCACGGATGATGGCGCGCGGAATCACGCCCATGGCAGCGGCGCCCATGCCCTGGAGGATGCGGAACGCCACCAGCCAGCCGACGCCGGGCGCCAGCGCGCAGCCGACCGAACCCAGCGTAAACAGCGCCAGCCCGGCATAGAGCGGCGGCTTGCGGCCGTAGACGTCGGACAGCGGCCCGTAGGCGATCTGGCACAGGCCGAAGGCGATGAAGAACATGGTCAGCGTCATCTGCGTCGCCGCCGTGGTGGCGTGCAGATCCGCCGCGATCGCCGGCAGCGCCGGCAGATACATGTCGATGGCGAACGGGCCCACGGCGGACAAAAGGCCGAGCACCACGGCGTTGCGCGTGAAAGAAGAGGTCATCAGGTTTTCTTTTCTGGTCTTGCGTCATTTGCTGCGACGACGGCTCTTCACCTCTCCCCGCATCTTGCGCGGGGAGAGGTCGGAGCCGAGCGAAAGCTCGGCTTCGGGTGAGGGGCCGGGCGCAATACGTCGTCTGCCTCGTGGTCGTAACAGCGATTCCGCACGCGCGCGACCCGCGAACGTCAGGTTTGCGATCGGCCGCGTGCCTCGCCCCTCACCCGACCGGCTTCGCTACGCTGGTCGACTTCTCCCCGCGCAAGATGCGAGGAGAGGTTAAGAAAGAGCGGGGAGAGGTCAGGACGCCGTGGGCTCCTAATCCGGGGCCGGGCCGTTCACCATCCAGGGAATGCCGAACTTGTCGAGGCACATGCCAAAACCTTTTGACCAGAACGTGGCGCCGAATGGCATGTGGATGGTTCCGCCGTCGGCCAGCGCCTTGAAGATCCGTTCGCCATGGGCGGGATCCTCGATCTGCAGGCACACCGAGAAGCCCTGCTGCTTCTGAAATTGTCCGGGCGGCGCGTCGGAGGCCATCACTACCTCGCCATCGATCGACAGCTGCGCATGCAGCACCTTCTTGGCCATCTCCAGCGGCATATGTTCGGCGGCCGGCGAGCCTTCCACATGCATGATGACGTCGATCTTGGCGCCGATCGCCTTCGCATAGAAGTTGAAGGCCTCTTCGCAATTGCCGTTGTAGTGAAGATAGGGATTGACCTGCATCGGTGGTCTCCTTGGTTGGGGCCGGTTCTATTTTTCGACGATCGACTTGAGGTTGGCCAGGCCGACGGCAAAGTCCTTGCCGATCATCTGGTCCATATTGAGAAACACCTGCATGATTTTCGACATCAACGGCGCCGGGCCGCGCATCGACCAGGTCACGGTGGTGATATCACCTTGCGGATGCAGGGTGAATTCGCCGGTGTTGTGGCCTTCGAATGGCCGGAAGAAATCCAGCTTGAGCACGATCCGCGTCGGCGATGCGGCATCGGTGATCTCCATGCGCCCGGAACCGACATTGCTGTTGCCGTCCCAGCCATAGGCCGCGCCCTTGCCGCACTCGGAACCGCTGTAGCTGCGTTTCATGGCGGGATCCTTCGCCTCGTAGGGCGACCACGCGGTCCAGCGATGCAGGTCCTCGATCAGCGGATAGATCCTGTCCGGCGGCGCCTTGATGGCGGCGCTGCGCGCCACCTCGAACGTGTCGGGTTTTGTCAGCGCCAGCGCCAGAACGGCGACAAGCGCGACCGCGAGAATGACGGCGATCACGGCAATGATCTTCAGCATGGGTGGCTCCGGGGTGATGCAACCTGCTTCAAGGACGAACGGGAAAACCGGATTCCGACACCGGCGCCAGGATTTGTGTGCTCCTCGCCGCCCCCCCCGATCAAGTAAAGGCAGCCGGTCCGCCTAGCGAAGCTTCGCCTCGTGCGGGGCCGCGGGAGCCATCGCGCTGCCGCTCTTGCTGTCGCGCTTCAGCCGATCGATGTGCATGCGGATATGGGCGGCCTCGGCCGAGGTATTGGCCAGCGCGATGGCGCGGTCGAAGCTGACGCGCGCCTCGTCGCCGCGGCCGAGCTGCATCAGATAGGCACCGCGCACGCCGAAGAAGTGAAAATAGTTCGACAGCCGTGGCGCCAAGGGCTCGATCATGTCGAGCGCCGCCTGCGCGCCGCGGGTCTTGGACACCGCCACCGAGCGGTTCAGGGTGATCACCGGCGACGGCGTGAGAATCTCCAGCGAGCCATAGAGCAGATCGATCTGCAGCCAGTCGGTCTCGGCGGGCGTGGCGGCGCGGGCATGCAGCGCGGCGATCGCCGCCTGGATCTGGTACGGCCCGGTGCGGCGATGGCGCATCGCCTTGTCGATCAGCGCCAGGCCCTCGGCGATCAGGCAGTGGTCCCACAGGGTGCGGTCCTGGTCGTCGAGCAGCACCGCCGAGCCGTCGGCATCGAACCGCGCCCGTGCGCGGGCGTGTTGCAGCAGCAGCAGGGCCGTCAGCCCCATGATCTCCGGCTCCGACTGGAACAGCTTGAGCAGCAGCCGCGCCAGCCGGATCGCCTCCTGGCACAGCGACGCGCGCTCGGCGATGGCTTCGCCGGAGGCGGAATAGCCTTCGTTGAAAACCAGATAGATCATCGCCGCCACCGCGGCGAGGCGCTCCGAGCGCTCCGGCGCGCCCGGCGTCTCGAAGGCGACGTCGGCCTTGGCGATCGCCGCCTTGGCACGGGTGATGCGCTGTTCCATGGCGGCTTCCGTCACCAGGAAGGCACGGGCGATCTGTTTCACTGACAGGCCGGAGACGATGCGCAGCGCCAGCGCGATCTGCTGCGTGGCCGGAATCTGCGGATGGCAGCAGATGAACAGCAGGCGCAGGATGTCGTCGCGATAATGCGCGCCGTCGAGCCGCTCTGCCAATTCCGCCTCGGCGTCGTCGAGGTCGGAGATGGCCTCGTCCTCCGGCAGTGCCGTGTGGCGACTGGTCTTCCTGATGTCGTCGATGGCGACGTTGCGGCCGACCATGATCAGCCATGCCGCGGCGTCGCGCGGCGGGCCATTCTGCGGCCAGGTCTTGAGCGCACGCAGACAGGCATTCTGGAATGCCTCCTCGGCGGTGTCGAGGTTGCGGAAATAGCGCAACAGCGCGCCGAGCGCCTGGGGGCGCGCCGTGGTCAGCGCCGCATCGATCCAGGCGAGATCGGTGGTCATGGCGTGTGTCCCGCCACATGGCCGGGCGTGAACAGGCCGATCGGACGGATCTCATAGGCGCCGCCGGGATTGGCGCGGCCGAGATCGCGCGCCACCTCCAGCGCCCCATCGAGGTCGGGGCATTCGACCACGTAAAACCCGAGCAACTGTTCCTTGGTCTCGGCGAACGGACCGTCGAGCACCAGGGGCGGATCGCTGTCCTTGCGCAGAGTGGTGGCGGCGGTGGTCGGCAGCAGCCGTGCCACCGGCCCGAGCCGCCCCTGCTGCGCAAGCTTCTCGTGCACCAGCTTCAGCTTGCCCATGACCGCAGCGTCCTCCTCGCGGGTCCACGATCCGACAACGGCTTCATCATGGTAACAAAGGATGGCGTAGAGCATGGATCGGTCTCCTTGGCTGGAAGACGGGCAGGACACCACGATCCCGACACGGCTGGCTGAGAATTTCGCGCGCGAGGCAGGTTATTTCGCGGCGGAGCCGCACATCAAGTCGATCGCCCCCTGCGCGATCCCTTCGAGTTCCCGGCGC
Organism: Rhodopseudomonas sp. RCAM05734; assembly: GCF_052658035.1. Classification (NCBI taxonomy): domain Bacteria; kingdom Pseudomonadati; phylum Pseudomonadota; class Alphaproteobacteria; order Hyphomicrobiales; family Nitrobacteraceae; genus Rhodopseudomonas; species Rhodopseudomonas sp. RCAM05734. The sequence goes on along the minus strand of NZ_CP199742.1, from coordinate 2,752,146 downwards.
GCGATGCCGGCTCGGGAGCGGATGGCGAGGGAGTACAGTGTGGCGGAGGCGAGCTGCGACAACGCCGCGACATCGACGGTCTCAGGCAGTTCGCCGCGCTTGATCGCCGTGCGGAAGCACCAGCTCAGCGCCTCGTCGAGATCGCCGAATCCCTTGAGCACCATGGCGCGGATCTCGGGATCGGCGATGGCGTCGGAGGCCACCGTCATCACCGTGAAGCAGCCGCGCGGGCCGCCCTGCAGATAGATGTCGAGCGCGGCGCCGTAGAAGCGGCGCAACCGCTCGCGGATATCGATATCGGCCTTGAAGATCTCCGCGGCGGCGCCGCTGTAGTCCTCGCGGTAGCGCGCATAGCTCTTGATGTAGAGCGCGCGCTTGTCGCCGAACGCGCCATACAGGCTCGGCCGGTTCATGCCAGTGGCGGCGGACAGATCGTCCAGCGAGGTGGCGGCGAAGCCATCCTTGCGAAACAACGCCAGCGCCTGACCCAGCGCCAGCTCCGGCTCATAGGCCCGCGGCCGGCCGCGCCGCTTCGGCGCCGCACTGTCGGCCTTGTCCGGCGCGGGCTTCTTTTTTTGTACCATTTCGAATTTAATTCCTTGACGTGTTTTATATTATGCGAGACGGTATAAAAATCAACCCGCGCTCCGATCGCAACGGGACGCAAGCCAAGGAGGCCTTCCATGGATCTGTATTTCTCGCCGATGGCCTGTTCGATGGCCACCCGCATCGCGCTCGACGAGGCCGGCGCCGACGCCACCTATCTCGAAGTCGATCCGAAGACCAAGCAAGTGCTGCAGGACGGCTCGGATTTTCGCACCCTCAACCCGCTCGGCATGGTGCCGACCCTGCGCACCGACGACGGCGTGATCCTGACCGAGAATGCCGCGATCCTGCAATATGTCGCCGACCGCTTTCCCGACTCGCCGATTGCCGCCGGCACCGGCATCGAGCGCACCCGCCTGCAGCAGTGGCTATGCTTCATCGGCACCGAACTGCACAAGGCGCTGTTCATCCCGCTGCTCGACCCGAAAGCGTCGGCGGAGACCAAGGCGTGGGCGCTGGCGAGAGGCACCTCGCGGCTGGATTACCTTGAGGCGCATCTGCAAGGCCGCGAATTCCTGCTCGACCGCTTCAGCCTCGCCGATGCTTACCTCGCGACGGTGATAAACTGGACCATGGCGACACCGCAACTCGACTTTGCGCAATGGCCGGCGATCAAGGCCTATCACCAGCGGCTGCGCGCACGGCCGAGCATTGCGCGCGCCGTGGCCGAGGAGTTCGAACTGTTCAAGGCCGAACAGGCGCGGCACAGAGCAGCGGCGTAAATACACGTCCGGGGGTGGTCGCCACCGCCCCCGGCACGCCCTTGCGTGATACCCGGGAAACCGCAAAGATCGCGGCCAATTGAGAAGCCATCCGGGGGAAGCGCAGGTCCATGAAGTTCGATGACGTCATTCTCGGTCGCCGCAGCATTCGCGGCTACAAGCCTGATCCCGTGCCGCGGAAATTGATCGAGGAAGTCATCGCGCTGGCGATGCGCGCGCCGTCGTCCATGAACAGCCAGCCGTGGAATTTCTACATTGTCACCGGCGAACCGCTGAACCGCATCCGCGCCGGCAATACCGAGCGGATGGTGGCGGGGGTGCCGCAGTCGCGCGAATTCCGCATCGGCCAGCCATTTGCCGGTCCGCACCGCGACCGCCAGGTCGGCGTCGCCAAGCAATTGTTCTCCGCCATGGGAATCGCCCGGGACGACAAGGAGATGCGCCAGGACTGGGTGCTGCGCGGCTTCCGTCAGTTCGACGCGCCGGTCTGCGTGATCGTGACCTATGACCGCGTGCTGGACGGCAGCGACGACACGCCGTTCGACTGCGGCGCGGTGGCGACCGCTCTGGTCACCGCCGCCTGGTCGCGTGGGCTGGGCGCCGTGATCAACAGCCAGGGCATCATGCAATCGCCCGTAGTGCGCGAGCACGCCGGCATTGCCGACGACCAGGTCATCATGAAGAGCATCGCGCTGGGCTGGCCGGACGACAGCTTCCCGGCCAATGCGGTGGTCTCCGAACGCAAGTCGGTGGCGGAAGCCACGGTATTCGTCGGCTTCGACGAATAGACCCGCGCAGAGCAGCGCGGCCTAGAACGGCGTCGCGGCCAGCCCCGGCACATCGGCCGGGCGCGGCCCGGGCGCCGGCCACAGGAAGCGGCGGTCCTTCTCGGCAATCGCCAGATCGTTGATGCTGGCCTCGCGGCGCGCCATCAAACCTTCGGCATCGAATTCCCACTGCTCGTTGCCGTAGGAGCGAAACCAGTTTCCGGCGTCGTCGTGCCATTCATACTGGAAGCGCACCGCGATGAAGTTGCCGTCGAAGGCCCACAGATCCTTGATCAGGCGATACTCATGCTCCTTCGCCCATTTGCGGGTCAGGAAGTCGACAATCGCCGGGCGCCCTTCGAAGAACTCGACGCGGTTACGCCATACGCTGTTTTCGGTATAGGCCAGCGAGACCTTGACCGGGTCGCGGGAATTCCAGGCGTCTTCGGCCATACGCGCTTTTTGCGCGGCGGTCTCGCGGGTGAACGGCGGCAATGGCGGGCGCGACATGGGCATCTCCGTTGGCTCGCTGCGATTGTAGCCCGGCATGTCGGAGAGTCGATGGCAACTTGCCTATCGCCCGATTGCTAAAGCTGATCGGCCTTCATTGCTGTTCGCAGCGCCTTCGGGATCGGCCTGGCCCGGCCGTCTGACACGAACGCGACTTTCACTTTCGCCTCCAGCAGCAGTTCGTCGCCGCGCCGCACTTCCTGGCTCAGCGTAATCGAGGCGCCCTTCACGTCGATCGGGCGCGTCACGATCTCCAGCACGTCGTCCATCCGGCTCGGCTTCAGGAATTCGAGCGTCATCGCACGCACCACGAAGGCAAAGCCGGGCGCCTCGCTCTCGGCTTCCGCAAACAGCGCGCGCTGGTCGGCGCCGAGCAGCCGCAGATAGTTGGTGCGGCCGCGCTCCATGAAGCGCAGGTAGTTGGCATGATAGACAATACCGGAGAAGTCGGTGTCTTCGTAATAGACCCGGACCTGCATGCGATGCAGGCCGTCAGCAATGGCGCCGTCGAGATGGGTGGTCATCGGGAAACATACTCGTCAAATCTGGTTGTCGCAGGCGGGGCCGGCACAAGTGACTGACGATATAGCCCAGACGATGGCCACGGCAAAATTCCGCCATTGGATTTGGTCCGCCGCGCGCGGCCGTCGCACCAAACGCGGCACTTTGATCGAGGTCAAGTCGGCGATCGAAACGAGCGGTTACTCTTCCTCATCCGCTGAACCTGATGGCGCCCTGCCCGATCCCGCAGCCTACGACCCGATCGCCCATCGCGCCGACACCAAGATATCCCACGTAAAGGCAAATCCATGACATCCAGCAATCGAACCGCAGCGCGGAGCGACATCAAGGCCTATCTGGCGGGCGGCGGCATCGCATCGCTGGCCAGCGCAGCCTATCTCATCCGCGACGGCGGGTTAAAGGGCGACAATATCAGCGTGTTCGAGGAGACCGAACTGCTCGGCGGCAGCCTCGACGGCGACGGCAACGCCGACAAGGGCTATGTGATCCGCGGCGGCCGCATGTTCACCTATGAGGCCTATACCTGCACCTTCGACCTGCTGTCGGGCATTCCCTCGCTCGGCAATCCCGCCATCACCGTCAAGGACGAGATCTACGCCTTCAACGAGAAGCACATTCCGAATTCCAAGGCGCGGCTGGTGCGCGGCGGCCAGAAGGTCGACGTCTCCACCATGGGCTTTTCCGCCCAGGACCGGCTCGACCTGATCGAACTGATGGCGACGTCGGAAGCGACGCTGGGTGCCAGGCGCATCGCGGACATGTTCCAGCCGTCGTTCTTCACCACCAATTTCTGGTACATGTGGGTCACCACCTTCGCATTCCAGCCCTGGCACAGCGCGGTCGAGTTGAAGCGTTACCTGCATCGCTTCATCCAGGAATTCCCACGCATCCAGACGCTGGGCGGCGTGCGCCGCACGCCGTACAATCAATACGATTCCATCGTGCTGCCGCTGACCACCTGGCTGAAGGCCCAGGGCGTAAACTTTGTCACGGGCGTCCGCGTGGCCGACATGGACTTCAAGTACGGGCCACGCGGCAAGGCGGTGGAGCGTCTGCATGTGGTCGAGCATGGCGTGCCGAAGCTGATCGCGGTCGGCGACGACGACCTGGTGTTCGTCACCAACGGTTCGATGACCACCGCCTCCACCCTGGGCTCGATGACGCGGCCCTCCGAGCTGACCGCAAAGGACGGCAAGACCGACGGCTCATGGGCGCTGTGGGAGACGCTGGCGAAAAAACACCCGGAATTCGGCAAGCCGTCGGCCTTCAACAGCCGGGTCGATGAATCCAAGTGGCTGTCGTTCACCACCACCATGAAGGATCCGATCTTCTTCGACCTGATGGAGAAATTCACCGGCAACGAAGCCGGCACCGGCGGCCTCGTCACCTTCACCGATTCCAACTGGTTGATGTCGGTGGTGCTGGCGGCGCAGCCGCATTTCATCGGCCAGCCGAAGAACGTTCAGACCTTCTGGGGCTACGGCCTGTTCGTCGACCAGATCGGCAACTTCGTGAAGAAGAAGATGTCGGACTGCACCGGCGAGGAACTGATGACTGAACTGATAGGCCATCTCCGCTTCGATGCCGACAAGGACAAGATCATCAAGGCAGCCAACTGCATCCCCTGCATGATGCCCTATATCACCAGCCAGTTCATGCCGCGCGTCAAGGGCGACCGCCCGGCGGTGACGCCGGCCGGCACCAGCAACCTCGCCTTCCTCGGGCAGTATTGCGAAATCCCTGACGATGTCGTGTTCACCGTGGAGTATTCGGTGCGCTCGGCGCAGACCGCGGTGTTTGCGCTGCTCGGCCTCGAGAACAAGGTCTCGCCGCTATACAAGGGCGAGCACGATCCGGCGGTGCTGTATCGCGCCATGAAGACGCTGATGAGCTGAGATCAAAAGGCCTCAGCCCGCGCGCGCCAATGGCGGCGCGGGCTTGGGGATCTCCTGCTTCCATTCCTTCGCCGCCTCGATCCACGAAGCGATGGCCTCCTGCACATTGCGCAGAGCCTCTTCCGGCGTCGCCCCATCGGACATGCATCCCGGAAGCTCCGGCGCTGTGGCGAGATAGCCGCCGCCGTCGCTGTCCGCCAGCCGCTCGATCCGAATGGCATATTCGAGTTTCATCGGTGACCTCCGTGGTCATCAATACAATGCACGAGTTTGCGAAAGTAGACCGGCTTGATCGGTCGCCGGGCCGGAATGGTCAGAATTTCGGCCGCTGCCGGGTGCTTGGCGTGGCAGTGCGAGGTTCCCTTGCCAGCCCGAAACAGCAGGCCATGGGAAAGGCAGACCTTCTCGACATCGCCGATGGTCCAGTCGCCCGCCGGATTGCGCCGCATCTGCTCCAGCAGATCCGCCGCCATCACTCGTCCTCAATGCCTTGCCCGAACAACCCGATCTGGCTCGGATCGCGGCTGGGTTCATTCAGCCCGAGATGCTTGAACGCATGCGAGGTGAGCAGCCTGCCGCGCGGGGTGCGCTGCAGGTAGCCGCACTGGATCAGGAACGGCTCGATGATGTCCTCGATGGCGTCGCGCGGCTCCGACAGCGCCGCCGCCATGGTTTCGACGCCGACCGGGCCGCCGCCGTAGTTCATGGCGATGGTGGTGAGATAGCGACGGTCCATGGCATCGAGGCCGGCGCTGTCGACTTCCAGCGCGGACAGTGCGTGGTCGGCGATCTTGCGGTCGATGGCCGAGGCGTCGGCGGCCGACGCGAAATCGCGGACGCGGCGCAGTAGGCGGCCGGCGATGCGCGGCGTGCCGCGGGCACGGCGGGCGATCTCGTTGGCGCCGTCGGCGGTCATGCCGATCTCCAGCACACGGGCGCCGCGGGTGACGATCTTTTCCAGCTCTTCCACGGTGTAGAAATTCAGCCGCACGGGAATGCCGAAACGGTCGCGCAGCGGATTGGTGAGCAGACCGGCGCGCGTGGTGGCGCCGACAAGAGTGAACTTCGCCAGTTCGATTTTTACCGAGCGCGCGGCGGGGCCCTCGCCTATGATCAAATCGAGCTGGAAGTCTTCCATCGCGGGATAGAGCACTTCCTCGACCGCGGGCGCGAGACGATGAATCTCGTCGATGAACAGCACGTCGCGTTCTTCGAGATTGGTCAGGAGTGCGGCGAGATCACCGGCCTTGGCTATGACAGGCCCCGACGTCGCGCGAAAACCGACGCCGAGCTCGCGCGCCACGATCTGCGCCAGCGTGGTCTTGCCGAGGCCGGGCGGGCCGACGAACAGCACATGGTCGAGCGCCTCGCCGCGTTTGCGGGCGGCGTCGATGAAGATCTGCAGATTGGCGCGGGCCTGCTGCTGGCCGACGAATTCGGACAGGTTCTGCGGGCGCAGCGAGGTGTCGCCGATGTCATCGGCGCGGCGCTCGGGGGTGATCAGGCGGATGGGAGCAGTGGTCATGGGGTCACGTTAGCACGATGCAGCGGCTTCGCGAGCCACCAGCACAGGCTGGCGGGACCGATCGCCAGCACCGCGAGCAGCGCCAACAGCGACAGTGCCTGCGGCAGCGACTGGGTACCGGGCAGCATCACCGCCGAGGATTCTGACGGCTGGATGAAAGCGCCGAGCAGCACCACGGCGGCAATGGCGGCGGCCGCGGCAAGCCAGGCCATCCAGATCGGACTGAGACCGGCATAGATCGCCGCGACCGCAAAGGTCAGTCCTGCGGCCATGGAGGGAAGCAGCGTGGCGATAACGACCACGAAGGCCAGCAGCCAGACCGCGATCGACAGCACGCCACGCAACGCGTCAAGATCGGCGACCGCAAACACCGGCTGGACGATGGGCGCGCCGAGCACGACGACGATCAGCGCAACCACCGCCGCCATCGCCAGTGGACCGACAATGGAGAAGATCGCCACGATACCGATCACGCGTCCGAGCCGGCCGAAACTCACTTCGCCAACTCCTTCAGCCCGAGCCGGATCAGTTGCGCCGTCTCAGCGCCCTCTCCCGCAATGCGCGCGGCACCGGCAATCGCCGCGGCCGCCTGCGGCGCGCCGTAGCCGAGATTGACCAGAGCGGAGATCGCATCCGACACCGGACGCGGCGCGGTGTTGTCCTCGATGGCGCCGGACAGATTGACCAGCGCCGGATCGACCGATGCAAACGCCGGCGCCTTGTCCTTCAACTCGCTGACGATCCGCTCGGCGACTTTCGGGCCGACGCCGACGGTGCGCGCCACCGCAGCCTTGTCGCGCAGCGCGATGGCATTGGCGAGGTCGGCCGGCGGCAATGTCGACAGCACCGCCAGCGCCACCTTGGCGCCGACGCCCTGCACGGTCTGCAGCAGCCGGAACCATTCGCGCTCCTGGTCGGAGCGAAAGCCGAACAGCTTGATCTGGTCCTCGCGGACATAGGTCTCGATCGACAGCACCGCCGCCCCGCCCGGCTGCGGCAGCGCCTGCAGCGTACGCGCGGAGCAATGCACTTGGTAGCCGACGCCGGAGACGTCGAGGATGACGTAGTCATCACCGTAGCTGTCGATCAGGCCCTTGAGCTTGCCGATCATGAGAGAGCTCCGGTGCGCATGCTCCCCTCCCCCTTGCGGGGAGGGGCCGGGGGTGGGGGTGTTACGGGCGACGTCGCTTGTGGACCCCCCTCCCCGACCCTCCCCCGCAAGGGGGGAGGGAACCGACGACGTTTGCAGCGCAGGATCAAACTACACATTATGCCCCCACCACCCGCAGCAGCCGCTGCGCGCTCTGACGGTGATGCGCATGCGTAATGGCGATGGCCAGCGCATCGGCGGCGTCGGCGGATTTCGGCTCGGCCTTGGGCAGCAGGATCTTCAGCATCATCTGGATCTGGTTCTTGTCGGCATGGCCGGCGCCGACCACGGTCTTCTTGACCTGGTTCGGCGCATATTCGGCCACCGCGATGCCGAACATCGCCGGCGTCATCATGGCGATGCCGCGGGCCTGGCCGAGCTTGAGCGTGGCGACGCCGTCCTTGTTGACGAAGGTGTTCTCGACCGCGGCCTCGGCCGGCTGGAAGTCGCCGAGCACTTTCGACAGCCCCTCATGGATGCCGAGCAGCCGGCTTGCCAGCGGCAGGGTGTCCGTCGGCTCCACCGAGCCGCACGCGATATAGGTCAGCCGGTTGCCATCGATCTCGATGACGCCCCAGCCGGTGCGGCGCAGGCCCGGATCGATGCCGATGATGCGGACGGATGGGCGAATCGGGACGGCTGTCATGGGCGCAGTGATAACGCCGAAAGCTTAAGAACAAAATAGCAACAGACGGGTTTGCACGGCGAAAGTGGGCGGAGACGGTGCGCCCCGACCACAGGCTGTCGTCCCCGCGGATGCGGGGGATCGAGTAAACGCCGGCCTGCATGTGCCCCGAAAGGCCAGTGTCTACTCGGTCCCCGGTCCAGCGCGCAAGTGCGCGCCGGCCGGGTGATGACAGCGGAGTTTGACGCAACGGCTGGCCTCAGCCGCCCATCTTGGCGACCAGCGCGTCGGATACCTCGAAGTTGGCGTAGACGTTCTGGACGTCGTCGTGATCGTTGAGCAGGTCGATGAGCTTCAGCAACTTCTCGCCGGTCTCGTCGTCGACCGCGACGGTGTTTTGCGGCTTCCAGGTCAGTTCCGCCTTGCGCGGCTCGCCGAATTTCGCTTCCAGCGCCTTGGCGACGTCGCGAAAGGTTTCCTGGGCGGCATAGACTTCATGACCGGTCTCGGACGAGATCACGTCGTCGGCGCCGGCCTCGATGGCGGCTTCCAGCATGTCGTCGGCGGAGGCCTTGGCGGCGTCGTATTCGATGATCCCCACATGGTCGAACATGAACGACACGGAGCCGGTTTCGCCGAGATTGCCGCCGGACTTGGTGAAATAGGAGCGGATGTCCGAGGCGGCGCGGTTTTTGTTGTCGGTGAGCGCCTGGACGATCACGGCGACGCCGCCGGGGCCGTAGCCCTCGTAGCGCATCTCGTCATAATTCTCGCCGTCGGAGCCGATCGCCTTCTTGATGGCGCGCTCGATATTGTCGCGCGGCATGTTTTCCTGGCGGGCGGCGGTGACCGCGGCGCGCAGCCGGGCATTCATCGACGGGTCGGGGGTGCCGAGCTTGGCGGCCACGGTAATTTCCCGGGCCAGCTTGCTGAACAGTTTCGACTTCTGGGCATCCTGCCGGCCCTTGCGGTGCATGATGTTCTTGAATTGGGAATGTCCGGCCATGCGGTCTCTTTCGGATTCGTGCGGTCTGTCAGGGGTGCGGCGGCGCGGGGTTATAGGCCGCGAGCCCGGCAAAATCAAAAAAACAGTCCGGTTTCCGCCTTGGGATACCGGCTGCGCGCAAGCGTCGCACATCCGTTAACCACGGCTTCACGTCAGGGTGCAAGGATACCCGCATAGATTGTATCCCCCAGAGAGACGACATGGTCTTCGGAATGTTTCGGAAGCGGCAGGCGCCGGCGCCTGTTCCTGTTGCGCAGCCCGCGGTGGTGGTGGCGGCGGCCGCCGTGCCCGAGCCGGAGCGCGATTCGGCGCGCGAGATCCTGGAACTGCTGGAGCTGGAACTGGGGGCGCTGATCCGCCAGCTCGAGCGCGCCGCGCAGTCGGTGGCCGGCGGCGCCGAATCCACCGCCTCCACCCTCTCCACCATCCGCCAGCGCACCGACGCCCTCACCGGCCAGACCAGCGCGGCGCAGACCACCGCCACCACCTTTGCGCAGGCCGCCGACAAGTTCACCCATTCCGCCGAAGGCATCGGCGCCCAGGTGCGCAACGCCAGCAAACTGGCCGACGACGCCGGCGCCGCCGCGGACGAGGCCAGCCGCAACGTCGACCGCCTCAGGGAATCCTCCGCCGCAATCGGCAACGTGGTCAACCTGATCGCCCAGATCGCCAAGCAGACCACGCTGCTGGCGCTCAACTCGACGATCGAGGCCGCACGCGCCGGCGCCGCCGGCCGCGGCTTCGCGGTGGTCGCCACCGAGGTCAAGGCGCTGGCGGTGCAGACCGCAGAGGCCACCGAAGAGATCAAGAAGAAGATCGACGCGCTGCAGAAGGATGCCGCGAGTTCAGTGGATGCGGTGCACCGCATCTCCAACGCGATCCAGGCGATCCGCCCGGTGTTCGACAGCGTCAACGGCGCAGTGGCCGAACAGAACGCCACGACCTCCGACATGTCCGACAATGCCGCCTCGGCGTCGCAATTCATCGTCGCCGTAGGCGACAGCGCTGCCGAGATCGACAGCGCCACCCAGGCCGCTGAGGTGCATGGCCAGAGCGTCGCCGAGGCCGGCCGCGCCGTGACCATGTTCGCACAGAAGCTGAAGTCGCGCTGCGCCACGCTGCTGCGCCAGGACGAACGCGAGGACGAGCGCAAGCGCGAGCGGCTGCCGTGCCACCTGCAGATCGAGATCAAGACCCGCAACACGACGCTGCGTGCGCCGGTCTACGAGATTTCCCTGGAAGGCATTCTGATCGGCGGCCCGGACGCGGCCTCGCTGCAACCGCACGAGATGCTGACGGCCGATCTTGTCGAGGTCGGCACCTGCCGGCTGCGTGTCACCGAACAGTCCAAGGCCGGTGCCCGCGCCCTGTTCGTGGCGCCGGACGCCGCCCTGACCAGCCGGATCGAGGACCGGCTATGGGCGATCCACGACGAGAACACCGAATTCGTCACCCGCGCCATCGATGCCGGCGTCACGCTCAACAAGATCTTCGCCGACGGTATCGCCTCCGGCGCCATCGGCATCGACGACATGTTCGACGAAAGTTATGTGGAGATCGCCGGCTCCAATCCGGTGCAGGTGCGCACGCGGATTCTCGACTGGGCCGACCGCGCGCTGCCGGATTTCCAGGACAAATTGCTGGCGACCGACCCGCGCATGGCGTTCTGCGCCGCGATCGACCGCAACGGCTACCTGCCGGTGCACAACAGCATCTATTCCAAGCCGCAACGGCCCGGCGACGTCGCCTTCAACACCGCCAATTCGCGCAACCGTCGCATCTTCAACGATCCCGCCGGCCTCGCCGCCGGCCGCAACACCCGCGCCTACCTGATCCAGAGCTATGCCCGCGACATGGGCAACGGCACCACGGTGATGATGCGCGAGATCGACGTACCGATCCGCGTGCACGGCCGGCATTGGGGCGGATTCCGCACGGCGTACAAATTGTAGTAGCTCCGGAACTGTCGCTTTTCGTGTTGCCGTTACGCTCCGCTCCCCTTGCAGCCCTCACTCCGGCCATCTCCCGCCGGCGAGCGAGGAAGCTACGGTGGCCTCGCCGGCTATTTTCCCTGGGCCGGGGGCGCCCGCGCCACCACCGCATCGGCGCGCGCCCTGAGATTGGGCGGCACCTTTTCGCCGGTGGCGATGCGGTTCTTCACGATGCTGGCGAGCTTGTCGCCCTCGGCGCCGTGCCCCAGGGCGTATTCGGTCTCGGCCAGCGCCACCTGGAACCGGAGGTTGTCGGGCTGCGCCTCGATCGCCCGGCGCAACGGCGCAATCGCCTCGAAGTTGCGGCCCTGGCGCTGCAGGTCCTCACCGTAGTCGAACTGCAGCAGCGAACTGTTCGGCGCCACCGCCACGCCGGTGAGCAGCGCGTCGCTGGCCTCGCGGGTTCGGCCGGCCTCGCGCAGCACGATGCCGAGCCGGCGGTAGGCGACGATGCTGCGCACGTTCTTCTTCAGCGCGGTGCGGTGCGCCTCGATGGCCTCGTCCTTGCGGCCGATGGAATTGAGCACGATGCCCAGCGAATTGTAGCTGTTGTCGGCATCCGGCGCGCGCGCGACCCCGAGCTTCGCCGCCTGCAGCGCCTCCTCCGGCTTCTTCTGCGCCATCAGCACGAAGGCGCGGGTGTATTCCGCCGCGGCGAACTCCGGATCCATGGCGCGCGCGCCGTCGGTGGCCGAGGCGGCCTCGCCAATCTGGCCGCGGCTGAGATAGATGTAGGTGCGCAGGTTCATGGCATACTTCTCGGCGCCAGGATGACTGCCCGATAGCGCCACGGCCGTCAGCCGCATGGCGGCTTCCTCGTCGCCGTACTCGCGAAAATAGATGCCGGCCGCGATCTCCGGATCGATGTGCTCCAGCAGGTTCAGCGCGGCCTTCCTGAACAGGGTCTCGGCGCCCTGCGCCGTCTCGACGTCAATCAACCCCTCCCGGCCAGGATTTTGACGCAGGCGAAGCCGCAGCAGCTCCTTGCCGTCCTCGGTGCGGGTGGTGATCTCGCCGGAGATCTGCACGATCTGCTTGCCGAGCACCTTCTGGATCAGCGACTGGAACGACTTGAGGTCGATGTTTCCGGCCGGCGTTTCGATCGACGACAGCGCGTCGATCAACTGGGTATCGCCAAGTGCGGTCTTTGGCTTCGCCGCGTTGGAATTGCGGTTGAGCGCGGAGATCTCGTCCAGCAGCCGCTGGGTGGCCGTCTCCGCGGTATAGCCTGCATTTTCCAGCGATTGCGGCACGCGCAGCGCGGTCATAACGATGCCGTTCTCGATCATCGCCTTGGCGACCACGATCACTGTCAGAACAATCGGCACCACGGTCACGACCACCACCGCGAGCCCCTTGGCAAACATCACAAGTTCGGCCGCCGACCTTTCGCGGACCTGCGACGCCAGATATTGCCCGGCGCGGACGTGCAACTTCCGCTTCCTCGGCGCAGCCGAAGCGATGGTCGGCTGCAATCGTTCTTGCGGAACGCTCTCAGTGGACATGGCGGGCTTCCCGAAATGAGATGATTGCGACGAACGCAAGGCCCGCCGCAGCATCAGCCGCGGCGGGCCTTGTCGAAAGAACTGCATTGAGAAGTGCGTCACGGAATACGCTCGACTGGTTCCTGATGACCTCCCGCTCCGCCTGCGGGAGAGGTGAAGTTACCTGATCGACCCAACGAGCTGGGCGGCCACCTTCTGATGGCCGGCGGCGGTCAAATGGATGCGGTCGTTCTGCGCCATGCCCGACTGCAGCGCAGACTTGACGTAGCCGTCGGCCTGCACGGTCTTGATGCCGCGCGCCCTGAGCTGCTGCTGGATGCTGGCGATGTTGGCGGCCCGTTGCGGCGGCGTGATCCCCTGGCGCATGTCGTTGCCGCCAAACTGCAGGATAACGATTTTCGTGCCCTCCGGCACGCTGCTGGACAGCCGCGACAGCATGCCCGCGGAGGTGTCGCCGAACACGCCGGCGTTGCGCACCGACATCCCCTTGCCCTTTGCCTGCAGCATCCGCTCCAGCTGGGCGGGATAGGCCTCCGACGCGCCGACGCCGTGACCTTCGGTGTTGCTGGCGCCGAGCGCGACGACCTGCGCGGATGCGGTGTGCGTGACGGCCATAGCGCCGAGCAAAGCCGCAGCAAGCAGCGCCGTTTTCATCGAGATCATCGGTGTTCCCTTCATGTGATCGTTTTGGATTAGCGTCGCCGCCAGCCGATGCGAGTTTTCGCTGCGGCCCGGCGAATCCAGCAGGCCACGGCGCCGCGCAGCCTCAGTCACCCAATTGGGTGACTGAGGCTGCGACAAAGGGAGGGCTTCCGTTAGGCTCTGCCGCTCGCGGAGAGGCGTGGAAACGCAGCCGCCTAGGTTGGCGCGCGCTGGATGCGGGCGAGCAGCGACAGCAACTCGGCCTGGCGGGTGGTGCGGGTCTTGGACAGGATGCGCTTCAGGTGCGAGCGCGCCGTCTCGTAGGACATGCCAATCACCTCGGCGACGGCCGGAAGCGGCACTTCCTGCTCGAGCAGCGACAGCACCGTCGATTCCATCACCGTCAAACCGAACATCTGCTGCGTGGTCTCCATGGCCGTCGGCGGTGGCCGGAGGTCGGTGTCGGAGATCAGAAGGATGGCCGTCGCCGGCGAGAAGATTGCGCTGGCGAGACCGGCCAGCGGGATGCCCTGGATCACCAGCGGCCGCTTCGACAGCCGGTGCACCACCACCGGCGGTGCGGCTGCGCTACGGCCGAGGGCGGCGGTGAGCTGGCCGAGGGCAAGGCTGTCAGGGGCGCGGTCACAGCGCAGCCGGCCGCGCGCCAGCATCAACCCGTTGCCGAGCAGTCGCTCCGCCTGTGCGTTGTGGCGGATCACGCAACCGGCGTGATCGAGCAGGAAACTGGCGCAGCCCAGTGCCGCGAAGGCGTCAAGCATACCGGTGGCGTTGGCGTAGGCCATCTGGCGCGCCGGCTGCGCGGCGCGGTCGAGATAGGCGCCGAACCGCACCAGATCGGCCTGCTCGCGGTCGGTATAAAAACCTCCGGCGTCCCCGCGCTCCATGACCAGACACCATTCGTCGTCGTCATTGGAGAAGCCGATGCAGGCCGACCAGATCGCATCGTACTTGCGCAGAAAACCGTTGTAGTAGTCGGAGGTCTTCAGCTCCTCCGAGGTCACGAAATCCTGGTCGACGGAGATGCCCTTGGCCCGCAGGTGCGGAATCCCCCGCTCGCGCTGATCGCGCAGATGCCATTCGTCCCTGAAGTATTCCTCGAAGCCTTCGCCGAGCGACGAGGAGTGCGGTGTACCGGGACCGCGGCCCCTGAGTGGCAGCAACACCGCGCCGGTGGCATTGGCGTACTGGGCTACCGTATCCATCGCCGCGGTCCATAACGCCGGATCGACGGCGGCGTCGAGCAGCGACAGCGCAGCCCGGTCGAATGAAATAGACCGCATGATTGCTCGATCAATAAGTGATGCCACCGAAAGGCGCAGTGTCGCGCAGTTTCCCGTTTGATTGCAAGTGGTCGCAAAGCCCTGACCGGGCACCCCCGGCACCGCGTCTCACCCAATTGGGGGTAGGATGTGTTGCGGGAATTCGAGAACCTCTCAGAATCGCCCGCAAGCCATCGACGCCGTGCGTTACACGCGGTAAGCGGGATGTATTGCACGATCTCCGCGTTTATTTTGTAAGGCATTTCATGTTTCTCAGGGCCTCAGCCGCAGCATTGCTCCTGGTTTCCACGTCACTTTCCGCCTCCGCGCAGAGCTTCGATCAGTTCCTGGTGTTCGGCCCAAGCAATCTCGACAGCGGCTCCTTCAAGACATCCGGCGGCGACAATCATTTCACAGTCGCGCGCGCCAATGGTGCCGCCATGACCCCGTCGGCCGGCCTCATGGTCACCGACTTTCTGTCCGCCCGGTTCGGGCTGACCGACGTGTCGCAAGGCGTATCGCCGAACGGCACCAACTACGCGGTGTCCGGCGCGCGCATCACTGCAGCCAACTCCTTCACGCCCGCGTTTGCATCGGCCGCTCTCACGCCAAGCATCACCCAACAGATGACCAACTACCTCGCCTCGACCGGTGGCGTAGCCAATGCGAATGCGCTCTATGTGATCAGCGCAGGCAGCAACGACGTCACCGCTCCCGGCGCCACGCAGGCCGTTCTCGCCACCCAGGCCGGCCTGTTCACGGACTCGGTCGCGCGACTTCAGGCGGCCGGCGCGCGCTACATTCTGATCCCCAACACCAGCAGGGATTTCCTCAATACCCAGATCTACAGCAATCTCACCGCTGCCGGCGTCAACTTCATTCCTGCGGATCTCGCGGCCATGGTCGGCGCAATCCGCGCGACGCCGGAGCGGTTCGGGCTGACGTCGACCGCGGTAGGCACCGTGCCACCGGTACTGACGTCGCCATCCGCCTGTCAGCCGCCCAGCAACGGCTATTCCGGTTACGGACTGTATTGCGTGGCCTCGACGACGCGGCCGGCCCCGAACGTCGCATCTCTCGGTTCGGCCACCGCGCTGCAGACCAGCCTGTTTTCCGACAATATCCATTTTTCGCCGGCCGGCCAGCAGATCGAGTCCGATTACTTCTACAGCCTGATCGTCGCGCCCAGTCAGATCTCGTTCCTGACCGAAAGCGCGATCCAGTTCCGCCGCGGCGTGACGCTGGGCATCCAGGAGCAGATCGACGTCGCACAACGCCGCGGCGGCCCCGGCTTCAATGTCTGGTTCAATGGCGACGTGTCCTCGCTGAAGCTGAACAACAGTTCGGCGGGCTTCCCCAATGACCCGAGCACGCCCATTTCCGGCACGTTGGGCGCCAGCTACAGTTTCGGCGCCCATGCGCTGGTCGGCGCCGCCGTCACGCTGGGATCGCAGGATCCGAGTTTTTCATCGGGCGGCGGCTTCAGGGAGCGAGAGGTCGCCGCGACGATCTTCGGCGCCGCGCGCAGCGGCGCCTTGTGGGCCAATGCGATCATGAGCTTCGGCTGGCTGAAGTACGACGTCAACCGCGTGGTGCCGCTGGGCATTACCTTCGACAGCAATTCCGCCTCCACCCACGGCCGCAATTTCTCGTTCGCAGCGCTGACCGGCTACGATTTCCGCCACGGCGCTGTGACCCATGGCCCGGTGGTCGGCGTGGAAGTGCAGTCGGTAGGCATCGACAACTTCACGGAGACCGGCAGCTTCACCAGCCTGGCCTTTTCCGGCATCGGCCGGACCTCGACGGTCAGCGCGCTGGGCTATCGCGCAGCCGTTGACCTCGGCATTTGGCGACCGTTCGCGCAGGTGACTTGGAATCACGAGTTTGACGACACTGCAGGCCGCACGGTCACGGCCAGCCTGACGACGCTGGCGACGGCGCCGAGCTACTCACTGCCCGTCGTTCAGCTCGGCCGCGACTGGGCCAGCGCCAGCATCGGCACCACCATTGCATTTGCGCAGGACTGGACTGCGCTCGCCGCCGTCAACGCCCAGCTCGGACTATCCGGCGCGATGAATTATGGCGGCCGCTTCGGCATGAACTACGCGTTCGGCGCGCAGCAGGCGGCGAAGTTGATCACCAAATAGCATTTCCGGCCTATAGATTGTAGATCGGCTTTCTTTATCTCTTCCACCTGCGGTCGGGTGAGGTCAGCCACGTCCTGGTGCTGCCTCACCACGATAGAATAAGCATCCGCGACGCATTCGCACCGGACCGTGTCCAAACCAGTGATGCGATGCGCGCCGCGGCCGCGCTGCCCCAAAGTGATCAAGTTTGTGCGGCCGTGCGCTGGCCGCGAAATGCCAGCAGCGACGGCAAGCCGTGGACGATCCGCTGTCTCACAGCCCGAATTGAACCTGTGCGGCCTCTGACAACACAAAATCGCAGACATCCCGAGAATGACGAGCAAGGAATGCGCGATGAGGGCCCTGAAAGCATCGATCTGTGTCGTGGTCGCCGCGCTCGCCCTGAGCCTGTCGCCCAGCGCAACGTCCTACGCGGCAGAGGATGAGGCGACCACCCTCATTCTGCAGATGAAAGAATTTTATCAGGCCGGGAAATACGTGGAGGCGCTGCCATTGGCGCAGAAGTCCCTTGCGCTTCGCGAGAAGGAGTTTGGGTCAGACGATGTGCACGTCGCAATGCCGCTGAATGACCTCGGCACAATCCACTACCAGCTGGGTCAATACGCCGTTGCCGAGCAATTTTACAAGCGCTCACTGGCCGTCAGGGAGAAGACGCTCGGTCCGGATGATGCGGACCTCGCAATGGTGCTGAATAATCTGGGCGACGTCTATCGTGCGGAAAAGCGTTACGCGGAAGCTGAGTCGTTTCTCAAGCGGTCCATCGCCATCGGCACAAAAAAGCGCGGCCCTGACGATACGTCGATCGTGCTGCCGTTGAACAACCTCGCCGCTGTCCACAGTCTTCAAGGCCGTAACGACAAGGCCATTCCGATGTTCGAAAGGGCACTGGCCATCCTCGAGAAGGCGAACGGTCCCGACGATCCCGAAGCTGCGGTATCGATGAGCAACCTGGCCAATAGCTACATCCAGCGGCATCGTTATGCGGATGCAGAGCGCCTGCTCAAGAGAGCGATCGTGGTGACGTCGAAAGCGTTCGGCCCCAACCATCCCGACATCGCGCAGGCGCAGAACAATCTGGCAGAACTCTACTCCCGTCAGGGACGTAAGGCGGATGCCGAGTATCTGTTCAAGCAGTCGGCGGCCATGTTTGAAAGGACGCTCGGCCCGAACCATCCGGATCTCGCTGGTGTCCTGGAGAACCTGGCCGGCTTCTACAAGGATCAGGGGCGCTATGCCGACGCCGCACAAGCCCATAAGCGCTCGATGGTCATTCGAGGGAAAACAGAGTCAGGACCGATCTGAGTCCGGACGTAGCGACGCGAGGCGCCCCGACAGACTCGCCGCCAAGAGTGCCTCGCCTTCGTTCGTCTCGCTTGAAACAGGTGATGGCCGCGGCTTGATGAATCTGCCTGCTAAACGACTCAGCCTGCCATGAACGGATAGTCCGTGTAGCCGGCGACATCGCCGCCGTAGAAAGTGGCGCGGTTGTAGGGCGTGAACGCCACCTGGCGCCGGATCCGTTCCGGCAGGTCGGGATTGGCGATGAAGGCGCGGCCGAACGCGATCGCATCGGCATTGCCGGACTCCACCGCCGCCTCTGCCGACGCCGCATCGAAGCCGCCGGCCGTGATCAGCACGCCCGGCCAGAACGGCCGGAACAGTTCGAACGCCGCCGGCACATTGGTGTGGTTGACCTCGGCGCGACCGGAGCCACTCGAACGCGGCTCGACAAAATGCAGATAGGCCAGGCCCGGCGTCTTCAACTCTTCGATGACGTAGGTGTACAGCGGCATCGGATCGGCCTCGCCGGTATCATTGGCGACGCCATAGGGTGACAGCCGTACCGCGACGCGGTCGGCGCCCCACACGTCGATGACCGCCTGCGTGACCTCCAGCAGCAACCGCGCGCGGTTCTCGATGGAGCCGCCATACCGGTCGGTGCGCTGGTTGGAGCGTGACTGCAGGAACTGCTCCAGCAGATAGCCATTGGCGCCGTGCACTTCGACGCCATCGAAGCCGGCCGCCATCGCGTTGCGCGCGCCGTGGCGATAGGCCTCGATTACAGCGGCGATCTCCGCGGTCTCGAGCGCCCGGGGGACTTCATACGGCACCGTCGCACCATCGGCGCTGCGGGTGGTGCCGGAAATGGCGATGGCCGACGCCGACACGGGCAGCACGCCGCCGGGCTGGAATGAGGAATGCGAGGCGCGACCGACATGCCAGAGCTGCAGGAAGATGACGCCGCCTTTGGCATGAGCGGCGTCGGTGACCTGCTTCCAGCCGGCGACCTGCTGCTCCGAATGAATGCCAGGCGTATCCGGATTACCGCGCCCTTCCGGCATGACCTGCGAGGCCTCGGCGATGATCAGGCCGCCTTCGCTCGCCCGCTGACCGTAGTATTCGGCATTGAGCGGCCGCGCAGCGAGGCTGTCGCGATCGGCGCGCATCCGCGTCAGCGGCGCCATCACCACGCGGTGGCTCAGCGTATACGGACCGATCTGCAGCGGCGTGAACAGCGAGGGAGATGGCATCGGGACTCCATTCGGAATTTTGTTGGGCCATGGCAAATGTCGGCCGGGGCGGTCGGTAGAGTATGCCGGTCGAAGCAGCGAAACGGCAAGGCGGTGCGCTCCCCTTCTCACTCCCCGACGCAAGGCTTATCGCCAGGCGGGACGGCGGCACGCGCGGCCATAGGTTTTGCAAAGACCTCAACCGGCCCGCCGGATCTGCGCCTGCTACGAAAGTCGAAGGTACGATCATCGTACAACTCTGGCTAATGCTGCTTTGCAGCATCCAATTCACTTGCCGGATTGATACGCCTCCCTACAGTGGCGGGATAAAAATAAAATATCAGGGAGGACAATTGTGACATCCACGTTTCGTACGTTTGCATTTGCGGCGCTTGCCGGCACGTTTCTCGTCCACGCCGGCGGCGTGGCGTTTGCCCAGGAAAAGAAGATCACGGTCTGGTTCAGCAAGGGCTTCTACAAGTCCGAGGATGAATCGCTGATCGAGGCGATCAAGAAATTCGAAGCCAAGACCGGCATCAAGGTCGAGCTGTCGCAATACGCTATTCAGGACATGATCCCGAAGACGGTGGCGGCGCTGGATTCCGGCACACCGCCGGACGTCGCCTATGCCGACACCTATGACGTGCAGGCCTCCGGCAAGTGGGCATCCGAGGGCAAGCTCGAGGACCTCACCGACATCCTGACGCCGATCAAGGGCAATTTCGCGCCCAACACCATCGAGACGGCATTCCTCTACAATGACGTCACCAAAAAGAAGGCCTATTACGGCTTTCCGCTGAAGCAGCAGTCGATGCATGTGGAAATCTGGGGCGACATGCTGGAGCAGGCCGGCTTCAAGGTCAGCGATATCCCGAAGGACTGGAAGGGTTACTGGTCGTTCTGGTGCGACAGGGTGCAGCCGGCCTACCGCAAGGCATCCGGCACCCGCGCCTTCGGCGTCGGACAGCCGATGGGCGTGGAATCCACAGACTCCTTCCAGTCGTTCTACACCTTCATGGACGCCTACAACGTCAAGCTGGTCGACGACGACGGCAAGCTGCTGGTCGACGATCCCAAGGTGCGCGAAGGCCTGATCGGCGCGCTCCGCGATTACACCGACACCTATATCAAGGGCTGCTCGCCGCCCTCCTCGACCACGTGGAAGGACCCCGACAACAACGTCGCGTTCCACAACAAGACCATCGTGATGACCCACAACTTCACGATCTCGATCGCGGCCAAGTGGTTCGAGGACTCGCAGAACCAGGCACTGACGCCGGAACAGCGCGCCGCGGGCAAGAAGGCCTATGAGGAAACCATCATCACGGCGTCGTTCCCCAACAAGCCCGACGGCACGCCGATCAAGTATCGCTCCGACGTCAAGACCGGCATGATCTTCAGCGCGTCCAAGAACAAGCCGGAGGCCAAGGAATTCGTCAAATTCCTGCTGCAGGAAGAAAACCTGCAGCCCTACATCGAAGGCGCGCTGGGCCGCTGGTTCCCGGTGACCACCGCCGGCCAGAAGAGCGCATTCTGGCAGGCCGACCGTCATCGCAAGGCGGTGTATAACCAGTTCATGGGCGGCACCTCGACGTTCGACTTCGTGAAGAACTACAAGTTCACGATCCTCAACAACGAGAACGCCTGGGCCAAGGCCATGAACCGCGTGGTCAGCGAGAAGGTGCCGGTCGACAAGGCCGTGGATGAGCTGATCGCCCGCATCAAGCAGGTCGCGGGCTAAGTCCGTCATTCCGGGGCGCGCAGCATCGCTGCGCGCCCCGGAGCACCGACCTCATGGTGAGGAGCGCGCCTCTGAGCGCGGGTCTCGAACCATGAAGTGTATTCGTCATCCCGAGCGAATGGCGTGCCATTCGCAGGAGACGCGGCCGAAGACGACCGCTCCTCAGGATGAGGGCACGGCTCGGATCGGCCGTTCTCGGAAGCACGACACCTCGATCTTCTACAGGTACGCCATGACGTCACTCACGCTCTCCTCGCCCCAAGACACGATCCCGCGAAAACCGTGGTCGGCGCGGCTGTCGACGCAGCAGGTCTGGGGGCTGGCGTTGCTGACGCCGTACATGCTCGTGTTCCTGGCTTTCGTCGTCTATCCCGTCTGCTACGGGCTGTGGCTGGCGCGGCATCCGGCGAGCTACGTGGCGCTGTATCACGATCCGATTTTCGCCCGCGCCGCGGTCAACACGCTGATCTTCCTGATCATCGGCATCAATTTCAAAATGCTGATCGCGCTGTTCCTGTCCGGCTTCTTCGTCAACACGCGCACCTGGATCAAATGGCTGTCGGTGCTGTTCATCCTGCCCTGGGCGGTACCGTCGATCCCGACCATCCTGTCGGTGCGATTCATGTTCAATCCCGAATGGGGCATGGTCAATAATCTGATCTTCAGGTTCACCGGCGAGGACGGGCCGAACTGGCTCAACGATCCCACCATCGCGCTGACCATGGCGATCGGCATGCACATCTGGAAGTCGCTGCCGTTCTGGACGCTGATCCTGATCACCGGGCGGCTGGCGATTCCCGACGACCAGTTCGAGGCCGCGGAGGTCGACGGCGCCAGCCCGTGGCAGAAGTTCCGCTACGTCACCTGGCCGTCGATGCGCACGCTGTATCTGACCTGCACGCTGCTCTCGATGATCTGGACGCTCGGCGACTTCAACAGCGTCTATCTGCTCACCGGCGGCGGCCCTGCCGACCTCACCCATGTGCTGGCCACATTGGGCATCCGCTATCTCCGCCTCGACCAGCTCGACCTGTCGATGGCGGCGATCGTCTGCGCGCTGCCGCTGGTGCTGCCTCTGGTCTATGTGATGATGAAACGGTTGTCGCGATGAAGATATCAGAGATGCGCATGCCCACCCTGCGCGAGGTCGGCGTCGAGGCGCGCCTGCTGCTGATCGGCATTCCCGTGTTCATCTGGACCATGCTGCCGCTGTATCACCTGTTCCTGTTCGCGATCTCGCCGAAGCAGGATGCCTTCGCAGGCAAGCTGTGGCCGGATCATCCGACGCTGCACAATTTCGGCATCGTGTTCGGCCAGAAGCACTACTTCCTGCGCGATTTCTGGGCGCAGTTCTGGAATTCCACGGTGATCGCGCTGTCGGTCGGCGTGCTGACGCTGGTGATCGCCACCGCGGCAGCGTTCGCTATCTCGCGGCTACGGGTGCGCGGCGGACGGCTGGTGATGAATCTGGCGCTGTTCACCTACTTCATTCCGGCGGCATTCCTTGCCGTGCCGATGTATCGCACCATGGGCAATTACGGTCTGCTCAACAATCACTGGTCGCTGATCCTGGCCATGGTGACCATCGCCTCGCCCTATGCCATCTGGGTGCTCAAGCAGGCCTCCGACAAGTTGCCGGTCGAGCTCGACGAGGCCGCCATCATGGACGGCGCCACAACGCCCCAGCTGTTCCGGCTGGTCTATCTGCCCTTGATGCTGCCGTCGCTGGTGGCAGTCGGCGCCTATGCGGTGCTGCTGGCGTGGAACGAATATCTCTACGCATTCCTGCTGCTGTCCAAGGACACCGAGATCACCCTGCCGGTAGCGCTCGGCAACTTCCTCGCCGCCGACGACTCGCCGTGGGAACTGCTGATGACCACCGGCCTGATCTATGCGCTGCCGCCGGCGGCGATGTACTACGCCTTCAAGCGCTACATGGTCGGCGGTCTGACGGCCGGTGCAGTGAAGTCGTAGACACCGGCACCGCGACCGGCGCGCGGCCGGATCGCCGGGCCGGCTACCTGCCGGGCCACGTCGACACGGCCTTCTTGCAAGGATCCGACAGCGCGCTGAAATTCTCGTTCAGGCATTTGCGAACCCGACCGCCGCCGGGAATGGTGCCCGCGCATAGTTTGCGGTAGTCCGCCTCGCAGGCCTGGCGGGCCTGGCCGCGGCCGTCCTGTGCCATCGCCACAGACAACGTCACCACCAGGATCCCGATCAGGCATGCCGCCGCGAGCAGCGCCCGCATGAACGTGTCGCTCGGGCGAAAAACGAACCTCTTGCCGTCGTTACGCGGCATCCGTGAATTCACTCGCTGCACCATATCGGCTCCCCATGCTTGAGATCGCTCAGGCCCGGACCATCCAGGCCGATAGAGTTGATACGCACCGGTTGCGGAGATCCCTCGCGGCGCCGCAACGTCTCAGCGCGGAAACCCGCCGACGAGTTGACGTCGCCCTTTCGGAGAAATCTGGTCCAGCGTCTCGATGAAGGTGTCGATCACGGCGTCGCCGATCTTGATGCGCTTGTCGCGCGCATCCAGAATCGCGGCGCGCAATGCGGCCTTGTCCAGCTCCGGCTGTCCCGTCAGTTGCAGCGTCTTGCGCATCGCCCTCAGGTAGTCTGCCTGTAGCGGCAGCATGTCGGGCTGCTTCTCGCGGTAGATCCGCCACAGGATATCTGCATCCTCCTGCGGCAGCCGTGCGGCGATGCGCTCGACCATTCTCAGCGGCATACCGGCATTGGCCGGCGGCCCGTCCGGTTGAAACCACTGCACCGAAACATAGGTCGCCAGCGCGAGATTGATGCAGAGCGATGCCAGGAGCGCCCAGCGCAGGCGCTTCGGCGGAGAGGGCCAGAATGTCATTGGACCCCCCAGGGCGAGATGACGGAACTATCGAACAGCATGCTGACCAGCGACATGCCCTCGTCCGACGGATGATAGGGAAGCGCGCTCGCCAGCCAGACGCCGACCAGTAACGAACAGGCTAGGCCGGTGACCGGAACCATCGATCCCGGCTGCCATAGCCGCCGGTACCAAGGCAGCACCGCCTGTGCCCGCGCGAGGCGCTGCAGGACCGCCAGGCCCGCTTGTCCGGCGCGCGCATTGCCGATGTCGGGCGCGGTTGCGAACAGCCGGTCGAAACCGCGCTGCGCCTCGAGAATTGCCGCGCCGTCCGCGCTCGCCGCGATGCCGCGTGCGGCAGCCTGCGTGGCCACCGGCCAGCGATCGATGTCGCCTCCCCATGTCTCCGCCAATTGCCTGAATTGATCGCGTGTCATACCTGCCTCCCGCCATCCTGAATTTTCCTGACTTGCTCCCTGAGCGCGTCGCGTGCGCGCGCCAGCAGCGACTCGAATGCCTTGGCGCTGATGTTCATGGCCTCGGCGGACTGCTCGCCGCTCAGCCCTTCCATGTGAAACAGCGCGATGGCGCCACGTTGCCGGTCGGACAGATGCGCCATTGCCTGCTCCAGCATCCGCCGCTCCTGATCCGCGATCAGCCGCTCCACCGGTTCGGGCCTGTCATCCCGCACATCGCCTGCGTCTTCGATCGGCGCGAAGGCCGGCTTGCGCACGCGGTCGAAAGCGAGATTGAGCACGATCCGGTAGAGCCAGGTGGTGAACCGCGCCACTGCCGGATCGAACGATGTCGCGCGCGTCCAGATCTCGCAGGAAGGCTTCCTGACCGATCTCGTCGGCCTCGGCGGCATTGCGGACGACGCGCTGGGCGACGCGGATGGCGCGCGGCATGTACCGGCCCATCAGGATGCGAAACGCCTGCTGCTGGCGCGCCGCGACCGCCAGCATCAGGGCTTCGTCCGTTTCGTTCTCCATCGCCTGCGTCCCAGGTTCG
The DNA here is from genome assembly GCF_052658035.1 of Rhodopseudomonas sp. RCAM05734. Lineage (NCBI taxonomy): Bacteria > Pseudomonadati > Pseudomonadota > Alphaproteobacteria > Hyphomicrobiales > Nitrobacteraceae > Rhodopseudomonas > Rhodopseudomonas sp. RCAM05734. The sequence continues at coordinate 2,727,143 of NZ_CP199742.1, read as the reverse complement.
CCGCGCGGCAACGTCGCACGGACGCGCCGGGCTACGGATGCCAATGCCATGGCATCAGCAGCGCCGCCACGCGCCCGCGTACCAGCACCGCCGCGGCGGCGGCACATAGGCGGGCGGTGCGACATAGACGGGCGGCGCAACGTAATACGGCGCCGCCATCGCGTAGCGCGGCCGATAGCAGCCGGGATAGACGCCGACGCCGCGCCAACCATAACGCACGCAGGCCACCGTTTCCACGTTCGAGGCCGCGGCGATGGCGGGACGCAGCGCATCCGGCGCCATCAGCGGCGCTGCCTTGGCCACGGGCGCGGCGACGAGCAGCGCTGCGAGGATCGGAAATTTCCACATGGTGATATCCTTTCTTTCGCTGAGTGATGGACGATCAGAAGCTCCAGTTGACGCCGGCGCGAAGCGTGTGGGTGTCGAGCTTGTGTTCGCGCTCGGCGAAAGCGACGTTGTCGAACGACTGCGCCGCAAGCGTCGCGGTGCCGTAGTTGTCGTAGAGATATTCGAGCCGGAACGTTGTCAGCGGCGAGATGCGGTAGTCGACACCGCCGCCGAGCGTCCAGCCCGCCCGCGTATCGCTCCAGCTCGCGGAAAGCCCGGCGGCGTTGTCGATCGCCTTGTTCTGCACGCCCGCCAGTGCCAGGCCGCCGGCCATGAAGATCATCGCCTGATCGAAGCTGTAGCCGAGCCGGGCGCGCAGATGCCCGTTCCAGGTCATCCTGGTCTGCAACTGGGTCAGCGTGGGATCGGGCGCGAGGCCGGTATCGATGGTCGCGCTGCCACCGACGACATTGATGTCAGCCTCAAGACCGCTGACGAAGCGGCCCCGCTGCCTGGCGTAACCGAGCGTGACGCCGCCCATGAACGACTTCGGATCGACGACATGGGATTCACCGGTCGAGGGAATGCCGATTTCTCCGCCGCCCCACAGATAGCCGGCCTGGACGCCGACATAAGGCCCCGCCCAGCTCGGCAGCAGCGGCACCACAGACTGCCGCTGCGCGACAGGCGCCGCCACGCCGAGATCGGCAGCCAACCCCTTGCCGATGCCGGACAGGCCGAGCAGGCACGCCAAACCAATTGCTTTCTTCATGCTGATCCCCTGGTAGCGCGGCGCGATGCGCCGCAAGACAGGGGAAGTACGGCCGGCCCACGGATTTCCCTCGGCTGCAGCCGAGGTTTTTAAGCGTCCGGTTCACAAAGCTTAATCCAGCGCGGAGAGGAACCGCCTAGGCTTCAGAGGGAGTGGATTGGACTCTGACGCATGTTTGAGCGGGCTCTGACGCGGGACGTCTTCGCATGGGCGCTGTGCGCTCAGCTCACCCAAAACTCCGGCACCGCCTGCGACAGCCGTCCGCCGAGACGCACGGGCCCCACATGCAGCGCGAGGCCAGTCTTGTCGTCGGTTTCCACCGCGACGCCCGACAGCGTTGCCGGGCCGAAGGCGGGCTCGAAGCGGCCGGAGGGAATGCCGGTGGTGAAGCGGCGCACCGGTTCTTCCTTCTGCATGCCGATCACCGAATCATAGTCGCCGGTCATGCCGGCATCGGTCATGTAGGCGGTGCCGCCCGCCAGGATCTGGTGATCGGCGGTGGGCACGTGGGTATGCGTGCCGACCACGAGGCTGACGCGGCCGTCGCAGAAATAGCCCATGCCCTGCTTCTCGCTCGACGCCTCGCCATGGAAATCCACCACGATGGCATCGGCCGCCTCGACCAGCGGACAAGCGTCGATCTCCTTGCCGATGGCGCTGAAGGGATCGTTGAGCGGCTCCATGAAGACGCGGCCCATGGCGTTGATCACCAGCGCGCGGGCGCCGTTCTTGGTATCGATCAGCGCGGCACCACGGCCCGGCGTGTGGCGCGGAAAATTCAACGGCCGAATCAGCCGCGGCGCACGTTCGATGAACACCAGCGCCTCCTTCTGATTCCAGGCGTGGTTGCCGAGCGTCACCGCATCGGCGCCGGCATCGATCAGATCGTTATAGATGCTCTCGGTGATGCCGAAGCCGCCGGCGGCGTTCTCGCCATTGATGACCACGAGATCGAGCTTCCAGTCGCGCACCAGGCCCGGCAGGCGGTCAAGGATGATGGTGCGCCCGGTCTTTCCGACCACGTCGCCGATAAACAGAATACGCAAATCATAAACTCCGGAAATCGAATGTGCGCGCTTCGGTTAGCACATAATCGAGCTGCACGTCGTGCGGCTCGGCCGGCACGGCGTCGATTTCCTGCACGGCAAAGGCGACGCCAATGGCGATGATGGGCTTGGCGGCATGCAACACTTCGAAGGTGCGATCGTAATGGCCGGCGCCGTAGCCGATGCGGTGGCCGAGGCGATCGAAGGCCGCGAGCGGCACCAGCACGATGTCGGGCAGCACGGCGGGGGATTGCGGCGACGGCTCCATGATGCCGAATTGGCCGCGCAGCAATTGCGCATCCGCATTCCATGCGCGAAAAATCAGCGGCTGCTCGCGCCCCATGATCACCGGCAACGCCAGTTGCGCGCCCTGCGCTTCAAGCTGTCGCATCAGCGGCAGCGGATCGAGCTCGGCGCGGATCGGCCAGTAGCCGGACACGATGGCGCCGGGCTTGATGGCGACGGGGAATTTTTGCGCGGCCATGGCCTGCGCGGCTGCGGCGCGCTGTTCTACGCCCAGCGCCTCGCGGCGTTGGATGGCCGCGGTGCGGAGTGACGACTTATCGGCGTTTGGGGCGTTCTCTGGTGCCGACATCAGCACCGGCACCAATTTCGCGCGGGGGAGTTGGACTCCGCTGTCGTCACCCGCGAAAGCGGGTGACCCAGTATTCCGAGGAGCCGGTGATGCGGCTGAGAGTCCACCGCATACTGGATCCCCGCTTTCGCGAGGATGACAACAGTGCGGATGTGAGCGGCGATGATCAAATCAGCGACAACCAAAAAGAAAAGTGCGAAGCCGCGTTGGCCGTTGAAGCACTCGATCCCGGAGCACCTACGAAAGTAGGTGGGCACCGTGTGACCAGATCCACGGACCTGGTCAGGGACAGTTCCCGTGAGGATCGATAAGGCCCCGGAGAATTATGGCTTCTGACGCGCGACACAGCCTCGCAACAGCAATGTAGGCGCGGTGGGCTGGTTTTGCCAGTGGGAAGTGGGATGTCGCAGCTTTTGCGCCTTCATCGCCCTTCGCCGCATACGCGCCCTGTCGTCGCCCGGCCTGCGCGCAATTGCGCGCCAGGACCGGGCGACTCAGTATGCCGCGACGACAGTGTTCATCCCTCATATCAGTGTTTACTGGGGCCCCGCTTTCGCGGGGACGACAGGCAAAGCCCTTCGCCTCGCCAGTTTCTCACCGGAAAGCGCGCTTGATAGAAGCCCCCTACCCGATCGAGACACCGCCGCCGATGGTGCGGTTGAGCACTTGGGTGGTCTTCTCGATGCGCTCCGCAGCGGAATTCAGCGCCGCGGCGACGGCCGCCTGGGTGGCGCGGGCGCGGTCGGCGGCGGCCACGCGGACATCGCGCAAGGCGGCGAGTTCCTCTTCCAGCGCGCGGATCTTCTGGTTGGCGTCGACCAGCTCGTCCGCCACGGTCAGCGCCGCCATCACTGTGAGGCGGGCGTCGCCGATCTCGCCGAATTTTCCGCGCAAATTCTCGACCCGCGCCTCAAGGCTCTCGGCCAAGCGGAGCAGGCGGGTTTCCTGACCCTCCTCGCAGGCCATGCGGTATTGCCGGCCGTTGATGGTGACGTTGACGTGGCTCATGAGGCGTCACCCTCCGGCAGTTCGGAGTCGAGCACGGAACGGATGGTGCCTATGGCGGCGTCGAGGCGGCCGGCGATTTCGCGGTTGGCGCGTTCCAGCCGGCGCGATTTCACCAGCGTGCCGTCGAGTTCGTCGGCCAGCCGCGACCGGTCTGCGCCCAGCGCCTGGATCCGCGTTGCCAGCTCGTCCTCGTCGCGATCGGCCTCGCGGCGTCGCTCCGCCGCGCTCTCCAGCGCATCCAGCGCCGCCATCAGGCGCCGCGTCGCGGCGTCAATCTCGGAGGATCCGCCGAGGGCGGCGTCCGGACTGGGACCATAAGCGGGTCGATCGATCATACTGTTTACGCGGACCTTCGCTGCAAAACCCGCCGGGGCGCAAAAACTGCGGCTCGGCAAGCGTTTAGGCGGGGAAATTTACGTGGCAAGCAAGCCTGGCGCAACGCTGCTCAGCAGCTATGCACCGCAAAGGCCACAAAAACGGGCGATAACGACCCGCCGGCTTGGACTCCCGGGAACGCAGATGCTATCCAGCGCTTTCTCCACCGGTATACCGAGACTTCGCTGCACGCCGCATGTCCCGCGGATGCGGAACGTCCCCACCCTTCCACGCAGACGGAAACGATCATGACGCAGGTTGATCACGCAAAGATGGCCAATGCGATTCGGGCGCTGGCCATGGATGGCGTCGAAAAGGCCAAATCCGGCCATCCCGGCCTGCCGATGGGCGCCGCCGACGTGGCGACCGTGCTGTGGACCCAGTTCCTCAAATTCGATGCCGCCGACCCGCGCTGGCCCGACCGCGACCGCTTCATCCTGTCGGCGGGCCATGGCTCGATGCTGCTCTATGCGCTGCTGTATCTGACCGGCAACGAGGACGTTACCCTCGACCAGCTCAAGAACTTTCGTCAGCTGCATTCCAAGACCCCGGGCCATCCCGAGAACTTCATCACCGCCGGCGTCGAGACCACCACCGGCCCGCTCGGCCAGGGCGTCGCGTCCTCGGTCGGCACGGCGCTGGCCGAACGGCTGCTGGCCGCCGAATTCGGTGACATCGTCGATCATTACACCTACGTGCTGTGCTCGGACGGCGACCTGATGGAGGGCGTCAGCCACGAGGCGCTGGCGCTGGCCGGTCACCTCAAGCTGTCGAAGCTGATCCTGCTGTGGGACGACAACGGCATCACCATCGACGGCCCGCTGTCGCTGTCGGACAATGTCGACCAGGTGGCCCGCTTCAAGGCTCATGGCTGGAACGCGGTCCATGTGGACGGTCACGACCAGAAGGCCATCGCCGCCGCCATCACCGCCGCGCAATCGTCCGACCGCCCGTCGCTGATCGCCTGCAAGACCACCATCGGCTTCGGCGCCCCGACCCGCGCCGGTACCTCGAAGGCCCATGGCGAGCCGCTCGGGGCCGAGGAACTGGCCGGCGCCAAGAAGGCGCTGGGCTGGAATTACGGCCCGTTCGAAATCCCAGACGACGTGCTCGCCGCCTGGCGCGCGGTCGGCAAGCAGGGCGCCACCGCCCATGTCGACTGGCAGGAGCGCTTTGACGCCCGGCCGGATGCCGAGCGCGCCGAATTCATGCGCCGCGTCATCGACCGCAAGCGCCCGGAGGGGCTCAATGACGCCATCCGCGCGCTGAAGAAGCAACTGGTCGACGCGCCGCAGACCATCGCAACGCGCAAGGCCAGCGAGCTGGCGCTGGAAGCGCTGGTCGCCGTGATGCCGGAACTGCTGCTCGGCTCGGCCGATCTCACGCCGTCCAACAACACCCGCACCAAGCACGCCAAGGATGTGACGCCGACCGATTTCAGCGGTCGCTATATCCACTACGGCATCCGCGAAATGGGCATGGCCGCAGCCATGAACGGCATCTCCACCCATGGCGGATTTGCGCCGGCCGGCGGCACCTTCATGTGCTTCACCGATTATGCGCGGCCCTCGATGCGCATCGCGGCGCTGTCGCACATCCCGGTGGTCTACATCATGACCCACGACTCGATCGGCCTCGGCGAAGACGGCCCAACCCACCAGCCGGTGGAGCATCTGGCCTCATTGCGGGCGATGCCCAACATGCGGGTGTTCCGCCCGGCCGACCCGGTCGAGACCGCGGAATGCTGGCGGCTGGCGCTGGAAAACACCACCGGCCCCACCGTGCTGGCGCTGTCGCGGCAGAACCTGACGCCGGCGCGCACCGTGCATCACGATGAAAATCTCTGCGCGCATGGCGGCTACGAGCTGGTCGCCGCACAGGGTGAGGCCAAGGTCTCGATCTTCGCCTCCGGCTCCGAGGTCGAAATCGCAGTCGCCGCCCAGAAGCAGACTGGCAGACAAGGGCATCGCCGCCCGCGTCGTGTCGGTGCCGTCGCTCGAACTGCTGCTGCAGCAGTCGCCGGAAAAGCAGCAGGCCATCATTGGCAAGGCGCCGATCAAGATCGCCGTCGAGGCTGCGGTGCGGTTCGGCTGGGATGCGGTGATCGGGCACGATGGCACCTTCATCGGCATGAGCACGTTCGGGGCGAGCGCTCCGGCGAAGGAATTGTACAAGTTTTTCGGCATCACGGCGGAAGCCGTGGTGGACGCCGCCACCAAGCGCCACAACGCGGCCTAACCCCTGACGGAATGCCGGCGCATAAGACACATTGCGCCGGCGTTCCAATCAGGGCATGGAACGCGCGTCAAACGTCACCATATGCAAGCAACGCCAAGGTTTTGAGCTAAGGGAGAAGTTGAATGGCAATCCGGGTTTCGATCAACGGGTTTGGCCGCATCGGCCGCAACGTCCTGCGGGCGATCTATGAGTCCAAGCGAACCGACATCGAAGTCGTCGCCATCAACGATCTCGGCTCGGTGGAGAGCAACGCCCATCTGCTGCGCTTCGACAGCGTGCACGGCCGCTTCCCCGGCGAAGTCACCGTCGACGGCGACAGCATCGATATCGGCCGCGGCAAGATCAAGGTCACCGCGGTGCGCGATCCCAACACACTGCCCTGGAAGGACCTCGGCATCGACATCGCGCTGGAATGCACCGGCATCTTCAGCGCAAAGGCGAAGGCCTCGATGCACCTGACCGCCGGCGCCAAGCGCGTGCTGGTGTCCGCCCCCTCGGACGGCGCCGACGCGACCATCGTCTACGGCGTCAACCACAAGACCCTGACCAAGGATCACCTGGTCGTCTCCAACGGCTCCTGCACCACCAACTGCCTGGCGCCCGTCGCCAAGGTGCTGAACGAAGTCGTGGGCATCGAGACCGGCTTCATGACCACGATCCACGCTTACACCGGCGACCAGCCGACGCTGGACACGCTGCACAGCGACCTCTATCGCGGCCGCGCCGCGGCGATGTCGATGATCCCGACCTCGACCGGTGCCGCCAAGGCCATCGGCCTGGTGATGCCGGAACTGGCCGGCAAGCTCGACGGCGTGTCGATCCGCGTGCCGACCCCGAACGTGTCGGTGATCGACCTCAAGATCGTCGCCAAGAAGGCAACGACCAAGGAAGAGATCAACGCCGCGTTCAAGGCCGCCGCTGCCGGCGAACTGAAGGGCATCCTCGGCACCACCAGCCATCCGAACGTGTCGATCGACTTCAACCACGACCCGCATTCCTCGACCTTCGCCTTCGACCAGACCAAGGTGCAGAACGGCACGCTGGTGCGCGTGCTCTCCTGGTACGACAACGAGTGGGGCTTCTCGAACCGCATGGCCGACACGGCTGTGGCGATCGGCAAGCTGATCTGAGCTAACGCATACTTCATGGTTCGGGACGCGCGCCGAGAGGCTCGCTCCTCACCATGAGGAGCCGTAACTGAGCGCGAGGAGCATTTCTCCTCGCCGCGAGCGCAAACGCTCACCCTGAGGAGCCGAGCCAAGCGAGGCGTCTCGAAGGATGAGCTTCAAGGCACCGGGGCTCATCATGACCAATTCCTTCCGCACCCTCGACGACGTCAACGTTTCCGGCAAGCGCGTGCTGGTGCGCGTCGATCTCAACGTGCCCATGGACAATGGCCGCGTCACCGATGCCACGCGGCTCGAGCGCATCGCTCCGACCATTACCGAGATTTCCGGCAAGGGCGGTCGCGTCATCCTGCTGGCGCATTTCGGCCGGCCCAAGGGCGTCGATCCCAAGCAGTCGCTCAAGCCTGTCGCCGCCGCGCTCGCAGACGTCATCAAGAAGCCCGTCGCCTTTGCCGACGACTGCGTCGGCGATATCGCCACGAACGCGGTGGCGGCCATGAAGGATGGCGACATCCTCTGCCTCGAAAACACCCGCTTCCATACCCGCGAAGAGAAGAACGATCCGACCTTCGTTGCCCAACTGGCGGCACTTGGCGACATCTGGGTCAACGACGCGTTCTCGGCCGCGCACCGCGCCCACGCGTCGACCGAAGGCCTCGGGCACGTCCTCCCCGCTTTCGCCGGCCGTACCATGCAGGCCGAGCTGGTGGCGCTCGGCAAGGCGCTCGACGCGCCGACCCGCCCGGTGATCGCCATCGTCGGCGGCGCCAAGGTGTCGTCGAAAATCGATCTGCTGGAAAACCTCGTCACCAAGGTCGACGCGCTGGTGATCGGCGGCGGCATGGCCAACACATTCCTGCACGCCCAGGGTTTTGGCATCGGCAAATCGCTGTGCGAGAAGGACCTCGCCGCCACTGCCCTGCGCATCATGGAAAAGGCCGAGACCGCCAACTGCGCCATTATCCTGCCCGTCGATGGCGTGGTCGCCACCAAGTTCGAAGCCAATGCCCCGTCGCACGCCTATGGCATCGAGGCGATCCCGGACGACGGCATGATCCTCGACGTCGGCCCGCGCTCTATCGACCGCATCAATGCGGCGATCGACGATGCCGCGACGCTGGTCTGGAACGGCCCGGTCGGCGCCTTCGAGATCGCGCCGTTCGACAAGGGTACCGTCTCCAGCGCCAGGCACGCCGCGGCGCGCACCAAGGCCGGCAAGCTGGTCTCCGTGGCCGGCGGCGGCGACACCGTCGCTGCACTCAACCATGCCGGCGTGGCGGAGGACTTCTCCTACATCTCGACCGCCGGCGGCGCCTTTCTGGAATGGATGGAAGGCAAGCCATTGCCGGGCGTCGAGGTTTTGAGGGTTGCAAAGGGCTGACACTACACTTGCCGGGCGCGAGTGTTTCCGCTATGTTCTGTTTATGGTCGATGCTCCTACCGATGCTGTACCCCAGATCCTGATGAAAATTCAGGAGAGCATTGGCACGCTCAGATCGGAGAGAGGTCAGTTCAGACAGGCGACGGAAGCACGGTTCGAAAACATCGAACGCATCATGTCCAAGCAACGCCGCGATAGCGCCGGAATGCTTGTCATGATGCGCGCCACGGTCACCGATTTCGACGAACGCGTCAGCGAGGTCGAGGAGCGCGTGGCTGCCTTGGAAGCTGGCGACAACTGACACCCCCGCTTGTATGCGCTCCGTCCTAGTTAACCTCCACGCCAGCCGCGACCTTCGGCAGCTTGGATTCCCCCGCCCGTCGCGTTAAGAGCGGGGGTCGTTCGTCTGTCGCCGGTCAATCCGGATCGACCGCGCCCCACCCTTGCAAGGAGTTCCCCATGGCCCGTATCACGCTGCGTCAACTGCTCGATCATGCTGCAGAACATGACTATGGCGTGCCGGCCTTCAATATCAACAATATGGAACAGGCGCTGGCGATCATGGAGGCAGCATCGAGCGTGGACGCGCCGGTGATCATCCAGGCCTCGCGCGGCGCCCGCTCCTACGCCAACGACATCATGCTCAAGCACATGATGGACGCAGTGACGGAAATCTATCCGCAGATCCCGGTCTGCGTGCATCTTGACCACGGCAACGGCGCTGCGACCTGCATGACCGCGATCCAGGCGGGCTTCACCTCGGTGATGATGGACGGCTCGCTCAAGGCCGACGGCAAGACTCCGGCCGACTGGGACTACAATGTCGGCGTCACCAAGACCGTGACCGACATGGCGCATCTCGGCGGCATCTCGGTGGAAGGCGAACTCGGCGTGCTCGGCTCGCTGGAAACCGGCATGGGCGACAAGGAAGACGGCCACGGCGCCGAGGGCAAGCTGTCCCACGACCAGCTGCTGACCAATCCCGACGAGGCCGTGAAGTTCGTCCAGGAGACCCAGGTCGACGCGCTGGCCATCGCCATGGGCACCTCGCACGGCGCCTACAAGTTCACCCGCAAGCCGGATGGCGACATCCTGGCCATGGGCGTGATCGAGGAAATCCACCGCAAGCTGCCCAACACCCATCTGGTGATGCACGGCTCGTCGTCGGTGCCGCAGGACCTGCAGGACATCATCAACGCGTTCGGCGGCAAGATGAAGCCGACCTGGGGCGTGCCGGTGGCCGAGATCCAGCGCGGCATCAAGCATGGCGTGCGCAAGATCAACATCGACACCGACAACCGCATGGCGATGACCGGCCAGATCCGCAAGATCCTCGCCGAGCATCCGGAAGAGTTCGACCCGCGCAAGTACCTGAAGCCGGCGATGGAGGCCATGGTCAAGCTGTGCAAGCAGCGCCTGCAGGAGTTCAACACGGCTGGACAGGCAGGCAAGATCAAGAAGGTCCTCACGCCCGCCGACATGGCCAAGCGCTACGCCGCCGGCGAACTGGCGCCGAAGATCGCCTGATCGGCGACTGCAAAGCTTGAAGCGACAGGCGGCCGGCCATATGTTACATGTAACAAATGGAGGCCGCCATGTCCGATGGTGCCAAGCGCGTCCGCAAGCACCGCGAGAAGATGAGAGCCGCCGGCCTCAAGCCGGTGACCATCTGGGTACCGGATGTGAACGCGCCGGACTTCAAGGCGCAGGTCGCTCGCGACATCGCGGCCATTAATGCCAGTGCAGACGAAAAGACCATCCTCGACGAGCTTTCGGAAATCGAAATCGAAGGCTGGAAATGAAGCGCGGCGACCTTGTGACCGCCGTGATGCAAGGCGCCTATGGAAAAGCGAGACCGGCGGTCATCATTCAAGCGACTTGGGTCGAGGGTTTGAACTCGGTAACGTTCTTGCCGCTGACCAGCGAGCTGTCGACCGCCCGGATATTTCGGATTTTGGTTGAGCCGACGTCCGAAAACGGCCTGCAAGTGACATCTCAGGTTATGGCCGATAAATGCGCCACGTTGCCGCGCACGAAGATCGGGCCTGTCTTCGGACGCCTGGCTTCTAACGATATGGAGCGCGTCGATCGCGCATTCGCAATTTTTACAGGGCTTGCCTGAAGACCGCCCAATATAGGCAATAGGACTGAGCTATGAACCTCGCCGATCTCAACAAAGTCGCTCTCGCCATGGTCGCGCCCGGCAAGGGCCTGCTCGCCGCCGACGAATCCGGCGGCACCATCAAGAAGCGCTTTGACGCGATCGGCGTGGAGTCCACCGAGGCCACCCGCCGCGACTATCGCGAGATGCTGTTCCGCTCCAGCGCAGCGATGACCGAGACCATTTCAGGCGTGATCCTGTACGACGAGACCATCTGGCAGAACGCGGCCGACGGCACGCCGCTGGTGAAGCTGATCGAGGCGGCCGGCGCCATTCCCGGCATCAAGGTCGACGAGGGCACGCAGGCGCTGCCGAACTGCCCAGGCGAGACCATTACTGTCGGCCTCGACCGGCTGGCCGAGCGCCTTGCGAAGTACTACGAGCGCGGCGCGCGCTTCGCCAAATGGCGCGCGGTGATCGATATCAACCAGTCCGCGCATATTCCCAGCATGACCGCGATCCACGTCAACGCCCACGCGCTGGCGCGCTATGCGGCGCTGTGCCAGCAGGCGCAGATCGTGCCGATCGTCGAGCCGGAAGTGCTGATGGACGGCGATCACGACATCGACCGCTGCGTCGAGGTCACCACCCGGGTACTCAACAAGACCTTCCAGGAGTTGCGTATCCAGCGCGTCGCGCTGGAGGGCATGATCCTGAAGCCGAACATGGCGATCGCCGGCAAGAAGTGCGCAAAGCAGGCCAGCGTCACGGAAGTCGCAGAAAAGACCATCCGGATGTTGAAGGCCTGCGTGCCGGCGGCGGTGCCGGGCATCGCCTTCCTGTCCGGCGGCCAGTCCGACGAGGACGCCACCGCGCATCTCGACGCCATGAACCGGATCGGCGGACTGCCGTGGCCCCTCACATTTTCCTATGGCCGCGCGCTGCAGGCGGCGCCGCAAAAGGCATGGTCCGGCAAGGCGGAGAACATCGCCGCCGGCCAACGGGCCTTCACCCATCGCGCGCGCATGAATTCACTCGCCAGCACAGGCACGTGGAGCGCAGCGCTCGAAACCGACAAGGCAGCTTGAGTCCCGATGGCCAGCAAACCAGTTCCACCGCCGCCGATACCGCGGCTCTATCTCGCCACGCCTGAGGTTGACGATCCCGCGTCGCTGGCCGCCGGCCTCCCCGCACTGCTTGATAACGCCGACGTCGCCGCCGTCCTGCTACGGCTCAAGACCACCGACCAGCGCACCATGATCGACCGCATCAAGGCACTTGCGCCGGCGGTGCAGAACGCCGGCGCGGCGCTGCTGATCGAGGGCCATGCCGAGCTGGTGGCGCGCGGCGGAGCCGATGGCGCGCATCTTAACGGCATAGAGGCGATGTCGGACGCGCTGCCGACGCTGAAGCCGGACCGCATCTGCGGCGTCGGCGGCCTGCCGACGCGCCACGATTCCATGGCGGCGGGCGAAGCCGGCGCCGACTACGTGCTGTTCGGCGAGCCCGACGCGCAGGGGCAGCGGCCGTCGACCGAGGCCATCGCCGAGCGGCTGAACTGGTGGGCCGAACTGTTCGAGCCGCCCTGCGTCGGCTATGCGGTCTCGCTTGATGAGGCGCGCGCCTTTGGCGCTGCCGGCGCCGATTTCGTGCTGGTCGGCGACTTCATCTGGGACGACCCGCGCGGTCCCGCAGCGGCGCTGATGGACGCGGAAACCGCGATCCGGCAGGGTCACGCCGCGATGGCCGGAAAAGTCGAAGTTGAACAGGAATGACGCCAGGCATGACAATCCTGCGTCCGATCGCGTTGCTGGCGGCGTGCCTGGCCTGGGCAGGCGGCGCCATGGCGCAGATCTCGCTGACGCCCCCGGCTGCGCAGGCGCCGGCCAGCAAACCGGCCCCGGCAAAACCGAAGGCCGCGCCCAAGCCGGCCGCAAAAGCCCCGGTAGCGGCAAAGAAGCCCGCGGTGGTGCCTCCGGCACCATCTACAGCGCCGACTCCTGCAACATCCGCCCCGACGGGCGACGCCAACGTGGACCTCGTCTACGGCGCCTATCAGCGCGGCCAGTACAAGACAGCCTTCGATCTCGCCTCAAAGCGCGCGGAGGAGAATAACGACCCCAAGGCGATGGCCATGCTGGGCGAGCTCTATGCCAACGCGCTGGGGGTCAAACGCGACTATGCCAAGGCGGCGGAATGGTACCAGCGTGCCGCCGAGCGCGGCGATCGCGAAGGCATGTTCGCGCTGGCGATGCTGCGGCTGTCCGATCGCGGCAATACCGGCAACCGTAGCGAGGGCGCCAAGTGGCTGGCCTCCGCCGCCAAGCTCGGCAGTCCCAAGGCGGCCTATAATCTGGCGCTGCTGTATCTAGACGGCCAGATCTTTCCGCAGGACGTCAAGCGCGCCGCCGAACTGCTGCGGGTGGCCGCCGACGCCGGCAACCCCGAGGCGCAATACGCGCTGGCCACCTTCTACAAGGAGGGCACCGGGGTAGAGAAGAACATCGAAAAGGCGGTGCGCCTGCTGCAGGCCGCGTCATTGGCCGACAACGTCGATGCCGAGGTCGAGTACGCCATTGCGCTCTACAACGGCACCGGAACACCGAAAAACGAGGCCGCCGGGGTGGCCTTGCTGCGCAAGGCTGCCCGGCAGAACAGCCCGATCGCCCAGAACCGGCTCGCCCGCGTGCTGGTGACCGGCCAGGGCGCCCCGATGGACAAGATCGAGGGGCTGAAATGGCATATCGTGGCCAAAACCGCCGGCAAGGGCGACCTGATGCTCGACGAGATGCTGGCCCAGGCCACGCCGGAGGACCGCACCAAGGCCCAGGAGGCCGCGCGCAAATGGCTCGGCGTCGACAAATGATCCACCCTTGACGTGCGCAGCCCCAACGGGCACCCATCGCCCCTCAATCATCCCTGTCCAGACCTGCTGCCGCGATTTGGCGCCAGGTCGTCTTGAGTCCAAATCATGATCAATTCCGCTCTCATGAACGTCATGGTCAAAGCCGCGCGCCGCGCCGGCCGCAGCCTCAAGCGCGATCTCGGCGAAGTCGAGAACCTGCAAGTGTCGATGAAGGGCCCGGCGAACTTCGTCAGCCTCGCCGACAAGCGCGCCGAGGAGATGCTCTACACCGACCTCAACAAGGCACGGCCGGGCTACGGCTTCCTTGGCGAGGAAGGCGGCAACCGCGAAGGCACCGACAAGACCCACACCTGGGTGGTCGATCCGCTCGACGGCACCACCAACTTCCTGCACGGCATCCCGCAGTTCGCGGTCTCGATCGGCCTGTTGCGCGAAGGCGTACCGATCGCCGGGTTGATCTACAATCCGGCCAATGACGAACTCTACATGGCCGAAAAAGGTGGCGGCGCGTTTCTGAACGATACCCGCCTGCGTGTCGCCGGCCGCAAGCAGCTCAACGAATGTGTCATCGCCTGCGGCCTGCCGCATATCGGCCGCGGCGACCACGAGCAGTCGCGCAAGGAAATGGCGGCGCTGCAGCCCAAGGTCGCCGGCCTGCGCCGCTTCGGCGCCGCGTCGCTTGACCTCGCCTTTGTCGCCGCCGGCCGCCTCGACGGCTACTGGGAACGCAACCTGCAGCCTTGGGACATCGCGGCCGGCATCATCCTGATCAAGGAAGCCGGCGGCACCGTCGGCGACATTCATGGCGGCGACGTGCTGAAGACCGGCAACATCGTCTGCGGCAACGAATTCGTCTATAGCGAGCTGACGAAGATTCTGAAGCCGCTGTAGGCGACAGGCGCCGTCAATCCGGGACGCGGGCGTATTCCAGGCGCATGCGAACCCGGAATGACAGGATCCCGGCCCATGGAACTCGCGGGAGCACCGGTGCGTTCCTTATCTAGGCCGCCCCGTTGAGACCATTCAGGTTTCACAGACCGGCCTGGAGCTGGTGATGCGCCTTGCTGCGAGAGTGTTCTGTGTCGGACTGCTAGGCCTTGCCAACATCAGCAGCGCATCAGCCCAGGGCCTTGACCGTTTCTTCGAGGACATCGGCCGTCTCGGTCAACCGCGCAGGGCGGCGATCCAGGCCGAATGGGAACGGATCTCTCCCGGCGAGATGCGGTGCATCGACAACGCACTGCGCGGCGCCCGCAGATCCGTGAATAGGCTGATCGATCGCGGCATCGGCCCCACCGACAGCCGCGTGGCCGGCATCGTCGATGATTGCCGCGCCAACGCGGACGTCAACGTCCCGCGTGTTACGGCCACGCCAAGCTTCAACTGCAACGTCGCGACACAGCCGGACGAAATCGCCATCTGCGGCAATCCCGAACTGGCGCGTCTCGATCGCGCCGTCGTGGAGGGCTATCAGCAGGTGATCGGCAGCGATGGCGCCGACACCGCGAAAAGCATTGCCGAACCGCTGCTGCGGCGCCGGCACGCCTGCGGGCCCGATGCGGATTGTATCAAGCGCGTGCAACTGGCGGCCATCGCCGCCTTCCAGGCGCGCGGCGCGCCGGTGCAGGTGCCGGCCGCGGCGCAGGTGACCGCACGCGACAACCCGGCCTATGTCGTCAACGGCATACGGCTCGGCAGCGCCGTCAACGTCGGCAGCCCCGACTATCTGGACTACGCCTGCGCGCCCAGCCAGCAATATGCCGGCTTGACCGGGTGCCAGCGCCAGACCGCAGAACGCTCGGGCCGCCGTCGCGTCTCCGAGGCCTCGGCGTTCCTGCACGCCGCCGACGGGTCCGTGGTCTATATCAACCAGAGCCTCGATCCCGTCGTCATGGACGACATCGACGCCCACGACGAAATCGCCCGACTGTCGGAAACGCTCGGCAAGGCAACGCTGCTGCCGCTGCAGGACGCCAGAGGCGTAGCCAGCGGGGTTATCGCTTCTTGGGGCGCGGTATCGATGCAGCCGCTGGAGCCGGAGCGCAGGGCAGCGCTGGCCGCCGGCACCGACGACGCGCCGGGCATCCTGATCGACAGCGGCAACAATCTGCAAAGGTCGGCGCAGCTGGGGTTACCGATCTACCGGCTCGGCGGCGGAGCCGGCTACGTCTGGTCTGCCAGTTGGAACGGTCGCGGCCGCGGCACGCTGCGTATGCTGGCGATCGATGCGTCAAAACTGCCGGGCGCGGCGGCGGACACGAAACCACCAGAGCCAGCCGCCGTCGCCCCTGCTCCGGCCGCTGGGACCGCCGCGGAGGCGCCGAAACCTGTCGACGCAGCAGTGCCGCCGCAAGCTGCCGCGCCGACGGTTCAGAAGCCTGCGGAGCCCGCTGTCGCCCCGCCACAAGCGAAGGCCGCGCCTCCCGCCGAGGTGCGGGTCGTCGGCCCACCGATCGCCTTGCGCCCCACGACACCGGTCGCCACACCAACACCGACGCCGACCAATTCAGGCGGCGGCAACGGCCTGGTGATCTTCCTGAGTGCACTGGTAGTCGTGTTGCTGGGCGCGATCGGCTATCTCTGGCGGAAATCGCGCGTCAACACGGTTGAGACCCCGGCAGCCCCTGCGGCTGCTCCGGTCACCACTCCTGCGCCACAATCGACAACTGACGCGGTTGCTACGCCAGTGTCGGAGAAAATAGATCTGCCGGCGCTGGTGCCCGCCGAGTCGCCGGACAGTATCGCCGCGTCCGCGCCCGAGATGGCCGAACCGCATGTTGCAGAAGCAATTGCGCCCGCTGCAAACGAAGTGGCGAAGCAGTCCCCACCGTAGGCGCCTCGAATGAGGGGCTCCGGGCTTGGAGCGTGTGGCCCCTCACGCTCGAACCGCTTCGCGGATCAGTCCACCCTTTCCCACCTAGCGAAGCTTCGCTTCGCGCGGGGGAGAGGGAAGGAAGTAAAGAGTAACGTTTGTTACGGATGCGCGGCCGTCGCCTGTCCGGCCGGCTGTTCCGACTTCACCTCATCCGTCTTGGTTTCCTTGTCCGGATTGAACAGCCGCTGCACGGCGACGAAGAACACCGGGACCATCAGCAGCGCCAGCACCACCACCGCGATCATGCCGCCGGTGACCGACGTACCCAATGCCTGCTGGCTCTGGGCGCCGGCGCCGTTGGCAACCACCATCGGCAGCACGCCGCAGATGAAGGCCAGGCCGGTCATCACGATCGGGCGGAAACGCAGGTAGCAGGCTTCCATAGTCGCGTCGATCAGCGACTTGCCGCCAGCGCGCAGGTCCTTGGCGAATTCGATGATCAAGATCGCGTTCTTGGCCGCTAGCCCGATGATCGTGATCAGACCCACCGTGAAGTACACGTCGTTCGGCAATCCGCGCAGCGTCGCCGCCAGCACGGCGCCGCAGATGCCGAGCGGCACCGTCATCAGCACCGCCATCGGGATCGTCCAGCTCTCATAGAGCGCGGCGAGCACCAGGAACACCACTAGCGCCGACAGGCCGAGCAGGAACGGCGCCTGCGAGCCCGACAGCTTTTCCTGCAACGACTGGCCGGTCCACTCGAAGCCGAAGCCGCGCGGCAGAAGGCCCGCCAGACGCTCCATCTCGTTGATGGCGTCGCCCGAGGTAAATCCGGGCCGCGCCTCGCCGGAAATGCGCACCGCCGGATAGAAGTTGAAGCCGGTGATCTGGGTCGGGCCCTTCGCCCATTCCACCGTGGCAAAGGAGGAGAACGGCACCAGCTGCCCGCGGCTGTTCTTGACGTTGTAGTTCAGGATGTCGGTGGCGTTCATCCGGTTGGCGGCTTCCGACTGCACCACGACGCGCTGCATGCGGCCGCGGTTCGGGAAGTCGTTGACGTAGTTCGAGCCGAGATTGGTCGAGATCGTCGAGTTGATGTCCTCGAAGGTGACGCCGAAGGCGCCGGCCTTTTCGCGATCGATCATCAGGTTGACCAGAGGCGCCGGCGGCAGGCCTTCGACGAAGACCTTCTGCAGCACCGGGCTGGCATTGGCATCGGCGATCAGCTTGTCGGACGCGGCGTTCAGCGCAACAAAGCCCTTCTGGCCGCGATCCTGCAGGCGGAAGCTGAAGCCCGAAGAGTTACCGAGGTTGTCTATCGGCGGCGGCTGCAGTGCGGAGATCTTGGCATCGCGGATCGACGACAATTCGCGGTTGATGTCGTTGACAAGGGCGGCGGCGGAATCGCCGGGCGGACGCTCGGACCAGTCCTTCAGGGTGATGAAGGCCTGCGCGGTGTTCATGCCCTGGCCGAGAAAGCTGAAGCCGGTGAGAAACACGACGCTTTCAATGCCCGAACGCTTCTTCAGATATTCCTCGACCTTCTCGATCGCCCCTTCGGTGCGGGCGAACGACGAATCGGACGGCGTCTGCACGTCGGTGGTGATGAAGCCCTGGTCGTCGATCGGCAGGAAGCCGCCGGGCATCCGCATGAAGCCCCAGGTGAGACC
The DNA here is from genome assembly GCF_052658035.1 of Rhodopseudomonas sp. RCAM05734. NCBI lineage: Bacteria > Pseudomonadati > Pseudomonadota > Alphaproteobacteria > Hyphomicrobiales > Nitrobacteraceae > Rhodopseudomonas > Rhodopseudomonas sp. RCAM05734. The sequence continues at coordinate 2,708,822 of NZ_CP199742.1, read as the reverse complement.
GACCAGCAGCGCGACATAGACGACGAGCAGTCGCCCGGTGCGCTTCAGCGACCAGCCGACCGTCTTCGAATAGCCGTCGCGGGTGCCGTCGAGCTTGCGGTTGAACCAGCCGAAGAAGCCCTTCCTGGCGTGGCCATGGCCTTCCTTGATCGGCTTCAGGAAGGTGGCGCACAAAGCCGGCGTCAGCGACAGCGCCAGCAACGCGGAGAACGCGATGGAGGCGACCATGGTGACGGAGAATTGCCGGTAGATGATGCCGACCGAGCCCGGGAAGAACGCCATCGGCACGAACACGCCGATCATCACCAGCGTGACGCCGATGATGGCGCTGGAGATCTGGCTCATCGCCTTCTTGGTGGCCTCCTTCGGCGGCAGGCCCTCTTCGCTCATGATGCGCTCGACGTTCTCCACCACGACGATGGCGTCGTCGACGAGAATGCCCACGGCCAGCACCATGCCGAACATGGTGAGCATGTTGATGGAGTAGCCGGCCATCAGCAGCATCGTGCAGGTGCCGAGCAGCGCGATCGGCACCACGATGGTCGGGATCAGCGTGTAGCGGAAGTTCTGCAGGAAGATGAACATCACGATGAAGACCAGCGCGACCGCCTCCAGCAGCGTGTGAACCACCTTCTCGATCGACGCTTCGACCACCGGCGTGACGTTGTAGGGAATGTCGTAGGCGATATTGGCCGGGAAGAAGTTCGACAGCTCCTTCATCTTGGCTTCGATGGCGGCGGCGGTGGCCAGCGCGTTGCCCTTAGGCGACATCAGCACGGAAAGGCCGGCCGTCGGCTTGCCGTCGAGTCGGGTGGTGAACTGATAGCTGAGGCCGCCGACCTCGATCCGCGCGACATCGCGCAGCCGCACCGTGGAACCGTCGGAATTGGCGCGCAGCACGATGGCGCCGAATTCCTCCGGCGTCGTGAGCTGGCCTTTGACGAGCACGAGCGAGGACGTCTTGGTGGTCGCGGTCGACGGCTCGGCGCCCACGCTGCCGGAGGCGACCTGGGCGTTCTGCGCAGCGATCGCCTTGTTGACGTCGTCGGAGGTCAGATTGTAGCCGACCAGCCGGGCCGGATCGACCCAGACGCGCAGCGAGCGCTCGGTGGAATACAGCGAGGCACGGCCGACGCCGGGAATGCGACGGATTTCGCCGAGAATGTTGCGGATCATGAAGTCGCCGAGGCCGACTTCGTCGAGGCTGCCGTCGGTGGAGCGCAGCGTGATGATGTTGAGCACCGCAGCGGAGGCTTCTTCCACCAGAATGCCCTGCTGAATCACCGCGCGCGGCAACCGCGCTTCGACGCGCTTCAGGCGGTTCTGCACTTCCACCGAAGCCTGGCTTGTGTCGGTGCCCGGCACGAAGTTGGCGATGATTTCCACGGCGCCGAGCGAGTCGGACGTCGACTCGAAGTTGAGAATGCCGGCGGCGCCGTTGAGCTCTTCCTCAATCAGACGTGTGACTGAGTTGTAGAGGTTCTCCGGCGACGCGCCAGGATAGCTGGTGGAGATCGAGATCGAAGGCGGCGCGATGATCGGGTACTGCGCAATCGGCAGCCGCGGAATGGCGATGGCCCCGAACAGACAAATGAAAAGCGCTACGACCCAGGCGAAAATCGGCCTGTCGATAAAGAAATTAGCCATGTGTCAGATCTCAGGGTTTCGCTTGGATCGTCTGCTGCTCGCCGGCAGCAGCGTCGTGCGCGGCTTCCGCCACCGGCCACAGCTGCGCATTCACCTTGTCGCCCGGTGCGAATTTCTGGAAGCCTTCGACCACCACGCGCTCGCCACCCTTCAGACCCTCGGTCACGAACCACTGGCCGTCCTGGATCGCGCCCATGCGCACGACCTGCGTCGCGACATGACCATCGTCCTTGACCACGAACACTTCGCTGCCGCCGCCGCCGTTGCGCTGCACCGCCTGCTGCGGCACCGCGATGGAATCGGTGTCGATGCCCTGCTCGATTTGAACGCGGACATACATGCCCGGCAGCAATTCGCGCTTCGGATTGGGAAACTGGCCGCGCAACGTCACCTGGCCAGTGAAGGCATCGACCTTGGCTTCGGAGAACAGCAGTTTGCCGGGCAGCGGATAGACTTGGCCATCGTCGAGCACCAGGCGCACGCGTGCGGCGTCATCGGCGATCTGGTCGAGGTCGCCGCTCTCGAAGGCGCGGCGCAGGGAGTTCATCTCGCTGACCGACTGGGTGAAGTCGGCGTAGATCGGATCGAGCTGCTGAATGGTTGCCAGATTGGTGTTTTCGTTCTGCACCACCAGCGCGCCCTCGCTGACCAGCGCGGCGCCGATGATGCCGCTGATCGGCGCGCGGATGGTGGCGTAATCGAGGTTGAGCTTGGCGCGCGCGACGTCGGCCTTGCGGCCGGCGATCTCGGCCTCTGCCTGACGCATGGCGCCGATGGCCTTCTCGTTCTCGGCTTCGGAAACAGCCTTCTGACCGGCAAGGGTGGCAATGCGACGCGCGTGCTGCGCGGCAAGATCATAGGCCGCGTCCGCCTTGGCGAGCGCCGCATCGCTGGCCTGCAGCTCGACCTGGAACGGCTTCGGATCGATCCGGTACAGCGGCTCGCCGGCCATCACCACGCTGCCTTGATGGAACATACGTTCCACGACGATGCCGGAGACACGCGGACGGACATCGGCAACCCGGGTCGGGGCGATTCGGCCTGGCAACTCGCGCACCAGCGAACGGGCTTGCGGCTTGACCGAGACGACACTCACTTCAGGCTCGGACGGCTGAGTTGCCGCGACGGCCTGTTTCGGCTCATTGCATCCCGCCAGCAGCGGCGCGAGACCGGCCAGCAACAGCGCCAGGCCTGCGGAGCGTGCGTTGAATGTCGTCATGGTAGCTATCGTTCCTGCTCTGGTGTTCGAAGCGCTCGTCAGCTTGGACATGCATCGACGGAGCCGCCGGACCGATGCCCGTCGCGACTTTTCCGGATATTTCGAACCTGTTGATAAGTGACGATAAATCAGATGCGCTGCAGCGCAATACATTTCGCGGCGGCGCAATGCCACATGCGCTTATCGCGTTGTAACTGCAGCGAGTTCCGTCCCCTCACGCAATTGTGTGGTGGTTGGATTCCGGCCCGCCGCCGCCATCCGGTAATGGCTGACGCCCCATTCGCTGCCGGCGCCGTAACCGAACAGGCCGGCGGTGGCGAGAAGGAACCAGCGCCAGCGTCGCATCCACAGGCCGGTCGCGCGGCCATAGACCGGGCGGAGTATCGCCTCGATGTCGCGGCGGTTGCGGTCGAAGTTGGCCAGCCAGTCGAGCGCCGTGCGCTGGTAGTGCACGCCACTCCAACGCCACTCCTTCTCGACATCGAACAGGTCTTCGTATTGCCGGATCAAATGATGGCTCGGCATCACGCCGCCGGTGAAGAAATGCTGCGCGATCCAGTCCTCCTTGTCGGCGCGATCGAACAGATAGGTGCCGGAGCGATGGGTGAAGATGTGCATGAAGAAACGGCCGTCGGGAGCGAGCCACGAACGCACCCGCGTCATCAGCTCGCGCCAGTTAATCATGTGCTCGAACATCTCGACCGAGACGATGCGGTCGAATTGTTGCGACGGCGCGAAGAAGTTCATGTCGTGGGTGATGACGCGCAGGTTCGTCAGGCCACGCGATGTCGCCTGAGCCTCGATATAGAGGCGCTGCGAGCTGGAGTTGGACACGGCCGTGATCTGCGAGTTGGGAAATTGCCGCGCCATCGACAGCGACAGCGAGCCCCAGCCGCAGCCGAGTTCGAGGATCGACTGGCCATCGGCGAGGTCGGCATGTTCGATGGTCTGCCGCAGCGCCTCTTCCTCGGCCTCCTGCAGCGTCGATTCCGGCTCCTTGTAGAAGCACGACGAGTATTTGCGGTTCGGCCCCAGAACCAGCGCGAAGAACGCCGCCGGGACCTCGTAGTGCTGGGCATTGGCAGCGTCGGTGTGTTCGGCGATGCTGCGCGCCGCCATCTCGCCGGCAAAGGCGGCATCGCTGACGGCGTCCCCGGACGCCAGCCGCGTCGCTGTTCGCGAACAGAGTTGCTGGATGCCGGCCCGGATAAGCGCATCCGGCAGCGGTACCCGCTCCGCGGTGCCGATGATGCGGGATACGACGCTCATCAGGCCGCTCCCTGAACGTCAGAGAGTTTTCTTGGCGGCAGCGGGAAGAACGCGCTGGTGCGCGCCTGATAGTCCCGGTAGGCGTCGCCGCGCGATATGATCATCTGATCCTCCAGCGGCGGCACGCCCGTGACATAACGCAGGATCCAGAACATGAACAGCGGCGCCAGCAGCGTCGCGAGGCCCCACGGATAGTCGAACGACAAGGCGATCACGGGATAAGCCAGCCAGCCGAACCATTCAAAGAAGTAGTTCGGATGCCGCGACCAGCGCCACAGACCGACATCGCAGACCTTCCCCTTGTTGGCGGGATCGCCGCGGAAGGATTTCAGCTGGGCGTCGGCCACGGCCTCGCCGGCGATGCCGGCGAACAGCACCAGCGCGCCGAGATAATCCTGCATCCGCAACGCAGGGTCGGGAAACCGCGCCGCCAGGAAGATCGCGAACACCAGCGGAATCGACCCGAAGCCCTGGTTCTGCAGGAAGACGAACATTTTGCGTGGCGCGTCGACGCCCCAATCCCTGGCGAAGGCGGCATAGCGCGGATCGTCGGTGATCCCCTTGGTGCGCTGCGCAATATGGCTGCCGAGCCGCACCGACCAGATCGCCACCAAAGCGGCGACGAGCCATTGTCGGGCGTTGGGCGCGGCGCCGGCCACCGGCCACAGCGCGCTGCCCGCGCCAACCAGGCCGACCGAGAACGTCCAGATCGTATCGACCCAGCCGGAATTGCCCGTGCGCTGCTGCACGACCCAGGCAATCGCCATCAGCACCGACAGCGATACAGCAATGGCGGCGAGCGCTTCGAGGTACAGGACCGTCATGAGAATTCCGCTAAATGGCTGAGCCGGGACGTGTTTTACAACTACGCCTCAATTCAAGCCGGGTTTCACGGCTAAGTTCCATCAGCCGCTCAATTCCCGTGGATACGTTCTTTTCTTGTCGCCGGGCTGTGCCATATTGCGCACGACAACTTCCCTCGCACCCAGATGAATGCACCCATGGCGCCAGGCTCCTCTTCCCGCTCCGCGATGGAGATCGAACTGACAAAGCTGTCGTCGCCACGGATCTTCCTGGTGCGGATGCTGGTGTTCCTCGTGCTGTGCGGGCTGGTGATGACCGTGCTCTACAAGCAGATCGTCACCGCCTTCTTCGCCAATCCCGGCCTCAACGCCCTGATCGGCGCGGTGCTGTTCATCGGCATCATCCTCGCGTTCCGGCAGGTGATCCGGCTCTATCCCGAGGTGTCCTGGGTCAACAATTTCCGCATCTCCGATCCCGGCCTGGCGCTGGACAAGCGCCCGACCCTGCTGGCGCCGATGGCGGCGATTCTCGGCGGCGAGCGCACCGGGCGGATGCGGATCACGCAGCAGACCATGCGGCATCTGCTGGATTCCATCGCCACCCGCCTGGATGAGGCCCGCGACATCTCGCGCTACATGACCGGCCTGCTGGTGTTCCTCGGTCTGCTTGGCACCTTCTGGGGCCTCATCGAGACGGTGGGCTCGATCGGCACGGTCATCGACGGGCTCAAGGTCGGCGGCGATGCCGGCTCGCTGTTCGAAAACCTCAAGGACGGCCTGAAGTCCCCGCTTGCCGGCATGGGCATTTCGTTCTCGTCGTCCCTGTTCGGTCTGGCGGGGTCGCTGATCCTCGGCTTCCTCGACCTGCAGTCGTCCGGCGCGCAGAACCGCTTCTACACCGATCTGGAAGACTGGCTGGCCTCCACGGTGCGGGAATATTCCGGTGACAGCGCCGCCGGCGCCTCGGGCGAATTGCAGCATGCCATGGAGCGGCTGCGGGTCACCATGGAGGAAGGCGGCAACAACCGCGGCACCACCACCGCCATGGCCAACCTCGCCGACGCCATCCAGAGCCTGGTGGCGCATATGCGCTCCGAACAGGAAATGATCCGCGAGTGGGCCGACGGCCAGGGCGAACAGAACCGCGAGATCAAGAAACTGCTCGAGCATATCGCCCGCCAGCCGGAAAAGAATTGATGACTCTCGTTCCCCGGACGCGATGCAGCGCGCCGCACTTGCGGCGTGATGCTTCGCAGATCCGGGGCCCCGGTGATTGCACCAACCGGGATCCCGGCTCTGCGCAGCAGCGTGAAGAACGCTGCAGCGCGTCCGGGAAACATGCCCGCATCCAGGAGAACATCTGATGGCTCTCGCACGCGGACGGCGCGGTTCTTCCGAATTCAACTACTGGCCCGGCTTCGTCGACGCGCTGTCGACGCTGGTGCTGGCGGTGGTGTTCCTGCTGACGGTTTTTCTCGTGGTGCAGTTTGTGCTGTCGCAGGAGGTCACCGGCAAGGACAAGGCGCTGGAGCAGCTCAACGCCAAGCTGGCGCAGCTCAACGACCTCCTGTCGCTGGAAAAGCTCGGCAAACTCAATCTCGACGACCAGTTGTCGCAGATGCGCGCCGGCCTCGCCTCGGCGGAAGCCGAGCGCGACCGCGTGAAGGGACTCTACGACGGCCTCGCCGGTGCCGGCTCCGATGCTGCAGGCCGCGCCACCGAACTCAACAAGGCGCTGGATTCCGAAAAGCAGCTGTCGTCGCGCGCGCTGGCGCAGGTCGAGGTGCTGAACCAGCAGATCGCGGCGCTGCGCCGCCAGCTCGCCGCCCTTGAGGAAGCGCTCGACGCCTCCGAGAAGCGCGACAAGGAATCCAACAGCCGGATCGCCGATCTCGGCCAGCGCCTCAACGTCGCACTGGCGCAGCGCGTACAGGAGCTGTCGCGCTACCGCTCGGAGTTCTTCGGGCGCCTGCGCGCCATTCTCGGCAACCGGCCGGACATCCGCATCGTCGGCGACCGCTTCGTGTTCCAGTCGGAAGTGTTCTTCGACACCGGGCAGGCGCTGCTGCTGCCTGAAGGCAAGGCCGAGCTCGACAAGGTCGCCAGCGCGCTGACCGAGCTCGACAAGCAGATCCCGCCCGAGATCGCCTGGGTGATGCGGGTCGACGGCCACACCGATTCGCGGCCCATCCTCAACAGTCCGCTGTTCAAGTCGAACTGGGAGCTGTCGAGCGCACGCGCCATCTCGGTGGTGCAGTATCTGATCTCGCTCGGCGTCCCGGCCCAGCGGCTGGTTGCCGCCGGCTTTGCCGAATTCCAACCGCTCGACGTCGGCACCACCGAGGACGCCTACAAGCGCAACCGCCGTATCGAACTGAAGCTGACGGAACGGTGACACACTCGTTTGAACTGCGGCCCTACTGCCTTGCCGACGAAGACGCCTCCATCGCGCTATGGCTGGAGACCTGGCGGCAGGCCTATCCATTGATCGACTTCGACAGGCGCGTTGACTGGTGGCGGGAACGCTGGCGCAGCGAATTGGTGCCGGTGGCGCAGATTGTCGTCGCCGAGCAGGACAATGCGCTGATCGGCTTCGTCACCATCGACGGCACCGGGTATCTCGATCAGTTGGTGGTGAGCCCCGCGCATTGGGGCACGGACGTCAGCCGGGCGCTGGTGGACGAGGCCAAGCGGCTGTCGCCAGATGGCGTGACCCTGAAGGTCAATGCCGACAATTCTCGCGCGATCCGATTTTACGAGCGCAATGGATTCGTCCGGACCGGAGAGGAAGTGAACTCGTCGGGGCGCGCGGTGCTGCTGATGGCGTGGGCACCCTAAATCGTCGTCGACGGCAAGTACTTCACCACTGACGGAAAATGAGATAGCCTCCGACCCATGACTCGTCTCCTGGATCAGGCCCTTGAAGCCGCGCGCGGCCTTTCGTCAGAGGCACAGGACGATATCGCGCGCATTGTGCTGCAGCTCGCAGGGAGCGAGACTCCTCGTGTGACGCTCTCCCCCGAGGAACTCGCTGCCATTGCTGCTTCGAAAGCCGCCGCGGCACGCGGTGAATTCGCGACGGACGAGCAAGTCCGCGCCGCCTGGGCCAAACACGGGCTGTGAAGCTCCGCTTCACCATCCCGGCACTCGCCGATCTTCATTCAATTCTCGATGACATCGCTGCCCGGTCGCCTCTTGGCGCGAAGCGGGTTCAGGGACGTGTTCAGAAAGTCATCGCGCTTCTGGTCACCCACCCTCACATCGGAGTGCGTACCGACGACCCTGCAATTCGCCGGCTGACCACAACGCCCTATCCCTATCTGGTCTTCTACGAGGCCACCGACACCGAGATCGTTGTCCACGCCATACGGCACGCGGCCCGTGATCCGTCAGGAATGCCTGGCTCGCTTTAGATCACACCCCGAACTGCAGCCTTGCCAGCCGGGCATAAAGCCCGCCGGCAGCGACCAGCGAGGCGTGGGTGCCCTGCTCGACGATGCGGCCGTGCTCCATCACCAGGATGCGGTCGCAGGACAGAACGGTGGCGAGGCGATGCGCGATCACCAGCGTGGTGCGGTGTCTCATCAGTTCTTCCAGCGCGGTCTGCACCAGCGTCTCGGATTCGGCATCGAGCGCCGAGGTCGCCTCGTCGAGCAACAGCAACGGCGCATCGCGCAGGATGGCGCGGGCAATGGCGATGCGCTGGCGCTGGCCGCCGGACAGGGTGACGCCGCGCTCGCCGAGCTGCGCTTCGAAGCCGTCCGGCAGGCGGCGAATGAACTCGGTGGCATGCGCCAGGCTGGCGGCATGCTCGACCTCGGCGTCGGTGGCATCGGGGCGACCGAAGCGGATATTCTCGCGCGCGGTGGCGGCGAAAATCACCGAATCCTGCGGCACCAGCGCGATACGCTTGCGCAGCTCGCGCGGATCGGTGTCGCGGATCGGCGTGCCGTCGAACGAGATCGTGCCGCTCTTCGGATCGTAAAACCGCAGCAGCAGATGAAACAGCGTGCTCTTGCCGGCGCCCGATGGACCGACGATGGCGACCTTCTCGCCGGATTTCACCGCCAGCGACACGCCATCCACCGACATGATGTCGGGACGTGTCGGATAGGCGAACACCACCTTGTCGAAGGTCACGTCGCCGCGGGCGGGCTTCGGCAGCGCGCGCGGCACGGGAGGCGCCTGAATGGCAGACTTGACGTTGAGGATTTCGAACAGCCGCTCGGATGCGCCGGATGCTGCCGAGACCTCGCCCCAGACTTCGCTGAGCTGCCCGAGGCTCGAGGCGGCAAATGCCGCATAGAGCACGAACTGCCCGAGCCGGCCCGCCGTCAGGGCGCCCGACAGCACGTCATGCGAGCCGACCCAGAGGATGCCGACGACGCTGGAAAACACGATGAAGATGATGATGGCGGTCAACACCGCGCGGGCGCGGGTCGAGCTGCGCGCGGCCTCATAGGCCTGCTCGACCTCGCCGCCGAACCGGGCATTGGCAAGGTTTTCGTTGGTATAGGCCTGCACGGTGCGGATCGCGCCCACCAGTTCGCCGGCATAGGCAGAAGCCTCGCCCAGCGTGTCCTGCGCCGTCCGCGACAGCCGGCGCACCCAGCGCCCGAACGCCACCAGCGGAATCACGATCAGCGGAATCGCCGCCAGCACGAAGCCGGACAGCTTCGGGCTCGAGATCACCATCATGGCGGAGGCGCCGAGGAACATGATGATGTTGCGCAACGCGATCGACACCGAAGCACCGACGGCGGCCTTGATCTGCGTGGTATCGGCGGTCAGCCGCGACACCAGTTCGCCGGACCGGGCCGAATCGAAGAACGACGGCGACAGCGCGGTGAGGTGCGCGAACACGTCGCGGCGCAGATCGGCAACGATGCGCTCGCCGATGGTCATCACCAGATAGTAGCGGGCGGCACTGGCCAGCGCGAGCACCGCGACCACGGCGATCATGACGCTGAAATAGCTGTTGATGAGTGCGAAGCCTTCGGGGCTGAAGCCGAAGTCGATCATGCGGCGCGCCGCCACCGGCACCACCAGCGTGGTCAGCGCCGCAATCGTCAGGGACACCAGCGCCAGCAGCGCCCGCCCGCGGTAGCGCGCCACATAGGGCGCCAGCGCCAGCAGCGGGCGCAGCCTGGCCCGACTGGGCGCTGGCGCGTCAGCGACGACCTCAACCAGTGACGGCTCCGGAGGCACAGCAGCGGGCTGCGGAAGCGGCGATTTCTCGCCGGCTGGGATTTCAAGCCGTTCGACTGCACTCATCAGATCTGACCATCCTCATCGCCAGCCTCAAATAGGCCTGCATGACGTTCGACGCAAATGACCGGCGTCCTTGTCTCACCGGCATTCCTGCGATATAGAGCAGCCAAATTCGCCCCCGAAATCATCGTGATTCAGGCGTCAGCGCGCCGAAGGATATGCTATGAAAGCCGAAATTCACCCGGAATATCATATGATTACGGTCGTTATGACCGACGGGACCGAGTACCAGACCCGCTCCACTTGGGGCAAGGAAGGCGACAAGCTGAACCTCGACATCGACTGCAAGACCCATCCGGCCTGGACCGGCGGTTCCGCCCAGTTGCTCGATCGCGGCGGTCGCGTGTCGCGCTTCCAGAAGAAGTTCTCGGGCTTCCTCAAGAAGGACGAGGCCGCTTCGGCCTGATCCTTCGGATCTCCCAGTTGCAAAACGCCCCGCTCTGCGGGGCGTTTTTCTTTTGTGCCGTCCACAAGATCGAGCGGTATTCCGATGTGGCATCACGCCACAGCAGCGGACGGGCGATCACGCCGCGGTCGCACCGCTCCTGCGCGGCAACAACGCCCCCGCAATTGTGGCGCGGCCGGGCATCTCGACGAAGCGATAGCTCAGTTCGGCCAGCAGCCAGATTGCGGCGAAGCAGGCAACAGCCGCCGCCACATAGACTCCCTCGCTCTGGCCAAAATGCCGCCAGGTACGCACCGCAAAGCTCACGAACAGCGGATGGATGAGGTAGATCGAATAGGAGATGATGCCGAGGCGGTAGACCAGCGCATTGCCGAACAGCCATTGCGCCATGCGGCCGTCGCGCGACAGCACCGCGACCAGCGGAATGAACAGAAAATACAGCGGCAAGTCGCTGCGGCTGAACATGCCCACCGCGACCATCGCCATGAGAATGCCGATCACCAGCGCGTCCTGCACCGCCATCGACAGCCGGTCGAGGATGTCAGCGAAACGGAAGATCGCCAGTCCCAGCGTGAAGCCGGCCACGGCGCGGACCAACGGATAGAACGAATTGCCGTTGACCACATCGAGCGAGCCGCCGGAGCCCCGGCCGCTGACGCTGACGGCATAGATCGCGACGAAGGCAGCCAGTACGGCGATGCCTGCGGTCGCCGCACTCTTGCGCAATGTGAACGCCATCAGGATCGGCAGCAGCAGATAGGAGCCCATCTCGGCGCTCGCCGCCCAGGCCACGCCGATCACCGGATAGATGTACAGGCCCCATCCGGTCATCATCAGCAGATTGCCGACCCAGTCCCATGCCGAATACATCGACAGATGGTCGCCTGACAGACCGGCCGCCATCTTTGCCACATAGAACAGGCCGATGACGAAATAGGCCGGGTACAGCCGCGCCACGCGCTTCACCATGAAGGTGGAGAATTTGCTGAGCGTGAGGTGAGCAAAGGCGTCCTTGTAGGTCAGCGCCATCACATAGCCGCTGAGCATGAAGAACAGATCGACCAGCAGATAGCCGAACGGAATCCGGAAATACGAGGCGGTGCCGCCGGTGGCGAGCTGAACGTCGCCGAAGTGATAGACCACAATGACCGCGGCGGCGACGCCTCGCACGCCGGTCAGTGCCCTGATATCAGATGCCATGATAGTGCCCCTCATCTAGCGAGGGGATACTTAGCGCACTTTAGCGGTGGTTGGCTGCGCAACAGTTTGGCATTCCCGCCACACCAATCGGCGTGGCGGGAAATGACGGGATCTCAGCGCTCGAACGCCGCCTTCAGACGATTCATCTGCGGCACCAGCGGATTGCCGATCGACGCCTGCTCCGAGACCGGGGCATGAATGGTGCCATCGAGGCGGCGAACCTTGGTCTGCAAGGCCATCGAACGGGCAATCAATTCCTGCAATTGCTGCGGCAGCTTCAACAACATGTCGTCGGGACTGGGATCAGCCGCGCTGAGCTTGACCTTGGTCTTTTCGCGGTTGGCCTGGGAGAGCGTCATCTCGCCCTCCTTGACCGCACGGTGCAGCAGCAGCCAGGACGCGAGCTGCATCAGCCGTGTGGTAAGCCGCATGCTTTCGGTGGCGTAGGTCAGGCTGACCGAACGATCGAGCGCCTTGGCCTCGAGGCGCCCTGCACCGTCCAGATACGCCGCCGTCTCCTCGACCAGGTCCATGCCCTCCCGGAACAGGGTGCCGAACGCCGCTGAGTTGGTCAGCCGCTCGCTGAACTGAACAAGAGCGGTTTCGCTGTGCAAACGATCCGACATAGTTAACGCCTCACGCAAATGAATGTCCGCCGGCCGCAAAACAACCGGCTTTATGATGAACAAATCATTGCGCGCGCCGGACGGAGAGTCCAGCGGCGCGAAAATTAATCACTCGTTATGGTTTCCAGCGCCATGCCGGCACCAACGACGCAAAAAAGAGCCGCCGTTTCCGGCGGCTTTGAAGTTGATAACAGGGAGGCGTCAAACAGAGTGGACAGGAGCCACTCGGTGTCCAAACAAGGACAATTCAAGTAATATCCGGGAAAGCTTAATTGCCCGTAAATGAGCGGGTTTTCTTCACATGTTGTTTGCCATCCCGCATGACGTGTCTCAAAACGGGACTGCGATGTCGGCGCGCATCAAAAGCGATGCGCCCTCGCGAAGCAAAGCTTGCTCCGCTCCACATGTTCGGGATCCAGGTTCGCGGCGACAAAGCCGAACTCCGGACAGGCTGCGCGCACCGTTGCGAACAGCAGCGCGTTGCGCAGCATCCGGGCAAGGGCGCCTTCGCGCTTTCTCAGCTTTTGAAAAAACGATCCGCAGCGTCGCGCGTGGCGCGCTTGAGTTGCATGCTGGATTGCAATCGCTGGATCTCCGCATTGAGCAAAGCGATGCGCTCGGCGAGTTCCTCGACCGACAGCAGGGTCAGGTCCTGGCCGATCTCGTGGCTGACCTTCTTTTTCGGCTTGTCTTCGTCGTCGATCGCCATGGGTACCCCGTCTGCAACGGTCAGTGGGATGGTTGCCAGCCCTTGCGCGGCTGTCTAATCAGGGTCTCTTCGATACCCCCGTTCGCCGCAAGGACAAATCATGGAAAAGCTGCCCGCGCAAATGACCGTCATTGGCATCAGCAAGCCCGGCGGCCCCGAAGTGCTGTTACCCGAGACCCGCCCGGTCCCGATGCCCGGTCCCGGCGAGATCCTGGTCAAGGTCGCCGCCGCCGGGGTCAACCGACCGGACGTGGCGCAGCGCTCCGGCAGCTATCCGCCGCCGCCCGGTGCCTCCGACCTGCCCGGCCTCGAAATCTCCGGCGAGGTGGTGGCTCTCGGCGAAGGCGCCAGCAAGCACAAGATCGGTGACAAGGTGATGTCGCTGGTGGCCGGCGGCGGCTACGCGCAATATTGCATCGCGCCGGACGCCCAGGCCATGACCGTGCCTGACGGGTTCTCGATGATCGAGGCCGGCGCCACCGCCGAAACGCTGATGACGGTGTGGCACAATGTGTTCGAGCGCGGCGGCTTGCAACCCGGCGAGACCGTGCTGATCCATGGCGGCTCCTCCGGCATCGGCACCATGGCGATCCAGCTCGCCAAGGCATTCGGCTCAAAAGTGATCGTCACCGTCGGCTCGCAGGACAAGGCCGACGCCTGCCTCAAGCTCGGCGCCGACCACGCCATCAATTACAAGACCGAGGACTTCGTCGCCCGCGTCAAGGAGATCACCGACGGCAACGGCGTCGAGTTGATCCTCGACATGGTCGGCGGCGACTATGTCGACAAAAATTACGACGCCGCGGCAATGGACGGCCGCATCGTCCAGATCGCGGTGCTGAACGGCATGAAGGCTACAGTCAACATCTCCAAGATCATGCGAAAGCGGCTGCATCATACCGGCTCGACGCTGCGGCCGCGCTCCGCCGCCGACAAGGCGGCCATGGTGCGGGCCATCGAGGCCAATGTGCTGCCGCTGCTGCGCGACGGAAAGGTGAAACCCTTGATGGACAGCACGTTCCCGCTGGAACAGGCCGCCGACGCTCATCGGCGGATGGAATCCAGCCAACATATTGGCAAAATTGTGTTGGTCGTTTAGCCGGGGTAACTGGCGGGAAACCCTTTGATAATCCTCACTTTCATGTCATTTATCGCGTGTCGGAACAGGCCCTGCCCCGCAGGCCGCGTTCCGCTCACGGGTTGAAAGCGGAGTACTGACATTGCGTCTGATCAGGTGGCTTGCGCCCCTCGCGCTGGGCCTCATGATTGCTGTTGCCGCGCAACCGGCACGCGCCATCGATGCGGTCAGTGTCCGCAGCGACGCGCCCGCAATCGACCTCACGGCTATCCTCGAGTATCAGCGCAGCGACACCGATCGCATCCAGGTCTCCACCGCGCCTGGCACCGACGGCATCGTCCGCCGCATCGAGGTCCGCGGCCGCGAAGCCGGCCAGAACTGGGTGGTGTTCGCGCTTGCCAACAACACCGACGACCAACTCGACCGCCTGATCGTCGCGCCGCATTACCGGATCGTCTCGTCCGGGCTGCTATGGCCCGATCTCGGCCTGTCCCGCATCGCCACCATCACGCCGTCCACCGGCGATCGTCCGGAACGGCAGGACTCCGCCACCGCGGACATCTTCCGGGTCACGCTCGACCCCGGCGCGGTGATCACCTTCGTCGCCGAATTGCGCACCGACAAGCTGCCGCAGCTCTATCTGTGGGAGCCGGAAGCCTACAAGGACAAGGTCAACTCCTTCACGCTATACCAGGGCATCGTGATCGGCATTTCCGGCCTGCTGGCGCTGGTGCTGACTATCCTGTTCGTGGTCAAGGGCAGCATCATGTTCCCCGCCGCCGCCGCGCTGGCCTGGGCCGTGCTGGTCTATATCGGCGTCGACTTCGGCTTCTGGGGCAAGGTGCTCGACATGTCCGCCGGCGCCGAGCGCGTGTGGCGCGCTTCGGGCGAAGCGATCCTCGCGGCCACCCTGCTGGTGTTCCTGTTCGCCTATCTCAACCTCAGCCGCTGGCATGTGCGCTACTCGCACATCACGCTGGCGTGGCTGGTCTTCCTCGGCTCGCTGGTGGCGCTGGCGCTGTTCGATCCCGCGGTAGCTTCCGGCATCGCCCGCATCTCGCTGGTGCTGATCGCCTTCGCCGGTTTCGGCCTGATCATCTATCTCTCGACCCATGGCTTCGACCGCGCGGTACTGCTGATCCCGACCTGGTTCCTGCTGGTGGTCTGGGTCGTCGCCGCCGGCATGGCGGTGGCGGGGTCAGTCACCAACGACATCGTCGGCCCGGCCCTGCTCGGCGGCCTGGTGCTTATCGTGATGCTGATCGGCTTCACAGTGATGCAGCATGCCTTCGCCGGCGGCGGCGCCACCAACGGTATCGTCTCCGATGTCGAGCGCCGCGCTCTGGCGCTGACCGGCTCGGGCGACCTGATCTGGGACTGGGACGTCTCCGCCGACAAGGTATTCACCAGCCCCGAGACCGAACATCTGCTCGGGCTGAAACGCGGCACGCTGGAAGGCCCTGCCGCGAAATGGCTCGAAGTGCTGCATCCGCTCGATCAGGACCGGTTCAGGGCCGCGCTCGACAGCGTGCTCGATCAGCGCCGCGGCCGTCTGGTGCAGGATTTCCGGCTGCGCACCCCGGACGGCCATTTCATGTGGTTTGCGCTGAAGGCGCGCCCGGTGGTCGGCTCCGACGGCGAAGTCTCGCGCGTGGTCGGCACGCTGACCGACGTCACCGAAGCCAAGAATGCCGAAGAACGCATGCTGCACGACTCCGTGCACGACAACCTCACCGGACTGCCCAACCGCAAGCTGTTCATCGACCGCCTCAACGCGGTGGCCAATCTCGCCAAGACCATCCCGACATTGCGGCCGACCCTGATGGTGATCGACCTCGACCGCTTCAAGCAGGTCAACGATTCGGTCGGCATCGCGGTCGGCGATTCGATCCTGCTGACGCTGGCGCGCCGCCTGACCCGCATCCTGAAGCCGCAGGACACCCTGGCCCGGCTCGCCGGCGACCAGTTCGGCCTGATCCTGATGTCCGAGCAGGACCCCGCCAAGATCACCGCCTTCGCCGAGACCATTCGCAAGACCATCCGCGCGCCCATCGCCTTCAACGACCGCGAGATCTTCCTGACCGCATCGATCGGCCTCGCGCTCAGCGATCCCGCCGTGCAGCTCACTGATGAGATCATCAAGGACGCCGAGCTGGCGATGTATCACTCCAAGCGCATCGGCGGCGACCGCATCGACGTCTACAAGCCCGCGATGCGCGCCCGCAAGACCGACCGGCTGACGCTGGAGTCCGAACTGCGCCGCGCCATCGAGCGTCAGGAAATCACCATCCTGTACCAGCCGATCGTGCGGCTGGAGGATCGATCCATCGCCGGCTTCGAGGCGCTGGCGCGCTGGGATCATCCCAAGCTCGGCCGCATGTCGCCGGTGGAATTCATCGCCATCGCCGAGGAAATCGGACTGATCATCGACCTCGGCATGTTCGTGATGGACCAGACCGCCAAGCAGCTGGCGATCTGGCAGCGCGCGATGCGCTCGCGCGAGCCGATCTTCGCCAGCGTCAACGTGTCGTCGCGGCAGTTGCTGCGCCACGACCTGCTGCATGACATCCGCACCGTGCTGTCGCGCTCGTCGGTCGCGCGCGGAACGCTCAAGCTGGAGCTGACGGAATCGCTGGTGATGGAAAACCCGGAACACGCGGCGCAAATGCTGCACCGAATCCGCGAGCTCGGCACCGGCCTGTCACTGGACGATTTCGGCACCGGCCACTCATCGCTGAGCTACCTGCAGCGCTTCCCGTTCGACACGCTGAAGATCGACCAGTCCTTCGTCCGCACCACCGCGCGCGGCACCCGCCCGGTGATCCTGAAGTCGATCATCGCCATGGCCCACGATCTCGGCATGGACGTGGTCGCAGAGGGCGTCGAGACCGATTCCGACGCCGTCGAGCTTTACCAGCTCGGTTGCGAATACGCGCAGGGCTTTGCCTTCGGCGAGCCGATGGACGCCGATGCGGCGATGCGGATGTTGACGGAAGAGCAGCGGCTGGAAGCAGCGAGCTGAAGTTGCGTTTGTGCGCCGCCAGGTTGGCGGCGGTGGCCAGACGTTGACAGCACGAAAGCCGTCAGGTCAGGCGTGGCCGGCCTCGTTGGACAGCATGCCGGGATCAACGCCGATCTTGTTGAGGGCGCGGAGGTATTTGGCCTCGACGTCGCCGCCGAAAATCAGATCCTCGTCGGCCGCGCAGTGCAGCCAGCCATTGCCCTGGATCTCGGTCTCGAGCTGCCCGGGCGCCCAGCCGGCATAGCCCAGCGCCAGTATGGCGTGCTTCGGCCCGCCGCCCTTTGCGATGGCCCGCAGGATATCCACCGTCGCGGTGAGGCAGATGCCATCGTCGATCGGCAGCGTGGCGTCCTTGATGAAGAAGTCGCTGGAATGCAGCACGAATCCGCGGCCGGTTTCCACCGGGCCGCCCTTCAGCACCTTCATGGATTCGGCATTTTCCGGCAGCTTGATCTGGTCGGCCTTATCGATGATCTCGAGCTGAACCAGCAGTTCCGGAAAATCGATGCTTCCCGCCGGGCGATTGACGATGATGCCCATGGCACCTTCGGAGGAATGCGCGCAGACGTAGATCACCGAGCGCGCGAACCGTTCGTCTTCCATCACCGGCATGGCGATCAGCAACTGGCCGTCGAGATAACTGCCGGACGAGGTGTTCTCGCTCGTGCTCCGGCTTTTCCTGGTCCGCTTGCGTGTCGGTTCCATCGGCAAAGCGCTCTCGTGTTGGTGCCCATCCTGATATTGGGTGTGTCGTCTGTCAATCAACCTTCGCAGCGCACCTAAAATCGGTATCACAAGCAGTTCAGTGGTTTCAGACGACCGCTCCCTGTAAGAAAACGCTATGAAAACGATGGTTCCCGCCGGTCTCACCGGCCTGTTCGCCGGGCTGCTGGCCCTATCCGCCCCGTCCGGTGCCCACGCGCAGGACGCATCGGCGTGGCAGAAGGACCGCCATTCCAGTATCCAATTGCTGGCGGGCTCGCGCAGCGGCGGCACGGTCTTGGGCGGCGTGGCGTTCCAGCTCGATCCCGGATGGCATACCTACTGGCGCGATCCTGGCGACTCCGGTGTGCCGCCGCGCTTCGACTTCTCCAAATCCGACAATGTGGCATCGGTCACCGCACTGTGGCCTGCGCCGCAGCGGTTCGACGATGGTGCCGGCGGGCAGTCGATCGGCTATCGGACGGGGGTCCTGATGCCGCTGCGAATCGTGGCGAAGCATTCCGACAAGCCGCTGACGCTGCGCGCCACCATCAACTATGCGGTCTGTGAAAAGCTCTGCGTACCGGTGGAGGCCAGCGCCGAGCTCGCCTTCAATAGCCCCGCCAGCACCTCGGACAGCGCGCTCCACGCCGCTCTCGCGACGGTACCGAAGCCCGCCAAGGTCGGCGACGACAATCCGCTGACCATCCGGAGCGTCAAGCGCGAGGACAAGACCGTGCTGGTCGACGTGACCGCTCCGGAGACCGGCGAGGTAAGCCTGCTGGCCGAAGGCCCGACCTCGGACTGGGCGCTGCCGGCACCGAAGCAGGTCAGCTCAGGCCCTGCCGGGGCGCGCCGCTTCGCGTTCGACCTGACTGGCCTGCCGCCCGGCGCGACTGCCGAGGGGGCAGCCCTGAAGCTCACTTTGCTGGGCGCGGACCAGGCGTACGAATTCGACGTCAAACTGCCGTAGGCCCCGTAGCGGCCCCGTCCAGCGCATCGCCCAACCGGATATTAAGGATTCTTTGCGACCATGGCGCGTCGCCGCGCTCCGTGCGGCCAGAGATCCCGTTGTGGCCGTGCTGAATCTTCAAGACGCACCCGTCGTGCAGCCTGCCGGCCCATGGGCGCGGCTGCGCGGAATTTTCACCGGCTCCGGCGACGCGTCGCTGACGCGACGGCTGGCCGGCACGATCTTTCTGATCCGCTTTATCAGCGCGGGCCTCGCCTATGTCTCGCAGATCCTGCTGGCGCGCTGGATGGGCGGGTCGGATTACGGCGTCTACGTCTACGTCTGGACCTGGGTGCTGCTGCTCGGCTCGATGATGGACTTCGGGATCTCGGCCTCCGCGCAGAAGATCATTCCCGAATATCGCATCAGCGGCGACCATGCACGGCTACGCGGATTTCTCTCTGGCAGCCGCTGGATGACCGGCATCGTCTCGGCGATCATATCGCTGCTGCTCGCCGGCCTTGTGAAACTCCTGTCGCCGTGGATCGACCCTGCCAGCATCGTGCCGCTGTATCTCGGCTGCCTGACGCTGCCGGCCTTCGTCGTCGCCAACACCCAGGACGGCATCGCCCGCTCCCATGACTGGATGTCGCTCGGCCTGATGCCGCAATTCATCGTGCGACAGGCGTTGATCATCGGGTTCACCGCCGGCGCCTTCGCGCTCGGCTTCCATCTCGGCGCCGCCATTGCGATGCTGGCCAGCGTCGCTGCGGTGTGGATCGCCATGATCGGCCAGATGCTCGTGCTCAACCGCCGCCTCAAAGCGCACATGACGCCCGGGCCAAAGGCCTATGACTACCGCGGCTGGCTCAAGACCTCGCTGCCGATCCTGCTGGTCGAGAGCTTCTATCTGCTGCTGTCCTACACCGACGTGCTGGTGCTGCAGCAGTTCCGCCCCTCGGACGAGGTCGGCGTGTATTTCGCCGTGGTCAAGACGCTGGCGCTGGTGTCGTTCATTCACTACGCGATGTCCGCGACCACCGCGCATCGCTTCACCGAATATCACAACGCCGGCGACAACGACCGGCTGGCGGCCTACGTCACCCACGCCATCAAGTGGACGTTCTGGCCGTCGCTGGCCGCCACCGTCATCCTGCTGGCGCTGGGCAAGCCTCTGCTGTGGCTGTTCGGGCCGACATTCGTCGACGGTTACGATATCATGTTTATCGCGGCCATCGGCCTGGTGGTGCGCTCGGCCATCGGCCCGGTGGAGCGGCTGCTCAACATGCTCGGCCACCAGAACATCTGCGCGCTGGCCTATGCCTCCGCCTTCGCAATGAATGTGGTGCTGTGCCTGGCGGTGGTGCCGCGCTTCGGCGGCCATGGCGCCGCCGCCGCCACCTCGATCTCGCTGGCGTTCGAGACGGTGCTGCTGTTCTGGATCGTCCGCACGCGATTGGGACTGCACGTGCTGGCATTCGGGAAGCGGGCCTGACGCCCCCGGCTGGAATGGGCGGCCGACATCTGTTAGCATTTGGGTATGACCGCGAACGAGCTCAAGACCCTTTTGGAGCGCGCAACATCCTGGCCCGAGGCGGCCCAGGATGAACTGGTCGCCGTGGCGAACCAGATCGAAAGCGAGCTGCAGGGCGGAGACTACGTCGCGACGCCAGAGGAACTGCGCATCATCGATGCCGCCATAGCCTCGATTGACGCGGGCGACGTCGCCAGCGAGGCGGAGGTAGAAGCGGCTTTTGCCAAATTCCGGCAGCGATGAAGCTGGTCTATTCGCCGCGCGCGCTCGCTGATCTCCACGAGATCGCAGCGTACTACGTCGAGAACGCCAGTCCTGCGATAGCCGAGGCGGTCGAACTGCGCTTCCGCGATGTTATCAATCGCATTGATCGGACACCGGAAGCCGCGCCGCGCGTGTCTCAACGCTCGAATGTCCGGGTCGCGTCCGTCGTGCGCTATCCGTATCAGATATTCTATCGAGTACGCGGCAACGAAATTGATATCCTGTACATGCGGCATACCTCGCGACGCCCCTTGAAGGACGTCGACTGAGGATCGCCGTGGATGGCCGGGACAACATCCCCGGCCATGACAAACGTCAAAGTCGGAGCGTGTACCGCCCTACTCCGCGGTCCAACCACCGTCGATGGACAGGTTGGCACCGGTGATCTGGGCGGCGTCATCGCCGCACAGGAACAGGGCCAGCGCCGCGACCTGCTCGGAGGTTACGAACTCCTTGGTCGGCTGGGCTTCCAGCAGCACGTCCTTGATGACCTGCTCCTTGGTGAGGCCACGCGCCTTCATGGTGTCGGGGATCTGCTTCTCCACAAGCGGCGTCCAGACATAGCCCGGGCTGATGCAGTTGCAGGTGATCTTGTGGGTCGCCAGCTCCAGCGCCACGGTCTTGGTCAGGCCGGCAATGCCGTGCTTGGCGGAGACGTAGGCGGACTTGAACGGCGAGGCGACCAGCGAATGCGCCGACGCGGTGTTGATGATACGGCCCCAGCCGGCCTTCTTCATCAGCGGCACGGCGGCGCGGATGCCGTGAAACGCAGACGACAGGTTGATGGCAATGATGGCGTCCCATTTTTCGATGGGAAACTCCTCGATCGGCGACACGAACTGGATGCCGGCATTGTTGACCAGGATGTCGACGGAGCCATAGGTGCTCTCGCCGAGTGCCACCATGGCCGCGATTTCCGCAGGCTTGGTCATGTCGGCCGGCGAATGGATCGCCTTGACACCAAAATCCTTTTCAATTCCAGCGCGTTCCTTCTCGATATCGTCGGGGGCGCCCATGCCGTTCAGCACGATATTGGCTCCGGCGCCGGCGAAGGCGCGCGCATAGGCCAACCCGATGCCGCTGGTCGAGCCTGTGACGACCGCGGTCTTGCCTTTAAGATTAGCCATTCATTCGCTCCTGTTGATGCTGTGTGCGGTTCGGAATTCGGATCTCAGGCCAAGTCATCCGCTGTCAGATCCCAGGTCACCATGGTCTCGCCGTTCTGCGGCCGTTCGAACCATTCGGGATGCTTCATCGAGAGATGGACGTCGCGTTCGCCGGACTGCCAGTGATCGATCATGTTGAGCCGGGAGAAATTGTAGTCTTTCGACGACGACTCGTAATTCTTGCGGCGATAGATCAGGTGCACCACGGTGACGGTGTTTTCCTTGGTGGCTTCCTCGAGAATGGCCACCGACGGATCGTTTTTCAGTTCATCGGGCAACTTGGCGATCAGGTCGCTGAGCGCCTTGATGGTGTTGTGAATCTTCTTGTTCTTGTCAGTGTTCATGCGCGTTCGGCTGGAAAAGCGGATGTCCTTTTCACGCTCCGCCGCATCCAGCAGCGTTGCCGGCAGCGGCCCGCGCGCGCTGAACAGATCGACCTGAAAGATCAGCAGGTCCTCGGTCGTGTGCTGATCCAGCACGTAATCCAGCGGCGTGTTGGAAGCGATGCCGCCGTCCCAGTAGAACTCGCCATCGATCTCGATAGCCGGAAAGCCCGGCGGCAGCGCTGCCGAGGCCATGATGTGCTCCGGCCCGATGGTCTGCTTCATGTTGTCGAAGTAGGTGAAATTGCCGGTGGCGATGTTGACGGCGCCGACGCTGAACCGCGTGGTCTTGGCGTTGATGCGATCGAAGTCCACCAGCCGCAGCAGCGTCGCGCGCAGCGGCGTCGTGTCGTAATAGCTCATCGACGGCAGACTGCTGGACGGAAACAATTGTGCCGGCGGAAAGCGCGGCGTGAAGAATCCGGGAACGCCGAAGGCAAGGATCATCGCGGCACTGGCGCCATCGAACGCCGAGTGTGCGCGATCGTTCGGCAGTTCAGGCTGCCAGGGCACCGGCGACGACGCCAGTTCCCAGAACTCCTTTAGCCGGCCGATGCGCTTGTCGCGTGGATTCCCGGCGATGATGGCGGCGTTGATCGCGCCAATCGAAATCCCGGCGACCCATTCCGGTTCGAAATCATGGTGGCACAGCGACTGATAGGCGCCGGCCTGGTACGAACCGAGCGCACCGCCGCCCTGCAGCACCAGCACGCGGTGCGCCTTGGCCGGCACCGCGGTACCGGATTGATCGGACGTGTCCATAGCCCCTCAATCAAACCTGATGAACGAAGCCCTACCGTGCCGCCCCTTGGCGACGAGGTCAACGGCGATGCTGCATGGCAACATGCACAATCATTTGTTGTCGGTAGAGGCCAGAATCATGGTCCAGAACACCTTGTATTTGGTGTTGGGAGCATAGGTCGCAGCGATACCCAATTTTGTGACGCCGCTTTTCAGCATGTTGGCGCGGTGCGGAGGCGAGTCCCGCCAACCGGAAAATGCTTCGGCCATGGTGTGATAGCCGGCGGAGACATTTTCCACCGCGAGGGTGGCCGGATAGCCGCCGGCGTTCAGGCGCTTGGCCAGCGGCGCCTTGATGTCATGATCGAGCTTGTTCTTCTTCGCCATGGCGGTGGACTGGTCTTCGGCCAGCGCCATCAATGCGGGATCGACCACAACGGGGCCGAGGCCGTTGTTCTGGCGGTACAGCGAAATCATTGAGGCCGCGGCCACCGGATCGAGCTTGGCGCCGCCGTTGGCCATGCTGAGATACATGGTGGGCTGGTCGGTCGACGGCGCGACATCCCCGGCACAGCCGCCGAGCAGCAAAAATCCAACTATGGCCACCGCCGCGCGCATCAAACATCTCCCAACCTGAGGCGCGTTTGTTGCACACCAACCGTGGCTGAAAGGTGAAGAAACGAGGATGTTGCCCCCACCCAGGTGTCATCGCCCGATCGGGTGCGCAATTGCGCGCCTGGGCTGGGCGCCCCAGTAGACGCGCACGTTCGGGAGTCTCACCAACACCTGCGTTTACCGGGTCCTCGCATGCGCGGGGACGACAAGGGAGTTTGGGCTTAATCCTGCGCGGCGAAGATCCGATACCGACGCGGCTGCAGGCCGACGATGTCGCCAGCCTTGAGCACACCGTCGCGCGGCGCGTCGATCTCGATCAGCCGGTCGTCGCCGGCGGCATTGAGCAGGATATCGGCGCGCTGGGTCGGGCCGAAGGCGCGGACCCGCTTGACGGCACCTTCCAGGACGCCGCTGCCGGCCGGACCGATGGCGATATCGTGACGGCGAATGAACAGCTGCGACGGGCCGGAGGCCGCGTTGCGCGCCTCCAGGTTGAGCACTTGGTCACCCAGCCGGACCCGGCCGTCGCTGATGTTCACGGGCAGCATGATGGATTCACCAATGAAGCCGTGCACGAAGGCGGTCGCCGGCTCGTCATAGACGTCGCCCGGCGTGCCGATCTGCTCGATACGGCCCTTGTCCATGACCACCACGCGGTTGGCGACCTCGAGGGCCTCCTCCTGGTCGTGGGTGACGAAGATCGAGGTGACGTGGATTTCCTCATGCAGCGAGCGCAGCCATTTGCGCAGTTCCTTGCGCACCTTGGCGTCGAGCGCGCCGAACGGCTCGTCAAGCAGCAGGATGCGCGGCTCGATGGCCAGCGCGCGAGCCAGCGCGATGCGCTGGCGCTGGCCGCCGGACAGCCGGCTCGGATAGCGGTCGGCCAGCCAGTCGAGCTGCACGAGGTCGAGCAGATCCTTGACCCGCTTCCTGATCTCGGCGTCGGAACGGCGGACGGCGCGGGGCTGCACGCGCAGGCCGAAGGCGACGTTCTCGAACACGCTCATATGGCGGAACAGCGCGTAGTGCTGGAACACGAAGCCGACATGGCGTTCGCCGGCGCCGCGCGACAGCGCGTCCTCGCCGTCAAAACTGACGCTCCCGGAGTCTGGCCAGTCCAGGCCGGCGATGATCCGCAGCAGCGTGGTCTTCCCCGAGCCTGATGGACCGAGCAGCGCCACCAGCTCGCCGGTCTCGACCTTGAGATCAACATTGTCCAGCGCCTTGAAGGAGCCGAACTGCTTGACGATATTGCGAACTTCAATCGTCACGGGCCTGCTGTCCTTCCACGATTTGACCTTCCAGGATTGTCTTCGCGATCAGCGTGATCAGCGCCAGCATGGCCAGCAGCGACGCGATCGCGAAGGCGCCCACCATCTGATATTCATTATACAGGATCTCCACCAGCAGCGGCATGGTGTTGGTCTCGCCGCGGATATGCCCGGAGACCACCGAGACGGCACCGAATTCGCCCATTGCGCGGGCATTGCACAGCAAAACGCCGTACAGCAGACCCCATTTCACGTTGGGCAGCGTCACCTTCATGAAGGTTTGCCAGCCAGAAGCGCCGAGCGAAATGGCCGCCTCCTCCTCTTGCGATCCCTGCTCCTGCATCAGCGGAATCAATTCACGCGCGACAAAGGGGAAGGTCACGAAGGTGGTGGCCAGCACGATGGCCGGCATTGCAAACAGGATATGAATGCCATGAGCCATCAGCCATGGTCCGAAGAAACCCTGCGCACCGAACAGCAGCACGAACACCAGGCCGGAGATCACCGGACTCACCGAGAACGGCAGATCGATCAGGGTAATCAGCAAGGTCTTGCCGCGAAATTCGAATTTCGCGATAGCCCAGGCCGCCGCCACTCCGAACACCAGGTTGAGGCCGACCGAGATCGCCGCGGTGATCAGTGTCAGCCAGATCGCAGCGAGCGCCTCGGGATCGGCCAGCGCCTTGAGATAGAAGCTGACGCCCTTGGAAAATGCCTCGGCAAACACCAGCACCAGCGGCAGCACGACGAATACCGTCAGAAACGATAACGCCAGCGTAATGATGATGCAGCGGACCAGACGCGGTTCGGTGCGGGCATCACGCCTCGCCAGCGGTGCCACGTAGGGCTTGGCCGGCAATGCTGCCGACGCGGTGTCCGCAGCTGCAGGCGGGGCGGCAGCGGTGGCATTGGTGGAGGTGATGGTCATGACCGCTTCATCCCATGGTCAGCGCGCGCGTCTGCGCCCACCGCTGGATACGGTTCAGAACGAAGATGATCAGAAACGATGTGACCAGCATCACGACTGCGATGGCGGTCGCGTCCGCGTAGCGAAATTCGGACAACCGGATCACGATCAGCAGCGGCGCAATCTCCGAGACGTTGGGCAGGTTGCCGGCGATAAAAATGACCGAGCCGTATTCACCGACGGCACGGGCGAAGGCCAGCGCAAAGCCGGTGAGGATAGCAGGCGTCAGGCTGGGCAGGATCACGCGGGTGATGGTCTGCCACCGGTTGGCGCCGAGACAGGCTGCCGCCTCCTCGATCTCCACTTCGAGATCGATCAGCACCGGCTGCACCGTGCGCACCACGAAAGGAATCCCAATGAAGATCATTGCGATGAAGATGCCCAGCGGCGTGAACGCCACCTTGATGCCGAGCTCCGCCAGCGGCGCGCCGAGCCAGCCCTTCTGCGCGAACAGCGTGGTCAGCGCCACGCCGGCCACCGCAGTCGGCAGCGCGAATGGGATATCGACGATCGCATCGAAGATACGGCGACCGGGAAACCGGTAGCGCACCAGCGCCCAGACGATGATCAGGCCCGCCACAAGATTGACGAGTGCAGCGAGGAAGGCGAGGCCGAACGAGATCTTCAGCGCGTGCAGCGTGCGATTGCTGGTGACCGTTTCGATGAACTGGGCGAAGCTGAGTTCTGTAGTCTTGACGAAAAGGCCTGCGAGCGGGATCAGGATAAGCAGCGACAGCCATGTCAGGGTCAGGCCCATGGTCAGCCCGAATCCCGGCAATGCGCTCCGTCTTGATGCCCCGCCCACAATGTCCCCTAACTATTCAGTTGCTGCCCGGGCGCCGATCCGGCCCGGACAGCAGGTGTCGTCGATCAGTTCTTGTAGATCTTATCGAAGATCCCGCCATCGCTGAAATGCTCGCTCTGCGCCTTGGTCCAGCCGCCGAACACGTCGTCGATGGTGAACAGGTTCACCTTGGCAAATGACGCCGCATACTTCTCGCCCACCGCGGAATCGCGTGGACGATAGAAATTGCGTGCGGCAATTTCTTGTCCTTCCGGGGCATACCAGTATTTCAGGTAGGCTTCAGCCGCGGCCTTGGTACCCTTCTTGTCGGAGACGGTATCGACCACCGCGACCGGCGGCTCGGCCAGGATCGACAATGGCGGGGCCACGATCTCGAACTTGTCCTTACCGAATTCCTTCACCGCGAGAAAGGCTTCGTTCTCCCACGCGAGCAAGACGTCGCCGACGCCACGCTCGACGAAAGTGATGGTCGAACCGCGCGCGCCGGTATCCAGCACCGGCACGTTCTTGAAGATATTGCCGACGAATTCGCGCGCCTTGTCCTTCGAACCGAACTTTTTCTCCGCATAGCCCCAGGCGGCGAGATAGTTCCAGCGCGCCCCGCCGGAGGTTTTCGGGTTCGGCGTAATCACGCTGACGCCGGATTTGATCAGGTCATCCCAATCCTTGATGCCCTTGGGATTGCCTTTGCGCACCAGGAACACGATGGTCGACGTATAGGGCGACGAATTCTGCGGCAGCCGCTTCTGCCAATCCTTGGCCAGCAGGCCCTTGTTGGCGATGGCATCGACATCGTAGGCGAGCGCAAGGGTAACCACATCGGCCTGAAGGCCATCGATGACCGAACGGGCCTGAGCACCGGACCCGCCATGGGACTGCTTGATCTCGATGCTCTTGCCGGTGTCCTTCTGATAGGACGCGGCGAAAGCCTTGTTGAAATCGGAGTAGAGTTCGCGCGTCGGATCGTAGGAGACGTTGAGCAGTGTGACGTCGGCGGCGAAAGCAGAGCCAGCCCAGAGCAGGCTTGCGATGACGGGAATGATACGACGAACCATGATGACCTACCTCCAGCACAACAACAGAAGCGTCGTCGGCAACGCGTTCAAACTCTTGAAATCGAGACTCGAAGTCAACGAAACCACATTTCAATGTTGGCAGCATGACGGCAGCAATATCCTACGAAGTCGGCATCGTATGGATACCACATTCCGTCTTGGCTTTGCCACGCCAGCGGCCGGCGCGCTGGTCCTCATCCGGCGCGCTTCTGCTGGTGCAGGGCATGCAGCCGACCGACAGAAATCCCGACGTCGTGAGCGGATGCGGCGGCAGTTTGGCCGACGCATAGATCAGTTCGATGTCCTCGCGCGAGACATTGGCGAACGGATTGAACTTCAAACGGGCGCCATCGGCCTCGACCACGGGGATCGCCGCGCGGGCACCACCCTGAAACCGCTTGCGGCCGTTGATCCAGGCGTCGAACGGCGCCAGCGAACGGCGAAGCGGTTCGACCTTGCGAATGAAGCAGCATTGATCCGGATTGGAGAACCACAAATCGCGCTCGGGATCATCGCGATCAAGGTCGGCATCAAGCGGCTTGATCGAGCGCACATCGCGCAAGCCCAATTGGGCGATCAGCGTATCGCGATAGGCCAGCGTCTCCGCGAATAGCCACCCGGTATCGAGGAAGATCACCGGGATCGCCGGATCGACTTCGGACATCACCTTGAGCAGGGCCGCCGACTCGGTACCGAACGACGACACCACCGCAAGCCTGTCGCGAGCGACGACCTTCAAGGCGGCGCCGATGATCTGTGCCGGCGACGCCGCACGCAGCTCCTGCTCGAGTTCAGCCACCAGCTCCGTGGGAGTAGCGGATTCGACCGGCAAGGCAGGCTTGCGCTGGTGCAGCGGCGCGTTCATGGATTTGCACTCTCCGCCTGATGGCGCTGCTGCATGCGACGATGCAGCGCAGTGATCCGGCCATCGCCGGTGGGCTGGTAAAACACCGTGTAGCGCCGCGCAGTGGCCGCGAAGGCCTCGGCGTCGGCATCCTTTTTGACCTCGAACGTATCGAAGCCGGCGCGCAGCATGAACACGAACTGGTCGCGCAGCACCTGGCCGGTGGCGCGCAGTTCGCCACGATACTTGTAACGCTCGCGCAGCAACCGCGCCTGGCTATAGGCACGGCCATCGCGGAATGTCGGGAACACCAGGGCAACAGCGGCGAGCTTGCTGAGCCAGGGCACGAGATCGTCGACATCCCGATTGTTCGGCCAGATCACAGCCGTCGGATTGTTGCGACCCACCAGTGCCTCGGGATCGGCAAGGAACCGCGCCGCCGACATCAGCACGGCGCCCTCGGCCGGAATCTCCACATCGTCGGCGACGTGAATGAATGAATCGCCGACGATCTTGCCGTCCTTAACGAGTGGCATAGACGCGCTCCTTGAAGGGCTCGACGCCGAGCCGCTTGACGGCGTCTATGAACAGTTCGTCAGGCCGGGCGCGCAACGCAAGATAGGCCTCGACAATATCTTCGACGACATCGGCGACATCAGCATAGGGAACCGCCGGACCGATCAGCGTGCCGACCACGGCATGCTCGTCGGCGCGGCCGCCGATGGTGATCTGGTAGAATTCCTCGCCGTTCTTCTCGACGCCGAGAATGCCGATATGACCGACGTGATGATGCCCGCAGGCATTGATGCAGCCGGAAATATTGACATGCAGGCGGCCGATCAGGTTGGCCGTGTCGTGATTGGCGAAGCGTCGCGTCAGTTCCTGCGCGATCGGAATCGAGCGGGTATTGGCAAGCGAGCAGTAGTCCAACCCCGGACAGGCGATGATGTCGGTCACGAGATTGACGTTCGGCGTGGCGACGCCAATCTTGTCGAGCGCGCGCCACAGCGCCGGCAGGTCGCGCTGGGCGACATGGGGCAGCGCCAGATTTTGCTCGTGACCGACGCGGATCTCGCCGAACGAATACTTGTCGGCGAGATCGGCGATGGCGTCCATCTGATCCGCGGTGGCATCGCCGGGCGGGCCGCCGATCGGCTTCAGCGATAGCGTCACGATGGAATAACCCGGCCGCCGGTGGGGCGCGACAGAATTCAGGCGCCAGGCTTCGAAATGCGGATCGGCCGATGCCGCCTTCAGCTCGTCAGGCAGATCCGTGAGCTGCTTGTAGTGCGGATAGGTGAAGCGCGAACGGATGTCCTCGACCACCTCATCGTCCAGCGTCAGCGCATTATCGCGCATCGCCAGCCACTCGTCTTCGACCTCGGCGGCAAACTTCTCGATGCCGAGCTCGTGCACCAGGATCTTGATGCGCGCCTTGTAGATGTTGTCGCGGCGACCGTACTGGTTGTAGACGCGCAGGATCGCCTCGACATAGCTCAGCAGATCGCGCCCAGGCACGAATGGCTTGATGGTCTTGCCGATGAACGGCGTGCGGCCGAGACCGCCACCGACGAGCACCTCGAAGCCGGTCTCGCCGCCGTCGTTCTTGTGCAGCCGCAGGCCTATGTCGTGCACCTTGATGGCGGCACGGTCATGTGCCGACGCAGTGATGGCGAACTTGAACTTACGCGGCAGGAACGAGAATTCCGGATGCATGGTGGAATACTGCCGCAGCAGCTCGCACCAGATCCGGGGGTCTTCGACCTCGCCGGGCGCTACGCCGGCCCATTGATCGGTGGTGATGTTGCGGGTGCAGTTGCCCGAGGTCTGCATGGCATGGATACCGACCTTGGCGAGGTCTTCCAGCGCGTCGGGCAGATCGGCCAGCTTGATCCAGTTGAACTGGATGTTCTGCCGCGTGGTGAAGTGACCGTAGCCGCGATCATAGCGCCGCGCCACATGGGCCATCTTGCGCATCTGGTCGGCCGACAGCGTGCCGTAGGGAATCGCGACGCGGAACATATAGGCGTGCAGTTGCAGATAGACGCCGTTCATCAGCCGCAGCATCTTGAACTCGTCCTCGGTGAGTTCACCGGACAGCCGGCGCTTCACCTGGTCGCGAAATTCGGAGAC
Organism: Rhodopseudomonas sp. RCAM05734; assembly: GCF_052658035.1. NCBI lineage: Bacteria > Pseudomonadati > Pseudomonadota > Alphaproteobacteria > Hyphomicrobiales > Nitrobacteraceae > Rhodopseudomonas > Rhodopseudomonas sp. RCAM05734. The sequence goes on along the minus strand of NZ_CP199742.1, from coordinate 2,678,140 downwards.
GCGCTCGTTGATCAGCGTGCGGTCGATTTCATCATAAGCATACATGATTCAGAAAGCCTCAGGCCGGGACCGGGAGATCGATGGTGACGCCTTGCCGCCGGATCTGCTCACGCAGATTGCCGGGCTCGATCGTGCCGTCGTCCTTGACGTCGACAGGGGCGATATAGGGACCGATCGCGCCGACATCATCGGCGGTGGATTCGGTGAGTAGCGCGCGCGCATCGTCCGCCGTACGGACAACCGCGGCGCTGGACAGATCGGTGGTCCAGCCGTGCTGGCCGTCGCGATAGATCACTGCGCCGTCCCAGGTGCGGTTGGCGGTGATGACCGACGGGCCGGTGATCTTGATTTTTTGTTGCAGAGGAGACGTCATTCGGCAGCCACCAGAAGTTCGGGGATCAGTTCAGAGAGGTTCAATTGGCGCCACGGCGCGGAATGTGCGACCACATCGCCAATGACGAGAATGGCCGGGCCGCTCTCGATCTGCGCAACCAGCGCCGGCAGATCGCCGAGCGTACCGACCACCGCCTGCGCATCGGGCCGGGTGACGCGCGCAAACACGCCGACCGGGGTTTGCGGCGAACGGCCCGCGGCGAGCAGACCTTCGCGGATCGTCGGCGCCGCCGTCATGCCCATATAGACAACCACCGTCATTTTTTCGTCGGTGAGCGCGCCCCAGTCGACGGTCTCCGCATCCTTGGCCTTGTGGGCGGTCAGAAATGTGAGCCGCAGCGCCTCGTGGCGGTAGGTCAGCGGCACTTCGAACTGCGCCGCGCCGCCCAGCGCCGCGGTGATGCCCGGAATGATGGAGTAGGACACACCGGCTTGGCGCAGCGCTTCGATTTCCTCGCCGCCGCGGCCGAAGATGAAGCAATCGCCGCCCTTCAGGCGCAGCGCGCGCTGCCCGGCTTTCGCCGCCTCGATCAGCAGGGCGTTGACGGCGTCCTGGCCGATGCCCGGTCTGCCCACGCGGCGTCCGACCGGCACCCGCGATGCATCGCGGCGAATGCGATCGAGAATTTCAGGCGAAACCAACTCGTCATAGAAAACAACGTCCGCGTCCTGCAGGGCACGCAGCGCCTTGACGGTCAGCAGATCGGGATCACCGGGACCGGCGCCGACCAATGTCACGTGACCGGCGACCTCACCGGATGACAGCGCTCCGGCAAAGGCGATGGGGTCGGCGATGTCGTGTAACGCCTGCTCGGCATCCGCGCCGCGACCGGCAAGCACCAGCGCGCCGATCGGGCCATCGACCACGCGTTCCCAGAACCGGCGCCGCAGCGACATGTCCGGGAGCCGGCCGGACATCGGCTTGCGCCAGCGGCCGATGAAACCGGCCAGATCTCCGATCCGCGCTGGCAGAACGGATTCGATTTTTTCGCGTACGCGGCGCGCCAGCACGGGGGCAGAGCCGCCGGTGCCGATGGCGACGACGACATCGCCGCGATCGACGATGGCGGGAAAGATAAAAGTGGAGTGCGCAAGTTCGTCCATGACGTTGACGGGAACACCCGACGCCCTCGCCCGCGCGGCCATCGCATGTCCCAGTTCACCCGCGCCAGCGCAGAGAACCGCAACGACGCCGGACAGATCGGTCGTGAGAGGGTCGCCATCGGCATGCTCGATCCGCGCAACTCCCTCAGGATCGAGCCCAGCCGTGTCGCAATTGCCGTCGGTGGCGTACCAGCGAATCCGCGCGCCGGCCGCCAGCAGCAATCGCAACTTGGCGCGCACGAGCTCGCCCGCACCGATCAGCAGGATCGGTCCGGTCTGCAGATCGAGAAACACCGGCAAGAATCGCATCCGATACTCCGCTCCCCAAAATCCGGGGTTGACTGGAATTATTTTCTATATATCTCTCATTCAAGCCGCGCAAAGAGAAAATTATTTCTTCTCTCCCGCAGTGCAACTATAGAATTTTTGTCTCCAAACACCAAGAGATAGAGATGCATCTTCTCGACAACGATAATGGCAGAGACGGGTTGCGCGGCGCGCCACGCGAGAGTGCCGACGTGCGGATGCCCTCAATGGATCATCTCGACGAGTTGGAAGCGCAAAGCATCTATATTTTTCGCGAGGCCTTTGCGCGCCTGAAGAAGCTCGCACTGCTGTGGTCGCTCGGCAAGGACTCCAATGTGATGATCTGGCTGGCGCGCAAGGCGTTCTTCGGACGGGTCCCGTTTCCTGCGCTCCACGTCGACACCGGCAAGAAATTTCCTGAAATGTACACGTTCCGCGACCAGTATGCGGGCGAATGGGGCCTCGACCTCAAGGTCGACTATTGCCCGCCGATCGAAAGCATCGATCCGACCCTGCCCCCGGCCGCACGCTCGGCTGCGCGGAAAACGGAAGGGTTGAAGCTGGCGCTCGCCAAATACGGCTTCGACGGGCTGATTGCCGGCATTCGCCGCGACGAGGAAGCTACCCGCGCCAAGGAGCGCGTGTTCTCGCCGCGCGGCACCGAAGGCGGATGGGACGTCCGCGATCAGCCGCCGGAATTCTGGGACCAGTTCAACGCCTCGCCGCCGCCCGGCGCGCATCTGCGCATCCACCCGATCCTGCATTGGACCGAGGCGGATATCTGGGCCTACACCAAGCGCGAGAATATCCCGATCATCCCGCTGTACCTGGCGAAAGACGGCAAGCGCTACCGCTCGCTGGGCGATCAGGACATCACCAATCCCGTGGCGTCGACCGCGACCACGATCGACGAGATCCTGATCGAACTCGACGGCACCAAGGTGCCGGAGCGCGCCGGGCGTGCGCTCGATCACGAGACCGAAGACGCCTTCGAACGGCTTCGCGTCGCCGGCTACCTGTAACGAACAAGAAACCGAGCGCTCCGATGAACATCGCTGTCTCACCAAACCTCGCGACGCCCAACGGCACCACCCGCCCGCAGGTCCGCATCGTCATCGTCGGCCACGTCGATCACGGCAAGTCGACGCTGGTGGGGCGGCTGCTGCATGAGACCGGCTCGCTGCCCGACGGCAAGCTGGAAATGCTGAAGGCGGTCAGCGCCCGCCGCGGCATGCCGTTCGAATGGTCGTTCCTGCTTGACGCGCTGCAGACCGAGCGCGACCAGGGCATCACCATCGACACCACGCAGATCCGCTTCCGAACCAAATCGCGCGACGTCGTCCTGATCGACGCGCCCGGCCATGCGGAGTTCTTGCGCAACATGATCACCGGCGCCTCGCAGGCCGACGGTGCCGTACTGATCATCGACGCACTGGAAGGTGTGCGCGACCAGACGCGACGACATGGCTATCTGCTGCATCTGCTCGGCATCAAACAAGTCGCGGTGGTCGTCAACAAGATGGACCGCGTCGACTTTTCCGAAGCGCGGTTCCGAGACATCAGCGACGAGATCTCGGCGCACCTGATCGACCTCGGCGTGACGCCGAGCGCGGTGATCCCGATTTCCGCGCGCGACGGCGACGGCGTCGCCGAGCGCACCGATCGCATCGGCTGGTACAAGGGCCTGACGGTCGTCGAGGCGCTGGATGCGCTTACGCCGGCGCGCGCGCTCGACGAATTGCCGCTGCGCCTGCCGGTGCAAGCCATCTACAAGTTCGACGACCGTCGCATCGTTGCCGGCCGGATCGAATCCGGCAATCTCCGCACCGGCGACGAGATCGTCATCATGCCGGCCGGCAAGATTGCGAAAATCAAGAGCGTCGAGAGCTGGCCGCTAACGCCGCTGTCGGGTCCGCAGGGCGCCGGCCGCTCCACCGGCATTACCCTGGACCGCGAATTGTTCATCGAGCGCGGCGACGTTATCGCCCATGTCGGCGCCGCTCCCCGCGATACCCGCCGGCTTCGCGCGCGGATCTTCTGGCTGCACGATGCGCCGCTGGCCGTCGGCGCCTCGGTACTGCTGCGGGTCGGCACACGGGAAAGCCGCGCCACCATCGTCGCCATCGAGAAGGCTGTCGATCCCGGCGACCTGCAGAGCGTCGCCGCCAAGGCCATCGCCCGCAACCATGTGGGCGAAATCGACATCTCGCTGGCGCAACCGATTGCTGCCGACCCCTATACCGACAACCCCCGCACCGGCCGGCTGGTGATCGAGGTCAACGGCCGCATCGCCGGCGGCGGACTGGTGCTGTCCGTGGATGCCGGGCAGCGCGCCGTGCCAGTCGACATCGTGCCGGTGGAATCCGCGCTGCGGCCCGACGAACGCTCGGCGCGCTATCGCCATAACGGCGCCGTGCTATGGTTGACCGGCCTGCCCGGCTCCGGCAAATCGACGCTGGCGCTGGCGCTGGAGCGCCGGCTGTTCAGCCGCGGCGGCTCGCCGATCCTGCTCGACGGCGACACGCTGCGCGCCGGGCTCAACAACGATCTCGGTTTCTCGGCCCAGGATCGCAGCGAGAACATTCGCCGCCTCGCCGAAGTCGCCGCCCATCTCGCCAAGAATGGACACATCGCCATCGTCGCGGCGGTGTCTCCGGCCTTGGAAGATCGTGCTGCGGCGCGGCGGATCGCCGACGCAGCGTTTCGCGAGATCTACGTCTCCACGCCCGCGGAAATTTGCGAGCAACGCGATCCCAAGGGCCACTACGCCAAGGCCCGCGCCGGGGCGCTGCATGGCTTCACCGGCATCGGCAACAACTATCAGGCGCCCGGCGCGGTCGAACTGACCATCGATACCTCGCAGCGGTCGGTCGCCGACGCGACCGACGCCATCGAACGCATGCTGGCGGAGACCGGGATCCTGTTCGACGAACATGTCGATCTCGCCGCCAACATCTAGCTGACCTGCTCTGAGTGGAAGAAGGTGGCACGGACCCACGAGCCAGCAAAGCTGGCCCGATGCCAGCCTCCGTCCGCGTCGGATAGCGGTCCCGAGCGTAACACTCCCCTCGCCCGGCCGCGCCGACGCGCGGGCCCCTGCCACAAGGCGAGAAAACCGGGGTCTTTCAGCCGCCGCGCTTTATCGCTAAAAGGACGGCAGGACGCCGTGTGACGCCGTTTGGCCGTCACTTTCCCTGAAAATTGAGCAGAATTGCCGCTTTCGCGAGAAATCACACATGAAACGCATCGACGCCCACGGATTGAAGATCGCCCCCGTCCTGTTCGATTTCATTTCCAAGGAAGCCACCCCCAAGACCGGGATTTCGCCGGACGCCTTCTGGGTCGGCCTTGCCGGAATCGTCGGCGATCTCGGCCCGAAGAACCGCGCGCTGCTCGCGGTGCGCGACACCTTGCAGGACAAGATCGACGCCTGGCATCGCGCCAACAAGGGCAAGAGCTTCGACATGGCCGCCTATACGGCGTTCCTCAAGGAGATCGGCTACCTGCTGCCGGAGCCGGCCACAGCCAAGGTCGAGACGACCAATGTGGATGAGGAGATCGGTCAGATCTGCGGTCCGCAGCCGGTGGTACCGCTGACCAATGCGCGCTACGCGCTGAATGCTGCCAATGCGCGCTGGGGTTCGCTCTACGACGCACTGTACGGCACCGATGCGATCCCGCACGAGGCCACCGACGGCGGCAAGGGCTACAACAAGGCGCGCGGCGACCGCGTCATCGCCAAGGCCAAGGCATTCCTCGACCATGCCGTGCCGCTGGCCACCGGCAGCCACACCGACGTCACCGCCTACAGCATCGTCGCCGGCCAGCTCTCCGCCAAACTCAAGAGCGGCAACCTGACGGCACTCAAGAACCAAAATCAGCTGAAGGGCTATCTCGGCGACCTCGCCGCGCCGACCTCGATCCTGCTGATCAATAACGGCCTGCACATCGAGGTGAAGATCGATCGCAGCAACACCATCGGCAAGGACGATTCCGCTGGTGTCGCCGACATGATCATCGAATCCGCAGTCTCGACCATTCTCGACATGGAAGACAGCGTGGCGACGGTGGATGCCGAGGACAAGGTGCTGGTCTATCGCAACACGCTCGGCCTGATGGACGGCACGCTTTCGGCAGACTTCGAGAAGGGCGGCAAGACGCTGAAGCGCTCGCTTAACAAGGACCGCGTTTACAAGGGCCTCGACGGCAAGGATGTCACGCTGCACGGCCGCAGCCTGCTCTTGATGCGCAATGTCGGTCACCACATGTTCACCGACGCGGTGCTGGACTCCAAAAGCGAGGAAATCCCCGAGGGCCTGCTCGACGCCGCGGTTGCCGGCCTGCTCGCCATCCACGATCTCAAGTCGACCGGCCTGCGCAACAGCCGCACCGGCTCGGTCTATATCGTCAAGCCGAAGATGCACGGCCCCGACGAAGTGGCGCTGACCTGCGAGCTGTTCGGCCGTGTCGAGAAGATGCTGTCGTTGCCGGAGAACACGCTGAAGGTCGGCATCATGGACGAGGAACGCCGCACCACGGTGAACCTCAAGGCCTGCATCCAGACTGCCTCGAAGCGGATCTGCTTCATCAACACCGGCTTCCTCGATCGCACCGGCGATGAGATCCACACCTCGATGGAAGCGGGCCCGATGATCCGCAAGAACGACATGAAGGCCACCGCCTGGATCAAGGCCTATGAAGACTGGAACGTCGACATGGGCCTGGTCGACGGGCTTCCCGGCCATGCCCAGATCGGCAAGGGCATGTGGGCGGCGCCCGACAAGATGGCCGACATGCTCACGCAGAAGGTCGCGCATCCGCAGGCCGGCGCCACCACGGCTTGGGTGCCGTCGCCGACCGCGGCAACGCTGCATGCCCTGCATTATCACCAGATCGACGTTGCCGCGCGCCAGCAGGAACTGAGCAAGGGCGGACCGCGCGCAAAACTGTCGGACATCCTGACCATCCCGGTGTCGCAGTCCAACTGGGCGCCCGATGACGTCAAGCAGGAGATCGACAACAACTGCCAGGGCATTCTCGGCTACGTGGTGCGCTGGATCGACCAGGGCGTCGGCTGCTCCAAGGTGCCGGACATCCATGGCGTCGGCCTGATGGAAGATCGCGCCACGCTGCGCATTTCCGCGCAGCATCTCGCCAACTGGCTGCACCAGGGCGTCATCACCAAGGAGCAGGTGATGGAATCGCTGAAGCGCATGGCGGTCGTGGTCGACAAGCAGAACGACGGCGACGCGCTGTATCAGCCGATGGCCCCGGGCTTCGACGGCGTCGCCTTCAAGGCCGCTGCCGACCTGATCTTCAAGGGCCGAGAGCAGCCGAACGGCTATACCGAATTCATCCTGACCGCGCGTCGTCGCGAGGCCAAAGCGGCGGTGTGATTGGCTCTTGCTGGGCGTTACTCCACCGTCGTCATCCTGAGGCGCTCGCCCGTAGGGCGAGCCTCGAAGGATGCGGAGCGGGCGCCAGCGCTTGCGGTGCATCCTTCGAGGCCGTCGCAAGAGCGACGGCACCTCAGGATGACGATGGACTTGTTGGCTGCCAGTTGCCGCAGACATAAGAAGCCCCGGCGGATCCGCCGGGGCTTCTTCCTATGAATTCTAATGGCGTCAGAAAACCGCGATATATTTCAGGAGCGAGATCACACCGAGGATGATCACCACGACGCGGCAGATCTGTTTGGCCCGGCCGTCAATCGGCAGCAGGTTGATCAGATACAGAATGAGAATAACGACGAGAAACGTGATCAGGACGCCGACGAGCATAGCGATAACCCCCACTTGGTGAACGGATGGCAACGTCGGCTGGTGCGCGTTGCCTGATACTGGAACAACGTGGACCCAACGTTTGGGTTCCATATGGGGAACAGAGATTGCGCGCCCTGTTTCTTCAGGCAAAGGGAGCCCGCGGCGGCTTCACCGCAGACCTTGCACGGACCAATCCGTTCAATCGGAAGCGACTACCGGCACGCGTTCATATCTGGCGCGAAGCGACGCTGGGGCGGGTGACATATTCAGCGACGCTCCACGCCTGTCCGGGCTTCGGGCCACCATCAGGCCATCGGCACCCGCCACGATATCGCCTTTGCGCAGAGTCGGATCGTCCTCGATCTTGACCGCTGCAAGCCCCGCCGGGTCCTTGCCGTTGCAGGTGCAGCCGGAGACCAGCTCATTGCGGTAGCGGAACGCATTGGGCAGTTCGGAATACGGCTTTCCAGTCTCGGTGGCAGCCTGATCGATATTGCTCCCGTAGACCACCTTGGTCTCGCTCGACGGGCAGAAATTGTTGCACGAGGCAGCGCGACTTTGGCTATCCGAGCCCGTGATCGGGAAATAACGGCCATCGCAGGTACGAACACAGAATGCCTGACGGCCACCGCCCGTGCTGCGCGGTCGCGTGTCATGCGGTTGCACAGGCCCGCCATCGCCGGCGAACGGTATCTGGATCGACGGCGCCGGCCCACGCCCGCCCGCAAGCGAACCGAACAGGGCCGACAGAAAATCCTGCGCCTGGACCGCACTCGATGCACCGCCGACAGAAAACACGGCCATCAGCCCGAGTGCCAGGCGCTTGCGTGATATCCCAGTCATCGCGATCTCCGATCTGTAGCTGTTAGTACAGCGACGACATCGAGACGTTCATCGCCTGTCGGCCGTTCTGCGCAGATGACGGGCGGACCCGACTATCGCTCACGGTGCGGGGCACGGGTGCATTGCGCGCCTCAAGGCGCGGGGCGCCGGTCTTCGGCAGCACGACCACCTTGGTGCCGACATCGACCCGGTTGAACAGGTCGGCGACATCCTCATTGGTGAGGCGGATGCAGCCCGACGACACGAACTTGCCTATGGTCGACGGATCGTTGGTGCCATGGATACGATAGTCGCTGGTGCCGAGATACATCGCGCGAGCGCCCAGAGGATTGCCCGGACCGCCTGCCATGAAGCGCGGCAGATAGGGTTGGCGAGCGATCATTTCCGCCGGCGGACGCCAGTCCGGCCATTCCGCCTTGCGCGTCACGGTCTGCGTGCCGGACCATCTGAAACCTTCGCGGCCGACGCCAACGCCGTAGCGCACAGCGCGTCCCTGTCCGAGAACATAATAGAGCTGAGTATTGGCGGTATCGATGACCACGGTGCCGGGTGCCTCGCGGGTGTCGAAAGCAACGATCGCGCGGCGAAGCCGCTCCGGCACTACATTCGTATCGTTCTCGTCGACGTCGGGGTTCGCCATCACGTCGGACGGGAAGGCGTTCTCTGGCGATGCGTAGCTCATCACCTGCGCCGAGGCGGCGGTCGCCATTAGCGCCGTGGCAGTCATCAAAGCCGCGGCAAATAGCAATGCACCAGAGGTGCGGAGCGACTGCTTGCGATTTGCGGAAGATGCCTGTGTCATGATCGGCCCCGTTGTGATGCGTCGCGTTGATATCCGCTGTACCAACCCGACCGGAGCCCCGTGGTTCCCAGCGATGCGACGCATTCCGAGGCTGTCAACCACCCCCGCAATCACGCTTTCGCGACGGAACCTTAACCGCGTTCCGCTGTTGATAGCGTTGAACGCGGACTGGACCGCGGGTGGCATTTCCGCCCATCGCGAGATCACAGCTCATGTCGCTTGGCACCATTCTGATCATCGTCCTGGTCCTTGTCCTGCTCGGTGTCTTTCCGAGCTGGGGCTACAGTAGCGGCTGGGGGTACGGGCCCTCCGGCGTTGTCGGTACCGTGCTTGTCGTCATCCTGGTGCTGCTCGTCCTTGGTAAGATCTAGCCGTGGCCCGGATGGCCGGCAGCCGCGACAATCCGCCAGGCCGGGTTCGCGCCGTTTCTAACGATGCGCAAGCTGGCACGCCACTGCCTGACAGCAACGCCGAACAGCCGCCGGTGATCCGTCGTGCACGTGCAGAGGTGGTGGCCTTCACGCTGGTTTCCCTGTTGCTGATTACGGTGGTGGCCGTTCTTTACGTGGCCAAGGCGTTCTTTCTGCCGATCGTGACCGCCTTCATCGTCGGCACCATGTTGTCCCCGGCCGCGAACTTTCTCGAGCGCCACCGCATTCCGCGCGCGGTGTCTGCGGTCCTGATCGTCACCTTCGTCTGCGCCGGCATCGCCTTCATCGTCGGACTGATTTCCTCGCCATTGGTGGAGTGGACCAACCGTCTGCCGGAGCTCGGCTTGCGGCTCAAGGACAAGCTGCACATTTTCGATCGTCCGCTGGCGCTGTGGCACCAGGTGCAGAACATGTTCGGTGCCACGGACCCGCTTTCGTCCAGCAAGTTTGAATTGCCGAAGATCGACTGGGTGCAGCCGACGCTGGAATTCCTGTCGCCGACATTCACCGAATTCCTGCTGTTCTTTGCCATCCTGGTGTTGTTCATCGCCGGCTGGAAGGATCTGCGTCGCGGGCTGGTGATGAATTTCGCCGACCACGAGTGGCGGCTGCGAACGCTGCGCATCCTCAATACGATCGAGACCAGCCTGGGCGGGTACCTATTTACGGTGACCATGATCAATTTCGGCGTTGGCATCGCCACCGGCCTGATCTGCGCTGTCACAGGCATGCCCAATCCGGCCGGACTCGGCGCGCTCGCGGCGACGCTGAACTTCTTTCCCATCATCGGTCCCGTGGCCATGTTCGTGATCCTCGCCGTTGTCGGCATCATCGCGTCATCGACCCTCGGCGCCGGCCTGATCGCGGCACTGGCCTTTGTCGGACTGACCTTCCTGGAGGGGCACTTCGTCACCCCGGCGATTATCGGCCGTCGACTGCAGCTGAACGCCCTTGCGGTGTTCATCGCGCTGGCTTTCTGGACCTGGCTGTGGGGGCCCATGGGAGGCTTCCTCGCCTCGCCCCTGCTGATCGTCGGACTGGTCCTGAAAGAGCATTTGATGCCCGTCAATTCGCCTCGGCTGCCGCCGGACTAATCTGGTCCGGCTGCGGGAACTTCCGCAAAAACGGGGCGTTTGTGCCTCGCATTCTCCAAGTCGCAGGAGCACAGGGATGTCGAGTATCGATGGCGAAGGTGAAATCAAAAACCTCGCAGAGAAAGACACTTACAATCGTCTCGAAAAGGACCTCACAGCCGTGAAAAACGATATCGCAGCACTCACCGACCAGATCACCGATGCGCTCAATGCCTTCACCGGCCAGGCCAGCAAACAGGCCCGCCGTGGATTCAAGCAGGCGCGCGCCAACGTCGATTCCGTCATGTCCGACGTTTCCGAACGCGGCAATGCCGCCTTCGACGCCGCGCAGGACGCAGCCTATTCCTTCGAGGAAACGCTGGAAGACGTCGTCCAGCAGCGCCCGCTGGCGACCGTCGGCCTGGCGCTCGGCCTCGGCTTCCTGATCGGCGTGACGTGGCGCCGCTGACAATTAAATAGTAAGCCCTTCAGGACGGTTGGGCGGCTCTGACCTGATCTGACGGCGCCGCGCAGGCGCCGTCAGATTGTTTTAAGCTATCGTTTTTTGAATGCGGGGGGCGTTTATGTTTCAACGAATGATCGAGGATTTCAAGTCGGGCACCGGTACGGCGGTTCGCATGACGTCGCTCGCTGCGGCGGCTGGGTTTGCGCTGTTCGTGACGCTGGCGTTCCTGAGCGCTGCGGCTTTCATGGCGGTGCTGCAGAAATATGGTCCCGTGGAAGCCTGCCTGACGGTGGCCGGCATCTTCCTGGTGATCTCGCTGATCGTAGCGGCGGTTTACACGAACAAAAAACGGCAAGCCGAAATTCGCGCCGCAGCGGCTGCTGCAGCCGCACGAGAAGCCGCGAAATCCGCGGCCTCCTCGATCCTGGCTGATCCCATGCTGCTTGCCGCAGGCCTCCAATTGGTCCGCGCGGTCGGGCTCAAGAAACTGATCCCCCTGCTCGCCGTTGGCGGCGTAGCGCTCGGTTTTCTCATGAGCCGCAATACTGCGGCCTCCAGTGACGAAGAGCCAACCGACGCGGAATAGTCGTTAAGCGTACCGTCAGGTGATGCAGCGCCCGGGCTGCAGATGCTTAGCAACTTCGGTCAAAACGCTCACCACCGGTTCGCAAGCGACGGTCGACTTTCGCGGGGTGGGGGGCCGTACCGCTATCGGTGCAGGGCCGTTGTTCACGGTTTCGACGTTGGCGGGCTTCGAATGAAGACGTATCAGGACTGACGTGTCAGCAAGACTGTCCGATTTGAATAACAACGTCGTTCCCGAAGCCAGCGGCAAACGGGGCGCTCCCCGGTCCGCCTTGGCAGCGCGATTGACGCCACTTTGATCGGACTGGATCTGGCGGATGTCGCCATGGATGCTGCCGAGATCACTACCGGAGGCGAACTGGATCGCACCGAAGGTTGCCGTTGCCGCCAGCACTCCAAAAATTCCGTTCAAGACCTGAGACATCGCCGCCTCGCTCGTCGCTCTCCAGCGCCATTCGACGCCCATCCTAGCAACGTAGTTGTCGAGGCTCAGTTCTTGATCGTTCGATCAATTAACCGTGTGGCGATTTTCTCGCATCCGCCGGAACGTTTTTTCGGATTGTGCGTCAAGTCTGCAGCCGGTCGTCCCCTGCCCCAAAAGACCGGCGACGCGGGGCGCGGCTGTGGTGATGCCGGCTGCGTCCCGCATTCTTATGTCTGACAGTCGAATGCTCCCCCAATAAAAAAACGCCTGCAATGCAGGCGTTTTTCATGGAATGCACGGGCGCGCTTGGATCAGGACGCCGCCGCTTTCGGCGCCTTGTTGCGCGAGTTGCGCTGGAAGAACAAAGCCTGGCTCGCGACCGCGGAGACCATGGCAGGCTGGAACGGCTTCGAGATGAGGAAGGCCGGCTCCGGCCGCTCACCGGTCAGGAAGCGCTCGGGATAGGCGGTGATGAAGACCACCGGTACCTCGAAGATCCGCAGCAGTTCATTCACCGCGTCGAGGCCGGAGCTGCCATCGGCGAGCTGGATATCGGCGAGGATCAGCCCGGGCTTCTTGTTCTTGGCAAGTGCGATCGCATCCGAATGGGTGCGTGCAACGCCAATCACGTTGTGGCCGAGGTTCTTGACCAGGCTTTCGAGATCCATGGCGATGAAGGTCTCGTCTTCGATGATCAGCACGTCAGTGGCGATCTCGGCAGCCATCTCGCGGCCGGCGGTGTCGGCCAGGGTGCGGATCTCGGCGACGTCGGTATCGAGCACGAAAGCCACTTCTTCTTCCGAGAACCCTTCGAGCGAGAGCAACAGGAAGGCCTGACGCGGCAGCGGCGTAATGTTGGACAACCGGCGTTCGGACGGCATCGGCAGCGCTGTGGCATCGGTATCGTCATTGAGCGCGACCGAATTCCAGATCTGCGTGAACAGGCGAAAAAGCGCGGCGCGCGGGCCGAATTTTTCGTCGAGCAGCGACTGGTCCTGCAGCAACGCTTCCAGCATCGCTCCCACATAGGCATCGCCTGAGGCCTGATTTCCGGTCAAGGCACGGGCATACCGCCGCAACAGGGGTAAATGTTCAGCTACGAGCTGTGATCGGGACATCCCCACTCCATCATGTCTGAGTCAAAGCATAACGCCTGGGCAAGGATCCCCAGCGCGATGCCAATGTTTACGCCCCAGCCGGACAAAAGTTCCACTCTCCCGGAACTTTCCAGCCAGCTTTGCATTAGCAGCTGTACAGACGCCGCAAAGGCCTCAGAAATCAAGAAAATTTCTCGAATTCCAGGGGCTCAACTCTTGGGGAATGTGGAACGGGTCATGAAAGATGTGAAGTCCAAGCAGGGTGGTCTCAATGCCGAGATCCAGTCCCGGATCGGGCACCAGCTTCGCGCTATGTACGACGATGTGGTGCGGCAAGGCGTCCCGGATCGCTTCGCGGAGTTGATCCGCAAGCTTGACGGTCCTGAAGCCGTCGATCCCGCGGCAAAAACCGAAGGGAGCGAATAATGCCCCTCACAGATTCTCTTCGCGACGACATCCTGGCGTCGGTCCCCAGCTTGCGCGCTTTCGCGATTTCGCTGAGCGGCAATGGCGACCGGGCAGACGATCTGGTGCAGGAAACGCTGTTGCGTGCGCTCGCCAACATCGATTCATTCCAGCCCGGCTCCAACTTGCCGGCCTGGCTGTTCACGATCCTGCGCAACCTGTTCCGCTCGGATTACCGCAAGCGGCGGCGGGAGGTCGAGGATGCCGATGGCAGCTATGCCAAGACTCTGAAGACCCAGCCGGCGCAGAACGCTCATCTGGAGTTCGAGGAGTTTCGTGCCGCACTGGAGAAGCTTCCGCAGGACCAGCGCGAAGCCCTGATCCTGGTGGGCGCGTCGGGTTTCTCCTATGAGGATGCGGCAACGATCTGCGGCTGCGCGGTCGGCACCATCAAGAGCCGCGTCAACCGCGCGCGCTCGAAGCTGAGCGCCCTGCTCTATGTGGACGGCGCCGACGATTTCGGCCCCGACAACACCACGCGGGCGGTCATCGGCGGCAGCGGCGGCTAGCACCGGCGCTCACCTGCAAAATGCCAAAGCGGCCACCTCGCGGTGGCCGCTCTTTTATGCGAATTTGCTTGCGACGGCGTTGCGGCAAACCGGGGGCGGAATTGTGATGCGTCCGGCTTGCCGGAAACCGCTCAGGAGCGGCGCCTGATCGGCGCCGCCAGCGCCTCGGTGCGATCGCGCTCGGTCATGTCGACCACGGTCTCCATCGGCGCGGTCAGCTCGTAGACATAGCTGACGTCGGTGAAGTAGCGCTTCGATGTGCCGCCGAGCGCTTCCGGGGCGACCCGGTCGAGCAGCACCACGCCGAAGTCGCTGTCGGCACGCCGGGTCGCCGCGCTGGTGTTGAATTCCTCCCAGCGGAAATGGAAGAGGGCGTCCGGGCCGGCGCCTTCCACATCCCAATGGGCGACGATGTGCGGATGCTTGCCGACCAGCGACAGGCCCTCGTCGGAATGCGATGCCAGCTCGAAGAACAGCAGCGACAGGCTCTGGGCCGCGCGGGCACTGACGACAATGTCAGGACCGTCGATGGCGATGCGGTCGGCATGGGGAATCGCACGCGCTTCGAACAGCCCCTTCAGGTTGACGCCCTGCCACTGGCTCTCGGACAATAGCGAGACCACGTTGGACATGGCGTGGATGCGCCCGATCAGCAGATCGCGGGCGACGTCGACGTCGACGTCGCTGCCGTGGCGCAGCGTGCGGGTGACGATGGACTGGATGACGGCAAGGATGTTCTTGACCCGGTGGTTGAGCTCGTCGATCACGGCGGTCAGCCGCCGCTCGAAGCCGATCCGCATCTGCACTTCGCGGCTGAGCCGCAGGTTGTTGTAGCCGACGTAACCAAACAGGCCGCAGATGATGGCGGTCAGCGCGACGCCGATGCCGCCGACGATGAACGCGGTCTGCTGCGCGCGCACCACCGAATTCGTCTTGGGATAATAGCCCAGCGACCAGTCGCGATTGCCGAAGCTGACGGTGCGCAGAATCGCCAGCGCCGGCCCGTTGGGGACCAACGATCGCTCTGTGACCGTCCCGTTGTCGTCAGCGACCAGTTCGCCGTCAACCTTGCGCGGATCCTTCAGCGCCACCGAGAACAGCGACATTTCGTCGTTCGCCAGCATCAGCGGGCCGAGTTCATAGGAGAAGGAGACAAACCCCGCCGGCTTGGCATTGCCCTCCTGCAGCACCGGTGCGGCCAGCACGATGCCGACCGGGCCGTTCGGCCGCAGCAGCGGCGTCGGATCGGACGCCACCGGCTTGCCCTCGGCCAGGGCGCGCGCCAGCGTCGGCCCCAGCGCGGGACTGAAATTCAAGGCGCGGCCGGCAAAGCCCTCGGTCTCGGAGTTGCGCGGCTCGAGGTCCATCAGCACGTCGAGCGACGTATCGCGCGACTGGGCATCCAGCGGCTTGTCGTCGAAATTGCGGATGGTGGGATTGCGGAAGCCGGCGCTCGACAGCTCGGCGGATGCCGATGCCAGTTCGCCAGGCTGCAAGCGGGCGATCCAGCTCGCCACCACGAAATCGACCTTGAAGGCATAGATCGACGAGCGCAGCGGCTGCAGCATGTTGGCCTTGATGACCGACGGCGCACGGAACAGGCCGGCCCCGACCCGCGCCAGCAATTCGCGCTCGGTGAGGCGGTCCTGCACCAGGCTGGCATGGATATCCACGGCCCGCGCCAGTGCGATGCCGTCGATGGCCAGTTCCTGATCGTGCACCCGAAAGGCCGCGAGACCCGACAGCAGCACCCCGATCAGGGCTACGAGACTGATAATGAATCCGAGCCGGATCAAGGACTTACCCGGTCATGAGAAGGAGATGAACTGCTCCGGCGGAGCGCCGGCACGGCCTATAGACTGGTTTGAAATGCACGCCACACTGCCCGGAAAATGAAGACGCCGACAACACCCACACGGCCGGTGGCTGGAAACCCTTATTGTCCGCCTTTGGACGACCTATCCTGATCCAATCACGCCAGAGCCGATTTGTTCCGGACAAAATCAAATTGTTTCAGGACGCCTGCAGGCCGCCCTTGGTCTCGATGAACCGAATGATGGTCTCGAGACCGTCGTTGGTCTTCATGTTGGTCATCACGAACGGCCGGCTGCCGCGCATGCGCCGGGCGTCGGTGTCCATCTTTTCCAGCGAAGCGCCGACATAGGGCGCGAGGTCGATCTTGTTGATCACCAGCAGGTCGGAGCGGGTGATGCCCGGCCCGCCTTTGGAGGGAATCTTGTCGCCGGCGGCGACGTCGATGACGTAGATGGTCAGATCGGCCAGTTCCGGCGAGAAGGTGGCGGCGAGATTGTCGCCGCCGGATTCGATCAGCACCATGTCGAGGTCGGGAAATTTTGCGCGCATATCGGCGACCGCGGCGAGGTTCATGGAAGCGTCCTCGCGGATCGCAGTGTGCGGGCAGCCGCCGGTCTCAACGCCGGCGATGCGATCGGCGGTCAGCGAGCCCGAGCGCACCAGAAATTCGGCATCCCACTTGGTGTAGATGTCGTTGGTGATGGCCGCGATGTCGTAGCGCTCGCGCATGGTCTTGCACAAGAGGTCCATCAGCGCGGTCTTGCCGGAGCCGACGGGACCGCCAATGCCGACGCGCAGCGGACCGTGAAGGGAGGACATGTCAGATGCTCTCTGGGTTGAAGTGTTGGGCCGAAGTGTAGCCATGCAATACGCAGCCACACAAAGAAATGTCATCCCCGCGCATGCGGGGATCCAGTAGACGCAGGTGTTCGTGATTGATCGCTGGCGCCGGCGTGTACTGGATCGCCCGGTCCTGGCGCGCAATTGCGCGCAGGCCGGGCGATGACAGCGGTGGGTGTCGTGCGAGCGCGTGCATCATGGACATTCACGACCGGAACAGCCGCGTATATTGCGTCTCATGGCGCAGGCTGGCGAGGTCGGCGCGGAACGTGGCGCCCCCGAGATCATCGAGGCTGGCGGCCATCGCACGCTTGCCGGTGGCGACCACGACGGGCTCCAGCGCCGCCAGCACGCGCTGGCTGTCGGTCTGGCCGAGCGGCACCAGTCGTGCGCCGGCGGAGATCCAGTTCGAGGTCACTGCGTGGAAAAAGCCGTGCATGGTGGCGGACAGCGGAATGCCGTGCGCGGCGCTGACCAAGCCGACCGCGACCGGATAGACGATTGCCGAGTCGCAAGCGGCGATCAGGCGGTCGAGGCCGTCGTGATTCCAGGCGCTGCGCGCGATCTCGATGAAGGCGCGGCCCTGCGACGTGGTCTCGAGCTGGCGCTCCTTTGACGGCACGAAGGCGCTTGCCAGTTCGGCAATCTCGCGCAGCAGCGTTTCGTCGCCGGCGACCGCCGCACGATGCACCTGGGCGAGGAACACGCCGTCGCAAAAGCCGGAGCCATCGGTGAGCATGGCCGACAGCCAGTCCTGCAGGCTGGCGGCATCGACAATGTCGCCGGCTTCCACCGCCCATTCGATGCCGCTGGAATAGGAGAAGGCGCCGACCGGAAATGCCGGCGACAGCCACGTCATCAGCCGGTACAGCGCCGCGCCCTCGTCCGCGGACAGCGCGACGGTGTCGACCGGCGGCATGAGATCCGCCGGCCTACTTGTGGTCATGAGCATGGGAATGGTCGTGGTGCCCGTGGTCGTGACCGCAGGTCTCGTCGTGCACGTGTCCGGCATCGCCATGGGCGGCATGGTCATGGCTGTCGTGACCGTGCTTGCCATGCGCGTGACCATGATGGCCGTGGTCGTGGCGATCATGCGCGTGGCCATGGCCGGCATGGTCGTGCGTCTCGGCGACGGCCGCATAGGCGCCGCCTTCGGGATCGAACGGCGCCTCGATGGCAATGACGCGGGCGCCGAGCCCCTTGACCATCTCCTCGATGACATGGTCGCGGCGGATACGCAGCCCGCGGCCGGTGATCTGGGTCGGCAAATGGCGATTGCCGAGATGCCAGGCGAGGCGCACCAGATGGGCGGGGTCAGAGCCGCGGACCTCGATCAGCGGCTCGGGCGCGGCGACCACCTCGATAAGCCGGCCGTCTTCCAGCACCAGCGCATCGCCGCCGCGCAAGGCGACGGCGTTTTCCAGGTCGAGCAGGAATTCCAGCCCGCGGGTCCCGGTCATCGCCATGCGGCGACGATGCCGGTCGTCGAAATCCAGCACGACGGTGTCCGCCGCGGCTTGCTTGAAGAGGTGCTGCCCCTTGACGTCGGTGGCGCGGATCATGGCTTTACTCTCATATTTAATATCCGCGCCAGCGCGTGACTATCGCACGACGACGTCGGCGGGGGTGATGATCTCGATCTTCGGCGGCGCGCTGAAGCATTGCACCGCGATACGGCCGAACGCCTTCATGTGCTCGGTCTGGCGATGCGGCACGAGCGCTTCGGCGTTTTCCCACTGCTCGACGAAAACCATCTTGGTTGGATCCGTCACGCTCTCATGCATGTCATAGGCGATATTGCCGGGCTCCTTGCGGGTTCCGGCGATGCAGGCTTTCGCGCCTTCGATCAGTTCAGCACGCATTTCAGGTTTCACGGACAGGGTGGCGACGACGTAGATCAAGGCGGTTCTCCCGGTGTTTTGTTGTGGCGCTGAGACGGCCGGGGCGGACCTTAGGGGGTTATGGCGCGGGAATGAAGGGGGCTTGCAGCGGTCGCTCCCTTTCCCTCTCCCCCAGCGCAGCGAAGCTGCGCGCCGCGGGAGAGGGTGCCTGAGCGCATCGAAGGCGGGAGAGGGAAAGCCGCGCGCTCCGGAATAGCCCCCTCTCCCGTCTCGAACCCCGCTTCGCGGGGCTTCGATCCACCCTCTCCCATCAACGCCGCTTCGCGGCGCCGGGGGAGAGGGAAAGAAAGACGCGCCCTCAATACATGAAATACCTTTGCGCCATCGGCAGCACCTCGGCCGGGGCGCAAGTCAGCAACTCGCCATCGGCGCGGACTTCGTAGGTCTCCGGATCGACCTGGATATCCGGCGTCGCGTCGTTGTGGATCATGCTCTTCTTGGAGATGCCGGAGCGGGTGTTTTCCACCGCGTACAGCGCCTTCTGGGTGCCGAGCCGGGCCTGCAGCCCGTTGGAGATCGCCGCTCCTGACGTGAACACGAAGGACGACTGCGTTAGCGCGCGGCCGAAGGCGCCGAACATCGGCTGGTAGTGCACCGGCTGCGGCGTCGGAATCGAAGCGTTGGGATCGCCCATCGGCGCCGCCACGATCATGCCGGCCTTCACCACCAGGTCCGGCTTGACGCCGAAGAACGCCGGCGACCACAGCACGAGGTCGGCGAGCTTCCCGACCGCCACCGAGCCGATCAGCTTCGAGACGCCGTGGGCGATGGCCGGATTGATGGTGTATTTGGCGATGTAGCGCTTGACGCGAAAATTGTCGTTGTTGCCCTTGTCCTGCGGCAAGGACCCACGCTGTTTCTTCATCTTGTCGGCGGTCTGCCACGTCCGGATGATGACCTCGCCGAGCCGGCCCATCGCCTGGCTGTCTGACGACATCATCGAGAGCGCGCCGAGATCGTGCAGGATGTCTTCAGCCGCAATCGTTTCCTTGCGGATGCGGCTTTCGGCGAAGGCCAGATCTTCGGCGATGGACGGATCGAGGTGGTGGCAGACCATCAGCATGTCCAGATGCTCGTCGATGGTATTGCGGGTGAACGGCCGGGTCGGATTGGTCGACGACGGCAGCACGTTGGGCAGGCCCGCGACCTTGATGATATCAGGCGCATGGCCGCCGCCGGCGCCTTCGGTGTGGAAGGCGTGGATGGTGCGGCCCTTGAAGGCCGCGATGGTGTCTTCGACGAAGCCGGACTCGTTCAGCGTGTCGGAGTGGATCATCACCTGGACGTCGTGATCGTCGGCCACCGTCAGGCAGTTGTCGATGGCGGCGGGCGTGGTGCCCCAGTCCTCGTGCAGCTTCAGCGCACAGGCGCCCGCATTGATCATCTCGATCAAGGCCGCTGGCTTCGAGGCGTTGCCCTTGCCGGAAATGCCGAGATTGACCGGAAAGGCATCGAAGGACTGGATCATCCGCCCGATGTGCCACGGGCCCGGCGTGCAGGTCGTTGCAAACGTGCCGTGCGACGGGCCGGTGCCGCCGCCGAGCATCGAGGTGACACCGGACATCAGCGCGTGCTCGATCTGCTGCGGGCAGATGAAATGGATGTGGCTGTCGAAGCCGCCGGCAGTGAGGATTTTTCCTTCGCCCGCGATCACGTCGGTGCCCGGCCCGACATTGATGGTGACACCGGGCTGGATGTCGGGATTCCCCGCCTTGCCGATGGCGCAGATGTACCCCTCCTTGATGGCGACGTCGGCCTTGACGATGCCCCAGTGGTCGACGATCAGCACGTTGGTGATCACGGTGTCCACCGCGCCTTCGGCATTGGTGGCCTGCGACTGTCCCATGCCGTCGCGGATCACCTTGCCGCCGCCGAACTTCACCTCCTCGCCATAGATGGTGAAATCCTTCTCCACCTCGATGATGAGATCGGTATCTGCCAGCCTGACGCGGTCGCCGGTGGTGGGGCCGAACATGTCGGCATAGACGGAACGCTTGATCTTGACGGACATCTTACAGCTTCCCCATCACGTCGCCGCGGAAGCCGTAGACCTCGCGCTTGCCGGCCAGTTCGACCAGTTGAACGTCGCGGCTCTGGCCGGGTTCGAAGCGGACGGCGGTGCCGGCGGCGATGTCGAGGCGCATGCCCCGCGCCTTGGCGCGATCGAATTTGAGGCCGGGGTTGGTCTCGAAGAAATGGTAGTGCGAGCCGACCTGGATCGGCCGGTCGCCGGAATTGGCCACAGTCAGCGTCACGGTGGCGCGGCCGGCATTGAGCTCGATGTCGCCGTCCTGGATGAAGAATTCGCCGGGGATCATGTAGTCACCTCGTGTTTCGCGACGTCATGGCCGGGCTTGTCCCGGCCATCCACGATGTTCCGCGCTGCCGTGGATGCCCGGCACAAGGCCGGGCATGACGGAGTTTTATCTGATGGGTTCATGCACGGTGACCAGCTTGGTGCCGTCCGGAAACGTGGCCTCGACCTGGATATCGTGGATCATCTCGGCGATCCCGTCCATGCACTGGGCGCGGGTGATGACCTCGGCGCCGGACTTCATCAGCTCGGCCACGGTGCGGCCGTCGCGGGCGCCCTCGACGATGAAATCGGAGATGATGGCGATGGCCTCGGGATGGTTGAGCTTGACGCCGCGCTCCAGCCGTCGGCGCGCCACCATGGCGGCCATCGAGATCAGCAGCTTGTCTTTTTCGCGGGGGGACAGATTCATCGCATACTCTTGATTGCTAGTTCAGCCACAGCCTGGGCAGCGCAGCGCCGGAGCGCGCCAGCACGTTCATCATGTCAGTGCGCAGCTTCGCCGCATCTTGCGCACAGAAGCGGGCCATTGCAAATCCGTTCCAGCTGGAGATGCCGACCTCGCCGCCGAAGTTTTCCGCGGCCTCGCGGATCCGCTCCACCAGCGCCTCGTCACCGGGCACGATCAGCGCCGTGCCGATGGCCAGGCCGCCACCCGCAATGGCCGGGCGCGCCAGCTTTGCGCCGAGATCGCCGTCGAGCCGCACGGTCTCGGCAAACACCAGTCTGCCGCCACGGCGCAGCCGCCAGCGATCGACAAAGCCGCCGGACAGCATTGTCTCGCCCATAGCGGCGCGGCCGAAGATGACAATCTCGCAGACCACCAGCGAGGCCGTGGCGTCGAGGTCGATATCGATGCGGCGTTCGGTGCGCGACCGGTCGAACAGGATGGTCTCCTGCGGCAGCCAGGAAAGATGCGCATCCGCACCCGCCCTCAGCTTGATGTTGATCTCGGCGGCGGGCCCGTGGGAGCGATAGACCTTTTCGGCGGCGGCGGTGGTCACGGTCAGGCTGGTGCCTTCGCCGGCGGCAATATCGATGTCGAAACGATCGCCGCCGGCGGCGCCGCCGGCCGTGTTGACGAACATCGCCGACAGGCCGTGGTCCTCCGGCGACGGGAAGCGCACCCGCAGCGAGCCGGATTCATGCAACTCGCGGCGACGCGTCCTGCCGTCCACCAGTTGCACGTCGAACGCCACCCTGCCTCGCGCGCGGTTGGCGGCGAAGATCGCGGATGATGCGTTCGGGGAATCGGGGGCCATGTTGTCTCCGGCCGCCATCATGCCAGCCGCCAACTCAAAGCGCCATCTGGCGGCTGATCTCGGCGGGATCCAGCGTCGCGCGATCGCAGGCGAACTTCACCACGCCGCGGTCCATCACCGCAAAATTGTCGCCGAGCTCGCAGGCGAAATCGAGATATTGCTCGACCAGCACGATCGACATGGTGCCGAGGCTGCGCAGATAGGAAATGGCGCGGCCGATGTCCTTGATGATCGAAGGCTGGATGCCTTCGGTGGGCTCATCCAGCAGCAAAAGCTTCGGCCGCATCACCAGCGCGCGGCCGATGGCGAGCTGCTGCTGCTGGCCGCCCGACAGATCGCCGCCGCGGCGCCCGAGCATGGATTGCAGCACCGGGAACAGCGAGAACACGTCGTCGGGAATGTTGCGGTCGGCGCGCTTCAGCGGCGCGTAGCCGGTCCGGAGGTTCTCTTCCACCGTAAGGAGCGGAAATATCTCGCGGCCCTGCGGCACGAAGGAGATGCCGCGCCGTGCGCGTTCATAGGGCTTCAGGGCCGAGATGTCTTGGCCGTCGAAGGTGATCGAGCCCGCCGAAATCGCCTGCTGGCCGACCAGCGCGCGCAACAGGCTGGTCTTGCCAACGCCGTTGCGGCCCAGCACGCAGGTCACCTTGCCGGGCTCCGCCGCCACCGTAACGCCGCGCAGCGCCTGCGCCGCGCCGTAATACAGGCTGATGTTGTCGACTTTCAGCATGGCAACATCTTTCGTTGGTCTGTCCGGGATGCGCCGCGGCACGCGCGCAGAGCCGCAACATGGTTTGCTGTCGTCCCCCGCGAAAGCGGGGGATCCAGTAAACGGCGGCGTCGCGGCTCCATCACGGCCACCTGCGTGTACTGGGTCGCCCGGTCCTGGCGCGCGTTGCGCGCAGTCCGGGCGATGACAGTGGTGGTTGTGAGATCGCGAATCCATCCCATTCGCTATCGCCCCAAATACACTTCAACCACGCGATCATTCGTGGATACCTGATCGATGGTGCCCTCGGCCAGCACGGTGCCTTCGTGCAGGCAGGTCACCTTGACGCCGAGTTCGCGCACGAAGGTCATGTCGTGCTCGACCACCACCACGGTCTTGTGGTCGCGGTTGATCTCCTTCAGCAGTTCGGCGGTCTGGTGGGTCTCGACGTCGGTCATGCCCGCGACCGGCTCGTCGACCAGCAGCAGCTTGGGGTCCTGCGCCAGCAGCATGCCGATCTCCAGCCACTGCTTCTGGCCGTGCGACAAGTTGCCGGCGAGGCGGTGGCGGGAATCGGTGAGGCGGATGGTCTCCAGCACCTTGCCGATGCGCTCGGTCTGCTCCCTGGTGTTGCGCCAGAACAGGGTGCCGCGGACGCGGTGGTCGACGTTCAGCGCCAGCAGCAGGTTGTCCCAGATGGTCTGGCTTTCGAACACCGTCGGCTTCTGGAATTTGCGGCCGATGCCGAGGGTGGCGATCTGGGTTTCGTCTAGCAGCGTGAGGTCATGGGTGCCGTCGAAATAGACGTCGCCCTCGTCGGGCTTGGTCTTGCCGGTGATGATATCCATCATCGTGGTCTTGCCGGCGCCGTTCGGGCCGATGATGGCGCGCATCTCGCCCGGCGCCAGCACCAGCGACAGGTTGTTGATGGCGTGAAAGCCGTCGAACGAGACGTGGACGCCGTCGAGATACAACTGCGCCGAGGTGATGCGCTTCTGCCGCGCCTCGGCCTCGCGGGCGGCGGCCTGGGCGTCGATGGCGGCGGGCGCGTGGGCGGCCGGCTTGTCGAGGACGGGCTGTTCGATGGAGGTCATGCGCCCTACTCCGCCAGATGGGGTTTGGTGACGCCGTCTTCCGCCGCCGCGCTGTCTTCAAGGGCGGTGTCGCGCCGCGCCTTCCACGGCTCCCACCAGGCGTTGAAGGTGCCGATGATGCCCTTGGGCAGCAGCAGCGTCACCAGGATGAACAGCGCGCCGAGCATGAACAGCCAGTACGGCGCCAGCGGACCGGAGGTGAACACGGTCTTGGCGTAGTTGACCACGACGGCACCGAGCGCCGCGCCGATCAGCGTGCCGCGGCCGCCGACTGCCACCCAGATCACCGCCTCGATGGAGTTGGCCGGCGCGAATTCGCCGGGATTGATGATGCCGACCTGCGGCACGTAGAGCGCGCCGGCGACGCCGGCCATGCAGGCCGACAAAGTGAACACGAACAGCTTGTAGGATTCGACGCGGTAGCCGAGGAAGCGCGTCCGCGATTCGGAATCGCGGATGGCGATCAGCACCTTGCCGAGCTTCGAGGTGACCACCGCGCGGCACATCAGGAAGCCGAGCATCAGCGCGAGACAGCTCAGCGCGAACAATGCCGCGCGGGTGCCGCCAGCCTGGACGTTGAAGCCCAGAATATCCTTGAAGTCGGTGAGACCGTTGTTGCCGCCGAAGCCGAAATCGTTGCGGAAGAAGGCGAGCAGCAGCGCGTAGGTCATGGCCTGGGTGATGATCGACAGATAGACGCCGGTGACCCGGGAGCGGAACGCGAGCCAGCCGAAGCCGAAGGCCAGCAGGCCGGGGACGACCAGCACCATCAGCGCCGCAAACCAGAACATGTCAAAACCGTACCAGTACCACGGCAGCTTGCTGTAGTTCAGGAACACCATGAAGTCCGGCAACACCGGATTGCCATAGACGCCGCGCGGGCCGATCTGGCGCATCAGGTACATGCCCATGGCGTAGCCGCCGAGCGCGAAGAACGCGCCGTGACCCAGCGAGAGAATGCCGCAATAGCCCCAGATCAGGTCGATCGACAGCGCCAGGATGGCGTAGCAGACATATTTGCCGAACAGCGCCATCAGATAGGTCGGCACCTGGAATATGGAATCCGCAGGCAGCAGCAGGTTCGACAGCGGGATCAGGATGCCCACCGCAGCGACGACCAGCAGGAATACACTGGCGCTGCGGTCGAGCGAGCGAGTGAGGATGTGCGGGGTCATGACATGGCTCCGCCGCTGATGGTCCCCTCCCCCCGCGCGAAGCGAAGCTTCGCTGGGTGGGGGAGGGTGGCGCGTAGCGCCGGGAGAGGGGGAGGCCGCAAGCGCTGTCGCCTGTGCCCCCCCTCTCCCTGACCCTCTCCCACAAGGGGAGAGGGGACATGACGAGCGCAGTTCCTGGCCGAGAAGAATGGAAATCATCATCATGCTTCGATCGCCCTGCCCTTGAGCGCGAACAGGCCGCGCGGGCGTTTCTGGATGAACAGGATGATCAGCACCAGGATCGCGATCTTGCCGAGCACGGCGCCGGCGACCGGCTCGAGGAACTTGTTGGCGATGCCCAGCGTGAAGGCGCCGACCAGCGTGCCCCACAGATTGCCGACGCCGCCGAACACCACGACCATGAAGCTGTCGATGATGTAGCTCTGGCCGAGGTTGGGGCTGACATTGTCGATCTGCGACAGTGCCACGCCGGCGATGCCGGCAATGCCGGAGCCGAGCCCGAAGGTCAGCGCATCGACGCGCGAGGTGGCGATGCCCATGGAGGCCGCCATCCGGCGGTTCTGGGTCACGGCGCGCATCTCGAGGCCAATGCTGGAGTAGCGCAGCATGGCCAGCAGGATCGCGAACACGGCCAGCGTGAAGCACAGGATCCACAGCCGGTTGTAGGTGATGGTGATCTGGCCGAGTTCGAAGGCGCCGGACATCCAGGAGGGATTGCCGACCTCGCGGTTGGTCGGGCCGAACATGGTGCGCACCGCCTGCTGCAGCACCAGCGACAGGCCCCAGGTGGCCAGCAGGGTTTCCAGCGGACGGCCATAGAGGAAGCGGATGATGGTGCGTTCGATGACGACGCCGATCATGCCTGCGATCAGGAAGGCCAGCGGCACCGCCATCAGCAGCGAATAGTCGAACAGAGCGGGATAGGAGGTGCGGATGATCTCCTGCACGCCGAAGGTGACGTAGGCACCGATCATCACCATCTCGCCATGGGCCATGTTGATGACGCCCATGACGCCGAAAGTGATGGCGAGGCCGATGGCGGCCAGCAGCAGCACCGAGCCGAGCGACAGGCCGTACCAGGCATTCTGGGCGATCGACCACAGGGTCTGCCGGCTCTGGATCGCCGTGGTGGCGCTGGCGGCGCTGCGCGCCACGCCGATGGACTGTTCGGCACCGGCAAGGCCGGTCAGCAGCGCCAACGCTTCCTGGTCGCCACGCGCTTTGATCACCGCGATGGATTCGATCTTCTCCGCGTCGGTGGCGTCCTCCTTGAAAAGCAGGATGGCGGCGCGGGCTTCGATGAAGGCCTGCTTCGCCTTCTTGTTGGTTTCCTTTTCCAGGGCCTGGTCGACCACCGGGAGCATCGCGGCGTCGTGGGTCTTGAACACCGACTGCGCGGCTTCGACGCGCTTGTCGGGATCCGGCGACATCAGCGTCAGCCCGCCCAAAGCGGCATCGATGGTGCGGCGCAGGCGGTTGTTGAGGCGTACTGCGGCGGCGCTGTCAGGCACGCTGGCAACCGGGGTGCCGGTGGCCAGTTCGACGCTCTTGCCGTCCGTATCGGTGAGATAGACTTTCTTGCTGTCGGGATCGGCCATCACGCGGCCGTCCTGCAGCGCGCTGATGATGGCGAAGGCCTGCGGATTGCCGGAGGTGGCGATCACGCCGATGGCGTCGTCGGTGTCGGAATAATCGTCATTGGCGAACTTTGCGACAGCATCCTCGAAGGGACCTGCCAGCGCCGGAATGGCGGACGCGGCGATCAGAAAGACGACAAATACGAGCGTGCGAAAACGGTCGAACAAATTGATGAGCACTGGCTGACCCCGGGCGGAAGGAAAGGGAGGGCGACGGCAATGCCGCCCTCCCCAGTTTTGGGAGTCTCAGGAAATCAGGAACCCTGACCGCCGCACTTGTTGGTCTTGGTGTTGTAGTTGCCGCACTTCTTGCCGACCCAGTCGCCGATCAGGTCCTTGGAGCCCTCGAGCTCCTTCGACCAGGCATCGCCGGCCACCAGACCCGGGGTCTTCCAGACCACGTCGAACTGGCCGTTACCCTTGATCTCGCCGATGAACACCGGCTTGGTGATGTGGTGGTTCGGCAGCATCTTCGAGGTGCCGCCGGTCAGGTTCTTGGCTTCGATGCCCGGCAGGGTGTCGATGACCTTGTCGGCTTCGATCGACTTGGCCTTCTCGACCGCCTTCACCCACATGTTGAAACCGATCACGGTGGCTTCCATCGGGTCGTTGGTCACGCGCTTCGGGTTCTTGGTGAAGGCCTGCCAAGCCTTGATGAACTTCTCGTTCTCGGGATCCTTGATCGACTGGAAGTAGTTCCAGGCGGCGAGATGGCCGAGCAGCGGCTTGGTATCGATGCCGGCGAGTTCTTCTTCGCCGACCGAGAACGCCACCACCGGGATGTCCTTGGCCTTGATGCCCTGGTTGCCGAGTTCCTTGTAGAACGGCACGTTGGCGTCACCATTGATGGTGGAGACCACCGCGGTCTTCTTGCCGGCCGAGCCGAACTTCTTGATGTCGGCGACGATGGTCTGCCAGTCCGAATGACCGAACGGGGTGTAGTTGATCATGATGTCTTCGGACTTGACGCCCTTCGACTTCAAGTAGGCTTCCAGCACCTTGTTGGTGGTGCGCGGATAGACGTAGTCGGTGCCGGCCAGCACCCAGCGCTTCACCTTTTCGTCCTTCATCAGGTAGTCGACCGCCGGGATCGCCTGCTGGTTCGGGGCGGCGCCGGTGTAGAACACGTTGCGCTCGGACTCTTCGCCCTCGTACTGCACGGGATAGAACAGGATCGAGTTCAGCTCCTTGAACACCGGGAGCACCGACTTGCGGGACACCGAGGTCCAGCAGCCGAACACCACGGCGACCTTGTCCTTGGTGATCAGCTCGCGCGCCTTTTCAGCGAACAGCGGCCAGTTCGAAGCGGGATCGACCACGACGGCTTCCAGCTTCTTGCCGAGCACGCCGCCCTTCTTGTTCTGTTCATCGATCATGAACAGAACGGTGTCCTTGAGCGTGGTCTCGGAGATCGCCATGGTGCCGGAGAGAGAATGCAGGACGCCGACCTTGATGGTGTCGTCCGCGGCATTGGCTGAAGAGAAACTCGCAAGGCCCATCACCAGGCCCGCGGTCGCAGCCACCAGGCCACGGCGGGTCATCGGTCTCGCTATCGCGTGAGTCAAATTATTGATCATGTGCGCTCATCTCCCTGACGCAGACGTAAAATAATGCGGAACGGCCCCACGGCCGTCTGCGTTAACGGAATCGCAAGAAGCGTGCCATCAACAAGAATTCGCGCAAAATATTGATATGTAAGATATATTTCCGTTTTTCGGCGATATTCACGAAAGTTGCCGCCTTATTTTTAGGCCACAAAAATGATCACTCACGCAGCAAGCAGCACGAAAAACAGGCGCATTGTATTTTTTGTCTAAATTTCATGCAGCGGTTAATTGTCGCGACCCCTGGGCAGAATCAAGACTGCGAAAGCCCGTTGCCTGCGATTCACCTTGAAACCGCCGCCTTCATGTTCCATATGACCACCACGACCTTGAGAATCATCGGGTCATTGCGAGCCGCGTGTTCTGATCCCGTCTTCACATGACGGTTTCTGGCTTGCCCCTTCAGCTAACCAGATCGACGCCCCAGACACGCGGGTGTCTCCAGACACCCTCGCGCGCTCCTGGCTGATATCCGCCGGGCGCCTGCTTTCATTATGGAAAGACACATCTTTTGACCTCCTTTCAGGAATTCGGCCTCGCCGATCCCATTACCCGTGCGCTCAAGGAAGAAAACTACACCACGCCGACCCCGATCCAGGCGCAGACCATCCCCATCGCCATCACCGGCAAGGATGTCATCGGCATCGCCCAGACCGGCACCGGCAAGACCGCGTCCTTCGCGCTGCCCATCCTTCACCGCCTGCTGCTCGATCGCATCAAGGTGCAGCCCAAGCATTGCCGCGTGCTGGTGCTGAGCCCGACCCGCGAACTCTCCGGCCAGATCCTCGAGAGCTTCAACGCCTACGGCCGCCACATGAACCTCACCTCGGCGCTGGCCATCGGCGGCGTGCCGATGGGCCGCCAGGTGCGCTCGCTGATGCAGGGCGTCGACGTCCTCGTCGCCACACCCGGCCGGCTGATCGACCTCGTGCAGAGCAACGGCCTGAAACTCAACCTGGTTGAGTTCCTCGTGCTCGACGAAGCCGACCGCATGCTCGACATGGGCTTCATCAACGACATCCGGAAAATCGTCGCCAAGCTGCCGATCAAGCGCCAGACCCTGTTCTTCTCGGCCACCATGCCGAAGGACATCGCCGAGCTCGCCGAATCGATGCTGAAGGATCCGGCCCGCGTCGCCGTGACCCCGGTGGCGTCCACCGTCGAGCGCATCGCACAGCGCGTGATCCAGGTCGATCACTCCGCCAAGCCGACCATCCTGGCGCAGATCCTGAAGTCGGAGACGGTCAACCGCGCGCTGATCTTCACCCGCACCAAGCACGGCGCCGACAAGGTCGTGAAGGGCCTCGAGCGCGCCGGCATCCGCGCCGACGCGATCCACGGCAACAAGTCGCAGAACCACCGCGAGCGCACGCTGGCGAACTTCCGCAGCGGCGAGATCAAGACCCTCGTGGCCACCGACATCGCCGCCCGTGGCATCGACGTCGACGGAATTACCCACGTGGTGAACTTCGACCTGCCGAACATCCCGGAAACCTACGTCCACCGCATCGGCCGCACCGCGCGCGCCGGCGCCGAGGGCATCGCGATCTCGCTTTGCTCCGGCGAGGAAATGGCGTATCTGCGCGACATCGAAAAGCTGATCCGCATCACCCTGCCGAAGGAAGACCGCCGCACCCCCGGCCGCAACGACGTCGGTCCGCCGCCCTCGCAGGGCCGCGGTGGACGGTCGTCCTCGCAGCAGCCGCGCGGCGGCGACGGCGCGGGCGCCAAGAGTGCACGCAACCGTCGTGGCGCCCCCGGCGGCAACCGCGGCGCAGCGCAACCGAACCGCGAGAATCCACGTCACGAGACCGCACGGCATGAACCGATCTCACGTCCCGCCGCCCAGGCGGCAACTACGACTAAAGAAGGGATGCAGGGCGTCGCTTTCCTGCATCGCGAGAGCCGACCCAACACCACGCCGAACCGCACCCAGCGTCCGCGCTAACACACGATCGATCTGGAGCTAACGAATGGCCAAAGAAGAGCTGATCCAGTTCGAAGGACTGGTGACGGAAATCCTCCCCGATGCGCGCTATCGCGTGCAGCTCGATGCGGGGCATGAAATCGTTGCCTACACCGCCGGCAAGATGAAGAAGAACCGCATCAAGACCCTCGCGGGCGACCGCGTGACCATCGAGATGTCGCCCTACGACCTCGAAAAGGGCCGGTTGATCTTCCGCCACAAGGACGAACGCCCCGGCGGCGGAGCCCCGCGTGGCGCTCCGCCGCGCGGCCAGTTCCGTCGGCGCTAACCCGCTTCGCACCGACGCACTGCACAACAACTACACCGCGCATGGCAGCAAATGCCTGCGCGGCAAGGCGTTGGTTTCGATCGGATGTACACAATCAAAAAATCGTGCGCGTCAGGATTGTCTTGACCGCCCGCTTCGCTTAACATGAGCTAATCGATTTTCGGCCGGACGACATTATCTATCCCCCGGTACAGCCGGTCTAGACTGACGACCCTTCCAAAAATTCGATATCACCAGCCCGCATGATCGTGGGCTACTACTATATTCTTGAGAAGGGACTACCCCCGTGAGCATGGGAACTGTGAAGTGGTTTAACGCGACCAAGGGCTTCGGCTTCATTCAGCCGGATGACGGCGGCAACGACGTGTTCGTGCACATCAGCGCCGTCGAGCGTGCCGGCCTTGGCACCCTGCGTGAAGGCCAGAAGATCAGCTACGAAATCGTTGCCGATCGTCGTTCTGGCAAGTCCTCGGCCGACAATCTGCGCGCCGCTGGCTAAACGGAATTCCGCCAGTCGGGATTGCAAGGTTCAGGGCTGCGGAGTTTCAGCGACACCAATACGAAAAGGCCGCGCTTCCAGCGCGGCCTTTTTGCTGCGTCATGGACGGATCGCGCCGGCGCGCCCTACTTCGTGGTGCAGGCAATGTCGGGGCTGTAGAACACGCAGGTCGACTGCCGCGGCCGCGTATAGGTCTGGTCGGTCAGCGTGACGCCGGCCTTCCCCATCACATAGCCGACCGCCGGCGTGTAGAGATAACTCACCTCGCTGAAGATCAGATACTGGTTGGCGATGATCTTGCCGGCGGAATCCTTGCCGATCAGCGCCGCCGGCACCGGCACGGTGCTGCCGTCCTTGCGCACCGCATCGCCCTTGCTCCACTGCGCGCGCGCCACGCCGGACGTCGGATCGATATAGACCTCGGTGATGGTGGACTTCAGGCCGGTCGCGGAATACGGCGTCAGCATCGCCACCGCGATCGCGCGGAAGTTGCTCATATCGGTATCGTTGACCGAGGTGTAGCGCGACGTCAGATCGGACATCGCTTGCGTCATGATGGAGACCTTGCGATCGGCCGCCACGCCGTTCGAAATCTCGATGGTTCCGAAGAACATCACCAGCATCAGCGGGACGATCAGCGCGAATTCCACGGCGGCGAGCCCGCTTGTGTCGCGGGCAAAGCGCGTCATCGGCGATCCCAAGCGACGCAACGCGAATGACCTTAAGATCCTGATCATGGCGTTCCCCGTCATTGCTGCCGCACCGCGGCCGTCGATGCCAGCAGGCGCTTGTTGTTCGCAGGGTTGCCGTTGAAGATATTGGCGATGTTGTAGCCGAGCTGCGTCACGATCAGCGGCCATTGATAGAAGGCGCGGGCGACGGTCGTCTCGTTGCTGCCCGGCGTCGGCAACTGATAGACGAAGTTCGGGGTATAGACCCCGCCGACGATCGGATCTTTGATGGTGAATGCCGTCCCTGCGGGATAGGACCTGACGTCGATGTCGACGTTCGCGCAGGTCATCAATACGGAAATGCGGTCGCACAGATACTGCTTGTAGTCCGCCTGTGTCTTGACCTGGCTGGTGAGGATCAGGCGCGCCGTGTCCTGGTTGCCGGTCTCCAGCACCTGCCCGGCGAAGAACACCAGCGAGGTCTCGATGATGGCGAAGATCAGCGCGAAGAAAATTGGCGCCACCAGCGCGAACTCGACCGCCGCGGAGCCATGCCTGTTGCGCCGGAAGCGGCGAAGGGATGCTGCGATGGCGGCCGGCGAAACGATAGGCAATAGCATCGGTCAAACCCTGGGCGGAGGATAATCTACCGGTCAGGCATAGCCGAAACAGATTGTGGAAGTGTTTCGTACGATCGGAACAGAATGACCCGGCGGATTAACCGCGCATTTACCATGATGCCCGATAGTCGCGCCCGACAGATCAGTTTTCCTTCGCGGCGGCGCCACCTGCCGAGGAGCTGAGTGAGCCAGCCTGCTCCAGGGTGGTCTTGAAATACTCATTGCCGTCACCAAGCGTGACCCGGCGCTCGCAGGCCGGCGCGCAGCTGTAGGATTCACGATTGACGCCACGATAGATGGTGACGACGTTGTCCGACGGACCTGCGACCTGGATGACCCGGTCCATCAGCACTTCGCCGCGGCGGTTCAAGGCGATGAGGTTTGTCGCGCCGTACCCCTTGCCGGTCACGACGACAACGCCGCCCGGTTGCAGCGACACATCGGCGATCATCGGATTGCCGATCACGACGGTGGCGATGAGAGCAGGAAACTTGACCAGCTTGGCTTGGTCGACCTTCACCTCGATGACATCGTCAGCCGTTGCAGCGACGCCTCCGGCGGAGACCAGCATAACTCCGGCCGCAATGGATAGGCCGATAAAAGACGCGCGCAGCTGTGTGCGCAAAAACTGAAACGACATTCTGTACTCCGGGACGATACAAGCCGGCAAAAGCAGATACGCAGCGGTGCCGGCGCCCGACATGGCAAATGTGCCGTTAATTGATGAAGGAACTGCAAACGATCAGCTGACGGGGCGGCTTGCCTGCCTTGCCTGCGAGCCTCTCCCTCCTCGCGAAGCTTCGCTGCGCGCGGGGAGAAGGAAGAAAGAAGGCGGCAGAACAGCTATTGCCGGAACGGATAAGCAAGCTGGCCGACGATTTCCGACGGCAGCGGCTCGCCATCGATGCCGTAGGTCTCCGGCAATTGGTCGGCGGGCATCCGGTAGGTGCCGAACAGGATGTCCCAGATCGGGAAGGTGCCGGCGAAGTTGGTATTGCCGCCCTCCTCCAGCGAGGTGTGGTGCCAGCGGTGGAACACCGGGGTCGCGATCACATATTTGAAGGGCCCGAGGCTCCAGTTGAGATTGGCGTGCACGAAGGCCGAATGGAACGTCGTGAACGGACCGACCCACAGCATGATGTTGGGCGAGATGCCGGCCATCAGCAGGATGACGTCCACCGCCACGGTGCCAAGGAACAGGTTGACCGGGTGAAAGCGCGCCGCCGAGATCCAGTCGATCTCCGTCGAGGAATGATGGATGGCGTGATACTTCCAGAACCCGCCGCCATGATACATGCGGTGAAACCAGTACAGCATGAAATCGGACGCGACGAGAAACAGCAGCGCCTGGACCCACAGCGGCAGCTCCGCCAGCGGACCGTGACCATTGTCGTAAAATGCAATCAATTCGTCGGCGCCGTGAATATTGAACACCGCCGCCGCACCGACCACCAGAAGCCCGATCCGCACCACACGGCAAATGACCGGCACGAAAAACCAGTAGCAGGTGTCGGTGACGATCTCGGTTTTGCGCCACCAGGGCTTGCCGGGATTGCAGGCCCAGAAGTGGGTCAGCACCGTAAAGGTCAGCGCCAGCACGATGGTGATCGGCACCACCTTGGCGATGGTCTGGCCGAGCATTTCAATGACTTCGAGGGGCAAGGTGGACATGATCGCCTCATGAGACCGCGGAGACCGAAGACCGCAGAGACCCACAGTTAGCGCAACGTGCTTAAGGAGCGATGAACCAGGCCAGAGACGCCAGGTACGCTGTCCCCTTAAGTGGTCGTTTACCCTGCTCTCGAACACGGAGATGCAGCCATGTTTACGCGATTGAATTAACTGCGCTGCAATTTCCCGACCCTATGGTGACGCCATGGTCACGGTGCTGAGAACGCCGGCGAGACCAACCTGAGTTCGACAGCCACGTGTCACATGGAGTGTATTATGAAGAATCTCGTTGCGCGTTTCGTGAAGGATGAATCCGGCGCCACCGCTATCGAATACGGCCTGATCGCAGCCGGCATTTCGCTGGCGATCATCGCGGTCGTTAACGGCCTCGGCACCAACCTGAACACCAAGTTCGGTTCGATCAACTCCTCGCTCAAGTAAGCGACGGCTGTGTCATCAAAGGCCCCGGTTACCGGGGCCTTTGTTGTTTGCAGGGACTGTCCGCAGACGGCGCGCGCAGTCCCGGCAAGGTTCCCTGAGCCAGGTTCCCTGTATATGAGTAAGCCAGCCTCCGACCGCGCCGCAGCGCGCCCTCTGCCCGAACGCGGGCGGGACGACGAATCCATCCGGCTGGTCTGCGGCGGGCTGGCGCTGGCCGTCGTGGTTCTGGCGCTGCGCATCGCCAACGTCTGGCCGTAACGCCGTTTCCCGATTGTTCATCTGTGCCGGCTAGACTCCTGCCGGCCCCCCGGGCAGATCGCCTGAAGCACGGGCTGGTGAAGCCATGATCATTGATATTGCGCGCCTGACGTTTTTTCCGGCCCTGATGGCTTTCGCTGCCGCCAGCGACCTCTTCACCATGACGATTTCCAACCGCGTGTCGCTGCTGCTGGTCGCCGGCTTTTTCGCGCTGGCGCTGTTCGGTGGCCTCGGCCTGCAGGATACCCTGTCCCACATCGGCGCCGGACTGACCGTGCTGGTGGTCGCCTTCGGCTGTTTCGCCATGGGCTGGGTCGGGGGCGGCGACGCCAAGGTGGCCGCAGCCGCCGGGCTGTGGTTCGGCTTCGGCCATCTGCTCGACTATCTGGTTTACGCCTCGCTGTTCGGCGGCGCCCTCACCCTGCTCATGCTGCAGTTCCGGGCCTGGCCGCTGCCCTATTCCCTGGGCGGCCAGAGCTGGCTGCTGCGGCTGCATCACAAGGACAGCGGCATTCCCTATGGCATCGCGCTCGCCCTCGGCGCGCTGATGATCTATCCGCAGACCGAGTGGATCAAGGCAATCGACCTGGCGCGCTTCGTCTACTGACGGCGGCAGAAAATACCGCTCGCGCGATTTAGATACGCCTCATTAACCATGCTTTGACGAATAGCTGGTCAACTCCCCATTACAGCGGCGCCCGCGTCGCAGCGTAATGTGGAAAGTGAAGCGTATGAATACCGCACGCATTGTGGTCCTGGCCATTGCCATCGGAGCCGGTGGCGTGGCGCTGTATCTCGCAAGCGGCGTCGACCAGCAGCCGCCGCCGCAGGCCGAACCGGTCGCACAGCTCCAGACCGTCGACGTTCTCGTCGCCAGATCCGATATCGCGCTCGGCCAGTCGCTGAACGCGGCCGACGTGCAATGGCAGAGCTGGCCGGCCTCCGCCGCCAGCGCCAACGTCATTCGCCGCACCGAACGTCCCGACGCCACCACCCAGATCGCCGGCGCGATCGCGCGTTCCCCGTTCATCGCGGGCGAGCCCATCCGCGAGCCCAAGCTGGTCCGCGCCAACGGCTCCGGATTCATGGCGGCGGTGCTGCCCGCCGGAATGCGCGCCGTCTCCACCGAAATCTCACCGGAAACCGGCGCCGGCGGCTTCATCCTGCCGAACGACCGCGTCGACGTGATCCTGTCCAAGCGCGACAAGAATCCCGATCGCGGCAGCAGCGGCGAGGTCGTCAATTCGGAGGTGATCCTCAGCAACGTGCGCGTGCTGGCCATCGACCAGGCTCCCAAGGAAAGAGACGGCCAGAACTCCGTGGTCGGCAAGACCGCGACGCTGGAGCTGAAGCCGGATCAGGCCGAGGTGCTGGCGCGGGCGCGCCAGAGCGGCACCCTGTCGCTGGCGCTGCGCGCGCTGGTCGACGCCAACGTGCCCGAAACTGCAACTGACGATCGCAACGGCAAGAGCGCCAGCGTCAACATCATTCGCTTCGGCGTTTCGACGACGACCACGACCAAGTGACCAAGAGGACGCAGGCGATGAGGCGCATGACAACCCGCGGATCGATCCAGACCTTGATGGTCCGCGCCCTGTCGTTCACGGCTGTGAGCGCGTTCACGCTCAACCCGGTGCTGACGCCGGTGTACGCAGCCGAGCTGCGCGCCGCGGCAGCGCTGTCGGGCGACGGACAGATGGGTGGCCGCTTTCTTGCGCTCGGCGTCGGCAAATCCATCGTCATCGACCTGCCGCGCGACATCAAGGATGTGCTGGTCGCCGACCCCAAGATCGCCAATGCCGTCGTGCGCTCGGCGCAGCGTGCCTACATCATCGGCGCCACCGTCGGACAGACCAATATCGTGTTTTTCGATGCCAGCGGCCAGCAGATGGCAGCCTATGACATCGCCGTCACCCGCGACATCAACGGTGCCCGTGCTGCGCTGAAGCAGGTGCTGCCCAATGCCGATATCCGTATCGAAGGCATCGGCGACGGCATCATGCTGACCGGCACGGTGGCAAGCCCGCAGGAGGCCCAGCAGGCCAGCGATATCGCCGCCCGGCTCGCGGGAGGGGCCGACAAGGTCGTCAACAGCATCACGGTGCGCGGTCGCGATCAGGTTCTGATCAAAGTCACCGTCGCCGAAGTCCAGCGCAACATCGTCAAGCAGATGGGCGTCGACCTGTCGGCGTCGCTGGGCTACGGCACCTCCGTGGTCAAGTTCAACAATACCACGCCGTTCACCGCACTCGGCCGCAACCTGGTCGACGGCAACAGCCTCGCTGCATCGTTCGGCTCGACGCCCTCAGTCACGGCGACGGTGAAGGCGATGGAGAACGCCGGCGTCATGCGCACGCTCGCCGAGCCGAGCCTGACCGCGATCTCCGGCGAAACCGCCAATTTCCTTGCCGGCGGCGAATTCCCGGTACCCGGCGGCAATACCTGCGATCCGACCACGCGCATCTGTACCACCCAGATCACCTTCAAGAAGTTCGGTATCTCGCTCGGCTTCACGCCGGTCGTGCTCAGCGAAGGTCGCATCAGCATGCGCGTCGCCACCGAAGTCTCCGAAGTGACCCAGGAAAATGCCGTGACCATCAGCGGCACGTCGATCCCGGCGATCAAGACCAACCGCGCGGACACCACGCTGGAAATTCCCTCCGGCGGCACCATGGTGATGGCCGGCCTGATCAAGCAGCAGACCAAGCAGAGCATCAGCGGCCTGCCCGGCATGTCGCAACTGCCGGTGCTCGGCGCACTGTTCCGCAGCCGCGACTACGTCAACAACAACACCGAGCTGATGATCATGGTGACGCCCTACGTGGTGCGCGCCGTGGCGCAGAAGGACCTGTCGCGTCCGGATGACGGCTTCGCCGATCCGTCCGATCCGCAGTCCGACCTGCTCGGCAACATCAATCGTATCTACGGCGCCCCGGGCCGCGTCGAAGCCGGAAACAAGAGCTATCGCGGCACCTACGGCTTCATCACGGACTGAGGCGGACGAGGAATTTATGACAACCACCCAGCCATTCCACAGCCCCGGCCGCCGCCTGCGTAGCGTGCTCGCGCTCGTCGGCGTCGCGATCGCTCTCGGCGCCTGCACCCACAAGGCCGAAGACATCACCGCCAGCGTTCCCACCGATTATCGGGCGCGGCATCCGATCGTGCTGCAGGAATCCAACCGCTTCGTCGAGATTTTCGTGGGCTCCGGGCGGGGCGGCCTGACCGCCGTGCAGCGCGCCGAAGTCATGGCCCTCGCCGGGACCTGGACGCAGACCGGCACCGGCGTCATCACCGCCGAAGTCCCCGTCAACGCGCCCAATGCCCGCGCCGCGGCGGACGCATATCGCGAGGTGCAGTCGCTGCTGGCAGCCGGCGGCGTGCCGCCGCGCGGCCTCGTGATGCGCAACTACCGCACCGAAAGCCCGCGCCAGTTCGCCACCATCCGGCTCAACTATCCGCGGATCGTTGCCGAGGCCGGACCTTGCGGCACGTGGCCGGAAGATCTCGGACCGTCGATCAAGAACAAGAGCTATTTCGAGAACAAGCCGTACTACAACCTCGGCTGCTCGCAGCAGCGCAACCTCGCTGCCATGGTCGCCAATCCGGAAGACCTGGTGCAGCCGCGCGCAGAGGCCGGCATCTACACCGGGCGGCGCACCTACGTTCTCGACAAGTATCGTCAGGGCCAGTCCACGGCGACGGCCAATCCCGATGCGGACAAAAACAAGATAAGTAATGTGGGCCAATGATTACCTACTCACGCCAACCGAGCGCAGAAGAACAGAGTGCCGCCCCGGCGCGTCCCGCCGAGGATGAACACATTGCGCCGGCACCCCGGGTGTCGGTGCAGGCGTTCTGCGAGACCGTGGAAACCGCAGCGGCCGTGCAGACCGCCGCAGAGGATCGCCGGCTGGCCAAGGCCCACATCAAGGTGCAGATGGGCGGCATGGCCGCCGCCACCGAAGCCTATCGCGCGGCACCGACGCCGAACGTCATCGTGCTGGAGACCGAACCGCGCACCGACATCCTCGCCGGTCTCGACCAGTTGGCATCGGTGTGCGACGCTGGCACACGGGTCGTGGTGATCGGCAAGGTCAACGACGTCACGCTGTACCGTGAGCTGGTTCGCCGCGGCGTCAGCGACTATGTCATTGCCCCCGTCGCAACCATCGACGTGGTGCGCTCGATCTGCGGGCTGTTTTCCGCGCCGGAAGCCAAGGCCGTCGGCCGCATCATCGCCGTGGTCGGCGCCAAGGGCGGCGTCGGCGCCTCCACCATCGCCCACAACGTCGCCTGGGCAATCGCCCGCGACCTGGCGCTGGATTCCGTGGTGGCAGACCTCGACCTCGCCTTTGGCACCGCCGGGCTCGACTACAATCAGGATCCGCCGCAGGGCATCGCCGACGCCGTGTTCTCGCCGGACCGCGTCGATACCGCCTTCATCGACCGCCTGTTGTCGAAGTGCACCGACCATCTCAGCCTGCTCGCCGCGCCGGCGACGCTGGAGCGCGTCTACGACTTCGGCGCCGACGCCTTCGACTCGATCTTCGACACCCTGCGCTCGACGATGCCCTGCATCGTCCTCGACGTGCCGCACCAGTGGTCCGGCTGGACCAAGCGGGCGCTGGTCGGCGCCGACGACATCCTGGTCGTCGCCTCGCCCGACCTCGCCAATCTGCGCAACACCAAGAACATGTACGACCTGCTCAAGGCGGCCCGGCCCAACGACCGCGCGCCGCTGTACTGCCTCAACCAGGTCGGCGTGCCGAAGCGGCCGGAAATCAGCGCGAGCGAATTCGCCAAGGCGATCGAGAGCGCGCCGATCGCAGCCATCCCGTTCGATCCGCAGATGTTCGGCTCGGCGGCCAACAACGGCCAGATGATCGCGGAAATCGCCGCCGGTCATCGCACCACCGAGATGTTCCTGCAGATCGCGCAGCGGCTGACCGGCCGGGGCGAAACCAAGAAGCCCAAGGGTTCGTTCCTGTCGCCTTTCCTCGAGAAGTTGCGGTCAAAGTAAGACACCGCCTGGAGCGTCGTCGTGTTCGGTAAGCGTAGCGGCACAGATACAGATCAACGGGCGCTGCAGCCCGCAAGCATCCCGCCGGGAAATTCGCCGGGCGGGATGGCCGTCACGTCACGCGCGCCGGAGGCACCGGCGCAACACGTGTCTTCGCCACCGCTGTCCC
Organism: Rhodopseudomonas sp. RCAM05734; assembly: GCF_052658035.1. Taxonomy (NCBI): domain Bacteria; kingdom Pseudomonadati; phylum Pseudomonadota; class Alphaproteobacteria; order Hyphomicrobiales; family Nitrobacteraceae; genus Rhodopseudomonas; species Rhodopseudomonas sp. RCAM05734. The sequence continues at coordinate 2,637,922 of NZ_CP199742.1, read as the reverse complement.
CGGCCCGCGCAGCGCCGCCTCCGCCTGCCCTGGATGGCCGTCGCTCCGACACCTACTACCAAGTCAAGGCAACGATCTTCGGCGCGCTGATCGAGGCCATCGATCTGGCCCAGCTCGCCAAGCTCGACGGCGAATCCGCGCGCGAGGAAATCCGCGACATCGTCAACGAGATCATCGCGATCAAGAACATCGTGATGTCGATCGCCGAGCAGGAGGAACTGCTCGACGACATCTGCAACGACGTGCTCGGCTATGGCCCGCTGGAGCCGCTGCTGTCGCGCGACGACATCTCCGACATCATGGTCAACGGCGCGGGCACGGTGTTCATCGAAGTCGCCGGCCGCATCCAGAAGACCGGCATCCGCTTCCGCGACAACCAGCAGCTGCTGAACATCTGCCAGCGCATCGTCAGCCAGGTCGGCCGCCGCGTCGACGAATCCTCGCCGATCTGCGACGCCCGCCTCGCCGACGGCAGCCGCGTCAACGCCATCGTGCCGCCGCTGGCGATCGACGGCCCCGCGCTCACGATTCGAAAGTTCAAGAAGGACAAGCTGACGCTCGACCAGCTGGTCAAGTTCGGCGCGATCTCGCCGGAAGGCGCCACCATCCTCCAGATCATCGGCCGCTGCCGCGCCAACGTGCTGATCTCCGGCGGTACCGGCTCCGGCAAGACCACCCTGCTGAACTGCCTGACGCAATATATCGACGACGACGAGCGTATCATCACCTGCGAGGACGCCGCCGAACTGCAGCTCCAGCAGCCGCATGTGGTGCGCCTGGAAACCCGCCCGCCGAACATCGAAGGCGAAGGCCAGGTCACCATGCGCGAACTGGTGCGCAACTGCCTGCGTATGCGCCCGGAACGCATCATCGTCGGCGAAGTCCGCGGACCCGAAGCCTTCGATCTGCTGCAGGCGATGAACACCGGCCATGACGGCTCGATGGGTACGCTGCACGCCAACAATCCGCGCGAGGCGCTGTCGCGTTGCGAATCCATGATCACCATGGGCGGCTTCTCGCTGCCGTCGCGCACCATCCGCGAGATGATCTGCGCCTCAATCGACGTCGTGGTGCAAGCCGCGCGCCTGCGCGACGGCTCGCGCCGCATCACCCACATCACCGAAGTCATGGGGATGGAAGGCGACACCATCATCACCCAGGACCTGTTCCTCTATGACATGGTCGGCGAGGACGCCAACGGCCACATCATCGGCCGCCACCGCTCCACCGGCATCGGCCGGCCGCGGTTCTGGGATCGGGCACGGTATTACGGCGAGGAAAAGCGATTGGCGGCAGCGCTTGACGCGGCTGAAATCATCGTGGCGAACTGAGGCAGCGACCATGAACATACAGGCGCTCGCACTGGCCTTTCTCGCTTTCACCGCGGTCGGCGGAGTCGCGTGGGTATTCATCTATCCGATGCTGTCCGGCGAGAAAAAGGCCGAGCAGCGCCGCGCCTCGGTGGCCCGGACCGCCCCGGTCGTGCGCCAGGTCGACAAGGCGCAGCGTACCCGCCGCGAGCAGGTCGAGGGGTCGCTGAAGGAAGTCGAGGCGCGTCGCCTGAAGGAAAAGAACGTAGCGCTGCCGATCCGTATCGCGCAGGCCGGGCTGGACTGGACGGCGCAGAAGTTCCTGGTGGTTTCCTGCATTCTGGGCGCCGTGGCCTTCGGCATTCCGATGTTTCTGGCACTCAATCCCGGGCTGACCTCCCCGGGCTATCTTCGCGAGACGGCTCTCGACGGGCCGGGCACGTCGCGGGCACTGGATCTCGGCTATGGAAAATCCATCGTGATCGAACTCCCGCGCGAGATCCGGAACGTGCAGGTCAGCGCACCGCAGGTTTTGAAAGTTCTCCGCCGCACCGAACAGAGCATCTTCGTGACAGGCCTGACCACGGGCGATGCCAGCATGGTGCTGCTCGACGACAAGGGACTGCAGATGGTGGCGTACAATGTCGCCGTCACCCGCGACCTCTTCAGCAGCCTGCTTGCCGCGCTCGGTCTCGGCTTTGCCGCCGGCTTCGGCCTGCCGCGCTGGGTGCTGAACTTTCTCAAGAAGCGCCGCGAGAAGAACTTCCTCAAGGCACTGCCTGACGCCGTCGACGTGATCGTGCGTGGCATCAAGGCTGGCCTGCCGCTGTTCGATTCCATCAAGGTGGTGGCCGCCGACGCACCCGAGCCGCTGAGGAGCGAGTTCTACGCCATCATCGAGACCCAGGCCATCGGCATGCCGCTTGGCGAGGCCTGCGCCCGCATGTACGAGCGGATGCCGGTGCCGGAAGCCAACTTCTTCGGCATCGTCGTCGCTATCCAGCAGAAATCAGGCGGTAACCTGTCGGAAGCGCTCGGCAACCTGTCGAAGGTGCTGCGCGACCGCAAGAAGATGGCCGAGAAGATCCAGGCGATGTCGATGGAAGCCAAGGCATCGGCGGCCATCATCGGTTCGCTGCCGCCGATCGTCATGCTGCTGGTCTATCTGAGCACGCCCGACTACATCTCGCTGCTGTGGACCCATCCGACCGGCCGGCTGATGCTGGCCGCCAGCGCGGTATGGATGTCGTGCGGCATTTTCGTGATGAAGAAAATGATCAACTTCGACTTCTGACGGTGCAACATGATTGATTACCTGGTCACGAAGCTTCACGATGTCCGCTTCCTGACGATGTTGATGGCCGCCGTCGCCGCGAGCGCGACGGCCTGGAGTTTGATCACGCCGCTGCTGGCCGGCGACGGCCTGGCCAAGCGCATGAAGGCGGTGGCTTCCGAGCGCGAACGTATCCGCGCGCGCGAACGCGACCGGCTCACCAAGAACGAGCGGGTGTCGCTGCGGCAATCGCCGAAGCAACTGGTGTCGCGGGTCGTCACCGACTTCAACCTCGGAAAATGGCTGGCCCAGGAGGCTGCCCTCGACAAGCTGGTGATGGCCGGCTATCGCGGCCAGGCGCCTTACGTCACGTTCCTGTTCTTTCGCGCGGTGATGCCGATCGCGTTGCTGGTCCTGGCGGTGCTCTATGTATTCGTGATCTCGCAGATGCAGCAGTCGCTGCCGATCAAGATCGGCATGTGCATCGCCGCGGCCTGGCTCGGCATGCAGGCCCCGATGATCTTCCTCAAGAACGCCATCTCCAAGCGCCGGCTGTCGATCCGGCGGGCATTTCCCGATGCGCTCGATCTGCTGTTGATCTGCGTCGAATCCGGCATGTCGATCGAGACCGCATTTCGCAAGGTCAGCATCGAGATCGGCTCGCAGTCGATCGCGCTGGCCGAGGAGTTCACCCTCACCACCGCCGAACTGTCGTACCTGCCGGATCGCAAGGTGGCCTATGAAAACCTAGCAAAGCGCACCGGCCTCGAAGGCGTCAAGTCGGTCTGCCTGGCGCTGATGCAGTCGGAACGTTACGGCACCCCGCTCGGCCAGAGCCTGCGCGTGATGGCCCAGGAAAACCGCGACATGCGCATGAACGAGGCCGAAAAGAAGGCCGCCGCATTGCCGCCGAAGCTGACTGTGCCGATGATCCTGTTCTTCCTGCCGGTGCTGTTCGTGGTCATTCTCGGACCGACCGGCATCAAGGTCGCCGCGATGCAGTAAGCTTTCGTTGCTTGCTCCAAACTACGCCGTCATCCTGAAGCGCCGTCGCTCTTGCGACGGCCTCGAAGAATGGCCCGCAAGCGCCGTAGCATGTCGCCGCATCCTTCGAGGCTCGCCGAAGACGGCGAGCACCTCAGGATGACGGCTTTGGAGAATGCTTATGACCGCCCGCGCGCGTCGTCACGGCCGGCGGCGCCGACCTTGGGGCTGCCCTTGCCGCTGAGCATCTGCTTGAGATAGGCGACATTGGCTGCGGCCTCATCGGCCGGCAGATCGGCCTTGACGATGCTTTCGGCCTCGCTGAAGCGGCCCTGCAGCCCGACCACCAGCCCGAGATTTTGCCGCACGCGCGGATCGGCGTTGCCGCCGCCATAGGCGCGGCGCAGCGTCGACTCGGCCTGCGGCAGATCCTTCGACAGCATGTAGGACAGGCCGAGATTGGACAGGACCGACGGCTCCTCCGGGCGCATCTTCAGCGCGCTGTCATAATAGCGGCGCGCCTCGTCATGGCGACCCATCTGGTCGAGCACGGCGCCCTGGACCGAGAGGATCCGCCAGTCCGGATTGGCGGGCGTGTGCGCGGCAGCCAGCACGTCAAAGGCGCGCTGGAAATTGCCGTTGTCGGCGAGTGCACGGCCATAACCGGCGAGCAGCTGCTTGTTGCCGGGATTGGCGATGGTGGCCTGTTCGAACACCGCGACCGCCTGGGCGCGCTGTCCGGCGGTGCGCAGCGCCTGGCCGTAGCGCAGCGCCGCGTCGGCGTCCTTGGGATTGCTGCGGTAACGCTCGCCGTAGGCATCGATGGACGCGCGGGGATCGACGTCCGGCCGCGCTTCGGCCCTGGCGCCGAGCGAGCCGGTGATATCGGGCATGCCGGCGGTCTGGCAGCCGGCCAGTCCAACAGCCAACACCGCGATCGCGGCGGCAGAGGCGAGAAGCCGGGCAATACTGGACGTTGGACGCATGAACGTGAACTCGTGCTGCGCGCTGGACAAACGCGGAATGGCTTCAGAAATAGAGTGTTAACCCTAATGGCCGGTTAACCGGCCGGCCGGAACCTGGCCGCCTGAGACAATGCGCAATCTCGCCGCCGGCCTCTGACATTTCCGGCCGTCATGGGGTAAGCCTGTGGGGCGTCCCCGCTGCTGCCTTCCGCGAGACCCCGCTTATGCATTCTGCTTTTGAAGCCGCATCATCCACGCCGGCCATTCCCGTCACCTTCGCCACCAAGACAAGCTGGCCGGCAATCCTGGCCGCCCTGCCTGCTCCGGCGCAGCAATTTGCCAAGGCCAGCGACTATGCCGCCAAGCCCGGCGCCTGCCTGATCCTGCCGGCGCCGGACGGCGCCATCGCCCAGGTGGTGTTCGGCCTCGAGGACGACGGCAGCAAGAGCCGCGACCTGTTTCGGCCCGGCCAGTTGCCCGGCCTGCTGCCCCCCGGCCTTTACCGCTTCGCCAACGCGCCGCATGACATGCGGATGGCGGTGCTGGCCTTTGCACTGGGCAGCTATCGTTTCGGCCGCTACCGCAAGAACGAAGCGCCGAAGGTCGAGACTGGTGCCGCCCGACGATATCGACATCGCCGACATCAGCCGCGTCGCGGAAGCCGCCGCGCTGGCGCGCGACCTGATCAACACGCCGTCCAACGACATGGGGCCTGAGGAGTTGGCGGGCGCCGCGCAGGCGCTGGCGCAGCGCTTCGGCGCGACTTTCGGCTGCATCACCGGCGACGAATTGGTGGCGCAGAATTTTCCGCTGATTCACGCCGTCGGCATGGCCTCGACCCGCGCGCCGCGGCTGATCGACTTTTCCTGGGGCGATCCCAGCCATCCCAGGGTGACGCTGGTCGGCAAGGGCGTCTGCTTCGACACTGGCGGGCTCGACCTCAAGCCGTCCTCCGGCATGCTGATCATGAAGAAGGACATGGGCGGCGCCGCCAATGTGCTGGCGCTGGCACTGATGGTGATGGATGCCGGGCTGAAGGTCCGGCTGCGCGTGCTGATCCCGGCGGTGGAGAATGCCGTGGCCGGCAACGCCTTCCGCCCGATGGACATCTTCGGATCGCGCAAGGGGCCGACGGTGGAGATCGGCAATACCGACGCCGAGGGCCGGCTGGTGCTGGCCGACGCGCTGGCGCTGGCTGACGAAGACAAGCCCGACCTGCTGGTCGATCTCGGCACCCTCACCGGCGCGGCGCGCGTGGCGCTGGGGCCGGACCTGCCGCCCTACTACACCAACGACGAGTCGCTCGCGCTCGACATCGCGCGCCTTGCGACACAGGAGAACGATCCGCTGTGGCGGCTGCCGCTGTGGGCGCCGTATGACGCGTGGCTGGATTCGAAGACCGCCGACATCAACAACGCGCCGACCGGCGGCTTTGCCGGCTCGATCACCTGCGCACTGTTCCTGCAGCGCTTCGTCGAGCCGACCACCAACTGGCTGCACGTCGACATCTACGGCTGGACACCCTCGGCAAAACCCGCGCGTCCGGAAGGCGGCGAGTGCCAGGCGGCGCGGGCGATCTATGCCTTGCTGAGCGAACGCTATGCATGATTTCGGCAGCGATCCGCGGCTGACGCCGGCCCGGCCCGACCTCGCCGCCAGATATCTCGAAGGCAAGGTCGACGCCGCGCGCTTCGTCGACGGCGAAGAGTTCGAAGTGATGGACGGCGTGGCCCCCATGCGCCGCGAGCCGTTCTCCGGCGCAACGCTGGAGACGCAGGCGCTGAAGGGCGAGCGAGTCACCGTCTACGATCGCACCAGCGAAGGCTGGGCGTGGGGGCAGTTGCAGAGCGACGGCTATGTCGGCTGGCTGCCGGACCTGGCACTCTACCGGCCCGGCCCGCCGCCGACCCACAAGGTGACGGCCCTGCGCACCTTTGCGTTTCCCGGCCCCTCCATCAAGCTGCCACCGGTGGACACACTGCCGCTCGGCGCACGCATCGCGGTGGTCCGGTTTCACGAGGCGTTCGCCGTGACCGGCGAGGGCCATTTCCTGCCGGCATCGCATGTCGGCGCCATCGATACATTCGAAAACGATTTCGTTGCCGTGGCCGAACGTTTCATCGGCACACCCTATCTGTGGGGCGGCAAGAGCAGCCTCGGCGTCGATTGCTCCGGCCTTGTGCAAGTCGCGCTGACCGCATGCGGCATCGGCTGCCCGCGTGACAGCGACATGCAGGAAGCGGCGCTCGGGCGAACGTTGTCCGCGACCGAGGCCGGCCATCTGCAGCGCGGCGACCTGATGTTCTGGAAAGGCCATGTGGCCATCGTGCGCGACGCCACCACCATCGTGCATGCCAATGCGTTTCATATGGCGACCGCGATTGAGAACACGCAGGACGCCATCGCGCGGATCGCCGCGGCGGGGAGCGAAGTGACCGGGATCAGGCGGCTGGGCTAGGCATCGCCCTGTCGTAGTAGTCCTGCAGCCGCTCGCGATGCAGCGCCAGCCATTGCAGCGCGCTGACGAACAGGCCGTTGGCGACCGCGCCGTGCTCCAGCGCTGCGATCGCTTCGTCCATCGAGACAACGAAGGGCCGCGTGTCCTCGCTCTCCGAGCCGAGACCGCCGCGCGTCAGCGCTTTCGACGCATCAACGAAGCCGAGAAAGAAGGTGACGTATTCGTCGGTAAAGCCCGGCGTCGGCAGCACGCTGTAGAGTTCGATCAGCCGCTGCGGCGTCACGCCGATTTCCTCAACACATTCGCGCGATGCGGCAGACAGGGCGTCCTCGCCCTCATCGACGCGGCCGGCGACGATCTCCACCATGTCGCCTCGACCGGTGGCGAGATGCGCGGGCAGACGGAACTGGCGCAGCAGCACGATCTGCCCGCGCGCCAGATCGACGGGCAGCACCGCTGCGACGCGGGACGCGCGCAGCACGTCGCGGTTCTGGTGCAGCGTGGCCTCGCCGGCGCGCGGCAGTGCGACGTCGTAGCGCTCATAGGTCATGAAGCCGCGGCCGACCACTGAGGGTGCTGACAGCGAGACATCGGCCACGCGATCGGCAATCGCGGGTTCGGTCGTCCTGGAATCGTGCATGATGTTCCTACTGGGCAGTTGCGTCGCCCGGCGCGGTCTCGAGCCGGAACGCGGCGGCGAACAGCGCGCGGGTGTAGTCGGTCTTCGGATGCTTGAACAAATCCGCGGCCTCGCCCTCCTCCACCACCTTGCCGTGACGCATCACGATCAGATGGCTCGCGAGGGAGGCCACCACGCGAAGATCGTGCGAGATGAACATGTAAGTGAGGTCGCGCTTGCGCTGCAGCTCGCGCAAGAGATCGACCATCTGCGCCTGGAACAGCATGTCGAGCGCGCTGGTCGGCTCGTCCAGCACCACGAAGCTCGGCTCCAGCACCGCGGCGCGGGCGATCGAGATGCGCTGGCGCTGGCCGCCGGAGAATTCGTGCGGATAGCGAAACCGGGTCGCCGGATCGAGCCCGACATCCTGCAGCGCCCGGATCACCCGTGCCTCGCGGTCTACCTCCGACAGGCCGGGCTGATGCACCGTGAGGCCCTCGGCGACGATATCGCCCACCGACATGCGCGGGCTGAGGGCACCGAACGGATCCTGGAACACGATCTGCATGTCCCGGCGGATCGGCCGCATGTCTTTGAACTGCAGGCCCTGGATATTCCTGCTGAGAAACACGATCGGCCCGTCGGACGAGATCAGCCGCAGCAGCGCCAGGCCGAGCGTGGTCTTGCCGGAACCGGATTCGCCGACCACGCCGAGCGTCTCGCCCTTGCGCACGGAAATGCTGACGCCGTCCACCGCCTTGATGTGGCCCACCGTCTTGCGCAGCAGCCCGCGCTTGATGGGAAACCAGACCTTGAGATCGTCGGTCGACATCACCACCGGCTGGTCCGGTCGCGGCGGCGCCGGATCCGGCTTCGGCTCGGCGGCCAGCAGCGCCCGCGTATAGGGATGCTTCGGCGCAGTGAAGACCTCCTCGACCGGCCCCTGCTCGACGATCTTGCCGCTCTTCATCACACAGACCACGTCGGCGATACGACGGACAATGCCGAGGTCATGAGTGATGAACAGCAGGCTCATGCCGAGCCGCGCGCGAATGTCGGCGAGCAATGCCAGGATCTGCGCCTGCACGGTGACGTCGAGCGCGGTGGTCGGCTCGTCGGCGATCAGCAGGTCCGGCTCGTTGGCCAGCGCCATGGCGATCATCACCCGCTGGCGCTGGCCGCCAGACAATTGATGCGGATAGCTGGCCAGCCTGGTTTCGGGTTCGGGAATGCCGACCTGGGTCAACAGTTCGAGAATCCGCGCCCTCGCCTTGGCACCGCGCATGCCGCTATGCAACTGCAGGATCTCGCCGATCTGCGACTCGATCGTGTGCAGCGGATTGAGCGACGTCATCGGCTCCTGGAAGATGATCGAGATGTCATTGCCGCGAATGCCTCGGATCTCGTTCTCGGACATGCCGAGCAACTCCTGGCCCTTGAAGCGGATATGGCCCGAGGGATGCGACGCGGTCGGGTACGGCAGCAGCCGCAGGATCGACAATGCGCTGACCGACTTGCCCGAGCCGGACTCGCCAACCAGCGCCACGCATTCGCCGCGCCGGATCTGGAACGAGACATGATCGACGGCGACCGACGTGCCGCTCGGCTGGTGAAACGCCACCGAGAGATCGCGAACATCGAGCAAGGGCTGGTTGATGGCATCCATTACATAATCTCGGAAAGTTTGAGCCATTTCGGCTGATCCGCCAAAGCACGTCCCAACCGCTCGTCTTGTGTCAGAAAATAATCGCGACTCGCAAGCTGCGCCGTAGCGACATGTATCGCATCAAAGAGCTTGAGACCTTTGTTGCCTCGCAACTGGGCCGCGAGCAGCAAAACTTCCCGGCTCACACCGGCCATCGAGAAGCCGGCTCCCGACGACAGCAGGCGCTGGTACTGTTCGATGTGCGCTGCATTTCGATCCGCAAACGTCTTGGCCAAGACTTCGGCCAAGACAAGTTCGGAGGCAACGGCGCGAACCCTGCCTTCTTCAATCGCCGCCAGCAATCCCTCTGCAACCTCAGCCCACTGATGCGACTTCTGAACGGCATAGATGAAGATGTTCGAATCGAGATAGAGCACCGAGCCAGACAACGCGGGCTTCATCAGCCCTCATCTCGCATCTGGCGGATATAATCGATAACGGCATCGTCGCTTTCGTAAATGCTATCGAGTGATCCCACGAAAGAGGTGAGCGGGACGCGCGGTCGCGACAGATCCTTCAGCCGGAACTCGATTTCGACGGAACCGTGCGCCGGCAAACCTTCACGCGGGTCGGCAGGAAGCTGATCGACAGGGTAACTTGGCACGATCTTGTTCATGCTCCACTCCTTCCCTCGTCCCAACCTACCACAACCTCACCGGAACGTCTTGCGCGGATCGAACGCGTCGCGGACGCCTTCGCCGATGAAGATCAGCAGCGACAGCATGATGGCGACCGCAAAGAAGCCCGTAAATCCAAGCCACGGCGCCTGCACGTTGGCCTTGCCCTGCGACAGCAGCTCGCCGAGCGACGGCGAGCCAGGCGGCAGGCCGAAGCCGAGGAAGTCCAGCGCGGTCAGCGTCATCACCGAGGATGATACGATGAACGGCAGGAAGGTCATGGTCGCCACCATGGCGTTGGGCAACAGATGCCGGACCATGATCTTGGCATTGGACACGCCGAGCGCGCGCGCAGCCATGATGTATTCGAAGTTGCGGCCGCGCAAAAATTCGGCACGGACGAGGCCGACCAGCGACACCCAGGAGAACAGCAGGAGAATGCCGAGCAGCACGAAGAAGCCGGGCACCAGCACCGAGGACAGGATCAGCAACAGGTACAGCGACGGAATCGCGCTCCAGATCTCGATGAAGCGCTGGAAAAGCAGGTCCACCCAGCCGCCGAAATAGCCTTGCACGCCGCCGGCGGCGATGCCGATGACCGATGATACGATGGTGAGCGCAAGGCCGAACAGCACCGAGATGCGGAAGCCGTAGATCAGCCGCGCCACCACGTCGCGGCCCTGATCGTCGGTGCCGAGCCAGTTGTATTCGAGGTCGCGGCAGCTCTTGAGCCCCTTCTTCTCCACCACCGGCCTGCATTCGGCCTCGGTCAGCATCCAGGTCGGCTTCGACGGCGCCGGCGTCGGCAGATCGAGATTGTGGGTGTCGTAGGAATAGCGGATCAGCGGCCAGACAATGGTGCCGTTCTTCTCGGCGATCAGCTTCTGCAGATAGGGATCGCGGTAGTCCGCCGCGGTCTCGAAGTCGCCGCCGAAGGTAGTCTCCGAATAGCTGACGAAGGCCGGGAAATACATCTTGCCGTCGAACTTGATGAAGAACGGCCGGTCGTTGGCGATCACTTCGGCGAACAGCGAGACGAAGAACAGGAACAGGAAGATCCACAGCGACCAGTAGCCGCGGCGGTTCGATTTGAAATTCAGCCAGCGGCGCTGGTTGAGCGGCGAGACGCGGAACGGGTGGCGCGACGGCGGCACGGCTTCGCCGAGCGGCGTTGTCGTTGACGTCTCCACGGGCGGGGGCGCGATCACACTCATCAGACGTCCCGCGCTTCGAAGTCGATCCGCGGATCGATCCACATGTAAGCAAGGTCGGAGATCAGATTGACCACCAGGCCGACCAGCGAAAAGATGAACAGCGTGCCGAACACCACCGGATAATCGCGGTTGAGCACGCTTTCGAAGCCGAGCAGGCCGAGGCCGTCGAGCGAGAAGATAGTCTCGATCAGCAGAGAACCGGAGAAGAAGGCGTGGATGAAGGCTCCGGGAAAACCGGCAATGACGATCAGCATCGCGTTGCGGAAGATGTGGTTATACAGCACCTGCCGTTCGTTGCAGCCCTTGGCGCGTGCCGTCATCACATACTGCTTGCGGATCTCGTCGAGGAACGAGTTCTTGGTCAGCAAGGTCATGGTGGCGAAGGCGCCGAGCACCATGGAGATCAGCGGCAGCGTGATGTGCCAGAAGTAGTCGACGATCTTCCAGTACCACGGGAACTGGTCCCAGCCATCGGAGGTCAGCCCGCGCAGCGGGAAGATGCTCCAGAACGATCCGCCGGAGAACAGGATGATCAGCAGGATGGCAAACAAGAAGCCGGGGATCGCGAAGCCGACGATGATCACCGCCGAGGTCCAGGTGTCGAACTTGGAGCCGTCCTTGACCGCCTTGCGGATGCCCAGTGGAATCGAGATCAGATAAGTCAGCAGCATCATCCAGATGCCCAGCGACATCGACACCGGCAGCTTCTCCTTGATCAGCTGCAGCACGCTGACGTCGCGGAAATAGCTCTTGCCGAAATCGAAACGGGCGTAATTCCACAGCATCAGTGCAAAACGCTCCGGCGCCGGCTTGTCGAAGCCGAACTGCTTTTCCAGGCTCTTCACAAAAGCCGGATCGAGCCCCTGGGCGCCGCGGTACTTCGAATTGACCGCATCGCCGGCCGCGCCGGGCTGGCTGCGCGAACCGAAATCGCCGCCGGAGGAGCCGGAGACGCGCGACGACGCGCCAGTGTCTGCGCCGGAGAGCTGGGCGATCACCCGCTCCACCGGACCGCCGGGCGCGAACTGCACCACCACGAAGGACACGAACAGGATGCCCAACAGCGTCGGAAACATCAGCAGGATACGGCGGGCGATATAGGCGCTCATCTATTTGGCCTGCTCGGGCTGGGTCGCGGCGGCGGCATTGGCCGCCTTGTTGGGATCGGACCACCAGAATTCGATGGCGCCGACGCCCCCGAAATAGCGCGGCGGCGCCGCGGGATGGCTGAAGATATCCCAATAGGCCACCGGATGGCTGGTGCGATACCACTGCGGCACCCAGTAGCGTCCGGCGCGAAAGACGCGATCGAACGCCCGGCAGGCGATGGTGAGCTCAGTGCGGTCATCGGCCGCCAGGATCTTGTCGATCAACGCGTCGATCGCCGGATTCTGGATGCCGGAGAGATTGTACGAGCCCTTCGTCTTCGCCGCCTGCGAGGAAAAGAACGGCCGCATGCTGTCGCCCGGCGTGGCCGACATGCTGAACCGCTCGATCGTCATGTCGAAATCGAAGTCCTCGACGCGGGCGCGATACTGCACGGGATCGACGATGCGCAGCGACGCTTCGATGCCAAGTGTTCCCAGATTCTTGATGTAGGGCGCGTGGTGGGCCTGCAACGACGGCTCGTCGGCGAGAAACTCGATGCGAAATACCTCGCCGTTGGGCAGCACGCGCTTGCCGTCCTTGATGGGCATGCCTGCTTCCTGCAACAACGCCCCTGCCTTGCGCAGCAGGCTGCGATCCTGGCCCGATCCATCGGTCACCGGCGGGATATAGGGCGCGCCGAACACCTCATCGGGCACCTGCCCGCGAAACGGCTCCAGCAGCTTCAACTCGTCCGGCGACGGCGGGCCCTTGGCCATCAGATCGGAGTTCTGGAACGGCGAATGCGTGCGTTCGTAGGCACCATACATGATGGTCTTGTTGGTCCATTCGAAGTCGAAGGCGTTGGTCAACGCCTCGCGCATGCGCGGATCCCTGAATTTGTCGCGGCGGGTGTTGATGAACCAGCCCTGCGCGCCGGACGGCGTCTCGTCCGGCAGCGTCTCGCGGCGAATGCGACCATCGCGGACGGCGGGAAAGTCGTAGGCCGTGGCCCACAGCCGCGCCGTGAACTCTTCGCGGAAGAGATAGTTCTTTGCGGAAAAGCCCTGCAGCGCGGCCTCGCGATCGCGGTAGAATTCGTAACGCACCCGATCGAAATTGTAGGATCCGCGACTGACCGGAAGGTCCGCTCCCCACCAGTCCCTGACACGCTCGAATTCGATCGAACGACCGATCTCCGCGCGACCTACCTTGTAGGGGCCGCTGCCGAGCGGCACATCCATGGTCGATTCATCGAATGGCCTGGTCGCGTAATAGGCGCTGGAGAAGATCGGCAGCCCCGCAACGAACAGCGGCACATCGCGACCGCGCTTGTCGGCGAAGGTCACGACCAGCGTTGCATCGTCAGTCGCGGTGGCACCGGTCATGTCGCGCAATTGCTGGACGATGAGCGGATGGCCCTTGGCCTTCAGCGTGGTCAATGAGAACGCCGCATCATGGGCGGTGAGCCGGCTACCGTCGTGAAAGCGCGCCTCCGGCCGCAGCGTGAAACGATAGGTCAGCTTGTCGGCCGAGACCTGCACGGCGCTGGCGACAAGGCCGTACATGGCATCCGGCTCGTCGCCGGCACGCACCATCAAGGGCGCGAAGGTCAGGCCCATGCCCTGTGCGCCGTCACCCTTCAGGATATAGGCGTTCAGCGAATTGAAGGTCTGATACGACTGGTTGAACGCGCGTACCGACGGAACGGTGGAGAATATCCCGCCCTTCGGCGCGGTCAGGTTCACATACTCAAAATTCTTGAAGTCGGCGGGATATTTGAGATCACCGAAAATCGACAGCCCGTGCGACGACGCCGCACCGCCGCCCGTCTGCGCCGACGCGACGCCCGCAAAACGCGCCGATGCCAGCGCGCCGACCCCGAGGCCGAACACATCGCGACGGTTGAAACCCATCATCGGCGTCAAGAGCGTTTACCCAGCCTGGCGGCCTTGTCGGCGTCGTACCACCACAGCGTCGGCAGGCCGGACACGCCGAACTCCGGCAGCGGCTCGGCGTGGCTGAAGCGATCCCAGCGCGCATAGCGGATGAAGCCATAGGTGAACTGCGGCACTACGTAGAAATTCCACAGGAGCACGCGATCGAGCGCCTTGGTCGCCGCCACCAGCGACGGGCGATCCACGGCATAGATGATCTTCTCGATCAGCGCGTCGATCGCCGGATTCTTGATGCCGACCGTGTTGTTGGAGCCCGGCTGATCGGCGCTCTGCGAGCCCCAGTAATCGCGCTGCTCGTTGCCCGGCGACAGCGACTGCGCCCACAGGTCGGTGATCATGTCGTAGTCGAACGCGCGAATGCGATTCTGATACTGCGCGTCGTCGACGGTGCGGATCGCGACGGTAACGCCGAGACGTTCCAGCGATGGCTTGTAGAACAGGGCCAGGCGTTCCGACGCGGGATCGCGCACCAGGATCTCGACGCTCACCGGCTTGCCGGCGGGGTCGACGAGTTTGCGCTCGCGCACCTCGAAGCCGGCTTCCTTCAGCAGCTTTGAGGCCTCGCGCAGATTGCTGCGCACCGCCTCGGGGTTGCCACCCACCGGATTGGCGTAGGGCGTGGTGAACACTTCCGCCGGCACCTTGTCGCGCAAAGTTTCGAGCAGCGCCAGTTCGGCGCCTTCCGGAAGTCCGGACGACGCAAGCTTGGTGCCTTCGAAGTAGCTGTTGATGCGCTTGTACTGGCCGTAGAACAGCCGCTTGTTCATCTCCTCGAAATCGAACGCATAGTTGAAGGCGCGGCGCACGCGGGCGTCCTTGAAGGTGTCGCGTCGCAGGTTGAGCACGAAGCCCTGCATCCGGCCGGAATTGCGGACCGGAAACTCCTCTTTCACCACGCGCTTCTCCGCGACCGCGGGAAAATCGTATTGCGTCGCCCACTGCTTGGCGGAATTCTCCGCGATCCAGTCGGCCTGATCGGCCTTGAAGGCTTCCAGCGCCACCGTGTTGTCGCGGAAGAATTCGAAGCGAAGCTCGTCGAGATTGTGCTGGCCGATGCGCACCGGCAGCTTCGCGCCCCAGTAGTCCTTGACTCGCTCCATGGTCACCGAGCGACCGGGCGTGAATTCCTTGATGCGGTAGGGGCCGGAGCCGAGCGGCTTTTCCAGCGTTGTCTGCGAGACGTCGCGCTTGCGGCCTTCGCTGTCGCTGCCCTCCCACCAGTGCTTCGGCAGCACCATCAACTGGCCGACGATCAGCGGCAGTTCGCGGTTGCCCGGCGCATCGAAGCTGAACTTGATGTCGCGGTCGCCAACCTTCTCGACCTTGCCGACATGACGATAATAGCCGGCGTAGCGCGGGCTGTATTTCTTCAGCACCTCCATGGAGAAGATCACGTCTTCCGGCGTTACCGGCCTGCCGTCATGCCACTTGGCTTCCTTGCGCAGGCGATACGTCACCCAGGAGAAATCGCCGGGATGCTGCGACGCTTCGGCGAGCAAGCCATATTCGGTGCTGATCTCGTCCAGCGACTCGGTCGACAGCGTCTCATAGAGGTACTGGACAGCGGGTGCGATCGACCCTTTCACGCCGGCCACCACGACGTTGAAATTGTCGAAGGTGCCAATCGAGATTTGGCGCGCCATGCCGCCCTTGGGGGCGTCGGGATTGACGTAAGCGTAGCGCGTGAAGTCGGCGGGGTATTTGATCTCGCCGAACAGCGACAGCGCGTGCTGCCAGGTCGGCTCGCCGGGCGCGGCCTGCGCCAGCGCCGCATCGATCGGGGCAAGGCCGGAGACGCTGCCGAGCGCGGGGGCGAGCGCCGCCAGGGCGCCGCTCTGGAGAAGCTGTCGTCGGGATAGGGTCAAAGCGCGAACTTCCTGTGCAAATCGAAAACGCGATTAGAGACGCCATATGCGGCGAGGATTCGACCGATTATGTCGGTTTTCCCGGAGGATACCACCCCGCCAGTTGAGCACGTTGCGGCCAAACGTCCCGCTTAAGGTTTGGTAATGCCGGAAACGAAAACGGCCAGGCAGAGCCTGGCCGTTTCGATCAAACAAGTGATGGGACGGAAACCGTTACTTTGCCGCCGTCGGCAGCGGCACCGGGGTATCCGCGAGCGATGCCAGATAGGCGATCACGTCGGCGCGCTCGCTGTCTTTCTGGATGCCGGCAAAGCCCATGGCGGTGCCGGGAACGGTACCCTTGGGATTGGCGATGAACTTGTTCAGTTCATCGAACGTCCAGGTGCCGCCCTTGGCCTTCATGGCCGCCGAGAAATTGAAGCCATTCTTGCCCTGGCCGACATGCTCGTTGACGGTGCCGTACAGGTTCGGGCCGACGCGGTTCGGGCCGCCCTTCTCGAAGGTATGGCAGGCCGCGCACTTCTTGGCGGCGGTGGCGCCCTTTTCGACCGAAGCGGTCTGCAGCAGCTTCTCGATCGGCTCGGACGGGGCGGCAGCCTCCTTGGCGCCAGCGCCGGCCTCTTCCTTCACGGCAATGTCAAAGCCGGGCTTTTCCAGTTTCTTCGGCGCGAACACCGCCTGCGCCGTGAAATTGGTCACCAGCAGGATCAGGCACGTGGCCAGCACGGCGCCCATGACTTTATTGAGTTCGAAGGAGTCCATTGTCGATCAGGCCCCACGCCGGGAAAGTCTGTTGAAAGCCGCCAGAGACGGCCACGGAATCGTGTATTCGCACTGCACTGGCAGCCGGTTTGAGATAACGGTTTGCCCCCGCTCTGGCAACCCGTATAAACGCCCGAACTTTCGACCAATTCCCGCCATTTCATGCGCCTTTCAGCTGGGTCCAGACAGTCCATAACAATGCCCGAGACCCACACTTTGGTGCTGATTCCCGCCCGCATGGCCGCCACCCGCCTGCCGGGCAAGCCGCTGCTGGACATTGCCGGCCAGCCGATGATCGTCCACGTGGCACGCCAGGCCGCCGCTGCCGGCATCGGCCGGGTGGCGGTCGCCACCGACACCCCGGAGATTGCCGCCGCCGTCACCGCCCACGGCTTCGAGGCGGTGATGACCCGTGCGGACCATCCGTCCGGCTCCGACCGGATCTATGAGGCGCTGTGCAAACTGGACCCGGCCGGGGCGGTGCGGACCATCGTCAACGTCCAGGGCGACCTGCCGACCATCCCGCCGGGAGACATTGGCGCAGCCGTCCGACTGCTGGACGACGCCAGCGTCGATATCGGGACGCTGGCCGCCGTGATCCGCAAGGACGAGGAACACAGCAATCCCAGCGTGGTGAAGCTGATCGGCTCCCAGGTGGATGCAGCACGGCTACGGGCGCTGTATTTCACCCGCGCCACAGCGCCTTACGGCGACGGACCGCGCTACCATCACATCGGGCTCTATGCCTATCGCCGCGCGGCGCTGGAGCGCTTCGTCCGGCTGCCGCCCTCGCAGCTCGAACTGCGCGAGAAGCTGGAGCAGTTGCGCGCGCTCGAGACCGGCATGCGGATCGATGCGGCCATTGTCGATTCCGTGCCGCTCGGCGTCGACACGCCGGAGGATCTGGAAACCGCACGGCGGATTTTGAAGGTATCGTGAGACTCCGAACCCATACGAAATGACAAGACCCATGAAAATTGCATTCCAGGGCGAGCCCGGCGCCAATTCCCACATTGCCATCGTCGAGGCCTATCCCGACGCCGAGCCGATGCCCTGCCCGACCTTCGAGGACGCGCTGGCCGCGATCTCCTCGGGCGAAGCGGACCTCGGCATGATCCCGATCGAGAACTCGATCGCCGGGCGCGTCGCCGACATCCATCATTTGCTGCCGGCCTCTGGCCTGTTCATCATCGGCGAGTGGTTTCTACCGATCCGCCACCAGTTCATGGCGCCGCGCGGCGCGACGCTCGACGGCATCAAGACCGTGGAGAGCCATGTGCACGCGCTCGGCCAATGCCGTCGCATCATCCGCAAGCTCGGCATCAAGCCGATCGTCGCGGCGGACACCGCCGGCTCGGCACGCATCGTCGCCGAGCGTGGCGACAAGAGCTGCGCCTCGCTGGCGTCACGGCTGGCCGCCGACATCTACGGCCTCGATATTCTCGCCGAGGACGTCGAGGACGAGAGCCACAACACCACGCGCTTCGTGGTGCTGGCGAAGGAAGCCAAGTGGGCCAAGCAGAGCCCGGATCCGCTGGTCACGTCGTTTGTGTTCCAGGTCCGCAACATTCCGGCTGCGCTCTACAAGGCCATGGGCGGCTTCGCCACCAACGGCGTCAACATGACCAAGCTGGAAAGCTACATGGTCGACGGCAACTTCACCGCCACGCAGTTCTATGCGGATGTCGACGGCCATCCCGACGACACCCGGCTCGCCTTCGCGCTGGAGGAGCTGAAATTCTTCTCCAAGGAATTGCGCATCCTCGGCGTCTATCCGGCGCATCCGTTTCGCGCGACCTTTGGCGAAACGCAAACCTGACGCCGGCTGCCAGGGTCATGCCGTCTTGACGTCGTCCGCAACGGACATGCCGGGAAGGTAGAGCGCGACCGGCCGGACTTCGTAGACCGCGGTCGGATTGGCCTTGCGCAAATCCCGCGCCGCCTTGATCGCCGCCTCGCGCGACGCACAATCGACGACATAGAAGCCAAGCGGCTGTTCCTTGGTTTCCGCAAACGGACCGTCGATGACCACGCCGGCACCGGGACCGCGCAGCGTGAATGCCGCCTTGGTCGCCCCCAGCCGCGCTGCCGGCCCAAGCCGGCCGTCGCGGTTCAGCTGATCATGAGCCTTGCTGAGGTCCGCCATGACAGCGGCATCTTCCTCCGGTGTCCAGGAGGTCACCACGTCTTCGACGTGATAGGCCAGAATTGCGTAAAGCATGGGTCGTGCCTTTCGTCATGAGGATTTGAATATCAAGGACGATTCACTGACAGAGTTTCCGACATGCCTGAGACACGCTGCTCATCACTCTCTCCCGTCATCCTGAGGTGCCGTCGCACTTGCGACGGCCTCGAAGGATGGGCCGCAAGCGCCGGCGTTCGCCTCCGCATCCTTCGAGGCTCGCCCTTCGGGCGAGTACCTCCAGCCGAACGCAATTGCGTTCGGTGGGGATGACGGCGCTTGAGCGAGTGGCCTACGCCGCCGCTCGCCGCAGCTGAAACGCCTCGGCCAATAGCGAATACGACTTCTTGCGCGCCTCGTGGTCGTAGACCGCGGTGATCACCATCAGTTCATCCGCCGCGCTCGACGCGATCAGCGGCTGCAGCCTCTCGCGCACGGTAGAAGGGCTGCCGACAAACAGCCGCGACCGATGGCGGGCGATTTTGGCGCGGTCGCTGTCGGTGTAGGGATAGGCCAGCGCCTCCTCGACGCTTGCCAGCGGCAGATATTCGCCGCGGTCGCGGCGCAGCCGGTTGAGATCGAACGAAGTTGCCAGCCGCTCGGCTTCGGCGGCGGTGTCGGCGACGATTGCCGCCACGGCGAGGATGCCGTGCGGCGCGGCGCGCCAGCGCGACGGCTTGAAGTGGGCGCGGTAATGCACCAGCGCGTCGGCAGCATCGAACGACGCGAAGTGATGGGCAAAGGCGAAGCCCATGCCGACCTGCGCGGCCAGTTCCGAACTGTAGTCGCTGGAGCCGAGCAGCCAGATCGGCGGCAGCGGCGCATCGTTGGGCATGGCCACGACGTTGTTGTAGGGATGACCAGCAGGAAATTCACGCGTCTCCCACAGCAACAGCTCGCTGAGGCGCTCCAGAAAATCATCGCCATCGCGGGCGTCGAGCCGGCTGCGCAGCGCATGGGCAGTTGCGCCATCGGTGCCGGGCGCGCGCCCCAGACCGAGGTCGATGCGGCCGGGAAACAGCGCCTCCAGCATCTTGAAGCGTTCGGCCACCACCAGCGGCGCGTGGTTCGGCAGCATCACGCCGCCGGAGCCGACCCGGATGCGCTTCGTCACCGCGGCGATCTGGCCGATCATGATGTCCGGCGCGGGGCTCGCCACCGAGGCCAGGTTGTGATGCTCAGCGAGCCAGTAGCGGACATAGCCGAGGTCGTCGGCATGACGGGCCAGATCGATGCTGTTGCGCAGCGCCGCGGCGGGCGGCGTGCCGGAGGTGACGACCGAAAGGTCGAGAATGGACAAGGGGATCATGACGGTAACCTAGCGCCTCCTGATCGACGCACAACCCGGAGCCATACGCCAGGTTCGACTGCGCGATTACGGCTGCCGGAGATGCTGATGATGGGACATCTTCGACGATACAGATTTTAAACCATTTTTTGCCCACTTTTGTTCAAGCTGGTTACGATCAAGTTTTTGTCGGTAAACCCTTTTATATACGCGATTTTACGCGATCAAGAGTGGCCTCACTTTGAGATCCGGCCTGCCCATCCATAGATATCACGATCAATATTTAGGGCATATCTGGACTTAAGTGGGCAAATTCCCACAATAATCAGGGTGCCAATGGGCTATTTTAAGCCGTCCGCCCGTCCTATTATATTGCAGTGCAGCGAGCGAATTTCAGCAGACGCATGTGAAGCCGGGACAGCCCCGTGGAGTTTGGTCATATGAGCGAGACGACGCAGCCGGCGAAACTGCCCGCCATCTCCTTCGAGTTCTTCCCGCCGAAGACCGAAGAGATGGAGCGCAGCCTGTGGGAAACCATCACGCGCCTCGCGCCGCTCAACCCGAACTTCGTGTCCGTGACCTATGGCGCCGGCGGCTCGACCCGCGAGCGTACCCATTCCACCATCACCCGCATCCTCAACGAGACCGCGCTGATCCCGGCCGCGCATCTCACCTGCGTCAACGCCTCGAAGGCGGATATCGATGACGTCGTCGCGCAATATCACGCGGTGGGCGTCCGCCACATCGTGGCGCTGCGCGGCGATCCGACCACCGGCATCGGGACGCCCTATGTCGCTCATCCCGCCGGTTACCAGACTTCGGCCGACCTCGTCGCCTCCATCAAGAAGCGCTATCCCGACATTGACGTCACCGTCTCGGCCTATCCCGAGAAGCATCCGGAGAGCCTGGATTTCGACGCCGACATCGATGTGCTGAAGGCCAAGGTCGATGCCGGCGCCACCCGCGCCATCACCCAGGTGTTCTTCGACAACGACATGTACTTCCGCTACCTCGACCGCGTGCGCGCCCGCGGCATCGACATTCCGATCCTGCCGGGCATCATGCCGATGCACAATTTCAAGCAGGCGCGCAATTTCGTCACCCGCGCCGGCACCACCGTGCCGGCCTGGCTCGATGAAAAGTTCGACGGCCTCGACGACGACGCCGAGACCCGCAAGCTGGTGGCCGCGACCGTCGTCGCCGACCAGGTCCGGAAGCTCGCCAAGAACGGCATCACCGACTTCCATTTCTACACCATGAACCGCGCCGACCTCGTCTTCGCCATCAGCCATTTGCTCGGCTTCCGGCCGAACGGCGCGCAGAAAGCAGCCTGATATGACCGTTCCCGTCTCGATCAAGCGTACCGAACTTCTGAAGGCCGCCGCCGAACGCATTCTCGTGCTCGACGGCGCCATGGGCACCATGATCCAGGGCCTGCAGTTTGACGAGGCGGCATTCCGCGGCGAGCGCTACAAGGATTTTCACCGCGACCTGCGCGGGAATAACGACCTGCTCATCCTGACGCAGCCGCAGGCGATCGAGGACATTCACGCGCAATATCTGCGCGCCGGCGCCGACATCGTCGCCACCAACACCTTCTCCTCGACATCCATCGCGCAGGCCGATTACGACCTCGCCGACATCGCCTATGAGATGAGCCGCGACGGCGCCCGCCTGGCCCGCAATGCGGCCAACAAGGTTTCCGCCGAAGACGGCAAGCCGCGCTTCGTCGCCGGCGCCATCGGCCCGACCAACCGCACCGCCTCGATCTCACCCGACGTGTCCTCGCCCGGCTACCGCGCCGTGACCTTCGACGACCTGCGCATCGCCTATAGCGAGCAGATCAACGGACTGATCGACGGCGGCGCCGATCTGCTGCTGCTGGAAACCATCTTCGACACGCTGAATGCCAAGGCGGCGCTCTACGCCATCGCGGAAATCTGCGAGGCCCGCGGCATCGACATGCCCGTGATGGTCTCCGGCACCATCACCGACAAGTCCGGCCGCCTGCTCTCAGGCCAGTTGCCGGAAGCGTTCTGGAACTCGGTGCGCCATGCCAAGCCGATCACCATCGGATTCAACTGCGCGCTCGGCGCCGAAGACCTGCGCGCGCATATCGCGGATATCGGCCGGGTCGCCGATACGCTGGTCTGCGCCTATCCCAATGCCGGCCTGCCCAACGAGTTCGGGCAGTACGACGAGAGCCCGGACTATATGGCGCGGCTGATCGGCGAGTTCGCACAGTCCGGCCTCGTTAACATCGTCGGCGGCTGCTGCGGCACCACGCCGGACCACATCGCAGCGATCGCCAAGGCCGTCGCGCCCCACAAGCCGCGCGTCGTGCCGGTCATCGAACCACGGCTGCGGCTGAGCGGCCTCGAGCCGTTCGACCTCACGCCGGCCATTCCCTTCGTCAATGTCGGCGAGCGCACCAACGTCACCGGCTCCGCGAAATTCCGCAAGCTGGTCACTGCCGGCGACTATACCGCTGCGCTGCAGGTTGCGCGCGACCAGGTCGAGAACGGCGCGCAGATCATCGACGTCAACATGGACGATGGCCTGCTCGATTCCGAGCAGGCCATGATCACCTTCCTCAACCTCGTCGCCGCGGAACCGGACATCGCCCGCGTGCCTGTCATGGTCGACTCGTCCAAATTCAACGTGATCGAAGCCGGCCTGAAATGCGTTCAGGGCAAGCCGGTGGTGAACTCGATCTCGATGAAGGAAGGCGAAGCCAAGTTCATCCACGAGGCCAAGATCGCGCGCCGCCATGGCGCCGCCGTGGTGGTGATGGCGTTCGACGAGGTCGGCCAAGCCGATACGTTTGCGCGCAAGACCGAGATCTGCAAACGCGCCTACGATATCCTGGTCGGGCAGCTCGACTTCCCGCCGGAAGACATCATCTTCGATCCCAACATCTTCGCCATCGCCACCGGCCTCGAAGAACACAACAATTACGGCGTCGACTTCATCGAAGCGACGCGCTGGATCCGCCAGAACCTGCCGCACGCCCATATTTCCGGTGGCGTCTCGAATCTCTCGTTCTCGTTCCGCGGCAACGAGCCGGTGCGGGAGGCGATGCATTCGGTGTTCCTGTATCATGCCATCAAGGCCGGCATGGACATGGGCATCGTCAATGCCGGGCAGATGATCGTTTATGACGACATCGATCCCGAGCTGCGCCAGGTCTGCGAGGACGTCATCCTCAACCGCGATCCCGGCGCTTCCGAACGCCTGCTCGAACTGGCGGAGAAATTCCGCGGCCAGGGCAAGGAGGTCAAGGAGAAGGATCTCGCCTGGCGCGAATGGCCGGTGGAGAAGCGGCTCAGCCACGCGCTGGTGCACGGCATCACCGAATATATCGACGAGGACACCGAGGCGGCACGCCTCACCGTCGCGCGTCCGCTGCATGTCATCGAGGGTCCCTTGATGGCCGGCATGAATATCGTCGGCGACCTGTTCGGCGACGGCAAGATGTTCCTGCCGCAGGTGGTGAAGTCCGCCCGCGTGATGAAGCAGGCGGTGGCCTGGCTGATGCCGTTCATGGAGCAGGAGAAGGCCGACAATCTGGCCGCCGGCATCGAAGGCGATGGCCGCAAGAACGCCGGCAAGATCGTGCTCGCCACGGTCAAGGGCGACGTCCACGACATCGGCAAGAACATTGTGGGCATCGTGCTCCAGTGCAACAACTTCGAGGTGATCGATCTCGGCGTCATGGTGCCGGCCTCAAAAATCATCGAGACGGCCAAGGCCGAAAACGCCGACATCATCGGCCTGTCAGGCCTGATCACGCCGTCGCTCGACGAAATGAGCTTCCTCGCCGGCGAGCTGGAGCGCCAGGGCCTCAAGGTGCCACTGCTGATCGGCGGCGCCACCACCAGCCGCGTGCACACGGCGGTGAAGATCGACCCGAACTACAAGAGCGGGCCGGTCGTCCATGTCAACGACGCCAGCCGCGCCGTCGGCGTCGCCTCGGCGCTGATGTCCGCAGACCGCCGCGACGCCTATGCGGCGGAAATCCGCGCCGACTATGCCAAGATCTCCGCGGCGCATTTCCGCGCCCAGGCCGACAAGAAGCGGCTGAAGCTGGCCGACGCCCGTGCCAATGCCGTGGTCATCGACTTCGCCAGGACGCCGCCGAAGAAGCCGACCTTCTTCGGCACCAAGACCTTCAGCGACTATTCGCTGAAGGAGCTGGCCGACTACATCGACTGGACGCCGTTCTTCCAGACCTGGGAATTGTCCGGGCGCTATCCCGCCATACTCACCGACAAGGTGGTCGGCGAAGTGGCCACCTCGCTGTTCGCCGATGCGCAGAAGATGCTCAAGCAGATCGTCGACGAGAAGTGGTTCACGGCCAAGGCGACCGTCGGCTTCTGGCCGGCCAATGCCGACGGCGACGACATCCGCGTCTATGCCGACGAGAGCCGCAGCACGCCGATAGCCACCTTCCATACGCTGCGCCAGCAGCCGGAGAAACGCGAAGGCCGCTTCAATTCGGCACTGTCGGACTTCATCGCGCCGGCCACCTCCGGCATTCCCGACTATATCGGCGCCTTCGTGGTCACCGCGGGGATCGGCGAGGACGTCATCGCCGACAAGTTCAAGAATGCCAACGACGACTACTCATCGATCCTGTGCAAGGCGCTGGCTGACCGTCTCGCGGAAGCCTTCGCCGAGCGCATGCACCAGCGCGTGCGCCGCGAATTCTGGGCCACCGATCCGGACGAGACGCTGTCGCCCGACGAGCTGATCCTGGAAAAATACAAGGGCATCCGCCCGGCGCCGGGCTATCCGGCACAGCCCGACCACACCGAGAAGACGACTTTGTTCAGGCTGCTCGATGCCGAGGCCACCGCAGGCGTGACCTTGACCGAGAGCTTTGCCATGTGGCCGGGCTCGTCGGTGTCGGGCCTGTACTTCGGCCATCCCGAGAGCGCCTATTTCGGCGTCGGCAAGATCGAACGCGACCAGGTCGAGGACTACGCCGCGCGAAAAGGCTGGAGCGTAGCCGAGGCCGAGCGCTGGCTGGCGCCGGTGCTGAACTATATCCCGACGCGGGACCAGTCCGATCAGGACCGCCGCGTTAAGGAGGCCACCGCCCTGCCTGCCGCCACGCCGGCGCCGGCCAACGACGCGGCCCGGGAAATGGCCTCGCATCCGCCCGGCTGCAACTGCGCCGTGCACATGAAATATCGCGCCAAAGCGGTCGGCGCGAAGTAGATCGCGCACCCCGCATCTGACGTTCATTCGGCCGCGGCGGCGCCCGCCGCCGCGGTGTCGTAGAATTCGTAGAACTCCACGGCCTTGCCGTTGCGCATCCGCCAGAAATCCAGCTTGGGGGTTTTCAGCACCTTGCCGGTGCGCTTGTTGGCCCATTGGCAGGAGCCGCGCATCACGACGGCCTCGCCCTGCGCGACGAATTCATCGACCACCGCATCCACCATCTCCCATTCAGCAGCGAGACCGTCGAAATACTGGCTGAGCGCTTCGCGGCCATCATATGCGCGGGCGAAGGTCAGCGGCTCCTTTCCGTCCGCTAGCGACCCGAAACGGATGGCCGGATCGACGAGTTTCATGAAGTGGTCCGGCGCCCCCTTGCTGGCGCGCCAATTGTCGTAGGCCTCTTTCAGGACGGCAACGTTCGACGCTTCATCGGACATGGCAAACCTCCCTGTTTTCCACCAGCTCGTTCATCGCCTGCCGGCGAACGATGATAGCAGCAGCGCAACAAACCACCAGAGATTGTGCTGCGCATCGCGCCGCGAGCGCACGGCGGCATCGACCGGTCCCGACGCACCTTTCTGCCTCCTTCGCCGATCATTTGCGCCCCACGCGGAACAATGTTGTCTGTCATTGCTTGTTGCGCGCGCCTGTTGCGCCTTGAGGGAATCACATGAAGCGAACGATCATCGCGGCTGCGACCGCAGGACTGCTCGGGCTCGGCCTGATGTTTCCGGCGGTGGCAATGCCGGTGAGCCCGTTGGCGCCGACGACCACCAGCGCCAGCGACATCATCCAGGTTCGCGGCGGTCATGGTCACGGCGGCGGTCACGCCATGCGCCGCGGCGGACGCGGCCATCACCATGGCTGGCAGCGCGGACGCGGACACCATTACGGCTGGTCGCGCGGCCATCATCGCGGCTGGCGCTAAGCCACGACCATCTACAGAATCAAACCGGAGACTGACATGAAGAAGCTTATCCTCTCGATCGCAGCGGCGACCGCCCTGCTGACCACGGCGGCAGCTGCCGCGCCGCTTAGCCCCGTCGCCATCGGCGCCGAGGCTGGCGCCAGCGTCGAACAGGTGCGCATGGTGTGCGACGAATACGGCCGCTGCTATCGCACCCGCGGACCCCGCTACGGCTACGGCGGCGGTTATGGTCGTGGCTACGGTTACGGCGGCGGCTACGATCGCGGCTACCGCGGCTACAATCGCGGCTATGAGCGCCGCGGCTATTACGGCGGCGGCCCGAGCATCGGCTTCAGCTTCGGCGGCGGTCGCGGGTGGTAGCTGCAGCATCTTCGGCATTGCGCCGGACCGGAGGCCGCCCGCAGGGGCGGCCTTTTTGGTTTGAGCGATGGGACAGCGGACCGACACCGCCTGACGTCGTTCGCCGGATGTCGCGCGTTCTCGCAGCCCGCAGCGCGTTACGTCGCCTCGATCAGCGCCAGCCACTCGTCTTCGGTGAGTACTTTGACGCCGAGCTCGGTAGCCTTCTTCAGCTTCGACCCGGCGTCCTCGCCGGCCACCACATAGTCGGTCTTCTTCGACACTGAGCCGGCGACCTTGGCGCTGAGGCGTTCGGCGGCGGCCTTGGCCTCGTCGCGGGTGAACTTTGTCAATGAGCCCGTGAACACCACGGTCTTGCCGGCAATGGCGGTGTCGGACTTGGCCTGCTCGACATCGAGCACCTCGATCTCGTCGAGCAGTTCGCCGAGCGCCTTGACGTTGCGCTTCTCGGCGAAGAACTCGACCACCGCGTCAGCGACGATCTCGCCGACGCCGCCGATGTTGTTAAGATCCTGCCAGGCCTCCGAACTATTGCCCTCGGCGGTCTGCCCTGCGGCGGCGGCCAGCATGGCATCGCGAAAGGCATTGAAACTGCCGTAATGGCGCGCCAGCAGTTTCGCGTTGCCCTCGCCGATGTGGCGGATGCCGAGCGCGAAGATCAGCCGGTTGAGTTCGATCTTGCGGCGCGCGTCGATGGCGGCGAACAGGTTGCGCACCGAGACCTCGCCAAAGCCTTCGCGGTCGCGCAGCTTCTTTTCTGCGCGCGCGTCGCGCTTGGCCAAGGTAAAAATGTCGACCGGATGCATGATCAGGCCGTCGTCATAGAATTCCTGGATCTGCTTGTCGCCGAGCCCGTCGATGTCGAAGGCCAGCCGCGACACAAAATGCTTGAGCCGCTCCACCGCCTGCGCCGGACAGATCAGCGCGCCGGTGCAGCGAGTGACCACCTCGCCGTTCTCGCGGATGGCGTGGCTGCCGCAGACCGGGCATTTGGTCGGGAAGGCAAACGGCTTCGCGTCCTTTGGACGCTTCTCCATGACGACGCTGACCACCTGCGGGATCACGTCGCCGGCGCGCTGGATGACCACGGTGTCGCCTTCGCGGATATCGACGCCGTCGCGGATCGGCTGGCCGTCATTGCCGACGCCCTTGATGTAGTCCTCGTTATGCAGCGTCGCGTTCGCCACCACCACGCCGCCGACGGTGACCGGCGTCAGCCGCGCCACCGGGGTCAGCGCACCAGTGCGGCCGACCTGGATGTCGATCTTTTCCAGCACGGTCGTGGCCTGCTCCGCAGCGAACTTGTGCGCGATCGCCCAGCGCGGCGCGCGGCCGGCAAAGCCCAGCCGGGCCTGCCAGTCGATGCGGTCGACCTTGTAGACCACGCCGTCGATGTCATAGCCGAGCGACGCCCGCTCCTCGCCGATCTTGCGGTAGAATTTCAGCGCGTCCTCGACACCGTGGCACAAGGTGATCAGCGGATTGACGGTGAAACCGGCGTGATCGAGCCATTTCAACATGCCGTGCTGGGTCGGCTCGTCGATCGGATAGTCCGACATCTCGCCCCAGGCGTAGGCGAAAAATTTGAGCGGCCGCGACGCAGTGATGGCGACGTCCTTCTGGCGCAATGAGCCGGCGGCAGAATTGCGCGGATTGGCGAAGGGGTCCTCGCCTGCCTCCTCCTGACGCTTGTTGAGCGCGAGGAAGTCGCTCTTCAGCATGTAGACCTCGCCGCGCAGCTCGCAGGCCGCGGGGATGGCCTTGCCTTTCAGCCTGTTGGGGATGTCGTCGATGGTGCGGACATTGGCGGTGACGTCCTCGCCGGTAAAGCCGTCGCCGCGGGTGGCGGCGCGCACCAGCTCGCCATGCTCGTAGCGCAACGACAGCGACAGCCCGTCGATCTTCGGCTCGGCGACGATCGCCGGCACCTCGTCGATCCGGAGGAAGCGCTGGATGCGCTCGACGAATTCGGCGACCTCCTCGTCGCTGAAGGCATTGCCCAGCGACAGCATCGGCACCGCATGCTGCACCTTGGCGAAGGCGCGCGAGGGTGCGGCGCCGACGGTCAGGGTCGGCGATGAGCCGGTGACCAGCTCGGGGAATTTGGCCTCGATCGCCTCGACGCGGCGGCGCAGCGCGTCGTACTCGGCGTCGGAAATTTTGGGCGCGTCCTTTTGATAGTAGGCGACGTTGTGCGCCTCCATCTCCAGCGACAGCCGCATCAGTTCCACCTTGGCTTTGGCCTTGGTGAGGGTGGCGATGTCCGGGGGGGTGGCTTTGGACTTTGGTGTCTTGGTCATGCCTATGGATACGATGAAGTGCGCGGTGAGAAAAGACGGAGCACGAATTGGTTCCGCAATCTCCGCTGTCGTCCTCCGCGAAAGCGGGGGACCCAGTAAACGCGAACCGTGGTGATAGAGCCGCGACGCGGGCGTTTACTGGGTCGCCCGGTCCTGGCGCGCAATTGCGCGCCGGCCGGGCGCTGACAGCCGCGTGCTTAGCTTCAGGCCGCGCCTTTGAGCAACCGGTCCGCCGCTGCCCGTGCCTCCGCCGTGATCTCCGCACCCGCCAGCA
This sequence comes from Rhodopseudomonas sp. RCAM05734, assembly GCF_052658035.1. NCBI lineage: Bacteria > Pseudomonadati > Pseudomonadota > Alphaproteobacteria > Hyphomicrobiales > Nitrobacteraceae > Rhodopseudomonas > Rhodopseudomonas sp. RCAM05734. The sequence continues at coordinate 2,608,548 of NZ_CP199742.1, read as the reverse complement.
TCCTCGCGATCTCCTCGCGGCGGGGGTCGGCGGCCAGGGTGTTGACGCGGGTGGCGACGCGTTTGCCGCGGTCGAGGGCATCCTTCGAAATCAGCAGATGCTGGTCGGCACGGGCGGCGACCTGCGGGGCGTGGGTGACGGCCATCACCTGGACCTTACCGGCCAGCCGCGCCAGCCGCGCGCCGATGGCGTCGGCCACCGCGCCGCCGACGCCGGTGTCGATCTCGTCGAACACCAGAGTGGGCGCCGAGCCGCGATCGGACAGCACCACCTTCAAGGCCAGCAGAAAGCGCGACAGCTCGCCGCCGGAGGCCACCTTCATCAGCGGGCCGGCGCGGGTGCCGGGATTGGTCTGCACCCAGAACTCGACGCGGTCGATGCCCTGCGGACCCGGGCTCTTGGCGTCCGATTCGACCTGGGTCATGAACTTGGCGCGTTCCAGCTTGAGCGGCGCCAGTTCGGCGATGACAGCCTTGTTGAGCTTTTCGGCAGACTTGGTGCGCGCCATCGACAGCTTGGAAGCCGCCGCGGCATAGCGGCCATCGGCCTCGGCGGCGGCGCGTTCCAGCGCCTGCAGCCGGCCGGCGCCGGCATCGATGGATGCGACATCGGCCGAATACTGTTTGGCCAGCGCCGCGAGGTTGTCCACCGGGGTGGAGAATTTTCGCGAGGCAGCGCGCAGCGCGAACAGCCGCTCCTCGATTCGCTCCAGTTCGGCGGGATCGAAATCGGCCTTGATCAGCGCAGCCGTGAGGTGCTGGTCGGCCTCTTCCAGCGCGTTGATGGCGATGTCGATAGCCTTGACCGCGGGCTCCACCAGATCCGGCGCACTGCCGGCGCGGCGCTCCAGGCGGCGCACCGCGGCGGCCAAAGTGGCCACCGGCGAATGATGGCCCGAGACGGCGTCCTGCGCCTCGCGCAGGTCGGCAGAGACCTTCTCGCCCTGCATCATGCCGGTGCGGCGCTCGGCCAAAGCGGTCTCCTCGCCCTCCTTGGGCGCCAGCTTCTTCAGCTCGTCGGCGGAGTGGCGCAGATAATCGGCGTCGCGGGCGGCGCGCTCCATGTTGGCGCGGTGCTCGTCGAGCACCGACAGCGCGGCCTTGCGGGCGTCCCACAGGGTCTCCAGCGCCGCCACGTCCTTTTCCAGCCCGGCAAAGGCATCGAGCAGCCGGCGATGGGTGGCGGCGTCCACCAAAGCGCGCTCGTCGTGCTGGCCGTGGATTTCCACCAGAGCGGCGCCGACCGCTTTCAGGGTCTGCACCGATATGGCCTGGTCGTTGATGAAAGCGCGGGTGCGGCCGTCGGCCAATTGCACACGGCGCAGAATCATTTCGCCGGTGTCTTCAAACCCGTTGGCGGCGAGAATCACCGCGGCCGGGTGGCCCTTGGCGATGTCGAAGGTGGCGGTGACCTGGCCCTGCTCGACGCCATGGCGCACCAGATTGGCATCGCCACGACCGCCAAGCGCCAGCGCGAAGGCATCGAGAAGGATGGATTTGCCGGCGCCGGTCTCCCCGGTCAGCACGGCCAGACCGCGGGAAAACTCGATATCGAGCCGTTCGATCAGGACGATGTCACGGATCGAAAGACGGGCCAGCATGAGAGGTCAGTTCCTAGCCGAGGCCAAATCGCTTGAAGGCCTTACTGAGGTAAGAGCCCTTGTTCTCGCTCGGTTCGAGTCCGCCCGACTTTACAAGATTATAAGCGTCTTTGTACCATCTGCTGTCAGGAAAATTGTGGCCGAGCACTGCGGCGGCGGTCTGCGCCTCGCCGACAATGCCGATGGCCATATAGGCCTCGGTCAGCCGCATCAGGGCTTCCTCGACATGCCGGGTGGTCTGGTACTGGGTCACGACGGTCTTGAAGCGGTTGATGGCGCCGGTGTAGTTGCGCTTTTCCAGGTTGTAACGGCCGATTTCCATTTCCTTGCCGGCCAGCCTGGTCACGGGCGCCTTCCAGCTTCTTCTTGGCAGAGGTGGCATATTCCGAGGTGGGGTACTTGCGGATCACTTCCTCAAGTGCCGCCATCGCCTTCTCGGTGCGGCCCTGGTCGCGCGAGATGTCTGGAATCTGGTCGTAGTGCGAGGCGGCGATCAGGTACTGCGCATAGGCGGCATCGGGGCTGCCGGGATGCAGCGTGACGTAGCGCGTCGCCGAACCGATACAGGTGTCGTAGTCGGCCGATTCGTAGGCCGCATAGGCCGACATCAGCAGCGACTTGCGGGCCCATTCCGAATAGGGATGCTGGCGGTCGACTTCCTCGAACTTCTTCGCCGCGGCCTTCGGGTCCTTGCTCTGGTTCATGAGGTACAGGCCCTCATTGTAGAGCTTGTCGGCCGGCTCCTCGGTGTAGGTGTCGTCCTTGGTGCTGAACTTGTCCCAGATCGCACCGGTGCCGCAGCCGCTCAGCGGAACAGCCATCACCAGCAGCGACGCCAGCCGGAGCCGCTGACCGTGGAAGGCTGAGAACTTGCGCAGTCCGCGCGTGATACGCTGTGCCGACATTGATGACCTGACGCTCGTGATGCGTTGCCCGTGCCATGCGCACGATCATGGACATACCGGAACAGCGCGGCGGTCCCGAAACCAGACCATGCGCTGTTTAGCCGAATAATGTCCGTAAGTTAACCGGATACGCAGGCATTTCGCCCGGATTAAGGCGAAGGCCGGTGCAATACGGCAGGTTATGGTTACAGTGGATGATTCAGGAAACGTCCGGGCCGAAGGCCGGGGCGACCATGCCACCGAGCATTCCGCTGGCGACTTCGGCGCGCGGACGGCGGGCCGGTTCGGCTTCAACGATCTTCCAGGCCGAGCGATCGGCGATCAGAGCAGTGAGGACGGCGTGGTTGAGCTTGTGGCCGCCGCGGACCGAGCGATAGGCACCCAGCAGCGGCAGGCCGGCCAGTGCGAGGTCGCCGACCACGTCGAGCACCTTGTGGCGCACGCATTCGTCGGTATAGCGCAGGCCTTCGGCGTTCAGCAGGCGGTCATCGTCGAACACCACCGAATTCTCGAACGAAGCACCGAGCGCAAAGCCGGCGTCCCACAGGCGGGCAACGTCGTTCATGCAGCCGAAGGTGCGGGCACGACCGATGTCACGACGGAAGCTCTGCGGATTGAGATCGAGGGTGTAGGTCTGGCGGCCGATCACCGGATTGGCGAAATTGATCTCGACTTCGGCACGGAAGCCCGCAGCGTGGGGCCGCAATTCGCCGAAGGAGTCGCCCATGGCGACCTGCACGGGCTTGAGAACCTGGATGTAGCGGCGGCGCGCCGCCTGCTCGACGATGCCGGCCTGATCGATGGCGGCGACGAAGGCGGCGGCGGAGCCGTCCATGATCGGCACTTCCGGCCCGTCGACTTCGATGGTGGCGTTGTCGACGCCCATGCCGCGCAAAGCTGCGAGAATATGTTCGGCGGTGGAGACCAGCGGGCCGTCGCGATCGCCGAGCACGGTGGCGAATTCGGTGGAGATGACGGATTTGGCGTCGGCGTGAACTTCGCGGTCGGGGCCTTCGAGGCCGGTGCGGATGAAGATGAAACCAGAGTCGACGGGGGCAGGTCCGATAGTCAGGCTGGCAGGGGAACCGGAATGAACGCCGACGCCCGTGACGGTGGCCTGCGACCAGAGCGTTGTTTGCCGACTAAATTTCATTCGTAACCACCCACTGATGACCCACTCGAATTCGAGCCAAACCGGTATCCGGCGATCGCCTTCAAGTGTCCCCGAGTCGGATTGACCATACCGACTGCCACAAAGTGCGCCAACTCACGCTTTTTTACCGATTGTTACCCAACCTCTGCCGCAATCGCGCCAAGCGTTTACCTAACTTGCCGCCGGTTTTGCACTTTTTGCACCGCCGAGCAACATAGAAAACGTCTCTTTATCTATTAAAATCAGGCACTTAATATTTCACTCTGTATCGACGTCGCCAAAAGCAAAGGTCCCGGCTGATGCAGCCGGGACCTCGCGGTCGTCACGATTGTAACAAATCTCAGTTCGACTGGCGGCGCAGGAAGGCCGGGATATCGAGATGGTCGTCACCCTGTGGCGCCGGAGCAACAGGTGCCGGACGGCCGTGGCTGTCGAGGCCCTGCGGCGCGGGGCGTCGGGCATATTCCGATACCGGATCCTGGCCCATCTGCTCAGCGACGCTGCGCTGCGGCTTGCGTTCCGGCAGCGGCGGCATCGGGGCCATGGCAGGAGCCGCGGCGCGGCCGGCCAGTGGCGGCTCGGATTCGTCGTCGCGACGACCGAGACCGACATTGGCCAAGCGCTGCAGCAGCGACATCCGGACCTTCTGCGGATGATCCTCGTCCGATTCGCCGCGGGACTGGCAGATCTCGTTCTGCGCGGTCATCGGCAATTCGTCGAACTTCGGCATCCGCGGCGCGCGCACCGGGGCACGTTCGGCGGGCTGCGGGATGAACTGCTCGGGAACGGCGGGCTCCGGCGCTTCCGCGCGCGGCGCTTCGCGCTCCGGGAACAGCGACGGCTTCTGCGCGATCGGGCGCACCGTCACGTCACCGTAGGAGGCTGGCTGGGACGAGACCTGAGCGACCGGCCGGTTGGCCTCGGGTGCAACCGCGGCGGCGATCGCTGCCAGGGCTGCACGTTCATGGTTGCTGGCGGCCGGGCGCTGTTCAGGAGCGGGAGCCGGTGCAGCCGGACGTGGTGCATCGGTCTTCTGCGCGGTGGTCGCGACGGCGCGCTGGTTGTCGGCGCGCAGGCGTGCAGTGAGCTCGGCCAGACGGTTGTCCGGGGCGCCCGGCGCAGCGACCGCAGCGGTTGCGGCAGCAGCCGGACCCGCGGCATTGCGGGCCAGCAGTGTCTGGTCGATGCCGGTGGCGACCACGGAGACGCGGATCACGCCATCGAGGGTCTCGTCGAAGGTCGCGCCGACAATGATGTTGGCGTCCTGATCGACTTCCTCGCGGATGCGGGTAGCAGCTTCGTCGACCTCGAACAAAGTCAGGTCCTTGCCGCCGGTGATCGAGATCAGCAGGCCACGGGCGCCCTTCATCGAGGAATCGTCGATCAGCGGGTTGGCGATCGCGGCTTCCGCGGCGGTCAGCGCGCGCTTCTCGCCGGTGGCTTCGCCGGTGCCCATCATCGCCTTGCCCATTTCGCGCATCACGGCGCGGACGTCGGCGAAGTCGAGGTTGATCAGGCCTTCCTTGACCATCAGGTCGGTAATGCAGGCGACGCCCGAGTAGAGCACCTGGTCGGCCATCGCGAAGGCGTCGGCAAAGGTGGTCTTCTCGTTGGCGACCCGGAACAGGTTCTGGTTCGGGATGATCAGCAGCGTGTCGACCACCTTGTGCAGCTCGGCAATGCCGGCCTCCGCAGTGCGCATGCGGCGCTGGCCTTCGAAGTGGAACGGTTTGGTGACCACGCCGACGGTGAGGATGCCCATGTCGCGCGCGGTCTTGGCGATCACCGGGGCTGCACCGGTGCCGGTGCCGCCGCCCATGCCGCAGGTCACGAACACCATGTTGGCGCCCGAGAGGTGATCGCGAATCTCGTCAATGACTTCCTGTGCGGCGGCGGCGCCGACGTCAGGCTGCGAACCGGCGCCAAGGCCCTGGGTCACGACCGTGCCCATCTGCACGATGCGCTGGGCCTTCGACATGGTGAGCGCCTGCGCGTCGGTGTTGGCGACGACGAAATCGACGCCCATCAGACCGGCGGTGATCATGTTGTTGACGGCATTGCCGCCGGCGCCGCCGACGCCGAACACGGTGATGCGGGGCTTCAGCTCGGCGATATCCGGGGGGTAAGATTAAGTGTCATGTGATTGCCTCTCGATTACGCGCGCGTTGTCTGGTCATGCCCGCGGCCGGAGGCCGAAAGCGCGAAGGAAGGAAAAAGGAAGGGTCGGCAAAATTTCATCAGAAACCCTCGCGAAGCCATCGTCCGACCTTTCCGAAATAGCCGTCGGTCCCTGTCTTGAGCTGCCGCGTATGCCGCGGTTCGACATGTTCAAGATGAGCGAATTGCGGATAGACTAGGAGCCCGGCGGGCACTGCGAAGGATGCGCTCTTGGCCTCGGTCGGCAGCCGGCCGAAACCGAGCGGACGGCCGATGCGAACCGGACGGCCGAGAATCTGGGTGGCGAGATCGACCAGTCCGGTGAGCTGCGAAGCGCCGCCCGACAACACAACCCGCGCCCGCGGCTCTGCCGCAAAAGGGGAATCCGCGAGTCGGTCCCTGACCATTTCAAAAATCTCCTCGGCGCGCTGCCGGACGATGTTGGCGATTGTGGCGCGGGATACGACCTGCGGCGTGTCGCGGTCATTGTCGCCTGCCGACGGCACGGACAGCAGTTCGCGCGCATCGGAGCCGCCCGTCAGCACGGTGCCATATAACGTCTTGATTCGCTCGGCATCCGCAATCGTCGCACCTAAACCGCGCGCCAGATCCATGGTGATGTGTTGCCCGCCGACCGCAAAACCTGACGCATGAACGAAGCGCCCGCTGGAATAGGTGGCGATGGTGGTGGTGCCGGCCCCCATCTCGACGACGGCGGCGCCGAGATCGGCCTCGTCGTCGGTCAGGACAGCAAGACCTGCAACATAGGGACTCGCCGCCATGGCCTCGACATTGAGATGGCAGCGCTCGACCACCAGCATCAGGTTCTTGGCGACGGTGGCGTCGGCGGTGACGACGTTCATGTCGACGCCGAACTGCCGCGCCACCATGCCCCGGGGATCGCGAATGCCTTTGACGCCATCGAGCTGATAGCCGACCGGCAGCGCGTGCAGCACGGTGCGGCCGGGTGGCGTGGCATGATGCATGCCGGCCGAGGTGACGCGGCTGACATCGGCGGCGGTGACCGCGCCGCCCTTGATGTCGGCGCAGGCTTCGATCAATTGACCCTGCAGCCGGCCGGCCGAGACCGACAGCAAAACCGATTCAACCCGGACCTTGGCCATCTTTTCGGCCAGCGCCACAGCCTGGCGCACGGCCTGTTCGCATTCGCCGAGATCGACCACCGCGCCGGACTTGACGCCGCGCGACTGGATCTGGCTGTAGCCGATCAATTCCACCGCATGGCTGCGGCCGCGCAGCGCCTCGTTGGGCGCGCAGGGCTTCAGCCGTGCGATCATGCAGGCGATCTTGCTGGTGCCGATATCCAGCGAGGCAACCAGCGCGGTGCGGTTGGTCGCCATCGCGCGGGTTTTCGGCGCCTGGTTGCGATCGAGCGTGGTCATGCGGCGCCAGCCTTCTTCTTGGCGGCGTTGGCCTTGTTGAACAGATCGTCGCGGGCCTTGGCGGCATCTTCCGACAGCCGCACGGTCAGCCGGTCAGGCAGCCGCATGTCGATGGCCACGATGTCTTTCGAAAACAAACGGTCTTCCTTGTCGAGCTTGCTCAGCATCGCGAGCGCGTTGCCGACGTCGTTTTCCGGAAGCCTGATGTCGAGGCCATCCTTGAGCCGCAGATTCCAGCGCCGTTCGCCGACGAAGATCGCGGCCTTGGTCACCGAGCGCACCTGCGGATAGCGATCCAGCAAGGCGAGAAAATCCCTGGCGCGGGTGTCGGCGCCCTTGCCCACCACCAGCGGCAGCGAGGTGAAACGGCGCGACACGTAGGTCTCCAGCACGGCGCCATCGTCGGCGACCACTGCGAGGCGGCCGTCCTGCTGCCACAGCGCAAAGGCGGTACGTTCGGTGACGTCGATCTGCAACCGGTCTGGATACAGCTTCAGCACGTTGGCTTCGGCGATCCACGGATTGGCCTTGAGCCGGTCGCGCACCGTGGCGGCATCGAGAAACAGCAGCGACGAGCGGCCGTTGACGCCGCCGATGGCGAGGATTTCGTCCTGGGTCAGCTGCTTGCGGCCGTTGAGCGTCACCGAAGCGATGCGGAAGCCGGCGGCGTTGGCCGCGGCATTGCGGGCATCGCTCAGCGTGGCAATGAGTTCGTCGAGATGGTTGCCCCTGACCACGCCGAAGCCGACGCTGCCGAGCAGCATCAGGATGGTCGCGGCGATGCCGACGCGGCGCGGAACGTAGCGCTCGAGCAGCGCGATGTATTTGTTCGGGCTCTGTTCGCGCACGACGCGCTTCGGAGCCCGGAAACGGGCAGAACAACGGGCAAGAAAATCGGCAAGCGGCGCCAGGCTGCTCGCGCAGCAGTATGGCCGCGCCAATGGCAGCCAATCTCAGGTCAGTTTGGGGCCCCAGCGATCTCACCGATCGAGAGAGGCGTCCTCCACCATCCATTGCACGCGCTCGTTACATGTTATGCCCGCATCCGCTGCGGGCTATGGCCCAGGTGATATCCCGAATGTCGCTGCATGAGTCGTCGCGGAACTCCGCACGGCTCGCGCACCGGCAGCCAAGCGCCACATGCGCCGCCAGCGTTAACCTTCGGACTTCCTGGTAAACAAAGTGTAAAGTTGCCCGGGGCAGCACATGATTAGATGCGGTTTCAGAAGACTTTAGCCGGAGTGTTGCGGATGAGTCGGATGGAACCGGGGGGCCGCCGTGCCGGGTGTCGTCACCCGCGAAAGCGGGTGACCCAGTAAGCGGCGGCATATCAGCATCGTCGCCGGCGTCTCGGAATACTGGGTCGCCCGCTTTCGCGGGCGACGACAGCCCAGTAGGTCACCCCACCCGCTTCGTCGCGATTGCAATCTGGCCGTGCAGGAAATCGACAAAGCTGATGCCCTGGACTCTCAGCTCCTTGGGGTAGAGCGAGGCCTTGGTCAGGCCCGGCAGGGTGTTGGTTTCGAGATAGACTGGGCCATTGGCCGACACGATGAAATCCGACCGCGAATAGCCGCGGCACGACATCGCTCGGTGCGCCCTGACCGAGAAATCCATTATGACGGCGCTGATCTCTGGGCTGAACCGGCCGGGGCAGATTTCCTGCGTCGCCGAGGCGAGATATTTCGAATGATAGTCGAAGCCGCCATCCGCCGGGATGATCTCGATCGGCGGCAGCGCGATCAGCGAACCGTCTGCCTGCTCCAGTACGCCGCAGGTGGCCTCGACACCGGCGACGAACGGCTCGATCACATACTCCTCGATCTTCGCCGCCCGGCGCACCGCGACCAGATCCTGGCTCGCATTGACGAAGATCAGGCCGAAGCTCGAACCGTCCCGGGCCGGCTTGGCGATCAGCCGGCCGTGCGCGGCGAAAGCCTCGTCGATCTGGTCGGGCGCCACGCCAGGCGCGACGGTGACGCCGGCGATGGCGGCAAAGCGCTTGGCCGCCACCTTGTCGAAAGCGAGGTTCGACGACGCCGAGCCGGAGCCCGTGAACGGGATGCCGCGCATCTCGCACATCGCCTGCAACTCGCCATTCTCGGCCATCCCGCCATGCAGGCCGAGCACCAGCACGCGATTTTCCGCCTTCGCCTGGTCGAGCGCCTGCGCCAGCAGCCCAATGCTGGCGCAGGCGGGCTTGAACGGATCTTCGAACGGACGCGCATGACCGAGCAGTGTTTCCGGTCGGGTGGCGTAGACGCGGTCGTCGGCGTCCCAGAACCACAGCTCGGCTTCCGGCAGCGCCGCGTGCAGCGCCTGCGCGGTGGCCACCGAGACCAGCCGCTCCTTGTTCAGACCGCCGAACAGAATCGTGATCCGCATTGATTCATCCCGTTCCGTCATCGATCGATGCCCCGATTCAGCCCCAGCCATGCCCGTCGGCCAATAGCATTCCCGGGCACGAGTCAGATATTGCTGATTTGCGTCCGCAACGCGACCCCTGCCCCATTGTCCCAAGCGGGAGAGACCCGATCGATGCTCAAGGCCTGGCTCGACCTGCCCACGCTGGGCATTTTCGCCGCGCTCTGCACGCTTTACTATGGCACGGCGCTGGCGCTGGCCGGCGTGACGTTCCGCTCGCCGCTCCGCAGCCGCATCCAGTCCCTGATCGGGGTGGTGGCGCCGTTCTTTTCCTGCCTGGCGATCCTGTTCGGACTGCTGACCAGCTTTCTCGCCAACGACATCGGCGACCGCAACCGCCAGGCGCTGCGCGCGGTGCAGACCGAGGCCGGCGAATTGCGCAACATCTATACGCTGAGCGTGGCGTCGGTGACCGACATGCGAACCATCCGCGTGGCGCTCAAGGACTACGCCCGCTCCGCGGTGCAGGAAGAATGGCCGGAGATGGTCGAGGCCGGCAGTTCGGCGAAGACCCGTGCCGCCTATGACACGCTGCTGCGCGAGGTCAGCGACCCCGCCATCACCAAGGACGCCAGCGGCGCGATTCATGCCGCGTTGCTGAGCGCAGCGGTCCGCGTCGGCACCGCGCGCGGTGACCGGCTCAGCCTGTCGTCCGACCGCACCAACGACATCAAGTGGATTTCGGTGCTGATCCTCGGCGTCATGACCCAGGTGGGACTGGCGCTCGTGCATCTCGAACGACCGCGCGCGATGCTCGCCGCTCTCACGGTGTTCGGCACCGCCGCCATCGTCGCACTCGGGCTGATCGCGCTGCAGGAACATCCGTTCCAAGGCACGTTCCAGGTATCGCCGGCACCGTTGCAGCGGCTGCTGGCGCTGAGCGATGTGGTGGCGCCGGTCGAGCCCGCGCCAGCAGTGGCGCCTGCTGCGAAGTAGCCTCCTCACCTCTCCCCAACGCGGAGAGGTGAGGAACAACACTACACGACCCCTATGCGCTTGATTTCCCAGTGCAGGTCGATGCCGGATTGCGCCAGTACCCGCGCGCGCACGGTCTCGCCTAGCGTCTCGATGTCGGCGGCGGTGGCATCGCCGGTGTTGATCAGGAAATTGCAGTGCATTTCCGACACCTGCGCGCCGCCGACGCGCAGTCCGCGGCAGCCGGCGGCGTCGACCAGCTTCCAGGCGCTGTGGCCGGGCGGGTTCTTGAAGGTCGAGCCGCCGGTCTTTTCACGGATCGGCTGCGCAGTCTCGCGATGCGCCTGCACCGCATCCATCTTGGCGCGGATCATCGAAGACTCAGTGAGCACGCCGCGGAATTTTGCAGAGGTGAAGATGATGGACGGGTCGACGCCACTGTTGCGATAGACGAACTGCATCGCGGCGTTGTTGAACACGTGTTTCGTCCCGTCGCGGCCGATGCCGGTGGCCTCGATCAGCACGTCCTTCGTCTCGCCGCCATTGGCGCCGGCATTCATGCGCAGCGCACCGCCGATCGAGCCGGGAATTCCGAAGTAGAATTCGAGACCGCTGATATTGGCGGCCGCCGCGGTCTCCGCCACGCGCTTGTCCAACGCAGCGGTGCCGGCGCTGACGATGTCGTTCTCTGCCGTCGTCGCGCCAAAACCGCGCGGGCTGAGGCGGATCACCACGCCGGCAATGCCGCCGTCGCGCACGATCAGATTGGAGCCGACGCCGACCACGGTGACCGGAATGTCCATCGGCAGCCGCGACAGGAAGTATGCGAGATCGTCCTCATCCGCAGGCGTGAACAGGACTTGCGCCGGGCCGCCGACGCGAAACCAGGTCAGCGGCGCCAGCGATTCATTCGCCAGCAGCCGACCGCGAAGTTCGGGCATGGCGGATTTCAAGTCGGCGCTGAGGTCGGGAAAGGTCATGCTGCCCGGTAAGCTGGTCATGTTTGGGTCCCCTCCCCCCTGCGGGGGAGGGTGGCTTCGCGAAGCGAAGACGGGAGAGGGGGAGCCGCGGGCGACGGAGCGTGTGGCGCCCCCTCTCCCCCACCCTCTCCCGCCAGACGCAGCTTCGCTGCGCCCGGGGGAGAGGGGGCGCGACTGCGCGTGTGGAGAGCGCGTCGACCATCGCAGTCGTTACCCCAACGCCTTCAGCTCGCCCGGCAGCGCGTAAGCCCACTGCGTGATGTTGCCGGCGCCGAGGCAGACCACGGTGTCGCCGGGTTTGGCGACGCCGGCGATCAGGCCCGCGAGCGCCGCGGATTCCTGCAGCGGGATCACCTGGCGGTGACCGTGGGCGCGCAGGCCGAGCACGAAGTGATCGCGATCGATGCCTTCGATCGGCGCCTCGCCGGCCGGATAGACTTCGGCGACCACCACCGTGTCGGCGTCGTTGAAGCAGGTGCAGAATTCCTCGAAAAGCGACTGCAGGCGGGTGAAGCGATGCGGCTGCACCACGGCGATGACCTTGCCTTCGGTGGATTCCCGCGCCGCCCGCAGCACCGCCGAGATCTCCACCGGATGGTGGCCGTAATCGTCGATGATGGTGACGCCTTTCCACTCGCCGGTCCTGGTGAAGCGGCGCTTGACGCCGCCGAAGCCGGCCAGCGCCTTGCGGATCATGTCATCGGTGAGGCCGAGCTCATGGGCGACGGCGATGGCGGCGGTGGCGTTGAGCGCGTTGTGGCGGCCGGGCATCGGCAGCACCAGATCGGCGATCTCATGGGATGTCCCGGCCTTGCGGTCGCGGAACGCCACCCTGAAGGCGGAGCCGCCATTGGCCGGATGCAGGTCGAGCAGCCGCACGTCGGCCTGCGGATTGGTGCCGTAGGTGATGATGCGGCGATCCTCGATCTTGCCGACCAGGGTCTGCACCACCGGATGGTCGATGCACATCACCGCAAAGCCGTAGAACGGCACGTTCTCGACGAAGTGGCGGAACGCGTCCTGCACCGCTTCGAAGGTGCCGAAGTGATCGAGATGTTCGGGATCGACGTTGGTCACGATGGCGACGTCGGCGGGCAGCTTGAGGAAGGTGCCGTCGCTCTCGTCGGCCTCCACCACCATCCAGTCGCCGGCGCCGAGCCGCGCATTGGTGCCGTAGGCGTTGATGATGCCGCCGTTGATCACGGTGGGATCGAGTTCACCGGCATCGAGCAAGGCGGCCACCATCGAGGTGGTCGTGGTCTTGCCGTGAGTGCCGGCGATAGCCACGCAGCTTTTCAGCCGCATCAGTTCGGCCAGCATCTCGGCGCGGCGCACCACCGGGATGCGCTGGGCGCGGGCCGCCAGCAGTTCTGGATTGTCGCGCTTGATGGCGGTGGAGACCACCAGCACATCGGCACCGGCAACGTTGTCGGCCTTGTGGCCGACGGTGACTTTGATGCCCTTTTCCCTGAGCCGGTTGACGTTGGCGCTTTCCGAAGCGTCGGAGCCCTGCACCGTGTAGCCGAGGTTGCACAGCACTTCGGCAATGCCGCTCATGCCGATGCCGCCGATCCCGACGAAGTGGATGGGGCCGATCTCGCGGGGCAGTCTCATGGGGGGCTCTCGTCTCTGTGCGTCGTGACCCGAGCGGGGCCAACGTCTGCGAATCTGCCTCCTTCATGCAAGACAGGGATGACCGGGACAAGCCCGGCCATGACACTTAAATGTCGATTTCCCAGCGGGATCGGCCGGATTTCGGCCCCTTTTGTGATGGCAGCCCCTACTCGGCCGCGGCGGGACGCGGCACTGGCGCACCGTCCATGCGGTTGGCCAGAACGGCCACCGCGACTCCCGCCAGCGGCGCGATGGCGGCCACCCAAGGTACCGCATTCAGCCCGCCATGGGCGATCACCGCACCCCCGAGCCAAGCGCCGATGGCATTGCCAAGATTGAACGCGGCAATGTTGAAGCTGGAAGCGAGGCTTTGCCCGGCGCCCTCGGCCTTGTGCAGCACTGCCATCTGCAGCGGCGCGGCGGTGGCGAAGGCTGCGGCGCCAAGCAGCGCAATGGCGATGACGACGGCGACCTGGTTGTGGGCGGCAAGGCTGACGGAGGCCAGCACCGCGGCGAGCAGCAGCAGGCTGCCGAATACGCTGCCCGCCGGCCAGCGGTCGGCGAAGCGGCCGCCCAGCAGGTTGCCGACAATGGCGCCGGCGCCGAACACCAGCAGGATCGGCGACACCGCGGCGTCGCTAAAGCCGGAGATGCGGGTCAGGATCGGGGCAACGTAGGTGAACAGCGCGAAGATGCCGATCCAGCCGAGAATCGTCGTCAGGAACGCCAGCAGCACCTGCGGCCGAACCAGAACCGCCAGATCATCCGACAGCTTGCTGTGCTCTTGCGGCGCCTTGACGGGCGGCACCAGCAACGCCACCGCGGTCAGGGCGGCCAGTCCGACCAACGTCACCGCGAAAAAGGTGGCGCGCCAGCCATAGGCCTGTCCGAGCCAGGTGCCGAACGGCACGCCGAGAATGGTGGCGACCGTCAGGCCTGCGAACATGATGGATATCGCCGATGCCTTCTTGTTCGCCGCCACCAGGCTGGTGGCCACCACCGAGCCGACGCCGAAGAAGGTGCCGTGGGCGAAGGCGGTCACCACCCGCGCCGCCATCAGGCTCCAGTAATCCGGCGCCAGGGCGCAGGCGAGGTTGCCCGCCGTGAAGATGCCCATCAGCACCAGCAGCACGGTCTTGCGTTGCCAGCGGCTGGTGGCGACGGTCATGATGGGGGCGCCGAGCACCACGCCCAGCGCGTAGCCGGAGATCAGCAGCCCCGCGGCCGGAATCGACACGTGGAGGTCACCGCCGACTTCGATCAGCAATCCCATGATGACGAATTCGGTGACGCCGATTCCGAAGGCGCCGGCGGTAAGCGCATAAAGTGCGAGAGGCATGACGGGTTCCAATGTGCTGCAGAGCAACATGCTCCTGCATGTAAACTGGACCGAATGTCATTCATGAGTTAGACACGTTGTTGGAACAACATTTATGAATTGAAATCACCATGGCACGCCTTGACGTCAACCGGTCCGGCGAGATGGAGGTTTTTGCACGGGTGGTTGAACTCGGCGGCTTCTCCGCAGCCGCCCGGGCCTTCCGAATGTCGCCTTCGGCGGTCAGCAAGCTGATCTCGCGGCTCGAGGCCCGGCTCGGCGTGCGCCTGATCAACCGCTCGACCCGCAAGCTGCAACTGACGCCGGAAGGCAGCGCGTTCTATGAGCGCGCAGTGCGCGTGCTCGACGACATGGCCACCGCCGAGCGCGAGGCGGCGGTCGGGGCGACGCCGAGCGGCTTGCTGCGCGTCAACACCAGCGTGCCGTTCGGGCTGCACCGGCTGCTGCCGCTGCTGCCGGATTTCGCCCGCCGCTATCCCGATATCAAAGTCGAGGTGACGCTGACCGACACCGTGGTGGATCTGCTGGAGCAGCGAGCCGATGTCGCCATTCGCGTCGGCGCCATGCGCGAGTCGCGCCTGCTCGCGCGAAAGCTCGGCGACAGCCGGATGGTCGTCGTCGCCTCGCCCGCTTATCTCGCCGAGCGCGGCGTGCCGAACACGCCGGACGATCTTGCCGGACACAACCTGCTCGATTTCGGCTTTAGCAAATGGAAGAACGGCTGGCCGTTCAGGGAGCGGGACGGCAGGACGATCACCGTGATTCCGTCGGGCAATGCACTGGTCAGCGACGGCGAAGCGATGCAGCACCTGGCGCTCGCAGGCATGGGCATCGCCCGGCTGACACGCTTCCATGTCGAGGACGATATCGCGGGCGGTCGGCTGGCGCTCGTGCTCGAGGATTTCAATCCCGGCGATATCGAGCCTGTCCATGCCGTGTTCGTCGGCCACGGCGGTCAGTTGCCGGCGCGGGTGCGGGCGCTGCTGGATTATCTGGTGGAGAAGGTGCGACTATAGCTCACCGGCCAACCGCCGTCGTTCCGGGGCGCGAGGGCGCGGCCCGACCGAACCCGGAACGACGAGTTCTTTTCAGATCCCCGCGACCTTTGCCACCAGATCGGCGAGGCGATCGGCGGCGTCGAGCTTGCCGACGGTGCGCGCGCCCTTCGCCATGGCGGTGAGCCGCGCCGGTTCGGCGGCCAGCGCCGAAATTTCCGCGGCAAGGCGATCCGGGGTGAAATCCGGCTGCGCGATACGCAACGCGCCGCCGGCATCGACCAGCACGCCGGCATTGGCGAACTGGTCCTGATCCAGCGCGCCGGGCAGCGGCACCAGGATCGAGGGCCGGCCGATGGCCCCGAGCTCGGCCACGGTACCGGCGCCCGAGCGCGACACCACCAGATGGCTGGCGGCGAGCCGCGCCGGCAGGTCGCTGAAGAACGGCGCCAGTTCGACCTTGATCTTCAGGCGGTCGTAGACCGCGCGGACCCGCGCCATGTCCTCGTCGCGGACCTGCTGGGTCAGCACCAGCCGGTGCCACAGCGCCGGTTCGAGTTTTTCGATAGCGGACGGCACGATGTCGGCCATGATCCGCGCGCCCTGGCTGCCGCCGACCACCAGCAGGCGCAGCGGCCCGGTGAGATCCGGCACCGCATAGGGCACGGCCGCGGCGGCGAGAATTGCCGGGCGCATCGGCGTGCCCGTCGTGGTGGTCTTCTTCGACAATTCGGGATCGCGGTCGAGCACTCCGGGCAACGAGGTGGCGATGGCACTGACATGGCCGGACAGCAGGCGGTTGGCGCGGCCCATCACCGCGTTGGAATCGTGGATGACGGTGGGCACGCCGAACAGCCGTGCGGCGAACAGCGGCGGCAGCGTCGGGTAGCCGCCGAAGCCGATCACGGCGGCGGGCTTCACGCGACGCATCAGGTTGAGCGCCATGACGGTGCCGGCGGCGAGCATGATTCCGGTGCGCGCCAGTGCGATCGGGTTGCGGCCGCGCAACGTCTCGCTCGGCACCACGTCGATGGTGTCGCGGGTAAACAGACCGCTGTATTTCAGCGCGCGCGAGTCGGTGACGAGGCGCACCCTCAGCCCGCGCTTCATCAGCGCAACGCCGAGCGCCTCGGCCGGAAACAGGTGGCCGCCGGTGCCGCCGGCGGCGAGCAGGATGAGGGGCGCGTCGCTCATGGGATCATCAGGCGTAGGTGGGCGCGGCGTTGGCGTCGCTGATCGACTCCACCTCCGTGCGTGGCCGCATCCGCGTCAGCGCCAGCAGCATGCCGACGCTGTAGGCGAGCGAAATCATCGAGGAGCCGCCATAGGACAGAAACGGCAGCGTCATGCCCTTGGCGGGAATGAGATGCAGGTTGACCGCCATGTTGATGGACGCCTGCACGCCGAACAGGATCGCCAGGCCCGACGCCGCAAAGCGCGTGAACAGATCCTCGGTCGCATAAGCGCGCGACAGCGCGCGGATCACGATGAAGGCGTACAGCGCCAGCAAAGCCAGGCACAGCAGAATGCCGAATTCCTCGGCGCCGACCGCGAACACGAAGTCGGTGTGGCTGTCCGGCAGGCTGCGTTTGGCGATGCCCTCGCCCGGCCCGAGCCCGAACCAGCCGCCATTGCCGAAGGCCTCCATCGCGGTGTCGACCTGGAAGGTGTCGCCGGAGGCCGGATCCATGAAGCGCTTGATGCGGCCGGCGACATGCGGGACGAACAGGTAGGCGGTGAACAGGCCGCCCGCGGCCGTAGCCGCCAGGCCGAACACCCAGACCATGCGCATCCCCGCGATAAAGAACAGCGAGCCCCACACCATCAGGATCAGCATGGTCTGGCCGAAGTCCGGCTCAAGGACCAGCAGCGACACCAGCATCAGCAGCAACACCACCGCCATCGAGGTCGCCGGCATGTCCGGCTTGCGCGCGGACTCCGAGAACAGCCAGGCGGCGACCACGACGAAGGACGGCTTGGCGGATTCCGAGGCCTGGATGTTGACACCGAGAATGGTGATCCAGCGCTTGGCGCCCTTGACCTCGGGACCGATCAGCAACGTCGCGACGATCAGCACGACGGAGATCGCGAAGATGATCAGCGCGCCGCGCCGGATCTGCCGCGGCGACAGGAACGAGACGGCGATCAGCACGATGAAGGACGGGATCAGGAACAGGACGTGGCGATTGAAGAAGTGAAACGGGTCGAGCCCGATCCTTGTCGCCACCGGCGGCGAGGCCGCCAGCGACAGGATGACGCCCGCCAGCATCAGCGCGATGATCGCCGCCAGCAGCAGGCGGTCCACGGTCCACCACCACTCGCTGAAGGGGGTGCGCTGTTCACGGGAGATCATGGGCGGTCCTGCGGGCAGATGATCTCCATTGGTGCGCCATCGTGGTTGCCAGAGGGTTAATGAAGTGTGGATTTTTTGACCTTCACGGGGCAGGCCGCGGGCGTTCGCCTGCCCTATGCCGCGGCTTCCGCTACCTGATCGCTGACCGTCACCCGGTCGCGGCCGTCGGCCTTTGCGCGGTAAAGCGCCACATCCGCCGCCCCCATCAGATCTTCGCCGCGTGCCACATGCAGCGGCATCACCGCGATGCCGACCGAAGCGGTCACGCCGTCCAGCACGCCGCCGGGCAGCGCCACCCTCATGCCGCGCACCGCGTCCAGTATCTGCTCCAGTCGCAAGCGCGCGGTCTCCGGCGTCGCCCCCGGCATGATCAGCAGAAATTCCTCCCCGCCGAAGCGGCCGACGACGTCGGCCTCGCCGGTGACCTCCCGCAGGATTCGGCTCAGAGCGCGCAGGACGGCGTCACCAGCCTCATGGCCGCGGCTGTCATTGATACTCTTGAAGTGGTCGATATCGAGAATTGCCACCGCGAGCGACTCGCCATCGCGGGTGCAGCGCGTCGTCTCACGGGTCAGCGCGTCTTCGAGATAACGGCGGTTATAGAGGTCGGTCAACGGATCGCGTAGCGCCTGCTGCCGCAGCAACTCACGCAATTCGAGATTGGCCATCGCCAGCGAGACCTGCTCGGCCAGCATGGTAGCGAGTTGGTCGGCGCCGGCGCGGAACGCTGCGGGGTGCTCGCGATACAACAGCCCGAGCAGATTGTTCTGCGCGATGAGCGGCTGGCAGACGAAGGTCATGCGGCCGTGGTCGCACTCGCCCACATGGTGGCAGGTGAGGCCCTGACTGGCTTCGGAAATCGGAAACGTCGTGCCGCGCCGCAGCGCCCAGCAATCGTCGACGGGAAACGAGACGACGTCAGCCTGCAGCGCCCCCCAATGGGCGCCGCGCTGAACGGTCGTACGCGCATCGTTCAAGTAGTACAGCGCACCCGCTTCCTCCGGAAACAGAAAGCCGGCGTAAGTCTGGACTGCCGCGAAAACCTCATCGCGCGTCTGGCAGGATTGCACCACGCCGGAGAGCTCGGTCAGCAGTGCAATCTCCTTGGCACGAATTTCGGCGGAGCGCAGCGAGGCCGCCAACTGTGCGTTGGCCTGTTCCATGGCCAGCCCATGCGCACGCCGCTCGGATTCCGCGGCCAGGGCAGCGGTCTTGTCCTGCATCACCCAGAGGATGGCGCCCCTCGCCAGCGGCTTGCCATAGGCATCGACTTCGAGGATCGATCCATCTTCGCGGCGCAGGCGCAGGGAGACTTCAGTGACAACAGCGCTGTTCCGGATCCTGGCGAGCGCGGCATCGAAGGCAGCCAGATCGTCCTCGCTTGCAAGCAACTCCCCGATCTTCCTGCCGGGCAACGTCTCGGCCCCGCGGCCGCAAAATTCGGCGATGCGATTGTTGCCGCGCAGGATGTCGTGCCCGGCCGTGAACAGGATGCCGGCAAGAGGATTATCGACCAGCGCGCTTTGTTCGGCACGCAGGCGGCTGAGATTCCCCGACATGCGCCGGCCGTCCATCATCATGACGACAAGCAGCAACGCCAGCACGCTGATCACGAGGCCGCTGCCGAGGATCACATTCGAAGCCAGGGGACTGATCTGATAGGCGGGACCGGGATTGGGCGTGAAGATCACACGCCACACCCGCTCGCCCACGACCAGCGAACGCTCCGTTGAAATGCCTGCCGGACGCTCGACCTGCGCGGCAAGACCGAGATTGTTCTCGACGCTGTCGTACATCAGCGTTGCCGGGCCGGTCGGATTCTCCGGCTCGCCGATCAACGCTCCCGTGCTGGTCGGCGTGGCATAGCCGCGGTCGACCACCTGAATATGCATCTGCTTCAGCGTGCGGGGATCGAGAATGCCGTTCATCAGATCGTTGATACGGTAGACCGAAGCCACAAAGCCAAAAAGCGCTGCGTTGCGCTGCGCTACGGTTTGCACAGGCTCACCGTTGCGATAGATCGGCGCGCGTATGATGAAGCCAAACCCGCCGGACGTATCCTGCACCAGCTTCACCGGCGGCGTGGCCACGATGCGCCCGGTCTCGGCCGAACGTCGCAGGGAATCCAACTGCGCAGGATTGGCACCGGCGTCGAAGCCCAGTGCGTTTTCATTGCCGGCGATCGGCTCAACGAATTCGACGATGTTATAGATCGCACGCGGTCCCGGCGGGCGTACGGAGAAATCCGGCACGCCATCGAGTTCCACACTCCTGTCTGCGCGCACTTCGTCGACAAACGCCTCGAGGCGATCCGGTCTGACGTGACGCAATTCCTGCAACGCCTGGAAACCGGGATAGCGACGGCCAAGCTCCAGCACATCGATGTAGCGGCGGAACTGGGCGCGATCGACGCGACCGATCGAGGCGTATAGGCCTTGCAGGCCAACCAGCACTTCAGCATGAGTATGGAGGCGCTGACTGATCGCCCGGGAAACTTCTTCGGCATCGGCGCTGAAGCGGTGCTGCACGTCGGCGACAGCGGCCCGTTCAGACAGATAGCGGGCCGCGAAGGTGGCCGCCAATCCGGCTCCCAGCACGACCGCCACTACCAGCATTGTGCGCTGCGTCTGAAGCGTCAGCAAGCCACGCAAGGTCATTTCGGTATCCCCAGATCCGCCACTTCCGGGGTGCACACCCCTAGGTCATCCGGCAGGATGATACCGATTTTCAGCTTGAGAATTGGTTGCGGTCGCCGATCCGCCCGGCCAGCCGAGGGGGCAGTTGAGCGCAGCGTTAATTGCGCATTAATTCGGCGGCGGCCGTGATGGAGGATGTCGGCAAGAGCTCGCTGGCTTACGCCGGTTTCATGCCATCCAGCGCCAGCACCAGATCGCGGAACCGGGTGCCGCGGATCTCGAAGTTGCGGAACTGGTCGAACGAGGCGCAGGCCGGCGACAGCAGCACCACGGCATCGATCAGTCCGGCGGCCTCGGCGTCGCGCGCGGCGGCGGGCACGGCATTGTCCAGCGTGGCGCTGATCTCGTAGAGCACCTTGCCCTCGAGGGTCGCGGCGAAATCGGCGGCGGCTTCGCCGATCAGATAGGCCTTGCGAATGCGTGGGAAGAATTCGGCGAGACTGGCGATGCCACCCTCTTTCGGCTTGCCGCCGGCGATCCAGAAGATGTCGTTGAACGAGGCCAGCGCCTTGGCGGTGGCATCGGCATTGGTGCCCTTGGAATCGTTGACGAACAGCGTAGCGCCCAGATGGCCGACCTGCTCCATGCGATGGGCCAGACCGGGAAAGCTGCGCAGCCCCTTTTGCAGCACGTCATTGCCGACGCCGAGCGCGCGCACCGCGGCGGCGGCGAAGGCGGCGTTCTGTGCATTGTGGACACCACGCAGCGAGCCGATGCCGGCGATATCGGCGATGGCTGTGCGCTCGCCGCCTTCGATGCGGTAGATGGTATCGTGGTCGACAACGATGCCGTCGGCAGGCGGCGCTTGCACCGAAACCCTGATCACCGGCTTGCCGGCGGCTTCGATGCGGTCGGCGGCGTTGCGGCACCAGTCGTCATCGACAGATATCAGTGCGGTGCCGCCGGCCTGCACCTGCGCCACCAGGCGATCCTTCACCGCGGCGTAGTGCTCCAGCGTGCCGTGGCGGTCGATGTGATCGGGGGTGACGTTGAGCAGCATGCCGACGCTCGGATTGAGCGAGGGCGTGAGATCGATCTGGTAGGACGACAGCTCGATCACATGGACGCGGTCCATCGCCGGCGGCTGCAGCGACAGGATCGCGGTGCCGATATTGCCGCCCATCTGGGTGTCGAAGCCGGCCTCGCGCATCAGATGCGCGACCAACGCCGTGGTGGTCGACTTGCCGTTGGTGCCGGTGATGGCCACGAACGGCGCGTCCGGCGCATGCAGCGCGCGCTCGCGGCAGAACAGCTCGATATCGCCGATCACCTCGACGCCCGCGGCCTGCGCCATCAGCACGGTCCAGTGCGGCGCGGGATGGGTCAGCGGCACGCCCGGCGTCAGGATCAAGGCGGCGAAATTGGCCCACGATACGGTACGCAGGTCGGCGGTGATGAAATTGGCTTGTGCCGCCTCGACCATGCGGTCGATGCTGTCGTCGCAAGCCACGACTTCGGCGCCGCCGGCCTTCAGCGCATGGCAACTTGCGAGGCCCGAGCCGCCGAGGCCGAACACCGCGACCGTTTTGCCTGCGAAGGATGTGACCGGGATCAAGGCGTCACCGCAACTTCAGCGTCGAGAGGCCGACCAGCGCCAGCATCACCGAGATGATCCAGAACCGGATCACGATCTGCGGCTCGGTCCAGCCCTTCTGCTCGAAATGGTGATGGATCGGCGCCATCCGGAACACGCGCTTGCCGGTCAGCTTGAACGAGGCCACCTGCACGATGACCGACACGGCTTCGAGCACGAACAGGCCACCGATGACAGCCAGCACGATCTCGTGCTTCACGGCCACGGCGATGGAGCCGAGCATGCCGCCCAGCGCCAACGAGCCGGTATCGCCCATGAAGATCGAGGCCGGCGGCGCGTTGAACCACAGGAAGCCGAGGCCGGCGCCGAGCACCGCGCCGCACAGCACCGCCAGTTCGCCGGTGCCGGCGACGTAGTTGATCTGCAGATAGTCGGAGAACACCGCGTTGCCGGCGAGATACGAGATCATGCCGAACGACGCCGCGGCGATCATCACCGGCACGATGGCCAGGCCGTCGAGGCCGTCGGTCAGGTTCACCGCATTGCCGGCGCCGACCACGATGAAGGCGCCGAAGATCACGAAGAACCAACCGAAATTGATGATCACGTCCTTGAAGAACGGAATCACCAGCGAACTCGACAGCGGATCGCGGCCAAGCTTGACGAAGGCAAAGCAGGCCAGTGCCGCGATGGCCGTCTCGATGGCCAGACGGGTGCGGCCGGCGAAGCCGGCTTCGGTCTGCTTGGTCACCTTCAGATAGTCGTCATAGAAGCCGACGAAACCGAAGCCGAGCGTTACCGCCAGCACGATCCACACATA
The DNA here is from genome assembly GCF_052658035.1 of Rhodopseudomonas sp. RCAM05734. Lineage (NCBI taxonomy): Bacteria > Pseudomonadati > Pseudomonadota > Alphaproteobacteria > Hyphomicrobiales > Nitrobacteraceae > Rhodopseudomonas > Rhodopseudomonas sp. RCAM05734. The sequence goes on along the minus strand of NZ_CP199742.1, from coordinate 2,585,660 downwards.
GGGATTGCGCGGATTGGCCCATAGCAAAGTGGACACCACGAGGCCCGACAGGATCATCAGCCCGCCCATGGTCGGGGTGCCGACCTTGGCCAGATGCGACTGCGGCCCGTCGCTGCGAATCGGCTGGCCCTTGCCCTGGCGCAGCCGCAGATTGTCGATGATCCACGGCCCGAACAGGAACACGAACAGCGCGCCGGTCACCATGGCCCCGCCGGTGCGGAAGGTGATGTAGCGGAACACGTTGAAGACCGGGACGCTGCCGGAAATATCGATCAACCAGTAAAACATTCAGACCGCCTATACCGCGGCATCTTCGAGCGCGGCCTTGCCGGGAAAGCGCTTTTCGAGCGCGGTAACAATCGGTTTCATACGCGAGCCGAGCGAGCCCTTGACCATCACGGCGTCGCCGGCCCGGATTCCGGCGAGCACCTGCGATTCGAGCGCTGCCGAACTGTCGGCATAGCCGCCCCGCTTGCCGGAGGAAAGGGCATCCCACAGCTGGCGCATCAGTGGACCACAGCAAAACACCAGATCGACGTTGTTGGCCTGGATCGCTCCCAGCAGTCCGCGGTGCAATTCGGCGCCCTGGGGGCCGAGTTCCAGCATGTCGCCGAGCACCGCGATGCGGCGGCCGTGCGGACCGATGGCGGCAGCGCCGAGCACATTGAGCGCCGCCGCCATCGAGGCCGGATTGGCGTTGTAGCTCTCGTCGATGAGGGTGGCCTCGCCGCCTGCGAGTTCCAGGACGTGTCGGGCGCCGCGTCCGGTCGCCGGCTGCACCTGCGACAGGGTCAGCGCCGCCAGCGCCAGGTCGGCGCCCATCAGCGAGGCCGCCGCCAGCACCGCCAGCGAATTCATCGCCATGTGGCGGCCGGGCATGCCGACCTTGTAGGTGACGTCATGGCCGAGAATGCTGGCATGCACCGCCGAACAGGTCGGGTGCAGCGCCACATCGAGCAGCCGCGCTTCCGATTTCTCGTCGGTACCGAACGACACGATGCGCGAGACGCCGGCCTTCGTCGCCTGCGCCTGCAGCCGGTCGAACTGGCCGTTGTCGCGGTTGAGAATGGCGGTGCCGCCGGGCTCGAGTCCCGAAAAAATCTCGGCCTTGGCGTCCGCGATGGCCTCGATGCCGGCGAAGAACTCCAGATGCACCGGCTCGACGGTGGTGATGACCGCGAAATGCGGTCGCACCAGCTTCACCAGCGGCTCGATCTCGCCGGAATGGTTCATGCCGATTTCGAAGATGGCAAAGCGCGCGGTCTCCGAGCAGCGCGCCAGCGACAGCGGCACACCCCAGTGATTGTTGAACGACGCGACCGAGGCGTGGGTCTCGCCCTGGGCTTCGAGCACGCGCCGCAGTGCTTCCTTGGTGGACGTCTTGCCTACCGAGCCGGTGACCGCGATGATCTGCGCGCCGAGCCGGGCGCGCGCGGCGCGGGCCAGATCGACCAGCGCCGCCAGCACGTCATCGACCACCAGCAGCGGCGCGTCGGCGGCGAATTTGCTGCGCTGTGCGCGTTCGACCACCGCGAGCCCGGCGCCGGCCTTCAGCGCCGTATCGACGAAGGCGTGACCGTCATGGACGTCACCCTTGATGGCGAAATAGGCCTCGTTCGGCGCGATGGTCCGGGTATCGATCGACAGACCGGTAATGCCGGCCGGCAAAGGGCCGCTGGCCTCGGCGCGCATCGCCTCGGCCATCGCTTCGGTCGTCCACAGGATGTCGCTCATGCGCCCCTCGCAGCAAGCGCCGCCGCAGCGGCTTCGTGATCGCTGAAATGCAGCGTGCGATCGCCAACGATCTGTCCGATCTCATGGCCCTTGCCGGCGATCAGCAAGGCATCGCCCTGCTGCAGCCCGGCGATGGCCACCCTGATGGCCTCGGCGCGGTCGCCGATCTCCACCGCGCCGGGCGCGGCAGCGAGAATGGCCGCGCGGATCGCGGCGGGATCTTCACTGCGCGGATTGTCGTCGGTGACGATGACGCTGTCGGCCTTCTCCGCGGCGATGGCGCCCATCAGCGGCCGCTTGCCGGTGTCGCGGTCGCCGCCGGCGCCGATCACCACTACCAGCTTTCGCGGCGCATATGGGCGCAACGCGTCCAGCGCCTTGGCCAGCGCGTCGGGCTTGTGGGCGTAGTCGATGAACACCGGCGCACCGTTGTGGGTGCCGACCTGCTCCAGCCGGCCTTTTGCCCCTTCAAGATGCTCGAGCGATGCCAGCACCTCGGCGGCGTCGCCGCCGGTGCCGATCACCAGGCCGGCTGCCACCAGCGCATTCTCGATCTGGAATTCGCCGACCAGCGGCAGCCGGATGTCATGCATGCGGCCACAATGCTGCAGCGTCAGCAATTGCGAAAAGCCGTCGATGGCGGCGGCAACGAGACGGATACCCGCACCTGCACCATCGCCGTTGCGGCCCACAGTGACGATGCGCAGGTTTCGCCCGCGCGCCGCGGCGATCACCTGCGCCGAACAGTCGTGATCCGCTGATATCACCGCGACGCCGTCATCGACGACAAGTTCGCGAAACAGCCGCAGCTTGGCCGCGAGGTAATGTTCGACGGTCGGATGATAGTCCATGTGGTCGCGCGACAGGTTGGTGAAGCCGCCGGCCGCGATGCGGATGCCGTCGAGGCGATATTGATCGAGACCGTGCGACGAGGCCTCGACCGCCAGATGCGTGACGCCGTCGCCCGCGATCTCGTCGAGCTGGCGGTGCAGCGCGATCGGGTCCGGCGTGGTCAGCGAGCCATAGACGGTGCGCTGTGGCGAGACGAGGCCGATGGTGCCGATGCTGGCGGCGACGTGGCCGAGCCGCTCCCAGATCTGCCGCGCGAAAGCCGCGACCGAGGTCTTGCCCGAGGTCCCGGTCACCGCGGCGATGACCGCGGGTTGGCGCGGGTAAAATCTTGCCGCGGCCAGCGCCAGCGCGCGGCGCGGATTGGGGGTGGTGACGAACGGCACCGGCAGGCCGATATGCGCGTGATCGCCGACCACGGCGACGGCGCCGGCCGCGATGGCCTGGGTGACGAATCGCGCGCCGTCGGTCCTGGCGCCGGCGAGGGCGAAGAAGACATCGCCAGGCTTCACCGCGCGACTGTCCACGGCAAGACCGCTGACGGCGGCGTCGCCCGCAGGCGCGTCCATCGCGGCGTCATCGCTGAAGAGGTCGCGCAGTTTCATGCTGTTCCTGCTCGGAGATCGGGGGCATTCCAGCCTTGGAAAACCGCATTTTGAACCGACTGTAAAGCGCCCTGCGCGGCTACTGTGTCACCCTCGATGCCGCAAGAATAAGGCGGTCGGCCATCGGCAGATCGAAGCGGGGCTCAAGTCCGAGCAGCGGCGCAATGCGGGCGATCACCTTGCCGCCGGCAGGGACCGCATTCCAGCCCGAGGTGATGAAGCCGTGGGTTTCCGGCAGCGCTTTCGGCTCGTCGAGCATCACCAGCACCTGGAATTGCGGATTGTCCATCGGCAGCACCGCGGTGAAGGAATTCAGCACCTGCTTCTTGGAATAACGGCCGCCGACGACCTTTTCGGCTGTGCCGGTCTTGCCGCCGATATAGTAGCCCTTGGACAAAAGGTCAGCCTGACGCGCGGTGCCGGACTCGGCGTTGAGGCGCATCAGATAGCGGATCTTGTCGCTGGTATCCTTCTTGACCACGCGCTTGCCGATCGCCAGCGCCTCTTCCTCGGTCCGCTTCAGGAAGGTCGGCGGGATCAGATAGCCGCCATTGACCATGGCGTTGATGCCCATCACCGCCTGCAGCGGCGCCACCGCGATGCCATGGCCGAAGGCGATGGTGATGGTATTGAGTTCGCCCCAGCGCTTCGGCACGATCGGCATGGCGCTCTCAGGCAGTTCGGTGCGCAGCCGGTCCATCTGGCCGACCTTCTTCAGGAAAGCCTTGTGCGCCTCGACCCCCATCGACAGCGCGACGCGCGCGGCACCGATGTTCGAGGAAAATGTAAACACTTCAGCGAGCGAGATGGCGCGCCCGAGGTTGTGACTATCGTGGATCTTGAACTTGCCGTAGCTGAGCGGCATCCGCGCATCGTACATCGTGCCGAGATTGGCCTTGCCGGCGTCCAGCGCCATCGCCAGCGTCAGCGTCTTGAAGGTCGATCCCATTTCATAGACGCCGGTTGTGAGCCGGTTGATACGATCGGGATCGTGGGCTTCCTTAGGATTGTTCGGATCGAAATCCGGCAGCGACACCATCGCTACGATCTCGCCGGTCTTGACGTTGGAGACCAGGCCCGACGCCGCCTTGGCACTGTATTTTTCTTTCGCCTTCATCAACTCGTCGCGTAGCGCATGCTCGACGCGCAGATCCACCGACAGCTCGATCGGCTTCTGCAGGCGATCAGAGGCAAAGCCGGCGCGATGCAGGTCGGCGAGGCCGTTGGTATCGAGCCACTTCTCGATGCCGGCGATGCCCTGGTTGTCGGTGTTGACCAAGCCGATCACGTGGCTGACCGCGGCACCGCTCGGATAGACCCGCTTGTTCTCGCGCAGGAAGCCGACGCCGGGCACGCCGAGCTTGTGGATGTCGCGCTGCTGCTGCGCGGTGATCTCGCGCTTCAGCCAGACGAAGCCCTTCTTGGACATCAGGCGCTCGCGCACCTCGGCAGTGTCGAGATCGGGCAGGGTTGCGGTCAGCAGCTCGATGGCCTCATCCTTGTCGACGATGCGGCGCGGCTCGGCGAACAGGCTGGGGGCCTTGATGTCGGTGGCCAGAATATCGCCGTTGCGGTCGACGATATCGGGCCGCGCGGTGGCGATGGCGTCGCGCGCGGCGCGACGCTCGCCATGGCTGTCGCCGCCGACGGCGAACATCACCAGACGAAGCGCGATGATGCCGTAGATGCCGGCAAAGGTGAGCATCGCAAGGCCGACGCGCGCCCGCGCCTTTGCCGCGCGGTCGACATTGCGTCCGTACAGCAGGCTGCGGATCAGCCGCTGGCGCCAGGGCTCAACGGGTTTTGCTGCCGGCTTGTGTATGATGGGGGATTGGTCGGTCATTGCGCGTCCTCCGGCGACGGCAAGGTGCCGGTGACAATGTCCGGATCGATCGTATCGATCATCGCACCGATCGGATCGGGATCGCCCGGTTTGGCGAAGCTCGGCGGCCGGTCCGGTAGATTCTTGAGCGCGTCGAATTGCTGGGCGGAGATCGGCTTCAGCGCCAGGTGCCGCTCGGCGAGACCCTGCAGCCGCATCGGCGCGTCGAGCTTGGCCCATTCCGCGCGCAGCGACGCGATGGCATCGCGTTGCTCGCGGATGTCGGCATGCAGCCGCAGCACCCGCTCGGTGCGCACGGTGGATTCCATCTTGATGCGGTAGACATAGGCCGCGGCGAACACCAGCATGGCGATCACGAGGAGGTGGATGATGCGCATGCTCAGCCTCCCCTCAGCACAGTGGCGAGCGTCGGCCAGCCCGGCAATGGACCGGCATCCTGCGCCGGCGCATCGGTGCGCTCGGCAGCGCGCAGCTTGGCGGAACGCGCGCGCGGGTTGGCGCTGACTTCCTCGCCGCCCGCCACGATCGGGCGCTTGGTGAGCAGATGGAAGCGCGGACGGGACAGCCCGATCTCCGGCAGATGCCGCGAGCCGCCGCCGGTCTTGCTGCGCTCATTCAGGAAATTCTTGACGATGCGGTCTTCCAGCGAATGGAACGAGACTACCGCGAGGCGGCCGCCCGGCTTCAACACGCGCTCGGCAGCGGCCAAGGCCAGGTGCAGTTCGTCGAGTTCCTCGTTGACGAAGATCCGCAGCGCCTGGAACGTGCGCGTCGCCGGATGAATCTCGCCGGGCTTGGCCCAGACGACTTTGGAAACGACGGTGACCAGTTCGTCGGTGGTGAGGATCGGCGCCTCCTTGCGGGCGGCGACGATGGCCTTGGCCACGGCACGGGAATGCCGTTCCTCGCCGAAAATATAGATGATGTTGGCGAGATCGGCCTCGGATGCCTTCGCCACTACGTCGGCCGCGGTCGGCCCGTCATGGCCCATGCGCATGTCGAGCGGCCCGCTGAAGCGGAACGAAAAGCCTCGCTCGGCTTGGTCGATCTGCATCGACGACACGCCGACATCCATCACCACACCGTCGACCAACGGTTCGCCCTGCCCGGCGCAGACGTCGGCGAGATGCGAGAAGCGGTCCTCCACCAGCGACAACCGGCCCCCGGATTGATCGACCAGATCGAAACCGCCGGCGATGGCGGTGCGGTCGCGGTCGATGCCGATGACCCGGGTTCCCGCCGCGGCGAGAATCATGCGGGAATAGCCGCCGGCACCGAAGGTGGCATCGACATAGACGCCGCCTTCGCGTGGCGCGAGCAAGTCGACGGCCTCGTGGCCGAGCACCGGGATATGGCGTGATGCAGGCGCGATCATGCGCCCGCTCCACAGCAGGACGGAACCGGCATAACCCGGCCCTTCGCATCGAGGCGCAACGTCAAACTGGACACCGACTGGCCCATGTCGCCTCAACTGTCGGCGCGCTGCCCGGCCTTTCCGCTCGAAAGACCGCAGCACCACGCGATTGTCGGTCCGATTCGCCGCGCCGCCCGCGCGAAGCGCAGGAAAATTCGGTCGTCCGCATGGAAATTGCAGGGTTGCCATGGGATTTGAGCGTCAAAAGGGACCTCGGCCAGCCCTCACGGGACGGCTGTTCACCCCTCAGTAACGTCGCTTAGCGTTAAGAAAGGGTTGATAGTACCGAACGGAATTAAGGCACTGGCCGCCGGCGCGGCGTCGCTTGGCGTCGATGGCAGCGGCTTCGGGAACTGGTGCCCGGCGTCCACATGTCGGCGAAAAAGCTGCACAGGCGTCACGGAACCGTTGCGCGGCGCGGCCGTGGCCGGGATAGTGCGCCTGAAGTGCTGCCGGCCGATCCGGAGCGCGTTCTCCTGACCGGTTTGAGTTGTCCCATGGCTACAGGCTCGTACGCTCCGCCCGGAGCCGATTCGAAGCGTCTGCTCCCACTGCCGCTTCCCAAGGGCGCTGCGGACCTGCCCCTCTTCACCCCCGACTCGTCGGTGGTCTCCGACGTCATCCCGTCAGCCAACTTCGGCGAGCGCAACAACGGGCGGCTCGCCGACATGATCGTGCTGCACTATACCGGCATGCCCGACGTGGAAGGCGCCATCGCGCGGCTGTGCACCGCCGGCACTGATGTCTCCGCGCATTATATCGTGCTGGAGGACGGCCGCATCGTGCAAACCGTACCGGAGGCGAAGCGGGCGTGGCATGCCGGCGTCGGCTACTGGGCCGGCGAGGAAGACATCAACTCCTGCTCGATCGGCATCGAGATCATCAATCGCGGCCACGACTGGGGCTATCCGGATTTCCCGCGCCGGCAGATCGCCGCGGTTATCGCGCTGTGCCGCGGCATCATGCTGCGCCACGAACTGCCGGCGCATCGCGTGCTCGGCCATTCCGACGTGGCGCCGTCGCGCAAGAAGGATCCCGGCGAAAAGTTTCCGTGGCATTCGCTGGCCAATTCCGGCGTCGGCCACTGGGTGCTGCCGGCACCGATCGTGCGCGGCGAGACCATCAAGTTCGGCGCCGAGGGCGATGACGTGCTGGCACTGCAGCACGCGCTGGCGCGCTACGGCTACGGCATCGCGGCGAATGGCAAGTACGATTCGTCGACCATGGAAGTAGTCACCGCATTCCAGCGTCATTTCCGGCCCGAACGCGTCGACGGCATCACCGATCATTCGACGCTGACCACGCTGCAGGCGCTGCTCGGCAGCCTGCCGGCCGAAACCGTCGCAGCGCGCTAGTCTTCGCCGCCGAGGCGGCGCACGGTGCTCCGCTGCCATTGCGCGTGACAGGCTTGGTGCGCTTCATCGCGGCGGCGGCGCGCCTGCAGCGTATCGATCAGTTCAGGCGAACGCCAGAGATCGGCGGCATCTAATCGCGGCCGGCTCTGTTGATTGCATCTGCAAGCTCGACCGGATTGCTGAAAAACATCTCATGGCTGCCGTCGCATTCGACAAGGCGAAACAGGCCAAGACGCTCGGATAGACGAGGATGCCAGGGCAAGCCATGCGGCAGCGCCGTATCCTGCCGGCAGTTCACGTAAGACTTTCCAACCGGCAACTCGGCAAGCGGGCGGTTGAGGTAAATTTTGTCAGTAAATGTCTTGTAGGGATGCGGGTTGAGTTTGGCAAAGCTGGATTTTGCCAGCTCGATGTCGGCGTCGTTGATGAAGCTCTCGCGCCAGATTTCAAACGGCAGCATCACCGCGCCGTTGTTTCCGGCCGCAACGGCATCGAACAAGCCGATATAATGAGGCGGCACCATATCGTTGAGACATTGTCCGTTCAACGGAACGAAAGCATTCACATAGATCAGACGCTTGATCCGGCCCGTGAGTCGATCGGCAACGCCCGAAATGATCATGCCGCCGTAGCTGTGGCCGACGAGCCGGACCTCCCGCAAATCCTTGGATTCGATATAGTCGACGATGGACGCAATCGACTGTTCGAGACCGATCGCGTTGCGGTCATCGCCAGCATTGTTGCCCGCGATGGTCGGACAGAGAACGACGTGCCCCTTCCCTCGTAGATGACCGGCAACGGCTTCCATTTCCGCGCCGGTGTGCCATGCGCCGTGGACGAGAACATACAACCCAGTCATCAGCGGTTCTCCGAGTGAGGTTGGTAATTCATATCGGCGCGGGCTCGGAAAAATGGCCATATCCTGCCAGCGTCATAGGACATCTACGCCAATTTCAGCGGGACCTTCTGAATTCCCCCGGCGTCGTGCCGAGATATCTGCGACATTGGCGAATGAAATGGGACGGATCGGAAAGGCCCACCTTCAATCCAATGCCGCCGACGCTGACATGATCGAACCGGGCTTCGGACAGCATGCGGCGCGCAGCCGACATTCGACATTCGGAGAGAAGACCGCCGAATGTCAGGGCCGCACCGTTCAGGCAGCGATGCAGCGTTCGCTCGGAGACATGCAGATCCGCCGCGACCGCTGCAGCCGTCAGTCCCGGCTCGGCGTAGCGCATTCGAACGACAGTCTGGATTTTGGCCAGTAGCTTTTCGGCGCCCCGCCGATCCGATCCGGAGACCGGGACTTCGGCCCCGAAGGCAAGCGCCAGCAGGGCCCCGAGTTGGTCGGTCAGAATCTGCGCCGGCAGGGGCCTATGCAAGGCAAGCGCGGGGGACAACTGCCGTGCGAAAGCACTCAGTGCCAGCCCCCAGCCGACGTTACCATCGATGCGTCGCCCGATGCACTTTTGCGGCTGGCTGATCCAGGATTCGACCCAAGCTATCGGAAGCTCAAGCGACAATGTATTCGAGGTTCCCTCAAAGTGAAATTCGTACGGGCACCGTGAATCGATCAGCAGGAGATCGTTGGGTCGCAGACATACGGAATTATCATTTTGCACAGCCGCCCATTCGAAGTCGACCTTGCACAGGAGATAGTAGTAATTCGAAACGCTGCGCACGATGGCAGGCCGCGTGCGATAAACGTGCTGTCCATGGCCTTGCACATGATTGATGCCGATCGTTTCCAGTTGCCCGCGCTCAAGGGCACAGTGGAAGTCTGACGGTGCGGAGCACTTTATCTCCATTTCGAGAAAGCTCGCACAGACCGCACCAATCCAGTAGTCCAGGCGTCGGGCAGGCTCGACTAACCGCGTCGACCATTGCTGGATGGCTGCAATATCCTTGCTCGTCATATGCCCCCCGCGATCGACAACGATAGAATCTGGATAACTTCCGAGGACAGCATTGGCCTGTCAATCCGATCGCGGCAACGAACGAGGAAATGTGGCGGCCAGCGCCCGCCGGCGCCATCTGCCGGCGCTGCCGCCGAACGGACCAGCCGCGGCACGACAGGATCAGGATCATTTATTTCGCGCCGCGCCGCGCCCATGCCGGCTTGACGCCGCGCTCCGCAACCCCCATGCCTTCCCCGTCAGTCGGCCGGACGGCCGCTCCCGCTATGGCCGAAAGGTTGCGGGGGAGGAAAGTCCGGGCTCCATCGACATACGGTGCCGGATAACGACCGGCGGGGGCGACCCCAGGGACAGTGCCACAGAGAACGAACCGCCCCGCGAAGCCGCAAGGCGAAGCGGGGTAAGGGTGAAAAGGTGCGGTAAGAGCGCACCGCGTTTCCGGCAACGGAAACGGCATGGCAAACCACACCGGGAGCAAAACCGAATAGGGACGGCAACGCAGTCAGTTCGCTCACCTCAGGCGAAAGCCTCGGGCGATAACACTGCAGGGCGATGTCAGGCTCGCCGTCCGGGTAGGTTGCTTGAGGCCACATGCAAATGTGGTCCCAGAGGAATGGCCGTCACGTATCGTCCGGGCAACCGGGCGGTGCCCTACAAAACCCGGCTTACAGGCCGGCTGATACTTCTTCTGTGAACGAGGGGCCCTGCGCAACACGCCGGGCCCCTCGCCAGTTTTGCGCCTTGGCGCGCCTGGCCAAACCCGCTAGTCCTCGCGCATGTCCCTCCCCGCCCTGTCCCGCGGACAACTCGGCCTCCTGCTCGGCTTTGTCGGCGTCGTCATCTTCGGCGGCACGCTGCCGGCGACACGGATTGCCGTTGCGGCCATCGCCCCCTTCGCCCTCACCGCGTTGCGCACGGCCATTGCCGGCATGTGCGCGCTGACGCTGCTGCTGATTCTGCGCCGGCCGTTGCCTGCACGCCGGCTGTGGCCGCAACTGGCGATCGCGATGCTGTGCATCGCCGTGGCGTTTCCGTTTTTGATGGCGGTGGCCTTGCAGAGCGTCGGCGCCTCGCATGGCAGCGTGGTGCTGGGCATCCTGCCCTTGGCCACGGCCTGCGTCGCCGTCGCCATCACCCACGAGCGCCCGAAACCACTATTCTGGATCGCCTCCCTCGTTGGCGCGGCCATCGTCATCGCCTTCGCGCTGCGCCAGGGCGGCGGTGCGCTGTCGGCCGGCGACCTGCTGCTGTTCGGCGCGGTGGCGGCATCCGCGGTCGGCTATGGATTTTCCGGTCGGCTGACCGCGCAAATGCCCGGCTGGGAAGTGATCAGCTGGGTGCTGGTGATGGCGCTTCCGATCTCGCTGCCGGCCGCGGCGCTGACACTGCCGGCCAACCTCGCGGCCATCCCGCTGGAGCCCTGGCTGGCGCTCCTCTACGTCGCCGTGTTCTCGCAATGGGTCGGGTTCTTCGCCTGGAACGCGGGCATGGCGCTGGGCGGCATCGCCCGGGTATCTCAGGTGCAACTGTTGCAGCCCTTCGTCACCTTCGCCTTTGCCGCTGCCTTCAATGACGAGGCGATCACGCCGCAGGTGGTGTTGTTCGCCGCCGCCGTGGTCGGCGTCGTAGCGATCAGTGCGCGCAGCCGGACGCGACCGGCGCCGGTCGCCCCGGTCTGAAAGCTAATGCCCGCCGCCGCCCGCGCCGGCGTTGGCCGGCTTGTTGAGCAGCAACACCATGGTGCTGAGCGCCACATAGAACAGCGTCAGCAGGTAGAACGAGTCGGCAAAACTCATCACCACCGCCTGGCGATGGGCGATCTGGTTGAGCTGCTTGAGCGCCATCAGCGCCGCGTCGCCCTTGCCCTGGAACGATTGGGTGAACTTGTTCAGGGTCTCCACCGCCATGGCGTTGCCCCAGGTGACCTTGTCGTGCAGCCGCGAAATGTGAAAATCGGTGCGATAGTCCAGCGCGGTGTTGATCAGCGCGAGACCGAGCGCGCCGCCGAGATTGCGCGTCAGGTTGAACAGGCCCGAGGCGTTCTTCAGCCGCTCCGGCGCCAGCGTGCCCAGCGCGATATTGTTGACCGGAACCATCGCCATCATCATGCCGACGCCGCGCAGGATCTGCGGCACCAGCAGGTCGTAGAAGTCGAAGTCGCGGGTAATCCAGGTCATCTGCCAGGTGCCGGTGGCGAACAGCAGCAGTCCGGTCACGATCAGATAGCGCAGATCGACCTTCTGCATCAGCCGTCCGACGATCGGCGCGCTGCAGAACATCGCGACGCCGGATACGAACATGGTCTCGCCGATCATCAGCGCGCTGTAGCCGCGCACTTCGGCGAGGTAGCGCGGATAGAGATAGGTCAGGCCGTACAGGCCGATGCCGACGCAGAACGAGAACATCGAACCGAGCGCGAAATTGCGGTTGGTAAAGGCGCGGATGTCGACGATCGGCTCATGCGCGGTGAGCACGCGCCAGAAGAACGCCACGCCGGTGAACACGCACAGGATAGCGCAGATCAGGATCGAGGTGTCGCCGAACCAGTCGTTGCGCGGTCCCTCTTCCAGCACGTATTCGAGCGTGCCCAGGAAACCGGCCATGAAGCCGAGGCCCCACCAGTCGAAATGATCGAGCAGTTCGAGATGCGGCTCGTCGAAGTCGACCAGCGCCAGCACGCCGATGGTGATGCCGATGCCGGGCACCACGTTGACGAAGAACAGCCAGTGCCATGACATCAGGTCGGTGATGTAGCCGCCGACGGTCGGTCCCACAGTCGGCGCCAGCGTCGCGACCAGACCGATAATCGGTGCGACGATGTGGAATTTGGAGCGCGGAAACACGGTGTAGGCCGAGGCGAACACGGTCGGGATCATGCCGGCGCCGAGAAAACCCTGGATGGCGCGCCACAGGATCATCTGCTCGATCGACGACGTGAAGCCGCACATCAGACTGGCGAGCGTGAAGCCTGCCGCCGAGATGGCGAACAGCATGCGGGTGCCGAGCGCGCGGGACAGAAAGCCGGACAGCGGGATCGCGATCACTTCGGCGATCAGATAGGCGGTCTGCACCCAGGAAACTTCGCTCGACGAGGCCGAGAGGCCGGCCTGGATCTCGGACAGCGACGCCGAGACGATCTGAATGTCGAGGATCGACATGAACATGCCGAACACCATGATCAGGAACGCGATCAGGCGCTTCGGCGCGATCGTTTCGGACGGCGCCGCACTTGCCGGGATAGCCCCCGGCGTCGCTGTGGTGTCGGACATCGGTCAGTCCTGACTGTGGATCAATGCGCCGGCTCGGCGTCCGGTTTGGTGTTGACGCGGACGTAGACCGACATGCCGGCGCGCAGCAGGTTCTCCTTGGCTATGGCAGCGGGGACCTTGATGCGGACCGGCACGCGCTGCACGATCTTGGTGAAGTTGCCGGTGGCGTTGTCGGGCGGCAGCAGCGTGAACACGGCGCCGGCTGCCGGCGCCAGGCTGTCCACCACGCCTTCGATGTCGCGGCTGGAATCGGCGTCGAGCTCGATGCGCACCGGCTGGCCCGGCTTCAGGCGGCGCAGCCGGGTCTCCTTGAAGTTGGCATCGATATAGACCGCATCGAGCGGCACAACATTGGCGAGCCGCTGCCCGGCCGAGATGAAGTCGCCGGTATTGACGAGACGGTTCGAAAAGATGCCGTCGACCGGCGCCTTGACTTCGGTGAAGGACAGATCGCGCTCCGCCTTGTCGAGTGCGCTCTGCAATTCGGCGAGCTGGGCGCGCGCCTCGTTCTGCTGCGCCTTGGTCACTTCGACGTTGTCGCGCGCGGCGTCCACCGCTGCCTTCGCCGACAGCACGGCGGCTGCGGTCTGGTCGCGCGTCGCCTGCGAGGTCTCGAAGATCGCGCGCGAGGCAAATCCCTTGGTGCTCAGTGCATCCTGCCGATCGAAATCAAGCGCGGCGCGCTTTGACATGGCATCCGCCGATGCCTGCTGTGCGCTGGCCTGCTCCACCGCGCTCTGCATCGCGGTGACCTGACGCCCGATACGGGCGATGGTGGCCTGCTGGGTGGCGATCTTGCGGCGCGCGGCATCGACGGCGATGCGATAGTCGCCGTCATCGATCCTGAACAGCACATCGCCGGCCTTCACCGACGCGTTGTCCCCGGGCAGGATCGCCGCGATATGGCCGGAGACGCGTGCGCCCAGCGTCGTATTGTTGGCGCGGACATAGGCATCGTCGGTGGAGACCATGAAACGGCCGACCAGATAATAGTTCACGCCATAGGCCGCAGCGGCCAGCGCCAGCACGGCGCCGATCCCGAGCAGGACGACCTTCTTCTTGCCGGATTTCGGCGCGGCGGCCGGTGCAGCGGATGTAGGAGATGCCGGCTTGGCGGGGCCAGGCGTGTCGGCGGGACCGCGGGCAACCGTGTCCGCCACTGCGGGGTCGGAGGCATCCGCAGCGGGGGTAACCTTCCTCACTGCCGTGCCATCGGCGATATCCGGCTCGGAACGATGGATGCGGGCGGCTTGGTCGCGCGGTCCGGCCATCAAGGCCTCCTGAAATGTACTGAGGCGAATACCCAAACAGGCGGGCATTCATCCATCTTGGCGATCAATAACATTGACCGAACGGTTCGGTCAAGGTACATTGTGCAACACAATAGCCGGTTACGCATCGCCGAACCGTTTCATCTTTGGGTGTTTCACCGAACAGGCTAAATTTATGGTTGCCTCCCATTCCGCGACGCTTTCCCTTGTTGGCGACGAAGACAGCGCCAAGCGTCGACAAATTCTCGACGGCGCCCGCGCCGTGTTCATGAATCTCGGCTTCGACGGCGCCAGCATGGGCGAGATCGCGCGGGCGGCGGGCGTGTCGAAGGGCACGCTCTATGTCTACTTCGCCGACAAGAACGGGTTGTTCGAGGCGATCGTCGCCGAAGAGGTGATCGAGCAAGGCCGAGCGGCGTTCAATTTCGATCTGACGCGCGACGTCGAGACCACGCTGAAGAACTTCGGCACCGCCTATATCCAGCCGCTGTGCCGGCCTGGCGGCGGATCCTCCACGCGCACGGTGATGGCCATCGCCGAACGCATGCCCGAAGTCGGCCAGCGCTTCTACAACAACGTGGTGATGCTGACGGTCAACCGGCTGGCGACTTATCTCGAGGCGCGCGTGACAGCCGGCGACATCGCCATTCCGGACCTGGAACTGGCCGCATCGCAGTTCATGATGTGCTGCCAGGCGTCGCTGTTCCTGCCGTTCATTTTCCAGGCCAAGCCGGCGCCGTCGCTGGAGCAGATCGCCATTGTGGTCGACAGTGCGACGCGCATGTTCCTGGCCGCCTATCAGGTCAAGCCCGCCTGACAGGGCTTTCGCGCTACTCGTCGGCGTAGTCTTCCTCATCGTGGCCCTTCGCCACCGGCTTCTTGGTGAACCAGCGGCCGAGCGATCCCGTCGAAGCGGGTTCGCGGCTGGAATAGCTGCTGCGGCCTTGCACGCGCGACGCCACCTGTTCGCCTGACATCGCAGCGGGCTGGCAGATCACCGGACGTTTGGCCCGACGCATCAGATCGACGTGGATGTGATCGTAGTGAAAGACGTTGGATCCCGGCGCCAGCACGGTGTTGAAAATCTGGCAGGCTCCGCCTTGTACGTCGCGCAGGAACCCCTGCTCTTCCGCTACGCCCTTCCAGCCATCCTTCACCGAAATCTTGCGGCCGTCGGCCAGCGTGAAGCCGGCGATGTCGAGTGCGTTGCCGAACGCATGCTCGGAAATATGCGCACGCGAACTGCCGTTCATGCCGCGGCACGAATAGGCCGAGATCTGCTTGATCTCGACCACGCGGGCGCCGAACCAGCGCATCGCCGCAGGCTGCACGGCTTCCGCCAGCCACTTGTCGAGCGCCGAAACGATCGGACAGGCCAGCGTCGCGGTTGGCTTCAGCGCGACGGGACCGACCGATCCGGTGACATTGCCGGGCCCCGGCCCGAGTCGCGGCTGGGCATAATCAGGCGGCGGGCTCTGAACCACGCCGGAGCTGTAACGCCCATAAGGCTGGCGCGGCTGCGGTGCGGCCTGGGAAGCAGGCGCCGGCGGCATCTCGACCTCGTCCTCCGCCTCGGGCATGCCGGGCGGGTTCAGCGACATCGGGCCGCTATTGGCCGCTGCGCCATATGGCGCAGCACCGTATGACGGCGGCTGTGCTGCAGCCTGTGGAGTGGAACTCGGATAGGCCGTCGCCGGGCGCGCCGGCATCGGCTGCGGCTGGAGCGGCCAGCGCGGCTGACCGGCACCGCCCACGGAGCCCGGCGGCCGCAGCGTTTCATCGGCGAAACCGAAGCTGCTGTTGCTCTCGCCGAGCGCGGCCACTTTCAGGGGAAATTCTGCGCCGCAGACTCCCGGCCCTGAAATCGGGTTGATCCGAACGAGATCGGCTCCCTCCTTCACGGCACCGGACTTCAGGCATGCGACTTCAGCCTCGGCACGCCAGGGTTCGCGCTCCTCGGTCTGGAACAGACCGCGACCACAACCCGCAAGCGATACAAGGACCACGGAGCCGACGAGATACAAACGAATTCCGCGCGTCATACGCGCAAGGTGATCCAAATGTTTTAAGGACTCTTCAACGCGAAGGATTCACGTTTGATTTACCACGCCGCCGCAGCGCCACGTCGTTAGACAGTCCAGCGAGGAACGGGATTGCCAGGAAGCGAGCGCGCCTGGTCCGCGAAGGTCAGGGACGCTCCCTTGTTTCGCCAGGAACGGTTCCCCAGTTCCGTCGTTAATTGGACTGCGTTAAGAACAAGGAGTATCGCATGACTTCCGAGGGTTCCTTTGTCAGTCAGCTAAGCGTGGCCGCGGCCTATCTTGCGGTAGCCTTTGTGGGAGCAATCGTGCTCGGCATCTTCTAGGACGTTGTCGGGTCGATGCGGTCCACTCATCCCGCGCCCGGGCGATCCCGGCAGCAGGGAGTTCCATTGCGATTGCTCATCCGCCAGCTATTGCTCTTGTGACTAACCCTTATTGAGCAGTGCAGAGGCAGCTCTCATTCCGGTTGCCGGCCGGTCGTCGTTTGTGGACAGATCTGCTGATGTATCAAACGATACAGCCTGCCGCGCGCCGGACGAATAGCATCGCGTTTTAGGGTGGGCTTGCCGCAGCTTGGCCTTAAGAAATTTTCCCGCGTGGAGTTCAGCAGCGAGAACGTTTGCCGTCCGGCGTCCATTCCCTCCCTACGAAAGACGGTATCGAATGCGTCTGGCCAACTTCATCCGCGAGAATTCGGCACCCATCATCGCCGAATGGGAAACGTTCGCGGCAACGCTGGCTCCGGCCTCCGACGCAACCAGCCCGCTGTCGCTGCGCAATCACATCACGTACATCCTGGAGTTCATCGCCGACGATATCGACAGTTGGCAAAGCGATGCCGAGCAGGTGAAGAAATCCCACGGCAAAAAGCCGCGGCCACCCATCAACAGCGTGGCCGAGGTTCACGCCGCGTTGCGGCAGGCCGGCGGGTTCAACATGGACCAGATGGTTTCGGAGTATCGCGCGCTGCGCGCCAGTGTCGTCAAATTATGGAGCGCGCAACTATCGGGATCCGGACAGCACGACATCAACGATTTGACCCGTTTTAACGAAGCCATCGATCAGGAGCTGACGGAGTCCATCAGTTATTACTCTTCGAAAGTGGATCGCTCCCGCAATCTGTTTCTTGGTATCCTCGGCCACGATCTCCGCAATCCGATCAGCGCCATGCTGATGTCGGCCGAACTGATCGCACGGATAGGATCGCTGAACGAGCGGCAGATGATGCTGATCTCCCAGATTTCCGTGAGTGCCGATCGCGCGACCGAGATACTGGATCAGCTTGTCGATCTGACGCGTGCGCGCCTCGGAGCCGGGCTGCAGGTTTTCAGGGCGCCCATGGACATGGCTTTTGTCGCCCGACAGCTGATCGAAGAAATGCGCGCAACCCATCCCGACCGCACCTTCGTGATTGACGTATCCGGTGACACGGAAGGCGAATGGGACAGACCTCGCATCGGCCAGCTGTTTTCAAACCTGCTCGGCAACGCGGTGCAATATGGCTTCCGCGACCTTCCCATTAAAGTGAGGATTACCGGCGCGCCGGACGAAGTGACACTCTCGGTTCATAATGACGGCATACCGATCCCGGCAACCGCGGTGCACGGGATCTTCGATGCTCTGGTCCGTGGCGCCTCGGGGCCCAATGCCCATCTTTCATCGAATAGTCTCGGCCTGGGGCTGTACATTACCAAGGAGGTTGTTTCCGCACACGGCGGAACGATCAAGGTGACCTCCTCGGAAAAGGACGGAACGACCTTCACAGCGCGCTTCCCGCGCACAATCGATGACCCCCAATTCGTGCCGGTCGGGCATGCCTGACGACGGCTCCAGGCCGAGACTCATCTTCCTATTGCCGCGGATATGGCGTGAAAGCGGCCGGAGCCCGATCAAATAACCGATTGACAGCACGCGTGGCGCAAGGCCCTGATGCCGTCAGATTGACGCACGTGACGGGGCCGGAGATCGCCGCAGCCGCCGCCGCGCGTCGAAGAAGCCACCAGGGAAACGTCCATGCGCAAGATTATCGCCGCGGCCATCGGCGCCGCTCTGTCCGCCGCCGCGCTGCTGGCGCAGCCAGCCGCCGCGCAGACCCCGATCAAGATCATGGTCGGCGGCATCGACAAGCAGATCTACCTGCCCGCCAAGCTCGCCGCACAGCTCGGCTTCTTCAAGGAACAGGGCCTCGACGTCGAATTGTTCAACTCGACCTCCGGCTCCCAGGCCGCCACCGCCCTGCTGGCCCGCGAAGTCCAGGGCGTGGTCGGCTTCTACGACCACACCATCGACCTGCAGTCCAAAGGCAAGTTCATCACCTCGGTGGTGCAGTTCGCCGTCGCCCCCGGCGAGGTGGTGCTGGTGAAGGCTGCCGACGCCGACAAGCTCAAGGACCCCGCCAACTGGAAGGGCCAGGCGCTGGGCGTCACCGGCCTCGGTTCGGCCACCGACTTCCTGACCCGCGCGCTGGCCGCCAAGGCCGGGCTCAAGGCGCAGGACTATTCGCTGGTGCCGGTCGGCGCCGGCGACACCTTCCTGGCCTCGATGCAGCAGGGCAAGATCGTCTCCGGCATGACCACCGAACCGACGGTGGCGCGCGCGGTGAAGAACGGCACGGCAAAAGTCGGCATCGACCTGCGGACTCCGGAATCCACCCGCGCAGCGCTCGGCGGCGACTATCCGGCGGCCTGCCTGTACATGGACCGCGCCTGGATGGAAGCCAACAAGGAGACCGCGCAGAAGGTGGTCAATGTGATGGTCAAGACGCTGAAGTGGATGCACAGCCATTCGCCGGAAGAGATCGCCGCGCAAATGCCGAAGGACTATTATGCCGGCGAACTGGAGCTCTACATTCAGGGCCTGCGCGAGGGCCGCGCGCAATATTCGCCGGATGGCATGATGCCGGCAGGCGCGCCGGAGTCCGTCCTGAAGGTGCTGACCAGCTTCTCGCCCAACCTGCAGGGCAAGACCATCGACCTCGCCAAGACCTACACCACGGATTTCGTCATCAAGGCGAACGCCACACATTAATTGATTGGTTAGAACGCCGCGGCCGCTGCTCCCCATCCCCCGCAAGGGGGGAGGGAGCATCACTGCCATCGCACAACATTAGCCATCCACGAGCTGAGTTTGATCATGACATCCCCCTCCGCCATCGAACTCAAACACGTCGCCCGGCGCTTTGTGACGCCGTCCGGCGAATTGCTCTCCGCGCTGGAGGACTTCGACCTCACGATCGCGCCCGGCGAATTCATGGCCATCGTCGGCCCCACCGGCTGCGGCAAGTCGACCACGCTGGGTCTGATCGCAGGCCTGGCAAGACCGCAGGCCGGCGAGGTCACGCTGTTCGACAAGAAGGTGGATGGCGTCGATCGCCGCGTCGGCTTCGTGTTCCAGCAGGACGCGGTGTTTCCGTGGCGCGACGTGCTGCACAATGTGATGGCCGGGCCGCTGTTCCGCGGCATCGCCAAGGACAAGGCCGAAGCCGAGGCGCGCGACTGGATCATCCGCGTCGGGCTCAAGGGTTTTGAAGGCCATCATCCGCACCAATTGTCCGGCGGCATGCGCAAGCGCGTGGCGCTGGCACAGACCTTCATCAACAATCCCCAGGTGCTCTTGATGGACGAGCCGTTCTCCGCGCTCGACGTGCAGACCCGTGAACTGATGCAGGAGGAACTGCTGCAGCTGTGGGCGCAGGCGAAATCCGCGGTGCTGTTCGTCACCCACGACCTCGACGAGGCAATCCTGCTTGCCGACAGGGTCGCTGTGCTGACCACGCGGCCGGCGCGGGTCAAGTCGGTGCATACCATCGACCTGCCGCGCCCGCGCGACGTCGCCACCCTGCGTTACGACGAGCGCTTCATCGCCATCGCACGCAAGATCAACGACGACCTGCGCGAGGAAGTTTTGCGCGCAAGGGCGGGACACTGACATGACCGATTCCAGCATCACCACCCGCCTGCCCGCCGACCCCAAGCTCGAGACCGCCATCGAGCGCATGCGCCGCCACGACCGGCTGGTGCTGGCGCTGCGGCTCGCGGTGCTCGTCTTCATCGTCGGCGGCTGGGAACTCGGCGTCCGCGTCGGGCTGATCGATCCGTTCTTCTTCGGCCAGCCCTCCGGCATCGTCGTCAAGCTGATCGACTGGTTCCAGAACGGCACCTCGATCGGGCCGCTGTGGAAGCAGATCTGGGTGACCATCTACGAAGCCGGCGCCGGTTTCCTGATCGGCGCCGTGATGGGCATTTTCTGCGGCATCGCGCTCGGCCGCAACCAGCTGTTGTCCGACGTGTTCTCGATCTACATCAAGGTCGCCAATTCGATTCCCCGTGTGGTGCTTGGCTCGATCTTCATCGTCGCACTTGGCCTCGGCGCTGCCTCGAAGATCGCGCTGGCGGTGGTGATGGTGTTCTTCGTGGTGTTCGCCAACGCCTTCCAGGGCGTCCGTGAGGCCGACAAGAACCTGATCGCCAATGCCAGGATCCTCGGTGCCTCCGACTGGCAGATGACCATGTCGGTGGTGATCCCCTCGGCGCTGTCATGGATCCTCGCCAGCCTGCACGTCTCGTTCGGCTTCGCGCTGGTCGGCGCCATCGTCGGCGAGTTTCTCGGCGCCCGCGAAGGCATGGGGCTGCTGATCGCCACTGCGCAAGGCCTCGTTCGACTCCAACGGCGTGTTCGCCGCGATGATCGTGATCGCCGTGGTGGCGCTGGTCGCCGAGTGGATCCTGACCATGATCGAGAACCGGCTGCTGACCTGGCGTCCGGACGCGACGGTCAACGAGTAGACGCGGATTCAATTGGAAGCTATTCGCAGAAAAGCACTGCCTTAACCTCTCTCCGCGCAGCGAAACTTTGCTTCGCGCGGGGTTGGAGGCATGGGTGCGACTGTGACACCGCCGCGCGACGACACGAGAACGAAACAGTTCTCCCGGCGACGAAACCATTTTGCGCCTTCGCGCAAACCGCCTGAAACCTCCGCTTTGTAGTGATCTGCCCAACGAAGCGCCGAACCGGCGCTCACCTGGCGCTCAAACGGAGATACATCATGACCAAGCTCGCAGGCTTTACCCTGACCACCCGCCGCGCTGCCGCTGTCCTCGGCGCACTGGCGATCGGCACCTTCGCATTTTCCGGCAGCGCCAACGCCGCGCCGCTGCCGCTGTTTCCCTTCTTCATGACTCCACCGATCCAGCTGCAGCCGGCACCGCAGGTGCAGGCGCCCGACGTGGAAGACCAGAGCGCTGCGATCGAGCAGCCGGCGCGCTTCCGGCGCCAGGTGGTCAGCTACGCCACCCGCGAGGCCCCCGGCACCATCATCATCGATACGCCCAACACCTATCTTTACCTGGTGATAGGCAATGGCCAGGCCATGCGCTACGGCATCGGCGTCGGCCGCGACGGCTTCACCTGGTCCGGCGTGCAGACCATCAGCCGCAAGGCGGAATGGCCGGCGTGGACCCCGCCGCCGGAAATGATCGCGCGCCAGCCCTATCTGCCGCGTCACATGGCCGGCGGCCCCGGCAATCCGCTCGGCGCCCGCGCCATGTATCTCGGCGGCACCATTTATCGCATCCACGGCACCAACATGCCGGAGACCATCGGCACTCAGGTATCGTCAGGCTGCATTCGCCTCACCAACCAGGACGTCGCGGACCTGTACTCGCGCGTCAACGTCGGCACCAGGGTGATCGTGCTGCCGATGGACCGCCGCGCCGACAATGCGATGGGCAAACGCAGCTAGTCGCGGTCACGCCGCGCGGATGTGGCCGAGGAAGCCTGCGACATCCTTCCTGAGCGCGACTGCCTGAGCCGCCATGCTATCCGCTGCGTCGCCGACGTTGTCCGCCACAAGACTGGCGCGTTCGGCGGCCGCGCCCAGATTGACGATGCTAGACGAAATCTGGTTGGCGGCGCTTGCGACTCCCTGGACGTTGCGCGCAATCTCGTTCGTCGCCGCGCCCTGTTGCTCGACGGCGGCGGCGATGGCCGAGGTAATGCCGCCCATCTCGCCGATCACCGCGGAGATTGAGCGCACGCCGGCGACGGCGTCGCCGGTCATGCCCTGGATCTGGACGATCTGCCTGGTGATGTCGTCGGTCGCCTTCGCGGTTTGCGTCGCCAGATTCTTCACCTCGGATGCCACCACCGCAAAGCCGGCGCCGGCGGAGCCTGCACGTGCCGCCTCGATCGTCGCATTGAGCGCCAGCAGGTTGGTCTGGCTGGCAATGTTGCTGATCAAGGTGACGATCTCGCCTATCTTCTGGCTGGCCGTGGCGAGTCCGGCGATGGTGACGTCGGCCTGTTCCGCCTTGCGCATGGCGTCGTGGGAGATGACCGTCGACTGACTCATCTGCCGGCTGATCTCGGCGATCGAACTCGACAATTGTTCGGTTGCGGCGGCCACCGTGCTGGCACTGGTCGAAGCCTCGTGGGCGGAGGCGGCCACCGTGCCGGCTTCGGATGTGCAGCGCTGGGTCGCGTCGGTCATGCTTGACGCGGCGTCGGTCAACTTCGCTGCGGCCTGCTCGGCGGCGACGAGGCTGGTGCCGACCTGGCTGTCGAAGGCGCGGCATTGCTGGCCGACCGTCTCGGCACGCTGCGCGATAGCTTCCTGCTCGACGGCGCGGGCCTCAACTGCTGTCTGATGGACGCGGCCATTCTCCCGCAACACCATCAGTGCCTGCTGCATGCGCCCGATTTCGTCGCCGTTGGTCAGCGGCGGAATTTCCGCCGCAAAGTCCTGCTGCGCCAGCCGGTCGATGGTGGCTGTCAACGCCTGGATACGCTGACTGACCCGACGCCGCACGATCAGGAAGCCGCCGGTCGACAGCCCGAGCGCGATCAGCAGGACAAATGCGTTGGTCAGCAACGTCCACATGGCCCGCGCGGCCTGCTGGTCCGCGCGCGCCACCATCTGATCCAGCGCGACATTGATCACATCGACCACGTAGCCGTTGTTTTCCGTGTCATTCCTGCGCATGTCCGCAAGACTGATCGTCGGCTTCTGACCGGCGGCAAGGCTGCTGACCGCGGCCTTGCTCGCATCCAGCGAGCTCCCTGTAAAATTGACGCTGGCCTTGGCAACCGCATTGACCAAAGCTGGCGGTGCATCCTTGCGAGCCGCCGCCTCGGTAACAGAAACCCAGGCACCGCTTGCGCGACCCATCTCCTGATACCAGGCAAATGCCGCAGCGGGACTCATTTCCTTGCCGGCGGCAACGGCCGATTGAACCGCCAGCGCCCCCATACCAAGGCTCAGGCGGGCCACCCAGGCGGCGCGTTTGACCGCGAGAAATTGATCGGTGATCGGATCGACCAGCTTCAGCGATGCGTCCAGCGGATCGCTGGTGGCCAGTATGCTGTCTAGCATCGACTGGGTGAGCTTCGGCCAATCCCGGACAAGGCCCGGGTCGCGCGCCGAGTTCGGCTGACGGATCGCTGCGTCGACCTTCGGCCACATCGCCACCAGCATATCGTGGTTGCTCTTCAGGCGTTCAATCGCCGGCGTCAACTCCGGCAGGGCGAGCGTCGCGAGTCCCCGCAGGGCATCATTGTAGCCAGCCTCGAAACTCGCCCGCGGCTCGGCAATCGTCGCGACAGTCTTCTCGTCGACCGCGGCTTCGCCGAGCAGACTCGCGATTTCCGCGCCGCGCTCGACACGCAAGCCGATCAGCGCGCGGAACAGGTCCTTGCTGACGATCGCGGATGTTGCAACCCGCCGGGCGCCTGAACTTTCTCCGATCGCGCCGATAAACGATACAGAATTGGCAGCAACAAACAGAAATCCCATGATACCGATGATCATGCCAAGCAGCGTGCTGATGGAAATGTTTCGAACGTTCCGCATATGCGCCTCTTCAGGCGAGGCCCGTCGACTACGTGGCGACCAAAAATCTCGCGGATGCAAGGTAGTCTTAATGCATTGCGAAAGTGTTAGCCTGGCGGCCACGTTGGCTACACGCGTTCGGTTTGGGTGATGGAAGCGCAAATGCGGGATGATCATATTGGGTGCCCATGCCTCATCGCCACGAACGAAATCCCGACGGCACGAAACCTTCAAATGAAAGTTCGTTACGGTCACCAAGGCGACATAGCATCGCTGCGGATTGCCGCGGTCCGGAACGCAGCGCGGTGACCAGGCTCATGATCGGCCTGCTCGTGGCACGACTATTGCCGTTTGAACGGGCTCGCTACCGGCAACGTCCTCCATCGCGAGAACTTGCCGTCGGCGTCAGATTCCGATGAATTGCGACGGGGTAGCTGCCGACTTTTCAATGATAAACCGCCGGCGCGACGCGATCGAACCGAGCTGACGTCCTATGCCGGCATCAGATATGCCCTTCATCTTCCTCGCCGTCGGGTATAGCCAATCCCGGGCGAGCCGGCACCGCCACATTCCCCCTGCATCACCATTCGACACATGGCTGCACTGGCGTGCAGCGCACCATGGTTATAGACTGCTCCCCAACTTGCTTTGGGGGATAGATGCGGATCAAAACGATTCTGGTCGCTGCGGCGGCGCTTGCGATCTCGTTCGTGGTGGCTTTGAAGGCGATGGACTACCTGTCGCCGCGCAGCGCAGGTCCCGCGCCCGTGCTGGTGCAACTGCCGCCTCTGCCGGCGGCGCCGCGCACCTCCAGCATCATCGCGCCGATCACCATTCCGCTCACCGCCATCCGCGACGCCGCCGATCGCGGCGCGCCGCGCAGCTTTGCCGGCAAGGCCGACAACCCGGTGCCGCAACTGCTGCAGAACGCCGACATCAACTGGACTGCGGCGCGCGGGCCGATCGCCGCCACCGGTGCTGCCGATACGCTGACGCTGTCGACTCCGTTGAACGGCAACCTCACCGTCACCGGCGCGCTGTCGTCGAATGTGAAGGATCAGCTCAGCAATGCGCTGGGCGGCCTGCTCGGCGGCAATGTCGCCAAGCAGATCGGCAGCATCAACATCAAGAACATCAATGCCAATGCCGAGATCCGCGGCAATGTGGTGGCGACCGCGAGGCCGCAGCTCACCGCCAACTGGCGCGTCGAGCCCAATCTCGCCGCACAGGTCAACCTCGGCGACACCAGCGTCTCGATGGCGGGCGCCAGGATCAGCGTCCCCGCTCAGGTCAAGCCGGTGATCGACAAGGCCGTCAACGAGCAGATGGCCGCGGTCCAGCAGCGGCTGCGCAACGATCCGGCCTTCGAGCAGAATGCGCGGCGCGAATGGGCCAAGATGTGCCGCTCGATCCCGCTGCAGGGCGCCGCAGCCTTGCAGGGCCTGTTCCTCGAACTAAAGCCAATCCGCGCCGTCGCCGCGCAGCCGCGCGTCGATGCCAGCAATGTGACGCTGACGCTCGGCGTCGAGGCCGAGACCCGCGTCACCTCGACCCAGACCAAGCCGGATTGCCCGTTCCCCGCGACGCTGAGCATCGTGCCGGCCGGCCCCGGCAAGCTCAACATCGCCGTGCCCGTGGACATGCCGTTCACCGAACTCAACAAGGTCATTGAAGCACAGTTCGCCGGCAAGACCTTCCCGGAGGACGGCTCCGGCTCGGTGGACGTTACCGTCAAGAAGGCGACGGTCGCGGCCTCCGGCGACCGGCTGCTGATCTCGCTGCTGGTCAATGCCAAGGAGAAGAAGAGCTGGTTCGGCCTCGGTGGCGAAGCCACCGTGCACATCTGGGGCAAGCCCGCGCTGGACCAGGCTGCGCAGACGCTGCGCCTGACCGATGTGGAACTAGCGGTGGAATCCGAGGCGGCATTCGGCCTGCTCGGCTCTGCAGCGCGCGCCGCGATGCCCTATCTGCAGCAGGCACTCGCCGAACGCGCCACCGTCGATCTCAAGCCGTTCGCCTCCAACGCGCAAAAGAAGATCGCCGCCGTGGTCGCCGACTTCCAGACCAACCAGGAAGGCATTCGCGTCGGCGCCGAGATTACCAGCCTGCGGCTGGCCGGCATTGCGTTCGATTCAAGGACACTGCGGGTGATTGCCGAAGCCGATGGCGTCATCAGTGTTGCGGTGACGGCGCTACCGGGTTTGTAAGGTCTGTTTCTTTCGGTCAATGCCAACACACGAAAGGGCGCGCCCGGTTGCCCGGACGCGCCTTCATGATCTCCTCAACCGCTCAGCGATTAGTTCGAATACTTGAACTCAGGCATCGCCTTCAGTTGATCCTTGGTGGCGTCGAGCACCGCGTGGTCCGGGTACCACGGATTCGGTTTGCTGGCGGTGGTCGCGGCGGGTGCCGCGCCGGTTGTCGTGGTGCTCGACGGGCGCGCACCGGTCATCCCGCTCGAACCCGCCGCACCGCCGCCCGCCGCAGAGGCCGTGACAACAGGCTCATTGACGAACTTGATCTTGTCAAAGGGCACCGCGACGAGATGCTCGCCCACGCCCAGGAAGCCACCGACGCCGACGACGACGGCCTTGATGTTGCCCTGCTTGTCCGTCAGCAGATCGTTGATCGAGCCGAGGCTCTCATTGCCGGAATTGTAGACGTTGAGGCCGACGACTTTCGACGCCCGCCAGTTGCCGGTATAGGTCGCATCCGACGCTGCCAGCGGGGCCGCGGGTGTCGCAGTCGCGGCGGGCGCAGTTGTCGTGGTTGCGGTCTGCGCGAAAGCAGCGCTGGCCAGCATTGCCGATCCCAGAAGACCAGCCGTCATATACTTGGAAAACATATGTTCCTCCTGTTGAAATTGTCAGGAAGAAACGCGGGGTGTCGCCCCCTGTTCCCGTCGAAGCTGCAATTTTGCGATGGAACCCGCATCATTATTCAGCAGGGCGATTGATACTTGCCAACCCATTAGCGGCGGTGATGGATACGCACCAGCAGCAGAGGCTTCCATCGCCGTAAAAACACAACATCATCCGTTCCCGTTCTGGGAAGGACAATGACCGAATGCATGTGTCGGCGCGGTGGTCCCATATCAGCTCTTGTAGTCGACCAGCAGGGCCGAGAACGACGCCGCAGTGCTGCCATTGCTCGCCGCGGTGCCGCTGGAGCTGTAGGAGGTGGACGCCGAGGCAGACAGCGATTGCTGCAGCGAGTCCAGCAACTGCTTCAGCAGGTCCGCGGGACTGGTCGTATTATCGGTCGATGAGGCGGCGGACGCATCGGTCGAAGAGCTACCGTCCGACGCAGGTTGGTCGCCCGCCCGGCCATGCGCGCCGGCGAAGGCGGCCTTGAACACATCCTTGAGTTCGTTGGCCTGATCGCTGGTCAACTTGCCGCTGGATACTTCGCCGGAGATCAGGTCGTCGATCTTCGATTTCAAATCGCCAGGGGCGGACTTGGCGCTGCCGGAGCCGCTTGACCTGTCAGCTTGCAGGGACGAGTCGATGTCAGTGAGCGCCGAGGACAAGGCGCTCTGGTCGGTGGTTGAGATCTTGCCCGAATTGACTTCCGTTTGTAGTTCCTGTTGCAGCTTCTGAAGCGGCGTAAGATAGTTGCTACTGGTCGAGGCGGCGGAGATGGATGTCATAGGAAGCTCCGTGACGTGGTGGGAGCCTCGACGTTAAGGTTAACGAACTTAACGAGGTGTTGTTTCCGCGGATTGAAATGTTGCATGCTGTTGCCAGTGCATCTTCGGAAATATTTCGAAACAAATATTTTGAGCGGCAACGTCGAAATCGGGACAGAACACTGCCATGAGCACACCCCCGAACATCCTTGTCGTCGAGGACGACCGCGAGACGCGCGCGCTGATCGCAAAGTACCTACGTACCAATTCCTGCAACGTCACCACCGCCGCCGACGGCCGTGAGATGGAAAAGATCATGGCCGACCGCCGGGTCGACCTCCTGATCCTCGACGTCATGCTGCCCGGCGAGGACGGGCTCAGCCTGTGCCGCAAGGTGCGTGCCCGCTCGCAACTGCCGATCATCATGCTGACCGCGCGCGGCGAGGACGTCGACAGGATCCTCGGCCTCGAAATGGGCGCCGACGACTACCTGCCGAAGCCGTTCAATCCGCGCGAACTGCTCGCCCGCATCAACGCTGTGCTGCGCCGCCAGGCTTCGGCGCTCAACGCCAGCGCGACGCCGACCGCGACGCCGCTCACCTTCGCCGGCTGGATCATCGACTTCCGGCTGCGCGAGTTGCGCGATCCCGCAGGTGCACGGGTCGCCATGACCTCGGCTGAGTTCGATCTGCTGCGCGCCTTCTGCGAACGGCCCGGCCGGGTGCTGTCGCGCGACAGCCTGCTCGACCTGACCCAGGGCCGCAACGCGGGCTCGTTCGAGCGTAGCATCGACGTGCTGGTCAGCCGTATCCGCCGCAAGATCGAGGTCGATCCTGCCGATGCGCTGCTGATCAAGACGGTGCGTTCCGGTGGCTACATGTTCACCCCGACGGTGGAAGCAGTCACGACGACCCCGATCAACTGACGATGATCTCGCGATCGAAGCTTTTCGACATCCTGAACCTCAGGCGCATCAGCGGGCAGATCACCGCTTTGGTGGTGATGTCGATCGTGGCGATCCACATCATGATCACGGTGATCTTCATGATGACGCGCCCAGAGCAAAATCAGCCGTTCGATCGCGGCCATGGCGGATTGGTCGCGCTGGTGCGGCTGCTCGGCGCCACCCCCGCAGCCGAGCGCACAACGCTCCTGGCCACGATGCGCGAGACATTCCCGGAATTCGACATCAAGACCCTGCCACTCGGCACCGCGATCGTAACCGACGATAGTCCCGAATATCCGCGACGCACGCTGCGCCGGATGTTCGGCAGCAACGGCCGGCTGTTCGTTATCGACAGCGAGGCGGGCCATCGGCTGGGCATCGTGCTTCCGGACGGCACGCTACTGTCGGTCAGCAGCGAGCCGGAACGGCATCAGCACCAGTTCTGGGGCAGCCCGTTGTTTCCCACCGTCCTGTTCGTCGTCGTCAGCCTGACCCTGCTCGGCCTGTGGGCGGCGCGCGCGCTCGCAGCACCTCTTTCTTCCTTCGCCAGAGCCGCCGAGGAATTCAGCATCAACGGCGGCGCCGAACCGTTGCCGGAGCGCGGCCCCGAGGAAATCCGCGCCGTCGCCCGCGCCTTCAATCGCATGCGCGACCGCATCACCGCGCTGATCGACGACCGCAAGGAGATGCTGGCGGCGATCAGCCACGACCTTCGCACACCGATCACCCGGCTCCGGCTTCGCGCGGAATTCATCGAGGACGATGGCCATCGCCGCAACATGCTGCGCGACCTCGACCAGATGCGATCGATGCTGGAATCCGTTCTCTCGGTTCTGAAGTACGACCGCAGGTTGGAGGCCATGACCCTCACCGATATCGCCTCGACGCTGCAACTGGTCGCCGACCAGTTCGCCGACATGGGCCAGGCCGTGGCCTATGTCGGCCCGCCCCACGCCATGGCGATGGCCCGGCCGGACGACCTGCACCGCGCCGTGACCAACCTGGTGGAGAATGCCGCGCGGTTCGGCACGACGACCAGGATCCGGTTGACCGTGTCGGACTCTGCAGCAACCATCGACGTCGAGGACGACGGCCCCGGCATTTCCGACGCCCTGAAGAGCGCCGTGCTGCAACCCTTCGTGCGTGGCGACCACGCCCGCAACATGGACGAGGCCTCCGGTTTCGGCCTCGGCCTGTCCATCGCGCGCACCATCTCCCAGGCTCATGGCGGCGAATTGAGTCTCCACGACTGCCAACCGCAAGGCCTGATCGTCCGCATCGTGCTTCCCGTGCGGATGCACAGCAAGGCGGCATAGCACGTTCTTACCTCTCCCTGCTTGCGGGAAAGGTAAGACGAGACCCACTCACTTCAGTTCTTCTCAGGCCGTACCAGCGGCTCGGCGCTGTGCACCGCGCCCGGCTTGCGCAAGTGGATGGTGGCGAGATCGTCGCTGTAGATCTTCTGCCAGCCGTCCATGTGGTCGAGCAACGTAGTTGCTGCACTTTGGGTCCGCAGCAAGGTCGCCTCGATGTCGTAGTCCCTGAGCAGGTGGAACAGGCTCTCCGGCTGCAACAGCCCGCTGGCATTGTTGTGGTCGATGAAGAATTTCTCGCCGAACAGTTCGGTACGGCCGTCGATGAAGGTCGGCACTCCCTGGGCGATCAGATAGCCGCCGAAATCGTAATCGTTGAACACGCGGGCGAGTTTCAGCTTCTTCAGCTCGGTCACCGCTGCCACCGGCGACTGGCGCGGGTCCGGCGAATAGCGATCGAGAGAGGCGGCCAACACGGTCGCGGCCAGCAGGCAGACGCCGAATGCGGCGTAGAATCCATACGGCCGCGGCGCGTCATCCGCCGCCGCGCTGGCGGCGCCGATCTGCGGGGCCAGCGGCGCCGCGACCAACAACGGCGCCAGCAGCGCGAAGATTTCCTGGTTGCGCGCGGCGCCGAGCGCCATGTGCAGCAGCCCGAGCAACATCACGACCCGCAACGGCGGCAGCGTGGCGCCGCGCAACAGCACGAGGCCGATCATGGTCAGCAGGCAGATTTCGAACAGGCCGAGGCTGCTGAAATCCACCGCGTGCCATTCGCCGATCAGTTTCAAGGCCTCGCCCAGGCCGAGGATTTTTCGCGCCGCCAGCAGCGCGTCCCAGCCATAGGGCGTGATGCAACTCGCGGCGACCGCGGCGATGGCGAACAGCGCCCAGCGCAGCATGAGCCCGCGGCGCGCACCACGCTCGGCATTCCACACGGCATCGAGTGCGATTGGGGCGATCAGCGCAAGGCCGAGGACAAAGCCGCCATGCAGGTTGGCCCACAGCGCCATCAGCGGCAGCAACGCGAAGGACGGCGCGCCGCGGCGGTCCGCAGCGGCAATCAATCCGGCGACCCAGGTCACCATCACCGGCATGGCCAGCACGTGCGGTCGCGCCAGCAGATGCGGCGCCGTCAACGTGATCGCCGCCGCGACGAAGATCAGCGCGGCGCTGTCGCTGAGGCGCCGCGTCAATTCGCGCGCCAGCAGCGCGAAGGTCAGCGCGATCGCGGCCGCGGCCAGTACCACCGGCCCGGCCCAGCCGGCGATCGACCACGCTTGCGCATAGAGCACCTGCGCCAGCCACTGGGTCGAGATCCACGGCTGGCCGTGCATGGTGAAGGAGAACGTGTCCACCTGCGGCACCGCGCGGTGCGCGACGATCCACTGGCCGAGGGTGATCTGCCACAGCGTATCGGGATCGCGCAGCAGCCGGTTGCCGGCATAGAGCAGCAGGCCGTAGAGGCCGACGCCGACCCACAGCGCCAGGCCGCCGCGCACAGTGCGGCGAAGCGCGACGGGATGGGTCATGGAAATGGTCATCGGCGGACCTGACACGAGCCGGAAATGGCGCCGGATGGAACCACGGTGCGGCTAATTGTTGGTAAATCCGAATGAAAACGGCAGCGAAGTTGCCACAGAAAGGCGTTATTCGGCCGTCAAACCGCCCCGCGGATGACGCCCCCCGGGCGCAAACGATTCGCTATGATCCAAGACCCTTTCGGAAGCTGCCTGATGAAATTCCTGACCTTGCTGGCGTTCGCCGGGATCACCGCCCTCTCGGCCCAACCTGCTCTGGCCCAGAAGGCCGCCTATGATGCGATGGTCGCCAGCCATGCCCAGGCCAATGGCGTTCCGGAGGCTCTGGTGCACCGGGTGATCGTGCGCGAGAGCAAGTACAACGCCTCGCTGATCGGTCGCGGCGGCACCATCGGCCTGATGCAGATCAAGCTCGCCACCGCGCGCGGCCTTGGCTACACCGGCACCGCGGAGGGACTGCGCGATCCCGCCACCAACCTGACCTATGCGGTGAAATATCTCGCCGGTGCGTTCCGCGCGGCGGGTGGCGACCTCAACCGCGCCGTCTCCTATTATGCCGGCGGCTACTACTATGCCGCCAAGCGGCAGCGCCATCATCGCGAGCCGATTGCCCTGCCGCCGCGGCTGGACGAGTTGACCAGCGCCAGCGCGCAGGTTGCGCCGAAGGAATAGAGCACTCGTCGAAATCTCCAAAGCCGTGGCGGTTCCCTGCCACGAAGCGACGCAATTCGCCCTGCCTACGTTGACACCCCGGCCCATGAGCTTACATTGGAGCCGTTCCGAGGGGAGCTCCGACGAGGAGCTGAGATACCGCAAGCTCGCATCTGCCGTTCCGGCAAATAGCGAGACCGCGGTGACCCTTTGAACCTGATCCGGGTCATGCCGGCGAAGGGACAGGGATGTTTCAGAGTTCGACTCCACAAGGGGGGCTTGCGCCCGCCGCACGTCATAACGATTCACCGGTTGCCGTGATCGGCGCAGGCATTGCCGGTGCCTGGCAGGCGCTCGCCTTCGCGCAGGCCGGCCATAACGTTACATTGTACGAGCGCGATACGCCGGAGATGACCCAGGCCACCAGCCACTGGGCCGGCGGCATGCTGGCGCCGTGGTGCGAGGCGGAGGTCGCGGAACCCGTGGTCACCCGGCTCGGCCTGCGCTCGCTCGACCTGTGGCGCGCGGAACTGCCGGAGACGCCGTTCAACGGCTCGCTGGTGGTGGCACATCCGCGCGACCGCAGCGATTTTGAGCGTTTTGCCACCATGACGTCGCACCATCGCAGGCTTGATGCCCAGGGGCTCACTGCACTCGAGCCATCGCTGGAGGGCCGCTTTCGCGAAGGCCTGTTCTTCCCCGATGAAGGCCACGTGGCGCCGCGCAGCGTGCTGCCGCAACTGCATGCGCGATTGAAGGCCGCGGGCGGCACGATCGCCTTCAACACCGCGGTCGATCCCGATGCGTTGGACGGCATCGTCATCGACTGCCGCGGCCTGTTCGCGCGCGACGCCCAGCCCGGCTTGCGCGGCGTCAAGGGCGAGATGATCATGATCGAGACCGACGAGGTTTCGCTGGCCCGCCCGGTGCGGCTGATGCATCCGCGCTGGCCGCTGTATGTGATCCCGCGCGGCAACAACCTGTTCATGCTCGGCGCCACCTCGCTGGAGAGCGAGGACCCCCGCGTCAGCGTGCGCTCGGCGCTGGAACTGCTGAGCGCCGCCTATGCCGTGCATCCGGCCTTCGCCGAAGCACGGATTCTCGAATTCGGCGCCGGCCTGCGCCCGGCCTTTCCCGACAATTTGCCGCGCATCGCCATCGACCAGCAGCACGGCGCGCGCCAGCGCATCGCCGTGAACGGCCTCTACCGCCACGGATTCCTGCTGGCGCCAGCGCTGGCCGAACTGACCTTGGCCTATGTGCAACGCGGCGTGATCGACAACGAGGTGATGCAATGCGCGTGATCGTCAACGGCGAACACCGGGACATCGAGGCTGATCATGTGGATGCGCTGCTGAAGGAGCTGGAGTACGAGGGCTCGCACTGCGCCATCGCGCTGAACTTCGACGTGGTGCCGCGCAGCCAGTGGGCCCGGACGCCGCTGAAGAACGGCGACGAGATCGAGATCATCACGCCGCGACAGGGAGGGTGAAGATGAACGATCAACATACGCAGCCGTCACACCACGCTCCGCTGTCATCGCCCGGCCGCGCGCACTTGCGCGCAAGGACCGGGCGACCCAGTACACGCCGGCTTCTCGATTCTAGCCGCGCCGTCCGTGTTTACTGGATCCCCGCTTTCGCGGGGATGACAATCGCGTGCGGGGCGACAGCGACTGCAGGATTCGCGGCATGAGCAAACCGATGCTGAACTTCTACGGCAAAACCTTTCCCTCCCGCCTGCTGATCGGCTCGGCGCTGTATCCGTCGCCGGCGATCATGCAGGATGCGATCCGCGCCTCGGGCGCCGGCATTGTCACGGTCTCGCTGCGCCGCGAATCCGCCGGCGGCAAGACCGGCGATGCGTTCTGGTCGCTGATCCGTGAGCTCGACGTCACCGTGCTGCCCAACACCGCCGGCTGCCGCAGCGTGCGCGAGGCGGTGACCACGGCCAAACTGGCGCGCGAACTGTTCGGCACGCCGTGGATCAAGCTCGAAGTGATCGCCGACAACGACACGCTGCAGCCCGACGTGGTCGGTCTCGTCGAGGCCGCGACGATCCTGATCAAGGACGGTTTTGAAGTCTTCCCCTATTGCACCGAGGATCTCAGCGTCGCGCTGCGGCTGGTGGACGCCGGCTGCAAGGTGGTGATGCCGTGGGCGGCGCCGATCGGCAGCGCACGCGGCATCATCAACCGCGACGCGCTGAAGCTGATGCGCGATCGGCTGCCGGATATCACTTTGGTGGTCGACGCCGGGCTCGGCGCCCCCAGCCACGCCGCCGAAGCGCTGGAACTCGGCTACGACGCCGTGCT
Source organism: Rhodopseudomonas sp. RCAM05734 (assembly GCF_052658035.1). Lineage (NCBI taxonomy): Bacteria > Pseudomonadati > Pseudomonadota > Alphaproteobacteria > Hyphomicrobiales > Nitrobacteraceae > Rhodopseudomonas > Rhodopseudomonas sp. RCAM05734. The sequence goes on along the minus strand of NZ_CP199742.1, from coordinate 2,551,141 downwards.
GCTCAACACTGCGGTGGCAAAAGCCGCCGATCCCGTCGCCATGGCCAACGCCTTTCGCCTCGCCGTCGAGGCCGGCCGCACCGCTTTTGAGGCCGGGCTGATGGACGCCCGCGATTTCGCCTCTCCCTCCACTCCAGTCATCGGGACACCCTTCTGGCATGCCGTATCCTGACCGCTTCTATCCCGTGGTGGCGACGCTGGACTGGATCCGGCGGCTGACCGCGCTCGGCGTCGGCACCGTGCAGCTGCGCGCAAAAGACCTCGACGACGGCGCCGCACTGCAGATCGTCACCGACGCGCTGGAGATCACGAAGGGCACGGCGACAAAGCTCGTGGTCAACGACTACTGGCGCGCGGCGATCGTCGCAGGTGCCGAGCACCTGCATCTCGGCCAGGAGGATCTGGTCGAAGCCGATCTCGATGCAATCCGCGACGCCGGGCTGACGCTGGGCATCTCGACCCACGACGACGAGGAACTGGAGACCGCGCTGCGCGCCAAGCCCGACTACATCGCGCTGGGGCCGATCTTCCCCACCACGCTGAAATCCATGCGCTTCGCGCCGCAGGGCATCCCCAAGCTCACCACCTGGAAGGCGCGCATCGGCACCATCCCGCTGGTGGCCATCGGCGGCATCAAGCTGGAACAGGCCGCGGAGATCTACGCCGCCGGCGCCGATTCCATCGCCGTGGTCAGCGACGTCACGCAAAATGCCGATCCGGATGCGCGCGTGCGCGCGTGGCTTGGCGCAAGCGCGGAGGTGGCGTGATGGACAACGAACTCTGCAAAAGCCGTCATCCTGAGGAGCGCGCTCTGCGCGCGTCTCGAAGGACGACGGCGTGCCCCACGCATCCCTCGAGGCTCGCCGAAGACGGCGAGCACCTCCAGCCTGAACGCAATTACGTTCAGGCGGGGATGACGATCTCAATTTTTGCCTTCAAAAACAAAATCTAGCAGGAGGATTCCCATGAACATCCGCTCCAATCCCGACACCACCCTGCCCGCCGTCACCACCGGCCCGCTGCCGTCGTCACGAAAAGTCTATTCCATCCCGGAGAGCGCGCCGGACCTCCGCGTGCCGATCCGCGAGATCATCCTCAGCAAGGGCGCCGGCGAGCCGGACCTGCCGGTCTACGACACTTCGGGCCCCTACACCGATCCCAACGTCATCATCGACGTCAATGCCGGCCTGCCGCGTCCGCGCGCCGCCTGGGTCAAGGAGCGCGGCGGCGTCGAGGAATATGAAGGCCGCGACATCAAGCCGGAAGACAACGGCAATGTCGGCGCGGCGCACGCCGCAAAGTCCTTCACGGCCTATCACAAGCCCATGCGCGGCGTGGGCGACGCCATGATCACCCAGTATGAGTTCGCCCGCGCCGGCATCATCACCAAGGAGATGATCTACGTCGCCGAGCGCGAGAACCTCGGCCGCAAGGTGCAGCTGGAGCGCGCCGAGGCCGCCTTGGCCGACGGCGAAAGCTTTGGCGCCTCGGTGCCGGCCTTCGTCACGCCGGAATTCGTGCGCAGCGAGATCGCCCGCGGCCGCGCCATCATCCCCTGCAACATCAACCATGCCGAGCTCGAGCCGATGATCATCGGCCGCAACTTCCTGACAAAAATCAACGCCAATATCGGCAACTCCGCGGTAACCTCCTCGGTCGAGGAGGAAGTCGACAAGATGGTGTGGTCGATCCGCTGGGGCGCCGACACCGTGATGGACCTGTCCACCGGCCGCAACATCCACACGACGCGTGAATGGATTCTCCGCAATGCGCCGATCCCGATCGGCACCGTGCCGATCTACCAGGCGCTGGAGAAGTGCGACGGCGATCCGGTGAAGCTGACCTGGGAGCTGTACCGCGACACGCTGGTCGAACAGTGCGAACAGGGGGTCGATTACTTCACCATCCACGCCGGCGTTCGCCTGCCCTACATCCACCTCACCGCCAACCGCGTCACCGGCATCGTGTCGCGCGGCGGCTCGATCATGGCCAAGTGGTGCCTCGCGCATCACAAGGAAAGCTTCCTCTACACGCATTTCGAAGAAATCTGCGACCTGATGCGCAAGTACGACGTGTCGTTCTCGCTCGGCGACGGGTTGCGTCCCGGCTCGATCGCGGATGCCAACGACCGCGCCCAGTTCGCCGAGCTGGAGACTTTGGGCGAGCTGACAAAAATCGCATGGGCCAAGGGCTGCCAGGTGATGATCGAAGGCCCCGGCCATGTGCCGCTGCACAAGATCAAGATCAACATGGACAAGCAGCTCAAGGAATGCGGCGAGGCGCCGTTCTACACCTTGGGGCCACTGACCACCGACATCGCGCCGGGCTACGACCACATCACCTCTGGCATCGGTGCGGCCATGATCGGCTGGTTCGGCTGCGCCATGCTGTGCTACGTGACGCCGAAGGAGCATCTGGGTCTCCCCAACCGCGACGACGTGAAGGTGGGCGTCATCACCTACAAGATCGCGGCGCACGCCTCCGATCTCGGCAAGGGCCATCCCGCCGCCCAGGCTGCGCGACGACGCGCTCAGCCGCGCCCGCTTCGACTTCCGCTGGGAGGACCAGTTCAACCTCGGCCTCGACCCGGAAACCGCGCGCAGCTACCACGACGAGACGCTGCCCAAGGACGCCCACAAGGTCGCGCACTTCTGCTCCATGTGCGGCCCGAAGTTCTGCTCCATGAAGATCACCCAGGACGTCCGCGACTACGCGGCCACCCTCGGCGACAACGAGAAGGCGGCGCTGAACCTCGGCGGCGACGGCAAGCTTGTCAGCATGGGCATGACCATGTCGGGCGTGATCGAGGACGGCATGGCGACCATGAGCCAGAAGTTCAAGGACATGGGCGAGCAGGTCTATGTGCAGGCCGAAGCCGTGAAGGCGAGCAATCGGGAGCTGTAAAGCAACAAGCGTAGGGCGGGCTAGCCGAAGGCGTAACCCGCCCTACGATCGCAACACGATGCTACGTTTCACCGAACTGACCATCCGCATCGACGTCACCGGCCCATCGTGCGTCTGACAGTTCTTGCCGGTCGGCGGATGGCCGATTGCCTGCCCGCTCCACAAGGCCCAGGCTTCGTTGAACCGCCATCCCGGCTCGCGCGACAGATCGCCGGTGCGCGCCGGAAGGGTGCGCTTATCTCGCGGGGTTACGGCCATGGCTTTCCGACGGGCTGCTTTCATCGTTGCGTTAGCGGGCGTCATTGCAGGCGCTTCGGCCACAACCGCGCTGGCGCTGGGGGACGGGCCGGCGATCGCGAGCGACTGGGCCGACCTGGCGGCGCCGCGCGAAGAATGCTTCGCACGCGGCGAGGCGGCGATCCGGCACATGGATTTCGGCGAGATCGAGCGCACGAAATATTCCCGTTTCGCCAGCCGGGAGGACTACACGATCTCGGTGCGCTGCGAGCCGGAAAAGAGCATCGTACTGTTTCTCGCCGCCGGCAGCGACCGCCAGCGAGCCCATGCGCTGCAACTCAATCTGCAGCGAAACTACCTGATGGAGAAATAGCAAGCGTAGCCGCATGAGCGCAGCGATATGCGGGTTCCAGCGCGCTCCAGCCGCTTTGCAAATCTCCCCAGCGTTGATATCTCTTCCCCATCGCAAGGCTGAAAAGCTGCTGGAGATAGAATTTATGACGTCAATCCGCGCTTGTCTCGCCGGCGTGCTGTTCCTTGCGGCGTCGATCTGCAGCGATCGGGCTTCGGCGCAGACGCCTCCCGCCGTTGAGAAACTGAACGCCTATGTCGGCTGCATCAACCGGCTGTCGGCACGCGCGCAGGATTCGCGTGCGCGCTATTTCAGCTGGGTCGGCAAGAACGGGCCGACCGGCAAGGAGCCGGTCATCTATGGCACCTACACGATCTACGACACCGCGGATTGCCAGAAGAAGGTCGAGGCCGCCAACGCACTGGAGCCGCGCGATGCGGCGCTCGAAGCTGCCGCTTCAGCCTATGTGACGGCCGTGACCGCGCTGGGGCCCCTGCTCAAGGAAGCCGACGACTACTACACGCAGGAGAACTACAAGGACGACAAGATGGCCAAGGGCCGCGCGCTGCATCCGCGCCTGGTCGCGGCCTGGGACGCCTTTGCCGCTACCGACAGGAATCTGCGCAATGGCGTCGAAGCGATCAACGACAAGCGCAAGGCCGAGGAACTGGCGGCCATCGAGGCCAAGGAGGGCCGCAGCGCGCGCTACTACGTGGAGGCGCTGATGGTCGACGCCAAGCGCGTGCTGCGCGCGGAGGACACGGCAAGCCCGGACATCGCGGCAATCACCCAGGCGCTGGACGCCTATGAAACAACGGTCAAGGCTACCGAAGCGGCGGGCGCGGCCGGCGGCGCCAAAATCGGATCGATGTTCATCAGCAATGCCAAATCGTTCCTGACCACGGCCAAGCAACTGATGCGCCGGATCCGCGACAAGGTGCCGTACAGCTCCGGCGACAGGATGATGCTGAGCGGAGGCGGAGGCGGCAGCGGCTGGATGGTCCAGGGCTCGCCGCCGCGGCTGCTGCGCGACTACAACCAACTGGTTGACGCCTACAACAGCGATGCCAGGATGTAAGCGTGGCCCGGACGAGCGGAGCGATATCCGGGGCCGGCCGTGCAGATGGCCCGCACGTCGCTGCGCTCATGCGACCTAAAGGCTGGAGCTACGGCTTCTTTGCAAGCGGCTGCTTTTTGAACTGCTCCGTCACCCGCCGCACCGCTTCGTCGACCACCGCCTGGCGCTGCTCCAGTTCCTTCGCAGTCTCGGTAGCACGCTGCGTCGAGATGATTTCTCCTTCCTGGCAGTCAAAAATGACTCGGTCTGTTGCCGTAGCGTAGGCCGCAGCCGACGCATACGCAGAAGCGCCCGCGTAAATATCGGCGCCCCAGCGAAACGCCAGTGCGTAGGTCCATTCACGGCCAAACGCGACTTTCGGCGTTTCGGCCATCAACTCCTTTGCGCTCCAATGGTCGCACTCGAAGGCCGTCTGGCGTTGATCAAGCACAACCGGCAGCGCGCCGTGCAAGTCCGCAAACGGCGTCGCCGTGGATAGCCGCAGCGGAAGACCAACCTTGTCGATCGCTTCTTGCCAGGCAACCACTGACGCCAGACGCCGGTCTGACAGAACATAGATTTCCATCGACATTCATCGTCTACTTCGTGTCGTTGGCGCATCAACTTCTTGCTCAACTGACCGGAATGCAACTGGCCGGCGTCTCTGGCGCGAACGGCGCGTTGAACTGCAGTTTCATTTCGCCGCGCGCGCCATAGCTGTCATGCAGGGCGCGCAGCATGACGTCTGCGAGCGGGCGGAAATCCGCGGCGGCGTCGACGGCTCGATCACGCTTGAAATTGCCCGCGGAGTCATCAGTATCGAAGCCGAGCTTCGCCAAGGCCGCGACGGCCCGTGACGGCAGATCGAAGGTGCGCGTCCGGCCCTTCTTGGCGGCCCAGAACCCTGATGCCGCTTCGCAAAGAACGCGGCTTCCGGTGTCGTAAAAAATGCACTGAACATAGGCCTGCGCCTTGCCCGGGATACTGATGGCCAGGTAGCGATTAAGGGCTTCCCTGGGATCGCCCGCGGCGTAAATCTGCTCCAGCCGGCGCACCACATCGCAGCGATAGGCGGCCTGCAGGTCGGCAAAGCTGTCAGCGGCGCCGGCCGGTTCAACCAGCGCCAGAACGGCAGCCATCCATCGCGGCCACGTCGCCATCGCCAGGGCCTCCGTCGACACCTCTTGACAACTTGAACAAACAAAGAACATACTGTCAATCTCAGGTTGCGTTGAGTGATCCGGAGTTGGGCGATGTCATTTCGTCTGCTGGCGGTTGCTATTGTCGCGTGCGCGACATCACAAGCCTCGGCGCAGATGCCGGCCGGCAAGGCGCTGCGTGACGGCGTGATCTCGGTGCGCTCAAACGATGCCGCGATGGCGGCAGCCATGGCGCGGGCGGACCGCGAACTGGATGCCTCCCTCGGCATCGCCGCCGCGCCGCCGGCCGGCGCCCAACATTTTTCGGTCAAGGTCCGGCTGCCGGTGGGCAAGGAGTCCAATGAATATATCTGGATCCACCCTTTCACCCACGACAGCGGAAAGTTCGTCGGCAAGGTCGCCAACACGCCGCGCAATTTCACTTACCTCGCCCTCGGCGACCGGCTGGCCTTCGAGCGAAAGGACGTCGTCGACTGGTCGTATCGCAAGGGCGATCGGACGATCGGCAACTACACCGCCTGTGCGCTCGTGCACCGCGAACCGCCGCAGCAGCGCGACGCGTTCATGAAGCAATACGGACTCGACTGCCCCGATTGATCGCCGGCCGGATGAGATCACGATACCCTTGTGACCCGCATCTCGCTCCGCTCATGCGGGCTACACGCGCTAGACGTTCACCGCTTCCTTCACCCGCGCTCCCTGCGCGATGGTCGGCGGCGCCGCGTTCAGCGTTTCGATCGCAAACCCCGCGGCGGCCTTGTAGCCGGCCATGAAGGCCGCGCGTTCGGCGGGCGGGATCACGGTGTCGATATCATCGAAGGTGCCGCCGCAGCGCTCATCCACGAGGTTCAGGAGGCCGAACGGGCCGGCGCCGCGGTTGCGCAGGATCGGCTGCGAGATCGGGCCGCAGAGTTTTGCGTCATAGGCTTCGAGCGCAGCTTCGCTCATGCCATGCGCGACCATGGCGGCGCCCAATTCGCGGGCGTCGATGATGGCCTGGCTGGCGCCGTTGGAGCCGGTCGGATACATCGCATGCGCAGCGTCGCCGAGCAGCGCCACCGGGCCGTCGCGCCAGGTCGGTACCGGATCGCGGTCGATCATCGGATTCTCGAACGCGACGTCGGAGCCGCGGATCAGCGCGGGCACGTCGAGCCAGCCCCACACCCAGCCGTCGAAATGATGCACGAAGTCGTCGATCGCCACCTGCCGGAACCAGCCCTGCTGCTTCCAGCCCTCGGCATTGTCCATGGTCACCTCGGCGATCCAGTTGATCATCGACAGCCCGCTCACGGCATCCGGCTGCGAGATCGGATAGATCACCACGCGCTGGCGATGGGTGCCGAGCCCAATGAACGACGCGCCGGTGCGGGTCGGCTTCGCCCAGGTGGTGCCGCGCCACATCAGCGCGCCGCCCCAGTGGATCGGCGGCTGTGCTGGATGCATCTGCGCGCGAACCGCGGAGTGGATGCCGTCGGCGCCGATCAGCAGCGCACCGGAATCCTGCGACGTGGTGCCGTCGGCATAAGCGATATCGGCGGTGACGCCATCGGCGGTTTTGGCGTAGCCGGTGACCCGGCTGCCGAGCCGCATCGCGTCCGCGCCGAGCCGCTTCACCACCTCGTCATGCAGCAGCATGTGCAGGCGGCCGCGATGCACGGCATATTGCGGCCAGCGGTAGCCCGCCGCCTTGCCGCGCGGCTCGGAATAGATGTCGTTGCCGTTGAGGCCGACCAGCGCCCATTCCTTTGCCGGCAGGCCGACGCGGTCGAGATCGGCCTCGGTGATCCCCAAGTCGCCGAGTTCGCGCACCGCGTTGGGCTGCAGGTTGATGCCGACGCCGAGCGGGCGCATCTCGCGGCTCGCCTCATAGACCACGCAGGGCACGCCGATCTGATGCAGCGTCAGGGCCGTCACCAGCCCGCCGATGCCGCCACCGGCGATGATGACCTTGCCGCTCATGAGACGCTCCCCCGCTCCGGATGACCCGGTTGCGCCCTCCTCTAGCCAGCAACGGCAAGCGAGGCAAGCCGGCGCCGGCAGCGCGGCGATGGCTCCGGGCCGGGAGCCTTTTTTCGCCCGGCCATAACGCGAGTGGGCCAATACCGCTGCCGGACTGGCCGGCAGCCCTATCGGCTCAGCGCATCCTCATCCAGCACCCATCTGCTGCCCCGCAGCCGGCCTTCGGACGTCATCTCGACATCGACCTGATGCGCTTTCGGCCGATGGCCGCGTATCCTGACCTCGAGCGTAGCGAGAAACTGCCAGGCGTCGCGACGTTTCAGCAGGCTGTCCTGATACAACACGAGCGCCGCAGCATCGCCGGTGTGCTTCAGCACCTGCCAGTGCGCGAGCCGGGACGCGTCCTGAAACCAGATCGAATCCGCTTTCACCTGCATGGTCGCGCCCCGACGGAGGGGGCCGGCCGCCGATGCGCCGGTGAACGCCACCAGCATGAGCAGGGCAAGAAACATTCTCATGCGTCGCCGTTTCTTCAATTGGTCTGAGCCATCATCGCCAGCGCGGCGTGCACGCTTCTGTCTGCCCCGGACAATGAAGGTTCAACGAACTGCGCGGCATCGAGGCAGGCGTCCGCCCGATATCGCTTCGCTCATCGGAGCGATCGTCTATACTTCGCGTCGGAGTTATTTTCGACAAGGACCACCCATGCCCATCCGGCACTTCGCCCCGCCACCCGGTATCGCTGCCCCGCCGCTCTCTTATGCAACGCGGGTCGGCGACCTGCTGTTCGTGTCGGGCATTCCCGGCTTCGACGCGGCCGGCGCGCTGTCGGAGGATTTCGCCACGCAGTTCGGCTTTGTCGTCGCCACCATCCGGCGTGTGCTGGCCGAGGCCGGCACCGACACGCGCCGCCTCGTCAAGGTCAACGTGCTGCTGACGCGCGCGCCGGATGTGGCGGTCATGAACCGGCTCTATGCCGAAGCGTTCGGGCCGCCGCCTTTTCCCGCGCGCACCACCTGCGTGGTGCAGGCGCTGCCCGATCCGCGCATGCTGATCGAGATCGAATGCGTGGCGTCGCTGCTGGAGCTGTGACTGCGCAAGGCTGCGTTGCGTGCTTGCGCGCATTTTGAACCGGGCCTTACTCTCTCGCGACTGAACTCCTGTCGGGTCCACCCGACGTGCCGCCAATTCCGGCGGAGTCGATTGAACCTTTTTTCCAGGAGACATTCCGATGCGAAAGCTATCCGCCCTGTGCGCCGCTGCCGGCCTTGCCGTCACTGCGCTTGCCGCCACCAGCCCCGCCAACGCCGCGTTTCATCTGATCCGCTGGCAGGACACCGGCTTCTGCCAGATCTGGGACCAGAGCATCCCGACCGCGCCATTCCCGTCGAACTACACCGTCATCGTCAAGTCGGTGACGCCGACCTTCCTCGATGCGCTGAGCATGAAGGACGGCCTGATGCGCAGCGGGACCTGCGCGTTCTGAATACGCCCGGCTTCGTATCCGCGGCAGGTGGGCGTGAGCGCACCTGCCGTTTCGTTGCGTCCTCTGCGGTCGCCCTGAATCGGTCGCAATAAGGCAACGCCTCCAGCGCCGCGTACCGGCTTAACCTTTCGTTAACCAATCGCGCCCACCTTGTCGCAACGGCTGGGGGTCGTTGGTCTCGATGTAGTGCTCCGCGCTTCGGAGCATGCGTTGATCGGGAGGTGTCGATGCCCCAGGAGTCATTTTTTCCCGTGCCGGCACTGCCGCCGCAGGAGCAGCCGCGCAACGAGCTGCTGTCGCACGATACCGCTCTCGCCGCGCATGCCGATCCCGCGGAGATCGTTCCCTATCTCATTGGCTCGACCGTTGAAGCGATCGAGCGCGAGCTGGTGCTGCAGACGCTGACGCGCTGCGACGGCAACCGCACCCGCGCCGCGCGCGTGCTCGGCGTGTCCGTGCGCACGCTGCGCAACAAGATCCGGCAATATGCCGCCGAGGGCCTCGAGGTCACCGCGCATGGCTAGCGCGCATCCGGAATTCTTTTGCTGACCAACTACGGCGCGGGCGGCTTGATCGCATCCGCGACCGTCGCGCCGACAAAATCGGCGGCGCGACGGAACGCGGTGTCGGTGTCGCCGCGGAAGGTGACGGTGCGGCGCATGACCAGTTGCTCGCGCTCGACGTCGAACAACTGGACCTCGCCCCATTGCACCAGCGTGCTCATCTTGCGGATTCCGCCATAGACGAGATAGCGCGCACCGTCGCGGCGCGCCGCGGCAACGAGATCGGCGGGCGCCATGCTGATCGCGGTGCAGGCCGGCTGCGGGCAAGACGGACGCACCACGCGGTAGTCGTGCTGCGCAACGTTTTCGCGCAGCAGCGTAGCGAACATCGTCATGCGGGAGCGGTGCTCCGAGGTCTGGTCCGTCACCTCGCCGGACGTATCGCTGTAGTCGAAATCGGCGACGGCGACGGCCGTACTGGCGGCTGAACCGCGCGCCGGCGACAGCAACAGCGCGACGACGGCGCCCATCAATAATGGCTTCCCGACCTTGCGCATCGTCACCTTCAGTCCTGCCGCGTCCGGCGAACCGGCACGCCCGCTTGCCGTTACCTTACATCCGCGCCGCCCGGCCCGCCAGGCTGCGCCCGCCCGGCCGCAAGGTCACGTAGCAGCCCACCTGGAAGCCGAGCTGGAAGCCGCCGGTGGCCGGCGTGAACAGATATTCCTGGCACATGGTCGGCGTGCGCTGCACCGCATAGTCATAGACCAGCTGTCCGGTGTTGAGGGTCTTGTAGACGGTGACATGGCCGACGCGCGCATTCGGCATGTTGTAGTTCGCCTTCACGCGCTCGAAGCCCTCCTGCAGGTCGTAGAAGATCTCGTGGTTGGAAAATTGCGCGACGCCGATCCAGCCGGGCAGCGGGATCTGCCCCTTGTTCTGCAACTGGCCGTTGAAGTTCACCTTCAGCCGCCCGGGTCCGTTGATCAGGAAGAAATCGTCGAAGGCATTCACGTCGGCCAAGGCGATCCGCTGCGAGCTTTGCGCCGTCAGGTTCAGCAGCAGCGGGCTCTGCGCCAGCGGATCGAGAAAGGCGGTGTTGAACAAGAAGGTCAGCGACTGCGCGCGCGCCGGAGCGACAGCCAGTACACAGGCCATCAGGCCAAGCAGCAATGCCTTGCGCATCAAATCCTCCCGGGGTTGGTTGGGTCATCGGCAATCCGCTGGATGATTGGCGAATTTCACAAATATACAACCTTAGGTGATATTTTGGTTGTGTGCGTCACCCATGCGTTGCTGTCCACAGCGCGCTGGTGCCGGTGCGTCGCGCGGATGCGACGGTCCTGATTTGAAGCCGTCATCCCCCTGCTGTTAAAACCCGCGAACAGAATCATTGGAGAGCACAGTGGCCAAGCAATCGACTATCCCGCAGGGACCGCAGGGTCCGCGCGGTCCGGCGGGCGAACCGGGCATTCCCGGCCCGCAGGGTCACCCCGGCAAGCCAGGCATCGAAGGCCCGCAGGGCAAGCAGGGCATCCCCGGCCCGGCCGGCGTCCGCGGCGAACCGGGCCCGCAGGGCAAGCCCGGTCCGGCAGGAGCGGCTGGACCGGCAGGCAAACCCGGCCCGGCCGGCCCCCGCGGCGAACCCGGCCCGCAAGGCAAGCCTGGCATCGAAGGACCGGCAGGACCGCGCGGCGAACCGGGATCGCCCGGAGCATTGCCGTCGATCGAGCAGGTGATGCCCTGGCTGCATTTGATCTTCGACGCGTGGGAAGACCATCGCAAGCTGCGCGAGCGCGAGGCGAAGGAGCGCGAGGAGGCCGAGCAGCGCCTGCGGCCGGACATCGCCGAACGCGCCGCCGCCATGGTCGAGGACGATGCCGCGGCCGAGGACGCGGATGAGTCCGACGATGAGAAGAAGAAGAAAAAGCAGCGCAAGCACCGGAAGTAACAACGGCCGGGCGTGGGCGATGCAGCATCGCCCACGCCCACGCCAAAGGGGCTCGGCCCCTGACATCGCGCGTGATAGGATCCCGGCAAGCGGCGAGCAAGCGACCGCATCGGGAGGAATCACAATGCCGACATTCACGACCACATTGCTGCGCGCTGCGCTGTGCGCCGGCGGCGTCCTGCTCTCCTTCGCGGCTGCGGCCGCCGACTATCCCGCGCCCAAGCAAGGCGACTGGATCGCCAGGAATTTCAAATTCCACACCGGCGAGGTGATGCCGGAGCTGAAACTGCACTACACCACCGTGGGCGAGCCGACCGGACAGCCGGTGCTGGTGCTGCATGGCACTGGCGGCTCCGCGGCGAGCATGCTGACGCCGGGCTGGGCCGGCGAGTTGTTCGGGCCCGGCCAGCCGCTCGATGCCAGCAAGTATTTCATCATCATCCCTGACGCGATTGGCCACGGCAAATCGACAAAGCCGTCGGACGGGATGAAAACCGCGTTTCCGAAGTACAATTACGACGACATGGTCGCGGCGCAGCACCTTGTGGTGAAGGATGCGCTGGGCATCAAGCACCTGCGGCTGGTGATCGGCAATTCGATGGGCGGCATGCATGCCTGGATCTGGGGCGTCAGCCATCCCGGCGAGATCGACGCGCTGGTGCCGATGGCGGCGCAGCCCACCGAGATGGCGTCGCGCAACTGGATGATGCGGCGCATGATGATCGAGACCATCAAGGCCGACCCCGACTACAAGGGCGGCAACTACACAGCGCAGCCGGGCATGATGAAATATGCCAGCGTGATGTTCGGTATCGCCACCGCTGGCGGCACTCTGGCTTACCAGATGCTGGCACCGACCGGCGCCGCCGCCGACAAGAATGTGGACGACCGGCTCAGGGCGCCGTTCATCGCCGACGCCAACGACTTCATCTATCAGTGGGAGTCGTCGCACGACTACAATCCGTCAGCCAGGCTTGAGAAGATCGACGCCACCGTCCTGGCGATCAATGCTGCCGACGACGAACGCAACCCGCCGGAGACCGGGCTGATGGATGCCGCGTTGAAGCGCATCAAGAATGCAAAGCTGCTGCTGATCCCTGCCAGCAATGACAGCCGCGGCCATCTCACGACCGGCTCTGCGAACTTCTACAAGCAGCAGCTTCAAGAGCTGCTGCAGACCGCGCCGCAGAAGACGATGTAGCCCTCCGGCCGCCCGCCGGCAGCTTCCGCGCGACCGGCAGCAAACGTCAGCCGGTCGCGACGACTTCCCTGCGGCCGCAACATGGCCGCCGCAGACGAGGATTCCTGCGATCGGCGCAACCATCCGTTAACGCCATTTTCCAACCGGGTTCCAGTTACGGCCGATTTAACGGTATCTTGATGCGGAGCAGAGATGCTCGCCGCATGGAACCTGCGAACCTGCAAACTGGGTCAGCCATCGCACGCATCATCGTTGCGCGGCGTGCGCAGTTGCCCATCCGCGTCGGCTTCGCCGTCCTGATGGTTGCGACCTTCCACATCTATATCGGCATGACCGAGGCAATGCAGTGGGCTGCCGTGTATCTCGGCCTGCAAGTGCTGGAAGTGGCGGCGTTCCGGTCGATCGACAATGCGACCGCCGTAACGGGTACGACGAGCTTTCTATTTTACGCGATCATGCTGACGAGCAGCAGCGTGTTCACCGCGTTCGGGCTCCTTGAAGCGTATCAGGGCGGTGTATGGGGTATCGCCTGTGCAGGAATTCTGTGGACGGGCTCGATCGCCACCGCCGCCATCGTCAGCGGCGAGTCCCGTGGCGCGCTGACCTGTTCGCTGCTGCCGCCGCTGCTGGCCTTTCTCGCAGTGCCTTATTTCATACTGTCCAGCGGTGGCAGCGCCGGCGACAGCATCGCGATGGTGTTGGCCGGACTGGTCAACGCCTGCGGCACCCTCGGCATGTGGTCGGTTTATCAGCGGCTGCTCAAGTCGGCGACCAAGGCACGCGAGATCGGCCGCCTCGCCTTGATCGATTCCGAAACCGGATTGCCCAGCCGAGCCGCAGTGCAGCAGCGCGTGGTCGCGTTGTTGGAATCCCGGCCAACAGGCATTGTCGTCGTGGCTGCTATCAATGTCGACCGCTTCCAGCACCTGCGCGGCGCCATCGGCCACGCCGCGAGCATCGACCTGATGCGCCGACTGGCGGCGCGGCTCGGTCGCGCCTGTGACGAAACGCCGATGGCCCGGCTGTCCAGCGCCAATTTCGGCTTCGCCTTTGTCGCCCGGAACATCGACGACGCGCACCGCGTCGTGGCGCGGCTGCAGGGTGCGGTGGCAACGCCGGTGTTGCTGCGCGACAACCGCGTCGACGTCAGCGTCACCATCGGTCTCAGCCAGCCCGCCGACGCGGTGGCATCGGCGACCGAAGTTTCCATCATTGACCGCGCCATGATCGCAATGGATCAGGCGCGCGCCGCACGCAAGCAGGCGGCGTTCTTCGACGCCGCACTGTACGGCAATCCCGGCATCAGCCTGTCGCTGATGAGCGAAATGCTGCGCGCCCTCGACAATGGCCAGATCAGCCTTTGCTATCAGCCCAAATACGAGCTGCGCTCCGGCGACATCGTCGGCGCCGAGGCGTTGGTGCGCTGGACCCATCCGGAGCACGGCGCGTTGCGCCCGGACATGTTCGTGCAGATGGCCGAGGAAACCGGTCATATCGCAGAGCTCACCGAATGGGTGCTGCGCCGCGCCGTGGCCGACCAGCGCGCCTTGCACGAGGCCGGTCTCGACGTCTGCATTTCCGTCAACTGGTCGGGCCATCTGATCGACGATGTCGCCTTCACCGATGCGGCGCTCGAGATTGCCCGCCACGCCACGGGCGAGCTCTGCCTTGAAGTGACGGAGACCGCCATCATCGGCAATGCCCGGCTCGCCCGCCAGACCCTCGAGCGTTTTCGCGCGGCCGGCCTCACCATCTCCATCGACGATTACGGCTCCGGCCTGTCGTCGCTGGCCTATCTCAAGAACATCCCGGCTGACGAATTGAAGATCGACAAGGCCTTCGTGATGCACATGGCCACCGATGCGGTCGATGCGGTCCTGGTCCGCTCCGCGGTCAGCCTGGCCCACAGTCTCGGACTGCGCGTGGTCGCCGAGGGCGTCGAGAACCAGGGCGCACTCGAACTGCTGCGCGCCATGGGCTGTGATATCGCGCAGGGCTATCTGATCGCCCGCCCGATGCCGCTGAGCGATCTCGCAACGTTTCTTGGCACGCATGCCGCCGAAAACGCCGCACGGGCGACCGCAAGCTAAGCCCGCCACCGGCGCGCCGTTCCACTGCAACGCAGCAAGCCGTCGTTGTCCGGCATATTATTTGAGCATGCATTAGGCAGCTCCGTCGGGCTTAATTGGCGCGGAAACGCGATTCGCCTTGCCGCGACAGTGAGCCGCCAGAGCCACAGCAGCAAAGCGACACCCGGATGAGGATCGCATGCGGAAGGCTGCGCAGGTCATCTTGAGCGTGATGCTGGTTGCCTTTGCCGGCGCGGCCTTCGCCGTCGATCGCGGCCAGTTCGAACACGTCCCCGACGACGTCCGCGCCTGGTTCAAGGCGGTGATCGCGCCCAACGGGGTACCATGCTGCGATATCACCGACGGCCATCGCACCGACTACGAAGTACGCAACGGCGCTTACTGGGTGCCGATCGAGGGTGCGTGGATGCAGGTGCCCGGCCATGCTGTCATCCGCGATCGCGGCAATCCCGTTGGCGAGGCCGTGGTCTGGTATGTGCATCACCGCGGCGGCATCGTCATCAGCTGTTTCGTGCCGGCCGACGCGGTGTGAAGCCCGCGCTGCTGCGCATGGTCGATGGCAAGGGCACATCTCCCAGGGGCGTGACGCGTGGGGCGGCAACTGGTTCCATGAGCCGCGACGCTTTGCGTCAACTCGAGCGGCCTGCCATAATGATGCCGCCGCGGCGTTCCCAAGTGGCCTTGCACTGATCGGGGCCCGGACGTTATTTCCGGCGGTCGCGGCGTGCCCAGTTGCCTGATTTGCCGATCCTTATTTCGCGCCTAGGCGCCCTAACACAGCGAGACCACCATGACCGAAGTCACTTATACCATCGTCGAGCATGACGGCGGCTGGGCCTACAAGGTCGGTGCCGTGTTCTCCGAGCCGTACCGCACCCATGATCTCGCAGCCGCGGCCGCCAAGCGCGCTGCCGCCGAGCAGCAGGTTCCCGGCAAGACCGAAGTCATCCAGTACGAGGACGAGCACGGCAAATGGCATGAGGAGACAGCCTCAGGCAGCGACCGTCCAACCACCCATATCGTGGACAAGCCCTGACTCGCGGGCCGGTGCAGTTTGCATCGGATCGTCATGCGTCCCGCGGCCATGGCCGCGTGATCACAGGTTGGTGCTGCGGATGAAACGACGGTGAGATGAAGAAGTTCGGCGGACCGGCGACGATGGCGGCGCTGCTCAGTTTCAATGGCGGCTTCGTCGATACCGCAGGCTTTCTCGGGCTGCAGGGCCTGTTCGTGGCCCATGTCACCGGCAACTTCGTGACGCTGGGCGCGGCGCTGGTTCACGGCAGCCACGGCATCATCGGCAAGGTACTGGCGCTGCCGGAGTTCGTCATCGTGATTGCGCTGGCACGGCTCGCAGGGATGGCTTTGCGCGCACACCAGCAACCGGTCTTGCGCATCCTGCTGTCCGCCAAGGTGGCCCTGCTGTTCTGTTTCTTTCTGCTCGCGGTCGGTTTCGGTCCGTTCCCTGACCCGAATACGCCGGCAGCTCTGCTGACCGGCTTTGCCGGGATCGCCGCAATGGCGCTGCAGAACGCGCTGCAACGGGTGCACATGCCGGCGCTGCCGCCGAGCACGCTGATGACCGGCAGCACCACCCAGGCGACCCTTGACGCCGTCGATCTGCTGACCGGACTAGCGCCGGATCAGCGCGCGGCAGTCCGCGCCCGGTTCGGCAAGATGAGCAAGGCCATCCTGTATTTCGCGGCCGGTTGCGCCCTGGCGGCGATCCTCTACGCGCTGGTCGGCTTCTGGTGCCTGGCGCTGCCGGTGCTGGTCGGTCTCGTCAGCGCTACCATGCGGATCGAGGATCCCGCGCCTGTGCTCGGGGCCTAACGCCACCCGGCAAGATGAATTTCACTTGCGAAACACACCTTAAGGTTGTGTTATTCTGCAACCTTGGGGGATTGTCGTCGTGCGTTTTTTGGCGTTCGTCGTGCTGTGCGGGATGTTGGGCGGGTGCGCGCGCGACCCCTATGTAACTGCCGATGACGAGACCATGTCCGGCAACTGGTACATCGCCCACCAGATTGATCGTGTGACCAGCGCCGAATTGCCGAGCGCCGTTACGTTTGCCCTGGCATCCAACACCTATGCTGACTTCCCACGCGCCTCGCAGATGCAGCTCACATGTGTCGATCGCAAGCCCTTGGTTCGCTTCGCCTTCGACTTCAAGATCGGGACCGACCGCGATTCGGTGCTTGGCTATCGGTTTGACGACCGACCGGGCCACGAAGATGTCGAAGCACGGGTGTTGCGAGGCCAGAAAATCCTGATTCTCGAAGCCGATGCAGACCTCGCGCGGTTCATCAGCGAAATTCCCGGCAGCAACAAGGTTTATATCCGGATTCGCTCAATGACCGGCGGCCGCACAGCGGTGGAGTACGATCTCGATGGCTCCGCTGCCGCGATCCGGGCGGCCTACACCAAATGCCCGATGCCGACACTGTCCAGCGCCGGGTGGAAGTCGCAACCTCGGATCTATTGAGCATGGGGTAAGCGACATCGCCTGGCGCGAAGCCGGGCGATGTCATTTGTGCAGTCTATGGGCACGTCTGCGCAACGCCGCGCAACGAGCTTACCAATCTAGAATTCGCTCTCGAGACCGCCAACGTGCTTCTGGGTGTAGAGGTCGATGCCGATGCGCTCGATGACGTGCTGCTGGGTCTCGAGGAAGTCGATGTGGTGTTCCTCGTCCTTCATCAGGCCTTCGAACAGGTCGCGCGACACATAATCGCCGACGCTGTGGCAGTAGGTCGCCGCTTCCTGATAGAGCGTGCGCGCCCCGATCTCCGCGGCGAGGTCGGCGTCGATGATTTCCTTGACGGTCTGGCCGATCCGCAACGGATCCAGCACCTGCAGGTTGGGAAAGCCGTCGAGGAACAGGATCCGGTCGATGAACTTGTCGGCGTGGACCATCTCTTCGATGGATTCCTTGCGCCACACCTTGGCCATCTCGAGCAGGCCCCAATGGTTCAACAGGCGGAAATGCAGCCAGTACTGGCTGATCGCGGTCAGTTCGCTGCGTACGCCCTTGTTGAGATAGTCGATGACCTTTGGGTCGCCCTTCATGATGCACTCCTGCTGCGAAGCCCTGCGGCCTCTGTTTCAAATTAGAAGAATTCTAAATAGGAGCATACACCATAGCAAGCGTTTCGGCGGTACTGTGAGACCACAATTGAAGTCGGCTTGGAGGGAGTTGTGAGCTGATCAGGCCGCAACGGCAGCTTGCGCCGACGGCAGATGCGGCTCGGTATGGGCATGTGCGGCATGCGCGCAGTTGGCCATGCACGCCTTGGCGCAGGGGCCCAGCGCCTCATCCATGATCTGCTTGATAGTCCGCGCACAACGGCCGCACTGCGCGCTGCAGCCCAGGCATCCGTAGACCTGCCCTGGCGTGCGCGGCGGACGCGGAGCACTCACCGCGTTGCGCACGTCGTGGTCGCTAAGGACGTTGCAGGAACAAACAATCATGGGATGAAGGTGGCTCACTGAGGACACCCCATCGATATTTAAGACCGTCGCCAGATGCAAAAGGAAAGCGTCGGTTTTCAAGCAATTCCAAACTGCGAGGCAGCCTGCAAACACATTGGAATCACTCTAACAAGTGGCTGCGGCCAGCAGGTCAAACGTGCCTGCCCTTGCAGCCAAGCCATGCAGGCTGTCGCGGCAGGCGCCTGCGTGCGCGGCGAATGCGTCGAACGATGTCCACCCGTTGGCGGACCCGGCGGACACGTCGCGCACCTCGCCCGACCTTCGCCGAAGCCCAGCCACGGCAGCCACAGCGCGCGCAGCCGAGTAGTAGTCACTCGATACGTGTGGCGGATTTGAGCGTCTCCGTTCATTGATCATTCAAGTGAAGTGTGAAACTTTTGCCGCTGGCAGAACGCTATCTGCCGGCGTTATTCAGGAGAAAGGTGAAGCCATGCGGAAAACTCTGATGGCAGTGGCAGCCATCGGCACCTTGGCTGTCTCGGCGGTGGCCACGCCTCAAACCGCGGAGGCCCGCGGCGGCCTGATTGCTGCCGGCGTCGCGGCCGGGCTGATCGGCGGCGCCATTGTCGGCGGTGCCTTGGGCGGGCCCGGCTATTACGGTCCGGGCTACGGCTACGCACCCCGTTACGGTTATTACGGCGGTCCGGCCTATGTCGGCGGTCCCGTTTACGACGGCAACTGCTATTGGCAGCGCCAGCGCTTCTGGGACGGCTACGGTTGGCGGATCCGGCGCGTGCGGGTCTGCGGCTATTGACGATACGACACCCCGAAAAATGTTTGCCAAGGCATTTTCGGTGTGACCATTTGCAGCGGCCCGAAAAAACCGTTTTTCCGGGCCATTGAATCACTAACGTTTACGTTGGCTTGACGGTTGGGCGCTTTAGATTGAGCCGTCAACCCGAACTGCAGCGTGAGTAGCCCTTAATCTGCGCCGGATCGCGGCGCCCACCTCAGGAGAGACCTCTGATGAAGAAGACAATTTCCGCCATGCTGGCCGTTGCGACCGTTGCCGGTTCGCTGGTGTCGGTGGCCCCCGCCAAGGCTGACGGTGGCCGCATCGCCGCTGGCGTCGCCGGCGGCCTGATCGGCGGCGCTCTCCTCGGCGGCGCCATCGCCGCCAGCCGCCCGGCTCCGGCCTATGGTTACGGCTACGCGCCGGCTCCGGTGTACGTCGAAGAGCCCGCCTGCCGCCTGGTCCGCGAGCGCTTCTGGGACGGCTACGGCTGGCGCATGCGCCGCGTCCAGGTCTGCGATTGATCTGACGCCGCCCTGCACCTCCTGAACCGGAAAACCCGGCTGCTCACGCAGCCGGGTTTTTCGTTGCAGCGATCGTCGCGCCTTCTCAACGCGCTCCGCTGATCGCCTTCAGCACGGCAGCGCTCGGCCAGCAGTCGACCTTGAGACCCGCCGACTTCTGGAAGGCGCCGAGCGCGGCGCGGGTCTTCATGCCCGCCTTGCCGTCCATCTTGTCGCCGTACAGACCGATCCGGGTCAGATGCTTCTGCATCGCCTCGACGTCGGTGGTGCGCATCTGTGCAGAAGCCGACCACGGCGTGGCGAAGGGTTGCGGATCGGTCATGCGGTCGCTGAGATGCCCGACGAACAGCACATAGAGGTCGGAGAAGTTATATTCCTTGATGACGAAGTAGTTCTTCGTGGTCAGGAAGGCCGGCCCATAGATGCCCTCCGGCTGCAGCAGGGAGGCCGGCTGTGCCTGCTCGGCGGCGCTGAGCCGCTGGCCGCGCACCGGGACGAAGCCCGCGCGCAGCCATTCGCCGATCGGCTTCGTCACCTCGGGCACGCCCTGCGTACAATCGGCACTGGCCGGCGCGCGGACCTCGTGGGCCCAGCGCAGACCGGGCTGCCAGCCCTTGTGCGCGAGTTGCTGCGCGGCGGAGGCCAGCGCATCGGGCACCGAGGTCCAGATGTTGACATGACCGTCGCCGTCGAAGTCGACGCCGTGCTTGGCGAGTTCAGTCGGCAGGAACTGGGTGAGTCCGGTAGCGCCGCCCCAGGACGCGCGCAAATTCTTGCGCGTCACGTCGCCGTTCTGGATCAGCATCATGGCGGCGATGAACTCGCCGCGATACTGCTCCTTGCGACGACCGACATAGGCCTGCGTCGCCAGCACGCGGAGACCATCGTAGGGCAAAGCATAGCGGCCGTAGTCGGTCTCGCGGCCCCAGATCGCCAGAATCACCGTGGCCGGCACGCCGAACTGCTTCTCGATGGCCGCAAGCGTGGCGCGATGCTTCTGCAGCAGACGCTGCCCTTCTGTTGCCAGGCGCGCGATACTGGCCTCCTTGATGTAGTCGGCCGGCACCTGGATGAATTCGGCCTGCGACGGCGCGCCGGTGGCGGGCCGGCCGGGCAGCGTCAGGTCGGGCAACTTGTAGTCCGGCTCCAGCCCCGCCGTCGCCGCGTCGAAGGTCGCGCGCGACACCCCGGCCGCACGGGCGTCGGGCCACAGCGCCGCGAGGAAGCTGTTGAAGCCGGCGTCCGCGGCCCTGCACGGCCCAGCGCCGAACGCAGCGACCAGCCCGCCGAGCAGAACAATAAGACAATGTCGCCCAATGAACCGCATGCGGGCGCCGACCTCGATCAGTGTCCGCCCGGCAGTTTCGCCGCCTCGATGGCGTCGTTCGATAGCTTGTCGACGTAGGCGATGCCGATCGCCGAGAGAATGAAAACGGTGTGGATGATGGTCTGCCACATCACGCCGGTCTCGGTGTAGTTGCTGGCCCGCGCGGACCCCAGCGCGCCGGCCTCGATGAAGGTGCGCAGCAGGTGGATCGAGGAGATGCCGATGATGGCCATCGCCAGCTTGATCTTGAGTACGCTGGCATTGACGTGGCTGAGCCATTCCGGCTCGTCGGGGTGGCCCTGCAGGTTGAGCCGCGAGACAAACGTCTCGTAACCGCCGACGATCACCATCACCAGCAGGTTGGAGATCATCACCACGTCGATCAGGCCGAGCACCGCCAGCATGATCTGCTGTTCGGTGAAATCGAAGGCATGGTTGAACAGGTGCCAGAGCTCCTTGAGGAACAGCACCACATAGACACCCTGCGCGACGATCAGGCCGATATAGAGCGGCAGCTGCAGCCAGCGTGAGCCGAAGATCAGCATCGGGATCGGGCGCAGCGGAAAGCTTTTCGGCGGCAGCGGCGTTTCGGGGGTCATGGACATCGGTCAAGTCTCGCAGAATCGGGAATCGCGGCGCGATTACAAGGCAATCTTATATCGGCGTGCCAAGGACACCATGATGTCGCATGGCGCGGCAACTGGCCGCATCGGGCTACTTCACCGCAACAATGAAGATTCGCGGAAACCGCAGCAACACCTTGCCGTCGGCCTGCGGCAGGTAGCTCGCCGCGATGCGGGCGGTGTATTCGGCAAGATAGCCCTTGCGCTCGGCCGGCTCCAGCGGATCGACGAACGGCCGCAGGCCGGTGCCCTTGACCCATTCCACCACCGACGCGGCATCGTCGAGCACGTGATTGTAAATGGTGTGCCAGATCTCGACGCGTGCGCAAAGCGGCCGCAGCGCATCGTAATAGGCGCCCGGTTTCGGCAGCGCGTCGCGCAATTCCGCGGCCTTCGACAGCCGCTTGCGCCACGGCTCCATATACGCGACCTCGCGCATCAGGATGTGCGAGGGCTCCCCGAGAGTGTCGGGCATCTGCACCGCCAGCACGCCGCCCGGTGGCAGCCCGCCGACCAGCCGCTTCAACTGCTTGATGTGGTCCGGCACCCACTGGAACACCGCATTGGCGAACAGCACGTCGGTCCCGGCCGGCGGCGCCCAATGCGCGATATTGGCCTCGATGAAGGTATGGCCGGGTAGCCGCTCGCGGGCCTGGCGCAGCATGTCGGCAGAGGTGTCGACGCCGGTCACCACCGCCTGTGGCCAGCGATCGACCAGCAATGCCGTGGAATTGCCCGGACCGCAGCCGATGTCCACCACCTTGCGTGCGTCCTGCAGGGGCACCTGCGCCAGCAGGTCGCGCGCCGGGCGTGTGCGCTCGTCCTCGAATTTCAGATACTGCTGCGCATTCCAGTCGGCCATGGAGCACTCCGCGCCGGTTGCAATCCGGCAACTCTCTCTATGAAAGTACGACGATTGCAAACCCGGGTTTCATGACACCCTGCCCAACGGGCTACCGCGTCAGCTTCTTGTACTTCATGCGGTGCGGCACGATGGAGTCGTGGCCGAGGCGGCGCATCTTGTCCTTCTCGTAGTCCTGGAAGTTGCCCTCGAACCATTCGACATGGCTGTCGCCCTCGAACGCCAGGATATGGGTCGCGATACGATCCAGGAACCAGCGGTCATGGCTGATGATCACGGCGCAGCCGGCAAAATCTTCCAGCGCCTCTTCCAGTGCGCGCAGGGTGTCGACGTCGAGATCGTTGGTCGGTTCGTCGAGCAGCAGCACGTTGGCGCCGGACTTCAGCATCTTGGCGAGATGCACGCGGTTGCGCTCACCGCCGGACAGCGCGCCGACCTTCTTCTGCTGGTCGCCGCCCTTGAAGTTGAACGAAGAGCAGTAGCCGCGCGAGTTCACTTCGCGCTTGCCGAGCAGGATCAACTCGTTGTTGCCGGAGATCTCTTCCCACACGGTCTTCTTGCCGTCGAGCGAGTCGCGGGACTGGTCGACATAGCCGAGATGCACGGTCTCGCCGACGGTAATGGTGCCGGCGTCGGGCTTCTCCTGGCCGGTGATCATCTTGAACAAAGTCGTCTTGCCGGCGCCGTTGGCACCGATGACGCCGACGATGCCGCCAGGCGGCAGCTTGAAGGTCAGGTTGTCGATCAGCAGGCGATCGCCGAAGCTTTTGCTGAGACCTTCGAAATCCACCACGTTGTCGCCGAGACGTTCGGCGACAGGAATGGTAATCTGCGCGGACTGGGTCTGTTTCTCGCTGGCCTTCTTGAGCAGGTCCTCATAGCGCTGATAGCGCGCCTTGGACTTCGCCTGACGGGCCTTGGGCGACGACGAGATCCATTCCTGCTCGCGTTCCAGCGTTTTCTGGTGGGCAGCGTCCTCGCGGCCTTCCTGGGCCAGACGCTTCTGCTTCTGCACCAGCCACGACGAGTAGTTGCCCTCGTAGGGAATGCCCTTGCCGCGGTCGAGCTCGAGGATCCACGACGTCACGTTGTCGAGGAAGTAGCGGTCATGGGTGACGATCAGGATGGCGCCCGGATAGGCGCGCAGATGGCCTTCCAGCCATGACACGGATTCGGCGTCGAGATGGTTGGTCGGTTCGTCGAGCAGCAGCAGTTCAGGCGCATCGAGCAGCAGCTTGCACAGCGCGACGCGGCGGCGCTCGCCGCCCGACAGCTTGGTGACGTCGGCATCGTCGGGCGGGCAGCGCAGCGCGTCCATCGCCTGGTCGACCTTGCTGTCGAGATCCCACAGGCCCTGGGCCTCGATCTCGTCCTGCAGCTTGGTCATCTCGTCGGCGGTCTCTTCCGAGTAGTTCATCGCCAGCTCGTTGTAGCGATCGAGGATCGCCTTCTGCTTGGCAACGCCGAGCATGACGTTCTCGCGCACCGTCAGCGCGGCATCGAGCTGCGGCTCCTGCTCAAGGTAGCCGACGCGGGCGCCCTGGGCGACCCAGGCCTCGCCGGTATATTCCTTGTCGAGGCCGGCCATGATCTTCAGGAGTGTCGATTTACCGGCGCCGTTGACGCCGAGGACGCCGATCTTGGCGTCCGGGTAGAATGACAGATGGACGTTATCCAGCACCTTGCGGGTCGGATAGGCCTTGGTCAGGCCCTGCATGAAGTAGACGAACTGGCGAGCCATCGTGATCCTTGAAGCCGTCGAATGCGTGGGAATTGGTTGCCGCTGATGTAGCGATGTGGCCCCCAAAGGGCAACCGGGGGGTTCATCATTCGGTAACGCTATGGCCGGCAAAACCGGGGTTCGAGACCATTTGAACCGCATTTTAACGACTTCCGCCCAGCGTATTTGGAGGGCGGCTCGACATCGCCGTGGCGCGACCGAAGTCGCGGACAGATTCGGCGGATCCCGTCATGGCAACACTTGCGGCACCATCATCGTCCCGGCCCGCCGAGGACCAGCAGCGACAGACCGGCCTGATCCAGGAAATTCGCATGTTCTGGCGGCAATTCTTCGTCGCCGCCTTCGATCCCTACCGGCCCGAACTGCATTATATGCGCGGCCCCGGCCCGGCCTGCCGCGCCAAAAACAGCGCCGAGAACCGCGCCTCCCGCTCGCATTGAAGCGCCACGCCCGCCCTGCATAGCTCGCCCGCTTGCGCGGCGGCGTCGGGCGCGCCACCATCGTCCATCCTAGACGGCGCCGTCGCGCCGCCCCTCACCCCACCGGATGGACGCTCCCATGACGCGGCTGCGCTGTGCAATTCTCGACGACTACCAGAACGTAGCCCTGCAACTGGCCGATTGGCGCCCGCTGGCCGATCGGATCGACGTCACGGTGTTCGACACGCCGTTCGCTTCCGCGGTCGCGGCAGCCGACGCGCTGAAGGATTTCGAGATCGTCTGCGCCATGCGCGAGCGCACGCCGTTTCCGCGCGCCTCGTTCGAGGCGCTGCCGAAGCTGAAGCTGCTGATCACTTCGGGCATGCGCAATGCGGCCATCGACATGGAGGCAGCCAAGGCCCACGACGTGGTGGTCTGCGGCACGGCCATGGTCGGCAATCCGACGGCCGGACTGACCATCGGACTGATGCTGGAACTGACGCGAAAGATCGGCTTCGAGAACGCCCGCATGAAGGCCGGCGAGCCCTGGCAGGTGACAGTCGGCGAGGACATCGAGGGCAAGACGCTGGGCGTCATCGGCCTCGGTAAGCTCGGCAGCCACGTCGCCGCCATCGCCCGCGCCATGGGCATGAAGACCATCGCCTGGAGCACCAACCTGACTCCGGAAGCCTGCGAAAAGGCCGGCGTCACCTACGCGACCAAGGAAGAACTTTTCGCGACCGCAGACATCATCACCATCCATGTCGTGCTCAGCGACCGCTCGCGCGGGCTGGTGTCGCGCGAGGATCTCGGCCGGATGAAACCGACGGCCTACCTGATCAACACCGCGCGCGGCCCGATCGTCGACGAGGCGGCACTGCTGGAGACGCTGCAGGCGAAGAAGATCGCCGGCGCGGCGCTCGACACCTATTCCCAGGAGCCGCTGCCGCAGGACAGCCCGCTGCGCAAACTCGACAACGTCGTGCTGACACCGCATCTCGGCTACGTCACCGCGGAAAACTACCGGCGGATCTACAGCGAGATGATCGCGTGCATCGAGGGCTGGCTGAAGGGCGAGCCGCTCAAGCGGCTGGGGTAGGAAGCACCAAAATAAAAAAGGCGCCGCGTGTTGCACGCGGCGCCTTTCTCTCAGATGGAAGAGCCTAGCGGATCGTCACCGGCGCGGGCAGCGGCTGCACCGTAGTGGGCTGCGCACCGGGCAGCGGGGCCATCGGGGCGGCGTTCGGACCCGGAATCGGCTGCGCCGAAGCAGTGGTCGTGGGCGCCGGCGCCTTGTTGCCACCCGGCAGCACGACCACGCGGGTGCCGACCTTGGCGCGCTCGAACAGATCCGAGACGTCGTCGTTGAGCATGCCGATGCAGCCCGAGGAGACGAACTTGCCGATGGTCGAGGGCTGGTTGGTGCCGTGGATGCGGTACACGGTCGAGCCGAGATACATGGCGCGTGCACCCAGCGGATTGCCGGGACCGCCGGCCATGAAGCGCGGCAGATAAGGCTGGCGCTCGATCATCTCGGTCGGCGGATGCCAGTCCGGCCACTCGGCCTTGCGGGTGATCTTCTGCATGCCGGTCCAGGTGAAGCCGTCGCGGCCGACGCGAACGCCGTAGCGGATCGCGCGGTTATTGCCGAGCACGTAATAGAGGTAGGTGTTGGGCGTATCGACGACGATGGTGCCGGCGGGCTCCTTGGTGACGAAGCTGACTTCCTGGCGGCGCAGGTTCGGCGCCGGCTGCGCCGGGCCGTCTTCCGGCTGCTCGTCGGCGGGGAGCGCCGAAAGTACCATGGGCTTGCCATCCGCACCCATCGGCTGCGGCTGACCGGCACCGGCCACCGGAGCGCCCTGCGAGCCAACGACTTCCGGCGGACGCATGCCGCGACCGTCGTCGGGACCGCGATCGGAATAGGTCTGCGGCGCGCCGGCCGGACGATCCGAATAGATCACCGCCGGCGGGCCCATCGGACGGCCATAGCGCGGATCGTCGGGAGACATCACCGGTCCCTGCGGAGCGGCGCGATCGGAATAAACGGGAGCGCCGGCCGGTCGGCCGTAGCGCGGATCATCGGGCGACATCACGGGGCCGGGCGTCGGCAGCGCCGTCATCGAACGGCCGTTCGGAGCCCCTTCATCGTCGTCCAGCGCGTCGAAATCCGGCATCGCACGGGGCGGATAGGCCGACGGCGCATTCGAATATCCGGTCGGCGCGGCGGGATAGACCTGCGCCATGGCAAGCGAGGAGGTCGCGGCGCTGAGGGCCACGGTCGCGAAAATCGTCAGAACAGGCTTGATCATCATCGCCCTTGCATAGTCGGAAGCCGACACCGGATCGTTAAAGTCAGATCGCGTAGGAGTACGGCGCATTCAAGACAAAAGCTGCAAAATCCTGCAAAATCCGGCCATATTCGCGAAATTCCCCGGCGAACGTTGCCGGGACGCCTCATTGCACGACCGATTGCCCGAAAATATGCATCTCGTTGTGGCGCCCATTTTTTAACAAACGGTTGCCGGGTGTTGCGATATCCTGAATGCACTGATTCGTGATGGGTTGAGCCGTGTTCGCTCAAGCGAGACGGCCGGACCCGAGTGCCCCACCGCGTCCCCGACAGTCCCAACAGCCTTCGCCGACTGCGCAGGCGGAACACCGATCCATGCTTCCGGGTATACGCTTTCTGTTCGCGGCCGCCGTGCTGTTGTTTTCGCTTCTGGTGTTCGGCTTCGGCGCAACCGCCCTGCTGCGCTCCGCACGCGAGGAAGTCGCCAGCCTGCCAATCCGTCGGACGCCTCCGGAAATCATCTTCAGCCAGCCGGCTGAGGCGCCGCCACGGCTGGCGATGCTGCGCCTCGATGCGCCTGCCCCGGCAGACGTATCGCCGGCGTTGCCCCCTGCACCCGTCGAGATCGCTCCGGACGTCGCCACCCTGACCGACTCCGACAAGGCGGCCGAGCCCGAAAAGCCGGCGGTGCCGATGACCGCCGAACCGGCGCCAGTTGCCGCGAACGAAGCCGGGCCGCCAGCGGTCGAGATCGCCAAACCCGACGTACCGGCCCCCGAAGCCCCGGTGGCCATAGCTGCGGTGCAGCCATCCGGCGCCGAACCGCCGGCCGCCGTGGCCGTACCCGTTGCCGCTGTCCAACAAATCGAACCGACACCGGCGCCCGCCGTCGACGCGCCAGTCGGCGCAGCCGAGCCGGCGGTGGCCGATGCCGACAACATCTCGACCAGGATAGCCACGCTTGGCGGGCCGCCGGTGTCCGTTGAGCCCCAGCCGGCCGTCAAGCTACCCGTGGCGAGGCCACCGGTTGCGACCGCCACCGCGACAAAGGCCGAGCGCAAGCGAACCATCCAGCGGCGGCGTGAAGCGGCGCGCGAAGCGCAACGGGCCCAGGCTGCCCGCGAGGCGCGTGCGGCGCGCGACGCCCGGGCTGCGGCACAGCAGGCCAACCCGTTCGCGACCCCACTGCAGCGCTGATCGCCCGCAGGGCGCTTAGGCCGGGCCGGTGGCGACCGGCGGTCCGGCCGCCATGCCCCATTCGGCCCAGGAGCCGTCATAGAGCGCCGTGCCGCGCACGCCGAGCCGATACAGGGCCAGCGTCAGCACCAGCGCCGACACGCCGGAGCCGCAACTGGTGACGATCGGCCTGGCGAGATCCACGCCGGCGCCGGTGAAGATCGCGCGCAACTCGTCGAGCGGCTTCATCGTGCCGGTCGCGGCATCGAACAGACCCGCATAGGGCACGCTGCGGCTGCCCGGAATATGTCCGGCGCGCAGGCCGGGCCGCGGCTCGGGCACGCTGCCTTCGAACCGCGCCTTTGGCCGCGCGTCGATCACCTGTTCGGCGCGGCTGTCGAGATTGTGAACCAGTTGCTGGCGACTGCGCAGGAAGCCCGGATCGAGCGCCGCGGAATAGGCGGTGAAGTCCGGCGCCCCGTCGCCGCTCTCCACCGGGCGGCCTTCGGCGCGCCATTTCTGCAGGCCACCGTCGAGCACGCGGACATCGCGATGACCGAAGGCAAGGAACATCCACCACGCCCGCGGGCCAGCCACCCAGCCGCCGGCATCGTAGACGACGACCGTGTCGGCATTGGAGACGCCGAGCGCACCGACGCCTTCCGAAAAGTGGCCCTCGCTGGGAAACATGTGCGGCAGGCCGACGCCATGATCGCTGATGACATCGACGTCGAAGAAGGCCGCACCAGGGATGTGCGCAGCGCGATAGTCGTCACGCGGCAGCGGCAGCACGCCCGGCAGTTTGAATGTGGCGTCGAGCACCTTGACGGTGGGATCATTGAGGTGGGCGGCGAGCCAGTCGGTCGAGACGAGAGGGTCGGCGGTGGTGGTCATGGTGAAGTTGTCCTTGATTATTGCTTCGACGGAAGTTGTCGCTGGAGCCCGCCGTCGCCCTTCGAGGCTCGCCGAAGGCGGCGAGCGCCTCAGGATGACGGCTCAGCGAAGCCTCATCCTGAGGTGCCGAGCGCAGCGAAGGCCTCGAAGGACGACGGCGGTCAGCTCAATCCTTCGCCTTTCGCGGTTCGACCTTCTCCACAGCGCCGCCGGCATCGCGCCAGGCGGCAAGGCCGCCGGCGATATGGGCCACCGGCGTCAGCCCCATGTCCGCGGCGGTCTTCGCCGCGAGCGCGGAACGCAACCCGCCGGCACAGTGGAAGATAAACTTCTTGCTCTCCTGGAACACCGGCTTGGCATAGGGGCTTTCCGGATCGATCCAGAATTCCAGCATGCCGCGGGTGCAGGAGAATGCGCCGGGAATCCGGCCGTCGCGCTCGATCTCGCGGGGATCGCGGATGTCGACCAAGATCACGTCTTCGCCTCGCGCAACCTTGATCGCCTCTTCGGCGCTCAGCGTCTCGATCTGTGCATTGGCCTCGTCGAGCATCGCCTTGATGCCGCGGGTGATGGTCTGTGTCATGCTTTTCGCACCAGTTCCTTCATTGCGCCTTCCAGCCCCTCGATGGTCAGCGGATACATGCGCTCGGAAAACAGCCGGCGGATGAGCGTGGTGGATTCCGAATAGTCCCAGTGCTTCTTGGCCACCGGATTGAGCCAGACCGCATTGGGATAGGTCTGCGTCACGCGCTCCAGCCAGACCGAGCCAGCCTCCTCGTTGACATGCTCGACCGAACCGCCGGGCACCATGATCTCGTAAGGCGACATCGAGGCATCGCCGACGAACACCACTTTATAGTCGTGCGGATATTTGTGCAGCACGTCCCAGGTCTTGGTGCGGTCGGTGAAACGCCGCTTGTTCTGCTTCCACACACCCTCGTAGAGGCAGTTGTGGAAGTAGAAATATTCCATGTGCTTGAATTCGCTCTTCGCCGCCGAGAACAGTTCCTCGACCTGCTCGACATGGGAATCCATCGAGCCGCCGATGTCGAAGAACACCAGCACCTTCACCGCATTGCGCCGCTCCGGCCGCATGTGCACGTCGAGATAGCCGTGGTTGGCGGTTTCCTTGATGGTGGTGTCGAGATCGAGTTCGTCGGGCGCGCCGGTGCGGGCGAACTTTCGCAGACGCCGCAGCGCCACCTTGATGTTGCGGATGCCGAGCTCGACATTGCCGTCGAGGTCCTTGAACTCGCGCTTGTCCCAGACCTTGACCGCGCGCCGGTGGCGGCTCTTTTCCTGGCCGATGCGGATGCCTTCGGGATTGTAGCCCTCGGCACCGAACGGCGAGGTGCCGGCGGTGCCGATCCACTTGTTGCCGCCCTGGTGCCGGCCCTTCTGTTCCTTGAGGCGCTCGCGCAGGGTTTCCATGAGCTTGTCCCAGCCCATCGCCTCGATCTGTTTCTTCTCTTCCTCGCTGAGGTACTTTTCCGCCAGCTTCTTCAGCCATTCGGCGGGAATCTCGGCCTTCTCCATGCCCTCGAGCAGGCTTTCCAGCCCCTTGAACACGGTGCCGAACACGCGGTCGAACTTGTCGAGGTTGCGCTCATCCTTCACCAGCGCAGTGCGCGACAGGTAATAGAACTGATCGATCGACTGCTCGGCGAGGTTGGCGTCGAGCGCCTCCATCAGCGTCAGATATTCGCGCAGCGTGACCGGGATCTGTGCATCGCGCAGCGATGTGAAGAATTGCAGGAACATGACGCGCAGATTGCCCGACCACGCTGCTCCGTCAAGGGCTTGATCAGCCGATGACGATGACCCCGCGCAGTTGTGACGCGCTGCCGCGCGGCGAGCCGGCGATTGGCATCGCGCGAACACCGCGCTGTCACTGTCTTCTTTCCTCATCGCGTGGCAGCGCAACGTTGACTTTTGTCAACGTCAGTGAATAACGTCAGAACATTGCACTTTAAGACCGTGGATTTCAGCCAGCCGATGCCCATCCGCCCCAATGACCAGATCATTCACAAGGCCGCGTGGCTCTACTACGTGCATGGCCTGCGCCAGGACGAAGTCGCGAAAAAACTGCACATTTCCCGCGCGTCGATCGCGATGTATCTGCGCCGGGCCCGCGAGATGGGCATCGTCACCATTACCACGTCCACGGAGCTTTTTTCGGACGACGTGCTGGCGCGGGAGCTTGAGGACGCCACCGGTCTCACCGCCGTCTGGATCGTCCCCGACAACAGGCAAGGGATCGAAGCAGCCGCGGAAATGCCCGCTGTGGCCGCCTCGGTTTTTCTCGGACTGGCCAACAAGGGCGACAGGATCGGTGTCGCCTGGGGGCGCACGGTCTATCGCATCGCCGACGTGATGCCCTTCGCCGATTTGCAGGGCGTGACGGTGGTGCGGCTGTGCGGCAATCTCGGCGCGCCCTACTCCTACCGTCCGGACCAGTGCACCACCGAGATCGCGCGGCGGCTCAACGCCGCCGGCATGAACCTCTATGCTCCGCTGGTCCTGTCGTCAGAACGGCTGGCGGACGAACTGCGCGCCGAACCGGTGATCAGGGAGCAACTGGCAGCCATTTCCGACTGCGAGTTGGCGCTGTATTCGGTGGGCGGCATCGAGAAGGACAGCCATCTCGTCAAGTGCGGCGCGCTCTCCGCCGAGGAGATGCATGCTTTGGGCGAGGCCGGCGCCGCCGGTGTCATCGCCGGCCAGCTCATCGATGCCGACGGCAACTGGATGGACTGCGCCTACAACCGGCGCTGCATCGCCGCCGATCACGACTCGATCCGCGGCATCCGCAAGCGCATGCTGGTGGTTCAGGAGGACAGCAAGTTCGAACCGCTTGCGGCGGCGCTGAAAGGCGGATTCGCCTCTCACCTCATCATCACCTCGTCGATGGCCCGGCGCATCTTGGAACGCTGGAAGCAGCGCGGTCTAAGCCCTGCTTCCGCGACCAAGCGGACAGATCCGGCACGCACCGCGCGGTAGGGCCCTGCCGACTTTCCTCGTCACGGCACTTTTCTTCCCCTCTCCCCCAAGCGCAGCGCAGCCGCAGGCGGGAGAGGGTGGATCGAACGCGCGCAGCGCGTTCGAGACGGGAGAGGGAGTGGCTGCAACAAGCGAGAAAAAGAGCCCTCTCCCGCCTTCGCTGCGCTCAGGCACCCTCTCCCACGGCGCAAAGCTTCGCTTTGCTGGGGAGAGGGGAAGAGAGAGCTGCGTCCAATCTATTACTTGGACTGCCCCGCTTTTACTTTCGGCATCCACGCCGGCATCGCCACCTCCGCATGGGCAAACTGCGGCAGCTTTGCGCCGAGCTCTTCCATGTTCTTGATGTCCTGACCGATCAGGTCCTTCTGGGTGATCAAGGTCGGCGGGACGACCACGTTGTGGCCGGGATCCTGGCCGGCCAGCAACATGGCGAGCGCCCTCACCGAGACCTGGCCGACGACGGCCGGATTGGTGGCGGCGGTCGCAACCCAGGCCGATTTCGGCTCGCGCATGGCAGCGATATCGGACGTCGAGATATCCGCTGAGTAGATCTTCACGCTCGACGACAGTCCGGACTCGTCGACGGCAATCTTCACGCCCTTGGCGAATTCGTCGTAAGGCGCAAACATCACCGTGATGCCGGGATTGGCCGAGATCACCGAGCGTGCCTGGTTGGCGACGGAATTGGCGATCGGATTGTCCATGGTGCCGAACTGCGCGAGCTCCTTGATGCCCGGATACTTCTTCTTGAATGCCTTCCAGGTCTCGTCGCGGCGGTCGAGCGGCGCGATGCCGGCCACGTAGACGTAACCCGCCTTGAAGCTCTCGCCGTTGTCCTTGATGGCCTGCTCCAGCGCAAGGCGGGCAAGGTCGCGGTCCGACTGCTCGATCTGCGGGATCTTGTCGTTCTCGACGTTGACGTCGAATGCGACGACCTTGATGCCGGCTGCGACGGCTCGGCGCGCGGCTTCCTTCATCGACTCCGTGAGGCCGTGCTGGATGATGATGCCCTGCACGCCGAGCGCGATGGCCTGATCGACCATGTCCGCCTGCAGCGCAGCGTCCTGCCGGCTGTCGAGCACCCGGAGCTGAATGCCGAGCGCATTCGCCTGGGCCTGAACGCCGGCCAGATAGGACTGGAAGAAATCGCCGGTCGACAGATAGCGAACCAGCGCAATCTTGACATTCTTCGGCTGGTCGAACGGCTTCGGCATATCGGCGGCGCCGGCGCCGAAGCCGAGCACTCCGGAAAGGCCAAGGGTCAGCAAACCAAATGTTCTGCGGGTCACGGTCATGTCAGTCTCCTCCAGGGTTGTTTTTTATGAGATGCGACGGGAGCCCTCCGTCAGCGTCGGCTTCTTTTCGACAGCGAGAAAGTGAAGATCAGGGCAACGACAAGGACGGCTCCCTTGACGAAATCCTGAGTGTAGTAAGGCGCGTTCATCATCGTCAGGCCCTGCAGCAGGATGCCGACGAACAGCGCGCCCACAGCCGTGCCGAAGGCGTTCGGCTTGGCGACGCCCAGAACGGCGAAACCGATCAGCGCGGCGGCAACGGCATCGAGCAGCAGATTGTTGCCGGATGCGATGTCACCGCGGCCGAGACGGGCGGCGAGCAGGATTCCGCCGATGGATGCGAAGACGCCGGAGATCACATAGGCAAATATCTTGTAGGCATTGACCGGTGCCCCGGCGAGCCCCGCCGCCCGCTCGTTCGAGCCGACCGCATACATCATGCGCCCGAACCGGGTGTATTCCAGAAAGAACCAGATCAGCACGGCCAGCACGATCAGGACGACGACCGACACGGGCACCAGGTTCGGCAGGATGAAATCGAACCGATGACGGCCGAGGGCCAGGAAGGCCGGGCTGAACACGCCGGTCGCGGCCGAGCCGTCGGGCAAGGTCATGCCCGTGGCGATGGAGCGGCCTTCGGTCGGGATTCGCTGCAGGCCGAGCAGCAGGAACATCATGCCCAGCGTCGCCAGAAGATCCGGCACCCGCATGTAGACAATCATGATCCCGTTGGCCAAGCCGACGAGCACGCCGATGGCAAGGCAGACGAGCGTCGCGGTCAGCGCGTCGCCGCCCATGACGACCATCACGTAGGACGACGCCATCATCGCGCTGGTCGCCACCGAACCGATTGACAGATCGAAGCCGCCGACCACAAGGGTGGCGGTGACGCCAAGGGCAAGAATTCCGGTGATGGACACCGACTGGAAGATGAAGACGGCGCTCTGCGGCGAGGAGAAGCCGGTGGTGACCACCGAAAAATAGACGACGAGTCCGACCAGCAGCGTGAGAAATCCATACTTGATGGCGAGCTCGCGCAGGGTGGTCGCGATGCCGGTCGGCGCCCCCAGCCGGGCCACCGCCGGTGAGGCGATTTTGCTGTCTTCGCTGCTCATGCCGCTGACACTTTCTGACTATGCTGACCGGCGATCTGCGCAAGAAGCCGGTCGATATCCACGGCGGCATTGCTGTGCTCGCCGACGATGCTGTGCTCCGACATCACAAGAATGCGGTCGGCGATCTCGAAGACCTCGTCGAGTTCGGTCAGGAACACGATGGTGGCGCGGCCACGGGCCGAAGCACGCAACTGAACGCCGATATCGCGCCGCGCGGCGATGTCCACGCCCTGGAACGGTTCGTCGAGGATGAGAACCCGCGATGGCTCCAACAGCCAGCGCCCGATCATGACCTTCTGCTGGTTGCCGCCGGACAGCGTCTGCATGTCATCGCCTTCGCTGCGGCAGACGATCCCCAGCGACTTGATCTGGCCGCGCGCCTTGAGAAGCTCACGGCCACGCCCGACGACGCCGAAGTTCGAGAGGCGCGGGAGGAAGGGTGCACTGATATTCTCGGCGATGTTGAAGTCGGGAATGACGCCGTTATCGGCGCGGTCCTTCGCAACGAGAAAAACACCGCGCGCGATCGCCTGACGGGTGTTCGACGGACGATAGTCGGCGCCATCGAGCGCCATGCTGCCCCCCACGGGACGGCCGACGCCGAACAGCGTTTCCGCAAGCTCGGTCTTGCCGACGCCGACCAGGCCCGTCACGGCGACGATCTCGCCGTCGCCCAGATGGAAATCGAAAGGACGCGATCCCTGCCGAAGCTGCAGCCCGCGCGCCGCGAACACCGGCGTGCCGCCTTGTTGAACGGACACCGTGCCCGCCACGACCTTCTGTCCGAGCATTGCATTGACCGCGGCCTCATACTCCAGCTCCGGCCCCTCGAAGCGGCCGGTAATTCGACCGTCGCGCAGCACGACGATGCTGTCGGCAAGCCGCCGGATGTCCGACATGCGATGCGTGATGTAGAGCACCGCGACCCCGCGCGCGCGCAGACGGTCGACGAGATCGAACAGGCGATCGGCCTCGCTGCTCGACAGCGACGAGGTCGGCTCATCGAGGATCAGGACTTGCGGCTCATGCGCCATGGCCCGGGCGATGGCGACCATCTGGCGGTCGGCCAGCGTCAGATCGCTGACACGGGCGGACAGATCGAGGGCGAGGCCCATCCGTGCAGCAACCGCCGCAGCCTCGCGCCGCACGCGAGCCGGATTGAAAAACAGGCGCGCGCCGCGGCCGTTCAGGCGATCGAGGGTGAGGTTGGTCGCGACGTCGAGGTCCGCGACTACACCGTCGTTGATGCTCTGATGAACGGTCACCACGCCGGCGCGGATAGCCTCCGCCGGAGACGCCGGGTTGAAGGCGCGGCCGTCGAGGGTGATCGTGCCCGCATCGCACTTGTTCACGCCGCTGAGGATGCGCACCAGTGTCGATTTACCGGCGCCGTTGGCGCCCATCAGCACGGTCACAGCACCGGCGCGCAGATCGATATCGACGCCCTTCAGCACAGGGATCGGTCCATATGATTTGCACACGTCTGCGATGCGAAACATTGCCTGTTCGCTCATTGCTTCCTCCCTGACCCCAAAAGGTAGGCGGCCACCCCGTCAAATGTCAATAGCATTGACAATTGCCAGCGAGGCACTTTAGCTGGCGCCAGGGATGACGATGCGGCGCACGAAGCTGCACGAAGCGCATGTGGAGGAGAGCTCATGGATGCCCGGGTGTTCGAGGCGCTCAGCGTAGAGACGTTACCAGCGCGGCTCGGCGGCAATACCGCCTTGCGCGAGCGGATCGGCGATGACAGCAACGGCTGGAAAGTCAGCGAGATCGGCGACGGCAATCTCAATCTGGTTTTCATCGTCAAGGGCGACAAGGGCACCGCGATCGTCAAGCAGGCGCTTCCCTATGTGCGTCTTGTCGGCGAGCAATGGCCTTTGCCGCTGAAGCGCTCGTTCTTCGAATATCATGCGCTGACCCGCCAGGCGCAGCGCGATCCGGGCATGGTGCCGGCGGTGTACTTCTTCGACGCCGAACAGGCGATGATCGTGATGGAGTATCTCAGCCCCCACGTCATCCTGCGCCACGCGCTCATCGAAGGGCGGCGGCTGCCCAGGATCGGTCGCGACCTCGGGCTGTTCACCGCACGCACCCTGTTCCGGGGATCCGACCTGTGCATGCCGACCCTGGACAAGAAAGCGGATGTCGCGCTGTTTTCGGACAATGGCGCGTTGTGCGACATCACCGAAAGTCTGGTCTTCTCCGATCCCTATATCGAAGCGCCGATGAACCGGCACACCGCGCCGCAACTCGACGGACTGGTCGAGGAGTTGCGCCGCGATCGCGATCTGAAGGTCGAGGCGCAGCGCATGAAGCATCTGTTTTCCGCCAAGGCGGAGACGCTGTGCCATGGCGACCTGCATTCCGGCTCGGTGATGGTGTCGGACGACGATACCCGTGTCATCGACCCGGAATTTGCCTTCTATGGTCCGATCAGCTTCGACGTCGGCATGCTGCTCGCCAATTTCTGGATGAGCTATTTCTCGCAGGCCGGCCATGAGCAGACGCCCGGCGAGCGCGATTCGATGCGGGCCTACCTGCTCGGTACGGTCGACGCCGTGTGGGCCACATTCTGCGCCGAATTTTCCCGGCTGTGGCAGAGCGAACGCAACGGCATTCTCTATCAGACCAGCCTGTTCGAGCAGCGCGGCGATGTGCTGGGCGCCGAGCAGGCGCTGGTGCGCGTGCTCGACGATATCCATCACGAGATGCTCGGCTTTGCCGGCGTCGAGATCCTGCGTCGTATTCTCGGGCTTGCCCACAACGCCGATTTCGAAACCATCGCCGATCCCGACCGCCGCGCGGTGTGCGAAAGTAAGGCCTTGAAACTCGGGCGGCATCTCACCGTCAACCGCGAGCGCATCCCCGGTCTCGCCGCAGTCCACGGCACCATCGAACGGCTGTACAGGGAGACGATTTCGTGAAAGTCGGAGAGCGCCACTACCAAACGATCTGGCTCGACGCTGACGGCCGTTCGGTCGAGATCATCGATCAGCGCTGGCTGCCCCATGAATTCCGCACCGTCACGCTGCGCACGGTGACCGATGTCGCAACCGCGATCCGCGACATGTGGGTCCGCGGCGCGCCGCTGATCGGCGTCACCGCCGCCTATGGCATGGCCATCGCCATGGCCGACGATCCGTCCGACGCGAATCTCGACGCGACATGGGACGTTCTCCACGAAACGCGGCCGACAGCCATCAATCTGCGTTGGGCGCTCGACGCGATGCGCGGCTTCCTGCGGCCGCTCCGCCCCGATGAGCGCGCCGACGCTGCGTATCGGCGCGCCGCCGAAATCGCCCAGGAAGATGTGCAG
Organism: Rhodopseudomonas sp. RCAM05734; assembly: GCF_052658035.1. NCBI lineage: Bacteria > Pseudomonadati > Pseudomonadota > Alphaproteobacteria > Hyphomicrobiales > Nitrobacteraceae > Rhodopseudomonas > Rhodopseudomonas sp. RCAM05734. Next base: position 2,513,425 of record NZ_CP199742.1, on the reverse strand, counting down.
CTCAACCGGTCCATCGGCGCCAACGGCCTGAAGATCATTCGCGAGATCGCGAAGCGCAAGGCGCCGGGACAGCCGGTGAACATACTGACCCATTGCAATGCCGGATGGCTGGCCACCGTCGACTACGGCACCGCGACCGCGCCGATCTACATGGCGACCGAAGAAGGCATTGCGGTTCATGTCTATGTCGATGAAACGCGCCCGCGCAACCAGGGCGCTCGGCTGACGGCCTGGGAGCTCAACGGACACGGCGTGCCGCATACCTTGATCGTCGACAATGCAGGCGGGCACCTGATGCAGCACGGCAAGGTCGACATGGTGATCGTCGGCACCGACCGCACCACGGCGAACGGCGACGTGTGCAACAAGATCGGCACCTATCTGAAGGCACTCGCGGCGTCCGACAACGGCGTGCCGTTCTATGTGGCGCTGCCCTCGCCGACCATCGACTGGACCCTGCGCGACGGGATCAAGGAGATTCCGATCGAGGAACGGGCGAGCGACGAGGTGACGTTCGTGCAGGGCCGCAGCGCCGACGGATCCATCGCCCGAGTGCGCATCTCGCCGGAGGGAAGCCCGGCTGCCAATCCGGCCTTCGACGTCACACCCGCGCGACTGATCACCGGCCTGATTACCGAGCGCGGCGTGGTCAACCCTTCGCACGAAAGCCTGATCGCGCTGTTTCCGGAACATGCCGACAGCGTCGACCATCCGGTCACGCCGATGACCCAGACCGACGGCAGCGTTCGCCCCAGACAGCACGCCTTTTCCGCCAAGCCCCGGAGCTAGACCACAGGATCCGGAGGTGGAGCATAGACCTTGACCGCCACAGACGACCGCACCCTGCGCACGCAAGTCCTGGCGACCTGCCGGCGGATGAACGAGACCGGCATCAATCAGGGCACATCGGGAAACATCTCGGTCCGCAACGACCGGGGCTTCCTGATCACGCCGACGTCGCTGCCCTACGACATCATGCAGGAGGAAGATCTGGTCCAGATGTTCTTCGACGGCACCCATGAGGGCAAGCGCCGTCCGTCGTCGGAATGGCGCTTCCACCGTGATATCCTGACGGCGCGCGCGGATATCGATTGCGTGCTGCATTGCCATTCCGTCTATGCGACGACGCTGGCATGCCACCACAGGACCATTCCGAGCTTCCACTACATGATCGCCGTTGCCGGCGGCACGACGATCCGTTGCGCACCCTATGCGACGTTCGGCACGCAGGAGCTCTCGGATGCGGCGCTGGTGGCGCTTGATGGCCGCCTCGCCTGCCTGCTCGGCCAGCATGGCCAGATCTCGCTTGGCAAGTCCCTGGCCTCAGCCCTGGCGCTCGCCGTCGAGGTCGAAACGCTGTCGCGCCTGTATGTGCAAGCCCTCACGCTGGGCGAGCCGCCGGTCCTGAGCGACGAGGAAATGGCGCGCGTCGCCCTGCAAATGAAGACCATGTCCTACGGCAAGGCCGAATAGGCGCCCCGATCCGGAGGCGCGCCCCCCGGCGCAATTTGCGATTGACGGCCTGCCGCGCATTCCGCCATGCGGCAGGAGCCGACGATGCCAGCCCGGCATGCGCTCTGGACCTCGGTCTTTTTTCATCTAGAGTTGGACCCGCGCGGCAGACATCCATATCCGCGGTCGGGGCATCATGCGTAACGGGCACCGGCAGCGGTCATTCAAGGGTAAACAAGTTATGGGAATTGAATCTATTGTCGTCTGGCTTCTGGTCGGCGCCGTCGCCGGCTGGCTGGCGGGCCTGATCGTCACCGGCGGCGGCTTCGGCCTGATCGGCAACATCGTCATCGGCATCATCGGCGCGGTGGTCGCCGGCTGGCTGCTGCCGCAACTCGGCGTCAACCTCGGCAGCGGGATCCTGCGCGCCATCATCAATTCGGCGATCGGCGCGGTGATCGTTCTCGTCGTCCTGTCTCTGATCCGGCGCTGACGCCGTTTCACATGCTCCCTGCGACCGCCTTCCGGCGGTCGTTTCATGTCCAGATGCCGTCACAGCGCGCGACAATAACAGCAAGGCAAAGTCTCGATGAAATTCACCGGCACCAAGAACTACGTCGCCACCGACGATCTCAAGATCGCGGTCAATGCCGCCATCGTGCTGGAGCGGCCGCTGCTGGTGAAGGGCGAGCCGGGCACCGGCAAGACCGTGCTGGCGGAGGAAGTGGCGAAAGCGCTCGGCGCGCCGCTGCTGACCTGGCACATCAAGTCGACCACCAAGGCGCAGCAGGGCCTGTATGAATACGACGCGGTGTCGCGGCTGCGCGACAGCCAGCTCGGCGATAGCCGCGTCTCCAACATTGCCAACTACATCAAGCGCGGCAAGCTGTGGGAGGCCTTCACCCACGAACAGCGCCCGGTGCTGCTGATCGACGAGATCGACAAGGCCGATATCGAATTCCCCAATGATCTCCTGCTCGAACTCGACCGCATGGAATTTCACGTCTACGAGACCGGCGAGACCATCAAGGCGGCGAAGCGCCCGATCGTGATGATCACCTCCAACAACGAGAAGGAACTGCCCGACGCCTTCCTGCGCCGCTGCTTCTTCCACTACATCAAGTTCCCCGACATCGAGACCATGAACCAGATCGTCGAGGTGCACTTCCCCGGCATCAAGCAGCGCCTGGTCGCCGAAGCCATGCGCATCTTCTTCGAGATCCGCGAGGTGCCCGGCCTGAAGAAGAAGCCCTCGACCTCCGAACTGCTGGACTGGCTCAAGCTGCTGCTCAACGAGGACATGACGCCGGAAATGTTGCGCGAGCGCGACCCGCGAAAACTGATCCCGCCGCTGCACGGCGCGCTCCTGAAGAACGAGCAGGACGTCCACCTGTTCGAGCGGCTGGCGTTTTTGAACAGAAGGGAAGTGTAAGGCGGACAAGCGAGTTGCCTGCGCACGCTTGCTCACACATTCGGCTCTCATCCCCGCGTATGCGGGGATCCAGTAGACACCGGCCGCGCGACTCGATCGCGAACGCCTGAGTTTACTGGATCGCCCGGGCCAGGCGCGCAATTGCGCGCCTGGCCGGGCGATGACAACGCGTAAGGTGGGTAGAGCGCAGGCGCACGGCGCCGGAGCGAAACCCATCATGCATGCCGAAGCGGTGATGGGTTTCGCGGAGTTCATCATCGGGCGCGCTTCGCGCGACCCGTTGGCTCACCCCATCCTACCGCCTATTTCGTCGAGGCTGCCCTGGTTTCCCGGACGCGGTGCGGCACGTTTGTGCCGCTTCGCAGATCCGGGATCCCGGTGTCCGCCTTGAAAGTAACCCGCCCCCGGATCTGCGGCGCAGTGCACTGCGTCCGGGATACGCGCGTCGCAGAACGACGGCGCTACGTAAACTGCCCGGCAAGTTCGCAGCTTTGCCAGTCCTGCTGTTCGAGCCCTTCTTCCGGAATGAAGTAATACAACGTCCCGCCCGGACCCCAATCGGCAAACTCTTCGCCATTTGTGTAGGAGGGAAGCTGGAGCAAAAGGCGGTAATCGTCGGACGGCCTGTCGAGGAGGAAATCCCAGTCGTCGTTTTGCACCAGACGCGGCCAGCCCAGCATGGCGCCAAAATCGCCGGCATAGTCGTAGCCTTCGGGCAAGCCATGCGACTCCAGTGCACTGTAAAATTCTTCATAGGCCGCAAACGCGCAGTCGTCCTTCAGGATGGATTCAACCAGCCTGCTCTTCGGATCCGGCAGTTGCAGAAGCGGGCGGAACAGCAGTTCGGCGCGGGGGAACACGGTCAATGGCAGCATCGGCGGAACGGCCGGCGCGAGCTGCGACGTATCGGGCCAGTGGTACACCGCGCCACCCATTGACGAGAACATGCAGCCGTTGACGGTGTCATGATCGCCGAAAAAGGCGAGCACGCCGGAGGACGGCAACACCTCGGCACCAGGCAGATGACAGATATCGGCGCAATTGATCTGTCCAATAAACAGCATCGGCTCCGTTGCCTCAACCGGCCATGTCCAGCCCGGCGGCGCATGAGGCATGCCACCAAGGCGCGATCCGTGCGGCGGTGCATCGTCCCGCGGCGCCTGCGGCCAAAGTCCCATTGCCGGTCTCAGCAACTGCAGCAGTCGTCGCGGCTGGTCGGGGATCAGTGCAGAGATCCGCCGCTCGATTTCGTCGCGCGCCATACCCGCCGGAGGCGGATGGCGCGCCGGCCAGAAGATCGGATGGTCCGCGGGAAGTGGCGCAATCGGAACGGGCATGGCCAGCGGCGGCGCTGCCAGCATCCGGGCGGCGTTCGCTCCGACTTCGCCGCCGACGCTGCTCAGTGCGGTGAGGGTCGTGCGAAAAGCCTGGGGATCGATATCTCGAAATTGCAGCGCCGCCGTATATCGCAGTTCGACGTCCGGATGCTGAAGCAGCGGCATCAGTTGCGACAGCCGCCATCGCTCCGCGCCTTCAAAAGGTCGGCGATCCGGATCCGCTTGTCAAAATGACGGTTTGCGGCGCCAACATGCTCGATTGCAGCATGCGCTCGCACATTGTCGATCCAGGCCTGAACCAGCTCAGTGTCCGAGAGTCCTTGAAGATCGCCCATGACGTTCTCCTAGCCGTCAAGGATTATGAACAAATCGGGAACAACTTCAAGCCAGATCACTTCCTTCGAGGCTTCTGATTTTTCCCTGTATACATAAACAGCCTTTTCAACGGGGCGCTAACGGGTTAAAAGGGTCATAATCAAATTTCAGTATACAATCTGAATTCCGCCTTACGGAGGATACCGCCATGGCCGCAGCCTTCCCCATGAATGCCTGGTACGCCGCCGCTTGGGATGCGGACATCAAGCACGCGCTGTTTCCGCGCACGATCTGCAACAAGCATGTGGTGATGTACCGCAAGGCTGACGGCAGCATCGCCGCGCTGGAAGACGCCTGCTGGCACCGGCTGGTGCCGCTGTCCAAGGGCCGGCTCGAGGGCGACATCGTGGTGTGCGGCTATCACGGGCTGAAGTTCAATCCGCAGGGCCGCTGCACCTTCATGCCATCGCAGGAGACCATCAATCCGTCCGCCTGCGTGCGTTCCTATCCGGTGGCTGAGCGGCACCGCTTCGTCTGGCTGTGGATGGGCGACCCGGCGCTGGCCGATCCCGCTCTGGTGCCCGACATGCACTGGAACAACGATCCGGAATGGGCCGGCGACGGCAAGACCATCCATGTCAAATGCGACTGGCGCCTGGTGATCGACAACCTGATGGACCTCACCCACGAGGCCTTCGTGCACGGCTCCAGCATCGGCCAGGACGACGTCGCCGAAGCGCCGTTCGATGTCAGCCATGGCGACAAGACCGTCACCGTGACGCGCTGGATGAAGAACATTACGCCGCCGCCGTTCTGGGCGGCGCAACTCGGCAAGCCCGGCCCGGTGGACCGCTGGCAGATCATTCATTTCCAGGCGCCGGGCACCGTGAACATCGATGTCGGCGTGGCCCCCGCCGGCACCGGCGCGCCGGAAGGCGACCGCTCGCAGGGCGTGAACGGCTATGTGCTCAACACCATGACGCCGGAGACCGACACCACCTGCCACTACTTCTGGGCCTTCGTGCGCAACCACCGCATCACCGAACAGAAGCTGACCACCGAGATCCGCGAAGGCGTCTCGGCGATCTTCCGCGAGGACGAGATCATCCTCGAAGCGCAGCAAAAGGCCATGGACGAAAACCCGGACCGGGTATTCTACAACCTCAACATCGACGCCGGCGCCATGTGGACACGCAAGGTGATCGAACGCATGGTCGACAAGGAAACCACGCCGCAGCGGCTGCAGGCGGCGGAGTAGGATCATGAGCGAACGCGAGTCCGATCGCTCGGTGTCGCAGACCGTGCGCGCGCAGCCGGCGCTGCGCGACATGATCCTGTCCGGCAGCCTGCGCGCAGGCGAACGTATCAGCGAGTTGCAGGCGGTGGACATCACCGGCGTGTCGCGCACCCCGGTGCGCCTCGCACTGGTGCGGCTGGAGGATGAAGGCCTGCTGCAGGCGATCCCGTCCGGCGGCTTCATGGTGAAGGCGTTTTCCGAGCGCGACATTCTGGATTCGATCGAGCTGCGCGGCACGCTGGAAGGCCTCGCCGCACGCTTCGCCGCCGAACGCGGCGCCAGCGCCCGCAGCCTCGAACCCTTGAAGGAATGCCTCGGCGATCTCGACCAGCCGGTGCGGCAGGACCCGGTCTCGGTGGAAGCGTTCTCGGCCTATGTGACCATGAATGCGCGCTTCCACGCGCTGCTGACGGAGCTATCCGGCAGCGCGCCGGTGATCCGGCAGATCGACCGCGTCGCGGCGATGCCGTTCGCCTCGCCGAGCGCCTTCGTGATGGCGCAATCGACGCTGCCCGAGGCCCACACCATCCTGCTGATCAGCCAGGAGCATCACCGCATCGTGGTGGATGCCATCGAGAACCGCGAGGGCGCGCGCGCCGAAGCGATCATGCGCGAGCACGCCCGCCTCGCGGTGCGCAATCTGCGGCTGGCGCTGCGCAACCGTACCCATCTCGACCTGCTGCCGGCGCTCGCCTTGCTGACGTCAACGACCTCGGACTGACCGGAGACTGCCATGCGCTTTGCCGAACACTGGATGTGGGCCACCGTGGACAGCACCCGCGACGTCACGCCGGGCATTCGCGAGATCGTGCTGCGGCCGGATGCGCCGGTCGCCCCCTGCCCGGTCGGCAGCCACATCAATGTCAGCCTGCTGATCGACGGCCAGCCGCAGACGCGGTCCTACTCACTGGTCGGCGAACGCCGGCCCGACACGCTGCGCATCGCGGTGCGGCTGGCGCCGGACAGCCGCGGCGGCTCCAAGGCGATGTGGGCCTTGCAGCCCGGCGCGCGGCTGGAGATCTCCAGCCCGTCGTCGCTGTTCGACATCGACTGGACGCGCAAAACCTATTGCCTGATCGCCGGCGGCATTGGCATCACCCCGATCATCGGAATTGCCGCGGCGCTTGAGCGCAAGAACATCGACGTGCAACTGCACTATGCGGTGAAGTCGCGTCCCGATGCTGCCTATCTCGACGAGTTGGCCGCGACGCTGGACGATCGCCTGAACGTCCATGCCGGTAGCGAGGGCAAGCGACTGGATTTCGCCACTACTTTTGCCGGACTGCCTGCCGACGCCATCGCCGTGATCTGCGGGCCGATGCGCATGCTGGAAGCGGCGCGCCACGCCTGGAACGAGGCTGGCCGCGCGCCCGCCGATCTGCGCTACGAGACCTTCGGCTCCAGCGGATTGCTACCGACCGCGGAATTCCGCGTCCGCCTCAAGGGCACCGGCTCCGAGATCGTGGTGCCGCAGAACCGCTCGATGCTGGCGGCGCTGAACGAGGCGGGCTTCGAAGTGATGTCGGATTGCGAGCGCGGCGAATGCGGCGTCTGCGCCATCGACGTGCTCGCGGTGGACGGCCAGATCGACCACCGCGACGTGTTCTTCAGCGACCACCAGAAGCACGACAATGCAAAAATCTGCCCCTGCGTGTCGCGCGCGGTCGGCACGGTGACGGTGGATACGCTGTATCGGCCCGACGCCCCGTAGCGCCCCCTCGGCTGTCCGCGCGCAGTGCGGCCAGCAAGGAGATGACGGCGAGCAGCATCACCACCGCGCCGTAGCTGTAGGCGACGTTGGCCAGCCCGATCGACGGGACGGACAGACCGGCGGCCACGGCCGGCAGGCTGAACGCCAGATACGACTGCACATAATAGGTCGACAGCAGCCCGGCGCGCTGATCCGGGTGCGCCGTGGGCAGGAGGCTGCGCAGCGTCCCCGAAAACGTCGCGCCGAAGCCGAAGCCGGCGATCATGGTGCCGCCGAACAGCGCGGCGACCAGATGCTGCTGGATGCCGAGAAGCGTCACCGCGACGCCGAGCACCAGCGTGCTGGTGCCGAACACCACCAGCCGCCGCGCTCGCCAGCCGCGCAGCAAGGCCACCGCCATCGCGCCGCTCAGCATCAGCGCCGATACGACGATGCCGCCGATCCATGGCGAGGCGGCATGCATGGTGGTCGCGACCAGCGTGGGCATCAGCGACAGATAGAATCCGCCCAGCGCCCAGCCCGCGGTATTGGCCGGGGTCAGTCGCAGCAGGACCGGGCGCGACTGCGCGGGCACGCTGAATTGCGGCCGCAGCGACGCCAGCGCACCGGGCTTGCGCGCACCGCTCTCGGGCATGATCCACAACAGCACGGCCATCGCCGCCGTCAGCGCCAGCAGCACTTCGTAGACCATGTGCAGCGGATCGGGGGCCAAGGTCAGCAACAGCACGGCCCCCAGGGATCCCGAGGCTATTCCCAGGAAAGCGGTCAGGCTGTTGAGCAACGGGCCGCGTTCGCGGTCGGAGTCGAGGATCGCGGCGCCGAGTACGGTGGTGCCGATGCCGACGCCGAAACCCTGGACGGTGCGTGCCAGGATCAGATCGCCGAGCCCGCTGGCCTGCGCGAACAGCACCATGGCCGCGGCATTGACCAGCAATGCGGCGAGGATGACCGGCTTGCGCCCGACATAGTCGGACAGTCCGCCCAATGTCAGCAGCGCCGCGAGCAGGCTGATGACGTAAACCGAGAACACCACGGTGATCCAGAACGGCGTCAGCTGCATGGATTCCTGGTACAGCCGATACAGCGGCGTCGGCGCGCTGCTGCCGGCCGAAACCAGCAGCGCCCCGCAGAAACCGTAGACCGTCATGGCCCGCAGCGAGAGCCGGCGCGGCGCGGACGTTGCGGGAGCGGTGCCAGAACCATGTCCCATGCCAGAGGTCTCTTGCATCGCAGGTCCTTAAAGCTATTATGAAGCGTTAGCTATACGCCACCTGCCGCACTAAAGCAAATTCTTTGCGTTAAATATTTCAGCGGCGCGGCTGGCGACGTCAGAGGGGATCACGTGGCGCTGAAGGAACGGATACGGGTGGGGGGCGCAGCGCGCGGATTCAATCTGCGGTGCACGATGCTGTCCACAAGCTCGAGGCGCTGACCACCCGAAACCAGATCACCGTTCCGCAGATTGCCGCCGCGGCGGGCGTCACGCCATCGACGATCTATCGCCGCTGGGGCGACCTGCAGACGCTGCTGGCCGATGTCGCCGTCGCCCGGTTGCGGCCCATTGCCGACCCCGACGACACCGGCGCCATGGTGTCGGATCTGACGGCCTTCATCGAGCAGTACGCCGAAGAGATGTCATCGCCGGTTGGCCGTGCGCTGATCCGCGACGTGTTCTCTTCGGACCAGAGCTTTCCCAGCCAGTGCTGCGGCTTCACCGCGGACCATCTGACCACCCTCGTGGAGCGTGCCAGAGCACGCGGGGAAACGCCGTTCGACATCGACGAGGTGATCGACCACGTGGTCGCGCCGATCGTCTATCACATCCTCTATGGCGACCGCGACGTGACCCCGGACTACTGCCGCGCGCTGCTGGCGCGGCTGCGCTCGCTGCCGGCAGCCTGACACGCCGCACACGACACTTTCGTTTCCCGGACGCGATGCGGCGCTCTTGTGCCGCTTCGCAGATCCGGGACCCCGGTTTCTTCCGCGCACCACGGGGCCGGATCAGCAGCGCACCACGTCGCTTCGCGACGCGTTGCGCAGCATCCGGGGAACGGGGGCGGAGCTACCGCGCTCTCTCGTTCAACTGATAGGTCAGATGCGCCTTCACCGTCGGCCATTCTGACGCGATGATGCTGTAGACCACGGTGTCGCGCAGCGTGCCGTTGGGCGCGATCTGATGGTTGCGCAGGATGCCGTCGAACTTGGCGCCGAGCCGTTCGATCGCCTTGCGCGACTGCTGGTTGAAGAAGTGCGTGCGGAATTCCACCGCGATGCAGTCCAGCTTTTCGAAGGCGTGACCGAGCAGCAGCAGCTTGCACTGGGTGTTGAGCGCGGTGCGCTGGACGCGCTTGGCGTACCAGGTCGAGCCGATCTCGACCCGGCGATTGCCGGCATCGACATTCATGTAGGTGGTCATGCCGGCGACGCCGCCGTCGGCGTCCAACACCGTGAATGGCAGCATCGCGCCCGACGCCTGCAGCGCCAGCCGGCGGTCGATTTCCGCCGGCATTTTCTCCGCGGTGGGAATCGCCGTGTACCAGATCGATGAGAGGTCGCCGATGGCCTCGACCAGGCCATCGCGATGGGCCTGTGCGAGAGGTTCGAGCCGGGCATGAGGGCCAGAGAGCGTTACAGGTTCAAGCCACGGCATCGCGTATCCTTCATTTATTGAGATAGTTCAGCGGCAGTCCGCCGCGCGGCCAGTCCATCGCGATCAATTCGCCCTTGCCCGACAGCGTGATGTAGGCCGTCTTCAGCTCGGGCCCGCCGAATGCGATGTTGGTGGTGACGCGGTCGCCGGTGGGTACCTGTTCCACCAGTTTTCCATCGGGCGCAATCACCGAAATGCAGCCGCTGACCAGGGTTGCGACGCAGACATTGCCGGACGCCTCCACGGCGAGCGAATCGAACATCTGATAGCCGCCGAGACCGGCGATCGGCGTGCCGCGCTCGCCGCGGTAGATGACCTCTGAGGGCTTGACCTCGCCGGGTGCCGACAGATCGAACGCCCACAGCCGCGCCGTCGGCGTCTCCGCCACATAGACGGTCTTCTCGTCCGGCGACAGGCCGATGCCGTTGGCCGGCAACATGCCGAAATGACCCTCGACCACCTCGGTCGCGCCGGGTTTCATGTAATAGAACGCGCCGACATCCATGTCGCGCGGCCGGCGCTTGCCGAGGTCGGTGAACCACAGCCCGCCCTGGCGGTCGAACACCAGATCGTTCGGCCCCTTCAGGGGATGCTCGCCGCATTTGTCGAACAGCGTCTCGACCTTGCCGCTGGCGAGATCGACGCGCTGGATCGAACCGCCGATATATTCGTGGGGCTCGGGCGCGCCGGGCATCATGGTGCCGCGCGACGGATGCCAGCCGAAGCCGCCATTGTTACAGAGATACATCTTGCCGTCCGGCCCGAGCGCCGCGCCGTTGGGACCGCCGGGAATCTTCGCCACCACTTCCTTGCGCCCGTCGGGCCAGACACGCGTCAGCCGCTGCGCGCGGATTTCCACCAGGATCACCGAGCCGTCGGGCATCACGACGGGACCTTCGGGAAAAGCGAGACCGGTGGCGAGCACGCGGATGTTGGGCGTGGACATGGGCATCCTCCTTGTTCTTGTTGTTTGCAGGCGGATACCAGAACGATCCAGCACATGCGGCAGTTGCCTGGCGGCAATGGTATGCAACTCGCCATCCCTTGCCAAGCGAACGGGTAATTTCGCGCGATGGCAATTCCGCACTGCGATGCGCCGCTGCGTCGCTGGCAACGCCCATGCATTCGTGCATACTCGCCCTGCATTTGCGCCGACGGTTCACCATCCGCGAAGACGGAGGGAGCCGCGGTTAAACCTCAGGGAGGACGACAATGCGACACCACGCCAGAACTGGAATGACTGCGACGCTTGCTGCGCTGCTGCTCGGCGCCATGGCGATCTCCGCCCATGCGCAGAAGAAGTACGATATCGGCGCCACCGATACCGAGATCAAGATCGGCAATATCATGCCCTATAGCGGCCCGGCGTCGTCCTATGCCGTCATCGGCAAGACTGAGGCGGCCTATTTCAGGATGATCAACGACAAGGGCGGCATCAACGGTCGCAAGCTCACCTTCATCTCCTATGACGACGGCTACAGCCCGCCGAAGACCGTCGAGCAGGCGCGCAAGCTGGTGGAAAGCGACGAGGTGCTGTTCATCCTCAATCCGCTGGGAACGCCGGGTAACACCGCGATCCAGAAATACATGAACTCCAAGAAGATCCCGCAACTGTTCGTCTCGACCGGCGCCGCCAAATGGGCCGACCCGAAGAACTATCCGTGGACCATGGGCTGGCAGCCGAGCTACCAGGCCGAAGCGCGGATCTACGCGCAATACATCATGGCGAATTATCCGGGCAAGAAGGTTGGCGTGCTCTATGCCAATGACGACTTCGGCAAGGATTATCTCGTCGGGCTGCATGAGGGCTTCGGCAGCAAGGACAAGGACTATATCGTCAGCGAAGTGCCCTACGAGACAAGTTCGCCGACGGTGGACTCGCAGATCGTGCAGATCAAGGCGGCCAATCCCGACGTCTTCATCAACATCGCCACGCCGAAATTTGCAGCACAGGCGATCAAGAAGGTCGGCGAGATGGGCTGGAAGCCGGTCCATATCGTCACCAATGTCTCCGCCTCGGTCGGCGCTGTGATGAAGCCGGCGGGTTACGTGAATTCGCAGGATGTGCTCAGCGCCGCCTACATGAAGGACCCGAAGGATCCGACCTGGAAGAGCGACCCCGCCATGATGGAGTGGAGCGCCTTCATGGATAAATATTTCCCCGAGGGCGACAAGGAAGACGGCGGCACCGTGTTCGGCTACGGCGTCGCGCAGGGCATCGTGCAGGTCCTGAAGCAGTGCGGCGACGATCTCACCCGCGACAACATCATGAAGCAGGCCGCCAGTCTCAACATGGAGATCGGCATCTACCTGCCCGGCACCAAGATCAGGACCAGCCCGACCGACTTCAGCCCGCTCGAACAGTTGCAGATGATGAAGTTCAAGGGTGAGAGCTGGCAGCCGTTCGGACCGCTGATGTCCGGCGAGAAGGCGTCGTAGGGAGCGCGGAAAATAAAGCACGGCCGATATGGTTTCCCTCCCCCGCGCGAAGCGAAGCTTCGCCAGGCGGGGAGGGTCGGCCGAACGAGGCGATGCGCAGCATCGCTGAAGTGGAGGCCGGGGTGAGGGTGCCGCTCGCTCCGGCGTTTGCGGTTACCCCCACCCGACCGCGCTACGCGCGGCCACCCTCCCCGCAAGGTGGAGGGGAAGAAGTAACCCTACTTCGCTGCGCCGTCCTTGGCCGGCGCGGCAGCAGCCGGCGTTTCCTTTGCCGGCGGCGTCTTCTTCTGCGCGGCCTGCAACTCTTCGACGCTCTTCTGCAATCCGGCCACCGTCGCCTTCAACGCCTCGATCTGGCGGTTGGCGGCGTCGAGCCTGGCCTGGCTGTCCAGACCGAGTTTGCCGATGGTCTTCTGCAGGAAGATCACATTGCTCTGCAGGCAGCTGGTGCGGCGCTCCATGGTCTTTTCGACCGTGCAGATCTCGATGCCCGGCACGTCCTGCGCCCGCGCGGCAGTAGAGTTGAGCACGACGCACGGCGCCAGCATCGCAGCGGCGGTCGTCAACATGGCCCGGCCGATCATGAAAAAGCCTCGTGCGTCCTGATAGGTTGCGCCAGCCAGACGGCTTTGTGCCGCCTCTGTCAACTGCAGGCCTAAAACAAGCACGGATGGCAGTCGTTCCATCCCCGGAGAATTGAACGATATGGCGACGCGCGAGAGACGGCTGGCCGAATTCAACGGCCAAGGCGACCCGCTGCCCGATCAGGCGGTGCACGTGCTGTGCGAGGATCACAGCGGCACCTACCAGCTGCCGTTTCCCTGCAAGCGCATCGACGGCGAATGGCGCAACGCGGAGTCGGGCAGCCTCGTCGAGGCAACCGTGATCGGCTGGCGGCTGCCGCGGTTCTAGACTCCGCCCTGCTCGAGGCCAGCGCGGCGACGTCAACACGCAGTCGTCCCCGTGGTCAACCCGCGGAAGCCCCGTACAGATAGCCGACCGGCTTTCCTCGGTGCGCAGCGGACGCACGTCCTTGCGGGTGATGATCCTGTCCGCGAGGCCGTCGATCTCGTCACGCTGCGTCGGCGTCCAGCTGCGCGGCCGCTCCAGGCCCTTCAGAAGGCCGAGCCGGAGCACCTGCGTATTGTCGCCGACCCCGACGAGGCTCGTCGCATTCCTGCCCGCCGTCACCACATCGCCAGCGCCCAGTTCGAACGTCTTGCCCGCGCTGTCCCTGAACTCGGCGGTGCCGCGAATGACCCGGTAGATGACCACCTCGCCTTTCGCAAAGCAGCCGGCGTCCGCTGCGGACGAAGTGCTCTTCGGCAGCAGCGACTGGCCGCGCGGATCGGTGGCGATGATGTGGCCGGTGACCAGATGCCCGCTCGGCACCTCGATGCCGATATCGCGCACATAGACCGGCACAGCCGATGCGATGACGCCTTCGGCCAGCGGCCTGAACAGCGCATCCAGCGCCAGCGGATCCTGCAGCCAGAAGCCGGCATCGGCCGGTCGATCATGCAACGCATGGGTCCAGGCCACCCGCGGGGTTTCGGCCTCGTCGATCTTGTCCGGGCCGACGATGGTCGGGTTCGGGAAGGTCGTGGGATCGGTAACGAAAGCTTCGAGAAACTTGCCGGAATAGCCCATGGACATGGCGTCCGGCACCACCGTCTGCGGCGTCTTCAGGTTCTCCTCAGTCGACAGACCCGACCAGGTGTAGAACAGCTGGCGATGCACGATCGCGCTTTGCAGCATCACCGCGCCCGGCCCGACATAATAGACGCGGCCATCGTAGTCGAAGGTGAACATGCCCGAGGTCACCAGCACCAGCTGAAAGCCGCCCGGCGGCAGGTGAAGGTGGAAATCGGTGGGGCCGGTATCCTCGCGGTAGATCGGCAGGTTAGTCGCGACCTCGTGCAGCAAGAAGGTCTCGTTGTTGGCGTGGAAGCCTTCATTGGCGCGACTGTACAGCGCCTGCGGGCGATAGGTCGCCTCGTAGGTCGTATCCTTGTGGCGATCGATGGCCACGAAATCCTGATGGTTGAGGCGGAGCGGATCGCCGTTGGGGCGCGTCAGGCCCGGCCATTTGAGATCGACCGCAGCATGCACGTTCATGGCATCCTCCAATCCGGCGGGGCGCTCGGCCCGGTGTTACTGCGATGCACCATGCGAATTTCGCGCCAGCGGGTCGTGGCGGAGTTTTGTTAGCTGACGCCGGGAAAGCGGCCCGGTTCGGTGCGCATTCGCCGGAACGGACGCGAGAGAGGACAAAGCGCTGGATAGAGTTTGGGCATGCGATGCCCGATTTGCAGGCCTGTTCAAAGGCCGAGATGCGCTTGTGTCCCGGACGCGGTGCGGCCTAGCGAAGCGAAGCTTCGCACGGAAGTGCCGCTCCGCAGATCCGGGACCCAAGTGTTCTTGGTCATCGGGACCCCGGATCTGCGGAGCACCATGCCGCTTGAAGCGGCGCAGTGCACCGCGTCCGGGGAACGCTGCCCTCGAACTCAATCGAACTCTAGTACTCGACCTCAAGCTCTTCGATATCGTCGTGCTCGAGCTTCGCCGCAGCGATCCATTCCTGCATTTCCGGCAGCGTCATCACCATGCTGGCATAGGCCGCCAGCCGGTCGTCGAGCTTCACGTCATAGGTCATGAAGCGCGTCACCACGGGCGCGTACATGGCATCCGCCATGCTGCGCTCGCCGAACAGGAACGGGCCGCCGGACTTGGCGAGGCATTCACGCCAGATGGTGCAGATGCGGTCGATGTCGGCCTGGGCGCGCGACCATATCTTGAAGTTCGGGAAATGGCCCTTGAGGTTGACCGGCAGCGACGCCCGCAAGGTGGTGAAGCCGGAATGGATTTCGCCGGAGATCGAGCGGCAATGGGCGCGCAGGATGCGGTCGGACGGCAGCAGGCCGGCCTCCGGCATGATCTCGTTGAGATACTCGCCGATTGCCAGGGTGTCCCACACCACGGCCCCCTCGTGGCGCAGGCACGGCACCAGGATCGAGGACGACAGCAGCAGGATTTCAGCCTTGGCCGAGGCATCGTCGGGCGCGGTGATGATCTCGTCGAACTCCAGGCCGGAGAATTTGGTCAGCAGCCAACCGCGCAGCGACCACGACGAGTAATTCTTGCTGCTCAGTGTCAGTGTGGCCCTGCTCATCGGCGATCTCCTCACCTATCAAACCCAACGCGACCTGCAGCGGACGGCGGCTTTACCGCCGCGAATCGCCCCATGCGTGTGCTTTTCCCGATTCGTGCAGCAAACGACGTGCCAGTTTTACAGACTATTTGACTCTTCCCTGGCTTCGATATTGCATAGCAATAAAGCAGGGAAAGATCCGCATGATGTCGATGATGTACCAAGCCTACCAGAATCACATGGACCTGACGGCACCTTGGCGCAGCGGCGCCGCCGCGGCCTTGCGATACCTCAATCTCGTTCCTGCCGGTACCTCAGAGAAGCTGTTCGGCCGGCTGTCGTCCGCCCTCGAACTGATCTCCCGCACCGCTTTGACCTATACCCGTCCGGCCTTCAGCATCGGCAAGGTCATGGTCGGCAATGCCGAGCTGGATGTCACCGAGGAAGAGGTGTTCTCGACTCCCTTCGGCTCGCTGCTGCATTTCAAGAAAGAGAATTCACCACTGCAGCCGCGCGTGCTGCTGGTGGCGCCGATGTCCGGACATTTCGCCACCCTGCTGCGCGGCACCGTCAAGACACTGCTGCAGGATCACGACGTCTATATTACCGACTGGCACAATCCCCGCGACATCCCGCTCAGCGCCGGCAAGTTCGGCCTCGACGAATATACCGAGCACCTGATTACGTTCATGAACGTGCTGGGGCCGCGCTCGCACATGATCGCGATCTGCCAGCCGTCGGTGTCGGCGCTGGCCGCCGCGGCGATCATGTCGGAAGACGACCACCCCGCCCGTCCCGCCAGCCTGACCCTGATGGCCGGCCCCATCGACACCCGCATCCAGCCCACCAAGGTCAACGACTTCGCCAAGAGCAAGCCGCTGAAGTGGTTCGAGGACAACCTGATCAATTACGTGCCGATCCAGTGCAAGGGCGCGTTCCGCAAGGTCTATCCCGGCTTCGTCCAGCTCACCGCCTTCGTCTCCATGAACCTGGAGCGCCACATCAAGTCCCATGTCGATCTCGCCGACCACCTCGCCAAGGGCGAGACCGAGAAGGCCGAGGTCATCAAGACCTTCTACGACGAGTATTTCGCGGTGATGGATCTGACCGCCGAGTTCTACATCGAGACCATCCGCGACGTCTTCCAAGAACATCTGCTGCCGCAGGGCAAGCTGATGTACAAGGGCCGGCCGGTGAATCCCGGTTCGATCAAGCGCATGGGCCTAATGACCGTCGAGGGCGAAAAGGACGACATCTGCTCGATCGGCCAGACACTCGCCGCACAGGATCTATGCACCGGCGTGCGCGCCTATCGCAAAGTCCACCACATGCAGGCCGGCGTCGGCCATTACGGCGTGTTCAGCGGACGGCGATGGAATAACGAGATCTACCCCTTGTTGCGGGACTTCGTGCACGTCAACTCGTGAGTGTGGGACGTTCTGTAAAAATAAAATTAAATTCATTCCTTCACCCAAACGGGTGAGGCGCGATCCCAGCCATTCGCCTACGTCGGTACCGGGGGATTCGTTTTGCAGGCCGCGCAAGCGGCATGTCGATCGTTCCAATTGCCGCTTCGGCGGACCGTTTATTGACAGGTTGCACCACTTTCAACGACATCATATTGTGCATCAAGGCCGGCCTTCGAGCCGGCCTTTTTGTTGCCGCGGCCTCACGCCACCCGGACCCGCCGCTGGCCCAGCAGCCGGACCAGGTCGACCTGGCGATCGACCCCGGTTTTCGCGAACACCGATTTGAGCTGGGTGCGGACGGTGTTCAGGCTGACGTTCTGCAGCTTCGAGATTCCGCTGAGCGAATGGCCATCGATCAGCATGCTGGCGATCTCGCGCTTCCGCCGGCGTCAGGTCGAACAGCGCCTGCAGCAGCTCCGGCGCCGGACTGCCCTGCTGGGTAATGGCGGTCAGGAAGACGATCGACACCGCACCGGTGAAGACGTCGAGCCCAGCCAGCCGCAACGGCAGCACATGGACGATCAGCGGCGGGCTGGCTGACGTCGCCGCGACCGGAATCGAGCGGCCGGTCCGGGCGAGCGAGACCGGCTTGCCCAGAGCTTCCACAAACATCGACTGGATCGCAGGCGCGGTGAACTGCACCTGATCGCGCGCGCCGACGCCGACGGTAGCACTGACCGTGAGAAAGGCCGGATTGGCGGCGACCAAACGGCCGTTGCGGGTCACGGCCGCAGCCGGCAGCCCGATCATCTCCAGCGTGGCGATGGCGGTGCGGGCGCGATCGAAGCCTAGGCGGCCCGCCAGAACCGCCGCGCGCGCCAGATGCGGACGCAAATGGTCGAGCTGTTCGGCGGTCTCGCGCGGCACCGGCCCCTTGGCGAACGCCTTTTCCACCGACAACACCAGCATGTCGCCGGATGGTGCACGAATCGATGTGCCGACGCACCAGCCCAACCCGCCCGGCCGAAGAATGTCGGTGTAGAATTTCTCGTTGTCGAGCTCCTCGCGCGTAAACTTGTCGAGGTCGGTCAGAAAACGCGACTCGATGTTCGGGAGAAGGCGCTCGTTGCGCGGATTGTTCTGCGCGAACGGGCTTTTGGTCCATCGATCGATGCGCTCGTGGATCGCGGCGGACGAACACCATCGCGGAATCCCCGGGGCGATCGCGAACATCATGGCGCCTTCACCGTCGGCGATCCCGGCGAGCTTGTCGAACACCAGCGGCCAGCGGTCCGGCACCACGCCCGCTTCGTAGATCTCGTCGACCAGCGCTTCGAAGTTTACAGAATCGAACAATGCATCTCTCGGTTCATATCAGGCACAGGCCGCAGTTCCGGCTCTCACACTGATCTACACCGTGGTTACCAAAAAATTCCGGGCGGTCACACCTCGTTCTGGAGATGGCACGGTCCACCGATATGCTGTCATGCCATGGCGCGCTAGTTCGCCTTCGCGGCCGGCAATTCCGGCGGCAGGATCATCGCTGCCACGATCACCAGCACCGACAATGCTGCGAAGGAATGCAGCATCATGATGAAACCGCCCTGCTCGTACAGCCACGCCACCAGCCCGACCGAGGCGCCGGCGGCGCTGAAGCCGACGAAATAGCGCACCGCATAGGCCCGCGAGCGCCATTCCTCGCTGGTGTATTTGCCGACAATGGCCTCGTTGACCGTGATCTGGCCGAACAGCCCGATAATGATGCCGATCGCCACCACGATCAGCGACACGTTCGACAGGGTCGCGGCGAAATACAGGAACGGCGCCAGCACCAGCGACAGCGGCACGCACACCGCCTTCAGCGAATGGCGATCGATCAGCTTGCCGATATTGTACTGCGTCGCGGCGCCGAACACATAGACGCCGGCGGCGATGATGCCGAGCAGCGCCGGGCTGTGGGTCATATCCGACAGCCGCTCGGCAAACAGCTTCGGCAGCGCCACGGTGATCGCATTGAAGGTGGTGGAGATCGCGATCACGGTGACCAGCAGCGCCAGGATCACCCGCCACATATCGGATTTGGCCACCCGAGCCTGCGCAGCGGCCTGCTTGAAGCCCGAACGATCTTCATGGGCCACGGCGCGTGCAAAGAAAAAGCCGGCCAGCAGCGTGACCACGCCCGGGATGATGAAAGCCCAGCGCCAGCCGAGGAATTCGCCGACCACGCCGGTGATCAGCGCCGACGATGCCACGCCGAAATTGCCCCATACGCCGTTGATGCCCATCTCGCGGCCGAGCTTGTCGGCATAGGATACGATCATGGCGGTGCCGACCGGATGATAGATCGAGGCGAACAGGCCGATCGAGAACAGCGCGACGCCGAGCTGCAGCGGCGACTGCACCAGCCCGACGGAGATCATCGACAGGCCGATGCCGAAGAAATAGATCACCATCATATGGCGCCGGCTCCAGCGGTCGCCGAGCCAGCCGGTCACCAGCGATCCCGCACCGAAGGCGATGAAGCCCGGCGTGGCATAGGGCAACAGCTCCGAATAAGTCATGCCCATGGTCGGCCCCATCACGATCACCGCGGCGGCGAAGATCAGCATCGCGTAGTGATCGATGAAATGGCCGACGTTGACGTAGGTGATGACCCGGGCGGGGACGTTCATGACTCGATCCTGCAGTGCTGGGACGACCGTTATGGAAGCCGGTCGTAGCGGGAAGTCGCCAGCGCCGATCACTGGCGTGCCAATCTGCCGTGATCTTCGGCGGCATGTCCAGATGCGCGAAGCAAAGCGCTCGGCGAAGTTTCGCGCGGCAGCATCTTCCGTCACCCTCCCCTTTGAGGGGGCGAGCGGGCGCCTCGCCCGCTCAGGGTCGACGCACGGCGCGCGCAGCGCGTGTGCGGCGGGGTGGGGTGACAGCGCCGCTGCAACTCTCCGTTTCCCGGGCGCGCTGTGCAGCCCCCGTTTCACGGTGCGACATTCTGTTTCCCGGGCACGCAGCAGCGTCCTTCGTGTCCCGGGCGCGCTGCAGCACAGGCGATGCGCAGCATCGCCGAAAGTGCTGCTGCGCAGACCCGGGACCCAGCTTGCTTTGATGTCAACAAGCTGGGCCGGATCTGCGGCGCACCACGCCGCGCAGGCGCGGCGCAGTGCACCGCGTCCGGGGAACGGGATAACAGCGACAGGCACGCAGAGAAAATAATCCGCGATTCCTCTTGACGTACATCCAGCTAGGTTTATAATCCATCGCATCCCGCCCCACCGAGAGGGGCGTATCGCGATCGTCAGGTTCGCTGGGCGGGGTGCGGTGGACGCGGCAGCGTCAGGCGCGGAATTCGGTTCAGGGCTCGCCAGAATGGCCAGTGAGAACCGGAGGAAGTGCAGACGACAGCGCTGCGCGGACGGCGAAGGCGTGTGGTCCTGGTGCCCCGCGTGAGCACCAAGCCCGGTGGAGAGTCCGCGGCAATCCGTCCGCGGAACACCCTCAACCGGAAGCGACGGCGACGAGAAACCGTGTCGGCCGCCGGGGAGAGCACGACATAGACCGTTAACACCATCGCGCGCGGAACGCCGGATCAGTCCGGTGTGACCGTGGCAAGCCTTGTGCGCTTACTACATTTTGCGCACAAGCCCATGGGTGCATCGGGCACCCGGCGTTCCGCGCGCCCTCTCGATTGAGGGCGGGAATGCAGCACAGCCCGGGCGCGAAAGCGTCGCGGGATTGTCGTTGCTTGGCTGTTTGACAGTTGAATCAGATGTTCAGGCAAGGCGCCTGAAGAATCCCTCCCCCGGAGCGCGGCGCAGCCGCGCGAGGCGGGGAGGGTCGGCCGAACGAAGGCGATGCGCAGCATCGGCGAAGTGGAGGCCGGGGTGGGGGCGCCTCACGCTCTGTCGCGCATGGCGCGCGTCCCCCCACCCGACGCGTTGTTCGCTCCGCTCACACGCGCCACCCTCCCCACCGCGAAGACGCGGGGGGAGGGAGAAGGAAGAGCGCTGCACGCGTCCGGGGAACGAGAGAGTTGCAGCCGTCCCTTACATCACCACTTCGATCAGCTTCGGGCCCTTCTCGGCCATGGCGTCGGCGAGTGCCTTGTTGAGGTCGTCGGCCGTGGTGACCGACCGCGCCGGCACGCCCATGCCCTTGGCGAGCGCCACCCAGTCCAGCGCCGGGCGATCGAGGTTGAGCATGTCGAGGGCGCGCTGGCCGGGATGGCCGGCGCCGACGCCGTCGAACTCGCCGAGCAGGATCTGGTACTTGCGGTTGGCGAACACGATGGTGGTGATATCGAGCCCTTCGCGAGCCTGGGTCCACAGCGACTGCAGCGTGTACATGGCGCTGCCGTCGCCGACCATGCAGATCACCTTGCGGTCAGGACAGGCCACCGCGGCGCCGGTCGCCACCGGCGTCGAGAAGCCGATCGAGCCGCCCATGTTCTGCAGCCAGTCATGCGGCTTCGCCGCCGCGGTGGGCGGGAAGAAGCCGCGTCCGGTGGTCAGCGACTCGTCCACCATGATGGCATTGTCGGGAATCGCCAGCGCGATCGCCTGCGCAATCGACGCGTGGTTGAGCGCGCCGGTCGGCTTGACCAGCTCCATCAGCTTCTGCGGCGCCACGTCGGACGGCTTGGCGCCGAGCGCGCCGGCCAGCGCTTCCAGCGCCGCCACCGAGTTCTCGCCGGTCGCGGTGACGCGGTGAACCTCGCAGCCCTCCGGCTTGAGCATGCTCGGCTTGTTCGGATAGGCGAAGAACGCCACGGGATCGTTGGCCTCGAGCAGCACGATGTGGCGGAACTGCTTCAGGATCGGCAGCGCCAGCTCGATTACATAGGGAATCCGGTCGATGGCGAAGCGGCCGGCGCCGCGCGCCATCTTCGGATTGTAGGTCTGGCCCATCACCTTGCAGCCGGTCTTGCCGGCGATCTGCGCCGCCAGCGCCAGGCCGTGCTCGGTCAGCGCGCCGCCGGTCAGCAGCAGCAGCGTCGGTTCGCCGGACTTCAGCACCCGGGCTGCGGCATCCACCGCGTCGGGCGCATAGCCTGCGCGCTGCTTGTCATCCTTGACCTCGGCGATGCCGGAGGCCTCGCCCCAGGCGGTGTCGGCGGGCAGGATCAGGGTCGCGACCTGGGCATTCCGCGCGGCGGCAATAGCGGCGGCGCCGTCCGTGGCCACCGACTTCGCATCCGGCGAGGTGTGCACCCATTGCGACATCGGCCGCGCCAGGCCCTCGATATCCGAGGTCAGCGGCGCGTTGTATTCGATGTGATAGACGGCATGCTGGCCGACGATGTTGACGATGCCGGAATTGGCCTTCTTGGCGTTGTGCAGGTTGGCGAGGCCATTGGCGAGGCCGGGGCCGAGATGCAGCAGCGTCGAGGCCGGCGTGCCCTTCATACGATAATAGCCATCGGCGGCGCCGGTCACCACGCCCTCGAACAGGCCGAGCACGCAGCGCATGCCCTCGACGCGGTCTAGCGCGGCGACGAAATGCATTTCCGAGGTGCCGGGATTGGCAAAGCAGACATCGACCTTGCCCGCCACCAGCGTCCGCACCAGGCTTTCCGCACCGTTCATCGTCTCGCTCCCGTTTTTCGCGTCTTGAATGACGAGGACGATCAACCATTGTTCGGAGTTCTCGTCAAAGGGGGCAAATGCAACGCATCCCGGTCAGCCCTGCGCAGGCAGCGGGCTTCACCATGCCGGCCGACGCGGCGGGAATCACCGACCGGTGGCTTGCAGATTGAGGCGAATTGTGGCCTGTCTTGGCCATGGCCGTCTTGGGCTTGGCTGTTCTGGCGAGGAAACGATGAAGCGCATTTTCTCCATTCTGTTTGCCACCGTCGCGATGCTGGCCATCGCGGCACCCGCCAATGCCCGCGGGCGGCAGCCTCAGCAGCAGGCGCAGCCTGACTTCCAGGTCGACGATTCTGCCGTCGTTCACCAATTTCTTTTCCAATTTCGGCACCTCGAGCGGCTCCGGACCGATCCCCCGCACCGTGGTCAGCATCGATACCCGCTATGCGCCCGGCACCATCATCGTGAACACCGCCGAACGGCGGCTGTATCTGGTGCAGGCCAATGGCCAGGCGCTGCGCTACGGCATCGGCGTCGGCCGCGACGGCTTCCGCTGGGGCGGCGTGCACAAGATCACCGCCAAGAAGGAATGGCCGAGCTGGACCCCGCCGGCACAGATGATCGCCCGGCGCCCCGATTTGCCGCGCCACATGGAAGGCGGCGTCGACAATCCGCTCGGCGCCCGCGCCATGTATCTCGGCTCCACGCTGTACCGCATCCATGGCTCCAACGAGCCGGAGACCATTGGCCAGGCAGTGTCCTCGGGTTGCTTCCGCATGACCAATGACGACGTCACCGACCTCTATAATCGCGTCGCCGTCGGCGCCACGGTGATCGTCAAGAACTGAGGTCGCGGCAGGTGGCGCCTGCGGGCGCCGCTGTTCCACCCAGACGCCTAATTGTAACTTGCGCACGCCGACGCATTGCGACAGCGTGCACGCAATGAGCGCACCGCACAAATCGCGACGAAACCGGACCATCCTGGCGTTCGGCGTCGTCGCAACCCTGCTGACCCCGGCCGCGCCGCAAGCGGTCGCCGGTGAACTTCCGGCAATCGCTGCGCGCCAGCGCAGCGAGAAGAAGGCCTTCACCGACGCCGAGATCGTCGACGGCTTTCTGAAGACCGCGTTCGGCGCCGAATATCACCTCGCCGGCCGGGTCGACCGGATCCGCAAATACGAGATCCCGGTGCGGGTGTTCGCCGACGGCCGCGCCGACCGCAAGGCGCAGGTCGCCCGGGTGGTGACCGACATCGCCCGGCGCGTGCAGCACCTCAACATCGCCATGGCGGATAGCAGCGACGACGCCAACGTGCTGGTCAAGCTGGTGCGCGACCGCGACCTCAACCGCACCATCGCCACCTTCTACGGCAGCGACCGCGCCAGGGAGATCCGCACCTCGCTGGATCCGCAGTGCCTGTCCGGCTTCCGCAAGAACGAGGCCTACGAGATCGAGCATTCCGACGTCATCCTCACCGTCGACAATGGCGATTTCATCTTCCTCGACTGCGCCTATGAGGAACTGCTGCAGTCGCTGGGCCCGATCAACGACACCAGCTCGGTGCCATGGACGATGTTCAACGACAGCGTCCAGATGGGCTATTTCGACGTCTACGACCAGTACATCCTCAACATCCTCTACGACCCCCGCATCCGGGCCGGCATGACCGTGCAGGAGGTCAATGCCGTAATCCCGCAGGTGCTGGCCGACGTGCGGAACTGGGTGACCAAGGTGAATGGGCTGACGTCAGAGTAGTCATCGCTTTCTCTCATTTGCCGATTTCATCGGGCGCGAATGCGCTCATGGCCTCCCTCCCCCGGAGCGCAGCGAAGCTGCGCGAGGTGGGGAGGGTCGGCCGAGCGAAAGCGGAGGCCGGGGTGGGGGTGCCCCACACTTTGCAATCCATGTTGCAACACCCCCCACCCGACCGGGCTTCGCTGCGCTACGCCCGGCCACCCTCCCCACCGCGAAGACGCGGGAGGAGGGAAACGATGGGGCCGCGACAATTGAATTCAGTCTTCCGCTAAGCACTCTTGTCGAACAGCTCGCGGCCGATCAGCATGCGCCTGATCTCGCTGGTGCCGGCGCCGATCTCGTAGAGCTTTGCGTCGCGCAGCAGCCGGCCCGCCGGATAGTCATTGATGTAGCCGTTGCCGCCGAGCAGCCGGATCGCATCGAGCGCGCATTGCGTAGCCTTTTCGGCGGCGTAGAGAATGGCGCCGGCGGAATCCTCGCGGGTGGTCTCGCCGCGGTCGCAGGATTTCGCCACTGCATAGACATAGGCGCGCGAGGCGTTCATCGTCACATACATGTCGGCGACCTTGGCCTGCACCAGCCGAAACATGCCGATCGGCTGGCCGAACTGCTTGCGCTCGTGCACATAGGGCATCACCAGATCGAGGCAGGCCTGCATGATCCCCAGCGGTCCCGCGGCCAGCACCGAACGCTCGTAGTCGAGGCCCGACATCAGCACGTTGACGCCGCGGCCGACCTCGCCGAGCACGTTCTCTTCGGGCACTTCGCAGTCCTCGAACACCAGCTCGCCGGTATCGGAGCCGCGCATGCCGAGCTTGTCGAGTTTCTGCGCGGTGGAGAACCCCTTCATGCCCTTCTCGACGATGAAGGCGGTGATGCCGCGTGAGCCGGCCGCAGGATCGGTCTTGACGTAGACCACCAGCGTCTCGGCGATCGGGCCGTTGGTGATCCACATCTTGTTGCCGTTGATGATGTAGCGATCGCCCTTCTTCTCGGCGCGCGTTGTCATCGACACCACGTCGGATCCCGCTCCCGGCTCCGACATCGCCAGTGCGCCGACGTGCTCGCCGGAGATCAGCTTCGGCAGGTACTTGCGCTTCTGCGCATCGGAGCCGTTGCGGCGCAACTGGTTGACGCAGAGGTTGGAATGCGCGCCGTAGGAAAGCCCGACCGAGGCCGAGGCCCGCGAGATCTCTTCCATGGCGATGCAGTGCTCGAGATAGCCGAGACCGGAGCCGCCATACTCCTCCTCGACTGTGATTCCGTGCAGGCCGAGCGCGCCGAGCTTCGGCCACAGGTCGCGCGGAAACTGATTGCTCTTGTCGATCTCGTCGGCGCGCGGCGCGATCTCGTTGGCGGAGAAGTCGCGCACGGTTTCGCGGATCGCGTCGGCGGTCTCACCGAGATCAAAATTGAACATCCTGTGGGCATTGGGAATCATCGGGGGCTGCCTCCGCTCGAAAATCGCCTTTGGCGCGCAACGCGCATGCGTTTCCCTATTGAAGACAGGAAATGCTTCGCCAAATCAATCCCTTCGTTCGGCCGGAATCGCCTTTGCCCGGCCTTGCGCTGTGACCGACAACGGAGTGTAATTCGGCCAAAATAACGCCGCCGGGATCAGCCACGGTACGCGTCGGGACGAACGAAACAGGAATCGAAAATGCACGGCACCATCGAGAGCGAAAAGGTCGCACGCCAGCGCATCGCACGCGAGCAGGCCTACGCAACACCGCTGAAGGATTTCCATCCGGGCGCGCCCAAGCTGTTCCAGACCGACACGCTGTGGCCATGGTTCGAGCGGCTGCGCAAGGAAGAGCCCGTGCATTACTGCACCAATGCGCCGATCGAGCCGTACTGGTCGGTGACCAAATACAACGACATCATGCATGTCGATACCAATGCCGCCATCTTCTCCTCCGACGTCAAGCACGGCGGCATCGGTATCCGGGACGTGCCGGAAGGCTACGACTGGCCGAGCTTCATTGCCATGGATGAGCCGCGTCACAGCGCACAGCGCAAGACCGTGTCGCCGATGTTTACGCCCGCTCATCTCGACGAACTGGCCGTGCTCATTCGCGGGCGAGTCTGCAAGGTGCTCGACGCCCTGCCCCGCAACGAGACCTTCGATTTCGTCGAGCGCGTCTCCATCGAATTGACCACGCAGATGCTGGCGACGCTGTTCGACTTCCCGTGGGAAGAACGCCGCAAGCTGACGCGCTGGTCCGACGTGGCGACGGCGCTGCCCAAGAGCGGCGTCGTCTCCTCGGAGCAGGAGCGCCGGCGCGAAATGGACGAGTGCGCCGCTACTTTCGAGAAGCTGTGGAATGAGCGGGTAAATTCCGAGCCGCGGAATGACCTGATCTCGATGATGGCGCACAGCGACGCAACGCGGCAGATGGACCCCGACACCCTGATGGGCAACATCATCCTGCTGATCGTCGGCGGCAACGACACCACGCGCAACACCATGACCGGCTCGGTGCTGGCGCTGAACGAGAACCCCGACCAGTATCAGAAGCTGCGCGACAATCCGGCGCTGATCGACACCATGGTGCCGGAGGTCATTCGCTGGCAGACTCCGCTCGCGCATATGCGCCGTACCGCACTGGTCGATACCGAACTGGGCGGCAAGACCATCAGAAAGGGCGACCGTGTGGTGATGTGGTACGTCTCCGGCAATCGCGACGACGAGATGATCGAGAACCCCAACGACTTCATCATCGACCGCGCCCGTCCGCGCACCCATCTGTCGTTCGGTTTCGGCGTCCACCGCTGCGTCGGCATGCGGCTGGCCGAGTTGCAGCCGAAGATCGTGTGGGAGGAAATGCTGGAGAGGTTTGCCAATATCGAGGTTGTCGGGGAACCTAAGCGGGTATATTCGAGCTTCGTCAAAGGCTACGAGTCTTTGCCGGTTCGCATTTCCTGATTTTTCCCAAATAAGAGAATGTAAATTCCTCGATGAAAAACCAAGCCGCGGAGCAGGACGAGTTCCAGGAAAACTATCACGATATCCGCGATGCCGTCGCCAAGCTGTGTGCACAGTTTCCCGGCGAATACTGGCGCAAGCTCGACCGCGACATGGCCTACCCCAAGGCCTTCGTCGATGCCCTGACCGAGGCCGGCTACTTGTCGGTGCTGATCCCCGAGGAATATGGCGGCTCCGGGCTGAAAATTTCCGCAGCGGCTGCAATCCTCGAAGAGATCCAGCGCGCCGGCTGCAACGGCGGCGGCTGCCACGCGCAGATGTACACCATGGGTACGGTGCTGCGGCACGGCTCCGATGCGCAGAAGGCGCAGTGGCTGCCGAAGATAGCGACCGGCGAAGTCCGGCTGCAGGCGTTTGGCGTCACCGAGCCCACGAGCGGTACCGATACCACATCGCTAAAAACCTTCGCGAAGAAGGACGCGGACGGCAACTACGTCGTCAACGGCCAGAAGATCTGGACCAGCCGCGCCGAACACTCCGACCTGATGCTGCTCTTGGCGCGTACCACGCCGAAGGACCAGTCGGCCAAGCGCACCGACGGTCTGTCCGTGTTCCTGGTCGACATGAAGGAAGCCAAGGGCAACGGGCTGGAGATCCGCCCGATCCGCACCATGATGAACCACGCCACCACCGAGGTGTTCTTCACCGACCTCAAGGTGCCCGCGGCCAATCTGATCGGCGAGGAAGGTAAGGGCTTCCGCTACATCCTGTCCGGCATGAATGCCGAGCGCATCCTGATCGCCGCCGAGTGCATCGGCGACGCCAAGTGGTTCATCGCCAAGGCGACCGCCTATGCCAAGGAACGCGTGGTGTTCGGCCGCCCGATCGGCCAGAATCAGGGCATCCAGTTCCCGATCGCCAAGAGCTACGCCGCCATGCGCGCCGCCGAACTCATGGTCAAGGAAGCCACCCGCAAATACGAAGCGGGTCAGGACTGCGGCGCCGAGGCCAACATGGCCAAGATGCTCGCCGCCGATGCCTCCTGGGAAGCGGCCAACGCCTGCGTGCAGACCTTCGGCGGCTTCGGCTTTGCCGAGGAATACGACGTCGAGCGCAAATTCCGCGAGACGCGATTGTATCAGGTGGCGCCGATCTCCACCAACCTGATCCTGTCCTACGTCGCCGAGCACGTGCTCGGCATGCCGCGCTCGTACTGACACAACGGCCGAGGCTCCTCTTTCGAAATCCCGGAGTGAACGATGCTGCCGCTTGAAGGACTGACCGTCATCGCCGTCGAACAGGCGGTGGCCGCGCCGTTCTGCAGCTCGCGGCTCGCCGATGCCGGCGCCCATGTGATCAAGATCGAGCGCCCGGAAGGCGATTTTGCCAGGGGCTACGACCATGCGGCAAAAGGCCAGAGCAGCTACTTCGTCTGGCTGAACCGCGGCAAGGATTCCGTGGTCATCGACCTCGCGACGCCCGAGGGCCGTCGCTCGCTGGAGGAGCTGATCGCCGCCGCCGACGTGCTGCTGCAGAATCTCAAGCCCGGCTCGATGGACAAGCTCGGTTTTACTCTCGAGCGCCTGCGCAAGGACTATCCGCGACTGATCTGCTGCACGATTTCAGGCTATGGCGACGACGGCCCCTATGCCCACCGCAAGGCCTATGACCTCTTGATCCAGGCCGAAAGCGGGCTGGCCTCGATCACCGGCGGCCCCGAAGGCCCGTCGCGGGTCGGCGTCTCCATCGTCGACGTCGCCACCGGCGCTGCTGCGCATGCCGCGATCCTCGAAGCGCTGATTGGCCGGGCGATGTCCGGCCAGGGCGCCGACATCCGCATCTCGATGTTCGACGTGATGGCCGACTGGCTCACCGTGCCGCTGCTCAATGCCGAGGCCGGCAACCCGCCGCAGCGCATGGGCCTCGCACATCCCTCCATCGCGCCCTATGGCGTGTTCCGCTCCATGGACGGCAAGGACATCCTGATCTCGATCCAGAGCGAACGTGAGTGGAAAGTGCTGTGCGCCAAGGTGCTCGGCGACGCCGCTTTGGCCAGCGACCCGCGCCTGGTCAACGGCGTCGAGCGCGTGCGCAACCGCGCCTTCACCGACCAGACCGTGAGCGACGCGTTCGGCTCCCTGAGCCGCGACGCGCTGCTGCAGCGGCTGACCGAGGCCGACATCGCCTTTGCCGAGGTCAACACCATGGCCGATCTCTCCACCCACCCGCATCTGCGCCGCATCACGGTGGCGACGCCGAACGGTGACGTCAGCTATCCCGCGCCGGCCGCGATCTTCGTCGACGCGCCGCGTGGATACCGCGCGGTCCCGGCCATCGGCGAAGTGCAGAAGTAACGGAGCAAACCATGGCCGACACACTCGATCTCGATCACCTCCGCAGCCGGATCGGGCGCACCGACGAGGCCTCGGATATTGTCACCGCACAGCTCGTGAAGGGGCTGCGCGCCACGCTGTTCCTCGACATCGGCAAGCCGCAGCCCGGCGACGCCGCGCCCTTCACCACGCATTGGTGCCTCGCGCAGCCGGTGGCGCCGATGGACCAGCTCGGCAGCGATGGCCATCCGGCCCGCGGCGGCTTCCTGCCGCCGGTGCCGCTGCCGCGCCGCATGTGGGCCGGCGGCCAGCTCGAATTTCTCGACACGCTCTGCGTCGGCGACGACGTCACGCGCGCGTCAAAAATCCTCGACGTCACGCTGAAGACCGGCTCCACCGGCGCGCTGTGTTTTGTCAGCGTCGAGCACCTCATCACCACGCCGCGCGGCCTCGCCATTCGCGAGCGCCAGGACATCGTCTATCGCGACGCGCCGACCAGCATGGCGCCACCGGCGCCGGCACCGAAGGAGGTGCCCACGGCAAAACACAGCGAAAGGCACTTTGCCGATCCGGTGCTGCTGTTCCGCTACTCCGCTTTGACCTTCAATGGCCACCGCATCCATTACGACCGCGACTACGTGACAAAAGTCGAGTTCTATCCCGGCCTGGTGTTTCACGGGCCGATGCAGGCGGCCTTGCTGGTGGAATTGTCAGCGAAACTGCACGGTGGCAAAGCGCCCGCCAAGTTCAGCTACCGCGGCGTGCAGCCGCTGTTCGACGGCGCGGAATTTTCGGTCAATGCCAACGAGACGGCCGAGGGGCTGGAGGTCTGGACCGCCAACGACAAGGGCGCGCCGACCATGAAGGCGACGGCGAGCTGGTAGCCACCGACTGTCGTCGCCCGGCCTGCGCGCAATTGCGCGCCAGGACCGAGCGACCCAGTATACGCAGGCGGCGGTGAAGAAAGCCGCGGCGCCAGCGTCTACTGGATCACCCGCTTTCGCGGGTGATGACAGGCTGAGATTGCGGACGATGACAGCCAGAGCATGTTGACTCTTCCGCACTTCCCCTGATTGATCGGGGCCAATCGCTGCGAACCAACGCCGCAAATGGGGAAACACATTGGCCCGCGACAAAGCAAAACCCGCCCGTAAATCCGTCACCGTCAAGGACGCCACCCTCGACCTGATCCGCGCCTTCGGCATCAAGAAGGTGTTCGGCAATCCCGGCTCGACCGAACTGCCGTTTCTGTCGGACTGGCCCGACGACATCGACTACGTGCTCGGTCTGCAGGAAGCCTCGGTGATCGGCATGGCCGATGGCTATGCGCAGGCAACGCGCAATGCCGCCTTCGTCAACCTGCATTCCGCCGCCGGCGTCGGCCATGCGCTTGGCAACATCTACACCGCACATCGCAACCAGACCCCGATGGTCATCACCGCCGGCCAGCAGGCGCGCAGCATCCTGCCGCTGCAGGCCTTTCTCTATGCCGAACGCGCCTCGGAATTTCCGCGGCCTTATGTGAAATACAGCGTCGAGCCGGCGCGCGCCGAGGACGTGCCCGCGGCCATCGCGCGGGCGTATTACGTGGCGATGCAGCCGCCGTGCGGGCCGACCTTCGTCTCGGTACCGATCGACGACTGGACCCATCCCGCGCAACCCATCGCCGCACGGCGCGTGAGCCGCGAGCTCGGTCCCGATCCCCAGGCGATGCACGAACTGGTCGCCGCCTTGGCTGGCAGCAAGAAGCCGGCACTGATCGTCGGCCCCGGCATCGACCGCGCCGAGGCCGTCGACCTGATGGTCCAGGTCGCGGAAAAGACCAAGGCGGCCGTCTGGGTCAGCCCGTTCTCGGCACGCTGCAGCTTTCCGGAACGGCATCCACAGTTCGCCGGCTTCCTGCATGCCTCGCCGGCGCAACTCTCCGACGCGCTACGCGACTACGACCTCGTCGTGGTGATCGGCGCGCCGGTGTTTACTTTCCATGTGGAGGGCCACGCGTCGATCTTTGATGGCGGCACCACGCTGTTCCAGATCACCGATGACACCACCTCGGCCGCGGTGATGCCGGTCGGCACCAGCATCATAGCGACGATGAAGCCAGCACTGACGCTGCTGCTGGACCTGCTGCCCGCTACCAAACGCACGGCCGCGCCCGGCCGTATCCTGCCGCCCCCGCCCGCGACCGGCGACCCGATCCCGGTCGACTACCTCCTGCACTCGCTGGCGCAGGCGATGCCCAAGGATGCCATGCTGGTGGAGGAAGCGCCCTCGCATCGTCCGGCGATGCAGAAGTTCATGCCGATGCGCGGCCAGGACAGTTTTTACACCATGAGTTCCGGCGGCCTCGGCCACAGCCTGCCGGCCTCCGTCGGCATGGCGCTGGGCTATCCCGGCCGCCGCAGCGTGTGCCTGATCGGCGACGGTTCGGCGATGTATTCGATCCAGGCGCTATGGACCGCCGTCCAGCGCAAGTTGCCGCTGACCGTGGTGATCATCAATAATTCCGGTTACGGCGCGATGCGCTCGTTCAGCCAGGTCATGCAGGTGCGGAATGTGCCCGGCCTCGACCTGCCCGGTCTCGATTTCGTCAAGCTTGCCGAAGGAATGGGCTGCAACGCCGTGCGTGTCAGCAAGGCCACGGAACTCGCGGCAGCGCTCGCGCGCGGCCTGCAGTATGATGGCGTCAGCCTTGTCGAAGTCGTCGTCGACAGCGCCGTGCCCGTGCTTTATGGACAAAAGCACTGATGTGACAACGCGATAGGACGACCCGCATGACCGACCGGATGAAGGACACCCCGGCCAAGCCGCACAGTTCGCACTGGGGCGCTTTCTCCGGCGCCTGGAAAGACGGCAAGCTGGTCATCGTTCCGCACCCGATCGATCCCGATCCCAATCCGATTATCCAGAATTTCCCCGAGGCGCTTCGTCACAAGGCGCGGATCGCCAAGCCGATGGTGCGCCGCGGCTGGCTGGAGAACGGTCCCGGCAAGGATGACCGCCGCGGCCGTGACGAGTTCGTCGAGATGGAATGGGACGCGGTGCTCGACCTGCTCGCCGCCGAGCTGAAGCGCGTCAACGACGAGCATGGCGCCAAGGCGGTGTTCGGCGGCTCCTATGGCTGGTCGAGTGCGGGCCGCTTCCATCATGCCCAGAGCCAGCCGCACCGCTTCCTCAACGTTGCGCTCGGCGGTTATGTGCGCTCGGTGAACAGCTACTCGGCCGGCGCCTCGATGGTGATCCTGCCGCATGTTCTCGGCAACTACGACGACGTTTCGCGCAAGAACGTCGCTTGGGACGAGATCGTTGCCCACACCGATGTGATTCTCGCTTTCGGCGGCATGGCGACGAAGAACTCGCGCGTTGCCTCCGGCGGCATCAGCCGCCACACCGAACATCAGGACATGGTCGCGGCCTCCAGGCGCGGCTGCCGGCTGGTGCTGATCAGCCCGCTGAAGAGCGACCTGCCCGACGAGGTCAACAACGAATGGGTGCCGTTGAAACCGGGCACCGACACGGCCTTGATGCTGGCGCTGGCACATACTCTGGTGAGCGATAACAGCCACGACCGCGGCTTGCTCGACAGCCACTGCACCGGCTGGCCTGTGTTCGAAGACTATCTGATGGGCCGCAGCGACGGCCAGCCCAAGGATGCCGCCTGGGCGGCTGGGATCACCAGCGTCAACGCCGACGACATTCGCGCTTTGGCGCGCCGCCTGCCCGGCAAGCGCGTGCTGGTTACCGTCGCGCATTCGCTGCAGCGCGCCGAACACGGCGAGCAGCCGGTGTGGATGGCTTCGGTGCTGGCGGCCATGCTTGGCCAGCACGGGCTGCCCGGCGGCGGTTACAATTACGCGCTCGGCGCCATCGCCAATTACGGTCGCCGCCACAACGCCGTGCCGATCGCCGCCCTGCCGCAGGGCAAGAACAACGTCGGCGATTTCATTCCGGTCGCCCGCATCAGCGACATGCTGCTCAATCCGGGCGCGCCGTTCGACTACAATGGCCAGCGCCTCGCTTATCCCGATATCAAGCTGGTCTATTGGGCCGGCGGCAACCCGTTCCATCATCATCAGGATCTCAACCGCCTGCGCCGCGCTTTCGCTGCGGTCGATACGCTGGTGGTGCACGAGATCGCCTGGACCGCGACGGCAAGGCACGCCGACATTGTTCTGCCCTGCACCATGACCCTGGAACGCGAGGACATCGGCGGCGCGCCCACCGATCCGCTGATGGTGGCGATGCATCGCCTGGCCGAACCGTTCGGCGAGGCCCGTGACGACTATGACATCTTCACCGGACTTGCCGGGCGCCTCGGTTGCAAGGACGCCTTCACCGAGGGCCGCACCTCCGGACAATGGCTGCGTCATCTCTACAGCTTCACCCGGGATGGTCTCGCCGCGCGCGGCCTCGAGGCGCCCGACTTCGATACGTTCTGGGTCCGCGGCGAACTCACGCTGCCGCAGCCGCCGCATGACGGCGGCAGCATCCGCGCCTTCCGCAACGATCCGGCCGGCAAACCGTTGGCCACGGCCAGCGGCAAGATCGAGATCTTCTCGGACAAGATCGCCAGCTTCAACTATGCCGATTGCCCCGGCCATCCCAGCTGGATTGCGCCCGTCGATGTGATCAGCGAGACGACGCCCCTGCAACTGGTTGCCAACCAGCCCGCCAGCCGTCTGCACAGCCAGTTCGACTTCGGCGGCCACAGTTCAGCGGAGAAGCGCCGCGGACGCGAAGTGGCGCGCATGAACCCCGCCGATGCCCGCGCGCGCGACATTGCCGACGGCGACATCATCAAGCTGTTCAACGACCGCGGCGCCTGCCTGGCGGCCGTCGTCGTGACCGACGGCATCATGCCGGGCGTGGTACGGCTGCCGACCGGCGCCTGGTACGATCCGGAAGACATCAATGACGACAAACCGCTGTGCGTGCACGGCAACCCGAACGTGCTGACCCGCGACGTCGGCACCTCCAGCCTCGCCCAGGGTTGCACCGGCCAGCTCACCACGGTGCAGGTGGAGAAATTCATCGGCAACCTGCCGCCGATCCAGGCCTATGACCCGCCGGTGGCGGTTAAGGCGGGGCTGGAAGCGGCGGAGTAGTTCCTAACCTCTCCCCGCTCTTTGCGGGGAGAGGTCGACCGGCGAAGCGTAGCGAAGCCGGTCGGGTGAGGGGCAAGACACGAGATTGCCACAACGCATCTCTCTCGGGCTGCAACCGCTGTTGATGTTATTCTCATTCGCGTTATCCGTGACAACACGCCTGCGTTAGGCCGCGTGCCCTGCCCCTCACCCGCGCGCAAGTGCGCGCGACCTCTCCCCGCAAAGGGCGGGAAGAGGTAAGGAAGCGCGCCTTCAGGACTTCCCGAACTCTTCCCGCATCTTGGCCTGGATCTTCGCCATGCCGCCGATCCAGCGATCGTAGTTCTCGGTCTTCTTGCGCATGTAATCGATCACCTGCGGATGCGGCAGGATCAGGAACGTCTCGGCTTCGATTCCATCAAGCGCGTCCTTCGCCACCTGCTCCGGCGTCAGGTCGCCGTCGCTGGATTGCGGCCCCTTGGGGATCGAGCGCAGCATATTGGTATCGACGCCCTGCGGGCACAGGATCGACACCTTGATGCCATCGGCACGATGCGAGATCGCGAGATTTTCGGCAAAGCCCACCGCGGCATGTTTGGTGGTGGAATAGGCCGGGCTGCCGACCTGCGACAAAAGCCCTGCCGCGGAGATGGTATTGAGGAAATAGCCGCCGCCGCGCGCCTTCATCAATGGGATCAGATGGCGAGCGGCGTAGACATGAGCCATCACGTGAATCGCCCAGCTCTTGGCCCATGGTTCGTCGGACGTGCCGCCGGCATTGACCGTGAGCGGATCGAAGCCGCCGCCGATGCCGGCATTGGAGCAGAACAAGGCGATCGGGCCGAAGCGGCGCTCGGTCTCGCTGATCAGATGCTTGATATCGGCTTCGACGCCGACGTCGCATTTGAACGCGGCGCCGTCGACGGAGGCAGCCACGACTTCGGCGCGCGCGAGGTCGAGATCGGCGACGACGACCTTGGCGGCACCGGCGCGGCGGAAGGCTTCGCACAGCGCCTGGCCGATGCCGTTACCGCCTCCGGTCACGACCACGACCTTACCAGCCACCTGCATGGATACACTCCGCTGTTGAGTGCTCAGGCGAGAACGAGGTCGAGCACAGCGGTATAATGGCAGGCGGCGCCGAGCAGCACAAATCCATGCCAGATGGCATTCTGGAAGCGCAGCCGCTGCCAGGCATGAAATATCACGCCGAAGGAGTACAGCAGGCCGCCGGCGCCGATGAACCACAGCGTCGTCGACGGCAACGTGGCAAGACCGGCATCATAGGCCATCACGCCGCTCCAGCCCATGGCCAGATACAGCACCACCGCCACCTTATCGTAGCGGCCCGGCAGGAACAGCTTGATGGCGATGCCGACAATCGCCACGCACCACACTCCGGCCAGCAGCGCCAGCGCGAAGCCGCTGTCGCTTAGCTGGGCGAAGATCGGCGTGTAGGTCGCCGCGATCAGGACGTAGATCGCCGAGTGATCGAACCGCCGCAGCAGCCATTTGCGCGGCGACACCGGCCACAGATTATACGCCGCCGAGAAGCCGAGCATGGCCAGCAGGCCAACGGCATAGACCGACACGGTCAGCACCGAGGCGGCCGGCGCGAACACCGCGGCCAGCACGATCAGCGCCGTGGCGGCAATCAGGCCGGAGAACACGCCGAGGCCGTGGACGATGCCGTCGGCGATCAGCTCGGCGCGATCGTAATTCCAGCGTACCGTTCCGGTGACAGTGGTCGCGGAATGGGCCGCGAATTCCTTGAGCTTGAAAATCTTGTTCATGGCGGATCCGCACGACAGCAACGATGGACCAAAGAGACGATATCACCACTTGGGACGCCACGACATCATAGGCCAAGCCAGTAAACCGATGGCGAACGAGTGCACTGCAAAGGCGTCAATCGTAAGGCTTGATTTCCATGCGCAGATCGCCACCTGTCCTTGATCACTATTGATCAATTTGATGACGAATTCGTCACTTGGCAGGCGTTGCACTCTGACATGGCTTCCAGTCTTTCCGAACTCGTCGAAGAGGCTCGCCTGTCCGCACGCGCATTGCTGGACTATGGCGAAGGCCTGTTCAATCCGACCGTGCGACTGGGTGTCACCGGCCTGTCACGCGCCGGCAAGACGGTGTTCATTACCGCGCTGGTGCATGGGCTCACGCGCGGCGGACGCTTCCCGGTATTCGAATCGCTGGCCACCGGGCGCATTGCCAAGGCCCGGCTGGCGCCGCAACCCGACGATGCCGTGCCGCGTTTCGCCTATGAAGACCACGTCCGCACGCTGATCGACGAGCGGCGTTGGCCGAACTCCACCGTGGATATCAGCGAGCTGCGCCTAGTCATCGACTACCAGCGCCACAACGGCGCCGACCGCACGCTGACCCTCGACATCGTCGACTATCCCGGCGAATGGCTGCTCGACCTGCCGCTGCTCAACAAGTCCTATGAGGAATGGTCGGCCGAGAGTCTTGGCCTCGCCCGGCAGGGTCCGCGCGCAGCGATCGCCGGGCAATGGCTGGCGCACCTCGCCACGCTCGACCCCGTTGGCCGCGAGAACGAACAGGCGACATTGATCGCGGCAAGACTGTTCACCGACTATCTGCGCGCCTGCCGCGACGAGCGTTTC
The DNA here is from genome assembly GCF_052658035.1 of Rhodopseudomonas sp. RCAM05734. Classification (NCBI taxonomy): domain Bacteria; kingdom Pseudomonadati; phylum Pseudomonadota; class Alphaproteobacteria; order Hyphomicrobiales; family Nitrobacteraceae; genus Rhodopseudomonas; species Rhodopseudomonas sp. RCAM05734. Next base: position 2,475,910 of record NZ_CP199742.1, on the reverse strand, counting down.
GCCATGAGCCTGCTGCCGCCCGGCCGCTTCCTGATGCCGGGCAATCTGGCGGGCTCGCCGGCGCTGACCTTCGCGCCGCTCGACCTCCCGGCCGACACTACGGCGCCTGATGGCTCGCTGTGGGCGATGATGCGGCGGCGCTATGAGGCCTACAAGGACGTGGTGGTGCGGCCATTCTTCCGCGACCACTTCTCACGGCTGGACCGCCAGATCGTGCTGGTCGATGCGCTCGCGGCCTTCAATGCCGGACCGGAGGCGTTGCACGATCTCGAAGCCGCATTGGCCGGGATTCTCGACTGCTTCCGCATCGGCCGCACCACCATTCTGAGCCAGTCTGTTCCGGCCGCGGGTCGATCGCATCCTGTTCGCGGCCACCAAGGCCGATCACCTGCATCATCTCAGCCACGATCGGCTTGAGGCGGTGTTGCGGCGAACCGTGGACAAGGCCGTGGCACGCTCCGAACTGGCCGGCGCCGCGGTGGACGTGGTGGCGATGGCCGCGGTCCGTGCCACCAGGGAGGCGCTGGTGCAGCGCGGCCGCGACAAATTGCCCTCCATTCTCGGCACCCCCGTCGCCGGCGAGGTCGCCAATGGCGAAAGCTTCGACGGCGCGACGGAAGTGGCGACCTTCCCCGGCGACCTGCCGACGGATCTCGATGGCTTCTTCGGCGGCGGCTTCAGCGGGCTGTCGAGCACCGCCGCGGACAAGGCCGATTACCGCTTCCTCAGATTTCGCCCCCCGCTGCTTGAGCGCCAGGGCGCCGAGGAGCCGGCGCTGCCTCACATCCGCCTCGACCGCGCGCTCCAGTTCCTGATCGGAGACAGGCTGCAATGACAACCACCCCGCGGCGCCCGGCCACGTTCCGGCTCGACGATCCCCATGTCGTCGTGATGGATGCCGACGATGAGGCCGGCCGGCTGACGCGTGGCACCGTGCGCATCACGCCGGAGGCCGACGCCATGGCGATGCCGGTGGTGATCGACGCGCCGCAGATCGCCGCACGCAAAGGCTTTCGCTGGGGCACGCTGTTCTGGTGCGCGCTCGGCGGTCTGGTGCTGATGGGCCTCGGCCTCAGCGTCACCCATCTGGTCGAGGACCTCTACGCGCGCAACGAAGGGCTTGGCTATTCCGGATTGACACTGGCGGCGCTGGCGGCGATCGCGCTGGTGGTGATCATCGCCCGCGAAGCGCTCGCTCTGGTCAGGCTGGCCACCATCGAGAGCCTGCACCTGCGCGCACTTGACGTTCTCGCCAGTGACGACCGCGCCGGAAGCCGGGTCGTCGTCCACGACCTGCTGAAGCTAGCGCATCGCAACCCGCAACTGGCCCGCGCGCGCAGCGCGCTGCAAAGCCATACCGACGACATCATCGACGGCGCTGACATGATCAAGCTGGCCGAGCGCGAGCTGATGGGGCCGCTGGATATCGAGGCGCGCCGCCTCGTCTCAGTCGCGGCACAGCGTGTGTCGGTGGTCACCGCGATCAGCCCGCGCGCACTGGTCGACGTGCTGTTCGTGGCGGCTGCAGCGGTGCGGCTGGTGCGGCAACTGGCGCTGCTCTATGGCGGCCGGCCCGGCGCGCTCGGCATGATCCGGCTGATGCGCCACGCCATCGGCCACCTCGCCATCACCGGCGGCATGGCCGCCAGCGACAGCATGATCCAGCAGATGCTCGGCCACGGCATTGCGGCGAAGCTGTCGCAGCGGCTCGGCGAAGGCATCCTGAACGGCCTGCTCACCGCGCGGCTCGGCCTCGCCGCCATCGACGTCACAAGGCCATTGCCGTTCACCGCACTGCCGCGCCCGGTGCTGAGCGATCTCGCGAAGGATCTGTTGCGCAAGCGCGACGGCGAAGAGGCTGTTTGAGTCAAAATTGACGGCGGTCATGCTCCCTCCCCCTTGCGGGGGAGGGGCCGGGGGTGGGGGGCCACGAACGCCGGCGCTTGTGGACCCCCACTCCCGGCCCCTCCCCGCAAGGGGGAGGGGAGGTCGAGCGCCATTTCAACTAACGCGTTGCGTGCAGATGTAGCGCGGCTATTTGATCGTTCGGCAATGCCATCGCCAGATTTGGCCAGCGATAGAACGGCGTGCCGAGCGGCGGGTTGAGGTCGGGGGTCCAGCCGGTGAGCTTGTCCATGGCATAGGTCTTCATCGCCACCCCGCGCCACACCGTATCGACCACGGCGACGCGCGTGAGCACCGCCGGCGTCGCGGCCAGCAGGGCGCGATTGTCGTCGTTGGTCTGTGCGACGTAGAGGCCGGCATGATCCCTGATCAGCGTCAGGCCGGGATCGCGGAAGCCGAGGAAGCGCGCGCGCTGATTGACCTGCACGACCGGCACCTTGTCCTTCAGGTGCCAGCGCAGCATGGCGTAAGTGCGATAGTCGGTCGTGGCGATCCAGGTCGCGCCGGCGCGGTCCATCTCCACCAGCGCGCGTGCCGCCAGCGGTCCGTAGCCGGCCTCGCCACCGATCGGATCGGCCCGGCCGATCAAATTCCACGGGCTGGCGACGCAATACAGGAAGACCAGCAGCACCAGCGCAATGCCCGAGCCGATCGCGGCCTTCATCCACGGCGCGGCCGACTGGATCATCCAGGCCGGCCAGCGCTCGCGCGGCAACAGCGTGATGTTGATCGCAGCGGCGGCGAAGCCGGCGGGCCACAGGAACATCGCCCAGGTATCGCCGATCCGCAGCGTCAGCGACTTCCAGACGAAGTAGACGAACGGCACCAGCACGCAGGTCGACAGCAGGATCGCCACCGGCTCGCGCCGGCGATAGCCGCGCCATGCGGTGATCAGCACCGCCGACAGCACCACGGGAAACAGGATCGGACCAACCTGACCGAACTGCAGGCCGAGAAAATCGCCCAGCGTGCGCAGCGACACCGCGTTGTCGGTGGTGGCGCGGACGAACTGGAACTTGAACGACGCCCAGTCGTGCCCGGCATTCCAGATCAGCACCGGGGACGACACCACGAAGGCGATCAGCACGGCGGCCCACGGATACGGGCTGCGCAGCCAGCGCGTCCGCCACGCCGGCACCAGCAGGAAGGCCAGCACCGCCGGGACCAGCATCACCACGGTCAGTTTCGACAGCAGCGCCAGCCCGGCGAACAGGCCGGCGGCCAGCCACCATCGTCCGTCATTGCTTTGCGCCAGCCGCACCAGCGACCAGATCATCGCCACCGCGAACGGGATCATCGCCACGTCCGGCGCGACCTTGGCCATCAGCAGCCCGTAGTACAGCGCGGCCTCCGGCATCAGCACCGCGAACGCCACCGCGCGAAAATCGTGGGTGACGCGGCGCACGATGTCGCCGAGCAGCAGTTGTGTCACCGCCATCGCCAGCAGGCCGGCGAAGCGCACCCCGAAATTCGTGTCACCGAAGATCGCGGTGCCCAGCCGGATGAACCAGGCGATCATCGGCGGATGATCGAGGAACGACAGCACGTTCTCCTTCGACCAGGTCCAGTAATAGGCCTCGTCGGTGCGCAGGTCGAACACCCCGGCATAGATCCCGCGCATCGCGGTCAAGGCAACCACCAGCGCCACGACGGCCAGCAAGCTGCGGCGCGAAACGTTTGGATCTATCGGCTGGACCATGCTCATGGCGGAGCTTTTGGGCGGCCCGCGGCATGGTGTCAACTTGTTGACATCGCTGGCGCAAAGCGCAGCAAAACGGCGCCGGACGGTAGCAACGCCGGCGGTCTCCCTCTAGGGTCGGACGATGCGCATGACCCACCAGACAGCAGCGAGGCGAGCGGCTCGATGATCGAAGCAACGCCAACGGCCCGCGGCGCCGCACTCCGCGGCTTCAGCGTCCGGCAGTTGCGGCTGGCCTGCGGCGTGGTGCTGTTCAGCTACCTGGTCAGCCACTTCCTCAATCACGCGCTAGGCAACATCTCGCTGACGGCGATGGCGTCCGGGATGATGATCCACACCCGGTTCTGGCAGTACCCGCCGGTGGCCATGACGTTCTATGCAGCCGCCGCCATCCATGCCGGGCTCGGCATCTGGGCGCTGTATGAGCGACGGCAGTTCCACCGGAAGGCGATCGAGCCGCTGCAGCCGATCCTCGGCCTCAGCATCCCCGCACTGATCATTGCCCATGCCGTTAACATGCGCCTCAGCGGCGTGCTGTTCGAGCAGGAGCGCGGCTACCAGCAGGTGCTGTACGGCTACTGGGGCGCCGGCCCGCTGAAGATATGGCTGACCCACCTCACCGTCCTGATCGCCTGGACCCATGGATGCATCGGGCTGTATTTCTGGCTGCGGCTGAAGCCGTTCTTCAGGTCCGCGGCACCGGCTCTTCTGGCCGTCGCGGTGCTGATTCCGACACTGGCCTTGCTGGGACTCTACCAGGGCGGTCGCACGGTCATGCGCGACAGCGCAGCGCCGGAATGGCAGAAGCAGAACCTGTCGATCGGGGAAGTGGGCACGCCGGAGCAACAGGACGTGCTCGACGATATCGCGAATGGCCTGATGCTCGGCTACGGGGTCTTGCTCGGCCTGGCAGTGACGGCGCGTGGCGGGCGGGCGCTGCTCGACCGCCGCGGCGGCATGGTCAGCCTGTCCTATGGCAATGGCCGGACCATCCGGGTGCCGAAGGGCCTCAGCGTGCTCGAGGCCAGCCTGCGCCACCAGATGCCCCACGCCAGCGTCTGCGGCGGCCGCGCCCGCTGCTCCACCTGCCGCATCCGGGTGATCGGCAACAGCAGCGCCCTGCCCGCGCCGTCGCCGCGCGAGAGCTTCGTGCTCGATCGTGTGGGCGCTTCCGCCGACCCGTCGATCCGGCTCGCCTGCCAGTTGCGGCCGACCGCGGACCTCGCCTTCTTCCAGCCGTTCCTGCCGCACGCCGCAAGCGCCAATGCCCACGCGGCGAATCCGGCGCGCATCGGCCAGGAACGCTATCTGGTCAGCATGTTCATCGACATGCGCGGCTCGACCAGGATGGCGGAAAAACGCCTGCCGTTCGATACGGTATTCATCGTCAACCGCTTCCTCGGCGCCGTGTCGCAGGCCGTGATCGCGTCGGGCGGTCAGCCCAACCAGTTCGTCGGCGACGGCATGCTGGCGCTGTTCGGCCTCGGTGCCGATCCTGCGACGGCCTGCCGCCAGGCGTTGCAGGCGGCGGCGATGATCGCCACCAATATCGGGGAACTCAGCCAGTTCCTCAAAGATGATCTGCCTGAGCCGATCGGCTTCGGCATCGGCATCCATGCCGGAGAGGTGATCGTCGGCGACATAGGCTATCACGACCACATGGTGTTCACGGCGCTCGGCGACGCCGTCAATGTCGCGGCGCGATTGCAGGACATGACCAAGAGCATGGCTTGCGAAGCGATCGTCTCCGCCACCGTGTTCGAGACCGCCGGCGTGGCGGCGGATGCGCTGCCGGCTCATGACGTGACGATCCGCGGTCGCGTCGCGCCGATGATGGTGCGCGCGATTGCCGATGCGCGCGGTCTGGCAGGGCTGGCGACGCAGGGCGACTAAGCCGGGGATATCCGTCCGGGGAAAGCCGGTCGCGAAGCGCACGGATTTCCATGGAAAGCCGCGGTGCGGATAACGAATTCTTGTTGAATGTGCCGGGTCGAGCGCTGGTCGATCGCCTGCGACAAATTGACAGGACCGGCAACCATGCGACTATGGCGCAAACGGGCGCGGTGATGACCGGCCTGCGCAAGATCGCTTCGGAGGAAGCCCATGCTCGACAGACGAGAGATGATGAAGCGCGTCGGCGCAGGCCTGGCAGCGCTCGGCACGGCAGGGCTCGATCCGGTCACCGCCTTTGCACTGGATACGGTGACGCTGCCATTCGACAACGGCGAGCGACCGCTGGTGAAATATCCGCAGAAGCGCCCGATGATCGGCCTGACCAGCAGGCCGCCGCAACTGGAGACGCCGTTTGCGATCTTCAACGATGGCGCCATCACCCCCAACAATGCGTTCTTCGTCCGCTATCACCTCGCCGACATTCCCTACAACATCGATCCGGACACGTTTACGCTGGAGATCAAGGGCAGCGTCGAGCGTCCGCTCAAGCTGTCGCTGAAGGAGATCAGGAAGCTTCCCGCGGTCGAACTCGTCGCCGTCAACCAGTGCTCGGGCAACAGCCGCGGTTTCTTCACCCCGCGCGTCGCCGGCGGCCAGCTCGGCAACGGCGCCATGGGCAATGCACGCTGGCGCGGCGTGGCGCTGAAGACGCTGCTCGACCGGGCCGGCGTCAAGGCCGGCGCGAAGCAGGTGACCTTCAACGGCATGGACGGACCCGTCAGCGACAAGACGCCGGACTTCGTCAAGGCGCTGGACATCGATCATGCCCGCGACGGCGAGGTGATGCTGGCCTACGGCATGAACGGCGAAGACCTGCCATTGCTCAACGGCTTTCCGATGCGGCTGATCGTGCCCGGCTATTACGGCACCTACTGGGTCAAGCACCTCAACGAGATCACGGTGATCGACGATGTCTTCGACGGGTTCTGGATGAAGTCGGCCTATCGCATTCCCGACAACGACTGCAACTGCCTCGAGCCGGGGACCGCGCCGAAGGCGACAATCCCGATCAACCGCTTCACGGTCCGCTCCTTCATCACCAACGTGACCGATGGGGCGAAGCTCAAGGCCGGCCGCGTGACCTTGAAAGGCATTGCCTTCGACGGCGGCAAGGGCATCAAGGAAGTCGCAGTGTCGACCGACGGCGGCAACAGCCGGACGCCGGCGAAGCTCGGCAAGGACCTCGGCAAGTACTCGTTCCGCGAATGGAAGCTACCGGTAAAGCTGGCGGCCGGCCCCCACGCACTCAAGGTGCGCGCCACCAGCAATGGCGGCCAGGTTCAACCTGCCGAATCGCTGTGGAACCCGGCGGGCTATCTGCGCAACGGCATCGAGACCACCCGCGTCACGGCCGCATGAGGCGATCGATCATGAAACAGTCCATCCGTGCACTGGTCGCCCTCGTGGCGATGACCTGCGGCGCTACACTCGCTGCGAGCGCCAGGCCTATCAACTATCAACTGCCCGACGAGACCGCGGCGTTCAAGCCGGGACCGGGTGTTGAGGCCGCACAGAACAACTGCACGGCGTGCCATTCCGCCGACTACATCCAGACCCAGCCGCGCGGCCCGAAGTTCAAGAAGGATTTCTGGCAGGCCGAGGTCACCAAGATGATCAAGGTCTACGGCGCGACGATCGACGAGGCGGATGTCGGCAAGATCGTCGATTATCTCGCCGCGACCTATTAGGATCGGGCCGGACCGGCCGGGAATCGCGCTGACCTGCGAAGCGGTCGACTTTGCGGGAAATAGACCTTGACCGTGCCTCGCGGCGTTCGGCCGCGGCAAAACGGTTCAAAAGCGGTCAAAAACGCTCTAAATGTCCCGATACCGTCGATATTGCACGAATTTTGCCCGTCGTTTAAGCTATCAAGCCGGACATATAGCGCGTATCGTGCGCATGTCGGATATGCCGGTTTGCGGGGACCGGCAGTTCGTTATCGATTTTTGATCCCGCGGAGACGACGTTATGGCTAAAGGTACTGTGAAGTGGTTCAACGCCACCAAGGGCTTCGGTTTCATCCAGCCCAGCAACGGCGGCAAGGACGTGTTTGTTCATATTTCGGCAGTTGAGAAGGCTGGTCTTTCTTCGCTGAACGAAGGCCAGACCGTTGAATACGAAGAAGTCGCCAACCGCGGCAAGACTTCGGCTGAAAACCTCAAGGTTTGATGCGACGGCGTGATCCGGACCGCTCTCCTCGACACAATCCAGGCCAGTTTCCGAACGATCACGTTTCAACAACATAGAGCGCATTCGGCAGCAGCGGTTACCTCCAAAGGGCTTTCCACTGTTGCGACGCAATCAGGTTCACGCAGATTGCGCTAATTCGATCCGCGGTGTGCGCTCTATAAACAATTCAGGTCCGCTTGAAAGATCCACGCGTTGGCTTCGGCCGCGCGTCGGCGCTCACTTCAAATCAACCCATTTATCGACGGTCATGACATCGGGCGCCTGCGCGTAGCCGCGCGTCCACATGTCCACGACCCAGCGCTCGCCGGTTGCGCGCTCGACCAGCACGGGTGTGTTGTGCGGCGTCTGCAGCACCAGGGCATTGCCGCGATACTTCGGCTCTCCCACCGTGTGATGCTTGAACAGACCCCACTCCTGCATCACCAGCAGCAGGCTGGTGACGTTGCGGGTGGTGTCCCAGCAATCGAAATTGTGCTTGTCGTCGAAATAGCGGAAATCCGCATTGGCGATGCGCTTGTCGGTGCCGATCACCGGTCCGACGCGGCGATCGAACCACACCACCGCCTTCTGCACCGCAGCGCGCTCGGCCGCCGCATTGGCACGGCCGGCTGCCATGATTTTCGTCAGCGCGGCGCGATCGCCCGAGGTAAAGCCCAGCTCATAACGCCGCTTGCAGACGAAGCCGTAGCAGATCGTCATCGATGAGGTCGTCGGCGGGTAGATCGACACCGAGGTATAGAGCTCGCTGATTCCAGGCGTCAGTTCGATCGCATGCGCGGCCGGCAGGCCCAGCAGCGCAATGACCGCAAGGGCCTGCGCAACGCGCCGTCTGAAATGCTCTATCCGCATGATGTGCCCGTCCGGTCGCCACAATTTTGCGGAAACTAGCGCAGCCGTTTTATCATGCCAAGCGTTGAGGAAGGCTGTTCCGGCGCCACGCCAATCGCAGGTTTGAAGCAGATGACATCGGGTCCCGCATTCCATGCGCCCTATGCTGCCGACGACGCAACCATGGCTGCAACGCTGCTCGCTGGCGCGCGGCTGACGCCGGCGCAGGAGACGCGGATCGACGCAACCGCGACGCGGCTGATCCGTGCGATTCGCGGACGTGACGACCGTTTCGGCGGCGTCGAGGACATGCTGCGGGAATACGCGCTGTCGACCAAAGAAGGCCTGGCGCTGATGGTGCTGGCCGAGGCGCTATTGCGGGTGCCGGACGCGGCCACCGCCGACCGCTTCATCGAGGACCGACTCGGCCACGGCGACTTCGTGCATCACGAAATCAGGTCGACTGCGTTCCTGGTCAATGCCTCGGCCTGGGCGCTTGGCGTGTCGGCGCGGGTGATCCAGTCCGGAGAGACGCCCCGGGGCACCATCGGACAACTCACAAAGCGGCTCGGCGCGCCCGCGGTGCGGGCCGCGACAAGGCAGGCGATGCGGCTGATGGGCAGCCACTTTGTCCTTGGCGAGACCATCGAGGCCGCGCTGCAGCGCGCCAAAACGCGAGACGATCGCGCGCCACGCTATTCCTTCGACATGCTCGGCGAAGGCGCGCGCACCCGCGCCGATGCGCAGCGCTATTGCCGCGCCTATCGAACCGCCATCGACGCCATCGGCCACAGCGCCGGCCACCATGCCCTGCCCGACCGGCCGGGCATTTCGGTGAAACTGTCGGCGTTGCATCCGCGCTTCGAGGCGATGAGCCGCGCCCGGGTGATGACCCAACTGGTGCCGGATCTGATCGCGCTGGCGCGCCAGGCAAAGACCTACAACCTCAACTTCACTGTCGATGCCGAGGAGGCCGATCGGCTCGAACTGTCGCTCGACGTGATCGCGGCGGCCTTTGCAGATCCGTCGCTGGCCGGCTGGGATGGTTTTGGCCTGGCGATCCAGGCCTATCAGAAGCGCGCCGGCGCAGTGATCGACTGGGCGGCTGCGCTCGCCGACAGCCTCGACCGCCGCATGATGGTCCGGCTGGTGAAGGGCGCCTATTGGGACAACGAGATCAAGCGCACCCAGGAGCGCGGCCTCGGCGACTACCCGGTGTTCACCCGCAAGGCGATGACCGACCTCAACTACATCGCCTGCGCGCAACGCCTGCTGGCGCTGCGACCGCGGATCTTTCCGCAATTCGCCACCCACAACGCGCTGACGGTGGCGACGATTGTCGAACTCGCCGGCGACAACGCTACTTACGAATTTCAGCGTCTGCACGGCATGGGCGAGGCGCTCTATGCGCAACTGATCGCCGATCGGATGCAACTTTCCTGCCGCACCTATGCGCCGGTGGGCAGCCACCGCGACCTGCTGGCCTATCTGGTGCGCCGGCTGCTGGAGAACGGCGCCAACTCGTCCTTCGTCGCGGTCGCCGGTGACAATAGCGTGCCGGTGGAAGTGTTGCTGAAGCGGCCGGCTGATATCATCGGCACCGCGGACCAGGCGCGGCATCCCCATATTCCGCTGCCGCGCGATCTCTACCGGCCGCAGCGGATCAACTCGCGCGGCGTCGAGTTCGGTGAGCGCGCGGCATTGCGGGAACTGGTCAACGAGGTCGCCGGCGCGACAGGCGGCGCATCGGTCGCCGATGCCACGCCAGAAGAGGCGAATGCCGCCATCGTCGCCGCACAAGCGGGCTTCCAGCACTGGAGCCGCACCCCGGCCGATGCGCGCGCCGCCGCTCTGGAGCGCGCCGCCGACCTGCTCGAGCAACGCCGCGCCGGCTTCATCGCGCTGCTGCAGCGCGAGGGCGGCAAGACGCTGGACGATGCGCTGTCGGAGGTCCGCGAGGCCATCGACTTCTGTCGCTACTATGCCGCGCACGGCCGCGTCCTGTTCGGCGACGGCGTAGCGATGCCCGGGCCGACCGGTGAGAGCAACCTGCTGCGACTGCGCGGACGCGGCGTCTTCGTGGCGATCTCGCCATGGAATTTTCCGCTGGCGATTTTCCTGGGCCAGGTCACGGCGGCGCTGACGGCCGGCAATGCGGTGGTGGCAAAACCCGCCGGACAGACGCCGCGCGTGGCTGCTGCCGCAGTGCAGTCTGCTCCATGAGGCCGGCGTGCCGGCGACAGCGCTGCATCTGGTGCCGGGCGATGGCGCGATCGGCGCGGTGCTGGTGGCACATGCCGGCATCGCCGGCGTGGCGTTCACCGGCTCCACCGAGGTCGCCCGCAACATCAACCGCGCTCTGGCGGCGAAGGACGGCCCGATCGTGCCGCTGATCGCCGAGACCGGCGGCATCAATGCCATGATCGTTGACGCCACCGCGCTGCCGGAACAGGTCGCCGGCGACGTAGTGACCTCGGCGTTCCGCTCTGCCGGCCAGCGCTGCTCGGCGCTGCGGCTGCTGTTCGTGCAGGAGGACGTCGCCGATCGCATGATCGAGATGATCGTCGGCAGCGCACGCGAGCTGCAGCTCGGCGATGTCAGCGATCCCGCCACCCATGTCGGCCCGGTGATCGACGCCGAGGCGAAGCACAAGCTCGATGGCCATATCGCGCGGATGCGGCAAGAAGCTCGCCTGCATTTCGCCGGCGTCGCGCCATCAGGCAATTTCGTGGCACCGCACATTTTTGAATTGTCCGACGCGGGGCAGCTCACCGAAGAAGTGTTCGGTCCGGTGCTGCACGTGGTGCGCTACCGCGCCGACGCGCTTGACGAGGTGGTGCAGGCGATCACCCGCAGCGGCTTCGGGCTGACGCTCGGCGTCCATTCGCGGATCGACGACATGGTTGAAGGCGTTATCGACCGGCTGCAGGTCGGCAACATCTATGTCAACCGCAACATGATAGGCGCGGTGGTCGGCGTGCAGCCGTTCGGCGGCTTCGGCCTGTCGGGCACCGGTCCCAAGGCCGGCGGTCCGCACTACCTGCCACGCTTCGCCACCGAGCAGACCGTGACCATCAACACCGCCGCGGCCGGTGGCAACGCAGCATTGCTGTCGGATGCAGAATAGGCCGCCGGTGCATCTTGCCGTGGCCAGCGCTGATCGGCATAAGATCGCCCCATGACATCGTCCATGACCGACAAACGCCCGCTTTTGCGCGCCATCTTCGACGCCGCCGTGGCCGCCGCCCATCCGGACAAGATCCTGGGCGCGCATTTGCCCGCGCCGCCGAAGGGCCGCATCATCATCCTCGCCGCCGGCAAGGCTGCCGGCGCCATGGCCGCCGCCGCCGAGGCGCACTATCTCGATGACCTCAAGATCGAGCCGTCACGCCTCATCGGCATCGCCACCACGCGCCACGGCCATGGCGTGCCGACACGCCGCATCACGGTGATCGAGGCCGGCCATCCCGTGCCCGACGAGGCCGGACTGAAGGGCGCCGACGACAGCCTGAGGCTCGCCGCCACCGCCGCTGCCGACGACCTGCTGCTGGTGCTGATTTCCGGCGGCGGCTCCGCCAACTGGATCGCACCGGTGGCGGGCATCAGCTTCCTGCAGAAACAGCAGGTGACGCGCGCGCTGCTGCGCTCCGGCGCCGCCATCGGCGAGATCAACACCGTGCGCAAGCATCTGTCGCGCATCAAGGGCGGCCGCCTCGCCCGCGCCGGCCAGCGCGCCGAGATCCTGACGCTGGCGATTTCCGACGTGCCCCATGACGACCCGGCGGTGATCGCGTCAGGCCCGACAGTGCCTGACGCCAGCACGCTGGCCGAAGCCCGCGCCATCGTCGCCAAATACGATCTTGCCATCGACGACGCGGTTCGCGCCGCCCTCGACGATGACGCCAACGAGAGCGTCAAGCCGGGCGATGCGGCGTTCGCACGCGCGCGCTACCAGATGATCGCGCGACCGCGCGAATCCCTCGACGCCGCCATCAAGGTGGCGGCAGATGCCGGCTACGAGATCGTCGACCTCGGCGCCGACCTCGAGGGCGAGGCCCGCGAGGTGGCTGCAGGGCATGCGCAGCTCGCCCTGAAGGCACGCGCGGACAACCGGAAGCTCGCGATCCTGTCGGGCGGCGAACTCACCGTGACCGTCACCGGCAACGGCCGCGGCGGCCCCAATCAGGAATATGCGCTGGCGCTGGCGGACTTGCTGAAAGACAGCACCGGCATGTCAGCGCTGGCCGGCGACACCGACGGCGCCGACGGCGGCGCCGGCAGCGCCGACGATCCGGCAGGTGCGATGGTCGATGCGAAGACGTTTGCTGCGATGCGCGCGCAGAACCTCGAGGCCGCCGCCTATCTGAAGAATAACGACGCCACCGCATTCTTCACAGCTACCGGCGACCTGCTGCATAACGGTCCGACGCTGACCAACGTCAATGATGTCAGGGTGATCCTGGTGGAGCGGGAATAGCGCACTGTCGTTCCGGGGCGCGGGCGGCGTCAGCCGAACGCGAACCCGGAACCTCGATGTGCTTTGATGAACATTTCGGGATTCCGGGGTCGCTCGCGCCCCGGAATGACGAGAGAGGAAGTCCTAAAAATCCCGGGCAATCGTCGCCAGCATGCCGAGCAGCGCGGTGTGGTTGGCCGGGCCGAGCACCTCGATCAAACGGGCCTCGTGCTTGGCGGTGACCAGTTTCTTGGCGCGGACCAGCGTGGCGCGGCCCTTGTCGGTGAGCATCAGGACATGGGAGCGGCGATCGTTGGGCGAACGCATCCGGGTGCACAGGCCGCGGCTTTCCAGCGCATCCAGCATGGCCACGAAATTGGGGCGGAGAATGCCGAGGGTGTTGGCGATCTCGGTCTGGTTGCGGCCGGGATTGTTGTCCAGCAGCAGCAGCACGGAAAACTGCGCCGGCGTCAGTTGCAGCGGCGCCATGCAGCGCATGAAGTCGTCGAACACCCGCAACTGAGCCCGCTTGAGCGAGTAGCCGAGCAGGCCGGCCAGTTCGCCGATCTGCAGTGTGGTGTCGTCGACGGCGGTGTCCTCAGGCAGCACCTGCAGCCGAAGGTCCATATCGGCATCTCTGGAAACAGGCATCGTGCAATCCCCGGCTACCGGTCAATGAGCGCAATACCCGGTCGAAATGCGGCGGCTCTTGAGATTATGATGGATAATCGTTATAGGATATACCATTACTGTATCAAATGAGCGGCAGATTTCAACTGCCGTTGTTGATTGTCGTGGGGCTGTGGTATCCGCGGCACATTCATCCGGGGTGGGAGCGTGCGGTCTTGAACACAACGATTCTGCTGTTCCTCTTGCAGGACGGCATCACCAACGGCGCGATCTACGCGCTGCTTGGCCTGGCGCTGGTGCTGGTCTTTGCGGTCACCAGGGTGATCCTGATTCCGCAGGGCGAATTCATCACCTATGGTGCGCTGACTTATGCCAGCCTGTCGACCGGGCAGGTCCCGGGCACGGTTCGCCTGGCCGTCGCCATGGGCGTGGTCGCTTTTGCCTTCGACATCTTCACCTTCAGAAAGTCGCTGCATCTGCGGCGTGTTCTGCGCGCATTCGCGGTCAATATCGTGTTTCCGCTGGCCGTGTGGGGCCTGACCCTGGCGCTGGCCGGACGGCAGAGCCACATCGCGGTGAATATCGCTTTGTCCCTGCTGATCGTCGCGGCGATCGGACTGTTCCTCTATCGCATCGCGTTCCAGCCGATCGCCCACACCTCTGTGCTGGTGCTGCTGATCGCCTCGGTGGGTTGCCACCTGGCCCTGCAGGGCTTCGGCCTGGTGTTCTTCGGCGCCGAGGGCCAGCGCGGCCCCACCATCTCCGATGCCGCCGTGATGATCGGGCCGCTGCGCTTCACCGGCCAGAGCATCGCAGTCTACGCCATCACCCTCGCGCTGATCATCGGCCTCTGGCTGTTCTTCGGTTTCACGCTATACGGCAAGGCGCTGCGCGCCACCGCGGTGAACCGGCTTGGCGCCCGCCTCGTCGGCATCCGCACTTCGCTGTCCGGCCAGATCGCCTTCCTGCTGGCATCGGTGATCGGCGCCATCTCCGGCATCCTGATCGTGCCGATCACCACGCTCTATTACGACACCGGCTTCCTGATCGGCCTCAAGGGCTTCGTCGCCGCAATTATCGGCGGCCTGGTGAGCTATCCGCTCACCGCCGTCGCCGCCATCGTGGTCGGCTGCGTCGAGGCGTTCTCATCGTTCTACGCGAGCAATTTCAAGGAGGTCATCGTCTTCACGCTGATCCTGCCGGTCCTCGTGCTGCGCTCGCTTGCGGCACCCGCGGTCGATGAAGAGAAGGATTGAGCGATGAACCGGCGTTTTCCCATCGTCATTTTCGCGCTTGTCATGGCAGCGCTGCCGTTCATCCCCGGCATGCCGCCGTTCTGGATCGTGCTGCTCGACAATATCGGCCTCGCCGCCCTGGTGGCGATGGGCCTCGTGCTGCTCACCGGCGTCGGCGGCCTCACGTCGTTCGGCCAGGCGGCGTTCTGCGGCTTCGGCGCCTACACCACCGCGGTGCTGACCACCACCTGGGGCGTGTCGCCGTGGCTGACCCTGCCGGCGGCGCTGATCGTCAGTGGCCTCGCCGCCGTGCTGCTTGGCCTCGTCACCGTGCGGCTATCCGGCCACTACCTGCCACTCGGCACCATCGCCTGGGGCATCAGCCTGTACTATCTCTTCAGCAAGCTCAGCTTTCTCGGCCGCAATGACGGCATCTCCGGGATTCCGCCGCTGTCCATCGGCACGCTGAAGATGCTCGATCCCCACACCATCTACTTTCCTATCTGGATCGCGGTCATCCTCTGCGCCGTGCTGTCGATGAACCTGCTGGACTCCCGCACCGGCCGCGCAATCCGCGCATTGCGTCGCGGCCACATCGCCGCCGAAGCCTTCGGCGTGCAGACCGCCCGCGCCAAGCTGATGGTTTTCATCTATGCCGCAATGCTGGCCGGCCTGTCCGGCTGGCTCTACGCGCACTTCCAGCGCGCCGCGACGCCGACGCCGTTCGGCCCGCAGGCCGGCATCGAATATCTGTTCATCGCCGTGGTCGGCGGCGCCGGCTATGTCTGGGGCGGCGTGCTCGGAGCTGCCGTGGTGGTGATCCTCAAGGAGGTGCTGCAGAGCTACCTGCCGCTGATCTTCGGCGGCGGTGGCCAGCTCGAGACCATCGTGTTCGGCATCCTGCTGGTGGCGCTGCTGCAGTTCGCACCAACCGGTATGTGGCCGTGGCTGACCTCGCTGCTGCCGTTCGAGATCAAGCGCAAGCGGCCGGATCCGTCCGCAACCCTGCCGGCGCGGCCGCAGACCGCCACGGGATCGGGCCCGCTGCTTGAAGTCAACAATGCGCGCAAGCAGTTCGGCGGCGTGATCGCCGTCAACAACGTCTCGTTCGACGTGGGAGCGCGCGAGATCGTGGCGCTGATCGGCCCCAACGGCGCCGGCAAGAGCACCACCTTCAACCTGATCACCGGCGTGCTGAAGACCACCGCCGGCAAGATCTCCATGCGCGGCAAAAGCATCGACAACGCGCCGCCGCAGGACGTCGTCAAGCTCGGCATCGCCCGCACCTTCCAGCACGTCAAGCTGGTGCCGGACATGACCGTGCTGGAGAACGTCGCCCTCGGCGCGCATCTGCGCGGCACGGCCGGCGCCATCAGCAGCATGCTGCGGCTCGACCGCGCCGACGAAGCGAAACTGCTGGCGGAAGCCGCACGGCAGATCGACCGCGTCGGCCTCGGCGATCAGATCGACCAGCTCGCGGGCTCGCTGTCGCTGGGCCAGCAGCGCATCGTCGAGATCGCCCGCGCGCTGTGCGTCGACCCGCAGTTGCTGCTGCTCGACGAGCCCGCCGCCGGCCTGCGACACATGGAAAAGCAGCAGCCGGCCGCATTGCTGCGGCAGCTGCGCGACGGCGGCATGTCGGTGCTGCTGGTGGAACACGACATGGGATTTGTGATGGACCTGGCCGACCGTATCGTGGTGCTCGACTTCGGCACGCGGATCGCCGAGGGCACGCCCGAGGCCATCAAGCGCAACCCCGACGTCATCAAGGCCTATCTGGGAGCGGTCGCATGAGCACGCCCTTGCTTGCAGTCTCCGACGCGCACATTTCCTACGGCAAGGTGGAGGCGGTGCGGGCGGTGTCGCTCGACGTCCGCGCCGACGAGATCGTCACCATCATCGGCGCCAACGGCGCCGGCAAGACCACGCTGCTCAACGCCATCATGGGCATCCTGCCGCTCAAGGGCGGCGTCAGCTTTGCCGGCGAAGACGTCTCGAAGATGGACATCGAGGACCGCGTCGCCGCCGGCCTATGCCTGGTGCCCGAGCATCGCGAGCTGTTCGCCACCATGAATGTCGAGGACAACCTGCAGCTTGGTGCCTTCCGCATCGCCAAGGCCACGGCCGCACGCTCCTTCGAGCGGGTCTACACGCTGTTTCCGCGGCTCAAAGAGCGCCGCAAGCAGCTCGCCGGCACATTGTCCGGCGGCGAGCAGCAGATGCTGGCCATGGGCCGCGCACTGATGGGTGCGCCGAAGCTGCTGATGCTCGACGAGCCGAGCCTTGGCCTTGCGCCGATCATCGTCGCCGACATTTTCCGCATCGTCGCCGAGCTGAAGGCCGCTGGCGTCTCGGTGCTGCTGGTGGAGCAGAACGCGCAGGCGGCCCTGAAAATCGCCGACCGCGCTTATGTCATGGAGCTCGGCGAGTTCATCCTCGACGGTGCGGCGAGCGATATCGCCAGCAACCAGCGCGTGGTGGCGAGCTATCTGGGATTTCAACACGAAGGCGCCAGCGCGGTATAGCTGGCGCGCTCGTTCTGTTTCCGGCGCACCCCCTCCACTTGTCGTCCCGGCGAACGCCGGGACCCATAACCTCCGTCAGTCGTGTCGCATCATGGCGGCAGCCACAACGCTCCATCAATTCTGCACGGCGTATGGGTCCCGGCTCAGCGCTCGCGTTGCTCGCTTGGCCGGGACGACAGACGAGTAACTACTGCGCCGGAACGTACTTGCCGTTCTTCACCGTCAGCAGGATGCGCGAGCGATCGTCGACGCCGTTGCGGTCCTTGTCGGTGAAGTTGTAGACGCCCTGCGTTGCGGCGATTTCCTTTTCCGACATCAACGCCTGGCGGATCGCCTCGCGGAATTCCGGCGTGCCGGGCTTGGCGGTCTTCAGCGCCACCGGAATGACGCGCTTCAAGACTTCGAACGCATCATAGGAATGGCCGGCAAACTGGTTGCGGCTGTCCGGGCCATATTTGGCCTCGTAGGCGGCGTTGAGCGCGAGGCCGGGCTTCTTGGTCAGCGCGCTGTCGGGCTGGCCCTCGGGATTCATCACCGGGCCGGAAGCCATCAGCACGCCTTCGGCGGAAGCGCCGGCGATGCGGATGAAGTCCATCACGGCGGCGCCGTGGGTCTGGTAGATCAGGCCCTTGTAGCCGCGGGCACGCAATTCCGTTTGCGGCATGCCGGCGCCGGCACCGGCGGCGCCGACCAGGATCGCATCGGGATTGGCGGCGACCAGCTTCAGCACCTGGCCGGTGATCGACGTATCCGGCCGCGCGAAACGCTCGTCGTCGACGATGGCCATGCCCAGCGACGCGGTCTGCGCCTTGAGGTCGGAGAACCACAGGTCGCCATAGGAATCCGAATAGCCGATATAGCCCACGGTCTTGATGCCATGCGCCTTCATGTGGTCGTACATCACCCGGCCGACGATCGCGACCGGCTGCGGCATGTCCACCGACCACTTTTCGCGGGCAGGCGTGAACGGCATCGGCGACAGGCTGAAATGCGGAATGCCGGCCTCGTTGGCGACGGTGGACATCGCAACCGACGACGGCACGATCGACGAGCCGATCATCAGATCGGCCTTCGACTCGGTCACGAAGCGCCGCGCATTGGTGGTCGCCGTGGCGGGATCGCCTCCATCATCGAGCACGATCAGTTTCAGCGGCACACCGCCGATCTCCTTCGGTACGAATTCCAGCGCATTGCGCTCGGGCACCCCCAGCGCCGCGGCGGGACCGGTGGTCGACAGGCTAATGCCGATGGTGATGTCGGAGGTCTGCGCCCAAGACGGCGAGGCGACGGCCAATGTGGCGGCGACAGCCACCATGGCCACATGAAGTCTGGTCATTCGTTGTTCTTTCAAGTGACTGCCGTCCGCCCGAACGAAGACCGGGCGATCTCCTGTCGGGCAGGGCTGGACGGTCCTGGCAGGGTGATGCGTCGCCCGGACCGTGGGAGGGGGTGCAGACTTAAAGCGATACCGCCCCGATCTCAACCGCGACCGCTGCCGGGCAGCCAGACCGCACCGCATGGCCCAGCCACAAAAAAGCCGGCCCCCTTGCGGGGGCCGGCTGACATCGAACGCGTCCGGTCTTACTTGACCATGACGTATTTGCCGTCCTTCACCGTGAGCAGGATGCGCGAGCGCTCGTCGAGGCCGTAGCGATCCTTTTCGGTGAAGTTGTAGACGCCCTGGCTGGCGGCCAAGTCCTTCTCGGTCATCAGCGCCTGGCGGATCGCTTCGCGGAATTCCGGCGTGCCGGGCTTGGCGGTCTTCAGCGCCACCGGGATGACCCGCTTGAGGATCTCGAACGCGTCATAGGAATGGCCGGCGAACTGGCTGCGGCTGTTCGGGCCATACTTGGCTTCATAGGCGGTGTTGAGCGCGAGGCCGGGCTTCTTGGTCAGCGCGCTGTCGTCCTGGCCTTCCGGATACATCACCGGACCCGAGGCCATCAGCACGCCTTCAGCGGCCGGACCTGCGATGCGGATGAAGTCCATCGAGGCCGCGCCGTGGGTCTGATAGATCAGGCCCTTGTAGCCGCGCGCGCGCAGTTCGGTCTGCGGCAGCGCTGCGGCGGTGCCGGAGGCGCCGACCAGCACGGCATCGGGATTTGCCGCGACCAGCTTCAGGACCTGTCCGGTCACCGACGTATCAGGGCGGGCAAAGCGCTCTTCGGCAGCAATGCTGATGCCCATCGCCGGCCCCTGGGCCTTGAGATCGTTGAACCAGAGATCGCCGTAGCTGTCCGAATAGCCGATATAGCCGACGGTCTTGATGTTGTGCGCCTTCATGTGGTCGTACATCACCTTGCCGACGATCGGGATCGGCTGCGGCATGGCGACCGACCACTTCGCGCGCTCCGGCGAAATCGGGAACGGTGCCAGGCCGAAATGCGGGATGCCGGCTTCGTTGGCGACGGTGGAAACCGCCACCGTGGGCGGCGTGGTCGCCGAGCCCATGATGATATCGGCCTTGGATTCGGTGACGAAGCGGCGGGCGTTGGTGGTGGCGATGGTCGGATCGCCGCCGTCGTCGAGCACGACGACCTTGAGCGGCACGCCGCCGATTTCCTTCGGCACGAATTCCAGCGCATTGCGCTCGGGAATGCCGAGGGCTGCGGCGGGGCCCGTGGTGGTGGTGGTGATGCCGATGGTGATCTCGGGGGTCTGCGCCTGCACCGGGCCGGCGATGGCCAGCGAGGCAGCCACAGCCGCTATCGCCAAACTGAGCTTGGTCATTGGTATCTCCCTGGGGTTCGTTTTTTCTGGGTCTTCTAGATCAAACTTCGCAGCTTTAATCAGCCCCTTCTTTAGGTCAGGGCACTGGCGGGGGAAAGGCCCCGGCCAGTCGACCCTTCGCCGCAGCCTAGCGCGGTGCCATGCGCAAGGACGCATCCAGCCTGACCACCTCGCCGTTGAGGTAGGGATTGTCGATCATGTGCAGCGCCAGCGAGGCGAACTCGTCGGCGTGGCCGAGCCGGCGCGGGAACGGAATCGCCGCAGCCAGGCTGTCCTGGGCCTCCTGCGGCAGAGCGCCCAGCAGCGGCGTCATGAACAGGCCGGGCGCGATAGTCAGGACGCGGATGCCGAACTGGGCCAGTTCGCGGGCGATCGGCAGCGTCATGCCGACAATACCGCCTTTGGAGGCCGAATAGGCAGCCTGCCCGATCTGGCCATCATAGGCGGCAACCGAAGCGGTCGAGATCACCACGCCGCGCTCGCCACCCTCCAGCGGCTCCAGCTTCGACATCGGATCAGTGGCCAGCCGGATCATGTTGAACGAGCCGATCAGGTTGACCCGGATGACCTTGTCGAAATCGCCCAGCGCCATCGGGCCTTCGCGGCCGATCACCCGCTTGGCGACGCCGATGCCGGCGCAGTTGACCAGCACCCGCGCGGCGCCATGGGCCTTGGCGGCGGCCGCGACCGCGGCTTCGCCGGACGCGGCATCCGACACGTCGCAATGCACGGCGACGCCGCCGATCTCCTTGGCGACTTTTTCAGCCAGCGCCATGTTGAGGTCGAGCACAGCGACCTTGGCCCCCTGCCCGGCGAGTTTTCGCGCGGTCGCTGCGCCGAGGCCGGATGCACCGCCGGTCACAAGCGCGGCGTGGTCTTTCAACTGCATGGAATTCTCCCGTGGTGTCGCAACGTAACGACGGCTTCTGCTAGGGCGTAATGACGTGCGCGTCCTCCGCGCCCGCATAGATGGCCTCGATCAAGGCGGCGCGATGCTCCAGCACCTTGCGCTGGTTGACCGAGCCCTTGTCTGTGATCTCGCCGACATCGATGGACAGCGGCGTGTCGAGCAGTACCGCGCGGGTGATGCGCGTCGAGGAACCCGTCGAGCCGGCCAGAAATGCCTGCAGCCGCTCGCGGAATGCGGCGCGAACCAAGGGATCGGCCGCGGTCGCCTTGAGGTCGTCGAGCGGCAACGTGGGATTGATCAGTCGGCACCCATCGAGATCGAGCACCACCAGCGCCGACAGTTCGTCGCGATTGATGCCGGCGATCACCACGTCACGCACCAGAGGCGCGCAGGTGGCGATGAAGCGCGCGCGCAGCGGGCCGACGCTGACCCAGGTGCCGCTGCCGAGCTTGAAATCCTCAGAGATGCGGCCGTCGAAATCGAACCCGGCGGACAGGTCGTCGGGATCGACCGGCTTCAGCGCGTCGCCGAAGATATAGTAGCCTTCCTCGTCGAACGCCTTCGCGGTCAATTCCGGTTCGCGCCAGTAGCCCGGCGTGACGTTCGGGCCCTTGGCGCGGACTTCCAGCTTGCCGTTGTTGGGCACCAGTTTGGCTTCGTTGCCGGGCACCGGAAGGCCGACATGGCCGGAGCGGCTGGTCAGCGGCGTCACGCACATGAAGAACGGCGCGGTCTCGGTGGCGCCGAGCCCCGTCAGCATCGGCACGCGAACGCCGGTCTGCTGCACCGACAGTTCGTCGAGGCTATTCCACACGAACGGCGACAGGCCGGCGCCGCTGAAGAACATCGCATGCAGCCGGTGGAAGAACTTCTCCCGCAGTTCGGCGTCGTCGCGCAGATAGGGCAACAGCGATTCGTAGCCCTTCGGCACGTTGAAATAGACCGTCGGCGAGATCTCGCGGAGATTCCGGATGGTGGCCGCGATGCCTGCCGGCGTCGGCTTGCCGTCGTCGAGATACATCGAGCCGCCGTTGAACAGCGTCAGCCCGACGTTGTGGTTGCCGCCAAAGGTGTGATTCCACGGCAGCCAGTCGATGATGACAGGCGGCTCGTCCTTCAGAAAGGCCAGCGTGTCGCGCAGCATGATCTGGTTGGCGCACAGCATGCGCTGGGTGTTGATCACCGCTTTCGGGTTGCCGGTCGAACCCGAGGTCAGCAGGAATTTGGCGATGCTGTCGGGGCCGATGGCCTCATGGACTGCATCGAGATCAGCGGTCACCGGCGTCGCCAGCAGGTCGGCCAGCAAGGTGACGCGGCGGTCCGGCAGCGTGCCGAATGACATCACCACCTCGACATCAGCAGGCACGTTGGCGTGGATCGCACCGGCAAAAGCATCGGCGTCGTCGACGAACACCATGCCGGGCGTCAGCAGCTTCATCAGGTAGGACAGCTTGCCGTAGTCCTTGGAGACCAGCGAATAAGCTGGCGACACCGGGACATAGGGAATGCCGGCGTAGAGCGCGCCGAAGGCCAGCAAAGCGTGATCCACCGAATTGCCGGACAGGATCACGATCGGCCGGTCGGCGGACAGGCCGCGCGTCAGCAGCGCCGAAGCGATGTGGCGCGTGGTCTGCAGCATCTCCGCATAGCGTACCTCGCGCCAGCCCCCGGACGCGTTGCGTTCGGCCATGAAAACACGGTCGGGCGCCTCCTTGGCCCAATGATGCAGATAGTCCGTGAGGCGCGTCGGGTAGTCGCCGATCGGATTGGTCGGCCGCAGATAGATGGTGCCGTCGTCCCGACGTTCGACGGTAACCGTGGTGTCGCCGAACGAAATCTGGCGCAGCGGATGCGCCGAGCCGGCTCGTGTCGTCTGATCGCGCATTTCGGCTGTTGCAGACATTGTTTGTTTCGACCCTGGTTATATTTTTTCGTAGTCCGTCGTCAGGTGGGCTGTACCTTTGCCGCCTTTCGATCGAGAAAATCCTGGATCCGCCGCTTGGCCTCCTTGTCGCTCTGCGCCACCCCGGCCATCAGCGATTCCAGCAACAGCCCGGTCTGCGGACTGGCGTCGGCGATCAGCGGCAGCGCCTGCAGCACCGCGAAATTGGTCATCGGCGCATTCTGCGCCACGCGCTCGGCAAGCTCCATCGCCTTGTCGAAGGCGCCGCCCTCAGCGGTGAGATATTGCGCGAAGCCGTGCTGGACGCCTTCGGCGGCCGGGTAAATCCGCCCGGTCAGCATCATGTCGGCCATCCGCGCCACACCGATCAGACGCGGCAGGCGGACTGACCCACCGCCGCCCACAAAGATGCCGCGGCTGCCCTCCGGCAGCGCGAAATAGGCCGAAGGCTCGGCGACGCGGATATGCGCCGCGCAGGCCAGCTCGAGCCCGCCGCCGATCACCGCGCCCCGCATCGCGGCGATCACCGGCACGCGGCAATATTGCACGCGGTCGAACGCCCGGTGCCAGCTCCGCGAATGCAACATGCCTTCGCTGGCATCGCGCTCGGAGAGTTCGGACAGATCGAGGCCAGCGCAGAAATGCTCACCGATGCCGTGCACCACCACGGCCCCGATATCATCCGGCAAATCGGTAAAACACTTCTCGATTTCGAGGATGATGGAATCGTTCAGCGCGTTGCGCTTAGCCGGTCGGTTCAGGCCCACAGTCAGCACCCGACCGACGGTCTGGATGGTTAACAAAGAGGCTGCGATGGGAGTGGCGTCGACCATGGCACAATATGTCCTAGTGAGAATAGTTATATTTTATAACGATTGGCGCGTGAGTCAATCTTGCACTGCGGTATGCGATGTTTCGCGCATGGGAGAGGGAAGAAAGACCGCTTCTACAACACCTGATGAACGTCGATCACCACGCGATCGGGATGCCTTGTGCCGACACCGATAAACAGGTGCTGCATCAGCCAGCGGTATTGCGCGCTGCCGGTCTCGAACTTCGGCACCGAACGGAAATAGATCAGCGCGGGATCGACGGCCTCGCCGCGGGCGATGCGGTCCAGCGCTTCCTTCGGCCCGAAGCGGACGCCGACGTTCTCGATGTAGATCACCGCGCCATCGTCCATCTCGAACGCGTAATTTGCCACGACCTCGGTAAAACCGTCCGGCCGGATGGTCTGATAATCCGCGCCGACCGGATAGATGGTGCCGGACATCCCCTCGCCGCTCACCGAACCGCCGAGGATCGGAATGATACGGCGGATGCCATGGCCGAGATCGCCGGCGACGATCGGCGCGCCGATCTTGATCGTCAGGGTGAAGACGTACTTTGTCGCAAGCGCGGGTGTCATGGTCATCCGATCATCCGCGTCGGCAGCCAGGTGGCGATCAGCGGGAACAGGATCAGCAGCACCAACCGGATCAGGTCGGTGACCACGAAGGGCAGTACGCCCTTGAAGATGGTGGACATGGTGACGTCCTTGATCACGCTCTTGATGACGAACACATTCATGCCGACCGGCGGATGAATCAGGCCGAGTTCGACAGTCATGACGATGACGATGCCGAACCAGATCGGGTCGAAGCCCAGCGCCATCACCACTGGGAACACGATCGGCACGGTGAGGATCACCATGGCCATGGCATCCATCAGGCAGCCGAGCACCAGATACATCAGCAGGATCAGCGCCAGCACGCCGTAGGGACCGATGCCCAGCCCGGTGAGAAACTCGGTGACGTGCTGCGGGGTCTGGGTGATTGTGAGGAAATAGCCGAAGCACAGCGCGCCGATCAGCACAGTGAAGACGGCAGCCGCCGTCCGAGTCGCCTGCAGCAGCGATTGCAGAATGCCCTCGCGGTTCAGCTTGCCGCGGAGCACGCCGATCAGGAACGCGCCGACCGCACCGACCGCGCCGGCTTCCGTCGGAATGAAGAAGCCGCCATACAGGCCGCCGATCACGAAGATGAACAGCAACAACGGCGACCACACGTCGCGGATCGCCAGCGCCCGGTCGCGCCACGAGGCCTTCGGTCCGGCTGGCAGGAAGTCCGGCTTGACCACGCCGATGATGAAGATGGTGATCATGTGCATGACGATTGCCAGCAGGCCGGGCACGATGCCGGCAATGAACAGCTTGCCGATGTCCTGCTGGGTGATGATGCCGTAGACGGCGAGCACCGTGGATGGCGGCAGCATGGCGCCGAGCGTGCCGCCGACCGCGATGACGCCGGTGGCAAAGCTCTGTGGATATTTGAAGCGCCGCATCTCCGGATAGGCGACGGCGGAGAACGTTGCGGCGGTCGCCACCGAAGATCCCGAGATCGCGGCGAAGCCGCCGCAGGCGGCGATGGTGGCGATGCCCAGCCCGCCCTTCCAGTGGCCGACAAAAGTGTTGGCGGCGCGAAACAACTCGCGGCTGATGCCGGACACCGAGACGAAGGCGCCCATCAGCAGAAACATCGGGATGACGCCGAACGAATAGTCCGTCACCGTCCGCATGGTGGTCTGGCCGACCAGTTTCAGCGCCGGCGCGAAGCCGGTGAGATAGCCGAATCCGGTGATGCCGACTAGGCCCATGGCCATGCCGACCGGCACCCGCAGCAGCATCAGGACGAACAGGCTGACGAACCCGATCAGGGCGACCGCTTCATTGCTCAATTCCATGGCGGCTACTCTGCGGTCTTGATTTTGGGTTCATGCATCTGCTCGGGATGCATGATGAGCCTGTAGGTGCGGATGGCGATCAGCAGCACGGCGGAGACGTCGCCGACCCACGACACCAGGAAGAACGGCCACACCGGCAGCCGCAGGTCCATGGTGACAAGGTTGCTGCGCCAGGTATCCGCCACCTTGTCGAACAAAGTGTAGGTCTGCACCGTCACCACGAACAGCAGCACCAGCGTGGCGAAGATGTCGATCCAGCGCTGGTATTTCGGCGTGGCGTTGGCCCACACCAAATCGACGGTGATGTGCGAGCCGCGATAGCTGGTGGCGGCAATGCCCCAGAAGATCAGGATGCCGAGCATGAACTGTCCGACATTGTAATAGTCGGGAATCGTCACCGCGAAGAATTTTCGCATGAAGACGGCGACGAAGGTGTTGAGCGCGACGATACCGACGAAGAACGCGGCGATCCATTCGATGGAATCGATGAAGCGATCCATCACGTCTTTTTTCGGTGGAGGTGGCAGCGACAGCGCGCCGTCGGGAGAGACTTCGGGGATGGTGGTCATGAAAACTCGCAGACTAACGGCTCCCTCTCCCCGTTCTTACGGGGAGAGGGTCGGGGTGAGGGGCAATCGCGCGGCATGGTGCTCATGATGGGGCAGTGTGTGGCTTCGCCCCTCAACCGGCACCCACGCGCAAGCGCGTGAAAGCCGACCTCTCCCCGCAAGAGCGGGGAGAGGTTAAGAACTTACAATCCCGCGTCGTATTTCTTCAGCGCAGCCTTGAGATCCGCGTCGACCTTGTCGGCGTCGCCGCCGGCCTTCTTGACCTGCGCGGCCCAGCTGGCGTGCAGCGGCTCGACGCCCTTCTTCCATTCGGCCAGCTGTTCCGGCGTCAGCTTGTAGACCTCATGACCTTCCAGCGCCTTCATCTTGGTGCGGCCGTTAGCCTCGAAGTCGGTCCAGGGATCGGTGACCTTGGATGCCCATTCCGGCGTGCAGTGATCATCGATGATCTTCTTCTGGCCGTCCGACATGGAATTGTATTTGGCCAGATTGATGTTGTAGGTGAACACCGTGGTGTAGAGCGGCGTATCGATGTGATACTTAACCACCTTGTCGATGCCGAACAGGAAGATCGACCCCCACGGGAACGCGATTTCGTCGGCGACGCCGCGCTCGATGGCGTCGCGGGATTCCGGCGCCGAGGCCTGCACGTTGGTGCCGCCGAACAGCTTGACCATCTCGCCGATGGTGCTCTGCGCCGGGCGGACCTTCACGCCATTGAGATCGGACGGCACAACGATCTTCTTCTTGCCGTGCAGGGTGCCGGGATCATGGATGAAGGCGAAGCACAGCTTGGTGTCCTTCATCTCGGTCGGGGCGTATTTGTGATACCATTCGTTGAGCGCCAGCGTCCCCTTCTTGGCGTCGGAGAACACGAACGGCAGCCGGCCGGCAGCCACGATCGGGAAGCGGCCGGGCTGGTAGCCGGGATTGACGTAGGTGATGTCGGCGATGCCGTCGCGCGCCATGTCGTAATGGTCGAACGCCTTGCCGAGCTGTTCGGAGGGAAACACCGACATCTTGATGGTGCCGCCGGAGACCTTTTCGATGTCGGCAGCCCATGCCTGCGTGGCCGGCACCAGCGGATGCGCCGGCGGCACCCACAGCGACACCTTCATGTTGACGGTCTTGTCCTGCGCGAGCGCGGGCGTCACGCTGGCCGCAACCAGCAACGCCAGAATGGCTTTCCTCATTGACATCTTCTCCCCTTGGCCTTTGGACGTGGGGTCTTGAACGACCCCTTTGCGAATATTGTTATATGATATAATTATCATTGCAAGCCGAGCCTGCAACGATCCGCGACGTCTTCACTCGCGGCGCTGCGGGCCCGACAAACCTATAAGAAATGCAGGAGCAAGTGTTGCGGACAAAAGTAGCAATCATCGGCGCCGGCCCGGCGGGTCTCCTGCTTGGGCAGTCTGCTCCATTCCTACGGAATCGACAACGTCATCCTGGAACGCAAGGACCCAGCCTACGTGCTCGGCCGGATTCGCGCCGGCGTGCTCGAACAGGGCGCGGTCGGCCTGATGGAACGAGCTGGGGATTACCGAGCGGCTGCACCATGAAGGGTTGATCCATGACGGCATAGAACTGCTGTTCGGCGGCATCCGGCATCGCATCGACCTGAAACGGGCCTCCGGCGGCAAATCGGTCACCGTGTACGGCCAGACCGAGGTCACCCGCGACCTGATGGATGCCCGCGCCAAGGCCGGCCTCACCACGGTCTACGACGCCGACCAGGTCAGCCTGCACGACTTCGACACCGACCATCCGCGCGTGCGTTACGTCAAGGATGGCGTCGGCCACGAACTCGCCTGCGATTTCATTGCCGGCTGCGATGGCTTTCACGGCGTCAGCCGGCAGAGCGTGCCTTCTACCGCAGTGCAAACCTACGAGCGGGTCTATCCGTTCGGCTGGCTCGGCCTGCTCTCCGACACCCCGCCGGTCTCGCCGGAACTGATCTACACCAATCACGAGCGCGGTTTCGCGCTGTGCTCGATGCGCTCGACAACCCGCAGCCGCTATTACGTGCAGTGCTCTCTCGACGAGCATGTCGAGGAATGGTCCGACGACCGGTTCTGGGACGAGTTGCGCGCGCGGCTCGACCCCGAAGCCGCCGAGGCGCTGGTCACCGGACCGTCGATCGAAAAGAGCATTGCGCCGCTGCGCAGTTTCGTCGCCGAGCCGATGCGCTTCGGCCGGATGTTCCTGGCCGGCGACGCTGCCCACATCGTACCGCCGACCGGCGCCAAGGGGCTCAACCTCGCCGCTTCCGACGTCCATTACCTGTCGCAGGCGCTGCGCGAGTTCTACGACGAGAAATCCTCGGTCGGCATCGACTTCTATTCGGCGCGCGCGCTGAAGCGGGTGTGGAAGGCGGTGCGGTTCTCATGGTGGATGACCTCGATGATGCACCGCTTCCCCGACGCCGACGGATTTGGCGGCAAGATCCAGCAGGCCGAACTCGACTACGTCGTGCATTCGCAGGCGGCGACGGCGTCGCTGGCGGAGAATTACGTGGGGCTGCCGTATTGAACACAGCTGTCATTCCGGGGCGTGCGCAGCGCGAGCTGCGCGCGACCTTGGAATGACGACCGATCGCAACCCGTTTGAAATCTCGTTTTAAACTTTGTTGCTCTGTCCTCGGCAGCACGATCCGGCTCATATGGAGACAACCTCCTCCATCGCGAGCGCCACTGCATGACCACCACCGACATCCCCGCTGGCTTCGAGCGCCACTTCCGTCAGAGCCCGCTGACCGATCCGTGGGAGCCGATCTATTCCAAGCGCACCGACAAGGCTGTCATCATCGGCCTGAGGCTGGCGCTGCCGCACACCAATTCGCGCGGCATGGCCCATGGCGGCTTGATCACGTCGCTGGCCGACAACGCCATGGGATTGAGTTGCGGGCACCAGCTCGGCGGCGCGACGCGACTGGTAACCGCCAGCCTGTCGGTCGACTTCATCGGCCCGGCCAAAGTCGGGCAATGGCTGCAGGTCGAGACCGAGGTGATCAAGACCGGCCGCACGCTATGCTTCGCGCAGTGCCTGGTGATCGTCGACGGCGTGCCCTGCGCACGCGCCAGTGCCAGCTTCAGCGTGGTGCAGAAAAAAGAATAACCGCATTCATTCAGCGCGCGGCTTCTTGTGCCGGCCTGCCGACCGCGCGTCGAAATGCCAGTCGGCGGTCTCCAGCGCGAGATCGATGAACGTCCGCACCTTGGCGGAAAGCAAACGCGACGTCGGATAGACCACGTGGATCGGCATCGCCGGCAACTCGAAATCCGCCAGCACGACGTCCAGCCGTCCCGCCGCGATGGCGTCGGCTGCCTGATAGGCCAGCACGCTGGCGAGTCCACCGCCGTGCTCCGCGTGCCAGGTCGCGGCATCCGCCACGTTGCAGGTGAAGCGCGGCGCATGGCTGACGCGGATCTCCTTGCCGTCGACGAGGAAGCGCCATTCCGGCACAGCCGCCGTGGCGCCGAACTGGATGGTGTCGTGGCCGGCAAGCTCGGCGGGCGCCTTCAGTTGGCCGCGCCGCGCGAGATAATCCGGCGACGCCACCACGATGCGCCGCATGCTGCCGAGACTGCGCGTCACCAGGCTGGAATCCGGAAGATGACCGATCCTGATCGCGGCATCGACGCCGTCCTCGACCATGTTGATCACCCGGTCTGTCAGGCGCAACTCGCCGCTGACGGAGGGATAGCGTTGCAGATAGCTCGACATCAGCGGCGTGACATGGATCCGTCCGAAACCGACCGGCGCCGACACGACCAGCCGGCCGCTCGGCAGGGTGCGCTCGGCCCGAGCGGAGCCTTCGGCCTCCTCGATATCGGCCAGGATGCGGCGAGCGCGTTCCAGATAACGCGCGCCGACGTCGGTGAGGGTCACCGAGCGCGTGGTTCGCTGCAGCAGCCGAGCGCCGACGCGCTCTTCGAGCGCGGCGATCAGCCGGGTGACGTTGGAGGCCGACAGCCCCATTTTTCGCGCGGCGGGCGCAAAGCCCCGGAGGTCGGCAACCGCGACAAAGGCGGTCATGGCGTCGATGCGATCCATGGCGTTATTTCATATTCCGCAACAATGAAGTGTCAATTGCGATTATTCTCAAATTTCGTGGACGGAGCCATCTTGGGGCGTGACGAGAAATATCGCTCGCCTGAGACATTCTTGGGAGATTCGAATGACCAGGACCCAGCATTATTCCAGCGACGTCGCCTTCACGCCGGCGGTCAAGGCGATTCAGGCGCGCAAAGGCTCGCGCGAGGCCTATGCGCGGGTCGAACAGAATGGCGGCTGGCGCAGCGAGGTCGATGACCACCTTGCGGCGGTCCTGGCCGAGGCCGACAGCCTGTTCCTGGCAACCGCAAGCGCCGATGGTCAGCCTTACATCCAGCATCGCGGGGGCCCCAAGGGTTTCGTGAAGGTTCTGGACAAGCAGACGCTGGCCTTTGCCGACTACAAGGGCAATCAGCAGTTCATCAGCCAGGGCAATCTCACAGAAAACCCGAAGGCGCAGATTTTCCTGATGGATTATGCGCATCGCCGCCGCGTGAAGATCTGGGGCGAGGCGCGCGTGGTGGAGGACGATCCGGCGCTGCTCGCCAGCCTGATGCCGCAGGGATACAGGGCGCGGCCGGAACAGGTGATCGTCTTCAATATCTCGGCGTGGGACACGAACTGCCCGCAGCACATTCCACAAAAATTCGACGCCGCGGACGTGGCCGCCGCATTGGCATCGCGCGATGCGCGGATCGCCGAGCTGGAAGCGGAACTGGCGCAACTGAAGGGATAGAGCTCGTCGTTCCGGGGGCGTGAGGGTGCAGCCCGAGCGAACCCGGAATGACGAGAGGTGTATCGGCGCTGGCGTGTCCGCGCTAAGACACAGCGATGACTGCCATCACAACAATGCCTGCCGAGACGAGCCCATGCCAGGCCTGCGGGGCATGCTGTTCATATTCCAGCAACTGGCCGCGGTTCACCATCGAGGACGACGAGGCGCTCGATCTCATTCCGGAAAAATATGTAAACGAGCGGCTGTCCGGCATGCGTTGCGACGGCGATCGCTGTTCGGCCCTGACCGGCAAGGTCGGCGAGAGCACGGCGTGCGGCATTTATGAGATCAGGCCGGACGTGTGTCGGACCTGCATGCCCGGCGACCCGGAATGCGCCATGGCGCGGCGCCGACATGGGCTGCCAGTGTTGGAGTGCGCTCCCGACGAGAGCGGCCTTTAATCAAGCCGTGACGTGAACGCGATTGCCGGCTGTTTCGATGTCCTCGTCAAGCTCGTCATCCGTCACCGGCGAGAACGTGGTGAGCGGCTTGGTCGACAGCGTGATCGCCTTGCGGTTGCCGTAGGACGAGGTGGCGGCGGGTCGCGCCGCGGTCGTTTCATGCGCTAACGCATAAAGCGTCGAGCCAACGCGACCGCCCGGCTGGATCAGTTCGCGCTCATCGCAGCTGGCGGCGATGGAAAGCGCCAGCGAGTGCAGATGACTGCGGCGGTAGCAGAACAGCGCCAACATCGCACGGACATCGGACGAGACGCTCTCGACGAGCTGCGGCAGACCATTCTCATTCGCCCGGTACATCGCACCGAGCAGATCATCTTGGACCGGACAGAAATCGTTCTCGAAGGCTTCGCGGCTGGACCACATGGGGTTTCTCCTCAGCTGCGACGATGCAACGTAAATTACTAATGGAAGGTTAACCACAACCCCAGTACGTTATCGGGGGACTCTTGAACGATCTCGATGAATAAGGCAGCCGCGCCACATTCCCGCCCCGGCTAGACGGCGGATCCGCTGTTCGCGGCGATGAAGATCGCAAGGGCAAACCCGGTCAGGTGATGAAGCGCCTGGTCGATCCCGATCAGCGACCAGAACCAAGGGTGCTGCAGCGTCACGCCCAACCTGGACACGCAAATTCCCTTGAGCCGGTCGATGGTGATGTGGATCGCAAAATCGACCGGTCCGATGAACCAGAACCGCGGCGCGATGATCAGCATGATCAAAGTGGTGAGCACCAGATGCACGGAGCAATGCGCCAGCAGCGGCAGTGCCCAACCGGTCTTCTGGTCCTTGCCCTTCGCCATCCAGGCGTTTTGCAGCAAGAAATCCGCGACCACATGCTTGACCGTCAGGACCAGCATCCATCCGACCAAAGGCGCCAAGACAACCGACGACGACATTGCGGGAAGTGACAAGCCCATGCCCCTCTGGGATCAGCAACGATGTGCATTTATGACAGCACAAATCGCAGAATGCACGCCACGGAACCGGGAAACCCACTGCTTCCAGGCGGGCGTGGTTTCCCGGCAACGATGCCCGGTAACGGACTGGCTCATGGCGTTCGGGCCCGCGCCCGAATCTCCGCGATCGCCCTGCGCAATTGGTCACCCTTGGGATCGAGAGGTACCGCGCGGGCGCGTCGGATGGCGTCGGCCAGATCGGGCAGGTGCAGCGCACCGTCGAAAACAGGCTTCGCCAAACCGTCGATGATCTGATGCCAAGCGGCAAGGCCGTGTCGGTAGCCGGTGCCATACCCCTCGATCATCGTGGCGGTCTGCACGATCGCTGCGACCGCCTCCGGACGATTCGTCAGCGCGCGGTCGATCATGTGCAGCCAGCGCTCGACCCAGCGCCGCTCCGCCTCATAGCGAACCGACAGCAACCGCCAGCGCCGCAACGAAGCTTCCAGCCTGAGCCGTCGCCTGCTCCACCAGCCGACGTTGCTGAAGCGCATGGCGATCGTCCGGTGCGAGCAACTGACGGATTCCAGGGCCCACAGCACGGGATCGCCGACGATCTCCGGCAGCGCCGAGATCAGTTCGTCGGCCCGGAATCGCCTGATATCGACCACCGGCGCGCGGCCGGCGGCGAGCGGCTCGGCGAGCTTGAGCTGCGCGATCCGGATCGGATCATGGTAGCTCATGCGCACCGCCAGCAGGCGCGCGATCTCGCAGAACAGGGCGTCATCGACGCCGCGACGACCGACGAAGCGGCGCATCCGGTCGCAATAGAGCTGCGCATAACCGGGCCCCTGGTAGTCGATCAGGATCGCCACGCCCTGCAGCGCCACCGTCCTGACCTCATCGGGCAGGCCGGGCGGCAGGCAAGGCGCCGCCGTATCGTCCTGACCCATCAGCTCGGTCAGCGTGGCGCGAATTGCGGAGATGAAGCCTGCCACGTAAGGTTTCCTGCCCCTAGGCCGGCTGCACGGCGACCACCGCCGCGCCGCTGTTCTTCGCCAGACGGCGCTCCAGAGTATCGATATTCTCGAACAACCGGGCGCTCGCCAAGCGCAGGAAGAAAAAGCCGAACTCCGGATTCTGCACGTAGAGCTCTTCGACCTGGCTATAGCTCACGCTCAGCACGGTGCCCGCCTCGATGCATTCCAGCGTCTGGGTCCGCTCGTTGGACGGCGACAGCATGCCGAGTTCGCCGACGATGGCGCCGACCGGCAGTTCAATGCCGGATTCCACCAGGCGATAGCGGCCGCTGACGATGTAGAACATGTCCTCGGCTTTCTCGTCCTTGTAGAAGAGTGCTTCCCCGGCCTCGCACCTGCGTTCGGTCATGAACGGCTTCAGCCATTCCATCGACAGGTCGCTGTTGACCGACTTCTTCACGTCCCGCACCAGTTGCAGCATCTGGTGCAGGCGATAGGCATTGAGCGGCAGCAGCACCGCGTGCAGCACCATGGTCGGATAATTGTGGGTCGGAATCGAGATTCCGATCAAGATCACATTGGTCAGAATGCCGAACACCCGCAGCGGGATCATCGTTCTCATGGTGCAGGTCGCCACCACAAAGATCGATGCGAACGCGCTGCCGGCGTGGTGAAGATAGTCCATATCCATGGGAAGTGCCGATCGTTCCGGAACTCGATGCGCTCCCGCCATGCCAGTGATCGGGAGCACCATCCTTGGTGGAATATATAACCGATCCCAGCGAAAATGCCGCCCCGCTTCCGTGAGATCGATCACACTTATATAGGTTGGCCGCGTTGACCTGCTGTGACAGCGCAGGCAATTTGCGACGGCCCTGCCCAAGGAGAACAACATGTCGGCAACGACGGACACCGCCGGCCCCCCGATTCTGACCGTCGACGGCCCCCGCGCCACCATTCGGCTGAACCGTCCGAAGCACCTGAACCGGCTGCAGCCGGCCGATCTCGACGCGCTGCTGGCCCAGTTCGACCAGGTCGAAGCCGATCCCGCCATCCGGGTGCTGGTGCTGACCGGGACCGGCCGCGCCTTCAGCGCCGGCTTCGATCTTGGCGCCATTGCGGAACGCGCCGGCAGCGAAGCCGAGCAGCCAAGCGCCGGCTCGTCCTTCGAGAACGTCGCCAACCGGCTCGAGGATCTGGCGCTGCCGACCATCTGCCGGCTCAATGGCGGGGTCTATGGCGGCTCCACCGACCTGGCGCTGGCCTGCGATTTCCGCATCGGCGTCGACAGCTGCGAGATGTTCATGCCGGCAGCAAGGCTCGGCCTGCATTATTACAAGAGCGGCATCCAGCGTTACGTGACCCGGCTCGGCGTCGACAACGCCAAGAAGCTGTTCCTAACCGCGCAGAAGATCGACGCGCCGGAGATGCTGCGGATTGGCTACCTCACCGCCACTGCGCCGGCGGAAACGCTGGACGAGGAAGTCGACGGGCTCGCCACCATCCTCGCCGGCAACGCGCCATCCGCCATGCGCGGCATGAAGCAAGCCATCAATGAATTCGCCCGCGGCGAACTCGACGCGGACGCCGCCAACCAGCGCGCCCGCGACAGCATGCGCGGCGCCGAGATCAAGGAAGGCATCCTGGCATTCGCGGAGAAACGCGCGCCGCGGTTTTGAAGTCTGTCCCCTCTCCCCCCGAACGCAGCGCAGCTGCGTTGGGCGGGAGAGGGTGGATCGAACACGCGCAGCGTGTTCGAGACGGGAGAGGGGCTCTTCTGAGGAGCGCGTGGCGCCCCTCTCCCGCCTTCGCTTCGCGAAGGCACCCTCTCCCACCTTGCGCGGCTTCGCCGCGCGGGGGAGAGGGGAAGAAAGAAAAACTCTATTCCACAAACGTCGCGACATCCGGCAACGCCGCCCGCGTCGTCCGGTAGCTGTTGACCTTGTTGCCGCTGTCCGGGAATCCGAACGAGATGCCGCATACCATGCGGCGGTCGTCGCCCATGCCGAAATGCTCGCGCACCACTTTGGCATGAAACGCCAGCGCCGCCTGCGGCACGGTCGCGAGGCCGAGCGCCTGCGCCGCCAGCATGAAGTTGCTGACATAGCCACCGCAATCCACCGCGCCGTAAACCCCGAGCGCTTCGTCTGTGGTGATGATCGCCACATGCGGCGCGCCGAAGAAATTGAAATTTTCCAGCGCCTGTTTCGTGTACGCCGCCTTGTCGCCGCGCGCGATGCCTAGCGTGTTGTAGAGCTGGAATCCGCTTTCGCGCCGGCGCTCCAGATAGACCCCGCGATATTCCCGCGGAAACGGAAAGTCGCCGACATTCGGCGCGCCCGACGCCGCCAGCGGATACAGCAGGTCGCGAAATCTTTTCGTCGCCTCGCCGGAAGTGATGGTGACCTGCCACGGCTGGCTGTTGCACCACGACGCGGTTTTTTGCGCGGCGCTGAGCAAGCGATCGATCGTCTGGCGCGGCACCGGTTCCGGCTTGAAGGCGCGGCAGGAATAGCGCGCGGCGAGCAGGGTTTCGAGAGTGTCGATGGCGGGGTCGGTCATGAAGTCCTCATAAAGTGAGACACGTCCCGCGGACGCGATGCGATACGGACTATCGCTTCGCAGAGCCGGGGCCGTCGCACATACCGGCGTTCGCGACGATCCCGGATCTGCGAAGCGGCATAAAGAATGCCGCATCGCGTCCGGGACACGAGAGCTACCGTCCCTTGGTCGGGATCTTGTTGAACGGCACGTCCTTGTCGACGCGGATGTCGCCGGGCAGGCCGAGCACGCGCTCGGCGATGATATTGCGCAGGATCTCGTCGGTGCCGCCGGCGATCCGGATCGAGGGCGACTGCAGCAGCATGGCCTGGAACTGGCCGCCGACCTCCGCCATCGCCGGATCGGTCAGCATGCCCGAAGCGCCCTGCAGGTCCATGGCGAAGGTCGCGATGTCCTGGGCCATGGCGCCGGCGACCAGCTTGCCGATGGAATTCTCCGGCCCCGGCCGCTCCCCCTTCGACAGCGCCGACACCGCACGGTAGCTGGTGTATTTCAGCCCGCTCGACTTCACCGCCCAGTCGGCCAGCTTGGAGCGCACCGCGCGGTCGTCGATGGCCGGACCGTCCTCCAGCATCAGGTTGCTGCAGAACTCGAACAGCTCCGGGAAACCGTTGGCCAGCCGCGCCCCGATCGACATGCGCTCATTCATCAGGGTGGTCAGCGACACGTTCCAGCCGTCGCCGACGGCGCCCAGCCGCTGCGAGTCGGGAATGCGGACGTTGGTGAAGAACACCTCGTTGAATTCCTGCATGCCGTTGGCCTGCTTAATCGGCTTGACCTCGACGCCCGGGCTCTTCATGTCCAGATAGAACATGGTGAGACCCTTGTGCTTGGGCACGTTGGGATCGGTCCGGGTGATCAGCAGGCCGTAATCGGAATAATGCGCGCCCGAGGTCCAGATCTTCTGGCCGTTGACGATCCAGCCATCGCCGTCCCTCTCCGCACGGGTGCGCAGGCCGGCAACGTCGGAGCCGCCGGCGGGTTCGGAAAACAGCCGGCACCAGATCTCCTCGCCGGAGGCGATCTTCGGCAGGTAACGACGCTTGTCGTCCTCGCTGCCATAGGCCATCACCGTCGGGCCGCACATGCCTTCGCCGATCTGGAACGGATGGGTAAGTTTGCCGTAGACGCCCTCCTCCTGCTGCCAGATCACGCGCTCGACCGGCGTGGCGCCGCGGCCGCCATATTCCTTCGGCCAGTGCAGGCAGACCCAGCCGCCATCGGACTTTGTCTTCTGCCAGTCCTTGGCGACCGACACGATATCCTCATGCTGCAGCTTGATGCGGCCGACCGAGGTCTTCGACAGCTCAGCCTCGTACGCCTTCGGCGCGTTGGCGGCGATCCAGGCTTTCGCCTCGGCACGAAAGGCGGCTTCCTGCGGGGTATCATCGAAATTCATCTGCTCATCCTCATTTCAGGAATCGCGCCCCGGATGCCGCGCAGCGCGAAGCGGTGCGCTGCTGATCCGGGGCCCATTTTGCTTCTGGTATATGGGTCCCGGATCTGCGGAGCAGCGCGAAGGGCGCTGCTCCGCAGATCCGGGACACGAACTCTATCGTTCCCGTGTGGGGATCTTGTTGAACGGCACGTCCTTGTCGACCCGGATATCGCCGGGCAGGCCCAACACGCGCTCGGCGATGATGTTGCGCAGGATTTCGTCGGTGCCGCCCTCGACGCGGGTGGCCGGCGAGCGGAGCAGCATGGCCTGGAATTTTCCCGCGGCGTCGGCCTCGTCCGGCCCGGTCAGCACGCCGGCGGCGCCCTGCAGGTCGAGGGCATAGGTCGCCACGTCCTGCAGCATGGAGCCCGCCACCAGCTTGCCGATGGAGTTTTCCGGCCCCGGCCGCTCGCCGCGCGACAGCGCCGAGATGGCGCGGAAGCTGGTGTATTTCAGGCCGCTGGCCTTCACCGCCCAACTCGCCAGCTTCGAGCGCACTGCGCGATCGTCGATGGCCGGGCCATCCTCGAGCATCAGGTTGCTGCAGAACTCGAACAGTTCCGGAAAGCCGGTGGCCATGCCCGCGCCGATCGCCATGCGCTCGTTCATCAGCGTGGTCAGCGATACGTTCCAGCCATCGCCGACGGCGCCGAGCCGCTGCGCGTCGGGAATCCGCACGTCGGTGAAATACACCTCGTTGAATTCCGACTGGCCGTTGGCCTGCTTGATCGGCTTGATCTCGACGCCCGGGCTCTTCATGTCGAGGAAGAACATAGTGAGACCCTTGTGCTTGGCCACGTTCGGGTCGGTCCGGGTGATGAGAATGCCGTAGTCCGAATAATGTGCGCCCGAGGTCCAGATCTTCTGGCCGTTGATGACCCAGTCATCGCCGTCCTTCTCGGCGCGGGTGCGCAGGCCGGCGACGTCGGAGCCGCCGGCGGGCTCCGAGAACAACTGGCACCAGATGTTTTCGCCCGACGCCAGCGGCGGCAGGTAGTGCCGCTTCTGGTCTTCGGAGGCATAGGCCATCATGGTCGGCCCGCACATACCGTGACCGATGATGAACAGCGCGCCGAGCTTGCCAAACACGCCCTCCTCCTGCTGCCAGATCACCCGCTCGATGGGCGTCGCGCCGCGGCCGCCATAATCTTTCGGCCAATGCGGCACCGCCCAGCCGGCATCGGCCTTTTTCTTTGCCAGGCCTTTGCGACGTCGAGAATATTGTTGCTCTTGAGCTGGATGCGGCCGAGCGAAGCCTTCTTCAGTTCATCCTCGTACTGCTTCGGCGCGTTGGCCGCGATCCAGGCTTTTGCTTCGGCGCGGAACGCGGCCTCCTGCGGGGTGTCATCGAAATTCATTTCTCTGATCCTCAAGCCGCGTTGCGCTGGCGCATGCGATCGATCAACTGGTCTTCCCAGTACGATAGGCTGCCCAGCCCGAGCGCCAGCGCATTGGAGCGGCGGTAGTACATGTGGCAATCGAACTCCCAGGTGAATCCCATGCCGCCATGGACCTGGATATTATTCTTGGAGCAATGCTGGAATGCTTGCGTCGCACTGATGCGCGCGGCGGCGGCGGCTTCCGGCAATTCAGAAGCATTCGTCGAGAGCGCCCAGGCGCCATAGTAGCAGTTCGAGCGCGCCAGCGTGGCCGACACATACATGTCGGCGAGCATGTGCTTGACCGCCTGGAACGAGCCGATCTGCCGACCGAACGCGATACGGTCGAGCGCGTAGTCGCGGCCCATTTCCAGCGCGCGGTCGGAGCCGCCGACCTGTTCGAAGGCGACCAGTACCGCAGCACGGTCGAGCACGCGCGACAGGATGCTCCAGCCTTCATTGGCGGCGCCGAGCAGTTCGGCTTTTGCGTTCTTGAAGGTGATCACGGCCTGCTGGCGCGACGGATCGACATTGGCCAGCGCCTTGGCTTCCACGCCGTCGCCCTTGAGGTCGACGATGAACAGCGCGATGTCGGTCTCGCGGCCGGTCGAGGCCGTGCGCGCGGCGACGATGGCGAAATCGGCGATGGCGCCGTCGGGCACCGGCTTCTTGGTGCCGCTCAGCATGCCGTTGGCGGCGACCAGCTGGATCTTGTCCGGCGACGGGTTGCCGGAGCCTTCGAACAGCGCCAGCGTGCCGATCGCCTCGCCCGACGCGATCAGCGGCAGCCACTTTTTCTTCTGCGCATCTGACCCGGCCAGCAGCAGCGCCTCGGCAGCGAGATAGACCGTGGAGGAGAACGGCACCGGCGCCAGCGCACGACCCATCTCCTCGGCGATCACGCACAGTTCCAGATGTCCGGCGCCGGTGCCGCCGAATTCCTCGGGAATGGCGACGCCGAGAAAGCCCATCTCCGCGAGGCCCTTCCAAAGCGCCTTGTCATAGGTTGCCTTGCCGTCGAGCACCTCGCGCACGGCCTTCGGCGGGCATTTTTCGGCGAGGAAGCGGCGGGCTTGGTCGCGGAGCTGTTTCTGGTCGTCGGAGAAATCGAAGTTCATGGCTGGATACTCTGCTGGTTGTTCAAGAATATGGAGTTGTCATTCCGGGGCGGCTTCAATTCAGCACCATCACATCCGCAGCCGGATGCTCCGCATAGAGCTGCTTCACCAGCGCCGCGCGGCGTTCCAGGCCGGCGCGCTGGTTGATGTAGCCCTTGTCGGTGAGTTCGTTGCCATCGATGCTGGCCGGCTCCTCCATCAGCATGGCGCGCGCGATGCGCCGGCTGCTGGCGCCTTCGCAAGACGCGTTGTGCGCCTGCAGGCCGTCCTTCAGACACTGCAGGACGGCCGGATGCTTCACCACATCGGCAAATGTCGCGTCGGGATTGCCGACCAGCAGGCGGCAGGCGGCCAGATTCGGCCACGCCAACACGCCGATATAGGGCAGGTCCTGTCCGGTGATCAGCGCGTCCTGCATCACCGGCGTCGCCGCCGCGATGACATCGGTGCGCAGCGAGCCTACATGGACGAACGTGCCGGTGGTCAGCTTGAAATCCTCGACCACGCGACCGGAGAAGATCAACCCTTGGACAGGATCTTCGGGATCGACGAACACGCCGGCATCGCCGATCTTGTAGAAGCCTTCCTCGTCGAAAGCCGCCGCCGTCAGTTCCGGCTGGCGATAGTAGCCCGGCGTGACGTTAACGCCGCGCAGCCGCAATTCGTACTTGGCGCCGACCGGCACCATCTTCAGCTCGACGCCGGGAAACGGCAGGCCTATCAGGCCGACGCGCTCGGTCTCCCAATAGGTCCCGGTCGAGGTCGGCGCCGTTTCGGTGGCCCCCCAGCCGGTATAGAACACGATGCGCTCGCCTGTGGCGCGCACCGCCAGTGCCTGCATGCGGTCATAGAGATCGTCGGGCAGCCGCGCGCCGCCATAGCCCATCAGCGTGAGATTCTTGAAGAAGTTGCGGCATAGCGCATCGTCCTTCTCCATCGCCGCGGCCAGCACGGCATAGCCGGCCGGCACGTTGGCGTAATAGGTCGGCGAGATCTCGCGCAGATTGTTCAGCGTCTCCTCGATCATCCCCGGCACCGGCTTGCCGTCGTCAATGTACAGCGTGCCGCCTTCGGTCAGCACCGGGTTGAACAATGCGTTGCCGCCCATGGTGTGGTTCCATGGCATCCAGTCGATGTAGACGGTGGGCGGCCCGTTGGGATCGCGCGGCCGACACTGCATCATCTGCGCAGCGTTGGCCGTCATCATGCGCTGGGTGTTGATCACCGCCTTGGGCATCCCGGTGGAGCCCGAGGTGAACAGCAGCTTTCCAACCGTATCCGGCGTGATCGCCGCGATCGAGTCGGACACGGCCGATGTCACCGGGGTCGCGGCGAGATCGGCGAAAGCCGTGCTGGCGATGCCGTCGCACGGACGGGTCACGTGAATGACCCTGATGCCATCGAGGTCGAGCGCCTTCAACGCCTTCTCGAAGGTCGGGCCGTCCTGCATCATCACCACGGCCGGCTTGATCAGATCGAACAGATACTTCAGCTTGACGTGATCCTGACTCATCAGCGAATAGGCCGGCGACACCGGCGCCGCGGGCAGCCGCGCCTGCATCGCCGCCTGGGTCATCAGCGCATGCTCGATGGAATTGCCGGACAGGATCGCCACCGGCGCGCCTTCCGGCAGCTTCATGTCGAGCAGCGCCTGGGTCAGACCGTCGACTTCGCGCTTGGCCTGCGCATAGGTGATCTTGCGCCAGGCACGGTCGGCGCCAGCGCGCTGCGCCAGCCAGACGCCATCGGGCTTCTGCACCGCCCACTTCGCCAGCGAAACCGGGAGATGCGGCTCGTAGTCCTTGAGCGGAAAGTTCGACTTGATGACGATGACGCCGTCCGCCCGCCTGACGACGTCGATGTCGCGCGGCAGCCAGTTGATTTTTCGGAACGCCGGCTTTGTGAAAACCGTGGCGGCCTGTGCGTTCATCTGATCTTCTCCCGTTCGCATTCTTTTCCACGGTCTCTTGACGGACCTGTGTTTCAGCAGTCGATCACACTCTAGCGCCGCACGTAAACCGGCTTGCGCTTTTCCATGAAGGCGCGGATGCCTTCCTCAAAATCTTCCGAACGGCTGCACAGCACCTGGTTACGGTCTTCCATGGCAATCACCGCCTCCATCGAGCCGGCATCCACCGCCATGTTGAGGCATTCCTTCGACAGCCGCAGCCCCACCGGCGAGGCCATCATCATGGCCTCGACATAGGGCGCAGCGGCAGACTCAAGACTGCCCTCCTCGACGACTTCGGAGACCAGCCCGACGGCCAGCGCACGCTCCGCGTGAATGAAGCGGCCGGTGAGGATCAGTTCCGAAGCGACGGAGACGCCGACGAGACGCGGCAAAAAATAGCTGGTGCCGATGTCGCAGCCGCCGAGGCCGAGCTTGATGAAGGCGCAGTTCATCCGCGCCGAGGTGGTGGCGATGCGGATGTCTGCCGCCAGCGCCAGCGCGAAGCCACCGCCGGCAGCGGCGCCCTGCACCAAGGCGATAATCGGTTGCGGGCAGCGCCGCATCAGCATCACGATGTCGGCGATGCGGCGCTGCGAATCCAGCGACTCCGTCACGCCGGGCATCTCCTGCCGTCCGGCCCGCTTTGTCATGGCATGCTTGAGATCAAGCCCTGCGCAGAACGATGCACCGGCGCCTTTCAGCACCACGACGCGGGTATCGCGGTTGCGCTGCAGGCCCTGGAAGTGAACGCTGAGGTCATCGATCAGCGAGGGATCGAGCGCGTTCAGACTCTCCGGCCGATTCAGCGTGACATGATCCACGCCGTCGCGATGATCGATCAGCAGCGGTTTGGACACCAAGGACTCCCGCGTTTTTTGTTTCCGCCAGCACCGGCAGTCATTGCTGGACCCTCTCCCACCCTCACTTCGTTCGGGCACCCTCTCCCACGGCGCGCAGCTTCGCTGCGCCGGGGGAGAGGGGAAAGGAAGAGTCCTACCTCGGCGCCATGCGGATGGCGCCGTCGAGACGAATGGTCTCGCCGT
This sequence comes from Rhodopseudomonas sp. RCAM05734, assembly GCF_052658035.1. NCBI lineage: Bacteria > Pseudomonadati > Pseudomonadota > Alphaproteobacteria > Hyphomicrobiales > Nitrobacteraceae > Rhodopseudomonas > Rhodopseudomonas sp. RCAM05734. The sequence goes on along the minus strand of NZ_CP199742.1, from coordinate 2,432,994 downwards.
TGAGCATCGGGTTCTCGACGATATGGACCGCGAGGTTGCCGTATTCCGAGGCGTCGCCAAGACGCGCCGGGTGCGGCACCTGCGCGCCGAGGCTGGCGCGGGCTTCCTCGTTGAGGCCCATCAGCAGCGGCGTGAGAAACAGGCCGGGCGCGATGGTGTTGACGCGAATTTTCTGCGAGGCGAGGTCGCGCGCGGCCGGCAGGGTCAGGCCGACGACGCCACCCTTCGACGCCGAATAGGCGATCTGCCCGATCTGGCCTTCATAGGCAGCCACAGAGGCGGTGTTGATGATGACGCCGCGCTCTTCGCCGACGGCATCCAGCTTCACGGCCTGTTCGGCGAACAGCCGCAGCACGTTGAAGGTGCCGATCAGGTTGACCATGATGACGTTGGTGAATTTCTCCAACGGATAGACGCCCTGCTTGCCGACGATGCGCTGCGAGCCGCCGATGCCGGCGCAGTTGACCAGCACTCGCGCGATGCCGTGCGCAGCTTCCGCCTTGGCCAGACCAGCCTGCACGTCGGCCTCGCTGGTGACGTCGCCGACCACGGATATGCCTTTGATTTCAGCCGCAACCTTCTCGGCATTTTCCTGGCTGCGATCGAACACCGCGACCTTGGCGCCCTTGGCCGCCATGGCGCGTGCGGTCGCAGCACCCAGCCCAGAACCGCCACCGGTGATGAATACGGCCACGTCCTTCAACTGCATCGAGTTTGCCTTTCCTTGGGCGTTTCCTGATTTTCTTCTTGAACTTGTTCTTTGACTTGTTCTTCGACTTACTTTTGGGCGTCGCGGTCTTTTGTTCTTATTGGGCTTCGTAGTTGCCTGGTATTTTCCTTGGACTTTTCTTCTCTCGACTTGGACCTCAGATATTTCCTTGGGCGTTTCCCGACGTTTTTTCTTGGTCGCCTGTCGTCTTCCTTGGGGCCGTTTCTTCTTAGCTTTGTCGCCTCGTCATCCGACCGTTGATCCGGCCGTGTTATTGATCAGCATGCCGCCGAGCAGCATCGCCTCCATATGGGCGACGTAGTCGCGGCAGACTTCATCCGTCACCGGGCCGACGCCAATGGCGCGCGACATGGCATGGCGGCTGAAGAACAGGTTATCGCAGGCGCCGATGAGGCTGGTGTAGAACAGCACCGGATCGATCTTGCGGAATTCACCGGCGGCGAAGCCCTCGGCCAGCAGCCGGCGATGGAAATCCAGCAGCGGCCCGATGAAGAACTTTGATACTTCGTCGGCGGCCTCGGAGCTGCTCTCGTGCAGCAGATAATGGATCAGCCGGTTCATGTAGGGGAACTGGTGATAGGCCTTGATGATCCCGGCCACGTGCAGCTTCAGCTTGGCAGTGGACGAGATCGGCTGCGCCATTAGGTAATCGAGGTTGGTCATCTCGGTGGCGGCGTCACGCGCCAGCAGCGCCAGCAGCAGCCCGTCCTTGTTGCCGAAATGATATTTCACCAGCGCCGCGTTGACCCCGGACCTCTGCGCAATCTCGCTCAGCGACACTTCGATGGAATTGCTGAGAATCATCAGTTCGCTGGCCGCCACCAACAGCTTGTCGGCGGTGGAGTTCTTGCCCGGAGGTGTACGCCCGGCGGAACTGATGTGCGGAGATGCGATCATGTGACGTGCACATAAGCCGATTGGCGCGCTGCACTCAAGAGTTAATTGAGCGATTGACTAAGCGAAATTACCCCCTTAAATTGGGGTCAGAAAACTGCCGTCGAACGACGCAAACCAAGGAGAATTCGCCATGGCCGAGGCCTATATCGTTGCAGCCGCCCGCACCGCCGGCGGCCGCAAGGGCGGCCGCCTCTCCGGCTGGCATCCGGCCGATCTGGCCGCCTCGGTGCTCAACGCTCTGGTTGAGCGCAGCGGCGCCGATCCCGCAGAGATTGACGACGTCATCATGGGCTGCGTCGGCCAGGGTGGCGAGCAATCTGTCAACATCGCGCGCAACGCGGTTCTGGCCTCGAAGCTGCCGGAGAGTGTGCCGGGCACCTCGGTCGACCGCCAGTGCGGGTCGTCGCAGCAGGCGCTGCATTTCGCCGCCCAGGCGGTGATGTCCGGCACCATGGATATGGTGATCGCCGCCGGCGTCGAGAGCATGACGCGCGTGCCGATGGGCTCGCCGAGCACGCTGGCCGCAAAGGCCGGCCTCGGCCACTACAAGAGCCCGGGCATGGAACGGCGCTACCCCAACCTCCAGTTCAGCCAGTTCACCGGCGCGGAGATGATGGCGGAGAAGTACGGTCTCTCCAGGGATGAACTCGACCAATTCGCCTATGATAGCCACCAGCGCGCCATTGCGGCGACACAGGCCGGACGTTTCAAGGACGAGATCATTCCGCTCTCGATCACCCGCGCTGATGGCACCGCCGACACCCACCACATCGACGAGGGCATCCGCTTCGACGCCACGCTGGACGGCATCCGTGGGGTCAAGCTGATCCAGGAAGGCGGCAAGCTGACTGCCGCTTCGGCCAGCCAGATCTGCGACGGCGCCTCGGGCGTCATGGTGGTCAACGAGGCCGGCCTGAAGCGGCTGGGCGTCAAGCCGATGGCCCGTATCCATCACATGACCATGATGGGCGGCGATCCGGTGATCATGCTGGAGGCGCCGCTTCCCGCAACCCAGCGCGCACTGCAGAAGGCCGGGATGTCGATCGACGACATCGACCTTTATGAAGTCAACGAAGCCTTCGCCTCGGTGCCCACGGCCTGGCTCAAGACCGTCGGTGCCGATCCCGCAAAACTCAACGTCAACGGCGGCGCCATTGCGCTCGGCCATCCGCTCGGCGGCTCCGGCACCAAGCTGATGACAACGCTGCTTCACGCCCTGAAGCAGAACGGCAAACGTTACGGGTTGCAGACCATGTGCGAAGGCGGCGGCATGGCCAATGTGACGATCGTGGAACGGCTCTGATCTTTCTTTTCCCTCTCCCCCAGCGCAGCTGCGCGCCGCGGGAGAGGTGCCTGAGCGCAGCGAAGGCGGGAGAGGGAAAGCCGCAGGCTCAGAAGCGCCCCCTCTCCCGTCTCGAACCCGCTTCACGGGTTCGATCCACCCTCTCCCGCCTACGCGCAGCTTCGCTGTGCTTGGGGGAGAGGGGAAAGAAAGCAAGTTGCCTGAATACCAGAGCGGATCAATCCGCCGACCCTTGAGGAAACGCCCCATGACGCATCCGTCGATCCACGCGCGGACGAATCCCGACAAGATCGCCTACCTGATGGCGGGCTCGGGCAAGTCCATGACCTATCGCCAGCTCGACCAACGCTCCAATCAGGGCGCGCACCTGTTCCGATCGCTTGGCCTCGAGGCCGGCGATCACATCGCGTTACTGATGGAGAACCGGCTGGAATTCATGGAGATCTGCTGGGCGGCGCAGCGCAGCGGGCTGTACTACACTGCGATCAGCCGCTACCTCACGCCGGAGGAGATCGCCTACATCGTCAAGGACTGCGGCGCGAAGGTGGTCATCACCTCGCCGAAAGGAACAGAAGTGATTGCGCCGCTGATCTCCGGCGCGGCGGATACGTTGTTCTATTGCGTCGACGGCCCGCACGAGAACTTCCGCGACTGGGATGCCGCGGTTGCGGCCCAGTCCGCCACGCCGATCGCCGACGAAACCGCCGGCACTGACATGCTGTATTCGTCCGGCACCACCGGGCGGCCGAAGGGCATCAAACGCGACCTGAACAACGGCCCCATCGATGTGCCGAGCCCGTTCCTCAAGCTGTTGTGCGCCGACATGTGCGGCATGAATGCCGACAGCATCTATCTGTCGCCGGCGCCGCTGTATCACGCCGCTCCCTTGCGCTTCAACATGATGGCGGTCACGCTGGGTGGCACCTCGGTGATCATGGAGTCTTTCGACGCCGAGCAATTCCTGAAGCTGGTCGAACAATACAAGGCAACCCAGTCGCAGCCGGTACCGACCATGTTCGTGCGCATGCTGAAGCTGCCGGACGAGGTTCGTCTGCGTTACGACATCTCTTCGCTGAAAGGCGCGATCCATGCCGCGGCGCCCTGCCCGGTGGACGTAAAAGCGCAGATGATCGACTGGTGGGGGCCGATCCTGATCGAGTACTATGCCGGCTCCGAAGGCAATGGCGTCACCGTGTCGAATTCGCAGCAATGGCTGTCTCATCGCGGCACCGTCGGCCGCGCGGTCACCGGGGTGCTGAAAATCCTCGATGAGAACGACGAGGAATTGCCGGTCGGCCAGATCGGCACGGTGTATTTTGCAGACGCGCCGGTGTTCTCCTATCACAACGACGCCGAGAAGACGAAGCGCGCCTATAACGCCCGCGGCTGGTCGACGCTGGGCGACGTCGGGTATCTCGACGACGAAGGCTTCCTCTACCTCACTGACCGCAAGTCCTACATGATCATCTCTGGCGGCGTGAACATCTATCCGCAGGAAACCGAGGACGTGCTGATCACCCATCCTGAGATCGCCGACGTCGCGGTGTTCGGCGTGCCCAACGAAGAGATGGGCGAAGAGGTCAAGGCGGTGGTGCAGCCGCACGACATGAGCCGCGCCGGCAAGCAGCTGGAGGCCGAGCTGATGCTGTTCTGCCGCAAGCACCTGTCGCCGATCAAATGCCCGAAGAGCATCGACTTCGAAGCCGAACTGCCGCGCACCCCAACCGGCAAGCTGGTGAAGCGGCATCTGCGGGATCGCTACTGGCCACAGAAGGCAAGCGCTTAGGCTCTTGCTTACCCTCCCCTGGAGGGGGAGGGTCGCGCACGCAGTGCGCGGGGTGGGGTGATTCGCCCGCGCTGCGCTTGCGGTTTCACCCCACCCCGACAACATCGCGCTTCGCGCGACATTGTCGACCCTCCCCCTCCAGGGGAGGGTGAGTCCGCGCTTCGCTGATGACAAGCTCCATGACCGAAATGACCCCTGCCCTTCTCATCTCCGCGCCGCGCTCCGGCGCCGGCAAGACCACGGTGACTTTGGGCATCCTCGCCGCGCTGGCGCGGCGCGGGATAAAAGTGCGATCGGCCAAGGCCGGGCCCGATTACATCGACCCGGCGTTTCATGCCGCCGCGACCGGTCGCAGCAGTCTCAACCTGGACTCCTGGTCGATGCCGCCCTCGCTGCTCGACGCGCTGGCGAGCGATGCCGCAGCCGATGCCGACATGCTGGTGATCGAAGGCGCCATGGGCCTGTTCGACGGCGTTGCCAGGGAACCCGGCCGCAGCGGTGCGGCGGCGGACCTGGCGGCGCGCTGGCACCTGCCGGTGCTGCTGGTGCTCGACGTCTCCGGCCAGTCGCAATCCGCCGCCGCCGTGCTGCGCGGCTTTGCCGGCCACGATCCCGCGGTCCACATTGCCGGCGCCATCCTGAACCGCGTCGGCAGCGAGCGGCATCGCGCGCCCATCGCCACCGCGATCGGTGCCCTGGGCATACCAGTGCTCGGCGGCATTCCGCGCGACGCCACGCTGACGCTGCCGGAGCGCCATCTCGGCCTCGTGCAGGCCGGCGAGCACGGTGACCTCGCCGCGCGCCTGACTGCCCTCGCCGACATGGCCGAACAACATCTCGACCTCGACGCCGTCATCGCACTGGCCGCGCCGCTCGCGCGCAGCACAGGCAAGACGGCCTTCGCAATCCCGCCGCCCGGGCAGCGCATCGCGCTGGCGTCCGATGCCGCATTCAGCTTCATCTATCCGCATCTGCTGGATGGCTGGCACCGCGCCGGTGCGGAGATCGTACGCTTCTCTCCCCTCGCCGACGAAACGCCGGACTCGTCCTGCGATGTCTGCTGGCTGCCGGGCGGCTATCCCGAGCTGCACGCCGGTGCACTGGCTACCGCGCAGACCTTTCGCGATGGGCTCATGCGTTTCGCAGAAACCCGGCCGGTGCATGGCGAGTGCGGTGGGTTCATGGTGTTGGGCGAGCGGCTGGAGGACGCCGACGGCGTCAACCACCCCATGACCGGCCTGCTCGGCCACGCCACCAGCTTCCACAAGCGTCGGCTGCATCTCGGCTATCGCGAGGCGCGGCTCCTCGCCGACAGTCCGATCGGACCGGCCGGCGCGCGGGTGCGCGGCCATGAATTCCACTATGCCACGCTGATCCCCGGTGCCGACGCGCCGTTTGCCGAGCTCACCGATGCCTACGGTCAGCCCGTCGCCGAGCAGGGCGGTCGCCGCGGCCATGTCACTGGTACGTTCTTCCACGCCATCGCACGGAGCGACGCATGACCGAGCCCCTCTCTGCCATCGATGCCGCCCTACTGCCGCCGGGTATCCGCTCGCGCTTCGTCGACGACATCAACGGCCTGCGCATGCACGTGCTGGAGGCCGGCTTCGAGACCAGGGACCGGCCGTGCATCCTGCTGCTGCACGGTTTCCCCGAACTGGCCTATAGCTGGCGCAAGGTGATGCCGCAGCCGGCGGCAGCCGGCTATCACGTGCTGGCGCCGGACCAGCGCGGCTATGGCCGCACCACCGGCTGGGATGCGGACTATGACGGCGACCTCGCGCCGTTCCGCCTGCTCAATCTAGTGCGCGATGCGCTTGGGCTGGTGGCCGCCTTCGGCTATCGCCACGTCGAGGCGGTGGTCGGTCACGATTTCGGCTCGTCGGTGGCGGCATGGTGCGCGCTGGTGCGGCCCGACGTGTTTCGCGCGGTGGCCTTGATGAGTGCGCCGTTCGCCGGCCCGCCGCCGCTGCCGTTCGGCACCGCCGACGTGCCGGCGGCGCCGAAGCCGGAAGATCCCGTGCACCGCGATCTCGCCGCCCTGCCGCGGCCACGCAAGCATTATCAATGGTACTATTCGACGCGCGAGGCCAACGGCGACATGCAGCGTGCGCCACAGGGCGTGCATGATTTCCTGCGCGGCTATTATCATCACAAGAGCGCGGACTGGACCGGCAACAGGCCATTCCCGCTGAATAGCTGGACCGCGAGCGAGCTGGCCAAGCTGCCGACCTATTACGTGATGAGACTCGGCCAAACCATGGCCGAAACCGTCGCCGAGGAAATGCCGTCGCCGGCCCAGATCGCGGCGAACCGGTGGCTGCCGGACCTGGAGCTGGCGTTCTATGCCGGCGAATATGACCGCACCGGATTCCAGGGCGGCTTGCAATGGTATCGCTGCGGCACGTCGGGCGCATTCACCGCCGAGCACGAGACCTACTCCGGCCGCAGCATTGACGTCCCAAGCTGCTTCATTTCAGGACGACAGGATTGGGGCATCTATCAGCGGTCCGGCACCATCGAGGCGATGCAGACCACGGCCTGCAGCGACATGCGGGGCGTGCATCTGATCGACCACGCCGGCCACTGGGTGCAGCAGGAGCAGCCGGACGAGGTCAGCCGGCTGCTCCTGGAGTTCTTCACGCAGGCTGCCGGGCGATAATCCGCGGCAGCCTGCGCGGCTTTTACGCCGCGCGCACCGTGTCGAGGAATTTGCCGACTTCCTGTTTAAGTCGCTCGCTGTCGCGCGACAGCAGCTGCGCCGCCGACAGCACCTGCGCCGACGCCGAGCCGGTCTCGGAAGCACCGCGCTGCACATCGCCGATGTTGGTGCTGACCTGGGTGGTGCCCTGCGAGGCCTGCTGGACGTTGCGGGAGATTTCCTGGGTCGCCGCGCCCTGCTCTTCCACTGCAGCCGCGATGGTCGAGGCGATCTCCGACATGCGCCCGATGGTGTCGCCGATTTCCTTGATTGCCCCCACCGAATCCTGCGTGGCGTTCTGGATGCCGGTGATCTGCATGCTGATCTCGCCGGTGGCCTTGGCGGTCTGCTCCGCCAGTGCCTTGACCTCAGACGCCACCACCGCAAAACCGCGTCCGGCCTCGCCGGCACGGGCCGCCTCGATGGTTGCATTGAGCGCCAGCAGGTTGGTCTGCCCGGCAATGGTGTTGATCAGTTCGACGACGTCGCCAATACGGCTCGCCGCTTTCGCCAACTCACCGACGCGGTCGTTAGTCTTGCGCGCCTGATCCACCGCCTCATGGGCGATGCGCGAGGATTCCTGCACCTGACGGCTGATTTCGTTAACCGAAGAGGCCATCTCCTCGGTGGCCGAGGCCACCGACTGCACATTGGTGGAGGCTTCTTCCGAAGCCGCGGCAACCACCGCGGTCAGTTGCTCCGCGCGTTCGGCGTTGGCCGACAGCGTATTGGCGGACGCTTCGAGTTCGGTTGAGGCCGATGACACAGTCTGGATGATCTCGCCGACAGCGCCCTCGAATTTGTCCGCGAGTTCATGCATGCCTCGACGTCGATCAATCTCCCCCTTGGCCTGATCCTCCGCGCGCTGCGCGACATTCTTCGTCAAATCGCCTTGCATCGTTCGCAATGCGCCTGCCAGAACACCCACCTCGTCCGCCTGCTCGATATCGAGTTTCTGATCAAAGGTGCCTTTGGCGATTCCGTTGGCAAACGCGGCACAGGCGCGGATCGGCTGCGCGATGCCGCGTGCGGCTATGGCAATCAGTCCGATGGCAATCAGCACCACGACCAAGCCGACACCAAGCTGCATAAGACTGCTCGATGTCGATCGTTCCCGTAGCGAGGTGTCGAGGGCATTGGCTGACGCGAGCACCACACTGCGGGGAATCGAGACGATGACGGCCCACGGCGAAGTCGTGAGACCGAATTGGATCGGGGAGTAAATGTCAACGTTGGCCGATGCCGGATCGTCCTTCACCGTGGCCTTGCCGGTGCGGACGATGCCTGCACTATCGGCCCAACGAGGATCCGCCTCTGCGACTTTCTTGCCAATGACGTTCGAACTGGCACTGTTGGCCACGACCAGTCCGGTATCGTTGACAATGGCGACCTTGCCCTTGCCGTCGAACAGCGACGCATTGATCTTGACCGCGAGTTGCTGCACAAAATCAAGATTGTAGTCTGCGCCTGCCACGCCACGGAACTTTCCGTCAATAACCACCGGGACCGACATGGTCGCCAGGAATACCTGCTTGCCCTGCACGATATAGGGAAGCGGGCCGAGGATGTTCTCCTTGCCCGTGGTCATCGGGTTGATGTACCAGGCGCCTTTCACCAGACCGTTCGGATGCTGGTCCTTGCTGTCGTACTCGACAAGCGGCTGCACCGCGACCGTACCGCCCGCGCCGCGCGTCCAGTAAGGCAGGAAGCGGCCGGTATCGTCGGAGCCGCTGTCCTTCCGGCCTTTAAAGGCTGCATCGTTGCCGTCGAGCGCATTGGGTTCCCACGCCGAATAAGTGCCATTGAATGCCGGATTGTTCTCCAGGACATTCCGCAGCACCGCATTCAGCTGCTTGCGGCGGGTATCGCTCGGTGTCCCGCTGTTCTTGTCGTCCGCCAGCACGGCGAATGCATGCGCAATGGTTCGCGCTGCATCGAGCCCGACTTCAAGTTCGGCCTTGATCGCATTGCCCTCAGTCGCGGCGCGGTTGAGCAGGCTCTCCTTGGTTTGGCTATCCACCAGGCGCATCACTTCCGCGGTGACGTAAGAATGCGTATTCCCGCTCGAGACCAGAGTGTAGCTGATCAGGACAACGCTCGTCATCGTCAGGCAAAGGCCCGCAACGAGGCCGATTTTGAGTTGAAGCGAACGGATTTTTGCGAACGAGAATTTGCGCATATGGATCAGTTCTTTCTGCTTTCGTTCAAATTGGATGGGGGATCAAATCGGTCCGGATCGCCATTACCGCCATTGCAGATACAGGGTCGGTAACTCCACCGGCTTAATATGTCGGCCGGTACTACTACGGGAACTTGCCATCCGATCGATGGCTTCGACGACGGAAAAGAGCAGAATCTGGATCGCGATCTGGATGCGAAAGCCGCTGCATTTCTGAGGCGACCGGTTCGGCCTCATGAGCTTTTTATGCCGTCGCTATACGGCCGGCTTCTGATCGCCCCGCCCGCGCCCCGCCATGGCAGGGAGCCACGATGTGCAGGAAGCTTGATCCAGATCATCCCCCACCGACGGTAGAGCGGGCATGGTCCCCGGAATGCGCGAGCCGCCGGACCGGCGCGGTTCCGCTCGGGAGCAGGCCATGAGCTTGAATGAGATCGACAAGGCGCTGGTGATGCGGCGAGCCGCCGCGTTGCCGCGCTACACCAGCTATCCCACTGCGAACCACTTCAAACCGACGGTGGGTCCGGGCGACTACCGCAACTGGCTGGCCGGGCTGGCCGATGACGCGGCGCTATCGCTGTATGTGCACATTCCGTTCTGCAACGAGATGTGCTGGTATTGCGCCTGCAGCACCAAGGCGACACGCCGCTACGATCCTGTCGCGCGCTACCTCGATACGCTGGAGGCCGAGATTGCCACGGTCTCCGGTCTGGTCCCGCGCGGGCATCGGCTGCCCCACCTGCACTGGGGCGGCGGCTCGCCGGATATTCTGTCGGTCGCGGACATCACGCGTCTGGGCGGCGCGCTGAAGGCGAGTTTCCACCTCGACGCAGACACCGAATTCGCCGTCGAAATCGATCCGCGGCTGATGACCGCCGACAAGGCCGATGCCTTCGTTGGAATCGGCGTCAACCGAATCTCGATCGGCGTGCAGGACTTCGATCCCGCGGTGCAGGCCGCGATCGGCCGTATGCAGAGCTACGAGGTATCCAAGGCGTCGCTGGACCTGTTCCGCGACCGTGGCGTGACCTCGGTCAATATGGATCTGGTCTACGGCCTGCCGCACCAGACCGAGCAGAGCCTGACCCGCACCATCGCCCGGGTGATCGAGCTGTCGCCCGACCGCATCGCCATCTTCGGCTACGCTCACCTGCCGCAGCGCGCGCACAATCAGAAGCTGATCGACGAGGCCGCGCTGCCCGGGCCGATGGAGCGCTTCGCCATGGCGCGTCGGCTCACCACCCAGCTCACCAAGACTGGCTACGTGCAACTCGGGCTCGATCATTTTGCACGGCGCGAGGACAGCCTGGCGACGAAGCCGCTCAACCGCAATTTCCAAGGTTACACCACCGACGGCGCCGAGACGCTGATCGGGCTTGGCGCTTCGGCGATCGGAAAATTGCCGCAGGGCTACGTGCAGAACGCCGTGGCTGTGGGCGACTATGCCAACCGCGTGGGGCAGAACGGTCTCGCCACCACGCGCGGCTGGACGCTGACGCCCGACGACCGGTTGCGCGCCTTCGTCATCGAACGCCTGATGTGCGATTTCACGTTCTCCTTCGCAGCCATCGCTGCGAATTTCGGCGAGGCAGAAGCGCATGCCCTGCTGCGCGAGGCCGATGCGCTGGTGGTCAACGATCCCGACGGTTTTCTGAAGTCAACCGATGACGGGTTTGAGCTGACGCCGCGCGGTCGCCCGTTCGTCCGCAACATCTGCGCCCGTTTCGACGCCTATCTCAATCCCGTCGCCGGCGGCGCGAAACACTCGATGTCGGTGTGACGCTGCGGTTGTCAGAATCCGGATCCGCCATATGGCCGCTGCTCGACGCTGGATCGAAAAGGGAACCGGCAGCTTGACCGTGCGCGAGTGACCTTCTAGAAAATTTAGAATAATTCTAACCTTGATGTCGGCCGCCGCTGCCATGTGCCGGATCGACGAGCTGGATCAGCGCCATGAAGACTCTACGACGCTGCTTCGGGAATCTCGCCTTCGCCACCGGTCTTGCCTTCGCGGCCCCCGCTTGGGCCGTCGACGAAATCCAGACCTTCCCACCAGTTGGTGACGCCGCACCGGCGGTGCGCCTGGCGCGCAAGATCAGATCGAGCGCCTTAGTCCGTCGGCCGAACAGCAGCATACGCTGTTTGCCGTCACCGGTTTTAAGCTCGGCATCTTCGATGTGAATCTCAGCGGACGCCGGCGAACGTGTCCCCACGGACCCGTGAATCCGACGGCGCGCTCCGCAACTCGCAGAGCCGTCTATTGACCCCTGCTCACTGAAAGAACGTCATGACTGATCGTCTGCACTACGGCACTCCAGCCAAGATCTTGCATTGGCTGATCGTGGCGCTGCTTCTGATCCAGTATCCGATCGGCTGGCTGATGCCCGACATCCATGCCGGCCCGCCCGGTGCCCCGATGACGTTTCACCTCTCGTTCGGTATGCTCATCCTCGCAGTTATCGCCTTGCGCCTGGTGTGGCGAAGCACCCATCCGGTGGCGCCGGATAGCTTGTTGCAGCCATGGCAGCGCGTCAGTTCGGAGGCGATGCACTGGCTGCTCTATGTTCTGGTGTTGGCCACAACCATCACGGGCTGGCTGTTCGCCTCGTTCCGCGGCTGGTCGGTGTCGCTGTTCTACCTGGTGCCGCTGCCCATGCTGTCGTCGAAAAATGCGGAGGCCGGCAAACTGATCGACGGCTGGCATCAGGCCACGGAATGGGGCCTGATGATTGTCATCGCGTTGCACGTTGCGGCCGTGCTGGTCCACATCTTTGTCTATCGCGACCGCATCATGCAGCGGATGCTGCCGGGATAGGCAGCCCGTAGGCCGCACGCACTCGGCCTCCGGACCATTGATCCCCGACACTTCCGCGGTGCGTGCATTTCGCTGATAGCGCTTGCTCCGGTACCGCGATATGCGCATCATCGATCCCGTCGATCATCGCAGGAGATGCGCCTTGACCACGCCGGAATTGAATTTTGCGACCGCCACCGAACTGACCTCCCTGCTGAACGCAAAAAAAGTCTCTGCCGTCGAACTGGCGCAGGGCGTCATCGACCAGATCGAAACCCATGACAGCCGCGTCAACGCCGTCTGCGTGCGCGATTTCGATCGTGGCCTCGACGCCGCCCGCGCCGCCGACGCCGCGCTCGGGCGCGGCGACACCGCACCGCTGCTCGGCATTCCCTTGACGGTGAAGGAATCCTTCAATGTCGCCGGTCTACCCACGACCTGGGGTTTTCCGGCGCAGAAGGATTTTATTGCCGCAGACGACGCCCTCGCCATCACCCGTGTAAAGGATGCGGGCGGCGTGATCCTCGGCAAGACCAACGTGCCCATCGGTCTCGGCGACTGGCAGAGCTACAACGACATCTATGGCACCACCAGTAATCCCTATGACCTCGGCCGCACGCCGGGCGGCTCCTCCGGCGGATCGTCGGCCGCATTGGCGGCCGGTTATGGCGCGCTGTCGCTCGGCTCCGACATCGGCGGATCGCTGCGCGTGCCCGGCCACTATTGCGGCATCTACGCCCACAAGCCGACTTTCGCGCTAGCTCCGCCCCGTGGCCACGTCCCGCCGCCATTTCCGCCGCTGCCCTCGACCCGCGACCTCTCGGTGATCGGCCCGATGGCCCGTTGCGCTGCCGACCTCACCCTGCTGCTCGACGTCATCGCCGGGCCGGACCCCTGGCACGAAGGCGTCGGTTACCAGCTAGCGCTGCCACCGGCGCGGCATACAGAACTCAAGGATTTCCGGGTTCTGGTGCTCAACGCTCATCCGCTTCTGCCGATCTCGGCAAGCGTGCGCGAAGCGGTGGAAACGCTCGCCACAAACCTGGCAAAGGCCGGCGCCAGCGTGAGCCGGACGAGCCCGCTGCTGCCCGATCTCGCAGACGGCGCGCGGCTCTACATGCGGATGCTGGTGGCCCTGATGGCCGCCGGCGCCCCGGCCGAGGAATACGCGGCAAACGTCACCCTGGTTTCGAAACTCGATCCGAACGATCTCAGCCTCGCGGCCGAACGCGGCCGCGGCGCAGTGCTGAATCATCGCGACTGGCTGATCGCAGACAACGGCCGCAACCGACTGCGCGCCCAGTGGCGCGCGCTGTTTGAGCGCTTCGACGCGGTGATCTGCCCGGTGATGCCGACGCCCGCCTATCCGCACAATCACGACCCCGACCAAGACAAGCGCAATATCGAGATCGACGGCGTGAACCATCCCTATGTCGATCAGCTGATCTGGCCCGGCGTTGCCACCTTGCCCGGCCTGCCAGCAACCGCCATTCCCGTCGCGATGTCGAAGGATGGGCTGCCGATCGGATTGCAGATCATGGGGCCATGGCTGGAAGACCGCACGCCGCTGAAACTGGCCGAGTTGATCGAACGTGAGTTCGGCGGCTTCAAGGCGCCGAAGGGATTTTGAAGTCTTAGTCTCTCCGGGCACTCCACTGTCATCCCCCGCGTAAGCGGGGGATCCAGTAAACTGCGACGTTGAGGTCTGATCACCGGCGGCAGTGTCTACTGGATCGCCCGGACCTAGATGTTTAGTCCCGGACTTTGATGGGTCGGATCAACATTGAATCTGGTGGGCTCTTTTGTCCAGATCTTACAAACGTACTCGTAGGGTGTGAGGCCCTGCAGGGTCTTTAGCCGACGCGCGAAGTTGTAGGCGTCGATGAAGTCGCCGAGGTGGCGACGGAGTTGGTCGTGGGTCTCGTAGTGGAAGCGCTTGACGGTCGCTTCCTTGATAGTCCGGTTCATCCGTTCGACCTGGCCATTGGTCCAGGGGTGCTTGGGCTTGGTGAGGCGATGATCGATGTCGGCCTGGGCGCAAGCCAACTCGAAGCCATGGGCCCAGACCGGCTCGCCACGCTCGAGGGCCAGCTTGATCTCAGGGACCGCTGAGCCACCGGCACCGGGCGTGGTGAAGTGCGTGCCATTGTCGGTCAGCACGGTGTGGATCTTGTAGGGCACGGCCGCGATCAGGTGGCGCAGGAAGTCGCCGGCGATGCGCCGAGTGGCTTTCTCGTGCAACTCGACGAAGGCGAACTTTGAGGTCCGGTCGATCCCCACGAACAGATAGAGCTTGCCCTGCTCGGTGCGGACCTCGGCGATGTCGATGTGAAAGTAGCCGATCGGATAGGTCTTGAACTTACGCCGATCTGGCTTGTCGCCCTCGACTTCAGGCAATCGCGAGATGTCGTGGCGCTGCAGGCAGCGATGCAGTGACGAGCGCGTCAGATGCGGGATGGTTGGTTGCAGGGCATACAAGCAGTCATCGAGCGGCAGCAGCGTGTGCCGCCGGAAGGCGACAATAAGCGCCTCTTCCTCGACCGTCAGAACCGTCGACTTCGGGTCTTTCGGCCCGGTTCGTAGATCTTCGACCGAGGCCCGCGCCTTCCACTTGGCGACGGTCTTGGGATTGATCCCATGCCGCCTGGCCAAGACCCTCAGGCTCTCTTGACTATGTTGTATCGCTCGACGGACCGCCGCTGTCGTTGTGGCGCTCCCGTGGTGAACCTGTCCCATAGCGCATCCTTCCAACCGTCGGAGAATAATGCACCATCAAATGCTGGGACCAAACATCTAGCGCTCAATTGCGCACCTGGCCGGGCGATGACAGTTGCGCGCGAAGCTAAGCCATCACCAACGCGCCCGCCTCCGCCATCCCCAAATCGCGCTCGTCGAGCAGACACTCTGTGATAGCGCGCTGTGTCGGACCTTCGATCACAGCGAACGGATCCGGCGCCATCAGGCGATGGTCGATCACCAGACGCGACAACAGGAGACGCCTGGCGTCGCCACGCCGCGCATGGATCTTTTCGGCTTCCCACGCCAAGGCCACCGCGCTGGCGACGTGATAGAGCGAACTGGTGGCGCGCCGCGCATCGGCCTCGTGATCGGAATGCGCCGCGACCTCACGGGCAAAACCGATGGCGCGATCGACCAGGCCATGCAGCCGGTCGCGCCACGCCTGCGGAACGCTCGAACTATCGTCGAGCCGCGCATGCAGGTCGGCAGCCAATGCACCCTCGGCGCCGTGACGCCCCACCGCGCGCTTCAAGGCATCGAGCGCCACGATGTTGCCGGTGCCTTCCCAGATCGAGCCGAGATGGGCGTCGCGCAGCAGCCGGGCGCTGGCGAATTCCTCAATGTAACCGATGCCGCCGCGCATCTCCAGCGCATCGCCGCAGACCTTGCGCGCATCGCGCGTCGCGCGAAACTTGAGCGTCGGCGTGAGAATGCGCAGCAACGCCGCGGCGTCCTGGCTGCCCGCCTCGGCGCGATCCAGCGCATCGGCCGTGAGGAAGCTCATGGACAGCGCCTGCTCGGTGGCAAGCATGATCTTCATCAATTGGCGCCGTGCCAGCGGCAGGTCGACGATGCGGCTGCCAAACACCACGCGGCCGCGCGCCACCGCCATCGCGTCGTGATACGCGCGGCGCATCAGCGCGGTCGACTTTACGCCATTCGACAGCCGCGACGAGTTGACCATCTCGGCCATCTGCACGAAGCCGCGGTCTAGATTTCCCACCGCATAAGCGATGGCGCCTTCCAGCTTGATCTCGCCCGACGCCATCGAGCGAGTGCCGAGCTTGTCCTTCAAACGCACAATTCGATAGTGATTGGGCGAGCCGTCCTCCAGCCGCCGCGGCATCAGGAACAGGCCGACGCCGCGGGTGCCGCCCACCGCGCCCTCCGGCCTTGCCAGCAGCATCACCACCTCGGCATCCGCATTGGAGCAGAACCATTTTTCGCCGGTGAGGCGCCAGTGATCACCCTCCTGCACGGCCGTCGTCGTCAGCGTGCCGACATCGGAACCGCCCTCCTTCTCGGTCATGAACTGGCCGCCTTGGGTGAGCTTGCGCATGTCGGTCTGCGTCAGCCCGTCGAGATATTTTTCCTTCAGTGCGGCGTCGCCGAATTTCGACAGCAGTTTTGCGGCGCCGTCGGTGACATTGATCGGACAACCCATGCCGAACTCAGCCTGGTTGAACAGAAAGGTGAAGGCATGCTTGGCGACCACCGGATAGATCGACGGCCAACCGAGGATGCCCGCGCGATGCGACATGGCATGGATGCCGAATTCGCCATAGGCGGCCTTTTCGAGCTCACGATAGGCCGGATGATATTCGATCCACTGCACATCGCGACCGAAGCGATCACGCTGGTGCAGCACGGGCACGTGCTGGTCAGCCATCCGCGCGCAGTCATCGAGCACGCCGCCGGCAAGCCCGCCGAGCCGGTCGAGATGCGGCTCGATATGCACGAAGAGCGCTTCGGGCAGATGGATGCTCAACAGATCACGCAGCGCCGGATCGGCGCGATAAAAGTTCATGCCGGACGTATCGGGGGCGATCAGGTTGGCAGCGATCGATGCACTGATTTTGGTCTGGGCGTTCATGACGACCCTCTTGTTTATGTGGGTGGCGTTTCCATCTGCATCATGCGCCTCGCGCGCGATCGAATAAAGTGGCCTGCTGGAGAAATGCATCCCATGGACATTCCGCACTATGAAACTGCCCTGATCGTCGGCGCCGGCGAAGGCATCAGCGCTTCGCTGGCACGGCTGCTGTCGAAACAGGGCCTTCGCGTCGCGCTCGCCGCCCGCAACATCGCCAAGCTCGATGCGCTGTGCAGGGACACCGGCGCAACGGCATTCACCTGCGATGCCACCGATGCCGACGACGTGGAAAAGCTGTTCGCCGACGTGGAGAACAAGCTCGGCAAGCCCGACGTGGTGGTCTACAACGCCAGTCAGCGCGCCCGCGGCCCGTTCATTGAACTGGCTCCCGCCGATGTCGCGCAGTCGATCGCCGTCAGCGCCTTCGGCGGCTTTCTGGTGGCGCAACAGGCACTGCAGCGAATGCTGCCGGACCGGCACGGCGCCATCCTGTTCACCGGGGCGTCGGCCAGCATCAAGGGCTTTGCGCAATCAGCGCCGTTCGCCATGGGCAAGTTTGCCTTGCGCGGTCTGGCACAATCGCTGGCGCGTGAATTCGCGCCGCAGGGAATTCACATCGCACACTTCGTCATCGACGGCGGCATCCGCAGTTCGGTGCGCGCCGAGCCTGCCGACCGTCCGGACTCCATGCTGGACCCCGATGCGATCGCACTCAACTACTGGAACGTCCTGCAGCAACCCCGCAGCGCCTGGAGTTCGGAACTGGAGATCCGGCCGTGGGTGGAGAAGTTTTAAAGCTGTCGCTCGCACCAGGCCAATTGGCGTGGTGCGAGCGACGAGTCATGCCGCTTCCGCCAGCAGATGCCACGTCGCACACGGAACCTCACGCGGCGCGACCTCGATTGGCTTGGTGAACCGCACCTGCCTCCAGTCATTCGGTATCGCAGCAAAGGCAAAGCCCGATTTTCGCGCCAGCGCCACCATCGCGTCGTTGGTGCGCAACGTATCGCCGAACAGGCGTTTGGCGCCGAGCGCAGCCGCGCGACATTCCAGGTTGGCCATCAGCGCCGTACCGATCCCCTGGCCCTGAAAGGCGTTCGCCACCGACAGGCCAAGTTCGACACTCGCAGTATCCTCGTCGAACGCATAGCGGGCTTCGCCGACGATGGTCTCCATGGCGTCGCTCGCAACCGTCGCCACCACCGAGAACCGGCCGTCGTCATGCAAATGCGTAAAGGCGTCGAGCTGCGCCGGCGGCAGTTCGCTGGCTGCGCCCATCAGCCGATTGTAGCGCGACTGCACCGACAGGCTGCGGAAGTACGCCTGCAGTGCAGACGCGTCCTCGGGCGCGACGAAGCGCACCGTCACGGGGACCCCGCTGAGGGATCGGAGATGGTCGGAATATTGATCGAGATGGTTGAGATCCAGCGCCAGCATGGCCCGCACTCCACTTCGGCTCACGCCTGCCAGAACGGCTTTCCGGCTTCGAACCGTACGTCGCCCGGCGACACGCCGGCATCGCGCATATCGCGCTCGGTCCAATGCTGGAGTTCGCGCCTGCCGTGCTGCCGCTCGTGCCAGGTACGGACCACTTCAAGGACCTGGCTAAGCAAGCCCGCAACATGATGATTTGTCATCGGTTCGCGAGTGGCCAACGGTTCATGGGTGCACGTGGACATTTTGCTCTCCTGAAGTTAATTTCTCAGGAAATATCTGCCCCTCGGTGAATTTCGACAAACGACATGTTGTCCCCTTCGCATGATACGGACTCATGCATTACGCGTCAGGACAGACAATGACCGCCCGCCTTCCGTCGCTCAACGGCCTGCGCGCCTTCGAGGCCGCGGCGCGCCACCTCAGCTTCACCAATGCCGCCGCTGAATTGAACGTGACCCAGACCGCGATCAGCCATCAGATCCGGCGGCTGGAGGAGGAACTCGGCATCAAGCTGTTCCTTCGGCAAAATCGCGCCCTGACGCTGACCCCACAGGCGCGCGACTATCTGCCGGGCGTGCGCGCGGCGTTCAACGATCTCCGGCTGGCCACTGACCGCCTGCAGCGAAAGGGCAACGACCGCGTGCTGACCATCAGCACGCTGGCCTCACTGGCGTCCAAATGGCTGCTGCCGAAGCTGTCGACTTTCCAGGCGGCTCATCCCGACATCGACGTGCGCATCACCACCTCGACCAGCCTGGTCGACTTCAATGCCGGCGACGTCGATGCCGCCATCCGCTACGGCCGCGGCCAGTGGCCCGGCCTGCGCGCCGACTGGCTCACGGCCGATCAGGTGTTTCCGGTGTGCAGCCCGGCGCTGCTGGCCGGCGAGCGGCCGCTGCGCTCGCCTGCGGACCTCGCGCATCACACGCTGCTGCATTCGAGCGGCTATGACGACGACTGGCGGCTATGGCTGACCGCCGCGGGTCTTTCGGCCGACATCGCAAAACAGCCCAGCCTGTCCTTCGACATGATTTTCATGACGTTGCAGGCCGCGATCGATGGCCTCGGCGTGGCCATCAGCCGGACGACCTATGTGGAAGGCGATCTGGCCAAGGGCCGGCTGATGGTGCCGTTCCAGATCCGCCTGCCGGCCGATGCAGGCTTCTATCTCGTTGCGCCGGAGGCGGCAGCCGAGACGCCGAAGCTCGCCGCGTTCCGGAAGTGGCTGCTGGCCTCCGGATCGGCAAAAGCCTGAATTTGTTGGATATTACTGAGAGATCTCGTGTCTCGCAGTGGTTTCTGGTTGGTGGTCGCGCCGCACTGTGGCAGATTGCCGCAGAAGAATAGGACAGTTGTCCAGCTAGCACCACCATGAGTCGGCCCGAGCCAGGAGAGAAACGTCGTGACATCGCAAGCCACCGTAGCGCAGCCGCAGATCAAATCACGGTTGGGAGCCATTCTGCGTTCGACCAGCGGCAACTTCCTTGAACAGTTCGATTTCTTCCTGTTCGGCTTCTATGCCACTGCGATTTCGAAGGCGTTCTTCCCACCGGGCAACGACACCAATGCGCTGCTGCTGACCTTCACGACCTTCTGGCTGGGCGCCCTGATGCGGCCGGTCGGTGCGATCTTCCTCGGCGCCTACATCGATCGTATCGGCCGCCGCAAGGGGCTGATCGTGACGCTCGGGATTATGGCAATTGGCACCGTAGTCATCACGATATGCCCGACCTATGCCTCGATCGGCATTGCGGCGCCGATCATCGTGCTGATCGGCCGGCTGCTGCAGGGTTTCTCCGCCGGCGTCGAACTTGGCGGCGTGTCGGTCTACCTGTTCGAGATCTCGACGCCGGGCAACCGGGGCTTCTACACTTCGTTCCAGTCGGCCAGCCAGCAGGTCGCGATCTTCGTCGCAGCACTGCTCGGTTACTTCCTGAGCGAAATCATGCCGGCGGATCAGGTCACAGCCTGGGGCTGGCGCATTCCGTTCTTCGTCGGCTGCATCATTGTGCCATTCATCTTCGTCCTGCGTCGGACGCTGGAAGAGACCCCGGCATTTCTCGCCATGAAGCACCATCCCAGTCCGAAGGAAATCTTCGCCTCGGCGGCGCTGAACTGGAAGATCATCATGCTCGGCATGTTCATGACGGCAATGACCACCGTGACGTTCTATTTCGTCACCGTCTATACGCCGACCTTCGGCAAGAACGTGCTGAAGCTGTCGACGGCCGATAGCCTGTTGGTGACGCTGGCCGTAGCCGTGACCAACTTCATCTGGAATCCGGTCGGCGGCGCGTTGTCGGACAGGATCGGACGCCAACCGGTGCTGATCACGATCTCCGTTCTCGCGCTGCTCACCGCCTATCCCGCATTGCTGTGGCTGACGGCGGCGCCAACCTTCGGCAAGATGCTGGCCGTGGAAATGCTGTTCTCGTTCTATTTCGGCATGTACAGCGGTGCCATGCTGGGCGCGCTGGTGGAGATCGTGCCGACCCATGTACGAACGACCTGCTTCTCGCTCGCCTTCGCACTGGCCGCCGCGCTGTTCGGCACCTTCACGCCGCTGGCCTCGACCTGGCTGATCAAGGAAACCGGCGACAACGCCTCGCCCGGTTTCTGGCTGATGTTCGCCGCCGCCTCCGGCCTGATGGCAACGCTGGCTATCTATCGCGGCGGCAAATCCATCGCGACCCGCGAGACCGCGCCGGCACAGGCTTGAGCGGCGGGCGGCAAGCGATCATGATGATCGCCTGATTTGCGGAAGCGACGCGTCGATGAACGGCTAAGCATACCCGCCCATCGCCAGATGGGCTTCGCCGGTGCGATCATGCGATCAAACGCCTGACGCACCGGCAGGCACCATGACGAACAAACAATAAAACGCTATCGTGGGAGGATTCATGTCACGTTCCTGCTTCATCGCCGCGGCAGCCCTGCTCATGGCCGCAGCCATCCCTGCGCGGGCTGCCGAGCCTATCGCGCTGCACGACATGGGCTCCTTCCATGTGGGCGGGCGGCTGGTCGAGATCAGCGGCAAGCCGGTCAAGGAGGTCACGTTCACCCAGGGCGGCGTGCCGGCCAAGGTCGACCCCAACGGCACCTACCAGGTCGAGCAGATGTACGTGCAGTACTTCCTGCCTGCGAACGAGACCGGCACCGTCCCGTTGCTGATGTGGCATGGCGGCGGCCTCACCGGCGTCACCTATGAGACCACACCGGATGGCCGCGAAGGCTGGCTGAACTATTTCCTGCGCAAGGGCTGGGCTGTCTACAATTCCGATGCGGTTGAACGTGGCCGTTCCGGCTGGGCGCAGTATCCTGACATCTTCAAAGGCGAGCCGGTGTTCCTGACCACCGGCAACCCATTCGAACGGTTTCGCATCGGCGCAGGCCCAGGCTCGTACGATCCGGATCCGGCCAAACGCAAGCTGCTGCCCGGCAGCCAGTTTCCCAACGATGGTTACGAAAACTTCGTCAAGCAGAACGTGCCGCGGTGGACTACCACGGACGATGCGATCCTTGCCGCCTATATCGCCGAGATTGACCGGGTCTGCCCCTGCGTCATCCTGTTTCACAGTCAGGCCGGCGCGTTCGGCTTCAAGGCGGCGCAGGCGCGGCCCGACAAGGTCAAGGCGCTCATCGCCATCGAACCGGCGGGCGTCGGCGATCCGGCCAAGGTGGACATGCTGAAGGGCATTCCGTCATTGCTGGTCTACGGTGACTTCATCGAACAGGATTCGCGCTGGCCGAAAATTCGCGCAACCGGAGTGGCCTTCGCAGACGGGATCAAGGCGGCGGGCGGCATCGCCGACGTTGTCGATCTGCCAAAGGTCGGCATCAAGGGCAATTCGCACATGCTGATGATGGACAAGAACAACGCCGAGGTCGCTGCACTCATCCAGACATGGCTGCACGGCAAAGGCCTGACCCGACAACCCTGACAGATTGCAGAATGGGCGAACCATCATGAAGGACCTGGTCCCGCTGGCGGAAAAGATCGCGATCGAACTGATCGCGCGCAAGCAGAAGATCGTGGTGTCGGAATCGTCCACGGGCGGCCTGATATCGGCGGCATTGCTGGCGGTGCCCGGCGCATCGGCGTATTTTCTCGGCGGCGCGGTGATATATACCCGCGACGCCCGCCGCATCCTGGGGGATATCGACAACGACGCCATGACCGGCATCCGCTCAGCGTCGGAGCCCTATGCACAACTGCTGGCAAAGCGCATCCGCGAACGCTTTGGCTGCGACTGGGGCCTGTCGGAAACCGGCGCCACCGGTCCGTCCGGCAACAGCTACGGCGACGCCGCCGGCCACAGCCGCATGGCCGTGTCCGGGCCGCGAAACGAGGTCATGACGCTGGAGACCGGCAGCAGCGACCGGCTCGGCAACATGCACGTCTTCGCGCAGACTGCGCTGACATTCTTGCTGAAGAATTTGGCGGGGTAGCAGAAGCTCTTGCCCCGGACGCAGTGCAGTGCGCCGCCGCCAGGCGGCGTCGTGCGCTGCAGATCCGGGGCCCATTGCAAGAGCACTGCAGGTGTGGGTCTCGGATCTGCGGAGCGGCATGAGAATGCCGCATCGCGTCCGGGACACGAGAGTTGGTAACTTAAACCGTCTCAACCACCGCCATCTGCTCCGCCAGAATGCAGCGCACCACGCGGTTGCCGTCGAGATGCACGTTGGGCGGCGGCGCCTCGACGCAGCGCGGCTGCGCGAAGCTGCAGCGCGGCGCAAACGAGCAGTTCACCGGTGCCTTGTCGAGCGAGGGCGGCGTCCCGGGGATGGTCTCCAGCCGCGCGCCGCGCTTGGCACCGTGCACGGTGGAGGCCAGCAGGCCGCGCGGATAGGGATGCACCGCGCTACGCACGATCTGGCTCAGCGTGCCCTGCTCGACGATCTGGCCGGCATACATCACCGCGACACGGTCGCAGATCTCGATGGCCACGCCGATGTCGTGGGTGACGAAGATGATGGACATGCCGAATTCGCGCTGCAATTCGCGCAGCAGCAGCAGGATCTGGATCTGCACGGTAGCATCCAGCGCGGTGGTCGGCTCGTCCGCCAGCAGGATCTTCGGCTTGCAGGCCAGCGCCAGCGCGATCATCGCGCGCTGCCGCATGCCGCCCGACATTTCATGCGGATAGGCATCGAGCCGGCGCTTCGCCGAGGGGATGCGTACCACTTCCAGCATCTCCAGCGCTCGCTTGTTCGCGTCCGCCTGGCTCTTGCCTTCGTGGCGCATCACGCTCTCGGCGATCTGCTGGCCGATGGTGTAGACCGGATCCAGCGCCAGCGCCGGCTCCTGGAAGATCATCGATACGGTCTGACCGCGAAACGCCGACAGCTCCTCGTCGTTGAGCGCCAGCACGTCCTTGCCCATCACGTTGACGGTGCCGGTGATCTGCGTGCGCTTCTTCGGCAACAGCCGCATCAAGGCCCGCAGGGTCACGCTCTTGCCGGAGCCGGACTCGCCGAGCAGGCCGAGCACCTCGCCCTCGCCCAGCGAAAAACTGAGATCGTTGACCGCATATACGGTACGCTCGCCGCCGAAGCGAACGTTGAGATTGCGGACCTCGACGAGATTGCTCATGCAAGCTCCGGGCATTGGGTGTGGAAATCAGTCGCCCGCTGGAACGCGGCGCCGATGGTCAGCACGGTGGCTTCATCGAACGGTCGACCGATCAGCTGCATGCCTATCGGCAACTTGCTGGAAGTGAAGCCGGTCGGAATCGAGAGCGCCGGCAGGCCGAGGTAGTTGATCGGGCGGGTGAAGCGTGTCACCCGCTGGATCATCGCCTCGGCGTCCAGACTGTTGCCGACATCCGTTTCCAGAATGGTTGGTGCCGCGGCCGGCGAAACCGGCGCCAGAACTGCATCCACGCCGGCGACCGCGGCGAGATGAGCCGCCAGCGCCGGACCGCGCCAGCGCATGGTTTCCAGATAGGTCACGCCGGAAATGCCGAAGCCGTTCTGCAGCCGTGCCAGGATCTGCGGGCCATAGTCCTGCGGCCGCTCGACCATCCAGCGTTTGTGAATCGCGGCAGCCTCGGTGACGATCAGCAACTGGCAAGCCGCCGAAAGCTGTCGCTGGTCCGGCAGGTCGACCTCGACCACATGAACGCCCTCGCGCTTCAGCGTTGCAATGGTGTCCTGCAGGGCCTGCGCCGTGCCGTCATCGAGATCCTCGACGTAGAACGCCTTGGGAATGCCGACGGTCATGCCCTTGGCCGACGCGTGCGTGGCCGCCATGTAGTTCGGCACCGCGCGCGTGCTGGTGGTCGGATCGAGCGGATCGGCGCCGGCCATCAGGCCGGTGAGCAGCGCGCAATCCTCGACGGTGCGGGCCAGCGGGCCGACGGTGTCGAGCGACTGCGACAGCGGCATGGCGCCGGCGCGGCTGATCAGGCCCACGGTGGTCTTCAATCCGGTGACGCCGCAGAAATGCGCCGGCAACCGGATCGAACCGCCAGTGTCGGAGCCCAATGCCGCAAATGTCAAACGGGCAGCGACGGCGGAGCCCGAACCCGACGACGAGCCGCCGGTGACGTGATCCACATGCCACGGATTATGCACCGCGCCGTAATGCGCGTTGTGGCCGGTGGGGCCATAGGCGAATTCCACCATCTGCAGAGAGCCGAGGCGCACGGTGCCGGCGTCCTTCAGCCGCTGCAGCGCCGTCGACGTCGTGGTCGCGACCCAGTCGCGGCGGATGTGCGAGCCGCAAGTGACCACATGGCCTTCGTCGTAATACATGTCCTTGTGCGCCAGCGGCACGCCGTGCAGCACGCCCTTGCTCTGCCCCTTGGCGAGCGCTGCGTCGGCGGCATCGGCAGCGGCCAGCGCAGCATCGGCCTCGATCGACATGAACGCATTGAGGCTCGACTGCCATTTGGCGGTCCGGTCGAGACATGACTTTGTCGCTTCGCGCGACGAGATCTTCTTGTTGGCAATGGCGTCGGCTATTTCGGTCAGCGACAGCAATGCGGGTTCGGTGACGCTCATTTGACGGCTTTCGTATTCTGCACGACGAGAAAGGTGGCGGGCTCGAGATCCATCGGCAGCGTGCCGGCGATGGCCTTGAAGCCCTCATAAGCGGGGCCGATGGCATGGGCGATGCGCGCCGCGACATCGTCGGCAACAGTTAAACCGCCGAACTCGGCGATCGCCTTGATCTGGTTGGGTGTTGGCGCGGTCATGACGGCATGGCTCCTGCGGCTGGCGCCTTGCTGTGGCTGGCGCCCGGAATGAACATGTAGCAAGCGACCTGATGTCCGGTCGCGTCGATATCGGTCAGCTTCGGGCTTTCACCGGAGCATACCGCCTCGGCGAACGGACAGCGCGTGTGAAAACGGCAGCCGGACGGTGGATCGATCGGGTTCGGCGGATCGCCGGTGATCGGCGGGGTCTGGGTGCGGTTGTCAGGGTCCGACGACGGCATCGCCGCCAGCAGTGCGCGCGTATAGGGATGCGCGGGCCTGTCCCAGACATTGTCGACCGGGCCGAGTTCGACGACCTCGCCGAGATACATCACCAGCACACGGTCGGAGATGTAGCGGACCACATTGAGATCGTGGCTGATGAACAGATAGGTCAGGCCGAATTCGCGCTTCAGGTCGACCAGGAGGTTGAGCACCTGGGCTTCGACCGACTTGTCGAGCGCCGACACGGCCTCATCGAGAATGACGAGGCGCGGCGACAACGCGAGCGCACGCGCGATATTGACGCGCTGGCGCTGGCCGCCGGAAATCTCGTGCGGATAGCGGTTGGCGAAATTCTCCGGCCGCAAGCCGACCTTCCCCAGCAGCTCGCGCGCCAGTGCCCGCGACGCGCCTTCTGCCATGCCGTGGACCTTCGGCCCGAACGCAATCGATTCCTCGATAGTGAGGCGCGGATTAAGCGAGGCGTAGCTGTCCTGGAACACCATCTGCATGCCGCGGCGCAGTTCGCGCAACGTCAGCTCGCGGCCGACGGCGCGGCCGTCATAGATGATGTCGCCGGAATTGCGCTCCATCAGGTGCATCAGCAGTCGCGCGGTGGTCGATTTGCCGCAGCCGGATTCACCGACGATGCCGACGGTCTCGCCCTTGGCGATGTCGAACGATACGTTATCGACGGCACGCACGGTCTTGCTCTTGGCAAACAGCCCGCCGCGCACCGGAAAGTGTTTTGTGAGGCCATCCACGCGAAGCAGCGGCTGCGCGACGCCGCCGATGTCCGGCAACGGTTCGAGCTTGTCGATGGGTTCGATGATTTCGGTCATGACATCAGTTCCGGATGTCCATGGCGCTGCGCATGCCATCACTCAACAGGTTAAAACAGATCGATACTGCAAAAATCATCGCGCCGGGCAATGCCGCGACCCAGGGATTGACGTAGATCGCGGTGCGCAGCGTGTTGAGCATCAGGCCCCATTCCGGCTCCGGCGGCTTGGTGCCGAGACCGAGGAACGACAGGCCGGCGGCCAGAATCATCGACACCGAGATCAGCCCCGTCGCATACACGAAGATGGTGCCGAGCACGTTGCCGAGCATGTGCACCCGCATGATGGTGAAGGCGTCGGCGCCGGATGCTCGCGCGGCCTCGACGAAGTCGGCGTTGCGAACGCCGGTGGTGACGCTCTCGGCGACGCGGGTGATCTGCGGCACGAACACGATGGTCAGAGAGACGATGGAATTGACGATACCGGCGCCAAGCGCGCCGGAAATCGCGATGGCCAGTAGCACCGAGGGGAAGGCGTAGAACACGTCGACCGTGCGCATGATGGCGGTGTTGAGCTTGCCGCCGACATAACCGGCCACGAGGCCGAGCGAGGTGCCTATCACGAAAGCCAGGATCACCGGCAGGATGCCGATCAGCAGTGACAGCCGGCCGCCATAGACCAATCGCGCAAACATGTCGCGGCCGAGCTCGTCGGTGCCGAGTGGATAATTCGGTGTGCCGATGTGGCGCAACCGGCGGATCATCGAGCCCTGATAGGGATCGGCGAGGCCGAGCCACGGCGCGAACAACGCGCCGAGCAGAATCAGCAGCAGGATCGCCGCGCACGTCATGCTGACCTTGTCTTTGACAATACGGCGGCCCACCGTGGCCCAGTAGCCGCGGGCGGCGTGCGTAGGCGCTGCCTGCAGCGCGGTGTCGGTCATCGCGGTCATGAGAGAAAATCCTGCATGGTCAGTTCCGCTTGATGCGCGGATCGATCGCGGCCTGCGCGATATCGACCAGGAGATTGAGGAAGACGAAGAACAGCGCCAGCACCAGGATGGTGCCCTGCAGCAGCGGCAGGTCGCGCTGGAAGATCGCCGAGTTCAGCAGCAGGCCGGAGCCCGGCCACGAGAACACCGTCTCGATCAAGATCGAGCCGCCGAGCATATAGCCGAGTTGCAGGCCCATCACCGCAAGCGCGGTCGGTGCGGCATTCTTGATGACGTGGCGAAACACGCTTTTCTCACGCAGGCCTTTGGCGCGCAGCGCCTCGACGAAATCCTGCGAGAGAATGTCGCCGGTCAGGGCGCGCACGGTGCGGGTGATGATACCCATCGGAATCACCGAGGTGGTGATTGCCGGCAGCACCAGATATTTGATGTGGTCCCAATCCCAGGCCCAGGAGCCGGAGCCGCCCGGCCCCGCGCCCACCGCCGGCAGCCAGTTCAGCTGCACCGAGAATATGATGACCAGCACCATGCCGAGCCAGTAATGCGGCACCGAGACGCCGGCGATGGCGATCGAGGTCGAGACTTTGTCGATCCAGGTGTCGCGGAAATAGCCGGAGATCAGCCCAAAGAACAGGCCGAGCGTGAAGCCGATCAATGCGGCGGCGATCGCCAGCGTCACGGTGTTGCCGACCGCACGCAGCACTTCGGCGAGCACCGGGCGGCCGGTGGCGATGGAGGCGCCGAGGTCGCCATGCAGAGCGCGCCACAGCCACAGGCCGAACTGCACCGGCAGCGGCCGGTCGAAGCCATAGGCGATACGCAATTGCGCCGCGAGTTCCTGCGAGGCGTCAGCGGGAAGGATGGCGACAAGCGGATCACCCGGCGTGATGTGCACCAGCAGGAAGCACACCAGCGCCACGCTGATGACGACCGGAATCACATAAACGATGCGGCGCGCGATATAGACGAACAAAGGTCACCTTCGATTCAGTGGTAGAGAAGCGCTTCTTATCCCTCCCCCGCGTCTTCGCGTGGGGAGGGTGGCCGGCCGTCAGGCCGGTCGGGTGGGGGTGGCGGCCACATCACGACAGCGAATGTTGCGCCCCCACCCGTCACGTTTGTTCGCTTCGGTCTCAAACGCGCCACCCTCCCCACCCCGCGAAGCTTCGCTTCGCCGGGGGGAGGGAAAGAAGCACGCTTGCGTTAGCTACTACGGCGTCATCGACACCGGCGAGAAGTCGACGAACCAGCTCTTTGGCTGCACAAAGCCCTTGATCTTCGGGCTCAGCGCGCGCGGACCAACGTCATGGGCGACATAGAGGAACGCTGCATCGTCGATCGAGGCGGCGTTCAACTCGGCCAGAGCCTCGTCACGCGCAGCAGGATCGAAGGTGGTGCGGGCCTTGGTCACCAGTTCGTCGAACTTCGGGTTATTGATATAGCCCCAGTTGTTGGAGACCGGCGGCGCCATGGATGACTGCAGGAAGCGCACCAATGCGAAGAACGGGTCCATCGCCGCATAAGTGACGTTGGTGGCGTTGGAGCCGTTCGCGCTGGGATCCTTGACGCCGCGGCGCCAGTTGGTGAACAGCGTATTCCACTCGATGACGTCGAGCTTGACGTCGAAATAGCACTCCGCCAGCGCCTGCTGCAGATATTCGTTCATCGGCAGCGGCAGCATCTGGCCGGAGCCCGACGCCGAAGTCTGGGTCTTGACTTCAAGCTTCTTGGTCGGACCGTAACCGGCTTCCTTCATCAGCGCCTGCGCGGCCTTCAGGTCGTACTTGATCTGGAAGGTTGGCTTGCCGCGCCAGGGATGGCCGGGTTCGAAGGTGCCGGTGGCGGGCACCATCAAGCCGGCCAGCAAACCATCGCGCAGGCCTTCGCGATCGATGCAGAGATTGGCGGCCTTGCGGACGCGGATGTCGTTCCACGGCGAGCCTTCGACGCGCGAGAACTGCCACGGCCAGACATGGGGCTGCTCGTTCTTCTCGATCTTGAAGCCGCGGGCGGTGATTTCCTTGACCGCGTCAGGTGCCGGCGCCTCGATCCAGTCGACCTGGCCGGACAGCAGCGCCGCGGTGCGGGCATTGGCCTCCGGCATCGGCAGCAACAGCATCTTGTCGACCTTGGGGATGCGATCCTTGTTCCAGTAGGCGTCGTTCTTCGCCAGTTCGAGCCGCTCGCGCGGCGTGAACTTCGACATCTTCCACGGGCCGGTGCCGGCCGGTTCGCGCGCGAAGGCGGTCCATGCCGCCTGCGACTTCGCCTTGGCGTCGGCGCCCTCGGCCTTGTCGAAGAAGCCCTGCCACTTGCTGGGGCTGACCATATAAAGGTTTGTCAGATTGATCGGCAGGAACGAGTCTGGCTCCTTGGTCGTCAGTTCGACGGTCATGTCGTCGATCTTCTTCGCGGAGACCAGCGTCGGCATACGCGAGGCGGTGACGCCGACCTGGCTGGCATCGAACTGCACGGCATCCTGCTTCAGCACCTTCTCGACGTTCCACACCACGGCATCGGCGTTGAATGGCGAACCATCGTGAAAGACGACGCCGGGGCGCAGCTTGAAGGTCCACTTCTTCTTGTCGGCGTCATCGACTTTCCATTCGGTCGCCAGGCCGGGGATAACCACGCTCGCCTTGGTTGCCGACGACAGATCCCACATCGTGAGGCCGTCATACATGGTGTTGCCGGTAAAGCGATTGCCTTCAAAGCCCTGATCGGGCTGGCCCAACGTGCGCGGAATGTCGGCGGCGGTCATGCCAATGCGCAGCACGGTCTCGGCGCGCGCGGCCTGCGGCAGCGTCAGCGCGGTCGCAACGCTCAGCATGGCGATCGCCATGGCAAGGCGGCTCTTGGTCGGCTTCTCGATACGCATCGGTGTCATTCCCCGTGGATTGGATGGCTCGGCGTCACAGCCTAAGCACTGGCTAATTCTTATGCAACGGCTGTGCCAGCGGCGGCGAGTCACTGCGTTGGGTGACTCGGCGTGCGGCATAGCGCCCCGTTGGCACACAGTGCATCAGCATCTGCCTAATGTGGCATCAAGCTTGCAGGAATTCTCCGACTCTCGCTTATCCTCATTGGAGCCTGTTTACATGCGCGTTCGGAATTCAATATTTGTCGCGGCCATCGCCGCCGTGCTGGGTGCTGCCGCACCGGCGCAAGCCGAGTCGGTGGTGCGCTATGGCATCTCGATGGCGGACATCCCGCTGACCACAGGTCAGCCCGATCGCGGCGCAGGTGCCTATCAATTCACCGGCTACACCATCTACGACCCGCTGGTGGCTTGGGAGATGGACGTCTCCGATCGTCCGGGCAAGCTGATCCCCGGGCTGGCCACCGAGTGGAAGGTCGATCCCGCCGACAAGACCAAGTGGCGCTTCACCCTGCGCCAGGGCGTCAAATTTCACGACGGCAGCGATTTCAACGCCGACGCCGTGGTGTGGAATCTGGACAAGGTGCTGAACGAGAAGGCACCGCAGTTCGACAAGCGCCAGAGCGCGCAGGTCAAGACCCGCCTGCCCTCGGTCGCCAGCTACGCCAAGATCGACGACAATACCGTCGAGATCACCACCAAGACCGTCGATTCATTCTTCCCGTACCAGATGCTCTGGTTCCTGGTCTCGAGCCCGGCGCAATACGAAAAGGTCGGCAAGGACTGGGACAAGTTCGCAGCGTCTCCCTCCGGCACCGGGCCGTTCAAACTGACAAAACTGGTGCCGCGCGAACTCGCCGAACTCTCGAAGAATCCGGACTACTGGGACAAGAAGCGCCTCGCCAAGGTCGACAAGCTGGTTCTGGTGCCGATGCCCGAAGCTCTCACGCGCACCAACGCGCTGCTCGCCGGCCAGGTCGACCTGATCGAGACCCCGGCGCCGGACGCCGTGCCGCAGCCGAAGTCGGCCGGCATGAAGATCGTCGACAACGTCACGCCGCATGTCTGGAATTATCATCTCAGCGTGCTGCCGGGCTCACCGTGGACCGATGTCCGCCTGCGCAAGGCGCTCAAT
The DNA here is from genome assembly GCF_052658035.1 of Rhodopseudomonas sp. RCAM05734. Taxonomy (NCBI): domain Bacteria; kingdom Pseudomonadati; phylum Pseudomonadota; class Alphaproteobacteria; order Hyphomicrobiales; family Nitrobacteraceae; genus Rhodopseudomonas; species Rhodopseudomonas sp. RCAM05734. Next base: position 2,401,387 of record NZ_CP199742.1, on the reverse strand, counting down.
CTCGCCATCGACCGCGACGCCGTGGTCGGCCTGATGAACGGTCTCGCCAAGCCGGCCATCGGCCAGGTTGATCCGTCCTCCCCGTGGTTCGGCAAACCGACCTTCAAGATCAAGTATGACCTCGCCGAAGCCAAGAAGCTGGTGAAGGAAGCCGGCTACGGACCGGACAAGCCGCTGAAGGCGACGTTCATCATCGCCAATGGCGGCACCGGCCAGATGCTGTCGCTGCCGATGAACGAATTCCTGCAGCAGAGTTTTAAGGAAATCGGCGTCGACGTCGAGTTCAAGGTGGTCGAACTCGAAGTGCTGTACACTGCCTGGCGCAAGGGCGCGGCCGACGAGAGCATGAAGGGCATCACCGCGAACAACATCGCTTACGTGACCTCCGATCCGCTCTACGCCATCGTGCGCTTCTTCGACTCCCGCCAGATCGCGCCGGTCGGCGTCAACTGGGGCGGCTACAAGAACCCGAAGGTCGATGCGCTGATCGACGAGGCCAAGAACAACTTCGATCCGGCGAAGCAGGATGAGCTGCTGGCGCAGGCACATGCGCTGATCGTCGATGACGCCGTACTGGTCTGGGTCGTGCACGACACCAACCCGCATGCGCTGTCGCCGAAGGTGAAGAAGTTCGTGCAGGCGCAGCACTGGTTCCAGGACCTGACCACGATCAGCATGGACTGAGCTAGAAGCGTAGGGTGGGCAAAAAGGCGCCTCGGCGCCGTGCCCACCACGCGGATGGTGGGCACGCTTCGCTTTGCCCACCCTACAATAACATCAGGCGCCGCCGAGCCATCGGCGGCGCCTTTTTGTTTCCCCTCTCCCCGGCCGCCGCGCAGCGGCGGTTGGTGGGAGAGGGTGGACGCGCGCCAGCGCGGCCGGGAGAGGGGGTGATGCCGCAAACGCCGGCGCTCGCGGCCTTCCCTCTCCCGCCTTCGCTTCGCCAAAGCCGATGCTTTGCATCGGCGTGAATTTTAGAACGGCGGCCGAAGGCCGCCTATGCACCCTCTCCCACGGCGCGCAGCTTCGCTGCGCTGGGGGAGAGGGGAAAGGCGCAGCTTCACTGCGCGCAGCAGCTCAGCGGAACCCCTGCCCGCTCCGCGACTTGATCCGCACCGTCCTCGCAGCCCGGTGCCCGCATGATCGACGATCTCTGGTACAAGAACGCCGTCTTCTATTGCCTGTCGGTGGGCAGCTTCATGGATGCCGACGGCGACGGGGTCGGCGACTTCAAGGGCCTGACGCGAAGGCTGGATTATCTGCACGGGCTCGGCGTCACCGCGATCTGGCTGATGCCGTTCCAGCCCTCGCCGGGCAAGGACGACGGCTACGACATCTCCGACTACTACGGTGTCGATCCGCGCTACGGCACGCTCGGCGACTTCGTCGAATTTACCCATGGCTGTCACCAGCGCGGCATCCGCGTCATCATCGACCTGGTGGTCAATCATACCTCGGACCAGCACAGCCGGTTCAAGGAAGCCAAAAGCTCGCCGGACTCGAAGTATCGCGACTGGTACGTCTGGTCCGACAAGAAGCCCGCCAATGCCAACAAAGGCATGGTGTTTCCCGGCGTGCAAAAATCAACCTGGACCCACGACAAGGAAGCCAAAGCGTGGTTCTTCCATCGCTTCTATGACTTCCAGCCAGACCTCAACACCTCGAACCCCCATGTGCAGGCCGAGATCCTCAAGATCATGGGATTTTGGCTACAGCTCGGCGTGTCCGGCTTCCGCATGGACGCAGTCCCGTTCGTGATCGCGACCAAGGGGCCGAAGGTCAACAAGCCGACTGAGCAATACGACATGCTGCGCGCCTTCCGCGAATTCCTGCAGTGGCGCAAGGGCGACGCCATCATCCTCGCCGAAGCCAATGTCGAGCCCGAGACCGACATGGAATATTTCGGCGATGACGGCGATCGCATGCAGATGATGTTCAATTTCCACGTCAACCAGAACCTGTTTTTCGCGCTGGCGTCTGCCGATTCGCGTCCGCTGGCCGGCGCGCTGAAAGTCACCAAGCCGCGGCCGGCGACGGCGCAATGGGGCTTGTTCCTGCGCAACCACGACGAACTCGATCTCGGACGGCTGACCGACGCGCAACGCCAGACCGTGTTCGCCAAATTCGGCCCGGACAAGTCGATGCAGCTCTACGACCGCGGCATCCGCCGCCGCCTCGCGCCGATGCTCGGCGGCGACCGCCGGCGGCTCGAGCTTGCCTACAGCCTGATGTACACTCTGCCGGGTACGCCGGTGCTGCGCTATGGCGACGAGATCGGCATGGGCGACGACCTCTCGCTGCCGGAGCGCAATTGCGCACGCACACCGATGCAATGGTCGACCGAACCGCATGCCGGCTTCACCAAGAATGCCAAGCCGAAGAACCCGGTGATCGACAGCGGGCCCTACGGCTACCCGCACGTCAACGTCGCCATGCAGCGCCGCGACCCCAACTCGATGCTGAACTGGACCGAACGCATGATCCGCATGCGCAAGGAGGTGCCCGAGGTCGGTTGGGGCGACTTCCAGATCATCGCCACGCGCAATCCCGCGGTGCTGGCGATCCGCTACGACTGGCGCAATAATTCGGTGCTGTTCGTGCACAACCTCGACGACAAGCCGCACGAGGTGAGCTTCGCGGTCGGGCTTGGCACCGACCAGGACAACAGCCTGATCAACCTGCTCACGGAAGACCACAGCCACGCCGACGACAAGGGCAGGCACAGGCTGATGCTCGAAGCCTATGCCTATCGCTGGTTCCGCGTCGGCGGCCTCGACTATCTGCTCAAACGAAGCGATATCGACGGCGACGCCGATCCGCATCCGGAGTAGCCTGAAACTCGTGTCCCGCACGCGGTGCGGCATTCTTATGCCGCCCCGCAGATGCGGGACCCACCGCTTGCTCAACAAGATGGGCCCCGGGATCTGCGAAGCAATACTTCGTATTGCGTCGCGTCCGGGGCACGAGACGGAAGACTAACGCAACCGGACAATCACGCCTTCATTGCCGCGCAGCTCCAGCACGCCGGAGACGTTCTCACCCCTGCGATCCAACTCCGTCGTCAGCGCGATTTCGCCGCCCTCGCCTTCCACATGCATCGATGTCGCCTCGCTGCTGAAATTGAGCGCCACCAGCAGGGCCCTGCCGTCATAGACACGAAGATAGGCCAGGACGTCGCCGGCGGTTTGAAGGGGGACATAGTCGCCAAAAACAAGCTCGAGCGTATGCTTGCGCAGGTCGATCAGCTTGACGTAGAGACTGAGGATGGAGTGCGGATCGCTGGCGAATGCAGCCGCGTTGTCGGTGGCGAAATCGTCCGCGAGCGGCAACCATGGCTCGCCCGAGGTAAAGCCGGCGTTGTCGGTCGCGCCCCATTGCATCGGGGTACGACAGCCGTCGCGGCCGACGCCGATACCGGGCACATTCTTCTCGAACGGATCCTGCACCCGCTCGGCCGGGATCGCCACCTGGCGCATGCCGATCTCGTCACCATAGTAGAGCGTCGGCGTGCCCCTCAACGTCAGCAGCAGCATGGCGGCGACGCGGGCTTGCGCGGCGCCCACGCGACTTGCGACGCGCGGACGGTCGTGATTGCCGAGCACCCAGTTGGGCCACGCGCCGAGCGGCAGTGCCTGCTCGTAGCGATCGATCAGCGCCGCGATCTCGCGGGCATTCCACGGCGCCGACAACAGCGCAAAATTGAAAGGCAGGTTGGCGCCGCTGAGGTCCTTGCCGTAGTAGGCCACCAGCCGCTCGACCGGAAGATACACCTCGCCGATCAGTACGCGGTCGTCGAATTCGTCGACGACGCGGCGCATCTCGGCCACCACCTCCTGGACCTCCGGCTGGTCGGCCGAATGCAGCGTCAGCACCGCCTCATGCGGCGGCCGCCCGGCGTTGAAGTTCGGATTCACCGGATTGTCGCGGAACTCGCCATCCTTGATCAGGTGCCATATCACGTCGACGCGAAAGCCATCGACGCCGCGGCGCAGCCAGAATCGCATCACCTCGTAGATAGCATGACGCACCTCCGGATTGCGCCAGTTCAGATCTGGCTGCTTGTCGAGGAAGGCGTGATAGTAATATTGCCCGGTGGCGTCGTCGAACTGCCAGGCGCTGCCACCGAATTCCGACATCCAGTTGTTCGGTGCCGATCCGTCCGGCTTCGGATCGCGCCAGATGTACCAGTCGCGCTTCGGGTTGTCGCGCGAGCCTCGACTCTCAAGAAACCACGGATGCTGATCCGAGGTGTGGTTCGGCACGAGGTCAAGGATCAGTTTGAGGCGCTGGCCATGGGCCGCCGCTACCAGCGCGTCGAAATCCGCAGATGTACCGAAGATCGGATCGATGCCGATATAGTCGGAAATGTCGTAGCCGAAATCGGCCATGGGCGATGGAAAGATCGGCGACAGCCAGATCGCATCAACCCCGAGACGGGTCAGATACGGCAGCCGGCCGATAATACCGGTGAGATCGCCGATGCCGTCGCCATTGGCGTCCTGGAACGAGCGCGGATAGATCTGATAGATGGTGCCGGCCTGCCACCAGACGGTCGCTGCAATATTCATATTCGGATACTAAACCATTAAGTCAGGCAAAATGGGCGCGAAAAAGCGGCCTTCCCATGGGGAAGGCCGCCTCTACAAAAGTCGAAATTAGTCGCGTTCGATGACAACCGAACGACGCCCGCGATCATAATCACGATCGCGCTCACGGCTTCGCTTGATCACGACGGTCTCGTCGCGATCGCGGTAGCCACGTTCGCGAACGTATTCGCGGTCACGGTGGCGATCCGGGACGGCACCCACGGTCACGCCGCCCGGACCCACACCCACGCCGATTTGCTGGGCGCTTGCTGGGACGACGCTGCCGATTGCCGCCGCGGCAACGGCGATGATAGCCAAATGCTGAATCATTGCGTGCTCCTCAAATTGTGAAACGATGAGGTAGCAATGCGAAGCTGTAGCGAAGGTTCCATTAATATGACCGCACTGTAATACTTGTGCAGGCTCAGCGCGTGACCGAGCGCGTAAAATACCTTTAGGCGCCTGGTGCCGTTCCAGGTGGCATTGGCCACGTGTACCGGGGGGGATGCCCGCGGTTCGATTACGTCGGTGGCAGGATCGCATTGCTGGGCATCGGCCGGTCGGTGATCTGCTGGCCGAACAGGCTGCCGATCAATTCGACCATGACCCGGGCGGTGCGGCCGCGCTCGTCGAGGAAGGGGTTAAGCTCGACGATGTCGAGCGAGCACAGCAGACCTGAGTCATGCAGCAGCTCCATGATCAGGTGCGCCTCGCGATAGGTGGCGCCGCCCGGGACCATGGTGCCGACGCCCGGTGCGTTGGCCGGATCGAGGAAGTCCACGTCGAAACTGACATGCAGCACGCCCTTGCGTGCCTTGACCTTGTCGATCACCCGGCGGATCAGCACGCCGACGCCGAATTCGTCGATCTGCCGCATGTCGGCGACCGTGATATTGCGCGCCTGCACCAGTTCCTTCTCGAGCCTGTCGATGGAGCGGATGCCGAACAGATCGAGATGGTCGGGCCGGATCGAGGCCCGCGGCTGCGCGCCGAGCAGCCGGTCGAGCCCGGGCTCGCCGCACAGGAATGCCGCCGACATGCCGTGCATGTTGCCGGTGATGGTGGTGGCCGGGGTGTTGTAGTCGGCATGCGCGTCGAGCCACAGCACGAACAGCTCGCGGCTCTGGCCGTGCCAGTGCCGCGCAACGCCATTGACCGAGCCCATGGAAAGGCTGTGGTCGCCACCGAGAAAGATCGGCAACGCGCCGGAGCGCGCCAGTTCATAGGCACGACTGCTGAGCGCCTCGATCCAGCGCTGGATGTCGCGATAGTGCTTGGCGTTCTCCGGCGGCGTGTCATGGGCGGGATGCCCGTCCAGCGCAGTGAGATCGCCGTGGTCTTCAACCTCGAAGCCCAGCTCCTGCAGCAGCGTCGCCAGTCCTGCGGTTCGCAGCGCCGCAGGCCCCATCAGCGTGCCCCGTTGCGAGGCCCCGACTTCAACAGGCGCGCCGAGCAGCGCAATGCGCTTGCGGTCATTCATTCGCAGAATCCCGGGTTGAAATGTGGAAATTAAGCGGCGAAATTTTCTTCGCACTGCAACGTATTGGCCGTGGAGCGGTTGTCTTGCGCATTTGATCAGCAAACATATGGGGCAATCGTGACGAATAGAACGGTCGAAGAAGGCTTGCCGTATCCGCTAGGCGCACATTGGGACGGAAACGGCACCAATTTCGCTTTGTTTTCGGCCAATGCCACCAAGGTGGAGGTCTGCCTGTTCGACGGCGACACTGAGACCCGTATCGAACTGCCGGAATACACTGACGAGGTCTTCCACGGCTACATTCCCGATGTCGCGCCCGGCACCTTCTACGGTTACCGCGTCCACGGTCCCTACGAGCCGGAGAACGGCCACCGCTTCAATCCCAACAAGCTGCTGCTCGACCCCTACGCCCGCGCCCATGCCGGGACACTGGAATGGAATCCGGCCGTGTTCGGCTACAAGATGGAGACCGGCGACGACACCACCTTCGATGAGCGCGACTCGGCGCCGTTCATGCCGAAATGCGTGGTAGTGGATAAGAACTTCGACTGGACCGGTGAAGCCGGCCGGCTCCCCGTTCCATGGGACCAGACCATCATCTATGAGGTCCACGTCAAGGGATTCACCAAGCAGCATCCGGACGTGCCCGAGACCATCCGCGGCACCTATGCCGGTTTCGGCAGCAAACCGGCTGTCGACTATCTCAAGGACCTCGGCATCACCTCGGTCGAACTGCTGCCGATCCACACCTTCATCAATGACGACTACCTGCTCGACAAGAAGCTGGTCAACTATTGGGGCTACAACACCATCGGGTTCTTCGCACCGGATCCGCGCTACGCCTCCGACGTGCCGAACAGCCTGCGCGAATTCAAGGAGATGGTGTCGGCGCTGCACGCTGGCGGTCTCGAGGTGATCCTCGACGTGGTCTACAACCACACCGCCGAGGGCAATGAGCTCGGTCCGACTCTGTCCTTCAAGGGCATCGACAACGCCAGCTACTACCGGCTGCTGCCGGACAAGAAGCGCCATTACATCAACGACACCGGCACCGGCAACACCGTCAACCTGTCCCATGCCCGCGTCATCCAGATGGTCGCCGACTCCCTGCGCTACTGGGTGCGGGAAATGCACATCGACGGCTTCCGCTTCGATCTCGGCACCATCCTGGCGCGCGAGGTCTATGGCTTCGACGAGCAGAGCGGCTTCCTCAAGGCCGTCGATCAGGATCCGTTGCTGACCACCGTGAAGCTGATCGCCGAACCCTGGGACATCGGGCCCGGCGGCTACCAGGTCGGCGGCTTTCCGCCCGGCTGGGCGGAATGGAACGACAAGTTCCGCGATACCATGCGGGATTTCTGGCGCGGCGAGGCGCCCGTCGCGGCGATCGCCCCGCGGCTATCGGCCTCGGCCGATCTGTTCAACCACCAAGGTCGCCGGGCGTGGTCGTGCGTCAACTTCGTCACCGCCCATGACGGCTTCACGCTGAATGACTGGGCAAGCTACAACGAGAAGCACAATGAGGCCAACGGCGAGGACAACAAGGACGGCTCTTCCAACAACGCCTCGTGGAATTGCGGTGTCGAGGGCCCGACCGACGACAAGGCGATCACCGCCCTGCGCGAGCGGCAGAAGCGCAACATGCTGGCGACCCTGCTGTTCTCCCAGGGCACCCCGATGCTGCTCGGCGGCGACGAGTTCGGCCGGACACAGCATGGCAACAACAACGCCTATTGCCAGGACAGCGAGATCTCCTGGTTCAACTGGGAACTGACCGACGACGGCAAGGATCTGCTGAAGTTCACCAAGCGCCTGATCGACCTGCAACGGACCTGCGCGATCCTGCGCCGGAGCCGGTTCCTGACCGGACAGCACGATCCGCATCTCGATGTCCGCGACGTCACCTGGATCAATGCCAACGGCAGCGAGATGCAGGACAGCAACTGGCAGGACACCAACATCAAGTGCTTCGGCATGTTGCTGGACGGCCGCGCCCAGAAGACCGGCATCCGGCGGCTGGGCGAGGACCAGACGGTGCTGATGGTGATGAACGGCTATGAGGACGTGGTGGATTTCACCATGCCCAAGGCGTTCGGCGGCAGCCAGTGGACCCTGCTGATCGATACCAACATTCCCGACACCGACGGCGGGACCGACTTCCCGTTCGGCGATGTCTATCAGGTGACCGGGCGCTCGCTGCTGCTGCTCGCCCTCAAAAAATAGGCGAACCTTCTCTCGCAACGCACCGACCCATCATGACCCGCGTGTGCCGATCACCGGCCGGCGCGGGTCGTTTCGTTTGGAACCATGCTAGCGCACAGGAACTGCCCAAGAATGCCCACATTTTCTGCACAGATCGGGCCGCCGCGCCCGGAACGAACGCGGATTGATACACTTATTTGACAATCGTTATTTGTTCGCCTCGCCAGACCATGGAGATTCCAGTGCAGATTCGTGCGGGCTACGACATTGCGTTCCAGTGCTATCAGGAAACCCCGATGGTCCTGATGCTGAGCGTTCATCCCGATCGGCAGTGCGATCTGATGACGCCTGATCGCATCCAGTTTTCCCACGATGTTCAGGCCCGCAACTACCTCGACATGTTCGGCAACACCTGTACGCGCATCATCGCGCCGCCCGGCCTCACCGAGATCCGCAACGACTTCCTGATCAACGACAGCGGCTTGCCCGACGCGGTCAACCCGGATGCTCGCCAGACCCCGATCGGCGAGTTGCCTGACGACGCGCTGATCTATCTGCTCGGCAGCCGCTATTGCGATACCCAGAAACTCTCCGATCTGGCATGGTCGATGTTCGGCGGCATTATTGGCGGCTGGCAGCGCGTGCAGGCGATCTGCGACTACGCCCACGACCGTATCTCGTTCGGCTATCACCACGCCCGCAATGACCGCACCGCCTCCGAGGGCCATGATGAGCGCGTGGGCGTCTGCCGCGACTTTGCGCATCTCGCCGTCACGCTGTGCCGCTGCATGAATATTCCGGCGCGCTACTGCACCGGCTATCTCGGCGACATCGGCGTGCCCATCGATCCCGCGCCGATGGATTTCAGCGCGTGGTTCGAGGTCTATCTCGACGGCCGCTGGTACACCTTCGACGCCCGGCACAACCATCCGCGCATCGGCCGCATCGTCATGGCCCGCGGCCGCGATGCCGCCGACGTGGCAATCTCCACAGCCTTCGGCCCGGCGCCGCTGGCGAAGTTCGTTGTCATCACCGAGGAAGTCGCCGCCGCGCCGGCCCAGGCGCCGATCTGCATGGTGGCGTAGTCGTCTCGCCGAACGATCGCTCCACGATCGCTAGGTCCAAACCAACCCGATCTTCATCAAGCCCGGCCTCGTGCCGGGCATTCGCGTATCGAGGGGAGACAAGGAGAGCGATGGCGAGACAGGCTCGGCCACACGCGCCACGTTTGTCCAGACCAACGAAAAGCCCGCCGATTGCTCGGCGGGCTTCTTTCGGTGACCTGCTGATTAGCGGATCAGCAGAAACAGGATGATCAGGGGGATCGGAATGCCGAGGAGCCAGAGAAGAATGGGCATGTGATGTCCTTTCAGTGTGAGTTGACTGGATCAGTTGACTTGGATTTTACGTGTTCAGGCGACGCTTGTTGCCCCAGGTGCCGTCACGCAGGCCGCCCCCTTCGGTCGCCGCAAGGCTCGCACAGAAGGCACCGAGCAGCAGCGAGGCGGTAAGCCAGAAGGCCAGCGAGGCAGTGGCCTTGCGGGCCGCATCCAGATTGGCCTTGGCGTCGGTGATGACCTGATTGACGCGGGCTTCTGCGTCCGCCTGGCTCAGTCCAGTCCGCGCCGAGACGACCTTGGCGACATAGGTCTTGTCGGCCGGCTTCATGTCGGTGCCGGCCTTGAAGCTGGTGCCGAGCAGACGCGTCAGCTCGCCGCGAGAATCAGCCGGGTTGGCATTGGCCTGCGGGGTGTCGGAACGCAGCAGGGAGTCGACGTAACCGTCCATCGGACCAGAGGCTGCCGTTATAGCACCCTGGGTTGCCCCCGAAGCGGCTCCGCCCATCACGCTCGCGGCAGGCGTGGCGAGCAGGACGGCGCCAAGCACCGAGGCAAAGGCCCATGTGATGAAGCCGTGGGCGGTATCGCGGAAGTAGACTTCATCGCTGTGCACGCCGGTCCACCTGGTGCGCAGACGGCCGGTAATGTATCCGCCGATCGACGAGGAGATCATGGCGATCACGATCAGGTAAATGCCGGTCGCGAGTTTGAATGTGGTGGCAGAAACGCCGGAACCCGACCATGGCGATACGGACGTGGCGCCGAGTGCAACTCCGAGCGTCAGCAAGACCAGCGTCAGCGCACAGGAGACGACGGCGCCGGCAAAGATAGCTGGCCACGACACGCCTGTGCCCGACGTTTCCGCCACGTCGGTCGGTTGGATAACCACTGTATCGATCATATTCGCTCCTGCCCGATGGGCCTGTCCTGTTTCAGCTGCGCATTCAATGTGCATTAGGAACATTGGTTCCGACGGGTTTGCATCATTGCTATGAGCGGAAACCGACTTAAAACAAGCGTCTCGCGCTGTTTCCTCGCCATTATTAAAAATTGTAGTTGGCGCGATAGTGGGGAACGCAAAGCCTGCGACGCGGTTTGGAATTCCTCAAAAGATGTCCCAACCGGAGTTGTGTTTCATGGCTACAAAGAAGGCTGCCGCGTCCAAGAAGGGCGTCGCGCGCCCACCGAAAGCCCGCTCGTCCGGTCAGTCGTCGACGGCGGCGGACAATCAGTCCTTGGATCTCGACACCGGCAAGAATGCCGACCTCGCCCGCGACACCCTGGAACCCGGCGAAGCCATGACCGGAAATCAGGGTGTGATGATCTCCGACGACCAGAACTCGCTGAAGGCGGGTCCGCGCGGCCCAACGCTGCTGGAAGACTTTCACCTTCGCGAGAAGATCACCCATTTCGATCACGAGCGCATTCCGGAGCGCGTAGTGCATGCGCGCGGCGCGGCGGCGCATGGCGTGTTCGAACTCTATGAGGACCTTTCCGAGTTCACCTCGGCGGGCGTACTGACCGATACCTCGCGCAAGACGCCGGTATTCGTGCGCTTCTCCACGGTCGCCGGATCGCGCGGTTCCGCCGACACGCCGCGGGACGTGCGCGGCTTCGCCGTCAAGCTGTACACCAAGGAAGGCGTCTGGGACCTCGTCGGCAACAACATGCCGGTGTTCTTCATTCAGGATGCCATCAAGTTTCCCGACCTCATCCATGCAGTGAAGCCCGAGCCCAACAACGAGATTCCGCAAGCCGCTTCCGCCCATGACACCTTCTGGGACTTCGTCTCGCTGACGCCGGAGAGCGCCCACATGCTGATGTGGGTCATGAGCGACCGCGCGCTGCCGCGCAGCCTCGCCATGATGGAAGGCTTCGGCGTCCATACCTTCCGGCTGGTCAATGCCAAGGGCGAGTCCGTCTTCGTCAAGTTCCACTGGAAGCCGATCAAGGGCGTCCACTCGCTGGTGTGGGACGAGTCGCAGAAAATCTCCGGCAAGGACGCCGACTTCCATCGCCGCGACCTGTTCGAAGCCATCGAACGCGGCGATTATCCGGAATGGGAGCTGGGGCTGCAGATCGTCGAGGAGACGGACGAGTTCAAGTTCGATTTCGACCTGCTCGATCCCACCAAGATCATTCCCGAAGAACTCGTACCGGTGCGCCGCGTCGGCAAGATGACGCTGAACCGAAACACCGACAACTACTTCGCCGAGACCGAACAGGTCGCCTACCACACCGGCCACATCGTTCCCGGCATCGACTTCAGCAACGATCCGCTGCTGCAGGGCCGGCTGTTCTCTTATACCGACACCCAGCTGCGCCGCGTCGGCCCCAACTTCGCCGAGCTGCCGATTAACCGACCGCTCTGCCCTGTCCACAACAACCAGCGCGATGCGATGGCCCGCACTACCATCAACAAGGGCCGCGTCGCCTACTTCCCCAACCGGCTCGGCGGCGGTTGCCCGATGCACTCTCCCGAAGGGGCACAGGCTTTCGTCAGCTATGGCGAGAAAATTGACGCCACCAAGATCCGGCAGCGCAGCGACAGCTTCTCCGACCACTTCAGCCAGGCCACCATGTTCTGGAACAGCATGAGTGACTGGGAGCAGCAACATATCGCCGAGGCCTTCGCCTTCGAACTCAACCAGGTCGAGAACGAGGACATCCGCCATCACGTCATGAACGAGATCCTTGTCAACATCGCCGATCCCCTCGCCCAGGCCGTGTCGGCGCAGACCGGCATTGCCATCGCGCCGGTCGGCGACGCGAAGAATCCGACGCCGTCGGCGCCGACGCCGTCCGGTCCGCTGCGCAAGAACGCCAAGGACCTGTCGTCCCCGGCGCTCAGCATGGACAAGCCTTGCGACAGTATCAAAGGTCGTCGCATCGCCGTTCTCGGTGGCGACGGCATGGATACCGCGCAGTTCAAGGCTGTGCTGACGTCATTGCAGGCCGAGCAAGCCGTGGTCGAGCTGATCGCCGCCCATGCCGGTACAGTGGCGGATTCCAAGGGCAAGCCTCAGAAGGTCAACCGCGCTGCGCCCAACGCACCGTCGGTGATCTATGACGGGGTCATCGTGCTCGGCGGCGATTCTGCCGCGGCGCTGGCGCAGTCCGGTCTTGCCATCCTCTTCGTCAACGAGGCGTTCCGTCACGGCAAGCCGATCGCATTCATGGGGGAAGGCGTCGAGCTCATGGAAGCGGCAAACCTGCCCGATGCCGACGAGGGCAATGGCATCATCACGGGCGATGATGTGGCTCCATTTGTCGAAGCCATGATGCAGCATCGCTTTCCGCGGCGCGCGATCGACAGCGTCCCTGCCTGACGCAGCAGACAGCGACGTGCCTCAGCCGGCACGTCGCCGCATCTTGCCACGCAATCGTTGCAGCTACGGCGCAGCAGCGGTTCAGAATCGGAGAATTTGTCATGGACTTGGCCACCTCTAGCGAACAGCGAACCGAAATGAGCGATCGATCGGATCTTGTCGAGATCGCTCTGACCATCAACGGCAAGCGACGGGAGATGGCTGTCGAGCCCTGGGTGACGCTGCTCGACCTGCTGCGCGAGCGCGAAGATCTTACCGGCACCAAAAAGGGCTGTGACCACGGCCAGTGCGGCGCCTGCACGGTGCTGATCGACGGCAAGCGGATCAATTCATGCCTCACGCTGGCTGTCGTGCGCGATGGTGCCGACATCGTCACCATCGAGGGGCTCGGGAGCGAGACTTCGCCGCACCCGCTGCAGCAGGCCTTCATGGATCACGACGCATTCCAGTGCGGGTATTGCACCCCCGGCCAGATCTGCTCGGCCCAGGGCCTGATCAATGAAAGCCATGCCGACAACCGCGACGAAGTACGGGAGCTGATGAGCGGCAACCTGTGCCGCTGCGGCGCCTACACCAACATCGCCGACGCCGTCGTCGACGTGCTCTCACAGGAGGCCGCCAAGTGAACCGCTTCAGCTATACCCGCGCGGCCGATGTAGCCGCGGCCGTCAACAACGGCGGCGCCGACGCCCGGTTTCTGGCCGGCGGCACCAACCTCGTCGACCTGATGAAGGAGAATGTGGAGCGCCCCGCGCGGCTGGTGGACGTCAACCGGCTGCCCTGAACCGCATCGAAGATCTGCCGGAGGGTGGATTGCGGCTCGGCGCGCTCGTGACCAATGCCGACACCGCCTATGACGAGCGCGTCTCCGCGCGCTATCCGCTGCTCGCATCGGCCATCCTCGCGGGCGCCAGTCCGCAGCTGCGCAATGCCGCGACCAATGGCGGAAATCTTAATCAACGCACGCGGTGCTATTATTTCTACGACACGGCAGCGCCGTGCAACAAGCGTGATCCCGGCTCGGGCTGTTCGGCGATCGGCGGCCTCAACCGCATCCATGCCATCCTCGGCGCCAGCGACGCCTGCATCGCCACCCATCCATCCGACATGTGCGTGGCGCTTGCCGCACTCGATGCCAGCGTCCGCGTCACGGGTGCCGGCGGCGAACGCACCATCCGGATCGGCGACTATCACCGCCTGCCCGGCAACGAGCCGCAACGCGACAACACTCTGCAGCCCGGCGAACTGGTCACGGCCATCGATCTTCCGGCCGAAGATTTCAGCGCCAACTACACGTACCTCAAGCTGCGCGACCGGCTGTCCTATGCTTTCGCCCTGGTATCGGTTGCCGTGGCGTTGAAGATGGACGGCGGATCGATCGGCGAAGCGCGGATTGCGCTGGGCGGCGTTGCCCACAAGCCTTGGCGCTCGCCCGCCGCCGAAAGCCTGCTCAAGGGCAAGGCCGCATCGCCAGCGCTGTTCGGCGCCGTCGCCGATGCCCTGCTGGACGGCGCGGTCGGCCAAGGCAAGAACGATTTCAAGATCCCGTTGGCCCGCAAGGCCATCGTCCGCGCGTTGCAACAAGCGTCAGACGGCACCCCGCAATCGCAAACGGACAAGCGCGTCGCCTGAGGAGAGACCTATGAATATCCGCATCGATTCCGTGGGCATCGGCAGCGCGATCAACCGCGTCGACGGCCTGGCAAAAGTCACCGGTCGCGCGCGCTATGCTGCCGAATATCCTGTGCCGGGGCTTCTGTACGGCTGGATCGTGTCCAGCGCCATTGCCAAGGGCAGGATCGTCGCCATCGACGAGACCGCGGCACGCGCGGTGCCCGGCGTAGTCGAGATCGTCACCCACGCCAATCGGCCGCATGTTGCCTGGCTCGACCGTTCCTACCCCGAAGAAGCCGGCCCGCCCGGCGAACCGTTTCGTGCGCTCTATGATGAGACGATCCTGTTCAGCGCCCAGCCTGTCGCGCTGGTGCTGGCGGAGACTCTTGAAGCCGCACGCGACGCGGCGGCGCTTGTCGAGGTGTCCTACGACGTGGAGCCGCACAACACCGATTTCGACAAGGCGCTGGCGGAGAAGTTCCTGCCCAGGAAGAAGCGCTCGACATTCCATCCGCCCAAAGACCGTGGCGATGCGGAGAGCGCATTCAAGGATGCGGCGCTGAAGCTGTCGGCGGACTATCACCTCGCCACTGAGCATCACAATCCCATGGAGATGCACGCCACGACCGTGGTCTGGGAAGGCGACGGCAAGATCACCGTACACGACAAGACCCAGGGCCCGCAGAACGTACAGGGCTATCTCGCTTCGGTGTTCGGCTTCTCCAAGAGCGATGTGCGGGTGATGAACCCCTATGTGGGCGGCGGCTTCGGCTCCGGACTGCGGCCGCAATATGCGGTCTACCTTGCGGTGATGGCAGCGAAACTGCTGGAGCGCTCCGTGCGGGTGGTGATGACGCGGCAGCAGATGTTCAGCCACGTGCATCGTCCCGAGGCGGTGCAGAGCGTGCAGCTTGGTGCATCCGCGGACGGTAAGCTAGCGTCCATCATCAACAAGGCCACGACCTCCACCTCGCGCTTCGAGAACAACATGGAAGACGTGGTGATCTGGGGCATGATGAACTATGCCTGCAAGAATGCTTCCGGCGACTATACCATTGCGCCGGTGGATACCTACACATCCGGCGACATGCGCGCCCCCGGTGCGGCAACAGGCATGACCATCTTTGAAATGGCCATCGACGAGATGGCCTATGCCGCGAAGCTGGATCCGATACAGTTTCGGCTGCTGAATTATTCCGACATCGACCAGATGAACGGGACGCCGTTCACCAGCAAGGCGCTCAAGGAGGCGTTCGCCGAGGGCGCTGCGAAATTTGGCTGGGACAAAAGATCGTCCGAGCCGCGCTCCATGAAGGACGGCAAGGAGCTGGTCGGGTGGGGCGTCGCCACCGGCATGTGGGATGCCATGTTCATGAAGACCACCTGCAGCGCAAAGCTGTCCGCCAACGGCCATCTCGAAGTGGCCTCGGCCTCCTCCGACATCGGCACCGGCACCTACACGGTCATGACCCAGGTTGCCGCTGACACGCTCGGCCTGCCGGTCGAGCAGATCACCGCGCGGCTCGGCGATTCCAGCCTGGCGACCTCGCCGCTGCAGGGCGGTTCGTGGGTTGCAGCGTCGGTCGGCGCCGCAGTGCAGATGGCCTGCGAGGCCGTGGCAGCAAAGGTGCTGAAGGCGGCGGCCAAGATCGAGGGCAATCCGCTCGGCGGCGCGACCATGGACGACATCGACACTAAGCAAAGTCGCTTGGTGTTGAAGTCCGATCAATCGGTCAGCGTATCGTTCGCCGATGCGATGCACGCGGCTGGCCTCGACAGCATCGAGGTCGAGGAAACCGCCTCGGGCGGCCTCAGCGGCATGATCAGCCAGCTGCAGAAGTCGCGCAACACCCACAGCGCGATCTTCGCCGAGGTCAAGATCGATGAAGAGTTGGGCGTCATTCGCGTTACCCGCATCGTCAATGCGGTGGCCGCTGGGCGCATCATCAACCCGAAGACCGCACGCAGCCAGATCCTCGGCGGCGTGGTGATGGGCATCGGTATGGCCTTGCATGAAGAGACCATGATGGATCACACCCTCGGCCGCTTCATGAACCCAGCTTTGCCGAGTACCACATCCCGGTGAATGCCGACATCGACGATATCGAGGTGATTTTCGTCGACGAGCCGGACCCGGAAGTGACGCCGCTGGGCGTCAAGGGCCTCGGCGAAATCGGCATCGTGGGCACCGCCGCGGCAGTCGCCAACGCCATCTACCATGCCACCGGCAAGCGCATCCGCAGCCTGCCGATCACTATCGACAAGTTGCTGGACTGACGGGAGACCGCACCTGTCGAAGCGGGTATGCGCTACCGCGCCCTGGCCGGACTGATGCGCCAGGTCCCGGCCATCACCGCCACGGTCAGCAGGGCCGTCACCCCGGCAACAGCCGGCAGCACGAGCGCAAGCGCCGCGGTGGCGGCCCAACCGATCGACGAAAACGCTTCGGCAAAGGTCGCGATGCGCGACGACGTCTGGCGGCGGCGAAACTGGCTGCGGCGGCCCTGCACGCGAAACCACAACTGGATCGCGGTCGCCGAGCAGGCCGCGAAGACGCTTGCCAACGCGGTGATGACAGCCAGCTCGGGCCACACCAACAGGAGCGCCAGGATCAACGGCGTAAATACGGCCGCGATGATCAGCAGGACCACCTCGATCTTGGCGCGGGTGATGGATGACGCCGGTAGCGGCGCGGTGGCAACAAGGTCGGCGGCGTCTTCGCCGGAAATGGTGAGCCAGGCGAGACCGCCGGCCAGCCGGCCCGCCGCCATGACCAGCACCGGCGCCAGCACGATGAAACCGCCAGCGCCCTCGCCGATGCTACGCCATAGCATCACCGCCGGGGGCAGCAGATAGAGGAGTTGCATCAGCGTCTGCGACACCAGCCAGGGATCGCGCCAGAGCAATCGCAATTCCTTGCGGCGCAGCGCGCCCTGGCGAGAGACGGCATGGAACGGCCGCGACCGCCCACCGGTCCGCACCACCTTCGGCGAAACGCCGGCGACATAGTCGCCAAAGCGCGGCGCGAATAGCGCCATGGTGACGCCAAGCAGGATCAGGCTGGCCGCCAGCAGCGGCAGCAACGCCACACCGTCGCCAAGCATGGCATGAGCCGGCCACCACAGCATGCTGTCCGCTTCCGGCGCGAAGCGAGCGGCGGTATCGGAGGTCAGCACGGCGAAGCGCGACAGCGTGCCGTAGGACAGGATCGCGGCGATCTGCAGCGCGATGACGAAGCCGGCGCCGGTCACCGCCGAAACGATCTGTGCCATCAGCCGTGTCCGTGCCGGCCCGAACAGCCGGAACAGCGCGATCGTCAGCGCGATGGCCACCGCCGAGGCCGAGAGCCCGATGGCAACGACAACGCCATAGGCGGCGAACCATCGGGCGCCGCCGCCGAGCACCAGCACATCGACGAACGGTGTGGAGAACAGCAGCGCCATCAGCGTCACGCTCATCGCGATGGCCGCGATGCGCACCGAAAAAATGTTGGCGAGCGGCACCGGCGACGACATGATCAGATCGAGATCGGCTCGCGCATAGAACACCCGCGTCACGGACTCGATCGCCTGCGACAGCATCAGGGCCCATGCGAGAACGACGCTGGCCGTGATGACGATCAGGGCCGGCCCAGTCAGCGGTGCCTGGATGTCGGCAAAACGTCCGACCACGGCCCAGGCCGGCAGATGCAGGAATAGCAGCAGCGCCGCCATGACAAGCACAACACCCGGCTTGCGCCAGCGCGTGCCGGCGGTGAGCATCCCGATCAGTTCACGCCAGGCAAGACGGATCTCATGGCCGGCAAACCACGATACGACGGCGACAGGTCTCATGCCGCGACCGGCTCGCTCTCGACCAGCGCGACGAACATGTCCTCGAGGCTGGTGTCGCCCTGCCCGTTCTGCTGGCGCAGTTCGGCCAGCGTGCCTTCGGCGATCAACCGCCCGGACGCGATCACACCGATGCGATCGGCCATTCGCTCGGCGACTTCGAGAATATGCGTGGTCATGATCACCGTGCAGCCGGCCTGCACCCGCGCCTGCAGCAATCCCTTGACGTGACGTGCCGAGACCGCGTCAAGGCCGGTCAGCGGCTCGTCGAGAATGATCAGCCGGGGCTCATGCACCAGCGCGCCGGCCAGCGCTACTTTTTGACGCATGCCGTTGGAGAAGCCTTCGCAACGCTGCTGGAGATGCGCGCCAAGACCGAGAGACGCCAGCAGGTCGCGCGCCGCGCCTTCGGCAATGACGGGATCGCAACCCCACAGGCCGGCGACGAATTCGAGATATTCCAGAGGGGTGAGCTTGTCGTAGATCATCGGCTCGTCCGACACCCACGCCGTGATCTGTTTGGCGGCCACCGGATCGGCCAGCGCATCGATGCCAAGTACCCGGACCGAGCCGGCGTCCGGCCGCAACAACCCGGCGACCATGCGCAGAGTCGTGGTCTTGCCGGCGCCATTGGGGCCCAGCAGGGCGTAGAACTCGCCGGCGCGGACGGTGAGATCGAGGGCATCGACCGCAGGCCGGTCGAACACCTTGGTCAGCCCGCGGACTTCGAGGGCGAATGGCAACGGCTGCTGGCTCATGGGGCGGCATCCATGCTTGGTACTGCAAGGCAACATGCCGGCAATTCATTGCTACGCCATGAACATCACTGTCCGATTCTGCATGTTGTACTACCGGCAAAGGTGCTCCCGCGACGCGTCTCGCTGCCGGCGTCGCCGCAGCGGATCCCTGCTCACGTTGCGCCGGTTCGGATCCCGCATCAGCCTTGCCCAGGGACCGCTGAACTGTGCGCGCCCCGCTGGCTCCGGCGGGGAATTGTTAATGCTCCCACCCCGCAATGGAAGAAAAAATGGAACTTACAACCCATACGGGCTTTGTGCTATACCGGACATACGGCTGGTAGCGTTTCGAATTCGGCACAGGCGGTGACCGTGAGTAGGATTTTCAAGGAAGAGTTCGATCCCAAGGTCTTTCTCGCTCGCGTCGGGGCAGGCAAGGCTATTGCCGAGTACCAGCGTAACCAGACCATCTTCTGCCAGGGCGAACTCGCCGACTCGGTCTTCTACATTCAGAAAGGACGGGTCAAACTCACCGTGCTTTCCGAACAGGGCAAGGAGGCTGTGGTCGGCATCCTCGAGCAGGGACAGTTCTTTGGCGAAGGATGCCTGAACGGCCATCCGCTGCGCATCGCGACCACCACTGCGCTGGAGCCCTGCCTGATCACCTCGATCACCAAAGCTGCCATGATAGCCACGCTCCATGCCGAGCCGGCCTTTTCCGAATTGTTCATGACCTACCTGCTGACGCGCAACAGCCGCGTGGAGGAGGACCTGATCGACCAGCTGTTCAATTCGAGTGAGAAGCGACTTGCGCGATTGCTGCTCATCCTTGCCAACTTCGGCAAGGAAGGCACGTCGCAGCCCATCGCGATCGAACTCAGTCAGGAGACACTGGCGGAGATGATCGGTACCACACGCTCGCGCGTCAGCTTCTTCATGAACAAGTTCCGCAAGCTTGGCTTCATCAGCTACAATGGCAAGATCGAGGTCCACAACTCGCTGCTCAATGCCGTCCTGAACGACAGGCCCCAAATCGAGCGCGACGTCTGACGCCGTGCAAGCTGCTCGATCCGCACAACCCAGCGTCGAGCAAAATTGTACAGCGAATCAAATCAGTTAGGCGCAACTTCCAGTGGGAATCGGACTTCCGTGGATACGGAACCGATGGGAGCTGCGATAGATGGCCAATATCCTGATCGCCGACGACGACGAAGCCGTTCAGCAGATCGTCAAGATTCTGCTTCAGCGTAGCGGTCATGATGTCGTCGGCGCCAGCGACGGCCGCAAGGCATTGCAGACCTTTCGCGAACGTGACTTCGATCTCCTCATCGTCGATATCTTCATGCCAGGCATGGATGGTCTCGAAACCATGAAACAGGTGCACGAGTACCGACCGGGCATTCCCATCATCGTGATATCCGGCCACGCCTTCTCCGCGAGGTGCACACCTTCGCCAGACTTCCTGACCATGGCTACCAAGCTTGGCGCCACGTGCAGCCTGCAGAAGCCTTTCAAGTCGGCGGTCTTGCTGGAGAACATCGCCCGGTGCCTCGGGCAAGCGCCGTCCGTTTCAAGTTTCGCCCCGATCGCTGCCGCGGCGTCGCGCGCCTGACGCGATCCATAGCGGACGACAAGACGGAACCGGCCCCCCTACTCGACGGTGCTAACGTAGTGCACTGCGGTAAAATACCGTTAAGAGCCCATTCACGGGAAAACCCTACTAATCAAAAAGGGGTACGCCGTGGCAAATTGCTTACTGTGGCTCGCGGGGGGCACGATGCAGGCATTCAAGTCAATTTCAGCACGCATGATTCTGGCCATTACGTTGGTTGCAGCAGGTTCGTGCGGCGTGCTCGCGGCGTTCAGTATGTGGCAGCAGCAGTCCATCGTCGACATTGCCTCGAAACGTGAATCGCAAAACGACTACGCTAACCTGACTGCCGCGTTGAACGCCGACACGCGCGCAGCCTTGGCAGTTGCCGATGCACTGGCGTCGATGCAGCAGCTCAAGGATGTTGTGCGCGCCAAAGATCGGCCCGGTACGCTGGCGCTGCTCAAGGAAGCGATGCAGAGAATCGCGCCAAGCGGTCTGGAACTGATCACCATCCAGATTCCGCCGGCGGTCGCCTTCGCGCGCGCTCACAACGTGACGGCCTTCGGCGACGACCTGACGGCAAGGCGCAAGATGTCTGTGCAGGTCATCAACACCCGCAAGGCCGTGGGAGGCATTGAAGCCGGCCGCGACGTCCTCAATATCTTCGGCACCAGCCCGATGCTCGATGGCGACACCTTGATCGGAACGGTCGATATTGGGGCGCCATTCGGCAAGACCTTCGTCGACAACATGAAGAGCCGCTTCAAGCTCGACGTGGCGATTCATCAATTGGACGGTCAGGCCACCAAGACACTCGCTTCCACAATGTCCGGCGCGACTGCCGACGCTGCCGCCATCCGCCGCGCCATGGCCGGCGAAACGGTAGTCCAGTTTGGCGAGATCAACGGCCGCCCCTCGGCTACCACTTTCGGTGTCATCAAGAATTTCTCCGGCAATCCAGTCGCCGTGTTCGAAATCGTGCGTGACGTGAGCGCCTATGCGGCGCTGACGCAAAGCTCGCTGAACTGGCTTATCATCGCGTCGATCTGCGTATTGCTGCTGGCTGGCGTCATCGCGACGCTGATGGGACGCGGCATGGCACGACCGATCCGTGCGCTGGAGTCGGCGATGCGCACCATCGCTGCGGGCAATCACACGATTGCGGTGCCGGGCGCCGGCCGCAAGGACGAGATCGGCTCGATGGCCGGCGCGGTGGTCATCTTCAAGGATGGACTCATCGAGACCGACGCGCTGCGCGCAGCGCAGGAAAAGCAGCGCCAGCAGTCCCTGTCCGACCGTCGCGAAACCATGAATATGCTGGCGGCGCGTTTCGAGTCAGGCGTCGGCGGCGTGGTCAATGCCGTCGGCACGGCGGCGGGCGAGTTGCGCAGCACCGCGCAGTCGATGGCTGCCACCGCCGGCGAAGCAACCCGGCAGACCGCAGCAGTTGCGTCGGCATCCGAGGAAGCCACCCAGAGCGCGCAGGCCGTTGCGGCCGCGATCGAAGAACTCAATGCCTCGATCAGCGAAATTGCCCAGCAGGTCAACGAATCCGCCAAGGTCGCCGGCAACGCTGTCGATCAGGCCAACACGACCTACTCGGAAGTACAGACCCTCGCCACCGCGGCGCAGAAGATCGGCGATGTGGTCAGTTTGATAAGCGAGATCGCGGCGCAGACCAACCTGCTTGCGCTCAATGCTACCATCGAGGCGGCGCGTGCCGGCGAAGCCGGCCGCGGCTTCGCCGTGGTGGCATCCGAGGTCAAGGCGCTGGCCACCCAGACATCCAAGGCGACTGACGAGATCTCGGCCCAGGTCAGCGCTATTCAAAACGCCACCAGATCGTCGGTGGACTCGATTCAGGGCATCACGTCGACCATTGGGCGCGTCAGTGAAATCGCCAGCGCCATCGCCGCAGCAGTCGAGGAACAGGGGGCCGCGACCCTGGAGATCGCCCGCAACGTCGCCGACGCCGCGCGCGGCACCGGCGAGGTCTCGGAGAATATTGCGGGGGTCAACGACGCCGCGCGCGAAACAGGTCTCGCCGCCCGCCGCGTGGTCGACTCGGCAGCAGAACTGTCGCAAAACGGCGAGGATCTGAAGACCCAGGTCGACGCATTTTTGCGCGACGTCAGAGCGGCGTAAACCTGACGCCGCCCAGATAAGAGGATGACCGCGATTTACAGCCCGAGATACGCCTTGCGAACGTCCGGGTTGCCCATGATCTCCGCGGCCTTGCCATGCATCTGGACGCGACCGGTCTGCAGGATGTAGGCGCGGTCGGCGATCTCCAGTACTTCGGACATGCGCTGCTCCACGATCAGCACGGTCATGCCGGTATCCCGGATCTTCACCACCGCCTGGAAGATCTCGTCGACCAGTTTCGGCATGATGCCCTGCGAGGGTTCGTCCAGCATCAGCAGCCGCGGCCTCGTCATCAGCGCGCGGCCGATGGCCAGCATCTGCTGCTCGCCGCCGGATAGGGTTTCGGCGCGCTGTTCAAGGCGCTCTGCCAAACGCGGAAACAGCTCGAACACCAATTTCAGCGGCGCATCGCGATCCGGCTTGCCGCGGTACATGTAACTGCCAAGCCGCAGGTTGTCGCCGACCGACAGTCGCGGAAACAGCCGGCGGTTTTCCGGCACATAGGCAATGCCGCGCGCAGTAATGAGATGTTGCGGGATGCCGTTGATCTGTTCGCCGTCGAAGGTCACGGTGCCCGAACGCGGGCGCTCGGCGCCGGCGATGGTCTTGATCAGCGTCGACTTGCCGGCACCGTTGGCACCGCAGACCGCAACGATCTCGCCCTTGGCGACATCGATGGTGACGGAAGAAATCGCGACCAGCCCCTGATAGGCGGTGGTGACTTCATGCACTGATAGCATGACGATCCCCAAGATAAGCGCTGATGACTTCCGGATGCCGCACGACGTCGGTGGGCTTGCCCTCGACGAGGACTTTTCCGAGATTGAGCACGATGGCGCGATCGACCAAAGGCATGACGATTTCCATGACGTGCTCGACCATCAGCACGGTGACGCCGGTCTCGCGCACCTTGCGCACCAGCGCGACGCCGGACTGCGCCTCCAGCGGCGTGAGGCCGGTGAGGCACTCGTCGAGCAGCAGCAGTTTCGGTTCGGTGGCGAGCGCGCGGGCGACTTCGAGCCGCCGCTTCTCCGACGGGATCAACTGGCTGGCCATGACATTGGCGCGCGCCCCGAGGCCACAGAATTCCAGCACCTCATGCGCCTTGCGCCGCGCGTCGCGCATCACCGTGGTGCGGATCAGCGCGCCGACGATCACATTGTCGATCACCGTCATGGTCTCGAAGCTCTTCACCACCTGGAAGGTGCGGGCGATGCCGCGCTGACAGCGCTGCGCCGCCGGCATGCGGGTCACGTCTTCACCGTTGAACCAGATCGAGCCCTGCGTCGGCGGCAGCACGCCGGCGATCAGGTTGAACAAGGTCGACTTTCCGGCGCCGTTCGGCCCGATGAGGCCGACGATCTCGCCGGCGCCGACCTTGATGGAGACGTCGCTGTTTGCGATCAGGCCGCCGAAGCGCTGCCAGACCCCGCGGGTTTCAAGCAGGGGTGTCGTCATTGCGGCACTCCTTTCGAGGCAGGTTTGCGCGAGAACAGCCCGATCAGGCCTTCCGGTCGGGCAAGGGAGATCAGCACGATGACGGAGCCGTAGAGGATCAGGTCGATGCCGCGGCCGGAACCGCCGAGATAATTGCGCGTCAGTTCGGTGAGCGGGATCAGGATAACCGCGCCAAGCACCGGCCCCCACAGCGTGCCAATGCCGCCGAGCACCGCCGGCAGCGCCATCAGCAGCGAGAACTGGAAGGTCATGACGCTGTCCGGATCGATGTAGGAAACGTACTGCGCGTAGAAGGCCCCGCCGATCGCGGTCATGAAGGCGGAGATCGCGGCGGCGCCCATCTTGGAATTGAAGACCACGACGCCGAGGCTTTCGGCAGCGTCGGGATTGTCTTTCACCGCGCGCCACCAGAACCCCCATTTGGAGTTTTCCAGCTTCCACGTCACGAGCCAGGCGACGCAGCAGAACACCAGGGCGAAGTAATAGTAGGGCAGCTTGCTGCGGGTGAACTGGAACTTGGCCCAGCTGTCACCGCGCACCGGCACGTCGATGCCCAGCGCAGCGCCGGCATAGTCCCAGTTGTGGAACAGCAGCAGGCCGATTTCGGCGATGACGATGGTGGCGATGACGAAGTAATGGCCGCGCAGGCGGAAAGTCGGATAGCCCAATCCCAACGCGATCAGCGCCGAGATCATGCCGCCCGCCACCATGCCGAACCACGGCAGCACACCGAACTTGGTGAACAGCAGGGTCGTGGTGTAGGCGCCAAGGCCGAAATACAGCGCATGGCCGAGCGAGATCTGGCCGCAATAGCCGCTCAGGATGTTCCAGCTCTGCGACAGCGCGGCCCACATCAGGGTCAGCACCATGATGTTCTGGATGTTCACGTCCTTGACGAAGACCGGCACCACGGCGGCGAGTGCCGCCAGGAAAATGGCCAGGGTCAAATCGCGGCGGCGGCTTTGGGCGAAGGTCGTATCCATCAGATCGATCCGAACAGGCCGCGCGGCCGGATGAACACCACCAGCAGGTAGACAGCGTAAATGCCCACGGACTTCAGCGAAGGCGGCAGGATCAGTGCCGTGGAGGCTTCCACCAGGCCGACGATGATGCCGCCGGCAAAGGCGCCGAACACGGAGCCGAAGCCGCCGAGCGCCACGGTGACGTAGGCGATCAGCGCGAACGACGCGCCGACGTCGGGGTAGATATAGAAGAACGAGGCCATCACCGCGCCGGCGAGGCCGACCAGCGCGGAGCCGAGGCCCCAGCCGAGTGCAAAAACCTTGTTCTTGTCGATGCCGACCAGCGCCACCGCGCCGGCGTCCTCGCGGGTGGCTTCAAGGGCACGGCCGAAATCGGTCTTCTTGATGAAGAAGAACAGCGCGCCGAAGGCGACCACCGAGATTGCGGCACCGGCCAGCCGCGGCAGCGGCAGGAAGATGCCGCCGAACGACACGGTCTTGCCGCCGAGCCAAGAGGTCGGGATGCTGCGATAGTCCGGGGTGAAGAAGAACTGCGCCAGGCCGCGCATCAGGATGGCGAGGCCGAAGGTGGTGAAGATCTGCACCATGCCGATATTCGCCTTGGCCCGCATGGCGAAGCGCACAATCAGCAAATAGATCACCGCACCGAATACGAACATCCCCGCTGCCACCAGGGGAGCAGCCAGCAGAGGATCGACGGCGAAGAATGCAAACAGGAAGAACGCGCCATACATCGCCAGCATGAGGAATTCGCCATGCGCGAAGTTGGTGACGTCCATCAGGCCGAAGATCAGCGCAAGGCCGACCGCGATCAGGCCGTAGAGCAGCCCCATCAGCAATCCGCTGGCGAGGCTCTGGATGATTGTCGCGGCGGTCAAGTTGCGATCCTCTCGGTGTCGTAGAGTGAAGGCGGCAGTAGTATCCCTCCCCCAAGCGCTGCACAGCAGCGCGCAGTGGGGAGGGTCGGCCGAACGGACGACGATGCGACAGCATCGTCGGGAGTGGAGGCCGGGGTGGGGGCGCCGCGGGCGACAGCGTCTGTGGCGCCCCCCACCCGACCGGCCTTCGGCCGGCCACCCTCTCCACCGCAAGTGCGGGGGAGGGAAAAGCCGCCGCCCGGTTAGTCGTGATCGCTCAATAGAGCGACCGCTTACTTCATCGGCCAGATGGCTTCGGCGACCGCGCCCTGCGGCGGGAAGATGGTTTCGAACTTGCCGCCGTTGTACTGAAGCAGCACAGGGTTGGCGAAGTTGTTCTGGCCCATCTCGTCGAACTTGACCTTTTCCCACGGCATGATGGTGACGTCGCCCGGCATGTCGGTGGCGACCAGCGCTTCGCGGATCTTCTCGCCGTCGGTGGACTTGGCGCGGTTGATGGCATCGGCCATCACGATCAGGCCCATGAACTGGCGCGACGAGTAGTCGTTGAAGTCCTTGCCCGAACGCTCCTTGTACATGTCGTTGATCTTGCCGACCATCGGCCGCTTGACGGCGAGGTCGAGCGAGAACGAACCGCGCGAGATCACGCCCGGGATCTTGTCGCCGACGGCGTCGTACAGCGCCTTCTCGGAGAAGCCGGCGTCCTGGGCCACGATATTCTTGGCCTTGTAGCCGAGTTCGCCCATGGTCTTGATCAGCAGGATGCCGTCGGTGGTGTAGCTCGAGGGCATCAGCACGTCGGCATCGGCCGCCTTGAGCTGCTGCACTTCGGCGGTGAGCGACGGCGAGTTGGCGCGATACTTGATGTCGGCGACGATCTTGTAGCCGCGATCGGCGGCGAGCTTCAGCTGCGCATTTGCGGAGTCGGTGCCGAAAATGGTGTCTTCATGGAACAGCGCCAGCGTCTCGATCTTCTGGCCCTTCTTCTTCTGTGCGTCGAAGAAGTCGAACATCGCGGTGGAGAACATCTCGTCGTGCGGCGCGGCGCGGAAGTAGTATTTCAGGCCGCGGCGATGCAGGCTCGGCGAGGAGTTGTCGGCCGAGATGAACGGGATCTGGTAGCGTTCGCAGATCTGGCTGACGGTGACCGCCACGGCGCTCTGGTAGGTGCCGACGATGGCGCAGACCTTTTCCTGGGTGATCAGGCGCTCAGCCTCGGCGCGGCCCTTCTGCGGATCGGCCTGATGGTCGGCGAACACCAGGCGTACCTTGGCGCCGCCAAGACCGCTGAAGCCTTCGCCCTTGGCCATCGGCAAGGCGAAATCATAGTTCTTGTTGATGAGGTCGGCCGCGGTCTCGAAGGCCTTCTGTGCATCGACGCCGATCTGCGCGCTGGCCCCGGACAGCGGATAGATCACGCCAATCACGACTTCCTTGACGGCCTGCGCACGCACGGCAGTGGTCGCGAGCGGCAGCAGCGCGGCGGAGGCAGCGCCTCCGAGCAACACGTTTCGGCGAGAAATCGTCATCTGTTGGTCCTTTGTTACAGGCGGCTATCGATGAAACTAATCAAGGTTACGGTAAAGCCTGAAAGATCGGCAAGCTGCTTCTTATAAAACAGCCAGATGCTTGTTCTTGAGGTCGGTGACGAGCATGACGCCCGGCGCATGCGTGATCGCGAACGGCACGCGCGCCGCAGCGATCACCGCCTGGGGCGTGACACCGCACGCCCAGAATACCGGGATTTCGTCGTCGCGGATTTCGACGGCGTCGCCATAATCCGGCTTGTTGATGTCGCTGATGCCGATCGACTGCGGCAGGCCGAGATGCACCGGCGCGCCGTGCACCGACGGAAAGCGCGAGGTGATCTGCACCGCGCGGATTGCATCGGCCGGCTTCAGCGGCCGCATCGACACCACCATCGGACCGGCGAACGGGCCGGCCGACTTGCATGGGATATTGGTGCGATACATTGGCACAAGAACATCCTGCTCAATGTGACGGATCGGCAGATCGTCGGCCATCATCGCTTCCTCAAACGAGTACGAGCAGCCGATCACGAACGACACCAGATCGTCGCGCCAGTATTTTGTCACCTCAGCCGGGCGATCGATCGCCTCGCCATCGCGCCACACCACATATCGCGGGATGTCGGTGCGGATATCGAGATCGAGGCCGAGGGCCGGAATGCGGGGGTCGCCGACCTCGGACATGCCTATGATCGGGCACGGCTTCGGGTTGAGCTGGCAGAAGCGGTGGAACGCGGCAGCCTGGGCTTCCGGCAGAATGACCAGGTTGCCCTGGACATAGCCCGGCGCCACACCGGCGGTGCTGCCGTACTTTCCTGCGCGATATTCCCGGCGGGCAACGGCACTTGGCAACGGTTCCGCTCCTTCGCCATATTGCACTGCCGAAAAACTGGCCATCTCGACATCCTGCCTAATTCTGCCTCGACACGGACTGAAACCTAGGACTAGTATAATGTCTAATCGTTGTTTCTAATCGATAGCGATAAATCTATCTTATCAAGACCCGGATCGTTCAATCAATGGCGGACTTCAAGGCGCTCGAGACCTTCCTTTGGGTCGTCAATCTCGGCAGCTTCCGCGGCGCCGCGCACAAGCTGAACACCACCCAGCCGGCGATTTCGCAGCGGATCGCGCAGCTTGAACAAGAGATGGGAGTGCGGCTGCTGCAGCGTGATGGCCGGGTCGCGTCACCGACTCCTCTGGACGGCAGATGATGGTCTACGCCGAGAAGCTGATCGGGCTGCGCTCGGAAATGATGGCGGCGGTCGGCGACCGTTCGGCGATGCGCGGCGTACTGCGACTCGGCGTCGCCGAGACCATCGTCCACACATGGCTGTCAAAGCTGATCAAGAGCGTCAACGAGGCCTATCCCAACCTGTCGCTGGAGATCGAGGTCGACATCACACCGAACCTGCGTGCCCGGCTCATGGCGCAGGAGATCGAGCTTGCCTTCCTGATCGGGTCCCCCGGTGCCGCCACCGTGCGCAGCCGGGAGCTGTGCGACTATCCGGTCGGCTTTCTCGCCAGCCCGGCGCTCGGACTCGGCAACGGCCCCTTGACCGTGCAGGATCTCGCAAAATTCCCGATCATCACCTTCCCGCGCAAGACGCAGCCCTACGAGATCGTGCGCTCATTGTTCAACCGGCCGGAGCTGCCGCCGATCCGGCTCCACGCCAGCGCCTCGCTGGCCACGGTGATCCACATGGCCATCGAGGGCCTGGGCATCGCGGTCATTCCCACCGCCATCGTACAGAACGAACTGGCGGACGGGCGATTGCAACTGCTCTCCACCGATCTGCAGGTGTCACCGCTGACCTTCTGCGCCAGTTGGTTGGCCTCACCGGATACGGTTGCGATGGAGCTGGTTGCCGATCTCGCCGGCGAGATTGCGCGCGAAAGCAGTTTGGTTGACGTGCCAACCCAGCCGCGTCATTAAAAAGCGATCCATTCCTGTTGCCCGAGTATCGGAAAACTGCATGAGCCAGCTCACATCAAATCTGCAAATCGATTCCGCGCGCTTGTGGGACACCATTCACGAGACCGCCAAATTCGGCGGCACGCCGAAAGGTGGCGTCCGACGGCTCACGCTGACTGCCGAAGACAAACAGGTGCGCGACTGGTTTCGCGCCGCCTGTGAGTCCGCCGGCTGCGAGGTGCATATCGATGCGCTGGGCTCGATGTTCGCGCTGCGCCCTGGCCGCGACATGTCCAAGCCGCCGATCGGTCTCGGCTCGCATCTCGATACCCAGCCCACCGGCGGCAAATTCGACGGCATCCTCGGAACGCTGGCGGCGCTCGAAGTGGTGCGTACGCTGAACGACGCCGGCATCGAGACCGATCTGCCGATCTGCATCGCCAACTGGACCAACGAGGAAGGCTCTCGCTTCGTACCGGCGATGATGGCCTCGGCAGCCTATGTCGGCGACTTCACCACCGACGACATCCTGTCGCGCAAGGACATCGACAGCGTCAGCGTCGGCGAGGCACTCGATAGCATCGGCTATCGCGGCGATGTCCCCGTGGGCACCCAGAAATTCACCAGCTTCGTCGAACTGCATATCGAGCAGGGCCCGATCCTTGAAGCCGAAGGCAAGACCATCGGCGTGGTGGACTCAGGCCAGGGCGTGCTGTGGTACAACGGCCAGATCACCGGTTTCGAAAGCCACGCCGGATCGACGCCGATGACTTTGCGGCGCGACGCGCTGGCGACGTTGTCGGAGATCGTGCTGGCGGTGGAACGCATCGCCGGCGGCTTCGGCCCGAAGGCGGTCGGCACCATCGGCGAGGCGGTGATCGCCAATCCGTCGCGCAACGTCATTCCCGGCGAGATTGCCTTCACAGTGGATATGCGCAGCGCCGACGCCGATATCATGGAGCACCTGGACAAGGCGCTGATGGACGCCGCCGCTGAGATCGCCGCGCACCGCAAGGTCGCGGTCAAGATCGAAAAGGTCTGGCACAAGCCGCCGACGCATTTCGACAAGACGTTGGTCGATGCCGTCGAGACCGCGGCGCAGGCGCTCGGTTATAGCCACCGCCGCATCACCTCCGGCGCCGGGCACGATGCCTGCAACCTCAATACCATCATGCCGACCGCGATGGTGTTCGTGCCCTGCAAGGACGGCATCAGCCACAACGAGCTGGAAGACGCCACCCAGGCCGACTGCACCGCCGGCGCCAACGTGCTCATGCACACCGTGCTGGCGCTCGCCGGCGTCGCGTCCAAGTAACGAAAGAGAACGACATGCGCGCCGTCTTTGTCGATGCCAGCGAATCGCTGGCTGTCCTGGTCGAACAACAACGCAAGGCCGGCGATCCCGACGTCGTCATCCATCGCGACCCCGATGTGACACCGGAGCAACTGCCCGCCGTGCTCGGCGACGCCGCCATTGCCATGATCGATCACACCTATCTGCCGACCGAAATCGCAC
Organism: Rhodopseudomonas sp. RCAM05734; assembly: GCF_052658035.1. Lineage (NCBI taxonomy): Bacteria > Pseudomonadati > Pseudomonadota > Alphaproteobacteria > Hyphomicrobiales > Nitrobacteraceae > Rhodopseudomonas > Rhodopseudomonas sp. RCAM05734. The sequence continues at coordinate 2,370,251 of NZ_CP199742.1, read as the reverse complement.
GACAGTGCAAGGGGCTGAAGCATGTGGTGTTTCTCGGCACCGGCGCCCGCAGCTACATGAATCCCGACGAGCTCGCCGAACTCGGCATCGAGGTGCACCTGATCCGCGGCTATGGCGACACGGCCGTCGCCGAATGCGCCATCGCACTGATGTGGGCGGCAGCGCGCGACATCGCGCAGATGGACCGCGAGATGCGCGTCGGCAACTGGCTGCGCATCGACGGCATGCAGTTGACCGGCAAGACCCTGGGCCTGATCGGCTTCGGCGGCATCGCCGCGGAGGTGGCGCGCATCGCCGTCGGCAGCGGCATGAAGGTGATCGCCTGGAACCGGACGCCGAAGAGCTGTGCCGGCGTCAGCTTCGTCGGCCTCGACGAATTGCTGGCATCGAGCGACGTCGTCTCGCTGCACCTGCTGCTCAACGACGAAACCCGCGGCTTCCTCTCGCGCGCCCGCATCGCGCAGATCAAGCCGGGCGCAATCCTGATCAACACCGCACGCGGCGCGGTGGTCGATGAAGCCGCGATGATCGATGCGCTGACATCAGGCCACCTGCGTCATGCCGGCCTCGACGTGTTCGACATCGAGCCTCTGCCGGCAGATCACCCGCTGACGAAGATCCCCAACGTGACACTCTCGGCGCATTCGGCATTCCGCACGCCGGAAGCCAGCGAGAATCTCATTCACGCTGCGCTCGAGCATTGCCGCAGGATTGCGGGCTCGTAGCTGGAGATGCGGCTTCTTCCCCTCTCCCCCGGGCGCAGCGAAGCTGCGCTTGGCGGGAGAGGGGAACCAAGAAGCGCATCCTACTCGATCATCTCGGCCACCGCCTTGCCGCAGGCGCCCGTATCCGCCTGGCCACCCAGATCGCGCGTGCGCAGGGTGCGTTCGCCCAGCGTGCGCTCGATCGCCTTGACGATGGAATCCGCGGCCTGCTTCTCGCCGAGATGCTCCAGCATCATGGCGCCGGACCAGATCATGCCGATCGGATTGGCGATGCCCTGCCCCGCGATATCCGGCGCCGAACCGTGCACCGGCTCGAACACCGACGGAAAATCGCCGGCCGGATTGATGTTGCCGGATGGCGCAATACCGATGGTGCCGGTGCAGGCCGGACCGAGATCGGAGAGAATGTCGCCGAACAGGTTGGAGCCGACCACCACATCGAACCAGTCGGGATGCAGCACGAAATTCGCGGTGAGAATGTCGATGTGGTACTTGTCCCACTTCACGTCGGGATAGGCCTTCGCCATCTCTTCGACGCGCTCGTCCCAGTACGGCATGGTGATGGAGATGCCGTTCGACTTGGTCGCCGAAGTCAGGTGCTTCTTCGGGCGCGACTGGGCGAGATCGAAGGCGAATTTCAGGATGCGGTCGACGCCGATCCGGGTCATCACCGTCTGCTGGGTGACGAATTCGCGGTCGGTACCCGGAAACATGCGGCCGCCCACCGACGAATATTCGCCTTCGGTGTTCTCGCGCACCACCCAGAAATCGATGTCGCCGGGCTTGCGGCCGACCAGCGGGCTGGGGACGCCCGGCATCAGCCGCACCGGACGCAGGTTGACGTATTGATCGAACTCCCGGCGGAATTTTATGAGCGAGCCCCACAGGGAAATGTGATCGGGAATCTTCGCGGGCAGGCCGACCGCGCCAAAATAGATCGCATCGTGCTTGCCGATCTGGTCCTTCCAGTCGCCCGGCATCATCTGACCGTGCTTCTCGTAATAATCATACGACGAGAAATCGAAGTGATCGAAATGCAGCTTGACCCGGTGCTGCTTCGCCGCCGCCTCCAGCGCGCGCAGGCCCTCAGGCATCACTTCCTTGCCAATGCCGTCGCCCGGAATAACTGCGATCCGGTATTCTTTAGACTTGCTGCTCACGGAGAACGTCCCTTCGGTTCGATAACGGGCACGACAATGCGCTGCGCGCCCGCTGCATATAAAATGATTAGACACCATTGAACCAAACAAGCGCGACGATCAACGCTGCACTGCACAGCACAATCATGCGTCCACATGTCGCGGTTTAACTTGCCGAGTTCGAATTGCGCGCTACTATTCGACCCGAGCTGACAACCAGCCGGGCCGCAGAGCCGATCAAGGGTCAAGGAAACCACATCATGACGTCCAGAATCCCGTATTCTCGTTCATGGTCGTTGCGCGCATTCATTGCCGCAACGGCGCTCGGATTCACCGCCACCACCGCGCTGGCTGCCGACCCCATCAAGATTGGCGTCATCGCCGAAGCCCAGGCCATCGCCGGTGCCTCGATCCCCCAGGCCGCCCAGATGGCTGCCGAGGAAATCAATGCCAAGGGCGGCGTCGATGGCCGCATGATCGAAATCGTCACCTACGACAACCACTCATCCTCGGCCGATTCGGTGCGCGCGTTCCAGCGCGCGGTCAACGAGGACAAGGTCCATGCGGTGATCGGCTCCTATATCAGCGAAGTCGTGCTGGCGCTGATGCCTTGGGCGTCGCGGTTGAAGACGCCGTTCATCACGCCCGGCGCCGCATCCAACGAAATCCCGAAGGCCGTCAACAAGGACTATGAGAAGAACAAATACACCTTCCACGGCTATCTGACGTCCGCGTCGCTGGCGCTGTCGGTCTGCGATGCCGCCAAGGACCTGCTGGTCAACGACAAGAAGATGAAGACCGCGGTGATCATGAGCGAGGACGCCGCCTGGACCAAGCCGCTCGACGTCGGCTATGAGGAATGCCTGCCGAAGATCGGCCTGAAGGTCCTCGACCACATCCGCTTCTCGCCCGACACCACCGACTTCACGCCCATCTTCAACAAGATCGAGGGCGTCAAGCCGGACGTGATCATTACCGGCATCTCGCATGTGGGCGTGCAGCCGACGGTGCAGTGGAAGAACCAGCAGGTGCCGATCCCGATGCTCGGCATCTCGTCGCAGGCCACCAACTCGACCTTCGGCAAGGACACCAACAACGCCTCCGACGGCGTGCTGTATCAGGGCGTCTCCGGCCCCGGCGTGGCGGTGACCCCGAAGTCGGTGCCGTTCGCCGACAACTTCAAGAAGAAGTTCGGCAATTTCCCGTCCTATGCCGGCTACACCTCCTATGACGAGGTCTACTACATCGCCGACGCCATCAAGCGCGCCGGCTCCACCGATGCCGACAAGATGGTCACCGCGCTGGAAGCCACCGACTGGGAAGGCACCGTCGGCCGCATCCAGTTCTATGGCAAGAACGATCCGTTCACCCATGGCCTGAAATACGGCAAGGGCCTGATCACCGGCCTGATGCTGCAATGGCAGGATGGCGTGCAGACCAGCGTCTGGCCGCCGGAAGTGGCCAAGGCCAAGATCAAGTTCCCGGCCTTCATCAAGGTGACCGCGAACTGAGCCGCTGTCGTCCCCTCTCCCCCAGCGCAGCAAAGCTGCGCGCCGCGGGAGAGGGTGCCTGAGCGCAGCGAAGGCGGGAGAGGGCTCTTTCTGCGACAGCTCCCTCTTCCGTCTCCAACGCGCGTCGCGCGTTCGAGCCCCCTCTCCCAGCCGCAGCTTCGCTGCGCCCGAGGGCGAGGGGAAAGAAGACCGCGCATGACGCGCCACATCTCATCTCACCGGATCAGAAATCTAAATGCTCTTCCTGCAAATCCTGATCGACGGTTTCGCCATCAGCGCGCTGTACGCGCTGGGGGCCACCGGCTTCACCCTGATCTTCGGCGTCTCCGGCGTGCTCAACCTGTCCCACGGCGCCATCATGGTGCTGGCGGCGGTGGCCGCCTGGGCCGCGTCCAGCGTACTGCATCTCAACAACTACGCCGGCGCGCTGGTCGGCATCGCCGCCGCGCTGGTGGCCTCGCTGATCACCTATTTCTTCGTGGTGCAGCCGATCCAGCGCTCGCGCCGCATCCCCAATGAGGAAAAGGAAATCTTCGTGCTCACCGGCACCCTGCTATGGGGCATCATGATCCAGGAAGTGATCGCCTATTTCTTCACCAACAACGCCAAGACCGTGCTGCCGATCATCGAGGGCGTGGTGACCGTGTTTGGCGTGCGCACCCCGAAAAACGAATGGTTTACCGCGCTGGTGTGCTGCCTGGTGATCGGCCTGCTGTGGCTCCTGGTCAACCGCACCAAGATGGGCAAGGCGGTGCTGGCGGCCTCGATGAATCCGCGCGGCGTCACGCTGCTCGGGCTGGAACTGACCAGCATCTATGTCGTGGTGTGGGCGATCTATGGCGTGCTGGCGGGGATCGCCGGCGTGCTGCTCGGCATGTTCCTCGGCGTGTCGTCCTACAGCGTCGGCCCGCTCACCGCGAGCGCCTTTTCCATCGTCGTGCTGGGCGGGCTCGGCAGCGTCTCCGGCTCGCTGATCGCCGCCTTCGTGGTCGGCTATCTCGAAACCCTCACCGCCTATCTGGTCTCGCCGGCCTACCGCACCATCCCGGCGCTGCTGCTGCTGGTGATCGTGATGTACATCCGGCCTCAGGGCCTGCTCGGGAGGCGATGAGCATGTCCTTTTTCAAGTCACAGCCGTTCTGGATCGCGCTCGTCGTCGTTGTCGCCGCAGCAACGCTGCCCTGGTATGTGTCCGGCTATATCCTCGGCCTGCTCACGGTGGCCTATTATTTCGGCGTGTTCGCCATGGCCTGGGATCTGTTGTTCGGCTTTGCCGGCGAGGTCAATTTCGGCCCGACCTTCCTGATCGGCGTCGGCGCCTATACCGCCGGCATTCTCAACAACCAGTATGGCTGGTCGGTCTATCTGTGCATCTTCCTCGGCGCGATGGCCTCGGTGATCGCCGGCTTCGTGCTGGCGCTGCCGGCGCTGCGGGTGCGCGGTCCGTATTTCGGCCTGACCACCCTGGTGGCCGTGCTGATGCTGCAGAATTTCATCGTGGTGTTTGCCGACCTCACCGGCGGCGAGATCGGCCTCACCATTCCCGACGTCATCTCCATCGACGCCGGCACTAACTACTGGATCGCCTTGGGCTTCATGACCTTCTCGGCGATCATCCTCTACGGCCTGTCGCAATCGCCGATCGGGCTGGTGCTGCAGGCCTCCGGGCAGGACCCGGTGCAGGCCGGTGCGCTCGGCTTCAACATCGTCAAGCACAAGCTGTTCGCCTTCGTGGTCAGCGCGTTCTTCTCCGGCCTGTCGGGCGCCATGCTGGTGTTCTACTTCGGCACCGCATCGGTGGGCACCGTGGTCGATGTCGCCGTCGGCGTGCAGGTGATCGTCGCCGCCGTTCTCGGTGGGCGCCGCACCGTGCTGGGCGCGGCCCTCGGCGCCATTTTCCTGATCGTCGCCGGCGAGTTCCTGCGCCCGACCGGCGAACTCGCCACCTTCATCGTCTCGGCCATCGCGTTGCTGGCGATCCTGTTCTTCCCCGGTGGCTTCCTCGGAAAAGCCCTGTCGCGCGAGGCCAAAGCCTGATGGACGCCATTACCAACCACCCGCCCGTGCTCGAAGTCCGCGGCCTGACCAAACGCTTCGGCGGCCTCACCGCGGTGAAGAAGCTGTCGTTCGACCTCAACGCCGGCGAGATTTTCGGGCTGATCGGCCCGAATGGCTCCGGCAAGTCCACCGCCATGAAGTCGATCATGGGCATCGAGCGCCCCACCGCAGGCGAAGTCCTGTTCCTGGGCGAGAACGTCGCCGGCCTGCCCGCGCACAAGATCGCGCGCAAGGGCTTTGGCATGGTGTTCCAGCATTCGCGGCCGCTGAACCGGCAGACCGTGCTGGAAAACATCATGGTCGCGCTGCTGCCGGACAGCCTGTTCATGCTGTTCGCCGACAAGGCGCTGACCGAGCGCGCCAAATGGATCGCCAACCGCGTCGGCCTCGGCAATGTCATGCATCGCCGGCCGCCGACCCTGCCGTTCGCCGACCTGCGCCGGCTGGAACTGGCCAAGGCGATCGCCCGCGATCCCAAAGTGGTGCTGGTCGACGAGCCCTTCGCCGGGCTGACGCTGGCCGAAGTCGGCACCTTCTCCGAACTGATCCGCAGCTTTCGCGACGAGGGCCGCGCGGTGCTGCTGGTCGACCACAACGTCAAGAGCGTGGCGGCGCTGGTCGACCGCGTGCTGGCGATGTATCTCGGCGAGGAGATCTGCACCGGCGCGGCCAGCGAAGTGATGCGCAACGAAACCGTGCGCCGGGTCTATCTCGGCGGCGCCATTGAGACCTCGGCGCGCCCGGAGATCAGCTTCAAGGACAAGGTGCCGCTGCTGCAGGTCGAGAATGTCAGCGTTTTCTACGGCAAGGCGCAGGCGCTGGAGAACGTCTCGATCCACGTCCACAAGGGCGAGTTCGTCTCGGTGGTCGGTCTCAATGGCGCCGGCAAGACCACGCTGTTCAATACGATCTCCGGCTTCCTGCCCTACACCGGCGAGATCGTCCGCGACGGCGACAAACTGCGCGGCACCACCCCGGCGAAGATCGCGCGATCCGGCGTTGTCCAATGTCCGGAATCCCGCGAACTGTTCGGCGAGATGAGTGTGCGGGAAAATCTCGACCTCGGCGGTCAGCATTTGTCCGACGATGCTCGGGCCACGCAGCTGGAATGGCTGTTCGACCTGTTCCCGATCCTCCGGGAGCGGCAGGGCCAGATGGCGCAGACATTGTCCGGCGGCGAGCAGCAGATGCTGGCGATCGGCCGCGCGCTGATGATGCAGCCGAAAATCCTGATCCTTGACGAGCCGACCTTGGGTCTCGCGCCAGTGATCTTGGAATTGCTCTCCAAGGCGCTGGAAAAGCTGCGCCAGACCACCGACATCACAGTGCTGCTGGGCGAGCAGAACGTCACTTTCGCGCTGCCCCACGCCGACCGGGTCTATGTGCTGGAACACGCCCGCATCGTCTGGGAAGGCGATCCCGGCCGGTTTGCGGCCGAGGCCGGCGAAGGCTACTTGTAGTTGTGGCCTTCCTGTGCAACGGAGTGCCCGGCGCGTCCCCCGCGCCTGGATTCGACGCAGCACATCCGACAATAACCGAAAGCAAGCTTCATGGATCTTCACCTGCGCGGCAACCGCGTTCTCATCACCGGCGCCTCAAAGGGCATCGGCGCCGCCGCAGCCGAAGCCTTCGCCGCTGAAGGCTGTTCCATTGCACTGGCCGCCCGGAGCGGCATCGCCATGGAAGAGCTCGCCACTCGATTGCGCGCCGACCACGGCGTCGAGGTCGCCGTGCACACGGTGGACCTGCGCAAGCCTACCGAACTCGCAGTGCTGGCGGCCACCGCGGGCCACATCGACATCCTGGTCAACAATGCCGGCGACATTCCCGGCGGCTCCCTCGACAAGATCGACGAACCGACCTGGCGCCATGCCTGGGACCTGAAAGTATTCGGCTTCATCAACCTGACGCGGCTGATCTACGCCCGGATGAAGGCGCAGGGGCACGGCGTCATCATCAATGACATCGGCGCCGCCGGTGAGAAGTTCGACGCCAACTATATCTGCGGCAGCGCCGGCAACGCCGCGCTGATGGCGTTTACGCGGGCGCTGGGCGGCAAGAGCCTGAAGGACAACATTCGCGTCGTCGGCATCAATCCCGGCCCGGTGGAGACCGAGCGCCACATCACGCTGATGAAGACCAGGGCAAAGGCCCAGTTCGGCGATGAGAACCGGTTTCGCGAATTGCAGGCCGGCCTTCCGCTCGGACGCCCGGCCCATACCCGCGAGATCGCCGATCTGATGACATTCCTGGCGTCGGACCGCGCAAGCTATACGACCGGCGTGATCTATACGGTGGATGGCGGGTTGAGCGCGGGCTGGGGTTAGTTCAGCTCAGAAACTGAGTGCGACACGGCGCATCCCCTCCCACTCAACTGTCATCGCCCGGCCTGCGCGCAATAGCGCGCCAGGACCGGGCGACCCAGTAATCCGTGCCGATAGTGATAGGTCCGCAGCAGCTCCGTTTACTGGGTCACCCGCATTCGCGGGTGACGACAACAAAGTTTGCAGCGGCCCATGCAGGACGCAGCCTAAATCCGATCCAACATCTGCCTGATCAGCGTGGTGATCCGCCCGGTCGGCGATTCCAGCTGCTGCATAATGCTGAAGTGATTGGCGCCGGGGATCTCCTCGTAGCTCACCGGCAATCCGTGCGCGGCGCGGAACGCCGCGAGGTCGGCGGTCTGCTGGCGCAGCAGCGGCAGTTCGCCGCCGCCCACCACCAGCGACAGCGGCACGGCCGGGCCGCCGTCCTGCATCAACGGCGAGTTGCGCAGTGCCATCGCTTCGTCGAGCTTCAGCTTCTCGTTGAGATAGGAATGCCGGATCGGCTCGAGATCGTAGATGCCCGAGATCGCCACGCCCCCCTTGACCGCGGGATGCGTCAGCGTCGTCGCAGTCAGATGACCGCCGGCCGACCAGCCGGACACCACGATGCGCGCGGGGTCCGCGCCCAGTGCGGGCGATTGCGCGACCACCGCATCGACGCTGGCGTGAAGCTCCGCGACGATCTCGTCCAGCGTCGCTTCCGGCGCCAGCGTATAGCCGACGACGGCGACGTTGATACCATGCGCCATGGGCCCGGCGGCGAAGCAGGTGAAGAAATCCTTGGAGCGCATCTGCCAGTAGCCGCCATGGATCAGCACCAGCGTCGGACCGCCGTCGGCGGCCTTCAGAAAGTCGAACCTGTTGCGCTCGCGCGGTCCATAGCTGAGATCCAGGTGATCGGGATGCTTCGCCTTGATGTCCTCGGAGCGCTTGACCCAGCCCGCGCCGATATCGGCGCTGCCGGCGACGGCGACGCCGTTGTTGAGGCCGGCGTCGAGCTGCGGCCGGCTCATCGCTCGCCAGTCCGTTTCGCCGAAGGGCTTACTCATGGTTGCATCCTTGCGTTATGCGACGCGACACTGCGCTCGCGACTCCACTTTTCCAGAAAATCGTCTACACCGCTACGTCGTCAGGATCGACACCCCTATGCAAGCGAACTGGAGACGTGTGTGGCTGTGAATCAGGATCTCATCAAGGCAACGGCCTGTGCCATTGTCGATCAACTCAATGCCGGCACGGTGACGCCGCTGGAATTGCTCGACGTGCTGGAGGCGCACATCGCCGCCGTGGACGGCCAGGTCAACGCCCTGCCGACGCTGTGTTTCGATCGCGCCCGCAGCGCCGCCCGCGAATTGATGAAGAAGCCGCTCGGCAGCCGCGGCATCCTCGCCGGCATGCCGGTGCCGATCAAGGACCTCACCTCGGTGGCTGGCGTGCGCACCACCCAGGGCTCGCGGATTTTCCAGGATGTCATCCCGGCCAAATCCAACATCCTGGTCGAGCGGCTCGAAGACAACGGCGCGCTGGTCTACGCCAAGTCCAACACGCCGGAATTCGGCGCCGGAGCCAACACTTTCAACGATGTGTTCGGTGCCACGCTCAATCCCTGGGACCTGTCGCGCTCCGCGGCGGGCTCCTCCGGCGGCGCCGCGGCGGCACTGGCCAGCGGCACCGCATGGCTGGCCCACGGCTCCGACATGGGCGGCTCGCTGCGCAATCCGGCCAGCTTCTGCGGCATCGTCGGCCTGCGGCCGAGCATTGGCCGGGTCGCCGCCACGCCGTCGGTGGCGCTCGCGCGGATGGTCAGTGTGCAGGGCCCCATGGCCCGAACCGTCGAGGATCTGGCTTTGATGCTCGACGCCATGAGCGGCGAGCATCCCGCCGATCCGCTCTCATTACCGCTGTTGCCGGAGTCGTTCCGTGCCGCCGTCCGTTCTGGCAGGAAGCCGAAGCGCGTCGCCTATTCACCAGACCTTGGGGTCACCCCGGTCGATCCCGAAGTCGTCGCAATCACCCGCGCCGCCGCCAAGCGGTTTGAAGAAGCCGGCGTCATCGTTGAGGAAGCCTGCCCGGACCTCAGGGAAGCCCATGAGTGCTTCCACGTGCTGCGCGCCTACGACTTCGCGCTGTCCAAGGCGGCGCTGCTCCGCGACAAGCGCGACCTGTTGAAGCCGGAAGTGATCTGGAACATCGAGGAAGGCCTCAAGCTCAAGGTGACGGACCTCGAACGCGCCGAGGGCCAGCGCGTCGCCCTGGCCGCGCGCGCCTACGAATTCTTCCAGACCTACGACCTGCTGCTGTGCCCCGCCACCATCGTGCCGCCGTTCCCCATCGAGCAGCGCTACCTTGCCGAATGCAACGGCACCAAATTCGACAACTATGTGCAGTGGCTGGCCATCGTCTACGCGATCACGCTCACCTGCTGCCCGGCGCTGTCGCTGCCCTGCGGTTTCACCGCAAGCGGCCTGCCGGTCGGCCTGCAGATAGTCGGCCCGCCGCGCGGCGAAGCGCCGTTGCTGGCCGGTGCGCGTTTGCTCGAGGACATCCTGGGCATCAGCGGCAGCACACCGATCGATCCACGCGGGGTGAAGTCGGCGACGACGCCGTAAACCCGATCGGTTTTGCAAAGCAGCAAACGCGAAGCCGCTGGCGTGCGGCTTGGCCGCGCCTATAATCCCCCGGCAGAACAAGAGCGCAGCAAGGCGCCACCGAACTTCCGGGGGATCACGTTGCCAGCCAGACTCAAAATCCGCGTCGATCCGGACAAGTGCCAGGGCCACAGCCGCTGCAAGTCGCTGGCCCCCGAATTGTTCACACTGGACGAATACGGCTACGCCCACGAAGTGGGCGACGGCAGCGTTCCCGATGGCCTTGAAGACCAGGCCTGGCTAGCGAAATCCAATTGCCCCGAACTGGCCATCGACATCAGCGAGGACTGAACCAGAACCTATCGCATCCAACTCAAATGCCAGAGCCCGATCAACGGGCCGGACCAGATCATCCCGAGGAACCGTCCCGATGAACAAACCTGTCCCCGTCACCGACTGGCTCACCGACTTCGATCACACCGACCCGCGCTGGACTGAAGATCCCTATCCGATCCTCGACGAACTCCGATCGAAATGTCCGGTGGCGCATACCGAGCGCTTTCTCGGCGTCTATCTGCCGACGACCTATGAGGCGGTGAAGCAGGTGTCCTACGACACCGACAGCTTCTCGTCGCGCCGCGTCGTGGTGCGCAGCGTACGGCCGGAACCGCCGATCCCGTCGCCGCCGATCACCGCCGATCCGCCGGTGCACAAGCCGTTCAAGCAGTTGCTGCTGCCGCCCTTTACCCCCGACGCGGTGCGCAAGCTCGAGCCGGATGTGCGCACCATTTGCAATACGCTGATCGACAACTTCATCACCGACGGCCACTGCGACGCCGCCGCGCAATTCGCCAAATATATCCCGGTGCGCACCATCGCCCACATGCTCGGCATTCCCCGCGAGGACGGCGACCTATTCATCGGCTGGATCCACCAGATCCTCGAACTCGGCATCTCCGACGACGCCGAGCTGATGAAGGGCGTCAAGGCGATGAGCGCCTACTTCGCCGTGCAGATCGAGAAGCGCAAGACTCAGCCGACCGATGACCTGATCAGCACGCTGATGAATGCCCGCGGTCCTGACGGCCAGCCGTTGTCCGACGCCTATGTCCTCGGCGCGCTGCGTCTGCTGCTGATCGCTGGCATCGACACCACCTGGAGTGCGATCGGCTCATCCCTGTGGCATCTGGCGAAGACGCCGGCCGACCGCGCCCGGCTGGTCGCCGATCCCGCGCTGATCCCGGTGGCCATCGAGGAATTCCTGCGGGCTTATTCGCCGGTCACCATGGCCCGCGAGGTGATGCAGGAGACCACCGTCAGCGGCTGCCCGATGAAGCCCGGCAACATGGTGCTGCTGTCGTTCCCGGCGGCCAACCGCGACCCCGCCGTGTTCCCGGACGCCGACAAGGTGATCATCGACCGCCAGGAGAATCGCCACGTCGCGTTCGGCCTCGGCATCCACCGCTGCATCGGTTCCAATCTCGCCCGCATGAACATGGCCATCGCCATTGAAGAGTGGCTGAAGCGCATACCCGACTTTAGTCTCGATCCCACCGGCACGGTCACCTGGTCGGAGGGCACCGTGCGCGGCCCGAGGCAACTGCCGTTGCGGTTTTCCGGCGCTCGCTGAAATCGAATGCCGCATTGCAGCATGAACCAGCGGGTCTGCTGTCAGCTGCAATGCATTTCATGCCATTGGCTTTTCCGCCGGTCCGTGGCAACGGAGCATTTCATTTCACGGAATTCCGAGGGTTTACAGTGGCGGAACAAATCGCAGCCCCCAACGCGGATGGCAAACTTCACCTGATCGACGTCGAAAAGCGGGTGAAGGCCATCTTCATCGGCTCCATGGGCAATCTCGTCGAATGGTACGATTTCTACGCCTATACGGCGTTTGCGCTGTATTTCGCCCCGGCCTTCTTCCCCAATAGCGACCCGGTGGTGCAGCAGCTCAACGCCGCCGTGCTGTTCGCCGCGACCTTCCTGATGCGCCCGCTCGGCGGCTGGCTGTTTGGCTATCTCGCCGACACCTACGGCCGGCGCTTTTCGCTGACGGCGTCGGTGCTGTGCATGTGCTTCGGCTCGCTGATCATCGCCTGCACGCCGACCTATGCGTCGATCGGTTTCGCGGCGCCGGCGATCCTTGCCTTTGCGCGCATCATCGAGGGCCTCAGCCTCGGCGGCGAATATGGCGCCAGCGCCACCTACCTCAGCGAGGTCGCCGACCCCAAGCATCGCGGTTTCTATTCCAGCTTCCAGTACGTCACTTTGATCGGCGGCCAGCTCACCGCCATCATCGTGCTGATGCTGCTGCAGAAGGTGTTTCTCACCGAACAGGAGCTGAAGGACTGGGGCTGGCGGATTCCGTTCGTGATCGGCGCCCTGCTGGCGGTGTTCACCGCGGTGATGCGACGTGACATGCACGAGACCGAACAGTTCCTGGAAGCCAAGAAGCTGAAGAAGCCGATGGGCTCCATGCGCAGCCTTCTGAAGTATCCGCGCGAACTGTTGCTGGTGGTCGGGCTGACCGCCGGCGGCACCGCGGCGTTCTACACCTTCACCACCTACATGCAGACCTTCGTCAAGCTCTCGGTCGGGCTCACCACCGACCAGACCACCACGGTGATCTTCGGCACGCTGATCTTCGCCACCTTCCTGCAGCCGGTCTATGGCGCGCTGTCGGACCGCATCGGCCGCAAGCCGCTGCTGATCTTCTTCGGCGTCGCCGGCACCCTGTCGACGGTTCCAATCCTGACGCTGTTGAAGGACACCAAGTCGCCCTTCACCGCATTCCTGCTGATCTGCGCCGCCTGGGTGTTCGTCGCCGGCTACACGTCCATCAACGCCGTGGTGAAGGCCGAGCTGTTCCCGACCAATATCCGCGCGCTCGGCGTCGGCGTGCCCTATGCGCTGACGGTGTCGATCTTCGGCGGCACCGCCCCGGCGATCGCGCTGTACTTCAAGAGCCTTGGCCATGAGGAATGGTTCTATTATTACCTCAGCGGCATGATCTTCCTGTCGCTGCTGATCTATCTTACGATGCGCGACACCAAGCACAATTCGGCGATGCACCGTCACGAGTGACGGCCCTCGCCTGACGGAGCGGCAGCCATGACCGACGACGATCTCCCGCCGGATTCCAAGCTGACACGGAGCAAGCAACGCTGGGCGCGCGAGGGCAAGTTCCTCACCGGCAGGATCGCGCGCCCCGAAGAGCAACGGCTGCCGCCCGGCCAGCACCTGACCATGGACTGGCCGGTGCTCGACCTCGGCGTCACGCCGAAGGTCACCCGCGACAGCTGGCGGCTCGACGTCTACGGTGCGGTGGAGACGCCGTTGTTCTGGAATTTTGCTGATTTCACTGCCCAGCCGCAGCAGACATTCGTCTCCGACATCCACTGCGTCACCACCTGGTCGCGCTACGACAATGCGTGGGAGGGCCTGTCGACCCGGGAGCTGCTGGCAGCGTGCAAGCCGAAGGACGACGCGCATTTCGTCGTGCTGCATTCCCACGACGGCTACACCACCAATCTCGCGCTGGAAGATTTCGCCGCCGAGGATGCGCTGCTCGCGCACGCGTGGCAGGGCCAGCCGATCGACGGCGAGCATGGCGGCCCGGTCCGGCTGATCGTGCCGCATCTGTACTTCTGGAAGAGCGCCAAGTGGCTGCAGCGCATCGAATTCGTCACTGAGGACAAGCCCGGCTACTGGGAAGTCCGCGGCTATCATAACCACGGCGACCCGTGGCTCGAGCAGCGCTATTCGGAGGATTGAGAGGCTTTACCTCTCCCCGCTTGCGGGGAGAGGTCGGGGCCTCGCGTCAGCGAGGCTCCGGGTGAGGGGGAGCCAGTGTTTCACTCGCTAGCTCCCCCTCACCCGACTCGAACGCGCTCCGCGCATTCGAGCCACCCTCTCCCCGCCTAGCGAAGCTTCGCTTCGCCGGGCGGGGAGAGGGAAGATCTACCTCGCTTAAAGGAGCCTCGTCATGCCCACCGAACGCTTTCAATTCCCCGGCACCGGCGGCCATCAGCTCGCCGCGGCGCTCGACCTGCCCGATGGCGAGCCCGCGGCCTATGCGCTGTTCGCGCATTGCTTCACCTGCAGCAAGGATTCGCTGGCTGCCGCGCGCATCGCCGCGGCGCTGACCGCACGCGGCATCGCCGTGCTGCGCTTCGACTTCACAGGCCTCGGCTCCAGCGAAGGTGACTTCGCCAACGCGACCTTCTCGTCCAACGTCGCCGACCTCGTGCTCGCCGCCAACCACCTGCGCAATATCCGCAAGGCACCGGCGATCCTGATCGGTCACAGTCTTGGCGGCGCCGCGATCCTCGCTGCTGCCGCCGACATTTCTGAGGCCCGGGCGGTGGTGACCATCGCGGCCCCCTCGGATCCCGCCCACGTCACCCATCTGTTCGCCGACCGCCTCGACTGCATCCGCGCCCACGGCGAGGTCGAGGTGAAGCTCGCCGGCCGCCCCTTCACCATCAAGCGCGCATTCCTCGACGACATCGCCGAACACAATTTGATGGCGCACGTCGCCAGGCTGCACAAGCCGCTGCTGATCATGCAATCGCCCACCGACGACACCGTCGGCATCGACAACGCCACGCGGATCTTTCTGGCGGCAAAGCACCCGAAGAGCTTCGTTTCGCTCGACGGCATGGACCACCTGCTGACGAAGAGATCCGATGCGGTCTATGTGGCCGACGTCATCACCGCCTGGGCCGGCCGCTATCTCGATGCGGCGGCGACTGCGCCTGCCGCCGACTCGCCGGAGCCGCGCAGGGTGGTGGTGCGCGAGACCCGCGCCAGCAAACTGCAGCAGCAGATCATGGTCGGCCCGCATCGCCTGATCGCCGACGAACCGCTCGCCGCCGGCGGCGCCGACACCGGGCCCGGTCCCTACGACCTGCTGCTCGCCGCGCTCGGCGCCTGCACCAGCATGACCATGCGGCTTTATGCCGATCGCAAGGCACTGCCCATGGACCGCGTCACCGTGACCCTGAACCACAGCAAGATCTACGCGAAGGATTGCGCGGAGTGTGAGACCAAAGAGGGGATGCTCGACCAGCTCGACCGCGTGATATCGATCGAAGGCGCGCTCGATGACGAACAGCGCAAGCGGCTGATGGACGTCGCCGACAAGTGCCCGGTGCATCGCACGCTGAAGTCGGAAATTCGCATCGTGACCAAGGCCGCGGAGTAGAGATCCAAAAAGTGCGCAGCGCTGGGAGCCGTCATCCTGAGGCGCACGCCCACTTGCGCGAGCCTCGAAGGATGCGGCTACAGACGCAGGCGGCCCATCCTTCGAAGCGGGCAAGAGAGCGCTCTTCCAGCCGAAACGCAATTGCGTTTCGGTGGGGATGACGGCGAAGTGTGTGGTTGCAGATGGAGCCTACCGGTTCGGATCCGGAAACAGCAGGCTGCGCCAGCCGGAGCGATCGAACGGGGCCCATTCGCCCTCGCGCTGGGCGAGGCGCTCGGCCACCGCATAGACCACGGCGGGATGATGTCCCATGCCGCAATGGCTGCTTTCGACCTCGATGCTCTCGGTCTGCGCCGACGGGTTTTCCTTGCAGCCCTGCCAGGCGCAGATGCCGTCGGTGCGGCTGTAGATCGCGGTGGTCGGCACCGGCGGCGGCTCGGATAGGTCGCTGCCAAAATTCGGGTCACTGTGATCGGCAGGCTTGCCGCTGACGATTTCATAGACCTGCCAGGCATTGGTCGCCTTGGGGCCCGCTGCAAACGGACTGCCCAGCGTGATCACGGAACGGACCCGGTCCGGCATCAGCTTGGCCGGCTGGCGCGCATAGAGCCCGCCCAAGCTCCAGCCGACCAGGCTGACCTTGCGGCCATGGCTGTCGTTCAACTCGCGCAGCAGGTCCATCATGCTGTCCTGAACGCCGTCGCGCAGGCCAAGGTTGCGGCCCTGCTTCCAGCCACTGACCGCATAGCCGCGGCCTTTGAGAAAACTGCGCAGCGGCCGTGTCGAAATGTCCGAGGCGACCAGCCCCGGCAGCACGAGCACCGGATGGCCGTCGCCGCGCGGCGCCAGATTCAGCAGCGGCAGCGCGCCCAGGAAGGCGCCGAATTCATGCAGCGCCCGGGTCTCCAGCAGCATCAGGGTTTTCGAGGGGGCACGCAAAGTCTGGGCAGTCGCCGACATCTGATTTCCTCTCGTGCCGGTGTTCTCTGTGACGCCGGGGCGGAATCGATTGCTGTGAAAAACAGTCGCGGGATAACGCAGCGCAACAAGTATTGGTTCCCGAAGTGTAGCCCGGATTGGCAGGATATCAAGCGTACCAGGGTAGGCCCTGCCGTTGAGGTTCATGTTTCCCGCACGCGATGCGAGACCCATCGCTTCATTTCGCAGGGTGGCCTGATCTGCGAAGCGATACTGCGTATCGCATCGCGTCCGGGGCACGTATCGGGGTCTCACAACCGCAACAGCACCTCGATGGTATACAGCGCGAGCCCGGCGAGCCCGCCGATTAGCGAGCCGTTGAAACGAATGTATTGCAGGTCGCGGCCGATGTTGACTTCGATCACCCCGATCAGCTGCCCCATGTCCCAGGCCTTGACCTGGTCGGCAATGAAGGTGGAGACGCCGCTCTTCTGGTCGGCGATGAAACTGCGCAGCACCACCACGACGCCCTGGTTGATCTCGCCGCGCATCTCGGAATCCGCGGCCAGCGTCGCGCCGGCGGCGACGAACATGTTGGCGAGATGATGTTGCAGCACCGTGCTCTCGCCCGAGGCGCTGCGTGCGATCAAGGACCTGGCGTTGCTCCACAGGTTGCCCGCGAGTTCGGCCAGCTCCGGCCGCGCCAGCAGGTCGCGCTTGAGGCCGTCGATGCGGCCGGTGAAGCCGGGCTCGTTCTCGAGCTTGTCGACGAACGACAGCAGCATGCGGTCGAACTCGCCGCGGAACGGATGCGCCGGATCGTTGCGCACCTCCTCGAAGAACGCGGTGGCCGACGCCACGATGCGCTTCACCAGAAACGTGTCGGTGCGGTACAGCTTCAGCAGCGTCGGCAGTTCGTTGCGGATCTTCTCCTTGATGACAGCCAGCGTCTGCGGCTCGGTCAGTGCGCCGTGCAGCGCGCGCAGGAGATCGTCGAGCAATCCCTGATGGCGGCCGTCGCGGATGAAACCGCGGGCGGTGCCGGCGATCAGCGGCGCCAGATCGATCGACTGCAGTTGGGTCATCACGCGGCGGCTGATGAAGCCGGTGAGGCCCGAGGTCTCGGTGGCCGACATCGCTTCCGGCAGCAGCCGCAGCACGAAGCGCGCGAGATCGGCGCTGCGCTTGCGGTCGCCGAGCCAGTCCGCGACGAAGGACGCGAAATCCACCTCGCGCAGCTTGGCCTCGACCGGCCCCGCCTCGAGAAAATGCACCTCGATGAATTCGCCGAGCTTGTCGGCGATGCGATTCTGGTTGCCCTGGATGATCGCCGTATGCGGGATCGGCAGCCCTAGCGGCCGGCGGAACAGCGCGACCACGGCATACCAGTCGGCCAGCCCGCCGATGGTGGCGGCCTCGGCGAAGGCCGCCACAAAGCCGAAGGCGGAATGCATGGGCAGCAGCAGCCTGGCGACGATGAACACCGCGAAACAGCCGGCCAGCACCAGGGTGGCCAGCGCCTTCACCCGGCGCAGTTCCGTCGCGCGCGCGGCGTCGCCGGGGCTGGCGAAGGAGGTCGTATTGATCGTCTTCATTGCAATTTCCAGTCGACAGGCAGAGCTGTTACGCCATGCATTCTAGGGCTTTTTCCACATTCCCGGAGATGTGATTCGCCGCCGTTAACCCTTCTTAAAGATGTGGTCTGGCGCCCCGCGTTGCGCATGTTAACTCTGGCTTATTGAGGAACCCGCCCTGATTCGGGCGACAGCAGAAGTTGTTTGGGAATTTCATGAGCCAGTCAGTGTCCTACAGCCCCGCCCGCGAGCAGTTGCCCGATCAGGACCAGAAACAGGCGGCGCTGTCCTACCTCAACGAGGCCTGGGCCGAGGCACTGCACGACGGCATCGACGGCGACTGCTTGGCGCAGGCCAGCCTGTTCACCGCCTTTGCCGAACTGGTCGGCACCTATGGCGAGGACGCGGTTGCGAAGTTCGTCGAGGGCCTGCCGACCCGCGTCCGCAACGGCGAATTCTCTCTGTCGCTGGCGAAGCAGTAAGTCACTCCATACTCTGTCTGTCGTCGGCCGGCCGCGCGCAATTGCGCGCCAGGACCGGGCGACCCAGTAAACGCTGCGGCTGGTGATCAGCACTATCGACAACGATGACTGGATCACCCGCTTTCGCGGGTGATGACAGCAAGCGTGTCGAGGCGACGCTACGGCCCGCAGCGCCATCGCACCTACCCCCTCAGCGTCTCCAGAAACCGCACGGTCTCGCCCTGCGCCGGCGTCACCAGCTCGCCCTGCCACATCACACGGTTGCCGCGCACGAAGGTGCCGACCGGCCAGCCGGTGACCTTGACGCCGTCATAGGGCGTCCAGCCTGCTTTGGAAGCCACCCAGTCGTTGGTGATGGTCTCGGAGCGTTTCATGTCGACCACCGTGAAGTCGGCGTCATAGCCTGCGGCAATGCGGCCCTTGGTGGCGATGTTGTAGATCCGCGCCGGGCCGGCGCTGGACAGATCGACGAAGCGCGCCAGTGACAGCCGCCCGGCATTGACGTGGTCGAGCATGATCGGCACCAGCGTCTGCACCCCCGTCATGCCCGAGGGCGAGGCCGGATAGGTCTTGTTCTTTTCTTCAAGCGTATGCGGCGCATGGTCGGAGCCCAGCACGTCGACGATGCCCTGCTCGATGCCGTGCCAGATGCGGTCGCGATGGCTGGCGTCGCGCACCGGCGGATTCATCTGGGCCAGCGTACCGAGCCGCTCGTAGCATTCCGGCGCGGTCAGCGTCAGGTGATGCGGCGTCGCCTCGCAGGTCGCGACGTCCTTGTGGTCGCGCAGGAAATCGGTCTCTTCTTTCGTGGAGATATGCAGCACATGGATCCGCTTGCCGGTCTCGTGCGCGATCTTCACCAGCCGCTGCGTCGCCATCAGCGCCGCGGTCTCGTCGCGCCACACCGGATGCGATCGCGGGTCGCCCTCGATGCGCAGGTTCTTGCGATCGTTGAGGCGGTACTCGTCCTCGGCGTGGAACGCGGCGCGGCGATTGATGACCTTGAAGATGCGGCGCAGGCTGTCGTCGTCCTCGACCAGCAGCGCGCCGGTGCTGGATCCGATGAACACCTTCACGCCGGCACAGCCCGGCGCGCGTTCCAGCTCAGGCAGGTCCTGCACGTTCTCGCGGGTGCCGCCGATGAAGAACGCAAAATCGCAATGCATGCGGTGATGGCCGAGCTTCACCTTGGCGGTGAAGGCGGCCTCGTCGACGGTCAGCGGGTTGGTGTTCGGCATTTCGAACACCGCGGTGACGCCGCCCATCACGGCGCTGCGCGAGCCGGTCTCCAGATCCTCCTTCTGCGTCAGGCCGGGCTCGCGAAAATGCACCTGAGTGTCGATCACCCCCGGCAGGATATGCAGCCCCTTGCAGTCGATCACCTCGGCGGCGGAGCCGGCATCCAGCGTGCCGATGGCGGCGATCCGGCCATTCGCGATGCCGATATCGCGCACGCCCTCGCCGTCCTGATTGACGACGGTGCCGTTCTTTAGAATAGATTGAAATGTCTGGGTCATTCGTCCTCAAGGGCCTGCATTTGCTGCAGGAAATGGGCGGCGTGGGCCTTGTTGCCGGCATACTAGCGGCTTAGTTTCGTATGTAATATCCGGCGCAGGCATTTCCCCCAACGAAGTTCGAGAAATCCCATGAAGGCAGCGTTTCTTTCCGACCGGGGCGTGATCAAGCTCAGCGGTGACGACGCCCGCGGATTTCTCAACAATCTGATCACCTCGGAGCTCGGAACGCTGCAGCCCGGTTCCGCCCGGTTCGGGGCGCTGCTAACGCCGCAGGGCAAGATCATCGTCGACTTCCTGGTCACCGAGGCCCCGGCCGGACACGGCGGCGGGCTGCTGATCGATTGCCCGCGCGCACTCGCGCAGGGCCTCGCGACAAAACTCGGCTTCTACAAATTGCGCGCCAAGGTCGTGGTGGAAAACCTCTCCGACAGTCTGGGGGGTCTGGCTGTGTGGGATGGCGACACCACGCTGAAGCCGGACCTCAGTTTCGCAGATCCGCGCAACGCCGCGCTCGGCTGGCGCGTCCTCGTGCCCGCGGATCTGGCGCAAAAGACCGCCGACCTGGTCGGCGCCGAATTCGTCGACGAAGCGGCCTATGAGGCGCATCGCATCGCGCTCGGCGTGCCGCGCGGCGGCCTCGATTTCAGCTATGGCGACGCTTTCCCCCATGAGGCCAACATGGACCGCATGGCCGGCGTCGATTTCGACAAGGGCTGCTATGTCGGCCAGGAAGTGGTGTCGCGCATGCAGCACCGCACCGTGGTGCGGACACGGGTGACCCGCGTCGAGCTCGATGGACCGGTGCCGGAGCCGGGCATTGAAATCCGCGCCGGCGACAAGGCGGTCGGCACCATGGGCTCGTCCGCCAATGGCCACGGCCTGGCGCTGCTGCGGCTCGATCGCACCGCCGACGCCATCGATGCCTCGCTGCCACTGCTGGCCGGCGGCATTCCGCTGCACCTCACCGCGGCCGAGGATGTGCGCATCGCGCCGAAGAAGCTGCTGGCATGAGCAAGCCCGCGCTGCTGCATGCCGATGGCCTGAAACGCTGCCCGTGGCCCGGCGAAGATCCGTTCTACGTGGCCTATCACGACACCGAATGGGGCGTGCCGGAATATGACGACCGCGCGCTGTACGAGAAGCTGATCCTCGACGGTTTCCAGGCCGGGCTGTCGTGGATCACCATTCTGCGCAAGCGCGACAATTTTCGCGCCGCGTTCGACGACTTCAAGCCCGAGAAGATCGCGCGCTACAGCGAGAAGAAGGTGCACGCGCTGATGCAGGACGCCGGCATCGTGCGCAACCGCGCCAAGATCGAGGGCGCCATCGGCAGCGCCAAGGGCTATCTGAAGATCATGGAGGACGGCCCCGGCTTCTCGAAATTCCTGTGGGATTTTGTCGACGGCAAGCCGATCGTCAACAATTTCAAGACCCATGGCAGCGTGCCGGCGTCCACGCCGCTGTCGGCGAAGATCTCCAAGGAACTGGCGTCGCGCGGTTTCAAATTCATCGGCCCTACCATCATCTACGCCTTCATGCAGGCCACCGGCATGGTCAACGACCATCTGGTGAGTTGCTTCTGCCACGAAGCCTGCAGGAGCAAACTGCGCGCGCCGCGCCTCAAGCCCAAGCCCTCCAAACCAGATCGCGCCTGATCGATGGCCAAATCCAAATTCTCCACCGACGTGGCCACCCGCGCCTGGCAGCGCATGCTGTCGGGGCGCCGGCTCGATCTGCTCGACCCTTCACCGCTGGACATCGAGATCGCCGATATCGCCCATGGCCTTGCGCGCGTCGCGCGCTGGAACGGGCAGACCCACGGTCCCAACATCTTCTCGGTGGCACAGCACACGCTGCTGGTGGAAGCCGTGCTGCGCCAGCAGGCGCCGCGCGTCGACGACCGCGTCCGATTGGCCGCCCTGCTGCACGACGCGCCGGAATATGTCATCGGCGACATGATCTCACCGTTCAAGGCGGTGATCGGCGGCGCCTACAAGGTGGTGGAGCATCGCCTGCTCGCGGCGATCCATATCCGCTTCGGCCTGCCGCCGGTGCTGGCGCCGGAGATCACCAAACAGATCAAGAATGCCGACATGGGCGCCGCCTATCTCGAGGCAACGCATCTGGCTGGCTTCTCGCAGGCCGAGGCCAAGCGGCTGTTCGGCAAGGACCCCGGCCTGTCCGAAGCGGCCATGGAGGATTTCCTGACGCCGTGGTCGGCAGGGAAAGCGGAGAAGCGTTTGCTGGCGCGCTTCGAGGCGGTGGCCATTTCGTAGCTTTCTTTGCAACGGCGCGCCTTCTTTTCCCTCCCCCTTGCGGGGGTATGCCACCACCGCCTTTGCCCACCCTGACCCTCGGCCTATAATCCCCGCAACCAGAGGACCGCCATGATTCACGTCTGTTCGCTCGCCTATCTGCATCCCACCGTGAAGGCTACCGGCGCCAGCCATGTGCTGACCGTGATGGCCAATGTGGCGCAGGTGGTGCGGCCGGAAACGGTGCTCGATGCCAACCATCTGCGGGTCCAGATGGACGACATCACCGCACATACCGACGGCTTCGTCGCGCCCAACGATGCGCATATCGTGCAGGTGCTGGACTTCGTGCGCGGCTGGGACCGCAGCGCGCCGCTGGTGGTGCATTGCTATGCCGGCATCAGCCGCTCCACCGCCAGCGCCTTTGCCGCGGCCTGCATGCTTAACCCGGACCGCGACGAGCGCGACATCGCGCAAAAGATCCGCGCGGCCTCGCCGATCGCCGCGCCCAACCGGCTGATCGTCACCCTGGCCGACAAGGCACTCGGCCGCGACGGCCGCATGGTGCGGGCGCTCGACGAGATGGGCCCCGGCAGCATGACCGTGGTGGGCCGTCCGTTCCGCATCGATCTCGCCTGACACTGCGCAAACTTGCCAATGCCTGTGAACTTATGGTTCCCGGGTCGACACATATCGGTGCCAGCGCCGCGGGAGCGATCCCGCGGTCTTGCGCGCGCGCGACGGCTGGCCGCCCCACGTCTCCATAGGATCTGAACGCGATGTTCGACGACTACAGCTTTCTCGCCCTGGCAATCGCCATCGCCGCGTTCATCTTCGCGCGCAGGGCGCGCAACGAGGTCAAGGTGCTGCAGGCCCGGCTCGATGTCTATGAGACAGCGGCGCCCGTCGCAGCGCCGGCAAGCATGCCTTCCGGACAAGCAACGTCGTCTCGGGTCGACGCCGACGACAAAGCGCCCATGGCGCAACCTGTCGTCGCCGAGGCCGAACTGGCCCGCGAACCTTCGCCCTCGCTCCAGCCGGAGACCTGGCAGACAGCGGTCGACACGCACGTTGCGCCGTTAGCCGCGCCACCGGCCGGTCCCGGCTTCGAGGAACGCATCGGTACCCGGTGGGTGGTGTGGGTCGGCGGCCTGACGCTGGCACTCGGCGGCTTCTTCATGGTGCGTTACTCCATCGAGGCCGGCCTGCTCGGGCCGGGCGTGCGCGTGCTGCTCGGCGGCGCCTTCGCGCTGGCGCTGCTGCTGGCCGGCGAGTGGTCGCGGCGCAAGGAAAGCCTCTCGGCGATCGCGCCGCTGCCGATCGCCAACATCCCGGCGATCCTCACCGCCGCCGGCACGGCGGTCGCTTTCGCCACCGTCTACGCCGCCTACGCACTGTACGACTTCCTGGTGCCGGCCACCGCCTTCATCCTGCTCGGCCTCGTCGCTCTCGGCACCATGGCCGCGGCGTTGCTGCACGGGCCGGCGCTGGCAGGTCTCGGCGTCGTCGCCGCCTTCGCCACGCCGGTGCTCGTGTCGTCGAACAGGCCGGATTACTGGGCGCTGTATCTCTATCTCGCTGTGGTCAGCGCAGCGGCGTTTGGCCTGGCGCGGATCCGGCTGTGGCCGTGGCTCGCGGTCACCGCCATCGTGCTGGCGACGCTGTGGACCCTGCCCTGCCTGGAATGCGGGCCGTCGATGATCGCGCCGCACGCCTTCCACGTCATGGTGGGCTTCATTCTCGCCGCTTTGCTGGTGGTGTGCGGCTTCATGTACGGCCCGTCCGCCGAACAGGGGCGCATCGACGCCATCTCGTCCGGCGCGCCGTCGGCCTATTTGCTTGGCGCCACGCTGATCGTGCTCAACAGTTTTCACGCCGACACCGCCATGGTGACGTTCGGACTGCTGGTCGCCGGCACCCTGTTCGTCGCCTGGTATGCCCAAGCCGCCACCGCGGCGATTGCCGTGGCCGCCGGCTTCGTGGCGCTGGTGTTCCTGGAATGGGCGGTGCGCGGCAATCCCGACATGCTGGTGCTGCCCGGCGGTCCGCTGGCCGGTATCGGCGCCAGCCCGATCGAGGGTTCGGTGTCCACGCACATGATGACCGCCGCGATCTTCGCGCTCGGCTTCGGCCTCGGTGGCTTTCTCGCGCAGGGTCGATCGGTCAGCGCCATCGTGCCGGTGATCTGGTCGGCGGCCGGCGTCTTCGTCCCGCTGGCGCTGCTGATCGCGCTGTATGCCCGCATTGCCCATCTCGACCGCTCGATCCCGTTCGCCATCCTCGCGGTGATCCTCGCCGCCGGCTTTGCCGCGGCGACCGAACTGCTCGGCAAGCGCGAGCCGCGGCCGGGCCAGTCGATTGCCATCGCGCTGTTCGCCACCGGCACGCTCGGCGCGCTGGCGCTGGCGCTGACCTTCGCGCTGGACAAGGGCTGGCTGACCATCGCGCTGGCGCTGATGGCGCTCGGCACGGCATGGATCGCCAACCAGCGGCCGATCCCGTTCCTGCGCTGGCTCGCCGCCATCCTCGCCGCCATCGTGGTGGCGCGCGTCGGCTACGAGCCGCGCATCGTCGGCGACCTCGTCGGTTCGACGCCGATCTTCAACTGGCTGCTGTGGGGTTACGGCGTACCGGCGGCGGCCTTCTGGGGCGCCAGCATCCTGCTGCGCCGCCGCGGCGACGACGTGCCATTGCGCATGGTGGATTCCGCCGCGATCCTGTTCACGGTGTTGCTAGCCTTCCTGGAGATCCGCCACGCCGTCAATGGCGGCGATGTCTATCGTCCCTCCGCGGGGCTCACCGAGGTGGCGCTGCAGGTCTGCGTGACACTGGCCATGGCGATCGGGCTGGAGCGGCTGCGGATCCGTACCGCGAGCATCGTGCACAATGTCGGCGCCGTCATGCTGACCCTGTTTGCCGGCGCCGCCAGCCTGTTCGGCCTGCTGTTCCTGGAGAACCCGGCGATCTGGCGCATCGACGTCGGCGGCGCGGTGATCAACCTGCTGCTGCTCGGCTATGCCTTCCCGGCTGTGCTCGCGCTGCTGCTGTCCTATGCGGTGGCCGGCCGCCGCGCCGTCGCCTATGCCAACACGGTGGCCGGCGGCGCACTGGTACTGGCCTTGATGTATATCACGCTGCAGGTCCGCCGCTTCTACCACGGCCCGGTGTTCTCCTCCGCCACCACCCTCGACGCCGAGCAATACACGTTGTCGATCGCCTGGCTGGGGTTCGGCGTGATCCTGCTCGGCCTCGGCGTGATCTTCAACTCGCAGCGCGCGAGGCTGGCCTCGGCCATCGTCATTGGCCTCACCGTGCTGAAGGCGTTCCTGGTCGATATGTCGTCGCTGACCGGCGTCTATCGCGCGCTGTCGTTCATGTGCCTCGGCCTGGTGCTGGTGGCGATCGGCTGGCTGTATCAGCGCATCCTGTTCAGCCGCCGCGTCCAGCCACAACCGCCCCAGCCGTAGCGGCGACACGCCAAACGAAAAGAGGTGCGACGGTTTCCCGGCGCACCTCCTGTTTCGATGTTATCCGGCGCAACCGCCGAACTTCGCAAGCAGATCAATACGGGCAGATCATCCGGCCCCAGCGACGGCTGTAGTAGCAGCCCGGCGCAACGATCGGAGGCCCGAAGCCGTAGCCACGTCCCCGCCCGCGATAACCACCGCCACGGAATCCGCCGCCGCGAATGACGACACCACCACCGCGGCCTCGTCCGCCGCCACGACCACCACCGCGAGCATCCGCAGAGGTGGTGCTCGCCGCCAGCAGCATCGCCGATGCACCGACCAGCCCGATGCAGTAGACAAAGACCATCGCTGCCGCCGCAAGGCAGCGCGTCACGATATTGTGCCGCGTCGTCGATTTAGTTTGAGCCATTGTCGAAATCTCCCATTCTCGGGAAGCAGGAATTCTCAAAATGCTTCCGGCACCGCATTTTCGTTCTACGTCGATTCAGTCGCGTACTAAAATCAATATAGCAATGTGGCCGACCCGTGGCGCACGTCGCAGAACGCCGTCAGAATAGAGTTAAGCCTCGTCGTCGGTCAAGCAATTGCGCGACCGCAGTTGCGAACAAACGCGCTGCGTCTTCGTTCATGTTGCCATCGCGTGGGCCTTCACTATGCTTGTCACGGCCGCGACGATCTCTTTCGCACTGCACAGCGCGCCCCGCGCGAGCCGCTGATCTCTCACCCGTCAAAGGCAAGCGACTATCCCGACATCACACGCCTTGCGCCGCGCCGTCGTCATTTCCGATAATTCAGTCCCGCGACTTCCGCAGAAGATGGTCCATGTCAAAGCATCAATACATCCTCGGCCTCAACACCTACGACCACGATGTCAGTGCCTGCCTGCTGCGCGACGGCGCCATCGCCTTCGGCATCGCCAAGGAGCGCATCACCCGCGAGAAACACGCGATGGGCTTCTACAAGGAGGTGATCGATTACTGCCTGGAGGCCGAAGGCATCACGCTGGACGACGTGGGACTGGCGGTAAGCAACTGCTACATCCTGCCGGTGCCGGAGATGGAAGAGCGGCTGGTCTATCAGGACATGTCCGGCTTCCTGCCGGAGTACGAGCGCGCCGATGCCGCCAGGCATCCGCTGTATCGCGCGCAGGGTGGCAAGACCCACACGATCTCGCATCATCTCGCCCATGCCTACAGCGCCTTCGCGCCGTGCCCGTTCGAGGACGGCGCCGTCATGATCGTCGACGGCGTCGGCAGCTATCGGTCGGACGTGATGGAGCCTTTTCCGGCAGCCGACGCGGCGTCGCCGTTGGCACGCGAATCCGAGAGCTACTACACGTTCTCCGGAACCCGGCTCGATTGCATCAAGAAGGTCTGGATGGAGCCCGACCGCGGCTTCCTGAGCGACGAGTTCTACAACATGGCCGGCCTCGGCGCGCTCTACAGCCGCGCCTCCACCTACATCTTCGGCGACTGGAACAAATGCGGCGAGCTGATGGGGCTGGCACCCTATGGCCGCCGCGATCAGGTCAAGCCGCTGATGGACATCAGCGACAACCGCCTGCAGGTGCCGCGCTGGACCGCTGCATTCAACCAGCCCTACGTGGCCGACGGCGGCAAGTGGGACAGCAGCCCGTCAATGCGGCACTGGGAAGATCTCGCCTGGCGGGTGCAGGACGACACCGAAAAGGTGCTGCTCGCGCGCGCCCGCTGGCTGCGCGAGACCACCGGCGCCAGAAACCTGGTGATCGCCGGCGGCGTGGCGCTGAACTGCGTCGCCAACGGCCGAATCGCCCGCGAGGCCGGCTTCGAGAACGTCTGGATCCAGCCGGCGGCCGGCGACGACGGCATCGCTATCGGCTGCGCCTACTACGGCCATCTCGCGCTGCAGAACAATCCGCGCAATTTCACCATGACGCACTCCTATATCGGCAAGCGCTATCCCGAGGCGGAAGTCGGAGCTGCCACGCAGAGATTGCTGGTCCGCATCCAGACCTCCGCTGCGCGCAGCGCCAATATCTGCGCCGACACCGCAAAGCTGCTCGCCGACCAGAAGGTGATCGGCTGGTTCCAGGGCGGCTCCGAGTTCGGGCCGCGCGCGCTGGGCAACCGCAGCATCATCGCCGATCCGCGCCGGGCGGAGATGAAGGACATCCTCAACAGCCGGGTGAAACACCGCCAGCCGTTCCGGCCTTTCGCGCCCATCGTGCTGGCCGAGCGGGCCGACGAGATTTTCGAGGGCCGCGGCGACTCGCCGTTCATGCTGATGGCCAAGTCGGTCAATCCGGCCTGGCGGGACCGCATTCCCGCGATCGTCCATGTCGACGGCACCGCGCGGGTCCAGACCGTGTCGGAAGCCACCAATCCGGTGCTGTACCGGCTGCTCAGGGAATTCGACGCGCTGACCGGCGTGCCGGTGCTGCTCAACACCTCGTTCAACGTCAAGGGCGAGCCGATCGTCGAGACGCCGCGCGATGCCATGGCCTGTTTCCTCACCACCGGCATCGATCATCTGATCCTGCACGACACGCTGGTATCGAAGACCGCGCTGCACGCCATCGTGGCGCCGCTGGTGCGCACCTGGATGGATGTTGCCACGCTGGTGCTGTCCAACGTCAAGCCGGCGTGACCCCGGCGCGAATCGCCGTCAGCTCTGCGCGCTGACGCGGCGGTCCTGGATGATCGCTGGCATCGGCGATTCCAGCGCCAGCCGGATCATCCGGTTGAGATCCGCGCGCCGGTAAGGTTTCGGCAGCAGCAGCACGTCGCTGTTCATGGGGCTGTGATTGATGACGTCGTCGTTCTCGGTGAAGCCGGACGTGAACAGCACCTTGAGCGTGGGCCGCAGCAACGCCACCGCCTCGGCCAGTTGCCGGCCATTCATCTTGCCGGGCATCACGATGTCGGTGAACAGCAGGTCGAACGGCTCGCCGCTTTCGACAAGCGCCAGCGCGTCCGCCGCATTCTCCGCGGCAATCGTCTTGTAGCCGAGGCTCTGCAACTGCGTCAGCACGAAGCTGCGCACGCTGGCATCGTCCTCCACGCAGAGGATGGTCTCGTTGCCGCTCTCCGCCCGCGGTTCGCCGGCCGGCTCCGCAAGCTGTTTCGGCTGCTCGATGGCCTTGGGCAGATAGATCCTGAAGGTGGTGCCGTGGCCGACGTCGCTCTCCGCCTCGATATGGCCGCCGGATTGCTTGACGAAGCCATAGACCATGCTGAGGCCGAGGCCGGTGCCGCGCCCGGGTTCCTTGGTGGAGAAGAACGGCTCGAACACCTTGTCGAGAACGGCCTCCGGCATGCCGGTGCCGGTATCGCGCACGGTGACCCGCACGTAGCGCCCCGCCGCAAGAATGCCCTTGAATTTGAAATCGTCCGGCAGGACTTCCAAATTGCCGGTAGTCAGGATCAGCTTGCCGCCGTTGGGCATGGCGTCGCGGGCGTTGATGGCCAGGTTGACCAGGGCCGAGCTGAGCTGGCCGGGATCGATCAGCGCCGGCCAGACGTCGTTGCCAAGGACTGTCTCGACTTCGATCTGCCGCCCCAGCGTCGGGTGCAAGAGCTTGCACACATCCGTCATCAGCGAATTGACGTCGATGGCGCGCGGCTGCAGCGGCTGCTTCCGCGCGAAAGCCAGCAGGTTGGCGGTGAGCTCGGCGCCGCGGTCGGCGGCGCCGCTGATCAGCGCCGCAATCGCCGCGAGTTGCGGCTTGTCGGCGACCGCATCGGCCAGGATGTCGATGGTGCCGGTGATGACCGTCAGCATGTTATTGAAGTCGTGCGCCAGGCCGCCGGTCAGCTCGCCGACGGATTCCATCTTCTGGGCTTGCCGCAACTGTTCCTCGGCGACGCGACGTTGCGAGATATCCCGGAGGAACATGTTGATGATGATCTTGTCGCGCCGGCGCAGCGCCGTCAGCGAAATCTCGGTGACGATCTCGCTGCCATCCCGCCGCAGCGTGATCGTCTCGTAGCGCCATCCGGAGATGCCGTTCTCCAGCTTCTGCACCACCTGCGCGATCCGCTCCGCGCTGCCGAGGTTCTTGTCGCCGCAGATGGCCAGCTCGCCGAGACTTTTCCCGATCACCTCGTCGCGGCTCCAGCCGAACATGGCTTCAGCCTTGGGACTCCACAGCAGGACGGTGCCGTAGTTGTCGACCTGCACAAAAGCATCCAGCGCGGTGTCGATGATGGCCTGCGCCATCTGCTCGCTCGCCGACTGCGCCTCCTGCGCCCGCAGGTTCCTGGTGATGTCGTGATAGACGGTGACGGCGCCGCGCAGCACGCCGGCCTCGTCGATGATCGGCCGCCCGCTGACCACGATATCCAGGTCGCCCCCCGCGCCCGACGGCCGCACCACCAGATGCAGATTGTCCACCGCCTTGCCGCGCAACGCCAGCGACATGGCCGACTGATCGAACGGGAACGGCGTTACGCCGTCGGGATAGAACAGGGCGAACTTCTTGATCGTACTCAGCACGTTGCAATGCCCGAGCTCCACGTCGAGCAAGCGCATCGCCGCGGGATTGGCGATCACGACATCGCCCCGCTCGTTCGCCACCAGCACCGGATCGGCAATGGTCGTGATGACATTGTTGAGCAAGGCGCTGTTCTGCTTCACATCGGCGACCATGCGGGTGAAGGCCGTCGACAGCACCTCGATCTCCCGACCGCCGCCGGCCGACAGCGCAATCGATTCCCCGCGCGAAAATCCTTCCACAGCGCGCGTCATCTGTACCAGCGGCTTCGATAGCGAGCGCGCCAGCAGCAAGGCAAGAACGATGGCACAGAGGATCGCGAGCGCTCCGCCGACCAACGTCGAATTGCCAACGGCGGCGAGGCCCACATTGAGGCTGGGATAGTCGCTGGCCTCGATCACCGTGATCTTGGGGCCGCCCGCGAGCCGCACCGACGCCCAGCCGGCCACGAACCAGTCGTCTTTTCGATCGAGCCACAACCCGCTATTCTGGCCCTTCTTCATCTCCTCGTCGAACTGCGGGAACGTGCTCTGGATACGAGACGGTGCGGTCGGACCCGACGCGGCCGTGTGTTGTCCATCCGGACGCAGCAGATGTTCACCGCGCTCGTCGACCACGAAGACCTGGCGGCCGCGGACCGTGGTCGCGCGAGATCCGATCGAACTCGGGCTCCAGATCGACATCGATCACGCCGACGGCAAATGCCTTGCCGTCGCCGCCGAGGAGCGGAACGGCGACGCGAACGACAGGAAACGGCGCACGATCGACCGTGCTCGGGACCTGTTGCGGTCCAACCGGCGACACGTACATGTCCCGGGCGGAAAGACCGATCGCCTCCGTGAAATAAGCGCGATCGCCCTTCGGCGCCAGTTCGGCCTCCGGCACGACCCGGATAGCGCCCTGCGGGCCGGACCGATCGACGCGAACCAGTTCGCGTCCGCCGTCTTCCCGACCGATCACCCGCATCTGGGCATATAGAGGTTTGGCCGAAAGCTCTGCGGTTAAACGAGCCGCAATGCGCTTTCGCCACGTCGCGGCGAGATCTTTCGCAGAGGGGTCGACAAGGCTCTGGGTGTAGGCCGCCCCCAATTCGGCGACCGCGCCTGTCGTGCGAAGCGCCGTCAGATCGACGCGCGCATTATTCAGCGCCGCCTCGAGCCGCGTGGCATTCAGCAAGGCGTGGGTTTCGAGCCTCTCCAGCGACCGCGGCAAGGCAAGGCGGACGAGGTTCCGGTAGGTGATCAAGCCCAAGGCGATTGTGGTCACCAGAACCAGCGCCACCATTGCGATCGCCAAACGAGTTGACAACTTCAGCACAGGCGGTCGCCTTTGGGTTGATATCAAGGGAGTTGGTCGCCGGGCGTGGAGTCTCGCCGCAAATGGCCATGCGGTAAAGCGATCCTGCGAAAGATATCAGATTCGACGGAACCCAGCCGTTAAAAACCCCGCCCGTAAAATTACGGGTTGGGGAGCGGCGAGGGAACTACGTCGTGTCAGACCCGCACGGAAGCCGGCTATTCGCCGGCCTGGAGCGCGAGGCGCCCGCTTTCCAACGAAGAGCCGCGTGCCTCCACGCGGCTCTGCTGTAGTTGTCGCCCGTGCATAGGCCCGGCGTTTCGCCGGGCCGCGCCGGATCTGGCGCGGCGCTCAGGCCGCGCGCACCGAAGCGAGGAACTTGCCGACCTCGAGCTTCAGCCGGTTACTGTCCGACGACAGCGACTGGGCGGCCGACAGCACCTGGGAGGACGCGGAGCCGGTCTGGTTGGCGCCGCGCTGCACATCGCCGATATTGGTGCTGACCTGGATGGTGCCCTGCGCGGCCTGCTGGACGTTGCGGGAAATTTCCTGGGTCGCGGCACCCTGCTGTTCCACTGCCGAGGCGATGCTCGACGCGATCTCCGACATCTTGCCGATGGTGTCGCCGATCTGCCGGATGGCGCCGACCGATTCCTGCGTCGCCGCCTGGATGCCGTTGATCTGCTGGCTGATATCGCCGGTCGCCTTGGCGGTTTGCTCCGCCAGTGCCTTCACCTCGCTGGCGACCACTGCGAAGCCGCGGCCGGCGTCGCCGGCGCGCGCCGCCTCGATGGTGGCATTCAGCGCCAGCAGGTTGGTCTGACCGGCAATGGTATTGATCAGCTCGACCACGTCGCCGATCCGCGCCGCGGCCTTGGCCAATTCGCCGACCCGGTCATTGGTGCGGCGCGCCTGCCCGACGGCCTCATTGGCGATATTTGCGGATTCCTGCACCTGGCGTCCGATCTCGCTGATGGACAGCGACATCTCCTCGGTGGCCGATGCCACCGCCTGCACGTTGATCGAGGCTTCCTGCGAGGCGGAGGTGACCAGCGTGGTCAGTTCCTGGGCGCGCTCGGCGGTGTCGGTCAGCGTACCGGCGGAGGCCTCGAGTTCGGTCGATGCCGACGACACCGTCTCGACGATCTCGCCGACGGCACTCTCGAAATCGTCGGCCAGCTTGACCATGTCGCGCTTGCGCTGCTCGCCGGCCAGGCGATCCTGAGTCGCTCTGGCTTCGGCCTCGGCGTGGGCAGCCTGTTCGGCATTCGCGCGAATGACGGTCACCGTCTTGGCGATATCGCCGATCTCGTCGCCGCGATTGGCGCCGGGAATGACGGTATCGAGCTGGCCCGCCGCCATCGACGTCATAGCGGCATTCAACCTAACCATCGGCCGCGCCACGTCCACGAAGGAAAAAACCATGGTGCATATCAGCACCAGAACCACAGCAGCGCCAAGGGCCACGTTGATCTTGCCGGACTCGACAAGTTGCTCACCCGCCTGGCTGCGGGCGAGATCGGCCGTCTGCTTCGCCGAGGCGACTGCAACCGCCATCAGTTCTGATGCTTCCTTCGCCGCCGGAACGATGCTTTCGCGCGATAGGCTTGCCTTTGTATCATCCACCTTGATCGCTTCATCGGTGGCCGCCATGAATTTCTTGGCATCGGCGGACAGTAGCGCGATGACGTCCTGCATCGGACCGTCCTCGGCGAGGCTGGCCGCGCGCGCGATCGACTTGGTGAGAAGATCGGCACGCTTGCCGATCTGCATTTTCTCGGTGGCTTCGCCCATCGCCGTGAAACGCCAGGCGGATGCGCGCACCGCATTGATCGCGATGTCGGCGTCGCGCAACTGCAGATCGACCTCGGGCCACTTGCTCGACTCGATCACCGCGGTGGACAGACGCAGCCGACTGAGGTGCCTGTCCCAATCAATCGTGGCTACGTTGCGCGTGCGGTACAGTTCGAGCAGCTTCTTCTGAAACTCGTTGGTCTGGCTCGCGCCATTCGCATAACGGGCGGTCAGATCCTTGACCTTGCTGAGCCTCGCCTTGGCTTCCTGACCGATCGGCATCGCGAGAGCGGCGTCGAGCCCCTTGTCCTGCGCCGCCTTGGCGGTGGCGAGGTCGGCATAGGCCTTGTCAATCTCGTTGCGGGTTTTGGCCGCGACCTGCCCTCGGTTGGCCAGGCGCATGCTGCGCATTTCGCTTTCAGCCTGCATGACAAAATCGACCACCCGCTGTTGTTCATCGGCGCGCAGGTTGTTTTCTGCGACCGTGGTTTCGGTCCGCATCTGGTTTGCGACGACACCGATCGACAACAGGATGCCGATCAGACCGGCAAGGCCCAGCTTGTTGCCAACGCGATTGAGCTTGATCATCTCGGAGTACTCTCAAGGGATGCGATGAAGTAGCAGGAGACCGCGCGCAACGCTGCAACAGCCTCCGTCAGCGTGAGCGGGCGGCGGCAGCGAAGGCCGGATGGATGAGGTTTTGGACGCGCGCCGATCAGGCGACGGTTGTGAGCGGGATCCGTCGCTTGATCGGCAGTCGCATCGCCGTTGTGGGTGGCGCTTTGATCGGTCCCAAGATACCACTCAACCCTGATGCAAACGTTAATCCGCGGCGCCGCAAAATGCGGCAGCCGCTGCCGAAGACGGCATCAGTCGCTCTGAAAGTACAGTTCGATTTGAGTTGAATTGTCTGCGTCGCGCCTGCCGGCGAGGGCCGTACCTGCCTCGCCTGCGGCGGCAAGGATTTGTCGACGCTGTTCGTCAACCCCGCGACACCATGATCGCTCCGGTTCGCGATCTGACGGGCGGGCGCGCTGGATATTTGGCTACGATCCCAAACACGCGACCGTCATCCTGAGGTGCTCGCCGGAACGGCGAGCCTCGAAGGATGGGTGTTCAGCGCACGCGGCTCATCCTTCGAGGCGCGCGAAGACGCGCACCTCAGGATGACGGTGGTGTATGTGGTGACTTGAGAAAAGCTCAATCCTTGGAGCGGCGCAATTCCATCGCACCCTCGGGCTTCGCATCGGCCTTCACCGAGCCGGTGCTGACCGATTCGATCTTGCCGATTTCGACGCGCGGGGTTTCGACGCGCGCCGACACTTCGGTGCGCGATGCATCGGCCGAACGGGTCGGCTCCGGTGCCCGCAGCGAGCGCGGGCGCGACAGCGAGCGCGCCATCAGCATCTGGCCGACGCCCTGATGGCGGAAATCGCAATAGGCGAAGCCCATGCCGGAGACGGAGCCGCGAAAGCTCCGCTCGTCATTCTTGGTCAGGTTGAAGCACGGCTCGAACGGAATGCCCTTGATCGAGGCGCAGATGGCCTGGCCGCGCACCTGCAGCGTATTGCCGGGGAGCCGCATGTTGCGCGAGGGGCCGGAGCCGGAGAACTGCACGGCGCCTGCTGCACCGCCATCGTCGAACACACGACCCGCGCCGCGGGTGCCGTCGAAACAGGTGAAGGCGAACAGTTTGCCGGCGACGAATTTGCGGGCCTCTTCGGCCGTCATCTGGCCTGCCGCGGCTGGCATCGCCACTGACGCTGCGAACACGGCTCCCAATACAAAACGCGCAACCATAGGATACTCCGACCAACTGAGCGCGGGTGACCGCCAGATGCCTTTACCCGCTGCTTACCATACCAACCGTGGCAACATTGGAGCAGGTTGGTTGGTAAAGTCTGAACATCGTCAGAGAATCTTTACCACGATTCGACCACGGACCTCGCCGGCGAGCACCCTGGCCCCCGCCGCGACGACATCGGCGAGATCGATTTCATGAGTGATTTCAGCGAGTTTCGCCTTGTCCAGATCGCTGGCCAGCCGTCCCCACGCCTGCTTTCGCAGGTCGATCGGGCACATCACGGAATCGATACCCAGAAGACACACGCCGCGCAAAATGAACGGCGCCACCGATGACGGCAGGTCCATGCCACCGGCGAGCCCGCAGGCGGCGATGGCGCCGCGATAGCTGGTCATCGACAACAGATTGGCCAGCGTGGTCGAACCGACGCTGTCGATACCGCCGGCCCAGCGCTCCTTGGCCAGCGGCTTTGCGGGACCGGACAATTCGGCGCGGTCGATGATATCCGCAGCGCCCAGACCCTTGAGATAGTCGGCTTCCGCCGTGCGGCCGGTCGAGGCTATGACGTGATAGCCGAGCTTCGACAGCACGGCGATCGCCACCGAGCCGACGCCGCCGGCAGCGCCTGTCACCACCACCGGACCGGAGGCCGGTGTCAGGCCGTGCTTCTCCAGCGCCAGCACGCTCAGCATCGCGGTGTAGCCGGCGGTTCCGATGGCCATGGCGTCGCGCGCGGTCATGCCATCAGGCAACCGCACCAGCCAGTCGCCCTTGACCCGCGCCTTCTCGGCGTAGGCGCCGAGATGGGTCTCGCCCATGCCCCAGCCGTTGCAGATCACCTTGTCGCCGGCTTTCCAGTCGGGATGCGACGACGTCTCCACGGTGCCCGCAAGATCGATCCCGGCGATCATCGGGAACCGGCGCACCACCGGCGCCTTGCCGGTGACCGCGAGGCCGTCCTTGTAGTTCACCGTGGACCATTCAACCCGCACGGTGACGTCGCCGTCCATCAGCTCGGCTTCGTCGAACTGCGTGAGTGCGACCGTGGTGCCCTTGTCGGCCTTGTCGATCCGAACCGCCCTGAACATGCCCAACGCATCACTCCCTGAATTGTATTGGCTGGATTTCTCCTGCCCAATTATGCCGCGTCGTCATGAGAAACGCCACCTGCCCGCGGCCAAGCCGCATAGCGCATGGCTGCCAACCGCAACCGAAGCGCGCTCAATTTCCGATCCTGAAATTCTTTGTGGTGGCGAGCACCGTTCCGCATAAGGTCGTTCCCGCAGCGGAGACCGCGTAGACGTCCGCGGCGCCGACCGAGTTGGTCCGCCCCGCCTGCAGCACGCGCCCCTTGGCAAGCAACGTCTCGCCTTTGGCGAAGCCGGTCATCTTGATGGTGAAGTCGAGCGTCGCAAGAGCCCATCCTCTCGGCAACAGCGACAAACACGACGACACCGCCGCCACATCGCCGACGATGGACGCGGGGAACAATCCGGTGGGGCCCGAGAACCTCTCGACAAACGGCAGCTCAATGTCGATCGCGCCGAGCGCAAACGATGCCACGTCGATGCCGAATTCACGCACGAACGGCAACGCCGCGAGGAACGATCTGATATCTGATTCATCAAGGCGATCTTGATCATCGGCCACGACGCTTGATCCTCCGTGGGTGATCGGGCGCGATAGGGGATCGGGTGTCACGCCGCCAGTTGCCGGGTGGCTTCAATATTCCGGATCGTCAACTCGCAGGCTGCAGCGGCCTCGGTGCCCTTGACGAGAAAGTGCTCGTGAAAGAACCGCATGTGCTCGGCATGTTCGTGGAAATGCTGCGGCGTCAGCACCGCGGAAATCACAGGAACATCGCTGTCCAACTGTACGCGCATGAGACCGTTGATCACTGCATCGCTCACGAACTCATGCCGATAGATGCCGCCATCGACCACAAGACCGGTGGCGACGATCGCCACATAACGGCCGCTGCGCGCCAAAAGCTTGGCTTGCAGCGGAATCTCAAATGCGCCGGGCACGTCGAAGAAATCGACCAGCGACGAGGACCGGCCGCGCCGCTCCAGCTCGGCGACGAATCCAAGCCGGCATTGATCGACGATGTCCTTATGCCAGCAGGATTGAATGAAGGCGATCCGTCCGGCAGGAACGGTGGCGTTGCGCAAGGAGGATTGGGAATGTTGCAGTGACTGATTCATGGGTGCCCTCGAGGCTTGAGACCAGAATCAGGACGTACGGGTACACGCCAACGCTCCGCTGACGCGGAGCATCCTGCGCAATCCCGTTCTCTTTCATCCGGACTATACCGTCGGCCCCGGAGTCACACCGGGTCTGCTGACCCTGCCGGTTGCCCAGCAGGCGCTCGCGGGCTCATGCACTTGCGTGCCATCACCGCCGGTGGGGAGTTTCACCCCGCCCTGAGAACGAAGGTCGCCGAAATATAGGGGCGACCGGTACCAATGTTCATGGGCCCCCGTCTGCGAGTCAAGCGCGTCACATTAATTTCTTCAGATGCGCGGCAGGATCACGCCGGCTGCGCAACCGGGCGCTTCACGGGGGCTTCGACGATCGGCAGGTTGATCAGCGCCGACAGCACGCCGAACAGCACCGACAGCCACCACACCGGCGTGTAGGAGCCGAACTTCTCATAGACGATGCCGCCGAGCAGCGCGCCAAGGAAGCCGCCGACCTGGTGGCTGAAGAAGGCGAAGCCGTACAACGTCGCCAGCCAGCGGGTGCCGAACATCAGCAGCACCAGGCTCGACGTCGGCGGCACCGTGGACAGCCAGGTCAGGCCGCTGATGATGCCGAAGGCGATCGCAGAGAAGGTGGTCATCGGCAGCAGGATGAAGGCCACCGTCGCCAGTGCGCGGGTAAAATAGATGAAGGACAGAATGTAGCGCTTGGGAAACCTGCTTTGCGCATAGCCGACCGTGAGCGAGCCCACGATATTGAACAGGCCGATCACGGCGATCACCCAGCCGCCGGTCGAGGCCGGCATGCCCCTGTCGACCAGATAGGCCGGCAGATGCATGGTGATGAAGGCGAGCTGGAAGCCGCAGGTGAAGAAGCCCAGCACCAGCAATACGTAGGAGCGATGGCCGAAGGCCTCCGACAGCGCCGCCCGGAACGACTGGCGCTGCGCAACCGGCACATCGGCCACCGCAGCGGTGGGCGTCGCCAGCGCCAGCGACAGCGGGATCACCAGCAGCATCAACAGGGCGAAGGTCATCAGCGTCGGCTGCCAGCCGGCATTGTCGATCATCGCCACGGTGAACGGCGCGAACACGAACTGGCCGAACGATCCGGCGGCAGTGCCGGCGCCAAGCGCGATGCCGCGCCACTCCGGCGGCATCAGCTTGCCGAACGCCGACAGCACCAGGTTGAACGAGCAGCCCGACAGGCCGAAGCCGATCAGCAGCCCGGCACCGAGATTGAGCTCCAGCGGCGTCGAGGAATAGCGCATTACCAGAAGACCGACGGCATAGAGCAGCGCGCCGACGCTGATCACCCTGACAGCGCCGAACTTGTCGGCGATGGCGCCCGCGAACGGCTGGCCGATGCCCCACAGCAGGTTCTGCACGGCGAAGGCCAGCGCGAACACGTCGCGCCCCCAGCCGAACTGCTGGCTCATGGGCTGCATGAAGAAGCCGACGCTGGAGCGCGGCCCGAAGGTCAGCATGCCGATCAGCGAGCCGCAGATCACGATCACCAGCGGTGTGCGCCAGCCGAGGCCACGCGAAGGCAAGATGCTGTCAGTCGCTGCCATGTCGTTTCCCCGATGTGCCAGAATTCGAGCCGCTGCGCGGCCCGCAAAAGCGTTGGCGGGCGAGTCGAAACCGACCTCCCCGCAAGCTCGGCCAGATTAATGCATGCGCATGGAAATCACAAAGGCCGGGGAAAAAATTCCATGCCGCATAGCAGCAATGCAAATCGGTTCCGTCAAATTCCGGAAAACAGGAGCGCGTTCGCGGCGACCGGATTTGCCGCAGGTCCGCCGCATCACTGCCGCAACGGATTTTCCCGCGACAAGTCGAACCCGGTTACGGCTTGGCCTCGGCGAGCCGGGCGGTGATTGCCGCGGTCTGCTCCTTGGTACCCCAGCTCGGCGCATCGCTGCCGTCGCCCCACGCCCGCGGCCGATAGAAGGTGTGCACGCCGAACTTGTACATCTTCTTCATCTCATGCACCCACGACGGGCGAACCCAATAGGCATGGTAGTGCGTGGACTTCGCGACTTCCGGAAGCCAGATCTGGCCGTCCAGTGACGCCTTGGCGATTTTCCTGGCGCGGTCCCACATGTCCGGTTCCTTGACCACATCGGCGACGTCGTCGCAGGCGAAGGTGAACTGGCAGGCCAGATGGCGATGCTTGTTCTGATAAACCACGCCGCAGACATTGGTGGGATAGAAGCCGGAGAACGCGCGGTTCAGCACCACCTGCGCCACCGCCATCTGGCCGCGCACCGCCTCGCCGCGCGCTTCGAAATAGATCGCCTCGGTGAGGCACTTCTCATGCTTGGCGCGCAGCTTGTCGGTGTTCAGACCAAGCCGCTCGGCCGGGGTCTTGACGTGATTGGTGGTATTGACCTCGCCCTTGCCGGCGACGCTCTCGCCGCCTTTCGCGGGATCTGCCGCGGCGGCCGGCGGAATTGCCTTCACCTTGAGATCGGGATCGACGGTGCCGCCGGGCAGCACGATCATCGGCTCCTCGCCCGGCTGCCAGCGCTCCATGGTCTCGACTTCCGCGCCCAGCGACGAGCTGCCGAAGAACAGGCTGGCAGTCTTCACCGAGAAACCATCCTTCGGCGGCGCCGGCTCGACCGCGATGACGGCGGTGTCGGGCTGGCCTTTCGTGTCGATGATCGGCTGGGTCGCCAGCGTGGCATCGTATTGCGGCAGCGGCGGCGCCTTCAGCGCTTCGGCAAGCTCCGGATCGAGCGCGCCAACGTGCACCGACGCCGATGGCGCGGCGGCCTCGGCGGTCTTCGCGCCTCTTACCGACGCATTGGTCGGAAACGAGATCCCTCTTCGGCAGCGCTTCGGTGGGCGCCTCGCTCTCGGGAACCACGCTGGCGAGCCTGTCGCCCTTGAGCGTGCGGTCGACGGCGGGAAACTCGGAAGGCTGATAGGGACGCGGCGGCTGCGCCAGCGGATTGCGCGTGATCGCGCCCGTAATGTCGATACCGGAATTGTCGAGGCTGGCGAGTTGCAGGCCCGCATTGCGCGTCGTGGTGCCGATCGGACGGCCGAATGAGAAGGTCGCGACCTGGATGGAACTGACGGCGGAGGCGATCACGCGCTTCTGCCACCGTTCGGCGACGCCCGGCTGGCGCGCCAGCAACGAAGCGATGTCCTGATAGCCGATCTCGTTGGGGATCAATGCAAAGACGCAAAGACCGAGGCCGAAAGACACGCTGCGCGCGCCCTTCGGCCGGTTACGCATTACTGACATCGATACGCTCACGCAACGCTTACACACATGCAATCGAACAGCACGTTCCGTACAATTCGATCAATGTTGGTGATATCGAATTAAAGTTGCGAGGGAGTTAATCGTTGATGCAGCCACGACACACGCAAGCAGGTGGATGCCTGTGACGGCGATCATCGGAAGCCTTGGTAAATAGGGGCTTCAGCAATGAAGTAAACAACGCGTCAACGAAAGTGATGAAGCATTTTTCGATATGCAGTTGGCTAATTCAGAGTTCCATCGCGAACTGAACAGAGCCGTCATCCTGAGGTGCTCGCCTTTGGCGAGCCTCGAAGGACGACGGCGTAGCTCCGCCGTTGCAGGACATGCATCCTTCGGGGCTCGGGTCTCTGCACATGTGGAAGCCGAATCGCGTGTGAGCCCTCGCACCTCAGGATGACGGCGGAGTGGTTGCGAGAGCGATCGAATTGAAACGAAAAAATGGCCGGGGAACTCCCCGGCCATTCAGCATTTGCTAACGATGTTTTGCGCGTAGCGTCGTCACGCCTGGCTGGCGACGACCTTGCCCAGCGCGGCCTGTGCCGCCGCAAGGCGGGCGATCGGCACGCGATAGGGAGAGCACGACACGTAATCGAGGCCGATCTCGTGGCAGAAGGTGACCGACGCCGGATCGCCGCCGTGCTCGCCGCAGATCCCGACCTTGATGTCCGGCCGGGTCTTGCGGCCGCGCGCAACACCGATTTTCACGAGCTCGCCGACACCGTCGCGATCCACGGAGATGAACGGATCGACCGGCAAGATACCCTTGGCGATGTAAGTGCCGAGGAAGCTCGCGGCATCGTCGCGGCTGATGCCGAAGGTGGTCTGCGTCAGGTCGTTGGTTCCGAACGAGAAGAACTCGGCGGTTTCGGCGATCTCACCGGCCATCAGGCAGGCACGCGGCAGCTCGATCATGGTGCCGACGCTGTACTTCAGCTTGCCGCCGGTTTCCTTGATCACCGCCAGCGCGGTCGCATCGATCCGCGCCTTGACGAGATCGAACTCCATCTTGGTGGCGATCAGGGGCACCATCACTTCGAGCCCGACCAGTTCGCCGGTCCGCTTGGTGGCCTCAACGGCCGCTTCGAATAAGGCACGCGCCTGCATCTCGGCGATTTCCGGATAGGCGATCGCCAGGCGGCAGCCACGGAAGCCGAGCATCGGATTGAACTCGGCGAGATCGCGGGCGCGGTCGGCAAGTTTGCGCGGGTCGGTGTTCATCGCGCGCGCGACTTCCTCGACCTCGGCCTGGGTGTGCGGCAGGAATTCGTGCAGCGGCGGATCGAGCAGGCGGATGGTGATCGGCAGGCCCTTCATGATCTCGAACAGCTCGACGAAATCGGCGCGCTGCATCGGCAGCAACTTCGCCAGCGCCGCGCGGCGCGATTGCTCGTCTTCGGCGAGGATCATCTCGCGCACGGTGCGGATGCGGGTCTCCTCGAAGAACATGTGCTCGGTGCGGCACAGGCCGATGCCTTCAGCGCCGAACTTCAGCGCGGTGCGCGCATCGTCCGGGGTGTCGCCGTTGACGCGCACCTTGAGCTTGCGCACCTTGTCGGCCCAGCCCATCAGCGTGTTGAACTCGCCCGACAGTTCCGGCTCGATCATCGGCATGCGGCCGGCCAGCACCTGGCCGATCGAGCCATCGATGGTGATGACGTCGCCGGCCTTGAAGACCCGGCTGCCGATGGTCATGGTGCCGCGGCCGTAATCGACGCGGATGGTGCCGCAACCGGATACGCAGGGCTTGCCCATGCCGCGCGCGACCACCGCCGCGTGCGAGGTCATGCCGCCACGGGTGGTCAGGATGCCTTCGGCGGCATGCATGCCGTGGATATCTTCCGGGCTGGTCTCGATGCGCACCAGGATGACATTGCGGCCGTCGGCCTGCAGCTTGGCGGCTTCCTCCGAGGAGAACACGATCTCGCCCGAGGCGGCACCGGGCGACGCCGGCAGGCCGGTAGCGATGACGTCGCGCTTGGCGGCGGGATCGATATTCGGATGCAGCAACTGATCCAGCGACGCCGGATCGATCCGCATCACCGCATCCTGCTGCGAGATCACGCCTTCGCTGGCGAGCTCGACGGCGATGCGCAGCGACGCCTTAGCGGTGCGCTTGCCGTTGCGGGTCTGCAGCATCCACAGCCGGCCCTGCTCGACCGTGAACTCCATGTCCTGCATGTCGCGGTAGTGCTTCTCGAGCTGGGTGTAGATCCGCGTCAGCTCCTTGAACGCCTCCGGCATCGCCACTTCCATCGAGGGCTTGTCGGAGCCGGATTCCTGCCGCGCATATTCGGTGATGTCCTGCGGCGTGCGGATACCCGCCACCACGTCCTCACCCTGTGCGTTGATCAGGAATTCGCCGTACAGCTTGCTCTCGCCGGTGGACGGATTGCGCGTGAACGCGACGCCCGTTGCCGAGGTCTCGCCCATGTTGCCGAACACCATGGCCTGCACGCTGACGGCAGTGCCCCAGGATTCCGGAATGTCGTGCAGCCGGCGATAAGTCACCGCGCGGGCGTTCATCCAGGACGAGAACACCGCGCCGATCGCACCCCACAGCTGGTCGTGCGGGTCCTGCGGAAATTCCTTGCCGGTCTCGTGGGCGACCGCTTCCTTGTACTTGCCGACCAGCAACGCCCAGTCGTCGCCGTCGAGATCGGTGTCGAGGGCGTAGCCCTTGCTGTCCTTGTAGGTGTCGAGGATGTCCTCGAAATGATGATGCTCGAAGCCGAGCACCACGTCGGAATACATGGTGA
Organism: Rhodopseudomonas sp. RCAM05734; assembly: GCF_052658035.1. NCBI lineage: Bacteria > Pseudomonadati > Pseudomonadota > Alphaproteobacteria > Hyphomicrobiales > Nitrobacteraceae > Rhodopseudomonas > Rhodopseudomonas sp. RCAM05734. The sequence goes on along the minus strand of NZ_CP199742.1, from coordinate 2,326,876 downwards.
TGAAGCGGCGATAGCTGTCATAGGCAAAGCGCTTGTCGCCCGACAGAGCCGCCAGCGCTTCCACCGTCTGGTCGTTGAGCCCAAGGTTGAGCACGGTGTCCATCATGCCGGGCATCGAGGCCCGGCCGCCGGAGCGCACCGAGACCAGCAGCGGGTTCTTGGCGTCGCCAAAACCCTTGCCGGCGATCTTGCCGATCATGGCCAGTGCCTTGTCGACCTGGGCCTGAAGGTCCTTCGGGTAGGATTTGTCGTGGGCGTAGAAATAGGTGCAGACCGTGGTGGGAATGGTGAAACCGGGCGGGACCGGCAGGCCAAGATTAGCCATTTCCGCCAGGTTGGCCCCCTTGCCGCCCAGCAGGTCGCGCAGCCCTGCCTTGCCCTCGGCCTTGCCATCGCCGAAGCTGTAGACCCACTTGCCAGCCTTGATCGCCTCATTGACCGGCTTGCGCGCCTGCTTGACGGCGACGGCGGGCTTCTTCTTGGCGACGGCCTTCGCCACGCCTTTGGGGGCAGGCTTGGCCGGGCTCTTGGCCGGCATCCGGCCGACTACGGCCTTGCTCACCGGCTTTTTCACTGCGGACTTGACGGGCGCCTTGGACGCGCTCTTGCCGATCGCCTTGCGGGTCCGGGCCGGCGCTGGGGCCTTCGCTCGAGCAGCTGCAGAAGGCTTTGATTTCGCTGAAGCTTTTTTGGTCTTCGATGCGGTTTTTGCCATGGCTTACAATCAGTTCGCGAGAGAAAAAGGTGCCGCCTTACACCACGTTTTGGCGCTCCGGCGCAAGCTGCGAAGGGGTTTGCGCCCTACGACAGGTGAAACATCTTGAGTACGCCAAGGCCCACAAGACCGATGAAAATCAAATAGATGGCCACGATCAGGTTGAGCAGCCGGGGCATCAGCAGGATCAGCAGGCCGGCGATGAGAGCCACGATGGGCTGGATGTGCGCAGATGTGATGACCATGAAAAGTCGCTCCGGTGGGGGCTGGCGGGAAGCTCGAGATCGTAGCGGGGTTTTATCCCGTGGCAGGGTTCCCCGTACAGACTCCCGCGGGATCAATGAGTTCCTTCCAGGTCGGGTGCATTGCACCAATTTACCTCACATCTCTGCGGAACGTTCCTCCGCGACTGCGATTGGTCGACTGGCTGGATGGCTTGCAATGCGGCGCGAGCCAGCGCGCATCATGTGAAGGAGATCACCATGCGGAACAGAATTATCGCGATTGCCGCACTTGCGGGCGCTCTCGGTGCCCCCATCGCGGCACAGGCGCAGAGCGAAATGACCGTGGGCGTCGCCCGCGAAAGAGGCGTGGTCGTCCAGGAAGTGGATGACGACGGCATCCCCGTCGCGCAGCGGCCGGCGTTCCGCGAATATGTCGTGCGGGAGCGGGTACCGACCTACACGGTGCCTGATCGCGTCGTTGTGGGCGGCACTTTGCCGGACGCCGGCGTCACCTATTACGACGTCCCGCAAAGCTACGGTTCGACGCCCTACCGCTACACTGTCGTCAACGGCCAGACCATCCTGGTCGAGCCGCGTAGCCGCCGGATCGTTCAGGTCATCGACTGATCGCCTGATCGCCACGCCCGTCGCAGTGTAGCGACGGACCTAGAACCCCGCCCTGGTCTCCCCCGCCGGGCGGGGTTTTTGTGCCGCGGTTAAGAGGCCTTCAGCATCGACAGGATGTTGCTGGTGGATTTGTAGTTGGCAACGGCGTTGTCGCGAAAGGCCGGCGTCCAGTTGGCCGACTGGCGTTCTTCGGCGCTCATCGCCGAATAGGCGTTGAGAATGCCAAGGCTGAGCTGGGTGGGATCGCCGCTGCTCTGGCTCTGATGGAGCGCCGCGAGAATGCTGGCGCGGTTGCGGGAATCCAGTTCTTTCTTGGCTGCAAAGCTCTCAGTACCGGAGAACATGCCATCCTGATTGAGCGATATGGCGGACAACGAGCGATTGTCGATCGCCGAGAGATCGGCGAGTTGCCCGGTCTTTCGGCCCGTATCGAACACAAGCTCCTTGCCGGCAGCGGTCGCGGCCTTTGCCTGCGCGTCGAGCGTCCCGCGAACCGTCTTGGCGACGCTGGAAAAGCTTGCCACTGGGGGCGTTGCCCCGCTGGCGTCCCGCGCCAGATAGGCTGCCACCGGATCGCCGGAAATCCCGGACGGAGCCTTGGTCGGATCCTGCTGGGTGGCCTGGACGCCCTTCACCACGGCGGCGCGTTGTGCGCCCCATGATGCCGTCGACTTCTCCTCGGCGCTGGCGCCATCGAGATAATCCAGCGCCGCCTTGTAGACGCCGCTGAAGTTGCCGGTCAGTTTCGCAGTGCCGGTGGCCGGCGCCAGTGCCGCATCGAACCGATTGCCGAGTTCTTTCGATGCCACCGCCTGCTCGTCGGCGCTGAACTTGCCGCCGTTGTTGGCGGCAATCGCAAACAGCGAACGGCGATCGAGGGACTTCAGGTCGATGGTGGCATTGCCAGCGGCGTCGAGCGGCGCGGTGACCTTGGCTGCTTTGTAAAGGCCATCGAGCGTGCTGCGCGCCTCGCTTGTGACGGTGGTGAAATCCTTCACCGCGGCGGTGCCGGAGAGTTGTGCCTTCGCGGCATCGGATAGCGTCAGATTGGTCGCAGCATTGGACGTCGTGCCGGATGACGAGTCGCTGCTTGAAAGCAATTCCGCCAGCGTCGGCTGCGCCGCTGCGGCACGCATATAGGCGGAGCCGAGCTGCGCATAGGAGTTGGCATAGCCGGAGGTGACCGTGCTCATTATGTCCCCTGTCGCCCCACGAGGTGAGGTTAACAATTCGTTATGACGTGGGACAATTTCAGCTTGTGGTTAACAGGACGTAAATATTTCCCGATGTGTCCCGCTAATTTTGCACCATCAACGGACTCTCCCCAGCTGAGTTCGATGACATATTACTTCGGCCGCACCGATGTAGCGCCGCCGGGGCTGCCGGGCGGTGGGATCACGGGCGTGTTGCCCGTCTCAGGCGTCGGCGCGCGTATTTCGGGATCGACGCCAGCGGGCGGGCAGAGCACACCGTCCGACCTTGCCAGCTTGTCCCCGAGTGGTTCGGCGCGTTGGCCGGCGGAGCCGCCCGGCTCGACCGTTCCTTGCGGGTTGGTCCGGGTCGGCACGCAGTTTGTAGATGGGCGCGGCGGCGTCGCAGTCGGCGCGGGCGGAGTAGCCGTCGGCGGCGCCTGCGCGAAAGCGGCGCTGGAGCAGGCCAGAAGGGCTGCGAGAAAGATCGACCGTTTCATCAGCATGGTGACAAAACGGAATTCCGGACCCGATGTTCCCGGTCAAAACGCCGCGGTCAGGACTTGTGGTAGCGGATCAGCGAAAAATGACCCAATGGTTCGATCGGACGGTGCTCGGTAAGCGTGACGCCGCCGTGACCGGCGGCCCATTTCACGAGGCGCCCCCAGGGAAATTCCGGACGCCAGCCAAGCCGCCGCGCCAGCGGTGCGAAGGCCAGTTCGAACACCCGGCGAAAACCGCTTTCCGCACCGATGTGATTGGCCAGGATCAGTTCGCCGCCCGGCTTCAGGACGCGAATGAACTCATCCAGCGTCGCTTCGGGATCGGGGACCGCGGTGATGACATACTGCGCCACCACGGCGTCAAAGTATGAATCCGGAAAAGCGAGATTCTTGGCGTCCATCACCGCCAGCGATTCTACATTGCTGAGGTTGAGGGCGCGGACCCTGTCATGCGCCTTGCGCAGCATCGGCTCCGAGATATCCACGCCGCAGATTTTCGTGGTGCGTGCATAGTCGGTCAGCGACAGGCCGGTGCCGACGCCCACGTCAAGAATCCGTCCGCCGATCCTGTTGGCTTCCACGATCGTGGCCTGCCGGCCGGGATTGAATACCTTGCCAAATACAACGTCGTAGATCGGTGCCCAGAGCCCGTAGGCCTTGGCGACACCCGCGCGATCAATATCGCCAGCCATTTCGTGCCCTGAACTCTTAAACGCGCAACGCTGTCACCAGCGACTGCGGGACATTAGCATCACGCAACGGGATACCGACAGGGCTTTTCGCCGCAGCGCTTTTGATGAAGCCGCCGCCAAGCACGCGTGCCTGCCCGCCCACCGCGTCATAGAACACACAGGCCTGACCGGGCGACACGCCCTCCTCACCGCCGACCAGTTCGACTTCGTAGCCGCCATCGGTCGCGCGCAGCCAGGCCGCCTGCGCCGCCCGGGTGGAGCGAACCTTGACGAACATCTCCAGCCCGTCACCGACCGCGCGGTCGAGCGTGCCGCCGCCGATCCAGTTGATATCGCGCAGCGCGATACGGTGCATCCGCAGCGCCTCGCGCGGGCCGACCACGACGCGGGCCGTCGAGGCGTCCAGCCGCACCACATAAAGCGGCGTGCTGGATGCGATGCCGAGACCGCGGCGCTGGCCGACTGTGAAATGAATGATGCCTTCGTGACGGCCGAGCACGCGCCCGTCGAGGTCGACGATGTCGCCCGGCGCCAGCGCGTTCGGCTTCATGCGCTCGATGACGTCGGTGTACTTGCCCGAGGGCACGAAGCAGATGTCCTGGCTGTCCTGCTTGTCGGCCACCGACAGACCGAACCGTCGCGCCAGTTCGCGTGTCTGCGGCTTGGTCATGTCGCCGAGCGGAAAGCGCAGGTAGTCGAGCTGTTCCTGGGTGGTGGCAAACAGGAAGTAACTCTGGTCGCGATCGGCGTCGGCGGCGCAGACCAGCGCGCGCGAGCCGTCATCGAGGCGGCGCGACGCAACATAGTGGCCGGTGGCCAGCGCCGAGGCGCCAAGCTCGCGCGCAGTCGCGAGCAGATCGCGGAACTTGACCGAGCGGTTGCACTCGATACATGGCACCGGCGTCTCGCCCGAGGCATAACTGGCCGCAAAATTGTCGATCACCGATTCCCGGAACCGGCTCTCGTAGTCGAGCACATAGTGCGGAATGCCAATCCGCTCGGCGACGTCGCGGGCGTCATGGATGTCCCGGCCGGCGCAGCAGGCGCCCTTGCGATGGGTCGCGGCGCCATGATCGTAGAGCTGCAGCGTGATGCCGACGACGTCGTAACCTTCGGACTTCAACAGCGCAGCCGTCGCCGAGGAGTCGACGCCGCCCGACATGGCGACAACGACCCTAGTGTCCTGCGGACGGCCTTCGAGGTCCAGACTGTTGAGCATGGTTCCGGTCATTGATGCGAATGCGGGGCTGCGAACCGCCGCACTCAGGAAGCTGAAGCAAATTCCGGAACTTGAAGCCATTCCGGCGCTGGCAAGGATGCCCGACGTTAATATAGGCCGACTTCCTGTCAGGCAATCACGGCAAGGCCGTTTTGCAGCCCGGCAAACGGCAAATCTTGCCGCCGGGCAGAACAAGACCATCGGAAGTCGGGCCTCAAGTCACGATCACATTCTGTAACTATATGAAATATATGAACTTTTCTAACCCGACACAGATGGCCCGCTCCTTGCTGAGTAGAAGCTGGAATTCATCTGGAAGGGCCGCCCGTGGTTAGCGTTACAACAGATCCTGCCTCGGCTGCCTCTCGTCAGGCTTCGCGGTCGAAGTCGGCGCGCGACGAGCAGACGACAGGACAGGACAGCTTTGCGGCATTGGTCGACAGCAATTCTGCAAACAACGCCACCGCTGCGTCGACTCCCTCCACGGCGGCGCCCGCACCGGCGCGCCCCGATGACAGATCTGGCTCCGACGCCCGGTCGGCGCGGGACGACAGCCGTGCAGCCAGCGCCAACGCTGCGGATGTGCGCGACCGGGACACCCAGGCGAACAAGACCGCCGACGCGGCGAAGGACGCCAAAGCAGACGCCGCCGACGCCAAGGCGACCAAGGACAACCAGAAGCCCCCCGCCAAGGATTCAGATTCATCGGCCAAAGACGCCACCAAGGCTGATAGCGACAAGCAGGCCGCGGGTGACAAGGGCAAAGACGCAAATACGACGACAGCAACCCCGGCGACTGCGACGCCCGCCACCGTTGCCGTCGTCGCTCCCGTACCTGCCGCGATAGCTACGACCGACACCACGGCAACTCCCGCGACCGCAGAAGCGGCGGGCGCGACCCAGTCGGCGACGGCTGCTGCCGCGGCGCTTGCCGCCAAGGCCGCTGCTACCGAGGCAGTGGCCACCGGGGCCACAGCCACCTCCACGGCGGAGCAGGCAGCTGCGACCAGCGCGACGACGGCGTCCGACCAGGATTTCGCCGCCATCATCGCCGCGGCAACGCCCGCTGCCGGCAAGGCCGGCTTGAAGCAGGCCGGAAAATCCGCCGATGACACGACGGCTGCCACCGCCAAATCCGCAACCGCGTATCCCTTGACGACAACCTCCGCGACGCACCCAGCCAACGGGACGACCGCGCCGGCGACTGGCGCAAAGCCCAACAATGCCGGCACCGAAACCGCCAAGCCGGACGCTGCCCCCGTCGAACTCGCCCCGGCCAAGACAGCCGGGCACGATCGCCACAGCGCAGATGCTGCTTCCGCGGCCCAGGGCAGCCAGGCTGATGCCGGTCAGCTCGCCGCAAACAATGTCCAGCAACAGCCGGTGCTACCTTCCGCGACGGATACAGCCCCGGCCCTTCAATTGACCGCCAATGCCGCCCCCACCGCGCCGGTACCGCTCAACGGCATCGCGGTGCAGATCGCCGCCACTGCGCAGGCCGGCAACACCCGCTTCGAAATCCGCCTCGATCCCGCCGAACTCGGCCGTATCGACGTGCGCCTCGATGTCGACCGTCACGGCAACGTCACCTCGCATCTGACGGTCGAAAAAGCGGAGACGCTGGCAATGCTGCGCCAGGACGCACCGCAGTTGCAGCGCGCGCTGGAGCAGGCCGGCATGAAGACCGCTGACGGCGGCCTGCAATTCAGCCTGCGCGACCAATCCTCGTCAGGCCAGCAGAACGGCAACGGTCAGAACGCCAACGGTGAGTCAGGTCGCAATACGCAGCGCGTGATCGTCACTGAAGACAATGTCATTCCCGCCGCCGTCGCAGGCCGCAACTACGGCCGCATGCTGGGATCCAGCAGCGGCGTCGACATCAGAATCTGAGGAGAGAACCATGGCGATTGATGCAACCATTGCAAAGCCGGTCGTCTCCGCGCCGGCCACTCCGAGCACCACCGGGACCGACACCACCGCGAGCACAACGACGGGGATCGCGGATAATTTCCAGACCTTCCTGACGCTGCTGACCACCCAGTTGAAGAACCAGAATCCGCTCGACCCGCTGGACACCAACCAGTTCACCCAGCAGCTCGTGCAGTTCGCGGGCGTCGAGCAGCAGTTGAAGTCGAACGACCAGTTGAAGTCGCTGGTCGCGCTTCAGAAGAGCTCGCAGGCGACCGAAGCGCTGGTCTACGTCGGCAACACCGTTTCTGTCGACGGCAGCACGACGAAGTTCGATCAGAAGGCGACCTGGAATATGACGGCGGCGAAGGATACCAGCGCTGTCATCAGCATTACGAACTCGGCCGGAAACACCGTTTACAGCGGCAATTTCAACATCAAGTCGGGCGGTTCGAGCTTCCTGTGGGATGGCAAGAGCAACGACGGCACCTCCAATCCGGCCGGCGTCTACAAGCTCACTGCCACCGGCAAGGACCAGAACGGCAAGGAAGTGGCGATCTCCACGGAAGTTCAGGGCATCGTGGATTCCGTCGATCTCACCTCGAGTCCGGCGCTCCTGTCGATCGGCGGACAGAATTACACGACCGACCAGATCAAGCGTGTGGTGCGTCCGGGCACGACGACGCCGACCACACCCACGACGCCCAGCACGACCTGAGCCTGGCGAACGCTGGGGCGGGTTTGGATCCCGCGGGGCTTACAATTCGCATCAGCACGGTCCTCCGGCGGATTGCGTCAGCGGGCGCTGACTGCGGCGCCAGTTTGTCGGCCTCGCGGTGCAAAACGTCGCCCTCGATCACCGCGCTTCCGCGTCTCTCCGTCGACGAATCAGATGATTCGGTCAGCTATTCTGTCGAAATTCAACTCAATTCGTATTGGACGATTAGGCTTAGGCAAATTTTAAGTCGCTGGGCGTAGGTTCCTAGAGTGAGTTCAGTGGTTGAGAGTTTGTGAGTACGCCATGACAGAACCCCATCGCCCGAGGGTGAAATACGTCATCGGGCCTGACGGTAGTCCGTTAACAATTGCGGATCTGCCAGCGCCCGGGACAAAACGGTGGGTCATCCGCCGCAAGGCCGAAGTTGTCGCCGCCGTACGGGGGGGCTTGCTCTCCCTTGAGGAGGCTTGCAGCCGCTACACGCTGACCGTCGACGAATTCCTCTCCTGGCAATTCTCCATCGACCAGCATGGCCTGGCGGGGCTGCGGACGACCCGCATCCAGCAATACCGCCAATAAGCGAATCTTCTCAGGTATCGCGCATTTGACGAAAACCGGCTCCTTCACGGGAAGCCGGTGTTCGTCATTTTGGCACTGTTTGCTGGCCGTTAACCATCGTTAACCATATCGAAACCATCCCATGGGCAAAATTTGCCCAGTCGGCCATTCGCGCCGAATCTCAGGGGCTGGTTCGGGTGCAGAGTCTCATAGGTTTCCTCAAGGGTCTGGGCGCGGCACGCCTGATGGCGATGATCGCTGTCACGGCTGCGCTGATCGGCTTCTTTGCGTTCGTCATCATGCGGGTCACCACCCCCCAGATGACAACGCTTTTTACCGATCTCAGCGTTGAAGACTCCTCCGGCATCATCAAGGACCTGGAACGCCAGGCCATCCCCTACGAACTGAAGAACGACGGCGCCGCCATCATGGTGCCCAAGGACAAGGTCACCCGCCTGCGCATGAAGCTGGCCGAAGCCGGCCTGCCCAAGGGCGGCGGCGTCGGCTATGAGATCTTCGACAAGTCCGACGCCCTCGGCACCACCAGCTTTGTCCAGAACATCAATCACTTGCGCGCCCTCGAAGGCGAACTGGCGCGGACCATCCGGGCAATCGACCGGATCCAGGCCGCGCGCGTTCATCTGGTGCTGCCGGAGCGCCCGCTGTTCTCCCGCGAGACCCCGGAGCCGTCCGCCTCGATCGTGCTGCGGGTGCGCGGCGCGCTCGAGCCGCAGCAGGTTCGCGCCATCCGCCACGTCGTCGCCTCGGCCGTCAACGGGTTGAAGCCGAACCGTGTCTCGATCGTCGACGAGGCCGGACAGTTGCTCGCCGACGGCGCCGAGGGCGATCCTGCCAATGGCGGCAACGGCGACGAACGCCGCGCCGGCTTCGAAAAGCGCATGCGCAACCAGATCGAGGCAATCGTCTCTTCCATCGTCGGCGCCGGCCGCGCCCGCGTCCAGCTCACCGCCGATTTTGACTATAACAAGGTGACCCAGACCTCGGACAAGTTCGATCCGGAAGGCCGCGTCCTGCGCTCCAGCCAGTCGCGCGAAGAATCCTCGGCCTCCGGCGCCACCGACGGTGCGGTGACGGTGAACAATGAATTGCCGGGCAATCAGGGACAGGGCGGCGCCGCCGCCGCCAAGGACCAGAGCAAGAAGTCCGAAGAAACCAACAACTACGAGATTTCCCGCGTCACCAAGACGGAAGTGACCGAAGCAGGACGGGTCAACCGCATCTCGGTGGCCGTGCTGGTCGACGGGCAGTACACCAAGAACGAAAAAGGCGAGATGGTCTACCAGGAGCGCACCAAGAGCGAACTCGACCGCATCGCCACGCTGGTCCGCTCTGCCATCGGCTTCGACCAGAAGCGCGGCGACCAGGTCGAAATCGTCAACCTGAAATTCGCCGAAGCCCCCGCGGTCACACCCAATGCCGAGCCGACCGGGCTCTTCGGGATGCTGCAGTTCACCAAGGACGACGTCATGTACGTCATCGAGCTGGCGGTGATGATGCTGCTCGGCCTGGTGGTGATGTTCATGGTCATCCGTCCGCTGGTCCGCCGCATTCTCGCCAGCGATGCTGTGCCGGCGCTTGCCGCCCAGGGCGGCGTGCCGGCGCTGACCGACGGCACTGCGGTCGATGCGAGCGGCCACCCGGTCGCCCCCGGCGTCCCCAACATGATCGACGTCGCCACCATTCAGGGCCAGGTCCACGCCCAATCCGTTCACCGCGTCGGCGAACTGGCCGATCGCAATCCCAACGAAACGGCAGCCATCGTTCGCGCGTGGCTGCAGGAACCGGCGTGATCTGAATGGCAGTCCCCGCAACCACAGGCGACAACTCCAGCGATATCGCCAGCGTCGTCGCATCGCTCGCTCAGCGCCAGGGCGCCCGCGCGCCCAGCAAGCCGGTCAGCGGCCCGAAACGCGCGGCCATGCTGATGCTGGCGCTCGGCGAACAATACGGCGGCAAGGTCTGGGGACTGCTCGACGACGACGAGGTGCGCGAGCTGTCGCTGGCGATGTCCTCGCTCGGGACGGTCGAGCCGGAGACGGTCGAGGACCTGCTGCTCGAATTCGTGTCGCGGATGTCGGCATCGGGCGCCCTGATGGGCACCTTCGACGCCACCGAACGTCTGCTGCAGAAGTACCTGCCGTCGGACCGCGTCAACGGCATTATGGAAGAAATTCGTGGCCCGGCCGGCCGCAACATGTGGGAAAAACTGTCCAACGTGCAGGAGGAGGTGCTCGCCAACTACCTCAAGAATGAATACCCGCAGACCATCGCCGTGGTTTTGTCCAAGCTGAAGTCGGAGCATGCCGCCCGGGTCCTTGCGATCCTGCCCGAGGATCTCGCGCTCGACGTCGTCGGCCGCATGCTGAAAATGGAAGCCGTGCAGAAGGAAGTCATCGAGCGCGTCGAGCAGACGTTGCGGCTGGAATTCATGTCCAATCTGTCGCAAACCAGACGCCGCGATGCCCACGAGGTGATGGCCGAAATCTTTAACAATTTCGACCGCCAGACCGAAACCCGCTTCATCACCTCGCTGGAAGAAGACAATCGCGAAGCCGCCGAGCGCATCAAGGCGCTGATGTTCACCTTCGACGATCTGATCAAGCTGGATGCAGGATCGGCACAGACGCTGATGCGCAACATCGACAAGGACAAGCTCGGCATCGCGCTGAAGAGCGCCAACGAGGAGGTCCGCAACTTCTTCATGGGCAACATGTCGTCGCGCGCCGCCAAGATGCTGCTCGACGACATGGCCGCGCTCGGCCCGGTGCGACTGCGCGACGTCGACGAGGCCCAGGCGCTGCTTGTCAACCTCGCCAAGGATCTCGCCGCCAAGGGCGAGATCGTACTCACCAAGAACCGCGCCGACGACGAACTGGTGTATTGATGGCCGCTCCCGCAAAATTCCTGTTCGACGTCGATTTCGCGGTGCCCGACAAGGCGCGCGAAAAGGCTGCAACCTCGGCGGAAATCGCCGAGATGATCGCCAATGCCGAAGCCCGCGCCTATCGCAACGGATTTGACGCCGCCCAGCACGAGGCCAAGGTGGAAAGCGACCGCCGCGCCGCGCTGGCGCTGGAACAGATCGGCGTGGCGATCAGCGACATTGCCGGCCGCTTCTCCGGCATCGAGAGCCGGATGGAGACCGAAGCGGTCGACGTGGCGGTCGCCGTTGCGCGCAAGCTGTGCAGCGAACTGATTGCCGGCGAGCCGCTGACCGAAGTGATGGCGCTGGTTCATGATTGCTTCAAGCATCTGGTGGCGACGCCGCATCTCGTCGTCCGCATCAACGACCGATTATATGACGAAGCCCGCGAGCGGATCGAGAAACTGGCCAAGCAGAGCGGCTTCCAGGGCAAGCTCGTGATCCTGTCCGAGCCGGACATCGACAACGGCGATTGCAAGATCGAATGGGCCGATGGCGGCGTGCTGCTGGAACGCACGGCGATCGAAGCAAAAATTGGCGAACTCGTCGGGCGCTATATGGCGTCGCGCAACCCAACCGGCCTTGCACGGCCATGAGGACCACATCATGAGCAACGACACCCAGGTGCCGCTCCCCGATCTCAACGGCGCCGATCCGGTCGCGATGGGGGACGTCGGATACAATGAGGACGAACAGGTCACGCGCATCGCCGCCGACCTGGAAGCGGTGTTCGACGTGCCCGTGCAGGTCTCCGCGGTGCTCGGCCGCTCGAAGATGGATGTCGGCGAGTTGCTGAAGCTCGGGCCCGGCACCGTGCTGGAGCTGGACCGCCGGGTCGGCGAGGCCATCGACATCTACGTCAACAACCGCCTCGTCGCGCGCGGCGAAGTGGTGCTGGTCGAGGAAAAACTCGGCGTCACCATGACCGAAATCATCAAGACCGAGCGCAGCTAACGCCATTTCAACAATCCAGCGCCGAACGGCGCGGACCACAATAACAGGAGCAAACCATGCGGCTTCTCATCGTCGGAACCCTCAAGGGCCAGCTGACTACCGCCACCAAGATCGCCATGGACAACGGCGCCTCCGTCGTCCACGCCGAGAACCTCGACCAGGCGATGGCGGTGCTGCGCGGCGGCAAGGGCGCCGACCTGCTGCTGGTCGATGTCGCGCTCGATATTCGCGACCTCGTGATGCGGCTGGAAGCTGAACATATCCACGTGCCGATCGTCGCCTGCGGCATCACCAATGACGCCCGTGCCGCAGTCGCTGCGATTCACGCCGGTGCCAAAGAATACATCCCGCTGCCGCCGGATCCGGAGCTGATCGCCGCGGTGCTGGCCGCCGTCGCCAACGACTCCCGTGACCTGATCTACCGCGACGAGGCCATGGCCAAGGTCGTCAAGCTGGCGCAGCAGATCGCCGGCTCCGATGCCTCCGTGATGATCACCGGCGAATCCGGCACCGGCAAGGAAGTGCTGGCGCGCTATGTTCACACTCGCTCGCACCGCGCCAAGAAGCCGTTCATATCAATCAACTGTGCGGCGATCCCCGAGCATCTCTTGGAATCCGAACTGTTCGGTCACGAAAAAGGCGCCTTCACCGGCGCCATCGCCCGCCGCATCGGCAAGTTCGAGGAAGCTACCGGCGGCACCCTGCTGCTCGACGAAATCAGCGAGATGGACGTCCGCCTGCAATCGAAATTGCTGCGCGCGATCCAGGAGCGGGTGATCGATCGCGTCGGCGGCACGCGCCCGGTGCCGATCGACATCCGCATCATCGCCACGTCCAACCGCAACCTGTCGGATGCGGTGCGCGAAGGCACCTTCCGCGAGGATCTGCTGTTTCGGCTCAACGTGGTCAATCTCAAGATCCCGCCGCTGCGCGACCGCCCGGCGGACATTCTCGAACTGGCCCAGCACTTCGCCAAGAAATACGCCGACGCCAACGGCGTGCCGGTGCGGCCGATCTCGGCTGAAGCCCGGCACGTGCTGACCGTCAACCGCTGGCAGGGTAACGTCCGTGAACTCGAGAACACGATGCACCGCTCGGTGCTGATGGCCACGGGCGACGAGATCGGTGCCGATGCCATTCTCACGCCTGACGGCGATCGTCTCGATCTGGCAAAGACCGCACCGGCCGTAGCGCATGCGACCCTCGCTGCCGAACAGGTCACCCGCTCCCTGGTCGGTCGCACCGTTGCCGATGTGGAGCGCGATCTCATTCTCGAGACGTTGAAGCATTGCCTCGGCAACCGCACCCATGCCGCGAATATTCTGGGCATCTCGATCCGCACCCTGCGCAACAAGCTCAACGAATATGCCGATGGCGGCCTGCCGATCACACCGGCCGGTTCGGGCGACTACCGCGCGATGGTCGCAACGATGTAGGCTCTTGTCCCGGACGCGATGCAATACGCAGTATTGCTTCGCAGATCCGGGACCGTCACGAACTCCGGCGCTTGTGACGGTCCCGGATCTGCGCAGCAGCGCTACGCGCTGCGGCGCGTCCGGGACACGACATCCATGCGCTTCACGAATATTTCGGCGCGTCCGGCTTGCGGAAAATCTGGATCGGTTCGCCCGGCACCAGATCATGGCGGGTGAACATCGCATAGGCATAGAGCGCCAGATAGCCGATCGACAGCGCACCGATCAGATAGATCGCCCAGATGCCGACGCGCTTCATCGGCTGAGGCCGAGCTTTGCGACATGGCGTTGCCACAGCCAGATCAGCGGCACGATCACCAGTTCGCCGAACAGGCTGAGCAGGATGCCGAGCGTTGGAACGCCGTGAGAGATCACCGACATCAGGCGCGGGATCGCGCCCAGCACCAGGATGAAGGTCACCAGCGCGATCCGCTCGCTGTGCCGTTCGATATTGGGGATCGCCGACCAGTAAATCAGCCCGATCGCCAGCAACATGCCCTTGAGGAAGCGCACATAGCTGTCCATGGTCACATCGACGGCCACGCCGCTGAAACTGGTGCCGATCAGCACGCCGGCCAGGCCGAAGCCGACCGCAGACAGTCCGGTCAGCGCTACGGCGGTTTGAAGCAGTCTGCGTTGCATGCGCGATATTCCCGGTCCGGACGATGTCGCCGGCTTTTAGCGCAGGCGGCCGCTCCTGACAGCCGCAAACTGCGCGAATCCCGCCCTATTCTGCGGCTTGCACCCCGCGCCCGAATGGTTAGCTTGCCAAGGTGAGTCGCGGCCGCAACACCTGCAAGCCCTGCTTTTCCCCGAGATCCCATGCCCACTTTTACCCCGCACCAGGACGCCGCGCTCAAAGCCGTCGATGACTGGCTGAAAGCAAAACCAGGCAAGGGCAACACACCGCCGGTGTTCCGGCTGTTCGGCTATGCCGGCACCGGCAAGACCACGCTGGCGCGGCACATCGCCGACAACGTCGACGGCGAGGTCAAGTTCGCGGCATTCACCGGCAAGGCCGCTTTGGTGATGCGCAACAAGGGCTGCGACGGCGCTTCCACCATCCATTCGCTGATCTACCGCGCCCGGGAGACCGGCGAGGAACAGCCCAATTTCGAGTTGTGGGACGATGCGCCGGCCTCGAAGGCCAAGCTGATCGTGATCGACGAATGCTCCATGGTCGACGCCGATCTCGGCCGCGACCTGATGTCGTTCGACTGCCCGCTCCTGGTGCTCGGCGATCCCGCGCAGCTGCCACCCATCCAGGGCGGCGGCTTCTTCACCGATTGCGAACCCGACGTCATGCTGACAGAGGTGCATCGCCAGGCCGAGAATGACCCGATCGTGCGCATGTCCATGGACGTGCGCGAGGGCCGCGAGCTGGACATCGGCCGCTACGGCGAGAGCGAGGTGATCTCGCGCACCGAACTCGATCCGAAGCGCGTGATGGACGCCGACCAGGTGCTCTGCGGGCGCAACAACACCCGCCGCGCCTACAACACCCGGTTCCGTCTGCGGCTCGGCGTCGAAGATCCGCTGCCCGTGGCCGACGACAAGCTGGTGTGCCTGCGCAACAACCGCAAGAAGGCGCTGTTCAACGGCGGACTATGGCGCGTCAAGGCACGCGCCGCGTCGAAATCGCAGATCATCACCATGCGGCTATCGCCGGATGAGGATTTCGGCGGCAAGGTCACCAAGGTGTCGGTGCGCGCCGACTGTTTCAGCGGCGGCGTCGACCAGTTGCCGTGGGACCAGCGCAAGCCCTATGACGAATTCGACTACGGCTATGTGCTCACCGTGCACAAGAGCCAAGGCTCGCAATGGGACGACGTGGTGCTGTTCGACGAGAGCTTCGCGTTCCAGGAAAGCCGCGCGCGCTGGCTCTATACCGGCATCACACGTGCCGCCAAGCGCCTCAGCATCGTGATCTGAAGCAGCTCAGGGATGAGACCTCATGCGCTGAAACGACGCGGCGCGGTTCGAGGCTCAACTGGAACGTTGGCGCGTTAGCTTTGTTAAACCTGCATCGGATCATGCAGGAGTATTCATGCGAACGTTTCAAAAAATCACATCCGCCGTGCTGATCGGCGCCACCGCGCTGACATTTTCGGTTCCGGCTATATCCGCGCCCATGATGAACCAGGCGAGTGTGGCCAAGGCCGTTCCGTCGTCGACCGAGAACGTGCAATATTATCGCGGGCACGGCTACGGGTACGGCGGCGGTTATCGCCATGGCTACGGACACCGTGGTTACGGGCATCGTGGCGGCGGCAACGGCGCGCTTATCGGCGGATTGGCGGCGGGCGCGATCATCGGCGGCGCCATTGCGGCCGGCGCGGCGAGCAACGCCCAGGCACAGCAGAACGCCAATTACTGCGCCCAGCGCTACCGCTCCTACGATCCGGCTTCCGGCACCTATCTCAACAACGACGGCAACCGCTATCCCTGCCCGTAACATTTGAAGATCGACCGCAATCGATGCCCGGCCTTTGTGCCGGGCATTTTGCGTTCCGCCTCACGAAGTCGTGTCCGCCGCCTCGTAACGGATGGTACCTCGCCACGTATCTTCCATGACTAGATCCGGCCGAGCCAATTGCACGCTGCGCCGGAGCCTTTAGATTATCGACCGATCCGGTCGCCCTGGACCAAGAGGACATGTCATGCGCCGCTCCACCTTCAACCGCCTGTCACTGTGCGTTGCCACTGCCGTCGGCGCGCTGGCGATCGCCTCCTTCGCCGCGCCATCCTACGCGGCCGAGGACGCGGTGATCATTCCCGCACCCGCCATGGATGCACAGCCCTCCGGCACAACCGAGACCGCGGTCATCGCCGGCGGTTGCTTCTGGGGCGTGCAGGGCGTGTTTCAGCATACCAAGGGCGTCGTCAACGCCGTATCGGGCTATGCCGGCGGCACGAAGAGCACGGCGAACTATTCCGCAGTGTCTACTGGCTCGACCGGCCACGCCGAGGCTGTGGAGATCAAATACGACCCGAAGCAGATCAGCTACGGCAAGATCCTGCAGATCTATTTCTCGGTGGCGCACGACCCGACCCAGCTCAATCGCCAAGGGCCGGACAGCGGTACGCAGTATCGCTCGGAGATCTTCACCACCTCGGCCGAGCAGAAGAAGGTTGCCGAGGCCTACATCGCCCAGCTCAACGCCGCCAAGGCGTGGAAGAAGCCCATCGTCACCAAGATCAGCGCGCTGCAGGGATTTTTCCCCGCAGAAGAGTATCATCAGGACTACCTGACGCTGCACCCGAACCAGCCCTATATTGTCTATAATGACCTTCCGAAGGTCGAAAACCTGAAGAAGATCTTTGCGCAGAATTATATCGAGAAGCCGACGCTGGTCAGCAGCGCCAAGGTCACGAACTGACAGCGATCAGAACTGACCGGGGTCACGGAATGACCGGGGATCACTGACCACCCCGCGGCTTTGCAAGGAGATGACATGACCGACACGAAGATCAATCCCGGCAAGGTTGAGAAGAGCGACGCCGAATGGCGCCGCGAGCTTAGTCCCATGCAGTACGCCGTGCTGCGTGAGAAGGCGACCGAGCGGCCGTTCTCCGCCGAATACGAGCATGACCACACGCCCGGCACTTTCGTTTGCGCAGGTTGCGGCCAGACCCTGTTCGACTCCGACGCCAAGTTCGATTCCGGTTGCGGCTGGCCGAGTTTCACGCAGCCCGCTCTGGAGAGCCATGTCGACGAGGAGCGTGACATGAGCCACGGGATGGTACGGACGGAGGTGCTGTGCTCGAAGTGCAATGGCCATCTCGGTCACGTGTTTCCCGACGGCCCCGGACCGACGGGATTGCGCTATTGCATCAACTCGGCGGCCTTGAAACTTCAGCCGAAATAAATAGCTGGACGTTATCGAACTGTCTCAATGCCCCGTGCGACCAACATTGGTTGCGCGGGGCGTTTCTGTCCTGAAGACAGTTCGATGCCTCATATTGCGACACGCCTCATTCGCGTGCACGCGCTGAAGAACAATAAGAAAGCACTGCTATGTCGACCCGTTCCAACCGCTGGCTGTTGGGCTTTGCCTGCGCCGGCCTGATGTTCGAGACCATTGTCTCCCATCCCGCCCTCGCCACCGACAAGGTCTCGCTGTTCAAGATCATCACGGCGAAAGACGAAATCGTGATCGGCATGACCGATGACGAACTGGCCAAGCTGCAGAGCAAGACCGCCGGCGGCGTGGCCCGGCACCTGATCGACCGCGGCGCCATCACGGTGTGGCAATATGCGGTGCGCAAGGCCGAGGCCGGCGCGCTGGAACAAGCGCCTTTGCGCCAGGTGGGACTGCTGTCGAACGACGCGCTCCGCGTGGAGCCCTACACGACACCGCTGAAAATCGTCCCGATCCCCGACAACAGCGGGCAATAATTCGCCTCCGGATCGCCGCATCCTAGCGTTGAATCGTCGTAAGACGTTGAATTCGTAACCCTTATTGCGTCAAACCACCGCGCTGCCGGCGATTCATCATGCTGCGTGGCGGGTGTCGCATTTCTGTGAAACGTGCTTATATTAGGGTCTGTCCTTGAAATGATGTCCGGCGGGAAATCGCCGACGCGCGTGATCGCGCCATTCTCCGTCATTTCGCTTTGCGTACTTTCATAGAGGTCACTGACCATGGCTGCTTTTAGCTACAACACTGCCGCAGAACTGTTTCCCGCCGCGATCCGCAAGAAGAAGCGTGCCGGCTTCGCCTATCGTCGTTTCGATACCGCCGCCGCGGCGGTGCAGTTCGCGATCGAACAGTTGCCTGCAGATTCGCTGAATGGCGCCTATTTGCAGGTCGAGGAAGCACGCTTTGACCAGAGCGGGATTCGCACGCTGTACGAGAGCGAGGATTTCCCGCTTGAACGCCGCGCCCCCGAGCCGGTCGCGGAAGCCGCCGCCGACGAGTCCGTCGACGCCGCCTGATACGTTCCCCTTCAAATGATCGGTCCGGAAAACCGGCTTCGGCTTTTCCGGATCATGCCACGCAGTCGCACTAGCGCGGCTGCTTGTCGAGCCACTTCCGCAACATCCTGACATTGCGGATATTGGCGCGGAACATCACATCGAAGGCATCGCCCACCACGGGCACGATTCCGACCACACCATCCAGCGCCACATTGCCGAGCATCCGCATGGTGACATGCCAGGGCGCGCCGAGCGCGCGCGCCTCGCGCACCACCCACAGCGAAATCGCGGTCGTGATGATGTCGCCGAGCACCGGGACCAGACCGATGATCCCGTCGATACCGTAGCGAATGTTGGTGCCGGGCACGATGAAGGCGACATCCAGCAGTTTCGCCAGCGCGTCCAGCCGGGCGATACGCTGCTCCCGCGTCAGGTTGCCGAACATGCTGGCTGACGCACCGTCGAACGCAAAAGCGAAGCCCCCGGCCTGCGGCCCGAATTGCTCCGGCCGCACCTCGCGACCGTCCTGATCGATGATCGGACCGCGCGCAGCGCCGCTCTGCCGGGAATCGCGCGGCGGAGACGACGATGATGATGTGTAGCTGCGATCACTTTGCATGACGCTGACATGGGGAGCCTATGCGGGGTGCGCAAGTTGCGTCATGGCGTCGCGTTACACAACTGCGGATGCAGCGCCACGCGGTCGATAAGTTCGCTGAACGACTCCGGAAGTGACTTGCATCACACTCAACCAATGTCGTACGACGAATTTCTCGAATTCTATTCCTCCGGTATGCCACATGCGATATTCTCACACGATGAGAAGCGCTGGGGAGCGAATTATGGGACGACCACTGGGCGATGTGTGCCTCGACATCGCGAGCTACGCCCGCGAGCGGAAGCACGAATTCCTGTCCTACATCCTGCGGCTCGCGGCCGCCGAGGCCTACAAAAGCGCCGACGAGGAAAGCTTCGATCTGGCGATGCCGCGGAAATTCTCGCCGTCGGACCTGATCGCCGGTATCTGGGACTGGGACATCAGCCACGATCGCAACCATGGCGACGCCAGTTGCGCGGAGCTGTTCAGCATCGACCCGCAGCGCGCCGCACGCGGCCTGCCGGTGAGCGCCTATCTCGACGCCATCCATCCCGACGACATCGGCCGCGTCAAGCAGAAGCTGGCCGACGTGACGCGGCTTGGCGGCGTCTATCAGGTCGAGCACCGGGTGATCAGGAACGACCGGCTCTACTGGGTTTTTGCGCGCGGCCATTGCACGCTCGACAGGCACGGCCGCCCTGTGCGGCTGCCCGGTGCGCTGGTCGACATCACGCACGAAAAGGCGATGCACTGAGGCGGCACTCGCCCGCAAGAGACCTCGCGGGGCTTCTAGACCTGCTGCTCCTTCCGCGACCAGCCGGTCCACGACAGCAGCGAGCAGATCGCCGCCGGCACCGCGCCGACCAGGCCGAAGGTGAGGAATTGCGGAGCGTGGACCTGGCCCGGTGCGGTGTTGAGCCACAGCAGCGCAATCACAGCGAGATAGCCATTCAGCGCCGAGGTGGCGACCTTGGCGAGCAGCGGGATGCGTTCGCACAGCCACCAGTCCTCCAGCCACATGATCAAGGCCGGCACGATGCCGAACAGGTAGGCGAAGGGCAGCCCTATCAGCAGACCGGGAAAGCCGCCAAAGATCTTGCCGCCGGCGATGTCGCGCAGCACGAACACGATGAAGCCGATCACCGGACCCAGCAGAACGAAAATCACAAAGCGCTTCATGTCACCTCCGTACCGCAGCGCTATGCCGTGGCGGCGTGACGATTGTCCTTGCGGTTTGGCGAAGCGTCAATGGCGGCCTGCCGGCACGGCTCGAGTTTTGTCTACGCGCTCTTGCGCAGGCTGGCCGGCGAGCGCTTCGCGCCGTCGGTGCCGCCCGGGGCCAGTTCGGGGGCGGGTTCGAACAGCGCGTAGCGATTCTTGCCGTCGTTCTTCGCGGCATACAACGCCTGGTCGGCGGCGGCCACCAGCCGGTCCGGATAGTGGCCGATCTGCGGCGTCCACTCCGCAACGCCGATCGAGGCGGCGATCGGAATCTCGTCGCCGATGCAGCCGGCAGCATCCTCGCGGCAGGCATCGAGCACGCGGTGGGCAATCGCTCCACCCTCGATCAGGGTGGTGGCCGGCAGCACGATGCAGAATTCGTCGCCGCCGGTGCGCGCCAGGAGGTCGCCGGGGCGCAGCCGCGACTGCACCATCAAGGTGAAGTGCCGCAGGCAGTCGTCGCCAGCGGCATGGCCGAAGCCGTCATTGATTTCCTTGAAGCCGTCGAGATCGATCGCCAGCAGGGCAAACGGCTTTTGCGAGCGTTGCGACACCGCGCATTCTTCCTGCAGGCGCTGCAGGAAGTGGCGGCGATTGGCAACGCCGGTCAGGTCGTCGATCAGCGCCAGATCGGCGACCTCGGCGCGCAGCGCGTCGATCGCCATCATCAGGAAACCGAAATTCCACGCCATCGACAGGAACACCAGCACCAGCACCAGCGCCGCCTGCAACGCGTTGTAGTGCAGGAAGTCGATGTGGCCACCAACACCCAGCAGCGCCGCCGCCGAGCGCATCACATAGGCTGCCACCATCAGCACCGAGATCGAGCCGGCCAGCCGGGCGCCGGGATTGCTGCGACCGTCGGCCGGCGCGCGCAGCAGCAGGCCGAGCGTCATCACCGTCGGGACCGCCTGACCCAGCGAATAGACCGTGATGCGCATCGCAATGTTGTCATGCACGAGCGAGAAGAACGCCAGTCCGGCGGCGCTGAGCGCGACGGTGACCACGGGGAGGCGCCAGCTTACCGGGCGGCCATAGAAGCGCTGGATACCCATCACCGCGAAGCAGCCCGCGAGGATCATGGTCAGGGTGCCGACCAGCAGCGGGACCGTGGAATCCACCAGGCCGCCGCCGCGCAGCAGCCCCGCCGCGGCGCCGAACGCCCCGGCCAGCGCCGACGCGGTCCAGTACTTGGCCGCGGAAAAATTCGGATAGCTGCGCGTCACATAGGCCCAGATCAGGCCCACGGCGAGAAAATTGGAGGTAAATACCAGCCACAGGGTCGGGACGCTCAGCATGGCCGGCTCGCAACATTCTGTGCCTTGGCTGTGCTCAACTTGGCATCCTCATCCGGCGACTTCCGCCGCTGCTAAATGGCACCCCGACGGTTAATGGACTCCTGATCGAGTTCCAGAATCCAACGGGTTGGTTGTAAAATCGTGAAGCAAGAACTACCGGCAAATTAAGCATGCCAGCGCAGCGCAGCGCGACGCAGACGCGACGGCGTCCGCAACTGTTATCGCGGCGCCTGCGGTTGCACGCAAGGGCGACCCTGCCGCTTCCGTCCCGCGACCGCCGTTCAGCCGGTCGAGCGCATCCTGGACAAGGTCGGGACCAGCGGCGGTCCGCCCGGTGCGTGCGGAAGCGGACGTAACAACTCTTGTCCGTCCGATGCTGCGTCGGAGTGGCTGTCCAGCAGCGGGCCGAGCACGCTGTCGAACAGCGCGTAGCAGTTCTTGCCGTGGTTCTTGGCGAGGTAGAGCGCCTGGTCGGCCGCGACCATCATCGGCTCGGGCTGCTGGCCGATCGACGGCGTCCATTGCACCAGCCCCATCGAGGCCGCGATGGGAATGGGGCTGCCTTCCGCGCCGGAACGGCACGCATCGAGGATGCGGCGGGCCATGGCCGCGCCTTCGGTCAGCGTGGTGGCCGGCAAGACGATGCAGAACTCGTCGCCGCCGGTGCGGGCCAAGAGATCGCGGAGGCGCAGCCGCGCCTGCACCAGCGCCGAGAACCGGCGCAGGCAATCGTCGCCGGCGGCGTGGCCGAAGCTGTCGTTGATCCCCTTGAAGCCGTCGAGATCGATCGCCACCAGGACGAACGTTTTTTGCGAACGCTGCGACGCCGTGCATTCCTGCTGCAGGCGCTGCAGGAAATGCCGGCGGTTGGCCACCCCGGTGAGGTCGTCGGTCAGAGCGAGGCTGATCACCTCGTCGCGCAGCCGGCCGATGGCCATCAGCAGGAAGCCGAAATTCCACGCCGTCCCGAGCAGGATCAGCACCAGCGTGAAGGCGGCCTGCACGGTGTTCAGTTCGACCAGTTGCACCGAGCCGCCGACATTCCCCAGCGACAGGGCGGTGCGGATCGCGCCAACGACGATCATCGCGATGCCGATGCCTGCCGTGACCCGGGCCCCGGGATCGACGGCCTGACGGCGCTGCGACAGTTGCGGCGCCAGCGCCAGCGCCAGCACCATTGACTGGCACACAGAATGAATTGCGATGCGCACCCCGATGTCGTCGCGCCAGAGCAGGAACACCGCCAGGCCAACGACCTCGACGACGACGATTATCAGGCAGGGCAACCATGCGATGTCGCGGCCATAGAAGCGCCGGATGCCGGCGGCGCCGAGGCAGCTCGACAGCATGATCAGCCCGTTGCCGAGCAGCACCGGGATCACCGGATCGATCATGCCGCGCATCGCCCCCACGACAGCGCTGAGCGCGGCGACGGCGGCGCAGCCGACCCAGAACCGCGCCGCGATGAACTTCGGATAGATATAGGCCACGCACGCCCAGACCACGCCGAGCGCGGCGAAGTTGACCACCGCGAGGATCCAGACGCCGCCGGGGGTCAGCATCGCAGCATCGCCATGTCTGTCGCCTCGATCCCGATCGTCACGACGTCCTCACCATACCTGTCGCGGGGCAGAAAATGCAGCCAAGGCATTAATGGACCCTGACCGTTGCCGCTCCCGCGGCGGCATTTTGGGCGGTGTAGTGAAGTACCCGTTACTGGTGCGACGGCGTCTCCGGCGGCGCGGTCGAGCGGCGCCGGAGCCGGAGCTGACTGCCCTGACGCCCTTTGGCTTAGCGGCCCGCCGCCAGCCGGTCGGCGAAATAGGCGATGGTCTTGCGGTAGATGGTGGCCCTGTTCCATTCGCGCATGGCTTCGAAATTGGCGGTGCCCTCGCCATAGGGCTGGCCGTTCTTGAAGCCCGCGGTGTGCAGCAGATTGGCGGTGGAGGCCAGCACGTCGGGGACGGAGTGGCGCAGGTCGACATGGCCGTTGCCGTCGAAATCGACGCCGTACTTGATGTAGGACGATGGCAGGAATTGGGTCTGGCCGATCTCGCCGGCGAAGGCGCCGATCAGGTCGCGTTGCGGCAGGTCGCCGCGCTGCAGGATTTTCAGCGCGGCCAGCAGCTCGCCCTGGAACAGCTCGGTGCGGCGGCAGTCGTGGGCCATGGTGGTCAGCGTGCGGATCACCGGCATCTTGCCGATGTCGCCCTTGCCGAAATCCGACTCCAGCCCCCAGATCGCCACCACGATCTGCGGCGGCACGCCGAAACGCTGCTCGATGCGGCTGAGCAGCGCGGCATGGCGCGACAGCATCTGCAGGCCCATGGAGATGCGGCCCTGCCCGACCCGGGTCGCGACATATTGCTCGAAGCTCTTGTTGAAGGTGCCGCGCTGGCGGCGATCGAAATTCAGCACCGCGGGGTCCAGCGTCACGCCGGCGAAGGCCTGCGAGATCACCGCCTGCGAGATGCCGGCGCTCGCGGCCTCCTGCTGCATCGCCGCGACAAACGTATTGAAATCGCCGCCGCAGCGCGCGGCCGAGGCGGGCGCCGCGAACAGCAGGCTGGCGAGGAGCGGGGCACAGAGCGAGGCGGCGAGGCGCGGGAGGGACATCGGGAGCAGGTTCCTTCAATCTGATGGTGATGAGATCGGCGCTTGTAGCACGCGCCGCGGCGGCCGACGAGGCGCGGCAATCCCGCGCAGTGCGCCACAGGCCATTTGCAGGGCCGCAGCATTGAATCGCCGTATCGAACCGGTCGGAATGTGTGCGCACACGACCCTCCGTTCTCGCGACGCCGCAGCGCCCGAGCTTTGCTGCATTCCCCGCCCTCTTCTTTTGAGAGGGCGCGCGGAACGCCGGGTGCCCGATGCACCCTTGGTCCAGGCGCTATTGCCGTAGTCGGCGAATAGTGCGCCCGGGACGTCCGGATCCACCGGGGATCAACCCGGCGTTCCGCACGCGGTGGTGCTTCCGGCTCGCTTCGTGCTCTTCCCGGCGGAGGACGTCGCCACGGACTGAGAGTGTTCCGCGCGCCGGTTGGCCTCGCGGACCCTCCACCCGGGGTGCACCGTTTGCACCCAGGAACCACACGACTTGGGCCGGCGCGCGAGGCGCAGTCCGGCGTCCGGCCTCGGCTTTCGCCGCAGCCCTTCGCCGGCTGCGCGCAGCGTCGTCGTCCGCGCCTTGCACGATGGGTCACGGCCCTTGTGAGTGCCGCCCAGCCACCGCGCGCCGCGCCTGACGCTACCGCGCCACCGCATCCCGCCCCGCAGACCGTGACGATCGCGAGCCGCCCCTCTCAGTGAGGCGGGATAATGGGACTATCATCCTTTATGGGAAGGAAGGCAAGAGGGAGAGGAAAATAATCTTTAGATGATGCGCCTTTTGCAGCGACGTGTCATCGTGCTTTCAACATGCACTTCGCGAGCGTACGCTATCGCTCATCGGTGATACTCCTCGCTGCTCCGGGCAAGTGCGCCGGTTTGGAGGCGCTTTTGCCATTGGGCCTAGCAACAGGGTAATCACATTGGCCTTCCTGCAGGCATTCACCGATGACTCTGCAGCCCAAGAGGGTGACCGCCGTCTGTTCTTGGCGGGATACCTGCACCGCCGATGCTTGGGCATCTTTCTCGCAAGCTTGGAGCGCCGAGTTAAAAGCATGGCCATCTATTGAATACTTCAAAGCTTCAAAGGCCAACGCCCTAAATGGACAATTTGACTACAAAGACGATTGGGATGAAGCCAAGCGAGATGTGAAGGTTGGCAATCTTGCTGCGATAATCAGTCACTTCCAGCCACTGTCATTTTTCTTTTCAGTAAACCGCCAAATCTTTGAGGACGAGCTAAAGCCCGTCTCACCTTATGGATTTGGTCGACCTCACTTCCAAATGTGTTTCTCCGTGGTCGCCGGGATCGCGCAATATGCAGCGCAGGAAGGGATAAGCACGCCCATCGAGTTTATCTTTGACGAGCAGCAGGGCGTGGATGACGATATAGCGCTTTTTTTCTCTCATCTCAGAAAAGGACTTCCGCCTGAAGCACAAAACCTAATTGACGGTCCGCCACTTTTTAAAAGTGACCGGGACCAGCTTTATGTTCCGCTGCAGGCATCAGATCTACTGGCTTGGCATTTGCGGAACGAGCACGCCACGGGCGTTGCGCGGCCGTTGAAAGACAAGCTTCTGAATAACGTCATTCACCTCATCAAAGAGATCCCTGACGATATGGTTCGTCGATGGGCTGACCATCACGGAAAACTGGCCGGCACGCCGCTACTCCGGACGAAAAATCAGTGGAAGGAAATAAAAAATGAGATCAGGCGACTGCAGGATGCAGGCATTGATCCTTCCAAAATCACGGGTCCGGGCGTTTACTATCCAGACAGCTCAACCTTAGTCGGGCGCACCATCGACAGGGTGAGGAGATTACTCCGAGGAAACTCGTAGCGCATAGGGCGCAATAGCGAAGCGTATTGCGCCGCCTGCCATCCACCGGCGGATTGTGCTTCGCCAATAGGCCTGATGAGCTGCTGCAGAAACTAGCAGCGAACGCCCCCTTTTATGATAGCAGGGATGTCGGCGAAGCGGGCGGCGTGACTGGTGCAGAATTTGACTCGCCTAGACCTCTAGCCGCGGCAATAGCTTCCTGCCTCTGGGCTTCGGTGATGAGGGGGCGCTCCGGTGCCGTACCGAAGTGCTTCTTTACGAATTCCAGTTGCGAGTTGTCTGTACCCCAGACGTATTCCCGGCCTTGGGCAACCACGGCTCGATTCATGACCTTCACGATGGTGTTCTGGTTTACGTCAGGCAACCCGCGCTTAAACCGGTCGTCATATGCTGCGACGAAAACTTTTGTCGGAGAAATCGGCAGGGCGATGTAAGCTTGAGCGTCATCTAAGCCGATAGGCATTACCACAGGTCTGTCAGAGGTCAACAGCCTGTGTTTGGCGTCAGGCACATTGACCACACACCACTTCATGCCGAAAATCGTTGGACCAACCCGATCGTTATCGATGATGTCTGCCAGCATATTCGAGGCGTCGATGGCGGGGGCTGCTGGGTGGATTATAAATTTCATGCCGGGGTGGGCAGGCTCAATCGCCTTTGCAGCCTCTGCGTACATCTCCTGCATGTGATCTTTCAGTACGCGGACGCCTTCCGAATGTCTAAACAGGAGTGAGATAACGAACCGTGTCCACGAACTGCGCTGTGCAGCGCTACGAGGCGCAGAATCACCGGAGAGGATCGCCTGCAGTTCTTTGGCGGCGCCGTCGTCGAGCGGCGACATGAAAGCGGTTTCCAGCCTCTGAGAGACGTCCTCGGGCACGTGGTCGATTCGGTAGCCGTCTGGCACAAACCCTGTGCCACCAGGATAACGGTTGTTAACCACCACATTGCCGTTCACCTTCCGCATTACGGTAACGGTCGGGGACGCCCAACCGCTCAGGTAAAACACTGGGCTGAAGTGATGGCCCACCCTATCTGGCCCTCCAAGGTTGCTCATACGCCTCATTTCGTGGCGCGTTGGGCGCGATAGCAGAGCGTATTGCGCTGCTGTCGCATGCGCAACAACTACACTTGATAGCGCCGCCCGACGCGCCGACAGAGGCCGTCGTGCCCGCCTGTGCCGGGCACCCACGTTCGCGCCTGATATCGTGGATGGCCGGGACAGGCCCGGCCATGACGATCCCCGCGGGCGGTCGAGCCACCTGACAGGCTCTCGAACGACGGCCCGCTGTCCCCGCCGGCCTCCGCGGATGGCATGTCGGACAAGGCCGGACGGCGGCGTCAGATCGGCCTTGCATCGAGCGTCGATCGCCAGTGGGCGGCGCGCTCCTTCAGCAGGGCGTCCCGCACGTAGGTCGTCTCCTCCGCATCCAGCCGTTCGAGAATCTCGAACTGGAAATGCGCTGCGCCGTTGTGCTGCCAGGCTGCCTGCAGGTCGCGGTTCGGATGGCTGCCCTGCCGCAGCGTGAACCAGATGCGGTTCTGGATAGTCGTGACGTTGGGCCACTGGCCGACCCACGCCTGCCCGGTCGCCGTGCAGCGGACCAGATAGATGCCGGCGACGACCTTGCGCTCCTTGTAGGCCGCAATGGCCGCCTTCCTGTCCTCGCCGCTCAATGGGTTGCCCATTCGCCCGATCCTTCGCTCGTGTCCGAATGCAGCTTCGGCCATGCCGCTTATTATTATACGGGTAATATTGACACAAGCATTTTTTACCGGGTATAAATCGCGCCATTCGCCGGGGCCACTGCCCCCAGCGGCGGGCCGGGGCTCCCGCTCCCTCCCTTATTCCATGCCGATGCCGGCCCGAGGACCTGACGATGACCAGCGTGACCACGAACGGCATCACCATCCACTACGACAGTTTTGGCGCGCCGGAGGCCGAAGCCATGGTGCTGATCGCCGGCCTGGGCACCCAGATGATCCGCTGGCCGGTGCCGTTCTGCGAGAAGCTGGCGGCGCGCGGCTATCGCGTGATCCGCTTCGACAACCGCGACGCCGGGCTGTCGACGCATTTTCCGGATTGTCCGGCGCCGGATTTTGCCACGCTGGCGGCCGCGCTCGCACAGGGCCGGCGGCCCAACGTGCCCTACACGCTGCATGACATGGCCGCGGATACGGTCGGGCTGCTCGACGCGCTGGCGATCTCGCGCGCGCATCTGGTCGGCCGCTCCATGGGCGGCATGATCGCGCAACTGGTGGCCAGCGACCATGCGCAGCGCGTGCGATCGCTGACGTCGATCATGTCCAGCACCGGCAACCCGGCGCTGCCGCCGGCCGCGCCCGATATCATGGCGATGCTGACCCGGCCCGCACCAAATCCCTTCGCGGACGAAGCCGGATTTCTCGCGCACGGTCTCGGCTTCGCCCGATGCATCGCAGGCCCCGGACATCCGTTCGACACGGATACGCATCGCGCGCTGATACTGGCGGAGACTATCAGAGCCTATAACCCCGCCGGCTTCGGCCGGCAGATCGCCGCGATCGGCGCATCCGGCGACATCCGTTCGCGCCTGGCGCAGATCACGGCGCCGACGCTGGTGATACACGGGACGCACGACCGCCTGGTCCCGCCGGCCTGCGGCGAGGATACGGCGGCCAACATCGCAGGCGCCGAACTCATGCCGATCGCGGGCATGGGTCACGACCTGCCGCCGCCTGTGTACCGAGAGGTCATCGACGCGATCGCCGCCCTGGCGGCGCGGGCCGGCTGACGCTACGGCGCGGGATGCGCAATTTCCGCTGGCGCGGCGGCGCGGGTCGAGCTATCAGATGCGCGCTGCGCTCCGGCGCACCGTAAGCGTCTCACGTCAGGCAACGCATTCACCCCGGTCGGCTCGACCCGGAGAATGCTGCTGCAGAAGACCTGATCGACCGACCGACTTTTCAAAGAGTGACCTGATGAACACGCTTCGCACGCCGCGTCCGCGCGGAAAACTGCCGGCGCGCTACGCATCCGTCGTGATGCCGCTGGTGCTGTCGCTGCTGATGACCTTCGTGGTCTCGGCGATTTCGACCCTGAAGAGTCTCGGGCCAACGCCCGCTTTCGTCGCCACCTGGCCGGTGGCGTGGGGGCTGTCGTGGCTGGTGGCGTTTCCCACCTTGCTCGCGCTGCTGCCCATGGTCCGGCGCATCGTTGCGCTGATCGTGGCGCCGCCGTCAGCGCCGGGATGATGACCATGCCATGACGGAAGGGCGGCCGCGCGGCCGCCCTTCCGATCCCTAACAACGAAGCAGCCATGCAAACACGCTGCGCGTCTCAAATTGATCCGATTTCATTTCTACTTTAACAAGCCTCCGTCAGTACCACCGCCCTGGAACTTCCCGCCCCAGCAGAAGGGCCAACGCCGCAAGCCCCGGGTTCAAGCAGGATGGATAGCGCAATCGTCAGGACCACGCTGCAGCTGGTTCCCACGGGCATATTGCTGATCTTCGGAATCTCCTTTGTCGGCGCCTGGCTGATGGACCGCAAACGCGACTATCTGCTGGTGCTGGCCGGCGCCTGCGTCCTGTTCGCGCTGGGCGCGACGTCGCAGACATTCGGCTGGCCGCCCGGGACGGGGCCGAATGCCATTGTCTCCGGCGCGCTCTACACGGCGGCCGTGGTCGCTGCCGCCGAGGGGCTGCTGCGGCGCTCGCACAAGCAGTTCGGCCTCGACGTGGACGCGGCCATCGTTGCAGTCTTCACCGTGCTGCTGGCGTATTACGTCTATGTGGAGCGCAGCCTGCTTGCCCGGGTCTACATCCAGAACTTCGGCTATGGGCTGATCCTGCTGGTGACGGCGCTACGTCTGTCAGCGCTGGCGCGCGGCCGCATCGTCGACAGGATCTTGTTCTGGGTTCTGCTGGTGTTCGCCGTGCAGTTCTTTCCGCGCACCCTGCTGACGATCGGGTTTTCCGCACCCACCAATCGCGCGGCCTTCGCGAATTCGATGTTCTGGCAGACGCTGCGGCTGTCGCTCGCCGTGCTCGGCGCGGGCCTGGCCATGGCGATCCTTGCCGCTGCCGTCGCCGATGTGATCGACGACCTGCAGCAGGAGCGCGAACGCGACCACCTGACCGGGGTTTTCAACCGCCGCGGCTTCGAGGACCGCATCGCCCGCCAGCTCCGCAAGGGCCGGCATTCCCTGGTGGTGTGCGACATCGACAAATTCAAAGCCATCAACGATGCGCACGGCCATGACATCGGCGACATGGTGCTGCAGGCAGTGGCGCGGGCGCTGAACCAGTCGGTGCGCAAGGGCGACGTGGTTGGGCGTCTCGGTGGCGAAGAGTTCGCGGTGCTGCTGCCGCACACCGACGCCGGGGAGGCCTATGAATGCGCCGAACGGCTGCGCGCGGCCATCGCGGATTGCGCGTTCGAACAGCCGGGCCTCGCTGTCACCGCCAGCTTCGGCGTGGCGACGCAGACCACCGGGGAAGCCTGGGCGCCGCTGTTCAAACGGGTCGACGCGCGGCTGTACGAAGCCAAGCGCTCCGGCCGCAACCGCACGGTGTCGGACCAGCCGGGCGCCTCGGCCAAAGCCGGCGAGGCGATGCCCTACGCCGTATCGGGGCGTTGAGCGAGAACTCCGGAACTCACAAGTGGAGTTCCGGGATTTGCAACCGTCGCGCGGCTACGCCGCCTGGCGCTGCGTCTTGCTGGACTTGATCTCGGCGATGATCTGCTTGGAGAAAGCTTCTAGGTCGCCTGGATTGCGCGAGGTGACGATGCCGCCGTCGCTGACCACGGCCTTGTCTTCCCACTTGGCGCCCGCATTGATCATGTCAGTCTTTATCGAATGATAGGACGTCATCTTGCGGTTGTTGACGAGGCCCGCCTCGATCAGCAGCCACGGCGCGTGGCACACCGCGGCGATCGGCTTGCCGGCGGAATAGAACGCCTTGATCAGCGCCAGCGCCTCGGCGTTGACGCGCAGCAGGTCGGGATTGATCTGGCCGCCCGGCAGCACCAGCGCGTCGTAATCGGCCTCCGAGACTTTCGCCAGCGTGTGATCGACCTGCACCGACTGGCCCCAGTCGCTGCCGGACCAGCCGCGGATCACACCCGGTTCCGGCGACACGATATGCACCTCCGCGCCGGCCTCGGTGAGGCGATCGCGCGGCACTTCGAGTTCCGACTGTTCGAAGCCATTGGTGGCGAGGATCAATACGCGCTTGCCGCTCAGTTGCGCTGACATGAGATTCTCCATTGCTGTGAGTGATGCCGCGTCAATGACCGGCCGCAACGATCGTTCCGGCCGACACGATCACGTTGAGTTGGCTTGCACGGGACATGGAGCCGCGCCGCCGGCGCGGTTCCAGCGCGCCGGCCGCTTTGCTTTGACAGCGGCCAAGGGATCGCAGAAAACCGGATCGCGCAGCACCGCCGGCACACGCCGCGCCAAAATCCGCCAGCGTCAGGAGTTCGTCATGGCATCTAATGACTCGCAGCTTGCATCGCATCCCGCTCTGGTCGCAGGCGCGGTGGCGGTGATCACCGGCGGCGCCTCGGGCATCGGCTTCGCCGCGGCCCGTGCCTTCATCCGCCGCGGCATGAAAGTGTGCATTGCCGATCTCGGCGGCGAGCAACTGTCGCGCGCGGCGACGCTGCTCAGCGAGTCCGCCCCCGGCGCCGACATCATGAGCCACGCCGTCAACGTCGCCGACCGCGCCGACCTGGAGCGGCTCGCTTCCGCCGTGCAGGCGCGGTTCGGCGGCACCGACGTGCTGATGAACAATGCCGGCATCCAGCCGGCCACCACCGCGCTCGGGCCGCAGGACGTGTGGGAGCGCATCCTCGGCGTCAACCTGTGGGGCATCGTCCACGGCACGCAGGTCTTCGCGCCGGCCATGATAGCGCGCGGCCGGCCCGGCCTGATTATCAACAGCGGCTCCAAGCAGGGCATCACCACGCCGCCGGGCAACCCGGCCTACAATGTCAGCAAGGCCGGCGTGAAGGCCTTCACCGAAGCGCTGCAGCACGAGCTGCGCAACACGCCGGGCTGCGCCATCGACGCGCATCTCCTGATCCCCGGCTTCGTCTACACCGCGCTGACCAAGGGCGACCGCACCGAGAAGCCGGCGGCGGCCTGGACGGCGGAGCAGACCGTCGACTTCATGCTCACCAGCATCGCGGCCGGCGACTTCTACATCCTGTGCCCGGACAACGACGTGCCGCGCGCGCTCGACGAGAAGCGCATGGCCTGGGCGATCGGCGACATCATCGACAACCGCCCGCCGCTGTCGCGCTGGCATCCGGACTATGCGGACGCGTTCAAGGCGTGGGTGGAGAGCTGAACGACCCTGACGGCAATTGCGCACTTACTTCACCCTCCCCTTGAGGGGGAGGGTGAAGACGGCGCGCGTCGCCACGCGCTATTTCCGTCCGGCAAGATCGGCAGCAAAGATGCGCAGAAAGATCGCCCGCCGTGCGGTCTCGCGATTGTTGCACGAGGCGATCATCGGATTGGCCATGGTGCCCTCGAAATAATCGTACCAGAAGCCGCAGCTCAGCTCGCGGCTGTGGCTCCACGCCTGCTGCATCGCGCGCAGTTTTGTTTGCTGCTCGGGCTCGAGCGCCTTCATCATCGCGGCATCGGACTGTGCGACAATGCCTTCCCACACCAGCCGCTCGCGATCCAGGCAATCGATCCGGCGCCGGTCGGCCGCGGCACTCTCATCGCCCATGCACGGCCGCGCCACCACCATCAGGCAGGCCGCCTCGGCCGCTTCCTGCGACGCTCCGCGTTTGCTGTCCTGCTTGCGCAGGCATGCGTCGATGGCGGCGACGTCGCTTGATGCCGGGCCTTCGGCACGTACCGGCAGCGGAGCGGCGATGAGTGCCAGCAGGACGGACAGCGGTAGATAACGGAGCATGTGGCGGGACCGGTTTGCGACGAGGTTTCGGATAGGTCGTCGCGGCGCGGTCGCTGGTTCGAAGCCTACGGTCCTTCCGCTCGATTCAACGGCCACGAGCGTAGGGCGCAATAGCGAAGCGTATTGCGCCGCCGCGCGGGCACAGGCCAAGCGCGAGTTTGCCTGTTGCGTGACGACGGGGAGCCTTTACCCTGCCGGCGGGTTGAGCAGCACCCAGAGCCGAGCGATCCGGCCGTCGACGATCTCGGCCGCGTCGGCGCCGGTGACGGTGATGGGGCCGCCCATCGGACCGGCGTGCCAGCGCAGCACCGCCAGACCGTGATGGCCGACGGCGGGGCCATCGGCGACAAACGTGAAGTCAGGACCGAACTGCGCCAGCAACTGGCCTGCCGTGTCCGAGATCGCCTGACGCCCCTGCACGATGGCCGCCGGTTCGAACATCACGGGATCGGCGACGAAGATGTCGGCGATCGCGTCCGCGCGCCGGGCGGCGTCGCGTTCGTTGAAGACGCGGTTGAGGTTGGCATGAAGGATCGTGCCGTAATCCGGCTCGGCGGGGGCAGTCGCGTTCATTGAAAAGTCCTATGTGGGCGGCGAGGGCCGGATCTTACCGCCCAACGACGGACGGACAAGCCTCGGCGCTTCCCGCGATCCCCCCTGCCTCCGCGAAGCCGCGCTTCTCCTGGGGAAGGAAGCAGAGACGGCGGCGCGTGTGGCAAGAGACCACCGCTCACTCCGCTTTCGTTACCCACGCAGGCGGGTGACCCAGTCAACGTTGTCGGCAATGCTCCATTACAGGCATTGGCGTGTACCGGGCCGCCCGGTCCTGGCGCGCAGTTGCGCGCAGGCCGGGGCGATGACAGCGGCGCGTGTTGATGCCGCGTGCGCCACAAACAAAAATGCCCGGCGCGAGCCGGGCATTTTGATAGCAGCCAATATCGACTGACTTAGTTGTCCAGGAACGACCTGAGCTTCCGGCTTCGCGACGGATGCTTCAGCTTGCGCAGCGCCTTGGCTTCGATCTGGCGGATGCGCTCGCGGGTCACCGAGAACTGCTGGCCGACTTCCTCCAGCGTGTGGTCGGTGTTCATGCCGATGCCGAAGCGCATGCGCAGCACGCGCTCTTCACGCGGGGTGAGCGAGGCCAGCACGCGGGTCGTGGTCTCGCGCAGGTTGGACTGGATCGCCGCGTCGATCGGCAGGATCGCGTTCTTGTCCTCGATGAAGTCGCCGAGATGCGAATCTTCCTCGTCACCCACCGGGGTTTCCAGCGACAGCGGCTCTTTCGCGATCTTGAGAACCTTGCGCACCTTCTCCAGCGGCATGCCCAGCTTCTCGGCCAGTTCCTCCGGGGTCGGCTCGCGGCCGATCTCGTTGAGCATCTGCCGGGACGTGCGCACGATCTTGTTGATGGTCTCGATCATGTGCACGGGAATGCGGATGGTGCGCGCCTGGTCGGCGATCGAGCGGGTGATCGCCTGGCGGATCCACCAGGTGGCGTAGGTCGAGAACTTGTAGCCGCGGCGGTATTCGAATTTATCGACCGCCTTCATCAGGCCGATGTTGCCTTCCTGGATCAGATCGAGGAACTGCAGGCCGCGGTTGGTGTATTTCTTGGCGATCGAGATGACGAGACGGAGGTTGGCTTCCACCATCTCTTTCTTGGCCTGGCGGGCTTCGCGCTCGCCCTTCTGCACGCCGTGCACGATCTTGCGGAATTCGCCGATCTCGAGGCCGGTGAGGGCCGCGAGCTGCTGGATCTCGCCGCGCAGGTCCTTGATCTTGTCCTTCTCGTGATGGACGAAGTTCTTCCAGCCCTTGGCGGACAGCTTGGAGACGCGGTTCAGCCACTTCGGATCGAGCTCGGAGCCCTGGTAGTTGCGCAGGAAGTCTTCGCGGGCGACGCCGTGGCTGTCGCCGAGGCGCAGCAGGCGACCTTCGAACGACACCAGCTTCTTGTTGATGTCGTAGAGCTGCTCGACCAGCGAATCGATACGCGCCTGGTTGAGGCGCAGCGACTTCACCTCGACGATGATCTCGTCCTTGAGCTTCTTGTACTTGCGCTCCTGGGCCGGCGACAGCTGCTCGCTCTGCAGCTGGTTGGCGATGTCCTGCTCCTGCAGGCGGCGCAGCTTCTTGTAGTTGTCGGCGATCTTGTCGAAGGTCTCGACCACCTTCGGCTTCAGCTCGGCCTCGATGGCCGCCAGCGACATCTGGTTCTCGAACTCGTCGTCGTCGCCGTCACCGTCGCCTTCCGAGGGGGCGTCGGCGGCGGGCGCAGCGGGCGCCGGGCGCGGCGGCGCGGCGCGGAACGGGGTGGCCGTCGGCGGGGCGGCCGGAGGTGCGGCCACGGCGGCGGTGCCCTCGTCGCCATCGGCGGCCACCGGTGCGGCGATCAGCGCCGGGTTCATGTTGTTCTTGGCGTCGGGGCCGGCGTAAGTCGCTTCGAGATCGATGATGTCGCGGAGGAAGATCTTTCCTTCGTTGAGTTCATCGCGCCAGATGATGATGGCCTGGAAGGTCAGCGGGCTTTCGCAGAGACCCGCGATCATCGCCTCGCGGCCGGCCTCGATGCGCTTGGCGATGGCGATTTCGCCCTCGCGCGACAGCAGCTCGACGGTGCCCATCTCGCGCAGATACATGCGGACGGGATCGTCGGTGCGCTCGCCGGGCTCGGACTTCTTGGTTTCGGTGACGGCCTTCTGGGTGACCTCGACCAACTCGTTGTCGGGTTCTTCCTCGGCCTCTTCCTTGGTCTCTTCCTCGTCGCTATCGGCGTCATCCGACTCGGAGACGTTGATGCCCATGTCGGAGAGCATCGACATGATGTCCTCGATCTGTTCGGGCGAGGTGGTGTCCGAAGGCAAGACTTCGTTGAGCTGATCGAAGGTCACGAAGCCGCGCTTCTTGGCCTGCTTGATCATCTTCTTGACGGCGGCGTCCGACAGGTCGAGCAACGGCGACGGCGCGTCCGGGGAATCCTTTTCCGGGGCGTCTGCAGCCTTGTCGTCTTTTTCCTTGTCCTTAACCTGCAGCGTCTTTGCCTTGGTGGCCATTCATTGCTCCTGAAACGCGCTCACGCTGGGAGCGTTGCCGCCCCGCTTTGAAGTAGATCGATCTCGACGCGGAAAGGGCGGCGCTGAACTTCGCCACCCCCGAATCTGTCTCGCCGATGTCGCACAATGGCTTAAAGGGCCTTAAGCTCCGATTAACCCTGTTTTTGCAGCCAAACCATGGGTTTGGCGAGTCTTTTGCGGTTCCGGCGACCGCCGTCCGCAGCAAATTGCCATCACTCGCTGCGCAAAAACCGCCCCGACGATTCGCCGAAACCCTCAATCAGGGCTTCGATACCGTCCACTTCGGCAAGCCGGGCCTTGATATCCTGCAGCCACGCGTAGTTCGCCTCGCTGGCCTCCTCACCGAGGGCCAGTTCGGCATCCTTCAGCTCCCTAAGTAATGAGTGCCATTGCCGATGCAAGGCAACCAGCTGGGTCCAGGTGGAAAGAACGTCCTCGCGCGCCGCCCCAGGCTGCGCCGCCCACACGTCCTTGGTGGTAATCGCCTTCTCAACGTGTTGCAATTGCTCAGTAAATCCAGCCTTAACCAGGTCTGAACGCATTTTCTCGCTTTGCTCGGATTCATCGCCGTGGTGATGCTCGTGGGCGAAGCAGGCGATGATCCCGGCACGCAGCCGGTGCATCTGCGGGTGCGCCAGCTCCAGCGCCGCCACCTCCTCCAGCCGGTCGTGCAGCAGCCATGGGTGGTTGATCAGGGTCTGCACGATCAGCGCCTCGCGCCGCGATATGGCACTGCGCTGGCCGCGCATGATCGACGAATTGGCCGGCTGCGGCGAGACCACCTGGTAGGGGTTGCGGTTGATGGTCTGGCTGCCGGCCGAGGCCTGGGAGCGGCCGCGCGGGGTGATTCGCCCGGCGGCGCCGGGGGTGAAGCTGGCGGAGGCGCCGAATCCGGGCCGGCCGCCGCCGAAACCGCCGAAGCCACCGGGACCGCCGCGGGCGGGTCCGCGCCCGCCAAAATTGCCGCGGCCGAAGCCGGCCGGCGGGCCGAACGCCGCCTTCAGCCGCTCCGCCATGTCCTGGCGGTAGTAGCGCTTCACCACCTCCTCGCGGATGCCGTTGGAGAGTTCGTTGATGCGGACTTCCAGTGCGGCGCGGCGCTCCGGGGTGGAGAAGTCGCCGCCCTCCATCTCGCGCGTCCAGATCAGGTCGGACAGCGAGCGCGACACGCCCAGAACTTCCTCGATGGCCAGGCGGCCACCGGCGCGGGCGAGATCGTCGGGATCCTGGCCTTCGGGGAGCAGCGCGAATTTCAGGCTCTTGCCGGGCTTGAGGTGCGGCAGCGCCAGTTCGGCGGCGCGCCACGCCGCCTTCTGGCCGGCCTTGTCGCCGTCGAAGCACAGGATCGGCTCGTCGGCCATCTTCCACAGCAGCATCGGCTGGTTTTCGGTCAGCGCGGTGCCGAGCGGGGCGACGCTGCCGGCAAAACCGACGCTGACCATGGCGATGACGTCGACATAGCCTTCCACCACCACCAGCTGCGCGCCGTTATGGGTGGCGGTGCGCGCCGTGGCGAGGTTGTAGAGATTGTCGCCCTTGTGAAACAGCGGGGTCTCCGGCGAATTCATGTACTTCGCCGGCACATCCTTCTCCAGCGCCCGGCCGCCGAAGGCGATCACCCTGTTGCGCAGGTCGGTGATGGGAAACATCACGCGGTCGCGAAACTTGTCGTAGGGCACCGGGATGTCGTCGCCGCCGTTCAACAGGCCGGCCTCGACCATGTCGGCGGTGGAGATGCTCTGCCCGCCCAAAAACTCCTTCAGCGCATAGCGCTCGGCCGGCGCATAGCCGATGCGGAACTGAACCTGGGTCGCCGGCGAGATGCCGCGATCGGCGAGGTAGCCGCGGGCACGGGCACCCAGCCGCGACGCCAGCGTGTCGGCGAAGAATTTGGCGGCCAACTCCATCACGTCATACAGCGTCTTGCGGCGCTGCTCGTGCCTTGCTGCGTCCGGCGTCGCCGCCGGCAGCGCC
The DNA here is from genome assembly GCF_052658035.1 of Rhodopseudomonas sp. RCAM05734. Classification (NCBI taxonomy): domain Bacteria; kingdom Pseudomonadati; phylum Pseudomonadota; class Alphaproteobacteria; order Hyphomicrobiales; family Nitrobacteraceae; genus Rhodopseudomonas; species Rhodopseudomonas sp. RCAM05734. Next base: position 2,288,693 of record NZ_CP199742.1, on the reverse strand, counting down.
AGCCCGGCCATCTGCGCCAGCCGCTCCACCGCCTCCGGGAAGGCGCAGCCGTCGGTCTCCATCACGAAGCTGATGATGTCGCCGTGCTTGCCGCTGGAGAAGTCGTGGTAAAATCCCTTCTCGTCGTTGACGAAGAACGACGGCGATTTTTCCTGCTGGAACGGCGACAGCCCCTTCCACTCGCGCCCGGCCTTCTTCAGCTTGACGCGCTTGCTCACCACTTCCGACACCGGAAGCCGGGCGCGCAGGTCGTCGAGAAACTGGGGCGTGAAGCGCATGGTGGCGTTATGCTTTGAGTCGGTTGCGGGAGTCTCGACCTGGTTGGCCAGACTGCACCCAGCCGGCCATCGATATAGGGTTTGTTACTGCAAGTACGAGGGCTCGCGGGTTGCACCCGCTATTCACAGGGAGTCGTAGCCATAGTGGCGTCATTCCGGGATGCCGCAGACGGCGGAGCCGGCTGATGCAGGCCCGGAATCCCGGGATGGTCAGCCCGGATTTCCGACAGATTGACGCCCGCCATACAATCGTATATACACAACTAAAGCGCTCATAAAGATAAGAAAACTGTTTAGGGAAGAAACGTCCGCGTAGGCAGCGAAGCTGGCTTTACTTCACGGATGTAAACCTATGACAGAGACATTCGATTTCAAATCCCTCGATGGATTTGATTGGGACCATGTCAAGAACGAAGCAAATCGCGCCAAGCACGGCATCGACTTCGATGACGCTATCGAGATCTTTTAAGGGCGTGTCGTTCTGCGTCGATCAGATCGCAACAATGAGGAGCGCTGGGTCGCGGTTGGATATTCGGACAACCGACTGATTGCCGTTGTGTTTGCGCGACGGAAAGACGTCATCCAGATTATCTCGGCGCGACGCGCAAGGACGAATGAAGAAAGAGACTATCGTAACAAGGAAATGGGGCGACCGCCGGAAGGGTAAGACCGACTGGGCAGCCGTCGACGCGTTGACGGACGAGGAGATCACGAGAGCCGTTGCGAATGATCCGGACGCCGTGCCGCTTGATCTGGACTGGTCAGAATTTGTCCTCGTCGTTCCCGCGAAGAAGAAGGCCATCTCCATCCGCCTCGACGAAGACGTGCTCGATTTTTTCAAGAGCGAGGGCGATGGCTATCAGCGGCGCATGAATGCGGTACTGCGCTCCTACATGCTGCAGAAGGCGAAGCCTGAGAAGCGGGCATAGACTGTTACTCCCGCGCCTGTCATCGCTGAACTTTTCCAGATTCCCCGCCACTCCAATTGGAGTGGCTGAGGTTCGCTCGAGCTGCGCTCCCGCGCCCGGAACGACGGAGCTCTTGCACCCCGCCCGGTTCCACGCTTTGCTCCGGCCATGTTCACAACCTTCACCGCCGGCGACGCCGGCAGCCGGCAGATCCTCCGCATCACGCCGGTGACCGGCGATAGCCTGGCGCCGGCCTCTCATCTCGCCGTCGCGCCCGTCGCCACGCTGCCCGCGGCGTCCGCTGCAGGCTGGCCGCTCACCGGCGTCGCCAGCCATGTGCGCTATGTGGAGCGTACCGAGAAGACCGCCCTGGTCGCGGTGCAGGCCGGGCTCGGCCGTCCCGACGCCACGCTGGCCGCGCTGATCCCGATCAGGAAATCCACGGCGTGGTGGGAGCTCACCCAGGAAGAACGTCGCCGGATCTTCGAGGACAAGTCGCAGCACATCGCTGCGTCGATGAAGTACCTGCCGGCGATCGCGCGGCAGCTCTATCACGCCCGCGACCTCGGCCAGCCGTTCGACTTTCTCACCTGGTTCGAATTCGCACCGGAGCATGCGCAGGTCTTCGAGGATCTGGTCGGCATGCTCCGGGCGACGGAGGAATGGCGTTTTGTGGAGCGCGAGGTGGATGTGCGGCTCCGAAGGGCGGATTGATCGAGGCGCGGTATCGAGGCGGCGCTGTCACCGCACTGGCATAACGCTTCTCCCGTGCATGGCACCCATCCGCCGCACCGCCCTTTCACGGCCGGGGCCGATGCGCCATATCAGCGGGCCTTCCCGCCAACGAAAAGACGTCATGCCCCCATCATCCGAGACCACCACCCGGGACGACGGTCCCGGCGCGTGGCTGATTTTCGCCTTTGCCCTGACCTGCGGCGTCACCGTCGCCAATGTCTATTACGCGCAGCCGCTGGTCGGCCCGATCAGCGCCGCGTTCGGCATCGGCATCGATGCCGGCAGCTTCATCGTCACCATGATCCAGCTCGGCTATGTGGCCGGACTGCTGTTCCTGGTGCCGCTCGGCGATCTCGTCGAGAACAAGAAGCTGGTGCTGATCACGCTGGCCGGTTTGGTCGCCTGCCTGCTGATCTCCGTCGCCGCACCCAACGCCGCGGTGTTCTTCGCCTCATCGCTGCTGCTCGGCATCTTCGCGGTCGGGACCCAGATGCTGGTGCCGATGGTGGCGCATCTGGCGCCCGAGCGGCGCCGCGGCCAGGTGGTCGGCACCGTCGTCTCCGGTGCGCTGTTCGGCATCCTGCTGGCGCGGCCGGTCTCGACATTGATCGCCGGCAGCTTCGGCTGGCACGCGGTCTATCTCAGCTCGGCGGTGGCGATGTGCGCCGTGATCGCGCTGATGGCCTGGGTGCTGCCGCGGCGGCAGCCGGAGCACGCGCTGACCTATCGCAAGCTGATCCATTCGTTGTGGGAGTTGTTGATCCACACGCCGGTGCTGCAGCGGCGTGCCGCCTATCAGGCGCTGTTCTTCGGCGCCTTCAGCCTGTTCTGGACCTCGTCGCCGCTGCTGCTGGAGGCGCCGCCGTTCTCGCTCGGCCATCTCGCGATGTCCGCCTTCCTGCTGTCGGGCGTCGCCGGCGCGATGATTGCTCCCTTGGCCGGCCGGCTTGCCGACCGCGGCCACAGCCGCGCCGTGACCGGCGTCGCCATCGCCGCCATGGGCCTCAGCTTCGTGCTGACGTGGATCGGCGGCAGCCACGGCTCGCTCGCCGCCTTCGTGCTCGCGGGCATCGTGCTCGATGCCGGCTCGCAGGCGCATCTGGTCACCGGCCAGCGCGCCATCTTCGCGCTGGCGCCGCACGTGCGCAGCCGGCTCAACGCGCTATATCTCGGCCTGTTCTTCTTCGGCGGCGCGGTGGGCTCGGCCGTGTCCGGCAGCGCGGTGTCGCATGGCGGCGCGGCCACGGTGAGCCTGATCGGACTGGGGTTCACCGCACTCGCGGCGCTGCTTTATGCGACTGAGTTTTTGCGGAAGCGGACGTCGTAGCTGAACCTGTTGCGACGCGGAGTAGCATTGGGGCGGCGATGCACCCGATTGTTAGTCAATCGGATCTATATACCGATTTTGCAGTCTGAAGTTATCAGAGACCGAAATCTGGAGCCCTTTAATGAATTTCCTCGCGCGGTTCAGGATACTGACCAAAATTTTGTCGATCATTGTCCTGATGGCGGGCATCGCCGCAGGCGTGGCGTATCTTGGTATCACGGCGCTGAGTTCGCTCAATGCCAAGGCCGACCTGATGAGCTCTGCTGCAAAACGCGCCTTGCTGGCCGCCCGCGCCAATCAGAATGTCACCGCACTCAACCGCGCTGAGTTCCGCACAGCTCTGGACCCACGCCTGGAGAACCGGACCGCGGCACGCAAGGTCATCGAAGAGAACCTCCAGCAGTACGAAGAGCGGATCGAGCAGGTCAGCAAGACCCCGGACGAAGCGGCGCGCGCGATGCTGCCGGCCGTCAAGGACGCTTTCGCCGCCTACAAGAAAGACATGGAGAAGACGCTTAGCCTCAGCGATGACGTCAAGGCGGCTCAACTCAGCGAAACGACGGCGCAACTGCAAGCAGCGGCCATGGCGAGCCGTGCCGCGGCCGAAGCGCTGCAGGCCAAGGTGAAAGCACTGGCCGACCGCTTGAACGATCGCGTCGAGAATTTTGCCAAAGAGGCGACCACCGAATATCAGGCCGCCGCGCAGATGATGGTGATCATTTCGGCCGTCGGTGTCGTGGTCGGACTGGTTCTTGGCTTCCTGATCGGCCAGTACGGAATCGCCGCGCCCATTCGCGCCGTCGTCCATCTGCTGCAGTCGCTCGCACGCGGCGGCTTCGATGTCGACGTCGCGGGCACCGAGCGCAGGGACGAAGTGGGCGATGTCGCCAGGACCGCGCTTGTGTTCAAGGAGAACGGCCTCGCCAAGATCCGCATGGAGGCCGAACAGAAGGAAGCCGAGCAGAACGCCGTCCGCGTCCGCAAGGCCGACATGATCAAGCTCGCCCATGATTTCGAGGGAGCGGTCGGCGAGATCATCGAGACCGTGTCGTCGGCATCGAACGAACTCGAATCCTCCGCCGCATCGCTGACAGCCACTGCCGAACGGTCGCAGCAGGTCACCACCATGGTTGCCGCGGCCTCGGAAGAAGCCTCGACCAACGTCCAGTCGGTGGCCTCGGCCACCGAGGAAATGGCGTCCTCCGTCAACGAGATCAGCCGTCAGGTGCAGGATTCGGCGCGCATCGCCGGCGAGGCGGTGATGCAGGCGGACAAGACCAACGAGCGGATCGGCGTGCTGGCCGCTGCTGCCAGCCGCATCGGCGCTGTCGTCGAGTTGATCAACAACATTGCGGGCCAGACCAATCTGCTGGCGCTGAATGCGACCATCGAGGCGGCGCGCGCCGGCGACGCCGGCCGCGGCTTCGCCGTGGTGGCGTCCGAGGTCAAGGCGCTGGCCGAGCAGACCGCCAAGGCTACCGGCGAGGTCAGCGCGCAGATCGCCAGCATGCAGGCTGCAACCGGCGAGTCGGTGACCGCCATCAAGGAGATCGGCGTCACCATCGCCCAGATGTCGGAAATCGCCTCGACCATCGCCTCGGCGGTGGAAGAACAGGGGGCTGCGACGCAGGAGATTTCCCGCAACGTCCAGCAGGCGGCGCAGGGCACCCAGCAGGTTTCGGTCAACATCACCGATGTGCAGCGCGGCGCGTCGGAGACCGGTTCGGCCTCGTCGCAGGTGCTGTCCGCAGCACGGTCGCTGTCGCGCGACTCGAGCCGGCTGAAGCTCGAGGTCGGCCAGTTCCTCAGCACGGTTCGGGCAGCATGATCGAACCAGGCGAGGCGCGTTAGTCAGCGCCTCGTCTCACGCCCCGACATAGGCCGCCAGTTCGTCGGGCGTCCCCATCGGGAAGGCCGACTTCAAATAATCGAGGAAGGCCGAGACGCGCGCGCTCAGCAGCCGGCGGGACGGATACAGCGTCCACAAAGCGATGTCCGGTCCGTCCACATCGCCCCAATGCACCAGCGTTCCGGCGGCGAGATCGTGACTGACAAGCGAGATCGGCAGCCGTCCGGCGCCGACGCCCGCGCGCACGGCATCGCGGACCATCAGCAGCGAGGACAGCCGCAGCACCGGATCGACCGCGATGCGTGATGGTCCGGCCGGCCCCCTCACGTCCCAAGCGGCCACCGGCTCGCCGGCGCCCCTCACGACGGCAGGGACAGCACGATCGTCGGCCGGACGCGCGAGGCCAGGGCTCGCCACCACCACCAGCCGATCGCGCAGAAAGATGCGGCCGACAAGGCTCGCATCCGGATCGGGATTGACCCGGATCGCCAGGTCATAGCCTTCCTCGACCATGTCGACGGTGCGGTCTTCGGTCGTGACCTCAAGCCGGACCTCCGGGTATTTCAGCGCGAATCCAGCCGCGAGCTGGCCCATCGCGGTCTGGGAGAACAGCAGGGGCGCGCTGATCCGCAACGTCCCGCGCGGCCGGTCTCCGCCCGAAGCGATCGCTGCGGCCGTCTCCTCGATCTCGGTCAGCAAGGCCCCGGTTCGCTCGAACAGCGCCCGCCCCTCTTCGGTCAGCTTCGGCGTCCGCGCGCCGCGCTCGAACAGACGCAGCTCGAGGGCCGCCTCCAGTTCCGCGACACGGCGGGACAGGGTGGCTTTGGGGCGGCCAGCGGCCCGCGCGGCCCGGCCGAACCCGCCGTGCCGAGCCACAAGATTGAAGTCAGCTAGGGCAAGCAGATCCATATGTTCCACCAATGAGACGATCTGTCTAAATATACTGTCTATCGGCACAAATGTGGATCGCTATTTTCCGGGTGTGTTTTCAACCAACCGGAGTGATCCCCATGACCATCCTCGTTACCGGCGCAACCGGCACCATCGGCCGCCAGGTCGTCGAACAGCTCGTCAAGCGCGGCGCCGACGTGCGGGCGCTGGTCCGCGATCCCGCCAAGACGAACCTGCCGGCGGGCGTCACCGTCGTGCAGGGCGATCTGCTCGACGTCGACTCGCTACGCGGCGCCTTTGCAGGTGCCTCCACCCTGTTTCTGCTCAACGCCGTGGTGGCCGATGAAGTCACGCAGGCGCTGATCGCGCTCAACCTCGCCCGCGAGGCCGGCATCGAACGGATCGTCTATCTGTCGGTGATCCACAGCGATCTCTACGTGAACGTGCCGCACTTCGCCGGCAAGTTCGGCGTCGAGCGGATGATCGAGCGGATGGGCTTCAACGCCACCATCCTGCGCCCGGCATATTTCATGAACAACGATCTCACCATCAAGGACGTCGTGCTAGGCCATGGCGTCTACCCGATGCCGGTCGGCAGCAAGGGCCTCGCCATGGTCGATGCACGCGACATCGGCGAGATCGCGGCCATCGAACTGATCCGTCGCGAGCAGGCGACCGCCCCGCTGCCGCTCGAGCGCATCAACGTCGTCGGTCCGGACACGCTGACCGGGGACCAGATCGCCGCCATCTGGTCGGAGGTGCTGGGTCGTCCCATCGCCTATGGCGGCGACGACACCGCAGCTTTCGAGCAGAACCTCAGGGCGTTCATGCCGGGCTGGATGGCGTTCGACATGCGGCTGATGAGCGAGCGCTTTCTCACCGACGGCATGCTCCCCGAGGCCGGCGACGTCACCCGCCTGACGGCGCTGCTGGGCCGTCCGCTCCGCTCCTACCGCGACTTCGCCAGGGAAATCGCGGCCTGACGGCGCAGCCTCCGGTCCCACCCGAAACTTCACCGACGGGACGGCCTCTCAGGCCTCCCGCTTTTCGAGGCAACTGCCATGCAAGACTCTGCAACCGACACCGTCCAGACCCAGCCGAAGCTGCTCGTCCTCGGCGCCACCGGCGGCACCGGCCGCCTGATCGTCAACCAGGCGGTAACGCGCGGATATGACGTCACGGCCCTCGTCCGTTCAGCGGAGAAGGCCGGTGACCTCAAAGGGGCAAGACTCGTCGTCGGAGATGCCCGCGACGAAGCCGCCTTGCGTGAAGCAATCAAAGGGCGGACCGCGGTCGTCAGTGCCCTGGGCACACCGGCCAGTCCGTTTCGCGAGGTGACGCTGCTCTCCACTGCCACGCGCGCGCTCGTGAGCGCCATGAAGGCCGAGCACGTCTCGCGGCTCGTCTGCATCACGGGGATGGGCGCCGGCGACAGCGCCGGACATGGCGGCTTTGTTTTCGACAGGCTGATTTTCCCGCTTCTGCTGCGCAAGGTCTATGCCGACAAGAACCGGCAGGAAGCCATCGTCAGGGCCAGCGGGCTCGACTGGAGTCTGGTTCGCCCGTCCGTGCTGAACGACAAGCCCGCCCGCAACACGGTGCGGGCGATCACCGACCTTACCGGCTTCCATGGCGGAACGATATCGCGCTCGGACGTGGCGGGTTTCGTCCTCGACCAACTCGGTAACGAGGCCTGGCGGCATCGCGCTCCGCTGATCACATGGTGAAGGCAGATCGGCCGATGATCCGGAGCGCGGCGTGCTATTTTTCCAGAAACCGGCCGGAGGCGATGCGCTTCGCCTCCTCCACCGGGCGATTGTAGATGTAGGTCCAAGCCTCGTGCACGCTGCCGTCGGCCAGCGTCACCGGCAGCGTCTCGCGCAGATACAGAGTGGGCGGATCGAAGTTCGGGCCGCAGCTTTCGTACTCGTCGAGTTCGGCCAGCAGTGCGGCCGGATCATGCATGCGATAGAGTTCGCCGGATACGACGTCGCCCGGCGCGGCGGCCCGCAACAGGCCTGGATAATGCGCGATCATGTAGAGCCGGCCGGGGCAGCGGCCCTCGCCCAGAAATTCCGCACTGCGCGACAGCAGCTTCGACATCGGATGATCGAAGCGGCGCATCAGGGTGCCGTAAACGAAGATCAGATCAAGCGCTGCAGTCATCAGTCGACGGGGTCCGGGTTCTTGATCTCGTCGGATATCACAAAGAACTTGACCAGGTCCATGCGGCCGAAGCTGGTGGTCAGCGCCACGTCGGCGGCGTCGCGGCCGGTGCCCATCAGGATGCGGCCGATGCGCGGCTTGTTGTGGCGGGCGTCGCAGGTGTACCAGCGGCCGGACAGATAGACCTCGAACCAGCCGGAGAAGTCCATCACCGATCCGTCATAGGGAATGCCGATGTCGCCCATATAGCCGGTGCAGTAGCGCGCCGGAATGCCCATGCAGCGGCAAAAGGTCAGCGCCAGATGCGCGTAGTCGCGGCACACACCATTGCCCTGGGCGTAGACGTCATGGGCCGACTTCATCGCATGGGCATGCTCGTAGCCGAATTTCACATGGTTGTGCACGAAGGCGATGATGGTTTGCACCCGATTCCAGCCGGGCTCGGTATTGCCGAACAGCGACCAGGCGATGTCGGTGAGCTTGTCGGTCTCGCAATAGCGGCTGGCCATCAGGTAGAGCAGGCATTCGTCGGGCAGCCGGTCGATCGGCAATTGCTGCGCCGCCGGCACCACCACGTCGGGCTGGCCGGAATCGCGCACCAGCGTGTTGCCGTGGAAGGTGATGCCGCCGGCCGGGGCCACCAGCCGGCCGCAGACATTGCCGAAGCTGTCGCGGTAATAGGTGATCGGCACGTTCGGATCGGTGGTGATGGACTCGGTGCCGACGATGTCGCTCCATCGCGACGGATGGATGCTGAGCATCGTCACCATCGGTGTCGGCTGCGGCGCTGCATAGGTGATCTCGAAGCCGACCCTGATGAGCATGTTAGGTGTGTGCCTTTACGTCTTCGCCGACCGAGACGACATTGATGCTGACATCCATACCGAGGAAAGCGTCAGCCGAACCGAGATAGGTGCCGTGCAGCGGGATCGCCTGGCGCGGATCACGCGCCACGGCGACGCGAATGAGATCGCGGCTGCCGACGATGCCGTTGGTGGGATCGAACTCGATCCAGCCCGCGGCGGGAAGATAGACCTGCACCCAGGCGTGGGTGGAGCCGCCGCCGACATAGCCATGCTGCTTATCGCCGTGAATGAACAGGTAGCCAGAGACGAAGCGCGCGGCGATACCGAGGCGGCGGCAGGCCTCGATCATGAACAATGCGAAGTCGCGGCAGGTGCCGGACTGGGTCTGCAGCGTATCCAGCGGATGCTGGGTGCCGTGCTCGTGGCGCTTGCGGTACTTGAACTGCTTGCGGATGCCATGGGTCATACCGGCGAGGATGTTGAAGGTCGGCGTCGGCCCGTCGGGATCGAGGAATCCGCGCGCCCAGTAAGCCAGCTCGCCGTCGGGATCGCCATATTGCGGGCGGATGAATTCCCGCAGGTCGGGCAGTTCGTCGCCGTCATACATGAAGGGGTAGAAATAGGCGCGGTCGTCCGGCGTCAGCGCGAATTCATCGGTCGGCATGTGCTCGATGGTGGCGGTCGCGCTGAAGGTCAGCGTGCGGGCACGCTCGTCGAAGGTGGCGATGGCCACCGAATTGCCGAACACATCGTGGATCCAGCGCAGCGACATCGGCTCCGGGGTGATCTGCAGATTACCCGTGAGCATGCGGAGGTCGTGCCCGTCGCGCGGACGCAGCATGATGCGATGCTCGCCGAACGCCACCGGATGGGCATAGCGATATTCGGTCTTGTGATGAATCGTCAGCAGGGGCATCGTCGCGTCATTCATATGATGGCTATGATTCATATCGTGAAATCTATACCGATGCCTGCTGATTGACAGGACGGTTTGCTGCCTCGTTAGGCAATGCAGGGGAAAAGCGCTTTGAGCAGCGTCAGCGACACTTCACTACGCCTCGGCGCCGGGGAAGTTCCCCCGGTCTGGGAACAAAATGCCGGCAGCGCCTCGCCGTTTCTGCTGACCTGCGATCATTATGGCCGGCTGATCCCCGCCATGCTGGGCGACCTCGGCCTGCCCGACAGCGAGCGGCGGCGCCATATCGGCTGGGATATCGGCATTGCCGGCGTCGCCGAGCAGATGGCAGGCGCGCTGGGCGCGCATCTGATCGCGCAGCGCTATTCGCGGCTGGTGATCGACTGCAATCGCCCGCCGGAAGCGCCGAGCTCGATCCCGATCATCAGCGAAGCCACCACGGTGCCGGGCAATGAGGGGCTGAGCCGCGACGAGGCCGAGGCGCGGCGGCGCGAGATCTTCGATCCCTACCACCAGCGTATTCGCGAGACCATCGACCAAAGGCAGCGCGACGGCGTGCCCACGGTGCTGGTGGCACTACACAGTTTCACGCCGGTCTATGCCGGCATCGCCAGGCCCTGGCACATCGGCACGCTCTATCAGAAAGACACTCGCCTGCCGCCGCTGCTGCTGGATTTCTTGCGCGCCGAGCCGGATCTCGTGGTCGGCGACAACGAGCCCTATGCGGTGTCGGATGCCACCGACTACACCATTCCGGTCCATGCCGAAGCGCGCGGACTGATGAATACCGGCATCGAGATCAGGCAGGACCTGATTTCGGATCAGGCCGGCGAGACGCAATGGGCCGAGCGGCTGACGCAGATCTTTGGCGAGATCGAAGCGGTGCTGAAGACGAAGGGGCTGATCTAGGTGGAGCTACTTCCCTTCCCTCTCCCCCAAGCGCAGCGAAGCTGCGCGCAGGCGGGAGAGGGTGGATCGAACACGCGCAGCGGGTTCGAGCCGGGAGAGTGGGCTCTTCTACAGCGCTTGCCGCCGTCCCTCTCCCGCCTTCGCTGCGCGAAGGCACCCTCTCCCGCTGCGCAAAGCTTCGCTTTGCTGGGGGAGAGGGGAAAGAAACTACCCATGCGTCGCGACGTAACCCGCCGCCACCGCAAATCCCGCCGCGATGGCCCACAGGAACCACGCTGCCCCGCCGCCCGGATTGAGGGTGGAGTCGGTCGGGTTGGCGGGGTTGACGAACACGCGGACCGCCGCGCCGTTCTGGTAGTCCATGCCGAACAAGCGCATCTGCCAGCGTGGCGGCGACGGATTGCTGGTGCTGATGCTGCCGGCGCTCCCGATATAGGCGATATGGTTGAAGCGGTAGCTGTAGGTCACCTTGCGCTCGTGCATCATCGGTCCGGCGCGGCCGGTGTCGCTGTCGGCGCTTTGATAGGTCTCCACGCCCGATAGCTTGATCACGCCGGGCACCACCGGCCAGCTCCGCGCCAACCTCGACTGGCGATGCAGCGCCAGCCCGAACAGCGCGATGAAAAAACCGAACGCGCCCAGCGCCATCACCAGCGGCGACAGTTTGGGATCGGCCAGATGCGCGGCAACATAGTCCGCCATGTGCTTGCCGCCGAACGCGCCGCCGAACACGATGACCAGCACGATGACGATGCCCCAGGCCAGGCAGCCGGCGGCGCCTTTCGGCAGATCGCGCTCCAGCACCGCATCCCGCGGGTGCCGCGGATTGTAGTAAACGGTGACATCGGCGCCGACCGGATAGCGCGCGATGGTTTCGGCAACCTCGAAATTGCCGCGGTTCTCGCCGATGTCGACGCGGTTGTTGCGCAGCTTCTGTCCGCTCACCGTGTATTCGTAGACGATATTGGCGAAGTTGCGCTGCTCAAGGCGCTGGCGATCGGCACGGGTGTCGTCGATCACCTTGACGTCGCGCACTTCGGAAGTCGACACCACGACCTTGCCGGGCGTCGACGGCCAGTCGCTGGCGGCACGGACCTGGAGATATTTCCAGGTTGCGGCGATCAGGAAGAGGACGGCCGGCGACAGCACGATCGCATAGGCGTACCAGGGGATATCGGGCAAGGCGCGACCTCGGGAAGAACCGACGCCGGTTGACGCCATGAGGCTTGGACGCCGCGTCGGGCGGGATGGTTCAATCGCGCCTCAGCGCGCCCGCGTCAATGCCAGCCAGATCCCGCCGCCGATCATGAAGCCGCCGGATGCGCGCGACAGCATTCGCGTCCGCCGCGCCGAAAAGAACTTTCGCGCACGGCCGGCGAGGATTGCATAGATCGCGTCGGTGATCCCCGCGATCACCATGAAGGTGAATCCGAGGATCGCGACCTGCAGCATCTGGTTCTTCTCCATGTCGACGAACTGCGGAATGAAGGCGCCGAAGAACACCAGCACCTTGGGATTGCTGAGCAGCACCAGCAGGCCCTGCAAAAGAAGCCGCCGCGCGGCGGCGCCACGTCGGCATCGAGGCCTTCGACCGGCGCGCGGATCAGCTTGATGCCGAGCCACACCAGATAGGCCGCGCCCGCCAGGCGCACCCAGTCGAACCAGTAGCCCATGGTGGCCATCAGCGTGGCCAGGCCGAGCGCGACGATGCCGATCACGACGGCCAGTCCCACTTGCGTGCCGGCAATGACAGTCAGTGCAGCGCGGGTGCCGTAGCGCAGGCCGCTGGCGATCACCAAGGTGACATTCGGTCCGGGCAACAGCGCCAGCGCGACGCAGGCGGCGACGAAGGCGAGATAGAGCTGAAGGGACATCGATTGGCTCCGGAGCTGCGTCCTGCCTGGCCACGTGCCGGCCATGACGGCGTCGGTTCAACTCTAGCAGCAATCGGGATCGCCTCAATCGTCGACTTGACATGCAACTATTTGGTTGCCTATTATCTCCGCCATGGATGAAGTCTTCAAGGCACTGGCCGACGCGTCGCGACGTTCGTTGCTGGACCGGCTTCATGCCCGGAACGGCCAGACGCTGAACGAACTGTGCGACGGCCTCGCCATGAGCCGGCAGGCGGTGACCAAGCATCTGGCGATCCTGGAGGCCGCCAATCTGGTCGCGACCATCAGGCATGGCCGCGAGAAGCTGCACTATCTCAATCCCGTGCCGATCTTTGACATCGGCGAGCGCTGGATCAGGAAATTCGAGCGCGGCAAGCTCACCGCGCTCAGCGCCTTGAAACGCCAACTGGAGAAGGACGATGAGTAAACCGGAATTCGTCTACACGACCTTCATCAACACCACGCCGGACAAACTCTGGCACGCTTTGACCGATACGGATTTCACCGAACGCTACTGGTTCGGCTGCAAGCTGACCTCGGACTGGAAGGTCGGCTCGCCCATGCAGATGACGCGCGGCGGCCAGATCATGAACGAATGCGTCATCCTGGAATCCGATCCGCCGCGCCGGCTGGTCTATAGCTGGCTGACGGTGTTCGACGAGGCCATGAAGCAGGAGCGGCCTTCGCAGGTGACGTTCGTGCTCGAACCCACCACCCGGGGCGCCGTCAAGCTCACCGTCACCCACGACGGCTTCGCTGAAGGCAGCAAGACCCTGCCCAGCATTTCCGAGGGCTGGCCGCTGGTGCTGTCGAGCCTCAAGAGCATTCTCGAGACCGGCCAGCCGGTGGCTTTCGAGAAGACAATCGCGGCGTAGAGCAGGTCTTGCCGGCTCGATCGGAGCCTATCCCGTCGCCGGCGATCCGAGCGGCGGCGGCGACGTCACCGCATCGGACGCCGCGACCGGCACAACGATGCGCCGGTACAGATGCCAGGTGGCGTGGCCGAGCACCGGCAGCGTCACCAGCAGGCCGAGGAAATACGGCAGCGACGACACCGCCAGTAGCACCACGATGACCGCGGCCCAGCCGATCATCGGCAGCGGGCTCATCACCACCGCGCGCACGCTGGTGATCATCGCGGTGACCGCGTCGATGTCGCGCTCCAGCAGCAGCGGGAACGACACCACCGTGAGCGAGAACAGGATCAGCGACAGCGCCGCGCCGACCAGATTGCCGAGCGCCAGGAACACCAACCCTTCATTGGTGGTCAGCACCACCGTGATGAATTCCGGCAGGCTGGCGAAGGATGCGTTGAGGCCGAGCAGCACGGCGATCAACAAGCGCACCTGGTACATCCAGATGAGGAACACGAACAGCGTGACGAAGGCCATCCAGCCGATCTCGCTGCGCGTCTTCACGGTGGCCCAGATGCCGCGCCACGACGGCCGCTGCCCGGCCTCACGCTGGCGGCTCACCTCATAGAGGCCGACGGCAACGAACGGCCCGATCAGCGCAAAGCCGGCGGCCAGCGGATAAGCGAGGTAAACCATGCCGAATGCGGTCAGGCTGAGCAGGATGGCGATGCCGCCAGCGACGTAAAGCGCGCCGAAGGCCAGCCCGAACAGCGGCGCCGCCTGGAAATCGCGCAGCCCCTCGCCCAGCGACTCCGCGATGTCGGCGGCGGTGATGCGCCGGACGACCGGATCGGTCTTTCCCGAGATGGATGTCATGGGCTTCCCCTCCCAATGCTATTCTTATGGGAGGCATCATGCGCCGTCGCCGGGCGGCGTCAATACGCGATGATCAGCCCAGCGCGCGCAATTCGCGCCGCAGCACCTTGCCGGTGGCGGTCATCGGCAAGCTGTCGGCGAACTGCACGTGGCGCGGATATTCGTGCGCGGCGAGCTGCACCTTGACGAAGTCCTGTATCTCGCGCGCCAAGGCCTCGCCGGCCTCGAAGCCGGGGCGCAGCACGATCCAGGCCTTGATCGCCTCGCTGCGGATCGGATCGGGCACGCCCACCACCGCGGCATTGGCCACCGCCGGGTGCTTGAGCAAGGTATGCTCGATCTCGGAGGGGCCGATCCGGTAGCCGGCGGAGGTGATCACATCGTCCTCGCGGCTGACATACCAGAAATAGCCGTCGTCGTCCTGCACCCCGAGATCGCCGGTCAGCAGGAATTCGCCGGCAAATTTCTTCGCGGTGCCTTCCGGGTTCTGCCAGTAGCCGAGCATGGTGCAAGGATTGGGCTGGCGGACGCCGACAATGCCGCGCGCGCCTGATGGCAATTCCTTGCCGCTCTCGTCGACGATGCGCACGTCAAAACCTGGCGTGGCCTTGCCCATCGATCCCGGCCGGATCGGGAACAGTTTTGCATTGTTGCCGACCACCAGGTTGCATTCGGTCTGGCCGTAGATCTCGTGGGCATCGATGCCGAAAGTGTTGCGCACCCAGCCGAGCAATTCGGCACCGAGCGACTCGCCCCCGGTCAGCATGCTGCGCAGGTGCACCCCGGGATGTTTGACATCGGCCTGCCGCATCAGCTTCAGCGCGGTCGGCGGCAGGAACACATTGCGCACCTCGTGATCGGCCATCAATTGCATCGCGGCCTGCGGCTCGAACTTTTTCGCGCGATGGCCGACAATCGGCACGCCGTGATACCAGGCCGGAAACAGCGCGTCGAACAGCCCGCCGATCCATGCCCAGTCCGCCGGCGTCCAGTAGACATCATTGGGCTTGGGGAAGAAGCCGTGCACCATCTCCACATTGGGAAGATGGCCGAGCAGCACGCGATGCGCATGCAGCGCGCCCTTAGGATTACCTGTCGTGCCGGAGGTGTAGATGATGATGGCGGGATCGTCGCAGGAGGTATCAACGGTCGCGAAATCGTCGGAAGCAGACTCGATCGCCGGCCAGAACGATTTCGCTGCCGCACCGGGCGTAGCCGAGGTCACATAGATATGCTGCAGATCCGGCAGCCGGTCGCGGATCCTGGACAGCTTCGCCCACCCGCTCGCGTCGGTGACCACCGCCTTCGCCCCGGAATTGGCCAGCCGGAATTCCAGCGCGTCCTCGCCGAACAAAGTGAACAGCGGCACCGAGACGAAGCCGGAGCGGAATGCAGCAAGATGCACGATCGGCAATTCCACCGACTGCGACAGGAACACCGCAACGCGATCGCCGCGACTGAGCCCGTCGGCCTTCAGGACATTGGCAAAGCGGCGCGAAAAGGATTGCATCTGGTCGAACGAAAAGCGCGTCGTGGCGCCGTCCTCGTCGACATAGATCAACGCCAGCCTGCCCGAGCCATCGGCGTGACGGTCGCAAGCTGCTGTGGCGATATTGAAACGCGCAGGAATGTCCCAGCGAAACTCGCGATAGAGCTGATCGTAGTCGGACGTTTCGGTGAGCATCGCGGACGGCTCCCTGAAGTTTATTATCATTCGGCGGCGCTCTTTACCTCTCCCCGCTCTTCGCGGGGAGAGGTCGACCGGCGAAGCGCAGCGAAGCCGGTCGGATGAGGGGCGAGGCACCGGCCCGCCTGATATTAAATTCTTCGGGTCGAAAGCTGCAGACCCCAGAGCGAATTGTATGAGGTGAGCACGGTGCCCGGCCCCTCACCCGGAGCCCTCCGCTTCGCTCGGGGTCCGACCTCTCCCCGCGAAGAGCGGGGAGAGGTTAAGGATTCACGCCGTCAGCGCAGCCTTGACCAGGCCGCTGGCCTTGGCAAAATCCATCTGGCCGGAATACTTCGCCTTCAGCGCGGCGATCACCTTGCCCATGTCCTTGATGCCCACAGCATTGATCTCGGCGATGGCGGCGGCGATCGCCGTCTTGACGTCGTCGTCGGACATCTGCTGCGGCAGGTAGGCGGTGATGACGGCGATCTCGGCGCGCTCCTGGTCGGCCAGTTCGGCGCGGCCGCCCTTGTCGTAGAGTTCGACGGATTCCTGGCGCTGCTTAATCATTTTCTGCAGCACCACCAGGATCTCGCCATCGGTGAGCAAGGGCTTGCCCTCGCCGCGGGCGGCGATGTCGGCGTTCTTGATGGTCGAATTGACCATCCGCAGGGTGGAAAGCTTGCGCTCGTCCTTGGCCCGCATGGCGTCCTTGACGGCATTGTTGATATCGTCGCGCAGCATCTCGCGTCTCCTTCACGGTCCGCCGCGAGCGCGGCGCCGGATTGATCGGTCGGGACGATCTAGGCCGTTTGGCCCGCGCATACAACCGCGGACGAGGGTTCAGCGGTGCCGCTGGCTGGCGCCGACGTCATCGGCCGGCACGCGCGACGGTGCCGGCTGGCCAGCGGCCACCGGCAGCACCATCAGTGCGGCGATGCTGGCGGGCCGGCCGGGACGCCCCCAGAGCTGCGGCGTCACGGTGAAATCAACACGGCTGTATCGCGGAGCAATCGCCGTCACGCTGGCCATCCAGCCGAGGCATGCCGCGTTGTCGGCGAAGCACATCGCCGCCCAGCCCTTGTCGAGCGTGGTCACCCGCGGCATGCCCCACTTGTACTGGTGGCGGAAGGGGCGGGAATAACGCGGGTGATCGGGGCTGTAGAAGGCAGTGGCGAAGGCCAGAGGGTCGTCGCCCGACACCGCCGGCAGCGGCACGTGGGCAACGTCATGCCAACGTCGCGTCAGCTCCATGGCGGCCAGCCGGTAATAGGTCCGGTCGTTGGCGCCCGCGTCATTGCGATAGATGGCATGAATCGGCGCCGCCACCGTCACGGCCAACAGCGCGATGCCGCCAACAAACACCATCATGTTGACGACGTAGAGCCGTTCGAGCGCGAAACTCGCGCCGCAGACGATCAGGATCGCGACCAGGAACAGCCCCTGCAGCGCCCACAGCGACGGCATGTCGGTGCCCAGTGCGACGGTCGTGACCACCGGCAGCGCGACGGTGCCGAACAAGATCCAGAACAGCAGCACCAGGCCGGGATTCATGGCACGGAAATCCGCTACGAATCTCGCCAGCCGTGTCTCCGCGCTCAGGATCCACACCAGCGCGGGCAGCGCCATCGTCGCGGCCAGGCCCAGCAGGAACATCGCCGCCTCGACCAGCGACTGCCGGAAGGGCACGCCGCCATGGACCTGCATGGCATAGCTGAACGGCGTGGCGCCGGTGGTCGCCAGCCAGTACAGGTGCGGCCCCAGCACGGCCAACCCCGTCAGCGTCGACACGACGGGCGACCAGGAGCGGAAATACAGCCGGCGCTGCGGATGCATCAGCGCCGCCAGCGCGAAGCTGCCGACCAGGAACACCGAATAATACTTGCCGAGCATCACCAGCGCGGCCATCGCGCCGGCCGCGGCCGACCAGGCGACGGTCCGGGTCTCAAAGGCGCGTAGAAAACAGTACGTCGCCAGCGGCCAGACCGCGAGCAGCACGGTGTTGGCGTTGAAGCGCTGGGCATGAAACTGGTAGGCCGGCAGCAGCATCAGGAGCAGCAGTACCACCGCGCGTTGGTCGCCGCGCACGAAACGGCGCGCGATCAGGTCGACGGCCCACAGCGCCACCGCGGCGTTGGTCATGGCCAGCAACTGGATCGACCAGTCGGTCAGCGGAAACACCAGGGTCCACAGAAAGGCGATCCAGCCCATCAGCGGCGGATGCTTGGCATTGCCCCATGCGAAATCGCGGCCCACCACCCAGGCCTCCAGGGCGTCGGCATGCAGGTCGCCGCTGAGATAGGCGATCATCAGGAACAGCAGCCAGACCGCGGCGAAGGCGGCGATCAGCAGGGGAATGCCCCAGCCCTTCTCGATGCCGTCGAGCCAGCGCAAGAACGGCCGCCGCCACCGCGCAGGTGAGGCAGCGGAGCGTGCCGCCATCACGGTGAAATAGTCGAGTTGCAAAGAAAATGTCCGAAAATAGACAGAAAGATGGCGTTTGCTAGCGGCGATTGCCCGTTGCCGCAAGCGCTGGCGGGGGCATTGGAGCGATTCAATTTGATCCCGCGTATCACCGCATCGGCGACACCCGTATGCAAAATGGCCGGAGAGGTCGATTCAGCCGCGCAACCACGACACCAAGGCCTCGGCGGTGGCTTGCGGCCGCTCCGCCTGCGACAGATGTCCGCACTCCGGAATGATCGCCAGCGTCGCGCCGGCGATGGCATCGGCCATGTCGACCGACTGGCTGTTCGGGATGGTGGCGTCCTGATCGCCCGACAGCACCAGCGTCGGGCAGCGGATCGCGCTCAGGGTGGGCCGCGAATCCGGCCGCTCCATCACCGCGGTCTGCTGGCGGATGAAGGCCTCGGGACCGATGTCGTCGCCCATGTCATGGACCAGCCGGCGCAACCCGGGGTCGTCCTGCCGCGACGGATGCACGAAACCGGGAAACAGTTCGTCGAGCACGTCGTGAAATCGCCCGGCCTCGACCCGGGAAATCTGCCCGCGCCGCCGCTCGCTGGCCACTGGGGTGTCCGGCACGGCCTGGGTGTTGAGCAGCGCCAGCCGCATCACCCGCTCCGGCGCCTGCCTGATGATCTCGAAGGCAATGTAGCCGCCCATCGAATGGCCGGCCAGTGCGAAGCGCGGCGGCGCCTCGGCCAGGATGCGGCGGGCGATCGCCGCCATGCTGTCGTCGCGGATGTGGTTGGCCACCGTCACCGGGCCGCAGCGCCACAATGCAGGAATGACCGGGGCATAGATCCGGGGCGACGAGGCCAGACCGGGAACCAGCAGAATCGGCATTGCCTCGGCCATGTTCATCTCCCCTTGCCGCCCAAATTTCCACCATTTGCGGCGATTGTCATGTGAATCTACCTGTTCCGGCTTTGACGCAAGCCCGGCTGCGGACTATGTAGTCCACTCATGACCCCCTCTGAAAATGCATCAGCCTGGCCGGACCACAAACCGACCGCGCTCCTCGTGCTTGCCGATGGCACCGTGCTCGAAGGCTTCGGCCTCGGCGCGGAAGGCCAGGCGGTCGGCGAAGTCTGCTTCAACACGGCGATGACCGGCTATGAGGAGATCCTCACCGATCCCTCCTATGCCGGGCAGCTCATCACCTTCACCTTCCCGCATATCGGCAACGTCGGCACCAACGACGAGGATATCGAGACCGTGAACATGGCGGCGACGCCGGGCGCCCGCGGAGTGATCCTGCGCGCAGGGATCACCGATCCGTCGAATTACCGCTCCACCCGCGACCTCGACGCGTGGCTGAAGGCGCGCGGCATCATCGGCATCTCCGGCATCGACACCCGCGCCCTGACCGCGCTGATCCGCGAAAAGGGCATGCCCAACGCGGTGCTGGTTCATGCCAGGGATGGCGTGTTCGACCTGCACGGCCTGAAGGAAGAGGCCCGCGAGTGGCCCGGCCTCGAGGGTATGGACTTGGTGCCCATGGTCACCTCGTCGCAGCGTTACAGCTGGGATGAGACCCCGTGGGAATGGGAAAAGGGTTTTGGCCGCCAGACCGCGCCGGAATTCCATGTCGTGGCCATCGATTACGGCATCAAGCGCAACATCCTGCGCCTGCTGGCCGGCGAGGGTTGCAAGATCACGGTCGTTCCCGCCACCACCTCGGCCGAAGACATCATGGCGCTGAAGCCGGACGGCGTGTTCCTGTCGAACGGCCCGGGCGATCCCGCCGAGACCGGCAAATATGCCGTGCCGGTGATCCAGCAGGTGATCGCCTCGGGCACGCCGACCTTCGGCATCTGCCTCGGCCACCAGATGCTCGGCCTCGCCGTCGGCGCCAAGACCAAGAAGATGCATCAGGGCCATCACGGCGCCAATCACCCGGTCAAGGACGAGACCACCGGCAAGGTGGAAATCACCTCGATGAACCACGGCTTTGCCGTGGACGAGGCGACCCTGCCCGCCGGCGCGCTGCAGACCCACATCTCGCTGTTCGACGGCTCCAACTGCGGCATCCAGCTCGAGGGCAAACCGGTGTTCTCGGTGCAGTACCACCCGGAAGCCTCGCCCGGCCCCCGCGATTCGCATTACCTGTTCCGGCGGTTCTCGGACCTGATGCGCGCCAGGAAGGCGTCGTAGCTGCACGCGCGTCGGCGTAGCCGCGTCCACTGTCGCCTCGCACTCCGACTGTCATCCCCGCGCATGCGGGGATCCAGTAGACACAGACGCTGGTGATCAATCGCGAACATCGGCGAGTACTGGGTCGCCCGGGCAAGCCGGGCGACGACAGCCTGTGGCGAAATGGCGGGCACGGCGCATCCGCCTTTCCTCGCCCTGCGATCGCTGGATATGATGCCCGTCATTAAAACCTGACGGAGTCGCCATGACCGACGCCCCTTCCCGCCGATACGACGTCGTCCCCACCGCGCTGATGGCCTCCATGCCCGGCATCGACTTCGTGCGAAAAATGTTCGCCGGCGAATTGCCGGAACCGCCGATCATGGAGAATGTCGCGCCGTTCGACTGCAGCGCCGAACCCGGCGTCGTTGTGTTTCATAGCGAGCCGGGCTTCCGGCACTACAATCCGATCGGCTCGGTGCATGGCGGCTACGCGGCGATCCTGCTGGATTCCGCCATGGGGCTTGCGGTGCACAGCATGCTGCCGCCTGGCAGCGGCTACACCACGCTGGAATTCAAGATCAGCTTCATTCGCGGCATGTCGAAAGAGTCCGGCACGGTGCGCACCGAAGGCCGGACGCTGAATGTCGGCCGCCGCGCCGCCACCGCCGAAGCGCGCATCACCGATGCAAAGGGCCGGCTGCTCGCCCACGCCACCACCACCTGTCTGGTGTTCGAGGTTCCCGCGTCTGCGTGACGGGGAACATCGGCGGGGGGCTGCGGGTTAATCCGGGCACCTGATGCGGAGGCCCGATGACTGCCACCACCGACAACATCAAGCCGCTGATCCTGCCCTTCGACGACGATGGGCTGGTGCCGAACAATGTGCTGCCGCTGCTGCTCTACAAGGGCGTCATCGATGTCCCGGCGCGATTGCAGGAACACGCCGTCGAGCAGTTGTTCGAGGGCAATGGCTGGGGGCAGACCTGGCGTGACGGCATCTACGACTTCCAGCACTATCACGCCACGGTGCATGAGGCGCTCGGCGTCGCCCGCGGTCGCGCGCTGGTGCTGTTCGGCGGTGAGCAGGGCGAGGCCATCGAGATCACCGCCGGCGACGTCGCCGTGCTGTCCGCTGGCACCGGGCATAAATGCCTGTTCGCCAGCCATGACCTCAGCGTCGTCGGCGCCTATCCACCGGGTGCAACCATGCAGGTGACGCGGCCGACGCCGGAGAATTATCGCAAGGCGCGGGCGATTATTCCGAAGGTGAAATTGCCGAACACCGATCCGGTGTTCGGCGCCGACGGGCCGTTGGTGCGGATCTGGAAATCGGCTTCGTAGACCATCGCGTCGCGTACAACGGCTGATAAAACGACAGCCGTGCAGCTCGGCCGCATGTTGCCGCGGCAATACGTCCCATGTTCGAACGTTTCAAATATAGAAGCTATCTAGTGTTGCTCCCGGTTGATTGACGTTCGCATCCCGTTCCGACATCACAAGAAACAACGGGCCGACGAAAAGCCCGCCACACATCGCGCATCAATGCGTTCGCGCGCCTTGTTGCTTCTTTATGCGCGGAGGACTGAGACGCTATCGGAGCCGACACCACAGCACGCCCTGCTCACCCGCATGACGATCGCTGAAGCTATGACGCGGCCTGCTCGGCCGCTCCTCGCAGAGCCACGGCGTTCGATGCCCCCTCCCCCGTGACCGCTACGGGATCGCCCCGTATTGATTAATGCCAGCAAACCGGCTCACGCGCCGGTGTCAGGATGTCTATGTCTCGTTGCCGTTCGCTCGGTGGCGTGAGCCTGCTTGTTCTGTCGGGTTCGCTTGCCATGTTGTCGTCCCCTGTCCACGCCCAGACGCCTGCACAGACGTTGCCGGCGGTGACCGTGGATGCGCCGAAACCGGCACGCGCCAAACCGGTCGCCGCACAACGACGAGCCTCGACCGGCGCGGGGCGCCGCTCGCCGGCGCCCGCCACGGCGCGCGCGCCGGACGTCAACGCGACGGTGCGCAGCGCCACGGCGGACAGGCCACCGGCTTTCGCCGGCGGTCAGGTGGCGCGCGGCAGCCGTCTCGGCATGCTCGGCAATACGGACACGTTCAGATCCCCCTTCGCGACCGCCAGCTACACCAACGAAACGGTGCGAAATCTGCAGGCCGCGACCGCCGCCGATGCATTGCTGCTGGATCCGTCCGTGCGCGTGACGAGCCCGGTGGGCGGCATCGTCGATTCCTTCTACATTCGCGGTTTCCCGATTGCCGAGGGCACGTCCGGCGAGGTCGCGTTCGACGGCGTCTACGGCATCGCGCCGAATTTCCGCGTGTTCAACACCTATGTCGACCGCATCGAGGTGTTCAAGGGACCGTCGGCCATGCTGTCCGGCGTCTCGCCTAACGGCGGCGTGGGCGGCGTCATCAACGTTGTGCCGAAACGCGCCGAGGCTGACCTCAGCCGCATCGGCATCGGCTACGTCTCCAAGGGCTTCGTCGAGACCAACATCGACCTCGCGCGCCGCTTCGGCGAGCATCGCGAATTCGGCCTGCGCTTCAACGGCAAGCTCGGCGGCGGCGACACCGCCCTCGATCACCAGTCGGATCGCCTGCATGTCGGTTCGCTGGCGCTCGACTACCAGGGTGAGCGCTACCGTTCCTGGATCTACGCATTCACGCAGGACGAGAAGATCCAGGCGCCGACCCGCCCGTTCACGATCTCCAGCGGCCTGGCCGTGCCCGCAGCGCCCGACGGACGCACCAACCTCACCCAGTCCTGGGAATGGTCGCGGATCAAGGAATCCTCGGCGCTGTGGAAGACCGAACTCGACCTCTCGGATTCGGTCACGCTGTTCGGCGACGTCGGCGGCTCGAAGACCAACGTCGAACGCTTCTTCGGCGTGCCTAATATCTTCAATGCCCGGGGCGACACGACCACCACGCCACAATATTACAATCTCGATGTCGATCGCTTCACCTTCGATGGCGGTGTGCGGGCCAAGTTCGACACCGGCTTCGTTCATCACGCGATTTCTGTGCAGGGATCGCACTACGAGGACCAGCAATACCGGGCGTTTCCCGCGGGCCAGTCCTATCTGTCCAACCTCTATGCCCCGATCGCTCAGCCCGAGCAGGGCTATACGATCCCGTCGTTCAAGCCGCGATTGTCCGACACCACGCTGAACGGCGCGGCGATCGCCGACACCATGTCGGTGCTGGACGAGCGCGTTGCACTGACCCTCGGCGTCCGCCGCCAGCAGGTGATCGCGCACAATTTTTCCACGGTCACCGGCCTGCAGACAAGTTCCTACGATCAGAGCGCCACCACGCCGATGGCCGGCCTGGTGGTGCGGCCGCTCGAACATGTCTCGCTCTACGCTAATTTTATCGAAGGCCTCAGCCGCGGCGATATTGCCCCGGTCACCGCGGTCAACTCCGGCGAGGTCCTCGCGCCCTACCGAACCAGGCAATATGAAACCGGCGTGAAGGTCGACTTCGGCCGGATCGGCACGACGTTCAGCCTGTTCCAGATCACCAAGCCGAATGGCGAGTTGAATGCCGGCGTCTACTCGGCGGGCGGCGAGCAGCGCGTGCGTGGTGCGGAGCTGAGCGTGTTCGGCGAAATCACGCCCGGCCTTCGCGCGGTCGGCGGCCTGACGCTGTTCGACGCCGCCGTGACCCAGACGGCGACGGTTGCCAACCTTGGCAAGACGCCAGTCGGCGTTCCCTCCGCGCAGTTCAATCTCGGCGGCGAATGGGACCTGCCGGGTGCGCCAGGCGTGACCCTGACCAGCACGCTGATCCACACCGGCCGGCAATATGTCAACGCCGCCAACACGCAGGTTCTGCCGGAATGGACCCGGCTCGATCTCGGCGCGCGCTACGTGACTTACGTCGAAGGCCGCAAGACCACGCTGCGCGGCACCGTGCAGAACGTCGCCGATACCAATTACTGGGCGAGCGTGGCCTCGTTCGGCACCTTCGCACAGGGCACGCCGCGCGTCTTCCTGCTGTCGCTGGAGCTTGAACTGTAAAGCCGGCCTCAGTCTTCGCACTCATCTGGCCGGATTCGGTTCCCGTACGCGGCACTGCGTCCCGCAGATCATCTCAAACCAGCCGGCCCGCGCCGGTGTCGGTGTTTCCATGTCTCGTTACCGTTCCCTCTGTGGCGTCAGCCTGCTCGTTCTGTCGGGCTCGCTTGCCATGTCGCCGTCCGATCTGCTCGCCCAGGCGCCCGCACAGACCCTGCCGGCGGTGACCGTCGATGCGCCGAAACCGGCACGCGCCAAGCCGGTCGCGGCAAGACGGCGGGTCGCACAGGGCTCGGCGCGCCGCGCGCCGGCGCCCGCCGCGGCACGTGCGCCGGACGTCAATCCGACGGCGCAGAGCGCGGCGGCGGACCGGCCACCGGCGTTCGCCGGCGGTCAGGTGGCGCGTGGCAGCCGTCTCGGCATGCTCGGCAATGCGGACACGTTCCGATCGCCGTTCGCGACGTCGAGCTACACCAACGAGACCATCCGCAATCTGCAGGCATCGACTGTGGCCGATGCGGTGTTGCTGGATCCGTCCGTTCGCGTGACGAGCCCGGTCGGCGGTGTCGCGGATTCGTTCTTCATTCGCGGCATGCCGAGCTTCGAGGGCGCGGCCGGCGAGGCCACCTTCGACAGCGTCTACGGCATCGCGCCGAATTTCCGGCTGTTCAATACCTATGTCGACCGGATCGAAATCTTCAAAGGACCCTCGGCCATCCTCTCCGGCCTCTCGCCCAACGGCGGCACCATCAATATCGTGCCGAAACGCGCCGAGGCCGACCTGAGCCGCATCGGCATCGGCTATGTCTCGAAGGGCTTCGCCGAGACCAACATCGACCTCTCGCGTCGCTTCGGCGACCATCGCGAATTCGGCCTGCGTTTCAACGGCAAACTCGGCGGTGGCGACACCGCGCTCGATCACCAGTCGGATCGCCTGCATGTCGGTTCGCTGGCGCTCGACTACCAGGGCGAACGATACCGCTCCTGGATCTATGCGTTGACCCAGAACGAGCGCTTTCAGGCGCCGACCCGCCAGTTCACGATCTCCAGCGGCCTTGCCATTCCGGCCGCGCCCGATGGCCGCACCAACCCCACCCAATCCTGGGAATGGGCGCGGATCAAGGAGTCGTCGGTGCTGTGGAAGAACGAACTGGATCTCTCGGACTCGGTGACGCTGTTCGGCGACATCGGCGGCTCGAAGACCAACATCGAGCGCTTCTTTGGCCTGCCGAACATCGTCAATGCCCGCGGCGACACCGAAAACACGCCACGCTACTACAATATCGACATCAATCGCTTCACCTTCGACGGCGGCGTCCGGGCCAAGTTCGACACCGGCTTCGTGCATCACGCATTTTCGGTGCAGGCCTCGCACTACGAGGACCAGCAATACCGCGCGTTTCCGACCGGGCAGACCTATCTGTCGAACATCTACAACCCGATCGCTCTACCCGAGCAGGGCTACACGGTGCCCGGGCTGAAGCCGCGGCTGGCCGACAACACGCTGAAAGGCGTGGCGCTCGCCGACACCATGTCGGTGCTGGACGAGCGTGTCGCCCTCACAGTCGGCGTCCGCCGCCAGCAGGTGATCTCGAACAGTTTCTCCGCGGACACGGCGCTGCTGACCAGTTCCTACGATCAGACCGCGACCACGCCGATGTTCGGGCTGGTGGTACGACCAATCGAGAATGTGTCGCTTTACGCCAACTATATCGAAAGCCTCACCCGGGGAGATATCGCCCCCGCGATCGCGCTGAACGCGCGCGACATCCTGCCGCCCTACCGGACCAAGCAATATGAAACCGGCGTCAAGCTCGACTTCGGCCGGATCGGCACGACGTTCGGCCTGTTCGAGATCCTCAAGCCCAACGGCGAGTTGAACGCCGGCATCTTTGCAGCGATCGGCGAGCAGCGGGTGCGCGGCGCCGAGTTCAACGTGTTCGGTGAAATCACGCCCGGCCTCCGCGCGGTCGGCGGGCTGACGCTGTTCGATGCCGCGGTGACCAGGACGACAACGGTCCGCACGCTCGGCAAGGTCCCCGTCGGCGTTCCCTCCGCGCAATTCAATCTCGGCAGCGAATGGGATTTGCCGAGCGCGCCGGGCGTGACCCTGAGCAGCACGCTGATTTACACCGGCCGGCAATATGTCGACGCCCTCAACACGCAGGTTATTCCGGAATGGACCCGGCTAGATCTCGGCGCGCGCTACGTCAACTATGTCGAGGGGCGCAAGACCACGCTGCGCGGCACCGTGCAGAACGTCGCCGGCACCAACTACTGGGCGGGGGTAGCCTCGTTCGGCACGTTCACCATGGGCACGCCGCGCGTCTTCCAGCCGCTGCTCGAGGTCGAACTCTAGACCGGCCGCTACGGCGCCTTGGGCCGCACGATGGCCCAGCCGATCCGCAGCAGCGGCTGACGGCCCGACACCAGCCGCTCGAAGGCGCGTGGCACTTCGGGGACCAGGTCCGGAAAACGGCGGGCGATATCCTCCGGTGGGGTGCCGATGGTGTCGGCGGCGCGCCACACCACCACGCCGCCGGACGCGCTGAACTGCTCCGGCGTGATCCAGGGCGTACGCGCCGCCCCGCCATCGAGCAGCAGGTGCGGCCGCGATGCGCTCATGCCGATCAGCGCGGCGAGTTGCGGATCGCCCGCGACCGCCTGCAGCGGGCGATTGGTCCGGCGTTCGAAACTCTCGCCAAAGAACTTGCCGATGGCACTGGCCGGCAGCGCGGTGCTCTGCTCGCCGCCGCCCAGCCAGGGCAGGAACAGGGTGCTGGCCACCACGGCGAGCGCCGGCGCCACCACGGCGAAGGCCCACACCTTGCGCAGCAGCAACTGGTGCCGCAGGTGCACGAGATCGCCGGTGGCCACCACCACCGCGAGACCGGACATCAGCAGCGCGATGCCGGCGCCGCCGACCGCCTGGTCGCGGCCGTACAGCGCGGCGGCGAGGCTGCCGATCAGCGCCGGCGCGAGGGCGAAGAAAAACACGTAACCGCGCGCCAGCGCGTCGACCGGCGCGCGAAACACGATCGGTGCGTCGTCGGACTGCCGCGCCACGCGGCCCCAGTTCAGCACGGTCAGCACCACGATGCCGGTCATCGCCAGCAGCAGGCCGGCGATCTGCCAGCCCCAGGCGGTGGCGACGGCGGCGGGATCGTTCAGCCGCGGCAGTTCGGGCAGGACGCGGAAACCGGCGCGCATCACCCAGATCGACCACGGCAGCACCAGCGCGACGATCACCAGCAGCGCCAACAACGGATCGAACGACGCCAGGTTGCGGCGACCGCGCGCGGTGAACAGGCCGAAGGCCAGCGGCAGCAGCAACAGCCACGGCGCGTTGACAGTGGTCAGCAGCAGCAGTCCAGCCTCGATGGACAGCGCGAACCAGGCGCTGCGGCGGCCGAGGCCGATCGCCTGCCAGCCATGCAGCAGAACCAGCGCGAACAGCGGTCGCGCCAGCACCTCGGGCCCGAATGCAATACCGGGCGAGCTAAACGCCGTGACGGTCAGCGTCAGCAGCACCGCAATCACGGCCTGCGGCCCGCCGACGATGGCCCGGCCCAGCAGGTACAGCGCGTTGAAGGTGACGATGAAGCACGGCTGCGCGAGCAGGTAGACGCCCACGATATGGCTGCCGGTGGCGCGGAAGGCGATATCGGCGAGCCAGAAGGCCAGCGGTGGCCCGAGATCGGTGCCGACCTGGTATTCCCGGCCGAAGGCCAGCACGGTGGCGACGTCGCCGGGCGGTCCGCGGTACAGCATCAGCGGCACGATCAGCCACAACGCGGCCTGGAACAGCACGACAACCCAGAACATCAGCCGCGGCCGGGCGCGGATCAGTTCGACAATCAGGGAGGTGAAACGCATCAAGCGACCGCGCAGGTTCAGTATCGTCCGGTGATAGAGCGCGGCGGGCGGTGAAGCAACCGGATCAGCCGGCGGCGGCTGCGATCTCGACGGTTTCGAGGCTGGTCTCCGCCAGCATGGCACCGGCCCGCGCCATCGCCTCGTGTTTCTCGCGCGCCGCAGCCACCGGGGCGAACAGGCGGCGGTGATGCACCGTCGGGCCGAGCCGGCCGAGCGCCGCCAGATGGCCGGGCACGCCGTAGCCCTTGTGGACCTCGAAGCCGTAGCCGGGACATTCCTGCGCCAGCCGGCACATCAGCCGGTCGCGGGTCACCTTGGCGATGATCGAGGCCGCAGCGATCGACAGCACCAGGCCGTCGCCGCCGATTACGGCCTCGCAGTTGCAGGCCGCCTCGATCTTGTCGCGGCCGTCGACCAGGACATGCTGCGGCCGGTCCGGCAGCGCATGGACTGCGCGCGCCAGCGCCCACAGCGAGGCCCGCAAGATGTTGTCGCGGTCGATCCGCGCCGGTGCGGCGAAGGCCACCGCGAAGGAGGCGGTGGCACAGATCTCCTCGAACAGTTCCTCGCGCTTGGCCTCGGTCAGGCGCTTGGAATCGTCGAGGCCTTTCGGAATCCGTTTGGGATCGAGCACCACGGCGGCGGCCACCACCGGACCGGCCAGCGGGCCGCGCCCGGCCTCGTCGCAGCCGGCCACCGGCCACACGCCCTGCTTCAGCAGCGCGCGCTCGCGCTTGAAGCTTGGCGGCTTCACGATGACTGCCGGCTTGCGCGGCTTCGGCTGATCTTTGGCTGGAACACGAATCATGCCGGGATCGTGCTGTCACCGGCCCGACAGCGCAACCGGGAACTCCGGGCTGTGCCCGCTATTCAGGGACGTCGGGTGAGGGAAGCCCGCGTGGCTCACGGACTTCCCTCCACCCGCCTGCGCTGCACAGGCACCCTCGGAAGCGACACGAGGGGCCAAGTCCTGGCAGCGACACTTCAGAATTCTAAAACAAACTCGGCTGCTGACCCGCCGGCTTGGCGAAATGGTCGGTGGTCAGTTTCGAGCGACGCTTGTTGAGGCCGAGCTTCGCGCAGGCGATCTCGAATCTGCGGCCGATCATCCAGGCCATCGGCCCGGTGCCCTTCATCCGCGTGCCCCATTGCGAGTCGTAGTCGCGGCCGCCGCGCATATCGCGGATCAGCGTGAAGACGTGGCGGTAGCGGTCGGGATAATTCGCCATCAGCCACTCGCGAAAGAGGTCGCGGACCTCCAGTGGCAGCCGCAGCAGCACGTAGCTGGCTTCCTTGACCCCGGCATGGGCGGCGGCATCGAGGATGCGCTCGATCTCGGCATCGTTCAGGGCCGGAATGATCGGCGCCACCATCACCGTGGTGGGAATCCCGGCCTCCGACAGTTGCCGCAGCGCCTCCAGCCGCTTCGCCGGCGTCGAGGCGCGTGGCTCCATGGTGCGGGCCAGCTTGGGATCCAGCGTGGTTACGGAGATCGCCACCTTGGCGAGATTGCGCTTGGCCATGCGGGCGAGGATGTCGATGTCGCGGGTCACCAGCGCCGATTTGGTCACGATGCCGACCGGATGCGAGGCGCGCTCCAGCACTTCGAGAATGCCGCGCATGATCTTGCTGTCGCGCTCGATCGGCTGGTACGGATCGGTGTTGGTGCCGATGGCGATCATCTTCGGCTCGTAGTCCGGCGCCGCCAGCTCCTTTTCCAGCAGCGCCGGCGCATCCGGCTTGGCGAACAGCTTGGATTCGAAATCCAGCCCCGGCGACAGGCCGAGAAAGGCGTGGCTCGGCCGCGCGAAGCAATAGACGCAGCCGTGCTCGCAACCGCGATAGGGATTGATGGAACGGTCGAAGCCGATGTCCGGGGAGTCGTTCCGGGTGATCACCTTGCGCGCGGTGTCGACGGCCACCGTCGTCTTGAACGGCGACAGTTCGTCGAGGCTCTGCCAGCCGTCGTCGAAGGCGACCCGGGCTTCGGCCTCGAAGCGGCCGGAGTCGTTGGACTGGGCGCCGCGGCCGCGCCGCCGCTGCTTCTCGATCGCCACGGCGATTTCGGGAAACGGCGAAGGTACACCCGCCGGTTCGGAGGGCGCCGGGACCGGCGGGTACTTGAGGGCAGCGATGTTGCGACTCATGCCAACAACATAGCGCGACGTAGGAACAAATCAAGAACATAACGTCGCTCTCGATTCATTCCGTCCGGTACGAGCATGCATCCGCTGTACCGACGTTCTCATGACAATTGGATGACTGACATAGCGCAATCAAAGTGTCGCTAAGCCGGGCCATACAGGCGGCACGTCCGATTCAACCGGTGTGCGTCGCCCATGAAATCCCAGATCATCGAAGAACTCGGCCAGACCGACATACTGCTGCCATCGCTGGTGGCGGAGGGTCTCGCCGCCAACGACCGCATCAAGGTGCGGATGAGCGCGTTGCAGGCCGCCGTCCAGCATGCGCGGGCGCCGGGGCAGGCCATGGCCGATCTGCAGGCGGAATGCCGCGCCGCGGGTATTGCGCCCGCCGCCATCGCCACACTGATCGGCGGCGCGCACATGGCTGCGGAGGGCCGCATCGCGGCGCCCAATCTCGCAAGGCTGATGAAGGACATCGTCGACGACGTCACCGCGATGATCCGCGCGGTCAAGGCCGGCGCGTCGCGGGAAGGCGAAGCCTTCGACGGCAGGCTGTCCGCGATGCTGGCGGCCGGCGTGCTGGACGCCGCCGCCGACATCGAGGCGGCGCGGATCGCGCGATTGACCGGAATGGCCGAAAACGGCGCCGACAGCCTGCACCGGATGGTGATGGACCTGCACAAGGCGCTCAACCGGCTGGCCGCGGGTTGCGCCGAAGAGGTGATCGACGGCGCCCATGTGTTCGGGCTGCAGCCCGGCGACCATGCGCCGGTGCAGGCCTTCATGCGCGGGCTCGGCCAGACGCGGGCACTGAAGTTCGACCATCCCGGCCTCGACACCATGGCCACCCGCTCCGGCGGCCGGCTGCTGATCCAGAACGATATCGGCACCACCGACGCTCATGTGGTGGTGATCGCCGTCAAGGCTAACGCGGTCACCGTCACTTACACCGACGTCCATCGTGCCCGCGCCAGGTTCTTCGTGGCGCTGTTCGATAAATTTCCGGCGACGTGGAGCGGGCTGGATCGCCATGCCGCCGATGGCCTCGGCGACGACGGCACGTTCTATCTGGTCACCGGCGACTATCAGGCCGACAGCGCCGACGAGCGCGATGAATTCCTCGCCGCCGTCGGTGCTGCGCTGGTGTTCCTGATCGACTGGAACAAGGCGCGCAAACTGTTGCGCAGCTGGGTCGCCAAGAACGACGCCGCCGAGCTGCTCGGCTGGGCCGCGCGCCATCGCATCGGCCACCGCGCCTTTCTCGAACTGGGCGGCGACGAGCTGATCGGCGCCGCGGTACGCAATGCCGCGCCGACCCGGATCGGCTTCGGCGAACGGCTCGACCAAGCGCTCGGCCGCGACGCCGCGGTGGATTTTCTCAAGACCGCCATGCGGGTGTCGACCGAGGCGCTGAGTGCGGGCCGTTCGGTGCGTCTGGTCCGCGACCAGATCGAGGCCGAGCTGGTGCGCCATCTGGAGCGCGTCGACAGCACCCTGCTCGAGATCATCACGCGGCAGGCCGGTCTCGCCCACGATATCGCCGCCGGCCTCGCCCATCATCTCGCGGCGCTGCAGGCCGGACGGAGCGCCGACGGCAAGGCGTTCGCCGCCCGCGCCAGCCGCATCGAACAGAAGGCCGACCGCATCGCCATCGAGGCCCGCAAGGAAGTGACGCGCCTCAACGCCCGCCCGGTGATCGAGCAGATGACGGACAGCGTCGAACAGGCCGTCGACGAACTGGAGCAGGCCGCCTTCATCGCCTCATTGCTGCCGGCGAATGTCGATCCGGCGCTGCTGGAAGCACTCACCGGGCTGTGCGGGACCGCCGTCACGGCGCTGCAGGCCGTGGCCTCGGGCCTCGCTGCCGCCGCCGAGGTCCCGGACGGCCAGCGTGTCGATTCCGAGGATGCGCTGGCCTGCGTGGTGCGGCTGATCGATGCCGAGCACGACGCCGACCTGCGCGAACGCGAGGTGACGACCCGGGTGTTCGCCGGCGGCTTCGACGTGGCGACCTCCTTGTCGGTGCTGGAGCTGGCGCGGGCCATCGAGCGCACCACCGACCGGCTGGCCGGCTTCGGCCATCTGCTGCGCCGCTACATCATCTCCGACCTGTTGGCGTAGAGGACAGACCATGCATATCGTGCGCATCGGCGACGGCTCGACCAAACCGCATTCGGCGGACAGTATCGGCAACAAGGCTGCCAACCTGGCGCGCATGGCAGCGCTGGGCCTGCCGGTGCCGCCGGCCTTCGTGCTTCCGGTCAGACTGTGTGCCGCCATCATATCGGGCGATCCGCGGGCCGAACGCGATCTTCGCCACGGGCTGAAGGACGGCATCGCCTTCCTGGAGCAGGCGACCGGCAAGCGCTTCGGCGATCGCCGCAATCCCCTGCTGGTATCAGTGCGCTCCGGCGCCGCGCGCTCGATGCCCGGCATGCTGGAGACCGTGCTCGACGTCGGCTGCACGCTGGCTGCGGTACACGGGCTGATCCGCACAACCGGGCGGCCGCGGCTGGCCTGGGATTGCCGCCGCCGCTTCATCGAGAGCTATGCCGAGACCGTGCTTGGCCGCGATCCCGCGCCATTGAACGCGCGGCTGACGGAGTTGATTGCCGCCGAGCAGGCTTTGAGCGACCGCGATCTCGACAGCGAAGCGCTGGAACGCCTGGCCGGCGAGCAATGCGCCCTGGTCGACGATGACGATGACAGCTGGCTGGAAGATGCGGCGGCGCAACTCGATAGCGCGGCGCGCGCGGTCTATCGCTCCTGGGTCAGCGAACGCGCACAGACCTACCGCAAGCTGCAACAGCTCGACGACCTCGAAGGTACCGCGGTGACCGTGCAAGCCA
Source organism: Rhodopseudomonas sp. RCAM05734 (assembly GCF_052658035.1). Lineage (NCBI taxonomy): Bacteria > Pseudomonadati > Pseudomonadota > Alphaproteobacteria > Hyphomicrobiales > Nitrobacteraceae > Rhodopseudomonas > Rhodopseudomonas sp. RCAM05734. The sequence continues at coordinate 2,255,109 of NZ_CP199742.1, read as the reverse complement.
TGGTGTTCGGCAATGGCGGCCTCTCTTCCGGCGCCGGCGTGGCGTTTTCGCGCGATCCCTCCACAGGCCTGGCGAAGCCGATGATCGATCTGGTGCTCGACGCCCAGGGCGAGGACGTGGTCTCCGGCCGTCGCACCCCCGACAGCGAACAGAGCATCGCCCGCGCGATGCCCGCGGTGGCCGGCGAGCTCAGCGATATCCTTAAACAGCTCGAACGCGAATTCGTAGATGTCCAGGATATCGAGTTCACCATCGAGGACGGCAGACTCTGGATCCTGCAGACGCGCACCGCCAAGCGGACACCACGCGCGGCACTGCGCATCGCCATCGACCTCGTCCATGACGGGCTGATCACACCGAAGCAGGCGCTGCAGCGGATCGACGGCATCGATCTCGCGGCGCTCGACCACACCCGGCTGGCGGACAGCTCCGATCCGGCGATCGCAGGGATCGGCGCGTCAGGCGGCATCGCCGTCGGGCGCGCCGCCTTCGACTCCGCCAGCGCCCGGCGGCTGGCTGACACCGGCGAGCCGGTGATCCTGTTGCGCCCGGATACATCCACCGCCGACGTGGCAGGCTTTGCGGTCGCCGCCGGCATCGTCACTTCGGTCGGCGCCCGCACCGCGCATGCGGCGCTGGTAGCGCGGCAGATGGGACGGCCGTGCATCGTCGGCTGCGCCGGCATGGTCATCGACACCGACGCCGATCAGGCCCGACTTGGCGACGCCACGCTGGCGGCCGGCGACTGGATCTGCATCGACGGTGACAGCGGCCACATCTATCTCGGCAAGCGCGAGATCATCGTCAGCCACCCGGACGCCGAACTCGCCGAGATCGAAGGCTGGCGATCGAAGGGCCATGGTCATCACGCGGCGGGGCCGGCTCCGCACCACGCCGCGGGCCAATAGCGCTTGTTGGTACGGGCGCAAAAATAGGCGGGCCGAGGGCTGATTTGATTGCGACAAAATGATAACCGTGCCACGGTTTCGCATCAAAAAGGTACTCCCCTCCGCCCATGCTCAGCGTGATCATCCCCACCGAAGGCGTCGAACAGCCTGCCGTCGCCACGTTGGCCGCGCTGGTGCCCGGCGCTGCCGCGGGCGTGATCAAGGAAGTGCTGCTGGTCGACCGCGCCGATAACGGCGTCATCGAGCACGTCGCCGATGTCGCCGGCTGCGGCTTCCTGTCGTTCCAGGGCTCGCGCGCCGCAGCAATGGCCGCCGGCGCCCGGCAGTCGCGCTCGCCATGGCTGATGTTCCTGCATGCCGGCGCCGTGCTCGACGCCGGCTGGATCGAGGAAACCAGCCAGTTCATCCAGCGGATGTCGGGAAGCGATAAACCCCGAGCGGGAATCTTCCGCTATGCCCGCTCGCCCTATTCGGAGTCGACCCTGCGCGACGGGCTGAAACTGCTCGGCCGCCTGATGCTCGGACCTTCCGCGGATCAAGGCCTGCTGATCGCCCGCGAGCATTACGACCGGCTCGGCGGCTACGCCGATGCCGCCCGCGCCGAAGCCCGCCTGCTGCGCCGGCTGGGCCGTTCCTCGCGCACCCTGCTGCGCAGCCGGATCATCGTCGCCTGAACGAATGCAACGGCGTGGCAGCGCAGGATGGGTCGAGCGTCTTCGCGAAACCCATCAATCACCCGCACAGACACGATGGGTTTCGCGGAGTTTATCATCGGGCGCGCTTCGCGCGACCCGTTGGCTCTACCCATCCTACGAACGGCGCCTCACAAATTACTTGCTAAAAGCAACCAATTGATTGACATTGGCAACCATTGAGGCTTGCCGGACACACGACCATGACACCGACCATCTCCGATCAGCAGATCGCCGCGGTCCGCGACTTCAACCGCTTCTATACCCGCCGGCTCGGCGTGCTCGAGCAGCAGTTCCTCGACAGTCCCTATTCGCTCACCGAAGCGCGGGTGCTGTACGAACTCGCGCATCGCGAGGCGCCGTCGGCGAAGGAGATCGCCACCGCCCTCGACATCGACGCCGGCTATCTCAGCCGCATCGTCCAGAATTTTGCCGACAAGGGCCTGGTCACCCGCCGGCCATTGCCGACCGATCGCCGCCAGTACCAGCTCGGCCTGACCGCCAAAGGCCGCCTGGCGTCCGGCCGGCTCGATCGCAGCTCGCATGCCGACATCGGCGCGATGCTCAGCCAGCTTGCGCCACACGAGGCCAACCAGGTAGCGCAGGCCATGTCGACCATCGAACGACTGCTCGATGCGCGGGCCCGTGCGCGCCCGAAAGCGACGCTGCGCGCGCCGATCCCCGGCGACATCGGCTGGGTGGTGCAAAGCCACGGCGCGCTCTATGCCGCCGAATATGGGTTCGATGCGTCCTTCGAGGCGCTGGTGGCGGAGATCGCCGGCAAGTTTCTGGCGTCGTTCGACGCCTCCCGCGAGCGCTGCTGGATCGCCGAGATCGACGGCCAGCCGGTGGGCTCGATATTTCTGGTCCGGCAGTCGGACGACATCGCAAAAGTGCGGCTGCTGCTGGTGGACCCGGCCGGGCGCGGCCAGCAGCTCGGACAACGGCTGGTCGCGGAGTGCATCGGCTTCGCCCGGCAATGCGGCTACAGCAAGATCACGCTGTGGACCCAGAGCATCCTCATCGCCGCGCGAAAAATCTATCAGCAGGCCGGCTTCGTGCTGGTATCGACCGAGCCGCATCGCAGCTTCGGCCAGAACCTGATCGGGGAGACGTGGGAGCGCGACCTGTAATGTCGGCGCGGCGCGACACACCGCGGCGCGTCACCCCGGAGCTACTGGCGTTTCACAAGGCCAATGCGAAGCTGCTGCGTATCGAAGCCTGCAGCGCGGCACGGCGCACCCTGCGCGGATGGCTCACACGCATCCTGCGCCGGCGCTGACAGATCAGGCCGAGGCGCCCTTCGCCTTGCCGCGACGCAGGTGCTCGTCGAGCCGCGGCATGATCTCGACGAAGTTGCACGGCCGCGTGCGGTAATCGAGCTGTGCTGCCAGGATGCCGTCCCAGCCGTCGCGGCAGGCGCCGGGCGATCCCGGCAGGCAGAAGATATAGGTCGCGCCCGCAACGCCGGCGGTGGCCCGGCTCTGGATTGTCGACGTGCCGATCTTGGCGTGGCTCAGCATATGGAAGGCGATGGAGAAGCCGTCCATGCGCTTCTCGAACAACGGCTCGATCGCTTCCGGCGTGACGTCACGCCCGGTGAAGCCGGTGCCGCCGGTGGTGATGACGGCATCGACGCCGGGATCGGCAATCCACTTTTGAATCACGGCGCGGATCGCCGGCACGTCATCGGTGACGATCTCGCGCGCCGCCAGCTTGTGGCCGGCAGCGGTGAGGCGATCGACCAGCGTGGTGCCCGATTTGTCGTCGGCCAGCGCGCGGGTGTCGGACACCGTGAGCACCGCGATGTTGAGCGGGATGAATATCTTGGTTTCGTCGGTGGATGACATGGTGTCGACCTCTCGTGTCCCGCACGCGGTGCGGCGCTCTTGCGCCGCTCCGCAGATGCTGGACCCCGGTTGTAGCAGAAAGCTGGGCCCCGGATCTGCGAAGCAATACTGCGTATTGCATCGCGTCCGGGGAACGTACCCAGTTTACAGCCGCTGCGCGCCAAAGGTGTTGCAGGCCTGCACGGTACCCTGCTGGTAGCCGGTCATGAACCAGCGCTTGCGCTGTTCGGCCGAACCGTGGGTGAAGGAGTCCGGCACGACGCGGCCCTGGGCCTGACGCTGCAGCGTATCGTCGCCGATGGCCGAGGCGGTCTGCAGCGCGGCGTCGATGTCGCCGGCCTCAAGGAAGCCCGGCCGCTTCTTCTCCTCGCGGTTGACCCAGACGCCGGACAGGCAATCGGCCTGCAGCTCGACCTTGACCTGTAGCGCGTTGGACGCGGCCTTGCTGCCGGCCTGCTCCTGCAGCCGCTGCACGCGCGGCAGGATGCCGAGCAGGTTCTGGATGTGGTGGCCGGCCTCATGCGCAATGATGTAGGCCGCGGTGAACTTGCAGGCATTGCCCGAGCAGCCGCGAAAACGCGTTTCGACCTGGCGGAAGAAGCCGGTGTCGAGGAAGATCTGCTTGTCCGGCGGACAGTAGAACGGCCCCATCGCCGCTTGCGCCATGCCGCAGCGGCCACCGTTGGTGGCATTCTTGAACAGCACGATGCGCGGGCCGGAATACTTCTGGCCGTTGGCCTGGAAGATCTCGCTCCAGCGGTCGTCGATCTCGCCGAGCACGCCGGAAATCATGCTGCCCATCTCGTCGGTCGGCGCGCCGCCCTTGGAGGGCGCCGAGCGGCGGTCCGTCTGATAAGTCGGCGCCTGCTGCTGGCCGCCGGTGAGAATCTCGGCGCCGCCGATCAGGATGCGCGGATCGATGCCGAACGCCCAGCCGACCAGGCCGAGCACGATCACCGTGCCGATGCCGAGACCGCCGCCGCCCATCGGCAGGCCGAAACCGCCGCCACCACCGCCGCCGCCTTCGTCGTCGCGACGGTCGTCAATGTTGTCGCTGCGACGGAAGTCATCGTAACGCATGGTGGCTTTCCTTTATTCAGTCCGCTGGCGGAGCGCGCGCCGACACACAACGCGGCAACCGCATAAAATTTCCATCGAATTCAGCAATAACCTGCCCGGCAATTATTGCCTAGCATGAACAGTAACGAAGTCGATGGCAATTAAGTCGATTTTTACTTTGCCGCGTCATGTTGTGGCCAGTCGGTTGTTTAGTCCCGCGTCGCCGACAGCGTCGCCTGAGTCAGAGTAATTGAGTCATGGTTGTTTCGCTTCGCGGGGCGTCTGCAAGGGCGCCCCGCATCAAATTCGAATCCGGCCCCTCTTCCCGTATCGTCATCGGGGATTGCGTCGCCGAGATGTCAAAGTTGCCGGCCCAGTCGGTCGATCTGGTGTTTGCAGATCCGCCGTACAACCTGCAACTGAAGGGCGATCTCAAGCGCCCCGACGAATCGCATGTCGATGCGGTCACCGATGACTGGGACAAGTTCTCGTCATTCGCCGCCTACGACGATTTCACCCGCGCCTGGCTCCTGGCCGCGCGCCGGATCATGAAACCGTCGGCCACCCTGTGGGTGATCGGCTCCTACCACAACATCTTCCGCGTCGGCTCGATCATGCAGGACCTCGGGTTCTGGGTGCTCAACGACATCGTGTGGCGCAAGTCCAACCCGATGCCGAACTTCCGCGGCCGCCGCTTCACCAATGCGCACGAGACCATGATCTGGGCCGCGCGCGACGAGAACGCCAAGGGCTATACCTTCAACTACGAGGCCCTGAAGGCCGCGAATGAAGATGTCCAGGCGCGTTCCGACTGGCTGATTCCGCTGTGCACCGGCGACGAGCGCCTGAAGGGCGCCGACGGCAAGAAGGTGCACCCGACCCAGAAGCCCGAAGGCCTGCTCGCCCGCGTGCTGCTGTCGTCATCGAAGCCCGGCGATCTGGTCATCGATCCGTTCAACGGCACCGGCACCACCGGTGCCGTCGCCAAGCGGCTCGGCCGCAGCTACATCGGCTTCGAGCGCGACCGCGACTACGCCGCCGCGGCCGAAGCGCGCATCGCCGCGATCGAGCCTCTGCCCGACGCCACCCTCGCCCCGTTCATGACCGCGCGTTCTGCCCCCCGCGTCGCGTTCTCCGAACTGGTGGAGCGCGGCATGATCACGCCCGGGACGAAACTCGTCGATGCCAAGAAGCGCCACGGCGCTTTGGTGCGCGCCGACGGCGCCATCCTGTTCGGCGACAAGGTCGGCTCGATCCACCGCATGGGCGCAGTCGCCCAGGGCTCCGCCGCCTGCAACGGCTGGACCTTCTGGCACCTCGAGACCAAGAAGGGCCTGCGGCTCATCGACGAATTGCGTGCCCAGATCCGCAGCGAGATGGACGGGGTATAATCCCTCCATCGCCTGGCATGGTCGGCAACGGCGCACTTGCGTCGTGCCCACCGCGCCGATTTCCAAAGACATGAACTACACTACACAATGCCGCCGGGCGGCCGGCGGCGTTGCTGTGCGTGGCGATCGACGCGGGGACACGCCATAGACCGGCAAGGTCTGCCGGCAAGGCTTGCCGGGCGGCAACGCCCTCCCGCCACCGCGCAACCTCAAATACCTGGTGTTGCTGAATATTTCCATGGTCCGGATTTTGCGTGGGGGTGCTTGACGCCTCACAACGCGGGAGATCCCGATGGCCAGCTCAATCGTATCCAGCATGTTTACGTCCACGCTCTCGAGCAGCATCAAGGCCAGCAAGGGCAGCCTCGACAAGGCCATCGCGCCCGAGAGTGCCGAGGACAAATTTCGCGCCTTCACCAAGATGTCGCCGGCCGACAGGATGCGCGCCGCCATGCTGTCGAGCATTGGCGTCACCGAAGGGCAGTTGAAAAGCATGCCGCCGGACCAGCAGAAAGCAATCGAGCAAAAGATCGCGGACATGGTCAAGCAGGCTGCACAGAAGCAGATTGAAAAGGGCGGCAGCCCGGGTTTCATCACCGATATCAAGGCCTAGGTGCCGGTAGCGCACCGCGCCGCTCTCGCTTCAAGCTGGAGACTAGCGCCGGTTCGAGCCGTCAGGCCGCCGGCGCGATCGACCGCATCTGCCGGGCGTGGCCGGGGCGTTGCGGCTTTCCCGGTCTGCAGCCCGGCCTTCACGAAAACGTCGCTTGCCTTGGCTGCCAATTCCAAGCACCGGACAATGGCCGCGCATGCGGTGTCGCTTTGCCCGCAGAGAATTCCAGGGAGATATGCCGTGCTGAAGTTCTATTTCAACGGTTCGCCGAATCCGACCAAGGTCGCGCTGCTGCTCGAGGAGCTCGGCCTGCCCTACGAGCCCGTCCCGGTCGATACCCGCACCGGCGGCCAGTTCGATCCCGACTATCTCGCCATCAATCCGAATGCCAAGGTGCCGGCCATCGACGATGACGGTGTCGTGGTGTTCGACAGCAATGCCATCCTGCTCTACCTCGCCGAGAAAACCGGCAAGTTCCTGCCGCCTGCCGGCGCCAAAGACCGCGCCGAGCTGCTGTCATGGCTGATGTTCGTCGCCACCGGAGTCGGTCCGTTTTTCGGCCAGGCCGTGCACTTCAAGCATTTCGCGCCCGAGAAGATCGATTACGCCCATAACCGCTACCAGTTCGAGGCCAACCGCCATCTCACGGTACTGAACGAGCGGCTTGCCGGCCGCGCCTACATGGTCGGCGACAGCTACACCATCGTCGACATGGACGTCTGGGGCTGGGCGCGGATGACCGCCTTCGTGCTCGGCGACGACGCGCTGGCAAAATACGCCAACGTGAAGCGACTGGTGGATGCGATCTCCGCACGGCCCGCAGCGGCCAAGGCCATCGCGCTCAAGGACCGCTTCACCTGGAAGCCCGACATGGACGATGCCGCGCGCAGCGTCATGTTCAAGCACCTCGCCACCAAGGTCGCCTGATCGCGAGGACAGAGCTCTGCCTGTAGCCCGGATGAGTTTCCGCGCCGCTTGCGGCGCGGAAACGACATCCGGGACAGAGTTTCAAGCGATCCTCCGGCCCCCGGATATCGTGGAGTTTATCATCGGGCGCGCGAAGCGCGACCCGTTGGCTCATCCGGGCTACCGATCATAGCTGCGGAAACGGACCGAGCACCTTCTCCACCAGCGCCGAGTCGCAATACTCCTTGATCTGCTTGATCCGGCCATCCTCGATGCGCCACACCATGCAATAATCGTTGTCGTAGCGGACGCCGGTCTTGGTGACATTGTCGCCCTTGGCCTCGACGACGACGGTGTCACCTTCGGCGATAAAATTGTACGCCACGGTGCGCGGCCGGATGTCGAACAACGACCTGAAGTGCCCCATCAGCCCGTTCACCACCGCATCGCGCCCCTTGAAGCTGCGCGACCATGAATATTGGCCGGTGACGATCCAGCACACGTCGTCGGCGAGGTGGTCGGCGAAGGTGGTGCCGCTGCGGTTGGCGGAGTCGGTGTAAATCTGCTGAATCAATCTTTTGTTGGCAGCAACGCTCATGAATATCTCCTGATAGCGATAGTGACGTTCGAAAAGCTCAGGGTGCCTCGCAAGCGAGGTAGAGAATCGGAACGGCGGCATCCACGATCGTGGAAAGCGGTCGAATAGCGCTTCGACATTGGCGTGATGCTGTCGGCATGACGTCATCCGGATTGTCCTCGTTACGAGACCATGACCGCAACATGGCGCAGCGCGCTGTATTCTTCCAATCGATAGTTGATATGATATATATCGACGCCATGAATTTGGCTGCGATAGACCTCAACCTGCTGGTGGCGCTCGATGCCCTGCTGCGCGACGCCAGCGTCAGCCGCGCCGCGCTGCGTATCGGGTTGTCGCAGCCGGCCACAAGCCACGCACTGCAGCGATTGCGTGACGTTCTCGGCGACCCGCTTTTGGTGCGCGTCGGCGCACGCATGGAGCTGACGCCACGGGCGCAGGCTCTGCGTGGGCCGTTGGCACAGGCGCTCGAGCAGGTGCGCGGGCTGTTCGTTGCCGAGGGCTTCGATGCCACCAGCAGCGAGCGGCGCTTCCGCCTGATGATGCCCGACCTCGCGGTCGAACTGCTGGTCCCGCCGCTAATGGCGAAGATCTCGGCGCTGGCGCCGAACGTGCAGATCGACATTGTGCCGTGGCGCGGCCCGGCGATCTTCCATGCCGAGTTCGCCCGCACCATCGACATGGTGATCAGCATCGGCAATGCCTTCAAGGGCTTTCACCGGCAACTGCTCTACACCGACAGCGACGCGCTGGCGGTGCGGCGCGGGCATCCCGCCGGGACAAAGCTGAAGCGGCGCGCGGATTTTCTCAGGGCAAAGCATATCGCGGTGGTGATCCGCGGCAACAACGCGGACCTGATCGACAACTGGCTGTTGCCGCAGGGGATCGAGCGACGAATTGCACTGACCGTGCCGGGCTATCTCGAGGCGCTGCACGTATCGGCGCGCAGTGACCTCGTCGCCTTTGTGCCGCGCCGTCTGATCGCAGCGCTCGCCAAATCTCTGGAGTTGACGACGATCGCGCCGCCGCTCGATCCCGGTATCGACGAACAATACATGTTCACGCCGACGCGGGCACAGTTCGATCCCGGCTCGATCTGGCTGCGCAAGGTGATGCTGGAGATCGGAAAGGAGATGAAAGCGCTGAAAACGTAGGGTGGACAAAGGCGCTCTTGCGCCGTGCCCACCCTCACGCGTGTCACATTTGTGGTGGGCACACCTCGCCGCGCTTTGCGCGGTCGAGGCTTTGCCCGTCCTACAAGTATAGCTACGCCGCCTTGCTGCCCGTCTGATCCACCAGGTTTTGCCGGGCGTGGTCGAGATAGAGGCGGATTTCCTTGGTCAGCAGACCGGACTGCGACGACAGATCGCCGGACGCGGCCATGGTCGAGGTTGCGAGCTGCTCGGTCTCCTTGGCCGTACCCGCTAACGCCTGGATGTTGGCGGACATGTCGCGCACCACGCCGAACGCCTCGTCGACATTGCGGGCGATGCCGGCCGTGGCCGCCGACTGCGCCTCCGAGGCACTGGCGACCTTGCCGGTGATCTCGTTGACCTCGGCGATGACCGTGCCGATCTCGGTGATGGAATCGCTGACCTTGTCGGTGGCCGATTTGACCTGGCCGATCTGGGCCTCGATCTCGGCGGTGAAATTGGCGGTCTGCGTCGCCAGCGATTTGACCTCGTGGGCGACCACGGCAAAGCCGCGGCCGGCATCGCCGGCGCGCGCCGCCTCGATGGTGGCGTTCAGCGCCAGCAGGTTGGTCTGGCTGGCGATGGCGTTGATCGACTTGACGACTTCGCTGATGCGCATGGCGACGTTGCGGAGCACGTCGACATTGCTGGCGGCATCGGCAACCCGCTCCACGGCGCGACCGGCGATGTCGGCCGAGCGGTGGATGTCGGCGCCGACTTCGCTGGCGGTGGACGACAGCGTTGCCGTCGCCGAGGCGACCGACTGCATGTTGGCCGCGGCCTGCTCGGAGGCCGCCGCCACCGAAGTCATGCGCTGAAGCGTGGAGGTGGCGCCGGCGCGCAGATTGCCGGCGGTGCCGCTCATCTCCGCGGCGCCGCTGTCGAGCGCGCTGACGATGGCATTGACGGTGGTTTCCAGTTCGGCAGTCTGCCGCTCGAAGTGCTTGATGCGCGCCGCGATGCTGTCGGTGGCGGCATTCATGGCATTGGCGCCCTGCAGCAGCCCGCCGTGCAAACCGCCCGGCAGGATGCGGCGATAATACTTATTGTGATGCAGGGCGGTCATCGCCGCAGTGGATTCGCGGACGAATGCGTCGCAGCCGTCGATCATGTCGTTGATGCTGTGCAGCAGCTCTCCCATGTCGCCGCCGACCGGGATCGCCAGCACGCGGGCTTCAAAATCGCCCTGCGCGATGCTATGGCAAACCTTCGTCGCACGCGTGACCAGCGCCGTGGCTCGCATCACCCACATCAGCGACAGCGCCGCAGCGGCGATCGCCAGCGCCGAGCAGGCCATGGCGGCGAGCGGAAACCCTGCGAGCTGAAGCACGAGTGCCGTAACCGAGGCGGCAATGACGAGCAGCGTGCTAAGCTGCGCTTTTGAGAGAAAACATAAGTTCGTCATAGCTGACTTTCTGCGAGGCAACGAAATCCACAAGGGCCTTGTGTCCGGCGGCGACGGCGTCCTTGCCGTTGGTATGGCGGCGCTCGATCGCGAGCACCTCGGCATAGAGCGGCGCGATGGTCTTCTCGACGATGTCGCGGGCCGGTGCGCGTCGATTGGAATGATAGCTGCAGATCTTGCCGTCGGCGCCGAACGACGGCGTCACGTGGGCATAGACCCAGTAATGGTCGCCGTCCTTCGCCATGTTCTTGACGTAGGCGAAGATCTCGCGGCGATCCTCGATGGTGTCCCACAGCAGCTTGAACACGCTGCGCGGCATATCGGGATGGCGGACGATGCTGTGCTGCGCGCCGATCAGCTCGGCCTCGGTGTAGCCGGCGACCTTGCAGAACAACCGGTTGGCATAGGTCAACCGGCCCTTGAGGTCAGTCTTCGAAACGATCAGGTCGGATGCGGGAAAGAAGGTCTCGCGGCCGCTCGGCGTGACGTGCTTGGACATTTCAGATCCGGTCGTAACGTATGCGGGAAAGCAGGCGAGTGGTATTAGGCCACCTTGTTAAACGAAGCGTTAAGGTTTCCCACAACTGCCCGGCCATGTTCAGGTCACCTTGGCAGCCCTTGATTGCATTTCGCTTAAAGAAAGTTTCGCAATTGCGCCTGTGCCGCCATCTCGTGCGGCTGATCGCAACGGGTTCCGCAGCGGAACTCGCGCCGTTCACACGACGTTCAACATGATCGCAACGCGTCGGACCACCGTTAGCAAATCGCAACAGCACTATGTCAGAAGGCGAACCAACAGGACCCATCGATACATGTTGTTGAAAGAACTGACGGGCCTGCTTCACGCCTTCGAGGATCGCCTGACGGTCCGCACGCAGATTGCCGCGGCGGTGGCGGCGTTGAGTGTGATCCTGGTCGGGTTGCTCGCCATCGGGGCGGCGTTCGTCAGTTACAGCAACACCGCCTCGCAGGTGAACATCCGGCTGGCCAGCGTGGCCTCCACCACCGCCGAGCGGCTGGATCGCTACATGGCGGTGCGCCAGCAGGAAGTGCGCCTGTTCTCCGAACTGGAGACGCTCCGCACGCTTTGGCAGAATGACCCCGCAACCCTGCGCAAGGCGCTCAATCAGTTGCAGCATTCGTTTTCCGATTTCGCATGGATCGGCTTTGCGCGCTCTGACGGCATGGTGGCGGCGGCGACCGGAGGCCTGCTGGAAGGGGTGTCCGTTGCCGCGCGTCCATGGTTCAAGGCCGGCCTCAGCGAGAGCACGATCGGCGACGTGCACGAGGCGCAGTTGCTGTCGTCGCTGCTGGCGCAGCGCGCCGACGGAGAGCCCTATCGTTTTGTCGACATCGCGGTTCCCGTCAGGGACAGCCCCGGCGACGTCATCGGTGTGCTGGGCGGCCACCTGAACTGGGACTGGGCGCGCAGCCTGATCGCCAACGCCGAAGACAACGACGGCAATACCGACACCCGGATCGCCGTGACGTCGCGCAGCGGCACCGTTCTGGTCGGCCAGAGCCCCGGCACCGTCAAGTTCAGCGGTAGCCGCCTGAGTGACATTCTTGCATCCCGCTCGGGCGCGTTCGTCGAAACCGCCGGCGCAACCTCCATGCTGACAGCGTTCTATGTCGGCAAGGGGCACCGCGACTATCAGGGGCTGGATTGGATCGTCACCGCGAGCCAGCCGGCCAGCGTGGCACTCGCCGCAGCGGTTCGCTCCGCCAAGACCATCCTCATCACCGGCGCGATCACCGGGCTGGCCGGCGTCGCCTTCGCGTTCTTCATCGCGCTGCGCATTTCACGGCCGATCCGCGCCATCACGATCGAGGCAGACCGGATCGGACGCGCCTCGGGGCCGACCATGCTGCCGCGCCACAACGGCTCGGTGGAAGTGGTGCAGCCGACGCGCGCCCTGCGCTCGCTGCTGCGTCGTATCGGCTTCGCCGAAGAGCAGACCAGGGTAGCTGAAGCGCGCGCCACCGAGAACGCCATGCAGTTCAAGGATGACATCAGCAAGTTGCGGCGGCTGGCTGACACCGACTTCCTCACCGACCTGATGAACCGCCGCGCCTTTCTGGCTGCCGCCGACGACGCCATGGCCTTCAGCCTGCGCTACCGGCGCAGCATGGCGGTGCTGATGATCGACATCGATCATTTCAAGCAGATCAACGACCGCCATGGCCATGCCGCCGGTGACGGCGCCATAAAACACATCGCCGGCATCATCGTCGGCAACATCAAGGCCACCGACCGCGCGGCGCGGTTCGGCGGCGAGGAATTCATGGTGCTGCTGCGCGAGGTCGATGAGGGCGACGCACGGATCGTGGCCGACCGCATTCGCCGTATGATCGAGCAGACCGCCGTCGGCGAAGGCGCGACGCGGATTTCGGCGACCGTCTCGATCGGCATCGCCCTGCTGGCGGACAACGACCGCGACGTGCAGGACATCATCGAGCGCGCCGACCAGGGCCTGTATCAGGCGAAAAACGACGGTCGCAACCGGACGGTGTTCGAGCCGGCCAGACTGACGCCGGGTTCGCAGGTCGCCTGAGCGTCAGCCGAGCCCGTGGGCGATCACCTTGCGCATCAGGTTGGGCAGCGCCTCGTCGTGCAAGGTGGCCACCGGCACCCAGCGCATGCCATCAGGCGCACGGCTGCGCGCCGGCACCTGCGCCGTGTAGACCACCAGCTCCAGCGGAAAATGCGTGAACACATGACTGACCACGCCGACCTTGCGATGCCAGCGCGCCACGCTCTTCAACGCCGGCGCCTGGGCCAGCGCCGCCTTGTCGTCATGGCCGGCCAGCCAATCCGACACCGGCACCTCGGTCATGCCGCCGAGCAGGCCTTTTTCGGCGCGGGTGCGCACCAGCAACTCTTCGCCGCGCGTCACCACGAAGGCGGCACCGCGCCGTAGCAGCCCGGTCTTCTTCGGCGCCTTGCGCGGGAACGTCTCCTGGTCGCCGCGCCTGCGCGCCGCGCAGCCGTCATTGATCGGGCACAGCGCGCAGGCCGGCTTCTTCGGCGTGCAGATGGTCGAGCCGAGATCCATCAGCGCCTGCGCGCTGTCGCCGGCGCGCTTTGGTCCGAGCAAGGTGGTGGCCAGCGCCTGGATCTGCGGCTTCGCCCTGGGCAGCGCTTCTTCGACGGCATAAAGCCGCGACACCACGCGCTCGATGTTGCCGTCCACCGGCATGCACTGACGGGCAAAGGCGATGGCCGCGATGGCCGAGGCCGTATATGGCCCGATGCCCGGCAGGCTGCGCAGCCCCGCTTCGGTATCCGGAAAGGCGCCGCCATGGTCGCGCAGCACCGCCACCGCGCAGGCGTGCAGGTTACGGGCGCGCGAGTAATAGCCGAGCCCGGCCCACATCCGCAGCACGTCATCCTGCGAGGCCGCGCCGAGATCGGCCACCGTCGGCCAGCGCGCGAGGAATTTCTCGAAATAGGGACCGACCGCCTGCACCGTGGTCTGCTGCAGCATGATTTCCGACAGCCAGACCCGGTACGGATCGATGGTGCCACCCGGCAGCGGCCGCCACGGCAGTTTGCGCCGGTGCCGGTCGTACCAGGCGAGCAGTTGCGCCGGACGGTCGGCGGCGGCGAAGGCGGCTTTTGTCTTACGGGCTTTGATGACTGTTGAGGCGGGCACGCCGCATTGTAAAATCAGAATCAGGCCGTGGCCAGTGCGTAGGATGGGTTGAGCCCTTCGCGAAACCCATCAATCCCTCGGCAGCAAGTCGATGGGTTTCGCAAGGGCTCAACCCATCCTACAACCGCCCCCACGCTGCATAACTCCGGCTGCACTGCCCCACGCAAGGTGCTAGAACGCAGCATGCGAAAGCCCGGCTACATCTCGGCAAAACCCCTGTCCCTGCTGCTCGGCGGGGTATTTGCCGACGCCTATGCCAAGCAGGGCTTTGCGTCGCGGGAACTGGTGACCCGCTGGGCCGAGATCGCCGGCGCCGACGTGGCCAAATTCTCCGAGCCGCTGAAGATCCAGTGGCCGCGGCCGGTGGAAGGCCAGCCCGAGCAGCCGGCCACCCTGATCCTGCGCGTCGAGGGACCGATGGCGCTGGAGATCCAGCATTCCTCCGACGCCATCCTGCAGCGGGTCAACCGCTTCTTCGGCTGGAATGCGATCGGCAAGATCGCGCTGCGCCAGGCGCCGCTCAGCCGGCCCAAGGTCCGCAAGACCATCGCGCCGCTCGACCCCGCCGCCGTCGCCCGGGTCGGGCAGACGCTCGGCTCGGTGGAGGATGAGGAATTGCGCGAGGCGCTGGCCCGGCTGGGCGCGGCGATCAAGCGAAATTGAGCCGGCAGCCGCCGCCGTGAGCGGCGCGCGCTTGCCACAATTGTGGTTTCAAGCTAGCCAACACAGACATTTACGGGCGCGCCGCGCCGATATGGAGCATTCCGTTGATCATCACGCGCCGTGACTTCACCGCCGCCCTCGCTCTCACCGGCGTCGCCGCGGCCATCGGCCTGTCGCCGCTGCAGCTGATCGGCGAGGCCTTCGCCCAGAGCGCCGCCGATGTCGCCAAGCCGGTGTCGCTGCCGGACATGGTGCTCGGTCCCAAGGACGCTGCCGTGACCGTCACCGAATATGCCTCGATGACCTGCCCGCATTGCGCGGCCTTCACCGAACAGGTGTTCCCGAAGATCAAGGAAGCCTTCATCGACACCGGCAAGATCCGCTTCGTGTTCCGCGAATTCCCGCTCGACATCAAGGCCGCTGCCGGCTCGATGCTGGCGCGCTGCATCGCCAAGAACGACGCGCCGAAGTACTTCGCCGTGATCGACCTGTTGTTCAAGCAGCAGAACGACTGGGTCATGAAGGACACCGCCGCCACCCTGACCCGGATCGGCAAGCAGGCCGGCCTCAGCCAGCAGGCGGTCGAGGACTGCCTGAAGGACCAGGCGCTGCTCGACAAGATCGCCGCCGACCAGAAGTTCGCCAACGAAGTGCTCAAGGTCAACTCGACCCCGACCTTCTTCATCAACGGCGAGAAGCTGACCGGCGAAACCTCGTTCGAGGAATTCTCCAAGAAGATCACCCCGCTCCTGAAGAGCTGACGCATCTGGGCGCTCGCTCCCCGGATGCTGCGCAACGCGCGGCACTTGCCGCGTGGTGCGCTGCTGATCCGGGGCCGCTGGGGAACGCGGTGTTCGGTACGGTCCCGGATCTGCGGAGCAGCGCCGCGATGCTACGCATCGCCTGCGCTGCACCGCGTCCGGGGCACCACAGTCGGATGTTCCCGCCGCCATTAACCGTCTTGCGCGAACGCGCCACGCGTTAATGACCGCTTAAAAACTTGCCTCCCATTCTAACGGTTTTCGGGGGCATTTCATGTTTGAACATTTGTTGATCGATCTGATCGGGCTGGCGCTGGTCGGCCTGTGCGTGGCGGTCTGCGTGGTGCCGGGGGCGCGGCGGCCGAGCGGCTACGCCCGCGATATCTGAGCGCGCATCAGCTTTGATGCAGCAGCGTCAGCGTGGCGGTGAGCTGCAGGCTGCGTTTTCCGGTGAAGGCAGTGGCCCGCCAGTCGGCGCCATGGGCGTCGCAATGGCCCGAAAAGCCGATGCCGACCTCGTGGCCGCCGAAGATCGGATCGGCGCTGGCCGGCGTGTGCTCCTGGTTGACGATCTCGCCCCTCCACTGGCCGTCGGATGAGCTGTAGGCGCCGAGATAATAGAAGCACGCATCGCCGCCGAGCAGCCGGCCGTCCCGCAGCAGCATCACCCCGGTGAGGCCGCCCGCCAGCCCGTCGCGCAGCCGAATCTGCACCGAATACAGCCCGTTGACCGCGCCGCCGGCGCCGACAGTGCCCGCCAAAGGCAGCGACTCCTCGTCGAGCGGCGTCATCACCGAGCGGAACGTGATGCCATTGTCCTGCGGCCGGCCGCCTGCGAAGCGATAGAGCGGCCCGTCGGCGCGACCGCGGGTGACGATGCGATCGTCATCGGAGCCGTACAGCGTGCGGAAGCGCGGATCGACGGTGTGGCGCTGGCCGGCGACCCGGCACACGATCTCGTCGCCGTCCCGCTCATAGCTGCCTACATGGGCAAAAGCCGAATTGCCGCCCAGCAACCGGCCCTCATGAACATACATCACGCTGCGGCCGACCACGTCGCCGGCCTGGTACTCGACCTTGTAAAACCCGTCAAACAAGCGCCCGTCCCCGCATCATTGCGGCGCAACGTAGCCGATCGCGCAAGGCGAAGGAAAGCGCGATGGGGACGAGGGCGGCTACACCACCTGATCAAGCTCACCGATCTCAGCGATGACGACCTGACGTGACGACCTGAGGGGCGGGATCATCCGCCTTTCGATCCACCAAGCCATTTATCGCGCCCTTCCCCCCTTTTTCCCCCGCAATCACCTCTGGAAAAGCCCGACGGCCCCGTTGCCCTCCGGCGCCCATGTCGCCATTGTCCCGGCCTGATCACCGCTAGGGGCGAGTCTCCTGAAGCGCTTTTCTACCAGATGTGGTAGGATGGCGGCTGGAGAATCGCGACCTGTCGCATCCTGTTCGATGAATAGAGTAACCTGTCCATGAAACTCACGCGCCTGCGCCTGCACGGGTTCAAGTCCTTCGTCGAACCCACCGATTTCCACATCGAGCCCGGTCTGACCGGCGTTGTCGGGCCGAACGGCTGCGGCAAGTCGAATCTGGTCGAGGCGCTGCGCTGGGCGATGGGCGAGACCTCGCACAAGTCGCTGCGCGCGGCCGACATGGATGCCGTGATCTTCGCCGGCTCCGGCAACCGCGCCTCGCGCAACCACGCCGAAGTGGTGATGACCATCGACAATGCCGACCGGACCGCGCCGGCCGCTGTCAACGACATGGAAATGCTGGAGATTTCCCGCCGCATCGAGCGTGACGCCGGCTCCACCTACCGCATCAACGGCCGCGACGTGCGCGCCCGCGACGTCCAGATCCTGTTTGCCGACGCCGCCACCGGCGCGCGCTCCCCGCCCTCGTCCACCAGGGCAAGATCGGCGAAATCATCCAGGCCAAGCCGGAACAGCGCCGCCGCGTGCTGGAAGACGCCGCCGGCGTCGCCGGCCTGCATGCCCGCCGCCACGAAGCCGAACTGCGCCTCAAGGCCGCCGAAACCAATCTCACCCGCGTCGAGGACGTGATCGGCCAGCCTGTCCGGCCAGATGGAGGGCCTGAAGAAGCAGGCCCGCCAGGCGATCCGCTACCGCGAAGTGGCGCAGAAGGTGCGCAAGTCCGAGGCGACCCTGTTCCACCTGCGCTGGCTGGAAGCCCATGCCGACGTGGCCGAGGCCCAGCAGACCCATGACCTCAATGTCCGCGAGCTCGCCGAGCGGACCCGCGAACAGGGCGAATCCGCCCGTATCCAGGCGATCCGCGCCTCCGAGCTGCCGGCTTTGCGCGAGGCCGAGGCCCGCGCCGCCGCCTCCCTGCAGCGCCTGACCAATGCCCGCGAACTGCTCGACCGCGAGGAAGTCCGCGCCAAGGAGCGCGTCGCCGAGCTGGATCGCCGGCTGGCGCAGTTCGAGAGCGACGTCGCCCGCGAATTGAAGCAGTCGGAAGACGCCGCGGCGGCTTTGCTGCGCCTCGACGACGAGGACATGATGCTCCGGGAAGAAATCATGGGCCGCGTCGAGCAGCGCGACGGCGTCAACGAGCGCGTCGCCGAGGCCGAGGCGATCCTCGCCATGGCCGAGCGCACCTTCACCGAACTGACCACCGCCCATGCCGACCAGTCGGCCAAGCGCAACCAGCTCGCCAACAGCGTCCGCGCCCATAGCGGCAAGCTTGCCAAGCTGGATCAGGACATCGCCGGCGTGCAGGCCGAGGTCGAGCGCCTGGTGGCGCAGACCTCCGGCTTCGGCGATCTCGACGAACTCGCCGCCCTGATGGAGACCGCGCAGGAAATCCTGGCGCAGTCGGAATTCAATGCCGGCGACAGCGAGAGCGCCCATGTGCAGGCCCGCCAGGCGCTGGAAGCCTCGCGCGCGCCGCTCAACGAAGCCGACAAGCGCGTGCAGCGCCTCGAAACCGAAGCCCGCACCATCGCCAAGCTGGTCAATGGCGAGACCAAGAACCTGTGGCCGCCGATCATCGACGGCGTCACCGTCTCCAAGGGCTATGAAAAAGCGCTCGGCGCCGTGCTGGGCGACGATCTCGACGCGCCCGTCGATCCCTCGGCGCCCATGCGCTGGACCGGCACTGGCGTCGTCGAGGGCGACCCGGAATTGCCGGCAGGCGTCGAACGCCTCGCCGATCACGTCAATGCGCCGATCGAGCTGGCGCGCCGTCTGAAGCAGATCGGCGTCGTTGCCAAGGACCAGGGCGCCGCGCTGGTGTCGCAACTGAAGACCGGCCAGCGACTGGTGTCGCTGGAAGGCGACGTCTGGCGCTGGGACGGCTTCGTCGCCGCCGCGCATGCGCCGTCGGGCGCCGCCCGCCGTCTTGCCGAACGCGCCCGCCTCGCCGATATCGAGGCCGAGCTGGAAATGGCCCGCGAGGAAGCCGCCGAGAAGCGCGAGATGCTGGAATCCGCCGAAACACGGCTGAAGCAGGCCGCCGCCGCGGAGACCGCCGCCCGCGACGCCATGCGCAACGCCCGCCGCGACTTGGATGCGACGCGCGAGCGCCACGCCAATGCCGAACGCGAGATCAACCGCCACGCCGCCCGCAAGTCGGCGCTGACCGAAGCCCAGACCCGCCTCGCCGCCGACCACGCCGAAGCCGAAGCCATGCACGAAAACGCCATGGCGGCGCTCGAGGAGCTGCCGCCGTCGGGCGATGCCGAAGCCCAGCTTGCCGCGGTGCGCGGCGAGATCGAGGGCCATCGCCGGCTCGCCGCGCAGGTGCGCGCCGAAGCCCAGGCGCTGGCGCGCGACGCCGAGCTCGCCGACCGCCGGCTGCAGGCGATCATCGCCGAGCGCAGCGAATGGCAGAACCGCCAGCGCAGCGCCACCTCGCAGGTCGAGACCGTGGCGTCGCGTGTCGCCGAAGTCACCGCCGAACGCGCCGAGCTGGAAGATGCGCCCGAACTCTACGCGCAGAAGCGCCGCGCGCTGATCAGCGAAGTAGAGACCGCCGAGCAGGAGCGCCAGCTCGCTGCCGACGCACTGCAGACCGCCGAAAACGCCATGAAGGAGACCGACCGCGACGCCAAGTCGTCGCTGGAGGCCCTGTCGAGCGCCCGCGAGGCCTGCGCCCGCGCGGACGAGCGCATGGAAGGCACCCGTCGCCGCCTCGAGGACATCGAGCGGGAAATCCGTGACATGCTGGAAGTGGAGCCGGAAGCGGTCGCCGCCATGGCCGAACTCAAGCACGGCGACGACCTGCCCAACCTGCACGAGGTCGAGGCCGAGCTGGAAAAGATGCGCCGCGACCGCGAGCGGCTCGGCGCCGTCAATCTTCGCGCGGAAGAAGAGTTGAATGAGGTCGAAGGCTCGCACAACAGCCTGGCCACCGAGCGCGACGACCTGGTCGAAGCCATCAAGCGGCTGCGTCAGGGCATCCAGAGCCTCAACAAGGAAGCCCGCGAGCGGCTGCTGACCTCGTTCGACATCGTCAACGGCCACTTCAAGCGGATGTTCGTCGAACTGTTCGGCGGCGGCGAGGCGGAATTGAAGTTGATCGAGAGCGACGATCCGCTCGAGGCGGGTCTCGATATCGTGGCAAAACCGCCCGGCAAGAAGCCGCAGACCCTGTCGCTTCTGTCCGGCGGCGAGCAGGCACTGACCGCACTCGCGCTGATCTTCGCGGTGTTCCTGACCAACCCGTCGCCGATCTGCGTGCTCGACGAAGTCGACGCGCCGCTCGACGACCACAACGTGGAGCGTTTCTGCAACCTACTGCACGAGATGGCCTCGACCACCGAGACGCGCTTCATCACCATCACCCACAACCCGATCACCATGGCGCGGATGAACCGCCTCTACGGCGTCACCATGGCGGAGCGCGGCGTCTCGCAGCTGGTCTCGGTCGATCTCGAGAACGCGGTCAAGATCCTCGATCAGCAAGTGGCGTAATTGAAACGACGGCGGCTGCGATTTCCCTCCCCCGCCCTTGCGGTGGGGAGGGTCGGCCGAACGAAGCATTGCTGAAGTGGAGGCCGGGGTGGGGGGGGCGCCCCGCCCTCTATTGACTATGCTACACCACCCCCCACCCGACCCGGCTTCGCTACGCTTCGCCGGGCCACCCTCCCCACCACGCGCAGCTTCGCTGCGCTTTGGGGGAGGGAAAAGAAGGGCGCTCTGTTGCGATGACCGCCCCCGACCTGCCCGCCGAACTCACCGCAGCTCTCAATACGAAACTGCACGGCCTGTCGCGCAACGACGCGGCGGCGCGCTCGGATGCCATCTCAAAGACCTACCGATCCGGCGGCGGCTCCACCGCGATCCGCTCCGAGACCGATGCACTGGCCTATGCGCTGGCGCGGATGCCGGCGACGTTTGCCGCCGTCATCGCCAGCCTCAATGCGCTGCAGCAGGTCCGCCCGGACTTCGCGCCGCGCACCCTGCTCGATTGCGGCGCCGGGCCGGGCACCGCGACCTGGGCGGCAGCCGAAGCATTCGCGTCGCTGAATGCCTTCGCGCTGCTCGATGCCAATCCGGCGCTGCGCACGCTGGCGCTGGATCTCGTCCGGCACAGCCATCGTCTCGCAGCCAGCAACTACACACTCGGCGACGCCGTCGCCAAACTCGACGACGCAGCGCCGGCTGATCTGGTGATCGCCAGCTATGTGATCAACGAGTTGACCGATGCGCAGCGCGCCATATTCATCGACCGGGCCTGGGCGAAGACGCTGGACACGCTTGTCATCGTCGAGCCCGGCACGCCGGCCGGCTGGCAGCGCATCCTCGATGCGCGCGCACGGCTGATCGCGGCCGGTGCGCAGGTGATCGCACCATGCCCCCATGACCAAGCGTGTCCGCTGCACCAGCCGGACTGGTGCCATTTCACCCAGCGCCTGCAACGCTCCCGCGTGCATAAACAACTCAAGTCCGCAGAACTTCCCTATGAGGACGAAAAATTTATCTATGTCGCGCTGTCGCGCACGCCGATGACGATGCGGCCGTCGCGCGTGCTGGCGCAACCGGTCATGACCAAGGTCGCCATCACCGCAAAGCTCTGCACAGCCGCAGGTCTCGCGATCACCACCGCACCACGCCGCGACAAGGCGGCCTATGCAAAATTCCGCAAGATCGACTGGGGCGACGCGGTGTTGGACTAGAGTCTGATCCATTTAAGTTGAAGCGTATCCTGAGTTTCTGAGATAGCTGGCGCATTCGTGCGGCGGGAAGTTCTGAAGGAGCGCTCCGATTCGGCGCCATATTGCGTCGACGGAGCGTTCGGCAGCTTTGCGCAAGAGTGTCTTGAGCTTGGCGAAGACCTGTTCGATCGGGTTGAGATCAGGGCTATAGGGCGGCAGGAAAAGCAGGTGTGCGCCGGCAGCGCGGATCGCCCGGCGGACGGCGAGACCCTTGTGGCTGCCCAGATTGTCCATGATCACGATATCGCCCGACGCCAGCGTCGGGACCAGCATTTGCTCAACCCAGGCCAGGAAGCTCTCACCATTGATCGGCCCGTCGAGTACCAGAGGCGCATCGATGCGGTCATTGCGCAGGGCCGCAAGGAAGGTGAGCGTCTGCCAGTGGCCGTGAGGAACTTTCGCGAGTAACTTCGCGCCGCGGGGCGACCAGCCGCGCAAGCGTGTCATGTTGATCTTCGCCCAAGTTTCGTCGATAAACACCAGCCGTGCGGGATCGACGTCGCTTGATGCGCTTTCCAGCGCAGACGCCGGCGCGCCACGTCAGGCCGGTCTTGCTCGGTTGCGAACAGCGTCTTTTTTTTGAAGCTGAGCCGGGCATCTCGGACCGTGCGCCACACCGAGCCGTAGCTCGTCACCACGCCGCGTTCGCGCAACTCCACCACCAAGGCGCGTAGCGTCAGATCCGGGACCGCTTCGAGACGCGCCAATAACCAATCCCGCTCCGCCATCAATGATCGAGGTCGCTGGTTCCCGACCCGCTTGGCCGCTGCGCTGCCTGTCGCCCGCAACCGCTGCGACCATTTGACGACGCTGGCCACGCTCACACCCATAAGCGTCGCAACTTCCCTGCAGGAACGGCCGCCAACAACCAACGCCGCCGCCCGTTCTCTCAGATCATTCGAATAAGCCTTCGCCATCCATGCTGACCTCCAAACAGTCAGCACTTGAATCAAAATTCGCGCGGTTTGGGAATCCCAAACGATTCAATCCAATAGAATCAGACTCTAGCGCGCCGCTGTCTTCCCGCACTCCGTTGTCGTCCCCGCGCATGCGGGGACCCAGTATCCGGCACCGCCACGGCTCATTCACAAATGCCGGCGTCTACTGGGTCGCCCGGCCCGGCGCGCAAGTGCGCGCCAGGCCGGGCGATGACAGTTGAGTGTTGGGCAAGGTGGAATAATCCCGCCGCCCCGGCGTTTGTTCTGTGACGCAACCGCGTCCCCATCAAATCCATCAGGAGTACGTTGCCATGTCCAGGACATTTGCCGCGATCGCGGCTTTGACTCTCATGCTCAGCGCGTCCGCCGCCTCGGCGCAGATGCTGAAGACCGCCGACACTGCCAAGGGCAAGACCTTCGTCGACGCCAAGGGCATGACGCTCTACACTTTCGACAAGGATGCCGGCGGCAAGTCCATGTGCAACGGCCCTTGCGCGGAAAACTGGCCGGCGCTGCTGGCCGCCGACGATGCCAAGCCGACCGCCGACATGACCGTCGTGGTGCGCGACGACGGCAAGAAGATGTGGGCCTACAAGGGCAAGCCGCTCTACACCTTCAAGAGGGACATGGCCCCCGGCGATATCAACGGCGACGGGTTTCTCAACGGCGCCTGGCATATGGCCAAGCCGTAGGTTCGATTGTTTCTTCACCTCTCCCGCTTGCGGGAGAGGTCGGAGCCGGACGCAAGCTCGGTTCCAGGTGAGGGCAAGCGACAGAGCTCAGCGATCGCCCTCGCCTGGGCGCGCTTTTGAACTAATCGATCTCCCGCACCGACCAATGCTCGCCGCATCGTCCGCGGCCCCTGCCCTGTGCCGCAATTTTCGGCTAGGCTGCGGCATTGATCTCTATCGGGAGTTGCCACATGTCGACCGGCTGGATTGTCCTTGGCGTCCTCGTTGTTCTCGTGTTCTTCGCCTTTGCTGCCTACAACCGGCTGGTGGCGCTGAGCCAGCGCGTCAATCAGTCGTTTGCCGACATCGACGTGCAGCTCAAGCAGCGCCACGACCTGATCCCCAACCTGATCGAGACCGTGAAGGGCTATGCAGCGCATGAGCGCGGCACCCTCGACGACGTCATCAAGGCGCGCAACGCCGCCATGTCGGCGCAGGGCCCGGCGCAGATCGGCGCCGCCGAGAACCAGCTGTCCGGCGCGCTGGGCAAACTGATCGCGCTGTCGGAGGCCTATCCCGACCTCAAGGCCAATGCCAACTTCCAGCAGTTGCAGTCCGAGCTGTCCGATATCGAGAACAAGATCGCCGCCAGCCGCCGCTTCTTCAACAATGCGGTCCAGGAATACAACACCGGCATCCAGCAGATGCCCGCCGCTTTGTTCGCCGGCACCTTCGGCTTCACGCCGAAGCAATTCTTCGATCTCGGCGAAAGCCGCGCGCAGGTCGAAACCGTGCCGCAGGTGAAGTTCTAATTCAGCACTGCGCTCGCGGAAGCCCTCCCCCTTGCGGGGAGGGTCGGCCGAGCGAAGCGGAGGCCGGGGTGGGGGTGCCGCGGGCTCCAGAGTTTGTGGCCCCCCACCCGACCGGCCCAAGAGGGCCGGCCACCCTCCCCGCAAGGGGGAGGGGAGCGACAGCGTTTCATCCAAGTGGAAATCTCATGGCCGCCTACGGTCTCTACACCCACATCGCCGCGAACAAGACCCGTTCGATGCTGCTGCTCGGCGGTCTGTTCCTGCTGATCTATGTGATGGTGTTCGCCGGCGCGCTGATCGCCGAGGTAGCGATCAACAGCGATGGCTCGGTGTCGTATTATCTCAATGCCGCGACCCGCGATCTGATCAGGGCACTGCCCTACGCCACCATCGGCGCGGCGCTGTGGGTCGTGATTGCCTATTTCTTCCACCAGAACATGATCGACGCCATCACCGGCGGGACGGAGGTGACGCGGCAGGAGCAGCCGCGGCTGTACAATCTGCTGGAGAACCTGTGCATCTCGCGCGGCATTCCGATGCCGAAACTGAAGATCATGGATACCGAAGCGCGTAACGCCTTCGCCACCGGGCTCAATCCCCGGCAATATTCCATCACGGTGACCACCGGCCTGCTGGCCGCGCTGGACGACCATGAGATCGAGGCGGTGCTCGGCCACGAACTGACCCATATCCGCAACGGCGACGTGCAGATGATGGTGGTGGCGGTGATCATTGCCGGCGTGGTTGGCTTCACCGCCGAACTGTTCTTCCGGCTGTTCTTCAATTCCGGCATGAATTTCGGCGGCTTCCGTTCGTCGCGCTCGTCGTCATCGTCGTCCGACAACAACAGCAAGGGCTCTGGCGGCGGTGCCGTCTTCGTCATCATTCTCGCGGTGGTATTGATCGCGTTGGCCTGGGCGCTGTCGCTGGTGGTGCGGCTGGCGCTGTCGCGCTCGCGCGAGTTTCTGGCCGATGCCGGTTCGGTGGAACTGACCAAGAACCCCGACGCCATGATCCGCGCCTTGCGAAAAATCGAGAACCGCGGCGAGTTGCCGGGCGCCACCTCGGCGGTGATGGAAATGTGTCTCGACAATCCCCGCGAAGGGTTTGCCGATCTGTTCGCCACCCATCCCTCGGTGGATTCCCGGATCGCCGCTCTGATGAAATTCGCCGGGGGGCACGACCCCGGCCGGCTGGCCCTGCCATCGGATACCGAAGCGCCCGCCCCGCAATCCGGCCCGTGGAGCGACGCCGGGGAGCCGGCAGGAACGCCGCCGGCCACCGCGGAGGGACCGTGGGGCAGGCATGGGTGAGGCCGACCGACGTCCCCCGGCCTGCGCGCAATTGCGCGCCAGGACCGGGGGACCCAGTCAACTCCGGCCTGCGTGTACTGGGTCACCCGCTTTCGCGGGTGATGACAACCGAACCTGGGGTAACGGCCCCACCCCACAATTCCGGGGACCTGCGCCGCCAGGCGATTGAAATCTCCCTTGTTTCTGCCATGTTCGCGCCCAAAGCAGGCATGGGCTAGTGTCGGCGCGGTCGAGTCGCGCGGGACCGTTGGCGCGCTCCCATCAATTCAGGTCGTAGGGGATTTCATGGCTAAACCAGCAGTGATTGTGGTCGGCGCGGACAAGGGCGGCGTCGGCAAGACCACGGTGTCGCGCACAGTGCTGGATTATTTCAGCGCCAACAACGTGCCGACCCGCGCCTTCGACACCGAGTCGCCGCGCGGCACCCTGAAGCGCTTCCATCCGGACATCACCCAGATCGTCGACATGACGACCACGTCCGACCAGATGAAGATCTTCGATACGCTCAACTCCTCCGCGCCCTCTGTGACCGTGATCGACGTCCGCGCCGGCCTGCTCTCCACGGCGCTCGCCAATCTGCGCGACATCGGTTTCCTCGACGCCGCCAAATCCGGCCAGATCACCTTCGCCGTGTTCCACATCCTCGGCCCGTCGATCGCCTCCCTGGACGAGATCGCCGAGACCGCCGGCTTCATGAACGGCGCCAAATACTTCCTGGTGAAGAACTTCATCAACAACACCAGCTTCTTCGAATGGGACCAGGCGACCTACAATTCCTACTTCCACCGCATCAAGGACGCCGTCGAGATCACCATCCCGAAGCTCAACGAGATGGCCTATGAGCAGGTCGAAGTGTCTTCGGTGCCGTTCCTGAAATTCGTCGCCAACAAGGGCGTCAACGACGAGGCCGCCAACTACTCCTTCGTGCTGCGCGGCTATGTCCGGCACTGGCTGGCCAATGTCTGGAGCGAATTCGACCGCATCAAGCTGACCGACCTCGTCAACGACAAGCCGGGTGCCACCCGCCCCGGCGAGAAGTAGGCTTCTTCACCTCTCCCCGCCCTTCGGGGAGAGGTGAAACCACCGCGGCGCCCCGGCGGATTTTCTCCATCTACAAACCCGATCCGTCCCCTATATTGCCGCCATGCGCCGTACGCCCGTCTACATCATCTGCTCCCCGCGCCCGATCGTCGGCAAGACGCTGCTGGCGCGACTGCTGAGCGAATTTCTGCTGCTGCAGCGGGGCGGCGTGACGGCGTTCGACATCAACCTGAAAGAACCGTCGCTGCTCGACTACCTGCCGAAGCTGACCGAGACCGCCGAGATCGACGACACCTTCGGCAAGATGGCGCTGATGGACCGCCTGATCGTCAATGACGACATCGCCAAGGTGATCGACCTCGGCTACCACGCCTTCGATGAATTCTTCCGCATGACCGCCGAGATCGGCTTCATGAAGGAGGCGGCGCGGCGCGGCATCAGCCCGATCATCCTGTTCATCGCCGACACCGACCGCACCTCGGCACGCGCTTATGCGATGCTACAGGAGCAGATCCCGCCCGCCGCTTTGATCACCATCGACAATGAACACGTGCTGCGCGGCGAATTGCCCGCCGCCTATGCCAGGGGCCGGGTGCTGCGCATCGCCGCGCTGCCGGTGTTCCTGAAGACCTATATCGACCGGCTGACATTCTCATTCACCGGCTACCTGCGTTCGGAACAGGATTCCTCCACCGAACTGCACCAGTGGATCCGCGCCAACTATTTCAGCTTTCGCGAGATCGAGTTGCGGCTGCTGCTGCAGAGTTCGTAGCACCATTCACGGCTGTCATCGCCCGCGAAAGCGGGCGACCCAGTATTCCGCGTGGTTCGAGACGATCACCGGCGGTGCCGCTTACTGGGGCACCCGGTCCTGGCGCGCAATTGCGCGCAGGCCGGGTGACGACAGCCGAGCGTGGTCTCAATGCCCGTCGAACGCCATCAGCGTGCGCACCGGCACGCCCATGGCGCGCAGTTTTGCGGCGCCGCCGATGTCCGGCAGGTCGATGATGAAACAGGCCGCGATCACTTCGGCGCCGATCTGGCGGATCAGCTTGACCGCGCCTTCGGCAGTGCCGCCGGTGGCGATCAGGTCGTCCACCAGAATGACGCGCTCGCCGGGCTTGATGGCGTCGACATGGATTTCCATTTCGTCGAGGCCGTATTCCAGCGAATAGGCGATCCGCGCAGTGGTGTGCGGCAGCTTGCCCTTCTTGCGGATCGGCACGAAGCCCGCCGAGAGCTGGTGCGCGATGGCGCCGCCGATGATGAAGCCGCGCGCCTCGATGCCGGCCACCTTGTCGATCTTCAGCCCGGCCCAGGGCTGCACCAGCTCATCCACCGCGCGGCGGAACGAGGCGGGCATCGCCCAGCAGCGTGGTGATATCGCGAAACAGGATGCCCGGCTTGGGATAGTCCGCGATGGTGCGGACCGAGGCTTTGAGATCGTGTTCGAGTTCAGGTGTCATCGACGTCTTTCAGTGGATTGCAGGTTAGTTGAGGTTGCGGCCGAGCCGGAACGCGTTCTCGACGATGCGCAGGCCGACGTCGCCGCCCAGCGACATCAGCGATTCCGGGTGAAACTGCACGCCGCCGACCGGCAGCGTCTTGTGTTCGAGCGCCATGGCGACGCCGTCGTCGGTGGTGGCGGTGACGGTGAGCACCGCGGGCATGCTGTCCTGCTCGACGAACAGCGAATGATAGCGGCCGATGACGATTTCGTTGGGCAGGCCCTGCATGAGCTTGCCGCCGCGGGTCTGAACGCGCGACGGCCGGCCATGCGCGGGCTGCGCAAGCTGGCCCAGCACGCCGCCGAAATACTCGCCGATCGCCTGCACGCCGAGGCAGACGCCGAACACCGGCAGATCCTTCTCGAGCGCGGTATCGATGGTGGCCTTGATGCCGAAATCCTCGGGCCGGCCCGGCCCCGGCGACAGCACCAGCAGGTCGAACTTTTCACGGTTCAGCACGCTCTGTGCATGGATGTAGCGCACCACCGTTACGCTGGCGCCGACCTGGCGGAAGTAGTCCGCGAGCATATGGACAAAGCTGTCGTCGTGGTCGATCAGCAGCACCTTCTTGCCGGAGCCGGAGGCATCCGGCGCGAACGACGACAGCGGTTTTGGCGCGTCGCCACGCAGGGCCTGAAACAGGGCCGCGGCCTTGGTCTGGCATTCTTTCTCTTCGGCAACTGGATCGCTGTCGAACAGCAGCGTCGCGCCGACGCGGACTTCGGCGAGGCCGTCCTTCATGCGGATGGTGCGGATGGTGATGCCGGTGTTGAGGCCGCCGTCGAAAGTGACAACGCCGATCGCGCCGGCGTACCAGCGGCGGCTCGAGCGCTCATTGTCCTCGACGAACTGCATCGCCCACTTCTTCGGCGCGCCGGTGACGGTGACGGCCCAGGCATGAGTCAGGAACGCATCCAGCGCATCGAAGCCCGGCCGCAGCATGCCCTCGACATGGTCGACGGTGTGAAACAGCTTTGAGTAGGTCTCGATCTGGCGGCGCGCCAGCACCTTGATCGAGCCGGGCACGCAGACCCGCGCCTTGTCGTTGCGGTCGACGTCGGTGCACATGTTGAGTTCGAATTCGTCCTTTTCCGAATTCAGCAATTGCCGGATCTGCTCGGCGTCGCCGATGGCATCGACGCCACGGGCAATGGTGCCGGAGATCGGGCAGGTCTCGATGCGCCGGCCGTCGGAGCGCACGAACATCTCGGGCGATGCCGCGACCAGGAACTCGCCGTCGCCGAGATTCATCAGCGCGCCATAGGGCGACGGGTTGATGACGCAGAGCCGCTGGAACACCTCCGCCGGCGAGCGTTCGCAGGGTTCGGCGAACAATTGACCGGGCACCGCCTCGAACAGGTCGCCGCGGGCAAAGGCGGCGCGCGCGGTTTCCACGGTGCGCTGATAGTCGCCGGGGGCGTGGTCGGAAAAGCCCTGGCGCGGCTGCTTGTTGTAGCCCTGCTCCGGCGTGTCGCGCGGCAGGTCGCGGGTCGAACGGTCCTTCCAGGTGAAGTCGTAGGACAGCGTCACGCCGCGCCCGGTGGCGCGGTCATAGGCCAGCAACCGGTCTGGCAGATACAGCACGATGTCGCGCTGGTCGGCCTCGCGCGCGCGCTTCTGTCGCAAGTCTTCCATCTGGAACACCAGATCATACGCGAAGGCGCCATACAGGCCGAGCATCGGATCGGCCGACGAGAACAGCTGCGCCACCATCTCGCGCACCAGCGACATCACAGAGGCCCGACGGGTGCGCTGGTCCTCGTCGACCGGGGCCTCGCCGCGGACGATGTGGCCCTTGAGGCGGACCGCGGTACGTTCGCTGATCACCAGGCAGGGATCGCGCAGGCTGTCGCCCAGGAAGGCGATCAGCACCTGGCCGCGCTTGTTCAGCGCGGTGACGGTGAAATCGGCGCCGGTGGTCTCCAGCAGCAGCGGCGGATCGGAAAAGCCGAGATCGAAACTCTCGTAGCGGCCGGGCACGGTGGTGCCCGAGGACAGCACCACGCCGCGGCGGCGGTCCAATAGCTCGATCAGGTCGTCGAGCGCCGTGCCGCCGGTAAAGGTGGCGACGTGGCGGGCGACCTTGAGGCCCCCGGCGGTCTGGTACTGGCTGTCGGCGGGAAGGGAAAAACCGTCCTGTTCATGGTGTCCTCTTAGGAGACTTGAGCGAGGAGCGCCACACAGGACAAACGAACAAAGGGCCGTCGCACTGCGATGGCGGCCCCCGACGATTGAAAAAGATAAAATCGCACCGGCCACCTCTTCAGGAGGTGCGCCACCAGAGACGGCTGTTGCGGACGACGGTGTTCATGGCGGCAAAACACCATGGCGGGAGGGCCGGTGTCAAGGCGACCGAAGCGGGTTTTGTGGGCCACCCGGCACTTCCTCAGCCCCCTCCTTCACGAAGATGGTGAGCTGGAGATCCCCGACATCGTCCTCGAGCGGGGTCCAGCCCAGCCTTTCGTAGAAAACACGGTGCGGCTTCGCGGCGCAGAGGTAGATGCGCGGGAAGCCGGCGGCAAAGCCCGCGGCGGCGGCCCGCGCGATCAAGGCCGGGGCAATGCCCTGGCCGCGAAACTCCGGTTCGGTCCAGACCGCGGCCACCCACGGCGTATAGGCCGGCCGTTCGTCCAGATCCGATGTGATCAGCGACGCAGTGCCGGCGAACTGGCCGGCGCGGTGGGCCACGAGCGCCAGCGGCAGCCCCCGTCCTGTCATGTTCTCACGCAGCCGCCCGACGATATAGGCCAGCGGGACACCGTGTCGCTTCCACCACGCCTGCCAGATCCGGTCGGCAACGGTATCGAAGAATTCGGGGCAGTCGCGCAGGTCGGAGATGGTGAAGTCAGGCGGCAACGCCTCGTCGATTCTCATGGAGAGCGTGCCTTATGCCCTGAACGGATTGGCGATCCGCAATCTGCCTTCGACCAGCATGCCGTTCTGCATATCCTCGGACCATAGCGTATCGCAGTCGGCAGCCAGCGCCGCCGCGACGATGAAGCTGTCGTAGACGGCAAACACGTAGCGCTCAGCGAGGCGGATGCCCGATTCATGGATCTCTGGTGTCAGCGGAACGATCGCCAATAGATCCCGCATCTCAGTAAGCAGCGCCCTGGTTTCAGACCAGGACATGCCAAACTTTCGGCGCGACACGCTTGTCATTTCGTTCAGAATCTGGACGCTGATGATGCCACCGCTGTCAACGAGCTGGCGCACGCGAAGAACTCGGTCTGGTTCGTCTGACGCCAGATACAACAGAACGTTCGAATCGAAGAAGCTAACGCTCATTCGCCTCGTCGCGATTGAACTTGAAATCAGCCGGCATCATCCCGCGAAAACGCTCCAACCGGTCCAGCGCGGCCTTACGCTCAGCCGGGTCGGTCAGGCGCGCTGGTGTAACGTCCAGCGGCTTGACCTGAACGATGTCGCCCTCCTTCAGGCCCAACGTCTTAACGTCGTCGTCGGATAGGCGGACGATCAGGCTGTCAGCCAGTTTAGAGACGATCATGGTCGACTCCTCTTATGCCCTTGCTGCAAGCATAGCAGGAAACGGCCAGCGCGTCAGTCGCGGACCAGCCGCTTCAGCATCGGATAGGCCCCAGCGGTGCCGAACTTGCCATCGGGGATCCCTACCTGCTCGTAACCGCAGGCGAGATAGAACCGGCGCGCCGTTTCGGTGCTCACGAGGTTGCAGGAGTCGTGGCCGAACCCGCGTGCCGTAGCCTCGAGCTGCGCCAGCATGGCCTTGCTGACACCCTTGAATAGCGCATCCGGCGAGACGTAGTTGCAGGTAATCTCGCCGTCGTTCTTGACCACGCCGACGGCGAGCACCGTTTCGTCGTCCACGGCGACGAAAACCGTGTTGGCCTCATAAGCGAGCCATTCCGCCCAATGTTGCGGCGTCTTGTTGGCGAGCCAGCGCCGCAGGATCTCCGGATCATCCTGATGATCGGCGCTGCAAAGCTCGGCGATGGAGCGGCGCATCGCATGCCGAGGCGGCGTCCTCAAGAAGGGCACGGCGGATCAGCATGCGATGCGCGGCTCCCTTACCCCAGGTGCTTCTTGAAGAACGCCGTCGCCCGGCCCCAGGCCAGTTCGGCGGCTTCGCGGTCATGCACGCTGGCGCGCTGTTCGTTGACGAAGGCGTGGTCGGCCTCGTAGCGGAAGAACTCGGCGGTCTTGCCGGCGGCCTTCAGGCCGGCCTCAAAGCCGTCGACCACCGCCGGGGTGCACCAGTCGTCGCGGCTGGCGAAATGGCCCTGCAGCGGCACCTTGATGTCGGAAGGTTTCGCGGCCTGCTCCGGCGGGATGCCGTAGAACGCCACGGCGGCGCCCAGCTCGGGAATCTTCGCAGCACCGATGATGGTCACCGCGCCGCCGAGGCAGAAGCCGGTGAGGCCGACCTTGGCGCCGTTACGCGCCAGATACTGCGCCGCGCCGCGCACGGTCTGGGCGGTGGCGTCAATGAAATCCAGCGAGCCCATTTCCTTGTTGGCGGCGTCCGTGTCGTGATAGGGCACCACCACGCCGTTGTAGAGATCCGGTGCCAGCGCGTCGAAGCCGGCCAGCGCGAAGCGGTCGGCGAGGCCCTTGATCTGTTCCGACAGGCCCCACCATTCCTGGATCACCACCACGCCCGGCGCATTGCCGGTGGCGGCATTGGCGAGATAGCCATGGGCTTCCTTGCCATCCGGCCGCTTGAAACTGATCGATGTGCCCATGACGTCCTCCGCTGAGATGTTTGGTAGGCAAACTTATAGGCGCTCTCCGTGTCAACTCAACCGGGCGAGCAGGCGCTGCAGGTCGCGCTTGTAAGCGAGAAAATCCACGAACAGGCCGTGCGCGCCGCCATCCCGAGCTGCCGGTTTCTGGAACCAACTGGTGATGTCCTGACGCAACGCCGCGGCAGCCTCGGGCCGCGCCGCCCGGGCGCCAAGATAGGCGGCGATCACCCGCGCCTGCAGCGCGCGCCCTTCCCAGCCAACGCCGGCGCCTTCCAGCAGGCCGGCGACGAACAGGCCGTTATCCTCACGCGGAAAGATGTTCATGAACAGCTTTGGCGCGCCCGCCGCATCCTGCCAGTCGAGCGGACGGAGATCGTCAAGGAACGGAAAGGTGATGCGATAGCCGGTCGCCAGCAGCACCAGGTCGACCTCGTCGGAGCGGCCGTCGGCGAACACCACCGATTGCCCGTCGAAGGCGCGGATCGGCGGCCGCAGCTTGACGTCGCCCTGGCCGAGATGCTGCAGCACCAGCGAATTGACGATCGGCGTGCGGTCGTACAGCCGGTGCGCCGGCTTCGGCAGGCCGAAGCGTTCCGGCGGGCCGACGACGAAGCGCAGGATTGGTTCGTGCAGTCGCGCGCGCAGCCATTTCGGAATGATGAAGCGGCGCGGTCTGTGGTTGCCCTCGTCGGCCGGCTTGCCGGCGAGAAATTTCGGCACGAAATGATTGCCGCCGCGCACGCTCCAAAACACCTGCTTCGCGCGGTGCACGGCATCCACCACGATATCGCAGCCGGTGTTGCCCATGCCGACCACCAGCACGCGCTTGCCCTCGAAGATATCCGCGGTCTTGTAGTCCTTGGCGTGCATCACCGGCCCGTCGAAGGCGCCGGCAGTGGCCGGGATCAGGGGATCGCTGAGATGGCCATTGGCGATGATGACGCCGGCATAGTCGGCGCTGCTGCCGTCGCTGAAGGCGGCGCGCCAACCGGTGCCCTGCCGGGTCAGCGCGCGCAGACCGGTGTTGAAGCGGATATGCGGATAGAGATCGAAATGCCGGGCATAGGCCCGCAGATAATCCAGCACCTGGGCATGGTTGGGATAAGCCGGCCAGTCCTCCGGCATGGGAAAGTCGGCGAACGCCGTGGTGCGTTTCGACGAGATCAGGTGGGTCGAGGCATAGACCGCGCTGGACTCGGCGCCATACAGCCACTGGCCGCCGACATCGGCGTTCTGCTCCACGGCCTGCGCCGCAAGGCCGGCCTCCTTCAGGCTGCGTAGTGCCGCGAGGCCCGCCGGTCCGGCGCCGATCACGAGGTAGCTCATGAGGATCGCTCCCTGCGGCCGTCGCGGTAGCGCTCGAACACGGCGCGGGCGTCGAAGCGCGGCGTGTAGCCGAACTCGGTCTTCAGCCTGCTGTTGTCGAGCACCGGCCGGTACTGGATGAACTTGACGTTGCCCGGACCGAGCTTGCTCAGCCGCAGGGTCTGCAGCAGCCACAGCACGCCCTTCAGCACGGCTGGCGGGATTGGAAGATACGGCTTGCCGTTGAGGCGGGCGATCTCGCGCAGGCTTA
This sequence comes from Rhodopseudomonas sp. RCAM05734, assembly GCF_052658035.1. Classification (NCBI taxonomy): domain Bacteria; kingdom Pseudomonadati; phylum Pseudomonadota; class Alphaproteobacteria; order Hyphomicrobiales; family Nitrobacteraceae; genus Rhodopseudomonas; species Rhodopseudomonas sp. RCAM05734. The sequence goes on along the minus strand of NZ_CP199742.1, from coordinate 2,220,641 downwards.
GCGTGCCATCGCTGGCCAGATTGTAGACGCCGCCGCGGCCGTCGCGCACCGCCTGCGCCAGCGCCGCCACCACGTCGCTGTCGGCGATCAGCGAGAACGGCGTCGCGGTGCCGCTGAGACCGATCACCGCCGGGCGTTCGAACATCGCGGTGATCTGGTTGTCAGTGGAAGGTCCCAGCACGGTGCACGGCCGGAACACTGTCTGGCGCAGTTGCGGATGCTCGGTGCGCCAGCGCGCCAGCATCTCCTCGACCTCGCGCTTGTTGCTGGCATAGGGGAAGTCCGCATTGCCACGCAGCGGATCGCTCTCGCGCAGCGGCACCGGATTGTCGGCGTGGTAGCCGTAGGCGGCGCCGCTCGAGGTGACGATCAGATGCTCGACGCCGGCGGCGAGGCAGGCTTCCAGCACGTTGCGGGTGCCGAGCACGTCGATCTCGTAGTCACGCCGCGGGTCGCCGCCGACCGCGACCACCGAGGCCAGATGCACCACCGTGCGCGGCCCCACCCGGGCGACGATCTCCTTCAACCGCTCCGCGCGGATGTCGGCGGTCTCATAAGCAATGCCGGCGACACGGTCGCCGCCTGCGACCTCGCGCAGGTCCAGCGCCGTGACCCCGGCGTCCGGCATCCCCGCCAGTTCGCGCAGCAATGCGCTGCCGATGAAGCCGGCGGCGCCGGTCACCAGCACGCCGCGCGGTGTCGCACTCAGGTCGTTCATGCTGCCCCCTGTTCACGTGCGGACGCGGGATCGCGCCGCTTCCACCACGCAGCCAGCGCCCAGCCTGATACCAGGTGCCAGACGCCCCAGCCTGCGGCGACCAGAGCGGCGCCGCCGAGCCCGTCGAACTGGTTGAGAATCAGCGCCAGGCCGAGCCCGGAATTGTGCATGCTGACCTCGATGGTCAGCGCGCGGGTGTCGGCCTCGTCCAGCCGCAGCACCCGCGCGGCGCCCCAGCCGAGCCCCACCGCCACGGCGTTGTGCAGCACCACGAACGGCAGCACAGACTGCGCGAACACCGTGATGTAGCGCCAGTTGCTGGCGGTGGCGGCGACGATGAAGCCGATCAGGAACACGAAAGCCAGGATCTGCAGCGGCCGCCGCAGCCGGTCCGCCAGGCGCGGCAGATAGCGCACCGTGAGCAGGCCGGCGACCATGGGCACGCCCAGCAGCAGCACGGTCGAACCGATAAAGGAGAGCGGCTCGACGCTGACCTGGCGCAGGAGGGCGGCGGTGTGGGGATTGAGCCCGGCCCAGAATAGGATGTTGAGCGGCGTGGTCACCACCGCGAGCAGGCTGGAGAGCCCGGTCATCGACACCGACAGCGCGGTGTTGCCGCGCGCCATGTGGGTGATCAGGTTGGAGATATTGCCGCCGGGACAGGCCGCCACCACCATCATGCCGAGCGCGATGGAGGGCCGCGGCTGCAGCGCCATGGTGATCGCCCAGGTCACCGCCGGCAGCACCAGCAGCCGCGCCACGAGGCCGGCCAGCGGCGCCGCCGGGCGCCGGAACACGGCAACGAAATCGGCCACCCGCAGGTCGAGCGCCACGCCGTACATGATCAGCGCCAGCACCAGGCCAAGCGCCGACTGCCCGGTCGGGCTGATGTTCAGAAGGATGTCGTCGATCCCCTGCCCCTGCGTCGCGGCCATGCGTCCCCCTGTGAGCGTGGAGGTACGTGCTGCCAACCAGACGCGCGATTCCCGCCTTTGGCGGAACTCTAATCAAGGGGTCCCGGAGAATCCATGGCCTGTGCGCACCCGGGGCACAAACAGAAGAAGGGCCCCACCGGGGCCCTTCTGGAAGGATATCCTTCGCAAATCAGTGGGCGTTGGCCCAGACTTTCTTCTTTGTGTAGTACATCAGGCCGGCGAAGATCACGAGGAAGAACATGACCTGGAAGCCGAGCCGCTTGCGCGCCTCGAGGTGCGGTTCGGCGGTCCACATCAGGAAGGTCGAAACGTCCTTGGCGTACTGCGCGACCTTCTGCGGCGAACCGTCGTCATAGGTCACCTGATCGTCGGAGAGCGGCTTCGGCATCTTGATGGCGTGGCCGGGGAAGTACGTGTTGTAGTAGGCGCCGTCCGGCAGCTTGAAGTCGGCCGGCGGCGGATCGACGTAACCCTGCAGCAGGGCGTCGATGTAGTTCGGGCCCTTCTCCTGGAACTGGGTGAAGAAGTCGAAGATGAACTGCGGGAAGCCGCGATCGTAGTTGCGCGCCTTGGCCATCAGCGACAGGTCGGGCGGATATGCGCCGCCATTGGCGGCACGGCCGGCGTTCTCGTTGGCGAACGGCGCCGGGAACTTGTCGGCAAGACGGCCGGGACGCTCGAACATGTCGCCGGCATCGTTGGGACCGTCCTGCACCTTGTATTCCGACGCGACGGCGAGCGCCTGTGCCGCGGTGAAGCCGGGGCCGCCCTCATCCGCGAGGTTGCGGAAGTGCAGCAGGTTCATCGAGTGGCAGGTCGAGCAGACTTCCTTGTAGACCTTGTAGCCGCGCTGCAGCGCGCCGCGGTCGAACTTGCCGAACGGACCGGCGAACGACCAGCTCTGCGACGGCGGCAGGTTGCCGCCATGCTCCTGGGCCCGGGCGTCCTGCATGCCGCCGGCGATCAGGCCGCCGGCCAGCACCAGCGCGACAATCGCGGAGGCGGCCTTCTTGCCGTAGCTGGCGAGCACGTCGTCGGCGATCGAGTTCGGCAGGGCGCGGGGCTTCTCGACCTTGCTGAGGATCGGCAGCACGATCAGGAAGTAGGCGAAGTAGCAGAACGTCAGCACGCGGCCGGCGATGATGTAGATGCCTTCCGCCGGCTTGCCGCCGAGCCAGCCGAGCACGATGCACACCACCACGAAGATCCAGAAGAACTGCTTGGCGATCGGGCGATAGCGCGACGAGCGCGTCTTGGCGTTGTCGAGCCAGGGCAGGAACGCCAGCACGATGATGGCGCCGAACATGGCGATCACGCCGCCGAGCTTGCTCGGGATCGAGCGCAGGATCGCGTAGAACGGCAGGTAGTACCATTCCGGCACGATGTGCGCAGGGGTCACGCCGGGATTGGCCGGGATGTAGTTGTCGGGGTCGCCGAGGTAGTTCGGCACGTAGAACACGAACCAGGCGAAGAAGATCATGAAGCACACCATGCCGAAACCATCCTTGATGGTCGCGTAGGGCGTGAACGGCACGGTGTCCTTCTCGGTCTTCGGCTCGACGCCGGCCGGGTTGTTCTGGCCGGCCACATGCAGCGCCCAGACGTGCAGCACGACGACGCCGGCGATCACGAAGGGCAGCAGGTAATGCAGCGAGAAGAAGCGGTTCAGGGTCGGGTTGCCGACCGAGTAGCCGCCCCACAGCAAGGTCACGATGCTGTCGCCGACGTAGGGAATGGCGGAGAACAGGTTGGTGATGACGGTGGCGCCCCAGAAGCTCATCTGGCCCCACGGCAGCACGTAGCCCATGAAGCCGGTCGCCATCATCAAGAGGTAGATGATCACGCCGAGGATCCAGAGGATTTCGCGCGGCTCCTTGTACGACCCGTAATAGAGGCCGCGGAACATGTGGATGTACACGGCGATGAAGAACATCGAAGCGCCGTTGGAATGCAGGTAGCGCAGCAGCCAGCCGTAGTTCACGTCACGGACGATGGCCTCGACCGAGTTGAAGGCCAGCGTGGATTCCGGCGTGTAGTGCATCGCCAGGATGACGCCGGTGATGATCTGCACCCCGAGCATGAACGACAGGATGCCGCCGAACGTCCACCAGTAGTTCAGGTTGCGCGGTGTCGGATACACCACGAAAGACGAGTGCATCAGCCCGAGGATCGGCAAACGCCGTTCGATCCACTGCAGGGCGGGATTGGTCGGCTGGTAGGTGGATGGTCCGCTCATGATGCGATCCTGAGGAGAGAAGCGACGCGAAGGGTGAAGTCTCGGAGAGGGCCGAGGCTCAGCCGATCTTGATCTTGGTGTCGGAAATGAAGGCGTAAGGCGGCACCGGCAGGTTCAGCGGCGCGGGGCCGGAACGGATGCGGCCGGACGAGTCGTACTGCGAGCCGTGGCACGGGCAGAAGAAGCCGTCGTAATTGCCTTCATGGGCGATAGGGATGCAGCCGAGATGGGTGCAGATGCCGATCACCACCAGCCACTGGTCGTGGCCTTCCTTGACGCGGGACTGGTCAGACTGCGGGTCTGGCAGGCTGGCGGTCGGAACCGCGCGGGCCTCTTCGACCTGCTTCTTGGTACGGTTCATGATGTAGATCGGCTTGCCGCGCCAGAACACCTTGATGTCCTGGCCCTCGGCGATCGGCGTCAGATCGACATCGATCGGGGCGCCGGCGGCGATGGTCGAGGCATCCGGGTTCATCTGGGAAATCAGCGGCCAGGCCACGGCAGCGGCGCCAACTGCGGCCACCGCGCCCGTTGCTACGAAGAGGAAATCACGGCGTGTCGGTTCCGCCGAAGACGATGTCGTCACGATTCCAAGCCCTTTCTCATCTGCAGCAGGCGATCCCCGCCCGGTGACGCGACATGCGTGCAACCCCCTGGGAGCGCCGGCGTCCGCGATTGCCGCGGCGGCAGAACGACCATTTGTCCCGGCCAGGCAGGCGGAACAGACAGTCCAGAATCGTTCTATTGGCACCCTTGCTGCGGCAGTGCAAGCCCACTATCTGCCTGCGCGCGTGCAATGCACTGAAACAGGGGCTGCCTGCCTTTCGTCCCGACATTTCAGGGCACGGATTCCGACAAATGCGGGCCCCTCCTGCGGTCCGGACGCGCCGCGATTTGAGCCGCCCGACCGGTCGCCGCGGGGCCGCCCCCGACATCCGCCGCCGATCCGTCGGCCGGCCGATGACGGGACAGATTGTCGCGGAAATCGCCGCATTCTGCAGTGTTTGCGCGATCGCCGGGATCGCACGGCGCGGTCTCAATCTATTCTAAACCCCAACGGCTGGTCATCGCGCCGTGTCTGCGCCTAGAGCTGAAGCAGCAAAATACCGGCAACGCCGGAGCAGCATTCAGAGGCCGCGTGACGACAGCCCGAACCATTCCCGAACCGACCGGCGCGATGGCCCTGCCCCCGGCGCAGGCCGCCGGGGACGACCGTGGCCTCGCGCGACGCGCGGCCCGGCGCGGGGAGCGGCCAGGCGGTCGTCGCACCAACCGACCGACGGTGGCATCATGAGATCGATCTTCGGAAAACTGCATCGCTGGGCCGGATTGCTGACGGCCGGCTTCCTGTTCTTTTCCGGAATCACCGGCGCCGTGATTTCGTGGGACCACGAACTCGACGATCTCCTGAACAAGAAGCTCTTCGACGTCACCACGCCGGGCCCGGCCCGCCCCTCGGTTGAACTCGCAGCCCTGATCGAGCAGCGCGACCCCCGCGCCCGCGTCCGCTACCTGCTGACCACGCCGGAAAAGGGCGAGTCGCTGGCGTTCTTCGTGCAGCCGCAGATCGACCCGGCCACCGGCAAGCGCTTCACCCTCGACTACAACCAGGTCTTCCTCGATCCCAACACCGGCGCCGAACTGGGCCGGCGTTACTGGGGCGCGGTGTGGCCGGTGACCCGGGAGAACTTCGTCTCGTTCCTCTACAAGCTGCACTACACCATGCACATCCCGGAGTTCTGGGGCAGCGACCGCTGGGGCGCGCGGCTGCTTGGCGTCATCGCCATCATCTGGACCATCGACTGCTTCGTCGGCTTCTACCTGACGCTGCCGGCACGCCGGCTCGTCAAGGCCGGGCGAGCGGCCTCCGTCGAACGCGAACTCGGCAAGGGTTTCTGGGCGCGCTGGGAGCCGGCGTGGAAGATCAAGACCTCCGGCAGCGCCTATCGCATCAACTTCGACATCCACCGGGCCTTCAGCCTGTGGACCTGGGCGCTGCTGTTCGTCATCGCCTTCACGGCGTTCTCGCTGAACCTGTATTTCGAGGTGTTTTCGCCGCTGATGAAGAAGGTCTCGGACTACACGCCGACGCCTTTCGAGCTGCGCGAGTACCGCGACCTCGACCATCCCATCGAGCCGAAAATGACCTTCGCCGACATTCTGGCGCGCGCCACCGCCGACGGCAAAGCCCGCGGCTGGGACGCCCCGGTCGGCTCGCTGTTTTACGGCGCGGCCCACGGCGTCTACGCTGCGGGGTTCTTTCGTCCCGGCGAGGACCACGGCGCCGCGGGCGTCGCGCCGGCGCAATTGTACTACGACAGCGAGGACGGCCGCCCGATCGGCGACCGGGTGCCCTGGGTCGGTACCGCCGCCGACATTTTCGTGCAGCCGCAGTTACCGCTGCATTCCGGCCGCATCGCCGGCCTGCCCGGCCGCATCCTGATCTCGCTGATGGGCCTCGTCGTCGCGGTACTGTCGGTGACCGGCGTGGTCATCTGGTGGCGCAAGCGCCGCGCCCGGGTCCGGGTTCGGGTGCGCGAAACCGGGGCAACTCGCCCGGGCGGACGGCTGGCGCCGGCGGAATAGCGCGCGGCTTGCGGCATCGGCGCGGGACCGCTATCGGCTGGCCCCGGGCGGCGGCATCGTGCCGCCGCGGAGCCGCCACCCTATGCGCATCGCGCTCTATCAGCCCGACATCCCGCAAAACACCGGCACCATCCTGCGGCTGTGCGCCTGCCTCGGCGTGGAAGCCCATATCATCGAGCCCGCCGGCTTCCCGATCTCCGACCGCCATTTCCGTCGCGCCGGCATGGACTATCTCGACCATGTGACCATCGTCCGCCATGACTCCTGGGGCCATTTCGAACAGTGGCGCGCCGCGAACGACCTGCGGCTGGTGCTGTTCACCACCAAGGGCGCCACGCCCTATCTCGAGCACCGCTACACCGCCCGGGACATCCTGATGTTCGGCCGGGAATCCGCCGGGGTCCCCGATGCGGTGGCAGCCGCCGCCGACGCCCGGGTGGTGATCCCGATCCGCGCCGGCCTGCGCTCGCTCAATATCGCCATGGCCGCGGCGATGGCGATGGGCGAGGCGTTGCGGCAGGCCGGGCCGTCGCCGCCCTGAGTTTGTCCCCGCAAGCCGGCCGCATTGTCCTGCGGAACCAAATCGCGGCGTCGCCACTTGCCGAAGGTTGGCTTGTCGATTGCAGCAAACTGGCAGGTGACGTTCGCGCAAATCCTGCGTATCCGTGCCGCAAGCGGTCCTTTTGCCGGAGATCCGTCCTGCCTGTCCCACCCCATACGATCGAAACAACCAGTTTCCTGGAAGGCGGCGGCGAAACAGGCGCCCTGATCCGGGACTATGACTGGTCCTCGACCTCGCTCGGCCCCCTCGCCTCCTGGCCGCAAAGCCTGAAGACCGCCACCGGGCTGATCATCCGTTCCACCGTCCCGATCGTGATGCTGTGGGGCGACGACGGCATCATGATCTACAACGATGCCTATTCGGTATTCGCGGGCGGACGGCATCCGCAGCCGCTTGGCAGCAAGGTCCGCGAGGGCTGGCCGGAGGTCGCCGACTTCAACGACCACGTCATGAAGGTCGGCCTCGCCGGCGGCACGCTGGCCTATCGCGATATGGAACTGACGCTGTATCGCAACGGCGTCCCCGAACAGGTCTGGATGAACCTCGACTACTCGCCGGTTCCGGACGAGAGCGGGCGGCCGGCCGGCGTCATCGCCATTGTGGTCGAGACCACCGAGCGGGTGCTCGCCGACCGCCGCAATGCCGCCGAACAGGACCGGCTGCGCAAGATGTTCGAGCAGGCGCCGGGCTTCATGGCGATGTTCGACGGGCCGGATCACGTCTTTACGCTGGCCAATGCCGCCTACATGCGGTTGATCGGCAATCGCAAGGTCATCGGCCTTCCGGTGCGCGAGGCGCTGCCGGAGGTGGTGGGCCAGGGCTTTCTCGAGATTCTCGACGACTGCTTTCGCAGCGGCCGGCCGTTCGTCGGCACCGGCCAGAAGGTTCTTCTGCAGCGCACGCCCGCTACCGCATTCGAGGAACGCTTCGTCGACTTCGTCTATCAACCAGTCGTCGAGGAAAACGGCGCCGTCCGCGGGCTTTTCGTCGAGGGATCCGACGTCACCGAGCGGGTGCGCGCCGAGGCCGAACTGCGCCGCTTCACCGAGCGGCTGGAAGCCAGCGTCAGCGAACGCACCTCCGAACTGGCCGCGGCCAACCGGCAGCCTGGTGGCGCAGATCGAGGAGCGCGGGCGCGTGGAAGCGACGCTGCGGCAGATGCAGCGGCTGGAGGCGGTCGGCCAGCTCACCTCCGGGGTCGCCCATGACTTCAACAACCTGCTGACCGTGGTGCTCGGCAATATCGGCTTTCTCGAGCGCACGCTCGAGCAGGCCGGCATTGGCGGCAAGGCGCGCGAGCGGCTCGGTTACATGAAGGCCGCCGCCGATCGCGGCGCACGGCTGACCGGGCAGTTGCTGGCATTCTCGCGCCGGCAGCGGCTCGAGGCCAAGCCGCTCGATCTGAACGAGACCGTCGCCAGCATGCGCGACCTGCTGCAGAGTTCGATGGGCGGCGAGGTCCGGCTCGAGACGGTGCTGCAGCCCGACCTGTGGCCGGCGCTGGTGGATGCCACGCAGATCGAACTGGTGATCCTCAACCTCGCCATCAACGCCCGCGACGCCATGGCGGTGGGCGGCTCGCTGACGGTGGCGACCGCCAATGTGATGCTCGGCCCGCCGCAGCGGCCGGATGCGCCGCCGGCCGGGCAATACGTCATGGTGTCCGTGACCGATACCGGCTCGGGCATGCCGCCCGAGGTGCTCGCCAAGGCCTATGAGCCGTTCTTCACCACCAAGCCGGTCGGCAAGGGCTCCGGACTGGGGCTGGCGCAGGTCTACGGCTTCGCCAAGCAATCCGGCGGCGGCGTCCAGATCGACAGCACGGTGGGCCAGGGGACCTCCGTGAAGGTCTATCTGCCGCGATCGACGGCCCGCCAGGCCCCCGAACCTGCCGAGCAGAGGATCGCGCCCACCGGCCGGATGTCGGGTCGGCCGCGCCGCGTGCTGCTGGTCGACGACGACAGCGCCGTGCGCGAAGTCACCTCGGCGATGCTGCAGGAACTGGGCTGCATCGTGATCGAGGCCGGCAGCGGCGGCGCCGCGCTCGACCTGCTGGAGAGCGCCACCGATTACGACCTGCTGGTGCTGGATTTTGCCATGCCCGGCATGAACGGCGCCGAAGTGGCGCGCGAAGTGCGGTTGCGGCGGCCCGGCCTGCCGATCCTGTTCGTCACCGGCTATGCCGATACGTCGGCGCTGGAGGATGTCAGCGAGGACCGCATCGTGCAGAAGCCGTTTCGCGACGACGATCTGGTCGTGAAAGTGCGCCGGCTGCTCGGCGCCGCGCGCGATGCGAGCGCGGACAAGTCGGTTCCGATCCAGAGCGGCGAATAGACGGCACGGGATTCCGAATGGCATTGGGCGCGCGGCTGCGCTAGACCGCCCCCTCCCAACGGAGAGCCGGCGACGTGAGCTACGCGGTAAAAGAAATCTTCCTGACCTTGCAGGGCGAAGGCGCCCATGCCGGGCGCGCGGCGGTGTTCTGCCGCTTTGCCGGATGCAACCTGTGGAGCGGCCGCGAGCAGGACCGCGCCGAGGCGGTGTGCCGATTCTGCGACACGGATTTCGTCGGCCTCGACGGCACGCTCGGCGGACGCTACGCCACCGCCGAGGCCCTCGCCGCGACGATTGCCGCGGAATGGATGGCCGGCGAGACCGACCGCTACGTGGTGCTCACCGGCGGCGAGCCGCTGCTGCAGGTCGATGCCGCCCTGATCGAGGCCCTGCACCGGCAGGGATTCAGCATCGGCGTCGAGACCAACGGCACGGTCGAAGCGCCGGACGGCATCGACTGGATCTGCGTCAGCCCGAAGGCCGGCGCGGAACTACGCATTCGCAGCGGGCACGAGCTGAAGCTGGTCTATCCGCAGCCCGAAGCCATGCCGGAACGCTTCGCCGGCCTCGCTTTCGAGCGCTTTTCACTGCAGGCGATGGACGGCCCGGATGCCGCGCAGAACATCGCACGCACCATCGACTATTGCCTGCAGCATCCGCATTGGCGGATGAGCGTGCAGACTCACAAGTCCATCGGCATCAGGTAACGAGCACAACCATGTGGGAACTGACAAAATCGTTTCGCTTCGAGGCTGCGCATGCGCTGGCCGGCACCACGCTGGGCGAAGCCAGCGAGGAGATCCACGGCCACTCCTTCCGCGCCGAGGTGACCATCCGCGGCACGCAGGATCCGGCGACCGGCATGGTGATGGATCTCGGCGTGCTCGATCGCGGCATGGCCGATGTACAGAAGCGGCTCGACCACAAGCTGCTCAACAATGTCGCGGACCTCGGGCTGCCGACGCTGGAAAATCTGACGCGCTACATCTGGGACCGCGTCTCGCACGCCGGAACGATCGTGCGCGTCAGCGTTCATCGCGACAGCTGCGGCGAAAGCTGCTGCTACTACGGACCTGCGACCTGAGCTCCGTCTCCGACGCAAGCGTCGCCATCGAAAAGCAGCATCCGTGCACGTCCCGGCATAAGTGACTGAGCGCACGGGCTGCCGTATTCCAGATCCAGATAATGTGCAGTTCGCGGCCCCGGGGCCGCTGACACGTTTAATATTAACGCAAGGGAAACGTCCGGAGCCGATATTGGTGGTAATTCGCTTGAGTTTGTAGCGATTTTCCAGAGTCGGTTTTGATTTCAGGCCGTCGGGCGATCTCGCGCTGGCGGTCCCAACATCGCGAGTCCCCCCCCCATTATGCGCCTGACCTTAAAAACAACCCTCATCGGCATCGTCTCGATTCTGATCCTCCTCATCGTCGGACAGGCATTCACAGCAGTTTCCAAATCGCAGCAGATCAACCAGGGCACCGAGGAAATCGGCAAGTCCTGGCTGCCCTCGGTCAAGACGCTCGGCGAGATCAAATATCTCGCGACGCGCATCCGGCTGTTCGAATCGCGAATCGCGTTGAACGAGGACGCCACGATCCGCAGCGAGAGCGAAACCCGAATGGCCGCGACACTTTCGGACATGAACAAGCGCTCCAGTGCTTACCAGCTGCTCATCGTGTCGCCGGAAGAAAAAGCCCTGTGGTCGTCATTCCAGGAGAAATGGAACGCTTACCTGGCAATCCAGAAGCAGGTTCTCGTGGCCGTTGCCGGGGGCAAGAAGGCAGAGGCCGCGGCGATGCTCAACGGCCCCGCGGCGAAGAATTTCAACGCGGCGCTGACCGCACTCGATGCCGGCGTCGACCTGAACAACAAGGGTGCGGATGCCGCCGTCGTGCGGGCCGGCGATATCTATGTCGCCGCGAAGATCCTGACCTACGCGGTTGCCGCCATCGCGCTCGTGATCGGCATGGCCTCCGCATTGCTGGTGATCTTCCGCGTCACCACCCCGCTTCAGAACATGAATGCGAAGATGACGGTCATCGCCAACGGCAAGCTCGACGAGACAATCGACTACACCGAGCGCGATGACGAGATCGGCGACATGGCCAAGGCGCTGCAGGTGTTCAAGGACAACGGGCTGCGCGTGCGCGCGATGGAAGCCGAACAGAAGGAACAGGAAGTCCGCACCGCCACCCAGCGCAAGGCCGAGATGATGAAGCTGGCCGGCGAATTCGAAGCCGCGGTCGGCGAGATCGTCGAGACGGTGTCGTCCGCCTCGACCGAACTCGAGGCCTCCGCCAGCACGCTGACGTCGACAGCGGAACGGGCGCAAGACCTCACCACCGCCGTTGCGGCCGCCTCCGAAGAAGCATCCACCAACGTGCAGTCGGTGGCTTCGGCGACCGAGGAGATGGCCTCTTCCGTCAACGAGATCAGCCGCCAGGTGCAGGAATCCGCAGGGATCGCCAACCAGGCCGTCGAGCAGGCGCGCAGCACCAACGCCCGCGTCGGCGAACTGGCCAAGGCCGCGACCCGGATCGGCGATGTGGTCGAACTCATCAATACCATCGCCGGCCAGACCAACCTGCTGGCGCTGAACGCCACCATCGAGGCCGCGCGCGCCGGCGAAGCCGGCCGTGGCTTCGCCGTGGTGGCGTCGGAGGTCAAGGCGCTGGCCGAACAGACTGCCAAGGCCACCGGCGAGATCAGCCAGCAGATCAGCGGCATCCAGGCCGCGACCCAGGATTCGGTGAGTGCCATTCAGGAAATCGGCAACACCATCAGCCGGATGTCGGAGATCTCATCGACCATCGCCTCGGCGGTGGAGGAACAGGGCGCTGCGACCCAGGAGATCTCACGCAACGTGCAGCAGGCCGCGCAAGGCACCATGGCGGTGTCGTCCAACATCGCCGACGTGCAGCGCGGCGCCTCGGAAACCGGCGCGGCCTCCTCCCAGGTGTTCACCGCCGCCAGGTCGCTTTCCCAGGACAGCAACCGGCTGAAGAACGAAGTCAGCCGTTTCCTCAGCAACGTGCGCGCAGCCTAAGTCACAAAGCCGACACAGCAAGCCGATGCCTGCCACCGCAGGCGTCGGCTTTTCTTTGTCTTCAGTTAGCCTGCGAACGCGCGCGGCAATCCGGCTTCAGAGCTGAACGGTCACGTCCGACCGATATTCCCCGACATGCCCGTCGATATTGAATGATGGTATTAATGTAAGGGCAATGTTTGCCCCCGATAGTACCGGCAATTCGCTTCAGTACGTGGCGATTTTCATCAGCATTTTAATGACACCAGACTGCAATGGCTTGGAGCCGTCGCGGTCCAGCGAAGAACGACTGCACCTCATGCGCCTCACCCTGAAAACAACGCTCATCGGCATCCTCTCGGCGCTCGTCCTCCTGAGTGCGGGACAAGGAGTGACGGCCATCTCGAAGTCGCAGCAGATTCAAGCTGGCGCCGAGGATCTCGCCAGCAACTGGCTGCCCTCGATGAAGGTGCTCGGCGAGATCAAGTATCTGGCGACCCGGATTCGGCTGCTAGAGACCCGAATCGTCCAGAACGACGATCCGGCGATCCTTGCCGATACCGGATCCCGACTGGTCATCGCGCAGTCCGACATCGAGAAGCTCTTTCTCAAATATCAGTCGCTGATGTCAAACCCTGAAGAAAAAGCCCTGTGGTCGACGTTTACCGACCAATGGAGCACCTACATGGTCTTTCACAAACGGGCGCTGGCCGCTGCGGCAGCCGGCAAGAAAGAGGATTCTGCGGCGCTGTTCATCAAAGGCGCGAAAGCTTTCAACGCGGGGCTGGCCTCCCTCGATGCCGATATCGATCTGAACAACCAGGGCGCGGAAAAAGCCATCACGGTCGCCAACCAGACCTACGCGTCGGCAAAATCTACGACCTACACCGTCGCGGCCATCGCCGTGCTGATCGGCCTCGCCTCCGCAATCATCGTGATTGTCCGGGTCACGACGCCCCTGCAACGCATGAATGCCAAGATGAGAGTGATGGCCGAAGGCAATCTCGGCGAGGCCATCGACTATACCGAGCGCAATGACGAGATCGGCGACATGGCCAAGGCGCTGCAGGTGTTCAAGGACAACGGGCTGCGCGTGCGCGCGATGGAGGCCGAGCAGAAGGAACAGGAAGTCCGCACTGCCACCCAGCGCAAGGCCGAGATGATGAAGCTGGCCGGCGAATTCGAAGCCGCGGTCGGCGAAATCGTCGAGACGGTATCGTCGGCATCCACCGAACTCGAGGCCTCAGCCAGCACGCTGACGTCCACAGCGGAACGCGCGCAGGACCTCACCACCGCCGTCGCCGCGGCTTCGGAAGAAGCCTCTGCCAACGTGCAGTCGGTGGCCTCGGCGACCGAAGAGATGACCTCCTCCGTCAACGAGATCAGCCGCCAGGTGCAGGAATCCGCAGGGATCGCCAACCAGGCTGTCGAGCAGGCGCGCCACACCAATGCGCGCGTCGGCGAACTGGCCAAGGCTGCGGCACGGATCGGCGACGTCGTCGAACTCATCAACACCATCGCCGGCCAGACCAACCTGCTGGCGCTGAATGCTACCATCGAGGCGGCGCGCGCCGGCGATGCCGGCCGTGGCTTCGCTGTCGTCGCCTCCGAAGTAAAGGCGCTGGCGGAACAGACCGCCAAGGCCACCGGCGAGATCAGCCAGCAGATCAGCGGAATCCAGGCAGCAACGCAGGAGTCGGTGAACGCCATTCAGGAAATCGGCAACACCATCGGCCGGATGTCGGAGATCTCCTCGACCATCGCCTCGGCGGTGGAGGAACAGGGCGCGGCCACCCAGGAAATCTCCCGCAACGTGCAGCAGGCGGCGCAGGGCACCATGGCGGTGTCGTCCAACATCGTCGATGTGCAGCGCGGCGCCTCCGAAACCGGCGCGGCCTCCTCCCAGGTGTTCACGGCCGCCAAGTCGCTTTCCCAGGATAGCACCCGGCTGAAAAACGAAGTCAGCCGCTTCCTCGGCAACGTGCGCGCGGCCTAATTCACAAAACCGATACAGCACGCCGACGCCTGCCACCGCGGCCGTCGGCGTTCTGCTGTCGTCAGCCCCCTTGCGCCACCCGCGTCGCTACATAATCCTTGCCGCGCGCCGTGAAAGTCTCACGAACGACAAACCCGTCCTGCGGCGACATCGGCCCGATCGGCACCGGCCCCGGCGGCATGATCAACGTGGCGTTGCTGCCGACGAAGATCAGGATGTGCCGGCGCTCCTGCAGCAGCTTCTCCGACCAGGCGCGCAGCCCCGACAGATACGGTTCCTTCTGCCATGCGAACGGCGCGCCGGGATCGACCTGACCATAGATGAAGCCGGTAGCCGGCCAGACCGAGAACACGATCTTGGAATGTTCGGGTTTCCAGGAGTCCGGCATCGAGGGGTCCTGGATCCAGACGCAGTCGAAGGTGCGGCACTGCTGCGGCCTGACATCGTAGATCTTGCAGCCCGAGCCGATGGCGCAATGCGTGCACCATTTGCCGGCCGGCTTGTTCAGGTCCTCGATGCGGTAGACCTTGCAGCACATGGTGCAGGTCCCGCAGGCACGGGCGGGCGGCGTCGCAGTCGTTGTGACCAGTGATGGCTCCATGGCCCCTGCCATACCAGTGATTTCGGCGGCAGCAAACGGCTCCGGGGTGGCACGCCGTCAGGATCGCGATCCCGATGCCCTGATAAAATCCACGAATGCCCGCAGCGGCGCAGGCACCAGACGGCGGCCGGGGTAGTACAGAAACGGCCCGGAAAAACTCATCCACCACGGTTCCAGCACGGGCTCAAGCGCGCTGCTCTCCATATGCGGGCGCAGCCAGTCCTCGAACAGCGCGACAATGCCGGTGCCGGCGATCGCCGCGTCGATCGCGAGATCGGTGCCGCCGCCGACCCGCACCACCAGCGGCCCGGTCACATCGACACGCACTTCCTCGCCGGCGCGCTCGAACTCCCAGGGCGGCATCGCGCCGCTGGCAAAGCGGCCCTGCAGGCAGGCATGGCCCAGCAGATCGCGCGGGTGCTGAGGCCGGCCATGGCGATCGAGATAGGCCGGGGACGCCGCGGTGGCGAAGCGCTGCACGCGCGGCCCGATCGGCACCGCGATCATGTCCTGTTCCAGCCGCTCGTCGTAGCGGATGCCGGCATCGCATCCGGTGGCGAGCACGTCGACAAAGCTCTCCTCGGTGACGATCTCCATCCGCACGTCGGGATAGGCCGCGAGGAAATCCGGGACGATGTGGGGCAGCACCAGCCGCGCGGCGCTGACCGGCACGTTGAGGCGCAACAGCCCCGCCGGCCGGTCGCGAAACCCGTTGACCACGTCGATGGCGGCCTCGACCTCGGTCAATGCCGGCCCCAGCCGCGCCAGCAGATGCGCGCCGGCCTCGGTGGGCACCACGCTGCGGGTGGTTCGGTTGAGCAGCCGGACGCCCAACTGGGTTTCCAGCCGCCGCACCGCCTCGCTG
Organism: Rhodopseudomonas sp. RCAM05734; assembly: GCF_052658035.1. Classification (NCBI taxonomy): domain Bacteria; kingdom Pseudomonadati; phylum Pseudomonadota; class Alphaproteobacteria; order Hyphomicrobiales; family Nitrobacteraceae; genus Rhodopseudomonas; species Rhodopseudomonas sp. RCAM05734. The sequence continues at coordinate 2,204,783 of NZ_CP199742.1, read as the reverse complement.
AGACCGGACGCACTGCGTCCGCCGATCCGGGCGGCGCGAAAGCCCCCTGCCCGGGCCACAACCACGAATGCGTTCAAGTCCCCGAGATCGACATCCATTGTTCGCTTCTCCGCACAGCCCGTCCCGATTATACCGGATTATCGCGCGATGTCGCGACCGCTATCTGTGCGTGACCAACAACGGAGAGCGACCATGTCGACCATCGAAAAATCCGGCACATTTACCCTCGGCAACCGCAGCGTGACGCGGCTCGGCTACGGCGCCATGCAGCTCGCGGGGCCCGGCGTGTTCGGTCCGCCGAAAGACCGCAACGCCGCGCTGGCCGTCCTGCGCGAGGCCGTGGCCTCCGGGGTGAACCACATCGACACCAGCGACTTCTACGGCCCGCACGTCACCAACCAGATCATCCGCGAGGCGCTGCACCCCTATGCCGACGATCTCACCATTGTCACCAAGATCGGCGCACTGCGCGGCGACGATGCCTCATGGCGTCCGGCGTTCGCGCCGAAGCAATTGACCCAGGCCGTGCACGACAACCTGCGCAACCTCGGCCTGGACGTGCTCGACGTGGTCAACCTGCGCATCATGTTCGATGTCCACGGCCCCGCCGAGGGATCGATCGCGCCGATGCTCACGGTGCTGGCGGACCTGCAGCGTCAGGGTCTGGTGCGTCACATCGGGCTGAGCAACGTCACGGCGACGCAGGTCGCGGAAGGCCGCGGCATCTGCGACATCGTCTGCGTGCAGAACCACTACAACCTGGCGCATCGCGCCGACGATGCGCTGATCGACCAGCTGGCCCGCGACGGCATCGCCTACGTGCCGTTCTTTCCGCTCGGCGGCTTCACCCCTCTGCAATCCTCCGGCCTGTCCGCGGTCGCCGCACGCCTCGGCGCCACCCCCATGCAAGTCGCACTTGCGTGGCTGCTGCGCCGCTCGCCCAACATCCTGCTGATCCCCGGCACCTCGTCACTCGGACACCTGCGGGAAAATCTGGATGCGGCCCAACTGGACCTCTCGGACGACGCCGTCGCCGAGCTGGAGCAGGTGGCAAGCAAGGTCGCTGCATAACGCGGGATTGCATAATGACGCTGCGATCGTAGGGTGGGCAAACTTTCGGCGCGCGCAGCGCGTCGAGGCGTGCCCACCATTTCGCGGGGCGGTGGGCACGGCGCCTTTGCCCACCCTGCGGCCCGAGACCACCCTTGCGCATCCTGCTGATCAATCCGAACACCACGCAAGGCGTCACCGACCTGGTCGCATCGCACGTCCGCGCAATCGCCGGCGATGCGGCCGCGTTCGTGCCGGTCACCGGCCGGTTCGGTGCCCGCTACATTTCCAGCCGGGCCTCGGCGGCCATTGCCGGTCACGCCGCGCTCGATGCCCTGGCTGTCCACGGCGACGGTTGTGACGCGGTGTATCTCGCCTGCTTCGGCGATCCCGGCCTGCTGGCGCTGCGCGAACTGGTCGACGTGCCGGTGGTCGGCATGGCCGAAGCCTCCTGCATCGCCGCCTGTACGCGCGGCCGCCGCTTCGCCATCGTCACCGGCGGCGCGCTGTGGCAGCCGATGCTGACCGAATTCGTCGCCACGCTCGGCCTGGCCGATCGCCTCGCCGCGGTCCGTACCATCGCGCCTACCGGCGGCGAGATTGCCGAAAATCCCGACGCCGCGCTGGTGCAACTGGCGGCCGCCTGCACCACTTGCGCCATCGACGATGGCGCCGAGGTGGTGATCCTCGGCGGCGCGGCACTGGCCGGGCTTGCGGCGCGAATCCAGCACGACGTACCGGTGCCGGTGCTCTATTCCGTCGAAGTCGGAACCCGTGCGGCCATCGCCGCAGCAAATGAGACATCGTTTCGGCGCGCCGACCCACCGGCGCTCGACAGCACCGGCCTCGGCGCCGAACTGGCAGCATTGCTGCGGCAGACACGCGAACCATAATCGGCTAAACCGTCTGCGTGATCGGCCTGTCATGATAAACCGTTAGGCTCCCGCTCGCGATAACCCCATCAAGGAGCAGATTATGGATTTGAGACCAGGCGATGTCGTCATGCTGAAGTCCGGCGGTCATCCGCTGACCGTGGCCGAAGTCAACCAGACCTCGGTCGTGTGCATGTGGATGGGCGACGAAGGCGACCTGTTCCGCGAGACGCTGCCGCTGGCGGTGCTCGAGGTTCTCGAAGTCGACGAAACCGACGACGAAGAAGAAGATGAAGAAGATGAAGAAGAAGACGAGTCCGCCAAGGTTGCGTGATTCCAGGCAAGGTTGTCGTCACCCGGCTTGCGCGCAATTGCGCGCCGGCCGGGCGATGCCACCTCAGGAAGTGGCTCCTACAGCAGATGGTCGGCGCTGAACCGGGCCACCGTCGTATCGGCGATGGCCGTCATGGCCTCCGGTTCGAGCGGGAAGTCCTGCGCCAGCCAGGCGTCTTCCGCCAGCGCGATGACTTGGCCGAGTGCCGGCCCCCTGGCAATGCCGCGCGCGATGAAGTCGGCCGCCTTCAACGGGAATTTCGGCGCGGTCCAGCGCTCAGGCAAGGTGACAAGGATTTTCCAGGGAGCGGGATCGACGCTTGATCCGGCACGCGCCCAGGCCAGCATGACCCGGTTGCGGTAGCGCTGCTCGCCGAGGCGATACAGCCGGCGCCGCGCCGTGGCTTCATCCATTCCCCGGAGCCGCCACCAGCGATGCCCCATGGAATCCAGTGCCCTGGTTTCGCCATTGGTCAGTCGCAAGCGCGTCGCAAGCCGTTTGGCGTCCTCGGTGACCGCTACGCCGAGCGCGCCGAGCCGCAAAATCGGATCGGCCGTCCAGCCCAGCGCCGCTTCCGCGGCCAGCATCGCCGCGAACGGTCCGGTATAGGCAACGCCGCCGAAAATCTGCAGCAGCAGCCCGCCATCGGCCATCGCCTGCACGGCCGCCATCGCGCCATCCGCGACCAGCAGTTTCAGCATTTCCATGCGCACACGCTCGGCGGAGAGGCCGGCCATGCCGGCGTGTCCGCGGATGCAGGCGAGCAGGCCTGCGCGTTCCGGCTCACCGGCGCCATACATCGCGTGGATGCGGAAGAAGCGCAGGATGCGCAGATAGTCCTCGGCAATGCGGCGGTCGGGATCGCCGATGAAGCGCACACGCCTGTCTGCAATGTCTTCCAGCCCGCCGACATGGTCGTGCACCACGCCGTCTGACGACACCGAAAGGCCGTTGATGGTGAAGTCGCGGCGCTCGGCATCGCGTACCCAGTCGCGACCGAACGCGACTGTCGCCTTGCGGCCGAAGGTCTCGACATCCTCGCGCAGCGTGGTGATCTCGAACGGCTGGCCGTCCACCACCAGCGTCACCGTGCCATGCGCGATGCCGGTCGGTACGCTCTTGATCTTCGCAGCCGCTGCGCGGCGGATCACTTCGTCGGGCAGTGCCGTGGTGGCGATATCGATGTCGCCGATCGGCAGCCGCATCAGCGCGTTGCGCACCGCGCCTCCGACGACACGCGCTTCCTCGCCGCCGCCATTGAGCAGCGCCAGCACGCGGGCCGCCGCGCCGGAGGTAAGCCAGGGCGCGTCATGGAGCACACGCGCGTCGGTCATTTCTCGACCCCGGGCACCAGCCTGCCGTTCTCGATATGCGCGGGAATGTAGGTCGAACTCGGCGGCGCACCCGAGAAGTTCGCAAGCAGCACCAGGCTGAGAATGGTCAGCAGCAGGGCCGCGATCGCCAGCTTGACGAGCACATGGACCGGCCACGACGTCTGCACCAGCACGCCGTTCCTGCTGGCCAGCAGGAACACGGCATAGAGCGCGAACGGAATCAGGAAGATGCCGATTTCCGTGAGGACCGGACGGATCATGGCAGGCAAATCCGTTCATACAGCACGCGCAGGATGCCTGCGGTCGCGCCCCAGATATAACGTTCCTCGAATGGCATCGCGTAATAGGAGCGCTCCGCGCCGCGGAATTCCTTGCTGTGCAGCCGATGATTGGCCGGATTCATCAGGAACGCCAGCGGCACCTCGAAGGCACTTTCGACTTCATTTTCGTTGACGCGCAGCGTGAAGCCGGGCTTGACCCGCGCCACCGTCGGCAGGATGCGGAAGCCGAAGGCGGTGCCGTAGAGATCGAGATAGCCGATCGGTTCGACATAGGAGCGGTCAAGCCCGACCTCCTCCTCGGCCTCGCGCAAGGCGGCGTCGAGCGGCGAAGCGTCTGATGCGTCGATCTTGCCGCCGGGAAAGGCGACCTGCCCGGCATGGTCGTTGAGATGCGCGGCGCGCTGCGTCAGCAAAATGGTCGGCTGTTCGTGCTGGACCACCGCGATCAGCACAGCGGCGGGCCGGATCGGCTGTTCGGCGGCGATGATCTGCAACATGCGGTCAGTGCCGGCGTCGCCGGACACCGGCACAACGGCGGCGTCGGTGAGGCCGGCAGGTACGTCGAAGTTCAATCGCGCCCGGGCGCGGTTGAAGAATTCCACAAAATTCAAATCTGACGAGGGTCTGTCCGCGGCAGTCGCGTCCGTCGTCAGCAACGACTCACTCAAGGCGCTTCCCTCATTTGCTCCGTATCCGCCATTGCGAAGAACTCACCCGCGGAGGCGATTCCAAACATCGCCTTGCCATCGACCACCCGCTCCTCGCCCATGTCAACCAGATCGTAATAGACCGCGCGCGTCACTTTCGCCCACAGCTCGGCTCTGACGTGGAGATAAGGCACCAGCCCGCCATCGGCCGCCATCTCGAAGCGAAGCCGATGCGCCGAATCGCAGACCACCCAGTCGTCCACATTGGTGCGAAACCGCAGCAGTTGGCCGCCCGCATCCTGCTCCCTGACCATCTCCACCGCCAGGAACGGTGCATCATCGACGGTGATGCCGACCTTCTCCACCGGGGTCACGAGAAAGTGCTTGCCGTCCTCGACCTTCAAGATCGACGAGAACAGCCGCACCAGCGCCGGGCGGCCGATCGGCGTTCCCAGGTAGAACCAGGTGCCGTCGGCAGCGATTCTCATGTCGAGATCGCCGCAGAACGGCGGATTCCACAGATGCACCGGCGGCAAGCCCTTCCCGGCTTTACCGCCCGCAGCGGCATCTCTGGCTGCATTGGTCAGCCCGTCGAGGCCTTGGGTCGCGATCTGCCCTTGCTTCGCCATTGTTTGCCCTGAGTTTGAGACTGCCGCTGGCACGATTGCTGCAAGTTCTCGGTTGCGGTGTTCTGATCCAACTCGCCGTATCGTGATGCGATCCATAGCTGCCGCCGGATAAGGTGGGGATAGTTTAATTCAACAAATACATGGCCTTCGCTAGAGTTTAGCATGAGGTTCATGGCAAGACGACGCCATCGGTGGCGTTTCACGCGAAGGAGCAACGGATGGCTGGCGACAGTGTCGAAAAACTGGAAGACGTGATCATCCGTTCCGCCGAGCAGGTCGCAGGACAGATGCGCGCGGCCAAGGAAGCGATCGCCACTGTGATCTTCGGCCAGGACAAGGTCGTCGAGAACACGCTGGTGACGATTCTGTCCGGCGGCCATGCGCTGCTGATCGGCGTCCCCGGCCTCGCCAAGACCAAGCTGGTCGAGACGCTCGGCGTGACACTGGGCCTCGACGCCAAGCGTATCCAGTTCACGCCGGACCTGATGCCGTCCGACATTCTCGGCGCCGAAGTGCTCGACGAGAGCGGCACCGGCAAGCGTTCGTTCCGCTTCATCGCCGGTCCGGTGTTCGCGCAACTGCTGATGGCCGACGAGATCAACCGCGCCAGCCCGCGCACCCAGTCGGCGCTGCTGCAGGCGATGCAGGAGCAGCACATCACCGTGGCCGGCGCACGGCACGACCTGCCGAAGCCGTTCCATGTGCTGGCGACGCAGAACCCGCTGGAGCAGGAAGGCACCTATCCGCTGCCGGAAGCCCAGCTCGACCGCTTCCTGATGGAAATCGACGTCGACTATCCCGACCGCGACGCCGAGCGCCGCATCCTGTTCGAAACCACCGGCGCCGATGAGACCATCGCCAAGGCCGCCATCACCTCCGATGTGCTGATCACCGCGCAGCGCCTGGTGCGTCGCCTGCCGGTCGGCGACAGCGTGGTGGAAGCGATCCTGACGCTGGTGCGCTCGGCGCGTCCTGGTCCCGACGCCGGCGATGCCGGCAAGCTGATCGCCTGGGGCCCCGGACCGCGCGCCAGCCAGTCGCTAATGCTCGCCGTACGCGCCAAGGCGCTGCTCGACGGCCGTCTTGCGCCGTCGATCGACGATGTGCTCGATCTCGCCGAGCCCATTCTCAAGCACCGCATGGCGCTGACCTTCCCGGCGCGCGCCGAGGGCCGCACCATTCCCGACGTGATCCGTCAGTTGAAGAAACGGATCGGTTGATGGCTGCAACGGCGGAGCAGGCCAGCCACGAAGCCATCGCAGTCCGACGCGCCGACGGGGAGAGCCGCTCGCTCGCCGCGACGCTGCCGCGTCTGGTGCTCGAGGCCCGCCGCATCGCCGCCAATGTGATCCACGGCCTGCACGGCCGCCGTCGCGCCGGCTCCGGCGAAAGCTTCTGGCAGTATCGCCGCTTCGTCTCCGGCGAGCCGGCGCAGAACGTCGACTGGCGGCGCTCGGCACGCGACGATCATCTCTATGTGCGCGAACTCGAATGGGAAGCCGCGCACACCATCTGGCTGTGGCCCGACCGGTCGCTATCGATGGCGTTCGCCTCGAAGCAGGCGCGCGACAGCAAGCTGGAGCGCGCGCTGATCGTCACCTTCGCGCTGGCAGAACTGCTGGTGGCCGGCGGCGAACGCGTCGGCATTCCCGGCCTGATGAATCCCACCGCCAGCCGCGGCGTGCTCGACAAGATGGCGCAGGCGATCCTGCACGACACCGGCGCACGCGACAGCCTGCCGCCGTCCTTCGTGCCGGCGGCGCTGGCCGAGATCGTGGTGCTGTCCGACTTCTGGTCGCCGATGTCCGAGATCAGGACCATGCTGGCCGGCCTGTCGGCCTCCGGCGCGCACGGCACGCTGGTGCAGGTAGTCGATCCCGCCGAAGAGAGCTTTCCCTATTCCGGACGCGTCGAATTCATCGAGCCCGAAACCGGTCAGCTGATCACCGCCGGCCGCGCCGAAAGATGGGCGGAGGACTACGTCAACCGCGTCGCCATCCATCGCGACCAGATCCGCGCCGAGGCCGACAAGCTGGGCTGGATGTTCTCCACCCACACCACCAGCCGTTCGGCGGCAGAGCTGCTGCTATTCCTGCACAACGGCATGATGGTCAACAAAGGCAACAGCGGCGGCGCCGTCGTCAAGGCAGGACGGATCGCATGATGGCAGCCTTCCCCCTCGCTTTCGCCCAGCCGCTGCTGCTGCTAGGTCTCGTCAGCCTTCCGGTGCTGTGGTGGCTGCTGCGGGTGATGCCGCCGCGGCCGCAGCGCGTGTCGTTTCCGCCGACCCGGCTGCTGTTCGAGATCGCGCCGAAGGAAGAAACCCCGTCACGCTCGCCGTGGTGGCTGACGCTGCTGCGCCTGCTCGCCGCAGCGCTGATCATCTTCGCCGCCGCCGGCCCGATCTGGAATCCGCAGACCGGCGCGACCGCCAGCAAGGCGCCGCTGGTGATCCTGCTCGATGACGGCTGGAGTGCCGCGTCGAGCTGGGATGCGCGCATCCGGGCCGCCGACGAGTTGATCGCCAATGCCGACAGCGATCGCCGCGGCGTCGCCTTGGTGCCGCTGTCGGAGCCGACCCGCGACATCACTTTGCTGCCGGGCGGCACCGCGCGCGTGGCGCTGCGCCGGCCGGCGCCAAAGCCCTATGCGGTCGAGCGGGTCGAGACGTTGCCGGCCATCGAACGCTTCCTGAAAGCCACCGGCGACAGCGAGCTGGTGTGGCTGTCCGACGGCGTCGACACCGGCCGCGACACCGAATTCTCTGAAGGTCTCGGCAAGGTCATCGGCGACCGCACGCTGACGATCTATGACGGCGGTGCGGCGCCGGCCCATGCGCTGGCCGCCGCGGAGAACGCCGCGGCCAAGATGACCGTCAAGGTGCTGCGCGCCAGCGCCGGCGGACTCGATAGCGGCGTGGTGCGCGGGCTGGACCAGAAGGGCTCGCCGATCGGCGAGGCCAAGTTCACCTTCGCGCCGCAGGAGCGCGAGACCGAAGCCGCATTCGAACTGCCCGTGGAATTGCGCAACGACATCGCGCGGCTCGAAATTTCCGGCGAGCGCTCGGCCGGCGCGGTGCAACTGCTCGACAAGCGCTGGCGCCGCCGCGCCATCGGCATCGTCTCCGGCGCCACCACCGATACCGCGCAGCCGCTGCTGGCCTCGACCTTCTACCTGACCCGTGCGCTGGCGCCGTTCGCGGATGTGCGACTCGGCGACCGCGGCGCGCCGCAGCAGGCCATCGCCCAGTTCCTCGACCAGAAACTGCCGATGATCGTGCTCGCCGATGTCGGCACGCTGTCGCCGGAAATCCGCGAGCGCATTAACGCCTGGATCGCGCAGGGCGGCGTGCTGGTGCGCTTCGCCGGTCCCCGCCTCGCCCAGGCCGACGATGATCTGGTGCCGGTCAAACTGCGCCGCGGCGGACGCAGCCTCGGCGGCAGCCTCACCTGGGAGAAGCCGCAGCATCTGGCGTCGTTCGCCGCCGACAGTCCGTTCGCCGGCCTCGCCGTTCCCCCCGATGTCACCATCAACCGTCAGGTGCTCGCCGAGCCCGACGCGGCGCTGGCGACCCGGACCTGGGCCTCTTTGGTCGACGGCACCCCGCTGGTGACCGGCGAACATCGCGGCAAGGGCTTGGTCACTCTGTTCCACGTCAGCGCCGACATGCGCTGGTCCGACCTGCCGCTGTCCGGCACCTTCGTGGAGATGCTGCGCCGGATCGTCGATATCTCCGGCTACACCTCGACTCCCGGCCCGGGCGTCGCTGCGGAGACCGGCACCGAAACGGTGGCGCCGCTGCGCACGCTGGGCGGCTTTGGCGCGTTCGGCCCGCCCCCTCCACCGCCAAGCCGCTGCCCGCCGACTTCCGCGACCGCGCCACGGTCGAACATCCGCCCGGCTTCTACGGCCCCGCCGACGGACCGCTCGCCGTCAATGCGCTGGCTGCCGCCGACCGCCTTGCTCCGCTCGACACCTCGGCCCTGAAGGCGCGCCGCGCCAGCTACACATCGGCCGAACCGCGCGACCTCAGAGGCATTCTGCTGTCCACCGCGCTGGCGCTGTTCCTGATCGACGCGGTGATCGTCGCCCTGCTCGGCGGCGGCTTTGCCGCGCTGATACGGCGGCGTGCAGCGACCGCCGCACTGGCTCTGGCATTGGCGCTGACCGCCACGATGGGCTCGCCATCGCCGGTGCGCGCCGATGCCGCCAGCGACGACTTCGCCATCAAGGCGGTGGCGCAGACGCGCCTCGCTTACGTAGTCACCGGCAATGCCGACGTCGATTCCATCGTCAAGGCGGGCATGACCGGGCTGACGCTCTTCCTCGCGCAACGCACCGCGCTGGAGGCCGGCGAGCCGGTCGGCATCGATCCCGCCCGCGACGAACTGGCCTTCTTCCCGCTGATCTACTGGCCGATCGTGCCGGGCGCGCCGAAGCCGCCGCAGGATGCCATCAACCGCATCGACGCCTATATGAAGCAGGGCGGCACCGTTCTGTTCGACACCCGCGACGCCGTCGAGGCGCCGCCGGGACCGGGCGGCGAGTCGCAGACGCCGGGCATGCTGACCTTGCGCAACATCCTCTCGTCGCTTGATGTGCCGGAACTCGAGCCGGTGCCACGCGAACACGTGCTGACCAAGACGTTCTACCTGCTGCGCGACTTCCCCGGCCGCTTCAACTCCGGACCGACCTGGGTCGAGGCGCTGCCGCGCGAGGATGCGGACGAGGCCGCCTCACGCCCGGCGCGCGGCGGCGACGGCGTGTCGCCGATCATCATCACCTCCAACGATCTCGCCGGCGCATGGGCGCTGCGCCCGGACGGCCAGCCGATGCTGCCACTGACCCCCGGCGAACCGCGCCAGCGCGAATTCGCTTTCCGCGCCGGCGTCAACATCGTGATGTACACGCTGACCGGCAACTACAAGGCCGACCAGGTCCATGCGCCGGCGCTGATCGAACGGCTGGGACAATGATGATGTTGCGAGCCTCCGACCTCTCAGCCGTCATGGCCGGGCAAGCGCGAAGCTTCGCTTCGCGAGATGTCCCGGCCATCCACGGCCTTCTGCACCAGATGCACGTGGATGCCCGGCACAAGGCCGGGCATGACGGCGTTTGTGGAGGCATCACGTAAATGCAATACGGCATCGTCTTCACGCCGCTCGTCCCGACCATCGTGCTGTGGATCGGCATCGCCGCGATCGCTGTGATCGCCGTGCTGCTGCGGATCGGCCGCGCGCGCGGCGCGCTGGTGCGGGTGGCGGCGCTGGTGCTGATTCTGCTGGCGCTGGCCAATCCGTCATTCACGCGCGAGGAGCGCGAACCGCTGACCTCCGTGGCGGCCGTGGTGGTGGACAAGAGCCCGAGCCAGAGCTTTGGCGAGCGCACCAAGGAGACCGCCGAAGCACAGCAGGCGCTGGTCGACCGTCTCAAGCAGGTCAAGGGCCTCGAAGTCCGTGTCGTCGAGGCCGGCCAGGCCGACGGCGAGACCGACGGCACCCGGCTGTTCGGCGCACTGTCGTCCGCCCTGTCGGATGTGCCCACCGACCGCGTCGCCGGCGCCTTTCTGATCACCGACGGCCGCGTGCACGATATTCCCGCCAATGCCGCAGCACTCGGCTTTACCGCGCCGGTGCATGCGCTGATCACCGGCCGCAGCAACGAACGCGACCGCCGCATCGCCATTACCGCGGCGCCGCGCTTCGGCATCGTCGGGCAGCCACAGACCATCACCTACCGGCTCGACGATCAGGGCGTGACCGGGCAGCGCGCCCAGGTCGTCGTCCGCCGCGACGGCGACGTGCTCAGCGAGCGCACGGTGATGTCCGGCCAGACCGTCAGCATCGACATCGATATCAAGCACGCCGGCCCGAACATCGTCGAGATCGAGGCTTCGCCGCTAGAGAACGAGCTGACTTTGGTCAACAACCGCGCGGTGGTGGCCATCGACGGCGTGCGCGACAAACTGCGGGTGCTGCTGGTATCGGGCGAACCGCATGCCGGCGAGCGCACCTGGCGCAACCTGCTGAAATCCGACGCGTCCATCGACCTCGTGCACTTCACCATTCTGCGGCCGCCGGAAAAACAGGACGGCACGCCTATCAACGAGCTCTCGCTGATCGCGTTTCCGACCCGCGAACTGTTCCAGGTCAAGATCAACGAATTCCAACTGATCATCTTTGATCGCTATGCCCGTCAGGGTGTGCTGCCGATCGCCTATTTCGACAACATCGCGCGCTATGTGCGCAACGGCGGCGCGGTGCTGGTGTCGGCCGGTCCCGACTACGCCTCGAGCACCAGCATCTGGCGCACGCCGCTGGATTCAGTGCTGCCCGCCGAGCCGGTCGGCGTGACCGAAAGGCCGTTCTATGCGCATCTGTCCGACATGGGCAAACGCCATCCGGTGACCCGCGGCCTTGAAGGCGGCGCCTCCGAGCCGCCGAAATGGAGCCGCTTCTTCCGCACCGTCGAGACCCGCAACACCACCACGCCGCCGGTGATGACCGGCGCCGATGGAAAGCCGCTGCTGCTGCTGTCGCGCTCCGGCGAGGGCCGCGTGGCGCTGCTGCTGTCGGATCACATCTGGCTTTGGGCGCGTGGCTATGAAGGCGGCGGCCCGCACCTCGATCTGCTGAGAAGGATGTCGCACTGGCTGATGAAGCAGCCCGATCTCGATGAGGAGGCGCTGAAGCTCTCGATCGCCGGCAAGGACCTCGTGGTCAACAGGCAGACCATGGGCGACACGGTGGCGCCGGTGACGGTGACCTCGCCATCCGGCAAGACGCGCGAGCTGACATTGGCTGCCGGCGAACCAGGCCTGTGGCGCGCCAGCACGCCCGCCGACGAACTCGGGCTCTGGCAAGCCACCGACGGCACACTGAAGGCGCTGATCAATATCGGTCCGATCAACCCCAAGGAATTCTCCGAAGTCACCTCGACGACGGAGATGTTGCGGCCGCTGGCGCAGGCCACCGGCGGCGACTCCCGGCGGATCCATGACGGCGCCAGCCTCGATCTGCCACGCATCGTGCCGGTGCGCTCATCCTCGGTGTTCCGTGGCGACGGCTGGATGGGCGTGCATATGCGCGACGCCAGCGTGGTCCGCGGCGTCGGCGTGCTTCCGGTCTTCGCCGGTTTGATAGGGCTACTGCTGCTGCTCGGCGCCTTCGCCGCCACATGGCTGCGCGAGAGCCGCTAGAGTCTGATCCATCAAGAGTGAAGCATTTCAATCTTGTCCCGGACGCGGTGCGGCATTCTCAGGCGATGCCCTTGCATCGCCGCTATGCCGCTCCGCAGAGCCGGGACCGTATCAGGCGGTATCGTTTGTGGAGGTCCCGGATCTGCAGTGCACTACGCCTCTTGGCGGAGGCGCATTGCACTGCGTCCGGGACACGATTCTATCGAGATGAATCCCGCCATAATGCGATAGCGGCTCGCGCTGCTATTGCGCCGAGAGGTTCATATCCCGTGTGAGATGCCCCCACTTGTCGCTTTCCGAGCGGATATAGGCGGCGAAGGCTTCGATCGTGGACGGTGCAGGTTGGGCGCCGATCGTGCGCAGCTTTTCGATCACGTCCGGATCCCCGAGCGCCTTGACAAAGGCACCGTTCAGACGCGCCACGATGTCGCCCGGCGTGGCGGCGGGGGCGACGAGGCCGAACCAGCCGGTCGATTCGAACCCGGTCACGCCCTGCTCAGCGAGCGTCGGAACGTCGCGCAGGAACGACACGCGCTTGGCGCTGGTGACGCCAAGTGGCTTCAGCCGGCCGGCGCGGATCAATTCCAGCGAACTGGGAATATCCAGAACCGCGAGCGGGATATGGCCGGCCAGCACGTCGGTGACCACCGGACCCGTGCCCCGATAGGGAACCAGCGTGAGCTTGATCCGCGCCGACTGCAGCAGCAGCGCGGCCGTCATATGCATCACCGTGCCATTGCCGCCATACCCGATCGACAGTTGTCCGGGCTTCGCGGTGGCGGCTGCCAGCGCTTCTTTCAGCGTGGCAAACGGCGCGTCGGCGTTTGCCACCAGCACAAAGGGAATGTCGGCGAGCAGCGTGATCGGTACCAGGTCCTTGATCGGATCGAACTGCGTCGACGGATTGAGATGCGGGTTGATGGTCAATGCGCCTGCCGGCGCCACGCCGAGAGTGTAGCCGTCGGGCTTGGCCTGCATCACGGCCTGCATACCGATATTGCCGCCCGCCCCGCCGCGGTTTTCGATGACGAAGCCCTGCTTGAGATCGGCCGTGACGATCGGCTCGAGCGCACGAATGAAGATGTCGGCGCTGCCGCCGGGCGGGAAAGTGACGACAATCTTGATCATCTGGTGCGGATAGGCCCACGCCGTCGTCGCACCGGCCACGATCGAGGCTGCCGCACCGGCCAGCAACGTTCTGCGGTTGGGAGCAAAGAGACTCATGCGCGTTCTCCCGAAAGAGCATGCGCCACAGCGCGTTCATGCTCCGGATGCGACGGCGCTGATCTGCCGGTGAGGCGACGGATCAACGCCTCGGGATCCGATGGCGCACGATGGCCGCGCCACGCGATATGAGTATCAGGTCGCACCAGCAAGAGATTTTCGGCTGGCCGTGCCGGGCCAGCCTCAGCAGGCGAGAGTTCAAGCAGCGTCAGGGGAACGCCGTTGCGCCGTGCGGCCCCAAGCAACTCCGTCACGTCGCAGGCCGGGTCGTAGCGCAACAGCGTATAGCCCGGGCCCATCGCGTCGAAGACGGAGCGACCGTCGTTCAACCAGACATGCGGCATTCTGGCGCCCGGCACGGTCGAGGGCGTGAAATCACCCATCGTATAGGACGGAGGCGTCTCGCCATCATACGCGATCGCCGGCGACCGGTCGTAGAAATAGCCGAAGTTCAGTCCGGCGCAGCAGTACTGTTTGACATTGAGTTCGTAGGCAGCAAGACCGATCGCGGCACGCGCCTCCGCGCCGGCCTCCGAATCTTCCTCGATCAACGCAGGCACCGCGGCGCGCTGGCCGATGCTGGCAATCGCGTGCTCCATGGCAAACCGCGACACCTGTTCAGTGATAGGCTGGCGTTCGGCCTCATAAGCGTCGAGCAGGCCGGCATCCGCCCAGCCGTTGAGATGCGCTGCCAGCATCCAGCACAACGAAACCGCATCTGCGATCCCGGCATTCATCCCATAGCCGGCGTAAGGCATCCACAGATGTGCAGCATCGCCGCAGATGAACGCACGACGGTCGCGGAAGCGATCGGCAACGAGACGGCGGCCGACCCAATCCTCCTTGCTGACGACCCGGTAAACGAACTCAGGTCCAACACCCAGGATCGTGCGGATGGACCAGTCGCGATCGACCGAATCGAATTCCGGTTCGTCCGGTTTCAGATGGTTGTGAATCAGCCACCGGTCGTGCCCGTCGATGGCAACCATTGTGCCGGTCCGGCGCGGGTTGAGAGACAGCACCATCCAGGCCGGCGTGTGCAGCTGCATCAAGGTCTTGAGGTCCGGCGCATCGATGAGCGTCGATTGGACACGCTGAATGACCGGTGTTCCGACGAAAGCCGCGCCGATCAGCTTGCGCGTCAATGACCGGCCCCCATCGCATCCGATGAGGTAGCGGGCGCGGATGGTGAAAGCGCGGTCCCCGTCGAGTTCGCGGGCGTCGACCGAGACCCCCGACAGATCCTGATCGAAGTGCACCATCTCGGTGCGAGACAGGATGGTGATCTTGGGATTCGCAACGGCGCTCGCGAACAGGATGGGCTCCAGATAGATCTGGTTGATACGGTGCGGAGGCTCGGGTGTCGGCCACCACGTGTCAGGGCCATCGGTCGCGGTGTAGCGCGTCGCACGCGATGGAATGACGATGCGGGCCAGTTCGATGCCGGTCGCGGTGGTGCGATACGAACAATCGTTGGGAAAGTCGGCCGGCAGACCGGCGTCGCGGACCTCGGCGACGATGCCGAGCCGGCGAAAGACCTCCATCGATCGGGCCGAAACGTGATTGCATTTCACATTGGGCGGCTCACCGGCGTGCCGGGTTTCGAGCACGATGACATCGATTCCTCTGGACGCGAGGTCCAGCGCCGCGGTGAGTCCCACCGGTCCAGCGCCGACAATGACGACGGACGTCTCATAACTCTGCATTGTTACCTTCCCCGACCGCGTCTATGCGCGTTGCGTGGAGGCTAACAAGAAAATTTGATAAGAGAATTCTCTTTCTGAGAGATAATTGATAAGGTGACCTAATGAATATCACGCTTCGCCAGCCGGAAGCGCTGGTCGCAGTGAGCCGCGCCAGCTCCATGACGCGCGCGGCCGAACAGTTGCACGTCACCCAGGCGGCAATCAGCCTGCTGCTCCGCCAGCTTGAATTGCAGTTGGGCGTTCTGCTGTTCGATCGCACGACAAGGTCGTGCACGCCGACGGCCGCCGGGCGTGAAGCCGTGCAAGCGGCAGAGCGCATCCTCGGCGACACCCTCGGCCTCTCGCGCCAGATGCGCAGTCTGGCGGAAGCCCGAACCGGCACGGTGGTGTTCGTCGCATCGGCCGGTGCAGCCTCGGCCCTCATGCCGGCGGTGCTCGCCGAGTTTCGCACTGCATATCCCGGCGTTGACGTCATCATGCGCGACGTCGCAGCCGATCAGCTTGTCGGCACGCTTCTCGCGTCGGATGCGGAGTTCGCGATCGGCAGCGTCGATGGTCCTGTGCCCGAGGTCACCCTGACGCCTCTGGTCAAGGGACGCCTGAGCGCCATCGGCTGGCCGGGCTGTCCGATCGCAGCGATGCACACGCTGTCGTGGGACGAGCTCGCGACGCTGCCGACCATCGCGATGCGGCGCGACACGCTGATCCGCGCGCAGATCGACCGTCGACTGGCGCGCGACGGCAAGACACTTGTCCCGACTCATGAGGTGTCCCTCATCAACACGGCACTGTCGATGACCGCGAAGGGCATCGGCTATGCGATCTTGCCGTCCTATATGATGCCTACGGAACAGTATCCGGGACTGATCGCTTTCCCGCTCGTGCGACCGGCCATCATGCGCCAGCTATCCTGGATCCAGCGGACCGGTCGCGGCCTGTCGCCGGCAGCGCGGCAATTCCAGAAAATGACCACACGCGTCGTCGCCGGCGCACACACCACGGCCATTGCGCGGCGCGCGGCTCCGTAACGCCGCATAGCCGTGACGCTATCGTTGGAAAGGACTGGCCAAGGCAAGGCGGCGGCAAGCGTTGCCGTAATCCCACAGCGAGGGGGCGCTTGGTTGGGAGCCCCTGTCCGTCATTGACATCGGCTCCCGTCGCCTGCGATGTTACAGTATAACATCGGGCGGCATGGAGGGCTCCATGGCCGATGCAAGGCGCCTGACGGCATGAAGTGGTTTCGAACACATATCAGGAATGGATCGCGACTGGCGCTGCTCGCGCTGGCGATCCAGCTTGTGCTGTCGTTCGGCCATATCCACCCGGCGAGCGCCCAGGCGCCGACCGGCTCGGCCATCGCGTCACTCCACCTTCCTACCGACCAGCTTCCTGCGCCTGATCAGCATCCCGCCGACAATTGCGCCATCTGCGCCGTCATGGCGATGGCCGGGACGATGCTGTTCGCCACGCCACCGATTCTGCAACTGCCTCAGGCAGCAGAATTTCTCTACATGGCCACCGTCGTCGAATTCGTCCATCTGGACGCTTTCAACAGCGGATTCCAGTCCCGCGCCCCACCGCTCTCCTGACTTCAACCTTTGCCGATCGCGGCCATCAGGCGGCGATTCCCGAAAGTTCGATCTGCCATCCGCGGGTCCCGGTGCGAAGCGCGCGTCATGCGCCGCCGCCGGATAGTCAGGATTCCACCATGTCATCCCATATCTATCGCGCCGTGCTTCTGGGCGGCTCCGCCATTGTCGGTCTCGGCTGCCTGGCCAGCCCCGCCGCAGCGCAGGCACCGGCGGGGAGCGTCGAGCTTCCGGCCATCAATGTCACGGCACCGAGCCCGATCGTGCGTCGCAAACCGCAGCCGCCGCGTGCGCCGGCCCGGGTCGCGCGCGCGGCACCCGGCCGCAATGCCGGTCCGGCGCCGGTCGAGGCCGCCGCAGCTGCGCCGCAGCAGGGCGTGCTGCCGATCGTGACCGACCAGTTCGCTACCGTCACCGTGGTGCCCAACGACGAGATCCGCCGCTCCGGCGCAGCCACTCTCGGCGATCTTCTGTTCTCCAAGCCCGGCATCACCGGCTCCAGCTTTGCGCCGGGCGCATCGAGCCGGCCGATCATCCGCGGCCTCGACGTCAACCGCGTCGGCATCGTCGAGAACGGCACCAGCGCCGGTGGCGCGTCGGACCTCGGCGAGGATCATTTCGTCCCGGTCGATCCGCTGGCGACCAACCAGGTCGAGGTGGTCCGCGGTCCCGCAGCGCTCCGCTACGGCTCCACGTCCATCGGCGGCGTGGTGTCTGCTACCAACAACCGAATTCCCGACGCCATGCCGGCCTGCGCCACGGCGCCGTTCCAGAGCTACGGCCTGCCGGCGAAAGCGCCAGCAATCGGCGCTTCGGGAGGTTGCATGAATGCCGAAACCCGCACCTCGATCAGTTCTGCCGATCGCGGCATCGATGGCGGGGTCCTGCTCGACGCCGCCGGCGGCAATGTCGCGGTTCATGCCGACGTCTATGGCCGCAAGGCCACCGACTATAACATCCCAAGCTATCCCTACCTCACCGACACCACGCGCGCGGTCAACGGACGGCAACCTAATTCCCCGGCGCAAACCAGCGGCGCATCGGTCGGCGGCTCCTACTTCTTCGACGGAGGTTTCTTCGGCGCTGCGATTACGCAAAACAATGCGCTGTACCATATCCCCGGGATCGACGGTGCCGACCACGGGACCCGCATCGACGCGCACCAGACCAAGGTCACCGCCAAGGGTGAATACCGGCCCGACTCCGCGGCGATCGAGGCGATCCGCTTCTGGGCCGGCGCGACCGACTATCGCCACAACGAAATCGGCCTGTCCGACGTCAACGATCCCACCACCGACGGCGTGCGCCAGACCTTCACCAACAAGGAGCAGGAAGCCCGCGTTGAGGTACAGATGATGCCGTTCAACGCCCGCTTCGCCACGGTGACCACGGCATTCGGCCTGCAGGGCGGCCATCAGGAACTGACCGCCCCCAGCCCCGACAATCCCGGCACTCTGTATAACGGGTTGTGGAGTCCGAACAACAATTCGCGCATCGCCGGCTATGTGTTCAACGAGCTGAAATTCAGCGAGACCACCAAGGCGCAGGTCGCCGGTCGCATCGAGCATGTCGAGCTCCACGGCGCGACACCGGATTTCCCGGCGGACTTCTTGCCAGACGGCAGCACGCAGACCAGCACCGGACGCAATCCGTCCTTCACGCCGATGAGCGGCAGCGTCGGGTTGATTCAGGATCTGCCGGCCGGCCTGGTTGCCAGCATCACCGGCCAATACACCGAGCGCGCGCCAAAACCGGCCGAGCTGTTTTCGCGCGGCGCTCACGACGCCACCGCGACCTTCGATATCGGCAATCCCAACCTGACGATCGAGACCGCGCAGTCGGTGGAAGTCGGCCTGCGCAAGGCCACCGGCCCGCTGCGCTTCGAGGCCACGGCGTACTACACGAAGTTCAACAACTTCATCTATCGCAGGCTCACCGGCGTCATGTGCGGCGACGATTTTGCATCGTGCGGCAACGGCGATCCCGGCAACGAGGGCCGCCAGGCGGTCTATTCGCAGCGCGACGCGACCTTCCGCGGCGCCGAATTCCAGAGCCAGCTCGACGTTGCGCAGCTCTATGGCGGCACATGGGGCATCGAGAACCAGTTCGACATCGTCCGCGCGACGTTTGCCGACGGCACCAACGTGCCCCGGATACCGCCGATGCGCGCCGGCGGCGGCGTGTTCTGGCGCGACGCCAACTGGCTGACCCGCATCAACCTGCTGCATGCCTTCGCGCAGAACGACATTGCCACGATCGGCGAGACGCCGACATCGGGCTACAATCTGCTGAAGGCCGAGTTCAGCTACAATACCAAGCTCGATCCGCGCATTTACGGCGCGAAGGAGATGACCCTTGGCCTCGTCGGCAACAACCTGCTGAACGAGAACATTCGCAACGCATCGTCCTACAACAAGGACGAGGTGCTGATGCCGGGGCTGAACGTGCGGGCATTCGCGAATCTGAAGTTCTGAGAAACGGCTTCACAGACGCGCCTTCACACCCACGTGTCGTCACCCGCGCAAGCGGGTGACCCAGTAAACGCCGGCAGCGCGGTTTTATCACTGGCGCCGGTGTGTACTGGGTCGCCCGGTCCTGGCGCGCAATTGCGCGCAGGCCAGGCGACGACAGCGGAGAGCTTCGCCGCCGTTTCGCAAAGCGTCGGGGCGTTACTTCACCTGATCCCAATCCGGCCGGATTTTGCCGGCGATTCCGGCTGCGGCGCCGTCGACCAGTTCGAGGACCAGCAGGCGTCGCTGATCGACCGGGCCCGGCATGGTCACCGTCCCCTTCGGGATCTGCTTGAAACCGACGCGGCTGTAATAGGGTTCGTCGCCGACCAGCACGATCAGGCGGTGCCCGGCCTTGCGGGCATCATTGATGGCGCGGTCGAGCAGTGCGCGGCCCACGCCGCGGCTGCGGAACGGCGGCTCGACCGTCAGCGGCCCGAGCAGCAAAGCAGGCGTATCGTCGATGCAGACCGGCAATTGCCGGACCGAACCGACCAGCAG
Source organism: Rhodopseudomonas sp. RCAM05734 (assembly GCF_052658035.1). Classification (NCBI taxonomy): domain Bacteria; kingdom Pseudomonadati; phylum Pseudomonadota; class Alphaproteobacteria; order Hyphomicrobiales; family Nitrobacteraceae; genus Rhodopseudomonas; species Rhodopseudomonas sp. RCAM05734. Next base: position 2,184,908 of record NZ_CP199742.1, on the reverse strand, counting down.
GGTGCCGATCCGCGCGGTGAACGACAGGTCGAGCAGATGATCGACGTGTTCGCGCAGCCGGTAGGCTGACAGCACGTAACGACCGGGGCCGAACGTGCGCGCGTGGAGCCGCTCGATGATCTGGGCGTCGTTGGCGGTTTCCGCCAGAATGGTCAGAGAAAGGTCGGTCATGTCGGAGCGCGGAATAGCATCTGACGGGCGCTGGGTCCATCGCCGGGCTGGAAGCCCCTCATTCCCGCCAGGTCGGGATGATCGGCCTGCCGTCCAGCACCTCGGCAAGCCGCAGGCGGGTGCCGGTGGTGGTGTCAGGCGGAAGCGCGGTGAGGGCAAAGAAGCCGCATTCGGCAATCTCCCGATTCGGCGCCGGCAAGCGGTCCTGGCGGAACTGGCGGACCACATAGACGATCACATGGTCGCGAATCGAGACATGGCTGTTGAGGAACACACCGTGCAGGACCGGCTCGCCAAGCACCTCGATGCGGCCCTCTTCCATCAATTCGCGGTCCAGCGCCGCGCGGAAGCTCTGGCCGACCTCGACCCCGCCGCCGGGCAGATACCAGCCCGCCACATAGGTATGCCGGACCAGAAACACGCGGTTGTCGGCGTCGAGCACCACCGCGCGCACGCCCAGGGTCATCCCGCGGGCGAAGCGGAAATACAGATGAAAGATCTTTCGCAGGGTGGGTTCGAGCTTCTGCCGCAGCGTCGGTGGGGTCATTGCGGCTGAAATCCTTGCGTCAGGTTGCCCACCTTGCCAAAACGTCCGGGACTTTCACAGGGTGCATGAGATCTTTTCGATGACCGCTTTCACCCTCGCGCATCTGTCGGACCCGCATATCCCGCCGCTGCCGGTGCCGCACCTGCGCGAGCTGCTGGGCAAGCGCGTGCTTGGCTATCTCAACTGGATCCGCAACCGCCACACCATCCATCGCCGCGACGTGCTCGACGCGCTGGTCGCCGACATGCTGGCGCAGCGGCCGGACCATATCGCCGTCACCGGCGATCTGGTCAATCTGGCGCTTAGGGGCGAATTCGCGCCAGCGCGCGCCTGGCTGGAACGTGTTGGGCCGCCCGACCGCGTGTCGCTGGTGCCCGGCAATCACGACGCCTATGTGGCGGAGACGCGCCACCTCGCCTCCGAAGCCTGGGGCGACTATATGCGCGGCGACGGTGCCGGCGCTGCCACCGGGTTTCCCTATCTGCGGCGCCGCGGACCGCTGGCGCTGATCGGCGTCTCCACCGCCGTGCCGACCGCACCGTTCATGGCCACCGGCGCGCTCGGCCTCGCGCAGATCGCCGCGCTCGACCGCATGCTGGCTGGACTGTCGAGCGACCCGTCGTTTCGCGTGCTGCTGATCCATCATCCATTGCGCTCGAAGCACAGCCACAAGCGGCTCACCGATTCCCTGGAATTGCAGGCGGTGCTGAAGCGCCACGGCGTCGATCTGGTGCTGCACGGCCATGACCACGTGCACGCCACCATCTGGGTGGACGGCTTCCGCGGCAAAATTCCCGTGGTCGGCGTGCCTTCGGCATCGTCGATCGCCGACGGCCACAAGCCCGCAGCAGCTTACAACCTGTTTTCCATCACGCGCGAAGGCGAGGGATGGAAGTGCTGGCAGCAGGTGCGCGGATTTGGAAACGGTCCGGGTATTGGCGAACTGCAAAACATCGAGCTGCGGGACGATCAACGAACCTCATCCTGAGGAGCGCGCCCTTGCGCACTTCTCGAAGGATGGGTCACGCATCTCATGGTCGAAACGGTGCTGAAGAAACGCCTCCTCACCATAAGGGACTCGGCCGCTTCGACAGATGTTCAATGTCCGCGTAACGCCATGGCCAGCGCGACCGCAAACAGCGCGGCAACACCGACCACCACGCCCGCCACGAACGGCCAGAACCGACTCCGCGGCTTGATGACGGCAACCGGCGGCGGCGTCTGGACCAGCGCCTGTTCGCGCTCGATCATGCGGCGCGCGACGTAGGCGGTGACCGCCTGGACGACGGAGGCGACATCGTGGGATTCGGCGATCACCACGCGGCCGAACCGGGTGTCCTGGACGAAGCGATAGATCCGCTTGTCCCTGCCCATCACCACATGGGCGACCATGTCGATCCACAGCCGCGGCGTGTCGCCCTGGGTGATGCCGCGATCGAACATGTCGACGCTATCGGGAATTTCCGCGAACAACGGGTCAAGCGCCTCATTGAGGATTTCGAGCCGGGCGACCTCGGCATCGCGCAGATCGACCACCACTCCGGTGCGATCGGCGGCCTCGATCCGCGCCTGCCGCAGGGCGTCGCGCAACCGCATCGGCCGGGCGTTGCCGGCCGAACCGGATCCGGTCTTGTACGCGTCCGACATTTCCTGGGCCTTTCCGGCGGTAGCCTTACCGCAACTAACCTATCAGTAACCAGAGGCCGGGAAAAGACCCTTTGTTCCCAGATACTTGTGCCGTGTATAAACATCGACGGCCCCACCCGGTCGCCCGGGTGAGGCCGTCCACGTCCTTGGGACGTCTTCTTATTCGAGTGGCGGCCGCTTAGGCGATCGCGCGCTGCGGCTCTTCGACGATGGAGAAGCGAACACCTGCGCGATGCCGGTTCTCTTCCGACACGGTCTTCCAGGCGTCTTCAGCCTCCTGGCGGGTCTTGAACGGACCCTGCACCTGGGCCGAACCCTCGACCAGCTTGTGGAAGTTCATCGAACCGAACTCGCCGCCGATCACCCAAAAATTGCTGCTCATGGTCGTCTCCTGTTGTTTGCCGTTAGCCGAACTGGTTCATCGTGTTGTGCGCGCCGCCGGCCTTGAGAGCGGCCTCACCGGCGAAGTATTCCTTGTGATCATCGCCGATGTTGGAGCCGGCCATGTCCTGATGCTTGACGCAGGCGATGCCCTGACGGATTTCCTGGCGCTGAACATTCTTCACGTAGCCGAGCATGCCCTGCTCGCCGAAATACTCGCGGGCAAGATTGTCGGTCGAGAGCGCGGCCGTGTGATAGGTCGGCAGCGTGATCAGGTGATGGAAGATGCCGGCGCGTTTGGCCGAATCCGCCTGGAAGGTGCGGATCAGCTCATCGGCTTCGATCGCCAGCGGGGTCGAGTCGTACTCCGCCTTCATCAGCTCGGCGCGGTTGTACTGGCTGACATCCTTGCCGGCCTTCTTCATCTCGTCGTAAACCTGCCAACGGAAGTTGAGCGTCCAGTTGAACGACGGTGAGTTGTTGTAGGCCAGCTTGGCGTTCGGGATCACTTCGCGCACACGGTCGACCATCGAGGCGATCTGCTCGATATTCGGCTTCTCGGTCTCGATCCACAGCAGGTCCGCGCCGTTCTGCAGCGAGGTGATGCAGTCGAGCACGCAGCGGTCCGCACCGGTGCCTTCGCGGAACTGGTACAGGTTGCTGGGCAGACGCTTCGGACGCAGCAGCTTGCCGTTGCGGCTGATGATCACGTCGCCGTTGCCGACCGCGGTTGCATCGACCTCTTCGCAATCCAGGAAGCTGTTGTACTGGTCGCCGAGGTCGCCCGGACGGTGGCTGACAGCGATCTGCTGCGTCAGGCCCGCGCCGAGCGAGTCGGTGCGGGTGACGATGATGCCGTCTTCCACACCGAGTTCGAGGAACGCGTGGCGGCAGGCGCGGATCTTCGCCAGGAAGACCTCATGCGGCACCGTCACCTTGCCGTCCTGATGACCGCACTGCTTTTCGTCCGACACCTGATTCTCGATCTGCAGCGCGCAGGCGCCGGCCTCGATCATCTTCTTGGCCAGCAGATAGGTCGCCTCGGCATTGCCGAAGCCGGCGTCGATGTCGGCGATGACCGGCACGACGTGGGTCTGGAAATTGTCGATCTTGTCGATCAGCGCGGTTTCCTTGGCCTTGTCGCCAGCCTTGCGGGCAGCGTCGAGCTCGCGGAAGATCGCGTTCAGCTCACGCTGATCGGCCTGCCGCAGGAAGGTGTAGAGCTCTTCGATCAGCGCCGGCACCGAGGTTTTCTCATGCATGGACTGGTCGGGCAGCGGTCCGAACTCGGAGCGCAGCGCCGCGATCATCCAGCCCGAGAGGTAGAGATAGGTGCGGTCGGTGGTGCCGAAGTGCTTCTTCACCGAGATCAGCTTCTGCTGCGCGATGAAGCCGTGCCAGCAACCGAGCGACTGGGTGTACTTGGTGCTGTCGGCGTCATAGGCCGCCATGTCGGCGCGCATCAGCGCAGCGGTGTAGCGCGCGACGTCGAGGCCGGTCTTGAAGCGGTTCTGCAGGCGCATGCGGGCCACAGCTTCGGCCTTGACGCCGTTCCAGGTGTCCTTGTCCTTGAGCAGCGCTGCCGCCGCTTCGATTTCGCTCTGATAGGAGGACGGCCCCTGAATGGCCAGATCGCTGATTCCACGTGGCTGGAAGTTCATGTCCTTGATCCCTTACGGTGACGGCCGATCCGCATCGCTACCCGGCCATCGCTTCGACATTCATGACAATGCGTTGCGAAACGTGCTGAGAGCTAAACGCTATATGGAGAAGATCCGATAGATGGCTTGTCAGCCAATGGTGATGCGATGTAACGTCATGACTTGTCACGAATGTCATTTTGTAAATTTTGTCACAATCGGGGGATTTTGAGATGGCCAGCGATACCGGCAAGAAGCTGTTCGTCGGCCCGCGCTTCCGCCGCATTCGCCAGCAGCTCGGTCTGTCGCAGACCCAGATTGCCGAGGGCCTGGGCATTTCTCCCAGCTATATCAACCTGATAGAGCGCAACCAGCGACCAGTGACGGCGCAGCTGCTGATGCGGCTGGCGCAGACCTACGACCTCGATCTGCGCGACCTCGCCAGCGCCGACGAAGACCGCTTCTTCGCAGAACTGAACGAGATCTTCTCCGATCCGCTGTTCCGCCAGATCGATCTGCCCAAGCAGGAACTGCGCGACCTCGCAGAACTGTGCCCCGGCGTCACCCACGCCCTGCAGCGGCTCTACGCGGCCTATGCCGAGGCGAGGCGCGGCGAGACCATGGTGGCGGCGCAGATGGCCGACCGCGACGAGGGCCATCGCTTCGAGGCCAACCCGATCGAGCGCATCCGCGACCTGATCGAGGCCAATCGCAATTACTTCCCCGAACTCGAGCAGGCCGCCGAAGCCCTGCGCGACGAGATCAACGTGCCGGCGCAGGACCTCTATGCGGCACTGAGCACCCGCCTGCGTGAAAAGCACTCCGTGGTCACCCGTATTATGCCGGTGGACGTGATGCGCGAGACGCTGCGCCGTTTCGACCGCCACCGTCGGCAACTGCTGATTTCCGAACTGGTGGATGCGCCCGGCCGCGCCTTTCAACTCGCATTCCAGCTCGGCCTGTCGGAATGCAGCAGCGCCTTCGAGACGATCGTCGGACGCGCCGGTCCGCTCGACGACACGCCGCGGCGACTCTACCGCATCACCTTGGCCAACTACTTCGCCGCCGCGGTGCTGATGCCCTATGCCGCGTTCCACAGCGCCGCGGAGGCGTTGAGCTACGATCTGCAGGTGCTCGGCCAGCGCTTCAATGTCGGCTTCGAACAGGTCTGCCACCGCCTCACCACGCTGCAGCGTCCGACCGCACGCGGCGTACCGTTCTTCATGCTGCGCGTCGACAATGCCGGCAACGTGTCGAAGCGGTTTTCGTCGGGCACCTTTCCGTTCTCGAAATTCGGCGGCACCTGCCCGTTGTGGAACGTGCACTCCACCTTCGACACGCCGGACCGCCTGCTCCGGCAGCTCATCGAACTGCCTGACGGCAGCCGCTATTTCTCCATCGCCCAGATGGTGCGCCGGCCGCCGGCGCCGCACGGCCAGCCGCAGCCGCGCTTCGCCATCGGGCTCGGCTGCGAGATCCGCCACGCGCCAAAACTGGTCTATGCCGGCGGCATGGACCTGGAGAAGGCCGAGGGCACGCCGATCGGCGTTAACTGCCGGCTGTGCGAACGCGAAAATTGCAGCCAGCGCGCCGAGCCGCCGATCACAAGGACGCTGATCCTCGACGAGAACACGCGGCGGGTGTCGAGCTTTGCGTTCAGCAATGCACGGGAGCTGTAGTGATAGAAAAACAGCCGCCCTCTCGGTCATGGCCGGGCTTGTCCCGGCCATCCACGACTGTATTCCCTAGTGATGAAACGTGGATGCCCGGCACAAGGCCGGGCATAACGAGGAGAGGCCTGTGACGATGTTGCCGATGTCATTGCGGATGCGATCGTTTGTTTGTGGTGTAGCGCTTGCCATTGCCGGCCTCTCCTCCCCGGCTTCCGCGCAACCTGTCTCGGCCGCCCCGCAGGCCAGACCCAACGTCGCGGCGGCCAAGCCCACCGCATCATCGGGCTCGCGCGGCGCCGCCTGCCACAATGGCCAGAGCTTCGACCAGTTCCTCGCCGGGCTGAAGCAGCAGGCCGTGGCCGCCGGCGTGTCCCAACGCGCGGTCGCGGCAGCCTCGCCGTGGCTGGTCTACGATCCCAAGATCGTCAACCGCGACAGGGGACAGCGGGTGTTCGGCCAGCTGTTCACCGAGTTCTCGCGGCGCATGGCGGCGGACTACCGGATGCAGAACGGCCAGCTCAAGATCAAGCAGCACGCGGCGGCGTTTGCGCGCGCAGAGAAGGAGTTCGGCGTGCCTCCGGCGGTCATCGCTGCATTCTGGGCGCTGGAGAGCGACTTCGGCGCGCAGATGGGCAATCTGCCAACCCTGCCCTCGCTGGTATCGCTCGCCTATGACTGCCGGCGCTCGAAGATGTTTCAGGGCGAAACCATCGCGGCGCTGAAGATCATCGACCGCGGCGATCTCTCGCCTGAGGAGATGATTGGCTCATGGGCCGGCGAGCTCGGCCAGACCCAGTTCCTGCCGACGCACTACTTCAATTACGCGGTCGATTATGACGGCGACGGCCACCGCAATCTTCTGCGCAGCCCTGATGACGTGATCGGTTCGACCGCCAACTACATTGCCAATGGCCTCAAATGGCGGCGCGGCGAACCGTGGCTGCAGGAAGTCAAAGTCTCAGCCGATGTGCCCTGGGACCAGGCCGACCTGACCATTCAACTGCCGCGGTCCAAATGGGCGCAGTTCGGCGTCACTTACCCGGACGGCCGACCGCTGCCAAACGACTCCATGCCGGCTTCGCTGCTGCTGCCCATGGGGCGCTTTGGCCCGGCATTTCTGGCCTATGCCAATTTCGCCGCCTACACCGAATGGAATAACTCGCTGATCTATTCCACCACTGCGGGTTACCTCGCCACCCGGATCGCCGGGGCTGCGCCGATGCGCAGGCCATCGGCGCAGATCGCGCAATTGCCGTTCAACGAACTCAAGGAGATGCAGCAGCCGCTGACCCGCGCCGGCTTCAATGTCGGCAAGATCGACGGCATCATGGGCCAGCAGAGCCGTTCTGCCGTGAAGACGATGCAACTTAAGTATGGCCTGCCGGCCGACTCCTGGCCCACAGCCGAATTGCTGACGCAGCTGCGGGCAGGTGCACGCTAATCGCTCTTTCCACTGCGCGGGAAAATGCATTAGGGTCCCGCAACAAAATCGGGAGGACTGACCTTGCGTCGCTTTTTCATGCTCGCTGCCACCGCTTTGCTAACCACCACGGTTGCGCATGCCGACGATCTCAAGATCGCATTGATCTATGGCAAGACCGGCCCGCTCGAGGCCTATGCCAAGCAGACCGAGACCGGCCTGCGCATGGGTTTCGAATACGCCACCAAGGGCACCATGATGGTCGACGGCCGCAAGATCGTGGTCATCACCAAGGACGACCAAAGCAAGCCCGACCTGTCCAAGGCGGCGCTCGCGGAAGCCTATCAGGACGACAATGCCGACATCGCCATCGGCACCTCGTCGTCGGCCGCGGCGCTGGCCGATCTGCCGGTCGCCGAAGAGAACAAGAAGATTTTGATCGTCGAGCCGGCGGTGGCCGACCAGATCACCGGCGAAAAATGGAATCGCTACATCTTCCGCACCGGCCGCAACTCCTCGCAGGATGCCATCGCCAATGCGGTGGCGATCGGCAAGCCCGGCGTCACCATCGCCACCCTGGGCCAGGACTACGCCTTCGGCCGCGACGGCGTTGCAGCCTTCAAGGAAGCGCTGGCCAAGACCGGGGCCACACTGGCCGCCGAAGAATACGTGCCGACCACCACCACCGACTTCACCGCGGCCGGCCAGCGGCTGTTCGACGCGCTGAAGGACAAGCCCGGCCGCAAGATCATCTGGGTGATCTGGGCCGGCGGCGGCGACCCGCTGACAAAACTGCAGGACATGGACCCGAAGCGCTACGGCATCGAACTCTCCACCGGCGGCAACATCCTGCCGGCGCTCGCCGCCTACAAGCGGCTGCCCGGCATGGAAGGTGCGACCTACTATTATTATGACATCCCGAAGAACCCGGTGAACGACTGGTTCGTCGCCGAGCACAAGAAGCGCTTCAATGCGCCGCCGGACTTCTTCACCGCCGGCGGCTTTTCCGCTGCCATGGCTGCGGTGACCGCGGTACAGAAAGCAAAATCCACCGACACCGAGAAGCTGATCGCAGCAATGGAGGGCATGGAGTTTGACACTCCCAAGGGCAAGATGATCTTCCGCAAGGAAGACCACCAGGCGCTGCAGAGCATGTACCACTTCAAGGTCAAGGTCGATCCAGACCTGGCCTGGGCGGTCAACGAGCCCATCCGTGAACTGAAGATCGAGGACATGAACATTCCGATCCGGAACAAGCGGTAATGTTCGTGCCCCGGACGCGGTGCACATCGCCGCACAGCGGCGTTGTGCACCGCAGATCAGGGGCCCACAATCACACCACGCATCATGGGTCCCGGATCTGCGGAGCGGCATAAGAATGCCGCACCGCGTCCGGGACACGGAACCTCCGCCAATGACCTCCACCCTCGAAACCCGCGACCTCACCATCCGCTTCGGCGGACATGTCGCGGTCAACAGAGTAAGCTGCACGTTCCGGCCCGGCGAGCTCACCGCCATCGTCGGCCCCAACGGCGCCGGCAAGACCACCTATTTCAACCTGATCTCCGGGCAGTTGCGCGCCACCGAGGGCAGCGTGTTGTTCGACGGCGTCGATCTCACCGGCATGTCCGCGCCGCTGCGCACCCGCGCCGGCTTGGGCCGCGCCTTCCAGCTCACCAACCTGTTTCCGAATCTCAGCGTCGAGGAAAACGTCCGCCTTGCGGTGCAGGCCCACAGCGGCACGCACTACGACATGCTGCGGCCATGGATGACCCGGCGCGATCTGATCGCCACCGCCGACGCCATTCTCGACCAGGTCGCGCTGGGCCACCGCCGCAGCGTCGCCGCCACCGTGCTGTCCCATGGCGACCAGCGCAAGCTGGAGGTCGCGCTGATGATGGCGCTGCAGCCGAAGGTTTTCATGTTCGACGAACCGACTGCCGGCATGAGCGTCGACGAGGTGCCAGTCGTGCTCGACCTGATCGCCCGATTGAAGCAGGACACGACCAAGATCATTCTGCTGGTCGAGCACAAGATGGACGTGGTGCGCTCGCTCGCCGACCGCATCATCGTGCTGCATAACGGACAGCCTGGTGGCCGACGGCAGCCCGGAGGAGGTCATCGCCTCGCCGATCGTGCAGGAAGCCTATCTCGGGATCGCGCCGGGAAAGACCGCCGCATGACCGACATGCTGACCATGGCGGGTGTCCACACCCATATTGGGCGCTATCACATCCTGCACGGCGTCGACCTCGCCATCGCTGAGGGCCAGACCACCATGCTGCTCGGCCGCAACGGCGCCGGCAAGACCACCACGCTGCGCACCATCATGGGCCTTTGGCAGGCATCATCCGGACAAATCACCCTCGGCGGCCAGCGCATCGAAGGGCTGGCGACGCCGGATATCGCCCGCCTCGGTGTCGGCTACGTGCCGGAGAGCATGGCGGTGTTTTCGGATCTCACGGTGAAGGAAAACCTGATCCTCGCCGCACGCGACGGCCCGCTCGACGATGCTCGTCTGCAATGGATTTTTGGCTTCTTCCCGGCGCTGCGAAAATTCTGGCTGTCGCGCGCAGGCCTGTTGTCCGGCGGACAGAAGCAGATGCTGTCGATCGCGCGGGCCATTGTCGAGCCGCGAAAACTACTGCTGATCGACGAGCCGACCAAGGGTCTGGCGCCGGCGATTGTCGGCGCGCTGATCGAATGCTTCGCCGAGATCAAGCGCTCGGGCGCCACCATCCTGCTGGTTGAACAGAATTTTCACGTGGCGCAGATGATCGGCGACGCCGTGCTGGTGATGGACAATGGCGCGATCGTGCATCGCGGCGCGATGGCGGCGCTGGCCGCCGACACACCATTGCAGGAGCGGCTGCTCGGCCTCAGCCTGGAGGCGCATCAATGACCGACCTTGCCGCAACCGACGCGCTGCCCAAGCCGAAGCGCGATTTCCTGCCGGTGCTGCTGCCGGTGATCCTGGCGATCGCCGTGATCCCACTGATCGGCTCCGGCAGTTCGTGGGCGACGCTGACCGTCGCCAGCCTCGCCATGGGCATGATGATCTTCATCATGGCCTCCGGCCTGACGCTGGTGTTCGGGCTGATGGACGTGCTGAATTTCGGCCACGGCGCGTTCATCGCCGTCGGCGCCTATGCAGCGACGCTGGTGCTGCTGCCGCTGGCGTCCTGGGTGCAGGCGGATTCACTGCTACTCAATCTCGCGGTGCTGGCGCCGGCGGCGCTGCTGGCCATGGGTGTGTCCGGCGCCATCGGCCTGATCGTGGAGCGCGTGCTGATCCTGCCGGTCTACGGCCAGCACCTCAAGCAGATCCTGATGACCACCGGCGGGCTGATCGTCGCCGAACAGGCGCTGTATGCGCTGTGGGGGCCGCAGATCATTCCACTGCCGCTGCCGACCTCGCTGCGCGGCTCCTTCATCATCGGCGACATCGCCATCGCCAAATATCGCCTGCTGGCAATGCTGGTCGGCCTTGTGGTGTTCCTCGGCATCCAGCTCACTTTGAACCGCAGCAAGATCGGATTGCTGATCCGTGCCGGTGTCGAGAATCGCGAGATGGTCGAGGCGCTCGGCTACCGCATCCGCCGGCTGTTCCTCGGCGTCTTCATGGTCGGCTCCGGCCTCGCCGGCCTCGGCGGCATCATGTGGGCGCTGTATCGCGAACAGGTGCATGCCTCCATGGGCAATGACCTCACGGTGCTGGTGTTCATCGTGGTGATCATCGGCGGGCTCGGCTCCATCAACGGCTGCTTCATCGGCGCCATCCTGGTGGCGATGGTCGCCAATTACGGCGGCTTCCTGGTGCCGAAACTGGCGCTGGTCTCGAACATCCTGCTGATGGTCGCAATCCTGATGTGGCGACCGCGCGGACTCTACGCGGTGACAAATCGATGATGATCCTTTCCGGCGATCTGCCGCGCAGCCGTATTCTCAATGTTCTGCTTCTCGCGATCATCGTCGCGCTGGCGGTGGCACCGTTCGTGTTTCCCGGCGCCAAGGCGCTGAATGTCGCAACCAAGATCTGCATCTTCGCAGCCCTTGTGGCGTCCTACGATCTGCTGCTCGGCTACACCGGCACCGTGTCATTCGCGCATACGATGTTCTATGGCATCGGCAGCTATGCCATCGCCATTGCGTTGTATGCGATGGGACCGACATGGACCGCCGTAGCCGTCGGCCTTGCCATCGGCCTGCCGCTCGCCGCGTTGCTGGCACTCGGCATAGGGCTGTTCTCGCTGCGGGTCGAGGCGATCTTCTTCGCCATGATCACGCTGGCGGTGGCTTCCGCCTTCCTGGTGCTGGCGTCGCAATTGTCATGGCTCACCGGCGGCGAGGACGGCCGCAGCTTCCAGTTGCCGGAATTGCTGCGGCCAGGCACGGTGTTTGTGAAGAAGGACGTATTCGGCGTCGCCGTCACCGGTCGCACGCTCACCTACTACATGATCTTCGTCGCATCCGCCGCGATGATCCTGGCCTTGCTGCGCGTGGTGAACTCACCGTTCGGCCGCGTCTTGCAGGCGATCCGCGAAAACCGTTTCCGCGCCGAGGCGCTCGGCTTTCGCACGGTGTTTCATCTGACCTACGCCAATTGCCTTGCCGCCGTCGTTGCAGCTTCTGCCGGCGCGCTGAACGCGCTATGGTTGCGCTATGCCGGGCCGGACACCTCGCTCAGCTTTGCCATCATGCTCGACATCCTGCTGATGGTCGTGATCGGCGGCATGGGCACCATGTACGGTGCCATCGTCGGCGCCGTGGTCTTCATTCTTGCCCAGAATTATCTTCAGGCCCTGATGGGCATTGCCTCCACCGCAGCGGCCGATGCCGGACTTCCCGTTCTGCCCGGTCTGCTGCATCCGGACCGCTGGCTGCTCTGGCTCGGCCTGCTGTTCATCGCGTCGGTGTATTTCTTCCCCACCGGCATCGTGGGGCGGCTGCGCGAGATGGCCCGCAAGCCACAGAGCTGATTTTTTCTCTTTTGCGGTGTCTCGACGGTTGTTTTTCACCGGGAACTTCCCAGTTCCATGCAGCAGCATCTTTCTCGACCTTCCCGCTGCCGACCGAAACACCGCGAAAGAGCCTCATATGTCATTCTACGATTCCGCCGTCCCCGCCTACCTGCAGATCCTCTCCAGCCTGTCCGGACTGCTCGACAAGGCCGACGCCTATGCGCAGGCAAAGAAGATCCAGCCCGAGGTGCTGCTGGCTGCGCGGCTGTTTCCGGACATGCTGCCATTGAGCAAGCAGATCCAGATCACCTGCGATCATGCCGTGCGGGGGTCTGCACGCCTGAGCGGCGGCGAGGTGCCGTCGTTCCCGGATACCGAGACAACCTTCGGCGAACTCAAGCAGCGGCTGGCCAAGACCGCCGACTACGTCAAAAGCGTCAAGCCGTCGCTGTTCGACGGCGCGGAAGACCGCGAGATCACCTTCCCGATCGGCGGCGGCAAGACCATGACGCTGAAGGGCCAGCAATATCTCACCAGCTTCTCGCTGCCGAACTTCTACTTCCATGCCACGACGGCCCACGGCATCCTGCGCATGTGCGGCGTCGAGATCGGCAAGCGCGACTTTCTCGGCGCCAACTGATGCGGAACCGTGGCTGGTGACAGTCGCGTGACAATTGCTTTCGGCCATCGCTGCTGTGGCCGGAAGTCATTTTGTTCTCTGTCGCGGCCTGCTTGCAGATCGATTGTCCTGCATGAAAATCCCGGCCGGCCAGCCATTGCCAACCCGCATCGCAATGCACAATTCCAGCCTATTCCCCATTTTTCCGGAACAACAACATGAGCGCTTCCAAACTCTTCGAGAGCTACAAGCTCGGCCCGATCACCCTGTCGAACCGCACCGTCATGGCGCCGCTGACGCGCAACCGCGCGATCGAAGGCTTCGTGCCCAACCCGCTTGCCGTGGAATACTACGCCCAGCGCGCCACCGCCGGCCTGCTGATCACCGAAGCAAGCCAGATCTCGCAGCAGGGCCAAGGCTATCAGGACACGCCCGGCATCTACACCAAGGAGCAGGTCGCCGGCTGGAAGAAAGTCACCGATGCAGTCCACGCCAAGGGCGGTCATATCTTCATCCAGCTCTGGCACGTCGGGCGCATCTCGCACACCAGCCTGCAGCCGAACGGCGGAGCGCCGGTCTCAGCGTCGGCAATCAAGGCCAAGGGCAAGACCTACGTCAACAACACGTTCACCGAGACCTCCGAGCCGCGCGCCCTTGAGCTATCGGAAATCCCCGGCCTGATCGAGGACTACCGCAAGGCTGCGAAGAACGCGATCGAGGCCGGCTTCGATGGCGTGGAGATCCACGCCGCCAACGGCTACCTGCTCGAGCAGTTCGCCCGCGACTCGACCAACAAGCGCACCGACGAATATGGCGGCTCGATCGAGAACCGCGCCCGGCTGATTCTCGAAGTCGCCAAAGCGGTGGCCGAGGAAATCGGCGCCGAACGCACCGGCATCCGCATCTCGCCGGTCACCCCGGCCAACGATGCTGCGCTCGACAGCGAGCCGCAGAAACTGTTCGACTACATCGTCGACGGCCTCAATGCCGAGAAGCTGGTCTACATCCACGTCGTCGAGGGCGCCACCGGCGGTCCGCGCGACATCGCACCGTTCGACTACGCGTCCCTGCGCAAGCGCTTCAAGGGCGCCTATATCGCCAACAACGGCTATGACCTGGCTTTGGCGGAGAAGGTGCTGGCGGCCGGTGAAGCCGACCTGATCGCGTTCGGCAAGCTGTTCATCGCCAATTCCGACCTGGTCGAGCGCTTCAAGACCGGCGCGGAGCTCAACAAGCCGGACCAGGCGACGTTCTATGGCGGCAGCGCCAAGGGCTACACGGACTATCCGACGCTGGCCGAGAAGAAGCAGGCGGCGGAGTAGCCCACGTCCGGCTCTCCTAACCGCACCCAATGGCTGTCATCCCCGCGAAAGCGGGGATCCAGTAAACACCACGGTCCGCATTCGCAACGCTGACAGCTGCGTTTACTGGGTCACCCGCCTTCGCGGGTGACGACAAGTGAGGGTGACGGCAATTGCTGGGCGCGACATGAAAAGGCCGGGATCGCTCCCGGCCTTTTTGTTGTTTGGTACTGCTGCGCTCCCTCTCCCCGACGGGGAGAGGGAAACAAGACGCCTCAGTTCGACGCGCGCTTCTGCGGCGGGGTGGCCGGCCATGACTTGATCAGCGTGTCGTAGTCGACCGTCTCGCCCTTCGGCTTCTCGTTGGCAAGCTTGCGCTGCGGCGCGATGTTGCCGTCCTTGGCAGACTTCGCGTACCAGTACTCAGCCGTCTCCTTCTTGTTCAGCTTCGGTCCGCACTCGCCCTGAACCTTGGACCGCTCAAGTCGCTCGAGCACCGAGTCCTGAGCTGCCGCCAGCGAGTCCATCGCCGCCTGCGGCGTCTTCGCACCGGACGACGCATCGCCGATGTTCTGCCACCACAGCTGCGCCAGCTTCGGATAGTCCGGGATGTTGTTGCCAGTCGGCGACCACTGCACGCGGGCCGGCGAACGGTAGAATTCGATCAGACCGCCGAGCTTGGGCGCGCGCTCGGTGAACGACTTGTCCCAGATGTCGCTTTCACGGATGAAGGTGAGGCCGACATGGCTCTTCTTCAGGCTCACCGTCTTCGAGGTGATGAACTGCAGATACAGCCAGGCGGCCTTGCGGCGATCGGCCGGGGTCGACTTCAGCAGGGTTGCCGA
Organism: Rhodopseudomonas sp. RCAM05734; assembly: GCF_052658035.1. NCBI lineage: Bacteria > Pseudomonadati > Pseudomonadota > Alphaproteobacteria > Hyphomicrobiales > Nitrobacteraceae > Rhodopseudomonas > Rhodopseudomonas sp. RCAM05734. The sequence goes on along the minus strand of NZ_CP199742.1, from coordinate 2,169,703 downwards.
GCCGACGTCTTGATAGCCGAGCTTCATGCCTTCCTTCCAGTACGCACCATGTGGCGACGGCGCCATCCGCCACTTCGGCGTGCCGTCCGCATTCATCACCGGCAGGCCGGGCTTGACCATGTCGGCGGTGAAGGCAGTGTACCAGAACATCTGCTGGGCGACGTTGCCCTGGGCAGGCACCGGACCGGATTCCGAGAAAGTCATGCCTTGCGCCTGCGGCGGGGCATACTTCTTCATCCAGTCGAGATATTTGACGATCGAATAGACCGCCGCCGGACCGTTGGTGTCGCCGCCGCGCTCGATCGACGAGCCGACCGGACGGCAGCCTTCCATGCGGATGCCCCATTCGTCGACCGGCAGGCCGTTCGGCAGGCCCTTGTCGCCGTTGCCGGCCATCGACAGCCAGGCGTCGGTGAAGCGCCAGCCGAGCGAGGGATCCTTCTTGCCGTAGTCCATGTGGCCATAGACCTTGACGCCGTTGATCTCCTTGATGTCGTTGGTGAAGAACTCGGCGATGTCCTCATAGGCCGACCAGTTCACGGGGACGCCGAGATCGTAGCCGTACTTGGCCTTGAACTTGGCCTTGTAGTCGGGATTGGTGAACCAGTCGTACCGGAACCAGTAAAGGTTGGCGAACTGCTGGTCGGGCAGCCGATACATCCTCTTGTCGGGCGCGGTGGTGAACGACGTGCCGATGAAATCCTTGACGTCGAGCATGGGATCGGTGACGTCCTTGCCCTCGCCGGTCATGTAGTCCGACAGCGCGATGGTCTGGCCGTAGCGGAAATGCGTGCCGATCAGATCGGAGTCGTTGATCCAGCCGTCATAGACATTCTTGCCGGACTGCATCTGGGTCTGCAGCTTCTCGACCACGTCGCCTTCCTGGATCAGGTCGTGCTTGAGCTTGATGCCGGTCAGCTCGGAGAACGCCTTGGCCAGCGTCTTGGATTCATACTCATGCGTCGTCAGGGTTTCGGAGACGACATTGATCTCCATGCCCTTGAACGGCTCAGCGGCTTTCGCGAACCACTGCAGTTCCTTCAGCTGATCGGCCTTGGAGAGCGTCGAGGGCTGGAACTCGGTGTCGATCCACTTCTGCGCCGCGGCATCGTCGGCGAGGGCCGGCGCTGCCAGCGTGATCGATCCGGCGATCAGCGCGGCGGCGCTGGTCATCATCAAGCGCACCGTGGGGACACGACTGCGTTGTCTTGTCATGTGTTTCATTTGCTTCCTCCGTTGCAGCATTACTGCAGGCCCGGGTTGATCCCGCTCCTGGTCGTCTTCGTGGTTCAGACCGTGCGGAAAATGCCGACGGCCAGAGCCAGCGAAATCAGTGTCGCGAGCCACAGGCTCGAAATCCCAAGTCCCTCTTCCCCGATGGGAAGCGTGGCGATCGGGTCGGTCCCGACAAAGCCGATCCACAGCAGATGGACGACCGCCGCCACGATCAGCGACACGAACAGGCGATCGCCGCGGGTGGTGGGAATCCTCAGAATGCCGACGCGCTCAGCCTCGGGATAGACCGCTGCGAGCCAGGTCATCGTGCCCAGTGTCATCGCCAGCAGCGCAAAGAAGATTGCGGTCGGCGGTGTCCAAGCCATCCATGCGATGTTTTCCATGTTGTCCTCCTACACCCGGCCCAGCGCAAAGCCGCGGGCGATATAATTGCGGACAAACCAGATCACCAGCGCACCCGGAATGATGGTGAGCACACCCGCAGCAGCGAGCAGGCCCCAGTCCATGCCGGCGGCAGAAACTGTACGAGTCATCACCGCCGCGATCGGCTTGGCGTTGACCGAGGTCAGCGTACGGGCCAGCAGCAGTTCGACCCAGGAGAACATGAAGCAGAAAAAGGCGGCGACGCCGATGCCCGAGGCGATCAGCGGCACCAGGATCTTGACGAAAAACTTCGGAAATGAATAGCCGTCGAGGAACGCGGTCTCGTCGATCTCCCGCGGCACGCCGGAGACAAAACCTTCCAGGATCCATACCGCCAGCGGGACGTTGAACAGGCAATGCGCCAGCGCCACCGCCCAAGGCGTATCGAACAGGCCGATCGCAGAATACAGATTGAAGAATGGCAACGCATAGACCGCAGCCGGAGCCATCCGGTTGGACAGCAGCCAGAAGAACAGATGCTTGTCGCCAAGGAAACGATAGCGCGAGAACGCATAGGCTGCGGGCAGTGCGAAGGAAATGGAGATGATCGTATTGATCACCACGTATTTCAACGAATTGATGTAGCCGGAATACCAGCTCTCGTCGGTAAAGATCCGGATGTAGTTTTCCAGCGTCGGCAGATGCGGCCACAGCGTCATCGTCGAGACGATCTCGCCGTTGGTCTTGAAGCTCATATTGACCAGCCAATAGATCGGCAGCAGCAGGAAGACGAGGTACAGCGACAGGATCAGGCGACGGCCGGGGATTGAATGCATCAGACCGCTCCTTCTCGGTGACCGCGATCGACCCCAACATTGGTCATCACGGTGTAGAAAATCCAGCAGACGATCAGGATGATCAGATTATAGACCAGCGACAGCGCCGCGGCCTTGCCGAGATCGAACTGCCCGAGCGCGATCTTGACCAGTTCGATGGAGACGAAGGTGGTCGAGTTGCCCGGGCCACCTCCGGTCACGACGAACGGTTCGGTGTAGATCATGAAACTGTCCATGAAGCGCAGCAACACACCGATCAGCAACACGCGGTTCAGTTTCGGCAGTTGGATCGCAGTAAACACGGCCCAGCGCGAGGCGCCGTCGATCTGCGCCGCCTGATAATAGGCATCGGGGATCGACTTCAGACCGGCATAACACAGCAGTGCGATCAGGCTGGTCCAGTGCCAGACGTCCATCACGATGACCGTGGCCCAGGCATCGAACTCGTTGGAGACGTAATTGTAGTCCATGCCCATATGGTTGAGCGTATAGCCAAGCAGGCCGATGTCCGGCCGGCCGAAGATCTGCCAGATGGTGCCGACCACGTTCCACGGGATCAGCAGCGGCAGCGCCATGATCACGAGGCAGGCGGCGACCCGCCAGCCCTCGCGCGGCATCGACAGCGCAACGACGATGCCGAGCGGCACCTCGATGGCGAGGATAATCGCGGAGAAAGCCAGATTGCGCCACAGCGAGGCATAGAAGCGCCCGCCGAGATCGGAGCTCGGATCGAGCAGCTCCTTGAACCAGCCGGCGCCGTTCCAGAAGAACTGGTTGTTGCCGAACGTATCCTGGATCGAATAGTTGACCACCGTCATCAGCGGCAGCACCGCGGAGAACGCCACCACCAGAAACACCGGCAGCACGAGGAACCAGGCCTTCTGGTTGACGGTCTTGTCCATCAGACGACTCCCTCGACCAGCCGGCTGTCGGCATAGATGTGAACACGCGCCGGATCGAACACCAGGCCCGCCTCGCTGCCGGAGATCGAAAAATCCGCCGGCACCCGGGCCGAGAACTTGACATCGCCGACCCGCACCCGCGCAAAGCGCACGCGGCCGAGATCGTCGATCCGCTCGATGGTCGCCGAAAGCCGCCCCGGTCCCGGAGCCGCCACATGGACGAATTCCGGACGCACGCCCACTTCGATCTTCGCGCCGGTCGGCAGGCGATCGTAACTGCGCTGCAGCGCGATCGTGTGGCCATCGATGCGGGCTTCGCGGCCCTCTACGCGGGCGGGCACGATGTTCATGCCCGGAGAGCCGATGAAATAGCCGACAAACGTATGCGCGGGCCGGTCGAACAGTTCTTCCGGCGTGCCGGCCTGCACCACGCGACCGTCATGCATCACCACCACCGTATCTGCGAAGGTCAGCGCTTCGGTCTGGTCGTGGGTGACATAGATCATCGTGAGATCCAGCGCGCGGTGCAGCGCCTTCAGCTTCGAGCGCAGCTCCCATTTCAGCGCCGGATCGATCACCGTCAGCGGCTCGTCGAACAGCACCGCCGCAACGTCGGACCGCACCAGACCGCGGCCGAGCGAAATCTTCTGCTTGGCATCGGCCGTCAGCCGTGTGGCTTTGCGGGTGAGAACCGGCGTAAGGTCAAGCAGCTCCGCGATTTCGGCCACGCGCTTGTCGATTTCGGGCTTCGGCACGCCGCGATTCTTCAGCGGAAACGCCAAATTCTCTCCCACCGTCATGGTGTCGTAGATGACCGGAAACTGGAACACCTGCGCGATGTTGCGCTTCTGCGTCGACAGCGGCGTAATATCGACGCCGTCGAACAGGATCTGGCCGCGTGTCGGCGCGACGATCCCGGAGATCAGATTGAGCAATGTGGTCTTGCCGCAGCCGGAAGGGCCGAGCAGCGCATAGGCGCCGCCCTGCCGCCAGGTCATCGAGACCGGCTTCAGCGCATAGGAATCCGGGGCGGCATCGGGGCCGCCATAGGACTGTGCGAGATCGACCAGATCGATACGGGCCATGGCGCTAGTTCCTCATCGCCTCTGGCGCCGCGACCAGTCGGCCGTCGGCATCGAAAATGAAAAGATTGTCGGGATCGAGCACCGCGTCGAGCACATCACCCGGCGCGAATTCGTGCACGCCCTGCAGCACCGCCACCCAGTTGGAGGCGTCGCGCTTCAGATGCACGAAGCTTTCCGAGCCGGTGATTTCGGTCACCGTCACCGTGGCGGGAAAGGCGTGGCGGCCGGCGATGCCGTTGGCCAGTTCCAGCTGGTGCGCACGGAAACCGACGCGGTAGGCGCCGTCGCTCAGGTCCGCATAGAGCCCGCTGGCGGGCGCCTGCCCGCCGCCGGCATACTGCACCGTGCCGTTCTTCTTCTCGATGGCGACCACGTTGAGCGGCGGATCGGAAAACACCTCGGCGACCTTGAGGGTCTCCGGACGGCGATAGACCTTCGACGTCTCGCCGATCTGCAGCACCTCGCCCTCCCACAGGCACACGGTGCGGCCGCCGAGCAACAGCGCCTCGGACGGCTCCGTCGTGGCGTACACAAATATCGCGCCGGATTCCTCGAAGATGCGCGGCAATTCAGTACGCAATTCCTCGCGCAGCTTGTAGTCGAGATTGGCCAGCGGCTCGTCGAGCAACACGAGGTCGGCGCCCTTGACCAGGGCGCGGGCGATGGCGGTGCGCTGCTGCTGGCCGCCGGACAGCCGCAGCGGCGTGCGATCGAGATAGGGCTCGAGCTTCAGAAGCTTCGCGGCCTCGCGCACGCGGCTTTCGATTTCGGCCTTCGGCTTGCCCTGCACGCGCAGCGGCGAGGCGATGTTCTCGTACACCGTCAGCGAGGGGTAGTTGATGAATTGCTGATAGACCATGGCCACCGAGCGCTTGCGCACGTCAATGCCGGTCACGTCCTTACCATCGACGAGGACGCGGCCTTGCGTCGGCTTGTCCAGGCCGGCGAGCAGCCGCATGATCGATGTCTTGCCGGCGAGCGTGGGGCCGAGCAGGACGCTCAGGGCGCCTCTTTCGAGCGTCAACGAGACGTCGCGGATGGTGGGAATGCCATCCACGGCGCGCGAGACATGGTCAAGGGTGATGGTCATGTCTGCACTCTCGCTGCTCGCTCTGCAGGCCTAGGCGCGTCACGTCGGGCGGCAAGCCAGCCCTCCAGCGCCGCGACCTCCGCCGCCGACAGACGCAATCCCAGCTTGGAGCGTCGCCACACGATGTCGTCCGCCGTCACCGCCCACTCGTTCTCTATCAAGTATCTGATTTCGGCTTCCGTCAATGTGGCGCCGAAGTCCTGGCCGAGGTCCGCCATCGATGCCGCCTGCCCGAGCAATTTGTGCGCGCGCGTGCCATAGGCATGGACGAGCCGGTCGGCATGGCCCGGTGTCAGGAATGGATAGTCGCGTCGCAGCTCGGCGATCAGCGCGTCCACCGCGGAGACATCGAAGTCGCCGCCGGGCAGCGGCGCCGTCGCGGTCCAGCCTTCGGCCGCCTTGGTGCCTTTCAACCAGGGCGCCAGCTTCTGCAGCGCTTCTTCGGCGAGCCGGCGATAGGTCGTGATCTTGCCGCCATAGATCGACAGCAGCGGCGCGCCGCCGGGCAGGTCCAGTTCGAACACGTAGTCGCGCGTGGCCGCCTTGGCCTCGTTGGCGCCGTCGTCATAGAGCGGGCGAACGCCGGAATAGGTCCACACCACGTCCTCCGGCTTGACGGGCTTTGCCAGATATTCACTGACGGATGTGCAGAGGTAGCTGATCTCGTCGGCGGAGATTTTCACCTGGGCGGGGTCGCCCTGATAGTCCAGATCGGTGGTGCCGATCAGGGTGAAGTCATCCTGATAGGGGATCGCAAAGACGATGCGACCATCTGCGTTCTGGAAGATGTAGGCGCGGTCGTGGGCATAGAGTTTGGGCACCACAATGTGCGAGCCCTGCACCAGCCTTACCTTGGCCTTCGCGTTGACCCCGGCGCCTGACGCCAGAATTTTCTCCACCCAGGGACCGCCTGCGTTGACCAGCGCGCGGGCGCGGATCGTGCTGCGCTCTCCGCTGACCGTGTCCTCGACGGTGACCTGCCAGATTCCGTCGACCTGACTGACCGCGGTGGCGCGGGTGCGGGTGCGGATGTCGGCGCCGCGGTCGAAGGCGTCGCGCGCGGTCAGCACCACCAGACGGGCATCGTCGACGAAGCAATCGGAATATTCAAAGCCCCGGCGGAAGCGGCCGGGCGCAAGCGGCTTGCCGAGTCCGTCATGGGCTAGGTCGAGGGTGCGGGTCGGCGGCAGCAATTTGCGGCCGCCAATATGGTCATAGAGAAACAGGCCGAGCCGGAGAAACCAGGCCGGCCGCAGCCCGGAATGGTGCGGCAGCACGAAACGCAGCGGCCGAATGATGTGCGGCGCGATCTGCCAGAGGATTTCGCGCTCCATCAGCGCGTGGCGCACCAGCCGGAACTCATAATATTCCAGATAACGCAGCCCGCCGTGCACGAGCTTGGTCGACCAGGACGAGGTGCCACTGGCCAAATCATTCATTTCGCAAAGGAAAACGGAATTGCCTCGGCCCACAGCATCGCGGGCAATGCCGCAACCGTTGACGCCGCCACCGATAATAGCGAGGTCGAAAACCTGACCCACCCGAACTCCCCCCTGCGCCAACTGGTCGGCGCCATCAGACGCCCAACCTTCGCATTCAGCGATTGGCTTTCGGTTTTCAGTAAATCACAACCAAAAGCGAAAGCAACCGCCTTTTTGGAGAGCTAGCCTGCTTTTTCCTGCGCAGGGGGAGCATCGTTTCCGGTTTCGTCGGGTTCCCCGGTCGAGCCCGACAGCGCTTCGATGACTTGGATGCCACGCGCCTGGCAGATCGCCTGCAGCCCGGCAGGCAGGGCTAAGTCGGTGACAAAGGTCTGGATCTGGCTGAGATGGGCAATGCGCACCGCCGCGGTACGCCGCAGCTTGGTGGAGTCGGCGACCAGCATGATGCTGCGGGCATTGGCCATGATCGCCTGCGCGGCCTGCACCTCGCGGTAGTCGAAATCCAGCAGCGCGCCCTCCCCGTCGATGGCCGAGGCGCCGATGATGGCATAATCGACCTTGAACTGCCCGATCAGACCGATGGCGGTGGAACCGATCACCGCGCCGTCGGAGCGCCGGACGGTGCCGCCGGCAACGATCACCTCGATACGCGGATGGCGATACAGCATCATCGCCACGTTGAGGTTGTTGGTAATCACCAGCAGGTCCTCATGCGCCGTCAGCGCATTGGCGACTTCTTCGGTGGTGGTGCCGATGTTGATGAACAGCGAACTGCCGTTGGGAATCTGCGCCGCCGCGGCGATGCCGATCGCGCGCTTTTCCTCGGCGGCCACAAAGCGGCGCGCTTCGTAAGCGAGGTTTTCCACGCCGGAGGCAATGATCGCGCCGCCGTGAATCCGTGTCAGCGAACGCTGATCGCAGAGGTCATTGAGATCCTTGCGAATCGTTTGCGCCGAGACCTCGAAGCGGCGGACGAGATCGTCCACCATCACCCGACCGGTGGCGCGGGCAATATTCAGAATTTCTGTCTGGCGATGGCTGAGTCCGGTCACGATGCACCTCTGGCGAGGCGCGCATGGTGAGGCGGTTGCCGGCGATCGTCAACGCGGCTGGCCTCACCGGCTTGTTTCCCCTCACCCGGCAAGGAGAGGGGCGGCAAAACAGCCTGCCCGTTCAGGCTGCGGAGACCACCGCAGCCGCAGGAAAGCCCTCAGCCGCAGGGAAGCCCTGGCTGGCGAACAGAAAGGCAGCGCGCTCGGCTTCGCGCGCATTGCGAAACGAGCTGCCCCTCCATGGCGTTAAAACGGTGTGACGCGGCGAAGAACCGGTAGCCCTCGGGATTACGAACGACAATTCCCGCGGCCTGCGAACTGACTTCGATAATATAGGTGTCTGACATGGCGGCCCCCGTATACGCAACGTTAATGCATAATCCGGGCCACTAACGGCGACGGTACGCAAAGGTTCCTAAGACGGTCAGGCCGATAGCGGCTGGCCGTCCCGGTTGATGGTCTGCGGCCGGCCGTGATCGTCGATCGAGACGTAAGTAAAATGGCCGTCGGTCACCAGGATCGAGTGGCTCTCGTTGCGCCTCAGTACCCATGCCTCGATATGCACGGTGATCGACGTCCTGCCGATCCGCACCAGTGTGGCATGCACGGAGACAACGTCGCCGACGAACACGGCCTTGCGAAAGTTCATGGCGTCGATGGCCACGGTCACAGTGCGCGACTTCGCGGTCTTGGAGGCGAAAATGCCGCCGCCGATATCCATCTGGCTGAGAAGCCAGCCGCCGAAGATGTCGCCGTTCGCGTTGGTGTCGGCCGGCATGGCCAGCGTTCGGATGGTCAGATCGCCGTTTGGTTCCGTCGTCGGATCGGCCGCCCGCTTCGTCGATGACTCAGACATGAGCGCCGCCTGCCGCAAATTGAGTCATGTGAAATTCTCCCAACCGGCATCCGGCACAAAGCGCGGGCCGAACTTTTCCGACAGATCGTGCAATTTGACCACGACGTTTTCCTTGCCGCGTTCTCGCGCATAGTTTAGCGGACCGCCGCGGAACGGCGCATAGCCGGTTCCAAAGATCATTGCGCCATCGACCACATCGGCACTGCCGACGATGCCCTCGCGCAGACAGGCAACGCAGACATTCGACATCGGCAGGATCAGGCGGTCGATCATTTCCGCGGTCGGTTGCGCACCTTCTCTGGGCGATGTCTTGTCGGCCTTGCCGTCCTTCCAGACGTAGAAGCCCTTGCCCGTCTTGCGGCCGAGTTCGCCTTTGGCCACCTTTTCCCGCAACCACGCCGGCGTCGGCGGCAGCAGGTCGCCGAACTTGGAGCGCAGCATATCGCCGACCGCGAGACAGATATCGAGTCCGACCTGATCAGCCAGTTCAATCGGCCCCATGGGCATGCCGAACTGCTCGGCCGCCGCATCGATGGTGGTTTTGTCGATCTTCTCGTCAAGCATCACCATCGCCTCGAGCATGTAGGGCGTCAGCGCGCGGTTGACGAGAAAGCCCGGTGAACTCCTGACCGGCAGCGGCAGCCGGTCGATGGCCCCGACGAAGGCCAGCGCCCGGGTCAGCAAAGCGGGATCGACGCGATCGTGGCTGACGACTTCCACCAGTTGCAGCCGCGATACCGGATTAAAGAAGTGCAGGCCGAGCAGCCGCTCCGGCTTTGTCAGCGTGGTGCGCAGATCTTCCAGCGGTATGCTCGAAGTGTTGGTGGCGAGGATGGCGCCCGGCTTCATGCGCGGCTCGATGCCGGCATAGACCTTCTGCTTCAGTTCGAGCTTTTCGCTGACTGCCTCGATGATCAGATCGGCGGAGCGCACGCCTTCACCGTCCATGTCGGGGATCAGGCGATCCAGCGCGTCGCGTACATCGGTGCGCTTGCGGATGATCTTGCCGAACAGATCCGCGGCGCGCTTGACGGCGCCGGCGATCGGCTCCGGCTTCATGTCGGCCAGTGTCACGCGCAGGCCCTGATTGGCGCACCACGCCGCGATATCGCCGCCCATGGCGCCTGCGCCGATGACGTGGACATGCTTGATCGCGTGACCCGAGCCGGCGAGTTTCTTCATCTGCTCGCGCAGGAAAAACACCCGGATCAGGTTCTGCGCTGTCGGCGTCACCATCAGCCTTGAGAACGACGTCTTCTCCGCCGCCAGCATCGCCGCGCGATCGCCGCCGTGCTTCTCCCACAACGCAATCAACGCATAGGGCGCCGGATAGTGCTCGCGCGGCGCCGCCTTGCCGGCTTCCACCACCATGCGCGAGGCCAGAATGCCGCGCACCGGCGAAAAGTTCAGAAGCTTATTGAGCAGTCCCGGCCGGGCGCGCTTCAGCCGGCCGAACACCGCATCCCGGACGGCATTGCGGACATGGCGCTCCTGGGTGACGGCATCGACCAGGCCGAGCTCCTTCGCCTTGCGCGCGTCGATGGTCTTGCCGGTGAGCATCAGCGTCATCGCCTGCATCGGATTGACCAGGCTGCGTGAAGCGCACGGTGCCGCCGAGGCCGGGATGCAGGCCGAGCATCACCTCGGGGAAACCAAAACGTGCGTCCTCGATCGCGATGCGCGACTGGCAAGCCAGCGCCACTTCGAGACCGCCGCCGAGACAGAAGCCGTGGATGACGGCGACGGTCGGGATCTTCAGCGCGTCGAGCCGGTCGATCACCGCATGCGCCCGGCCGATCTCGCTCTCCACGGCGGCAGCATCGGTGGCGCCGCGAAACGCGTTGACATCGGCGCCGGCGATGAAGCCGGACGGCTTGGCGGAGCGAATGACCAGGCCGGCCGGCCGCTGGCCTTCCAGCGCCGTCAGCACCGTGTCGAATTCCTCCAGCACCTCGGCCGACAGCGTATTGGCGCTGGTGCCGGCGCGGTCGAACAGCAGCCAGGCGATGCCGTCGGCGTCGCGGGTGAGTTTGAAGTTTCTGTAGACGCCAGCCTCCGGCGTTGGTCCCAGTTCGCGCGCGCGGTCGCCGAGAACGTCCATGATCCTGCTGTCCATGCCGTTCCTCATACGCTTTCGATCAGCATGGCGCCGCCGAGCCCGCCGCCAATACATTCGGTGGCGATACCGCGTTTGGTGCCAAGCCGCTTCATCGCATTGACCAGATGCAGCACAAGGCGATTGCCCGAGGTGCCGACGGGATGGCCGAGGCTGATGGCGCCGCCATCGACATTGAGTTTCGTGCGATCAATTTCGCCCGCAGCGCCGTCGAGGCCGAGAACCTCGCGACAGAACCTGTCGTCTTTCCACGCCTCAAGGCAGCCGAGCACCTGCGTCGCGAAAGCTTCATTCAATTCCCAGGTGTCGACATCCTGCAGCGAGAGATGATTGCGCTTCAGGAGTTCGGTGGATGACAGCACCGGGCCGAGGCCCATGATGCTGGGATCGAGTGCCGACCACTGGCTGTCGACGATGACCGCCTTCGGCGTCAGCCCATGCTTCGCCACGGCTTCCTCCGAGGCAAGGATGGTCCATGACGCGCCGTCGGTGATCTGGCTGGAATTGCCGGCGGTGACCTGGCCCCATGGCCGCTCGAACACCGGCTTCAGGGTCGACAATTTGTCGACCGAGGAATCCGCGCGCACGCCATCGTCGTGATCGTAGAATTTTCCGTCGCGCGCGAAGGCGGTCTCGACCTCGCCCTTGAGCCACCCCTGGGCCTGCGCATTGGCCAGTCGCTTGTGACTCTCGACCGCATAAGCATCGGACTGGGCGCGGGTGATCCCGAACAGATGGCCGACCTTCTCGGCCGTCTGCCCCATATTGAGGTCCGTGATCGGATCGGTCAGGCCGCGCTCAAGCCCGATGACCGGCTTGAAATAGCCCGGGCGCGCTTTGGCGATCGCCGCCATCTTGCCGAGGATACCCTTGGCGGTAGCGAGGCCGGCGAACCAGCGCACGCCCTGCTGCGGCCAGACCAGGGGCGCGTAGCTCAGTGCCTCGGCGCCACCGGCGAGGATCAGGTCGGCGTTGCCCTCGCGGATATATCTGTAACCGGTGTCGATCGACTGCATGCCGGACCCGCAATTGATCTGCACGGTAAAGGCCACCATCGCCTCGCCCATGCCGAGCCGCAGCGCCGCGACGCGCGCCGGGTTCATCTCGTCGGCGATCACGTTGACGCAGCCGAGGATGACCTGGTCGAAGGCATCCGGCGCAAACGGTTGCCTTGCCAGCAGCGGACGTCCGCATTGCACGGCAAGGTCCACCGGCGTGAAAGGGCCGGGGCCGCTGCGTGCCTTGAGGAACGGCGTGCGGATGCCATCGATGATATAGACCGGACGCGCCATCAGCTTGCTGCCCTTGTTTCACCGAGCTCCTGGAAGAACTGACGCACGGGCGGCTTCCTGTAGTGCGGCGACAGTTCCTCAGGCGCGAAATCATCGACTTCGATCACCAAGGCAGTGGCGGCTTGCGCCGCGGCGATCTGCTCGCCTTCGGCCTGGGTGATCACGCCTTTGGTCACCGCTTCCTTCCAGTTGCGAATCTTCGCGGTACGCATGCGTCTGGCGATATCTTCCGCGGATGTCACCAGCATGAACGCCTTCTCCAGCCGGGCTGCACCTCGGTCGTCATCCACATGCGACAGGTCGGGGGTCAGCCGATCGCGCGCCGCGGACGGCTCGAGCAGCAGCAGCGCGCAACAATGCACCGTAAGATCAGACGGGCCGAGGACACGGGCACCGAACGGCTGCACGATGAATTTCAGGAAGCCGGCCACGAAGCGGTTGGGGAAATTGGCGAAGATCTCCGCAAAACGGTTCTCGATCGTCTTGAAGCCCGAATGCATGCACCATTCCAGCGCCGCGAAATCGATCTGCTGGCGCCCCTCGTCCTGCCAGCGCTTCAGCGCCGCCGACAGCAGGTACAGCTCCGAGAGGATGTCGCCGAACCGCGCCGACAGCATCTCCTTGCGCTTCAGCGCGCCGCCCATGGTCAGCAGCGCCATGTCGGCCGAGAGCGCGAACGCCGCGGAATAGCGCGGCAGCTGCCGGTAGAACATGGTGGCGTCGCCGGCGTTGGGCGCCGGCGCGATGACGCCCTTGGTCCAGCTGCGGCCCCAGGCGCGGAACAGCGTCGCGACGCTGTGACCGACATGCTTCCAGAAGACGGCGTCGAAGGCAGCGAGTCCCTTGGCCTTGTCGGGCTCGCTCAGCGCGTTCATCTCCTCCAGCAGATAGGGATGCGCGCGAATGGCGCCCTGGCCGAAGACGATCAGGTTGCGGGTGAGGATGTTGGCGCCTTCGACGGTGATGCCGACCGGCACCGAACGATAGACGCTTCCCAGATAGTTCTGCGGCCCGTCGATGACAGCCTTGCCGGCATGAATATCCATCGCGTCGTCGATGGCGATGCGCAGCCGTTCGGTGGCGTGCAGCTTCATGATGCCGGAGATCACCGCGGGATGATGGCCGAGGTTCAGCGCTGTACAGGTCAGCCGCCGCGCCGCGTCGAGCAGATAGGCCGTGCCGGCGATGCGCGCCAGCGGCTCCTCGATGCCCTCGAACTTGCCGATCGGCACGTTGAACTGCTCGCGCACCCGGGCATAGGCCCCGGTAGTGCGCGCCGCATGGGCCGCACCCGCCGCCGACAGTGACGGCAGCGAGATGCCGCGGCCGGCGGCCAGCGCGCTCATCAGCATCTTCCAGCCCTGTCCGATGCGCTCCTGCCCGCCGATGATGTAGTCCATGGGAATGAACACGTCGCGACCGCGGTTCGGGCCGTTCTGGAACACCTGCATCGAAGGCAGATGGCGGCGTCCGATCTCCACCCCGGGAAGGTGCGTCGGGATCAGCGCGACGGTGATGCCGAGTTCGTCCTGCGTACCGATCAGGTGGTCGGGGTCATCGGCCTTGAAGGCAAGGCCGAGCAATGTCGCGACCGGGCCCAGCGTGATGTAGCGCTTGTGCCAGTTGAGGCGCAAGCCAAGGACTTCGCGGCCCTCGAAGGTCCCCTTGCAGACGATGCCGGTATCGATCATCGATGCCGCATCGGAGCCGGCCTCCGGGCTGGTCAGGCCGAAGCACGGAATATCGGTGCCGTCGGCAAGCCGTGGCAACCAGCGGCTGCGTTGCGCGTCGGTGCCGAACTTCATCAGCAGCTCGCCCGGCCCGAGCGAGTTCGGCACCATTACCGTCACCGCGGCGGTCGCCGAGCGTGACGAAATCTTGCGCACCACTTCGGAATGCGCATAGGGCGAGAAGCCGAGGCCGCCGAACTCCTTCGGGATGATCATGCCGAAGAATTTCTCGCGCTTGATGAAGTCCCAGACCTCCGGCGGCAGGTCGCGCAGCTCCCAGTTGATCTTCCAGTCGTCGACCATGGCGCACAGCTCATCGACCGGGCCGGTCATGAAGGCCTGCTCTTCAGCGGTCAGCGTCGCCGGCTTCACCTTCAGCAGTTTCGCCCAGTCGGGATTGCCGGTGAACAGGTCGGCATCCCACCACACGTCGCCAGCCTCCAGCGCCTCGCGCTCGGTGTTCGACATGGTCGGCAGCACGCCCTTGGCCCAAGCAAAGATCGGCTTGGTAAGGACGTCGCGGCGAAATGAAAATGAGCTCATGGAAACCTCCTGGTCGAGGCGACCGCACAGCACGGAGGCCGCCGTCACGACACGACATTCGCTCCTGGGATCGCGTAGCGCCCGGCCCGTGTCGCGGCAGTCGCGACTACGGGCCCACGCGAGCCACCGTTAACGGAACCATACGCCTTCGGTTCCGAAAACGCGATTTCTCCCGCCGTGGCGTGTCGTCACGCCAGCGGCTAGCCGCTCAATCGGGCCGGTTCATCTCGAACATGGCGTCTTGCCTGATCTCGAAATAGTCGCCTCTGCGGCCGGCGCGCACGATCGGGCGTGCCAGCGCGGTCTGGTACACGCCGTCCTTGATCAGGCTCTTGTCGATATGGACCGCGACCACCTCACCCAAGGTCATCCACCCGTCGAGATCGCGACCATCGGCGCCCTTGAGCCGGATGATCTGGGTCAGTTTGCACTCGAACGAGACCGGGCTTTCACCGACGCGCGGCACGCTGACGATCTTGGACGGCACCGCCGTCAGGCCGGCGAGCGCGAACTCGTCCACCTCGGGCGCCACGTGGGCGGCGGTCGCGTTCATCTGCTTGGCCAGATCCATGGTCGCCAGATTCCAGACGAACTCGCCGGTCGCCTCGATATTGGCGATGCTGTCTTTGCGGGACGTGCTGGAAAAGCCGATGATCGGCGGGGTGTAATTGAAGCCGTTGAAGAAGCTGTAGGGCGCCAGGTTGACGTGTCCCGCGGCGCTGCGCGACGAGATCCAGCCGATCGGACGCGGCGCGATGATGGCATTGAAGGGATCGTGCTTGAGGCCGTGGCCGTTGGCCGGCTCGTAGAAATGCAAGTCCCTGGTCTCGGTCACGGTGATCATCCCCTGCTGGCGTCGGTGGCTGTCGTCTAGCCGCGCGGCGCCAGCCCGGCAAGCACGAAGTCGATCATCTGGTCCAGGGAGGGGCCCGGCTTCTGGGCGCATTCGGCGATCATCTGCGGGTGGAAAAACCGCATCATGGCGCTGCAGACGCACATCGCCGCGAGCGGCACGTCCGGCGCATGGAATTCGCCCGATGCCGCGCCCTCGGCGATCACGCTGCCAATCATGGTGGCGATGTGCTCCATATGGGCGGAGCAGACTTCCCAGTTCTCCTCCATCGCGATCCGGACCATTTCGTGCAACTTGGCGTCGCCGACATAGCGCTCCGAGTTCATCCGGTGGACGGTTGCGAGCAATTCGCGCAGCCGCGGCGTAACCGGGCCGCGCCCACCGACAATAATCCCGGCAGCTTCCTCGACCTCCCCCATCAGATGCCGCGCCACGCCGGCATGGATCGACTTCTTCGAATCAAAGAAGCGATAGATGTTGGCGGGGCTCATCCGCAGCACCTTGGCGATGTCCGCGACGGTGGTCTTCTGATAGCCGATTTCACGGAACAGGCGCTCCGCCACCACAAGAATGCGGGCACGCATATCGGCTTCGATCGTATCGGGAACAAGCGTCATGTCAGCAGGCAATCTTCAATTATTCGGCAGCCGCGGCAAGGGGAATTGCAGGCCCGGGATGGCCACGCTGCGTTGCAGGATCAACGGCCTCGGCGGAACCGCGTTCTTCCAGGCTGTTGCGAAACCATAGCGCATAAAGGCCCGGCAAATATAGCAGAGTCAGGAAGGTGGCCACGAACAGCCCGCCCATGATGGTGATGGCCATCGGGCCCCAGAAGGCGGAGCGCGACAGCGGAATCATCGCCAGGATGGCTGCCAGCGCGGTCAGCACCACTGGCCGGGCGCGGCGCACGGTGGCTTCGACGATGGCTTCGCGCCGGGTCAGACCGTGACTGACGTCGGTCTCGATCTGGTCGACCAGAATCACGGCGTTGCGCATGATCATGCCGGCCAGCGCGATCAGGCCGAGCAGCGCCACGAAACCGAACGGCGCGTTGGCGACGTTGAGCCCCAGCGAGGCGCCGACGATGCCGAGCGGCGCCGTCAGGAACACCAGCACCAGCCGTGAGAAGCTCTGCAGCTGAACCATCAGCAGCGTCAGCATGATGATGATCATCAGCGGAAACAGCACGGCGATCGAGGCATTGCCCTTGGCGGATTCCTCGAATGCGCCGCCCGCCTCGATGCGGTAGGCCGGCTGCAGGCTGTCGCGGATCGCCTGCAATTTGGGCGCGATCTGCGTGGTGATGTCGGGCGGCTGCACGCCGTCGATGACGTCGCCGCGCACGGTGATCGCCATGTCGCGGCTGCGCCGCCACAGGATCGGCTCCTCGTGGGCGTATTCGATGGTCGCGACCTGCGACAGCGGGACGGCGATGCCGTTCCGCGAGGTGATGGTGAGATCGCCGACCCGGCCGAGGTCGAGCCGCTCGGACGCCACCGCACGGGCCACCACGCCGACCTTCTCGATGCCGTCGCGAACCGTGGTCACCGGCGCGCCGGAGATCAGCATCGCCAGCGACTGCGACAGATCCTGAGGCGTCAGGCCGAGCGCGCGGGCGCGATCCTGATCGACCACAAGCTTGAGATAGGGCGTCTGCTCGTTCCAGTCGAGATGCGGATCGATCATGTTGGGATTGGCGCGCATTACGTCACGGACTTTGTAGGCGATCTCGCGCACCACGGCGGTGTCCGGGCCGACCACGCGGAACTGGACCGGGAAGCCGACCGGCGGGCCGAAGTTGAAGCGATCGACACGGACCCGCGCCTCCGGCAACTGCCCGTCGGCGACCTGCTTCTCGATTCGCGCCTTGATCCGTTCGCGCGCCTCGACGTCCCTGGCCACGATGACGATCTCGGCGAAGGCCTCGTTCGGCAGTTGCGGGTTGAGTCCGAGCCAGAACCGCGGCGATCCCCTTCCGACATAGGCGGTATAGGTCGCGATGTCCTTGTCGTCCTTCAGCAACGTCTCCGCCGCCTTGACGGATTTCGACGTAACATCGAATGCCGTGCCTTCCGGCAGACGCAACTGCAGGAACAGTTCGGGCCGCTCGGACAGCGGGAAGAACTGTTGCTGCACATGGCCGAAGCCGACGATGGCGGCGGCGAAAATGCCGACGGTCGCCACGACCACCTTGATGCGGTGTTCGACGCACCAGGCGATGACGCTGCGCAGGCCGCGATACATGCGGGTCTCGTACACCGCGTGCGGATCGTGGTTGGCATTGCCGTGGGCAGCGAAATTCGGCAGCAACTTGACGCCGATATAGGGCGTGAAGATCACCGCCACGAACCACGACGCCACCAGCGCGATCGCCACGATCCAGAAAATGCCGCCGGCATATTCGCCGACCGCGGAATTGGCGAAGCCAATCGGCAGGAAGCCCACCGCGGTGATCAGCGTGCCGGTCAGCATCGGGAAGGCGGTCGACTCCCAGGCAAAGGACGCCGCGCGGACGCGGTCCCAGCCCTGCTCCATCTTCACCACCATCATTTCCACCGCGATGATGGCGTCGTCGACCAGCAGGCCGAGCGCGATGATCAGCGCGCCCAGCGTGATCCGGTGCAGGTCGATGTGCATCGCGTTCATGACAATGAACACGATGCCGAGCACCAGCGGCACCGACAGCGCGACCACGATGCCGGTGCGCCAGCCCAGCGCCACGAAGCTGACGAACAGCACGATGGCCAGCGCCTCGATGAAGGAATGCACGAACTCGCCGACGGCGTGCTCCACGACCAGCGGCTGGTCGGCGATCTGCTCGACCTCGATGCCCTGCGGCACCGCGGCCATGAATTCGCTCTTGGCCTTCTCGACCTCCTTGCCGAGTTCGAGAATGTTGGCGCCATTGGCGGTGACGACGCCGATGCCAAGCGCCGGCTTGCCCTTCTGGAACACCTTGTAGTCGGTGGGGTCGACGAAGCCGCGGGTGACGGTGGCGATGTCGCCGAGCCGGAACACGCGGCCGTTGCTCTCTACCGGCGTTTCCGCGACGGTCCTGGCGCCGTCGAGCGCGCCGGTGACGCGCAGCGGCACGCGCTGCGACGAGGTTTCCACGATGCCCGCGGGGGTGATGGCATTCTGCTTGGCCAGCGAATCGAACAAGGTCTTCGGCGTGATGCCGAGCGTCGCCAGCTTGGCGTGCGAGAACTCGACGTAGATCCGCTCGTCCTGGGTGCCGTACAGATTGACCTTGGTGACACCGTCGACCTTCAGCAGGCGCTGCCGCATGCCTTCTGCGGCTTTCTTCGGCTGCGCGTAGTCGGCGCCGTCGCCGGTCATCATGTAGAGGATGGAATCGACGTCGCTGTATTCGTCGTTGATGTTGAGGTTGATCAGCCCGGTGGGGAGCGACGGCTGCACGTCGGCGATCTTCTTGCGCAGCAGATAGAACAGGTACGGCACATCCTTCGGCGGCGCGTTGTCCTTGAAGGAGACCTGCATGGCGGTGAAGGAGGGCTTCGAATAGGTCTGCACCTTGTCGAAGTAAGGCAGCTCCTGCAGCTTCTTCTCGATGGGGTCGGCGACCTGCTCCTGCAGTTCCTTTGCGGTAGCGCCGGGCCACATCGCAGTGACGACCACGACCTTCACCGTGAACGACGGGTCCTCGGCACGGCCGAGCTTCTGATAGGAGAAGAACCCGCCGACGGCGAGCGCGATGATGAGGAACAGGATCAGCGCGGGATGGCTGACAGCCCAGGCGGAGAGGTTGAAGCGATGCATCGGACGCCCCTCGCTCAGAACGTCAGGGCGGAGACGACGTGGACCTTTTGCGCGGGGTCCAGCTTCTGCACCCCAAGCACCACCACCTTGGCGCCTTCCTCGACGCCGCCGGAGATCAGCACGTCCTTGGTTTCGTAGGACTTCACCGTGACCGGCTTCAGCGCAACCGCGCCGGCGTCATCGACCACATAGAGCGACGAGCCGTTGCCCTGGCTGAACAGCGCCGAGAGCGGCACCCGCGCGATGCGCGCGGTGGTCGGATCGGACAGGGTCAGCGTCGCCGTCATGCCCAGCGACACGCTGTCGCCGGCATCGGGCAGCGAGAACTTTGCCAGATAGGTCCGCGTCGAGGCGTCGGCATTGGGCGCAATCTCGCGCAGCTTTGCAGCGTATGTCCTGGTCGGCTCCGACCACAGCGACACCGTGGCGACGCCATCCTTGGCGCGCCCGACCAGCGTTTCCGGAATTGCCACCACGGCTTCCTTTTCGGCGAAGCGCGCCACACGGATGGCCGTCTGACCAGCGGCAACTACCTGGCCGGCATCGATCAGCGTTGCGGTGACGACGCCGCGGGTATCGGCGAGCAGGGTGGCATAGGACAGACTATTCTTGGTGAGTTCGACCGAGCGCTCAGCTCGGTTCAACCGGGCGCGGGCCTCATCGGCGGCGGCCTTGGCCTGATCGAGCTGGGCCTGCGTCGACCAGCCCTTGCTGCGCAATTCGCTGGCGCGGCCTTCGGCGGCGCTGGCCTGCGCGAGCACGCCTGTGGCGGCGGACAGTTCGGCGACCGCCTGCTCGGCCTGCAGCTTCAGATCGACTTCGTCCAGAATCGCAAGGGCTTGCCCGACGTCGACGGTCTGTCCCACCTCGACCAGGCGTTTCGCCACCTTGCCGGTGACGCGAAAGCCGATATCGGTCTCGATGCGGGGCTTGATGGTGCCGACAAAGCTGCGCGCCGGGGATTCCGGCGTGTAATGCACCTCGGCGACCAGCACCGGGCGCTTGTTTTCGGCCTTTTCGGCGGGAGCCTTGCTGCAAGCGGCCAGCGCAAACGCCGGCAGGATCGCCAGCACGGCGGCCGGCTGACGGGATGAACGACGAAATCTCGGCTCACGCGACATCGGGCGCTCCTCGGCTGCAGGTCGGGGATAGCTTGAATTGTTGACTGACGAATGTCAATATTCGTCAGTCAACACAACAAGAGCAGATTGTCGCTCCCGGAAGGGACCGCGTCGCGGGCTGGCGTGGGAGTGGATGCCGCCGCGGCCTTGCGGAATCGATGCGGCAAACCCGGGGCAAAACGGCGGCAGGCGAATTCGTTGCGGCATCACCGTGGCGAGATCGCGCAAAAGCCGGGGCGCGCGCTCGGGATCAGCCGCAAGCGCTTGCTGCGGCTCGACTTTTCACCCCGAACGGGACGACGACTACTTCACCGGCCGCGCTGCCGCCGGCGCGACGAATTCCGTCGTCGTACCGTGCTTGCCGAACAGCACCAGCAGGCCTGCGACCAGCGGCAGGATCGCCAGCACCAAGAGACCGGTCGCCGTGCTGCCGGTGGCTTCCTTGATCCAGCCGATCAGATACGGCCCGCCGAAGCCGGCGAGGTTACCGATCGAATTGATCAGCGCGATGCCGCCGGCGGCGGCGGTGCCTGACAGCCACGCGGTCGGCAGCGTCCAGAACAGCGCAAAGGTGCAGAACACGCCGATCGCCGCCACGGTGATGGCCACCATGGTCAGCGTGGGATCCTGGATGTAGCCGCAGGCACCGAGCGCCAGCGCAGTGAGCAGCAGCGGCAGGCCGACATGCCAGACCCGCTCGCGGGTCCGGTCGGAATGCCGCGCCCACAGCACCATCGCCACCGAGCCGAACAGATAGGGGATCGCGGTGACGAAGCCGGTCTGCACATTGTTGAAGCCGAACGCCTTGACGATCTGCGGCAGCCAGAACTGCATGCCGTAAAGCGCGCCGACGAAGCCGAAATATACCACGCTCAGCAGCAGCACCTTTTTCGACGACAGCGCCTGCCCCAGCGTCATCCGGTGTTGCGCCTTGGCCTCGTGCTCGCTCGCGAGCTTCGCCGACAGCCAGGCCTTCTGCTCGGCGCTCAGCCAGGTCGCCTGCGACGGCTTGTCGGTGAGATAGAACCAGGTGACGATGCCGAGCACCACCGAGGGAATGCCCTCGATGATGAACAGCCACTGCCAGCCATGCAGTCCGAGCGTGCCGTCGAGGCCGAGCAACAGGCCCGACACCGGCGCGCCGATCACCGTGGACACCGGCACCGCGATGGCGAAGGCGGCGAGGAAGCGCGCGCGGTATTCGGCCGGATACCAGTAGGTGAGATACAGGATGATGCCGGGGAAGAAGCCGGCTTCGGCGACGCCGAGCAGAAAGCGCAGCGTGTAGAAACTCCAGGGGCCGCTGACCATGGCCATCAGCGCCGAGATGATGCCCCAGCTCACCATGATGCGGGCAATCCAGCGGCTGGCGCCGAATTTTTCCAGCGCGATGTTGCTGGGCACTTCGAAGATGAAATAGCCGATGAAGAAGATGCCGGCGCCCCACGAGAACATGGTCGGCGTGAACTTCAGTTCCTCATTCATGGTCAGCGCGGCAAAACCGAGATTGACGCGATCGAGATAGGCCAGGAAATAGGCCAGCACCAGAAACGGAATCAGCCGCAGCGAAATCGCGCGGATGGTCGAGGTCTCGATGTCGGTCTTGGCTCCGCGCATCATCGCGCGCGCGCCGGCGGCGGTCTGGCTCATGGTTTGCTCCCGGTCGTTTCTCGTTCCGGCGTCTGACGCGCCGCAATCTTTCGTTGCTTCAATACAGAAGCACGACGCGCGGAGCAACGGCGGGAATGCGCTGCAGGAATGCTCCGGAACTTGTGGGCGAAGATTGCCCCTCACGGCATTGCGCACGGCGACGACCGCGACACTGCGCACCATTCTGCCGCGGCGTCCGACGGGCACTACGAAAAAATTTTAGCGGGGCGTCTTGAAACCGCGCGGCGGCTTTCGCATTTTTCGCAGCGTCCCGTTTTGAAAGGAGAGTTCGGGAGGTACACATGGATATCAATCTTTCCGCATCACCGCGCATCATCGATTTTCACGCCTTCATCCATCCCGCTTCGGCGTTCAAACATCCTGACGACGTGCTGCGCGACGACTCGCTGAGCCCGGCCGAGAAGCGGATCATCCTGTCGTCCTGGGCATCCGACGCCCACGCCGTGGAGTCACAGCCCTGGCTGCGCCAGGTGCCGGGCGGCAACCGCCCAGTGGCGCTGGCGGCCATTCTCGCAGCGCTGCGCCGGCTCGACGACGACGATGGGCCGCCCAGAGGCGGCATGGCGATCCGGCCATCGGATCTGGCGCGCGCCAGCAGCCCGCCTCCGGATTGCATAGCCGAGCACAGCTTGCCGCCGCGCTTCGACCGACGGAGCGATGCCGCGCTGGCGGCGTGATGCACGACGCGCCCGGACGAGCCGGGCGCGATCGCATCCGCGCAATCAGGCGAGCTTGTCCAGCGGCGCCGTCGGAGTGGCCTCGGCACTGACCGACAGGGTCGAGCCGTCGGCGAAAGCCAGGGTCGCCGGCCCGCGCGGGTGCAGGTTCATGGTGATCTTGTCGTCGCTGCCGTCGAAGGTGATGGTCGCGGTCTGCCCGGACACGCTGACATGGGTGCCTGCCGCCGAAATGCCCTGGCCGAATTCCAGCCGCGTGTTGCGATCGGCGTAGACCGTATCCTTGCCGTCGCCGGCAGCGAAGCTGATCGTGGAATTGTCGCCCACCGAGATCAAATCGTCGCCGGTGCCGCCGTTGACGATGGCGTTGCCCGCGGCGGCATAGATGGAGTCGTTGCCGGCGCCGCCGCTGGCTTTGCTGTCGCTCCATACCGAGATCACATCGTTGCCGTCGCCGCCATCGACCTGGGCGCCCGACCAGGCGTCGATGCGGTCGTCGCCGCTGCCGCCGGAGACGATGGAGTTCGACCAGACGTGGATGGTGTCATTGCCGGCGCCGCCATCGACCTGGCTCTCCGACCACGCATCGATGCGATCGTCGCCGTCGCCGCCATGCACCCGCGAGTCCGACCACGCACGCACGGTATCGTTGCCAGCGCCGGCGTCGACCACGCTGCCGGACCACACGTCGATGGTGTCATTGCCGTCACCGGCATCGGCCAGGCTGTTCGACCAGCCGCTCAACACGTCGTTGCCGTCGGTGCCGGAGACGGTGGACAGGCCGAGCTCCTGCAGCCGCAGCAGGAAGCTTTTGACGACGTCGGACTGACCGATGCTCGCGGTCTTTGGCGGCACGGCCTTTCCGTCCGCATCATTCTTGGCATCATTGTTGGCGGGCGCGGCGGTCGCCTCGGGCGGCGCCGGGGCCGCGAAGTCCGGCGGCATCGGCGCCGTCGGCGCGATCATCGGCTTGGACCATGCGTCGTTGAGGGAGAGCTGAATCAAGGAAAACTGCCTGGCGTTGAGAAAAGATGATTTTTGACCGGGATGATAATTTCCGGCCGGCACGGTTAATTCTTCGTTGCCAGGACTTTCGGAGCATCGTCCCAGAAATTTCAATCTGATTGAATTCGTTCGAGTTTGTTCGCATCGCGCCAAATTGTCGCGGTACATATTTACCGGGGGCCCCGGCAGGACCGCTTGCCGCACCGCGCGGTCAGCCACTAGGCTGCCGGTAACAGCCGGGCCGCCATTGCGGCGGCACCGGCCAAAAAAGCGAAAAGCGGGAGCCCATGAACGTCCAGGAAAAATTCGCCAGCGCATCGGCGGTTTCGACGCAGCATTTCGATGTCATCGTGGTGGGTGCCGGAATCTCCGGCGTCGGCGCAGCCTATCACCTCTGCAAGCAATGTCCGGGCACCAGCTTCGCGGTGCTGGAGACCCAGCACAGCTTCGGCGGAACCTGGCTGACCCATCGCTATCCCGGCATCCGCTCCGACAGCGACCTGCACACTTTCGGCTATCGCTTCAAGCCATGGACCTCGGCGCCGATCGCCACCGCCGCGGAGATCCTCGCTTATATGGGCGAGGTGATCGCCGAGAACGATCTGGCGCCGCACATCCGCTACAACCACCGCATCGAAACCGCGGCGTGGTCGTCGGCCGACAATCTGTGGACGCTGACAGTCAACCATGACGGCGTGACGTCGACCTACGCCACGCGCTTCCTGTGGATGTGCCAGGGCTACTACAACCACGCCCAGGGATTTACGCCGGAGTGGCCAGGCATGGCCGACTTCAAGGGGCGCATGGTGCATCCGCAGACCTGGCCTGAGGATATCGACCTTGCCGGCAAAAAGGTGGTGGTGATCGGCTCCGGCGCGACGGCCGCCACGCTGGTGCCGGCCATCGCCGACACATGCGCCCATGTCACCATGCTGCAGCGCTCGCCGACCTTCTTCATCACCGGCCGCAACGTCAACGATCTCGCCGAGACGCTGCGCCAGCTCGAGATCAAGGAGGAATGGATCCACGAGATCGTGCGCCGCAAGATCCTGTTCGACCAGGCCGCCTTCACCAAGCGCGCCGTCGAGGAGCCGGAGGTGGTGAAGCAGGAGCTGCTGAAGGGCGTCAAAGCCTATCTCGGCGAGGACTACGACATCGCCACCCATTTCACGCCGCGCTACCGGCCGTGGCGCCAGCGCATCGCCTTCATTCCCAACGGCGACCTGTTCCAGGGCATCAAGGCAGGCAAGGCGTCGGTGGTCACCGACGAGATCGAACGCTTCACGGAAAGCGGCATCGCCCTGAAATCCGGCAAGCAGCTCGACGCCGACATCGTCGTCACCGCCACCGGCTTCAACCTCAATGTGCTCGGCGACATCGCCTTCTCCATCGACGGCGAACCGCTCGACTTCTCGCAGACCGTCACCTATCGCGGCATGATGTTCACCGGCGTGCCCAACATGGTGTGGATCTTCGGCTATTTTCGCGCGAGCTGGACCTTGCGCGTCGACCTGGTCGCCGACTTCGTCTGCGCCCTGCTCAACCATATGGAAAACACCGGCGCGACCCGCGTGGAGCCCATGCTGCGGCCGGAAGACCGCGACATGCCGCTGCTGCCGTGGATCGATCCGGAAAATTTCAATCCCGGCTACATCATGCGCGGGCTGCATCTGCTGCCGAAGCGCGGCGACAAGGCGGAATGGCAGCACAACCAGGACTACTGGTCGGAGAAAAACGAGTTTCCCGCCATCGACCTGGAAGATCCGGTTTTCAGGTACGGGTGAGTTGTGTCCCGGACGCGGTGCGGCATTCTCAGACGATGCACTTGCATCGCCGATGCCGCTCCGCAGATCCGGGACCCTGCTCACTTCCTTTGCGCCCAAACTGGACCCCGGATCTGCGGTGCACTACGCCGCCAGAAGGCGGCGTAGTGCACCGCGTCCGGGGAACCCATCCAAGCCCGGGCTGCGCGAAACGACGGCCGTGTTTGCCTCCGATCCATCCTCCTGTAAGACGCCCGTCATCGCCTTGCGTGGCGGAGAGCGACCGGAGAATTCGCATCCATGACTGACCGAGCCAACCTTATCGCCGCCAAGGTCGAGGCCTTTGTCCGCAGCGTGGTGATTCCCTGCGAGAAGGATCCGCGCACTGGACCGCACGGCCCGAGCGATGAACTGGTGCAGGAACTGCGCGACAGGGCGCGCGCCGCCGGCGTGCTGACGCCGCACATTCTGCCGGACGGATCGCACCTGACGCAGCGTGAGACGGCAACGGCGCTGATCGCATCCGGTCTGTCGCCGCTGGGACCTCTGGCCTGCAACACCATGGCGCCCGACGAGGGCAACATGTACCTGCTCGGCAAGGTCGGCAGCGCCGAGCAGAAGGCGCGCTTCCTCGAGCCGCTGGTCTCCGGCCGCGCGCGCTCGGCGTTCTTCATGACCGAGCCGGCGGAAGACGGCGGCGCCGGCTCCGATCCGTCGATGATGCAGACCACCTGCACGCTCGACGGCAATCACTGGGTCATCAACGGCAAGAAGAAATTCATCACCGGCGCGGAGGGCGCCAAAGTCGGCATCGTGATGGCGAAGTCCGACGACGGCGCCTGCCTGTTCCTGGTGGACCTGCCGGACCCCGCGATCCGTACGCTGCGCATTCTCGACACCATCGACAGTTCGATGCCCGGCGGCCATGCCGAGGTGGCTATCGAGAACCTGCGGGTGCCTGCCGACCAGATGCTCGGCGCGGCCGGCGACGGCTTCAAATATGCCCAGATCCGCCTCAGCCCGGCGCGGCTGTCGCACTGCATGCGCTGGCTGGGCCTGGCGATCCGCGCCAACGAGATCGCCACCGACTATGCCTGCCGCCGCCATGCCTTCGGCAAGCCGCTGGTGGATCACGAAGGCGTCGGCTTCATGCTGGCGGAGAACCTGATCGACATCAAGGCGTCGGAGCTGATGATCGACTGGTGCGCCGGCGTGCTCGACACCGGCTCGCTCGGCACCGCCGAGAGCTCGATGGCCAAGGTGGCAGTGTCGGAATCGCTGATGCGCATCGCCGACCGCTGCGTGCAGGTGATGGGCGGCAACGGCGTCTCCGGCGACACCATCGTCGAGCAGGCCTTTCGCGAGATCCGCGCCTTCCGCATCTATGACGGCCCCACCGAAGTGCACAAATGGTCGCTCGCCAAGAAGATCAAGCGCGACTGGAAGAACGCACAGCATTGAGCGGGCCCGCGCATCACGGCTGGCGGCTTCTGCTGCGGCGGGAATGGATTTTGCCGCTGGCGATCCTGCTCAGCGGCGTGCTGCTGCAGTCGATGAACGTGCTGATGCTGGCCACCGTGCTGCCATCCATCGTCGGCGAGCTCGGCGGCGTCCACATGTTGAGCTGGCCGACCACCGCCTTTCTCGCCTCCTCCATTGTCGCCGCCAGCAGCGCCGGCATGATCGCGGCGGTCATCGGTCCGCGGCTGACCTACTGTCTTGGCGTGACAGTCTTCGGCTGCGGCGCGCTGTTCTGCTCGCTGGCGCCGACCATGGATTTCATCGTCGCCGGACGCCTGATCCAGGGGTTCGGCGGCGGCCTCGAAGTGGCCGTGGCCTATGTGCTGGTGCGCGGCACGTTTCCCGAGCCGGTGTGGGCACGGGTGATCGCGCTGCTGTCGACGGGCTGGAGCATGTCGGTGCTGTTCGGCCCGATGGTCGGCGGCCTGTTCGCCCGTTACGGCCACTGGCGCGCCGCGTTCGTCACGACCGCCGCCGTCGCCGCGCTGCTGGCGGTCGGCGCCTTCTTCCTGCTGCCACGGACAATCGCGCCCGGCACGACGCCCCGCGTCCCGTTCGGGCGTCTCGCTTTGATCTGCATCGCCATCGCCGCGATGTCGTCGGCATCGATCGTCGCCGCTCCGCTGACCCAGGCCGGGCTGATCGCGCTGGCGATCCTGTCGCTGGCGCTGATGCTGCGCATCAACCGTGCGGCCACGTCGCCTTTGCTGCCGACCGACGCGTTTTCGCTGCGCACGCCGGCCGGCGTCGGGTTGTGGCTGGCGCTGCTGCTGTGCATCGCGTTCAGCCCGCTGCAGATCTACGTGCCGATGTTCCTCCAGCACTTCCAGGGACTCGATCCGCTGGCCGCCGGATTTGTCGTCGCCAGCGCCTCGCTGGGCTGGACCTGCGCATCGCTGGTCACCGCCGGCGTGCCGAAGCCATGGCCGCAACGGCTGATGGTGACGGGACCGGCGACCATGATCGTCAGCCTGATGGCGCTGGCCTGGCTGACGTCGAGCTCGGCAACGGCGCCCCTGCTTCCGGCCATCGCGCTGCTCGGCATCGGCATGGGCCAGTGCTGGCCGTTCGTTGCGCACAGCGTCATGAGCAGCGCCAGGCCCGGCGAGGAGGCGGTGGCCGCCACGTCGGTTCCCACCGTGCAGCAAATGGGCTTCGCCCTCGGCGCGGCCGCTGCCGGACTCGCCGCCAACCTCAGCGGCCTCGGGGACGACATGTCCGCCGCAGGCATGGCAAGCGCCGCGTTCTGGGTTCCGGCGAGCTTCGGGATGATCGCGCTCGGCGCTTGCCTGATGGCGTTGCGCCTGCGGCGACTACGCGGGGCGGCCACGTAAACACGGGCGTTTGCAGCGCGGCATTTTGCGCTTGCGTCGTTCTCGCTCATGCCCGTAATTTGGCGCGAAACCTGAAAGAAGCAGATGCGCTTTGTCGTTGCGTTGGTGACTATCCTGGCAGCAGGTCCGAGCTGGGCCGCCAGTACAATCGTCAAGGACGGCGGCACGCTGGACGTTGCCGGCGTCACCTACCGGCTGGACGGCATCGACGCCCCGTCCGTCGATCAGACCTGCATCGACGAGCACGCCGACTCCTGGGCCTGCGGCGTCGATGCGCGCGATCGCCTGACCAGGATGATCGCCGATCGCAAGGTGACCTGCGAGGACCTCGGCGCCGATGCCACGTTCAAGCAGCGCCGCGCCGGCCTCTGCACCATCGATGGCGACAAGGACAGCCTCAACCGGCAACTGGTGCGGCTGGGCTATGCCGTCAGCGTCGAGCCCTCGGTCAAGGGCCGCTTCGCGGCCGACGCCGCGACCGCAAGGGATGCCCGCGCGGGATTATGGCGCGGCTGCTTCGTGGCGCCGCAGGATTTCCGCCGCTGGGACAAGACGGCGCCGTTGCTGGGCACATCCTGCGCCAGCGACAAGGATCAGGAACTGCGCGCATCGCTGTTTCCCGACGAACCGGTCACGCCGCCGGGTTGTTCGATCAAGGGCAAATATTCTGCGCGCGCCCGCGTGACCGGTCACGTCGGCATCTTCCACATGCAGGGCTGTCGCAGCTATGCCGCCCTCGCCAAGCTGGAGCGCTGGTTCTGCTCCGCCGAGGACGCACAGGCCAACGGATTTCGCAAGGCGTTCAATTGCCTTGGCAGCAGCCGACGGCAGCCCTGACCGGCAACCTTGCGGCTCGCCGCCGCGCAGCATTGAACGAAGCTGCCGCTTGCGCGACCAATGGCGATGAGCGAGAGCGGCCCAGCGACCAGCCCGAGTGAATCCGAGTGCCGCCATGACAAGGTGCGCGAATGGATCATCGACGCGCTTTCGCTGGCCACGGCCGGAGCTGCCGTTTCTCATTACAATCCGGACGGCATTCTGGCCACGATCATCATCGCCGCCGGCGCATCGGTGGTCGGGGCTGTGGTCTGGCGAACCCTCTGGGTTTTGAGTAGCATCATGCTCGCAAGCGTCGGCGTGTTGATCTACTTCTTCACCCTCATGCACGCGATGAGCTTTGGGCTGCCCGCCATGGTGCTCGCGATGTTCGTTCCCGGGATCGCACAGGCCTATGTGATCTGGGCGTTGTGGGCCGCAACAGGCACGCTGCTGCATCCGCTGATGCTGATGTGCCTGGCGTGGCTGGTTCTGCTCGGGATCTGCCTGTTCGAACAGAAGCTGTTCGCAGGTTGGCGTCCACGACGGTCGAAAGTCACGTCGCTCTGCTAGCGCCGCCGTCTTGTCGATTGTTCCGGCGAACGCTCACGATATTGTTTACGGGGATCGGGACAACCGCGGTGCGAGCCGCGCATCCGGCGGCTATGCTGCGGGCATCCCTGCCTCGCCGCATCGCGGCTTTTCCCGGAGCTGTCATGTCGAAAACCGTCGCCGATGAACTCGTCCATGTGCTCGAAACAATCGGCGTGCAGCAGATCTTCGGCCTGATCGCCGACTCGCTCAATCCGCTGGCGGATTCGGTGCGGCGCAGTTCCATTGAATGGGTCGGCGTGCGCCATGAGGAAGGCGCGGCGCTGGCCGCCGCGGGGCAAGCCAAACTCACCGGCCGGCTCGGCGTCTGCGCCGGCTCAACGGGGCCGGGCTCGACCCATCTGGTGGCCGGACTCTACGAGGCCGCGCGCGACCACGCGCCGGTGCTGGCGCTGTCCGGCGAGATGGCGCGGGCGCAGAAGGGCACCGACTTCTTCCAGACCACCGAGCCGGATCTGCTGTTTCGCGACGTGGCGCTCTACACCCAGACAGTGTCCACCGCCGCGCAGGCGCCCGGCGTCATTCATCAGGCAATCTCCGCCGCCTATGCCGGCCCCGGCGTCGCGCATCTGACCTTGCCGGTGGACGTGCTGACATCGAAAGCGGCGGGCGCGACCGCGAGTCTGGCCACGCTGGTCCCCCGCGGCGAGATCCTGCCCAACGACGCCGCAGTGAACGAGGCCGTCCGGCGCATCGACGCGGCCGAGAGCGTGGTCATCATGTGCGGCCATGGCGCGCTCGGCACCGCCGAGTTGTTGCGCGCGCTGAGCGACAGGTTGAAAGCGCCTTTGGTGCATTCGGTGCGTGGCAAGGAGATCATGGCGTTTCATGACCCGCGCTGGATGGGCGGCCTCGGCATGATCGGCACCAAGGCGGTCTACAACGCCGTGCATGACTGCGACCTGCTGGTCATGGTCGGCACCGACTATCCCTATTCCAACTTCCTGCCGCCCAAGGGCCACGTCATCCAGATCGACGAGCGCGCGCAAGTGCTGGGCCGGCGCACGCCGACCGAACTCGGCGTCATCGGCTCGGCGCGGCCGACGCTGAAACTGCTGCTCGACAAGGTGGCCGCCAAGACGGACGGAGACTTCTTCGACAAGACAAGCCGCGCACGCGCGAAATGGGATGCCATGCTCGACGAGCAGGCCGACCCCGCGCGCAGCAAGGACAAGATCCACCCGCAGGCGGTGGCGCGCATGGCCGGCGACCTGGCGCGGCCGGACGCCATCTTCGTGCTCGATACCGGATTGAACACGCTGTGGTCGGCCAACTACATCCGGCAGAACGGCACCCAGCGCATCACCGGCTCGTTCAACAACGCTGCCGTGGGCACCGCGGTCGGCCAGGGCAACGGCATCCAGGCGCTGGACCGCAGCAAGCAGGTGATCGTGCTGACCGGCGACGGCGGCTTCAACATGCTGATGGGTGAGTTCATGACCGCTGTGCATCACAAGCTGCCGATCAAGGTCATCGTCTACAACAACTCCGCCCTCGGCCTGATCACGCTGGAAGCCGAAAGCGTCGGCCTCGCGCCGTTCCGCGAGGCGATCGAATTCCCCAATCCGGATTTCGCCGCACTGGCGCGCGCCTGCGGCGCGCAGGGGTTCACGGCGAAGCTGCCCGGCGAGCTGAAGAAGGCCATCGCCGACGCACTGGCCTGCGACGGTCCTGCCATCGTCGATTGCGTGGTCGCAGCGGACGAAGTGCCTAACCTGCCGCATATCGAAGCCAGCATGGTCGGCAACTATGCGCTGGCGAAGATCAAGGAAGCGGTGATGGCAGTCACCGGCTGACCCTCCCGGCGGCAGGCGCGACTTCACGGTCGCGCGCCACCCCGCCGGCCGGTGGGCGAAA
This sequence comes from Rhodopseudomonas sp. RCAM05734, assembly GCF_052658035.1. Lineage (NCBI taxonomy): Bacteria > Pseudomonadati > Pseudomonadota > Alphaproteobacteria > Hyphomicrobiales > Nitrobacteraceae > Rhodopseudomonas > Rhodopseudomonas sp. RCAM05734. The sequence goes on along the minus strand of NZ_CP199742.1, from coordinate 2,138,150 downwards.
TGCGGCCAGGTCGGCGCAGGCTTCGGTCGCCGGCGAAACTCTGCTCTGCAGAGAACGCGCAGCCGGCGACTGTCGTCGCACCCAACGCATACCCGCCCAGCCGGGTTCGTCATTGCGAAGCGTGAAGCGACGAAGCAATCTGGGAACCACAAGAAGAATGACCGGATGGCTTCGTCGCAAGTGTTCTTCGCAATGACCTCTCCTTCAAGGATGACCCGCCGCTCATGACCGAAGCCATTGCAACGCCTGCCGCCGCGCCTGCGAAAAAATCCTTTGCCGCGCTGCGCCACCCCGGCTTCCGCGCCCAGTTCATCACCTATGTGATCGCCATGATGGCGGACAATATCGAGCACGTGATCAGCTACTGGGTGGTGTTCCAGAAATTCCAGTCACCAGCGCTTGGCGGCTTCGCCATCCTGTCGCACTGGCTGCCGTTCCTGCTGTTCTCGGTGGCCTCCGGCGCGCTGGCGGACCGCTTCGATCCGCGCCGCGTGATCCAGGCCGGCATGGGCCTGTTCATCACCGCCTCGCTCGGCTGGGGCTATTTCTTCGTCACCGACACGCTGCAGATGTGGCAGGCCATGGTGCTGCTGGTGATTCACGGCTGCGCCGGCGTGCTGTGGCAGACGCCGAACCAGATGCTGCTCTACGACGTGGTCGGCGGCAAGGATCTGGAAAGCGCGGTGCGGCTCAACGCCATGGCGCGCTATCTCGGCATCCTGATCGGCCCCGCGGTGGGCGGCGTGATCCTGCTGGCGCTCGGCCCGGCCCACGGCATCATGCTCAACACCATCTTCTACCTGCCGCTGGTGCTGTGGCTGATGAAGGCGCCCTACGGCCCCAAATTCCGCAAGGGCACGCCGCCGCCGCGCCGTGCTGTGCGCGGCCTTGCCGACATCGTCACGACCATGCGCGATGTGCGGCCGCACCGGGTGATCGTGTCGATGACGCTGCTCGCCGGCGCGGCGTCGTTCTTCGTCGGCAACGCCTACAGTTCGCAGATGCCGGGCTTCGCCGGCGATCTCGGCCATGGCGACCCAGGCGTCGCCTACAGCTCGCTGCTGGCGGCGGATGCGGCCGGCGCAATGGCCGCCGGCCTCGCGCTGGAAGGACGCGGCCTGCTGCCGCCGCGGCCGCGCACCGCGGTGCTGCTGGCGATATCGTGGTGCGCCGCGCTGACTGCCTTCGCGCTGTCGCGCAGCTATACGCTGGCGCTGCTGTTCCTGTTCGCCGCGGGCTTCCTCGAACTGTCGTTCAGCGCCATGGCGCAGAGCCTGGTGCAGCTCAACGCGCCCATGGAGATGCGCGGACGCGTCATCGGCCTGTTCAACATGGCGAGCCTTGGCCTGCGCGCCTTCAGCGGCATCTCTGTCGGCCTTGTCGGCAGCCTGATCGGCATCCACTGGTCGCTGGCCTTGTCGGCGCTGGCAACCATGACGGTGGCCGGCGGCCTGCTGGCGCTGCGCTGAGCGCACGCACACGAACGCGCAACCTCTTGAAGTCGGGTGTTCTGAACAAAGAACACTGAAGCGTTTTTAAAAAATGCAATTTCGCGCGTTGCACAAATTCGCGCCTCAATGTTTCGAAGCTTGCCCAAAGCGGGAGCAGGCGACGCGCGGATGGCCCACCAAACCTCCGACTTCTTCTGGCATCGGCAATGCCAGATAATGGCACGCAAGTTGCGTTAGAGGCGGCATCAGGGAGAACCGATGCCGCCCATGCCCGTCCAACTCACCGTCAGCAACGTCACCAAGTCCTTCGCAGCCAAGGCCGGCGAGGTGCGCGTGCTCGACGATCTCTCATTCACCATCAACGAACGCGATTTTGTCAGCATCATCGGCCCGTCCGGCTGCGGCAAGACGACGATCTTCAACATCATCGCCGGCCTGCTGGAACCCGATGGCGGCACCATGCACTACCGCGGCGAGGAGATCGAAAGCCTGCGCGGCCGCGTCGGCTACATGATGCAGAAGGACCTGCTGTTTCCGTGGCGCACCGTGCTCGGCAATGTGCTGCTCGGGCTGGAGACGCGCGGCGTCGACAGGCAGGAAGCCGAGGCCAAGGCGCGCGACTATCTCAAGGGTTTTGGCCTTGCCGGTTTCGAGAACGCCTATCCGAAAACGCTGTCCGGCGGCATGCGGCAGCGCGTGGCGCTGATCCGCACGCTGATCATGGATCCCGACATCCTGCTGCTCGACGAACCGTTCTCGGCGCTGGACTACCAGACGCGGCTATATCTGGAAGGCGTGCTGAAGGATGCGGTCGAGACCTACCACAAGACGGTGATCCTGGTGACCCACGACATCGACGAGGCCGTGGCGCTGTCGAAGCGCGTGGTGGTGCTGTCGGGCCGTCCGGCGCGGGTCAAGATCGTGCACAACATCGACATTTCCGCGCACTCGCCCATCGAGGCGCGCAACGACGCAAGGTTCTCCGGCTACTTCAACAAGCTGTGCGCCGAATTGGACATCCAGACCGAGAAGACATCGTGAGCCTCGTGATCCCCAACGCCACCACTGCCACGCCGCTGAAGACATCCAAACGTCGCGCCAGAAAACGCTCGGCCTTCGACACCACGCTCGGCCGCGCCGCGCTGCAATTGCTGGCGGTGATCGTGTTCTTCGCGATCTGGGAGGCCGGCGTGCGCATCGGCTGGATCTCGGCCTTCCTGATGGGTTCGCCGTTCGGCATCTTTGCCCAGGCGTGGAAGCTGATCGTGACCGGCGAGCTGCTGTCCGACACCTGGTACACGCTGTTCGAGGCGATCCTCGGCTTCATCATCGGCACCATCGCCGGCTCGCTGGTGGGCCTGGCGCTGTGGTACTCGACATTCGTCGCCAAACTTGTCGAGCCCTTCATCGTCGCCATCAATTCGGTGCCGAAGATCGCGCTGGCGCCGATCGTGGTGCTGTGGTTCGGCACCGGGCTGATCTCCAAAGTGGCGCTGGCGGTATCGCTCACCGCTCTGGTGGCGCTGATCGCGGCCTATCAGGCGGCCAAGGACGCCGACACCGACCTGCAGTCGCTGATGATCTCCATGGGCGCCGACAAGCACCAGGTGTTCTGGCAGGCGGTGGTGCCGTCGACCCTGCCGGCGATCATCGCCACCTTCCGCATCAATATCGGCTTCGGGCTGGTCGGCGCGGTGGTCGGCGAGTTCATCTCGTCGCAGCGCGGCCTCGGCCACATGATCTTCATCGCCTCCAGCCTGTACGACCTCAACTCGGTCTGGGTCGGGCTGTTCACGCTGATGGTGATGGGCTTCGTCCTCTATTACGTGATCGACATCATCGAGCGCAAAACGCTGCCGTGGAAGATGACCGGCACCTCGCACCAGATCCAGGTTTGAATTTCCTTCCCACCCACGGAGACCTTTCCATGTCGTTGCTCAAGCGTATCGTCGGCGCCACCGCGCTGGCCGGATTGCTGCTCGCCACCCCGGCGATGGCCCAGACAAAGAAGGTGGTGATCTCGCAGGCGTTCCAGTCGATGCTGTACCTGCCGCTCTACGTGGCCATCGACGAGGGCTTCTTCACCGCGCAGGGCCTCGACGTCACCAAGGAAACCGCCGGCGCGCCAAGCGTGGCGCTGTCCGCGGTGATTTCCGGCAGCGCGCAGTTCTCGATCCACGGCCCGGAATGGACCGCGATCGCCGCCTCCAAGGGCGCGCCGGTGGGCATCATCGCCAATGTGGTCAACGGCGCCGCGGTGTGGATCGCCACCGCGCCGGACTTCAAGTTCACCGACATCAAGGGCCTCAAGGGCCAGAAGATCGTCACCGGCACCATGCCGACCACCAGCACCTCGCTGTTCATCAAGCTGCTGAAGGAGAACGGGCTGGACGCCAAGACCGATGTGGAGATGATCCAGGTGGCGATCGGCACCGAGCCCGGACCGTTCCTGGCCAAGCAGGCCGACGTCGCCGTGATGTACGAGCCCGGCCTCGACCAGGTGGTCGCCAAGGGCATGAAGGTGGTGTTCGGCTTCCCGAAGGCCTACGGCGCCTACGCCTTCTCCGCCGTCACCGCGCGCAACGACGTCGACCCCGACCTCGCCCAGCGCGTCACCAACGGCATGGAAATGGCCATGCGCTTCATGGCCAAGGACCCGGCCAAGACGGTGGCCGTCGCGCAGAAGGAATTCCCGACGCTGGACCCGGCGGTGGTGGAATCCGCCGTCAAGCGCATGATCGCCGACGGCGTCTATCCCCCGAGCGTCGACATCTCCGCGCCGTCGCTGAAGGTCTCCATGGATACCCAGATTGCACTCGGCAATCTTTCCGCGCAGCCCGACTACGACAAGTTCGTGGTGAAGAAGTACATCGAACCGGCGCTGAAGCTGAAGTAAGGTCGGACAGCAGATCTCAGGCTCGTGCCCCGGATGCGGTGCAACGCGTCGCACTTGCGACGTGGTGCGCCGCTGATCCGGGGCCCAGCTTGCTGTTAAAGTAGTGGGTCCCGGATCTGCGAAGCGGCATAGCGGCGATGCAAGTGCATCGCCTGAAATGCCGCATCGCCTCCGGGACACAAATTTTGCGTCTGGCGCTTATTTCAGGAAACACCACCATGACCTCCCTCATCGTTCCAGACGCCGGGGTTCTCGAACTGCTGCGCAGCTTCAGGGCCGACGAAGCCTCGGCCGACACCTACGCCGCCGCGCAGCTCGAAAAAGCAAAGGCCATCGAGCCGGTGCTGAAGGCGTTCGAGGTGCTGCCGACCGACATCACGCGAAAGCCCGGGCCGCTGTCCGGCATTGCGGTTGCCATCAAGGACATCATCGCCACAGCGGACATGGTGACCACCAACGGCTCGCCTGTTTACAGGGACCACGTGCCGGCCGCCGATGCCTGGGTGGTGGAGCGGCTGCGCAATCTGGGCGCGACGATTTTCGGCAAGACCGTCTCGACCGAATTCGCCTGGCGGCATCCCGGCCCCACCACCAATCCATGGAACGCCAAGCACACGCCGGGCGGTTCGTCGTCCGGCTCGGCCGCGGCCGTGGCCGCCGGCATCGTGCCGCTGGCGCTGGGCTCGCAGACGCTGGGATCGGTGATCCGCCCGGCGGCGTTCAACGGCGTGGTCGGCTTCAAGCCGAGCTTTGGCGCGATCCCGCGCAGCGGCGTGCATCCGCTCAGCCCCTCGCTCGATCATGTCGGATTTTTCGCGCGTCGCGTCGACGACGTGGCGCTGGCACTGTCACTGCTGGCAGGCAGCAGCGACAGCGATCGCCATGGACGCACGCTGCCCGCGTTCGAAGTATCGATCGCGGATGGCGTGCAACCGCAGGCGATGCCGCGGCTCGCAGTGGTGCGCTTCGCCAAATACGATCGCGTCGAAGCAGCGCAACAGCAGTTGCTCGACGCTGGAATCGAAAAATTGCGCAGCGCCGGCGCTGTCGTGGAGGAACTGGAGCTGCCCGCACTCGACGCCGGCAACTGGGATGCGATCAATGCCATCCTCGCTGCCGAGGGTGCTTCGATCTTCGAAGACCTGGTGACGCGGTTTCCGGATCGCACCAGCGTCAGGCTCAAGGAGCTGGTGCAGAGCGGCAAGGCCATCGCCGCCACCGATTATCTCGCAGCCCGTGCGCAACAGGCAAAACTGCAGGCGGCCTTCTCCGACGATCTCGCCGGCTTCGACGCGGTGCTGACGCTGCCGGCCTTCGGCGAGGCACCGGAGGGACTGGGCTACACCGGCGACGCCGAATATTGCGCGCCGTGGACGCTGCTCGGCGTGCCGGCAATCGCATTGCCCGCGGGCTTCGGCACCAAGGGCCTGCCGCTCGGGCTGCAACTGGTCGGGGCTTACAGGCAGGACCTGCATCTGCTGCAGGTGGCGAAATGGGTGGAGAGCGTGCTGGGGTGGCGCTCCCTCTCCCCGCTCTGCGCGGGGAGAGGGCCGGGGTGAGGGTCGGGGCACGGCATCACCGCGACTGAGCGGCAGGCACATCAGCAAGTGAATATTGAGTCAGTGCCCCGCCCCTCACCCGACATTCGCTTCGCGAATGTCGACCTCTCCCCGCGCAGAGCGGGGAGAGGTGAGAATCGCGGTTACTTCGTCACCGCGCCGTCGGGATGGGTGGGATCGACCCACAGCACGTTCTCGACCTTTTCCGCCGGCTCGATGTCGAGATTGATCGCCACTGCCTCGCCGTCGCTGCGCACCAGCACGCATTCCAGCACCTCGTCGGGGCTGGCGTTGATTTCCTGATGCGGCACGTAAGGCGGCACGAAGATGAAATCGCCGGGACCGGCCTCGCCGGTGAACTGCAGGCGATCGCCCCAGCGCATCCGGGCCTTGCCCTTCACGACGTAGATCACGCTTTCGAGGTGGCCGTGGTGATGCGCGCCGGTCTTGGCGTCGGGCTTGATTGACACGGTGCCGGCCCAGAGCTTCTGCGCGCCGGTGCGGGCGAAGTTGATCGCCGCCTTGCGGTCCATGCCGGCGGTGGACGGCACGTTGGGATCGAGCTTGTCGGCAGGGATCACGCGAATGCCGTCGTGCTTCCAGCGGTCGGGATCGTGGCTGTGATCGTGGTCGTGAGAATGATCGTGCGAATGGTCGTGAGGATGATTGTGGTCGTGTCCGGACATGATGTTGCTTTCGGTGGTTCCGCGGCGCGTCGCGAAAGGATGCGACATCACGTCCCGGAGAGCGAGGAACATTCAACTGAGCTGGCGCTTGTCTCGGCGAAGCTCACGCAGGGCCGGGCATTCGGAAAGTCGTTTTCCCGATGCCGGCCTCAACCCGAGAGGAGTACCCCATGGGTGCCACCACAGACAAGATCAAGGGAACCGCGAACGAACTGGCCGGCAAGGCCAAGCAGGGCATTGGCGAAGCCACGGGCAACGATCGCCTGCAGGGCGAAGGCCTGATCCAGGAAGGCAAGGGCCACGCGCAGCAGGCCGTCGGCGATGCCAAGCAGGCCGCCAAGGATGCCGCCGACAAGGCCGCGGACTTCGCGCACAAGAAACTCTGAGCGAATTTCAGCGGGCGGAGTTTTGACTCCTCCGTACGCTGAGGCGACGCTGCGAAAGCCGGTCCCGCAAGGGGCCGGTTTTTTTGCGTTCAGGAGTTACCAGGACACGACCCGTTTCCCGGACGCGGTGCGGCATTCTTCATGCCGCTCCGCGTCCGGGATCCCCGTGCGTGACAACGGCGGGACCCCGGATCTGCAGCGCACCACGCCGCTTCGCGGCTTGGTGCGCTGCGTCCGGGGAACGGTCCCTCGGTTCGTCACGAGACCCTCAATACCCCAGCGCGCAGCCGTCCTTGCGGGGTTCGGAGCCGCCGGTGAGCGTGCCCTTCTCCCAGTCGATCCAGATCGCCTGGGCGCCGCCCCACGGCGAAACCGGGCGTCCGATGACGTGGCCGATTTTCGCCAGTCCGTCGGCGATCTCGCTGGAGACGCCGCTCTCAAGCCCATAGACGCCCTCGTAATGCAGGCCGCGCGGCAGGTCGATGGCCTCCTGCACGTCCATGCCGTAGTCGACCATGTTGGTCAGCACGTGGGTTTGCCCAACCGGCTGGTACTGGCCGCCCATCACAGCGAACGACATTTTGGCGCGGCCGTTTTCCGTCGTCATGGAGGGGATGATGGTGTGCAGCGGGCGCTTGCCCGGGGCGATGCAGTTGGGATGGCCGGGCTGCACGCGGAAGCCGGCGCCGCGGTTCTGCATCACCACGCCGGTCTTGTTCGACACGACAGCCGAACCGAACGCATGCGCCACCGAATTGATGAACGAGCAGACGTTGCGATCCTTGTCGATCACGGTGATGTAGACGGTCTCGGGATTGATCGGCGGCTTGACGTCGGGCAGTTCGACCAAAGCGTCCATGCGAATTTTTGCGGCCCAGTCGGCGGCGAACTGCTTGGAGAGAATGCGCTCGATGTCGATGCCGACATAAGCGGGATCGCCGATGTCCTGCTCGCGCATCAGGTAGGCGATGCGCGCAGCCTCGGCCTCGAGGTGGAAGCGCTCGATGCTCAACGGCGGATATTTGGCCAGATCGAAGTTGCTGAGGATGTTGAGCATCACCAGCATGGTGATGCCCGGGCCGTTGGGCGGGCACTGCCAGACGTCGAGGCCCTTGTAGTTGGTCGACAGCGGCGTGGTGCGCTCGGTCGTGTGGTCGGCGAAGTCCTGCATGGTGTGCAGGCCGCCGTTGGCGCGCAGCGTCTCCACCATGTCCTCGGCGACATAGCCCTTGTAGAAGCCGTCGGGGCCGAGCCTGGCGATGGTGCGCAGGGTCTGGCCCAGTTCCGGCTGCTTCATGACGTCGCCGGCCACCGGCGCCTCGTTGTTCTTCAAGAGATAGCGCGGCGCATTGATGCCGGCGCGGATCTTCTCGAGATTGTTCTTCCAGTCGAAGGCGACGCGCGGCGCCACCACATAGCCCTCCTCGGCGGCCTTGATGGCCGGCTGCAGCAGGGTGTCGAGGCCGAACTTGCCGTGATCCTTCAGGATCGTCGCCCAGGCATCGATGGAGCCGGGAACGGTAACCGCGTGCGGGCCCGTGGTCGGGATCGCATACATCTTGCGCTCCATGTACCACTCCGCGGTCGCGGCCTTCGGCGCGCGGCCGGAGCCATTGTAGGAATGCACCCGGCCCTCGCCCTTGGGCTGGATCAGCGCAAAGCAGTCGCCGCCGATGCCGGTGGACTGCGGCTCGATCACCCCCTGCAGCGCGCAGGCGGCCACCGCCGCGTCCGCCGCCGTGCCGCCGGCCTTCAGCACCTCGATGGCGGTCAGCGTCGCCTGCGGATGCGAACTCGCCGCCATGCCGTTAAGTGAATGGACCGTGGAGCGGCCGGCGAGATGGAAATTCCTCATGCCAAGATTCTCATTTCAGGTGGTTTGCGCCGATCGGGCGCCGGTTTGGAGACGGGGAACGCAGCGTATCTGGCATGCCAAGGCCGTCGAGGGCAATGCTCAGAGCGGGATGACGGCTGTGCGCCGGCCTTTCCCCGGCTCCGCGGCGCTGGTAAACCCCCGCCATGTTCAAGGTTGCCGCTCTCTACCAGTTTGCCGCTTTGCCGGATTTCGCCGAGCTGCGCGAACCGCTGCGGGTGCTGTGTGCCGGCCTCAATCTCCGGGGCAGCGTGCTGCTGGCCGAGGAAGGCATCAACGGCACCGTGGCGGGCACCGACGACGCCATCGACGCCCTGGTGGCGGAGCTGACGCAGGGCGCGCTGTTCGGTGGACGGCTGGACCGGCTCGAACTGAAATTCTCCCGCGCCTCGGCGATGCCGTTTCTGCACCTGAAAATCAGGCTGAAAAAGGAAATCGTCACGCTGGGCGCGCCGCACGCCGATCCCACCCGGCAGGTCGGCACCTATGTCGATCCCGCCGACTGGAACGCGGTGATGGCCGATGACGACACGCTGCTGCTCGACACCCGCAACGCCTTCGAGGTGGCGATGGGCACGTTCGAAGGCGCGGTCGATCCGCAGATCAAGAGCTTCGGCCAGTTCAAGGACTTCGTCGCCCGCACGCTCGATCCGGCGAAGCACCGGAAGATCGCGATGTTCTGCACCGGCGGCATCCGCTGCGAGAAGGCCAGCTCCTATTTGCTGGCGCAGGGCTTTGCCGAGGTCTTTCACCTCAAGGGCGGCATTTTGAAATATCTCGAGCAGGTGCCGGAGCGGGAGAGCCGCTGGCGCGGCGACTGCTTCGTGTTCGACGGCCGCATCGCGCTCGGCCATGGACTCAAGGAAAGCCAGTCGATCGCCGCGGACGCGCCGATCAATTCCGACGATTTCGACCTGCTGCACGCGCGCGCGAAAGAGGCCGCCCATGACTGAGGCCGAACTGAGCGCGCGCATCGACGCGCTGGAAACCCGCCTGACCTATCAGGACGAGACCATCGAGACGCTCAACGCCACCATCACCGCGCAATGGAAGCAGATCGACGCGCTGACAAGGCAGGTCGCGACATTGGGCGAGCGCGTGCAGGAAGCCGAGCACAATTCCGGCGCGCCCAGCAACGAACCGCCGCCGCATTATTGAGATCAAGCGAAGGCGCAAATGGTCTCCCTCCCCCGGAGCGCAGCGCAGCCGCGCGAGGTGGGGAGGGTCGGCCGAACGAAGCGATGCGCAGCATCGCTAAAGTGGAGGCCGGGGTGGGGGCGCACCAAGCTCGGTGGCGTATGTTGCGCCGCCCCCACCCGACCGGCCTGACGGCCGGCCACCCTCCCCACCACGCGAAGCTTCGCTTTGGGGGGAGGGATAAGAAGCCTGCCTCGCTGCTTACGATGCAGCCCCCATCGCCAGTCTCTGATCCCGCAACTCGCGCTTCAGCACCTTGCCGATGGCGCTGCGCGGCAAAGTATCGACCAGCGCGACGTCGTTGAGGCGCTGGAATTTGCCAACGCGAGAATTGGTCCATTGCTTCAGCTCGGCGGCATCCACCGCCGCACCCGGCCGCAGCACCACGAACGCCACCGGGGTCTCGCCCCATTCCTCCGACGGCATCGCCACGACAGCGGCTTCCAGCACGTCGGCATGCCCCGTCAGCACGGCCTCGAGATCGCTGGGATAGATGTTGAAGCCGCCGGAGATGATCATGTCCTTCTTGCGATCCATCAGCGTGAGGAAGCCGTCCTCATCGAAGCGGCCGACATCACCGGTGCGGACATAGCGCTTGCCGGTGGCGTCGTGCCAGAACGTTTCGGCGGTCTTGGCGGGCTGGTTGAGATAGCCCTGCATGATGACAGGCGAATGGCCGAAGATCTCGCCGATCTCGCCCGGGCCGACCGGCTTGCCGTCGTCGTCAAGCAGGATGATCTCGTGGTCGGGCATCGGCTGGCCCACGGTGTGCAGCTTGTCCGGGTGCTCATGTGCCAGCAGCGCGCAGGAGCCGCCGCCCTCGGTCATGCCGTAATATTCGGTGAGCCCGCCGGGCCAGCGCTTGAGGATGTCGGCCTTCAGCGCCGCGCCGAACGGCGCCGAGGTGGAGAACTTCATCACGAAAGAGGAGAGGTCGAAGCTGTCGAAATCCGGCAGCGCCATGATGCGGCGATACTGCACCGGCACCAGCATGGCATGGGTGGCGCGGTGTTTGGCGCTGAGTTCGAGGAAGCCACGGGCGTCGAACTTCTTCATCAGCACCACGGTGCCGCCGCCGGCGAAGGTCGGATTGAAGCAGACCAGAGTGGTGTTGGAATAAAGCGGCGTTGACAGCACGGTGACGGCGTCCGGCCCATAGCCGAGCGGATCGAGCTGGCCGTACTGCCGCCAGCGCAGGTGGTGGGTGTGGACGATGCCCTTCGGCGTGCCCGTGGTGCCGGAGGAATAGATGATGTTGAACACCCAGTCCGGATCGACCGTCACCGGCGCGGGTTTTGCGGGAGCGGCGTCACACCAGGCGCTGAATGTCTGTCCGGCGCTGCCGTTGTCTAGCGCGACACGCTGCACGCTAGGCTCAATCGCCGCCGAGGCCAGCGAGACTGCGGTGGCGTCGTCCATGAACAGGATTCTTGCGTCGGCATCCTTGACCATGGCGGCGAAGTCGACGGGCGTCGATGACGGCGCCAATGGTGCCACCGCGACGCCGGCACGCAGGGCACCGAGGAACGTGGCGACATATTCGATCGAGCTCAGCGCGCAGATCGCGATCGCCTCGCGTGGCTGCACGCCGCTGGCCTGCAGGGCCGCAGCGACGCGATCGATCAGCGCATCGAGCTGCGCGTAAGTGAGCTGCCGGTCGCCATCGATGACGGCGATCCTCGCAGGGCTGGCCTCGGCCGTGTTGCGCACCAGCGCGTCGAGGGTGATGAAGTCGGGCATGTGGAGTCTCCCTTTTACTTTTTTGTTGTTGTAGCACCGAAGCGAATGGTCGCCCTCCCCCTTGCTGGGGGCGGGTCGGCCGAACGACGACGATGCGCAGCATCGTCGGAAGTGGAGGCCGGGGTGGGGGGGGGGGGGGGGGGGGGGGGGGGCAAACTCATCTGTAGCGATTGTGGCCCCCCACCCCCGACCCTCCCCGCAAGGGGGAGGGGAGAAGCAGCGCGCTTCTATCTACCTGTCGAGCGTCTCCCCATTCAGCCATTTCTTCCCGCTGACATACAGCGCTTCCACGGCGGCGCCGCGCAGGCCGGGCATGTCGGGTTTGATCTGGTAGCCGATCTGGCTCTGCAGATAGGCTAGGTGGCGATAGCCGTCCGGGAAACTGTTGAGCAATTTTTCGTCCAGCACCAGCGGCGCGTTGGGCATCACGGTGTCCATGCGGTCCTTCTCGTAGATCGGCTGGCGCAGCACCATGCCCCATCTGCCGTCGCGCTTTTCGAGAAAATCGTAGAACCGTCCGGTCAGCGTCACGTCGACCACGACGCCATGCACCGGCGCGCGCTGGGCGATGGTCATCTTGGTCTGCGACACCGCGCGGGTGCCCTTGAGATCGATCGACTGGCCGCCGAGGAAATGCATGATCGACACGCCCTTGGCCCAGCCTTCCTTGCTCATGGCGATGAATTCGTCCGCGGTGCCTTGCGTCCAGGTCGCCATCATGCGGCCATCGTCGAACCAGACGGTGCGGAAGCGGTCCCAGTCGCCGGCGTCGCGCCACAGCACCCAGTTTTCGACGAGGTCGCGGATGGCAAGCCGGTCGAGAATCTCTATATCCATGATGCATCCCTGCTGACGTCGCCGGATACCGCACTGCGCGGCGGTTTCAGCCTTAGTCCGATCCCGCCTTCCCGATCAAGCCTTTGCCGAAAAGAGCCGTCATGACCAAGCCCGTCCCTGCGCCGGTGGCGCCACGCCATCCCCACAGCTTCACCGCCCACGGCATTACCGTGTCCGACGACTATGCCTGGCTGAAGGATACCAACTGGCAGGAGGTGCTGCGCGACCCCACGGTGCTGGATCCGGAAATCCGCACCTACTTGGAGGCGGAGAACGCCTATACTGAGAGCCTGCTCGGCTCGACCGCTGAGCTGCAGAAGACCCTGGTCAAGGAAATGCGCGGCCGCATCAAGGAGGACGATTCCAGCGTGCCGGCGGTGGATGGGCCGTTCGCCTATCTCAGGAAATACCGCGAGGGCGGCCAGCACGAACAATATGGCCGCACGGCGCGCGACGGCGGCGAGCCGCACATCATCCTCGACGGCGACGCTCTTGCCGCCGACCACAAATACTTCAAGTTCGGCGGCGCCCGCCATTCGCCGGACCACAAGCTTGAGGGATGGTCCGCGGACATCAAGGGCTCGGAATATTTTTCCATCCGGGTGCGCGACTGGGCGACCGGCACGGACAGCACCGACCTGGTCGAGGAGACCGACGGCGGCGTGGTGTGGACGCTGGATGCCAAGGCGTTCTTCTATGTGAAGCTCGACGACAACCACCGGCCGATGCAGGTTTGGCGCCACACCCTCGGCACCGCGCAGGCAGAGGACAGACTGATCTATGAGGAGCAGGATGCCGGCTGGTTCACCCACATCCATGAAAGCGCCAGCGGCCGCTTCTGCGTGATCGCCGGCGGCGACCACGAGACCTCCGAGCAGCAACTGATCGACCTCGCCGACTACGACGCGCCGCCGCGCCTCGTCGCCGCGCGCGAGGAAGGCGTGCAGTACTCGCTGGCCGATCGCGGCGACGAACTTTTCATCCTCACCAATGCCGACCATGCGATCGACTTCAAGATCGTCACCGCGCCTTTGGCGTCGCCATCGCGTGAACATTGGCGCGACCTGATCCCGCACCGCGCCGGCGTGTACATCATCGACATCGAGCTCTATGCCCATCATCTGGTTCGGCTGGAACGCGCCAACGCGCTGCCCTCCATCGTGATCCGCGACCTCGTCAACAAGGACGAGCACGCCATCGCCTTCGACGAATCAGCCTATTCGCTCGACACCATGGGCGGCTACGAATTCGACACCACCAACCTGCGTTTCGCCTATTCGTCGATGACCACGCCATCGGAAGTCTACGATTACGACATGGCGACGCGCGAGCGCCACCTGCGCAAGCGCCAGCAAATTCCGTCGGGCCACAATCCCGACGACTACGTCACCACGCGGATCATGGCGACGTCCCATGACGGCGCCGAAGTGCCGGTATCCATCCTGCATCACAAGAACCTGGTGCGCGACGGCGCGGCGCCGCTGCTGCTCTACGGCTACGGCTCCTACGGCATGGCGATGCCGGCCTCGTTCTCCGCCAACCGGCTGTCGCTGGTGGACCGCGGCTTCGTCTATGCCATCGCCCATATCCGCGGCGGCGCCGACAAGGGCTGGGGCTGGTATCTCGACGGCAAGAAGGAGAAGAAGACCAATTCGTTCGACGACTTCGCCGCGGCGGCGCGCGCGCTGATCGCGGACAACTATTCCAGCGAGCAGCGCATCGTCGGCCACGGCGGCAGCGCCGGCGGCATGCTGATGGGCGCGGTGGCCAACCGCTCCGGCGACCTGTTCGCCGGCATCGTCGCCGAGGTGCCGTTCGTCGACGTGCTCAACACCATGCTCGACGACACCCTGCCGCTGACGCCGCCGGAATGGCCCGAATGGGGCAACCCGATCGAAAGCGCCGAGGATTTCAAGACCATTTTGTCGTACTCGCCCTACGACAATGTCAGCGCGCAGGAATATCCGGCGATCCTGGCGATGGGCGGGCTGACCGATCCGCGCGTCACCTATTGGGAGCCGGCCAAGTGGATCGCGCGGCTGCGCGCCACCATGACCGGCGGCGGCCCGGTGCTGCTGCGCACCAACATGGGCGCCGGCCATGGCGGCGCCTCCGGCCGCTTCAACCGCCTCGACGAAATCGCCATCGTCTATGCGTTCGCGCTGTGGGCGGTGGGGATGTCGGAGGGGGATGAGGGGTAAGCGGGGGCCGCAGGGCTTCGTGCCCCGGACGCGGAGCAATGCGCCGCCCTTGCGGCGTGGTGCGCCGCAGATCCGGGGCCGTACCAAGCTCCTGCGTTTGATACGGTCCCGGCTCTGCGCAGCGGCATGAACGCCGCAGCGCGTCCGGGACACGTAACCCCCTAATGCTCCGGCCGGCTGCGCTCGATGATGTCGCCGGCGCCCTTGTGCAGCAAATCGAGCCCGACGGCGCGGCCGAGTTCGCGCGGCCGGTCGGCAGGGCCGACCCGCGTCACTTCGATGAAATGACCGCCCGCCTCATCCAGCACCGAGGCCGTGAGCGACATTTCGCCGCCTGAAATCACCGAATAGGCGGCGATCGGCGAGTTGCAGTGGCCGTTGAGAACCCACAGCACCTCACGTTCGGCGTCGCAGGACAGGTGCGCCGCGGGATCGTCGATCAATGCGAGAATTTTTCGCGTTTGCCAGTCATTCGCCGCGCATTCCACCGCGACAATGCCCTGTCCGGCGGCCGGCAGCATGTCCAGCGGCGAAAAATCGCAGGCGATGCGGTTGGCCAGGCCGACACGCTCGAGGCCGGAGCGCGCCATGATCAGCGCGTCGGCCGGGCCGACTTCGCCGCCGCCGGGCAGCCGCTGCATCTCGCCATTGTCGAGCTTGCGCACCCTTGTGTCGGCGGCGCCGCGAAAATGAATCACCTCGACGGCCGGAAACAATCGCCTGATATAGGCCGCGCGCCGGACCGCGTTTGTACCGATCCTGTAGCCCTCGCCGCGCGTGCGCCGGAGATCCTCCAGCGTAAGGCCCGGACGCAGCACCAGCGCGTCGGTGGGCGGATCGCGCACCAAGGCGGCGCCGATCACCAGCCCGGGCGTGTCCTCGTTGCCGGGCATGTCCTTGAGCGAATGCATCGCTGCGTGCAGCCGGCCCTCGCGTACGGCATTGCGGATTTCGCCGACAAAGGCGCCGCCCTTGCCGCCATGGCGCAGCAGGTTGCTGGTCTGGTCGCGGTCGCCGACCGGCTCGAACTTGACGATCTCGACATCGAGGGCGGGATCGGCGGCAATCAGGCGGCGCGCGATTTCCTCGGTCTGGGCCAGCGCCATCGTGCTCTTGCGCGTGCCGATCCGCATTGAAACTGTCACCAAGCACGCTCCATTCCGACCGCGCGAGGAACGCGGCGACTCTTCGGGAAGATTAAAACCAGCCGGCGACGGAATGCAAACGGATGCGTCCGCTGCGGCGCAAATGGTCATCCCCGCGACATCCGCCCGCCACCCGATTCGGCTTCTATCGGCGGGACCGCAATGCTAATCAGGAGGCCGGCTGGCGCGGCCAGGGGCCGACGATTGGGAATGGGGACGCGGGTGACTGCAGAAGTCCTGATCGGCGAAGGCCAAGGCGCGCATCTGGTGCCGCACCCGCTGCGTGCGGCGGTTCTCGGCGAGGTCCATGCGCGGCCCTTCACGGCCATCGAGGTGCCCTGCCGCATCATCCATTTTGCCTTCGACACCTCCGGGAGCCAGGCCCAGGTCGACCGCGCCAATCTGGTGCGGTTCTGCGAGGCCCGCGGCCTGCAGCCGCCGGGACCCCAGGAAAAGCACCACCGCGCCCCCTTCGGCAGCATCACCCTGCGCTGGGAGCAGCATTCGGAA
This sequence comes from Rhodopseudomonas sp. RCAM05734, assembly GCF_052658035.1. Taxonomy (NCBI): domain Bacteria; kingdom Pseudomonadati; phylum Pseudomonadota; class Alphaproteobacteria; order Hyphomicrobiales; family Nitrobacteraceae; genus Rhodopseudomonas; species Rhodopseudomonas sp. RCAM05734. The sequence continues at coordinate 2,121,669 of NZ_CP199742.1, read as the reverse complement.
TTCACCACCTATAGCTGGGAGATGCGCTCCGATCCCGGCGGCGTTCCGTTCCATCCCGAGGCTGCCTCATTGGCCTCGCCGATGACGCTCGTGCCGCAGCCCGGCCCGTTGCTGGTCGCCATCGACCTGCACGCGTTGCCGGAGGACGGCGTGCGCACCGCGCCGGAGCGCCTGTTCGACCGCGCCAGCCTCGCGGTGGCGGAGAATTCCGACGGGGCGGCGCTGTATGCCACCGATTTCAAGCCGGGGCCGTCGGGCTTCGTGCGTATCCTGCTGGTCGATCGCGGCATGTCGGCGGAACGCGCCGGCGCGCTGGCGCAGCGGGTGATCGAGCTGGAAACCTACCGCACGCTGGCGCTGCTCGGCCTGCCGGAAGCGCAACGGCTGGCGCCGTCGATCGGCGCCAGCGAACAGCGCCTCGCCGAGGTGACCCAGGAGATGCGCCAGCCCGGCGACCTCGCCAGCAACCACCGGCTGCTCTACGAACTCACGGCGCTGGCCGCCGACGTCGAGGCCGGCGCGGCCATCAGCGGCTTCCGCTTCGGCGCCAGCCGCGCCTATGAGGATATCGTCACCCAGCGGCTGCAGACGATCGGCGAGCGCAAGGTCGGGGGCTTGCCGACCTGGACCTCGTTTCTCGCCCGCCGCATGAAGCCGGCGCTGCGCACCTGCGTCACCATCGAGAACCGCCAGGCCAACCTGTCGGTGAAGCTGACCCGCGCCGCCAACCTGCTGCGCACCCGCGTCGATGTCGAACTGGAACAGCAGAACCAGGAACTGCTGAAATCCATGAACGCCCGCACCCGGCTGCAGCTCCGGCTGCAGACCACGGTGGAAGGGCTGTCAGTGGCGGCGATCACCTATTACGTGGTCAGCCTGTTCGGCTATCTCGCCAAAGCTGCACATGACAGCGGCCGGCTGCATCTGGAGCCGAGCATCGTCACCGCCGCCTTCGTGCCGGTGGCCGCGCTCGCCATCTGGTGGACGGTGCGCAGCATCAGGCGCAAGCACGTCAGCGGCGAGGATTGAGCGGCCCTCTTTCTTCACCCTCCCCTCCAGGGGAGGGTAAGAAAAAGCTACCTTCCCCCGAACTTCGTCGCGCCGAACAATTCCTTCTGCGTCGACGGCTGCGAGCGCCAGTATTGCGGCGGGGCTTCCACCGTGGCGCCCAGCACTGCTGCGGCGTGCCACGGCCAGCGCGGATCGTAGAGCACGCCGCGCGCCAGCGCGACCATGTCGGCCTTGCCCGACGCCACGATCTCCTCGGCCTGCTGCGGGTCGGTGATCAGACCGACCGCGATGGTCGGCAGTCCCGTCGCCGCCTTGATGGCCTCGGCGAACGGCACCTGGTAACCCGGGCTCAGCGCGATCTTCTGCAGCGGCGACACGCCGCCGGAAGACGCATCGATCCAGTCGACGCCGCGCTTCTTCAATTCCTTCGCAAACACGATGGTCTGTTCGAGATCCCAGCCGCCCTCAACCCAGTCGGTGGACGAGACGCGCACGCCCACCGGCCTGTCCTCCGGGAATGCGCCGCGCACCGCGTCGAACACCTCGAGCGGAAACCGCATACGGTTTTCCAGTGAGCCGCCGTAAGCGTCGCTGCGCTGGTTGGAAATCGGCGACAGGAATTCGTGCAGCAGGTAGCCGTGCGCGGCGTGGATCTCCAGCGCGTCGATGCCCAGCCGTGCTGCGCGCCTGGCGGTGGCAATGAAGGCATCGCGCACGCGCGCGAGGCCGGCCTCGTCGAACGGCACCGGCGCTACCTCGCCGGGCTTCTGCGCCAGCGCCGATGGGGCGTTAGCGATCCAGCCGCCCTCAGACACCGGGATCTGCTGGCCGCCGTCCCACGGCGCATGGCTCGACGCCTTGCGGCCGGCATGGGCGACCTGCATGGCCACCGGCATCTTCGAATGCTTGCGGATCGCCGCCAGGGCCGTCTTCAGCGCCTGCTCGGTGGCGTCATCGTAGAGCCCGAGATCACCCGGCGTGATGCGGCCGAGCGCCTCCACCGCAGTGGCCTCAAGGCACAGCAAGCCGGCGCCGGACAGCGCCAGCGAGCCCAGATGGATCACGTGCCATTCATTGGCTTTGCCGTCCTCGGACGAATACTGGCACATCGGCGAGATCACGATGCGGTTGGGCAAGGTCAGGCCGCGCAGGGTGATCGGGGAGAACAAGGCGCTCATGAAACCATCCAATGTGAGAGGGAAGCCGGTTACCTTGCGGCGACCGGAAGATCGGGAGATGCCTGGCGCAGCACCTGGGAAAACAGCACCTGCCGGAAGCGATCGATGGGCACCGGGCTGCGCTCCGCCTTGGCCAACAGATGTGCCCCCTGCAGCGACGACACGATGAAGCCGGCGACGGCGTCGACCGCGAAATCGGCCGGCAATTCGCCCGCCGTTACCGCGGCGCGCAGGCAATAGGCAAAAGCCTCCTGCAATTCGGCGAAGATCTCCACCAGCCGCAGGCGGATCGACTCGCAGTGGTCGGACGTCTCGGCGCTGAAATTGCCGAACAGGCAGCCGTTGCGCACGCTTTCATCGCACTGGCGGGCGGTGTGCCCGTCGAGATAGCCCGCCAGCCGTTGCAGCGGCGGCAGCGCGTCGTTGCGCAGCGTTGCCGCCATCGCCTCCCGGCCGTGGGCCAGATAGATGTCGAGGATTTCGAGGCCGAAGGCCTCCTTGGACGCAAAATGATTGGTGAAGGAGCCCTGCGGCACCCCGGCGGCATGCACGATGTCCCGCACGCTGGCTCCGGCATAGCCGTGCGCATGCACCACCCTGAGGCCTTCGGTGAGCAGCCGGTCGCGGTTGGAGAGCTTGGTCATCCCTTCAAGATGGCCGTCCATCTTTTGTTGTCAAGGGATTGGCGGGAAAGGGGAAGTTGGTTTGGCCACGCGCCGAGCTGTCGTAGCCCGGCCGGGCGCGCAATTGCGCGCCAGGACCGGGCGACCCAGTAAACTCAGGTGTGGGTGATGGAGCCGCGGCGGCTGTGTTTACTGGGTCCCCGCATGCGCAGGGACGACAGACACGGCTTTTTGCTACCCCAGCGATCCGTAGCGCCGGACGGCCTCGATGGTCAGTCCCTTGCCGACGGCGCCGAACGTGTCGCCATCGATGGCGCGGGCGGATGGCACCGCGGAGATGATGGCCTTGCGGACATGGGCGAGTTGCACCGAGCCGCCGGTCAGGAATACGGCGTCGATATCGTCCGGTCCCAGCCCCGCCTGGTCGAGACAGATTTTTATGCGCGCGGTGATACGGTCGGCGAGCGGCTGGGTGTGCCCCACCAGATCCTTGCGGGCCACACCGGCGGCCAGCCCCGGCTCGATCCATTCCAGCGCGATGCGGGTCTTCTGCGCCTCCGACAGGCCGATCTTGGCCTCCTCGATTTCCATCGCCAGCGTGTGGCCGCGCTGCTCGTCGAGCACGCGCACCAGACGATCGAGCAGCTCCGGCTGCTTTGCCTCGTAGCGGACCTGGCGCACCTCGCTCATCACCTTCTGCTCGTACATGCGGTTGATGTTCGACCAGGTGGCGAGATCGTGGAAATAGCCCGAGGGCACGTCGAGGCCGGCGCGCTTCATCGCCGTGCGGTAGCCGAGCAGCGGCATGATCACGCCGAGGCTGAGCTGGCGGTCGAAATCGGTACCGCCGATGCGCACGCCGTCGTTGGCGAGAATGTCGTCCTTGCGCTCGGCATGGCGATGCCGCTGCGGGCTGAGCCGCACGATGGAGAAATCCGAGGTGCCGCCGCCGATGTCGGCGATCAGCGCGATCTCTTCCTGCGCAATGGTGCGCTCGTAATCCAGCGCGGCCGCGATCGGCTCGAACTGGAAGGTGACTTCGTCGAAGCCGATGTCGGAGGCAATATCGCGTAAGGTCGCCTCGGCCTTGCGGTCCTGCTCCGGCGCGTTGTCGACGAAAAACACCGGGCGGCCATGCACCACGTTGCGCAACTCGCTGCCGGTGGCGAACTCGGCGCGGCGTTTCACCGCGGCGAGATAATAAGCGATGATGTCGCGAAAGCTGGTGCGCTCGCGGCCGGTACGCGTGGTCTCCTCGATCAGCGAGGTGCCGAGGACCGATTTGAGGCTGCGCATCAGCCGGCCCGGTGCGCCCTCCACATAGGATTCGATCGCCTTGCGGCCGATCAGCACGGCGCCATCGACCTCGTAGAAGATCGCGCTGGGGATCGTGGTGTGGCTGCCCTCAAGCGCGGTCAGCACCGGAACCCCGTCCACGACGGTGCCCAGCGTCGTATTCGACGTTCCAAAATCAAGACCGCAGGTTGACATGACCGCTCCCGGGAGGAACGTCCGTCTACACAGATCGGCGGCAGCGATCTAGTGTTATATTTTCGCAGCGCACCGGGCTGCCGATTTGCTCGAAAGCGGCGCTTTTTGCAGCAATAACAGGCTCATCCACAGAACAATTTCCCGATGTCATGCGGGGTTGATGAATCGCTCGCCATGGGTCCATAAGCGTGACCCGACGGCGGGGACGTGATCCGCCGCGACGTGACAAGGAACTTTGCGTGGCAAACATCAATCGACAGATCGCGGAAGAACTGGGCGTGCGCGAGCAGCAGGTTGCCGCCACCGTGGAATTGCTCGACGGCGGCGCCACGGTGCCGTTCGTCGCCCGCTACCGCAAGGAAATCACCGGCGCCCTCGACGACGCACAATTGCGCACGCTGGAAGAACGGCTCAACTATTTGCGCGAGCTGGAAGCGCGCCGCGTGGTGATCATCGAGTCGGTGAAGGAACAGGGCAAGCTCGACGACAAGCTGCTGGCTGCCATCATGGCCGCCGATAGCAAGGGCCGCCTCGAGGACATCTATCTGCCGTTCAAGCCGAAGCGCCGCACCAAGGCGGAAATCGCCAAGGAAGCCGGCCTCGAGCCGCTGTCGGAGCTGCTGCTGACGCAGCCGCAGAACGATCCGCTGGTGGTCGCCGCATCCTTCGTCGACGCCGAGAAGCAGGTCGCCGATGTCGCCGCGGCGCTGGACGGCGCCCGCGCCATCCTGGTCGAGCGCTTCGCCGAAGACGCCGACCTGATCGGCGCGATCCGCGAGCAGTTGTGGTCGAACGGATTGATGGCGTCCAAGGTCCGCGACGGCAAGAAAGCCGAAGGCGAGAAGTTCAAGGACTACTTCGATTTCAGCGAACCGCTGCACAAGCTGCCGTCGCATCGCATTCTCGCGATGTTCCGCGGCGAGAAGGAAGAGATTCTCGAACTGCAGATGCAGCCCGATGCGCAGCCGGCGGTGCCGGGCGTGCCGAGCTCGTACGAACTGAAGATCATGCAGCGTTTTGCGATCTCCGATCAGGGCCGCCCCGGCGACAAGTGGCTGACCGAGACCGCGCGCTGGGCATGGCGCACAAAAATCCAGGTGCATCTCAACATCGACCTGCGGATGCGGCTGTGGAATGCGGCGGAAACCGAAGCCGTGCGGGTGTTCGCCTCCAACCTGCGCGACCTCCTCCTCGCGGCTCCCGCCGGTGCGCGCGTCACCATGGGCCTCGATCCCGGCTTCCGCTCCGGCGTCAAGGTCGCCATCGTCGATGCTACCGGCAAGGTGGTGGACACCACCGCGGTCTATCCGCATGAGCCGCAGCGGCAGTGGGACGCTTCGCTGGCAACGCTGGGCAAGCTCGCGGTCAAGCACAAGGTCGACCTGATCGCCATCGGCAACGGCACCGCCTCGCGCGAGACCGACAAGCTGGCCATGGAGCTGGTGAAACTGCTGCCGGATCTCAAGATGTCCAAGATCGTGGTGTCGGAAGCCGGCGCGTCGGTCTATTCGGCCTCGGCCTTCGCCTCCGAAGAACTGCCGGAACTCGACGTCACGCTGCGCGGCGCGGTGTCGATCGCGCGGCGCCTGCAGGATCCGCTGGCCGAACTGGTGAAGATCGATCCCAAGGCGATCGGCGTCGGCCAGTATCAGCACGATCTCGGCGAGAGCAAGCTGGCGAAATCGCTCGATGCCGTGGTGGAAGACTGCGTGAACGCGGTGGGCGTCGATGCCAACACCGCCTCGGCGCCGCTGCTGGCGCGAGTGTCGGGTATCGGCTCGGGCCTCGCGCAGAGCATCGTGCAGCATCGCGACGCCAACGGCCCGTTCAAGTCGCGCAAGGCGCTGAAGGAAGTGCCGCGGCTTGGGCCGAAGGCGTTCGAGCAATGCGCCGGCTTCCTGCGCATCAATGATGGCGAGGATCCGCTCGACAAGTCCGGCGTGCATCCGGAAGCCTATCCGGTCGTCAGGCGGATTCTGGAAGCCACCAAGAGCGACATCAAGGCGCTGCTGGGCAGCGCCGAGATCGTCCGCCAGCTCAAGCCGCAGAATTTCGTCGACGACAAGTTCGGCCTGCCGACGGTGACCGACATCCTGCGCGAACTGGAGAAGCCCGGCCGCGATCCCCGTCCCGCCTTCAAGGCTGCGGTGTTCATGGAGGGCGTCGAGAAGCTCAGCGACCTCAAGCCCGGCATGATCCTCGAGGGCACGGTGACCAACGTCGCCGCCTTCGGCGCCTTCGTCGACATCGGCGTGCACCAGGACGGCCTCGTGCACATCTCGGCCATGTCGCACACCTTCATCAAGGACCCGCGCGAGGTGGTGAAGTCCGGCGACATCGTCAAGGTCAAGGTGCTGGAAGTCGAAGTCGCCCGCAAGCGCATCGCGCTGACCTTGCGCATGGACGATGCCGTCGGCCCCAAGGCGGACCGCCCGCAGGCCGACCGCGGCCCGCGCGTCAACGAGCGGCAGAAGATGAGTTCGTCGGCGCCGCGCAAGCCCGGCGAGCCGGCGGTGGGCGGCGCCTTCGCCGAAGCGCTGCGCCGCGCCGCGGAAAAGGGCGCCAGCAAAGGGAAGTAGCTGACGCGAGCGCTGTCGTCTTCACCTCTCCCCGCACTTGCGGGGAGAGGTCGGCATCGCGCGTCAGCGCGTATGCCGGGTGAGGGGCTGGCAGAGTCTCACCCGATAGTCCCCTCACCCGGAGCCCTTCGCTTCGCTCAGGCCTCCGACCTCTCCCCGCAAGCGGGGAGAGGTAAAAAGAGCTAAGCCTGCCCCATCTGCACCGCCAGATGCAGGATATCCTCATCGCAATTCCTGCCGCCGATGATCGAGAGGCCGAGCGGGCAGCCGTCCAGGGTCGCCGCCGGAATCGAGATCTGCGGCAGGCCGGCATGGCCGGCGAGGCACAACAATTCGATGGCGCGGGCGCGGAACAGGTCGAGCTGGTCGGCGGGCGTGTTGAGCAGCGGCGCGATGCCCGGCGATGTCGGCAGCACCATCACCGTATCCGCCGATATCAGAGACAGCAGCCGCGCCACGATCTTTTCACGCAGCGCCTTGGCATCGGCGATCTCGCTCTTGTCCGTCACGGCGGCGGCGGCGAAGCGCTCCTTGACGCCCGGACCGAGCTTCGGCTTCACCGCCTCGATCCACGCGCCCTGCGCCGCCCAGGCCTCCTCCGACTGCAGGACACGAAACACGTTGCGCCAGGCCGGATAGTCGCCATGGGCGACGTCGACATCCTCGCTGCTGCCGACCAGCTTGACGAGGTGTTCGAGCGCCGGCTGCAGCGCGGCGCTGACCTTTGGATCGACCGCGGCGAACAGGTCGCGTGCAATGAGCAGCTTCTTCACCGGACGCGCCGGGCGCGCACCGTCGAGCAGGACCTTGCCGACCTCTTCCATTATCTGTGGGCTGCGCGCGAACCAGCCGGCGGTGTCGTAGCTCGGCGCCAGCGGCACCGCGGCGTCGAGCGGAATGCGGCCGTGGGTGGTGCGGATGCCGTAGACGCCGCAATAGCTGGCGGGCAGCCGCACCGAACCGCCGGTGTCGGAGCCGATGGCGAAGTCGACGAGGCCGCCGGCGGTGGCCGATGCCGAACCACTCGACGAGCCGCCGGGAATGCGGCCGGGCGCAGCCGGATTGGTCGGCGTGCCGTAATGGGCATTCTCGCCGTTCAGGCTCCACGCCAGTTCGTCGGTGTGGGTCTTGCCGACAAACTTGCCGCCGGCGGCCAGCAGGCGGTCGTAGATCTGTGTCGATACCGTCGGCACCGGATGGGTTGCCAGCCATTCCGGGCTGCCGGCGGCGGTCGGCATGCCCGCGATGTCGTAGAAATCCTTCACCGCAAAAGTGAGGCCCGCCAGCGGGCCTTCGGTGGTGGTCTGCACGTCGATGCGGCCATGGGCGACAAAGGCATTCAGGGTGTCGTTGATCGGCATCGAAATCTCCGGAGATGAATCAGGCGGGCTTGTGCAACGACGCCGCCGGTTTGGTGAAGGTGCGGACGCCGCGCTTGAGGCCGAACAGCGGCTGCGCGATCTCGCATACCGCTTCCGCCTTGGTGGCACAATCCAGCACCACGAGGTCGGCGGGGTGGCCGACGGCAATGCCGTAATCCGCGGCATTGAGGATCTTCGCCGAGCAGGAGGTCACCATGTCGAGGCAGCCGGCGAGTTCGGCCATGGCGCCCACCTGCAGCACGTTGGCATAGAGGTTGATCATGCGGATCAGCGAGACGTCGCCGAACGGCGTGAACGGGTTGAGCACGTTGTTGGTGGAGATGTTGGCGTTGACCCCGCGCGCACGCAGCCCATGCGCGGAGGTGACGCCGCGCGGCACGTTGAATGCGCTGTCGCGCCCGGTGAGGAACAGGTCGGTGGCCGGCAGCACGGTGACCGCGACGCCGGCATTGGCGAGCCGCTTCGCGGCGGCCTCGAAATCCGCCTTGGGCATCGCCGACAGTTTCGTCACGTGGCCGATGGCGACGCGGCCACCCCAGCCGGTGGCGTCCGCCATGCGGCAGACCTCGTCGAGATCGAGATGCGCGGGATCGAGGCCGAAGTCGAGATGGAAATCGATGTCGGTGCCGAATTGTTGCGCCATCGCGAATATCTTTGCGATCTGGCCGTGCGAATCCTTGTCCATGTAGGGCGCGCCACCGGCCACGTCGGCGCCTTCCTGCATGGCCTGCAGCATGACGTCCTCGCAGCCGGGATCGTCGAGCAGGCCTTCCTGCGGGAACACGCAGAGCTGCAGGTCGATGGCCCAGGCGTAGTCCTTCTTCAACTGCTTCAGCGCGCGAAAACTGGTGAGGCCGACGCGGGGATCGACCTCCACATGGGTGCGCATCCGGTTGGTGCCGTTCTTGATCGCCTTCTCCAGCGTCGTTGACGCCCGCGCATAGACGTCTTCCTCCGTGAAGCCGCGCTTGGCTTTCGCCACCTCGCCGATCGCCTCGTCCAGCGATCCCTTCTCGCAATTGCAGCGGCCAAGCAGGCAGGACTTGTCGAGATGGATATGGGTCTCGATGAAGCCGGGGATGACGAGACGACCCTTCACGTCTTCTTCCGGCGCGCCGGTGGCGGCGAGCCCCGCCTCGATCGCGGCGAAGCGGCCATTGCTGATGCCGATATCGGCCAGGCCTGCGCGGTCGACGATGGCGGCGTTGCGGAGAATGAGATCGAAGATCATGGGTGGGTCCTTGTCTTGAAGCAAGTTGGAGCCGTGTCCCGGACGCGGTGCGGCATTCTCAGGCGATGCACTTGCATCGCCGCTATGCCGCTCCGCAGATCCGGGACCGTAGCAAGCGCGGCGTTTGTGGCGGTCCCGGATCTGCAGTGCACTACGCCGCCGAGAGGCGGCGCAATGCACTGCGTCCGGGACACGGGCTGAGTAATGACCATCTACTGCGCGGCCTCGACGTGGCCGAGATAAGCGGCCTCGACTTCGGGATCGCTGGCGAGATTGGCGGCGCTGTCCTCGCGGACGATTTTGCCGGAGTCGATGACATAGCCGCGATCGGCGACGGCAAGTGCCAGCACCGCCATCTGGTCCACGAGCAGAATGGTGATGCCCTCGTCGCGGAGGTCGGCGAGCACGTCGAACAGTTCCTGGATCATCGCCGGTGCAAGGCCGAGCGACGGCTCATCAAGCAGCAGGATGCGCGGCTTCGCCATCATGCCGCGCGCGATCGCCAGCATCTGCTGCTCGCCGCCGGACAGCAGCCCTGCCCGGCTGTCGATGCGATCGCGCAGCCGTGGGAAGCGCTGCAGCAGCGCCTCGATCTCGCTGGCATAATCGACGTTGTCGCGGGTATTGGCGCCAAGTTCGAGATTGTCCCAGACAGTCATCTCGGGAAACACTTGGCGGCCTTCCGGCACCAAAGCCAGGCCGCGCGCGGCGATGCGGTGCGCCGCCATGGCCTCGATTCGGATATCGTCGAGGATAACGTCGCCCTCCACGGGGCGCAGCAGACCGGCGACCGACCGCATCATGGTCGACTTGCCGGCGCCGTTGGCGCCGATCAGCGCCACCATCTCGCCGGGCTTCACCTGAAAACTGATCTTTTGCAGCACTGGCGCCGCGCCGTAGCCGGCGCTGAGGTCGAGCGCGGTGAGCACCGCATCCTGCGAGCCCGCCCATGGCGCGGCGCGCGGGCGCGCCTGCATGCCGGCGGCGCCGAGATAGGCCGCGAGCACTTTTGCGTCGTGGCGGATATCGTTCGGCGTGCCGGCAGCGATGGGTTTGCCGGCATCGAGCACCACGATGTGGTCGGAGATGCCCATGACCAGGCGCATGTCGTGCTCGACGAGAATGACGGCGATGCCGACATCGGCGATCCGCCGCAGCAGCAGGCTCAACTCTTCCTTGTCGGAGGCCATCAGTCCGGCGGCGGGCTCGTCGAGCAGCAACACCCGCGGCCGCATCGCCAGCGCACGCGCGATCTCCACCAGGCGCCGGTCGACATGAGGCAGGTCGCCGGCAGTGGCCGCGAGTGCGCCCCTGTAGCCGACGAAGGCGATCAGCGCCTCGGCGGCGGCTTCATCGCTGGCGGTAGCCGACGCCGACAGCATCGAGCCGAGCCGACCGCGGCGCATGGCGATCAGCACATTGTCGATGACGCTCATGGTCTCGAACAGCTTTGTGGTCTGGTAGGTGCGGCCGATGCCGGCGCGCGCCACCTTCCATGCCGGCGCGCCCGCCAGCTCTTCGCCGCCGAGGCGGATGCTGCCGGTGCCGGGCTTGTAGAAGCCGCCGATCATGTTGAGCACGGTGGTCTTGCCGGCGCCGTTGGGGCCGATCACGCTGGTGACGCGGCCCTGCGCCGCGCTGAAGGAGACTTCCGACGCCGCCTTGATGCCGCCAAAGCTGATGCCGATATCGCGTACTTCCAGCGGCGCACGGTCGTTGCCCGACGTGAGAAACGCCGCCACGTCGAAGCCGCCGGCTTGCGCGGTGCGCGGATCGATACGGCGGACCAGTCGCGCAAGCGTGCCGAGAATGCCTTCCGGCGCCAGCCACAACACCACCAGCAGCAGCGCGCCGAAGAACAGCAGGCGATATTCGGCGAGCGACGACAGCAGCTCCGGCAGCACTACGGTAATCACCGCGCCCACTACTGGACCGAGCACCCAGCCGGCACCGCCGACGATGCAGGCGAACAGGAACAGGATCGATTGCGAAAACGGAAACGAGTCCGGCGACACGAAGGCGAGCAGCGACGCGAAGATGCCGCCGGCCAGACCAGCGAACACCGCCGACAGCATGAAGCCCGCGGCCTTGACGCTGACCGGGTTGAGGCCGATGGAGCGCGCCGCCACCTCGGCGTCGCGCACCGCGACCATCGCCTTGCCCCAGGCGGAGTTGGCGAGGCGGTGGAACAGAAACGTCGCCACGCCGGCAATCGATATGGCCAGCAGCGCGATCTCGCGTTCGGTGAACATCACGCCCCCCAGTGTCGGCGACGGCAGGCCCATCAGCCCGTTGGAGCCGCCGGTGAGGCCGCGCCATTCGATCGACAGATGCTGCACGATGAAGGCGAAGGCGATGGTGACCATGGCCAGATACGGCCCGCTGACGCGCAGCGCCGGCAGCGACAGCAGCAACCCGATGGCGCCGGAGATCAGGCCGGCCAAAGGCAGCGCGATCCAGAAGCTGACGCCCTTGAGGGTCAGGATCGCCACTATATAGGCGCCGATGGCATAGAAGCCGACATGGCCGATGGAGATCTGGCCGGTGAGACCGACCAGCACGTTGAGGCCGACGCCGACGATGGCGGTGAGCGCCACCATCGCGAGGACGAACGGCACATAGCCGTCGGCCTTCGCCGCATAGAGCAGCGCCGCGCCCGTCAACAGCAACACGGTCAGCGGCATCACCCAGGCGCGCAACGAAAGGCGGGACAGCATCGTCATGCTCAGACCTTGTTGATCGCGGCGCGGCCGAACAACCCGTTCGGCATCAGCGCGAGGGCGGCGATAACGATCGAGAACACCACGATCTGGGTATAGACCGAGCCGAGATAGGAGGTGACCAGCGCTTCGGTGAGGCCGTAGATCAGCCCGGCGATCACCACGCCCCAGGCCGAGCCCATGCCGCCGAGAATCGCCACGGCAAAGGCCTTGATGCCGAACAGCGTGCCCATCTCCGAACTCACGCTGAACAACGGCGCGATCAGGATGCCGGCGAGGCCGGCCAGTGCTGTGGACAGTGCAAAGGAGATTGCCACCGTGCGATGCACGTTGATGCCCATCAGCCGTGCGGCATCGGGATTCTGCACCACCGCGAGCAGCGTCTTGCCACGGCGGGTGTTGCGCAGCACCAGATGCAGCGCCAGCGCGATGCCGACGCCGACCAGCGGAATGACCAGCTGCAGCGGATAGACGCCGGCGCCGAAGATCTGGACCGGCTTGCTGGCCAGCGCCGATGGAAAACCGCGCGGCTCCTTGCCGAAGGTGAACAGCACGGCATTGTCGAGCACGATGCCGGCGGCGACCGTGGCCATCAGCCAGGCGCTGGAGCCCTTGGCAACGAAGGGCCGAACCAGGATGCGCTCGACGACGAGGCCGAACAGCGCGCAGATCGCGAGCGATGCGACGATGGCGAGCGGCATCGGCCAGCCGTATTTGATTCCAAAGGTGTAGCCGAGCACGGCGCCCAGCATCATCGCCGAACCCTGGGCAAAGTTCACGGTATTGGAAACCACATAGGTGATGTGGAAGCCAAGCGCGATCAGCCCGTACATGGAGCCGAGACCGATGCCCGATATGATGGCGGAGGCGAGCATGGGAGATCCTAACAGACGTTCCCCTCCCCTGGAGGGGGAGGGTCGAGCGCGCCGTCAGGCGCGGTCGGGGTGGGGTGACAGCGGCAGTGACGGCGCACAACACTTCACCCCACCCCGTATCGCACGGCGCTGCGCGCTGTGCGATACGACCCTCCCCCTCCAGGGGAGGGTAAGGTACGCCTTCGTTGTCAGTTCACCAGCGGCAGGATCTCGTCGCCCTTGAAGTAGGTGAACAGATAGTCCGATGGCGACAGCGCGTCCTGATTGTCCTTGGAGAACGGCTTGTCGTACTTCTTGATCAGCCCGTCATAGCTGCCGATCTCGTAAAAGCCTTCGCGCAGCTTCGGGCCTTCGGTGGAGCCGGCCTTGGCGATCGCCAGCGCGGTGAGATGCATGGCGTCATAGGCGTTGGCGATGCCCACCGCGGGGGTGACGTCGGCCGCGGTCTTGATCTCCGGGAACTTTTTCTTCAGCGCCTCGAACACCGCCTGTGACTTCGGCGAGGTGTTGCCGGAGAAGCTGAAGGTCTGGATGAAGTGCACCTTCTCGGCGGACGCACCGGCAAGTTCGGTGAAGCGGCCGCCGGCGGGGCCCCAATGCGACACGATCGGCACGTTCCAGCCCATGCGGTCCAGCGACTTCACCACCTGTGCCGAGGGCGCGACGTTGGCGACCAGGAACAGGGCGTCGGCGCCGGCATCCTTGAGCCGGGTCAGCTGCGGGACGACGTCGACATCGCCGGTCTCGAACTTCTCGATGCCGGCGAACGGGATCTTCTTGGCTTCCAGCGCGCTCTTCAGGCCGGCCTCGTTGGATTCGCCCCAGGGATTGTTGATCAGGATCATGCCGGGCTTCTTGGCGGCATATTTCTTCACGGCGTAGTCAACCAGCGCCACGTCCACCAGCGCATCGACGGCGGAGACGCGGAACACGTAGTTCTCGGCGGCGCCGTTGCGGGTGATCGCGGTGCCGGCGGCCCAGACGCCGATGAACGGCACCTTGGACTGGTTGGCGAACGGCACGATGGCCATCGACACCGGCGTATCGACGCCGCCGAAGTAAGCCACTACCTTCTCGCGCTGCACCAGCTCGCGCGCGGCGATCACGCCCTTGGCGGGATTACTCTCGTCGTCGCGCACCACCAGCTCGACCTTCTTGCCGAGCAGCCCGCCCTTGGCGTTGATCTCGTCGATGGCCAGCGACAGGCCGCGCACGATGGCCTCGCCGGATTTCGCCGACTGGCCGGACATGGCGGCGACCACGCCCATCTTCACGGTTTCCTGCGCCCAAGCAGGCAGCGAGACTACAAGCGACAGCGACGCGGCACCGGCGGCGAGCAGCAGGCGGCGGGAAAATCTGGGCAATGCTGATGTCATGACGGACCCCTTCGGATTGAATGACGCTGCGCATTTCCAAGCAAGCGGTGTGCCACGACGTATGCGATTGGAAAGCCTGCGAAATCGAAGATAGCCCCGCCGCCATTGCAGTTTCCGCGATTGGCGCGCCTAATATCCGCCCATTTGCCGCCCAGATCGTATACAATCTTTCGGCATGACTGGCACCCGCCTTGCTTGGCGATCGCCAGTTCGCCACCTCTCAGGAGACCACACCATGCCGCTTTCAGCCGCCGCCCCCGATGCAACCGCCGAAGCCGCCGGCATCGTCGAGCGGTTCCTGGTGGCCTCGATGGTCCCGGATCCCGAGACCGCGGCGGGCTTCATGGCGCCGGATGTCGCCATCACCTTCACCGGCGGGCGCACCTTCAGGCATCCGCGCGAGACCACCGCCTTCAACGCCATGCGCTACAAATGGGTGAAGAAGAAAATGGAACGCACCGATGTGTCGCCGGGCCACGGCGAGACGGTGGTCTACAATACCGGCACGCTCTACGGCGAATGGCACGACGGTACCAGCTTCGAGGGCAACCGCTACGTGGACAGGTTTGTCGTGCGCGGTGGCAAGATCGTGCAGATGGACGTCTGGAACGACAGCGCGGAACGGATCCTGGTGCGGCTGGATATCGAGGCGTAGGGGCGCTTCTTCCCTCGCCCCGCAAGGCGAAGCAAAGCTTCGCTAGGCGGGGGAGGTAAGGAAGTCACCGCTTCTTCCTCGCTTTCGTCGCGACCGCTTCGTTCGCATACGGCGCCAGAATGTCCTGGATGTCGCGCTCCTTGGCTGGATGCGCCGAGATCAACGCGCGGTCGGCGACGGCGTCGAGATGATGATCCATGATCGCGGTCGCGCGGGCGACATCGCCGGCGGCCAGCGCGGTGATGATGTCGCGGTGCTCGCTGACGGCGCATTCCGGCGAGTGCGGGCGGTTATAAAGCGCGAGGATCAGCCCGCAGCGCGAGGCGACTTCGCTGACATAGCGCGCCAGCACCGGATTGCCGGTCATTTCCGCCAGCTTGATGTGAAAGGCCGTCGCAAGGCGGATCTGCAATGGCATGTTGCCGCCCTGCGCCGCCTGCTCGGCATCCACATGGGCCTTGAGCGTCTTGATCTGCTCGCGGGTCATGCTGCCGGCCAGCCGCGCCACCACCAGCCGCTCGAGGCCGATGCGCACATCGAAGATATCGCGGGCCTCGCTCCAGCTCGGCGTCGCCACCGCCGCGCCGCGGTTGCGCCGCAGCTCGACCAGCCCCTCCGCTGCCAGCCGCGCCAGCGCCGCACGGACGATGGTGCGGCTGGCGCCGAATTTTTCGCCGATGGCGTCTTCCGGCAGCTTCGCACCGGGCTGCAACGCCTGCTCGATGATCGCGTGCCACAGCGCCTTGTAGATGACGGCGCCGCGGTCGGTGGTTCGGATCTGGGTCGGCTTGGCCATCGCGTGTCATCACCGGAAAACTGGCAGCGTGATTGCCATGATACCGACACCAATGCAATTTCGCGGCCGCGCGCTGCCGCAGATCCCGTACGAAGTGGCACTTCATTTGCATGCAAGTGGACAGACCGCTCACGCCACGCGCAAACAGGAAACACCGATGTTCCAGATATCCATGAAGATGCTGATGGCCGGCGCCGTCCTATCCAGCGCCCTGGTGCAGCAGGCGCAAGCGGAGCCCGCCGCGTGCCCGGCGACCATTCCGATCGGCCTGACCACGCCGCTCACCGGCAACCTCGCTTTGCTCGGCACCCAGGCGCGCAACGGCGCCGAATTCGCCGTCGACGAGATCAATGCCGCCGGCGGCATCGCGGGCAAGAAAATCGCGCTGACCACCGAGGATACCGGCGCCTCCTCTACCGACGCGCTCAA
Source organism: Rhodopseudomonas sp. RCAM05734 (assembly GCF_052658035.1). NCBI lineage: Bacteria > Pseudomonadati > Pseudomonadota > Alphaproteobacteria > Hyphomicrobiales > Nitrobacteraceae > Rhodopseudomonas > Rhodopseudomonas sp. RCAM05734. Next base: position 2,105,323 of record NZ_CP199742.1, on the reverse strand, counting down.
TGCTATGAACCGCATCATCGACGGCAAGCCGCTGGTGATCATGGGCTCGATGATCTCGCCGCACGTGTTCGCGCAGACCGAAGCCGTCAACAAGTCCGAAACGCCGTTCGTGGTCGGCGCCACCAATGCCAAGGTGACGTCGCAGGGCTCGAAGTGGCTGTTCCGCACCCACGTGCATGATGGCCAGCTCGCGGACCTGATCCCGGAGTATCTGGTCAAGACGCTGGCCAAGACCAAGCCCGGCATCATGGCGGTGGCCGACGATTACGGCCTCGGCGCCTCCAAGGGCATCCAGGCCGCACTCGGCGAACTCAAGGTATCGCCGGTGGCGATCACTTCCTACGCACCGTCCGACAAGGACATGAGCGCACAGCTACTGGAGATCAAGGACAAGGGCGCCGACAGCCTGATCTTGTTCGGCCGGCCCTCGGATATCACCCTGGTGCTGAAGCAGATGGGCGACCTCGGCATCAAGATGCCGGTGATCGGCAACACCAGCATTGTCGCGCAGACCACGCTGAACAACCTCAGCGCCGCGGAGGCCGACGGCGGCTATGCGATCGGCGGCATGATCCCGCAGACCTCCACCGATCCCAAGATCATCGACTGGGCCAAGCGGGTGCAGGACAAGTACAAGGTGCCGGCCGACAACTTCACCGTCTCCTATTACGACTCCGTGCTGCTGCTGAAGTCGATCATCGAAAAGGTCGGCTGCGACAAGGCGGCGATCCGCGACGGCCTTGCCGCCACCAAGGACTGGAAGGGCATGCTGATCAGCTACCAGGCCGACGCCAAGGGCGATCTCGCGCATACGCTCGGCATCTACCGCAACAAGGGCAAGACGCCGGAACTCGCCGGCAACATCAAGGAAAAGGGTTTCTAGGCCTTTCATGGGACAGCTTATCGTCAACGGCCTGGCGCTGGGGAGCATCTATGCGCTGGTGGCGTTGGGGCTGCTGCTGATCTTCAACACCGTGCAGATCGTCAACTTCGCGCAGGGCCAACTCCTGATGCTCGGCGCCTTCATCGGCATTTCGGGCGCAGTCACCCATGAACTGCCGGTGGCGGTGGCGTGGCTGGTGACTCTGGCGGCGATGGCGCTGGTCGGGATCGTCTTCATGGTGCTGGTGTACTTTCCCCTGCGCGGGCGGCCGCCGTTCCTGGTGATCCTCACCACCATCGCCATGGGCATCGTACTGGAAAACATCGCGATGATCATCTGGGGGCCGCTACCGGTGTCGCTGCCCTCCCCGGTGCGCGGACCGCCTCTGCGCTTCGCCGGTGTGGTGATCTCGATGCACCAGCTGCTCATCTTCGGCACGCTGGCGGTGATCCTGCTGCTGCAGTATCTGATGCTGACGAAGACGCGCTTCGGCATCCTGATGCAGGCCACCGCGCAGGACCTTCACACCGCGCGCCTGGTAGGCATTTCCGTCAACCGTACCATCGCCGTGGCCTTCGCGCTGGGCGCCATGCTTTCCGGCGTTGCCGGCCTGCTGGTGGCTCCGATCTTCCTTGCCGAGCCGACCATGGGCGGCAGTCTCGGCCTCAAGGGCTTCGTGGTCAGTGTCATCGGCGGGTTCGGCAACCTGCCCGGCGCGGTGATCGGCGGACTCTTTTTGGGCCTGATCGAAACCTTTGGCGCGCGCTACATCTCGTCGAATTTCCGCGACGCCTATGCCTTCATCGTGATGATCGCCGTCCTCGTGGCCTGGCCACGCGGACTGTTCGGCGAGAAGAGCAGCGAGAAGGTGTGAGGTGATCAGCAAGCTCCCCCTCGCCCTGGTCGCCGCCGCCGTGCTGGCTTTGCCGCTCGTCAGCCATGACGGCTATGTCATCCAGCTCTTGAACATCGCCATCCTCAACGCCATCGTGGTGCTCGGCCTCAACTTCGCCACCGGCTGGACCGGCCAGATCAATTTCGGCCAGGCCGCCTTCTATGGCCTCGGCGCCTACACCACCGCGATTGCTGGCAAGGCCGGCATGCCGTGGATCGCCACGCCCGTGCTTTCCGTCGCCGTGGTGATGATCGCCAGCCTGGCGCTCGGCCTGCCGACACTGCGGCTGCGCACCTATTACCTCGCCATGACCACCATCGGCTTCGGCGAAATCATCAGGCTGATCATCGTGCACTGGGAGCCGGTCACCGGCGGCACCTCCGGCCTGCGGGCGATCCCGGGCATCAGCGTGTTCGGCCTCGCGCCGCAAGGCCAGATCCAACACTATTATCTGCTGGTCGCCGCATTGGCGCTGGCCGCCCTCGTCGCGTCCCGCATCCGCCATTCGGCGCTCGGCCGCGCCATGATCGCCACCAAAGATTCCGAGATCGCGGCCGAGCAGAGCGGCGTCGACACGGTCCGCACCAAGCTGCTCGCCTTCATGATCGGCGCCGTCTATGCCGGCCTCGCCGGTTGCCTCTATGCCTCGTCGATCCGCTTCATCAGTCCCGACAGCTTCTCCGGGGTGCAGGCGATCCTGCTGATGACCATGCTGATCGTCGGTGGCATGGGCTCGATCACCGGCTGCATCATCGGCGCAGTGGCGCTGACCGTTCTGCCGGAGATGCTGCGCTTCCTCGGCCAGTGGTACCTCGTGCTCTACGGCCTCGGCGTCATCGCCGTGATCGTGCTGGCGCCGGGCGGGCTGGCGTCGATCGCGACATTGATACCGCGGCTACGCCAGGCAGGTGCGCGATGACGGATGCTCCGATCATCGCCGCACGCGGCGTGGCGCGGCGCTTCGGCGGCCTGGTGGCGCTGGACGGCGTTGACCTCGACGTGCCGCGCGGCATCGTGCAGGCCATCATCGGCCCGAACGGCTCCGGCAAGACCACGCTTCTCAACGCGCTGTCCGGCGCCTCCCATGCCGATGCCGGCTCGGTCCGCATCGCTGGCGAAGAGATCTTCCGCCTCAAGCCGCACCGCATCGCGCGCATCGGCCTGGCGCGTACGTTCCAGAACATCCGCATCTTCACCAACCTGACCGTGCTGGAGAACGTCATGGTCGCGGCTGCCTGCAAGGCACCGGCGTCACTGTTCAACATCATGACGTCGAATGCACGCCACAAGGCCAACGAGGCCGGCATCGAACAGGCCGCACGCGACGCGCTGGAGACGGTCGGCCTCGCCGGCCGCGCCCGCGACCGCGCCGCGCAATTGCCCTATGCCCAGCAGCGACTGCTGGAGATCGCGCGCGCGCTGGCCACGCAGCCCGCCGTGCTGCTGCTCGACGAGCCTGCTGCCGGCATGAACATGACCGAGAGCATGACACTGCTCGCGACCATCGCAAAGCTCAAGGACCGCGGCATCACGGTGGTGCTGGTCGAGCACAATGTGCGGCTGGTGATGGGCATCAGCGACCGTGTCGCGGTGCTGGACTTCGGCAGGAAGATCGCCGAGGGCGCTCCCGCCGAGGTGCAGCGCAATCCGCTGGTGATCGAGGCCTATCTCGGCAGGCGGCACCGTCATGCTTAAGGTCGACAACCTCCACGTCTCCTACGGCCATATCGAGGTGCTGAAGGGCATCTCCTTCAGCGTCGAGATGGGCGAGATCGTCGCTTTGATCGGCGGCAACGGCGCCGGCAAGACCACCACGCTGAGCACCATCTCCGGCCTGCTCCGCCCTACCGCCGGCAGCATCGTTTGGAAGGGCGAGGCCATTCACGGCACCGCGGTGGAAACCATCGTCGGCGCCGGGCTGGCGCACTGCCCGGAAGGACGGCGGATCTTTCCCGGACTCACCGTGCGCGAGAACCTGATCACCGGCACCGCGTCGCGGCGCTACAGGAAGGCCGAGGTCGAGGACGACCTTGCGCTGGTGTTCGAGCTGTTTCCGCGCCTCAAGGAGCGCCTCAAGCAGGGTGGCTGGTCGCTGTCCGGCGGCGAGCAACAGATGCTGGCCATCGGCCGCGCGCTGATGAGCCGACCGAGCCTGCTGATGCTCGACGAGCCGTCGCTGGGACTGGCGCCCATCGTCATCGAGCAGGTGTTCGACAAGATCCTCGAGCTCAACAAGCGCACCGGTCTCGGCGTGCTGCTGGTGGAGCAGAATTCGGCGATGGCGCTGGAGATCGCCAGCCGCGCTTTCGTGCTGGAGACCGGCAGCATCACACTATCCGGGCCGGCTTCGGTCCTGGCCGACGATCCACGGATTCGGGAAGCGTATCTCGGGGGCTAGGCTTGGTTCGCTGATCTGGCAGGATGGCGTTACTTCCCTCTCCCCGTCCGGCGAAGCAAGCTTCGCCAGGCGGCGAGAGGTGAAGTTGCTACTTCACATCCTTGAGCAGCAGCATGTTGGCGGCAAGCTCCTTGGCGACAAGCGTATCCATCGCCGCGGGCTCGATCGGATAGGGTTCGACGCCGAGCTTCTTCAGGCTGGCCTGCATCGCGGGCTCCGCCAGCACCTTGACGCCGGCGGCGTGGATCTTGTCGACGATGTCGCGCGGCGTTTTCGACGGCGCGAAGACGCCGATCCAGACCGTGCTGGCGCCGTCCGGCAGGCCGGCCTCGGCCATCGACGGCACCTCGGGCAATTCCGTCGCGCGCACGGCGGTCGAGACCACCAGCGCCCGCACCTGGCCTTCGCGGATCAGCGGCAGCGCGGTGGCCAGCGGGCAGAAATAGAAGTCGATGCGGCCGCCGAGGATGTCGGTGATCACGTCGGGCCCGCCGCGATACGGCACATGGGTGGCCTCGAAGCCGCCGGCGCGGCGGAATTTTTCGGCACTGATATGAACGGCGCTGCCGACGCCGACCGAGCCAAAATTGATCGCCGACCCCTTGGCCTTTGCGGCGGTTAGGAAATCCGCCACCGACCGCCACGGACGGTCCATCGGCACGATCATCACATTGGCGTTGGCGCCGATCATCAGCACCGACGACAGGTCCTTTGCGACGTCATAGGGTAGATTGGGGAAGATCGCTGGCCCGATCGCCAGCGCCGAGGAATGCCCGAGAATGGTGTAGCCATCGGGGTCCGCCTTGACGACCGCCGCCGTGCCCAGCGTGCCGCCTGCCCCGACGCGATTTTCCACCACGATGGTCTGGCCGAGTTCAGGGCCCAGCCGCTCGAACACGATGCGCGGCACCACGTCGGTGGCGCTGCCGGCACCGAACGGGATGATCGCCTTGATCAGCCGCGAGGGGTAGCTGTCGGCATGCACCGAGACCGGGGCCAGCAGGATGGCGGCCAAACTCGACCACCGCAGAAACTTGTTCATGACGCGCTCCATTCGCACCATCCGACGGGATGGTGGGCCAATCGGCCGAAGGCGCAAGCTTTGCAAGATCTCGGACCGCGCCGTCATTCCGGCGCGAGGGCGTAGCCCGAGCGAGCCCGGAACGACAGCTAGCCCTTCAGCTTCACCAGCGCATCGCGGACGTTGATGTCGAGGCCGGCGCCGCCGGCGTCGAGATGGGCCATGATCGCCTTGCGCATGCGCGGATCCCAGAACTTCTTGATGTGCTCGGCGATGCCCGGCACGGCCTTGTCCTGGCCCTGGCTGTTGAAGAAGGTCCCGATCTGGTTGGCCATATAGATCAGACGTTCAGGCGACGAAGGTGATTGCATGATCCGTTTCCTGCGTCACGGCGTCGAAGGCGACGCGGTGCGAATGGGTGAAGACTTCGAAGCCGTCGCCGCGGGTAATCGCCGCCAGCGTGATGCCGGCGGCGGCGGCCATGCGTACCGCCAGCGCGGTGGGCGCCGACACGGCCACCAGCAGCGGCGCGCCCAGCGCCGCGGCCTTCTGCACCATCTCCACCGACACCCGGCTGGTCAGCAGCACCATGCCGTCGGCGGCGTCGATGCGATCGCGCACGAGCGCCCCGGCGAGCTTGTCGAGCGCGTTGTGGCGGCCGACGTCCTCGCGCAAGGCGACGATGCCGCGCGCCGGCGTCCAGAATGCCGCCGCATGGGCGGCGCGGGTCTCGGTGTTGATCTTCTGCAAGGCAGGCACCGCCTGCATCGCCGCCACGATCTGCTGCGGCGAGAAGCGGCGGCCGGCGCCGACGATCGCTGCCGGCCTGACCGCCTCGGCGATGGAGTCGATGCCGCATAGCCCGCAGCCGGTCGGGCCGGCCATCCGCCTTCGCCGCGCGCTGATGCCGTCCGCGGTGGCGGCGTCCAGCCACATCCGCAGTTCGATGCCGTCGTCGAATTCAACGGCCTCGAACGACTGGATCTCGGCGGCCGAAGCAACCACGCCCTCACTGAGGCTGAAGCCGATGGCAAAGTCGTGGAGGTCCTGCGGCGTCCCCATCATCACGGCATAGGTGCCGCCATTGTAGGTGATCGCCAGCGCGGTCTCTTCCGGCACCGCACGCACGCCTTCACTGGCGCCGTCGCGGCGCCAGATCGTGCGTGTGACCGAGCGTACCGGGTCGTGCATGTCTACTCCGCGGCTTCCACGGCCGGCACCGCGATGCGTCGCGACTGACGGGCCTGCTCGTCATATTCCTTCTGCCATTCCGAAGGTCCGTTCGACGGCGAGATCTGCACCGCCGTGACCTTGTATTCCGGGCAGTTGGTGGCCCAGTCCGAGAACTCGGTGGTGATCACATTGGCCTGCGTGGTCGGGTGATGGAACGTGGTATAAACCACGCCGGGCGCGACGCGCTCGGTGATCAACGCGCGCAAGGTGGTCTCGCCGGCGCGGCTCTGCAGCTTGCACCAGTCGCCGTCCCGGAGCCCGCGCATCTCCGCATCGTGCGGATGCATCTCCAGCCGGTCCTCCTCATGCCAGACCACATTTTCGGTGCGCCGCGTCTGCGCGCCGACATTGTACTGGCTGAGAATGCGGCCGGTGGTGAGCAGCAGCGGGAAGCGCGGCCCGGTCTTCTCGTCGGTGGCGACGTATTCGGTGCGCATGAACTTGCCCTTGCCGCGCACGAAGCCGTCGATATGCATGACCGGCGTGCCCAGCGGCATCTTCTCGTTGCAGGGCCACTGCACCGAGCCGAGCTCGTCGAGCTTGGCATAGGACACGCCGCTAAAGGTCGGCGTCAGCGCCGCGATCTCGTCCATGATCTCCGAAGGATGATTGTAGTGCATCTCGTAGCCCAGCGCCCTGGCGAAGCCGAGGGTGACTTCCCAGTCTTCCAGGCCGTTCTTCGGCGACATCACCTTGCGCACGCGCTGGATGCGGCGTTCGGCATTTGTGAAGGTGCCGTTCTTTTCCAGGAAGGTCGAGCCCGGGAAGAATACATGGGCGTAGTTGGCGGTCTCGTTGAGAAAGAGATCATGGACGATGACACATTCCATCGCCGACAGCGCCGATACCACATGCTTGGTGTTGGGATCGGACTGCAGGATGTCCTCGCCCTGCACGTAGAGGCCCATGAAGGTGCCTTCGACGGCGGCATCGAACATGTTGGGAATGCGCAGGCCCGGCTCGGGATTGAGCTTGACGTTCCACAGCGACTCGAAGGTCTCGCGCACCGCATCGCCGGAGATGTGGCGATAGCCCGGCAGCTCGTGCGGGAACGAGCCCATGTCGCAGGAGCCCTGCACGTTGTTCTGGCCGCGCAGCGGGTTCACGCCGACGCCGGGACGGCCGATATTGCCGGTGGCCATTGCGAGATTGGCGATGGCGATCACCGTGGTCGAGCCCTGGCTGTGCTCAGTGACCCCGAGCCCGTAATAGATCGCGCCATTGCCACCGGTGGCGAACAGCCTGGCCGCTTCGCGCAATTCCCGGGGATCGACGCCGGTCATGATGGCGGTGGCTTCGGGCGAGTGGTTGGGCTGCGCGAGAAACGACGCCCAGTCCTCGAACTCGCTCCAGTCGCAGCGTTCGCGCACGAAGGCCTCGTCTGCGAGGCCTTCGGTGACGATGACATGGGCGATGGCAGTGAGCACGGCGACATTGGTGCCGGGCATCAGCGGCAGATGGTGCTGCGCCTCGATATGCGCCGAGCGGACAATGTCGGTGCGGCGCGGATCGACGACAATCAGTTTTGCGCCGGCGCGCAGCCGCTTCTTCAGCCGCGAGGCGAATACCGGATGGCCGTCGGTGGGATTGGCGCCGATGATCATCACCACATCGGTCTGTTCGACGGAATCAAAATCCTGGGTGCCGGCCGAGGTGCCGAAAGTCGACGACAGGCCGTAGCCGGTCGGCGAATGGCAGACGCGGGCGCAGGTGTCGACATTGTTGTTGCCGAAGCCGGCGCGGATCAGCTTCTGCACCACGAAGACCTCTTCATTGGTGCAGCGCGACGAGGTGATGCCGCCGATCGAATCGCGGCCGTATTTCGCCTGGATGCCCTTGAATTTTGCGGCGGCAAAGTTGAACGCCTCGTCCCATGATACTTCCTGCCAGGGATCGGTGATCTTCTCGCGGATCATCGGGTTGAGGATGCGTTCCTTGTGGTTGGTGTAGCCCCAGGCAAACCGACCCTTGACGCAGGAATGGCCGCGATTGGCCTTGCCGTCCTTGTACGGCACCATGCGCACCACTTCCTCGCCGCGCATTTCGGCCTTGAAGGTGCAGCCGACACCGCAATAGGCGCAGGTGGTGACGACCGAATGCTCGGGCTGGCCGATGGCAATCACCGACTTCTCAGTCAGCGTCGCGGTCGGGCAGGCCTGCACGCAGGCACCGCACGACACGCATTCGGAGCCGAGAAAACTCTCGCTCATGCCGGGCGACACCCGACTGTCGAAACCGCGGCCGGAAATGGTCAGCGCGAAGGTGCCCTGCACTTCCTCGCAGGCGCGGACGCAACGCGAGCAGACGATGCACTTCGAGGGATCATAGGTGAAGTACGGATTGCTCTCGTCCTTCGCCATCCAGCGGTCGTTCTCGCAATCATGGGGCGAATGATCGGGCGAGTGATTATGTGCCTTGGCGAAGACGTGGTTCTCGCCAGCATCGCCGTAGCGTACGTCGCGCAGGCCCACTGCCCCTGCCATGTCCTGCAGCTCGCAGTCGCCGTTGGCGGCACAGGTCAGGCAGTCCAGCGGGTGGTCGGAGATATACAGCTCCATCACGCCCTTGCGGAGCGTCTTCAGCCGTTCATTCTGGGTGTGGACCACAAGGCCTTCCATGGCCGGCGTGGTGCAGGAGGCCGGCGTACCGGCGCGGCCCTCGATCTCGACCAGACAGAGCCGGCACGAGCCGAACGCATCCACCATGTCGGTGGCGCAGAGCTTTGGAATCTGGGTGCCCGCCTCCATGGCGGCACGCATGATCGAGGTGCCCTCGGGAACGGAGATACTTTTGCCGTCGATCGTCAGTGTGACCATCTTCTCAGCCTTGGAGCGCGGGGTGCCGAAATCGATTTCATGAACGAGCGACATGAGGTGCTCCTATTCTGCTGCTTGCAGGCGGGCCGGCGTCGGCGCGAAGTCGTCCGGAAAGTGCTTCAGCGCGCTCATCACCGGATAGGACGTGAAGCCGCCGAGCGCACAGAGCGAGCCGAATTTCAGGGTATGGCAGAGATCTTCCAGCACGGCGGTGTTCTCGGCCACGCGCTCGCCACGGCGAATCTTGTCGATGGTCTCGACGCCGCGGGTGGAGCCGATGCGGCATGGGGTGCACTTGCCGCAGGACTCGACGGCACAGAACTCCATGGCGAAGCGCGCCTGCTTCGCCATGTCGACGCTGTCGTCGAACACCACGATGCCGCCGTGGCCGATCAACCCGTCGCGCTTGGCAAAGGCCTCGTAGTCGAACGGCGTATCGAACAACTCGCGCGGGAAATAGGCGCCGAGCGGACCGCCGACCTGCACGGCGCGGACCGGACGGCCGCTCAAGGTGCCGCCGCCGACCTCGTCGACCAGTTCGCCAAGCGTGATGCCGAACGCGACCTCGAACAACCCGCCGTTTTTGATATTGCCGGCGAGTTGGATCGGCATGGTGCCGCGCGAGCGGCCCATGCCGAATTCCGCATAGGCCTTGGCACCGTCGTTGAGAATGAAGGGGATTGCCGCGAACGACAGCACGTTGTTGATCACCGTGGGCTTGCCGAACAGGCCCTTGTGCGCCGGCAGCGGCGGCTTGGCACGGACGATGCCGCGGCGGCCCTCGAGACTTTCCAGCAGCGCCGTCTCCTCGCCGCAGACATAGGCGCCGGCACCGACACGGACTTCGAGATCGAAGCTGTGCGCGGAGCCGCAGATATTGGCGCCGAGGAAACCGGCGCGCTCGGCTGCGGCGATCGCGATGTTGGTGGCGGCGATGGCGTGGGGATATTCCGAGCGGATGTAGATGTAGCCCTTGGTGGCGCCCACGGCGATGCCGGCGATGGTCATGCCCTCGATCACCACAAAGGGATCGCCCTCGAACAGCATGCGGTCGGCGAAGGTGCCGCTGTCACCCTCGTCGGCGTTGCAGACGATGAACTTTCGATCGGCGGCGGTGTCCGCCACGGTCTTCCACTTGATGCCGGTGGGGAAGCCGGCACCACCGCGACCGCGCAGGCCGGAGGTGGTGACGTCGGCGATGATCTGCGCCGGTGTCAAGGTCAGCGCGCGCGCCAGGCCCTTGTAGCCGTCATAAGCGCGATATTCGTCGAGCGAGCGCGGGTCGATGACACCGCAGCGCGCGAAGCTTAGGCGGGTCTGCCGCTTCAGCCAGGGGATCTCCTCTGTGACACCAAGACGCAGCGGATGCGCCGCGTCGGCGATCATCGCGTCGAGCACCGCATCGACATCGTCCTCGGCCACCGGGCCAAAGGCGACGCGGCCTTGCGGCGTCGCCATCTCGATCATCGGCTCCAGCCAGTAAAGTCCACGCGAACCGTTGCGCACGATCTCGAGCTCGAGCTTTCGCGCTTCGGCGGCGCGCACGAAAGCGTCAGCCACGTCGTCGGCACCGACAGCAACCGCGCCGGCATCGCGGGGAATAAAGATCTTCATCGCTGCGCCTCCGCGACCAGCGCATCGAGGCGCTTCTCGGTGAGGCGTCCGACCACGCGGCCGTCGAGCATGGCAGATGGCGCGGTGGCGCACAGGCCGAGGCAATAGATCGACTCCAGCGTGACGCGCTGATCCGCCGTGGTGTTGCCGAGCTTGATGCCCAGGCTGGATTCGGCGCGCGCCGCCAGCGCATCGCCGCCGGCGGCCTGGCAAGCCTCGGCGCGGCACAGCTTCAGCACGTGCTGGCCCGCAGGCTCATGGCGGAAATCGTGATAGAAAGTGAAGACACCGTAGACTTCGGCGCGCGACAGGTTGAGCGCCGACGCGATCATCGGAATCGCCGGCTCCGGCACGTAGCCGAAGACTTCCTGCAATGCATGCAGGATAACCAGCGTGCCGCCCTCCACATGCGAAAGGCCCGCGATGATCTCCGCGCTCCGCGTCTCGTCCCAAGGTTCATAGCGTGAGGTCATTGGCGTGCCCGACGTTGATGTTCAGGCGCCAATGAGAGTTGGAATTAATCCAAAGATCAATAAAGCAGTCTCATGCTGCGATACGGAAACCTGATCGATCAGGAAACGACATCACACGATCGGCAACCGGAATGAACAGCGAGAGCGGAATCGCGGCGTCAAGCTTCCAGCGACGGCGCCACTTCGCGCGCAATCTGCACCAGGGCCGCGATCAACGGCGTCATCGGGTCGCGCTGCGGCACCACGAGTCCGACGCCATAGGTGACGACGGGATCGATAATCGGAATCATCCGCACTGCTCCGGTGAGGCCCAGCGTCTGCGCCAGCTTGGCAGGCATCACACTGGCCCAGCGGCCGGTCTTCACATGGGTGTACAGCACGATGATCGAATTCGAGGTCAACGTCGGCACCGCCTCGGCGCCGACCGATTTTAGCGCGCGATCGATGATCCGGCGGTTCTGCATGTCGGGCGTCAGCAGGCATAGCGGCACCTGGCCGACTTCCTTCCAGGTCACTTCGTCGCGGTCGCCGAACATGCCGTCGGGCGACGTCAGCAAACGGTAGCTCTCCTGATACAGCGGGATCGAGCGAACCTTGCCGAGCGGTTCGTTCTCAATGTAGGTGAGTCCGGCATCGACCTCGAGATTTTCCAGCAGGCCGAGCACGGCCGCCGAGGTGCACGACTGCACGCGAAAGCGCACGTCGGGATAGCGGGCGCGGAACGGCGTGGTGAGCGACTCCACCATGCCGAGCGCGGTCGGGATCGCCGCGATGCGGATCTCGCCGGACAGGCGATCCTTGAGGCCGTTGATTTCCTGGCGCATGGCGCGGGCGTCGCCGACGATGCGCCGCGCCCAGTCGAGCGCCCGTTCGCCCTCCGGGGTAAAGCCCTGGAAACGTGAGCCGCGTTGCACCAGCATGACGCCGAGGAATTCCTCAAGCTGCTTCAGGCTGGTGGACATGGTCGGCTGGGTGACGCCGCAGGCCTCGGCGGCGCGGCCGAAGTGCCGTTCCTTGGCGAGCGCCAGCAACAGTTCGAGCTTGTCGATCAAGGGAGCCTCGGTCCGGGCATGATGTCAGGATCGCGCGATACCGACGATGCCATTCGCCGTTCGCCGGCTGGCAACATAGGGCGCTATGCGACTCCCCTGCAACCGGTCAGCAAGCTGCGCGCAAGCCGATCGGGCCTCATAGGGGTGCAACAAGAGGTGTCGCGAGCCAAGGCGACTGGTCTGGATGAAGCGATCACAGTCGGGCGCGCCAGACAGGCGCGGCCCGGTATCGAAGGGATCAGCCGAGGCGGCTGATCTGCTCCTCGGTCACCACGCGCTCAACGTTTTCCGTCTTGCTCTTGATGCGGTAGCGCGGACGGCCGTCGGCCTCGATGGGCAGGCAGGAGGTGATGGTGTACACGCTTCGCTCCTTGACCATGGCGCGGCCTTGGGGACCCTGAAGCTGGTGGTGAACGTCGTCGTTAATCGCGTAGTTGTGCGCCATTTTTTTGCTCTCCGGTGAGCGGCTTTTAGCCACAACGGCTCGGCAAAGCAACAAATCCCGTGCAATACCGGTCAGATAGCTCGTCAGGCCTGATATGCAGTTAATACAGAAGTGGCCGGCTACCGGGCTCATCGCCTCTACAGTCTGTTGCCGATCGGGCTGGCGAAGCGCCAGGCCAGAAACCGAAAAACCTCCGGCAGGGCATTGCCGGAGGTTTCGGAGGTTTACGTATAAAAGTGCGTCGTCTCCTTGAGACAATCTGCCGTCAAAGAATTTGCCGGCTGCGCATGTGAAGACTACATGACTTAGAACGATGAGTTCAATACCTGATTTAATCAGGCTATTCGGAAAATGATGGAACTCCTCGAAAGTTGATCGCCCGGTGGAACATTAACCACGACTCGCCCTCAGCGGGACACCCTGGGGCGCGCGGCCACCGCGATGTCATCGGGCGGCAGGCCGGCCCGGGAACGCTCGACCATGGCCAGATAGGCCGTTTCGATGTGCTCAGTCACTCGCGCCGTATCGAACAGCGGGGCGGCAAGCCGGTTGTCCCGGAGTGTCCGTGCGATCGCCGCCAGACGTGCCGGCTGCGTCGCCAGTTCGATCGCCAGACGCTCATAGTCCGACTGCGACGTGGCGACCAGTTCCGGCAGGCCGATATTGTAGAGCAGACTGGCCGCCACCCGGCCCGCGAAGGTTTCGCCGCGGCAGGTCAGCAGCGGCAGGCCGGCCCATAGTGCGTCGCTGGCCGTGGTGTGGGCATTGTAAGGCAGCGTGTCCAGAAACAGGTCGGCGCAGCGATGCCGGGCGAGATGTTCGTCCCCCGGCATCCGTCCCGCGAAGACGAGACGCCCGGCATCGACGCCGCGCGCGACGGCTTCGCGACGCAGATTGGCGGCGGCGGCGGCATTGTCCTCGAGCAGCCAGAGCACGCTACCGGGCACCTGATTCAGGATGCGCATCCATCCGTCGAAGCTGACGGGCGTGATCTTGTAGTTGTTGTTGAAGCAGCAGAAAACGAATCCCTCGGCGGGAAGGCCGCACTCCGGCCGGCTGAACGTCCGCTCGGCAATCGGCCTGTGACGGTCGTTGGCCTGGTAGCAGTCGGGCAGCCACGCGACCTTCTCACTGTAGAACTGCCGGTGCTCGGCGGGCAGCACGTGACGATCGGCGATGATGTAATCCATGTAGCGCGCGCCCAGCGTGCCGGGGAAGCCGAGATAGTTGACCTGAATGGGTGCCGCCCGCCGCGCGAATACGCGGGTGCGGGCGTCGCCGAAATAGCCGTTCAGATTGACCAGGATGTCGATGCCAGCAGCGCGAATCGCGGCCACCGCTTGCGGGTCTGGCAAGGCAGCGATGTCGATCACGCCGTCGACGGCGGCATCGATGCGTCGGCGCGTCGCGCTGCCGTCGTCAAAGCCGTTGTCGATGGCAAAAACCTCGAATTGCTGCCTGTCGTGCTGCTCGAGGGCGCCGACCAGCAGCAACGATGTGGCCTGCTGGCGAAATTCGCCTGACAGGTAACCGATGCGGATCTTGCCCTCTGTGCGCAGTGCCGGCAGATTCGCCTTGTCGAATCGCGCGGGGAAACGGCTTGCGCTGTAGAGTTCGGCGCAGCGCTGCAAACTGCGTTCCGACGTGGCTAGACCCTGCCAGGCAAAGGGTTCAACGCACAGGCGCCCCGCGGCGAGATCGCGGTCGATCTCAGCGATGAGACGGTCGGCTCCGCTCCAGTCGCAGGTCAGCATTTTCTGGTGCAGCAGATCGCCCTTCACCAGTGGCATTTGCGGGTCGATCTCAAGCGCGCGGGCATAGGCGCCGGCGGCCTCGGCGGGGCGCCGCAACTTCTGAAGGATAAAACCGCGGCTGAACCAGGCTTCCGCCATCCCCGGCTTCATCGCCAGCGCCCGGTCGCACGCGACCAGCGCGTCGTCATAGCGTTTCAGCCTGGTGAGGGATCGGCTCCGGTTGAAGAAAGTCGCCGGGTCGTTCGGATTGAGCGAAGCGGCCCGGTCGAAGTCGGCGATGGCGGCCTGGGGATCGTTGAGATCGTTCAGCGCCGCGCCGCGCGCATTCCAACTGTCGGCACTGCCGGGATTGAGCGCGATCGCCTCGGTGAAGCGCTGCACGGCCTCCTCTGGACGGCGCAGCGCCTTGAGGACCAACCCGTAATTGTAGAACGTTGCATCAGAGGTTGCGCTCAGCTTCAGCGCAGACTGCAGCAGGGGTTCGGCCTCGGCGAACTTCTTCTGCGCCACAAGAACAACGGCGAGAAGGTTCAGCGCGGCCGGATGGCGCGGCTCCTTGCGCAGCAACTGCCTGAAGGATCGTTCGGCCTCGGCGAACTGCCCCTGCTGGAAAGACGCGATGCCCCGTTTGAAGAGTTCAGCGGCGGATGCCATTCGCGAGCGTGCCCTTTCCCGGTGCGACAGAGCGGCCTTATAGACGCCGGACGGGCACAGGTCGACAGCCGCGGGGAGCGCGACACGCTGGCCATGCGCGCAAGCAAAGACCCCCGGCAGTTTCCTGCCGGGGGTCTTTGTTTCAGATATTGAGCGTCGTGAGACGATCAGGATCAGAAGGAGCGGGAGATCTGAACCCCGCCGTTGTAGATGTTCTGGCCACCGAGACCGTACACGGCACCCGCCGGAGCACCGCTCACTCCACCCGCGTTGGTGTAGGTTCCGCTGAGGTTCGTGTTCAAGCGGCTGTAGACGAACTCAGCCGCAATGGTGAGATCCTTCACCGGGGTCCAGGCGGTACGGGTACCGACCTGAGCCGTCGAGAGCTTCATGTCGCCACCGGTGGGAGTGATGAAGCCAGTACCAGCGGCCGTGCCACCGAACGACAGAGCCGTAATTAGAGCCTGGTTACCGGCAGCACCGTAGGAGATCTGGCTGTAGTTGCCGAACACCGAGGTACGCCATGCCGGATTCCAGTAGTGCTCATAGAACGCGCTGACGTCCCAAGCGGTGCTCAGGTCGATCCCGGTACCGTTGCCAGCGTTCGTTCCGGTGTACACGCCGTCAAGCACGTAACCGAAAGCGAGGGTGCCTGCGCTCGGACCGCTGGCGCGGAAGTACCGCCCTGCGCCCGAGGTATCAAGCGTGCCACCCCAGACATACTTGGCAGCGCCCTTTGCGTAGGTTGCTTCCATCTTGAAGCTGTCGCCGGCGCCGGTGGGCAGGTTCTTCAGTTCGAAGCCACCGCTGACGGCGTAGCCCCAGGTCGTGGCCGGACGGCCGGTATCGACGGTGCCGTTGTAGTAGGCGCCGTGAACTTCATGACCAGCTGCCGACACGAAGGCCGAACCCCATGCCTGATCGAGGCGCAGGTTGCCAACGATGTCAGGCATATGATCGCCGCCCGACTGGTTGCCGGTGAAGTTGCCAGGGCCGTATGCACCGCCTGTGAGCAAGGAGGCCGTGCTGAAGGCGAGCGACGTATTGACCACACCGGCGGTGCGGTAGGGCTGCGCGTCTTCCAGCGAGATCGTGGCCGACATGCCATTGCCGAAGGAAGCCGTGTAGGCCAGCATCGGGACGCCGGTCGCGTTGTTGGAGCCGGCGTTCAGGCCCGACGAAATCGTCGGCTTGGCCAGCGCCCACTGCGGATCGAACATCGAGACCGACTTACCGAAGGTGAAGCCGGCGAACTGGATGAACGCATAGTCGACCTCGACCGGTGCGCCGCCAGCAATGCCCGAAACGCCACGAGTCCAGTCGAACTTCGCGTCACCATAGGTGCGCAGAACACCGTATTCGGTGGCCGTGCGGGTATCGATGTTCACGTTGAAACGAGCGCGGGTCTGAAAGAAGTCACGCGACCAAGCCTGCGAACCGGGAGCGCCACCCTGCCACTGCGGGGCGTCGTAGATGTTGCCGTTGAGCGCGGTGTCGATACGGATTGCGCCACCGAGCTTGATGCAGGTGTCGGTGCCCGGGATGTAGTAGAAGCCTGCGCCGTAGAGCGAGCAGATCTTCACGTATTCGACCGCTTTGGCCTTCATCGGAAGATCGGCTGCCTGTGCTCCACCGATGGCGAGAAGACCCGCCGCGGAGCCGAGAATAAGGCCCTTAATCGTTGTCATGGTAAACCTCCAAGTTGTTCTTAAAGGGAAGGTTCCGGATCCGCCGGGTGACGATCACCCGAAGATTGTTCCCTTAGTCCCCCACTACCGCCTGGTACTTCGCGTCTTCGGTCCCACCCGCATAACGCGAGGTACTAAAGCGAATTACTTCAACGGGACGACTGCGGGTTGCCCCATCGCCGAAACGGACAATGCCTGCGCGCTTCGCTTAAGCAAAATACTTTATGAACTCATGCATCTTTATCGCGCCGCAGTGTGGTTTCCCTGCAACACACGAAGTTGTGGCTTGCCTGTCGCAATTGCCTGATAGAGTTATGTAAATTGGAAAACTGCAGGACGAGTCATGGCTAATCGAGCGAGCGTAATCAGGGTGGACGAAGACTTCGGCACCGACGAAGAAACACTACCGGCGCACCTGGCAGGCAAGAATCAGGAACTCCTGCGGCAATTCACCTGGGACATTGCTGCAATCAACATCCATCTCGACGGAATCCGCTACTTCTGGGCCAAGGAACTCGGCATCAGCGGCCCGCAATGGATGATCCTCATGGCCATCGGGGATCTCGACCGCGGCAAGGGGGTTCCAGTCAAGGATGTCTCGGCCATGCTGCATGTCGACCCGTCCTTCGTGACGACCCAGTCCAAGATGCTCGAGAAGAACGGCTTTCTGCGCCGGATCCCGTCCCGCGAGGACGCCAGAGTGGTGCTGATGTCGCTGTCCGACAAGGCCAGCAAGAAGATCGCAACGCTGTCGTCCCGTCGCGATGCGCTGTTCGCTTTCGTGATGGCAGAATTCGACCCCGCCGCGCTGCTGGAGGTCGCGTCTCATATGGCCCGGCTCAAGGTACGGCTGGAAAAAGCCAACCTGATGCTCGCGGTGGATAGCTGAGTTTTCCGGCAGGTGCGACGCCGGCCACCGGACGAAGTCTCGACCGGGGCTATGCCGCGGGACCGCGCAGCCGATCGGCGATCCAGTCGAAGATGAACTCATTTCCGATGGTCGGATTGTCCACATGCCCGGGCCCGGCTGCGGTCTCGGCAGCGGTGAAGATCTTCAGATCGATGTCGAGGCCGCTGGCCCGCAAGGCCTGGCAACAGCCGGTCACGTGGCCGGCGTCCAGCCAGTCATGCTCGCCGATCGTCACCAAAATCGGACATCGAATGTTCTTGGCAATGCTGCCGCCGCAGAGCTTGTCGAATCCGGCCGTGCCGCCACAGCCGCCGCTGGCGATATTTACCGTCAGAAACGCCCGCTCGTGCAGATCCCAGATGCCGCCATCGCAGACGACCGCGGCGAAGCGATGATCAAGGCTGGCTCCCCGCGTCGCAAGGGCCGCGCCCAAGCCGTCGCCGAACACTGCGATTCGCTCGGGATCCACCCCATCGTTGGCGATGAGATGGTCCATGCAGCCGCTGATTGCCGTTTCGATATCGAAGCGACCCGGCGCACCGTCGTCGCTCAAGGCGCCGGGCCGATAGCCGGGCAAATCGACGAGCAGCAACGATAGCCCGCGCCGATGCGCGTAGCGCGGCAGGCTGTGCAGGTATTCTTCCTTGAACCTGTCGGGGCCTCCGAAGCAGATCACCGTCGGCGATGCGCCTCCACGCTGGGGCGCCGGCAGGAAGTATCCCTGCAGAACCTCATTCTCCGCCCACGGAATCTCGACGGTCTCGCCCACCGACGCGGCGCGCAGGTAGAGCTGCGAGCAAGCCTGCATGTGCGCGATGGCGGCACTGCGCCGACGATCATTGGTACCGAGAAAGGTCTGCGCTGCGCGAAAATAGTTCATGGCTCGCAGCCAGTTGCTCAGTGCGGTCTCGGTATGCCCGCTATGGAATGCGGTATCGCCGCGCTCCTTTGAAGTATCAGCGAGTTTCTTCCACTCCCGATACCAGCTTTCATCATCGCCGGGATTGATGCTGCTTGCAGCGCGAAAACACTCCGAAATAGTGCTACCGCCGTCCTGGGCCGCGCCCAGAATCTGCATGAACTGAAAAGAATAGTCTTCGTTGCCCGGCCATTGCACCCAACCGCGAGGACCATAGAAAGGCGTAGCTGCAACCAGTGCAATGTGCGTCACGACCCCGAACTTTTCTTTTCGCGCTGTTTCCGCGCATTGCATCGAGCTTCGGCGACAACCATCGCCACGCGCAGTCGTAGCTCGAATGGCAACAACCGCGTCTTTTATTACTAGCTCAAGTATCTAGATCTTCAAAGAAATTCCGCCTGCGAACGCAAACTTCCGATTACCAAGTGAGTACTTCCTCAACAACCATGACGGTCACACATGTGGCTTCCGAAGCCCGAAGGTTAGTTCCCGTAAACACAAGCTAGTTCCCGGGAACAACCGGGTCGACGCGCAGTGCCGTATCGACGGAAACCCAGACCTGCCCCTCTGCGATCCGCACCGGATAACGTCGCAGCGCGCGGCTCGACCAGCCCGGCGAGATCTCGCCGGTCGGCAGACTGAACCAAGCGAGGTGACGCGGACAAAACAGCCGGCCATCGGCAACGCGGCCCTGGGCCAGATCGGCCTGTTCATGCGGGCAGGCCCTCTCGCAAGCGAAGATCCGCGCGCCATCCCTCACCACAATCAGATCGACGCCGCCGATCCGCGCGCAGACGATCGTCTTTTCAGCCAGGCGTTCCAGGGTGCAAGCGGCGATCCAGTGTTCACTGTCCGATATCATCCCTGAATGAACCCCACGGATAGCCGCATGCGGCGCGTCGGCCGCAGATGGCCTCAACCGCCAAGATAGGCCCGCCGCACATGCTCGTTCTCGATCAGATCGGCACCCAGCCCGGACAACACCACACGCCCGGCCTCCAGCAGATAGGCATGGTCGCACATCTCGAGCGCCGCGAAGGCATTCTGCTCGACCAGAAGTACAGTGGTACCGGCATCGCGGATGGCGCGGATGATGGCGAAGGTGCGCTCGACGATATTGGGCGCGAGCCCGAGCGACGGCTCGTCGAACATCACCAGCCGCGGTCGCGACATCAGCGCGCGGCCGATGGCCAGCATCTGCTGCTCGCCGCCGGACAACGTCCCCGCCGCCTGCTTCCTGCGTTCGGCCAGGCGCTGGAACTCACCATAGATCCGGTCGCGATCCGCGGATATTTCCGAAGAATCGGAACGCAGATAGGCGCCCATGTCGAGATTCTCCTCGACGGTCATGTGCGGAAACACCCGCCGTCCTTCCGGACAATGCGCGATGCCGCGCGTCAGCACCTGCTGCGGGCTGGCGCCGGTGATATCGTCGCCCTCGAACCTCAAGCTGCCGCTGCGCGGCGGCACGAGGCCCGAGATCGCGCGCAGCGTGGTGCTCTTGCCGGCGCCGTTGGCGCCGATCAGCGCCACCAACTGCCCGGCCTTCACACTCAGCGTGACGCCGCGCAGCGCGGTGACCTGCCCGTAGGCGCAGACCAGATCGTTGATCTCAAGCATGCACAGCCACCTTCTTCGCGGCGTGACTGGCGCCTTGCCCGAGATAGGCCTCGATCACCGCGGGATCGTTGCGGATCACCTCGGGCGTGCCCTCGGCGATGATGCGGCCGTAGTTCAGCACCACGATGCGATCCGACACGCCCATCACCATCGGCATGTCGTGCTCCACCAGCAGGATGGTGACGCCGCAGTCGCGGATATTGCGGATCAGTTGCACAAAGGTGTGGGTCTCCGAGGCGTTCATGCCGGAGACCGGTTCGTCGAGCAGCAGCATCGACGGCTGCGCCGCCAGCGCCAGCGCCACGCCGGCCAGCCGCTGCTCGCCATAGGACAGCGAGCCGGCGAGATCGTTGGCGCGGGCCTCGAGCCCGATCCAGCGTACCAGTTCGGCGGCGCGCTCGCGCAGCAGCCGCTCGGACGCGCGGGCACGCGGCAGGCCGAGGATGGCATCCAGCAGCGACACCTTGCCCTGACGGTGCAGGCCGATCAGCACGTTGTCGAACACCGTATCGCGCGGAAACACGCTGGTGCGCTGGAACGTGCGGACCAGGCCGAGATCGGCGATCTCGTGCGATTTCAAACCCTTCAGCGGCGTGCCGCGATACTTCACCTGGCCCCTGGTCGGCGTCAGAAACCCGGTCATCAGGTTGAAGGCCGTGGTCTTGCCGGCGCCGTTGGGGCCGATCAGGCTGAGGATCTCGCCTTCGCCGACGCAGAAGTTCAGATCCGACAGCGCCACCAGGCCGCCGAACTGCATGGCAACGTTCTCGACGCTGAGCACGATCTCGCGCGAACCGGACTGCATGGTCATGCGCCTTCCTCCACCACATCGATGGCCTTGGCCGGTCTGTCCGCGGCGGGGCGCGACAGGCCGAGCAGCGGCGCCAGTGTCGGCACGATGCCGCGCGGCAGCACGAACAGAATCGCGATCAGCACGCCGCCATAGGTGATCCATTGCGCCTCCGGCGGCATGATCGGCCGCAGGAACACCGGCAACAGGCCGAAGATCACGCCGCCGACCACCGGTCCGGCCAGCGAGCCCTTGCCGCCCGAGACCACCATGATCACCATGGTGACGGTGGTGATGAAGGCGAAGACGTCGGGATCGATGATGCGGATGTAGTGCGCGTAGAGGCTGCCGGCGGCGCCAGCGATGCCGGCCGAGATCACCGCCGCGAGCGTCAGTGTCTTCGTCACGTCGATGCCGACAGCGACCGCCAGCGTCTCGTTCTCCATCAGTGCGCGCATGGCGCGGCCGTAATGCGAATGCACCAGACGGGCGATCAGGAGATAGGACAAGGCCGCAACGGCGAGCACCAGATAGTAGTTCTGCAGCTTGGTCTTCAGCACGAGATAGCCGAGCCCGGGCAGGCCAATTGTGATCGACGGAATATTGGTCAGCGCCAGAGGCCCCTGCGTCAGCTCGACCCAGTTCAACGCCACCAACCGCACCACCTCGGCGAAGGAAATGGTGACGATCACGAAATACGCGCCGCGCACGCTGAAGGAGAGGCGACCGACCAGATAGCCGCAGAAGGCGGAGATGGCGATCGCGAGAGCGAATCCGGTCACCGGCGGCCACGGCACATGGACGATGTGGAAGTCGCCATAGATCGGCACATCAAAACCCAGCGCCGTCAGCGCGGACACGTAGGCGCCGATGCCGAAGAAGGCGACATGGCCCAGGCTGAGCTGGCCGGTGAAGCCGAGCAGGAGGTTGAGGCTCATGGCGGCGATGATGAAGATGCCGGTGGTGATCAGGGCATTCAGCAAATATGGGTCCTGCAGCCACAATGGCACAGAGGCGAAGACCAGCAGGCAGAGCAGCGTCACGATGCGGCTCATCCGACGCGCTCCGCACGGGCGAACAGCCCGGTGGGTTTAAAGATCAGTACGGCGATGATGATCACAAAGCCCATGGCATCGCGATAGCCCGACGAGACGTAGCCGGCGCCGAGTTCTTCGGCGAGGGCCAGCATGAAGCCGCCGATCACCGCGCCGGTGATGTTGCCGAGCCCGCCGAGGATGACGATGGCGAAGGCCTTAACCGCCGCCAGATCGCCCATCTGCGGGAAGATGACATAGACCGGGCCGAGCAGCGCGCCGGCAGCCGCAGCAAGGCTCGAGCCGATGGCGAAGGTGGAGGTGTAGATCCAGCCGACATTGATCCCCATCAGCGCCGCCGTGTCCGAATCCTGGAAGGTGGCGCGCATGGCCTTGCCGAGTTTTGTCCGGTTGATCAGGAGATAGGCGATAACGATCAGCAGCGCGGCAGCGGCCAGCACGAACAGGCGCAGCCATGACACAGAGACCGGACCGAGCACCAGAGGCGCATCGGGAAACGGATTGCTCACCGACTTCGCCACCCCACCCCAGATCCACAGCGCGCCGGACTGCATGGCAATCCAGGCGCCGATCATCACCAGCATGGTGGTGTCGATATCGGAGCCGCGCAGCGGCCGCAGCAACAGCAATTCGATGGCGGCGCCGAGCAGCCAGCCGGCAGCGATAGCCACAGGAATCGCGAGAAAGAAATTAAGACCGAACTGATGCACCACGATGAACATCATGTAGGCACCGAAAGTGTAGAGGATGCCGTGGGTGAAGTTCACCACATTCATGATGCCAAAGATCAGCGTCAACCCGATGCCCAGCAGCGCATAAGTGCCGCCGAGCACGAGGGTGTTGAGCAGATGTTGCAGAAGCTGGGTCAAATTCGGTCCTCTATGTCATTCCGGGATGCAGCAGGCGGCGGAGCCGACTGATGCAGGCCCGGAATCCCGACATGTTCATCGTCCCATCCTGAGGTTCCGGGCTCGCTCGCGCTGATGCGCTCGCGTCCCGGAACGACAGTTTGAGATTACAGCGCCTTCATGCCGACCTTGCCGTCGGCGATTTCGATCAGATAGACGTTCGGGAAGCTCTGGCCGCTTTCCTGGCCGGCAGGACCCGACTTCTTGAACACGATATCGCCGTTGAGACCCTTGATGTTGATCTCCCACAGCGCGGCCTTGATGGCGGCGGGCTCGGCCTTGCCGGCCTTCTCGATGGCTGCTGCGATGGTGCGGATGCCGTCATAGCCGCGGAAGCTCTCGGTGCAGCCGGCAAAGTCGAAGCCGCGCTTCTTCCACTCGCCGATGAAGTAGCTGGTGGCCTCCGGGTTCGGCGTCTTGTCGGGATACCACGGCAGGAACGTGGTCAGATGCATGGTGCCGTTGGCGGCAGCACCTGCCTGGGCGATGATCTGGTCCGGGTTCTGCGAACCGCCGGTGGTGATGATGCGCTTCTTCAGGCCGATGGCCGCGGCCTGCTTGAAGATCAGCGTCGGCTGGTCGACCGCGGTGGTGACGATGACGGTCTCGGAATCGCTGGCCTTGATCTTGGCAAGCTGCGCGCTCATGTCCTGCGCCGACTGGTCCATGGTCTCGACCAAACCAATCGTGATGCCGTGCTCCTTCATCATCTTGCCGAAGTCCTCGGCAGTGCCGCGACCCCAGTCATTGTTGATGACGAGGAAATCGGCCTTCTTGATCGCCAGCTTGTCGATGATCTTGCTGAATGCCGCGCCTTCGACCGCCGACGGCGGCGAGATGCGGAAGATGTAGGGGTTGCCCGAGGTGGTGATCTTGCCGGCCGACGAGGTCTCGACCACCATCGGCGTCTCGTATTCCACAAGCTTCGGCATCACGGCCAGCGTCAGGCTGGAACCCCAGGCGCCGAGCAGCACCGGCGTCTTGTCACGGGTGATCAGCTTCTCGGCAACGGCCGCGGCTTCGGTCGGGTTGCTCTTGTTGTCCTCGATGACCAGTTCGATCTTCTTGCCGAGAATGCCGCCCTTGGCATTGATCTCGTCGGCCGCGATCTTGGCGCCGTTGACGACATAGGTGCCGGATGCGGCGAACGCGCCGGTCAGCGGCTCGTTGACGCCGATCTTGATGGTTTGCGCGTGAGCCGCGCCGTCGAACAGAGCGAACGCAAGCGCGATCGCCGGCACGGCCTTGAAGGTTCGTATCATGTCATTCTCCCAATGAACGCTGGTGAAACGGGCGCAGTCCAAACGTCGCCGCCGCGCAGGATATGCGGGCGCCGATTCATGATGCCGTGTCTCCGCGGCCGATAACCCGGCGCAGCGCGCGTGTTGCGCGATCGCGCAGCAGCCCGAAGACAAGCGAAATACCGTTGAGCTCGGCGGCGGGCGCCACCGCTGCATTTGCGCCATGCGACAGCCGGCGATCCAGATTGCGCGCAAATTCTGCAATCAGCCGTGCCGCGAGATCGCGCACCAGGCCGGAACGGCCAACCTGTGCCAGCATGCCGGTCAGGCTGTAGCCGATCGACAACTCAACGCGCGTCGCAGCACCATCCTGAAGCGGCAGCAACCGATAGCGGATCTCGCCCTGCGTCTGTGAGCGGCTGCGCTGGTCAACGCCAATGCCGAGGATGCGGCCGGACAGCTGCGCGGCATCGCTCTCGACCCGCGCCGCACCGCTGAAATTCGCGGAGATCGGACCGATCCTGACGCGAATCGCGCCCTCGACGCGCTCCGGCACCGGCGTGCCCGTCAGCGACGCGCCGGGCAGGCAGGCCGCGACAGCGGCGATATCCTCGAACATCGCAAACACTTTTGCGGGCGAATGCGCGACGTCAAAGTGCCGATCGAGAACGGTCGATGGCGTGAAGTCGGGAATGACGAGCTGCGCGACTGCGGTGATAGTTTCGACCGGCGCAACCATGGCGGCGGATGGTTTCGCACTGACGCAGGCAGCATGGCCCGAACCCACCGGACCGATCAACTTGCGCCCAGCATCATGCTCCGCCGCGATCCCGCGGGCGCGACGCGCCGTAATCACCGACTGCACGGCACGGACGATGCCGACATAGCCGGTGCAGCGGCACAGGTTGCCGCTCATGCCCACGCGGATCGCCTGCTCGTCGGCATCCGGCAGCCGCTTCACCAGATCGCGTGCCGACACCAGCATGCCCGGCGTGCAGTAGCCGCACTGCAGCGCGTGCTCGCGGCTGAAGGCAGCGCGCAATTCCGTGGCGATCTCATCGTCGTCGAGGCCTTCGATGGTCGTGACATCGGCGCCGTCGCAGGACACCGCAAAGGTGATGCAGGAACGCGCCGGCACGCCGTCGAGCAGCAGCGTGCAGGCACCGCAGACGCCGTGCTCGCAGCCGAGATTGGTGCCGGTGAGGTTGCGCTCGTCGCGCAGGAAATCGGCGAGGCTGGTGCGCGGCTCGACCAGCGCATGGACCGCGCGATGGTTTACTGTGAGTCCGATATTGTTCATGCCGCGGCCTGCGCGATGGCTTTTCGCAGCACGGCGACATGGATATGGCGGTCAGCAGCATCGGTGATGCCGGCCTTCGCCAGGATTCTGTCCACCACGCGCGGATCGAACTTGCCGCCGAAGTCGCCGCCAATGCGGCCGCCGAACAGCTCCGTTGCATCGTCGATGACCACGGGCGCCGCCTCGACGGCACCGATCACAATGCGTGCGGTGCCGGCCTCGGGATCGATCATCACCGCGCCAATGGCATGGGCGAATTCGCCGGTCTTGCGGCAGGCCTTGACGTAGCCCCAGCGCGCTGAGGCCGACATCGCCGGCACGCGCACTGACTCGATCATCTCGCCGGGTTGCAGAGCCGTCTCCAGCGCGCCCAGCACGAACTCACTCATCGCAACGCGTCGCGCGCCGATCGCACGACGCAAAGTGAGCGTGGCACCCAGCGCCGTCAGCGCCGAAATCCAGTCCGCCGACGGATCGGCGTGGCTCAGCGAGCCGCCGACGGTGCCGCGGTTGCGCACCGCACGATAGGCGATGACCGAGGCGACGCGCTGCATGGCGCCTCTGGTCACGTCGGGAATACGATTGTCCTCGATATCCGCGTGAGTCACGCAGGCGCCGATCACCAGATCGTCGCCGACGCGATCCACATGCTTCAATTCAGCGAGCCCGCCGATATCGACGATCAGGTCGGGCGCCACCAGCCGCAGATTGAGCATCGGGCCGAGCGACTGACCGCCCGCGATGATCTTTGTGACGCCATCGCCGGAGATCGCAGCAAGCGCCGCGGTGAGATCGCGCGGCCGTTCATAGGCGAAGGGGGCCGGCTTCATGCCGCGGGCCTTTCCGTT
Source organism: Rhodopseudomonas sp. RCAM05734 (assembly GCF_052658035.1). Taxonomy (NCBI): domain Bacteria; kingdom Pseudomonadati; phylum Pseudomonadota; class Alphaproteobacteria; order Hyphomicrobiales; family Nitrobacteraceae; genus Rhodopseudomonas; species Rhodopseudomonas sp. RCAM05734. The sequence continues at coordinate 2,078,806 of NZ_CP199742.1, read as the reverse complement.
TCGCCAGCAGCCAGAATGCCTTCGACGATGCGCCGCGGCGTGATCGGCGAATGCAGCAACTCGACGCCGAGGCCGCGCAGCGCGTCGTTGACGGCATTGGCGATCGCCGCCGGCGGCGCGATGGCACCGCCCTCGCCGATGCCCTTGACGCCGAATGTCGTGTAGGGCGACGGCGTCTCCATATGGTCCATCCTTGGAGACGGGACTTCGGTCGGACCAGGCAGCAGGTAGTCGGCGAGCGTCGTGGCCAGCGGCTGGCCGGCGCGATCGAACGGCATCTCCTCATAGAGCGCGGTGCCTATGCCCTGCGCCAGGCCGCCAAAGATCTGGCCGTCGACGATCATCGGATTGACCAGCACGCCGCCGTCCTCGACGATGACGTAGTCGAGAATCTCGACGTCGCCGAGATCGGGATCGACGGCGACGATGACAGCATGCGCGGCATAGCTGAAGGTGCCGGAATCGCGCTGCGGCTTGTAGCCGGAGGTGGTCTCGAGGCCGGCGGGGTCGACATCGCCCGGCAGATCCTGCGGGCGGCGATACCAGGTGTATGCGATCTCCTGCAGCGTTACGCTGCCGCTGACGCCGCGCACCTCGCCGTCGGTCAGGATCACGTCGGCCTCGTCACACTGCAGCAGCTTGGCGCCGATCTTCCGGGCGCGTTCGCCAAGCTCGGCGCAGGCGGTGGCCACCGCGCCGCCGGCCATCACCATGGAGCGGGAACCCCATGTGCCAGTCGAATACGGAGTCATCGCCGTGTCGCCATGAACGACGCGGACCTTGGCGACATCGATGCCGAGCATTTCATGGGCGACCTGCGCCAGCGTGGTCTCCATGCCCTGGCCGTGGGAATGCACGCCGACGCGCAGTTCGAGCCCGCCATCGGGCGTCAGCCGCGCGGTGGCCTGTTCGTGGCCGGGCACCATCGGAATGCCCCAGCCGGAATAGACCGAGGTGCCGTGCGCTGCCTGCTCGCAATAGATCGACAGGCCGACGCCGATCAGCCGTCCGTCGGCTTCGCCGCGGCGTTGACGTGCCCGCACCGCGTCGACGTCGATCATGTCAAGCGCGCGGCGCATCGCCTCGGGATAGTCGCCGCTATCGAAATGCTTTTTCGTGATGTTGTCGAACGGCATCTGCTCCGGTCGCACCAGATTGCGCAGGCGCACCTCGCCCGGTTCGAGCCCGGCTTCGGCGGCGACCAGATCGAGCATGATCTCCAGCGCAAAACAGACGCCGGTGCGCGCGACGCCGCGATAGGGCAGGATCGGACATTTGTTGGTGGCCACCGAAAAGGTGCGGCAGCGATAGGCCGGCATCAGATAGGGCCCGGGCAGAATGCTGACCACCTGTGCGGCTTCGAGACACGCGGAGAACGGATAGGACGAGTATGCGCCGGAATCGACGGTGGCCTCGCAATCGATGCCGCGCAGTCTGCCATCGCGATCGGCGTAGACGGTGATGCTGTAGTGATGCTCGCGGCAATTGGCTGATGCCACCAGATGTTCGCGGCGATCCTCGATCCAGCGCACGGGCCTACCGATCTTCATGGTCAGCCACGACAGGCAAACTTCTTCCGGCAGCAGAATCCCTTTGTGCCCGAAGCCGCCGCCGACATCCGGCGAGACGATGCGGATCTGGCCTTGATCCATATCAAGGCAGTCCGACAGACCGTTGCGCACGATATGCGGCATCTGGCTGCCGGTATGGAGCGTGAGTTGGTCGAGACGATGATCGAACGAGGCGACCACGCCGCGGCCTTCCAGCGGCGACATACATTGTCGTGCCGTGGAAATCTCGCGCGTCACCTTGATCGGCGCATCCAGCGCCGAGGCGATATCGGTCTCGAAGAAGCTTTCGAGAAAGACGTTGTCGCCCCAGTGCTCGTGCACCAGCGGCGCGCCGGGCTCGCGGGCCTGCAGCATGTCGTGCACCGCCGGCAGCTCCTCGAGGTCGAGGGTGATCGACGCCGCCATGTCCTCGGCTTCGGCGCGGGTCGCGGCGACGCACATGGCGACAAGTTCGCCGACCTGGCGGATCTTGTCGGTGGCAAGGATCGGCTGGTCGGAAATCTTGAAGCCCGGCAGGCTCGTCACCGCACGGATCGGCTTCACGCCATCAAGTTCCGCCGCCGTGAACACCACGTCGCGGTAACGCTCGGGCACATGAATAGCGCGGATCCGCGCATGGGCGACCGGGCTGCGCAGAAAGGCGACGTCCTGCAAGCCGGCCAGCCTGATATCGGCGACGAACTGGCCACGACCGCGCATCAGGCGGTCGTCTTCCTTGCGCATCACGCGCGCGCCGACGCCCTGCTTTTCAGCAGGCTCTGTCGAAGAAAGATCGCGCGCGTCGCGCATGCTCGAACCCTCGCCCCTAATGGATCGATCGCCGCTTAGGCGGCGACCGCCTCTGGCAAGATCGCCGCCACAGCGTCATGGCGCACGCCGGCGCGCAGGCAGAACAGCGGCTGCATCAGGCCATCGGCCACCACTTCGGTGTTCTCGTTGTCGCGCAGGGTGTAGCGGCCCGGCTTCGTCGTGATCACCGAGACGTCGGCATCCATGCCGACCTTCAGTGAGCCGACCTTGTCCGACAGGCCGATCATTTTGGCCGGGTTCGACGTCACCATCGGCACCACCTGCTCCAGCGTCAGGCCCAGCGCCATCATCGAACTCATGGCCTGCACCAGGCTGAACTTGGCCTGCCCGGCGAACGGATGGTTCTCTTCGTCCTCATGCTGGTCCGGCGTTCCGGCCGGCGCGGGGACATGGGTGTTGTAGCCATGGATGTCGGCGCCAAGCGTGGTCGGCACGATGCCGGCGGCAATCGCCTTCTTCGCCAGGCGATAGGAGAAGTGGCTGCCATGACCGACGTCGATCTTGAGGCCGCGATCGATCGCAGCCTTGATCACCGGATGAACCTCGCCGTCACGATTGACGAAACCGCCGGGATGCCGCGTGAACGGATGCGCCAGCACGTCACCCTCTTTCAGCAGCGGGATCACCCGCTCCAAAATCGTGTCGACGTCCTCGCCATTGGTGCCGCTTTCCGGCAGGCCCCAGAGCTGGCCGAAATGCACATAGACCGGCAGTTCGGTGCGCTTGCCGATTTCTGCCGCCATCTCCAGCACGCGGATGCCCCAGCGCGCGAAACCGCCGATCTCGGCATGGGCCTTGATGCCGCGCACCAGATCGGGATTGGCCAGCGCCGCCTTCACGGTGGCGTCGATGTCGACGCCATCGGGGCTGTACAGGTTGGGATAGAAGTGACCCTCGAGACCGCCGACCAGATAGGCCGACAGGAAGGCGTAGACCCTTGATTTTGCGGGCTCGGCGATGAAGTGGCGGAAGCCCGGCAGCGTCATGCAGGACGGGCCGCCCTGATCGATCAGCGTGGTGACGCCGGACTGCACACCGACCATGTCTGGGTTCATGCCGAAACGGCCGGAGACGTATTGATAGACATGCGCGTGAGTGTCGATCAGGCCAGGCAGCACTAACTTGCCGGTCACATCGATGACTTCCTTGGCACTAGTCGGCAGGATATCCGATTGTACTGCAGCGATCTTGCCGTTGCGGATGGCGACATCCCTGATGCCGTCGATGCCCGAAGCGGGATCGATGACGCGTCCGCCGCGCAGCAACAGGTCGAAAGTCGGGCTGATAGACATCACTACTCTCCTCTGCGTTTTCTGGCGGGCTTTGCCGGCCCGCCAAAATACGAAGCATACTTCGTATTTTACAAAAGCAAGGCTCGTGCCATAACTGCCGAGCCGCTCGTCGAAAGTGCGGGCGGCCGGCAGACGTCGCGCACAAGGAGATGAACGTTGCAGAAGGCGAACAAGCGCAGCGAGCGGAGCCAACGCCCGTGGCCGCTCGCGGAACGGCCCGGGTTCCTGATCCGGCGTCTGCATCAGATCCACGTCGCCCTGTTCCAGGAAAGCCTGCGGCGCCTTCGAAGTCACGCCGCTGCAATACAGCCTGCTGTCGGCGCTGGCGGAGCGTGGAACCGCCGATCAGACCACTTTGGCGGCCGATATCGCGCTGGATCGGACCACGACCACCGGCGCCCTGAAACGACTGGAGGCGCGCCGGCTGGTCGAGCGGCCGGTGGATGCGGACGATCGCCGCGCCCGGATCTGCCGATTGACGCCGGCCGGAACAGCACTGCTGGCGAAGATCGAGACCGCCGCGCGCGACGCGCATCGTGCATCGCTCGGCAAACTCAGCAAGGCGGAACAGGCCGACTTCATCGCCACCATGCAGCGAATTGTCGCGGACCACGCCGGCCGCAATGGCGCAGCCACAAAGTTTGAATGACGTGCAGCACAACTGCATCGCGCCGCAGCATGCGCTGCGAGCGGCTACAAATTAATCAGACTGACTTGGTCGAGGCAGCGCGTGTGAGACGCGCCGGGCCCATCCATGCTGCTACTTCTTCGGCGGCGGGATGTAGGCGCGACCGCTCATGCCGGCCATCAGCTCGGTAGCATCGCCGCGGATCTCGCCGAATACCTTGATGGTCTGGCTGACCGGATCGACCCGGCCGCCGATGCGGGTGATTTCGGCGGGATAGGTCCTGTCGATCTCCTCGATATGGACCTGGAAGGCGTAGCCGGGCTTCAGCCAGGCCAGCCCGCGCGACGGCGCGATCAGCTCCACTTCGAGGCTGCGGTCGTCAAGAATCTCCAGCAGCGGCTGGCCCGGCGCGGCGTACTGGAATTCCTGCGCCTTCTGCTCCACCGTGACGCCACTGAACGGCGCGGCAATCTCGCATTTCGAGGCGGCGGCGGCGGCAATGGCGAGCTCCGCCCTGGTCTTCTCGACCTCGGCGCGCGAGACGTCGAGCTCGAGCTGGCTGATCGATTTGAGATTGGCGAGGCGCTGGTTGATCGCCGCGGTCTTCTCGGCCTGGGTCGCCACCGCCTTGGCCCGCGCCACCTGCGCGCGCTGGGTCACGCAGTCGAACTGGATCAGCAAGTCGCCCTTCCTGAAATGCTGCCCGACGCGCGTCAGGATGCCGTCGATCCGCCCCGATATCTCGCTGGACAGCGTGGTGTAGTTGCGCGGCGTCAGCTGGGCGCGGATCTCCGCGGCATTGTCGGGCAGCGACGGCAACTGATCGGCGGCGCCCTGCGCCCGCAGCCCGCCGCAGACAGCCATCGACGCCACGACAGAGATCGCGCAGCGAAACCATGAGCGGTGGCGCCGGTGCGGCAGCAGCACGGTGTGTCCTTCCCTTGCGCCGGGCGCTACTGCACGGCCGGCTGCTGCACCGAGGCCTGCGCATCCTGCCGCGGGTCGGCCGGCTGCGCGGCGCCCTCAGCGGTCTGCGTCACGGCCGGCGCGCCGCCGGTGCCAGCCGCGGCTGCGGGCGCCGCATCGCTCAGCCGGTCGAGCCGGTTGTTGTTGGATCTCCAACGACGAGGGCGATGCCGAACTGTTCGTCGACATCGCCTTGATGCCGGAAAACCAGAACCGCGGCCTCGGCGCCGCGTTCGTCGGCGCCATGATGCGGCGCGCCCTCGACCGGGGCAAGGCACCGCGCGCCAGCGTGCTCGTCAGCAACCTACACTGCCTAAAGATGTGCCGGCGGATCGGCTTCCGCGTCGTCGACCAGGACTATGTCTACGTGCACTTGCGCGGCGTGCGGGAGACGGCTGCTGACATCGACCTTCCCCCGGAGCGAATCTAGATCGCGCGGGCCGACGTTGTAATCGCCGGCGTGGCCGCGCGGGAATGGCGGATGCCGTTCCAGCCCTGCACGCCCATGTAGAGTCCGACCAGGATGATCAGGCCGCCGGAGGCGTAGGGCGCCCGTCGCGCAAAGGTGCCGAAGCCCGACCAGCGCGTCGCGACGTGTTTGACGCTGAGCGCGGCCAGCACGCCGGCCGAGACCATCGTCAAGGCCAGCCCGATGCTGAAGCACAGCACCAGCACCACGCCGAGGCTGATCTGCTTGAGCTGGATGCACAGCAACAGCACGGTGATCGCGGCGGGGCAGGGAATCAGGCCGCCGGTGAGACCGAACATCACGATCTGGCCGGTGGTCGCCTTGCCGCCGCTAAAGCGGCGCCGGATGTCGGCGGCGTGTTCGCGCGCGTGGGCGTCGTCCTCTTCGCCGAGATTCAGATGCTGGTGATCGTGCTCCTCGAACACTTCGTCATGAACTTCGACCGTCTCGCCGTGGCGCAGCCGCAGCGAAGCCGTGAAGGCATGCGGCTCGGGAATTTCGTCGACGCTTTCAAGACAGCCCTGGCCGGCAGCAAAGCCAAAACTCTGGCGGTTGCCGTCCGGACGCATGATGTCCACGGAGATATCCTGCGCCGGCGGCAGCGCGCCCTCGGCGCGGATGCGCCAGCGCGGTGGCACGCCATCCTCAAACACTTCGAACAGAAGCAGCCCGCTGCCGGTCGCGATGCTGCGAACGTCGTCGCCATGATGGTGGTGATGGTGATCGCCGTGCCCGGCATGTTGCTCGCGCCAGGTACGCCAGAGCATCCAGACGGCGACCGCGACAATGATGACCGCCGAGGCGAGCTGGAAATATGGCTCGGTGGCCTCGCCGCCCCATTCCTGGCCGGCATACTGGCCGGCCAGCGCAACCACCCAGACCACCGCGGTATGCGACAGGGTTGCCGACAGGCCGAGCAACACCGCCTGCGAGACGGTGCCCTGAACGGCGATGATGAATGCCGCCATCATGGTCTTGGAATGGCCCGGCTCCAGTCCGTGCAGCGCGCCGAGCAGGATGGCGCTCGGCACGAACAGCCACGCGTGACCGGCGCCCTGCTGAATGATGTCGGCGAACGGGGTCATGAGCGCATCTCCTATTTGAGGTAGGTGCGCAGCGCGTCGATCAGGTCGGTGGTGCCCCGGGCGCGGTCGGCATTCGTCTCGGTGGCGGGATCGACCACATGGTGGCGGATGTGGTCCTCGATCACCTCGGTGATCAGGCCGTTGATGGCGCCGCGCATCGACGCCACCAGCATCAGCACGTCGGCGCAGCCGAGCTCCGCCTCCAGCGCCCGCTCGACCGCCTCGGCCTGCCCCTTGATGCGCCGAACCCGGGAGACGAGCTTCTTCTTGTCCTTGATCGTATGCGACACGGCTTGCCCTCGCGAAATATAATATAGGGGGCTACCCTATATTGCGGGCGCACGCAACCGATCCGCGGCCCGGCCGCCGTGACAGCCGGTTGACGTCGACATCTTCTGCGGTGCTATGGAATCAGGCGGGACGGGTTGGTGCGGCAAGAGCGGCGCCATCGGCGGCGACCTGCCCGCGCGCCGGCGCCAGCGCGACGCCTTTGACCTGCGCGATGACGGCCATTCCCTCGGCCAGTTCGAGCAGATCCCACGACCGGCGCGTCAGCCGCGCCAGCAGTTTCGCGCCGCCCCCGTCGGGTCCGAGCGCCAGCACCGCCAGCACCTCGCTCGGCCCGATCGCGGTTTTCGAAACGATCCGCGCCGGCAGCGCGTTGAGGATCGAGCTCGCCTGCTGCGCTTCCCGCGCCAGGCTCACGTCGCTGGCGGCGATGCGCAGGCGCCGGCGCTCCCCCGCAGTAACCTGCGGCGCAGGGACGAGCAATTGACCGCCGTCGACATGAAGGGTCAGAATTCCATACGCCGCATCGTAGGATCCGGCCGTCGCATCGAAATTGACGGCGGCGTCGCGACCGACGGCCAGCGGCAGCGACGGATCGCTCTGCAGGACGCCGAGCGGGCCGGCCGCCAGCACCGACCCGGCCTGCATCAGGATCAGATGATCGGCCAGCCGCTCGACCTCGGCCATGTCGTGGCTGACATAGATCACAGGCAGCGACAGCCGCTGGTGCAGACGCTCCAGGAACGGCAGGATCTCGTCCTTGGTGAGCCGGTCCAGCGCCGACAGCGGCTCGTCCATCAGCAGAAGCTTCGGTTGCGACAGCAGCGCGCGACCGATGGCCACCCGTTGCCGTTCGCCCCCGGACAGATGCTGCGACGAACGATCGAGCAAATGGCCGAGCCCGAGCAGATCGATCACCTCGTCGAACGGAATGCCGCCGGAGTCCGAGCCGTCGCGCGGCGCGCCGTAGAGCAGGTTGCGCCGGACCGAGAGATGCTGGAACAGGCTGGCTTCCTGAAACACATAACCGATCGGGCGCTGATAGGGCTCGCGGAAGATATTACGGTCCTGCCAGACGTCGCCGTTAACAGCGCAGAAGCTGCCCGCCAGGTGCTGCAGGCCGGCAAGACAGCGCAGCACCGTGGACTTGCCGCAGCCGGACGGGCCGAACAGCGCGGTGACGCCGGTGGCCGGCACTTCAAACGACGCGTCGAGCGTAAAGCCGCCGAGTGTGCCGCGAAACGCCGCCCGGATCGTCGGAGAATGAGTGGCGGTCATGCGTTGATCCGCGCGATGCGCTTTTCGAGCAAGGTCATGGCGAGAATCACGATGAACGCGAACACGGCCATGCCGGCCGCCAGGATATTGGCCTCGCGCCACTGCGACGTCTCGACATAGTCGAAGATCGCCACCGACAGAACCTTGGTCTTGCCCGGCACATTGCCGCCGATCATCAGCACGATGCCGAACTCGCCGACGGTGTGCGCGAAGCCGAGCACCGCGCCGGCCAGAAATCCCGGCCGCGCCAGCGGAATCGCCACCGTCCAGAACGCGCGGCGCGGCGACGCCCGCAAGGTGGCGGCCACTTCCAGCGGACGGTCGCCGATGGCTGCAAAGGAATTGCGGATCGGCTGCACCACGAACGGCATCGAATACACCACCGAGCCGATCACCAGGCCTTCAAATGTGAAGGCCAGCGTCCGCGCGCCCCACAGGCCGGCCAGCGCGCCGCCGGGACCGTCCGGTCCCAGCACCACCAGCAGATAGAAGCCGAGCACGGTGGGTGGCAGCACCAGCGGCAGCGCGACCACGGCGGCCACCGCTTCCTTCCACCACGCCTTGGAGCGCGCCAGCCACCACGCGATCGGCGTGCCGACGATCAGCAGGATGATCGTGGTGATGGCGGCCAGTTCGACGGTGAGCCGAACCGGCTGCCAGATGTCTGCGGGAAGTCCGCCCATCTGCGTCTAGCGTTCGCTGCCGTATTCGTAGCCGTATTTTTCGATGACGGCGCGCGCCTCCGGCCCCTTGAGGAAGGCCATGAAAGCGATCGCCGCCTCGCTGGACGCGCCCTTTTTCAACAGCACCGCGTCCTGGCGGATCGGCGTGTAGAGCGCCGCGGGGACCAGCCAGCGCGAGCCGGTCGTATTGCCCGCGAGCTGCGACAGCGCGACGAATCCCAGCTCGGCATTGCCGGTGTCGATGAACTGAAACGCCTGGGAAATGGAATTGCCCTGCACGATCTTCGGCTGCACGGCATCGTAGATCTTCAGCGCCTTCAGCGTCTCGATGGCGGCGGTGCCATAGGGCGCAGCGGCGGGGTTGGCGATCGCAAGCCTGGTAAAGGCGTTGGTCTTGAGGGTGTCCTCGCCCTTCACCAGATCGGCGCTCTTGCTCCACAGCACGAGCTTGCCGATGGCATAGGTGAAGCGGCTGTCGGCGATGCCGAGGCCGTCCTCCACCAGTTTTTTCGGGCGCTCGTCGTCGGCCGACAGGAACACCTGGAACGGTGCGTCCTGGGTGATCTGGGTGTAGAACTGCCCGCTGGCGCCGAAGCTGAGCACCGCCTCGTGGCCGGTCTTCTTCTGGAACGCCTCGGCGATTTCCTTGGCGGCGCCGGTGAAGTTGGCGGCCACCGCGACATTGGTCTGGGCCGCGAAGGCATTGCCCGAGGTCAGGCCGAAGATTGCAAGGGCGCCGGCGAGGCGAACGAGGTTGATCGGTTTCACGGGGACTCTCCTGCTGATCAGTCGATGGCGATAATGACGTGGGCGGCGTCGAACAGCGCGCAGGCGGCATCCCCCGGCGCGAGGCCCATGGCTGTGGCACTGCGCGCGGAGATCGAGGCCGCGAGGGTCTTGCCGTTGCCGATGTCGAGCACGATCTCGGCGTTGACCGCAGAGATGTCGCAGCGCCGGACCGTGCCGCGAATGCAATTGCGCGCCGACACCAGCGGCGCTTCGGCGCCAGGGGCGATGATGACGAACGGTGCCTTGACCAGCACGATGGCATCGCGGCCGACGCAGAGCCCGAGTTCGCGCAGGCTTTCGGCGGTCACCAGCGCGTAGATCGTGGTGTCGCCGGATACGTCGATCGCCACCTCGGCGCTGAGCGTATCCGAGTGGATGGCGGTGATGGTGCCGCGAAGCGCATTGCGCGCACTGGTTCGCATGAAGAAGCCCGAGACGAGGTTGAAGGGAGTGATCCCGCTGCCGGCCAGCGCCGGCTCGAGGGTCCGGAAGACGCGGGCCATTTCCGCCTCGAGGCGGCCGAAGGCCTCGATGACCCGCACGCCGGTCGGCGTCAGGCTGGCACCGCCGCCGGCCTTTCCGCCCGTCCGGGTTTCCAGCAGCGGCTGGCCGAACAGGTTGGTCATGGCGTCGAGCGCATCCCAGGCGGCCTTGTAGGTGAGGCCCGCGACCCTGGCGCCGGCGGCGATGCTGCCTTCGCGCGCGACCGCCTGCAGCAGCCGAATCCGTTCGCGGCCGACGGCCGACATGTCCGCGCTGCGGAGCGTGATGGTGGCTTCGATGGACATCGAGGGATCCCAGCGCGATATACTTAATCTATATAACGCATAGCCCGCATCGACGCGCCCGGCAAGACAGGCGATACCGATCCCGCGCCGACTGCATTGAGACGGAGAGCGGGATTCTGTGATGATGGTTGGTGGTGGATGGTCGCTTCGAAAACACCGCGGCGGCGGGCAGAAGCCGGCCTAAGAGCGGGCGATCTGCCGGTGTGTTAAGCCGCTGGCGCGGCCAAGCATCCGCCCGGAACGCGCTCGCGTTCCGGGTTTCAGGCGGACGGGACGCGCTTAGACGGCGTCCTTGAGTGCCTTCAGCGGCTGCGCCTTGACCTTCTTGCTGGCCGGCTTGGCCGCGAAATCCATCGGCTCCTTGGTGAACGGATTGATGCCCTTGCGGGCTTCCGTCGCCGGCTTAGTGACGACCGAAAGCTTGGCAAAGCCGGGAATGGTGAACTCGCCGAACTCGTTCAATTCCTTGTATCCGACAGCCGTCAGGTTCTCGATCACGGACTTCACATCGCTCTTCGAGACGTTGCTGGCTTCCGCGATCGCATCGATCAATTGAGACTTGTTCAACTTGGGCATTGTGCTTTCCTTTGATTCGCTGCGCGATATTAGGGGCTTTTGCCCATACTGCGCTCAAAGTGCAAACCGGCGCCCCGCTTGAAGCGGTGGCCGGCCTGTTGTCGTGCATGCAAAATGAGCAACCGTCCCGCGATCCGGGCCGAGCAACTGCGCTGAAAGCGTCCAATTTGCAGCAAAGCCGGGATGCGCACCGGGGGGGGGTGGACGGCTGTGCCGGTGCATCAGCCACCGCGCGCCATAGCTTAACTCATTGCGGGACCAACGGAAATCTGGATTGCATCTGCGGATGCCAGCCTCGCGCTTTGCGGGCCGTGTCGGCCTGGGCACGCCCGGGCGGAAAATGAACGCCTCATTTTGCCGGGATCGGCGGCGCGGTTTTTTCGGCTGGGGCCGGCGGCAGCGCCGGTTTCGCGCCGGCAGCCTGCGCGTCCTGGTCCGGACGCGCAGGCTGCGGGGGAATATCGTGCGGTCGCGCGCCGGTGGTGGCGGGCTCCGCCGGCTCTGCCGGCTTGCTGGCCGCCCCCGGCGTCGACTGCAGCGGCGGGGTGGCCTGCGCCATGACCTGCGGATCGTGCGCCTTCAACTGCACCACGGAAGCCAGGGCGATCGCCGAACCGGCAACCACCATTGCGCCGGCAAGCAGCAGGTCTGTGCGCAAGGCGCGTTTGGTCTGGATCGGGGTCATGCTGTCCACCACGGTTATATCAGGCGAACAACGGATGGGGGATCGCAAGGTTCCCCGCGCCATCCGGCCAGGTTGCCGCATGAGCCGGCAATGGCTCCACTGTGCGGAGCTGCCTAGTCCTTGGTGCTGACTTCCCAGGTCGCGTGCTCGACGTCCTTGCCGCGTTGCAATTCCGCGACCACCGCATCCAGCTCGGCCGGGTCAATCGCCGTGCTCACCAGCATGGCGGAGATTTCCTGCATGTCGTCGCCATGCTCGGCGATATCGACACTGGCCACCGGATATTTGGCGCGCTCCAGCCGCTCGACCAGCAGGTCGCGCATGTCGGCGAGTGCGTCGGTGGCGACCGTCAGCTTGACGAAATAGGTCGCCTCCGACGAGCGCTCGTCGAGCGGCGCGCGGTTGATGGCATTCACCAGCGGCCGCAGCAGCGTGTTGCCGGCCAGCACGAACACCGTCAGCGCCATGGCCTGCGCGATCATGTCGGCCCCGGCACAGGAGCCCACCGCCGCCGATCCCCACAACGTCGCCGCGGTGTTGAGGCCGCGGACATTGGTGCCTTCCTTCATGATGACGCCGGCGCCGAGAAAGCCGATGCCCGACACCACATAGGCGATCACCCGCACGCCGCCATCGGCCCCGGCCAGATGCATCGCCAGGTCGACGAAGGCCGCAGCCCCCACCGCCACCAGCACATTGGTGCGCAGCCCGGCGGTGCGCTGCCGGTACTGCCGCTCGGCGCCGATCAGCGTCCCCAGCACGAATGCCGCGGACAGGCTGAGCAGCGTGTCGAGAAAGTCGTAGGTCTGGAACGTGGTGAGAAAACGCATGGCGGTGTCATGCGTACAGCAGATGACAAACGGATGACAAGCGGCCCGGGATGCGACGCGGCGCCATCCTTCGATGAGCCCTCTTGATTAGGGAATGATCGATCTCTATATCGGTCTCATGCAACGCGAGACGCACATCATGAGAAGCCCGGGCCGCCCCAGGGAGTTCGACATCGGCGATGCGCTGGACAAGGCGATCGTCGTATTCCGCGAGCGCGGTTTTCACGCCACCTCGATTGCCGATCTCAAGGCCGCCATGTCGCTGGCCTCGGGCAGCATCTACAAGGCATTCAAGGACAAGCCGGCGATCTTCCTCGCCGCCCTCGCCCGCTACGTCGGCAAGCGCGACGAACTGGCGGCGCAACGCTTTGCGACGGCGCGCTCCGGACGCGAGCGACTGCGCGCCGTGCTCGACATCTATGCGGAATCCTCGCACGGCGAGGAAGGCCGGCGTGGCTGTCTCGTGGTCGGCAGCGCCGTCGAACTGGCCACCTTCGACGCGGATCTGCGAACGTCGGTCGGTGCGGCGGTGAAGCGCAACGAAGCGCGGTTCGCCGAACTGATCGCGCAGGGACAGGCCGACGGCTCGATCGCGTCGCAGCGCGATCCGAAGGCGTTGGCGCTGCTGATGCTCTGCGTCACCAGCGGCATGCGCGTGGCCGGTAAGACCGGGCGCTCGCGCAAGGAGATGGCCGCCGTGGTCGATGCCGCCATGAAGCTGCTCGACTGATTTTTTTGCGTAATTAGGGATCAATCGCTCCCTTATATGGAGTTGTACGATGCACGCCCCCGCCCCAAGCCGACCCGCCGCGGCGCCCCCGATGTCGACCCGGCTGACCGGCATTCTCGCCGTCGCCTGCGGCCTGATCGCTGCCAATATCTATTATGCCCAGCCGCTGGCGGGGCCGATCGGCGCCGCCGTGGGCCTGCCCTCCGGGGCGACCGGCCTGATCGTCACCCTGACGCAGATCGGCTATGGCGCCGGCCTGCTGCTTGTCGTCCCGCTCGGCGACCTCGTCGAGAACCGCCGGCTGGTGCTCGGCGTCATCGCCATCGCCGCTCTGGCCCTGTTCGGTGCCGCTTTGGCGTCCAGCCCATTGCCGCTGCTGGCGGCCAGCCTGGCGATCGGCGTCGGGTCGGTGGCGGTGCAGATCCTGGTGCCCTATGCCGCGCATCTGGCGCCGGAAGCGGTTCGCGGCCGGGTGGTCGGAAACGTCATGGGCGGGCTGATGCTCGGCATCATGCTGGCGCGGCCGGCGGCCAGTCTGGTGGCGGCGCTGTCGAGTTGGCCGGTGGTGTTCGTGCTGTCGGCGGCGATGATGGTGGTGCTGGCCATCGTGCTGCGCAAGGTCCTGCCGCGGCGTGTGCCCCACGCGCAGCCGAAGCTATCGCCAGTTGCTGACCTCGATGGCCCAGCTCGTCCACACGACGCCGGTGCTGCGGCGGCGTGCGCTCTATCAAGCCTGCCTGTTTGCGTCCTTCAGCCTGTTCTGGACCGTCACGCCGCTGCTGCTGGCCGGACCGGCCTTCCGGCTGTCGCAGACCGGAATCGGCCTGTTCGCCCTGGCTGGCGTCGCCGGTGCCATTGCCGCGCCGATAGCCGGCCGGCTCGCCGATCGCGGCTGGACCCGCGCGGCCACCGCGCTGGCCATGGCGGCCGTCGCTGTCGCATTCGTGCTGACCTGGCTTGGCGCGGCGGGATCGCCGGCAGCCCTGACCCTGCTGGTCGTCGCAGCGATCGTCCTCGACTTCGGCGTGTCGGCCAATCTCGTGCTCGGACAACGCGCCATCTTCGCGCTCGGCGCCGAACAGCGCGGCCGCCTCAACGGCATCTACATGGCGACGTTCTTCGCCGGCGGCGCCATCGGCTCCGCACTCGGCGGCTGGACCTTCGCTTATGGCGGCTGGGCACTGGCATCGTCGATCGGGATCGCCTTCCCGATCGCCGCACTCGCGTATTTCGCAACGGAAGGATAGACCATGCAGACCACCCTGAAATCCAAATCGACGTCGCCCGCGGCCTCCCTGCGCCGTCTCGCCCTCGGCCTCGCACTGGCCGCGAGCGTGCTGGTGCCGGCGCGGATAGCTGCACAGCCGCAAGCCGCCCCGGCTTTCGATCCCGCCAGCTTCTGGACCACCTTTCATCACGGCAGCGTCAGCGTGAACGGCGTGCACCTGCATTATGTGGAGGGCGGCAGCGGCGCGCCCTTGCTGCTGATCCCCGGCTGGCCCGAGAGCTGGTACGCGTGGCGGCACGTCATGCCCGCCCTCGCCGCCGCCGGGCGCCATGTGGTGGTCATCGATCCGCGCGGCATGGGCGACTCCGGCCATCCGGCGTCGGGCTACGATATGAAGACCGTGGCGACCGACGTCCACGCGCTGGTGGAGGCACTGGCCCTGACCCAAGACGGGCCGATCGATGTCGCCGGCCACGATGTCGGCGCCTGGATCGGCTATGCCTATGGCTCCGACTGGCCCGGCGACGTCAAGCGCCTGGCGCTGTTCGACGCCGCCCTGCCCGGCGTCACGCCGCCGGCGCCGGCGGGCATCCCCAGCGACGCCGCCAATGTGAAGTCGTGGCATTTCGCCTTCAACCGGCTCGACGATCTGCCGGAGCTGCTGGTGCAGGGCCGCGAGCGCGAATACCTCACCTGGCTGTTTCAGAACAAGGCGTCAAAGACCTGGGCCATCGGCGCAGCCGATCTCGATGAATATGTCCACATCTACCGCCAGCCCGGCGCCGTCCGCGCCGGCTTCGCCTATTACCGCGCCGCGTTCGGCAGCGACGGGCTGGCGCAGGCCCGGGCGCGCGCGCAGCACAGACTGGCGATGCCGGTGCTGGCGATCGGCGCCGAATTCGGCGTCGGCGATAACCTCGTCGACGTGCTGCGGACCGCCGCCACCAATGTCAGCGGCGGAACGGCGAAGGGCTGCGGACACTTCGTGCCGGAGGAATGTCCGGAGGTGGTGATTGATGGTCTCAAGACGTTCTTCAAGTAGCGGCCGCGCGTCCTGCCAAGCGAGCTGCATTCTCAGGCGTTGGACAGGACACTCAAACGCCCGCCAAATTTGTCATGGCCGGGCTTGTCCCGGCCATCCACGATGTTTCGCGACCATGTGGATGGCCGGCATATCGCCGGCCATGACGACTGAGCCTTATCTTGTTGGTCGCTTCTCGGTCAGGCTCTCGGGATGAGAGCGCTCAAGCCTTGAAGTAGCCGGGCTGGCCGATGTCGGCGATCAGGCCGATCCCGGTCGGCGTCCAGCCGAGCCGCTGCTGTGTCAGGGCGCTGGAGGCCGGCATGTCCAGACCGGCGAACACCGCCAGCGACCCGAAATAATCGCCAACCTCCTCCTTCGTGATCGACACCACCGGCACATTCAGCGCGCGGCCGACCACGTCGATAATCTCGCGCATGGCCACGCCTTCCTCGCCAACCGCGTGGTAGATCCCGTCCACCGCGCCGTTCTCCAGCGCAAGCCGGTACAGGCGCACGACATCCAGCACATGCGCCGCAGCCCAGCGTTCGGCGCCTTCGCCGACATAGGCGGCGGCGCCTTTCTGGCGCGCAAGCTCGACCAGATAAGAGATCAACCCGGCCTTGCCGGCGGCGCCATGCACCTGCGGCAGGCGGATCACCATCGCGCGCACGCCGCGCGACGCATAGGCCAGGCCCGCCTGCTCGGACACGCGCTCAACATGCGCGCTGGTCTCGCGCCTGATATCTTCGGTGACCACCATACCCGGCGCGACGAGGCCAGTTCCCGAGGTGACGATGAAAGGTTTGTCGGTGCCTGCCAGCACATCGCCCATGGCTTCGATCGCCGCCTTGTCGATCGCGCCATTCTCCGCGTATTTCGCGAAATCATGGATGAAGGCCAGATGAATCACGCCGTCTGCATCCCTCGCACCGCTCTTCAGGCTGTCGAGGTCCTGCAGCGAGCCGCGATGAACCTCCGCGCCGAGCTTCTTGAGCGTCGCGACGTTGGCTTCGGAGCGCGCGAGGCCGACCACCTGATGCCCGTGTGCGATCAGCTCCTTTGTCGTTTCGCTGCCGATGAATCCGGCGGCGCCGGTGACGAAGACACGCATGAGAAAGTCTCCCTGTTCAGAAGGCAGGGATATGGTAGGTTCATCATTCGGGTAAAGTAGTGAGCTTATACGGGTATAATTGCTAACAGCATGACGGACGCCAACCCGCTCGGGGCTTATCTCAAGGATCGCCGCGCCAGGCTCGATCCTGCGGCCTTCGGCTTTTCGCTGCAGCGACGGCGAACGCCGGGACTTCGACGCGAAGAAGTGGCGCAGCGCGCCCATGTGAGCGCCACTTGGTACACCTGGCTGGAGCAGGGCCGCGGCGGCGCGCCTTCCGCCGACGTGCTGGATCGCATCGCCCGCGCCATGATGCTGACCAGCGCGGAGCGCGAACATCTGTTTCTGCTCGGTCTCGGCCGGCTCCCCGCCGCCCGCTATCAGGCGCCGGACGGTATCTCACCGCGCCTGCAACGCCTGCTCGATACGCTCGCCTACAGTCCGGCCTTCGTCCGCACGGCGACGTGGGACGTGATCGCCTGGAACAGCGCCGCTGCGGCGGTCCTCACCGACTACAGCAAACTGCCCGATGGACAGCGCAATATCCTGCGTCTGATGTTCCGCGACAGCCGGGTCCGTGGCGCGCAGCCCAATTGGCCAAGCGTCGCCCGCTATGTGGTGGCGTCGTTCCGCGCCGATGTGGCGCGTGCCGGTGCGGCGGGCAACGTGCAATCGCTGGTCGACGAGCTCTGCGCCACCAGCCCCGAATTCGCGGCGATGTGGCGCGACAACGATGTGCAGTGCCAGCATGGCGACGGCACCAAGGTCCTGCACCATGCGATCGCCGGACCGTTGTCGATGGAATTCTCGTCCTTCGCCGTCGACGGCCGGCCCGACCTCAACATGGTGGTCTACAATCCCGTCACACCGGCGGACGCGGACAAGATCCGCGCGCTGCTGAAGTAGGCACGGGCGGCGCCGCAGCGCCGAGTCGCCGTCGCGACCAAAATGGTGCCCCGGACGCGGTGCACTGCGTCGCCGGACGATGCGAAGCATCGTCGGGTGGCGTGGTGCGCCGCAGAGCCGGGGCCCAGCTATTTACAGGGGAAAGCGGGATCCCGGATCTGCGGAGCAGCGCAAGAGCGCTGCACCGCGTCCGGGACACGAGTCCGCTCCTACAGCTCCAGCAGCCCGCCATCGCCGTCCTGGGCGGCGAAGGCGAGCAGCGTGCCTTTCGCGTTCCAGGCCAGCGCGGTGACCGGCTCGCCCTTGTTGGCGCGCACCAGGATCTCGGCGCCGTCGGTCATCCGCGCCATCAGGATGGTGCCGTCGCTGTAGCCGCAGGCGAGGATGTCCTGCTTCGGATGGCAGGCCACCATGGTGACCTTGGCCTTGAGCGGCGCCAGCATCGCCGGCTCCTTGCCCATCGGGCCGTCCTTGCTGCCGAACGGCCAGACGATGACGCTGTCGGCGCCTGACGTCGCCAGTCCCTTGCCGCCGGCACTCCACGACACCGAGCGCACCCGCGCCGGATAGCCGGTCATGCGCATGTGCTTGCTGTCGGCCAGCCGCCAGCCGTGCAGCGCCGGCTCGTGCATTGCGGTGACCAGGAACTTGTTGTCGGGGCTGAAGGTGACGCCGAGATGCGAGCCGGCCCATTCCAGCACGTCGACCTTGCCCACCATGTTGGGAAACCACAGCGTCACGCCGTTGTAGTGCGCAATCGCCAGCCGCAGCCCCTTTGGCGCGAAAGCCAGGCCGCCCACGGTCGACGGCACCTCGAAGAACTTCTCCTCGTTCTTCGGCTGGCGCACGAACGCCACCTTGCCCACCGACCACGCCACCGCGCCGTCGGGATGCAAAGCGACGTTGTCGATCCAGCGCCGCTTGGCGTCGGTGGCTAGCGTCGTGACCTTGCCGTTGCGGTCGAGCGCGACAAGCTTGCCATCGTCGCCGCCCATCACCACGCGGTTGCCGTCGGAGGCGGCACAGAGAATGCCGCCGCTGGCCACTGCGACCGGCGTCATCTCGCCGCTGCCGCTGACCAGCGTCACGGTCTCCTCGGCGCCGACGAAGGCGGCGCGATCGCCGAGAAAATGAATCGCGATCACCTGCGCGCCGATCGCCACCGGCACCACGCGGTCGGTGACCGAGACGATGGATTCCTGCTCCTGCAGCGGATTGAAGTCGCTCATCACGCGGGAATGCAGTTGGCGAAGCCGTCGCGGATCATCTGTTCCGGCAGGTCGCGACCGATGAAGACGAGGCGGCTCTCGCGCTTCTCGTCGTCCTTCCACGGGCGCTGGTGATCGCCTTCCAGCATCATGTGAACGCCCTGGAACACATAGCGGTCATCGTCGCCGATGAACGACAGGATGCCCTTGGAGCGCAGCATCTTGGCGCCTTCGGCGGCGACCAGCCCTTGCAGCCACGGCATGAAGGTGGCGGCGTCGAGCGGCTTGTCGGTGCGCAGCGACAGCGACTGCATGTCCTCGTCGTGATAGTGCTTCATGCCGTGGTCATGGTGATGATGGTCGTGGCCGTGATGATCGTGGTCATGATCATGCCCGTCCTCGGCATCGAGGAATTCCGGCTCGATCTCCAGGATGCGGTCGAGATCGAAGGCGCCCTGCTCCAGCACGTCGGACAGCTTGACCTGCGCGCGCTCGGTGCGATGCAGCTTGGCATAGGGGTTGATGGCGCGGATGCGCGCTTCCACTTCGGCAAGCTCCGGCTTGGTGACGAGATCGATCTTGTTGAGCACGATGACGTCGGCGAAGGCGATCTGGTTCTTGGCTTCCGGCGCGTCCTTGAGCCGCTCGCTCAGCCACTTGGCATCGGCCACCGTGACGACCGCATCGAGGCGGGTGTGCAGCCGCACGTCCTCGTCGACGAAGAAGGTCTGTGCCACCGGCGCGGGATCGGCGAGGCCGGTGGTTTCCAGGATGATGGCGTCGAACTTGCCCTTGCGCTTCATCAGCCCGTCGAGAATACGGACGAGGTCGCCGCGGACGGTGCAGCAGACGCAGCCGTTGTTCATCTCGAACACTTCTTCATCCGCGCCGATGATCAGGTCGTTGTCGATGCCGATCTCGCCGAATTCGTTGACGATGACCGCGTATTTTTTGCCGTGATTCTCCGACAGGATGCGGTTCAGCAGCGTGGTCTTGCCGGCGCCGAGATAGCCGGTCAGCACGGTCACGGGGATTTTGGCGGCGGTCGCTTCAGACATGGTCACTCCAGCGGGGCTTGGTGCGCGCCGGCAGCAGGGGTGCCCCTGCGCTAGCTGGTCAGCGCGCTCGTCAGCGCCTTTATATTGTGCCTGACCATATCAATGTAAGTGGGGGCGTCGCCGTTTTCCCGGGTCAGGCTGTCGGAATACAGCGTTCCGCCGATCTTCGCCCCGGTCTCGGCGCTGATCCGGCGCATCAGCCGGGGATCGCTGATATTTTCCAGGAACACCGCGGGGATCTTGCCGGTCTTGACCAGAGTGATGATGACCGCGATGTCGCGGGCACTGGGCTCGGCCTCGGTGGAGACGCCCTGCGGGGCGATGAAGGCGAGGCCGTAGGCGGCAGCGAAGTAGCCGAACGCGTCATGGGTCGAGATCACCTTGCGGCGGCCCTGCGGAATCGTGGCCACCGCGCTGCGCACCTCACCATCCAGCGCATCCAGCTTCGCCAGATAGGCCTCGGCATTGGCGTTGTAGGACGCGGCGCCGGCGGGGTCAGCGACACTCAACGCTTTCCGGATGTTGGTGACGTAGATTTTCGCGTTGGCCACCGACTGCCAGCCATGCGGGTCGGCGTGACCGTCCAGCTTGCGGGTCGCGATGCCGTCGCTGGCGGCGACGATGGTTGCCTTGCCGCCGGAGGATTGCACCAGCCGCGGCAGCCAGCCTTCGAGGCCGAGCCCGTTGACGATCAGCAGTTTCGCATCGGCGACCTTCTTCGCGTCGACCGGCGACGGCGTGTAGACGTGAACATCGCCGTCGGGACCGACCAGCGTGGTGACGCTGACGCGATCGCCGCCGACATTTCTGGCGAAGTCGCCGAGGATCGAGAAGCTCGCCACGACATGGATCTTATCCTGCGCGGAGGCGCCGGAAATACCAGCAAAACCAAGGGCTAACAGGGAGCCCAGAACAGCACAAAAACGCCACATGAATTGCACCACTTCGTCTCAGGATTTGGGGCTTACGCCTCGAGATGCCGGCCGGGAAACAACTGCCGGACCAAGCCACTGACATTGCCGAACAAAACCGAAATCACGTAAATTCCGGCCGCGACCAGGATGATGGCCGGCCCGGACGGCACTTTGGTCTGAAACGACAACACCAGTCCGAAGTAGCCGGCCAGCATGGCGCTTGCGACGGCGATGACGATCATGCCGGTGATATCGCGCGACCAGAACCGCGCGATGCCCGCCGGCAGCACCATCAGCCCCACCGCAAGCAGCGTGCCCAGCGCGTGAAAGCCGTTGACCAGGTTGATCACGACGAGCGCGAGGAAGGCGAGATGCGCCGGCGCGCCAGCGCGACTCACGGTGCGCAGGAAAACCGGATCGACGCATTCGACCACCAGTGGCCGGTAGATGACCGCCATGACGATCAGCGTGATGGTCGCATTGAAGGCGATCACCAGCAGCGTCTGATCGTCCAGCGCCAGGATGTTGCCGAACAGCACATGCAGCAGATCGATATTGGTGCCGCGCATCGACACGATGGTGACGCCGAGCGCCAGCGACACCAGATAGAACGCCGCCAATGACGCGTCCTCCTTGATCTCGGTGACGCGCGAGACCAGCCCGGCCAGCAGCGCGACGGAAAAGCCTGCAATCAGCCCGCCAAACGTCATCGCGAACAGATTCAAACCTGAAAACAGAAAGCCGACCGCAGCACCCGGCAGGATCGCATGCGCCATGGCGTCGCCGACCAGGCTCATCCGCCGCAGCATCAGGAACACGCCGATCGGCGCGCCGCCAAGCGCCAGCGCAATCACGCCGGCCAGCGCGCGGCGCATGAATTCGAAATCGATGAACGGCGCGATCAGCGCATCGTACAGCATGCTCATGCCGCCCGCGGCGGTGCGACGCAAGCCGACGCGCCGTCGTCAAAGGCCTCGCACATGCGCCGCGCTTCCTTGAGGTTTTCCGCGGTCAGCACCTGCGCCGTCGGCCCCCACGCCACTTCGCCGCGCGCCAGCAGCAAGGTGTCGGGAAAATTCGCGCGCACCAGATCCATGTCGTGCAGCGCCGCCAGCACGGTGCGCTTCTCGGCGTGCCAGTGCCTGACAAGGCCGATCAGGTCGGCCGAGGTTTTTGCGTCGATGGCG
This sequence comes from Rhodopseudomonas sp. RCAM05734, assembly GCF_052658035.1. NCBI lineage: Bacteria > Pseudomonadati > Pseudomonadota > Alphaproteobacteria > Hyphomicrobiales > Nitrobacteraceae > Rhodopseudomonas > Rhodopseudomonas sp. RCAM05734. The sequence goes on along the minus strand of NZ_CP199742.1, from coordinate 2,056,702 downwards.
TTGAACGGCTCGTCGAGCACGATGACGCGCGCGTCCTGCAACAGCACGCGCGCGAACAGCATGCGTTGCATCTGCCCGCCGGACAACGTGCCGATGGTGCGGTTCTCGAAGCCGTTGAGGCCGACTGCGGCGAGCGCATCCGCGATCTGTCGCCGCGCCTTCTTACCCATCCCGCCAAACAGACCGGTGGTGCGCCACAGCCCGGTGCCGACGAAATCGAACACCGAAATCGGAAACGTGCGGTCGATATCGACGCTCTGCGGCAGATAGGCGATCTCGCGCGGCTTGAGGTCGCCGAGCCCGATCGCGCCGGCCAGCGGCTTGAGAATGCCGACGATGCCGCGAAACAGCGTCGACTTGCCGGCGCCGTTGGGGCCGACGATGGCCAGCAGGCTGCCGGCGGCGATCTCGCCGTTCAGGTGGTGCACCGCCGGATGGCGGTCGTAGCCGAGCGTGACGTCGTGAAAGCTGAGCTGGGCGACCATGGCGCTACCTCATGGCCGTCAGAACGACCGCCCATAGCGCGGCGCTGACCAGCAGCGCGGCCGACAGCCGCGACAGCAGGGTCATGCGCAGGATCGACCACGGCGCCGGCTGGGCCGGATGCGGTGCGGACGGGCCATGGCTGTGAGCATGGGAATGCGGGTGGTCGTGCGTATGCGGCATCGATGCGCCTGGGCAAAAGATATCGGGCGACCTGAGGTCGCCCTGCCCATTTGTTATATTATAACATAACCTTGTGCAACGTCCTGTTCAGGTAAAATGCCGGACCAGCGCCAGTCCGGCGAACAGGCCGATAATCGCCAGCAGAACCGAGCCCAGCACGTAGAGCAGCGCCAGCCCCGGCTCGCCGCGCTCATAAAGCAACCCCGCATCCAGCGAGAATGCCGAGAAGGTGGTGTAGCCACCGAGAATGCCGGTCATCAGAAACAGCCGCCACGGCTGCGACGCCTCGCCCTTGAAGGCGAGATAGCCGGCGATCAGGCCCATCACCGTCGAACCGGTGATGTTGATGATGAAGGTGCCCCAGGGAAACGCCGTGCCCAGGCAGCGCGCGCATGTGACGTTGATGGTATGGCGCAACGTCGAGCCGAGTCCGCCTCCGATAAACACCAGAACGTAATTTAGCATTGATTCACCAACCGTTTTTTGTCCGCTCATACGGCGCGTGGCGCGCTTCTCCGCTCCCCCTTGCGGGGAGGGGGCCATTGGCGCCTGCGCGTCATGGCAACATGCTGCGCTTCGTCGCACAACACCTGCAAAAACGAAAGGGCGGCAGCTTGCGCCACCGCCCTGACATTCAATGTCGTAACAATCAGGCCTTGGAGAACAGTTCGTCGACGTATTCCCAGTTCACCAGGTGATCGACGAACGCCTTCAAATAGTCGGGACGACGGTTGCGATAGTCGATGTAGTAGGAGTGCTCCCAGACGTCGACGCCGAGGATCGGCGTGGCGCCGTGCACCAGCGGGCTCTCGCCGTTGGCGGTCTTGGAGATTTCAAGCTTGCCATTCTTGACCGACAGCCAGGCCCAGCCGGAGCCGAACTGGCCGACGCCTGCGGCGGCGAAATCGGTCTTGAACTTTTCGAGACCGCCGAGATCCTCGGTGATCTTCTTCTCGAGCCGGCCGGGCAGCTTGTCGCCGCCGCCGTTCGGCTTCATCCAGTTCCAGAAATGCAGGTGATTGTAGTGCTGACCGGCATTGTTGAAGAGCGGCGCATTCTTGCCGAACGAACCCTTCACGATGTCTTCGAGGGACTTGCCCTCGAATTCGGTGCCCTTGAGCAGGTTGTTGCCGTTGGTCACGTAAGCCTGATGATGCTTATCGTGATGAAATTCCAGCGTTTCCTTCGACATATGGGGCGCGAGCGCGTCATAGGCGTAAGGAAGATTGGGAAGCGTGAACGTCATGGGTCAAGATCCGCAATAATGGGAGAGTTGGTTCAACGGGAACCCTTATAGAAGGTTCCATGGCCGAAATACAGCAGCAGACATGAGCGCGACAGTTGGCCACGATGCCGGCCGAGACAGCTTGCTCCCCGTGTGCCGCCCTGCAAGAACGCGACGCAAGCAGAGGGATCGCGCCATGAGCATCGAAATCGAGATTTTAACCGGCGGTGCCGCGCCGCCTGCGGTCGCGCAGCTGTTCGACCTCGTCTGGCCGGACGACGTGCTGCGCCAGCTGCCGTGGGGCCATATCGTTTTTGCCGATGCGGACCTGCGGGTCCTGGTCGAATCCGACGAACAACTGGTCTGCCATGTGGGGATTTTCCGCCGCGACGTGACCTGGAACGGACGCAAGCTGCGCGCGGGCGGGATCGGCGGCGTCGCGACGCATCCGGATTTTCGCGGACGCGGACTGGCCAGCGTCGCACTCAATGCTGCCGTCCAAACCCTGAAGGACGAACGCGCGACAGATTTCGCGCTGCTGTTCTGCGACCCCCACAATGAAGCCTTTTATGCCAGTCGCGGCTGGAAGCGATTCATGGGCGAGGTCTGGGCCGAACAGCCCGGCGGCCGGGTCCGATTCGACGCGATGCTTCCCATGGTCTTCCATCTCAAGCGCGCGCCGCATGAGGGCGAGATCGATCTGTGCGGACTGCCGTGGTGAATGAACGGTGCGGCGTGGCTTCGCTCTGCGTGCGGCGACAATGTGCGGAACATGACACCGATACGGCATTGCACAAATCGGATTTCTTGTTATTCAGACTGTCATGAGCGGGAGAACTTCATGACTTTCAGATTCAGGATGCTGATCGCAACGCTGGGCATGCTAGCGATGTCCAGTGTTGCGCAGGCGCAGTCTGCCGAAGATGCGACCGGTGTCTGGCTTACGGAAAAAGGAGACGCGCGGGTTCGCGTGTCCCGTTGCGGCGGCAATCTGTGCGGCGCGATCGTTTCGCTACGCGACAAGCTCGATCCGGCCACCGGGAAGCCGGCTGTCGACGACAAAAATCCCGATCCCGCTTTGCGTAACCGGTCGATGATCGGTGTTCAGCTGTTCTTCGGCATGAAGCCGGTCGGCCCCAACAAGTGGTCCGGACAGATCTACAATTCCGACGACGGCAGGATGTACGACAGCAACGTGTCGGTTACCGGACCCACAGCGCTGCGGGTCGAGGGCTGCGTCGGCGCAATCTGCGGCGGCGAGCTCTGGAGCAAATCGGCGCGCTGAAATCGCGGTTTCAAGACACCCCTGATCATGCCGTCTGAACGGCCATCGCCTTGAGCGCGGTGGCCGCCGAAGCATAGCCGCCGCGCGCGCCATCGATGAAATGTACGTGATCGCTGCGCAGGGCTGACGGCGTGAAGCAGGTCATCATCGCGGCATCCTGGCGGTGCAGCCCGTAGCGGATCGTCCCTGCTGATGCGGCGGCGATCAGGCGCCGCTCGATCGCGCCCTCAAGCTCAGGCGTGCAATCCAGAATCATCCGCAGGCCGTCATCGTATTTGCGGAAGTCGGAATTCTCGACCAGTTGCTGCATATAGGTCTTGGGCACAAAGCCACCGACGCTGATGCCGAACCGCACGGTGATGTACGCCATAAGCGTTCTACCAAGCACCCTGACGCGCCGGGCCACGCGCGGACGGCCGCGCGCTGCGCGCATCTCGAAATCGAGACCCGCCGGCGGCCAGCGCAGCGGCGGTCCGCCCGCGGGCACCGGGCGACCGGCGTCGGGACTGCGCTCCACCAGCGCGACCATGTCCTCGATCACCTTACGGAACGCGCCCGGGTCTGCGCCGGCGACAGCCACCACCAGCACCGACAGGATCAGCCCGCGCACCGCGGGGATTTCCTCAAACCTGCATGACAGGCCGGACAGATCGGGGACCGCCCCCGCTGGCGCCATCGGCACGGCAAATTCACCGCGCTTCATCGCCGCCTCCGCCCAGCCGATGCCGCCGCCCGTGAACATGGCGTAGGACAGGTTCTGCGATGGCGCGTAGCGCGCCACCCGGACGTCGAAGCCCTGGGCGCGAATGGCAGACACCGGGACCAGCGCGACCCGCATCGCCAGGTCGAGATCCTCCCTGACCCAGGTCGCCGTGCTGGCAAGCGCATCGCGGGCGCAAGCGAGATCGTCGGGCCCGACCGCGAAACTGGCGCCGTCGCCGCCGAACACGAATGGAAATTCGCGCCCTTCCAGCCCGTTGGTGACCGCCGCGATCACTGCCGCCCCGGCCATGTTGACGGCCTTGTAACGCTGTTGCGCGATCGCCCTGGTGGATTCCACGATATCGGCGATGCCGATGGTCCAGTCATCGGGCAGGGCCGAATACAACGCCGGGTCCATCAGGCTGCCGAAGCCGTGAAACACCGGAATGCCGGCATAAAAATCGCCGTGGCTGGTTGCGGTCATGACAAGGGATCCATTCGGCATCGAGCTTCAGCACAGATACGGCCAGCTTGAACTGCGGGCTCAGAATACATGCCTGTTCGAAAAACAAAATGTCACGCGCTTGTGCATTGACCCACAATTTGTGGCCGGCTCTCGCGTCGCGCGAGAACCTTGAGGCAGGTCAAGGTGATCCATCAACGCGGCGCATAGGTTCGGCCATCGTCTCTCGCCTTGATTGAGGCGCGGCTTCCTTCACACCAAGCGGGAGCAAATCCGTTGCTGAAACTGGACTGGAAACGCTGGCTGCTGGCCGGCCTGCTCGTCATCGTTGCCGGCGGCGGCTACTACGCCTGGCATCGATTTGGCGGGAACCAGCTGCCGCCCGGAATTGGCAGCGGCAATGGTCGCATCGAGGCGACCGAAATCGATATTTCCACCAAAGCCGCCGGGCGAATTCGCGAGATCCTGGTCGCGGAGGGCGACTTCGTCTCGGCCGGCCAGGTGCTGGCGCGGATGGACACCGACCAGCTGGAGGCACAGCGTCGCCAGGCGAACGCACAGTTGCACCGGGCCAAGGTCAGCATCGACACCGCCAACAGCCTGGTGAAGCAAAGGGAAGCCGAACGAACCGCGGCGGTTGCCGTGCTGGCGCAGCGCGATGCCCAGCTCGACACGCTGCAAAGAAAACTCACGCGCTCCGAGCAATTGATCACCAGCAGCGCCGTGTCACAGCAGGTGCTCGACGATGACCGCGCCAATGCCCAAGGCGGCAAGGCCGCGGTGGCTGCAGCGCAGGCCCAGATCGCCGCCTCGGAGGCAGCCATCAGCGCCGCGCGGGCACAGGTGATCGACGCCGGCGCCGCAGTCGATGCGGCGCAGGCGGCCATCGACAGCATTACGGTCGAGATCAACGACAGCACGCTGAAATCGCCGCGGGACGGACGCGTGCAATACCGCGTGGCGCAGCCCGGCGAAGTGCTCGCTGCCGGGGGACGGGTGCTCAACCTGGTCGATCTCGGCGATGTTTACATGACCTTCTTCCTGCCGACGACGCAGGCCGGACAAGTCTCCCTGGGCGCCGACGTTCGCCTGGTGCTGGACGCGCTGCCGCAGGTGGTGATTCCCGCCAAGGCCACCTTCGTCGCCGACGTCGCCCAGTTCACGCCCAAGACCGTGGAGACTGAAGAAGAACGCCTCAAGCTGATGTTCCGGGTCAAGGCGCACATCCCGCCGGAACTGCTGCGCAAATATATCCAGCGGGTGAAGACCGGCCTGCCCGGCATGGCCTATGTGCGGCTCGATCCCAAAGCGGAGTGGCCGAAAAGCCTGAACGGAACGCTGGCGCAATGAACGAGTCGACCGCACAGGGAGCACCAGCGCCGGCGGTGCGCCTCGACGCGGTGGGACTCAGCTACGGCAAGATCCTGGCGCTCGATTCCATCACCCTGGACCTCCCCGCCGGCTGCATGGTCGGCCTGATCGGTCCGGACGGTGTCGGCAAATCCAGCCTGCTGTCGCTGATCGCCGGCGCGCGCGCGATCCAGAGCGGCCATATCGAAACGCTGGGCGCCGACATGGCCGATGCCCGCCTGCGCATGCAGACCTGCCCTCGCATCGCCTATATGCCGCAGGGACTCGGCAAGAACCTCTATCCGACGTTGTCGGTGTTCGAGAACATCGACTTCTTCGGCCGGCTGTTCGGGCATGGCAAACGTGAGCGCGAACGCCGGATCCGCGAGTTGCTGCACAGCACGGGGCTGGCTCCGTTCGCCGAACGGCCGGCGGGCAAGCTGTCCGGCGGCATGAAGCAGAAGCTCGGCCTGTGCTGCGCGCTGATCCACGATCCCGACCTGCTGATCCTCGACGAGCCCACCACCGGCGTCGATCCGCTGTCACGCCGTCAGTTCTGGGAGCTGATCGACGGCATTCGCGCCTCACGGCCGGGCATGAGTGTCATTGTCGCCACCGCCTATATGGAAGAGGCCGCCGGCTTCGATCATCTGGTGGCCATGAATGCCGGCCGCGCGCTGGCGACCGGCGCGCCTGCCGAGTTGCTGCGGCAGACCGGTGCCACAACGCTCGACGCCGCGTTCATCGCCCTGCTCCCTGAAGAAGATCGCCGCGACTACAAGGAAGTGATGATCCCGCCGCGACCCGCGGCCCTGGACGGCGACGTCGCCATCGAGGCCGAGCATCTCACCATGCGCTTCCACGACTTCACCGCCGTCGACGATGTCAGCTTTCGCATTGGACGCGGCGAGATCTTCGGCTTTCTCGGCTCCAACGGCTGCGGCAAGACCACCACCATGAAGATGCTGACCGGGCTGCTGCCGGCCACCGGAGGCATCGCAAAACTGTTCGGTAATCTCATCGATTCCACCGACATGGAGGTGCGGCGCCGCGTCGGCTACATGTCACAGGCATTCTCGCTGTATTCCGAACTGACGGTGCGGCAGAATCTCGAGCTGCACGCGCGCCTGTTCCGGATGGATCCCGCCGCGATTCCCGCACGGATCGCGGAGATGGTGCAGCGGTTCGATCTGGCAGCCGTGCTGGACTCCCTGCCCGATCCGCTGCCGCTCGGCGTGCGCCAGCGGCTGTCGCTGGCGGTGGCGATGATCCATTCGCCGGACATCCTCATCCTCGACGAACCGACCTCCGGCGTCGATCCGGTGGCGCGAGACGGCTTCTGGCAGATCCTGTCCCACCTGTCGCGCAACGACAACGTCACGATCTTCATCTCCACCCACTTCATGAACGAGGCGGAGCGCTGCGATCGCATCTCGCTGATGCATGCGGGCAAGGTGCTGGTCAGCGACACGCCGGCGGCGATCAAGAAGGTTCGCGCCACGGCGACACTTGAGCAGGCGTTCATTGCCTATCTGCAGGATGCCATGGGACGAGCGGATGCTGCGCCAGCGGAGACCGGCGCATCCACGGCCGACTCGGCGGTTCAGCAACCCTTGGCCCCCGCGCACAGCGGCAGCAAGCGATGGTTCGATCTGCGCCGCATGCTGGCCTACACCAGGCGCGAGACGCTAGAACTGCGCCGCGATCCGATCCGCGCCACGCTCGCCATGATTGGCAGCGTCCTCCTGATGTTCGTCATCGGCTACGGCCTGAATCTCGACCTCGAGAACCTCACTTTCGCCGCGCTCGACCGCGACGACTCCACCATCAGCCGGGACTACATCCTGCAGATCGCCGGCTCCCGCTATTTCAGGGAGGCCGCGGCCATCACCGACTATGCCGATCTCGACCGCCGCATGCGCACCGGCGAGTTGAGCCTGGCGATCGAAATCCCGCCCGGCTTCGGACGCGACGTGGCGCGTGGCAAGAATGTCGAGATCGGCGCCTGGATCGACGGCGCCATGCCGGTGCGCGCGGAAACCGCGCGCGGCTATGTGCAGGCCATGCATCTCTCCTGGCTGACCCAGAAGGCCCGCGAACTCTACGGCAACGCCGCAACCGCCGGGAGTTTCCAGATCGCGCTGCGCTACCGCTACAATCCCGACATCAAGAGCCTGGTGGCGATGGCGCCGGCCGTGATTCCGCTGCTGTTGCTGATGATCCCGGCGATGCTCGCGGTGCTCAGCGTGGTCCGCGAGAAGGAGCTCGGATCGATCATCAATTTCTACGTCACCCCGGTCACGCGGCTCGAATTCCTGGTAGGCAAGCAGATTCCCTATGTCGCACTGGCGATGTTGAACTTCCTGCTGCTGACGGCCTTCGCGATGTTCGCCTTTCAGGTACCGTTCACCGGCAGTTTCCCCACCTTCGCCGCCGGCGCGTTCCTCTATGTCATCGTCACCACTGGCATGGGACTGGTGATCTCGACCTTCATGAGCAGCCAGATCGCGGCGATCTTCGGCACCGCGCTGCTGACCCTGATCCCCGCCATCCAGTATTCCGGCCTGATCGATCCGGTGTCGTCGCTGCAGGGCGCCGGCGCCGTCATCGGGCGAATCTACCCGACCACCTATTTCGTCAACATCACCCGCGGCACGTTTTCAAAGGGCCTTGGCATTTCCGAGCTGGCCGGTTCGTTCTGGCCGCTACTGATCACCATCCCGATCCTGCTGGCTCTCGGCGCGGCGCTCCTCAGGAAGCAGGCGGACTGAGCATGCGGCTGGCCAACATCCTCGAACTCGGCGTCAAGGAACTGCGCGGGCTGGCCCGCGATTCGATGTTGCTGTTTCTGATCGGCTACGCCTTCACATTCTCGATCTACACCGCCTCGAAGGCGCTGCCGGAAACCCTCAACCAGGCGGCCATCGCCATCGTCGACGAGGACCAGTCGCCGGTGTCATCGCGCATCATCACAGCATTCACTCCGCCGTATTTTTCGAGTCCCAGCCTGATCAGCCAGCGGCAGATGGACAGCCGCATGGACGCTGGCATCGACACCTTTGCGCTCGACATCCCGCCGAACTTCCAGCGCGACCTGCTGGCCGGCAAGTCGCCGACCATCCAGCTCAACATCGACGCCACCCGCATGACCCAGGCGTTCTCCGGCGGCGGCTATATCCAGTCGATCGTTACCAGCGAGGTCACGGAGTTTCTCAAGCACTACCGGGCTCCGACCACGGTGGCCGTCGACCTGGCGTTGCGGGTGCGTTTCAACGCCCAGCTCAACAAAGGCTGGTTCGGCGCCGTCAGCGAGGTCATCACCGCGATCACCATGTTGTCGATCATCCTGACCGGCGCCGCCCTGATCCGCGAACGCGAGCACGGCACCCTCGAACACCTGCTGGTGATGCCGGTGACGCCGTTCGAGATCATGGCGAGCAAGATCTGGTCGATGGGCCTGGTCGTCCTGCTGGCGTCCAGCGCCTCGCTGCTGTTCGTCGTGCAGGGCTTTCTCGCCGTCCCGATCCAGGGATCGATGCTGCTGTTTCTGCTCGGCGCAACGCTGCAGCTGTTCGCCACCACCTGCATGGGCATCTTCCTGGCGACCATGGCCGGCACGATGCCGCAGTTCGGCCTGCTGCTGATGCTGATCCTGCTGCCGCTGCAGGCGCTGTCCGGCGCCATGACGCCGCGCGAGAGCATGCCGGAGGTCATCCAGTACATCATGCTCGCGGCGCCCAATACGCACTTCGTGATCATGGCACAGGCGATCCTGTTCCGCGGCGCAGGCCTCGACGTGGTGTGGCCACAGCTCGCCGCGCTGTTCGGCATCGGCGGCATCCTGTTCTTTTTTTCGCTGCGGCGGTTCAGGCAATTTCTGCAATGAGGATCGGGCGCGTGGCGACACGCCCATTGCGCGAAACAGATAGCCGCCCCAAGCGACGGCTATGCGGATTCACTCCGCTCTAGAAGTGCTGCGACAGCACCGGGCCAGTCCTGGCGTCCGGCTTCGGCGGAATCTGCACCGACCACAGCGCGCGGCCATCGACGTCTTTCAGCGTGACTGTCATCGCTTCGGTGCCGCCGTCGATGCTGACATGGCCGAAGAACTGCAGCCCGAAGCAGGGCGCCAGGTTCTCGCCCTGGGTCGCGCTGCAGCCCTTTTCGTATCTCACTTCGGGCCCGAACGTATTGTCGAGCTCGCCGGGAGCCCAGGTTCCGGCGTGCAGCGGCCCGGAGACGAATTCCCAGAACGGCGCGAAGTCCTGGAAGACCGCGCGGTTCGGATCGTAGTAATGCGCGGCGGTGTAGTGCATGTCCGCGGTCAGCCAGACGGTGTTCACGACACCGGCGTGTTTGATGAACGACAGGAGATCCGCGATCTCGTGCTCGCGCCGTGACGGCGGCCCGTCGCCGAGCGCGATGGCGTCGAGGCTGATCAGCCCGATCGGCAGGTCCGCGGCGATCACTTTCCACGTTGCATTCGACGCCGCCAGTTCGCGCTTCAGCCACGCCAGTTGCACCGGACCGAGGATGAAGGCCGGATCCCGCTCGTCGCCCTTGTTCCAGGTGGAGTCGCGATAGGAGCGCATGTCGAGCAGAAACACGTCGAGCAGCGGGCCGTATTCGACCTTGCGATAGACCCGACCGCCCTGCTCCGGCTGCCCTCGCATCGGGATGAATTCGTGGAAGGCCTGACGCGCGCGTGACACCAGTCGCGAGACGCCGTGCTCGTCGTAGCCGCTCTCGTCGACCGATCCGATCGGCGACCAGTCGTTGGTGACCTCGTGGTCGTCCCATTGCGCGAGGATCGGAATCTGCGCGTTGAAGGCACGCAGGTTGTCGTCGAGCAGGTTGTATTTGTAGTTGCCGCGGAACTGCGCGAGGCTATGGGCCACGACGGATTTTTCCTCCGTCACAATATTCCGCCAGATGCCGCCGTCCGGCAGCTTCAGTTCGGCCTCGATCGGGCAATCCGCATAGATGTGATCGCCGGAATGGATGAAGAAGTCCGGCCGGTTGTCCAGCATGGTGCGGTAGCTGCGCAGGCCGCCGCGGGCGGGATCGATGCCCCAGCCCTGCCCCACCGTATCGCCCGACCACACGAACGAGATCGACCGCATCACGGCAGGCGCGGTCCTGAAATGCCCGACCTGCGTTTCGCCGGCGAAACGACCGTCCGCGATGTCGTCGAATCGCACGCGATAGAAAATGTCCTGGCCGGGCGGCAACCCGTCGAGCAGCAGCTTGGCGGTGAAATCGCTCTCGGGCAGTGCATCGACCCGGCGCGAGCCGAGGATATTGTGGAAGCTCTCGGTGGTGGCGTAGTCGACCTGCATGCACGCGGCGCGGTCGGCGCGCGCCCAGACCACGGCCTTGTCGCTCGAGACGTCGCCGGACTGCAGGCCGCAACTGATGTTGGGGCGGTCCGCCGCGCGGCTGAGAAACGGCGCGGCGATGCAGCCGATCCCGGCCAGCGCGGCCGATGAGGCCGAACGCGACAGGAACTGGCGTCGTGTCGGCCTTGCATAGCTGGATATCGTTGCGACCATGGCACCCCGTCGAATCGCGGCGGAGCATGCCCATGGCAGTTGACCGGCAGCCGAAGGATTTGCGACAGGCCGGTGACCTGACGGCAGCGCCAAAACGCCGGCCGGCTCCAGCAGGGCCGGACGGCCCCCCTTCAGCTTGCCCCGCTGCCACGCCATCGCGGAGACATGTTCGGCTTGCATACAGCCTGAGGCTGCCATAATGCGGCGCCGACAGTTCCCAAACATCTTTTCCGGCGGATAGAGGCCTGCGGGCTGGCTTAGTCACCTATTCGTCATGTAACCCAGCGAGACAGATCGCCTCGGACACATTCGGTGGACACATGGACTATTTCAAACGCTTCAATTTCCTGTTCGCGATGCCGACCTTCGACGCGGACGATCTCGAGGGCGTCCGCCTGAACCAGATCGTCGACGAGATCGAGCGATCCGGCTTCGAGGTGGTCAAAGCCCGCAAGCTGGAGGACGCCGCCATCGCGGTGCAGACCGACGCCGCGATCGGGTGCATGGTGGTCGATTGGGGCAAGAAGGGCCTGGAAGGCAAGACGGCGGCGCTGATCAACCTGATGCGGCGACGCGGCCTCGACTTCCCCATCATCCTGCTGATTCGCCGCAAGCGGTTCGAGGACGTGCCGGTCGAGGTGCTCGACTTCATCGACGGCTATATCTTCCTGTCGGAGGAGACGCCGCCGTTCATCGCCAAGAACCTCATCAGCCGCATGAAGCAGTATGCCGAGACGCTGAAGACGCCGTTCTTCGGCGCGCTGGTCGACTATGCCGAGGAAGGCAACCAGCTATGGACCTGCCCCGGCCACAACGGCGGCGTGTTCTACAGCCGCAGCCCGATCGGACGGGTGTTCATGGAGCATCTCGGCGAAGCCGTGTTCCGCGACGACCTCGACAACTCGGTGCTCGATCTCGGCGACCTCCTGACCCATGAAGGCCCCGCGCTGCAGGCGCAGAAAGAGGCCGCAAAAATCTTCGGCGCGGAAAAGACCTATTTCGTGCTCAACGGGACCTCGACCTCCAACAAGGTGGCCCTGTCCGCCCTGGTGACCGACGGCGATCTGGTGCTGTTCGATCGCAACAACCACAAGGCCGCCCTGCATGGCGCGCTGATGATCTGCGGCGGCGTGCCGATCTATGTGCCCACCGTGCGCAATCCCTGGGGGCTGATCGGCCCGATGAACTGGGAGGCCTTTGAAGAGGAGGCCCTGCGCGAGCGCATCCGCGTCAATCCGCTGGTGACCGACAAGGATGCCTGGAAACGTCCGCGCCCGTTCCGCGTGGCGGTGATCGAACAATGCACGTATGACGGCACCATCTACAGCGCCGAGATGATCATCAAGCGCATCGGCCATCTCTGCGATTACATCCTGTTCGACGAGGCCTGGGCGGGCTTCATGAAGTTCCACCCGCTCTATGCCGGCCGCTTCGCCATGGGCCTCGGCGATCTCGGCCCGGACTCGCCGGGCATCATCGCCACCCAGTCGACCCACAAGCAGCTCGCGAGCTTTTCGCAGGCGTCGCAGATCCACATGAAGGACCGCCACATCCGCGGTCAGAAGCGCCGGGTGGAGCATCGCCGCTTCAACGAGAGCTTCATGCAGCACGCCTCGACGTCTCCCTTTTATCCGCTGTTCGCCTCGCTCGACGTCGGCGCGCAGATGATGAAGGGCCGCTCGGGCGAAGTGCTGTGGGACGACACGATCCGTCTGGGCATCGAACTGCGCAAGAAGATCCGCGCCGTCCGCCGCGAGTTCGAGGAGAAGGAGGCGCGCCCCGAGCGGCGCTGGTTCTTCGAACCCTTCGTGCCCGAGCGCGTCGCTATACCCGACGCGGCCCACGAAGGCGGCGTGCATGATGTGCCGTGGGAGAGCGTCAGCACCGACCAGCTGGCGACCAACCCGTCCTATTGGCAACTGGCGCCGGATGCCGCCTGGCACGGCTTCCCGGGCATGGCGGCCGGCTTCGCTATGACCGATCCGAACAAGCTGACGCTGCTGACCCCAGGTTTCGATCGCGCCACCGGCGGTTACGCCGAACACGGCATCCCCGCGCCGGTGGTGGCGCAGTTCTTGCGCGAAAACCGTATCGTCCCGGAAAAGAACGACCTCAACTCGCTGCTGTTCCTGCTGACGCCGGGCGTCGAGGCCAGCAAGGCCGGCACGCTGATATCGGGCCTTGTCGCCTTCAAAAAACTGCACGACGACAACGCGCTGCTGGAAGAGGCCATCCCCGAATTCGCGCGGCGCCGGCCGGCGCGCTACGCCGGCGTCCGGCTGCGCGACCTGTGCGGGGAGATGCACAGCTTCTTCCGCAATGCCGATGTCAGCGTGCTGCAGGCCAGGCAATTCGCCTCCGAGCATCTGCCGGAAATCGCGATGTCGCCGCATGACGCTGCGCGCGTGCTGGTGCGTAACGATGTCGACTACCTGCCGATCGACGAGATCGCCGGCCGCATCGCGACCACGCCTTTCGTGGTCTACCCGCCGGGCATCGCGACGATCGTGCCGGGCGAGCGCCTCAGCGCGCGGGCGCAGCCGATGATCGACTATCTCAAGATGTTCGAGACGTCGTTCAATACGTTCCCCGGCTTCGACGTGGAAATCCAGGGCATTTACCGCAAGGTAGAGGCGAACGGCCGCATCCGTCTTTACACTTACGTCGCCAGCGAATAGCGAAGCGCGTATGGACACCACAATACCCAGCGAAAACAGTCCCCCGATTGTCGTGCGGCCGTCCCGCGACACGGATGTCGAGGCCATGCTGGCGATCTACCGTCGCCATATCCGCCAAGGCATCGACGAAGGCGTGAGCGACGGCGAGACGCCGCAGCCCGACGACCTGCGCGACCGCCGCAAGAACCTGAAGAGCCGCCGCTTCCCGCATCTGGTGGCGACGCGGGGCGGCGAAGTCGTCGGCTATGCCTATGTGGTGCTGTTCCGCAAGCGACCGGCCTATCGCTTCACCGTCAAGCACTCGATCTATATCCATGACGAGCATGTCGGCCACGGCATCGGGCAACGCCTGATGCGGGAGCTGATCGACGTCTGCGCCGCGGCGGGCTTCCGGCAGATGATCGGTTACATCGATGCCGACAACACCGCCTCGCTCGGGCTGCACGACAAGTTCGGCTTCGCCAGGGTAGGATTGCTGCCGGGCATTGCCTATCGACACGGCCGCTGGGCCGATACGATCATGGTCCAGCGCTCGCTTGCCACCGGCTCCACGACACCTCCGCCCGTGCCGCTGTTCGGACGGTGACCTGCGCAGTGGGCCCGGCACGATCTCCGGCGGTCGAATCTGAAATGCCGTATCCCCGGTATTTGCGATAGACTTTGATGACAGGCTCCCTGGCATGATCGATTCAGAACTCACAGGCCGCATCTCGGTTCACGCCCTCCACCTTGGCGACCGGATCAACACGTCGGGCTACGAGGGCGATATCATTTCAGCGAATCCCCTTGCCGTTCGTGCCGGGGCGCGCGGCGCGGCGATTCTCTTCCGCTATGGCGTTGCGGTTCTGGTGGGCCTGACCGCCGCAGAAGAGGCTGCCTTTCTCGATTCCGTCGCTGGCCGGATCCTGGGCCGGATCGGACAGGCAGAGGAAGAAAGCACGACCGTCGAGATCGCCGGCGGCGCAGACGACCAGATCGCCGCAGGCGGCCCGATCAAACTTGGCGACATGTCGTCGCCGCGAATCCTGATCGTCGCAGACGTGCTGGCCAAGAGCGTTGCGCTGGCCAGCGACGAGCGCGAGGTGACCAAGGTCTTCGGCATTATCGAACCCTTTGCCGCCGAACTGGCCACCCGCGGACGAACCCGCCGCAATCGAACCGAGATCCTGAAACTGATCGGCAACGCCTTGCTGGTGCAGCACCGGGTATCCGGTCGCGTTGCGGTGGCGGAGAAGCCCGACGCGTTGTGGGATCGCCCCGATCTGGAGCGGCTCTATGCCCGGCTGGAAGACGAGTACGAGTTGAAGGAGCGGGTCGAAACGCTCGATCGAAAGGTCGCGGTCATTGCCGAGACGGCAGAGACATTGGCTGATATCATCGACACCCGACGCTCGCTTCGACTGGAACTCATCGTCGTGATCCTCATCGCGATCGAAATCGCCACAAGCTTCTACCAGATTTTCCTTGGCAAGGGCGCGCATTAGGCCAGCGCAGCAAACCGATCAACGGCCGGACGATGACGCCCCTGGGTCATGGCAGGTTCGGCTTTCCGCCGTCGATCTTCATGCCGTCGATCTTGGCGCGGAAGGCTTCGGCGTCGCCGAAATCGGCAAAGCCCTGGTAATACGGGTGGGGACCGAGCACGCGGCGGGCATGTTTGATCGGACACCAGTACACCTCGGTACGCGCGGCCACCTCGCGTGCAAAGGCAAGGACGCCGTTGCCATAGGAGCAATAGGCGCAATTGATTTTTTCGAGGATGTTGAGATAGGCCAGATGGTGGCGGTCGAACACCAGGTAATCGCGGCGCCGCACCTTCGATATCTTGTAGACCGGAAAGCAGATCGCCTGGTAGGCCATCACGAACAGGTCCAGCACCACGAACGGGATGATCAGCGAATAGATCACCGGCGCGGTCAGCACCACCAAGGGGTTGGCATTGCGGATGTAGCGCGCCAGGTTGACCTTGATGGCGCGCTGAACCGCCAGCACATCGTCAGCGAACACGATCTTGCTGTTCTCGATCCGGTAGCGCAGCGCCTCCCGGCGCTTGGTCAGCTCGACCTCGATCTCGGCCTCGACGGCCCGCAATTTTTCCATCAGCACGTCGATTTGTGGTGGCATCGGAATTCCTTGGCTCGGAGCTGGCCGCAAGGGCTCACGGAACCGGGTCGGATGCAAGCGACCTCGCACCCCACTCAGTTGTCATCGCCCGCGAAAGCGGGCGATGACAACTGAGTGGGGGTGTCATTCCGCGCCAGGAATCTCTAAATTGCGGCCATGCCGAAAACATCAGAACAGACCGCCGCCACCGCCTCGACCCCCGCCAGCATTCCCGGCAAGGGCGACCATGTCTTCCTGGTCGACGGCTCAGGCTATATTTTCCGCGCCTACCACGCGCTGCCGCCGCTCAACCGCAAGTCCGACGGGCTGCAGGTCAATGCCGTGCTGGGCTTCTGCAACATGCTGTGGAAGCTGCTGCGCGACATGCCGCCGGACAACCGGCCGACCCATCTGGCGGTCATTTTCGACAAGTCGGAAGTCACGTTCCGCAACAAGCTGTATCCGGAATACAAGGCGCACCGGCCGCCGGCGCCCGACGACCTGATCCCGCAATTCGCGCTGATCCGCGACGCCGTGCGCGCTTTCGACCTGCCGAGCATCGAACAGGGCGGCTTCGAGGCCGACGACCTGATCGCCACCTATGTGCGCGAGGCCTGCGAACGCGGCGCCACCGCCACCATCGTGTCGTCGGACAAGGACCTGATGCAGCTCGTCACCGACTGCGTCACCATGTACGACACCATGAAGGACCGCCGGCTGGGCATCCCCGAGGTGATCGAGAAATTCGGCGTGCCGCCGAACAAGGTGGTCGAGGTGCAGGCGCTGGCCGGCGACAGCGTCGACAACGTCCCCGGCGTGCCCGGCATCGGCATCAAGACCGCGGCGCAGCTGATCAACGAATATGGCGACCTCGAAACGCTGCTCGCCCGCGCCTCCGAGATCAAGCAGCCGAAGCGACGGGAATCGCTGATCGAACATGCCGAGAAGGCGCGGATCTCGCGGCAACTGGTGCTGCTCGACGATCACGTCAAGCTCGATGTGCCGCTCGACGAACTCGCGGTGCACGAGCCCGACGCGCGGAAGCTGATCGCGTTTCTCAAGCACATGGAATTCTCCACCCTGACGCGGCGCGTCGCGGAGTATTCGCATATCGATCCGGCCGATGTGGACGCCGAATGGGTCAGCGATGGCGTGGTGCAGCCGCGCAAGGGCGAGGGCGCCTCGCGCAACGATGCCGGTGAGGGCCTGTTCCCAGGCGACTCGCCCTCACCCCGCCCCTCTCCCGCAAGCGGGAGAGGGAGCGCAGCGCCGGCGAAGAGCGGCAGCGCCCACACCTCCGCTGGTGTCACCGGCCGCCCTGCGCTCTCCCCGATCTCGCTTGCCGCCGCCCGCGCCGAAGCCGCGCGAAAAGTCCCGGTCAACCGCGAAGCCTATGTGCCGGTGCGCACGCTGGCGGAGCTCAGCCAGTGGATCTCGCGCATCCACGACCTCGGCCATTTCGCCTTCGAGGCCAAGGCGACCTCGATCGATCCGATGCAGGCCGACCTTGTCGGCCTCGCGCTATCACTCGGACCCAACGACGCCTGCTACATTCCGCTCGGCCACCGGCAGTCCGGCGACGCGTCCGGCCTGTTCGCCTCCGGCCTGGAGCCCGACCAGATCCGGCCCGCCGACGCGCTGGAAGCACTGAAGCCGCTGCTGGAATCCGAAGGCATTCTGAAGATCGGCTTCGCCATCAAGTTCACCGCGGTGCTGCTGGCCCAGCACGGCATCACCATCCGCAATGCCGACGACGTCCAGCCGATGTCCTATGCGCTGGACGCAGGACGCAATGCCCATGGCCTCGACGCTCTGACCGAGCGCTGGCTCGGTCACGCCAATCTCAGCTATGGCGACGTGATCGGCTCCGGCAAGAACAAGCTGGTGTTCGACAAGGTGGCCATCGACAAGGCCACCGCCTATGCCGCCGAGGATGCCGACGTGCTGCTGCGGCTGTGGCGCGTGCTGAAGCCGCGGTTGCCCGCCGAGCACATGACCACGGTCTACGAGACGCTGGAGCGACCGCTGATATCAGTGCTGGCCCGCATGGAGCGGCGCGGCATCTCCATCGACCGCCAGGTGCTGTCGAAACTGTCGGCGGATTTCGCGCAGACGGCGGCGCGCATCGAGGCGGAGATCCGCGAGATCGCCGGCGAGGATATCAACATCGGCAGCCCGAAGCAGCTCGGCGACATCCTGTTCGGCAAGATGGCTTTGCCGGGTGGCTCGAAGACCAAAACCGGCGCGTGGTCGACCTCGGCCTCGATCCTCGAGGACCTCGCCGAGGAAGGCCACGCCTTCCCGCGCATGATCCTTGACTGGCGCCAGGTCTCAAAACTGCGATCGACCTATACCGATGCGCTGCCCAACTACGTTCATCCGCAGACCCACCGCGTCCATACCACCTATGCGCTGGCGGCGACCACCACCGGCCGGCTGTCGTCCAACGAGCCGAACCTGCAGAACATCCCGGTGCGCACCGAGGACGGCCGAAAAATCCGCCGCGCCTTCATCGCCGCCCCCGGCCACAAGCTGGTGTCGGCGGACTATTCGCAGATCGAGCTGCGGCTGCTGTCGGAGGTCGCCGACGTGCCGGCGTTGCGCACCGCGTTCCAGGAAGGCATCGACATTCACGCCATGACTGCGTCGGAAATGTTCGGGGTACCGGTCAAGGATATGCCGGCCGATATCCGCCGCCGCGCCAAGGCGATCAACTTCGGCATCATCTACGGCATCTCGGCCTTCGGCCTCGCCAACCAGCTCGGCATTCCCCGCGAGGAGGCCGGCGCCTACATCAAGAAGTACTTCGAGCGCTTCCCCGGCATCCGCGCCTATATGGACGCGACGCGGGATTTCTGCCGCGCGCACGGCTATGTGGAAACCCTGTTCGGCAGGAAGTGCCACTATCCGGACATCAAGGCCTCCAACGCCTCGATCCGATCCTTCAACGAGCGCGCCGCCATCAACGCGCGACTGCAGGGCACCGCCGCCGACATCATCCGCCGCGCCATGGTGCGGATGGAGGACGCTTTGAGCGGGAAGAAACTCTCGGCGCAGATGCTGCTGCAGGTCCATGACGAGTTGATCTTCGAGGTGCCCGACGACGAGGTCGCCGCCACGCTGCTGGTGGTCCAGCGCGTCATGCAGGATGCGCCGTTCCCGGCGGTGATCTTGCACGTTCCGCTGCAGGTCGACGCACGGGCGGCCAATAACTGGGAAGAGGCGCATTAACCGCGTCGAGGTCGGTAAGCAGCATGTATCGAATCTCGATACAATCAGCTGGTCCGGCGTATCGGAAAATGATACACTGGGCCGGTGATCAAGAGTTTCAAAAACCGGATGACACAGGCGGCATTTGACGGAGAGGCTCTCAAGGGCTTTCCGGCTGCTCTGCTGAAGGTGACGCGACGGCGATTGAACTATCTGGACTCGGCGACCTCGCTGCACGATTTGCAATCTCCGCCTGGAAATCGACTGGAGGCCTTGAAAGGAGACCGTCAGGGCCAACATTCGATCCGTGTGAACGATCAGTTCAGGATCTGCTTTGTCTGGACCTCGGAAGGTCCGACGGATGTGGAATTTGTCGATTACCACTGACAATGCTGATGTAAGGAAATTCGATGGTCAAGAAGCTGCCCCCCATGCATCCCGGAGAAGTGTTGCGCGAGGAATTTCTTGTTCCGCTCGGGCTGTCCGCCGGCGGCCTTGCGAAGGCTTGCGGCGTCCCCCGCACCCGAATCGAGCGGCTAGCCAATGAAGAGGCCGGCATCACCGCGGACACCGCCCTCCGGCTTGGAAAGGCGCTCGACACGTCGGCACAGCTCTGGCTCAATTTGCAGAACGCCTACGATATGCGGATGGCCGAACGTCATATCGGCAAGGAACTAGAGAAGATTTCTCCGGTGACACGCTCAGCGGCTGCGGCCTGATCGCCTTCAGACAATCATTCAATCTCCGAGACCCTCATGCCCCACATCACCTCACTGCTCGCCTTCGCCCTGGTCTCCCTCGGCATGGTGCTGACGCCCGGGCCGAACATGATCTATCTGATCTCGCGCTCGATCACCCAGGGCGCCGCGGCCGGCATGGTGTCGCTCGGCGGCGTGGCCTTGGGTTTTGTTTTTTACATGCTGTGCGCGGCGTTCGGCATCACGGCGCTGCTGTTCGCGGTGCCCTATGCCTATGACGCGCTGAGGCTGGCCGGCGCGGCCTATCTCGGCTGGCTGGCGTGGCAGGCGCTGAAACCGAATGGCCGCTCCCCGTTCCAGGTGAAGGAGCTCGCCGTCGACGGCCCGCGCAAACTGTTCGCCATGGGGTTCGTTACCAACCTGCTCAATCCGAAGATCGCCATGCTGTATCTGGCGCTGCTGCCGCAGTTCATCGATCCCGCCATGGGCAGCGTGCTGACGCAGTCGCTGGCGCTGGGTTCGGTGCAGATCGTCATCAGCGTCGGCGTCAACGCGCTAATCGCGCTCGGCGCCGGCTCGATCGCATTGTTTCTCGGGCAGCGCCCGATCTGGCTCAAGCTGCAGCGCTGGCTGATGGGCACCGTGCTCGCCGGCCTCGCGGTGCGCATGGCGTTGGAGACGCGACGGAGCTGACGCTCCTTCTTCTGTGTTGAGAGACGACGTGGCCGACATTCGGCTCAACTATGAGCGCAATGATACCTGCGGTTTCTGAAAGTACCACTGCAAATCGACGCGCGCATGGCCGCCCTCCAGACCTATCACATAGGTACATAAGTCTGGCGATCAGTCTGGCAACTGAAGCTGACGACCCGCCATCGATGCAGCTTCGACGGGCAAACATGCGTGCCCATTCACGTAGTTCTACGGACGTTTCAACGTTGCCATGGCCTGTTATATTCGGCTCAAATTAATCTGATTACTTTAGGCTTCGCCGATCATCTGGCGGATAATACCTATGCCTCGGCGTCGAAAGCGTCTTCTCGATCGATTGAAGTTGCGCCCGGAATTCGTCGCGGCGGCAAGCGTGGCGCTGGCGTTGGCCGTCGGTCTCCTCGCCATCGGCATCTATCTTCCCGATGCGATGAAGGCAGCCGCCATCGAGGCCGCCTATCGCAGCAACATCGAGACCGTCGACCAGATCAAGCTGACGCGCGGCTACTACACGCGGAACGTGGTCGCAAAGGAGCTGGCAAGCGGACACCTGACCCCGTCGCACGATCACAAGGGAAATCCCAACGCGATCCCGCTACCGGCCACCTTCGTCCAGGACATCTCCGATCTACTCAAGGAGAGGGATACCACCCTCTCGCTGATCAGCCCGTACCCTTGGCCGAACCGGGCCGGCCGGACCATGGACAGTTTCCAGACCACCGCGTGGGATGCGTTCCAGCGCGATCCGTCTGCGATCGTTTCGCGCGAGGAAACGCGCGACGGCAAGCGCCTGCTGCGCATCGCGGTACCGGATCGCATGACCGAGGCGGCCTGCGTGAGTTGCCACAACAACAGTCCGGAATCACCGAAAAGAGATTGGAAGCTCGACGACGTTCGTGCGGTCATGGAGGTGACAAAAGTCATCGAGCCCTACCTGGCGGCGGCAGAGCAGCGCAGCCGCATGATCGTGCTGGCCATCACCGCGGCGACGACTGTCGTGATCCTCATCCTGTTCGGCGTGGCGGCACTCTTTGCACGGCACGAACGGGAGAAGCGGGACACCGACCAGCATGTCCACTATCTCGCACATCACGATTCGATGACCGGCACGCTGAACAGGGGAAGTTTCCTGGCCAGCCTGACGGGCGCCATGTCGAGATTGCAGTCGCGCTCGCGTGTTGCCGTCCATTATATCGATCTCGACAGATTCAAGGAAATCAACGATCAACTCGGGCACGGTGTCGGCGACGAACTGCTTCGCGCGGTGGCCAAACGACTGAAGCGGCTGCTTGGTCCGGAAGATATCATCTCCCGGCTTGGCGGCGACGAGTTTGCCGTCGCGCAAACCAACCTGCAGGATCCCGGTGAGGTCGGCGTGATGGCCGATCGGATCACGCGCGCTTTGGCCAAGCCGTTTCAACTCAGCCATCACAGCGTAATCGTTTCCGGCAGTGTCGGCAGCGCCGGCGCGACCGTCTCGCATGCGACCGGGGATGAACTGCTCGAAGATGCCGATATCGCGCTGTACCGGGCCAAGCACGCCGGTCGCGCGTGCTATGTGGTATTTGCCCCTGAGATGCGCGATGCGATGCTGACGCGCCGTCAGCTCGAGGCCCATATCCGTGACGCCGTCGCGCGGGAAAAATTCGAAGTGTATTTTCAACCGTTGGTTCGAAGAAGCGGCAGGCTGGACGGATTCGAGGCGCTCCTGAGGTTACGCGACGATCGCGGCGAATTCATTTCGCCGTCGGTATTCGTTCCGATGGTCGAAGACATGGGTGCAATCGACAGCCTGGGCGCGTGGGTCATCAGGAACGCCTGCGCGGCGGCCGCGACGTGGCCGGCTCACCTGAAGATCAGCGTCAACCTGTCGCCGGTGCAATTCAGGAGCCCGAATTCGATCGCCGCTATTGTCGCCGACGCCATTGCGGCAAGCGGACTTGGTGCCGGCCGGCTCGAACTGGAGATCACCGAAGGGCTGCTACTCGAGGCCATCGACGATGTGATCGAGCAGCTCTTTGAACTCAAGAATGCCGGCGCTGCGATCGTCATGGACGACTTCGGAACCGGCTATTCAAGCCTCGGCTATCTCTGGAGGCTGCCGTTCGACAAGATCAAGGTCGACAAGTCGTTTGTTCCGGAAGAAGAGGCATCGCAACAGTCCGTCACCCCGGTGCTACAGACGATCATCGGGCTCGGCCGCACCCTGAACATGGAAGTGACGGTCGAAGGCATCGAGACCGAGGCGCAGGCCGAATTCTTCCGAGACCTGAATTGCGACTACCTGCAGGGCTATCTCTTCGGCAGGCCCATGCCACGCGGCGATGCGGCGATCGTCATTCTTCGCGATCTGCTCGACGAAATGGCGGAATCCATCGGCAGCGGCGCAGTCGCCACTGCCGATGAAACCACTTGCCTGGATCAGGTCGCCGGATGAGCGGCTCTTTGCAGGGTGAGACGAATCGTCAATCCAGCTTCACGTCGAACCCGCGCTTCACCGCCGGCCGCGCCATTAGCTGATTGTACCAACGGCCCACATTGGCAAAATCATCGAACGACACCTTGTGGCGTTCATGCCGCCAGGCCCAGCCGAGAATCGCGAAATCCGCCACCGACAATTCGCCGGCGACGAATTCGTGGGTCGCAAGCCGGCGGTCGAGCACGCCGTAGAGCCGCCGCGTCTCGTCGGAATAGCGCTGCAGCCCATAGGCGCGCTTGGCCTCGTCCTCGAGCGCGATGAAGTGATGAACCTGGCCGGGCATCGGGCCAAAGCCGCCCATTTGCCACATCAGCCATTCCCACACCGGGATGCGCTCGCCCAGCGATTTCGGCAGGAATTTTCCGGTCTTCTCGCCGAGATACAGAAGGATGGCGCCGGATTCGAACACGCTGACCGGCTTGCCGTCCGGACCATCGGGATCGACGATCGCCGGGATCTTGTTGTTGGGGCTGATGGCGAGGAAGTCCGGCTTCAACTGCTCGCCCTTGGTGATGTTCACCGGGACCACCTTGTAGGGCAGTCCCATTTCCTCCAGGGCGACCGAGATCTTGCGGCCGTTCGGCGTATTCCATGTGTGCAGTTCGATGGTCATCGGTGCCTTCTCGTTGCAATGCAGACGCCGACGTTGCGTGATCCGCGGGAAAATGTCTACGCGCGGCTGGCCATGGCGCGAACCTGTGCGATCAGCCGCGCCATGGCGCCGGACACGCTGGCGCTACGCCAGGCCAGATGCAACGGCGCCACCAGCCGCGGCGCATCCGACAAAGTGAGATACGCGATGCCTTCGGTGTTGAGCCGGCGCATGGATTCCGGAACGATCGAGACCCCGAGACCGGCGGCCACCAGGCTCAGCGTCGACATCATGCGCGGCGCTTCCTGCCCGACCCGCGGGCTGAACCCGGCGGCCCGGCACGCCGAGATGATCGCATCGTACAATCCCGGCCCGGTCGGCCGACGCGACAGGATGAAGGTCTCGTCGGCCAGTTCGGTCAGCCGGATGCTGCGGCGCTTGCCGCCGCGCGCCAGCGCATGGTGCGCCGGCAGCGCCACCAGCATGGCCTCGTTCAGCAGCGCCTCGATGGTGATGCCCGCAGCCTCCCCCGCCGGCACGCGGACGAAAGCGACGTCGAGATGCTGGCGCTGCAGCGCTTCGATCAGCTCGCCGGTGCTGCTCTCTTCCAGCACCAGTTCGACCTCCGGCGATTGCTGCCGGAACGCGCGCACCACCGCCGGGATGAACGGATGGAAGGCGGCCGAACTGGTGAAGCCCACCGCCAGCCGACCCTGCTCGCCCCGCGCGGTGCGCTGGGCGGCCTCCACCGCATGCCCGACCTGGGCCAGCGCGGCGCGGGCCTCGCCGAGAAACACCCGTCCGGCCTCGGTCAGTTCAACGCCGCGCGGCAGGCGATAGAACAGCGCCACGCCGACCAGATCCTCGAGCGCGCGGATCTGCTGGCTCAGCGGCGGCTGCTGAATGCCGAGCCGCGCTGCGGCACGGGTGACATGGCCCTCCTCGGCCACGGCGATGAAATAGCGAAGGTGACGCAGCTCGATCATGCCATATCTTTAGCATATGAAAATGAAGTAAACCATATATTGGACACGCGGCCGGCGCGGGCCTAGCAAGGAGCCATCAACGAGCAGGGCCTGCCATGGACGCCACCATTGCTGCAACGACGACGACGACCACCACCGGGCAGCCGTCGCCGACCACCGGCGAATTGTTCACCGGCTTCCTGTGGCTCGGCATGATCGGCTTCGGCGGCGTGCTGCCGATGTCGCGGCGAATGATCGTGGAGAAGCGGCGCTGGCTGACCGGCCCGGAATTCACCGATCTGCTCGGCCTGTGCCAGTTCCTGCCCGGCGGCAACATCATCAACCTGTCCGTGGCCATCGGCCTGCATTTTCGCGGCGTGCGCGGCGCACTGGCGGCGCTGCTCGGCCTGATCGCCATGCCGACCCTGATCGTGGTCATGCTCGGCATGGTCTATGACCGCTTCCAGAACGATCCGCACATCCAGCATATGTTCGCCGGCCTTGCCGCAGCGGCCGCGGGGCTGCTGGTCGCGATGGCCGTGAAGGTGGCGTGGCCGCTACGCACCCACCCCATCGGGATAGCCATCGCCGCGCTGTGCTTCGTCGCCATTGCCGTGCTGCGGCTGCCGCTGCTACCGACCATGCTGGTGCTGGCGTCGCTCAGCATCCTCGCTGCCTGGCGGTGGCCGCGATGACCGCCGTGCTGCTGTCGCTCGCCGCGATCTTCGCCGAACTGTCGCTGCTGGCCTTCGGCGGCGGTAATACCATCCTGCCGGAGATGCAGCGCCAGGTGGTCGATATCCATCACTGGATGTCGGCGCGCGACTTCAGCGCCATGTTCGCGCTGGCGCAGGCCGCCCCCGGGCCGAACATGATGGTGGTGACTTTGGTCGGCTGGCGCGTCGCCGGCTGGGCCGGCGTTCTGGTGTCGTCGCTGGCCAAGTTCGGCCCGTCCTCGCTGGTCACCGCGCTGGTGCTGCAGGTGTGGCAGCGCTTCAAGGACCGGCCGTGGCGGCGCGTGGTGCAGGCTGGCCTGGTGCCGATGACCGTCGGGCTGGTCGCCGCCAGCGCCGCGCTGATCACCGTCGCCTCCGACCACTCATGGGGCCTCGCCGCCATCACCGCGGCCTGCGCGCTGGCTATGCTGACCAGCCGCATCCACCCGCTGTGGGCGCTCGGCTTCGGCGCGCTGGCCGGGCTCAGCGGCCTCGGCCTGTCCTGACCGCTTGCGGTGGACGGGGGCAAACGGCACTGGAGTTGCGCGGGCACTGCCGCTAAAACCGCCAAAATCTCCTGACCAGCGAGACAGCCCTTGTCCAGATCAGCCTCCCGTGCCCGCCTGTTCGACATCATCCACGCCCGCTCGTTCGGCTATGGCGAAATCACCCTGGCGTCAGGCCGCAAGAGCAATTTCTACTTCAACCTGAAGCCGACCATGTGCGACCCCGAGGGCGCGGCATTGCTGGCCGAGCTGACCTTCGACGCGCTGAAGGACGACAATCTCGATTATGTCGGCGGACTGGAGATGGGCGCCGTGCCGCTCGCCGGCGCCATTGCCCAGTTGTCGTGGCTGAAGAACCACCCGATCGCGGCGTTTTTCGTGCGCAAGCGGCCGAAGGAACATGGCGCCCGGCTGGCCGTGGAAGGCCTTGCCAAGGGCGAAAGCCTGAACGGCAAGCGGATCGTCATCGTCGAGGACGTCACCACGACCGGCGGCTCGGCCATCAAGGCGCTCGACGCGGTGCGCGAGGCCGGCGGCGAGGTGGCGCTGGTCTACACCATGGTCGACCGCGAGGAAGGCGCCGCGGAGAATTTCGCCAAGGCCGGCGTGCCGTTCCGCTCGCTGTACAAGGCCGGCGAGTTCCTCAACCGCTGATCGCTGCGATCACTGATCGCTGCGGCCCGTTGTCGCGTTTGCGGCCTGGCCGCAATATTGCTAGCCCGTCCGGATGCAGATCGACGGCGCAACATTGACATGGCCGCTGGCCATACCCTTCCTCGGCATCCTGCTGACCATCGCCACCGGTCCGCTGCTGTTCCCAAAAATCTGGCATGGTCACTACGGGAAGCTGGCGCTGGCCTGGGGTATCGCAGCGCTGTTGCCGCTGGCGCTGCTTTACGGCGTCCCGGCCGCGGCAACGGCCTTCGTCCATGCCGCGCTGGCAGAGTACATGTCCTTCATCGTGCTGCTGTTTGCGCTCTATGTGGTGGCCGGCGGCATCCTCATCAAAGCCAATCTGCGCGCCACGCCGGCCGTCAATGCCGGCCTGCTGGCGTTCGGCACGACGATCGCCAGCTTCGTCGGCACCACCGGCGCGGCGATGATCCTGATCCGGCCGCTGCTGCGCGCCAATGCCGGGCGCCCGGCCAACGCCCATGTGGTGGTGTTCTTCATTTTCCTGGTCTGCAACATCGGCGGCGCACTGTCGCCGCTCGGCGATCCGCCGCTGTTCATCGGCTTTCTGAAAGGCGTCAGCTTCTTCTGGACCACCACGCATCTGTGGTGGCAGACCCTGCTGGTGTCCGGCATCGTGCTGGCGATCTTCGTCGCCGTCGACGCCTGGTTCGCTCGCCGCGAGACGCCGGCTCATGACGGAGAGCCGCTGCGCATCGAGATGCATGGCCTGATCAACCTGCTGCTGATGGCGCTGATCATCGCGGCGATTCTCGGCTCGGCCGCCTGGCAGCCACACATCGAATTCGACATCTACGGCACCCACGTCGAACTGCAGAACTTGGCCCGCGATGCCGCGCTGCTGGCCATCGCGGGGCTGTCGCTGTGGCTGACGCCCGACGAACACCGCGCGGCCAACGGCTTCACCTTCGAGCCAATCCGCGAGGTGGCGATCCTGTTCGCGGCGATCTTCACCTGCATCATCCCGGTGATGGCAATGCTCGGCGCCGGCCACGACGGCCCGTTCGCCTGGCTGCTGACGGCGGTCACCGCGGCCGACGGCAGCCCGCAGAATGCGATGTATTTCTGGCTGACCGGCCTGCTGTCCGGTTTTCTCGACAACGCGCCGACCTATCTGGTGTTCTTCGGCCTTGCCGGCGGCGACGCCGCGCAGTTGATGACGACGCTGGCGCCGACCTTGGCGGCGATCTCCATGGGCGCGGTCTACATGGGCGCGCTGACCTATATCGGCAACGCCCCGAATTTCATGGTCTATGCCATCGCCTCCGAACAGGGCGTGGAGATGCCGAGCTTTTTTGGCTATATCGTCTGGTCGTTTGCGGTGCTGCTGCCGGTGTTCGCGCTGCTGACCTGGATCGGCGTCTAGCGCTGGACACGACCGTCCTCGGGGGAATCACCAGATGACTCATACTGTGCCGCCGGCCCGTGCCGGATCGCGTCACCCCGGCCGGTTCCTGCGCGCCACTGCGCTGCTGGCCGTCGGTCTCGTTTTCAGCCCTGCCCCCGCCTTCGCGTCAGAAGGACTTAATGGCGCCAGCCTGTCGCTGCTGTGGGCTCTACCCTTCGCCGGCATTTTGCTGTGCATCGCCACCGGACCGGTGCTGTATCCCCATCTGTGGGAACACCATTACGGCAAGTTCGCTGCGCTGTGGGCCGCGCTCGTGGTGGTGCCGCTGTTCATGCTCGTAGACGCCCACACGGTGACGGCAACGCTGACGCACACGGTGCTGCTGGAATATGTCCCCTTCATCCTGCTGCTGCTGGCGCTGTTTACAGTCGCTGGCGGGATCTTCGTCGAGGGCAACCTGCACGACAGCGCCTTCACCAATACGGTGCTGCTCGGGGTCGGCGCGCTGCTCGCCAGCGTGGTCGGCACCACCGGTGCGTCGATGATACTGATCCGTCCGCTGATCCGCGCCAATGACGACCGCTATTTCAACGCCCATGTGGTGATCTTCTTCATCTTCCTGGTCTCCAACATCGGCGGCTCGCTGACGCCGCTGGGCGACCCGCCGCTGTTCCTCGGCTTTCTCAAGGGCGTCGACTTTTTCTGGACCACGACGCATCTGTTCCGCGAAACCCTGCTAGCTGGCGGCTTGGTGCTGTTCGTGTTCATGATCATCGACGTCGTGCTGCATCATCGCGAAGGCAACTTCCCCAGCAAGGCCGACCCGACGCCGGATTCGCCGCTGCGGCTGCACGGCAAGATCAACCTGTTGCTGCTCGTGGTCATCATCGCGGCGATCCTGATCAGCGCCAGCTGGAAGCCCGGCCTGTCGGTCACCGTCGCCGGCGCCACGCTCGAGCTGCAGAACGTCATGCGCGACCTCGTCTTCGTGCTGGTGACCATCGCCTCGATCGTGCTGACAAGGTCCGAACACCGCGCCGCCAACGGCTTTTCGTGGGGGCCGATCACCGAGGTCGCCGTGCTGTTCGCCGGCATCTTCATCTGCATCGTGCCGGTCATGGCGATGCTGCAGGCCGGAGCACAGGGTGACTTCGCGCCGCTCGTCGCTTTGGTCAGCCATGCCGACGGCAGTCCGAACAACCTGGCCTATTTCTGGCTGACCGGCGGGCTGTCGTCGTTCCTCGACAATGCCCCGACCTATCTGGTGTTTTTCGAACTGGCCGGCGGCGACGCCAAAACCCTCATGACCACGGGGGCCATGACGCTGGCGGCGATTTCGGCCGGCGCGGTGTTCATGGGCGCCAACTCCTACATCGGCAACGCGCCCAATTTCATGGTCTATGCCATCGCCCGCGACGCCGGGGTCAAGATGCCGAGCTTCTTCGGCTATATCTTGTGGTCGGCGGCGATCCTGCTGCCGGTGTTCGCGCTGATCGGGTGGGTGTTCTTCCTGTAGCGCCACGGCCGGAAAAGCCCACCCCACGGTCGTCGGCCGCCCTTCGTGACACTCCGGTGTCAGCCATCTACACTCCTCGTTTACCATCCCGCATTAATGTTGACCCCGCCGGGGCGATGCCGTTCCGGCCGGAATTGCGATGGGCGGAGCGGGCGTTGCGTACACAATCGAGGTTTTGGTCGCCGATCCGCCGCGTTGCGCCTGTCCTGGGCGTGGCCCTCGCGCTGGCACTGACGCCGGGCATGGCGTCCGCCGAAGGCTTCTTCGATTTCCTGTTCGGCGGCGCCCCGTCGCAGAAGCAGCAGCCGCGCAGGGGCGCGCCGCCGGAAACCAACTTCTTCGCCGATCCGTTCGGCCTCAACACCCCCGCGGCCCCCCGCCGCCGCAGCGTTCGGCCTCGTCAGGGGGCTCCGGCCCCGCTTTCTGCGTGCGCACCTGCGACGGCAAATATTTCGCATTGTCGCGTAGCGCGGCCAGCCCGGCGCAGATGTGCCAGGCGTTCTGCCCGGCCAGCGCTACCAAGGTGTTCCTCGGCAGCAATATCGACAGCGCATCGACCAGCGCCGGCGAGCGCTATGCCGACATGGAAAATGCCTACGCCTATCGCAAGGCGCTGCGCGCCGACTGCACCTGCAATGGCCGCGATCCCGCCGGTCTCGCACCGATCGACCTGTCGCTCGACACCTCGCTGCGCCCCGGCGACGTGATCGCCACCACCAGCGGCCTCGTCGCCTATTCCGGGGCGCGCAACGGCACCGCGCAGACCCTGGAATTCACCCCGGTGGCGTCCTATCCCGGCCTCACGCCCGACGTCCGCGCCCGGCTCGGCGAGATGAAGGTGGCTCCGGTCGCAGCCGAGATGATCAACGAGGCTGCGCCGATGGCCGAAACCGGCCGCGATATCGTCCCGGCCGTGACGGTGGCGCCGAAAACCAGCCCGGCGGCCCGCGCCAAGCGCGCCGAACTGGACTGACGTCCGCCGTCAGCGCGCGACGATGAAGCCGATCACGTTGGGGGCCGAGGAATATCGTTCCTCGATCGCGGCGCGCGCCGCGGCGCGATTTTCCAGCGTCAGCAGCCCGCGCTTCTCGGCCAGGATCATCCAGCAATAGCCCCACCAGTCGGTCAGCATGCCCTCGTCGCCGATCAGGTCGTAGCCCTGTTCCGCGGCGAAGATCCGCGCATGGGCCTCGTCCAGCGTGTCCAGCCAGGCATGGTCGTCCAGCGAGAACAGATCGTCGCTGAAATCGTCGGTGGTGTAGCCCCACACCGACTGGCACACCGCGTTGAATTCGCGGTCGATCTGGTCGTCGTCGACGGGGTGGCGGCGGGCCACCTGATGCAGCCGCGACAGCGAGCGGGCAAAATCGGCAATACGGGTGAGAGCGAACTGATCGAAGGCGATGGTGGACATGTAGTCCTCACAGGCTTGCACAGACCATAGATATAGGGCGCGACCCGCGCCGAATCACGATGCTATATCAAAGACTTGCTAAAGTGTTCTTAATTTGTTCCGAGACTAATTCCGAACGCCATGGTCATTTGGTCGCCGCGACCAGCCCGTTGGCCCACCTGAGCCAGACCTTCGATTTCAGCGGGTCCTCCAGGCTGCCGGCTTTCTCCAGCGGCGATTTCGGACATCCCTCGCACCAGGGAAATTCGAAGGCGCA
This sequence comes from Rhodopseudomonas sp. RCAM05734, assembly GCF_052658035.1. NCBI lineage: Bacteria > Pseudomonadati > Pseudomonadota > Alphaproteobacteria > Hyphomicrobiales > Nitrobacteraceae > Rhodopseudomonas > Rhodopseudomonas sp. RCAM05734. The sequence goes on along the minus strand of NZ_CP199742.1, from coordinate 2,025,574 downwards.
GAAGTCACCGTCGAGCCCGTCACACGCGGAGTCGAAATGGCAGGAAAATGGCGCGGGGAGAGGTTGAATCACGGTGCACCCTATGTCGTGGCGGGATCTGACGATCTCCCTCACCGGTAAAAGCCATCAGGGCGGTGATAGCTCAAGGTTGCATGTCCGGTTCCGGACACCAAGAAAAAACTGAGCATTGATAAAAATTTAACGAATTGAGCGACTGAGCGCTTTGCGCAGCGACAGCCGTTCCACGCCCCTTCCCGCGCCGGGCGGGCGTGGCGCCCCGGCATCCCCTGCGTCCTTGCCCAAATCTGCGCCACGCTCGCGTGAAAACCTCACCACGCCGGCGGGTTCCGATCCCGGCATATTGGGAGTATCATTTGGGACAGACACAGCACCGGGATGGAATATTGTCAGATCCAGTCATTTCAGCTCCGTTTCAGCCCCACTCGCCGCCGATTGACGAACTGGCGCTCGCGGAGATCAAGAGCGCCATCCTGGTCAAGCTGACGCTGACCATCGGCAAGGATGCGGCGATCGCCACCAAGCAGGACTGGTACAAGGCGACAGCGCTGGCGTTGCGCGACCGCATCGTCCACCGCTGGCTGGTGACCGACAAGGAGAGCTATGACGCCGGCCGCAAGCGGGTCTATTACCTCAGCCTGGAATTCCTGATCGGCCGGCTGTTCACCGACGCGCTGAACAATATGGGGCTGCTGGCGCTGTTCAATGCCGCGCTGGGCGACCTCGGCGTCGGCCTCGACGACCTCCGCAAATGCGAACCCGATGCCGCGCTGGGCAATGGCGGCCTCGGCCGGCTGGCCGCCTGCTTCATGGAAAGCATGGCGACGCTCGGCATCCCGGCCATGGGCTACGGCATCCGCTACGATTTCGGGCTGTTCCGGCAGATCATCTCGCACGGCTGGCAGCAGGAATATCCCGACGAGTGGCTGGGCTTCGGCAATCCCTGGGAATTGCAGCGGCCCGAAGTGATGTATCACGTCCACTTCGGCGGCAACGTGGAAACCGTCGTCGACGGCGAACGCCAGCGCACGGTCTGGCATCCCGGCGAGACCGTGGAAGCCGTGGCCTATGATACGCCGATCGTCGGCTGGCGCGGCCAGCATGTGAATGCGCTGCGGCTGTGGTCGGCGCGGGCGCCGGATCCGCTGCGGCTCGACGTCTTCAACACCGGCGACTATCTCGGCGCATCCGCCGAACAGGCGCGCGCTGAGGCGATCTGCAAATTCCTCTACCCCAACGACGAAAGCGCCGCCGGCCGCGAATTGCGGCTGCGCCAGGAATACTTCTTCGTGTCGGCGTCGTTGCAGGACCTGGTCAAGCGTCACCTGGATTCCGACGGCAACCTGCGCGGCCTCGCCGGCAAGGCCGCCGTGCAGATGAACGACACCCATCCGAGTCTCGCCATCGCCGAGCTGATGCGCATCCTGGTGGACATCCACAACATGCGCTGGGACGCGGCGTGGCAGATCACCAACGCCACGTTGTCCTACACCAACCATACCCTGCTGCCCGAGGCGCTCGAGACCTGGCCGGTCGAACTGTTCGAACGGCTGCTGCCGCGACATCTCGAAATCATCTACCGCATCAATACCGCCCATCTCGACCGCGCCGACGCCACCCGCAAGGGCGACACCGCCTATCGCGCCTCGGTGTCGATCATCGACGAGAGCGCCGGCCGCCGCGTCCGCATGGGCAACCTCGCCTTCATCGGCTCGCACCGCATCAACGGCGTCTCGGCGATGCATTCCGATCTGATGAAGGAGACCGTATTCCACGATCTCAACCAGCTCTATCCGGGCCGCATCACCAACAAGACCAACGGCATCACCTTCCGCCGCTGGCTGATGCTGGCCAATCCGAAACTCACCGACCTGATGCGCGCCACCTGCGGCGATGCGGTGCTCGACGATCCGACCCGCATGGAGAAGCTCGAGGCCTATGCCGGCGACGCCGCATTCCAGCAGGCGTTCCGCCGCGTCAAGCATCACAACAAGATCGCGCTGGCGCGGGTGATCGGCGAGAAGCTGGGCATCCAGGTCGATCCGTCGGCGCTGTTCGACGTGCAGATCAAGCGCATCCACGAATACAAGCGGCAACTGCTGAACCTGCTGGAGACCGTGGCGCTGTATCACGCCATCAAGGCCGATCCGCAGCGCGACTGGGTGCCGCGGGTGAAGATCTTCGCCGGCAAGGCGGCGGCGAGCTATCGCTACGCCAAGCTGATCATCAAGCTGATCAACGACGTCGCCGAGGTCGTCAACAACGATCCGGCGATCGGCGGCAACCTGAAAGTCGCGTTCCTGCCGGACTACAATGTGAGTCTCGCCGAGATCATCATTCCCGCCGCCGATCTGTCGGAGCAGATCTCCACCGCCGGCATGGAAGCCTCCGGCACCGGCAACATGAAGCTGTCGCTGAACGGCGCGCTGACCATCGGCACGCTCGACGGCGCCAATATCGAGATCCGCGACAATGTCGGCGCAGAGAACATCGCGATCTTCGGCATGAACGCCGCCGAGGTGATGGCACGCCGCGCCGCGGGGCTCGACGCCCATGACGTCATCAGCAAGTCGCCGCATCTCGCCGACGCCATCGCCGCCATCGAGCGCGGCGATTTCTCGCCCGACGATCCCGGTCGCTTCATGTCGGTCGGTCACGCGCTGCGCCATCTCGACCACTACGTGGTCTCGGCGGACTTCGACTCCTATTACGAGGCGCAGCGCGGTATCGACACGCGCTGGCGCGCAGGCTCGGCATGGACCCGCGCCAGCATCCTCAACGTGGCGCGGATGGCGTGGTTCTCGTCGGATCGTACCATCGCCGAATATGCCTCCGACATCTGGGACGTGCCGGTGACCTCCGCCGCTCCTCCTGCCCCGGCCGCACGCGCCGTGCTGGGCAAGGGCAGCTAGAGTCTGATTCCGTTCGCTTGAATCGTGTCCCGGACGCAGTGCAATGCGCTTCCGTCAGGAGGCGTCATGCACTGCAGAGCCGTCACAGACACCGAGTTTGGTACGGTCCCGGCTCTGCGAAGCACCACGCCCAAGCGGGCGTGATGCATCGCGGCCGGGACATGATTCAATCAAAACCAATTGCGCTCTAGCCATGGCGCGAGCCCGCTCAGCGCATCTCGAACAGTTCCTGGTGAAACTGCGGGGCCGACAGGCCGCGCAGGATCATCGAACGGCGCAACGCATCGCCGAAGCGGGACGGGCCGCAGAACCAGACGTCCGCAGTCTTCCACGCCGGAATCCATGCTGCGAGACGGTCCAGGGTCAATTGGCCGTCGCGCTGCGACACCACTACGTGAAAGCCCACCCCGGCTTGCGCCGCGAGCGCTTTGATCTTGTCGATGAATGCGCCGGACGGAGCGCTGGTGCAGTAGATCAGGTCCACGTTGCCGTCATGATCCGCGGCCGCCAGCGCTGCCAGTCGGGCGACAAACGGGGTAATCCCCACGCCGCCGGCCACCCACACCTGACGCGAACGCGCGCCGGCGAAGTCGAACCGGCCGTAAGGCCCCTCGATGGTGGCTTCCTGGCCGATCGACAGGCGATCGGGCAGCGTCCGCGTATAATCGCCGATGCCCTTGATGCTGAACTGCAAGTGCCCGTCGCCATGCCAGGCCGAGGAGATGGTGAACGGGTGAGCACCTTCGCCGCCGCCGAAATCGACAAAGGCGAACTGGCCGGCGCGGTGGCCAGGCCACGCGGTCTCCAGCCGGACCGCAACTTCGAGCACCGCATTGTCGTCATAGCGTTTCAGCGATTCGATGCGTCCGACAGACTTGCGCGTGCTGCCGATGCGACGGAACAGCGACACCAGCGCCGCGATGCCGCCACCGGCCATCAGCAGGCCGAGCACTGGCCCCAGCGGCGACAGCCAGTAGCTGCGATCGACCAGAATCACGGCGTGAAACAGCAGCACCAGATAGATCGGCGCCATCAGCCGATGCGTCGTCAGGAAGGCCCGGTAGGGAAATCGCTTCCACAACGCCAGCAGCACCAGCGCGATCAGCAGATACAGGCTCCATTCGCCGAGACCGGTGGCGGTGTCCTTGAGATCGCGAAACGCATCGAAGCCGGTGACAGCCTCTGCGACACGCGGCGGCCGCGCCGGGCGGGTCAGCCAGCCCCATTGCGTCAGCCAGCGCGGACCCACCTCGAGCAGCCAGTGAATCAGCGCCAGGCAGAGACCGGTGACCCCGAACCATTTGTGCAGGCGATAGAACTTGTCGAGGCCGCCGAGCGCGCTCTCCACCTGCACCGGGCGCGCCGCCAGCATGACGCCAAGCGACATCGATCCCATGGTGAGCACGCCGGTCAAATAGATCAGCGCCTTGCGCCATGACCAGAAGTCGCCGGCAAGAGTTCCCTCGGGAACGCTGAGGAGCCACAGCCCGCACAGCAGGCCGAGCGGGAGTGCAACCGCCAGCCAGAGTCTGTTGATTTGCATAATGATTCCCTGATCCGCGAAGCGACGGACAATCATTCATGCAGCGTCACCCGCGCAGAGCCCGGGTGCATTGATCCAGCACAATGGCGGCCTGCAGGTAAGCCTGCGCGTCAGGTCTGCTGCTTGGCCTGCGCCGTATCGAGATAGCTGCTGCCTGTGGCGGCGTCGGTGACGGCATTCTTGATGGTGGCGATCCCCGGCTTGGTCAGGGTGAACTTGGTGTCGCCGATCCGGAACGCGCTGTCCTTGATCAGCACGCTCTGATATTTGACCGTGCCGGCGCTTTCATATTTCACCTGTGCGCGGAACCCCTGCACGTCGGACACGGTGATCTTGAAGTCCTTCTTGTTGGCATAGGTTCCGGTCCAGCTGCCCTGGTAGCTGGCGGGGTCCACCGCGGTATAGGGCGTCTTCGACGGCGTGGTCAGCGCCGACGCCGTATAGCTCGACTGCAGTATGCTCAAGATATCGGCCATGCCGCTGTGCTCCGCGTGATTCCACTGCGGAACACTACGAGTGCGCGGGGGTTAATCGAACATTGCGTGACGTGTCTGGATGTTTCCATTCGCCGTCCGGACATCAAACGAAATGCAAAACACCGTCGGCCGGCCTCGCTACGCGGCCGGCAGCCGCAATATCGCGCGCAGGCCGCCGAGCGGCGATTCGACGAGCCGTAGGTCTCCGCCATAAAGCTCCGCCAGTTCGCTGGTGATCGACAGGCCGAAGCCGAACCCCGGCGCGCTTTCGTCGAGCCGTTCGCCGGGGCGCAGCACCTGCTCGCGCTGCGCCGTTGGCAAGCCATTGCCGTCATCCTCGAAGCTCAGCACCACCATGCGTCCCTCGCGCACCGCGTGAACGGCGACCTTGCCGTGCGCCCACTTGAAGCCGTTCTCCATCAGGTTGCCGGCCATCTCATCGAAGTCCTGTTGCTCGCAGGCCACCGCGCAATCGTGGGGCACATCGAGCGCGAACAGCACCGGCTTGGCGGCGTTGATCTTGCCCAGCACCGCGCCGAGATCGGCGAGCCGCGGCGCGATCAGGGTCTGCGTACGCACCGGGCCGCTGAGCGCGGCGCTGCGGGCGCGGCCGAGGTGATGGCGAATGCGCCGCTCCATCAGCCCGATCAGCGGCTGCAGCGTTGCCGGATCGCGTGCGCCGGACACCGCAATCGCCAACGTCGCCAGCGGCGTCTTCAGGCCATGGGCGAGATTGGCGACGTGGCGCCGCGCCCGCTCCAGATTGGCGGCGTTCTCGTCGAGCAGGCCGTTGAGTTCGACGACCAGCGGCTGGATTTCCTGCGGCTGTCGCGCCGGCACCCGCTCGATCGCGCCGCGCCTGACATCGGCCACCGCGCGGCGCAGCCGCTCCAGCGGTCGCAGCCCGAGCCGGATCTGAAACATCATCGCCGTCACCAGCGCAAGCCCCAGCACGGCGAGCGAAAAGCCCAGCGTGGTCATCGCCTCGCGCAACGGTCCCCATACCGCGGCGCGCGGCGCCGAGGCGACGATGGTCAGCGGCGCGCCGGATACAGCAACCTGCTTGATCCGGAAATGCAGCGGCTCGTCGCCCGGTCCCGGCCCGTCGGCAGGCCGCGGACGTTTATCGCGCGGCTCGCGGTCCTCGCGCGGACGCGACGGCGGCGCGGGTTCGGCGGGCGCCACGCGCGCGATGTCGTCGCCTTCGAGCGAGGCGGAGCGCAGCGTGTTGGCCGGCCCCGTCACCTGCCAGTACCAGCCACGATGCGGACGCTCGAACGGCGGGCCGTCGGCATTGCCCACCAGGCTGATGCGGCCGTTGCCGTCCGCGCGCAGCATCGACGACAGGAACACGATCTGGGTATCGAGGCGCTGGTCGATCTGGCCTTGCACAAAGCGATGCAGCACAAAGCCGATCAGCACCGTGGCGATCACCATGGCAACCGCGATGAAAAATCCCGCAGCGATCAGCAGCCTTCTGCTCAGCGAGGCATCGCCCAGCATCAGGCGCCGCCTGACGCGAGACGATAGCCGCGGCCGCGCACCGTTTCGATCATGCCGTGGCCGATCTTGCGGCGCAGCCGCGCCACGATCACCTCCAGCGAATTGGAATCGGTCCCGGCATCGTCCTCATAGACCTTCTCCATCAGTTCGAGACGATCGAACACCACGTCCTTGCGCATGATCAGCGCCTGCAGCACCCGCCATTCCAGCGCGGTCAGTTTCAGCGGCAGGCCGTTGAGCTCGAATACGCCGGTCGGCGCATCGAACGACAGCGGCCCACAGGCAATCTCCGGCGCGGCGTGGCCGGCCGAGCGCCGGGCCAGCGCGCGCAGCCGCATGATCAGTTCCTCGACACGAAACGGCTTTGTCAGATAGTCGTCGGCGCCGGCCTTGAAACCGTCGACCTTCTCGGTCCAGCCGTCACGCGCGGTCAGGATCAGCACCGGCAGTTGCCGCCCGCTCTTGCGCCAGGCGCGCAGCACCGCGGCACCCGGCATCTTCGGCAGGCCGAGATCGAGCACGGCGGCGTCATAGCTTTCGGTGTCGCCGAGAAAGTGGCCCTCCTCGCCGTCGCCGGCGATATCGACGGCAAAGTTCTCCCGCCGCAACGCGTGCGCGATCTCGTCGGCCAGCAGCATGTCGTCCTCGACCAGCAGCACTTTCATGGGGTGTCCATACCTTGCATTCGCGCGAGGGCTACGCCGCCGAGCTTAACCCAGTCTGAACGGTTCGGTTCAGGGTGGGTTTCGGGCGCTCCGCTAGTCTGCCTGCCATCCACCCCCGATGACAGGAGACCACCATGACAGACCCCGACACCACCTCCGAACCGCGCGCGCTGCCGCCCCCGCAGCCCCGGCTGCGCATGTCGCGCAGCGCCATGGGCGCCGGCGCGCTCGTTGCAGTGCTGGTCGCCGGCGCGGCGCTGGGCGCCGGCGGCACCCGCATCGCGGAACGCTGGCAGGCGCAGAGCGTGATGCTGCTGCAGCCCGCGCCTATCGACAGGATGACCGACGCCAGCCCGGTGGCCATCAAGGGCGAGGTCGCCGAGATCTTCGGCAACAAGTTCGTGATCCAGGATCCCAGCGGCCGCGCGCTCGTTGATACCGGCCCGCGCGGCGAGGACCGCCCGGTGGTGACCAAGGGCGAGGCCGTCACGGTCCAGGGCCGCTTCGACCGCGGGATCGTCCGCGCCGAGATCGTGGCCCATGCCGACGGCCGCAACGAGGCGTTCGGCCCGCCCCATGGTCCGAAAGGACCGAAGGGCCCCAAAGGGCCGAAGGGACCGCGGGGCGGCCCGGATGAGGATGGCCCGGGTGCCCGCGCCGATCGTGGCCCGCCGCCCCCGCCGCCGCCGGGTGATCGCGACGACGACGACGCTCCGCCGCCGCCACGCCCGCGTTGACGCGCTGACGCGCTGACATCACGGCCGGGCCGGAGCGATCCGGCCCGCCGCTCCCGACATTCAATCCAGCAAGGAACAGACATGCCCGATCATCACATCACCACCGTCACCGGCAAGATCACCCACGTGTTCGGTCACCGCTTCGTGGTGCAGACCGGCCACGGCGCCGTGCTCGCCGACGTCACGCCGAAGGGGCTCGAACAGTTCGCCCTTGAAGTCGGCGACGAGGTCAGCCTCGACGGCGAACAGAAGCCTTCGGAACTGAAGGTGAACCGGTTCACGCACGGCGGAAAGACCTTTGCCATCGAGCACAAGAAGAAGCCGCACGAGCACGACGATCACCACGCGCCTGCCGATTCCGGCAAGGCGCTGAAGGCAGCGCGCGCCGCCGGCTATGAAACGCTGGGCGAACCGCGCCGCAAGCCGAAGCACTTCGAAGTGCTGGGCCGCCGCGAGAAGCAGCTCACCGAGCTGCACATCGAACTCGACGGCCACATCCGCAAGATGAAGCCGGTCGAAGGCCATGATCCGAAATGGAGCGAAGCCCTGCGCGCGGCGTCGTAGACCTCGCGTCCCCTGACAACGAAAGGGCGGCCCGCTGGCCGCCCTTTTTGTCGTGCGCGCTGTCGCCGTGCAGCTTATGAAATCCCGGCCTCCGCGCCTTCCTTGGCGTGGACCGGCAGCATCAGATAGTGCACGCCGTTCTGCTGCGCCTTGGGGAAATGCCCGGCGCGGATGTTGACCTGGATCGAGGGCAGCAGCAGCGTCGGCGCCGACAGCGTGGCATCGCGCGCGTTGCGCATGGCGACGAACTGTTCCTCGCTGACGCCGGCCTTGACGTGGACGTTGCCCTCGCGCTGCCCGGCCACGGTGGTCTCCCAGGCGTAGCTGTCGCGGCCCGGCGCCTTGTAGTCATGGCACATGAACAGCCGCGTCTCCGGCGGCAGCGCCAGCAGCCGGTGGATCGAGCGATAGAGCTGATGCGCATCGCCGCCGGGGAAATCGGCGCGCGCGGTGCCGTAGTCCGGCATGAACAGGGTATCGCCGACGAACACCGCGTCTGAGATCTTGTAGGATACGTCCGCCGGCGTATGGCCGGGCGTGTGCAGCACCTCCACGGTCAACTCGCCGATGGCAAAACGGTCGCCATCGGCGAACAGCCGGTCGAAATCGCTGCCGTCGGTGCGCAGGTCGGTGGCGTTGAACACCGGCCGGAAGATGCGCTGCACGTCCTTGATGTGTTCGCCGATCCCGATCCTGGCACCGGTCTTCGCCTTGATATACGGCGCGCCTGAGAGGTGGTCGGCATGGGCGTGGGTTTCCAGCGCCCAGTCGATGGTCAGGCCGTCGGCCTTCGCCGCCTCGAGGATCGTCTCCACCGAGCGGATATCGACGCTGCCGTCGCGATGGTCGTAGTCCAGCACCGGATCGATCACGGCTGCGCGTTTCGTGGCGGGATCGCTGACCAGATAGCTGATGGTGTTGGTCGGCTCGTCGAAAAATGCCCTGATCACGGGATTTGCGGTGCTGGTCATGGCGCAGAACTCCTGAAGTCGAATGCTGTTGACATTTATATTAGCATCTTCTAAATAAGCAATACCTAATATTCGAGACCGAGATGCCCGCAAGCCCCGCCCTCAACACCGACGATTTCGCCGCCAACGCCCTGGAGGTGGCCGACACCCTGCGGGCGCTCGGCAACGAACGACGGCTGATGATTCTGTGCAAGCTGGTCGAAGCCGGCGAGATGACCGTCGGCGCGCTGGTCCAGGCGGTCGGCCTCAGCCAGTCGGCGCTGTCGCAGCACCTAGCCAAAATGCGCGACGAGAACATCGTGACCTTTCGCCGCGACAGCCAGACGCTCTGGTACCGGATTTCCGATCCCCGCATCGAGCAACTGATGGCGCAACTGCACCGGCTGTACTGCCGCACCTCGCCAACACCGTAAGGAGTCTGCCATGACGCTTCCCCACATCTCCCCCGACAAAGCCAAACAGCTGATCGCCGAGGGCGCCGTCCTGGTCGATATCCGCGAGGCCGACGAACACGCCCGCGCCCGCATCGCCCAGGCCCGCCATGAGCCGCTGTCGCGGCTCGGCCCGATCGACGTCGACGCGCAGGCGGTGATCTTCCATTGCAAATCCGGCGGCCGTACGGCTGCCAATGCTGGCCGCCTCAAGGCCAGCACCGATTGCGAGGCCTATATCCTCGACGGCGGCATCGACGCCTGGAAAGCCGCCGGCCTCCCCATCGTCGAAAGCACGAAGCCGCCCATCGAAATGATGCGCCAGGTACAGATCACCGCCGGTTCGATGGTGGTCGCTGGCGCGGCGCTGGGCGCGCTGCTGCACCCCGGCTTCTATCTGCTGTCGGCCGCGATCGGCGCCGGCTTGGTGTTTTCCGGCGTCACTGGCACCTGTATGATGGCCCGGGTCCTGGCGTTCGCGCCGTGGAATCGCCGCAACACAGTGCCGGCGCACGGCTGAACGAAAGTCTTCTATGTGGTTTGCTTCCGCTGACGTCGCGACGATCCTGTCCGGCGGACTGGTCGGCTTCATCCTGGCACTGATCGGCGGCGGCGGTTCGGTGCTGGCGGTGCCGCTGCTGGTCTATGTGGTCGGGGTGACCTCGCCCCATGTGGCGATCGGCACCAGCGCCATTGCGGTGGCGGTCTCGGCCTTCGCCAACATGCTGTCGCACTGGCGGGCCGGCAACGTCCGCTGGCCCTGCGCCATCGTGTTCTCGCTGGCCGGCATCGGCGGCGCCTTTGCCGGCTCCAGCATCGCCAAGCAGGTCGACGGCCAGAAACTGCTGTTCCTGTTCGGCCTACTGATGATCGCCATCGGCGCCCTGATGCTGCGCAAGCGCAGCGGCAGCGGCGATCCATCGATCAACCTGACCCGCGCCACCGCGCGCAAAATGCTGCCGATGCTGATCGGGGTCGGTTTCGTGGTCGGCCTGCTGGCCGGATTCTTCGGCATCGGTGGCGGCTTCCTGATCGTGCCCGGTCTGATGCTGGCCACCGGCATGACGATGACCGCGGCGATCGGCACCTCGCTGGTGTCGGTGGTGGCGTTCGGCGCCTCCACCGCGGCGAATTACGCCCTCTCCGGACTGACCGACTGGCGGCTGGCGGGGATCTTCATCGCCGGCGGCCTGCTCGGCGGCCTCATCGGCATCGCCGCCGGCAAGGTCATCGGCAGCCACGACCGCGCGCTACGCGCCACCTTCGCCGCCGTGGTCATCATCACCGGCGTCTATGTCTGCATCCGCGGCGCGCTGCATTTCATGTGACGGCCGCAAAGCCGGCGACGGCCGGCCCCTCTCCCCCGCGATTTGACACCTGACATCGGCGTCGCCATACGGTTCCATCGGCCTCTTTTGAAGCTTCCGAGCGGGCACCCATGATACGGATATCGATTAGACGACAGATTCTCGGCATCGCCGTCGGGTTGATCGTCCTGATGGTGATCACGTCGATCCTGTCGATGTATATGGCCGGCCGGGTCGGGATCCTGCTCGACGAACTGACGACAAAGTACATTCCGGCCTACGGCCATCTGGCGCGGATGAACATCAACTCGCTGGAGAGCGCGATGTCGCTGCGCCGCATGGCGACTGCCAAGATGCAGTCGCCCGCGAGCGACACCGGTTACGCCGAGCGGCTGAAGTTGTTCGACGCAAAAGGCCTCGAGACCGAACGCGAGGCGCAGGCCGCGCTCCAGCTCATCAACGCGATCATCGACGACCCCAATACGCAGTCGGACAATGCCGCGCTCGGCCGCATCGAAAGCCGGATCGAAATCGCGATCACCAGCTTTCGCAGCCATCTGGATGACGAGCGCACCCAGTTGCTGGCGCAGCTCGAGTCCCGCAACTTCGCCGAAGCCAGGCAGACGCTGGAGCGGGTCGACGCCATCCGCGATGAGCTGAACAATTCGGTCGATGCGATCCGCGCCGACATGCTGCTGCAGGTCTATGCCAGCGGCGCAGCGACGATGCGCGACCAGAAACGGACGATCTTCATTTCGGCGGTGGTGACGGCCCTCGCCGGAATCATCGGGCTGATTTTCGCGCTGCTGGTCAGCGGCGGCATTACCCGCCCGGTGCAGCGGTTGCTCGAGGGCACCCGCGAGATCGAGGCGGGGCGCCTCGACGGCTCCATCGACGTCACCACGCGCGACGAGATCGGCCAGTTGTCGGCCGCATTCAACCGCATGGTCGAGAAGCTGCGCCACAACGAGCGCATCCGCGAAACCTTCGGCCTCTATATCGACCCGAAGGTGGTGGAAGGATTGATCGACCAGCCGGCAGTGGCTGCGGCCGAGGGTGAGCGCCGCGTCATGACGGTGCTGTTCTGCGACATGAAGGGATTTACCCGGCTGAGCGAAGGCGTCACGCCGCAGGGCCTGGTCCGCATCATGAACCACTATTTCTCCACCATGTCGGCGCCGGTTCGCAGCCACCGCGGCATCATCGACAAGTACATCGGCGACATGATCATGGCCTATTGGGGCCCCCCTTCGTCGAGGATGCCGATCAGGCGACCCTGGCCTGCCTGGCTGCGCTCGACATGACCGGACGGATCGCCGGCTTGCGCAGGGAGTTGCCCGAGCTGCTCGGCGTCCGCGCCATTCCTGTCGAATGCGACATCCGGATCGGCATCGCCACCGGCGAGGCGCTGGTGGGCAGTATCGGCTCCGAACTCATGATGAGCTACACGGTCATGGGCGACACGGTGAATCTGGCGTCGCGGCTGGAGAGCGCCAACAAGCTCTATGGCAGTCGCCTGCTGGCGTCCGAGGCCACCGTCGCGCAGGCGGGCGCCGCGATCGAGGTACGCGAGATCGACCGGCTCGTGGTGCTCGGCCAAAGCCGGTCGCAGGCCGTGTATGAGATCATGGCCCGAAAAGGCGAACTGACGCCGGACCAGACGCTGTTGCGAACCAGTTACGCTGAAGGGCTCGCCGCCTATCGCGCGCAGGACTGGGACGCTGCCCGCCGCGCCTTCACGGCCGCGTTGCAGGCGGCGCCCGACGACGGGCCGTCGACCACCCTGCTCGCGCGGATCGAGACCCTCGCAGCGACCCCGCCTGGCGGCGATTGGGATGGTGCCTGGCACCTCGACCGCAAGTAACCGCGCCGCGCTTTGCCTACACCCCGTCGAGGATGATCACCGTCGGCACCGCTGGCAGCGCCCCCAGCGACATCCGCAGCGTGCGCTCGCTGCGCCGGTCGATGGCGAACTGCTGGCCGATCTTGCTCATGAATTCGCTCAGCGGCGTCATGAAGCGGTGCATCGGCAGCACGATCGAGGCGCGCAGCCTTTTGGTGATCTCGGACACGCCGTCAAGCGACATGGTGTAGCTGCCGTCGATCGGCACCATCACGATGTCGAGCCGGCCGATCGCCGCGAAATGGCTCTCGTCGAGCTTGTGGTGGAGATGGCCGAGATGGCCGATGCACAGGCCGGCAACCTCGAAGATGAAGATCGAATTGCCGTCGCGGATCATCGCCGCATTGCTCTCGTCGAACATGTAGCGGCGAATGTCGGTGGTGACGTTGCGGATCAGCACATCGCCGACGCGCCGGTCGATATGCGCCGGTCTGCCGTCGTCGCCCCAGCCATGCAGCACCAGCCCGATCTTCGGATCGGGATTGAGGGTGTAGTGCGTGCTGTGGGCGCGGTTCATGGTGACCACGTCGGGCAGCCGGCCGGCGCTGTGGAAGCCGCTGTAGTCGGTCGCGATCCGCACCCCGCCCGGCGTATCGATCACATAGGTGGAATGGCCGGCATAGCTGATCGCCACTTCCTCGGCCTTCGCCGCGGTACGCCGCAGGCTGACCGGCACGGCGCGCGGCGGCGCGCCGGCCATCGCCAGGCACTCGCTGCCGCGCGGCGCATCCTGCGCCAGGACCGGCGCGACCTGCGCACCCAGCAACGCCATCACAACAGCAAGCGATCGCAGCATGGCCAGCCTCCGGAGAAGACAAGTGTCTCGCAAGATCCGTGCACTTGGCGGCGCGGTCAAGCCTGATCCTTCAAGCCCCACACTCAGCTGTCGTCGCCCGGCCAGCGCGCACTTGCGCGAAGGACCGGGCGACCCAGTAAACGCCGGCGCCGTTTTTGCGCGCCCGACCAACAGAAGGAAGCGTCCGCATAGCCGCCTCCTTCACGCCCGGTCGTCAGCCCTTCCGGTCGATCGTGGCCGCAATCGCCTGCGCGACCGCCGCGATGACTGCATTTTTCCGCTCCGGCGAAACACTCGACTGCGTCAGGTAGACTGCGAGCATGATCGGCGCGCGCTGCGGCGGCCATATCACTGCGACATCGTTTGCCGTGCCCTGTTCCCCGGTGCCGGTCTTGTCGCCGACGCGCCAGCCGGGAGGCAGCCCGGCGCGCAGCCGGGTGTCGCCCGTCTTGTTGCCGACCAGCCAGGCAATCAGTTGATCGCGCGACCCGGACGACAGCGCATCGCCCGTGACCAGCGATCGAAAATCGGATGCCATGGCGTTCGGCGTCGTGGTGTCGCGCGGATCGCCAACCTTGCCTTCATTCAGAGCGGGCTCGATGCGATCGAGCCGGGTGACCTGATCGCCAAGCGTGCGCACGAAGGCGGTGACCCCGGCCGGTCCGTCCAGGCTCGCCAGCAGCAGATTGGCGGCCGTATTGTCGCTGAGGGTGATCGCCGCTTCGCAGAGTTCGGCCACCGACATGCCGTCTCCGTCGATGCGTCCCTGCGTCGTCGGCGAATAGGCCACGAGGTCGCTCTTGCCGAAGCGAATCCGTCGCTCGAGGTTTTCCTTGCCTGCATCGACGCGCTTGAGAACCGCAGAGACGGCAAGCGCCTTGAAGGTGCTGCACATGGGAAACCGCTCGTCCGCGCGATGACCGATTTGCGCGCCCGTCGCGGTGTCGAGCATGGCGACGCCGAGTCGCCCGCCACTCTCGGACTCCAGCCTCTTCAATGTCGCGGCGATCGCATTGTTCGGCTCGCCTGCGGCGAGCGCCTCGTTCGGCCGGCTCATCAAACCCGCTCCAGTAAGGCTCGCGCCGGTTGCTATCAAAAACCTACGTCTGTTGATCATTCGCATCGTCCTCCGTTGCGGCGGCAAGATGCGGAGCGCGACGGACATTGACAAACGATCATTCATGGGGCGAGACATAAGAAAAATTTGGGTCGCAAAATGAAGTCATCGCATCTGCCGCTCAACGCCCTGCGCGCCTTCGAGGCTTCGGCACGGCAACTCAGCTTCACGCGCGCCGGGCTGGAACTGCGGGTCACGCAGGCGGCGGTCAGTCATCAGGTCAAGAGCCTGGAAGACACGCTGGGCGTCCAACTGTTTCGCAGGCTCCCGCGCGGCCTCGCTTTGACCGACGAGGGGCAGGCGCTGTTGCCGACGATTGCCGAATCGTTCGAGCGCATCCGTGCAACGCTGGACCGCTTCGAGGACGGCCGCTTCCGCGAGGTCATCACCGTCGGCGTGGTCGGAACCTTCGCGACCGGCTGGCTGCTGTCCCGCCTGACGGCGTTCGAACGCGCTCACCCCTATGTCGACCTTCGGCTGCTCACCAACAACAACCGCGTCGACATTGCCGGCGAAGGCCTCGACTTCGCGATCAGGTTCGGCGACGGGTTGTGGCATGGCACCGAAGCCACGCGACTTTTCGCCGCGCCGCTGACGCCGGCCTGCACGCCGCAGATCGCAAAAGAACTGCGCAGGCCTGCGGATCTCAAGCGCCAGCCATTGCTGCGCTCCTATCGACCGGACGAGTGGCCCCGGTGGTTTGCCGAAGCGGGGATCGCCGGCCCGACGATCACCGGTGCGATTTTCGATTCCTCGATCACCATGGCGGAAGTTGCCGCGCGCGGCGCCGGTGTCGCTTTGCTGCCCGCCAGCATGTTTGCCCATGAACTGCGCGAGGGCCGGCTGGCGCGTCCGTTCAAGATCGAAATCACCCTGGGCGCCTACTGGCTGACGTCACTGCGATCGAAGCGCCCGACCGCGGCGATGCTGGCGTTCAAGACCTGGCTGCTCGACAGCGTCGCGGCGTCGAACCCGGATGGCCAGTCGACATAGCGCGCGTCGGCGACATACACACGCGGTGTCATCGCCCGGCCGGCGCGCACTTGCGCGCCGTGACCGGGCGACCCAGTACACGCCGGCCTGTCCGCCCCGCACTGGCGCTCACAACACCGCAATGACCGGGTAGATCATCCCAGTTCGGATTATCCTTCTCGATCAGCGCGATCTTCCAGGCCCGTGGCCATTTCTTCAGGCGCTTCTCGCGATGGATGGCGTGTTCGATGTGATCGAAATACTCGAAATAGACCAGTCGATCGACGCCATACTTCCTGGTGAAGCCTTCCGCGATTTTTGTCTTGTGCTCGTACACCCGACGAATGAGATCATTGGTCACGCCGATATACAGCGTGCCCCCGATCTGGCTGGCGAGGATGTAGACGTAGTAGTGATGCTCGCGCATCGTTAAAGTCTGTGTTTACTGGGTCGCCCGGTCAAGCCGGGCGATGACAGTTTTTTTCCGGGTGAGCAAGCGGACTACACTCCGGAAAACCCAACACTCAGGTGTCGTCGCCCGGCCTGCGCGCACTTGCGCGAAGGACCGGGCGACCCAGTACATGCCGGCCTCAAAGTTGCGCGAAGCGGACAAATCAAGCGCTCCGCCCGGTCCTGCGGGTGCAGCGCGACTTAGGCCGAAACTCCTGTGTCTACTGAGTCGCCCGGTCCTTCGCGCAAGTGCGCGCCGGCCGGGCGATGACAGCCGAGAGGTTGGCAAAATTGAGCAACAAGAAACAAAAAGGGCGGCCTTGCGGCCGCCCTTTTGCAATCCACACCGATGCAGCGAAACCTACTCCGCCGCGAGCTTCAGATCGGGCGCAGCGGCGCGGACGTCGGCGTCGACCTGGGCTTCGAACTTGGCGAAGTTCTTCTGGAACATGCCGACCAGCGCGCGGGCGGTCTTGTCGAACTCGGCCTTGTCCTTCCAGGTATTGACCGGATCGAGGATTTCGCTCGGCACGCCCGGCAATGCGGTCGGCACAGCAAAGCCGAAATACTTGTCGGTGCGGAATTCGACGTTGCGCAGCGAGCCGTCGAGTGCGGCGGTCAGCAATGCACGCGTCACCTTGATCGGCATGCGGCTGCCGACGCCGTATTTGCCGCCGGTCCAGCCGGTGTTGACCAGCCAGCAATCGACATTGTGCTTGGCGATCAGGTCGCGCAGCATGTTGCCGTAGACCGACGGATCGAGCGGCAGGAACGGCGAGCCGAAGCAGGTCGAGAATTCCGGCTGCGGTTCGTTGCCGAGGCCGCGCTCGGTGCCGGCCACTTTCGCGGTGTAGCCGGACAGGAAGTGATACATCGCCTGCGCCGGCGACAATTTCGCGATCGGCGGCAGCACGCCGAAGGCGTCGGCGGCAAGCATCACCACGTTCTTCGGCTGGCCGGCGCGGCCGGTGCGCGAGGCGTTCGGGATGAAGTCGAGCGGATAGGCCGAACGAGTATTCTCGGTCTTCGAGCCATCGTCGAAATCCGGCACCCGCGTATCCTCGTCGAGCACCACGTTCTCGAGCACGGCGCCGAAGCGCTTGCTGGCAGCGTAGATCGCGGGCTCGGCTTCGCCGGACAGCTTGATGCACTTGGCGTAGCAGCCGCCCTCGAAATTGAAGACGCCGTCGAGACCCCAGCCGTGCTCGTCGTCGCCGATCAAGGTACGGTTCGGATCGGCTGAGAGCGTGGTCTTGCCGGTGCCGGACAGTCCGAAGAACACCGCGGTGTCGCCGTTCGGGCCGACATTGGCCGAACAATGCATCGGCAGCACGCCCTTGGCGGGCAGGTAGTAGTTCAGCGTGGTGAACACGCTCTTCTTCATCTCGCCGGCATAATAAGACCCGCCGATCAGGACGATCTTGCGGGCGAAATCGATGGCCACGACATTCTCCGAGCGGACGCCATGGCGTTTCGGATCGGCCTTGAAGCTCGGCAGGTCGATGATGGTGAGTTCGGGCACGAAGTGCGGCAGCACAGCGGCCTCGGGCCGGATCAGCAGCGTGCGAATGAACAGCGAGTGCCAGGCCAGTTCGGTGAAGACGCGGGTCTTGATCTGGAACGTAGGGTCGGCGCCGCCGAACAGATCCTGCGCGAACAGCGACATGCCTTCAGCATGCTTCTTGAAGTCGACGTACAGCGCCTCGAACTGCTCCGACGTGATCGACTGGTTGCCGGCCCACCACATGTTTTCGGTGGAGGCATCGCGTACCGTGAACTTGTCCTTCGGACTGCGGCCGGTGAAGTCGCCGGTGTCGGCACACAGCGCGCCATCGGCAGACAGCACGGCTTCGCCCGCTGCCAGCGAGTACTGGTAGAGTTGCGGCGCGCCAAGATTCCAGTGCACAGCCTTGAGATTTTTCAATCCGAATTTGTCGGCGCCAAAGGCACCGTTGCGTACGCCCGTCTCTTGCACAGAAAATCCTCCTTGAGCCCGCGTGCCTTGCGTTGGCGATGGTCTGACGTCGCCGATCGACCGCGGTAGCCCTCCAATATAGCGCTGGGGTCGTGGTCCGGCGACCTAATAGTGACCAACGTCCGAAATGCCAAGCCGATCCGTCATATTTGGTTTACTCTAGCGCGAGCCTTGATCCTGCTCAAAGTTCAGCCGCGCGCTTGCGCTGCAAGCTCGACGAGCACTTGTCGCAGTGCACCCGGCGTGACGATGCGCCGCGGAAAATCGAGCCGCAGTGCGGTCGCACCATCGGCGAGATCGAGTCCGTCGGGATCGTAGCCGGTGCAACGCCAGTCTCCGGGCGCAGCATCGAGCAATCGGGTGGCATACAGATTGAGCGCATCGCGGTGGTCGGTATTCATGTGATCGACCGCGCTCTGCTCGGCCTCGAGCAAGGCGTCGGCATCGCTGAGATCGGTGAGAAATTGCACTGGCGCGAGGTCATTGATGCGGCCAAACCCGGCAACCAGGTGAGCGCCTGTGGGCGCGATCCGGAAGAACGAGAAATCCGCAAAGTTTACAAACACTTCTGCCGATGGATGGGCATTGAGGTAGCGCTGCCGCAGGTTTGCCGCAACGTCGCCTTCGGCCGGCTCGGCGACCCCGGCCAGCATGATTCGCGCGCCTTCCAGCGGATCGCCGGCGGCCCGCTCGTCGAGCATGACAGACACCCGGGGATCGGCCAGGATATTGCGGGTGTGCACGGCAAGTCGTGAAATCAGCAGGATCGGCGCCCCATCGGGGGCGCTGGCAAGGTTGACCAGCGAGCAGTATGGCGCGCCGGTGCCGGCCATCAGGGTGGCCAGGGCGCCCTGCCGGCTGCGCCGCAGCAGCGAACGGGCCAGCCGGGCAGGATCGAAATCAGCGGTCGGTTGCATCGGTCAATCTCCGGCATCTCATTGCAAAAAGTGCCTTTTTCTCGCCAATCCAATGGCTATATGCAATGGAACCGACAGATCATTCAGACGTTCAGGGAACTCGGTCACATTTCAGCCCAGCTTGCATTGCTCGTTGACTGTGCTCTCAAGGCCACCTCTAACGGCGGATTGTCGAAATCCTTCGCGTCTCGCCACTCCCGCTTCGGAAAGCAGGCTCATGCCCACAATCGCTTTGGTCGACGACGACCGCAACATTCTCACATCCGTCTCGATCGCGCTTGAAGCCGAAGGCTATCGCATCATGACTTACACGGATGGTGCGTCGGCTCTCGACGGTTTCCGGACCAGCCCGCCGGACCTGGCGATCCTCGACATCAAGATGCCGCGCATGGACGGCATGGAGACGCTGCGCCGTCTCCGGCAGAAGTCCGACCTGCCGGTGATCTTCCTGACGTCCAAGGACGAGGAGATCGACGAATTGTTCGGCCTCAAGATGGGCGCCGACGATTTCATCCGCAAACCGTTTTCGCAGCGGCTGCTGGTGGAGCGCGTCAAGGCCGTGCTGCGCCGCGCCGCGCCGAAGGATCCCACCGCTGCGCCGAAGGAAACCGACGCCAAGGCGCTGGACCGCGGGCTGCTGCGCATGGATCCTGAACGCCATACCTGCACGTGGAAGAACGAGCCGGTCACCCTCACGGTCACCGAATTCCTGATCCTGCAGGCGCTGGCCACCCGCCCGGGCGTGGTGAAGAGCCGCAACGCCCTGATGGACGCCGCCTATGACGACCAAGTCTATGTGGACGACCGCACCATCGACAGCCACATCAAGCGGCTGCGCAAGAAGTTCAAGGTGGTCGACGACGACTTCGAGATGATCGAGACCCTGTACGGCGTCGGCTACCGCTTCAAGGAAACCTGATCAGACGCGCCGGAAACAACAGCCGCTGGGGCCTGACGGCCCCGGCGGCTTGGCGTAGACTGCGGAACAGGGCGCGACGTATCGCCAACAACCGGGCTTTAGCATTGCTGGATCGAACGCAGCCTGATGGAAGCCTGGACACCGACGGCACGTCGCCGCTCGCGCCGGACTCCGCCGTCAACACCGAAACGTCGGGCTGGCAGCGGCCGCTGAACTGGCTGCGCAGCGCGCGGCGGTTCTTCGTCGCGCTGACCTTTTCCAGCCTGACCCGCCGCATCGTCTCGCTGAACCTCGCCGGCCTGATCGCGCTGGTCGCCAGCATTCTCTATCTGTCGCAATTCCGGGCCGGCCTGATCGATGCGCGCGCCCAGAGCCTGCTGGTGCAGGCCGAGATCATCGCCGGCGCCATCGCCGCCTCCGCCACGGTGGAGACCAACACCATCACTATCGATCCGGACCGGCTGCTCGACCTCAAGCCCGGCGAGACCTATGGCGCCCCCGACGAATTGTCGGGGCTGGATTTCCCGATCAATCCCGAACGCGTCGCGCCGGTGCTGCGGCGACTGATCTCGCCAACCAAGACGCGCGCCCGCATCTATGATCGAGATGGCGTGCTGATCCTCGACAGCCGCAGCCTGTACGGCCGCGGCGACGTGCTGCGCTTCGAACTGCCGCCGCCCTCCACCGAAAAGCCCGGCTTCGCCGAACGCGCCATGATCGCGGTGCGCACCTGGCTCAACCGCGGCGACCTGCCGCTGTACCGCGAGCTCGGCCCGGAAAACGGCAACGGCTATCAGGAAGTCGTCCAGTCGCTGGACGGCATGAAGAGCAGCATGGTGCGCATCAACGAGCGCGGCGAAGTGATCGTTTCGGTGGCCGTGCCGGTGCAGCGTTTTCGCGCGGTGCATGGTTCGCTGATGCTGTCGACGCAGGGCGACGACATCGACCAGATGGTCACCGCCGAGCGCCTTGCGATTCTGAAAGTGTTCGCGGTGGCGGCGGTGGTGATGATCGTGCTGTCGCTGCTGCTGGCCTCGACCATCGCGGGCCCCGTCCGCCGACTCGCCGACAGCGCCGAGCGGGTCCGCCGCCGCATCCGCACCCGCGTGGAAATTCCCGACTTCACCAGCCGCCGCGACGAGATCGGCCATCTCTCCGGCGCACTGCGCGACATGACCGACGCGCTTTACAATCGCATCGAGGCGATCGAGAGTTTTGCCGCCGACGTGTCGCACGAATTGAAGAACCCGCTGACCTCGCTGCGCTCGGCGGTGGAGACGCTGCCGCTGGCGAAGAACGAAAACAGCCGCGGCCGGCTGCTGGCGGTGATCGAACACGACGTGAAGCGGCTCGACCGCCTGATCTCGGATATTTCCGACGCCAGCCGGCTCGATGCCGAGCTGCAGCGCAACGAGGTGGCGCCGGTGGACATCCGCCGCCTGCTGACCACCCTGACCTCGGTGGCCAACGAGACCAAGCTCGGCCACGACGTCGGCGTCGAGGTCCGTTTCGAAGGCCCGGCCTCCGATACCTTCTCGGTGCCCGGCCACGACTCCCGGCTCGGCCAGGTGATCTCCAACCTGCTGGTCAATGCGCAGTCGTTCTCGACCCCGGGCGGCAAGGTGCGCATCGTCTGCCGCCGGCTGAAATCCGACATCGAGATCCTGGTCGACGATGACGGCCCGGGGATCGAGGACGAGGCGCTGGAACGGATCTTCGAGCGCTTCTATACCGACCGGCCGCACCAGGGCTTCGGCCAGAATTCCGGCCTCGGCCTGTCGATCTCCAAGCAGATCGTCGAGGCCCATCGCGGCCGTATCTGGGCCGAAAACCGCGTCGGCCCGGCTGGACCGGCAGGCGACATCCCCGTCCTAGGCGCCCGCTTCGTCGTCCGGCTGCCGGCCACATGACATCGCCCGGCCCGAGCATCCACGCCTCTGCCGTGCTGGTCGGCGACCTCGGCGCGGTGCTGATCCGAGGGCCGTCGGGCTCGGGCAAGTCGCGGCTGGCCTTCGATCTGATCCTGGCCGGGCGCAGCGGCGTTTTGCCACCTGCGACCCTGGTCGGTGACGACCGTATCCTGGCGGAGCATCGGAACGGCGCGCTGGTGGCCCGACCGGCGCCGGAGCTCGCGGGACTGATCGAGGTCCGCGGGCTCGGCATCCGGCGAATGACCTTCGTCGCCGAGGCCACGGTTCGCCTGGTGGTCGATCTTGACGCCGGCGACGCTGAACGGCTGCCGCCGCCGGCA
The DNA here is from genome assembly GCF_052658035.1 of Rhodopseudomonas sp. RCAM05734. NCBI lineage: Bacteria > Pseudomonadati > Pseudomonadota > Alphaproteobacteria > Hyphomicrobiales > Nitrobacteraceae > Rhodopseudomonas > Rhodopseudomonas sp. RCAM05734. The sequence goes on along the minus strand of NZ_CP199742.1, from coordinate 2,003,147 downwards.
GCCTTGCGCACCACCGTGATGGGCATCGAATTGCCGCGAATCCCGGTGGCACAGGGCTTTTTCGCGTTACCCTTGGTGGTCGCCGCGCTGACGACAACCGAAGGTTACGAATTGATAAGACAGATGGACGATTGCCTGAAGGGGTTTGGTAACCATATATCCCCCACTATCGCCACCGAATAGACCCGCGCCGCCTCCCCCTACGCTCGCATTTTTAAGGGAGAATCGCGAAGAGCCCTCTTGCATAGGGGCTCTGGATGGTCAAAGTGGCCCTTTCGTGCGGTGCACCAAAAGCACCCACGAGGAGTTTCCGATGATTGGTCTAGTACTTGTGACCCATGGGCGCCTTGCCGACGAATTTAAGGCAGCGCTTGAACACGTGATGGGTCCGCAGAAACAAATCGAAGCCGTCACGATCGGCGCTGAAGATGATTCCGATTTGTGTCGAAGTGACATTATCGAAGCGGTGAACCGCGTCGATACCGGAGACGGTGTCGCTATCCTCACAGACATGTTCGGCGGCACACCGTCGAACCTCGCGATCTCCTGCATGAGCCGCCCCAAGGTGGAGGTGCTCGCAGGCATTAATCTCCCGATGCTGGTCAAACTCGCCAAGGTCCGCGAGGAGCGCACGCTTCCCGACGCCATCGCCATGGCCCAGGAAGCCGGCCGCAAATACGTCACCATCGCCAGCCGCGTGCTTGCCGGCAAATGACCGACAGGACCGACCAGGCAGGCGCGCCCGAGACCATCGGCACCGGCTCCAGCCCGGTCTCCCGCGAACTTCCCATTATCAACAAGCGCGGCCTGCACGCGCGCGCGTCTGCGAAATTCGTGCAGATGGTCGAACGCTTCAACGCCGAGGTTTCCGTCACCCGCAACGGCGAGACGGTCGGCGGCAACTCGATCATGGGACTGATGATGCTGTCAGCCGGCCCCGGCACCACCATCATGGTCTCCGCCATCGGCCCAGACGCCGAAGCCGCCATCGCCGCGCTGACCGAACTGGTCGGCAGCAAGTTCGGCGAAGAGTAGGTCGCCCCCTTTCTTGCTTCCCCACCGCGCGAAGCTTAGCCCGGCGGGCGAAAGAAGAAGCGAGCCCCTCACTGCCCGGGCGCCACGACATAGACATTCCACACGGTCGCTGCGCCGGCATGGCCCTTGAAGAACCGCCGCGTCGTGATCACCATGCGCTCGGCATTGGCCGCATTGACCTTCATCCAGTCGCCACAGAGTTGCTCGTGCCAGTCCCCCACCTCGCAGATGCCGATGAAGCCGTCGCGCTTCGCCTCGTCCAGCGAACTCAGGCCTGAGGACCACGGCTCGTTCGGCGTCAGCGGCATCGGATGATCGACGCTGTAGAAGGTCATGGGGTCGCCGACGTCGGTATAGGCGGCCACCACCGGCCAGCGGCTGTGGAAGCGCTGATGCCACACATCGGTGAGTTCACGCGCCGGCTGTGAATGAGACCCATGGCTCATGCTGCCGTCGGCATTGCGCGGCAGGGTGAGGAGCGCAATCTGCGGCGCCGTTGCCAGCACCGCCAGCGTCAGCACCAGCCAGATCGCAGCCAGCCGCGCCAGCGCGGCGCGCCGCACCCGTAGCGACGGAATCGCAACCACCGATAACGGCACCAGGAAGAACAGCGAGATGCCCCAGTCGGTCTTGAGGTAGATCTCAAAGATCAGCGCGCCGACCGGCGGCCCGACCGCGACGATGGCCTGGATGAGCCAGACATTGAGCGCCTGATCGGTCCGCACGCCGGGATTGGCGGCGCGCGACCAGGGCTGCGCAATGAAGCCAGCAGGGTCGCGCCACGCCATGGTCCACCAGCGCCGGCGCCAGGCGATCGCCGCGGCGGCCAGCGCCATTGGCAAAGCCAGCAGCGCGAGATTGTGGCCGATATAGCCGAGCACGAGCTGCACGTTTTCACTGCGGTTCGACTGCGCATAGGTGCCACCGGCATAGGTGAACGGCACGAAATCGACCTGCCGCAGCCAGATGAAATGCGGAATCATCGCCGCCGCCATGGTGACGATGGCCGCCCACGGCGCCCATGAGCGCAGGAACGCCATACGCGCCGGATGGATCAGCGCGGCGAGGCCGACCGCGCCGATCATGGTCGCGACCCAGTATTTGGTCATCAGCGCCAGCGCGCCGGCGAGGCCGAGCAGCACACCCGAGCGCAGCGTGCGCTTGTCGAAGGCGTCGAGATAGGCCAGCACCACCAGCGGCAGGGTGACCAGCCGCAACAGGTCCGGATTGTACTTGAAGCCCTTGAAGTTGAAGATCGGATAGAGCGCCAGCATCACCAGCACCAGGAACGCGCGGCGGCGATCCACGACCTTCAGCGCGATGGCCCAGCAGATCATCATGCCGGTTCCGACCGTGGTCATGGCCAGCGCATAGGTGGCCCAGTCCGCCGGCGGGAACAGCATGAACCAGGCGCCCGCCACCCAGCCGGACAGCGGCGGGTGCTTGCCATAGCCGAGCAGGAACTTCTGACCCCAGGCATAGGCCTCGGCGACGTCGAAATGCACGTCCTGCGCCGCCTTGAGTTGGGTCAGGATGGCGGTCCACAACACCACATGGGCGAGCGTGAAGCCGAGCGCGAGCCACAAGCTGAGGCGTTCGTCGCCGGCCCAGGCGACAAGCCGGGCAGCGCCGCGGCGGAATTGCGAATGCCAGCGGGACCGGGGCCGCGCAGGCAGGGAAAGGGTACTGGTCATGGCCCCCTGCCTAGCGCGTTTTGCCCGCCAGCGAAATCAGGATGCCGTGAGGAAAAGCCGCCCTAAACCGCTGTAAAGCCGCAATAAGGTTGCCGCTTTGCGGCGCGAATGCTATCCCGCGCCCATGACAACTGTCCCGATTTCGAACGTCCGCAACTTCTCCATCGTCGCCCACATCGATCATGGCAAGTCGACCCTCGCCGACCGTCTGATCCAGACGACCGGGGGTCTGCAGGCGCGCGAGATGAAGGAGCAGGTGCTCGACTCGATGGACATCGAGCGCGAGCGCGGCATCACCATCAAGGCGCAGACGGTGCGCCTGAATTACCATGCCAAGGACGGCAAGGAATACATATTCAACCTGATGGACACGCCCGGCCACGTCGACTTCGCCTACGAAGTCTCACGCTCGCTGGCGGCCTGCGAAGGCTCGCTGCTGGTGGTCGACGCCTCGCAGGGCGTCGAGGCGCAGACCCTCGCCAACGTCTATCATGCGCTGGATGCCGGCCACGAGATCGTCCCGGTGCTCAACAAGATCGACCTGCCCGCCGCCGAGCCCGACCAGGTCAAGAAGCAGATCGAGGACGTCATCGGCATCGACGCCTCCGACGCGGTGATGATCTCGGCCAAGACCGGCATCGGCATCGACCTGGTGCTGGAAGCCATCGTCACCCGGCTGCCGCCGCCCAAGGGCGACAAGGACGCACCGCTCAAGGCGCTCTTGGTGGACTCGTGGTACGACGTCTATCTCGGCGTCGTCGTGCTGGTCCGCGTCGTCGACGGCGTGATGAAGAAGGGCATGCGCATCCGCATGATGGGCACCAACGCCGCGGTCGACCTCGAGCGCGTGGGCTACTTCACGCCGAAGATGACCACGGTGGACGAGCTCGGCCCCGGCGAGATCGGCTTCATCACCGCCGGCATCAAGGAAGTCGCCGACACCCGCGTCGGCGATACCATCACCGACGACCGCCGCCCGGTCACCGAGATGCTGCCGGGCTTCAAGCCTGCCGTCCCCGTGGTGTTCTGCGGCCTCTTCCCCGTCGACGCCGACGATTTCGAGACCCTGCGCGCCGCCATGGGCAAGCTGCGGCTCAACGACGCCAGCTTCTCCTTCGAGATGGAGACCTCCGCCGCGCTGGGCTTCGGCTTCCGCTGCGGCTTCCTCGGGTTGCTGCATCTGGAGATCATCCAGGAGCGCCTCAGCCGCGAGTTCGATCTCAACCTGATCGCGACGGCGCCGTCGGTGATCTACAAGATGCACCTCACCGACGGCCAGGAGATCGAGATCCACAATCCGATCGACATGCCGGATGTGGTGAAGATCGCCGAGATCCAGGAGCCATGGATCGAGGCCACCATCCTCACCCCCGACGAATATCTCGGCTCCGTGCTGAAGCTGTGCCAGGAGCGCCGCGGCACCCAGAAGGAGCTGACCTATGTTGGCGCCCGCGCCATGGTCAAATACGACCTGCCGCTCAACGAAGTCGTGTTCGATTTCTACGATCGGCTGAAGTCGATCTCCAAGGGCTATGCTTCCTTCGACTATCACCTCACCGACTACAAGGCCGCGGATCTCGTCAAGATGCAGATCCTGGTCAATGCCGAGTCGGTCGACGCGCTCAGCATGCTGGTGCATCGCACCCGCGCCGAAGGCCGCGGCCGCGCCATGGTCGAGAAGATGAAGGACCTGATCCCGCCGCACATGTTCGTGATCCCGATCCAGGCCGCCATCGGCGGCAAGGTGATCGCCCGCGAAACCGTCCGCGCGCTGCGCAAGGACGTGACCGCCAAGTGCTACGGCGGCGACATTTCGCGTAAGCGAAAACTTCTGGAGAAGCAGAAGGAAGGCAAGAAGAAGATGCGGCAGTTCGGCAAGGTCGACATCCCGCAGGAGGCGTTCATCGCCGCGCTGAAGGTGGATAGCTGAGGCACCACGCGCCTGTCATTCCGGGGCGAACGCAGCGCCGGCTGCGAGCGAGCCCGTAATCCCAAGATGCGCGAACATCTCTGGAATCACGGCAATCACATGGGCCGCGATAGCGTAGCGTATTGCGCCGCGGCAGGCCGACGGATCACGCTTCGCTGATCCGTCCGGCCCCCCTCCCCGTTACTTCCCAGCCTTCGGCAGCGCCTTGCAGTTGCTCGTGGCCTCCAGATCCTTGAAGCGCGCGACGACCCAGGCCTGGGCGTCGGCGCCGCCCTTGATCATCGAGCCGTCATGGTCGGCGCCGGCGACAGGCACGTAATCGAGCCGGTTGCCGCGGGCGCAGAGCTGGCGCGCGGCGTCGTCGGTGGCCTCCGGCATCACGGTGACGTCGTCCTTGCCCTGCACGATCCGGGTCAGCGTCTTGATGCGCAGCAGGCCGGGCTCGTTGCGGCGCGCCATCATCTTGAAGGCGCGCAGGTCCGGCCGCTTCACGAACTGGTCCTTGGCGATGGCCGTCGACCAGTAGCCGGTGGTCAGCGCATGGGTCATGCAGCCCTGCATCAGGTCCGGCAGATGCGACAGCGCTGTCGGAGTCAGGATGCGCTTGAGATCGATGGCCGAATTGCTGCGGGCAAAGGATTGCAGCGTGTACAGCACGTAGGGCAGCGACAGCTCGTTCTTGGCCGAGGTCATCACCAGCTTCAGCCGGTCCATGATGTGCGAGCCCGGCGCGAAGGCGACGTTGCCGTGCAGCTTGAATTCGGGTACGTAAGACGGCCCGATCGACGCGGCGAACAGGTCGACCTGGCCGCCCTGCGAATGCCCGACGACCGTATAGTCGGTGCCGAGGCTGGGCACGATCTCGCGCCCCGCGCGCAGCATGTCGAGCGCGTTGCGGCCGGTCGGCACGCCCTGCAGGAACGGATGATTGCCGGCCACGCCGAGCCCTTCATAGTCGGTGGCGACGATGGCGTAACCCTGCTTGACGTAGCTGTCGAGCAGCATGCGGATCACCGCGATATAGGCGTGTTCGGGGCCGCTGTCGGTGTCGCGCGACGGCGCGCAGGCCGCCGCCAGCCCGGTGGTGCCGTGGGTCCAGACGATCACCGGCCAGCCGCCGGCCGGCGCATCGCCCTTGGGAATCGACAGCGTGCCGGACACCGCCACGATGCCGCCTGCCGCACTGCTCGAGCGGTACAAGACGAGACTGTTCTGCGCGGCGCTCGGCAGCGCCATGGTGCCCTCGAAAGGCCGCGCCCAGATCACCGAACCGCGCTTGCCCGAGGGGAGCGGGGATGGGGGGGTGTAGAATGCCTCGCCTGCCGGTCCAGCCGGGATGGATGCCGCCATCGCGGGCGCTGCGGCGATCAGGGACATCACGCAGGCGAGCGCGGCGAACGATTTCTGCATCAAGGACATCAACGACTCACTCTTGGTTTGAGCAAGGCCGCACCCTGGCACAGAATGATTGCCAGCCGATGAAGCGAATACCGTTCGCGACGTCTTACGCTTCGGCCGGTCGCGACGATGCAACAGGAAGCGGGATGGTGTCGGGTGGTGCTGCACCGCGCGGCGGCGGCTCCGCCCATGCCAGGCGGCAAACCGACCAGAACAGCTTGAGCATGTCGCGTTCCAGGAAGCGGCTGGTCAGCGCGGCGGCGGCAACGCAGGCGGCGAGCGTGACGGGAACGTTGAGCCAGGCCGCAGACAGATCGCTCAGCCCGGCCGACGCATAGAGCCAGCGCAGGCCGTGAATGACGATCATGTGCTCAAGATACAACGTGTAGGAAATGTCGCCGAGATAGCGCAATCCGCGCAGCTCGGGCAGGTCGATGGTTTCGCCCGCCGTCGAGAGCGCGACGATCAGCATGGCATAGCCGGAGGCGAGGCCGAGCGTACCGGGCAGGATCGGATCGAACGTGTTCCACAGCGCGAACACGGTGGCCGCGGCGGCGGTCGCACGGCACATCCAGGCGCGGCCGATGCGCAGACGCGAACGATGCAGCACCGCCGCCAATCCGCCGAGCGCGAATTCCCACACGAAGGGACTGGTCGCAAGCTTGAGGTAGCCGAACGGATACGCCGTCGCCCAGGATTCGTAGATGCCGGTCAGCGACGCGCCATAGGCCAGCGGGATGACCAGCAGTGTGACGACGCACCAGGCGGCGAGAAACAGCCAGCGCCAGCGCGCAAACAGCAGCGAGACGGCAAACACAGCATAGAAATAGACTTCGAAGCCAAGCGTCCAGCCGGGGCCGATGATCTGGTCGGCAAACAGCGTGTCGTAGCTTCCCGGCACGAACAGCAGCGATTTGATCAGCATTAGCCGCGTGGCATCGTCGCCGATCAGGCCCCAGCCGAAACGCGCGAAGCCGACGACCAGCGTCAGGACAAGATAGGCCGGCCATACCCGCTGCATGCGCTTGCCAGCAAAGCGGACCGCCGAGCGCCATCCGCCGCGATCGCCCATGGTGGTATGCACCATGATGAAGCCGCTGATGACGAAGAACAGATCGACGCCGGAGCCGAGATGATGCAACGCGCCGAGCAGCCACTCGGTCGAGGCGTCGGGGACCAGATACACCGCACAATGGGAGATGACCACGCCGGCGGCGGCGGTACCGCGCAGCACCTGCAACCAGCCCAGCCGCTGTTTGGAATCCGTCACCGCAATAGCTTTCAAAGAAATAAGAGGCCGCGAAAAATGGCGTCGGCGCCCCGCCGGAGCAAGAACTACGCGCCGCGCCTTAACGACGGGATAAATCGACGCGATCGGAACGGGGCTGCTGCGATATGCCAATACCCATCGCGCGTTTTTTTCGGATACGCGGCCCGGAAACGCCGCCGAGACCGGTCCCGTTCACGCCACCTGGGCGCGGACCGTCAATTCGGAACCGGGGTCGGCACCGCATTGCGCTTTCAGCAGTTCGATGATCTCGGCATTGGGCCGAGCCTTGCTGAACAGGAAGCCCTGCGCCTCGTCGCACCCCTCGGCGCGCAGGCAGGCCAGTTCGGCTTCGGTCTCGACGCCTTCGGCGGTGATGGTGACGCCGAGGCCCATGCCGAGGCTGATGATCGAACGTACGATCGCCTGGGCATCGCGGTTGCCACCGAGGCCGCGCACAAACGACTGGTCGATCTTGATCTTGTCGAACGGAAAGCTGCGGAGATAGCTGAGCGACGAATAGCCGGTACCGAAATCATCCATCGAGATGCGCACGCCGAGCGCGCGCAACGCGTGCAACGTCGCCAGCACCTGGCTGCTCTTTTCCAGAAGCAGCGTCTCGGTAATTTCGAGTTCGAGCCGCTTCGCCGGCAGGCCCGATTGCTTGAGCGCGTCCATCACCAGCGACAGCAGATTGCCGACCCGGAACTGCAACGGCGACAGATTGACGGCGACGCGGACATCGTCGGGCCACTGTGCGGCCTCCATGCAGGCGCGGCGCAGGATCTGCGCGCCCAGCACATTGATCAGGCCGGTATCTTCGGCGACCGGAATGAAATCGCCCGGCGAGATCATGCCGCGCTCCGGATGCTGCCAGCGCACCAACGCCTCGAAGCCGGTGATGCGCCCACTCTTCAGGTCGATCAGCGGCTGGTAGAACGGACGCAGCAAGTCGCCCTGGATCGCGGCGCGGAGATCGATCTCGATCTTGCGGCGACTTTGCGCACGGGCGTCCATGTCGGTTTCAAAGAAGCTGAAGGTGCCGCGCGCGTCGTTCTTGGCCCGCGACATGGCCATGTCGGCGTTCTTCAGCAGCCGCTCCGATTCATCTCCATCGCTCGGCGCCATGGCGATGCCGATGCTGGCGCCGATCACGACCGAGTGGCCGTCGAGCAGATAGGGCTCACCGATCGCTTCAAGCAGCCGGCGGGCCAGCAAGACTACGTCCTCGGGGCGGTCGATGCCGCTCTGGACGATGGCGAACTCGTCCGAGTTCAGCCGCGCCATGGCGTCTTCCTCGCGCAGCGACGAGCGCAGCCGGCGGGCGACGCCGCGCAAAAGCTTGTCGCCGACCTCGTGGCCGAGCGTGTCGTTGACCGCCTTGAAGTTGTCGAGCCCAAGAAACAGCACAGCGGTCTTCTCGCCGCTGCGCCGGGTCTGGGCGAGGATCTCATCGAGGCGCTGGCGCAGCAGGTTGCGGTTGGGCAGCCCGGTCAGCCCGTCATGATGCGCCATGAAGGCCAGCCGCATCTCGGCGCGCTTGCGCTCGGTGATGTCGAGCAGCGCCAGCATCACCGCGGGCTCGTCGTCATAGACGAGGCGCCGCGAATAGATCGCGAGATCGATCAGCGTGCCGTCGGCCTTGACGTGCTTCCAGGTGCGCACCGCCTGTTCGTCGCTGCTGGGATCGCCGGCCCACGGCACGTCGGACTCGAACGCATGGAGATGGCGGATCGTCAGCTTCTCGAATTCGGGGCGCGTATAGCCGTAGTGCTCGACGGCGGCATCGTTGACACCGAGGATGCGCTCGTCATCCTGCCCGCAGACGATCATCGGCACCGGGTTGCTGTCGAACAGCAGCCGGAACGAGGCTTCGCGCTGCTTCAGTTCTGTAATGTCGATGCGGATGCCGATCAGGCCGCCGTCTTCGGTCAGCCGTTCGTCGATCAGGATGCAGCGGCCATCGGCCAGGTGCTGCTCGTGCTGCTCGCCGGGCTGTTGGAGTTTGGCCAGCCGCTCGGCAATCCACTCCTCCTCGCGACCGACCGCGTCGGGATAGTCCCCGCGGGCGACGCCGACGCGGATGGTGTCCTGCAGGCGCGCGCCTTCCCGGAACAGATCCGAACTGCGACTGTAGATTTCGGAGTACTTTTTGTTCCACAGGATGTAGCGGCCTTCGGCATCGAGAAACACGATGCCCTGCGGCAGGATCTCGATGGCTTCGCGCAGCCGCTCATGGGACGTGCGGGCCTGCGCGATCGCCGCCTCGGCTTCGGCTCGCTTGCGCACGATCTCCCCGATCGGCGTCGACGGCCGCCGGACCTTGAGCGTCAGCTTCGCGGCGGGCTGCGCCGAGCGGGCAAGCCGCGGCGCACGGGCTTTCACCGCGGATTTCGGAGGCTTCCTGGCTGACGGCCGGAATTTCGGCATAGATCTTCCACTCGCATTCTGCGCGTGCCCTTTAGTGCAAGAAGTGTCTGAAAAAACAGTATCACTTGCCTTTCGAATGCAATCACGCGTGGTCATCTGCCGCGCGCGTGTGCACAAGCTTTGCACGTTTGGTATGCGATCTTTTTGATCCGTGTTCACGGCTTGTTAACCCGCGCAGGCATTCACGCATTATTGCGCTAGAGAGCACGTGCCGCGAGCAACACGACCCTCGCCTGCGCCGGAAAATGCACTGCCGGGCGCAGTTGGGCCAAAATTACCGGCAATCTTGCACGTGGTTAGCAAGTCATTAACGAACACTCCAATACCGATACGGGAGTGACGATTCACAACCGTGGCTTCAACGGATTCGGCACAAGCGCGTCCGCCTCTTGTCGGAATCGCTGCGCCCTGCTCACATCCGACTCCTGCGAAAGATGAAGTGACGCTCATGACCACACGGCTGATTTTCGCCTTGCTGCTGATGTCGCCCATGCTGGCCCATGGCGCGATGGCGCAGGACAAGGGCAGCGTCGATCCAAAGCCATTGCCGCCGCTGGCCAACCCCAACGATCCGCACATCGGCGCCAAGGAGCTGTTCGGCCGCAAGGTGTTGCCGGCCCGGCTGCCGACCCAGGCGATCGGTTTTTATGCCAAGGGCTGCATCGCCGGCGCCGAGGCGCTGCCGATCAATGGCGACACCTGGCAGGTGATGCGGCTGTCGCGCAACCGCAACTGGGCGCATCCCGACATGGTGGCGCTGCTGGAACGACTGTCCGCCAGGGCGCACAAGGTGGCCGGCTGGCCGGGCCTGCTGGTCGGCGACATGTCGCAGCCGCGCGGCGGCCCGATGATCACCGGCCACGCCAGCCACCAGGTCGGCCTCGATGCCGACATCTGGCTGACGCCGATGCCGAACCGGAGACTGTCGCGCAACGAGCGCGAAGAGATGTCGGCGGTGATGATGGTCCGCCGCGACCGGCTCGATATCGATCCCGCCGCGTGGACGCCGAGTCATCTGTCGGTGATCCGCGCCGCGGCGCAGGAGCCGAGCGTGGAGCGCATCTTCGTCAACGCCGCCATCAAGAAGGCGCTGTGCCGCGAAGCCAAGGGTGACCGCAGCCGGCTGTCGAAAGTCCGTCCGATGTACGGCCACGACTATCATTTCCATGTCCGCATCAAATGTCCGCTGGGCAGCACAGCCTGCGAGCCGCAGCCGCCGCCGACCGACAGCGAAGGCTGCGCCGCCAGCGATTTCGCCTACTGGTTCAGCGACTCCGTGCTGCATCCCAGGCAGCCGGCCACGCCGCCCAAACCGAAGCCGCCGATGACGCTGGCAGAACTGCCGCCCGCATGCCGCCAAGTGCTTGCGGCGCCGTGAGTAGCGCAGGCGCGCTCAGTAGCCTGCCAGCGACGCCCAGATCGCGGCCGTCTTGCGCTTCAGCTTGCCGCCCGGCGTCAGCCTGACCGCGGGCACTTCGTCCTCCGGCAGCCGTAGTCCGACCACATTGACGCGGCCGCCGCCGAGGCTGCGCGCCACCAGCACGATAGTGTCGAGCGGCAGCGTGGCGCCTACAGTGGGCGCGTGGTCGAGATGCACATCGAAATAATCCGCCAGCGTCAGCGCGGCCTGATCGGGATCCACCGAGACGCCGTAGATGTTGGCCAAGTCGCCCAGCGTGATGTCGCCCAGCACCATGAAATCGCCAAGCAGATGCGGGTCTGGCGCTGTGCTCGGCGGCATGTCGACGAAGAAGCGATCCAGTGACTCCGCCTTTTCCGGCGGAGCCAGGAGATAGATGTAGTCGCCGGCAGCGACCGGCTCGGCCTCGGCGGGCGACAGGATGCGCTGATCGCGGATGACGAGAGTCGGCTTCGACCAGGACGGGATCAGCCCACGCTTCAGATACAGACTCTTCGGCCGCACTGCATAGCCGACCGGCTGCTGTTCGAGCTGGCCGGGCAGATCGAGCTCGATGCGCCGCGGCCCCTTGTCGGTGCGCGGCAGCGCCACGTGGAGTTTCCGCGCGGCGAAGGCCAGCGTCCAGCCCTGCAGCAACAGCGAGATGATAACCACGACGAAGGCGACGTCGAAATACAGATAGGCCTTGGGCAATTCGACCAGCATCGGGATCGACGCCAGAAAGATCGCCACCGCACCGCGCAGCCCGACCCAGGCCACGAACATCTTCTCACGCCAGTTGAAGCGGAACGGCGCGAGGCACAGGAACACCGCGACCGGACGCGCCACCAGCATCAGCACCAGCGCCACCCCGACCGCCGGCAGCATACTGCCGAGCAGGCGCTGCGGCGACACCAGCAGGCCGAGCAGCACGAACATCACGATCTGCGCCAGCCAGGTGGCGGCATCGAGAAACGCCACCACCGAATTATGCGCGCGGGTCGGCCGGTTGCCGATGATGATGCCGGCGAGATAGACCGCGAGAAATCCAGAGGCATGGGCGATCTGCGACATCCCGAAGATCACCAGCGCCGCGGTGCAGACGAAGGGGGCATGGAGCCCCTGCGGCAATGCGACCCGGTTCAGCGCCAGCACCACGAGGCGGCCGCCGACCACACCGATCAGGGCGCCGAGCGCTACCTCCTGGCTGAATTCCATGGCCACGTGCCAGATCGACGTGCCGCCCACGGAAATCAGCTTCACCAGCGCCAGGGTGAGAAATACCGCGAACGGATCGTTGGTGCCGGATTCCACTTCCAGCGTGGCACCGACGCGCGGGCGCAGGCGCAGCCCCTGCGCGTGGACCAGCAGGAAAACCGCGGCAGCGTCGGTTGAGGCGACGACGGCGCCCACCAGCAGTGCCTCGACCCAGTTGAGGTCGAGCGCATATTTGGCCACCGGCGCGGTGATCAGCGCTGTCAGCAGCACGCCGACGGTCGCCAGCAGCATCGACGGCGCCAGTACGGTGCGAATGCTCTGAAACCGGGTTTTCAATCCGCCGTCGAACAGGATCAGCGCCAGCGACACCGAGCCCACCAGATAGGTCAGGCGCACATCGTCAAACCGCGGCTGGCCCGGGCCGGAGTCACCGGCCAGCATGCCGATGAGCAGGAACATCAGCAGCAGGGGGGCGCCGAAGCGCAGCGCCAGCAGGCTCGACAGGATACCGGCCATGACCAGGACCGCGCCGAGCAGGATGGCAATGCTGACTGAATCAAGTGAGGCCATAAGGCTCCGTCTTCGCAAATAGCTGCAGTTGCATCCTTATCGCCGTCACCCATTGCCGCCAAACGTTTTCTGACAGGCACGTCAAAGCACCCGATTCACTGCTATTCCTGCCCATGGGACGCTACACAGATGGCGCAGCCACGGTGCTTGTGTGAACCTGCGCGGTATTCGAATCAAATATGCGACACGGGCCCCGCCCCCCCGCAGGAGACGAGACGTCGACGATGTTTGACCTGACCGACATCCATGAATTCGTGCTGGCGCTCGGTCGCTCCCTCGGTGCGGAGATCGCGTCGCCTTGGTTCTACATGCAGCTCGGCCTGATGCTGGCCGGCGCCGGGATCGCCTTCGCCGTGGGTGCGGGCGTGCGCGCCCGGCTCGACACCACCTCGCTGGCCATGGGGTGGCCGGCTCCGCTGCGCCTTTTCATGCGGGTCTTCATCGGCTGCGCCTCGACCGTGGTGTTCGCCCTGCTGATGGCGGTGGCGCGCGTCGTGATGGTCAGCGCGACCTGGCCCAGCCGCAGCTACCTTCTGGTGATCTCCGCCAAGCTGGCGCTGGCCTGGCTGATCATTCGCCTGGTCACCAGCGTCATCCGCAACGAGTTCATCGTCCGCCTTGTCGCCATATCGGCCTGGCTGGTGGCCGCGCTCAGCATTGTCGGCCAGCTCGGCCCGACCATCGACGCGCTGGATTCGGTGGCGATCGATCTCGGCGGCCTGCGGCTGACCCCGCTGCTGCTGATCAAGCTCGGCGTCTTGCTCGCGGTGGCGCTGTGGCTGTCGAACCTGACCAGCAACTTCCTCGAAGTCCGGATCCGCCAGTCGCGTGACCTGACGCCGTCGATCCAGGTGCTGCTGGTCAAGATGGTCAGGCTGGCGTTGATGCTGCTGGCCATCACCATGGTCATGAGCGCCGTGGGCATCAACCTGTCGGCACTGGCGATCTTCTCCGGCGCGATCGGCGTCGGCATCGGTTTCGGTCTGCAGAAGATCGTCGCCAATTTCATCAGCGGAGTCATCCTGCTGGCCGACAAGTCGGTGAAGCCCGGCGACCTCGTCACCATCGGCGACAGCTCCGGCCGGATCAGCGCGATGAACACGCGCTACATCTCGGTCGCCGCCGGCGACGGCCGCGAATTCCTGATTCCCAACGAGGACCTGATCACCCAGAAGGTGGTGAACTGGACCTACACCGACAAGAACACGCTGGTGAAAGTCAATTTCGGCACCAATTACGACGCCGATCCGCGGCTGGTCTGCCAGCTCGCCATCGATATCGCTGCGGCGTCGCCGCGCGCGACAAAGCCGAAGCCGCCGAACTGCCTGCTCACCGAATTCGCCGAGGCCGGCATGAAATTCTCGCTGACGTTCTGGATCGCCGATCCGGACGGCATGGACGCGGTGAAAAGCGACGTGATGCTGGCCCTGTGGGACGCGTTCAAGCGCGAGGGAATCCGCGTCCCCTATCCGGTGCGCGAGATCCGCATTCGCGGCGGCGCGCTGCCGGTGGAGACCACCGTCGAAGTCCAGAGTTGAGCGCATGCGATTTGCGGCCGAACTGATCCCCGCAACGCTGCTGCGGCGCTACAAGCGTTTCCTCGCCGACGTCGAGCTGGCCGATGGCACACAGCTCACCGTGCATGTCGCCAATCCCGGCGCCATGATGGGCCTGCAGGCGCCGGGCGCCCGCGTCTGGCTATCGAAGTCGCCGAGCGTCACGCGCAAGCTGCCGTATTCGTGGGAGCTGATCGAGGTCGATTTCGGCGGCGGCGCCGAACTGGTCGGGGTCAACACCATGCACCCCAACGCCATCGTGGCAGAGGCGCTGGCCGGAGGCGCCATCCCGGAACTTGCCGGCTACGCCAGCATCCGCCGCGAGGTAAAATATGGTGAAGCCTCCCGGGTCGATTTCCTGCTTGAGGACCCGACGCGGCCGCCCTGCTATGTCGAGGTCAAGAACGTCCACATGATGCGCCGGCCCGGCCTTGCCGAGTTCCCGGACTCGGTGACCGCCCGCGGCGCCCGCCACCTCGACGAACTGGCCATCGTCGCGGCGGCCGGTGCCCGCGCGGTGATGCTGTTCGTGATCCAGATCGGCTCTTCTACGGCCTTCGCCCTGGCCCGCGACATCGATCCGGCCTATGGCCGGGCGTTCGACGCCGCGCGCGCCACTGGGGTCGAGGCGATCGCCTACACCTGCAGGATCGCCCATGACGGGCTGTTTCTGGCCGAATCTGTGCCGATCGAGTCGCAAAAGCCGGCTATCGGGCGTCCGCAGGGCAACTCCGGCTTGCGCTGACCGCCCCGATCACTAAATTGGGTCCAGTCATTCATTCCCCGGCAAATCATCCTATGAGCTACGTCGAAGCTTCCGAAGCATCCCTGCGCAAAACCGGGCAGATCAAGCTGCACGGTCCCGGCGCCTTTGCCGCCATGCGCAAGGCGGGCGCACTGACATCGCTATGCCTCGACGAACTGACCGATGTGGTCAAGCCCGGCGTCCTGACCTCGCAGATCGACATTTTCGTCCGCGAATTCGCCTTCAGCCACGGCGCCTATCCGGCGACCCTGATGTATCGCGGCTACCGCTACTCCACCTGCATCTCGATCAACCACGTTGTCTGCCATGGCATGCCCGGCGACCGCGTGCTGAAGGAAGGCGACATCGTCAACGTCGATGTCACCTTCATCGTCGACGGCTGGTACGGCGATTCCAGCCGGATGTACGCCATCGGGCCGATCGCCCGGAAGGCCGAACGGCTGATCGAGGTGACCTACGAATCCCTGATGCGCGGCATCGCCGCGGTGAAGCCGGGCGCCACCACCGGCGATATCGGCCATGCCATCCAGAGCTTCGTCGAACCGCAGCAGATGAGCGTGGTGCGTGATTTCTGCGGCCACGGTCTCGGCCGCATGTTCCACGACGAGCCGAACATCATCCATGTCGGCCGTCCCGGCGAAGGCGTCCCGCTGAAGCCCGGCATGCTGTTCACCATCGAGCCGATGATCAATCTCGGCAAGCCGCATGTGAAGATCCTGTCCGACGGCTGGACTGCGGTGACCCGCGACCGCTCGCTGTCCGCGCAGTTCGAACACACCGTCGGCGTCACCGCCACCGGCGTCGAGATATTCACCTTGTCGAAGCGGCACAACGAACAGCCGCCGTCCGCGGCCTGATCTCTCCGTCCTCATCCTGAGGAGCGCGCCCTTGCGCGCGTCTCGAAGGATGGCTGTCACGTCCCAAGGTTCGAGAGGGCACCACAAGGCGCCTCCTCACCATGACGGACAATGGTCAATCGCGGCAATTCGTAGTTGCAAAAGCTGCCGGGCACGGCATGCTGACGGGCACCGTTCACCGACCCCGTTGCGTCCATGCCCGCAGATGCCAAGCAGCCTAGCGCCGCCCTCCCCGGACTCGACGAAGCACCGCATTATCACGGCCATCGCGAGCGCTTGCGTGAGCGTTTTCGCGGCGCCGGCGCCGACGCGCTCAGCGACTATGAACTGATGGAGATGGTGCTGTTCCGGGCGCTGCCGCGGCGCGACGTCAAGCCGCTGGCCAAGGCGCTGATCGGCAAGTTCGGCTCGTTTGCCGAGGCGGTCCACGCGCCGGAGGCCCGGTTGCGTGAAATTGCCGGTCTCGGCGAATCCACCATCATCGAGATCAAGCTGATCGCCGCAGCCGCCAGCCGCGTCGCCAGGGGCCAGTTGAAACAGCGCACGGTGCTGTCGTCATGGGCCACGGTGATCGACTATTGCCGCACCGCCATGGCCTTCGCCGACAAGGAACAGTTCCGCGTCCTGTTTCTCGACAAGCGCAACCAGCCGATATCCGACGAGGTGCAGCAGGTCGGCACCGTCGACCACACGCCGGTCTATCCCCGCGAGGTGGTGAAGCGTGCCCTGGAGCTCTCCGCCACCGCGATCATCATGGTGCACAACCACCCATCTCGCTCTTCAAAGTCACGATCGATCACGTTCAATTACATTGAATCATTGATCTTTTTATCCTTGCGCACTGGGGACGGAGCTTGGCGTATTGGGGGCTGTTCTTGTCGATCGAAAGCACTACTGTCCCCAATCGCCGAGACTATACCGCCCCCAACTTCACAAGAGTTCGTCATGCCCAGCCTCACCGACGGAGCCGTTCGCCAAGCTATCAAGCGCGTGGAGAAATCCGGGAAGCAGGAAAGTCTTGCGGATGGCGAAGGTCGCGGGACCGGTCGACTCGTGCTTGTGCTGAAGGCAATGCCCAAGCGCGTCACGGCCGAGTGGATGGCCCAGCAATGGCGCGACGGGAAACGCACGAAGGCGAAACTCGGCAACTATCCGTCGATGTCGCTCGCGCAAGTCCGTGAGGTCTTTAAGCGCGACTATGCTGATCTGATCCAGAAAGGTCGTAGCATCAAGATTGCTACGGATACGCGTCCAGGCACCGTCGCCGATCTGTTCGAAGCCTACGTGCAGTATTTGAAAGATAACGGCAAACCTTCGTGGATTGATGTTGAGAAAGGCTTGAACAAAGTCGCCGACACGCTTGGGCGCAACCGCCTTGCCCGCGGGATAGAGCCTGACGAGGTCGCGGAGGTCATTCGCCCCATCTGCGACCGAGGCGCTCGTGTCATGGCGGACCATGTCCGCAGTTACATCCGCTCAGCCTATGGTTGGGGCATGAAGTCCGAACACGATTATCGGAACGCCTCCCCTCGCCGCTTTCAACTCGTCTATAATCCCGCAGCAGGCATCCCTACCGAACCGAAGAATATCGGAACGCGCTGGCTGGATGAGGACGAATTCGTCCAGCTATATCGCTGGCTCGAATGTCCGGATACTCCGGTGCATCCGCCTTATACCCGCGCCGTCCGCCTTCTGATGCTGACGGGACAGCGCGTCGAGGAGATTGCTCGCCTTCATGTCGATCAATGGGATGCGGATGAACGCATCATCGACTGGTCGAAAACAAAGAATAGCACGCCGCATGCCATTCCCGTCCCCATGTTAGCAGCCGAGCTGATCGATTCGATCAAGCCCAACGCCCATGGCTGGTTCTTTCCATCGGCGATGGATCCCACCAAGCCCGTCAGCCACAATACACTTTACAGCTTCATCTGGCGGCAACCTGACCGCGGTGTGATCCCGGTTGTTGCCAACAGGGATTTGCGCCGCACCTGGAAAACGCTCGCCGGCAAGGCTGGTCTTTCGAAGGAAATCAGGGATCGGCTGCAAAATCACGCACTGCATGATGTCAGCTCCAAGAACTACGACCGCTGGAACTACATGCCGGAGAAGCGTACTGGCATGAAGAAATGGGACAAGTTCGTCACCGGCCTGCTCAACAGGGAGCAAAACCGTAGAGCAGCTTGACGGCCAATTCTACGCAACAGCAGGTTGTGATTTTCTCGAGAACCAAGCAGATGTTTCAGACCTTAGCTACTTGGCTTGAAAAGAGACGCACCATTCGGCGGCGGTACCAAGCCGATGCGCGCATACTGCTTGTCGACGATGAGCCCGGCACCTACTACGCGGCGCAACGTCTAGCGGCTCGCAGTCGAAGCGCAGGTAACATGGCCGAATTCTGGCATTGGGCGAAGGTGGCGTCTGAGGTGGCACGTTTATCACCTCACACAGAAATGGATCTGCACGTCGTCCAAACCATAGCGGATGAAGAGCAATCTCGTGTCCGACGCTGAGTGCACATCTGCACATGGCTGTCGGAACCTGATGACGGATCTATTTCAGAAGCCTGATGACGCGAGCGAGCGCAAGAACGCAACACATTAGCTACCAAGCCTTTACAGTAATCTGGATTCAGTCTGATCCTCGCTGAGAGCCGCCCCAGGAGCGCGATAGGTTCAAATCGGGGAGGCGCAACCACCGATACCGACATTCGCGATGGTGGCCGTCTGAAGCGGACAGTCCCTACGTCCCGAACGCAGTTAACTTCCTCTAAGCTGTTTATTTCTCTCGTTGCGACAAGTGTTTCCGTCTCGTTTTGTTCACGGTCGTTTCACCCAATTCGTTGCGATTTCGTTGCGGCATTTCTTAACGCGAACGGCGACCGCTCAGACGTTACTATGTGGGGGATTTGAGCGCGCTTGCTGGGACTCGCCTAAGGTCCAACCGGCCGCGCAAACCGCGATGGGTCTTAGCAGCGAGGTCCTTCCGGAACAGGGCATTCATCGTTCCTTTGAGGCCGACATGAAGCTCAGAGATTTCGCCTTCAGCCAGAGTGACGATCTGCACGCCGGCGAAACGCAGATGCTTGAACAGTGTCGCCACATCGCCTGATCGCGAGAGACGCGATCCAATGCCTCGGCAAGCACAATGTCGAACCCCGCGGGCGACAATTTTCCGATGTCACGGTTGCCCTGAATAGCCGGGCGCTGAACCATCCCAGGAATCGGGTAAATGTCCGTTGCCGGGGAAGACCCTGAAGGAATCTGCTCCGTTTGAGTATTTCGCTGCCCCGCGGCCGTGCGGGCGCACATGTCGATTTCGGGATCGCGGGGCAACACCGACACTCCCGCACGCTCCCAATCTCCAAAGAGATGCCGACTGAGGTGGCTCGGGTTCTTTGTTAACGAAGCGCTGCGGTTTCGTTCTCCGTCGCCGCGAGGCGTCGGCCGAGCATCCAGGTCGCGGTGGCGAGAAGACCGCAGGCGAAGATGACGCCGGTCATCGGATAGGCGGTGCCGTTCTGGAGGGCGGCGACGACACTGCTCGCAGCGAAGGCCAAGCCGAATTGCAGCACGCCGATCAGGGCGGAGCCGCTGCCTGACTCCACGCCGGCCTCGGTCATGGCGACAGCGGCGGAATTCGATCCGATGACGGCGACCGAGGCCATGGTAACCCAGAGGGCGGCGACCAACCAGAACAGGTGGCCCGTCGCGGCGACGGAGAGCAGCACGAGGCCCGAGACGAGATTGAACGCCAGGGACCAGGACAGCAGCGTCCGCGTGTTCCACCATTCGAGCATCATGCGATTGGCCTGGGCCGCGACGATCAATCCGAAAGAGATGGCGCCGAAGAGATAGCCGAAGGTCTGTTCGCTCACACCGTATTTTTGGATGAAGACGAAGGAGGAGCCGCCGATGAAGGCAAACAGGCTCGCCTGCGCCAGGCCGCCAACGAGGGTCGGCACCAGGAACGCCGGGCAGCGGAGAAGTCGCCAGTAGTCGCTGAAGGCGCTGCCCAGGCCCGAGGTCTTACGCTTCTCCTTCGGTAGCGTTTCAGGCAGGAAGACGATCGTCAACGCGCCGCAGGCCAGCCCGAACAGCAGGATGAGGACGAAGAGGAAGCGCCAGTTCGCCACGGCGAGGATCAGGCCGCCGATCGTCGGGGCGACGATGGGGCCGACGGTCATGACGATCATCAGCAACGACAGGGCCTTGGCACTGTCGCGTTCCTCGAAAAGATCATTGACGATCGCACGCCCCACGATCATGCCGGCACATCCGCCGACGGCTTGGAGAAAGCGGGCCACCGTGAAGACGTGAATATCGGAGGTGCCGAGGCAGACGATCGTCATCGCGACATAGAGGCCGATGCCGACGAGCAGTGGCAGACGCCGCCCCCATCGGTCAATGAGCGGGCCGTAGAAGGCCTGGCCGACGGCGAGCCCGAGGAAGAAGACCGAGAGCGTGTTCTGAATGCTGTCGTCACCAACGCCGAAGGAGACGGCGAGCAGGTGGAATCCGGGCAGATAGAGGTCCGTCGCCATCGGCGCGAAGGCCGAGAGCATGCCGAGCACGATGAGGATGACGGTCGACGAGGCGGGGTGAGTGGGTTTGTGTGTCATTCTAGAGAAATCAAAGACCTATGGGCAAGACGTTCAAGGATTTCAAGTGGCCGGCGGGCGACGAACGACGATGATGAGCGCTATGTCTACGCTATAGCCCTCTAATGCTGCACACGATGAACCTATCGATCCAACAGCCAAGCTGCTCCCAAATTCCACAAGGCTGCGCATCTCGCGCCGCAGTTGCGATACGCTTGGCGTCCTCTGTTACTGCGACAGGAACTTGAAAGGTTCGGTCGCGACGAACTTGTCCGATACTTCGCCCGCATAGATTGGACGGCCGGTGAGATCGAGGCGGCTGGGCTTCGAACCAGCCGAGAGCTTAAGTTTATCGAGATCAACCCAGAAGATCGACGGATTATAGGAAGATTCAAAGTAGTATCGCTTGGTGCTGATATCGGAGACCGACCGCCAGATGGTGCCGGCAATATTTGGTTTCCCTGCTTCGGTGAGGCCGAGCGGCACCGAGATGCTACGGATCAGTGAGAAGGATGTGGCAATTGCCAGGCGATTGTCTTTCTCCTTAGGCGCGGCGTTGAGAGCCCAGCTTGTCCGCACAAAGCGATCAGAGGAATTGATTGTTCCCGGCAGGAAAGACAGGCCGTCGATATTCTTCCAATAGGTCGCGATCGCCAATTGCTGATCGAAGGTCGGCGAGTTCGTCATCACCGTGTATTTCGGGCTATGGTGAATAACGAGCTTGCCATTCAGATATTCGAAGATCGCGCTATCGCCCGTGGCATCCGCCAGAGAGAGATGTCCACCCGCCGCACTGCCATCGGGAAGCGCCGGTGCGACAACGGCAAAGGGTTCCTTGGAGAGCGCCTCCACGGCGTCGGCTACGGTTGCGAAGTTATCTAGCACATATTGCGTCCAAGCGCCGACCGACATGAGCGGCTTGCCCGCAGTCTTGGCATCCCCGTAATCCGTCTCGACAAGATAGAGTGTGTTGGCAACGAGGCCGGCGGAATTCATGCCTTCGACAGTGGCGACATTATAGAAAGATGCGATCACAGAACCATATTTCGACGTCCAGCTCATGGAACCCTGCCCCAGGCCGCCATCACGCTTCATGCCCTGGGGAAAAGCCCACAGGTCGGTTTTGGGGTCTTCCATCCAATCCATCGAGCGACCGACGACGAAGGTTTTGTTCCCCGTCTCATAGATAAAGCGGGTGCAGGCATTGGCGACAACACTCACGAACGTGATCGCGGCGCAGACGATCGGGCCGATGGCGCGAAGCTTCTTCATGAGACGGTCCTCTTCCAGGGTATCAGGGCGTGACAAGCCAAGGGCTTCCAGGGACTCGGTAGTCTCTGTTCAGCATATTTTCTGTCACAAAAGACACTTGCGATTTCGTTAGCATGGAACGGTGCCGCGGCTATCAGGCGAATACAGTAGGAACGGAGCATCCTTACCCAAGTGGTCCGCACACAGAATTTCGACCGAGGGGCCGCGAAACGCGTCTTTTGGCTTCTGGTGTAAATCGGCGCAGCGTCCCGAAGCCGATCGGTGGGCTAAGCCATTGATCTAAAGAGCGGTGGAGGGGTCGATCTTGGACGCTTTTTCACATTTGGGAATCCTGAATGTACGATCCGACTTAGTCCATGTACAGCAGCCTCATACGGCGCGAGGGCTGTGGCGCAGAATAGCGCGCAGATGGGTGGGTTTCCCTTTCGATCACTCAAGGTAGGTGTGGAACCACTTCAACAAATTGTCTGAGCCGCGAAGCGTTGATGCGTCGCCGTAGAGACCCGCGAGAAACGTCGCGCGGTGACTGCCGCCCGCAACCGGAACCCCGCTCGCAAACCTGCCGCCTGCAGCCAGTGCGCGGAAAACCATCGCAGGATGGATTGCCTCGTCCGCCAGGCCGTAGTGGAAGCGGATCGGTGCGTCGTAGTTCCAGTAGGAGGCGCGATTGGCTGCCAGGTGCCTAAGGAAGGCGCTGTTGCGATCGTCGGTCGCGTGATCGAAGAACTCCGGAACCAACAGGTCTGAACCGGCGGGGAACGCCTTGTTTGGGTCGAAGTCGGTCTGATAGTCCTTCCAGTAGTTGAGAGCCATATCCTGGAATTCCGGCCGGACCGCGCTCCGCAGAAGCCCAGTCAATTTGTACTGAAGCTCATAGCTGCCCAGGGCAACGATCATGCACAGCGATATCCAGTTCGGCAGCGCCGGATAGGACGTCACGCCCCTAGGCAAGGCGAATGTCTGAAAACCGGCCCAGAAACTCCAGGCTTCGTTGAGGTCATTGAACGGGCTGGCTACGGCGGTCGCCGCGATCGGGCGGGATTTTGCCCGTAATGCCTGATGCAGCCATTGTGTGTTGAGTGCGCCCTGCGACCAGCCATGCAGGAAAAGCTTGGATGACCTGTGGCCCAACGATCGCATCGCGTCCTGTCCCGCTGCAAGAATGTCGATGCAGGTGCTGACGCTTACGCCTTTGACCGCGTAGCCTTCGCCGCGGCCGTCGCGGAACGGTCCCTTGCCGACGTAATCGGCTGCTATGACGGCATAGCCGCGCCCCGCGAATCGCTGAACATCGAAGAGCGTTTCAAGCGAGTCCGCCGCGTCGGTCAATTCATACGCCGGGTCGGCGAGACGCGTGAGGTTAGAAGGCACTTGATCGAACGACAAGATTGTGCCGTGCTGCCAGGACACGAGAGGCAGTTCGCCCTTGATGCCGGCAGGTACAGCCAGTAGACCGCTGATCTTCAGCCTCTCGCCGGTCTCAGGGACCACCGTATGCGTGACGATGCGGTGAAGATCGACATCAAAGCGCGCCCCGTCCTTTTGCGCGTCAAAGGACGGCAGGACGGTGGGCTTGTTGAACAGGGGAAAGGCCTTGGCGACCTGAGCATCCAGCCGCGCGGCGCTCACGCGGCATGAGCGATCGATGCCGGCCCGCCCCAGCCTGCCTTCGCCCGCGGCCAGCGCCGGCGTCGCGCCAGCGCATAAAGCGGCGGCGGTGGCCCCGGCACCGAGGAGGAGCGCCCGCCGCGGCAGGTCGAGGCCGCCCTTTGACGCCTGCGATTGCGTCGTCTGCGACGGGCGAGGGACGGCATTCGGGAGGGACGCCATGCTCGATTCCTTCGGTTCGTTTGGAGGGGAGGTCTTGTCATTGCCGAAGCGGCCCTGACAAGGCGATCATCCGCCCGCAAGCTCTTCTCGACACCCTCTGCTGACTTGCGGCGTGGCACGGCGTTGCCGCCTCTATTTGCTCTCGGATGGCGTCCGGCTGTAGACCGTTTTGGCCGGATAGGTCGAGTTCGTGATCGTCAGCGTACTACCATCGAGATTATAGATGCTGGCGCCGTCGCGCGCCTTGTTCTTGACGAATGCCGACTTGTTGACGCCGACGACTGTCGCCTCCAATTGCGAGGCCCGGCTGATCTCATAGATGGCGCCGCCCTGATGGCGCGCGCTATTGGCCGTAAACCGGGCTTGCTCATAGCTCACATGCGAGCCGTAATCCTCGTAGGTTGCGCCGCCATCCTGCGATGCCTGATTGCCGGTGAACGAGCACTTCTGACATGTGATGACGACGCCCTCGCGGTTGACGTTGGCGCCGCCATAGACGGCCCGATTGCCTTTGAAGGCGGTTTCGGAGATCGTGAGATTGGCCTTGCCGTAGGCATAAATCGCTCCGCCTTCGAGTGCTTCGTTGTGCTCGAAGCGGCAATTGTGCAGCGTCATCTTGAATCCGATCGCGGCCTCGCGCGGCAGAAATTTCTTGCCGGCGTGATAGGCAAGCAACCCGCCGCCCTTGCCGTTGTAAGTCCGGCCGACCGCGCGACCGTCACGCAGCGTCAATCCGTCGAGCAGCGCGTCATCGGCGCCATAGAGGACGTGCGCATATCGATAGCCGTCTTTGACGGCCTTCGCGCTCAGAATTGTCCGCGCGCCAGCGGCGTGACGCTGCTCCAGGGTAGTTTCAGTGCCGGCAAACCCGCCGTATAGCTTCACGCCATCATAGAGAATGAAGGCCGCGATACGGCCGTCCTTCTTGGCAGGCCCGTACGTGCCGGCCTTGATCCAAACCGCCGCCTTCGAGGCCGAGGCGAGGTCGATGGCCGCCCGTAAGTCGGTGAACCCGGTTGCCCAGGAAAGTCCGTCCTGTGCCTTGGCCGGGTTGTTCGGGACGACGTAGATGACCGGCGCGGATACGGCCTTGGCGCTGACCGTCGGCCGGATGTACTCGTCCTGATATTCGACCGCGCCGCTGTTCCTTACGTAAATCTGGACGAGTTTCTCGACCAAGCCGTTCTTCAGCAGGAGCGCGCCGTCCAAGCCGGGCTGGTAACCGCGCGCATAAGCCGGCGCGGATTTAAGTGCAACGGGCTCCAACTCTCCCTTGAGGTTGCTGATGGCGATGAATTCGGCCAGCGGCAGCGTGCTTCCCGCAGGAGCGAGCGAGCCGACCTCCGACACAATGTCCTCATGCCAATTATAGACGTTATCGACAACGCTGCGGATGAGGATCGGATTGCTGTTCGCACCGGTCCCCTGATAAAGGCCCGGGCCCAACTCGCTGCTGGCCTTGTTGCCCACGATTGTCACGTTGACGAGCAATGGTGCTGAGCCGCCGTCGTTGCCGATGCCGCCGGCGCTCACGGCCGAGTTGCCTGTGAACAGCGAGTTGAAGACAAGCGGCGACGCGGCAAAGTCGTTGTAAAGGCCGCCGCCTTTGTCGTTGCTGCGGTTGCCGATGAAGCGGCAGTTGATGAAGCGCGGCATAGCGCCGAGATCGTTGCTTACGCCGCCGCCGCGCAGCTCGGCTACATTGTCGATGAAATCGACATTGATGAAGGCGGCCTGGTCCGCGCCCGCCTTGTGCACATTGTAAACGGCGCCGCCCTTCGGCGAGTAGTTGTTCTTGAAGACGACGTTGCGCACGATGGGGCTGGTCATGAAGTTTCTCATGCCGCCGCCAACGACCATGTCGTTCTTGAGAATGTCGGCCGGCACGAGATGCATGCGGGGCTTGTCCGTCCCGTAAGCATCCGAGACCGTGAAGCCATCCAGAATGGCTCGGTCAGCGCCCATAATAATAGTCTTTGTGTTTTTCGTCTTGTCGCCCTTGCCGATATTGCCGCTGAGTATGGTTACGTTCTTTCGAAAATCCCTTTGCTGCCGCGCCGTTTCGTTGCCTGAAAAGCCCCCATAGACAGCGATGTCCTCCTTGAGGGTAAAAGACTTGTTCTGATCGGTCGCATCGGGAAAATACGTGCCGCGCGCCACCCAGATTTCGTCGTTCTTGGAGGCCGCTGATAGTGCATCCTGCAGGGATTGGAACGGGGCTTTCCAGGTGCGCCCGTCCCCCGCACTCTTACTTGCCTGATTCACGTACCAAATTTTTCCCGAATCGGCTTGCGAGACGCCCGAAGCCAAGGCGACGATTGCAGCCACAAAAAATGCTGTGAAAAGATACTTCATCTTCGTTCCCAATAGGTGATTGATCCGCGGCGCGTCGGCTGGCTCCGTAGGCGTTCCAGCGAGCGGCGAAACTATCGAGCAGAGCGCACTTCTATGATGAATCACAGTGCGCAGCTCTGCAAACATGCTCTCGACGTCAATCATTTGTGTTGATCTGAGTCAATGCTGCGCAATACGCCGGTGCTCGTGTTCGCGACCTTCGCTCCGATCTGGCTCTTTCTCACCTCTATGGGTTGGCTTGCCAGCCTGCGTTGCCATCAGCAACGAACCGTCCGTGCGGCGGTCTTTCTCCGCGGCTCGGCGGACCGTCCTTTATTGCGGCTGGCGTCGAGAATCGACCGATCGATTCCGATAGTCGCTGAAACCCGGCCGCTTCTGAATCGGCGATTTTCTCCTTTGAATCAGGAGCGTGAGTTTCTGACGGATCGGCAAGAGCCGGAGGCGCCAAGCGCTCTACGACCGCAGCCGCAATCGCCAGAGCGGATTGAAGGGCGCCGGGCCTCTGATCTAGATCAGCGCATAATCCGTTGCTGGGATCAGGGTCTTCTGGAAGCAATTCCACACGAGATGGTTGTTCCAACAGCTCCAGAAGGTGATGAGAATGAAAAGCTCTGCACTGTCGCGCATTCTAGCAACCACTCTGGCGGCGGTGATCGCCGCCGCACCTTCGCTGTCGCTCGCCTGTACGCGGCTGGTCTATCTCGGCGCCAAGAGGCAGGTCATCACTGCGCGCTCGATGGATTGGCGATTTGAGATGCCCACCAATCTCTGGATTTTCCCGAGAGGCATTGCGCGGAGCGGAGAGGTCGGGCCGAACTCTCTGCAATGGAAATCCAAATATGGCAGCGTGGTCGCTTCGGCTTATGAGGTTTCGACCTCGGACGGCATGAACGAGGCGGGACTTGTCGCCAACATCCTCTGGCTCACGGAATCCCAATATCCAAAGCTCGACTCCAGCAAGCCGGGCCTGTCCATCGCTGCCTGGGCGCAATATGTGCTCGACAATTTCGCGACAGTTCAGGAGGCGGTTGAGGTACTTGAGAACGATCCTTTTACGATTGTCACGGCCGACGTGCCCGGGCAGAAGTTGCTCGCCACGCTTCATCTGTCGATCTCGGATGCCACAGGTGACAGCGCGATCATCGAATACATCAACGGCAAACCGGTCATCCATCACGACCGGAAGTACCAGGTGATGACCAACTCCCCCATCTTCGAACAGCAATTGGCGTTGAATGAATACTGGAAGGAGATTGGCGGCACGGTGATGCTGCCGGGCACGAACCGCGCCGCAGATCGGTTCGCTCGGGCGGCTTTCTACGTCAAAGCAATCCCGAAGGACGAAAATCCCGACCGCGCCTTAGCGAGCGTCTTCAGCGTGATCCGCAACGTGTCTGTACCATTCGGCATTTCGACGCCGGACCAGCCCAATATTTCTTCGACCCGATGGCGCACCGTCGCCGACCATCAACGCAAGCTGTACTTCTTTGAATCGGTGCTGACACCGAATACATTCTGGGTCGATCTCAAGGCGATCGACTTCTCGCCTGAGAACGGAAAGGTGAAGAAGCTCGATCTGGGACCTCAACAGTCGCGCACCTTCTCCGGCGATGCGACGGCGAATTTCCAGGAGGCTGCGCCGTTCAAGTTCTTGGGGCTGCCGATGTGAGCACTGCCGCCATAGGCATGGCCGTCGTCGCTATTGGATGTCACATACCCAGTTTGCGCCGCGGCCACCGCCGTAAGTACGCGGACGTTCAGGGCAGTCACCGACTTGAAATCGGCCGAGCCGGCATACCCGCCTTGACCATAGGCCATGTAACGTTTGTTCCAGTTGGTCGCAGCCGGCAGCCACACGTTCAGGCTGATGCCCGCGGAGGACGACGGCGCATCGGCCGGACCAGGCCTGCCAGGGCCGATGATCAGTTTGACGAGACACACATCCTTCTGCGCCTTGGGGGCTGACAGCTTCTGGGCCTCGTCGAGGGCAATTGGATCGCCCGTCCTGAATTCCCTGGTCAGAATGACCGTGGTGTCGCCGCCGATATCCACGGACTTGAGATGATCGCAAGCGATCCTGTCATTTGCATTCTGAGCGGAAGCAGAAGTCGCCGCCGTGACAATGTTTGCAGCCGACAACAACAGCAGCAGAATCCTGCTGGTCGAGAACGTACGGTCAAAGCGCTGCATGATGGTCGATGCCCACTTCTGGTTCAGCCAAGGACCGGCAATACTTTGACGTCGTAGATGCTCGATGCCGCGACTACGCGGTCGAGCGGAAGCCGTGGGCGCAGTGCAGGCCGCCGGCGGCCAGTATCGCACCCCAAGGACTGCAGCGGCTTATTGTTTTCGGACATTGGCACGAGGTTCAGCAGGTCGCGGATCGGCGTCGCGCGATCAGCGTCATCGACGTCAGTCTCGTGCCAAGCGCAACCGAGTTGACCGGCGAATTTGTCCATTACGAGGTAAGTGCCTCGCTCGACATCGTCGGCGCTAATAGATGGGGCACGTATGGCAAGAGAGGAGCAGACTCCTGCACAATCAGTCACACACGGCGCGATTGTGTGCGCATGCTGGAATCCGGTCCGGCGGCGGGAGTGATCGGCGCGCAAGCCATCTGTTCACAGATGGGACTTAGTGACGCGATTGCCTTCGACTTGGGGGGGACCACGGCGAAGGCCGGCGTGATCAGCAACGGTGAGTCGCTGGCTACTGGCTCGGCGCTGATCGGCGGCTACGAGAAGGCGTTGCCAATCCAGATTCCGATGATCGATATCTTCGAAGTTGACACGGGTGGCGGTTCGATCGCCCGTATCGGCGAAGGAAACTCGCTGCGGGTCCGACCACAAAGCGCCGGCTCGATGCCCGGACCTGCCTGCTATGGGCGTGGCGGCGACGAACCGACGGTGACGGACGCCAACCTGTTGCTTGGCCGCCTGGACGAGGCCAATTTTCTCGGCGGCGAAATGACGCTCGACAAGAAGGCTTAACAACAAAGCCCCGCTCGCTCTCCAAGGGGCCTTCTGCGACCGCGCGACTACTCTAGGCCGGCAGTGTCAATGCCGAAGATGGCTATGCCGCCGCCCTTCGTTCAGGCGGCACGCGCTTCCTCTTCAAGCGCAATCATATAGATGACTTCGAAAATCCGCTCTCCCTCAAGCCGCTTCGCCTCGAATCCGGTTTCTTGCCCCATGCGACCGAATAGATCCTGACCTTCTCGCGAGCGTCCGACATATCCCATCGACCATGACGGAAATCTGCGACCCGACGCCTGCGCGAATTCCAGCACCTGCAAATCGCCGTGGCGACGATCGCGCTGGATACGTTCGAACGTGGCTTCGACGTCGCGACGATCCCCCTCCAGCACCTGCGCAAAGATCCCGGTATTAAATATGAGCGCACCCGTGATGGCGACGCGCGCATTATTTGACTGCGAAGACAAAAGAATTCCCGCGATCTCTTCGGCTATTTCCGCGAAATTTCCCCTGATGCGACTCTTGCTGACGTAGACGAGGCGGTAAAGCTCGATCGACATTTGTTGGCCCCTCTCGAAATTTCAAAATCCGGCGCATTCGATGTTCGCTTGATGACGATACTTGGCTGGGCCAACGAGTGGTTGCCGTGCGCTCGGAGGAACTCCGATATCATGTTTGGAGGAAGAGGTTTGCTGATGAGGTACCCCTGGACGTCGGTGCAACCGGCGGCGAGGATTAGGGCCATCTGCTCCTCGGTTTCAACGCCCTCCGCGACCGTCGTCATTCCCAGACTTCGGCCGAGTGCCGCTATCGCACGCACAATCGCCATGGCGGCCCGATCATCGAGGCCCGCGCGGACGAAAGATTGATCGATCTTGATTTTGTCGAAGGGGAAGCTGCGCAGAGAGCTTAGGGATGAATAGCCGGTTCCGAAATCATCCATCGACACCCGTACGCCAAGTTCGCGAACCCGGCGCAAGACCTGTAGCGCGGATTTGTCGTCTGCAAAGAGTACGCTCTCCGTGATTTCCAGCTCCAGCCGTCGCGGCTCCAGGCCACTTTCGGCGAGAGCAGACACGACCGTGGCGGCAAGATGATTGCCGCTGAGCTGAACCGCCGAAACGTTGACTGAAATGCCGAGGGGCTCTGCCCAACTGGCAGCTTCGCGGCATGCAGTCCGCATCACCCATTCACCGATGGGGCCGATGAGACCGGTTTCTTCGGATAGAGGTATGAATTCGGCTGGCGGCACTGCCCCCTGCTTGCGCTATTCCACCGGAGCAGCGCCTCGAAGCCAGTAATTTTCCTTGATTTCAGGTTATACTGGGGTTGATAGACCAGTGCGAATTCTCGCAGCGCAAGAGCGCGCCGCAAATCGATTTCGAGATTGCGGCCGGCTTGCATCTCGTCGTCCATCGCCGTCTCGAAGAAGCAGTATCTGCCCCGGCCTTTCTGCTTGGCGCTACAGAGCGCCAGTTCTGCGTATTTTAAGATTTCGCTCCCGTCAGCGATTGGGCTTTGTGCGATCCCAACGCTGGCGCCGATATTGATGAGATGGCCTTTCAGCAGATAGGATCGGCTCAACAGGTCGATGAGCCACTTTGCCAATTGCGCCGCGGCCTGAGGTTGAGGTTGTTTGCTTTGCACGACATAGAATTCGTCGCCATCACAACGCGCGGCGAAATCGTCGCGCCCCAGCGCGGATTCGATACGGTGCGCTACCATGCGTAACAGCGCATCGCCTATATCATGGCCCAACGCGTCATTGACGGCCTTGAACCGATCCAGGTCGATCGCCAGTACGGAGACAACTTGTCGGCCGCGCTCGGAGAAGGCTGCCGCCAACCGTTCCCGCAATATCAGACGGTTGCCGATCAGCATCAGCATATCGGAGCGAGCCTCCGCATGCTCCTTGTCGGCCCCCTTATCCGCAATGTCTTCGACTGTCATAAGGGCGCCTTGTGAGAGCGTGGTACGCTGAACGAGGCGCGCACCAAAACTGACAATTCAGCTTCGATCTTCCATTCAGTTCAACAAGTTTGATTTCAATATCTTCAGCAAGAACCATCGCATCCGCACCGTCATGAATATTGGCGTCACAGTGTAGCCACGCCGGCGTTACGACGATATGAAGAACCACGACGACATTGCTCGCATCGCATGAACGCGAATTGAGACAATATAAGCAACGACGCTACCGATCAGTCCAAGCGTATTGCATTTCGCCCTTGATTGCCCAACCCAAGGAGATTTCGGCGAGCATTCGATGCATACCAGCGTGGCCCACGTGCCAACAGCGGCTGCCCGTACATCAGATGCTATGGAGCAGCCCTTGACTACGGCCTCTGGGAGATCGGCGATTTGATGCCAATGGCCGAATTGGCAGGTGAACTAGACCGCGCGTTGAAGAATCGACGACACGGCGTTCAGCAGCTCCTGCTTTTCAAAGGGCTTCAGCAATACCTGGTCGGCCCCGAAATCCTGCTCGGGCAGCCTCTCCCTCGATCCGCAACCATTAGGATCTCCACCGGTGATGGCCAGGAAGCGCGTTCCCGGCGACCGTGCCCGACCCTCGCGGATGACATCGGTCCCGTTCGAAACGGGCATCCAGATATCTGTGATCACGAGGTCAAAGGGCGTATCTGTGAGCAGCTTCAATCCCTGCTCTCCATCCAGCGCGCTGGTGACGTTGTGACCTTGCCCCTCCAGAACGATTTTGAGCGACAACAACACCGCCGGAACGTCTTCAACTACCAATACCGCCGCCATTTTTCATTTCTCCGTTGTTTCCCGGTATTAAGATTGTCACCGTCGTCCCGCAACCGGGCTCGCTGGCGAGCACAACCGAGGCACCGATATCGCGGACGAGGCCGTAGACGAGGGAGAGCCCAAGCCCTGTCCCCTGCCCAACGGGCTTCGTGGTGAAGAACGGTTCGAAGGCGCGATCCAACGTTGCCTTATCCATGCCGCAGCCACTGTCGATCACACATAACCGCATGAAGCTGTTTGACAGAGCCAAATCCGCTTCCCCGTGTTCGCGAACGTCCTCTTCCAGAGCGATCGTCAATTCACCCTGACCGTTCATCGCCGCCGCTGCATTGATAGCGAGATTTAGGAGTATCTGGACGAACGTGGTGCGGTCGATCTTGACCAGGGGCAGACGCCCCTCGATTCGGATCGAGATAACAACGTCGGTCGGGACGGCTTGCCGCACGATCGGGAGGCTATCGTGCAAGAGTACGAGCGGATCATGGATTTCGCCGTTTGACACCGTCGGTCTGGAAAACGCCAGCATATCTCCAATGATCTGCCGCGCCTTCATGTTGCAGTCGAGCACGATGTCGAGATGCTGCTTGCCCTCGCCGATGACCAGGTCCTTGTCGATGACATCCTGGGCCAGAAGCGTGACCGGCTGGAGCATGTTGTTGATTTCGTGGGCGACCCCGCCCATCGTTCGACCGAGTGTTTCCATTTTCTGCCTCTGAGCTTCGGCCCTTTGCTTGGCCCCAATCATGACGATCGCTTCCCGCATTGCATCGTTTGCCGCACTGGCGGGATCAATCATATTCGATTGATCCACAACTGAGATGCCGATGCCGGATGCCAGGTGAAACAAACGTCCGCAGAGTTCATAGGGCACCGCAATCGCACGCCGAATCTCTTCACCGAGTTCGGCTGCCGCTGCTGGTTGCAGACCGCGGCAGAGCACGACAAATTCGGCGCCCCCTAGCCGCGCCGCAAAGTTTCCCGGACCTGCGGCGACGACCAGGCGCTGCGCCATTTCGATCAGCAGTTCGTCCCCTGCCGCGTACCCCATAGTTTCGTTGATGTCCTTTGTCTCGTCGAGACTGAGGAACAGCAAAGTGACAACCGTCCCAGTCTCTCTTTCGGCCTCCGCTAGGCGCTTCTGTAGCAGCGTTCGATTGGGCAGCCCGGTCAGCGGATCGTGGTGGCGGAGTTCGAAAAGCTCGACTTTGGTGCGCTTGGCCACCTCCACCATGACTATGCTCCCCAGGTCGCGTGCGAGGGCTAGATCAGCCTCCACCCACGGCACGGAATGACCCGTCATGATCTCCTTCCATGCCGCGAACGAGGCACGCGGGGAGATTCGCTCGGTGACAGGGTCGATAGCGGCATGCTCGGCCGGGTTGCCGCCCCAGACAATCGTATGCGCCAGTTCAGGCCGGAACCACAGGATCGCGTCACCAGCACTGCCGGCGAGTGGCAGCAGCAGCGCGCCGCTACCTTGACTGGCGCAGCCGGCGAGATCGGGATAGGTTAAGGTCAAGTCGTCTACCGCCAACGCCCCGCCGCCAGCTTTCGGCAGCAGCAGCGCAAGGGCACGTTCCGCCTCGGGCTGCGATGGCGTGTCCCCGATGAAAAAGACTTTCCCGGAAAGCCGCAACATCGCCCCAGCCGCATCCACCAGACCCAGGAGCTCCTGCCTTGCCGTGGCAAAGGCGTCCGACAACGAAACGGCGGCAGCGAGTCGATCGGCCAATGCACGCAAGATTGACGTTCGCCCAAGCCGCGTGGCCAGCATCTCCGCCTCGCTCAGACTACCGAGCAGCAGCGATAGGAACTGCCCCATCAAGTCGGCGACCACCCGCAATTCAGGCTCGACGATCCGCGGCGTTGTGTGATGGCACGCCATCATGCCCCAGAGATGCTCGCCGTCTGTAAGCGCGATCGTCAGACTTGCCGCCGTGTTCATATTACGCATATATTCGCGGTGTATCGGCGAGACGCTACGTAGCGCACTATGGGTGAGGTCGAGCGGATCGCAGTCATCCGACTCGGGATCCGTGAGCAGCAAAATCGGCCGATAGCTGGAATCGGCGACCGAGCCGACGCGCTGGCGCAACAATTGCCGCCTGGCCTGCGATGGGATGTCCGCCGCAGGATACCACTGACCCAGATATGGCTTGAGTCCCGCCACACAGGCCTCTGCAATTATTTCTCCATGCCCGTGCGGGCTGAAGCGATACACCATAACCCGATCATAACCGGCGATGGTGGCCAATCCGCGAACCGCGAGTTCGCATAGCTCGCTACAGGTGGCTGCACTCTCCAATGTCCCGAGCACCGACTGCAACATGCTGACAACCAGTCCGCGCGGCCTGTCGGGCTGCATCGGCTCGATGTCAACGCAGAGATGGCGGCCGGATCGATAGGAGCGCAGTTGGAGAAGTCCGCCAGCCGGCCCGGGAAGAAGAAAGATCCGCTGGCGCGGCTCAACCCGACCGGCCGGCGCGACAACCTGCAGAACGTCGGCCGCCCCTTCGCCGATCACATGGTGCAGCGGCTGCCCAAGCGCCGCTTCGGCGGGACAGCCCAAAATCGCCGACAGATTGGCGCTGGCATGGGTCACCAGCCCGCTATCGATCAGCGTCGCGAGCAGCGCGCCGTGCGGCTGAATAGCGCCGGGGATATGAATCGGCTCTTGCTCGCATCGCGACATATCAAGGGCGAGCGTAGCGAGCCGGGCGTGTGGCTGCTGTCCAACGTTCACGGTTGGCCGACTTTCAAGGCGCAAAACGGCGCAAACCAGACCATCATGGCCCGAAAGGTTCGCTGCGCGCCGTCTACTACCTCGACACAATGTTCCGGCTCCATGTATCCAAACTCATCCAACGCCAATCGAAATTCTTGCCACGCCGGACCAACCGCGCCGCCCCGTCCACCGAAGAACTGCGTCGTTCCGGCAATCGCGGCGCCAATCCGCGGCTCGATGTCACGCAAGATCATCCGCCCGCCGAGTGCAGCTCCTTCGATGACGTAAAGTGCGCCGATCGCGTGCGCAAAGGTCGGCAGATCGGGCACCAGTGCCGGCGAAGCCCGCGGCAGTTCGCGCGGATCAACGCCCAGACCAACAAGATCATCAACCAGGGCGCAGGAGTGGTGGCGCGGGGGCGTCAAGAGGCCGAGTGAATCCCAGCCGGCGAACTTCGCCAGCGAGTGCTCGAGCGGATCGTAAAATCCGAGGAAACGGCCGAGCCAGTCCTGATAGTCGCCGCGGTTGCAAATGGCGCCAGGCAGCCGAAGCAGGACCTCGATCTCTCGATGCAGAGGCGCGGTCCGTTGCCGCAGCTGCGCCGAAAGCGGTATGAATGGGTCCTGCATTCGCGGCCTCACGAGAGAGCCTTATTTTCCGCGGCCGGCTGCGAGGCAGGCCCCATGCCCGTGCCGATATCCTCAAGCTTACTCTTCAACGCATTCATATGGCCATCGACCGAATTCGCCGTCTCCAGCACGATTTCCGACAACATCCCGCTATTGGAAGCGATCTGAGCCGCCTCGCGGATTTCGCGCGACAGCGTGAACACCGCGTCCCGCATGCTTTCCAGGTTTGTGGAGACCCGCGTGGCCACGCTCTCCTGCTCGATAAGGGCCTTTCCAATTGAACCGCTGGCCGCATCGACGTTCGCAATTGTTCCCACCAGAGCTTGCAGTGACTTCACACTCTCGGCGACCATGCCGGTCATCTCGGCGATCTTCTGACCGATCGTATGTGTTGCCTCTGCGGTCTGGTGCGCAAGTTGTTTCACCTCATTGGCCACTACAGCGAAACCCTTGCCAGCCTCGCCGGCGCGCGCCGCTTCGATACTCGCGTTGAGAGCCAGCATCCTGGTCTGCCGGGCGATAACGTCGATCATCTTGGTGACATCGGACACCGATCGCGAAAGCGTCGCCATGGTTTCGACGCAGCCCCTTGTGATCTCCGCCTGGTCGGAGGCTTCCCTAACAATTGCAATCGAGCGCTTAACTTCTGAGCCGATGAACCGGATAGAACCGCTGAGTTCGCTGCCGAATGCATTCAGTTGCTCGATGCCGCTTTCAGCATCAACCGCACGCGACATAGCGCCCTTAAACTGATCCTTCGCCTGAGTCGATGCGATGGCCATCTCGTTTGCCATCTCGCGCATTTGGTGATTGTCGGCGAGCACAGTATTCACGGAGGTGTCGACCTGGTCGACAATTGCCGAGCCGAACAATCGCATTGCGGTCTGCATATCCTGCGCGGTACCCGAGTGAACGCCTACGAGCACCCGTGAATGAGTGCCCGGGCGAGGCTCGTCTACTGTCAGTTCTTCGGCGGCGGCTTCCATCGCGCGGACAGGAAGTCGCGGCGGATCGACTTCGATAGTGGGGGGCCGGTAACGTCTTATCGCCGCTAACAGCGAAATTCCGGTGACCACCGCGCCAAGCATCCGCGCCAAAAAGGGCGTATCGGGCGTTATCATGATGGCAACGCCGCACGCGACGCTGGCAAGCATCGGCACGAGCACGATCCGTGGCGTACGGACGCTAACAAAGGTCGATGCCGGGAGGGCAATGGTCATCCGGCGGACTCTTCTCGGCTGCTGCCCCTGGCGCCGTTTCGTCCCGCAGCGAAAGAAAATTGGCGAACGGCGTTATTGTGTACCTCGCGCTGCTCTTCTGAGACATATAGCGCCGCCAAATCGTTTAGCGACAGCCGTGCGTCGGACGACATATCAACGACGGCCATGCGTTCGAGGGCCGTTACCACGCAGTCGACGGTTTGGCACGTGAAGTCATTGCGCTGGGCCTGCGCAAAGGCGAGACTTTCGAGCGACCGATTTATTTTGGCTTCCGCCGCGATCGCGGCTTTGCATTCCTCGTATAGATTGGAATCAGAATCACTACAGCGCTTCGAAAATTCGAGGACCAGACCTGACAACAGTGAAAGCACGTCGGATGTTTGCCATAGCAGTTCGACCGTCGCGCCGATATCGATGCGACCGCGAAGCTCAGAGACTTGCGCCGCGAGCACGGCGCAAACGAGCTTATCGCTGGCTTTGGTATCGAATTGCATGGCCATTTCCTCAACTCGACGGCAGAAGCTGCTTTAGCGCGGTGAGCAACTCGTTGGGCTCAGTGGGCTTGGTGAGCCACGCCGAAGCGCCCGCCGCACGCGCCTCGTCCCGCTTCTGTCCGCCGGATTCGGTGGTCAGCACGATGATCGGAGTGAACCGGGTCGATGCCGACTTCCTGGCCTCCTTGATAAAAGTAATGCCATCCATCTGCGGCATGTTGATATCCGTAAGAATGACGCTCGGCTTAAGGCCGCCGGCAAGCTTGGCCATGCCTTCCTTGCCATTGCTCGCAGTCTCGACTTCATAGCCGGCGCTTTTCAGGATACGCGACAGGCTCATGACCATCGTGGCCGAGTCGTCAAGAATAAGGATCGCTGGCATGACTTAATTTTCCAATTCAAATACGGGCTCGGCTTCAACAACCTGCACTGAAGGCATTTCAATTGAATGAAGGATCGGCTCAAGCCAGCGGGCGATCTCCGGGTTTGCGGGCGGGCCTTTCATCGGCAACCGCGCAATTAGTACCATTTGAAAGCAAGCCGCGTGCAGATGGCTACACCCGCACCAGTCGATCAGATCCGCTCCGGTCTGGAGATGCTGCAACAGGGCCTCAGCGTCCTCGACGGCACAGACGCCTTCGAGAAATATCGTATCGCCAGCGCGCCGGACGGTCATTGGATCAACTCCTTGAGATCGAGCACGAGCAACACGCGGCCGTCACCGAGCAAGGCAGTCCCGGCATATCCCGCAATCTTCGCGAGCATGCCTTCAAGCGGCTTCAGGATGACTTCCATTCCTTCACCGAAGGCCGATATCCCAAGTCCGATCGTTTGCCCGTTGACGCGGACCACTAGTACGGCGATCTCCTCGCCCGCGGCCGGTTCGCCTGGTAGATCGAGAAGCTGAGTTAATCGAACAAGCGGAACCACCCGATCGCGCAGAACAAAAGCCTCGCATTCCTTGATACGAACGATATCGCTGCGAAGAACTTTCACGATCCCCTCGATCAAATCCATCGGAACGCCGAACAGGTTGTTGCCCAAGGCTACGGTCATCACCCGGCTTACGGCCATGCTGAGTGGCAGGTCGATCCGGACCGTCGTGCCGGCGCCCTTGACGCTGGTCATCGCGATGCGGCCACCGGCCTTCTCGACAGCGTTGCGTACCACGTCCATACCGACGCCTCTGCCGGAAACGTCGGAGATGGTCTCAGCCGTCGAAAAACCCGCGGCGAACACCAGCATCGTGGCCTCGTCGTCGGTGATGGTGGCAAGACGCATCTCGTCGATCAGCCCGCGTTCGTAGGCCTTGCGCTTTATTGCATCCGGATCGATACCGCGTCCGTCGTCGACGACTTCGATCACCACCTGGTCGCCATCGCGCCGCGCCAGTAGCTTTACTCTCGCGGTACTCGGCTTGCCGAAGGCCAACCGTTTTTCGGGCGATTCGACTCCATGGTCGAGGCTGTTGCGGACCATGTGCAGCAGCGGGTCGAACAGGCTCTCGATGACGTTCTTGTCGGCCTCGGTATCTTCGCCTTCGATGACAAGATCGACCTGCTTGCCTAGTTTGCGTGCCAGGTCGCGCACCAGTCGCGGAAACCGCTGAAATACCTGACCAACAGGCATCATGCGGATAGCCATCACGGCACCCTGCAGCTCCTGCGCAATGCGGTCAATGACGCCGTACTGATCCTTGATCTCGTGGCTGAGTTCGCGCGAGCCAAATTGCTGTTCGGCCCGCCGCGCGAGGAATGGCAGGCTGTTCTTTGCAACCACAAGCTCGCCGATCAGGTTCATCAGCGCATCGACCTTCTGCTGATCTACACGCAGCGTCTTTGGTCCTGCTCGTTCGGTTGTGTCGCCTGGTCCGGACTGGACTGCTTGTCCTGACATAGCCTGTTCTGGGACATTGTTCGCCGAATCGACCCCGGGTCGAAGCAGATCAGCGATCGCATTGCGCAGCGGCGCGGTCCATCCTGCGCCGAGCGACTCGGCTTGCGCCGTTTCGAGTATCGCAGCGTCTTCGGAATACCCGGCGAAGCACAATGCGTTTGCGGCAACTCGAGCCGCGGAAGAGACCCGCCCTGCAAACTCTTCCAGCGGCGCATCAAACTCGAGCAGATCAATCTGCTCCCGCAGCAGCGCCTCGACCACGGCAGGCAAGACGATCCCGGATGCGACCTCGCTCAGCGAATCGGCCAACGCCGAAGCGGTAATCTCGGTGATCGTCACCTGATCAGGAACGCATCGGAAGAGCGTCTCCAATTCCGGACGGTCTGCCGTTGACAAGGCATGGAAGCCCAGATTGCAGCTGAACGGATTGAGATCGTAGAGCGCCGGCCAGGGCAGTCGCTCTTCGATGCCGAGCGCCTGCAATTGCGGAATCTGCATTGCCAAATGGAGAGGGTCTTCGCCTTTGAAGAAGCAGCCTTCCTCGGGCAGGTAGGAGACTAGGCTAATCGACTCTTCGCGAGCCGCTATTGCAGCATTCGCGATCATTTCTTTCCCAAACCAACGGCCGAGCGAGACGGCCGGACTGGAAGCGTTTGCTTTGGGAGCAAAGGGGTTAACGAGCGCTTCGATCGGCCCTTTGTTGAAACTCCCACGCAGCTCGGCGACCAGCTCCCTTGCGATCGGCGCCGCATCGCCCGGAAGTGCCTCGTGGCGATCGAGATGCTCGATCCATCGTCCTACCTGATCCAGGGTCTTTAGCGTGAGATCGGCCATTTCCGGCGTCAGCAGAAGCGAATGCTCTCGTACCGCCTGGAAAATGTCCTCTCCCGCGTGCAGAAGCTGGGTAAGGGGTTGAACGTCGAACAGGCCCGACGATCCCTTGAGCGTATGAACCGAGCGAAACAGGCGATTGATGGCCTCCTGATTGTCAGGGGCGCGCTCGAGCGCCAGCAGGTCCTCACCGGCCTCCTGCAGCAAATCGCGTGCCTCGGCGACGAATTGGGCGAGCAGCTCGTTCATGCGACGCTCCTTCCGAGCAGGGCGGCGACATAAAGTGCAAGCTGATCCCGTGAGACCGGCTTGACCAGATAGGCATTGGCGCCCGCCTTGAGCGCGGTTCGATGATCCTCCGCGCAGGCTTCGCTCGTAGTCATGAGCGCCGGCATCGCATGCGTGATCGGTTCCCGCCGCAGCGCATGCAGGAAGGTGTAGCCGTCCATCATTGGCATGTTGACGTCAACGATACAGAGATCGAACGGTGTCTGAAGCGCCTTCTCTAAGCCCTCAATGCCGTTGATTGCCTCTTCCA
Source organism: Rhodopseudomonas sp. RCAM05734 (assembly GCF_052658035.1). NCBI lineage: Bacteria > Pseudomonadati > Pseudomonadota > Alphaproteobacteria > Hyphomicrobiales > Nitrobacteraceae > Rhodopseudomonas > Rhodopseudomonas sp. RCAM05734. The sequence goes on along the minus strand of NZ_CP199742.1, from coordinate 1,962,893 downwards.
CGCGGTAACCTTCGCGTTCAAGGATCTGCCGATAGTAGAGCCGGACGACGGTTGCGTCATCGACGACGAGAATCTGTGGAGACGAGATCTTCTGGAACCGGCTCCGCCGACGTTACCAAGTGCATGTTCACCGGGGACCTCCACGTTTCTGGTAGACGATCGCCTGCGGAAATTTTCTGACCTCGAACAACGAAGATATCCGGCTCATTGATTCTGAATGCCCCAGACAGATAAAGCCTCCCTGACAAAGACTGTCGTAAAACGACTCGACAACTTGTCGCCTGGAGCGGTCATCGAAATAGATCAGCATGTTGCGGCAGAAGATAACATCGAGGCTGGCGAACTGGCGCATCTCCGCGACATCGCTCGCATTCACCTTCGTGAAACGCACAGATTGGCGGATTGCGTCGATCAGCCGGAAACCTTCCGCCCCTGCCGACACGAAATATTTGCGCACCAGCGACGGCAAAAGCCGATGCAGCGACCTTGCGTCGTATTTGCCGTCTTCCGCCGCGCGCAGGACATTGGTGTCGATGTCGGACGCCATGATTTCGATGTCGTAGTCATCGACCTGCGCCCAGTTCTCGAGAAGGTACATGGCTATCGAGTAGGGCTCTTCTCCGGTCGAGCACGGCATCGACCAGATGCGGATACGGTCGCCCTTGCGGCGGTCGGAGACCAGTTCGGGAAGAATACTGCTGACCAGGCACTCAAGCTGGTGATCCTCGCGATAGAAATATGTCTCGTTGATGGTTAGCAGATTGATCAGGATTTCGATCTCGCCGGCAGCGTCGTGCCGCCGCAAGCGCTCGAAGTAGTCGCTCGCGCCAGCGGCGCCGCTCTTCTGAATGCGGTCAATGAGACGCTTGTCGACAAAATACCGCTTGTTGTCGCCAAACGAGATACCGGTACGTCGATAGAAATATTCGCAAAATTTCTGATACTCGACTTCGCTGATTGAATGCGTTGCCGTGGGGCGTTGCGCCAGGACCGGCATCACGCGCCCCGCGGATCGTTGCAGCGGATGCGGTCACAGGCGATGTCGATGGCGAACACGAGGAAGGGCTCTCCGGCGAAGCGAGTACGAAGCCCGTAGAGCGCCGCCAGTAACTCTTTCGTCCCAACCTCTGTCGCTACATCCACAGCCGCAGCACAAACATTGACGTGCGGCTCGTGCTCGAAAACGCGCAGCAACCGCGGGTTGGCCACTTCGCTCGGCCACGCCCTCGTGACTTCAATGGCGAGAATACGGACGTCAACGTCCGACTCGTTCATAAGCGCGTCAAGCACGGTTACAGCATCATTGTCCAGACGTTTCAGTGACTCGATGGCACCCCCACGCAGATTGGCATCATCGCTGCGGATAAACGAAGCGATCAATTTGGCTGCCAGCGCTCCGCCGATATCGGCCAGACTGCCGAACAGAGCGTCGCGTACCCGGGGATCAGGCTCACATTCGAGGCGGGCAGCCAGAGTGGCTGCTGCAGCCGGGTTCCCGGACAGGGCGCGCGCCGCACGCCGCCGTTCGTCGACATCATTGCCGGTTAACTGATCCTCACGAAGTTCGAAAGTTTCAGTTTTCGTATGCGGCACATCGGAAGCAAATCTCACTAATGGCATGTCAGTTCGTCCATCGCCGGAGTTGATCTGCAACTCGCTCGATCGGGAGCACAATCGTAGCTCCGCCGCGCTTTACCAGTTCGCCAGGCATTCCCCATACAACCGCGGTATCCTCCGACTCCGCGATGGTCCGGCCGCCGCGCGACTTTAGCTCGGCCATGGCGCGCGCACCGTCGTCACCCATGCCGGTGAGCATGACCCCGAGAAGATGCTCCGGGGTTACATGCTCCAGCGCGCTCTCGACCAAGCGTTCTACACTTGGATGCCAGTTGTGCAGCGGAGACGCGGGAACCGGAATGGCAGCGAGAACACCTGCGCGGACGACGACCAGAAAGTCGGCGTCTCCGCGTCCGACATAGGCGACACCGCCTCGCAGCGGCATCGGCCGAGTTACCTCGACGACTTCGAGTTCTGACAAACTATTGATCCGACGTGCAAACACCCCGGTGAAGCTTTCAGGCATGTGCTGCGCGATCAGGATCGGCCAAGGAAAATTACCCGGCAGCCGCGGCAGAACCGTCTCGATCGCGCCCGGTCCTCCGGTCGATACACCGATCAGAACCACTCCTTTTGCCGTACCTGAACCTCCAGTTCTCGCGCTACTTGCCGAACGCCTCGCGTCTTCTACCGACTGGGCGCGGTGGCGGACGCGATCGAGAAGTCCGCGGCTCTTGCTGATGCGTGCTCTCGCGGCACTGCGAACCTTGGCAACCAGCGCGACCCTGATCTTGTCAATGTGCAGCGAGACCGTGCCGTCCGGTTTAGGAATGAAATCTACGGCGCCGAGGCTCAGCGCCTGCAGCGTCACCTCCGCGCCTTCGCCGGTGATCGACGAAACCATCACCACGGGCTTTGGACATTCGACCATGATGCGACTGAGGCAAGTGATCCCATCCATCTCCGGCATGTTCACGTCGAGCGTGATCACGTCGGGAGCTATGGACCGCGCCATCGACAATGCTTCCGCGCCGTTGCGGGCAAAACTCACCTCGAAATCGCCTTCGGCTTTGAAGATGTCGCCCAGACACTTGCGCATCAGGGCGGAATCGTCGGCAATCAGGAGCTTAAGCATTCGCCGCGCTCAGTTCTTCGACCGCAGCGCGTTGCCTGGCTCCACCGGAGGTTTCCTCAAGCGTCGCAATCTCGTGTCTTTCCAGCAGATGATCGGTGTCGATCAGCAGGATCATTCGCTTTTGTTTCTCGAGATTGGCGACGCGCGATATGATGCGCGCCTGTTCCTCAGAGAGCGAAGGTGTCGGTCCGATCGAATTGCGTGGAATCTTCAGGACTTCGGAGACCGAATCGACGATGAATCCGGTACGCACACCATCAATCGTGAACACCATGATCCGCTGGCGGTCGTTGCGCTCGATATCATCGAGATCGAACCGCGTCCGCTGATCGACTACCGGCAGTACCGCCCCCCGGAGGTTCACGACACCCTTGATGAAACTAGGAGCCTTTGGCAAACGCGTCAGTGTATCGGGGACTCGTACGATCTCCTGTACGGAACCGATCGGGGCGCCGTATTCCTCGTCGGCGAGGCGGAACACCACGAACTGCTCTTCCTCCGCCAGCGCGGTCGCGCCGTCGACCTGGTCCGCAGCCATGATGTCCTCCACGTTTCCCTCTGAATCGACGTTCTCTGCCGCGCGACGAACTACCTCGTTCTCAAACAAGGCTTCCGCCGACAGCACCGAAACCAGTCGTTTGCCACCGTTCAGCCGGCAAATGCCCTGGATCTCGCCGTTGGCTTTCCCACCCCGCATCAGGCTCGGCACCGGATCGAGCATGTTGCGGTTCACGCGCAAGACTTCCTTGACCGTATCCATGACGATTCCAACCGAGGACTGGTCGGGCAGCGGCACCACCACGATCTTGTTGCGGTCATCGAGCGCAACCGCAGGCAGGCCGAACATTTCACGCAGGCTGACAAGCGGCAGCAGCCGATTGCGCAGCGTCACCACGCCAAGGACATGCGCATCGGTTTTGGGCATCCGGTTGATATGGTCGGGAACCTGGACGATCTCCTGAACGTTCTCGATCGAAAGCGCGTATTCCTGTCCGGCAACCTCGAAGCTCACAAGCTGCATTTCGTCGGTCGTCGCGGTCGCCTGTTCCACGACTGCGTCGATCTCGCCGTTACCAGCTTTCTGAGGGCCTCGATGCCCCGAGCCAGAATCGCTTTCGAAAAGCCGAACGGGGTCGAGAATCATGATCATCCCTTTCCCGTCGGCCGTCTTGATCATGCCGCGCAGAAGATCGGTATTGACCGTCGCCTCGATCGAACTAACACTTTCGATCTGATCGAGCGCCGCTGTCACAACTGCCGACATCCGGTCGACGACGAGGCCAACGGGGATGCCTTGATTGATAACGACCACGCGCGTTGCGTCGTTGTGTTCGACATTCGGGTAACGGAATATCCGCCGCAGACTGGTGACGGACATTACTGTGCCGCGCAGATTCGCCAGACCTTCTAGGCTTTCGTGACTGAGGGGCACCTGAATGATCTCAGGCATCCGAATAATTTCCTGCACTTCGGCGAGCGGGACCGCGAAGATGCCGTCGTCGATGTGGAAGGTGACGTACTGCCGGTTTTCGCCGGTTGAGTTGACGTGTTGCCGGTTGTCTCCGGCCGGTTCATCCACCGGAGACAGTGGCGGGGCGTCGATCAGGTCTGATTCCATATTCACGAGCGTAACCTTTCCAATTAATCTCGTGAGTTCTGGAGTTCGTCGGCGAGCGAGGCTATTTCCTCGACTGCGACCGCCAATTCCTCGGCACCCTTCGACTGCTGTTTCGCCGCGCTTGCTGCCTCGACAGCTCCCTTGCTGGCCTGGTCTGCTGCGATAGCAATCTGCTGCGTCGCCTTCTGCGCTTCCTGTACCGCGGTCAGGATGATGTCCGCACCCTTGAGGATTTCCTCGTTGCCGCTCAGCACGATCGCCATGTCCTGCTCAACCATTGCGAGGTTAGTCGTGATGGCCTTATTGTTCTGCACTTCCACCACGGCTGCCGCGGCAATCTGCTCCAGATCGCGCCGGACCGCGACAATCTGGTCCTGGGTCGCCTTGACGACGTCCTTGATGCGGTCGGCATTCTCCGCTGATTCCCGCGCGAGGTTGCGGATGTCAGTCGAGACCACCATAAAACCCTTGCCGAACTCGCCGGCGCGGGCCGCCTCGATCGATCCGTTGATCGCCAGCATATTGGTCTGAATCGACACCGTCGTGATCGAGTCGACGATCTTGTCGATACGCCGGCTGACCTGCTCCAGCGTGGCGATGAGCTCGCCGCTCTTGTTGGTCTCTTCCAGCCCCTTGGAGACGCCCGAGATGAGTTCTTCGACCGCAGAGCGACTTGCCTTCACCAGGTCGGAGATTGTACGACCTGATTCCAGCCCGGCCTTCGCACGCTCCTGCGATAGCGCAGCGCCCTTTTCGATTTGGGAGTTGCCGGCGCTCGACTGCTGTGCGGCGGCGGCGGCCTGTTGCGATCCTTTGTTGATTTGCTCAATCGCCGCCATGATCTGGGTCGCCGAGCCGCTGATTTCCTGAACCGCGGAAGATAGCTGCTCGGCCGCGGAAGCCATTTCCTCCGCGCTTTTCGAAATGTCGGTGCTGTTCTTCAGTTCGTCGGCAAGCGTGGACAATTCTTCCGACGCGGTCTGGCTTTGGTTCAGCGCCACGTTCTGCTGATCGACCGTCTTTAAGGCCTCTTCGCAGGCCGCCGACTGCTCGGTTGCCGCCGCCGCAATCTGCTCCGAACCCTTCTGCACTTCCTTGGTGGCCAGGTCGGACTGCAGCGCCGCGCTTGCGATTTCTGTGCTTCCCGCAACGATCCCAAGCATGTCGGACCGCGCCTTTTCCGGCTGCACGGTGACGGCTTTGCCCTTCTCGGCTTCAACTCGGGCCGCCTCGGCCGCTCCGTTGATGCCGTCGGCGATGGTCTTAACTTCGCCTTGAATCTGGCCAACGAGGCCCTGGATTTCGCTGGCGCTCTTTTCGGACGTCTCAGCCAGAGCTCTTACTTCATCGGCGACTACCGCGAAGCCTTTGCCGTGCTGGCCCGCCCTGGCTGCCTCGATGGCGGCGTTGAGGGCAAGCAAGTTGGTTTGATCGGCGATGCGCGCGACCGCTTTCACGATTTCGCCAATGTCGGCTGCCTGCTTTTCAAGTTCGACGACCATTTGAACGGAAGCGAGTTGGCGGTCGGCGCCAGCACCGATATTGGCGACCGAGGCGCTGATCTGAGAGTTCAGCTCTCCGAGCAGAGCCTGCAGCGCCTCGGATTTCTGCCGCGAGATTTCGGCCTTCTCCTTCGCCTGGGTCACGCCGGTGGCGATATCGGTCACCGCGACGAGCGATTGCTGCGCGGCGCCAGATGCCTCTTCGGCGCCAGCCGCTATCTGCTCCATCGACTTGGAAAGTTCCTGCGCTGCCGAAGCGGATTCGCTGATTGCCGAAGCCATTTCCGCCGTCGCGGCTGCAACTCGCTCGGCGACCTTCTGCTGGCGCGCAAAGGTGCGGGCCCGCTTGCGCTGGACTTCAGCCTGGCCAGCACTGCGATCGGTACCGCTAGAAGTATGCCCGAATTCTTCGCGCCGGGCCGGCCCAATCTGTGCTCGCTTGGCTAAAGTCATGTTCGTTCTCCAAAGAGTCGGGTTTGCAATCACCGATCCGCAAGGACGGCGAGAGCGAGGTTTAAGTTTTCTGGCGAATCAGTCGATAAGCTCGACCCGAACATGCTGCCGCAGTTCGGCTGTTGGTGTTAAGTAATCGAGACGTAGGAATACTGGTCAATGTTGCTCACCGATCATACAATGATTGCGCGACAGGCAACGCCTCTTGTTGGGCCGTATTCTCTTCGCGTGTTTGCGCATTTCGCGTCCGTAGTAGTGACCACGCGAAGAAGGACGGCGACTCAACTCGAGCCCTGTTACGCATTAGATCCTGCGACTAGCGAATATGCGTCGGCAGGCACATGGACCGAGAGACAAACGAACGGCCGCCTCGCGCGCCACAAGCTGCCGTTCCCTCCATTGAGCTAATTTAGGCGGTTCGGGGTCGGGCTTCGAATAGGATATTGAGCCGCATTAGGCATTTATTCTGCATCATCCGATGCACAGATCTAGATGTTTAGTCCCGGACTTTGATGGGTCGGATCAACATTGAATCTGGTGGGCTCTTTTGTCCAGATCTTACAAACGTACTCGTAGGGTGTGAGGCCCTGCAGGGTCTTTAGCCGACGCGCGAAGTTGTAGGCGTCGATGAAGTCGCCGAGGTGGCGACGGAGTTGGTCGTGGGTCTCGTAGTGGAAGCGCTTGACGGTCGCTTCCTTGATAGTCCGGTTCATCCGTTCGACCTGGCCATTGGTCCAGGGGTGCTTGGGCTTGGTGAGGCGATGATCGATGTCGGCCTGGGCGCAAGCCAACTCAAAGCCATGGGCCCAGACCGGCTCGCCACGCTCGAGGGCCAGCTTGATCTCAGGGACCGCTGAGCCACCGGCACCGGGCGTGGTGAAGTGCGTGCCATTGTCGGTCAGCACGGTGTGGATCTTGTAGGGCACGGCCGCGATCAGGTGGCGCAGGAAGTCGCCGGCGATGCGCCGAGTGGCTTTCTCGTGCAACTCGACGAAGGCGAACTTTGAGGTCCGGTCGATCCCCACGAACAGATAGAGCTTGCCCTGCTCGGTGCGGACCTCGGCGATGTCGATGTGAAAGTAGCCGATCGGATAGGTCTTGAACTTACGCCGATCTGGCTTGTCGCCCTCGACTTCAGGCAATCGCGAGATGTCGTGGCGCTGCAGGCAGCGATGCAGTGACGAGCGCGTCAGATGCGGGATGGTTGGTTGCAGGGCATACAAGCAGTCATCGAGCGGCAGCAGCGTGTGCCGCCGGAAGGCGACAATAAGCGCCTCTTCCTCGACCGTCAGAACCGTCGACTTCGGGTCTTTCGGCCCGGTTCGTAGATCTTCGACCGAGGCCCGCGCCTTCCACTTGGCGACGGTCTTGGGATTGATCCCATGCCGCCTGGCCAAGACCCTCAGGCTCTCTTGACTATGTTGTATCGCTCGACGGACCGCCGCTGTCGTTGTGGCGCTCCCGTGGTGAACCTGTCCCATAGCGCATCCTTCCAACCGTCGGAGAATAATGCACCATCAAATGCTGGGACCAAACATCTAGCGCACACGAACTGGCAACCATTCCTTCTTCTATCCCGCTGCATCCGTTTTCACGACGGCGGAAATCCTCCTCTTCCAACATACGTGCGGCCGCTCCATCAGACAGTCCGCGAGCATGATTTGGTGCTCTTTAGCCTTCCCGAATGTGATCGGTTGTTGGCAACGCTAGGGAGAGGTCGATGTCTGATAGAAAGTTTCTGACCGCCGAAGAAGTGTCTGAAAGATATCGTGGCAGTGTTTCAATTGGCACTCTTCGAAATTGGCGAGCGATGAAGGTAGGCCCAGCCTTCGTCAAAATTGGCAAGGCCGTTTTGTATCCGACGAATGAGCTTGATGCCTGGGATCGGAAGAATACGGTGACGTGCCGCGCGTCAAAAGGACTCGACGTGGATAAGGATGAAGAAGCGTGAGAATCCCAGACGAGCACACAGAACCGCTCCCAATTGCCGCCCCCTCACAGATAAATCAGCTCTCTAAAACGATTAATTTTCAATACGTTACGTGAGAGAAGAAGACTCCTGCACAATCATCCCAGCGGCGACCCGACGCCGTCACAGGCCGACGTGCAGATGACACGGTCAGTGATCGATGTCGCAAAACCGCTGGGGATCGCGGTGCACGACCACATCATCGTCGGCAAGAACGGGCATGCGAGCTTGAAGGGCCTGAAGCTGATCTGAACGCTTTGTTCTGGGTCCCCACCACGGCCCCTCATGGTGAGGAGCGTGCTCTTGCGCGCGTCTCGAACCATTAGGACCATGCAGCCATCCTTCGAGGCGCGGTCGAAGCCGACCGCTCCTCAGGATGAGGTAACCTCGATGGAACGAGCCCTAATTATTCCGCAACAATATCAGCGGATCGGCACTGTCCGGCACACGCCGCCATTGCGCGTTGTCGTCGGCCTCAAAGCGCCAGACCTCGCCGCTTGACGACATCATCTGCAACTCGCCGCGCTCCAGCCGCCACAGCGTCGGATTGAATTTGGCGACCGTGGGATCGCAGCGCGGCTTGAGGAAGACGGCAAAACTGTCCTGCGCGGCTTCGGTGTTGGTCAGGGTCAGGCCGCAGACGACGCTGCCGTTGCCGCGGACCATCGACCAGTCGCCGATCATCTGATCCATCGACTTCGCCAGCGAGCGCGCGGCCGCAAGGTTCTGCAGGATGTAGACGCCCTCGCCGCTGCGCAACCCCTCGAAGATCCCGCTCTCGACCTCGGTGAAGTCGATCACCGGCTCGCCCGCGGCGTCCTGCAGCCGCACGATATCGAGGCCCTTGATGCTCCAGCTCTTGATGGCGCCGGTGAACGGCAACGCCTTGGCGCAATCCGGTTCGAGTTCGAGCTTGAGGCCGCGCGGCACGACATCGGGCTTTATCGTCACCACACAGGTCTTGCTGCGCTCGGTGGTGGACAGTTCCCACTGCCCGATCATGCTCTTGTTCAGGCTGGCGTCCTGCGCCGGCGCTGGCGATCCGGCCAGCATGGCCGCAGTCGCCAGAACGAAACCGAAGCAGGACGCGGTGCGCATGGTCAGCGGCCCTTGACCGGAGTCTCCGGGATCGGGGTCATCGGCGCCTTGCCGGCGAACCAGGCTTTCAGATTGTCGACGACCAGCCGATCCATGGCGTTGCGCGTCACCACCGAGGCCGAGCCGACATGCGGCAGCAGCACGACGTTCTGCATGGCGCGCAGTTCGTCGGGCACCTTCGGCTCCTGCGCGAAGACATCGAGCCCGGCCGCCAGAATGGTTCCGGATTTCAACGCCGCGATCAGCGCCGGTTCGTCGATGACCGAGCCGCGCGCCACGTTGACGATGATGCCGCGCGGACCCAGCGCACTCATCACCTCGGCATTGACCAGGTTGGCGGTGGACGGCCCGCCCGGCGTGATGACGATGAGCGTGTCGACCGCCTTCGCCATCTCGATGAGGTTCGGATAGTGCTTGTAGGCAACGCCGTCCGCCGGCTTGCGCGAATGATACACCACCGGCACCAGCGAAGCGTCGAGGCGGCGGGCGATGGCCTGGCCGATGCGGCCCATGCCGACCATGCCGACCTTGCGATCGCGCAGCGAGCCGACGGTGAGCGGATAAGGCTGCGTCAGCCACAGGCCGGAGCGGACATAGCGATCCGCCTTGATGAATTCGCGTGCGGTCGCGATGAACAGGCCGAGCGCGGTGTCGGCCACTTCCTCGGTCAGCACATCCGGCGTGTTGGTGACGATGATGTTGTGGTCGGCGGCATATCTGGCGTCGATGTGGTCGTAGCCGACGCCGAAGCTGGAAACGATCTCGGCCTTCGGATAGGCCGACAGCACGGCGCTGTTGACCGGCACCTGGCCGGTGACGGCGATGCCGCGGATACGCGCGGCAACGTCCGCCGGCACCCGCTCGAGATCGTGCTGGGTTTCGGCGTTGTGCAGCACGTACTGATCGGAAAAGCCCTTGTCGACCGTGGCCTTGCTCGGCCCGTAGATCAGCAGATCGATCTTTTCCGACGAAATTCCCGTAGCCATCAATTTTCCTTTCGCAGTGCACTCTCATGCCATCGCCGCAACATCAGATGCGAGGCCAGCGCGAGGAGCATATAAATGACAATCCCTGCGGCAGAGAGCAACAGCAAGGCGGCGAACATCCGGGGAATGTTGAGCCGGTAGCTGGATTCCGAGATCCGGTAGGCAAGCCCCGAGCCGGCTCCTGCGGCGCCGGCCGCGATTTCGGCGGCGACCGCGCCGATCAGGGACAATCCGCCGGCAATACGCAATCCGCCCAGCATCAGCGGCAGCGCCGCCGGCAGCTGCAGATACAGCAGGGTCTGCATGCGCGATGCGCCGTAGAGCTGAAACAGGCCGGCCAGGTTCCGGTCCACGGAACGCAGGCCGAGCGCCGTGTTCGCCAGCACTGGAAAGAACGCCACGATCCAGGCGCACACCACGACAGCGGTCTGCTGCGGCAGGTAGATCAGCATCAGCGGCGCGATGGCGATCACCGGCGTCACCTGCAGCACGATCGCATAGGGCAGCAGCGAATATTCCAGCCACTTCGACTGGCTGAACAGCAGCGCCAGCGCCACGCCGCCGATGGCCGCGGCGATGAAGCCTTCCAACGCGGTGAGCAGCGTAACGCCGAGCGATTCCGACAGGATCGACCAGTCGGCGATCAGCGTGCGGAACACGAGCCCGGGACCGGGCAGCAGATAGGGCGGGATGCCGTTGAGACGGACCGCCAGATCCCAGGCCGCAATGCCGGCCAGCAGGACGACGACCGGCAGAACGATCTGAGCCCAGCGACCACGGCCGTTGCGCGCAACCTCGGACTCGATCGACAGATCCGGCACCTTTTCCAGCGCGCTCATGCGCCACTCCCGGCGTCACCGGCCTCAGCCAGTGCCAGCGAGACATCGCGGCAACGGGTGGCATAGGCAACCGAGGTGCGGAAATCGTCGTCGCGCAGCTCCGGCGCCTCGATGGGGAATTGCGCGCTGACGCGGCCGGGGCGCTGGCTCATCACGATCACCCGCTGCGACAGATAGACCGCCTCGAACACCGAATGGGTGACGAAGATGACGGTCTTGCGCAATTGACGCCACAGCGCCAGCAGGTCGTTGTTGAGCTTGAAGCGGGTGATCTCGTCGAGCGCAGCGAAGGGCTCGTCCATCAGCAGGATATCGGGATCGGTGACCAGCGCCCGCGCCAGTGACACCCGCATCTTCATGCCACCGGACAATTCGCGCGGAAAGGCGTCGGCGAATTCGCCGAGACCGACCTGCGCCAGCGCGGCGTCGACGCGCCGATCGGATGCTCCCCGCGGCTCACGAGCCAGCTTCAGCGGCAGCCGGACATTGTCGCGCACGCTGCTCCACGGCATCAGGGTCGGCTCCTGAAACACGAAACCGATGGCGTGGCCGGTGGCGCGGGTCGACACCTGCACCGTGCCCGCGGTCGGCGCCGACAGGCCGGCGATGAGTCGTAACGCGGTGGACTTTCCGCAGCCCGACGATCCCAGCAGCGAAACGAATTCACCGCTGCGGACATCGAGGTCGAGCGGGCCGAGTGCCCGGAGTCCATTGTCATAGACCTTGGTGACGCCACGCAGGCTCACCGACACGCCTGCCGGCGCGGCTGCGGGGAGATCTGGCAAAGCGGGACCGGTCACGGCGTTATTTCTTCGACCGCAGATCCAGGCCCACGCCCTTGTTGACGAACTGCAGCGTGTAGGCCTTGCGGAAATCGATATCCCGCTTGACCACACCGGCGCGCGACATCTTGTCGAAGAAGCTGGCGACGCGGGCTTCGGACATGGCGCCGATGCCGTCGCGCAGGCTGTCGCCGGAATCCACGATGCCATATTCCTTCATCTTGGCGACCGAATTGGCCAGCACGTCGTCGGTCATTTCCGGATTGAGCTTCTTGATCAGGTCGTTGGCCGGCTTGTTGTTGCCGTAGAGATAATTGTACCAGCCGATGATCGAGGCATCGACGAAGCGCTGCACCAGGTCGGGCTTCTTGTCGATCAGGTCGCGCCGGGTCTCGATCAGCGTGGAATAACCATCGAAGCCATAATCCGCGAGCAGGATCAGCGTCGGCTTGAAGCCGGCCTGCTTCTCCACCACGAAAGGCTCGGAGGTGACATAGCCCTGCATGGCGCTGTTTTTGTCGGCCAGGAACGGCTGCGCGTTGAAGGTGTAGGGCTTGACCTTGTTGTCGCTGAACCCGAATTCGTTCTTCATCCACTGGAAGTAGCCGGCGACTCCCTCCTTGGAGATGAAGATGGTCAGCGGCTTGAGGTCTTCGAGCTTGGTCACCTTGGGATTGGGATGCACCAGGAATACCTGCGGGTCCCGCTGGAAAATCGCAGCGACAGTGACCAGCGGCACGTTGTTGGTGACCGCGTCGAACGACTTCAGGGTGTTGGCGCTCATGTAGAAATCGAGCTTGCCGGCCACCAGCAGGATGCCGTTGTTGATGTTCGGCCCCCCCGGCACGATGGTCACGTCGAGCCCGTAGCTCTTGTAGGTTCCGTCAGCGACGGCCTGAAAGAAGCCGCCATGCTCCGCCTCGGCGACCCAGTTGGTGCCGAACGTCACCTTGTCGAGCGTTTCTGCGTGCGCCGGCGCGGCCAGCATGGCCAGCGCGCCAAATGTTAACGCTCGCAGCAGACAAAGCGGGCTCATGATTGGACTCCGTTGATCGTTTTGGCCCATGATGAAGCCAGCCGGGTGGTACAGGCCCCGGGCCGAATTGACCACCCACGGTGGGAAACCGCGACAAATTACCCTGCGAATTCAGCCAAAGAAACATTTCGTGCGATGACTTCTGACGTTCCCTCCCGCGACTGGACCGGGATCCACTGGCCCGACATGGCAGCCACCGACACGGCGCAATGGATCGCCGTGCTGCCGCTGGCTGCCACCGAACAGCACGGTCCGCATTTACCGGTGGGCACCGACGTCCTGATCGCCGAGGCCTATCTCGCCCGTGTTCGCAGCCTGCTGCCGGCCGCCCTGCCCGCCACCTTCCTGCCGCTGCAGCCGGTCGGCATTTCCACCGAACACCTGGCGTTTCCGGGCACGCTCACGCTGACCACCGAGACGGCGCTGCAAGGCTGGATGGCCATCGGCGAAAGCCTCGCCCGAGCCGGCATCAGAAAGCTCGTGATGGTCACCAGCCATGGCGGCAACAGCGCGGCGATGACGCTGGTGGCGCAGGATCTGCGTGCCCGCCACGGCATGCTCGCGGTAACCACCGGATGGAATCGCTTCGGCGCGCCGGACGGCCTGTTCACCGCCGACGAGCTGCGCCACGGCATTCACGGCGGCGCGGTGGAGACATCGATCATGCTGGCGGCGTATCCGCAGCATGTGCGTCGAGACAAGATCGCAGATTTCCCCGCCGCGACTGCGTCCATGGACAAGGATTTTCGCTGGCTGTCCGCGCATCGCCCGGCACCGTTCGCCTGGCAGACCGAGGATTTGCATGTGAGCGGCGCGGTGGGCGATGCCACCCAGGCCTCGGCGGAAAAGGGCGAGGCGCTGCTCGACCATGGCGCGCGCGCCTTCTGCGAATTGCTGGCCGATGTCGGCCGCTTCGATCTGGCGGCGTTGGCAAACAGGCCCGACGCAGGCCGGTAGCACTGCGGCAACTGTTTCGTGCCGCGCGCGGATCGCACCACGACGACACGCGGCTGAAACCAAATTTCCATGATGCAGTTTCGAACCCGCTCCGGAAACGCTTCGACCAACTGTCATGCGGACCACGATGGCCGCTTCAACAGGATGGAGTTTCCCATGTCGATCAAGTCCAAGCTTGCTGCTCTCGCCCTCGCCGCGCTCGCTGTCACCGGTACCGTCGCGTCGTCCACACAACAGGCCCAGGCCAAGGGTCCCGGCGTTGGTTTCGGCGTCGCCGCCGGCGTGCTCGGTGCGGTTGCCGTCGGCAGCGCCATCGCCGCCAGCGAGACCGGCTACTACGGTTACGGCAATGGCTACGCCTATCGCCGCTGCGGCTGGGTCCGTCAGTTCGATGCCTACGGTAATTATGTCGGCCGCGTCCGCACCTGCAACTACTGAGCCCTGATCTGATCGATGTGGATTCGCGTCCGGCACGGGCGCCTCATCCACCCCGTGTCGCACCGACCCGCCCGGTTGTCCCCCCGGGCGGGTCATCTTTTTGACCACCGTCTCTCGCCCGGGTCCTTGCGAGCCGATTGTGACCCAACCGTCACACTCGCATGCCATTCAGGAGCATAGACGCAATTGCTTGTTGCTCTTGCGAATTAGTTGCATTTATATTTGGGCATGGTCGCGAGACACTGGTTGGGTTCCGCCGGCGTTTGAGGCAATTGTGCGATGCGGCAAGCCAGACGGACCGCGCGTGCTCTCATTCGTTGCGCGGACCAAGCGCGACGCCACTGGCCCGACCGACGTTCGGGACAGGCAAAATCGGAAATGACACAGGCATGAGCCCTTTCGACCCCCTGGATCCGTTCATGAAGCGCCTCTGGATTGGATGCGCGCTCAGCGCGGTCGTGTTCAGCGGCTCGGCAGGGGCCGCAGACGTCGCGCCTGGAATGCCCGTCAAGGCGCCCCGGCTGCAGCCGATCGTGGACTGGACCGGATTCTACCTCGGCGCCCATGCCGGCTATGGCCGCGGTAACGCCAACGCGACCTTGCGCGATCCGGCTGCCACAGGCGTCAGCAACGGCTTCGGCGGACCGGTCGGCGGCCTGCAGGCCGGTTATAACCTTCAGTTGCCATCCGGGGTGCTGCTCGGCCTCGAGACCGACGTGACGTTTCCCAATTATATCGACGGCAATTCCATCGCCGCAAACGTGGGCTCTGCGAATTCGCAGATTCTCGATCAGGTCGATTTCTCCGGCACCCTGCGTGGACGGCTCGGCATGGTTGCCGGCCCGTGGCTGACCTATGCGACCGGCGGACTGGCCTTCATCGGCGAGCGCTTTGTCAACACGCCGACAGTCGGCGACCGGGAAAAACAGGTCAACATGCGGCTCGGCTGGGCGGCGGGCGCCGGCGTCGAATATGCGTTCTCTCCGCATTGGACGGCGCGCGTCGAATATCTCTACAGTCGTTTTGGCGACGCCAATGTGCAGTTCGCATCCGGCGCGCAGTATCAGTCCGCGACAGATTTCCAGATGCTCCGCGTCGGGCTCAACCGCAAGATCGACTGGTCGCCCGGCAGTCTGCCGAAGCTGGCCGGCATCACCGACCCGGAATCCAACCGCTGGGAAATTCACGGCCAGACGACCTATCTGGGCCAGGGCTACCCGTCGTTCCGCGCGCCCTACACCGGCACCAACAGCTTCACGCCAGCCTCGCAGTACCAGGCGACCTGGAGCAACAGCCTGTTCCTCAATGCGCGGCTCTGGGAGGGCGGCGAGGTCTACTACAATCCCGAATTGCTGCAGGGATTTGGACTCAACAACACCGTTGGCGCCGCCGGTTTTCCCAACGGCGAGGCGCAAAAATCGAACTTCCCCTATCCGCACTACAACACCTCGCGGCTGATCCTGCGCCAGACTTGGGGATTCGGCGGCGAGCAGGAAGAACTCGCCAGCGGCCCGACCCAGCTAGGCGGCAAGGTCGATGTCAACAGGCTGACCGTGCAGGCCGGCAAATTTGCAGTCATGGATATTTTCGATGGCAATTCCTACGCCAAGGACACCCGCAAGGATTTCATGAACTGGTCGATGTGGGCGCCCGGCGCCTTCGACTATTCCGCCGACAAGGTCGGCCTGACCTATGGCGCCACCGCCGAATTGAACCAGAAGCAATGGGCCTTGCGCGCGGGCTATTTCCTGATGGGTGACGTCTCCAACTCGAACAACTTCGACACCAAGATTCTGCAACGTGGCAGCTATGTGCTCGAACTGGAAACACGCTACACGCTCTTCTCGCAGCCCGGAAAACTCCGGACGATCGCCTGGCTGAACAGCGCGTTTTCAGGCAGCTATCGCGATACGCTGAACAATCGCGCATTCAATCTCGACATTGCACAGACCCGACAGGGCCGCATCAAGTATGGCTACGTCGTCAGCCTCGAGCAGGCGCTTAACGACGACGTCGGCCTGTTCGCGCGCTGGAGCTGGAACGACGGCAAGACCGAGATCATGGCCTTCACCGACATTGATTCCAGCCTGTCGCTCGGCACGTCGATCAAGGGCACGCGCTGGGGTCGGCCCGACGACGTCGTCGGCATCGGCGGCGCCATCAACGGACTGTCCAACGATCATCGCGATTTCATCGCGGCCGGCGGATTGGGCGTCCTGATCGGCGATGGCCAGTTGAACTACCGCCGCGAACGCGTGCTCGAGACCTACTATGCCTACGCGCTCAACAAGCAGCCGACTCTGACCGCCGACTACCAGCCGATCACCAATCCCGCCTACAATGCCGACCGCGGTCCTGTGTCGGTGTTTTCGGGACGGCTGCACGGCGAGTTCTGATCGCTGTCATTGCGGGCGCGCTGGGCGGCGTCAGCCGCACGCGCCCCGGAACGACAGTCTAGCTCACCGCCGCAAACGTCTCGGCGCTGGCCATATTCCACGCTTCGCGAAAGCGGGCGTCGCCGGTGCCGTCGATCAACTCGCCCGGCCGCAGCGATGGATAAAGCCGCGTGAACGAATGCACGTCGCTGCCGGAATCGCGATGCGAGAAATGGATCGGCCGGATGTCCTGCGGGTGATCGAGGCCGGCGGCGGCGATCAGTTCGGCCAGCGCATGCAAGGTCGCCTGGTGATAGTTATGCACGCGGTCGGTCTTTTGAGGCACCACCAGCGCGCGGGCTCGGGTCGGATCCTGCGTGGTGACACCGGTCGGGCAGCGATCGGTGTGGCAGCTCAGCGACTGGATGCAGCCCAGAGAGAACATGAAGCCGCGCGCCGAATTGCACCAGTCGGCGCCGATCGCCATGGCCCGGGCAACATCGAAGGCGGTGGCAATCTTGCCGGAGGCACCGATCTTGATACGGTCACGAGCGTTGATGCCGACCAACGCGTTATGGACGAAATTGACGCCCTCGCGCATCGGCATGCCCAGATGATCCATGAACTCCAGCGGCGCGGCACCGGTGCCGCCCTCGTTGCCGTCGACGACGATGAAATCCGGATAGATCCCGGTCTGCAGCATCGCCTTGCAGATGGCCAGAAACTCCCAGGGATGGCCGATACACAGCTTGAAGCCAGCCGGCTTGCCGCCGGACAACCGCCGCATCTCGCCGATGAACTCCATCATGCCGACCGGGGTCGAGAAGGCTTTGTGGTAGGCCGGGGAGATGCAGTCCTCGCCCATGCCGACGCCGCGAATGCGGGAAATTTCCTCGGACACCTTGGCCGCCGGCAACACGCCGCCATGGCCGGGCTTGGCCCCCTGGCTGACCTTGAGCTCGACCATCTTGATCTGATCGCTCGCCGCGACCTTCGCGAATTTCTCCGCATTGAACGAGCCGTCAGGATTGCGGCAACCGAAATAGCCGGAGCCGATCTCCCAGATCAGATCGCCGCCCATCTCCTCATGATACGGACTGACGCCGCCTTCGCCGGTATCGTGAGCGAAGCCGCCCTTTCTGGCGCCGGCGTTCAAAGCGCGAATGGCATTGGGACTGAGCGCGCCGAAGCTCATGGCGGAAATGTTGAACACCGACGCGGAATAAGGTCTGGCGCAGTCCGGTCCGCCGACGTTGATGCGGAACGCTTCGCTGGCGTGCGGCCTGGGTGCCACCGAATGGTGCATCCACTCATAGCCCTGCTCGTAGACGTTCTTCTGCGTTCCGAACGGACGCTTGTCGAGGACCATCTTGGCACGCTGGTAGACGACGGCGCGGGTGTCGCGGCTGAACGGCATGCCGTCTTTTTCACTCTCGAAGAAGTACTGCCGCATCTCCGGCCGGATCTCCTCGAGCAGGAAGCGCAGATGCGCGGCAATCGGATAGTTGCGCAGCACCGCATGATCCTTCTGCACGAGATCGCGGATACCGAGCGCAGTCAGCCCGGCAAACACCAAAGTCGGGATCAGCACCAGGTCGAACACCTTGTGGTCGGACAGCGCGATGCCGATCAGGAGCACCGTCACCACGCTGCAAATCGTCAGAACGATGAAGCGCGGCGAGAAGGGGAGCATCAACGTTTCCATAAGACCCATCCGTGACATCATTTGCGCAGCGATTACGGCCGCGGGCGATCAATTGTTACACTGCTTGGGTCAGGATACCGACCGCAGGAAGTGACAATCAATTGATCCTTACAGGGATTGCCCACTCCCGCGAATGACAAAACCCGCGCCAGGGCGCGGGTTTTGCGGTGCAGTGCAATCATGTCTCGCGGAAGATCAGCGCTCGACGAAAGCCTTCTCGATGACGAAATGGCCGGGCGTATTGTGGCTGCCTTCGGTGAAATCGCGCGTTTCCAGCAGCACCTTGAGGTCCTCCAGCATATGCGGGCTGCCGCACATCATGATGCGGTCGGTCGCGATGTCCAGCGGCGGCATGCCGCTGTCGTTGAACAGACTGCTCCGATGTAATCAGGTCGGTGATCCGGCCGCGGTTGCGGAACGGCTCGCGCGTCACGGTAGGATAGTAGATGAACTTGTCCTTCATCAGCTCGCCGAACAGTTCGTCCTTGGCCAGTTTGTCGACCAGTCGTTCGCCATAGGCGAGTTCCGAGACTTGCCGGCAGCCGTGCACCAGCACGACGGTCTCGAAGCGCTCGTAGATGTCGGGATCCTTGATCAGGCTCGCGAACGGCGCGAGGCCGGTGCCGGTGGACAGCAGCAGCAGACGCTTGCCGGGCAGCAGGTTGTCGGCAACCAGGGTGCCTGTCGCCTTGCGGCCGACCAGGATCTTGTCGCCTTCCTTGATCTTCTGCAGCCGCGAGGTCAGCGGACCGTCGGCGACCTTGATGCTGAAGAACTCCAGCTCTTCCTCATGGTTGGCGCTCGCCATGCTGTAGGCGCGCAGCAACGGGCGGCCGTCGACCTCGAGGCCGATCATGGCAAACTGCCCGTTCTGGAAGCGGAAACTTGGGCTGCGGGTGGCGGTGAAGCTGAAAAGCGTATCCGTCCAATGCTGGACAGACAGAATCGTCTCTTGATTGAACGCGCTCATGAGATTGATTTTCCACTGCGTATCTTTTGTGGAACAAAGCTGTCGTTCCACGCCCTAAAAGGTCAAGAAACCGTTGCAGTAATTGAAGAATTCGGCATCTCGCACTTGCGTAACGGGACAATTAGTCAAACTTCGCCGGCGGCGCAATTGCGGATTCGGACTCGCGGGCGGAATAATTCCAAAAGCAGGTAACCCATGCGATGGGCGCAGGGCGACAGCGAATTAACTTGCGTCGTGAAGGCACAAATCGACATTAAATTTCGCAGCGTTCCGCTGTGGAAGCGGCTTCGGCGATCCGGTAATGTGTCCGGCCATCCGACAAAGCAGACCGAGCGGCCCGCAGGGGATCGCCAAACCGGTGCCCGATGCCAAGCCTGCAGAAATTCCGGGCCGGAAAACCCGCCTTCTACCCCGACCAGACGATCTATGCCGAATTTGCCTGCGCCACGTTCGGATTGAGGTTCGAGGAGCTCGACAAGGGTACGGGACTGGTCTTCCGCGTCAGCTCGGCCGGCGACAGCGTGTGCTTCAGCGCCGGGCGCGGCTCGTTCTATCCGCAGAATTCCGCCACGGCAGCGACGCTTGCGGGCGACAAATACTTCGCCCAGGTGGCCCTCGACCGCGCCGGACTGCCGACGCTCGGCGGGCAGTATTTCTTCCTGCATGAGCGCCACCGCGCGCATCGCCCGCCCGGCCACGAGCGCGCCGATGTCGTCGCCTGTTTCCGACAGCTCGGCGGCGTCGCCTTCCTCAAGCCGCTGGCCGGATCGCGCGGCGATTTTGCGCAGACGATCGACACCGAGAGCGGCCTCGCGGACTACCTGGACGAGGTCGCGCGCTACTACGATGCGGTGCTGTTGCAGCCGGTCGTGTCAGGACGCGAATACCGGATCTTCGTGCTGGACGACCGGATCCTCTATTCGGCGCGAAAGCTGCCGCCATCGCTGGTGGGCGACGGGACGCACGCCATCTCCGAACTGCTCGCCGACCACGATATCGCCCTGCAATCCCGTGGCCTCTCACCGGTCACGCTGGGGCAGCCAGAGTCCGGCGACAGCGATGTCGTGCTGCCGGCGGGCTCCCGGCGCGACATTCCCGGCCGCATGAATCGCAGTGCCGGCGGATCCATGCTATTCGAAGCGCCCGGCGCGGAACGTGCCGCCTTTGCCCTGGCGACACAGGCCGTCCGCGCGCTCGGCCTGCGCGCCGCAGCCGTGGACATGTTCACCGATGTCGCGGGCGAGGCCGACAACATCAGGATCATCGAAGTGAATGCCAATCCGTCGATCCGGTTTCTCGAGGACAGCGATCGCGCCGACCTGATCCTGGCGATCTGGCAGCATACCTTTGCTGCGACGGGCCTGCTCGGTGTTTAACCTGCCGAAATACGGCGCGGGCATCTGCCTGTCGCGCCTCGCCGCGCTGCTGGCCGCGCTGTGCGTCGACCGCGAACGCCTGCGGCAACGCTCCGTGGTGGTGACCGGCTCCAATGGCAAAGGCAGCACCGCGGCCTTCACCGCCAGCATCGGGCACGCCGGCGGCCTGCGCACCGGGCTGTTCACATCGCCGCATCTCATACGCTTTAATGAACGTTTCCAGATCGACGGCGTCGCCATCGGCGACGATGAGCTGGCCGCGCTGATGCTGAGAGTCGCCACCGCCATCGTCGATCTCGGCCGCAGCGGGCTGCACGAAACGTTCGGCGCCTTCGAAGCGCAATTCGCACTGGCCTGCCTGTACTTCCAGGAGAGCGACTGCGACTTCGCGGTGTTCGAGGCCGGCATTGGCGGCCGCTACGATCCGGTGCGCCTGGTCGGCGCGACCGTCACCTGCGTGACCTCGGTGGATTACGAACACGTCGACCTGCTCGGCCATTCGCTGGAGCTGATCGCCTCCGACAAGAGCGATGCCTGTGCCGCCGGTGGCACTATCGTCTATGGCGAGAACTGCCGCCCGCTGCAGCGGCACCTCGGCGAATATCTTCGCCATCGCGAGGTCACCCCGATCTACGTGCGCGAGCAGATCGCGATCCGCAACGAGGCGATGTCGGCGACGCGGCAGCAGTTCGACCTGTCGTTCCGCGGCCACCGCATCCACGGGCTCGAGATGAGCGTGCTCGGCGACTTCCAGTTCAACAACGCCGCCATTGCCGCCGCGCTTTTCCTGCTGTGGTCGAAGCGGATGCATCCGGCGAACGCCGACGAGACCGTCGACGCTGCCATCGCTGCGGGTTTGCGCACGGCGCGCTGGCCGGGGCGGCTGGAAGTGGTGCAGGCCGATCCGCTGACGGTGATCGACGTCGGCCACACGCCGGATGGCGTGGCGCAGGCGCTGAAGAGCCTGCGGGCCATCCATGGCGACGAGCGCTGGCTTCTCGTGCTGGGCGTGTCCGGCGACAAGAGCGTCGATGACATCGCGCAGCAGCCGGCGCCGCATTTCGACACCATCGTCTGCACCCGCGCCTATCACAAGGGCGCCGCTGTGCAACTGATCGCGGCTGCGGCGGAGCGCGCTTATCCGCAGGCGACGCTGCATGTCGCCGCCACCATCGAGGACGCGATCGAGATCAGCCAGCGACTGGCGCGCCGGTTGAACCGAAAAATCTATGTCGCCGGCGGGCTGTTCGTGGCGATCGAATACCTTACCGTGCTGCGCGGCGGCCGCGCCGAGGATTTGAAGTTCTTCTGACTGAAAACCTGCTTGTCGGGCAAAACCGACAGTCGACAATGGAGAGACGCCATGACCGCCACAACCAATCGCCAGGTACTGCTGGTCGAGAAGCCCACCGGCAAGCTCGGGCCTGAACACTTCAAGATGTCGGAGAGCGCCATTCCCGAGCCGAAGGACGGCGAGGCCCTGCTGCGCGTGCGTTACATCTCGCTCGACGCCGCCAACCGGGCGTGGATGCATGGCGCGACCTATCGCGCGGCGGTGGAGACCAATACGGTAATGGCCGGCGGCGGCATCGCCGAGGTCATCTCGTCGAAGGCGCCGGGGCTTGTCGCCGGCGATATCGTGTTCGGCGATACCGGCTGGCAGAACTTTGCCGCGGTGCCGGCCAAGCAGCTCAGCAAGATGCCGAAACTAGAACCGATGACCCATCTGCTCAGCGTCTACGGCATCGCCGGACTGACCGCCTATTTCGGCCTGCTCGATGTCGGCAAGCCGAAGGCCGGCGAGACCGTGGTGGTCTCCGCGGCCGCCGGCTCGGTCGGCTCCATCGTCGGCCAGATCGCCAAGATCAAGGGCTGCCGCGTGGTCGGCATCGCCGGCGGCAAGGACAAGTGTCACTGGCTGACGTCGGAACTCGGCTTCGACGCCGCGGTCGACTACAAGGACGGCAACCTGTTCAAGGCGCTGAAGGCCGCGGCGCCCGACGGCATCGACGTGTACTTCGACAATGTCGGCGGCGAGATCCTCGAAGCCTGCCTGGCGCAAATGAACCTGCGCGGGCGCATCGGCTGCTGCGGCGCCATCTCGCAATATGACGGCGCGCCGCAGGCCACGGGCCCGCGCGGCGTGCCCGGGCTGATCGTCGTGAAGCGCCTGATCATGCAGGGCTTCATCGTGATGGACTATATGAACCAGCGCGACGCCGCTTTGGCCGAGTTGCAGTCCTGGGTCGCCGCGGGACAACTCAAGGTCCAGGAGGATGTCATCGACGGCCTGGAAAACACGCCGGCGGCGCTGATCGGATTGCTCGCCGGCGAGAACCGCGGCAAGCGCATGATCCGGGTGTAAGGGCGGCGCGACCGGGCTCACGTTCCCCGGACGCGGTGCAACGCGCCGCCTTCTGGCGGCGTGGTGCGCCGCAGATCCGGAGCCCAGCTTGGTGACATCAAGAAGCTGGGCCGGATCTGCGCAGCAGCGTTTCGGACGATGCTGCGCATCGTCGCTCACGCCGCAGCGCGTCCGGGACACGTGCCTTGGCTTTCCTGATTCAACTGTCAAACAGCCAAGCAACGACAATCCCGCGACGCCTCCGCGTCCGGGCTGTGCTGCATTCCCTTGCCCTCCGAATCGAGAGGGCGCGCGGAACGCCGGGTGCCCGCGCGCAGTGGTGTTAACGGTCTATGTCGTGCTCTCCCCGGCGGCCGACACGGTTTCTCGTCGCCGTCGCTTCCGGTTGAGGGTGTTCCACGGACGGGTTGCCGCGGACTCTCCACCGGGCTTGGTGCTCACGCGGGGCACCAGGACCACACGCCTTCGCCGTCCGCGCAGCGCTGTCGTCTGCGCTTCCTCCGGTTCTCACTGGCCATTCTGGCGAGCCCTGAACCGAAGTCCGCGCCTGACGCTGCCGCGTCCACCGCACCCCGCCCCGCGAACCTGACGATCGCGAGTCGCCTCTCTCGGTGGGGCGGGATGCAATGGATTATAAACCTAAACTGATGATCGTCTATAGAGTCTAGGAAAAAATATCGCAGTCCGAGTTCGGTCTGTTCCCCGGACGCGGTGCACTGCGTCGCGCTTGCGGCGTGGTGCGCCGCAGATCCGGCCCACAGCTTGTTGATATCAAGCAAGCTGGGTCCCGGGTCTGCGCAGCAGCACTGCCGGCAATGCTACGCATTGCCGGCAGTGCTGCGCGCCCGGGAAACGATCAACATCAGGATCGTGCCCGAGACACGAGACCTACGGCATCTTCGCCGATGCCGCGCGCTGGCTCGCCACCGCGCTGGCCGGAACGGCGGTTGCCGCATTGCCCCAGCTGTTGCGGATGTAGGTCAGCGCCGCGGCAAGCTGGGCGTCGTTGAGACGCCAGTCGAACGCCGGCATCGCCGGTCCGGTCGGGGCGCCCGCCGTGGCGACGGCGCGGCTGCCGGTCAGCACCACATGGGCCAGCGTGGTGGGATCGTCGGACTGCACCAGCGCGCTGCCGGCCAGCTTCGGGAACAGCAGCGTCTCGCCCATGCCGTTGTCCTTGTGGCAGGCGGCGCAGTTGTCCTTGTAGATCGCCGCGCCGGCAACCATCGCATTGCTGCTGGCCGCGACCGGCGCCGGCTTCGCCGCACCGGCAGGCGCGCCGGAGTCCTTCAGATAGGTGGCGATCGCTGCGATATCCGCGTCGGCCATCTGCGAGGTGGAATGCGTCACCGCTTCCGACATCGGACCGGAGGCCAGCGTCCAGTCATTGGCGCCGGTCTTGAGATATTGCACCAGTTCCTGCTTGGACCATTTGCCGATGCCCTTGTGAGTGTCGGGTGTGATGTTCGGCGCGAACCAGCCCTGCAACGTTCCGCCGGCCAGCGGCGCCGAGGTCTTGTCGCCGCCGAGCAGCGTCTTCGCGGTATGGCAGGTGCCGCAATGGGCCGGCCCCTGCACGATATAGGCGCCGCGATTCCATTCGTCCGACCTCGCGGGATCGGGCTGGTAGCGGCCCGGAATGAAGTTGATCCAGTTCCACACCGCCATGACGAGACGGATGTTGAACGGAAACGGCAACTGGTTGGCGACGACTTCATTGCGCACCGGCGTAATGGTCTTGAAGTAGGACCGCAGCGCCCGCACGTCGTCCTCGGTCATTTTCGTATAGGCGGGATAGGGCATCGCCGGATACAGCCGCCTGCCGTTGTGGCTGCGGCCTTCCTGCAGCGCCGAGACGAATTCGTCATCGGTGAGATTGCCGATGCCGGTCTCGCGGTCCGGCGTGATGTTCGGCGGCGCCAGCTTGCCGAACGGGGTTTCCAGCGCGAGGCCGCCGGCGAACGGCGCGCCGCCCGGCGCGGTGTGGCAGCCGATGCAGTCGCCGAGCACCGCGAGGTTGCGACCGCGCTCGATGCGCTCGAAGCTCTGGGGATCCTGCGCCAGGGCCGGACCGGTGAACGAGACGAGAAGCGCCGCAGCGGCGAAAGAACGGTTCATCGCGCGCATCCTAAACCAGCGGACCGGGATTCTTGAGATAGCGATCCTTGATGGCATCCGCCGTCCAGTAGGCCAGCGCGCCGACCGTGCCGGTCGGGTTGTAGCCGTGGTTCTGCGGAAACACCGAGGCGCCGCCGGGCACGAACACGTTGTGCACGTCCCAGCTCTGGCAGTAGCGATTGACCACCGAGGTCGCGGGATCGGCGCCCATCACCGTGCCGCCGGTGTTGTGGGTGGTCTGGTAGATCGTCGAATTCCACGGCCCCTTGCGCGGGTTGGCGGTCATCTCCACCGGATCGAGCGCCTTGGCGATTTCGGCGAGCCGATCGGTGAGAAACTGCGACATCTTGATTTCGTTGTCCTTGAAATCGAACGTCATGCGCAGCAGCGGCCGGCCGAAGCGATCGTTGTAGGTGGGATCGAGATCGAGGTAGCAGTCGCGGTAGCTGTAGGAGCTGCCGTGGGTCGAGATGCCGTAGGCGCTGTCGTAGGTTTCCGCCGCGGCCTTCTTCCACTGCGCGCCCCATTTCGGCGTGCCTTTCGGCACCGGCATGGTGGTGATCGGTCGCGCACCGGTCTGGCCCGAGCCCATATAGCCGCCACCGAAGAAGCCGAGATCCTTGTGGTCGAAATTGTCGCCGTTGAACTCGTCGATCATCATGCCGCCGGAGCCGGTGGCGATGAAGTTGTTGAGGATCTTGTCCTTGAGGATCATCGAGACGCCGGACGTGGTCTGGTAGGCGTAGTTGCGACCGACCACGCCCTTGCCTGTGACGGGGTCGTAAGGCGTGCCGATGCCCGACAGCAGCATCAGCCGCACGTTGAACAGCGAGAACGCGCAGACCAGCACGATGTCGGCGGGCTGCTCCCATTCCTCGCCGGAGGTGTCGACGTACGTCACGCCGGTGGCCTTCTTGCCGGTCGAGTCCAGGTTGATCTTCGTGACCTCGGATTCGGTCTGCGCGGAGAAATTCGGCATCCGCATCAAGGCCGGCAACACGCAGACCTGCGGGCTGGCCTTGGAATAGTTGCCGCAGCCGAAGCGCTCGCAGAACCCGCAATAGGTGCACTGCCCCATCTTGACGCCGAGCGGATTGAGATAGGCCTTGCTGATATTGCCCGACGGTCGCGGAAACGGCTTGTAGCCGAGCTTGGTCGCGGCCTCGGCGAACAATGTGGAGCCGTAATTCTGCTTCAGCGGCGGGGTCGGATATTCGGAACTGCGCCAGCCCTCGAACGGATTGCCGCCGGGCTGGATCTGGCCCTTGAGATTGCCGGCCTTGCCGGAGATGCCGGCCAGCTTTTCGAAGCGATCGTAATACGGCTCCAGCTCGTCATAGGTGACGGGCCAGTCCTGGATGGTCATGTCGGCCGGGATCTTGTCGGCGCCGTAGCGCTCTTCGAGATGGCTGCGCAGGTTGAAATCGTTGGGCAGGAAGCGCCAGGTCTGGCCGTTCCAGTGCACGCCGGCGCCGCCGACGCCGTTGCCCGGCAGGAAGCCGGAGAAGCTGCGGATCGGCAGCGCGGTCTGCTTCATGTTGTTGCGAACGGTCAGGGTCTCCTGATCCGGGCGCAGGAACAGGTCGAGACGCACACCATAACGCAGTTCGTCCTGGGCATAGCCGGGCGGGAAGTCGGTGGCGGTGTCGCGCCACGGGCCGCGCTCGATGGCCACCACGTCGAGGCCGGCCTTGGCCATTTCATAAGCGAGAATCGATCCGGTCCAGCCGAGACCGACGATCACCACATCTTTGCGGGGAAGCTTGCGCGCCATCTTATTCTTTCACTGTCCAGTCGGATCGGCCCATGATGCCGACGGGCGGCAGCGGATATTTCTCGTTGTGACGTCCGACCCAGTCGCGGTAGTCGTAACGCGCGCCGGGGAAGCCGACGAGCTTCCAGCCGGCCATGTCCTTGTTGCCGCCATAGATGGGATCGGCGAAGAAACCCTCCTGGGTGTTCTTCAGCAGCAGCGCGAAGAAGCCGGCGCTGTTGACCGGCTTGAGATCGATCTTGCCGGTTTCGAGACCCGACAGCACCTTGTCCTGATCGTCCGGCGCCAGATCGCGAAAAGTCTTTCCGGAAAAATTCGCCTTGATGTAGTCGGCCAACGCCTTCAGCCCGGCGCGGTAGCGCACCGCGGGCATTTCCGGCGACTGATAGCCCTGCCCGGCGACACCCGGCATGAACGGCGGCCGCAGATAGAGACCGGCGCCGACGCCGTAGGGACCGGCGAGCTGGCGATCGATGAACACCGCGCAGCCGGACTCCTTGCCGCCGGGACCACGCTCGTCCGGCGGGATCAGGCGATCGACTGCGGCTTCGATGGTCGCCGCTTCGTCTGCCGTGAAGAACATCCACGGACCCGGCCGCACCGGAATCGGCGGCGTCGCGGTGCCCGGCTCCCAAGGCAAACCTTGCGCGATGGTGCGGGCCCGGGCGGTCGTCGCGCCGGCGACGAGCAAGGCCGCCGTGGAGACCAGCAGCGATCGTCGCGACAGGGCCGAGGCGAGAGGGCGATCGTTCATTCACTGAATTCCAGATTGGAGGCTTTCCAAGCTTTGGACGCGTTGCGACGGTCAGTCAATTCGCAGTGCGAACGCGCATGGCTCCTGTCGCTCGGCGCATGGACGACCCGGCCAGGCCGCTTCGTGATTTCAAAACGCAAATCACACAGATTATTTGATCAGGATTGGCGCCTCGACGCGAACCTGCTCGAAATCGGAAATCAGAATGACCAGACCGAGCATCCAGCGGCCGGGAACCGAGGCGCTCATATGAACGCGCCAGGTGCCGTCCTCCTGCCGCTGGGCCTGCGCCGTCATCGCTTCGACGCCGATCGCCGGATTCGACAGGGTCACCGACACGGCCATCGCCGTCAGCGGTCGTTCGTCCGGCGTCTCCAGTTGCACGGCGATATCGAGCGGCCCGGCATGGCCGGGCGTGATGGTCACATTGGCCATCGCCTTGTCGGTATGGATGTGGGTGAAGAAGTCATCGCCTTTCACCACCAGCAGGCGCGGCGGCGGCGTGAAGCGCCACAGCGCCACCACGCCGAGGATGACCGCCACCAGCACCAGTTCGCCGGCAATGGACATCCGCAGGCGGCGGCGCGCCGGTGCCGCGCCAGCCGCGACCGCGGGGGTCAGGGACAGCCGGTTCCACAACGCCAGCGCCAGCAGCAGCGCGACCAGCGCAAGCTTGGCCATCAGCACGCGGCCGTAGTCGGTGCTCCACAGCGCCGCGATGTGCTGCAACTGCAGGACCGCGAGCAGCAACCCGCTGGCCAGCAGGCCGGCCACCGCGAACGGCACCGCGCGCGAAAATCCAAGCAGAGGACGCCGCACGCGGTCGCCGCGGCCGAGCAGCCACGCCAGCGGCAGCAGCGCACCAATCCAGAACGCGAGGCTTGCGCCATGCAGCGCCACCGCGGCGATGGCCACCATGCGCGGCTCGGCGGTGGCGGCATGGCCGGTGGCGGCAAGGGCCGCTCCGGCGCCGAGCAGCGCCAGCAACGACAGGGCTTTTGCCAGTCGCGCGCGGGTGCGCAACGACAGCAGCCCGGCGATGAGCGCGAGCGCAGCGATGGCGGCGGCAAGCCCGAACGAGCCGTGGGCCCCGGCGCGCCACACCGCCGGCAGCACCAGCGCCGACGCCGACGCCGCCAGCGCGTCGAGCCCCTGCAGGCCGATGGACAAAGCGAGCGCGAGCAGGCCGGCAACACTGACCGCTGCGATCGCGATGCGGAGCCGGCGCATGCCGCGCGGCATTTTCATCCGTGCGAGAAAGAACGCGCCGCCCGCGCCGACGAACAGGCCGAGATAGATGACGATACGCGTGGCCCAGATCGCGCCGCGCAGCGCGACGCTGTCGCTGCTGACCAGATCCGGCGCCGGGACGCTGCGGGCGCCGATCCAGAACGTCAGCGCGCCGCCGACCGGGTGGCCATCTTCGGAGACCACCCGCCAGCTCAGGATATAGGCGCCGGGCACCAAAGCCGCGGACGGCATCAGCACCAGGCTGGCACCGTGACGCGCGATCTGCGTGACGTCGGAAGCGACGCCATGCCGATCGACGATCCGCATGGCGAGCGGCTCGACCGCCTCATTGAAGCTGAGCGTCAGCGATGCCGGCGCAGCCGCCAGCACCGCCTCAGGCGCGGGATCGCTGGCAACCAGGCTGGCATGGGCCGATGCCGCCGACGGCTGCGCCAGCGCGAGCAAAAGCGCGCACCAGAACAGCAGCCGCCATCGACGCCATGGCGTCGAGCGGATCACGGCGCCTTCGGTTTCAATCGCACCCCGGGCGCCGGCTCATGCAGCTTCTCGGCGCCCTCGCCGGCCGCCGGGATCTCGATCCAGCGATTGGCGCCCTTCTCGCATTCCTGCACCACCGGAAAGTACAGCGTCTGGCCGGGCGTGTCGGGCAGCTTCATGTTGACGCCGAAGGTGTCGTACATGCTGTCCGGCAACGGTCCGCCGCGCCACGAGATCTCGTCCACGGTCTCGGTGATGGTCTTGCCGTGCAGCGAAGGCTGCGGCGCAGCCAGCGTCCGCTTCTTGATCTCCACGGTCCAGCCCGGCTTCATCTGCGGCTTCACCGACAGCACGCCCTCGGGCATCTTGACGCGCACGGCGACCGTGGCACTGCCGTCGCAGCCATGGCCGACATTGAACGCCGTCTGGAAATAGGCGCCGGCGGTTGCTTCGTCGGGACGCGCCGTCACATGCGCCACGGCCGGCGCCGCGAGCGAGATCAGCGCCGTCGCGGCGGCCGCAGCCGCTGCCGTTCTCATGGTCAGCATGATCCGGCCCTCACTTCTTCATGCCGGAGTGACCCGGCATATCCTTCATGTCGTGTGCCGGAGCGGCGCTGGCGCCCGGTGCCTGTGCGCCGACGCCCTGGATATCGAACACGGTTTTGACCTTGCCGGCCTTCTCGAAGTCGAGGGTCACCGCCACCTTGTCGCCCTGCTTCAACGGGCCCTTCAGATCCATCAGCATCAGGTGATAGCCGCCGGGCGCGAGTTTCACGGTCTTGCCGGGCGCGATGGCCAATCCAGACTCCAGCGGGCGCATGGTCATGACGCCGTTGGTCGTGGCCATTTCATGCACCTCGAGGCGGCCCGCAGCCTCGGTCGAACCGCCGACCAGGCGGTCAGGCGCGGTGCCCTTGTTTTCGATGGTGAGATAGCCGCCGGCGACCTTGGCGCCGCCGGGCGTGGCGCGGGTCCACGGCTGGCTGATGACGAGATCGCCGGCCTTGACGTCGTCGGCGTGCGCCGGCGTGGCCAACAGGGCGCCGAGGACGAGGACGGCGGAGAGATGACGGGTGGCGTATGTCATGACGGACTCTTTCAGAATGTGGGGATTGGATCGATGAAACGCGCGCAGCCGCGTCAGCGGTCAGGCAGCAACGCACAGCAACGGCTGAAGATCAGGACAGCGTGGGCGGCGCGCGGGCCTGCGCGTTGGAACCGGCGCGGACCGTCGATGCCGCCCTCGCGGCTTCAAGCCAGGCGACCTGCTGAAACGACCGTTGCAGGCGCACGAAGCCAGGCGGCGGCGTGGTCATGGTCACGGTGAACGCGTGGGCGCAGGCACAGAAGGCGCAGCAATCGGTGGGCTGATCGGACGTGCTATGCCCGGCATCGCCGGCGTGCATGCCCGAGCAGATCTGCGCCATCGCCACGGGATCGCTGACCGTGCTGGCCACAGCACGAAACGCGCCGATCGGCGCCAGAAGCTGCACCAGAACGGCGAACAGCACGATTGGAATGAATGTCTCCAGCTGGCGTCGCATGGTTGTCCCTGACATGTCCGCGACTTTTATCACCGGCATTTGGGCTTGTCGAATATCCGCCCGGGCAAAGCTACAATGTCTGGAACGCCGTCTGCAGCGCGCCGAACCATGGCGTGTTCGCCCATTCGTGGCCGGGGCGCTTGCACAGCAACAGCTTCGGCGCGCGCAACGCCGGCAGATAATAATCGGAGGCCGTCACCAGCGAGGCGGGGACGACGCAGGTCGGCAGCACCGTCAAACCGATGCCGGCCTTGGCGGCCTCGATCCTGGCGTGGGAGTCCGGAGCGGAAAAGGCGATCCGGTAGATCATGCCCTTCTGCTCCAGTGCCTGGATCATCAGGTCATGGGTGACCTGACCGGGCCAGGTGAGCAACGGGATTGGCGCGCCGGGGCTGATGGTGAAGTCGGGCGACCGAACCCAGGTCATGTCCTCGCTGTGCTCCGCGATCACGTCGAGCGACATATCCGGCGAGGCGTCGGGACCGACCAGGAACAATCCGATGTCGATGAACCCGTCGAGCAGGCCCTTGGCGATCTCGGCGGAATTGTCGGCATAGATGCAGATGCTCGCCAGATCGCTCCTCACTATCCCCTGCATGATCTTCGGCGCATAGATGTTGCTGAGCCCGAGCCGCACCGAATGATCGTCCGACGAGGTTCCGCGCAGACGCAGCAGCTGGTCGTTGGCCTCGAGAATCCTGCGTGCCTGGGTGAGCACCAGCTTGCCGAGTTCGGTGGTCGCCGAACCGTTGGCCGATTTCTGGAAGATGCTGCCGCCCACCGCGTGCTCGATGCGCTTGATCTGCGAACTGATGGCGGGCTGGCTGAGACCCAGCAGCTTGGCCGCCTTGGTGATGCTCCCGACTTCCGAGATTCCCACCACCGAGCGCATGATCTCGGTGGGAATGTTGAGGTGCTGATATCGTCGATGCATCGAACGTGGTCCTTTGAGACCGGCGATCCACGGGGCGACACGCATGCATGCCAGCGCCACAGCGACGGGATCGCGCACGGACGGGATCGTCACGCGCAGATTGCTCTCAGATGTTTTGATCGGGCAATCGAAGCCGATTGCTTGCTGAGGTTGTATCGATCAAATCTTACGCGCGCCAATCAATTCACGCGATGCGCGGCACAAATCGTCAGAAGCTGCGGCGTGCGATATTTTTGGGTACGGCCCTACCATGATCGTGCGCGCATGCGATCACCAACGCGCCGCATCCAGGTGGGATGCAGCGCGCGGGATTCACGTTCCGCGTCGGCGCCATCGATTCGGCGAGCAAAATTGCACAGCGCATCAGCCGATGCGGTTGATGTGTTCGCTTGTCAGCACGCGCTTCGGATCACCGTCGCGCGCCACCGCGATCATCGCGCGGCCAAACTTCGCGGCGACGGTGATTCTTCGGGCCGCATAGCCGCTGTCGCTGTGATCAGCGCGGCCCGGGCCGCCTGTTCGAACGATGTGCCGGTGAGCGCCGCCGAGACCTCCCAGAGCCGCGCGGCGACCGCGACATCCTGCGCCTGCGGCATGATCTTCGCGGGTGCCGGCGGCCCCCTCAATTCGAAGAACCCGTTCGGCCCGTAGTAACCGGCCGCCTTCGCGTCGGGCGACGTGGCTGCGAACAGCGTCGGCAATGCGCCGGCCGCTGCCGAATGACTCATCGGGCGCAGCAACCGGGCGGCCAGCGCCATCCATCCGTTGGCGCCGGGACCATTGGTCATCAGATCTGTGAGCGCATAGCCGGGATGCGCGGCATTGCTGAGCAAGCCCCATCCGGCAGCATCGCTGCGACGCTGCAGTTCGAGGGCGAACATCAACATCGCCAGCTTCGACTGGTTGTAGGCCCTCATCGGCGAATAGGATTTCGCGCCTTGCAGATCGTCGAAGTCGATGGCGCCGCCGCGATGCGCGATGCTGCTGAGATTGACGACGCGGGGCGCGGTGCCGCGGCGAAGCATCGGCAGCAGGTGCGCGGTGAGCGCGTAATGGCCGAGGTAGTTGGTGCCGAACTGCATCTCGAAGCCATCGGCGGTGGTCTGCCGCGACGGCAGCGCCATCACGCCGGCATTGTTGATGAGCAGATCGAGCGAGGTGTGAAGACGCGCGAACCGGGCTGCGAAACTGGCCACAGAAGCGAGGCTGGCGAGATCGAGCGTTTCATAACTGATGAGGGCTTCCGGATGCCGGACACAGATCGCCTCGAGCGCGCGGCTGCCCTTGGCGTCATTGCGGCCGGTCAGCACCACTTCGGCGCCGGCACCGGCCAGCGCCAGCGCCGTCTCATAGCCGAGACCACCGGTGGCGCCGGTGACCACGGCGATTTTGCCGGCCAGCGGCGGAATGTCGGCGGTGCTCCAGTCGGTCATGATCGTCTCCCCACATTCGCCCTCATCACGAGGGCCGCAGGCATAAATGTGCACTCAGTGCATATTTGCAATAGGTGCACCGGCGTCTTATGTTGATCGCGATGAGCACAGTCAAGCCACTGAAATCAAAACCGAAAGTCACGACGACGCGGACTCCGTCCGCGGACGGACTGCGCGAGCGCAAGCGCCGGCAGACCAGGGAACGGCTGACCCGGGTGGCCATCGAACTGTTCCTAGCCCGCGGCTTCGAGGCCACCACGCTGGACGACATCGCCGCAGCGGCGGAGATCTCGCGCCGCAGCTTCTTCCATTACTTCGCATCGAAGGAAGACGTGGTGCTGGCCTGGCAGGATGCCAGCACCGACGCCCTGATCGCGGCGATCGCCGAGCGGCCCGCCGACGAGCCGATGCTGACAGCGGCGGAGAACGCCATCCTGACGATGGCGCGCCAGCTCAAGCCCGACGAGGCCATCGCCCTGGCGCGCCTGAAGCGCGACACACCGGCGCTGCGGGCGCGCGAGCAGGTGAAGTACGAGAAGATGGAGCAGGCGATGGCGGCGGCGCTCGGCAGGCGCGCCAGCGACAAGGCCGGGCAGGCGCGCGCCCGGCTGGTGGCGATGATCACCACCGGCGCCATCCGCCTCGCCAGCGAGGCCTGGCTGGCGCAGGACGCCCATGAAAAGCCCGAAGCGCTGGTCAGGCGCACCTTCAAGAGTATCCGGGCCGTTCTCGACGAACCGCCCGCACACAGGTCGAAGAATTAGTGCCCAACGCCGACCTGGAGTCGATGACGCCGCATGCAAGGAATGCTCTCTCCCGCTTGCGGGAGAGAGAGCAAGGACCAACGGCCAGCTCAGCCCTTGATGAAGGCCAGCAGGTCGGCGTTGATGGTCTCGGCCTGGGTGGTGATCATGCCGTGCGGAAAATCCTTGTACGTTTTCAGCGTGCCGTTCTTCAGCAGCTTTGCGGACAGCGGACCGGCATCGGTATAGGGCACGATCTGGTCGTCTTCGCTGTGCATCACCAGCACCGGCACCGTGATCTTCTTGAGGTCCTCGGTGAAGTCGGTCTGCGAGAAGGCGACGACGCCGTCGTAATGCGCCTTGGCGCCGCCCATCATGCCCTGCCGCCACCAGTTGGCGATGACGCCTTCGATCGCCGTGACGCCCGGCCGGTTGAAGCCGTAGAACGGGCCCTCCGGCAGATCGCGATAGAATTTGGCGCGGTTGGCGGCGAGCTGCGCCTGCAGCCCGTCGAACACGTCCTTCGGCAGTCCGCCGGGATTGGCGGCGGTCTTCACCATCAGCGGCGGCACCGCGCTGATGATCGCCGCCTTGGCAACGCGGCTCTCGCCGTGGCGCGCGATGTAGTGCACGACCTCGCCGCCGCCGGTGGAGTGGCCGACATGGATCGCATCCTTCAGATCCAGATGCGCGGTCACCGCCGCCAGATCGTCGGCGTAGTGATCCATATCATGACCGTCGCCGACCTGGCTGGACCGGCCGTGGCCGCGGCGGTCATGGGCGATCACGCGAAAGCCCTTGCTCAGGAAAAACAGCAGCTGCGGATCCCAGTCGTCCGCCGACAGCGGCCAGCCATGGCTGAACACGATCGGCTGCCCGGTGCCCCAGTCCTTGTAGAAGATATCGACGCCGTCCTTCGTGGTGACAAATGGCATGCAGCAGCCTTTCCTTGCTCGGTGGATGGATGGATTGCGTAAGCGACGCGCCTCGGCGGCGCGCCCTTGCAGTGCAGGGATCAGAAAGCGATCACCGCGGGCGGGCGGAATTTTCTCACCGCGGCAACGATAGCCGCGACGAATAACACCAGCACGACACCCTGCACGATCGCGAAGGGCGGCTCCGACGGCGGCACGCTCGGCGCCAGCGCATGCAACGGGCCGACCTTGAGGAAGCTCTGGATGACCAGCACGAACACGTTGAGATACAGCGAGACCATCGCGGTCAGCACATAGATCCAGCGCCATGGGCCGACCAGGTTCTTGCTGTAGAGCGCAAAACACGCCACCGCCAGCAACACCAGCGAGAGGATGCCCACCATGTGCGAGGGCAACAGCCGGGTGAACGGAAACAGGAAACCGGTAACGCTGGTCAGGATGGTGGTGACCAGGAAGATGGCGGTCATGCCGCTCATCCGGTTGGAGCCGAACAGTCCGTACAGGACGACAAGCCCCGACACGATGCCGACCAGACTGATGATGACGTGGAGCAACGTAAATGTTGCCAGACTCATACCGAGAACCATGATGCACCCCCTCTTGAAATACACCCTATGGTACCGGGCGATTTCCGGATTTGCCAGACGTGCCGGACGCACGCAACGCATCACTTGCGTGCGAACCGATCAATAAAGGTTGAGCATCATGCTTTATTTTGTCGCAGGGAGCCTACCTGTTGAGAAACGCGACCAACCTGGGGATGACCTGGTCCGGCGCTTCCTCCATCAGCCAGTGGCCGGAGCCCTTGACAATGACGCCGTCCACATCGGTCGCCACCATGCGGCCCTGCTCGATGAGGAAGGTGCCGCCGGCCTTATCGCCTGATAGCACCAGCATCGGCATCGGCAGTTTCACCTTGGCGAATTCGGCGAAGTCGGCGGCGTCCTTCTCGAAGGCGCGGAACACCTCGAAGCCGGCGGCCATATGACCGGGCTTGGCGTATTCCTTGGCGTAGAACACGCGATCGGCTTCCGGTACCGACTTCTTCGGGTCGGCGGCGAAATCATTCCAGAAATGTTCGAAATAGATGCGCTCGCGTCCGCTGACCAGCGCCAGCGGCGTCTTGCCGTAGAAGTGGAAATGCCAGAGATCGCGCAGCAGCCAGACATGGGTCCAGTCACCGACGCCGGGCAGGAAGGCATCCATCAGCGCGATGCGATCGACCTCGGCAGGATATTGCGCGGCATAGGCATAGGCCACCATCAGCCCGATGTCGTGACCGACGATCTTGACCTTCGAATACTTCAGCCCGGTTATGAGCGCATGAACGTCGCGCGCCATCGCCGCCTTGGTGTAGCCGTCGGCGGGCGCGGCGGAGGAGCCGAAGCCGCGCAGGTCCGGCGCGATCACCGTATGATTGGCGGCGAGTTTGGCGATCAGCGGCAGCCACATGCGGCTGGTCTCGGCATAGCCGTGCAGCAGGACGATGGGATCGCCCTTGCCGGCGATCAGGTAATGCATCCGGACGCCGTTCGCCTCGGCGAACCGGCTCTGCGGCGCCTGCGCCGCGACCGGCCCCGTGATGGCTGCCGCAGCCATGATGCAGATCACGGCGGCGCAGAAATTTTTCAGCATGGTCGACATGACAAACCCCATATCCGTAATTATGTAATGACCACTACGTAATTACGTTTGGCCGATGCTGTCAAGACGACTGACCGTGCCAGCGCAAAAGGACACCAGATGGCAGGACGCCCACGCACATTCGACGCCGACACCGCGCTGGAAAACGCCATGCAGGTGTTCTGGCGTAAGGGCTATGAGGGCGCGTCGCTGGCCGACCTGACGGCGGCCATGGGCATCAGCCCGCCGAGCCTCTACGCCGCGTTCGGCAGCAAGGAAGCGCTGTTCCGCAAGGCGATGGACCGCTACGAGGCCAGCCACGGCAGCTATACGCCGAAGGCGCTGCTGGCGCCGACCGCGCGCGAGGTCGCCGAGCAACTGCTGGCCGGCGCGGTGGCACTGCATGGCGCTGCGCAAAACCCCAAAGGCTGTCTCGGCGTGCAGGGCGCGCTGGCCTGCGGCGAGGCCGGCGATGCGATCCGCGAGGACCAGAGCGCGCGGCGAGTCCTGGCCGAGGAGCTGATCCGCAAGCGGTTGCAGCGCGCCAGGGCCGAAGGCGACCTGCCCAGGGACGCCAGCCCCGCGGACCTCGCGCGCTATCTGCGCGCGGTGATCTGCGGCATGGCGGTGCAGTCCGCTGACGGCGCCACCCGCAAGGAGCTGCAGAAGACCGCGGAGCTGGCGATGCGGGCGTGGCCGAGGTGACAGAGCGAACTATGGCTTGTCCCGGGCGCGGGGCAGCGTGAAACGCTGCTCCGCAGAACCGGGACCGTGACGAACTCCGGCGTCTGGTACGGTCCCGGCTCTGCGAAGCACCACGCCCCGAGGGGGCGCGATGCATCGCGTCCGGGACACGGAGCCAAGCGCTTCAGTAGTAGCGCGGGATCGGGCCGTTATGCGGCGTCTTGCGGTTCGACAGGTCGAACATCACCTCGTCGACGTAGCACCAGCCCCAGCCTTCCGGCGGATCGTAGCCTTCGATGATCGGATGCTGCGTGGCATGAAAATGTTTGGTGGCGTGCTTGTTCGGCGAATCGTCGCAGCAGCCGACATGGCCGCAAGTCCGGCAGATGCGCAGATGCAGCCAAACGCTGCCGCTCTTCAGGCACTCCTCGCAACCCAGCGCGCTGGGCGTGACATCGCGAATGTCTTTCAGATGCAGGCAGGGTTTGGCCACGGTCATCTCCGTTCGGGTTTCAGGCGCTTAAACTTCCTTGGTGTCGAACATCAGCAGATCGACGCCGCCGCTGGCGAAATTCGGCAGATCGCCGGCCGCGGCCTGGCCCTCGGCGCTGCCGAGGCCGGCCTGGATCGCCGCCATGCTGTCGAAGGTCAGCGTCGCCACCAGATGGATGCCGGACGGCCCGGCCGGCGTGGCGACGGCGCCCTGGCTGATCTCGTATTTCTTGAGCCCGGGAATCTTCTTGGCCAGCGGGATGTGCGTCTGCGCGTAATATTTGTCGAAAGCAGCGGGATCGGTCGGCGTCTTGTAGAGCACGAGAACCTGGGCCATTGCATTCCTCCGGATTGCTTTTTTTGAACGTCGCAACCGGTATCCTAGAGCATGATCCCGAAAAGTGGATCCCGGTTTTCGGAAAAGATCATGCTCCAACAAAAGACTAGAGCGCCGGCTTTGCCGTGTCGCCGAGAAATCCGTGCAGCGCCGCGACCACCTGGGCACCCTCGCCGATGGCGCCGCCGACCCGCTTGACGGAGCCCGAGCGGACGTCGCCCACCGCGAACACGCCGGGCACCGAGGTTTCCAGCGCCGACGCGGTTTCGCCGTCGGCCGTGACGCCGGTCGTCACGAAGCCGCCGCG
The DNA here is from genome assembly GCF_052658035.1 of Rhodopseudomonas sp. RCAM05734. Lineage (NCBI taxonomy): Bacteria > Pseudomonadati > Pseudomonadota > Alphaproteobacteria > Hyphomicrobiales > Nitrobacteraceae > Rhodopseudomonas > Rhodopseudomonas sp. RCAM05734. The sequence goes on along the minus strand of NZ_CP199742.1, from coordinate 1,924,324 downwards.
GTCCAGCGTCACGCCGCAGCCGCCGAGCCAGCCGGTGGCCGGATCGGCGCCGACGAACAGGAACAGGTTGCGGATCTCCATGGCGGATTCGCCGCCGGACAGCCGGCTGCGGATGCGCACGCCTGAAAGCCCCGACTCCGGCTGGCCCTCGAGCCCGACCACCTCGGTATTGAACACCAACTCGATGTTCGGCGTTGCCTCGATGCGCTCGATCAGATAGCGCGACATGCTGGCGCCGAGGCCGCCGCCGCGGATCACCATGTGAACGCGGGCGGCATGGGCGGCGAGGAACACCGCGGCCTGCCCTGCCGAATTGCCGGCGCCGACCAGCACGATCTCCTGCTCCTTGCACAGCCGCGCCTCGATCGGCGAAGCCCAGTACCAGACGCCGCGGCCCTCGAAATCCGAGAGTTGCGCGATATCCGGACGGCGGTAGCGTGCGCCCGACGCCACCACGATGGATCTGGCGCGCAGTTCCTCGCCGTCATCGAGTGCCAGCGCGAAGGCGCCGTCGTCGCGGCCGCAGTCCAGCGACTGTACGGTGATGGGGATCATGATGTCGGCGCCGAATTTCTGCGCCTGGTTATAGGCCCGCGCCGTCAGCGCCATGCCGGAAATCCCGGTGGGGAAGCCGAGATAGTTCTCGATGCGGGCGCTGGCACCGGCCTGGCCGCCGAAGGCGCGGGAATCGCACACCGCCACCGACAGCCCTTCCGACGCCGCATACACCGCCGTCGACAGGCCGGCCGGACCGCTGCCGACCACTGCGACGTCGTAGAGCTTGCCCTTGGGGATATGGCCGATCATGCCCATGGTACGGGCCAGGTCCGAGACCGAGGGATTGCGTAGCACGGTGCCGTCGGGCACCACCACCAGCGGCAGATCCCGCGGGGTCGGCGTATAGCGCGCAATCAGATCCGCGGCGTCCTTGTCGAACTCCGGATCGAGCAGATGGTGCGGATAGCCGTTGCGGGTAAGAAAGCCCTGCAGCCGGATGACGTCCGGCGCGTTCGGCGGCCCGATCAGCACCGGCCCGCCGGCGCCACCCTGGATCAGGCTGACCCGGCGCAGGATCAGCGCCCGCATGATGCGCTCGCCGAGATCCGCCTCGGCCACCAGCAGCGCGCGCAGCCGCTCCGGCGGGATCAGCAGGGTTTCGACGTCGCCTTCGGCCTGGCCGTCGACCAGCGCCACACGACCCGACAACTGGCCGATCTCGGCCATGAACTGGCCGGCGCCCTGCTCCACCACCGGGGTGACATGGCCGAGCCCGTCGAGCTGGGTGATGGCGACATGGCCGGACAGGATCACGAACATGCCGGGACCGGGCTTGCCGGTCTCGAACAGCATGTCGCCATCCTTGTAGCGGACTACCTCGCCGAAACGGCGCATCCGCTCGATTTCGGGCGGCGTGAGGGTCGGAAAGGCCTGATCGTGGCGCGGATGCAGCTCAACTCCGCGGGCCAGGCCGACGGCGCCGGCCGCTGTGGAGGAGTCCGGCATCGAAGTGTCCGCCGTGCCGCTAGTCGTTGCCATCCTGCTCCATCCTGTCTGTACGCGGGTCATTGCTATCGCTGGCCGGGCCGCCCGCCGGCTCCGGCGGCTGATCGGCACGGCCACGGGCCTGGAATTTGCGCCGCTTCAGATTCGCACGCAGCGCCTCGCGCAACCGGTTCTGCCGGGCAGCGACATGCGGGCGTTCGGTCTTGGCGTCTGGCTTGGCGTCGGTTTTGGCATCGGTCATGGCATGGTGCTCGGTCAGGTGACGGCCCGGTGGCCGGTAAATATGCACTGGCTTCGCGCCCGCAACAAACCCGGCGGACGGGGTGCGACCTTATCACCGGTGGGCCCGGCGCGGCTGCGGCCACGGCTGGCCAAAGCCCTGGGATCTCGTTGGAGCCGGACCGCCCCGGCCCCGAATCTAGCCATGGGATGCGGATGGCGGCCGCCGTTGCCTGACGGCTGGCGGATAATGACCCGTTCGACGGCCGCGGCGCTTGCGTGGCCTGAGAGCATGTGGCAAGGATCGCCCCGCCGAGCAGGTCGCCCATGGCTGATTCCTGCATCCGCATGCTGCCGTAGCTCAGTGGTAGAGCACTCCATTGGTAATGGAGAGGTCCACAGTTCGATCCTGTGTGGCAGCACCATTCCCCTTCCTTAAATAAGCCAACAACATCAAGCATTTGCCTGCCCCCCCTGCGATCGGCCGGGCTTTCGGCTATACCAGCCAGAACGCGCTGTTTCGACCAGAACGCATCGTGAAAGCCTGTGCCGGCTGGCACACTTTTGGCACAAGCGTTCGGCTTTTTCTCGCCCGCTTCGGCGGGCTGGAATTTCACACGGCCCTTACGGGAACGGGAGGATGGCACTTTCTCGCTCGCCGGCGCGCGCGAGCGCGAGCGCGATAAGGCCAAAGACCTGCTCAAGGTTCGCGTCAATCTTCCCCGCCGTAACGACATTGGCAGCCCCGGCTTATAAGCCGATTTACTGTATCGTCAGCGTCACCGGAACGCCTTTCGCGTCGGGGCAGTCCATCGATCCGCCAAAGCGGCCCGCCAGCGGCCCGCCGAACGTGCAGACGGCCCCCTCCAGCACAATGGCTCCCTCGATACGTGCCAATGGTCGCGCGCCAATGATCCTGGCGCGAAACTCGGCGGTCTTCTCAACGGGGCCTTCGGGGCTGCAGAGCCCTGTATGGGTCATCGTCAACATGCCGGCCAGGGAGCGACCGTTCCGTTCCGACGTCATGGTCACCCGGCCGCTCAAATCCCATTCTGACAGATAGCCGCTCGTTCCTCTGACCACAGTCGACTGCGCCCTCACCGGCCCCGATGCCGACAGGAGCAACACGCCTGCGAATGTCAAAACGATCATAGGCTTCATTGGGGGGATCCTTCGCGCGCGCATGTTGCAGGTCTGCGTCTTCCGCTTGGCTGGGACATATCGATGCCACCTATTCCTGCCCCGCCCGAACTGTCGATACGGCGCCGACCTGCACGATCACCAGTGTCACATTGTCGGACGCGCCACGATCGAGCGTGAGCTGCAGCAGCAGATCGCACGCCACCTGCGCCGGATTTTTTCCGGCCAGCGCGAGAATTTCCTCGTCGCTGACATGAGCCGTAAGGCCGTCGCTGCAAATGACAAAGCCATCGCCGGGCTCCAACATACCGCTTTTTATTTCCAGTTCGGGAGATTCGAACACGCCGATTGCCCGGGTGACCGCATTGCGATGCGGCCAGGTCGCCGCCTCCTCGGTGCCGATCTTGCCCTCAGAGATCAACTCCTGAATCTCCGTATGATCCATCGATATTTGCTCGATGGCGGCGCCGCGAATGCGATAGATTCGACTGTCCCCCGACCACACACAGGCATAGGATCCACCAAATACCAGCAGGATGGCAATCGTGGTACCGATGAGCGCGCCACGCTCGTCAGCCAGTTGCCTGAGCCGACTGTTGGCGATGACCATGTGCGCCTCGCAGCTCGCGAGCAGTTCGGCTGCGCTTGCCGGTGCCGGTATCGCATTCAGCTCCTCGACTGCGACCCGGCTTGCGACGTCGCCTGCGTCATGCCCCCCATGCCGTCGGCAACCGCCCATAGTCCACGATGGGTTGCAACGAGATAGCTGTCTTCGTTGCGTCGTCGAACGTTGCCCACATGGGTGGCTGCGCCGACTAATATTCGCGACGTCGGTTCATCCATGCGGTTTCGTTCCCCATATCGGCATTCCCCGGTCATGCTGCCGCGAATTGACCGGTCAGCATTCGCGAGAAAATGTAAGGGTCGGGCATGTGTTTGGCCGCCAGGGCGCGAGGCGGATAGCTTTCGCCGCCGATCGTCCACCAGAACGACGCAGCGGCATAGACGTCGTCATGCTGACGCAGACGCAGCGCCTCGAACGTTCCGTCAAGGATACCGTCGCCAGCCGCAAAGGCCGCCGTATCGAAGGCCGAACCGGTTTGCGGCAGGGCGGCCCCTCCCTGCGCCGGAGGTATCGGCTGGTCGAGGCGAGCCGATACGACGTCGTAAGTCGTATCCTGATCGAGGGCCGACATCAAAAAGGTCTCAGCCGCGGCGAACCAGCTCTCCTGCGGGTCGAGCTCGGGTGGAGCAATGGATGCGCCGTCATCCGCGCAGGCGAACACCGTCAGCGGAAAATAGCGGCCGACACCGTCGAGCGACGGCATGAAGGCACCGATCGTGCTGCGGCCGCAAAGGTCGGAGCCAAGCCAGAAGCGCCAGATCGGCGCCATCAGGAATGCCGATTGCCAATCCTCGCCGAGTTCGTTGCGCGAGGACGAGATCGCCGCCTGCAGCCACGGCTCCCACGCACCCAGAAAAGCGCGCGGCGCCCGGACCGCGACGAAATCGCGCTTCGACGGAAGCTTACCGTAGAGGCTGCAGTTCATGTCGTCTCACAGCGTAGTCGGACATTTGAATTCGGACATCGCCGGCAGCCGCAGCGGATTGACCACCGTTCCCGTGCCGATCTGGAACGCCACCTCGCGACCGCCGACGATCCAGCTCGCCAACACGCCGTTCGGTCGCGCCGATTTCGAGGCCTTGTCGAGCAGCCGGAACAGCGCCCACTGCCCGGTGCCGCCGGCGATCTCCGAAGGCAGCGTGCCGGGCACCGCCGGCTCCTGCGCCAGCGACACCGCTGTCTTGCCGCCCGCGCCGGGCCAGGTGACCGCGATCGGCGCCGGGTTTTGCTGATTGGACGAGGTGGCGGCGACGCCATTGATCTCGAGCTTTGCGGTCAAACCCGTCACGGGCAGCAGCGGCGGGGTGACGCTGAGACTAATCGAAGGCACGTTGCCGTTGGTCGGAAAGAACGCGTCCTTGATCTGCGAAGCGCGCTGGAACTGGCGCAGCGTTTCCGCCGACATCTGCTTGGCAACCGGATTTTCCTGCCGCCACTTCCATTCGCGCGTCGAGGTGTCGGCATAGGGTTCGAGGTATTTCTTGAAGAAGCCGTCGAAATAGCCGTTGCCGCCGAACAGCCTTCCGAAATCGGCGAGGCCGATCTCGGTGCGGCCACCGCGGTCGAGCGGGTAGCGGCCGGTCGCCAGGCTCTGGCACGGCGCATAGACGAACTTCTGGAATTCGTCGCGGATCTGCCGGTAGGTGTCGTTGGCGATGGTGTTCTCGAACGAATTCGCCGATTGCAGCAGCATGTTGTTGAATGGGTTCGGCATCCGCAATGAATCGTTCTTGAACTGGGCGACCTGGACGCGAAGTGCGGCGGTGGCCTGCTGCTCCTGCGCGGGATTGAGCACCAGCGTCTGCAGGCTGTTGTTGATCGCAGTGAGATCGCCGACGATGACGTCGATCAGCCGCCGCGCTCCGTCGCCTTCCACCGCCTGATGAAATGGCTTGAACTCTGCCTCGATGCTGGCGCCCGGCGAGCCGCCTTGCGAGGTGATCAGCGACGGCAATGCGCCGTCCTTCTTCGCACCGTCTTTTTCCTTGGCGTCCTTCTGCTCGCGCGTCAGCGCGGTCTCGTCGCGGATCGACTCGATCAGCAGGCGGACGGGCGAGGTCGTGGCCGCAGCCGCGTTGAGTGCTTCGTATTTCGGCTTGCCGCCGTTGAGCGGGCGGATGCGCAGCCGATCGAATGCCTGCTTCCAGGCGGCCACGAAGTCGCGCGAATAGCGCCGCAGCAGGTCCGCACTCAGGCTGTCGAACTGCGAGGTGATGGCGTCGATCTTGCCCACGTCGCCCAGCACCCAGTTATCGCTCTTCAACTGCTCCGCGATGGTCGGCAGCTTGTCGATGAAAGCGCGCTGGAAGCCGGCATAGGTATAGAAGCCGGGCACGCTGACCGCCTCGACATTATCGCCGCTGGCGCTCTCGAACACGGTGGCGAAATCCGGACCGCCGCGCCGCGCCGCGACCCAGTCGGGCGCGATCGCCGGGCGGGCCTGCGATTTCAGCAGCTGATAGGCGCGATCGGCGATATTGAGCCGCGCGAGGATGCGGCGGCATTCGTCGATCAGTCCGGTGTTCGGCTCTATCAGCGGCTCATCGCCCCCTTCGAGATCGAACATCGCGTTGATCTCCTCCAGCAGCGCCTTGCGGCCGTCGGCATTGGAGGCGCCGGTATAGAGAGTTTCGCTCCAGTCGTTGCGCATCCACGTCACCACCAGATCGCGGTCGGTCTTCTGCAGGCCGGCAACCATCAGATAGACCTTGAGCGGCTCGTAGAGCTGTCCGGGATTGCCCTTGTTGGCATCGAGCACCTCTTCGAGGCGGAACATCAGCCGCGGCCGGAACAGCCGCTCCAGGCCGATGTGATAGGCCTGCGCGGCCGAATTCTGCAGCCGGTCACGCTGGCTGAGGCCGAACGTCGCCAGCAGCGGCACCGGCGTGCCGCGGCTGGCGTAGCCAGCAGGCAAGTTGCGCAGCTTGAACAGCAGCGGCAACACCTTGTGGAGGTCGCGGTCGGAGATCACCGTCTCATGCGCATAGGGACCGGCCTGCTGACTGTACTCGGCAACGGCGTATTGCGTGCGCGAGATCAGCTCGCGGTTGCGCGTGTAGCTGACGATCCACAGTGCCGTCGCGGCGATGGCGACCAATGATACCAGCGAATACAGGCAGGCTTTGACGATGCGGGCACGACGGACGGCAGCGCGGTCGGTCGAAACCCAGGCGGCCTCGCCGACGATCACCTTGAGGATCAGGTCGGTGAGAAAGAAACTCTTGCCAAGACCGGAATAAGCCTGCGCACCGACCTGCTCCGCCCCGAAGCTTTTCGCGAGCGCGCCGATCAGCCGATCAATTGGCGTGCCCTGCTGTGTGCCCGAGGTGAAATAGAATCCCCGTAGCGTCGCATTGGCATGATACCGCGTCGGCTCGAATATCTGATTGAGAAAATCGAACAGGTGGCCCTTGAGAGCAGAGATCTGAGTTGGAAATCCATACAGCAGAACGCGATTTCCAGGCGCGGGCTCCTCCTGCAATCGATCTGTGAGATCGTAGTTCAACCGCTCGACGAGCGCGTCGAGCTCAGCGGGAACATTGCCGACCAGGTTGCGGGTCTTGTCATCCGTCTGGAACGTCGCGCCCCAGACCTGACGGCGGCCCTCGTCCGTGAGGCTGATAAAATACTCACGAAATCCGGCGACCAGATCGGCTTTTGTGAACAGCGCGTAGACCGGGAAATCGACCTTGAGGAGGTCGTGCAACTCGAGCAGCCGCGCCCGGACGGCATCTGCATGGACGGCGATCTCGCCGGGGTCCAGCGTCATCAGGTCTTCAAGGCTAATGACGACAAGCACGCCATTGATCGGCTGACGCGGCCGGTTCTTCTTGAGAATATCCAGAAACGCGAACCAGCTCTGCTTGTCCGCCTTCACGTCGGAATCCTGGGTCGTGTAGCGACCGGCCGTATCGATCAGCACGGCGTCTTCGGTGAACCACCAGTCGCAGTAACGTGTGCCGCCCACGCCGGCGATCGCCTTCGGCGTCGCGCCCCGCGACAACGGAAACTTCAAGCCGGAATTGACCAGCGCCGTGGTCTTGCCCGAGCCCGGCGGCCCGATCAGCACGTACCACGGAAGGTCGTAAAGAAAGTCGGCCTTGCCGCCGCTCGCCGTCTTCAGCGTGGCGAGCGCGTCCTTCATGCGATCCTTGAGGACGTCGGTATCGTCCTCGATCTTGTCGGCCTCGGCAATCCCTTCCGAGAGTTTCGCCGCCGCCTTCTTGCGTCGGTTCCAGCGGAAGGTCATCACCGACGCAAAGATCGCGCCGACCACCAGAATCGCCATTTCGCGGCCGACATAGCTCTCCAGCGGGCGATAGCCGCCGATCGAGATCAGCGGTCCGAGGAAATAGATCAGGGCGCAAATCGAGGTGAGACCGATCCCCGACAGCACGATCCGGATAACGTCTCTGGATGCGATGCCCTTCATTGGCGGCAGGTCCGCTCTGTGACCGGGCCGGTATCTGTCCGTGGAATTAACATCTCGACGCGCCGGTTCTTGGCGCGTCCCTCGGCGGTCTTGTTGTCGGCGATCGGCGCGGTCTCACCCTTGCCGTCGCTCTGCAGCCGATCCGGCTTGGCCAGCGACTTGCTGAACAGCGCCACGACGCTCTTGGCGCGCTCCACCGACAATTGGTAGTTTGAAGGGAAACGGACATTGCTGGCGCCGATCGGCGTGCTGTCGGTATGGCCGATCACCTTGATGAAGCCCTCCTCCTTGTCGAGCGTCTGCGCGACACGCTCGGAAATCGGCTTGAATTCGTCGAGGACGGTGGCCGATCCCGAATTGAATAGCAGCACGTTGCCGACCCGGATAATGATCTGGTTAGCGGTCTGTTCGACGGCGGCCTTGCCGGCCGCTACTTCGGGCTTCAGCGCCGCGCAGATGCGCTGCAGCTGGGTGATCGTGTCGGGCTCGGGCGGCGGCACATAGGGCGGCGGCGCCGGCAATTGAACCTTGCGGGTCAGCGACAGCTTACCGGTGTCGTGCATGTTCGCCAGCGCGGCGGCGGCGATGTCGGCTCCACCGGTCAGCCAGTAAAGCAACACGAAATAAACGCCGAACAGCGCAAGGCCGGTCACGCCAAGCACGGCCCACCACGGCACCCGCACGCGCGAGGTCTGGCCTGCGAGGTTCTGTCCCTGCCAGCGCGGCGACAATTCGCGATAGGCCTTGGGACGGACCCGGCGCAGCGTCTCGTAGAGATCACGCTGGATCTGCTGCAAAGTGGCGACGCCGCCGGCCGAGGTGCGGTGGATGCCATGAAAGCCGATCGCCAGACAGGTGTGTTGCAGTTCGAGCACATTATAATTGACGACAGGGTCCTGCTTTAACCGCGTCAACTCCTCATAAAATCGTACGCCGCCAATGCGCTCGCCGAAGAAGCGGCTAAGCATGCTGTACTGGGTCCAGACGTGGCGGTCCTCGGTCGGAATATTCTGAACGATATCGTCGGCGGTGGCGCAGATGATGTACTTCGCTGCGTTCGCATGCGTTTCCGAGACGCCGGCGGAACGGATGTCCTTGTCAAAGAAGATGATGGCATCTGCAACCTGCTCCATCAGGCTGGCAAACGACGCCCGCGCGAGTGCGACGCGCAGACGACCGAGCAGGAGCAACAGCGGACCGGCCGAACGTAGAATCGGGTTCTCGTTGGGCGCGACCAGTTCGTCGATCTTGACGGGCGAAACTGCCGGGCCTGTTTGCGGCGCCTGTTGCTGCCGTTCGGTGAGGATCCATTCGTCGGAGTTGGAATCACCGGGTGCGCCCGACGGCACGTAGCGCGCTCCGACCGCCGGCGTGGCCTGCGGCGGCGGACTGCCGGAACCGACCGGCGTCGGAGCGCCCGGTGAAGCGGGCGCCTCCGGCCGCCGCCCACCCGGATTGGGCCGAACGATCGTCCGCTCGCTGGGAACGCCGAACGGGCCTCGTGGCGGGACCTTGTCACTCATCGCCGATCTTCCAGAACGGCCCACAACTCTAGTTCAAGTTCGGGCCAATCGCCTGAAAAGTGCAGTCCGATCGAACTCGCCGTCGAGAATTCAGGCCACAACGGCGACTTTCGGTCAAAGAAAAAATAGACGTGGTCGGTGATGGCGCGGATTTGCGGCGGCGGCGTCGGGAGGTGGACGAGCGGTACGCCGGGAAGATGGGCATGCACGATCTCGTTCATCTTGGTATTCGGCCCGACTTTCAGCGGCTGCGGGAATTGGCTCTGAATTTCGGTCAGAGGCCGACGCGCCGCGACCTCCAGAACAAATGTCGCGTTGCGAAACAGCGAGCGATCGCGGATTGTGGACACGAACGCATTGGCGGCGCGTTCGATGAGTTCGAGCCGGATCGCGCGGCGGCCGAGCCGCGCGCCGAGAAACTCCTGGAGGTCCCGCATCACGGGGCCGAAGACATTCTCCAGATCGTCATGATCGTAAGCCGGGTATTCACGCGCGCGGCGCTCCGGAGTCGCGAAGGTCGCCAATTCCCCGACCAGACGGAGAAACTCCTCGAACAGGCGTTCCGGGTGCAGGTAGCCCGACTGCCGAAAGTGTTTCAGGACCGCGATATGCCTGTTGAGCAGTTGCAGAACAAAGTAGTCGACACTCTGCAGGCCGCCGCCGGCGGTGGGATCCGCCGCGTAACGCGCAAGTTCTTCGAGCTTGTTGTCGATCCAGCCGACGACGCGATCCATCCAGCCGTCCACGACCGGGTGGGCCCCGCAAATCAGAACGGGGGGGACGTATTTTTCATCGAAGACGATCTGCTTGTCGCGTACCTCGAGAATCCGGCCGATGCCAAGGCCGATATAGCCGGGCTTGGCCGTCTTCCGCAGTTCAAAGCCAAGCCGCGGGAAGGCGACGTCGATCTCCTCTTCGATCCGCAACGACGACGTCGAGTCGATGAAAGTCTCGGCGCCGATCATGAAGCGCGCCGCACTGTCGCTCTCCCGATCGTCCGCCTCACGCATATTGGCAGCGGCCACCGGCATCGAAAGATATGCGATCTGTTGCGAAGCCGTATCGGGCACGATGATGGGTGCCGGCAACGGGCTGTCGCCCGGTATGTCGAAAGGCGTTCCGTCCGGCATGATTCCGGATGCGCGACGGAGAGCAAATTTGCTTTGCTGCGCCAGATCGCGGTCGATTTCCAGATGCGAGAAGCCCCAAGGATATGGCGTAACATACCGTACCCGGGATTCCAGGGCATGCTCGTGGTAGCGGTCGTTTTGCTGAAGGTGATGAGGACGAAGAAACAAGCCCTCTGTCCACGCCACTTTGGAGTACCAGGACATTCTCGAACCGACCTATTCTTTTTCCAGCAAATGCCGATCGAACTTCTCAAGCACGTTGTCATCCCGTTTTCGCACGCCCGCCGCCGTGGGCGACTCGACGCCAGTCAAGAGGGCGACGCTAGTCGCGCCGCTCCTCGCGATCGTAGCATTCGGCGAACAACTCCATATAAGCGTTGAGTACACCGTCCTCGTGCCGTGCGATCCGTGTCTGCCAGCCCGTGACGTAACTGTCCCACAGTCGCGCCTTGCGCGATCCGATGGCTCCGATGAATCCTCGATCCTTTTGCAAGTCCGCTTCGATTCTCGCCGGATCGAAGGCTGAGAACATCAGTTTCAGAGCCTGCTGCATGGCCGTGTATGTCTTGATCTGGTGCAATTTCAGATCGTCGAACCCCTCTGCAAGCGCCCTTCGCGCATCGAGATAGCTCCGCGTCGGTTTGCCGAACATAATGCGCATCGCATCGTCGGTCGTCGGAGCAAACTTGATCGGATTGTTTTCCAGCGCCTTGATCATGGTCTGGTTCGAACTGCGAGCCAAACGCTTGGCGTGCTGACGTGCTTCGAGCAGTTGCTTCATGTTGTCCGTCACCAGCCGCAAAAGCTCACCGAGTTCCTTGGCCAGTTCGGAAGGATCACGGCTCGCCAGCGCCTCGTCGTCCAGGCCGGCACCGCGTGCGACGAGGCGTATAAAGTCGGACGCTTCGCCGAGCGCGACGTCGGCTGACGTGCGCGTCGGCGGTTCGATAGGCATGGCGGGCACAGCCGGCACGCGATCATCGACGGGGGCGGACGTTGCCGGCGCCGAGACGTTGCCACGGCGCTCGTGCTGGAGTTCGGCTTTCGCTGACAGCGGGGCGGCCCACGGGCCATCGGGTTCAGCCGTAATCCATACGGGTCGACGCGGCGTTGGAACCGGGACCAGTTCGGGGGGCGGAGGCGGCGGTTTCGGCGTTGCCTGCGACCAGCTCTCCTCCGTATCGGAGTTCCAGACCTCGGCCGCGGATTGCTGCAGTGGCTGTTGCACACCGGGCGTTGCGGAAGGATGCACCGAGGGCACATCGATTGCCCAGTCAAGGAAATCGGGCTTCACCGGCGACATATCCCGCGGCGCTTTCAGCATTCGCGGATCTATCGGCGGCGCCGCGTCGCCCGGCGCGTCCCACAATTCTCCGTAACTGGTGCTCGCGCCGCTACCCGATGTTGCCTGCAGCGCCGGTGGTTCCTGCTCATCGAGCTCGACCAGGATAATGTATCGCCCGATCAGAAAACGGTCACCATTGCGGAGCCGGTGCGGCCCCCTGAGGCGGCTATCCTCTCCGTCCAGAAACGTGCCGTTGGTCGAAATGTCGTGTAACCAGTATCCATCGTCGTGCCACCTCACCTCGCAATGTTTGCCGGAGATAAAGCGCGTCGCATCCGGAAGGGTCCAGTCGAGATAGGGATCGCGACCGATATCCACCCCACGTTTGCCGGCAATCGAAACACTCAACGGACCGCCATCAGGCAGGCTGGTCTCGTTGTCGATCCGGAGCGTCAGAGTCATTCGACTAGCTCGCAGGCATGGGATCTGAATTGATCGAACCGTCCTCCCGCACTACGGAGAGCGTAGTCGTCGCTTGAAATCTTAGGTCTACTCCGTTCCGCGTTCAAGGCGTTTCCATGCACCCAAGCGACGGAGGAATTGCCCGTCACGACACTTCTGCGTAGTGCGCGATACTTCACAGATTTTTCTCCGCGAGCCTGATGCCTTCGGCGAGACATCGCTTCAACCGATCGGCGCGCTCCGCTTTCTGCATGCCGACGGCGGCGAGCTGTATGGCGACGCGCGCCGCCCGAGCGGTGAGGTAAAGCGGCATGGGAACAGGACCATCGGACTTTGCGAGCATCACCCCGCCGGCCCAACCCGCGGCCAACGCCAGCCAGCTCAACGCGTCGTTGCTGTCGCTTTCGGTTCCGAGTTTCAGCGCCGTCTTTTGCAATTCTTCGCTGGGCCGTTCGACCCATTTCTCCGCAGCGACCAGACAAGCCGCGCGATCGCGGGGAATGTCCCCAAGCAGCATCCGGACGCTGCCACAGGCCCACCAGACCGCTTCCCGACGTGGCAGCAAGTGGGCACAAAAATTGATTGCCTCCTCGAGCTTGTCCTGCGCCAGCAGCTTCTTCAGATGCGCCACCGGCGTGTCGTGGACGGCCGCGCTCGTGGCTCCCTTGGCAAGTTCGGGAAAGGTCTCGAGCAACGACTGGACGGTGGGGAAACGAGCGCGAGACATCCGAACTTCTTGAACTCCCAACGGGTTACACTCCAGATAAAACTCAACCGACCGGGATGGGGATGACGACCGGCATCATGCCGTTGATCAGCACGACTCCGTTGAGGTGGATAATGGGCGCCGTGATATTGATCATCGCCCCGGCCGTATCGTTGATCATGGCCTGCGCCAGCCGGTTGATCATCGGCGCCTCGGTGTTGACGGTTGCCGGCATCACCGTGACCGAACTCATCAGCACAGAATCCTCGATCGAGATCATCGCGGTGGTGCTCTGGGCGCCCATGTCGATGTTGATGATCTGGCTGCCCATCTGCACTTCGACGCTGTCGTCGCCCTTCTGGATCGTCCAGGAGCGGTTGCCGCCGACGGTCCAGGTCTGGTCGCCGCCGAGCGCAGGAGAGTCGAGGTCGACCGTGCCGACCTTGCCAGTCTGGTTGGCATTGATCACGACGAGATGATCCTGCTGCGCATGCATGCGAATGAGCTCGCTGCCCTTTTTGTCCTCGAACATGAATTCGTTGTAGCCGTTATGGCCCTTCGTCGAATCCGACTTGGTACCGGACTGGGTCTTGTGGGCCGGCAGCTCGTAAGGAAATTTGTTGTCGCCATTGTAGATGCAGCCAATGACCAGCGGGCGATCGGGATCTCCCTCCAGATAGGCCACAGCAACCTCCATGCCGACCCGTGGGATGAACTGGGTGCCCCACTTCTTTCCCGACCAGGCGTGTGCCACACGCACCGGGCATGACTTCTTCGGCTCACGGTCCCAGAAGAATTGAACCCAGATATGGCCGTTCTCGTCGGTGCTGATCTCCTCGCTTTCCTCACCTTTCTTGCTGACCACCTTGGCTGTCTGGATGCCACAGATGCAGGGCTTTGGCGTATCCGGGAGAATGCGGAACGGGCGGTTCTTGGTACCGAACTCGTATTCCCCGTGATAGACTTGATCGGCCTCCTTGCCCCAGCCGGAGCGATAGTGCTGGGTGCCGAACCGATGGGTGGAACGCAGCACCAGATAGGACTGGTTTTCCGACGAGACCGGATGGCGCTCGACGTCGACCAGGCTTCCCGGAAAAAGCGAAGCGGCGTCGCCCTCGACCAGGCGGCGGTGATCGACGGCTTGTTCGGCCTCGAGCCGGAATCTGGAAAACTTCTTGCCCTTGCTCTCCTCGTCGTATTTGCCCGGATAGTCGTAGACCTCAAGCTTCGAGAAGGCATATTTCTCCGAGGCCTCGTTAGGCGCGCGCAACTTCTTGTTCGGCTTCAGGTAGTCATAGTCGTTGAACTCCACTTTTCCGGTACGGAACCGGCGTTCCGATATCCAGCCGAACAGGTGCTGGTCGAGGCGGAGTTCGACACCGCTCAGGTAGATGAACGGAAGCTTGGGAACCTGCGGATTCGGCCGATGCGACGAGGGCGAGTCCGCCAGCACCATCGTGTGCTTGCCGTCGGAATGCTCAAAAAAGTAGTAAATGCCGTATTCTTCCATCAGTCGATGGCAAAAGGCGAGATCGCTTTCACGATACTGCACGCAGTAATGAATCTTGTCGTAGTCCGCCGTGGTCCGGAACTCGAAATCGTTGAAGCCGCCCTTGGTGAAGACCTCGCGGATGATGTCCTTGACGTCCTTGTCGAGAAAGATCCGGCAGTCGGCCTTGTAGCCCAGCATCCAGAACCACGGCCGCAGGACGAGCTTGTAATGAAAGAAATCGTCCGACTTTCCGACCCATTGGGCCTGCGCCAGGATACCATCGAACATCCGGACCTTGCCTTCATAGGCCTTCAGCTTGATCGTACATGACTGTCCAAGCGCCTTGTCGAAATCGATATTCTCGTCCTCGCTCAGCGCGTCCACATGGAATTCGAACAGTTCGCCCAGCGCCTCCGTGCCCTCAAATTTCATCAGAACAAGGACGTTCTTGCCCAGCGGGGTCGTTAATTCTGCAACGCGGCCATCCTGAGTGAGCAGTCCCATCTGGTTCTCGTCCTTATAAGGAAGCTACATCCATCATCGAACAGGTCAGGCCCTCACCGGCTCGGGCCAATGCCCCGTTCGCAAGTTCCGAAAAAGCCGAAAACTCTCGCGCGTCGCGCCAAGCAGACTAAACCCGCTGAAATTGTCAGCGTCGGCCCGAGACCGCGGCCTGATGTTTGCCGTCGTTCGCTCCTGCATCTGCTTTCCCTGGTCGACTATAGTCTTGCTGGCCTGGTGTAACGATATCGGACGGCCGTCAGATCATGGGCCCGGGCTGACAGGGTCTTGCGCTGCCGTCGGCGGGATCGAACAGATAGACTGGTCCCTCCCAGTCGCCGAAGTCGATCGGGAGCGGGGAATTCATGCGAACCGACTCCGGATTGTAAGCCTGGGCATCGCGGCCGGCGATCACGTAGGCGCCGCTGGCCATCGCCAGTTCGCCCATGAAACGCTTGCCATCGGCGTAAGTGCCGGCATTGCCGGGACCGGTCTGCGCAGTTCCGCAGGCATAGACCGTGATACGTCGGATCAGCCCACTGCCGCGTTTCCAGGCCATGGTCTTGCCGACAGTCATGAGACTCAGCCCCTCACGGCACAGTTGCAAGCCAAACCCGCCGACCCGCCTATTGGTCGATATCTGCTGCGAGATGTTGAAGTTTCCTTCGAACCCGTGACACATCACGAGCAGCTCATCGAGGCCGTTCTGCGAGCCGGCATAATGCGCAATCCAGCCGATCGAACCACCGAGATCGGTGTCTTTATCGACGACGTGAATATTAGGGGCGATCGGTGGAGGCGTTCCCTTGAGCCGCTTGTCGTGCCAGATCATTCTTCCGGGCATCGCATCCATTCCCATACCGCAGCCGCCAGCCTGTTGGGCTGGAGAGCATGCCCGACAATACGACCTGCCGACATCGCAAGGCATCAAGTCATTTGTCGCGCAGCGCCGGTATTGGTTCAATGGATCTCACGGTTATTGTTGAACCGGGCATTCTGCGATCGTGGCACCAACCGGATTTGAACCAACGGGCTGGGATCGGGACCAATATAGAGTCAGCGCAAGATCAAGTTGTGCGCATATCGGGACGTCAGCGCGGAGGGCCTGCCTATGGGCGATTCATTGGTGTACTTCGCAAAACCGCCGAATGCCGGACCGGCCGGGTACGACACCGACGGCAGGCAGCCCGGATCGATCTGGCGGATGCAGATCCCGGTGGGTGAAACGCGGGATATCCTGCTGATCGGCCCCGCCGGAACGGGAACCTCGCTCGGCGTCACCTCGAACAATGACAACGTCGTCAAGAACGATGACATCCGGATGCGCGCGGCCGGCGGCCAGCAGGTGATCTCCCTTCGCGGCAATGCGATCGGAACAACCCTGCTCGATGTCGGCCTGATACCGTTTCGGGGCGACTTGCGCTTTCCGGCGGGACCGCCAGCACGCCCCGTCGGCGGCCAGTACATCAATGTCGGCCTGCAAGTACAGGTAACGCGGGCCGATGGTTCACTGCCAGGCAACGATTCCGGCGTCAGGCCGGAAGGCCAGATGGATGCGACCATGTGCTGGGCCGCCTGCCTGGCCTGGTGGCTACGTGCGCTGCCGGACCGTACTGAAATCTCCCAGTCCACGCTCATGGTCCTGGGAGCCCACATCTGGAATTCGGACGGCACGATGTCGCTGACGAACCTGCGGAATTTTTACGAACGCCAGAACGTCCGCATAACGTGTGACAGCGTCGGGCCGACGGCGGTCAGCCAATACTTTGTGCCGTCGAAGCTTCCCTTCATCATCGCGTTCCGGGCCGGCGTCCTGGGCGGACATGTCAACGTCATTCATGCCATCGATCTGACGACCAGCACCGTTACTGCGATGGAGCCATGGTTCCCAGACCCCTCCAGCGATCCAAATTATCACTTTGAGAATGATGTCTTTCCGGTATTCTTGAATAATACGGATCGCTCACTCTTTGTCTTTCGCGGCGCGCATGTGAAGCGTCCGATCAGTTACTACACGACGAAGCCGTTTGGGCAGGGCTTCCTGATCTGCTATCCTAATTGAATGGCGACCTGACGTGTCATCGTGCAAGCATCGACTCCAGCACCTCGCTGGAGGAAATGACGGAGAGGCGAGTCGTGACGGAAGTTGACCTCGTCTCCAATCCGCCTTTGCACGAAGATCAATCGGCCCCGGAACCGGCTTTGGATGCGGCGGACGTGCCGGTGCTCGCCGGACTTTGGCAGCCTCTCAGCGCAACGGATCCGTGCGGACCGGACCTCGACATGGACGGCGACGCCGATTATCTCAACTATGTCGCTCATACCGAAGGCATTCTGCCTACGTCGTTTTTTTCGCTGGACGACAAGAAGCCATTCGACCGGACGACGATCGATCTGCCCGGTCGACTGGCCGCGCTGGCGCCGCTTTTCGATCGCACCAGAGACCTTCGCCTGATGGCGCTGAATGCGCGACTCTCTATTCTCAACAGGGATCTCGCCGGCTTCTCCGACACGGTGGCTTCGATCGCATCCTGGCTCGATCGGTACTGGGATGACATTCACCCGCGTCCGCAGGACGGCGACATCCTCATGCGCGAGACCGCGCTGTCCGAACTCGATGGCCCGATGGCCATCTTTCCTCTTCAGTATGCGCCGCTGTTCGACACCCGCCGGTCTGGACCGATCAGCTATCGCGGCTGGATGATCGCCACGGGCGAGGTGGCTCCGCGCCCCGGCGAGACCAAGCTGTCGCCGGCCGCCATCGTCGAAGCCCACAGTGACACCGATGCCGACGCGCTGGCGACGGCACGACGAACTCTTACATCGCTCAGGGGCTCCCTGGCGCAGATACGCAATGCGCTTGCGCTCCATCAGGTTACGCCGGGGCTCGAAAACCTGTCAGCGCTGGTGGGCAAGATCTCGCTGTTCATCGACCCGAATGGCCTTGAGCGTGAACAAGCCGCTCCCGCGGAAGGGAATGCCGCGGACTCTGCTCCAGACAGCGACGCCAGTGCGCGATCGTCCACATTTGAAGCGCCGGGAACGCTCGCACAAGCCAGCGAGGCGCTTGCCGCAATTGCCAGCTACTACAGTCAGTTCGAACCCTCCAGTCCGATCCTGCCATTGGTCCGCCAGGCGCATCTGCTGATCGGAAAATCGTTTTACGAAGTGCTGTCCATTCTCGTGCCGACCCAGATGGACAAGGCCGCCTTCCTGATCGGCGGCGACCAGGTATTCGAACTTCCTGTCGGAAAGCTGTCGGGACTTTCCGCAGTCTCGCCAATCACTTCCACGCCCGAGGCAGCTACACCCGATGCGGCGGCCGGATCAACGCCGCGGTTCCGGGTCGCGAGCCGGTCGCAGGCCATCGCATTGCTCGATCAGGTCCAACGGTTCTTCCGGCACTCCGAGCCCTCAAGTCCCATTCCCATGCTGTGCGACCGCGCACGCGCGCTCGCGGAACGGGATTTCATGAGCGTCCTGCGGGATGTGTTGCCGAAAGCCGCTCTGAAAAATATCGCGTCGGACAAGTGAACCTTCGAACCGGTTCGCGCTACTACCTCTAACGGCCATCAGTGGCCGGTGCGATGAGTTCGATAGAGGTGCAGGACTCGCCGATTGACGCGCAGCAAAAAATTACTTCTAATTGCTGCATGTTTAGTCGGCGGCCGGTTCCAACAGGGGACAGCGCGTGGCAAAAGACAGTGGTCAAAAATTTATTCGCCGAAATCGCCCTCCGCGGGTTCATATCACCTACGAAAATCCGGCGAACGCCGAAGAAAAGGTCGAAATTCCTTTCGTCATGGGTGTGATGTCGGATCTGTCCGGCAATACGCCAGGTGTTGAAAAGGACGAGATGCACGCGCGCAAATTTCTCGATATCGACATGGATAATCTCGACGCGCGCATGGCGGCCATTCAGCCGGGCGTAAGTTTCCGGGTCGACAACAAGCTCTCGGACAGCAGTGGCGACAAGATCGGCGTCAGCCTGCGTTTCAACAAGATGGCTGACTTCGAGCCTGCGGCCGTCGCACGACAAGTGCCCGCGGTCGCCAAGCTGCTCGAAGCGCGAACGCAGCTTGCAAACCTCGTTCGGTACATGGACGGCAAAGTCGCGGCAGAGGATCGGCTGCGCAAGCTGCTGTCCGATCCTGAGCTCATGGCCGCAGTGAAGAATCGCGCAACCGACAAGGGCGGCGAAGGTAACGGTACGACCTAACGAACCCGAACATTGGAAAGTCCAGTCATGGCGACTGAAAAAGCCCACGCCGAACAAGGTGCGCTGGTCGAAACACGCGAAGCGGACGAATTTCAGGAACTGCTTAAAAAAAGCTTCAAGCCAAGGACGGAACGGGCCGCGACGGAAGTCGAGAACGCCGTCAAGACGCTAGTTGAGCAGGCACTTGCGGACACCAGCCTGATCAAGGCGGACGTTCTCGATACGCTGGAAGAGATGATCGCTCAGCTCGACAAGAAGCTGTCCGCTCAGATGAATGAGATCATTCACGCGCCCGAGTTCCAGCAGATCGAAAGCGCCTGGCGCGGCCTCAAGCACATGGTTTTCCAGTCGGAGACCGACGCGATGCTTAAAATCCGCGTCATGAACGTGTCCAAAAACGAACTGTATCGCCACCTTCGGCAGTATCCCAACGCAGCCTGGGACCAGAGCCCGCTGTTCAAGAAGATCTACGAAGAGGAATTCGGCCAGCTCGGCGGGCAGCCCTATGGCTGCCTGGTCGGCGACTTCTATTTCAGCCACATGCCGACCGACGTGCAGCTTCTGCGCGACCTCAGCAAGATTGCGGCTGCGGCGCATGCGCCGTTCTTTGCCGCCGCAGATTCGACCCTAATGGGCATGGATTCGTGGAACGAACTCATGAATCCGCGCGACCTCAGCAAGTTGTTCGACACGCCCGAATATGCGGCCTGGAAGTCTCTGCGGGATTCCGACGACGCGCGATATGTCGGGCTGTGCATGCCGCGTGTGCTGGCGCGTCTTCCATATGGCTCGAAGACCGAACCCGTCGACGAATTCGCCTTCGAGGAGGACACCGACGGTCATCGGGGCGAGAAATATGCCTGGATGAACGCAGCCTATGCGATGGCTGCCAACATCAACCGGGCATTCAAGGAGCACGGGTGGTGTGCCCGCATTCGCGGCGTGCAATCGGGCGGCGAGGTCGACGACCTGCCGTCTCACACCTTTCCGACCGATGACGGCGGCGTCGACATGAAGTGCCCGACCGAAATCGCGATCAGCGACCGCCGTGAGGCGGAACTGGCCAAGTCGGGACTGATCCCGCTCATTCACCGCAAGAACACCGATCGCGCGGCATTTATCGGCGCCCAATCACTGTTCAAGCCGAAAGCCTACCAGAACAATGTTCAGGCAACGGCATCGAGCAACCTGTCTTCCCGGCTGCCTTACATGTTCGCGGTCTGTCGTTTTGCGCACTATCTAAAATGCATGGTTCGCGACAAGGTCGGCTCCTACTACGAGAAGGAGCAGCCGGAGAAGTGGCTGACCAACTGGATCAGCGAATATGTCGATGCTGATCCGAAGAACTCCAGCGAAGCAACCAAATGCCGCCGCCCGCTCGCCGGCGCCAAGATCAACATCGTCGAGAACGAAGAGAACCCCGGCTATTACTCAGCGACCTTCGAGTTGCGGCCGCATTTTCAGCTTGAAGGAATGGATATCGGCCTTCGACTGGTTTCGCGACTGCCAATCGCAAAGTGAAAAGCGATTGAACCTGTCGTCGATCGATACCGACAAATAGCCGAGCCGTACTGACACCGAACGGACGGCGAAGACGCGGTCGCATCAAACCTTGGCGTTGACATTGGAGAATGAATAAATGGCCGAGATGTTCTTGAAGCTTGACGACGTGCAGGGTGAATCGCAAGACCTCGCCCATCCGAACGAAATCGAAATCAACAGTTGGGGCTGGAGCGTAGACAATCCTGCCTCGTTCAAGGTCGGTCAGGGTGGGCAATCGACCCAGGCCAATTTCAGCTCCATTCACGTCAACAAGATTTGCGACAAGGCCTCGATCACGCTGTTCAAGGCGTGTGCGACAGGCAAACATATCGGTTCAGGAAAAATCACCTGCCGAAAGTTGGATGGTGACAGCAAGGTTGATTATCTGACGATCGACCTCAAGGACATCATGGTCAGCAACGTATCCTGGAGCGGCTCCGGTTCCGAGCAGATTCTTCATGAGACTGTTTCGCTAGTGTTCGCGGAATTCAAGCAGACTTACAAGCTGCAGCAGGACACCGGCGATGCCGGCGGAGCGACGGATTTCGGGTTCGATATTCAGTCTCAGAAGATCAGTTGATGATCGCGCATTCGAGGCGCCCTCGCTCCGCGCAAGGGCGCCAGATGCGTGACGCGGACAGACTTTGTTTGGTGGCAATCGGATCGGGTCCGGCATGGCAGATGTAACGAAGAAGTCCCGCCTGAGCCCGCCGCTGATGTACGCGTTCCGCGCGGCGCATGAAGCCAAGGACGCAGCCCTGAAAGCCGATCTACGCAACGAGGCCGGCGATCGTATTATTGCCGGCCGTCGCGTGCGGGGCCGACAGGTCATCACCGAGGACCTGCTGCGGCGCGAGGTCTCCCGCGATCTGGAGGCTCTGCTCAATACGGTGGCGCTGGAATCAACCATCGAGATGGATGATTTTCCATACGCACGCAGATCGATCATCAATTTCGGCATTCCCGATATTTCTCATCGCACGATCGATGAGATTGGCGTCAACCACATTCCCGGTGAACTAAAGCAGGCGATCACGAACTACGAGCCGCGGCTGGCCCAGGCATCGCTTCATATAGAGAGAGACAACACGGTCGATGCGGCGGAGCTCAGAATCAGATTCGTGGTGAACGCCGATCTGACATGCGATCCGGTCAACATCCCCGTCCAGTTCGTCGCCGACGTCATCGACACCGGCAAGATCATCGTGAATCGTCTGTGATCCGGTCATGAACAGAGAATTTCTCGATCTGTATAATCGAGAACTTCAGCTGCTTCATGAGCAAACGCGCGATTTTGCCGACGAATATCCCGGCGTCGCAGAGCGGCTGGGCGGCCTGCTCGAGGATCGGATCGATCCGATGATCGGCGGCCTGCTCGAAGGCGCGGCTTTTCTCGCCGCCCGCGTTCGGCTGAAGCTCAAGCACGAATTTCCGGAATTCACCTCCAATCTGCTCGAGCAGCTGGTTCCCCACTATCTCGCGCCGACGCCCTCGATGATGCTGGTTCGCGTCGAACCGATATATGGCGATCCCGCCTTGCGCGACGGGCATGCGGTCCCCCGCGGATCCTACGTCGATGCCACATTCCGCCAGATCGACCGGCAGATCGCATGCCGCTATCGCCTCTCGGCGGGAATTACGATTTGGCCTTTCGAACTGACCGGCGCCGAGTACTTCTCGTCGCCCGCCCCGCTTCAGGCGCTGGGGGTCCGTGCCGGCGCCGGCGTGCGAGCCGGCATGCGCCTGACGCTGACCTACAGATCGACCGCGCGGCGCGAGGACGAGCCGTCGGACGCCGAGGTCGCGAAGAAGCCGGATGCCCTGTTCGCGGGCTGCAAGACCACGGATTTGCCGCTGTATTTCGTCGGCCCGGAAGCCGACTCCGTGGCGCTGTACGAGCAGGTTCTTGCGCATTGCAAAGGGGTCTACTTCCGTCATCTCGACGAATTCGGCGATCCTGTCGTGTACAGCGCGCCGCCCGAGATGGTGCAGCAGGTCGGCTTCGGGCGCGACGAAACGCTATTTCCGAACGATCATCGCGTATTCGAGGGTTTCGACCTGCTGCGCGAGTTTTTCGTGTTCCCCGGCAAATTTCTCGGCCTCAATCTCAGCCGGCTCGACGAGGTCATGCCTCGCCTGAAGGCAAAGACGATCGATATCCTGTTCTGCTTCGACGAGGTGAATTCGCGCCTGCCGGCGGCGGTCCAGCCCGCGATGTTTGCATTCTACGCCGCGCCGGCGATCAATCTGTTCGAGAAGACGACCGATCGAATTCCCGCGACATCGAGCCAGCACGAATATCACGTCGTGCCTGACCGGAGTCACTATCTCGACTTCGAGCCGCATCGGCTGCTCGACGTATTCGCGCATTACCCCGGCGGTCAGGACAAAGTCCCGGTCAAACCGCTTTATGCGGCGTCGCTCGACGGCCAGGTCGCATCGGACGTCTACTATACGACCCGCCGGCTTCCGCGCCGGCGCAGCGTCGAAGAGAAGCGCGTCGGCTTTTCCTCGGACTATACCGGGACCGACATGTTCATTTCGCTCAGCGCCGCCGGCGGCACCGACGACGCCAACGCGATTTCGGAACTGAGCGTGCGCGCGCTGTGCTCGAACCGGCATCTGACCGAGCATCTCCCGGTCGGCACCGGAGGCGCGGACTTCCATCTGATCGACGATTTCACGCTGGATCTGACCTGCGTCGCCGGCCCGACGCCGCCGCGCGAACCTGTCGTGACGCAGTTGCGCAGTCGCGGCGAGACGGCTCATACCGGCACTGTCACGTGGCGCCTCGTGAACATGCTCAGCACCAACCATCTGGGCCTGGTCCAGCGCGCAGCCGGCAACGACGCTCAGGCGCTGCGCGAAATACTGACGATGTTTGCCAATACGAACGATGCCGTGGCCGAGCGTCGTATCCGCGGCGTGCGCAGCGTCGACAGCCGGCCGATCGTCCGCCGAATGCGGCAGCGCAGCGGCATCGGCGCTGGCAGGGGTATCGAGATCACCGTCACGATCGACGAGAAGGTTTTCGAGGGAAGCGGCATTTTCCTGCTCGGGGCAGTGCTGGAACGGTTCTTCTCCGAATATGCCGGCTTCAATCACTTTACACAGACCGTCATCCGCTCCGTCGAGCGCGGCGAGATCATGCGCTGGCCGCCACGTATCGGTACACGGAGGCCGCTATGATCGATCGGGGCGCAACGTGACACTCTTCGATAACCTGGAGAAGGAACCGTGGCGCTTCGACTATTTCGCCGTCCTGCGACAGCTCGAACGCACGTTCGCCGACTTGCCGCGTATCGGCGGCAGCACGTCGCAGCGCGATGAACTGGTCAGGCTCGGGCAGGATCCATTTATGGACTTCCCGGCGTCCAACCTCGCGCGCATCTCGCTGCAGGACGGCAAGCCGCCGAAGATTTACGTGAAATATATGGGCCTGCTGGGACCGCAGGGCCCGCTGCCCCTGGCCACGACCGAGGAAGCTTTCCAGTATGTCCTCGCGCAAGACGACGCCTTTCCTCGCTTCCTCGATGTCTTCAACCACCGGTTCATCCAGTTGTTCTACCGCGCCTGGGCGGACTCCCGGCCGATCGTTCAACATGACCGCCCTCATGACGACCGCTTCATCGCCTATATCGGATCGGCCATCGGCATTGGATCGGGCCCCTATCAGGATCGAGACAGCATCCCTGATGTGACCAAGCTCGGCTTTTCCGGTCTGATGGGAGCGCAGGCCAGATCCGCGTCGCGACTGACAGACGCCATTTGCGGATTGTTTGCGGTCGACGCGGAAGTCGAAGAGTTTGTCGGCACGCGACTTGAGATCGAGCGCGCAGAATGGACGTTTATCGGTCAGAGCTACAACATCCTTGGCGACGGCGCCTTGCTCGGACGGACCGTGTTCAGCGTGCAGGACAAGATCCGGGTCCGGATCTTCACCAAAAATCTGGCGCAATACATCCAGTTTCTGCCAACCGGCGACCTCTGCGAACCGCTCGCCGATCTGGTGTTTCTGTATAACGGCGAGCAACTGGATTGGGACGCGGAACTGGCCATTCCGGCCGGTGCCGCGGAGCCCGTCAGGCTCGGACGCTTCGGCCAGCTTGGCTGGACCAGCTGGATGGCGCCGAACTGGACCGGTACTGAAAGCTTCCGACGCGATGCGCGGTTTCATCCGACCGAGCGCATGAAATTGAAGCGCAAGAACATGGCCCGAAACCAATGACGGGAGAGGAGACGGAATGACCGATATCAGTCTGGAAACCGTCGCGGGCAAACTCAACCGTGTGGCTTATGAGGCCTTCTTCAAGGCCTTGCGTCAGGCCAAGGGGGCCGGCAACCGAAACGTCGAACTGGCTCACTGGATGTCCCACATCCTGCAGAGCGAGCAGACCGATATCGGCCTCACCGCAAACCACTTCAAGATCAACCCGGCCAGATTGTCGACCGACATCGGCGCCGCGCTCAACGGCTTTCGCAAGAACGAAACCGAAATGCCGGCGGTCTCCAATACCGTCATGGACCTGCTCGATCGTGGCTGGCACTACGCCACCCTGTTTTTCGGCGAAACGCAGATCCGTACCGGCCACATCCTCGTCGGCGCCCTGCAATCCCGAGAACTCCGCCGCGCCTTCACCGAACTCTCATCCGAATTCGCCAAGGTCTCGGTCGACGTCCTGACGGCTGAATACAGGGCCATATGGGCGGGATCGTCGGAAGAAAATCTCCGGCCGATGGACGGATCGGGACTGGTCGCCGGCGGCAGCTCCGATACGACCTCGCAAAAAGGCACCACCGCACTCGACCGATTTTCGCAGGACCTGATCGCGCGGGCAAAATCGGGGGACATGGATCCGATCCTTGGGCGTGACGAGGAGATTCGCCAGATCATCGACGTGTTGATGCGACGACGCCAGAACAATCCGATCCTGACCGGCGAGGCAGGCGTCGGCAAGACCGCGGTCGTGGAGGGATTTGCCCAGCGGATCGCCGCCGGAACCGTACCCCCGCCGCTCCGCGGCGTCCGGCTCTGCGCGCTGGATATCGGATTGATGCAGGCCGGCGCCTCCATGAAGGGTGAATTCGAGCAACGGCTGCGCTCCGTGATCGACGAGGTTCAACAATCGCCGATTCCGATCATCCTTTTCGTGGACGAAGCCCATACGCTGATAGGCGCTGGCGGCAACGCCGGTACCGGTGACGCCGCCAACCTGCTTAAACCCGCGCTGGCCCGGGGCACGCTTCGCACCATCGCGGCGACGACCTGGTCGGAATACCGCCAGTATATCGAGAAGGACCCGGCGCTGACGCGTCGTTTCCAGCCGATCCAGATCGGCGAGCCCGATGTCGGCAAATGCTGCGACATGTTGCGCGGCATGCTCGGCCCGATGGAGAGGCACCACAAGGTACGGATCTCCGATGCTGCCATCGTCGCTGCCGTGAACCTGTCGCACCGCTATATTCCGACACGGCAACTGCCGGACAAGGCTGTCAGCCTTCTGGATACCGCCGCAGCGCGAGTGGCGATCAGCCAGAGCGGCATTCCCGCGGCGATCGAAGATCAGGCCGCGACGATTTCGTCCCGCGAGGCCGAGAAGGCCGCGCTGATCACCGATCAGGACCTCGGGGCGCAGGACCAAGGCAGGATTGCCGCAATCGACGCCGAGATCGCAACTCTGAAAGAATCCCTTGCGGTCCTCGAAGCCGACTGGGCAACCGAACGCGCGCTGGTGGGGGAGATCCGCAGCCTGCGCGATATTCTCTATCCGCCGGCAGAGCCGTCACCGGCTACAAACGCGCCGGAACTTAGCCCGGCCGCCGCGGTCGGTGACGAGGAAACCCGCACGCGGCTTCGGGAAAAGGTCGATGCGCTGGAATCGCGGGATCCGGAGCACAGAATGATCTACGCACATGTCGATGCGCAGGTCGTAGCGTCGGTCGTGTCCGATTGGACCGGTATACCTGTCGGCCGGATGGTCAAGGACGATATCGAGAACGTGCTGCGCCTTCCTGAAATTCTCAACAGGCGCGTTGTCGGGCAATCGCACGGCCTCGCCATGATCGCACGCCGTATCGAGACCAATCGCGCCAAGCTCGACAACCCGAACAAGCCGATCGGCGTCTTCATGCTGTGCGGTCCCTCCGGCGTCGGCAAGACAGAGACCGCGCTCGCTCTCGCGGAAGCGCTCTACGGCGGCGAGCAGAACATGATCACCATCAACATGTCGGAATTCCAGGAGGCGCATACCGTATCGTCGCTGAAAGGCGCCCCGCCCGGTTATGTCGGCTACGGCGAGGGTGGCCGGTTGACGGAAGGCGTTCGCCGCAAGCCATACAGCGTGATCCTGCTCGACGAGGTGGAGAAAGCCCATCCCGACGTACACGAGATTTTCTTCCAGGTTTTCGACAAGGGCTTCATGGATGACGGCAACGGCCGACGGATCGATTTCAAGAACACCTTGATCATCCTGACGACCAACGTCGGTACCAATCTGATCATGGGACTGTCCGCCGATCCCAAATATCGCGACGATTCGGAGGCGCTGGCGCAGGAACTGCGTCCAGAGCTGTTGAAGATCTTTCCTGCGGCTCTGCTCGGCCGCATCGTCTCGATCCCGTATTACCCGCTGTCCAACAAGATGCTGGGCGGCATCACCAGGTTGCAACTCGACCGGATCGGTCGGCGTGTACGCGAAAACCACGACGCGAACTTCAGCTACAGCGACGCCGTGGTCGATCGCATCGTCTCGCTGTGCAACGATCCCGATTCCGGCGGGCGGATGATCGACAATATCATCAACAATTCGATCCTGCCGGCGCTTTCGCGCGAATTCCTCAAGCATGCCCTGAGCAAGGAAAAGCTGAAGGATGTCGAGATCACCGTCGAGAATGACGATTTTTCCCATGGCTGGAAGTGATCATGGCGAAAAACCGTTTTGAGCAGGTTGACGACTTCCAGCCGAATGCCATCAATCTGAAGCTGATGAAGAAAGACGATGGCGAGATCGGGATCATTCATTGCCCGAAATCGGCAGCGCCCGATCAGTTGCCGGCCGACCTGACGAGCGAGGAAATGCCGGTTCGCAACGCGGTGATCGGCACCATTCAGCTCGCCAACGCCAAAAAGCTGCCGATCGTCATCATCGACCCCGACAATATCTGGACCGGTGAATGGGGAGAGCTGTGGCGCTTCGAAGACAGGGACGACTGACTGCTCGCGCATCACATGCGCGGAAACCGGCATTGAACCAACTGACGCGACGACGTTGTCATTGAGGGAGGACCCAATCCATGCGCGCTGGTTATGTAATCGCCCGCGAAAACTTCAAGGAGGCGGCCAAGCACGTATCCGCCGAGGCCGACCCGGTCATGTTCAATCTTCTCTACGGTCTGCAAAGCCTGGCGGATCAGATCGAGGCAGACTTTGCCGCACTGACCGCGCCGCCCGTCTCTGCGGCGAGACCGCCGGAAAAACGAGCCTCCCTCAAGCCAGCTGTTCGTCCGCCGCGATCCACCGCCAAGAAGCGGTCGAAAAAGGCCCGGGCCAAATCCCGCTGACCAACGACCGGGCGGACGTCGAAGCGCGATTGGCCGGCCGATACTTGCACCGGCATGGCCGGCCGGCCTAACATCCATGCCGGCCGGGCCGCGTCATGCACCTGGTCGACAGAGCTGTGCTATATCTCTCCCCGGATTGGCGAGTGCGGGACCGTGACAGCGCCACGCATCATTGCGGAGACCAGCGTGACGAGTTTCGTCGTACCGCCGCAGCCACGTGATCCTTCATCGCGTCCGACATGCCTTTCCGGCAGGAAGCGGACGGGGCTTCGCGCGTGAGCCAGCAGAGCCCCTATCGACCGCAACGTCGCGGTGTCCCCCCCGGAACCCGGCTGAACGGCATTTACGAAATCGACGAGATGATCGGCGCCGGCGGCATGGGCGAGATCTATAAATCCCATGAGATCCAGACCGGTGCCGCCGTCGCCATCAAGATGCTGCTCCCGGACGTCGCCGACAACGAAATCTCGCTGGCTCTCTTCCGTCGCGAAGCGGCGGCCCTGCACCATCTCCCGCACGACGCCATCGTGCGATATTTCCTGTTTACAGTGGAGCCGGTGTTGCAGCGGCCCTATCTGGCAATGGAGTTTGTTGACGGGCGGTCGCTCTCGGACATGCTGCTGGAGGGCCCGCTACCATTCGAACAACTGGGGAAGTTGCTGCGTCGCGTCGCTTCAGGATTTCAGGCTGCGCATGAACGCGGAATCGTTCACCGGGATGTCTCGCCCGACAATATCATCGTTCCGCATGGAGACGTCACGAAGGCCAAGATCATCGATTTTGGCATCGCCCGGTCGACCCAGGGCGGTGACCCGACGATCATCGGCTCCGGCTTCGCCGGAAAGGAGAATTACGTCTCGCCGGAGCAGGTCGGCTTGTACGGCGGCGACATCACGCCAAAATCGGACATCTACAGCCTTGGCCTCGTGCTTTACTATGCCGCCTGCGGGCAGAAACTGGACATGGGCGGCAGTCAGTTCGATCTCGTCGAGAAGCGGCGGCAAATTCCCAATCTCGATGCTGTCGACGCACGCTTTCGACCCTTGTTGCGTCAAATGCTGGAACCCGATCCGGCCAAGCGCCTGGCTTCCATGGAGGAGATCACAACCCAGACGTTCGGCGCAGCGGAGCCGGCGCAAACATTCAAACGCGCAACAGCCGATGCGAGCAGTCCGTCATCGCCCGTCGCCGGCGCACGGAAGGTTCCGACCTGGCTCATTGCAGCCGGTGCCGCCACGCTCATCGCCGCGGGCGTGGTGGCCTATGCGGTTTATTCGACTAACGATGCCGACGCGCCCTCGCTGGACGCACCTCAGCTCAGTCCGGGCTCCGCGGCTCCGCGACCCAAGTCGCCTCCCCCATCAATGCGCCGGATGCAGGTCCGCCGATCGCACGCACGCCCCCTTTGACGATACCTCCGATCGATGGATCCGTCAGCCGGCCTGACCAGATCCGCAATTTTGTCGAACGCTATGAAGGCGGCGAATGTCTCTTCCTGATGCCGGTGGCGATCAGCACCAACGCGGCCGTGCTGGAAGGTCTCGCAGCCACTCCCGCGCGCTTCGACGAATTCGCGGCGAATTTCAAACGCGCCCTGGGCTTCGCCCCGTCGATCGGCGCGCGCCTGATCACGGATCAGCAGTGTGCCGCGGTTCGCTTCCTGAACCAGTCACGCGGCGAGCGGCTACGTACGCCCCGGATTTTGCTGGCCTCGACCGACGTGCCGAACGGCGAGACGCTGAATGGCACCGTCGAGAACGTAGCCAATCGTACGGTCGAATTGCTGTTGATCTCCGACGCCGGCCAGGTGCAGAACCTGTCCAGCCTCATGAAGCCCGGTATCGACGTACTCGCTTTCTCGATCGGCATGCAGAAAAGCGACGGACCGGCCCGACCGCAACTCCTGATGGCCGTTGCGACAGCTCAGCCTGTCGACGCGCTGAAGCTACAGCGTCCCGTCGCAGCGGATCAATTCTTTCCGAAGGTCCTCGCCGATACGCAAGCGGAAGGGACGAACATGACGGCAGCAGCGAGGTACTTCCGTCTGGGCAAATGACGCGGCGCCAAGTGCAAGCGCCATTAGAACTTGCCGACCACCAGAACCTTCAGATCTGTATCGGGTTTGAAATTGGTGGCTTCGTATTCGAACGGGCGGTTCTCGACCGGCTTGAGGCCCGTACTGCAAAAACTGACAAAACGCTCCTTGCCGCCCGGATCGACGACGAGCTTGAACGTCTTGATCGGTGCCGCCCAGTTCGCGCCGGTATGAAGCACATAGCTGATACGTCGCTCCTGCAGCGCCCCCTTACCGGCGAGCCGATCGAGGCCGGTCAACATTCCATCGGTTATGCAAAAGTCCTTTTTGTACTGTTCGATCTGTCCCGCAAGCGCCTTGTTCTTTCGAAGCGGGGTCCGCAAAATCGTATCGGCTGCCGTACCGACGCTGGGTCTGTAGCGATGCTCGACGGTCACGGATCGATCCGGCGGAAAGGTCTGCTGACGCACCGCGGAGGTTTTGACGATCCACGCAAAGCTGTAGATCGGACGGCCGTTGTCGCTGTTGCCTATCGCCGTGAGCAGCCCGTTGGAAAGCAGCTTTTCCCGCGTGGCCTCCCGCAGATCCGCGATGCGGACCTCCCTCGTTCCGATCGGCAGCATCGGAAACTGCAACTGACTGAGCAGACTGCTGACATCCTTGTCGCCGATCCAGGCGCGCTGATCGAAGGTAAATTTCGCTGGGCGGCCGTCGACTTTGGTCTCGAACGCCACGAAATTGAGCGGATCTCCTGCCGGCAGAACAATACTCTCCGGTTCGGAAAGATCGATATCCGGCAGCGGGAACGCGACCGTTAATGTCACCGGCTTGCCCGACAGGTTCGCGAACTGATAGCGAATGCTGATGCTGTCGAGTGCAATTCGCAGTTCTTCGCTCTCCATAGAAATGGCGTTCGTCTGCATGAACCTGAGGCCGCCGATCGACAGCTCAGCCGCGGAATCGTTAGACTGCGCCGAGGTGTGCCAACTCGTCGTGGCCGCTATGACCAGAGCGCAGCGAACCAAATCCCTCATCACCCCACTCCTTCTTCCGCGTGTTAGTACGTATGGCTATTTGCGCACCCTGTCGGATCGCGTTTGGCTCCTTCAAATATGATCCAGATCGACGTATATTGACACCCTGCAGTACGGAGTTCGGTATCGCCTTGGCGCTGCGTGATGGCATCGGCTCAAGACTTTGAGGTGAAGATGTTTCGTCTGAGGTGTGCGGCCTGGATTGTTAGCTGCGGCGCGATCATCGCATCGGCCTCCGTGGCGGTCGCTGATGACACCATCATCAAACAGTTTTTCAGCGGCACCGGAGCGGATGCGGTGGGCATCGTTGAAGCCGGCGAAGATATCGAATTGTCCGGGCCCCAGGCGCTGACGCTGGACAAGGACGGGAACGTGTTCCTGCTCGACCAAATCAACGGGCGCATTCTGAAATTCGATCCCAGGCAGCCCGGGGAGCAGCCGGCGATCCTGAAGATGCCCGACGATGTGCAGCCGACCGATATCGTGGTGCGTGCGGACGACATCCTGGTCTGGGACGGATCGGTCCGGACGCTGAAGGCCGCCGCACAGTCGACCCGTGGTATCTCGACGGAGCCCGTTACTCTCGAGGAGGTGATAACGCGCGGCATTGAGGATCCATTCGTGACCTCCGCCTTTGCCCAGATGGGATCACAACTCCCCGGCGCCGCGTCCGAGCTGCTGGATGAAAGCACCCGAGCCGTCACGATCACGAAGAAGAGGCCGCTCAGCCGGCAGTTTGTCGCCTCGCGCGGCAAAGGCTCGGTGGTGGCGGACGTCGTTCCGAAGACTGACAGCAGCGTACATATCGAAGTCCGCAGCAAGGACGACAACGCGAGAGTTGCCGAACTGGATTTGCGGGTTCGCAATCGGCTCGGCGCTGTCGAATTCCTCGAGGTCGACAACAACGGCCGCCTCTATGTACTGGCCGAAGATATCCCGGAATCCACCAGACAGGCATCGACCTTCGTCGCGCGCTTCAAACCTGACGGCAAGCTTGAGGGCGTCTATGAACTGCCGTTGGCAAACACGCCGCTGACGCGTCGTTTCGTCGCCATCTCCGGCGACGGTGACGTATTTTTTCTACGCACCAAGGCCGACTCGGTCGCCGTGGTCGGCGTCGGGTTTCGCCAACTGGCGAACGCGCAGATGATCGACGTCCGCCCGCTACGACAGGACGGAACGCTCGTCGGGATAACGAAAAATTTCGGCGCCATTGCCGCCATCCGGCCGTCGAACCGCCAGCAGGTCGTGGAGACGGCTTTCGCCTTTGAGGGTTTGCAATGGAACCTGACGCCAGCCAACTACGGCAGCGATCCGGACAGCGCGTGTAGCGGCTTCAGCCGCATTCGTCGGCCATGGTATCTGCAGGGAAAGGTCAATCAACAGGTCCGTGGCGTGCCTTACTGCTGGGGATGTCACGGTTCGCTGGCGAGCTTCCGCGCGCAGATAGACCGGGGTATCAAGGCGGGCAACGTCTGCACGCGGGATACGCCGCGCGGCGACGTCGCCGGCGTGGATTGCTCGGCATTCGTCAGCGCCACATGGGGTTTGTCGGTCCACTATACGACCGCAGCCATCCCGGCGATCGCGAGGCCGCTGGAGAATCCTTGGGATTTGAGACCAGGCGATGCCTTAAACAAGGCGGGCTCGCACGTCATGCTGTTCCTGCGCTTCACACCCGATCGCAAGGCTGAAGTGATGGAGGCCTCGACGGGAGGCTGTAATGGCCGTGTGTGCCGAAATGTCTATCCTTTGGCGGCGTTGCTGGCACGTGGTTACGTTCCGGTCCGGTTTCGCGGACTGGCCGATGATCAGATGGTCGTCTCGGCAGAGACATATAAAGACGACGCGGCGACGTCAATCAGCAAAAAAAGCAATAGCCGCAGGAAATAATGTGCACCGATAGGCATGAAATGAACAGATCTGCTGCGTTCGCCGTTGCTGCATTGATGTGGTTTTCGACCGGTCAGGTCTGGGCCACGGGCGGAATCTCGATCGCAAGTCCCGGCGGCGGCAGCGTCCATGGGCTCGTCATAGGAATCGACGCGTATCAGCAGGTCCGCCCTCTGAAGGGTGCCGTGGCCGACGCACGTGACGTCGAGGCGTCGCTGAAGGGAATGGGCGTCACTGACGTCACGGTGCTCGTCGATGCCCAGGCATCGCGCGCAGCGGTGCTTCGCGAAATGAATGCGCTGCTGCAAAGAACCAAAAGCAATGACGTCATCTTCCTCTCGATAGCCGGACACGGCGCACAGGAGCCCGAGCGCATCAAGGGCTCCGAACCAGATGGCATGGAGAACGTTTTTCTTCTGCCCGATTTCGCGCCTACGGCCGCAGGATCCGTGCAGCGAATCCTGGCAAGCGAGTTCAATCATTTCATTAAGCAGTTCGAAATGCGCGGCGCCAAAGTTGTGTTCGTTGCAGATACCTGCCATGGGGGCGGAATGGCGCGCGAGATTGATCCCCGCGCAGAGGAAATGAGCTTCCGCCAGGTTCCCCGCTATACGCTGCTGGTCGACAAGCTCCAGCCGGTGTCGGACAAGAGCGATCCGCGGAGCGAGTTCGACTTCGACCGTACTGCGTTCCTAGCCGCAGTCGACCGCAGCACCAAAGCGCCGGAAGTCCGAATTCCCGGCATCAGCGGTCTGCGCGGCGCACTGAGCTACGCCGTCGCGCGTGCCATCGAGGGCGGCGCGGACACCAATCACGATGGGCGCATCACAGTGAGCGAATTGTTCGCTAACGTTCGTCAGGTCGTGTATCAACTATCCGATCAACGCCAGAATATCGTGACCGTCACATCGCCCGGCCAGTCGCCTGACTCTGATGTGGTTTTCGACCTCACCCGAGGCGTGGTCTTGATGCAGGCGCCCAATAGCCCCCCTCCATCCACCAATGCAGCTCCTGCACCGTCGCTTGGGCCCCCCGCGCCGCCCGCAGGCAACGGCTTCACACAGGAACGCATCGCAGCGCCGATCCGGCTTGCAGTTCTGGATGGCTCGACATCAGCGCTGCCGGATGTGAAGTCACGCGACGTCACGATCGAATCCGTTCAACCAACTGACAACCCTGATCTCATCTGGGACCCTTCATCGCAGGATGTCATCGCTTGGGGTGACGTTGTCGCATTCAAGGTGGACCCAACAGACCTTGCATCCGTTGTCGATCGCACCGCTGCGATCCGCGACCTCAAGAAGTTCGCGACGCGTTCGCCACAGATAATGCGGGTTTCCCCGGATGACCGGCAACATCGCAGCAATCAGACCATCGACATCGATATATCTGACGTGAATAACCGCGCCGTGCTCTTGTTCAATGTATCGGGAGACGGCACGATCCAGATGCTTTACCCGATAGGCTCTGATGCCTCGCTCAACCAGTCAGCGAATTTGCGCCTGCCGCTGCGAGTCCGGGAACCTTTTGGCGCCGAGCAGGTCGTCGCAATCACGTCGCAGCAGCGCATGGCAGAACTGGAGAGCCTCTTGTTGCATCTCAACCGGCGACGGGCGCCGGGACAGGTGATTCAAGCCATTGCTCGCTATGCTCCGCCTGATGCGCGCATTGGCTCGATCGGCTTCTTTTCTGTTCCCTAGGATTGCAAAGCACGCCGATGATGTCGCGATTAAGCCTGCGTGGATTGCAAGCCCTGTGGGTTATGATCCCGCTATGCGCCGGTCACGCCCACGCAGCGACCGGTTCCGGTTCCGTCCAGCGCGCGCATCTAACCGGACAGGACTTACCATCGCAGCGAGGTCAACGCGGACCCGCCTATTCAGGCATTCTGGTGGTGGAAACGCCAGCGGCGCAACAACAGGCGGCTGCAACCAATGTAAGCCTCGAAATGATCGCCAGCCGTCCGATCGAGGTCGGTTCGAAGGTCACTTTCCGCATCACAGCCAGGAAGCCGGGCTATCTGCTGTTGGTAGACATCGACGCGTCCGGAAAGATGACACAGATATTTCCGAACCCCGAGCTGCTCTCACAGCTCGACAATACAGACATGAACGTCCTCAAGCCTGGTGAGACCCTGGTCCTGCCAACAGCCGCGGCGGCGGCCCGCGGCTTTCAGTACATCATCTCCCCACCAACAGGAGCTGCTGCCGTCATTGCCATCCTGAGCGAGAAGCGTGTGCAACTTCTTGACCTGCCCGACCTTCCTCATCGGCTCGAGACGGACACAGATATCGCGAACTACGTGGAAAAATGGATCAACGAACTTCGAATTCCCGACACCGCAACCGGCAAACTGGGCGCAAACAGCCGGTGGCTCGACGTTAAATCCTATGTGATCAAATAGCTTTAGGGAGCCAACTAGCCGCCCGGCAGACTCTCTCGCAGCCGCATCACCTGCGGACGTAACGCCTCACAGGCAAGCTCCGCTTCAAATCGGACGACGTCGTCCCGGGACGGACTGGAGCGCAATTGTGCCAGGCGTGCGCGCTCTTCGTCGCAAGATGGAGCCGGGAGCGCAGGCGCCATCCTGACCTTCGGCGCATTGGAACCGGCTTCGCGCGCATTCGCTGTGGCCTGCGGCGCAGCACGGCTGGCACCGTCAGCCGGAGCATTATCCGCGGACAGCGGCAGGCTCTCACGCAACCTGACGATCTGGGGCCGCAGCCTTTCACAAACAAGACTATGTTCGAATTCGATGAGCTCGGGTCGCGACGGATTGGCACGTAGCCGCGCGAGACGGTCGGACTCCTTTTGGCACGTCTCGACATCGTTGGACGAAGTTATGGGCAATTTGGCGGGCTGCTTCGGTGGCGTTGGCTCCGGTAGTTGGGGGGCGCAGGTTCCTGAGCGGCCTTGCCCGCTGCAGACCCAGTCACCACCGCCGGCAGCAACGGAGGCGAGGGAACGACCTTGGCCGTCTCAACGGAAGCGCCGCCTGACGAGGGATCTGGCGGAAGGATGCTCTCGCGCAATCTCACCAGTTGCGGGCGCAGGCGCTCGCAAGACAGTTCACGCTCAAACTGAACGATCTCGTCGCGAACGGGGTTT
Organism: Rhodopseudomonas sp. RCAM05734; assembly: GCF_052658035.1. Lineage (NCBI taxonomy): Bacteria > Pseudomonadati > Pseudomonadota > Alphaproteobacteria > Hyphomicrobiales > Nitrobacteraceae > Rhodopseudomonas > Rhodopseudomonas sp. RCAM05734. The sequence continues at coordinate 1,887,915 of NZ_CP199742.1, read as the reverse complement.
CCGCGCAACCTGATGAGCCGCGTACGATCGCGTTCACAGGCCTGATCGGAGGCGCCGCCCACCGCAGAAGACGAGGATTCCACGCTCGTCGACGGCTTGCTCGCGATCGAAGGGGCTGTATCAGTCCTTTCGACGCCAGCGATCCTGGCGGTGCTTTTATCTTTCGACGGCATGTCATTGGGCGCGGAACCCGGAGGCATCGGCGGGGGGGCTGCTTTGTCGGCATTCTGCCGCAGACGCGTTGCGGCCTCGTTATCCAGCCGAGTCTTCTCCGCCGCCACGACAGCGGCTTTCTTCTCGTTCAACTTGCGGTCCGCGACCTCCTTTTCAGCACGCTGCTGGTCGGCCAGCTTTCGCTCCGCTGCCTCCTGTTCGATTCGGCGTTGCTCGCTCAACTTGAGTTCCGCGGCCTCCGCCCGACGTCGCTCATCTGCTTTCCGCTCGGCGGCTTCCTTGTCGGCACGTCGCTGGTCGGCCAGTTTTCGCTCCGCCGCTTCCTGTTCAATTCGGCGTTGTTCACTTAACTTGCGTTCGGCCGCCTCCTGTTCGGCGCGGCGCTGTTGTTCAATCTGCCGCGCGGCCTCCTCCTGCCGGACCTTCTGAATTTGCCTCTGCTGGGTCGCCGCGTCGAGGCTTTGTATTCGTGACAGGGCGTCGGACACATAGCTTGACGACGGGTATTTGAGGAGGAAGTTACGCAGGACATTGACGTCGGGGCTGTCTTTCACAGCTTCGAACGCGATGCGATCGGTCTGGTTCAAATAGTAATCGCTAAGCAAAGAGACATAGGTTTCGGGGCGCTGCCGCCCCTGCGTTTCAGAATTGACGTCAGACGCAACCCTGCGAAACAGACTGTTCGATTTCCAGCCCCGGCTCCTTCAGTCGTTTCAAGAAAGCATCCGTGAACGGGCTGTTGCGGCCCTTGCCGTCGGCTGCGACCTGATCCGACGCTGTCGAGTAGGCCACGACCATGCCCTGCGTCTTGTCAGTTCTGGCCAGCCCACGGGTCGCGCCGATCGCCCGGCTTTCGCCGCTCGTCTTGCGCCGCAGCGAATCGACGACAGGGTTGTTGCGACATGCGTCGAGGATCATGATCTTGACCCCGCTGGCACGGTCCAGGGCGGCACGAACGTCGTCAATGAGCATCATCTGGTAGCGCAGACTGACCTCGTCCTCGACTTCCGCATCGATGGGCATCAAGTAGTTACGGCCCTGATATTGCAGCGCATGTCCGGCGTAGAAGAAAAGCGCAGCGTCCGCATCGGTCGCCAGCCGTGCAAACTTGGCCATGTTCAGATCGAGGTCACGCCGATTGGTATCGATCGCCTGGATCACCTCGAACCCGATCGCAATTAACGCGGCGCCGACATCTTCTGCGTCGTTCTTTGGATTCGTGAGGACCAGGCTCGGGTTATTGTAGTGGGCGTTCCCAACAACGAGCGCCACGCGGCGCTCGGCGCTCGCACTGACGACCGAGCAAGTCAGCAACGCGAAACCAAGCAGGATGGCCGCATTTGCTGAAAGAAACTTGCTCATCTCGCTTATCGCGGCCCGAAGAAAAACAGCGGAAAGCCGTCATCCCGCCTGTTGATTTCCCGCTCCGGCGCGCGCGAGGAGCGGATCTGTGACCGCTGATGCGGCCTCGACGTTCGTTGCGACACACGCTGACGAGGCGGCTTGCGCACCTCTGGCTCCTTGCCGCTCTCTGTGACCGTGACATCGATCGGTGGCGAATAGACCGGAGGATCGTGCGGGACGTGGTTTTCGTCGCCGAGCACCAGCTGCAGCTTGTGCTTGCCAAGTGGCAACGTGACCTTCGCTTCAGTTTGGCCCGAACCGAAATGAAGATGGTTGAAGTCGTTTGGTATCGGCTGATCCATCGGCGGAAGATCCGTATCGATCAGCAGATGATGATGGCCGGTATTGACCTTTTCAAAGCCCGCGGGAGCCACGCCCATGCCGATCAGCCCGAAACGGATGACGGGTGTCTTGGTGACATAGGCGCCGTCCGTCGGATACACGAAGTAGACCTTGGCGCCGGCGGGGGACGGATGGCGAACGCCCGCCGATTGCGCGACCGCTGGCGCGCTGGCGCCACCGACGACCGTGACTTTGATGCGCGCGGACATCAATGGAACCGTGTTTGGGACATGGTTCTTGTCGCCGAGCAGCAGCTGCAGCGTATGCGGACCGGGAGGCAACGACACCTCGGCTTCGGTCTGGCCGGCGCCAAAATGAAGGTGATTGAAGTCGTTGGGGATCGGTTCGTCGAGCGGGGGCAGATCGGTGTCGATCAGCAGGTGATGATGTCCAGAATTTTCCTTGTCCGAACCGGCCGGCGCCACGCCCATGCCCTTCAGACCGAAGTGCACGGTAAACTTCGGCGGGACTGTCTGTCCATCCTTGAGGTCGACGAAGTACACCGATGCCCCCGCAGCCGATGGCGACGGACCGCCGCGGGGGGAGGATTGGCCATAAGCTGCTCCGAGAGGGGCTGCAAATATGAACATTAGCGCAATCGCGGTAGCGGCTGACTTTCTAACCACGAGGTTTTCTCCGTAAATGACGGTGTCACCAAGGTATCAAACAAGCCGCGCGCAACATTGTCGAACGCGTTATCCGTTTCGCATAGCAATCATATAACAGAGGATCGGCACCCATTCAATTTGTACTACGACTGCGCGATCGGTTCGAACACAGTCCTCAGCCATACGGTTGAGGGCCGCGATCAATGCACCTTGCAGGGATCAGCCTTCAGACGCAGATGGAAGATTTGATCGAAACAGGCGCGTTAGACCTTTGAGTCTGATGCAACCCGTGCGACCCTCCGATATGGATCCTCTTGCAAGGAAACCTAGAGTGTCCAGAAGCGCACTATCTGAATGGAACTCATGCAGACAGTCTGATGGTTAGAAAAGTCCTCGCCGCAGTCATTTTCGTATTATCCGTCGCCGTCGCGACCACGCCAGCAGTGAAGGCTGGTCACAGCCCGAATAGCTTGAACGACATGGTCACGGGGGCCGTGCCCACGCTCGGCACGATCGTTATTGCAGCGGTATCCGCCCCACCCCCGGAACCCGGCGAACTGCTCCGCGACTGCCCGGAGTGCCCGGAAATGGTGGTGGTGCCGCCCGGGGATTTCGAGATGGGTAGTCGCGACATTCCGTTCGAAAAGCCTCCTCATCGGGTGACGGTCGCCAAATCTTTCGCCATCGGGCGCCGCGAGATAAGCTTCCGCGAATGGGATGCCTGCGTCTCGGCCGGCGGCTGCAAGGCAGCCGAGGACGATCACGGATGGGGCCGCGGCGATCAGCCGGTGCTCAATATCAGTTGGGACGATGCCAAGGCTTTCGTCATCTGGCTTAGCCGGAAGACAGGCCGTCCCTATCGGTTGCCGAGTGAGGCCGAATGGGAATACGCCGCACGGGCCGGTACCACTTCAAAATATTGGTGGGGTCGCGATGTCGGCAAAGGCAATGCCAACTGTGAGGACTGCGGCGCCGCACCGCTCCGCAAGGCGCTGCCGACCGGATCCTTCCGACCGAATGGGTTCGGCCTCTACGACACGTCCGGCAACGTCTACGAATGGGTCGAGGATTGCTGGAATGACGACTACACCAAGGCTCCGATGGACGGCGCGGTCCGGACCTCGGGGCAATGTCAGCAACGCGTGCTGCGTGGAGGCTCGTTCGCAAACAAGTCCAGTGCGGCGACTTCATCCGCTCGGTTTCGCTACGATCAGGATGTCCGCTACTACGCAAACGGCTTTCGCGTTGTCAGGGATTTACAATAAGACTTGGCCCGGTCATTTCGGCACTCGCTGAAAGATGCCGCGACGGCGCTGCGCGAAGGGTTCATCGTCAGGAATTTCCGCCCTGTCTAGGCCACGGACGGTGCGCGAGGCGCTGTGTTTCGCTCGACTTGTGAATTGGGGATTTCTTGCGCGCCGCGCGATCCCCGAGAGATGCAGACGATCACGGCGACTTCGATCCGCGAAAGACGGGCCACGTCGTATCCTTCGTCGCCGGAAATGGTTTGAACAATTCCGGCTACTTCTAGAAACATACTTTCATTTCCTCATACGAGGAGCCGGCGGATACGCCTCTTCAGCCTCCGGACCATGCCTGGCGATACTTCGCACTGCATGCGCAGCAGCGGATGTCCGTATTTAACTTCTTCGTCGTTCTGTCGGGCATACTGACGACGGGGATCGCCGCCAGCCTGCAGGGCGGAAAACCGATGGCGCCCCTGACCGCCATTTTGGGTGCCCTTCTTGCGCTATTCGCGTTCGTGTTCCAGCGGCTGGACAGGCGAGGATCGGGTCTAGTGAAACTCGCGGAGGAGGCTCTGGCGGCGGGCGAAACGAGGTGCATGCCACCTTACGCCAGGATCCTGGGCCTCGAGGAAACGCGTACATCCGCCGCAGGTGCGGGCGCCTGGACGTTCGGAAAATCCTTCCGGATCATCTTCTGGACGATGGGCGTCGGGGGCGCCGGAGCAAGTCTGGTCGCTATCTGCAGGATCACGTGGTGAAGGCGGCTTTCAAGCGGAGCCTCAACGCGACCACGATCGATGAAATACTGACCGTCGCGGATCGTGTCCCCTGGCGTGGTGTAGCTGACGGCGGTCACCGCGTTCGCCGGCAAGGCCGGGCCGGTCGGCCTGGCGATAGCCTGAAGGCTGACGGTCGGATCATCGCTCAATGGCGCGATGGTTTCCAGTGTCATGTAGCGGGCACGCTGGACCGCCCACTCATCGTTCTGTTCGAGCAGGATCGCGCCGATGAGGCGGACAATGGCATCCTCGTTGGGGAAGATGCCGACCACCTCGGTCCGCCGCTTCATCTCGCCGTTCAGGCGTTCGATCGGGTTGGTGGAGTGCAGCTTGGTCCGATGCTGCGGCGGAAAGGTCATGTAGGCGAGCACGTCGGTCTCGGCCTCGTCGAGGAAGCCAGCAAGTCTCGGCAGCTTGGGACGGAGTTGGTCGGCGACCTTGCGCCATTGGGTTCGCGCGGCCTCGGCATCGTCCTGGGCAAAGGCTGTGGCGATGAAGGCGGAGATCACGCGCCGGCCGCTCTTGCCGGCATGCGCCAGCGCGTTGCGCATGAAGTGGACGCGGCAGCGCTGCCAGCCGGCTTTGAGCACCTTGGCCACGGTGGCCTTGATGCCCTCGTGAGCGTCGGAGACGACCAGCTTGGCGCCGCGCAGGCCGCGGCGGGCCAGCTTGCGCAGGAACGCGGTCCAGAACGTCTCGGCCTCGGACGGGCCGATATCCATGCCCAGAACCTCGCGCCTGCCGTCACTGTTGGCGCCGACCGCGACGATCACCGCAACCGAGACGATGCGGCCGTTCTGGCGCACCTTCACGTAGGTGGCGTCGATCCACAGATACGGCCAGTCACCCTCGATCGGACGGGCGAGGAACGCCTTCACCTTGTCGTCGATCTCGCCGCACAGCCGGCTGACCTGGCTCTTGGAGAGCCCGGTCATGCCCATGGCCTGCACCAGGTCGTCCACCGAACGGGTCGAGACGCCCTGCACGTAAGTTTCCTGCACCACGGCGGTGAGCGCCTTCTTGGCCATGCGGCGCGGCTCCAGGAAGCCCGGGAAGTAGGAGCCCCTGCGCAGCTTGGGAATGCGCAGTTCGACTGCGCCGGCGCGAGTTTCCAAGATCCGGTCGCGATAGCCGTTGCGTTGGGCCAGGCGCTCGGGGTTCTTCTCGCCGTAGGCCGCCCCGGTCTGGCCCTCGACCTCCAGCTCCATCAGGCGCTGGGCGGCAAAGCCGATCATCTCCCGCAACAGATCGGCGTCGGGGGTCTTCTCTGCGAGCGTGCGCAGGTTCATCATATCGTCGGTCATCGGTGGTTCCTCGGTTGCGTTGGCGTATCGCAACCCGATCCTACCGGAGAACTGCCGGTGACCACCGCAAAGGCGCCCGCCCGCTACGGCGCTATTGGGCGCGCGCGTCCGGGCGGCTTTGCCCTACCGAGCTACACCACCTCCGGGAACACGACCGCACAGCACAGCCGCTCGCTCGTAAACCTGATAAGCCGTTTAACTTAAAGAAGAATTCGAACTTCCAAGCACTCCATTGGTAATGGAGAGGTCCACAGTTCGATACTGTGTGGCAGCACCAGCATTTCCGGGCGGAAATGATTGAAAAATTGGCATTTTTCAGGAAATGCGCCGGAGCCGGTTCGAACCGTTTTGGCTATCTCGGCTCGAGAAAACCACCCAAATGCGTCCCTGCTCGCACAAAACTCGCACAAGCCGTCCGATCGGGTCTTTTTTTGCCGCGAAGGATTCGGCACGCCGCGCGCGGGCGCTTTTCGCGCAATCCGGCGACCAGTTGCTGTTCCACCTCATCGCCGGCTCTACGGGCGCACGTCCGTCGTCGTCACCACCAATGTTGCCTTTGGCAAATGGCCCAGCGTGTTCAGCGACGCAAAGATGACGACCGCGCTTCTCGATCGCCTGACACACCACTGCGACATCGTCGGGACCGGCAACTTCCCTAACGAGGCTGCCATCCAATGTCTCGTTGGCACAATCTTGCTCGAACAAAACGATGGATGGGCTGTCCAGCGCGCCCGCCACATGACGCTGGAAACCATCGCGCCCATCAGCGACAATCCCATCGTTGGGATGCCCGCGGTGGCGACATGGCCAGTCCCGCCGCGGCCGGCAATCGTGGTGGCCTTCAGGCAGCTATACCACGCGACGGGGCATGATCCGATCTCTCTATGACGCAGCACGTCGCAGGATCATTCAACGCCTTCCACGCCGCACCACTCGGCCATGAAAAGTGCGAGCGTCTTGGTGACCTTCCGAAGCGATTCCAGATCGACGCATTCGTCGAAGGCGTGCGGGTTCCGGCAGTAGGGGCCGTAAACCAGCGTAGGGCATCCGCCATAGAGTCCGAATGATCGCGCATCGGTTGTTGCGGCGAATGCGTGCTCCTTGAGCGCTTCACCCCAAATCTCCGCATGGCAACGACCGAGGATACTCTCCTGCTCGTCTGCGCCCGTCAGGTGATATCCCTCCTGCATGAAGCCGGGATAGCTGATGGTTGGGGGATTCTTGGACAAAAACGGGTTGCGCGACGAAACCTCGGCCACATAGGTCTCGAATTCCTTGCACGCGTCGGCTGGGGCCTGGCCGGGATACACCGCCACACGCACTTCAAATACGCATGCTGACGGCGCGCTCGACGTCCATTCGCCTCCCTGGATGCGTCCAACGTTGAAATTGATGGGATGCGGATGATTTTGAAACGGCGGATACGATCCCTTGCGGGCATTCCACCGTGCTTCGAGTTCCTTGAGTGACTGGATTAGCTCGATCGCATTGCCGATTGCATCGGCCCCCAGACCGAAATCGCCAGACGCGTGTCCCGGCGCGCCCGAAACCTCCACCCGAATCCAGATCGGTCCGATCTGTCCGCGCAACAATTTCGGCTCAAGCGGCTCGGGAATGAAGCCCGCGTCGGCCGTATATCCGCGAACAACGCAGGCGAGTGCGCCATTGCCAGTACATTCCTCTTCGACGACCGACTGGACGTACACGATCGCTGCGGGCTGCAGACCAATTCTCTTCAGTGCTTTGAACGCAAAAAGATTTGCCGAGAGTCCGGACTTCATGTCCCCGGCGCCGCGGCCATACATCCAGCCGTCCTTGATTGTCGGTTCATAGGGACCATAGGTCCAGGACCGGTCGGCGCCCGTCGGAACCACATCGATGTGGCCGTTGAGCACCAGCGAGCGCCCACCGGTCTGCTTGGGTCGGTGCGTGCCGACGACATTCCACGACCTTTCATAGGAGATCGAGACCGGGGAAAAGCCGGGATGGTCCTTGATGCTTTCGACGTCGATGATCCACTTGTCGACGTCCAGATCGAGCGCAGCCATCGCGTCGGCCATGAACATCTGAGCTTTTTCCTCCTCACCGCGCTGCGACGGGATTCGGACGATCTGCTTCAGAAATTCGAGTTGCTCATCGAACAGCGCATCGACGGCTTCGAGGATCTGGCGCTTCTGCGTTTCATTGGGCGACATCGAGCTTCTTCCTTCCATGAACCAGCTAGGGCCCGCGTTTGCCAAAAAAGCACACAGTAGACCGCAAAAATGAGGGCTGCGTGCAGGAGACCGCTTGCACGCGCTCTCTTGAGCGATGCGCATTCGGCTTCGTTACGACCGAGGCGGTCAACCGACGGCACGAACCGGCGGCAGTACATCACAAAACGCGAAAATCGCGCGCGTCATCCTCCTCTTTCGAGAATGCAAAGCAGCAACAACCTCCTGAGCGGTCCCGGAATTGCTCCAGAATGATTTTTACTGTTTTGGTCGTCATCATTTGAGGGTCTCGAGAACGTCACGCATGCTCGCGACCAGCATTTCGGCGTTCTCGCGGGAAAACACCATTGGCGGACGAATTTTCAGCACATTGGCGCCCGGCCCCGACGCGCTGATCAGGATGCGTCGTTCACGCAACCCGTTCACAATCCGTGCCGTCACTGCCGCATCAGGCACCTTCCGTGTCCGATCCGAGACGAGTTCGACACCGACGAAGAGCCCGGCGCCACGGACATCGCCGATCACGGAAAACTCCGACGCGAGCTTGCGGAATTCGTCTTGCATGAATGCACCGACAAGGCGCGCATTCTCCTGCAGTTTCTCGGACTTGATGACGTCGAGAACGGCCTTGCCGGCTGCAGCAGCAACGGGATTGCCGCCGAATGTGTTGAAATAGCGCGCCTTCTCGCCAAACTCGGCGACCACTTGCGGACGCATGATGACGCCTGCCATCGGATAGCCGTTGCCCATCGGCTTGCCCACGGTGACCAGGTCGGGCGCGACGCCATGGCGCATGAAACCCCACATCTCGTCACCGGTGCGGCCGAATCCCGGTTGCACCTCGTCGGCGACGAACAGGCCGCCCGCAGCATGAATGGCGTCCACGGCGGGCTTCAGGAAGCCTTTGGGTCCGCCTACCACGCCGTCACTGGAGAAAATCGTATCGACGATCAATAGCGCCGGCTTGATACCATGACGCTTCAGATCGTCGATCGCTGCCTGAACATCCGTCCTGAAGCGCTCGCCGATATCCTCCGGCGCCATCCGATAGGAGTCGGGCGCCGTGACGGTGCGCACATGGACCCCGAGATCGACAAACTCGCCAAGCGAAGGCGAAAACTCGGCGACCGCACTCGTCAGACCGTGATAGGCCAGTTTGGTGGCGATAATGCCCGTGCCGCCCGTGGCATGCCGTGCGATCCGGACGGCGAGGTCGTTCGCCTCGCTGCCCGTACAGGTGAACATCACCTGGCTCAGGTCCGGCGGAAACGTCGCTGTCAATGCTTCTGCATAATCGATGATCGATTCATGCAGATAGCGCGTGTGTGTGTTCAGAATTCCGGTCTGCGTGACAATCGCCTCGACGACTTTCGGGTGGCAATGCCCCATCGACGCAACATTGTTGTAGGCGTCGAGATATTGATTTCCCTTGCTATCGAACAGCCAGACGCCCTCGCCGCGCACGATGTGCAGCGGATGCTCATAGAACAATCGATAGGCCGGGCCGAGGACACGCAGTCGCCGCGCGATCAGCGCTCGTTCTTCGGCGTCCAACCGCGCGAAATCGTCGGCGGTGAATGCATTGACCATGGCCATCAGTCTATTCCTTGCAATTGGCCGAAACGAACCGGAGGAATTCCGACTCTGACATTCCGGACAGACGTTGCAGGCCGAGCAACGCTGCCCCGTGATTTCGCATGATGTAGTCCCGATTTCCCGGACGGCTCGCGGCCCGGTACTCCGGAATGATGATCGCGATCGCCAGCCTGGCTTTGATGAGAACCGGCAAAATTGCGATCTCGCTGTCCTCAAGCCGGTTCTCGGCGCAGTAGCCGGCTAGCATGGCGCCCATCAGGACCTGCCAATCCTCCTCGCCGACGTGGTAGGCGAGCGCAACGGCGAGATCGTTGATGCGCGGCGCGAACACCATGTCGCCGAAATCGATCACACCGGCGATCTCCAGCGGCGAGGCGGGATCGACGAGGATGTTGTGCAGGTTGAAATCGTTGTGGATGATCTGGTGCCGCAGCTGCGAACTCGCTTGCGGAACCGTCCGTTCGAATTCGGCGAGAACGTCCATGACCAGACCCTGACGATCCTTGCCGACATGGATGATCAGTCCGGCGAGGTCGAGCGTATGGCTGATATCCCACAGCAGCTTTTCCGACGGCGGCCGGCCGTCGAAATTCTCCAGATCCTTGCCAAATCGGGCGAGAACCGAGCCAAGGTTTCGGTTGCGGATCGGCGATGGCGGCAACCGGGAGAGCTGGTCTCCGGCGAGGTAACTGAGAAGCCGAACAATTCGAGTTTGACCGCCAGGAACCAGGTAAACGTAGCTGCGCTCACCATCTTTCGTCGCAATCAGGCGCGGCACCGGGACGCGCGAGCCGACCGTCTCGAGATGGCGCAATGCGCCGTCCTGGAACGACAATGCGGCGGGGTCTTCGAAGGGGTTGGCAATCTTGAGGATATAATCCGGCCCGTCGGTGGACGTCAGCTTGAAGGTTTCATCGCGCTCACTGGACAGACGGGCGACTACACCGCGGATCCCATAGGCCCGGGCGACCAGCTCCTCGACTTGCTGCAGCGGCAGCAAATCCCAGTGCGCTGACAACGCGTCACCCGCTTTCGAGATATCGAGCGGAGTAACCAAAGCCATATGTCGGTCCTGTCTTGAGATTTGCTGGCCGGAACGCGGTGGCCCGATTAACGCAGGACGCCGCGTTCCGAAAAGTTCGATTTAGCTGGCGACCGCGGCGGTCGGCTGCGATAACTGCGAAGCGTCTGAATTGGCGACGGATTCCGCTGTCTCGATCGGCAGGAAGTAGATCGACAGGAACGCGCCGCCGGCGATAACGGCGAAGAGCGCTGCGAGCGGTCCCCACTGAAGTCCATACGAATGCGCAAGCCAGACGCCGACAATCGGTGTCGTGCCGCCGAAGATGGCGCCGCAAAGTTGGAAGCTCAGCGAAATGCCCGTGTATCGCATGCGCACCGGGAACGCGCGCGGCAGATAGGCGGCAATGACGGCGTAATACATGCCGATCAGGACGGTCGCCACCAAAATGCCGATGGCGATTTTGGAGATATCGCCTGTGATGATGAGCATCATCATAGGTGCCGACCACAAGACCGCGCCGCCTGTTGCGAGAAGGAGCAGCAGACGCTCGCCGATCCTGTGGGCGACGTAAGAGCCAGCTGCGGTGGCAAACAGCTGCACGACGCCGATCCAGGAAATGATGTCCAGAATTTCGCTCTTCGGAATCTTGAGATAGGTCGTCGTGTAGCTGATCATGAACGTCGTGATGAAATAGAAGCCTGCAATGCCCAGAAGAGAAAGGCCAATTCCGAGCACGACAGCCTTCTTTTTGGTCCTCAATACATCACGGACTGGAACGGTCTCATGACTCCGGTCTTTTGCGAGCTGCGCGACCATTTCGGGGCTTTCGTTGACACCCGCACGAATAATGAAGGCGACGATGACCAGAAGTCCGCTCAGAATGAAGGGAATCCGCCATCCCCAGGACTGGAAGTCATCTTTTGGGAGTGACGACACGGCACGAAATGCCAGCGTAGAGAGGATGAGACCGATGGGGCTTCCATACTGCGGAGCAGCCGCGAGAAATGTGCGCCATTTTTCGGGCGCGTGTTCAGTGGCAATCAGAACCGCTCCACCCCATTCGCCGCCGACAGCGAAGCCCTGAACCAGTCGGAGAATGACGAGAAGGATCGTTGCCGTCACACCAATCGAATGAAAGCTTGGAAGCAGACCGATGGCCGTCGTCGCGGTTCCCATCAACAGCAACGTAAAGACGAGACTCTTCTTGCGACCAACCTTGTCACCGAGATGCCCGAATACCAGAGCTCCGAATGGTCTGGCTACGAAACCCACGGCAAAGGTCGCCAAGGAAGCGAGAACGCCCACGAAAGGGTCGTCTGTCGCGAAAAACACATCTCCGAATACGAGAGCGGCGGCGGTTCCGTAAATGTAATAATCGTACCACTCAATCGCGGTACCCAAAAACGCCGCGAGCGCGGCTCTGACTGGTTGCGGCTGCACCATGATGTCCCCCCCGGCGCGAACGCACGGCTTCAAGTTATTGATTTGCGACAGAACGCTTCTATTTTTTGATGCATCATGCGTCAAGACGTTTTGATGCATCAAATATCAGCAGCTAGTCCTCTGTTGATTGCTCTGTTACGGTGCAGCGGCATTGACCGGAAACGGCGGCTGCCGCGTCCAGACATGAAAAGGGCCACCGTGAAGGACGTATTCGGCACGCTTGATCGGAGCAGCCTCTACGAAACCGTGTATTCGCAGATTTCCCTGGCGCTGATCGAAGGGCAGCTTCAGCCTGACGACAAAGTCCGAATTCGCGCCTTGGCAGATCAGCTGGGCGTAAGCGTCACGCCGGTCAGAGACGCGCTCCTCCGGCTGGTGAAGCAGGGTGCGCTCGAGATGCGCGGCGTCAAGGACATCCGCGTTCCGCGCATGCGGCTCGATCAATTTCAGGAAGTTCGCCTGATCCGACTTAGGATCGAGGGATTGGCGGCGCAACTCGCGGCAACTAAAATCGACAGCGCATCGGAAGTCTTGCTGACGCGGATTCTTGAGGAAAACGAGGCGGCCAGAACTGACGGCAACACGATCACTGCCATCAAACTCAATCGCCTGTTCCACTCCGAAATCGCCGTAATCGCTGGGCTGCCCACGCTGCAGGAGTTGATCGAGAACATGTGGCTGCGGATGGGTCCTCTGATTGCCGCCGTCTACAATGCGGGCGGAAGAGCCATGATTTCGCACCACTACGAGATCCTGGACGCTCTCCGTAAACGGGACCCGGTCGCGGCTGAGTCCGCCATCCAAGCCGACATCAACGCGACAGCCGATATTCTAATTGGATCCGGGCTTCTGCTGTCGGAGACTGTCCCTCCTGGCGTTCGTCGCCCATCTTAATCATCGTCCTGCGGCGTCTACCTTTCGAGCAGGTCATCAACATTACCGCCAAATCTCTCCGGACTGACAATGTACCCATTAACATTCCGCGCGCCCGTATCTTCAAGCCTTTGCAATGCTGGCATCAACCTCTGGCGAGATGTTTTCATTCGCGAGCAGATGCGGGTCAGGCAGGATACGTCAGCGCAGTCGCGCGGTCATGGGCATGTGAGGCGAGCTTATCTGGGGCTGTGATTCGAGCCAATTTCTACAATCCGGGACCGCTGGTCAGCGCCTGGCAAGACTTGTTGAAATGCCGAAAGGGACATTAAAGTGGAAGAGCTTCGCGTCGGCGACGTCACCATCAACAGCATCATAGAGAGAGATGGCGCCTGGCGCGCGCCGGGGATGATGTTTCCGGCCTACGATGCCGCAGTCGGGCAACGCCACCTTCAGGAACTCCCGCCATTTGTCTATGACAAGGTAAAGGACCTTCTGGTCATCACCTACCAGACCTTTGTCGTCCGGACGCCGAGGCATACGATTCTGATCGATACCTGCACGGGTGAGCACAAGGGATTTCCCCCGCCCTACGATTTCCCCAAGCAACCGTGGCTGGACGGTCTCCAGGCACATGGCCTGACATTCGAGGATATCGACTATGTTTTCTGCACCCATTTGCATTTCGACCACACGGGCTGGAACACCAGGCTGATCGACGGTCGCTGGGTCCCCACCTTTCCCAATGCAAAGTACATTTTTCACCGGCGTGAATATGAGGCGTGGGAGGCCGAAGACAGGAAGGGCCAAGAACGGCTCGGCGCAGAGGGCGGCGTATGGCGAATGAATTGCGAGCCGATCGTCGCCGCTGGACAGGCGCTGCTGGTCGAAGATGATTTCCAACTCGACGATACCATCACGCTGCTGCCGACACCTGGGCACTCATTTTACCATTGTTGCGTCGAGATCAATTCGAAAGGACAGCGCGCGATCGTCACCGGCGATCTGATGCACCACATTCTTCAGGTTCGTGAGCCCGGCTGGACCACGATCTTCGACGTGGATCCGCCGAAGGCCGCCGAGACTCGGCTCAAGTTTCTGTCGTCCGTCGCCGACACCGGTACATTGCTCCTGCCAGTTCACTTTCCTTCACCGACCGTCGGTTGTGTCGAAGCGAAAGGGGATCAACTTCATTATCGTTTCATCAAGTGTGGTTGCGCCTGATCTCAGAAGTGCAGGCGGGGAGGTATCCTCCAGTTAGTGTCCGCCGGCTACCATCTCGTCCTTGAGCCAATCGATGAAGCGGCCGAAATAGCGGGGATCCGCGCGCGAGGTCGGGTGAGCGACGCGTTTTTCCCCCTTCACGGCCCCCCGGAAAAGGCCGAGCGGACGCCAACAGCACGGACGGCGCAAATCTACACAGCGACCGCGCCGCCGTCCGCTTTGCGGCCAGAATTCCTACAGCTTGGAGAGTGCGGCGACCCGATCGAGGGCGGCGGCAAATCCCTTGAGCGAGATAGAGAACGGGGCATCCTGACCGCCGTCGGCAACAGCCTTGATCTTGAGCGCGCCCCCGCCCCGCAGCAGCGCAAGCGTTGGCGCCTCGAAGCTCACCGGCACCACGCAACCAACCGGGAGGCATGTCCGGAAGGGAAGCGGTTGTCCGGCCGGCTTGTCGTTGATCTGAAGCACGGCACCGGAGGAGAGAGCCAGGCCGAAGGGCAACACAACAATGCCAGTGGCCTTGTTAGCGACGGGCGCGCCGATTTCGATCGTCAGAACACGCTGGCCCGCTTGTTGCGTCTGGCTCTGCGACAGCGCGCAACGTTTGGCCCCGCCCTGGTGCACGCACGAAACCTGCCAGTCCTCATAGGTTTCACTCAGGGACGAGGCGCCTCCAGGAAGCGGCGAGGTGGCCTGTTGCGCTTGCGCAAGTTGGACCGCCTGAAGCCAAGGGCCAGTCTGCTGCGAGGTTTTACCAAGGTTTGTGCCCGCGGCAGCGGCTGCCTCGCCTCGTTCTGCGTGGAGGCCGAAGCCGACGCCCAAGGCGATCAAGGCGCTCGCCATCGTCTTCGAATTCAATCGCATCAGGTCGCCTTCATCCACATTACGTGGAGGCTATCGCACCCGACAGGCATGGCGTCTTGGTCTGGATGTGACGACGAATTGTCCCAAACGGGAATAGACCAAGTTTTGCGCATTAATTTCTGCCTTCACCGAGCATGGCGTTGCAATCGAATCCGGGATGGCCTTTAGGATGACCGGAACGATCAGCTAGAGTCGGTAATATACTTTCTCGACTACATGGACTGGAGCGAACATCTTGAAGACTGATCTCCATTTCAGAGCGGAAAGGGCATCGACGACGCGAGTGCACAAACAACGCGGCTTTCCTCAGTGCCCGCGATGAACAACGATCAGGATCAAAGCGGTCGCAGGCATGCCGCACATGCCGGGAAGGTGCGGCTTTCGACAGACGATCTTGACGGGCGCCACCGCTTTGCGGTCTGGCGGGAGATCTACAGCCGTCACCTGTTCAATGTGGATATCGAGCCGCTCAGCGACAAGCCATTTCGCGCCGACGTCGTGTTGCGCGCGCTGCCGGGAGTGAATGTCGTACTCGGCTCCCGATCGGCGACACGCACCAGCATCACGCGGCCACTTCTCCCTACGGCATCGGACTCGCTTGTGCTCGCCGTGACGACGAAAGGACGCTCTTTGGCCCGCCAGCTCGGGTGCGAAGTGACCGTTCCGGAGGGCGGCGCAGTGCTGATGTCATCCGCCGAACTCGCCAGCCATACCTTGGAAGATGACGGTGTCCTGCTGAGCGTCGTCGTACCCAAGGCTTCGATGATGCCCTATGTGGGCGATATCGGCTCTGCTCTGATGCATCCCTTCACCCCTGAAGCCGACGCCCTGCGCCTGCTGGTCGACTATGCCAGGAGTGCCATGGCGCTTGGCGAAACGGCTTCGCCGGAATTGCAGGGCGCGGTTGCCCTGCATCTGCGCGATCTGGTGGCCGTTCTGCTGGGAGCACGCAATGATGCTCAGGAGTTGCTGGCTGATCGCGGCGTGCGCGCAGCGCTTGCGCGCGGTCAAGGGTGAAGTCCTGGCTCAGCTCGGCCGTGACAATCTCTCCGCCGAGACGATCGCGCTGTCGCTGCGCATTTCCGCGAATTACGTGCGCAAGCTGTTTCAGATCGAGGGCCTGAGCTTTTCCGAATACGTGCTCGGCCTGCGCCTTGAACGCGCCCTCGCCATGCTCCACGATCCGCGCCTCGCCGGCCGTACCATCAGTTCGATCGCGATGGCTGCTGGATTCAGCGACATATCCTATTTCAACCGCAGTTTCCGTCGCCGGTTCGGCATGACGCCGAGCGAGGCCAGGAATCAGGACTGAAGCGGGGCACGGTCAGAACCGGTACGTGCAGGCACCATCCCGGAAAGCTCGGGCGACGAGCGCCGGCGCGCCGTCATGATCGCACCACGCCAGGTTCTTTCGCCGGGGCGAGCCTTACGCTGGCGAGTGCCTCCGCAGACCTTGATCCAGGCGTGCTTCGCCTGGGACGCGCGGACACCGCCCGGAGTCCGTTCGCCCCACGGAGCAGAGCCTCGCTCATGACCGCATGATCTGCCTCGACCGAAGAAGGCCGCCCCGATCTTGTCGGCAACAGGGGCGACCTTCCTGAAACTCTCCTGAAGCAGCCGGATCGTCTCCTGATCCATGCAGCTTTCAGAACCTGACGTTAAGGTTGCCGTGGAGGGTCTGGTCGGTGAGGCCCGAACCGAACTGTCCGCCATAGGAGAGCCCCAGCGTGGCGTTGGGGGCAATGTTGAGATCGAGACCGACATCGACGACGACAGCGTTCCCGGCGATAGGGCCCCCGGCGATGCTGAAGGCCGACCCGCCGGAGAAGTTCATCACCGAAACCGGTGTGGTCTCGCCATAGGCATGGCGCCACCCGAGCATGCCGCGCGCCGCCATGGCCACGCCACTGCCCACAGCGATGTCCGTCGAAGCCCGCAGGCCGATCGTGCTGAAAGTCACGCCGTTATTGCTGCCCTGGCTAGTAAGCGCTGCCATTCCGCCCCTCTCGGTGAAGCCGCTGGTGTCGAGATTGACATAAGCAAGATTGGCGAAGGGTTCGAAGACGGCATGGGCAGCCTTGATGCGGTAGCCGAGTTCGCCGAAGGCCTGCGCCGTCCCCGCGCCATAGTCGGCTTTGAGCGCATCGGCGAAGCCCGAAAAGGCGACATTGCGGCTGGTCGAAATATCATGCCACGTATAGGCAAGGCCGGAGCGGAGGGCGAGATTGCCCCAATTCGTGCCACCATAGAGACCGGCATGGTAGTTGTCGCTCGAGCCCGATGCGTTGCGATCGCCGACCTTGAAGGACGAGCGGCTGTAGCCACCGATCGCGCCGATGCGCCACGCGTCCGCGACGGGAGCATCCACGCCCATAAAGAAGCCGCCGAGGTCTCGCTGGAAGGTGGCGGCATTGCCGTTCCCCTGCATCGATCCCCAGGACCCGAAGCCGCGCCCCCAGACCGCGAGGCGACCCGTCGTGGCCGGCGCGAGCACCGGCTTGCCATCGGCATAGGTCGCCACCGGGCTTGAGGCCATTCCGGCTCCGTCGAAGGCGGAGCGCAGGCGGTCGATGGCCGCCTCGCGGATGAAGCGGCTGTCCTCGATCATCACGCCTTTGGCCGAGGCATGAATCTCACCCGAGAGCTGATCGAACGCTGCCCGGGCCTGGGCGTCCGTCTGGATGTTGAGGACAGCGCCATAGAGTGCATTGCCGCTGCCGAGGCTCTCAGTGCCGCCGGCGGCGGCGATCTGGTTGCGCGTCGCCCCGACCGAAGCAAAGGACTTCACCTTCACCACGTCGAGATAGGCATGCGTCGCGTCGTAGTTGCCGACCAGCCCGAGGAAGGCCGTGATGCCACCGTTGTTGGCCAGCGTATAGGCACCGTTCACACCGCCATCGGCCTGCAAGACCGTGTAGCGCGTGCCGACGGCATAGGGAGCGGCATCGGTCTTGATGATGCTGAGACTGGCGCCATTGGCGATCGTCGCCGTGCCGGTCGCGCTGATGCGGTCCGACAGGCCGGACGCGGTCAATTCGACCTGATAGACCGAACCTGCCGCCTGGGTGATGTTGCCATTGACGGTTAGCGTGCCGATCGAGTTGCCCGGTGCGATGACGCCACCCGACAGGACCGAGGTGCTGCCGACGATTCCGTTGCCGCCCAGGATGCCGCCGTCCGATATCGACACCAGCGCGTTCGCCAACGAACCGTTCACGGCCAGACGACCGCCCGTGATATTGGTCGTGCCGGTGAAGCCGCTGTTGTCTGCGGTCAGGTTCGTATTGCCGGAGATCTGGTTGATCGTTCCGACGCCGGTGATGACCGGGGCGAAGGCATAGCTCGCGCTCGTATGGTTGAAGTTGATCGAGCCGGTGCCTGCGCCGAACTGGACCAATGCCGCGTTGAGCGTACCGGCAGCCTCCGCCGCCGTTCCGGCCGCGCCGCCGATGTTGAGCGTGCCGACCGAACCCGCCTGGCTCGCCAGCTTGACAAAGCCCCCGACCGACACCGCGCCACCATTTGCGATCGTCAATGCGCCGGTGCCGAGATCGCCGAGGACGAGGCTTCCGCTGTTGGACCAGAGCGAGCCCGCGCCGGAGATCGTCACAGCGCCGCGGGATCCCAGCTGGAAGCCGACCACGCCCCCGGCATCGGTGGCCACGCCTCCGTTCGAGACCGTGAGTGCGCCTTCACCACCATAGCCGACATAGAGAATGTTACTGGTCCAGCTAGAGCCTGCGCCGTCTACGGTCACGCTGCCGCTGGAACTGGCAAAGAAGCCCAGAGCAGCGTCCGTGTTGCTGACGGAGCCGCCATTGGCAATGTTCAACGTGCCGGTGCCCAGTTGGCCGATCCTGAGATCGGCGCTATTGGCCCAGCTCGCCCCCGCGCCGCTGACGGTTGCCGTGCCGGTCGAACCTGCATTGAGCCCGATGATGCTCTGCCCGGAGGTAACGGAACCGCCATTCGTGACGGACAGAACACCCGCGCCGCTATAGCCGACGGCCAGCGCCGTGTTGGACCAGATCGAGCCTGTGCCATCGACCGTCACGGAGCCGACCGCGCCAGCGCCGAGACCGATATAGCCGATGCTATCGCTGACCGCGCCGCCATTCGAGACGGCGAGGGTGGCTACGCCTGAACCGCCGATATTGAGATTGCCGCTGTTGGTCCATGTCGACCCGCTGCCATCGACCGTCACCGTGCCGCGCGAGCCTATATTGGTCGCGATGGAGCCCAGCACATCAGCGACGTGGCCGCCTTTGGTGATGTTCAGCGTGCCGGTGCCTGCATCGCCGACCGTGAGGTCTCCGGAGTTGATCCAGGTCGAGCCCGCGCCGTCGACCGAAGCGATGCCCGTGCCGCCGGACAGATAACCCAGATAAGCGATCGTGCTGCCGACCGTACCGCCATTGGAGACTGTCAGCCTGCCGACGCCGTCATTGCCCAGGAAAAGATCGGCGGTGGTCAAGCTGGAGCCGGCATCGGTCACTGTCACCGAGCCGACGGAGCCATTGCCGTTTCCGAGCGTGGTGACGCCAACGATGGCCGTACCGCCATCTTGGATCATCAGCGCACCGCTGCCCGCTCCACCGAGCTTCAAAGTCGAACTGTTTGCCCAGCTTGAGCCGGCCCCCGTGATCGTCACCATAGATGTCGCGCCGTTTCCGGCAAAAGCGCTGACGCTGGTCAACGTTCCCCCGTTCGATATCGTCAGCTCACCAGGATCAACCGCGGCAGCGCCCAGGACGACAACTCCCACAACGGCATTGGCGCCATTGATAACCGGAGCGTTTGCGCCCGACACATTGATATCGACCTCCTGCGTCGCGCCCGGGGCACTGCCGCTCTGCCAGTTTGTGCCGTCGAACCAGTCGTTCGAAGCGGTCCCGGTCCAGTAAACAGGTGACGCCGCCACGGCCGCCCCGAGTGATCCAAACAGCGCCAAAGCGAGCACAGAGGCCGAGGACAGCAGACGGCGCGCCTTGGTCGAATGCAGCCGAAAAAACATGGCGATGGCCTCGCGGCCTTCGTTCTCTTGCGTATCCATTCAGAATTCCCTCGACTCGGCAGGCGCTTAGCGTGCTGTTCGGGCAGCTATCGCATCGGGCCGGAGCGACGTCTTGGGCTGGGCGGGACGTTGAATTGTCCTGTACGAGAGCGACGCGGTTTCCAAGAACGCGTTGCGGAACGGACACACTGGACGAACGCGCGCTGCCCGCATGCGCAGGATGCGCGCCGTTCCCATCTCTGGCATCCGCGATCGGCGATCTGTTGCACCTGCCGTGGCGAAACCTGGATTGCATCGCGCCAGCAACGCGTCGCCGGCGACCATCACCGTGAGACCGCCCGGATGGCGATCGTCGGGATCGACCACCTGGTCGCGCAGGCCGTCCTCCGCAGGTTGCAGGACACGGCGGTGACGAAGACGCCTTCGGGGATGCAGATGGTGGGGAGTTCACGCGCAACGACATGGCCGCGCGCACGACCCGCTGTCATGTGGCTTCGCTGCCAAGCGATTATCAAAGATCTTTGGGACAAGCGCCTGAATGCCCGTCCAGCGCCGCGCATCGCAAGATCCGGACAAACGCGAGGGTCAGTACAGACTCAGCCCGCGGCGTCACGCTATGCGGCCGCCGTTGACACGATTTGCTAACCACAATTGCGCGCGGTGATCGCATGGAAATTCGCGCAGAGATTTAGCCCAATGCCGAACACTCGCAATGCGCATCAAATCGCTACAGGAATGCCTCAAAGCGAGGCCAATTAAGGCTGAATTGAGATTTCATTAGGGCCGCATTAAGCATCGAAAAGCCGTGTGTTGTCAGATGGTTCGGTTCTCGCCGGCTGTGGCCTATGGGTGACAGTATTTAATGCAAAAGCTGTCTACATCCACGCCATGGACGGAGCCGACGCGCGGCTCATCTGAAATAATTTCTGGAGAAAATAAAATGAAGAACTTCCTTCTCGGTACTGTGGCTCTGATCGCTCTCGGCGCGACTGTGCCTGCACTTGCAGCCGATCTCGCCGCTCGCCCCTACACCAAGGCACCGGCCTACGTCGCAGCCCCGATCTACAACTGGACCGGCTTCTACATCGGCGGCAACGTCGGCGGCGCATTCGGCGGCGGCAACGGCTTCCCCGGCGGCGTGAGCAGCAGCAGCAACGATGGCAAGTTCATGGGCGGCGTCCAGGGCGGCTACAACTACCAGTTCGCCCCGAACTGGGTGTTCGGTGTCGAAGCCCAGTACGACTGGACCAGCAACAGCGGCAACACCGTCACCTTCCCGACCGTTGCAGGCTACACCTACAACAGCAGCTTGAAGGGCCTCGGCTCGGTCACCGGCCGTCTCGGCTACACTTGGGGTCCGGCCATGCTGTACGCCAAGGGCGGTTACGCGTTCTCGGATCGCAGCCGCTCGGTCACCGGTCCGACCCTGGTCGGCGTGAACGGCAACACGGATGGCTACACCGTCGGTGGCGGTCTGGAATACCTGTTCACCCAGAACTGGTCGGGTAACATCGAGTACCAGTACTACAACTTCGGCAAGACCTCCTTCGCCGCTGCACCGCTGGCCGCTCTCGGTTCGTCCACCAGCGAACAGCACACCGTCAAGGCTGGCCTGAACTACCACTTCAACCTGGGCGGCGCGCCGCTCCTCGCGAAGTATTGATCTTCGTCTGATCGAGACCGCTCACGCGGTTTCGGACGAGAAAAGGCCGGCGCTTGCGCCGGCCTTTTTGTTTGACCGGCACTTTTTCAAGAGCCAGGCGGGAGCACCGTCAATCGCCTTGCCGTTCAACCTCGGCATGACTGCAATCGGCGACCGCTCCTTGTTTCGGCCGTCGATTTCATGGACAGCTGCGGTACCCAATGACCTCCGGCACGGCCGAAGCACGAGGATTCCCATGACCGCATCATCCACCGTATCGAACGGCGCACCTCACCTCCGCCACGACTGGCAGCGCGCCGAGGCACAGGCGCTGTACGACCTGCCGTTCGCCGACCTGATGTTCCAGGCGCAAGGCATTCACCGCGGCAACTTCGATCCGAATCATGTGGAGACCGCGAGCCTGCTCAGCATCAAGACCGGCGGCTGCCCGGAAGACTGCGGCTACTGCTCGCAAAGCGCACATTACGACACCGACGTCGCCGCGACCAAGCTGATGGATCGTGAGGCCGTGGTCGCCACCGCGCAGCGTGCCAAGGAGTCAGGCGCCAGCCGGTTCTGCATGGCCGCCGCATGGCGCAACCCGAAGGACAAGGATCTCGACCGGGTCTGCGACATGGTCAGCGCGGTGAAGGGCCTGGGTCTCGAGACCTGCGCCACACTCGGAATGATCACCGAAGACCAGGCACAGCGGCTGCAAAACGCCGGACTCGATTTCTACAATCACAACATCGACACCTCGCGCGAATTCTACAGCCGCATCATCTCCACGCGCACCATGGAAGACCGCATCGAGACGCTGGCCAATGCGCGCCACGCCGGGTTGAAAGTATGTTGCGGCGGCATCGTCGGCATGGGCGAGCAGGTCGAGGACCGCCTGGGCATGCTGGTGCTGCTGGCCAACCTGCCGAACCATCCGGAGAGCGTGCCGATCAACCTGTGGAACGAGGTCAAGGGTGTTCCGGTCAATGACACTGCGGAGCGCGCCGATCCGATCGCGCTGGCGCGCATGATCGCGGTGGCGCGCATCATGATGCCGAAAAGCGTGGTGCGGCTGTCTGCGGGCCGCCAGTACATGTCGGACGAGCTGCAGGCGCTGTGCTTTCTGGCCGGGGCCAATTCGATCTTCATCGGCGACGTGCTGCTGACCACCAGGAACCCGCAGACCACCCGCGACGTCGAACTGCTCGATCGCCTCGGCATTCATTCCGCGCTCGACGACGTGCGGCTTGAGCCGACAGGTCTGGAACTGCCGGCGGCGTCTGTAGCCGCCGGCTAACCACCGCGCGGAATATGGCCCTGCGGCGCCGGCCCACAATTCGGCTGGCGCCGCGCAGCTTGTCCCGCTAAGCCGGTGCAAAGACATAGCGACAGAAGCCATGCATTCGAAAACAGACGCCATTCCCACCCCGACCGACGGCCTCCAATATCCCTGGGAGGCCCATCCCGGCCCCGATCAGGTGGTCGAAATCGCCCCGGGCGTGCTGTGGATCCGGCTCGACCTGCCGTTCCGCCTCAACCATGTGAACATCTACCTGCTGGCCGACGGCGACGGCTGGGCGATGGTCGATACCGGCATCGGCAACGAGGCCACCATCGCGGCCTGGACCGCGCTGTTCGACGGCCCGCTGGCCGGCAAGACCATCAGCAAGGTGATCGTGACCCACGCCCATCCCGACCATGTCGGTCAGGCCGGCTGGATGGTGCAGCGTTTCAACTGCCCGTTCTACATGTCGCAGATCGAATATCTGCAGGGCGTCTACCATCAGGTCCGCCGCAGCGACGAGCGGCTGGTCAATTCGCGACTGTTCTTCCGCCGCCACGGCATGGACGAGGACATCACCGAGCAACTGCTCGGCCGCGGCCAGGATTATCTGAAGAAGACCGTGCCGCTGCCCGCCGTCTATCGCCGGCTGTCCGATGGCGATGACTTCACCATCGGCACGCGCACCTTCCGCGTCATCACCGGCGCCGGCCATTCGCCCGACCAGGTGATGCTGTATTGCGCTGCCGACGGGCTGTTTCTGTCCGCCGATCAGGTGCTCAGCAAGATTTCGCCGAATGTCAGCGTCTGGGCCCATGAGCCCGAAGAGAATTCGCTCGGCGCCTACCTGCGTTCGCTCAGGCGTTTGTCCGAAACGCTGCCCGACGACGTGCTGGTGCTGCCCGGTCACGGCGTACCGTTCCATGGCGTCAAGGTCCGGATCAAGCAGCTCGCCGATCATCACGAGGAGCGCTGCCAGATGATCGCGGCAGCGTGCAAGGAGACGCCGATGACCTCGGCGGAGCTGGTCCCGGTCATCTTCCACAAGCACAAGCTCGATGCGCATCAGACCGGTTTTGCTGCCGGCGAACTGATCGCCCACGTCAATTATATGCTGAACCAGAACCGCCTGAGCGTTGTCCAACGACCGGACGGTGTTTTGCGCTTCACCGCTGTGTGACCCGCGGCGGGCCTGCGACGGGGACCGGCAAATAGCGTCCAGCTGTTTGATCTGGCTCAAGATTAGCTGTGCGTTTGGCGCTAGTCTGCCAACTCGCAACGGGTGCCTGGAAGCGCATTTCAGCTCGACATGAAAGCTGGAAACGCTCTAAAACGCCCTGACACGCAATCGCCTCCGTTCGGGTTCCGCATCAGGTTTTTCGCGATGGATTACAGCAAGTTCTTCTCTGACGCCCTCAACCGACTGCACGACGAGCGGCGTTATCGCGTGTTCGCGGATCTCGAACGAATCGCCGGGCGGTTTCCGCACGCGGTCTGGCACTCCCCCAAGGGGTCCAGCAACGTGGTGATCTGGTGCTCCAACGACTATCTCGGCATGGGCCAGCACCCGAAAGTTGTCGGCGCCATGGTCGAGACCGCGACCCGGGTCGGCACCGGCGCCGGCGGCACCCGCAACATCGCCGGCACCCATCATCCGCTGGTCCAGCTCGAAGAAGAACTCGCCGACCTGCACGGCAAGGAAGCGGCCCTGCTGTTCACCTCGGGCTACGTCTCCAACCAGACCGGCATTTCGACGCTCACCAAGCTGATTCCGAACTGCCTGATCCTGTCGGACGCGCTCAACCACAATTCGATGATCGAAGGAATCCGGCAATCCGGCTGCGAACGCGTGGTCTTCCGCCACAACGACGTCGCCCATCTCGAGGAATTGCTGATCGCCGCCGGTCCGGACCGGCCGAAGCTGATCGCCTGCGAAAGCCTGTATTCCATGGATGGCGATATCGCGCCGCTGGCCAAGATCTGCGATCTCGCCGAGAAGTATGGCGCGATGACCTATGTGGATGAAGTCCATGCGGTCGGCATGTACGGCCCGCGCGGCGGCGGCATCGCCGAACGCGACGGCGTAATGCATCGCATCGACATTCTCGAAGGCACGCTGGCGAAGGCGTTCGGCTGCCTCGGCGGCTATATCGCCGCCAGCAAAGACATCGTCGACGCGGTGCGTTCCTACGCACCGGGCTTCATCTTCACCACCGCGCTGCCGCCGGCGATCTGCTCGGCAGCCACCGCGGCGATCCGCCACCTCAAGACCTCGAGCTGGGAGCGCGAGCGCCACCAGGACCGCGCCGCGCGCGTCAAGGCGATCCTCAACGCCGCCGGCCTGCCGGTCATGCTGAGCGACACCCACATCGTGCCGCTGTTCGTCGGCGATCCCGAGCGCTGCAAGAAGGCCTGCGACCTGCTGCTGGAACAGCACGGCATCTATATCCAGCCGATCAATTATCCGACGGTACCCAAGGGCGCCGAACGGCTGCGCATCACGCCGTCGCCCTATCATGACGACGCGCTGATCGATCAGCTCGCCGACGCCCTGGTTCAGGTTTGGGATCAGCTCGGACTTCCGCTCAACGCCAAGGCGATGGCGGCGGAGTAAAACAATCCGGCCTATGCGTTTCCCGGGCGCGCTGCAGCGTTCTTCGCGCTGCTCCGCAGATCAGGGATTCCGGTCAAAAAGCTGGACACCGGATCTACGAAGCAGCACTTCGTGCTGCATCGCGCCCGGGGAACGCGACAAATCCCTATCGCCTGCATCCACTCAACAGGCTAGGTTTTCCCACGACGGACGGGCCTGAGCCCGCCGCACGGGAGTGACGATGCTTCACGACTGGGGCGTGATCGCAGCCGCCTTCGGCTATATCGGATTTCTGTTCTGCGTCGCCAGCTACGGCGACCGTATCGCCTTGCTCCAGCGCGGCCGCGCCGGCGCGTTGATCTACCCGCTGTCGCTGGCGATCTACTGCACCTCATGGACATTCTTCGGCTCGGTCGGCGTGGCCAGCCGGACCAGCGTCGACTTCCTGGCGATCTATCTCGGACCGATCCTGATGATCGGCTTCTGCACGCCGATCCTGCGCCGGGTGATCCAGCTCGCGAAATCGCAAAACATCACCTCGATCGCCGACTTCATCGCCGCCCGCTACGGCAAGAGCCAGGCGGTAGCCGCCACCGTCGCGGTCATCGCCATCATCGGCTCGGTGCCCTACATCGCGCTGCAGCTCAAGGCCGTGGCGTCGTCGCTCTCCACTATCCTCGGCGAGGATCAGGCGATCGAGAACATCCCGATCGTCGGCGACATCGCGCTGATCGTGACGCTGGCCATGGCGGCGTTCGCCGTGCTGTTCGGGACCCGGCAGACCAATGCCACCGAACATCAGCATGGGCTGATGCTGGCGGTGGCCACCGAATCCATCATCAAGCTGGTGACCTTCATCGCCGCCGGCCTGTTCGTGACGTTCTGGATGTTCAGCCCGGTCGATCTGATGGAGCGTGCGCTGAAGACGCCGGAGGCGGCGCGGGCCATCGCCTACGTGCCGTCGGTGGGCAACTTCCTCACCATGGTGCTGCTGTCGTTCTGCGCCATCATGCTGCTGCCACGGCAATTCCATGTCAGCGTGGTGGAGAACTCGGATGACGCCGAGGTCAGCCGCGCGAAATGGCTGTTTCCGCTCTATCTGATCGCCATCAATATCTTCGTGATTCCGATCGCGCTGGCCGGGCTGGTCACCTTCCCGTTCGGCGCCGTCGACAGCGACATGTATGTGCTGGCGCTGCCCATCGAGGCCGGCTCGACCTTCCTCAGCATCGTGGTGTTCATCGGCGGCATGTCGGCGGCCACCGCCATGGTGATCGTCGAATGCGTGGCGCTGGCGGTGATGGTCTCCAACGACCTCGTGATGCCGCTGGTGCTGCAGCGCGGCCCGCATGCGCCGAACGGCAACGCAGATTTCGGCTATTTCCTGCTCAAGGTCCGGCGCTTTGCGATCTTTGCCATCATGGCTATGGCCTATCTGTATTTTCGCGCACTCGGCAACACCCAGCTCGCTGCCATCGGCCTTCTGTCCTTCGCAGCCATCGCACAGTTCGCGCCGGCGTTTTTCGGCGGCCTGATCTGGCGCCGCGCCACCGCGCGCGGCGCCATGGGCGGCATGCTGGTCGGTTTTGCGGTGTGGGCCTATACGCTGTTCATTCCGAGCTTTCTCGACGGCAACACCGCCGGCATGCTGCTGCTGCAGCACGGGCCGTTCGGCATCGAAGCGCTGCGACCGCAGGACCTGTTCGGCGCCGACCTGCCGCCGCTGCTGCACGGCACGCTGTGGAGCCTGTCGCTGAACATCCTGACCTACGTGGTGCTGTCGCTGCTGCGGCAGCCGTCATCGATCGAGCGGCTGCAGGCGGAGTTGTTCGTTCCTAACACCATGGCGCCGATGACGCCGGCGTTCCGGCGCTGGCGGTCCACCGTAACGGTGCAGGATATTCTGGGCACCGTGACGCAGTATCTCGGCCCGGAGCGGGCGCGGGAGTCTTTCGAGGCCTTTGCCGCCAGCCAGCGCGTCAACCTCGATCCCGCCGCGCCCGCCGATTTCGAACTGCTGCAGCACGCCGAACACCTGATCGCCTCATCGATCGGGGCGGCCTCGTCGCGGCTGGTCATGTCACTGCTGCTGCGCAAGCGCACGGTGTCCGCCAGGGCCGCCCTGAAGCTGCTCGACGATTCCCACGCGGCGCTGCATTTCAACCGCGAGGTCCTGCAGACCGCGCTGAATCATGTCCGCCAGGGCATCGCCGTGTTCAATCCCGACCTGCAGCCGATCTGTTCGAACCGGCAGTTCGGCGAGATTCTCGGCCTGCCGCCGCAGATCGTGCAGATCGGCGTGCCGCTGCAAGAGATCCTCGAATTCATCGGCGGCCAGGGCGCATCCGGCTTCGGTGACAATGCGACGCTGACGCAGATGCGGCTGATCGCCTACACCACCGAGGGCGAGCCTTATCTGGAGCGGCTGCCAGACCGCCAGATCGTGATCGAAGTGCGCGCCAACCGGATGCCGGACAACGGACTGGTGCTGACCTTCTCCGACGTGACGCCGAGCTTCGAGGCCGCCGAAGCGCTGGAACGCGCCAATGCGACGCTGGAAAAACGCGTGCGCGACCGCACCGAGGAATTGACGCGGCTGAACTCCGAACTGGCAAGGGCCAAGAGTACCGCGGAAGACGCCAATATCTCCAAGACGCGGTTTCTGGCTGCCGCCAGCCACGACATCCTGCAGCCGCTGAACGCGGCGCGGCTCTACGTCACCAGCTTGGTGGAACGACAGAGCGGCGGCGAGGACGCACGGCTGGTGGAGAACATCGACGACTCCCTGGAAGCCATCGAGGAAATTCTCGGCGCGCTGCTCGACATCTCGCGGCTCGACGCCGGCGCCATGAACCCGTCGATCTCCAGCTTCCGGATCGGCGACCTGATGCGCTCGCTGGAGATCGAATACGCGCCGATCGCCCGCGCCCGCGGCGTCGCGCTCACCTTCGTGCCGTGCTCGCTGCCGGTCGAGTCGGACCGGCTGATGCTCCGGCGGCTGCTGCAGAACCTGATCTCCAATGCCATCAAGTACACGCCGCACGGCCGCGTGCTGGTCGGCTGCCGCCGCCGCGGCAAGTCCCTGCAGATCGGCGTCTATGACACCGGCGTCGGCATTCCCGTGCAGAAGCGCGGCGAGATCTTCAAGGAGTTCCACCGGCTCGAACAGGGCGCCCGGATCGCCCGCGGGCTGGGCCTCGGCCTGTCCATCGTCAAGCGCCTCGCCCATGTGCTCAACCACGGCATCGCCCTCGACTCCAACCGCAGCGGCGGATCGTTCTTTTCGGTCACCGTTCCGATCGCCAAGGCCATCAACCACACCACCGCGGTGACATCAGCGACCCCGCTGTCGAAATCGCCGATGTCGGGCACGCTGATCGTCTGCATCGAAAACGATGCGGCCATCCTCGACGGCATGAAGACGTTGCTGACTGCGTGGGGTGCAGTGGTGGTCGCCGTCGCCGATCCGGAAGCGGCGATCGAGGCGATTGCCGAAATCGAGGCCGCCGGCAAGCGGCTCACCGGACTGCTGGTGGACTATCATCTCGATCGCGGCAACGGCGTCGCCGCCATCCGGGAAATTCGCAGCCGCTTCGGTCCGGCCATCCCGGCGATCCTGATCACCGCCGACCGCAGCCCGCATGTCCGCGAGGCGGCGCGCCAGGAGAAGATCGCCGTGCTCAACAAGCCGGTGAAGCCGGCATCGCTGCGCGCATTGCTCGGGCAATGGCGCGCCCAGCAGATGATGGCGGCGGAGTAGCAGCAGCAATAGACCGCCCACGCTACGCTGTCGTCGCCCGGCCTGCGCGCAATTGCGCGCCGGGACCGGGCGATCCAGTAAACGTTGGCCCGAGTGTACTGGGTCGCCCGGTCAAGCCGGGCGAAGACAACGGAGAAGTCCGAGACGCCTGCCGACACCAGAGACTGCGTTTCGCCTCGCCTATTGCGCCGCCGGCTCGCCCTGGCGCCACTGACGACCGGCGATTTTTGCGGCGGCAATCACCGCCTGGGTGCGGCTTTCGACGCCGAGCTTCTGCAGGATCGCCGAGACATGGGCCTTGATGGTGGCTTCGGAGACACCGAGCTCATAGGCGATCTGCTTGTTGAGCAGGCCCTGCGACAGCATCATCAGCACCCGCACCTGCTGCGGCGTGAGCGTCACCAGGCGGTCGCGCAGTTTTGACATTTCGGGATCGGCTGCCGCCGCCATGTCGATATCGGGCGGAACCCAGACGTCGCCGTCCATCACCTTCAGAATGGCGTCGCGCAGCGTCTCGACGCCGAAGCGCTTCGGAATGAAGCCCGAGGCGCCGAAATCCAGCGACTGCCTGATCGTGCCGACGTCGTCGCTGGCGGAGACGATCACCACAGGAACCGCGGGATATTGCGCGCGCAGGTAGATCAGGCCGGAGAAGCCCGATATCCCCGGCATCGACAGGTCCAGCAGCACCAGGTCAACATCGGCGTCCTGCTCCAGCGATTTGGTGAGATCGTCGAAAGTGCCGGTCTCGTCGATGCGGGCCTCAGGCAACACGCCCAGCAGGGCCTGCCGCAATGCACCGCGAAATAGCGGATGATCGTCGGCAACAATAAGGCGCATGGTCGAAGCGGCGGTCATTTCATCCTTGCGACCGGCATCGGAACTCCGGTGATCGAGTTGTGAACATAGGCAAAAGCGACGTCAACCGGGCAAGTGTCGTCTGACCGCCGGCATCTGGCAAGCCTGCAATGTTGCCACGCGGCAAAGCAGTTAACCCGCAACATGGTGCGCCGCAATACGTCTCGGCAGGCCGCGGGCTCGCGGATGTCCCGGCAGCGAGGGACGCCATCCATTGGCTCGCCGCGCACAACCCAGAGCCGAAAGTCTTATTGGGGCGCGTATCACGCCAGTGTTACTTTGAGGTGGAAGCAAGCTGCAACCATCCGGCAAGAGACCGGCGCGGCGGCGCCGACCATATCAACGAATTCGGGGAGCGATACACATGTCAACGATAGCTGCAACATCTCCACGCGCTGGAGGCATGACGAAGGACGAACGTTTCGTCATTCTTGCCTCGTCGCTCGGCACCGTCTTCGAGTGGTACGATTTCTACCTGTTCGGATCGCTCGCCAGCATCATCGGCGCGCAGTTCTTCGGCGTCATCGATCCCGTCACCAAGGCGCCGATGTTCAACCAGGCGACGCGCGACATCTTCGCGCTGCTGGCCTTCGCCGCCGGCTTCATCGTTCGCCCGTTCGGCGCCATCGTGTTCGGTCGCGTCGGCGATATCGTCGGCCGCAAGTACACCTTCCTCGTCACCATTCTGATCATGGGTCTGTCGACCTTCGTCGTAGGCATCCTGCCGAGCGCCGCCACCATCGGCATCGCGGCTCCGATCATCCTGATCGGCCTGCGCCTGCTGCAGGGCCTCGCGCTCGGCGGCGAATACGGCGGTGCTGCGACCTATGTGGCGGAGCACTCGCCGCCCGGCAAGCGCGGCTACTACACATCGTTCATCCAGACCACGGCCACGCTGGGATTGTTCCTGTCGTTGCTGGTGATCCTGTTCACGCGAACGATCCTGGGCGAGCCGGAATTCGCCGCCTGGGGCTGGCGCGTTCCGTTCCTGGTCTCGGTCGCGCTGCTTGGCGTGTCGGTGTGGATCCGGTTGCGCCTGAATGAATCGCCGGTGTTCCAGAAGATGAAGGACGAGGGCAAGAGCTCCAAGGCTCCGCTCACCGAGGCCTTCGGCAACTGGAGCAACGCCAAGATCGTGCTGATCGCGCTGCTCGGCGGCGTGATGGGCCAGGGCGTGGTGTGGTACACCGGCCAGTTCTACGCGCTGTTCTTCATGCAATCGATCCTCAAGGTCGACGGCTATACCGCCAACCTGCTGATCGCATGGTCGCTGCTGCTCGGCACCGGCTTCTTCGTGTTCTGGGGCGCCCTGTCCGACAAGATCGGCCGCAAGCCGATCATCCTGGCAGGCTGCCTGATCGCGGCGCTGACGTTCTTCCCGATCTTCCGGATGATCACGTCGAACGCCAATCCGACCCTGGAAAAGGCCATCGAGACCGTGAAGGTCGAAGTTGTGTCCGATCCCGCGCTGTGCGGCGATCTGTTCAACCCGGTCGGCACCCGCGTGTTCAGCACGCCCTGCGATCTGGCGCGCGCCTACCTGGCCCAGTCGTCGGTGAAGTACTCGACCTCCTACGGCGCCGCCGGCTCCGGCGTGAAGGTGGTCGTGAACGGCAAGGATGTGCCCTACACCGCCGCAGCGTCCAACCCGAGCGTGCTCGCAGCCGTGCAGGCCGCGGGCTACCCGAAGGCCGGCGATGCGCAGATCGTGAAGATGGCGCATCCGTTCGATATCTTCCGTCCGCAGGTCGCGGCGGTGATCGGACTGCTGTTCGTGCTGGTGATGTTCGTGACCATGGTCTATGGCCCGATCGCGGCGATGCTGGTCGAACTGTTCCCGACCCGGATCCGCTACACCTCGATGTCGCTGCCCTACCACATCGGCAACGGCTGGTTCGGCGGCCTGCTGCCGGCGACGGCCTTCGCCATCGTGGCCTCGACCGGCGATATCTATGCCGGCCTGTGGTATCCGGTGATCTTCGCCGCGATCACCGTGGTCATCGGCATCTTCTTCCTGCCGGAGACCAAGGACGTCGACATCAATACCAACTGAGTTTGTCCGGCGGCACGCAGCCGGACAAACTTCGGATGAAACGAACCCGGCCGCGGAGCAATCCGCGGCCGGTTTTTTGTTTTGCGAAGTGCGCATGGTCTCCCTCCCCCAAGCGAAGCGCAGTGGGGAGGGTCGACCGAACGAGACGATGCGCAGCATCGTTGAAGTGGAGGTCGGGGTGGGGGCGCACCACGCGCAGTCCTCGGTGTTGCACCACCCCCCACCCGACCGCGCTGCGCGCGGCCACCCTCCCCACCGCGAATACGCGGGTGGGAGGGATAAGAACAACGCTGCTATCCCGCCGCCCCGACAAATTGCAGCACCGCCTCGCGGCGATGCGGGCGGCGGCGGTGTTCGATCAGATAGATCGCCTGCCAGGTGCCCAGCGCCATCCGCCCGGACAACACGGGCACCTGCAGCGAGGTGGCGGTGAGCATGGTGCGGACATGGGCCGGCATGTCGTCGGGGCCTTCGGTGTCGTGGGTCCAGCCAAAATCCTGCGGCGCCAGGCGATCGAGGATGGTCATCAGGTCGACCAGCACCGAGGGATCGGCGTTTTCCTGGATCGTCAGCGACGCCGAGGTGTGGCAGATGAAAAGCGTCAGTGCGCCATCGCGCGCGCCGATCTCGGCGAGAAATTTGGCGACGTCAGACGTGAGATCGATGAAGCCCGCGCCCGGCGTCTGCACCGTGAGCGTGGACGAGGCTACGGTGTCCGCGCGGACGATGGACGGCGCCGAACGGGAAATCGAGCGTGAGGTCATGCGCGCTCAGATCTTGCCGCTGACGTCGCGCTGGACCCGGCTGGCGATATCGATGAGGCGCCGCCAGGCGTTCTCGACGAAGGCCATCATGCGGTCCATGTCGCGATCGCTGGGCAGCGGAATCTCGAGCTTGCGTGTGCCATCGGCGACTTTCGGATCGGGCTTCTTCAGCGAGTCCTGTTTCGGCAGCGGCTCGTCGATCTTGCCGGGCGCGACGGGCTCGCGTGCCGCCAGTTGTGCCTTCAGCGATTCGTTGTCCTTCTGCAGCCGGCCGATCTCGGCATCGAGCGCTGCGCGCTCGTCGGGCATCGCGTAGCAGGCCCAGCCAGTGCCCTTGTCGGTGCAGGTCGAGACCATGCCGGTGCGGGTGTCGAGCCGCACCACGCCATCGGCGATGGGCGACAGGGTGTAGCGGCCGTTCTCGATGTCCGGCAGCGCCTGCGCCTGGGCGCTGCCGCCGAGACAGGCCAATGCCGCGGCCAACGCCGCGGGCTGCAGGACACGCAGACCGGAAGATGTCGCAAGGGTCATGGCAAGGCTCCCTGAGGAATCGCCCGCCCTATTCTACGCCTCGGAGCGAAAGGGCGCGCGGCCGGATTTCAACGCATCGGCCAGCAATTCGATCCGGTCCTGGCCCCAGAACACTTCGCCATCCAGCACATAGGCCGGCGAGCCGAACACATCCGCGGCCTGCGCGTCTTGCTGGTTCTGCGCGTAGATGGCGCCAATGGCGTCAGAGCCGGCGCGCTCCACCAGTTGCTTGCCCGGCAGGCCGGACTCGTCGGCGAGGCGGACCAGCGTGGCGGCATCGGCGAGGTCAAGCTGGTCTTCCCACACCGCCGGATAGGCGCGGCAAAGAAACGCATCGGGATCGAAGCCGGCCTCGAGCGCCGCAATCACCACGCCGTCGGCCAACCGTCCATTGAACGGCCATGCCTTCGGCTGCAGGTGAAAATCGAGCCCGCGCTTGGCGCGCCAGCGCTGCAATTCCAGCATCCGGTAGCGCTGGCGCACCGGGTGGCGCTTGCCGAGCGGCAGTCCGCCAGTCTCGGCGAACAGTTCGCCAAGAAACACAGGCTTGTGATTCACCTTGAGATCGTAAGTGGTTACCAGCTCCCGGAACGGCTTGTGGCCGATATAGGCCCAAGGCGACGGCAGCGAAAAATAGTAGTCGATCTCACGGGACATGCGGTCTCCAGGCGGGGATAATTTGGCGAAGCGCCGGCATCGGACCAGAGCGTGCCGGATGGCGCAAGACAGATCACTGTAAAACTCACTGTGCAGTGCGGCGATCGCACGCAGCCGGCTGCGATTTTTCGCAATAAAATCAAGCAAATCAACGTGCTAAGCGATGATCAGGCAATCTTGACTTGGCAGGACGTGCTAAGTATGGTCCGCCCGGCTTTGAAGGGTAACGGGGCGTTATTTCCAGCAATTGCAGCGTTTTTTCGGGTGTCGAGAGCATGACCGACGACACACGGGACAATGATGGCGGGAGCGGAAGTGGCGGGAAACCGCCTCCTGACGAGGCTGCGCTTTCCGCAAGGCTCGGAAGTCTGCATCGGCGATTGTCCCAAATTCAGGATGACCGCAAAGTTCAGACTGACCAATCCGAAACTGGAAGCGGAAACGCACAGTCCAGGGCTTCGGCCATGGCGGTGGGTCTCCGGCTCTCTTCGGAACTGGTCGCGGGCGTTGTCGTCGGCACGATTCTGGGCTGGGGCCTGGATCATCTGCTGCCGACATCGCCCTGGGGGCTGATCGTGTTCATGCTGCTCGGCTTTGTCGCCGGCGTGATCAACGTGATGCGCTCGGCCGGCGTCGGGCGGACGCCATAGATTTCGCGCGCACCTGCGCAGCGTTTAATTGCCGGGCGATCCGGCAGAGATGAAAGACCGACGTGGATGGCCGATCCGATCCATCAATTTGAGATCCACAAGATCTTCAGCCTGGGCCATATCGGCAACCAGGAAATCGCTTTCACTAATTCCTCGGCCTACATGTTCGGCGCCGTGGCGCTGGTGTCGGTGCTGATGATCGGCGGCAGCGCCGGACGCGCGCTGATCCCGAGCCGCTTCCAGTCGGTCGCCGAGCTGTCCTACGAATTCGTCTCCGGCACGGTGCGATCGAGCATCGGCGAAGAGGGAATGAAGTTCTTCCCGTTCGTGTTCTCGCTGTTCATGTTCATCCTGACCGCGAACCTGATCGGCATCGTCCCCTACACCTTCACTGTCACCAGCCATCTCATCGTCGCCGTGGCGCTGGCGCTGATGGTATTCCTGACGGTGCTGCTCTACGGCCTCTACAAGAACGGCCTCGGCTTCTTCAAGCTGTTCGTGCCGCACGGCATTCCGATCTACATCCTGCCGCTGGTGACCGTG
This sequence comes from Rhodopseudomonas sp. RCAM05734, assembly GCF_052658035.1. Lineage (NCBI taxonomy): Bacteria > Pseudomonadati > Pseudomonadota > Alphaproteobacteria > Hyphomicrobiales > Nitrobacteraceae > Rhodopseudomonas > Rhodopseudomonas sp. RCAM05734. Next base: position 1,852,473 of record NZ_CP199742.1, on the reverse strand, counting down.
ATCGAGGTGATCTCGTTCCTGTCCCGTCCGGTGTCGCATTCGGTCCGTCTGTTCGCCAACATGCTGGCCGGCCACATTACGCTGAAGGTGTTTGCAGGCTTTGTGACGTCGCTGAGCGCACTTGGTGCCATCGGCGTATTCGGCGCAGTCCTGCCGCTGGCGATGACCACGGCGCTGACCGCGCTGGAACTGCTGGTCGCCTTCCTGCAGGCCTACGTGTTCACCATCCTGACCTGCATCTACCTCAACGACGCCCTTCATCCGGGACACTAAGCGACCCGGCCGAAATCACCCCTCACCTCTCTCATAACCTATCCCAGAAGGAGTTTTACCATGGATCCCATCGCAGCTAAGTACATCGGCGCAGGCATTGCTTGTCTCGGCATGGGCGGCGCCGGCATCGGCGTCGGCATGATCTTCAGCCAGTTCCTCGCCGGCGCGCTGCGCAACCCCTCGGCTTCGCAGGGCCAGTTCGCGAACCTGATCTTCGGCTTCGCCGTGACTGAAGCGCTCGGCATCTTCTCGCTGCTGATCGCGCTCCTGCTGCTGTTCGCCGTCTAAGCCAGAAACTGATCCGGTTTGCGCCCCCATCGCGGGGCGTTTCCGATCGATAAGGAGACTGCTGTGGCTGAAGGTCAGGGCAAATCCAAGGGTGCGGCAGCGCACACCGAGGCTGACGGTGGGCACAAGGCTTCGTTCCCGCCGTTCGAGAGCAACACCTTCGCTTCACAGCTGGTGTCGTTCGCGATCGCGTTCGGCCTGCTCTATCTGATCGTATCGCGCCTGGCGCTGCCGCGTGTCGGCGGCGTCCTTGCGGATCGGCAGAAGGTCATCGACACCGACCTGAACGAAGCCGCGAAGCTGAAGGCCGATTCCGATCTGGCACTGAAGGCTTACGAGACCGAACTCGCCACTGCCCGCGCCAAGGCACAGGCGATGGCGGCCGAGGTGCGTGAGAAACTCAATGCCGAGCAGGAACAGGCCAAGGCCAGGCTGGAAGAGAGCCTCGCTGCGAAGCTCGCTTCGGCGGAAAAGACCATCGCCACCATGCGCGAGCAGGCGATGGGCAATGTCCGCGGCATCGCCGCAGACACCGCTTCGGCCATCGTCGAACGCCTCACCGGCACCAGCCCGAACGCCGGCGTCGTCAACGCCGCGCTCGATGCTTCGTTGAAGGGATAAGCGATGTTCGGTTTACAAGCGGAATTCTGGGTTGCCGTCGCCTTCGTCATCCTGATGGCGGTGTTCGGCTATTTCGGCATTCACCGCACCCTGCTGAAAGCACTCGACAACCGCAGCAGCCGGATCAAGGCTGAGCTCGACGATGCCCGCAAGCTGCGCGACGAAGCCGCCGCATTGCTCGCGGACTACAAGAAGCGCCACGCCGCGGCCGAACGCGAGGCCGCCGACATCATCACCTCCGCCAAGGAAGAGGCCGAGCGCATCGCCGCCGAAGCCAAGACCAAGATGGAAGATTTCGTCGCCCGCCGCACCAAGTCGGCGGAAGGCAAGATCGCGCTGGCCGAAGCTCAGGCTTTGGCCGACGTCCGCGCTGCCGCAGCCGATGCCGCCGTCACCGCGGCGACCACGATCCTCTCGCAGTCGGTCAAGGGTTCGGTTGCCGACGATCTGCTCGCCAAGGGCATCACTGAGGTCCGCGCCAAGCTGAACTGAGGTTTCGACGTTCAACAAAAAGCCGGCGCGAATTTCGCGCCGGCTTTTTTGTGTCTGGACCTCTGATCTTAACCTCTCCCCGCCCTTTGCGGGGAGAGGTCGAAGTCCGAGCGCAGCGAGGGCTTCGGGTGAGGGGCGAGGCACGATGGTCACCCGATCTTCCGGGTTTTCCTGTCGCGCAGCCATTTCGTGACGGCCAAGCGTGTCGATCGCATGAGCAAGCGGCAGATCGCGTGCCTCGCCCCTCACCCGCCGCGAAGACGCAGCGACCTCTCCCCGCAAAGGGCGGGGAGAGGTTAGGACGCTACGATCCGCGAACCACGGTCTTCAGATAATTATACGCCTTGATGATCTCGATCAGCCGATCCTCGGTGGAACGGTCGCCGCCATTGGCGTCGGGATGGTGCTGCTTCACCAGCGCCTTGTAGGTCGACTTCACGGTTTCCAGCGTGGCATCGGGGCCGAGGCCCATGACCTGCAGCGCCTTGCGCTCGGCATTGAAGATCTTGCGGGTTTCCGCCTTGGGGGCCTCGGTGCGGGAGCCCGGACCGGGACGCCAGGCTGGCGCGGCCGTTGAGCTCGCTGAACATGGCGAACGGATCGGCGGCACCTTCCAGATCGGCCTCGGCGGTCTTGCCTTTGCCCTTGGTGCCGTTGGCGCCCATCTTCCAGGTCGGACGGTGGCCGGTCAACGCGTCCTTCTGATAGCGCGCGACGGCGTCGGCGGCCATGCCCTGGAAGAAATTGTAGCCCTGATTGTATTCGCGGACATGGTTCAGGCAGAAGTGCCAGTATTCCTTGTCATTGCCGCGGCCCTTGGGGGCGCGATGGCCGCCCTTGTTCTTGCAATTGGGCGCCTCACACATCTGCGCTTCTTCGCGCGCGGCAGCCTGCTGCTTGGCGCTCAGCTTGTTAGGCTTGATGCGGATGCTGTCGAAGAACTTGGATGAGTCGATGGCCATGGCTGACTATGACAACGCAACACGAAAAGCTTCAAGTCTTGACATTGCGATTACCCTACCTGTGTTGCGCCGCAGACCATCGCAATTGACGATCCCGCGGAAGCGGCGTTAATTCTCTTCCATGAGCGCCAAAGATGACATCACAAAGAAGTTGCAAGAGGCTTTCGCTCCGCAAAGCCTCGACGTGATCGACGAGTCCCACCTGCATGAAGGCCATAGCGGCCATCGGCCGGGCGGCGAGACCCATTTCAGGGTCAATATTGTATCGCGGGCCTTCGAAGGGAAGAGCCGGATCGATCGCCATCGCATGGTCAACGCTACTTTGGCGGCGGAACTGGCCGGGACAGTGCACGCCCTGGCCGTCAAGGCGCTGGCACCGGGCGAGGCTTCCTAGAAGGCGGTTCCCGCCCTCGGCTTCTTCTGTTCCGGCTCGGGCTCCGTCGGCACCGGGCCGATGCGCAACGCGGTGATGCGGTTGCGCTCGCGGCGCAGGACGCGAAACCTGAAGCCATGGAAGGTAAAACTCTGGCCGCGTTCGGGGATCGAACGCGCCTCGTGGATCACCAGGCCGGCCACCGTGGTGGCCTCCTCGTCCGGCAGATGCCAGTCCATGGCGCGGTTGAGGTCGCGGATCGGCACCGAACCGTCCACCACCACGGAGCCATCGGGCTGGGCACGGACGCCGGCCACCACCACGTCGTGTTCGTCCGAGATGTCGCCGACGATCTCCTCCAGGATATCTTCCAGCGTCACCATGCCTTCGACTTCGCCATACTCATCCACCACCAGCGCGAAGTGGGTCTTGCGGCGGCGGAACGCCTTGAGCTGATCCGACAGCGGCCGCATCTCCGGCACGAACCATGGCGGCAGCGCGATGGAAGCGACGTCGATCTTCGACGTATCGCCGTCGGCTGCGCGGATCGCGCGCAGCAGGTCCTTGGCGTGCAGCACGCCGATGATGTTTTCCGACTTCTCCCGCCACAGCGGAATCCGGGTGTATTCGGTGGCCAGCACATCGCGCACCAGTTCCTCCGACGGCAGGTCGGCGTTCAGCGTCACCATCGCGGTGCGATGGACCATCACGTCCGACACTGCGAGGTCGCCGAACCGGAACACGTTCTGGATATATTCGGCCTCGCCGCTTTCCATCTTGCCGTGCTCGGCGGATTCGCCCACCAGCCCCTCGATCTCGCGGCCCGTGAGAATCTCGTGCTGCGAGGTTTCCTGCACGCCGAGCAGCCGCAGCACCGTGCGCGACGCGTTGTTGAGCAGCCAGTTCAAGGGCCAGAACAGCACGTAGGAGACGTAGAGCGGATAGGCGATCCACTGCGACACCGGCTCCGGCTGGCGGATCGCCAGCGTCTTCGGCACCTGTTCGCCGATCACGATATGCAGCGACGAGAAGACCAGAAAGCCGGTCAGGAACGAGGTGAAGTGCAGTGCCGACTCCGACAGGCCCAGTGGATCGAGCAGCGGCTTCAGCAAAGCGGCGACGGTGGGCTCGCCGACCCAGCCGAGCCCGAGCGAAGCCATGGTGATGCCGAGCTGGCAGCAGGCGAGGTAGGCCTCGACGTTGCTCATCATCTGCTGCAGCAGCCGCGCGCCGAAGCGGTTCTGCTCGGCCATCGCCTTGACGCGAAAGCCACGGCTCGACACCAGCGCGAATTCGGCCGCGACATAGAAGGCATTCGCCGCCAGCAGGAAAAAGGCGATCAGCAGGTTGGAAACAGTCGAGTTCATGTTGGTCCCGCACTGGCCCTGCGAATGCCAGGCCTTGTCGCCGATATTTGGGGTCGGATACAGCCTTGTACTTGTCCCGGACGCGGTGCGGCACACTTGTGCCGCTCCGCAGAGCCGGGACCGCCAGAAACGCCGGCGCTTTGCACGGTCCCGGCTCTGCAGTGCATGACGCCGCCAAGGGGCGGCGCATCGCACCGCGTCCGGGACACGAGACCGAACGCGCTCATCCGGCCAGTTTTGTCTGAAGGAAGTCGCGGACGACGGCGGGCTCGACGTCGCCGGCGATCACCGCCTGCCCCACCGCCTGCAGCAGGATGAAGGTGAGCTTGCCGCGCTTGACCTTCTTGTCCTGCGCCATCAGCGCCATCAGCCGATCGGCGTCGGCCAGGCCTTCCTGGGTGAAACCGGCAATGTCCTGCAGCCGCGTCGGCAGACCGACCTCGACGAGATGACGCTGCACGCGCTGCGCGTCGCTCTCTGCGATCATGCCGAGTTGCGCCGACAATTGCGCCGCCAGCACCATGCCGACCGCAACGCCTTCGCCGTGGAACAGGCGATCGGAGAAGCCGGTCACCGCCTCCAGCGCGTGGCCGAAGGTGTGGCCCAGATTGAGCAGCGCCCGCTCGCCGTTCTCGCGCTCGTCGCGCGCCACCACGCCGGCCTTGGCGCGGCATGAGGTGGCGATGGCGTGTTCGCGAGCGGCACCGCCGCGCACGATGTCGGCATGGTTGGCTTCCAGCCAGGCGAAGAAGGCCTCGTCCCCGAGCACGCCGTATTTGGCGACCTCGGCGTAACCGGAGCGGAACTGGCGCGGCGACAGCGTGTCGAGCACCGCGGTGTCGGCGACCACAAGTACCGGCTGGTGGAAGGCGCCGAGCAGGTTCTTGCCGGCCGGCGAATTGATGCCTGTCTTGCCGCCGACCGAGGAATCCACCTGGGCCAGCAGCGAGGTCGGCACCTGCACGAAATCGACGCCCCGGCGCAGGATCGCCGCGGCAAAGCCGGCGAGATCGCCGACCACGCCGCCGCCCAGCGCGATGACCAGATCGTTGCGCTCGATCTTTGCGGCGATCAGCGCCTCAGAGACCTTTTCCAGACCAGCATAGCTCTTGGAGCCCTCGCCCTCCTCGACCACGAAGCTGGAGGTCGGGATGCCGGCCTCGGCCAGCGATGCCTCGGTCGCCTTCAGCCAGTGCTTCGCCACGGCGCGGTCGGTGACGATGGCGGTGCGCACGCCGGGCCGCAGCGCCTTGATGCGCGCGCCCAGCGACGGCAGCACGTCGCGGCCGATGATGATGTCATAGGTACGATCACCGAGCGCGACCTCGACAGTGATCGGATCGGAATGTTTCAAAGGCGCGGTCATGATGTCCTGCTCAGGGGCTCGCTTGGCCCGGTGATGACGCCGGCCGCGATATTGGCGTGCAACAGATGGTCGTGCAGCGCCGCGATGCATTCGTCGACGACCTTTTCGTGCGGCACGTCGCGCGAGGCGATGGTGATTTCGGCGGCCTCATAGACCGGATGGCGCAGCTCGATCAGGCGCCCGATGGTCGCGGCGGGATCGGCGGTCTGCAGCAACGGGCGGCCGGTGCGGCGGCGGACCCGGCGCAGGATCACGTCGGCGTCGGCCTTCAGCCACATGGAGATGGCTTTGTCGCGGATCCGGGCGCGGGTGTCCTCGCGCATGAAGGCACCGCCGCCGGTGGCCAGGATCTGCGGCCCGCTCTCAAGCAGGCGGGCGATCACCCGGGCCTCGCCGTCGCGGAAATGCGGCTCGCCGTGGGTCTCGAAAATATCCGGGATCGACATGCCGGCAGCGGCCTCGATCTCGGTATCGGCATCGATGAAAGGCAGCCGCAGCCGGCTGGCGAGCCGCCGCCCCACCGTGGACTTGCCGGCGCCCATCATCCCGACCAGCACGACCGAACGCCGTCCCAGGGCGGCGACGATGTCGGCCTCCTGGGATGTGCTGGCGCCGGCTGGCTGGGTGGTGGTGGTGGTCTGCGACATCGGGCACTCAAACGAATATGGCAACGATTGCCACATTTGGCGTCACCTATACTACCCCGGCTGCCGCCGTTGCCACAGACTCTTGCAACAACCCATCGAACATGCTGCTACTCGGCCCTGCCGCGCCCGACCTCCATCGCCGCCTTGAGTTCCCCGCTATGCCCAGCCTGTTCCGCTTTCTGACGGTCGTCGCGGTGATCGGCGGCATCGGCTATGCGGCGATCTACGCGCTGGCCAATTTCGTCACGCCGAAGCCGCGGGAAATGACCGTGACCATCCAGCCGGACAAGTTTCTCAAGAAATAGCGGCGCGCAGCAGGCGCATGAAGAGCCGCATGTGGTCTTCGCGTTGGCCGCCATCGCCGGGCGCGTGCTTGATCCCGTCCATCGCAGCGACAATGACGCCCGCAATATCGGCGGGCCGCGCCTGCAGCGGATCCGGGGCGATCACACCGGCACGATGCGCATCGGCCAGCGCCTGTGCCAGCAAAGCGACCAGCCTTTCGCGAGCCGCCAGCGTGATGTCCCTGGCCAGCGCCATGTTGACGTCGAACAGCTCGACCGCATCGGCGCTGCCGGCAAACGGCGCGATCAGGCCGCGGTGGAACGCAGCGACGGCAGCTTCGAGCCGCTCGAACACGTCGCCGGGGCCCGCCAGCACCGCCGCGACGTCCTGCATCGTCCGGGCGTGGGCGCGCGTCGATCCGGCGCGGAACACCTCCTCCTTGCTGCTGAAGCTGAGATAGAGCGACGCCCGCGAAATCCCCGCGGCGCGCGCAATGTCCGCCATCGAGGCCTTGCGGAAGCCATGGCGAACAAACACCGGGAGGGCCGCGTCGAGGATGTGGTCGGATTTGGCATCGCGTTCAGTCATTCAGACAGATTGACAGTCTCCGTCCAAAGCGTCAAAAGACTATTGGACAAATTATGTCTATGTGTCTAATTTGAATTTTCTCGCTACCCGCGAAAAGGACTGAACATGACAGAGCTTTCCACGGTCCTGGTGACCGGGATCGGCGGATTTCTCGGCGGCCATATCGCCCGGCAATTGCTGGCGGGAGGCTACGCTGTGCGCGGCAGCCTTCGCCGCCTCGGCGATGCCGACCGCATCGCGCAACAGATTTGCGCGACGCCGGCCGCCCGCCGCAGGCTCCGCTTCATCGAAGCCGACCTGCGCGCCGACGCCGGATGGGACGAAGCGGCTGCCGGCTGCCGCTACGTGATCCACACCGCCTCACCTTTTCCGGCCGGGATACCAGCAGACGAGAACGAGCTGATCGGCCCGGCGCGCGATGGCGCGTTGCGGGTGCTGCGCGCGGCGCAGCGCGCCGCCGTGACGCGGGTGGTGCTGACCTCGTCGATCGCCGCCACCAATCACGGCAGCGGCGTGGCGCCCTTTACGGAAAATGAATGGACCGATACGGCCGGCAAGCGCGCCACGCCTTACTACAAATCGAAGACGCTGGCGGAGCGCGCGGCCTGGGCCTTTGCCGGGGAAACCGGACTCGACCTCGCGGTGATCAACCCCGGCATCATCTTCGGCCCGCTGCTGGGGCCGGAGTTCGGCACCTCGGTGGGGCTGATCCAGCAAATGATGAACGGCGGACTGAAGCGAGTGCCGCGCTTCGGCGTTGCGGTCGTCGATGTGCGCGACGCGGCCGATGTCCATATCCGCGCGATGACGCATCCGGAGGCGTCCGGCCAGCGCTTCATCGCCGCCGGCGAGTTTCTGTGGATGCGCGACATGGCGGCAGTGCTCGCCGAGGCTTTTCCCGAGCGGGCTGCCCTGTTGCCGTCGGGCGACGTGCCGAACTGGATGATCCGGATAATGGCGCCGTTCAGCGCGCGGTCGCGCATGATCGTGAACGAGCTCGACCTCGACCTCAGCGTCAGCGCCGCCAAGGCGCAACGATTGCTGGGATGGCAGCCGCGGCCGGCCCGCGAAGCCATTCGCGCCACCGCCCAGAGCCTGATCGATCACGGCCTCGTCGCGGCCGCCTGACCCCTTCGCATCCCCTTTTAACGGAGCCTCCTGTGACCTCATCCCTCGCCGAACCGACCTCCCCGCAAGCCGAGCAGCTTCGCGACATCGAACGCACCCGGCTGCGCGCGCTGGTCGGCGCCGACATGGCCGTGGCCGAACCGCTGCACGCGGCGGACTTCCAGTTGATCACGCCGATCGGCGCGGCCTTGTCGAAGGCCGAATATCTCGGCGCGGTGGCCGGCGGACACATCAACTATCTGGTGTGGGAGCCCGGTAACATCGCCGTACGTCTGCAACAAACCAGCGCGGTGATTCGCTATCGCGCGCGTCTCGAAGTGGTGTTCGGCGGCCACCATGTGCCGGCCGGCGACTACTGGCACACCGACGCCTACGAGCGGCGCGACGGGCACTGGATGGTGGTGTGGTCGCAGGCGACGTCGATCGTGCCGCGCGCCTGACGAAAACAGCTTCGGAGATTCGGCTCGTGCGCTATGATTGGCGCATGAGCACTGGCAAAACTTCCGACGGCAAACTCTCCGCCCTGTTCCTCGACATGCTGGCTGCCGAACAGGGCGCCGGCGAGAACACGCTGGATGCCTACCGCCGCGATCTCGAGGATTTTTCCGAGTTTGCCGCCCACGCCAAATCAGGGTTCCTAGCTGCCGACACGCAGATGCTGCGCGACTACCTCGAGGATCTCGACGGTCGCGGCTTCAAGTCGACCACTGTAGCCCGGCGGCTGTCAGCGCTGCGCCACCTGTTCCGCTTCCTGCTCAGCGAGCGCATTCGCAACGATGATCCGGCGGCGATCCTGTCCGGCCCCAAGCGCGGCCGCAGCCTGCCCAAGGTTCTGTCGATCGCCGATGTGGACGCCATGCTGACCCGCGCCAAGACGCTGGCCACAGCAGCGTACGCCGCAGCGCCGCAGCGCCTGCGCGCGGCGCGGCTGTATTGCCTGCTGGAGGTCCTGTACGCGACCGGGCTGCGGGTTTCCGAACTGGTGTCGCTGCCGCTGACCGCAGCGCGCCGCGACGCCCGCATGATCGTGGTGCGCGGCAAGGGCAACAAGGAGCGGCTGGTGCCGCTCAACGAGACCGCCAAGCAGGCGATGGCGGACTACCTCGCGGCCATGGATGCCGCGCAACGCGAACAGCCGAAGAAATCTGCGGCGTCCAAATGGCTGTTCCCGTCGTTCGGCGAAAGCGGCCACCTGACGCGGCAACATTTTGCCCGCGATCTCAAGGAACTCGCCGCCGCCTCCGGGCTGTCGCCGCGACTTGTCAGCCCGCACGTGTTGCGCCACGCCTTCGCCAGCCATCTGCTGCACAACGGCGCGGATCTCCGCATCGTCCAGACGCTGCTCGGGCATACCGACATCTCCACCACCCAGATCTACACCCATGTGGTGGAAGAGCGCCTCAAGAGCCTGGTGCGCGACCTGCACCCGTTGGCCGAGAAGGGCTGAACAGCCCGCCTCCTTCCCTGGACGACAATTCCCTCGCTCTAAAATAATCCAAGATATATCTTGACTGCTCGTCATTGAGATATATCTTGGAGGTATCAAAACCAAACTTAGAGGTAACAAGATGTATAATTTTCGACATCAGGAGCCGGGTGGCCGTTTCCACGGACGCCATGGCGGTGAAGGACGACATGGGCAAGGACTACACGGCGAGGGTCGGCACTGCGGGGAACGCCACGCCGGTCCGCGCGGTGGCGGGCATGAGCGCGGCGAAGGCGGCAGCTGGGAATCCGACGACAGCGGTCGCGGTCATGGTCGCGGCGGCGGACGGCGGCGGATGTTCGACGGCAGCGAGTTGCGGCTCGTGCTGCTCAAGCTGATCGCCGACAAGCCGCGCCACGGCTACGACCTGATCCGGGCCATCGAGGAGCGCACCAGCGGCGCCTATGCGCCGAGCCCCGGCATCGTCTATCCCACCCTGACCCTGCTCAGCGACATGGCGTTGATCAGCGAGCAACTCACCGAAGGCGCGCGCAAGCAGTTCGCCGTCACGCCGGAGGGCACCGCGCATCTGGCCGACCACGCCGCCGAGGTGGCAGCGATGTTCGCCCGGCTCGACGCTCTCGCCGCCATGCGCGACCGCACCGACTCCGTGCCGGTCCGCCGCGCCATGCACAACCTGAAGAGCGTGCTGATGCACCGGCTCGGCGAGGGACTGGACCGCGACAGGCTGCTGCAGGCGGTGGCATTGATCGACGAAGCCGCGCAAAAAATCGAGCGGCTCTGATGGATATCGATCAACGTCATCAGACCGTCCGCGTGCGGCACGAATTGCGTCGCCGCACGCTGACGGTGCAATCCATCGCGCAACTGTCGCCGCACATGCTTCGTGTGAACTTCGCGTCGCCGGAACTGCACGATTTCGTCAGCGCCTCGCATGACGATCACATCAAGCTGTTCTTTCCCAATGGGGACGGCGAACCGGCCCGTCGCGACTTCACGCCGCGACGGTTCGACACCGGCAAGGGTATGCTGACCATCGACTTCGCGCTGCATGATGCGGGGCCGGCGACGCAATGGGCGGCATCGGCGAAACCGGGCGACATGCTGCAGATCGGCGGGCCGCGCGGGTCATCGGTAGTGCCCGACGATTTCGACTGGTACCTGCTGATCGGCGACGAGACCGCATTGCCGGCCATCGGCCGGCGGGTCGAGGAACTGCGCGCCGGCGTTCCGGTGACCACCTTCGTCATCGGCGGCGCCGGTGCGGGGCAGCAGTTCGACACGCACGCCGCGTGGACGCCGCATTGGGTGACACGCCATGCCGACTTCGACGACGCCGAACTGCTGCACGCGGCGCTTGCCGACCACTCGTTTCCCGACGGCGATGGCTTTGTGTGGATCGCCGCAGAAGCCTCCGTCGCGCGCCACCTGCGCGGCGACATGGTCGATGAGCGCAACCATCCGCGCGCATGGGTCAAGGCCGCCGGCTACTGGAAGCGCGGCATCGCCGATGCCCATGAGAAGATCGAGGACTGATCAGTCCCGGCCGCGCCCACCGGTCATGCGCGACAGCACCTCGTCGCGCTTGATCCAGTGATGCCAGGCCACCGCGGCGAGATGCAGCAGCACCACCGCACCGATGACCCAGGCAACACGATCGTGCAGCAACTCGCCCCAGTCGGTGACGGCCTTGTCGCGCGGCAGCACCCGCGGCCACTGGAATAGGCCGAACCACGGCAGCGAATAGCCGCCGGCGGCGGAAAACATATAGCCAGTCACCGGCATGGCGATCATCAGGACGTAAAGCGCCGCATGACCGGCGCGGCTGGCCCAATGGGTCATGCGATCCAGCGGCCGGCGATAAGGCGGCTCGCCAGCCCATGCCCGCCAGGCCAGCCGCACCATCAGCAGCACCAGTGCGGTCATGCCGAGCGACTTGTGAATCTCCAGCAGGCCCTTGCGCGGCTGCTGGCCGACCGGCAGGAAGGCCGCGATCACGCCCAGCACGATGGCCAGGACAATGATGAGTGCCATCGTCCAGTGCAGCGTGCGTTGCCCCCGACCGTATGCGAAACGGTTTTGGCCGGGCTCGCCATCATTCATGACAGTTGATGTGTTCATAGGGTTACCTTTCGGGCCTTGAGTAAAAAATAACCCGTTGATTTTCAACATGTAATTGTTGACTTGGCAGGCCATTTGACTTGAAAAGCCTGCGACTGCAGTTTCGCTCGCCGCCTCCATTCCCCATATGTTGTGAATGACCGAATCCATGCGCTCTTATCTCGACTTCGAAAAGCCCGTCGCCGAACTTGATTCCAAGGTCGACGAACTGCGCGCGCTCGCCGCCTCCGGCAGCGACATCGGCGACGAGATCAGCCGCATCGAGGACAAGGCGGCCAATGCGCTGCATGACCTCTACGTCAATCTGACGCCGTGGCAGAAGACCCAGGTGGCGCGGCATCCGCAGCGCCCGCACTGCATGAACTACATCGACGCGCTGATCACCGAATTCACGCCACTGGCCGGCGACCGCAAGTTCGGCGACGACGAGGCGCTGGTCGGCGGCTTCGGCCGGTTCCGGGGCGAGAGCGTATGCGTGATCGGCCAGGAGAAGGGCAACACCACCGAAAGCCGGCTGAAGCACAACTTCGGCATGGCGCGGCCGGAAGGCTATCGCAAGGCCGTCCGGCTGATGGAAATGGCCGACCGCTTCGGCATTCCCGTGCTGTCGCTGGTCGATACCGCCGGCGCCTATCCCGGCATCGGCGCCGAAGAGCGCGGCCAGGCCGAGGCGATTGCGCGCTCCACCGATGCCTGCCTCGGACTCGGCGTCGCCAATGTCGCCGTGATCATCGGCGAAGGCGGCTCCGGCGGCGCCATTGCCATCGCCACCTGCAACCGGGTGCTGATGCTGGAACACGCCATCTACAGCGTGATCTCGCCGGAAGCGGCATCGTCGATCCTGTGGCGCGATTCCACCAAGGCCCAGGAAGCCGCGACCAACATGAAGATCACCGCCCAGGACCTGATGCGGTTCGGCGTCATCGACCAGGTGCTGCGCGAGCCGGCCGGCGGCGCGCACCGCGATGCGCCCGCGATGATCGCCACCGCCGGCGACGCCATTGCGCAAGCCTTCAACGACCTGCGCGGGCTCGACGCCGCCACGCTGCGCCAGCAGCGCCGGCAGAAGTTCCTGGATATCGGCCGCAAGATCGGCTGAGACCTCTTCTCCGACAGCAAAAGCCCGCCTTCTGCGAGGAAGCGGGCTTTTTGTTGCGGTCGTCGTTTGAGCAAAAGCGCGCGCATGTCTTGGCTCCATCTTCCCCTCCCCCTCGTGGGAGAGGGTGGCCGCGCGAAGCGCGGACGGGAGAGAGGGAGCCACAAACTCTAAAGAAGAGCCCTCTCCCGTCTCGAACCCCGCTTTGCGGGGCTTCGATCCACCCTCTCCCGCCAGCCGCCGCTGCGCGGCGGCTGGCGGGAGAGGGGAAGATCGGAGCTTCGCGCTTACTTACTTCGCTCGCTTACTTCTTGGCGGGCGCCATCTTGCTGTCGGCCGGCTTCGGCGCATCAGCTTTCGGTGCGTCAGCCTTCGGGGCATCGGCGGACTTGGCGATTGCCGGCGTTGCGGCAGCCTGGTCCATGCGCTCGATCTTGGCGCCTTCGCGCAGCTTGGTGACGAACTCGGCCTGGGCCTTGCGCACCACGTAGGTCTCGATCTGCGGCTTGACCTGCGCGAAGTCCGGCGCCTTGCGGTTGCGCTTTTCCTCGACCTTGATGACGTGCCAGCCGAACTGCGACTTCACGGGATCGGAGATCTTGCCCGGCTCCAGCGCGAAAGCGACGGCGGAGAATTCCGGCACCATCTGGTCCTTGGTGAAGAAGCCGAGATCGCCGCCATCGGCAGCACCTGGATCCTTCGACTTCTTCTTGGCCAGTTCGGCGAAGTCGGCGCCCTTCTTCAGCTCCTCCTCGACCGTCTTGGCCTCGGCCTCGGTCTCCACCAGGATGTGGCGGGCGTGAACCTCCTGCTCGCCGGTGATCTGCTTGGCAGCGTCCTCATAGACCTTCTTCATGGCCTCATCGGTGGTCGCGGCCTTGCCTTCGACAGCCAGCAGGTTGTCCATCAGCAGACGGTTGCGGGCAAAGGCCAGCCTGGTCTTGAAGTCCTCGCGGTCGGCGATCTTCTTGTCTTCGGCAGCCTTGGCGACGATCTTCATGTCGATCAGGAAGGCCAGCACGTTCTCTTTCTTGGACGCCGGATCCATCTGCGCCAGGCTGGGGCCGAGCTCTTCTTCGGCGATCGCCACGTCGCTCTGGCGGATCTCCGAGCCATTGACCTTGGCCAGCACCGGATTGGCATCCTGCGCATAGACCGCAACGCTGGAGAGCAATGCCACCGCAAAAGCGCCTGTGACGGCGGCCAGGGCGAACCCCGGGCGCTGGCCCGGTTTCTTGTCGGGCGATACGATCGTCATGGAAAATCCTTATCTCACAAGTAGGGGCTGTTGGGGTCGGCGGGACAGTCACTCAAAGCACCCGTCTTGGCAACGCGAAAACTCTGTCAAAATGATGAAATCCTTGACAGGTTCGCGCCGTTGACAACCCTGTGGGGCAGCCATATCTCTGCAAAACCGGGCCGGTGGCGATGGCGCGCTTTTGGCTGCGCCGCCGTTATCTGAAGCCCGGCTGCCATTGAACCTCGGATTGCGCAATTCCCACTCATGTCGCGACGGCTTCCGGGGTCGGGATCCTGCCGCGATGCGTCCAGAATTGACCGCCGACCCGGTGGACCACGTCACGGCGGCAACGCCGAACTGCAAAGACAGGAATTCGTTATGATCGGCGCGCTCGCCCGCAAGTTTTTCGGCTCCGCCAATGACCGCCGCATCAAGGCCTACAATTCGCGGATCGAGGCGATCAACGCCCTGGAACCCGAAATCGCGGCCCTTTCCGACGAGGCCTTGCGCGCCCGCACGGTGGATTTCCGCGCCCAGCTCGCTGCCGGTAAAAGCCTCGACGATCTCTTGGTTCCAACCTTCGCCACGGTCCGCGAGGCCGCCAAGCGCACCCTCGGCCAGCGTCACTTCGACGTCCAGCTGATCGGCGGCATGGTGCTGCACGAGGGCGACATCGCCGAGATGAAGACCGGCGAAGGTAAAACCCTGGTCGCGACCCTGGCGGTCTATCTCAACGCCCTTGCCGGCAAGGGCGTCCACGTCGTCACCGTCAACGATTACCTCGCCAAGCGCGACTCGGCCTGGATGGGGCAGATCTACGGCTTCCTCGGTCTCACCACGGGCGTCATCGTCCACGGCCTCGACGATGCCGAGCGCCAGGCCGCCTACGCCTGCGACATTACCTACGGCACCAACAACGAATACGGCTTCGACTACCTGCGCGACAACATGAAGTACCGGCTGGAGGACATGGTCCAGCGCGGCCACTTCTACGCCATCGTCGACGAAGTCGACTCGATCCTGATCGACGAAGCGCGCACGCCGCTGATCATCTCCGGCCCGCTCGACGATCGCTCGGAATTCTACAACACCATCGACACCTTCCTGCCCAAGCTCGAGAAGACGACCGACTTCGAGGTCGACGAGAAGCAGCGCACGGTGACGCTGACCGAAGCCGGCATGGAGAAGATCGAGACCCTGCTGCGCGAGGCCGGCCAGCTCAAGGGCGAGACGCTGTACGACGTCGAGAACGTCTCCGTCGTACATCACATCAACCAGGCGCTGCGCGCCCATTCGCTGTTCCAGCGCGACAAGGACTACATCGTCCGCGACGACGAGGTGATAATCATCGACGAATTCACCGGCCGCATGATGCAGGGCCGGCGCTATTCGGAAGGCCTGCACCAGGCGCTGGAGGCCAAGGAACACGTCACCGTCCAGCCGGAAAACCAGACGCTGGCCTCGATCACCTTCCAGAACTATTTCCGCATGTATCAGAAGCTGGCCGGCATGACCGGTACGGCGCTGACCGAAGCCGACGAGTTGTTCGACATCTACAAGCTGGAAGTGGTGGAAGTGCCGACCAATGTCGGCATCGGTCGTCTCGACGAGGACGACGAGGTCTACCGCACCCAGAACGAGAAGCACGCCGCCATCATGGCCGAAGTCGAGCGCGCCAATGCGCGGATGCAGCCGGTGCTGGTCGGCACCGCCTCGATCGAGAAATCCGAAGTGCTCGGCGAATACCTGCTCAAGCACGGCTACAAGCAGATCGAATTCGACAAGCCCAAGGCGATGGACAAGCTCTACGCCGCAGCGCGCGCCGGCAAGCCGGCGAAGCTGTTCGCGGTGCTGAACGCGCGCTTCCACGAGCAGGAAGCCTATATCGTCGCCGAGGCCGGCGTTCCCGGCGCGATCACCATCGCCACCAACATGGCCGGCCGCGGCACCGACATCAAACTCGGCGGCTCGCTGGAAATGCGGGCGGCGATCGAGACCGCCGACATGACCGACGAGGCCGAGAAGGCCGCGCGCATCGAGGAGATCAAGGCCGAGATTGCCACCTTCCGCGAGATGGTGCTGAACGCCAAGGAAACCGTCGAGACCGAGCCTGCCAAGGGCAGCAAGCCGGCCAAGACCGTGACCCGGCCCGGCGGCCTCTACATCATCGGCTCCGAACGCCACGAATCGCGCCGCATCGACAACCGGCTGCGCGGCCGCTCCGGCCGCCAGGGCGACCCCGGCCGCTCGAAGTTCTTCCTGTCGCTGGAAGACGACTTGATGCGGATCTTCGGCTCCGACCGGCTCGACACCATGCTGACGCGGCTTGGTCTCAAGGAAGGCGAAGCCATCATCCATCCGTGGATCAACAAGGCGCTGGAGAAGGCGCAGCAGAAGGTCGAGGCGCGCAACTTCGACATCCGCAAAAATCTGCTGAAGTATGACGACGTCCAGAACGATCAGCGCAAGGTGATCTTCGAGCAGCGCGTCGACCTGATGAAATCGGACAATGTCGCCGACACCGTCGCCGACATGCGCCGCGCCTTCGTCGAGGATCTGGTCACCAAGCACGTGCCGGAAAACCAGTATGCCGAGCAGTGGGACGTGGTTGGTCTCAAGGAAGAACTGACCCGCGTGCTCGACCTCAACCTGCCGGTCGATGAATGGGCCAAGGAAGAAGGCATCGCCGACGAGGAGCTGCTGGACCGCATCGAGAAGCGCGCCGACGAGCACATGGCTGCCAAGGTGGCGCAGTGGGGCCCCGACGTGATGCGCTACGTCGAGAAGACCATCCTGCTGCAGACGCTGGATCACCTCTGGCGCGAGCATCTGGTGATGCTGGATCATCTGCGCCAGGTGATCGGCCTGCGCGGCTATGGCCAGCGCGATCCGCTGCAGGAATACAAGGCGGAAGCCTACAACCTGTTCGAGGCGATGGTCGGCAACCTGCGCGAAGCGGTGACGGCTCGGCTGATGCGCGTCGAGATCGTGCCGCCGGACGTGCAGCCCGAACTGCCCGTGATGGAAGCGCACAAGCTCGACCCCAACACCGGCGAGGACGAGATGGCCTATGCCAACGCCGCGCTGGCGCCGCCGATGGGCGTCGACACCGTGGTGCGCGACCCCGCCAACCCCGACACCTGGGGCAAGGTCGGCCGCAACGAGGATTGCCCGTGCGGCTCCGGCAAGCGCTACAAGCACTGCCACGGAAAGTATGCGTGAGCTGAGCAGCGCGTGAACCAACCTCTTCCCGCTTGCGGGGAGAGGTCGGAGCCTGAGTGCAGCGAAATCTCCGCGTAAGGGCGAGCCAGCGAGTGAAACTCTGGCTGCGGCTCGCCGGCTCGAATGACCCGCGGTCCATCAAGCCGCGATCTCCCGCTTGGCAAAGCCTTGCCTAGCGGGCAGAGGTACCAAAGGCACCTTCCACCTAACTGAACTGAAGTTCTACCTGGCCGCCGAGAAGCGGGAGTCGAACGAGTTGGCGGGCACCACAGCAGCAGCGCCAGCCAGGGCATTGCCGGCGGGCGTCGCGGCGGCAGCGGACTGCTCGGCGACAGTCGGCTTGAGCTGAGGCTTGGCGGCCGTTGCGACGTGCTTGGTTTCTACCGGCTTCGCTGCCGGTGCCGCGGCGGCGGGCTTGATTACGGCCGGCTTGGGCTTTTCCGGCGATGCGACTTTTGCGGTTGCCGTCGTCTCGGACGCGCCGCCGATCCCGACTTTCTTCGCCAGGTTGCTGAAGAAGCCACCCTCCGACGACGCCGATGCGACGCGGGTGGCCGGCGTCACCGCCACCACCGGCTCATCCGAGGCGGCGAACAGCGACGCCGAGCTCGGCGCGATGTTGGGCTTGGGCGGGTTGACGTGCGGCGGGATGGTGCCGGGCGCGCGCGCATAGGCCGCGGTCTGCATGCCCGGGACGTCCGGTTCAGACAGGCCGGTGGAGCCGTCCGGGATCTTGGAAGCGAATACCTTGTTCATGCCGCCGTCGATGTCCGGCCGGCGCATGGCCACAGGCGTCCCCTTGGCGATCAGTTCGGCAGTCTTGGCGTCATCCTGCTGTTGCTTGGCGGCGACCGCATCGGCGATCTCCGGCGGAATCGTATAGGCCGGGCACTTGGCGGAGGCGTTGAACACCGGCGCCCGCGACATGTTCGTGTTCGCCGGCAGCGCCGGATCGAACACGTACTTGTTCTCGCAGAACTCGACCTTGGGCTCCTGCCGCGTCACCTCGAAATGATCGTAGCCCTGCTTGATCATCTTCCAGAACGGCATGTTCGGGTTGTTGCGATGCCTCGCCATGTTCACCGGCGTCATCCTGAAGGGGAATGCCGCGAACTGGAACGAGGCGCTGGCCGCCGAAGAAGGACTCGCGACCGAGCGTATAGATTTCCGAGATCTGTTCGTCGGTCATGGCGTAGCAGCCGCGCGACGAGCAATCGCCGTGCACCATCGGCTGCGAGCCGGTGCGTCCCAGCGACTTGTCGAATGCATTGGGGTAGCCGGTGTTGAACGACAGGTAGTAGGCCGACTGCGGATTCATCTGCGCCGGCGTGATGTTGTAGAAGCCTTCCGGCGCCTGCCGGTCGCCTTCCCTGACCTTGGGGCCGAGATCGCCGGACCAGCGGCAGATCGGGTAGGTCTTGAGCAGCGCAAACTGACCGGAGCGGGTCTGCTTCCAGACCTCGAGCTCGGCCTCCTGCTTGAACACGCGCACCAGCATCGGCGACTGCGGGTCCATGTCCTTGGCCTGCATCTCGGCGATGAGCTTCTCGGGGATCGGCTTGTTGGCCTTGGCGTTGTTGGCCAGTGAAATCTCGTCGCTATTGCAGCCGGCCAGCACCATGCCGGTCGCAAGCACAACCGACGTGACGAGCGCGCGAGCGAGCGAGCGATTGATCAAAATGAAGCTCCGCAGCCGATGGGCACAACGCACCCCAAAATCCACCGTCCATGCCCGTAGCATGGGCGAACTTATCCGGAAGCCCCCCTGCTCGCAAGCCAACCGGCCGCAGCAGCGGGGTTCCCGATACCCTCGATTACCCTTGGTCGCGTTAAGTTAAAACTTCGTGCCGGGGCCGAATTGCGGCCGAAACGCCGGATCTGCCGAAAAGCTGCTCGGTTTGGTTAAGAGTCCGCTCATCGCGATTGCGGCTCGGCTTCGGGGACGCCGTCCTCGTCGCGCTGAAGGGATGACGGTACCAGCACCGGCTGCAGCGCCGGAATCAGCCGCGTGCGCTCGCGATGCGCCGGAATCGCGCGGTAAACCTGCTTGGTGGCCTCGACGATGTGGACTCCGGCGAAGGGCAGCGACAGCGCCGCGCCCACCTTCTCCCAGGCCATCGCCGACCGCAGGAACCAGCCGCCGCCAAACGGCGGCATGAACAGCGCCTCGCTCCACGACGTGGGCGTGAACCAGGTCTGGCGTAACAGTTGCGTGATCTGGGAGCGCGAATAGGGCCGGCCGTGGCCGAACGGCGTGTTGTCGGTGCGGGTCCAGACGCCGCGCCGATTCGGGATCACCGCCAGCACGCGGCCGGACGGCGCCAGCACCCGCCACACCTCGCGCAACAGGCCCTCGGGATCGTCACACATCTCCAGCGCATGGACCAGCAGGATGCGGTCCACGGCGGCATCGGGCAGCGGCAGCGAGAACTCGTCGACCAGAGCGGCGAGGGCCGGCTTCGCGGTCGGCCATTTCAGCACGCCCTGTGCCGCCGGCATGAAGGCGATACAGCGCTCGCAGTCTTCGCGGAACAGGCCGAGATAGGGCGTGGGGTAGCCGATCCCGAGCACGCGCTGGCCCTGGACATGCGGCCATTGCGCGTGGATGCCGCGATTGATCAGCCGCCGCGCCACAATACCGAGGCGGCGCGAATAGAAATCCCGGAGATCGATCACGTCGATGGTCATCGGGCAAATCTAGCACGTCGCCCCACACGATGGGGCCACCAATCACGCATTGCCGACTGATCGTTAACGCCATATGTCATGGCTCTGTCCGATCAGATCCCGGAGACATGATGGCCGCCGAAATTCGCCTGTTCACCTGCCTGACCGACAATTTCGGCTATCTGATTCACGATCCGCAGAGCGGTGCCACCGCCTCGATCGATGCCCCCGAAGCCGGTCCCATCATCAGGGTGCTCGAGCGCGAAGGCTGGCAGCTCACCGACATCCTGGTCACCCATCACCACGCCGATCATGTCGGCGGCATCAAGGAGCTCAAGCAGCAGTACAACTGCCGCGTGGTGGCGCCGTACGACCAGACCGCGCCGATCCCGCTGGTGGATGTGCGCGTCGCCCAGGGCGACATCGTCAAGGTCGGCACGCTGCTGGCGCGGGTGCTGGAAACGCCAGGCCACACCCTCGACCATGTCTCCTATGTGTTCGACGAGGACAAGGCGCTGTTCGCCGCCGACACCCTGTTCTCAGGCGGCTGCGGCCGGGTGTTCGAGGGCAGCTATCCGATGATGTGGCAGTCGCTGATCAAGTTGCGCGCGCTGCCCGACGATTTCCGGCTGTATTGCGGCCATGAATATACCGCCGCCAACGTCAAGTTCGCGCTCGGCATCGAGCCCGGCAATGCCGCGCTGCAGGCGCGCGCCGCGCAGGTGGCGCAGCTGCGTGCGGCGGGACAGCCGACCATTCCCGCGCTGCTCGGCGACGAGAAGCAGACCAACGTATTCCTGCGCGCCGACGAGCCGACCGTCGCCGCCGGCGTGCGGCTGAAGGGTGCCAGCGCCGACGACGTGTTCGCCGAACTGCGCGAGCGCAAGAACAAGTCGTGACAGAGACCGCGGCCGAGATCATCGCGCGGCTCGATCTCAGGCCGCATCCCGAAGGCGGGCATTTTCGCGAGACGTTTCGCGATGCCCGGGTGGATGCGGACGGACGCTCGCTGTCCACCGCGATCTACTTCCTGCTGGCACGCGGCGAGTCCTCGCATTGGCATCGCATCGATGCGGTGGAGATCTGGCACTACTACGCAGGCAGTGCCCTGACGCTTCGTATCGCCGACGCCCAGGGCGAGCGCACCATCGTGCTCGGCCCCGATCTGGCCGCGGGCGAAATGCCGCAGGCCATCGTGCCTGTTCACGCCTGGCAGGCCGCGGCGACCACCGGCGACTGGACGCTGGTCGGCTGCACCGTGGCGCCCGGATTCGATTTTGCGACATTCGAACTGGCGCCGAAGGACTGGATGCCCGCATAGCTGCCCAGAATTCAGTTGTCGTCGCCCGGCCTGGCGCGCAATTGCGCGCCGGGACCGGGCGATCCAGTAGCCGACGGCGTTCGTGTTTGCCGCCGATATCATCCGCAACGACAGCGTTTACTGGCTCGCCCGGTCAAGCCGGGCGATGACAGTCGAGCGTGGGGCTTTCCGCCTGCTTGCAGCTCTAACTCCGCTTCCCCAACATATCCTTCGCCGCGATCAACCCGCCGCCGGCGATCAGTACCGCGGCGATGGCGATGTTGGCTGACGGCTGCGCATAGCCGGCCAGGATCAGGAATGCGGTCGACAACAGCGGCGTGGCATAGGACGCAGCGCCCAGCACGCGGATGTCGCCACGCTTCATGCCGATGTCCCAGGCGTAGAACGCGGCTCCCACCGGACCGATGCCGAGCGCGACGACGGCGAGCCACGCCGTGACGCTGCCCGGCCAGACCGTGGTCTCGACCGCCAGATGGGTGGCTGCTGCCAGCAGCGCGGTGGCCATGCAGAAACCGGCCACCGCATCGGTCGGCACCGCCTTGAGTCGGCGCGACAACACCGAATAGCCGGCCCAGACGAAGGCGGCGACGAAAGCCAGCCCAAGCCCGATCAGCTGAGGCGCCGCCTCCAGCACGAAATGCACATTGCCGACCAGCAGCAGCACGGTGCCGGCAAGGCCGAGCAAGGCGCCGATGATGTGATGCGGCGCCAGCCGTTCGCCGGGCAGCAGCGCGGAGAACAGCACGATCAGCAGCGGCCACAGATAGTTCAAGAGGCCGGCTTCGGCCGGCGGCGCCAGCCGCAATGCTGCGAAATACAATGCGTGATAGCCGAACAGCCCGCCGACGCCGACCAGCCACACCACCGGCGACTGCCGCAACGCACGAACCGCCGCAGGCCGACCGATCCAGCCCGCGGCAGCGGCCAGCGCGCCGATCGCAAATGTCATCGCGGCCAGCTGGAACGGCGGCACCGCTCCTGTGGCCACGGTCAGCATCGACAGCAGCGACCACATCAGGATGGCCGTCAGTCCGATCAGCGTCGCAGTGCGGGGAGACATGGAAGCCAGTTCAATTTGATAAAGAGGGCGCTTCCTTCACCCTCCCCCTCCAGGGGAGGGCAAGAAATCATCACGCCATGTATTGCCCGCCATTGATCGACATGGTGGCGCCGGTGATGCCGCCGGCCTCGTCGGCGGCGAGGAACACCACAGCGCGGGCGATTTCCTCGGGCTCGCCGAGGCGATTGACCGGGATCAGCGGCAGAATGCTCTTCTCCAGCACGTCCTTGGGCACCGCCTGCACCATCTCCGTGTTGACGTAGCCCGGACAGATCGCATTGACGGTGATGCCAGCCCGCGCAGTTTCCAGCGCCAGCGCCTTGGTGAAGCCGATGTCGCCGGCCTTGGCTGCCGAATAATTCACCTGGCCGAACTGGCCCTTCTGGCCGTTGATGGAGGAGATGTTGATGACGCGGCCGAATTTGCGCGCCCTCATGCCCTCGATCACCTGTCGCGTCATGTTGAACAGCGAACCGAGATTGGTGTTGATCACCGCATTCCACTGCTCGAGCGTCATTTTGTGAAATGCGCCGTCGCGGGTGATGCCGGCATTATTGACCAGCACGTCGACCGGGCCGAGATCGGTCTCCACCTGCTTGACTCCGGTGGCGCAGGCGTCGAACGAGCTGACGTCCCATTTGTAGACAGGAATGCCGGTGTCGGCCTTGAATTTGTCCGCCGCCGCATCGTTGCCGGCGTAGCTGGCCGCGACATGATAGCCGGCTGCCTTCAACGCCTTGCTGATCGCAGCACCAATTCCCCGCGTCCCTCCGGTGACCAATGCAACACGCGCCATATCGAACTCCTCCCCTCGGTCTTCTTATGTAGCTCTCGAATATGTCGTTCTGAATTAAGCCGTCGCATTGACCAACATCAAGAAAAAACGCCCGGCACGAATGCCGAGCGTTTTGTTTAGCAGTGTGTGCAGTGCACTCGCGAGATGATGTTTTCATCATCCCGCGCCGCAGGATTAGTCGCGTGCAATGCACATCGCGATGCCCATGCCGCCGCCGATGCAAAGAGTCGCGAGGCCCTTCTTCGCATCGCGCTTTTCCATCTCGTGCAACAGCGTCACCAGCACGCGGGCGCCGGATGCGCCGACGGGATGGCCGATGGCGATGGCGCCGCCATTGACGTTGACCTTCGACGTATCCCAACCGAGATCCTTGTTGACGGCGCAGGCCTGCGCCGCAAAGGCCTCGTTGGCCTCGATCAGGTCGAGATCGTTGATGGTCCAGCCGGCCTTCTTCAGCGCGGCGCGCGATGCCGGGATCGGCCCGGTGCCCATGATCTTCGGATCGACGCCCGCCTGACCCCACGACACGATGCGGCCGAGCACGGTCTTGCCTTCCTTGGCTGCCTGCTTGGCGGTCATCAGCACGACAACGGCGGCGCCGTCGTTGATGCCGGAGGCCGAGCCGGCGGTGACGGTGCCGTCCTTCTCGAACGCCGGCTTGAGCTTGCCCATCGCCTCGATGGTGGCGCCGTGACGCGGGTATTCATCGGTATCGACGATGATGTCTCCCTTGCGCGACTTGATGGTGACGGGGACGATTTCCTGCTTGAACTTGCCGGCCTTCTGCGCCGCTTCGGCCTTGTTCTGCGAGTGAACCGCGAACTCGTCCTGCTGCGCGCGGGTGATCTGGTATTGCCGCGCCACGTTCTCGGCGGTGTTGCCCATGTGATAGCCGTTGAAGGCATCCCACAGCCCGTCCTTGATCATGGTGTCGACGAACTCCACCGGACCCATCTTGATGCCGGCGCGCAGATATTGCGCATGCGGCGCCATGCTCATGGATTCCTGGCCGCCGGCGACGACGATCTCCGAATCGCCGTTGAGCAGCGCCTGATAGCCCAGCGCGACAGTGCGCAGGCCGGAGCCGCACAGCCGGTTGACGCCCCAGGCCGGGCTTTCCACCGGGATGCCGGCGGCGATCGAGGCCTGACGCGCCGGGTTCTGGCCCTGGGCCGCGGTCAGGATCTGACCCATGATGACTTCCGAGACGCGGCCCGGCTCGATGCCGCCGCGTTCCAGAGCCGCCTTGATGGCGATGGCGCCGAGGTCATGGGCCGGCATGGTGGCAAAGGCGCCGTTGAAGCTGCCGACCGGGGTGCGGGCGGCGCTGACGATGACGACATCGTCGGACATGGACATCTCCTTGGCTTGAGGTTTTTGGACGAGAGCGGCCGTTGTAGCGCGCCCTGTCATTCCGGGTCTTTGATCTAAGTGGGTGAAACCATCCTGTTAACCCCGTGCGACCCTGTCAATTGGCAAGCACGGAAAATCCCGCCGCATCGCACTCAAAATGGAGTTCTTGGCACATTCCTGAGCAGCTTCATCGCCTTGATCTTAACCGTGCCGCACAAAACGGTAGCGGAAGCGTCATGATCGTGCTTTCCTTGCTGCGTTGCGTAGCTCGTATGCCTCCCCTACGGCGCGATGCCGGCGGGTTCCTGTCCTCGGTACGTATGTGTGAGCCCATGGCGAAAACAGACCAGCCTACGACGATCAAGAAATACGCTAATCGCCGGCTTTATAATACCGGAACAAGCACCTACGTGACGCTTGAGGATCTCGCCGCGATGGTGAAGGACGGCGAGGATTTCCTCGTCTACGACGCCAAGACCGGCGACGACATCACCCGCTCCGTGCTGGCGCAGATCATCTTCGAACAGGAAAATAAGGCCGGCCAGAACCTGCTGCCGACCACCTTCCTGCGCCAGCCGATTCGGTTCTACGGCGACAGCATGCAGATGGTGGTGCCGAAATATCTCGAGCAGTCCATCGATTCGCTGACCCGCGAGCAGGAGCAGTTCCGCAAGCAGATGACTAACACCTTCAGCATGACGCCGTTCGCGCCGCTGGAGGAGCATGTCCGCCGCAACATGGAACTGTTTCAGCAGACCTTCTCGATGTTCAAGCCGTTCGTGCCGCCACGTGGCGGCAGCGCTGCGGCCGAACCTCAGCGCGCCCCGGAGCCGGCCGTGGAAGCCGACTCCATGGACGACCTGCGCCGCCAGATGAAGGACATGCAGGAACGGCTCGAGCGGATGTCGAAAGAGCCCGTTCGGGAAGCCGAGAAAGAGCACAAGGACGATTGATCCAGAGTGTGACGCGGCGGCCGATCAGCCCGCCGCGGGCACCGAGGACGAGTCCGACGAGAGCCATGGCCGCTGCGGCGAGGCCAGGCCGATCAGTCTGCCCTGGATGTAGTCGCAGCCCCAATCGCGCAGCAACGCTTCCGATTCGTCATCCTGCACCCATTCCGCCACCGTCTTGATCCGGAGCCGCCGGCTGAGATCGATCAGCGTCTGCACGAAGGCCCGGTCGTCCGCGGAGCGGGCGAGGTTCTGCACGAAGGCACCGTCGATCTTGACGATGTCGACGCCGAGCTTGCGCAGGTTGCGGAACGACGTGTAGCCGGCGCCGAAATCGTCGATGGCGATGCGACCGCCGAAATCCTTCACCCGGGAGACGAAGCCGCGCACGTCATCGAGGTCCTGGATTGCCACGGTCTCGGTGATTTCCACGATCAGCCGCTCGGCGGCACCGGGGTTGGCGCGCATCATCGATTCGACACAGGCCCACCAGTCGGGATCCATGGTGGTGCCCGGCGAGATGTTGAGGCTGAGCTGGATGTTCGGCGACGCCGAAAGCTCGGCGACCACCAGTTCAAGCACGCGATGATCGACCAGCCGGATCAGGCCGAGCTTCTCCGCCACCGGCACGATGTCCGGCGCCAGCAGCAGCCGACCGTCTTCCTGACGCATCCGCACCAGGCATTCGTAAAAGGCGGCATCGCGCGACCCGGCCCGAACCACCGGCTCGAACGCCATCACGATGCGGCGCTCGTTCAGCGCGGTGACGATCTCGTCGGTGACGCGGATGTTGACCCGGCGCTGCGCATCCCGCTCCACGTTCGGTCGCCACGTCGCATAGGAGCCGAGCCGCCGCTTGCAGGCCATATCGAGGGTTTCCTGGGCGCGATTCATCGCCTCGTCGACGCTGCGCGCATAGCGCGGCACGCTGACCGCACCGATCGTCGCGGTCACCGACACCGGGCCGGATTTCGTCGGAACCACTTCGTCGCGAATACCCTGCAGGAAGCGTTCAGCAGCAACGTTGGCGTCATCGACGCTGCAGTTCTTCAGGATCAGTCCTAACTTGTTGCCGGAGAAGCGGCCCAGCACATCGCCGCCCCGCAGCCTGAGGCGGATGCGCCGTGCGACCTCGCGAATCACTTCGTCGGCGACGTCGAAGCCGAAGGCCTCGTTGATTCGTGACAGGTGATCGATGCCGATCAGCATGAAGGCAAAGGAGGAGCGGAAGCGCGCGGTCTCCTCGACCGCCTCTGCCAGCGAGGCCACCAGATGCACCCGGTTGAGTTCACCGGTCACTGGGTCGTGCTGCGCCAACTGCACCAGTTGCTCTTCGCGCGCATGGCGCTCGTTGTTGACGCGCACGATGCCTTGCACGCGTGCCGGCTTGCCGTCAGTGCCAGCGAACCAGGCGCCGCTTTCCTCGATCCACAACACCGCGGCGCTGCTGCTGGCGCGCACGCCATATTCGATGCGATACGGCACGCTCTCACCGCGATCCGACGGCGGCGTGCGCGTCAGCACGTCGGAACGGATGCTGCGCTGCGGCTCGATGAGCGTCGCCAGACGGCTGCCGGTGGCCAGAAAGTCCGGCGGGATATCTGCGAATACCGACGCGGCCTGCTCGGTCCAGACCATGGCGTCGCTGGCAAGATCCCAGACAAAGGCGGCATGGCCGAGCGCAGCGAGGATGGCGGATGCCTCTGGCTGCGACGGAGCGCGCTCTGAGGCTGTGGCGCTGGGCGAATCAGGAAGGTTCGGAGGTGCGGCGGATGTCAAAGTCGCCTCATTTTGGGACGCTGCAGGGTGATTCGCCAATTGAGAATGGTTGAGAATAGGGCGACCGTCGCGGCGCAGACTAGGTAAAGTTCCTAAAGAATTAACAAACGTTACCGCCGCCGGTATCATTTTCCGTGGCCGCCAATCCGCACCCAGGCGGCACGCCCCTTGCGAAGCAGACAGGACAGGGCTCATTGTGACCCAAAATGAGACAACCGGATCCTGCGCATGCCGATCGCCGATATCAGCCCGCTCGCCAGCCGTCCCGCCGTTCAGATGCGGCGCGCCGGTGATGTGGTGGTGCCCAGAGCCAGCGTCGCGCTGGTGCAGGTCAGCCCCGCTGCCCCCACAGCAACGCTGTCGTCAGGGCTGTCACGCCCCGACCCAACCTTCCTGACGCATCTGATTGCCATGGCCGAGCAGGATCCGCAGACGCGGGTGTTGCGGCGCGCGGCAATCTCCGATGTCGAGGCGGCATACCGTGCCTCGGCCAACCAGAACCAGCCAGCGCAGCCGAACGGCCTGCGTACCTATCGGACGGCTTGAAGCGATCAGCGCGCGGGCGGAATGTCGCGCGATGGGTGCGAGCCGTTGTCCGGCTGCAGGTCGGGTGACGAGACCTGAGGCGACGACACCTGAGGCGGCGAGACCGGGGGAGGTGAAACTTGGGGCGACGGGTCGTGCACCACGATCTCCGGCGCCTTGGTTTCGAACTTCGGCTCGTGATGATCCAGCGGAGCGGCTTCTGCCACCGGAGCGGCGGGCACCACCACCGGTGCCGGAGCAGGTTCCGGCTCGTAGCGCGGCGCGGGGTCGACCCGGGCCGGTTCCTGCACCGGGGCCGGCGCCACGGCCGCCACGCGGCGCGGACGGCGTACCCGCAACGCCAAGCCGGCGAGGAAATCGACCAGCGCAATCAGCGTCAGCAGGAAGAAGGTGGAGGTGCCGAACTGCGGCAGCAGCAGGAATTCCGCAGCAGCGCCGCCGAACACCAGCAGCGACAGGAAATGGTCGGTGAAGTATTTCGCACCGGGCTGCCGCGCCTTCATCACCTCGAGCAGCAGCAGCACCACGCCGAAGGCCAGCAGCACGTCACTGAGCGTCACCGGCCAGCTCGCGCCTGACATCAACGGCAGCGTGATCAACGGCGCCGAAAGCGACAGGCCGGGCATCAGGAACACGATGATGTTGCAGATCGCCAGCGGGATCAGCAGCAGCGGGAACATCGGCGAGGCCTTTTTGCAAGCGAGGAAACGAGGGGGACATACCACTCTCAGGCAGTGCCTGATGTGACGCGCCCGCAAGAGCGTCTTAGCTCTAAAGTTGGAGCGAATTCGGGCGGAAATACAGTTTGCCTGTACCCGCCCGCTCGCGCGTCGACCCGCTTGCTGATGCCGGGGCCTTAATCCAGAAAAGACCGCGAGGTACGCCGCAGGTGCGACGTCGCCTCAACCGGCGATCAGGACTCTTTCTTCTTCAGGACTTGGCGGCCCTTATACATGCCGGTCTTCAGATCGAGATGATGCGGACGGCGCAGCTCGCCGGAATCCTTGTCTTCCGCATAGGTCGGGGTCTTGATCGCGTCGGCTGAACGGCGCATGCCACGTCGCGACGGCGATGTTTTTCTTCTCGGAACGGCCATGGGATGGTCCTTGCAGGTCTTGTCTGTTGGTGCGGTTTTCATCCGCGAACGGACGGCCCGGCGCCGGTGGCGCAGGCAAAATCGCT
Organism: Rhodopseudomonas sp. RCAM05734; assembly: GCF_052658035.1. NCBI lineage: Bacteria > Pseudomonadati > Pseudomonadota > Alphaproteobacteria > Hyphomicrobiales > Nitrobacteraceae > Rhodopseudomonas > Rhodopseudomonas sp. RCAM05734. Next base: position 1,823,303 of record NZ_CP199742.1, on the reverse strand, counting down.
GATAAGGCCGCGCTTATAACGGAACGAGGACGGCAATGCTAGGGCGCTGGCGCGGGAAAATTCGCTCCCCTCGTGGTTCCGGGACACCGCCAGACCGCGGCGCCGGCCGGAATGATCACGTCTACCCCCAGCAGCGCTGCAGTTCTGCCGCCTGCGCCCGCGCCTGGTAGGTGGAGGCCAAGCGGCGCACCCCCGGTCCCGGCGTCCTGGCGCTGCGGGTGACCGGGTTGGGCAGGATGGCCGCCAGCAGCGCCGCCTCGCGCGATGTCAGGGCGGCGGCCGAGCGCCCGAACGCATATTGCGACCCGGCCTCGGCCCCGAACTGCCCGGACGGGCCCATTTCAGCGATATTCAGATAGATTTCCAGGATGCGCTGCTTGGACAGCACCAGATCGATCCACAGCGCCAGCGGGAACTCGAGCGCCTTGCGGACCACGCTGCGGCCGGGCCACAGGAACAGGTTCTTCGCCACCTGCTGGGTAATGGTGGAACCACCGCCGGAGACCTCGCCCTCCTGGGCGTCCTCGATGGCGTTCTGCAGCGAATCCCAGTCAATGCCGTGATGACTACAGAATTTGGCGTCCTCCGAGCCCACCACGCTGCGCGGCAGCGATGGCGCCATGGCGGCCAGATCGATCCATTGCCGCGCCACCGGCGCCCCGGTGACCCAGCGCCAGGCCATTAGCGCCGAGACCGGGTGGCCGGCGCTATAGAGTGGCGTCAGGATATAGGGCAGCAGCAGGAGCAGCAGCGCGATCAGCAACAGGCGGCGGGCAATGCGCAAAGTCAGGACTTCCGTCTGTCGGGGGCACAAGCGTCCCGCGCGTGCACGATTGCGCTCATCAAGCGGGGATTCCGCGCATTTTTCAAGGCGGTTAAGCTTGCCGGACGGATCCGGCCGAAGAACCCTGCCAGCAGCGCCTCCCAGAATTGACGTGGCCTTTGCCATGAACGATTGTCCGCCAAATTTCGATCTGGAGCTATTCTTGATGACCGGCGTTGCCACCACCGATTTTGCCACCCGCCTGGACCAGACCGCCGAGGACACCGAAGCCGTGCTCGGCCGGCTGCTCGGCGACGGCGTTGAGCCGGACGAGATTGCGCGCCCGAAGCGGCTGATGGACGCCATGCGCTATTCCAGCCTGGGCGGCGGCAAGCGGCTGCGGCCGTTCCTGGTGGTGGAGAGCACCGCCGTGTTCGGCGTGCCGCGCGAGGCCGCGCTGCTGGTCGGCGCTGCGCTGGAATGCATCCACTGCTATTCGCTGATCCATGACGACCTGCCGGCGATGGACAACAGCGACCTGCGCCGCGGCCGCCCCACCCTGCACAAGGCCACCGACGACGCCACCGCGATCCTCGCCGGCGACGCGCTGCTGACGCTGGCTTTCGACATCGTCACGCGGGACGAGATCCACTCCGATGCCACGGTTCGCCTGCTGCTGACCCGGGCGCTGGCGCGCTGCGCCGGCCTCGGCGGCATGGTCGGCGGCCAGATGCTCGATCTGGCCGGCGAAGGCCGTTTTGGCGATACCGGACCGGTCGACGTGGCGCGCGTGCAGCAGATGAAGACCGGTGCGCTGCTGCGCTTCGGCTGCATCGCCGGCGCGCTGCTCGGCCAGGCCACCCCTGACCAGTACAAGGCGCTCGACGATTACGGCCGCGCGCTCGGCGAAGCGTTCCAGATCGCCGACGACCTGCTCGACGTCGAAGGCGATGCCGCCTCGCTCGGCAAGCCTGCCGGCGCCGACGCCGCCCTCGGCAAGACCACCTTCGTGACCCAGCTCGGCGTAGCTGGCGCCAAGCAGCGCGTCAGCGACCTGATCGCCACCGCGGACGCCGCCTTGTCGATCTTCGGCGCCAAGGGCGACGTGCTGCGCGCCGCTGCCCGCTTCGTCGCCGAACGCAAGAATTGACGGTGGCGACGCCGGCCAAGAAAGAGGTCGACGAGCTTCTCGCGCGTTTCCGCAAACTGCCGAAGCCGGTGCGCATCGTCTACGGGAGACCGCGCACCTTTCTCGCCATGGCATTGGGCTTCGTGGCGTTCTTCATGTTGCCGGATTCGATGCGGCTGGTCACCCGGCTGCTGATCGGCTGGGACGTATTCGTAGCGTTCTATCTGGTTCTGGTGCTGTGGATGATGTCGCGCTGCGGGCTGGCGCATATCCGCCGCAACGCCATCCTGCAGGACGACGGCAGCGTCTTCATCCTTCTGGTGGCGGCGTTCGGCGCCTTCGCGAGCATCGCGGCCATCGTGTTCGAGCTCGGCCAGGGCCATCGCACGCCGTGGGAGTTGGGGTTGGCCACGGCCACCATCGCGCTGTCCTGGGCGGCGGTGCACACGATCTTCGCGCTGCATTACGCCCACGAATACTATCGCGGCGCCAAGCCCGGCGGCCTTACCTTCCCCGCCGGCGACAAGCCTGAAGATCCGGACTACTGGGACTTCGTGTATTTCTCCTTCGTGGTCGGTATGACCGCGCAGGTCTCGGATGTCGGCATCACCACCAAGGGCATCCGCCGCACCGCCACCGCGCACGGCATCGTGTCCTTCATCTACAACACCGCTCTGGTGGCGCTGATGGTCAACATCGCAGCCAGCGCGATCTGACCGCTTCTTTCTCCTCCGCATTGACCTCGAAGTCCCGACAGGCAAATTGGACGCTCACAGGAAACTGCCCGCGTGGAAGCCAAGTTCCAGATTTTCCTGATCCTGCTCGCGGCGCTCGCGGGCACCGCTTATGTCGCGCGGCGGATCGATGTCGCTCCCGCCATCCTGTCGCTGCTGGCCGGCATCGCGCTGGCCTTCGTGCCGGGCATGCCGACGGTCGAACTGCCGCCCGAACTGGTGCTGCTGGTGGTGCTGCCGCCGCTGATCTATTCGGCTTCCGTCGCCATGAGCTGGCGCGAGTTTCGCGGCAACCTGCGCATCATTACCTTGCTGGCAGTGGGCTGCGTGATCTTCACCGCCTGCCTGGTGGCGACCGCAACGCATTACCTGATTGGCCTGCCTTGGGGCGTCGGCTTCCTGCTCGGCGCCATCGTCGCGCCGCCCGATGTAGTAGCGCCGCTGGCCATTGCGCGCCGGCTCGGGCTGCCGCGCCGCATGCTGGTGGTGCTTGAGGGCGAGGGCCTTGCCAACGACGCCACCACGCTGATCCTGTACCGCTTCGCTGTCGTGGCGATCTCCACCGGCGCATTTTCGCTGCCCAAGGCCGCGGGCACCTTTGCCGCCATCCTGGCCTGCGAACTGGCGTTCGGCCTTTTCGTCGGCTGGCTCAGCCTGCGCCTGCGTCACCGCGCGCGCGACCCGCAGGTCGAGATCACCCTGTCGCTGCTGACGCCCTATGTGGCCTATCTCATTCCCGAACACTTCGGCGGTTCCGGCATCATCGCCACCGTGGCCTGCGGCCTCTACATCGGCTGGAACGGGCCGCTGCTGATCTCCGCCGCCACACGCCTGCAGGGCATCTTCTTCTGGGACCTGATGATCTACCTGATCGAGGGGCTGCTGTTCCTGCTCACCGGTTTCCAGATGCGCCTGTTGCTCGAGAAATCCAAGGCGTTCCCGTTCGACGACATCATGCTGGCGTCGGCGCTGGTCGCCGTGGTGATCGTCGTGGCCCGCTTCGCCTGGGTCTATCCGGCGATCTACCTGCCGCGCTTCTTCAGCCCCGCTTTGCGCAAGAGCGACCCGGCACCGAACTGGCGCTGGACCTTCGTAGTCGCATTCACCGGGGTGCGCGGCGCGGTCTCGTTGGCGGCGGCGCTGGCGCTGCCGTTTGCGCTGCCCTCCGGCGAAGGCTTTCCGTCGCGCGACCTGATCCTGTTCGTAGCGTTCAACGTCATCCTGGTGACGCTGGTCGGCTTCGGCCTCGGCCTGCCGGTCGTCGTCAAACTGCTCGGCATGGGCCGCACCGGCCGCGAGGAAGTGGTGGCCGAGCACGAGGCGGAAATCGCGGCCCGCCGGGAAGCGCTCGCGGCAGCGCTGGCGTCGCTCGACGCCATGACCGACGATCGCGAACTATCGGACGAAGTCGTCAAGCTGCTGCGCGCCCGCCACGAGACCCGCTCCGGCCAGTTGCCGGACGGCCTCGACCCCGACAACGAGGGCGCCTCGGCGCTCGGCACCGACCTGGTCCGCGAGTTGATCGCGGCGGAGCGCAAGTTCATCCACGTGCAGTTGCGCGACGGCAAGATCACCGACGAAAGCCGGCGCCGGATCGAGCGCGATCTCGACCTGGAGGAGGCGAGTATTGCGAACCGGGAGTATCGGACGCTGCCATTGTGAGGCGGCGCTCGACCTAAATCTGGTGCGATGGAGATAAAAATCTGCTAGTTTGACTCGATGACGAGAGAGAGCCTCGAAATCCTTTTGGATCGCGTCGCAGCCTGGCCCGAAGAGGACCAGGACAAACTTATTCGTTTCGTTGGCGAGATCGAGGCTGGTCGTCAGATTGAGCACGAACTTAACGAAGAAGATTATGCCGCGATTGAACGCAGCATAGCGGATGCCGATGCGGGACGCTTTGCACCCGACGGCGCAGTGGAGGCCCTGTTCAACCGCTATTTCAAATGAAGGTTCGCTGGTTAGAATCTGCGACCAACGAACTTGAAGATATCTTCGTTTATATTCTTAAGCACAGCCCAAGGTCAGCCGCATCGGTGGCCAGACACATCATAGAACGAGCCGAATCGCTTGGTGAATTTCCCTTCAAGGGGGAAGAGACAAGGCGCACAGGAATACGCAAGCTGACGGTTACGAACTATCCGTATGTGATCATCTACAGGGTGGTCGAGGCCGCGGAGGAGGTCCAAATACTCAACGTGCGCCACACAGCCCGCAAGCAATCGCCGGCGGAGGGATAGTCCCACCGGCGAGCCACATATTACTCCGCCGCGTCGGCGCCCACTCCCGCCGGCAGCGCCGCGCCCGAGCCGTAGCGGTGATCGATATAGTCGATCACCATGGCCTTGAACTCGGTGGCGATGTTGGGACCGCGCAGGGTGCGGAATTTCTTGCCGTCGACGAACACCGGCGCGGCCGGGGTTTCACCGGTGCCGGGCAAGGAGATGCCGATGTCGGCATGCTTGGACTCGCCGGGGCCGTTGACGATGCAGCCCATGATGGCGACGTTCAGCGACTCGACGCCGGGATAGCGGGTCTTCCAGCTGGGCATTTCGACGCGGATAAAATCCTGGATCGAGCGCGCCAGTTCCTGGAACGTGGTCGAGGTGGTGCGACCGCAGCCGGGGCATGCCGCGACCAGCGGCACGAAGGTACGGAAACCCATGGTCTGCAGCAATTCTTGCGCGACCTGGACTTCCAGCGTGCGGTCGCCGCCGGGTTCCGGCGTCAGCGAGATGCGGATGGTGTCGCCGATGCCCTGCTGCAGCAGGATGCCGAGCGCCGCCGAGGACGCCACGATGCCCTTGGAGCCCATGCCGGCTTCGGTGAGGCCGAGATGGATGGCGTAGTCGGAACGTTCGGCGAGCGTCTGATACACCGCGATCAGGTCCTGCACCGCCGAAACCTTGGCCGACAGGATCATGCGGTTCTTCGGCAGGCCGATTTCCTCGGCGCGGGCGGCCGACAGCAAGGCCGACTGGACCATCGCTTCGCGGGTCACCGCGCGGACATCCTTCGGCTGCGGCAGCAGCGCGTTCTCGTCCATCAGCTTGGTCAGCAGTTCCTGATCGAGCGAGCCCCAGTTGGCGCCGATCCGGACTGTCTTGTTGTACTTCAGCGCCATCTCGACGATGTCGGTGAACTGGGTGTCGCGCTTTGCCTTGAAGCCGACGTTGCCGGGATTGATGCGGTACTTGTCGAGCGCCTCGGCGCAGGCCGGATGGTCGGCGAGCAGCTTGTGGCCGATGTAATGGAAATCGCCGATCAGCGGCGTGGTGATGCCGCGCTTGCGCAGCTCATCGCGGATATGCGGCACGGCTGCAGCGGCTTCATCGCGATCCACGGTGATGCGGACCATTTCCGAGCCGGCGCGCGAGAGGGCTGCGACCTGCTCGATGGTGCCCTGGATGTCTGCTGTGTCGGTATTGGTCATCGACTGCACGACGATCGGCGCCCCGCCGCCGACGGCGACATTGCCAACCATGACCTGGATGCTGCGATGCCGGGCCATCGGGCCGGCGACATCGCTCTGCGGCGGTTTTTCAAGCATGTTCATGAGGTCTCGAATATCAGGTTTTGGTGACATTCAGCAATGGACGAGTGGTCACCGTGACGTGCGCCGTAGCCCTGAAATAGCCAGCCAGGGCGTCTAGGATAAGGGGTGATAGCGGTAAATACTGACAATTTGCTGACGTGCGCGGGCCATTTTCGGCGTTTGGACGCCAATTTGTTCCATTTTCGTTCGGCCGAGCCGCCGCTCATACCTCCACCGACGCCGGCTTGTTCACCAGATACAGCCCGGCCACGACCAGCATCGCGGCGACGCCGAAGGCCGGGGTGAGGCGGTCGCCCATGATCAGATAACCGCCAGCGACGCCGATCAAGGGGGTGATGAAAGTGAAGGCCGACAGCTTGCTGGCGGAATAGACCCTCACCAGGCTGAACCAGACCAGGAAGGTCATGCCGACCACCCAGATCGCCTGCCAGGCCATCAGGCCCAGCGTCAACGCGCCGGGGATGCCGGGAATGGTCTCGCCGGCAAGCCAGGCCGCGAGGCCGAGGATCGGGATCGATACCGCCACCTGGTAACCCAAGGCCTTTTCCGGAGGGCACCGGCCGAGCTTCGTCGCCTTGACGCACAAGGTGGTCGCCGCCCACATCACCGCGCCGCCCACGACCATCAGGTCGCCGAGCAGCACCTTGGCATCGACATCGGGTTGCGGCACGCCGATGGCAAAAGCAACGCCGGCGAAGCTCACCGCCAGCCCGGTCCACTGCACGGCGCGCAGCCGCTCGCCGAGAAACCGATAGGAACCGGCGGCCACGAAAAACGGCGCCGTATACAGGAACACAGCGGCACGGCTGGCCGAAGTGTATTCCAGGCCATGAAAGATCAGCACGAACTCGACGCCGAACAGAACCCCGCAAGACAATCCGATTTTCAAGGTGCCGTCGCGCACAAACAGTGGCGTGCCGCGGATCGCGGCGATCGCCACAATCACCACCAAGGCCCCAGCGGACCGCAGCATTGCCTGCAGATAGGGCGGGATTTCCGGCAGCACGAGCTTGATGGCGATCTGGTTGAAGCCCCAAGTCAGGCATAGCAACAGCATCAGAGCGATCGCGCCAAGGGTAAGCGGGCGCCCGCCGGGCGGGATCGGGAGGGGTGGTGCTGACATCGGGCCTCGGTCCGGCTTGCCGCCGTGTTGTTCTTGTTGCTGCTGTTGTTCTCAGACGGTCTGGCAGTGTGCGCAGGTGCCAGTGATTTCCACCACCGAGAGTTTGGGTGCGAAACCGGTGGTGCGCGCGGCGTCGTTCAGGCTCTGCGCCACCTTGGCGGCCGGCACCTCGCCGACCGAGCCGCATTTGTCGCAGATCAGGAACGCCACCATCGACGCCTCGGCGTGGTCGTGGGCGCAGGCCAGGAAGGCGTTGCGGCTCTCGATGCGATGAACGAGGCCGTTCTCCATCAGGAAATCCAGCGCGCGGTACACCGTGATCGGCGCCGGGCGCGACATGGTCTTGGCCAGTTCGTCGATCACCTCATAGGCGCCGAGCGGCCGATGGCTGCCCAGCAGGGCGCCCAGCACCTGGCGGCGGATCGGGGTGAATTTCTGCGACCGGCCGGCGCAGACCGTTTCGGCGTGCTGAATCGCGTCCGCGGTGCAGCGGTCGTGATCGTGGCCGGGGGCCGGGAAATGCGGCTTGGCAAGGGTCATCACCGACATTTAGTGCGTCCGCGCCGATTCCGCTCGCAAAATCGGCAGATCGCCAGCGCATCTGTGGGAGCCATGCCATTCATGCAGGGCTGCCCCTAAAAGATATAGGATCGATATAATATGCATTGCTTATTATGTCACATTCATACGGAGTAACCATGCCCGGATCCAATGTCGACTTCCTGTTTGCGCTGTTCGAAACCCAGCGCCTGCTGCGGCTATATGCCGAGAAGCAGGCGCGGCGGTTCGGCCTGACCAAGGCGCAATGGAGCGTTCTGGCCAAGCTGGAACGTACTGAAGGCCTGAAGCAGACCGAAATCGCCGACCTGCTGGAAATCCAGCCGATCACGCTGACCCGGTTGATCGACAAGCTGTGCGACCTCGGCCTGATCGAACGCCGCAGCGACGACAGCGATCGTCGGGTCAACCGCCTGTATCTCACCGAAGCCGCCCGGCCGCTGATGCGGAAGCTCGGCCGGCTGCGCAACGAACTGACGGACACGGCTCTGGCCGGCCTCAGCGCCGGGGATACCCGTCTGCTGGTCGCCCAACTCGAAATCGTCAAGGACAACGTCCGCGAGGCGATCCAGCACCCCGCTCCCGCGCCGACGCCCAACCTGCTCAAGGAATCGACCTATGGCTGAACCCGCACTGAAACTCGCGCCCGAAACGGGGGCTCCGGACAAGGCTGTCGGGGATTCGGCGACCACGGCGCCGGCCCGTCCCGGTTTCCTGCGACGCTACCGGCGAACCTTGCTGCTGGTCGCGTTGCCGATCGTCGCGCTGGTCGGCGGCATCGCCTTCTATCTGAGCGGCGGCCGCTACGTGACCACCGACGACGCCTATGTCGGCGCCCAGAAGGTGCTGATCACGCCGGACATCTCCGGCAAGGTCGAGAAGGTGGTGGTGCGCGAGGGCCAGCACGTCAACGCGGGCGACGTTCTGTTCGAGATCGACCCAGTGCCGTTCCGTTTTGCCGTGCAGCAGGCTCAGGCGACGCTGGATCAGCAGCAGACCACCTATGACAACCTGGTCAGCAACTTGAAGATCTACGGCCAGATGCAGGACCTGATGCAGCAGGGCGCCGACCTGAAGCAGCGCGACGTCGAACGCAAGGCGACGCTGGCGAAAAGCAATTTCGGCTCGCAACTCGATCTCGACAATGCCGGCTCCGCGCTGGTGACTGCCCGCGCGCAGCTCGAATTGCTGAAGCAGCAACTGTCCACCGCGAAGAACCAGTTGCTCGGCAATCCCGACCTGCCGCTTGCGCAATTCCCGCCCTACGCCCAGGCCAAGGCAGCGCTGGAACAGGCGCAACGCAACCTCGACCACACGGTGCTGCGCGCGCCGATGAGCGGTACTGCCACCCAGGTCGACAACATCCAGCTCGGCCGATTTGTGGCCGCGGGCACGCCGATCCTCAGCGTCATCGACGATTCCAAACCGTGGGTCGACGCCAACCTGAAGGAATCCGACTTCACCTATATTGCGGTCGGCCAGAAGGTCGATATCGACGTCGACGCGTTCCCCAACCACGTCTTCAAGGGCACCGTCGGCTCGCTGAGCCCGGGCACCGGCGCGCAGTTCGCGATCCTGCCGCCGCAGAACGCCACCGGCAACTTCGTCAAGGTGGTGCAGCGCGTGCCGGTGCGGATCTATCTCGACAATGCCGATCCCGCAGTGAAGAAACTCAAGGCCGGCATGAGCTCGTATACGTCGATCGACACCAATCATCACCGCTCGCTGGCGGCGCTGTTCGGCATGTCGCCGGCCGTCGCGAAGCAGGACTGATCCGGTGGCGTCGGCAACCGCCCCTTCGTCTGCACAACCCGGCATGCGCCGGACCATGGTGACGATCTGCGCCATGACCGCGACGATCATGCAGGCGCTCGACACCACCATCGCCAACGTGGCGCTGCCCTATATGCAGGGCTCGCTGTCGGCCTCGCAGGACCAGGTCAACTGGGTGCTGACGTCCTACATCGTCGCCGCCGCGATCATGACCGCACCGGTCGGCTGGGTTGCCAACCGGTTCGGCCGCAAGAAGATCTTCATCATCTGCTCCGCCGGCTTCACCATCGCCTCGGTGATGTGCGGCCTCGCCCAGGATATCGGCCAGATGGTGCTGTTCCGTCTGCTGCAGGGCGTGTTCGGAGCAGCTTTGGTGCCGTTGTCGCAAGCCGTCATGCTCGATAGCTACGCGCTGCACGAGCGCGCCAAGGCGATGTCGATCTGGGGCATGGGCGTGATGCTCGGCCCGATCATGGGTCCGTCGCTCGGCGCATGGCTGACCGAAACCTATTCCTGGCACTGGGTGTTCTTCGTCAACATCCCGTTCGGCATTGTCACAGTGGCTGGACTGATGGTGTTCATGGACGAGACCAAGACCAATGCCGAACTGAAGTTCGACTGGTTCGGATTCGGCGCATTGGCGCTCGGTATCGGCTCGATGCAGCTGGCGCTTGACCGCGGCGAGCAGCTGGGCTGGCTCGAATCCAACGAGATTATCATCGAGACCATCATCGCCATCGTCGGCTTCTATTACTTCTTCGCGCATTCGCTGACGTCGAACCGCCCCTTCATCCAGTTTGCGATCTTCAAGGACAAGAATTTCGTCGGTGGCTGCGTGTTCATGGCTGTGATGGGCCTGGTGCTGTATTCGACCATGGCGCTGTCGTCGCCGTTCCTGCAGAACGTGATCGGCTATCCGATTCTCACCGCCGGCCTGCTGCTGGCAACGCGTGGCTCCGGCACCTTCGTCGCCATGATGCTGGTCGGCCGTTTCATGAAATATATCGAGGCGCGGACACTGATCATGGCCGGCATGGCGCTGATCTCGCTGGGCCTGTTCTTCACCGCGCGCTGGACCGACCAGACCGGCGTGACCGAGATCGTCATCGTCAGCATTGCGCAGGGCTTCGGCCTCGGCCTGGTGTTTGTGCCGCTCTCCACCGTCGCCTTCCTGACGCTGCCCAACCACCTGCGCACCGACGGCACATCGATGCTGACCTTGTTGCGCAATGTCGCCAGTTCGATCGGTATCTCACTGGTCATCGCGCAGCTCACCTCGGGCACACGGATGGCCCATGCGGTGCTGGTCGAACACGTCACGCCGTTCAACAACGCGTTGCAGATGCCCGGCGTCCGCGAGATGCTCGATCTCACTACCGACGCCGGGCGCGCCGCGGCCGACGCCATCGTCACGCTGCAGGCGACGATCATCGCCTTCGGGCTGGATTATCAGACGGTGATGGTGGTGACACTGCTGGCGATTCCGCTGGCGCTGATGATCGGCTCATCGAAGGCGGCGTTGCGCGCGCAGTCGAAGGCGCCAAGCGATCATGCCGCGGTGATGGACTAGGCTGCCGCGTCAAGCTTACGGTCGCGGCTTCGGTACCACCAGCGCATCGACGATGGTGACGCCGTCGCCCAGGGCATGCACAAGCACCGGGTTGATCTCGATCTCGGCAATCTCATCCTTCGCGTCCGCGGCGATCTGCGACAGCTGGGCGATCAGCGCAGCCAGCGCCGGCACGTCGGCCTTCGGCGCGCCGCGAAACCCGTCGAGCAGAGCTGCGGCCTTCAACTCGCGAAGCATCGACATGGCTTCGGCCGGACCGACCGGCGCCGGGCGATACACCACATCCCTGAACAGTTCCGCGGTGACGCCGCCGAGCCCGACCATCACCAGCGGCCCGAAAGTGGCGTCCGTCAGGGTGCCGACAATGATCTCGACGCCCTTGTCGGCCATCGGACCGAGCAGCACGCCCTGGATCGCGGCATCCGGCCGGAGCCGCTGCGCATTGGCCAGCAGCGCATCATAGGCAGCGAAAGCGGCGTCTTCCGTGGCGATGTCGATACGCACGCCGCCGATCTCGCTCTTGTGCGGAATGTCGCGCGATTGCACCTTCAGCACCAGCGGGAAGCCGAGCCTGGCGATCTCGCTTTGGAGCGTGCGCCTTTCCTGCACCAGGATCTCGCCCGGCAACTCAACACCGGCAGCGCGTAACAGAGCCTTGCTGTCGTACTCGGATAGCGTCGCCGCCGTCAGATACGCGGACAGGTCGGGCAGCCGGGCCGACTGCTGCTCCACCGGCGCGACCGGCCTGAAACGGGCGCGCGCCGCCATCTGGCGCAGCGCCACCACGAGATGCGTCAGGCCGGACAGCACCACCACCCCGGAGGCTGCGAGACCCGTGCGGGCGAAACCCGACGGCAGCGTGTAGGACCAGAACACGATCGTCTTGCGTTTGGCGTCGATGACCGGCTGAAGCTCCGGCTGCTTGAACGGCATGCGGGTCTCGCTCGACAGCGAGATCACCACCAGGATGGCATCGACCTCGTCGGATTCGTCGAGCAGTTCGATGGTCTTCTGCAGGCCGCCGCTGTGCACCGCCTGTGCGGTGATATCGATCGGGTTGCGCGGCGAACCATAGGAGGGGATCAGGCCGCGAATGGCCGTCTGCAACTGCGCGGACAATTCCGGCACCTGCAGCCCCTGCCCCGCCAGCGCGTCGGCGCCCCATATGCCGGCGCCGCCGGACACCGTGACCACGGCGACGCGGTCGCCCTTCGGCAGCGGTGTCGATATCAGCAGAGCGGCGATGGTGACGGCCTCGTCGAGATCGTTGGAGACGATGAAGCCGTATTTGGCGAACACCGCGTCATAGGCCGCGGACCAGCCGGCCATGCTGGCGGTGTGCGAGGCGGCGGCGCGCTCGCCGGCGCCGGAACGGCCGACTTTCGTCACGATCACCGGCTTGCCGGTTTCGGCCGCGCGTCGAGCGGCGGCGAGAAAGCTGTCGGTGTCGCGGATGCCTTCGATGAACAGCAGGATCACATCGGTCAGCGGATCCTGCACCATGTAGTCGAGGAATTCGCCGGCGCCGAGATCGGACTCGTTGCCGGTCGAGATGACATAGCTCAGCGCAATGCCCAGCGCTCTCGCGCGGTGATAGATGGCAAAGCCGATGCCGCCGGATTGCGCGACGATGCCGATGCGCTTCCGGGTGGCGATCAACCGCGGCTGATCCGGCCTGACGTCCACCGTCGGGCTGAAGGTCGCCGCGACCTGCCCGATCTCGTTGAAGAAACCTTCGGCATTGGGGCCGGAGATCCGCATGCCGGTGCGCTTCGCCAGACCGGCGATGGCGTCCTGCATCGCAATGGCATCGCCGCCCTCCTCGGCGAAACCCGACGAGATGATCACCGCATTCTTGACACCAAGGCCGGCGCATTCGTGCAGCGCGTCGAGCACGGCACGCGCGGGGATGATGACGATGGCCAGATCGATCGGCTGGCCGATGGCGGTGACCGAAGGATAGCACTTGAGCCCGTCGATGTCGGCATAGTTCGGATTGACCGGATAGATCCGGCCGGGAAACTGGTTCTTGCGCAGGAACGCCAACAGCAGGCCGGGAATCTTCATCGCATCGCGCGACGCGCCGATGATGGCGATGCTGGACGGCGAAAAGAACGTGTCGAGCGGATGGTGGCGCGCGCTGGCCGTCATTTGCGGTCCTGTTGTTGTCTTCTAAAGCGGCCGGCGAATGCGATCAGGCCACGAGGTGGAATGTCACCCCGGTCAACAGGAACGCATCGCCGGCGCAAGGACAACCGCGGGCCCGCGCGGCGGCGCGCACCGCCTCGACATCGCTGACCCCGAAAGTCAGCCCGGTGATCGCCTCGACGGCGCCATGGACGAAGTTGAAGCGGCAGTTGACCAGTTCCAGCCGCGGCTCGCCGGTGTCGGCGCCGCTGACGGGAACGCCGATGATGCGGCCCCAATGCGCCGCCAGATCGTCCGGCTGCGGCGACTGGATCTCCACCGCGACCAGCGCCTTGGTCGTCTCGGTGCGGATCGATCGCTGCCAGAACGGTCCCGCCGGCGGATAGGCGCCGCGGATATCGTCGCTGCCGTCGGTGTGATTGAACTCGATGAAGGCCGCCCGGCAATCGCGCGGATGCAGTTGCACCCCGTGATAGGGCGGATGGTCGATGACGTTGGCGATCCGCACGCCCATGGCTTCAGCGTTGCGACCGCGCTCGTCGGGATCGTCGCAACTGAAGATCGCCATGTAGCCGCCGTGGCCGCCGGATTTCTCCAGGAAACGTCCGGCCGCGGTGCCCGGCTCGATCGGCGCAATCACCTCCAGCAGCATGGTGTCCACCGGCAGCAGCGCGTTTTCCAGACCGTAGGTGGCGACATGGGGGTCGCGATAGCAGACGTCGAGTCCCATGATGGCGGCGATGTCGCCGACCACAGGCTCCAGGTTCGGCGCCACAAGACAGATCTGACGCAGTCGCATCTGGCTCATGTGCCTGCCCCCGGCATATCAATGCCCATGAAAAACGGGTTTGCGTTTCTCGACGAAGGCCGCAGCGGCCTCCTTGTGGTCCGCGGTGTCGCTGGCACGCGAGTGGTGCATGGCTTCGGCATCGAAGCAGGCTTCCAGCGAGAGGTGCTCGGCGTTGTTGATGTTGCGCTTGATGTAGCCGAGCGTGACCGTCGGCCCCTGGGCGAAGGACATCGCCAGGTCGTGGGCTGCGGTTCCGACCTCGGCATCGTCGACTACCCGGGTGACCATGCCGAGCGCCAGCGCTTCCTGCGCGGTAAGCACGGGCGACATCAGATAGAGCTCCCGCGCCTTGGCGCTTCCCAGCAGGTGGGTGAGGAAATAGGTGCCGCCGTAATCGCCGGACAGCCCGACCTTGGCGAAGGCCGTGGTGATCTTGCACGATGCGCTGGCGACGCGGATGTCGCATGCGAGCGCGATGGACAGCCCTGCGCCCGCGGCAGCGCCGTCGACCTGCGCCACCACCGGCTTCGGCATCTCATGCAGGATGCGCGAAACTTCCATGCCGCGCCGCAGGTTGGCCATCTTGGCCTCGAACGGCAATGGCGCGCGGCCGGCGGCCATCGATTTGACATCGCCGCCGACGCAGAACGTGCCGCCGGCGCCCTTCAGCAGCACGGCGCGCACTTCGTGGTCCTCCGCCGCCCGCCGCGCCGCCGCCACTAGCCCCTGCGTCATCTCGACATTCAGCGCATTGCGCCGGTCAGGCCGGTTCATGGTGATGGTCAGCAGTCCGTTGTCGAGCGCCTGGAGAACCATGTCGTTCATCGCAGTGTCCTTCTTTTTGTTCTTGTTGTTATTCTTGTCCTCGGCGCCATCGGTCATTGCGCGCACGCCGCAATGACCGATGGTCGTCGTTGCCTTACTTCTTCACCAGCGGACAGCGCGAAGCTTCCAGCGGCTGGAACGCCTGATCGCCCGGCACGGTGGCGAGCAGCTTGTAGTCGTCCCAGCGCCCCTTCGACTCCGACGGCTTCTTCACTTCGAACAGATACATGTCGTGGACCATGCGACCGTCTTCGCGGATCCTGCCATTCTTGGCGAACATGTCGTTGATCGGCGTGTCCTTCATGAGCTTCATCACGGGCGCGGCGTCGGTGGTGCCGGCGGCCTTCACGGCCTTCAGATAATGCAACACCGAGGAATAGACGCCGGCCTGCGCGGAGGTCGGCACCCGCTTGGTGCGCTCCTGGAAACGCTTGGTGAAGGCGCGGGTCTCGTCGTTGAGATCCCAGTAGAAGGCTTCGGCAAGGATAAGACCCTGCGCAGTCTCCAGGCCGACGCTGTCGATGTCGGAAATGAAGGCCAGAAGCGGCGACAATTTCTGCCCACCGCTCTTGGTCAGGCCAAATTCGGCGGCCTGCTTGATGGCGTTGATGGTGTCGCCGCCGGCATTGGCGAGGCCGATCACCTTGGCCTTGGAGCTCTGCGCCTGCAGCAGGAACGAGGAGAAGTCCGAGGTATTGAGCGGATGCTTGACGGCGCCGAGCACCTTGCCGCCGGACTTCAGCACCACCGCGGTGGTGTCCTTCTCGAGATCCGCGCCGAACGCGTAATCGGCGGTCAGGAAAAACCGGCTGTCGAGCCCGGTCTTCACAGTGGCGAGCCCGGTGACGTTGGCCTGGCCAAAGGTGTCGAACACATAGTGCACGGTGTAGGGGCCGCAGGCCTCGTTGCTCAGGCGGATCGAGCCGGGGCCGTTGAAGATGATGATCTTGTTGCGGGCTTTGGCGATTTCCCCGGCGGCCAGAGCGGTAGCGGATGCGGCCACGTCGACGATGGCTTCGACGCCCTGATTGTCGAGCATGTCGCGGGCAATGTTGGCGGACAGGTCGGCTTTGTTGAGATGGTCTGCCGCGACGATCTCGATCTTGCGGCCGAGCACTTCGCCGCCGAAATCTTCCGCCGCCATCTTGGCTGCAGTCTCCGAGCCCGTCCCGGTGATATCGGCATACAGGCCGGACATATCGAGGATGGCACCGAGCTTCAGCGGCTTGGTCTGCGCCATCGCCGAGGTAACCGTCATTGCCATGACCGACGCCAGCAAACCTGAAACAATTCTCTTCACGAAGGCCTCCCTTGAGCACCGTCGCATGTTGCGCGGCACAGATTTTGTTGCGGCGATCATGACGCAAGCCAGTTCCAGCGGCAAGCCACGGCGATCACAGGAGTCGGAGCAAAAAGGCGCGCACCTTCCGTCAAGCGGAATGCGGGAGAACAAATCGCGCAGACTGTCGTACCGGCGGTTAGCTTTCGCGGCCCACGCAATTTCCGATAGAAGTCATCGGTAGCGCCCGTTACTTCCGGATGCGGCAATGACGACGACGGTCACGCGATACGGACTGGTACTACTGATCGCAACGACGACCATGGCGACGGCGCCCGCCGCCGCTATGATCGGCTGCAGTTTTGAACCGCAAGGCGCGGGCCGCGTCAGCGCCGTTATCGACAGCCGCACCTTCCGGCTCGACGACGGTCGCGAGGTGCGGCTGGCCGGAATAGAATTCCCGACCGCGTCATTGGGCAAGGATGCGCTGGCCGCGCTGATCGCCGGTCGCGAGGTGACGCTGCACGGTGACAGCGACATGCCGGACCGTTACGGCCGGCAGCCGGCATTCGCGTTCGTCGATCAGGGCGACCTCGTCCAGCAGGCACTGTTGAGCCAGGGCGTGGCGCTGGCGTCGGCAGAGGTGACCGATCCGCCCTGCGCCGCTCTCCTGAAGGCGGCCGAGGCGGCTGCCCGCAGGGCCAGGCGCGGCATCTGGGGCAGGTCCGCCGTCATAAAAAACGCGGAAAGTCCGGGCGATATTTTGACCAGGATTGGGCAGTTCACGGTGGTCGAAGGACGGGTTCGGTCGGTTCGGCAGGCTGGGACGACCACCTATCTGAATTTTGGCAGACGCTGGACACAGGACTTTGCTGTGACTATTTCAAGGCGCATGATGGCTGCGTTCGAGGGCGCGGGAATATCGCCTAAGTCGCTCGAAACACGACAGATTCGCGTCCGCGGCTGGGTCGAGCTGCGGAATGGGCCGCGGATCGAGGCGCTCCGGGTGGGGCAACTGGAACTGGTCGGGGACGACTAGACCAAAAGGGCAGTCAAGGTTGTGACAGGTGTGGGTCGGCAAACCAGCATGAGCCGCCGCCTTTGGGCTGCGCCTGCTTTGCTGTGCGCGCTGTTTGCCCTCGGCGGCTGCGGCGACGCCAGCCGCTTCGATGTCAGTAGTGCCAGGCCGACAAGTCCCGCCAAGCCGCCGAAGGTGCCGGTGGTGCAGACCCCGGCCGGCGAGAAGGAGCATGAACGCATCCTCGCTTCCTATGGCGGGTCCTATGACGATCCCCGGCTGGAAGCGCTGATCACCAAGACGGTGGACCGGCTGGTGGCGGCCTCCGAACGTCCGGACCTCACCTACAAGGTCACCATCCTGAACTCCGGCGCGGTCAACGCCTTCGCGCTGCCATCCGGCCAGTTGTATGTAACGCGCGGCCTGATCGCGCTGGCATCGGACACATCGGAGCTGTCTTCGGTGCTGTCGCACGAGATGGCCCATGTGCTCGCCAAACACGCCTCGATCCGCGAGGAGCAGGCACGCCAGGCTGCCGTCGTCACCCGCGTGGTCACCGACATGGGCAGCGATCCCGACCTGTCGGCGCTGGCGCTGGCGAAATCCAAGCTGACGATGGCGAGCTTTTCGCGCGCCCAGGAATTCGAGGCCGATGGCATCGGCGTCGGCATTTCCGCCCGCGCGCATTTCGATCCCTACGGCGCCGCGCGCTTTCTGAGTTCGATGGAGCGCAATGCGGCGCTGAAGGCTGCGCGATCGCCGCTCGACCCGCGCGCCCAGGACTTCCTGTCGTCGCATCCCGCCACGCCGGAGCGCGTACAGAACGCCCAGGCAAATGCACGGCAATACTCCTCGCCCGATGGAGGCGAGCGCGACCGCGAGACCTATCTCGCGGCGATCGACAACATCGTCTATGGCGAGGATCCCAGCGAAGGCTTTGTGCGCGGGCGGCGCTTCCTGCATCCCAAGCTCGGCTTCACCTTTCAGGCGCCGGAGTCCTTCACGCTCGACAATACTGCGCAGGCGGTGATCGGCGTGCGCGAGGGCAGCAACCAGGCCATGCGGTTCGACGTGGTGCGGGTGCCGGCGGAGCAGTCGCTCGGCGACTACCTGAATTCCGGCTGGATGGAGAATGTCGACAGGGCCTCGACGGAAGACCTCACCATCAATGGGTTTCCGGCCGCCGCCGCCACCGCACAGGGCGATCAGTGGCAGTTCCGGGTCTATGCGCTGCGGTTCGGCAGCGACGTCTATCGCTTCATTTTCGCCGCCAAGCAGAAGACCAGCGAGAGCGAACGCAACGCCCGCGAGACGGTCAATTCCTTCCGCCGCCTGACGCTGGCAGAAATCCAGGCGGCGCGGCCGCTGCGCATCAAGATCATGACGGTGCAGCCCGGCGACACCGTCGAATCGATGTCGCACCGCATGGCCGGCGTCGACCGCCCCGCCGAGCGCTTTCGCGTGCTCAACGGCCTCGATGCCCAAGCCACCATCAAGGTCCGCGATCGCGTCAAGATCGTCGTGGATTGACGCGCTGACCGACTTCGTCTCGATAACGTCGGAACATGCTCAACCGTCATCCTGAGGTGCGAGCCGACTTCGGCTCCCCTCGAAGGATGGTGCTCCGCGCCGTCGCCCTTCGTGGCTCGCAAGAGCTCGCACCTCAGGGTGACGGCGCTCCATTAAAAAAGCCCGGCGTTTCAGCCGGGCTTTTGATCTCAAACCGTAGAAACCGCTTACGCCGCTTCGTCGGCGGCGGCGACATCGTCGCCATCGGCGTCGGCATCATCAGCGCTGGCTTCGGCACCGGCTTCGGCCTTGGCGCCGCGGCGCGGGCTCTTGGCCAGCCTGGCCTTCGATTTCCTTGACCGCTTCGGTCTCGGTCACGTGCTGGACCACCGCGATCTCACGGGACAGACGATCCAGCGCAGCTTCATACAGCTGACGTTCGCTGTAGGACTGCTCCGGCTGCGAGTCCGAGCGGAACAGATCGCGGACCACCTCGGCAATCGCGACGATGTCGCCGGAATTGATCTTGGCTTCGTATTCCTGGGCGCGACGCGACCACATGGTACGCTTGATGCGTGCGCGGCCCTTCAGGGTCTCCAGCGCGCGCTTCACCAGCGCCGGCTCCGACAGCTTGCGCATACCGACATTGGCGACCTTGGCGGTAGGCACCCGCAGGGTCATCTTGTCCTTCATGAAATTGATGACGAACAGCTCCAGCTTGGCGCCGGCGATTTCCTGCTCTTCGATAGCCAGGATCTGGCCGACGCCATGCGCCGGATAGACCACGAATTCATTGGTCTTGAAGCCCTGGCGCTGGGTCAGCACCTTCTTCGGCTCCTCCACGCGAGGTGCCACGGCGGCCGGCTTGGCAGCAGCCGCAACCGGCTTCGCGACCGCCTTGGTTGCGGCCTTCGGCGCAGCCTTGGCAGCGACCGGCTTCGCAGCGGGGGCCTTGGACTCAACAGACTTTGACTCAACAGACTTGGCGGAGGTTTTCGCAGTCTTGCTTGGCATTGAACTTCTTTTGTTTTTGGAGGACTTTGCAGGAGCAGGCTTGGCAGTGGCAGCCTTTACGGCGGTCCGGGTCGCCTTGGCGGGAGTCCGGGCACGGCCTTTGGTTGCACTGCGGCTGGCCGCAGGGGCTTTCTTTGCAGCCTTAGAGATACTCTTTTTACGCGTTTTCTGTGACACAGCCTGATGCGCGGGTACTGCCACGCCCCTGTTTGATGATTAAACGGGAAACCCGGCAGGGGCCATCGAGCGGCACCAAATGGGTCCAGCTTCTTGAATTGTGCCTATAATAGCACATTTCCCGCAAAAATCAATGATTTATGCCCGCCCGCGGCCGTTCTCGGGCCAGCGACGGGGCATAATCCCAGGGCAGGGTAAACGTCGGCGACGATTCTGCCGGTCAATAATCCGTCAGATGAGCGGATCCAGATCAGTCGCCGGTACCCGGTGCGGGCGAGAAAAACTTGTCGAACTTGCCTTCGACGCCATCGAAATCCTTGGCGTCGGCCGGCGCATCCTTCTTCTGAGTGATGTTCGGCCAGCTCTTGGCATATTCCGTGTTCACTTCGAGCCACTTCTCGAGGCCCGCCTCGGTATCCGGCTTGATCGCATCCGCCGGACATTCCGGTTCGCAGACGCCGCAATCGATGCATTCGTCCGGATGGATCACCAGCATATTCTCGCCCTCGTAGAAGCAATCCACGGGGCAGACTTCCACACAGTCGGTGTACTTGCACTTGATGCAGGCTTCAGTGACGACGTAAGTCATCGAGGACTCCGGAAACGTTCAATTTTGAATGTTTGCGTAGCGCACCCACCCCCAAGCCGCAAGGGATGCGGCGCGGTTCGATCAATGCGTTTTCGCCGGAAGGGAGAATGTTGCCCCGAGGCCCGCCTGGCCAGCACAAAACTACTCTGACCGCTGCTGCAGATCGGCATACAGCGCGCGCCCCAGGGTGGCATCGCCGCGCCGCTCGGCAAAGCCGGCGACCCTGAGCACGCGTACGGTGCGATCCAGCCCCACCGTGACCACATCGCCCAGCTTGACCGGATGGCCCGGCGCTGTCTCCCGGTTGCCGTTGACGCGGACATGGCCGGCTTCGACCAGCGCAGCAGCACTGGTGCGGGCTTTCACCACCCGTGCATGCCACAGCCATTTATCGAGACGCTGGCGCTCCAATCACCACCTGTCGCTGCGCGCGCGCGTTCTTCCCTCGCCCCGCCCGGCGAAGCGAAGCTTCGCTAAGCGGGGCGAGGTAAGAATCCTCAATCCTTGCGGGCGGTCATCTGCTCTTTGAGCGCCGCCAGCTTGGCAAACGGAGAATTGGGATCTATCGGCCGGTCGCGCTCGCGCGGCGGCGCGCTGCTGGCGTACGGCCGGGTCGCGCCGCCGCTGCGGTCGCCACGATCCGGACGGCCGTCGCGGCCCCCTTGTCGCGGTCGCCGCCCTTGAACTTGCCCTTGCCGCGGTCGCCGAATTTCTTGTCGCCCGGGCCCTTGTCGCCAAAGCGCTCGCGCGGCGGCCGGCCCTTGTTGTCGTTGTCGCGCGGACCGCGATTGGGCTGGCCTTCCACAAGTGCCCCGGCATTGGCCACGGGTGCATCGCCGCGCGGGCGGCGGTTTTCGTTGTTGCGGCGGCCGTGGTTGGGTCGATCGCGCTTCGCGCCGTCGGCGGATGCAGCTTCGCCTTCGGCGGTGGCCGGCGCATTGTTGTTGCGCTGATGCCGGTTGCGATCGTGGCGTGGCGGACGGCGTTCTTCGGAACGGCCACCTGGGCGCCAGACATCCACCATTTCCACCACGGCCGGAGCGGGCGCTTCGGCGAGCTGCGGCTTCAGCAGGCACATCGGTGGCGACGGTCTCAGCCGAAGTTTCCGACGCTGCTTCAACAGGTGCAGCCTGTTCGGTTGGAGTGACGTCAGCCACAACAGCCTCGGTCGCGCCGGCATCCGCAACAGCGGTCGCGGGATCCGCTGCGGCCTCGGCCGGGGCAGACTCGCTCTCGAAAACAGGCGACACTTCCGGCAGCAGGGACGCCGACGTGGTGACGGCTTCCTCAACCGGGGCAGCGTCGTTGGTGATGTCGGCGATCTCGCCGGTCGCGACGGCGACGGCCGGTTCCTCGGCGATATCAGCCGCCACTTCAACCGGAGCGGCATCGCTGGTGATGTCGGAGATCTCACCGGTCGCAATGGCGACAGCCGGCTCCTCGGCGATTGTCTCGTCGCTGGTGTCCGCCTGAGCGGCGTCGACAGCCTCAGCGGCCACCGCTTCCACCACCGGCTTCGGCGCGGCCGGCGGCAATGGCGGCTTCTTCTCCATGCGATAGCCGAGCGCGCGCAGGATCGAGGCAAAATCCTCGCCGGCCGAACCGGTCAGCGAGGTCATCGCCTGGGTCACCACGAAGCCGCGGCCATCGAAGGCACCGGCGGGCTTTTCGCCCAATGACCCTTCGCGCCACGCCAATGCCGGACGAATGAGATCGGCCAGACGCTCCAGAATATCGACGCGCACCGCGCGTTCGCCGCACTGGCGATAGCCGAGGATGCGATAGGCATCGCGGTCGAGCAGCTTGTCCACCGGGAACGAGGTGCGGCCGGAGCCGGCCAGATGCTGCGCGGTGGACAACGCCGCCATATCGGCATTGTCCTGCTTCTGCGCCCACAGCAGCAGCGCCAGCGCGCGCGCCGCAGGCTTCAGCAGCGCAGGGACATAGATGTGATAGGCGCCGAACCGCACGCCATATTTGCGCAGGGTGGCGCGCGACGGCTGGTCGAGATCCTTCATCTCGGTGGCGATCTTCTGTCGCTCCAGCACGCCGAGCGCTTCGGTGAGCTGGAAGGCGATGCCACGGGCGATGCCGGTGATGTCCTCGGCCTTGGTGAGATCGAACAACGGACCGAGCAGCTTTTCGATATGGGTCTTCAGCCACAGCTCAAGGCGGGCCTGCACGGCCTCGCGCGGCGGGCCGCTGAGGCGATCGTCGGCAATGATGCGGATGCGGGGATGCAACACGTCGTCGGCGGCGACCAGGCGCGCCACCGCGTCGCCGGTCCAGCGCAGCACGCCGTCGGAGGCCAGGACGAACTGATCGTCGGCCGCATTCGCCAGTTTCTCGGCGCGCGCCTCGATTTCTCCGCCCAGCGCCTTTTGCGCGGTCGCCTGCAATGCCTTGGCATCGGAGCCGGCTTCGGCCGCATCGGGCGCGAACGTAAACCCGTCGAGACGGCCAATTACATGGCCCTCTACGATCACTTCGCCGGTCTTGCCAATTTCAGTATTCAACATCGTGTTTTCCCGTAAGCGGCGCATCAATACACTGGTACGACGGTCAACGAAACGCTCCGTGAGCCGTTCATGCAGTGCATCTGACAGTTTATTTTCAAGTTCGCGCGAAATTCCCTGCCAATGGTCGGGATCTGACAGCCAATCCGGGCGATTCGCCACGAAGGTCCAGGTTCGGATCTGTGCGATTCGGCCCGACAAAGTGTCGATATCGCCGTCGGTGCGGTCGTTTTGCGCGATCTGGGTGCCGAACCAGGCATCTGGAATGCGCCCCCGCCGCATCAGGAAGCCATACAAAGTGGTCACAAGTTCGGCGTGCACCGCCGGCGCGGTGCGCCTGTAGTCGGGGATCTGGCAGGCATCCCACAACCGTTCGACCGCTGCCGCGCCGACCGCCATCTCGCGGATATCGGCATCGCGGGCGAGGTGATCGAGCACGCGCAGGTCCTCGGCGATCGGCGCGCGGGTCAGCGCGTCATGGTTCGGCGTCAGCGCCAGCGACACCTGGAGTGCGGCAATCGACGAGAAATCGAGCTTGGCGTTGCGCCATTGCAGCACCTTCACGCTGTCGAAGGTGTGGTTCTGCAACGCGTTGACCAGTTCGGGCTCGAACGGCGGGCAACGGCCGGTGCTGCCGAAGGTGCCGTTGCGGGTGGCGCGGCCGGCGCGGCCGGCGATCTGCGCAAACTCCGACGGATTGAGACGACGGAACTGATAGCCGTCGAACTTGCGATCACTGGCGAAGGCGACATGCTCGACGTCGAGGTTGAGGCCCATGCCGACGGCATCGGTGGCGACGAGATAGTCGACATCGCCGGACTGGAACATCTCGACCTGCGAATTGCGGGTGCGCGGCGACAGCGAGCCCAGCACCACCGCAGCGCCGCCGTGCTGGCGCTTGATCAGTTCGGCGATGGCGTAGACTTCATCGGCGGAGAACGCGACGATGGCCGAGCGGCGCGGCAGCCTGGTGATCTTGCGATCGCCGGCGAATTCCAGTTGGCTGAGCCGCGGCCTTGTGACGATGCTGGCGCCCGGCAGCAGCCGCTCGATGATCGGGCGCATGGTGGCGGCGCCGAGCAGCAGCGTTTCGTCGCGGCCACGGCGATTGAGAATACGATCGGTGAAGACATGGCCGCGTTCGAGATCGGCGGCGATCTGGATTTCATCGACGGCCAAAAATGACACGTCGAGATCGCGCGGCATCGCTTCCACCGTCGAGACCCAGTAGCGCGGCTTCGGCGGCTTGATCTTTTCCTCGCCGGTGATCAGCGCCACGGCGTCCGGACCGACGCGGGCGACGATCTTGTTGTAGACCTCGCGCGCTAGGAGCCGCAGCGGCAGCCCGATGATGCCCGAGGAATGCGCCAGCATGCGCTCGATCGCCAGATGGGTCTTGCCGGTGTTGGTCGGGCCGAGCACGGCAGTGACGCCGGCGCCGGGCGCGCGGTCGTGGCCGCTGGAAGCCGAGAAATGGAAGGAAGCCATGTTGATCAAGGGTTTCTGCGTCGCGGGCGATCAGGTGTATGTCCCAATGCGACGCATCGGCACGGATGTTTTTAAGCTTTGGAACGAGTCCGGAACGAATCGCGCCCGAATCGGTGACTCGCCTCCTCTCCGCCGGGGTTCACCGCAATATCTCGCGTTCATCTGCAAGTTCGATCACTAGATCAAGATTCATCACGGCCAACAAGAGAACGATTTCGAGCGCGCGGGTTAACCGGCGCGGCGCACGATTGCGCCAGGAGTCAAGACGAGTCATGCGGCCTGTCATGCCCCTTGGCCTGCTGCCTGCGGCGGCGACATTCGTCGCGACGGCGTTGCGGCAAACCGGCGGCGAAGTTGCGGCAAGCGTTTACTGGGTTTTGGCCAGCCGCGGCGGCACCGCCGTAGTGACGAAATCGACCGCCTCGAGCATCGCGGTGCCCAAAGGCGTCGGCACCGTCATGCGGAACGGCACCAGCACCCGCGTGCCGGCGATCGGCGCCAGCCAGACTTCGATGTTGCGCTGGGCGGCGAGATATTTGATGGCGGCGCGGTCCGGGATGTAGCCGGCCAGCGGCGAAAAGTAGACCGCGCAGACCACCACCGGGCCGTGATAGCCTTTCTCGGCCTTGACGGTGTCCATGCGCTTGTAGTCGAGCTTGAGGTCGTAGCGCATGCGGCCGTCGAAGATCGACGTGCTGGTGCGGCAGGCATCCGCCGACAGCACATCCCCGCTGCCGGCCACCCGCAGCAGCGAGCCGGTCATCGGATCGATCACGCCGCGGCGATGCGCCTCGGTGACCGGGATACGCTCGGGATCCGCCGGCGGCTCCGGCTCGATGGAAAACTCCTTCACCCCGCCGCCCTGCAGCGCCATGCGGATGGTCTCGGACTTCTTCGACGCGGTGGTGGTGGCGGTATAGTTCGACGGCACCAGGGCACCGGCGACGATGCGGCCGGTGGCGGCGCCGGTGCCGGAGCCGCCGGCAAAGGCTTTCAGCAGGCCGGAGGTGCCGCCGGAGGCCGCGGCATTATACTGGTCGTCGGCGATCTCGATGGTCCAGGCGCCCTTGCCGACCGGAATCCCGGCCAGACTGGCTTCATAATGCGCATCGAGCTTGCCCTGCGCCGCCGCCGGCCGGACCGCCCCGATCGTCGCCAGCGCGAACAACCCCGCAAACAACCCCACGGCCAGCAGGCCACGGCGGCGCCAGGCCGGGGCGCTGCGGAATCGCGGTCGATCGGTGGCAAAGCGCATCACGGCGGCGGGTGATCCCTGCGGGTTGGGGGCAGCGGCGACGCCTGCGGGACCGTCCCGGCCCGGCCGGCTGCGCCATTGCCGATCTCTTCTGGCAGATCTAAGCACGAATCCGGCGCCGACCAAGCGGCCGCCGCCGGACCCGCTCAAGGGTTCTATTTCATGGCCGAATACGTCGTTTATATGATTGAAGCGGCACGCAAAACCGCGCTATACTGGGCGCGCCGCAGGGCCCGCTTGCGACTTTGCGCAAGGCTTCGTCTTGACGCATCGCCGCGCGCGTCCTATACGTCCGCGGCTCCTGAAATGGACGTGATTTTGAACCCCTGCCTGGCTTTGGGCCGTGGCGGGGATGACAGAGGATTTTCGCGATGTCGCGGCGCTGTGAACTGACACTCAAGGGTCCCCAGGTGGGCCACAAGGTGAGCCACTCCAACCACAAGACCAAGCGCCGGTTTCTGCCGAACTTGGTCAATGTGACCTTCCTGTCCGACGTGCTCGGCCGCGGCGTGCGCATGCGCGTCTCGACCAATGCGGTGAAGTCGGTCGATCATCGCGGCGGCTTCGACGCCTACCTGATCAAGGCCAAGGAAGGCGACCTGTCGCAGAAGGCCGTGCTGATCAAGCGCGCCATCGAGAAGAAGAAGATCACCGACGCCAGCAAGGCCCCGGCCGCAGAGGCCCCCGCCGCGGCGGTCTGAGCTTCAAAGCTTCTCCACTGAATTGAAAAGGCCGGATCGCAAGATCCGGCCTTTTTTTGTTTTGGGTCCTCAACGCTAAAAGGTTCATTTTGCAGCCATTGCACGGCGTTTACGGCCGCTATTCGCCACGGCAAATTGCAACCAAAGGTACACCCAACCACCGCAACATATACATTTGATTGTAGTCTGCCCCCGCTTAGTGGAAATTTGTCCGCGACATAAATGCTTGGGGAAACGTTCCTATGGGAACCTCATTACGAGACGCGACGACCCTACTTCTGTCTGGGAAGAAACTCGCTTGAAACAAGTACAAGGATCACAAAGCTGGTTCAATTACTCTCGAGACACCAGCGAAGCGACGGTTATTCGAATTCCTACTCAGAGCAGACTCTAACAAAGTGACCAGCGGCGATGAGAGTCTATTCGGCGGCATTGTCTCTGCGTGGGGGAAGGAAGAATACGATCCAGCAACAAGTACAATGGGCGCGACAAGAGAAGATGGGCGCAAGAACTTGTGCGTAGACCATGCACGGTTGTGCGAAGCAGACGCGCGCGCTCTCCCCTCCACAACATCGCCCCATATGCGGCGGGAACACCGCGGCGCGGCGTTGGTTCTTGCGATGGTGCGCTGCGTGAGCGGCGCGGAAATCGAGGAGAGTTTCGATGAAGAACATCATGTGCAAGGCGATGCTGGCGACGGCGCTGACCATCGGCGCGGCGGCGCCGGCAATGGCCGCGGACTATCTGGTGCGCGAGCCGGCGCCGCGGGTGGCCGTGATGCCGGCGCCGACGGGGCCGGTGACCTTGCAGCAGGCGCTGGCGATCGCTGGGGATATCGGCCTGGTCACGGTGCAGAACACCCATTTCGACGGCGACCAGTGGGAGATCGAGGGCCGCGACACCTACGGCAAGTGGATCGAGGTCGATGTCGATGCGCGCACCGGCGAGGTGCGGGATGTCGATCGGTCGATCCTGTAGTCGGGGTGTGAGGGCGGAGTCATAACGGATTCCGCGCGAAGGCTTGACGAGGAGCGGCGGGTTACGCCACGGCGTTGCGCGGTGCGCAAGCTCCGGGGTTAACCTGCCCTACGTTTGCTGAGGGGCGTGGCCATTGGCGTCACGACGTGTGGCCCTGACCCTCCCCCGCAAGGGGG
The DNA here is from genome assembly GCF_052658035.1 of Rhodopseudomonas sp. RCAM05734. NCBI lineage: Bacteria > Pseudomonadati > Pseudomonadota > Alphaproteobacteria > Hyphomicrobiales > Nitrobacteraceae > Rhodopseudomonas > Rhodopseudomonas sp. RCAM05734. The sequence goes on along the minus strand of NZ_CP199742.1, from coordinate 1,795,634 downwards.
AGGGGACATTTCTGACGGGGGTTGGGGCTTTCAGGATCTGTGGCGAGTGCCACGTTGCAAGATCTGAAGCGGTTGTAGCGCTTCAAGCGCCGCAGCGGTTGCGACGGTTCGCGCGGCGCGATTAAATCTCCCGCAACGCGATCAGAGTCTGCCGCGTTGCCATCGTGCAGGCCGGCGCGAACGGCGCCGGTCTTCGTTACGCGTCGAGGCTGGCGAGGCGGGGGCGGTTGCGCAGCACGACCTGGCGGGCGCCGGTGAGCGCGACGATGCCCTTCTCGTGGAGGTCGGAGAAGGTGCGCGAGACGGTTTCCAGGGTGAGGCCGAGATAGTCGCCGATGTCGCGGCGGCCCATGGGCAGCGCCATCATGCCGGTGCGGACCAGACGGGCATCCATTTCCAAGAGGAAGGTGGCGACGCGCTCCAGCGCGGTCTTGCGACCGAGCAGCAGCATGTGATCCTCGGCGTGGCGCAGACCGTGCGCGGTCATCTTCCACAGGCTGTGGGCGACGGCGGCATTGGTCGCCGCGGCGGTCTCCAGCGAACGGCGGCGCACCAGGCGGACGGTGGTGGCGCTGATGGCCTCGGCGGTGAGCCGGTGGGCGGTGGTGCTGTCGAGGCCGAACACATCGCCGGCGAGATGGAAGGCGCCGATCTGGCGGCGGCCGTCGCTGAGCAATTTGTAGGTCCGCACGGCGCCCGACAGCACCTGGTAGACATACTCGGCGGGCTCGTCCTCGCCGTAGATTTCCTCGTCCTTGCCGAAGGTGAATTCGCTGGCGACGACGCCGGGGCAGCTCGCCACCACGTCGAACGGATCGGCGGCCGGCGACGGTGCGATGCTGGCGTTCCGTGCGATCCTGAGGCTGGTTCCGGTGGTGATTTCGGTCTGCAGCATGGTCATCTCCTCGGTTGGGATGACCCTTGCTACGGTGATTGCCTACCTCGGAAAATTCCGTGCGATATCCTAGGGGCCTCCCCCTAAGGGCTCTACCGGAGGTCGCCGCGGACCGGCCCGCCGCCGGCCTGCATGGCATCGCAGACCGAGCGCACCAGACTGTCCTCGATATGCGGCTTCAACAGCACCCGGGCGATGCCGGCCGCGGAGGCCTTGAACTGGATCTGCTCGTCGGGATAGCCGGTGATCAGCACCACCGGCGCGGTGACGCTGCGCTGGCGCAGCCGCTGCGCCAGCTCGATGCCGTCGATGTCGGGCATCTTGTAGTCGATCACCAGACAGTCGATGCCGCCCTCGGCGGCATTGTCCAGCAGCGCCGCGCCGCTACCGAAGGTGCGCACGTCGAACCCCTCGGTTTCCAGCAGAAAGCGTAGCGATTTCAACACATCAACGTCATCATCGACCACATACACCATCGATCTCGGGGATGGCGGGCGAAGCGCGGAGTCATGTGGAGGCTGAATACCGGTCATGCTTTGAGGTTAGCCGGGGGGCCGGCGACCCGAATTGACCTGCCTCAATCCACTGTCTTTCATTCGTCAAAAAGCCCGGCGCGCATGGCGAAGCGGACCAGATCGGTGATGTTGGCGGCCTGCATCTTGGTCATGACGTTGGCACGGTACACTTCAACCGTACGCGGGCTGATGTCGTAATCGCGCGCGATCAGCTTGTTGGACTGGCCGGTGACCAGGCCCTTCATGACCTGCAGCTCGCGCTGCGACAGCGACGCCAGCCGCGCCCGCATGTCGTCGTGGTCCGGCGCCGGATCGCCGCCGCCGTTGCGCCGCAGCGCGGTCTCGATCACCGCCACCAGCCGCTCGTCCTCGAACGGCTTTTCGAGGAAATCCAGCGCGCCCAGCTTCATCGCCTCCACCGCCAGCGGAATGTCGCCATGGCCGGTCATGACAATCACCGGCAGCTTATTGGCGCTGTCGGCATTGAGCCGGCGCAGCAGCTCGATGCCGTCGGTGCCGGGCATGCGGACGTCGGTCAGCACGCAGCCGGCGCCGGCGCCGGCGCCAAGGCCGGGCAGTTCGCCGAGAAACGCCTCGGCATTTTCGAACAGCCGGACCGCAAAGCCGGCGGCGCCGAGCAGGAAATCCAGCGAGTCGCGCATCGCCGGATCGTCGTCGATGACATAGACAAGGCGGTTACTCTGCGACATGCACCGTTTCCCTGATGGAGGCGACCGGCAGCGTGAAGAAGAAGGTGGCCCCGCCGGCGTCGTTGCTGCCGGCCCACATCCGGCCGCCATGGGTCTCCACGATGGTGCGGCTGATCGACAGCCCGATGCCCATACCGCTTTCCTTGGTGGTGTAGAATGGCTGAAACAGCTTGACGGGCATGTCGACGCCGAAGCCGTGGCCGGTGTCCGCGACGGCGATCTCGACCATGTCGTCGGCGGAGGGGGCGCTGGACACGGTGAGCTCGCGGCGCCTAGTCTGCGACATCGCCTCCAGCGCGTTGCGGAACAGGTTGACCAGGATCTGCTGCACCTGGACGCGATCGGCATGGACCATGTCGCAGGCCGGATCGAGATGGAAACGCAGCGTCACGCCCTGTTCGCCGGCGCCGCTGAGGCCGAGCGCCGCAGCCTCCTCTACCAGCCGCGCCAGGCTTTCGATGCGCTTCTCGGACGCCTCGCGCAGCACGAAATTGCGCAGCCGGCGGATGATCTGGCCGGCGCGGATCGCCTGCTCCGAGGCGCGGTCGAGCGCCGCCTCGATGCGCGCGGCGTTGGGATCGATGCTGCCGGCGAGCAGCCGCCGCGAGCCCTTCATGTAATTGCTGATCGCCGACAGCGGCTGGTTCAGCTCATGGGCCAGCGCCGAAGCCATCTCGCCCATGGCGCTGAGTCTGGAGACATGGACCAGTTCTGACTGCAGCTCCTGCAGCCGCACCCTTGTCTGCTGCTGTTCGGTGAGGTCGCGCATGAAGCCGGTGAAATACGGCCGGCCCTCGGACTGCATCTCGCCGATGGTCAGATGCATGGGGAACAGCTCGCCATCCTTGCGGCGGGCGGTGACGACACGGCCGATGCCGATGATGTGGCGGTCGCCGGTGGCCAGATAGCGCGCCAGATAGGCGTCGTGATTGCCGCGATCCGGCTCCGGCATCAGCACGCGGATGTTGGTGCCGACCACCTCGTCGGCCGGGTAGCCGAACTGCCGTTCGGCGGCGCGGCTGAAAAACTGAATGATGCCGCGCTCGTCGATGACGATCATCGCCTCCGGCGCGGTGTCGAGAATCGAGCGGAAGTGATTCTCGCGCAGCTTGAGCGCCAGTTGCAGGCGCTTGTCCTCATCGATATCGAGCACGAAGCCGTCGAGGCTGTGCGGCGCGCCGTCGGCATCGACCGTGCGGGCGCCGAGCATGTGGACCCAATGGGTGACATCCGGCTGCCGCCGCACCCTGAACTGCGCGTCGAAATGACTGCCGCCGCCAATGCAGCGCCGGATCGCCTGCGCCGTCGGGCCGCGATCGGCATCGTCGACACCCGACAGGAACAGGTCGAGATCGATCTCGCGGTCCGGCGGAACGCCGAACAGCGCCCGCGCGGTGTCCGAACAGGTCATGCGCTTCGTTGCAGGGTCGAGGCGCCACGTCCCCACCCGTTGCCCGGCCCTGGGGGCGGGCGCCGTGGTCTCGCTATGGAACGGAGGGTCGGCGCTCGTCATACCCAGCCTGACAGTGATTCGAAGTGATGCGGACCAAGTGTGGTCGACCGCACTGTATCGATCAACGTTTGGTGCACCGAATTCAAGCCCTGTCGTCGCTGCGCTTCGGCTCGCTCGATGCCTCGGACGCAGCGAGCTTGGCCTCCTCCGCCGCGAGCAGCGCGGTGATGGTGCGCCGCTTGGCGTCGTCGATCTCCGACGCCAGCAGCTTGCGGTAGTGCTCGACGTTCAACCTGGCAACGGTCTTGTCCATGATCGGGACTCCAAGCTGATCCAACTATTGACGAATGCAGCGGACGGCGCGCTGGAAAATGGAGGATTAGGGTATGGCTGATAGCCGCAGCCGCGGTGTAGGGACCCCGACATACAGGGCGTCGCTGAGCGCCTGTACGTGTCGATTTGATCCGCATCAATAGCGGATGTCAGCCGCAACCATAAATACACCTTAGAGAGCATTGCCAGCGAGGGGAAATTGAAAATGTCGCGCTACATCGTTCGATTCCTGAAAGACGTCGTGGGGGACAACGGCCAGCAACGGGAAATCTGCCAGCACGCGCTCGAAGTCGGCGCGATCGACAGGCAGGACGCCGCCGAACTGGCAAAAATCGACTTCTGCACGGCCGAAAGCCTCTCCCACTGGTCGATCCATGCCGATCGCATTGAGGTTCTGGAAGCCGATTTCCCATCCTGATCGTTCCGGCAGGCGCCGATTCGCGCCTCCGGCAATCACTCCACCAATTCCCCGGTCCAGCGGTCGCGGCCGTGCCAGTAGGCGCAGGCCGGATCCGGGCACCAGTCGCCCTCGTAATCGATGCCCTGCTGGTGCGGGCAGCCGAGGATCTTGGGCGCGATGCCGACCGACAGCGCGTTGTGTTCGGCGATAAAGCCGAGCACGGCCTCGGCAATGGCGCCGTCGTGCCGAACGTCGCCTTCGGTGCCAGACCAGGCGCGCATCGTCGTGGGCGGCGCATCCCAGGCCGGCAGGATGCTGACATTGACCTTGGTGGCGCGGGTGGCATCGGGGCCGTACCAGGCGATGGCGGCCATCGGCCAGCCGCGCCGTCCCTTCCTGGCCTTCTTGTGCAGCCGCTTGATGAACCTGTCGTCCATGACTAGCGCAGCGCCATGCCGGTGGCGGCTTCCAGGTCATTCAGCGCCTGCACCGCATCGGTCACCTTGATAGTGGTCATGCCCATGGCGCGCGCCGGCTTCAGGTTGACGCCGAGGTCGTCGAGATAGATGCAGTTCTGCGGATCGACCGACAGCGCTTCGGTCATCATCGCGTAGATCTTCGGATCCGGCTTGCGCAGTCCGATTTTCGCGGACTCGATGACATGGTCGAACAGCGTCATGACCTCGGCCACGTAGAGCGAGCGGCCCCCGGCGCTGCCGATGGCATTGGCCGGCAGGTTGTTGGTGATGCAGCCGGTCTTGAAGGCGCCCTTGATGCGGCGCAGCGCCTCGACCATCTCGGGCCGGATTTCGCCGGACAGCAACGCCACCACGTCGCGGCCGCGCACCTCGGCGCCGAGCGCTGCCGATTCCTGGGCGAACAGCGCATCGAAGGCATCGATGTCGAGCTCGGCACGTTCGAACCGCGCCCAGGCGTTCTCGAAATGGTTTTCCGCATTGGTGCGACGGATGATGTCGGCGGGCAGGCCGTGCGCGGCCTCATAGCGGGCGAAGGCCTCGAACGGCGAGGAGGTGATCACCCCGCCGAAATCAAAGATGACCGCCTGGATCATGGTGTCCTGCCCCGCATTGCGCCGGCGCGAGCGCTACCACGATGCCGCCCGGCCGGCCAGATCGGGGGTGTCGCGCGGCCGGAATACGGGCCCCGGCGACCGGCCGGAGATGAAATCTCCCCACCCTGAACGATGCTCAAACAATGTACGAAAACGAACATACGAGGAACGGCGTTCACTTTTTTTACACCGTTCGCCATTATACTACCTCTGCGCGATCCCGCACTGCGAAATCGGTAAGATCCTCTCCACAATTGAGACGATAGGTTTGCCTTTTTCAGAGGCGGATCATGATTTCGCAGCAAGTCAAACAGCAGGCGGACGACCCACTCACCCGTCGCAATTCGGTGCGCTGGCTGGTCATCACCGGATCGATCCTGATCGCCATCATTGCAGGCTCCACTGCCGTCGCCATCGACACATTCCGCGACCGCGCCATGCAATCGCACCAGCGCGAGTTGGAAAACGCCCTGGTCCTGTTGACCCGGCACTACGAACAAGAGTTCGCCGACCTCGAGCGGATTGAGAAGGATCTTTCTGCGACCATGCGGATCGCCGGCATCGACTCGCCCGCCGACTTCACGCGGCAGATGGGAAGCTACGAAACACACTTGGCACTGAAGGGAAAAATCAACCGCAAGGCGACCGGCACCATCAACCTGATCGGCGCCGATGGCTGGTACCTCAACTGGACCTCGTCGTGGCCCGCACCGAAGTTGAATGTCAGCGACCGGAGCTATTTCCAGGAGCTGACAAAGAGCCTGCCCGGCTCCGACGAAGAATTCGTCCAGGGGACCGTGAGCCGCATCACCGGCGACTGGCGACTTGTGTTCGCCCGCCGTCTGAACGGGCCGAATGGCGAGTTCCTCGGTGTCGTGAGCCGTGCCATGCAGCCGTGGCAGTTCGTGAATTTCCTTGCTTCGATTTCACTTGGAAAGGACTCAGTCTTTGCGGTCTGGCATGAAGACGGCACGCTGCTCGCCCGCTATCCGCAAAAGGAAGGCCTGGACGGCTACAAGGTAAAAAACCAGATCATCCTTGATCACCTCAAGGCCAACTCAGAACCGTTGACAACGATCAACGTCAGCGCGGTTGACCATCAGGAACGCCTGACCTCGATCCGGCGTTTGAACGGTTTCCCGCTTGGACTGATGGCCAGCATCCCCGTCGACGCCGCCTTGGCTGACTGGCGCGAGCAGACCAAACTGATGATCTCGGCCGCAGCAGCCGCGGCGCTGATTATCGTCTCGATGCTGTTCCTGATCATTCGTCAGATCCGACGCCAACACCGTGCCGCGCAGACCCTGGTGACGCGGGAAAAGCAGCGGCTCGATACCGCCATCAACAACATGAATCAAGGACTGCTGATGTTCGACGCCGACGCCCGCGCCGTCGTCGTCAACCAGAGCTACCTCGACATGTATCACCTGCCGGCCAACGCGATCCCGCCCGGCACCTCGTTTCGCGACGCCATCAGACATCACGAAACCAATGGCGTCTTTCAAGAAGGCGATGTCGACTCCAAATGCGTCGTCCTGGTGGAGGAGTTCAAGAAAAGGCGAGCTGTCACCGTCGACCTGCACGATGGACGCGTGGTCCACGTGCTCAGCCAGCCGATCGCAGGCGGCGGCTGGGTCACCACCCACGAGGACATCACCGAGCGGCACCGCGTCGAGGAACGCATCGCGCACCTGGCGCACTACGATACGCTGACCGATCTGCCCAACCGCACCCTGTTCCACGAATTGCTGACCCAGGAACTGGGTTGGGTGGCCCGCGGCAAGCAATGCGCCGTGATCTACATCGATATGGACGAATTCAAGAGCATCAACGATTCGCTCGGCCATCCCGTGGGCGATGCGCTGCTGAAGGCGGTGGCGCAACGGCTGCAGGGCTGCGTGCGCAGCTTCGACGTGGTGGCGCGGCTCGGCGGCGACGAATTCGCTATCGTCCAGACCGACCTCGGCGACCGCGACGAGACCATCGCGCTGGTGAATCGGATCTACGAATCCATCCGCGAGCCGTTCGAATGCCTCGGCCATCGCCTGCTCACCGACGCCAGCATCGGCGTCGCGCTGGCTCCCCAGGACGGCGCTGATATCGACCAGCCGTTGAAGAATGCCGACCTGGCGATGTACAGCGCCAAGGCCGACGGCCGTCGCACCTACCGCTTCTTCGAGCCGGAGATGGACGCCCGCATCCAAGGCCGCCGCATCCTCGAGCAGGAACTGCACGAGGCGATCGCCGGCGGCAATCTGACGAAAGGCGGCTTCGAAGTCCAATACCAGCCGCTTTTGCGGCTGAGCGACGACGCGATCAGCGGCTGCGAGGCGCTGCTGCGCTGGCGGCATCCGGTGCGCGGGATGATCTCGCCCGCGGAGTTCATTCCGGTGGCCGAAGAGATCGGCGTTATCGACAAGATCGGCGAGTGGGTGCTCGACACCGCCTGTCGGGAAGCGGCGAACTGGCCCGACGATATCAAGATTTCCGTCAACGTCTCCCCGGTCCAGTTCCGCAGCCGGACGCTGGCGCTCAAGGTCGCCTCAGTGCTCGACCGGTCCGGCCTCCGGCCGCAGCGGCTTGAGCTGGAAATCACCGAGGCGGTGCTGATCTCCGACGACGAGGCAGCGCTCGACATGCTGCACCGGCTGCGCGCGCTCGGTGTGAGGATCGCGCTGGACGATTTCGGCACCGGCTATTCCAGCCTGAGCTACCTGCATCGGTTTCCGTTCGACAAGATCAAGATCGACCGCTGCTTCGTCACCGACATCGCCGAGGTCAATGGCTCGCCGGCAATCGTGCAGGCGGTGGTCAACATCGCCGCGTCGCGCAACATGACCACCACCGCAGAGGGCGTAGAAACCGAAGCGCAGAAGCAGCTGCTACGCACGCTCGGCTGCACCGAGATGCAAGGCTGGCTGTTCGGTGCCGCCCTGCCCGCCGCCGAGATTCGCGCGCTGATCGCGCGCCATCGCGGCGATGCGGCAGCCGCGCAAGCGTCCGATTTCCGACTTAAGCCGATGGCATATCTCGCTATTTTCGCCCCACGCGCACCGGGCACCATTCTGAACGAACCTTAACGGCTGGTTTACCGAGCCTGGTAACGAGGCCTCCATGACTGATCGGTAATCTCGGCGCCGAGAGAGGGCGGATGATGAATGTCCGAATACGGGAACGGCAGCTTGGCAACGCGTTGACACGGCGCAATCCCGTGGGCTGGCTGCTGGCCACCGGCGCAGTGGCCATCGTGGCCATCGCCCTGGCCACCACGATGGCCGTGGACAGTTTCCGCGCGCGCGCATTGGCATCGAGCCAGCGTGAGCTCGAAAACACCCTGCTGCTGCTGTCCCGCCATTTCCAGCAGGACTTCTCCGACCTCAAGCGCACGGAGGAAGATCTCGCCGCCTTCCTGCAATCCGGCGGGATCGTTTCGGCGGAGCACTTCAGAGAGCGGATGAGCGGTCCCGAGGCGCATCGGTTGCTGAAGGCCAAGATGAGCACCACCGGCACCGGCAGCATCAATGTGCTCGACGCCGACGGCCACCTGATCGGCTGGTCGACGTCATGGCCGGCGCCGGTGTTCAACTTCGCCGACCGCACCTATTTCCAGCGCGCGAAAGCCGCTCCGCCCGAAGCCGACGACGAGATTGTCGAGCCGATACTCAGTCGCACCACCGGCACTCGGAAGACGCTGTTCGCCCGCCGGCTGTCGGCGTCGAACGGTGACTTCCTGGGCGTGGTGACGCGGGGCATCGAACCCGCGCAGTTCGAGGCGTTCTTCGCCTCCATCTCGCTCGGCACGGGTACCACGCTGGCGTTGTGGCACCAGGACTTCACGCTGCTGGCGCGCTATCCGCAGCTCATCGAGATGGTCGGGCACAAGGCCAAGCCCGACGCCTTGCTTGCGCACATGAAGGCCAGTCCCGAGCCGGCGACGATGATCAGTGTCAGCCCGGTCGACGGACGCGAGCGGCTCTCCTCGATCCGGCGGATCAGCGGCTTCCCGATGGCACTGGTGGCCAGCGTGCCGATCGACAGCGCGCTGGCGGACTGGCGCGCGCAGACCCGGCTGACGATCACCGCGGCGGCGCTCGCGGCGCTGCTCGTGGTGGGCCTGCTGTCGCTGATCATCCGCCAGGTCAGGCTGCAGCACCGTGCCTCGCGGGCGCAGTTGACGCTGGAGAAGCAGCGGCTCGACACCGCCGTCAACAACATGACCCAGGGACTGATCCTGTTCGACGCAGAGAGCCGCGTCGTCGTGGTCAACCAGAGCTATCTCGACATGTACCGGCTGTCAGCGGGCGCCGTCAGGCCAGGGTCGCTGTTCCGCGACGCGGTGGCGGTGCGCCATGCCAACGGTTCACTCAAGGGCGATATCGACGCCTATTGCTCACAGATGACCCTGGCCGTCGACAGCTCGACCGCCATCACGGCGGATACGCTGGACGGCCGTGTGATCCAGATCCTGCCCCGCTCGATCGCTGGCGGCGGCTGGGTCGCCACCCATGAGGACATCACCGAACGTCACCACGCCGAGGACCGCATCGCGCATCTGGCCCACTACGACGCGCTGACCGATCTGCCGAACCGTACGCTGTTCCGCAACCTGCTCGACCAGGAACTGACGCGGCTGCCGCGCGACCGGAACTGCGCGGTGATCTACATCGACATGGACGAGTTCAAGGGCATCAACGATTCACTCGGCCACCCGGTCGGTGACGCGCTGCTGCAGGCGGTGGCGCAACGGCTGCGGGGCTGCGTGAGCAGTCCGGGCGTGGTGGCGCGACTCGGCGGCGACGAATTCGCCATCGTCCAGACCGACCTCGGCGACCGCGACGAGACCGTCGCGCTGGTGGCACGGATCCATGAAGCCATCCGCGAACCGTTCGAATGCCTCGGCCATCGCCTGCTCACCGACGCCAGCATCGGCATCGCGCTGGCGCCGCAGGACGGCACGGATATCGACCAGCTCGTTGAGAAATGCCGATCTGGCGATGTACGGCGCCAAGGCAGATGGCCGCCGCACCTACCGCTTCTTCGAACCGAGGATGGACGCCAGCATCCAGGCGCGCCGCACCCTCGAGCAGGAGTTGCGCGAAGCGATCGCCGACGGCAGCTTCGTCGCGGGCGGCTTCGAAGTCCATTACCAGCCGCTGCTGCGGCTCGCCGACGACGCGGTGTCTGGCTGCGAGGCGCTGCTGCGCTGGCGCCATCCAGTGCGCGGCATGATCTCCCCGGCCGAATTCATTCCGATCGCCGAGGAGATCGGCGTCGTCGACGAGATCGGCGAATGGGTGCTGGCCACCGCCTGCGCGGAAGCGGCCAACTGGCCCGACGATATCAAGATCGCGGTCAACGTCTCGCCTATCCAGTTCCGCAGCCAGTCTCTGGCGCTGAAGGTCTCCGCGGCGCTGGCGCAGTCCGGATTGTGCCCGCAGCGTCTGGAACTGGAGATCACGGAAGCCGTGCTGATCCGCGACGACGAGGCAGCGCTCGACATCCTGCACCGGCTGCGCGCGCTCGGCGTCCGCATCGCGCTGGACGATTTCGGCACCGGCTATTCATCGCTGAGCTATCTGCAGCGCTTCCCGTTCGACAAGATCAAGATCGACCGCTGCTTCGTCACCGACATCGCCGAGATCGACGGCTCGCCGGCGATCGTCCAGGCGGTGGTCAACATCGCCGCGTCGCGCAACATGACCACCACCGCGGAGGGCGTCGAAACCGAAGCGCAGAAGCAGCTCGCTGCGCGCGCTCGGCTGCACCGAGATTCAGGGCTGGCTGTTCAGCCCCGCGAAACCTGCCGCCGAGGTGCGCGCACTGATGGCGCACCATCGCGCGAATGCGGTAGCGGCGTAGGTCGCTGCGGCCTAAACCAAGGCAAACAGGCCACAATAATATCATCAGACGTTGTTCTTAACCTGCCGTTCACCTGACTTGCTAACCCCGCCTCCATTTCTCCGGGGTACTCATGTGCCCGAGGGGAATGCCATGAGAAACTGGTGGAGACGCAAAGGCGGTGGTGCAGGCGCTTCGGTGGGCGGCGCCGAGCAGGCCGTGGTGCGTCGCAACCCGGTGCACTGGCTGATCCTCAGCGGCGCATTCGCCATTGCCGCCATCGCCATCGGAACCGCGGTCACCGTGGGCACGTTCCGCGACCGTGCGCTGGAAAGCAGCAAGCGCGAGCTCGAAAACACGCTCATGCTGCTGACGCGCCACTTCGACCAGCAGTTCGAGGACCTGCAGCGGATCCAGCGCGGCCTGCTCGCCGACCTGCGCAGTCACGACGTCGCCTCGCCGCAGCATTTCAAAGAGCATATGACCGGCTATGACGCGCATCTGATGCTGCGCGCCAAGGTCAGCAACACGTTCAGCGGCGAACTCAACCTGGTCGACGCCGACGGCCAGCCGATCAACTGGACGCCGTCCTGGCCGGCGCCGGAAGCCGACCTCAGCGAACGCAGCTATTTCAAGACACTCAAGGCGAGCGTGACGGGCTCGGACGAGGAAATCGTCGAGCCGATGCTCAGCCGCCTGACCGGGCGATGGAAGACGCTGTTCGCCCGCAAACTCACCGGGCCACACGGCGAATTCCTCGGCGTCGTCACCCGCAACGTCGAGGCGCCGCAGTTCGAGCAGTTCTTCGCCTCGGTGACGCTCGGGGAGAATTCTGCAATCTCCATGTACCACCGCGACGGTACGCTGCTGGCGTCCTATCCCCACACGGAAGAGCAGATCGGGCAAAATTACAGTTCCGATCCGCTGATGCAGCACGTCAATCGCAGCGAGTCGCCCACCACCATGCGCGTGCGGAATCCGCTGGACGACATCGAGCGGCTGAGCTCGGTGCGCCTGCTGCGCGATTTCCCCATCGTGCTGGTGGCCACGGCGACCATTGACGGCGTGCTCGCCGACTGGCGCGCCCAGACCCGGTTCCTGACCAGCACCGCGGCACTGTGCGTGCTGATCATCGCCGGCCTGCTGGTCCTGATCATTCGCCAGGTGACGCGGCAGCACGGCTTCGCGCAGGCACAACTGACGCTGGAGAAGCAGCGGCTCGATACCGCCATCAACAACATGACCCAGGGCCTGCTGCTGTTCGACGCCCAGGCCCGCGTGGTGATCTGCAACCAGAGTTACATGACCATGTACCGGCTGTCGCCGGACGTCATCAAGCCGGGCTGCACATTCCGGGAAGTGATCGCACACCGCAAGGAGACCGGCCTCGTTCCACGGCGACATCGACAGCTATGTCGATGGCGTGCTGAGCAAGGTGCACACCGAGACGCTTGCCATCGTGCAGACCGCGGACGGCCGCTCGATCCAGATCCTCGGCCACCCGATCGCCTCCGGCGGCTGGGTCGCCACCCACGAGGACATCACCGAACGCCGCCGCACCGAGGAACGCATCGCCCATCTGGCGCATTACGACGCGCTGACCGATCTGCCGAATCGGACGCTGTTCCGCGACCAGCTCGCGCATGAACTGACGCGGGTCGCGCGCGGCCAGAACTGCGCGGTGATCTACATCGACATCGACGAGTTCAAGGGCATCAACGATTCGCTCGGCCATCCCGTCGGCGACGAGCTGCTGAAACTGGTGGCGGAACGGCTGAGGGAATGCGTGCGCAGCCGCGACGTGGTGGCGCGGCTCGGCGGCGACGAATTCGCCATCGTGCAGACCGACGTCAAGGACCAGAGCGACATCGTTGCACTGGTGGCGCATATCTATGAGGCCATCCGCGAGCCGTTCGAATGCCTCGGCCACCGGCTGCTCACCGACGCCTCGATCGGCATCGCACTGGCACCGCGCGACGGCAGCGACCTCGACCAGCTGCTGAAGAATGCCGACTTGGCGATGTACGCCGCCAAGGCGGACGGTCGCCGCACCTATCGCTTCTTCGAGCCGGCGATGGATGCCCGCGTGCAGGCCCGCCGCACCCTGGAGCACGACCTGCGCGACGCCATCGCCGACGGCGGCTTCATCAAGGGCGGATTCGAGATCTACTACCAGCCGCTGCTGCGGCTCGCCGACGACGCAATCACCGGCTGCGAGGCACTGCTGCGCTGGCGCCATCCGGTGCGCGGCATGATCTCGCCGGCCGAATTCATTCCGGTCGCCGAGGACATCGGCGTCATCAACCAGCTCGGCGAATGGGTGCTGACCACCGCCTGCATGGAAGCCGCGAGCTGGCCGGACGACATCCGGCTGGCGGTCAACGTCTCGCCGGTCCAGTTCCGCAGCCATCTACTGGCGCTCAAGGTGGCGGCCGCGCTGGTCACCTCCGGGCTGGCGCCGGAGCGGCTTGAGCTGGAAATCACCGAAGCCGTGCTGATCCGCGACGACGAGGTCGCGCTCGGCATCCTGCACCGGCTGCGCGCGCTCGGTGTCCGTATCGCGCTCGACGATTTCGGCACCGGCTATTCCAGCCTGAGCTATCTGCAGCGCTTCCCGTTCGACAAGATCAAGATCGACCGCTGCTTCGTCACCGACATCGCCGAGGCCGACGGCTCCTCGGCCATCGTGCAGGCGGTGGTCAACATCGCCAGCTCGCGCCGCATGACCACCACCGCGGAAGGCGTCGAGACCGAAGCGCAGAAGCAGTTGCTGCGCACGCTCGGTTGCACCGAGATGCAAGGCTACCTGTTCAGCCCCGCAAAACCGGCCGCCGAAGTCCGCGCGCTGATCGCCTCACACCGCAAGATGATCGTGGCGGCGTAATCCTCACCCCGCCTTCAGGGGGAGGGCGAGGAAGCCTCCCTACTCCACCAGCGCGAACTGCAGGATCAGCGTTCGTTGCAGCATGGAGAAATTGTCGTCGGAGATCAGTGTCAGCACGGTCTCTCCGTCGGCCGTCACATGGGCATCGATGCCCTCGAGATTGTCGATCTCGTAGCCGAGATCGGCCTCGAAGATCACCGGCCCATCGACGGTGGCGCCGGGCACGATCGCAGCGAGCGGCAGCCTGCGAATGCGCACGCCCGCGCCGCCGCTCCAGGAGAACTTGCGTTCCAGCACGAGAAGATCGCCGGACGACAGCAGCACCGCATCGCTGATATCGTAGCCATCCGAACGGCGCACCGCGAAGCTGCCCGGCGCCTTTTCATAGGTCTTGCCGCCGATCAGGAAGCCGACGATGTTGCCGTCGGCGTCGAGGCTGCGCTCGGACATCGCGACTAGCGTGCCGGCCAGCGGCAGGCCCTTGCCCACCACCACCATGGCTTCAAGGCCCCGGTTGTTGGGCAGCTTGCGCATGCCGGGCGGCAGCGCGATCGGCGTGCCCCGGGCGCGGATGCCGTCGCGGCCGAAATCGAACCTGACGATCTGGTTGACGCGCTCGATGCCGACATAGGCAGCGGCGCCGTCGAAGGCGAGGGACTCCGTGTCGTACCATTTCCGCGCCGCCAGCGGCTGGCCGTCGACACCGAGCATGGGCGCGGATTCCACATCCACGAGGTCGACCATGGCGCCATCGCGATATTGGATTCGCCCGGTGAACCAGTGGCCCTTGTCGCTGATGGCGACGAATTTCTCACCCACCGCGTCGAGCCGCAACGCCGACAGGCCGCCGAAGTCGCGGAACGACGAGGTCAGCACGAGACCGCTGCGATAATGCAGCGATCCGAACCTGACATGGCTGCGATCGCGCGGATCGAACGAGGTGATTGGACGGGCGACGACCTCGATGGCTTCCGGCGCACGGGCGGTGGGCGGGACCGGCGTGTCCTGGGCATGGGCGGAGCGAGGGAGTGCAATGGTTGAGGTGAGCGTCGTTGCGACAGCTGCCGATAGAAAAACACGGCGGCTGGTGGGCTCCCCTCCCCCACCTGGCGAAGCTTCGCTTCGCGCAGGGAGGAGGGAGCGCACCGGCCGGAACACTTTCATTCTTATTAGTTCGACTTGCGCCGGCGCCTGCCGTGAGTCGGTGCGGCGCCCGCAGTCTCGCTGAACAGCTCCGCGAGCTTTTCGGTGATGGCGCCGCCAAGTTCTTCGGCGTCGACGATGGTCACGGCGCGGCGATAGTAGCGCGTCACGTCATGGCCGATGCCGATGGCGATCAGTTCGACCGGCGAACGGGTCTCGATCTCCTCGATGACGTAGCGAAGGTGCCGCTCGAGATAGTTGCCGGGATTGACCGACAGCGTGGAGTCGTCGACCGGTGCACCGTCGGAGATCATCATCAGGATCTTGCGCTGCTCGGAGCGACCGAGCAGGCGCTTGTGCGCCCAGTCGAGCGCCTCGCCGTCGATGTTCTCCTTCAGCAGCCCCTCGCGCATCATCAGGCCGAGATTTTTGCGCGCGCGGCGCCACGGGGCGTCGGCGGACTTGTAGATGATGTGGCGGAGATCGTTGAGGCGGCCGGGATTGGCCGGCTTGCCGGCGGCGAGCCACGCTTCACGCGCCTGCCCGCCCTTCCACGCCCGCGTGGTGAAGCCCAGGATTTCCACCTTGACGCCGCAACGTTCCAGCGTGCGCGCCAGAATGTCGGCACAGGTCGCCGCCACGGTGATCGGGCGGCCGCGCATCGAGCCGGAATTGTCGAGCAGCAGGGTGACGACCGTATCGCGAAAGGTCGCTTCCTTCTCGTGCATGAACGACAGGGGATGATGGGGATCGGTCACCACACGGGAGAGACGTGCGGGATCCAGAATGCCTTCCTCGAGATCGAACTCCCAGGCACGGTTCTGCTGCGCCATCAGCTTGCGCTGCAGGCGGTTGGCGAGCCGTGCCACGACGCCCTGCAGATGCGCCAGCTGCTTGTCGAGATAGCTGCGCAGCCGCTCCAGTTCGTCGTGGTCGCACAGGTCCTCGGCGGCGATGACCTCATCGAACTTCGGCGCGAAGGCGTGATATTCCGGGCCGCGCGGTTCGTTCTGGCCGCGGGAATTCGGTCGCGTGGCCTCGCCCGGCGTCTCGTCGTCGCCGAGTTCGCCGTCGTCGAACGTATCCGACGTGGAGGCCTGCGCGCTTTCCATGGCGCTCTCGGACATTTCGTCCGAGGTCTGCTGCGCCTGGTCGGCGCTCATCTCCTGCGCGGCGTCGGAATCCGGCGAACCTTCGCCGCCGGACTGATCGCTCTCGCCCTCTTCGTTCTCGTCCTGGCTGTCGTCGTCGTCGGCCTCGGCGTTGCGCTCGTCGCCGAGCTCCAGCGCCGACAGCAGGTCATGCACGGCATCGCCGAATTTGGCCTGGTTCTCGGTGAGGTCGCCGAGCTGGTCGAGGCGGGCGCCGATCTTGTCCTCGAGGATCGGGCGCCACAGGTCGACCATCTTCTTGGCCGCAGCAGGCGGCGCGAGACCGGTCAGCCGTTCGCGCACCAGCATCGCCAGCGCGTCGGACAACGGCGCGTCGGCGCGATCGGTGATCTCGTCGAACTTGCCGCGATGAAAGTGATCGTCGAGCATCGCGGTGAGGT
Organism: Rhodopseudomonas sp. RCAM05734; assembly: GCF_052658035.1. NCBI lineage: Bacteria > Pseudomonadati > Pseudomonadota > Alphaproteobacteria > Hyphomicrobiales > Nitrobacteraceae > Rhodopseudomonas > Rhodopseudomonas sp. RCAM05734. Next base: position 1,778,839 of record NZ_CP199742.1, on the reverse strand, counting down.
TCTTGGCCACGCCGGCCATGCGGCGCGAGCCGATCGCCTCGACGCGGGCCTGCTCGACCGCCTCGAACACGCCGCGCGCCTGCGGATTGCCGGGCATCAGCTTGCGATGCACCTTGGGATCGTGACAGGCGAGCTTCAGCGCGATGGAGTCGGCGTGGCCGCGCACGATGGCGGCGTCGCGCTTGCTCATCTTTCGCGCGGGCTCGGGCAGCCGCGCCTTGCCCGGCGACAGGCCGGGGCGTTCGGCGGCGAAACTGACTTCGAGTTCCGGCGACTTGGCTATGGCGCGCAGGCACGACGTCACCGCGCGCTTGAACGGCTCGGTGGGAGCTTCCTTGGCGCCCGGGCGGAACTTGTTGGTGGTGGGTGTGGTCATCGCATTCGCTTCCTTCCCCTCTCCCCCCGCGCAGCGAAGCTGCGCGAGGCGGGAGAGGGTGCGCAGGCGGCTTTCAGGCCGCCGTTATAAAATAACGCCGATGCTTCGCATCGGCTACGGCGGAGCGAAGGCGGGAGAAGGGGATTGTTTGGCACCGCCCCTCTCCCGGCTCGAACCCGCTTCGCGGTTTCGATCCACCCTCTCCCGCCAGGTGCAGCTTCGCTGCCCCCGGGGAGAGGGGAAGTAAGAGTCAGCTCAGCGCGACGTTGACCGAGCTTTCCGGCAGTTCGGCGTTGAAGCAGCGCTGGTAGAACTCGGCGACCAGCGGGCGTTCCAGCTCGTCGCACTTGTTCAGGAAGGTGACGCGGAACGCGAAGCCGATGTCGCTGAAGATCTCGGCGTTCTCGGCCCAGGTGATCACCGTGCGCGGGCTCATCACCGTGGACAGATCGCCATTGGCGAAGGCGTTGCGGGTCAGATCGGCCAGCCGCACCATCTTGTTGACGATGTCGCGCCCTTCCGGGTTGCGGTAGTGCTTGGCCTTGGCCAGCACGATCTCGACTTCCTCGTCATGGGCCAGATAGTTTAGCGTGGTGACGATCGACCAGCGGTCCATCTGGCCCTGGTTGATCTGCTGGGTGCCGTGATAGAGGCCCGAGGTGTCGCCGAGGCCGATGGTGTTGGCGGTCGAAAACAGCCGGAACGACGGGTGCGGCTTGATCACCTTGTTCTGGTCGAGCAGGGTCAGGCGGCCGGAGACTTCCAGCACGCGCTGGATCACGAACATCACGTCGGGACGGCCGGCGTCGTATTCGTCGAACACCAGCGCGATGTTGTGCTGCAGCGCCCAAGGCAGGATGCCGTCGCGGAATTCGGTAACCTGCTTGCCGTCGCGGACCACGATGGAGTCCTTGCCGACCAGGTCGATGCGGCTGATGTGGCTGTCGAGGTTGACGCGCACGCAGGGCCAGTTGAGCCGAGCCGCGACCTGCTCGATATGGGTCGACTTGCCGGTGCCGTGAAAGCCGGTGACCATCACACGGCGGTTGTGGGCAAAGCCGGCGAGAATGGCGAGGGTGGTGTTGCGGTCGAAGCGGTAGTCCGAGTCGACGTCCGGCACGTGGGGGTCGCCCTGGGAAAAGGCCGGCACTTCGAGGTCGCTGTCGATGCCGAAGACCTTCCGAACCGACACTTTCATATCGGGAATGCCGGTGAGAGATCCGGAGGTGTCGTGGGCTTTGGATATGGCGGCGGTCATCAATCCTCCGTGGTCCCGGAATGTCCCGAAACCAGATCTGAAATGGCTGCGGATGGGGTACTGGTGGGAACGTAGCAGAGGACCGGGGCCGGCAGAAGCCCGCGGTGCAATCAAAGTTCCCAAGCCTTATCATGAAGATAGGCATTCGCTGCGGAATTTGGAAGGCTGCCCTGCGAATCAGGCGGTGCTGGCGCGACCCGATTCCATGCGGCTGGCCCGGATCGCAGCCGCGTGGTCGGTGTTGGCTGATGATATTGTACGGGGCCTTGCGTCAGGCCCCTGAAGGAACAGGACACACGTGACCTCATCGATCGACTGGCTGACGCATTTCATCGCCGCCCATGGCTGGCTTGGTTATCTCGTGCTGTTCCTCGCCGCATGGCTGGAGGCGGTGCCGGTGGTCGGCTCGGTGATTCCCGGCTCGACCATCATCCTGGCGCTGAGCGCGCTGGTTCCCGGCGGCGAGCTCGACCTGATCGGCGTATTGTTGGCGGCAGCCGCCGGCGCGGTGCTCGGCGACGGCACTGCCTTCTGGGTCGGGCATGTCCAGCAGCGCAACATTCTCAACGCCTGGCCGATGTCGCGCTATCCCGGGGCGGCCGCGCAGAGCGAGGCGTTCTTCGGCCGTTTCGGCACCTGGGCGGTGTTCTTCGGCCGCTTCGTTCCGCCGATCCGCGCCTTCGTGCCGGTGACCGCCGGCGCATTGGGGATGGCTCCGGCGAGATTCTACACGGTGAACATCCTGGCGGTTTTGCTGTGGGCACCAGCCCATGTGCTGCCGGGCGTGCTGGCGGTGTCGGTGCTGGACCGCGCCGGCGGGTTCTCCGGGCTGGAAGTCACCGCCAAGCATTACTGGATGCCCACGGTGCTGCTGCTGGCCCTTGGCGTCGGCGCCGCCACCTGGTGGTGGCAGCGCAGCCGGCGCGCGGCGGCGAAAGCCGCGCTGGCCGGCGAGGATGCGTAGGTCGCGCTACCGCTTGCGGCTGCGCGGCGCCGGGCGCTCGGGCTTCAAGGCCTGCGGATCGAAGCCGATGTAGAAAATATAGGAATCGCCGGCGGCGCCGACCGGGACCGGATAGGACAGATCCTCACCGACCAGGCTGAACGGCACGCTGGTGTCGGTGCCCATCTGCACCGTGGTCTGGTAGACCTTGGTGACGATCGTCTTCGGCGTGACGCCCTCCTGCACCACGGCGACGCGAAGCGGCACGTCGACGCTGGCAGGCGCGCCGGACGGGCCGGCGATGACCCGGCCCTGGATGCCGATCCGCACGTTGACCTGACCATTCTGCAGATTGCAGTCGCGCGCAGTGCGGGTGATGGTCGCTTGGTAGCGCAGGTCATTGCCGATGGCCTGCTTGCCGGGCGCGGCCACCGCATAGGTCGAGGCGCCCGGACGGATGCTGACCGAGGGACAGGTCAGGTCGTTCTCGTCGGTCTGCGGCGACTGTGGTGCACCGACCTCGGTGGACTTGCCTGTAAACAGCCGGCTGAAGCGATCGGTCATCGACGGGCTGGGGCTGCCGCCCGGCGAACCGCCGCCGAACATGCTGCCGCCGCCGCAGCCGGTCAACGCGACCCCGGCCACTGCCAGCACGGCAAGATTACGCAGCGTTGCGGCGCGGCCGGCGGCCTGCATCGTCAGAAACTCACGCATTGTCTGGATATCCCCGAAACTCGATAGCCCGCCGATCGCCCCCGATCCGCACGCGGCCTTATAACAGCGCAATGGCGGCGAACCCAAGGCATGGCGTGGGAGACCGCTTCCCCGACGCGCTGCGGCATTCTCAGGCGATGCTCTTGCATCGCCGCCATGCCGCTGCGCAGATCCGGGATCCCGGTGCATTTCGCGACAACCGGGACCCCGGATCTGCGGAGCACCACCATCGCTGCGCGATGGCAGATGCACCGCGTCCGGGGGGCGGGCCCTACCCCCGCAAATCCTCGTGGAGGATGCCGAATAGCAGGTGGTCCTGCCAGACGCCGTTGATGCACAGGTAACGGCGGGCGAGGCCCTCGCGGGTAAAGCCGCATTTCTCCAGCACCCGGATCGACGGGGTGTTGGTGGGAATGCAGGCGGCCTCGACGCGGTGCAGGTTGAGTTCGCCGAACAGGCTGGGCAGCAGCACCCGCAGCGCTGCGGTCATGTAGCCCTGATGGGCGTAGGGCTGGCCGACCCAGTAGCCGACTGTGGCGGCCTGCACGATGCCGCGCCGGACGTTGGCCAGGGTCACCCCGCCAACCAGCGTGCCGTCGGATTCGCGAAACACCAGGAACGGATAGGCGCGATCGGCGGCGACATCCTCGGCGTAGCGGCGCAGCCGGCGCCGGAAGCCGGCGCGGGTCAGGTCGTCCGACGGCCAGATCGGCTCCCATGGCGTCAGGTAAGCCCGGCTGTGTTCGCGCAGGTCGGCCCATTGCGGGAAGTCGGCCATGACCGGCCCGCGCAGCAGCAGACCGTAGCCGCGCGGCGCAAGCGCCGCCGGTAGGTTCGATGGTAAGCGAAACAGCGCCATGCTGGCGTCCCCCTGGGCCGCGAAAAGAGATCCGCGTCAGTGTAGCTGGGCTTTGTCCTTCACGTGGGTCAAACCTTCGGCAAAACCCACCGCGCTGTCCAGACCCCGGCCGCTGCCCAGCGCCACCACTGCGGGACGGCTGCGCGACAGCAGGCCGTGCGCGGCGTTGCGGGTTGTCTCGACGCTGACCGCGTCGATCCGGCCCATCAGCTCCGGCACGGTGAGCGGCCGGCCATAGGCCAGCATGTGCCGGGCCAGCTGTTCGGCGCGCGAGCTGCAGCTTTCCAGCGCCATCAGCAGGCCGGCCTTCATCTGCGCCTTGGCGCGGTTGATCTCGGCCTCGGTGAGGGTTTCCACAGCGTCGTTGATGACGTCGACGATGACTTCCATCATCTCCGGCGCATCGGCCGGATCGGTGCCGGTATAGAGCCCGAAGAAACCGGTGTCCGAATAGGGCGCATGGAAGGTGTAGATCGAATAGCACAGGCCGCGCTTTTCGCGGACCTCCTGGAACAGCCGCGACGACATCCCGCCGCCGAGAATGTTGCTGAACACCTGCAGGCTGAACAGCGACAGGTCCGACTGCGGCACGCCTTCCAGCGCCAGCGTCATATGCGCCTGCTCGAGGTCGCGATGCACCACGCGGGAGCCGCCCTTGCCGAACATCGCCGACTGCGGCTTGGGCGCCGGGGTGGAATCGAAACTCTTGAAGCGCTCGGCGACTTCCTCGACCACGCGCTTGTGATCGACGGCCCCGGCGGCGGCGACCACCATCTCCGGACCGCGGTAATGCGTCGACAGGTAGTTCTGCAGCGTGTCGCGGTCGAAGGCCTTCAGCGTCTTGGCGGTGCCGAGCAAGGAGCGGCCCATCGGCTGGTCGGGATAGCAGAGCTCGTTGAGATGTTCGAACACCACGTCGTCCGGGGTGTCCTGTGCCGCCCCGATCTCCTGCACGATGACGCTCTTCTCGCGCTCCAGCTCGTCGGGCACGAAGGACGGATTGGCGAGAATGTCCGAGAGCACGTCGAGCGCTAGCGGCACGTCGTCCTTCATGACGCGGGCATAATAGGCGGTGGTCTCGGTGGAGGTGCCGGCATTGAGGTCGCCGCCGACCGCCTCGATCTCTTCGACGATCTCGCGCGACGAGCGCCGCTTGGTGCCCTTGAACGCCATGTGTTCGAGCAGATGCGAGATGCCGTGCTCGTTCGGCTTCTCGTCACGGCCGCCGACGCCGGTCCAGACACCCAGGGCGGCGGTTTCCAGATGCGGCATGGAATCGGTGACGACCGTCAGGCCCGAGGGCAGCTTGGTGACTTCGACGCTCATCAGATGGCTCCCTGCTTCGCAGCGCGACTGACAGACAGCACGAACCGCTCGATGTCGCTTTGGTCATTCTTCATGACCTTGATATGTTCTGTCTTGCTCATCAGCCCTTCGAGATAGGCCGGCAAGGCCGGGCGGACGCCGCAGGCGGCTTCAACCGCATCGGGAAACTTCGCTGCATGCGCGGTGGACAGCACGATGTTCGGCACATGCATCTCGGTGGTGTCGCGATCGGCCACCGCCAGCGCCACGGCGGTGTGCGGATCGACGAGGTCACCGGTTTCGCGCCAAGCGGCGCGGATCGCGGCGGCGGTTTCGTCCTCGTCGGCGCGGCCGGCTTCGAAATCGGCTGATATCGCCGACAGCAGCGACTCCGGCAGCACGAAGCGGCCGGACTGCTTCAGGGATTCCATCAGCCCGCGCATCAAAGCGGCGTCACGGCCGGAGGCCTCGAACAAAAGGCGTTCGAAGTTCGACGATACCTGGATGTCCATCGACGGCGACATCGAGGCGTGAACCTCGCGCACTTCGTAGATGCCGGTCTTCAGCGTGCGGTCGAGGATGTCGTTGACGTTGGCGGCGACGCGCAGCTTGCGCACCGGCAGGCCCATGCGCTTGGCGACGTAGCCGGCAAAGATATCGCCGAAATTGCCGGTCGGCACGGTGAAGTCGACCTCGCGGTGCGGCGCGCCGAGCGCCACCGCCGAGGTGAAGTAGTACACCACTTGGGCGACAATACGCGCCCAGTTGATGGAGTTGACGCCGGACAGCGACACCGCATCGCGGAAGCTGTGGTGGTTGAACAGTCCCTTCACCAGCGCCTGGCAATCGTCGAAGTGACCTTCGACGGACAGTGCGTGGATGTTCGACGCGCCCGACGTGGTCATCATGCGACGCTGCACGTCGGAGATCCGGCCGTGGGGAAACAGCACGATCAGGTCGACATTGTCGCGACCGGCGAAGGCGTCCACGGCGGCGCCGCCGGTGTCACCGGAGGTGGCGACCACGATGGTGGTTCGCTGGTTGCGCTTGGCCAGCACGTGATCCATCAGCCGGGCGATCAGTTGCATCGCCACGTCCTTGAACGCCAGCGTCGGGCCATGGAACAGCTCGAGCACGAACTGGTTCGGCGCGGTCTGATCGAGCGGCACCACGGCGGGATGGCGGAAGGTGGCGTAGGCCTCGTTGGCCATGCGTCCGAGATCGTCGTCGGAAATCTCGCCGGCCACGAACGGGCGGATCACCTCGACGGCAACCTCCCAATACGGCCGCCCGAACAGCCCGGCGATGGCCTGTGGGCTCAGCTGCGGCCAAGTCTGCGGCACGTAGAGCCCGCCGTCACGGGCGAGCCCGGTCAGCATGACATCGCAAAATCCGAGGGTCGGGGCCTCGCCCCGCGTCGAAATATAGTTCGTCAACACGTCCTCCAAAGGAGCGGATGACCGCCAAGCCTTTGATGTAAAGGGATGATTATCTCACGCGCAGGTGAAATGCCGGGCCACCATAATGGGTTTTGCAGGCAAGGGGAAATGCGGTACTCAGGCACCCCACGCTCCGTTGTCCCCGCGGATGCGGGGATCCAGTACACGCAAGTTCCGCGGCTTTCTCACAGATGCCGGTATTTACTGGGGCGCCCGGTCCAGACGCGCAAGCGCGCACCTGGCCGGGCGATGACAGCGATGTGTGTTGCAGGCGCCGGGACCTCGCAGCGTTCGGGACACGAGGCTAAGCCTTCCGCTGCCCCCTCAGCCAGACACCAAACGCCACCAGAACGGCGGCGGCGAGGCCGAACCAGGTTACAGCGTATTGCATGTGGTCGTCCTTGAGCTGGACCTCGAGCGGGCCCGGCTTCGGAATGCTGCTGGCGGGCACCGGCGATTCCAGGTCGATATAGAACGGCGCCACCTCGCCCCAGTTCAGCGCCTGGGCCATGGCGCGCTGGTCGCGGGTGAACCACAGCCGCTTGCTGACATCGTCATGCGGCGTCAGTGCGCCGGCGGCTTCGGGGAAGCGCAGATAGCCGGTGAGCGTCACCGGCGCGCCGGTGACCAGGCGCTGGACCGCGCGGTCCTGCTGGGCCCGATCCTGCATGGTGTTCTGCACCGCGCCGGCATTGATCACCACCGTGGCGCCGTCGGCGAGTTTTGCCGGCATGAATGCCCAGGTGACCGGGCCGGAAATGTCAAGGCGCACCGCGGAGCCGGAAGCGTAGACCATGGCATCGGGCTTGGGCTCATAGGTCGCAGTGAAGGTCACGCGACGGAATTCGTCATGCTCCGGGCTCAGCGCCGGCCAGAGCGCCGGTGCCGGCAATTGCTGCGGCTGGCCGGCAAGGCGCTCGGTCAAGGCGGCGATCAGCAGATGCTTCTGGGTGCGGCGCTGCAGCTGCCAGAAGCCGAGGCTGAGCAACACGGCGACAATCACCAGGGTGACGATGCCGAAGCCGATACTGCCGCGACGCGGCACAGAGTGAGCGGTCATTTCGGGGCGCGATCGATCAGGCGGCCAGGCGCGGCCTTGTGGTGAAACTGCAATGCGATCAGCAGCGACTTCATCGACCGCATCGGCAGCAGCGTGGTGGCCAGAATCAATGGCAGCCATAGAGCGGCATGCAGCCAGAACGGCGGCTGGTACTTGATCTCCACCACCAGCGCGCAGCCGACCACGATGGCGCCGGCAATCATGATGAGGAAGATCGCCGGCCCGTCGCCGGTGTCGATGAAGGTGTAATCGAGCCCGCAATTCTCGCAGGACGGCCGCAGGTCGATGAAGCCCTTGAACAGCTTGCCAATGCCGCAGCGCGGGCATTTGCAGGCGACGCCGCGGAGGACGGTCTGGGCGAGGGTAACGGAAGGAGCACTATCGGTCATGGCATCTTTCTTCCCCTCTCCCCCAGCAAAGCGAAGCTTTGCGCAGCGGGAGAGGGTGCCTTCGCGCAGCGAAGGCGGGAGAGGGGCCGGCGCTTGGGGCTGCCCCCTCTCCCGGCCCGGACGGAGCCTGTCATCGGGCGGCACTTTGCGCCGACCCGTTGGTCCGGTCCACCCTCTCCCGCCTTCGCGCAGCTGCGCTGCGCGCGGGGGAGAGGGGAAGAAGAAGCAAGCATCGTCAGCGAAACGAAAAAGGGCGGCCCTGCGGCCGCCCTCTTCTAGCACGTCAACGCGTTCAGTGCGCGGCGTGGGCGATGGCGCCGGCGCCGCGGCCCCAGACGTAGATGCTGATGAACAGGAACAGCCAGACCACGTCGACGAAATGCCAGTACCAGGCGGCGAATTCGAAGCCGAGGTGCTGCTTCGGCGTGAAGTGGCCGGCATAGGCGCGGAACAGGCAGACCAGCAGGAAGATGGTGCCGACCAGCACGTGGAAGCCATGGAAGCCGGTGGCCATGAAGAAGGTCGCGCCATAGACGTTGCCGGCGAACGAGAACGCGGCGTGGCTGTATTCATAGGCCTGCACGCAGGAGAACAGCGCGCCGAGCAGGATGGTCAGGATCAGGCCGTACTTCAAGCCCTTGCGGTCGCCTTCGAGCAGCGCGTGATGCGCCCAGGTCACCGTGGTGCCCGAGGTCAGCAGGATCAGCGTGTTGAGCAGCGGAAGGTGCCAGGGATCGAACGTCTCGATACCCTTCGGCGGCCAGACACCACCGAACAGCGCCTCGCGGGTGACGTGGACGGGATCGCCGGGGAACAGCGAGGCGTTGAAGAACGCCCAGAACCAGGCGACGAAGAACATGACTTCCGAGGCGATGAACAGGATCATGCCGTAGCGGTGGCTGATCTGCACCACGCGGGTGTGGTCGCCCTTGTACTGGGCTTCCTTGATCACGTCGCCCCACCAGCTGGCGAAAGTGTAGAGCACGCCGATTGTGCCGATGCCGAACACGATCGGCGCAGCGGCGTACATGTGATGCATCCAGCTGACGGCACCGACCGCCATGATGAAGGCGGCAACCGAGCCGACGAACGGCCACGGCGAGGGATCGACGAGGTGGTAGTCGTGGTGCTTTACGTCAGCGGTGGCCATGGCGGTCTCTCCGTCAGCGGCCCCGGTTTGCGCCGGAGCCAGTTCGTCTCAGGAATTCAAAACGCGTATCAAAGATTTCCCTTGCGCTTGTCGGGCTCGCCCGAAGCCAAGGGCTTCGGCGCCGGATCGCGCACGGGGTAGAACGTATAGGACAGGGTGATGCTGTTGAGGCTGTCGTGCTCCGGATCGGCGGCCAGCGCCGGATCGACGTAGAACACCACCGGCATCTCGCGGGTTTCGCCCGGGCCCAGCGTCTGTTCGGTGAAGCAGAAGCAGTTGATCTTCTGGAAATACGCGCCGACCGTCAGCGGCGCCACGTTGTAGGCGGCCTGTGCGGTGGTGGTCCGCGCCGAGCGGTTGGTCACGGTGTAGAAGATGGTGACGACTTCGCCGATCTTGACGTTGATCTCGGTCTGCTCCGGCACGAACTTCCACGGCAGCCCGCCCGACACGTTGGAATCGAAGCGCACCGCGATGGTGCGTGCGAGCGGTCCGGAGTTCGGCGCCGCGGTCGCCACCTGGGTGGTGCCATTGAAACCGGTGGAGCGGCAGAACCAGTTGTAAAACGGCACCGCAGCGTAGGATGCCCCGACCATGAAGGCGACCAGCAAGCCGCACAACGCCGCCACCTTGACATCGCCACCGATGCGGAAGCGCGGCTTGGCGGCAGTCGGTTGCTCTGGTGTGCGGTCGGTCATGTCAATCACATCGGCCGGACGAGAACGCCCGGTCCCTTGACCAGAGTGACGGCGAAGAACAGCACCACGAGAATGCCGAGTGCCCAAGCGATCGCCAGCGAACGCTCGCGCTGGCGCTTCTTCTGCGCTTCGGTGAGGACGATGCCCTCTGGCTTGACCGGGTTAGGCTTGTTGTCCATCGGACCATGCATCCCTCTACCAGACCAGCGGCAAGATGGCGCGGACGGCCACCTCGAGCAGCAGGATGGCGAACAGAGCGAACAGATACAGGATCGAGAAGGCAAACAGTTTTCGCGTGGCGCGCAGCGCGGCGCTGCCGGTGCGGCGGGTGTAGACGTTGATTGCGAAATACAGCATGCCGGCGCCGAGGATCAGCGACGCCACGCCATAGACCGCCGAGAAATAGCCGAGCGGCCAGGGCGCCACGGCGATCGCCACCAGCACCACCGTATAGAGCAGGATCTGCAGCCGCGTCGCGTCGGGACCGGCGACCACCGGCAGCATCGGCACGCCGGCGCGCGAGTAGTCGTCGTTGCGGAACAGCGCCAGCGCCCAGAAGTGCGGCGGGGTCCAGAAGAAGATGATCAGGAACAGCAGCAGCGGCTCGACCGACAGCGATCCCGACGCCGCGGCCCACGCCACCACCGGCGGCAGGGCGCCGGCGGCGCCGCCGATCACGATGTTCTGCGCGGTCCAGCGCTTCAGCGCGATGGTGTAGATCACGACATAGAAGAAGATGGTGAAGGCCAGCAGCGCACCGGCCAGCCAGTTGACGAGAATGCCGAGTGTCATCACCGAGAAGAACGCCAGCACCAGGCCGAAGGTCAGGGCTTCCGGCCGGGTGACTCGGCCGCGCGGGATCGGACGGTTGGCGGTGCGCGTCATCAGCGCGTCGATGTCGCCTTCGTACCACATGTTCAGCGCGCCGGAGGCGCCGCCGCCCACCGCGATGCACAGGATCGAGGTGAACAGCATCACCGGATGGATATGGCCGGGGGCCAGCGCGTAGCCGACCAGAGCCGTGAACACCACCAGCGACATCACCCGCGGCTTCAGCAGCGCGATGTAATCGGCGACGCCCGCTTCGGAAATGCGGGGCATCGTGAGGTCGATGGCGTTCTGGTCGAGTACCGACAATTGCGTTCTCACTTCTTTCAACTGCGTCTCCGCCGGCAACCTTGCGGTCGCGGCGGAGACGTCAACTCAAGGCGCGGCGCAAGATGCGCCGCGCGAAGCCGTTACTGCACGCGCGGCAGAACTTCAAACTGATGGAACGGCGGCGGCGAGGTCAGCGTCCATTCCAGCGTGGTGGCGCCCGAACCCCACGGGCTGTTGGCGGCCTTTTCCTTGCGCATGAAGGCATCGACAACGCCCCACAGGAAGATCAACACCGCGAAGCCGGAGATGTAGGAGCCGATCGATGACACCAGGTTCCAGCCCGCGAAGGCATCGGGGTAATCGACGTAGCGGCGCGGCATGCCCGACAGGCCGAGGAAATGCTGCGGGAAGAACACCAGGTTGACGCCGACGAAGGTGACCCAGAAGTGCGCCTTGGCGATGGCGTCCGAGTACATGTAGCCGAACATCTTCGGGAACCAGTAGTACCAGCCCGCGAAGATCGCGAACACGGCGCCGAGCGACAGCACGTAGTGGAAGTGCGCGACGACGTAGTAGGTATCCTGCAGCACGCGGTCGACGCCGGCATTGGCCAGCACGACGCCGGTCACGCCGCCGACGGTGAACAGGAAGATGAAGCCGACAGCCCACAGCATCGGCGCCTTGAACTCGATCGAGCCGCCCCACATCGTGGCGATCCAGGAGAAGATCTTCACGCCGGTTGGGACCGCGATCACCATGGTCGCGGCGACGAAGTAGGCCTGCGTCGCGCTGGACATGCCGACAGTGTACATGTGGTGCGCCCAGACGACGAAGCCGATGCCGCCGATGGCGACCATCGCATAGGCCATGCCGAGATAGCCGAACACCGGCTTCTTGGAGAAGGTCGAGATGATCTGCGAGATCATGCCGAAGCCCGGGAGGATGAGGATGTAAACTTCCGGGTGACCGAAGAACCAGAACAGATGCTGGAACAGGATCGGATCGCCGCCGCCGTCAGCCGCGAAGAAGGTGGTGCCGAAGTTGCGGTCGGTGAGCAGCATGGTGATGGCGCCGGCCAGAACCGGCAGCGACAGCAGCAACAGGAACACGGTGACCAGGATCGACCACACGAACAGCGGCATCTTGTGCAGGGTCATGCCCGGCGCGCGCATGTTGAAGATGGTGGTGATGAAGTTGATGGCGCCGAGGATCGACGACGCACCGGCGAGATGCAGCGCCAGGATCGCGAAGTCGACGGCCGGACCGGGATGGCCCGAGGTCGACAGCGGCGCGTACATGGTCCAGCCGGCACCGACGCCGTTGGCGCCGGGCTCGCCTTCCACGAAGGTGGAGATGATCAGCAGCGCGAAGGCGGCGGGCAGCAGCCAGAACGACACGTTGTTCATGCGCGGGAACGCCATGTCCGGTGCGCCGATCATCAGCGGCACCATCCAGTTGCCGAAGCCGCCGATCATCGCCGGCATCACCATGAAGAAGATCATGATCAGGCCGTGCGAGGTCACGAACACGTTGTAGGTATGGCTTTCGTGGAAGATCTGAACGCCCGGATACATCAGCTCGATGCGGATCAGGATCGACATGATGCCGCCGATGATGCCGGCCACGATCGCGAAGATAAGGTACATCGTGCCGATGTCCTTATGGTTCGTCGAATAGACGTAGCGCCGCCATCCGGTGGGATGGGCATGCGCATGATCGTCATGGGCGTGATCGTCGTGAGCCGGTGTTGCCGCGGTCGTTGCCATTTTCAAATCCTGCTTTGTCGTCTTTGGACCTCGCGGCCCCGTCGCCCTTAACTGTTACAGCAGCAAGCCGGAGCTTACTGCGCCGCGATCCCGGCCGAGGCAAAGGTATTGCCCGGGTTGGTTGCGAATTTCTTCTTGGCGGTCTCGATCCAGGCTGCGAAATCCTGGTCGCTCACAACGCGGATCGCGATCGGCATGAACGCATGATCCTTGCCGCACAGCTCCGAGCACTGGCCATAATACATGCCGACTTTGGTCGCCTTGAACCAGGTCTCGTTGAGCCGGCCCGGCACCGAGTCGATCTTGATGCCGAACGACGGCACCGCGAAGGAATGGATCACGTCAGCGCCCGTGGTCTGGACCCGGATCACCTTGTTGACCGGCACCACCATCTCGTTGTCGACGCCGAGCAGGCGCGGCTGCTTGTCGGAGGCCAGCAGCGAGTCAAATTCGAACTTGCCGTTGTCGGGATAGGCGTAGCTCCAGTACCACTGCTTGCCGGTCGCCTTGACGGTGAGGTCGGCCTTGGGAATGTCGAGCTCGAGGAACAGCAGGCGGAACGACGGCACCGCGACGGCAACAAGGATCAGCACCGGGATCAGGGTCCACGCCACCTCGATCAGGGTGTTGTGAGTGGTCTTGGAGGGGACCGGGTTGGCCTTGGCGTTGAACTTGACCACGACGATGATCAGCAGCACCAGCACGAACAGAGTGATGGCGGTGATCAGCCAGAGCAGGAAATTGTGAAACCAGGTGATGTTTTCCATCACCGGCGTCGCGGCTTCCTGCAGCTTGTATTCCCAGGGCGCGGGCTGACCCATTTCGGCCAACGCAGCCCCGCTCAACGCGAGCCCGGCTCCAACAACCGCTAACCCCAGCAACCGGCGGCCAATCTGGCCCTTCGACATCTTCATGTCGCGCGCGCTCCCATATTGATCTAACTCAAGATAGCCCGGCGGTTCGCCGTGTTACCCAGCAAAAGCTGTTCAGCTCGCATCCCGTCAAACGGACATAGGCCCGGTTGTTAGAAAGCGTCGAAATCCAGCCTCTCAAACCATAATTCGCGGCGGGTCGCAATGCAGGAATGGACCGGGGTTCAATGCATCCGGAAGGATTGTGCCGGCGCCACAATTCCCGGACCGAATTCAGCGAAACTGCAGCTTGACCATACCGGTGGCGCTTGACAGGCTGACGGCCCGATGTACGCACAGGCGGGATGGCTCGCGGCGCGGTGATTCGCCGCCGTAGCGCCAGAGTCCGACGGACGCCTTCACGGCGCCGTCTTTGCCGTATCAGTCCATTGCCCGGACGACTTGCCGAGGGACAGACCCTGATGGGGCTTTTGAAACATTTGAACACATCGGCCACGGGCCTCGCCTTGCCGTTTGCCGGCTGGCGTCGTCTCGCAGCCGGCTGCCTGGCGCTGGCGGCCGTCGCCGCCATGCCGTCGGCCAGCCATGCCCAGGGCGCGGTGCGCTCGACCCATGGCGACTGGCAGATCCGTTGCGACACCCCGCCCGGCGCCCAGGCCGAGCAATGCGCCCTGATTCAGAGCGTGGTGGCCGAAGACCGCTCCAATGCCGGCCTGACCGTGATCGTGCTGAAAACCGCCGACCAGAAGAGCAAGTTGATGCGGGTGGTTGCCCCGCTCGGCGTGCTGCTGCCGTCCGGTCTCGGACTCAAGCTGGACAACGTCGACGTCGGCCGCGCCGGCTTCGTGCGCTGCCTGCCTAACGGCTGCGTCGCCGAAGTGGTGATGGACGACAAGCTGCTCGGGCAGCTACGTACCGCCAAGACCGCTACCTTCATCATCTTCGAGACCCCCGAAGAAGGCATCGGCTTCCCGCTCAGCCTCAACGGCATCGGCGAAGGCTACGACAAGCTGCCATAGCAGTTGCGCTGGCCCACTATGGTTTGCCGCAGCAAAATCGACGTGACGGCTAATAGATCTCGAGGCGGACCGCTTCGTCGTCATCAAACGCAGCAATGATCTGCGCGTAACGCCGCAGCAACGACGCTATCTCCATCGTTGGCAGATTGCCGGCCCGGATCCAAATCACTTTGGGCGGGCCACCGAGCAGGATCGCCATCTCAGCGAAATCGGCGTCCTGAGAGACGATCGTGTAACCATTGCGCTCGGCATACTCCTAGATTGTGCGATCGTCCGCCGCTTCCATACCGGCATGCCGGACATGGATAGAACCGGGAAGAACATCGGCAATAGCCTCGCAAAGCCTGAAACTCAGGTTTTGGTCGAACAGCAGCTTCATTTCAGGGCTGTGATCGAACGCCTTTCGCGATCAGCCGCATAAGCCAGAGTCGCGAGGATGTCACTTTCCGTCAATTCCGGGAAATCGGCAATGATCTCAGAGTGCGACATGCCGGCGGCAAGCCAGCCCAGCACGTCCGCGACGGCGATCCGCATATGACGGATGCAGGGGCGACCGCCGCGCTTGCCCGGTTCAATGGTGACGATCGAACGGTAATCCATACCGATAATCTAGCACGCATCGGATGCCGCAGCAGCACCAACATGAACGTAAAGAGAGAAAACTCCCCTCCCCTTCTTCCGCCGCAATGCCTATCTTCAGTGCCACAACGCCATTGCCCCGGAGCCTTCATGACCAGCCCCGCCACCACCTCCCTGATCGACCGCGCCAATCTCGACCGCGACCAGGTGCGCCAGCAGCCGATCCGGGGCCTCGAGGGCGCCGACGACGGCGAGCTGTTCCTGGAATACAGCCAGAGCGAGGCGCTGGGGTTCGACAACGGCCGGCTGAAGCAGGCGACCTATGATACCGCCCAGGGGTTTGGCCTGCGCGCGGTGAAAGATGATGCCGTCGGCTATGCGCATTCCTCGGACGTCTCGATCCCGGCGCTGATCCGGGCCGCGGATGCCGTGCATGCCGTGCGCGGCGGCTACAGCGGCACCTTTGCGGCGGCGCCGGCGCACACCAATGTGCGGCTCTATGGCGACGACAACCCGCTCGATGCGCCCGGCTTCGAGGCCAAGGTCAAACTGCTCGCCGAGATCGATGCCTATGTGCGCGACAAGGATCCGCGGGTTCGACAGGTCTCGGTCAGCGTCAGCGCCACCTGGCAGGTGGTGGAAATCCTGCGTCCGGACGGCGAGAGCTATCGCGACATCCGCCCGCTGACCCGCGTCAACATCTCCGTCGTTGCCGGTCAGGGCGACCGCCAGGAAAGCGGCAGCAAGGGCTATGGCGGCCGCGAGGGCTATGCCCGCTTCATCGAGACCAAGGCCTGGCGCGACGCCGCCGACGGCGCCATCCGCGAGGCCATGGTCAATCTCGAATCGATCCCCGCCCCCGCCGGCGAGATGGACGTGGTGCTCGGGCCGGGCTGGCCCGGCGTGATGCTGCACGAGGCCGTCGGCCACGGGCTGGAAGGCGATTTCAACCGCAAGCAGACCTCGGCCTTTGCCGGGCTGATGGGCCAGCAGGTGGCGGCCAAGGGCGTCACCGTGGTCGACGACGGCACCATCTCGTCGCGCCGCGGATCGTTGTCCATCGACGACGAGGGCACCCCGACCAGCCGCACCGTGCTGATCGAGGACGGTATCCTGACCGGCTACATGCAGGACCGCCAGAACGCCCGGCTGATGGGCATGAAGCCGACCGGCAACGGCCGGCGCCAGGGCTATGCCCATGTGCCGATGCCGCGCATGACCAACACCTACATGATGGGCGGACAGCGCGACCCGGCGGAGATTCTGGCCTCGGTGAAGAACGGCATCTATGCGGTGAACTTCGGCGGCGGACAGGTCGACATAACCTCCGGCAAGTACGTATTCCAGTGCACCGAGGCCTACAGGATCGAGAACGGCAAGATCGGTGCGCCGGTGAAGGGCGCCATGCTGATCGGCAACGGACCGACCGACCTGCATCGCGTCAGCATGATAGGCAACGATCTGGCGCTCGATGACGGCATCGGGACCTGCGGCAAGCACGGCCAGGGCGTGCCGGTTGGCGTCGGCCAGCCGACGCTACGCATGGACAAGATTACGGTCGGAGGAACGGGATCGTGAGCACGGAAGCAGACACCACATCATTTTCGGCCACGGCAAGACGCTGGTCGGGGCAACTCGGCCAGATCGCCGCCATCGTCGCCGTCGTATTCGTTGCCAAGGGTGCGCTGGCGGAGCCGTTCTACGTGCCGTCGGCCTCCATGGAGCCGACGCTGCTGATCGGCGACGCGCTGCTGGCGAGCAAATTTCCCTATGGCTACAGCACGGCCTCGCTGCCGATCCACGTCTCGTTCCCGGAAACCGGCCGGGTGTTCGCTTCGACGCCGAACCGCGGCGACGTGGTGGTGTTTCGCTGGCCCGGCGACCGCTCGCAGGTGTGGGTCAAGCGGGTCATCGGCCTGCCCGGCGACCGCGTCCAGGTGAAGCAGGGCCAGGTCTGGCTCAACGGCGTGGCGACGCAAGTGATGGCCGACGGCATCGGCAAGGCCGAGGACGACAATGGCGGCGGCGAGCCCGCGCGACGCTATGTCGAGACGCTGCCCGGCGGTGTGTCGCACCCGATCTTCAAGCTTTACGACAATGGACGGCTCGACAACACGCCGGAAGTCACGGTGCCTGCCGACCATCTGTTCGTGATGGGTGACAACCGCGACAACTCCGCCGACAGCCGCGTGCCGGTGTCGCAGGGTGGCGTCGGCCTGCTGCCGATGGACAACCTGGTCGGCCGCGTCGACGCCATCGTCGGCTCCTGGGACCTCGGCGTGCGCAGCCAGCCGGTGAGCAACTGGCTATCGGGCTTCCGCATGGCGCGGTTTTTCACCGGGGTGCATTGAGAGCAACTGGAGCCCGCAACCGAATTCCGAACGAGTTCGGGCTCCACGCACTGAAGACCGAACCGCGGTGCCATGACCTCCGCTGATTTTCTCGACGCAGCACTGCGCAATCCCATCCACACGGCGCTATTCGACGAACTCGACAGGCGCGCCCTCCCCGACGCGTGGATCGTCGCGGGATCCTTGACCCAAACGGCCTGGAATGCGCTCACCGGATGCGCGGTCGATTACGGCATCAACGACTATGACGTGTTCTACTTCGATCCCGACCCTTCCTGGGAGGCCGAAGACCGCGTCATCGCCTCGCTTCGCGACCTGTCCGACAGACTCGGCGCACGGATCGAACTGCGCAACCAGGCCCGCGTTCACCTGTGGTATCCGCAAAAGCACGGGACACCCTATCCCGCACTGACGCGCGCCACCGACGGCATTGATCGCTTCCTCACCCGCTGCACCCAAGTCGGGATTCGACGCAACGCCCAAGGCGACATCGATGTCTATGCTCCCGCAGGTCTCGACGACGTCGCGGCGATGATCGTGCGGCCCAACCTGACGCCCAATTTTTCCGCTGAGGCCTACCGGGCCAAGGCTGCGCGCTGGCTGACGCTGTGGCCGGAGTTGGAAGTGCTGCCGCCCGGAAACCTAGTCTAGCCACGAACTAGAACGACGTCGTCAGTTCCGTCAGCCATGGCGGCGAGGTATTGACCAGAACGGCCTCGATCGTCTTGTCGGCGCCGCTGACAATCGCCACGCCGATGACGATGAAGGCAACGCCGAGCAGACTCTTGCCGAACTTGCCGGCGGACAGCAGTCGCGTCCGCAGACGCATCAGCGTGGCGCGCGACAATTCGCCGAGCAGTACCAGCGGCAATGCCGCGCCGATGCCGAACACGATCATGGTCAGCGCCACCCGCAGCAGGTCCTTGCCCTGCGCCGCCAGCAGGGAGGCCGCGCCAAGCGTCGGGCCGACGCAGGGCGACCACACCGCGCCGAGCAAAAGGCCGATGGCAAACTGTCCACCGAGACCCGACGACGCACCGCCGCCGAACTGCCGATCGGCCCAGCCCGAGATCGGCCCGCCCGCCGCGGCGAGGCGGACCTGCCAGACCGGTACCAGCAGCACCGTACCAAGCGCGATCATGATGACCGCCGCGACGGCGCGAAACACCGACGCGTCAATGCCGAGGCTGAAGCCGACCAATGCCAGCAACAGCCCCAGCAAGGTGAAGGATACCGCCAATCCCGCCGCCAGCGCCACGGCGCCAAGCCGGTGCTCGGTCACCGCGGCACCCAGCACGATGGGGACCAGCGGCAACACGCAAGGCGACAGGATCGACAGCAGCCCGGCCGCGAAGGCCAACGCAAGCGAGGTCATGGAAGGCTAGAGGCTCTTGTCGAGCAGCGATGCGATTGACGCTTCCTTGGTGTCGCCGACCGAGCGGCCTTCTTCCTTGGCGCCCTTGAAGACAATCAGGGTCGACTGCATCTGCGCGCCGAACGCTTTGACATCGGCCTTCTGCGCATCGAAATCGACCCGGAACACCTTCAGGTCCTTGAACTTCGCATTCGAGGTCAGGCGCTCCAGGATCGGCTTCTGTGCCTTGCAAGTCGGGCACCAGTCGGCGTGGATCTCGACCAGGATCGGGCTGCCCGACGCCTGCGCGGCCTTGAAGGCCGCCGGTGAAAACGGAACAACCGTGTCGCTGGCGACCGCTGACGGCAACCATGCGACGGCAGCCATGGTCGAGGCAACGGCAACAGCGGCGAACAATCTGCGCGAGATCATCATAAAATCCTCAATCGGAAGCGTTGAGCAGCGGCGGACCAAAAGCAAGGTTCCGTGACGAAGATACGGGCCAATACCGGGGGTGTTACGCAGCTTTAGAGAATAAACGATCGCGCCTCTGCTCCCGTTTCTGGCGTCGATGGACACCATGAGCCGTTCGCGCGTCGTTACCGCACCACGCCAGAGGTGAATCCCGGCCTGCGTCGCGGCGGCTTGATGTCGTCCTTCAGGAAACAATGCGCGCCGCGGCCGGCGTAGCCGGGCCGTGCATAGGTCCAGGCGCGGCATTTGTTGTCGGATTCGCAGGCAGAGCGGCAGGCTTCGTCGCTGCGGGTCTTGTCGTCCGGCTTGATCTCGAAGTTCTTGTAGTCGCCGCCGAAGCGGTCGATGGAGGTCTCCACCGGACCGGTGCGCCGCTCGATGACACCGGCGCCACGGACGCCGGAGACGCAGCAGAAGCTTTCGATGCGCGGCGGCACCTTGTCTTTCAGCCAGCACACCGCATCTTCGGATTTGTCGCTCGGATAGTTGAAACTCCAGGCACGGCAGCGGCGATCGCGTTCGCACATCAGCGCGCATTCGGCAGGATCGCCGGACCGCGACAGCGAGCGCGAATAGTCGGCGCCGGGGCGGTCGAAATTGGTCTGCCCGCCTGCCGGTCCAGCCACCAGTGCCAGCAGGGCGAACGCGGCCCAGCACGCTCTGATCAGGCAGTTCCTCGACATCGACGGTTGCTTTCGGCAGGCGCTGGAGCGGCGCGAGCCGCTATTTGACCGCCAGCTTCCTGTACCAAGGATGAACGGCTGTGCAGAATCATGCAAGCCGCTGATCTAGAAGCGATATTCCGCGTAGGCCGGTTCCACCGAGTGCTGCCAGGAGCCGTGGAACTTGTCCAGCATCTCCTCGGCCGGGGACTTCCCGGCGTCGATGATGCGGTCGAGCGGCTCGAGGTGCCGCGACTCGTCGCGGCCGCCCTGGTCGAGCCGGCCGCGGCGGCGCAGCCCGGCATGGGCCAGCGCCATGCACTCCTTGGCGATCTCGAACAGGTAGCGGTCGCCGATCTTGGCCTTGAACCCGAGCGTCGGCACCTGGTCGCGCAGCGACTGACGCTCCTCGGCGGTCCAGTCCTTGACCATCTCCCAGGCGGCGTCGAGCGAAACGTCGTCATAGAGCAGCCCGACCCAGAAGGCCGGCAGCGCCGGCAAGCGGCCCCACGGCACGCCGTCGGCGCCGCGCATCTCCAGGTAGCGCTTCAGCCGCACCTCCGGAAAGATCGTCGACAGGTGGTTGGCCCAGTCCGACAGGGTCGGCTTTTCGCCGGGCATCATCTTGTTGCAGCCGGCAAAGAAATCGCGGAACGAGGAGCCGGACACGTCGATGTACTCGTCGCCGCGCTTGACGAAATACATGGGAACGTCGAGGGCATAATCGACCCAGCGCTCGAATCCCATGCCGTCCTCGAACGCCCACGGGATCATGCCGGAGCGGGCATTGTCGGTGTCGCGCCAGATCTCCGAGCGGAACGACAGGAAGCCGTTCGGCTTGCCTTCGGTGAACGGCGAATTGGCGAACAATGCGGTGGCGATCGGCTGCAGCGCCACGGAGACGCGCAGCTTCTTGACCATGTCGGCTTCCGAGGAGAAGTCGAGGTTGGTCTGCACAGTGCAGGTGCGATACATCATGTCGAGGCCGTATTGGCCGACCTTCGGCATGTAGTTGGTCATGATCTTGTAGCGGCCCTTGGGCATCACCGGGATCTGCTCGCGCGACCACGATGGCGTCATGCCGAGCCCGAGGAAGCCGATGCCGAGCGGAGTGGCGACTTCGCGCACCTGCGCCAGATGCGCCATCAGCTCGGACTGGGTCTGGTGCACGGTCTCTACCGGCGCGCCGGACAGTTCGAACTGGCCGCCGGGCTCCAGCGAGATGGCGCCGCCGCCGGTCACGTCATAGAGGCCGATGATATGCTTGCCCTCCATGATCGGCTCCCAGCCGAGCAGCAGCTTCATGCCCTCCAGCAGCGCCTCGATGCCGCGGCCGCCGGCATAGGGCACTGGGTGGTGGCCCTGCAGGGTGAACGGCGTCTTCTCGTGCTCGGTGCCGATGCGGAATTCCGACGGCGGCTTCACGCCGGCCTCGATCCACGCCACGAGTTCGTCGCGCGACTGCAGCGGCGTCATATCGATCTGGTCACGCGCCATGGAAATTCCGGATGCAGGGCGCAGCGATCACGCGCGCGCAGTGTCGGGGACGGCTGCGGACCGGGATGGTCGCAGACGCAGGAGGTACAATAAGGTTCATCGGGCCGACGCGGCGTCTCTGGCGGCCGGCACCGCCGCTTCTTGGCATGCGCAGCCGAGCCGGTCGAGCAGGCCGCACAATTTGGCGGCGTCGGAATCCGACAATTTCGAGCCGACGTGCTTCTCGATGGCGGTGGAATAGGCGCAGCACATCCGCTTCTGCAGGTCGCGCCCGGTTTCGGTGATCTCCACGAACAGCCCACGCTTGTCCATCTTGCATTCGCGGCGCGCGGCAAGCCCCTCGTCCACCAGCCGGTCGATCAGCCGCGAGGTCGAATATTGCGGGATCAGCATCTGCTTTTCCAATTCCACGGGCCGCATTTCGCCGGACGGCGCGCGCGACAGCTCGAGCAGCGCGTCGTACCACGCCAGCGGCGGGAAGCCGGCGCGCTTGAGATCCTGCTCAACGGCGTCCAGCACCCGGCTCTGCACCCGCACCAGGCGGATCCAGGCGGCTGTGGCCTCAAGGGAGGGTTTGCGTTTCATCGGCGATCCATCATGCTGGGGAGCACCCTAGCGCACTTGATGCAGCCGCATCAATCTTGACTATTCCATGCAACTGCATTTAGTCACGCGTTTGGTTAAGCCAATAACCACCACGGAGGAAATCCCGATGAAGCTGTATTATTCGCCCGGCGCCTGCTCCCTGTCGCCGCATATCGCACTTCTGGAAGCGGGTCTCCCCTACGACCTCGTCAAGGTCGACCTCAAGGCCAAGAAGCTGGAAAACGGCGACGACTATCTCGCCATCAATCCCAAGGGCCAGGTGCCGGCGCTCGGCCTCGACAATGGCGAGATGGTCACCGAGGGTCCGGTGATCGTGCAGTACATCGCCGACCAGGCCTCGACCAAGAACCTGGCGCCGGCACAGGGCAGCGATGCCCGCCGCCATCTGCAGCAATGGCTGACCTACATCAACGGCGAGTTGCACAAGAATTTCAGCCCGCTGTTCCAGCCCGCCTTCGACGACACCGTGAAGGGCTTCTTCAAGACCCGCTTGATGGGCAAGTTCAAGTATATCGATGACTCGCTTGCCGGTCGCGACTACCTGCTAGGCAAGGATTTCAGCGTCGCCGACGGCTATCTGTTCGTCATGCTGGCCTGGGCCGACCGGATGAGCATCGACCTCTCGGAGTTCAAGAACCTGATGGCATACAAGGCCCGCGTCGCGGCGCGGCCGAAGGTGCAGGAAGCGCTGACCAAGGAAGGCCTGATGAAGGCGGCGTGAGAATTTTCGCTGCTTGCGAGCAAAGGGCCGGATCGGTGATCCGGCCCTTTTTGTTTTGATCCGCCGGCGAAGACCCGCGCGCCCCGGCAAAGGTATCCCGCATTAGATAAGCCGCAATCATTCACCTTCGCGTCACGGATCCGCCATGGTCAGAGCACGCCGCATTCTCAGACTGCAGCGAGGCCGCATGGGTACCTCATTTGCATTTGCGAAAGGTACGGATCGATCATGCTGAACAATCCGACATCCACGATTTCGGCTGATGACAGCCAGGATTTGAGCGACATCACCTGTTGCCCCCGCTGCAGATCCCCCATCGCCTTTCAGGGCGCGCAATCCCGTTGCTCGAATGCGGAATGCGAATACGCCCGCGCGGGATTTCCCATGGTCGACGGGCAGCAAGTTCTCATCGATTTCGAGGCCAGCATTTTCGAGCGTGCGACCTATCATAACCACAGCGGCTCGGTGCTCGACCGCGATGTCCAGAACCATTCGATCGGCTCCCGGCTGCACCGGTTCACATTCGGCAAGAACCCGGTCGCCGATGCGAACTGCAGATCATTCATCGCTTTGGCAAAAAGCCGATCCGCAAGGCCTCTCATCCTGGTGATCGGCGGGGCAAAGGTTGGCTTGGGCGCAGGGCCGCTCTACGACGACCCGGCCCTCAATGTGGTCGGAACGGATGTCTTTTCATCGCCCTACACCACGCTGGTGGCTGACGCCCATCGGCTGCCATTCGTGGATCAATCATTCGACGGTGTCTGGATTCAGGCTGTGCTTGAACATGTCCTCGATCCGATCAACGTGGTCTCGGAAATCCACCGGGTGCTTCGGAAAGACGGTCTGGTCTACGCCGAAACGCCGTTCATGCAGCAGGTCCACGAGCGGGCATACGACTTCACCCGCTATACCCAGAGCGGGCATCGCTGGCTGTTCAAGTCCTTTACGGAAATCAGCGCTGGGCCGGTGACCGGGGGCGGCGTCGCGCTGCTGTGGTCGATCCGGTATCTGGTCAGGGCGTTCGGCGTCGGAGATGGCGTGTCCCGCCTTGCCGCCCTGCCGTTCTTCTGGGTCAGATTTTTCGACGGCTTCGGCAGTCGCCGGGCCAAGGCTGACGCCGCCAGCGGCCTGTTCTTTCTCGGGCGGCGCTCGGAGCAGGATCTGGAGCCGGGTTCAATGCCGCAATATTACGATCGACAGAACCGGGCCGGGAACTGAGCGTCACGCGCCGGCGAAGGTGCAGGAAGCGCTGACCGAGAAAGACCTGATGAGGGCGGCGTGAGTCGCTCTTTCTTCCCTCTCCCCCAGCGCAGCGAAGCTGCGCGCCGCGGGAGAGGGTGCGCAGGCGGCCTTCGGCCGCCGTTCTTAAATAGACGCCGATGCGCAGCATCGGCTATGGCGCAGCGAAGGCGGGAGAGGGAGAGCCAAACGCTCCGAAGCAAGGGCCCCCTCTCCCGTCTCGAACCCGCTTCGCGGGCTTCGATCCACCCTCTCCCACCTGCACGCAGCTTCGCCGCGTTTGGGGGAGAGGGGAAAGCAAGGGCGCTTCGCTTATGCCGCGCCAGCTTCTTCGGCGCGAACTCGCACCATCCGCTGTAACTGTCGTCGCCCGGCCAGGCGCGCAATTGCGCGCCTGGACCGGGCGACCCAGTAGTCGCAACCGGTTGTGATCAATCACAAACGCCTGCGGTTACTGGATCCCCGCATGCGCGGGGATGACAAGTGAGTGTGCTGTAGATCTATAAAACTACGCCGCCGCCAGCTTCTTCGGCGGGAAGCGGCCGTAGAAGGTCTCGCCCTTGGCGGCCATGTCTTCGAGCAGCTTCGGCGGGGTGAAGCGCGAGCCGTATTTCGCCTCCAGCTTGTGGCACAACTCCACGAACTTCTTGGTGCCCATGAAGTCGATGTAGCTCAGCGTGCCGCCGGTGAACGGCGCGAAGCCGAAGCCGAGGATCGAGCCGACATCGGCCTCGCGCGGATCGGTAATCACGTGATCCTCCACTGTGCGCGCGGCTTCCACCGCCTGCACGACGAGGAAGCGTTGCTTCAGCTCCTCGACATCCAGCGTATCGGGATCGACCGGCTTCGGCACCAGCGCGCCCAGCCCCTGCCACAGGCTCTTCGAGCCCTTGCCCTTGGGCGGATACTCGTAAAAGCCCTTGCCGTTCTTGCGGCCGAAACGCTCCTGCTTCTCGACCATCTCGACGATCAGCTTCTTCTGCGCCTGGTCGACGGCCTGGGCGCCGAGATCGGCCTCGGTGGCCTTCATGATCTTCAGCACCAGATCGAGCGCGATTTCATCCGACAGCGACAATGGCCCGACCGGCATGCCGGCCATCTTGGCGGTGTTCTCGATCATCGCCGGCGGCACGCCTTCCATCAGCATTTCCAGCCCTTCGGCGGTGAAGCGCAACACGCAGCGGTTGGCGAAGAAGCCGCGGGAGTCGTTGACCACGATCGGCGTCTTGCCGATCACGCGGACGTAGTCCAGCGCGGTGGCCAGCGCCACGTCGCCGGTGTTCTTGCCGACGATGATCTCCACCAGCATCATCTTCTCCACCGGGGAGAAGAAGTGGATGCCGATGAACTTCGACTGGTCGGTAAACTCTTCGGCCAGCGAGTTGATCGGCAGCGTCGAGGTGTTCGACGCAATGATCGCGCCTTCCTTCAGGAGCGGCTGCACCTTCTTGTAGATCTCGGCTTTCACCGCACGATCCTCGAACACCGCCTCGATGACGAGGTCGCAGTCCTTGATCACGTCGAAGTCGGCGGTGGCGGTGATCCTGGCCATCAGCGCCGCCTTGTCGGCTTCCTTGGCGCGACCCTTGCTGATCAGCGCATCGATGGCCGCCTCGCAATGGCCGAGACCCTTGTCGGCGCTGGCCTGGTCGCGATCGATCAGCACCACGTCCATGCCGCCGCGCGCCGAGACGAAGCCGACCGAGGCGCCCATGAAGCCGGCACCGATGACCGCAAGCTTCTTGACCTTGGTCGGCGGCACGTTCTGCGGACGGCGCGCACCCTTGGTCAGTTCCTGCATGGAGATGAACAGGCTGCGGATCATCGCCGCCGCTTCCTTGCTCTGCAGGATCTTGGCGAAGTAGCGCGACTCGACGCGCAGCGCGGCATCCATCGGCAGCCGCAGGCCTTCATAGACGCACTGCATGATGGCGCGGGCCGCCGGATAATTGTCGAACGTCTCGCGGCGATAGATGGCGTTGCCGGCCGGGAACATCTGCATGCCCTGCTTCGAGTACACCGGGCCGCCGGGCAATTTAAAACCCTTCTCGTCCCACGGCGCCACGGCCTTGCCGCCGGCCTTGATCCATTCCTTGGCGGCAGAAATCATGTCGGCGGCAGGCACCACCGCATCGACCAACTTCATCGCCTTGGCCTTGGTGAGGTTGATCGCCTCGCCCTTCAGCAGCATCTGCATGGTGTCCTGCGGCTGCAGCATGCGCGCGATGCGCTGTGTGCCGCCGCCGCCGGGAAACAGGCCGACCTTGATCTCGGGCAGACCGAGCCGGGTCTTCGGATTATCCGCCGCGACACGGTAGTGGCACGCCAGCGTCAGTTCGAATGCGCCGCCCATCGCCAGGCCGTTGATGGCCGCGACCCACGGCTTGCCGGAGGTCTCGATCTTGCGCAGCGTCAGCGACAGCTTGCGGCTCTCGTCGAACAGCAACTTTTGCGCGGCTTCCTCGCCGTGCTCCTTACGGGCGGCGGCGAAGGCCTTGTTCATGCCCTCCAGCATCGACAGGTCGGCACCGGCGGAAAACGCGTCCTTGCCCGACGTGACGATGACGCCCTTGATGGCGGTATCGGCGGTGACCTGGTCGACGATGGCGCCGAGTTCTTCGATGGTGGTGACGTCGAGCACATTCATCGAACGGCCGGGAATGTCCCAGGTGACAACCGCAACACCGTCGGCGTCGGTTTCGATCTTGAAGTTCGTATGGGCCATGTGGCGCTCCCTGTGTCCGCTACCGTGCTAAGTTGCTTTAACGACTACTCAATTGATCGAGCCTATCCAGAGAGGAACACTCTCTGACAGGTATACTTCATGGGCAACGTGTGTGCCGGATGTCGCGACGACTTCACGCTTCCATTCGCGTTCAAGATGGCATTCCAGCCGATCGTCGATCTCAAGGCCAACCGGGTCTGGGGCTACGAGGCGCTGGTGCGCGGCGTCAACGGCGAGTCCGCCTATTCGATTCTCGACCAGGTCACCCACGACAACCGCTACCGCTTCGATCAGGCGGCCCGGGTGATGGCGATCGAGACGGCCGGTGATTTGTATGCGGGACGCGACCTTCGGCTGGCGATCAACTTCATGCCGAACGCGGTCTACGAGCCGACCGCCTGCATTCAGAAATCGCTCGCAGCGGCCGAACGCGTCGACTTTCCGCACCATAACCTGATGTTCGAGTTCACCGAGAACGAGCGGATAGAAGATGCCGCCCATGTGCGGAAAATTGTCGAGACCTATCGCAAATTCGGCATCTGGACCGCACTGGATGATTTCGGCGCCGGCTATGCCGGGCTCAGCCTGCTGTCGCGGATGCAGCCGGACCTGATCAAGATCGACATGGAACTGCTGCGCGACATTCATCTCAGCCGCGCCAAGCAGGCGATCGTCGCCGGCATCGTAGGCATCGCGCGCGAGCTCGACATCGCCGTGCTCGGCGAAGGTGTCGAGAACGACCTTGAACTGACCGTGCTGCGCGCTGCCGGCATCTCGCTGTTCCAGGGCTATCATTTCGCCAAGCCTGCTTTGATGAGGCTGCCCGATGTGCCGTTGATCGATGGGCCCATGATGATCCGCAATGTGAGTTGATCTTTCTTCCCCTCTCCCCCAGCGCAGCGAAGCTGCGCGCAGCGGGAGAGGGTGCCTGAGCGGAGCGAAGGCGGGAGAGGGAGAGCAACACGCTTAGCAGAAGTAGCCCCTCTCCCGTCTCGAACCCGCTTCGCGGGCTTCGATCCACCCTCCCCCACAAGGGGGAGGGGAAGGAAGAGACCTACACCCGCTCGATGATGGTGGCCGTTCCCATGCCGCCGCCAATGCAGAGGGTCACCAACGCGGTGGACTTGCCGGTGCGTTCGAGTTCGTCGAGCACGGTGCCGAGGATCATGGCGCCGGTGGCGCCGAGCGGATGACCGAGGGCGATGGCGCCGCCGCAGACGTTGATCTTGTCGTTGTCGATCTCGAACGCCTGCATGAAGCGCAGCACCACCGAGGCGAAGGCCTCGTTGAGCTCGAACAGATCGATGTCCTCGAGCTTCATGCCGGAGCGTTCCAGCACCTTCTTCGTCACATCCACCGGACCGGTCAGCATCATCGCCGGCTCGGAGCCGATATTGGCGAAGGCGCGGATTTTTGCGCGCGGCTTAAGGCCAGCTTTTTCGCCGGCTTCCTTGCTACCGAGCAGCACCGCTGCCGCGCCGTCGACGATGCCCGACGAGTTGCCGGCGTGGTGCACGTAGTTCAGCTTCTCGATTTCCGGATGCGACTGGATCGCCACCGCATCGAAGCCGCCCATCTGGGCCATCGCCACGAAGGACGGCTGCAGTGCCGCCAGCGACTGCATCGTCGTCGACGGCCGCATGTGCTCGTCCTTGGCCAGAATGGTCAGGCCGTTGATATCCTTGACGGGGATCACCGACTTGTCGAAGCGGCCTTCGTCCCAGGATTTGGCGGAGCGCTGCTGGCTCTGCACCGCATAGGCATCGACGTCGTCGCGGGAGAAACCGTATTTGGTGGCAATCAGGTCGGCGGAGATGCCCTGCGGCATGAAGTAAGCCGGCACGGCGATGGACGGATCTACTGGCCAGGCGCCGCCGGAGGCGCCGAGGCCGACGCGGCTCATCGATTCGGCGCCGCCGCCGATGGTCATGGCGTGCTGGCCCGACATCACCTGCGCAGCGGCGAAATTCACCGCGTCGAGGCCGGAGGCGCAGAAGCGGTTGACCTGGATGCCAGGCACGTCGTTGCCGTAGCCCGCCGACAGCGCCGCCATGCGGGCGATGTCGCCGCCGGCCTCGCCGACCGGATCGACGCAGCCGAGGATCACGTCGTCGATGACGTGGGGCTGCAGGTTGTTGCGTGCCTTCAGCGCCTTCAGCGGCGCGGTGGCCAGCGCCAGCGCGGTCACTTCATGCAGCGCGCCGTCGGCCTTGCCGCGGCCGCGCGGGGTGCGCACGTGATCGTAGATATAGGCCTCGGGCATGGGGTCTCCCTTTTATTCAGGTCGTGATGTTCACTTACGCGATTTCTTCAAACTCACTGTCGTTACCCGGCCAAGCGCGCAATTTGCGCGCTAGGACCGGGCGACCCAGTAAACGCTGTGGTTCGCGATCTAATCTCTGCCACCGGAGTATACTGGATCCCCGCATGCGCGGGGATGACAGTCTGAGTGTGTCTTCGAGAGCAGAGCGTAATCGTTAGAACGCCTCCGCCGGCAATTCCATGGTCGTCGCGGCACCGGTCTGGACGCGCCCGAGGTGGACCGAAGTTTCCGGCAGCATCCGTTCCATGAAGAAGCGGCCGGTGACAAGCTTGGTCGTGAGATAAGGCGTCGCACCCGAGGCGGCAATCTTGTCCTGCGCGACCTTGGCCATCTTCGCCCACATATAGGCGAAGGCGGTGAGGCCGAACAGCTGCATGTAATCGGTGGCGCCGGCGCCGGCATTGTCGGGCTTCATCATGGCGTTGTTCATCAGCCACATGGTCGCCTGCTGCAAGTGGCCGAGCGCGCCCGAGAGCGGATCGACATAGGGCTTCATCGCCTCGTCGCCGCCATGCTCCTTGGCAAACGCGGCGACCTCGCCGAAGAAGGCCATGGCAGCACGGCCACCGTCGCGTGGCAGCTTGCGACCCACCAGGTCGAGTGCCTGGATGCCGTTGGCGCCCTCATAGATCATGGCGATGCGGGCATCGCGCACGAACTGCTCCATGCCCCATTCGGCGATATAACCATGGCCGCCGAACATCTGCTGCGCCGAGACCGCATTGGCGAAGCCGCCATCGGTGAGCACGCCCTTCAGCACCGGGGTCATCAGGCCCAGATGGTCGTCGGCGGCCTGACGCTCCTTGGCGTCGTCGGAGCGATGCGCGACGTCGCTCTTCAGCGCGGTCCACACCACCATGGCGCGCGCCGCCTCGTTGAAGGCGCGGATGGTCAACAGCGTGCGGCGCACGTCGGGATGCACGATGATCGGATCGGCCGGCTTGTCCGGCGCCTTCGGCCCGGTCAGCGAGCGGCCCTGCAGGCGATCCTTCGCATAGGCCACGGCGTTCTGGTAGGCGACCTCGGACTGCGCGAGGCCCTGCACGGCGACGCCGAGCCGGGCCTCGTTCATCATCACGAACATACCCTGCATGCCCTTGTTCTCTTCACCGATCAGCCAGCCCTGGGCGTTGTCGTAGTTCATCACGCAGGTGGAATTGCCGTGAATGCCCATCTTGTGCTCGATCGAGCCGCACGACACACCGTTGCGCGCACCCAATGAGCCGTCGGCATTGACCAGAACCTTGGGCACCACGAACAGCGACACGCCCTTGATGCCGGCCGGTGCGCCCTCGATACGCGCCAGCACCAGATGGATGATGTTGTCGGCCAGGTCATGCTCGCCGGCCGAGATGAAGATCTTGGTGCCGGAGATCTTGTAGCTGCCGTCGTCCTGCTTCACCGCCTTGGTGCGCAACAGACCGAGATCGGTGCCGCAATGCGGTTCGGTCAGGTTCATGGTGCCGGTCCATTCGCCGGACACCATCTTGGGCAGGAAGATCGCCTTCTGCTCCGGCCGGCCATGCACCACCAGCGCCGCGGTGGCGCCCATGGTAAGGCCGCCATACATCGAGAACGCCATGTTGGCGGAGCACTGGAATTCGTTGACCGCCTGCGACAGCGCCACCGGCAGGCCCTGACCGCCATATTCCACCGGCGCCGACAGGCCGAGCCAGCCGCTCTCGGTCACCTGGTTGTAGGCATGCTTGAAACCCTTCGGCGTGGTCACGCTGCCATCGTCGTGGCGAACGCAGCCTTCGAGATCGCCGACGCGGTTGAGCGGTTGCAGCACCTGCTCGCTGAGTTTCGCCGCTTCCTGCAGGATCGCTTCGCGAACATCGGCGGAGGCGTCGGAGAATCCCGGCAGGTTATTATAGCGATCGAACTGGAATACGTCGTTGAGCAGGAAACCAACGTCTTCGAGGGGGGCTTTGTAGCTGGGCATGGGGGATCCTTAAGTGGAAATCGCTGGCTGGCGGGCAAGCTGTTCGCCCATCAGGCGGTGCAGAAGGTTGATGGCCTTGAGTGGGCGCACCATGACTTTGAAGTGCGTGATGCGGCCGTCGCCATCGAAGGTGATGATGTCGGCGCCATTGATCGCGATGCCTTCGAGCTTGGTATCGAATTCCAGGACGACGCCGGTGTCGTTGCGCCACTCGCCGCGATAGGCGAAGCCGGGACCGCCCAGCACTTGCTCGGCACTGACGAGATATTTGAAGACGATATCACGGCCGCGTTGCGGCGTATGTACGACGGGGCTCTCGAACACCGCGTCAGGATGCAGCAGATCCCACAGCGCGGCGCGATCGTGCTCGCGCATGTAGGCGTACCACCTGTCGAGTCCGGTCATCGCCAGCACCCTTTGTCGCTTCCATACATCCCTGCATGGAAAACTATCCGCGACGGGTAGCTGCCGTCAATACATATGTGTATGGTGACGCCGTGAAAGATCGGCTGACCATAACGGACTGGATCAAGCACGGCCTGCGAACGCTGGCCGGTCAGGGCGAGAGTGCCCTGAAAGTCGGCGCGCTGGCCGCCGGGCTGAACGTGTCCCGCGGCAGCTTCTATTGGCATTTCAAGGACATAGACGACTACCGCCAGACCCTGTTGCGGGAGTGGGCGGTACGCGCCGGCGAACAGGTGATTCGCGACATCGATGCCACCATCACCGGTCCGGCGCGGCTGACGGCCTTGATGCGGCTCGCTTTCGAGGAGGATCGCAGCCTCGACCGGGCCATCCGGTCGTGGGCGACGGCCGACGCGTCGGCGGCAGCGGTCGTGGCCTCCGTCGATGTGCAGCGTGTGGCCTATATTGCCAAACTGCTGACCGAATCCGGGGTTGAGGTCCGAAGGGCGATGCCGCGCGCCGAGTTCATCTACTGGGCCTATATCGGCCAGCCCGCGGTCATGCACCAGGCACACACCGCCATCACGGAGGCCGACATCGACGACCTCAGCGCGCTGTTCACGCGCTAAATCCTCGTCGGCCGGCGCGGATTAACTTTCGCGCCCTGCGGACGAGTTCCTTAACCCGTTATTTACCGTAACACGAAAAAGTCGAAGCGAGAGGCAGACGACCTGCGCCGCTTTCGATTGTCTCGGTCGAGTGGGACGCGCGGGAAGGCCTCGGGTGCAGTTGCGCCAGGCTCGGAACCGGACGAAAGCATGAATTCGCGCGTATCGTGGAGTGTTGAAGGTATCGAGCCGACCGTGCGGGAGCGGGCTGAAGCCGCCGCACGACGGGCCGGCATGTCGCTGGGCGACTGGCTGAACTCGACCATCGGTGAGTCCTCGGCGAATTACACGTCACCCCATCCGCATGGCCGCAGCGAAGCGCCGCGCCAGGCCGCCCGTCCGCCGCTGCCGGAGCGCGACGTGCAGGACGTTGCTGAAATCCACCAGCGACTGGACTCCATCACCCGACAGATCGACCAGATGTCCCGCCCCGCGGTCCGCGGCGAACCCGGCGTGGCACGGCAACTCAACGATGCCATTTCCCGGCTCGACGCCCGGCTGTCGCAAATCGGCAGCCCGGCGCCGGCCCCGCTGATGCAGGAGGCGCCGCGCACCGCCGACATGGTCGAGCGCGCCGCCGCACAGGTCTACAACAGCCCGCCCTACAGCCTGCCGGCCTATGAAGCTGCGCCGCCCTATGAAGCTTCGCCACCGCTGACGCCTTCGCTGGATTTCGCCATCGCCGAAATCGCCGCCCGCCAGCACGAGCTCGACGGCGCTTCCGAGCGCATTTCCGCGCCGCGCCACGCGCCGATGGCACCGCCGGCGGCTCCGGCCGCGGCGCCGCAGATGCCGGCACCCGCGCCGGCGCCCGTGGTGCAGGCCCCCGCCCCCGACATGTCCGGCCTGGAACGGCAGCCGTCGCAGATCACCAGCAAGATCGAGGCGCTGCAGCGTCCGGACAACGCCGTCGAGCAATCGATCGCCGTATTCCGCTCCGAGCTGGCCGAGATCCGCAACGTCATCACCGAAGCGCTGCCGCGCCGCGCCATCGAATCCCTCGAGAATGAGATCCGCTCGCTCGGCCGCCGCATCGACGACAGCAAGCACAGCGGCATGAACGGCCAGGCGCTGGCCGGCCTCGAGCGCGCGCTCGCCGACATCTATCAGACGCTGCGCACCCTGACGCCCGCCGAACAGCTCGCCGGTTTCGACGAGACGATCCGCAACCTCGGCACCAAGATCGACCTGATCGTGCGCTCCAGCGACGATCCCGGCACGCTGCAGCAGCTCGACAGCGCCATCGCCGCGCTGCGCGCCATCGTATCCAACGTCGCCTCCAACGAGGCGCTGGCCCGGGTCAGCGACGACGTGCAGAAGCTGTCGGCGAAGGTCGACCAGATCGCCCAGGCAGACAATCACAGCGAGTCCTTCGCCGCCCTGGAGGCGCGCATTGCGACGCTGACCACGACGCTGGAAAACCGCGACCGTCCGGTGGCGACGCCGAGCTCCGATCAGCTCGAAGCCGCGTTGCGCGCGCTGAGCGACCGGCTCGACAATCTGTCGGTCGGCAACGACAGTTCGTCGACTTTCGCGCATCTCGAACAGCGCGTGTCCTATCTGCTCGAGCGGCTCGAGCACGCCGCCGACAACCGCTCCGGCAATCTCGGCCGCGTCGAGGACGGGCTGCAGGACATCCTGCGCCACCTCGAGAAGCAACAGACCGCCTTCGGCGCACTGGTCGACAGCCGCAGCAGCGGCCCGTCGATGGATCCCGCGCTGGTCGACACCATCAAGCGCGAACTGTCCGACATGCGCTTCAGCCAGACCGAGACCGACCGGCACACCCAGGATTCGCTCGAAGTCGTCCACAATACCCTCGGCCATGTGGTCGATCGGCTCGCCATGATCGAAGGCGACCTGCGCGCGGTGCGCGCCGCGCCGGTCACCGCGCAGGCGCAGGCGCACGTGCCGGCCGCAGCGCCGCAGCCCGCATCTCCCCCGATCGCATCCGCGCCGATCGTGCCGCCGCCGCCCCGGCCGGAGT
Organism: Rhodopseudomonas sp. RCAM05734; assembly: GCF_052658035.1. Lineage (NCBI taxonomy): Bacteria > Pseudomonadati > Pseudomonadota > Alphaproteobacteria > Hyphomicrobiales > Nitrobacteraceae > Rhodopseudomonas > Rhodopseudomonas sp. RCAM05734. The sequence goes on along the minus strand of NZ_CP199742.1, from coordinate 1,744,357 downwards.
TGCAGAACCCGGCGCAAAGCGCGATGCCGGTGCGGCCGCCGCAGCCACCGGCCGCGCCCCAGCCTCCGAGCAAGCCGCAGGGCAAGCAGTTCGACGCCGCGCCGCGCGAGTTCGCCGCCACAGCGGTGTCGCACGAGCCGGCGCCGTCCTTCGTGCCCAAGGCGATCAGCGACATCCTCGATCCGCGCAAGGGCACGGCACCCGCGCGCACGGCGATCGCGCCCGATCTGCCGCCCGATTATCCGCTCGAGCCCGGCACCCGTCCGCAGGGCCGCAGCGCGGCGCCGTCGCCGTCGGAGCGCATCGCCGCTTCGGAAGAAGCGATCAGCGAATTGTCGTCCGGCGCCCGCGAGCAGGCCACCGCATCGAGCTTCATCGCCGCCGCGCGCCGCGCCGCGCAAGCCGCCGCGTCCGCCCCGGGAGGCGACAAGTCCAAGACTGCCGCGAAGACCGCGGCGAAGTCGGCGACGAACACTGCCGCCGGCGACAAGAGCGCCTCGACCATCAGCGCGAAGATCCGCTCCTTGCTGGTCGGCGCCAGCGTGGTGGTGATCGTGCTCGGCTCGTTCAAGGTGGCCATGACGCTGCTCGACGGCAGTGCACCGGCCCCGGTGGCCGAGAACAGCCAGCCGATGCAGCCGACCCCGCCCGAGCCGATCGAACCCCCGGCCCAGGCACGGCCCGCAACGCCGTCGCAGACCACGCCGGCGATGACCTCGCCGACCCCGATCGGCCGCCAGTCGATGGCACCGCAGGCGCCAGCGCCCCAGGCTTCGGCACCGCAGGCCGCACCGGTTCCGTTCGTGGCCGAACTCGCCGCGCCGCAGAACACCGCTCCCGCTGCGCTGGCCAATGCCGGCGACGTCACCGGCTCGATCACCGTGCCGCAGGCCGCGCCGGTGCTGCCGGCCAGCAATTACAAGCTCTCCGTCGTGCCGGTGCCCGCCGCCGAACGGCTGCCCGACGGCATCGGCGGCGTGGCGCTGCGCAACGCCGCGCTGAAGGGCGACGCCAGCGCCGCCTACGAGGTCGGCGTGCGCTATGCCGAGGGCAAGGGCGTGCCGCAGAGCTACGACGAGGCCGCCAAATGGTACGACCGCGCGGCGCAGGCCGGCGTCGTGCCGGCGATGTTCCGGCTGGGAACGCTCTACGAAAAGGGCCTCAGCGTGAAGAAGGACCTCGACACCGCGCGGCGCTACTACATGCAGGCAGCCGACCGCGGCAACGCCAAGGCGATGCACAATCTCGCCGTGCTCGAGGCCGATGGCGGCACCAAGGGCGCCAACTACAAGAGCGCGTCGCAGTGGTTCCGCAAGGCCGCCGAGCGCGGCGTCGCCGACAGCCAGTTCAACCTCGGCATCCTCTATGCGCGCGGCATCGGCGTCGACCAGAACCTCGCCGAATCCTTCAAGTGGTTCAGCCTGGCCGCAGCCCAGGGCGACGCCGATTCCGGCCGCAAGCGCGACGACATCGCCAAGCGGCTCGATCCGCAGTCGCTGGCAGCGGCCCGGCTGGCCGTCCAGACCTTCGTGCCGGAAGGCCAACCCGACGACGCCATCAACGTGGCGACGCCGGCCGGCGGCTGGGATGCGGCGCCGGCCCAGACCAGCGCCAGGCCGACGCCGGGCAAGCGCGCGGCGCGCTGATCCGCGCGCCGCTCAAACTGGGGCTTCGGCCGGTTCTGACATCGTCACCCGGTTCCTGACGCTGGGGCGCTCCTGCATCCGCGCGTACCAGGCTTGAAGAGTTGCGCACTCCGCCGGCACTGGGAGCTTCACAATGTCCGCAAAGATCAGACCGCCGATGACCGTGATGTCGGCCATCGAGAACACCTCGCCGGCGACGAACGGCCGGGTTCTCAGGATGCCGTCGAAGTAGTGCATTCCTTTCAGCGCCTTGTCGCGCTGACGGAAACCCCATTCGGCGTTCTGATAGACCTCGACGGCGGGTCCCAGCCCGCGCGTCGCATGATGGAAATAGACGCTGACGGCGTCGAGCAGCTCCAGCTCGGCGCGCTTGCTCATCATGTGGATCATGCCCTTTTCCCGCGGAGTCCGGCCGGTGAGCGTGGGAGCGCCATCGAGCGCATCGAGATATTCGGTGATCGCCGTGCATTCGCCGATGAAGGTTCCGTCGTCGAGTTCGAGCACCGGCAGCGTGCCCGAGTAATTCCGGGCGAGATGTTCTGGCTGCTTGTGCTCGCCCTTGAACAGGTCGACGGTCACAAAGCGGACGCGCGATTGCAGGTCCTTTTCGGCCAGCGCGATGCGAACGCGCGCCGGATAGGGGCCGGTTGGCCAGTCGTAAATCGTCATCGCCGCGGGTCTGGTTGATCCGATATCGACCATGTCAGCATCCACCTTCATTCTCCCTACCTATCAGTTGGTAGGCATCGTTTTAAGGTTGTGAAGTCTGACAGTCAACGCCTATCTATCACTTGGTAGGCACAGATGATGAGACTGAGGATTGGGCATGAGTTCAAATTCCAAGGAAGCTATCCTGGCGGCAGCCAAAGGCACTGCTCAGGCGCACGGCTACGGCGGCCTGAATTTTCGCGATCTCGCGGCAGAAGTCGGCATCAAGGCCGCGAGCATCTACCATCACTTCCCGAGCAAGGCCGATCTCGGCGCAGCGGTCGCAAAACGCTATTGGCAGGACACAGCGGCGGCCCTTGAGGCTCTGCTGGCCGGATCCGCGGATCCGGCAGATGCCCTGCGCCGATATCCCGATACGTTCCGCAGGGCGCTGACGAACGACAATCGCATGTGCCTGTGCAGCTTCATGGCCGCCGAAGTTGACGACCTGCCCGACGCGGTGAGGAAGGAGATCCAGAGCTTTGCCGACGTGAATGTTGCCTGGCTCGGCAGGGTTCTGACCGCTGCAGCCGTGGTCAGTTCCGGCGAGAGCGAGCGGCGCGCGCGCGCCATCTTCGCCGCCGTCGCCGGCGCCCAGTTGATGGCGAGGAGCCGGTCGGACATCTCGCTCTATGACGCGACCATCGATAGCTACCGGGACGCTGGTCTGCTGCCGGCCTAGCAGGAGATCTTCCAATGATCGTGAGACGACAGCCGCGCGTTAATCTGAATCATTCACCACCTTGGAAATTGCCTGACGAAGCGGAGCCGGAAACCCGCCTTCGACGGATTCTTTAATCCCGCCAGCGGGCGAATTCGTCTATGCAGGGAGCGCGGCGCGCGACCCGCGCCACCAAGAAACAGGCTGTGAGCGGCGCAAGCCCTGCTCACGACCACATCCGAAGCGAACGCGCGTGCAGCTTTTCCTTCCGATCGCCGACATCCCGGTCAACGTGTTTCTCGTCCTCGCGATGGGCGCGGCGGTCGGGTTCGTGTCCGGCATGTTCGGCATCGGCGGCGGTTTCCTGATGACGCCGCTCTTGATCTTCATCGGCATCGCCCCCGCGGTCGCCGTCGCCTCGGTGACCAGCCACATGGCCGCCTCGTCGTTTTCCGGCGCCCTGACCTACTGGCGCCGCCGCGCCATCGATCCCGCGCTGGCGCTGCTGCTGCTGTCCGGCGGCATTGTCGGCACCATACTCGGCGTCTGGTTCTTCACCGTACTGCGCGCACTCGGTCAGCTCGACCTGATGATTGCGCTGTCCTACGTGGTGCTGCTGACCACGGTAGGCGGGCTGATGTTCTGGGAGGGCGTGCGCGCCATCCTGCGGGTGCGGCGCGGCGTCGCCGTGCCGCTGCGCCGCTCCGGCAGCCATGGCTGGATCCACGGCCTGCCGCTGAAGATGCGCTTCAAACGCTCCAAGATCTATCTGTCGGTGATCCCCGTCATCGTCGTCGGCCTGCTGATCGGCTTCATCGGCACGGTGATGGGCGTCGGCGGCGGCTTCATCCTGGTTCCGATCATGATCTACCTGCTGCGGGTGCCGACCTCTACGGTGATCGGCACCTCCATGGTGCTGACGCTGGTCACCATGATCTTCGCCACCGTGCTGCATGCGGTCACTAACCATCTGGTCGACGCCGTACTGGCGCTGATCCTGATGATCGGCGGCGTCACCGGGGCGCAGTTCGGCGCCCGCGCCGGCCAGAAGATCCGCGGCGAGAATCTGCGGCTGCTGCTCGGCCTGCTGATCCTGATGGTTGGCATCCGCTTTGCCATCGAGCTGGTGGTGCAGCCCGGCGACCTCTTCACCATCCGCGAGACCGGAGGCGCGGGATGAGCATGCGCGCCGCCCTGCTGTGGACCTGCGTCATGCTGGCAGGAAGCGCGATCTCCGCGCCGGCCGCCGCCGAGCGGCTGATCGTTTCGGTGTCGAACCACCGGGTCACGGTGACGCCGAACTATTCCGGCGAGGAACTGGTGCTGTTCGGCTCGGTGGAAAAGGACGACAGCACCCCGGCCAAATCAGGCAACTACGACCTGGTGGTGACCGTCAGCGGACCGCGCGCCGATCTGGTAACCCGGCGCAAGGAACGCAAGTTCGGGATCTGGATCAACACCGACTCGCGCCAGTTCCTGCAGGTGCCGACCTATCTGGCGGTGTTCGCCAACCGGCCGCTCGACGCCATCGCGCCGCGGGAGGTGCAGCGCCGCCAGCAGCTCGGGCTCAACAATATCCTGCTGACCCAGCGGGTCGGCTCCGACTACGCCGACGTGGTGGCCACCGACCCGTTCCGCAGCGCCTATGTGCGGCTGCGCACCGAGCACGGCCTGTATCGCGAAGCCACCTCGGCGGTGACGTTCCTGACCCCGACCCTGTTCCGCACCGGCATTCCGCTGCCCGCCGAAGTCCCGATCGGCACCTATGAGGTGGAAATCAAGCTGTTCGCCGCGGGCGCGCTGGTGACCAAGGCTGATACCGCCTTCGACATCGTCAAGGTCGGCTTCGAGCAGTTCGTCGCCAATTCCGCGCGCCAGCACGCCTTCGTCTACGGGCTGTTCACCGTCTTCATGGCGCTGATGACCGGATGGATGGCGTCGGTGGTGTTCAGACGGGATTGAGTTTCAAGGCAGCCGACGAGCACTGCGCTGTGTCCCTCTCGGTTGTCGTCACCCGCGAAAGCCGGTGACCCAGTACACACAGGCCGGCGTTTACTGGGTCGCCCGGTCCCGGCGCGCAAGTGCGCGCAGGGCCGGACGACGACATCAGAGGTCCTACATAAAAAATCCCACGCCCATCGCCACGACGCTCAGGGCCATGGCGACGGTGGAGGCCCAGCCGAACCAGTACAGCGGCCCCCGGATGACGAACTCCTCCATCACGTCGCGGCGGCGCGACATGATCATCAGCAGCACCATGACCGGCACTGCCAGCACGCCGTTTATCACCGCGCTCCAGTACAGCGCCGAGATTGGATTGATCGGGGTGAAGTTGAGCCCGATGCCGATCGCGCCGGACAGCGCCAGCACGCCGTAGAACGCCGCCGCCTCTCTCGGCTTGCGCGCCAGACCCACCCGCCAGCGACGGCCCTCGCCCACCGCATAGGCCGTCGATCCCGCCAGCACCGGAATCGCCAACAGGCCGGTGCCGACGATGCCGAGCGCGAAGATCACTTCGGCGAAGGCGCCGGCGACCGGCTTCAGCGCCTCGGCGGCCTGCGCCGAGGTCTGGATGTCGGTCTTGCCGGTGGCGTGCAGCGTGGCCGCCGCGGTGATGATGATCGACAGCGCGATCAGATTGGAGAAGGCCATGCCGACGATGGTGTCGGCTCGGATGCGGGAAAACTCCTTCGCCGCTTCCAGCGGCGCCTCGATCAGCGGATGCTTGTCGGGATCGACGCGCTCGTCCTCGGCCTCCTGCGACGCCTGCCAGAAGAACAGATAGGGCGAGATGGTGGTGCCGAGGATCGCGACGATGGTGGTGAGATAGTCGGCGCTCCAGCTCATGCGCGGCACGAGGATGCCGGTCAGCGCCTCACCCCACGACACCTTGGCCACCGCCAGCGCGCCGACATAGGCGAACAGGCACAGGGTCAGCCATTTCAGCACCGCGACGTAGCGTTTGTAGTCGAAGAAGATCTGGGCCGCGACCGAGATCACGCCGAAGAACACCACGTAGAGAATCGCATGGCCGCCGACCAGCAGCTTGCTGGCGTCGGCCATGGCGCCGAGGTCGGCGGCGATGTTGATGGTGTTGGCGACGAACAGCAGCGCCACCACGATATTGAGCAGCGTGGCCGAATAGTGTCGGCAGACATTGCCGGCGATGCCGCGCCCGGTGACGCGGCCGACCCGCCCGGAAATCTCCTGGATCGCCGCCATCAGCGGGAAGGTCAGCAGCATGGTCCAGCCGATGCCGTAGCCGAGTTGCGCGCCGGCCTGGCTGTAGGTACCGATGCCCGAGGGATCGTCGTCGGAGGCGCCGGTGATCAGGCCGGGCCCGAGGGTCTTGAGAAAGCCCTTCAGCCGGAACGTGCCAAGACGCTGTTCGGCGAGATTTGTCTGCAGGCTGGCCGGCGGATTGGTCTCGATATTATCCGACATTCAAACTGTCCTGCGTGATCGGCCCACGGCAAACGTGCGTCGGCAGGTAACGTTCCGAATCAGGAACCCGCAAGAGGCCTGATCGCCATCTCGGCGTCAGCCGCCTTGATGGTGCGGGGACACGGTCTACTCCTGTCGCAGGGGAGACGGCGAACCCGCTGCGGGCCGCGTCACCAGGTAGACGCCGAACGCCACCGGCACGATGCCCAGGAGGTCGCGGGCCTCGACATGCTCGCCGAGCACCAGCCATGCGAACAGCATGCCGAGGGGCGGCATGACGAAATGCCAGGCACTCGCCGCGGAAGCACCGCACACTTTCAGCATGTGGAACCAGAGCAGGTAGGCGACAATCGAGCCGCCCAGCGTCAGGAAGGCAAAGGCGCCGAGCAGCCGCGCGCTCGGCACGATCGCGCCGACATCCGACACCGAGAAGGCAATCGGGATCAGCACCACGCCAGCCACCAGATTCTGGATGCCGTTGCCGATCCACAGGCTGCCCTTCGGCGCCAGCACCTTGAACAGGATGGTGCCGGCGACAATGGAGGCGAGCGACGCCAGCGTGAACAGGATGCCGTGCAGGCTGTCGGTCCCGACCGCGATCCGATGCCAGACGATGGAGGCCACGCCCGCGATGCCCAGCAGAAGACCTGCGACCTTGCGCCATGTCAGCGGCTCCTTCAGCAGCAAAGCGGCCAGCACCGCCGTGAACACCGGATTGGCGCTGACGATCAGACCGCCGAGGCCGGCCGAGACGGTCTGCAGGCCGGTGTAGCCGAGCCCGAGATACAGCGCGTTGTTGGCGATGCCGATGACGGCAAAGGCGGCGACGTCGCGCCACGCCATCGCGACAGCGTCGCGGCGCAGCGCGGAGATGCCGAGGATCAACACGCCGGCCAGCGAGAACCGCGCCGCCAGCAGGATCAGCGGCGGGCAGTCGGTGACCGCGATCTTCCCGGCCACGAAGGCGAAGCTCCACAGCAGGCAGAACGCGGCGATGACGATCGGCATCGGATCGAAGGCGCGGCGGGTGACGGCGAGCGGGGCTGCGAGCGACATGGTCATTCTCCTGTGGGGAGGATGTAGGCGCCCGCCTTGTCAGTGAGAAATTAAATGATAGAATACTTATCAGTGGAAAAATGAATGATGCACCCATGTTCGATCTCGAACTGCTGAAGAGCTTCGTCTCGGTGGTGGATTCCGGCGGCTTCACCCGCGCCGGCGAACGCGTCCACCGCACCCAGTCCACCGTCAGCCAGCAGATCAAGCGGCTGGAGGACGACATCGGCCGTCCGCTGCTGAACCGCAGCGGCAAGCAGGTGGTGCCCACCGAGTGCGGCGAGAAGCTCTTGTCCTATGCGCGGCGGTTGCTGGCGTTGGCCGAGGAAGCCCGCGACGTGCTGGCGCAGCCGGAGCACGAAGGCGCGGTGCGGCTCGGCATTCCCGAGGATTTCGCCGCCTATCGGCTGACAAAACTGCTGGCGAGTTTTTCACGATCGCGGCCAGGGCTGCGGCTCGACGTGCGCGCCGACCAAAGCGTCTATCTGCGCCGGGACCTGGAGCGCGGCGACCTGGATCTGGCGCTGATCAAGCGCCTCGCCGGCGACAAGGGCGGCATCGCATCATGGCCGGAGCGCATCCACTGGGTCACCAGCAAGTCGCATCCCAGCCACGCCAAAGCCGAGTCGGTGCCGCTGATCTTCTTTCCCACCGGCTGCCTGTACCGCACCGGCGCGATCCATGCCATCGAGGCCGCCGGGCGGCGCTGGCACATGGCCTATACCAGCTCGAGCCTGTCCGGCATCCAGGCCGCGGTGGCGGCGGGGCTGGGCCTGAGCATTCTGCCGGAGATGGCGATCCAGTCCGACCACGCGGTGCTGACCCGGAAAGACGGCTTTGCGCCCATCGATCGTACCGAAGTGGCGCTGATCGCCGCCCCCGGCGCCAGCCCGGCGACGCTGCGGCTGGCCGACCGGCTGGCGGAGTTCTGCAACGCCATCCAGGCCAAGGCGGCATAGGATCAGCGACCGATAAATTCCGTGAGCAGCGCGGTGATATCGGCCGGCCGGTCCAGACTCGGCAGATGGGCGGTGCCGGCCAGCATCTGCCCCGCTCCGTTCGGCAGCGTCGAAGCGATGTGACGGCTGCGCTGTTGAATATGCGGGAACTCGAACTCCCCCCAGATCACCTGCGACGGAGCCCCTATCTCGCCGAGGCGGCTATAGGTCTGCTCGCTATCGCGATCCGTGCCGGGCGGCGACGCACGCAGCGCGATGCCGTTCATGTCGAGGAACAGCCGGCGCGCCGGACCGCCCACGCGGCCCTCGGGGGCGAGCGGGCCATCGAGAAACAGCCGCGCCTTGATGGCGTTGACACAGTCGAGATCGCCGGCCTGCTGGGCCTCCGTCAACCCGGCCATCAGGTCCGCAACGGCCGGCGGATAGACCGCCTCCGGTGCGCCGGCGATGCCCGGTGCGATCAGAAACAGGCCAAGGACTTGTGACGGATGGCGCAGCGCGGCGTCTAACGCGATCCGTCCACCTTGAGAACAGGCGACGAGGATCGCCGGCTTGCCGTCCGCCGTGGCGTCGAGCACCGCCATCAGGTCAGCAACTGCGGAAAAGTCTTCCGGCTCGCCGTGCGTTGCGCCGAAGCCGCGCCGGTCGTAGGCGATCGCCTTGTGGCCGGCGCTGACGCCATCGAATTGCCCGCGCCACATCCGGCTGTCGCAGACCGCGGCATGCAGAAACACCACGGGGTCGCCGCTGCCGGCGACATCCACCGCCAGCGTGGCGCGGCCCGACCCAATTCGATGCGTGGACATTATGTGCATTTTCCGCACCTCCGCCGGGCGGGCGGAGGCCTCGCAACTCACACGTCGAAGAACACCGTCTCGTTGTCGCCCTGCAGGTGGATGTCAAAGCGATACACGCCCGGTGCGGTCTTCTTGGCTATCAAAGTGCCGCGGCGGTCGGCGGGCACCTGGGCCATCACAGCATCGCTCGCCGTCGACGGCTCGTCGTCGAAGTAGATGCGGGTGATGCTCTGCATGGTCATGCCGCGGCCGAAGACCGCTAGCAGGATATGCGGCGCCTGCGGCTGGCCGTCGGTGCCGGCCACCGCGCCGGGCTTGATGGTATCGAACGAGAACATGCCCTCGGTGGAGGTGCCGCAGCGGCCAAAACCCTTGAAGCTGGCATTGGACAGAGCGCGACCGTCCTGCGGATCGGAGAAGCGGCCCTGGGCGTCGGCCTGCCAGATCTCCAGCATGGCATCCGGCACGATGGCGCCGTCGCCATCATAGACAAAGCCTTCGACGCGAATGCGATCGCCGGACACGTCCGCGGTCACCAGATTGTTGGTGAAGGCGTCGTTCCAGGCGTAGCGGCCGGTCGGGGTCAGGCCATAGGCGAAGAACGGGCCGACGGTCTGCGAAGGAGTGATGCCGGTCACGACTTGTTCTCCATGGGCGTGGCGTTGCGCCCGCGCAGCACGATGTTGAAGCGATAGGCCAAAGCCCAGCCGGGTTCGGTGTGATCGAGATCGAAGTCCGACACCATGCGCATCCGCGCCTTCTCGTCGGTCACCGAATTGAAGATCGGATCGAACGGAAACAAGGGATCGTTGGGGAAATACATCTGCGTCACCAGACGCGACACGAAAGCGTGGCCGAACACCGAGAAGTGGATGTGCGCCGGGCGCCAGGCGTTGTGGTGGTTGCCCCACGGATAGGCACCGGGCTTCATGGTGATGAACCTGTAGTTGCCCTGCGCGTCGGTGACCGCGCGGCCGGCGCCGGTGAAGTTGGGATCGAGCGGCGCCGGATGCTGGTCGACCACATGGATGTAGCGGCCGCAGGCATTGGCCTGCCACAGCTCCACCAGCGTGTTCGGCACGCCGCGGCCGTCCTCGTCCAGAACCTGCCCGAACACGATGATGCGTTCGCCGATCGGCTCGCCTGCATGCTGGGTGGTGAGGTCGGCATCGCCGGGCCGCACGGTCTCGTGGCCGTAGGCCGGGCCGGTCAGCTCCGACAGCGACTGCTTGATCATGATCAGCGGCTTCTGCGGCGACCGCTTGACCGTGCTCTTGTAGCCGGGCGACAGCCTTGGTGCGTGCGCAATGTTGCTTTCGACGGGATAGATCAGCGTCATGCTTTCCTCCAGATCACGGTGACCTCATGGTGAGGAGCGCGTCTTCGCGCGTCTCGAACCATGAGGAGTGTGGCCCTCATCCCGTACGAATGGCGATGCCATTCGCAGGAGATGCGCGCAAGAGCGCGCTCTTCAGGATGAGGACGGTGTCAGTTCAGCTTCTCGATCGCCATGGCCACGCCCTGGCCGACGCCGACGCACATGGTGGCCAAAGCGAGCTTGCCGCCGCGCTTCTCCATGCCGTGCACCGCGGTCATGGCGAGGCGGGCGCCGCTCATGCCGAGCGGGTGGCCGAGCGCGATGGCTCCGCCATGCGGATTGACGAAGTCGGCGTCTTCCTTGACACCGAGCTGGCGCAGCACGGCGATGCCCTGCGAGGCGAAGGCCTCGTTGAGCTCGATCAGATCGAAGTCGCTGATCTTCAGCCCGAGCCGTTCCATCAGCTTCTGCGTCGCCGGCACGGGGCCGATGCCCATGATGCGCGGCGCCACGCCGGCCGACGCGAGGCCGAGAATGCGCGCACGCGGGGTCAGGCCGTATTTCTTCACGGCGGCGGCGGAAGCGAGGATCATCGCCGCGGCGCCGTCATTGACGCCGGAGGCATTGCCGGCGGTGACGGTGCCGTCCTTGCGCACGATCGGGCGCAGCTTGGCGAGGCCTTCCAGCGTCGTTTCCGGGCGCGGATGCTCGTCCTTGTCGACGGTGGTTGGACCGGCCTTGCCGCCCGGCGCCATCACCGGGATGATCTCCTCGGCAAAGTAGCCCGATGCGATGGCACGGCCGGCGCGCTGCTGCGAGGTGATGGCAAAGGCGTCCTGGTCGGCGCGCGAAATCTGGAAGTCCTGCGCGACGTTCTCACCGGTCTCCGGCATGGCATCGACGCCATACTTCTCCTTCATCAGCGGGTTGATGAAGCGCCAGCCGATGGTGGTGTCGAAGATCTCCGCCGAGCGCGAAAATGCTTCGGTGGCCTTGCCCTGCACGAACGGCGCGCGGGTCATGGATTCGACGCCGCCGGCGATGGCGAAGTCGATCTCGCCGGCGCGGATGGCGCGGGCAGCGGCACCGACGGCGTCGAGGCCGGAGGCGCACAGCCGGTTCAGGGTCAGACCGGGCACCGACGCCGGCAGTCCGGCCAGCAGCAGCGCCATGCGCGCGACGTTGCGGTTGTCCTCGCCGGCCTGGTTGGCGCAGCCGAAATAGACCTCGTCGATGCCATTCCAGTCGATGCCGGGGTTGCGCTCCATCAGCGCCTTGATCGGGCTGGCTGCGAGGTCGTCGGCGCGGACCTTGGCGAGGGAGCCGCCAAAGCGGCCGATCGGGGTGCGGACGGCGTCGCAGACAAATACATCGCTCATTGGAGTCTCCCTGAAGGCGCCATCCCCAGGGGACCGCCGATTTGGAGGTGTTTTAGGAAGGCACACCCGGCCCGTCAAATGCTCGCTGTCAGGAAGGACCGCTTTCGCGCCGGAGCCGATATGCGCGGAGGTTGTCCGAAGGCGGGGAAAACACCCGCAATTTCCCGATCCCCTGTGATGGCCCCGGTAAAATTTGCTAGCGTCCGCCGCCATGACGATCCAGCAGAACATCCCGGCTCCCGAGCCCGCCGCACCGCCCGTCGAAGACACCACCAAGGTGTCGCCGATGATGGAACAGTATCTCGAAATCAAGGCCGCCAATCCCGGCCTGCTGCTGTTCTACCGGATGGGCGACTTCTACGAGATGTTCTTCGAGGACGCCGAGATCGCCTCGCGGGCGCTCGGCATCGTGCTGACCAAGCGCGGCCGGTTCCAGGGCGCCGACATCGCCATGTGCGGCGTGCCGGTGGAACGTTCCGACGACTACCTGCACCGGCTGATCGCGCTCGGCCACCGCGTCGCGGTGTGCGAGCAGATGGAGAACCCGGCCGAGGCGCGCAAGCGCGGCAACAAGAGCGTGGTGAAACGCGACGTGGTGCGGGTGGTGACGCCGGGCACGCTGACCGAAGACACCCTGCTCGACGCGAAGACCAACAACTACCTGCTGGCGATTGCCCGGGCGAAGGGCTCCGCCGGCACCGACCGCATGGGTCTCGCCTGGATCGACATCTCCACCGCGGAATTCAACGTCACCGAATGCAGCGTGGCCGAGCTCGGCGCCACGCTGGCGCGGATCAATCCCAACGAGGCCATCGTCACCGACGCGCTGTACAGCGACCCCGACCTCAGCCAGGCTGCTGCGCGAACTGCCGGCGGTGACACCGGTGACCCGCGACGTGTTCGACGGCGCCACCGCGGAACGCCGGCTGTGCGACTATTTCGCTGTCGCCACCATGGACGGGCTCAGCGCCCTGTCGCGGCTCGAAGCCGCCGCGGCGGCCGCCGCCGTCACCTATATCGACCGCACCCAGTTCGGCAAACGCCCGCCGCTGTCGCCTCCATCACGCGAGGCCGCCGGCACCACCATGGCGATCGACCCCGCCACCCGCGCCAACCTCGAACTGACGCGCACACTCGGCGGCGAGCGCAAGGGCTCGCTGCTCGACGCCATTGACGGCACCGTGACCGCCGCCGGCTCGCGGCTGCTGGCACAACGCCTCGCAGCCCCGCTCACCGACGCCGCCGCGATCGGCCGCAGGCTCGATGCGGTGGCGGCGTTCGTGGCCGACAGCGCGCTGCGCGACGACATCCGTTCCGCGCTGAAGGCCGCCCCCGACATGTCGCGCGCGCTGGCGCGACTGACGGTCGGCCGCGGCGGACCGCGCGACCTCGCCGCCTTGCGCGACGGCGTGCTGGCCGCCGAAAAGGTGCTGGCGCGGCTGTCCGGCATCGACAGCCTGCCGGCCGATATCGCGGCGGCGATGGACGCGCTGCGCCGATCGTCGCGCGAACTGGCCGATACCTTTACCCGCGCACTCGCAGAAGAGCTGCCGCTGATGAAGCGCGACGGCGGCTTTGTCCGCGAGGGATTTGAAGCCGCGCTCGACGAGACCCGCAACCTGCGCGACGCCTCACGGCTGGTGGTCGCGGCAATGCAGGCGCGCTACGCCGACGACTGCGGCGTCAAGGGCCTCAAGATCCGCCACAACAACGTGCTCGGCTATTTCGTCGAAGTGACCGCGCAGCACGGCGACAAGCTGATGACGCCGCCGCTGAATGCCACCTTCATTCACCGCCAGACGCTGGCCGGGCAGACCCGCTTCACGACCGCCGAACTCGGCGAGATCGAGGCCAAGATCGCCAATGCCGGCGACCGGGCGCTGGGACTCGAGCTGGAAATCTTCGACCGGCTGCAGTCGATGGTGATGGACGCCTCCGACGACCTGCACGCCGCGGCGCATGCCTTCGCGCTGCTCGATGTCGCGACCTCGCTGGCCAAGCTCGCGGTCGACGACAATTATGTGCGCCCGGACGTCGACATGTCGCTTGGCTTCGCCATCGAGGGCGGCCGCCATCCGGTGGTGGAGCAGGCCTTGCGCCGCGACGGGAATTCCTTCGTTGCCAATGCTTGCGATCTATCACCCGGTCCGGCGCAAAAATCCGGCCAGATCTGGCTGATCACCGGCCCCAACATGGCCGGCAAATCGACGTTCCTCCGGCAGAACGCGCTGATCGCGCTGCTGGCGCAAATCGGCAGCTACGTGCCGGCCAGCCGCGCCCGCATCGGCATTGTCGATCGCCTGTTCTCCCGCGTCGGCGCCGCCGACGATCTGGCGCGCGGCCGCTCGACCTTCATGGTCGAGATGGTCGAGACCGCGGTGATTCTGAACCAGGCGAGCGAGCGCGCGCTGGTGATCCTCGACGAGATCGGCAGGGGCACCGCGACCTTCGACGGCCTCTCCATTGCCTGGGCCTCGATCGAGCATCTGCACGAGAGCAACCGCTGCCGTGCTTTGTTCGCGACACACTATCACGAACTGACCGCGCTGTCGGCCAAGCTGCCGCGGTTGTTCAACGCCACGGTGCGGGTCAAGGAATGGCACGGCGACGTGGTGTTCCTGCACGAGGTGCTGCCGGGCTCGGCGGATCGTTCCTACGGCATCCAGGTCGCGAAGCTCGCCGGGCTTCCTGCGCCGGTGATTGCGCGTGCAAAGTCGGTGCTGGCAAAGCTGGAAGCACAGGACCGCGGCCAGAGCGCGCGAGCGCTGGTCGACGATCTCCCGCTGTTCGCGGTCCCTTCACGCTCCGCGGTGGAAATCGTACCACCGACCGAGGCCGAGCAGCTCATCGAGGCACTGAAAGCGATCCATCCCGACGAAATGTCGCCGCGCGATGCGCTGGACGCACTCTATGCGCTGAAGGCGAAACTGCCGAAGGGGTGAGGCACGTGTCCCGGACGCGCTGCAGCGTTCTTCACGCTGCCGCGCAGATCCGGGACCCAAAAGCCAATCGAAATTGATGGGCCCCGGATCTGCGGTGCACCACGCCGCGAAGTGCGGCGCAGTGCACCGCGTCCGAGGAATGTGTCGCTTCTATCGCGCCACCCGCCATCGTCCCAACGACCACAGCCCGAGATTCCAGACCACGCAGATCGCCAGCGCGAGGCACAGCGCGGGCGCCGAGCCCAGTCGCACCGCGGTGAGGTTGAGCACCATGATCGACAGCACAAACCCCATCAGGCCCCAGCCGCTGTTGGCGATCACCGCGGCGGTCGGCACGCCGCCGATCCGCGGGTGCATCAACACGATCATGCTGGTGAGCGCCACCGGATAGAGCGCCAGGATGCCGCTGCCGGCCGGCCCGATGGTGTGCGACAGTGTCACCACAGTGGCGACTAGCGTTGCGACCAGCACGGCGCGCAACGGAATGTCATACCAGAGCCGCGTCACCAGCGGCATCCGCGCATGGCGATAGCGCGCCATCAGCGGCAGACAGACCGCAAAGGCCAGCGCATTGGCCAGGACTCCGGCAGTGAGCGACCAGTCGAAGCTGCGCACCAGCGCCGCCAGGGCGAACCACACCAGCACCGCGGCACCGAGACTGACCATCACGCTGCGGCGCTGCGCCAGCCATACATAGGTCAGGCAGAAGAACATGGTCGCGGCGTTGACCGGGATGCTCGCCAGTGTGCCCTGCGCGATGAAGGCGGCGTCGTGATCCATCGCCAGGAAGACATAGGACGGCCCGGCCGAGATCGGCAGCGTCGCCACCAGCGCGCCGATCACCGGTCCGGAGCGTTCGATGATGATCGAGGCGCTGACCACGAAGGCGGCGGTCACCGCCATGCGCAGCAGCAGCGTCAGGGCAAAGGCAAGTTCGGGGGACATCGCTTCTTTCTTGCCCCCCTCTCTTTGAGGAGGCGGAGGGTCGGCGTGCAGCACGCGAAACGTGATGCGCGTCGCGGTGGCGACTGCGATAGTTGCGGAACTGAGGAATCACCCGCCCGTATCGTTTCGCGGGATGCACTACGCGATACGCCCCTCCCCCTCAAGGGAGGGTGAAGATGCGCCGTGTCCTACACCCGCGTCATCGATACCGACATCTGCGGACCGTTCCTGAGGCTCTGATAGACCACGCAATAGCGTTCGGTCAGTTTCAGCAGCAGATCGAGCTTGTCCTGCGGCGCGTCGGTATCGACCTCAAAGCGCAGCCTGATCGCCTTGATGCCGACGGGGGCTTCCTTGTCGAGGCCGAGGGTGCCGCGGAAATCGAGATCACCTTCCGCAATGACGATGCCGGAGCGCAGGGGGACTTCCACCGCAGTGGCTACCGACTTCAGGGTGACGCCGGCGCAGGCGACCAAAGCCTCCAGCAGCATGTCGCCGGAACACAGTTCGAGGCCGGAGCCGCCGGCGCCGGGATGCAGCCCGGCGACACCCAGCGCACGCCCGGTTTCCAACTTGCAGGCAATGCCCTCGCTCTCAAGCGAGCCGCTCGCCGTCAGTGTGATGAGGGCGGCGGCGGGATCCGACCTGTAGCGCTCCTTGATCGGGGCCTGCGTCGCGCGAAGGGTGGCGGCGTCCATGAGCTGTTCCTTGTCCTGCCCGCCAGATATAGCGCTTTGCCGCGGGCCCGACTACATGACGATCACGCGGTCGCGGCCGGCCCTGCCGTGCTGCATTGCACCAATCCGGCACGCCCGGCTGCCCGCGACCGGAAAAGTGCAGTGTCAGCAACCCTATCGCCACAATGACCGTGACAGCGCCTGCGCCGTCCGATATCGGGATTATCCATGGACAGCGTTGCGACCGACACAAAACCCGCCGCCGACGAGGGCTTCGATACCGCACGGATCACCGGCGTGATCGACGAGCTTGCTGCGACGCACCACGGGCATGGCGACCAGTTCCGCGGCGCCGTCGCCAAGATGCTGAAGGCCGAACTGCAGAAGGCCAAGGAAACCGCCGAAGCGGTGCTGCTGATCGATCGTCACGGCCGGCGTTGCGCCGAGCGATTGTGTGTCGTGCAGGACGAGATCATCCGCATGCTCTATGCCGCCGCGACGCGGCATCTGTACCGCTCGTCGATTCCGTCGGCCTCGGAGCGCATGGCGGTGGTCGCCACCGGCGGCTACGGGCGCGGGCTGATGGCGCCGGACTCCGACATCGACCTGCTGTTCATCCTGCCCTACAAGCAGACCGCCTGGGGCGAGCAGGTCGCCGAGGCCATCCTGTACTGCCTGTGGGACATGGGCCTCAAGGTCGGCCACGCCACCCGCTCGGTCGACGAATCGATCCGCCAGGCGCGCGGCGACATGACCATCCGCACCGCGATTCTCGAGACCCGCTTCCTGACCGGCGACCAGCCGCTCTACGACGAACTGGTCGCGCGGTTCGACAGCGAGGTGGTGCAGGGCACCGCCACCGAATTCGTCACCGCCAAGCTGGCCGAGCGCGAGGAGCGCCATCGGCGCGCCGGACAGTCGCGCTACCTGGTCGAGCCCAACGTCAAGGACGGCAAGGGCGGCCTGCGCGACCTGCACACCCTGTTCTGGATCGCCAAGTACGTCTACCGCGTGCGTGACAGCGGCGAGCTGGTGGAGCGCGGCGTGTTCGACGCGCATGAATACCGCACCTTCCGCCGCTGCGAGGACTTTCTGTGGTCGGTGCGCTGCAACCTGCACTTCCTCAGCCGCCGGCCGGAAGAGCGACTGTCGTTCGACATGCAGCGCGAGATCGCACAGCGGCTCGGCTACACCTCGCATCCCGGCATGCAGGACGTCGAACGCTTCATGAAGCACTACTTCCTGATCGCCAAGGAGGTCGGCAACCTCACCGCGATCCTGTGCGCGAAGCTGGAAGACCAGCAGGCCAAGCCGGCGCCGGCGCTGGTGCTGAGCCGGATGATGGCGCGGCTGCGGCCGACCGCCCGGCGTCAACGGGTGCCGGAGAGCGACGACTTCATCATCGACAACAACCGCATCAACCTTGCCGCCCCCGACGTGCTGAAGCACGATCCTGTCAACATGATCCGGCTGTTTCGCCTCGCGCAGAAGAACAACCTGGCATTCCATCCCGACCTGATGCGCGCAGTGACCCGCTCGTTGCGGCTGATCAACGCGCCGCTGCGCGAGAATCCCGAAGCCAACAAGCTGTTCATGGAGATCCTGACCTCGGAGAATGCCGAGATCGTGCTGCGGCGGATGAACGAGACCGGGGTGCTCGGCCACTTCATCCGTTCGTTCGGCCGCATCGTCTCCATGATGCAATTCAACATGTATCACCACTACACCGTGGACGAGCATCTGTTGCGCTGCGTCGGAATCCTGCAGGAGATCGAGCGCGGCGGAAATGACGAGTTCATTGTCGCCTCCGACCTGATGCGCAAGATCCAGCCCGAGCACCGCGCAGTGATCTATGCCACCGTGCTGCTGCACGACATCGCCAAGGGGCGGCCCGAGGATCACTCCACCGCCGGCGCCAAGGTGGCGCGGCGGCTGTGCCCGCGGCTCGGCTTCAATGCCGCCGACACCGAGCTGATCGCCTGGCTGATCGAGGAACACCTCACCATGTCCACGGTGGCGCAGTCGCGCGACCTGTCGGACTCCAAGACCATCGAGAATTTCGCCGCCGTGGTGCAGTCGGTGGAGCAGATGAAGCTGCTGACCATCCTCACCACCGCCGACATCCGTGGCGTCGGTCCGGGCGTCTGGAACGGCTGGAAGGCCCGGCTGCTGCGCACGTTGTATTACGAGACCGAGCCGGTGCTGACCGGCGGCTTCTCCGAGGTCAACCGCGCCCAGCGCATCGAGGCCGCGCAGCGCGAATTCCGCGCCGCCTTCACCGAATGGCCGGAGGCCGAGCTCAGCGCCTATATCGCGCGGCACTATCCGGCCTACTGGCTCAAGGTCGACCTCGACCGCAAACTGCGCCACGCCCGCTTCCTGCGCGCCTCCGAGACCGCCGGCCACAAGCTGGCGATCAATGTCGGCTTCGACGAGGCTCGCGGCGTCACCGAGCTGACGATCCTGGCGGTCGACCATCCCTGGCTGCTGTCGATCATCGCCGGCGCCTGCGCCTCGGCCGGCGCCAACATCGTCGACGCGCAGATCTACACCACCACCGACGGCCGTGCGCTCGACACCATCGCCATCCGCAGGGAATACGACCGCGACGACGACGAGGGCCGCCGCGCCACGCGGATCGGCGAGATGATCGAGGACGTGCTGGAAGGCAAGCTGCGGCTGCCGGAGACCGTCGCCAAGCGCGCCGCCAGCAAGGGCAAGCTGCGGCCGTTCACGGTGGAGCCCGAGGTCATCGTCAACAACCAGTGGTCGGAACGCTATACCGTGATCGAAGTGTCCGGCCTCGACCGCCCCGGCCTGCTCTACGAACTGACCACCGCGATCTCCAAGCTCAACCTCAACATCGCCTCCGCCCATGTGGCGACCTTCGGCGAACGCGCCCGCGACGTGTTCTACGTCACCGACCTCTTGGGCGCGCAGATCAACGCGCCGACACGGCAGGCGGCCATCAAGCGCGCGCTGATCCACCTGCTTGCCAACGGCGACGTCGCCGCCGCGCCGGCAGCCTGAGCGGATATAAGCGACTGGAATCAAGGCGTTCCGCGGGCGTCCGCTGGCGCGTGCATTCCCGTCGGCCTTTGGCGGGAACCAATCGCCTCCCTCCGGCTTGTACTCACTTGCTTTCAAACCGAGGGATAATCAATGAGACTCGCAAAGATGATCGTGGCGGGCGCTGTACTGATGACCATCGGTTCGGCTGCCTGGGCACAGGAGGCACGGACGGGAACGGTTACCTTGATCGATCGGATCAATGGCGCAATCGCGATCCAGCCCACGCAAAGCGGAACGGTCGGCGCGAACAGTGCCGGCGCGGCCGAACGGTTCAAGGTCGAGAGCGGAATGCTGGAGCCGATTCATGCCGGCGACAAGGTCAAGTTCTCCGTCAGCGAGACCGGCGCGACGAAGAGCATCACGAAGATCGAGAAGCAGTAACTTCGGGAACGACCTGCCACGGCAGAACAAATGGTCGATTCCGGGTTCGCACCCGGAATCGCCGTGTTGGGTGGCCATCATATCGATGACGCTCTATTTCTTGCCCGCGTTAAACGCATCCAGAATCTGGTTGCAGACGGCCCCGGCGCGACTGCACCATGCGCGCTGCGCCGACACGGATCCCGACCTCAGCGCCGCGACCACGTCCGGTGCCGGGCTGGAATCGATGGTGACGCCATCCTCGGCCATGCGCTTGTAGTTCGCCTGCAGCCGGATCGATAGCGCAGTCCACAATTCAGTTTCCGTCTGTCGGCCGGCGGCATCCACCGCCGCTTTCAGCTCCGGGGTAAGCCCGTCATAGGCTGACTGATTGAGGCTCGCCACCGAAAGCGGCAGCGAATAGGTGATCTCGGTGAACTGGTGCAGAAACTCGGCCATCCGCTTGCCGGCGCCGCCATCCCCCGAGGACAGCACCGCGTTCATGCTGCCGTCGACCAGCTTCGGCATCGTGTCCGCAAAACTGATGCTCGCCGCTTTGGCGCCGGCGGCAGCGAAAACGTCGCTCGACACCTTGTCGTAGGTACGGATCGACAGGCTTGCCAGATCGGCGGGCGTCTTCAGTGGTCCCTTCGACCAGATGCCCGACGGCGGCCACGGCGTCAGGTACAACAGCCGCTGGCCCTTCTGCTGCAGCGCCGCCGCAATGACCGGGCGCGCTAGGTCGGCCAGACGCCTGGCGTCGGCGATCGACGTCGCCAGAAACGGCAATGACGGCAGCGCGAAGATCGGATCCTCATTTTCCAGCGCGCCGGCAAACGCATCGCCCGCCTGCACACGATTGTCCGCCACCGCGGCGAGCATGCCCGCCGATTTGATCCCTGCCGCAGCATCGAATCCGGGCTTGATCCGGATATTTCCCGAGCTGAGTTCTTCGAGGCGTTTCGCGAAGGTGGTGACGCCGAGGCCCGGCATGGTGTTCTGAGGGTACTCCGTCGCCATGTCCCAGACCGTCTCGGCCCGGCTGGTCACAGGAAGCGCCAGCAACAGCGCGCCGGCCAGCATGGAGGAAATTCGCACGGTTTCTCCAGTTCAAAGGGGGATCACTCAGCCTGATCAGAGCATGTCAGGCATATGCGACGCGAGGTCAAATGTCCGGCAGTGGCTGCGCGCAATGTAAGCTGCGCCGGAGTCCTTGACGCGAGTACCACCGGAGCATTCCGACTGGCCGCGGCCGAGCAGCGGTGCAGTCTTGAGCTTAAGCCTTCATTATTGCATCTCAAATAATCATCACCGAATTGTCTTGCGAATTTTTAGTATCAATCAAATTGAAGGTTCTCGATGAGATTTCGGATCGCGATTCCACGTGGAATGCGCTCGTTTGGCCTTCGCTCACAGATCTTTGCACTCGGCCTGTCGGGAGTGGCTCTGATCGGCACGATCTATCTTATCGGCCTCGCCGTCGAAACAAGCAGCCAGCGAACCGCCGACAGCATTGCCGCTCTGGCGCTGCACACTGCGCGCATTTCCGAAGACCTGCTGCAGGCGCGGCAGATCGCTACCGAATTCCTGCAGAAACCCACCGAAAAGAAGATCGCTGCTCACAGCGAGGTCCTGGCCGCCGCCAACAGCGACCTTGCCGCCATCGACACGCTGGCCGCGACATTGCCTGCAAACGACGAGCTTCGCCGCGCAGCATCCTTCCGCGGCGGAATCAATATGTATACGACGCGCTTCTCCAATGTGATGGCGGCGCAGAAGGTGATCGGCTTCGACGAGAACGACGGACTGCAGGGCAAGTTGCGCGCCGCCGTGCATGCCGTGGAGCAGCAACTCAAGAAATTTGACCAGCCGCGGCTTGCGGTCCTGATGCTGATGATGCGCCGGCACGAGAAGGATTTCCTGCTGCGCGGCGACGAAAAATACGGCGAGGAGCTCGAAAAGCGGGCACGGGAATTCACAATCGAACTTTCAAAATCCGAACTGCCCGCCACGGTGAAAGCCGACCTCGCCAGCCTCACCGAGATCTACCGGACCAGCTTCCAGGCCTTCATGGCGGGGCAAAGTTCGCTCAATGAAGAAGCGCTTGACCTGGTCCAGATCTATGATCGCATCCGGCCGATCCTGACCGAGGTGCGCCAGGCAGCCAATCAGCGCCTCGATGCCGTACGGGCCGAACTGCAGACCACAAGGCAAGGAATCTTCTGGGCTATCTGTACGACCATCGGCGGCGTCGCCCTGGCGGCGCTGTTGTTCGGGCGCTGGCTGGCAGCGCCGCTGGTCAGGATGACCGGCGCCATGCAGGCGTTGTCGCTGGGTGATCTCGATAGTCCGATCGAGCGCTTCGACCGCCGCGACGAAGTCGGCACCATTTCACGCGCGTTGGCGATCTTCAGGGACAAGCTGCTCGACAACCGGCAGCTCAACGCGGACCAGGAGTCGTTGCGGTTGGTGGCCGAACTTGATCGGAAGGCGGCCATGCTTGAGGTTGCCGACGGATTTGAGAAGGCCGTGGGCCAGATCGTCGTAGCGGTCTCATCGGCGTCCAACGAAATCGAGTTGGCATCCGGTAGCCTGACGCGAACAGCGGAAATCACCCAGCAATTGTCCGCGACCGTGTCCGCCGCATCAGAGCAATCGTCCGGCAACGTCCAGTCGGCGGCCGCGGCGGCGCAGCAGATGGATGCGTCGGTCACGGAGATCGCGCGGCAAGTCCGGAACTCCAGCCGGATCGCCAGCGCCGCTGTCGAACAGGCCGCGCAGACAAACGGCCGGATCGCCGAATTGTCGCGCTCCGCCGCACGGATTGGCGAAGTGGTCAAGATGATCGGCGCTGTCGCCGCCCAGACCAACCTGCTGGCCCTCAACGCCACCATCGAAGCCGCCCGGGCCGGCGATTCCGGCCGCGGCTTTGCGGTGGTGGCCTCCGAAGTGAAGGCACTCGCGGCGCAGACCGCGCGGGCCACCGACGAGATCACCGAGCAGGTCGCCCAGATGCAGGCCGCCACCGAACATTCGGTGATCGCGATCAGAGAGATCGGCGACACCATCATGGAGATATCACAGATATCTTCGACGATCTCTGTCGCGATCGAGCAGCAGGGCACCGCGACCCAGGAGATCGCCCGCAATGTTCAGCAGGCAGCCCAAGGGGCCACGCAGGTGTCCGACAGTATCGCCGACGTCAATCGCGGTGCAACCGACACCGGCGCGGCCTCCGGTCAGGTCCACGCCCTTGCATCATCGCTGGTGAGGGAAAGCGGGCTTCTCAAGCGCGAAGTCGAGCAGTTCCTGCTCACCGTCCGCAGCGCATGACGGGTAAACTGCGCCGGGCCGGGATCGCCTCCGGCACCTCACCCGGCATACTGTTACATCCCGCAAGGGTTTGATCGATCCCGATTGACGCGAGCGCCACCCTCTCCCCGCCTGCGTGCGAGAGTGGACAACCGCGCGCCTCGCCGTCTGCCGCATCCAGAAATGACAGCCGCCCTACACGCCCTCCGCCACCTTCTCGTCCAGCACCAGCCGGATCATCCGCGCCAGGTCAGCCCGGCGATACGGCTTCGACAGCAGGTGCACGCCGGCATCGAGCCGGCCGTGATGAATGATGGCGTTCTCGGTATAGCCGGACGTGAACAGCACCTTGAGTCCCGGCCGCGACTTGCGCAACGCATCGGCAAGCTGCCGGCCGTGGATGCCGCCCGAAAGCATCACGTCGGTGAACAGCAGATCGAATTCCAGGCCGCCATAGACCATCGTCAGCGCGTCCGCCGCCGTTGCGGCTGAATGGGCGGTGTAGCCGAGTGCTGCGAGGTGAGTCATCACGGAGTTGCGCACCAGCGGATCGTCCTCCACCACCAGCAGCGTCTCCCGACCGCTTTGTACTGGCGGCGGCGCGGTGGCATCGGCCTCCGGCTGCCGTGCGGCGGCGCACGGCAAATACAACCGGATCGTGGTCCCGTGGCCTTCCTCGCTGTAGACCTCGATATGGCCGCCGGATTGCTTGACGAAGCCATACACCATACTGAGCCCAAGCCCGGTGCCTTCGCCGACGTCCTTGGTTGTGAAGAACGGCTCGAACACCCGGTGGCGGATGGCTGCAGGGATGCCGGAGCCGGTATCGCTGACGGCCAGCATCACATAGCGCCCGGCGGAGACCTCGTCGTGTTGATTCGCGTAGCTATCGTCCAGGTCGACATTGCTGGTTTCCAGCAGCAGCTTGCCGCCGCCGCGCATCGCGTCGCGCGCGTTGAGGGCGAGGTTGATCAAGGCGCTTCCGAGTTGCGAGGGATCGGCGAGCACCGGCCGCAGACCCTGGCCCGGGTCGATCTCGATCTCGATCTGCTCGCCGAGGGTGGCGGCCAGCAGCTTCGCTGTATCGGCGATGAGCGCATTGACGTCGATGCTGCGCGGACGCAGCGGCTGTTTGCGCGCGAACGACAGCAGCCCGTTGGTGAGGTCGGCGGCGCGCCCGATGGCACTGTCGACCATCTCGGCGACTTGCTCGAGCGCGGGCTGACCGGCCACGCCGTCGGACAGCATTTCGACGCCGCCGGTGACCACCGTGAGAATGTTGTTCAGATCGTGGGCGACGCCGCCGGTGAGCTGACCGATGACTTCCATTTTCTGCGACTGGCGAAGCTGTCGCTCGGTTTCGCGCAGCGCGGTGACGTCGCGATAGACGACCACCGCACCGCCAAACGACCCGTCGGCATTCTTGATCGGCCTGCCGCTGGCGGCGAGCTGGATCAGCGCCTGATCCCCATGCCGGATTCCGAGCTCGACATTGTCGAAGCTTTCGCCGCGAAGGGCGCGCACCGACGGGCTTTCGCCTTCCGGCATCGGCGTCACGCCGTCGCCGAGAAAGCGCTTGTATTTCATCTTCCAGCGCTCGGAGCCGATCTCGGCGGCCTCGCCGAACACCGCGACGCAGGTCGGATTGGCGAACACCCGCCGCCCCTCCGCGTCGATCACCACGACTGCGTCGGCCATGCTGGCGATGATCTTGTCGAGCAACTCGGACTTGCCAAGCAGCGCCGCGGTCGTCTCCTCGATCTTGCCGACCGCCTGGGCAAAGGCAGAGGCGAGGACGCTGGTCTCGCCGCTGAGGCCCTTGGGCACCACGAGGTGGCCGGTCCGGGAGAAATCGTCGACGGCGGCGGTGATCCGCACGACCGGCCGCGCCAGCGAGCGCGACAGCAGCACCGCAAGCAGCACCGCACCTATCACGGCGACCAGCGCGACAATCAGGCCGGTGCCTTGCAGCGCTATCGCCGGCGCGATAATCCTGTCAAACGGTTGGGTTTCGATCACGCCGGTACGCACGCCGCTGGTCAGCGGCGCGACCACCATCGCCACGGCGATCCGCCGACCGTCCGGTGCGGTAAAGACGGTCGCGGTGCCCTGCTTGTCGCCGAGTGAGTCGGCCAGCTTCGGGAAATCGTCCTGCCAGCGGCGATCCGGTTCGGCCGCTACGATCCGTCCTTCGCTATAATTCAGCAGATAGGGACCGCTGGCGTCGACGAAATAGACTTCGGTGTCGTTACCGAGCGCCGCGCGAATCCGCTCGAACGTCGGACGTAGATCGAAATCGAGCACCAGCACAGCGAACGGATCACCGGATGGATCCCGGACCGTGACGGCAACTGATATTCGCGGTACGACCGATTCGCTGCTGTCGCCCGGCGCCACGAAGCGGATCGGCGAGAAATAGACCTCGTCAGGCGGCACGGCCAGCGCGCGACGCATCAGGTCGTGGTCGCGCGGCGTCAGTTCGGCATGGGGCGCGACGGAAACGACGCCATCGGCGCCCTGGCGCTCGACCCGGATCAGTTCGCGGCCGCCGCCCCCGACCCCCATCAGGCGGTAGGCTCCGAAGCCGAGCTTTGCACCCATCACCGCAACGTAGTCGGCCGTGAGATGACGCAGCCACTTGTCGGCGCTGAGCCCATCCTGCGGATCGACGCCGCCATTGCGCTCGGCCCGGATCAATCCCTGATGCGCCGGCAGACTGCGGGCCGACAGCACTTCGTTGCGGACGACGCGCAGGATCGACTCGAAACCGCTGAGCCGGGCCTTGGCCTTGCCGACCAGCTCCGTCAGGCCGGTCGGCACCACCGCACGGCCGATATTGACATAGGCCAGAATACCGATCGCAGCGACCGCTGCCAGCACGAGCGCGGTCATCGCCAATGAGAGACGCACCGACAATCGCATGCTTCAACTCCGGTCGCCTGGACGGCAGCAGAGCGACGAAAGTACCTCATGGCCATGCGATGCGCCACCTAGCAGCACGATCCTATACCGGAACGAAGCGGCAGCCCGTCTTTTCGTCGGACTTTTCGCCCAGTATCAATCGGATGGTGCGCGCACGGCGACCGCCGGGGCGATCGCGACCGGTTTTGCTTGGGCCTGCGTCAGCCGGCTTTGCCGTCGGTGGTATTCTCAGCCGCGCCGGATTGGCGCGGCTGAAGGCGGCCATCCGCCAGGTGGCGCAGTCCCTAAGCCTTCTCCGCGGCGACTTTCGCTACGGCCTTCTCACCCAGCACCAGGCGGATCATCCGCGCCAGATCGGCGCGGCGATACGGCTTGGTGAGCAGGTGCAGGCCGGGGTCGAGGCGGCCGTGGTGGACGATGACATCCTCGGTGTAGCCGGACGTGTACAGCACCCTGAGCGACGGCTGCCGCCGCACCAGCTCGTTGGCCAGCTCCCGGCCATTGCCGCCGGCGCCGAGGATCACGTCGGTGAGCAGCAGGTCGAACGGTGGGCTGTGCGCCGCCAGCGCCAGCGCGTCCGATGCACTGGCAGCGGCGACCGCCGCATAGCCGAGCGCCGCCAGATTGGTCATGACGTACTGGCGGACCAGATCGTCGTCCTCGACCACCAGCACGGTTTCGCGACCGCCGATAATTTCCGGGGCCATTCCAGACTGTAGCGCATCGGCCGCGCCGACGGCGCGCGGCAGATAGATCTTCATGGTCGTGCCGACGCCCTCCTCGCTGTAGATCTTGATGTGGCCGCCGGACTGCCTGACGAAGCCATAGACCATGCTGAGGCCAAGCCCGGTGCCCTTGCCCACCGGCTTGGTGGTGAAGAACGGATCGAATACCCGGTCGCGCACGCTGGCGGGTATGCCTGTGCCATTGTCGCTGACCGCCACCATGGTATAGGCGCCGGAGGTGAGTTCGGCGTTCTGCGCCGCGTAGTCCTCGTCGAGCACCACATTCGCGGTCTCGAAGGTGAGTCGGCCACCCGACGACATGGCGTCGCGGGCGTTGATCGCCAGGTTGATCAGCGCGTTGCCGAGCTGCACCGGATCGGCCAGCGCCAGCCACGGCCCCTGCACCAGCCTGGTCTCGATCTCGATCCGCTCGCCGAGCGTCGGCCGCAGCAGCCTTGTTGCGTCCAGCACCAGCGCATTGACGTCGATGGCGCGCGGCTGCAGCGGCTGCCGGCGAGCGAACGACAGCAGCCTGATGCGTGAGTCCGCTGCCGCGGTCCACCGCCTCGTCGATCATCCCGGCGATCTTGGCCAGTTCGGGGCGATCCTGCACCCCGTCGGCGATCATCTCGATGCCGCCGGTGATCACCGTGAGGATGTTATTGAAATCATGCGCCACGCCGCCGGTGAGCTGGCCGACCGCTTCCATCTTCTGGGCCTGGTACAACTGCCGTTCGGTCTCCCGCGATGCCGTGACGTCGTGATAGACGATGACGGCGCCCTGCCGCTCGCCGGCGCCGTCGGTAACGGCGCGCCCGCTGGCGACCAGCCGGATCATGCGGGTTTCGCCGGGCCGGCGGATACAGATCTCGACATTGTCAAAATCCTCGCCGCGCGCGGCGCGTCCGAGCAGGGTCTCATCCGCCGGGATCGGCGTGGCGCCATCCGGGTAGAAGCGGTCAAAGGCCCTGGACCAGCCCGGCGTGCCGTATGGCGGCACATCGCCGATCAAACGCTTCCACACCGCATTGCCGAACAGCACGCCGCCCTCGGCGTCGATCATCAGCACCGCATCGGCCATGCTGTCGATGGTCTTGTCGAGCATCTCCGACTTGCGACGGAGCGCCTCGGCCTTCTCGGTGAGGCCCTCGGCCATGTGGGTGAAGGCGGCGGCAAGGATGCCGACCTCGCCGGTGAGCCCCCGGGGCACCGTCATAGGCCCGCCACCGGCGAATCGGTCGACCGCTTGGGTGATCTCGATCAGCGGCCTTGTCATCGATCGGGCCAACAGTACCGCCAGCAGGATGGCGAGCAGCACGGCGGCGCAGGCGGCGAGCAGGTCGGAGCGCCGCGCCGCGCTGGCCGGAGCCAGCAGCACGGCATAGGAATCGGTCTCGATGATGCCGAGCCGCGGGCCATCAGCCACCTGCGCAGTAGCCAGCGCCACCGCCACCTGCGCGCCGCTGGGATCCGCGACCACCGCGGCGCCGCGCCCGGCGGTGCCGACCGCGCGGGCAAGCCCGGGCAGCTCCTCCTGCCAGCGGTAGCGCTGGCCGAGCTCGAAACCGAAGGTATGGCCGGGGTCCGGGTGCAACAGGAAGTCGCCATCGGCATTGACCAGGTAGATCAGCGAATCCTCGTCCATGGCGGCGCGGATCCGTTCGAAGATCGGACGCAGGTCGAGGTTGATGATGACGATGCCGAACGGCTGGCCAGCGGCGTCGTGCAGCGGCGTGGCGAAGCGCATCACCGGCACGTGCGGCACTTCCAGCGTGCCATGCTCCTGGTTGAGCTCGATCGGCGAAACGTAAACTTCGCCGGGTGGCAGCATGATGCTGCTGCGGAAATAGCCACGGTCGCCCTTGGGCGCGAGCTCCTGTTGCGGCACAATGCGCGCGGAATGGTCCGGTCCGGAGCGGTCGACGCGGACGATCTCGCGGCCGCCATCGGCGAGGCCGATCAGGCGAAACTGCTGGATGGCCGGCTTGGCCTTCGGCTGCGCGAGATAGATGCGCTCGATGCGCTCGCGCCAGACCTCGGTCGCAGTGCCGCCGACCGGATCGTTGCCTCCGGCCTGGATGGAGCGCACCAGCGCGTCATGGGAGGGCACCGCGCGCATGCCGAGCACGTCGCTGCGCAGACCGCTCAGATAGATGTCGAGCACGCCGAGCCGGGCGCGCGCCTGGGTGCCGAGCCGCTCCAGTGCCGGCGGCACCACCGAAGACTCGACGCTGTGATAGCCGATCAGTCCCGCCGCCGCGGTGCCGAGCACCAGCCCGGTCATCGCGATCATCAGGCGTGTCGAAAGATTCATGCTGGAATCCGCACGCCGCTCGCCGCACGAAGCGATCAATTATCCCGTACTGGGTGCATGTGAACCGCGCCCCGGTGATTTGACAAGACCCATGCGGCATCTGACACAGGATGCGAGGCGGTTTAGGTAAAGAGATAGGGAACACGCAGGCCTCGCGGCCATGCTATGTCGGACCACGCACCGACTGATGTGCACTATTGGTCGGCAATGGGGGACTTCATATGACCATGATCGGTAACACGCTGGTGGCGCTGGTGGCGGCGTTGCACCTCTATTTTCTGGTGCTGGAGATGTTTCTCTGGACCACCCCCTATGGCCTGAAGACCTTCGGCAATACGCGCGAGAAGGCGCAGGCATCGGCAGTGCTCGCCGCCAACCAGGGGCTGTACAACGGCTTCCTCGCCGCCGGCCTGCTGTGGGGTCTGCTGCACCCCGTCGCCGCCGTGGCATCGCAGATCAAGATCTTCTTCCTGCTCTGCGTCATCGTCGCCGGCCTCTACGGCGCCTACAGCGTCAGCCGCAAGATCCTGCTGGTCCAGGCGTTGCCGGCGGCGCTGGCTCTGGTCGCGGTCTGGCTGGGGTAGCTCGACGCAACGCTGCGCGCCTTGGCCGCCTGTCATCGGCGGCGGAGGCGGGCGACCCGACAAATCTCCGGCATCGGTCGTGAAGCCGCGACGCCCGCGTCTACTGGATCCCCACATCCGCGGGGATGACAGGTCGAGCGGCAGGCGGCAGCAGCGCGTGCAACGCGACACCTTCCTTGTCTTCTTGCCTTCGCAAAACACCTGCGCCACACTCCGGGCAACGATGGCACCAGCAATGGAATGACGTCGACGCATATCAGGGAAGGCAACCACATGAGAGCATCGCATCTCCATTGCTTCGCCGCGTCTGCATTAAGCCTTGCGCTGCTCGCCACACCGGCAGCCGCCGAACCGAAATATGATCCCGGCGCCTCCGCCAGCGAAATAAAAATCGGCCAGACAGTGCCGTTCTCGGGTCCGGCCTCGGCCTATTCATCGATCGGCAAGACCCAGGCCGCCTATTTCAAGATGATCAACGAACAGAGCGGCATCAACGGCCGCAAGATCAACCTGATCCAGTATGACGACGCCTATTCGCCGCCCAAGGCCGTCGAACAGGTGCGCAAACTGGTCGAATCCGACGAAGTACTATTGACCTTCCAGATCGTCGGCACGCCGTCCAACGCCGCCGTGCAGAAATATCTCAACCAGAAGCAGGTGCCGCAACTGTTTGCCGCCACCGGCGCAACCCGCTTCACCGACCCCAAGAACTTTCCATGGACTATGGGCTACAATCCCAACTACCAGAGCGAGGGCCGGATCTACGGCAAGTACATCCTGAAGAACTATCCCAATGCCAAGATCGGCATCCTCTGGCAGAATGACGATCTCGGCCGCGACTACGTCGCCGGCATCCAGGCCGGGCTCGGCGACAAGGCGGCGACCATGGTCGTGGCGGACACGTCCTACGAACTGGCAGACCCCACCGTCGACTCGCAGATCGTCAAGCTGAAATCCTCCGGCGCCGACCTGCTGTTCAGCGCCTCGACGCCGAAATTCGCGGCGCAGGCGATCAAGAAAGTCGCCGATCTCGGCTGGAAGCCGGTACACATCGTCGACATCAACGCCACCTCGGTGGGCGCGGTGCTGCAGCCGGCGGGGCTGGACAACTCAAAAGGCCTGATCTCGGTGAATTACGGCAAGGACCCGGCCGACCCGCAATGGAAGGACGATGCCGGCATGAAGCGCTACCTGGCGTTCATGGAGAAGTACTATCCCGAGGGCGACAAGAACTCGAACTTCAACACCTATGGCTACGGCAATGCGCAGCTGATGGTCGAAGTGTTGAAGCGCTGCGGCGACGACCTCACTCGCGCCAATGTGATGAAGCAGGCGACGTCGCTGTCCAACATCAAGATCGATATCGGCCTGCCCGGCATGAGCATCACCACCTCGCCGACCGACTATCGCGTCAACAAGCGGCTGCAGATGATGAAATTCAACGGCGAGCGCTGGGAGCTGTTCGGCCCGATCATCGAGGACGACGTGGCGGGATGAGCGCCGCACCCACTTTCGGGATGTGAGTGCAACGTGTGCCGCTGTATCGTTCGCCGGACGCGGCGCCCTACGCCGCCCTTGCGGCGTGGTGCGCCGCAGATCCGGCGTCCATTCCCTTTTGAAAAATGTGGGTCCTGGCTCTGCGGAGCAGCGTTTCACGCTGCACCGCGTCCGGGACACGAGAGCATTGACTAAAAGAAGCCGCGCTGTTTCCAGCGCGGCTTCTTCTCCGCTGACGCGACTTACTTGCTCATGCTGCCCTTGTGCATGCCGTCCTTGGCCATGCCTTCCTTCTTGGTGGAGTGCATGCCGTCCTTCTTCATCGAATCGGGACGGTCGACCGCGGTTCCGGTTCCCGTGGTGGCGGGCTGGTTGACGCCGGCGCCGGTCGAACCGGGCTGCGGTGCATTCGGATTGGCCTGCGCGAAGGCAGCGGAACCCGACATCAGGGTGGCGAGTGCAGTGGCGAGAATGATCTTCTTCATGTGACCTCCAGGTGATTTGTTTCGCCTGCTATCAATGAGAAGCACCAAATTACGTTCCTCGCAAAGGCCCGAGGAACAATGGCGTGCGATCAATTGCCGATCACAGGAACGTCAGTGCGCGGGAAGCAATGCTGTTGCTACGTGCACCGAGGATGAACCGCGGCGCTGTTTTTACCCGACGCGGTGCAGCATGCGACGCGCAGCGGAGCTCGGTTGTCATCGCCGCGAAAGCGGCGACCCAGTACACGCAGGCGCTGGCGATCATCATAATGCCCGCGTTTACTGGATCCCCGCATCCGCGGGGACAACAGGCGGAGTGCGGGGTGGCCTGCACCAATCCCGCCCGCATTTGCATCCCGTTAACCTCCGCTTAACGGCGCTTTAAACCGGGAACAGTAGGGTCCGGCAGCAACAAGCGCGGTGGCGGATGGCGAAGAAAAAAGGCGGCGGACGCAAGGAGCCGGTGTTCGGGCTCGCAGCTTCGCTGTCGGAGCTGCGGCTGAAGCCGGACGATCGCGTCTCGGGCGGCGACGACGCGCCGAAAGCGAACCCGCGAAAATCCTCGGACGGCGGCGCGCGAAAGCCGCGCAAGGCCAGCCGCGCGCGCGGCAACAGCCGGATCGGCGCGTTCTTCCGAAAAACCTTCTACTGGGGCGCGGTGCTCGGGCTGTGGGGCGCCATCGCCGTGGTCGGCGTGATCATCTATGTGGGCGCGCATCTGCCGCCGATCCAGTCGCTGGAAATTCCCAAGCGGCCACCGACCATCCAGATCGTCGGCTATGACGGCACGGTGATGACCACGCGCGGCGAACAGGCCGGCACCAATGTGGCGCTGAAGGACCTGCCGCCGTATCTGCCGAAGGCCTTCATCGCCATCGAGGACCGCCGGTTCTATTCGCATTACGGCGTCGATCCGCTGGGCATCGCGCGCGCCGCGGTGGCCAACATCGCGCATCGCGGCGTGTCGCAGGGCGGCTCGACGCTGACCCAGCGAGCTGGCGAAAAACCTGTTCCTCACCGAGGAACGCACCATGAAGCGCAAGCTGCAGGAGATGGAGCTGGCGTTCTGGCTGGAGCGCAAGCATTCCAAGAACGAGATCCTGGAACTGTATCTCAACCGGGTCTATTTCGGCTCCGGCGCCTATGGCGTGGAAGCCGCGGCGCAGAAATATTTCGGCAAGTCGGCCAAGAACGTGACGGTGGCGGAAGCGGCGATGCTGGCCGGCCTCGTCAAATCGCCGTCGCGGCTGGCGCCGAACCGCAACCCGGAAGGCGCCGAGGCGCGCGCGAAGATCGTGCTGGCATCGATGCAGGACGCCGGCTTCATCACCGCGGCGCAGGCGCAGGCCTCGACCTCGCACGCCTCGTACAATGTGAAGGCGGTCGGCGCCGGCACCGTGAACTATGTCGCCGACTGGATCGGCGAGGTGCTCGACGACCTGGTCGGTCAAATCGACCAGAGCATCGTGGTCGAGACCTCGATCGATCCGAAGCTGCAGGCGGTGGCCGAGGCGTCGATTATCGACGAACTGGCGGCCAAGAGCGTCAAGTTCAACGTCTCGCAGGGCGCGCTGGTGGCGATGACGCCGGACGGCGCGGTGCGCGCCATGGTCGGCGGCCGCAATTACGCCGAGAGCCAGTACAACCGCGCGGTCACCGCCAAGCGGCAGCCGGGCTCGTCGTTCAAGCCGTTCATCTATCTCACCGCCATTGAGGCGGGCCTGACGCCGGAAACGATCCGCCAGGACGCGCCATTGGACGTGAAGGGCTGGAAGCCGGAGAACTACACCCACGAATATTTTGGCGCGGTGACGCTGACCCAGGCGCTGGCGATGTCGCTGAACACGGTGGCTGTGCGACTGGGACTCGAGGTCGGCGCCAAGAGCGTGGTGCGCACCGCGCACCGGATGGGGATTGCCTCGAAGCTCGACGCCAATGCCTCGATCGCGCTCGGCACCTCGGAAGTGTCGCTGACCGAGCTGGTCGGCGCCTATACGCCGTTCAGCAATGGCGGGCTCGGTGTTTCGCCGCATGTGGTGGAGCGCATTCGCACCGTCGACGGCAACAAGGTGATCTACAAGCGCCCGGCCGACACGCCCGCAGCGGTGATCGACGCCCGCGCGGTGGCGATGATGAACACCATGATGACCGAGACGCTGCTGACAGGCACCGCAAAGAAAGCCGAACTGCCGGGCTGGCAGGCGGCGGGCAAGACCGGCACCAGCCAGGATTTCCGCGACGCCTGGTTCATAGGCTACACCTCGCGCTTGGTCACCGGCGTGTGGCTCGGCAATGACGACAACTCGCCGACCAAGAAGGCCACCGGCGGCGGCCTGCCGGTGGAGATCTGGACCCGCTTCATGAAGGCCGCGCATCAGGGCATCACGCCGGCGCCGATCCCGGGCGCCGTGCCGAGCAGCTTCTTCGCGAGCGTCGCTCAAACGGTGTCGCAGGTGGTGCCCGGCGCAGCGCCGCAATCGCAACTCCCGCCGCCGGAACAGCAGGCGCCGGCGCGCGGCTACGTGCCGAGCGCGCCGGTCTATACGGGCAATCGCCCGCAGCCGGCGGCGCCGACCCAGGCGAACTATCCCGCGACGCGATCCCCGCCGCCGCAAAACGTGCGGCCGGAAGCGGCGAGCGGACTGGATGGCTGGCTGACGGAACGGTTGTTCGGGAGATAGAGCGAGAAACGCTCGGTCTCGTGCCCCGGACGCGATGCAATACGAAGTATTGCTTCGCAGAGCCGGCCGTTACGGGCACCGGCGTTTGATACGGTCCCGGATCTGCGCAGCGGCATAAGAATGCCGCAGCGCGTCCGGGACACGGATCGCTACTCCGCAATCCCGTAACGGTGCAGATCGTTGCCGTGGGTGTCGAGCCAGGTCTTGGCGCGTTCGGTGGCCGGGCAGATCTTC
Source organism: Rhodopseudomonas sp. RCAM05734 (assembly GCF_052658035.1). Taxonomy (NCBI): domain Bacteria; kingdom Pseudomonadati; phylum Pseudomonadota; class Alphaproteobacteria; order Hyphomicrobiales; family Nitrobacteraceae; genus Rhodopseudomonas; species Rhodopseudomonas sp. RCAM05734. The sequence goes on along the minus strand of NZ_CP199742.1, from coordinate 1,709,639 downwards.
GCCACCACCTTCCAGAACCGCACCGAATGGTTCATCTCGACTAGATGCGCGACCTCGTGGGCGGCGAGGTAGTCCAGCACATGCGGCGGTGCCAGGATCAGCCGCCACGAGAATGACAGCGACCCCGCCGAGGTGCAGGAGCCCCAGCGGCTCGACTGGTCGCGGATCGACAGCCGCTTGACCTTGACGCCGAGCGTCGCGGCATAATGCGTCGACGCCTTTTGCAGATCGTTGCGTGCCTCGCGCTTGAGGAAGTCGTGGACGCGGCGGTCGATATGCTCCGCCTCGCCGGCCACGCAGATGATCTTGTCGCCGCTGTCGCGGGTCTCCACCCACACCGTGCCGCGAACGCCGGCGCGATGGACGATCTTATGCGGGGCACCGCGCAGCGGGACGATTGTTCCCGGCTGGAACGGCGCAGCCTTCGGCAGACGACCGAGACGCGCGGCGATCCATGCACCGTGGCGCTGCGCGAACTCCTTGGCGTCGGCGAGCGTGCCACGCGGCGGCATGGTCAGGATCGCTTCGCGATCGCTTGGGTGAATGCGCAGCGTGTAGCGCCGCGCGCGCCGGTGGCGGCGCAGACGGACAGCGAATATTTGCGAGCCATGCTTGACGGCAAGGGTCGAAGGCTCGGTGGGACGACGATAAAGAAGCGCGCGAAAGGCCATGTCTGCAGATCCGGACGTCAGGAAGTCGACCGGATTCTGCCATATCTGCCGCCAGGGGAATCGCTCGGCGCAAAAACAAATCATTTGCCCAATATACAGGGGCCGCCTGAACGACGTCACCTACCCGATGTAGGCTGGAACAGGAATCTTGATTCAAATCAACATAGATTCATCGCTTGAAGAAATGAGATTTTCCTCATTTCTTCAAGCGGACTGCTGACGCCGATTTCCTGGCGCTATTTCAGAGGGTTAACGCGCGCGGTTTCGAGTCGAACCGCGCGCGCAAGCATCGAGTCACACAGCAACATCGTCGATGCGATGTCCCTGCTTATGTGATGCGGAACTTCTACTCAGCAGCGTCTGCAGTTTGCTTCGAATGCGCCGCCGACAACATGAAATCCGAAATGCGCGGCACGATTTCCGATTTGAAACGCGAGCCGTTGAACACGCCGTAGTGCCCGACGCCCTTCTGCACGTAGTGCACACGGCGATCGTCGGGGATCGATGTGCACAGCGAATGGGTCGCTTCGGTCTGGCCAAGCCCGGAGATGTCGTCGTTCTCGCCCTCCACCGTCATCAGCGCCACGTGGGTGATGACAGAGGGATCGACGCGCCGGCCGCGGTGGACCATCTCGCCCTTCGGCAGCGCGTGCTTGACGAACACGGTGTCGACGGTCTGCAGATAATACTCGGCGGTGAGGTCCATCACGGCCAGATATTCGTCGTAGAAGTCGCGATGCTTGTCGGCGAGGTCGCCGTCGCCCTGCACCAGGTGATTGAACAGGTTCTTGTGCGCGTCCATGTGGCGGTCGAGATTCATGCTTATGAACCCGTTCAGCTGCAGGAAGCCCGGATAGACATCGCGCATCACGCCCGGATTGGGAAACGGCACCTTGGTGATGACGTGGTTGCGGAACCAGTCGATGCCCTTCTCGGCGGCCAGATTGTTCACCGCGGTGGGATTGCGCCTGGTGTCGATCGGCCCGCCCATCAGCGTCATCGAGACCGGCACGAAGCGATCGCCTTCGGCTTCCATCAGCGACACCGCAGCCAGCACCGGAACCGAGGGCTGGCATACCGCGATCACATGCATGTTGCCGCCCAAGGCGTGCAGCATCTCGATGACGTAATCGATGTAGTCCTCAAGGTCGAAGCGGCCCTCGGAGATCGGCACCATCCGGGCGTCGGCCCAGTCGGTGATGTAGACCTCATGGGTCGGCAAGAACGCCTCGACGGTGCCGCGCAGCAGCGTCGCGTAGTGGCCGGACATCGGCGCCACGATCAGCACGCGCGGCTGCGGCGCACGCAGCGGGCGGGGATGCTTGCGATCGAAATACAGCAGCCGGCAAAACGGCTTCTCCCACACAGAACGGATCTCGATCGGCGTGCGCACGCCGTTCACCTCGGTATCGTCGAGGCCCCATTCCGGCTTGCCGTAGCGGCGCGTGGTGCGCTCGAACAGTTCGCAGCCGGCGGCGACGGACTTGCCGAAGTCCGTGTGGCTGAAGGGATTGAGCGGATGCTGGAACAGCAGCTTGGTGGCATCGGTCACCGCGCGCGCCGGATTGAGCGACGCATGCGCCATCTCATACATCCAGTACATCGGCGTGGTCAGCGCCGGACTTACTTCCGATGGCAGGTCGGGCGGCCTGCCAAATTCACCGATCGGCATTTCTTCCTCACTGACGATTATTCTGCACCGCAAGATAGTGGGGACTGCATAAGAAAGCGTCAACCGGTCGATTGGCACAGCTGCCGCGATTGCAGCGCAAAACCCCGTGTTTTCCCTGGAAATCTGGTCTTATTCGCCGCCCGATACCAGCGAGCCGACGCGGCGTGCACTTCTCAGCAGCAGGAGAAACACCACGAATGAGACAATAAACAGCACCGCGTTGATCGCCAGGGCGGTCAGCATGAGATCGGTTCGAAACACGTGATCGATCAGCAACGAGCGCATGCCTTCGAACACATAGGTCGGCGGCAGCGTCCAGGCCACGGCCTGAAGCCAGTGCGGCAGCACCGACACGGGGTAGTAGACGCAGGCCAGCGGCATCAGCGCGAACATCAGCGTCCACACGATGCTCTCGGCGCCGAGCCCGTTGCGCAGCACCAGACCGGACACGAAGATCCCGACCGACCAGCTGGTGAAGATCAGATTGCAGAAGAAGGCGATCAGCGGCAGGCCGAGCCCGAGCATGTTGAAGTTGAAGAAGATCACTGCCAGCAGCAGCATCGGAATGATGCCAATGGCCAGCCGGATCAGGCTCATGATCATCAGGGCGATCAGGAACTCGATGGGCTTCAGCGGGCTCATCATCAGGTTGCCGAGGTTGCGCGCCCACATCTCCTCAAGGAATGAGATCGAGAAACCGAGCTGGCCGCGGAACAGGATGTCCCACAGGATCACCGCGCCGATCAGCGTGCCGCCGGCCTGGGCGAAGAACCCGGCATTCTGCGAGATGTAATTCTGCAGGAAGCCCCAGGTGATGATCTGCAGCGCCGGCCAGTAGATCAGTTCCAGCAGCCGCGGCCACGACGACAGCAGCAGGTACCAGTAGCGCAGAACCATCGCGTTGATGCGGTGCAGGGCAATGCCGTTGCGGGTTTCGACAATGCTCATGGTGCGGGGTCCTGGACCCGGCCGCGGGCGACGTCGAGGAACACCTCCTCCAGCGTATTGCGGTTGTAGCGCAGCATGATGTTTGCCGGACTGTCGTCGTCCTCGACCCGGCCGCGCTTCATGATGATGACGCGGTCGCACAACCGCTCGACCTCCAGCATGTTGTGCGACGCCAGCAGGATGGTGGCGTTGTGGGTCTTGCGGTAGTTCTCCAGATGCTGCCGGATCCAGTCCGCGGTGTCGGGATCGAGCGACGCCGTCGGCTCGTCGAGCAGCAGCAGCTCCGGCCGGTTGATCAGCGCCTTGGCCAGCGCCACGCGGGTCTTCTGGCCGGCCGACAGCTTGCCGTTGGCGCGATCGATGAAATCGCCGAGATCGAGATCCTCGGCCAGCTCAGCGATCCGTCCGCGCAGGTCGGGAACCGCATAGAGCTTGCCGAACACCGTGAGATTCTGCCGCACCGTAAGCCGCATCGGCATGTCGACGTAAGGGCTTTCGAAATTCATCCGGCCGAGCACGCTCGCGCTTTGCTCGGGCATGGCGCAGCCGAGCACACGAACGTTGCCGGAGGTCGGCAGCACCAGCCCCATGATCATGGCGATGGTCGTGGTCTTGCCGGCGCCGTTGCCGCCGAGCAGGCCGGTGATGCTGCCCTGGGCAATGCGGAACGAGACGTCATCGACGGCACGGGTGGCCTTGTAGACCTTGACCAGATGCGCGACCTCGATCGCCGCCGGTCCGGCCGGGACGGCTGCGCGCAGCTCGGGAGCGGATGTGGTTTCGATCACCATGCGGGCCGTTCCTTGCGGCATCGAAGCGCACGATGCAAGGCCCGTTCGCCGACGGCTCCGGTTTGTGATCGGCTGATCATGCAGATAGAATTGCGGCATGACCGATTTCGATGCGTCCGACCTTCGCCATCCGCGCCGTTACGTACGACTGGATACCATCCTGCGGCTGCGCTGGCTGGCAGCGCTGGGACAGCTCGCGGCGATCTTCGTCGTGGTCCAGGGCCTCGATTTCGACGTTCCGATCATTCCCTGCGTCATTGTCATCGGACTCTCTGCAGCGCTCAATCTGGCGCTGCAGACCGTGTTCAATCCGATGCAGCGGCTGGAACCGGCCTATGCGGCGGCGCTGCTGGCGCTCAACATCGCCGAACTGGCGGCGCTGCTGTACTTCACCGGCGGCTTGCAGAATCCGTTCTCGTTCCTGTTTCTCGCCCCGGTGCTGATTTCCGCAACCGCGCTGCCGACGCGGCTGACCATCGCACTCGGCGTGCTCGCGGCCGCCTGCGCCACGCTGCTGGCTTTCTTTCACCTGCCGCTGCCATGGGATGCCGACGAGCCCCTTGTACTGCCGCAGATCTATCTGCTCGGCGTCTGGCTCTCGATCCTGCTGGCGATCGGTGTCACCAGCCTCTACGCATTCCAGGTCACCGAGGAGGCACGCAAGCTCTCCGACGCGCTGGCGGCGACCGAGCTGGTGCTGACCCGCGAGCAGCACCTCACCCAGCTCGACGGCCTTGCCGCCGCGGCCGCGCACGAACTCGGCACGCCGCTGTCCACCATCTTCCTGATCTCGCGCGAGCTCGAAAAGACCGTGCACGACAATCCGTCCCTCACCGAGGATCTCAAGACCCTGCGCGAACAGGCGCAGCGCTGCCGCGATATTCTCTCCAAGATCACGCAGCTGTCGTCGAGCGGCGCGCCATTCGACCGGATGCCACTGTCCACGCTGATCGAGGAAGCCGTGGCCCCGCACCGCGATTTCGGCGTCGCCATCAGGATTCGCATCGCGGTGACTGGCGCGGCGGAGCCGGTCGGCATGCGCAACCCCGCGATTCTCTATGGCGTCGGCAACATCCTGGAGAATGCCGTGGATTTTGCCCGCGGCACGGTGGAGGTGAACGCCTGGTGGAACGCGGAAACCGTGGTGATCTCGATCTCGGACGATGGACCGGGCATTCCGCCGCACCTTCTGAAGCGGATCGGCGAGCCCTATTTGTCGCGGCGGCGCAGCTCCGACGATGCCCAAAGCGGGCATGGCGGCCTCGGGCTCGGCGTGTTCATTGCGCGCACGCTGCTGGAGCGCACCGGTGCGAAAGTGACATTCGCAAACCGCACCTTCCCGGATCATGGCGCCGTGGTGCAGATCACCTGGCCGCGGGACAGCTTCGAGACCGCCGCCCGGCCGCTGACGTCGTAGGTCGTCTCCGCCTAAAGCGGCTCCGGAATCGATCCCGCCTGTTGCAACGAACGTCGCTTGGCAAAACCCGCCAGCGTGAGCACGATCAGACCGAGGAGAATTGGCGGGAACACGACGGCATTGACCGTCGACCAGCCGAAATTCGCCAGCAGCCGGCCCGACGAGAACGACCCCACCGCCATCAGCCCGAACACCAGGAAGTCGTTGAACGCCTGCACCTTGTTGCGCTCCTGCGGCCGGTGGGTTTCCAGCACCAGCGCCGAGGCGCCGATGAAGCCGAAATTCCAGCCGATGCCCAGGATCACCAGCCCGGACCAGAAATGCATGGTGGTGATGCCCGACATGCCGATGGTTGCCGCCAGCGCTTCAAGCGCGAGGCCGGCAGCGACGATGCGGGGCGCGCCGAAGCGCGCGATCAGAGATCCGGTGAAGAAGCTCGGTCCGTACATGGCCACGATATGCCACTGCAGGCCGAAGTTTGAATCGCTGAGCGGCAGTCCGCACAGCTTCATCGCCAGGGGCGCCGAGGTCATTACCAGGTTCATCATCGAATAGGACACTACGCCGCAGATCGCCGCGGCGATGAAGCGCGGCTGCCGCGCGATCACGGCCAGCGGCCTGCCGCCATGGAGATCCGCGGCTGCGGGCTTCGGCGCATCGACGGTGGACAGCAGCGCCATGGCGATCAGCGCCACCAGTGCCTGCGCCGTGAAGCTGAACGCAAACAGGTAAGGCGGCCAGACATCCATGGTCCACTGCACCGGCTGTGGCCCGAGCACGCCGGCGAAGACGCCCCCAGCCATCACCCATGAGACCGCCTTCGGACGATACGTGACGCTGGCGCCGTCGGCGGCAGCAAAGCGATAGGATTGCGAAACCGCGCCATACAGCCCGCCGAAGAAGGTGGCGCAGCAGAACAACGCGAACGAACCGCGCAGGATGGCCACGGCAGCGAGCGCGCCGCACAGCGCGCCGCAGCCGCTGCCGATGATGAAAGCGACGCGACGGCCGTAGGCACGGGAAATCGCACCGACCGGCAAGGTCCCGCAGGCCAGGCCGACCACATACATCGAGATCGGTACCGTGGCGTAGGACGCATCGGGGGCCAGCGTCGAACCGACGATGGCGCCAGTGGCGAAAATCACCGCCGAATTGGCGCCGGCGAGCGCCTGGGCGACCGCCAGCCGCAGCACATTGGAGCGTGCCCGCGCGTCATCGAACAGTTCGGGTGTGCCGGTCACATCGATCATTTGGGGGAATCCACCCGGATGCGGCCCGGTATGTCCGGGCCTTGTTGCTTCGCCGCGGACTATGAAGCCCGGCCAACCGGCAATCAACACGCGCAAACGAGGCAGCCCCATGCATCGGACGCTTCAGCCTTCCGCGATCCTTCCAAAAACCAGGATAAGATTGTTGGCGGGCATCTCGACGACCTCGATCAGCTTCAGACCGACGCTGCCGGCAACGCGCTCCAGCTCCTCGACGTCGCGGACGCCCCATTCAGGATTGCCGCTTCGGAGGCTGGTGTCGAACACCGCATTGCTGACGGCGGTATGGTGACCGCCGCGCTTGAACGGCCCGTACATGAACAACCGACCGTCGGCGCGCAGGTAGCGTGCAGCGCCCGCCAGCAGGCCTTCGGTCACCGGCCACGGGGCGATGTGGACGACGTTGGCGCAGAACACCGCCAAAAGCGGGTCCGGTGCGGCGCCCTCCGGCATGTGCGCGAGCCACGCGGGTTCGCTCACATCAATGCGCAGCGGCGCGCGGACGTTGGCGCGTTGCGTATGCATGGTCCATGCGGTGATGCTTTTGAGATGCGCCTCGTTGAAATCGCTCGGCCACCAGGTGATGCCGGGACTGCGCGCGGCGAATTCGACCACGTGCTGACCGGTGCCGCTGCCGACTTCGACGACGTTGCCTGACTTTCCGCCCAGAAATGGAGCCAGCACGCCCCAGATCGCCTCGTGATTGCGGTGAAACGCCTTGGCATCAAGCCGACCGTCGGCTTCGATGCGCCCGCCGTCCTTGCCGAATTGGATCACGTATTCAGCCACGCCTCGCCCCTCCCTCGCCGTTCACCAGCGTACCGCTGCGGCCGGTATTTAACCTCGGCGCATTCCTGTGACGGAATGTACTGCACGCCCGAAACACCCGCGCGACACGGTTATATGACGGGTGGGGTGCCTTTGCCGCGATGTTTCATGGTAGGAGTGGCGCAGCAGTAGCCGCAACGCCATCTTCGCGGCCAATTTTGAGGCACACCATGGACACCGAGCCGGAACCCAAGACCCCTGCCGAGATGAAGGAAATCCGGCTGAACCGCAAACTGGCGCAGGATGCCGAGGGCATCAAGGCGATGGCCGATATCGCGGCCGCCGACATTGCGATTCGCAAGCGCACCGAGACCCTGCGCGCCGCGCGGCTTGCGAAGGAAGAAGAAGACCGCGCCAAGCCGGTCGAACCGAAACCAAAGAAAAAGAAGACAACCTGATGTCAAAGGACGATCGCGACCGCGCGGAAGCGCGCACCAGCAAGGCCGAACGCGCCGCCCACGACGCCAAAAGCGGGCGATCCGAGCGCGACGCGGCGGCGAAGGCCGTGATTGACAACATGGCCAAGCTGAAAGCGCTGCGGCTGGCCCGCGAGGCCGCCGAGCCGCCTCGCGCCACCACCGTCAAGAAGAAGGCGGCGGCGAAGCCGGGCAGCAAGAAGGCGGAAAAGACCCCGGCGCTGGCGGACTGGCTGGCCGGTCAGCAGAGCGGCGGTCGCAGAACCTGACGGTTCAGGCCGCCGGAGCCGGCCATTCGATCATGGTGCGGGTCTTGGTCGCGGAATCGTAAACCTGGATCTGCAGCATCGGGTACTTGTTCTTCAAGGCCATGCCGGCTTCCTCGGCCGCTTCCACCGTGTCGTGATGCGACTTGAAATGGCCGTCCACGACCAGCGAGTAACCCTCGGTCGGTGCCTTGTCGGCGCGGATGATCTTGCGGGGCTGCGGGTCGTCCATTTCGATCTTCGGCTTTTTCATCGTCGCTCCGGAAAACGGGATTGCTGGCAAACTCGGCTCCCGTTAGCACCGTATGGTGAAAAAAGGCAGGGAAGATTGCTGGTTAGCGGCGAATATGCCCCATAATGACGTTCAGATTGAGGTCGGAGCAGCACCTTTCCCGTGCGATCCGACACGAAAGGCGCCACGATGACTGGAAAGCGCAAGACGCCGGAGGATGGCGACGCTGTCCGAGAGGACGACAAGGCAAAATTGCCGCCCCCGCCGGCCGAAGAAGACGATGAGGACGAAGACGGCGACATCGCCACCCCCAAGCGCGATCGCGACGACGAACAGCGATACTTGTAGACTGGCTTCCTATTTGCGCCAGGACTTGTGTCGTGACACTCGCGCAACATCCGGCAGCCGGCCACCCGGGACGCCCCGCAAACCGGCGTGCTAGGATGGACCGGCATGCTGACCGTCCGCCATCTCACAAAATCCTATCGCTCGGCCCAGGAACAGGTGGCGGTTCTGCGCGGCGTCGACCTCGATGTCGCTGCCGGCGAGAGCGTCGCCTTGACCGGCGAATCCGGCAGCGGCAAGAGCACGCTGCTGCATCTGATCGCCGGCCTCGACCAGGCTGACGGCGGCGAGGTGCGGCTCGGCGACACTGTCGTGACCGCCCTGCCCGACCCGGCACGCGCCGCGCTGCGCCGCGACCGTCTCGGGCTGGTGTTCCAGCAGTTCAACCTGATCCCCAGCCTCAGCGTAGCCGACAATCTGGCGTTCCAGTCGCGCATCGCGGGACGTCATGATGCGGCGTGGCATGCGGAACTCATCGAACGCCTCGGCCTCGCATTGCTGCTCAAGCGCTACCCGGAACAACTGTCCGGCGGGCAGCAGCAGCGCGTCGCCATCGGCCGCGCGCTGGCGGCGAAACCGCTGCTGCTGCTTGCCGACGAACCTACCGGCAATCTCGACGAGGCCACCGCCGACGAGGTGCTGGGACTGGCGCGCGATCTTGTGGCGCGCACCGGCTGCGGCTTCCTGATGGTGACACACAGCGCGCGGCTCGCCGCTACCCTCGACCGTCAGGTCCGTCTTCATGCCGGGCTGATCGCGTGACACGCGCAGCGTGGGTCCTCGCGGTGCTGCTGAGCCACTGGCGCCGACACCCGATGCAACTGGCTACCTTGCTGGTCGGGCTGATTTCGGCGACCGCGCTGTGGAGCGGCGTGCAGGCTCTGAACCAGCAGGCACGCGCGAGCTACGATCGCGCAGCGGCAACCTTCGGCGGTGCGCGCACTGCGATGCTGGTCGGCCGCGACCGGGCCACTTCTCCGCAACAGCTGTTCGTCGACTTGCGCCGCGCCGGCTGGCCGGTGTCGCCGATGCTGGAGGGCCGCGTCACCATTGGCGGCCGCTCGGTGCGCCTGCTCGGCATCGAGCCGGTGACGCTGCCGGCGGAGACGACGGCGACGCCGGAAATCGGCCGCGCCGGCGTGCAGGCTTTCCTGCTGCCGCCCGGCCAGACGCTGGTGGCGCCGGAGACGCTGGCTGACCTCGCACTGCCGGAAGGCGCCACGCCGGAGATTGCCGGCGCTGGCGCCCTGCCACCGCTCAAAATGCAGCGGCAACTGGCGCCGAGCGTGTTGATCGTCGATATCGGCGTGGCGCAGCGGCTGCTGCACATGCCGAATCGGATCTCGCGGCTGGCGATCGGCAAGACCAAGGGCGCCCGCCCGCCGCTCGAAGCGGTCGCCGGTGACCGGTTGCGATTGGTCGAGCCGGAGGCCGAGACCGACCTGCAGCGGCTCACCGACAGCTTCCATCTCAACCTCACGGCCTTCGGGCTGCTGTCGTTCCTGGTCGGGCTGTTCATCGTCAATTCCGCCGTCGGTCTCGCCTTCGAACAGCGCCGGTCGATGCTGCGCACCGTGCGCGCCTGCGGCGTGTCGGCTCGGATGCTGAACGCCGTGTTGCTGAGCGAACTGGTCAGCATCGCGCTGCTGTCCGGCCTCGTCGGCCTGGTCTGCGGCTATCTGATCGCGGCATCGCTGCTGCCCGATGTCGCCGCCAGCCTGCGCGGACTCTACGGCGCCGATATTCCCGGCCGGCTGCAATTGAAGCCGCAATGGTGGCTGGCCGGACTCGCCATCTCCGTGATCGGCGCAGTCGCGGCTGCGGCAGCAAGTCTCGTGAAAGCGGCGCGGCTGCCTTTGCTGGTTGCGGCGCAACCCTACGCCTGGCAGCAGGCGCAACACCGCTGGCTGTGCTGGCAGGGCGGCGCCGCACTTCTCGTCTTCGCATCGGCTATCGGCTTCCTCGGCTTCGGCGATTCGCTGAGCGCAGGCTTCGCCGTGCTGGCGGCGCTGCTGCTTGGCGCGGCGCTGGCATTGCCGGTGATCCTCGGCGGCGTGCTGGCGCTCGGCGAACGGCTGGCGCGGCGACCGCTGACCACGTGGTTCTGGGCTGACAGCCGGTTGCAACTGTCCGGCCTGTCGCTGGCGCTGATGGCGCTGCTGCTGGCGCTGGCGGTCAATGTCGGCGTCGGCACCATGGTGGAGAGCTTCAGCCGCACGTTTACGGGCTGGCTGAACGGACGGTTGGCGTCGGAGATCTATCTCAACGCCGCCAGCGACCCACAGGCCGGGGAGATCAAGGCTTGGCTGGCGCACCGCCCGGAAGTGCAGGCCACATTGCAGAGTGGCCGCGCCGATGTGCAGACTGGCCGGTCTGCCGGTGGAGTTGCTCGGCTTTGCCGATCACGCCACCTATCGCGACCAGTGGCCCTTGCTCGAATCTTCGGTCGACGCGTGGGACCGCGTGAAGACCGGCAACGCCGCGTTGATCAGCGAACAATTGTCGCGCCGCCTGAAGCTGAAGATCGGCGACCAGGTCGAGGTGCCCGTGGCCTCCGGAAAATGGACACTCGACGTCGTGGCCATCTATGCCGACTACGGCAATCCGAAAGGTCAGCTTGGCGTCGCCGTCGACGCACTGTTCCAGCACTTCCCCGATATTCCGCGCACCCGCTTCGGGCTCCGGGTCGTGCCGGCCGCAGTGCCGCAGCTGATGGCCGATATCCAGCAACGCTTTAGCCTGGACGGCCGCAACCTCGCTGACCAGGCGACGGTGAAGACGGAGTCGCTGCGGATTTTCAACCGCACCTTCGCCGTCACGGCGGCGCTGAACGCCTTTACCCTCGGCGTCGCCGGCGTGGCGCTGCTGACCAGCCTGCTGACCCTGAGCAATTCGCGGCTGCCGCAACTGGCGCCGCTGTGGGCAATCGGTATCACCCGGCGTCGGCTCGCCGCCATCGAACTGCTCAAGACCATGGCGGTGGCGCTGATCACGTCGCTGCTGGCGCTGCCGCTGGGTTTGTCGGTGGCGTGGTGCCTGATCGCCGTGGTCAACGTGAAGGCTTTCGGCTGGCGGCTGCCGTTCACCGTCTTTCCGTTCCAGTTATTGCAATTGCTGGGCGTAGCGATGCTGGCCGCGTTGCTGGCATCATTACTGCCGATCATCGGGTTGCTGCGGATGCAGCCCGCGCGACTGGTGAAGATCTTTGCCGATGAACGATAGCCCCCGAATCACGCGCCGTGGCTTTGCCGGCGGCCTTGCACTCCTCGGCCTCGGCGCGCCGCGCGCGGGGGCACAGGGCTTTGCCGGCCTCGGCCGCGACGCCGGAGGATTCGCGGCGGTGGTGCCGGGCAAGGCCCTGTCATTTCCCGCCGACCACGGCCCGCATCCGGACTATCGCATCGAGTGGTGGTACCTCACCGCGAGATCTCAACGACGCCAACGGCGCCGCCTATGGCGTGCAGTGGACACTGTTCCGGCAGGCGATGGCCGCGGGCACGCAAGCGGAGGGCTGGGCCAATCCGCAGATCTGGATGGGGCACGCGGCGGTGACATCGGCCGGCACCCACCGGTCGAGCGAGACACTTGCCCGCGGCGGTATCGGCCAGGCAGGCGCGACGGCACAGCCGTTTCGCGCCTGGATCGATGCCTGGGAGATGCGCGGACTGGACGGCATGTCCGACGCAAGTCTAGCACCGCTGGCGGTCACGGCGTCGGGCGCCGACTTCAGCTACGCGTTGCGGCTCGACGCGGATCGTCCCCTGGTGCTGCAGGGTGACGGCGGCTACAGCAGGAAATCCGAGCGTGGGCAGGCTTCGTATTACTACAGCCAGCCGTGGTTCAGGGCCGCGGGCAGCTTGACGATCGACGACCGGACCATCGACGTCAGCGGACAGGCATGGATGGACCGTGAGTATTCGAGCCAGCCGCTGGCCTCCGACCAGACCGGCTGGGACTGGTTCTCGCTGCATCTTTCGTCCGGCGAAAAACTGATGCTGTTCCGGCTGCGGCAGGCGAGCGGCGCAAACTACTTTTCCGGCAACTGGATCACGCCCGATGGCCGCTCCGAGCAGATCGCCTCAACGGCCATCGCCATGACGCCAACGGCCACCACCGAGGTCGCCGGCCGCAAGCTACCGACATCGTGGCGCATCGTCGTTGCATCGCGCGGCGTCGCGATCGACACCGCGCCGCTCAATCCGATGAGCTGGATGGCGACGAGCTTTGCCTATTGGGAAGGACCGATCGCGTTGCGCGGCAGCCATAGCGGCGTCGGCTATCTGGAGATGACGGGGTATTAACCTCTCCCCGCAAAGGGCGGGGAGAGGTTAAAGGACCGCATTGTCTTTTTACTTCGTCAGCGGGCAGCCGCTCTCCGCGGCGGTGGGGAACGCCTTGTTGCCGGGCACGGTGGCGAGCTGCTTGTAATAGTCCCACGGCTTCCTGGATTCCGACGGCTTCTTCACCTCGAACAGATAGAGGTCATGCACGAAGCGGCCGTTGGCCAGCACGTTGCCCTTGGCGAAGGCATCGTCCACCGGCAATTCCTTGAGTTTCCTGGCCACCGCATCGGAGTCCTTGGAACGAGGCGGCCTTCACCGCCTTGAGATAGGACAGCGTCGCCGAATAGGTACCGGCCTGGATCATGTTCGGCATGCGCTGGGTGCGCTTGAAGAAGCGCTCGGCGAATTCGCGCGACTTGTCGTCGCGGTCCCAGTAATAAGCCTCGGTCAGCACCAGTCCCTGCGAAGCCTGCAGGCCGAGACCGTGCACTTCCGCCAGCGTCAGCAGCAGGCCGGCGAGCTTCTGGCCGCCGGCGACGATGCCGAATTCCGCCGCCTGCTTGATGGAATTGGCGGTGTCGAGGCCGGCATTGGCGAGGCCGACGATTTTTGCTTTCGAGCTTTGCGCCTGCAGCAGGAAGGACGAGAAGTCCGACGAGTTGAGCGGGTGACGCACCGAACCCAGCACCTTGCCGCCCTTGGCCTTGACGATGTCGCCGGTGTCCTGCTCGAGCGCGTAGCCGAAGGCGTAGTCGGCGGTGAGGAAGAACCAGGTGTCGCCACCGGCTTCCACCAGCGCGCCGCCGGTGCCGACGGCGAGCGCGTGGGTGTCATAGGCCCAGTGGAAACCATAGGGCTGGCAGGCATCGCCGGTGATGCGCGAGGTTGCGGCACCGACCACGATGTCGATCTTCTTCTTTTCCTTCGACAATTCCTGAACCGCCAGAGCCACCGACGAAGTGGTCAGTTCGGTGATCATGTCGACGCCGTCGACGTCATACCACTTGCGTGCAATCGCGATCGCCGTGTCGGGCTTGTTCTGATGGTCGGCAGTGACCAGATCGATTTTCTGGCCGAGCACCTCGCCGCCGAAATCCTCGATCGCCATCTTTGCGGCCTCGACGGAATACTTGCCGCCGTAATCGGCGTAGACGCCAGACTGATCGTTGAGAATTCCGATCTTGACGCCTTGAGCAGTTCCCTGCGCCAGAGCCGGCGCAGCGAGACACAGGCTGCATACCGCAACAGCCGACAGCAAAGGTCCGAACTTCATCACAAGCCTCCCAATATTTTTAATTGGGCGCAGGCTATTTTAGAAGTTCGTGACTGCCCAGCTAATCTTTCGGCGTAGCTGGAAAGCGCAGACCGGATCAGCGATTGGCACGATGAAGCACGCGCGCAGCATTTGCTGCAACGCACTCTTGTCACTGCTGCTGGCGCAGCGCCGCTTCGATACAGGCGAGTTCCCGCTCGATCTCGGCCATCAACGGCACAGGGTCGTTGTCGGAGGTCAGGTGCATCTTGTCGTAAGTGCCGTTCTGCAAGCTTTCGAGCATCGCCCGACGATCGGTCTGATAGCCCTTGAGGCGCTCGAAGTCGCCGCGCTCGGCATATTTATTGATCAGTTTTTCGAACACGCTGCTCATGGCGGGAACCTCCGGCAAAAGAAGACGCGGCGCCTTCGGCGCCGCGCCAAAAAGGTTCGGTGTCAGAACGCCCGCAGCACCAGCCGGTTCAGGCGGCTGGCGAAGGCCGCGGGATCCTCCGGCAACTCGCCGTCGAGGATCTGCGCCTGCTCCAGCAGCAGCATCGACAGATCGGCGGCTTCGCCGCCCTTGGCGGTGTCGGCCTTGGCCAATGCCGCAACGAGCGGATGCTTCATGTTGATCTCGAGCACCGGTTTTGTCACAGCGCCGCGGTTCTGCTGCGCCAGCATGCGCTCCAGCGCGCGGTCGGGTCCGAAGCCGCCGGCGATCAGGCAGGAGGCCGAGGTGGTGAGGCGGGTCGATACCTTCACATCGGAGACGCGATCGCCGAGCGCCTCCTTGATCACGGCGATGACGGCAGCCTCGTCGGTCTCCGAGGTCGGCTCGTCCTTCTTGTCCTCGTCAACGACAGGGATCAGGTCGAGGTTGAGGTCACCCTGGCTCAGCGACTTCAGCGGCTTGCCGTCGAAATCGAGGCCGCCCGAGGTCCAGAATGCATCGACCGGATCGGTCAGCAGCAGCACCTCGATGCCGCGGGCGGTCGCGGATTCCAGTTTCGGATTCGACTTCAGCCGCTCGATACTGTCGCCGACCAGATAGTAGATCTCGGTCTGGTTCGGCTTGAGGTCGGCGATATATTGCTTCAGCGAGCGCTTCTCGCCCGACGTGGTGGTGAAACGCGACAGCGCCAGCAGCTTTTCGCGGCGCTCGAAATCCTCGTAGATGCCTTCCTTGATCACCGGTCCGAAGGCGTCCCAGATCTTTGCAAAGGTCTCCGGCTCCTTGTCACCGAGGCTTTCCAGCTCGCCTATGACGCGGGTGGTGACCGCCTTGCGGATCTGCGCCAGTTGCGGATTGTTTTGCAGCATCTCGCGCGACAGGTTGAGCGGCAGGTCCTCGCTGTCGATCACCCCGCGGATGAAGCGCAGATAGGATGGCAGCAGGTCGGCATCTGCAGTGATGAAGACGCGGCGGACATAGAGCTTCACATGGCCCTTGCGCTGCGGCTCGAACAGGTCGAACGGCTTGGCCGATGGCGCAAACAGCAGCACCGCATAGGAATAGCGGCCCTCGGCGCGGTAGTGCAGGGTCATCGCCGGTTCGTCCCAGGCGGAGGCGATCGACTTGTAGGCCTTGGTGTAATCCTCCGGCGTCAGCTCCGACTTGGAGCGCTGCCATAGCGCGCTGGCCGAATTGATCTGCCGCGGCTCGTTGTCGGGCTTTTCTTCGTCCTTGGCCTCGTCTTCACCCTCGGCTTTCGGCTCCGAATCGGCTGCCGGGGCGTCCGGCTGCAGCATGATCGGAAACTGGATGTTGTCGGAATAGGCGCCGACCACGCGCTCGATCTCGTACCCTGCGAGATATTTCTTCGCGTCCTCTTTCAGATGCAGCACGATCTCGGTGCCGCGGCCGATCCTGGCGGCGTCGGCCTCGCTGGCTGGCGCGATCTCGAACCCGGCACCGCCGGACGACGACCAGATGAAGGCCTCTTCAGAGCCGGCGCGGCGGCTGGTGACGGTGATGCGGTCGGCTACCATGAAGGCGGCATAGAAGCCGACGCCGAACTGGCCGATCAGCCCGGCGCCATCCTTGGCCTCGGTGAGGCGCGACAGGAACGATTTGGTGCCGGAACGGGCGATGGTGCCGAGATTGTCGATCAGTTCCTGGCGGCTCATGCCGATGCCGTTATCGACCACCGTCAGGGTGTCGGCGGCCTTGTTCGGCACGATCCGGATGCTCAGCGGCGCGCCGTCGGCCATCAGATCCGGCTGCGCGATCGCCTCGTAACGCAACTTGTCGCAGGCGTCGGAAGCATTGGAAATCAGCTCGCGCAGGAAGATGTCGGTCTCGGAATAGACCGAGTGCACCATCAGATGCAGCAATTCGGCGACTTCGGCCTGGAACGGCTGGGATTCGGCGGCGGGAATGTCGGTGGTGGTCATGCGGGAGGCTCGATCACGGTCAGGGGAAAGCACGGATATAGGCATACGATTTTCGGGAGTCCATGGCTTCGACCGCAACTTGGGCGATGCGACATCGGAGCCCGGGAACGCTGACGCTGCCCTGCCGTTGCCTCTGCGAAAACCAGCGATACGGGAGACGACCATGACCACAGAAGCGCGCGAGACCGTGAGCCTGATCGGCAGCGACAAGGTGGAGGGAACCGCGGTCTACGGGCCCGATGGCGAGCGGATCGGGACCATCGAGCGGGTGATGATCGAGAAAGTCAGCGGCCGGGTGTCCTATGCGGTGCTGAGCTTCGGCGGCTTCCTGGGCATCGGCGACGATTTCTATCCGCTGCCGTGGCCGTCACTGAAGTACAATGTCGATCTCGGCGGCTACCAGACCATGGTGACAACCGACCAGCTCAACGACGCGCCGAAACATCGCCGAGCCGATGACTGGAACTGGGGTCGCGGCACCGCCGACATCGACGACTACTATGGCGTCGCAGTTCGGTGAGGCGCGATCAGCCGCCGGTCGCCACGGCGTAGGCGCCTTCCAGCATCGACAGGCATTCGAGGGCGCGCTCCTGCGCCGAGGCGCCTGCGCTCTGCGCGATCTCGCGCAGGTCGCGGATCGCCAGGTCGACCGCGCTCAGCAGGTCGAGTTCGTCGTCGTCAGATTGCAGTACGGCACGCGCTGGAAACTGAATCACATTTGTCACTGGATTACCCTGGCACGAATCATCGAACGCCATTTGGCCCTGAAATAGTTAAGCCAATTGATACATGCGCGAAGGCCGTCATCCGGCCTGTCGCGACGCGTCAATCCTGCCAGCCGACTAGCGGGATCAGGCTGACACGGTAATCGGGCGGTAGGGTTTCGCTAACAGTTTCGATAGCAGCCCCATCAGCTTCGCCAACAGCGACGCTCTCTTGTGCCACCGGCTCCACTGGAGCGACCGTGGGACTGACGACCGGCGTGATGCTGTCGCGACCTCGACGCCAGGCCTCGGACTCGATCTGGCGCGCGAATCGGCGAAACAGGTCGGTGGCGCGTTTGCGCTGCGCGTCGGTCAGCGCCGTTGCAATCAGGAAAATCAGTTCCTCTGACAGTTCAGCGGCGGTGGCTCTGCTGTCGTCGTCGATCATGGTCATGAAATGGTCCGGAGCAGGAAACGCGCAGCTTGCCGGCATTTGATTGAGATCGGGTTGCCGACCTTTCGCCGGCAGCGGTCCAGCGTAGGTACCGGCGGCTGCAACAACGGCCTAATTGCCGAAAGAATAAGCACTTTTGGCGTTTCACGAGCAGTCCACACGCCCGCTGGGTTAATGTCTCATTAGCCGAAATGATGGAAAGTAGCGGAATTGTATTCGCGTACCGCGCAGGCCGGCACGGTGCACCGCTCCCATTAGGAGATACCAGGGATGGTTATGACGATGGATCGTGCCAGCAGTCCCATGCGGGCGATCACAAACCAACCTGGCGAAACGGAAACTGATTCGGACATCTCGACGCTGATCGCGCGGCTGACGTCCGAGGTCAACCAGATCGCCTGCGAGAAGACCAAGTCGATCCAGAACATCACCAACCAGATGAAGATGCTGGCGTTGAATGCGCTGATCGAGAGTTCGCGCGCCGGTGTCCACGGCGCGGGCTTCGCGGTAGTGGCGCAGGAAGTACGCAATGTCGGCCAACTGGTCGAGACCATCGCCAAAGAGCTGGAGACCCAGCTCACCGGACGCACAGGAAGCCTGATGCAATCCATCGACCGCATGACCGAACGGTCGCGCGGCGAGCGCATGGTCGACCTGTCGCTGAACGCCATCGAACTGATGGACCGCAACCTCTATGAGCGCACCTGCGACGTGCGCTGGTGGGCAACCGATTCTGCGGTGGTCGACTGCGCCGCTGCGCCGGATAATTCCACCGTGGCCCATGTCTCGGAGCGCCTTGCGGTGATCCTCGGCGCCTACACCGTGTATCTCGACCTGTGGCTGTGCGATCTCGACGGCAACGTGCTGGCGAGCGGACGCGGCGATCGCTTCAACGTCCGCGGCCATAATGTCGCCAACACAGCATGGTTTCGCGACGCGAGAAAGCTGCGCTCCGGCGACGACTATGTGGCCGGCGACGTGGAGAAGCAGCCGCTGCTGAACAACGCCCAGGTGGCGACCTATTGCGCCAGCGTGCGCGAGGGCGGCAAGGCCAATGGCAGGCCTCTCGGCGTGCTGGCCATCCACTTCGACTGGGAAGCTCAGGCCCGCGCCATCGTCGAGGGCGTGCGCGTCGGCGACGATCGCACCCGCGTGCTGCTGGTGGACTCCAATTTCCGCGTCATCGCAGCCTCCGACGGCGAGGGCCTGCTGACCGAGCGTATTCCGCTGCAACTGAACGGCCGCCGCAGCGGGTTCTACCACCAAAGCTCCGGCGCCCAGGTCGCATTCCATGCCACACCGGGCTACGAAACCTACAAGGGGCTGGGCTGGTACGGGGTGATTGTCAGAGGGGCGTAGGCTGAAGTTTGAGGCGAGTCTTGCTTTCTTCCGTTCTTCCCTTGTGGGAAAAGCGCAGAAAGTCGGGAGCACGCCATGACCACCATCAAGCGACAAGAAGACGTCACGCCGGCAGTGCTGGAAGTGATGGAACGCACGAAAAATCCGCGGATGCGCGAGATCATGGTGTCGCTGGTCACTCACCTGCACGGCTTCGTCCGCGACGTCCGCCTCACCGAAGAGGAATTTCGCGACGCCGCCGCGATCCTCAACGAGATCGGCAAGCTGACCACCGACACTCACAACGAGGCCGTGCTGATGGCCGGCTCGCTCGGGGTGTCGTCGCTGGTCTGCCTGCTCAACAACGGCGCCAACGGCACCACCGAGACGTCGCAGAGCCTGCTCGGGCCGTTCTGGCGTCTGAATTCGCCCCGGGTCGACAATGGCGGCTCGATCGTCCGCTCCGACACCCCGGGCCCGGCGCTATTCATGACCGCTGTGGTGCAGGACCGCGGCGGCGCGCCGGTGCCCGCGGCCGAGGTCGACATCTGGCACTCCTCGCCGGTCGGACTGTACGAGAACCAGGACCCCGACCAGGAGAACTTCAACCTGCGCGGAAAATTCACCACCGACGCTGAGGGCAGATTCTGGTTTCGCTCGGTCAAGCCGGCCGGCTATCCGATTCCCACCGACGGCGTGGTGGGCCGGCTGCTCGACGCACAGGACCGCCACCCGTTCCGGCCGGCCCATGTCCATGCACTGATCTACAAACCCGGCTTCAAGACGGTGATCTCGCAGGTCTATGCCGACGACGATGCCCACCTCGGCAGCGACGTGCAGTTCGGCGTCACCGAGGCGCTGGTCGGTCGCTTCATGCGCCATGATCAGCCGCACCCCACCGCCGCAGACGTATCCGCGCCGTGGTATTCGCTGGACTATCGTTTCATGATGGAGCCCGGCGAGGCGAAATGGCCGCGGCCACCGATCAAGTGAGGGCTCCTCCTTCTCCCCCGCGCGAAGCGAAGCTCCGGCAGGTGGGAGAGGGAAGACAGAAAGCGCCTCCTCGCTAGCCTGCCAGCCAGCGCCAGATCTTTTGCAGCACGTCGCGCGGTGCGGGCGCCGCCACCGGCGCCAGCGGCGGGCGCGGCAGCGGCTGCGCCCCGTCGTCCGGCGCAATTGCCTGCGGCCCGACCTGGGCGAGGAAGGCCTGCTCGTGCTGGCGCGTGAGCCGCAGCAGCGCGCTGTCAATCGGCAACCATTCGACGGCAGCAATGTCCTTCATCAGTTTGCGGCTCGGCGCGGCGTCGGCTTCCATACGCCAGAAGTGCACCACCTTGGTGCGTTCGCCGAGCGGGTAGGCCAGCGTTCCCAGAAACTCGTGCACCGACACCGCATGGCCAGTTTCTTCCAGCACCTCGCGTTCGGCCGCATCGCGCGGCGCCTCGCCCGGGTCCAGCTTACCCTTGGGCAGCACCCAGTCGGCGCGCTTGCGCATCTGCACCACTGCAATCAGTGGCGACGCGCCCCGCTTTACGACAATGCCGCCTGCGGCAACTACGACAGGCTCTCGCGCCATCGGTGATCCTTTTCCGCAATGCGCGAATGTTCAAATTGGCCTCAGCCGACGAAGGCACCGCCGAGGTCATCCTCAATATGGCTATGAATAATCGATTCGAAACTGTCGTCAGCCCTGAAACCCAGGGACAATGCGCGCGGCGTCTCAAAGGTCCCAGGCCAGCCGGCGACCATGGCCATGACAGCGGGATCCGGCACATGACGGATGCGTGACACCACGGCATCGCCGGCCACATGACGCAGCGCTGCGATCTGCTGCCCGACGGTTGCGGGCACGCCCGGCATCATCACGCTGCGGCGGGCGCCGAGCCGGGCGCTGTCGAGGGTCGCCGCATGCAGCAGGAAGCCGACCGTGGCGCGCGGACTGGCATGGGTCTGCGCCACGCTGTGATCGACCGGCAGGATTGCCTCCCGCCCGGCCAGCGGTTCACGGATGATGCTGGAGAAAAAGCCGGACGACGCTGCATTCGGCTTGCCGGGCCGCACACAGATGTTCGGCAGGCGAATGCCGATGCCATCGAAAAAGCCGCGGCGGCTGTAATCCGCCAGCAGCAATTCGCAGATCGCCTTCTGGGTGCCGTAGCTCGACAGCGGTGTGTGGAAGAAATCGTCGGCGATCGGGCCAATATAGGGCGCGCCGAACACCGCGATGGACGACGTATAGACCAGGCGCGGAGTGTAGCTTTCCTTGGCGCGGATCGCCTCGAACAGCGCGCGGGTGCCGTCGAGATTGACGGCATAGCCCTTGTCGAAATTCTGCTCGGCCTCGCCGGACACGATGGCAGCGAGATGGAAGATCACATCGGGCCGTGACGCCAGCAGCTTCGCCGGCGCCTCGGGCGATGCCAGATCGACGACGATATGTCGCGCGAAGGAAGCATCGGCGCCGAAATCGCCGGCAACGGCGTCAGCCATCACGAGGTCGGCAATGTCGGCATCGCCAATGCGGCCATCCTTCAGCAGCCGCTCGCACAGCTTGCGGCCGATCATGCCGGCGGCGCCGATCACCAATACCTTCATGCTTTCGGCGCCGACAGCTTGTAGATTTCCAGCGCGTCGGCGTCAGTTCCGCGGGTCGCAGCGGCCATGCGGAACAACTGCGCGGCGAGCGCCGCCATCGGCACCGGGGTCTGCGTGTCGTGGGCGACGTCGACCACCGTGTCTAGGTCCTTGAGCATGGTCGCGATATGGCCGAGCGGCGGCGAGTGGATGCCGGCCACCATCCGCGGCACGAACAGCTGCAGCGGGATCGAATCGGCAAAGCCGCCGGCCAGCGCCTCCGGCAGCCGCTTGGCGTCGATGCCGGCATTGACGGCCAGCCGCGTCGCCTCCGCCAGCACCGCCATGGCACAGCCGACGATCACCTGGTTGCAGAGTTTTGTGGTCTGGCCGGCGCCGATCGGACCCATATGGGTGAAGCCGCGGGCCATCGCCATGATATAGGGCCGGACGCGTTCGATGTCGGCGGCGTCGCCGCCGGCCATGATCGCCAGCGTCGCTTCTTCCGCGCCCTTGGTGCCGCCGGACACCGGTGCATCGATCCACACCATGCCGTTCGCGGCCTTCAGCCGGATCGCGATGGAGCGCGCCGCATCGGGATGGATCGAGGAAAAATCGACGACGAGTTTTCCGTCCCCCGGAACGCTCGCCAATCCATCGGCGCCAAACACCACTTCCTCCACCGCCGACGCGTCGGTCAGGCACATGAAGATAATTTCGGCGGCGGCCGCAACGTCACAGGGTTTTGCGGCGGCGGTGGCGCCGGCCTCGACCAGGGCTGCGGCCTTGCCCGGCGAGCGATTCCACACCGTGACGTTGTGGCCGGCATGAAGCAGCCGCCGCGTCATCGGCAGTCCCATCAGCCCGAGACCGAGATAGCCGAGCTTTTCCTGTCGTTCTGCCTGCACGTTCTGGCTCCCTTGTCGCGTGTCCTAGGCGGTGTCTACGCTGCACCAGCCACAGCATCAACGGTGATATCATCGGCGCCGGCCATTGCCGCAGGATGCAGCAGGCCCCGCGCACATGTTGAGCATCGGACAACTTGCCTGATTGTTTGAAGCATGAAAGGCTTGCACCAGCGACGGTCGCGAGACCGCGGGTGGTCATCTTTAGTGGAGAGCGGACATGAAGCGGACGACATCGAAATGGTTGATGGCTGCGGCATTTGCTGCAGGTGCGCTGGCCAGCGCAGGTGCGAAGGCGCAGAGCATTCCGACCATCAAGGTCGGCTGGACGATTCCCGCCGAGGAATCCAAGTACTGGATGATGAAGCGCCCGACCGAGTTCAGCAATCTCGGCAAGGTCTACAATATCGAGTGGACCCAATTCCAGGGCACCTCGCCGATGACCCAGGCGCTGGCCGCGGGCGCACTCGACTGCGCCACGCAGGGCGTGCTGTCGCTGGCCAACGGCGTCAACGGCGGCAACCTGAAAGCCTACATCGTCGCCCAGCACGTCTCGGAAAAGCCGGGCAGCTTCTCGGTGTACTGGGCCGTGAAGGACGACTCGCCGATCAAGACCATCGCCGACCTCAAGGGCAAGAACGTCGGCATCTCCGTCATCGGCGGCGGCACCTACGGGCCGTTCAAGATGCTGCTGAAGGGCGCCGGCGTCGACCCCGAGAAGGACATCAAGCTGGTCGAGATCGGCTTCGCCGCCTCCGAGGACGCGCTGCGCCAGGGCCGCGTCGACGCCATCAACATGAACCAGCCGTTCGCGGCGCGCATGGAAGCCAAGGGCGGCACGCGAAAACTGTTCTCGCTGAACGAGGCGATGCCGAACATCGTGCACATCCTCGAAGCCTGCCGCGCTGATTTCGTCGACAAGAACCCCGAGATCGCCAAGGCCTATGTGTCGGACATCACGCTGGGCATGAAGAAGGCGCTGGCCAACCGCGACGAAACGCTGAAGGTCGTCAACGAGGTTATGAAGGCACCGATCCCGGTGCTGGAGACCTATCTGCTGAAGGATAACGATTTTGCGCGCGATCCCGGCGCCGCACCGAACTTCCCGGCGATGCAGAAGATGCTCGACATCTACACCGAGGCCGGCATGTTGCCGAAGATGGACGCGATGCAGTGGAAGCACCCGACCATCGTGGCACCGATCCAGTAAGGCTTGTTCTCTTACCCTCCCTAGAGGGAGAGGGTCGGATCGCAAAGCGCGTAGCGCGGCGCGATCTGGGGTGGGGTGAAGTGTTGCGCTCCATCATTGCCGCCGTCACCCCACCCCGCCGAACACGCGCTTCGCGCGACGTTCGCCGACCCTCCCCCTCCAGGGGAGGGTGACGCAACTGCGAGACCAATCCGAAAGCCACCCCTATGACCAAACTGCGCTCCCGCATCACTACGGACGGCCTCGATCGCGCGCCGCATCGCGCCTTCATGCGCGCGAGCGGGCTCGACGACGACGCCATCGCCAAGCCGATGGTCGGCGTGGTCAGCATGAAGGGCGACCTGTCGCCCTGCAACATGACCCACGACTTCCAGGTCGCGGCGGCGCGGGACGGCATCAGCGAGGCCGGCGGCACGCCGCGCGACTTCTCCACCATTTCGGTGTCCGACGGCATCAGCATGGGACATGAGGGCATGAAGTTCTCGCTGCTGTCGCGCGAGATCATCGCCGACTCCATCGAGGCCGTGGTGCACAGCTACGCGTTCGACGCGCTGATCGGCTTCGGCGGCTGCGACAAGACGCTGCCCGGCGTGATCATGGGCATGGTCCGCTGCAACGTGCCGGCGATCTTCATCTACGGCGGCAGCTCGCTGCCCGGCAAGTATGAAGGCAAGACCATCACCGCGCTGGACTCCTACGAAGCGGTCGGTTCGTTCATGACCGGCGAGATCGATGCCACCACGCTGGAAGGCATCGAGCGTGCCTGCCTGCCGACAGTGGGCGCCTGCGCCGGGCAGTTCACCGCCAATACCATGGCGATGGTCTCCGAGGCCATGGGCCTGACCATGCCGAACATCTCCATGGTGCCCGGCGTCTATGCCGAGCGCGCGCACACCGCGCGCCGCGCCGGCCGGCTGATCATGGAGATGCTGCGTAAAGGCGGTCCGCTGCCGCGCGACATCGTGACACGCAAATCGCTAGAGAACGGCGCTGCCATGGTCGCCGCCACCGGCGGCTCGACCAACGCCGCACTGCATCTGCCGGCGATCGCCAACGAGGCTGGCATTACCTTCACCATCGATGATGTCGGCGAGGTGTTTGCGCGCACGCCGCTGATCGGCAATCTCAGGCCCGGCGGCAAGTACACCGCCAAGGACGTCTACGACATCGGCGGCTGCGCGGTGGTGATGCGCGCGCTGATCGAGAGCGGGCACATCGACGGCTCCTGTCTCAGCATCACCGGCACGACGCTGGCCGAGGAATACGGCAATGCCAACAAGGCCGATGGCGAGGTGATTTACAGCGCAGCCAAACCGATCATGCCGGATGGCGGCGTCGCGGTGCTGAAGGGCAACCTCGCGCCGGACGGCGCGGTGATCAAGGTCGCCGGGTTGAAGAACACGGTGTTCGAGGGCACCGCACGGGTGTTCGAGGACGAGGATAGCTGCGTAGCCGCCGTGAAGGCCCGGACCTATAGCGCCGGCGACGTGCTGATAATCCGCAACGAGGGTCCGGTCGGCGGCCCCGGCATGCGCGAGATGCTCGGCGTCACCGCCCTGATCTATGGCCAGGGCATGGGCGAGAAGGTGGCACTGATCACCGACGGCCGGTTCTCGGGCGCAACCCGCGGCATGTGCATCGGTTACGTGTCGCCGGAAGCCTTTGTCGGCGGGCCGCTGGCGCTCGTGCGCGACGGCGACCGCATCCGCATCGACGCGCCGGCGCGGCGCATGGACCTGCTCATTGACGACGCGGAGTTCGCTTCGCGAAAAGCCGCGTGGGTGCAGCGTCCGCCGCGGCATCGCGCCGGCGCGCTAGCGAAATACGCGCGGCTGGTGGGCCAGGCGCCGGGTGGCGCCGTCACCCATGACGGCGGCGCCGAATGGCCGTGGTACGATTGATGGTCATTCCGGGGCGGACGTCGTGTTGGCTGCGCGCGAAGCCGGAATCCCGATATGTTCAAGACATATCGAGGTTGCTGGTCCGCTCGAGCTTCGCTCTCGCGCCCTGGAATGACAGTAAAATTCACGCCGCGCGCACGGCTGCGAGAAACTTCTGTACCTCGCTCTGCAGGTGATCGCTCTCGCTCATCAGCGCGCAGGCGAGACCGTGGACCTGCTCGGAGGCCGCGCCGGTGTCCGACGCGCCGCGGTTGACGTCGACGATGGAGCTGGCCACCTGGGTGGCACCTTGCGCCGCCTGCTGCACGCTGCGGGAAATCGCCTGGGTGGCCGCGCCCTGCACTTCGACGGCCGCGGCGATCGCCTGCGAAATTTCCGAGACCTGGCCGATAGTGGCGCCGATATCGCGGATCGCTGTCACCGACAGGTCGGTCGCCGACTGCATCTGCGCGATCTGCAAGCTGATCTCCTCGGTTGCCTTGGCTGTTTGCGCAGCCAAGGCCTTGACCTCTGAAGCGACCACAGCGAAGCCGCGGCCGGCCTCGCCGGCCCGCGCCGCCTCGATGGTGGCATTGAGCGCCAGCAGGTTGGTCTGTTCGGCCACCGCGCCGATCAGCTTCACCACTTCGCCGATGCGTTCCGCCGACTGCGACAGTTCACCGATGCGCGCATTGGTCTGCTCCGCCTGTTGGACGGCGGCACGGGAGATGCGCTGGGACTCCTGAACCTGGCGCCCGATCTCGGTCACCGACGAGGCCATTTCCTCGGACGCCGCCGCGGCGGACTGAGCGTTGGCGGAGGACTGCTCCGACGCCGCTGCCACGGTCGCCGACAGCGACTGCGTGGTCTCGGCCGTTTTGGTCAGGCTGCCCGCTGCCGCCTCGATCTCCGATGATGCCGCTGACACCGCTTGCACGATCTGGCCCACGGCCTGGTCGAAGCCATCGGCAACCTGCCGCATGGCCATCTTGCGCTCTTCGTCGTTCTGCCGCTTGATGACGGCCTGCTCGGCATCCATGGAGCGTACCCGCAACGCGCTGTCCTTGAAAACCTGTACCGTGCGAGCCATGGCCCCCACCTCGTCGGCGCGACCGAGCGACGGCACTATCGTTTCCAGCTCGCCGTCTGCGAGGCGCTGCATTACGCCGGTCATGCCGGTGATCGGCCGGATCACCCCGACCGCGACGCCAATGAGACCGGCCCCGATGAGCAGGGAAACCGACCCTGACAGAATCCACAGCAGCACCGTGAACGTCGCAACGCGATCGGTCGCGGCCGCCTCGGTGGCCGCATTGGCATCATTGGTGCGCTTGACGATCTCGTCGATGACGACGCGGTGCGCGGTATAGGCAGCCGTAATCACGGCATAGGCAGCGGCCGCCGCATTGCCATCCCCCCTGCCGAGCGCCGGCAGCAGTTTCTGCTCCACGGCCTCCCAGAATCGTTTCACCTCACTGTCGGATTTTTCGACCAGCAGGAATTTGATGCCCGGCTCGAGTTCGGACGCCGACCAGAACGCGCGGCGGTCGTCATAATCCTTCTTGAGCTGCGTCAACCGCTCCGTACGCACCGCCAGCGAAGCCGGATCATGAAGCGCCAGCGTGGCTTCGAGATAGGCCTCGATCACATATTCAGGCGGCGGCAGAATATCGGCGACCAGATCATTGCCAAGCTTGACGCGATCGTATACCGGCCCGCCTACCTTGAGCTGGGTCAAGCCGTAAAGACTGGTACCGATGATGACCGCGAGACCGATCGCGGTCACCACACCAAAAACGATGACCGCACGGGAAATTGTCAGACGCATCTTCATGTCGGATTTGCTCGAACTTCAGGTTGGATCGGCGGTAACTACGCGGCCCAGGTGTTTCAGCCCAGCCGATGCATAGCCCTCGGCGTATCGGAGATTGCGCCGCACCGATCGGCGGTGACACAGGTGAGACTGAGTCTGACGAGTTAGATCGATGCCAGCGACAGCTGATCGTGCAGACGGACGTTCGGCTTCCTGTTCGAACCGCGCGCGAGCGATTAGAGCCTCAAAGGTATGAACGAATTGTTCGCAGGCCCTGATGCACTTCCCGATCGTGGCAATCGCCGCTTCCAGCTTGCTGGCCTTGTCGGTGAGTCCGGCGGCAAGACCGGCCAGCGACGGCAACACCGGGCAGATGAAAGACGCTTCCCACAATGAATCCCCCTTACAATCGAGCCGGACTATTCCGCCCCTCGAGCGTCGCCGCGCCGGCAATTCGACGCCCAACGTTCGACCATTGCCAGCTGCGATAGATAGCCTGACTTAGTAAGGGACGGCTTACGCCTGCGAGCGCCCGTCCCGCTCAATTTGTGACAAATCCTGTCTCGCAGTAGTACTTATTGCTTTGCTGGCTATTGGCTGATTGCTTAACGGTGCAACACGAACGCGTTGCACCCGCGACGTGTTACCACCAGCGAAAATCTGGCGCCGCGTGCGCGTTTTTAGTAGACTGCGCAGTCCGTGAGTGAATGTTCTGCTGGCACGGCAAAGCTTTATTGTTAAATGATTGCCATGAATCGGATTGTCAGAACGCCGGCAAGTAAGCGCATTTGGTAATGTCAGTCGCGGAACTCGAACTGATCGGAAATTTGCCAACGGCCTTCCTTGACGCTTTAGCGGTCGGCATTTCGCTGGTCGACCCACGCGACGGGCACATCATCTATGCCAACAAGGAATTCAGCCGCATCCTCGGCTATTCCTGCGACGAGATCCGGCGCAACCGCATTTTCTTTATCGACCTCACGCACCCCGACGACCGGGGCCGGAATGTCGAGCAGAATCGGCGCCTGCTGCATGGTGAGATCGACCAATATAAAATCCAAGAACGATACCTGCTCAAAAATGGCGAGATGCTGTGGGTGAATGTGACGGCAACGGCTATTCGCGGACCCGATGGTTGTGTCCGCTGGACTGCGGCCGTCATCGAGGACATTACAAAAGAGAAGGTTCTGCAGCAGCAGCTCGAGGTCGCCGAAGAGTTGGGCGGCCTCGTCACCTGGAACTGGGACGTCAAGTCTCGCAAGGCGAAGCCGTCGCAGCGCTACAATTCCCTGTTCGGCATTCCGGACACCACATCCGAACTGTCGATCGAGCGGTTTCTTGAGCTTGTTCATCCCGATGATCGGGCGTCGGTATGTTCGGCAATGAGACGCGCGATAAATGGCGGGGCGTATTCCCACGAGTATCGCATCGTGCGCGCCGACGGATCGATTCGCTGGATGCGCGGCATTGCAACCTGCGTCGTCGATGCAGCCAACGAGGTGACCAGCGTCCTTGGCGCCACGATCGACATTTCCGATGCCAAGACGCGCAAACAGCCCGAGATCGCGCCGAAAGCCATGCGCGACATCATGCGGCACATCGAGGCCAACTCGCACAAGCCTATCTCGATTCCGGAGATCGCTGCCGAATACGACGTCAGCCCGCGCAGCATCCACAAGCATTTCTCGGCGTTGGGCACCACACCAATGAAATTCGTCAAGCAGACCCGGCTGCGCTGCGCGCATCGGCGACTGTCCAGCCCCGACCGCAAGACATCCATCACCGGCGTCGCCTTCGAATGCGGCTTCACCAATCTCGGCCATTTTGCGCGCGACTACCGCAAGGAATTCGACGAACTCCCGTCCGAGACGCTGAAACGCAATCTCTAGCAGTCTGCTGAAAAACCCTAGATTTGAGAGTTTTCTTGTCTCTCTGCGGTCGTTATCGAAGTGGGGAGCGGTGAGGGAGCGCGCTTATCGGCGGGGTGCCGGGGTTGTCCCCGAAGCCGGTGGCCTATGCTGCGAGCAGTTTGGGGATGCGGATCAGATTGTAGGCGATCAGGTTAAGGAGAAAGTCGGCGGCGACGCGACCGATGCCGCGATGCTTGGTCTTGCGCATGGTGCCGTGTTGTTTGCCCCAGCCGAAGATGCACTCGATCATCGCTCGGCGTGATTGCGACATGCCATAGCCGGGATGTCGTGTGGTGCGATCGTCGATGGCGCTGGTGCGGGTCTTGCCGGCTTTGGTGACGGCGTTGTTTTGCGTCACATGCGGCGTCACGTCGATGGCGCGAAGCTTGGCCACATGATCGGCGGTGTCGTAGGCCTTGTCCTCACCGGCCGTGATGCGGCGGCGGGCCGTCTTGCGCCGAGCCTTCAACATCGTCTCCGAAGCGCGGCGCTCGGCCGTGCCATTGGCGTGCGTAACCATGCCGGCGACTGCCAGGCCATGCCGGTTCTCCATGGTCGCGTGGCCCATATAGCAAAGCCTGGCCTCGCGCCCGGCCGCCTTGCGGTAGAGCCTGCTGTCGGGATCGCTGGTGCTGGCATGGGTGTCGTTCTTGCGCTTCTGGCCATGGAAATTGGCGCCGTTGTCATCGTCGCCACTGCCGTCCTTGGGACGAAAGCTCTTCTGCGAAGCCCAGGCTTCGATCAGCGTCCCGTCCACCGAAAAATGCTCGTTCGACAATAGCGGCCTGACCTGGGAATGGTTCAGGAGCCTGGCCATGAACTTCGCAAACACCTCGCCGTTCTGCAGCCTGTCGCGGTTCTTGGTGAAGGTGGTCGGGTCCCAGACCGGATCGTCCGGTGAAAGCCCTACGAACCAGCGATATAAAAGATTATAGTTCAGGCTGCTCCATCAGCTGGCGTTCCGAGCGGATGCCGTAGAACACCTGCAGCAACAGCGCGCTCAGTAATTGTTCGGGAGGAATCGAAGGACGTCCCTCGCTGGCGTAAAGCTTCGCCAGGCTACGGCTCAACTCACCCAGCACATCCCGGACAAGCTCGCGGATCTTCCTCAGAGGGTGGTTCGTCGGCACCCGCTTGTCTGGTGAAATGTACGAAAACAACCCGCCCTGATCCACAAAATTGCCGCGCATGCTCGTCTCCACCGATTCGAGATGACAAAGTGAATCATCAAGAAAACCGCTTGGCGAGCTGGTTTTTCAGCAGACTGCTAGAGTTTGATCCTTTAAAATCGAAGCGGCTTAACCTTGTCCCGGAGACGTTCCGGCCTAGCGAAGCTGCATAGATCGGGATTCCGGGTTCACGCTTCAGCTGGCCTTCGCCGACCGAAGCGTGCCCCGGAATGACCAGCTTCAGCCGATGGCGGCGATGACGGCGATCTCGACCTTGATCGAGGGATCGGCGAGGCGGGCCTCGACGCAGGCACGCGCCGGCGTGTTGTCCTGCGGCACCCAGGCATCCCACACGGTGTTGAACTTGGCGAAATCGCCCATGCTGGGCAGCCACACGGTGACCGACAGCATCTTGGTCTTGTCGGTGCCGGCTTCCTTGAGCAGCGCGTCGATCTTGGCGAGCACTTCCGTGGTCTGCGCCTCGATGCTGCCGGTGTAATCGTTGGGCACCTGGCCGGCGAGATAGACGGTGTTGCCGTAGATGGCGGCCTGGCTGAGACGCTTGCCGGGAACGAGGCGCTTGATCATGATGCAATCTTCCATGCGAGAGCGGTTGGCTACGACGACCGGCGCAAGTCCGTCGTCGCTATTAACTCATTGACATCGCGAACGGTTTTACCCTCCGCGATGTCGTCCGAATGGAAGGCTATGTACGCGCGGAGGACACTCGCGTCAATTCGCGCAAGCGCCCACCGCCGCTCATTTGCGGGTGTAGAGGTGAAAGCCGCCATAGATTCCCGAGCGATCCTGCGCCAGGCCCTGCGCGCTGCGCACGTCGTCGCGCTGCCAGGTCTGCTGCAGCGAGGCGAGGTGGGGATGATCGAGCGAGGATTCCGCGCCTGCGGTACGGAAGATGATCTTCACTTTGTCGCTGCCGGCGCGGTCGATCGCATTCCACAGCGCGCGGATCTCATCGGGCGCCATCCAGTCCTGGGAATCGAGCAGCACGACAGCATCGATCTGCCGCGCCGGCTGGTTTTCCAGGAACACGCGGAGATTGGCGTGCACCGGGGTGATCAGCCCGGCGCCGCCGCGCATGGCATCGAAGCGGCCCTGCTGCAGGTACAGCGGCAGGCATGTGTCACCCGGGCCGGGATAGCTGCGCGCCAGCGCCTGCCAGGCAAAATAGTTGGTGGCGTTGGGGTGCACGTCGATCAGGCGCAACAGGCGCTGGTGCAGCACCTCGTTGAGCGGCTGGTCGCCGCCGAGCAGCGTGCGCTGCTGCGGCGGGATGCCGAGGCTGAACAGCAGCGCCGGCGTCCGCGTCATCCAGCGCGCCAGCCGGGAATGAAACAGCCGGTGCACCTTTGCCAGTGCGCGCTGCCGCGCCGGCGACTGCGCGTCGTCCTTCAGCAGCACGGCGAGATCGATTCCGGCCAGCCGCGCCAGCCGGTGCGCGAAGCCGATGAAATGCCCGAGCGCGCCGTGACGATAGAATCCGTTGGTGAAGTAGCTCGAGCGCGGCCGGCCGCGGAAATCGCGCTCGTCCCAGAACGCGCGGGCCTCGGCGTCGAGCACCGGCCGCAGCCGCTCGCGATAGATCGTGGCGTTGGCGACCGCATTGCCCTCGCCGAAGAACTCCCAGAAGTCGGCGTAGTCGGTCAGCGCGCGAAAGCCGGCGAGCTTCAGCTTGAGCAGCGACAGATGCGCCTCGTTGAGATCGACCGCAAAGATCTGCATCGGGCTCGCCGCGAGATAGGACAGCGCGTTGCAGCCGCCGCTGGAGATGGTGACGATGGTGGCGCCGGGCGGCAGTTGCAGCGCCGCAAGATCGGCCTCGGGGTCTTCCCAGATCTGGGTGTAGACCAGCCGGCGGAACCAGAGGGCAAACAGCCGGTCCCAGATGGTGGCCTCGTGGTGACCGCGGCTGTTGCGAACGGCGTCGGCGATGAGCTGCTGCGTGTTCATTGTTCCCTCGAATCGTCAATCTGAAACAAATATCAAGCGCAGACTGCGGTTTTGCGACAGTCTCATGCTCCATGTGCTGCGCGCTGTCACATGACCGTCGCGTAACAGTGGAATGCAGAATGCAGCCACCCCTGCGCGACGAGGTGATCATGCTGGCTGTATTCGAGACCGATGAAGGCGTGGAGGCCGTGCGGCCGGCGGAAGCCGCCGTCCGCATGAACAAGATGTACCGCTGGCAGCGCTACATCTATGACATGACTCGACGCTACTACCTGCTTGGCCGCGACCAGCTGATCGACGGCCTGCAGCCGAAGCCCGGCGCCAGCGTGCTGGAGATCGGCTGCGGCACCGGCCGCAACCTGGTCCACACCGCGCGGCGCTATCCCCAAGCCGCCATCTTCGGCTTCGATATTTCCACGGAAATGCTGACCACCGCGATTGCGGCGATCGACCGCGCCGGTCTCGCCCGATCGGTGCGCGTCGCCCACGGTGACGCCACCCATTTCGATCCGGGAAAGATGTTTCAGGTCGCCCGCTTCGACCATGTGATGATCTGCTACAGCCTGTCGATGATCCCCGACTGGCAACTGGTGCTCGACAATGCGCTGGCCTGCCTCAAGCATGGCGGAAAACTGCACATCGTCGATTTCGGCGACCAGTCCGGCCTTCCCACAATTGCGGCAAAGCTACTGCTGCGCTGGCTGGCCCTGTTCGACGTGACGCCGCGCAACGACTTGCGCAATGCCGTCGAGCGCCTGGCCGCGCGATCCGGCGCCGAACTCACCTTCAAGCGACCGTTCCGCGGCTATGCGCAACAGGCAGTGCTGACGCTGCGCTAGCCCGCGGCCTGGCGCGCGAGTTCGCGACGGCGCTCCATGGCGCGCAGCACTTCGCGCAGGCTGAACAGCGCCAGCGCCAGCATGAACGGCGTGACGTGATAGATCAGGCGGAACAGCAGCAACACCGCCAGCAGCGGCTCGTTATGCTCGCCACCCAGGCCGACCAGGATGGCGGCGTCGAACACGCCGATGCCGGCCGGCGAGTGGCTTGCGAAGCCGAGCAAGGTCGCGGCGATGAACACCACCACGACGCGGGCGAGTTCGACATTCATGTCGGCGGGAATCAGCACATACATGGCCAGCGCCGCGGCGCCGAGATCGACGATACCGATGCCGATCTGGATGAAGACGTTCTTGCCCGAGGGCAGCGGCACCGACCAGCGCCGTGCGCCGAACAGCCGCGCGCTGTTCCAGGTCCAGGCGATATAGAGCGCGAGCACAAGCAACATCGCCCCGGCGATCATCTGGTTGACCTGCGGTGAGACATGATCGATGCGGCTGATGGCGTCGGGCGCATAAAGGATGCTCAGCCCGAGTGCCGCGAGATTGCCGAGCCAGAAGGTTAGCCCAGTGAGAAAGCAGATCCGCGCCACATTGGCGACGGTGACGCCATGGGCGGCATAGATGCGATAACGAATCGCCGACGACACCGGCAGCACGGCGCCGGTGCCGTGGGCGATGGGATAGCTGGTGAAACTGGCCAGCGCCGCCACGCAATAGGGAATGTCGCGGCGGCCGATCAGGCGCAGTGCAAGGAGATCATAGAGCGTGAGGCTGGCATAAGAGAGAATCGTGAAGAGCACCGCCAGCACGATCTGCAGGGCCGGCGTCTGCCGGACTGCGGCGAGCACCTGGTCGAGATCGACGCCCTTGAGCGCCCGCGCCAGCGCCATGAACGCGACCACGGCGATGACCAGGCTGACCAGCATGCCAAGGCCGCGCCAGCCCGCGCGCTTGCGAATCACCCCGATCACCTTTTGCAGCGCACGCAGCAGATTTCTCCCTTGGCCAAACCGCGCGAATCACGCACACGATTCGCGCCCCGTTCAGGGTCGATCTGTTGACACGTTGACGTGACAGTCGCGTAAAACGCTCGTCCAAACCGCGCAGTTCGTGACCTTCCCCACGAAAACAAGATACCGGCGCAATATGGTCGCATCACCTTCATGGTCGTTGCCTAGAGCCGTGCTGCACGAACTCAGAACTGAAAGACCATGACCGCAGATATCGACGACCAACTGACAATCGAACAATGGACGGCCCTGAAGGCGCTGCGCCCGACAGGACCGGCTTCCGCCAAGCTCGGCGGGCACATGATCGAGCAACTGATCGCGCTCGACCTGGCGGCGATCGCCGACGGACATCCCGTGATCACCACCGAAGGCCGCAAGGTGGTGCTGCGCGGCTCACCGCGGCTGTGGGATATGGCGGCCTGACCGCCATCCGGTCAGGCGCGACCGCGGCGCGCCCGCTCCAGATATAGAGCAGTGCGGCTCTCCGGGGACCGCGCCACGTCAGCGGGTGTTCCTGACGCCACCACCGTGCCACCCTCGTCGCCGGCCCCGGGTCCGATATCGATTACCCAGTCGCTGGCTGAGACCATGTCCATGTCGTGCTCGACCACCACCACCGTGTTACCGGAGGCCACTAGGCCATCGAGCTGCCTCATCAACTTGTCGACATCGGACGGATGCAGCCCGGTGGTCGGCTCGTCGAGGACGTAGAGCGTCATGCCGCGGTGCGCGCGTTGCAACTCGGTGGCGAGCTTGATGCGCTGGGCCTCGCCGCCGGACAGTTCGGTGGCCGATTGCCCGAGCCGGATATAGCCGAGCCCGACCTCGCGGATCACGCCGAGCGAGCGCTGCAACGCGGCGTCATCCGCAAAGAAGTCGAATGCGGCATCAACGGTCATGGCGAGAACATCGGCGATCGACTTGTCGCGGATCCTGATTTCCAGGGTCTTGGCGTTATAGCGCGCACCATGGCAGGTCGGGCATGGTGCATAGACCGACGGCAGGAACAGCAGCTCGACGCTGACAAACCCCTCGCCCTGGCAGGTCTCGCAGCGGCCCTTCGCGACGTTGAAGGAGAACCGGCCGGCATCGTAGCGGCGGGCCTTTGCCTGCTTGGTCGCGGCGAACAGTTTGCGCACATGGTCGAACAGGCCGGTATAAGTCGCCAGATTCGAGCGCGGGGTGCGGCCGATCGGCTTCTGATCGACCACCACCAGCCGCTTGATGCCCTCCATGCCGGCAACGATATCGCCGCCGAGTGTCTTGATGCCCTCCTCCTGCAGCGTGTCAGCGTCGTCTTCGACCGGCTCGCTGCGCTGGCCGAGCCGGTCGGCCACCGCCTCGACTAGAAACTGGCTGATCAGGCTGGATTTGCCGGAGCCGGACACGCCGGTCACCGAGGTGAACACGCCGAGGGGAATGTCGACATCGAGACGATCGAGATTGTTGCGGGTGACACCGCGGAGCTTGAGCCATTGTCGCGGCGGCCGCGGCAGCCGTTCTCGCCTGCCGCCATCGTCGAACAGATAGCGCCTCGTCTGCGACGCCTCGATTTCGGCCAGTCCCGCGGGCGGCCCGCTGTACAACACGTCGCCACCGTGCGCGCCCGCACCGGGGCCGACATCGACGATCCAGTCGGCATGGCGGATAACGTCGAGTTCATGTTCGACGACGAACAACGAGTTGCCGGCGGCCTTGAGCCGGTCGAGCGCGCGCAACAGCGCCTCGGTGTCGGCCGGATGCAGCCCGGCGGAGGGCTCGTCCAGCACATAGACCACGCCGAACAGGTTGGAGCGCACCTGCGTCGCCAGCCGCAGCCGTTGCAGCTCGCCCGGCGACAGCGTCGGCGTACTCCTTTCCGGCGCGAGATAGCCGAGGCCGAGATCGAGCAGCACCGCAAGACGCGCCAGCAGGTCCTCAACGATACGATGAATCACCAGCGCCTTTTCAGGATGCGCGGCGGAGACCGTGTTCCGGGCGCCGGGAAAGGGCCGCAGCAGAGCGTCGAGCCGCTTCAGCGGCAGGCGCTGGAGATCGGCGATATCGAAACCGGCGAATGTCACCGATAGCGCGTCCGGCTTCAGCCGCTTGCCGTGGCACACCGGGCAATTGCTTGACAGCATGAACTGCGACACACGGCGCTTCATCATCGCACTCTGCGTGGTCGCAAAGGTCTGCAGCACGTATTTTCGCGCGCCCGTGAAAGTGCCCTGGTAGCTCGGCTCTTCCTTGCGCTTCAGCGCGCGTCTGGTTTCTGCCGGCGTATAGCCGGCATAGACCGGTACCGTCGGCTGCTCGTCGGTGAACAGGATCCAATCGCGGTCCTTCTTCGGCAGGTTGCGCCACGGCGTGTCGACGTCGTAGCCGAGCGTGACCAGGATATCGCGCAAGTTCTGGCCGCCCCATGCGGTCGGCCATGCCGCGATGGCCCGCTCGCGGATCGTCAGGCTGTCGTCAGGCACCATGGATTTTTCGGCGACATCATGGACGCGGCCGATGCCGTGGCAATTGGGGCAGGCGCCCTCCGGCGTGTTGGGCGAAAACGATTCCGCATAGAGCAGCGGTTGTCCGCGCGGGTAATCGCCGGCGCGCGAATACAGCATGCGGAGCAGGTTCGACAGCGTGGTGACGCTGCCGACCGACGAGCGCGTGGTCGGCGCCCCCCTTTGCTGCTGCAAGGCGACGGCGGGGGGCAGGCCCTCGATCTCGTCGACTTCCGGAATGGACATCTGGTTGAACAGCCGCCGTGCATAGGGCGATACGGATTCCAGATAGCGGCGCTGCGCCTCGGCATAGAGCGTGCCGAATGCCAGCGAGGATTTGCCGGACCCGGACACGCCGGTAAACACCACCAGCGCGTTGCGCGGGATGTCGAGCGAGACGTTCTTGAGATTATGTTCACGGGCGCCGCGAACGCGGACGAAACTGTCCGGATCGTCGAAATTCGGTTTTGCCGGCGTCCGCGCATCCATCCGATCAGCGCCTGCGCGCGAACGCCACGCCGACGACAAAGGCGACGAATAGCGACGCCAATGGCGCTTCGCGGACAACCTTGCTCAGCGTATCGAGCGGCTTGCCGGGACGGCGGGCGTTATCCACCACGTCGCTCAGGCGATCCACGACATCGCTGAAGATCTCGCCGATCTCGCCACCGGTCTTGGCGGCTTCACGCGCTGTGGTCCTGACGCGCTCGGTAAAGCCGGGCTCGGCACCCATGAAATTGTTGTCGGTCATCGCTGGCCTCGCGGTTGAGTGTGCCCGTCAATCGACCGGAACCGCGTTGGTTCCGCAAGGGGGCAGCCACACATTGTCCTTCCGGTGCGCGGGCGGCGTTGGCCGGACGTGAACCTCAGCGCATCCAATCGGATTGGCGGGGAATCCCGAGACGGGACGATGAACATGCCGAGATTCCGGGTTCGGTCGCGGCTGGCGCCGCTTCGGCCCCGGAACGATAGCTCGCTAGTCGCGGGAGTTGCTGCGCTGTGCAGCCTTGCCGAACTCGACGATGGTCTGCGGGGCCGGCAGGCGCAGGCGGCGGCCGTGCTGCAGATAGAGCAGCGCCAGCCGGGTCGGATCCGACAGGTTCCAGATGTCGAGCGCCGCGGCGCGCCCCAGCCGGGCGATGGGCAACCGATGGCCGATCACATGGACGACGACCGGCGCCTTTGGCGTCTTCTTTTTGCGAATCCGGCCCTTGGGCGCGGCATTCTCATTGGCCGCGACCCGCCGGACGTGGGGACCGCGGCTGGTCAGCCATGACACAATGCGCAAGATGAAGGACATCGGCGTTCTCTGCGCGATCGGTGTGGCGGCGGCAAGGCCGGACACGGTTTCGTCATATAACTTCGGCCGCCGTGGGTAAAGCCGCGCATCCGGCCGAAACGGCCGTCCTGTCTGCTATAGGTGGGGGACGAATCAGGGATCTTCCGCTGTATGCCCGCTCCCGCTACCCTCACCGCCCGTCTCCGGGAGTCCGATATGGCGCCCGATGCGCTGTCGATCCTGAACTCGGTATTCGGCCTGCCCGGCTTTCGCGGCGAGCAGGAAGCGATCGTCCGCCACGTCACCAATGGCGGCAACTGCCTGGTGCTGATGCCCACCGGCGGCGGCAAGTCGCTGTGCTACCAGCTGCCGTCGCTGCTGCGCGAGGGCTGCGGCATCGTGGTGTCGCCGCTGATCGCACTGATGCGCGATCAGGTCGCGGGCCTGATCGAGGCCGGCGTCAAGGCGGCGGTGCTGAACTCATCGCTGACATGGGACGAGGCCAACGAGGTCGAACGCCGGCTACTCGCCGGTGACCTCGACGTCCTCTATGTGGCGCCGGAACGGCTGCTGACGCCACGCTGCCTGACCATGCTCGGCCGCGCCAAGATCGCACTGTTCGCCATCGACGAGGCGCATTGCGTGTCGCAATGGGGCCACGACTTTCGCCCGGAATATATCGGCCTGTCGGTCATTGCCGAGCGCTTCCCCGACGTGCCGCGCATCGCGCTCACCGCCACCGCCGACGATCTCACCCGGCAGGAGATCGCCCATCGCCTGCAGCTCGACGACGCGCCGCGCTTCGTCGCCAGCTTCGACCGCCCGAACATCAAGTATCAGATCGTCGACAAGCTGAACGGCAAGACCCAGCTGCAGGCCTTCATCAACGAATTCCATTCCGGCGACGCCGGCATCGTCTATTGCCTGTCGCGCGCCAAGGTCGAGGACACCGCCACGGCGCTGACCAAGGCGGGCATTCCGGCGTTGCCCTATCATGCAGGCCTCCCCGCCGATTTGCGCGCGCGCAATCAGGACCGCTTCATCAACGAGGACGGCATCGTGATGGTGGCCACCGTGGCGTTCGGCATGGGCATCGACAAGCCCGACGTGCGCTTCGTCGCCCATCTCGACCTGCCGAAAAGCATCGAGGCCTATTACCAGGAGACCGGCCGCGCCGGCCGCGACGGCAAGCCGTCCGATGCCTGGATGACTTACGGCCTCTCGGACATCGTGCAGCAGCGCCGCATGATCGACGAATCCACCGGCGCCGAAGCGTTCAAGCGAGTGTCTATCAGCAAGCTCGAGGCGCTGGTGAGCCTGGCCGAGTCCACCTATTGCCGACGCACAACACTGCTGGGCTACTTCGGCGAGACCGTAACGGACGCGAAATGCGGCAACTGCGACAACTGCCTGACGCCGCCGCTGGTGAAGGATGGCAGCGTGATTGCGCAAAAACTATTGTCCACCGCCTATCGCACCGGGCAGCGGTTCGGCGCCATGCACCTGATCGACGTGCTGATCGGGCGCGACACCGACAAGGTCAAGCAGTTCGGCCACGACAAGCTCTCGGTGTTCGGCGTCGGCGCCGACCTCAGCGACAAGCAGTGGCGCGCCGCGATCCGGCAACTGGTGGCGCTCGGCCATCTGCGCCCCGACAGCGAGGCCTATAACGCTCTTACGCTAACCGAATCAGCTCGCGGCGTGCTGAAGGGCGAGACGCAAGTGATGCTGCGCGAAGAGGCCGCCGGTCCGCTCGGCAAGCGCGGTGGCGCACGACGGCGCGGCGTTCCGACGGCAAGCAACGGCGACGCCAACCCGGACCTGCTCGACATTCTGCGCGCCTGGCGCTCCGAACTCGCCAAGAAGACCAGCGTGCCGGCCTACGTCATCCTGCACGACGCCACCCTCGACGGCATAGCCACCGCACGCCCGACCTCGCTGGCGCAACTGCGCGGCATTCCGGGGATCGGCGACAAGAAATTGGAGCGTTACGGCACCGAGCTGATCGCGCTGGTGACGGCGGCGGCCGGGTAGACCATGCGCATCCACTCGGCCGCGATCCATTATTTCGAGGCCGTGCGGCGTGCCGGGTCGATCCGCGAAGCCGCCCGCCGATTGAACGTGGCGTCCTCCGCGGTGAACCGGCAGATCCTGAAGCTGGAAAAGGAAGTCGGCGCGGCACTGTTCGACCGCACGGTAACGGGGCTGAAGCTGACGGCCAGCGGCGAGGCGATGGCGCGTCACGTCATCGCAGTGCTGCAGGACCTCGAGCGGGTGCGCACCGACATCGGCGCACTCAAGGGCGGCCACGCCGGACAGATCCGCATCGCTGCTGTCGAGGGCGTGTGCGGCGAGATCCTGCCCGATGCGATCCAGCGCATGCGCGCACGCGCGCCGCGTGTCACGGTGACCGTCGAGACGATGGGATCCTTCGCCATCCCGTCCGTGATCGCGGAGGGCCTTTGCGATATCGGCCTGGCCTTCGCGCTGCCGCGCAACGGCGATCTGCACCAGGTCGCGCTCAATCGCTTCCGGCTCGGCGCGGTGGTCCCGCCGGATCACCCCATTGCCGCCAAATCCACGACATCGCTGGCGGCCTGCCTCAATTCGCCGATCATCCTGGCGACGCCCGACCTGTCGATCAACCGGCTGCTGGCGCCGGAGATCTCGCGCATATCCCGCGCGCTCGAGCCGGCCGTCATGTCGGGTTCGGTCGAGCTGATGCGCGAACTGGCGTTGCGCGGGGTCGGCGTCGCGTTCCAGACCCGAATCGGCCTCACCAGCGCCATGGCGTCCGGCCGGCTGGTCCATGTGCCGCTGGAGGCCAATGGCCCGATCTGGAGTGATCTCGGCGTCTATGTCCGCGCCGGCCGAGCCCTGCCAACCGCCGTCGACCGCTTCGTGCAGATCCTTGCCGACGAATTGAACCGGCGGGAAGCCGAGGAAAATGCGGCGCTTGGCCCTGGCTGATGCCGCTTCGGCATCGGCATGCTCGAAACTCTGTTCTTTTGAGCACAGGCATCCCATGCAAGGCTCGGGAACTCGCAGAGGGATCGACCATGCCAGCCACCCTGAAAGCAGTCCACGTCGCCGCGTCCGCGCTTCCGATCATCGACATCTCCGGTCTCTCGAGCGCCGATCCAGCGGACCGCCGGGGCGTGGCCCAGGAGCTCCGGCGCGCCTGTCTCGACAAGGGCTTCTTCTATGTGAAGAACCACGGCATCCCCGAAACGCTGGTGGCGCAGGTGTTCGCGGAAGCGGAAACCTTCTTCGCGCTCCCCGCTGCCGACAAGCTGGCGCTCGACAAGGCGCATTCGAAGGCCAATCGCGGCTACGAGCCGCTGAAGGCCCAGACGCTGGAGGCCGGCGCGCCGCCGGACCTCAAGGAGGGCTTCTATATCGGTCCAGAACACGCCGCCGATGACCCGCGCGTGCTGGCGGGCAAGTTCAACCACGGCCCGAACCAGTGGCCGGCCAATGCCGGGCCCGGCTTTCACGACACCATGACCGACTACTTCACGGCCTTGCTTGGTCTCGGCGAGCGCCTGATGCGCGGCATCGCATTGTCGCTCGACCTCGACGAGGACTACTTCAAGGACTTCTGCGCGGATCCGATGGCGACGCTGCGGCTGCTGCACTATCCGCCGCAACAGCCGGGCGACGCTCCGGAGCAGCGCGGCGCCGGTGCCCACACCGACTTCGGCGGGCTGACCCTGCTGCGCCAGGACAATGTCGGCGGCCTGCAGGTCTGGGATCAGGAAAGCCAGGGCTGGGTCCACGCCGAGCCGGTGCCGGGAACCTACATCGTCAATCTCGGCGACATGATCGCGCGCTGGACCAACGATCTCTACCGCTCCACCCTGCACCGCGTGATCAACACCTCCGGGCGCGAGCGCTATTCGGTGCCGTTCTTCTATGTCGGCAACTACGACCACGAAGTCGCCTGCATTCCGACCTGCCTCGCCGCCGGCGAAGCGCCGAAATATCCGCCCACCACCGTCGAGGCGCATCTGCGCACCATGTACGCCCGCACCTACGCGCCCGCGACGTGAGACTGATCCTGATCCACGGCGCCTGGCAGGGAAGCTGGGCGTGGTCCCGCTTCCTGCCAGCGCTGGCGCAGGCCGGCTTCCGCGCCGAGGCGATCGACCTTCCCGGCAACGGCCACGATTCAACCCCGGCGGCGGACGTCTCGCTCGATGTCTATGCCGCACATGTCGGCGACAGGATTCGTTCCGGCGACGATCCGGTCGTGCTGCTGGCGCATTCCGGCGGCGGGGTGATCGCCTCGGAAGTCGCGGAACGTTGCCACGACCGCGTCAGCGGCGTGGTCTATGTGGCCGGCATGATGCTGCCGAACGGCGGCAGCTTCGGCGACGTGGTCGGCCCATTGGTGGCCGCCGATCCGGCCGCGGCGGGAATTCGCCCGCATCTGGTGTGGTCTGCCGATGGGGTGACATCGACGGTGCCGCCCGATGCGGCGCGGCAGATTTTCTATCACGACTGCGCCCAGGACGACGCCGAAGCGGCGAGCGTGCGGCTGACACCGCAAGCGGAAGGCGGCCGCGCCATCAGCCCGCAGCTGACGTCGCAACGCTTCGGCACCGTCCCCCGGCTCTATGTCGAGGCGCTGCAGGATCGCTCGGTGGTGCTGGCTGCGCAGCGCCGCATGCAGGCCATGGTCCCCGGCGCATGGGTTGTCGGTCTCGACAGCGGGCACGCGCCGCAACTGGCGATGCCTGAAAAACTGGCAGCCTGCGTCATCCCGTGGCTGGCAGCCCGCTCA
Organism: Rhodopseudomonas sp. RCAM05734; assembly: GCF_052658035.1. Taxonomy (NCBI): domain Bacteria; kingdom Pseudomonadati; phylum Pseudomonadota; class Alphaproteobacteria; order Hyphomicrobiales; family Nitrobacteraceae; genus Rhodopseudomonas; species Rhodopseudomonas sp. RCAM05734. The sequence goes on along the minus strand of NZ_CP199742.1, from coordinate 1,666,528 downwards.
TGATTTTGCGGCAGACCGACAAGTCCCCCGGTTTGGCTGCGCCCCCTCGTTCGCCCGCGTTCGAAATCTGGTCCGGCTCGTGCAAGAGCTCGAACAAAACGAAGCCTCAAACAAGGAGTCCCTCGAATGATCCGCTCACTGCTCACGCGCACCCTGGCTGTCACCGGACTTGTCTTGACGACCGCGGCGCCGGCCTTCGCCGCCGACAAGGTGACGTTCCTGCTCGACTGGCTGCCGGCCGGCGACAAGGCCGCCGTCTATGTGGCGCAGGCCAAGGGCCTGTTCGCCGCCGAGGGTCTCGAGGTGACGATCCAGTCCGGCCGCGGCTCCTCCGACGTGGTGACCAAGCTCGGCACCGGCGCCGGCGACATGGGCACCGGCGGGCTCGCCGCGCTGCTGCAGGCCAGGGCGGAGAGCAAGGTCCCCGTCAAGGCGATCGCCTCGCTCTATACTATCGAGCCGGATGCAATCTTCACCACGGAGGGCTCGGGCATCAACTCGCTGAAGGACATTGCCGGCAAGAAGATCGCCACGGCCACCTTCTCTTCCTCGAACGTGGTGTGGCCGCTGCTGCTGCAGGCCAACGGCATCGATCCCGCCAAGGTCGAACTGCTCAAGGTCGACCCCGGCGCACTGGCGCCGATGCTGGCATCGGGCAAGGTCGACGCCACCATCAACTGGGTGACGGTGGCGCCCGGTTTCGAGGGGCCGATGAACGAGGTCAAGAAGAAGCTGAAGGTGATCTCGTGGTCCGACTACGGCTTCACCGGCTACGGCCTGTCGGTGTTTGCATCGGAAAAATTCCTGGCCGAGCGGCCCGACGTGGCACGGCGCACCCTGAAGGCGTTCCTGGCCGGCAACCAGATGGCCATCGCCGATCCGAAACTTGCCGGCGCCTCGGTGAAGGCCTCGGTGGGCGATATCGATGCGGCCGTTGCCGACAAGCAGTTCGCAGCTTCCATTCCGCTGATGGACAACGCTATCGCCAAGAAGGACGGCGCCGGCGCCTTCGAGAAGGCGCTGCTCGCCAAGACCTGGGAATGGACCGCCAAGTCGCAGAACATGCCGATCGAGAAGCTCGACCCGGAGACCGCGGTCGACCGCTCGTTCCTGCCGAAGTGATCCTGCACGGGCGCCGGAGCGATCCGGCGCCCGCCGTTCCTGCCAGCCATCATTTGCCCGGACATCGCTCTTGACCTCGCAGCCCGTCATCCACTTCGCCGACCTCAAGCAGACCTTCGGCAAGGATGACGGCTCGTCCGTCACGGCGCTCGACGGCATCACCTTCGATATCGGGCGCCACGAGTTCATCGCGGTGCTCGGACCGTCCGGCTGCGGCAAATCGACCCTGCTGAGGCTGATCGCCGGCCTGATCAAGCCGACCGGCGGCACGCTGGACATCTACGGCATGCCGGTGACCGAGCCGCGCGACGACATTGGCATCGTGTTCCAGAAGCCGACGCTGCTGCCCTGGTTCAACGTGCTCGACAACGTCACCTTCCCGATGCGCCACAAATACGGCCGCGTCACCGCGGAGGAGCGCGTCCGTGCGCAGGAGCTGCTGGCGCTGGTCGGCCTGTCCGATTTCGCCGCCAAGCAGATCGACGAACTGTCCGGCGGCATGCAGCAGCGCGTCGCCATCGCCCGCGCCCTGCTGCTCGACCCGGACATCCTGCTGATGGACGAGCCGTTCTCGGCGCTCGACGCGCTGACCCGCGAGGAGATGAGCTTCGAGCTGCTGCGGATCTGGACCGAGCGGCCGAAGACGGTGCTGTTCATCACCCATTCGATCCCCGAAGCGCTGCTGCTCGCCGACCGCATCGTGGTGATGAGCGCCCGCCCGGGCCGGGTCCGCGAGATCCTCGACGTGCCGCTGGCCCGGCCAAGGTCGCTGGCGTCGCTGTCCGACCCGGCATTCAACGAGATGGCCAACTACATTCGCGGCCAGCTCTTTACCCGGCCGGTGACATGACCATGAGCCCGCGCCTCTCCCGCACCCTCGTGCAACTCAACCGCTTCGCGCCGGCGCTGACCTTCATCGCCCTGCTGCTGCTGTGGGAAGGCTCATGCCGCTTCTTCGCCATCCCGTCGTTCCTGCTGCCGTCGCCGAGCGCCATCGTCACCGCCGGCGCCAATATCGAATGGACGCTGTGGCTCGGCCATATCTGGGCGACGCTGCGGGTGGCGGCGATGGGCTTCGTGCTCGCCGTGGTGGTGTCGATTCCGTTGGCCATCGCGCTGGCCAATTCGCGCTTCCTGTCGCGCACGCTGTACCCGATCCTGATCATCGTGCAGTCGACGCCGGTGGTCGCGGTGGCGCCGATCATCGTCACCACGCTCGGCGCCGCCGACCTGCCGCGGGTGCTGATCACCTTCATGATCGCGTTCTTTCCGATCGTCGTCTCCACCGTGACCGGCCTGCTGGCGACACCTGAAGAACTGATCGAGCTGTCGCGCTCGCTCAAGGCCGGCCGCGCCCGCGAGGTGCTGCATATCCGCCTGCCCTTCGCGCTGCCCTATATCTTCAGCGCATTGAAAATTGCCACCACCCTGTCGGTGGTTGGCGCGGTGGTGGCGGAATTCGTGGCGGCCGAGCGCGGGCTCGGCTTCTTTATCATGTTCTCGACCTCGTTCTTCAAGGTTCCCCAAGCCTTTGCCGGCCTGATCGTGCTGGTCGCGCTGAGCCTTGCGATGTTCCGCCTGTGTGTGATCGTGCAGCGCAAATTCGCGCCGTGGTCACTTCCGAAAAGCGAGCGCTAGACCGCCGTTGATCGCGTCATGCGTTCGACACGTTGCGGAACGTCGCGGTCGGTCACATGCCGAACGCAAATTGTTTATTTGAACTATTCCAGTTTTCGCGCCACCTTGCCGTTCATGGGAGCAACAATCCCGGCAAGGGGACGGAAGATGCCAAGCCTCACGATCAACGGCAAGACATTCGAGATCGATGCCGAAGCTGACACGCCCTTGCTGTGGGCTATCCGCGAAAATGCCGGCCTGACCGGCACCAAATATGGTTGCGGCATTGCACAATGCGGCGCCTGCACCGTACATCTCGACGGCGCCGCGACCCGTTCGTGCGGCGTGACCGTCGGCGAGGCCGTCGGCAAGCAGATCGTCACCATCGAGGGACTGGCCGCCGGCGGCACGTTGCACAAGGTGCAGCAGGCCTGGATCGACAACGACGTGCCGCAGTGCGGCTATTGCCAGAGCGGCATGATCATGGCGGTCACCGCGCTGCTGCGCGACAAGCCGAAACCATCCGACGCCGACATCGACGAGGCCATCACCAATATCTGTCGTTGCGGCACCTTCCAGCAGGTGCGCGAAGCGATCCACGCCGCCGCCAGCGCCTGAGGAACATGACATGACCCATATGCCAAGCCTCAGCCGCCGCTCTTTCGTCATCGGATCCGCCGCCGTGGGCAGCGGCCTCGCGCTCGGGCTCGACCTGCCGTTCGGCGGTCCCGGCGTGGTGCGCGCCGCCGACGGATCGCCGGAAGTCAACGCCTGGGTGGTGATACGCCCGGACAACACCGTGGTGATCCGCATCGCGCGTTCGGAAATGGGCCAGGGCACCCTGACCGGCCTCGCGCAGCTGGTCGCCGAGGAACTCGAATGCGACTGGTCCAAGGTCACGACGGAATATCCGACGCCGGGCCAGAGCGTCGCCCGCAAGCGCGCCTGGGGCGACTTCTCCACCGGCGGCAGCCGCGGCATCCGCACCTCGCAGGACTATGTCCGCAAGGGCGGCGCCACCGCGCGCATGATGCTGGTGCAGGCCGCCGCCAATGAATGGAACGTGCCGGTCGGCGAATGCAGCGCCGCCAGCAGTGTCATCACCCACAAGCCGTCGGGCCGCACCACCACCTACGGCAAGGTGGTCGAGGCCGCCGCAAAACTTTCGCCACCCGCCGACGTCAAGCTGAAGGACCCCAAGGACTGGCGGATCGTCGGCAAGGGCGTCAAGCGGCTGGACACCGCCGACAAGACCACCGGCAAGATGACCTATGGCGTCGACGTGGTGCTACCGGGCATGCTCAACGCCGCGATCAAGGATTGCCCGGTGTTCGGCGGCAGACTGAAAAGCTTCGACGACTCCAAGGTCGCCGCCATGAAGGGCGTCAAGAAGGTGGTGAAGGTGGGTGACAGCGCAGTCGCCGTGGTCGCCGACACATGGTGGCACGCCAAGGTCGCGCTCGACGCACTGCCCATCGTCTGGGACGAAGGCGACAACGCCAAGGTGTCCAGTGCCTCCATCGCCAAATGGCTCGAGGAAGGCCTCGACCCGGCGCAGCCCGCCTTTATCGGGAACCAGAACGGCGATGCCAAGGCCGCAGTCGCCGGCGCCGCGCGCAAGATCGAGGCGGTCTATTCCTACCCCTACCAGAACCACGCCACCATGGAGCCCATGAACGCTACTGCGCTCTACACGGCGGATAAATGCGAAGTGTGGACCGGCACCCAGAACGGCGAAGCCGCCTTCGCCGCGGTGCTGGAGGCCTCCGGCCTGCCGGCCGACAAATGCGACGTGCACAAGCTGATGCTCGGCGGCGGCTTCGGTCGCCGCAGCATGACCGACTATGTGCGGCAGGCAGTATCGATCGCCAAGCAGATGCCGGGTACGCCGATCAAACTGATCTGGTCGCGCGAAGAGGACATGCAGCACGGCAGGTATCATCCGATCACCCAGTGCAAGCTGACCGGCGCGTTCGACGCCGACAACAATCTGACCGCGCTGCAGGTCCGGCTGTCCGGCCAGTCGATCCTGTTCAGCGTGCGTCCGGATGCGCTGGTCAATGGCATGGATCCGGCGGCGTTCCAGGGCCTTGCGCCGCAGGGCGAGGCGGCGATCGGCTACAGTCTGCCGAACCTGTTGGTCGAACACTCCATGCGCAACCCGCACGTGCCGCCCGGCTTCTGGCGCGGTGTCAACGTCAACCACAATGCCATCTATCTCGAATGCTTCATGGACGAGCTGGCGCTGTCTGCCGGGCAGGACCCGCTCGAATTCCGCCGCAAGCTGATGGGCAAGCACCCCAAGCACCTCGCTGTGCTCAATGCCGTCGCCGAGAAGATCGGCTGGACCACGCCGCCGCCCAAGGGCGTGTTCCGCGGCATCGCCCAGCACATGGGCTATGGCAGCTACGTGGCCGGCGCCACCGAGATCTCGGTGACATCAGGCAACAAGATCAAGGTGCATCGCATCGTTGCCGCCACCGATCCCGGCTACGCCGTCAATCCGGCGCAGATCGAGCGGCAGATCGCTGGCTCCTTCGTCTACGGCCTGTCCGCGCTGTTCTATGGCGGACTCACGGTGAAGGACGGACGCATCGAGGAGAATAACTTCGACACCTACAATTCGATGCGGATCAGCGAAATGCCCAAGGTGGAGTCGATCATCATGCCGAGCGGCGGATTCTGGGGCGGGGTCGGCGAGCCGACCATCTGCGTCGCGGCGCCCGCGGTGCTCAACGCCTATTTCGCCGCCACCGGCAAACGCATCCGCTCGGTGCCGCTGCGCAACCACGACATCAGCTTTGCCTGATATGAGCAGAGGCAAGCAGCCTCCGCTTTTCCACTGGATGACGGGAATGAATGAGCTTCGCAGTTCCGTTGGATTGGCGATGGCCCTGTTTGCGATTGCGGCCACGCCGTCGCAGGCAGCATCGCTGCCGCCACCGGGCGCGGCTTCGTGCTCCGGTTGCCACACGACGATCAGTAGTGCGACCTCGCCGGTGCCGCATCTGCGTGGACGCGACGCCGGCGAGATCGTCGCTGCCATGGCAGCGTTTCGCGACGGCTCCAGGCCGGCCACGGTGATGAACCGCATCGCCAAGGGGTTTTCCGACGACGAGGTGCGCCCGATCGCGGCATGGCTCGCTGCACAGCAACAGGACACAAGATGAGCCGCTTGCGTCATCCGAACCGGCGGGAGTTTTTCGGCGCGGCGATGGGCGCCGCCGCGCTGGGATTTGCGCGGCCGGCGCTGGCGCAGGGCGCGGCAAAGGTCGTGGTGATCGGCGGCGGTTTCGGCGGCGCCAGTTGCGCCCGCGCGCTGCGGCAACTCGACCCCAGCATCCAGATCACGCTGGTCGAACCCAACGCCACCTACACTTCCTGCCCGTTCAGCAATGCGGTGATCGTCGGAATGCGGCCTCTGGAAGCGCAGCAATTCGGTTACGGAAAGTTCGCGGCCGAGGGCATTGCCGTGGTCCCGCAGATGGCGGCAGGGATCGACGCGCAGGCGCGTAGCGTCAAACTCGCTGACGGCTCGTCGCTGACCTATGACCGGCTGGTCCTGGCGCCGGGCATCGACCTGCGCTTCGACGCGCTGGAGGGCTACGACCAGGCTGCCGCCGGGAAAATGCCGCACGCCTGGAAGGCCGGCGAGCAGACTACGCTGCTGCGCCGCCAGCTCGAGGCGATGGACGATGGCGGTCTGGTGGTGATCGCGGCACCGGCCAATCCGTTCCGCTGTCCGCCCGGCCCCTATGAGCGCGCCAGCCTGATCGCCTGGTATCTGAAGACGAAGAAGCCGCGCTCCAAGCTGATCATCCTCGACGCCAAGGATGCCTTCTCGAAACAGAAACTGTTCCAGAGCGCCTGGGCAGAGCTGTATCCCGGCATGGTGGAATGGGTTGCGCTGTCACAGGGCGGCAAGGTGACGTCGGTCGATCCGGCCACCAACACGCTGACCACCGATTTCGGCAAGCACACCGCGCAGGTCGCCAATGTGATCCCACCGCAGAAAGCCGGCGCGATCGCCGTGCTGGCCGGTGCCGTCGACAAGACCGGCTGGTGCAGTATCGATCCGGTCAGCTTCGAATCGCGGCTGGTGCCGAACATCCATGTCATCGGCGACGCCTGCATCGCCGGCGCGATGCCCAAATCGGCTTTTTCGGCCAATGCCCAGGCCAAGGCCTGCGCCGGCGCGGTGGTCACCCTGCTGGCAGGCAACGCGCCGCCGCAGCCCAAGCTGATCAACACCTGCTACAGCCTGGTGACGCCCGATTACGGCATCTCCATCGCCGGCGTGTACCAGCCCAAGAACGGCCTGTTCGCGGATGTGGAGGGCGCCGGCGGCGTCAGCCCGCTCGATGCGCCGGCCGCGGTACGCGCGCAGGAGGCCGCCTTTGCCGATGCCTGGTTCGCTACCATCACGGCCGAAGCCTTTGGCTAGAGCACCGGGGATCGCGCGTCTGCTGCTCGCGGCACTGTGTTGCACAGCGCTGCCCGGCGCGTCCCGCGCGCAACAGCTTGTCGGCTACGTGGTCGAGGGCGATGCCATCGCGGCGTCGTTGACCGGCGCACCGGGCGATGCCGCGCGCGGACGCGCGCTGGTCGCCAACCGGCAGACCACCTGCGTGCTGTGCCACGCGGTGCCGCAGAACGCGGCCGTGCTGCAGGGCGATCTGGCGCCGGGTCTCGCGGGCAGCGGCAGCCGCTGGAGCGAGGGACAATTGCGGCTGCGGCTGGTGGATGCGACGCGCCTCAATCCCGCGACCATCATGCCATCCTATTACCGGGTCGACAGCCTGCAGCGGGTGGCGGCGACATGGCGCGACCGGCCGATCCTCTCGGCTGGGCAGATCGAGGACGTGGTGGCCTATCTCACCACGCTGCGGGATTGAACAGGGACGGATGATGAGCACGAGCACCGACGCGACACGGCGCGGCTTCCTGACGATGGCTGGCGGCATGGCGGCCATCACCGTCACGCCGTTCGCGCTGACGAGTGCACAGGCGACGCCCGACTCGCTGGCCGCGGCCATCCACGCCGTCGTGGGCGGCGCGGTGGTGCATGCCGGCCGCGTCAAGCTCGACGTGCCGCCGCTGGTGGAGAACGGCAATACCGTGCCGGTCACTGTCAGCGTCTCCAGCCCGATGACGGACACCGACTTCGTGCGCAGCATCCATCTGTTCAACGAGAAGAACCCGCAACCCAATGTGGGAAACTTCTTCATCGGCCCGTGCGCCGGCCGCGCCGAGGTCGGCACCAGGATGCGGCTCGCCGATACCCAGAAGATCGTGGCCATCGCGCGACTGTCGGACGGTTCGTTCTGGTCGGTCAGCGCCGACGTGGTGGTGACTCTGGCCGCCTGCACCGAGGAAGCCGGCTGATGCCCTCCGCCCTCATCAACGTGCCGCCGAAGGCCAAGCGCGGCGACATCATCGAGATCAAGGCGCTGATGTCGCATATCATGGAAACCGGCTTCCGCCACACCGTGACCGGCGAGGCCATTCCCCGCAACATCATCACCAGCTTCTCCTGCCGCTACAATGGCGTGGAGATCTTTCGTGCTGAGCTGTTTCCGGCCATCGCCGCCAATCCCTTCCTGTCATTCTTTACGGTCGCCAGCGACAGCGGCACGCTGGAATTCAACTGGACCGGCGACCGCGGCTTTTCCGAAACCGCCTCGGCCTCGATCATCGTCGAATGAAAGGCACTGGCATCATCGCGGCAACGCTGCTGATGCAGGCGGGAGCGCTCGGCTTCGCCACCGAGATCCCGCCGGCCGAGCGCCGCTCCGGCGCGACGTTCATGACGCCACAAACGCAGGCGATCCAGAACGACGACACCGCCAATCCCGCCATGCTGTCGGTGCTCGACGGCGAGAAACTGTGGAAGGACAAATCCGGCACGGCGAACCTGGCCTGCGCCGACTGCCACAACGATCCCGCAAGCATGCGCGGCGTCGCGGCGCACTATCCCGCTTTCGATGCGACACTGGGGCGGCCGGTCAATCTCGAGCAGCGCATCAACCTGTGCCGCAGCCAGCACCAGCAGGCCACGCCCCTGGCCTATGAAAGCCCGGAGCTGCTGGCGCTGACCGCCCTGGTCGCCCGGCAATCGCGCGGCATGGCGATCGACGCCGGCGCTGACCCGCGGCTGGCGCCGTTCGTTGCCGCCGGCCACGCGTTGTTCATGCGCCGGCAGGGCCAGCTCAATCTCGGCTGCAGCAATTGCCACGACGACAACTGGGACAAGCACCTCGCCGGTTCCGCCATCACCCAGGCCCATCCGACCGGCTATCCGCTGTACCGGCTGGAATGGCAGTCCATCGGCTCGCTGCAGCGCCGGCTGCGCAACTGCATGGCCGGCGTCCGCGCCCAGGCCTACGACTACGGCGCACCGGAGCTGGTCGAACTGGAGCTCTATCTGATGTCTCGCGCGCGGGGCATGGCGATGGACGCGCCCGCGTTGCGGCCGTGATGCCTTCAATGGTTCGGTACGGGACCGCAGCTATGCAGCGCGCAGCTATCCCTCGGCGCTGACAGGCCAAGGAATTCACATCGGAATAGCAGTTATAGCGATCGGCGCACCAATTTGCCGGCCAGCGATAGGCATTGTCAGGCAATGTATTGCCGACCATCCTCGGCGACGCATCTCGTTCCAGATCGCGCACTTTCGGGCTTCTCGATGAAAACCACGCCAACCGTCACCCATGCCCTCGCGCAGTTGATTTCCGCGATGCAGTGGGAGGACCTCCCCGAAGCCGTCCGTGGGGCTGCGCGACGCTCGCTGCTGAACGGCATCGGTACCGCATTCGGTTCGGCGCGCGCGCCGGTGGTCGTCACGCTGGCGCAGACGCTGCAATGCTTTTCCGATCACCGGCACGCCATGCTGGTTGGCGGCACCAGGCGAATGGACGCCGGCAGCGCCGCCTTCGTCAACGCGGTGGCCAGCAACCTGCTCGACTTCGACGATACCCATCTGCCCACCATCATCCATCCCACCGCGCCAGTGGCTTTCGCGGCGCTGGCGCTGGCGGAATGGCGCGGCCTGTCGGGCCGGCAACTGCTCCAGGCCTTCGTCGCCGGCGGCGAGACCGCCTGCCGCATCGGGCTCGGCGTCTCACCGGGCCATTACGCGCGCGGCTGGCACATTACCTCAACCTGTGGCGTGTTTGGCGCGGCAGCCGCCTGCGCGCGCCTGCTCGGCCTCGATGCCGCGCGCACCGCCCACGCGCTGGGCATCGCCGCCAGCCTGTCCGCCGGGCTGGTGGAAAATCTCCCGACAGCAGGCAAGAACGCCAGCGTCGGCAACACCGCGCGCAGCGGCATGCTCGCCGCGATGCTCGCCGAAGCCGGCCAGCAGGCCGCGCCGACCGCGATCGAGGGGCCGCTCGGCTGGGCGCGCGCCTGCGGCGACACGCCGGATATCGACGCGATGATCGGCGAGCTCGGCACGCGCTGGGAGTTTGCGAGCAACACCTTCAAGCCCTACCCGGCCGGCATTGTCATGCATGCGGTGATCGACGCCTGCCTCGACCTGCGCGCCGCCCACGCGCTCAAGCCTGACGACATCGATGCGGTGAACGTCACCGGCGACACGCTGCTGCTGGCGCGCGGCGACCGCGTGGTGAACACCGCCGGCGACGCCCGCGTCAGTGTCCATCACTGTGCCGCAGTGGCGCTGCTGCTGGGCCGTGCGGGCGTCCATGAGTTCTCCGACACCGTCGTGTTCGACGCCGATGTCGTTGCGATGCGCAGCAGGGTGAGTGCGGTCCGCGACGACACCATGCCGGTCGGCGCCGCGCGCGTCGGCATCGCCTGCCGCGACGGCCGCAAGCTGTCGATGGAGGTCGTCGCCGCGCGCGGCAGCCTGGCACGGCCACTCACCGACGCCGATATCGAAGCCAAGTTTCGCGCCTGCGCGCGCGACGGCGCGCCCGGCATCGACAGCACGAGAGCGATCGAGACGATCCGAGCGCTCGAACATGCGCCGGATCTCGGCGATCTCGTCGCGGCACTGTCGGGCTAGGCGGCCGACCAGCCGCCATCGATGGGGATCACCGCGCCGGTGATGTCGCGCGCCGCAGGGCCGCACAGGAACACGATGGCGGCGCCGACATCGGCGAGCTCGACGAAGCGGCCGCTCGGCTGCCGCTCTTTCATGTAGTCACGCACAGCGTCGTCGTGGGACAGGTTGCGCGCCGCGGCGAGCGCCTCGATGCGCTTGGCGATCGCCGGCGTCGGCAGGGTGCCGGGACTGACGGCATTGCAGGTGATGCCGGTGCCGGCGGTTTCCAGCGCCACGGTGCGGGTCAGGCCGAGGATGCCGGTCTTGGTGGTGACGTAGTCGACGCGGCCCTTGGCGCCGCGCTGGCCGTACTGCGAGGACAGGTTGACGATGCGGCCGAAGTCGCACGCGCGCATGGCGGGCAGTGCGAGCTGGATGAGGCGCAGCGGCGCGGTGAGGTTGACCGCCAGCGAACGCTGCCAGTCGTCGATGGACAAGTCCTCCACCGGGGCGAAGTGGCGCACCACGGCATTGTTGACCACGACGTCGGGCCCGCCGAACGCGTCACGCGCGGCCTGCATCAGCCGATCCACCGCGGCGAGATCGGCGAGATCTGCCTGACAATAGACCGCGCCGATGCCGTGACGCTGCGTCAGCGCTTGCGTCGCCGGCTGCATGGCGGCCGGGTCGTCGAGTCCGTGCAGGATGATGTTGAAGCCGGCCGCCGCCAGACTGTCGGCCACGGCAAGGCCGAGCCCGCCGGTGGAGCCGGTGACCAGCGCCGATCGCGGCTGCGCGGCCATCAGCCGCGGTCCACGCGCGGCGCCACGTCGAGCCGCACCGCAATGCCGTCGAGTTCGCGCGACACCGGCGGATACAGCGCCATCACCAGAGGATCGTGGCCGGGGATGATGTGATCGGAGCTATCCGCCAGCGCCTGTACGGTGCGAAACCCCTCCATCATGTCGCCGACATTGTAGACCGCGGGAAACGGCAGGCCGCGCAGCATATTGTCGTAATAGTGCGTGGCGTCCGACGCCACCACGACCCAGCCGCGCTTCGTCCACACCCGCACGATCTGCAGTCCCGCCGAATGGCCGCCGACCTTGTGCAGCGTGAGCCCCGGCGCCAGTTCGGAAAAGCCGTCGTGGAACGCGACGCGGTCGGCATAGACGTTGCGCACGAAGCCGACGACGTCTTCTACATCGAAGGGATGGCGCAGATAGCCGTGGCACATGCAGCGGCCGGTGGCATAGGCCGCCTCGGCATCCTGGACATGGAAGCAGGCGCGCGGGAATGCGCCGAGCGAGCCGGCGTGATCGTAATGCAGATGGCTGAGGATGACCTGGTCGACCTCTGCCGGATCGATGCCGAGCGCACGCACGCCGTCGGCGGGCAGCCGCAGCATGGTGCGGCCGCGCTGCGCCGCCGAGGTCGGATTGAAGCCGGTGTCGATGACGAACACCTTGTCGGAGCGACGCGCCACCCAGACGAAGTAGTCGAGGTTGCGGCCGGCCTCGTGGACGTCGGCACCGATGAAATTGTCGGAGGCGCGGCGGCCGGTGTGCTCGCCGTAGCGGATCGCGAACAGTTCGAACGGCTCGATGCCGCTCATGGCATGGGATGACGTGGTCATGAAGTCTCACTCGCAGGTTGACGCGCGACGATAGCATCGAGCTGGCGACAGATCTCGTCGGGGATTTCGATCGCATCCAGATCGCGACGGCGCTGGCGATCGGCGCGCGAGCGATCGAACGGCATCCGCACCGGCGCGCCGCCCTCGACCGGCCGCGCGCCACGCACCGCTTCGGCATAGGCCGAGACATTGGCGCGGAATTCGTCGGCGGAGCCCATCAGATCCGGCCGCATGGCGATGATGACGAAGCCGAAGCCGGCGAGCTCCGGCGGGATCGGCTTTGATCCGGCCATGATGCCGAGCAACTGCACCACGATGCCGAGGCCCGATCCCTTGGCGCCACCCCAGGCGGCAAAGGCGCCGGCGAGTGCCGCGGCGGGATCGCGCGTCGGCCGGCCTTCCGCGTCGAACGCGACATCGACAGGCGGCTGCCGGCCGAGCCGGCCGGCCAGCGTCACCTCGGCGTGAATGATCGCGGAGGTGCCGATGTCCCAGATCACCGGCTCATCGGCACTGGGGAAACCGAAGCAGATCGGGTTGGTGCCGAAGCGGCCTTCGGTGGCGCCGTGCGGCGCGACCCAGGGCGAGGCATTGGATGCGATGACGCTGACCAACCCGCGCGCCGCGGCCATCTCCGCATAGTACGACAGCATGCCGGTGTACCAGGTGTCGCTGGCGCCGACCACGGCGATGCCGGTGGCCTCCGCCTTGTCGATGGCGATCTGGGTGGCGCGGTGCGCGACGAGATAGCCGAGCTGGTCGCCGCCATCGAGCCGCGCCGACACCGGCGTCTCGTGCAGTGTGCGGATGGCGCGGCGATGATCGCCGGTGCGTGCCAGCCGTTCGGCAATACTGATGGCGCGCGCCAGGCCGCCATAGCCAAGCCCGCGCAGCTCGCAGTCGATCAGGTGATCGGCGATCAGCGCCGAATCTGCGACATCGTGACCGAGCCCGGCCATCACGCGCGCGGCGAGATCGCGGGCCTCACTGACGGTAAATCTCATGGAAGCGTTCTTACTTCAACGCGGCCGCCGTTCAGCATGCGCAGAACGGCGACCGCGACGGTCAGGTCGGTGCAGGCGACCTACTTGCCGGCTTTCTCGGCTTCGATCTGAGCGAACACTTCGCGCGCGGTACGGAACGAATCCACACCGGCCGGGATGCCGCAATAGATCGCGACCTGCAGCAGCACTTCCTTGATCTCTTCCTTGGTGACGCCGTTGACCAGCGCGCCCTTCAGGTGCATGCGCAGCTCGTGCGGCCGGTTGAGCGCGCTCAGCATGGCGATGTTGAGCATGCTGCGGGTCTTGCGCGGCAGGCCGTCGCGGCCCCAGACGGCGCCCCAGCAATATTCGGTGGTCAGTTCCTGCATCGGCATGTTGAAATCATCCGCCGACGCGAATGACTTCTCGACGAATTCCTTGCCCAGCACGTCCTTGCGAATAGCCAGACCGCGATCGAAGACTTCCTTGCTCATGTACTTTTCTTTCTGTGTTGGTCGGATAGGGCCACCCGCCAAGATGGCGGGTGGATCGTGGCTCAGCGCTTCGGCCAGAACGGCTCGGCAACGGCGAGTTTCTGCGGGAACACAGTGACGGGAATTCCGTTCTGCCACTGCACCACCGTCATTTCGGCATCGACGCGGCGTCCCTTGTCGTCGAACTTGAGAATGCCGCCGGGATAGTATTTGGACGGCCCGCCATCCATGCTGCGCAGCGCGTCGGCCACCGCCACCTTGTCGGCCTTGCCCGCTTTTTCCAGTGCGTCCTTGATCAGCCACATGTCGCCATAGGTCGAGATGGCGTTCTGGGTCATCCACGGTTCGTTGTAGCGGCTCTTCAATTCGGCGATCAGCGCCTCATGGCCCTTGGTGGCCCGGCTGCCGACGCAGGTGATAACGCCCTGCAGGAGCGTCGGATTGATGGTCTGCAGGATGTCCGGCTCGGCGATGGCGATGCCGAACGAGATGGTCGGGATACGGCCCTGGCTGAGGCCGAACTCGTTCATCTTCTCCAAGACCAGCTTGGCGTCGGAAATCACCGTGGGCAGGAAGAATAGCAGATCCGGCTTGGCGGCGCGCACCTTCTGCACCAGCGGCGTGGCGTCCGACAGCGGCGGCGTGAAAGTCTCGTCCATCACCAGATCGAGGCCGACCTCCTTGAGCAGACCCTCGCGCATCGGCTTGGCCGAGGCCACCGACGCGCCGGTGTTGTCGGTGATGATCGCCACGGTCTTCGGCATCTTGCCGGACGCGCTCTGCGCCAGCTTCATCAGCAGCGGCAGCGCCTGGCGGGCCTGCGACGCCGCAGTCGCCGAGGTCTGGAATACGTATTTGAAACCGCGGTCGGTGATCAGGTCGGAATAGGACAGGGTCAGCATCGGCAACTGCGCGCGCTCGGTGACTTCCGTGGCAGCCAGCGTGAACGAGCTCAGATAGGCGCCGCTGGCGGCGACCAAGTCGGTCTCCTGCGCCACCATCCGCTGCGCGGCGTTCTTGGCCTTTTCGACGGTGTCGCCGGAATCCAGCACCACCAGCTTGAGCTTGGCGCCGCCCAGCGCCTTGACGCCGCCGGCCTTGTTGATGTGATCGATCGCCATGTCGGCGCCCATCTTCATCACCGCGCCCGGGCGCGCATAAAGCCCGGACAGCGGCACCAGCAATCCCACCTTCACCTCGGCCGGCGATTGCGCGAAGGCGCGCGGCGCGAGCAGCGTCGCGGCACTCGCCGCCAGCATCGTGCGTCGTGTCAGGGCCAGCCTGCTCATATCGGTCATGATGTCCTCCAAATGATTTTGTTTTGATTGTTCAGCGCTTCTTTTTCAGCTCTTCTTGGGCCAGAACGGTGCCGCCACCGCGAGATCGTTCGGGTAGACTGTGACGGGAATGCCGTTCTGCCACTGCACGATGACCACGCCGGCCCCGACGCGGCGGCCCTTGTCGTCGAACTTCAGCGTGCCGCCCGGATAGTATTTTGCGGGCCCGGCATCGAGGGTGCGCAGCGCCTCGGACACAGCGGCGCGATCGGCCTTGCCGGATTTTTCCAGCGCTTCCTTGATCAGCCACATGTCGCCATAGGTGGAGACCACGTTCTGGGTCATCCACGGCTCCTTGTACTTGGTCTTGAGATCCGCCAGCAGCTTCTCCTGGCCCTTGACGCCCCAGTTGGCGACGATGGTCATGATGCCCTGCACGACTTCCGGCGACACGCTCTGCAGCATGTCGGGTTCGGCGATGGTAATGCTGAAGGAGATGGTGGGGATACGCCCCTGGCCGAGGCCGAACTCGTTCATCTTCTCGAGCCCGAGCTTGGCGTCGGACACGGCGTTCGGCATGAACAGGAACAGGTCCGGCCTGGTGGCGCGCACCTTCTGGATCAGCGGCGTGGCATCGGCCAGCGGTGGTGTCCACACCTCGTCCATCACCAGTTCGAGGCCGAGCTTCGGGAATAGCTTTTCCTTCAGCGCCTTGGCCGTCGCAATCGATGTGCCGGTGTTGTCCATCGCAATGGCCACGGTCTTCGGCCGCTTGCCGGAGGCCGCTTCCGCGAGCTTCATCAGTTCGGGCAGGCCAAGTTCAGACTGCGCCGCGGCGGTGGCCGAGGTCTGGAACAGGTGGCGGAAACCGCGGTCAGTAAGCAGGTCGGAATAGGACAGCGTCAGCAGCGGCAGGCCGGCGCGCTCGGTGACCTCGCTGACGGCCAGCGTGAACGAGGCTGAGATAGGAGCCGGTGGCGGCGACCAGATCGGGCTCCTGCGCCACCATGCGCTGCGCGGCGTTCTTGGCCTTCTCGACGGTGTCGCCGCAATCCAGTGCGACCGGCTGCAGCTTGGCGCCGCCCAGCGCCTTGATGCCGCCGGCCGCATTGACATCGGCGATGCCCAGCTCGGCGCCCATCTTCATCACCGCGCCGGGCCGGGCATAGAGGCCGGACAGCGGCACGATCAGGCCGACCTTGACGTCGGCGGGCGCTTGCGCGCGCGCCACGCCGGTGAGACCGATGGCGGCCGCACCCGACACGAATGTACGCCGTGTCACCGGAAGTATCTTCGTCATCTTTGTATCCTCCCATTGGGCTCGCTGTTGAGGCCGCGAGCTTGATTTACATTCCGAGATAGGCCTGCCGGATCCGGTCGTCGGCCCGCAGCGTCGCGTTGTTGCCCTCGAGCACGACACGGCCGGCTTCCAGCACATAGCCGCGGTCGGCGGATTCCAGCGCCTCGGCGACCCGCTGCTCGACCAGCAGGATGGTGAGCTTGGTTTCGGCGCGGATCTCGATCAGCTTCTCGAAAATGAAATCGGCGATCGCCGGCGCCAGCCCCATGGAGGGCTCGTCGAGCATCAGCAGTTTTGGCGCAGATGCCAGACCGCGGCCGATCGCCACCATCTGCTGCTCGCCGCCGGACAGCGTGCCGGCGAACTGATCGCGCCGCTCGGCCAGTACCGGCATCAGGGCGAAAATGCGTTCGAGGTTCTGTTTCCAGGCGCGGCGACCGGCGTCGGTAAAGGCGCCCATCTCGAGATTCTCCATCACCGACAGCGACGGAAACACCTGGCGGCCTTCGGGAACGTGGGCGATGCCGAGATGCGGCCGCTTCGCGGCGGGAATGTCGGCGAGGTCGACGCCCTCGAACAGGATGGCACCGGCGCTCGGCTGCACGATGCCGGAAATGGTCTTGAACAGGGTCGTCTTGCCGGCGCCATTCGGCCCGACGATGGCGACGAACTGTCCGGCCTCGACCGTCAGCGAGACATCCTTGAGGACGGGAACGACGGAGTATCCGGCGCAGATACCATCAAGCTTGAGCACGGTTCACCCATTTCTTTCCAAGATAGGCCTCGATGACCCGGGGATTGCGGGTGATGCTGACGGGATCGCCATCGGCCAGCACCGCGCCGTGATCGAGCACCAGGAAGCTGTCGACCAGCTTCACCATCGACTGCATGGTGTGCTCGATGATGGCGATGGTGACGCCCTCGCGCGCCAGCCGCTGCACCACGGCGACGACCTCCTCGGCCTCGCCATGGCCAAGCCCGGCCAGCGTCTCGTCGAGCAACAGCAGGCGCGGCTTGCCGGCCAGCGCGCGCGCCAGCTCCATCAGCCGCAACTCCTTGGTAGTCAGCTCGGCCGCAACCTTGTCGGCGACACCTGTCAGCCCGACCCGTTCCACCGCATCGTCGGCGAAGCGGCGCGCCTCGTCCTCGCTGGCCGCCTGCACATAGGCGCCGACGCGGACGTTGTCGCGCACCGACATGCGCAGGAACGGGCGCATCACCTGGAAGGTGCGGCCGACGCCGACCTGGCACAGTTCATGCGGCTTGCGCCCCACCATGTTGCGGCCCTCGAACAGCACCTCGCCGGTGTTCGGCAAAGAGAAACCGTTGAGCAGGTTGAACAGCGTGGTCTTGCCGGCGCCGTTCGGGCCGATGATGCCGAGGATCATGCCTTCGTGGATATCGAAGCTGACATCCTGCACCGCCTTCAACCCGCCAAAGGACTTCGACAGGCCCTTGACCGAGAGCAACACATTGCCTTGCGGCCGTTCCGTGCGCCTGGCGGCCGCTACGAACGGAATCACACGCTCCGGCGCAGTCGCGGCGTCGGCGGCTGGTGCCGCTGCTGCGCCGGCACGACGCTTCATCCAGCGGTCGCGCACCTTCCAGAACACGCCTTCCGGCGCCACCAGGATCACGGTGATGATAGCCAGGCCGAAGATCACGCCCTGGATGCCGGGAATCTTTGCGCCGAGCTCGGCGTGCAGGATCTCCGACACCGGCACCAGCACCGCAGCGCCGATCAGCGGCCCCCACACGGTGCCGACGCCGCCGAACATCGAAACCGTCAGTGCCTGCGCCGACACCAGCATGCCGAACACCGAGGGCGGCGTGACCACCAGCAGTACCACCGCATAGAACGCGCCGACCGCACCGGCGATGGCGCCGGACAGCGCGATGGAGCGCAGCTTCCACGACAGCGTGTCGATGCCGGCGGCCTCCGCCGCCGCCTCGTTCTGCTTGATCGCCAGCAGCGCCATGCCGAAGCGCGAGTGCTCCACCGCGCGGGTGATGGCGACGATGCAGAGCAACATCGCCAGGGCGACGAAGGTGTAGACCCGCGGATCGGAGAACTGCATGTAGGCGAACGGATTGTCGCGCTTGATCGGCAGCGTCAGCTCCTGATAGCCGAGCCATTCGAACACGTAGAGCAGCGCCAGCGGATAGGCCAGCATCGCCAGCGCGAAGTAGTGACCACGCAGCCGGAAGGTCGGGAAGCCGACCAGCAGGCCGGCAATGCCGCCGATCACCGCGGCGGCGGGGATCAGCAGCCACGGCGTGATGTCGAAATAGATCTGCCCGAGCGCCGTGGTGTAGGCGCCGAGACCGAAGAACGCGGCGTGGCCGAACGACACCAGACCGGTGTAGCCGGACAGCACATTCCACGACAGGCCGAAACTCGCCCACACCAGCACCAGAGTCAGCGTGAGCTGATAGTAGGAGTTGGTAACGAAAAGAGCGAGGCAGGCATAGATCGCGGCAGCGAGCAATGTCGGCGCGAGAGAACGCAACAGCATCGGCATCAGGTTCTCTCCACCATGCGGCCAAAGAACCCCTGAGGGCGCAGGAAAATGATCAAAAGGAAGACGACGAAGATCGCGGCGTTCTGCGGCTGGGTCGGCAGGACCAGCGTCGAAAGCTGCTGCACGAGCCCGATGGTCATGCCGCCCCAGAACGCGCCGGTGATGCTGCCCATGCCGCCCAGCACGACGCCGGCATACATCACGATGACGTAGTCGATGCCGATATAGGGATGGAACGGATAGTTGGTGGCGAGCAGCCCGCCGGCCACCGCGGTGACCGCGGTACCGAGCCCGAAGGCGATGCGGTGCGCCTTGTCGATGTCGATGCCCATATAGGTGGCGGCGACCGGGTTGTCGGCGGCGGCGCGCAATGCCTTGCCCATGCGGGTGCGGGTGATCAGCGCGGCAAGCCCGATCATCGCGGCGATCGAGATGATGGCGGCGATGCCGCGCGCCTTGTTGACAAAGATGCTGATGAGGTCGTTCCAGAGCGGCCCGATCTCCCAGGCGCTGGACGACAGCGGCGTACGGATCGAGGCCAGCACCGAGCCGAACACGATCAACCCGCCGTTCTGCAGCACCAGCGCAACGCCGAGCGTGAGGATCAACTGGGCGAAGTGACCCTCGCCCTCCAGCGTCGCGGTGCGCTGGCCGGTGACCCGAGAAATCAGCAACTTGTGGATCCAGAAGCCGAACAGGAACAGCAGCGGGCCGGACAGCAGGATCGCCACATAGGGGCCGAGCACGTTACCGAATGCAGTCTGGATGCCGAACGACAGGAACAGGTAATAGGCGACATACATGCCGAGCATCATGAAATCGCCCTGGGCGAAGTTGATGACGCGCATCACGCCGAAGATCAGGCCGAGTCCGACGCACATCAGGCCGTAGATCGCTCCGGCCAGGAGGCCAGCGACCAGTGCCTGCAGGATGTTTTCGATGACCTGCGACATCATCGATGCCGCCTTGCCGCGATGGCGCGCAGGCCATTGCCCCTGTCCTTCATGTCGTTTCTCCCCTTGTCGCGACCCTCGGACTTGGCGCCCGTTGTGGCCGTGGCCTGTTCTCAAAAACGTTGCGCGTCAGGTTGCCCTGCCCGCGACGCGCGCCGCGGAGCTACGTGATCTGCCGCCGCGCACGGTCAGCGCGCATAACCCGGCAATGCGCCCGGCGTTACTGCTCCGTTCGATGCGATCGATGGCTTCCTCGATGGCGTCGGCGCGATTGACGCCGAGCACGGCACCGGCGCTGTCGCGGAGACGCGCACGCACTTCGCCCTCGGTGGCGGCGATGACGTCGGAAATCCGGCGGCTGATCCGCGCGCCGACAGCGAGGCTGACCTCGACCTCCGCGCCCTGCGCCGCGGGAAACGCCGCGGTGAATTCGCGATCGCTCTTCAGCCGGATCATCGACGCAAGGCGCAGGATGTCGGGATCATCGAGCCTGCGATAATTGTCCTCGTCGACCACCTTGCGCACCAGCGCGCCGGCGACGCCGTACTGGATGCTCATCTTGGCCTGCAGCGCGCGTTCGAAGGGGCCGGTGAAATCGCAACCGGGATAGCGGATCGCGGCATCCGGAAGGTGCACGGTGATCTGCTCGACCGCGGCAATGTTGTCGATCTCTTCCGCCACACGCAGGGCCGCCTGACAGGCCGTCTGGGCGAAATTGCAGGCCGGAACCGGCTTGTTGTAGACCGCCAGGATCTCTTCCTCGCCGCCGGGAAACAGCGTGATGACAGGCGGCGCCAGGGCGCGACGGAACGCGGCGAACAGCCCGGCCTCGCCCTCGAGAATCAGTTCGGAGCCATAGGCGCCGGCTTCCGCCAGCGCGACCGCGGTGATGGCGCTGCGCGCGGCGGCGCCGGGATGAAAGTACATGTCGCTGCCGCCGTCATGCGGCCACTGGTTGAGGCCCGCCGAGGCATTGGCCGCCAGCGCCAGCGCAGACACCGCGGCATTCTCGTCGAGCGACAGCAGGCGGCTTCCGGCTACCGCGCCCGCGACCGGGCCGAGAATGCCGGTGGGGCGAAACAGCCGGGCGAGGTCCGCATCGAATAGCGCGCGGCCGAGCCGGCCGCCGACCTCGTAGCCAACCGCCGCCGCTATCAGCAGTTGCGCGCCGGACACCTGGCTGCGCTGCGCCAGCGCCAGCAACACCGGCCAGAGCACAACGCCGTGATGACCGATGCTGCCGGCGTGCATGTCCTCGCGCACCAGGCCGTGGCCCATGGTGGCATTGGCGAAGGCGGCATCGGCCGGCGACGCCGCGATGTCGGTGCCGACGATGGTGGCGCCCGACGCCGCATTGCCGGCAATGGCGATCGCCTGCCGGCTCCAGGCGAGGTCGCGCGCCTCGAAGGCACAGGACAGGAAATCCAGCAGGCAGATCTTGAGCTTGTCGCAGGCGGCCGGCGACAGATCCGACAAATGCACGGCGTTCGCCGCACGCACCATGGTGCGCGCCAGCGATGCCTGCCTGTTGTTGGACCTGTCGGCCGTCGTCATTGTCGTGCTTCCCTTTTTCGCGAAGGTGCTGTCGTCTATCCCCGGATCTCGACGCCGGCCCATTCTTCGGAAAGCTTGGCGATCGAGGTGAAGTCGGAGTCCGGGCCGTATTTGGCCTGGGTCAACGCCAGGATCTGACGCACGACCGCGCCCATGATCATGGGAATGCCCATCGCTTCGGCCTCGTCGAGGCAGAGCCGGACGTCCTTGTAGGACAGCGCCGTAGCGAAGCCGAAGTCGAAGGTGCCGGTCAGCACCGAGCGCGGGAATTTGTCCTGCGTGGCGCTGTTGCGGCCGGAGGACACGTTGATGATGTCGAGCAGGATTTTCGGATCGAGCCCGGCCTTGACGCCCATCGCCATGCCTTCGGACGAGATCACCAGCGCGGCGGCGGCCAGGAGGTTGTTGACGAGCTTGGCGGTCTGCGCGAGGCCCGGCTTCTCGCCGGTGTAGAACAGCTTGCCGAAATTTTTCAGGATCGGCTCGACCTGCGGCGCGTAGACATCCTTGGGGCACGACACCATGACGGCCAGCGTGCCGCCCTTGGCGCCGGCGATACCGCCGCTGACCGGCGCGTCGACGAAGATGATGTTGTGCTTGGCCAACCCAGCGGCGACGATAGTGGAGGCGCCCGGCCCGGTGGTCGACAGATCGATCAATGTGCGGACGCGATTGCCGTGGGCGACGCCGTTGTCGCCAAGTGCGACAGCCTTGACGATGTCCGGCGTCGGCAGGCTCATCAGCACGATCTCGGCCGCGGAAGCGACCTCTGCGGGCGAGTTGGCGACCTGTGCGCCGCGCGCCTTGAGCGGCGCCGTGGCATTCGGATCGCGGTCATAGACGCACAGTGTGTAGCCTGCGTCCAGGAGACGCGAACACATGGGACCGCCCATGCGACCGACGCCAACGAATCCGAGAAGCTCTCCAGCCATCAACGCTCTCCCTTGCCGGCGCACAACCGCGCCGGTCCGTTTCATGTTGGACGGAAGCTAGCGGGAGTTGCCGGCGGGGGGCATCGTCGTTTGCGGAATAACAGCTTTGCCGCGCGCAGTCGTTTGCGGCGCAGCGAAATCGTCAGCTCATCAATGGCCCGGTGCCCTTGGCCCATAGCCCGCGGCGCACCAGATCCTTGATCTGCTGCCGCACCATCTGCGCCAGTGCGCGCGTCGCCGCAGTGGTCGGCCGCTGACTCGATGTCACCAGGATCAGTTGCCGCGTCAGCACGGGATCGACGATCGACCAGCTTTTCATGCGGCCGGCAGCGACGAGATGCCGCGCCGGCCCATAGGACAGCAACGTGTAGCCCATGCCCTGCTCGACGAGGCTAAGCGTGGAGGGCATCGCGTCGACTTCCAGTTCGATGCGCGGCGCGATCGCGGCTTCGCCGAGCAGCGCATCCACCACCAGCCGCAAGCCATGCGGGCGGCCCGGCAGGATCATCGGGATCTCGGTCAGCCGCGACGCCGGCACCGGCCCGTCGCCGAGACCCGCGGGATCGCTCATGGGCCCGAGCAAGGTGATCTCCTCGGTGATCAACGGTTCGGCGCGCAGGTTGCTGGTACGCGGCGCGTTGTACAGCACCGCCACATCGATCTTGCCGGTGATCAGCCATTCCAGCAGATGGCCGCTAAAACCTTCCACGACATGCATGGCGATGTCGGGGAATTCCTGACGGAAGCACTGCACCAGCGGCACGGTAAGCACCGACCCGACCGAGGGCGGCATGCCGATGGCGATGGTGCCGCGCGGACTGCTGCGCAGCGCGATCACCTCCGTCGTAGCCCGCTCGACGGTATCAAGCACGCCGCCGGCATAGTTCTGCAGCACCTTGCCCGCCTCGGTGAGCACGATACCGCGGCCGTTGCGGTAGAACAGTTCGATGCCGAGCTCCTGCTCCAGCGCCTTGATCTGCCGACTGAGCACCGGCTGGGCGATCGACAGCACCGCACCGGCGCGTGAGAACGAGCCGAATTCGGCGAGCGTAGCAAATGCCTTGAGTTGCTTGAGGTCCATGGGTCTCCCGTTTGCGCTTCGTTCGAACGGCGCACTGTTTCGGCATAACAGTTAGCACGCGCGGGATGGCGGACACAGCGTCGCGGCTCTGCCATTTTACCGCAGGACGCACCCCGAAGCTGCAGACCAACAATGCGGTGCGCCGAGGGAGATCAAATGACCAGAGATAGCAAGGACTCCGTACTTTTGACCGGCGCGGCGGGCGGACTCGGCCGCGCAATCGCCCGCGCCGTGGTGGCATCGGGGCGAAGGATCGTGCTGGTGGACCGCAACGCCGAGCAGCTTGCGGAGTTCGCTGCCGAGCTCGGCGCCATGGCGCATGCCGTGCGCCTCGATATCAACGACCACGCCGGCGTCGATCGCATTCTCGACGGCCTGCCCGAGGATTTCCGCCAGGTTGACGTCCTCATCAACAATGCCGGCCATGACATCGGCGGCCGCACCCGCTTCGACCAAGGTTCGGCGGACGACTGGACCGATATCATCCACACCAACCTGGTCGGCACCATGCGGATGAGCCGCGCGGTGCTGCCGAAGATGGTGACGCGCAACCACGGCCATGTGGTCAATATCAGCTCGATCAACGCGGTGCGCATTGTGCCGGACATGGCGGCCTATTCCGCCAGCAAGGCCGGCATCCGCATGTTCACCGAGACCATCCGCGGCGAACTGGCGGAGACCGCAATCCGCATTACCGAAATCCTGCCCGGCCTCGCCCGCACCGGCATCATCGTGACGCGCTACCGCGGCGACCGCGAGAAGGAGCAGGCCTATTTCGACCAGTTCAAGATGGCGCTCGACCCGGAAGACGTGGCGCGCGTCATCATGTTCGCGCTCGACCAACCCGCCCATGTGCAGATCGCGGAGATCATGGTGCTTCCGGTCAATCGCTACTGACGGCTGAATCTATCTTGAGGAGTGGCCGAGACAAGAAGCCGGGTAAGCGTCGTTCTCAGGCCACGGCTCTGAGGTCTTGCTTTTGGTAGGCCCAAGGCAAGAGCGCGTCGATGTCGCGGTTGGGATGACCGCTGGCGATCCTGGTAAGGGCGTCTGTCAGGTAGCCGAGCGGATCGATATCATTGAGTTTACAGGTCTCGATCAGCGAGGCGATGGTGGCCCAGTGCTCGGCACCTCCGTCGGATCCCGCGAACAAGGCATTTTTCCGGTTCAGTGTGATCGGGCGGATAGAACGCTCGACGGCGTTGTTGTCGAGCTCGATACGGCCATCGTCGAGGAAGCGGACCAAACCCTCCCAGCGCGAGAGCGCATAGCGGATTGCCTCGGCGAGCTTGCCCTTCTGGCTGATCAGCCCGAGTTTTGCGCGCAGCCAACTCTCCAATGCGTCGACCAGCGAGCGGCTTTTCTGCTGCCGCACGGTCCGACGCTCCTCGGCGATGCGGCCGCGGATGTCGTTCTCGATCGCATAAAGCGCGGCGATGCGCTGCAGTGCTTCGCTGGCGATCGGCGCAGGTCCGGGTGTGGCGAGCTTGTAGAAGTTGCGCCGCACATGGACCCAACAGAACGCCAGCCGCACGTCGCCGCGCTCGGCCAGCCGGCGGTAGCCGGCATAGCCATCGACCTGCAAGATGCCCCTGAAGCTGTCGAGATGGGCGATCGGCCGCTCGGCCTTGCGGTCCGGCGCGTAGACATAGGCCACGCCTGGCGGCTCGGATCCGTTCCATGGCCGGTCGTCGGCGGCATAGGCCCACAACTGCCCGGTCTTGGTGCGACCACGACCAGGATCCAGCACCGGCAACGTCGTCTCATCGGCAAACAGTTTTGGCCGCTCTCTGAGCTTGTCGAGCAGGCGTTGGTGCAGCGGACGCAGATGCCAGGCGGCATGGCCCACCCAGTCTGCCAGCGTCGAGCGGTCTAGGTTGACGCCCTGGCGGCCATAGATCTGGGCCTGCCGATACAGCGGCAGATGATCCGCATATTTGGAGACCAGCACCTGGGCGATGGTGGCTTCGGTCGGAAGCCCACCCTCGATCAGCCGCGCCGGCACTGGGGCCTGCACGACGCCATCCTCACATTGGCGACAGGCGTATTTCGGCCGGATCGTGACCAGCACCCGGAACTTCGCCGGCACGATATCCAGCCGCTCGCTCTTGTCTTCGCCGATCCGGTGCAACGCGCCCTGGCAGCAGCGGCAGGTCTTGTCGTCGATATCGATGGTGGTCTCGATCCGCGGCAGATGCGCCGGCAGCGCGCCGCGATTGGCCCGACGCTTCGCAGCTCCGGCCTGTCGTGCGGCCGGTGTCGCCTGCTCAGCTTCCGCGACGTCACGCGCCGCCGCCTGCTCGACGTCTTCCAAACCGAGCTGCATCTGGTCCTCGGGCAGCGTCTCCGCCCGGCGGCCAAACTGGTGGCGCTGCAGGTCCCTGATGATCTGACGCAGCCGTTCGTTCTGCACCCGCTCGGCGAGCAGCATCGCTTTCAAGGTCTCGGAATCATCGGGCAATGCGTCGCGCGGCATGATCAAATCAGATCATGTTTACCAGCATTTTGCGACGTGCTCGATGCTGCTGATTCACTTTGCCACAGCAACAAACGTCCAGGCGTTAGCCGGGCTGTGCCGGCGTCACCGTCTCGCGCGCCGCGTGGACACGCCGCCAATCCAACCCTTCGAGCAGCGCCGACAATTGCGCGGCCGACAAATGGATCACGCCATCTTCGATCTTCGGCCAGCGGAAGATGCCGTCCTCCAGCCGCTTGGCGAACAGGCACAGACCCGTGCCATCCCAATACACCAGCTTGATCCGATCCGCGCGCTTGGCGCGGAACACGTAGACTGCGCCCGAGAACGGATCCGCCGCCATGCTCTCCCGCACCAGGGCCGCCAACCCATCGGCGCCCTTGCGGAAGTCCACAGGCCTGGTCGCCACCATCACCCGGACCGCGCCCGTCGGGCCGATCACGCTCCGGCTTTCAGCGCCCGCAACACCGCGGCGATGGTGTCCGACGGAGCGCCCGCGCCGATGCGCACCGTCACGCCGTCGATCGCAACCTCGATCGTTCCGCCAAGCGGTTCGTCCCGCTGCTGCCGCCG